>CP119318.1:0-10000 GCA_029203105.1 Candidatus Kaistia colombiensis
GTCTGGCATTGCAGGTCCGGCCTCCGCCTCTTTTCCCTCGCTTTGCCTGAGCCTTAAACGCAAAACCCCGCCGGCGATTATCTCGCGCGGCGGGGTTTTGTGTTGTGTCATCGTAGAGAGAAGTTTGTGTGTCTCGAAGAAGGTTTTCTGTGCTTTGCAGGCCTGGCAGCGACCTACTCTCCCGTGTCTTAAGACAAAGTACCATTGGCGCGGAGGAGTTTAACGGCCGAGTTCGGAATGGGATCGGGTTCAGGCTCCTCGCCATGACCACCAGGCCGGCGAAGCACAGAAGAAACTGGTTTTGTTTTGTTTGTCGTCGATGGTCATTCCCGGTGATCTCGAGAGATCACCTTGGTGATGAGCATGGATTAATGGGAGTGATCAAGCCGATCGAGTTATTAGTACCGGTAAGCTGCATGCATTGCTGCACTTCCACACCCGGCCTATCAACGTGGTGGTCTACCACGACTCTCAAGGGAATACTCGTTTTGAGGTGGGTTTCCCGCTTAGATGCCTTCAGCGGTTATCCCGTCCGTACATAGCTACCCTGCAATGCGGCTGGCGCCACAACAGGTCCACCAGAGGTACGTCCATCCCGGTCCTCTCGTACTAAGGACAGATCCTCTCAATATTCCTACACCCACGGCAGATAGGGACCGAACTGTCTCACGACGTTCTGAACCCAACTCACGTACCACTTTAATCGGCGAACAGCCGAACCCTTGGGACCTTCTCCAGCCCCAGGATGTGATGAGTCGACATCGAGGTGCCAAACGATGCCGTCGATATGGACTCTTGGGCATCATCAGCCTGTTATCCCCAGAGTACCTTTTATCCGTTGAGCGATGGCCCGTCCACGTGGGACCACCGGATCACTATGGCCGACTTTCGTCTCTGCTCGACTTGTCAGTCTCGCAGTCAGGCGGGCTTATGCCATTGCACTCGACGACCGATTTCCGACCGGTCTGAGCCCACCATCGCGCGCCTCCGTTACACTTTGGGAGGCGACCGCCCCAGTCAAACTACCCACCATGCACGGTCCCGGATCCGGATGACGGACCGCGGTTAGACATTCATATTCACAAGGGTGGTATTTCAAGGATGGCTCCACACGAGCTGGCGCCCATGCTTCAAAGCCTACCACCTATCCTACACATGCAAACACGAATGCCAGTGCAAAGCTATAGTAAAGGTTCATGGGGTCTTTCCGTCTGACCGCGGGAACCCCGCATCTTCACGGGGAATTCAATTTCACTGAGTAGGTGCTGGAGACAGCGGGGAAGTCGTTACGCCATTCGTGCAGGTCGGAACTTACCCGACAAGGAATTTCGCTACCTTAGGACCGTTATAGTTACGGCCGCCGTTTACCGGGGCTTCGATTCAAAGCTTGCACCTCTCCTCTTAACCTTCCGGCACCGGGCAGGCGTCAGACCCTATACGTCGCCTTACGGCTTCGCAGAGCCCTGTGTTTTAGGTAAACAGTCGCTACCCCCTAGTCTGTGCCCCCCCGACCTGGTTGCCCAAGCCGAGGGCCTCCTTCTCCCGAAGTTACGGAGGCAATTTGCCGAGTTCCTTCAGCACCATTCTCTCAAGCGCCTTGGTATACTCTACCAGTCCACCTGTGTCGGTTTAGGGTACGGTCTATACGCGGGAGCTATTTCCTGGAACACCTTCACCGCAGCACCAATCCAATAAGGCACTACGATACACGGCATTCGTCACTACCCGCAGGCTGGGGAATATTCGCCCCATTCCCATCGACTACGCCTTTCGGCCTCGCCTTAGGAGCCGGCTAACCCTGCGCAGATTAGCTTTACGCAGGAACCCTTGGACTTTCGGCGACAGTGTCTCTCACACTGTTTGTCGTTACTCATGTCAGCATTCGCACTTCCGATACCTCCAGGAGCTCTCACGAGTCTCCCTTCACAGGCTTACGGAACGCTCCGCTACCACGTGATCCCGAAGGATCACATCCGCAGCTTCGGCACATGGCTTGAGCCCCGTTACATTGTCGGCGCAGGAACCCTTATTTAGACCAGTGAGCTGTTACGCTTTCTTTAAATGATGGCTGCTTCTAAGCCAACATCCTGGTTGTTTTGGGATCCCCACATCCTTTCACACTTAGCCATGATTTGGGGGCCTTAGCTGGCGGTCAGGGTTGTTTCCCTTTTGACGATGGACGTTAGCACCCACCGTCTGTCTGCCAGATAGTACTCTTGGGTATTCGGAGTTTGGTTAGGTTTGGTAAGACGGTAAATCCCCCTAGCCCATCCAGTGCTCTACCCCCCAAGGTATTCATCCGACGCACTACCTAAATAGTTTTCGCGGAGAACCAGCTATTTCCGAGTTTGATTGGCCTTTCACCCCTAGCCACAAGTCATCCCCGTCTTTTTCAACAGACGTGGGTTCGGTCCTTCAGTGCGTGTTACCGCACCTTCAACCTGCTCATGGCTAGATCACCCGGTTTCGGGTCTAATCCGACGAACTGAACGCCCTGTTCAGACTCGCTTTCGCTGCGCCTACGCCTATCGGCTTAAGCTTGCTCGTCAGATTAAGTCGCTGACCCATTATACAAAAGGTACGCCGTCACCCAGGACAAACCTTGGGCTCCGACTGTTTGTAGGCATCCGGTTTCAGGAACTGTTTCACTCCCCTTGTCGGGGTGCTTTTCACCTTTCCCTCACGGTACTTGTTCGCTATCGGTCGCTAAGGAGTACTTAGGCTTGGAGGGTGGTCCCCCCATGTTCAGACAGGATTTCACGTGTCCCGCCTTACTCAAGGACTTATGCTCGCATTACCCGTACGGGGCTATCACCCACTATGGCAGACCTTTCCAGGTCCTTCCGGTTGTCTCGCATAAGCCACTGGCCTCATCCGCGTTCGCTCGCCACTACTAGCGGAGTCTCTGTTGATGTCCTTTCCTCCGGGTACTTAGATGTTTCAGTTCCCCGGGTTCGCTTCGTACACCTATGTATTCAGTGCACGATACCCATCGCTGGGTGGGTTTCCCCATTCGGATATTTACGGATCAAAGCTTGTTCGCAGCTCCCCGTAACTTTTCGCAGCGTACCACGTCCTTCATCGCCTCTTAGCGCCAAGGCATCCACCGAATGCCCTTCTATCACTTGATCACTCTCATTATCGATGCTCATCCCGCTCGGCGCGGGCAACATCGACGACAAAAAAACCAGTTTCTTCGAGATCCATTCCGATCGAAGGCGGTCAAGCCTCGAATCTGGGGACGTGCCCTGATGAGGGACACTCGGAATGAATCTTCTCTTTACGATGTCAGATAACAAGTCAGCTCGATCCCAGCCAATCGGCCGGTCACAAAGTGACTAAACTTGTCATGCGGATGAGGAGGGAGATCGCCAATCGATCAACCATCAAACTGCCAATCCCTGCTAAAAGGGGTCTTGGTGGAGCCAGACGGGATCGAACCGACGACATCCTGCTTGCAAAGCAGGCGCTCTCCCAGCTGAGCTATGGCCCCATAAGACATGGTTCCAAAAAACCAGACCAAGGCGAGCACAGGTGCTTAAAAGGCGCAAGTGATGGTGGGCCCGGGTAGACTCGAACTACCGACCTCACGCTTATCAGGCGTGCGCTCTAACCACCTGAGCTACGGGCCCGTCCCGACCATCCAGACCCTCGCACCATCCCAACGCAAAACGCCAGAACAGCTCCAGGCCCAGATGCAAGACGACCTTGCAGCTGAACTCATCCGCGGAAGAAAGAGAGACGAAGACGGCGATATCCCGCCAAAGGCCTGATCGATGCAGAACATCGGATCGGCCCGAATGATCTAAGAGATCCGAGAAGGTCATCGTGAGAAGACCTTGAAGGATCATCCTTAGAAAGGAGGTGATCCAGCCGCAGGTTCCCCTACGGCTACCTTGTTACGACTTCACCCCAGTCGCTGACCCTACCGTGGTCGCCTGCCTCCCATTGCTGGGTTAGCGCAACGCCTTCGGGTAAAACCAACTCCCATGGTGTGACGGGCGGTGTGTACAAGGCCCGGGAACGTATTCACCGTGGCATGCTGATCCACGATTACTAGCGATTCCAACTTCATGCACTCGAGTTGCAGAGTGCAATCCGAACTGAGACGGTTTTTTGAGATTAGCTCCAGGTCGCCCTTTCGCTGCCCATTGTCACCGCCATTGTAGCACGTGTGTAGCCCAGCCCGTAAGGGCCATGAGGACTTGACGTCATCCCCACCTTCCTCTCGGCTTATCACCGGCAGTCCCCCTAGAGTGCCCAACTGAATGATGGCAACTAAGGGCGAGGGTTGCGCTCGTTGCGGGACTTAACCCAACATCTCACGACACGAGCTGACGACAGCCATGCAGCACCTGTGTTCACGCCAGCCGAACTGAAGAATACCGTCTCCGGTACCCATACGTGACATGTCAAGAGCTGGTAAGGTTCTGCGCGTTGCTTCGAATTAAACCACATGCTCCACCGCTTGTGCGGGCCCCCGTCAATTCCTTTGAGTTTTAATCTTGCGACCGTACTCCCCAGGCGGGATGCTTAATGCGTTAGCTGCGCCACCGAAGAGCAAGCTCCCCGACGGCTAGCATCCATCGTTTACGGCGTGGACTACCAGGGTATCTAATCCTGTTTGCTCCCCACGCTTTCGTACCTCAGCGTCAGTTCCGGGCCAGTGAGCCGCCTTCGCCACTGGTGTTCTTCCTAATATCTACGAATTTCACCTCTACACTAGGAGTTCCACTCACCTCTCCCGGACTCAAGATTGCCAGTATGAAAGGCAGTTCCGAGGTTGAGCCTCGGGATTTCACCCCTCACTTAACAATCCGCCTACGTACGCTTTACGCCCAGTAATTCCGAACAACGCTAGCCCCCTTCGTATTACCGCGGCTGCTGGCACGAAGTTAGCCGGGGCTTCTTCTCCGACTACAGTCATTATCTTCATCGGCGAAAGTGCTTTACAACCCTAAGGCCTTCATCACACACGCGGCATGGCTGGATCAGGCTTGCGCCCATTGTCCAATATTCCCCACTGCTGCCTCCCGTAGGAGTCTGGGCCGTGTCTCAGTCCCAGTGTGGCTGGTCATCCTCTCAGACCAGCTAAGGATCGTCGCCTTGGTGAGCCATTACCTCACCAACTAGCTAATCCTACGCGGGCTCATCTTATGGCGATAAATCTTTCCCCCGAAGGGCTCATACGGTATTAGCCAAAGTTTCCCTTGGTTGTTCCGTACCACAAGGTAGATTCCCACGCGTTACTCACCCGTCTGCCACTCCCTGTTGCCAGGGCGTTCGACTTGCATGTGTTAGGCCTGCCGCCAGCGTTCGTTCTGAGCCAGGATCAAACTCTCAAATTGAACGAGATCTTTGATCGGCTATTGGTCACTACGTATTATTGACAGAGTCCCAAGCACCACCGTCATCCCACCGACATCTCTGCCGGCTAGACAACTAAGCGAGCTTGATAAAACGTAGTACCGCCGAAGTCTCTTTTCGCTTCCCCAGTTACCTGGACAAGCCGCAAGGACATCGCCGTCTACGTTTCTCTTTCTTCCTATTCACTTGTCAAACAACAGACAGTCTTCACTGTCGAAAGCTCAAAACCGGCAACCCAGTCCCGAAGAACCAAACCACCCGGCCGAACCGGAGGCGCTTATCTAGTCGTCTTCCGACAACCAGTCAACCACCCAAATAACAAAACTCAGAGACGAGTTTTCCGTTCGCTGGCAGCGGTGCCGCCCGCGTTCTTGAGCCGGGTTATAGGCCCCAACTCCAAAACCGTCAATCGCGATTCTTCAGATAGGGAGCCCGCCCCCTGGGGACAAGCGTGCATAACTCGCTTGCGGCCGCCCGTTTCACCGTAGCTTTCCGCCAGATTTTGAAGCCAGACAGAAAATTCAAAAAATCGCCAAATCGCGTTCCACCGCTCGGCATCGACGCCCGCGAGCGGCGCCGGCCGGGCGTGGGCGGCGATTTTGGCGCAAATTTCTGTCCTGGCGGCTCCCCAAGGCCCCGGCAGGGCCGAGATTTCTTCTTTTTTGAATCGAGAACGCCGGAAAGGTCGGCTTCGGCGCCCGGTTCTCTGGCGCGTCCGCTCGAGCGGCCACGTGGAGTTCGCGCGCTCCTTGGGCGAACGGGGGTACCGGTTCGGATCACGAAAGCGCGACCCGCGGAACCAGGCGCCATGCCGGCTTCCGCAAAGCCCCTCCCCGCCTCCACTCGGAAGCTCGGAAGCTCGGAAGCTCGGAAGCTCGGAAGCTCGGAAGCTCGGAAGCTCGGAAGCTCGGAAGCTCGGAAGCTCGGAAGCTCGGAAGCTCGGAAGCTCGGAAGCTCGGAAGCTCGGAAGCTCGGAAGCTCGGAAGCTCGGAAGCTCGGAAGCTCGGAAGCTCGGAAGCTCGGAAGCTCGGAAGCTCGGAAGCTCGGAAGCTCGGAAGCTCGGAAGCTCGGAAGCTCGGAAGCTCGGAAGGGAGCAAGCCCCCTCCCCCGCCAGCTGCCAAGCGCTTTCTCCAGGCTCCGCCCTCCGAAGCCGGGGCTCTCCCGCCAAATCCAAAAATGCCGGCGGCCGGGAGAGAGAAGGCCCGCTCAGGTCGGCCAGTCGTCCAGCATCGGCCGGGCGAGCGCGACCATCTCCGCCGATCCGGCGAGATAGTCTATCTTCTGCTGCAGATCTGCCTTTTGCCAATCGATCGTCGACACACCGCCGAGCCGCGCCAGAATCGGCAACGCCCCCATCACATCCCAGCTCCGCACCCCAAAGCCGAGACAGGCATCGACTTCGCCGGTCGCGAGCTGGATAAAGGCAGCCGCCGTCGAGCCATTATGGCGATAGCTCATTCGCAAATCGGACCGGATGAAGCGCAGCGCCTCGAGTTCCCGCTCGACCGGCGTATCCGTGCTGAAGCCGACCGCGATCACACCGCGTTTCCGATCGAAGGTCGGCAGCGGTTGAAGCACCTTGCCGTTCAGCTGCGGCTCCCATTCGATCCCGCCCGACAGCATCTCGGCCCGGGCCGGCGCATGAAGGACGCCAAAATCCGGGATGCCGTCGGCAAAAAGCCCGATCGACACCGCCCATGAATCGAGGCCGCGGACAAAATTGAAGGTTCCGTCAACCGGGTCGATCACCCATTGCCGGCGGGCACCGGGCCGCAACCGCGTCCCCTCCTCGCCGCAAATGCCGTCCTCGGGATAAAGCCGCGCCAGTTCGGCCAGCAGGAAGGCCTCGATCTCGCGGTCGGCGCGGGTGACCAGGTCAAGATGCCCCTTTTCTTCCACATGCCGATCGATGCCGGCACGGCGGAAGTAGCCGAGCCCGATCCGCCCCCCTTCCTCCGCCAGTTCGATAATCGCTTCCCGCATTTTCTTGTCACTTCACCCCGCTTCATCCGGCTTCGATATGCCGGGGCGGCTCGAGCAGCGTCAAGCAGGAGGCGTTTGCCCCGCATCCTTGCAACCCTGGTGCCCGATCGCTCCGATCGGCTGGCGAGTTTGCTCCGGACGGATTGGCCGTGAGAAGATCGGCAGTCTAACGATGAGGCTGGAATCTGATGAGGCCGAGGCGTTCAGAATCAGGCTGCGGGATCCGCGCCGCCGGCATCGAACTGTCGCATAAACGCGGGGTTTGGCCCATTGGGCCCGCTCCATCCTTACCTGTTGCGGGAGTTTTCACGGAACCCTGTCACAGCCGTCTGGCATTGCAGGTCCGGCCTCCGCCTCTTTTCCCTCGCTTTGCCTGAGCCTTAAACGCAAAACCCCGCCGGCGATTATCTCGCGCGGCGGGGTTTTGTGTTGTGTCATCGTAGAGAGAAGTTTGTGTGTCTCGAAGAAGGTTTTCTGTGCTTTGCAGGCCTGGCAGCGACCTACTCTCCCGTGTCTTAAGACAAAGTACCATTGGCGCGGAGGAGTTTAACGGCCGAGTTCGGAATGGGATCGGGTTCAGGCTCCTCGCCATGACCACCAGGCCGGCGAAGCACAGAAGAAACTGGTTTTGTTTTGTTTGTCGTCGATGGTCATTCCCGGTGATCTCGAGAGATCACCTTGGTGATGAGCATGGATTAATGGGAGTGATCAAGCCGATCGAGTTATTAGTACCGGTAAGCTGCATGCATTGCTGCACTTCCACACCCGGCCTATCAACGTGGTGGTCTACCACGACTCTCAAGGGAATACTCGTTTTGAGGTGGGTTTCCCGCTTAGATGCCTTCAGCGGTTATCCCGTCCGTACATAGCTACCCTGCAATGCGGCTGGCGCCACAACAGGTCCACCAGAGGTACGTCCATCCCGGTCCTCTCGTACTAAGGACAGATCCTCTCAATATTCCTACACCCACGGCAGATAGGGACCGAACTGTCTCACGACGTTCTGAACCCAACTCACGTACCACTTTAATCGGCGAACAGCCGAACCCTTGGGACCTTCTCCAGCCCCAGGATGTGATGAGTCGACATCGAGGTGCCAAACGATGCCGTCGATATGGACTCTTGGGCATCATCAGCCTGTTATCCCCAGAGTACCTTTTATCCGTTGAGCGATGGCCCGTCCACGTGGGACCACCGGATCACTATGGCCGACTTTCGTCTCTGCTCGACTTGTCAGTCTCGCAGTCAGGCGGGCTTATGCCATTGCACTCGACGACCGATTTCCGACCGGTCTGAGCCCACCATCGCGCGCCTCCGTTACACTTTGGGAGGCGACCGCCCCAGTCAAACTACCCACCATGCACGGTCCCGGATCCGGATGACGGACCGCGGTTAGACATTCATATTCACAAGGGTGGTATTTCAAGGATGGCTCCACACGAGCTGGCGCCCATGCTTCAAAGCCTACCACCTATCCTACACATGCAAACACGAATGCCAGTGCAAAGCTATAGTAAAGGTTCATGGGGTCTTTCCGTCTGACCGCGGGAACCCCGCATCTTCACGGGGAATTCAATTTCACTGAGTAGGTGCTGGAGACAGCGGGGAAGTCGTTACGCCATTCGTGCAGGTCGGAACTTACCCGACAAGGAATTTCGCTACCTTAGGACCGTTATAGTTACGGCCGCCGTTTACCGGGGCTTCGATTCAAAGCTTGCACCTCTCCTCTTAACCTTCCGGCACCGGGCAGGCGTCAGACCCTATACGTCGCCTTACGGCTTCGCAGAGCCCTGTGTTTTAGGTAAACAGTCGCTACCCCCTAGTCTGTGCCCCCCCGACCTGGTTGCCCAAGCCGAGGGCCTCCTTCTCCCGAAGTTACGGAGGCAATTTGCCGAGTTCCTTCAGCACCATTCTCTCAAGCGCCTTGGTATACTCTACCAGTCCACCTGTGTCGGTTTAGGGTACGGTCTATACGCGGGAGCTATTTCCTGGAACACCTTCACCGCAGCACCAATCCAATAAGGCACTACGATACACGGCATTCGTCACTACCCGCAGGCTGGGGAATATTCGCCCCATTCCCATCGACTACGCCTTTCGGCCTCGCCTTAGGAGCCGGCTAACCCTGCGCAGATTAGCTTTACGCAGGAACCCTTGGACTTTCGGCGACAGTGTCTCTCACACTGTTTGTCGTTACTCATGTCAGCATTCGCACTTCCGATACCTCCAGGAGCTCTCACGAGTCTCCCTTCACAGGCTTACGGAACGCTCCGCTACCACGTGATCCCGAAGGATCACATCCGCAGCTTCGGCACATGGCTTGAGCCCCGTTACATTGTCGGCGCAGGAACCCTTATTTAGACCAGTGAGCTGTTACGCTTTCTTTAAATGATGGCTGCTTCTAAGCCAACATCCTGGTTGTTTTGGGATCCCCACATCCTTTCACACTTAGCCATGATTTGGGGGCCTTAGCTGGCGGTCAGGGTTGTTTCCCTTTTGACGATGGACGTTAGCACCCACCGTCTGTCTGCCAGATAGTACTCTTGGGTATTCGGAGTTTGGTTAGGTTTGGTAAGACGGTAAATCCCCCTAGCCCATCCAGTGCTCTACCCCCCAAGGTATTCATCCGACGCACTACCTAAATAGTTTT
>CP119318.1:15000-570000 GCA_029203105.1 Candidatus Kaistia colombiensis
CCGAGCAGGTCGCCCGCGCCTCGCTCCAGACGACGGTGTCCAACGGCGTCCAGATCGCCGCCATGCCCTATGTCGACCCGGATCGCTTCTCGTTCGACGAAAGCGGCACCGATCCCTTCTCGGCGCTGGGCGTGCGCATCGTCCCGGAAAACGTCTCCTTCGTCTCCAAATCCGGCCCGGCGCTTCCCTCCGATGAGCGCGTCGCCGTTGTGGAGAAGAAGGAAACCCTCGGTGACATCCTCGAGGAGAACGGCGTCGCCGAGGACGAGTCGAAAAACATCATCTCCGCCATGTCCAACCTGATGGATCTGGCGGACCTGCAGGCCGGTCAGAAGGTCCGTATCCTGTTCTCCTCGGAAGGCGAGACGCCGCGACCGATGCGCGTGTCCATCTATGACGAGGGCTCGCACCAGGCCACCGTGGCGCGGCGCGACGACGACAGCTTCGTGCGCGCCGACGAGCCGGAAAGCTCGACCGACGAATTCGAGATGGCGGAGCCGGCGCCGGCCGACGACAGCCCGATGCCGCGTCTCTACCAGGCCGTCTACGAGACGGCGCTGGAACAGAAGATCCCGGGCCCGCTGATCACCGAGCTCATTCACATCTTCTCCTACGACGTCGACTTCCAGTCGCGCGTTTCCCCGGGCGACTCGCTCGAAGTGTTCCACTCGCTTCCGGAAGCCGGCGCGGATGACGAGGAAATTCTCTACGCGGCGATCACCCTCGACGGTTCGATGAAGCGCTATTACCGCTATCGCTCGCCGGATGACGGCGTCGTCGACTATTTCGACGAGGAAGGCCGCAGCGCCAAGAAGTTCCTCGTCCGCAAGCCGATGAATGGCGGCGTGCTTCGCTCCAATTTCGGCTACCGCAAGCATCCGATCCTCGGTTACACGCGCCTGCATCCCGGCGTTGACTGGGCGGCGCCGCGCGGCACGCCGATCCTGGCCGCCGGCAACGGCACCGTCGAGAAGGCCGGCTGGAGCTCGGGCTATGGCAATTTCACCCTGATCCAGCACACTAACGGCTATGAATCGGCCTATGGACACCAGTCGGCGATCGCCAAGGGCATCCGCCCGGGGGCCAAGGTGCGGCAGGGTCAGGTCATCGGCTATGTCGGCTCGACCGGCCTGTCGACTGGTCCGCATCTGCATTATGAAGTGCGCATCAACAACAAGCCCGTCGATCCGCTGCGCGTGCGCCTGCCGCGCGGTCGCGTGCTGCAGGGCGACATGTTGGTGGCCTTCAAGCAAGAAAAGGCGCGGATCGACACGCTGATCGGCATGCCGGCCAGCTCCAAGGTCGCCGCGATCAACACCGACAAGGACGCCACCAACTAGCGCCTTCGCGTGCTTTTCGCGCGGAGAAGACGGGCTTGATAGAGACCTAGAGCAGGAGGCCTTCCCGGAAGGCTCGATGTTACCAGAAAGCGACAGAGCGACAGCTGCGGCCAGGCCGCCGTGCCGAGTGGCGCGGCGGCCTGCTTCGGCTGTCATCCGCCTCGTCTGAGGCGATCTCCCGTTTCTGGGGTGCCCGCTGCGACCATGTTCGCAGGCGCACCGGCATGGACAAGACCATGAACTATTTCAAGAGCCCGTTCCTGGGCAAGCCGCTGACCGAGCAGGTCACGAACCCCAATATCATCGTCGGTCGCTACAGCTACTATTCCGGCTACTATCACGGCCACGCCTTCGATGATTGCGCCCGCTTCCTGATGCCCGATCGCACCGATGTCGACCGCCTCGTCATCGGCAGCTTCTGTTCGATCGGCACCGGCGCCTCTTTCATGATGGCCGGTAATCAGGGCCACCGGAACGACTGGGTGACGACGTTTCCGTTCTTCTTCGTTCCCGAGGAGCCGGCCTTCGCCAACGCCGTCAACGCCTACCAGCCCGCCGGCGACACCGTGATCGGCCATGATGTCTGGATCGGCGCCGAGGCGATGATCATGCCGGGCATCCGGATCGGCGATGGCGCGGTGATCGGCAGCCGCGCCCTGGTGACGAGGGATGTCGAGCCCTACACGATCGTCGGCGGCAATCCCGCCCGGCCGATCCGCAAGCGCTTCACCGACGAGACGATCGCCATGCTGCTGGAAATGGCCTGGTGGGATTGGGAGATCGGGCAGATCCGCGACGCCATGCCCCTGCTCTGCTCGGGCGACGTCGTGGCGCTCTATCGGCACTGGCGCGACGCCAACGCCTGAGCCGCCGGCAGCGTCGCCAAACCAGTGACAACAAGGAAAAGCCGCGCCGCATCGCTGCAGCGCGGGTTTTCTATCCAGCGGGCATGGCGGTTTGCGGCATGCCCGCTGTCGATGCGGCTCAGGCGGCCTGCGACGCGGTCTCGCCGCGCGGCAGGAACAGGAGCCTGTCCGTCCCGGCCGTGATCTTGATCAGCGAGCCGTCGGCAATCTCGCCGGCCAGGATCTTGTCGGCCAGCGGATCCTGCACATAGCGCTGGATCACCCGCTTCAGCGGACGCGCGCCATAGGCCGGGTCGTAGCCTTTCTCGGCCAGCCAGCTCCGCGCCGTATCGTCCAGTTCCAGCGTCACCTTGCGCTCCTCGAGCAACTTGGCGAGGCGGCCGAGCTGGATTTCGACGATCCGCCCCATCTCCGTCTTCTTCAGGCGATGGAACAGGATGATGTCATCGAGCCGGTTCAGGAACTCGGGCCGGAAATGCCCGCGCACCACCGCCATGACCTGTTCGCGCACGCCATCGACATCCTCGTCGTCGCGCAGATGCGCCAAGAAGTCGGAGCCGAGGTTCGAGGTCATGATGATGAGCGTGTTCTTGAAATCGACCGTGCGACCCTGACCATCGGTCAGGCGGCCATCATCCAGAACCTGCAACAGCACGTTGAAGACGTCGGGATGCGCCTTCTCGACCTCGTCGAACAGCACGACCTGATAGGGCCGACGCCGCACCGCCTCGGTCAGCGCGCCGCCTTCCTCGTAGCCGACATAGCCGGGAGGCGCACCGATCAGCCGGGCCACGGAGTGCTTCTCCATGAACTCGGACATGTCGATGCGGACCATTGCGGTCTCGTCGTCGAACAGGAACGAGGCGACCGCCTTGGTCAGCTCGGTCTTGCCGACGCCGGTCGGGCCGAGGAACAGGAACGAGCCGATCGGGCGGTTCGGATCCTGCAATCCGGCGCGTGAACGGCGAACCGCGGTCGCAACGGCATGCACCGCCTCGGCCTGTCCGACGACGCGACGCGCCAGATCATCCTCCATGCGCAGCAGCTTCTCGCGCTCGCCCTGCAGCATCTTGTCGACCGGGATGCCGGTCCAGCGCGACACGATCTGCGCAATATGGTCCGGCGTCACCGCCTCTTCCACCATGCGTGCTGGTCTGCGCCTTCTCGGCCTCGACCAGCTGGCGCTCCAGCGTCGGGATCGTGCCATAGGCAAGCTCGCCCGCCTTGGCCAGGTCGCCGGTGCGCTGCGCCTTGTCGAGGTCGCTGCGCGCCTGGTCGAGCTGTTCCTTCAGCTTCTGCGCCGCATTCAGCTTCTGCTTCTCGGCCTGCCAGCGCTGCGTATAGGCCGACGATTCCTCCTCGAGGTCCGTCAGTTCCTTTTCCAGCCGCTCGAGCCGATCCTTGGAAGCCTGGTCGGTCTCCTTCTTCAGCGCCTCCCGCTCGATCTTGAGCTGGATGATGCGCCGGTCGAGTTCGTCCAGCGCCTCCGGCTTGGAATCGACCTGCATGCGCAGCCGCGCCGATGCCTCGTCGACCAGGTCGATCGCCTTGTCGGGCAGGAAACGGTCGGTGATGTAGCGGTTCGAAAGCGTCGCGGCAGCGACAAGCGCGGAGTCGGTGATCCGCACGCCATGGTGCAGCTCGTACTTCTCCTTGATGCCGCGCAGGATCGAGACCGTGTCCTCGACCGTCGGCTCGCCGACGAAGATCGGCTGGAACCGGCGGGCCAGCGCCGCGTCCTTCTCGACATGCTTGCGGTATTCGTCGAGCGTGGTGGCGCCGACGCAGTGCAGTTCACCGCGCGCCAGGCCGGCTTCAGCAGGTTCGACGCGTCCATCGCGCCATCCGCCTTGCCCGCGCCGACCAGCGTGTGCATCTCGTCGATGAACAGGATGATGCCGCCATTCGGCCGCCGTGACCTCCGAGCAGGACGGCCTTCAGCCGCTCCTCGAACTCGCCGCGATATTTGGCGCCGGCGATCAGCGAGCCCATGTCGAGCGCGAGCAGGCGCTTGTCCTTCAGGCTCTCCGGCACGTCGCCATTGACGATCCGCAGCGCCAGGCCTTCGGCGATCGCCGTCTTGCCGACGCCCGGCTCGCCGATCAGCACCGGATTGTTCTTGGTCCGGCGCGACAGCACCTGGATGGTGCGGCGGATCTCCTCGTCGCGGCCGATCACCGGGTCGAGCTTGCCGTCGCGTGCCGCCTGCGGTGAGGTCGCGGGCATATTTCTTCAGCGCGTCATATGGCCTCTCGGCACCGGCCGTATCGGCGGTGCGGCCCTTGCGCAGCGCCTCGATGGCCCGGTTGAGCCCTGCGGCGTCACGCCTGCGCCTTGAGGATGTCCGCCGTCCTCGCTGTCCTTCTCCAGCGCCAGCGCGAGCAGCAGCCGCTCGACCGTGACAAAGCTGTCGCCCGCCTTCTTCGGCGCATGCTCGGCTGCCTGCTCGAAGACCTTGGCGAGCGGCGGCGCCAGATAGAGCTGGCCGGCTCCGCCGCCGGAACCTTCGGCATGGCCTCGAGCGCGCGCTCGGTCGCCGCGCAGCGCCTGCGGGATCTGCCGCCGGCACTGTCGATCAGACCGCCGGCGAGGCCTTCCTCGATCGTCGAGCAGAACTTTCAGAAGATGTTCGGGCGTGAACTGCTGGTTGCCGCGCGTCATCGCGAGTGTCTGGGCAGACTGGATGAAGCCCTGCGCGCGCTCGGAATAGTTGTCAAAATTCATAACGATGCCTCCTGACCCGGTCCCACCGCCTCGAAAGCACGGATGAGCCGCTCTGAAATATGGACCTGCGTCCGGCGGCAGCCAAGCTGGGGCCTGCCGCTCGATCCGAATATGGTGTGGCCCTCCTGCAACAGGAAGGGGTAGGCCGTACAATTTTGACGTGAACGCCGGTAGGCGACCGGGCATCGGGGAAGCACTGGAAAACCGAGGCTTGGAAACAGGTTGGGCGCGATCGAGCCTGGCGAACGGCGCAAACGAGCGCGTCGGACCCGACTGTCTGGCGTCGGCAAGGCGCGGCATGCGACGCGGAAAGAAAAACGCCCGGGTGCAGGCACCCGGGCGTTTCAGGATCTTGAAAGACGAAACGAGCTTACTCGTCGCCGGTCGGCTCGCTGGCCAGCGCCGGCTCGGAGCCGGCCTCGCCCTCGGAAGCGCGGGTCCGGGCGCGCGTCGTGCGACGACGGCGCGGACGGAACTCTTCCTCTTCCGTCGAGGCGGAACCCTCGGTGCCGAGATCGAGGCTCGGGGCCGCCTCGGCTGCCGCGGCAGCGCGCTCGGCCTTGGCCGCGCTGCTGCGCGACGCCCGCGTCGGCGCAGGTGCCGCCGGCGGAGCATCCGCCACGACGGCTTCCACCGGCTCCACCACAATCGGCTCGACCTTCGCAGCCTCGGCAACCTCGGGCTTGGCCATGTCCGGTACGACCGCGTCGGCCTTGGCCACCTCGGCGACCGGCATCCGCGACGCTTCGACGGCCGGCTGCGGTGCCGGTTCGCCCGTCACAAAGCGGGGGAGCTGCGAACGCTCGTTGCGATCGCCGCGATCCGGGCGATCACCACGATCCCGGCGCTCGCCGCGATCCATGCGCGGCTGGCGATCGGTCCGTTCCGGACGATCCGCGCGCGTTTCGTTCCGGTCGGAACGCTCGCCGCGCTCCGGCCGGTCCGCACGGGCAGAGCGCTCGAACCGCTCTTGGCGATCGGGACGATCCTGGCGGTCGGAACGATCCTGGCGGTCGGAACGATCCTGACGGTCAAAGCGATCCTGACGGTCCGAACGCTCCTGGCGCTCCGAACCTTCACGCGCCTCGCCGCCGGTCGACCCGGCCCCGTTGATGTAGGGCTGCGGGTCGTTTGGCCCGATCGTGCCCTCACCCTCGCGCGATGGCTGGCGATCTGCCTGAGGGGCACGCTCATGAAGATGCGCCTGGCCAAAACGCTCGCTGAAGCGATCGTCTTCCTCGTCGAGACCCTCATCGTCCTGATCGGCGCGATAAGAAGGCTGCGGCTGCTGGGAATTCTGCGGGTTCTGCGCCTGGGCCGCGGCGATCACACGGAAATAATGCTCTGCGTGCTGCAGATAGCTTTCCGCCATGACGCGGTCGCCCGACGACTGCGCATCGCGCGCCAGCGTCACGTATTTTTCCGCGATGTGGAGCGCGGTGCCGCGAATTTTGACATCCGGACCGTTGCTCTCATACGAGCGGGTCAGCGGGTTGGGGCCCTTGCGGTTGTTGTTGCCGCCGCTGTTGTTGTTGCGCCCGCGCATCCGCTTGTTGTTATTGTTGTTCTGCTGTCCTTGTCTCATGAATTTTCTCTTCCGTGACCAACAAGGTCAAACAATCTCATCGACCGAATCGAAACGCCGGCCGGACAAAATCCGTCGATCGGGCCGCCCCGAGCATGGGCTCGAAACGCCGGAACCGGCGAAAGCGATCGTCACTCTTCCGCGGATCGAGGCAGCCGAGAGTCCAGACATGTGACCTTGGGCAACCTGGCCACCGCCGAAGCGGGGCGTCCTGGGAATTCGTGTCGTACCGAGTAGAGGTGACGCTCGAGGCACCGAAGCCTGGTCGATCTCCCCCGATCCGACCCGCACGGCCAATCTGGTGGCCCTTACCGCGTCGCTCCCGTGCAAGGCTTGCGCTTCGACGTTCGGGAGACGCATCAATTCCATCTGCGGTGGCTGGGAAACTAGCCGTTTCGAGGCCGATTTCCAAGCAGTTTATTCATTTCCGACCCTGGAAGCATCCATGCGGCGGTCAATTCGGTCGGATCAGTTCCACCACGCGATCATGCCCGGCCAGATCGGTATGCACCGCCACCACAAAACCGGCGCGTGTCGCGAGCAAGGAAAGCGCCCGCCCCTGATCATATCCGATTTCGAAAAATGCCGCGCCGCCGGGCCGCATCAGCCGGCTGAGATCCGCGACGATCGCTCTGTATGCATCGAGGCCGTCATCACCCCCATCCAGCGCCAACACAGGATCGTGGTCCTTAACTTCACGATCCAGCGTCTGGATGACTCCGCTCTCAATATAGGGCGGATTTGAGACGATTACATCCACAGGGCCGCAACTTTCGGCCCAGGAGCCCCGGGTGAACAGGCTGCGATCGGCGAAGCCAAGCCTCGCGGCGTTCGCCCGCGCGGTTCGCGCCGCCTCTTCGGAAAGATCAATCCCGAGGCCGATCGACTGCGGCAACTCGCTCAGAAGCGCGATCAGGATCGCGCCGCTGCCCGTGCCGATATCGACGATGCGCAGTGGCTTGTCGCGGCCATGGGTCCTGTCGATCCAGGCGAGCGTCGCCTCCACCAGCGTCTCCGTATCCGGACGCGGCACCAGCGTTGCCTCGGAAAGGCGGAAGCTCAGACCCCAGAACTCCCTTTCGCCCACGATCCTGGCGACGGGCTCGCCGGCCAGCCGGCGATCGAGAGCCGCATCGATGGCGCGACGCTCCGCCTCCGATAGCTCCCTGTCATCGACAAGCAAGAGCTGATCCGGCGCGATGCCGATGGCGGCGGCGACCAGCAGCCTTGCGTCGAGCGCCGGCGTCGCATCCGGACCGAGTTCCGCCGCCAGCCGTTTCGCCGCGGCGCGCCGCGCGGCGCCAAGCGTGGCGGGCCGCAGGCTCATGAATCAAGCGCTGCCAGCAGCCCCGCCTGATGCTCGGTAATCAAAGGCTCGATGATCTCGTCGAGCGCCTCCCCGGTGATCACCGCCTCGAGCTTGTAGAGCGTCAGGTTGATGCGGTGGTCGGTCACCCGGCCTTGCGGGAAATTGTAAGTACGGATGCGCTCGGAGCGGTCGCCCGATCCGACCTGGCCCTTACGATCAGCGGCGCGCTCGGAGGACAGGCGCTCACGCTCCATGTCGAACAGCCGGGCGCGCAGGATCTGCGTTGCCTGAGCGCGGTTCTGGTGCTGCGAACGACCGGCGACGACAATGACGGTTCCGGTCGGCAAATGGGTGATGCGAACGGCGGTGTCCGTCGTATTGGCGTGCTGCCCGCCGGCCGACGAGGCGCGGGTCGTGTCGATCTTGATGTCCTCGGGGCGGATGTCGATGTCGACATCTTCCGCTTCCGGCAGCACCGCGACGGTCGCGGCGGAGGTGTGGATGCGGCCACTCGCTTCCGTCGCCGGCACACGCTGCACGCGGTGAGCGCCGGATTCGAACTTCAGGCGGGCAAACACGCCCTTGCCGGTGACGTCGGCGATGATTTCCTTGTAGCCACCCGCCTCGCCCTCGCTTTCCGAGAGAACCTGGATCCGCCAGCCATGCAGCCCCGCGTAGCGCTGATACATGCGGAACAGGTCGCCGGCGAACAAGGCCGCCTCGTCGCCGCCCGTGCCGGCGCGAATTTCGAGGATGGCGCTTTTCTCGTCGGCAGCGTCGCGCGGCAGCAGCAGGACGCGGATCTCTTGGGTCAATCCCTCGATCTGCGCCTCGAGCGAGCCGCGTTCTTCCTCCGCCAACGCCGCCATCTCGGGGTCGCCCGCCAGATCGTCCAGCGCCTCGCGTTCGACGACGACCGCCTTCAGCCGGTTCACGGCCTCGACAATATCCTCCAGCTCCGAGCGTTCCTTGGACAATTGCACCAAGGTCGCGCCGTCGCTGGTCGCGGCGAGCTTCTGGTCGATGACCTCGGCACGGGCGACGAGGTGATTGATCTTTTCCCAGGGGAGACCGGGCGGCAGCAAGGAGGTCAGATTGGTATGCCTTCAGAATCGGCGAAGGCGGCAAGCGCCGCGCGGACGCCATCCTCGCCATCGTCCAGGGCCAGGAGAGGATCGAGCACGGCCTTGAGCCGGCCGACATCGAGTGCGAGCAGCGTCGCCTTGACCGGACCGATCGCGGCGGCCGACATCGACAGCGAGCGGATAGCCGATGCCCGCCAGCGCCAGCGCCGCCAGGGACGGCTGGCGCATCTCGCCGCAAAGCGTCACCGGCGTCTCGTGCCGGTCGGCGGCCTCGACGATCATGCGGAGCGTCGCAGGAATGGCGCGACAGCGTGTCGAAGCGGCTCGGCGACGCGGGAGTTGCCGCGGTCGCCGCCGATCATGAACTGGCACAGGTCGTTGGAGCCGACCGAGACGAAATCGACGCCTGCGATCAGTCGATCGAGCTGGAACAGCAGCGCCGGCACCTCGACCATGGATGCCGAGCAGCGATCCGCGCCGGCTACTCATGGCCGTGCCGACGCAATTGCGTCACTTCGCGCTCGAGCATCGCCCGGGCCCGGTCGAATCTCGTCGACCTCGGTGACCATCGGCAGCATGATGCGCAACTCGCGACCGGCAGCGGCGCGCAGCAATGCGCGCATCTGGCATGCGCAGCAGGCCGGGGCGATCGAGGCCAAGCCGGATCGCGCGCCAGCCCAGCGCCGGATTTTCCTCCGGCTGCATGCGCATATAGGGCAGCACCTTGTCGCCGCCGATATCGAGCGTGCGGAAGGTCACCGGCCGGTCGCCGCGGCATCGAGCACGGCGGATAGAGCGCAGTCTGCTCGCTCCATGCGCGGCAGGCTCGAGGCGACCATGAACTGCAGCTCGGTGCGGAACAGGCCGATGCCTCGGCGCCCGGTTCGGCGATATGCGGCAGGTCGACCAGCAGGCCGGCATTCATGATGCAGTCGAAACGCGATGGCCATCCTGGGTGACCGGCCGCTTGCGCGCAGCGGCGATACTGCTGCCTGCCGCCGGGCGCGGAAGCGCACCTTCTCGGCATAGGCGGCCTCGACGTCGGCCGGCGGCCGCACATGCGACCTCACCCGATCGCCATCGACGATGATCGGCGTCGCCGGATTCTCGACCAGCCGGACGATTTGGCGACGTGGCCGATGGCGGCGAATGCCGAGCGCGCGCGCAACGATCGTGACGTGGCTGGTCGCGCGCGCCCTCCTCGAGCACCAGGCCGCGCACCGGCTGCGGTCATAATCGAGCAGTTCGGCCGCGGCCCCATGGTGCGCGCGACGATGATGCTGTCCTTTGGCAGGCTGGCGCCATCGGGCCGTGCGACTGCCCGATCAGCTCGCGCAGGAGCCGATTGGCGAGATCGTCGAAGTCGTGCAGCCGCTCGCGCAAATAGGGATCGGTCTGGCGCAGCATGCGGGCGCGGGTGTCGCGACTGGACGCGTTCGACCGCCGCTTCGGCCGTAAGGCCGGTCTGGCACCGCCTCATCGCATGCGTGCGACCAGCCGCGGTCATTGGCGAACATGCGATAGGCTTCGAGGATCGTCGCGATGCTCGCCGCGCCGGCGACGATCGTCCGCGCGAGAGCATCGTCGATCGAGATAGACGCAGCTTGGCGATCGCCTGTCGAGGCGCTGGCTTTCCTGTCGGCAGTCCTCGGCAATGAGCTTGGTGACGACGACGCGCGGCTCATGCAGCACGACATGGCCGAGCGCGATGCCATCGGAAAGCGGTCGTGCCTTTGATGCGACGCGGCCGCGTGCGTCGGCTCGGCGCCGGGCCGGGCGAGGCCGGCAGCTCGCCGAGGCGATCATCTCCGCCAGCACCATCGCGGTGGTCTGCAGCGCCTCGACTTCTTCCTCGTAATAGGTGCGCTGCGCACGGTTCTGCACGACCAGGACGCCGAGCGTGTTGCCGGCGCGCAGGATCGGCACGCCAAGGAAGGAGTGTAGATCTCCTCGCCGGTTTCCGGGCGGATAGGCAGAAGGCCGGATGGCTCTGGGCGTCGTGCAGATTGAGCGGCGTCGCCTCGCGACGCGACGAGGCCGACCAGGCCCTGGCGACGCAGCACGGCTGGTGCACGGCGTCGCGGTTCAGGCCCTCGGTGGCGTAGAGCTCGAGCGTGTCGTCGACGCGCAGCACATAGACGGAGCACACCTCGGCGACCATGTTGGCGGCGATCAGCACCACGATCTTGTCGAGGCGGTCTTGCGCGCTGACTCGGCTCCGCCATGACTTCGCGCAGCCGACTCAGCAAGACGCGCGGCCCGCGCGAGTGACCCCCGCATCGGTCCGCCTTCCGCAATTTGAGAGCTGTGCGGGTTCCGACCACCGAAATCCGCCTCGGTAAGCCGACCGATTCGGCCGGTTCCCCGCATAGCTTCCTGCCTAGTCGTGGCCGAGTTGCAGAAGGTAAACATCGTTTCGTCGGGTCGGAAAGCCTGTTGATCAGGCGTCGTCCAGCCCGTAGAGCGAATGCAGCGTCCGCACCGCGAGCTCGGTATAGGCGCGCATCGATCAGCATCGAGATCTTGATCTCCGACGTGCGTGATGGCGCGGATGTTGATGCCCTTGCTCGGCCAGCGCCTTGAAGGCCGGGCGGCAACGCCGGCATGGCTGCGCATGCCGATGCCGATCACCGAGACCTTGGCCAGATCGGTGGCGCCTGTCGACGCTGGTGTAGCCGATCGTTCGCGAGCCTCGCCCAGAGCGCTTCCAGGCGCGGTCGAAATCGGTAGTCGGCACGGTGAAGGTCATGTCGGTAGTCGTGCCGTCTTCCGAGACGTTCTGCACGATCATGTCGACATTGATGTTGGCTTCGGCCAGCGGCACGAAGATCGCCGCGGCGACGCCCGGCTTGTCGGCGACTGCGGCGCAGCGAGATCTGGGCCTCGTCCTTGGCGAAGGCGATGCCGGTGACGACCTGCTTTCCACGATTTCCTCCTCGTCGCAGATCAGGGTGCCCGGCGGATCGTTGCGTGCCGAGCGCCGGATCTTCGGGATCGTCAAAGCTGGAGCGCACGAAGGTCCGTACTGTGCACCATGCCGAGTTCGACCGAGCGCACCTGCAGCACCTTGGCGCCTAGCGACGCCATTTCCAGCATTTCTTCGAATGCGACCTTGTCGAGGCGCTTGGCCTTGGGCACCATGCGCGGGTCGGTCGTGTAGACGCCGTCGACGTCGGTATAGATGTCGCAGCGATCCGCCTTGATCGCGGCGGCGATCGCGACGGCGCTGGTGTCGGAACCGCCGCGGCCGAGCGTCGCGATGCGGTCGGTCCGGGCCGAGGCCCTGGAAACCGGCGATCACCGCGACCTGGCCCTGCTCCAGCGCGTTCGATCAGCCGCGAGCCGTCGATGTCGACGATGCGAGCGGCGCCATGCGAGGCATCGGTGCGGATCGGGATTTGCCAGCCCTGCCAGGAGCGGGCATTGACGCCCATCTCCTGCAGCGCGATCGCCAGCAGGCCGGAGGTCACCTGCTCGCCGGACGCGACGACGGCGTCATATTCGCGCGCGTCATGCATCGGCGCGGCGTCGCGCGCCCAGGCCACGAGCTCGTTGGTCTTGCCCGACATGGCCGAAACCACGACGGCGACCTCGTGAGCCGGCATCGACCTCGCGTTTGACGTGACGAGCGACGTTGCGGATGCGATCGATATCGGCGACGGACGTTCCGCCGAACTTCATCACCAGCCGGGCCATCAGCAACCTTTTGAAGCCAGTTTCCGCAGAAGATGCGGAAGAGATTGAAGGAGTTCCGGCTAACAACAACCGGACGGGCGCCTTCATAGCGGCTTCGGCCGGAAGCCGCAACGGCGTCGGCGCGGTGCTGACGCCGCGCCCTGGGGAAGCTGCGGCAAACGGCGACACCGGCCGCGACTGGCCGCCTGGGTCCGGGATGAGACGACCGTCCGCCTTGACTTCAGCTCCGGCGACGACGACGTTCGCCCGAGAAGGAGCCGCCCATGTCAGCCGCCGCACAGAACCCCACCGTCGACCCGGGCACCACGGTCGATCAGGACGAGATTGCGCATTTTTCCGCGATCGCCAGCGAGTGGTGGGCACCCAACGGCAAGTTCGCGCCGCTGCATCGGCTGAACCCGATCCGCATCGGCTTCATCAAGGAGGAAGCGGCGAAGCTGTTCGGCCGCGACGACCGGGATCCGAAGGCGCTGGACGGCCTGCGCGTGCTCGATATCGGCTGCGGCGGCGGCCTCCTGTCCGAGCCGATGGCACGCCTCGGGGCAACCGTCGTCGGCGCCGACGCATCGGAGACCAATATCGGCGTCGCCTCGCTGCACGCCGTCGAGGCCGGCCTCGACATCGACTACCGGGCGACGACGGCCGAGGCGCTGGCCGCTGCGGGCGAACGCTTCGACATCGTGCTGGCCATGGAGATCGTCGAGCACGTCGCCGATCTGCCGCTCTTCATCCGCGAGACATCGGCGATGGTGAAGCCGGGCGGCCTGATGGTGCTCTCGACCATCAACCGGACGCCGAAGGCCTGGGCGCTGGCGATTTTCGGCGCGGAATGCGTGCTGCGCTGGTTGCCCCGCGGCACGCACAGCTACGAAAAGCTCGTCCGCCCATCCGAGCTCTCCGCCGCGCTGCGCGAAAACGGCCTCGACCTCTCGGCCGAGACCGGCGTCGTCTACAATCCGCTTCGGGACCGGTGGAGTACGTCGTCCGACATGGACGTCAATTACATGATTTCAGCCGTTCGCCGCTAGCGTCGCGCCACCGAAGCGGCACGACGCCCCGTCGTCTTGTCGGACAGCATGTGCGAGCGAGAAATCTAGTTGCCGTCTTCCGGCAGGACCGGAAGCGGCAGGAAATCGATCCCCTCCTCGACCAGCGAACGCGCCTCTTCGGGAGAGGCCTCGCCATAAATGCCGCGCGCCTCGACCTCCTGATAGTGGATCTTGCGCGCTTCCTCGGCGAACTTGCCCCCGACATAATCGGCATTCTCGGTCACATGCTCGCGCAGCTTGCGCATCATGTCGACCATGGCAACCTGGCGCGGGTCGGGCGCCGCGACCTTCACGGTCGCCGCCTCGCGCTTGCGCGCCGTCGCAACCGACGGCGCCATCAAGGCCTTCACGACATCTCCGGTCCCGCATTCGGGACAGGTCACGGCATGCGCCGCGGCTGCCTTGTCAAAGGCAGCCGCATCGCGAAACCAGCTTTCGAAATCGTGCCCGCCGCTGCAGACGAGATTGTATCGGATCATGGAGCCAATATGGGGGTCAGTTCACGAAGGTGCCAACCTGCGGCATCTCCGGCAGCGAAAAATCGCGCGCATTGACGAGGGCGGGAATCGCCTGCCGCGCCGAAACCGAAAAGGCGGGGTCGATCTCGGCGACAATGAAGCCCGGCCGATCATCCGCCTCGGCGAGGATCTTGCCCCACGGATCGATGATCATGCTGTGGCCATAGGTATCGCGGCCATCCTCGTGATGGCCGGCCTGCGCCGCGGCAACGACATAGGAACCGGTCTCGATGGCGCGCGAACGCAGCAATACATGCCAATGCGCCGCGCCGGTCTTCTTGGTGAAGGCGGCGGGGACGGCGAGCACGGCGGCGCCGGCCTTGGCGAGCGTCCGATGCAGCGCCGGGAAACGAACATCGTAGCAGATCGTCATGCCGATCTTGGTCCAGGGCAGATCGGCGACGACGGCCGTGTCGCCGGCGCGGTAGGTCGCGGATTCGCGATAGCTCTCGCCACCCGACAGATCAACGTCGAACATGTGGATCTTGTCGTAGCGGCCGATGATGACGCCGTTCGGCGCGATCAGGAACGAGCGATTGGCGATGTGGTCGTCGGCAAGCTTGATCGCCATCGAGCCGATATGGAGGTGAATGCCCAGCTCGCGAGCGATTTCACGAAAACGCTGCAGCGACGGATCGATCTCTTCCGGCCCAATCGCCGCAAGCAGCGCTTCCTTGTCGCGGTCAAGGATCGTGGTCATCTCGGGGGTCAGCACGTATCCGGCGCCGGCCGCGGCCGCTGCCCGGATCAGAGCCTCGGCGTCATCGACATTCGCCGCCACCGAACGTCCGCTGCGCATCTGGACGCAAGCCGCCTTGAAGCTCGTCATCGGCTGTCTCCTTGGATAAATGAATGGAAGCGGCGACCGTCAGGACGCCAGAAGCAGATCCAGGCGGCCTTGGCCTTCGAGATCGTGCAGGTCGTCGCAGCCGCCGACATGCGTGGCGCCGATGAAAATCTGCGGGAACGTCGCACGCCCCTTGGCGCGCTCGATCATTTCCTGGCGCAGTTCCGGCTTTCCGGTCGCGTCGAACTCGACATAGGAAACGCCTTTCTTTTCCAGAAGGCGCTTGGCAGACGAACAATATCCGCAGGCCTGCCGGGTGTAGATAATCACTTCGGCCATGTTCAATCCTGATGATAGGGAGCCGCCTATATAGGCTTCAGCCAGGCCCTTCGACAACCCGTGCGAAGACGACGACGTCGACGCTCGCCGCCCCGCCCCGCAAAAGCGCCCGCGTCACGGCCTTCGCCGTAGCCCCGGTGGTATAGACGTCATCAACGAGGAGAACGCGACGCCCGGCGAGCTTCCGTTTCGCTTCCGGCGACACGCGAAAGGCCCCCTGGACGTTGGCAGCGCGCTCGGCTGCCTTCAGCCCGACCTGCCGGGGCGTTGGCTTGATCCTGTCGACCAGATCCGGGACATGCGGCTTTCCCAATCGGCGCGCGATCTCGGCGGCGATCATCGCCGACTGGTTGAAGCGCCGCTGCCAGAGTCGGCGCGGGTGCAGCGGAACCGGCGCGACGATGTGCGCGTCGCCGGTAATGTCGTCCGCCGCCCGCGCCATCATGGCGCCGATCGAGCGCGCAAGCTCGGTATGGTCGTGATACTTCAATCCCTGCACGATCCGGCCCGACAATTCGTCATAGACCGCGACGGCGCGCAGGCGGTCAAACGGCGGAGGATCGGCGATCGCCTCGGCCGAAAGCGCCTCCGGCCCGATGTCGTAGCTGAAGGGAATGGCAAGCCGCTGGCAGAAGGGCCGTTCGATCAACCGCAACCGGCCCCAGCAGGGTGCGCAAAGCGCGCCCGCGCTGGCGACGGGCCGGCCGCATCCCAGGCAGGCCGGCGGCAGGGCGAGATCGACCACAAGTCGCCCGACCGCGCCCACCCGCGCCCGTAACGAGGCCCGCCATGTCGATTTATCGATCGCCGCGCCCTCTCGCATGACGCAACGTAATGCAGAACGGCTTTGACCGGAAGGGCGAGCGGTTCCATAACCGCCGCCACCACACCCATCAGGAAGGCTGTCTCATGGCCGGCGCCCCCGTTCTCTTCGACCGAAGCCTGCTCGACCTGCATCGCGCCCGTGCCGAGCGGCTCGCCATTCCCGGCAGCGATTTCCTGCTCGCCCGCACGATCGACGACCTGATGGACCGCCTGTCGACCGTGAACCGCCATTTCGAGCAGGCCGCCGATATCGGCGATCTCTCGCCGGCTCTCGCCACGGCGCTGGCCGCGGCCGGACAGGGCGGCGGCGTGCGACGGGTGCGCCTGGACGCCAACGAAGGATTGCCGCTGGAGCCGGGCTCGGTCGATCTCGCCGTCAGCGCGCTATCGTTCCAGTGGGTCAACGACCTGCCGGGACTTCTTGCCCAGATCAAGCGGGCGCTGAAGCCGGACGGGCTGTTGCTCGCCACGCTCATCGGCGGCGACACGCTCCAGGAGCTGCGCGCCGTGCTGACCGAGGCGGAAAGCGACATTCGCGGCGGCGCCGCCCCACGCGTCGCCCCTTTCGCCGACGTGCGCGACGTCGGCGCGCTGCTGCAGCGCGCCGGCTTTGCCCTGCCCGTAGCGGACACCGACCGGTTCACGGTGCGCTATGACAGCATGTTCCATCTGATACGCGACCTGCGCGCCATGGGCGCGACCAACGCGCTCGTCGCCCGCGATCCGCGCCCGCTCACCCGCGCCATCCTGGCGCGGGCGGCGACGCTCTATGCCGAACGCTATGCTGATGCCGACGGCCGCGTCCGCGCCACGTTCGAGCTGATCGCGCTTTCCGGCTGGTCGCCGCATGAAAGCCAGCAGAAGCCGCTCAAGCCGGGATCGGCCAAGATGCGGCTCGCCGACGCGCTCGAGGCGGCGCGAAAGGAGCGCGAAGGATCGTCGGACTAGAGAATCGTCAGGATTCGACAGCCAGCGCGACCGCCCGCTCATAGAGCGAGACGATGCCGCCGCCGGTAAAGGTCACGGCGACCAGCGCCAGAACAATGACGCCGATGATCAGGCCGTACTCGATGGCGATCGGCCCGCGGCGGGCGCGCAGGAAGCGGGACAGGGAATGACCAGAGGCCGCGCTCATCGACTAAGCCTTGCCTGGACGGCGGAACCATCCGCCCGTCCTTACGGCACCGCGACACGCGACGCCTTCAGGCCAGAGCCTCGCGCAAACTCATAAAAGCTCGATTAACGGCGCGATCAGCGGCTCGTCGGCCGGCGGCATCGGGTAGTCGCGCAGCGCCTTGGCGCGCACCCATTTGAGCGCCTGCCCCTCGAGGCTGCGCGGAAAGCCAGTCCAGCGCCGGCAGACATAGAGCGGCATCAGCAGGTGAAAGTCGTCATAGCTGTGGCTGGCGAAGGTGAGCGGCGCCAGGCAGGCCGTCTTGGTCTCGACGCCGAGTTCCTCGCGCAGCTCGCGGATCAGCGCGTCCTCCGGCGTCTCGCCGGCATCGACCTTGCCGCCGGGAAACTCCCAGAGACCCGCCAGCGCTTTGCCTTCCGGCCGCTGCGCGATCAGGATGCGAT
This sequence comes from Candidatus Kaistia colombiensis, assembly GCA_029203105.1. Taxonomy (GTDB): domain Bacteria; phylum Pseudomonadota; class Alphaproteobacteria; order Rhizobiales; family Kaistiaceae; genus Kaistia; species Kaistia colombiensis. The sequence goes on from CP119318.1 coordinate 32,702, forward strand.
TGTCGACGTCGACCAGCGCGCAGGCAACGACGAGAAGCAGACGGCGTGTCATCGAAACCTCGCGACGGGATCAGGCGGGACGGCGGTAGTGATAGCGATACTGCTCGACGAAGCCGAGCGACTCGTAGAGCCGGATCGCCGGGTCGTTCTGCGACGTCACCTGGATCGCGGCGGAACTGGCGCCGTTCTCCACGGTCCAGCCGAGCGCCGCCCGCATCACCGCGGCGCCATAGCCCTGGCGGCGCCTTGTCCTGTCGGTAACGACATTGAGAAACACGCCAATGCCGCCGGCATTGACGGCGAGCGCGGCGGCGGCCGGCGTGCCGTCCGGCGCATAGCAGACGATGCCACGCGCCTCCGGCGCGATCAGGCCGAGCAGCACCTTTAGCGACTCGACCTCTTTGGCGGCGGCCTGGCTCAGCACGGACTGGGCGCGATACCAGCGCGGATCGGTGGGATTGAAGAAGCGCACGTCGCCTGTCGGCGCGAAATCGAAGCCGTCGAGATCCATGGCCAGGACCCGGCTCTCGTCGAACGCCGACCAGCCGTCGCGATCGAGCACATCAAGCACCCGCTGCCCGGCCAGAGGCGTCACGCGAAACACCGGCTCGATGCCATGGCGCGTCGACAGCGCCGCCAGATAGGCGATGCGGCGCTCGGCCTCGTCATCATCTTCCGGGTCGAGGCTCTGGAACGAGTTCGAGCGCTTGGAATAGCCATGCGCAAACCGCCAGATCCACGCGCCGTCATGCACGGTGCCGACGGCGGGCCAGGCGGAAAGGCAGGCCGCCTCGATGCCGAGGATCGATGGCAGCGTTGCCACGTCAGCTCCGATAATCGCCATTGATCGCGACATATTCCTTGGTCAGGTCGCAGGTCCAGACGGTGGCCTTGCCCTCGCCGAGGCCGATCGCTGCGGTGATGACGATTTCCTTGTTCTTCATGTAGGCCGAGGCGACGGCCTCCGAATAGGCCGGGTCACGCTCGCCCTCGAAGGCGACGCGGGTCGCGCCGAACGAGATCGACAGGCGGTCGCGATCGGCCGGCTCGCCGGCCTTGCCGACCGCCATGACGACGCGGCCCCAATTGGCGTCCTCGCCGGCAGCCGCCGTCTTCACCAGCGGCGAATTGGCAATCGACAGCGCGATCCGCTTGGCCGACAGGTCGGAGACCGCGCCCTCGACGCGGACCTCGATCAGCTTGCGAGCGCCCTCGCCATCGCGCGCCACCTGAACTGCGAGGTCGAGCAGCACCTCGTCGAGCGCCTTGGCGAAATCGGCCAGGCGCGGATCGGCGGAATCGGTAATGATTTCAGCGTTCGCGGCCTTGCCGGTGGCGAACAGCAGCAGCGTGTCGGAGGTCGAGGTGTCGCTGTCGACGGTGACGGAATTGAAGCTGCCGTCGACGCCCTTCGAAAGCAGCGCCTGCAGCACCGGAGCGGCGATGGCGGCATCGGTGGCGACGAAGGAGAGCATGGTCGCCATGTCCGGGGCGATCATGCCGGCGCCCTTGGCGATGCCGTTGATCGTTACCGTGGCGGCGCCGAGCTTCACCTGCCGGGTCGCGCCCTTCGGGAAGGTGTCGGTAGTCATGATGGCGTGGGCGGCGTCGATCCACGGGCCGCTCGCGGCGCGGGCGGCGGCATCCGGCAGGACGGCGGCGAATTTCTGCGCGTCGAGCGGTTCGCCGATCACGCCGGTCGAGGCCAGGAACACCTCATCCGGGCGGCAATCCGCGACCTTGGCCGCCAGTTCGCCCTGCAGGCCGGTGGTCTCGCGACCCTTCTTGCCGGTAAAGGCGTTGGCATTGCCGGAATTGACCAGCAGCGCCCGCGCCGTGCCGCCCTTCAGCGCTTCCCGGCACCAATCGACGGGCGCCGACGGGCATTTCGAGCGGGTGAACACGCCGGCGACGGTAGTTCCGGCCGCGAACAGCGCCAGGAAGACGTCGAGCCGGTTCTTGTACTTGATGCCTGCCTCTGCCGTCGCGAAGCGGACGCCCTCGATCGGCGGCATGTCGGGAAAGGGGACGGCGAGCGGAGAGACGGCAGTGGACATGATGCCTCGGCTGTTTCGGGCAAAAGAGGCCCTCCCTGTGCCCGAACCGCCTGTCACGCGCAAGCCGTTTCAGAGCGTCCGGAGGGGACGGCGGCGATCCTCGAACGCAAAAGGGCCGGAACGATGTCCGGCCCCTCTGTTAGCAATCCGTTAACAAGCCGTTAACCCTTGGGCAGCGCGCTTACTGCGCCGGCTGCGACGGGGCGGCCTTGAGCGCCGGGTCGACGATCTCGACCTTGCTGTCCTTGCGCAGGCCGGCGACGGTGTCGACGAAGGTGTCGCGCAGCACGAGCTGGCGAACCTGGTCCTTGACCTGGTCGAAGGTCGGCAGCGGCTGCTTGCGCTTCTCGACCGACTTGATGATGTGGAAGCCGTACTGGGTCTTGACCGGCTTCTCGGTATACTTGCCGGGCTCGAGCGCGAAGGCCGCGTCCTCGAACTCCTTGATCATCTTGCCCTTGGTGAAGAAGCCGAGGTCGCCGCCCATCTTGGCGGAGCCGGGATCCTTCGACTTCTCGGCCGCGAGCTTGGCGAAGTCGCCGCCCTTGTCGAGTTCCTTGATGATCGCGTTGGCCTGGTCCTCGGTCTCGACCAGGATGTGCTGGGCGTGGACTTCCTCTTCCGGCACGATCTTGGCGACTTCAGCCTCATAGCGCTTCTTGACCGCTTCGTCGGTCACGGCCTGGTCGACCTTGGCGCGGAAGAACTCGTTGCGCAGCGCCCGGGCGCGCAGCAAAGCGAGGCGGCGCTGGAACTCTTCCGACTTGTCGAGACCGTCCTTCTCGGCGGCGCCCGCCATCAGGCGCAGGTCGATCAGCACGTCGAGGATCGCCTTGCGGCGCTGGTCGGGAGCAACCTTCGCCAGTTCCTCGGAGAAGTCCTCGCCGGCCAGCGACAGGTCGGCTTCGGTGATCGGCTGGCCGTTGACGGTGGCCAGCACCGTCTTCGGATCGACGGCGGCGGCAGCAGGGGCGGCCGCCGGCGCAGCGTCCTGGGCCGCGGCGGGAGCCGCCAGCGCCATCAGGCCGAGCACGGCCAAAGCGGGCCCGCGCAAGGCCGTAAGGGAAGATGAGACACGAGACATCATGGACTTGTCCTATTCCGTTACGGAGAGAGAAGTGAAGAGCATAGTGCGTTCCTCACGATCAAGTGCGTGGTTCCGCTGCAATTCCGGCATTTTGCGGGCACGAAACCGCCGGTCGTCCACGTTGACAACCCTTGTGCCCCCTCTTATCTGTCTCGGAACTCGGCGTCCAGAACGCTGTGACGTGTGAGGTGACGGCGCGCCTAACGGTTTCCGGCCTTCGTCGCAGCCGATGCGATCGCGCCGACAACACGAACCCGGCGCCCCCTCGCCTGTTTGGGCGGGCCGGACCCAACATCAAGGATGGCCCATGGTCGGTCTCGGTTCGCTTGCGCGCAAATTTTTCGGCTCGGCCAATGACCGCCGCGTCAAGGGCTACCGCCCGGTGGTCGCGCAAATCAATGCGCTCGAAGCCGAGCTGTCGCAGCTTTCCGACGACCAGCTCCGCGCCCGCACCGAGCAGTTCAAGCGCGACATCGCCGGCGGCAAGTCCGTCGACGAATTGCTGGTGCCCGCCTTCGCCACCGTCCGCGAGGGCGCCAAGCGCGCGCTCGGCATGCGCCATTTCGACGTGCAGATGATCGGCGGCATGGTGCTGAATGACGGCGCCATCTCCGAGATGAAGACGGGCGAAGGCAAGACGCTCGTCGCCACGCTGCCCGTCTACCTGAACGCGCTTTCCGGCAAGGGCGTCCACGTCGTCACCGTCAACGACTACCTCGCCAGCCGCGACGCCGAGTGGATGGGCCGGCTCTATCGCTTCCTCGGCCTGTCGGTCGGCGTCATCGTGCATGGCCTCGACGACGACCAGCGCCGCGCCGCCTATGCCTGCGACATCACCTACGGCACCAACAACGAGTACGGCTTCGATTATCTGCGCGATAACATGAAGTACGAGCTCGGCCAGATGGTGCAGCGCCCGCATCACTACGCGATCGTCGACGAAGTCGACTCGATCCTGATCGACGAGGCGCGCACGCCGCTGATCATCTCCGGCCCGCTCGACGACCGCTCGGAGCTCTACACGACGATCGACGCCTTCATTCCGGCGCTCGTGCCGGAAGATTACGAGATCGACGAGAAGCAGCGCACCGCCAACTTCACCGAGGCCGGCAACGAGAAGCTCGAGCAGCTTCTGACCCAGGCAGGCCTGCTGAAGGGCGACTCGCTCTACGACGTCGAGAACGTCACCGTCGTCCACCACATCAACCAGGGCCTGCGCGCGCACCGGCTGTTCCAGCGCGACAAGGACTACATCGTCAAGGACGACGAGGTCGTCATCATCGACGAGTTCACCGGCCGCATGATGCCGGGCCGCCGCTATTCCGAGGGCCTGCACCAGGCGCTGGAGGCGAAGGAACACGTCAAGATCCAGCCGGAAAACCAGACGCTGGCCTCGATCACCTTCCAGAACTATTTCCGCATGTACGAGAAGCTGGCCGGCATGACCGGCACGGCGCAGACGGAAGCGGCCGAGTTCATGGACATCTACGGTCTCGAGGTTCTCGAGATCCCGACCAACGTCCCCGTCTCGCGTATCGACGATGACGACGAGGTCTACCGGACCGCCAACGAGAAGTACAAGGCGATCATCCGCGTCATCAAGGACTGCGCCCAGCGCGGCCAGCCGGTGCTCGTCGGCACGACGTCGATCGAGAAGTCGGAACTGCTGTCGGAGCTCCTGAAGAAGGAGAAGGTTCCGCATCAGGTCCTGAACGCGCGCTACCACGAGCAGGAAGCCTATATCGTCGCCCAGGCCGGTGTCCCCGGCGCCGTCACGATCGCCACCAACATGGCCGGTCGCGGTACCGACATCAAACTCGGCGGCAACCTCGAAATGCGCATGGAGCGCGAACTGGGCGAGGTCCAGGACGAGGCCGAGCGCAATCGCCGCGTCGAAGAGATCAAGGCCCAGATCGCCGTCCTCAAGGACAAGGCGCTCGCCGCCGGCGGCCTCTACGTCATCGGCACCGAACGCCACGAAAGCCGTCGCATCGACAACCAGCTGCGCGGCCGTTCCGGCCGTCAGGGCGACCCCGGCCATTCGCACTTCTTCCTGTCGCTGCAGGACGACCTGATGCGGATCTTCGGCTCGGAGCGCATGGACGGCATGCTGCAGAAGCTCGGCCTGAAGGAGGACGAGGCGATCGTCCATCCCTGGATCAACCGGGCGCTGGAAAAGGCGCAGCAGAAGGTCGAGGCGCGCAACTTCGACATCCGCAAGAACCTGCTCAAATACGACGACGTCATGAACGACCAGCGCAAGGTCATCTTCGACCAGCGCATCGAGCTGATGGCCGAGGAAGACGTTGCTTCCACCGTCGACGACATGCGCCAGGAAGTGATCGCCAACCTGGTCGCCAAGCACATCCCGGAAAAGGCCTATCCCGAGCAGTGGGACGCCAAGGGCCTGCACGAGGCGCTGATCACGGCCGTCAATCTCGACCTGCCGATCGAGGCGTGGGCAGCCGAGGAAGGCATCGCCGACGCCGAAGTGCTGGAGCGCGTGCAGAAGGCCGGCGACGAAGCCGCCGCCGCCCGCACCGAACGCTTCTCGCCGACGGTGATGCGCCAGGTCGAGAAGGCCGTGCTGCTGCAGACGCTCGACCACCTGTGGCGCGAGCACCTGGTCACGCTCGACCATCTGCGCCAGGTCATCGGCTTCCGCGGCTACGCCCAGCGCGACCCGCTGAACGAATACAAGACCGAGGCGTTCGAGCTGTTCGAGGCAATGCTGCAGAGCCTGCGCGAAGCCGTCACGGCGCAGATGATGCGCGTCGAGATCATGCAGTCGCCGCCGCTGGCGCCCGACGACATGGACGACATGCAGGCCATGCATCTCGACCCGCTCTCCGGCGAGAACGAGTTCGACGACCGGCCGCTGCTGGAGAGCGCGGACGCCGCCGCCGGTTTCGCGGCGCTCGGCGTCGACCCGAACGATCCGACCACCTGGAGCCGCATCCAGCGCAACGCCCCCTGCCCCTGCGGGTCGGGCAAGAAGTTCAAGCACTGCCACGGCAAGCTGAGCTGAGGCGGCTGCTTTGACGAATTGAAGAGCCCGGCACGGCGACGTGCCGGGCTTTTTGTTTTTCGGGTGGATGACGGCGGTGACGCCGAGGGTGGGATGACGGGCGTTCCCTGAACCCTCCTTCGAGGCCCGGCTTTGCCGGGCGCCTCGGGATGATGGTCGAGGATGTCTGGCTGGCAGGGAGGGATAAGGCCGAAGCCGGTGCTGAGGCCATCGGTCATCCTCTCGCACGAGCCCCTGCTCCACGCTCGGCGTCATCCCGGCCTCCGAGCCGGGATCCATCCAGCCGTGAAATCGGGAGCTGAAACGCCCTGCGCCCGGCTGCATGGATTCCTGCTTTCGCAGGAATGACGGCGAGGGTGGCGAGAGGCCGGAGCGACAGGACGGCGAGGGTGGAGTGGCGTCTGAGCCCATTCAGCGCCATCACCGGCGTGAAAACGCCCTCACGCCGGCTGGGGAACCCTTGGCGCGCGGCGCTGGTTGGCGGCGACCAACTTGCGGGCGAGCGCATTGCCGATGACCTGGTGCACGGCGGCAGAAAGCCGGGCGTCCTCGGCGCAGGCGCGCGACAGCTTTTCGCGGTCCAGCGCGAGCACCGACAACCGGTCCGAGGCCCGGACCGTCGCCGTCGCCGCGATGCCGGTCAGGAATGACACCTCGCCGACGAATTCGCCCGGATGGATGCGCGCGACCTCGACCCCGTCGACGGTGACGACCGCATGGCCGGCGGTGACGAAATAAAACCAGTCGACCGGCTGCCCCTCGGTCGTCAACGGAGCACCGGGCGCCAGATCGTAGACCTCGCCGAGGCGGATCAGTTCCTCGATCTGGGTGTCGTCCAGGCTGTTCGCGGCATCGACCACCGCTTCGTCGGCGCCGGCGCCCAGCAGGTGGCCGCCGGTCGCCTTCGTCAGCGCGCGGCGCGCCTGGACCAGGGCCATCAGGCGATAGGCGTTGATCAGGATGAAAACGAGATTCCAGCCAATGCCCGTATAGAGCGAGCCGCCGGCCATGGCGAAATAGACGATCTGGAAAACCAGCGAAATGATCAGCAGGATGCGCAGCCAGAAGATGTTCGTCAGGAACATCGAGACCGCGAACAGCACATAGCCGATATGGGCCGGCAGGTCGTACCAACCGCCGAACGTTTCGAGGATGTCAAACACGCGCCGTCTCCGCGCGAGGGCGGCGGTTCAGGGCCGCCGGGGTCGCTCGCGCCGGCAGTCTAGAACATCATGACGAAAAGCGAGACCCCCGTTTCCGGGGGGCTGCCAATCGTGATCCGAGCTCTCAGTCCGCCAGCTTGTCCACCAGGAAGGACTCGACGGCCGCCGGCGGCACGTCCTTGGCGATGAAGGCCTTGCCGACGCCATGGGTCAGGATGAAGGTCAGCGTGCCGCGCGAGACCTTCTTGTCCTGCGCGATCAGCTTCATCAGGCCATCGGCGCCGGGCAGATCGCCCGGAATGTCGGCAAGCCGCGTCGGCAGGCCGACCGCCTTCAGATGCGCCTCGACGCGCACGCCGTCATCCGGTGAACAGAGATTCATGCGGGCGGAGAACTCGTGCGCCAGCACCATGCCGATGGCGACGCCCTCGCCATGCACGAGGCGCTGCGAATAGCCGGTTGCCGATTCGAGCGCATGGCCGAAGGTATGGCCGAGATTGAGCAGCGCGCGCTCGCCGGTCTCGTGCTCGTCGGCCGCGACCACCTTTGCCTTGGCACGGCAGCTCGTCGCAACCGCATGCTCGCGCTCCGGCCCGCCGGCGAGGATGCCCTGCCAGTTCTGCTCCAGCCAGGCGAAGAAGGCGGGATCGTCGATCAGGCCGTATTTGGCGACCTCGGCATAGCCGGCGCGGAATTCGCGTGGGCTGAGCGTGTCGAGAATGCCGGTATCGGCGATGACGAGATCGGGCTGATGAAAGCTGCCGACGAGGTTCTTGCCCTCGGCGGTATTGATGCCGGTCTTGCCGCCGACGGAGCTGTCGACCTGCGCCAGCAGCGAGGTCGGGATCTGGACGAAGCGCATGCCGCGCCGGGTGATCGCCGCGGCGAAACCGGTCAGGTCGCCGACGACGCCGCCGCCGAAGGCGATGACGATGTCGCCGCGCTCAAGTCTTGCGCCGAGAATGGCGCGAACCACGGTCTCCAGCGTTGCAAAGTTCTTCGAGCCCTCGCCGGGGGCGACGACGATCGGCACGCTGTCGATGCCGGCGGCCTGGAGCGACGCCGTCAGGCCGGCGAGATGCAGTCCGCCGACCGTCTCGTCGGTGACAACAGCGGCGCGCACCCTGGGCAGGCGCTCGGCAATCGCGCGGCCGGCATCGGCGATCAGGCCGCGGCCGATCAGAATGTCATAGGCGCGGTCGCCGAGCGCAACGCGGACCGAGGTGGTGGCTGTGGCTTCGGCGGTGGTCATCGGGCAGTCAGCTTTCTTGCGCGGGGTTTTTCGCCGCCAGGAAGGCGAGCAGGGCTTCGATGGTTTCGTCGGCGACGATCTCGTGCGTCACGTCGCGCGACAGGATGTGGATGTCCGCCTCGGCATAGACGGGGTCGCGCTCGGTCATCAGACGGCGCATCGTGCCTTCCGGGTCGGCGGTCTGCAGCAGCGGCCGGTTCGCCCGCTTGCGCACGCGCGCCATCAGAACGTCGAGCTCGGCCCGCAGCCAGATCGACACGGCGCCCTCGGCGATGGCCGCGCGCGTCTCGTCATTCATGAAGGCGCCGCCGCCGGTCGCCAGCACCTTGGGATTGCCGTCGAGCAGGCGGCGGATCACCCGCCGCTCGCCATCGCGAAAATAGGATTCGCCATGCTGGGCGAAGATCTCGGGGATGGTCGCGTCGGCGGCTTTCTCGATCTCGGCGTCGGCGTCGACGAAGGGCAGATGCAGCTTGGCGGCGATGCGCTTGCCGACCGAGGTCTTGCCGGCGCCCATCAGGCCGACCAGAACAATGGCGCGCGGCCCCAGAAGGCCGATCAGCGCCGCTTCGGACGCGCTGCTCTCCTGTTCTGGCACGATGCTCTCGATCATTGTCCCGCAGCTCCTCGTCCAGCCTCTGCCGAGGTAGAACCGGACCCGGGCGACGCTGTCAAGCATCGGCAGCGTATCGCGTGCGGACAGAGGCTGGAATCGGCCCGTCAAGCGGGGTTCCGCCTCGGAAAGCCGTCTCCCGCGAGAGCATGGCGAAACCGCGCGCAATGCCTTGCCCTTGCCATCGATGCCTGCGCATGGCCATAACCTTACCATACATCGTTCAAAGGTCCGTGGCCGGTTCATGCCGACACTGTCGCGCTTCATCATCGCCTGCATCTTGCTCGCGCTCGCCGGTTATGCCGCCGTGTTCTCGCTGGCAACCTTCGTGCAGCCGACGCCGCGCGAAATCACCGTGCGGGTCCCGACCGACAGGCTGCTGCAGGAACAATGATGACGGCGAAATCGAAGGGCGGGCGTTCGCTCGCCGGAATGCATCATCTCGAGGCATTCCTCGAGATGATGAGCGCCGAGCGGGGCGCCTCGCCGCATACGCTCACCTCCTATCGCCGCGACCTCGAGGACTATGCCGATTTCCTCGTCGGCCACCGGCTCGACTTCGAGCGGGCCGCGCTCGCCGATGTGCGCGCCTATCTGGTCGATCTCGAGGCGCGCGGCTTCGCCGCCTCTTCCGCCGCGCGCCGGCTTTCGGCGCTGCGCCAGTTGCACCGCTTCCTGTTCGCCGAGGGCGTGCGCCCGGACGACCCGTCCGGCATCGTCGAGGGGCCGAAGCGCAAGGTGCCGATTCCGAAGGTGCTGTCGGAAGCCGAGGTCGACCGGCTGCTGGCGACGGCGGAAAGCGCCGTCGCCCTGGCGAAGACGCCGGCCGCGCAATTGCGCGCCGCCCGCCTCGCCGCCCTGCTGGAGACGCTCTATGCCTCCGGCATGCGCGTGTCCGAGCTGGTGGCGCTGCCGTCCTCGGCCGCCCGCGCCGACCTGCGCGCGCTGATCGTGCGCGGCAAGGGCAACAAGGAACGCCTGGTGCCGCTGACGGCGCGCGCCAGGGAGGCGATCGCCCGCTACGTGGCGCTGCGCGCCGAGCATGAGGGCAAGGCGCCGAGCGGCCAGTGGCTGTTCCCCTCTTTCGGCGAAAGCGGCACGCTGACCCGCCAGGCGTTTGCCCGCGACTTGAAGGATCTCTCTGTCGCGACCGGCATCCCGGCCGCCCGCGTGTCGCCGCATGTGCTGCGCCACGCCTTTGCCAGCCATCTGCTGCAGAACGGCGCGGATCTGCGCATCGTCCAGCAACTGCTCGGCCATGCCGACATTTCGACGACGCAGATCTATACGCATGTGCTGGAAGAGCGGCTCAGGGCGCTCGTCGCCGAGCATCACCCGCTGGCGAAGCCGTGACGCTTCCGCAAACGGCGCTTGCGTCAGCTTGACACCGCCGGGCCTTACCGCCAGTGTGCGGCCACTTTCAGGGAGGTCTGTCCGGCCGCCCGCATATAGCCATGTTTGTACGGCTTGAAGGTCTGGATGCGAACCTTTCTTGAATTCGAAAAACCCGTCGCCGATCTGCAGGGCAAGGTGCAGGAGCTCCGCGCCATGGCCGAGAAGGGCGATGCCGTCGCGGTCGGTGACGAGATCACCCGGCTCGAGGCGAAGGCCGGCCAGGCCCTCGCCGAGATCTACGCGAAGCTGACGCCCTGGCAGAAAACCCAGGTGGCGCGCCATCCCGACCGGCCGCACTTCGTCGACTACGCCAAGCGGCTGATCACCGATTTCACGCCGCTCGCCGGCGACCGCAAATTCGCCGAGGACCAGGCGATCATCGCCGGCCTCGGCCGTTTCCGCGGCCGTCCGGTCGCCGTCATGGGCCAGGAAAAGGGCCACGACACCGAGACGCGGCTGCGCCACAATTTCGGCATGGCCCGGCCCGAGGGCTACCGCAAGGCCGTGCGCATCATGGAACTGGCCGAGCGTTTCTCGCTGCCGGTGATCGCGCTGGTCGACACCGCCGGCGCCTATCCCGGCATCGATGCCGAAGAACGCGGCCAGGCCGAGGCGATCGCGCGCTCGACCGAGGCGGCGCTCGGCCTCGGCACGCCGAACGTTTCCCTGATCATCGGCGAAGGCGGCTCGGGCGGCGCGATCGCGATCGCCACCGCGAATCGCGTGCTGATGATGGAGCATTCGATCTACAGCGTGATCTCGCCGGAAGGCGCCGCCTCGATCCTGTGGCGCGACGGCAGCCGCGCGCAGGACGCAGCGACCAACATGAAGATCACCGCGCAGGACCTGTTCCGCTTCGGCGTCATCGACGAGATCGTTGCCGAGCCGATGGGCGGCGCGCATCGCGATCCCGACGCGGCGATCGACGCCGCCGGCAACGCGATCGAGCATGCGCTGGCCTCGTTCGAGGGCCAGCCGGAAGCGGACATCAAACGCCAGCGTCGCGAGAAGTTCCTTGCGATCGGCCGGTCGCTTTGACACGATTCCGCCCGTCTTCGCGTCTAACGAGTAGCTGATTCGGTCCGCGCGTCCCCTTTTGGAAGGTTCCAAGGGCAGGCGCGCGGTCGTGCAGAGACGGGACGGGGCCGCATCGCCTGAAGGCTGCGAAGGCCCCGCAGGGGTGTTCATGCCAGCTTCCGCTTTTTTCTCTCGTCTTCGCAAGGCCGCGCTGTTCGTCGCGGTCGGCCTGGCGCTCGCCGCCTGCCAGGACAGTGTCCCCAAGCATCTGAAGCCGCTCCCCGCCAAGCTCAAGGCGAAGATGGAGCAGCTCAACATGGACCCGAAGGCGCCGGTCTATATCCGCTCCTTCAAGGAGACGTCCGAGTTCGAGGTCTGGAAGCAGCGCCGCGACGGAACCTATGGCCTGCTGAAGACCTACGAGATCTGCAAATGGTCCGGCAAGCTCGGCCCCAAGGTCAAGGAAGGCGACCGCCAGGCGCCGGAGGGCTTCTATACGGTCAAGCCCAGCCAGATGAACCCGAACTCCAGATACTACCTGTCGTTCAACATCGGCTTCCCCAACGCCTATGACGATGCCTGGGGCCGCACCGGCAACAGCCTGATGGTGCATGGCGCCTGCTCGTCGGCCGGCTGCTATTCGATGACCGACGATTCCGCCGGCGAGATCTACTGGCTCGCCCGCGACGCCTTCATCGGCGGCCAGCGCGCTTTCGAGGTGCATCTCTACCCGTTCCGGATGACGGCCGAGAACATGGCCAAGCATCGTCACGACCCGAACATGCCGTTCTGGCAGATGCTGAAGGACGGCAACGACCATTTCGAAGTGACGCGCAAGCCGCCCGTCGTCGGCGTCTGCGACAAGCGCTACGTCTTTGACGTCGATACCGGCGGCGCCGCCCTCAACGCCTCGGCCGCCTGCCCGGCCAGCATGCGCGTGCCGGAATGGCTCGACGCGGCCGTGAAGCAGAAGCAGGCGAAGGACCAGCAGATCTATCTCGCCACCGCCACCAAGCTCGACGGCCAGGACCAGGTCGCCGCCGCGAAGGCCGTGACCGACGCGGCGGCCCGCCAGGCCGCCGTCGAGGCCGAGGCGATGGCATCGGCCCCCGCTGCCTTCACGCCGGTCGCCGCGCAGGCGAACGCGGCGTCCAACGCAGCCTCGATGGCGATCGACGGCGTGCCGGCGCCGGAGATGCCGCTGCCGGTTCCGTCGCCGATCCGCATGACGGCGGACCCGGCGGCCGATGCCTATGGCGCGGCGCCGGTCGAGAAGAAGCCGAGCTTCTGGGACAAGTTCAAGAAGCGCCAGCCGTCGTAAGGGCTCTCTGGCCTTTGGCGGGCCGTCTCGCCCTTCACCTCTCCCATGGGGAGAGGTCGGCGCGAAGCGACGGGTGAGGGGTTGCGATTTCTCCGGTGAGGCCTGAACCCCTCACCCGCCGGCCTGCGGCCGTCGACCTCTCCCATGGGAGAGGTAAAAGGGCGGCTCTCCCGTCGACCGCGACCCTCTCGCCGCATGAGGCTCCGACGTCGCCCCTCCCTTGCCGCATGAGGCACCAGCCTCGCCCCACCCTCGCCGTCATTCCTGCGAAAGCAGGAATCCATGTGCGTTCCAGCTCCCGGCTTATCGGCTGGATGGATCCCGGGTCTTCGCCCGGGATGACGCCTGCGTGTGGGACGCGGCCGGCGCGAGGGAACAGGGGCCGATCCATAGCGCCGGCGACCGCCGACCGTCACCAGCCAGCCGCGCCGCCCCGCAAAAGGCTATTCCGGCGCCTTGGCGCGGATGGCGAGGGCGTGGACGCCGGCGGCGAGCTCGTCGGCGAGGATCGTGTTGATCGCCCGGTGAATGTCCACCCGGCTCTTGCCGCGAAACGCCTCCGCCGTGATCATCACGCGAAAATGCGTCTCGCCTTCTTCCCGATGCCCGGCGTGGCCCTTGTGCAAATGTGACTCGTCGATCACATCTAGGCTCTGCGGCGACAGGGCGCTTGCAAGCGCCGCCGTAATCCGTTCTTTCGTATTCATAGAGAAACCTCCGTCACTCCGGCGACATCGCCTTGTCCGTGGGCGGGGTGGCTACCATAATCGCATGATGAAGCTCGATTCAAAATTGTTCGACGGGATCCGGATCAAGTCAGCATCCGGGAAGACCGCGCAGAAGCCAACGACCCAGCGATGCAACTGGGCCGGCTGCGAAGCCGAGGGCACGCACCGGGCGCCGAAAGGGCGTAACCGCGAGGGGCAGTTCCACCATTTCTGCATCGAGCATGTGCGGCTCTACAACAAGAGCTACAACTACTTCCAGGGAATGGGGGACGACGACGTCGCCGCCTACCAGAAGGATTCGCTGACCGGCCATCGCCCGACCTGGACGATGGGCGTCAACAGCGCCGGCGAGCAGCGCGAGCGGGTCAAGAGCCACGCGACGCGCGACTGGAGCGGCGGTGTGCAGGATCCGTTCGACATGTTCGACGGCACCGCCGGCCGCATGCGGGAACCGGAACAGCCGAAGCGCCACCTGAAGACGCTGGAGCGAAAGTCCTTCGATACGCTCGAACTCGGCGGCACCGAGACCAATGTCGAGATCAAGGCGCGCTACAAAGCGCTGGTCAAGATCTACCATCCCGACGCCAATGGTGGTGACCGCAGCTTCGAGGACAAGCTGGCGGAAATCATTCAGGCATATAACTTTCTCAAGGCGGCCGGCTTCTGCTAGAAGAGCCTCACCTTCCGCTCGCTCCCGGCGATCGGAATCTTCAGTTTGGCCCTCCCGCCTTGAACCCGACCGCAAGCGTCCGCTGGATGCGACGGAGCAGACATGACTGAGACGACGACTGATCGCACCGCCCTGCCCGATACGATGATCTCCGTCCGCGAGGTCTTCGGCATCGATTCCGACCTGCAGGTGCCGGCCTATTCCGAGCCGAACGAGCATGTGCCGGACGCCGATCCGGACTATCTGTTCGACCGGACGACGACGCTCGCCATCCTGGCCGGCTTCGCCCGCAACCGTCGCGTCATGGTCACCGGCTATCACGGCACCGGCAAGTCGACCCATATCGAGCAGGTCGCCGCCCGCCTCAACTGGCCGGCCGTGCGCGTCAATCTCGACAGCCACATCAGCCGTATCGACCTGATCGGCAAGGACGCCATCGTCATCAAGGACGGCCTGCAGGTCACGGAATTCCGCGACGGCATCCTGCCTTGGGCCTACCAGCACAATATCGCGCTCGTCTTCGACGAATATGACGCCGGCCGCCCGGACGTGATGTTCGTCATCCAGCGCGTGCTCGAATCCTCCGGCCGCCTGACGCTGCTCGACCAGAACCGCGTCATTCGCCCGCACCCGGCCTTCCGCCTGTTCGCCACCGCCAACACGGTCGGCCTCGGCGACACCTCCGGCCTCTATCACGGCACGCAGCAGATCAACCAGGCGCAGATGGACCGCTGGTCCATCGTCACCACGCTGAACTACCTGCCGCATGACAACGAGGTCGGCATCGTCGTCTCGAAGGCCAAGCATTTCGCCGATCCGAAGGGCCGCGCCCTTGTCGGCCGCATGGTGCGACTTGCCGACATGACCCGCTCCGCCTTCATCAATGGCGATCTGTCGACCGTCATGAGCCCGCGCACGGTCATCACCTGGGCCGAGAATGCCGAGATCTTCGGCGATATCGGCTTTGCGTTCCGCGTCACCTTCCTGAACAAGTGCGACGAGCTCGAGCGTTCGCTGGTGGCGGAATTCTATCAGCGCGCCTTTGGCGAAGAGCTGGTCGAATCGGCCGCGAATGTGGTGCTGAGCTAAGGCGGACCGGCCCTCGCCCGCCTCGCGGGGGAGGGTCTGCGAGGGCTTGCACATGGGTGCCTGCCCTCACCCTTTCGGTCCATAGCTCCTGGTTCGGATCTGCGCGTAAGATTAGCGCCCGGGATCGGCACCCGAGACCCTCACCCCACCCCTCTCCCGCAAGGCGGGCGAGGGAGAAGGAAGCGAAGATGACCGGCAGCAACAGCGATCCGAGACAGAAGCCCGGCGAGGCGGCGACGGAGCCGTTCAAGCGCGCGGTCGCCGGCTGCGTGCGCGCCATTTCCGGCAAGCCGGAGCTGGAGGTCTCGTTCTCCAACGACCGGCCGATCCTGACCGGCCTCAGGGCCCGGCTGCCGGAGCCCGCCCGCAAGCCGACTGCGGCGGAGATCGCCGTCACGCGCGGCCTGGGCGATTCGATGGCGCTGCGGCTCGCCTGCCATGACGACGCCATCCATCGCGCCGTCGCCCCCGAGGGCAAGAATGCCCGCGCGATCTTCGATGCCGTCGAACAGGCCCGCGTCGAGGCGATCGGCGCAAGGCGGATGGAGGGCGTCGCCGGCAACCTCGCCGCCATGCTCGAGGACCGCTATCACCGCGGCAATTTTCACGAGATCACCGAACAGTCGGAAGCGCCGCTCGAAGACGCGGTCTCGCTGCTGGTGCGCGAAAAGCTGACCGGGCAGAAGCCGCCGCATTCGGCCGAGAAGATCGTCGATCTCTGGCGCGACTGGATCGAGGCGAAGGCCGGACCGAATTTCGACCGGCTTTCGAACACGCTCGCCGACCAGAAGCAGTTTGCCGCCGCCGTCCGCTCGCTGCTCGCCTCGCTCGACATGGCCGAGGAGCTCGGCAAGGGCGAGAACGACGAGAACGAGGACACAGGGCGACGACGCCTCCGAGGATTCGGGCTCCGAGAAGGACGACGCGTCGGACCAGGCCGATCAGGCCGACAGCGACGCAGCGGAAGAGGCCGAGACGACCGGCGACGAATCCGAGGCCGGCGAGACCGAGACCACCGAGGCCGGCGCCGAGGATGATTCCGACGGCGAGGACGCCGAGGACGCGCGCGACGCCGGCGAGGCGAAGCGCCAGGACAGCCCCTTCTCGAACGCCTGGCCGACCGTCGACTACAAGGCGTTCACCACCCGCTTCGACGAGACGATCAAGGCCGAGGACCTTTGCGACGCGGCCGAACTCGACCGGCTGCGCGGCTTCCTCGACAAGCAGCTCGCCAACTTGCAGGGCGCGGTCGGCCGGCTCGCCAACCGGCTGCAGCGCCGCCTGATGGCGCAGCAGAACCGCTCCTGGGATTTCGATCGCGAGGAAGGCATGCTCGATCCGGCGCGGCTGCACCGCGTCGTCACCGATCCGATGCAGCCGCTCTCGTTCAAGAGCGAGACGGATACCAATTTCCGCGACACGGTCGTGACGCTGCTGCTCGACAATTCCGGCTCGATGCGCGGCCGGCCGATCACGGTCGCCGCCACCTGCGCCGATATCCTGGCCCGCACGCTGGAGCGCTGCGGCGTCAAGGTCGAGATCCTCGGCTTCACGACGCGCGCCTGGAAGGGCGGCCAGTCGCGCGAGGCGTGGCTGCAGGCCGGCAAGCCGGCCGCGCCCGGCCGCCTGAACGATCTGCGCCACATCATCTACAAGGCCGCCGACGCGCCCTGGCGGCGCGCCCGGCGCAATCTCGGCCTGATGATGCGCGAGGGCTGCTCAAGGAGAACATCGACGGCGAGGCGCTCGACTGGGCGCATCAGCGCCTGCTCGCCCGCACCGAGCAGCGCAAGATCCTGATGATGATCTCGGACGGCGCGCCGGTCGACGATTCGACGCTTTCGGTCAACTCCGGCAATTATCTCGAGCGGCATCTGCGCTTCGTCATCGACGAGATCGAGACCGCTCGCCGGTCGAGCTGATCGCCATCGGCATCGGCCATGACGTGACGCGCTATTACCGTCGCGCCGTGACCATCGTCGACGCCGAGGAGCTGGCCGGCGCGATGACCGAGAAGCTGGCGGAACTGTTCGACGAGCACCAGACGCCGGTGCGCCGCGCGCCGAGACGGCGGACCGGCACGCGATGAGGCACGCGCTGGCGGCCGTCTGTGCGATGATCCTGGCCGGTTCGGCCGGCATCGCACTGGCCGCCGGCTTCACGCCGGAGCCCGTCCGCACCGCGCGGATCGACAATTTCCTGATCGGCCGCAGCCAGACCCGTTTCGGCGAATTCGAATTCGCCGGCGGGCTGACGCTGAACTCGACCGACCGCGCCTTCGGCGGCCTGTCCGGCATCGATTTCAAGCCCGATGGCAGGAGCTTCGTCGCCATCTCCGACACCGGCTACTGGTTTCGCGGCACGCTTTTGCGCGAAGGGGGACGGCTGGTCGGCATAGAGAACGCCGAATGGGCGCCGATGCTGAACAGCAAGGGCGATCCGCTCGGCGCCAAGCGCAACGCCGACGCCGAGGGCCTGCGGCTGACGACGATCGACGGCCGCGAGGCGGCCTATGTCTCGTTCGAGCAGACCAACGTGCTCCGCCTCTACCGCGCCAATCCCGACCTCTCGCTCGCCAGGCCCGAACCGGTCAAGCTGCCGCGCTCGGCGACCGGGCTGGTCCGGAACCGCGGCCTCGAGACGGTGGCGCTGGCGCCGGCTGACGGCCCGCTCGCCGGCTCGCCCGTGCTGGTCTCGGAGCGCTCGCTCGACAGACAAGGCAACCATCGCTCCTGGATCGTGCGCGGTCCGCTCGCCGGCGCCTTCAGCGTCGTGCGCAGCGACGATTTCGACGTCACCGACGGCGCCTTCCTGCCGAATGGCGACCTGCTGCTGCTGGAGCGGCGCGTCATCATGCCGTTCGGCGTCGGCATGCGGCTGCGCCGCATCCCCGGCGACACCATCCGGCCCGGCGCGCTCGTCGACGGCCCGGTGGTGATGCAGGCCGACATGCTGAACCAGATCGACAACATGGAAGGCCTCGCCGTCACCACCGACGAAGCCGGCCGCGCCCGCATCACCCTGGTGTCCGACGACAATCTCAGCATCCTGCAACGGACGCTGATCCTCGAATTCATCTGGCAGGGTCCCGGCAGCGCCGTCGTCAACTGATCCCGCCTCTCCCCGATCTCGTCCGCGCGGGATTCCCGGCCGACGCGCCATCGGCTATGCTGTGATTCCGGCGCGGCCCGCGCCTCCCCCCCTCCAGCCGGGGCAGCATTTTTCGTGCAGGGCGCCTGAGATCCTCGTCGAACCGACTGTTCGAGCGATACGCATAAGGAGGGGTTGCGGTTTCGGCTCGCATCAGGAGGTTTGCGCCGTGACGCTGTCGTCGCCCACCCATCTATTATCCGCCTCGATCCATCGCCTGAAACGGAACGCCAGACTGCTGTCGCGCAGCGACGGTATTCCCCTCCACGCCGCCCTCGACCGCATCGCCGCGAACGAAGGGTTCGAGGCCTGGAGCCTGATGGTATCCCGGGCTGTGGCGATCCCGCCGGCGGCGAAGCTGTTTGCCAGCCTCTCGCCCGGCGACCTCGTGCTGATCGGCGCGCGCCCGCGCCAGGGCAAGACGCTGATGAGCCTGCAGCTCGCCGTCGAGGCGATGAAATCAGGCCATCGCAGCGTCTTCTTCACGCTCGAATATACCGGCGACGAGGTGCTCGACCGGCTGCGCGCGATCGGCGGCGAGGCCATGCTTTCCCGCGGCCTGTTCGCCTATGACAGTTCCGACGCCATCAGCGCCGACTACGTCATCCGCGCGCTCGACGCCCCGCCACGCGGCACGCTGGCCATCATCGACTACCTGCAACTGCTCGACCAGCGGCGCGATCATCCCGACCTGATGACGCAGGTCCGGGCGCTGCGGTCGTTCGCCCGCCAGCGCGGGGTGATCCTCGTCTTCATCGCGCAGATCGATCGGGCCTACGATCCCGCGGCCAAGCCGTTTCCCGATGCCGGCGACATCCGCCTGCCCAACCCGCTGGATCTCGCCCTGTTCGACAGGACCTGCTTCCTGAACCAGGGCGAGATCCACTTCGATAGCGGCCGATAGAGCGTTATCGAGCGAAGTGGATACCGGTTCGCGTGAAGAAAACGCGATCGAACAAAGCGTCAGAGACAAAAAAAAGCCCCGCGAATCGCGGGGCTTTTCGTTTTCGAAGGGCAATGCCGGTCAGGCCGGGCTGCGCTGCGCCTCGGGCCAGGCCAACACGACGCGCATCAGCGCGCGATAGGGCGCCAGCAGCAGCAGCGCCGCGCAGAGCTTCACCGTCAGATCGCCAAGGGCCCACGACATCCAGCGTGCGGCGGCCACCGACAGCACGCCCAAAAGCGGCGCCGATTCGAGCGCGAAGGCATCGTTGGGGCCAAGGAAGGCGGCAAACGGGGCAAAGGCGAGCGTGAAGAAGATCGCCGTGTCGATCACCGAGCCGACGACGGAAGCCGCCAGCGGTGCCCGCCACCAGGCCTGACGGCGCAACCGGGCGAACAGGCTGATATCGAGCAGCTGGCCAAACAGATAGGCCGTGCCCGAGGCGATCGCGAGACGCGGCGTCGCCAGCTTGAACGAGACGATGACGGCGCAGACGAAACCGACCAGCACGACCAGCCGCGCAACGCGCGGGCCGTAGCGGCGGTTGGTCAAGTCGCTGACGAAGAAGGCGAACGGATAGGTGAACGCCCCCCAGGTCAGCAGATCGGCAAGTTGAAGCCGGCCGACCACGGCCTCGACCGGATACTGGACGAGGATATTCGACAGAACGACAACGGCCGCCATGAAGGCGGCCGCGAGGATGTGACCCGGCTTGATCATCGGGGGCCTCAAGCGGCTGCGACGGTGTCCAGCTCGACCTTCTTGGCGATGGCGCGCTTCAGCGTCAGGGCGCGATGGGACAGCTCGCTTGCGCTGGCCTTGGCCAGGAACGCATCGAGGCCGCCACGGTGCTCGACCGAGCGGAGGCCGGCGGCGCTGACGCGCAGCTTGAAGCTGCGGCCGAGCGCGTCGCTGATCAACGTCACGTTGACGAGGTTCGGCAGGTAGCGACGACGCGCCCTGTTGTTGGCATGGCTGACGGTGTTGCCGGTCATGACGGCCTTGCCGGTCAACTCGCAGACACGGGACATAACAAAAATCCTTCTATTCCGCCGCAACGCGCCGGGCTCGGCTTCGATCGCAGCAGGGGTATCGGAAAGTGGGCCTTCTCATAGTGGCCGAAGCTTCGCCCGTCAAGCATTCAGCATGCGATGGCTAGTGACGAAGATGGGGCAAATCACCTAGAATCGCACGAAGTGATTTGGGGGCATCATCACGACCACGAAGCCGAAGTCGGTCTCAGCGACGAGAATCGACGGTGGCCGCTCCTTTGACGGAACATTCCCATGCGATCGCTCCGCCTCCTCCGCGCCCTCCTGCCGGCCCTTGTCGCGGCCGTGCCGTCGACGTCGGTCGCGCCGATCGCGCTCGCCGCCCCGGCGGTGCTGCAGGCCGGCAAGGTCGACGCCAACTATACCATCCTGCTCGGCGGCATCACCATCGGCCGCTTCGCCCTCGACACCGTCCTCGACGGCAAGAGCTACACGATCACGGCGCGCGGCTCGACCAGCGGCGTCACCCGCTTCGTCTCCGACGGCAAGGGCTATCTGAAGAGCAGCGGCAGCATTGTCGGCTCGCGCATCCTGCCGGCCGCCTACCTGCTCGACACCAGCGAGAACGGCCACCGCAACAGCACCGTCTCGATGCAGATGAATGCCGGCAACATCGTCCATGTCGCCGCCCTGCCGCCGCTCGCCAAGAAGGCCGACCGCGTGCCGTTGCTGCCGCAGCACAAGCGCAACATCTTCGATCCGTTGAGCGCGATGATCGTGCCGCTGGTGAAGGGCAACATGGCCGCCGCCTGCAACCGCACCGTTCCCGTCTTCGACGGCTGGCAGCGTTTCGACGTCAAGCTCTACTACAAGGGCACCGCCGAGGTCGACGGCCTGAACGGTTCCTACAAGGGCTCGGTCGTCGTCTGCGGCGCGCGCTACGTCCCCGTCGCCGGCCACCGGCCGACGCGCGAGGCGATCGAATACATGGAAAACAACAAGGCGCTCGAAGTCTGGCTGGCGCCGGTCGAGAGCCTCGGCGTGATGATGCCCTACCGGATGCAGATCGGCACCGAGGTCGGCATGCTGACCATCCACGCCTCCCGCTTCGTCGGCGAGGCCGAGACGCAGCGCGCTTCGGTGGAATAAAGGGCGCAGCGGCCCCGCGCTCACCGTCGCCCGACGCTCGCCGTCATTCCCGCGAAGGCGGGAATCCATGCATCCGAAGCCTTGGACGTTTAACGCCCCGCTTCCCGGCTGAATGGATCCCGGGTCTACGCCCGGGATGACGCCGGTGTTTGTGGGACGGTCGGTGCGTGCTTCGAAACGGCCCGAGGGCCGCCTCAAATGCCATCTCCCCGTCGCAATACCGGGATACAAGGCCTCTGCTCCCGGTGACGGGCACCCGCTGTCCCAAATTGCGACACCCGGCGAACCATCCGTTAACGCTGTCCCGGCTGAAGCACCCGATCGACCGGAACGAACCCGGGCGCCATCCGGCGGCGCGCCCTTCCCATGGGGTCGGCGATGGGGCGACCTACCATGGCTAGACGGCACGAATGCGGAACGGCGATTCGCCAGCGATTCGTCCATGCTCCGTTCCGGATTCGGTCGAATCCTGAATGGAAGATAGGCTGATGGCCTTGAAACAATTCACGTTTTGCTAACCTTGCCCGCGCGTGCCGCGGCCGGCAAACGTTAACGACGTGCGATCTTTTCCGGGCCGTCGAAGCGAGTCCGCGGCACTATTTCGTGGCGCTCACGCCGGACCGGCACATATATGGTGGTGAACAGAACGCGATTTCCGGCGAGTCAGCGATTCGGACATCGTTTGTTCCAGAAAGGTTCCAAAGTTTAATCGGGACCGTCTGCGGCATGAATTCGAGTCTGTTTTGTGTGCCGACAAGATACAGAACAGGCTTGGACGCGTTGATGTGGAAGTGAGACTGCCCGCGATATGAATGAACGGACGAGACCACCAGGCGCCGGAGCGGGCGGGCGCAATGTCACTGCCGTCCTGGGTCCGACAAACACCGGCAAGACGCATCTGGCGATCGAGCGGATGCTGGCGCATTCCTCCGGCATCATCGGCCTGCCGCTGCGCCTGTTGGCGCGCGAGGTCTATGGCCGGATCGCGGCCCGGGTCGGCGTGGAATCGGTGGCGCTGATCACCGGCGAGGAAAAGATCGTCCCGCCCAATCCGCGCTTTCGCGTCTGCACGGTCGAGGCCCTGCCCTCGCATACCGACGTTTCGTTCGTGGCGATCGACGAGATCCAACTCGCCGCCGACCTCGACCGCGGCCATGTCTTCACCGACCGTTTGCTCAATCTGCGCGGCCGCGACGAGACGCTGCTGCTCGGCGCCGCCACCATGCGCGGCATCCTGGAAAAGCTTCTGCCCGGCATCGAGATCGTCACGCGGCCGCGCATGTCGATGCTGACCTATGCCGGCTCGAAGAAAATCACCCGCCTGCCCCGCCGCTCGGCCGTCGTCGCCTTCTCGGCCGACGAGGTCTATGCGGTCGCCGAACTGATTCGCCGCCAGCGCGGCGGCGCCGCCGTGGTGCTCGGATCGCTCTCGCCGCGCACGAGAAACGCCCAGGTCGAACTTTATCAGTCGGGCGATGTCGATTTTCTTGTCGCCACCGACGCCATCGGCATGGGCCTCAATCTCGACGTCGACCATGTCGCCTTCGCGCAGGAGCGCAAGTTCGACGGCTTCCAGTATCGCCGGCTGACGGCGGCCGAGCTCGGCCAGATCGCCGGCCGCGCCGGACGCCACACGCGCGACGGCAGCTTCGGCGTCACCGGCCAGGTCGACCCCTTCGAGGACGAGCTGATCGAGGCGCTCGAAAGCCACCACTTCATGTCGGTGCGCACGCTGCAATGGCGCAATCGCGCGCTGGATTTCCGTTCGATCGATGCGCTTCGCGCCAGTCTGGACCGCCCGCCGGGCCTGGAGGGCCTGTCGAAGGCGCCGCCGTCCGAGGACGTCACCGTGCTGGAAATCCTCGCCCGGGATCCGGCGATCCGCGCGCTGGCGGACCGGCGCGAACGGCTCGAATTGCTCTGGGATATTTGCCAGACGCCCGATTATCGACGCATTGCACCGGCTAATCATGCCGAGCTGGTCGCCGATATTTTCACCTTCGTCGCCCGCGAAGGCGCCGTGCCGGACGACTGGTTTAAGCGTCAGGTCGCCTTTGCAGATCGCACAGATGGCGATATCGATACGCTCGCCAATCGCATTGCCCACATAAGAACGTGGACCTTTGCGGCAAACCGGCCTAACTGGCTTAAGGATCCTCGCCATTGGCAGGAGCGCACGCGCGCTATAGAGGATCGTCTTTCCGATGCGCTCCACGAAAGGCTCACCCAGCGTTTCGTGGATCGGCGCACAAGTGTACTGATGAAGCGGCTCAGAGAAAACGCCATGCTCGAAGCAGAAATCACGACCTCCGGCGATGTGCTGGTCGAGGGACAGCATGTCGGAAGCCTGCAGGGTTTCCGCTTCACGCCAGATCCCCAGGCCGACGGTCCGGACGCCAAAGCGATCGGGGCCGTGGCCCAGAAGGCGCTTGCCGGCGAAATCGAGCGCCGCGCCGAGAAGATCGGCAACGCGCCCAATCCCGAACTCGTGCTGTCGACCGACGGCACGCTGCGCTGGCTCGGCGCGCCAGTGGCGAGGATCGTCGCGACCGACGACGCGCTGCGCCCGCGCCTCGTGCTGCTCGCCGATGAGGGCCTGACCGGCCCGGCGCGCGAACGCGTCCAGGATCGCGTCGACATCTGGCTGAAGAGCCATATCGAGACGTTGCTGAAGCCGTTGTTCGAGCTTTTGGCCGGCGTCGAGCTTTCCGGCCCGGCCCGCGGCATCGCCTTCCGGCTCGTCGAGGGCCAGGGCGTACTCGAGCGCTCCGAGCTCGCCGAGGAGATCAAGGCGCTCGACCAGGAGGCCCGCTCCGGCCTGCGCAAGCTGGGCGTCCGCTTCGGCGCCTACCACATCTATGTTCCGGCCCTGCTGAAGCCGGCCCCGAGCGCGCTCAACGCCATGCTCTGGGCGCTCAAAAACCAGGGCCTGGACGCGCCGGGCCTGGCCGAGCTACCGCAGCTTTCGGCCACCGGCCGCACCACGGTGCCGGTCGACCCGACCTTCGCGCGTCCGCTCTACCGCGTCGTCGGCTATCGCATCGCCGGCAACCGCGCCGTCCGCATCGACATCCTCGAGCGGCTGGCCGACATCATCCGGCCGCTGATCGCCTGGAAGCCGACCTCCGACAATCTGGTGCCGCCCGAAGGCGCCGTCGACGGCAATGGCTTCACCATCACCGTGTCGATGACGTCGCTGCTCGGCTGCTCCGGCGAGGACTTTGCCGGCGTGCTGAAGTCGCTCGGCTACCGTCTCGACCGTCGCCCGGCGCCGCCCAAGGCTCCGGTGGTAGAGGCAACGCCCGCGGCAGAAGCTGCGCCGGCCGTGACCGTCACGTCGGAAGAGACGACGGAAGTCGTCACCGAGACCGTGACGGAAACCGCTGGCGAGGCGGAAGCCACGCCCGTCGAGACGACGGTTTCGGAAGAGACGGTGGAAGCCGTCACCGAGACCACGACGGAAGCCCCGGCCGAGGTCGAAGCCGACACCACCCCGGTCGTCGAAGCACCGTCGCTGGAAACCGGCGATGGCGAGACGGCCGAGGCTGCGCCGGCCGAGCCGGAAATGATCGATGTCTGGCGTCCGGGTCGTTTCGACCGCCGCCCGCAGCAGCGCGACAACCGCCGCGACCGTCGTCCGAACCAGAACGCCTCGGCTCCGGCCGAAGCAGGCGAGGCCAAGCCGGAAGGCCGCGAGGGCCGTGGCCGTCAGCAGGACGGCGAGCGCGACGGACGCCGCCAGGGCGGACGCCCGCAGCAGCAGCGCGGTCCCCGTCCGGAGCGGGCAAATAGCGACCGCCCGCAGGGCGATCGCGAGGGCCGTCGCAACGACCGTCCCGGCAACGACCACCGCAACAAGGGCGGCGATCACCGCCAGGGCCAGAACGCGTCGCAGCCGCGTCGCGAAGAACCCCGGCGCGAGCGTCCGATCGATCCGAACTCGCCCTTCGCAGCTTTGGCGGCCCTCAAGGCCGATCTCGAAGCCAAGAAGCGTGGTGGCTAGTCAAGACGCGGAGCGGCGATGAGCGAGGAAACCGGACGCCAGCGTATCGACAAATGGCTCTGGTTTGCCCGCTTCGCGAAGAGCCGCTCGATCGCCCAGAAACTGGTCACGGGCGGCAAGGTCCGGGTCAACCGCGACAAGATCGACGCGTCGAGCCGCCTGGTGCGGCCCGGCGACGTCCTGACCCTGTCGCTGGAGCGGCAGGTCCGGGTCATCAAGATCCTCGACCCCGGCACGCGCCGGGGTCCCGCCCCCGAGGCGCAGTTGCTCTACGAGGACCTGACACCGCCGGCGGTCCTGACCGCGCCGGTCGTCCGCGGCGGTCCGAGGCCGACGAAACGCGACCGCCGGGCACTGGATGCGTTCCAATCCGCCGACCCGGATCGGCATCGCGAAAATCTTCCAACAAACGACGAAGATTGAGGAAAGTCATTCGGCCCGAGGTCGGCGCTGCGGCATCGGCGATCCTTGCGCCGTCCAACTAAAGCGTTTACCCAGACGACGCTGGCGAGCTTGGAGCGTGCTCGCCCGAGGAGACGATCTTGCCCTATGTCGTGACTGACAACTGCATCCGCTGCAAGTACACGGATTGCGTCGAAGTGTGTCCGGTGGACTGCTTCTACGAGGGCGAGAACATGCTCGTCATCCACCCGGATGAATGCATCGATTGCGGCGTCTGCGAACCGGAATGCCCGGCCGAGGCGATCAAGCCGGACACCGAGCCGGGCCTCGAAAAGTGGCTGAAGCTCAACGCCGAATATGCCGAGAAGTGGCCCAACATCACCGTGCGCAAGGAAGCGCCGGCCGACGCCGCGGATTTCGACGGTGTGCCGAACAAGCTCGAGACCCAGTTTTCCGCCGCGCCCGGCGAAGGCGACTGAGCCCCGGGCCGGTTGCCAGGCCGGCCTCTGACCGACGACGCCCCGATCATCGGCCTTGCCCCAGAGGTGCGCCCGCGCACCGCGGCGGCAATGCTTTGATTTTTGGGTATTTTGTGATATATATACAAATACAGTCGGTAACCACTTACGGCGTCACCGCACCTTTCTGGTGTTTCGTTCGTGAACAACCCTCAACATTGAAGCGAGAAGTCGTCCTGCCGCGACATTAAGGCGCGCTGGCGATGGATCGTCGTCGATGTTGATTGCGCACGTGCGGATCCCCATATCGGGGCGAGCGTTTTTCCTGATCGGCTGACAGTGGATGAGCGAACCCGGCCGGGTCGCCTCCGGGGCAATTGTTCCGGGACCGGCTCGGGGCCGCATTAGCCATGGATGAGACGGGTTTCGTCAAAATCCGGCCTTAGGCTTGGCGAGCCGGGCCCGCCAATTTAACGGAGTTAATACGCGTATGGCCACCCTCAAGAAGACCACTCTGCGTTCCGATTTCAAGACCGGCGAACACATCGTCTATCCGGCGCATGGCGTCGGCGAGATCGTCGGTGTCGAAGAGCAGGAAGTGGCCGGCATCAAGCTTGAGCTCTTCGTGATTGCCTTCGAGAAGGACAAGATGAAACTGCGCGTCCCGGTCGCCAAGGCGGCGTCGGTTGGAATGCGCAAGCTCTCGGATGCGACGACCGTCAAGAAGGCGCTGGAAACCATCCGTGGCCGCGCCCGCGTCAAGCGCACCATGTGGAGCCGTCGCGCCCAGGAATATGAAGCGAAGATCAATTCCGGCGATCTGATCCAGATCTCCGAAGTCGTCCGCGACCTGTTCCGTTCCGACACCCAGCCGGAGCAGTCCTACAGCGAGCGCCAGCTCTATGAGGCGGCCCTCGACCGCATGTCGCGCGAAATCGCGGCGGTGAGCGAGATCTCGGAGACCGAAGCGGTCCGCCAGATCGAGCAGAACCTCGCCAAGAGCCCGAAGCGCGGCGGCAAGGCCGATGAAGAGGCTGTCGCCGAAGTCGAGACCGATGACGAGAAGCACGACGAAGCCGCATAATCCCGGCCAAACCGTTCTTTCGATGGAAACGCCCGGCTTCGCCGGGCGTTTTTTTATGCGCGCATTTCAATCCGTCGCCGGTGCGACGCTCTGCCGCTATCACAACCTTTGCCGGTTGCATCACACCAATGTGCGTCGCCTTTTCGCAACCGCGGCGTAGGCTTGATGTTGTTACAGCGGGGCGCACGAAACCTTTCCAAAACAGGAGCAGGTCGCATGGGCACATCAGCGATCTCTGGGCGTCAGTTCGTCAAGGCGGCGATGCAGGCGCCCTATCTGGAACGGGATGAAGAGAAGAATCTTGCCATCCGCTGGCGCGATGTCAAAGACCAGGCGGCGCTGCATCGGCTCGCCGCCTCGCATATGCGGCTGGTCATCGCCATCGCCTCGCGCTTCCGCCATTTTGGCCTGCCGATGAGCGATCTGATCCAGGAGGGGCATGTCGGCCTGCTGGAAGCGGCCGCCCGGTTCGAGCCGGATCGCGACGTTCGTTTCTCGACCTATGCGACCTGGTGGATCCGCGCCTCGATCCAGGATTACATCCTGCGCAACTGGTCGATCGTGCGCGGCGGCACCAGTTCGACCCAGAAGGCGCTGTTCTTCAACCTGCGCCGGCTGCGGGCCAAGCTGTCGCAGGGATCGGTCCCGATCCCCAACCAGCAGATCTACCAGCAGATCGCCATCGCCGTCGGCGTTTCGACCAATGACGTCGCGCTGATGGACGCGCGGCTTTCGGGCGCCGACACGTCGCTCAACGCGCCGGCCTACGACACCGAGGCAGCGAGTTCCGATCGGCAGGACTTCCTGGTCGACGACACGCCGCTGCCCGACCAGATGGTCGGCGACGTGATCGACAGCGAACGGCGCGTCACCTGGCTGCACGACGCGATGGCGGTGCTTTCCGACCGCGAGGTGCGGATTCTGCGCGAAAGGCGGCTGCGCGAGGAAGGCGCGACGCTGGAATCACTCGGCGAAACGCTGGGCATCTCGAAGGAACGGGTCCGCCAGATCGAGAGCCGGGCGATCGAGAAGCTGAAGGCGGCCCTGCTGCGCGACCACCCGGACCGCGCCAGCTTCGTGTGACGCGGCGTCCGGCGGACCCGGCGGCTGGCCGTCGGACTGGGTTGAAGCTCAGGCCATCGCGCCGGATTGCCTATTCGGCGTCCGCCGCCGCCTGCGTCAGCTGATGCAGGACGATGCCGCTGGTCGTCGCGACATTGAGCGAATCGACGCCTGCCGCCATCGGGATCCGCACCGTCAGGGTGCGGGCGAGCACGGTGTCATCAAGGCCCGGCCCTTCGGTGCCGAGCAGCGCGGCGACCCGCGCCGGCCGCTTCAGCTCAGCCAGACGGAATCCGCCATTCGGGCTGAGCGACACCGCCGTGAAGCCGTGCCGCTCCAGCAGCGCCACGACATCATCGCCCGGCGCCAGCCGAGCATGCGGCAGCGTCAGCGTGTTGCCGACCGAGACGCGGATCGCCTTGCGATATAACGGGTCGCAGCAATGCGCGTCGAGCAGGATGGCATCGGCGCCAAAGGCGGCGGCGTTGCGAAAGATGCCGCCGAGATTGTCATGGTTGGCGATCCCCATCAGCACGACCACCAGCGCCCTGCCCTCGATCCCGGCCAGCAGCGCATCGGCCGAGGGCGCCGGCGCGCGATGGCCGAGCGCCAGAATTCCGCGATGGATATGGAAGCCGACAATGCCGTCGAGCACGGCCTGGCCGGCGACATAGACCGGCACGTCGTCTGGCAGGCGATCCGTGATGCGGGCAAGGCCGTCGACGCGCTTTTCGTCGATCAGCAGCGAGACCGGCTGGTGGCGGTCCGACTGCAGCAGCGTCTGCAACACCACCTCGCCTTCGGCGATGAAGTGGTCGTCGCGCCCGACAAGGTCGCGCTCGCGCACATGGCAATAGGCGGCAATGCGCGGATCGGCGGGGTCGGTGATGCGGATCAGGTTTGGCAAGGCAGGAGGCGGGCTGGGAGAGAAGGAGGACTACGGGTCCAGTTCCGTATCCCAGTAGAGATAATCGAGCCAGCTGTCGTGCAGATAGTTGGGCGGGAACATGCGGCCATTGTTGTGCAGGTCGGAGACGCTGGGCTGGAACGGCTTTTGCCGCGGCCACATCCTGGCGTCGGCGGTGGTGAGGCTGCCCTTGCGCAGATTGCAGGGCGAGCAGGCGGCCACGACATTTTCCCACGTCGTCTGGCCGCCGCGGGCGCGCGGGATGACGTGGTCGAAGGTAAGATCCTCGCGCGTGCTGCAATACTGGCACTGGAAGCGGTCGCGCAGGAACACGTTGAACCGGGTGAAGGCCGGATTGCGCGTCGGCGTCATATAGCTCTTCAGCGAGACGACGCTGGGCAGCCGCATCCGGAAGGACGGGCTGCGGATGTCGATGTCATATTCCGAGACGATATTGACGCGATCGAGGAACACCGCCTTGATCGTGTCCTGCCACGACCAGAGCGAGAGCGGGTAATAGCTCAGCGGCCGATAGTCGGCATTGAGCACAAGGGCCGGATGGGCGCCGGGCGACACGGCTATCGTCAAGACATGGCTTCCTCTGCTGAGACGCGCCGAACCTCGAGATTGCCGAAATAGTCTATAGGCTCTGTGTCATCCTTGTGAAGCCAATGAAACGTTGACGTTTCCGTGCGTGTCGATCAGGCCTCGGCTGTGGCAAAAATGCGTTTGAGGAAGGCGGCCCCTGCGGCAAGTCCGGGCTGGTCGATGCCGTGGCCCAGTCCCGGCCGCTCGATCGCTGCAACCGGGAAGCCGGCGTCGCGCAGCGCCTTTTCCGTTTCCTGCAGGGCGGCGACCGGAATCACTTCGTCGAGCGCGCCATGCACCAGCAGGATCGGCGGCCGGCTCTTCGTCTCGGCCTTCAATCGCTCGACACCGGCAATGCGGCCGGAATAGGCGACGATGCCTGCCATTTCGCGCGGACGACGCGGGCCTACCTGCAGCGCCATCATCGTGCCCTGGCTGAAACCGACCAGCGCCAGATCGGCATCGGTCAGGCCGTGGCGCGCCAGCTCCGCATCGAGGAATTCGTCGAGCTTCGGCGCCGCGGCGGACGCGCCCAGCCAATATTCATGCGCGTCGCGCACGGAGAGACGGAACCATTGCCGGCCGACGCCCCAGTCGGACGGATCGGGCGCATCCGGCGCGACGAAATAGACGTCGGGAAACAAAGGCGCCCAATGCTTGCCGATATCGATCAGGTCGTGCCCGTCGGCGCCGACGCCATGCAGCAGCACAACAAGCTTCTTGGGCTTGCCGCCGGAAAGCGGAGCGAGGCGCGGACCATCGAGCATGATATTTCCCAGTTGCAGGCAGGTGAACGAATCTGCCTCATGCTAGCAAGCCAGTCCCCGCCTCCGCCATCCCGCACGACGTCGCGCCGAACTCGACCATGACCCGCATCTTCCGCTTTGCCCCGAGCCCGAACGGCGAGCTGCATCTCGGCCACGCCTACTCGGCCCTGCTGAACGGCGACCTGGCGCGCCAGGCCGGCGGCCGCTTGCTGATCCGGATGGAAGATATCGACGTGACCCGTTGCCGGCCGGAATTCGAGGCGGCGATCCTCGACGATCTCGCCTGGCTCGGCCTCGACTGGGAACGGCCGGTGCGCCGGCAATCGGAACATTTCGACGCCTATGCGACGGCGCTCGAGCGGCTGAAGGCGATGGATCTGGTCTATCCGAGCTTTCTGAGCCGGGCCGAGATTCGCGCGGCGGCGGAGAAGCCGGATTGGCCGCGGGACCCGGACGGCGCGCCGCTCTATCCCGGACACGATCGCGATCTTGGCGCGGACGAAGCGGCCGCGCGGATGGCGTCCGGCGCGCCTTACGCCTGGCGGCTGAAGACGGACGCGGCGATGGAAACGGTCGGGCGGCTCACCTTCACCGAACACGGCCACGGCCCGGATGGCGAAACGGGAACGGTGACGGCGGATCCCGGCCGCTGGGGCGACGTCGTCATCGCGCGCAAGGAGATTCCGACCAGCTATCACCTCTCCGTCGTCGTCGACGACGCGCTGCAGGCGATCACCGATGTCGTGCGCGGCGAGGATCTGTTTCACGCCACCAGCGTGCACCGGCTGCTGCAGGCGCTGCTCGGTCTGCCGGAGCCGGCCTATCGCCATCACGGCCTGGTCCGCGACGCCGAGGGCCGGAAGCTGTCGAAGTCGGAAGGCTCGACGGGGCTTCGCATGCTGCGCGACGCCGGGGCAACGCCGGCCGACATTCGCGCCCGGATCGGACTACCGGCGCCTCAGCCGACGCCGAGCACATAGAGCCAGATCGTTACCGTGAAGAGGCTGATCATGGTCGAGAGCGACACGGCGCTCGCCGTGCTGGCGACGCCGGCCTTGTAGTGATTGGCGAGCAGATAGGCGTTCACGCCGCAGGGCATCGCGGCGAAGACGACGGCAACGGCGGCCCAGACCGGCGGCATCGGCAGAACCTGCGCCAGCCCGAGCACGATCAGCGGATGGACGACCAGCTTCAGCACGCTGATGACCAGCGAGGCGTTGATGTCGCCGGCGAAGCCGTAACGGCGCAGCGCCAGGCCCATCGAGATCAGCGCGCAGGGAACCGAGGAGGCGGCCAGCATCCGCACCACCTCGCCGGCCGGACCGGTGGCCTGGACGCCGGCGATCTGGCCGATCGCGCCGGCATAGATGCCGAACAGGATCGGATTGCGCGCCAACGCCTTCAGAAGCCGCATCAGCGTCGCGCGCGAGATGCCGGATTCGGCGCCTTCCGCGAACAGGGTCGCCGCCGTCGTCATCACCGGCAGGTGGATGGCGATCAGCAGGAACAGCGGCACGGCGCCCTCGTCGCCGAAGGCGTTGAGGATCACCGGCACGCCGACGAAGACGGTGTTGGACTGGCCCGAGGCGAAGCCCTGCATCACCGCCTCGACATGGGCGCGGCCGAACACGCGCCGGGCGATCAGGAAGCCGATGCCGAAGACGATGAACGCGCCGGCGAAATAGGCGATCCAGTAGCCCCAGGGCTGGCCGCCCTCCGGCATCTTCGCTTCCGACAGCGTCTTGAAGATCAATACCGGCACGGCGATGCCGAACACATATTCCGACAGCCCGTCGGCCGCCCGGTCGCCAAGATGCTTGGTCCAGCCGGCGAGATAGCCGACGAAGATCAGGCCGGCGATCGGCAGCACGATGAAGGCGATCTCGGCCAGGCGGCCGATCATCAGCATGGGTCGCCCCCCGGTAGGGCCAATACGGGGCGGTCTCGGAACGTCATCGGAATCACAAGATCGGTGGGGGGAAAGAGCTGCCGTCGACACTAGAAAGCTCCACCGGTCGGGTCAACCGAACGCGGGCGATGCGACCCGGGGCGACCATGCCGACGCTTGGCTCGGTCGCCCCGCCCTCTATAGTCCACCCGTCGCGGTCGATGGCCGCGGCAAGCGGGAAACGCGAAGGAACAAGCAAGCAGCATGACGGACGCTCGATCGATCCTCATCACCGGCGCTTCGTCCGGCATCGGCCATGACGCGGCCCTGACGCTGAAGGCAAAAGGCTGGCGCGTCTTCGCCACGGCACGCAAGCCGGTGGATCTCGTCGCCCTCGCCGAGGCCGGATGCGAGGTGTTCTATCTCGACTACACGGACGAGGCGTCGATCCATGCCTGCGCCGATGCCGTGCTGGGCCGGACCGGCGGCCGGCTCGATGCGCTGTTCAACAATGGCGCCTATGGCCAGGTCGGCGCGGTCGAGGATTTGACCACCGACGTCCTGCGCCGGCAGTTCGAGACCAATGTCTTCGGCTGGCACACGCTGACAGCCCGGATCGTGCCGGTGATGCGGGCGCAGGGCCATGGCCGCATCGTCCAGTGCTCGTCCATCCTCGGCTTCGTCGCCGGCAAGTATCGCGGCGCCTATGTCGGCTCGAAATTCGCGCTCGAGGGACTGACCGACACGCTGCGCATCGAACTCGACGGCACCAATATCCACGTCGCCCTGATCGAGCCCGGCCCGATCGCCACCCGCTTCACTCAGAACGCACTGGCGAATTTCCATGCCACCGTCGACGTAGAGGGCTCCGTCCACCGCACCGAATACCAGTCGCAACTGGCGCGCATGCAAGGCACGCGTCGCCCGTCGCGCTTCAAGCTCGGTCCGGAAGCGGTCACCGCCGCGCTGCTGCATGCGCTGGAAAGCCCGCGTCCGCGGCTACGCTACCGCGTCACCGTGCTGACCAAGGCGGCGGCCTGGATGACAAGGCTGTTGCCCGCCCGCCTGATAGACCGGCTGATCGCCCGCAATTCCTGAGCGGAAACCTTGCCGCTGGGAACCGGAAGCCGCGGCGCGCGTAGAAAGAGCGGACAAGGATGCGCCGCCATGAGTTCCGTCTCCGCCGACTTCCGCGCGCCTGGGTCTCCGTCGCCAGCGTACTGAACGCCTCGGTCTGGTGGCTCAATTGAGCGCAGGCGGCGGATATGGCGAGGCGGCGGAGATCAAGCGTATAAGGACGGATCGATCCGATTCCTGAAGCAAGAGCCCGATGAACAGCTTTTTCCACTATCTGATCCCGATCGCGCTCGCCGCCGTGGCCATCGTCCTGCTGCTGGGGCTACTCAACATGCTGCGCGGCGGATCGCCCGAGCGGTCGCAGAAGCTGATGCGCATGCGCGTGCTCCTGCAGTTCGTCGCCATCATCGTCATGATGGCCGCCCTGTATTTCTCGGCCCGCTGAGGCATTCCATGGTCGCGCTCACTCGCATCTACACGAGGTCAGGCGATGACGGGACCACCTCCCTCGTCACCGGCGAGCGCCGCGCCAAATCCGATCTCCGCGTCGACAGCTATGGCACGATCGACGAGACCAACGCCCATGTCGGGGCGGCCCGGCTCTATCTCGGCGACCATCCCGTCGTCGATGCCATGCTGGCCCGCATCCAAAACGACCTGTTCGACCTCGGCGCCGACCTGTCGACGCCGGAATCCGGCCTGAAGCCCGGCCGCGAGGCGCTGCGCATCGTCGATGCCCAGACCGACCGACTGGAAGCCGAGATCGACCAGCTGAACGCCGAATTGAGCCCGCTGCGCTCCTTCGTGCTGCCCGGCGGCTCGCCGGCGGCGGTGCATCTGCATCTCGCCCGCACCGTGGCGCGCCGCGCCGAGCGCGTGATGGTCGAACTCGCCTCGCGCGAAGCCGTCAATCCGGCGGCGATCCGCTATGTCAACCGGCTGTCGGACTTCCTGTTCGTCGCCGCCCGTTACGTCAATGATCGCGGCGCCACGGATGTCCTGTGGGTGCCGGGCCAGAACCGGTGAGGAACGACGCATGTTCGTGCCGTTCCACGATCAGAATCCGCTCCGCTACATCCGCTTCCCCTGGGTGACACGCAGCCTCGTCGTCCTGAACTGCCTGATCTTCCTGATCTACCAGCGCGCCGGCAACGCCGACGCCGAAGCCGCGTCGGTGATGGCGTTCGGCCTGATCCCGTCGACCCTGGCCGGCATCCATATCCGCACGCCCGGCCTGTATCACGCGCCGGAATACCTGACCTTCATCACCTCGTCCTTCCTGCATGGCGACATCTGGCATCTCGCCGGCAACATGCTGTTCCTCTGGGTCTTCGGCGACAATGTCGAGGATGCGATGGGGCATATCCGCTTCATCCTGTTCTATTTCCTCTGCGCGATCGGCGGCGGGCTGGCGCATGTCATGGTCGAGCCCGGCTCCGACGTCGCGCTGATCGGCGCCTCCGGCTCGGTCGCCGGCGTCATCGCCGCCTACCTGCTATTGCACCCGCGCGTGAAAATCTGGGTCCTGCTGCTGTTCCGGATTCCGATCCGGCTGCGGACGGTCTGGGTGCTCGGCTTCTGGATCCTGCTGCAGGTGTATAATTTCGCCTTCGGCGCGCCGGGCGAGATCTCCTGGGCCGCCCATCTCGGCGGCTTGCTGATGGGCACGGTGCTGGTTCTGTTCTTCCGTCGCCCGGGCGTTCCGCTGCTGGCGCGGCAGGTCGACGAGGAAATGCCGGTCGACCCTGTGGTTTGAGCCCTTCCAGGGTGCGTTCCTTGCGTTGACTTGGGGAGAACCCGCCGGTACGGTCCCGCCCCAAACGCTCCGCAAATCGCTGCGCCGAAAGGATAATCGCCGAGATGAAGATCCTCGTGCCCGTCAAGCGGGTGGTCGATACCAACGTCAAGATCCGCGTCAAGGCGGACGGTACCGGCGTCGACCTCGCCAACGTGAAGATGTCGATGAATCCCTTCGACGAAATCGCCGTCGAAGAAGCGCTGCGCCTCAAGGAAGCCGGCAAGGCGACGGAAGTCGTCGTCGTGTCGATCGGCTCCGACAAATCGGCGGAAACGCTGCGCACCGGCCTCGCCATGGGCGCCGATCGCGCCATCCTGGTGAAGACCGACGCCGCCACCGTCGAGCCGCTCGCCGTCGCCAAGCTGCTGCAAGGCCGTCGATCGACGCGGAAGAGCCGAGCCTGGTCATCCTCGGCAAGCAGGCGATCGACGACGATTCGCAACCAGACCGGCCAGATGCTGGCCGCCCTGCTCGGCTGGCCGCAGGCGACCTTCGCCTCGAAGGTCGTGCTCGGCGATGGCCAGGTCGACGTGACGCGCGAAGTCGATGGCGGCCTCGAGACGCTGCGGCTTCAGCTGCCGGCGATCGTCACCACCGACCTGCGCCTGAACGAGCCGCGCTACGCTTCGCTGCCCAACATCATGAAGGCGAAGAAGAAGCCGCTCGACGAGACCACCCCGGAGACGCTCGGCGTCGACGCGAGTCCGCGCCTCACCGTGCTGAAGACGGTCGAGCCGACCGGCCGCACGGCCGGCGTCAAGCTCGGTTCGGTCGACGAACTCGTCGCAAAGCTCAAGCAGGCGGGAGTGCTCTGAGATGGCAACGCTGATCCTCGCGGAACATGACGACGCGCATCTGAACGAAGCGACCGCCAAGGCGCTGACCGCCGCGCTGGCGCTCGGCCAGCCGGTCGACATCCTCGTCGCTGGCCACCAGGCCAAGGCTGCCGCCGACGCCGCCGCGCAGCTTTCCGGCGTGCGCGCCGTGCTGCTCGCCGATGGCGAAAGCCTGGCCAATCGCCGCGCCGAGCCGCTCGCCGACCTGATCGTCTCGCTCGCCGACAAGTATGACGCCATCGTCGTCCCGGCGACCTCGACCGGCAAGAACGTCGCGCCGCGCGTCGCCGCCCTGCTCGACGTGATGCAGGTCTCCGAGATCTCGAAGGTCGTGGCGCCGGATACGTTCGAGCGTCCGATCTATGCCGGCAACGCCATCGAGACGGTGCAGTCGCGCGACAAGAAGCTGGTCATCACTGTCCGCATCGCCGCCTTCCCGGCCGCGGCCCTCGGCGGCAGCGCCCCGGTCGAGACGATCGCGGCGCCGGATGACAAGGGCCTTTCCAGCTTCGTCGGCGCGGATCTCTCCGTTTCCGACCGGCCGGAGCTCGCTTCCGCCAAGGTCATCGTCTCGGGCGGCCGCGCGCTCGGTTCGGCGGAAAAATTCCAGGAAGTGATCGCCCCGCTCGCCGACCAGCTCAAGGCGGCCATCGGCGCCTCGCGCGCCGCCGTCGACGCCGGCTATGCTCCGAACGACTGGCAGGTTGGCCAGACCGGCAAGGTCGTCGCCCCGGACCTCTACATCGCCATCGGCATCTCGGGCGCGATCCAGCATCTCGCCGGCATGAAGGACTCGAAGGTCATCGTCGCGATCAACAAGGACGGCGATGCGCCGATCTTCCAGGTCGCCGATTATGGCCTCGTCGACGATCTCTTCGAGGTGGTTCCGGCGCTGACCAAGGCCCTCGCGAACTAGGCCTTTACCAACGCCGGTTGACATTCCCGCCGGCCGTGCTCGACTGACCCCGGTCAGCGAGCGCGGCCGAACCATTTTTGAACGCCATTTCGATTTCTGGAAGACAAAGGAGCCCTTGGGGCATGAGCACCGCGATTAAGGCGATCGGGGTCATCGGAGCCGGTCAGATGGGCAATGGTATCGCCCATGTGAGCGCGCTTGCGGGCTACGAGGTCTTCATCCACGACCTCGCCGAGGAGCGCGTCCGCAAGGGGCTCGCGACCATCGGCGGCAACCTCGCGCGCCAGGTCCATTCCGGCCGCATCACCGAGGAAGACCGCAAGGCGGCACTGGCCCGGGTCAAGCCGGCCTTCGGCGTCGACGCGCTCGGCGACTGCGACCTCGTCATCGAGGCCGCGACCGAGGACGAGGCGACCAAGCGCAAGATCTTCGCCGGCGTCTGTCCGGCGCTGAAGCCGGAGGCGATGCTCGCCACCAACACCTCGTCGATCTCGATCACCCGCCTCGCCTCGGCGAGCGACCGGCCGGAACGCTTCATCGGCATCCACTTCATGAACCCGGTGCCGGTGATGCAGCTGGTTGAGCTCATCCGCGGCATCGCCACCGGCGACGAGACCTTCGAGGCCGCCAAGGCCTATGTCGTCGCGCTCGGCAAGACCTCGACCGTCTCCGAGGATTTCCCGGGCTTCATCGTCAACCGCATCCTGCTGCCGATGATCAACGAGGCGATCTACGTCCTCTATGAGGGCGTCGGCTCGGTGGACGCGATCGACACCGCCATGAAGCTTGGCGCCAACCATCCGATGGGGCCGCTGCAGCTCGCCGATTTCATCGGTCTCGACACCTGCCTGTCGATCATGCAGGTGCTGTATGAGGGCCTGGCGGATTCGAAGTACCGCCCCTGCCCGCTGCTGGTGAAATATGTCGAGGCCGGCTGGCTCGGCCGCAAGACCAATCGCGGCTTCTACGACTATCGCGGCGAGCACCCGGTCCCGACGCGATAATTCTCAATCCCGCGACCGCCGACCATCGGGCGGCGGCTGCATCCTCTTTCGAGACCTCTCCGAGCCTTCCCCGAGGAAGGCCCGGAGAACACGAAGACCTCAGCCGCCGTTCATCGCCGCGAGCAGCTTCGCGCCGTTGTTCTCGAACATCTTCAGATAGGTCGGCGCCGGGCCATCGGGCGGCGACAGCGCGTCGGAGAAGAGTTCGCCGCCGATCGTGACGCCGGTCTCGCGCGCGATCTGGTTCAGAAGGCGCGGGTCGGTGATGTTCTCGGCGAACAGCGCCGTGATCTTCTCCGCCTTGATCTGGCGGATGATCCTGGCAACGTCAGCGGCCGAGGCCTCGCTCTCCGTGCTCACGCCTTCCGGCGCCACGAACTGGATGCCATAGGCGTCGGCGAAATAGCCGAAGGCGTCGTGGCTGGTGACGATCTTGCGCCGCTCGGCCGGCACCTTGGCGAATTCCACCTTGAAGCGGCTATCGACCGCCCGCAGCGCCGAGGCCAGTTCGTCGCCCTTTGCCTTGTATTCGGCCGCATGGTCGGGGTCGGCCGCCGTCAGGCCGGCGACGATGTTCTGCACATAGAGAACGCCGTTCAGCGGGTTCTGCCAGGCATGCGGATCGACGCTGTGCGAGTGGCCCGCATGTGCCGCATGATCGTGGCCGTCATGGTCATGACCGCCGCCCTCGGCCTTGTCGTGACCCGCGTCCTCCTCTTCCGCGCCCGTCCAGGCGATCGGCTTGACGCCCTCCGTGGCGATCACCTTCTCGCCCTTAAAGCCGGAGACGGAGATCAGCCGGCCGAGCCAGCCTTCGAGGCCGAGGCCGTTTTCGACCAGCACCGCCGCCCCGCCCATCGCCTTGGCGTCGGCCGGGCTCGGCTCGAAGGTGTGGGCATCGCCATTCGGACCGACCAGCGTTCGGACCTCGACGTGATCGCCGCCGATCTCGCTGGCGAGGTCGCCAAGGACGGAGAAGGTGGCGACGACCTTGATCTTGTTGTCGGCGGCCTGGGCCGGCAATGCCGTGCTCAGGGCAAGCGCCGCCGCGATGAGCCAAAGACTTGACTTCATTGGGTAGTTCTCCTGCGGTGGAAAGCGGTATTCAGCCCCTCAGATGCCTCGCCCGCAGGGCCTGGCTGGCAAAGCTGCCATGCCGGCCCGCGAGAATGGAGAGAGCGTGGATCGCGCCGGCCGCCAGGATGATGGCCGGCGAGGTCGGCAATTCGGCGTGATAGGAAACGAGCAGCCCAACCAGCGACGAGCCGATGCCGATCACCGCCGCAGCGGCGATCTGGCCGGGCACGCTCTCGCTCCAGAACCGGGCCGAGGCGGCCGGCAGGACGATCAGCCCGACCACCATCAGCGTGCCGAGCGCATTGAAGCCGCCGACCAGATTGAGCACGACCAGCGCCAGGAACAAGAAATGCGCCAGCCCGCCGGCGCCGCCGACGCTCTTCAGGAAGCCGGGATCGAAGCATTCGGCCACCAGCAGCCGATAGATCAGCGCCAGCGTCAGCAGCGTCACCGTCGCGATGCCGCCGATCAGGTAGATCGCCGGATCGTCCAGCGCCAGCACATTGCCGAACAGCACATGCAGCAGGTCGATGTTCGAGCCCTTGATCGAGACGATCATCACGCCAAGCCCGAGCGAGACGAGATAGAAGGCGGCGAAGCTCGCATCCTCGCGCAGCGGCGTGGTGCGGGCGATGGCGCCGGCGCCGAGCGCCACCAGCAAACCGGCGGCGACACCGCCGACCGTCATCGCGAACAGCGAGAAGCCGGACAGCAGGAAGCCGATCGCCGCGCCCGGCAGGATCGCATGCGCCATCACATCGCCCATCAGGCTCATGCGACGCAACACCAGGAACACGCCGATCGGCGCGCCGGAGATCGACAGCGCGATGCAGCCCATCAGGGCGCGGCGCATGAAGCCGAACTCGAGGAAGGGTCCGAGGATCAGGTCGTAAAGGGCCATCAGGCGGGCATCTCGCAGAGTTCGGCATTGTCTTCGAACGCCTCGTGCAGGCGCCGGGCGCGGGCGAGATTGGCGTCGGTCAAGACGTCTACCGTCGGCCCCCAGGCCACCTTCTCCCGCGCCAGCAACAGCGTTTCGGGGATGCGCTCGCGGACGATGTCGAGGTCATGCAGCACGGTGACGACCGTCCGCCCCTCGCCATGCCAGCGCGCGATCAGGCCCAGCAATTCGTCCATTGTGCGCGCGTCGATCGCCGTGAACGGTTCGTCGAGCAGGATCAGCCTCGTGTCCTGCAGCAGCAGCCGCGCGAACAGGGCGCGCTGGAACTGCCCGCCCGACAGGGTGCCGATGATCCTGTCCTCGAAGCCGGTCAAGCCGACGGCGGCGAGCGCCGCCTCGACGTCGCCGAGCTGCCGGCGGCCGATCGACGAGAAGATGCCGGCCTTGCGCCAGAGGCCCATGGCGGCGACGTCGAGCACCCGCATCGGGAAGGAACGGTCGAGCGCGCTTTGCTGCGGCAGATAGCCGATATCGTTGCGGCCGATGCCCTCCAGCGCGACGCGGCCGCTATCCGGCTTGATCAGGCCGACGATCCCCTTGAGCAGGGTCGACTTGCCGGCGCCGTTCGGACCGAAGATCGCCGTGAACGAGCCCGGCTGAAAGCTGCCGGAAAGATGATGGACCGCCGGATGACGCCGATAGGACAGCGTCAGATTGTCAAGGCGGATGGAGGGAGCGCTGCGCTTCAGCATGTCGACCTCAGGAAACCGCCCAGAAAATGCCGAGCCAGATCAGCCCGACCAGCAGAACCGCGATCACCAGTCTTTCAATCGCCGAGGCGAGGAACATCGAGCGTTCATAGGAACGCGGCAGCGCGTCGGATGGTTCACGCCGCGCCGGCGCCGCAGGCTCGTGCGAATGGGCATGGCCATGCTCGTGATTGTGGCCATGTCCTCCGGCCGAAACCGGGCTCGTCCCGCTCTTCGCCGCCACGCCTCGATTCGCATCTGCCATCGCCGGTCCGTCCGCTGCTGATCGCAAACGTTATGTTATATCATTTCAGATGACGCAAGAGCCGAACCGTGATTTTTCGAGGATCGGAGAACGGATCTCGGATCAGGATCGTTTGCGCGGTCGCAGGCGACGGCGCGGCCAGCCGAAGGCTTCGCTGCAAGATATCGCCCAAGACTTCGCGCTTTGGTTTTCGGCAATTCCGCAAGCCGATCAAGAACTCAGCTTCGATCGACAATGAAAGCCTGGAATTAGAATAATTTCAAAGTGTTACATATTCTTGACTCGGAAACTCAACAGGTCCAAACGTCGCCATCCGCGCCACGACGGGTGTGACGCTTTGACGGCAGTCCCTGCCCCTGCTGATTGGAGTGGACGATGAACGGTTCCAACCGCGCGCCGGCCGAGGAAATGCGCTGATGGCCACGCGTCTTCCTTGCGGATCCGCGTCCCGCTATCTGGAGCGACAGCCGGAAAAGCTGGTTGTCGAGGGTCTGCGCCGCTGGATGCAGGGCTGCGAGCGCGGCTCGGTCGCCTGCTGGGAACTTGCCGCCAATCTCTATGCCGAGGAGCTCGGTTCCGCCGAAAGCCTGCGCGTTCTGCGCGCGCTGGCGCAATGGGTCGAGTCGCTGCGCCGCTGGATGGACCGGCCTGCCGGCCTGTCGCCATCGCTTTGCCCCAGCCTTTGCCGCGACGAGTGCTGCGCCGTCACGATGATCGCCGCCTGCCAGAACCAGGACGACGAAAGCCTCCTCGGTTCGCTGGAGTGGCTGACCCTGCCCGAGGGTCATGCCGAGGTGGTCCGCGCAACCCGGGCCTTCGCCCAGGCCCTCGCCGAAACGGGCCAGATCCTGATGCCGGTTCCTGGCGCTGTGATCCGCGAGATCGTCGCCCGCCCCTGCCGCCGCCAGTTTCATTGACTTCACCGCAAGATTTCACGCACGGAGACGATTGTGAACCTCAACAAGATGCTTCTCGCCGCCACGGCGGTGTTCGCCCTATCGGGGGCGGTCCCAGCCTCGGCCGCCGACGCCCCGACCGCCAGCGCCGTGCTGAAGACCTATGGCGATATTGCACAGGCCAAGTTCGAAGACGCGCTCACCACGGCCAAGGCGCTGAACGTCGCCGTCGACGCGCTGATCGCCAATCCGAGCGATGCGACCCTCGCCGCCGCGCGCGACGCCTGGAAGGCCTCGCGGCCGTCCTATCAGCAGACCGAGGTCTATCGCTTCGGCAACGCCATCGTTGATGATTGGGAAGG
Organism: Candidatus Kaistia colombiensis; assembly: GCA_029203105.1. Lineage (GTDB taxonomy): Bacteria > Pseudomonadota > Alphaproteobacteria > Rhizobiales > Kaistiaceae > Kaistia > Kaistia colombiensis. Next base: position 75,396 of record CP119318.1, read on the forward strand.
CCGCGTGAATTCCTGGCCGCTCGACGAGGGCCTGATCGACTATGTCGACGCCAAGTCCTATGGCGACAGCTCGGATGCGAACCCGCTCTATGCCGCCAACGTCATCGCCAACAAGACGCTTCAGATCGGCCCGGACAAGGTCGACGCCACGGTGATCAACGCCGACCTGCTGCGCAAGCTGCAGGAAGCCGGCGACGTCCAGGCGAACGTCGCCACCGGCTATCACGCGATCGAATTCCTGCTCTGGGGCCAGGACCTGAACGGCACCGGCCCCGGCGCCGGCAACCGCCCGGCGACCGACTACGACACCAAGAACTGCACGCACGACAATTGCGACCGCCGCGCCGCCTATCTGAAGGCCGCGACCGACCTGCTCGTCGCCGACCTCGATGAAATGGCCGCCAACTGGCAGCCGGAAGGCGAAGCCCGCAAGCAGCTCGCCGACAAGGGCGACGAAGGCGGCCTCGCCACCATCCTGACCGGCATCGGCTCGCTCTCCTATGGCGAACTGGCCGGCGAGCGCATGAAGCTCGGCCTGATCCTGCACGATCCGGAGGAAGAGCAGGACTGCTTCTCCGACAACACCGCCAACAGCCACTACTATGACCAGGTCGGCATGGTCACGGCCTGGCAGGGCAAGTACACCCGCACCGACGGCTCCGTCGTCGAGGGCCCGAGCATCCGCGAATTGGCCGCCGCCAAGAATGCCGACGCCGCCAAGCGCGTCGACGAAGCGCTGGCCAACACCTCGGCGAAGATGCAGGTCCTGAAGGACACGTCGGATGGCGGCGAGGCCTACGACCAGATGATCGGCGCCGACAATCCCAAGGGCAACGCCATCGTCCAGGACGCCATTGACGGCCTGGTCGGCCAGACCCGCGCGATCGAGGCCGTCGTCTCGGCGCTCGGCCTGAAGATCAAGGTCGAAGGGTCCGACAGCCTCGACAACCCCACGGCCGTCGAAGCCAAGTAAGGTCATAATCTGCCGCTAATCGAGCGGTGTCATCCTTGGCGCGGCCGCCTTCCGGCCGCGCCACCAGAGTCCGTTCCATCATGATCTCGCGCCGTTCCGTTCTTCTCGGTTCCGCAGTGCTGGCGGGCGCAAGCCTGTTCGGCCGGCCGGATCGGGCCCCTGCCTTCACCCGGCCGCTGCCGCCGGCAGCGCCGGTCGGCGAGGAGAGCCTCGTCACGCTCGACCTCAAGGCGGCGGAACGCCGCCTTTCCCTACCCTGCTTTGGTGGCAAGGAGCTGCCGCTCTGGACCTTCACCGAGCAGGCACAGCCGCCGGTCGTGCGCGTAAAGCTCGGTCAGCGCCTGAACACCCATCTCGTCAACGGGCTGACCCGGCCCGGCGAGCATGTCTCGATCCACTGGCACGGCATCCGCCTGCCGAACGACCAGGACGGCGTGCCCTATCTGGTGCAGAAGCCGGTCGAGCCGGGCGAGAGCTACGACTATTCCTTCGTGCCGCCAGATACCGGCACCTTCTTCTTCCACACCCATTGCAACTCGGTCGAACAGCTCGGCCGCGGCCTTTTCGGCATCCTGATCGTCGAGGGCGACGCGCCGGAGCCCTATGACGCCGAGGAGCTGGTCGTGTTGAAGGATTGGCGCCTCGACGAGGCCGGAACCGGCTTCCTGCCCTTCCTGACCACTGACGGCGCCGGCAAGGCCGGCACCTTCGGCAGCGTGCGCAGCGTCAACGGCGCCATCCTGCCGGACATCGCCCTGCCGGCCTCCGCCGACGTGCGGCTGCGGGTCGTCAATGTCGACCCGACCCGGCTGTCCGAGATCGGCATCGAGGGCGCGGAAGCCGCCGTGGTGGCGATCGACGGCATCGCCTGCCCGCCCTTCCCGCTGCGCTCCTGGCGCATGGGACCGGCGATGCGGGTCGACCTGATTGTCCGCACGCCGGCCGATGGCGGCACGGCGACGCTGGTCGACTATTTCGCCGCCAAGCCGGTGCCGCTGGCTCGCCTGGTCGCGAGCGGCCCGGCCAAACGGCAGGGCCCGTTCAACCCGGCGCCACTCGCCGCCGGCCGGATCGCACCGCCGGATCTGGCGACCGCGACGCCGATACCGATCACCTTCTCGGCGACCGCCACCGGCGCCGCCGTCGCGGATCTCGTCGCCGATGGCGCGCCGCTCGGGCCGCTCTGCCTGTCGGCCAGTAATCTCTGGGCGATCAACAAGGCATCGTGGCCAAGCGACATGCACCAGATCCCGCCGCCGATGGCAAAGCTGGAGCGCGGCAAGACCTATGTCTTCGAGCTGCGCAACGTCACGGCGCACACGCACCCGATCCATCTGCACGGCCATAGCTTCACCGTGCTGAAATCGAACCGGCGCGACCTGCCGCCGCATCATGCAGACACAGTGCTGCTACTGCCGAAGGAGCGCCTGGAAATCGCCTTCGTCGCCGACAATCCCGGCAAGTGGATGATTCACTGCCACATCATCGAGCATCAGGAGACGGGCATGATGGCATGGTTCGAAGTCGCCTGAGGATCGCGTCGATGCGCCTGCGTCATGCCCTTCTCGCGCTCGCCCTGTTCACCGCGCTGCCAGCAATCGCGTTGGCCGATGGTCTGGACGCGGCAATTGGAAAAGCGCTGTTCGACCGGATCTGGGTGGAGGCCCCCTCCTCGACCGCCGCCAATGACGGGCTCGGGCCGCTGTTCAACGAGAAGAGCTGCGCCAGCTGTCATTCCGGCAAGGCGCTTTCGGCCAAGATCACGCCGCTTGAGGACGGCACCGTGGCGCAGCGCGGCCTCGCGACGCGGCTCGGCGACAGGCATGGCGCGACCGACCCGGTCTACGGCCGGCAGATCCAGCCGCGCGCCGTCTCCGGCCTGATCAGCGAGGGCACAGTCACCTACGCGCTGCCGGAAAAGCCGGGCGACGCCCTGGCCGTCATCTTCGCGCCAAGCCGTGGCGACCTCGCGCCCGACACCCGGCTCGGCCCGCGCCAGGCGCCGTCGCTGCGCGGCATCGGGCTGATCGATAAGGTCGACGAAGCCGCCGTTCTGGAACGCGCCGCCCGCAACAAGAACCATCCCGACGGCGTCGGCGGCCGCCCCCGCCTGCTCGCGGTCGACGGCGAGCCGAAGCTCGGCCGCTATGGCTGGAAGGCCTCGGCGGCGACGCTCGACCAGATGACATCCGACGCCTTCATGCTCGATATCGGCATGTCGAGTCCTCTGGCACCGTTTCCGTATGGCGATTGCACGAAAATGGAGCCGGATTGCCTCGCCGCTCCCAATGGTCGCAGCCCGGGCTTCGACAATGAAGAAATCTCGGCGGAGATGGTGCGGCTGCTCAACGCCTATCTGAAGAGCCTGGCCGCGCCCGCGCCAGTCGAGCCGGCCCCGCCCGGCGCCGCCTTGTTCGCCTCGACCGGCTGCGCCGCTTGCCATGTGCCGAGCCTGCCGGCTCGCGATGGCGGCACGGTCGCGATCTACAGCGACCTGCTGCTGCACGACATGGGCCCTGGCCTCGACGACGGCGTCGGCGAACCGGGCGTCGCCTCGTCCGAATGGCGCACCGCCCCGCTCACGTCGCTGGCCTTCCGTACCGATGCCGACCGCCGCTTCCTGCATGACGGCCGCGCCGGCACGCTGGATGAAGCGATCCGCGCCCATGGCGGCGAAGCCACGGCCGCGAAAACGCGCTATGAAGCCCTTCTGGCGGCCGACCGGGCCGCGCTTGTCGCCTATCTGGAAACGCTATGATCGCGATCACCAAACGCCTGCTGTTGATGTCGCCTCTGCTGCTCGCGGCGCGGCGCGTCCTCGCGCAATCGACGGATGCGCCGGTGAAGCCCGGCCCCAGCCCCTCGGCGCTCGACGCGGTCGCGAAGAAGGCAATCTCCGGCTATTTCATCCCGTCCTACGAGGCACTCCGCGACGCGACCGCCAAGCTGGTCGCCGCGATGCAGGAGAGCTGCAAGAACCCGACCACCGCGCCCGACGACAAGGTTCGCGCCGCCTTCACGGCCGTGCTCCAGGCCTGGGCGCATGTCGATTTCCTGCGCTTCGGGCCGATGGCGGAAAAGGCCCGGCTGGAGCGCTTCTCCTTCCTGCCCGACCCGCACGGCACCGGCGCGCGCCAGTTGCGCCAGATCCTGGCCAAGCCGGACCCGGCCCTGCTCGAGCCCGGCGCGATCGCGAAGAAGAGCGCCGCCGTGCAGGGCATGCCGGCCTTCGAGGCGCTCGTCTTCGGCGCGTCGGACGACGCGGAAAGTGCCACCTATCGCTGCCAGTTGGCGCTCCGCATCGCCGAGAACCTCCATGTCATTGCCGGCGAGGCGGTGACCGAATGGACCCGCGAAGGCGGTTGGCGCGACCTTATGCTGAGCCCGGGCGGCGCCAACATCGTCTATCGCGACGCCAGCGAGCCGCTGGTCGAGATCCTGAAGGCTGTTGTCACCGGGCTGCAGCAGATGCGCGACCAGCGCCTGTTGCCGGCGCTCGGCAAATCGATCGAGACCGCCAAGCCCGGCCGGGGCGCCTTCGTCAAATCGGGCGAGAGCTTCGTCTATCTGAACGCTTCCGCCGACGCGCTCGAACTTCTGGTGGAGCGCTCGGACGTGTTCAGCCTGACGCCCGACCAGGCAGCGACCCTGCTCGCGGCGACCGAAGCCGCGATGACCGACTTCCGCCAGTCGATCGATGTCGGCAAGCCCTGGGCGGAAGCTCTGGCCGACCCGGCCAGCTATGCAAAGCTCCAGCACGCCTTCGACGTCCTGAAGACGATCGAGGACATCTTCAATTTCCGGTTCGCGGAGGCGGCGGGCATCTCGCCGGGGTTCAATGCGCTCGACGGCGACTGAGACGACCGGCATCCGCGCGTTCGCGGGCCGTGCCCTGCGGGCGATCCTTCCGTTCGCCCAGGACGATTCGGGCGGAGCGGCGGAGCGGCAGGTCTTCGTCTCCTCCGTCCGCGTCGGTCCGCGTCAGCACGAGCTGGTGCTGATCGACGAGCGCGGCGCCATTGTCGGACGGATGAAGCTGGCCGGCCGCGGCCACGACATCGCCGTCGACCCGGCCAGGGAGCGGCTGGCGGTCTTCGCCCGGCGGCCGGGCTATTTCGCCGTCATCGTCGACATCGCCTCCTGCGAGCCGCTGGCGACGATCACGCCGCCCGAGGGCCATCACTTCTTCGGCCACGGCATCTTCTCCGCCGATGGCCGCCTGCTCTATGCCACCGAGAACCATTTCAACGGCGAGCGCTCGCGCGGCGTCATCGGCGTCTATGACGCCAGCGGCAGCTATGAGCGGATCGGCGAGTTCGAGACGCATGGCATGGACGCGCACGAAATCCTGCTCGCGCCCGACGACCGCACGCTGGTGATCGCCAATGGCGGCATCGAGACCCATCCGGACTATGGCCGGCAGAAGCTCAACCTCGCCGAGATGCGGCCCTCGATCGTCAAGATCGACAGCGCGACCGGCGACCGGCTCGACGAGACGGTGCTCGACGCCTCGCTGAACCGGCTGTCGATGCGGCACATGACCTTCGACGGCGCCGGCTCGGTCTGGTTCGGCTGCCAGTGGGAGGGCGAGCGCGGCGTCCGGCCGCCGCTGGTCGGCCGCATCGGCAAGGACGGCAAGGCGAAGCTGATGGCGTTTCCGGACGCCGTTGCGCCGCTGGCGCGCAACTATATCGGCTCGGTGGTGGCAAGCCGCGACGGCGGCACGATCGCCACCTCGTCGCCGATCGGCGGCCAGGTGTTCTTCTGGGACGCGACCAGCGGCGATTTTCGCGACGTCGTGGCGCTGCCGGACGGCTGCGGCGTCGCCGCGACCAAGGGCGACGCCTTCCTGGCCACCGCCGGCGACGGTCGCGTCATGCGCGCCAAGGACGGCAAGCTCGACCCGGTCGCGCGGCGCAGCGAGCAGTTCGACAATCATCTGGGGCGGGTCTAGAGCCATTCATCGTTTCACGGAAACGCTGATCGGCTCTAGTTCTTTGTTGGGTCGCGTTTTCTTCACGCGAACCGGTACCCACTTCGCTCGAAAACGCTCTGGCGCGCGCGACGGAACCTCGCGCCGATCAGGCGCCGGTCGCCGCCCCGATCAGCGCCTTGGCATCGTCCGAATCCCATTCGGCCGGGCCGGACATCACGCCAAGCGCGCAGCCCTGCTTGTCGATCAGCACCGTCGTCGGCAGGCCGACGGCCATGCCCTTGCCCTTCAGCCCGGTAAAGATGCCGGTCGACGGATCGCCGTAGAAGGCGAGCGACTTGACGCCGATCTCTTCCAGGAACTTCTTCGGCTTGGCCGGATCCTGCGTGTCGATCGAGACGGCGACAACGGAAAAATCCTTGCCCTCATGCGCCGCGTCGAGGCGGTCGAGCGCCGGCATCTCCTGCCGGCAGGGCGCGCACCAGGTCGCCCAAAGGTTCAAGAGCACCGTCTTGCCGGCGAAATCGGCGATGCTCACCTTGTCGCCGGCCGCGTTCTGGAACGAGAGATCGGTGAGCAGCGCCGGTTCGCTGGCGACGCGGAAAGCCGCGACATCGCCCTTGGCGAAAGGCGCCAGAAGGCCCGCCGCCTTGACCGCCGGGGCGCAGTCGACACCCGACCATTCAACGACAGCGTTGCCTTTCCGGGTCTCCGTCACGTATACCGCCGCGACTCCCACTGCGATGCCTGCGATCGCGGCAAGGCCGATGATCGGCCAGCGTCGCGATTGACCGCGCGTCTCATTCATTCCGTCCTGCCTCCAAGGCCTCCGAGAGAGGGTACATGAGCAATTCGATGTGGGGTGGCCGCTTCTCCGAAGGCCCGGCCGCCATCATGGAAGAGATCAACGCGTCGATTGGTTTCGACCAGAAGCTCTACCGTCAGGACATTGCCGGCTCGAAGGCGCATGCCGCCATGCTCGCCCGCCAGGGAATTATCGCGGCGGACGATGCCGAAAAGATTGCGGCAGGTCTAGACGCCATCCTGCGCGAAATCGAAGCGGGCACGTTCAAGTTCTCGCGCGCGCTCGAGGACATCCACCTCAACATCGAGTCGCGCCTGAAGGAACTGATCGGCGACGCAGCCGGACGGCTGCACACCGCCCGCTCGCGCAACGACCAGGTGGCGACCGATTTCAAGCTCTGGGTCCGCGACACCATCGACGCCGTCGATGCGGCGCTGCGCAACCTGCAGAGTGCGCTCGCTGACAAGGCTTTCGAGCACGCCGGCCAGGTGATGCCCGGCTTCACCCATCTGCAGAGCGCCCAGCCGGTGACCTTCGGCCACCACATGCTGGCCTATGTCGAGATGATCGGCCGCGACCGCGGCCGCTTCCAGGACGCGCGCAAGCGCCTCAACGAGAACCCGCTCGGCGCCGCGGCGCTCGCCGGCACCTCGTTCCCGATCGACCGTTTCCAGACGGCGCAGGCGCTTGGCTTCGACCGGCCGACGGCGAATTCGCTCGATAGCGTCTCCGACCGCGACTTCGTCATCGAGGCGCTGGCCGCCGCCAGCCTCTGCGCCATCCATCTGTCGCGCTTCGCCGAAGAGATCGTCATCTGGTCGTCGGCGCAGTTCCGCTTCATCAAGCTTTCCGACAAGTTCACCACCGGCTCGTCGATCATGCCGCAGAAGCGCAACCCGGACGCCGCCGAACTGGTGCGCGCCAAGACGGGCCGCATCATCGGCGCCCAGACGGCGCTGCAGATCGTCATGAAGGGTCTTCCGCTCGCCTATCAGAAGGATATGCAGGAAGACAAGGAGCAGGCTTTCGACGCGTTTGAGAGCCTGGAACTGGCGATTGCCGCGACCACCGGCATGGTGCTCGACATGGAGCCGGAATCCGCGACGCTGAAGAAGGCGGCAGGCTCCGGCTTCGCCACGGCGACGGATCTGGCCGACTGGCTGGTGCGCGAACTGAACATGCCGTTCCGTGATGCCCACCACGTCACCGGCCGCATCGTGGCGATTGCTTCCGAGCGCGGCGTCGACCTGACCAAGGTGACGCTGGACGAGATGCAGGCCGTGCATCCCGCCATCACCGACGCGGTCTATTCGGTGCTGACCGTCGACAAGTCGGTCAGGAGCCGCACCAGCTATGGCGGCACCTCGCCGAAGAACGTGCGCGCGCAGGCGAAACGCTGGCAGCGGGCGCTCGCCCGCGAGGCCAAGGCCTAGACAACAGCCGCGAATTCCGCCGAACATTGGCAATGACGGGGCGGCGCGATCGGTTAAGATGCGCCGCCGGATCGACGAGCCCTTCAGGAGAAGCCGCCTTGGCCCTTGCTGCCCGAATCCTCCTTCTGACCGCCGCGATGGCGCTCGCCGGTTGTGGCGTGAAGGGTCCGCCGGAGCCGCCGCCGGGCGGTCCGCAAGCGCTTTCCGCCCAGCAGGCCGGCCCCGACGGCAAAAAGCCCGACGTTTCCAAACCGGCCAAACCGGATCGCTCGCTGTTTATCGACAAGCTGCTCTGAGCCTGTTCGGCACGGTCGAGGGATTTTCTTCACCTCTCCCTGAGGGAGAGGTCGGACCGAAGGTCCGGGTGAGGGTTTACGCCCTCACCGGATGGTTCCCTAAACCCTCACCCGCCGGCTACGCCGTCGACCTCTCCCTCAGGGAGAGGTGAAGATGGCGCTCCCTTACGACGATTGACCCTGTCATGAACCATTTCGAATATCGCGACGGCGCGCTCTACGCCGAGGACGTGGCGATCGCCGACATCGCCGAGGCCGTCGGCACGCCGTTCTATTGCTACTCGACCGCCACCCTCGTCCGCCATTTTCGCGTGTTTCGCGAGGCGCTGGCAGGGATGGACACGCTCATCTGCTACGCCATGAAGGCGAATTCCAACCAGGCCGTGCTGAAGACGCTGGTCGCCGAGGGCGCCGGCATGGACGTCGTCTCGGAAGGCGAACTGCGCCGTGCGCTCGCCGCCGGCTGCCCGCCGGAAAAGATCGTCTTCTCCGGCGTTGCCAAGACGGCCCGCGAGATCGCGCTGGCGCTCGATACCGGCATCCTCTGCTTCAACGTCGAATCCGAGCCGGAGCTGGAGCGGATCTCCGAGATCGCCACCGCCAAGGGTGCGACGGCGACGATTTCGCTGCGCATCAATCCCGACGTCGATGCCAAGACGCACGCCAAGATCACCACCGGCAAGGCCGAGAACAAGTTCGGCATCCCCTATGTGCGCGCCCGCGAGGTCTACGCCCACGCAGCCACCTTGCCCGGGATCAAGATCGCCGGCGTCGACATGCATATCGGCAGCCAGATCACCGACATGGAGCCGTATGATGCGGCCTACGGCCTGCTGGCCGACCTGGTGCGCGACCTGCGCGCCGACGGCCACACCATCGATCACGTCGATGGCGGTGGCGGCCTCGGCATTCCCTACCACCTCGACGGCGAAGTGCCGCCCGATCCCACCGCCTACGCGGCGATCGTGCGCAAGCGGCTCGGCAATCTCGGCGGCAAGATCCTGTTCGAACCGGGCCGGATGATCGTCGGCAATGCCGGCATCCTCGTCTCGGAAGTCGTCTATGTGAAGGAAGGCGCCGCCAAGACCTTCGTCATCGTCGACGCCGGCATGAACGACCTGATCCGCCCGACGCTGTACGAGGCGCATCACGACATCCAGCCGGTCAACGAACCCAAGCCGGGCGCGCGCGAAATCTTCGCGGATGTCGTCGGCGGCGTCTGCGAAACGGGCGACTACCTGGCGCTCAATCGCACCATGGCGGTCGTCGAGCCCGGTGACCTCATCGCCGTGATGACGGCCGGCGCCTATGGCGCGGTGCAGGGCTCGAGCTACAACACCCGGCCCCTCGCCGCCGAAGTGCTGGTCAACGGCAGCGAATTCGCCGTGATCCGGCCGCGCCAGACCTATGACGACCTGATCGGCATGGACCGCCTGCCGCCCTGGCTGGCCGAATAAGCCGGCCTCGCCCCGGCCGCAGTTGACCGCTAAACCTTGCCGGGAGGCTCGCTCGCCCCAACTTCAGTTGCTAGAGTACAAGGGGCGGCGGGCGTGACGGACAAGACGGAGCGGCAATGACCGAGCCCGCGGGCAAGACTGCGGACAGCAACGGAGCGGAATCGGTACTGCCCGCTTCCGTGGAATCGGCCGCGCAGCAACGAATCGCGACGGCCGTCGGCCGTGCCCGGCGGGTCCTGATCTGGGAAGCCGCCTGGCCGCGCATCGTCCCGATCCTCTGCCTCGCCGGGCTGTTCCTCGTCATTTCCTGGTTCGGCCTCTGGCCGCGCATGGCCGATCCGCTGCGCTATGGCGTGCTGGCGCTGTTCGGCATCGCCTATGTCGGGTTCATTCTCCACCTGGCGCGGATGCCGCTGCCGACCCGGGACGAGGCGCTGGCGCGCGTCGCGCGCGAAAGCGCCATGGAACATCGCCCGGCCACCGCCTTTGGCGACCGGCTGTCGCAGCCGACCGGCGATCCGCTGACGCAATCGCTCTGGCGCGCCCATCGGCTGCGCCTGCTGGAAAAGCTCGACCATCTCAGAACCGGCATCCCCTCGCCCGGCATGAATGCGCGCGATCCCTATGCGCTGCGCTTCCTGCTGCCTCTGGTCCTGCTGGTCGCCTTCCTGATGGCGGGCCCCGACCGGCTCGACCGCATCGCCGACGCCATCCGGCCGGCCGCCGCCGCCACGCAGGCGCCGCCGCGCATCGACGCCTGGGTGACGCCGCCGGCCTATACCAGCCGGCCGCCGATCTTCCTGACCGGCGACGCCGCGCGACCGGGCGGTTTCGATCCAAGCCAGCCGCTGAAGGTGCCGCAGGGCTCCGTCGTGACGCTGCGGATGCCGGTCGAACCCGACCTCGCCGCCCATGCCGTCACCACCAGAGGCCAGCCGATCGCCTTTGACGCCGCCGCGCCCCCGAAAACGGCGACCGATGCCGCGCCGCCGAGCGAGCACAAGCTGACGCTTTCCGCCGACAGCGCGCTCAGCGTCGCGCGCGGCGGCCGCACCCTGCTCTCCTGGTCGTTCGCCGTCACGCCGGACGAGCCGCCGAAGATCGAGCTGACCCGCGAGCCCTCGGCAACGCAGAGCGGCGCACTGTCGCTCGCCTATTCGCTCAGCGACGATTACGGCGTGATGTCCGCCACCGCCGCGATCGGCGCCGCCGAGGCGCCGGCCGAGAGCGGCGCGCGGCCGCTCGTCGCCGCCCCGGAACTGCCGCTCAACCTGCCGCGCTTGCGCATGCGCGAGGGCACGGGCGAGACGATCCGCGACCTGTCGGCCCACCCCTGGGCCGGCGCCAAGGTCAAGATGCACCTGACGGCGACCGACGAGGCCGGGCAGATCGGCGAGAGCCCATCCACCGAATTCACCCTGCCGATGCGGGCGTTCCACAATCCGATCGCCCGCGCCGTGGTCGAGCAGCGCCGCATGCTGGCGCTCGATGCCCGCAAGGCGCCCAATGTTGCCATGGCGATCGACGCCATCACGCTCTACCCGGACAAGTTCAAGACCAACGGTCCCTATCTGGCGCTGCGCGCCGCCTATCACCGGCTGACCGGTGCGCCGAGCGACGCCGAGCTGGTCGAGACGGTGGATTTCCTCTGGCAGATCGCGCTTGGCATCGAGGATGGCGACCTGTCGCTGGCCGCCCAGGATCTGCGCGCCGCGCAGGAGGCCCTGCGCAAGGCCATCGAGAGCAACGCCTCCGACGCCGAGCTTGAAAAGGCGATGCAGGATCTGCGCGAGGCGATGGACAAATATCTGGAGGCCCTGGCGCAGGATGCGGCCCGCAATCCGCAATCGGCCAACCGGCAGCCGATGGACCCGAACACCCAGGTGCTGCGGCCGGAAGATCTGAAGAAGATGATGGACCAGATCGAGAATCTGGCCAAGACCGGCTCGCGAGACGCCGCCCAGCAGATGTTGAGCCAGTTGCAGCAGATGATGGAGAATCTCGAGGCGAGCCGCTCGCAGCAGGGCCAGGACGGGCAGAACGGCGCGATGAACCAGGCGCTCGACAAGCTCGGCGAGATGATCCAGCGCCAGCAGCAGCTGATGGACCGAACCTTCAAGATGGATCCGGATACCGATGGCAGCGGCGCCGACGCGCAGCCCATGGCGCCGGAGGAGCGCGAGAAGACGCTACGGGAGCTGCGCGAGGGCCAGCAAAGCCTTCAGAAGATGCTGCAGGAGCTGCAGCAGACGATGAGGCAGCAGGGCATGCAGCCGGACGGCAAGCTCGGCCAGGCCGACCGGTCGATGGGCGACGCCGCGGAGCAGCTCGGCGAGGGCGCGCCGGGACAGGCCGTCGGCCCGCAGGGGCAGGCGTTGCAGGCCCTTCGCGAAGGCGCGCGCAGCCTGGCCGACCAGATGGCGCGCCAGAATGGTTCCGCCACCCACCAGGGCGGCCCGATGCCCGGTCAGGACCCGCTCGGCCGGCAGCAGCAGGGCCGCGGCACCGATCTCGGCTCGTCGGTGAAAGTGCCGGACGCGATCGACACCCAGCGCGCCCGCGAGATCCTCGACATGATCCGCAAACGCCTCGGCGATCCGGCGCGCCCGCTGATCGAGCGCGACTATCTGGAGCGGCTGCTGCAGAAGTACTGAGCGGCCTTCGGCATCGGGCCGGCATGCTCCCCGCCGACACACCCTCGCCGTCATCCCGGGCTTGACCCGGGATCCATTCAGCCGGGGCGATGGAGGCGCGAGGCTCCCAGGAACCCCGCGGCATAGATCCCGGATCTCCGCTTCGCTGCGTCCGGGATCCATGCCGGCGAGAGAACCGGATCGTTCGGAGAATACGGGAACGTCCCCTCGCCCACTTGCGGGAGCGAGCTGGGGTGAGGGCCTGCCTTCGCCTCAGGCGACGGCGGCGCGCAAATTGTTCGAATTCAGTGCGCACTTGACCATATGGCGGATCTCGGCCAGCGAGAACGGCTTCGTCACCACGTCGAAGATCAGCTCGGCCAGGCCGTCGGCCCGCTCGCGCTGGTCGGCGAAGCCGGTCATCAGCAGGATGGTCAGGTCGCGATATTGCGACGCCGCCGCATGGGTCAGCGCGATACCGTCCATGATCGGCATCTTGATGTCGGTCAAAAGCAGGTCGAATTCGCCCTTTTCGCGGATCAGCACGTCGAGGGCGTCCTCGCCATCTTCCGCCGTCAGCACATCATGGCCGTCCATCATGAGCGCGCGCGATACGAACATCCGCACCGCGTCATCGTCTTCGGTCACCAGAATGCGCGCCATCAGGTCCGTTCCCAGAACATGATCCCAGGGACGAAACGCTGCCCGGATCGGATCATCAATCAAACAATCAGACCGGGATCATCCCCCATTCCCCTAAACAGATCGTGACCTGGAACGGGCAAGCGGCAATTCAAAACGGGACAGGCGCGCCGGAGACCGACGCGCCTGTCTGAAATCCTTGGAAATCCGGGAGCCTTGCGTCGCACCTTTTGGCGCGACGACAACGGTTCTATTCGGCGTCCTCGACCACGCCGACGAAGGGCAGCTCGCGAAAAGCGTGCGCGACGTCCATGCCATAGCCGACGACGAACAGGTCCGGACAGTTGAAGCCGACATGCTCGGCCGTGATCTCCGTGGCGCGCTTGCCCGGCTTGTCGAGCAGCACGGCGATGCCGACCCGTGCAGCGCCCCGCTCCAGCATCAGCTTGCGGGCGAAATCGAGCGTGCGGCCGGATTCGAGGATGTCATCGATCAGCAGCACGTCGCGGCCCGCGACCTCGCTCTCGATATCCTTGACGACCCGTACCGAACCCGACGAGGTCGTGCCGGCCCCATAGCTCGACAGCGAGATGAACTCGACCTCGGGCGCCATGCCGGCCTCGTGCAGGGCGCGGATCAGGTCGGCGGCGAAGACGAAGCTGCCTTTCAGGATCGAGATGACTAACAGGTCGCGATAGCCGGACGCGGCGATCTCGGCGGCGAGCTCGGCATTGCGCGCGGCAATCTCGGGAATGTCGTAGAGGACGCGGATCGACCGGCCACGGACAACAGGCATCAGTTCATTCCTTCGTTGGCGGAAGCGGCGATGGCGCACCGCCGCGCGCCGTCCCGCTCACCCGGCCGGGCGATCAGGCCCGGGAAAGCAGTTCTCTTAGTCGCCGAGCGACCGAATGTCACCGAAAACGCGTCGCCTCGGCATGAATCCGGGCCGATCTCCGCGATTTGTCGCAAGCGCACGCGGCAAGACGCCGGATCGTCCCCGGCCGAAGCCCGAAAAAGCGCCCGCGCCGGTGCCGATTTCGCCGGCGCTCCGGCCTCGCCATGCCGCTGCTTTGCCTTGATCGGATGGCATAGGAGCACGAACCGCCCGGCCGGCCGGGCATCGCTAACAACTCGTTAACGCTGATCCCGGCAAGCTGTGCGAATCGTCCGCCGCCTTGGCGCGGCGGCCTTCAGTGTGGCCGGACCAGCGGCCGCCACGACACAGAGAGAGCGGAAGCAGGAAAAATACGGTGATCCGCTTCGAGAATGTCGGCCTGCGTTATGGCATGGGTGCCGAGGTCCTCCGCGACCTCTCCTTCCAGATCGCGCCCAAATCCTTCCAGTTTCTGACCGGCCCGTCGGGCGCCGGCAAGTCGACGCTGCTGCGCCTGCTCTGCCTGTCGCTGAAGCCGACCCGCGGCCTGATCACCGTGTTCGACCGCGACGTCGTCACCCTGCCCAAGGCGGACCTGCCGGCGCTGCGCCGCCGCGTCGGCGTGGTTTTCCAGGATTTTCGCCTGCTCGATCACCTCACCACCTTCGAGAACGTCGCACTGCCGCTGCGCGTGCTCGGCCGCGAGGAATCAAGCTATCGCGCCGACGTCGTCGAACTGCTGAAATGGGTCGGGCTCGGCGACCGCATGCAGGCGCTGCCGCCGATTCTTTCCGGCGGCGAGAAGCAGCGCGCCGCCATCGCCCGCGCCCTGATCGGCCAGCCGGAAATCCTGCTCGCCGACGAGCCGACCGGCAATGTCGACCCGCCGCTTGCCAAGCGCCTGCTGCGCCTTTTCGTCGAGTTGAACCGGCTCGGCACCTCGGTCGTGATCGCCACCCACGATATCGGCCTGATGAACCAGTTCGACGCCCGTCGCCTCGTGCTGCATGAAGGACGCCTCTCGATCTATGAGTGAGCACGCCACCGACCGGGGCCCGGGCCTCTTCAGCCGGATGTTCGGCGCGATCCTGCCGTCGCGCCGCCGTGCGCGCGCGGGAAACCCCGTCTCCGCGCCGATCGTCCCGGCACAATCGATCGCCGGCAAGTCGCTGATGATCGTCATCGCCATCATGAGTTTCCTTGCCTGCCTGACGCTCGGCGCCGTGTCGCTGGTGCGCGACGCCTCGCTCGGCTGGCAGGCCGACATCGTGCGCGAGATCACCATCCAGGTCCGGCCGGTCGATGGCGTCGACACCAATGCCGAGGCGCAGAAGGCCTCGACCATCGCCGCCTCGATGCCGGGCGTCGCCCAGGCCCGCGTGCTGGAAGACTGGGAAAACGCCAAGCTGCTTGAACCCTGGCTCGGCAGCGGCCTCGATATGAGCGACCTGCCGATCCCGCATCTGATCGTCGTCGAGCTGGCCGACCCGGACGCCGTCGACCTGATCGCGCTCGCCTCCCGCCTCGACAAGGAGGTGAAGGGCGCCAGCCTTGACGATCACCGCACCTGGACCGACCGCCTGAAGACGATGGCCAATGCGACGGTGATCATCGGCGTTACGATCCTTGGCCTCGTCTTCATCGCCACCGTGCTGTCGGTGATTTTCGCCACGCGCGGCGCCATGGCGTCGAACCGCGACATCGTCTCGGTGCTGCATTATGTCGGGGCCGAGGCGAGCTTCATCGCGCGCGAATTCCAGCGCCACTTCCTGTTCCTCGGGCTGAAGGGAGGGCTGCTCGGCGCGTCCGGCGCGGCGATCCTCTTCGCCGTCCTCTCCTTTTTCATCGGTCGCTCGATCGCGACGCCGGAGGGCGACCAGGTCTCGGCGCTGTTCGGCCGCTTCGCCATCGGTCCGACCGGCTATCTCGGCGCCCTCGTCATCGCGTTGCTGATCGGCGTCATGACCGCGATCACCTCGCGCCTCACCGTCTATCGCCACCTGGCCTCAATCGAATGACCGGCGGCGCGCCCTTGTCCCCTTCACTTGGCCGTCACAATGGCGTGACCTCCGCCTACTCTTGGCCGCAATCGGCTCGCAATCTGGTCGGCATGAGTGACGCGGCCCAAACCGGTACGGACCTTGGCCGACGGAATTTCGCCGGCGCGCCGGCGCGTGGCCGCTTGCCGGCTCCCGGTCGCCGCCCGCTCGTCACCGTGCTGCTGCTGCTCGCCATCGCCGGTTCGATCGCCGGTCTCGATTTCGCCCGCTTCGCCCGCCAGGTCGCCAACACCACGCCCCCGACCGACGTTTCGGCCGATGGCATCGTGGCGCTGACCGGCGGCACGGCGCGAATCGATGGCGCGCTGGCGCTGCTGCGCGACAATCGGGCCGAAAAGTTGCTGATTTCCGGCGTCAATCCAGCCGTCGGCCGGCACGACATCGCCCGCGCCGTCGAGAGCGCCGACAGCGTCGTGCTCGACCAACGCGTCGATCTCGGCCATGCGGCGCGCGACACGATCGGCAATGCCGACGAGACGCGGGCCTGGGTCGAGAAGCAGGGCATCCACTCGTTAATCATCGTCACCAGCGACTACCACATGCCCCGCAGCATGGTGGAACTAGGCCGCGCCATGCCCGGCGTGCGCCTCATTCCCTACCCGGTTTCGAACAAGCAGCTCGAAATGGACCGCTGGTGGCGCCATGCGGCATCAGTAAAGCTTCTCCTTGGCGAGTACCTGAAGTATACGCTCGCTCGTGCGCGGCTCGCCTTTGAGACGCCGCGGGGGGAAAGCGCGACCGCGATTGCCGCGGAATCGCATACTCACGCGACAACCGGCGGGATCCTGCGCTGACGCCGTATCTTTCGACGCCGACGTAGAGCCGCACCATGCTGATCCTTCGCTCACTGCTCTTCCAGGCCGCGTTCTATCTGATCATGGCGATCATCCTCGCCGTGACGCTTCCGTTTTTCTTCTTCCTGCCGCATCGCGCGGCCATGGCCGTGGTCAAGTTCTGGACCGCCTCGTCGATGTGGGCGCTGCGCGTCTTCGCCGGCACGAAGATCGAAGTGCGCGGCATCGAGAAGCTGCCGAAAGGCGGCGGCCTGATCGCGCCGAAGCACCAGTCGGCCTTCGAGACGATGGCGCTGTTCCATCTGCTCGACGACCCGACCTACGTCATGAAGCGGCAGCTGATGTGGATCCCGCTGTTCGGCTGGTACACATGGAAGGCCGGCATGATCCCGGTCGACCGCGCCGGCGGCTCGAAGGCGCTGCGCAAGCTCGCGACCGATTCGAAGGAGGCCGTCGACGCCGGCCGCCAGGTCATCCTGTTCCCGGAAGGCACCCGCCGCACTGCCGGCTCGCCGCCCGACTACAAGTTCGGCATCATCCATCTCTACCGCGAGCTGAAAGTTCCCGTGGTGCCGATCGCGATGAATTCCGGCCTCTACTGGCCACGCCAGAGCTTCCTGCGCTTCCCCGGCACCATCGTCATCGACGTGCTCGACCCGATCCCGCCCGGCCTTGATTCGAAGACCTTCCTGGCGACGCTGATCGGCGTGCTGGAGCCGGCGACGGACAAGCTTTTGATCGAGGCGGCCGAAGGACCCAATCCGCCGCCGCTGCCGCCGGAGGCGGTGGCGCGCATCCACGCGATCCAGGCGAGCGAATCGGCCTGATCAGGTCGCCGGCCCGGCTGTCAGCCGCGCCGCCAGCCATTCGAGCAGCGGATCCTCGATGCCGAGGCTGGCGAGATGCGCCGCGGTGGCGAGTACATAGTCGCGATTGCTGCCGGCCTGGCCGACGCTGTCGCGCACCTGCGCCAGCACCGCCTCGCGCGAGAGATCGCCGGCATATTGCGGGTGCTCGCGATCGACCACATAGGTGATCGCCCGCACATAGTCGCGCATCGGCCGATCGAGCCGGATGTTGCGCTCGACCTCGATGTAGGAATTGGTCACCAGTTCGCGCTCGCGCAGATAGGCGAGAGCGGTGTCGCGCTCGCCATCAGCCACCCGAAATGCCATGCCCCGGCACGAACCGCCCTTGTCGAGGCCCAGCACGAGGCCGGGATGCGCCGGCGTGCCGCGATAGATATGAGACTGGACGCAGAAGGCCCGGCGCTCGCCTTCGAGATGGGCGGGGATCGCCTCTTCAAAGGCGAAGCCTGGCCGCCACATCAGCGAGCCATAGCCAAAGACCCAGAAATCGGACATGAGTGCGTCCTCGAAAAGACAGATTGTCACCGCGTAACAGCCGCCGCCCGCCACATCAACGGAGGAAACGGATGATCGAACCGGCCAAGACGGACGCCACCGCCCAAACGACGGCGGCCAGGCCCCGTTCCGCCCGGCGCAAGTTCCAGTTCGTCATCGCCGCCGCCGTGCTTTTGTGCGCGATATGGGCTGGCGGCTGGTTCTGGGCCAACCGGATCGCCACCGAGCGGATCGCCGCCATCAAGGCGGATTTCGTCGCCGCGGGCGGCGTCCTCGGCTGCAATGCCGAATCGCTTGGCGGCTTCCCGTTCAAGTTCACGCTCGATTGCGCGCCCGCCTCGCTCGAATTGCCGTCGAAGGGCCTGTCGGCCAATGTCGGCGCGCTGGAGGCGATCGCGCTCATCTACAATCCCGGCCATGTGCTCGCCTCGGTGCAGGGCCCGCTGGCGCTGAAGGCGCCCGGCGACCTCGGCGTCGAGGCGAACTGGTCCTCGCTGCAAACCAGTGTCCGCGTCGGAACCTCGCGGCTGAAGCGCTTTTCCGCCGTCGCCGACGATCTGACCACGACGATCAACGCCCCTTCAAATCCGCGCCTGCCGACAGCCGCGCGCGCGAAGCACGCCGAGCTGCACCTGTTGCAGAACGACAGCGATGCCACGGCGCTCGACCTCGCCGGAACGGTGGACAATTTCGCTGCAACGATCCCCGGCGCGCCGCCGCTGCCCGACCTTTCGGCCAAGCTCTACGCCATTCTTCCCGGCGCGCTGCCGGAGCTTCGCGACGGCCATGTCGATCCGCTTCCCGCCTGGCTCGCCGCCGGCGGACAGGTCAAGCTCGATCAGCTCAGCATCGAAATCGGCGGTTTCCTGGCGATGGCCAGCGGCGATCTCAGCGTCGCGCGCGACGGCGTCGTTTCCGGCAAGGTGGCGATCCGGGTCGACCAGCTCGACCGCCTGCCCGATATCGCCGAGACCATCCATCCCGGCAGCCGCGATCAGGTTGCGCAGATCCTGGGTCCGCTCTCGGCCTTCCTCAAGCCGGTCGAGGTCGGCGGCAAGACCTGGCGCGAGACGACGCTGACGATCAAGAACGGCAAGGTCTCGGCCGGCTTCATTCCGCTCGGCCGGCTGCCGCCACTCAAGCTCGGCCATGCCGCCACAGGCAGCTGACCCATCCCGGCGCGCCACCTGCCGGCCTCTGTGCCTCGCCCCCAGGGCGAGGCGAAGGGCAGATCCGTCCTACGGCTTGGTGTGATCCCGGCGGCCGAAATCGGCGGCGGCGGTGTCCTGGCCGATGGCGACGATCGAGCGACGGATGGCGCGGGTGCGCGTGAACAGGTCGAACAGCGTGTCGCCGTCGCCATTGCGGATCGCCCGCGTCAGCGTCGCCAGATCCTCGTTGAAGCGGCCGAGCATTTCGAGCACCGCTTCCTTGTTGTTCAGGAAGACGTCGCGCCACATCGTCGGGTCAGATGCCGCGATGCGGGTGAAATCGCGAAAGCCGGAAGCCGAGAACTTCAGCACTTCCGAGCGGATGCCTGATTCGAGATCCGAAGCGGTGCCGACGATGTTGTAGGCGATCAGATGCGGCAGGTGGCTGGTGATCGCCAGCACCAGGTCATGGTGCTCGGCGCTCATCGCCTCGACATTGGCGCCGAGCGCCCGCCAGAACGCCATCAGCTTCTCGACCGCGGCCGGGTCGACCGTCTCGGCCGGCGTCAACACGCACCAGCGGTTCTGGAACAGATCGACGAGACCGGCATCCGGTCCCGAATGCTCGGTGCCGGCCAACGGATGGCCGGGGATGAAGTGGACGGCGGACGGCAGATGCGGCGCCATCGCCTTGATGACGGCGGCCTTGACCGAACCGACATCGGAGACGATCGCGCCGGCCTTCAGATGCGGCCCGATCATCCTGGCAACATCGCCCGAAGCGCCGACCGGCACGCAGACGATGACGAGATCGGCATCGCGCACGGCGTCGGCCGCTTCGGGAAAATAGACATCGCCAAGGCCGAGTTGCTCGGCGCGGGCGAGCGTCGCCGGGCTGCGGGTCGAAATCGCGATCTCACCCACGACGCCGGCGCGGCGCGCGGCGAGCGCGATCGAGGCGCCGATATGGCCGATGCCGACCAGAGCGAGCTTGCCGAAGAGAGGCTCCGACATCAGCGCGCCGTCCGGTGCAGAAAGTCGCGCAGCGCCGCGATCGTCGCCTCATTGGCCTCGGCCGAGCCGATGGTCATGCGCAGCGCATTGGGCAGGTGATAGCTCGACATGACGCGCAGGATGATGCCGTGCGAAACGAGATATTCGTCGGCGTCGACGGCGCGGCGGCCCTTCTCGTCCGGAAAGTGGATCAACACGAAATTGCCGACGCTCGGCGTCACCGCGAGGCCGAGCGAACGGATGCCCTCGGTGACGCGCGGCAGCCATTCCTCGTTATGGGCGATGGCGGCGTCGATATGGGCGCGATCCCGGAGCGCCGCGATGCCGGCGGCCATCGCCGGCGCGGAGACGTTGAACGGGCCGCGAATGCGGTTCATCGCGTCGATCACCTCGGCCGGGCCGTAGCCCCAGCCGAGACGAACGCCGGCCAGACCATAGATCTTCGAGAAGGTGCGCGTCATCAGCACGTTCGGCGCGCTGCCGGCGAGCTCGATGCCGCTCTCATAGTCGTTGCGGCGGACATATTCCGAATAGGCCGCGTCGAGCACCAGCAGGACGCGCGGCGGCAGCGAAGCATGCAGCCGACGAATCTCGCTGAACGGCAGATAGGTGCCGGTCGGGTTGTTCGGATTGGCGACGAAGACGATGCGCGTCCTGTCGGTCACCAATTCGAGGATGCCGTCGACATAGGTCGTCAGGTCCTTCTCCGGCGCGACGACCGGCGTGGCGCCGGCGGCCTGGATCAGGATCGGATAGACGTTGAAGCCATGCTTCGAATAGATCGCCTCGTCGCCCGGCCCGAGATAGACGTGGCTGACCATCGCCAGCACGTCATCCGAGCCATTGCCGCAGATGATGCGCGAGGCGTTGATGCCATAGGCGTCGGCGATCGCCGTGCGAAGGTCGGCGGCCGATCCATCCGGATAGATCTCGAGCTTGGCGGCGGTCGCCTGATAGGCGGCGACAGCCGCCGGGCTCGGTCCGAGCGGCGTCTCGTTCGAGGAGAGCTTGTAGACCTTGGAGCCGCCGGTCGCCTTGGAGCGGCCCGGCACATAGGGAGCGATGTCCAGCACGCCCGGACGCGGCACGGGCCGGTCGGCGGGCTGGGTATCCTGCGTCTTGTCCGACGGCTTGCTCATCACAACACTCCCGCCTCGTCGAGGCGCTCATAGAGAACCGGGTTGGCGTCGACATCGCCGATGGCGATGCCGCGCGACAGCGCGCCGACGCGCGCGACATCCTCGAAGCCGGCGCGCGCCGCCAGAGCGGCGACGGCGGTTCCGACCGGCAGGGCGATCAGCTTCTCGGCGCCGGCCTCGGCCAGAACGGTGCCGCCGGCGGCGACGATCGCCGGCCAGGGATCCTTGCCGATCGCCGTCACGGCGAAGAGATCGAGATCGGGCGGCGTCGGATCGGCCAGCTCCGGCGCGATGACGAAGGCCGGATGCTCGGCCGGACGGCCGGCGATGCGGATATAGGGCGACATCGCCATGATGCGCGGCGCCGACGGGCGACCGAGCGCCCGCCACCAGGCGCCGGCGGATGGAGGCTGCTCGGCCGAGACCAGGCCGAGATCGGTGCCGGTCTCGCGGATATGGTTGATCGTCGCCGCGGCGTCGGCATAGCCGTGCAGCGCCACGGTGAAGCCGAACAGGAAACGGCCGGTGTCGCGCAACGCGTCGCGGGCGACGCCCTGGTCGATGCCGACGTCGAAGTTCGCCTGCATCCGCGTGAAGGTCGTGATGATCTCGCGCCAGATGTGCTCGACCGTCCAGATCGGCAGCGCGCCCTCATGGCGGGCTACCAGCCGGCGCATCATGTCGGCCTCGCGGCCGGGACGGAACGCGGCGCCGGGCCGGCTCGTGCCCTTGACCTTGATCAGGGTGTCGATGGCGGTGCCGCGCTCGATCAGGCAGCGATGCATCTCGGCATCCAGTTCGTCGATCGTTTGCCGGATGCGGGCGAGTGTCGCCGCATCTGCTTCGGTGGCAGAATTCTTTGTCACGGTCGAGGCCATCGTTCGGATCGGCTCTGGGCGGGAAAACATAGGCCGCGCCGAGGCGGCCGGCGGCGGCCGATTCATAGGCAAGCCCAAAGGCAAAATCAAAGAAAACATTGCGGATCGGCATCGCCGCGCCCCTCGACGAACCGATCGCGCCGCAGGCGGCGACCGCGGAAAAAGCTATCCCGGCGGCGCCAGCGCGGGACGGAAAACCGGCTGTTGGCGGCGGCGGCTCCGCGCCGGCAGCCCCTGATAGACGAGCTTGGTCGCCTCGACGATCTGCACGCCGGCAAAGCCCGGCCACAGCATTTCGCCCGTCCGCTCCCACGCGCGGCCGTTCTGGATCAGCATCCGACTGGCAAAGGGCGGCGCGAACAGCGCGCCGCTCCAGGCGGTCTCGCTGAATTCGGTGTTGCGCAGCAGCGTCGCGAGCTGGCCGCGACTGAACGGCCGGCCATAGCCGAAGGGGGTGCGCTCGACCCGCGCCCAGATGCCGCGCCGGTTCGGCACGACGATGATGATCTTACCGCCCGGCACCAGCACGCGCCAAAGCTCGCGCAGCGTCTCGCGCGCGTTGGAGGCGGTCTCGAGACAGTGGATGACGAGGATGCGGTCGATCGACGAATCGGTGAGCGGCAGTTCGTCGTCAGCGACGAGCGCCGCGAGATTGCCGCCCTCGGACGGCCAGTTCATCACCCCCTGCGCGGCCGGCATGAAATTGAGCACGCGCTCCGCCTGCGCCACGAACGGCGCGAGATAGGGCGTCGCATAGCCGAGGCCCAGCACCCGGTCGCCGGTGACGCGTGGCCACAGCGCCGCGAGCTTGGCACCGACCAGGCCCTGCGCCACGCCGCCCAGGCGCTCGGTATAGAAGCTCGCGAGATCGAGCACGTCGGGCGTCAGCGTCCGGCCCTGTTCCAAGCACGATCTCCCCTGTCGATGTCGGCGTGACGATGTTAGGTAACGATCCGAAACGACGCCACCCCATCCATACGCCCATATCGGAGTTCGTCATGGCTCTCGCAATCTTCCAGTTCCCCTGCCTATCCGACAATTATGGCGTGCTGATCCACGACGAAGCCTCCGGCCGCACCGCCTCGATCGACGCGCCGGACGCCGCCGCCGTCAGCGCCGCCCTGGCCGAGACGGGCTGGAAGCTGACCGAAATCCTGACGACGCATCATCATGCCGATCATACCGACGGCAATCTGGCGCTGAAGGAAGCCACCGGCTGCACCATCAGCGGCCCGAGCTACGAAGCCGGCACGATCCCCGGCATCGACCGAAAGCTCAGCGAAGGCGACGTCTATGATTTCGCCGGCCACCCGGTGCATGTCATCCACACGCCCGGCCATACACTCGGTCATATCGCCTTCTACCTGCCGGACGATGGTGTCGCCTTCGCCGGCGACACCATGTTCGCGCTCGGCTGCGGCCGCGTCTTCGAGGGCACGCTCGATCAGATGTGGGGCTCGCTGCAGAAGCTCGCCGCCCTGCCGGACGAGACGATCGTCTATTGCGGCCACGAATACACGGAATCGAACTTCCGCTTCGCCATGACCATCGACGGCAGTAACCCGGCGCTCGTCGCCCGCGGCGAGGAAATCCGCGCGCTGCGCGCCGCTGGCAAGCCGACCGTGCCGACGACGATCGCCGCCGAAAAGGCGACCAATCCCTATCTGCGCGCCGGCGATCCGGCCGTGCGCGCCGGGCTGAACATGCCGACCGCCCCGGCTTCCGAAGTGTTCGCCGCCATCCGCACCGCCAAGGACAATTTCAAGTGAGTTCGGCCGAGGACATCATCGCCAAGCTCGATCTCGCACCGCATCCGGAGGGCGGCTTCTATCGCCGCACCTTCGAGGACAGCGTCGCCCATGACGGGCGACCGGCCTCGACGGCGATCTACTATCTGCTCGCTTCGGGCATGAAGTCGCACTGGCACCGGATCGATGCGATCGAGGTCTGGCACTACTATGCCGGCGCGCCGATCGAGCTGGCGCTTTCGGAAGATGGCGGCGTGACCGAGACCTTTCGCCTCGGACCGGACGTGCTGGCCGGCGAGCAGCCGCAGGTTGTCGTGCCCACGGGCTGGTGGCAGGCGGCCAGGAGCCTCGGCGACTGGACGCTGGTCGGCTGCACGGTGGCGCCTGGCTTCCGTTTCGAAGGCTTCGAACTGGCGGCGCCGGACTGGGCGCCGCTCGACCAGCCCGAGCGATACTGAGGGGAAAACCGCCATTCTTCACCGAGAGTGGCGAAGCGGCATCGCCAAATCAGAGATCGCCCGCTAAGGTGTTGCGGCCGTTGGGGCAGCGGCTTGTATCTGCGATCGGAATGGGGGGACGACGTTGTTGCACCGCAGGAATAGGTCATGACGGCCCCAATCAAGAGCGTTCTCTTCGTCGACTATGACAGCCTCTACCTCAGCCTGCGCGCTCGAGATCCCGGCATGGCGCGCCGTTTCGCGCTGCGCCCCGGCGTCTGGCTCGAGGCGATCGAGGCCGGCCTGCTGCTGGAGCCGCGCGGTGAGGAAGCCACGCGGCGCCGGATCCTGATGCGGCGCTGCTATGCCGATCCGAAGCTGCTCGGCAAGGCGCGCGCCGCCTTCACCGGCCAGGGTTTCCAGATCGTCGATTGCCCGCCGCTGCCCGGCCGAGAGCGCAACTCGGCCGAGATCCACATGGTTCTCGACACGCTCGACGCGCTGGCGCACCAGACCGGCTTCGAGGAATTCATCCTGCTGTCGGCCGATTCCGATCTGACGCCGGTGATCTTCCGTCTGCGTTCCTACAACCGCGCCATCTCGATCTACACGACGGTCACCACATCGGCCGGCTATCGCGCCATCGCCGATGGCGCGATCGACGAGCAGGCGCTGATCGCGCTGCTGGCGCCGACGGCCGACGCCGAGACGCCCGAAGCAACGGATGACGCGGATAAAGAAAACGCACAGCATCAGAATGGCGGCGAGCGCGATGGGCTGGCGGGGCTCGCCCGCCGGGTCCACCAGGCGACGAATGTTCCGCTGTTCGCGCCCCGCGTCTATGGCGAACTGTTCCGCGCGCTGACGCGCGAAGTGGCCGAGAACGGCTATCATTTCCAGACCACGGCGGAGAATGTCGCCGCGCGGCTCACCGCCAACGGTCGCAACGCCTCACGTCGCCAGATCGCCTTCGTCGTCAAGGGGCTGGCCCTGAAGGGCCATGTCTTCTCGACCAGCGACAGCCCGGAAAAGCTGGCGGAAGCGTTCAAGGAGCAGGTGCTCTACCTCGCCCGCAATGCCGGCGTCGAAATCGACGAAAGCATGGAAAGCCTGATCGGCACCTGGATCGTCGGCCGCGAGGCTTCCGCGCCGGTTGCCCTGCCGCCGCCCATGGCGGTGTCGAAGCCGGCCGAGCGCGCCGCGCCGCGGCCGATTCCGTCGCCGCCGCCGATCCCGGCCGCGCCCCAGGCGTCGCCGCAGCCTGTCTGGACCCGCCCGGCCGTATCGCAACCCGACGCACCGCAGCCGCCGATGCCGGCGCCCTTGAATGCCGCGCCGGCCTCACCGGTGTCGGCTTCGCGCCTGTCGCAGCCAGCCGCGCCGCAGGCCGCCCCGCGCGAAGCGCGCCCGATCAGCCTGCAACCAATCTCGGCGACGATGCCGCAGCCGGCCCGGCCGATCCAGATCCACGCCATTGTCGAGCCGGCGCCGGAGCCCGTCATCGAGCCGCCGGTCGCGGAAGAGCTCCCCGTGGCCGCGCCTGCCGAGCGGGCGCCCCGCCCCGCTCCCCAGCCGACATCGCCGGTCCTGACGACACCGCCGCAGGCCGTGATACGAGCCGAAGCGCGGGTCGACGCGCCGCCGCCCGCATCGACGCCGCGCCGGTCCCAGGTCGACCCGGAATCGCTCCTGGCCGAGATCTCCGCGAACCCGCCGGCGGCACGCGCCAACATCGCGCCGCCGCGACCGCGCGCAGCCAGACCCGCCCCGCCGGAACTGGCGGAGGAGCCTGCGCCGCGCCCGCCGGCGCCCCGCAATGCTGCCGGGTCCGCCCTTGCCATTCGCCCGCCCCCGCGGCGCAGCGCCGTGGCGGCCGCCGATGACGCCGGTCAGCGCGACCCGATCGAGAGTTCGATTCTCGCCGCGATCGCCCAGGCGGTCGATGTGCTGGTGGATGATGGCGAACAGGCGGAACCGGTGCCGGCCGAGCCGCCGCGTTCGGCGCCGCCGCGAGCCCAGACCCGCGCACCCGCCCGGATCGCCCCCCGCGAACCGACGCCGGCCCCGCCGCCGAGCCCAGCCGATGAGTCGGCCGAAGACGGCGACATCGGCGACGAGATCCAGCGCATCCTTGCCGCCTACAGCCAGAACCGGAAGCCGACCGGTCGCTGAGCCAAGTTCGCAAAGCAAATGTCCAAATGAAAAGGCCGGCGCCCAGCGCCGGCCTTTCAACTATCGGGGTCGGCGAACCGGCCGGCGATCAGCCATTCGCCATGTACTGGCCGCCATTGATGGTCAGCACCGCGCCGGTCATGAAGGCTGAGGCGTCGGAGGCGAGATAGGCGACGAGCTCGGCGATCTCCTCGGACTTGCCGAGGCGGCCGACCGGAATCTGGCCGAGAATGCCCTCCATCACCTTCGGCGGCACGGCCATCACCATGTCGGTGTCGATGTAGCCGGGGCAGATGCAGTTGACCGTGATGCCCTTGCGGGCGTTCTCCAGCGCCAGCGCCTTTGTGAAGCCGACGACGCCGGCCTTGGACGTCGCATAGTTGACCTGGCCGAGCTGGCCCTTCTGCGCGTTGATCGAGGAGATGTTGATGATGCGGCCGAAGCCGCGCTCACGCATGCCTTCGATCACCGGCCGGGTCATGGTGAACATCGAATCGAGGTTGGTCCGCATGACAGCGGACCACTGGTCCTGGTCCATCTTGTGGAACCAGCCGTCGCGCGTGATGCCCGCATTGTTGACGAGGATGTCGACGGCGCCGAGCGCCAGCTCGACGGCGCGGACGCCCGCCGCGCAGGACTCCGCGTCGCCGACATCCCACTGGAACACCGGGATGCCGGTTTCCGCCTGGAAGGCATGCGCCTTCTCGACATTGCCGGCGAAACTGGCCGCGACCGTGTAGCCGGCGGCCTGCAGACCCTTCGAGACAGCCGCGCCGATGCCGCGCGTGCCGCCGGTAACGAGGGCGACTTTCCCCATGTGTTCCTCCCAAAAGCGACCGGTTGAGCTCCGGTCCTCGATGAAATCCGCCGAAACGTTAGCGCTCGACGGTCAGAGCAATTCCCATTCCACCACCGATGCAGAGCGTCGCCAGCCCCTTCTTGGCGTCGCGGCGTGCCATTTCATGCAGCAGAGTGACGAGGATGCGGGCACCGGAGGCGCCGATCGGATGGCCGATGGCGATGGCGCCGCCATTGACGTTGACCTTCGAGGTGTCCCAGCCGAGGCCCTGGTTGACGGCGCAGGCCTGGGCCGCGAAGGCCTCGTTCGCCTCGATCAGATCCAGATCGTCGACCGACCAGCCGGCCTTCTGCAGCGCCTTCTTCGAGGCCGGGATCGGGCCGGTTCCCATCACGGCGGGATCGACGCCGGCGGTCGCCCAGGAGGCGATGCGCGCCAGCGGGGTGACGCCGCGCCGGGCCGCCTCCGCCGCCGACATCAGCAGCAGCGCCGCGGCGCCGTCATTGAGGCCCGAGGCGTTGCCGGCCGTTACCGTGCCGTCTTTGGAGAAGGCCGGCCGCAGCTTGGCCGCCGCCTCCATCGTCGCGCCGGCACGGATATATTCGTCCTGGTCGACGATGATGTCGCCCTTGCGGGTCGAGATGGTGAAGGGCGTGATCTCGTCCTTGAACCTGCCGGCCTTCTGCGCCGCCTCGGCCTTGTTCTGCGAGGCGGTGGCGAATTCGTCCTGCTGCTGGCGGCTGATCTGGAATTCGCGGGCGACGTTCTCCGCCGTGACGCCCATGTGGTAGCCGTTGAAGGCATCCCACAGGCCGTCCTTGATCATGGTGTCGACCATGGCAAGGTCGCCCATCTTGGTGCCGGCGCGCAGATGCGCCGCATGCGGCGCGAGCGACATCGATTCCTGACCGCCGGCCACGATGATCGAGGCGTCGCCGGTGGCGATCTGCTGCATGCCGAGCGCGACCGAGCGCAGGCCCGAGCCGCAGACCTGGTTGAGGCTCCAGGCCGTGGTTTCCTTCGGCAGGCCCGCCAGCATCGACGCTTGGCGGGCGGGGTTCTGGCCCTGGGCCGCGGTCAGCACCTGGCCGAAGATCAGTTCGCTGACCGCTTCCGGCTCGGTCTTGCCCTGCTCCAGCGCGGCCTTGACCACGGCGGCGCCGAGCTCGTGCGCCGGAATGTTGGCGAAGGCGCCATTGAAGGACCCGACGGCGGTGCGCGTGGCGGCGGCGATGACGATATCGGTTTCTGTAGCCATGATGCTTTTCCTTCGATCGGGGTGCGGCGACTGCCGGTTGAAACAATCAGAGCCCCGCTGGCGAAGGCTGTCAATCGAGCCTGACGCGGCGACATTGCTGCAATGCAGCGATTGCGCAGCATGGGCCTGACAATGCAGCGCACAAATCAATTTGGTGGATTCTCGGAAAGCTCCTATCGTGGAGCTTCTGGGGAGGCAGGTTGCGAGAAAAGCGCGCCGTGGCGCGCTGGCCGGCCAATCAGGCAAGAGGGACGAGGGGAGCTGACATGACCAAGGAAAAAGAACCGACCACGATCAAGAAATATGCGAACCGCCGACTCTACAACACCGGCACCTCGACCTATGTGACGCTCGAGGACCTCGCGAACATGGTCAAGGCGGGCGAGGATTTCGTGGTTTTCGACGCCAAGTCGGGCGAGGACATCACGCGTTCCGTGCTGACCCAGATCATCTTCGAGCAGGAGAACAAGGGGCAGAACCTGCTGCCGATCACCTTCCTGCGCCAGCTGATCCGCTTCTATGGCGATTCGATGCAGAACCTGGTGCCGACCTATCTCGACTTCACCATCGACAGCCTCACCCGTGACCAGGACAAGCTGCGCGGCCAGATGGCCAATGCCTTCGGTCCCGGCGCCTTCACGGCGATCGAGGATACGGTCCGGCGCAACACCGAGATGTTCGAGCAGGCGATGCGCATGTTCCTGCCGTTCAGCGGCGGACGCCCCGAGCCGACGGCAGCCAGCCCGAACGGCAAGGCCGAGACGCGGGCCGATGCCAAGCCAGCCGAGCGCGTCGACGGCGAGTTCGACATGCTGAAGCGCCAGCTCGACGAGATGCAGAAGAAGATCGAGAAGCTGGCCGAGAAGGGCTAGCCGCGCCGCATTCCCCCGCGCCATACGACAATTGCCTGTGCCCGGCCGTCTCGCGGCCGGCGCGCCGGGCCTTGCCGCAAGATGGCGACGGGCGATTCGTTGCAGAGCGCCCCTGCAATTCCTAGATGGATGCGGGCCCTGGCCGGATCGCGAATGTTTCGCCGTCCTTCCCCGGGGCCGACGAGGCGGCTCGCGATGGCAAAGATTCGATTTGGCGACATTCTGGGACCGGACCGGCAGGACGCGGAGGACGACGCGACCCGCGCCGAGACCGTGCGCCGCGGCTTCTGGAAGACGTTCCGCGCCGCCGCGCGCCACATTCCGTTCTCCGAGGACGTGGCGGCTGCCTATTTCTGCGCCTTCGACAGCGCCACGCCGATTCGGGTGCGGGCGACGCTGCTCGGCGCGCTCGCCTATTTCGTCCTCCCCATCGACGCCGTCCCCGACTTTCTAGTCGGCATCGGCTTTGCCGACGACGCGACCGTGCTGATGACGGCCCTGACGCTGCTGCGCGGGCACATCAGGCCGGTGCATTATGAAGCGGCGAAGCAGGTTCTAGCCGGCGAAAAGCCAGCCTGACGCAACGATACCTGAGCCGCCCGCTCCAATTTGGCGGACGAGGCCACACTCTCGCCCCATTGGCCCGACCTTCTCTCCACTCGACTGTCTGGCTGGCCTACGTGACGGGCGGCGTGGTTCATGGATTGTTAACGGAACCCGCGCAGTTTGAGGTAATTGCTCGGGTGACGGGTCCACCCGCCCGATCGTTTTCTGGCAAATTTGGTGGGAAAAATATGAACGGAAAAAGGATCGCAACGGCAGCGCTCCTCATCGGTGCTTTGTTCGGTTTCGCTGAGACTGCGGCGGCGCAGACCCCGAAACGGATCGGCACCTTCAAGGACTGGAGCTCCTACGCCTATTCCGACTCGCGTGGGAAAGTCTGCTACGCGGCCTCCCAGCCGAAGACACAGGCGCCGCAGGGCCTGAACCGCGACCCCGCCTATTTCATGGTCACCGCGCGTCCGTCCGAGAATGTCCGCAGCGAGGTTTCCGTGATCATCGGATACCCGTTCAAGGAAGGCTCGAAGCTGACGGTCGACATTGACGGCCAGAAGTTCTCGATGTTCACCAAGGACGACGGCGCCTGGATCGAGAACGCGGCGCAGGAAACGGCGCTGATCGCGGCGTTGAAGAAGGGCCATTCGATGTCCGTCAGCGGCACGTCGCGCCGTGGCACCCAGACGAGCGACAGCTATTCGCTCGCCGGCGTCTCGGCCTCGCTCGACGCCCTGGCCAAGAACTGCCCGTAGGGCGGACTTAGCGTTTGTGAATTCGGATGGCCGGGCTTGCCCGGCCATTTGCTTTTCCGGCCAGAACGGTGCGGTGGCACGGGCGGGTCGGGCTCCCGATCCCCTCCTTGATTGACTCCCCTCCCCGTTCCGCGTTAAAAGCCGCCCAAATTCTCGCGAAGAGGTATCCTCTGAGCCGCCGACCGGGACGAGATCCCGGAGGTCAACGTCCGCCAGCGCGTCGCGCCCGCGGGCGCTGAACGTCTTTGGAAATTCGGCGGATCGGAAGCGGTCCCTTCGAGGAAGAGCGGAACTGATGTTCGACAATCTTTCAGAACGCCTTTCAGGCATTTTCGACAAGCTCACCCGCCGCGGTGCGCTGTCGGAGAACGACGTCAACGAAGCGATGCGCGAGGTTCGCCGCGCGCTGATCGAGGCCGACGTTGCGCTCGATGTCGTCCGTTCCTTCACCGACAAGGTGCGCTCGCGCGCCATCGGCGCCGATGTCATCCGTTCGGTGACGCCCGGCCAGATGGTCGTCAAGATCGTCCACGACCAGCTGGTCGAGATGCTGGGCGCCGAAGCCGAGCCGATCGATCTCCAGGCCGCCGCTCCCGTCGCCATCATGATGGTCGGCCTGCAGGGCTCGGGCAAGACGACCACCTCGGCCAAGATCGCCCGCCGCCTGACGCTGCAGCAGAAGCGCAAGGTGCTGATGGCGTCGCTCGACGTTCGCCGCCCGGCCGCGCAAGAGCAGCTGCGCATCCTCGGCGAGCAGAACGGCATCGACACGCTGCCGATCGTCGCCGGCCAGTCGCCGACCGACATCGCGACCCGCACGCTGCAGGCCGCCCGCCTCGGCGGCTATGACGTCGTCATCCTCGACACCGCCGGCCGCACGCATATCGACGAGCCGCTGATGGTCGAGATGGCCGACATCAAGGCCATCGCCAAGCCGCACGAGATCCTGCTCGTCGCCGACAGCCTGACCGGCCAGGACGCCGTGAACCTCGCCCGCTCGTTCGACGAGCGCGTCGGCATCACCGGCATCGTGCTGACCCGCGCCGATGGCGACGGCCGTGGCGGCGCCGCGCTCTCGATGCGCGCCGTCACCGGCAAGCCGATCAAGCTGATCGGCACCGGCGAAAAGGCCGAGGACCTGGAAGACTTCCATCCCGGCCGTATCGCCAACCGCATCCTCGGCATGGGCGACATCGTCTCGCTCGTCGAGAAGGCGGCGCAGAACATCGACATGGAAGAGGCCGCCAAGGCGGCCGAGAAGATGCGCAAGGGCATCTTCGATCTCGACGACCTCGCCAATCAGCTCCGCCAGATGGAGAAGATCGGCGGCATGTCCGGCATGCTCGGCATGCTGCCCGGCGTCGGCAAGATCAAGAAGCAGATCGAGGGCGCCAATCTCGACGACAGCATGATCAAGCGCCAGGTCGCGATCATCTCGTCGATGACCAAGGCGGAGCGCCGCAATCCCGACATCCTCAAGGCCAGCCGCAAGAAGCGCATCGCCGCCGGTTCCGGCTCCAAGGTCGAGGACGTCAACCGCCTGCTCAAGATGCACCGCCAGATGGCCGATATGATGAAGGCCATGGGCAAGCAGAAGGGCGGCGGCATGCTCGGCAAGATGATGGGCGCGCTCGGCGGCGGCATGGGTGGAGGCATGGGCGGCATGCCTCCCGGTGGCATGCCCAACATCGATCCGGCTCAGTTGGAGAAGCTTGCCAAGCAGATGGGGGGCGGCGCCGGCCTGCCGCCCGGCCTCGGCAAGGGAATGCCCGGCCTGCCGGGCCTCGGCGGCAAGCTGCCGGGTCTGGGCGGCATCCCGGGCCTCGGCAAGAAGAAATAACCAGAAATACGGACCTGACGGTCCTAATCCCTCAGAAGATCTCGTTTTAGAAGGAAGAGAAGCATGTCCCTCAAGATCCGTCTTTCCCGCGGTGGTGCCAAGAAGCGTCCGTTCTACCGCATCGTCGTCACCGATGCCCGTTCGCCGCGCGACGGCCGCTTCATCGAGCGTATCGGCTCGTTCGACCCGATGCTCGCCAAGGACGCCGCCAACCGCGTCGTGCTCGACCTCGACCGCGCCAAGCATTGGCTGTCGGTCGGCGCGCAGGCGACCGATCGCGTTGCCCGCTTCCTGAGCGACGCCGGCCTGGTCAAGCGCGACCCGCGCAACAACCCGGAAAAGGCTCTGCCGGGCAAGAAGGCCCAGGAGCGCGCTGCCGAGAAGGCCAAGAAGGCCGAAGCCGCCGCCGAAGCCGCTGCCGAGTAATTCAGGGATTTATCCCCCGTCCTTCCCTCTCCCGCACGCGGGAGAGGGTTCTTCCGGACGCGCCCGCCCCGTCTCGTGACGGCTTGCCGGACGTCCCCGCCCACGCCCCGAGGGATTGGGCCTGCCTGCCATCCGCACAGGCACCGATCCGGCCATGACCGCTGACAGAGAGACCTCGCCGATGCCCGCTCCGGACCCAGAACAGGTTCTCCTCGGCCAATTCGGTGCCGCCCACGGCATTCGCGGCGAGATCAAGATCAATTCCTACACCGAAGAGCCGCTCGGCATCGCCGACTACGGCCCGTTCACGCTCGATGACGGCCGCGTCGTCGAAATCGATTCCGTCCGCATGCAGGGCGACAGCGTTGTCGCGCGCATCAAGGGCATTGCCGATCGCAACGGCGCCGAGACGCTGCGCAATCGCAAATTGTTCGTCGATCGCTCCGCCTTGCCGGAGCTTGAGGAAGATGACGATTTCTACCACGCCGACCTGATCGACCTGGCGCTCGAACTCGCCGACGGCAGCGCCTATGGCAAGATCGTCTCGGTGCAGAATTTCGGCGCCGGCGACCTGATCGAGATCGAGCCGGCGGCGGGCGGCAAGACGTTCTACCTGCCGTTTACCCGCGCCATCGTGCCGACGGTCGACATCAAGGGCGGCCGCGCCATCGTCGTGCCGCCGCCCGAGACCGAGGCGCGCCCCGAAGATGGCGAGCCCGAGGAAGAGGCGTGAGCGACATCTTCGACGCATCGACCGAAGGTGCCGAAGCCAACGTGCCGGTGGGCGTAAATCCCTGGCGCGCTACCATTTTGACCCTCTATCCCGAGATGTTCCCCGGCCCGCTCGGACAGTCCCTGTCCGGCAAGGCGATGGCCGAGGGCAAGTGGTCGCTCGACGCGGTCAATATTCGCGATTCGGCGACGACCAAGCACCGCAATGTCGACGATACGCCTGCCGGCGGCGGCCCCGGCATGGTGATGCGCGCCGATATTGTTGCGCGAGCACTGGATTCCGCAGCCCCTACCGACGATCCGCGCCCTCGCCTGCTGATGAGCCCGCGTGGAAAACCGCTCGACCAGGCGCGCGTCCGTGCCCTTTCGGCCGGTCCCGGCGCGCTGATCCTGTGCGGTCGCTTCGAGGGCGTCGACGAACGCGTGATCGAGGCCCGCAACCTCGAGGAAGTGTCGATCGGCGATTATGTGCTGTCGGGCGGCGAGCTTGGCGCCATGGTGCTGCTCGATGCGATCGTCCGCCTGCTGCCGGGCGTGATGGGCGGTGCCGAGTCCGGCACCGAGGAGAGCTTCGAGGGCGGCCTGCTCGAATACCCGCACTACACCCGCCCGCGCGAATGGGAAGGCCGTTCCATTCCCGACGTGCTGCTCTCCGGCGACCACGCCGCGATCGCCAAATGGCGCCGCCAGCAGGCCGAGCGCATCACCCGCGAACGCCGGCCGGACCTGCTCGACAAGGACTGAGGCGCTCGCGCGCCAGTCCCGGGCTAGGTCGCCCGGTCCGGCGCCGCCGCCGCCGCGAACACGCGCGCAAATCCGTCGACCAGCTCCGCGTCGGAATAGAGCAGCGGGTCGTCCATCGCCTCGACCATGCCCTTCATCGTCAGCAGGCCGATCGCGGCGAGATAGGCGAGGAACGCCATCAGCCGTGGCTCCACCGCGGCGCGCGAAGGTCCGTCCTTCCGCTCCGCCTGCAGCAGCGCTGCCGCCCGCGACAGCATCCGTTCGTTCAAGGGGCGGACGCGATCGAACTGGTCGCCTTCCCATTGCACGGCGCCGGTTCCCGCCACCTGGGCGAACAGGAAGGCGAGCCGGAAATCATCGAGGCGCGGCGCGAAGGCGCCGACCGTCCGCTCGATGATCGCACGCAGCGCCTCGCCGCCATCGGCCGCCTGGCCGACGCCGGCCTCGACCGCCTGCGCCTGCTCCTCGATGACCCCGAAGACCAGCTCGAAGACGAGCGCGTCCTTGGAGCGGAAATAGTAATAGAGGCCCGTCTTCGACATCCCGACCTCGCTCGCCACGGCGTCGAGCGTCAGGGCGGCGATGCCGCCGCGGATCAGAATCCGCCGGGCCGCGTCCAGAATCTCCTCGCGCGACTGGTCGCGCCTGCGTTCACGCCGCGCCGCCCTGGCGACGGATTTCGCCTTTGCCTGCCCTTCCGGGCTGTCATTCATCACCGATGCATCTCCGCGTCCCGACGCAATTCTAAACCCATGGACCGCAAATAGTCCATGATTTGACTTTTTCGAATATGGGTCTAAATTTCGAAATGCAGTCCTTTAGATTGCCCGGCGCATCCGATCGCCATCTCATGAGGGACCGAAATGGACCGATTGAGTTTCGACAACCCGCTCTTCGCGACCTATGCGATCGCGGCCTCGCTCCTGATCCTCAAGGCAGCGGCCATGTCCTGGCTGGTCGTGTTCCGCATGATCGGAGAAAAGGGCGGCTTCCGTTCGCCGGAGGATCTGAAGAAGACCCTCACCAACCCCACCCCCAATCCGCATCAGCTCGATCCCAACCCGCGTGTCGAGCGCCTGCGCCGGATCCAGCTCAACGATCTGGAGAGCTTCCCGTATTTCCTCGTCGCCGGCTTTCTCTGGATCCAGACGCAGCCGTCACTGAGGCTCGCCCGCTGGCTGTTCTACGGCTACGTCGTCACCCGGGCCTGCCATTTCGCGGCCTATCTGACCGCACAGACGCACGACATGCGCGCGCTGCTGTGGACGCCGGGATCGCTGATCCTGATCTACATGGCGGCCAGCACACTTCTGACCGCGCTTTTCTAGGGCCCTGAACCGGGAAGGAGACGGAAATGACTCGGCTCATCGCCTTGGCGGAGCGGCATGGGCTGGCCATCCTCGGCCCGATGCCGGATTGAGGCCCCCGCCCCTGTGTCGTCACGCCGTTCCGTCGTGTCCGACCCGCCGCCCAATCGCGGCAGCGGGCACGGCGGCACTGGACTTTCCTGCCTGCTTCCTGTACACGCGCGCCATCC
Organism: Candidatus Kaistia colombiensis; assembly: GCA_029203105.1. Classification (GTDB taxonomy): domain Bacteria; phylum Pseudomonadota; class Alphaproteobacteria; order Rhizobiales; family Kaistiaceae; genus Kaistia; species Kaistia colombiensis. The sequence continues at coordinate 111,720 of CP119318.1, forward strand.
ATCGCCTTCGACGGCTTTGGAACAATAACTGAAAACAGCGCACCGAAACGCTCGCGGTCCGAAAAGGGCCGCATCGGCAGGAGTTGAGACTATGGTCAATATCATCGAACAGCTCGAGAAAGAGCAGCTCGAAATCGTCGCCGCCATGCGCGCGGTTCCCGAGTTCCAGCCCGGCGACACCCTCAAGGTCAACGTCAAGGTTGTCGAAGGCTCGCGTTCGCGCGTGCAGGCCTATGAAGGCGTCTGCATCGCCCGTTCCGGCGGCGGCCTCTCCGAGAGCTTCACCGTTCGCAAGATTTCCTATGGCGAAGGCGTCGAGCGCGTCTTCCCGGTCTATTCGCCGCTGATCGCCGGCATCGAAGTCGTCCGCCGCGGCAAGGTTCGCCGCGCGAAGCTTTACTACCTGCGTGATCGTCGTGGTAAGTCGGCTCGTATCGTCGAGCGGACCGAGGCCCGCAAAGAGAAGGCATAAGCCCTCTCGGCTTTCAAATTGCGAAGGCGGGTCCAACGGACCCGCCTTTTTTCATTTGGGGACATGGATATGGACGCGTTCAAGCAGAGCAACCGCGCCAGTTGGGACGAGCGCGCCGACATCCATGCCCAGGACCGAACCGGTTTCTATGCGATCGATCGCTTCCTCGCCGGCGAAGATGTGCTCTATCCGATCGAGGCCACCGAGATCGGCGATGTCGCCGGGCTGAAACTCGCCCATTTCCAGTGCCATATCGGCATCGACACGCTCTGCCTCGCCCGCCGCGGCGCCCATGCCACCGGTCTCGATTTCTCGCCGCACGCCATCGCCAAGGCGCGCGAACTCTCGGCCCGCTCCGGCGTCGCGGCCCAATTCGTCGAGGGCGAGGTCTATGACGCGCCCGAGCTGCTCGGCACGGATTTCGATATCGTCTTCACCAGCTGGGGCACCATCACCTGGCTCGATGACATCCGTGCCTGGGCAAAGGCGATCGCCGGTGCGCTGAAGCCGGGCGGCCGGCTCTATTTCGCCGACAGCAGCCCCGCCATCATGACGCATGAAGAAATCGACGGCACGATCCGCCCACACTATGACTGGCGCTCGGCCCGCGAAAAGCCGCAGCGCTTCGATGCGGCGACCACCTATACCGGCGACGAGACGCCGCTCGTCACCAACTTCACCTATGAGTGGATGCGCGGCACCTCCGACGTCATCGACGCCCTGCTGCGTGCCGGCATGCAGCTCGACTTCCTGCGCGAGCACGAACTGTTGCCTTTCAAGCTGTTTCCGATGATGGTCGATGCTGGAAGCCGCATGTTCCGCCTGCCGGCCGGAATGCCGCGGATGCCGCTCGCCATGTCGCTGGGCGCGACGAAACGCTGACCCGGAATCCCGGACGACGATCCGAATTGTCGTTCCGGCCATTGACTGCTATTTAGAAGCGCTATGAACAGCCCCTTCGCCCGCATCCATCAGCCGACGACCGCCGAATTCGCGGCGCTGACGGATCATGCGCGGCTTCCCTGGCGGTTTTTCGCTCGTCTGCTGGCAACCGAGGATCGCGGATCCGATCGACTTTGACGGGGCAGTGGCCCCGATCGATCACCCCTCGCGCAAGCATTTTATCCTTCAGGAAGAAGACGTCATGACCACGTCGAACGGCAATCCCCGCACTCTCTACGACAAGATCTGGGACGATCACGTCGTCGAGAAGAACGCAGACGGCAACACCATCCTCTACATCGACCGCCACCTCGTGCATGAGGTGACGAGCCCGCAGGCCTTCGAGGGCCTGCGCATGGCCGGCCGCAAGGTCCACCAGCCGAAGAAGACGCTCGCCGTCGTCGACCACAATGTGCCGACGACCGACCGCACGCACGGCATCGAGAATCCGGAATCGGCGCTGCAGGTCGCGACCCTCGCCGAGAACGCGGCCGAGTTCGGCGTCGAATATTATTCAGAGCTCGACCGCCGCCAGGGCGTCGTCCACATCGTCGGCCCCGAGCAGGGCTTCACCCTGCCCGGCATGACCATCGTCTGCGGCGACAGCCACACCTCGACGCATGGCGCCTTCGGCGCGCTGGCGCACGGCATTGGCACGTCCGAGGTGGAGCATGTGCTCGCCACCCAGACGCTGATCCAGTCCAAGGCCAAGAACATGCTGGTCACGGTCGACGGCGTGGCGCCGCAAGGCGTCTCGGCCAAGGACATCGTGCTCGCCATCATCGGCGAGATCGGCACCGCCGGCGGCACCGGCCACGTCATCGAATATGCCGGCGACGCCATCCGCGCGCTGTCGATGGAAGGCCGCATGACGGTCTGCAACATGTCGATCGAAGGCGGCGCCCGCGCCGGCCTGATCGCGCCGGACCAGACGACCTATGACTACATCAAGGGTCGCCCCAAGGCCCCGACCGGCGACACCTGGGACGCCGCCGTGCGCTACTGGGAGACGCTCCGGACCGATCCCGGCGCGCATTTCGACACCGAAATCCGCCTCGACGCCGCCAGCCTGCCGCCGATCGTCACCTGGGGCTCCTCGCCCGAGGACGTCGTCTCGATCGCTGGCGTCGTGCCGAACCCGGACGACATCGCCGACGAGAACAAGCGCAAGTCGAAGTGGCGCGCGCTCGACTATATGGGCCTGAAGCCCGGCACCCGCATGGTCGACATCCCGGTCGAGCGCATCTTCATCGGTTCCTGCACCAATGGCCGGATCGAGGATTTGCGCGCCGCCGCCGCGATGATCCGCGGCCAGACGGTGCGCGAGGGCGTCAACGCGATGGTCGTGCCGGGCTCCGGCCTGGTCAAGGAGCAGGCGGAAGCCGAGGGCCTCGACGTGCTGTTCAAGGCCGCCGGCTTCGAATGGCGCGAGCCGGGCTGCTCGATGTGCCTGGCGATGAATGACGACCGGCTGAAGCCGCATGAGCGCTGCGCCTCGACCTCGAACCGCAATTTCGAGGGCCGCCAGGGCTTCAAGGGCCGCACCCATCTGGTGTCGCCGGCCATGGCCGCCGCCGCCGCGATCGCCGGCCACTTCGTCGACATCCGCACCTGGGCCTGAGCCGGCCCGCTTCCGAACCATTAAAAGGGGCCCGGACGTCACCGTCCGGGCCCCTTTTGCGCCAAAGGCCGCGATCACCAGTGGCGATAGCCGCCGCCCCGCGTCCAGGAGCAGCGCTGGCCGACGACGACCCGGCGCCACTCCCAGCGGTGATGCCGCCAGACCTTGCGATCCCGCACCACCGGCCGGCAGACGCGGTGTGGCCTTCCCCAGCCGTGATGGCCGCGCGGACCATTGTCCCAGCCGCGATGGTCCCAGCCACGGTCGTGGTGGCGGCCGTGATGGGCTTCACCGCGATGCCAGGCGAGCGCGCTGCCCGTCGAGACGGCCAGGGAGCCCGTGGCCAGGACTAGCGTGGTCGCGGCGGCAATCATGGTTCGCTTCAGCATCGGTTGCTCCCTCGGAGACGCGCAGGCCGGAAGTCGGCCTGCTCCACCTATCCAAGGGGACAACGCATGAACCTCGGCTGAGATACATGTTCAGCCGAGGTTCAGGATGGCCGCATGTCTGGCGTATTGACGATCAGCCGTCCTTACCAGCCATTGTCGACCCAGTAGCAGCGGTTGCCGACGAAGACGCTGCGCCAGCGCCAGCCGTTCGGGGTGTGCACCCGGACATTGCGAAACACCGGCTGGCAGACCCGCGATGGGCTGGTATCGTAGATGCCGGCGCCATAGCCGAGGCCGAGGCCAAGGCCGAAGGCCGGTCCCCAGCCCCAACCCCAACCGCCGTTCCAGCCGCAGTTCCAGCAGCCTCCGCCGCCGTGCCACCCACCACCATGCCAGCCGCCGCCGTTCCAGCCTCCCCCGCCACCGTGCCAGCCACCGCCGCCGCCATGCCAGCCGCCGCGCGGCCACATCATGCCGCCGCCATGGCCGCCGCCCCAATGCTGGGCGTATGCATTGTCCGTCGTAGCACCCAGCGTGCCCAGGGTAAGGGCGAGCGCGGCCGCGGCGGAGATCAGGATATGCTTGAACATGACCTTTACTCCTCGGAGCCTACAGCGAAGCCGCCCCGCCACGATCCCGGCGAGCGCCGTAGCGATTGCATCCATCAACAGTCGAACCGGCCCGAATATTCAGGGTCCCGTGGTCCAACCGGCCGCAGGGGCCCGGGCATATTCGAGATTGCATCGCGAAAACCGATGCGACATTGCTATAAAATGGGACAAAGCACCGGCCCCGCCAGTGGTCGCCGGCCAACCACCGACACGGAATCATGGAAACGCTGCCTCTTTCGACCCGCTTCGAGACCGCTGCCCTGACCATCGACGACGCGCTGGAATTCGCGCCGCTGCTGGCCGCCTATATCCAGGACATGAAGCGGGGCGCGCCGCGCCACCCCGACCTCTATTATGCCGAAACGCTGCTGCGTGACCGCACGGCCGAGATCCTGGGCGCCCGCCTCGACGGCGTTCTGGTCGGCTTCGCCGTGTTCTGCGACCTGCCCGACGCCATGACCGGCATGCGCGTCGGCCAGCTCGAGGACCTGTTCGTCATGCATGAATCGCGCGGCCGCGGCATTGCCCGCGCGCTGGTCGAGGCGCTCGCCCGCAAGGGCCGCTCGCGCGACTGGCTGTCGCTGCGATGGATGGTGCCGGAGGGCTCGTCCATGCGCACCACCTTTGCCGAGACGCTCGGCAAGAAGGCGCGGCTCGAGAGCTTTATCGTCCGCATCGATCGCGGCCCGGCCGCCTGACGGGCGCGTTTCGGGCGGGCTGGCGAAGTCCCTGGCCCCGACCCATATCAGGCGGTCCGGGCCGCCGATCGCGGCCCGCCGTTTCACCCTTCCAGCCGGATCCGACCGCCCATGGCAAAGCTCGACCTCGACGCTCTCAAGGCGCCCTCGCTCGACGATTTTCAGGCCCTTGGCCAGGCGGCGCTGGAAGGCCTGCCGGACGAATTCCGCCAGCTAACCGGCGAGGTCGAGATCCGCGTCGACGATTTTCCCGATGACGAGGCGCTCGACGCGCTCGGTCTCGAGTCGGAATTCGACCTGCTCGGCCTATTCCAGGGCGTCGGTCTCGCCCATGCCTCGGCGGTCGAATATACCGGCGTGATGCCGAACCGCGTCTGGCTCTACCGCCGTCCGATCCTCGACTATTGGGCCGAGCATGACGAAACGCTGGGCGCCATCGTCAGCCATGTGCTGATCCACGAGATCGGCCATCATTTCGGCCTTTCGGACGATGACATGGAAGCGATCGAGGCGGCGGCCGACTAGCAGCAGCCGAAAACGCCGAAAGCCTTGACCTAGGCCGGCTTTCGGCGCATCTACCGCCGTCTGAACGGCTAATTGGGAATGATCACCATGGAAAAATTCACGACGCTGACCGGTGTCGCGGCTCCGCTGCCGCTGATCAACATCGATACCGACATGATCATTCCGAAGGACTATCTAAAGACGATCAAGCGCACCGGCCTCGGCAAGGGCCTGTTCGCCGAGATGCGCTTCAACGAGGACGGCAGCGAGAACCCGGACTTTGTCCTCAACAAGCCGGCCTACCGCCATGCCTCGATCATCGTCGCCGGCGACAATTTCGGCTGCGGTTCGTCGCGCGAGCACGCTCCTTGGGCGCTGCTCGACTACGGCATCCGCTGCGTGATCTCGACCTCCTTCGCCGACATTTTCTACAATAACTGCTTCAACAACGGCATCCTGCCGATCCGCGTGTCGAAGGAAGACCTCGACAAGCTGTTCGACGACGCCGAGCGCGGCGAGAATGCCCGCCTGACGGTCGACCTCGAAGCGCAGGAAGTCCGCGGCCCGGATGGTGGCGCCGTGCATTTCGAGATCGATCCGGCCCGGAAGGAGAAGCTGTTGAGCGGTCTCGACGACATCGGCCTGACCCTGGTCAAGACGCCGAACATCGAAGCCTTCGAAAAGACCACCGAAGCCGCCCGCCCCTGGGCGTAAGTCTCGGTCATCTGAGTTTTGAAGGGCGCTGGAAGCATTTCCGGCGCCTTTTTTGTTTTGGCGATAGGGTGACGAAAGGTGGATCCCTGCTTGCGCAGGGATGACGGGTGCTCGACCCACGCGGCCCATCTTCAGCCCAGCGGAACGAGGCGCCGGCCTTACCCCATCCTCGCCGTCATCCCTGCGCAAGCAGGGATCCATTCAGCTGAGGCATAGCGAGGCTCTCGCGGCGGAGAACCCGGCTGCATGGATCCCGGCTCGGGGGCCGGGATGACGGCGAGTGTCGGATGCGCTGAACCAAAGTTGGATGGCAAGTGTCAAGCGCCGGCCCTATGCCACTCCGCGCCCCTACCCCTTCGCGGCGATCGCCTCGGCCAGCGCCAGCAGGCGCCTTGCCATGTCGGCGTGCAGGCGCTCCACCATGCGGCCCTCGACCCGCACCACGCCCTTGTCGGCATTCTCCGGCTCGTCGAAAATGAAGGCGATCCGGGTAGCCCAAGCCAGTTCCCCGGCGTCCGGCGCGAAGGCGGCATTGGCGCCGGAGATCTGCGCCGGATGAATGACGGTCTTGCCGTCAAAGCCGCATTGCCGGCTCTGCAGGCACTCGGCCGCGAACCCTTCGGCGTCGGCAATATCGCTATGGACCCCGTCCAGAATGTCGATGCCGGCCGCCCGCGCCGCCGCCAGCGCATTCATCATCCAGGGCAGCATCGGCGCACGACCTGGCACCTGCAATGTGCCTGTCTCGCGGGCAAGATCGTTGAGGCCGAGCACAAGCACCGTCAGCGGCAGGCGCTCGTCCTGCGCCTCGGCGATGCCAAGCGGATCAAGCACGGCGCGCGGTGTTTCCACCATCGCCCAGAGCGGCAGCGCGACATCGACGGCGATCATTTCTCGAACCCGACGCAGGTCTCCGGCCCGCGAAATCTTCGGCAGCAGGAGGCCGTCCGGCCGCGCGGCGCCAATGGCGGCAAGGTCGGCTTCGACCCACGGCGTATCGAGCCCGTTGGCGCGGACGACGACTTCTACGGGCGTGCCGGCCCGGCGCAGCGCCACCACCGCTTCAACGACCCGGTCGCGGGAGGAGTCCTTTTCCGAGGGCGCGACGGCGTCTTCCAGATCGAAGATGACGACATCGGCGCCGAGCATCGGCGCCTTCGCCATGGCGCGCGGATTGGAGCCGGGCACATAGAGGGCGGAACGGCGCGGACGGATCGGCTTCATGCGGACTTCCCGGTCAGATGGATGGCCACTCCGGCTCGCCGGAATTCGGACCTCTGCCACCAGCATAGGAGCGGGAGCAGCGAAACGGAATCGAATCGGCTAGTTTCGCACCGCCGGCCAGGAACCGCCGGCGCCGCAGGAAACATGCGCCCATGACCGTGCCGACCGAAGTCACCACCAAGCCCGCCATCCTCGTGATCTCCTCCACCGTCGTGCGCGGCGCGGTGGGCGGGCGCGGCGCTGCCTTCGCGCTGGAGCGCTTCGGCCACCCGGTCTGGTCGGTACAGACGGTGACGCTGCCCTGGCATCCCGGCCATGGCCGGTCGAGCCGGATCGTACCGGACGCGGCCGCTTTCGAGGTGTTGATCGACGACCTGATCCGCGCGCCCTGGCTCGGCGAGATCGGCGCCGTCCTGACCGGCTATATGGGCGCGCCCGGCCAGCCCGCCGCCGTGGCGCGGCTGGTCGACGCCGTCAAGGCCGCCCGACCCGACGCGCTCTATCTCTGCGACCCGGTGATGGGCGACGCCGGCATCCTCTACGTGCCGGAGGCGACGGCGGGCGCGATCCGCGACCATCTCGTGCCGCGCGCCGACATCCTGACGCCAAACCCGACCGAGCTCGGCTTCCTGACCGGCAATCTTTCGCTGCCGGCCGAGGCGCTGCACGCCGCCGCGAACACCTTGCCGACGCCGCGCGTCGCCGTGACCTCGGCCGCCGGCACCGAGGGCGAGATCACCACCCTGCTGCTTTCGCGCAATGGCGAAGGCCACGACAGCATCCGCGCCAGCCATGCCGCGATCGGCGGCCGCGTGCCGAACGGCACCGGCGACCTGTTCGCCGCCCTGTTCCTGGCGCATCTCGTCGAGGGCGCCACGGACGGCGAGGCGCTGCGCCGCGCCACCGCCGCCGTCGCCGACGCGATTGATGCGGCCGCCAGCCTCGGCACCGACGAATTACCGCTCGCCGCGATCCAGGATCGCCTGCTGGCGCCGCGGACGCCGGTGCGGATCATCCCGTGAGCGCGCGGGTCGTCGGCGTCGACGGCTGCCCGGCCGGCTGGATCGCCGTTTCGATCGCGGCCGACGGCCCGCTCGAGCCGGAGATCCGCATCGTTCCCCGCTTCGCCACGCTGGTCGAGGAGACGCGAAACGCGATCCTCGCCGTCGACATGCCGATCGGCCTGCCGGACTTCATCGGGCCGCTCGGACGCGGCCCCGAGCGGCCGGTGCGCCAGAAGCTCGGCCTCCGGCAGAGCTCCGTCTTCTCGGTGCCGTCGCGAAGCGCGGTGATGACGGCGGACTATCGCGACGCCTGTGCGGTGGCGAGCGCCACCTCGGAGCCGAAGCGGATGGTGGCGAAGCAATGCTTCCACCTTTTCCCTAGGATCCGCGAGATCGACGCGCTGATGACGCCAGCGCTGGAGGCGCGCGTGTTCGAGGTGCATCCCGAGCTCGCCTTCTGGCGGCTGAACGGCGGCGCGGCGATGGCGCTGCCGAAGAAGGTGAAGAGCCGGCCGAACCCAGCCGGGCTCGACGAGCGCCGCGTCTTGCTCGTCGCTCATGGCTATGCCCCGCAGCATCTCGCCCGCGCGCCGCGCGGCGCTGGCGCGGACGATCTGCTCGACGCGGCGGTCAACGCCCTGATCGCCCGCCGCCTTTTCCATGGCGAGGCTGAGAGTTTTCCGGCCGAGCCGGCGCGCGATGCAAGGGGGCTTCGGATTGCGATCTGGGCCTGATCCGCCCCAGGACCGTCCCGATCGTCGTCGCGACGCGGCCGGCCGCGCAAAGCCTCTCGACCCATGCGGCAAAGCCGTTTATTGGATCGGTACGATTATGCTGCACTGCATAATACCGTGACAGGCCCCCATTGGAGCACCACCGGATGGCTAAGGCCCCCGATTTCCCGTCCCGTCTTCTGCGCGGATACGCGACCTTTCGCGAACAGCGGCTGCCGCAGGAAAGTTCACGCTACAAGGTATTGGCAGAGACAGGCCAGCGCCCGCGAACGATGATCGTCAGCTGCAGCGACAGCCGCGCCGCGCCCGAGACGATCTTCGATGCCGCCCCTGGCGAACTCTTCGTCGTGCGCAACGTCGCGGCACTCGTGCCGCCCTTCACGCCGGATGGCGAGCACCACGGCACCTCGGCCGCGATCGAATTCGGCGTGCTGAGCCTGAAGGTGCGCGACCTCGTCGTCATGGGCCACGGTCGCTGCGGCGGCATCACCGGCTACCTCGCCGATCGCGACGCGCCACCGGACCTGCAGGCCCGTACCGATTTCGTCGGCAAGTGGATTTCGCTGCTTAAGCCGGCCGAAGCGTTGATCTGCGACGATCCGGCCGAGACAGCGGACCGCCAGCGCGCGATGGAATTCGCCTCAATCCGCCAGACGATCCAGAACCTGCGCACCTTCCCCTGGATCAAGAGCCTGGAAGAGATCGGCGAGCTGGAGCTGCATGGCGCCTGGTTCGACATCTCGACCGCCGAGCTTTATCTGCTCGACAAGCAATCCGGACGCTTCACGGTGCCGGAAGAGATGGACGCCTGAGATAGGTCTGCGCTGAAACGCGGGCGGCAGCCGCCGCCGCCGCTTGTGGAAGCCTGACGAAACCGATTCTCGCGAAGCGGAATCTGCCAAAAGGTTCCGCTTCGACTGCGAGATGCTGGCGCCTCGCGGGCTTGACGCCCCCTACGCCGTCCAGACTTCCGGGCGGGCTTCGCCGGTGCCGAGTTCCGCCAGCAACTCCTCGATCACCGTCACGACCAGCTTGTGGTCGTCCGCCTGCGGCAGGCCGGATACGGTCGCCGTGCCGACCATGCCGACGTCGCGGACGATGATCGGGAAGGCGCCGCCATGCGGATAGTATTTCAGCGGATCGACCAGCTGCGCGGTGGCGAAATCGACGCCCTTCACCCGCGCCTTCTGGCCCATGTAGAACGAGGAGTGGCCGTAGCGGCGCACGACCGCCGTCTTGCCCGCGACCCAGAATTCGTTGTCGGCGGAAGTGCCGGCCAGCGCGCAATAGAATAGCCGCTGCTCGCCGCGGGCGATTTCGACGGCAATCGAGAGATTGTCCTGCCGCGCCCGGTCGATGATCCGCATGCCGAGCGTGATCGCCGTGTCATTGTCGAAGCGGTCGAAGACCAGCCGCTTTTCCTGGTCGAGAAGTTCCTGCAACAGGGCTTCGTCGCTCATTCGTTCCCCCTCCAATTTGAAATCGATCATCGCGCGGCGGCGGCACCCGCCGCAAGGGCCGGCCGGTCGAAGGTAGCGGCGATCCGCCCCTCCGCCATGCGGGCGGCGCGGTCGCACATATGGCCGATCACGTCCGGATCGTGGCTGACCAGCACGAAGCTCATGCCGAATCGCGCCTTCAGCGTGACGAGCAGGTTCAGGATCTCCGCCTGCACCGACATGTCGAGCGCCGAGGTCGGCTCATCGAGCAGCAGCAGTTTTGGACGCAGCAACAGGGCGCGGGCAATGGCGATTCGCTGGCGCTGGCCGCCCGAAAGCTGGTGCGGATAGCGGCTAGCGACATCCGGGCCGAAGCCGACTTCGGCGAGCGCCTCGGTGACGCGCTTGTCGGGATTGTCGAGGCCGTTGACAACCAGCGGCTCGCGCAGCGCCCGGCCGATCCTGTGGCGCGGATGCAGCGAGGCATAGGGGTCCTGGAACACCATCTGCACCTGCCGGCGCAGCTTGCCCGTGAAGCGACGACGCGGCGCCACCGCCTCGCCCAAGAGCGACATCGAGCCATGCCAGTCGCGGTTCAACCCGGCAATGACGCGCAGCAGCGTGGACTTGCCGCAACCGGACGGCCCCAGCAGACCGAAGGTCTCGCCCTCTTCGATGGCGACCGTGATGCCGCGAAGGATATGGCGACCGACATCCTGGTCGCGAAAGGTGACGTTGAGATCGCTGATATCGACGAGGCTCATGCGCCGGCCTCCAGGCGGACGCGGTCGAGCGTCGGCAATGGCGTGCCATAAGTCGCGGGCGACGGCCGGCAGGCCCAGAGCGTCTTGGTATAGGGATGCTGCGAATTCGCCAGCTCGGAGGCTGGCAGGCGGTCGACGATATCGCCGCGATACATGACAAGCGCCCGGTCGCAGAAGCGAGCGACCTGATCGAGATCATGGCTGATCAGGATCAACCCCATCTGCCGCTCATCGACCAGCTTCAGCATCAGATCGAGCACCTGATCGCGCAGGTCGCGGTCGAGCGCCGAGGTCGGCTCGTCGGCGATCAGCAAACGCGGCTCGGCGATCAGCGTCGTCGCCAGCATGACGCGCTGGCCCATGCCGCCGGAGAGCTGGTGCGGATAGGAATGATAGGCCCGGAGCGGATCCGGCAAGCCGACGGCCTCCAGCATGGCGAGCGCGCGCTCGCGCCGCTCGGCCTTTTTGGCGGCGGTGTGCAGCTTCAAGGGTTCCTCGACCTGGCGGCCGATGCTCATGACGGGATCGAGCGCGAATTTCGGATCCTGCAGCACGAGGCCTATCTTCGAGCCGCGCCAATGCTTCCATTGCCGGGGCGACAGCCCAGCGAGATCGACGCCATCCAGCGTCAGCCGGTCGGCGGTGACGCGGCCGGGTTTTGCGACCAGCCCGATCAGCGCGCGCGCCGTCATCGACTTGCCGGAGCCGGACTCGCCGACAAGGCCGAGCTTTTCCGCGCCCATGGCAAAGGAGATGCCGTGCACGACCTCGACCGGGCCGCGATCGGAGGGAAAGCGGACGGAAAGTCGCTCGACATTGAGAAGGGTCGGATCAGCCATTGCGCGGGTCCATCAGGTCACGGAGCCCATCGCTCAGCAGGTTGAAGGCGAAGCTGGTCAGGAGGATCGCCGCGCCCGGCGTCGCCGCCACCCACCACTGGTCGAAGATCACCTGCGTGCCGTCGGCAACCATTGCGCCCCATTCCGGCGTCGGCGGCCGCACGCCGAGGCCGAGGAAGCCGAGGCCGGCAGCGATCAGGATGATGCCTCCAAGATCGAGCGCCATCCGCACGATGGCGCCGGGCAGGACGAGCGGCAGCACATGGCCGAACAGCAGGCGCGGACCGGTGATGCCCATCATCTCGGCCGCGGCCAGATAGTCGCTCTTGCGCAGCGACACCGTCTCGGACCGCGTCTGCCGGGCATAGGCGGGCCAGGCGGTCAGTGCCAGCGCCAGCGCGCCATTGACGAGGCCGGCTCCCAGCACGGCGACGAATGCCAGCGCCAGCACCAGCTTCGGAAACGCCATGGCGATGTCGGTGATGCGCATCAGGATGCGCTCGACCATGCCGCCATAGAAGCCGGCGACGATACCGATGGCGATGCCGACCGGCGTGGTCAGCAGGATCACAATCGCCAGCAGCATCAAGGTCGGCCGCGTGCCGTAGATGAGCCGCGAGAGCAGATCGCGGCCAAAGCTGTCGGTGCCGAACCAGTGCGCGGCCGAGGGCGGCATCAGCCGGTTGGCGATATCCTGGGCGATCGGGTCATAGGGCGCGATCCACGGCGCGAAGAGCGCGACCAAGAGGATCAGCACGACGAGCGCGGCGCCGATGGCGGCGGACGGCGAGCGGCGGGCGAACTTTGAGAGCGACAGCCGGTTGGGGGCGACCGGAACGCTCAGCGGCAGATTGGTCATGACAGCCTCGGATCGACGATGCGGGCGAGAATGTCGGTGATCGCGTTGACGATCACGAAGCAGACGCCAATGACGAGTGTGCCGCCGAGCACGGCCGGCATGTCGGAGGCGAAGATCGCCGTCGTCATGTAGCGGCCAAGGCCGGGCCAGCCGAACACGGTCTCGGTCAGCACCGCGCCTTCGAGCAGCGTCGCATAGGCGAGCGCGATCACCGTCAGCACGGTTCCCGCGACATTGGGCAGCAGATGGGTCAGCATCAGGCGAACCTCGCCAACGCCCTTCGCTCTCGCTGCGACAGCGTATTCCTTGCCGAGTTCGCCGAGCAGGCTTGCCCGCGTCAGCCGCGAGATCGAGGCAAGCGAATGGATGGCGAGCACGCTTGCCGGCAGCACGAGATGCGACAGCGTATCGAGGAACGAGCCCTCCTCGCCCCAGAGCGCCGTATCGATCAGGTAGAAGCCGGTCACCGGCGTGACCGTATAGGCATAGATATCGCTGAGCCGGCCGGGCCCGGCGGTCCAGTGCAGTTTTGCGTAAAACAGCAGCAGGAACAGCAGGCCGAGCCAGAAGATCGGCACCGAATAGCCGATCAGCGAGATAATCCGGACGATGCCGTCGATCAGCCCGCGTGGCCGGAGCGCCGCGATGACGCCGAGCGCCACGCCGATCAGCGCGCCGGCGATAATGGCGACGGTCGCCAACTCCAGGGTCGCCGGGAAAACGCGAACAATGTCGGTGGCGACGGGCTGGTTGGTCGACCACGAGGTGCCGAGATTGCCGGTCAGCACATGGCCGACATAGGCGACGAAGCGCTCGGGCAGCGGGTCATCCAGGCCGAGCGTCTTGCGCGCCGCCTGATAGGTCGCCTCGGTCGCCTTGTCGCCGGCCAGATGCAGCGCCGGATCGGCCGGCGAAAGCTCGGCCAGCGCGAAGGTGACGACCATCAGGCCGAGCAGCGTTATCGCCAGCGTCACCAGCCAATTGGCGACAGCAGACACATACGAAAGTCCCCGCCGGCCGCGAGGCCGACGGGGAAGAAGCTCAGGGGCCGCCAGGCGGCCGCCGGTATCTGTCAATTACTTCTCGACCCCAGCGAAATAGACCTGATCCGCATTGAGGCCCTGGATGAAGCCCTTGACGTTGTCGCGCAGCACGATCTGGTTGTTCGGCTGCAGGAGAACGACGAAGGGCGACTTCTGCTGAACCTCAAGCTGAATAGCCTTATAGTCCTCGGCGCGCTTCGCCGCATCCTGTTCTTCGACAGCGGCCTGGGTCTTGTCGGAAAGCTCGGGGATCACCCAGCCATTGCGCCACGCGACCGTCTTGGTGCCGTCATCGCGGTTGAGCGCGAAGGCCGAGGCGTTGGAGTGCGGGTCGAAATAATCCGGGATCCAGAACAGCAGCGCGGCCTCGTGGCCCTGCGAACGGATCTTCGAATAGAACTGGCTGGCGACGGAGGGCTGGATCTCCAGCTTGATGCCGGCTTGCGCGAAGGTCGCCTGGATCGCCTGGGCGATGTCGGTGTAGGGCGGCTGGTTGATCACGTCGAGCTTGATGGTCAGACCATTGTCGAGACCGGCCGCCTTCAGGATGCCCTTCGCCTTTTCGACGTCGAGATGGAACGGCGTGTCGTCGAGCGAGCCGGCGAAGCCCTTCGGGATGAAGCCCTGATGCACGGCCGACTGGCCCTTCAGCAGGTTCTTGGCGATGCCCTCATAGTCGACCAAGTAGCGCGCCGCCTCCCAGAGCGCCGGGTTCTTCGAGTTCGGATTGTCCTTGCTGGCGACGTTGAAGGCCAGGTAGTCGATCTCGGCCGAGGGCGCCGACAGCACATTGATGCCGGGCTTGCCGGTCAGCGCCGCGATCTGGTCGGCGCCGAGGTCGCGGGCGATGTCGGCGTCGCCCTGCTCGATCAGCAGGCGGCGGGCGGCCGGGTCCGCGACATTCTTGAAGATGATGCCCTTGAGCTTCGGCGCGCCGGTCGGCGAGGAAGCGTTGGCGTCGAGGACCAGCGCCTCATGCGGCTGGTAGGCGCGGATCTTGAACGGGCCGGAACCGGCCGAGGCGGTGTGCAGCCAGGCATTGCCGAAATCGCCGTCCTTGGCGTGCGCCTCGGTTTCCTTCTGGTCGACGATCGAAGCGACTGGCGCGGAAAGGATCGAGAGCGCGAAGGCCGGGCCGACCTTGGCCGGCCAGGAAACCTTGACGTGGTCGTCGTCGACCTTGGTCAGGAAGCTGTCGACATTGTCGGCGGTCCAACCGAGCTCGTTCAGGATGAACACCGGCGACTTGCCGAGTTTTACCGCGCGAGACAGCGAGTAGATCACGTCGTCGGCGCGGACGGGATTGCCGGACGAGAAGGTCGCGCCATCGCGGATCTTGAAGGTAATCGCATTGCCTTCCGGTGCCACGACCCAGCTTTCCGCCAGCACCGGATCAAGCTTGGTCGGCTCGTTCGGGTTCGATTGCACCAGCCGCTGATAGAGGCTGTTGAAGGACTGCACCGAGGTCAGCTCGAAGCCCTCGGCCGGGTCGAGGCTGACGATGTCATCGATCGCCTGGGCGACGATCAGCAGATCCTTCGGCGTCGCGGCGATGGCCGACGGCGCCGCGAACAGGCCACCGAGGGCGATCGCGCCGGCCAGGGCCGTCGCGGTCAGGAAGCGGATGGTCATGAGAAATCTCCATAGCAGTCGGGGAGCCCTCCACCGGCCATCCCGCTCGCCGGCATCGAACCATTCCGCGCAGGGCTTCGCAACGGCGGCGATTGCGCCGTTTGATCGGATGGTGAAAAATTCGGTCAAGAACGCGGCGCCGAGCGCGATGCGCCCGGTCCGGCCCCCCGGCGTCAGGCGAGCGCGATCGTCGCCCCGGCGCGCAGCGTGTTGGAGACGGTGCAGATCGTCTCAGCCGCCTCGATCAGCTTCGCCTTCTTCGCCGCCTCGAGCGGCCCGTCGATCGTCACCTCGATGACGAAGCGCTCAACGCGCGAAAGCCCTTCCTTGGCCTTTTCCGGGATCACCTTGGCCGTCACCTGGTCGATCTCGGCGAGCCAGCCCTCGCCGCGCGCGGCGATCTGGACGCTGAGCACCACGCAGGCGGAAAGCGAGGCGGCGAGCAGATCGAGCGGATTGAAGCCCTCGGCCGAGGGACGCGTCACCACCGAGAGATGGCCGCCGGTTTCGCTTGTGACTTCTGGCAAGCCGTCGCGGCTGACCGTGGCGGTGGCGCCGACGGCGCGGGTTCGGATCGTGGCGTTCATGCTCTATCCTCGAATGGCGGGCCGGATCGTCGCCGGTTCCGCTTCGAGTGCTACAGCCACGGCCAATAGGCAAGCGCCCAGACGAAATCGGACGTCGTGTCGGCGCCGTCGGCCTTGTCCAGATCCTGCGCCTGGACTGGACGCGTCACGGGTTCGGCGACCGGGCTGGGCTTGGGCTCTGCGGCCCGGAAGAACGAGAAAAAACGGGGAAGGTCGGAAGGAACGTCGTTGGCAAGCGTCATCGGGTTTCTCCCAAAATAGGCGCCGCGAAAAGCGGGCGGCCGGCAGTCTCCGTCGTTCGGCGGCCGTAGCAAGACGACCCGACCAGATGCGAGATTTCCCGATCTCGGGCCGCCTGTCAAGAAACCCGACTTATTCGGTCGTGTAAGGCCGGCGACCCGGGATGGACAAGCGCTTGATCCACATCGTGGATTTCGCGTTGTCAACGAGGCCGAAAGCGGCCGGAATGAGGCAGGTTTGGGGAGGACGCGGGGACAATAAGCTGCATCGCATGACCTCAACCATCATCCTGAGGTGCCCGGCAAAGCCGAGCCTCGAAGGAGGGGCCAGGAAACGCAGGACACCGACTTCGCCTGCGAACGGAGGGCTCCGCTGAACCCTCCTTCGAGGCTTCGCTCACGCGAAGCCCCTCAGGATGATGGCGGAGACTTGCGGGGCGGAGACGCTGGTCTGGCCCCGCCTACCCAACAACAAAAACGCCGCGAACCCTAGGGTTCGCGGCGTCAAAGCGGAGACGGATGGAAGAAGCCTTAGGCCTTCATCTTGTCCTGGAAGGTGGAGAGGTGCTTCTGCTGCGCCTCGAGCATCTTTTCGCGATAGATGCCATAGATGATGTCCGTGTCCTTCATCGTCACGCCTTCGATGGTCGGCGAAGCGAAGACCGGCAGCTCGACGCCCTTCTTCGACAGGGCATCGGCGGTGCGAGCGATCAGCTCATGCGTCAGGATCATGGCGAGGACCGTCGACGAACCCGAGACCGGACGGCTCCAGCCCTCGATCGGAACAATGGCGTCCTCGACCGGCGAGTTGGTGTCGATGACGATGTCGGCGACGTCCTTCAGGCGCTTGCCCGAAGAATGCTTTGCCGGCTTGTCATTCGCCTTCGAGGTGACGGCGACGACGAACAGGCCACGCTCCTTGGCGTAGAGAGCGGTCTCGATGCCGGCCGAGTTGGTGCCGGAATGCGAGTAGATGATGATCGAATCGCCAGCATTCAGCGGCTGGTGGTCGAGGAACTTGTCGATGTAGTTCTCGGTCCGCTCCAGCCAGAGCAGCTCGCGCACACCGCCGGCGCCGAGCACGTTGTGCCACATGACGCGCGGGTCGGTCAGCGGATTGAAGCCGACGAACGAGCCGTAGCGCGGGAAGGCTTCCTGCGTCGGCAGGACCGAATGGCCCGAACCGAACAGGTGGATCAGGCCGCCCTTGGCGAGCGATTCCGAGAAGCGCTTGGCCGCCTCGGTCAAAGCCGCGTCATTGGCGCTGCCGGCGGTCTCGATCAGCTTGATCAGCCTGTGCAGGTAGAAATCGGACATGAGTCGTCTCCTTGAGGGATGGTGTGGGGGAAAGAAGTTGGGACCTGCGGCCTCCGGCCGTCAGATCCGCAAGGTGGAACGGATCTCGTAGCGGTCGCCCCGCATGATCGAGAGGGTGAATTCGAACGGCCCGCGCGGATCGATGGCGAGGCGCTCGACGATGAAGGCCGGGCTGCCGACGGCGATTTCCAGCAGTTCCGCATCCTCCGGCCCGACGGCGCCAACGCGGTAGATTTCGGTCGCCTCGGACGGCTTGATGCCGTAGCGACGCTCGATCTGGCCATAGAGCGAACCGCCCGAGAGGTCCTCATCGAGCAGGCCCGGCACGCGGTCGAGCCGCAGATGCGCGGTCTGGACGCCGATCGGCGAGCCGTTGCCGAGGCGCAGGCGGCGCACCAGCGCGACCGGCTCGCCCTCCTCGATTTCCAGTGCCGCGGCGACCCGGGCGCTCGCCGGCACGATCTGCTGCTCCAGCATGCGCGAGCCGACGGTGAGCCCCAGCGCCGCCATTTCGTCGGAGAAGCTGGTCAGGCCGCGCGCGCCGGCAACCACGGTAGCGCTGCGGACAAACGTGCCGCGGCCATGTTCGCGGCGAAGCAGGCCGAGCGATTCCAGATTGCGCAGCGCGTGACGAACGGTGATGCGGCTGACGCCGAGCAGTTCGCACAGCCGGTCCTCGGCCGGGATCTGCGACCCGGCCGGCCATTCCGCAGTCTCGATGCGGGCGCGGATGGCGCGCTCGGCCTGGTGCCAGAGCGGCTCCGGCCGGCGACGGTCAAGCGATGTCATCGCGGATTCGGTCATCGGACCCTCCACCATTCCGGCCCGAGGCCAGCGGCCACGGCGGCACCAACAAGACCGGCGCGCGGACCGAAATGGCCCGGCCGGATATCGATCTGCCGCAGATGCGGCGGCAGGTTGCGCGTCAGCGCGGCGCGGAGCGGCGGCCCCAGCACGTCGATGGCCTCGGAGACGCCGCCGGCGAGCAGCACGGCCTGCGGGTCGAGCAGCGCGACGGCGCCGGCCAATGTCGTACCAAGCGCCGCGCCGACCTGGTGGATGGCGAGGCTCGCGACCCGGTCGCCCGCCCGCGCCGCTTCGATCAGCGCCGCGCCATCGGCGAAACCGGCGTCGCGGCCCAGCTTGTCGAGCGCGCGCCCCGCCGCCTGCCGCTCGAGCCAGCCGGAACGGTCCTCGCCCGGATCGGAAGTGTCGGCCGAGGCCCAGCCGAACGAGCAGGCGGCGCCCCGGCTGCCGCGCACGATGCGCCCGCCGGAGAGCACGGACGAGCCGATGCCGGTGCCGATCGCCAGCAGGATCGCGTCGTCGAGGCCACTCGCAGCGCCAAGCTTCGCCTCGGCCAGCAGCGCCATCTGCGCGTCATTGCCGGCAGCGACCGGCGCGCCGCAATCGGCGAGCAGTTCGGCGAGATCGACGCCGTCGAGATGCGGCAGGTTCGGCACCCAGCGCGCGACGGTGCCTTCGACGAGGCCGGGAATGGTGATGCCGATGCCGGCGAGCGGCTCGGAAGCTTGCCGCGCGGCCACCAGCGCCAGCACCTTTTCACGCAGCGCATCGGCGCTCTCCGGCGCCGGCCAGCGCTCGACCGCGCCAAGCTCGGCCGGCGCATCGAGTAGCGCAAAGCCGGCGCGAAGGCTGGTGCCACCGAGATCGAGCGCTAGGACGGAAGGAACGGCGTTCATTGTCCTGTCATCCCCGAGGCCGTGATGGTGCGGACGAAGAAGCGCTGCAGGAAGACGAACAGGATCAGCGGCGGCAGCACGGCCAGCGTCGCGCCGGCCATGACCAGGCCCGTATTGACGGCGGAGCGGTTGTAGGAGAGCAGGCGCGAGAGGCTGATGACGATCGGATAGTCGTTCGAATTGCCCTGCAGCACGGTGAGCGGCCAGAGATAGCTGTTCCAGTGATAGACAAAGGCGAACAGCGCCAGGGCGGCCAGCGCCGGGGCGACGGCCGGCGCCACGATGGTGAAGACGATGCGGAACTCCGACGCGCCGTCGAGCCTTGCCGCCTCGATCAGCTCGTCCGGCACGCCGGCGATGAACTGGCGCATTAGGAAGATGCCGAAGGCATTGGCTAGGTTCGGCACGATGACGCCGGCAAGGCTCGCATTGAGGCCAATCGAGCCGACCAGCCGATAGAGCGGGATCAGCGTCACGATCGGCGGCAAGAACATCGTCGCGATGGTGATCGCGAACAGCACCTCGCGGTAGCGGAAGCGATATTTGGCGAAGGCGTAGCCGGCCATCAGCGAGGTGACCAGAATGCCGGCCGTGGTGATGCCGGCGATCACGGCCGAATTGGCGAAGGAACGGCCGACGCTGATCAGTTCCGACACCTTCTGGTAGGCATCGAAGCTGGGCGTGCCGGGGATCCAGACCGGCGGCGTCTGCATCGCCTCGGCCGGTGTCTTCAGGCTCGACAGCACCATCCAGACCAGCGGGAATGCGGAAACAACGGCGATCGCGATCATCAGCAGATAGAGAGCGCCGCGCCAGGCGGGCGAAGCGGCGCCGGGGGCCGACGTGGTGACGGGAAGGCTCATCGACGTTCCTCCCGGCGGGCGAGGGCAAAGACGGCGGTCACCGTCACCACCAGCGCCAGCAGCAGCGTCACCGACATGGCCGACCCGAGCCCGCCCTGGGCCCGTTCGATGCCGACGCGGCGGATGTGATAGGTCATGACATTGGTCGAGCCGACCGGGCCGCCCTGCGTCACCAGCGCCACCGGCTCGAACACCTGCACGGCGTTGATCAGCGCGATGACGGCAGAGAACAGCAGCGTGCGCTTCAGGAGCGGCAGCGTGATGAAGCCGAACAGGGCCGGACCGCGGGCGCCGTCCATCCTGGCCGCTTCATAGATCGACTGCGGAATCTGGGTCAGGCCGGCGATGATCAGGATGGTGAAATAGCCGACCTGCTGCCAGACGTTCAGCAACACGACCGAAACCAGCGCCGTATCCGGCGAGGAGAGCCAGGGCAGCGGTCCGATGCCGACCCAGCCGAGGATCTGGTTGATCGGCCCTTCCGACGGCGAATAGAGTTTTGAGAACACCAGCGCCACGGCGATCATCGGCACCATGTAGGTGGCGAACAGGATGGTGCGCAGCAGGTTGGCGCCCTTCAACTCGGCCTGGTGGATCAGCATGCCGAACAGCACCGAAAGCGGCAGGATCAGCGCGATCGACATCAGCGAATAGAGCGCCGTGTTGGCGAGCGCGCCCTTGAAGTCGCGCCCCACGGAACCGGGACCAAAAATCTCGCGGAAATTGTCGAGGCCGATGAAGGTCGCGGTCGCGAACGGGGTCTGCGACGACCATTTGGTGAAGGCGAGCCAGATGGTCAACGTGATCGGCACCAGGATGAAGACCGCGATCAGCCCCAGGCTCGGCGCGAGCATCACCACGATCGATTTTCGGAAGCCGGTCATCGGTATGCGGGTTCTCTATTCATGGCTGCAGTCATGGGCAGTCTGGATCGGCATGACTCTTCCTGCACCCTCTCCCGTTCACGGGAGAGGGTTGGGGTGAGGGTTCTGGTGGCTTTCGATCAAGGCGAGGGCTCCCGCAAGCAAGGCCCTCACCCCAGCCCTCTCCCGCAAGCGGGCGAGGGAGTCCCTCCTCCGCCACCCCGCGAAGGCGGGGATCCATTCAGCTTCCCGAGGCGGCCGGCTGAATGGATCCCGGGTCAAGCCCGGGATGACGACAGAGGGATAGCTGCGGCTTTACTGCGACGCCTTTTCAAGGATGGCGACGGCGTCGGCCTGGGCGGCGGCGGCCGCTTCGGCGGCCGTCTCCTTGCCGAACTGCACCGCCTCGATATGGCCCTGCAGCGATTCCGTGAATTCCTGACCGCCAAGCACCGTCGGGAACGGACGAGCTTCCGACAGAGCGGAGACATAACCGGCCAGGAACGGCGTCTTCAGCCGCTCCGAGAAGGCCGCGACGTCGGAGGTACGCGACGGCAGGATACCCATGGATTGCAGCAGGTCGCCCATGGCGGAAGCGCCGTTCTCGCCCGAGGTCGGGCCGTTGAACCATGCGAGGAAGTCCCAGGCCGCCTTCTTCTCCGCGTCCGAGGCGCCGTCGGAGACGACGGTCATCCAGGAATAGGAGATCGAGTGCGGGCCGTCGCCCTTCGGGCCGACCGGGATCGGCGCGGTGGCGATATCGGCGAACCGTTCGCCCATGCCGGCCTTCAGCGCCGATTCCCACCAGTTCGCCATGATGATCATGCCGGTCTTGCCGGACACGAAATTGTCGAGGAACGGGCCGGTGGTGTTGGCATCGGCGGTGCCCATGGTGGCGACCGAAGCGCCGGACTTGATCAGCTTCTCATAGAGATCGAAGGTCGCCTTGGCGTTGTCGCTGTCGAGCTGCGGCTTGCCGTCAACCACCAGCGCGCCGCCATTCGAGGCGAGCAGCGAGGCAAAGGGATGCACGACGCCCGCCGCCCAGGAGTTGATCATCCCGAAGCCCTGCTGACCCTTGTCCTTGTTGGTCAGCTTCTCGGCCGCGGCGTAGAACTCGTCCCAGGTCTTCGGCGCTTCCTTTATGCCGGCTTCCTCGAACAGCTTCTTGTTGTAGTTCAGCGCGTAGACGTCGATCTCGTTCGGATAGCCATAGACCGTGCCGCCGACGCTGGCGGCGGTGGCGACGCCCTTCGGCCAGTTCGTCGACACGTCGGCACTGTTTGCCGCCGGAGCGGCGTTGACGAGCTTGTCGCGCGCCAGTTCCGGCAGCCAGAGATCGTAGATGCCGGTGATCGTCGGTCCGCCGGCCTGGCCGGCCTGCGAGCGCAGCGTCGTCAGCAGGTCGCCGAACGGCACGGCCCGCACGTCGATCTTCACGCCCGGATGATCCTTGGCGTAGGTGGCGGCGGCGGCCTCCAGCTTGGCGACCGTCTCCGGCGGCCAATGCGTCAGGAACGACACGGTCACGTCTTCTGCCCAGGCAACGCTGGAGAAAGCCGCCAGGGCGGAACCCAGGAACAAGCCCATCAAAGGTCTGATCGTCACGGAACCCCTCCGTTCAATGCCGACGGTCCGACGGTGTCTCGGCCGTCTTTCTTCATTATGACGTAAGGACGTTATAATGACTTTTCGGGATCGGCAAGCCGCCTTTTGCGACGTTCCCCAAACAGCGCTGCACAAGCCGGCGGCATTCCGAGCCGTGGAACGCCACCGACGTGCCGGGCCGACTACCGGCGCGCCTTGGCAAGGCAGGATTTTGCCTGAACCCCGGCGGCAGGAGAACCGCCGGCCTTGTTGCCGCCGGCCCCCACCTTACATGCTGTTGGCCGTATCGCGACCACGCGTGGAGATCCTTGATGACCGATCAAGCTTCGACCCAGACCGACAAGGCAAAGCCTTCCGAGGCGAGTTCGAGACCGCCCCTGCCCCGTCCCGTCCGCTCCAGCCTCGACCTGATCGGCCGCACGCCGATCGTCGAGCTGACCACCTTCGACACCGGCCCCTGCCGGCTGTTCGTCAAGCTGGAGAGCCAGAACCCCGGCGGCTCGATCAAGGATCGCATCGCGCTGTCGATGATCGCCGCAGCCGAAGCGGATGGCAGCCTGAAGCCGGGCGGCACCATCGTCGAGGCGACGGCCGGCAATACCGGCCTCGGCCTGGCGCAAGTGGCGCTGCCGAAGGGCTACAAGCTGATCCTCGTCGTCCCCGACAAGATGTCGCGCGAAAAGGTGCAGCACCTGCGCGCCATCGGCGCCGATGTGCGCACGACCCGCTCCGACGTCGGCAAGGGCCATCCCGACTATTACCAGGACATGGGCGCCCGCATCGCCGAGGAGGTAGGCGGCTTCTTCGTCAACCAGTTCGCCAATCCGGCCAATCCGCGCGCGCATGAGACGACGACGGGGCCGGAAATCTTCGAACAGCTCGATGGCGACGTCGACGCGATCGTCGTCGGCGTCGGTTCGGGCGGCACGCTTTCCGGCATCGGCCGCTATTTCAAGCGCGTCTCGCCGAAGACGAAGATGGTGCTGGCCGACCCGAAGGGGTCGATCCTGGCGCCGCTGGTCAATACCGGCGAGACGATCGAGCCGGGAAGCTGGGCCGTCGAAGGCATCGGCGAGGATTTTGTGCCGCCCAATGCCGACCTCTCGCTGGTGTCGCGCGCCTACACGATCACCGATCGCGAAAGCATCGCGGCCGCCCGCGCTTTGCTAGCCCAAGAAGGCATTCTCGCCGGCTCGTCCTCGGGAACGCTGCTGGCAGCGGCGCTGCGCTATTGCCGCGAGCAGAAGGAGCCGCAGCGCGTCGTCACCCTCGTCTGCGACAGCGGCAACAAGTACCTGTCCAAGGTATTCAACGACGTCTGGGTGGCCGAGCAGGGCCTGATCGAGCGGATCCGCCACGGCAATCTGCGCGATCTCGTCGCCCGCAGCTTCGCCGAGGGCGGCACGGTGACCGTCGCGCCCGACGACACGCTCTCCACCGCCTATGCGCGGATGCGCTCGGCCGATGTCTCGCAACTGCCGGTGATCGAGCATGGCGAACTGATCGGCCTGCTCGACGAGAGCGACGTGCTGGGGCGCCTGCGGCCGCAGGCGCGCGACGGCCGCAGCGATTTCGGCGCCTCGGTGCGCGACGCCATGGTGACCTCGCTCAACACGCTGCAGGCGGACGAGCCGGTCGATGCGCTGTTGCCGGTGTTCGAGCGCAACGAAGTGGCGATCGTCATGGATGGCGATGAATTCGTCGGGCTCATCACCCGGATCGACCTGATCAACCACGAGAGGTTAGCGTTTTGAACAAGCCCCTGAAGCCGAACCGCCTCGCCTTCGAGACGCGCACCATCCATGGTGGCCAGAGCCACGACCCGCTGACCGGCGCGGTCATGGTGCCGATCTACGCCACCTCGACCTTCGCGCAGGAAAGCCCCGGCGTGCACAAGGGCTTTGAATATGGCCGGTCGCAGAACCCGACCCGCTTCGCCTTCGAGCGCGCCATCGCCGACCTGGAAAGCGGTACCGCGGGATTCGCCTTCGCCTCGGGTTTGGCGGCGATCGCCACGACACTGGAGCTGCTTTCCGTCGGCGACCATATCGTCGCCACTGACGATCTCTATGGAGGCACGTTCCGGCTGCTCGACAAGGTGCGCAAGCGCACGGCCGGGCTCGACGTCAGCTTCGCCGACTTCACCGATCTCGCCGCCGTCGAAGCGGCGATCCGGCCGGAGACGAAACTGCTCTGGATCGAGACGCCGACCAACCCGCTGCTCAGGATCGTCGACCTCGAGGCGGTCGCCGCGCTCGCCAAGCGGCGCGGCATCCTCACCGTCGCCGACAACACCTTTGCCAGTCCCTATATCCAGCGCCCGCTCGAGTTCGGCATCGACATCGTCGTCCATTCGACGACCAAATATCTGAATGGCCATTCCGACATGATCGGCGGCACGGTCGTCGTCGGCGCGAACGAAGAAATCGTCAAGCAAATCCGCTTCCTGCAGAACGCGGTCGGCGCCATCTCCGGTCCGTTCGACAGCTTTCTCGCCCTGCGCGGGCTGAAGACGCTGGCGCTCAGGATGCAGCGGCATTCGGAGAACGGCCTCGCCATCGCCCGCTGGCTTGAGGCGCGGCCGGACGTGAAACGCGTCATCTATCCGGGCCTCGAGAGCCATCCGCAGCACGCGATCGCCAGGCGGCAGATGCAGGCCTTTGGCGGCATGATCAGCGTCGAGTTCGACCGCGACCTCGCCGGCACCAAGCACTTCCTCGAACGGGTTCGCCTGTTCACCCTGGCCGAGAGCCTCGGCGGCGTCGAAAGCCTGATCGAGCATCCGGCCACGATGACTCATGCCTCGATCCCGCTGGCGCAGCGCGAGGCGATCGGCATTTCGGACGGGCTGGTGCGCTTCTCGGCCGGCATCGAGGCGGCCGACGACCTGACCGCCGACATCGCCCAGGCCCTGCTCTAGGCGTTCAGGGTCGAACCGACGACGACCGCGGGCAGAAAGCGCAATCGGGCCGGCGCAAGTCGGCCTGTGACGCGGATCACTGCATGGTGCATGACGTTACGTCAGTCTTGGTGTAGAAGAATAAACTTCGGCATCAGGATGATCATGTCCAGCTCGACGAAATCCTCAGACTTCGAGCCCGTTTCGGTCCCTGACGGTGGCGGGGCGGAGCTCTTTTCGCAACCAGACGGCCAAGCGAACCCGGCCCGGCGACGGAAGGCGGCCGCAGAAGCCGAGAGCGTCGCCACGGTCACGCTGCCCCTGAGCCATCGGGTGATCGAGTATTTTCAGGCCGAGGGCGACGATTGGCTGGCGCGCATCAACGAATCGCTCAACCTGATCGTCAATCGCCACATCGCGCGCGAGGCCAAGAAGCGCGCTCGCCTACGGGCGCGCACTTCGGCCCGCCGGCGCGCGCCGCGCGCCGGGGCCTGACCGGTTCACGTGAAACAATCGCTGCCGAAGCAGGACCGCGCCGCGGGGAGAACGGCCTGAAACGCCGCGACACGACGCCCGCTGCCGGATCCGAAGGCCGCTTCGTATCACGCGACGCGACCGGACGACTCTAGCTCTTTGTTTGGTCGCGTTTTCTTCACGCGAACCGGTATCCACTTCGCTCGAAAACGCTCTAATTGCCGCCGCCGTAGTAGAGCATGCGCGTCAGCAGCGTGTAGTTCGCCTCCGTCGCCATGATGCCGACAAAGACCAGCACCAGCAGCGGCGGCAGCAGGATGGCGTAGATCAGCGTCAGCCGCTCCCAGGCCATATGCATGAAGATGGCAACGATCAGCCCGGCCTTGAGCAGCATGAACAGCACGATCAGCGTCCAGCGCAGCCAGCCATGCAGGCCGACATAATCGACCAGATAGGAACAGGTGCTGAGGACGAAGAGCCAGCCCCAGACGGCGAGATAGAGCTTGACCGGATGGTGCTGCGTATCGGTCGGCACCGGCGCGCCGGCCGGCTTGCTTGCTTCGGCGTGAACGGTCGCTTCGGCCATGCGGACCTCCTACCAGAGGTAGAAAAAGGCGAAGATGAAGACCCAGACCAGATCGACGAAGTGCCAGTAGAGGCCCATGATCTCGATCGTCTCGTAGCGGCCCTTGCGGCTGGTGAAGAAACCGCGCCGGCCGCTGTCGAAGTCGCCGCGCAGCACCTTGCGCGCCAGGATGATCAGGAAGATCACGCCGATGGTGACATGGGTGCCGTGGAAGCCGGTGATCATGAAGAAGGTCGAGCCGAATTGCGGCGCGCCCCAGGGATTGCCCCAGGGACGGACGCCCTCGCGGATCAGCTTGGTCCATTCGAATGCCTGCATGCCGACGAAGCAGGCGCCGAACAGCGCCGTCACCAGCATCAGCGTGCCGGCCTTGCGGCGGTCGCGCAGATAGCCGTAATGCACGGCGAGCGCCATGGTGCCGCTGCTCGAGATCAGCACGAAGGTCATGATGGCGATCAGGATCAACGGCACCTCGGTGCCACCGATCGACAGCGCGAACGCCTCGCTGGTGTTCGGCCACGGCACGGTCGTCGACATCCGCACCGTCATGTAGGCGACGAGGAAGCAGCCGAAGATGAAGGTGTCGGAGAGCAGGAAGACCCACATCATCGCCTTGCCCCACGAGACGCCCTTGAAGGCGTTGCGGTCAGAGGCCCAGTCGGCGAGAAAACGGCGCCAGCCGGCGCCGGCCGCGCGGTCGCGAGGGGCGGTCACGGGGGCAAGATGCGCCGGATGGTCGGTCACGCGTGCCTCCTATGTCAGCAGCTGACGACAGACGGCGACAAAATCACCGACCCAGTTCGTCAGCAAGCCAAGCAGAACCAGCCAGATCAGCAGCAACGCGTGCCAGTAAGTGGCACAGAGCCCGATGCCGAGCCGCAATTGCGCGACGGCGGCGCCCCGCTCCATCCGCCAGGTGACGCGGCCGAGCGCCGCCAGCCCACCGGCGACATGCGCGCCGTGCAGCGCGGTGATCAAATAGAAGAAGGCGTTGGCCGGGTTGGTCGCGAGGTAATAGCCCTCGGCATGCAGCTGTCGCCAGGCGAGAAGCTGGCCGACGAGGAACAGCACCGCCGTTGCGCCGGCCGCCAGCAGGCCTGCCCGCATCCCCTCCGCATCGCCGCGCACGGCGGCGAGCCTGGCCGTTTCGAGCGCGAGGCTGCTCAGCGCCAGCACCCCGGTATTGACCCAGAGGATGCCCGGCATCCGCACCGCCTCCCAGTCGCCGAGGCTGGCGCGCATCAGATAGGCGCTGACGGTGAGCGCGAACAGCGAGCCGACGACCGCGAGGAACACGGCGAGGCCGACCTTGGCGACGCGCGCGCCGGACGGATCGGCGGCCGGGAAGCGGCCGACCACGCCGGTCTCGAGCCAGGGCTTCGCCAGGATGCCCTGGCGCCACAGCCAGCCGAAGGCAATGGCCACGACCACCGCGAGGAAGATGAGGATCAGGCTCATCGAGCGCCCTCCGCAACGGGATGGCCCGGCATGTCCGGGTCCCGCCCCGGCACGTTCTGCGGCACGAAATCCTCCGCCGCGCCCGGCACGGAATAGTCGTAGGCCCAGCGATAGACGACGGGCAGCTCGGCGCCCCAATTGCCGTGCGCCGGCGGCGTTTCCGGCGTCTGCCATTCGAGCGTCGTCGCCCGCCACGGATTGCCGCCCGCCGCGCGGCCATGCCGCAGGCTCCAGGCGAGGTTGAACAGGAACAGCATCTGCGTCGCGCCGACGACCAGCGCGGCGACGGTCATGAAGATATTCAAGGTCACGACCGAATGCGGCACGAAGGCTGTCTCGCCCATCTCGTAATAGCGCCGCGGCACGCCGAGCAGCCCGAGATAGTGCATCGGGAAAAAGATGGCATAGGCGCCGAGAAAGGTGATCCAGAAATGGATCTTGCCGAGCGTCGGGTTCAGCATCCGGCCCGTGATCTTCGGATACCAGTGATAGAGGCCGCCGAAGATGACGAGGATCGGCGCGACGCCCATCACCATGTGGAAATGCGCCACCACGAACATCGTGTCGGAAAGCGGCACGTCGACAACGACATTGCCGAGGAACAGCCCGGTCAGGCCGCCATTGATGAAGGTGACGATGAAGCCGAGCGCGAACAGCATCGGCACGGTGAAATGGATATCGCCGCGCCAGAGCGTCAGCACCCAATTGTAGACCTTGAGCGCGGTCGGCACGGCGATGATCAGCGTCGTCGTGGCGAAGAAGAAGCCGAAGCCCGGATTCATGCCGCTGACATACATGTGATGCGCCCACACCACGAAGGAGAGCGCGCCGATGATGACGATCGCCCAGACCATCATCCGGTAGCCGAAGATGTTCTTGCGGGCATGCGTGCTGATCAGGTCGGAGACGATGCCAAAGGCCGGAAGCGCGACGATGTAGACCTCGGGATGGCCGAAGAACCAGAACAGGTGCTGGAACAGGATCGGGCTGCCGCCGGCATAAGGCGCCTGCTCGCCCGTCACGACGATCGCCGGCATGAAGAAGCTGGTGCCGAGCCCCCGGTCGAACAGCATCATCACCGAGCCGACGAACAACGCCGGGAACGCCAGGAGCGCCATCACCGTGGCGGTGAAGATGCCCCAGATCGTCAGCGGCATCCGCATCAGCGTCATGCCGCGCGTGCGCCCCTGCAGCACCGTGACGACATAGTTGAGCCCGCCCATGGTGAAGCCGATGATGAACAGCATCAGCGAGACCAGCATGACGATGATGCCCCATTGCTGGCCGGGCGTGTTGGCGAGGATCGCCTGCGGCGGATAGAGCGTCCAGCCGGCGCCAGTCGGCCCGCCCGGCACGAAGAAGCCGGAGACGAGCAGCAGCACGGCGACGAGATAGACCCAGTAGCTCAGCATGTTGAGATAGGGGAACATCATGTCCCGCGCGCCGAGCATCAGCGGGATCAGATAGTTGCCGAAGCCGCCGAGGAAGAGCGCGGTCAGCAGATACACCACCATGATCATGCCGTGCATGGTGATGAACTGGTAGTAGTGGTCGGCGTCGAGGAAGGGCAGCAGGCCGGGAAAGGCAAGCTGGAGCCGCATCAGCCAGGACAGCACCAGCGCCACCAGCCCGATCGCCATCGCCGTCAGTCCGTACTGGATGGCGATGACCTTGGCGTCCTGCGAGAAGACGTATTTCGTCACCCAGCTCTTCGGGTGATAGAGGTCGAGCTCCCCGCCCTCATGCGCCGCGGAACCGGGCACGCCAGGAACCGGTTCGCCATGCGTGACATCGACCATGAGCCGTCACCCCGCTTCGTTCCGGGGGCGACGCTTCGCGCCCTCCCCCGCCCTCTCCTTGCCGGCGCCGACCGTCCGGCCGCCGCGCGTCACGGCAGCGCGCCGGTCTTGGCGGGCGCCTGCATCTGTTCGAATGTCTGCTGCTGCGCGAGCCAGGCCTGGTAGTCGGCCTCCGGCTCGACCACCACCGTGCCGCGCATATAGGGGTGGCCGACGCCGCAGAGCTCGGCGCACAGCACCTCGAAGCTGCCGGTGCGCGTCGGCGTCAGCCAGTAATAGGTGACGGAGCCGGGGATCATGTCCATCTTGGCGCGGAATTCCGGCACGAAGAAATCATGCACCGCATCGAGCGAGCGCAGCAGCAGCGCCACCGGCTTGCCGACCGGCAGATGCAGTTCGCCGCCCTGCACGATGATGTCGTCCCGCCCGCGCGGATCGTTCGGATCGATGCCGAGCGGGTTGGTGTCGCTGACGTCGCGGGTATCAGCGGCGCCGAGCTTGCCGTCCTTGCCGGGCAGCCGATAGGCCCATTGCCATTGCTGGCCGACCACCTCGACCGAGGTGGCGTCGGCCGGAACGCGGATGAAGCGGGCCCAGACGACGAGGCCAGGCGCCAGCATGGCGGCAACGCCGATTGCCGTGCCGATCGCCAGCCAGGTTTCGAGCCGCTTGTTCTCGGGCTCATAGGCGGCGCGCCGGCCGGGCCGGTGGCGGAAGCGCAGCAGGCAATAGGCCAGGAAAAGGACGACGGCGGCGAAGACGGCGCCGGTGATCCAGAAGGTGATGTTGACGGTGTCGTCGATATAGCCCCAGTTCGAGGCGATCGGCGTGAACCACCAGGGGCTCAGAAGGTGAAACAGCACCGAGCCGACGACCACCAGAGCCAGCACTATCGCGATCGGCATGAATCTTCATCCCTGCCATGACGATGGGCGCGCGCGCCTACATCTTCTTGCCGTCCGGTCCAAACTGCTTCAGATAGGCGATGACGTTGTCGATGTCCGTCTGGTTCTTCAGCCCCGGGAAGGTCATCTTGGTGCCGGGGATCTTGGCCTTCGGATTCTGGATGTATTCGCGGAAGACCGTCTCGTCCCAGACGATGCCGGAATTCTTGTTGGCGGCCGAATAGCTATAGCCGGGCACCGAACCGGTCTTGCGGCCGAACAGGCCGTTCAGCTCAGGTCCGACGGCGTTCTTGGCGGTTTCGCCGATCTGGTGACAGGCGCGGCATTTCAGGAATACTTTTTCGCCCTGCGCCGCATCGCCATCCGCCAGCGCCACCGCCGGTACCGCGACGAGAATCACAATCTGGACGAGCAGGGTCGCATAGCCCCGTGCAGTCATCGAAGCCTCCCAACCACCGACACCGAACCAAACTTCGCGTCCGTTCGGTGAGAAATCGGCCTCGAACGGCGTGCGCGATCGGCAGTCTAGCATATTTACGCTGCGTCACATCAGTTTGGAAGCCGGCGATCGAGACATCCTGCGCTGACGCGGCAGATCGGCCGCCAATCGGGCCTTGCCTCGACGGGGCGAACAGGCTTGTCTTCGCAGGCTGGTGCCACTCAGGCTCAGCCAGGCCGCCACAGGGGCCTCCAGAATCTCAGCGTCATGCCGGAGAAGCGAATGATCTACGAACTGCGCATCTATTCCTGCCTGCCCGGCCGCATGCCGGCGCTACAGAAACGCTTCCGCGAGCACACGCTACGCCTCTGGGATAAGCACGGCATCCGCCAGGCCGGCTTCTGGACGACGCTGGTCGGCCCGGCCAACAACGACCTCACCTATCTGATCGCCTGGGACAGCCTGGCCGACCGCGAAGCGCGCTGGAACGCCTTCATGGCCGACCCGGAATGGCAAGCCGCCCGCGCTGACAGCGAAAAGGATGGCCTGATCGTCGCCAATGTCGCGAGCTCCTTCCTGCAGCCTACGGATTTCTCGTCGGTTCGCTGAAACCTCCCCTCGTTTGAGTGCGGCTCGCCGCCTCAAACGAGGGTTGAAGTTTCTTCGCCAGCAACATTGAAGCGATCTGCAATAAGTCCTAAGCCCGACGGGTACTGATCTTGCAGCACCGATGGGAAATCAAATGATTCGGCAGAACGGGCGGAACTTCACAAAGGTCTGGCAAAGAACTGCGCGTGGCGTCGCGACGACATTGGTCGCCGCTTCGCTGCTGGCGTCGCAATCGGCACTGGCCTGCACCAGCTTCGTGATCCCAACCTCCGACAACGGCGCGGTCTATGCCCGAACGATGGAGTTCGCTTTCCCGCTTGAATCGAGCGCCATTGTCATTCCGCGCGGCTATGCGCTCTCCTCCGTCGGCCCCGACGACAAGCCGGCCATGAACTGGACCGGCAAATATGCCGCTGTCGGTCTCAATGCGATGGGAATTACCGGGCTGGTCGATGGCATCAACGAGAAGGGTCTCGCCGGCGGCATCCTGTACTTCCCGGGCTTCGCCGGCTACACCGACCCGACCAAGGCCGATGCCGCGAAATCCCTGGCGCCTTGGGACGTGCTGACCTGGGCGCTGACGCGCTATGCCACCGTCGCCGAGGTCAAGGCGGCTCTGCCGGAGATCGCCGTCATCGCGGTCGTGCAGTCGGCGCTGAAGATCGTCCCGCCCGTCCACTACACGCTGCACGACGCCACCGGCGCCTCGCTGGTGATCGAGCCCGTCGACGGTACCCTCAAGGTCTATGACAATCCGCTTGGCGTCATGACCAATTCGCCGCCCTTCGACTGGCACATGATCAACCTCAGCAACTATCTGAAGCTCTCGCCGTTCAATGCGCCGCCGCTGAAGATTGGCGACGTGACGATCGAGCAGTTGGGCCAGGGCTCCGGCCTTCTCGGCATTCCGGGAGATCCGACGCCGCCGTCGCGCTTCGTGCGCGCGCTTGGCTATACGCTGTCGGCGGAGAAGGCGCCAAGCGGCATCGAGAGCGTCCGGCTGGCCGAGCATGTGCTGAACAATTTCGATATTCCGAAAGGCTGGATCCGCGAAGGCGACGACAAGGACGCGCCACTCGAATATACGCAATGGTCTGCGATCGCCGACCTCAAGAATCGAGTCTACTACGTCAAGACCTACGACAACCAGACCCTGCGCAGCATCGACCTGATGCGCTTCGATCTCGATGCCAAGCAGATTGTTTCGGCGCCGCTGAAGCCGGCCCCCGACGCGCCGTCACTGGAATTCGCCAAGCCCTGACGATACCGGACGACAGGAACCGGCGCACCACGTCGTGCCGGTTCCAGCCTGACGCGAGTCGAACCGACATCGGAACCGGCGAGAGCAAAGCGCGACCACCGGCTCTGGCGACAGCAGCCATTTCCATAACCATTTGATGCATAAGGATGTTGGTGTCCCGGAAGGGATTCGAACCCCTGACCTACGGTTTAGGAAACCGTTGCTCTATCCTGCTGAGCTACCGGGACATCGGCCGCCGCCGGAGCGGCGCGGGCCTGACCAGCTTGGCCGGACGGGCGACATGCTTATGGTCCGATTGCCCTCCCGTTTTCAAGAGCGCACGGGATAAATCTGGGGTGGAACCGTCCGCCTACGACCCGGTAACCGCCATCCTGCCATGCCTGATTTCGGGATGCACCGGCCGAGTCGCCGTGCGACGATGCCACCTTGTCGCCATGACGATGACACATGGGCGGGGGAAGCAGGGCACGGATGGGAACGAAGCACCGAAGCCGGTTCACGCCGCCCGCGCCTGGATGCGCCGCGACGCACCGGTCGGCGCTGCCGGCAACGAGAGCGTTTTCGGGCGAAGCGGATACCGGTTCGCGTGAAGAAAGCGCGATCGGACCAATAGTTAGAGCCGTTCAGCGTTTCCATGCAACGGCGAAGGGCTCGAGGCTCGGGCTCGTCCTGCTGATGTTGGGAGCGATGGTAAACGAATGCAGCCTCGCCGACGGCGAGACGGGACTCGTTGCCAGCGTCATCGACGGCGACACGCTGGTGCTCGATTCCGGGCTCGAGGTCCGGCTGGTCGGCATTCAGGCGCCGAAGCTGCCGCTTGGTCGGCCCGACTTCACCGCCTGGCCGCTGGCGCAGGAGGCCAAGGCGGCGCTGGAGCGGATGGCGCTCGGTCAGGCAGCGCAACTGCGCTATGGCGGCGCCCGGCGCGACCGCTACGGCCGCGCGCTGGCGCATGTCGAAATCCTGCCGGAGGACGGCGAGGCTGTGTGGCTGCAGCGGGCGATGGTGGCGAGCGGTCTCGCCCGCGTCTATTCCTTCGCCGACAATCGCCAGTGTGTCGGCGCTTTGATGAATGTTGAACGGGACGCACGCAAATCAGGGCTTGGCCTCTGGCCCGATCCATACTACGCCATCCGCCCTGCGACCGATCCCGGGCTTGCAACCCAGCACGATGTGTATGATCTGGTTGAGGGAAGGGTCGTTTCCGTCGGCGAGCGCGGCCCGATCGCCTATCTGGATTTCGGGCGCGACTGGTCGACGGATTTCACGGCCGTGCTGACTGCCGAGGCCATCGCGGCGCTCGCGCAGGACGGCATCGCCGTGGCGGCGCTGAGGGGGCAACGGGTAAGACTGAGGGGCTGGATCGAGAGTCACGACGGGCCGAGCTTGCGGGTCACGCATCCCGAGCAGCTCGAACTGTTGGACCAATGGTGAAGAATGACGGCATTCGGTGCCACACGGAATAGGGAGCAGTCGCGCTCCCGCGGCGCGCTTCTGTGGAAGGCGGCGATCATCACGGCGAGCCTGCTGCTCGCCGGCTGCACGACCGTGCTCGAACAGACCTATGGTCCGCCGCAGACGACGGCCGGCGCAGCGACGCCGCCGCCTGTCGACCCGGAGCAGGCCCGCATCGGCGCAGAGGAACATCCGCGCATCGTTGCGAGTTTCGGCGGCATCTATCACGACGACAAGCTGGAGAAGACGGTGGCCCGCATCGTCGGCCGCATCGTCGCCGCCTCCGACGACCCGTCGCAGTCCTATCGCATCACCATCCTCAACACGCCCTCGGTCAACGCCTTCGCGCTGCCGGGAGGCTATCTCTATGTGACGCGCGGCCTGCTGGCGCTGGCAAACGATTCCTCCGAGGTCGCCGCCGTCATCGCGCACGAGATGGGCCACGTCACCGCCAACCACGCCATGCAGCGCCAGAACAAGGCGCGCGCCGCGATGATCGTCAGCCGCGTCGTCACCGACGTGCTGCAGGATGGCGACGCCGGCCAGCTGGCGCTCGCCTCGAGCCAGCGCACGCTCGCCGCCTTCTCGCAGCAGCAGGAGCTGGAGGCCGACGCGATCGGCGTGCGCACCATCGGCAAGGCCGGCTACGACCCCTTCGCCGCCGCCCGCTTCCTCGACCTGATGGGCCGGTTCGCCGCCTACAAGTCGGCCGGCAGCGTGCAGGACAAGCGGCCGGACTTCCTCGCCTCGCACCCGGCGACGCCGCAGCGCGTCGATTTCGCCGTCCGCGCCGCGCGCCAATTCGGCGCGCCGGGGATCGGCGAGGTCGACCGCGAACGCTATCTGCAGGGCGTCGACGGCATGCTCTATGGCGACGACCGCTCGCAGGGTTTTGTACGCGGCAAGAATTTCTACCATCCGACGCTCGGTGTCGGCTTCACCGTGCCGAGCGGCTTCATCCTCGACAACACGGCGGATGCGGTGCTGGCGACCGCGCCGGACGGCACGGCACTGCGCTTCGACGGCGCCAACCTGCCGATCGGCACGGCGCTGGCCGATTATATCGCGTCGGGCTGGGTCAACGGGCTCGACCGCAATTCGATCAAGAGCTTCACGGTCAATGGCCTCGAGGCCGCCTCGGCGCGCGCCGAAGCCAAGGGCTGGGTATTCCGCATCGCGGTGATCCGGGTCGGCGCCAGCGCGACCTATCGTTTCATCTTCGCCAACGAGACCGACACGCCCGGCCTCGAGCAGGCGACGATGGAGACGGTGCAGAGCTTCCGCAAGCTGTCGCCGCAGGAAGCCGCCGCGCTGAAGCCGCTGCGGGTCCAGCTGGTGACGGTGAAGTCGGGCGATACGGTCGACAGCCTCGCCCGGCGCATGAACGGCGTCGATCGGCCGACGGAGCTCTTCCGCGTCCTGAACGACATCAAGGGCAACACGCTTCCGCCCGCCGGCGACAAGGTCAAGATCATCGACGATTGAGGGCGGCTGGCCCTAAGGGCCGCTGCCGCACGGCGCAAGGCAGGCCAACAAAAAGGGCGCCCGAAGGCGCCCTTTTTTTCGTTTTCGAAGGATCGGTCCGGTCAGACGTCGAAGCGGCTGACGTCGCGCACCGCGCCCTTGTCGGCGCTGGTCGCCATCGCGGCATAGGCCTTGAGCGCTGTCGTCACGTTGCGCTTGCGCGGCTTGACCGGCTTCCAGCCATCCCGCCCCCGGGCGTCCATGGCGGCGCGGCGCGCGGCAAGCTCCTCGTCGGAGATCTTGATGCGCAGGATGCGGTTCGGGATGTCGATCTCGATCGTATCGCCTTCCTCGACCAGGCCGATGGCGCCGCCGGCCGCCGCCTCGGGGGCGACATGGCCGATGGACAGGCCCGACGTGCCGCCGGAGAAGCGGCCATCCGTGACCAGCGCGCAGGCCTTGCCGAGGCCGCGCGACTTCAGATAGCTGGTCGGATAGAGCATTTCCTGCATGCCGGGGCCGCCGCGCGGTCCCTCGTAGCGGATGATGACGACGTCGCCGGCCTTGACCTTCTTGTTCAGGATGCCGAGCACGGCATCATCCTGGCTCTCGAAGATGACGGCCGGGCCGGTGAACTTCAGGATCGACTCATCGACGCCGGCGGTCTTCACCACCGAGCCGTTCAGCGCGATGTTGCCCTTCAGCACGGCGAGGCCGCCATCCCTAGAGAAGGCATTCGGCACGTCACGGATCGCGCCCTTCTCGCGGTCGAGATCGAGCTCGTCCCAGCGGCGGTCCTGGCTGAAGGCGGTCTGCGTCGGCACGCCGCCGGGCGCTGCGCGATAGAACTCGCGCACGCTGTCGCTGTTGGTCTGGCGGATGTCCCAGCGGGCGATCGCCTCGGCCAGCGTCGAGGAATGGACCGTCGGCAGGTCGACATTGAGCAGATCGCCACGGGCGAGTTCCCCCAGGATCGCCATGATGCCGCCGGCGCGATGGACGTCTTCCATGTGGACGTCCTGCTTGGCAGGCGCGACCTTGCACAGCACCGGAACATGGCGCGACAGGCGATCGATGTCGTCGAGGTCGAAGTCGATCTCGCCCTCATGCGCCGCCGCCAGGATGTGCAGCACCGTATTGGTCGAGCCGCCCATGGCGATATCGAGCGTCATGGCGTTTTCGAACGCGCCGAAGGAGGCGACGTTGCGCGGCAGCACGCTCTCGTCATTCTGCTCGTAGTAGCGGCGGGTGATGTCGACGATCTGGTGGCCGGCCTCGACGAACAGGCGCTTGCGATCGGCGTGGGTCGCCAGGGTCGAGCCGTTGCCGGGCAACGACAGGCCGAGCGCCTCGGTCAGGCAGTTCATCGAATTGGCGGTGAACATGCCGGAGCAGGAGCCGCAGGTCGGGCAGGCATTCTGCTCGATCAACTGGACGTCGGCATCCGAGATGGACTCGTCGGCGGCGGCGACCATCGCGTCGACCAGATCGAGCGCATGCACCTTGCCGTCGGACAGCACAACCTTGCCGGCTTCCATCGGGCCGCCGGAGACGAAGATCGTCGGGATGTTGAGGCGCAGCGACGCCATCAGCATGCCCGGGGTGATCTTGTCGCAATTCGAGATGCAGACCATGGCGTCGGCGCAATGGCCGTTGACCATGTACTCGACCGAGTCGGCGATGATCTCGCGCGAGGGCAGCGAATACAGCATGCCGTCATGGCCCATCGCGATGCCGTCGTCGACGGCGATCGTGTTGAACTCCTTGGCGACGCCGCCGGCCTTCTCGATCTCGCGCGCCACCAGCTGACCCAGGTCCTTCAGGTGGACGTGGCCGGGGACGAATTGCGTGAACGAGTTGACCACTGCGATGATCGGCTTGCCGAAATCACCGTCCTTCATGCCGGTGGCGCGCCAAAGGCCGCGCGCGCCGGCCATGTTGCGGCCGTGGGTGGTGGTACGGGAACGATAGGCGGGCATGATGACCTCGATCTGCAGCGGTCTCCCTCAAATGGGGCGCTGCCGATCGAGCGGAGCGTCCGAGGGAGGTGGTGGCTAGGGTTGGTTGCACCAAAGCGGCGGGGATGTCGAGAAAATTCCTGCGGCGGACCTTGCGCGCTGCCGAGCCGGGTGCCATTTGTCCGGGACGAGTGGGGTCCGGGCCCCTCTGGCGGTGTGTCGCCCACCGTGATGTCGGACCCTTGAGCCTATTGGCCCGGCGACCTGTGCTCGTGACCCATGGATATCGTTTCGTTTTTCGGCGCCGAATTTTTCGGCCAGCCGGCTGCCGTCTGGATGCTTTTCGTCGGCGTCGTCGCCCTGCTGCTGGTTCTCGACCTCGGCGTGCTCAATCGTGGCGACCACGAGATCGGCATTCGCCGCAGCCTGATCCTCTCCAGTTTCTACATCGGCGTCGCGCTGCTGTTCGGCGCCTGGGTTTGGTATGATCTCGGCGCCGATGCCGGGATGCTCTACCTGACCGGCTTCGTCGTCGAGAAGAGCCTCGCGCTCGACAACATCTTCGTCATATCGCTGATCTTCAGCGCCTTCGCGATTCCGCGCGCCTACCAGCACCGCGTGCTGTTCTGGGGCATCCTGGGCGTGCTGGTGCTGCGCGCCGTCATGATCGGCCTCGGCGCGGCGCTGATCTCGTCCTTCGGCTGGATCCTGTATTTCTTCGGCGCCTTCCTGATCGTCACCGGCATCAAGATGCTGTTTGCCGGCGACGAGCCGATGGATCTGGAGAAGAGCCGCATCCTGAAGCTGGTCCGCCGGATGATTCCGGTCTCGCCCAATCTGGACGGCCACCGCTTCTTCACCCGGGTTCAGCAGGCCGGCGGCAAGGCGACCCTCGTCGCCACGCCGCTCTTCCTCGCCCTCGTCTCGATCGAGATCGCCGACATCGTCTTCGCGGTCGACAGCGTGCCCGCCGTCTTCGCGATCACGACCGATCCCTACATCGTCTACACCAGCAACATCTTCGCCATCCTCGGCCTGCGCGCGCTCTATTTCGCGCTCGCCGCCATGGTGCATCGCTTCCACTACCTGAAATACGCGCTCGCGCTCGTGCTCGTCCTGGTCGGCGGCAAGATCTTCTGGACCCATCTGGTCGGGCCGGTCGACACGCTCATCTCGCTCGGCTCGACGATCGGGCTGCTCGGCGGCGGCGTCATCGTCTCGCTCTGGAAGACGCGGCGCGACGACCGCGCCGCGCTTCAGGCCGGCGCCAGCGACGTCTCGACCAGGCGCACCCAGTAGGAAGCGCCGATCGGCAGCGCATCGTCGTTGAAATCATAGGCCGGGTTGTGCAACCCGGCCGAGTCGCCATTGCCGATGAAGATGAAGGCGCCGGGCCGCTTCTCCAGCATGTAGGAAAAGTCCTCGCCGCCCATCATCGGCGCCACGTCGCGATCGACGCGGTCGCCGCCGACGATTTCCGAGGCGACATCGCCGGCGAAGCTGGTGTTGGCGGCGTGATTGACCGTCACTGGATAGTTGCGGTCATAGTCGACCTCGATCTCGGCGCCATGGGCGGCGCCGATGCCGGCAGCGATCTCGCGGATTCGCTTTTCCGCCAAATCCCGCATCTCCGACGTCAGCGTGCGTACGGTGCCGCCGAGATACGCGGTCTGCGGGATGATGTTGTGCGCCTCGCCGGCGTGGAACTTGGTCACCGAGACGACGACCGACTCGAGCGGGTCGACCGAGCGCGAGACGATCGTCTGCATCGCCTGGACGAGCTGGGTCCCGACCACGATCGGGTCGATGCTGGAATGCGGCTTGGCGGCGTGCGCGCCCCGGCCGGCGATGACGAAGTTGAATTCGTCCGTCGCCGCCATGATCGGGCCCGGCCGGATCGCGAATTTGCCGATGTCGAGGCCGGGCATGTTGTGCATGCCATAGACCTCGTCGATGCCGAAGCGCTCCATCAGGCCGTCCTCGATCATCGCCTTGCCGCCACCGCCGCCCTCCTCGGCCGGCTGAAAGATGACCACCGCCGTTCCGTCGAAATTGCGGGTCTCGGCCAGATATTTGGCGGCGCCCAGCAGCATCGCCGTGTGGCCGTCATGGCCGCAGGCATGCATCTTGCCGGGGATCGTCGAGGCATAGGGCTTGCCGGTGATTTCGGTCAGCGGCAGCGCGTCCATGTCGGCGCGCAACGCCACCGTCCGGCCGCCATCGCCACGCCGGCCGCGAATGACGCCGACCACCCCGGTACGGCCGAGGCCGGTCACCACGTCGTCGACGCCGAACCCGCGCAGCCGCTCAGCCACCGAGGCGGCGGTTCGATGCACGTCGTAGAGGATTTCCGGATGCTGGTGCAGATCATGCCGCCAAGCGGCCAGCTCGGCCTGGTATTCGGCGAGACGGTTGACGATCGGCATTCCGGAACTCCGCAGGATCTACAGCACGAAGCTCCACTCTAGCTGCAGCGCAGCAGGAAATCACGATCCGGTTTGCTTTTCTCATGCGCTCAACCCTGACGCGGGCGCGTGCCCTTCGGGTCGCGGTTCTCCGCCTCGGCATGGTCGTGCTGCTCGTGGCCCGGACTGTGGGCGTGGCTTTCCGACCGCGTATAGGAGTGCCGGGAGTGACCGCTCGCATGCGCATGGCCACGCGCCTCGGCGAAAGCCGGGCCACTGCGATGAAAAGCACCATGCGCTGCCGCATGGTCCGGTCCGGAAGAGGCCCCAAAGCTCTCGGAGAAGGACTGGCCGTCGCCAAAACCCTGCCAGAAACCGGCCCATGGCCCCTCTTCCTCATGCGGCGGGCTTTCCGGATCGAAGGGCGCCGCCACCGCCCGGATCGTCGCGCCGAGCCCGGCCAGCACTGCCTCCGCGGCCGAGTCGGGCCGGATCCGCAGGTGGTCGCCGACGATCTGCATCGGCAGCTGGCGATTGCCGATATGCCAGGCGATGCGGCTCAGTTGCGACGAACTCGCTGCGGAAATCTCGATCGATGGCTCAACCGCCGCCTCGACCGCGATGATGCGGCCATCTTCGAGCAGCAGCCCATCGCCATGATGCAATCCGACCGCCATCGGCAGATCGAGCAGAAACGACACCCCGCTCTTGCCCGATATGGCCAGGCGGCGGCGATGGCGTGCATCGAAATCAAGCAGGACGGTGTCGGCGGGAGCGCCGGTCCAGGAACCGGCGGGAAGAACGGAGGTTGCACGGATCATTCGGCGCCTCTTCTAGATCGCGGCCGGTCCCGAACACGATATCGGCCCGGCGGGTTCCTGCACGCCGCCTCCCCCAGGACGGCCCCATGCGTCCAATCTAGGCCATAACGCTACGTCACGCCATGGACGCAAACCGAACAGAGCCGCCCGAAACGTGATTCCCCGACCGGATTCCACCGGTTTCCCGGCGAAAACTGCCCTCCGTCCCAACCGCAACCGGCAGAAATTTCCACTCTTGTTCCAAGGACTTCGGGATTGTGATCGCTTTCGGCGAAACGGTCGCTTTGCCAATGCCGCCCCAGATCGGTTATTCAGGACGCAACGCGCCGGCCCCGTCGGTACTGCGACCTCCCCGAGACGGACAAAGCCTGACATGCACTTCGTGACCCGATCGATCGCCCGGTTCTTCGCACTTTTCCTGCTGATCGGTTTCAGCGTGAACGCGGCATCGGCGGTCGAGACGCCCTACATCGTCGTCGATTTCGACAGTGGCAAGGTGCTGGCAGAGCGCAATCCGCATCAGGAATGGTACCCGGCCTCGGTGACGAAGCTGATGAACGCCTATGTCGTGTTCAAGGCGCTCCGCGACGGCAAGATCTCGCTGGCGAGCCAGATCGTCGTCTCGCGCAATGCCCTGAACGAGCCGCCGAGCAAGATGGGCTTCAAGGTCGGCACGATCATCGACCTGGACAATGCGATGAAGATGATGCTGGTCCATTCGGCCAATGACATCGCCGTGGCGATCGGCGAAACGGTTGGCGGCAGCGAGGAAGGCTTCGTCGCGATGATGAACGCCGAAGCCGCCCGGCTCGGCATGACGAACACCCATTTCATCAACCCGAACGGCTTGCCCGGCGAAGGCCAGTACA
Source organism: Candidatus Kaistia colombiensis (assembly GCA_029203105.1). GTDB lineage: Bacteria > Pseudomonadota > Alphaproteobacteria > Rhizobiales > Kaistiaceae > Kaistia > Kaistia colombiensis. The sequence goes on from CP119318.1 coordinate 153,791, forward strand.
CAACCGCGCGCGATCTGGCCGTGCTGGCGCGGGCGCTGTGGACCGAATTCCCCGAGCGCCGGCAGCTCTATGGCATCACGGCGATCCGCTCGGGCAAGCGGGTCCTGAAATCCGCCAATTCGCTGCTTGAGCGCTATCCCGGCTCGAGCGGCATGAAGACCGGCTTCATCTGCGCCTCCGGCTTCAACGTCGTGGCAACAGCGACGCGCGACGGCCATACGCTCGCCGCCGTCGTGCTCGGCGCCAGCAACGCCAAGGAGCGCGCCGAGCTGACCGCCCGCCTGCTCAACCAGAGCTTCGGCAGCCTCGCCCTCAGCGGCGCCCGGCCGATGCTGGCAAATTTCCGCGGTGCCTCGCCGATCGCCGGCGCCATCAACATGCGCGATGACATCTGCAATCGGAAGGAACGCGGCGAACACGAGGAAGAAGCGGCGGCCCCGGCTGCCCTGCCGAGCGCGCTGATGCCCCGCGTCAAGCTGATGGAGCCCGTGGTCGTCTCGACGATCGGCGTCCGCAACCCGGACGGCTCGATCAAGCCTGCCGCCGTTGCCGAGGCCGAGGACGAGGCAGCCGCCGTCGCCGCAGCAGCAGCCAAGGCGGAGAAGAAGCAGAAGGGCAAGGCTGCGGCCGCCAAGAAGGCGGCGGAAAAGAAGGCGGCGGCCAAGCCGGCGGCCAAACCGGCCGCCAAGCCCACCAGCAAGAAGGATGGCGAGAAGCCCGTGAAGGCAAAGGCACCCGCCAAGCCCAAGATCGAACTCGGCGTGCCGTTCGACTCGACCGACGTCGCGCCGCTGCCGGATTCCGCCCTCGCCATCACGCAGTGATGCCCATGGCCCCAGAAACAGCACAGAACCCGATCCGCCAACGCCCGAAACCCATCCCGCTGACGGTGCTGACCGGCTTTCTCGGCGCCGGCAAGACGACGCTGTTGAACCGGCTGCTGCGCGATCCGGCACTGGCCGGCACCGCCGTCATCGTCAACGAGTTCGGCGAGATCGGGCTCGACCACCTGCTGGTCGGCGAATCCGAGGACGGCATCATCGAGCTCTCCTCGGGCTGCCTGTGCTGCACCATTCGCGGCGAGTTGGTCACGACGCTGGAGAACCTGCTGCGCGCCCTCGACAACCACCGCATCGAGCGCCTCGATCGGGTGGTCATCGAGACGACCGGCCTCGCCGATCCCGCCCCCGTGCTGCAGAGCGTGTTGCTCCATCCCTATCTCTCGATGCGCTACCGGCTCGACGGCGTCGTCACCGTGGTCGATGCCGTCAACGGCGCGCGAACCCTCGACATGTCGGACGAAGCGAACCGGCAGATCGCCGTCGCCGACCGGATCGTGCTGACCAAGACCGATCTCGATGGCGCCGATGCGGCGATCCGCGACCGCATCCGCGCCCTGAACCCCGGCGCAACGATCCTCGACGTGGCCCTCGATTCGGTCGAGCCGGCGACGCTGTTCGACACCCAGCCCTTTTCCACGGACGGCAAGATCGCCGATGTCGTCGGATGGCTGGCGGCCGAGGCGCATGATCATGCCGGCCACCATCATCACCACGACCACCATCGCGATCATGGGCACCATCATCACGGCCACGCCCGCCAGCATGCGCATGACGTCAATCGCCACGATGCGCGCATCCGCTCGTTCACCGCGACGCGCGCCACGCCGATCTCGCGCCATGCGCTCGACGATTTCCTCGACCGGCTGGCCCGCGAGCATGGCCCGAGCCTGCTGCGGCTGAAGGGGCTGGTGCAGACGGCCGACGCGCCGGATCGCCCGCTGGTCATCCAGGCGGCACAGACGATCTTCCACCCCCCTGCCCGGCTGCCGGCCTGGCCGAGCGACGACCGCCGCTCGCGACTGGTGCTGATCGTGCGCGACCTTTCCGAAGCGGCCGAGCACGCCATTGTCGGCGCTTTCTCCGACCTGCCGCAGACCGACACGGCGGATGCGACGACGATCGCCGACAACCCGCTCGCCATCTCCGGCTTTTCCGGCGTCTTCCGGCCCTAGCCTCTCGACGCATCGCCCTGCCGTCGACGCAGCCGACACTCCGTTGACGGTTTTCGCGCCGCGTGTTACTTAAGCGAATGCTTAACCAACAAGCCTCGCTCGACCTGATGTTTCAGGCGCTCGCCGATCCGAGCCGCCGCATGATGGTGGAGCGCCTGTCACAGGGGCCTGCCTCGGTCAGCGAACTGGCCAAGCCGCTCGACATGTCGCTGCCGGCCGTCGTCCAGCATCTGCAGGTGCTGGAGGCGAGCGGCCTCATCCGCACCGAGAAGGTCGGCCGCGTCCGCAGCTGCACGCTCGACACCGGCGCGCTGCAACGGGCCGAACAATGGATCCACGAGCGGCGGGCCTTGTGGGAGCGCCGGCTCGACCGGCTGGGCGAGTATCTCGCTCTGTCCGAAGACCCGAAGGGCCACGATCCGACCTGATCACGGCCACCTGTCCTGATCCAAACCGAAGGAGTGCATGATGAACCAGCGATCCGTCACCCACGCCACCTTCACCATCGAGCGCACCTACCCGGCCGCGCCATCCCGCGTGTTCGACGCCTTCGCCGACCCGCAGATCAAGGCACGCTGGTTCGGCGCGCCGAAAGAGTGGGAGATTGGCGAGGTCGCGATCGATTTTCGTGTCGGCGGCCGCGAGGTCAACAGCGGTGGGCCGAAGGGTGGCCCCGTGCACTATTTCGATTGCCGCTATCAGGACATCGTCCCGAACGAGCGCATCATCTACGCCTATGACATGCATCTCGATGAAATCCGGATTTCGGTCTCGCTGACGACGATCGAGTTCAAGCCGTCGGGCAGCGGCACGCGCCTCGTCTTCACCGAACAGGGCGCCTTCCTCGATGGCTTCGACGGCGCGGATGGCCGCGAGCACGGCACGCGCCAGTTGCTCGATCAGCTTGGCGCGGAACTCGCCCGCCAGGCCGCCGACGCCTGAGGTGCATCCGACAAAATCACGTTATCCGAGTGGGAACCGAACGGTAAAATCGCCGTTGAGGCTGCAGATACAACCGGAAGGAGACCCAAGATGTCGATGAAGATTGTCGTCGCCGCGGTGTCGATCGCCGCTTTCCTGCCGCTGATCCCGATGGAGGCGCAGGCGGTTTCGCAGTCCGCGGCGAAGAACATCTGCATCAACCAGGCCGCCATCAAGCACAACTCGCTGCGCGGCAACGTGCATATCAATCGCGCCAAGATCCACAGCAACACCTATGAATTCGGGCTGGTGATCAACGACGCGCAGTTCAATTGCATCGTCACCAAGGGCGGCAAGATCCGCTATCTCGGGTAATTCGAAAGCCTCTGGCGCATCCGGATCGTTCCGGCATCATGGCTCCCCCTCATGATGGAGCGATTCGGATCGCCATGGCCCACGTCCTCACGCTTTGCGGCAGCCTGCGAGCGGCGTCGTCCAACCGATCGCTGCTGCGCGCGACCGAGAGGATCGCCCCGGTTGGCGTCGTGTTCGAGCATTTCGACGGCATCGGCGAGCTGCCGCATTTCAATCCGGATATCGAAGCCGGACCGCTTCCCGCGCCGGTCGCTCATTTCCGCGCCCGGGTCGGCCACGCCGACGCCCTGCTGATCTCCTGCCCGGAATATGCGCGCGGCATTCCGGGCGCTTTCAAGAACGCGCTCGACTGGCTAGTCGGCGGCCATGAATTCCCCGGCAAGCCGATCGCGCTCTTCAACGCGTCGCCCCGCGCCTCCGACGCGCAGGCGGCGCTCCGCCTCGTGCTGTCGACCATGTCCGGCCGCGTCGTCGACGAGGCGGCGATCACCGTCGCCCTCCTCTCCATGGGCATGGAGGCCGAAGCAATCGCTGCCGACCCTGCCCTTCGGCCGAAGATCGAGGCGGGGCTGGCTGCGCTGCTTGCCGCGGCCAGTTCTCAGTCCGGCTAAGAAAGGCGCGCGCCCCGCTCGATCACGAAGCGCAGGATCGTGCGACCGGCCTCGTCATATCGCTCCTGCCGAACCAGAAAATGGCCGTCCTCCTGGCAGAGATGCGGAATGTCGATCGCCGCCATCGGATCCGTCGCCTCGACCAGGAGCCGCCCTCCCGCCGCCATGCCGGCGAGATGCTTGCGCGCCTTCAGCACCGGCAGCGGGCAGGCGAGCCCGCGCGCATCCAGGACGCGATCGGCGCTTCCTGTCCCGGCCCCCGGATCGGCGTCGTCACGGCGCCCGCGTTCGGCTTCATCGATCATCTCGGTTGTCGCATCCCTGTCCCTCAGGCCGCCCACCGCCCAGGCCGGCGAACGCTTTCTTAAAGCAGAACACCATACAAGGTGAACCCGGTCGTCCGATTGCGTCCCTGATCCAGGAGCTCCGCCCGTTGCGTGTTTCCTTCGTCGGCATGGTCGAGCGCTTTGCGCCGGCGGCGCTTCGCGCCCGGCTCTCCCGCTTCGCCGCCATCGCCGACAACATCGTGACCGGCCGCGACGACCGCGCCGTCGCGCAGCGCATGGCGCTGACCGCCTTCACCATCCGCGTGCTATCCGCTGTCATCGCCTATGCCAGCCAGGTCCTGCTGGCGCGCTGGATGGGCGATTTTGAATATGGCGTCTACGTCGTCGTCTGGGTCGGCGCGGTCATCATCGGCGGCCTCGCCTGCCTCGGCATCCAGACCGCCGTCGTCCGCTTCGTGCCGGAATATGCGGCCCGCAACGAGCTGGCGCTGCTGCGCGGCATCCTGATCGGCAGCCGCGTGCATGGCCTCGCCACGGCGACCCTGATCGGCGCCATCGGCCTGATCGGCGTCTTCCTGTTCCGCGACGCCATCGCCGGCTACTACGTCATGCCGCTCTATCTGGCGGCGATCTGCATTCCCATGCTGGCGATCGGCGAGATCCAGGACGGGCTGGCGCGCGGCTTCAACTGGGCCGATCTGGCGCTCTGGCCGACCTTCATCATCCGCCCGGTCCTGATCATCGCCTTCACCTTCGCCGCGCTCCAGATGGGCGCCGTGCCGGACGCGACGACGGCGATGGTGACGGCAATCCTCGCCACCTACCTGACCAGCGTCCTGCAGATGGGGGCGCTTGCCTATCGCACGCGAAAAGTCGTGGCGCCGGGCGTCCGGCACTATCGCTCCTTCACCTGGATCGCCGTCGCCTTCCCGATTTTCCTGGTCGAGGGCTTCTTCAATCTCCTGACCAATGTCGACATCCTGATCGTCGGCCAACTGCGCCCGCCGGAAGAGGTCGCTGTCTACTTCGCCACGGTGAAGACGCTGGCGCTGGTGCATTTCGTCTATTTCGCCGTGCGCGCCGCGACCATGCAGCGCTTCTCGCAATATTACGCCTCCGGCGACCGCGTTCGTTTCGAGGCAACGGTACGGGATTCGCTGCACTGGACCTTCTGGCCGTCGGTCGTCGCCGTTGTCGTCCTGCTGCTCTGCGGCCGCTTCCTGCTGTCGATGTTCGGTGCGAGCTTCGTCTCCGGCTTCCCGCTGATCTTCATCTTCGCCGCCGGCCTGCTGGTCCGCGCCATGATCGGCCCGGCCGAGAGCATCCTGACCATGGCCGGCGAACAGCGCATCTGCGCCGCCGTCTATGCCGGCACTTTTCTGGTCAATCTGATTTTGAACTACACGCTGATCCCGCATTTCGGGCTGGAGGGAGCGGCGATCGCCACGTCGCTGGCGCTCTGCCTCGAGACGCTCGCCGTCTATCTGGCGGTGCGCTGGCGGCTGAAGCTCCGGTGCTCGATCCTGCATGTGCTCGGACCGCGCGGCACCATCCGCCTGACGCCGCGCCCGGAGAGCCAGACGTGACAAGCGCTTCGGCCGCGGCAAGCCAGGCTTGCGAGACCGACCTGACCGCCAGCGTGGCCGAGGACAATCCCTTTTTCACCGAGGCCGTGCTGATGGCGGCTCGGCAGCATCTCGGCGACGCCAAGGTCTCGGTCGCCGAGATCGCCGATGCCGGCGGTCGCCGCATCGGACTGGCGCCGATCCGGCCCACCCGGCTCGGCCGGCTCGTTCCGGCGATGTCGATCTGGGTCCACCTGCATGGTCCGCTCGGGGCGCCTCTGCTCGATGCCGACGCGATCGACGCGGCGGCGGCCGGGCTGCTCGACGCCATGGATGGCGGGTGCCCGGGACAGGGCATCCTTGAATTCCCCTATCTGCCGCTGGCCGGGCCCGTCGCCGAAGCGCTCCGCCGCCAGGCCGAGATCGCCGGCCGCCCGGTGGCTGTGCTGGCGGCCCACCGGCGCGCCATGCTGAAGCGGACGGGCCCGGACGCCGCCGGCTTCCTGCAGGCAATCTCGACGAAGAAGCGCCGGGAACTGGCGCGCCAGTTCCGTCGTCTCGGCGAATTGGGAGACCTCACCGTCGAGCCTATCGCGGATCCGGCCCGTCGCGCCGAGGCGCTCGACGACTTCTTCGCGCTGGAAGCCAGCGGCTGGAAAGGTAGACGCGGCACCGCCCTCACCCTGCGCGAGCGGGAAAGGGCCTTTGCCAAGGCGGCGGTCGCGACGGGCGACACCGTGATCCAGGCGATCCGGCTGGACGGCCGCGCCGTCGCCATGCTGGTCAGCTTCAAGGCCGGCGCCAGCGCCGTCACCTGGAAGATCGCCTATGACGAAGCCTATGCGCGCTTTTCGCCCGGCGTCCACGTCATGCTGGAAGCGTCCGTGGCGTTGCTCGCCGACCCGGCGATCCGGCAGATCGATTCGATCGCCATCGCCGATCACCCCATGGTCGACCATCTCTGGCCCGACCGGCTGGAGATCGGCACGCTGGTGATCGGGCCGCGGGGCGGCGGGATTCGTTACGAGACGGGTCTGGCGCTGGCGCGGCTGGAGCTGGCCCTGCGGCCGATCGGGCGGCGGCTCGTCCACACCGCCCGCAGGAAGGCCGAGGCGCTGAAGGGGCGCTTCAGACGATCTGCATCAGCTGGATCGCCAGCAGGCTGATCGCGCCGAGCGCCGCGAGCGACAGGACGACCGTCGCCGTGACCCGCATTCCGGCCCGCGCCACCGAGCGGACATCGACGCCGAGTCCCAGTGCCGCCATGGCAAGCACTGTCAGGAAGCCGGAGACCGGAGCCGTGCGGGCAACGACGGCGTCCGGGATCAGGCCGACCGAGCGCAATAGACCGAGCGCGATGAAGCCCAGGATGAACCAGGGCACCATATGGCGCAGGCTCGGGCGACCGGCTCCGATGCCCGCGCCGTCGACCCGGCTCTGCAGCAGCGACAGCACCAGCACGACCGGCCCGAGCATCAGCACGCGCAAGAGCTTGACCAGCGTGCCCATCTGCACACTGGCGACGGCGACCGGCGCGGTGGCGGCCAAAACCTGCGGCACCGCGTAGACGGTCAGGCCGGCGAACACGCCATACTGCGTCACCGACAGGCCGAAAACGGGCATCAGCAAGGGCAGCGTCAGCACGACGACGACGCCAAGCACCGCCGTGAAGGCGATCGCCGACGCCACGTCCTCGCCATCGGCGCGGATGACGGGAGCCGCCGCCGCAATGGCGGAATTGCCGCAGATGGAGTTGCCGCAGGCGATCAGGATCGACATGCCGCGATCCAGCCCCATCATCCGGCCAATGCCGTAGCTGATGAGGATGGCGCTGACGACGACCAGCGCGACGCCGACGAGAAGGGTCAGTCCCTGCGCGGCGACGGCCGCGGCGCTGACCGAAACGCCGAGCAGCATCACCGCGAATTCGAGCAGCGTCCGCGCGCTGAAAGAAACGCCCGGCAGAAAGCTCGGGCCGGGCCGCCAGATCGAGCGCACCGCGACGCCCAGCAGGATCGCCAGCACGACGCCATCGAGCCAGGCCCGGCCGAGCAGCGCAGCCTCGACATGTTCAACAAGGAGAGCCGCGACCGATACGGCGGCGGTGAGGGCGAGACCCGGGCCGAGGCCTTGCAGGCGGGACGGGAGAGATTGGGATGCGATGGTCATGCCGGCAGGATGCATCCGACCCAATCATGCATTCCATTTCGAAATATAATACTGTTCATTCGAACCAATCGAACAAACCATCCCATGACCCTCGACCAGCTTAGAATTTTCATCGCCGTCGCCGAACGCGAGCACCTGACCCGCGCGGCAGAAGCGCTGCGGCTGACACCGTCGGCGGTCAGCTCAGCGATCCATGCGCTCGAAGCGCGCTATGACACGCGCCTGTTCGACAGGGTCGGCCGGCGGATCGAGCTCACCGAGGCGGGGCGCATCTTCCTTGTCGAGGCCAGGGCGACGCTCGCCCGGGCGCAGGCGGCCGAGCTGGCGCTGGCGGAATTGGGCGGGCTGGTGCGCGGCACGCTGGAGATCCAGGCGAGCCAGACCATCGCCAGCTACTGGCTGCCACCCGCGCTTGTCCGGTTTCGCGCCGCCTATCCCTCGATCGGCATCCATCTGCAGACCGGCAACACCGAAACCGTTCGCCACGCCGTGCATGAGGGAATTGCCGAGATCGGCTTCATCGAGGGCGACATCGACGATCCGGCTCTGGCGACGCGCGCGGTGGGCGAGGACAGGCTGATCCTCGTCGCGACGCCCGGCCATGCATTGGCCAAGGCGGCCGAGGTCGGACCCGAGCACATCGCGGCGACGCGCTGGGTGATGCGCGAACGGGGCTCCGGCACGCGCTCGGTATTCGAGGCGGCGCTCACCGCGCGCGGCATCCTGCCGGAGACGCTGCAGATCGACCTGGAATTGCCGAGCAACGAGGCGGTCCGCTCCGCCGTCGAAGTCGGCGATCATGCGACCGTCGTCTCCGAGCTGGTGGCGAGCCCGCATATCGAGGCGGGCAAGCTGGCGCGCGCCGCCTTCGAGATGACGCCGCGCGCCTTCAGCATGGTCTGGCACAAGGAACGCTACCGCTCGAAGGCGGCGCTGGCGCTCGAAGCGCTGCTGCCCGGTCGGACTAGCGGTTGACGACCGCGCCGCCGATCGAAACCACCGTGCTGCCATCGGCCGGCAGCGGCCCGCCGCCGACCACGGTCGGGCGCTCATAGGGCTTGGCCAGCACCAGCGACCAGTAGACCTTGTACTTGCTGTTCGGCGCATATGCCGTTCCGATGCCGATCTTGGTCACGCCCGGCTTCAGCATGTTGGCATTGTGGTGGGGCGAATCGCGCCAGCCCGAAAAGGCTTCGGCCAGCGTGCGATAGCCGGCGCCGACATTCTCCGCTGCGATGCCGGCGTCGAAGCCGGAAGCGGCGAGGCGACGCTGGAAGCTGCCGCCGACGTCGTGGTTGACCTTGTCAGCCTTTGCCATGGCGCGCGCCTGGTCGGCCGCCATCTTGTTCAGCAGCGGATCGACGGTGACGGTACCGAGGCCCTTGTTCATGCGGTAGCCGGAGATCAGGCTGGCCGCCGCCTGCGGGTCGACGGTAGCGCCGGCGGAATCGATCCGGTTGTAGAACACCGGTGATTTCGGCGTCGTGTCCACCGTCTCCGAGCAGCCGGCCAGGACGGCGGCGGCGACAGTCAGAGCGGCAAGCAGCGGGGGCAGACGCCGGGAAGGGAAGGTCATGGAACGGCCTCGGGGGTAAGGGAAGCTGAGAGTTGGGAATGGGCAGAAAACGCTAACGAACCGCGAGCGGTCAGACGGATGGATCGGCGGCGGCTCAGCCGGGGAGCGCCACGCCCGCCTCCTTCAACCGGCTCAGAATCGCGAAGCGCAGATCGGAGCGAACCGTCGCGCCGGTGGCGATATCGGCCAGATAGCAGCGCAGTTCGAAATCGAGCGCCTTTTCGCCGAAATTCAGGAACAGCACGATCGGCTCGGGATATCGCAGCACGAGCGCATGGCTCTTGGCGGTTTCGAGCAGGATCGCCTTCACCTGCTCGGCGTCGGCCAGCTTGCTGACCGTCACCGGCACGACGATGCGGCCCGAGCGATCGCGCAGCACCATGTTCTTGACGATGCCGGTGATCAGGCTCGAATTCGGCACGATCACCGTGGCGCGATCGAAGGTCTCGATCTCGGTGGCGCGCACATTGATGCGCTTGACCGTCCCCTCCTCCGCCCCGACCGTGATCCAGTCGCCGGCCCGGATCGGCCGCTCGGCGAGCAGGATCAGCCCGGAGACGAAATTGTTGACGATCGCCTGCAGGCCGAGACCGATACCGACCGAAAGCGCTCCGGCGACGATCGCGATGTTCGAGAGATCGAGGCCCGCATAGCCGAAGGCGAGCGTCGCCGCGAAGATCATGCCGACATAGCCGACGCTGGTGCGGATCGAGTTGCGCAAGCCCGAGTCGAGCCGGGTCGTCGGCAGGAAGCGCGTGTCGAGCCAGCCCTGGATGGTTCGGGTGATGATCAGGCCGATGACGAACACGACGATGCCAGCGCTCAGCGTCGACAGCGAAATGGTGATCGAGCCGATCTTGAAGCCGAAGAAGAGCTGGCGGATCGTCTCGAACAATCCGGAGGAGTCGACGCCCCACTGCGCCACGATGGCAAGGAAGGCGAAGCCGATCAGAACCAGATGCGCCGCGCCATTGGCGAGCACGCCGGCCTGCGTCACCGAACGTGGCGCGAAGCCGACCGAGGAGATGAGGCGGCTGCCGACGGCGCCGTCGCGGCGGAACGAGGCGGCGGTGAGTTCATCGGTCAGCTTCATCAACAGATAGAGCAAGGAGATGACGACGGAGATCCAGACCGTCTGGGTCGTGATGAAGCGACCGAGCGCGACATAGCCCATCAGGTCGGCGATGATGGCGATGCCGGCGGAGAGGCCGGCGACCATGAGCGCAATTCGCTTCAGCCCGTACTCCTCGTCGGCCGCGTCATCGGGCTCCTCGTCCTCGGGCGAGCCGCGCCGGGTCAGCACGCGCACCATGCCGATGATCAGCACGGCGATCACAATCGACAGAATGCCGTCCAGCGCGATGACGAACTGCAGCGACGCCAACGTGACCTTGGCGAAGCTCTGGTGGACGATGACCATCGCCTCGATCGCGGCGATGGCCACGGAAAAATGGAAGGCGCGAGTGGCGACCGCATCGTCCAGCGCCACCAGCCGCCAGGTGCTGCGGGTCGGCGCCAGCAGCGCCCGCGACACGCCGAAGGCGAGCGAGAAGAACACGATCGCCGCCGTCGCGCCCGTCCAGAGCAGATCGATGCGATAGGGCATCAGATCGAGCGCCTTCAGGATGGACTGCGCGCCCATCAGCACGATCAGCGGCAGAAAGGCGTTGACCGCGACGATCGCTGCCGCCGACATCACCTTGGTGCGCATCGTCGGCTGGTGCTCGGCGGTCGGGCGGCGCAACTTGGAAAGCAGGAAGCGCCGGCCCGGCACCAGCACCGTGATGATCAGAGCCAGCAGGCTGACGAAGATTGCGATCACCGAACGGTCGCTGCGATTGGCGACGACGCCGGCCCATTCGCCGACGATCGAGCCGGAGCGGCCGACAATCGACGGCACGTCGGTGGCGGCGTCCCCCCAGAGGCCGGGATCGATCAGGCTGGAGTTGCGCTCCAGCAGCGCCGCCGTGAAGCGGGTGCGTCGCCGCTCGCCGATCTGCGATAGTGTGTAGGAACCATGCGTGGCGACGGCGAGCGCCTGCTTCTGGAACCCAGCCAGGTCGGCGAGCTGCTGCTCCGCCTGCTGACGGTTCTCCTTCGCCGCATCCGATTCCGCCGCGTCGGCCGTTCCCGTCGGCTTCAGCTGCTCGACCTGGGCCGTGGCCGCTTCGACCTTTGGCGCCAGCGCATCCGCCAGCGCATTGGCCGCCGTGACGATATCGGTCGTATCCTGCTTGAATCGCTTGAAATCGGCGTCGGTCAGGCCTTCGCCTTCAATGGCGACGTCCATCTTCTCGAGCGCGGTATTCCAACTGTTGATCTGCTTTTGCGGATCGTCGGGCTGGGCCCAGGCGGACCCGACCGCCAGAAGGCCGAGCAGGCACACCGCGACGAACAGGCGGAGGAACGCCCCGACCACACCGCGAGGCGTGTCGACGAAAGCCGACCGACGGCTGAGAGAGGCAGCGCTGAACAAGCAGATCTCCGGCTGGGCAACGAGCCGCATCATGCGGTTGCCTGAGCTATAGGATTAAAGATGACGAGAATAGGGAGCTAGGCTGCAATTTGCCGGTCATGCAAGCGCTGCAAGATCCTTCCGCACGGGTGGCGCGGCGGCCGCGGCACCCCATATGCGTCGATCGAGCCACCGCAAAGGACCCATCGCTTGCCCTCCGACCCAACCCCCGAAGACGCGACGGCCGCGTACTTCCAGAACCGGTCCGCCTCGGCGATCCTCGCCGATCTCGGATCTGTCCTGAAGAAGGATCGGGTCAGCCTGGGCGACATGGTCGACGCGCTCGGCGAGGCGGGGCTCGGACTGACCATCCTGATGCTGGCGCTGCCTTCCTTCATCCCGATGCCCGGCCTGCCGACCGGCGTCGTCTTCGGCACTGCGCTGGCCATCCTGTCGCTGCAGATCATGATCGGCGCCGACCGGTTGCTGCTGCCGCAATGGCTCCGGCGCCAAAGCCTGCCACGCGGACCTGTCGTCAGCGGCGGCGCCTGGATCGCGCCCTGGTTCAAGCGCATCGAATGGATGCTCCGGCCACGCTATTCGTTTCTCTCGGGCCGGCTGGCCTATTTCATCCTCGCTGTGCCGATCTTCGTCCATGCGGTGATGATCCTGTTGCCGATCCCGCTCGGCAACCAACTCCCCTCGCTCGCCGTCATCGTCTTCGCCTTTGGCCTGATCGAGCGCGACGGGCTGGCAGTTATCATTGGCTGGGTGCTGACCGTCATCGCCATCGCCTGGAATTCGGCGATCGTCTTCTTCGGCGCCGAGCTTTCGCTCTTCCTCTACCGCTGGACGTCCGACCTCTGGGCCCAGATCTAGCGCCCCTTCCCCACGCTCATTGCCAGATCGGGACAACGCGGCGGTGGCCGGCGCGGCGTCCCTCGCATGCCCTGTCGTTTTTTCTGCACCGCTTCGGCGCGAACCATCTTGCGCCCCGAAAAAACTGTGTTAGCTTTCGTTTGAGAAAAGGTTTTCTCAGTCATCGTAGGCGGCGGCCGATTTCCCTCCGCCTTTTTTATTCGATGCTTGAGAAAACCTTTTCTCTACATAATGGCCGCTGCTTGAACGAACGGCCGGGTGAGGAAAAAACGGCATGAGCGACGGAAGCGACAACGTGATTCAGCCCGCCCGCAGGCGGCCTGTGACGTTGCGCGATGTCGCCGAAAGCGCCGGCGTCAGCGTCGCCACGGCCTCCAAGGCCTTGAACGATCAGGGCCGCATGACCGCCGAGACGCGGACCCGCATTCGCGCCGTCGCACTGCAGCTCGGCTTCCGGCCGAACGGCCTCGCCCAGAGCCTGTTGCGTCGACGCAGCTTCACGGTCGGCCTGCTCACCAACGACACCTATGGCCGCTTCTCGCTGCCGGTCATGGCCGGCGTCTCGGAAGCGCTGCTCGACAATGGCGTCTCGGTGTTTCTCTGCAATGTCGAGGACGATCCGCGCCTCGGCCAGATGCATGTCGACGCCATGCTGGAAAAGCGCGTCGACGGCATCATCGCCTCCGGCAAGCGCCTTGACCGCCATTTGCCGGTCGATCTCTCCAATCTCGGCATCCCGGTCATCTACGCCTTCACCGACCCGGACCCGAACTCGATCGCCTTCGTCTCCGACGATGAGGGCGGCGCGCGCCTTGCCGTCGAGCATTTCGTCGCGCTCGGCCGCCGCCGCATCGTCCATGTGACGGGGCCGGAGACCTTCGAGGTCGTGCATCAGCGCGCTGGAGCCTATCGCGCCGTCCTGGCCGAACAGGGTGTGGCGCCGCCGCAGGTGCTGATGGGAGCCTGGTCGGAAGGCTGGGGCCACCAGGCGGTGGCCCGACTCTTCGACGCGCCGGGTGAAAAGCCGGATGCCGTCTTCTGCGGCAATGACCAGATCGCCCGTGGCGTCGTCGACGCGCTGCGCGAGCGGGGGCTTCGCGTTCCCGAGGATGTCGGCGTCATCGGCTTCGACAATTGGGAGATTGTCGCCGCCGCCACGCGCCCGCCGCTCACTACCGTCGACATGAACCTGACGGCGCTCGGCCGCGAGGCCGGCCTCACTCTGCTTTCGCTCGTCGACGGCAAAGCTGTCGAACCGGGCATTCGAAAACTGCCGTGCCGGTTGGTGGTGCGTCAGTCATGCGGTCGTCCACCGGGCGGCTAGGGTTATCAGTCTGCGGTCTCGGGAGGAGCCTGGATCGGGGACGCATAGGGAGGGAAGACCATGAAAAGACTGACAAGCCTGCTGGCGGCGACCGCCACGCTGCTTTCGATGACGGCGCTCGCCTCGGCGGCCGAAACCGCCAATATCTGGGTCCGCGCCGACGGCTCGAATTTCATGCCGCAGATCGTCGAGGCCTTTAACAAGGGCCACGAAAACCAGATCAAGCTCGACATCATTCCCGAATGCCGAGATCGTGCAGAAATACGCGACCTCGGCCGCTGGCGGCACCGCGCCGGACGGCCTGTCGCTCGACCTGATCTATACGCCCGCCTTCGCCGCAGCCGGCCAGCTCGAGGACATCACCGACTGGGCGAAATCGCTGCCCTATTTCAAGGATCTGTCGCCGGCGCATGTGAAGACCGGCACCTACAAGGAAAAGATCTACGGCCTGCCCTTCTCGGCCGACAGCTCCGTGCTGATCTGGAACAAGGCCCTGTTCAAGAAGGCCGGCCTCGATCCGGACAAGGGCCCAACCAACTTCGCCGAGATCGCGGCGGATGCGGAGAAGGTCGCGGCGCTGGGCGGCGACATCAAGGGCTTCTACTTCTCCGGCGCCTGCGGCGGCTGCAACATCTTCACCTTCACGCCGCTGATCTGGGCCTCGGGCGGCGACATCCTCAGCGAGGACGGCTCGAAGGCGACCCTCGACACGCCGCAGATGCGCGACGCCATCGCGCTCTATCGCGGCATGGTCGAGAAGGGCCTGGTGCCGGAAGGCGCCAAGACCGATAGCGGCGCCAACTTCTTCGCCGCCTTCGCTGGCGGCAATGTCGGCATCGCGCCGTCGGGCGCCTTCGCCATCGGCGCGCTCAACACCCAGTACAAGGACATCGACTACGGCGTGACCTTCCTGCCGGGCAAGGATGGCGGCTCGTCCTCCTTCGCCGGCGGCGACAATTTCGTCGTCACCAAGGGAACCCCGAAGCTGGCCGTGCTGAAGGAGTTCCTCGACTACGCCTATTCGCTCGAAGGCCAGACGCTGCTCGCCAGCCGCGGCAGCCTTCCCGTCCGCGCCGACATCGCCAAGGAAGCGCTGAAGGATCTCGATCCGCGCTACCAGATCGCCGCCGAAGCGATGGCCAAGGGCAACACGCCGTACAGCGTCGTCTTCAACGACATCATCAACAGCGCCAACGGCCCGTGGGCGCAGATGATCAACGAGGTGTTCTTCGGCGACGACGTCGACGGCGCGCTCGCCAATGCGCAGGAGACGATGCAGGGCATCATCGACGCCGGCACCGGCCAGTAAGGCCATCTCGATCGGCGGTGGCGCAAATCGCGCCTCCGCCGTCCGCCGGCATCGCTTGCGAAGGAAACACCATGTCCTCGATCACGGCCAAGGCGGGCGCCCTGCCCACCCAGCCCGTCCGCCGACGCGCGAAAGTCGACCGCAGCCACTGGGTCGGCCTCCTCTATATCGCCCCGGCTATCGTCCTGGTGACGGTGTTCTTCGTAATTCCGCTCGGCATGACCGCCTGGATGTCGCTGCACAACTGGCCACTAATGGGCCAGCACCGCTTCATCGGCCTCGACAACTATGTCGCGATCACCAAGGACGTCCGCTTCTGGAACGCCCTGAAATTTACCGCGCTATTATACGGTGATCGTCACCATCGCGATCTTCGCCGTCGCCTTCCCGCTGGCCCTCTTCGTCGAGAAGCCGCGGCCGATGGCGAGCGTCTATCGCACCGCCTTCTTCATGCCCGTCGTCGTCGGCTTCGCCTCGGCCAGCCTGCTCTGGGCCTGGCTGCTCAATGTCGACGCCGGCCTGTTCAGCCCCGCCGCCCAGCAGCTCGGGACTGACGGAAAAGCGCTTCAACCTGATCGCCACCTTCAACCCGGCCTTCTGGTCGATCATCGTCATGGTGGTCTGGAAAGTGGCGGGCTTCACCATGGTCATCCTGATGACCGGGCTGCAATCGATCCCGACCGAATTGCAGGAGGCCGCCAAGATCGATGGCGCCAATGCCTGGCAACGCTTCCGCTCGATCACCTTCCCGCTGATGCGCCGCACCGTGGCGCTGGCGCTGATCCTCTCGGTTGCCGGCTCGATCCTCGCCTTCGACCAGTTCTACATCCTGCTACGCGGTGGCCCGCGCAATTCGACGATCACGGCGGTGTACTGGATTTTCAACCAGTCCTTCGTCTCGTTCAAACTCGGCTACGGCGCAGCCCTCTCCATGGTGCTGCTCGCCATTCTCGTCGTGCTGAGCCTGATCCAGCTCCGGCTGCTGCGCAATCCGGAGGGCACATGATGGCCGCCAAGACCCGCATCCGCGCACGTTCGCTCGGCGGCCTGATCGCCGAGCACGGCACCGGCATCTTCCTGTCGCTGCTGTTCATCGCGCCGATCATCTGGGCGATCCTCTCGACCTTCAAGCCGCCGCATGGAGGCGCGTCCAGCCGCCGATTCCGCCCTGGCCGACAACCGGTTTTTCGATCGAGAACTACATGACGCTCGACACCTTCGGCGCCGGGCTCTGGCATTCGGCCCAGAACAGCATCTTCGTCGCCGTCTCCAGCGTCGTGCTGACGGCGGTGATCAGCCTGCTCGCCGGCTACGGCTTCTCGCGCTTCCGCTTCCCGTTCAAGAACCTGTTCTTCATCCTGATCCTGTCGACGATCATGATCCCGTTCCAGTCGATCCTGACGCCGATCTTCCTGATCCTCTCCTGGCTCGGGCTGCAGAACACGCTGACCGGGCTGATCCTCGTCTATGTGACGCTGCAGATGCCGTTCTCGATCTTCATGATGCGCAACGCCTTCGACGCGGTGCCGAAGGAGATCGAGGAAGCCGCCCGCATCGATGGCGCCACCAATCGTCGCGCTTGCTGACCAAGGTGATGCTTCCGCTGGTCTGGCCCGGCGTGGTGACGGTCGCGCTCTTCGCCTTCCTCAACACCTGGAACGAGTTCCTCGCCGCCCTCGTGCTGATGACCGACCAGGGCAAGTTCACGCTGCCGATCATGATGACCGCCGTTCAGATCCGGCCGCTTCGGCGCCGTCGACTGGGGCGCCGTGCAGGCGGGCGTCACCGTCATGATGATCCCCTGCCTGATCCTCTTCCTGCTTCTCCAGCGCTACTACATCCGCGGCCTGACGGCCGGCGCGGTGAAGTAGCCCTCCCCCGAACCCCGTTTCCGAAGAATAGGAGTCTTCCATGAGTGCCCTGCCATCCGTCGACGAGGCCCCGCGCGCCCGTTTTCGCCCGCCCGCCGTCCCCCAGGTCGAAGTCCGTGGCTTCTGGGGCGCCCGCGTCGACGCCGTCGCCGACAAGACCGCCGACATCCTCTACCAGCGCTGCGTCGAGGCCGGCATGCTCGACCAGATCGACCCTGACCGGCCGGTGCCGGCGCAGCGGATCCCGTTCATGTCGATGTCGCCAGCCGCCGTCGGCATGCCGACCACCACGACGGGCACCGTGACGATGCAGATGTTCTGGGATTCCGATCTCGGCAAGACGATCGAGACGGCCGCCTATTGCCTCTACCGCAAGCCCAATCCCGCGCTCGAGGCCAAGATCGACGCCGTCATCGACATGTTCGAGAAGCTGCAGCAGGAAGACGGCTATCTGTCGAGCTGGTATCAGCGCATGGAGCCCGGCAAGCGCTGGACCAATCTGCGCGACTGCCACGAGCTCTACTGCGCCGGCCACCTGATCGAGGGCGCCGTCGCCTATTACCAGGCGACCGGCAAGCGCAAGCTGCTCGACGTCATGTCGCCGCTATGCCGACCATATCGGCACCGTGTTCGGCCCCAATCCCGGCCAGCGCCAGGGCTATTGCGGCCATGAGGAGGTCGAACTGGCGCTGGTGAAGCTCGCCCGCGTCACCGGCAATGACCGCTATACTGAAGCTCGCCAGATACTTCATCGATCAGCGCGGCCAGCAGCCGCACTATCTTCGACGAAGAGGCAGTGGCCCGTGGCTCCGATCCGGCCAGCTATCATTTCGGCACGTACGAATACAACCAGTCGCATCTGCCGGTCCGCGACCAGGACAAGGTCGTCGGCCACGCCGTCCGCGCCATGTACCTCTATGCCGGCATGGCCGACGTCGCGACGGAGTACCATGACGACACGCTGCGCGTGGCGCTCGACCGGCTCTGGGACGACCTCAACTCCAAGAGCCTCTACGTGACCGGCGGCCTCGGCCCGTCGGACAAGAACGAGGGCTTCACCGCCGACTACGACCTGCCGAACGAGACCGCCTATGCCGAGACCTGCGCCTCGGTCGGCGCTTGCCTTCTGGGCCAACCGCATGCTCGGCATGGGTCCGAACACCCGCTATGCCGACGCCATGGAACTGGCGCTCTACAACGGCTCGATCTCCGGCCTTTCGCTCGACGGTTCGCTGTTCTTCTACGAGAACCCGCTCGAGAGCCGCGGCGGCCATAACCGCTGGAAGTGGCACCGCTGCCCGTGCTGCCCGCCCAACATCGGCCGCATGGTCGCGTCGATCGGCACCTACATGTACGGCCAGGCGGAAGGCGAAGTCGCCGTCCATCTCTATTGCGACTCGACCGCGACGCTCGACATCGGCAGCGCCGAGGTCAAGCTGACCCAGGACACCCGCTATCCCTGGGATGGCGCGATCGGCATCACCGTCGACGTCGCCAAGCCGACCCGCTTCGCCCTCAACCTGCGCATCCCGGCCTGGTGCCGCAAGGCGACGCTTTCGGTCAATGGCTCGCCCGTCGACCTCAAGACGGCGACCGAGGATGGCTATGCGCGGATTGAACGGGAGTGGAAGGCGGGCGACACCGTCCAGCTCGATCTCGACCTCGCCGTCGAGCAGCTTCACGCGCATCCCGAGGTCCGTCAGGACGTTGGCCGCGTCACGCTGAAGCGCGGTCCGCTGGTCTATTGCCTGGAGGGCATCGACAACCCGCTGTCGCTGAACCGCATCCGCGTTCCGGCAGCTTCCAGTTTCACGGCCAATTTCGAGCCGGGACTGCTGGAGGGCGTCGTGACGCTGGCAGCGGAAGCCGAAGCCGACGCGACCCGCGACTGGAACGGCGATCTCTACCGTACGGCCCCGCCCAAGACCGAGACCGTGCCGATCAAGGCCGTGCCCTATTACGCCTGGGACAATCGCGCGCCGGGCGAAATGCTGGTCTGGCTGCGCGGCGGCTAGTTCTGCCGGCTGCGGCCAACCGAAACGATCGAACAGGGGCGTCGCGACCGCGGAGGTTGCGGCGCCTCTTTTTTGCCTGACGGATTGATGGCGGGACGTCGATCCGGAGCGGACAAGGCACGATGTCGTTCTATCGTGACGACCGTCGCCGGCTCTGGCGCGGCGGGCTTTCTTGTCTATGCTCGGCCAACTTTGCGTCGCACAGGGGTTATCCGCGTGTTCTTTCTCGTCCGACTGGCTTTGCTCTATTGCGTGATCGGCGTCGGCATCCTGCTGGTCCAGCTCACCTTCACGACCTGCGAGCGGCCGCTCGTCCTCGATGATGGCACCAGCGCCCTGAAGGGCCCGATCGAACTTTCCCGCATCGGCAGCGACGGCGACTACACCAAGCGGGTCGCCAAGGACGTCGTCTTCTGGGGGCCGCGCGCCTTCGACTTCGTCATCAAGGGCGACGTGTCGGTGAAGAACTTCCTGCTCGCCACCGACTGCAAGCGCTGAGGCGCGGGCGCCCCGGCGGTCAGATCACCACCAGCGTCGTCTTCGACGGCACGCGGTCGTAGAGGTCCATCACGTCCTGGTTGAACATCCGGACGCAGCCGGACGAGGCCGACTTGCCGATCGTGCGCCATTCCGGCGAACCATGGATGCGATAGAGCGTGTCGGCGCCGTCCTTGTAGATGTAGAGCGCGCGGGCACCCAGCGGGTTCTTCAGCCCGGGCGGCATGCCGGTGCGCCACTTTTCCAGTTCCGGCTTGCGGCCGATCATGGCGGAAGGCGGCGTCCAGGTCGGCCATTTCCGCTTCCATTGCACGACGGCGCGGCCCTTCCAGGAATAGCCCTGGCGACCGAGGCCAACGCCGTAGCGCATCGCCTTGCCGTCCTTCAGCACCAGATAAAGCAGCTTTTCCTTGGTATTGACCACCAGCGTGCCGGGCGCCTCGCCGGTGGGGTCGTCAACGATCTGACGCAGGTATTTCGGATCGACGGCGTCGTGGCGAACGGCCGGCAGCTTGTAGTCGCCATCCTGCACCGCGGCGTACATCCGGGCGTAGTCACCGCCGGCGCGCTTCGGCTCGACGGCGGCGATCGCCGGCGCGGGTGCGACGGCCGGAGCCTCCGGTGAAAGCCCCGGAGCCAGCGGCGTGAGGCTCGTCTGTGCGCCGATCTCCTTCGGAACCTGCGCGCAGGCGGCAAGCGCCGACACACCGACAAGGGACATGCCGGTCAGGAACGACCGACGCGAGAGAAGCAAAGACACGGAACAGAAAACCTTGGAAGAGAATGGGGATGGTCTGGCACAAGGGCACCGACCTTGGCCCGGCTCCTACCAGAGTGAATGCGGCGCGTGTGTGATCGCACCCGCAAAGCCGCCATTTAGGCGCGCATCGGCCCGTTCTGTTGCCTAAACATCACAATCTACGGCCCTGCCCGCAAAGCTCGCGCCGAAATTCTGCTGAAACGCCTGTCGCAGCGTTGCCGCCGTCAGCGGCCGCAGCCGAGGCAGGCGGCCGAGGATCGGAACGCGGCCGATGCCGCCGATCACCCGCTCCGTCTCCGGCTCGGCATCGCCGATGAAGGCGACGCCGAGAACGGGAATGGCGCGATGGCGAAGCGCTTCCAGCGATAGCAGCGTGTGGTTGATGGTGCCGAGCGACGTCCGGGCGCAAAGCACGACGGGAAAGCGCCAGCGCGCAAAGACGTCGGCGAAGGTCGCCTCTAGCGTCAGCGGAACCAGCACGCCACCCGCCCCCTCGATGACGAGCGGGCAGCGCGTTGCCGGCGGCTTCAGCGCCTCGATGTCGATCGAGATGCCCTCGCTCGCCGCCGCATGATGCGGCGAGGCCGGCAGCTTCAGCCGGAAAGCCTCGGCGACGATGCGATCGCCGCTGAGTTGGCCGAGCCGCGCGACGGTCTCGCTATCCGTCTCCTCGTCCAGCCCGGCCTGCACCGGTTTCCAGTAGCTCGCGCCCAGGAAATCGGCGAGACCGGCCGAGAACACCGTCTTGCCGATGCCGGTATCCGTGCCGGTGACGACGATGCGGGGCGGCGTCACCGCGGCCTCGGCGGGACGGCCGCCGCGCGCATGCCGAGCTTCTCCAACAGGGCGGCATCCTGCTGGCGCTGCGGGTTGCCGGTGGTCAGCAGCACGTCGCCGGTGAAGATCGAATTGGCCCCGGCGAGGAAACAAAGCGATTGAGCCTCGTCGCTCATGGCGTGACGCCCGGCCGATAGCCGCACGACGCTTTCCGGCATCAAGATCCGGGCGAGCGCCACCAGCCGCGCAAAGGCGATCGGGTCGACCGGCTCGCCCTTGTCCATCACCGGCGTTCCCTGGATCTCGTTCCACATGTTGATGGGAACGCTTTCCGGCGGCGGATCCAGATTGGCGAGGATGACCAGCATGCCGATCCGGTCGGCGATCGTCTCACCCATGCCGACGATGCCGCCGGAGCAGACCTTGATGCCGCCATCGCGGACATGGGCCAGCGTCTCGAGCCGGTCGTCCATCGTCCGCGTCGTGATGATCTCGGGGTAGAATTCGCGCGAGGTATCGATGTTGTGGTTGTAGAAATCGAGCCCGGCATCGCGCAGCCGCTCGACCTGGTCCGGCGTCAGCATGCCGAGCGTCACGCAGGTCTCCAACCCCAGCGCCCGGACGCCGCCGATCATCGCGCACACCTTGTCCATGTCGCGATCCCTGGGGCTCCGCCACGCCGCGCCCATGCAAAACCGGGTCGCGCCGCCTTCCTTCGCCCGCCTCGCCTCGGCGACGACGCGCTCGATCTCCATCAGCTTCGTCGCCTTGACGCCGGTGTCATAGGCGGCACTTTGCGAGCAATAGCCGCAATCCTCCGGGCAGCCACCGGTCTTGATGCTGAGCAGGCTCGCCTGCTCGATCTCGGCCGGGTCGAAATGCTGGCGATGCAGGGTCTGGGCCCGAAACATCAATTCCGGGAACGGCAAGGCGTAGAGCTGATCCGCCTCTTCCGCCGTCCAGTCCGGGCGGGGCCTCCCCGCCTGCATCGCAGGCGGAGAAACCGTGACGGCGCTGCCGCTGGCGATCATCGGCCGATCGTCCCGATGAAGCGGGCCGGCACGATGGCGGCGCCCACCGCGACCATGGCGATGTTGATCAGATCGCCGAGGATGAACGGCGTGAAACCAAGCGCCAGAATGTCCTTGGCCGGCACGAACATGCCGAGCCAGGGCAAGCCGACGGCATAGGTGACGGTGATGCCGGCCAGCATGGCGACCGTGCGGCCCAGCGTCTTGCGCCCTTCGGCCAGCGCGCCGGTGACCCAGCTTGCCGCGAGATAGCCGAGCAGATAGCCGCCCGTCGGTCCCATCATGTAGGCAAGGCCGATGCCGCGCTCCGGCGAATCCGAGAAGACGGGCAAACCGGCGGCGCCGACGGCGAGATAGCCGAAGAAGGTCGCGGTCGCGAGACGGGGACCGGCGGCGATCGCGATCGCCATGACGGCGAGCGTGTGCAGCGTCATCGGCACCGGCCAGGATGGAATGTGGATTTTCGCGCAGATCGTGATCAGCGCGATGCCGGCCACGACGACGGCGGCGGGGCGCACGAGGGTCCGCGCATTGCGGGACGTGAGGGCGAGAACCGAGTTCATGTCGTCTCCTTGTGAAATTATAGATAATAATTGCGTCTATCTATAATAGAATCCACATGGAGCGACGATTCGCAAGTCGCTATCTATAATTCCTAGCCAACGATAGCGAAGGCGTCGCGCACCTTGCCTCCGGAGGCCGGTACGGGGCGTCGACCGATCCATTGCACATGCCCGGCCAGCGTCGAACAGGCCGCCTCGACCTGCCGTCCGCGCAAGGCGGCGAGGATGGCGCGATGGTCATGGTCGGTCCGTGCTTCCCAATCGGCGCGCCAGGCGGCAAAAAGGAAGCGAGCGCTGGCCGCGTGCAGATCGTCGATCGAGGCCAGCAGGCGCGGCATCGCGCAGGGAGCCAGAATCAACCGGTGAAAGGTCCGGTTTGCCTCTTCCCAGGAGCGGACGTCGCGCGATTCGTCGCCGGCTTTCGTGGCCGCCTCGGCCTGGTCGAGAATGGCGGCCGTCAAATTGGGCGCGGCGTGACGCAACGCCAGAACCTCCAGCGCGGCGCGCATCTCCGCCACTTCCTTGACCTCGGCCAGGTTGAACGAGGCAACCCGCACGCCTCGGCGTGGTTCGCTCACGGCGAGACCCTGCGCCTCCAGCCGGCGAAACGCTTCGCGTACCGGCACATGGCTGGCGCCGAACTCCGCCGCGATGTGATCCTGCCGCAGGCGCGCGCCCGGCTCGATCTCGCCCGCAATGATCCGGTCCGCCAGCGCACGGCTGATCCGGACCGCCAAGGTGTCTTCTTTCGGCTTGCTCATGTTTTATAGATAATTTCCCGCGCCAGGATTGTCGATGGCGAACGAAGCGCGCCAGGCATGGATATCCACGCATCCGGCGTCCCGATTTCGCCCGGAGAGCGCGACGGAAGGTCTCGCGAGATGCCGGCTGGGCGAAACGGCGCGTCGTCGCTATATCTGTAGGGCCATCTATCGGAAGACCCGGGGTCCCTGGATCGCGGAGGACGGGTTTGCCGCAATAAGAAGTCAGCAGGGCGCAACGACAGGTAGAAAAGCCATCTGGGAGGAAGGCGATGTCGAAGCCGGAAATCGCACAGCATGCCGACAAGGTTCAGCTGGCCATTCGCTCGGGCGAGGCAGCGACATCCGCGCTCGTCGCCTCGTGGCAGCGTTCCGTCAGCCTGCATCAACTGGACCCGGCCGAGCGCCGACTTCCGACCCGTCTCAGCGATCGCGAACTGGCGCTGGCAAGGCAGCGCCTGGAGCCATTGCTGCAGGCCGCGCAGGCGAGCCTGGACCGGCTTTATTTCGCCGTCGGCGGCATCGGCTGCTGCGTACTGCTCGCCGATGTCGACGGCGTGCCGGTCGAACGGCGTGGCGCCGTCAGCGACAACGACACGTTCGAGGATTGGGGGCTCTGGACCGGATGCGTCTGGAGCGAGGAAAGCGAAGGCACCAACGGCATCGGCACCTGCCTCGTCGAGCAACGGGCGCTGACCATCCACCGCCAGCAGCATTTCTTCACCCGCAACACCGCCCTCTCCTGCACGACCGCGCCGATCTTCGATCATGAGGGCCGCGTCGCCGCTGCCCTCGACGTCTCCTCCTGCCGCACCGATCTGACCGAGGACGTCGTCAATCTGGTCGCCATGGCGGTCAACGAGGCGACGCGGCGGATCGAGGCCGAGAATTTCCGCCTCGCCTTTCCCGATGCCCGCATCATCGTCGCGCCGACGGCGGAATGGTCGCCAAACGCCCTGCTCGCCGTCGACCACGACGACATCGTCATCGGCGCCACGCGCGCGGCGCGGAACGCCTACCGGCATCACGACACGCTGATCGGCCAGCCGGTTCCCCTCAGCAGCCAGTCCGGCGACATACGCTTCGACGATGGGCTGCGCCACGCCGAGCGGATCATCCTCGAACGAGCGCTCTCGCGCTCCGGCGGCAATGTGACGGCCGCCGCCCGCCAGCTCGGCGTCTCACGCGCCACCCTACATCGCAAGCTCGGCAGGCTTGGCCTGGACCGCGCCAACTGAACTATTGCGACGCAACAAGCTATTGCGGCGCACAGTGTCGCAAGGGTGAGACAGTTCCACCTCCCGCTCCGTGCGACCGGGCTGACAATCGCCGCCGTCGAGCCAAACTCCTCCCATGACGCGGATTAAGCGTCGACCAAGGGAGGTCATCATGAACAAGCCGGAATTCGTTCGCACCGCCAAGGCGCCGTTCGCACCCCGCTACGACAATTATATCGGCGGCAAGCGGGTCCCGCCCGTATCGGGCAAATATTTCGACAATACCTCGCCGGTGAACGGCCGCGTGCTGTGCGAGATCGCGCGCTCCGAAGCGGCCGACATCGAGCTGGCGCTGGACGCCGCTCACGCCGCCAAGGACGCCTGGGGCCGCACCAGCCCGGCCGAGCGTGCTGTGCTGCTCAACCGCATCGCCGACGTGATGGAGGAGAACCTGGCGACGCTGGCGCTGGCCGAGACCTGGGACAATGGCAAGCCGATCCGCGAGACGACGGCCGCCGACATGCCGCTCGCCATCGACCATTTCCGCTATTTCGCCGGCGCCATCCGCGCCCAGGAGGGCGGCATTTCGGAAATCGACCATGACACGGTCGCCTATCATTTCCACGAGCCGCTCGGCGTCGTCGGCCAGATCATTCCGTGGAATTTCCCGATCCTGATGGCCGTGTGGAAGCTTGCCCCGGCGCTGGCCGCCGGCAATTGCGTCGTGCTGAAGCCGGCCGAGCAGACCCCGGCCTCGATCCACGTCCTGCTCGATCTGATCGACGGCATCCTGCCGCCGGGCGTGCTCAATATCGTCAGCGGCTTTGGTCTTGAAGCCGGCAAGCCGCTCGCCTCCAGCCCGCGCATCGCCAAGATCGCCTTTACCGGCGAGACGACGACGGGCCGGCTGATCATGCAATACGCCTCGCAGAACCTGATCCCGGTGACGCTGGAGCTGGGCGGCAAGTCGCCCAACATCTTCTTCGCCGACGTCGCCGCCGAGGATGACGGTTTCCTCGACAAGGCGATCGAGGGCTTCGTCATGTTCGCGCTGAACCAGGGCGAAGTCTGCACCTGCCCGAGCCGCGCCCTGATCCAGGAGAGCATCTACGACCGCTTCATGGAAAAGGCGCTGAAGCGCGTCGCCGCGATCCAGCAAGGCGATCCGCTCGACCCGGCAACGATGATCGGCGCGCAAGCCTCGAGCGAGCAACTGGAAAAGATCCTGTCCTATCTCGACATCGGCCGGAAGGAAGGCGCCGAGGTGCTGATCGGCGGCGAGCGCAACGAACTGCCGGGCGACTTGGCCGGCGGCTATTACGTCAAGCCGACCGTCTTCCGCGGCCACAACAAGATGCGCGTCTTCCAGGAGGAGATCTTCGGCCCCGTCGTCTCCGTCGCCACCTTCAAGGATGACGCGGAAGCGCTCGCCATCGCCAATGACACGCTCTACGGCCTTGGCGCCGGTATCTGGACGCGCGACGGCAACCGCGCCTACCGCTTCGGCCGCGCCATCCAGGCCGGCCGTGTCTGGACCAATTGCTATCACGCCTATCCGGCCCATGCGGCTTTCGGTGGCTACAAGCAGTCCGGCATCGGCCGCGAGAACCACAAGATGATGCTCGACCACTACCAGCAGACCAAGAACATGCTGGTCAGCTACTCGCCGAAGAAGCTCGGCTTCTTCTAAAGGGCTCCTCCCCAACTGGCACCGCGCGGCATCCGCCGCGCGGTGCATTTTTCCGGATGAGGCTCAAATGGAAAAGATTTCCGAAGACCGTGTCTCCGCGACACCGGCGGCGATCCAGTTGCTCGACGAGATCATCGCCGATCACGGGCCCGTCCTGTTTCACCAATCCGGCGGCTGCTGCGATGGCTCGTCGCCCATGTGCTACCCGCGCGGCGAGTTCATCATCGGCGACCGGGACGTGCTGCTCGGCACCATCGGCGAGACGCCTTTCTATATCGGCGCCGCGCAGTATGAGGTCTGGAAGCACACCGAACTGACGATCGACGCGGTGAACGGCCGGGGCGGCATGTTCTCGCTCGACAATGGCCGCGAGCGCCGCTTCCTCGTCCGGTCCGAGCTCTGCGCCGTCGGCTAGGGATACAGGGAAGAGAAGGCTGTACGGACGGCCCCCCCTGCTGTGGCCCGCGCCCTATCCGATTCACGCTCAGCGCGGCCGCCAGTTGCGGACGCTGGGCAAGGTGTGACCGATTTTTGCCCCAGGCAGGTCGCACCGGCTCGGTCCGGGGCGAGCATCCACCCCTACGACGGGGCCTAGGTCGGCGAGTGCCGCCTCGCGAATTCGACGATTGCGGCACTCACCCGCCCGGGTCTCTCCTGCGGCGCCCAATGGCCGCAGGTCTCGAGGAATACCGGCGGCTCGAGCCCGGGCACAAGGGTGGGCATGGAAGCGATGAGGTCCCGCATCCCCGGCATGCTCAGCCCGACATCGCGATCGCCCACAATATAGAGCGCCGGAATGTCGACGGTCCTGCCCTTCAAGGCGGCTTGCAGCGCCCAGTTTCGGTCGAGGTTGCGGTAGTAGTTGAGGCCGCCCCGAAAGCCACTATGGGCAAAGGCGGCGACGAAGATCCGCAGATCCTCCTCGGTTAGCCACTTCGGCAACGCGTTCGGAAGCGGCAACGGCGCAAGCAGGCCGTCCTTTCGCGAGACCATTCTGAATGGATTGGGGGTGCCGTCGCCGGGCACGCGTGGCCCCGCATCGGCCGACGCCGCAAAAAGCAACTTGCGCAGCGTCGTAGACACATCCCTCTCGAATTCGGCCTCGACTACGCCTGGCTCCTGGAAATACAGCGTGTAGAAGAGGGCGTCGGCCGTCTGCGGAAAGATCCGGGTCGGCGGAACCGGCGGCTGTCCCATCATGGGCACGCCGATCGCCACGACGGCGCGGAAGCGGTCCGGGCGCATCAGCGCAGCCTGCCAGGCAACGCTCGCGCCCCAATCATTGCCGGCGACGATCGCCGTCGGCTCGCCGAGAGCGTCCAGGATGCCGATCATGTCGCCCACGAGATGGAACAGTGTGAAGGCTTCGGGGTCGGCGGGACTGTCCGTCTCGCCATATCCGCGCATGTCCGGCGCCACGACGTGGAAGCCCGCCTCCGCAAGCGCGGTGACCTGATGCCGCCACGCATGAGAGGTCTCTGGAAATCCATGGCACAGCAGGACCAGCGGCCCCTCGCCCTCCTCTGCGATGTTGATCCGGATCCCATTCGCTTCGATAAACCGATGCTGCATCCTATCCTCCGGTCTGCGGGGCGGTTTCGCGGTGGCGCTCCGGACGGGAAACGACGCCAGAGCCGACGAAGCCGCCCCGGCCAGACTGGCCAAAAATGTCCGTCTCAACATGTGCCACACCTCGTATGCGAAACCACATAAGTTACACATTCGTACAAGTCAATAATCCGTAACTGAAACAGTTACAGAACGAGCCGAGGACCTCTCCTTGCGAAGCGACAGCCGCCTTTCCCGGATGCTGCATGTGCTCGTCCACATGCAGCTTCTCGGAGGAACCGAAACATCCGACACCATCTCCCTGATGCTGAAGACCAATCCGGTCGTCGTGCGCCGTACGATGGCCAAGCTGAAGCAACACGGGATCGTTTCGTCGGAGGGAGGCCCCGGCGGCGGCTGGCGACTGCTGCACGCGCCCGAGGACCTGACGGTGCTGGAAGTCCATCGCGCCCTGACCGACGCCTCGATCTTCACGCTGGCGCTATCGGCCGATCATCCAGCCTGCCCCGTCGAGCGCGCGGTCAATGCCCGGCTCTCCCACGCGATGAACCGGGCGGAAGCCGTGCTGGCCGAGGAGTTCGGGGCCATGACGCTCGCCGACATTGCCCGGGAGTTCCAATCGGCTGGCTGAGGCAGGAAATCCGGAGCTCCCGAAGATCTGCCCAGGATGGATCGCGAAGCCTGCGTTCGGCGCGCAGCCAAGCCGACACGCGGCCCGGAAATCATTCGGGCCCGAAGCGCAAATAGCGCCCGAAAGGGCGCCAAGACATCATCAAGCCAATAGGGAAATCGCGCGCCCGAAGAGATTCGAACTCCTGCCGCCGGATACGTAGGCTCTCTGAGCGATTGATTTTGTTGATCGCCGTTCCCAACCGGGCGAACGGAAACGGGATAATGGCGGCTCCGAACACGCGCGGCCTTTTCCATCGACCGAATGTTCGCGCGCCCTCACAACTCCCGGCGCGCGTCGCTGGAGTCGGCTCTCCATCGCGGCTCCTTTATCACCCGCTATGTAACCCGGTAAGCAACACGCAAAGGTGTGCCCGGATCAACGGGCGCAAAGGCTAGCCGAAAATTGCCAAGCAATTACAATAACTTACAGCGATGTTGGAAAAGAGAAGGTGGTGCGGGCGGTCGGAATCGAACCGACACTCCTTTCGGAACCGGATTTTGAGTCCGGCGCGTCTACCAGTTCCACCACGCCCGCAACGCGCTGGCCAGTGGCCTGCGACGGCGCGACTATAGTCAGGCTTGCGCCAGAAGCAACGCCGATTTCGCCCTATGCCCAATTGTCGCCAGCATGCGCTTCCACCGTCCACGCGGATGTGAAATACCGGGGCGTCGACAGCGTCGAGCCCGGCAGGCTAGAAGCAGACCGCATCGATCAAAGCGAGACCTGAATGGCCGATAGTTCCTCCCGCCGCCTGCCGCTTGCCCTCCTCAGCTTCGGATTGGGCCTCGCGGCGATCCTTGGCGCCTGGGGCTCCCAGAGCTTCGGCGGCTATTCCCCGTGCAAGCTCTGCCTCGAGCAGCGCATTCCCTACTATCTCGGCCTGCCGGTGCTGCTGGTCGCCATCCTGCTGCTCAGCGCCCGCAAATCGACGGCGCTGGCGCGCGCGCTGCTGGTGCTGGCCGGGGTGATCTTCCTCGTCAGCCTCGGTCTCGGCCTCTATCACGCCGGCGTCGAATGGAAGTTCTGGCTCGGACCGGCCGATTGCGGCGGCGGCCTGACGACGACGGAAAATGCCGGCGACCTGCTGGCGCAGATCGGCAAGACCAAGGTGGTGAGCTGCGGCGAAGCGGCGCTGCGTGTGCTCGGCCTTTCCTTTGCCGGCTGGAACGCCGTCGTCTCCGCCGTTATCGCCGCCGCCCTTTTCCGCGCCGGCCTGCGCCAGGCGTGAACCCGGCCTTCGGCCCATCGCCTCTTCCGTGAGGCGGGCGGTAGGGGCCGTATCCGGCAGCCGCCACCCGACCGCATCCCGATAAAGAAAAGGCGCGGCCTCGCGGCCGCGCCTGATCCAGATGGTAGAGCGATTTCAAGCGACCTGGATACCGGTTCGCATGAAGAGAACGCAACCCAACAAAGAGCTGGAGCCCAAGGTTGGCTGAGTCGCCTCAGGCGGCCTGCTTCTTCGGCGTAATCAGCTTGCGATTGACCAGAACTTCGGCGATCTGCACCGCGTTGAGGGCAGCGCCCTTGCGCAGATTGTCGGAGACGACCCACATGTTGAGGCCGTTCTCGACCGTCGCGTCCTCGCGGATACGCGAGATGTAGGTCGCGTCCTCGCCGGTCGCCTCATACGGCGTGATGTACTGCTCTTCTTCCGGATTATCGATGACCAGGCAGCCGGGCGCCTCGCGCAGGATGTCGCGCGCCTCGTCGGCCGAAATCGGCTTCTCGAACTCGATGTTGACGGATTCGGAGTGCGAGACGAACACCGGCACGCGCACGGCGGTGCAGGTCAGCTTGATCTTCGGGTCGAGGATCTTCTTCGTCTCGGCCATCACCTTCCACTCTTCCTTGGTGTAGCCGTCCTCCATGAAGACGTCGATGTGCGGGATGAGGTTGAAGGCGATGCGCTTGGTGAACTTGGTCGATTCGATGGGATCGTTGACGAAGACGGCGCGGGTCTGCGTGAACAGCTCGTCCATGCCTTCCTTGCCGGCGCCCGACACCGACTGGTAGGTCGAGACGACGACGCGCTTGATCGTGGCGATGTCGTGCAGCGGCTTCAGCGCGACGACGAGCTGCGCGGTCGAGCAGTTCGGATTGGCGATGATGTTGAGCTTGGAGAAGCCGGTGATGGCATCGGCGTTCACTTCCGGCACGATCAGCGGCACCTGCGCGTCGTAGCGCCAGGCCGACGAGTTGTCGATGACGACGCAGCCCTGCGCGCCGATCTTCGGCGCCCATTCCTTCGAGATCGAGCCGCCGGCCGACATCAGGCAGATGTCGGTGTCGGAGAAATCATACTGGTCGAGCGGCTTCACCTTCAGCGTCTTGTCGCCGAAGGAGACTTCGGTGCCCTGGCTGCGGCGGGAGGCGAGCGCCACCACCTCATCGGCCGGAAAGCCGCGCTCGTCGAGGATCGTAAGAATTTCGCGGCCCACATTGCCCGTGGCGCCAACGATCGCGACCTTGTAACCCATTTTGTCCTGCTCCTTGTCCGTCTTCTCCCCCACCCGATCGTCCGCGGATATCCCACGTCCGGTCGACCCCGTCTCCCTCGGGGCCCCGGGGGAGATTGGGGGCGCGGAGGGACGTCAGGCAGTCGTCGTGGTTTTCGACGTTTTGGCGGTGGTGGAGTTGCGCGTGACGGCCATGCATGCCCGGGTGACGGAAGCCACCAGGTCGACTAGGATCGAGGATGCATTGGCGTGCGCGGTCATCGGTCTATCCGAAGAAAGTTGGCGCACGTTCTGCCGTCAAACCAGAGAGAAGTCAACGGAGACGAACGGCGTGAGCACATGGCAACGGGATTGGACGCGCCGCTTCGCCCCGCCGGTGGCCGGCGCCGTCATCGGCCTGATGGCGGCTCAGCCGGCAGTAGCCAGCCAACGGGTTCCCACGTCCGAGATCGAGACGATCTTCTCCGGCGTCACGCTGGACGGCATCTACAACAATGGCGCCTTCTTCAGCGAGACCTACAACGCCGACGGCTCGATCCGCTATCACGACATGGACGGGTCGGATTCCGGGCGCTGGTCGGTGCGCGACGGCAAGTTCTGCACCTTCTACGATTCCCAGCAGGGCGCCTGCTTCTTCGTCGAGCGCGATGGCGGCAATTGCTTCACCTTCTTCGCGCCGGAGGAGACCGGCGGCCCGGCGCAGGACTGGACCTCGCGCGGCTGGGACCGGCGCAAGCCGTCGACCTGCCCGACCGCGCCGGAAATCCATCTCTGAGCGCCGCCCGGGCAACGCGCGCGCGCCCAGCGTCCTGTCACCCCGGCAGCGCGGCGAAGGCGGCGAGATCGGCTGCGCCGAGCTGCCAGTTGCCGGCTGCCGCATTGGCCTCGATCTGCTCCGCCGAGGTGGCGCCCGCGATCACCGAAGGCACCGAATCCTGCGCCAGCAGCCAGGCGAAGGCCAGTTCGAGCAGGGTATGGCCGCGTGCCCTGGCGAACGCCTCGAATTGTTCGGCCAGTGCCAGGTTGCGCTCGGTCAGATAGCGGTCACCGAGCGCCGTCCAGGCGCCGAAACGACTGCCGGCCGGACGTTGCCCCCGGCTGTACTTGCCGGTGAGCAGCCCCGCCGCCAGCGGGAAGAACGGGATCAGCGCCAGCTTCTCGGCACGCGCCACCGGCAGCAGTTCCGCCTCGATCGAGCGCTCGACGAGGCTGTATTCGTCCTGGCTGGAGACAAAGCCGCGATAGCCGGCCTTGCCGGCCGCCTGCTGCGCCGCGCGCAGCCCGGCCGGCGAAAAATTCGAGGCGCCGTAGTAGCGGATCTTGCCGGCCTGCACGAGGTCCTCCAGCGCGCCCAGCGTCTCCTCGATCGGCGTCTCGGGATCCGGCTCATGCTGCTGGTAGAGATCGATGCGATCGGTGCGAAGTCGCGTCAGGCTGGCGTCGACGGCGCGGAAGATATAGTCGTGCGACCCGCGCTTCCTCTCGGGCGAACCCAGGACCGGCTTGCCGAACTTTGTCGCCAGCACGATCTGGTCGCGCCGCGCGCCCAGCACCTCGCCAAGAATGCTCTCCGACCGAGTCTCGGCGTAGATATCGGCCGTGTCGAAGAAGTTGATGCCGTTGTCGATCGCCGCGTCGATCACCCGTCGCGACCCTTCCCGGTCCGTCCGTCCGCCGAAATTGTTGGTTCCGAGGCCGATCACCGAAACATGGAGATCGGTCGTGCCGAGCTTGCGGGTCTGCATGGGAATGCCTCGTGATGGATGCATCGGGTCGGTCAAGACAGAAACTAGGGTGTGCGGCCGACGCGGTACAGCCTTCTCCGCGTCGCGATAGCGCCAAACACCATGACCACGGGCTTTGGCCGACTTCGGCGACATGGCAGCGCGCCCGCGGCGTGGTTCCGCAAGGTTTCTGTTGACTTCATCGCCATCTCCACCATTTATTGCGAATAATTCTTAATTGCAGTTATGAAAGCCCATCATGCGGACGATCGAGGAAGACAGAGCGGAAGGCACCGGCTGGCGCCGCGAGCGCGGTACGCCGTCGCTTTCCGAGGTTCATGGCTCGATCCAAATTGCGGAGGGCGCGCCGAACTGGCGCAAGGCCGCCGCCTTCCTCGGCCCCGGTTATCTGGTCGCCGTCGGCTACATGGATCCCGGCAACTGGGCGACCTCGATCGCCGGCGGCTCGCGCTTCGGCTACACGCTGCTCTTCGTCGTGCTGCTGTCGAGCCTGATGGCGATGATCCTGCAGGCCCTGGCGCCCGGCTCGCCATCGCCACGGGCCGCGACCTGGCCCAGGCCTGCCGCGACGCCTATCCCGCCCCCGTCGCCGGCCTGCTCTGGATCCTGGCCGAGTCGCGATCTGCGCCACCGACCTCGCCGAGGTGATCGGCACGGCGATCGGCCTCAACCTGCTGTTCGGCATCCCGCTCGAGATCGGCGTGCTGATCACCGCGCTCGACGTCTTCCTGGTGCTCTATCTGCAGACCAAGGGCTTTCGCTGGGTCGAGGCGCTGGTGATCACGCTGCTCGGCGTCATCGCGCTCTCGTTCCTGGTGCAGATCGCCATGGCCGATCCGGTCTGGGGCGATCTGATCCGCGGCTTCGTGCCCTCGACGGAGATCGTGTCCAACCCGGACATGCTCTATCTGGCGCTCGGCATCATCGGCGCGACGGTGATGCCGCATAATCTCTATCTGCATTCCGGCATCGTGCAGACCCGCGCCTATCACGACCGACGCCCGGGCAAGCGCGAGGCGATCCGCTTCGCGACGATGGACTCGACATCTGGCGCTGCTGTTCGCGCTCGTCATCAACGCCTCGATCCTGATCCTCGCCGCCGTCGCCTTCCACGCCAAGGGCTCGACCGAGGTGGTCGAACTCGACAAGGCGCACGCGCTGCTGCATCCGCTGCTCGGCTCGCCGCTGGCGCCGACGCTCTTCGCCATCGCCCTGCTCTGCTGCGGCCTGAACTCGACCGTGACCGCGACCATGGCCGGCCAGATCGTGATGGAAGGCTTCCTGCAACATCCGCCTCGCCGCCCTGGCTGCGCCGGCTGATCACGCGCGGCATCGCCATCGTGCCGGCCGTCGCCGTCACGATCTGATCTATGGCGACAGCGGCGCCGGCCAGCTGCTGATCCTGTCCAGGTGGTCCTCAGCCTGCAACTGCCCTTCGCCGTGATGCCGCTGGTGATGTTCACCGCCGACGCCGCAAGATGGGCGAGTTCACGACGCCGCGCTGGCTGACCGCGATCGCGGGCATCACCGCGGCGTCATCATCGTGCTGAACATGAAGCTGCTGCTGGACGTGCTGGCGGGCTGATGGGTGTATTCACATCCGCTCCTTCTTGCACCTCCCCCTCGGGAGACCTTCGCACAACATCGCTAAACTGCGCGGACCATGGCAAACTCCGTCGTCATCCCGGCGAAGGCCGGGATCCATGCACACCGTTCTTGGCCAAAAAAGGCTGTGCCATGGCCACCTCGGCCAGTGCTTATGGGCCCCGGCCTTCGCCGGGGCGACGAGGCCTGGCTCATGCGCCGTACACTGAGTAGCGACATCAGGTGTTGCGCCAAGGCCTCCTCAGGAAAGGTGAAGACGGCCAATGTTGCGGCCGACGCACGTGAGTTCGCCCAACAAAAAAGCCCCCGTCCGGTCGGACGGGGGCTTCTCAAAAACATCAGGCTGTAAGGCTGCGCCTCACATCACGGCGCCGATCTGCCACGGCACGAATTCCGCGTCGCCATAGCCGAGGTCTTCCGACTTCGAATGCTTGCCGGAAGCGACCGCGACGATCTCATTGAAGATCTCCTCGCCCTTGGCTTCGATCGAGACGCCGTCGAGGACGTCGCCGCAATTGATGTCCATGTCGTCGACCATGCGGTTGTAGACGTCGGAATTGGTCGCGAGCTTGATCGACGGCGTCGGCTTGTAGCCGGCAGGCCGAGCCACGGCCGGTGGTGAACACGATCATGTTGGCGCCGGACGCGATCTGGCCGGTGACAGCGGCCGGGTCGTAGCCGGGGCTGTCCATGTAGACGAAGCCATGCGTGTCGACCGGCTCGGCATATTTGTAGACGCCGCGCAGCGTCGAGGTGCCGCCCTTGGCGGCCGCGCCGAGCGACTTCTCCAGGATGGTCGTCAGACCGCCCAGCTTGTTGCCCGGCGACGGGTTGTTGTTCATCTCGCCCTGGTTGCGCTCGGTGTAGTCTTCCCACCACTTGATCAGGTCGACCAGCTTCTCGCCGACCTCGCGATTGGCGGCACGGCGCGTCAGCAGGTGCTCGGCGCCATAGATCTCCGGCGTTTCCGACAGGATCGTCGTGCCGCCGTGGCGGACGAGGATGTCGGAGGCATAGCCGAGCGCCGGGTTGGCGGTGATGCCGGAATAGCCGTCCGAGCCGCCGCACTGCAGGCCCGACCATGATCTCGGAGACGGGCGTCGCCTGGCGCCTGTAGGCGTTGGCGGCCGGCAGCATCTCCTTGATCATGGCGATGCCGGTTTCGATCGTCTTCCGCGTGCCGCCGGTGTCCTGGATGGTCATCGTGCGGAAGCCGTCATGCTCGACGAGATTGTACTGCTTCATCAGGCGCGGAATCTGGAACACTTCGCAGCCGAGGCCGACGACGAGCACGCCGGCGAGGTTCGGATGGGTGGCATAGCCCCACTGCGTGCGCTCGAGCGTGTCGTAGCCCTCGCCCGAACCGCCCATGCCGCAGCCGGAGCCGTGCACGAAGGCGACGACGCCGTCGACGTTGGGATAGTCCTTCAGGATGTCCGTGCGGTTGAAGGCGTCGGCGATGTAGCGGGCGACGGTCGCCGAGCAGTTCACGCTGGTCAGGATGCCGATGTAGTTGCGCGTGCCGACCTTGCCGTTCGGACGATGATAGCCGTCGAAATGGCGGCGCTCGGCGAGCGGCAGCAGGCCGTCATCATGCGCGCCTTCGGCGAACTGGTAGTCGCGGTCGAACTCGGACATGCCGCAATTGTGCTCATGCACCCATTCGCCCGGCGCGATCGGCGCCTTGGCGAAGCCGATGATCTGGCCGAACTTCAGCACCGGCGCGCCCTCGGCGATGCCCACGACGGCGATCTTGTGGCCCTTCGGCACGCGCTGGCTCGCGGTCACGCCCTCGACGACCGATCCCGGCATGATCGTGTCGATGGCGACGCGGACATTGTCGGTGCCGTTCAGGCGCAGGGTACGGGGTTGGGCAGCGGTGGTGACGCTCATCGATGATCTCGAAAAAGGAGGGCTATGGCGCTACCCGGGGTTCCGCGCGCTGGCGAAGGTCGGATGCGGCTCAGTTTGGTTTTCAGATGAATATGAAATTCACCAGTGATCAGTCTTGTCAGTCGTCATACATCAGCGTCCGCCGCCTGTCACGGAAAAGCGGGATCGCCGACCAGCGACAATTCGATCGCCTCGCGCAGGGGGAAGCTGGGCTGCGCCCCCGCCTTGGCGCAGGCGAGCGACCCCGCGACGGCGGCGTGGCGCATGGCCGTCGCCAGATCGGCACCTTCGTCGAGCAAGGCCGCCAGCACGCCGCAGAACGTGTCGCCGGCGCCGGTGGTGTCGACCGGAACGACCTTGAGCGCCGGCACGCTGATCGTATCCTCCTGCGTGGCGGCGACGGCACCGTCCGGACCGAGCGTCGCGATCACCGTGCGCTTCAGCTCGCTTGCCAGCCGCGCGACCGTCTCGGCGCCGGTCGAACCGGGTAGCAGACCGAGATGCCGCGCGAGGTCGCCCGCCTCCGTCTCGTTGACGAGGATCATGTCGATGTCGGCGAAGGCCTCGCGTTCAACCGGCAGGAAGGGGGCGATCGAAAGCACGACCCGCGCGCCGGCCGCCTTGGCGATGCGGGCGGCGGCCAGCGTCTGCTCGAACGGCACTTCCATCTGCAGCAGCAGCGTGTCGCCGGCGCCGATCGCACCCGGCGCGATATCGGTCGCGACCAGCTTTGCGTTGGCGCCCGGCGACAGCACGATGGTGTTCTCGGCATGGTCGTCGACGGTGATCACGGCCATGCCGGTGGTCTTGCCGCGGCGCTGGACACCGGAAAGATCGACGCCGCCGGCGTCGAGTTCGGTCAGCGCGGTCGCGGCCATGTCGTCATCGCCGACCGCGCCGATCATCTTGACCGCCGCGCCGGCGCGCCGCGCCGCCAGCGCCTGGTTGGCGCCCTTGCCGCCGGGAATCAGCTGATATTCGGAACCGGGTACCGTCTCGCCCGGGCGCGGCAGACGCGCGGTCCGGCTGACGAGATCGATATTGATGGAGCCGAAAACCGTGATCATGACTGCTTCCTCAACGGAGGTTTCTTTTGGTGGTAATGCACTTAGGCCGATTGGCGCCGCAGAGAATGCCTAGGCAAGACGGTGCGCACAAGTGGCCGCGCGGGTTGCAGGAACAAGGCACAGGCCGGCCGGATCCTGCCCCTGCGGCAGCCTTGAGAAAAAATTGGCGGCAAATATGATCGATGGCAACCGTCCGCGACGTTCCGCATTTTGGAAAACACGGCTAAGCTAGGCGCGATTTGACGGGAATCATGGCGTCGGGGATCGCGACTTTGTCGGACTTGAGCTATGCGGCGCGGAGCCGCCCGAAAGGGTGGGAAGCCGTTCCAGATCCGGGCTTTTGTGTCGGCATGGCCATGGCGGTCGGACGTCTTCGGTCCTATACCGGGCCATCGAGCTCCGGAACCAAATCGGCTCCCGCGCCTGGATCGTGAAATTTTCACCACAGTTCGACCCTAAGTTCGGGCAACCACTCCGGTTTTCCGAGAAAACAGACAGAAAATGACTGAGACTCCGTACAAGATTTCGCGGCGCCGCCTGTTGGCATCCGCTGGCGCCTTCGTCGCCGCTGCGGCCATCGGCAACCTGTACCCGGTTGAGGCCATGGCGCAGGCGAACAACGTCGCCGCCTCGCTTGCGACGGATGGTCCCTTCACCCGGTCGACCGTGGCGGAAATTGCGCGCCGCCTGTCGCGCGTGCCGTTCGCAGCCCCCACCTCGCGCCTGCCGGACGTTCTGCAGAACCTGACCTACGACCAGTATCGCGACATCCGGTTCAAGACGGCCGCGTCGGTGTGGGCGGACGACAAGCTGCCGTTCACGCTGCAACTGTTCCACCCGGGCTTCTATTACAAGGAGCCGATCGAGGTTGCCATCGTCAAGGAAGGCCAGGCCAAGCACCTGCCCTACTCGACCAACATGTTCGACTTCGGGCCGCTCGTCCCCAAGGGCATTCCCGATACGGACATGGGATTTGCCGGCATTCGCGTGCACGGGCCGATCAACAATTCGGACTATTTCGACGAGATCCTCGTCTTCCAGGGCGCCAGCTATTTCCGCTCCGTCGGTCGCGGACAGGTCTACGGCATTTCCGCCCGCGGCCTCGCCATCAAGACGGCCGAGCCCGAGGGCGAGGAATTCCCGATCTTCCGCGCCTTCTGGGTCGAGACCCCGGTCAAGGAAGGCGACACCATCGTCCTGCACGCTCTGCTCGACAGCCCGAGCGCTTCCGGCGCCTATCGCTTCACGGTTCGCCCCGGCTATCCGACCACCATGGATGTCGAGGCGACCCTGTTCCCGCGCACCGACCTGACCAAGGTCGGCCTGGCGCCGGGCACCAGCATGTACTTCTTCGGCTCGAACGACCGCATCGGCGTCGATGACTTCCGCCCCGAGGTGCACGATTCCGACGGCCTGCTGATGGTCAACGGCCGTGGCGAGCGGCTCTGGCGGCCGATCTCCAATCCGACGACGCTGCAAATCAGCGCCTTCGTCGATGCCGGTCCGCGCGGCTTCGGCCTGATGCAGCGCAACCGTGTGTTCGACAATTACGAGGATCTCGAGGCTGCCTATGAGGCGCGGCCGAGCCTGTGGGTCGAGCCGGTCGGCGACTGGGGCCAGGGCGCGGTGACGTTGGTCGAGATTCCGACCAACTCGGAAGTGCATGACAATATCGTCGCCTATTGGCAGCCGAAGGACGTGATCGCCGCCGGCACTGAATACGCCTTCGCCTATCGCCTGTCCTGGGGCGGCGACCCCGCCTATGCGCCGGGCGGCATGGTGGTGGCGGGCACGCGCGTCGGTCGCGCCGTTCTGGACGGCGACAGCCCCAATCGCCGATTTGTGATCGACTTTTTCCCGCCGCAGGCGCTGGAAGGCCAGCCGGCGAAGGAACCGAAGGCGACGGTCACCACATCCAAGGGTAAGATCAGCAATGTCGTGCTGATCCCCAACCCGAAGCTGGGCGAGGGCTGGCGGGTTAACTTCGAACTCGATCCGGAAGGCGCGACCTTGGTCGAGCTGCGGGTCGTGCTGCAGTTCCCGGATGAACGGCCAGCGGAGACCTGGGTCTATCGATGGACGGCGTGATCGCTTTCCCGGCCGTGGAAACGGCTCAGCCGGCGGGCCTGTCCCCGTCGGCGCCTCGTGTCCCCGATGACGACACCGCGCGGCATCCGACCCACGGCATGCCGGCGGAGACACCTTCCGACATGCCGACCCAGTCGCTCTGGCACTTTCGCCGGCGCGACCGGCGCAAATTCGTCGATCCGCGCCGTTCGCGCTCGTCCTGGATCCGCCGCATCGGCATCCTGGGCAGCGCGTTCCTGCTTGCGGCGGTCGCCGTCTACGAGATGGAGCAGGTGCTCATCGTCGGCGGGCTGACGCCGATCGAGATCGCCGTTCTGGTCCTGTTCGCGCTGAATTTCGGCTGGATCGCGCTCGCCTTCACCAGCGCGATCGCCGGTTATGGCGTCGTCATGGCTCGGCGCTACCGGCAGAAGCGCACGCCGCCCGGCCCGCTCGGCGGCAAGACGGCCATGCTGATGCCGACCTACAACGAGGATCCGTCGCGGGTCTTCGCGGCCGTCGAGGCAATGGCGACCGGCCTCGATGAATTGCATCAGGGCCCCGCCTTCGACTGGTTCATCCTGTCCGACACCACCGATCCGGACGTGGCGCTGGCGGAAGAGGCGGCGCTGCTCACGCTGCGCGCCCGACTCGGCGCCCGCGCCAGGATCTACTACCGACGCCGCCGCAAGAACATCGCGCGCAAATCCGGCAATGTCGCCGATTTCTGCACACGCTGGGGTGCCGCCTACGACTATATGCTGGTGCTCGACGCCGACAGCCTGATCGCCCCCGAGACCATCGTCGAGTTGGCGCGCCGGATGGAGGAAGACCCCGATGCGGGCCTGATCCAGACCATCCCGGCCCTCGTCAACGGCACCACCATCGTTGCCCGGCTGCAGCAATTCGCCGGCCGCGTCTATGGCCCGGTCGTCGGTGCCGGCCTCGCCTTCTGGACCGGTTCCGAGGGCAATTACTGGGGCCACAACGCCATCATCCGCACCCGCGCCTTCATGGACGCCGCCGGCCTCCCCAACCTGCCGGGCAAGCCACCCTTCGGCGGCCATATCCTCAGCCACGATTTCGTCGAGGCGGCGCTGCTGCGCCGTGCCGGCTGGACGGTTCGGATCGCCGAGGACCTGGCCGGCTCCTATGAAGAGAGTCCGCCCTCCATCATCGATCTCGCGGTGCGCGACCGGCGCTGGTGCCAGGGCAATCTCCAGCATGTATTGGTACTGCCGGCGCGCGGCCTGCACTGGGTCAGCCGCATCCATCTCCTGACCGGCATCGGCTCCTATCTCGCCTCGCCGCTGTGGCTGGGGCTGATCCTGGCCGGCCTGGCGCTGTCGCTGCAGGCGCACTTCATCCGGCCGGAATATTTCACCGAGGATTTCCAGCTCTTCCCGACCTGGCCGGTGATCGACGCCGAGCGCGCCCTCCGCCTGTTCGGGCTGACCCTGGTCATCCTGTTCGGACCGAAGTTCCTCGGCCTGATCTCGTTCCTGCGCAATCGCACCGACCGGCGCAAGGTCGGCGGCTTCCGCACACTTGCGAGCTTCGTGTTCGAGATCATCATCTCGGCTCTGATCGCGCCGGTGATGATGCTGGTCCACACCGGCGCCATCCTGTCGATCCTGCTCGGCCGCGATTCCGGCTGGAAGCCGCAACGGCGCGACGATGGCGGCGTCCCCATCCGCTCGCTGATCATCCGCCATCGCTGGCATTTCCTGCTTGGCCTGGCGCTGCTTTTCGCCGCCTGGCTCGATTCGCTGGTGCTGGTCGCCTGGCTCTCGCCCGCCATCCTCGGCCTGCTGCTGGTGGTGCCGGTCTCCGGCATGACCGGCTCGAACAAGATCGGCCGCTTCATCCGCCGGATCGGGCTGTTGCGCACGCCGGAAGAGGTCGATCCGCCGGCGGTGGCGCTCACCGCCGCCGCGGTGCGCCCGACCTATGAGGCGGCGGTCGCCAGCGCCCCCGATCTCGTCGCCATCGCCCGTGACGACGGCCTGCGCGCCATCCATCTCGCCCTGACCGACGCCGTACCGGCCCGGCCGCGCGGCAAGATCGATCCGCTCGAGGCGCAGTCGATCGCCAAGATCGAGGAAGCCGGCACGATCGAGGAAGCGGTTTCGTTTCTGACGCCGGCCGAGCGCGCCATGGTGATGGCGACGCCGACCTTGCTCCGACGGCTCAGCTCGATCCCCGCCTGAACATCCTGGATCTTTTCTCAGGCGGCTTTGCTTTCCGCCGCCTGAGAATGGCGTACCGCCGCCGCATTGCAGCGTAAAATTCCGGTCTTTTCGCAACCGCACAAACCTAGTAATCATTCCCCCAGCAGCTCGTCCGCGCAGCGACGATGCCCGGCCAATGTTTGG
This sequence comes from Candidatus Kaistia colombiensis, assembly GCA_029203105.1. Classification (GTDB taxonomy): domain Bacteria; phylum Pseudomonadota; class Alphaproteobacteria; order Rhizobiales; family Kaistiaceae; genus Kaistia; species Kaistia colombiensis. The sequence continues at coordinate 195,909 of CP119318.1, forward strand.
GGGAATACGTGACCATCAAGAAAATCCTGGTCGCCAACCGGTCCGAAATCGCCATTCGCGTTTTTCGCGCGGCGAATGAGCTTGGCATCACGACCGTCGCAATCTTCGCCGAGGAAGACAAACTCGCGCTGCACCGCTTCAAGGCGGACGAGGCCTATCAGGTCGGCAAGGGTCTCGGCCCGATCGAAGCCTATCTGAACATCGCCGACATCATCCGCATCGCCCGCGAGGCGAAGGTCGATGCGATCCATCCGGGTTACGGCCTTCTGTCCGAAAGCCCCGAATTCGCCGAGGCCTGCGCCGAGGCCGGCATCCTCTTCATCGGCCCGTCGCCCGACACCATGCGCATGCTCGGCAACAAGGTCGCCGCGCGCAATCTGGCGATCGCGGCCGGCGTCCCCGTCATGCCGGCGACCGACCCGCTGCCGGACGATCCAGAAATCATCAAGGCCGAGGCCGCCCGCATCGGCTATCCGCTGATGCTGAAGGCCTCCTGGGGCGGCGGCGGACGCGGCATGCGCGTCATCCGTGACGAGGAGACGCTGCTCAAGGACGCCGTCACCGCCAAGCGCGAGGCCAAGGCCGCCTTCGGCAAGGACGAGATCTATCTCGAAAAGCTGGTCGAGCGCGCCCGCCACGTCGAGGTGCAGATTCTCGGCGACCAGCACGGCAACATCGTCCACCTGTTCGAGCGCGACTGCTCGGTGCAGCGCCGCCACCAGAAGGTCGTCGAGCGCGCGCCCGCGCCCTACCTTTCCGAGGCCGAGCGCAAGGGCATCACCGACTACGGCGTCGAGATCGCCAAGGCATCGAACTATTACGGCGCCGGCACGGTCGAATTCCTGATGGATGCCGACACCGGCAAGTTCTACTTCATCGAAGTCAACCCGCGCATCCAGGTCGAGCACACCGTCACCGAGCAGGTGACCGGCATCGACATCGTCAAGGCGCAGATCCACATCGCCGAGGGCGCTGCCATCGGCACCGCCGAATCCGGCGTGCCGAAGCAGGCCGATATCCGGCTTAACGGCCACGCCCTGCAGTGCCGCATCACGACCGAAGATCCCGAGCAGAACTTCATCCCGGACTACGGCCGCATCACCGCCTATCGCGAGGCGTCCGGCTTCGGCATCCGCCTCGACGGCGGTACCGCCTATTCGGGCGCCGTGATCACCCGCTTCTACGATCCGCTGCTGGAAAAGATCACCGCCTGGGCGCCGACGCCGCAGGAAGCGATCTCGCGGATGGACCGCGCGCTGCGCGAGTTCCGTATCCGCGGCGTGGCGACCAATTTGACCTTCGTCGCCAACATCATCAACCACCCGCAGTTCCGCGACAATTCCTACACGACGCGCTTCATCGACACGACGCCGGAGCTGTTTTCCGCCGTGCGTCGGCGCGACCGCGCCACCAAGCTGCTCAATTACATCGCCGACGTCACCGTCAACGGCCATCCCGAGACGCGCGGCCGCGTCAAGCCGAAGGCCGACGCGCTCGCCAAGGTGATCCCGCAATTCGCCGCCGAGCCGGCGCCCGGCACCAAGCAGTATCTCGACGCCCATGGTCCCGAGGCGCTCGCCAAGTGGATGCGCGCCGAAAGCCGGGTTCTCGTCACCGACACGACGATGCGCGACGCCCACCAGTCGCTGCTCGCCACCCGCATGCGCACGCATGACATCGTCGGTATCGCCGACGCCTATGCACGCGGATTGCCGGGCTTGCTCAGCCTCGAATGCTGGGGCGGCGCCACCTTCGACGTCTCAATGCGCTTCCTGACGGAAGACCCGTGGGAGCGTCTGGCGCAGGTCCGCGAGAAGGCCCCGAACATCCTGCTGCAGATGCTGCTGCGCGGCGCCAATGGCGTCGGCTACACCAACTACGCCGACAATGTCGTCAAGTTCTTCGTCAAGCAGGCGGCCGCCGGCGGCGTCGACCTGTTCCGCGTCTTCGACTGCCTGAACTGGGTCGAGAACATGCGCGTCTCGATGGACGCGGTGCGCGAGGAGGGCAAGGTCCTCGAGGCGGCGATCTGCTATACCGGCGACATCCTCGATCCCGACCGCGCCAAGTACGACCTGAAATACTATGTCGAGCTTGCCAAGGATCTCGAAAAGGCCGGCGCGCATGTCATCGGCCTCAAGGACATGGCAGGCCTGCTGAAGCCCGCCGCCGCCAAGAAGCTGGTCGCGACGCTGCGCTCCGAGACCGACCTGCCAATCCACCTGCACACGCACGACACGTCGGGCATTTCGGCGGCGACCGTGCTGGCGGCGGTCGAGGCCGGCGTCGACGCCGTTGACGCGGCGATGGATGCCTTGTCCGGCCTCACCTCGCAGCCCTGCCTCGGCTCGATCGCCGAAGCGCTCAAGGGTTCCGAGCGCGACACCGGGCTTGATCCCGACGCGATCCGCAAGATCTCGTTCTACTGGGAAGCCGTGCGCGGCCAGTACGCCGCCTTCGAGAGCGATCTCAAGGCCGGTGCCTCGGAAGTGTACCTGCACGAAATGCCGGGCGGCCAGTTCACCAATCTGAAGGAACAGGCCCGCTCGCTCGGCCTCGACACGCGCTGGCACGAAGTCGCGCAGGCCTATGCCGACGTCAACAAGATGTTCGGCGACATCGTCAAGGTGACGCCGTCCTCCAAGGTCGTCGGCGACATGGCGCTGATGATGGTGTCGCAGAACCTTTCCGTGGCCGATGTCGAGAACCCGGCCAAGGACATCGCCTTCCCTGACTCCGTCGTGCAGATGATGCGCGGCGATCTCGGCCAGCCGCCGGGCGGTTGGCCGGAGGGCATCCAGAAGAAGGCGCTGAAGGGCGAGACGCCCTCGACGGCACGACCGGGCTCGCTGATCGCGGCGGCCGATCTCGAGGTCGAGCGCAAGACGGCCAAGGAAAAGGTCGGCAATGGCGACATCGACGATTTCGCGCTTGCCTCCTACCTGATGTATCCGAAGGTCTTCACCGACTTCGCCAAGGGCCTGCAGAACTGGGGTCCGACCAGCGTCCTGCCAACTCCTGTCTATTTCTACGGGCTGCCGGTCGGCGAGGAGATTTTGGTCGAGCTCGAGAAGGGCAAGACCATGGTGATCCGCATGCAGGCCATCGGCGACGCCGACGAGGAAGGCCTGATCCGCGTCTTCTTCGAACTGAACGGCCAGCCGCGCGTCATCAAGGTTCCCGACCGTGCCAATGCGGGCTCGGTCGTCGCCAAGCGCAAGGCGGATGACGGCAATCCAAACCACGTCGCGGCCCCGATGCCGGGCGTCGTCTCGACGCTCGCCGTCAAGGCCGGCCAGGCGGTCAAGGCCGGCGACGTGCTGCTGTCGATCGAGGCGATGAAGATGGAAACCGCCATCCACGCCGACCGCGACGGCACGATCGCCGAAGTCCTGGTCCACGCCGGCAGCCAGATCGACGCCAAGGACCTGCTGGTCGTGTTCGGCTAAGACATATCGGGACGCGGTCCGGCCGGATCGCGTCCCGCTCGCCCCTGACGTGCTGGCGCGCTCTGGATCCTCCTTCGAGGCTTCGCTGCGCGAAGCACCTCAGGATGATGATGGAGGGTATTTCAGCGGTCTTGGCGTGAGAGCCGACTCCGATCTCCGTCCAAGCTCGAGATATTCAACTCTGCGCCGTCATCCTGAGGCGCCCGGAGCAGCCGGGCCTCGAAGAAGGCTCCAGCGAAACTCACCCGCCCCGTGCGCCCGGCCGCTTGGCAAGAATCTGTACCAGCGCCCAGTCGCCTCGGACCAGCGTGTCCTTCTTGGCGCGCGACCAGCCTTTGAGCTGACGCTCGGCGGCGTGCGCGTCCGTGATGCGCTCGAAATCCTCGGCCCACACCAGCTCTACCGGACGCCGCGAAAACGTGTATCCGCGATAGGCGCCGGACTGGTGTTCTAGGAGCCGTCGTTGCCGGTCCTCGGCGGCGGTGCAGCCGACATAGTAAGAACCGTCGGCGCAGCGGAGCATGTAGACGGCTGCACCCATGAGGCCCTCTGGATTCTCCTTCGAGGCCCGGCTTCGGCGGGCGCCTCAGGATGATGATCGTGCGGTTGCGAGAAGTGTGAGAGTGGTCTGGCCGCAAAGCAAGGCAGACCGAGCGGTTCGGCGCTCCACTTCGAAAGCCGACTCAGCCTCCGCCATCATCCTGAGGCGCTTCGCGCCAGCGAAGCCTCGAAGGAGGGTCCAGCGAACACCAAACCTCAGTGGCAATACTTCCTGCCGCCGCCCTTGCCGCGCTGGCGGAGGTCGAGGTGGTAGTGGTCCTCGTGATAGCCGTCCGAACCCGGCCCCAGCACCGTGTTGAACTTGTCGCAGGCCGAGACGCGGGCGTCCTTCAGGAACGTGTCTTCCTTCTCGGAGCGGTCCTCCGCCTTCTTCACTGTCACCCAGCGCCCGCTCACCTCGAAGGCAGCGATGTCGACCGCGTTCAGGAAGGCATGCTCGGACAGCATCGCGTTGACGACGCGGTTGCGGCCCCGGCAGGAATAGGAATCGGCGACGCGCAGCGCCGTGACGCGGCCGCCGAGCGTTGCCTGCGCCGAGGGCTGGATATCCTCCTCGACCCAGCGGGCGAGCGTCGTCGCCACCGCGCAATTGATCTTCGCCGCCGGCTCGAGTTCGACCCTGCCATCCTCCAGCGCCGTGACGTCGAACGGATCCGGCCCGCCGCAACTGCCGGCATGGATCGCCGGCAAGGCGGAAGCCGAAATCTTCAGCCCGCTCATCGACGCCCTGCAGGCCGCCAGTCCCTCCGGCAGAGCCGGCGTGATCCGCGGCGCCAGGGCAGCCAGCACGATCTCGGGCTTTCGACGCGGCATGGGGAGCGTCGACGGCGTCGTTGCTTCGGCAGCAGCCGTCTTTTCCTCGGTGGGCTTTTCGACCGGCGCCGCGTCGGCAGGCGGGATGGCCGCCTGCTTCTCCGGCGGCGGCAGGCGGTCGCCCTTCTTCAGGCTGCCGTCGGCATTGCGCCCTTCGGCCGGCGTCGGCTTCAGCAGCGTCGGCAAGACGGGCGGCGCGAAGGCCAGTTGGCCCTCGCTCGGAGGATCGGCGGGCACCGCACCGGCAAGCGCCGTGGCGGCAGCCATGGCGCTGGCGGCAAGCGCGGGATCGGGGGGAATTGGCACCGTCTTCACCGTGCCGACGGTCGCCTCGGCCGGCGGCGGGATGGCGACCAGTCCGGCGACCTTGCGCTCCTCTGCCGGCTTGGTGCGCGGCAGGGGCGTGCCGGCCATTGCCGCAGCGGCCGGCGCCGGCGCATCGACCGTCTCGGCGTTAACGCCGGGGCGACGGAGGGGTAACGGAGCACTGACAGCCGGGGGCTCGGCCGACGCCTCGGCGGCGACGGACGCTTCCGCCTTGGCCGGGACGGAAGCCGGCGTGACCCGATGCGGCTTCCGTTTGGCGGGCTTGCGCTCGGAGGTCTGATTGACCTTCGGAATCACCTTCTGGAACAGCTCGTCAGCCGTGATAGCGCGCGCCTCGAACGGCGTGGCGGCGACGAGCAGGGCGGCCAGAAGCCCCCCTGCCCCCAAAGTCAGGACCCGCAATCGTGCCATCGCCGTCCCCGTCCGCTTGGTGATCAACATCCGCCTCTCGTCAAAACCTGACGATAAGCAACGCAATCCAACAGCGTTCCGTTCCGGCCGGCGTCGCGGACCGCCTTCGCCCTACCAGACGAAGGCCTCCGTTTCCTCGCGCCGACCGACCAGCATCGCATCCGCCACGAGACGCAGCGGCGCGCCATCGACATCGCTCTCGCCCGACGCCAGCAGCTTGGCGAAATGGGCGTAGATGCGCTGATATTCCTCGCTCGGCGCCTCGACAGCGAGCTTGCCGTCGACGTCAAGCGCCGCGCCGCCCTTGTAGAGGCGCAGCTTGTGGCCGGCGGCCGTCTCGATCGTCATGTGCCACTTCTCGTCGCCCTGCTCGCGCCAGTCGAAATCGGCGGTGAGCGCCGGCTGCGACGCCGCCGCGCTGCCGAAGACGAGCTTGGCCGCGATCGGCGTCTGCCGATTGGCCGGATAGGTCAGGCTGGCCGACTTCACGAAGGGCGCGAAGGGCAGGATCTTGACGAAGATCGACAGCGCGTTGATGCCGGGATCGAAGACGCCGAAGCCGCCCGGCTCCCAGATCCACTCCTGGCCCGGATGCCACTTCTTGACGTCCTCGCGCCACTCGATCTTGACCGAGCCAACGCCGTGCCTGGCGAGCAGCGCCTTGGCCTCGTCGACGGCCGGGTTGAACTGCGAATGCCAGGTGGCGAACAGGACCTTGCCCTTCGCGGCAGCGAATGCCTTCAGGTCCTCGAATTCAGCGAGCGTCGCCGCCGGCGGCTTTTCCAGCAGCACATGCTTGCCGGCCTCGAGCGCCTCGCGGGCGATGGTGTGGCGGACGTCCGGCGGCGTGTTGACCGAGACGATCCCGATCTCCGGCATCGCCGCATAGAGCTCGGCCGCCGTCTTGAAGCTCGGAACCCCGTTGTGGCTCAGGCCGCGCTGGCTGACGACCGCCGCGACCTCGAAATCGTCGCCCTTGTCGATCACCGGCAGGTGCTGGTCCTGCGTGATCTTGCCGAGCCCGATGATCGCGATTTTATGCTTGGCCATGTATTCCGTCCCGATATTGCTCTTGAAGGTGTTTGGATCTTTCGCTCGCGATCCAGCCCGATGCCGGGCCGGATCGAAAAAACCGAGCGCCGCTAGGTTGTTGCTTCGCCCTCGCCGAGGCGCCGGATGAAGATCGCCAGCTGGTGCGCGCCGACGCCGCGTTCGACCTCGGTCCAGCCGCGCCTCGCGTAATAGGCGCTCTTGTCCGGCACGGCGCAGAGATAGATGCGGTCGAAGCCGAGTGCGCGGGCTTCCGCGACGATCCGCTCCGACAGCGCCTCGCCCATGCCGCGCATGCGCTCCTCCGGCTCGACCCAGAGCGCCGCCAGCCAGGGCGTATATTGCGGGCGCTCGTCGACATCGCTGTCGATCAGCAGCGCCGAACCGACGAAATCGTCGCCTCGGTGCGCGACGACGCCGAGCGGCACCCTATCGGTCTTGAAGTCGCGCAGATGCCCCAGCAGCGTCGCCAGCGGTTCGCCCGCCTCCCGCCACCAGGCATGCCACATGCGGTCGGCAACCGTGCCGATGAATTCGGACCGCGCGGCGAGATTGGAGATCGTTACGTCGCTCACTGGAACTGTGCCCCCAGATCCACGGTATCACGCACGCCAATATCGGCAAAATGCGCCTGAAGCCAATCCCCGGCGACCTCGCGACCGGCCGCATGCAACTCCTCGAAGAAGGCGCGCGACGTATCGAACTTGGTCGAAGCGCTGAAATTCTCCAGTGCCTTGCCGGCATCGACGCGATGGACGCGATTGTGCCGATAGTGGCCGGGGTCGAGCCGGCCCTGGTCGAGCATCCGGTTGACGAAGTCGATGGCGCGGATTTCGCGCAGGAGCGACGCGTTGAAGGTGATCTCGCTCATCCGCTCCAGGATTTCCTTGGCCGAGGTCGGGACCGCATTTCGCTCGATCGGGTTGATCTGGACCAACAGGATGTCGGATGTCTTCGTCTCGGTGAAGAACGGGAACAGGGCCGGATTGCCGGTGAAGCCGCCGTCCCAGTAGGGCTCGCCGTCAACTTCGACCGTCTGGAACAGATAGGGCAGGCAGGCCGACGCCAAGACCGCGTCGGCGGTGATGGCGCCATCCGAGAATACCTTGATCTTGCCGGTCTTCACCGCCGTCGCCGAGATGAACAGTCTCGGCGCGGCGCAGGCCCGCACCTTCTCGAAATCGACCATCTCGACGACGATCTCGCGCAGCGGGTTGATGTTCATCGGGTTGAACCCGTAGGGCGACGAGAAATTCGTCATCGCCTCGATCATCCGGAAAGGCTGCATCGCCGGCATCCGCCAGGAGCCCATCCACGCGCCGATGAAATCGCGGGCCGAGGCACCGGCTCGGCCCGCGGCGCTGACCCGCATCCAGAACTCCCGCAAGCGGTCGCGGGCGCCCGCAGCGCCGTCGCGCGCCATGCCGTCGGCAAGCGCGACGGCGTTCAACGCGCCGGCGCTGGTGCCGGAGATTCCCTCGAAGCAGAGCCGACCGTCTTCGAGCAGCTTGTCCAGCACGCCCCAGGTGAAGGCGCCGTGCGCACCGCCGCCCTGCAGGCCGAGATTGATGATTTTCTGCCCAGCGGCCGGAGCGCTCATGCCGCCGTCCAGCCACCGTCGATCGACTGCAGCGAACCGGTGATGCTGCGCGCGCTGTTCGTCGTCAGGAACAGCGCCAGCGCCGCCACCTCCTCGACTTTGACGAATTCCTTCGTCGGCTGCGCCGCGAGGATGACGTCCTTCTTCACCTGCTCCTCGGTCATGCCGCGCGCCTTGGCCGTATCGGGGATCTGTCGTTCGACCAGCGGCGTCCAGACATAGCCCGGGCAGATCGCGTTGACGGTGATGCCATGCTCGGCGGTTTCCAGCGCCACGGTCTTGGTGATGCCGGCAATGCCGTGCTTCGCCGCCACATAGGCGACCTTGAAGGGCGAAGCGACCAATGCATGCGCCGAAGCGGTCGAAATGATGCGGCCCCAGCCCTTCTGCCGCATCGCCGGCAGGGCGAGGCGGATGGCATGGAACGCCGCCGACAGGTTGAGCGCGATGATCAGGTTCCACTTGTCGACGGGAAACTCGTCGATCGGTGCGACATGCTGCATGCCGGCATTGTTGACCAGCACGTCGACGGCGCCGAATTCCTTCTCGACATCGCCGATCATCGCCGCGATCTCGTCTTCCCGCGTCATGTCGGCGGCGGAATAGCGGACCTCGACGCCGAACTCGGCCGCCAGGTCGGCGCGCAGCTTCTCGATCGCAACCGGATCGCCGAAGCCGTTCAGCACGACATGCGCGCCGGCGCCGGCCATCGCCCGCGCCATGCCGAGGCCGATGCCGGATGTCGATCCTGTCACCAGCGCGACCTTGTCCTTGAGATGACCGTCCTTCGCCATGAATTCGTCTCCGCGATGAATGATAAGGGGTGAGAACCGAGCCAATCGACCATATATTGCAGCGCAACAGCAAGGGAAGGCGCCGCCGATGTTGCGCCCTGCTCGGTCTTGCAGGCGATCCGTGCTAGAACGCGGCGCAACAGACCCTCAACGGCTCCCTTGGCCACGCGCATGAGGATTGGATGACGAGCGGAGCGAAGCACGGAACCGACGAGATCATGCTGGAACATCGCGACCATGACCACGACCATTGCGCGCGCGATGCCATCGCCCATGCCGAGGCGATTTCCGCGGCCGAGGGGCTGCGCTTCACCGAGCAGCGCCGCAAGGTGCTGGCAGCCCTTGCCGAAAGCCATGTCCCCGCCAGTGCCTATGACGTGATCGACCGGCTCGCCGCCGACGGGCCGCGCCCGGCGCCGGTCTCCGTCTACCGCGCGCTCGAATTCCTGGTCGAGCATGGCTTCGCGCACCGCATCGAGAGCCGCAACGCCTATATCGCCTGCTCGCGCGGGTCCGAGGGGCACGACAAGCCTGGCCATGGCGCGGCGACCGTATTCCTGCTCTGCGAAAACTGCGGCGCCGCCGGCGAGGCCTCTTCCGCCGCGCTGACCGAGGCGCTCGCCGCTGTGACGCAGGCGGCCGGCTTTGCCCCGAGCGCACCGATCATCGAAATCCGCGGCCTTTGTGCCCGCTGCCGCAAGGCAGGGTAGCGGCATGAGATACGGGCTGATGTCTCCCGATATCGTGCCCCTGCACCTCTCCCTGAGGGAGAGGTCGACGACGAAGTCGGCGGGTGAGGGTTTACGCCCTCTCCGGAAACGCCGTAAACCCTCACCCGGCCCTGTCGGGCCGACCTCTCCCTCAGGGAGAGGTGAAAGTCATGACTGAGCCCGCCATGAACGCTTGCGCCGATCTGCCCTCCGAAACCATCGCCGGCCCGCTGCCGCGCCGCCGCGCCATGGCCGTCCGCGTCGGCAAAGTGCTGGTCGGCGGCAATGCGCCGGTCGTCGTGCAATCGATGACCAATACCGACACCGCCGACATCGACGCGACGGTCGCGCAGGTTGCGGCGCTCGCTCGCGCCGGCTCGGAACTGGTCCGCATCACCGTCGACCGCGACGAGGCGGCGGCCGCCGTGCCGTTCATCAAGGAGAAGCTGCTCGCCAGGCGCATCAACGTGCCGCTGATCGGCGACTTCCACTATATCGGCCACAAGCTCCTGACCGATCACCCGGCCTGCGCCGAGGCGCTCGACAAATACCGCATCAACCCCGGCAATGTCGGATTCGGCGAGAAGCGCGACCGCCAGTTCGCGACGCTGATCGAGCTGGCGATCAAATACGACAAGCCGGTGCGCATCGGCGTCAACTGGGGCTCGCTCGACCAGGACCTCTTGACCCGGCTGATGGACGAGAACGCCGCCTCCGCGACGCCGATCTCGGCCGCCGCGGTGATGCGCGAGGCGATCTGCCAGTCGGCCATTCTCTCCGCCAAGCTGGCCGAGAGCATCGGCCTGCCGCGCGACAAGATCATTCTCTCGGCCAAGGTTTCGAACGTGCAGGACCTGATCGCCGTCTATCGCGATCTCGCCCGCCGCTCCGACCATTGCCTGCATCTCGGCCTGACCGAGGCCGGCATGGGCACCAAGGGCATCGTCGCCTCCTCCGCCGCCATGGGCATCCTGCTGCAGGAGGGCATCGGCGATACCATTCGCGTGTCGCTGACGCCGGAGCCGAACGGCGACCGTACCCGCGAGGTGCAGGTGGCGCAGGAACTCCTGCAGACCATGGGGTTCCGCGCCTTCCTGCCGATCGTCGCCGCCTGCCCCGGCTGCGGCCGCACCACCTCGACCGTGTTCCAGGAACTGGCGAGCCGCATCCAGGAGGACATCCGCACCTCGATGCCGCAATGGCGCGAGCGCTATCCCGGGGTCGAGGCGCTGAAGGTCGCGGTGATGGGCTGCATCGTCAACGGCCCGGGCGAATCGAAGCACGCCGACATCGGCATTTCGCTGCCCGGCACCGGCGAGACCCCGGCGGCACCGGTCTTCATCGACGGCAAGAAGGCGGTGACGCTGCGCGGCCCGCAGATCGCCGACGACTTCCGCAAGCTGGTCGACGACTACATCGAGAAGCGGTTCGGAACCGGCCACAAGGCCCTGTCGCCGGAAGCGGCGGAGTAAGGCACCCCTCCCCGAAAACGCCAAGGCGTTTTCGACCCTCCCTCAAGGGGAGGGTTCAGAGGGAGAGGCTAGTTCCGATGCTTCGACGATCACCCTGTAGACAGCGTCGATGTTCTGCATCACGTCGAGATTGGTGAGGCGCAGGACACGGAAGCCTCGCGCTTCGAGCCATGCGGTACGTCCTGCGTCGGCGACCATCGCTGCCTCAGCGAAATGCTGGCTTCCGTCGATCTCGACGATCAGGCGACGTTCGGCACAGAGAAAATCGACGATGAACGGGCCGATCGGAACCTGGCGGCGGAATTTCAGGCCATCTACACCACGAGCCCGCAGTCGCAACCAGAGCCGAAATTCCGCTTCCGTCATGTTCCGGCGCATGGTGCGGGCAAAGCCAAGCTGACGCGGATCTGCGGTACGCCGGCTCACTACAGCCTCCCTACATCATCCTCCCAGCCTCGCCGCATTACAGCGCTTCAGCAAGCTCCGCTTGAACCCTCCCCTCGAGGGAGGGTCAAAACGGGCGAAGACCGTTTTGGGGAGGGGCCAGTCTGAGCGGCGCCGCTCTCCCCGTTTACGGGTGCTTCCGTAACGATTAGATCTTTCTCTCCCGCTTGTTCGACGAGGATCGATCGTGATCAACATCCTGCCGATGCGCCTGTTGTTTGCCCTCGCCGTTCTGGCGGCCCCGAGCCTGGCGCTCGCGCGTCCGCTCGACGGCTCGGTCACCTATCGCGAGCGTATCGCGCTCGACCCGAAGGCGGCCGTCACCGTCAGCCTCGTCGACGTCTCGCATGCCGACCGGCCGGCCAAGCTGATCGCCAAGCAGCGTATCCGCCCGCGTGGCCGCCAGGTGCCGATCGATTTCCGCCTGCATTACGCGCCGGCCCGCATCAAGCCGGGCCACCACTACCAGTTGCAGGCCCGGATCGACCGCGGCGACGATCTGCTGTTCATCAACAAGGACGCCATTCCCATCGATCCGCTGGCGACCAAGGGGCCGGTGACGATTCTGGTCCAGCAGGTCCCCGATACCGACGAACCTGCTGCCAAGGTCAAGAGCAAGGCCGTCACGCCTCCGGGCCCGGCTGCGTCCCTGAAGAATACCGAATGGCTGGCCGAGGATATCGGCGGCGGCAGCGTGCTCGACATCGTGCAATCGACGCTCGTCATTGGCGAGGGCGGCAGGATCTCCGGATCCGGCGGCTGCAACCGCTATTTCGGCACGGCCATCGTCCAGGGCGGCAAGATCAAGATCGGGCCGCTCGGCGCGACGCAGATGGCCTGCGTGCCGGCGCAGATGGAGCAGGAACGGAAGTTCCTCGACGCGCTTGGCGCCACCAAGGGCTTCCGCCTCGACGACGGCAAGCTGACCCTGCTCGACGCCAGCGGCAAGCCGCTGATGCGGCTGGTCAAGAACACCAAAGTCTGACGCGAGGGGCCGGCACCGCCGGCCCCTGCCGCTCACGCCTCGCGGATGGCGACGAAGCGAGCCGCCTCGGCGAGAGTCGATGCGCGGCCGCCAAACGGCGCCAGCAGCGCCTCCGCCTCGGCGATGAGGCCGTCCAGCATGGCGCGCACCGGCGTCACGCCATAAAGCCCGACCAACGTCCCCTTGCCCCGCGACGAATCCTTGCCGGTCGCCTTGCCGACCGCTTCCGGCGTCGCCGTCTCGTCGAGAATGTCGTCGGCGAGTTGGAAGGCAAGGCCAATGACCTCGCCGAAACGGCGGATGCGATCGCGGTCGGCCGCCGTGGCACGGCCGAGGATGGCGCCGGCCTCACAGGAGAAGCGGATCAACGCGCCGGTCTTCATCGCCTGCAGCCGGCGGATCGCCGCCTCATCCGGCGCGTCCTTCTCGGCCTGCAAGTCGAGCATCTGCCCGCCGGCCATGCCGCCGAGGCCGGACGCGCGGGCAAGGCCCAGCACCAGATCGGAGCGAACTTGCGGATCGGCGTCGGTCGCCGGATCGGCCAAGAGGTCGAAGGCGAGCGTCTGCAACGCGTCGCCGGCGAGGATCGCCGTCGCCTCGTCGAAGGCGCGATGCACCGTCGGCCGGCCGCGGCGCAGATCGTCATCGTCCATCGCCGGCAGATCGTCATGCACGAGACTGTAGCCATGCAGGCATTCGAGCGCCGCGCCGACGCGGAGCGCCCCCTCGGCGTCGGCCTCGAACAAGCGCGCGGTCTCGATCGCCAGGAAGGCCCGCAGCCGCTTGCCGCCGCCGAGCGTGGCATAGCGCATCGCCTCGACCAGGCGCACCGGCCGGGCGATCTCGCCCTCGCGCGGATTGGAGCCGAGCACGCGATCGAGGACGCGCTCTATCGCGGTCGCCGCGCCGGACAGGCGCGCCAGAAAATCATCGTCAAGCCGAACCAAGATTGCCTCATCGAAACGCCGGGGGTGGCGGAAGCCTTGCCGCGACTGGCAGGGGCGCGTCAAGCGCCACGGTTTACCACGAGCGCAGGAACCCGACCCGACGGCCGACGACGCGATTGCCCGCCCGCCTGCATAGGCCTATTCGTGGTTGAGTTTCACCGTGCAAGATACCGAATGAGCTCCACCGCCAGAAACGCTTTCCGCCTCGACATCAATCTCCTGCGGGTGATCGCTGTAACCGGTGTCGTGCTCTATCACTTCCGCATCGGGGCACTGACGGGCGGCTTTGCCGGTGTCGACCTGTTTTTCGTCGTCTCGGGCTATCTGATGACGCGGATCATCTGCGACGGGATCGACCGCGGCACCTTCTCGCTCTGGCGTTTCTACATCGCCCGCGCCAGGCGGATCGTGCCGGCGCTTGCCGCGTTCTGCTTGGTGATGCTGGTCGTGTCGCAGGTCTGGATCGATCCGTTGACGCGACGGGAAATCGCGTCGGACATCGTGTCGTCGATCCTGTTCATCTCCAATTTCGCCTATTGGCGCGATGCCGGCTATTTCGACGCGGCGGCCGCCAGCAAGTGGCTTCTGCACACCTGGTCGCTCTCGGTCGAATGGCAATTCTATCTTGTCCTGCCACTGGCACTGCTGGCGCTCCGGCGGGTGTTGCCGGGCCGGCGCTACTGGCTGGCCGCGCTCTGGATCGGCATGCTGCTTTCCTTCGCGCTCGCCGTGGTACTGGCCGAGCTGAAGCCGGCGTTCGCCTTCTATCTGCTGCCGACGCGCGCTTGGGAGATGCTGGCGGGCGGGCTGGTCTATCTGCATCTCGGCGATTGGCGGGCCGGTCCGAGGCTCTCGAGCGGCCTCGCCCTGATCGGCCTCGCCCTGATCGCCGTCGCCTTCTTCGGCCTCGACAATCTCGTGGCCGTGGCCGTCCTTCGCGACGCTGCTGCCGGTCGCCGGCGCCGCGCTCGTCATCGCCGCGCGCCCGGAAACGGCGCCCGGACTGAATCCAGCCGGCCGTTGCATCGCGATCGGGCTCTGGTCCTACTCGATCTATATCTGGCACTGGCCGATCGTCGTCGGCCTCGCCTATTTCGGTTATGACGGGACTGCTGGCCTCGGCTCGCCGGGGTCGTGGCGACGCTCCTGCTCTCCGCCCTTTCCTATCACACCATCGAGATGCCGTTCCGCCAGGCCCGCCGGCGCGGGGGGGAGCCCGCTGCGCCGGCCGAACCGCGTCGCGCTAGCGGGGCTGGTGATCGCTCGCCGGAACCACCACGGCATCCTTCGTGGCCGCCAGCGGCTATGGCGCGGCGCGGCGATGCCGTAGCGGCCCGAACGACGGCTGGCCGAGATCGCCATCCAAGACAGCGGCTATCCCGCCGCATGCGGCGGCTTCACCGTGCAGGGCGAGTTGCGGCCCTGCGTGATCGGCCGGCCATCCCGGACGAATGTGCTGTTCCTCGGCGATTCCCACGCCGAACCGTTCTACACGCCCATTTCGAGGCCGGCCGGCCGGGCCACTGCCTTCACCTTCCTGACCTATGGCGGCTGTCCGCCCTTGCCCGACACGAACATGGCGCTGCCCGGTTCGCGATGCCGCGACTTCCTGGAAGCCGCCTGGGCCCAGGCCGAAAGCGGCGACTATCAGGAAGTGGTCCTTTCGGCGTTCTGGCCGATCTATCTGGAGTCCTATCGGCCCGGCAGCGACAACAACCACCTGCTCTGCTTCGAGCAGGGGGGAAGCTGCCGCATCGAGCGCGACCCAGCGCAATACGGACGCGCCGTGGCGGCGGCCTTCGAGCGCCTGGCGACGCGCATTCGCGCGCTGCGGGCGCGCGGCATCGAAGTCACGCCTGCTGGCACCGATGCCCTTTGCCGATATCGACATTCCGCACGAATCGGTGCGGCGAGCCTTTCTCGGGATCGAACCGGACGCGCTGCAACCGATCGCGGTCGGCCGCGATCCGGCAGGCTTCGGCCGAGGCGAGAACCTTTCTGGAAACGCTTGCCGCGGCAAGCGGCGCGGAGCTGATCGACCCGCTCGCCGCCATGTGCGACGCCGCCGGCTGTCGCGTCTCCGACGACGGCATCCTGCCGCTCTATCGCGACAGCAACCACCCGACGGGCACGCGCGATCCGCGCAGGCCACCTCGACTTCATCGACGCGGCCGTCCTTCGGCGGGTAGCGCCTCGCCCGACAGCGCCTACCGGCAGGCGCCTGATCCGACGCCGGCGTCAGGCCGCCTCGGCGGCCTCGAGCGACACGGCGACCGACTGGATGATGGCGGCGAAGCGCACCGAAGCCTGAATGATCTCGGCCGGGACATTCGCCTTCCTGAGCACGGCCTCGTGGCTGTCCATGCACATGCCGCAGCCATTGATGGCCGAGACGGCCAGCGACCAGAGCTCGAAATCGACCTTCTCGACGCCGGGATTGCCGATCACGTTCATGCGCAGCTTGGCCGGCATGGTGCGGTAGTCGGTATTCGAGACGAGATGGCTGAAGCGATAGTAGACATTGTTCATCGCCATGATCGACGCCGCCGACTTCGCCGCCGCCAGCACCGCCGGGGCAAGATGCGGAGCCGCCTCGGCTTCCAGCGCCGCCTTTACCACCGGATTGCGGCTGGCGATGCCGCAGGCGACCATCAGGCCGTATTTCTGCTGCGGCGTCAGCGTCTCGTCCGAGGCGAGCGTCGACAGGTTGAGGCGGACGTCCTTGGCGAAATCCGGGATCCGGGACTTCAGCGATTCGATCGACATGGACAAACCTTCAAGGCACAGGCGCCTCGAAGGCCCTGGGCCGTGCGAAGCGCGGTCGAAAAGAGAACGCGGACGGGCGGCCGTTGGTGGGTGCCCCGGGTCGACGCCTGCGACAGCGGCCCGGGGCACCCGAAGTTCCGGCTTAGGCGGCCAGCGTGGCGCCGCCGACGTCGCGGTTGCACGGCGCAGAGCTCGTCGGTCTGCAGCGCGTCGAGGACGCGCAGCGTGTCCTTCGGGTTGCGGCCGACATTCAGGTTGGTCGCGTAGCTGTGCTGGATCGCGCCTTCCGGATCGACGATGTAGGTGACGCGGTAGGCGACGCCATCCGGCGAACGCACGCCGAGGCCGTCGACCAGCGAACCGTTGGTGTCGGCGAAAGTTCCAGATCGGCAGCTTGTCCAGGTCCCTGTGGTCGCGACGCCAGGCCAGCTTCACGAACTCGTTGTCGGTCGAACCGCCGAGCACGACGGCATCGCGGTCCTCGAAATCACCCGACAGGCGGGCAAATTCGGCGATCTCGGTCGGGCAGACGAAGGTGAAGTCCTTCGGGTAGAAGAAGATCACCTTCCACTTGCCCGGAAAGCTTTTCTCGGTCAGCGTCTCGAAGGCGCTCTCGCCATTTTCTTCGTGGCTGTTGAAGCCGGGCTTCACGCCGGTCACGGAAAATTCGGGCAGCTTGTCGCCAATGCCGAGCATTTTACTCTCCTGTCACGATGGGGATCGTGTTGTGAAATTCCGCAGTGCAGCTAACCCTACGGAGTCGCTGCTGCATGTGCGAATGGATCCCACGCGCCGGCACTTCGGTCAAATCGTAATAACCGAAGATTGGCATCGGAAATCTCGATTGCCGCGTCTGCAACCTGCGGCTATAGCAGGCACCATGCTGTTGCCGACGCTCCGCCAGATGCAGTACTTCGTCGCGCTCGCCGATACCGGCTCGTTCAGCCGCGCGGCGACGACCTGCCATGTCACGCAGTCGACCCTCTCCGATGCAATCCGCCAGCTGGAAGAGACGGTCGGCGTCTCGCTGATCGACCGCTCGAACCGGACGATGGCGCTGACGGCGGCCGGCGAGGAAGCGGTGCGGCGGATGAAGGCGCTGCTGGTCGATGCGCGCGAGATGGTCGACGCGGCGCGATCGAGCCAGGCGCCGCTCTCCGGGCCGCATCCGGCTTGGCGTCATTCCCTCGATCGCTCCCTATTTCCTGCCGCGCGCCCTGCCGGAGCTGCGCCGCGCCTATCCCGACCTGCGGCTGCATCTGCGCGAGGATCTGACACGGACGCTGCTCGACGACCTGCGCGCCGGCCGGCTCGACATCTGCCTGATCGCCTTCCCCGTCCAGACCGAGGGGCTGGCGACGGAGATCATCGCCGAGGATAGCCTTCTGCTTGCCGTCGACGCCACCACCGGCTCGCCGGCCGCATGACGGTCCAGCGCGAGGAACTGGCGGACGAAACGCTGCTGCTGCTGGAGGACGGCCATTGCCTGCGCGACCACATCCGCGCCGCGGCGCCCGGCCTCGCCGACCAGCAGGACGAGGAGATCCGGGCCTCCAGCCTGACCACCCTCGTCCACATGGTCGATAACCAGCTCGGGATCACCTTCCTGCCGCGCATCGCCGTCGAGGCGGGCATCCTGTCCGGCACCGACATCAAGCTTTCCGAGATCGACGGCGCGGTCGCGCGCCGGTCGCTCGGCCTCGCCTGGCGCAAGGGGTCGAGCCGCGAGGGCGATTTCCGCCTGCTTGCCGGCTTCCTGCGCCAGTTCGCCATCGAGCCCGTCCGCGAACGAGCCGCACAGGATCCCGCATGACCCTTCGACTGCCGGCCGCTCTTTCCCGACCGCTTGGACGCCGCAGGGGTCTCGTTTCAGGAATAGCCAAAGTGCTCGCCATCCTCGTCGCCCTGCCGCTGATCCTGACGCCGATCTATGCCGTCTCGCCGCCGGTCTCGACGCTGATGCTGTGGTCGGGCATCACCGGCCAGGGCATGAAGCGCGACTGGGTGTCGTTCGACGCGATCTCGCCGAACCTGGTCAACTCGGTGATCATGTCCGAGGACGGCCAGTTCTGCTCGCATTGGGGGGTCGACTGGGGCGCGCTCAACGCCGTGCTCGACCGCGAGGGCGGCCCGTCGCGCGGCGCCAGCACGATCGCCATGCAGACGGTGAAGAACCTCTTCCTGTGGTCGTCGCGGTCCTACATCCGCAAGGGGCTGGAAATCCCGCTCGCCTATTACGCCGATTTCGTGCTGTCGAAGCGGCGGGTGATGGAGATCTATCTCAACATCGCCGAATGGGGCCCCGGCCTGTTCGGCGCCGAGGCCGGCGTCGCAGCATTATTTCAACAAGCCGGCCGCCAAGCTGACGCCGCGCCAGGCGGCGCTGCTGACGGCGGCCCTTCCGAACCCGA
Source organism: Candidatus Kaistia colombiensis (assembly GCA_029203105.1). Lineage (GTDB taxonomy): Bacteria > Pseudomonadota > Alphaproteobacteria > Rhizobiales > Kaistiaceae > Kaistia > Kaistia colombiensis. The sequence continues at coordinate 214,649 of CP119318.1, forward strand.
TCACCCGCAACCCCGCCAAGCCGTCGCGCTACCTGCCAACGGCCGCGCCCGCAACATCGAGGCCCGCGCCCGCGCCGCGCGCGACTATGTCGGCTGTCTCTAAGCCGTAGCCGAGGGATCGGCGATCACGCTGACATGGGCAGCGACGACGCGCCAGCCGTCCGCGGTGCGGATCCAGGTCTGCATCTGGCGGCCGACCTTGCCCGGTGCGCTATCGCGCCGGAACAGCGTCGACGCGGTGCCGAAATCGCGGCCATAGGTCGTCACCACGGTGCGCTCGATCGCGCGGGCGAGACCCGCCGGCGACCGGCCGGCCCGGAATGCCGCGATCTCCGCATAGCCATAGAGGTTCTCGCCGCCGCCATAGCGGATCGTCGTCGGCGCGGCATGGAACAGCGCATCCAGCGTCTCGACGTCATTGGTGACGAGCGCGGTCTCGTAACGGGCGAAGGCAGCCTCGAGCTCGGCCTTGACCTCCGGGATATCGATTTCCATGGCATGCGTTCCTTGCAGGGCGGCCGAAGCCGGATCGGGCGGGAAAATTGCACAGATGCGCGTCGCATGCATGCGCAAATCCTTGGCCGCGACTGCTCGAAAACGGACCAGACATATGGCCTAACCGATCTTCGCAGGCTATAACGGTGGCCCGCTCTTTCATTCCTCAAGATCGGCTTCATCGCTGAACGTCCTGGAGATTGTCTATGCCGCTCGACACTGCTGCCCCCTTCGCGCTGCCCGAGGATGCGGAGGCCGCAACCCTGGTCGGCCGCGTCTTCCGCCCCGATGTCGACGGCCCGTCGGTCGTGGCCCTGCGCGACGGCCAGCTGATCGACATCACCGCGTCGGTCGTCACCATGCGTGACCTCTGCGAACATCAGGACCCGGCCCGGGTCGCCGCCACCGCCGATGGCGAGTTCATCGGCACGCTTCGCGGAGATCCTCGCCAACACGCCGCTCGCCAATCGCGACCCGTCCAAGCCCTATCTGATCGCGCCGATCGACCTACAGGCGGTCAAGGCGGCCGGCGTCACCTTCGTCGTCTCGATGCTCGAGCGCGTCATCGAGGAGCAGGCCGCGGCCTGCCCGAGCGCGCCACCGCGATCCGCGCCGAGATCCGCGCACCATCGGCGACGACCTGGCGGCGCTGCGCCCCGGTCCGAGCAGGCGGCGGCGCTGAAGAAGCTGCTGATCGAGACGGGGCATGTGGTCGCAGTATCTCGAAGTCGGCATCGGTCCCGACGCCGAGATCTTCTCCAAGGCGCAGCCGATGTCGGCGGTCGGCCATCTGGCCGAGATCGGCATCCATCCGATCTCGACCTGGAACAACCCCGAGCCGGAAGTCGTGCTGGTCGTCTCGTCGACGGGCAAGATCGTCGGCGCGACGCTCGGCAACGACGTCAACCTGCGCGACGTCGAGGGCCGCTCGGCGCTGCTGCTGTCGAAGGCCAAGGACAACAACGCCAGCGCCTCGATCGGCCCGATGATCCGCCTGTTCGACGGCGGCTTCTCGCTCGACGACGTGCGCCAGACGGAAGTGCGCCTGACGGTGGATCGGCGAGACGGACGGCTTCCGCATGGATGGCGCGAGCGCCATGTCGAAGATCAGCCGCGACCCGGAAGACCTGGTCAAGCAGACCGTCGGCAAGAACCACCAGTATCCGGATGGCTTCGTGCTCTATCTCGGCACGATGTTCGCCCCGGTGCAGGACCGCGACGGCCCCGGCCAGGGCTTCACCCACAAGGTCGGCGACATCGTCACGATCAGCGCGCCGAAGCTCGGCAAGCTGTCGAACCGCGTCGTGCTCTGCCCCGACGCCGAGCCCTGGACCTTCGGCACGGCGGCGTCTGATGCGCAACCTCGCCGGCCGCGGCCTGCTCTGAGGCTGCCCCGATAGAATTCGGCCCTCCCTTCCGGGGAGGGCCGATCCCAGGGCTCGCAGTCTTCCAACAGGCCCTCGCGGCCGTCGGTCGAAACGGCATAGCAAAACGGCGTCGCAAGCGACGCCGTTTTCGGTATTCAGGCTGTTGTCGGACCTTCAGGCGCGCCCGACCTCAGGCGATCGCCTTCTCGGCCCTGCCCTCGTCGAACTGGTAGCGATAGAGCTTCTCGTAGACGCCGCCCATACGGACGAGCTCCGGATGCGTGCCGAGTTCCACGACCCTTCCCCGCTCGATCACCGCGATCTTGTCGGCGCTCAGGATCGTCGCCAGGCGATGCGCGATGACGATCGTCGTGCGCCCTTCGACCAGCTTGTCGAGGGCGATCTGGATCATCCGCTCGGATTCGGAATCGAGTGCCGAGGTCGCTTCGTCGAGCAGCAGGATCGGCGCATTCTTCAGGATGGCGCGGGCAATCGCCACGCGCTGGCGCTGGCCGCCAGAAAGCTGCACGCCGTTTTCGCCGACATGGCTGTCATAGCCCTTCGGCAGATTGCGGATGAAGCCATCGGCGAACGCGTCGACCGCCGCGGCCTCGACTTCCTCGTCGGTCGCGTCGAGGCGACCGATGCGGATGTTGTCGCGCACCGTGCCCGAGAACAGGAACACGTCCTGGCTGACGAAGGCGATGTGGTGCCGCAGCGAGGCGACCGAGATGGTCCGGATATCCTGGTCATCGACCCGGACGGAGCCTTCCTGCACATCATAGAAGCGCTGGACCAGAGACAGGATCGTCGACTTGCCGCCGCCCGACGGTCCGACCAGCGCGAGACGCTGGCCGTGATCCACCGACAGGTTGATGTCGGAAAGCACCTTGTCGACCGGACGGTAGCCGAAGCCGACATCGACGAGCTCGATCTTGCCGCGCGTCAGCTTGAGCGGCGGATGATCGTCTGTTTCCGTCACGCTCGGTGGGTGGTCGAGGATGTTGAACAGCGCGCGAACCGGCGCGAGGCTCTCGGCGATGCCGACATTGAGGCGGGCCAGCCGCTTGGCCGGCTCGTAGGCCAGCAGCAGCGCCGTGATGAACGACATGAACTCGCCCGGCGTCTTGCCGGCCGAAATCGTCGCCCAGCCGGCATAGAGGATGACGATGACCGATCGAGATGCCGCCCAGCGATTCCATCAGCGGGCTGGTGCGCGCCTGCAGCTGCGACACCTTGTTGGCGCGCTGCTCGACGGAGGAGACCGCGGTTTCCATGCGCGTGCGCATGTGCTCGCCGAGGCCGAACGCCTTGACCATCTTGGCGCCGTGCACCGTTTCCTGGATGATCGAGATGATCTGAGTGCTGGAGGCGAATTCCTGCTTGGCGATCGCGCTGGATCCGCTTCACCAGCTTGGACACGCTCAGGATCGCGATAGGAGCGCCACCAGCAGCGCGACCACCGACATCAGCGGCGCCTGGTAGACCATCACGAAGATCAGGCCGACCAGGGTGACGAGGTCGCGGCCGAGGCTCAGGACGATGGTGTCGAGGATCGAGCGGATGGCGTTCGAACCGCTCGAGATCGACATGATCAGTTCGCTCGACGCGCGATCATTGTAGAAATCCAGCCCGAACTTCAGGCAGCGGTCGTAGAAGCGCTTCTGGTTCTCGGCGACGATGCGATTGCCGATCCGGCTCTGCACCACGACCTGGCCATAGGTCGCGAAGCCCTTGACGATGAAGATCAGCCATGACGCCGAACGACAGCACCCACAGCATCTCGACGTTCTGGTTGACGAAGATCTGGTTGACGACGTCGCGCATGATCCAGGCCGACAGCGCGGTCATGGCCGCGACGATGAACAGAGGAACAGGAAGGAGATGGCATACCCCTTCCGATGGTCGCGGAAGTTGGCGCGCAGGATGCGCACGACAACGCCGACCGTTCCCTCATCATTGTTGATGATCGCGCGGTAGAAGTCGCCCCAGCGCCGCAAATTCAGCTTTCCGTCGTCGGAAGGCAGCGGGGGCTTGGGAAGCACTTTCGCTTCAGTCTGGGTCATGTGCACGCGATCCGGCGCCCTCGAAAAGGCGCACGCGGACCTCTGCTCCGTCCTGTTGTTGACAGCGCCTTTTATCGGCTGCGGGCACGGCTGTCCACAAACGGGCCTGCGGCGGATCGCGATGCGCCGCCGCCGAACGGCCCGCGCGGGAGCCGCCAGCGCATCGCCTGATCGTGGGCACCCCCGCCCGCCAAATCCGCTGGCGTTTCCGCGCCGGGTGTCGGATCGTGACCGGTATTTGCCGTCGCGCCTTCGGGCTTGCGCCGGCTCCCTGGCTAGATCGTCCCGAAAGGATGCCACCATGACGCAGCGGGCAATCCGCGCCCCCGCCATGACGTTTCGCGGCGACCCGTTCCATGTCGCCGCCGACGAGGCGCTGCACTATTGGCCCGACGCGCTGATCACGATCGAAGACGGCAGGTTCCTGCGCATTGAGGATGCGACGGCCGGGCTTGCGGCACTGTCGCCGGATGTCGCCGTCACGCACTATCCGGACGCGCTTGTCTGCCCCGGCTTCATCGACGCGCATGTGCATTATCCGCAGATGCAGATGATCGGCGCCTTTGGCGCCGGGCTGCTCGAATGGCTCGACAAGTACACCTTCGTGGCCGAGCAGGATTTCGTCGATCCCGACCATGCCAGCGATGTGGCGAAACGCTTCCTGCGCGAGCTGCTGCGCTCAGGCACCACCACGGCTTCCGTCTATTGCACCGTCCACCCGCAATCGGTCGATGCGCTGTTCGAGGAGTCCCAGCGCTTCAACACGCGGATGATCGCCGGCAAGGTACTGATGGACCGCAACGCGCCGGAAGCTCTGCTCGATACGGCCGAGAGCGGCTATGCCCAGTCGAAGGCGTTGATCGAGGCGTGGCACGGGCGGGGCCGCCAGCTCTACGCCATCACGCCGCGCTTCGCGCCCTCCTGCACGGAGGCGCAACTGGAAGCGGCCGGCCGTCTCTGGCGCGAGCATCCGGGCACCTATGTCCAGACGCATCTCTGCGAGAACGAAGGCGAGGTCGCCTGGGTCCGCGAGCTGTTTCCTGAGCGGTCGAGCTATCTCGACGTCTATGACCATGCCGGGCTGACCGGGCCGCGCGCCATCTTCGGCCATGCCGTGCACATGGACGAAGCCGACTTTGACTGCTGCCACCGCACCGGCTCGGCCCTGGCGCATTGCCCGACCTCCAACCTGTTCCTCGGCAGCGGCCTGTTCCGCATGGTCGACGCCAAGCGGGTCGAGCGGCCGGTCCGCGTCGGACTGGGCACGGACATCGGCGCCGGCACCAGCTTCTCGCAGCTGCAGTCGCTGGGCGAGGCCTACAAGGTGTCGAAGCTCGGCGGCCATGCGCTGACGCCGGAACAGGGTTTTTACCTCGCGACGCGCGGCGGCGCCGAGGCGCTCCGGCTCGACGATCGGATCGGCTCGCTCGAGCCCGGCTACGAGGCGGACTTCGTCGTGCTCGACCTGAAGGCGACGCCGCTGCTCGAATTCCGCCTGTCGCATGCCCGCGACCTCGCCGAGACGCTGTTCGTGCTGATGACGCTCGGCGACGACCGCGCCATCCGCGCCACCTACATCGCCGGCGAGCCGGTCTACGAGCGCGACCGGGCGGAGCGCTTTGTCTATCCGGAGCAGACACTTTAGGCCCGAAGAAGGAAGCCCCTCACCCTACCCTCTCCCGCTCGCGGGAGAGGGTTTCGGGCGGCGGGTTTCATCGACGGCCGCATCTCATAGGCCGCGGCCGGACTCCCTCTCCCGCGCGCGGGAGAGGGCTGGGGTGAGGGTCTTGGCTTACCCTGCCAGCTACGACGCCGCCATTGGCGATGATCTCGCGATAGGCATCAAAGCTGCGCTTCGGCGTCCGCTTCTGGGTGTCGAAATCGACATGCACGAGGCCGAAGCGGCGGCCATAGCCCTGCAGCCATTCGAAATTGTCGAACAGGCTCCAGACCATGTAGCCGCGCAGGTCGACGCCGTTCTCCTTGGCCTTCAGCGCCGCCTCGATGTGGCGGCGGATATAGTTGGCGCGGCGGGGGTCGTGCACCGTGTCGCCCTCCATCACCTCGTCGGAGGCGCCGAAGCCGGCGCCGTTCTCGGTGATGTAGATCGCCGGATTGTCGTATTCGTCGCGGATCCGCTCCAGCAGCCGGCGCAGATGGTCCGGCCGCACCGGACCGTTGAAGGCGGCGGGCTCCGGATCCGGATTGGTGTTCATCCAGTCATAGCCGAGCGGCGCTCCTCTCCTCCTGGCGCACGAAGGCCGGCGCGTAGAAATTGACACCGAGGAAGTCGGGCCGGTTGGCGGCGAGGATGGCGAAATCCGCCTCGAACGCCGCGAAATCCGGATTGAGCTGGCGGAACAGCGTCATCACCTCGATCGGATAGCGTCCCTTGAACATCGCATCGAGGCACCAGCGGTTGATGACGGCGTCGGCCAGCGCCGCCGCCCGGATATCCTCCGACTTGCCGGGATTTTCGGGAATGGTCGGCATCAGCGGCAGCGCCACGCCGATCTCGCCCTGGTAGCCGGCGGCGCGGAAATCGCCGATCGTCTCGGCGCTCGCCACCAGCCAGTGGTGCAGCGCCATCGCCTGGTGGCCATATTGCGCATCGGTGATGGCAAAGGGGCTGCCGACGCCGGACTTGATGTTCTCGACCATCGGCTCGATCAGGAAGAGGTCGATGAAGGGCTCGTTGAAGGTGATGAACTTCGACACCTTGGCGCCCAGCGCCTCGCGAACGACGCTCGCATAGTTGCGGAACCAGCCGACCGATTCCCGATTGTACCAGCCGCCGCGATCGTCGAGCGCCCGGGGAAGATCCCAGTGATAGAGCGTCACGACCGGCTCGATGCCGGCCTCCAGCAGGTCGACGACGAATTGCTGGTAATGGGCGATGCCCGCTTCGTTGACCTTGCCGACGCCGTCCGGGAAGGATCCGCGCCCAGGAGAGCGAGAAGCGGTAGCAGTTGATGCCGAGCTCGCGCATCAGCGCGATGTCAGCGAGATATTGCGCGCGATCATAGGCGTTGATCGCGACATTGCCGGTTTCCTGCTTGCCGGTCACCGGCTCGGTCGCGCGATAGACGTTGGTGTAGAGGTCCCAGTTCGACAGGCCCTTGCCGTCGGCCTGCCAGGCGCCCTCGACCTGATAGGCGGCGCTCGCCGCACCCCAGAGGAATCTCGTCGAAACCATGGAAGGCGCTCCTTGTCATCCCGCCCCCCTGGGCGAGCATGCAGGATTCGACGCCCGGAACGCGGCTTCTTTCGGGCAGCGCCTATGAGCCGGCTACGGCCGTTCACCGTTTCCTGTGAAACGCCGGCCGCGCCTTCCGGGCTCGCCAACTCCTCCTTCCCGGCTCCGGGACATCTCAGCTTCGGGCCATATCAGCTACGAGCCTTGGCGCCGCGTCCGTAGATCAGCAGCATCGCGATGATGACACAACCATAGATGACCTGCCGCCCGGCCTCGGGCATCTGCATCACGGACAGGATCGATTGCAGCAGGGTGATCAGGATGACGCCGGCAATGGTACCGAGATAGTTGCCCCGCCCGCCGAGGATGTTGGTGCCGCCCAGAACCACCGCGGCGATGGCCGGCAGCAGGTAGGCATCGCCCATGTTCTGGTAGGCCTTGTTGGAATAGCCGGCGAGCAGCACGCCGGCGAAGGCCGCCATCGCGCCGGAAAAGGCGAAGCAGCCGATCAGCACGCGGTTGGTGTTGACGCCGGAGAGATAGGCGGCGGATTCGCGGTTGCCCACGGCATAGACAGCGCGGCCGAAGGCCGTGCGCTTCAGCACGTAGATGACGAAGATGCCGACCAGCGCCCAGACGAACACCGCGTTCGGAATGCCGAAGAGGCTGCGCTGCACGGCCATGAAATGCATCGCCGGCGTCGCCTGGTCGAGCGGCGCGAAGCCGCCCGTATGCAGCACCATCAGCCCCTGCACCACGGCGTTCATGCCGAGCGTGAAGATCATCGACGGCAGGCGCAGATAGGCGACGCCGAGCCCGTTCAGCACGCCGACGACGGCGCCGCAGAACACGCCGAACGGGATGCAGAGCCAGACGCCGGCAGCACCGCCCCAGCCGACCATGGCGGTCGCCATCATCGCGCCGAGCGTCACCACCCAGGGGATCGACAGGTCGATATGGCCGAGCAGGATCACCATCATCGCGCCGGAGGCGATGATGCCGAGGAAGGCGCCGACCTGCAGCTGCTGCAGCAGATATTCCGGCGACAGGAACTCGCGCGAATAGAGCGCGCCGCCGCAAAGGATCAGCAGGATGCAGCCGAAGGCGATCGTCACCGAACGGTCGATGCCGAGACGCGCGGCCAATGTCGGACCCCGCGCGGCCCCCGTGTCGACGCCGGTCACGAGAAGAGCTCCAGTCGGTTGCGGACGCGCAGGATGCGGAAGGCGCCGAGGCTGACGGCGAAGAGAAGCACGACGCCCTGGAACAGCGGCTGCCAGAGCGGCGGCAGGTCGAAGACGAACAGCAGGTCCTCGATCGTCCGGAGCACGAAGGCGCCGAAGATCGAGCCGATCGCCGAGCCCCAGCCGCCGAACAGCGAGGTGCCGCCGATGACGACGGCGGCGATCGAATTCAGCGTGTAGGTGCCGGCGATCGGCGCCGACGCCTCGCCCGAATAGGTGTTGAAGGTCAGCATCAGCCCGGCGATGGAGGCCAGCACCCCGGCCAGCGTGTAGGCCAGCAGCTTCGCCCTCTGCACCGGGACGCCCGACATGTAGGCGGCCTGCTCGTTCGAGCCGACGGCATAGGCGGCGCGCCCGAGCACCGAGCGGCGATAGGGGACCCACACCACCAGCACGACGACCAGCAGCACGACCAGCGCGGCCGGGATGGCGCCGAACAACTGGCCGGTCAGCAGGTCGGCGATATCCGACTGCACGTCGCCGCCCGGGCCCGGCCGGACAAACAGCGAGATGCCGTAATAGACGGCGCCGGTGGCGAGCGTCGTGATGATCGGCTGCAGCCGGCCCCAGACGACGATGGCGCCATTGATGAAGCCGGCCAGCGCGCCGATCAGCAGCACGGCGACAATGCCGAGCAGGCCCTCGCCGACCGTGCCGACGACGATGGTCGAAGCGATGCAGTTCGCCATCACGAAGACCATGCCGACCGACAGGTCGAGCCCGCGCGTCAGCACCGGCAGCGTCTGCGCCATGGCGACCAGCGCCAGCAGCACGGCCTTGTTGGCCGCCGTGGTGGCGACGGCCGGCGTCAGGCCGGCGCTGTGGTTGGAGATGTAGAGGGTGAACATCGCCGCGAACAGCACGACGGCGGTCAGCACGCCGGCATTATGGGCGATCCAGTAGCGCCAGTTGCTCAAGGCCCCGGTCTTCACGCTGCCTGCTCCGACGCATCGATATTGAGGGCGCTCTGGAGCAGGTTGCGCTCGTTGAGCGCCTCGCCGGCCAGTTCGCGGCGGATCTTTCCGTCATAGACGACCAGCACGCGGTCGCAGCAGCCGATCAGCTCGGCGTAGTCGGTCGAATAGAACAGGATCGCTGCCCCCTGGTTCGCAAGCTCCCGCATCAGGCGGTAGATTTCCTGCTTGGTGCCGACATCGATGCCGCGGGTCGGGTCGTTGAGCAGGATGATTCCCGGCGCCGTCATCAGCCACTTCGCCAGCACGACCTTCTGCTGGTTGCCGCCCGACAGGGCCGAGACCGGCGCGTCGAGGTTCGGCGTCTTTACCCGAAGCCGGTCGACCATCCGCTGGACGGCGGCGTTTTCCTTGTCGCCATCGATGCCGAAACGGCCGAGCAGGCGCGGCAGGGCGGCGAGCGTCATGTTGTCCCGGACGCTCATCGGCAGCATCAGGCCCTCGGTCTTGCGATCCTCCGGGATCAGCGCCATCGGCAACGGCGCATGCATCGCCTGGCGCGGGCCATCCAGCGAGATCGGCTTGCCATCGACGGCGACCGTGCCCGACACGCCCTTCAGCACACCGAACAGGGCGAGCAGCAATTCGCGCTGGCCCTGGCCGTCGAGACCGCCAAGGCCGACGATCTCACCCTTCCTGAGGTTGAACGAGACGCCCTGGATCTCGCGACCCCAGGCGAGATTGGCCGCAGCCAGCGCGACCGGCTTGCCGGCCTCGGCCTTTGCATCCAAAGGCTCGGGCTTCGGCGGATATTGGTGCGTCACCTCGCGGCCGATCATCATTTCGATGATGGCGTCGACGGAGCGCGCGCCCTTGGTGAAGGTCTCGATCTTGCGGCCATTGCGGAAGACGGTCGCCGTATCGGCCAGCGCCTCGATTTCCCGCATGCGGTGCGACACATAGAGAATGCCGACACCGGACTTCTTCAGATCGCGGATGATGCCATAGACCCGCTCGACATCGTCAGCGGTCAAAGCCGAAGTCGCCTCATCGAGGATGAGAATGCGCGGATCGCGGCCGAGCGCCTTGGCGATTTCCACCATCTGGCGGCGGGACAATGGCAGGTTGCGCACCAGTTCGAGCGGATGCACGTCCTCACAGCCGACGCGCTTGAGCAGCGCCCGGGCGCGGTCGCGCTGGCCCTTGGCGTCGATCATGCCGAGCCATTTCGGCGGGTCGACGATGGAGAGATTGTCGGCGACCGTCATTTCGGGCAGCAGCGACAATTCCTGGAAGACGCAGACGACGCCGGCGCGCATCGCCTCGGTCGGCGATTTGAAGCGGACCGGCCGCCCCTCGATGAAGACTTCGCCCTCGGTCGGATCCGTAACGCCGGAGGCGATCTTGATCAGCGTCGACTTGCCGGCGCCGTTCTCTCCCAACACCGCCTGGATCTCGCCGGGATAGACGGAGAAATCGACTTCGGTCAGCGCGGATACGCCGCCATAGCGTTTCGAAATCCGCTTGAGCTCGAGATAGGGCTTCCGGTCAGACAAGGAACGAACCCGCAGCACTGGAGGGACAGGCAAAACCGGCGGGCGCAGGGCCCGCCGGTCGATTTCGAAAGAGGACTTACTGGTTCTCTTTGCTCTGACCCATGATTTCCTGGGCGGTGAAGTTGATGCCGCAATCCGGGAAAGAGTTACCGACGAAGAAGTTGTCGGATTCCTTCGAGTAGAAGTTCACGCCGTCCTTGAAGTCCGGATCATGATCGATGGCGAGCGGCAGGGCGATCGACTGCGGCACGACATCGCCTTCAAGCGCCGCGATGGCGGTCTTGATGGCGACGGCGACCTGCGCCGGACCGCTACCGGCCGAGGTGCACTTCAGGCCATCGGCCGAATGCTCGGCGCAAAGCTTGCGGAAGCCGTTCTCCGTCTCGGCGCCGACCGGCACGAAGGCGTGGCCGGCATCCATCAGCGCGCGAACCGTACCGGTCGAACCACCCTGCGCGGTGACGCCATCGAACTTCTTGTGCACGGCAACGGCGTCCGCCGTGACCTTCTGCGCGGTGCCGTCGTCCCAGCGGCCATTGACTTCAACCGTCTCGAACTTCTTGCCGGACTTGGCGAGAACTTCCTGCACACCTTCATGGCGGTCACGATCGACCGAGGTGCCGGTGACGCCGCGCACTTCGAGGATCTTGCCGCCTTCCGGCAGATGATCGACCAGCCACTGGCCCCAGAGTTCGCCGAGGCCCTTCTGGTCGACGTTGACGTTGATGGCCTCGTCGGTGTCGAGCGTGTTGTCGAAGGCGACGAGGACGACGCCGGCAGCCTTGGCGCGCTTGATCACCGGCTTGAAGGAAGTCGGGTTCTGCGCGTTGACGACGATGGCGTCATAGCCTGAGTTGATGAAGTTATCGACGGCGGCGATCTGGGCCGCGACGTCGTCACCGGTCGAAACGACCTTGAATTCCTTGAGCTTCGCCTTGACGTCCGGCTGCTCGGAATAGGCCTTGGCAGTCTGGATCATCTGGATGCGCCAGGTATTGCCGATGAAGCCATTGGCAAGCGCGATCCGGTACGGACCTTCCTTCTTCGGGAACTTGAAGAATTTGGTCTCGGGCGTCCAAGGCTTGAAGCACTTGGCGTCGGCGCTCGGCCCCGCGACGATTTCAGGTCCGGCCGCATGCGCGGCCGTTGCGAGAGCACCCACGGCGATCGTCGTCGCCAGAAGCTGCCGGATGAGCTTCACCATGTCGTATCCTCCCATTGGTGGTCTTCTGTTTGCCGGATGATCGGCGATCGCGCCGTTGGCGCGATTCCTCCCGTCTTTCATCCGTCTCGACTGGCCTGCCTTCGATCGAAGCCCACGCCACACACATCTCAGATATGATGCTCTCTTAACGAGCTGCGGTGCTCCATGCACGCAAAATGCGTCGCCGTGACATTCTCGTCCAGAACTTCTTTGCGAACGCCCCAGGCACTGCACGTCCCTCTGCGGCAGCCTCAACATTACGTTTGGGAACCATGCCAACGAAAGCACCCCGCCGAGCCGGCGATTGTCCATTCTCCGGAGACAACCTTATTCTGGCGAGCCGGTTGAGTTTCGCCCCGGAAAGTCCATTTTCCTGCCAACGCACTCGTTTGGAGAATCCATCATGGATCTGAAGCTCAACGGCTTCCATCATCTGACGGCGATCACGGCGGATGCGCCGGGCAACCTTGCCTTCTACACCAAGGTTCTCGGCCTGCGGCTGGTGAAGAAGACTGTCAACCAGGATGACACCAGCGCCTACCATCTCTTCTATGGCGATGGCGCGGCGACGCCCGGCTCCGACATCACCTTCTTCGACTGGCCGGTCGGTCCTGCCCGGCGCGGCACGCATTCGATCGTCCGCACCGGCTTCCGCGTCGATGGCAATAGCCTCGGCTGGTGGCGCGATCATCTGCGCGGCCTCGGCGTCAATACCAGTGACGTGGCCGATCTCGGCGGTCGCCAGGGCCTGACCTTCGAGGATCCGGAAGGACAGCGCCTGTCGCTGGTCGACAACGGCGCCAAGGCGGAGGCTCATTCGTGGGAGCGCAGCCCGGTTCCGGCCGAGCACCAGATCCTCGGCCTCGGCCCGATCTCGATCAGCGTGCGCGATCTCGCCCCGACCGAGCAGGTGCTGACCCGCGTCATGCACATGAAGAAGGTGCGCGATTATCCGCAGAGCGCCGTCTCGTCGAACCAGGTGCATGTCTACCAGATGGGCGATGGCGGCCCGCATGCCGAGTTGCACGTCGTGGTCGAGCCCGACGCGCCGACGGCGCGCGAGGGCGCCGGCGGCGTCCACCACGTCGCCTTCCGCACGCCGGACAACGACAGTTTGCGCCTCTGGGCCGAGCGGGTGCGCGATTTCCGCATCGGCTCGAGCGGCGAGGTCGAGCGCTACTACTTCCGCTCGCTCTATTTCCGCGAGCCGAACGGCATCCTGTTCGAGATCGCCACCGACGTTCCCGGCTTCACCGCCGACGAACCGATGGAGACGCTCGGCGAGCATCTGTCGCTGCCGCCCTTCCTGGAAGGACGCCGCCAGTCGATCGAAGACAATCTGAAGCCACTCTGAAGGCGTTTCCAGCGAAGGGAATGCCGGTCGTGCCGGAAAGGCGCGACCGGCCGCCAACCAAAAACAGGAAAGGGGCACGGAACGATCATGACCATCGACAGGACGAGGGGCTCCGCACCCCATGCCGGCCAGCGCATTCTCACCGGCGGCGCGCCGATCGAGAAGGCGCGGGCCGCCGTCGTCATGCTGCATGGCCGCGGCGCGACGGCGGACGACATCATCGGCCTGGCCGAGCATCTCGGACAAACCGACGTCGCCTATTTCGCGCCGCAGGCGGCGGGCTATGCCTGGTATCCGCAGCGGTTCATGCAGCCGACGGCGCTGAACCAGCCCTATCTCGCCGCGGCGCTCGGCGTCGTCCACGACCTGGTCGACGACATCGTCGCGGCGGGGATCGCCCGCGAGCGGATCGTGCTGCTCGGCTTCTCGCAGGGCGCCTGCCTGGCGCTCGAGGCGGTGGCGCGCCGGCCCGGCCGCTATGGCGGGGCGGTCGGCCTCAGTGGCGGCCTCATCGGCGCCGAGAACGAGATCTGGAACGGGGCCGGTGATCTGGCGGGAACGCCGGTGCTGCTCGGCTGCGCCGAGCTTGACGGCCATATCCCGATCTCACGGGTCCAGGAAACCGCCGCCCGGTTCGAAAAGGCCGGGGCTATTGTGACCACGCGGATCTACCAGGGCTCCGCCCATGGCGTGAACGCCGACGAGATCGAGCTGACGACGGCGCTGCTTGCCGGCCTCGGCAGCCCGGCGGCTGCATAAAGCGACCTGTCCAGGCGAAGCCGTGCCCCCAATCCCTTCCCATGAGTGGGACGGTTGGGGCCTTTCACCTCTCCCTGAGGGAGAGGTCGACGCACGCAGTGCGGCGGGTGAGGGTTTACGGCCTCACCCGGATAGTTCCCTAAACCCTCACCCGGAGCTTCGCTCCGACCTCTCCCTCAGGGAGAGGTGAAGCCAGTCGTCTCCGCTGCAGCGAAGCAATCAGCTCGGCGTCAGGCGAAAATCCTTGCTCTCCGGCAGGGTCTGGCCGCCATCGACGACGATGGTGGTGCCGGTGATGTAGGCGGATTCGTCCGAAGCGAGGAACAGCGCCGCATTGGCGATGTCGTCCGGCGTGCCGAGCCGGCCGAGCGGGATCGAATCCTCCATACCCCTGATGAAGGCGGCGCTGCGGCCGGCCTTCATGCCCTCGGTCAGGATGTTGCCCGGCTCGATGCCGTTGACGGTGACGCCGTAGCCGGCGAATTCCAGCGCCGCCGACTTGATGAAGCCGTTGATGCCGGCCTTCGACGCGGAATAGTGGCCGTGGCCCGGGCTGGTCACGCGCGGGCCGGTGATCGACGAGGTGAAGATCATCCGGCCATAGCCCTTGGCCTTCATCGCCGGCAGGGCGGCGCGCGCCACCAGGAAGGTGCCGCGCAGGTTGACGCCCAGCACCGCGTCCCATTCCTCCGGCTCGATGTTCTCGATCAGCGTCCAGGGATAGATGCCGGCGTTCTGGACGACGACGTCGATGCCGCCGAAATGCGTCACCGCCTCCGCGACGGCGCGCTCGGCATCCGCCTTCTTCGAAATGTCGGTCTCGATGAAACGGACGCGCTCCGGTCCGCCGAGCGCGGCGGCGAAGGCTTGGCCGGCCTCGACTTCGGTATCGGCGATGACGACGCGCGCGCCCTCGGCGGCGAAGCGGGCGGCGATGGCGCCGCCGATGCCGCGCGCTCCACCCACGACAAGGGCGGAGCGGCCCGCGAGACGCTGGGACGAAATGCTCATCAGGCAAGCCTCTTTCTGATGTTGAGCTTGAAGGTATCGAGGAGCACCGCCACGAGGACCATGCCGCCCTGGATCAGCTGGGTGAAATGCGCCGGCATGCCCATCAGATTGATCGCGGTCTGGATCGAGGCGAGCAGCAGCACGCCGGCATAGACGCCCGGCAGGCTGCCGACGCCGCCCTTGAGGCTGACGCCGCCGATGACAACGGCCGCGAAGGTCTGGAACAGCATGCCGACGCCGAGATTAGCGGTCGCGCCCGAGGTGCGGATCGCGAGCAGCCAGCCGGCAAGGCCGGCAATGGCGCCGGCGAGGACGAAGGTGATCGCCGTCAGCCTGTCGACCTTGATGCCGGCGCGATAGGCGGCGGTCGGGTTGCCGCCGATCATCAGCAGATGGCGGCCGAACGGCGTGCGGTTCAGGATGAAGGCGAAGACGAGCGTCGCGATAATGGCGAACCAGGCCATCAGCGGAATCTGCAGGAAGCGCTCGATCGCGAGGAACCGGAGCTCCGACGGCAGCTCCTGCGCCGAGCGACCGCCCGACAGCGCCACGACCAGACCGCGCCCCCAGATGAAGGCGGCGAGCGTGACGATGAAGGAATTCATCTTCAGCCGGACGACGAAGAAGGCATTGCTGGCGCCCACCAGCGCCCCGACGGCGAGCGCGATCAGCAGCGAGATCGGCACGACAAGCCAGGCCGGCGTGAAGCCGATGCCGAGGCCAACACCGGATTTGGCGAACAGGATGCCCACCACCATCGCGGCCAGCGCCATCACCGATTCGATGGAGAGGTCCATGTAGCCGGCGATGATCAAGAGCGACAGACCGATCGCCAGCGTGCCGACGAAGGTCGATTGCTCGACGATGTTGGCGAAGATGCCGATCTGGAAATAGTTCGGGATGGTCAGCGAGAACAGCGCCAGCACGGCGATGAGAATGAACCAGACGAGGTGATCGAGGACGAACTCGATTGCGGCCCTGCGGTTGGACGAGAGCATGGAGCGGCTCCGGGGTTTTGCGATAGCGGACGGTCAGGGGCGCAGTCTCGGACGCGTCGGGCCTGGAGCGCGACGCGGGACCGGCAAGGGCGGATTCGCGCGGCCAGGCCGAAGCATCCGGCGTGGCGCGACGATGGCTGTCGCCCCGACCCTGCGGCCGGGGACGACATGTTGCAGTGCGTGCGCTTACTCGACCGACTTTACCGGTGCATCCGGGGTCTTCATGTTGCCCCAGAACCGCGGATCGTCGACATTCGCCTTGGTGATCGCGGCGCCCGGGATCTTGATGTTCGGACCCCAGCTTTCGTCCGTCACGACACCTTCGAGACCGAGCACGTCATAGGTGCCGGGCTTGATTGCCTGCTTGTTGACGATCTTGTCGGTGAACATGGCGAGCGCTGCCGCCTGGGCGAACAGCGGCTGCTCGACTTCGACCTGCTGCCAGCCCTTGCGGATCAGGTCGAGACCGACCGGCGCGCCGTTCGACGACACCAGCATGACGTCGCCCGGCTTCTTGCCGGCGGCTTCCAGCGAAGCCACGGCGGCGACCGAGAGATGCGCCGCGTGGACGAAGATCAGGTCGATGTCGGGATTGGCGAGAAGCTGGTCGGCGACGATCGAACCGGCGTTCGAGGCCTCCCACTGCATGGCCGGCTTGGAGATGATGCTGACGTCCGGAAACGCCTTCATCTTCTCTTCAAAACCCTTCTGGATGTCGAGCGTGTAGGGATCGCCGGGGTCGCCGAGGACCTGCAGCACCTTGCCCTTGACCGAGCCGTTCTTCTCCTTGAGCAGGCGCTCGACTTCACCGGCCGCGACATGGCCGATCTCGACCGTGCCGGCGACCGAGGTCAGATCGCTCTTGGTCGAGGTGATCTGGCGGTCGAACTCCATCACCGGGATGCCGGCGGCGCGCGCCGCTTCGATCTGCGGCTTCAGCGCGTTGAAATCGACGGCGGCAAGGACGATCGCCGAGGGCTTCAGAGCGATGACGTCATTCATCTGGCCCTGCTGGACGTCGGTCTTGTTGTCGGCGTTGAGCGCGACGGTCTCGTAGCCGACATCCTTCATGAACTTGGTGATCGCCGTCACCGAGCCGGTCTGGAATTCGTCCAGCAAGGTCGGCACGAGATAGTAGACCTTGCCCTTGTCCGCGGCCCAGGCCGCCGGGGTCAGGAAGGTTGCGGCGCCGAGCACGACGGCTCCCGCCAGAACACCCATCAGTCGTTTCATCTTGCTGTTCCCTTCGCTCTTGTCGTTCAGTCTGGAGGTTCGGATGAGCTGTTCAGCCAGCCCTATCCCGCGTGCTGGGCTTGACCGTTGTTCTGGTCTGCAGTCCGCGCGCGGCCGCCCAATGCCTCGCCGGTAATCAGTTGCACGATCTCGTCCGGCGACGTTTCCTGCCGCCGCACGTCGCCCGCCACCTTGCCCTGCCGGATGACGACCATGCGGTCGGCGACCTGGAAGGCCTGGCTCATGATGTGGGTGATGAAGACGACGCCGATGCCCTGGTCGGCGATGCGCCGGATCAGTTCCAGGCCGCGCCGGGTCTGCTCGACGCCGAGCGCCGCGAACGGCTCGTCCAGCAGCACCAGCTTGCCGCCCCAATGGACGAAGCGGTTCAGCTCGATCGCCTGGCGCTGGCCTCCGGAGAGGTGCTCGACATTGGTCCGGAGCGACGGGATCTTGGTGCCGGCGGCCGCCATTGCCTTGGCGACGACGTCCTCCATCGCCTTTTCCTGCAGGACCGGAACGCCGAAATACTTCTTCACGATCTCGCGGCCCATGAAGAAATTGGCCACGACGTCGACATTGGTGCAGAGCGACAGGTCCTGGTAGACCGTCTCGATGCCAGCCGCCTTGCCGTCGGCGGGCGAGGTGAAATGGCGTTCGGCGCCATCATAGACGACCTTGCCGGAGCTCGGCTCCAGACCGCCCGAAATGATCTTCACCAGCGTCGACTTGCCGGCGCCATTGTCGCCGAGCAGCGCCACGACTTCGCCGCGCCCGATTTCGAAGCTGATGTCGCGCAGCGCCTGGATCGCGCCGAAGCTTTTGGAAATATTCTCGAGCCGCAGGAGCGGGGCTTCGGTGGTCATGCAGCTACCTCTTTTTTGGTCAGGCCGGCCATGATCGGATCGCGCTCAGTCCGCTCCTCCTCGCCGGCGAAGAGGAGGCCAAATCGGGGCGACAGCACACCGGAAATCGCCAGCGCCGCGGCGCCGCGCAGCACCGCGTCCTGGCCGTCGCTCGACAGCATCAGGCGGGGCGTGGTCCGGCCGTTTCGTTCGGCGACCGAGTGCATCAGCGGCTGGGTCGCCCCCAGCAACCGATCAAGCAGCGCATCGGAGGCGAGGCCACCGATGACGATGGTCTCGGGATCATAAAGGTTCTCGATCGTCGCAATGGCCGAGTTCAGCACGGGCGCGGCCTCCTCGAGCCAGGCGTCAATGACGACGGGGTGATCCGTCAACGCCGCCTCGATCGTCGCCTTCGGATCGACGGCCTTGAGACGCCGGTCGAGCGCGTCACGCGAGACATAGCGCTCCAGGCAGCCGCGGTTACCGCAGGGACACGGATCGCCGCCGGGAACCAGCGGCAGATGACCGATCTCGCCGGCATTGCCATGGGCACCGCGAAGCACCATGCCGTCATGGACGGCCGCCCCGCCGAGTCCGACGCCGAAATAGATGTAGTAGAAGCTGCGGAACTCCCGACCCGCGCCGTAGAGCCGCTCGCCCAACGCCACGGCGCCCAGCTCGGCCCCGGCGAAGACGGGCAAGATCTGGGTTTCGGCCAGACGGTCGTGGACGTTCACGCCCTTCCAGCCCTGCAGCGTCGTCGGCCCCACGAAGCTCATGGAATCGACGTCGCTCGGTCCCGGCATCGCAACGCCGATGCCCAGCATCCGACCTTCCGGTCGCAACGCCTGCATCTCGGCGATCAGGCCTTCGAACACCGGGAAGGTTGCTTCCGGCGACACGCGCGCCATCGGATGATGCCGGGTGCCGACGATCTTGCCGGCCAGGTTGACCAGCGCCGCCGAAACGCCGATCGGCGTCACATGCAGCCCGATGGCAAAGCCGCCTTCCGGGTTGAGCGTCAGGTTGGTGCGCGGCAGGCCCCTGCCCTTCGGCGCCTCTCGGACGCCCATGACGAAGCCCTGCAGTTCCAGTTCGCGAATGATGGTGGAGACGGTCTGGACGGTGAGGCCGACCTTGCTGGCGATCTCGCCACGGGCAATCGGCGCCTCCAGCCGGATCGTCTCGAGGACGATGCGCCGGTTGTAGGGTCGCCCAAACTCCTGGTTTGTGCCGCGCAGAGCCATCGATCCTCCCGTCCCGATACCCCTACGTTAGACGGGCGATTTATTAAGTCAAATGGATTTCTAGATTGACCCGACCGACCTGAAACGGTGTCGCCGGATCGGCGCGCAACCGGTGTGAAACAGCGGGAAAAGCCGGTGGACCGGCTGTGACCCGCCTGCGGCCTGCCTGTGGACAAGCCGCGGCGAAGCGGGGGATAAGCCTGTGCGCAGACGGTGCGTAAGCGCGGCAAAAGCTTGTGGAAAGCCTGGGCAAGAACAGTGCATTGCCGGTGGATGGCGGCGGCCGGCGGCGCGACATCCAGCCGGCGCGGCGGCTCTGGCCGCGCCGGGAAGTGGTTCGGATCCGGCGGCTCAGTCGGCCAGTTCGAAGACGATGTCCTGCGCGCCCTTCCAGAGGGTCAGCTTGCCGAGCGCGACGAGGTTCTCGCGGCCTTCGGTGATCGTCAGGAAATGGTTGCCCGAGAGCTGGCCGACCTTCGACGAGAAGTCGACGCCGCCATAGGCGAGCAGGATCTCGGTCTCGCTGACGCCGCCGGGATAGAGGATGACCTCGCCGGGAGCCGGATGGCTGGTGTTGTTCTCGAAGCCGAGGCCGAGATCGAGATCGCCGAGCGGGATCCAGCAGCCCTCGCCGCTCCAGCGCACATGGATGATCTTCTCGCGATAGGGCAGCAGCGACTTGAAGACCGCGCAGGTCTTCGGCGCCAGCTCTTCCTCGAGCTTGCCGTAGAAGGTGAACGGGCCGGCGGTGATTTTCAGCTTGGTCATTCGATCGCGTCTTTCTCGCTTCGCGCAGATTCAATTCGTCGGCGGTCGCCGCGTTATCACACTGACGTGATGGCCGGCCGCTCGCAACAGGTCCGGCAGACGGGAACGATCGCCACGACCCGCCGTTTGTCGGGAATTGTCACCTAGCATGAGGTTCGACATGTCCGCTTCCCTGAAAATCGTCATAGCAGCTTCAACGCTGGCCGCCATTTCCGCGCTGGGGATCGGCACGGCTTCCGCCGCCACCCGGACCGGAACGCTCGACTGCCGGGTCGCGCCCGGCGTCGGCTTCATCGTGGGATCCAGCAAGTCGCTCAATTGCACCTTCAATTCCAAGCGTGGCATCGAGCACTACACCGGCAAGATCAACAAGCTCGGCCTCGACGTCGGCATCACGACGGGCGGGCAGATCGTCTGGGCGGTGCTGGAGCGCTCCAAACGGCACGGGGATCTCAGCGGTACCTATGCCGGAGCCACGGCGGAAGCCACGGCGGGAGTCGGGCTCGGCGCCAACGTCCTGGTCGGCGGCGGCAATAGCGGCATCTCGCTGCAACCGCTCTCCATTTCCGGACAGAAGGGGCTGGACCTCGCTGCCGGCATCGGCTCGGTGACGCTGACGCGGATCCGGTAGTCCGGCCCGATCGCGACATCCCGGCGCTAGCCAACCCGCCTCATTTAGGGGATGGTCAATAGAATTGCCCTAGGGTGAGAACGCTGCTGCTTTGGGACGGGTCAACAAAGCGGTCACCTCAGGCTTTGGCCCTCCCCGATTTAAGCGGGTTAGATGGACCTATGCAGAGTGAGCCGAACACGGACGGCAAGATGTTCGACATCGCGCCGGTTTCGCTATGGGAAGAGGACTATAGCGGGCTGAAGGCGCTCTTCGAAGAGTGGCGGCAAGCCGGTGTCGCCGATCTCGGCGCCTATCTGCGCGAAGATCTCTCGCGCGTCAAAACCTGCTCCAGCCGCCTGCGCGTGCTCAGGGTCAACCAGAAGACGCTGACACTTCTCGAGGCCGACAGTCTCGAGCACCTCGTCGTCAATCTCGGCCGTGTGTTTCGCGACGACATGCTGCATGCGCATGTCGACGAACTCGTGCAGCTCTGGAACGGCGACACCGAGTTCACCAGCCATACCGTCAACTACACGCTGCGCGGCAAGCGCCTCGACATCCAGCTCAAGGGCACGATCGTGCCAGGCTACGAGACGGAATGGGAGCGCGTGCTGGTGGCGATCGAGGACGTGACCGAGCGCGAAACCGCGCGCCGCGGCCTCGCCACCAGCGAGCAATATGCCCGCGGCCTGTTCCATCATTCGCCGGTTTCGCTCTGGGTCGAGGATTTCTCCAGCGTCAAGCGGCTGATCGACGACATTCGGCTGAAGGGGATCATCGACTTTCGGGTCTTCACCGACGTGCATCCCGAATTCGTCACGCGCTGCATGAGCGAAATCCGGGTCATCGACGTCAACCACCACACGCTGCAGCTCTTCGGCGCACCGGATCTCGATACCCTGCTCCTGCGTCTCGGCGACATTTTCCGCGACGGAATGAACCGGCCCTTCCGCGAGCAGCTGGTCGATCTATGGGACGGCAAGTTGTTCCAGCAACGGGAAGTGCTCAATTACGCGACCGACGGCAAGGAATTGCACCTGCACATGCAGTTCTCCGTCCTGCCCGGCCATGAACATGACTGGTCGCTGGTCCAGGTCGCGCTGACCGACATCACCGCCCGCAAGGCGGCCGAGGCCTATCTCGAATTCCTCGGCAAGCACGACGTGCTCACCAAGCTCTACAACCGCTCCTTCTTCGTCGACGAGTTGAACCGCCTGCGCCGCAACGGACCGGCGCCCGTCTCGATCATCATCGTCGATCTGAACGGCCTGAAGGCGGCCAACGACCAATGGGGCCACGCCGCCGGCGACGAGCTGCTGCGGCGGGCGGGCGAGGTCCTGAGCAAGCTGGTCACGACGCCCGCCCATGCCGCGCGGATCGGCGGCGACGAGTTCGCCGTCCTGCTGCCGGGCACCGACGAGGCCGGCGCCGAGCAGACGATCGAGGACATTCGCCGCCTCGTCGATCTCAACAACCAGTATTATTCCGCCACCAATCTGAGCCTGTCGATCGGGGCGGCAACGAGCACGCCGGACGAATTGCTGGAAGACGTGGTGAAGCGCGCAGACGCGCGGATGTATCAGGAAAAGCACCGCTATTACGGGCTGACGCCGCTGGAAAGCCGCCGCGCGGCGGTGCGCGCCGACGCCGACGCCTAGGGGCCGCCTCCATCGGGGTGGGCAGCCGGGTCGAATAGCGCCTTCTGGTTGTGAAAAAGCGCCGCAGGATGATCCTAGTCGTCGCGGTGAGGCCTTCTAGACCTATACGATCATGCCGACGGACCGCGCCGATTCCATGCGGGCGCCGTTCCGTCCGATGACCGTGCATATCGAGGAAGCGAAATGACCCAGACGAGCCACGACACCCCCGGCGAAAACGACGGCTATCAGGAGCGCGAAGCCGTCGCGGTCTTCAACAGCGAAGCCGCCCTCAATGCCGCCGTCGACGCCCTGATGCAGTCTGGCGTTCGCCAGGCGGACCTGAGCGTGCTGGCGCCGAGCGACAAGCTGACGCCGTCGGCGCCCGCGAGTACCCTCGAGGACAAGGATGACGCGCCGCGCGCGGCCTTTGTGACGAGCGATTCGCGGGTCGAAGGCGCAGCCGCCCTCACCGGCGGCCCGGCCCTGATCACCGGCCTTGGCGCGGCGCTCGTCGCCGGAACGGTCGGCGTGGCGATGATCCCTGCGCTGGTGGTGACGATCGGCGGCACCCTGGCGACCGGGTCCGCGGGCTTCCT
Source organism: Candidatus Kaistia colombiensis (assembly GCA_029203105.1). Lineage (GTDB taxonomy): Bacteria > Pseudomonadota > Alphaproteobacteria > Rhizobiales > Kaistiaceae > Kaistia > Kaistia colombiensis. The sequence goes on from CP119318.1 coordinate 237,758, forward strand.
GTTGTCGCGGCTGTTCGGCCGCAAGCATGCGGACGCCATCCACGAGCAGCTCAAGAATGGCGGACTTCTGCTCTGGGTGCATGCGCCCGAGGCAAAGGACGACGAGCGCATCCTCACCATTCTGCGCGAGAATGGCGGCCGCGACGCCCATATCCACGTCGTGCATCGCAAGTGGGGCACCGACGACGTGCCGTTCGACTCGGCCCAGCCTGACCCGCTGCTGAAGCTCTAGCACCGGACGCGCATCGCGCGGCCGGCCTGGCCGGCCGCGCGAACGACCTAGTCGTGATAGACGACCGAGCGGCCGCCATCCATGGTCAGCACCGAGCCGGTGCTGAAGGCCGCCTCGTCGCTGGCGAGGAACACCGCCGCATGCGCGACCTGTTCCGGCGTGCCGATGCGGCGGAGCGGAATCAACCCCTCGATACGCCCCCGCGCCGCCGCCGGATCGTCGAATTCCGCCAACCAGTCCCTGACCTTGTCGGTCTCGATATAGCCGGGCGCGATCGCGTTGATGCGGATGCCTTTCGGCGCATAGTCGACCGCGAGCGAACGCGTCAGACCGATGAGGCCGTGCTTCGCCACCGGATAGGGGAACGTGCCCGGGATGATGGCAAAGGCATGGGTCGAGGCGATGTTGACGACCGACCCCTGCCCTGCCGCGATCATCCCCGGCAGAACCGCGCGGATCATGTGCCAGGCGCCTTCGAGGTTGACGGCCATGCAACGCCGCCATTCCTCGTCTTCGAGTTCCAACGGATCGGCGAAGACGTTGATGCCGGCATTGTTGACCAGCACGTCGACCCGGCCATAGCGCTCGATGACCTCCGCGACGGCCGCCTCGACCGAGGCGCGCTCGCCGATATTCGCCGCCGCCGTCACCACCGCCGCCCCGGATGCCGACATCTCGGCCGCGAAGGCGGCAAGCGCCGCCGCGTCGATATCGATCAGGCCGAGCGAGGCGCCTTCGGCAGCGAACTTGCGGGCGATGGCGGCGCCGATGCCGCGCGCCGCCCCCGTGACGATCGCGACCTTGTTTTCCAGACGTCCTGCCATCGTGGTCCTACCAGTCGACGATGGTGCCGTCGGGCATGACGGCCTCGCGGGTCGGGAACGGCTCCTGCTTCCAGGGATGCTTCGCCGCGACGGCGAGATCGACCTCGACGCCGAGACCGGGCGCCTGCGGCACCTGCCAGGCGCCGTCGACGCGCTCGATCGGCCCCTGCACCACCTCGAAATACCACGGCACCGCGCCGGTCATCTCTTCCTGGATGATGACGTTCGGCGTGGCGACGTCGAAATGCAGCGCCGCGACACCGGCGATCGGCCCGAGCGGATTGTGCGGAGCAAGGCCGATGCCGGCCACTTCCGCCAGCGCCGCGATCCGCCGCGCTTCACTGAAGCCGCCGCAATGGCAGAGATCGGGCTGCGCCACGGTCATGGTGCGCGCCTCGATATACGGCGCGAATTCGGCCGCGCTCGTCAGCCGCTCGCCATGCGCGATCGGAACCGGCGAGGCATCGGCGATCACCTTCATCGACGCGACATCGCCGGGCGGGATCGGCTCTTCGGCGAACATGACGCCGAACGGCTCCAGCGCGCGCAGATAGGCAAGCGCCGCACCGGCCGAGGCGCAACGGCCGTGGAAATCGACCATCAGCTCGATCTCGGGGCCGACGGCCTCGCGCAGCGCGCCCATGCTCTTGACGAAATCGTCAATGGCCGCCGGCGTTGCCGTGTAGTGGGTATAGGGCACGTTGACGACCTTCATCGCCTTGTAGCCCTGCTCCTTGACGGCGAGGCCGCGCTCGACCAGCGAAGACGCATCCATCGAATGATAGACGGCGTCCATCTGGCCGAGGCCGAGATGGGTGTAGATCGGCACGCGGTCGCGCACCTTGCCGCCGAACAGCCGCCAGACCGGCACGTCGAGCGACTTGCCGAGAATATCCCACAGCGCCATCTCGATGCCGGAAAGCGCCGTCATGCCGATGACGCCGAGCGGCTGCCAGAAGCCGTGCTTCTTCATCGCCCGCACGGCATGCTCGATATCGCGCGGGTCGAGGCCGAGCAGGATCGGCTCGAGGTCGGCGATGGCGCCGACGATGGCGCGCGCCTTCCATTCCAGCGTCGCCTCGCCCCAGCCATAGAGGCCGGGCTGGTCGGTCAGGACGCGGACGAACACCCAGTTCCGCATCTCGGCATTGACGACATGCGTCTCGATCTTGGTGATCTTCATGATGGTGTCCTAGCGACGGCCAAGGGAACGGGAGCGCAGATTGTCGAGAAGAACCGCCAGCAGCAGGATCAGGCCGCGAACGACATACTGGTAGAAGGCCTGGATGTTGAGCAGGTTCATGACGTTCTCGGCAATGCCCAGGATCAGCACGCCGACGATGACGCCGGTGATTGCCGCGCGGCCGCCGGCCAACGAGACGCCGCCGAGCACGCAGGCGGAGATGACCGAGAGCTCCAGACCGGTCGCCGCATTGGGCTGGCCCGAGGTGATGCGCGAGGCGAGCAGGATGCCGGCGATGGCGCAGACGAGGCCCTGCAGCGTGAATATCCAGATCCGCATCCAGTCGACATTGACGCCGGCGAGCCGCGAGGCTTCCGGATTGCCGCCGATCGCCAGCGTGTTGCGGCCGAAGACGGTGCGATTGAGCACGAAGCCGAAGACCACGAACAGCGCGCCCATCACCCAGATCGGCGTCGGCACGCCGAGGAACTTCGACAGAGCGAGCTGGTAGAACGACGCGTCATTGATGCCGACGGCGCGGCCATCGGACGAGATCAGCGCCAGGCCGCGCACGATCTGCATGGTGGCGAGCGTCGTGATCAGCGCGTTGATCTTCAGCTTGGCGATGACGACGCCGTTGACGAAGCCGACAAAGGTACCGAAGCCGACCGCGATCAGCAGGCCGAGCGGGATCGAGCCGGTGGCGTTCGACGCCATGACCGCGACCATGCCGGAGAAGGCGACGATCGAGCCGACCGAAAGGTCGAAATCGCGCGAGGCCAGGCAGAACATCATCGTGCAGGCGACGATGCCGATGGTGACGACCGACTGCAACAGGCCGAGCATGTTGCGCTCGGTCAGGAAGTTCGGAACCGTCAGCGACACCACCGCGAAGGCGATGGCGAAGATGACGACGAGGCCCTGCTCGCCGAGCAGGATGCGTTTCAGGGAACCGGTCATCAGGAAACCTTCTGGATTGGTTCGGCGGCAGAGCGGTCCGGCAGCGCGGCCGCGAGAATGGCGCGTTCGTTGAAATCGGAGCGATCGAAGGTGGCGGCGATGCTGCCGCCACACATGACGGCGACGCGATCGGAAATGCCCATCACCTCGGGCAGCTCGCTCGACACGACGACGATGGCGAGGCCCTTTTCGGCCAGCGAATAGAGCAGCTCATAGATCTCCGCCTTGGCGCCGACATCGATGCCGCGGGTCGGCTCGTCGACGATCAGCACCTTGACGTCCGTCTCGGCCAGCCAGCGGGCGAGGATCACCTTCTGCTGGTTACCGCCCGACAGGTTGACGATGTCCTGCTTTCGCGACGGGGTGCGGATGCGCAGACTCCGAATGAAGCCATCCGCCAGTTCCGCTTCCTTGCCGAGATTGAGGATGCCGAAGGGCGAGAAATGGCGTCGCGCCGATATGGCGATGTTGTCCGAGACCGAGCGGCCCTGGACGATGCCGTCGAACTTGCGGTCTTCCGGGCAGAGCACGAGGCCGGCGCGGATCGACTGCCGGGGATCGCTGGCGGCGACCGGCCTGCCGTCGATCGAGACGCTGCCTGCGGCCCGGGAATCGGCGCCGTAGACGAGGCGCATCAGCTCGCTGCGGCCAGCGCCGACCAGCCCGAAGAAGCCTAGGATTTCGCCAGAGCGCGCCTCGAAGCGGATCGGCTTCGGCAGGCGGACGCCGGAGAGCCCCGCGACCTCGAGGCGGACATCGCCGATCGTGCGGCCGCGCCAGCCCCAGATGTCACTGATCTCGCGGCCGACCATCTCGGAGACGATCTGGTCGCGCGTCACGCCTTCCATCGTCGCATGATGGGCGGCGAGCCGGCCGTCGCGCAGCACCGTGCAGCCGTCGCAGAGGCGGAAGATCTCGTCGAGGCGGTGCGAGATGTAGAGGATGACCTTGCCCTGCTCGCGCAGGCGATCGATCAGCTTGAACAGGATCTCGCTTTCGCGCGAGGAGAGCGACGAGGTCGGCTCATCCAGCGCGATGACGCGGGCGTCGAGCATCACCGCCTTGGCGATCTCGATCATCTGGCGCTCGCCGATCGACAGCGCCGCGATCTTGGTGCGCGGGTCGACGTCGATGCCGATGTCGCGCAGCTTGCTGCCGACATCGGCGACCAGCTCGCGGAAACTGATGATACCGGCTTTCGCCGGAAAATGGCCGAGCCGCAGGTTTTCGGCGACCGTCAGTTCCGGCACCAGCTGCAATTCCTGGTGCACGACCGTCACGCGGGCGGTGAAGGCATCGCGGGTCGAATGGAAATGCTGGGCGACGCCATCGATGCGGATCTCGCCCTCATCGGCGCGGATATCGCCCGAGAGGATCTTGATCAGGGTCGACTTGCCGGCGCCGTTCTCGCCCATCAAGCCATGGACGCGGCCCTTGCCGATGCCGAACGAGATATCCGAAAGCGCCTGAACGCCCGGGTATCCCTTGGAAATATTGGAGAATTCTAGAAAGTGCGTCATGTCGCGACCCTCCCCGCAAACGAGAACCGGCGGCGGAATGGATCCGCCGCCGGAATATCCAAGGCCGAGTGATTACTCGATGCCGAGGTCCTTGCGGACAGCCTCGTAATTGTCGCGAAGGGCGAGCTGGCCGGCGGTGAGCGTCAGGGCCGGCGGCGCCTTGTCGTTGGCGATCCAGTCATACATGTTCAGCACCGTCTCATAGCCGTGACGCTTCGGCGAGATGATGACGGTGCCGACGAAGCCGGTCGCGTCAGCCTTCTTGAACTCGTTGATCGCCGATTCCGCGCCGCCAATGCCGACACCGATGACGTTCGCCGCCGGGATGCCGACGCTTTCGGTCGCGCGGACGGCGCCGAGCACGGCTTCGTCATTCACGCCGAAGGCGACCCAGTTCTTGATGTCCGCATGCTTGTTGAGCACGACGGTGGCAGCGTTCAGGGCTGCTTCCGTGTCGGTTTTTGCCTGCGGCGCGTCGAAGATGTTCTCGGCCGGGAAGCCGGCAGCCTTCAGGGCAGCGATGGCGCCCTCGACGCGGTCGACAGCGGTCGGCAACTGGTCATAGGAGATGCGCATCGCGCCGACCGTCTTCGGGTCCCAGCCGCGCTTCTTGATTTCGGCTGCGATCGCTTCGCCAACGGCCTCACCGATCTTGGTTGCCGAGATGCCCATATGCGGCACGGCCTCGAGCGGCTTGCCATCGGCATCGACCAGACGGTCATCGACGGTCATGACCTTCAGGCCATTGGCCTCGGCCTTGGCGACGATGCCGGGACCGAGCTTGACGTCGGGCGTGCAGACGATGAATCCCTGTGCGCCCTGGGCGCCGAGATTGTCGATCGCCGACTGCAGCTTCTCGCCGTCGTCGGCGCCGATCTTGACCAGCGTGAAGCCCTTCTCCTTGGCCGCGATCTCGGCGAACTTCCATTCGTCCTGGAACCAGGGCTCTTCCGGCTGCTTGACGACGAAGCCGATCTTGACGTCCGCCGCATAGGCCGACGACAGGGCGATCATCACGGCCGCGCCGGCCATGACGGCACTCTTCCAAAGGCGCATTGTCTCACTCCCACGAGATAAATTGGCCCGCCGCTCGTAGCGGCAGTGTCAAACCCATATTTCGAATGATCATACCCGTCAACGCTGTTGTATGATTATATGGGCGAATGATCCGACCCCTTGATCCCGGACCGGCCGCGTGGGAATGGCAGAGAGCCAATCCAGAATGGCGACACTTGAACAGAGTCCGATGACAAGCCCAGCCGAGACGCGCGCCAAGACGACAGCAGAGACGAGTTCCGAGCCGGGCGCCGCCACGCTTGTCGTCCGCCGCGCCAAGCCGCGCGTGCAAAAGGAGATCATCGCGACACTGGCGCGCGCCATCGCCTCCGGCCGCTATCCGCCCAACAGCAATTTGCCGCGCGAAAACGATCTCTGCGCCGAGTTCGGCGTCAGCCGGACGGTGATCCGCGAGGCGCTGAAAGTGCTGGAATCGAAGGGGCTGTTGCGCGGCCGCCCGCGCGTCGGCACCACGGTGCGCGACAAGGAGGACTGGAACCTCCTCGATCCCGACATCGTCGACTGGATGGGGACGGGATTTCTCGACCCGGCGCTGCTGATGTCGATCCTCGAGGCCCGCCGCGCCATCGAGCCGGCGGCGGCCGAACTGGCGGCGACCCGCGCCACCACGCAGGAGATCGCCGATCTCGACCATGCCTGGCAGCGGATGGCCGAGGCCGTCGACGACGAGACCTTCACCGAGGCCGACGTGGCATTCCACACTGTGCTTCTGAAGGCGAGCCACAACCGCGTCTTCGCGCAGTTCTCGGGCCTGATCCACGCCGCGATGCAGCGTGCGCTCGGCGCTTCCAATCGCTCGGTAGCAAACCACGAGGAAGCGCTTCGCGTGCATCACTGGCTGGTCGAGGCGCTACGCCTTCGCGACAAGGAAGGCGCCCGCAAGGCCGTCGAGGCCATCCTCGATCTCGCCGAACGCGATCTCAGGGCCGCGGCGGCAGAATAGGAAAAGCCGGCAGTCTTGCTGCCGGCCCTTCTTTGCAATGGTTCAAGCCGTCAGGGCGTCACGCGGCATCCGCTGCCGCGCGTATCTGCCAGCTCGCCCGGATCAATCCCAGGCGAGCGCGCCGCCGTTCTGGTATTCGATGACGCGCGTCTCGAAGAAGTTTTTCTCCTTCTTCAGATCCATCGCTTCCGACATCCACGGGAACGGGTTTTCCGTCTCCGGGAACACCGGCGCCAGGCCAAGCTGGGCGCAGCGGCGGTTGGCGATGAAGTGCATGTAGCTCTCGCAGAGCGCCGCATTCAGGCCGAGGAAGCCGCGCGGCATCGTATCGCGGCCATAGGAAGCCTCGAGTTCGGCCGCCTCACGGATCATCGAGCGCAGCTCGTCCTGGAACGACGCCGTCCAGAGATGCGGGTTCTCCGCCTTGATCTGGTTGATGACGTCAATGCCGAAGTTCAGGTGGATGCTCTCGTCGCGCAGGATGTATTGATACTGCTCGGCGATGCCGACCATCTTGTTGCGGCGGCCGAGCGACAGGATCTGCGCGAAGCCCGTGTAGAACCACATCCCCTCGAAGATGACGTAGAAGGCGACGAGATCGCGCATGAACGCCTGGTCGGTCTCGGGCGTGCCGGTCTTGAAGTCGGGATCGTCGAGATGCTGGGTGTGCTTCAGCGCCCAGGCCGCCTTGTCGGTGATCGACGGCACTTCCCGGTACATGTTGAACAGCTCGCCCTCGTCGAGGCCGAGGCTCTCGACGATGTACTGGAAGGTATGCGTGTGCACCGCCTCTTCAAAGGCCTGGCGCAGCAGGTATTGCCGGCATTCGGGGTTGGTCAGATGGCGATAGATCGCCAGCACGATGTTGTTGGCGACCAGCGATTCCGAGGCGGCGAAGAAGCCGAGATTGCGCTTGATGGCGCGACGCTCGTCCTCGGTCAGCCCGTCCTTCGACTTCCACAGCGCGATATCGGCCTGCATCGAGACTTCGGTCGGCATCCAGTGGTTGTTGCAGCCGGCGAGGTACTTTTCCCAGGCCCAGCGATATTTGAGCGGCAGCAGCTGGTTCACGTCGGCGCGGCAATTGATCATCGCCTTGTCGTCGACGGAGACGCGGCCGCCGGAACGGTCAATCGAGCCGAGACCGGTGGCATCGGCGGTGGGCTGATCGGCAGGGGCGCCCGGCGTGGAAGTGGCTTTGGGTTCGGACCAGTCGAGCATGGTCAACTCCTTTGAATATTTGCTGCGCGGCACAAAGGCGCGCGGCGAGAGGATTCTTCACCTCTCCCTGAGGGAGAGGTCGACGCACGAAGTGCGGCGGGTGAGGGTTTAGGAAACCGTCCGGGAGAGGGCGTAAACCCTCACCCGGACCTGCGGTCCGACCTCTCCCTCAGGGAGAGGTAAAGTGCAGAACCGCCCTCACAAAACTCGCCCTACTGGCAGGCTTCGCATTCCGGATCGTCGATCGAACAGGCCTGGCCCCAGGCTTCGCCGATCGGGATGGCGATCGCGACCGGTGCGGCCTTGATCGCGGCCGGGATCAAGATCGGCGCCGCCGCTGCCGGCGCCGTGGCGATCACCGCGGAGACCGCGTTGAGCTTGCCGTCAGTGCCCTTCAGCGTCGACTTCTCGACATGCGTCGCCGAGCGCGAGCGCAGGTAATAGGTCGTCTTCAGACCGCGCTGCCAGGCAAGCCGGTAGAGCGCATCGAGCTTCTTGCCAGAGGGATTGGCGATATAGAGGTTGAGCGACTGCGCCTGGTCGATCCACTTCTGCCGCCGCGCCGCGGCCTCGATCAGCCAGGACGAGTCGATCTCGAAGGCGGTGGCATAGAGCGCCTTCAGATCGTCCGGGATCCGGTCGATCGGGCCGATGCTGCCGTCGAAGTACTTGAGATCGGAGACCATTACCTCGTCCCAGAGGCCGCGCGCCTTGAGATCATGCACCAGCGCGGCGTTCACGACCGTGAAGTCGCCCGACATGTTCGATTTGACGAAAAGGTTCTGGTAGGCCGGCTCGATCGACTGCGCCACGCCGCAGATGTTGGAGATCGTCGCCGTCGGCGCGATCGCCATGGTGTTCGAATTGCGCATGCCGATGGTCTTGACCCGCTCGCGCAGGCCTTCCCAGTCGAGCACGGTCGAGCGGTCGAGATCGAGGCCGCCACGGGCTTCGGCGAGCAGTTCCACCGAGTCGATCGGCAGGATACCCTGCGACCACAGCGAACCGTCAAAACTCGGATAGCGGCCACGCTCGGCGGCGAGATCGGTCGAGGCCGAGATGGCGTGGAACGAGATCGCCTCCATGCTTTCATCGGCAAAGCGGACGGCCGCATCCGAGGCATAGGGAATGCGCAGCGCCTGCAGCGCATCCTGGAAGCCCATCAGGCCGAGGCCGACTGGGCGGTGGCGCAGATTGGAGCGACGTGCCTCAGGGATCGTGTAGAAATTGATGTCGATGACATTGTCGAGCATCCGCATCGCGGTGCGGATGGTGCGCGCCAGCCGGTCGAGATCGAGCCCGTCGGCGACGACGTGATGGGCAAGGTTGATCGAGCCGAGATTGCAGACGGCGACCTCGTCATTCGACGTGTTGAGCGTGATCTCGGTGCAGAGATTGGACGAATGCACCACGCCGGCATGGCGCTGCGGCGAACGGATGTTGCAGGGATCCTTGAAGGTGACCCACGGATGTCCGGTCTCGAACAGCATGGTCAGCATGCGACGCCAGAGATCGGTCGCCTTGACCTCCTTGTGGACGCGAAGCTCGCCGCGCTTGGCCTTCGCCTCATAGCCCTCATAGGCGATCCTGAAAGCGGGACCGTAGAGATCGTGCAGGTCGGGCGCCTCGTCCGGCGAGAACAGCGTCCAGGGGCCATCCTCGGCGACGCGCTGCATGAACAGGTCCGGCACCCAGTTGGCGGTGTTCATGTCATGCGTGCGGCGGCGGTCATCGCCGGTATTCTTGCGGAGATCGAGGAATTCCTCGATGTCGACATGCCAGGTCTCGAGATAGGCGCAGACGGCGCCCTTGCGTTTTCCGCCCTGGTTGACGGCGATCGCGGTGTCGTTCGCCACCTTCAGGAACGGCACCACGCCCTGGCTCTCGCCATTCGTGCCCTTGATATGCGCGCCGAGGCCGCGCACCCGCGACCAGTCATTGCCGAGGCCGCCGGAATATTTGGCCAGCAGCGCGTTGTCCTTGACCGACTTGAAGATGCCGTCGAGATCGTCCGGCACCGTGGTCAGGAAGCAGGAGGAAAGCTGCGGCCTGAGCGTACCGGAATTGAACAGGGTCGGCGTCGAGGCCATGAAGTCGAAGGACGACAACAGATCGTAGAACTCGATGGCGCGCGATTCGCGGTCGATCTCGCGCAGCGCCAGGCCCATGGCGACGCGCATGAAGAAGGCCTGCGGCAGCTCGATGCGGGTGCCGCCGGTCTGCAGGAAATAGCGGTCGTAGAGGGTCTGCAGGCCGAGGAACTGGAAGTTCAGGTCGCGTTCCGGCTTCAACGCCGCCGCGAGGCGGGCGAGGTCGTAGCGGCCGAGCTCGCCATCGACCAGCTCGTGCTCGATGCCCGAGCGGATGAAGGCCGGGAAATAGTCGGCGTAGCGCTCGGCCATCTCGCTCTGGGTGGGCTGGACGGCGACGCCCTGGACGAAGGAGACCGCCTCGGCGCGCAGCATGTCGAGCAGCAGGCGGGCGCTGACAAAGGCATAGTTCGGCTCGCTCTCGACCAGCGTGCGAGCCGCCATGACGGGGGCAAGCGCCAGCTCGGCCAGCGAGATGCCGTCATAGAGGTTGCGGCGCGTCTCGCCGAGGATGGCGCTCGCGTCGACATCGGCGAGGCCGGCGCAAGCCTCGTCGACGACGAGCTGCAGGCGGCGCTCGTCGAGCGGGCGGAGGATGCCGTCGGCGCCACGCACCTGGAACAGCGGCGCGCCGCCGGCGGGAACGACGGCCTCGGCGGTGCGGCGGGCGCGGGCGCGCTCCTCGCGATAGAGCACATAGGCGCGGGCGACCTTGTGGTGCTCGCCGCGCATCAAGGCCAGCTCGACCTGGTCCTGCACGTCCTCGATATGCAGCGCGCGATCGGAGCCGACGCGGCGCGTCAGGGCGCCGACGATCTGGCCGGTCAGGTCGTCGACGATCTCGTGCACGCGGCGCGAGGCGGCGGCGCTGTTGCCCTCGACGGCGAGAAACGCCTTGGTCAGGGCGACGGCGATCTTCGCGGCATCGAAGCCGGAAACCGAGCCGTTGCGGCGGATGACATGGAAGGCCGGCGTGGCGGCGGCGGACGCCCTGGACGGGACGGGAGCCGGCGAAAGCGAAGGATGGGAGGCGACCGGCGCGCTGCGGTCGGAATCTATCGTCTGTGACATCGGCTTCAGCCCAAATGTTGGGAGCAAAGGCCGAGCGGAAGCGAACAGGACAACGAACGGCCCCGAAAAGGGCCGCACGAATCCAGCGCTCCACCGGGACACCCCGCCCGAGGACGTTTTCATTCTGTCGGGGCAGGTCTCCTGGCTCACGGGTCGTCGCTCTGTCCACCTTCCCGGGACCTTGCGGTCCCAGTGGTCTCTCCGGACAGAAACTCGCCGTTCACAGTTGCGGGGGCAGCTCCGGCTTCGCCCTTTCGGGCTTCCGGCATTCCCTCAAACTCTCGAGTCTTGCGACTCGAGAGAGCCTCGACACGCAGATGTAGTGCGCCTCCGCGCGTTCACCGTCAACATCTAGTTATTCTTGACTCACAGCGAATCGGCCGGACAGGAAGCACCCGGGGAAGCGCTGGCATACATTCCCGTGGTCCGGAACTCGGTCGGGCTGGTGCCGAAGAAGCGGCGGAACACCTTGGCGAAGTAATTCGAATCGTCGAAGCCCGACAGCACGGCGACTTCCTTCACCGACAGCACCTGCTGGCCGGCGAGCAGCCGGGCGGCGCGGCGCATCCGCTCCTGCAGCACGAACTCGGCCGGCGGCATGCCCTCGCTAGTCGCGAACATGCGCGAGAAATGCGCCCGGCTGAAGCCGGAGAACTCCGCCAGTTCCGGCACCGAAAGCGGCTTGTCGAGATTGGCGAGAATGTGCTCGATGACGCGCTGGATGACGCCATTGTCGGCAAGCGACGCGCCATGCGAGCCGAACACGTCGTCATAGAGCGCGGTCGCCGCCTCATAGGCGACGGCGGAGGCGGCCCCCGGCGTCTCGCCGCCGCCATCGATCAGCCGCAGGCTGCAATCGGCCAGGTGATCGATGGTATCGGGCCGAAGCCGCAGGATCGGCCCGGTTGCCTCGAGGATCTGTCGATGGATGCGCAGCGCCTCCTGACCGTTCATCGAGATCCAGAAGAACTCCCACGGCGTGCCGGGCTCGACGAAATAGCGGTGATTGTGCGGCACGATGACCAGCATGGTCTCGCCCGCCCCGACGCGATAATTGCGCCGGTCATAGCGCAGATGGCCGCAGCCGGAGACCGTGTGCTGGAGTACGGTGAACGGCGTCTGGCCGCGCCTGCGGCCATCCCAGCTATAGCTCGGATCGGCGCGCATCTCGTAGCCGGTGCTGGTCGGCATGGTGTGCAGCCTGTGGCGACCGCGCGGCAGCGAAACCGTCTTCATGATCGGGGCGCGAAGCGCCAGTCTGTCGAGCATAAAATCACCCGCGAAAGCACAAATTCTCTCTGGTTCGCACCCGAACCTTGCGCATACTAGCCTCGCGCAGAGTGGTCGGGCGACGAAAAAGAGCAACCGGATGAGCGAATACCACCCAAGGCTGCCATCGCCCCGCCGAATCCGCGGCATTCCCGCCCATATGCGGGATGCCCGATCATTCCACGCTGCCTGGAATTGCGCCGCTGGCGCGACGACCGCCTCCGAGGAACCCCAGAAACGCCATGTCTAGTTTCAAGATCGCCATCATCGGCGCCGGCAGCGTCGGCTTCACCAAGAAGCTGGTCTCCGACATCCTCTGCGTGCCGGAACTACGCGAGGTCGAGTTCGCGCTGACCGACATCAGCGAGCACAACCTCACCATGGTCCGGCAGATCCTCGACCGCATGGTCGCGGAGAACAAGCTGCCGACCAAGATCACGGCGACGACCAACCGGCGCGAAGCGCTGACCGGCGCCCGCTACGTCATCAGCTGCGTCCGCGTCGGCGGCCTCGAGGCCTATGCCGACGACATCCGCATTCCGCTGAAATACGGCGTCGACCAGTGCGTCGGCGACACGATCTGCGCCGGCGGCATCTTGTACGGCCAGCGCAACATCCCGGTCATCCTCGACTTCTGCAAGGACATCCGCGAGGTCGCCGAGCCGGGCGCGCGCTTCCTGAACTATGCCAACCCGATGGCGATGAACACCTGGGCGGCGATCGAATACGGCAAGGTCGACACCATCGGTCTCTGCCACGGCGTGCAGCATGGCGGCGAGCAGATCGCCGAGGTCCTCGGCGCCACCGACGAGAGCGAGCTGGAATTCATCTGCTCGGGCATCAACCACCAGACCTGGTATGTCGACATCCGCTTCCGCGGCCGCAAGATCGGCAAGGACGAGCTGGTCGCCGCCTTCGAGGCGCACCCCGTCTACTCGCAGCAGGAAAAGGTCCGCATCGACGTCCTGAAGCGCTTCGGCTTCTACTCGACCGAGAGCAACGGCCATCTGTCGGAGTACCTGCCCTGGTACCGGAAGCGGCCGGAAGAGATCCATCGCTGGATCGACATGTCCAACTGGATCCATGGCGAGACCGGCGGCTACCTCCGTCATTCGACCGAGACGCGCAACTGGTTCGAGACCGACTTCCCGAAGTTCCTGGAAGACGCCGGCAAGGCGCTCGACCCGAAGAAGCGCTCGAACGAGCACGCGAGCCACATCCTCGAGGCGCTGGAGACGGGGCGCGTCTATCGCGGCCATTTCAACGTCAAAAACCGCGGCATCATCGCCAATCTGCCGGACGACGCGATCATCGAGTCGACCGGCTTCGTCGACCGCTTCGGCCTCAACATGACGGCCGGCATCCGCCTGCCGGAAGCCTGTGCCGCCACCTGCCTGTCGTCGATCAACGTCCAGCGCATGGCAGTGCATGCTGCCGTCACCGGCGATGTCGAGCTGCTGAAGCTCGCCGTGCTGCATGACCCGCTCGTCGGCGCCATCTGCTCGCCCGACGAGGTCTGGCAGATGGTCGACGAGCTGCTCGTCGCCCAGGCGCGCTGGCTGCCGCAATACGCCCACGCCATCGACGACGCCAAGGCGCGCCTCGCCAACAAGACCGTCGCCACGCGCGACTGGCAGGGCGCGGCGCGGCGGGAAATCCGTGGCATCGAGACCGTCCGCGCCGAGCGGGCCAAGGAAAGGGCCGAGGCGGCCGAATAGGCCGCTCTCGCCCGACAGCTGGATCCGACGCGGCGGGAGGAGCCATCGCGCCGGATCGGTAGCCGTTGACGCGCCCTTGGGACGGCGCTTCAGCGGCTATCGCTGTGGAATGCAGAAGGACCAGGCGGCGGCGCGTCGCGTCGATGCCGTTCAAAGGGGAGGAACTATGAACAGATACGCATTGGCTCTTGGTGGGGCCGGCCTGCTCCTGAGCGTTTCGGCCTTGGCCGCACAGGCCCAGACGAAGCCGCCGATCACGCCGCCCGATCCGCCGAAATTCGACGCCCAGGGCAAGATCGACTATGTCGGCGTCAACGACATCCTCGAATTTAAGGCGCTGCCCGAGTACCACGAGCCCGATTGGGTCACGAAGAACTTCGTCGCCACCGGCAAGCTGCCCGCGGTCAAGGACCGGCTCCCGAAGGAGCCGATGGTCTACAAGAAGGGCAACACGGTCGACGGCATCGGCGTCTATGGCGACACCATGCGCCACGTCATCGGCGGCCGGCCGGAAGGCTGGAACTACACGGCCGGCCAGTCGCAGGGCTGGGGCGGCATCGATATCGGCCTCTCCGAATGCCTGACCCGCACGGGCCCGCTGTTCGAGATCAAGGCGGACGAGCTGCAGCCGCTGCCGAACCTGGCCAAGAGCTGGGAATGGTCGGAAGACGGCCACACCCTGACGATGCATCTGATCGAAGGCGCCAAGTGGTCGGACGGTCAGCCGTTCACCACCGCCGACGCGATGTTCTACTGGAATGACAACGTCAACGACCCGAACGTCACGCCGCTGAACGGCGCCACGCCGGCCTCGTTCGGCGAGGGCACGACGCTGAAGGCCGATGGCGACTACACGCTGATCTGGACCTTCAAGGACGCCTTCCCGAAGCAGTATCTCTACCAGATGGCCTATGGCACCTTCTGCCCCGGCCCGGCGCATATCCTGAAGCCGCAGCATCCCAAATATTCGAAGAACACCTACGAGCAGTACAAGAACGCCTTCCCGCCGGAATATCTGAACATCCCGGTGATGGGCGCCTGGGCACCGGTCGAGTACCGTGCGGACGACATCATCGTCATGCGCCGCAACCCGTATTACTGGAAGGTCGACGAGGCGGGCAACCAGCTCCCCTATTTGAACGAGCTGCACTACAAGCTCTCGACCTGGGCCGATCGCGACGTTCAGGCCGTGGCCGGATCGGGCGATTTCGCCAATCTCGAGCAGCCGGAAGGCTTCGTCGAGGCCCTGAAGCGCTCCGCCAGCGCCGATGCCCCGGCCCGACTGGAATTCGGCCCGCGCATCATCGGCTATTCGCTCTACCCGAACCTCTCGGCCAATGGCTGGGGCGAGCCGGACGAGCGCGGCCAGGCCGTGCGCGACCTGAACCGCAACGAGCATTTCCGCAAGGCAATCACCTCGGCGGTCGACCGCAAGCGGCTCGGTGAATCGCTGGTCAAGGGACCGTTCACGACGATCTATCCGGGCGGCATCTATTCCGGAACGACCTATTACGACAAGGATTCGACCGCCTACTATCCCTTCGACCTCGAAGGCGCCAAGGCTGAGCTGGCGCTGGCCGGGCTGAAGGACACGGATGGCGACGGCATCGTCAACTTCCCGGCCGGAACGGCGGGCGGCAAGAATGTCGAGGTCACCCTCCTCGTCAATGCCGACTACCAGACCGACAAGAGCCTTGCCGACGGCATCGTCGCCATGATGGAACCGCTCGGCATCCGCGTCCTGCTCAACCAGGTCGAGGGCAAGCAGCGCGACGCGCTGGCGCAGGGCGGCCAGTTCGACTGGATGGTCTACCGCAATCAGGAGGAACTGACCTCGGTCGTGCAGAAGACGGTCAACCTCGCGCCGGTCGGCCCGAAGACCAGCTGGTTCCACCGCGCCGGCAAGGACGGCCAGCTCGACCTGCTGCCGTTCGAGCAGGAGATCGTCGACGTCGTGAACAAGTTCATCACGACGCCCGACGCCAACGAGAAGCTGGCGCTGATGAAGCAGTTCCAGAAGCTCTACACCGACAATGTCTATGGCATCGGCCTGACCCAGTATCCAGGTGCGCTGATCATCAACAAGCGCTTCGCCAATATCCCGAAGGGCGTTCCGATCAACCTGTTCAACTGGGCCGAGGACAGCATCATCCGCGAGCGTGTGTTCGTGCCGGCCGACAAGCAGGGCAAGTACGAGCTGTTCCCGGAAACGCTGCCCGGCGCTCCCGGCGACAAGGGCGGGCCGGTGAAGGGCTGACGCCCGAGCCGTTCCATCGATCCGGACAAGGGGGCGGCATGCCGTCCCCTTGTTCCCCTTCCGGCCCAAACAGGGAGCTGTTGCCCCGATGTTGCGCTTCCTGACAATGCGAATCCTTGCGGCGATCCCGGTGCTGTTTGTTCTCAGCGTCGTGACCTTCGCCATCATCCAGGCGCCACCCGGCGACTATGCCGATTTCATCCGCGCGCAGCTGATGAACCAGGGCGGCGCCTCCGCCGTCGTCGCCGAGGCGCAGGCCGAGGCCTACCGTCAGGCGCACGGCCTGAACGACCCCGTCATCGTCCAGTATCTGCACTGGATCTGGGGCATCGTCTCCCGGTTCGATTTCGGCCACAGCTACTTCTATAACAAGCCCGTCTCGACGGTGGTGGCCGAGCGGCTGCCGCGCACGCTGATGCTGGCATTGACCTGTCACATCCTGGCGTCGATCTTCGGCATCACCTTCGGCATCATCGCCGCCACCCGGCAATATAGCTGGATCGACTCGACGCTCTCCTTCGTCTCGTTCCTCGGCATGACCGTGCCGCGTTTCCTGATGGCGATCATCATCGTCTACATCCTCGTCTTCAAACTGAACGTGCAGGAGATCGGCAGCTTCTTCTCGCCGCAATATGGCGGCGCGCCCTGGTCCTGGGCCAAATTCGTCGACCTGGTGAAGCATATCTGGCCGGTCGTCGCGATCGCGACCTTCGGCGGCCTCGCCTACAACATGCGCGTCATGCGCGGCAATCTGCTCGATACGCTCAACGCCCAGTATGTCGAGACGGCGCGCGCGAAAGGCCTGCCGGAATCGCGGGTGGTCCTGCGCCATGCCGTGCCGAACGCCCTGCATCCGCTCGTCATGTATCAGGGCGTCGTGCTGCCCTACATGCTGACCGGCGAGATCGAGGTGGCGATCGTCTTCGCGCTCGCCACCGTCGGCCCGGCCATTGTCGGCTCGATGGCGGTCGGCGACGTCTATGTCACCGCGACCTTCATGCTGGTGCTCGCGACAACCCTGATCATCGGCAACATCATCGCCGACATGCTGCTGGCGCTGCTCGATCCGCGCGTCCGGCTGGGCGGAGGCAAGGAATGACCGACTTGACCGAGACGGCAACCACCGTGCCCCCCGCCACCCCCAGCGTGCCGAACGCCCGCTTCGCCCATGGCAATGAGGGCTACTTCGCCCTCGTCTGGCGCCGCTTCCGCCGCTCGATCATGGGCATGATCGGCCTGATCATGGTGATCGGCCTGCTGCTGATGGCGCTGTTCGCGGATTTCGTCGCGCCGGTCGACCCGCGCGCCAACGGCATCGGCTTCGCCCCGCCCGACCATATCAGCTTCATCGCGCCGGACGGCTCGTTCAGCCTGGTGCCGCGGATCTATCCGATCGTCGAGACGGACGAGCTCGACCCGGTGACCTTCCAGCCGATGAACGGCCCGGACCTCGAGAACCCGCACATATTGAGCCTGTTCGTGCGTGGCTTCGAGTACAAGCTGCTCTGGCTGATCCCGTCCAACCTCCATCTGTTCGGCTCGCGCGACGGGGCGCCGATCCATCTGCTCGGCACCGACAAGTTCGGCCGCGACATTCTTTCACGCGGTATCGTTGGATCCCGGATTTCGCTCACCATCGCGCTGATCGTGGTGTTCATCACCACGACGGTCGGCACCACGATCGGCATCACCTCGGGCTATTTGGGCGGCCGGATCGACGCCTGGGTGCAGCGCTTCGTCGAGCTGGTGCTGGCTTTCCCGCAATTGCCGCTCTACCTGGCGCTGACCTCGCTGATCCCGATCACCGCGCCGTCCAACGTCTTCATCGCATTCGTCATCGGCGTGATGGCAGCCCTTGGCTGGGCGCAGCTATCGCGAGAAGTGCGCGGCAAGACGCTGGCGCTGGCGCGGATCGAATATGTCCGCGCCGCCATGGCGATCGGCGCCGGCGACGGGCGGATTATCTTCCGCCACATCCTGCCCAACGTCATGAGCCATGTGATTGTCGGCGTGACGCTGGCGATCCCGACCATCGTGCTGCTCGAATCCTTCCTGGGCTTCCTCGGCTTCGCCGTGAAGCCGCCACTGATCTCCTGGGGCCTGATGCTGCAGGATACCGGCGCCTTCTCGGTGATCGGCTCCTATCCGTGGATCCTCTCCCCCGTCGTCTTCGTGCTGATCACCGTCTTCGCATTCAATGCGCTGGGCGACGGCCTGCGCGACGCGATCGACCCCTACTAGCAGGCGAAGCATCATGGCCCCGACCCAGAACGAATTCGCCCCGGCTGAACGCACCGACCTGAACGCGCATGGCCGCGAGCTGATCCTCGACGCCCGCAACGTGGCCGTCACTTTCAAGGTCGAGGGCGGTTCGGTCGATGCGGTGCGCGATGTGTCGTTCCAGCTCCACAAGGGCGAGACGATCGCCGTCGTCGGCGAGTCCGGCTCCGGCAAGTCGGTGACGGCCCGCACCATCATGGGCCTGCTGTCGAAGCGCGCGACCGTCGCCAAGGACGCGCGCATCGAGTTCGAGGGCAAGAACGTGCTCGCCTTCAGCGACGTGCAAAAACGCAAGCTGCGGGGCAACCGCTTTTCGATGATCTTCCAGGAGCCGATGAGCTCGCTGAACCCGGTCTATACGATCGGCCAGCAGATCGCCGAGGTGCTGCACATCCATAATCGCAGGATGAGCCGCGCCGACGCCAGGGCGCGCGTGCTCGAGCTCTTGAAGGAAGTTCAGATCCCCGACCCGGAAGCGCGGATCAAGCAATATCCGCATCAGCTTTCCGGTGGCCAGCGCCAGCGCGTCATGATCGCCATGGCGCTCGCCAACCGGCCGGACATCCTGATCGCCGACGAGCCGACCACCGCCCTCGACGTCACCGTGCAGGCGCAGATCCTCAACCTGATCCGCGAATTGCAGAAGCGCTACGGCATGGCGGTGATCCTGATCACCCACGATCTGACGATCGTCCGGCAGTTTTCCGACTACGTCTATGTGATGCAGCATGGCGAGGTGAAGGAGCACAACGTCACCGAGGCGCTGTTCCAGAACCCGCGCCACAGCTATACGCGCCATCTGCTCGCCTCAGAGCCGAAGGGATCGGCCAATCCGCTCCCCGAGGGCACGCCGGTCATGCTGGAAGGCCGCAATGTCCGCGTCGCCTACACGCTGAAGCGCGGCGGCATGTTCAAGCCCGACTTCTTCCAGCTGCTCGCCTGCGACAATCTCAGCCTCGAATTGCGCCGTCACGAAACCCTTGGCATCGTTGGCGAATCCGGTTCAGGCAAGACGACGTTCGGCCAGGCGCTGATCCGGCTGATCCAGCATTCGACCGGCGAGATCGTCTTTGACGGCGAGGCGATTCACGACAAGGACCGCAAGGCGATGCGGCCGCTGCGCTCGCGCATGCAGATCGTCTTCCAGGACCCGTTCTCGTCGCTCAATCCGCGCATGTCGATCGGCCAGATCATCGAGGAAGGGCTTGTGGTCAACGGCATCGGCAGTTCGCGGCTGGACAGGCTGGAGCGCGTCCGCCAGGCGCTGCGCGATTCCGGCATGCCCGACACCATCCTCGGCCGCTTCCCGCATGAATTCTCCGGCGGCCAGCGCCAGCGCATCGCGATTGCCCGCGCCATTGCGCTGGAGCCGGAATTCATCCTGCTCGACGAGCCGACCTCGGCGCTCGACCTCTCCGTGCAGGCGCAGATCATCGATCTCCTGCGCAAGCTGCAGGACGAGCGTGGCCTCTCCTACCTGTTCATCTCGCATGATCTGAAGGTCGTGCGCGCGCTCTGCCATCGCGTCATCGTCATGCAGCACGGCAAGATCGTCGAACAGGGGCCGGTCAGCGAGGTGCTGACCCGGCCGCAAAGCGAATACACCGCCCGCCTCGTCCGCGCGGCGTTCGAAATAGCCGCCTAACTATTCTGCCTACCCCGGAGCTACTTCCATGACTGCCAATCCCAGGATCACCTTCATCGGCGCCGGCTCGACCGTGTTCATGAAGAACATTGTCGGCGACGTCCTTCAGCGCCCGGCGCTTTCGGGCGCCACCATCGCCCTGATGGACATCAACCCGCAGCGCCTCGAAGAGAGCGCCATCGTCGTCCGCAAGATCGCCTCGACACTCCAAGCGAAGGCCAAGGTCGAGACCTATACCGACCAGAAGAAGGCGCTCCAGGGCGCCGATTTCGTCGTCGTCGCCTTCCAGATCGGCGGCTATGATCCCTGCACGATCACCGATTTCGACGTGCCGAAGCGCTACGGCCTGCGCCAGACCATCGCCGACACGCTCGGCGTCGGCGGAATTATGCGCGGCCTGCGCACGGTGCCGCATCTCTGGAAGATCTGCGACGACATCCTCGCCGTCTGCCCCAACGCCATCATGCTGCAATACGTCAACCCGATGGCGATCAACACCTGGGCGATCACGGCGAAGTACCCGACCATCCGCCAGGTAGGCCTCTGCCATTCGGTGCAGGGCACGGCGATGGAACTGGCGCATGACCTCGACATTCCCTACGAGGAAATCCGCTACCGCGCCGCCGGCATCAACCACATGGCGTTCTACCTGAAGTTCGAGCATCGCCAGAAGGACGGTTCCTATCGCGATCTCTACCCGGACCTCGTGCGGGGATACCGCGAGGGTCGCGCGCCAAAGCCCGGCTGGAACCCGCGCTGCCCCAACAAGGTGCGCTACGAGATGCTGACCCGGCTTGACTATTTCGTCACCGAAAGCTCCGAGCACTTCGCCGAGTACACGCCTTACTTCATCAAGGAGGGCCGCGAGGACCTGATCGAGAAGTTCGGCATTCCGCTCGACGAATATCCGAAGCGCTGCATCGAGCAGATCGCGCGCTGGAAGAACCAGGCCGAGGAATATCGCACGGCCGACCGGATCGAGGTCTCGCAGAGCAAGGAATACGCCTCCGAGATCATCAACTCGGTCTGGACCGGCGAACCCTCGGTGATCTACGGCAACGTCCGCAACAATGGCTGCATCACCTCGCTGCCGGTCGATTGCGCGGCGGAGGTGCCCTGCCTCGTCGACGCCTCGGGCGTGCAGCCGACCTATATCGGCGAGTTGCCGCCCCAGCTGACGGCGCTGATGCGCACCAACATCAACGTGCAGGAACTGACGGTGAAGGCGCTCCTGACGGAGAACCGCGAGCACATCTACCATGCCGCGATGATGGACCCGCACACCGCCGCCGAGCTCGATCTCGACCAGATCTGGCATCTCGTCGACGACCTGCTGGCAGCGCATGGCGAATGGTTGCCCGAATGGGCGCGCGGCGAAGCCAAGCAGCGCGTTGCTTGATTCAGTGCTTGGCCTGATCCAGAGCGTGGCGTAGTCCGCCCCCTCCCCCGGCGTGCGACACGCAGAGGCCCCGGCGTTTTCCCCGCCGGGGCATTTTCGTATCAGGAGAGCGCGGCGGCGATGGCCGAGCTGGCGATGACGGAGGCAAAAAGAACGAGGGCCACGGCGGCAAGGCGCGCGACGCGCGCCGGCGTGGCGAAGCCGGCGGCGGAGCGCGATAGCCCGCTGCCGAGCGCGATCCAGGCGCAGGCGACGCCGACGACCAGCGCCGTGAACAGGCCGGCGAAGGGCAGCAGCGTGGCCCAGTCGCCGGCTGGAAAGATCGCGAAGGCGAAAATCAGCGCCTTGGGATTGAGCAGCGTCGTCACGAACACCCGCCGGACCGAGATCGGCTCGCCACCCGGCGCGGCCTCGCGCGCCGCGTTGCGCCAGAGCGCCAGAGCCGACCAGGCGAGATAGGCGCTCGCCACGATCTTCGACAGGATCGGCACGATCGGGTGATGCGCCGCCAGCGGCCCGACGATCTGGATCAGAATGCCGATGGCGAGCCAGTAGCCACCAAGCTCGGCCAACACGAGCTTCAGCGAGCGCCGCATGCCGATCGCAGCGCCCGACGTCGCCAGCAAGGTGTTGGTCGGTCCCGGCACCGCCAGCAACGCCAGAACGGCGAGCGCAAACGGCAGCATCGCCGTCATGCAACACCCTCTTTGCGCCGCGCGGCCGGGTCAGCGCCATGGTGGTTCACATGCTCGAGGAATTCGGCATGGCCGAGCGCCTTGCTGGCCGCCTGGCGGTATTCCTTGACCAAGCTGTCGACGGTCTGGCGGGCAAAGGCGCGAAGCGCCGGCGACTTCTCCATTTCGGCTCGCGCCACGGCCGGATCGAGCAGGCCGAGCCCGTCCAGCACCGGATAGTGCAACTGCGTCTCGACATGCGGCAGCCCGTCGAGGAAATCGCCAAAATGCTCGCGCCGGGGCATTTCGCGCTTCCAGTGTTCCAGCCGCTGGCGCGTCTCCGGATGCAGCCGCTCCGCCTTGACGTTGCGCCAGAACGGCGTGTCGTCGCGTTCGGTGACGTAGTGCGTGTTGACGAAGGTGCGGAAATCATCGACCTGCCGGCCGACGCGACGGTTGTAGTCGGCGCGGTCGGCTGCGGTCATCGCCTTGGGCAGCTTCATGTAGCGCTGGGTGAACAGCATCATCTGCACGATGGTGCCATGGATCGAGGTCGATTCCAGCGGCTCCAAAAAGCTCGACGACAGGCCGACGGCGAGGCAATTGCCGATCCAGGCGTTTTCCAGCCGGCCGATCTGGAAGCGGATGTCGTCGCGCACCTCGATCTCGCGGCCGAGCGTCGCCTCGACCTCGCGCTTCGCCTCCTCCGGCGTCTTGAACTCGTCGGAATAGACATAGCCGCAGCCATAGCGGCCCTGGGTCGGGATCTGCCAGATCCAGCCCGCTTCCTGCGCCCAGGCGTGGGTATAATTGTTGATCTCCTCGCCGGGCTGGATGTCGAGCCAGAACGGCAGCGCGCGATTGACCGGCAACTCCTTCTGATAGGAGATCCAGGGCGCGTTCAACTCCTTGACGATCAGCCGCTTGCGGAAGCCGCTGGCGTCGATGAAGAAATCGCCCGCCAGCCGCTCGCCAGTATCCAGCTGCAGCGCGGTGATGTCGCCGCTCTCACCATCGCGCTCGACGCCCTCGATCACCGCATCGACGATGGCGACCCCCCTGGACTTCGATTTCAGGAATTTGCCGACCCGCGCCTGGTCGAAATGGAAGGCGTGGTGAAACGGCCCGAGCGCCACCAGCGAGCCATCGGCCTTCTTCGCATAGGGCGCCTTCTTCTGTTCGAGCAGCGGCCCGAACAGATGCATGTCCTGCACCTGCCGCCCGGCGGCGACGCAATAGACGTTGAGATAGTCGGACGGCGCTCCCGGCGGCGCGGCAACGACCTGATGCGGATCGTCGATCGGGCCGTAATAGGTAAAGCCCTTGCGGCGCCAGTCAGTGTGGCGGATGCCGAGCTTGAAGGTGGCGCCGGTCTCACGGAAGAATTCGAATTCGTCGATGCCGAAATGCTGGAACAGCACGCGCATCGCCGCCGTGCTGCCCTCGCCGACGCCGACCGTCGGGATCTTTGAGGATTCGACCACCGAGACGCGGATGTCGAGCTTCTGCCGGCGGGCGCTATCCTCGATGATGAAGGCGGTGAGCCAGCCGGCGGTGCCGCCGCCGACAATGACGAAATGTGCTGGTTCCGCCAAGCGGACGCCCTCCCCGGTTGTCGGGCGAAGATCCTCGCGGTCTCCGGCCCTTTTGCACCAGTCTAGGACGCAAGCTTTCCTGGCCTCCAGAGCGATTTTGGCTCATGGCGGGTAATCTTGTGCTTGGCGAGAAGGAGGATACCCCAGCATCGAAACACCGGCGCAATTGCTCACCTCTCCCTGAGGGAGAGGTCGACGGCCGAAGGACGGCGGGTGAGGGTTTACGGCCTCACCCGATGGTTCCCTAACCCCTCACCCGGCTCTTCGAGCCGATCTCTCCCGCCGGGAGAAGTGAATAGCCGGACTCCGACAAGATCTCTTCACTCGGCCAAGAGATAGTCTCAGCCGGGTGAAATCTTGAAATCAGCGGCCCATGTAGACGCGGCGGGCGATCTGGTCTTCCAGGCTCAGCCAGCGGCGCGAGACCTCGTCGTCGGCATGGCGCGATGCCTCACGGGCCTCGCCCTTCAGCGCCTTGAGGCGCTCGACCGGCAGCTCGATATTCGCATCCAACTCCTCGGCGACCGCGACGAAGCGCTCGGCTGCGGCGGTGCTGCCGAGCAAGGGCGCCGCGTCCTCGGCAATAAAGCGGTCCCAGGCCAGATCCGGCTCGTAACCGAAGCGGGCGAAGGCGAGATAGGAAAGTTCGACCGTCGCGTGATAGGGCGACGGCTCGCCCCAGACGGTCAGCCCCTCCATGCCGACATCGGCGCAGAACTTGTTCATGTCAGCAAAAGTGCGGCCGTTGAAGGCGTAGCGCTCGGTGCGGCGGTCGCCGTTCCACTGGCAGGCAAACTGGCTGCGCAGCACGTTGGACTGGGTCGGCAGTTTCTCGACATCGGCGCGGGTCATCTCTCCCTGCAGCCGCTTCCAGAACGACCGGTTGGTGGTGTGCTGGTAGATCGCGCCCTTCGGCATCCCCCGCTGCGCGTCATGGGCGACCGGATCGAACAGATTGTCCCACTGCAGCTCGCTATAGATCCAGGCATCCGGCTTCTTCGCCTTCGCGGCGCGATAGAGCCGCGGAAAGTTCTCGGCCATGTCAGTATGCGACCAGCTATCGCCATGATCGTCGACGCGGCGGGCGGCTTCCGCCTCGTTGTTGCGGCGGGCGACGCAGCGGGCGCAGCCGCAGACGCCATAGTCACCGCTCTCGATGTTGACGCCGCCGATCTCGAAGGTGTCGGCGAGCCAGCTCACCGCCTCCTCCATCCAGTCCATCGTCTCCGGCGCGCTCGGGCAGGCGCTCATGGTGTAGTCGGAGCGCGGAAAATTGAGCGGGAAGTCGAGATCGGCGATCTGGAAGCCGACGCCCTTTTCCATGGTCGCGGCGTGCTGCGGGTTCTTCTTCAGCCAGGTCGCGAGGTTGTAGGGGTGGTCGCCCTCCCAGTAGACGCCGCCATAGGAGCCGATGGCGATGCCCGGTACGATGCGGACGCCGCGCTCGGTCGCATAGCGGCAAAGCTCCTTCGCCGCTTCGATGCCGCCATGCGAATTGCGCAGGAAGCCATAGATGACAACCGAGGGAATGCGGTTGCGGCTGGCGAAATCGACCAGTCGCGTATAGTCGCCGAGGAAGCCCGAGGGCGGCTTGCCATAGGGGTTGAAGACGCCGATTTCCTGATGGCCGACCTGCGACAATTCCCAGTTGGTCGAGTGGTCCCAGGTCCAGAAGGTACGATACGCCAGACCGGGTGCTGCACGGCGTTCGCCGGTCGGCACCTGGATTGCCCCACCGTCAATCCTGGCGCGCGAGATCAGTTCCTCGGCGCCATAAATGACACCGGAGAACGGGCCGCCGGCGATTGTTATCTCGGCGTTCGAACCGTCCCGCGGCTTGACCGTCAGCGCGAAAGCGCCTTCGGCCAGCGACTTGTCCTCGACCAGACGGATGACGGGAAGCCCCGAAGACGCCGCGGCCAGCGGCACGAATTCGAGCATCGGAAACGCCGCGCGAAGCCGCCGCGCCGCATGCACATGCCGTTCGCCATGCTCCAGCCCGACCCGTCCCGCGATCCGAACCTCACCCGTACCAACCATCCCGTCATCCTCCTCATGATGCGCGCGGCCGACCGCCGCGTTGTTGACAGGATTGCCCATCTCATATCAAATATCAACGTCGACTATCGTCAGTGATACAAACAGACCAATACAATCTGCCGGATCCGATCCGGCGGGCGCCTTGGAGGGTGGAATGACGGCTGGCTTGAATACGGCAGGCTTGGAGTTCGAACAGACCTGGCCGATGCCGAGCCAACCGCGGCCGATCACGCTGATCGGCGCCGGCGATATCGTCACCTCCGCCCATTTGCCCGCCTATCGCAAGATCGGCCTGCCGGTCGCCGGCATCTTCGATCTCGACCAGGCCAAGGCGCGGGCCGTCGCCGAGCAGTTCGACATTCCGGTCGTCTACGAGAGCATGGCCGCGGCGATCGCGGCCCGCAGCGAGGACACCGTCTTCGACCTCGCTCTGCCGCCCGTGGCGATCCTCGGCGCCGTCGAGCAACTGCCCCTCCGCAGCGTCGCTCTGATCCAGAAGCCGCTCGGCGCCAATCTCGCCGCCGCCCGACGCATCGTCCAGGCGATCGACGCGCGAAAAATCACCGCCGCCACCAATTTCCAGCTGCGCTACACGCCCTCGATGCTGGCGATCCGCGATGCCGTCCGGCGCGGCCTCCTCGGCGACATCGTCGAACTGGAAGTGCGGCTCGCCGTCTACATGCCGTGGGAGATGTGGTCGTTCATCCCGCATCTCGACGCCGTCGAGATCCCGCTGCATTCGATCCATTACCTCGACTGGATCCGCTCGATCCTCGGCGAGCCGGAAAGCGTCTACGCCAAGACCGTGCCGCATCCGCGCTATCCCGATTTGAAGGATGCGCGCTCCAGCATCATCCTCGATTTCGGCCCGCGCGCCCGCTGCAACCTGTCGCTCAACCACACCTATAATTACGGCCCCAAGCATATCGACGCGACGATCCGGGTCGAGGGCACCAAGGGCTGCGCCCATCTCGATCTCGGCTATCTGCACGATTACCTGAAGCCGGTGCCGGAAAAGCTCGAGATAACAGTCGAGGGCCAGGACTGGACGGAGATCCCGCTGGTCGGCGAGCGCGTGCCGGACGCGTTTGGCGCGGTGATGTCGAACCTGCAACGCTATGCGGCCGGTGAGGACAGCGTGCTGGATACCGACGTGCACGACTCGATCCGCACCATGGCGCTGGTCGATGCCTGCCTGGCATCGAGCCGCCTCGGCGGCATTGTTCCGCAGCCGGTATAAGGCGTTTCGCCACGGCCAGTGGCCCAGCCTCGTCGCCCCGGCGGAGGCCGGGGCCCATGACCACCGTCCTGTGAAGCCATAGCTCCGCTCGCCACGCGCCGGTGTCTATGGATCCCGGCCTTCGCCGGGATGACGGCGGAGCGTGGCGGCCCGCGTCAAGAATTTCATAAACGCTATGAATAACTTACCCTGCCGCACCCTGCGCGGCGGGGTGCTTTCTGCCGCCCGCTCGTGATCCTGCCATCCCGCTCTTTCTTATAAGAAATTACTATTTCAATAGAAAAACCTCTGTGCTAGCGTTGCTGCATGGCCGCGCAAAAATCCCGCTTCAAGGGAGGCGGCCATGGCGGGGTGACAGGGATGCCGACCGCTTCTATCGCGCCTTCTTTCGACTGCCTCGCGAGAGCGATGGCGGCGCTGGAAGCGTGCCGCTCGGCGACCCGACTGAAGGCCAAACCCAGGCGGCAGATTGCTTTCCTCCTGGTTCGGTCCGGATTCCAGAACAGCAGCGCGACAAAACCTGACGGAAGGGACACACCATGACATCGATATCACTCGCGGCCGGCCGGCGTAGCCGATCGGCCCGCGCCATGCTCGCCGGCATCGCCTTCGCCTCGATGACGGCCTTTTCCGGCCCGGCGGCATCAGCCGCCGACACCACCACGATCCGCGTCCTGAACTGGGAGCCGGGTGGCGCCGACTATTGGAAGGCGCTGGTCGCCGAGTTCGAGACGCTGAACCCGACCATCAAGGTCGAGCTGGAGACGGTGCCGTTCGACCGCTATCCGGAGGTCCAGGGCCCCTACATCACGACCAAGAGCGGTCCGGACGTGATGGAAAACAATGCCGGCCTGGAGCTGTTCGACCGCCGCCGCGCTTATGAAGAACTACCGCCGGAAGTTCTGGCAGCCGGCAAGGACCTGATCACCTATAGCGGCGGCTGCCTGAACTTCGACACCACCAAGTCTTGCTACGGCCTGCCCTTCGGCTACCAGGGCAACGTCATGTACTACAACAAGAAGGTGCTCGCCGAGGCTGGCCTCGATGCCGCCAACCCGCCCAAGACCTGGGACGAGATGAACGCTGCCTGCGAGAAGGTGAAGGCTGTCGGCAAGACCTGCCTCGCCATCGGCCTCTCCGGCATCTTCCCGGCCTACTGGAACTTCCCGGAAGTCGCGCGCAACTACCTGACCGAAGACGACATGCGCGCCATGCTCGCCGGCAAGATGCCCTGGACCGACCCGAAGATGGTCAACATCCTCAAGGGCCTCGCCTCGATCACCGAGAAGGGCTGGACCAATTCCAGCGCCCCCTCGATCACCATGCTGCCCGACGGCGCCGATATCTTCCAGAGCGGCAACGCCGCCTTCGCCGGCACCATCATCTCCGACGCCGTGAACTGGGCCGCCTTCGGCAAGATCCTCGGCGATGAGAACCTTGGCGCCATGCGCTGGCCGACCCTCGTCGCCGACGCACCGCTCGCCGGCAGCTTCTCCGGCATCGAAAGCTCGGTCTTCGGCGTGACGTCGTGGAGCGACAAGAAGGAAGCCGCCTTCCAGTTCGTGAAATTCATCGCCGGCAAGGAGAACGCCGAACTGCTGACCAAGGTCGCCGGCGGCATCTCGCTCAACAAGAATGTCGACCCGTCGGTGCTGCCGAAGTCGCAGGCGCTCAGCCAGATCCTCGAGATCATCAAGAAGCCGACGCTGCATGCCGGCGTGCTGCTCTCCGGCCAGGAAGCCGACGCGCTCGCCCGCGGCTGGCAGGAGGTCGCCCTCGGCCGCCTGTCGATCGAGGACTGGACCGGCCGCATGCAGAAGGCGCTCGAACAGAGCCCGAGCAAGCGCCAGTAACGGATCGTTCTCGCTGCAAAGGGGAGGACGGGCGTCCGCCCTCCCCGCTCTTCCCAGCAACAAGCAGGAATTTCGATGGCTGAAACGGCCAATCTGGCGACCGCGCCAAACCGGATCGCGGGCGCGCGAAAAGGGTTCGTCCGCAAGGAGACGCTGATCGCGCTGCTGTTCGTGCTGCCGGGCCTGGCGCTGGCGATCCTGTTCAAGCTGGTGCCGCTGCTGCGCGGCATCTGGCTGAGCTTCCTGGAGACCCGCGGCTTCGAGGACCCGACCTTCGCCGGCCTCGCCAACTACCGCACCATGCTGAGCGACCCTTCGGTCCACGACTCCTTCCGCAACGCGCTGATCGCCTTCGCCACGTTGCCGGTCTGGATCATCCTGCCGCTGGTGCTCGCCTTCCTGCTTTTCCAGAAGACACCGGGCTGGAAGTTTTTTCGCGCTGCGTTTTTCCTGCCTTACATGATCGCGCCGATCGTCGTCGGCATCATGTTCCGCCAGATCCTGGCGCCGGACGGCCCGCTCAACGCGGTGCTGCGCGCGATCGGGCTGGCGCCGCTCGCCATCGAATGGCTGAACGGCCCGACCAGCGCGCTGCTGGCGCTGACCGCCGTGGCGCTGTGGAGCTTCTTCGGCCTCGGCGTGCTGACCTATCTCTCGGGGCTCTCGACCGTTTCGGAAGAGGTCGTCGAGGCGGCCAAGCTCGATGGCGCACGTTTCTGGCAACTGCTTTTCTACATCATCATGCCGCTGCTCAAATCGGTGATCGGCTACTGGGCGGTGCTGTGCACCTCCGGCATCCTGATCTGGATGTTCCCGCTGATCTACGCGCTGACCAAGGGCGGGCCGGGAACCGCGACGGTGCTGCCGGAATTCCTCGTCTTTACAACGACCTTCCAGTTCCTCGACCGCGGCCTGGGCGCTGCGATCGGCATGGCGCTGTTCGTCTTCGTCGCCATTGTCTCGGCCTTCGTGGTCCGCCGCATGTATGTCGAAGGAGCCCAGAAGAAATGACCCGCCCGGCCCCTTCCGATAGAATGACGGTTTCCTCGATGCGCATCGTGCTGACCCGCTGGCTGGTCACGGCGGTTCTCGTCGTGCTCGCCGTGGTGACGCTCTATCCGCTTGTTTTCACCGTGATCAATTCGCTGAAGACGCGCGCCGCCTATTCGGCCGACCCGCTCGGTTTCCTCACCGACATCACCTTCGACAACTACATCGAGACCTTCGAGCGCATGAAGGTCTGGCGGCTGCTGCTGAACAGCATCATCACCACGGCCGGCGGGCTGGTGCTTTCGACCGTCGCGGCCTTGTTCATCGCCTATGCCGTCACCAAGCTGAAGATGCGCGGCGGCAACTACATCTTCCTGTTCGTCATCGCAATGCTGGTGATCCCGAGCCAGGTGATCATCTACCCGCTCTACGAGACCATCCTCGATCTCGGCTTCGGCGGCACCTATCAGGGCCTGATCCTCGCCTATGCCGCCTTTGGCCTGCCGCTCGGCACCTATCTGCTGTCGGCCTATTTCCGTGCCATTCCCGACGAGTTGATCGAGGCGGCGCGGCTCGACGGCGCCGGCGACATCCGCATCCTGTTCTCGATCCTGCTGCCGATCTCGACCCCGGCCATCGCGGCGCTGTCGATCCTCAACTTCGTCTGGATGTGGAACGATTTGCTGCTGCCGCTGGTCATCATGGGCGGCTCCGACAAGAAGACGCTGATGGTCGGCGTGGCGCTGCTATCGGGGCAATACGACGTCTCGATCCCGCTGATCAGCGCCGGGCTGATCGTGGCGCTGGCGCCGGTCATCCTCGTCTACATGCTGTTCCAGCGCCAGATTCTCTCCGGCGCCATTGCGGGAGCCGTCCGATGAAGCGCGATCCGAAGCCGGGCGAGCCGGTGATGTTCCTCTACCGCCTGAGGCCCGGCGCCGGCCCCGAATATGACCGCTGGCACGCCGCGGTCTGGCCGGAGCTGCTGGCCGAGATCGAGGCGGCCGGCTTCGAGGATTATCAAATCTGGCGGCACGAGGAGATCGTCATCTCGCGCCTGCGCGGCCGCAACGGCTACCGCGCGGCGGAAGCGATCATGCAGGCGAGCGCGATCCAGAAGCGCTGGACCGCGACATTGTCGCATCTGTTCGAAAGCTACGAGACCTCAGATGGCGAGCCGCTCTGGCTCGACGAAGTGTTTCGCCTTGCCGTACGGCCCGATCGTGACGCCTGAGCGGACCCTAGCCGCCGACCGGACCGCCGGTATTGGCGAGCGGAAAACGTGGCTCGGCCAGGTGGCCACCGAACAAGGTGGTGATGCTGGCGGCCGCCTCGTAGAGAATCCGCGTCGCATCCTCCATCGGCACCTTCTCGGTCGCCGAGGCGAGGAACGGCATGGTGATCACCGCCGGCGCGTGGCCCTCGGCGTCGAGGATCGGGAAGCTGATGTCGGTGATGCCCTTCAGCGCCTCGCCGACAATCATCTCGTAGCCGACCGAGCGCACGACATCGACGCGCTTCTTCAACCAGTCGACCTCGCTTTTCGGCGCGTTCTGGCCAATCGCCTCGAACAGCCATTCCTGCATCGACGGCGACTGGTAGGCGATCAGCAGCCGGCCGGACGCGGTGCGGATCGCCGGGTTCTGGGTGCCAACGCGCAGGCGAAAACCGAGCGGCGCCGGGCTGTCGACCTGGGCGACGACGCGGATCGAAAGACCGTCCAGCACCGCCAGGTGGAACGCCTGATAGGCCTCGATCGAGGCGCGATTGATCACCGGCCGCGCCACGTCGATCAGCCGGCGCATCGGCGGATAGCGGTAGGACAAGTCGTGCAGCTTGGTCGACAGCACCAGGCTTTCCTCGCCCGGCGGCCGCTGGATATAACCGCGCCGCTCCAGCGCGACGACCACGCGATACACTTCCTGCAGCGAACGGCCGAGTTGCTGCGCGATCTGGCTCGGCGTCACGCCTTCGGAAAGGCTGGCGAGCAATTCGAGCACATCGAGGCCCTTTTCCAGCGCCGGGGCGCTGTAAGCCGGCTTCGCCAGCTTGCCGGCGGTCGCCGTTTTCGCAGCGCGCCCGGCAATCGGCTTGGCGGGCGCGCCGGCCTTGGGCGACTTTGCCGGCTTGGCGGGCTTGCCCGGCTCCGCCATTTCCAAACCGGCCGACCGGGCTGCCGGCCGGGCCGTCTTGGCGTCGTCGGCATCCTTCCCACCGGATGGCCGCTTGGCACTGGTCATAGCGTTTCTCCTTTGGTCAAGGTCATCGCCGGGAGCGCGTCGGCGCGCAAGATGGCATTCCGTCCAGCATGCCCACGCATTGTATCACATATCAACTCTTGATATCATCAGTGATAGAAATTACGGTTGCATCACCCTCCGACACGACCGCACTTGCATCCAAATCCCTTGGTCGTCCCGCACAGAGCAGAAAATGGGCCTGAACGCGAAACAACTGGCACAATGCACCGTCGACTTTGAAAAGGACGGCAAGCAGAGCGGCTATTTCAACCTGCCTCTCTCCGTCCATGACGACGCCTGGGGCGTGATCCGCATTCCGCTCGCCGTCATCAAGAACGGCAATGGCCCCACGGTCATTCTGGAAGGCGGCAATCACGGCGACGAATATGAAGGGCCGATCGCGCTCGGCGAACTGATCCGCGATCTCGACCCCGGCAAGATCGCCGGCCGGCTGATCTTCATTCCGGCGATCAATCTGCCGGCCGTGCTGCAGGCGCGCCGCACCTCGCCGATCGACGACCTCAACATGAACCGGACCTTTCCGGGCGACGCCAACGGCACCTCGACCCAGCAGATCTCGGCCTTCGTCAACGACGCGCTGTTCCCGATGGGCGACGCATTCCTCGATCTCCACTCCGGCGGCTCGTCGCTCGACCTGATGCCGAGCGCGGTGATCGAGCCAGTCGCCGATCCGGTCCAGCACGCGAAGAACGTCGCCGCCGTCACCGCTTTCGACGCGCCGCTGATCGTCGTCATCGACAATCGCGGCGACCATCGCACCGCGACCGCCTCGGCCGCCCGCGCCGGACTGACGGTGGTCGGCACCGAAATGGCCGGCGGCGGCACGGTCTCGCTCGACGCGCTCGACATCTGCCGCCGCGGCGTCCGCAACGTGCTGTCGCATCTCGGCGTCCTGCCGCCGGAGATGGCGACGCCGCCGCGCCATGAGCAGCGCCTGTTCGAGCTGCCGGGATCGGACGCCTTCGTGCTCGCCGATGATGACGGCGTGTTCGAGCCGTTCCACAGGAACGGCACCATGGTCTCGCGCGGCCAGCCGGCCGGACGCATCCATTTCCTGTCGCATCCCGACCGCAAGCCGGCGGAACTGACTTACGCCGCCGACGGGATCCTCTATGGTCGTCGCCAGCCCGGCCGGGTCCGTCCCGGCAATTGCTGCCTCGTCGTCGCCTCGCCCTATGGGGGTTCGCTGAAATGATCCAACTCGCAGACATCCAGGCCGCGGCCACGCGGATCGCGCCGCATATCCGCCGCACACCGAACATCCGCGCCGACGCGCTGGCCGAGCCCGTCAGCGAGGCGAACCTGTCGCTGAAGCTCGAATGCCTGCAGCCGACCGGCTCGTTCAAGGCGCGCGGCGCCACCAACAAGCTGCTGACCACGCCGAAGGAAGACCTGGCCGGTGGCGTCGTCACCGCCTCGGGCGGCAATCACGGCCTGGCAACGGCGCGCGCGGCCAAGCTCGCCGGCGTGCCGGCGACGATCTTCGTGCCGAAGAGCATCACGCCGGCGAAGGTCGACAAGCTGAAGCGCTGGGGCGCGACCGTCGAGATCATCGGCGACATCTGGAACGAGACGAACCTGCACGCCCTCGCCTTCGCCGAGGCGAACGGCGCCGCCTATTTCCACCCCTTCGCCGATCGCAACGTGATCGCCGGCCAGGGCACGACGGCGCTCGAGCTGCTGGAAGAAATCCCCGACGTCGACACCGTGCTGGTGGCGATCGGCGGCGGTGGCCTGATTTCCGGCATGGGCGTCGCCATCAAGGCGCTGAAGCCGTCGGTCCGCATCATCGGCATCGAGCCGGAAGGCTCGCCGACGCTGAAGGCGTCGCTCGACGCCGGCCGCGTCGTTCGCCTGCCGGCGGTGACGAGCCGCGTTGCCACCATGTCCTGCGCCGAGACCGACCCGGGCGTGTTCGAGCTGGTGCGCGACCATGTCGACGACATCGTGCTCGTCTCCGACGAGGCGATGCTCGACGCCAGCCGCTGGCTCTGGTTCGAGTTGGGGATCGCGGCCGATCTGAGCGGGGCCGCCGCCATTGCGGCGCTGCGCACCGGAGTGCTGAACTTCCCCGCCGGCCACAATGTCGGCGCGCTGGTCTGCGGCGCCGGTCCCGACGCGCTGGTCTGATCAAGGCCCACCAGGATCAGCCATCGCGCGCCCGGCGCGATGGCTGCGGCTCGTCGATTTATTTCGTGTCAAAGAACGCTATCGATCCGGTACCATACCTTCAAGGAACGGGACCAACGGGCTCAGACGTGGCAACAACGTCGAGGGTGGTCCCCGGGAGGGAGGGGCCGTCATGAGTTTCGAGCGCCGATTTACGCCGGATTTCGAGGTGATCGTCTGTGCGCCGTCGGAATCATTTCGATGGAACGTCCACGATTATCCGCATCATCTGGCCAAGTGGCATCATCATCCAGAATATGAACTGCACCTGATCCAGGCGAGCTCGGGCAAGATGATGATCGGCGACCATGTCGGCGATTTCCAGGCCGGTTGCCTCGTCCTGACCGGCCCCGACCTGCCGCACAACTGGGTCAGCGCCAGCCAGCCCGGCGAACACATCCCCGACCGCGACATGCTGATCCAGTTCAGCCCCGCCTTCGCCGAGAAGGTTTCGGACCTCTGCCCGGAGTTCGACGACGTCGCGACGCTGTTTGCGGACGCGGCGCGCGGCGTCGAGTTCAGCGGCGAGACCGCGAAAGAAGGCCGCCGGCTGTTGCGCGAGATCGGCGGCGTCCACGGACCGCGGCGGCTTGTGCTGTTCCTCGAACGGATGACCCTTCTGGCCCAGACGCCGCGCGAGCGAAAAGTCCTGTCGCGGGCAGCCCCCAGCTTCGTCGCCCAGACTCGCTCGTCGGAAAAGCTCGAGATCGCGATCAGCCACATCCTGGAGAACTTTGCCGGCGAGATCCGCCTGTCCAAGGTCGCCGGGCTCTGCGGCATGGAAGCGAGCGCCTTCTCGCGCTTCTTCAAGAAGCAGACCGGCCACACCTTCGCCCGCTACGTCAATTGCTCGCGTGTCCACGCTGCCTGCAACCTGCTGAGCCAGACGGAGAAGCCGATCACCGACATCTGCTTCGAGGTCGGCTTCAACAATGTCGCCAATTTCAATCGCCAGTTCGTCAAGATTTGCGGCCAGTCGCCCTCGGCCTATCGCCGCGACTCCCGCCGCATCGGCACGATCACGCGCTTCGATCAGGTCATCGTCGCAACAGCCTGAATGCGCCCCGGGGCGGAGCCCCTTCCCGCGTGCCGACAAAATTGTACAGAAGCGGCGGCAAACGCGCGTGGTGAGACGGATTACCCTCTTCTAGAGTTCGCCCTGAAGCACGCGGTTGATCGGCACAAGGGACGATGGGTCCGGTCCGAGGCTCGGAGGAGAGCCCCGCTCGCTTTGGAAGACTGAACATGCGGCGCGCGCCACGGACGACATGGCGCGCTGGAGGTCCGGCTCGTGCGACTGGGCACGAGGACTCTTGCCTGCTTCGGAGGAAGCGGCCGGAGCGCCGGGTTTGCTGTCGACAATCCGAGGGAGGACGAGGAATGTCTGGTTTGAAGCGTATGATGCTCGGCGCGATCGCGGCGGGCCTGATGGCCGGCGTTGCACCGGCAAAGGCGGACTTCTGGTCCGATGCCGGCAAGGAACTCGCCGGAGCGACGATCCGCGGCGTCTCCGAGAGCACGCCGCCGTCCAATTACGTCAAGAACGTGCTGGGCCCGGCCTTCACCCAGGCGACCGGCATCAATGTCGAGTTCGAGGCGACATCCTGGGACCAGATGTACGACAAGGCGATCAAGGACATGGAGGCCAATACCGGCATCTATGACTTCGTCTATATCGAGCAGGACGCCGTCTACGGCTATCTCGCCCGCGACTTCCTGGTCGACATCACCAAGTTCCTCGCCGATAATCCGAAGCTGAAGGCGCCCGATTACGATCCGGCCAACTTCACCACCTTCGCCAACTACTTCAAGGGCAAGGATGGCGACCTGTTCGGCGTGCCGATGGAAGCCTTCATCAAGGTCTATCTGTACCGCAAGGACCTGTTCGCGGATCCGGAAGTCACCGCCGCCTTCAAGGTGAAGTACAATCGCGACCTCGCGCCGGCGAAGAATCACGCCGAATATGTCGAGATCGCCGATTTCTTCACCCAGTGGGGCAAGGACAAGGGCATCGAACTCTGGGGCTCGACGGTCCAGGCCAATACCGGACATCCGTCGTCCTGGTATGAATATGTCGAGAGCGTCGCGCCGACCTTCGGCGTCTACAACTGGGGCATCGACGCCTCGAACAACTTCGCCGCAAGCGTCGAGCATGGCGGCAAGATGAACAGCCCCGAAGCCAAGGCGGCGCTGGAATTCTGGGTTGGGCTGCTGAAGAACGCCCCGCCTGAGTCGACCGCATCGACGTGGGACGAGGTCGCCGCCACCTTCGGCGCCGGCCGCGCCGCGCAGGGTCTCGTCTATGGCGAGAACGCTGCCTGGATCGCCACCGACGAATCCAAGTCGAAGGTCGTCGGTAAGGTCGGCGTCGCCCTGCCGCCGGTCGAGCCCGGCGTGATCGAAGCCGCCGAGGCCGGCACCGGCTATATCGGCTACTATGATGGCGGCGCCTTCGGTATCCCGCACTCGTCGAAGAACAAGGCTGCGGCGGCGCTGTTCCTGCAGTACATCGCCCAGCCCTCTGTCCAGGCCGACTGGGCCGTGGCCGGCTCCCGCATCACGCTGCAGTCGACCTATGACGACCCGAAGGTCGTGGCGCAGGACGCCAAGACGGACGGCTACTACACGCTGATGCGCGACCAGGGCAAGCTGTTCGCCGGCGCACCGCCCTATCCGTTCCACAACCAGGTTCGCGAAGCGGTCGCACCGATCTTCTACCAGGCGATCACCGGTGAACTGACGCCTTCCGACGCCCTCGACCAGATGGCGACGACGGCGGAAGCCGAACTGACCAAGCTCGGCTACCGCAAGTAAGCCTCGCGGCGACGGGCGAGGTTCCATCCGGGACCTCGCCCGTTCGTTCGGCCAAGGGGCGGCCATCGCGGCGCCGTCGACCGAGCCGCCCCAAGCGACCCCATCGCGCCAGCCCGCAGTGGCGTTTCCCGGCACACCGCCGGAAACGCTGCCCGTGGCATCTGGAGAACCCGCTTCATGCGCTCTCAAACCGTCGGCTGGCTGTTCCTTGCCCCGACCATCCTGATCCTGTTCGTCTTCGGTGTCTGGCCGTTCGTCTATGTGACGGTGATCAGCTTCTTCGACTGGAACAGCTTCGCCGCCGATCCGACGATGCGCTTCGCCGGCGTCCAGAACTATCGCGCCCTCGTCTTCGACAAGGGCTTCCTGATGGCGCTGTGGAACACACTGAAATTCGGCGTCTTCGCCGTCACCAGCCAGGTCATCCTGGGCTATCTGCTGGCGCAGCTGTTCATGAAGAACTTCCCGCTCAAGGGCCTGTTCCGCACGGTTCACACGCTGCCGCTGATGATCGCCCCCGTCGCCGTCGGCGCAACTTGGCGCCTGATGACGGTGCCCGGCCTCGGCCCGATTCCCTATTGCCTCGACAAGTGGTTCGGCTATGAATTCCTGATCAGCCGCTATGTCGGCCAGGCCTTCATGACCACCGTCGTGATGGACATCTGGCACTGGACGCCGCTGGTCACGCTGACCCTGCTGGCCGCCCTGTCGTCCATGCCGAAGGAGCCCTTCGAGCAGGCGCAGATCGATGGCGCCAACCGCGTCCAGACCTTCTGGTACGTGACGCTGCCGATGCTGAAGCCGGCGATCCTGTCGGCCGTGTTCATCCGCCTGATGGACGCCATGCGCACCGTCGACGAGGTCTGGATGCTGACCGGCGGCGGCCCCGGCTCTGCCACGCGCTATATCGGTCTCTACATCTGGCGCGTCGTCTTCCCGAAGACGGATTACGGCTATGGCTCCGCCATGTCGCTGATCACGCTCTACCTCACCATCGTGATGTGCTGGCTGCTCTATGCCGGTCTCGTCGCCCGCCGCGATCTGAAGAGGCCAGAATGACCCGTCAACGCCCGCTTCTGTCGATCCTGTTCTGGACCGTCTCCAGCCTCGTGACGCTGTTCCCGATCTACTGGATGTTCATCGTCTCGGCGAAGAGCCGCGTCGAGCTGTTCGGCAAGCCGAACTTCATCATCACGACATTCTTCTCGGAGAACTACATCAAGACGCTGACCGATCCGACCTTCCAGAAATACATGTTCAATTCGATCGTGGTCGCCACGTCGAATGCCTTCCTGGTCACGGTGCTGGCGCTGTTCGCCACCTATGCGCTGACGCGCTACAAGCTGCACGGCAAGGAGAACATCTTCTTCTGGACGATCACCAACCGCATGGCGCCGCCGGCGGCCTTCCTGCTGCCGCTGTTCCTGCTCTATACGCAGGTCTTCGTCGTCGGCGACTGGAAGCTGTTCGACACGCGCACCGGCCTGATCCTGCTCTATTGCGTGTTCAACCTGCCCTTCGCGATCTGGACGCTGCGTGGCGTCATCGACGCGATCCCGTCCGAACTGGATGAGGCCGCCTATGTCGACGGCGCCAAGACGTGGCAGGTGATCTGGTACGTCATCCTGCCGCTCGCCAAGCCCGGCCTCGCCGTCACCGGCATCCTGACCTGGGTGTTTGCCTGGAACGAGTATCTGTTCGCCGCGACGCTGACGAGCGTGCATGCCCGTACCATCACCACGGGCCTGGCCGAATTCGTCACCGTCACCGGCACCAACTGGGGCCAGATGGCGGCCACCGCCATGCTGACCCTGATCCCGGCCATCGTCTTCCTGGCGCTGGTGCAGAAGCACATCGTCGCCGGCCTGACCTTCGGCGCCGTGAAGGGATAGCGCATGAGCCTCGATACGCCCCGCAAGGCCCCTGTCCGGCAGGGCTTCCTGCCGATCGAGACCAACCTGTTCGACCGTATCTTCATCGCGGTCGTGCTGTTCGTCGCCATCCACCTGTTCTGGATGCGCTTCGTCGAGCAGTCGCTGTCGATTTACGTCGCGACGGCGATCTCGGTGGTCGTCGGCATCTTCGTCATCCGACGCGGCTAGCAGACGTCGCTGTTGAAACAAAGAGGGCCGCTCTCCTTGCCGGAGAGCGGCCCTCTTTGTTTGTCGAAGCAAGTGGATCGGCTACTTCATGCCCATGACGTGCGGCAGCCAGAGCACTGTCTGCGGCACGAAGGTGATCACCAGCAGCACGCAGAGCACGATGCCGACGATCGGCAGGCTGGCCCAGACGACATCGCGCATCGGCACCTTGGCGATCGACTGGGTGATCAGCAGGTTGAGGCCGAGCGGCGGATGGATCAGGCCGACCATCAGGTTGAGCACGATGACCAGGCCGAAATGGGTGGGATCGATGCCGAAGCTGGTAGCAGCCGGCAGGAAGATCGGCACCAGGATGATCGTCGCCGGCGTCGAGTCGAGGAACATGCCCGCGACCAGGAAGACGACGTTGACGATCAGCAGGAATTCCCACGGCGACAGGTCGGCGCCATGCAGCAGCGCCTGGATGTCGCGCGGGATGCCGTGCACGACGACCAGATAGGCGATGAAGGACGAGACGGCGACGACCAGCATGATGTTGGCGGTCTGCAGCCCTGCCTCCGTCAGCATGGACGGGAACTGGCGCCACTGGAACTCGCGATGGATGACCCAGCCGACGAAGATCGCATAGAGCACCAGCACCGCGCCGAGTTCGGTGACGGTAAACAGGCCGCCCTTGGCCCCGACGATCAAAAGCAGCGGCATGGAAAGCGCCCAGGCGCTGCCCTTGAACTGCTTGCCGATCACGCCCCACGGCTTGCGGCCGCGCGCCGGCAGGTTGTGCTTCTTGGCGTAGAAGATGACATAGGCGATCAGCGCCGAGCCGATCAGCAGGCCGGGAATATAGGCGCCGACGAACAGCTTGGTGATCGAGACCTGGGCGATGACGCCATAGATGACGAGCGGAATGCTCGGCGGGATGATCGGACCGATGACGGCGGCGCCGGCGGTCAGCGCCGCCGCGAAGCCGCCGGAATAGCCCTCCTTGCGCATCTCCGGGATGATCAGCGCGCCGGAGGCGGACGCATCCGCCACGGCCGAGCCGGAAATGCCGGCGAGGAAGATGTTGGTGCCGACATTGACGACGCCGGACGAGCCGCGGATACGGCCGAGCGCCGAGGAGAACAGGTCGACGACGCGGGTGGTGATGCCGCCCGAGTTCATCACCGAGGCGGCGAGAATGAAGAACGGCACCGCCAGCAGCGGGAAGGAGTCGATGCCGTTGACCATCTTCTGCGCCAGGATGAAACCCGGCATGCCCCAGATCGCGACGATGATCAGGGCCGAGACGCCGAGCGCGATGGCGATCGGCACGGCCAAAAGGGCGAGCGCCAGGAAGGTGACGGAGAGGACGCCGAGCATGATCATGATGCGGTGCTTTCGGTCGGGGCGGCATGACCTTGGGACTGGGCGGCCTTGAACGCGGCCTCGCGCTCTGCCGAGGCGCGCGGCGTCAGGATGCGCTCGACGATGAAGAACAGACCGAGACCGGCAAAGGCAACGATCGAGCCGTAGAACCAGGCAAACGGCAGGCCCGTGGCCGGCGCGATCTTCTGG
Organism: Candidatus Kaistia colombiensis; assembly: GCA_029203105.1. Taxonomy (GTDB): domain Bacteria; phylum Pseudomonadota; class Alphaproteobacteria; order Rhizobiales; family Kaistiaceae; genus Kaistia; species Kaistia colombiensis. The sequence continues at coordinate 278,739 of CP119318.1, forward strand.
CCGACGACGATCATCAGATGACGCGCATAGACGATCAGCATGACGAGGAAGACGGCGGTGGCGAGGTCGATGACGATGCCGAGCCGCTTGAACAGATCGGCATTCAGCCGATCATGCAGGAAGTCGATGACGATCAGCTCGCGGCGGCTGATCAGCAGGGCGGCGCCGAGGAAGGTGAGCCAGATGAACAGAAGGCGGGAGATTTCCGCCATCCCCGGCGTCGCCGCGCCGATGAAGTAGCGCGAGAAGACCTGGACGCAGACGAGAAGAACGATCGCGAGCAGCATGGCCCCGACCAGGAAGCTGAGCAGCCGGCGCAGAAGATCGCCGACCCGGACGAGGACATTGGTCATCGGTACCCCCAGGGGAGAGGCCCGCCGCTGTCGAGCGGCGGGCTTGATGCTTACTGCGAGGCGCGGATCTTGGCGATGATCGGCTGCAGCGCCGGGTCATAGCTCGCGGTGGCGGCCTTGGCGATGAACGGTGCCAGGTCGGGCTTGTGGACGACGACGCCCTCGGCCACGAGCGAAGCGAGCACCTCGGCCTGCGACTTGTCGGTATAGTCGCGATACCAGTCGGCGCTGGCTTCCGCTGCCTTCTGGAAGGCGGTGCGGGTGCGCTCGTCCTGCGCCTGGTACCATTCCTCGCCGCACATGAAGCCCATCGTCTCGGCCATGTGGTTGGTCATGACGAGATGCTTGGCGACTTCGTAGAAGCGCTTGTCCTTGATCGCGACCAGCGGCTGCTCGACACCGTCGACGACGCCCTGCTGGATGGCGGTGTAGACCTCCTCGAACGGAACCGTGGCCGGATTGGCGCCGAGGGCGCGGATCGATTCGATATAGGCCGGGATGCCGGGCGCGCGGATCTTGCGACCCTGCAGGTCGTCGAGGCTGTCGGCCGGCTTCGTCACCAGGAACTGGCGGAAGCCGTGGAAGGCCGGACCGATGACGCGGAAGCCGGCATCCTTGGCGATCGACTCGATGATCTCCCGGCCGATCGGGCCGCGCCAGATGCGGAAGAAGTCGTCCTCATCGCGATAGAGATAGGCGACGCCCTCGGCGTTGGCGGCGGGATGGAACGAGCCAAGGTCGCCGACGCTTTCATACATGCACTCGAGCACGCCGCCCTTCACCTGCTCGACCATCTCGTCGACCGTGCCGAGATGCGAACCCGGGAACAGCTCGATCGCGACGTCGCTACCGAGATCGGCCTCGATCTTCTCCTTGAAGACCTGCATGGCCTTGGTGTCCGGGCTGTCGTCGGAACCCGCGCCGCCGATGCGGATCGTGACGCCGGCATGGGCCGAAGCGGTGGTGATTGCCGCCACACAGACGGCAGCAAGAAGCGTCTTCAACATCCTGTATTCCCCTCAGTGGTTCTTCTTGTTTCGGCACGCCGCATGCGCGCACGCGTCAGCCTGCTCGTTCAATCCAGCGTCGTTTCCTGTCGTAAGGTCAAGAAACGATACTCGATTATTGATAGTCTGCAAGTCTGTCTCCGTGGCAGGTAGTTGCCCAATAGCCAGGCAATCCCTCCCCCACGCGAGACATCCCTACCGTGTCCATGCGGCGGAAATCCGCCGTACAGACGCCGGAAACCGTCAGGCGATCTCGCCGATCGTGTCGTCGAGCGCATCGACCAGAATGTCGATTTCGGCCTCGCTGACGATGAAGGGTGGCGTGATCTGGATGTGGTCGCCTCCCTGGCCGAAATTGGCGCCCGGAACGCCGCCGCCGATGATGACGCCTCGGTCCTTCATGCCGGAAACCAGTCGCGAGGTAAAATTCTTCTCGGCCGGGAACGGTGCCCGCGTCGCCCGATCAGCGACGAATTCGACGCCGCCATAGAGGCCGCGTCCGCGCACTTCGCCGATGCAGGGATGGCGCTGCTGCAGATCGTCGAGACGAGCATGCAGATGCTTGCCGATCTCGGCGGAGCGGGTGAACAGCCCCTCCTTCGACATGATGTCGAACACCTGCTGGCCGATGAAGCAGGATGTCGGATGGCCGCTATAGGTGAAGCCATGCACGAAGCGCTTGCGGCTCTCGCGGAAGAAATTGGTGATCTTGTCGTTGATCAGCACGGCGCCGAGCGGCGCGTAGCCGCTGCCGATCGCCTTGCCACAGGTGATCATGTCCGGCACGACATCCCAGTCCTGAATGGCGAAGGGACGGCCGGTGCGGCCATAGCCCGCCAGCACCTCGTCGGCGACGAACAGGATGCCGTAGCGGTCGCAGATCTCGCGGATGCGCTTGTAGTAGTCCGGGCGCGGAACGAGGCCGGATGCGGTGGTGCCGACGATGGTCTCGGCGAAGAAGGCGGAGACGGTCTCCGGCCCTTCGAGGTTGATCGCCCGCTCCAGCTCGTCGGCGCAATCGAGCGTGCAGCCGCCCTTGTCCTTGCAGTAGGCGCAGCGATATTCGTAGGGCGGCGCGATGTGGATCACCGGCAGCATGTAGGGCGTATAGGGCGCGCGCCAGCTGGTGCGGCCCGACAGCGACAGCGTCGCGATCGTGACGCCGTGATAGCTCTGCCAGCGCGAGATGATCTTCTGGCGCTGGGTGTCGCCGCGCTCCAGATGATACTGGCGGGCGAGCTTCAGCGCCGTCTCGTTGGCCTCCGAGCCGCCGGAGACGAAATAGACCGACTCGATCCCCTTCGGCGCAACGGACAGAATCGAGCGGCCGAATTCTTCCTGCCAGGGCGTGGTGAACTGGGCCGAATAGGCGAAGGTCACCTTGTCGCCGGCCGCCGCCAGCGCCTGGTAGATCTCGGTGCGGCCATGGCCGATGCCGACGACGCCGGCGCTGCCCATGCCATCGAGATAGGCCTTGCCGGCATCGTCATAGAGATAGACGCCACTGCCGCGCACGGCGGTCGGGAGTTCGCTTGCGTAATCCCGGGAAAATATCGACGACACCTGGCTCTCCTGCTGGGCGCTCGCCGCGCAGATGGCGGCAATCAGATGGCGGTCGCGTCGACTGTCACGCGGCCGCCCATTCGGCGGCGCGCAAGATCCTGCGTGTTGGAACCGCTGTCAATATCGATTATTGATAAAATCCCAATCCAAAAGGACAGGAAATTGCCAACCAACCAAAGCGGCCGCTTGAGACTCATATCGCGCGCAAGGTGCGGGACGATGGAACACTCGGCCTAGTCGTGGTCGGAATATCGTTTATTGTTAGTTTTCAACGCCGGACAGGCAAACGATCCGGGGGGAACTGGCTGGAGCGCATGAAGGCAAGGTACGGTTCGAGGCCGGCGCGGCGGGGGACCAATCCCGCGGCACGGCAAACGACAGAACGACCGAAAGACGGGCACTGCCTCGGCAACACCCCTTCCCCGTCGCGTACAGGAGCGATCCGATGATGGGCCGCCAGACCAAGAAACCCGTATCCGGCGATACGCATGCCAGTCTCGAATCCGAGATCGGCGAGGCGCTGCGCGCCGCCATTCTCGATGGCGATCTCGCCCCGGGCGCTCGCCTGATCGAGCTGGAGTTGGCCACCCGCTTCAATGTCAGCCAGGGCACGATCCGCGCCGCGTTGAAATTCCTGCAGGCCGAGGGGCTGGTCGAATACCGGCCCCGTCGCGGCAATTTCGTCATCACGGTCGAGAAGAGCGACGTCTACGAGATCTCGATGCTGCGCGAGGCGCTGGAGTCGCTCGGCGCACGGCTGGCCGCCAAACGGATCGATGACAAAGGGCGCGAGGCGCTCGAGGCGCTGCTTCAGGCAATGCGGACGGCCGCGCGGACGGGCAACCGGGCCCGGTTGACCGAGCTCGACTTCGACTTCCACCGCACCGTGATCGAGATCTCCGGCCATCGCCGGCTGATGGATATCTACAATCGGCTCGAGGGCCAGACGCGGATGTTCCTGCGGCTGACCGACAAGTTCTACCACGACCCGCTCGACATCATCGAGCTGCACGAGCCGCTGGTGAATGCGATCTGCAGCGGCGACGCCGAGGCGGCCTTCCAGCTCGCCAACCGACATGCCGACGCCGATGCAGAGGACCTGATCGAAAGCATGCGCTGATCCGGCACTTGCGCGCGGCCCTCCGCCAGGAGCCCTCCCTGCCAACGCCTTGAAATGCCGGGGTTCGCGGACACGTTCTGTTTCGCCGGGACCCGCACCGGCCAATCCGATTGACCGGCCATTCCGCCTATGAGAGCCTGAGATACGAGCCGCAAAGAGACGCGCTGAAGCGACAGGCTCTGGGAGGAATGTGCCATGAGAAAATCGCCCGTACTGGCTACGCTTGCCCTGGTGCTGATGGCCGGGGCCGCACACGCCGACACGTCCGGCAAGAAGATCGCCTTCTCCAACAACTACGCCGGTAATTCCTGGCGTCAGGCGATGCTGAAGAGCTATGACGCCGTCACCAAGAAAGCCGTCGCCGACGGCGTGGTGGCCGCGGCCGACGTCTTCACCACTGCCGATCAGGAAGTGCCGACCCAGGCCGCGCAGATCCAGAACCTGATCCTGCAGGGCTATGACGCGATTGTCGTCAATGCCGCCTCGCCCGACGCGCTCAACGGCGCGGTCAAGCAAGCTTGCGACGCCGGCATCGTCGTCGTCTCCTTCGATGGCATCGTCACCGAGCCCTGCGCCTACCGCGTCGTCGTCGACTACAAGAAGATGGGCGAAGAGCAGCTCGACAAGATGGCCGGTTTCCATCCCGAGGGCGGAAACCTGCTTGAGATTCGCGGCCTCGCCGGCACCTCGATCGACGACGAGATCCATGCGGGTATTCTCGAAGGCGTGAAAAAGCACCCGCAATTCAAGATCGCCAATTCGGTCACCGGCAATTGGGACCAGACGACAGCGCAAAAGGCCGTTGCAACCGTCTTGCCTTCGCTTCCCGACATTGTCGGCATTGTCGACCAGGGCGGCGATGGCTACGGCGCGGCCCAGGCCTTCGCCACCGCTGGCAAGCCGCGTCCGACCATCATCATGGGCAACCGCCAGGACGAGTTGCAGTGGTGGAAGGAGCAGAAGGCCAAGGACGGTTACCAGACCTGGTCCGCATCGATCGCGCCCGGCGTCTCGACGCTCGCCTTCTGGGTCGCCCAGCAGGTGCTCGACGGCCGGACGGATATCCCGCACGACCTGCTGGTTCCCTACCTCGCCTTCACCCAGGACGACTTCGAGGCCGCCCTGCCGAACATTCCCGAGGGCGGCGTCGCCACGCATGAATACACGCAGGCCGACGCGATCGAAGCGATCAAGGCCAACATCAAGTAAGACGGGTCTCACCCTCCACATGTCAGATTGAATGCGGGTTGGTATGTCCGAGGGTAGTTCAGCTATCGTGAGACTGGACGGCGTCGAGAGACATTTCGGCGCCGTCCGCGCGCTCGACGGGGTCGACCTGACGGTCGATTCCCGTTCCTGCGTCGGGCTGGTCGGCCATAACGGCGCCGGAAAGTCGACGCTGATGCATATCCTGGCTGGCAGCGGCCGGGCGGATCGCGGCCGCATCACCATCGGCGGGCACGAAGAAACAGCCTACTCGGTCGCACGGGCGCAAAAGCTCGGCATACGCTGCGTGTTCCAGGAACTGTCGCTCTGCCCAAACCTGACGGTGGCAGAGAATGCACGCATCACGCATGCCTCGCTGAAGGGAATCGGCTGGCGCAAGCACTCAGCCGCGCTGATCCGCGCCAAACTCGACGAGATATTCCCCGGCCACGGCATCGACCCGTCCGACGTGGTCGGCGATCTCGCCATTGGCCAGCGCCAGATGGTCGAGGTGGCGCGCGCCTTCACGGTCACCGAGGATCCGCTGCACCTCGTCATTCTCGACGAGCCGACCTCGTCGCTCGACGCACATACGGCCGGCCAACTGCTCGCCTTCGTAAGGCGGGCGGTCGATCAGGGCATCAGTTCGATCCTGATTTCGCACATGCTGGGCGAGATCCTGTCCACCTGCGACCGCGTTGTCGTCATGCGCGACGGCAAGGTGGTTGCGACCGACACGGCCTCCGCGTTCGATCGGGATCGGCTGGTGGCGACGATGGGCGGCGCCCGCCAGCGCGACAAGACCGAGGCCGCCGCCAGAACGCGCGGCGAAACGGCGCTCATGGTGCGCGCGCGTCCGCGCGGCCAAACCGCCGGTGCCGAACTGGTGGCGCATCAAGGCGAGATCATCGGGCTCGCCGGGCTCGCCGGCCACGGCCAGACGCGCCTGCTGCTCGATGTCTACGGCGCCGCGATGCAAGGCCGGCCTGGCATCGAGGTCAGCGCGCCGGTGGCGCTCGTCGCCGGCGACCGCCAGACCGACGGCATCTTCCCGCTGTGGTCGATCGCCCAGAACATCGGCATCCGCTCGCTCGCCGGATTGCGGCGTGGCCTGCTGCTGTCGCCGGAACGCGAAGAGGCGCTCGCCCGCTCCTGGCAGGAAAAGATCGGCATCCGCACGCCCGATCTCGACAACAACATCCTGTCGCTCTCGGGTGGCAACCAGCAGAAGGTGTTGTTCGCCCGCGCCCTTGGCTCGGACGCCCGCATCGTGCTGATGGACGATCCGATGCGCGGCGTCGACATCGGCACCAAGCTCGAGGTCTACGACCTGATCCGCGAGGAGGCCCGCAAAGGCCGCACCTTCCTCTGGTACACGACCGAAATGGACGAGCTGGAGAATTGCGACCACGTCTACGTCTTCCGGAATGGCCGTATCGTTGCCGATCTGGCCCAAAGCGAACTGACCGAGGAGAAGGTGATCCAGTCGTCCTTTGAGGAAAGCGGCGGGCCGGCAACCCTGCGAGGACACGCATCATGAGCGCCGTCACCTCCGCCGAACCGGCCGTGCGCACCGGCTGGCGCTCGCCCGCCTTCGCGCGAATGCTGCGCGCCCTGCTGCCGGCCCTGTCGCTGGCGCTGATCCTGATCGCGATCGCCTGGCTCAATCCGCGCGCGATCAGCTATTTCGGCTTCAACCTGATGCTCAATCTGGCGATTCCGATCGCGCTGGCGACGATCGCGCAGATGTTCGTCATCACGGTCAACGAGCTCGACCTGTCGATCGGCACCTTTGTCGGCTTCGTCGGCTGCGTCACCGCCACCTGGCTGCGCGATGCCCCGCTCCTCGGTGTCATCGTCCTGCTCGCCTCGATCGGCGTCTATGCCGCCCTCGGCGCGCTGATCCATCTGCGCAACCTGCCTTCGATCGTCGTGACCCTCGGCATGAGCTTCGTGTGGCAGGGGCTCGCCATCCTCATGCTGCCGAAACCGGGCGGCAAGGCGCCCGACTGGCTGCAGGGCTTCATGAGTTTGAAGCCGCCCTTCGTGCCGTTCCCGGTCATTGCGGCAATCGTCATCGCGCTCGGCGTGCACTTCGCGCTGATGCGGACCTCCTACGGCGCGGTCCTTCGCGGCACGGGCGGCAATGCCCAGGCGATCCGGCGCGCCGGCTGGTCGATCCTGAAGACCAAGGTGACGATGTTCGCGCTGGCTGGCGTGTTCGGCGTGCTGTCCGGCATGGCACTGGTCGGCATCACCACCTCCGCCGACGCCAATCTCGGCAATGGTTACACGCTGCTGGCGATTGCCGGCGTCATCCTCGGTGGCGGCGAATTCATCGGCGGCCGCGTCTCGCCGATCGGCGCCGTCATCGGCGCGCTGACGCTGGCGCTCGCCGCCTCGCCGCTCCTCACCTTCATGCACATTCCGCCCGACTGGCAGGTGGCGGCCAACGGCGCGATCCTGATCATCGTGCTGGCGGCCCGCGCCCTGATCAGCCGCAGGGAGGCCGACCGGTGAACGCGATAAGGACCCTTCTCGCCCGGCCCTGGATCTGGTCGTTCATCGGCGCGCTGATCGTCTGGCTCGCCGCCATCACCTTCACCGGCGGCTACGGCGCCGGCGGCATGATCACGGCGGCGCTATCGCTCGCCGTCTTCATGGTGATCGTCGGCATCGGCCAGATGTTCGTCATCACGCTCGGCCCCGGCAATGTCGATCTGTCTCTGCCGGCCAATATCGGCCTGGCCAGCGCCGTCGCCATGAAAGTGATGGACGGCAGCAATTCCATGATCGCCGTCGGTCTCATCGCCGCTCTTGCCAGCGGCATGGCCGTCGGCGCGGCCAACTATCTGCTGATCCGCGTCCTGCGCATCCCGCCGATCATCGCCACGCTGTCGTCGAGCTTCATCGTGCTGTCGATCGACATCGCTTATGGTCGCGGACTGCAGATCAAGCCGCCGCCCGCCTTTGCCGATTTCACCAACATCCAGATCCTCGGCATCCCGATCCTCGCCATCGGCGGCGTCATCTTCGCCTTCCTCGCCGGCATCGCGCTGCAACGGATGATCTATGGCCGCTCGGTGCTGGCGATCGGCCAGAACATGCGCGCCGCCTGGCTCGCCGGCATTCCGGTCGAGCGCATCCGCTTCCTCACCTACACGCTTTCCGGCGCGCTCGGCGGCATCAACGGCGCGCTGCTCGCCGGCTATTTCCGCGGCGCCAGCGTCGATATCGGCAATGAATACCTGCTGAGCTCGATCGCCGTTGTCGTCATCGGCGGCACCTCGGTCGCCGGCGGCAAGGCGAACGTGCCCGGCATCTGGGGCGCTTCGCTCTTCCTGGTGCTCCTGCTGACCATGCTCAACACCTTCGGCGTCAGCGCTGGAGTTCGCCTGCTGCTGACCGGCCTCATCATCGTCGGTGTCATCACCGCGGCAGGGGGGCAGCCGGCGCAGCGCTGATCCCGGTCCGGCCCGCGATCCCCGTTCGGCAGAAACCGGCATCGATGTTGACTTCTCCGCTGGGGGCTGGTTTCACCTTTTTACCGATCAAAAAAATTCCAAAGTGCCACTAAGGGGGGCCATACGATGAAGTTCCTGACTGCCGCCGCGATCGCGACCCTCGCCTTCGTCCAACCGGCCCTCGCACGCGACGTCACCGTCGATGTCACCGCCATCGTCGAGCACCCGGCGCTGGACGCCGTCCGCGACGGCGTCAAGGACGCGCTCGGCGAGGCCGGCTTCAAGGTCGGCGAGAACCTGACGTTCAACTACGAATCCGCGCAGGGCAATCCCGGCACCGCCGCGCAGATCGCCCGCCAGTTCATCGGTCAGGGTCCGGACGTCATCGTTCCGATCTCGACCCCGTCGGCGCAGGCCGTCGTCTCCGCCACGCGCGACATCCCGGTCGTGTTCTCGGCCGTCACCGATCCGGTCGGCGCCCAGCTCGTCAAGCAGCTGCAGGCGCCGGGCGGCAACGTCACCGGCCTCTCCGACCTGTCGCCGGTCGCCGATCACGTCGCGCTGATCAAGGAAATCCTGCCGTCGGTGAAGACCATCGGCGTGCTGTTCAACCCGGGCGAGACCAACTCGGTCACCCTGGTCGAGCTCTTGAAGAAGTATGGCGCCGAGCAGGGCATCGCCGTCGTAGAGTCACCCGCCACCCGTTCTTCGGAAGTGCAGAACGCCGCCCGCGCGCTCGCCGGCCGCGTCGACGCGATCTACGTGCCGACCGACAACACCATCGTTTCGGCGCTGGAATCGGCCGTCACCGTCGCCGTCGAGAGCAAGCTGCCGCTCTTCACCGCCGACACCGACTCGGTCTCGCGCGGCGCCGTCGCGGCGCTCGGCTTCAACTACTATGACGTCGGCAAGCAGACCGGCGCCATCGTGGTGCGCATTCTGAACGGCGAGAAGCCCGGTGACATCGACATCAACGTCGCTGCCGGCACCGATCTCGTGATCAACCCGGGTGCGGCCGAGAAGGTCGGCCTGACGCTGCCGAAGGCAGTCGTCGACCGCGCCACCAAGGTCATCAAGTAGTCAGCGAAGGCCCGGCCCGGCGCCGGGCCTTCCTTTTTAGTGCCGCACATAAGCAGAGCAGGATTCGTCCGCTCTCGCTCTGCAAATGCCATACTTCCCCTCCGCCGGAGGAGACCTTCGCATTCACCGCCGTCATCCCGGCGAAGGCCGGGATCCATACACATCGCCATGTGGCGAAAAGCCGGCCACGGTTTGGGTGGCCGGTGTGGATGGGCCCCGGCCTTCGCCGGGGCGACGACATGAGATGCCGTGCAAAGGTCTCCTGAGGAAGAGGGAACGACTAGAAGTTTCTTGCTCTATCGGAAAGGCCGCTTTCGTGAGCCTAATTGCCTTCCTCGGCGCGGTTGAACTCGGCCTCGTCTTCGCCTTCGTGGCGCTCGGCGTCTATCTGGCGTTTCGCATCCTCGACTTCCCGGACCTGACCGTCGACGGTTCGTTCCCGCTTGGCGCCGCCGTCGCGGCCGTGCTGATCATCGCCGGCTGGAACCCGTGGCTCGCCACCGCCGTCGCCATGGTGGCCGGCGCGCTCGCCGGCCTCGTCACCGCGACGCTCAACGTCAAGTTCCGCATCCTGAACCTGCTCGCATCGATCCTGACGATGATCGCGCTGTTCTCGGTCAATCTGCGCGTCATGGGCAAGCCGAACGTCGCCCTGATCAACCAGGACACGATGCTGACGCCGTTCTACGGTCACGGCCTTTCCGAATTCTATGTCCGGCCGCTGTTCGTCGGCGTGCTCGTCATCGTCGCCGTCTTCCTGGTCTGGCGCTTCCTGGCCAGCGATCTCGGCCTCGCCATGCGGGCGACCGGCGCCAATCCGCGCATGGCGCGGGCGCAAGGCGTCAACACCAGCCTGCACATCTATCTCGGCATGGCGCTCTCCAATGCGCTGGTCGCGCTCGGCGGGTCGCTGTTCGCCCAGACCAACGGCTTCGCCGATGTCACCTCGGGCGTCGGCACCATTGTCGTCGGCCTGGCGGCGGTGATCATTGGCGAGACGCTGTTCCACTCGCGCCTGATCCTCTGGGCGCTGATCGGCTGCGTCGTCGGCTCGGTGCTCTACCGCATCGCGATCCAGCTGGCGCTCTCGAGCGACGTCCTCGGGCTCAAGGCGTCCGATCTCAATCTCGTCACCGCCGTGCTCGTCGCCGCCGCGCTCGTGCTGCCGCGCCTGCGCCGCGGGAGGGCAACGGCATGATCGAGCTTTCCAATCTCTCCGTCATCTTCGGACGCGGCACGCCGCTCGAGAAGCAGGCGCTGTCGGGCCTCGACCTCGCGATCGAAGCCGGCTCCTTCGTCACCGTGATCGGCTCGAACGGCGCCGGCAAGTCGACCATGCTCGGCGTGCTCGCCGGCGACGTCATCCCGACCTCGGGCCGCGTCGCCATCGGCGGCCGCGACGTCACCCGCATCGCCACGGCGCAGCGGGCCAAATATGTCGCCCGCGTCTTCCAGGACCCGCTGACCGGCAGCTGCGGCGCGCTGACGATCCAGGAAAACCTGGCCCTCGCCGCGGCGCGCGGCAGCCGTCGCGGCTTCGGCCTCGCCATCGGCAGCAATCGGCGCGAAGAATTCCGCTCGCGCGTCGCCGAACTGAAGCTCGGCCTCGAGAACCGGATGGATGACCGGATGGACCTCTTGTCCGGCGGCCAGCGCCAAGCGCTGTCGCTGGTGATGGCGACGCTGGCCGGCAGCGAGGTGCTGCTGCTCGACGAGCATACCGCCGCCCTCGACCCCGGCATGGCCGAATTCGTGATGGAGCTGACCCAGTCCCTGGTCGAAAAGCACAAGCTGACGACGCTGATGGTCACCCATTCAATGCGGCAGGCGCTCGACTACGGCACCCGCACCGTCATGCTGCATGGCGGCAAGGTCATCCTCGACGTCGTCGGCGACAACCGCAAGAACCTGACGATCGAGGACCTGATCGAGATGTTCCGCCGCGCCCGTGGCGGCGAGACGCTCGACGACGACGCGCTGCTGGTGAGCTGAGCGCGGGCACGGGCCCCCTCGGAAGCACACCTCTCCCTCAGGGAGAGGTGAGGATAATCGCCGGACCCGTTCTCCACGGGACCGGCTTAGCACGTCTCTGCCGCTACGCCAGCACCGCCCCAAACGTCTCCGGCTGGACCGGCCCGCCGGTCTCGATCGACTTGTAGGCCGCCTCGACCAGGGCGAAGGTGTTCAGGTTGTCGTGGCCCGACGTTGCCGGCGCGCTGCCGGCGTCAAGACTGTCGAGCCAATGGCGCTGGGTCGAGACGACACTGTCCTGGATCAGCAGCCAGGGCTCGCCACCCCATGAAAGCGGTTTTGGCGCGGCGATTTCGGTAAAGTTGCCCTCGGGCGAGGTGACGACCAGCCGGCAATCGGCCTCGACCCGGATCGAGCCCTTGGTGCCCTCGAAATGAATCAGCGTCTGCGGGAACAGGTCCGGCTCCTGCCGGCTGGCATAGCTGCATTCGGAAACGCTGACCGCGCCATTGGCGTGGCGCATCATCACCGTCGCCTGGTCCTCGCCCTTGATGCCCGACTTGATCGCCTGGCTCAGGCAATAGACGCTCTCCGCCTCGCCCATGAACACGCGGGCGACGTCGAGCACATGCACGCCGATATCGAGCAGGACGAAACGCTCGACCTCGGCCAGATAGGGCTGGCCCTTGTAGATGTCGTAACCGGTGCGGAAGGCGAAGCGGCCCCAGGTCGGCTCGCCCAGAACGCCCGAGCGGGCAATCTCGGCGGCGCGCAGCAGCGGCGCCTGGAAGCGGAAGTTCTCGTGCACCATCAGCGGCCGGCCGGCCTTGTCCATAGCGTCGACCAGGGCACAGCAATCTGCCCAGTCGGGCGCCAGCGGCTTCTGCACAATCGCGGCCACCCCGTGCCGGGCACAGGCTTCGACCAGCTTACGGTGCGACGGCGCCGTGGTGACGATGTCGACGAAATCCGGCTTCTCCGCCTCCAGCATCCGTTCGAAATCGTCGTAGAAAGCCGGAATGCCGAAATCGGCCGCCGCGACGGCGGCCTTCTCGCGATCCACGTCGCAGACCGCGACAATTCTCGCCCGGTCTCCCAGTTCCCGCCAGGCGTTCAGATGATTGCGCGCAAAAAAACCGCACCCGACAAGGGCGCCCCTGCGAAGTGTCATCGTCTCTCTCCCATGACCTTTTGGCCGGCGCCTTCGGCGCTTCTGCTCGGCATCAAGTCGAGCAGCCGCCCGCCCCAGCGTCAAGCTGGGGCAGCCGGAATTCAGGCGGGAAAGTCAGGCCTCAGTCGCGAAAAAGATCGACCGAAAAACGCTTCGACACGCCGAGGCCGACCGTGAACTGGTTCTCGCTGCCGGCGGTCGCCACGATCGGCGAATCCTTGGCGTCGCCGACGAAACGGTCGAAGCCGGCATCGGCGTTCAGGAACCAGTCCGGCTTGAACTCGTAGCGCGCCGAGGCCTTGAGGCCGACCGAATAGATGCCGCCGCCGGCATCATAGGCGGCGAGGTTGCCGCCGCTGGCGAGGCTCTCGGCTTCAGAGACGTTGAAATAGGTGCTGGTGAAGCCGCTCGAGCCGAAATTGGCGCGCGGGCCCAGCTTCAACTCGACCTGCTTGGTCGGCCGGACGATCGCATCGGCGCCGAAGCTGCCGACCACGCCGCTCGCCTCGCCGAAGGCGCCGCGAATCTCGCCCAGCACTTCCGCGCCATAGACCGGATCGAAGTTGAACTCATAGCCGGCCTTGACGCCGAGCTCGTAGGTCGCGTCGAGCTTGCGCGTGCCGGCAAGGCCCGGCTCGTCGCTCGGATCGCGCTCGCCGATGATGCGGAAGGACGGGCCGAAATTCAGCGCCGTCTTCGGGCCGCCGCCAAGCTCGAACACGCCCGGCAGGCGGAAATAGGACATCGAGACAATAGGATAGGGCGAGAACAACAGGTCCTTCGAACCGAGGAAGCGGGGCTCCACCTTGCCGCCGACGCCGAGCTCGACGATGAGGTCGACATCGCCATAGGGCCGCCGCTCGGCAGCCTGGACGGAAACGGTTGTGGCAAGGGAAAGGAGGGAGGCGGCCAGCGCGCTGGCGGTCTGACGTCGCATCAAGGCAGGGGTACTCCGGAACGCACACTCGACTGGCAAACCACCCCGGGCAGCGATCACCACCGCCGGCTTGGTTAACCTCCTATCGCCAAAGCTGCTGAAGATTGCGTTACGACGCGACCACTACCGCACGGCGTAAATACGGGATCGGACGGCTTGCCGCAGCGTGAAACTGCGTATCCAATGGCCCCCTCGCAGCTGATCGATTGGGTCCAGCATGCCTTCCACTTCCCCGGCCACGCCGCTTCATCGTATCGAGCAGGATTCCCTCGGTCCGGTCTCCCTCCCCGCCGACGCCTATTTTGGCGCGCAGACGGCCCGCGCGATGGAGAATTTCCGCATCTCCGGCACGCCGATCCGCCACTTTCCGGAACTGATCCGCGCGCTGGCGACGATCAAGCTGGCCGCCGCCCGCGCCAACCGGCAACTGGGTGATCTTTCCGACGAGAAATTCGCCGCGATCGAGCAGGCCTGTCTGGAGATCATCGCCGGCCGGTTCGACGACCAGTTTCCGCTCGACGTCTTTCAGGGCGGCGCCGGCACTTCGACCAACATGAACGCCAACGAAGTGATCGCCAATCGGGGGCTGGAAATCCTCGACCAGCCGCGCGGCCACTACGCGGCGCTGCACCCCAACAACGACGTCAACCTGTCGCAGTCGACCAACGACGTCTATCCGACAGCGATCCGGCTGGCCCTGCTGATGAGCTATGGCCGGCTCACCGAAGCGCTGGAACGGCTCGCCGTCGCCTTCGACGCCAAGGGCGGCGAATTCGCGTCCGTCATCAAGCTCGGCCGAACCCAGTTGCAGGACGCCGTGCCGATGACGCTCGGCCAGGAGTTCCAGGCCTTCGCCGTCACGCTGCGCGAGGATGAGCAGCGGATCGAAGAAGCATCGCGGCTGCTGCTCGAGGTCAATCTCGGCGGCACCGCCGTCGGCACCGGGATTACCGCCGATCCCGCCTATGCGGCGATCGTGGTGCGCGAACTCGGCGCGCTGACGAACCGGCCCTTCGTCGTGTCGCAGAATCTGATCGAAGCCTGCTGGGATACCGGCGCCTTCGTGTTGTTCTCCGCCACGCTGAAGCGGACGGCGGTGAAGCTCTCGAAGATCGCCAACGATCTCCGCCTGCTGTCGAGCGGCCCGCGCGGCGGCCTCGGCGAGATCAACCTGCCGGCGCAGCAGCCGGGTTCCTCGATCATGCCGGGCAAGGTCAATCCGGTCATCCCGGAAGTGGTCAACCAGGTGGCGTTTCACGTCATCGGCGCCGATCTGACCGTGACGCTCGCAGCCGAGGCCGGCCAGTTGCAGCTGAACGCCATGGAGCCGGTGATTGTCTTCAGCCTGCTGCAATCGCTGTCGCTGATGACCAATGCCGTCAACACGCTGACGGAGAAATGCGTCGTCGATATCACTGCCAACCCGGAGACATGCCGCAAGAATCTCGAAGCGAGTACGGCGCTCGCCACCGGGCTGGTGTCCCTGATCGGCTATGAACGGGCAGCGCAACTGGCCAAGGAAATCCTGGCGACGGGCAAGACATTGCGCGAATTGTTGACCGACGACCCTCTCCTGCCGGACGAGCTGATCGAGCAGGTCTTCGACCTCGACGCGTTGACCCGCCCTTCCCGGCTGCGGCGACATCCGCCGGCCGTCAGCCGATAGCGGGCGTCGCCGGATCCGGTCGGATGATCAGCTACGCACGGGCGCTCCGACCGCGGCTATCCAGTCACTCGCCGAGAGTGACCTTGCCGCCCCGCCGCCAGTGTCGAAGTTCAGCCCAGACCGAAGGCGCTCGCTCAAAAGAATCTGTCAAATAAAGACGCAGCGCGCCTTCGCATCAGAATTGGAATACGCTAGCGTAACGCAAAATAGATGCTCTCGTGACTGAACCCCAGGGGGATGCAAATGCTTGCTATCTCACGCGGCGCCGGCTTGCGGACGATCGGCTTCATCTTCCTCACGGCGAGCTCGCTCGCCACAACTGCGGTCTCCGCCCGCGCGGCGGAGCCGCCGGCGACACAGGCGCAGCCACCGGCGAGCACCACGCCGACGCCAGCCCAGGCTGCCCCGGCCCAGCCTGCCCCAGACGATATCTTCACGCAGCAGGAGCTGCGCAAGCTGCTGGCGCCCTTCGCGCTTTACCCGGACGCGCTGCTGGCGCAATTGCTCCCCGCCTGCGCCTATCCGGTCGACATCGTCCAAGCGTCGCGCTGGCTCGACAAGAACAAGGCCGCCGTCGCCAAGAGCGATTTCTCCGGCGCCGATGCGCAGAACTGGGACCCGACCGTCAAGGCGCTCGTCCGCTTCCCGGACATCATCGCCAAGCTCAACAACGACCTCGACATGACGACGGATCTCGGCGACGCATTCGTCAACCAGCCGGACGACGTCGCAGCCATGATCCAGGATCTTCGCCGCGAGGCGCAGAAGGCCGGATCGCTCAAGACCAACAAGCAGCAGAAGGTCACGGTGCAGGACCAGGGCGGCACCAACTATGTCGCCATCGAGCCGGCGGATCCGGGCGTGATCTACGTACCCACCTACGATCCCCAGACCGTCTATTACGACAGCGGCGATGCCTACGCAGCCGGCATCCTCGGTCTTGGCGCCGGCATCGCCATCGGCATCGCGATCGACAATGTCTGGGACTGGGGCCGCGGCTGGGTCTACCCACCGCGCTGGCCGGGATATCCCGGCTACCGGCCGGGCGGCGACATCAACATCGGCAATGACATCAATATCGGCGGCGGCACCCGGCCCTGGCGGCCGGACGCGGACCGCTATCGGCCTGGCCAGGGCACGAAGCCCGGTCTCGCCAACCGGCCGAACGGACCGAGCGCCGGCAATCGCCCCGGCGCAGGCAACCGGCCGGGCGCGGAACGGCCAAATGCCGGCAACCGGCCGGACATCGGCAACCGGCCCGACACCGGAAATCGCCCCAATGCCGGCAATAGGCCCGAGCGGCCCGCCAATGCCAGCAAGGGGCAGCGACCCGGTTCCGGCGCCAAGAAGCAGGCCGCGAACCGCCCGGCCAAGAATACCGCCTTCAGCAACGCGAAGATGGGCGGTAAGGGATCGAAGGCCGTCTCCAACCGCGGCGCCTCCAGCCGGAAGTCGGTCGCTCGGCCGCAGATGTATCGGGGTGGCGGCGGCCGGCCGCAGATGCACCGCGGCGGCGGTGGGCGACCGCAGATGCATCGCGGCGGCGGCGGTCGTCCGCAAATGCATCGCGGTGGCGGTGGACGCGGTCGACGCTGAGGAGAACGGTCATGCAGAAGTTTGCCCTATCCACGCTTGGCGCCCTGCTCGCGAGCATTGCCCTGTTCGCCCAGCCCGTCCGCGCGCAGCAGGTCTTCCCCTCGCCCGAGGCCGCCTCGTCGGCGCTTGTCGATGCGGCGAAGACGCCTGAAAAAGGCATGCTGGACAAGATCTTCGGTTCCGGCGCGCAGGAACTGATCGCGTCCGGCGACGAGGCGGTCGACAGACAGCGACTGTCCGATTTTCTCGACCTCGCGAGCCAGGGGAGCAAGGTGGTCGACGGCGACGGCGGCACCAAGGTCCTGACATACGGCGCCGACCAGTGGCCGTTCCCGATTCCGCTCAAGCCGGACGGCGGCGGCTGGACCTTCGACCTCGCAGCCGGCAAGGAACAGATCGCCGACATGGCGATCGGGCAGAACGAACTGGTGGCGATCGGCGCCTGCGACGACTATGTCGCCGCGCAGAACGAATATTTCCGCACGCTGCATGACGACGAGCCGGTGCAGCAATTCGCGCGACGGCTGGTCAGCTCGCCCGGCCAGCATGACGGGCTCTACTGGGAGCCCGAAACCTCGACTGACATCAGCCCGCTCGGCGACCGGATCGTGGCGGCCGCCGTCCGGATCAGCGACGATCCCTCCATCCCCGGCTCCTATCACGGCTATCGCTATCACATCCTGACGCGGCAGGGCCCCGCAGCGCCAGGAGGCGCGTATGACTATCTCGTCAAGGACAGGATGCTGGCCGGCTTCGCGCTCGTCGCCTATCCGCAGACATGGGGCGAGACGGGCATCATGACGTTCCTGTGCGACCAGCGCGGCAATGTCTACCAGCGCAATCTCGGCGCCTCGACCGGCGAGACCGCGCCGAAGATCCGCAGTTTCAATCCCGGCGCCGACTGGGATCCAGTCAAGCCCTAGGGGCTCGACGACGGACGGCGTCAGATCGTCTGGTCAGCCGGATCCGGCGTTTGCCGCTCCGGCCGCCAGCTGTTCGCGAACGCGATGTGGAAGCGGGCCCGACACTCAGGCGGGGCGGACGATGCCCTTCTTGAGGATCAGATTGCCATACTGGCGCGTCTCGCCGGTCTGGACGATGGCGTAGCCGGCATTGGCGCGCTCATAGAAGGCAAAGCGTTCGAGCGAGTGGACCTTGTGCGACGGCTCATGACGCTGCACGATCTGCTCGAACTCGTCGACGATCGGCTCACGCCGGTCGGGATCGCCCACCACCTGCATCGAGATCGCGGCGACATCGTCATACTGATCGAGCGGCAGCAGCGACAGGATCGCGTCGAGCACCTGCGGCGCGGTGGCCGCGTCAATCCGGATCAACTCCGGACCGGCGCTGGTGCCTGGATAATTCGCGTCGACGATGGTGATCTCGTCGCCATGGCCCATGGCGCGCAGCGTCCAAAGCAGATCCGGCGAGAGAATGGGCGAGAGTCCCTTGAGCATGTCTTGTCCTTCAATGCGGGTGGCGGGGTGGCCCGACGGCGGGGTCCGCTCCGGCCGATGTGCGAAGCCGGAACGGACTCAACCGCGCCCTCCCCTCGGGATCCTGATGCGCTTGCGCGCCGGCGCCTTCTGACGGAACGCAGGGTTAACAGGGGGCTAACAGGAAATGGCGGACCGGGCGGCCTAGAACGTCGCCCCGATCTGCCAGGGCACGAACTCGTTGTCGCCATAGCCGAGCAGCTCCGACTTGCTCTTGTCGCCGGAAGCGACCTCGAGGATGCGGTCGAAAATCTCCTGCCCCTTGGTCTCCAGCGACTTGCCGTCGAGCACGTCGCCGCCATTGATGTCCATGTCGTCGATCATCTTGGCGTAGATCTCGGAATTGGTGGCGATCTTGATCGACGGCGTCGGCTTGCAGCCATAGGCGGAACCGCGACCGGTGGTGAAGCAGAGGATATTGGCACCGCCCGCCACCTGGCCGGTCGCCGAGACCGGGTCGTAGCCGGGCGTATCCATGAAGACGAAGCCCTTCTCGGTCACCGGCTCGGCATAGCCATAGACCGCGGTCAGCGGCGAGGTGCCACCCTTGGCGGCGGCGCCGAGCGACTTCTCGAGAATCGTCGTCAACCCACCCTGCTTGTTGCCGGGCGACGGATTGTTGTTCATCTCCATGAGGTTACGTGCCGCGTAGTCCTCCCACCAATGGATGATGTCGACCAGCTTCTCGCCAACCTCGCGCGACACGGCGCGACGGGTGAGCAGGTGTTCGGCGCCGTAGATCTCGGGCGTCTCGGAAAGGATGGCGGTGCCGCCATTGCGCACCAGGATATCGGCGGCGACGCCGAGCGCCGGGTTGGCGGTGATGCCGGAATAGCCGTCCGAGCCGCCGCATTGCAGCGCCAGCATCAGCTCGCTCGCCGGCACCGTCTCGCGCTTGACGGCGTTGACGATCGGCAACATCGCCTTGACCGCCTCGACGCCGGCATCGACCGTCTTCCTGGTGCCGCCGACTTCCTGGATGGTCATGGTGCGGAAGGTCTCGCTCTCCTCGACCTTGTACGCATCCTTGAAGCGCGGAATTTGAAAGCCCTCGCAGCCGAGGCCGACCATGACGACACCGCCCATGTTCGGATTGGTGGCATAGCCCCAGGTCGTGCGCTTCAGCGTGTCGAAGATCACGCCGCGATAGTCGATGACGCAGCCATTCGCCTGCTTCAGCGCCACGATGCCGTCGATATTGGGATAGTCGTTCAGGATGCCGGAGCGCTCGATCTCGGTGGCGATGAAGCCGGCCACTGTCGTCGAGCAATTCACCGAGGTGAGGATGCCGACATAGTTGCGCGTGCCGACCTTGCCGTTAGCACGGCGGTAACCCTGGAACGTCGCCTGGAATTCCTTCGGCACATATTGCGTCGGCACCACGCCCTCGCCGAAGGCATAGTCGCGCGCGAAGGCGCCATGCGCTTCGCCGATGCCGCAATTGTGCTCATGCACCCAGTCGCCGGCCGCGATGTCGGTCTTGGCGAAGCCGATGATCTGGCCGAACTTGCGGATCGGCTCGCCGGCCGCGATCGGCCGGATCGCAAACTTGTGCCCGCGCGGCACGCGCCGGGTAATGGTGGCGCCCTGCGCCGTCGTCATGCCGACATCGAGATTGCCAAGCGCGACGGCGATGTTGTCCTCGCCATTGAGGAGAAGCGTGCGCGGCTGGGCCGAAATTGGGGCTGCCTCGTTCATGGTACCGATCCTATCGCGGCTGCACCGGCAGCCGCCGTTGCGCGGGCCTTGAGGCGTCTTCGGGCGAAGCGGCTGCCGGCCCGCGTGAAGAAAACGCGATCTGACAATGAGTTGGTGACAGTCTAGGCGGAGCGCCAGCCGTCACGGATGAGGGTGAAGCCGTCGCTGTAGACTTCCGCGTTAGAAGGGAAGAGATCGCGCCAGATCCGCGTCGCCGCCGCCAGCAGCGGCATCGATCGGCCGAATGCCTCGATGGTGATCCAGCCGTCATAGTCGGCCTGCTTCAGCGCCTTGAAGGTACTGGCGAAATCGATATGGCCCTTGCCGGGCGTGCCGCGATCGTTCTCGGAGACATGCACATGCGCCAGATGCGGCGCGATGGCAGCGACGGCGGCGATCGGGTCCTTCTCCTCGATATTGGCGTGGAAGGTATCGTACATGCCAGCAACATTCGGGTGAGCGACCTCGGCCAGATAGCTGTTGAGGTCGGACATCGTGTTGACGAAGTAGCATTCGAAGCGGTTGACCGCCTCCAGCACCAGAGTGATGCCCCGCTCACGCGCCATCTCACCGGCGGCGCGATGGAAGGCGATGGCCCGCGCCCGTTCGGCCGCCGTCGGCGCATCGCCGGAAAAATGACCGAGCGTCGAATGCAGCGGGCCGCCGACAACCTTGGCGCCCAGCGCCGCAGAACAATCGAGGATCCACGCCATATGGGCGCGCGCGGCCTCCTGCTGCGCCGGTTCGGCGCCGATCGGATTCATCTCGGTCGCGGGGAAAAGCGCGATCACAGTGCGATCGAGGCCGAGGCGGTCGAGTTCGCGACCGAGTTCGGCATAGTGTTCCGACGTCCCTTCGAAGATCGGAATCTCGACGCCGTCATAGCCGCAGCGTTTCAGGTCCTCGAGAATGGGCCAATGCCGCGGTTCGACATGCGCCGTCCAGAGCAGGAGATTGAAGCCGATCTTCATCGCGGTCGTCCTGGTTCAAATCATGTGGACCGGCAGCACGAGGTCGCGCTCGCTGCGCCGGAAGTGGCCGGTGGGCCAGATGGCTGGTCCACCGGCCGTATGCATCAGTTTGCCGGCGGGACCGGCGGAGCCGAACCCTGCGGTAGCGGCTGGTTCAGCCACTCCGTGACCATTTCCGGCTTGGCATCCCACGGAACCGCATCGCCAAGATTGTCCTTGGTGATCAGCTGGCTGGGCGCCTCGTAGAACTGGCCGGGCTTCACCGAGCCGTCGATGACACCGAGCAGCAGGCGGAGCGCATGGACCGAGGCGATCGACGGCGGGTTGCTGCCGGTCAGGGTCATCTGACCCTTCTCGATAAGATCGACGCCGTAGGGGGCGCCGTTATTGCCGCCGACCAGGATCTGGCCGGTCTTGCCGGCGCGCTCGATGGCGATCGCGACACCGACAGCCATGTCGTCATTGGCGGCATAGATCGCCTTGACGTCGGGATGACCGGCAATGATCTGCGACGCTGCATCCATCGCCTTCTGGCGGTCCCAGTCCGCGGCGAGATCGGCGACGCCGACAGCCTTGGAGCCGGACTTCGCGATGCCGTTCTTGAACGACTGCACGAAGGCTTCCGCGTCGCCGCGGCCGAGCTTGCCGGTCACGGTGGCATATTCGCCTTCCGGCAGCAGCTTGCCGATCGCCTCGCCGACGGGCTCGCCGAAGGTGTAGAGGTTGATCTGCATGATGCCGGCCGAATCCGCGAGGATCGACGGATCGTAGCCATACTGGAAGAAGATCGGCACGCCGGCCTTCTTCGCCTGGGCGATGGCGGCCTTTTCCGACGACAGCGACACGGCGTAGATCAGGATGCCGTCGACGCCCTTGGTGATCGCGTCCTGGACGTTGGCGAGTTCCTGGGTCGGGTCGTTATTCGCCGAATAGGTGATCAGCTTGACGCCGAGCTTGTCGGCGGCGGCCTGGGCCGCGTTCATGCCGAACTGGTAGTAGGGATCGGGACCGCCGCGCATGAAGGCGATGGTCTTTTCGGCCGCCTGCGACAGGCTCGGCACCATGAAGGCGGTTCCCAGCGCCAGTAGCGCGAGGGCTCTCCTCGTGATCGTCATTGCTCGTCTCCTCCGTTGCAATGTCTTTGAAGCGGCGTGCCGGTTAGGCTTTTTTCTGCAGCAGGACCGCCGCCGTTATGATCAATCCCAGAACGGCGCTCTGGAAATTCGCACCGACACCGAGAAGGTTCATGCTGTTGCTCACCAGCCCGAGCAGCAGCACGCCGCCCAGCGTGCCGATGACCGTTCCGCGCCCGCCGATCAGCGGCGTGCCGCCAATGACGACCGCCGCGATGGCGCGGAGCTCATAGCCGGTGCCCATGCTGGGCAGGCCTGAATCGAGAATGCCGGTGAGGATGACGCCGGCGACGCCGACGAAGACTCCGCTCAGCGCATAGAGCGCGATCTTGATACGGCGAACCGGAATGCCGGAGAGCCGCGCCGCTTCCTCATTGCCGCCGATGGCGAAGGCATAGCGGCCGAGCGTGGTAAAGCGCAGGACCAGGAACATCACGAGGACCGACGCGAACATGGCATAGACCGGCCATGGCACGCCGAGGAAATCGCCGAGGCCGAAGACGTCGAACAGCTTGCCGGTGCCGTTGATCGGGCTACCGCCCGACATGATGATGGCGACGCCCTGCAGGAAGGTCATCGTGCCGAGCGTGATGATGAAGGGCGTGGCGCGGTTGGTGGCGACCAGCATGCCGTTGATGGCACCGATGACCGTGCCGGATACCACGCCGGCAAGAATGCCGAGCGTCACCGAGCCGGTATGCATGATGGTGAGCGCCGTGGCGAGGCCGGCGACGGAAAGCGCAGCACCAACCGCGAGATCGAGGCCGCCGGCGATCAACAGAATGGTCTGGCCCGAGGCGACAATGCCGAGCGCCGATACCTGGAACAGGATGTTCATCAGGTTGTTGACGGACAGGAAGCGCGGATTGCCGATCGCCGTGACCACCACGATCAGCAGCAGGACGATCAGAAGCGTGTAGCGGCCGAGATCCTGTCCGCGGAGCGCGCCGGACTTTCGGACGACTGGCTTGGCAGCGGTTGCGGCGGAAGAAGTCATCAGTTCACGCTCCGGGCGCTTTGGGTTTGGATGGCCACGAGCAATTGCTGCGGATCGAGGCCTTCGGGCGACAGCTCCTGCTCGATCCGGCCAGCGCGCAGGACGAGGATGCGGTCGGCGAGTGCAATCAGTTCCTCGAGATCGGTCGAGACGAACACGACCGTCGCGCCCCTGTCGGCGAGCCTGCGCAAATGGTCGTGGATCTGGCGCTGCGACTCGACATCGACGCCCTGCGTCGGCTCCTCCAGCACGAACAGCTTGCCGTCCGCGAAGATGGCGCGGCCGAGCAGAGCCTTGCGCTGGTTGCCGCCGCTCAGGAAACGCACCTCGCGGCTGGGTGCGCGCGGGTTGAGATCGAGCCGTTCCGACATCTCCGTCGCGACGCCAGTCTCCTTCGAAAGCTTGAGCCAGCCCATCTTCGACAGCGACTTCAGCGCCGCGAGCGAGATGTTCTTGGCAATCGACAGGCTCATGACGAGGCCGCGGCCGCGCATGTCCTCGGGAATGAAGAGCACGCCGCGAGCGATCGCCTCGCGGACGGCGCGCGGCGCATAGGATTGGCCGCCCAACATCATGCGGCCCGCGACATCGCGATGGTCGAGCCCGCCGATCACGGCCGCCAGCGCATTGGCGCCACCGCCGATCAGCCCGGTCACCCCGACGATTTCGCCCTTGCCGACCTGGAGCGAGACATTGTCGAGGCCGCCCTGGCTGGAGACGCCCTCGAGGATCAGGAACGGATCGGCTCGAAGGCGTTCGCTGCGATGCGTCTCGACCGCGTCGAGCGTGCGCCCGACGATCATCGAGATCAGCCCGTCCTTGTCGGCGCTCTTGCCCTCGACCACCGCGACCTTGCGGCCGTTGCGGAGGATGGTGATGCGGTCCGAGATCGCCAGCACCTCGTCGAGATGATGCGACACATAGACGATCGCCATGCCCTGGCGGGCGAGATCGCGGATCAGCCGGAACAGGAACTCCGCCTGCGCCTTGTTGAGCGCCGCCGTCGGCTCGTCGAGCAGCAGCACATGCGCCTTTTCACGCACCGCCTTGGCGATCGCGACCTGCTGGCGGTCGGCGATGTCGAGATCGCCCAGGCGCTGGTTGACCGGCAGGTCGAGCCCGAGCCGGGCCAGAAGTTCGGTCGCCCGCGCCGCCATCGCCTTATCGTCGAGAATGCCGAAGCCCTTGCGGGGCTCGGCGCCAAGGAAGATGTTGGCCGCGACCGAGAGATCGAGATGCAGTTCGGGATTCTGGTAGACGATGGCGATGCCCGCCGCGCGTCCCTCGGCCGGATTGAGCGCCTTGAACGCGGTGCCGCCAACGATGATCTGGCCGCTGTCGGGCGGCTGGGCGCCCGACAGGATCTTCATGAAGGTGGACTTGCCGGCGCCGTTCTTGCCGACCAGGCCATGCACCTCGCCGCGCGCAACCTCGAAGTCGACATCGTCCAGCGCCCGTTGACCGAGAAAGCTCTTGGTCACGGACCGCACCTGGATCGCGGGGGGTGTTGCGGAATTCATCGCCGTGATGCCGCTCAGCCCTTGACCGCTTCCCAGCGGCCGGACTTGGCCGATGACAGCACGGCGTCGGTGACATAGTCGGTGCGGAGCGCTTCGCGGAAGGTCGGCGCCGCCGGCTTGTCGGAACCGAGACCGGCGAGGAAGTCGGCGGCCTGATGGATGAAGGAGTGCTCGTAGCCGATCTGCAGGCCCGGCACCCACCACTGGCTCATATAGGGATGGTCGCCATCGGTGATGTGGATCGAGCGCCAGCCGCGCAACTGGCCTTCGTCGCTATAGTCAAAGAAGGACAGCCGGTGCAGATCGTGCAGATCCCAGGCGATCGAGCCTTTTTCGCCGTTGATCTCCAGCGTGTAGAGCGCCTTGTGGCCGCGGGCGTAGCGGGTGGCCTCGAAGGTTGCGAGCGAGCCGTTCTTAAACCGGGCCAGGAAAGCGCTGGCGTCGTCGATCCTGACCTCTTCGACCTTGCCGCTGACGGCATGCGAACGCTGCTTGACGAAGGTCTCGGTCGCCGCCGTCACGCTGTCGATGCCGCCATTCAGCCACAGCGCGGTGTCGATGCAATGCGCCAGCAGATCGCCGGTGACGCCGCTGCCGGCGACGCTGGCGTCGAGGCGCCAGGTGCCCATGCCGCCCTGCGGCACATCGGCGGAAATCGTCCAGTCCTGCAGGAACTTGGCGCGATAGTGGAAGATGCGGCCGAGCCGCCCCTCGTCGATCATCTGCTTGGCCAAGGTCACGGCCGGCACGCGGCGGTAGTTGTACCAGACCATGTTGGCGACGCCGGCCGCCTCGACGGCGGCGACCATCTTCTCGGCCTCGGCGGCGTTGCGGCCGAGTGGCTTCTCGCACATCACCATCTTGCCGGCCTGGGCCGCCGCGATGGCGATCTCGGCATGCGTGTCGTTCGGGCTGGCGATATCGATCAGGTCGATATCCTTGCGCTCGATCAGCTTGCGCCAGTCGCTCTCGGAGCTTTCATAGCCCCAGTTCTCGGCGAAATCGGCTGCGCCCTTGGCGTTGCGCGTCGCGATCGCCTTCAGGACGGGCTCGTACTCGTTGTTGAAGAACTGGCCGACCTGGCGGAAGGCGTTGGAGTGGGTGCGGCCCATGAAGCCGGCGCCGACCAGACCGATATTGAGCTTTTTCTTGGTCATCTTGAGGATCCCCGAAGCCGTTATTCGCGCCAGCCGTGGGCGTCGCGCACCTTGATCATCGCGCCCAGAACGTCGTTCCAGGTCTGCTGCGCCGTCATCACGGAGTTCGGGAACATGCAGCCGTCCCAGGCGATGTGGCGCATCTTGCGGGTCAGCTTGCCGCTGTCGTCGCGCAGCCAGTAGCCAGCATGCTTGGTGACATCGAGCCGGCCATTCGGGTCGGTGACCTGAACATGGCGGCCGGTCTTCTCGTGGTCGCCGGAGCCGAAAACCGTACCGTCATTCTGGGCGACGTGGAAATCATAGGTCCAGGGGCGCAGCGCCTCGGCGACCTGCTTGTAGGCCGCGTCGAGGACCGAGCGATCCTGCCAGTCATAGCCTTCGGGAAGCAGGCGATCCCTCTCGGCGTTGTAACCGAGGGTGAAGAGCATCGAATGCGCCATGTCGGCCTGGTAGCCGACGATTCCGGGCATGCCGACTTCCTCGAGCAGGCGGACATTCTCGCGCCAGGACTGCATGCCGCCCCAGCAGATCTCGCCCTCTGCGACGAGAAACTCGCCATGATCCTGTGCCGCCTTGCCAGCCTCGCGGAACGTCTCGGCGATGATCCTGGTATTGCCGACGGGATCCTTGTCCCAGTCGCCGACGCCGGTCGAGGAATCGATCCGGATGCCGCCGGTCGGCCGGATGCCGAGCTCGCGCATCTGCTCGCCGATCGCGGCGGCCTTGCGGACCTGCGAGACGAAGCGCTTGCGATCATCGGCCGAGCCCATGGCCGAGCCGCCACCGGCGCCGGCCCAGATCGGCGCCACGAACGAGCCGACCTTCAGGCCGTAGCTCGCAATGTGGTCGACCATGCGCTTGACCTGGTCCTTGTCGCTGTCGATCGACAGATGCGGATCGGCCAGCCAGAGATCGATGCCATCGAATTTCTGTCCGTCGACTTCCGCCTTGGCGGTCAGCTCCAACAGGGTATCCAGCGGAATGACGGGCTCGCCGCCCTCCCCGCCCTTGCCGACGACGCCCGGCCACGCGGCGTTGTGCAGCTTCGGAAAGTTGTTCTGATCCGCCATGTCGTTCTTCCTCCCTATCGGCCCGCCGATCCCGTGGCAGGCCCCGTTCTGCATGCGGGGGAAGCGACCGGGTCGCTGTTCGGGCGCAAGTCTCCGCCGGCAGTCCATCCGGACTCCGTACCGATTGCGCCACGCCGCGAGGTCTCCTCCCCTGCGCGCATCGACCGCCTCCTCCGTTGGTCGAAACGCAACGGCACTTTCTGTTATATTAGTGTAACGTGTCAAGCGGCCTTCAACGCCAAGTTGGAGGCGAAGCTGTGGATTCAATTCATGACTGTGGTAGTAGGGATTTATCTGCCATATCGTTGATAAGGATCAACTTCTTGCAGCTTATAATGCAAAGGCCAGGGACCGCTGGCACGCATTCCCCGAGGCGGCCCGGCTTGCGCCGATGCACCAGACTAATATAACAGTAATGCGAAACGGGGCGCGTGGCCGCGAAAATGGCGCGGTCCGGCCCGATAGGCGGAACCGGCCAGGCTCGGCCGACGCCGGTGATTTTCAGGGAAAGGTCTGAGCGGGTGGCCGAAGCGGCATTACTGCAATTGCAGCTGGTCAACCTCGACCGCAAATCGCCGCTGCGCGACCAGATCTATCAGATCGTCCGCACGCTGATCATCATCGGCCAGCTGCGACCGGGCCAATCCGTCAACGAAGTCGAGATCGCCGAGCAGCTCGGTGTCTCGCGCACCCCGGTGCGCGAGGCGGTCAAGCGGCTGAGCGACGAGGGCCTGATCAATGTCTACGCGCAGACCGGCACCTTCGTCGCCGGCATCTCGCGCGACGCGCTCGAGGAAGCCTATGTGATCCGCAACGCGCTCGAGGTCGAGAGCGTGCGCCGCGCGGCGGCGAAGATCCGCAAGGTTCATCTCGAAGCGCT
The DNA here is from genome assembly GCA_029203105.1 of Candidatus Kaistia colombiensis. Lineage (GTDB taxonomy): Bacteria > Pseudomonadota > Alphaproteobacteria > Rhizobiales > Kaistiaceae > Kaistia > Kaistia colombiensis. Next base: position 306,801 of record CP119318.1, read on the forward strand.
CGAAGACATCATCGGCCAGCACCAGACCGCGATCGGCCGCAAGCGCTACACCGATGCGATCCGCCTCGACGACCAGTTCCATCGCTATATCGCCGAGATCAACAATCTCTCGATGCTGTGGCGAGCCGTCGACATCTCCAAGGCGCAGATGGATCGCGGGCGCTATCTGGCGCTACCCAGGCCCGGCTCGGGCGAGACGACCATCGCCCAGCACCAGGCGATCCTGACCGCGCTGGCCGAGGGGGACGAGCAGAAGGCGATGGAGGCGATGCGGGTGCATCTCGACACTTCGCTTCGCAACACGCTCAGCCTGCTCGGCGACCTGCTGGAGCCGGTCGAACGGTAGGGTCCGGAGTCAATTGGGGATGGGGCTCCCGATCGGGGGAGCCCCGATCGTTCAGAGCACCACGACCTTGGAGCCGTCCGGAACCCGGCTGTAGAGGTCGATGACGTCCTGGTTCATCATGCGGATGCAGCCGGAGGAAACCGCTTCGCCGATCGACCAGGGCTGGTTGGTGCCGTGGATGCGATAGAGCGTGTCCTTGCCGTCCTTGAACAGGTAGAGCGCGCGCGCGCCGAGCGGGTTTTCCGGACCGCCCTCCATGCCGCCCGCCCATTGCTGGTTGATCTCCGGCGAACGGGCGATCATGTCGCTCGTCGGCGTCCAGCGCGGCCACTGGCGCTTGTACTGGACGTTGGCGGTGCCGGCGAATTCGAGCCCCGCCTTGCCGACTCCGACGCCATAGCGCAGCGCCGTGCCGCCCTCCTGGACCAGATAGAGATACTTGTCTTGCGGATCGACGATGATGGTGCCCGGCGGCTGGTCGGTCGGGTACTCGACCTGCGTGCGGATGTTGCGCGGCTTCAGCTTCTGCAGCGAGACGGCCGGCACCGGGAATTTGTCGGTCTCGATCGCCGCGTAGTGGCGGGCGACCTGCGGATCGACGGCCGGCGCGAACGTCGTCGAGGCATCCGGCCCCGTCGAGGCGCAGGCGGCGAGCGCGAGGGGCATCAGGAAGGCGACCGCCATTCGCCGGGTGGAGCGCGTCGGGGCAGAGGACATCTTGGCGGAAGTTCCGGTTCGGGAAGGCAGAAGGGGCGAATGAGCGGGCAGGATCACTTGGCCGTCTGCCGGCGCCGCGCCTCGGCGACCGCCTCCTTGAAGCCCCGGTAGTCGAGCGTCGAGGTGCGGAACGAGCCGATCAGATAGGTCGGCGTGCCGTTCATGCCGAGCCCCAGGGCCTGCGCGTGATTGCGCTGCATCAGCGCCGAGATCTTCTGGCCATGCGACGTGAGATCCGCCTGCAGACGGTTCATGTCGACGCCCGAGGCCTTGATCGCCTCGAGCATGGCGTCACCGGAACTGCGCCGACCCGAGATCCCCATCAGCGCGTTATGCGCGGTTTCGTACTTGCCCTGATACTTGGCCGCAAGCGCGAACTGCGCGCCCTGGACCGACGCTTCCGTCAGGATCGGCCAGTCCTTGTAGACGAGCCGGATCTTGCCGTCTTCCTTGACGACGCGCGCCAGGTCGGCGGCCGAAGTCTTGCAGTAAGGGCAGTTGTAGTCGAAGAAAGCGACGATCGTGACATCGCCCTTGGGATTGCCGCCGGTCGGCGCCTCGGGATCGTGCAGCACCGCATTCACGTCCACGGCCTTCGCCATGGCGGGGCGGGTGCCGGCGAGGACGAAGGCGGAGGAGCCGGCGAGGCCGGCGGCAGCGAGGCCGAGGAAAAATCGACGGTTCATGAGGGGCTCCATTCTTGAAAGGGGCTGGGCTCGGGGGCGGCACGGCCGGACTCTGCGATCCGCTCGAGCCGCTGGGCGAGGTCGTCGAAGGAAACCGACCCGATCATGCGGGTGCCGGCGATCTCCGCCCCGCCGGGGCCAAGCAAAAACATCGTCGGCGGCCCGACGACGCCGAAGCGACGCATCAGGCGGCGGCTGTCCTCGCCATCCTTCGTGACGTCGGCCTTGATGAAGGCGACGTTCGACAGCGGCGTTGCGAGGCCAGGCTGGGCCAGGACGCGATCATTCGACTTGCACACCGTGCACCAATCAGCGGTAAAGGAGACAAGAATGGGGCGTCCGCCTGCATTCGCCGTGGACAGGGCCTGGTCGAAGGCGGCTTCCGACCGAACCACCAGCGCCGGCGACGCGGACGCCGGGGCGGCGACGCCCCCCCGCCAGGAAGGCGAGCGGACGCAGCGGGTCCGTCGCGCCGCCGGCAAATCCGACGATCAGCGTCGCGCCGTAGATGGCGAGCGCCAGCCCGGCAGACTTCTGCAATCGCCGTCCCCACCCGGTCGCCGCGTCGAGGGCGTCGAAGGCACCCAGGAAGGCGGCGACGCCGAGCGCGCCAACGCCCCACACGGGCAAGGCGTAGTCCTCCGGCAGCGCGCGCAACAGCATGGCGGCGGCGAGACCGAGAAAGACGAGGCCGAACGCCTGCTTGACCCGCACCAGCCAGAGACCGGATCTCGGCAGGAAGCGGCCACCAAAGGTGCCGAAGACGATCAGCGGCAGCCCCATGCCGAGGCCGAGGGCGAACAGCGCGGCGGCGCCGCGCGCGCCATCGCCGGTCTGGGCCACGTAGAGCAGGGCCGCGGCGAGCGGCGGCGTCACGCAGGGGCCGACGATCAGCGCCGAACCGAAGCCGAGGGCTGCCGCCCCCGCGATCGACCCGGCGCGGCCTTGCGTCCGGCCGGCGATCCATCCGGTCCAGCGGGCCGGAACCTGCAATTCGAACAGGCCGAACATCGAGAGCGCCAGCAGCGTGAAGACCGCCGCCATCAGGCCCAGCGCCCAGGGCGCCTGCAGCACCACCTGCAGATTCTGCCCCGACCACGCCGCGACGAGGCCAAGCGCCGCATAGGCCAGCGCCATGGCGACGACATAGACGGAAGAAAGCCCGAAACCGCGCCGCGCCGACAGGCTTTCGCCGGAGCGCGCCAGCATGCCGGACAGGATCGGGATCATCGGGAAGACACAGGGCGTCAACGACAGAAGCAGCCCGAAACCGAGAAAGGCAGCGAGCGTCCAGGCCAGATTGCCGGTCATCAGCGAAGTAGGATCCGGCGCCGCCGGGGCTGCTGTCGCCAAGGCCGGCTCGCCCGTGGCGGCCAAGGAGGCCGGCGTGACGGTGGCGACCTCGCGAGTTGCGCCAAAGCCGAAGCCGGTCTCGACCTCGCTCAATTCGAGCGTCGCGAGATCGAGCGCCTTGGTCACCGGCGGATAGCAGATGCCGTCCTCGGCGCAGCCCTGATAGGTGATGCGCAGCGACCCGGACGGGGGCGCCTCGCCGAGGCGCGCCGTGAGGTGATCGTGATAGATTTCGGTCGGCCCGAAATTCGGATCGTCCTTCGTCTCGCCGGGCGGCGTCGCCACGGCAGGCGCCTTATCGCCGGCCACGAGGATCTTGTCGCGATAGAGATAGTGGCCGGACGCAATCTGCCATTCGAGCCGCAGGCCGGCATCTGCGTCGCGCCGGACGAGGAGGCGAAACGCGTCGTCGACCGGCAAGGGCGCCTGCGCCAAGGCCGCGCCACCGAGCAGTGCCACGAGACAGACGATCGCAAGGATCGTACGGTGAATCAGCTTTTCCGGCATCGCGACCCCGTTTGATTGCGAGGGGCGACATGAGATTGTCACCTTAAGCCAGCCTTAAGCCGCGGACGGAATTGCAGGCGCGAACAGCGGGAAGCTGAAAGAGGGAGGCAGGCATGCGCGTTCTTGTCGTCGAAGACGACCCGATCCTTCTCGACGGCATCAAGGTTGGCCTGGCGCTCGGCGGCGTGACCGTCGACGGCGTCGCGACCTGCGCCGACGCGCGCGCCGCCCTGGCCACCTCCCGCTTCGATGCGATCGTGCTCGACCTCATGCTGCCGGATGGCTCCGGCCTCGACGTGCTTGGCGAGATGCGCGGCAGGGCCGACGCGACGCCGGTGCTGCTGCTCACGGCGCTCGACGAAACCGCCGATCGGATCCTCGGCCTCGACAGCGGCGCCGACGACTATGTCGGCAAACCCTTCGATCTCGACGAACTCGCGGCGCGGGTGCGGGCGGTGGCGCGTCGCCACGCCGGCCGCGCCGCGCCCCTGATGCTGGCCGGCGCCATCGCGCTCGACCCGTCAACGCTCTCCGTCACGGTCGCCGGCGAGCCGGTTTCGCTGTCACGGCGCGAGTTCTCGGTGCTCGCCGCCTTGATGGAACGGCCCGGGATGGTCCGCTCGAAGGGCGAGATCGAGGACCGGCTCTATGGCTGGCAGGAGGAAGTGGAGAGCAACACGGTCGAGGTTCACATCCACAATCTGCGCAACAAGATCGGCCGGACCGCGATCGAGACGGTAAGGGGCCTCGGCTATCGCATGCGGTCGGCGACATGACTTCGCTGAAGCGGCGCCTCTTCGCCATCCTCGTCGCGGCAACCGGCATCATCTGGCTGGTCGCCGGGGCGTGGATCTATGTCAGCAGCCGGTCGGAGCTGGAGCACGTGCTCGACACCCGGCTTCAGGAAGCCGCGAAGATGGTGCATTCACTCGTCGACGGCCGCAACCTGCCCACCGCCAACGACGCGACCGGGCCGACGCTGCTGCTGCCCGAGCCCTCCGCCTATGAGCGCCAGCTTTCCTGCCAGATCTGGTCACTGGACGGCCATCTGGTCGCGCGGTCTACCGGTGCGCCGGCCGTGCAACTGGCCGACAATGTCGACGGCTATTCGGACCGGGTCGTCGCCGGCGAATCCTGGCGGGTCTATGCGATCGAGGATCCGGTCAAGCGCGTGCGCGTCATGGTCGGCGACCGCATCGGCCTGCGCCAGAAGCTCGTCAACGATCTGATCATCGGCCTGCTGGCGCCGGCGCTGCTGATGCTACCGGTGCTCGGCGCGCTGATCTGGATCAGCCTCGGACGCGGCCTGCGCCCGCTGCGTGACATGGCGGAGGACCTGCAGCAGCGCGACGCCGAGGACATGCGTCCGCTCGACGCCGGCAAACTGCCGACGGAACTGCGACCGTTGGCCAAGGCGCTCAACGCGCTGTTCGACAAGGTCGAGGCCGCGCGGCGGCACGAGCGCGAGATCACGGCCTTCGCGGCGCATGAACTGCGCACACCGCTCGCCGGGCTCAAGACGCAGACGCAGATCGCGCGCGCGGCCTCCGACCCCGCGGTACGCGACCACGCGCTGTCGCAGATCCTGATCTCCGTCGACCGCACGACGCGGCTGGTCCGGCAATTGCTGGCGCTGACCAAGCTCGAGGCGGAGAGCCCGGTCGTGCGGAGCGCCTCGCACAAGGCCGCCGACCTGCTGGCGGAGATCGTCTCGACCGGCCCGCCGGCGGCGAACATCCGCGTCGAGATCGATCCGGCGCTCGCCGAAGTCCGGCTGCCCGGTCCGCGCGAGATCTGGATGCTGGCCCTGCGCAACGTGCATGAGAACGCCATCCAGCACATGCCGGACGGCGGCGTCGTGGCGTGGCGGCCGACCCTGGGGGCGACCGGCCTCATGGTGATCGATCAGGGACCCGGCATCCCGGATGAGGAACTCGACCTCGTCACGCAGCGCTTCTATCGCGGCCGCAACCGGAGCCCGTCCGGAACCGGACTCGGGCTGACCATCGTGGCGATCGCCGCCCAGCGTCTCGGCGTCGAACTGGAACTGAAGAACCGGACGGACCGAACCGGTCTGCAAGTGGCCTTCATCATCGCCCGCCCTTGACGCTATCGTGGCCGGCACGGCTTGATCGCGGGCGCCGCGCCACGCAGGGAGACGTTGTGGTTCAATCAAACGACGCCGCTCGGTCGCGAAACGATTTCGCCGAGGGCGCCGGCAGCGCGTGGATAGCGACGTGACGATGGCGACGACATTCACCCTGGAAGGGACCGAGACTTTCCGGCAGGAGATCCGGAAGAGCCGCTTCATCGCCGTCGCCGGCCCGGTTTCGCAAGCGAGAAGCCGGCGGCCAAGGAGCCTTCATCGCCGCCCACTCCGACCCGGCCGCCAACCACAATTGCTGGGCCTGGAAGAGCGGGCAGCACTACCGCTTCAGCGATGACGGCGAGCCGAGCAGCACCGCCGGCAAGCCGATCCTGCAGGCGATCGAGGGCCAGTCGCTCGACGGCGTCGCCGTCGTCGTCACGCGCTGGTTCGGCGGCATCCTGCTGGGCGGCGGCGGCCTCATCCGCGCCTATGGCGGCACGGCGGCCTCCTGCCTGCGCGCGGCGGCGAAAGCTGCCGATCGTCGCGCACCCGCGAGAGCGACGATCACTCTGCGGCTTCGGCGACCTCGCCCTGCTCCAGGCGCGGCTGGCGGCCCAGCCCGCCAGCCCGCGTGACGTCGGGCAGACCTACACGGCGACCGGCGCCGAGCTCCTCGTCGGCGATCCAGGACGACCGGAAGTCGAGGCGGTCCGGCAACTGGTCGCCGACCTCACCAGCGGCCGGGCCACGATGTCACGCGCCGTTTGAGCCGGCCCCAGGCCATCGGCAGAGCGGCGGGCGGGGACGCCAATCGATTCACGCCCCCGCTCGGTGCGGCCGGTCCCTATTCCTTGCTGCCGCTCGAGGCGACCGAGGCTGTGAAATAGCGCTGGAAGATCAGCAGGATCACCAGCGGCACGATCGAGACGACCACGGCGGCCGCGAACATCGAGCCGAAATCGGTCGAGAACTGGCCGGCGAAATCGGCGATCGCCACGGCGGCCACCTTGTAGTCGGGTCCGGTCCGATCAGCAGCGGCCACAGGAAGGCCTGCCACTGGAAGACGAACAGGATCAGGCCGGCCGAGATCAGCGCCGGCTTGGAGAGCGGCAGGTAGATGCGGGTGAAGATGCCCCACCAGCCGAGCCCGTCGACGCGCGCCGCATCGGAGAGTTCGCGCGGGATGCCGAGGAAGAACTGCCGCAGCATGAACACGGCAAAGCCGTTGCCGATGCCGGGCAGGATGATGCCGAGATAGGTGTTCTGCAGGCCGAAGCTGCGGAACAGGCTGAGCAGCGGCACGGCGATCGCGTCGAACGGCACCAGGAAGCTGACGATGACGATCGAGAAGATCGCCTTCTTGCCCGGGATCTCGAGCCGCGCCAGCGCGAAGGCCGCCATCGAGCACATCACCAGCCCGAGCACGATCGTCGCCAGCGTCACGATGACGGAATTCATCATCGCCCGCGCGAACGGACCGCTCCAGACATTGATCAGATTGTCGAACGTGACCCGGTTGGGCACGAACATCCAGAGGACTGACTTCCGAGATGTAGCGGAAGATGTCCTCGCTCGGACGCAGCGACGAGATCAGCGCCCAGTAGAGCGGCGCCATCGACAGCCGCCGCCACCAGCACGGCGCCGACCAGCGCGAAACGCGACGACTTCACGGTATCGGCCTGGGTCATCACGCGCCCCTCCCCCGCATCATCCGGAACTGGATCAGCACGACGACGAGCACCACCGCGACGAGAATGACGGTCGCCGCCGCCCCGCCCTTGTCGTCGCCATAGACGAAGGTCCGCGTGATAGATCTCGGACATGATCAGATTGGTGGTTTCCTCCGGGCCGCCGCCGGTCAGGATCTGCACCGGCGCGAAGACGAGGAAGTTCGCGACCGTGTCGGCCACCAGCACGAACAGCAGCGGCCGCCGCAGCATCGGCAACGTGATATTCCAGAGCTGTTGCCAGCGATTGGCGCCATCGAGCCGGGCCGCCTCGTAGAGCGAGACCGGGATGTCCTTGAGACCCGCGAGCAGGAACGTCATCCAGTAGCCGCAGCCGACCCAGCTCACCACCACCATCAGGCTGGGCATCGCCTGGGTCGTCGAGGTCAGGAAGCCCTGCTCGGGCAGGCCAAGCGCCACCAGCACGGCGTTGATCGGACCATCGGGTCGCAACGCGACGCCCCAGATGATCGCCGAGATGCTCTGCGGGATGACCACCGGCAGCAGGATCAGCGTCCGCCAGACGCCGTCGAGCGCCATCCTCTGGTTCATCAGCAGCGCCAGCGCCAACGCCAGCAGGATCTGCAGCGGATTGATGACGATCGAGAAGATCGCCGTCCGGAACAGCGAGTTCAGGAAAGTCGGATCCTGGAACAGATACGCGTAGGTCGAGAAATCGATCCCGCCGCCCGGCTCGTCGGAGGCTCAGCGAATGGACCAGCGCGATCCCCGCCGGCCATATCCGCAGCACGATCAGGGCGATGAAGACCGGGCACAGCATGAGCAGGCCGACCAGGGCCTCGTTGTGACCGATCCATGCAAACCGGCTTTGTCGAACGCGTGTCATCCAATCGTCCTCAGAAGGGGCGCGCTTCGCTGAACGAAGCGCGGAAAGCCACATCCGCCGCGAGGCGGGCCGACGAGACCCGCTCGCCGGCAATGCGTCTCAGCAGCATGTCGACCGCCGTCTCGCCCATCACGCGGGTCGGCTGGACGATGGCCGTGATCGGCGGGTTGTAGAGCTGGAAGAGCGGAACGTCGTCGAAGGTCGCGATGGCGATCTCCCGGCCGATGCCGGTGCCCGCCTCGGCCGCGGCCAGCAGGAAGCCCTGCGTCATCAGGTTGTTGGTCAGGAAGATCGCATCGGGCATGTCCTTGGTCAGGACGGCGAAGGCAGCCTTGCCGCCGTCAACCGTGAAATTGCCGGCGAACTGGTGCCGCGGCTCGAAGACGAGCCCGGCAGCTTCGCCGGCCCGCACCATCCGCGATGTGCGCTCCCGCGCCACCGCGACGTCGTCCGGTCCGCGCACGATGCCGATGCGGCAGAAACCGAGGCTCGCCATCCGCCGGGCCAAGCTCCGGATCGCCGGCTCGGGATCGACATCGACGGTCGGAACGTCGAGCTCCGGAACCTTGCGGTCGAAGAAGATCATCGGCGTTCCGGCCTCGTGCAGCTCGGTCAGCATCGCGTTGCGGTCGCGGCTGGGGGCGACCAGCAGGCCGTCCACGCCCCGTTCGATCATGATCCGGAGATACTCCGTCTCATGGCTCGGCTCCTCGTCGGAATTGCCGACGATGACGCTGAAGCCCTCTGGCGCGCGCCGCCAGCTCGACCGCGTAGGCAAGGTCGGTGAAGAACGGATTGAGGATGCTCGGAACGATCAGGCCGATCGTCCGGGTCGTCTTGCTGCGCAGCGCGCGGGCGATCCCGCTCGGGCGGTAACCGACGCGCGCTGCCGTCTCGACGATCCTCTGCCGCACCTCCTCCGACAATCCCGGCTGCCCGTTCAGGCCGCGCGACACGGTCGATGGCGCAATTCCCAGAGCGAGAGCGATGTCCTTGATCGTGGCCAAGGGCATCCCTCCCCCTCTGGCGCCGGTGGGACCGCTTACTTCAGGCGGCTGAAGGTCGCCTTGAGTTGCTTCTCGGCGCGGTCGAGCGTCTGCCTTCGGATCGGCGCCGTTGCGGACGTCGCTGAACGCCTTGTTCATGACTTCCTCGAAGGCGACGTAGCCAATCGTGCGCGGACGGCTGACCGAGGTCTTCGACAGCTCATAGGCGAGCAGGTCGCCATAAGGAGCGGTCGCCTCGCCGCCGAGCTTCGTCTGTTCCTCGACATTCTTGACGAAGGCAGCCTTGTTGGCCGGCGGCAGCGGGTTGGCGGCCGTGGTCAGCAGCGCACCCTCGTCGTCGATCGTCGTATAGGCCGCGAACTTCAGCGCCTCTTCCGGATGCTTGCTGTGCGGGCTGATGCCGACCGCCCAGGAATCCGTCGCCGTGACCGGCTTACCGCCCGTGAAATAGGGATGCGGCGCGATACCCCACTTAAGGTTTTCGGACTTGCCGAAGTCGTAGAAGTTCCACGGGCCGGCGACGAAGTAGGCAATCTGGCCGTTCAGGAACAGCGGCGACATCTGCTCGGCGGGAATGCCGCGCGGCGACAGGCCGGACTTGTAGAGATCGCCGTACCAGGTCAGTGTCTCGACCCATTTCGGGCTGTTGACGTCCGGCGTCAGAAGATCCTCGCCCGTCAGGCCCGAGCCGGCGCCGCTCGATTCGAACAGCGGCTGCAGCTGGTAGTAGCGATCGACCTGCTCGAAGCCGAAGCCGTACTTCGCGCCCGCCGCCTGCGCCTTCTTGGCGTTGGCCAGCAGCTCGTCCCAGCTCATGCGCTTGGCCGGGTCGGCCGAGGGCGGCTCGATGCCGGCCTTCTCGAGCAATTCCTTGTTGTAGAAGAGCAGCTGCGTCGAGGTCCACTGCGGCAGCGCGTAGAGCTTGCCATTGGCGCTGGTCGCGGAGACCGCCTCCGGCGTGGTGGCGGCGGTGACCTTCTCGGTCTCCGACGACAGATCCTTGAGCAGGCCGCGCTTGGCCAGCGCCGGCACGCGCGGCTCGTCGGCGCCATAGATGTCGATGCTGTCGTCGCCGGCGCCGATGCGGGCCTGGATCTGCGCGTTCAGCTGGTCGAAGGGCACAATCTGCTGGCGGATCTTGATGCCCGGATTGGCCTTCTCGAAAGCCTCGATCGCCGGCCCGTAGGTGCGCTCGTTCTGCGCGTGCAGGAAGTTGATCGTGACGTCCTCGGCCTGCGCCGGCGCGAACGACAGCGTCGCGGCCCCGGCGAACAGGATGGCAGCCGTCAATCTTAGCGTAAACGGACGATACTTCATGTTGGGTCTCCTCCCAAAAGACCCAGACACTCGATCGATATTCCTGGATCGAGCCCCCGGGCGTCGAACATGGTGCCGGCGGATCGCTCCGCCGGTATTCCAAGACCTGCTTCCGGCCTATTTCGACTTCGCGAAGGCCGCGAGCTTCACGAAGAAATCGCGGAAGATCGCATCGCGATCGATGCGGTGGACGTAGCGGATGAGGTGCCGCGAACTATCGAAGCTCCACGTCACTTCCGGCGTGAGGATCGGGCTCTGCAGCAGGGTCGACGGCGTCCAGTTGTGGTCGATCAGGTAGGCGACCGGCGCCATGTCCCAGATCGGCTTCGACCAGCCGATATGCTTGTCCTCGTCCTCGTAGCCCTTGACGCGACCGGCGAGGAACGCGCCGAGCGGGCCCGACGGTTCGACATAGCGCTCGAGCTCCGGGATCGTCGTGTTCAGGGTCGAGACGACGCCCTCGCAGGGCAGCAGCACCAGCGGCACGCCGCTATCGAACAGCACGCGGGCGCCGGGGACGTCCTGCTTCAGGTTGAACTCGCGCGTATGCGGCCACTGGAACGAATGGCCGCCGAGCCAACAGACGACGATACGGTCGATGATACGCGGCTCGATCATGATGGCCGAGGCGACATTGGTGATCGCCGCCAGCGCGATGATGTAGAGCGGATCCTCCGGCGTCGAGGCCATGGCGCGGGCGATCAGGTCCTCGACGGCGGCGTTGCGCTGCGGCTTCAGCCCGGCGCCGACATAGTCGGTGGCGCCCTTGAAGACGAAGCCGTCGGCCGAGCGGCCCATCAGTTCGAGCAGACGGAGGATTTCCTCGTAGCTCTTCTCCATGCCATCGGCGGGGCCGGTGGAGCGCGCGTTGAAATAGGGAGCCGCGTAGATGGCCTCCGTCGTCATGCGATCCTCGGAGAGAAGCGCATAAACGATGGCGAACTGATCATCGATCTCGTTGAAGGTATCCGTGTCGATCACGACGCGGGCCTTGCGGACATGCGGCGCGAGGCGGGCAACCCGGACGCTTTCGTCGATGGCCGGAAAATTCATCTTGGACTCTCTCCTCCAAGTCACGCAAACGTTTGCGTAACACCTACAAAGTCATGGGATTTCTGAAATATTCCCAGCGAACGACAGTGCGGATGGCAGAAAAGCGTGAAGCGATGCAAAGTTCAAGGTCGGATTTACGCTTCGGATTCCGAAAATAATCTTTCCGATACTAGAGGATGAAGCACATCAGAAGTCAGGAAGGGACCGATACGACGAGCAGGCGGAAGCGGGCGGCCGCCAGACGAGGGCATTCCAGGGACTGGCTCGGGCTCGGTTTGGCAAGCTGCAGCGAGCAGCGCGGCCCCGGCCGAAATGGGCGTCGGATCTCTCGTGAAATTCGTCCGAAACGCGAAAACGGAGCCGGGCTCGCGAACCCCCTCTAGCTGTCGAAGCTGATCAATAGCTTCGTCAGTCCCGGACGGATCCCGACTTCGTTCGAGGCTGCCCCCAGATGTCGCGCCAGGCCGGTAGCGTGCCGGGCTGCGGCAAGGCGGTCGCCGCGTAGACGGCCCGCGCGCAGGCGCGGGCCAGCGTGCGCACCACCGCGTCGCCGATCAGCGCCAGATCGAACACCGGATCGTTGAGCGGCATTCGGGCCGTCGCGGCGGCAAAGATCGTGTCGCCGTCGAGCGGCGTATGCACCGGCCAAATGGCGTGGGCATAACCGTCATGCGCCATTACGGCGAGGCGCTTGCACTGCGCCTTGGTCAGCACCGCATCGGTGGCGACGACCGCGATCGTCGTGTTGGCGCCCGGCGGCAGTCCCTTCAGCGGCGGCCGGTCGGGCAAGGCGGGCAAGGGATGCGGCAGGCCCAGGCCGCCGAACTCGCCCGCCTGTTCGAAGGGCGCCGCCCAGAAATGCGGGCCGTCACCGAGATTGACCGCACCGCAGGCATTGACCGCGACCAGCGCGCCGACCGTATGGCCGGTGGCGGCGCGCATCGAGGCGGAGCCCAGTCCGCCCTTGAGGTGGACGGTCGTCGCGCCCGTGCCGGCGCCGACCGTGCCGAGCGCAAAGTCGCGGCTGGCCGCCTCCACCGAGGCATAGCCGAGGTCGCGATAGGGCGAAAACCGGCCCCAGGCCTTGTCGCCGCCATTGAGAAGGTCGAACAGCACGGCACCCGGTACGATCGGCACGGGGGCCGCGCCGACTTCGAAGCCGACCCCGCGCTCGGCCAGGGCCGCCATGACGCCGGAACCGGCATCGAGCCCGAATGCCGATCCGCCGGACAACACGATGGCGTGGACCGCGCCGACCGTCTGGTCCGGGGCGAGCAGATCGGTCTCCCGCGTTCCCGGCCCGCCGCCGCGCACATCCACCGACGCGGCGGTGGGCTCATCGAAGACGACGGTCGTGACGCCGGAGGCGAGGTTGAGGTCGGTCGCATGGCCGACCGTGAGACCCGGAACGTCCGTGATCAGATTGCGCATCGGGGCGAGAACCTCCAGGTGACGTCGCTCCCCGCCAGTCGAGGCGGATTTCATGCGCATCGTCAAGCAGAGGCGGTCGTTTCCACCCTGAGCGCGGCACGACATGGACGAAACGCCGTCGCCGGTCCGACCCGCCGGCACCACTCGCCGGCAGGAGCGAGATTCCACTTGCAGCCCATGTGAGATCGATCTCATACTGATGTGAGATCGATCTCACATGGAGTTTGCATGAAGTTGAAATCTGCCACGCTGCTGGATGTGGCCCGACAGGCCGGCGTTTCCCGCGCCACGGTAGCGCGCGTGCTCAGCGCCGGCGGCTATGTCGGCGACGAGACGCGCCTGCGCGTCGAGGAAGCGGTGCGCCAGACGGGCTACCGGCCGAATGCCATGGCCCGCAGCCTGCGCACGCAGCGCACGTTCACCATCGGCCACACCACCTCCGAGTTCACCCAGAACCCTTTCTTCGCCCATGTCGCCCGCTCGATCGAACGCGAGGGGCTAGCGAATGGCTACAAGACCTTTCTCTACAATCAGGACGGCAGCGACGCGCATGAGCGGGCCGGCGTCGAGCAATTCATCGAACGGCGGGTCGACGCGGTGATCTTCACCTATCCGCGCGATCCACAAAGCCTGGCGATGCTGCGGGCGGCGGCGATGCCGGTGGTACAGATCGAGCGCGACCTGACGCCGGACACCAGCGCCGTCCTGGTCGACAACTACACCGGAGCGGCGGCGGGCATGGCGCATCTGCTGCAGCTCGGCCATCGCCGCATCGCCTTCATCGGCGGCGATCCGCGATTGAACCCGCGCTCATGCCGGCGGCCCCGATCGGTCGAGGAGGAGCGGCTCGATGCCTATCGCGATGCGCTTTCGAGCGTCGGCGTCGGCATTGACGAGCGCCTGATCTGGCTCGGCCGCTACTACGAACCCGACAACGGCATCAACATTGCCGGCTATCGCGCCATGCGGACGCTGCTGGAACTGCCGGAACGGCCGACCGCGATCTTCACGGGCTGCGATATCCTGGCCGCCGGCGCGCTGCAGGCGACCTATGAGGTCGGTCTGCGAATTCCCGACGACATTTCCGTGGTCGGCTTCGACGACACCACGGCCCGGATCCTGGCGCCGAGACTGACTTCGGTGGCCCAGCCGATGGCCGAACTCGGCAAGACCGCACTGCAACTCGCGCTGGCGCAGATCGACGATCCCGAGATCGCGCCGCAAACCGTCATCCTGTCGCCGCAGCTCGTCATTCGTGACTCGACCGGCCCCGTTCCACGACTTGCGCCAACACGCCGTGGATAGCCGGCCCCGGGCCTCAACGCCGATCAACCCGAACAAGAAGGAACCTCGCCACCCCCTCAACGCCTGAAAGACCAAGAACAAACACCACCTAGGGAAAGAAACGCTATGAATTGGTTTGGCAATGCCCCCCACCGGGGCAGGGCACGGGCACTTGCATGCCTCGCGGCCGCTGCGCTGGTCAGTCTCTCGCCGCTCTCCGCCCAGGCGCAGGAGCCGGTAAAGCTCAACTTCTGGGACATGATCTGGGGACCGCCCGAATATATCGATTCGGCCAAGGACCTCGTCGCCCAGTTCAACAAGGAGCATCCGGATATCCAGGTCGAGTATCGGTCCGTCCCCTGGAACAACTGGTATCAGACCTTCGTCACCGCCATCAGCTCCGGCACCGCACCAGATCTCTCGACCGGCGCCGGCTACCAGGCGGTGCAGCTCTATGACCAGGGCGCGATCCGCCCGATCGACGACGTCGTCGAAGAGCTGAAGAAGGACGGCGAGCTCGCCGACTTCATGCCCAACACGGTCGATACGCTGCGCTACGACGATCACTATGTCGCGCTGCCCTGGGGCATCGACATCCGCGTCTGGTTCTACCGCAAGGACCTGCTCGAGCAGGCTGGCGTCAAGGTGCCCACGACATGGGATGAACTTCGCGCCGCGGCCAAGGCAACCACCAAGGATGGCCGCTACGGCGTCGTCGGCTCCGGCGACACGGGCGGATCGCACTTCCTCTACAACGCCCTGCTCAACAATGGCGGCGGACTGTTCACGGCCGACCGCAAGCTCGACTTCAAGAACGAGCGCAATGTCGAGGCCTTCGAGGCGCTCGCCGGCATGGTCGCCGACGGCTCCGTCAGCCCCGCCAGCACCGGCTACAACAGCGACGACCGCCGCGCCGCCTTCAACCGCGGCCAGGCCGCCTTCACCCTCGACGGTCCCGGCCTGATCGCCCAGGCCGGCGAGCAGGCCGCCAATATCGGCGTCGTACCGCCGCTCGCCGGCATGCATGGCGACAAGGGCACGATCTTCTGGGTCAACAACATCATGGTCTACGAGCAGACCAAGCACCCGGAGCAGACGAAGACCTTCCTGAAATGGTGGTCAAAGAACCAGCTGCCGCTCTGGACCAAGGGCAATTCCGGCCAGCTGCCGACGCGAAGCTCGATCGCCGCCGACGACTACTTCAAGAAGGATGCCGCCCGCGCCTACGTGCTGGAGCACTATGTGCCGGTCGGCAAGACGACGGCCACCAACGCGGCCGGCATCTTCCCCGCCCTGAACGATCTCGAAGGCGAAGGCGCCATGCAGGCCTTCGCGCAGGAGCTCTGGCAGGGCAAGCCGGTCGGTCCGATCGTCGATACCGCCGAAGCCCGGCTCAAGTCCGTCCTGAAGGAATAGCCCCGTGTCGGTCAGGCCCATGCTTGCCGACGACACCACGACCTGGCGCGCAAGCGCCAGGGAGTGGCTGCGCTCGGGCAATTCCCTCCCCTTCCTCCTGCTGGCGCCGTCCATCTTCCTGATGCTCGCGGTCATCGCCTATCCGATGCTGACCGGCTTCTATTACGGCTTCACCAGCGGCTCGCTGCTCAAATTCGGCAAGTTCGTCGGGTTCGACAACTACATCCGCCTGCTGCAATCGACGGATTTCCTGCACGCCCTTTGGTTCAGCTTCATCTTCGCCGCCTTCAACGTGATCGGCTGTTTTGCGCTCGGCCTCGGACTGGCGCTGCTGCTGAACCAGGAGGTGCCGTTCCGCGGCTTCTTCCGTGTCGCGCTGCTCCTGCCCTGGATCGTGCCGTCGATCGTATCGATCGTCAGCTGGCGCTGGATGATGGCCGACCAGCATGCCCTGTTCAACCAGATCATCGGCCTGTTCGGCGGCAGCCCGGTCTACTTCCTGAGCGACGAGCACTGGGCGATCGCCGCCGTCATCGCCATCAAGATCTGGCGCTCCTTCCCGTTCATGATGCTGTCGCTGCTCGCCGCGCTGCAGGGTATCGACCGCAGCCTCTACGAGGCGGCGGCGCTCGACGGCGCCTCGCGCTGGAACCAGTTCCGCTACGTGACGATGCCGCAATTGCGCAACATCTCGATCGTGCTTTGCCTGCTGATGACGATCTGGACGGTGAACGACTTCGACACGCCGTGGCTCCTGACCCAGGGCGGTCCGGCGAACGCCACCGAGAACCTCGTTCTCCTCGCCTACCGCTACACCTTCGGACGCAATGATGTCGGCCTCGGCTCGGCCGTGTCCTTCGTCACGCTCGCGATCCTGATGGTACTCGTCGTCATCCTGCTTCGCCGCCAGAGGGAGCGCTGACATGGCCTACCCCGCCCCCTCCTCGCGCAAGCGCTGGACGCTGTTCTGGCTGCTCGTCGTCATCACCATCATCGTCAACCTACCGATCATCCTGATGGTGATGAACTCGTTCCAGACGACCGAACAACTGGTGCAGCGGACAACGATCCTGCCCCGCGACCTGACCGTCGCCAATTATCGCTATCTGAACGAGCGGACCCATTTCTGGACCTTCCTCTGGAACTCTTTCACCGTCTCCGGCGTCAGCACGATCACCAGCGCGGCGGTCGCGGCGCTGGCCGGCTATGCGCTTTCCCGTTTCCGCGGGCGGCTGATCACCGGCTATTCGCGAGCGCTGTTCGTCGTCCAGATGTTCCCGATCATCCTGGCGCTGATCCCGCTGTTCATGCTGTTCCGGACACTGGGGCTGATCAACAGCCCGCTGTCGGTGATCATCCTCTACACGGTGGTTCACCTGCCCTTCGCGACCTGGATGGCACGCGCCTTCTTCGACACCATACCGCGCGAACTGGAGGACGCGGCCCTGGTCGACGGCTGCTCGCGCTTCGGCGCCTTTGTCCGCATCGTCCTGCCGCTTTCCGGTCCCGGGCTCGCGGCAATCGGCATCTTCTCGTTCCTGTTCTCCTACAACGAGTTCTTCGTCGCCAACGTCTTCCTGCGCGACCAGGACGCCATGACCCTGCCGGTCGGCATCACGATGTTCATGCAGCAATACTCGACCGACTGGGGGAGCCTGATGGCGGCCGCCACGGTCACGGTCATCCCGACCTTCATCCTGTTCCTCGGCATCCAGAAATGGATCACCTATGGCGCCGTCTCCGGCGGCGTCAAAGGCTGATCCCCGCCCTCCCCGCCAAGACCAACAAAATCAAGGAAACGCATCGTGTCCCAGCAAATTCGCGTCGGCATCGTCGGCTGTGGCGAGGTCGCGCAGGTCATCCATCTGCCCGCGCTCCGTGATCTCGCCGATCTCTTCCGCGTCACGGCGCTCTGTGACGTCAGCCCGTCGGTCCTCGATACCGTCGGGAGCCAATGGCCGGCCGCCGCCCGCTACGCCGACTATCATGAGCTGGTGACCTCAGACCAGGTCGACGCGGTCCTCGTCGCCAACCCGAACGTCTACCATGCCGAGGTCGCCATCGCCGCGATGCAGGCGGGCAAGCATGTGCTGATCGAGAAGCCGTTCTGTGTATCGCTCGCCGAGGCCGACATGCTCGAGGCGGCAGCCGACAAGGCCGGCGTCACGGTCCAGGTCGGCTTCATGCGGCGTCACGCCCCAGCCTTCACCGAAGCCGTCAGGCACCTCGAGAGCCGGCGCGGCGACATCATCCTCGCCCGCGTGCATGACGTCATCGGCCCGAATGCGTCGATCATCAATTCGACCTCGCATGTCGCACGCGCCAAGGACGTGCCCGAGGTGCTGCTGGAGGACGGCCGGAAGCGCATGAGCGCCGCGGCAATAGCCGCCGTCGGGGTCGGCGAAGGACCGAAGTTCAGCGCCTACAATCTGCTGCTCGGCCTATCCAGCCACGACATCTCGGCGATGCGCGAATTGCTGGGCCAGCCGAAAGCGGTGCTCAACGCGACGCAGCGCAATGGCGGGCGAGCGCTCACGGCGACCTTCGACTACGGCCATTTCGTCTGCCAGTTCGAAACCGCCGTCGACCAGATCCCGCATTTCGACGCGCATCTGGAGGTCGTCACGCCGACCGAGATCCTCCGGATCGACTACGACACCCCCTATATCCGCCACCTCCCGGCCAAGCTGACCGTGCTAAAGGCGCACGGCGCGGCCGGCGCCTCGACCGACACCAGCTTCCCGACCCGCTACGATGCCTTCAGCGTCGAATGGCGCGACTTCCACGCCAACGTCACGGAAGGCCGGCGGCCCAAAACCTCGCTCGCCGACGCGCGCGCCGATCTCGAGATCTTCCGCGACATGATTGCCCTGATGGATTGAGGCGGCGGTGGCAGGCCAAGCCACCTTCATCCTGCGACCCACGCGCCGGAGCGCCTTCGCGTGACGTGGACGCCGGTTCGCGTGAAGCGGACGCGATCACAAAGCGCACCGCCGCTCATCGCAGCCAAGAAGCGATGAGCGGCGCCGGCACCAGGCGCGGCAAGACCAAGGCGCGTCGACCGCCATCGTGAGCGAAGCCGTGCTGGCACGGATCGAAGCCCGGTCGATGCGGTCGAACGCGCCGATCACACGCTCATGCAGAGGTACTTGATCTCGAGATAGTCCTCGATGCCGTACCTCGATCCCTCGCGTCCCAATCCGGATGATTTTATCCCGCCAAAGGGGACTTCGGCCGTCGAGATCAGGCCGGTATTGATACCGACCATGCCGTACTCAAGCGCCTCGGCGACATGCCAGACGCGGCTAAGATCCTTGGCGTAGAAATAGGAGGCCAGGCCGAATTCGGTGTCGTTGGCCATGGCGATGACATCCGCTTCGGTATCAAAGGCGATCAGCGGTGCCACCGGACCGAAGGTTTCCTCACGCAGGATCTTCATGCCCGACGTCACCCCGACGAGGATCGTCGGCTCGTAGAAATTGCCACCCAGCCCGGAGCGCTTGCCGCCGGCCAGAACGGTTGCGCCCTGCGCGACCGCGTCGGCGATGTGATCCTCGACCTTGGCGAGGCCCGCCGCGTCGATCAGCGGTCCGATCGTGGTGCCGGGCAGCATGCCGTTGCCGACCACCAGACGCGCCGTTGCCTCCGACAGCTTTTTCGCGAAGGCGGCGAGAACGCCACGCTGGACGTAGATGCGATTGGCGCAGACGCAGGTCTGGCCCGAATTGCGGTATTTGGCGATCAGCGCGCCCTCGACCGCCGCATCGAGATCCGCATCGTCGAACACGATGAACGGGGCATTACCCCCGAGCTCCAACGACAGCTTCTTGATGTCGTTGGCGCATTGCCGCATCAAAATGCGGCCAACCTCGGTCGATCCGGTAAAGGTCAGCTTGCGCACCTTCGGATTGGTGCAGAGCTCCAGCCCCAATCCCTTGGCGTCCGAGCCGGTGACAAGGCTCAATATCCCGGGGGGAAGCCCGGCGCGCTCCCCCAGCACAGCCAGCGCCAATGCCGACAGGGGGGTCTTTTCGGCCGGGCGCCCGACAAAGGCGCAGCCGGCGGCGAGCGCCGGAGCGACCTTGCGGGCGATCATCGCATTGGGAAAATTCCAGGGCGTGATGGCGCCGACGACGCCGATCGGCTGCTTCAGCACAAAGATGCGCTTGTCGCGCTGATGGCCGGGAATGACATCGCCATAGACCCGCCTTCCCTCTTCCGCAAACCACTGGATGAAGCTTGCCCCGTAGACGATCTCGCCGCGCGCCTCGACCAGCGGCTTGCCCATCTCCGAAGTCAGAATGCGCGCCAGATCCTCGACATTCTCGAGAATGAGCGCCTGCCATTTCAGCAGGATGAGGCAGCGTTCATTCGCCGTTCTGGCTGCCCAGTCTTTTTGCGCCAGATAGGCGGCGTCCACCGCTTCGCGCATCGCCTCGACACCCATGTCGGCAACCGTCGCAACGCGCTCGCCGGTCGCCGGGTTGTCGACGACGAAGGTCTTGTCGCTGCTGCGCCACCGGCCGGCGACGAAGGCGCGCGTTTCCAGAAGGCTCTGGTCGTGAAGCTGAAGCGTCATGCGGCACCTTTTCAATAAGCAGCCTGGTAGATCGCCAGCGCATCCGCTTCGGTCACCGGGCGGGGATTGTTGCCGAGCAACCGAGACTGGTTCATCGCGTCCGCCGCCAGGCGAGGCAGGAATGATTCCGGGATGCCCATCTCGCGCAGCGACGGTTGCAGCCCGCAGGCGGACGAAAGCCCCGCCAGACGGTCACAGAACGCTTCGGCGCGTGCCTGACCTTCCAGTTCGGCCAGATCGGGAAAGGCGAAGGTGGCGATCTCCGCATAGGGCCGCGGCGCCACCTTGGCATTGAAGCGCAGCACATGCGGCAGGACGAGCGCGTTGGAAAGCCCGTGCGGAATGTGGAAATGGCCACCGAGCGGATAGGCCAGCGCATGCACGGCCGCCACCGGCGAATTGGCAAAGGCCTGGCCTGCCAACATCGAGCCAAGCAACATCTCGCTACGCGCCGCGATGTTGCGACCATCCTTGACCGCCGTCAGAAGCGAACGGCCGATCAGTGTCAGGGCCTGGGTCGCGAGGATCTTCGAGACGGGATTGTTGTTCGCACCAAGCGAGGCGTAGGACTCGATCGCATGCACCATGGCATCGATGCCTGTGGCGGCGGTGATGTGCGGCGGCAGCCCCAGTGTCAGCTCGGGATCGAGCAGCGCGATGTCAGGCAAGAGGACCGGCGACAATACCGCCATCTTCTCGTTGGTGTCGGTGGTGACGACCGAGATGGGCGTCACTTCGGAGCCGGTTCCCGCCGTGGTCGGCACCAGGATGAGCGGCAGGCGCCTACCCTTCACATTGTTGATGCCGTAGATGGCCTTCAACGGCTCGTGCCCGAGCGCCAGCACCGCGACGAGTTTGGCGACGTCGAGCGACGAACCACCGCCGAAGCCAAGCACGCCGGCGACGCCCGCCTGTCTCGCCAGCTCGGTCGCCTTCATCACGACCGCTTCGGGCGGGTCGGCCTCGACATCCTTGAAGAGCTCGACCGATACGGAGGCCGCGGCGAGGATTTCCAATACGCGGTCGACCATGCCGGTCGCCGTCATGCCGGGATCGGTGACGACCATCACCCGCTCGCCGATATGGGCGCGGACGAGTTCACCCAGCGCGGCAAGCCGGCCGGCGCCAAAATGGACGCTTTTGGTCGTACTGAAGATAAAGGGGTTCACGGTCGTCTCCCTGACGTCGATGCAATGCCGGCTATCGGCCGATAGGCGTTCCCGATATCCAGCGCGAAGCCGAGGGCTCCGGCGATGAAAAGGGCCCGAAGGCGCGCGCTCGAATCCCGCTCCGGCCCAGGCGCCATTCACACCCCTGGGGCTCGCAGCTGCTTCGGAAGCCTAGCGCCGGGTTTCGGATTCCATCGGCGCACGTTGACAGCTTATCAGGCACATGCAAGATTGAACAATCGTTTGTTCACTTGTAATTCTCTGCCTCAGAGGTTGGCCTTGACTGGAAATGACGTTCGCCGAGAAATGGTCGAGACCGACGTTCGTGTCGGGCCGAATGCCATGAATGCGCTGTGGATGCCTTTCACGCCGAACCGGGCCGCGAAGGCGAATCCCATGCACCTCGCCAGTGCGGACGGTGCATACTATTTTGCGCCGGATGGCACGCGGAAATTCGATGGCGTGTCAGGCCTGTGGTGCTGCAATGCGGGCCACAATCGCGACGAAATCAAATCCGCCCTGAAAGCGCAGATCGATGTGCTCGATTTTGCTCCGAATTTTCTCTTCGGGCATCCGTCGGCCTTCGTGCTGGCAGAGCGGCTGGCGCTGCTGGCGCCGGGTGATCTCGATCATGTCTTCTTCACCAATTCCGGCTCGGAAGCCACCGATACCGCGCTGAAGATTGCGCTGGCCTATCAGGTCGCGGCCGGACAGCCGCGTCGGACCATGCTGGTCGGCCGCGAGCGGGCCTTCCATGGCGTGGGCTTCGGCGGCATCTCCGTCGGCGGCATGGTCGCGAACCGGGCGACATTCCCCAATCTCCTGCCCCGGGTCGCGCATCTGCGGCACACCCATCAGCCGGAGCGGCAGCGTTTTGTCATCGGCGAGCCGGAACATGGCGTCGAGCTCGCGGACGACCTGACCAGGCTGGTCGAACTGCACGGCGCCGAGACCATCGCAGCCGTAATCGTCGAGCCGATGGCCGGTTCGACCGGGATCCTGCCGCCGCCGAAGGGCTATCTGCAGCGCCTGCGCGAGCTCTGCGACCGCTATGGCATCCTGCTGATCTTCGATGAGGTCATCACCGCCTTCGGCCGCGTCGGCCATGCCTTCGCAGCCGAGCGTTACGGCGTGATCCCGGACATGATCTGCTTCGCAAAAGGCGTTTCCTCGGGTGCGGCGCCGCTGGGCGGCGTCATGATCCGCCGACCGATCTACGAAGCCTTCATGCACGGCCCCCAGCACCTGATCGAGCTGTTCCACGGCTACACCTATTCCGGCCATCCGCTGGCCATGGCCGCCGGGCTTGCCGCGCAGGACATCTACCGCGATGACGGCCTGTTCGAGAAGGCGCGGGCACTGGAACCCGTCTTCGCCAGGCTGATCATGGAACTGCGCGACTGCCCCCATGTGGTGGATATCCGCTGCGTCGGGCTCGCCGGCGCGATCGAGCTTGCCGGCCGGGCGGGCGAGCCGACGATGCGGGCGCGCGAGGCATTCCTTCGCGCATTCCACGAGGCGAACCTCGTCGTCCGTTACACGGGCGATACGCTGGTATTCGCGCCAACCCTGATCTCCACCGAGGCGCAACTGACCGAGATGTTCGGCCAGATCGCCCGCATCCTGAAGACCCTCGACTGATGCGGCCCGGCGAGCAGGGCGAGCCGGCGCGATCGGCGACCGGCGGACGACCGATGGTGGTGTTTGACCGCGTGACCAAGATCTTTGGCTCGCGCGTTCATGCCGTTCACGAGCTCAACTTGACCGTCGGGCGCAACGAGTTCCTGACGCTGCTTGGGCCGTCGGGCTCCGGCAAGACCACGACGCTGATGATGTTGGCCGGCTTCGATAGCCCGAGCTCGGGCCGGATCGAGCTGGACGGCCAACCGATCACCCATTTGCCGCCCAACAAGCGCGAGATGGGCGTCGTGTTCCAGAACTACGCTCTGTTTCCGCATATGAGCATCGCGCAGAACCTCGCCTTCCCGCTCGAAGCGCGGGGCATGGGCAAGCTCGCGATCCGCGACCGCGTGCAAAAGTCGATCGAACTCGTCCGGCTTGGCGACCATCTCGAAAAGCGTCCCGGCCAGCTTTCCGGCGGGCAGCAGCAGCGCATTGCGCTGGCCCGCGCGCTGATCTTCCAGCCCAAGATCGTCCTGATGGACGAGCCGCTGAGCGCGCTCGACAAGCAATTGCGCGAGCGCATGCAGCTCGAGATCAAGGCCCTGCAGCGCCAACTGGGGATCACGGTGATCTTCGTCACCCATGATCAGAGCGAAGCGCTGGTCATGTCGGATCGGGTGGCGGTGTTCGACCATGGCCGCCTGCAGCAGGTCTGCGATCCGCGCAGCCTCTACGACAAGCCAGCCAACGCCTTCATCGCCGGCTTCATCGGCGAGAGCAACATGCTGGCCGGAACCGTCATGTCCTGCCAGGGCGGCGCGACGAATGTCTCGACCGCGGCTGGGATGATCGCGGCGCGCACCGGCCAGGAACTCTCCGTCGGCGGAGCGGCGGTCGTCTCCGTCCGGCCCGAGGCGATCCGGATCCTGCGCGACGACGAAACCGCCGCCAACACGGTTGGCGGCACCCTGCAGGAGCTGATCTTCCTCGGCGACCACTCGCGAATTCTGGTGCGGGTCGGCGAAAACACGCTCCTCTCGGTCAAGCTCGACGACAAGAACGCGGCCGCCGCCCTCAGCCTCCACGCCCCGGTTCGGATCGGGTGGAGCGACGCAGACGGTCTGGCTTTCGCAGCGAATGGCTGACGGTTCGAAAATTCAGTTCAACAAAGGGAGGGAAGCGATGAACAGGAATAACGGACGGCTTCTTGTGGCGGCGGCGACAGCCGCTCTCGTCATGGCGACCGCGCAGGCCCGGGCAGCGGAAAGCCTGACGGTCACCTCATGGGGCGGCGGCTACCAGGAAGGTCAGAAGAAGGTCTATTTCGACCCCTTCGCTGCCAAGACCGGCATCAAGATCGTCGAGGAAAGCTATAGCGGCGAGAATGCCAAGATCAAGGCGCAGGTCGACGCCGACGACGTGACCTGGGACGTCGTCGACGTCGATTCGAACATGATCGCGACAGGGTGCGACGAAGGCCTGTTCGAGGTTCTCGACTATTCGAAGATTGCCGACAGAAGCAAATTCGTCGAGGGCTCGGCGACCGATTGCGCCATTGGCACCATCGTCGTCACGACCGTCTTCGCCTATGACACGACCGTCCTCCCGCAGGCCCCGAGCGCCGTCACGGATATCTTCGATCTCGAGAAGCTCCCGGGCAAGCGCGGCCTCTGGAAGCGTCCCTATGTCAATCTGGAGTGGGCGCTGATCGCTGACGGCGTCGCGGCCAAGGATGTCTACACCACGCTGGCAACGCCGGAAGGCGTCGATCGCGCCTTCAAGAAGCTCGACACGATCAAGAAGGACGTCGTCTGGTGGGAGGCTGGCGCCCAGCCGGCCCAGCTGCTCGCCGACAAGGAAGTCGTGATGAGCTCGGCCTGGAGCGGCCGCATCCAGGCGGCGATCTCGACCGACAAGAAGCCGTTCAAGATCGTCTGGGATGCGCAGGCGCTCGACTTCAATTTCTGGGCGATCCCGAAGGGCGCCAAGCATTTGGAGGACAGCTACAAGTTCATCGCCTTTGCCAGCGACGCGGCGACGATGGCCGAGCAATCGAAATACTCCGCCTACGGTCCGACCAATTCGGACGCGGCGAAACTGATTGCCCCGGCCGTGCTGGAAACGCTGCCGACCGCTCCCGAGCACATGAAGTCGATCCTCGTCTATGACGCCAAGTTCTGGGGCGAGCATGGCGAAGATCTGACCAAGCGCTTCAACAACTGGCTGGCCCAGTAAGGCATTTCGGAGTTGGCGCCGGTGGTGCCAACTCCCCTTTTTCTTCCAGGAAGCGGACATGAGACCGTGACGCAGGCCGCCATCATTGCCTCCGATATGCCCCCTGCGTCGCCGGCCGCCGATCGGAGCGGACGACGGAAGCGCCGCAACGCCCTGCTGCTTGTGCTGCCGCTGCTCATCTTCACCCTGGTCAGCTTCGTCGCCCCCATCGTGATCATGTTGGCGCGCGGCGTATCCGAACCCGAAATCACCCGGCTGCTGCCGCTGTCCCGTGGTCCGCTCGCGACCTGGGACGGCACGGCGCTCCCCTCCGACGACACCCTTGCCGCCGTGATCGCCGACCTTGCCGCGGCGCAGCGGCAACGCCAGGCGGCGACGATCGCCAAGCGGCTGGCCGCCATCCGATCGGACCTTCGACAGCCGCTGCTGGCTGCCGCGCGCGCCGCCGCAACCCCGCCGGGGCTCACGCCCGAGGGGCTGCTGGCCCTCGACACCGTATGGCGCGACCCGGCAAGCTGGCGCGCCCTGGCCGAATTGGCGCAGCCCTTCACCGACCGATATCTGTTGCAGACCCTCGATCTGACCCGTAACGCCAGCGGCGAGATCGTCTCGGTCCCGGACAATCAGGCGATCTTCCTCGCCGCGCTCGGCCGGACGTTCGGCATCGGCCTGGCCGTCACGCTGATCACGCTGGTTCTCGGCTACCCGCTCGCCTACTTCATTTGCCAACAGTCGCCAGGGCTGCAGCGCTTCATGCTGCTGTTCGTGCTCCTGCCGTTCTGGACCTCGGTTCTCGTCCGCACGGCGGCCTGGCTGGTGGTGCTGCAAACCAACGGGCTGGTCAACGACACGCTGATGGCGCTGCATGTCATCGGCGAACCGCTGAAGCTGGTCTATACCCGCAGCGGCACCATCCTCGGCATGGTGCACATCCAGCTGCCGTTCACGCTGCTGCCGATCTACAGCGTCATGCAGACCATCTCGCCCGTATATGTGCGCGCCGCGCGCTCGCTGGGTGCAACCCCGACGGCCGCCTTCTGGAGAGTCTATGTACCGCAGACCCTGCCTGGTGTCGCGGCCGGTTGCCTGCTCACCTTCATTCTCTGCCTCGGCTACTACATCACGCCGGCAATCCTCGGCGGACCGGCCGACCAGATGCTGAGCTACTACGTCGCCTACTACCTGAACAACGAGATCAACTGGAGCATGGCCGCCGCCGTCAGCACGGTGCTGCTGGTCCTCACGATCTTGTTCTACATCGCCTACAGCTGGTTCACCGACCCGACCGCGAAGGCTACCCGATGAACGCCACCGCCTCCTCCAACGAAGCCGTTTCCACGCGCATTTTCCGCGCGCTGATGGCGGTGTTCTGCATCGCGGTCCTACTGTTCCTGATCACGCCGGTGATCGCCGTCATCCCGCTCTCCTTCAATGCCGAGCCTTATCTGACCTACCCGCTGGCCGGGGTTTCGCTGCGCTGGTACGCGACCGTCTTCACCTCCGACAATTGGCTCCACGCGCTGAAATCGAGCCTCATCGTGGCAACGGCGACGACGCTGATCGCAACGCCGCTCGGAACGTTTGCGGCGTTCGGATTGATGCAGTTGGGATCGCGGACCCGGCGGATCGTCACCGGCCTGCTGCTGCTGCCGCTGGCGGTTCCCGCCGTCGTGGTCGCGCTGGCGCTCTATATCAGCTTCTCGAGGGTGGGCCTTGCCAATAGCTATGCCGGGCTGATCATCGCGCATACCGCGCTGGCGACCCCCTTTGTCGTCGTGACCGTCTCGGCGACGCTCGCCAGTTTCGACTATACCTTGCTGCGCGCGGCGGCGAGCCTCGGCTCCGGGCCGATCCGCACGTTCCGTCGGGTCGTACTGCCGCTGATCCGGCCCGGTGTGATCTCTGGCGGCCTGTTCGCCTTCATCACGTCCTGGGATGACGTCATCATCGCGCTCTTCATTGCCGGACCGCAGCAACGGACCCTGCCTCGCCAGATGTTCAGCGGTTTGCGCGAGCAGCTCGACCCATCGATCATGGTCGTCGCGACACTGATGATCGCCGTCTCGGTGGTTCTTGCTCTGCTGGTCTTCGTCGCGAAACGGAAATCGCCCGCGTGATCGCGGTGCGGGCCGCAGTCCGCACGACGCGAATCTCCGCTCCGTTGGAGCGTCTTCGAGCGAAGCGGATACCGGTTCGCGTGCAGAAAACGCGATCGAGCAAAGAGCTGGAGCGGATCATCGTTTCATAGAAACGTTGATCCGCTCCAGCTCTTTGGCGACCCTTGGATGGGGCGCCTCTTCCCGCTGCCGGTCGGGCATTTCAAAGCGCGAGCGGGCCGCGCGCACGAGTAGCGCGTTCAATCCCGGCCGATGACTTGCCGCGCGGCGTCGCCACCGGCAAGTCGTCCACGCACCGCTCAGCGCCGCGAAGCGGCGAGTTCGGCGACGATCCTGTGATTGATCGGCGCCAGGGCCGCCTGGATATCGCGATAGATCTCGAACCGGCGCGCATAGAGCGCATGCCGGGCCGGGTCCGGGACCGTGATATCCACGACCTGGACCGCGCGCGACAACGCTTCGACATCGGCGAACACGCCCGCGCCGAGCCCCGCCACCATCGCCGCGCCATAGCTCGCATCGGCCGAGGCCGGCAGTTCAATCGTCACGTTCAGCGCGTCGGCAACGATGCTGCGCCAGAGCGCGCTGCGCGAGCCGCCGCCGGTGATCCGAGCGCGTGTGAAACCGTTGCCGCTGTCGTCGAAGGCCTGCTTGCAGTCCTTGAGCGAGAACGCGATGCCTTCATAGAAGGCCCGCGCCATGTGCGCCGGGCCGTGGGCAAAGCTCAGGCCGACGAAATCTGCCCTGAGATTGGGGTCCCAGTAGGGGCTGCGCTCGCCGTTCAGATAGGGATGGAAGAACAGCCCCTCCGAGCCAACGGGTGCGGTGGCCGCGAGCGCATCCATCGCCTCGAAACCGGCCGCGTCGCCGCCACCCGACGAAAACGCGGCCTGGCGCAGCCAGGCATGGGCCGACGCGCAGGAATTGGTGCCGGTGATCAGGTACCAGGCCCCTTCTGGGAAGTAATAGTAGCTGATCAGCTTCTGGTCCGGCGAAGGCGCTGCGGTGACCGTGCTGAGGGTCGCGGCGGTGGCGAGCTTGATGACGCCGGTGCCGGGCGTCAGCATCCCGGCGCCCATGGCTTCCGCCGCCGTGTCCGACGTGCCGCAGATGACCGGCGTGCCTTCCCGGAGCCCGGTGGCGCGCGCCGCCCTTGCGGTCACGCGTCCCGTGACGGCGGACGAAGGACGGATCGGCGGCAAGGTATGGATCGGCCAGTTGATAAGCTGGCAAAGTTCTGGCGACCAGCGCTTTGCCGATGCGTCGAACATCATGGTGCCAAGCGCATCGACCGGATCGGTGCACCAGTCATCGGTCATCATGCCGCGCAGCCAGTCCTTGGCGAGATAGAGCCTGCGCACGCGCGAGACGGCTTCCGGCTCATGGCGGGTGAGCCAATAGAGCTGCGGCAGCGTCCAGGTCGGACTGACGGGATTGGCCGAGAGGGCGCGGATGACCTGGTCCGCCGCGGCGCGCAGATCCACGCATTCGACGGCGCTGCGTTGATCATTCCACAGGATGGCGGGACGAATGATGTCGGATGCCGCATCGACCAGGACGGAGGTGTGCGCGCCGGCCGAAAACGAGATGCCGGCAACCGTTCCGGCATCGACGCCGGCGGCAGCGAGGGCGCGCGGCGTCGCCGAACAGACGGCGTCCCACCAATCGGCCGGGTTCTGCTCGCTCCAGCCGGGATGCGGCGCAGACGTACGAATCGACGAGGCGGCGCTTCCCAGCGCCGCCCCCTTGTCGTCGACCACCGTGACCTTGAGGGAACCGGCCCCAAGATCGATTCCGAGCAGTGTTGTCGTCATTTCCATCCCCGACACAGCGCGCCGTCCCCGCGCGCAGAAAGAACCACGTTGCGGCTAGCCGCCGTTGATCACGACAGAACCGGGCGCCGGCCGCAATCCGAGCTTGCCGGGATTGAGCAGGTTGCCGGGGTCGAGACTGTCCTTGATCGATTGCAGCAAATCGAGGCCCGCGCCCAGTTCGGCGCGCATCCAACGATTGCGAAAAACGCCGACGCCGTGGTGATGCGAAATCGATCCGCCGTGCTCGATGGCGGTGGTCTGCAGAACGTCCCAGATCTTGGCGTGCAGCGGAAGCGCTTCCGCGTCGGCCATCGGCGGCAGGCGGAAGGTCATGTACTGGCAGGCGCCGTCCGAATAGACATGCGACCAGTGCGAACCGAAATGCAGGCCCGGATAGACGGCCTTGGCGGCCGTTCTCATGGCTTCATACATGCCCGGAATCCGCGACCACGGCGCCGTTACCTCGACCGTATCCATGAAGTGGCCCGCTTCGAACCATTTTGCCGAGAGCGAGACGTAGCGATCCTTGCGCCAGTTCGTGAAGGGATCCGACGGAGCCTGTACGCCTCCCTCTTCCGCGACGATCGCCAGCGCCAGCCTTTGCTCGACCTCGGCCAGTTCGCGCATGCCGCTGAAGGCGAAAAAGCCCATGATCGGATGGGAAGCGAAGACGTCGAGCCCTTCCGTCCGGCCGGCGGTTTCGGCCTCGTCATACAAACGCGCGATGCTCGGGCGAAGTTCGGCCTGGATAATGCGGCGGGTCGCGTTCAGGGCCGCCTGCAAGGTCGGGAAGGCGCAGACGACACCGGTGTCGACTTCCGGCAACTTCCAGATCCGCAGGGTCAGTTCGGTGATCACGCCGAACACGCCTTCGCTGCCGATGTAGATGTCCTTGATCGACGGCCCGACGGCGCGGCGCGCCTCGGCATTCACCCGCAGGATCGTTCCATCCGGGACAACCACTTCGAGGCCGGTGACGATGTCCTCGATCTTGCCGAAGCGGCTGCTGGCCTGTCCGGCGCCACGGCACGCGGCCCAGCCGCCGACCGTCGAGATCAACATCGATTGCGGATAATGCCCAGCCGTCCAGCCGCGCTCGTTCAGCGCCGCCTCGAAGGCTCCGCCATTCATGCCGGGCTGGACGACGACGATGCTGTCCGTCTCGTTGACCTCGAGGATCGCGTCCATCCGCGTCACGTCGAGCATCACCTCGCCGGCCAGCGGCAACGTGCCGCCGAGAACGCCGGACAAGCTGCCGACCGGGATGATCCGGAAACCAAGCTCAACCGACAGGGCGAGCAGCCGGGACACTTCATCCGTATTGGCAGGGCGGACGATCAGGCTCGGCAGCGTCGCCGGGATGACGCCGGAACGGACCTGGTACTTGGCATAGGGAAGGCTGTCGCGCACATAGCCGAGCCGGGTTTCGAAATCCGCATGGACGTTCTCCGCGCCGACGATCTCGGCGAGGGCCGCGGCGAGCGCATCGTCGATGCTGTGCGACAGACGCAGATCGTCGATACGGGTCGGGGTGACGGCCTGGGAAGCAGCGGCGCCAGAGGGTGTGAGCACGAGCGATTTCCTAGCAATAGCGTTTGAACAATCGATTGTTCATTTGCTCGAAGACCACCCGAGCTGTCAAGTGACCGCGGATCGAAGTCGAAAAGGGAATGCCCTCAGGCGCCGGGGCGCGGCGGCGCGGTGGATGCCCGCAGCACGAGTTCCTCCGGCTCCAGCATGACGCGCGGTTCCGTGACGGTTCCATCAATCAGATCGATGACCATTCGGGCGGCGAGGCTGCCCATCGACAGATTGGGCATCTTCACGGTGGTCAGCGGCGGATAGAGGATGGCGGCGAACTCGGCGTCGTGCAGGCCGATGACCGAGATGTCCTCCGGCACGCGAATTCCACTTTCCAGGAGGACGCGGATGGCGCCGGCGGCGGTGAGCACCGTGGCGGCGAAAATCGCCGTCGGCAAGCTACCGCCCCTGGCGATCAGCGCCCTGGTCGCTTCGATCGCCCCTTCGGCCGTATAGCCCGCCGTCAGGACGAGACTGTCGTCAAGGGGAATGCCGCGCGCCTGGAGGGCGGCCTGATAGCCCTCCAGGCGCTCGCGTCGGTTAAAGCCGCCTTGCCGGCCGGCCAGATGGGCGATGCGTCTATGCCCGAGATCAAGCAGATGGTTGGTCGCCATCTCGGCCGCCCGGCGACCGTTCAGCGCCACGCCATGCGCCACGCCGGCGGCCAGCCGGTTGATCATCACGACGGGAACGTCCGTATCCTTCAGAAAGGCGACCAGTTCCTCGTCGGCATCGAAGCTGGCGACGAGCAGGCCATCGATGCGATTGGTATGGGTCAGTCGCCGGTAGACGTCGGTGTCACTCACGGCGGTGCGATAGGAAATCAGCAGCGAGTAACCCCGCTCCGACGTCGCTGCCTCCGCACCGGCGATCACTTCGGAAAAGACGGGATTGTTCAGCTGCGGCAGGACCATGCCGATCGTGCTGCTGCGCGCCAGCCGCAAGGCCTTGGCCACGGCGTTCGGACGATAGTCGAGGTCGCGCACCGCCTGCAGGATACGCTCGCGGGTCTCCGGCTTGACGCGCTGACTGCTCTCGCCACGCAGCACCCGCGAAGCGGTTGAAGTATCAACACCGGCGGCGCGGGCGACGTCAGCGAGCGTGTGACCCATGTCTTCTCCTATTCCTTCTCCGTCGGAAGACCATACGCATCATGGTGTTAGCCGTCACCCGGTTATCCGGAACCCGCGGCCCTTGCTCGACCGTCGCTGGGCCGGCGGCCCGCCCGTCGGCAGGCCGCGACGGCAATGCGGAACACAGCCGGCCATCCTAGACCGTTATCGAGCGAAATGGACGCCGGTTCGCGCCAGGAAAGCGCGATCAAACCGAGAGCGGATCGCTCCGGCGCCGATACGATCACCGTATTCGCGATCTCCCGTGGCCAAGTCGATCACAACTTCTTCCACTTCCTCAGAGAAAATAGACCATCGGCAGAGTTTGCAGCTGCGCAGGCTCAGAACCAGGGCTGCTCAAGACGCCGACCATGAGATCGCTCCGCCATGGCCTTGGAGCTTCCTTCAAGCACGGCGGTCGCGACCTCTGTGGCGTCTGAGTTTGCCATTGGGTATCGCGCGTTGCGCGAGCGTCGTGCAGTGTTTCGAGCGCGGATCCAGCCGGCCTTGCGGGTCCGGGAACCGAGGGAGGAAGCCATGTCACCTGTTCTGCAAGCGGAACGCTGGCCCGAACTGCCCTATGCCGCGTGGAAGCCAACTTATGAGACGCTGCATCTATGGACGCAGATCGTCGGCAAGATCCGGCTTATGCGCGAGCCATGGCTGAACCACTCCTGGCACATCCCGCTCTATGTGACGGCGCGTGGCCTGACCACGTCGCCTATGCCCGCCGCCGGGCGGGCACTCCAGATCGATTTCGACTTCATCGACCATGTGTTGTGGGTGAGGGCAAGCGACGGGCGTGTCCGC
Organism: Candidatus Kaistia colombiensis; assembly: GCA_029203105.1. Taxonomy (GTDB): domain Bacteria; phylum Pseudomonadota; class Alphaproteobacteria; order Rhizobiales; family Kaistiaceae; genus Kaistia; species Kaistia colombiensis. The sequence goes on from CP119318.1 coordinate 339,621, forward strand.
CAGATCCTGCTGGCCCCGAAACCCGTGGCGGAATTCTACGATGAGGTGATGGCAGCTCTGGGCGAGCTCGGCCTCGACACGCCGATCAACACGCTGCCCAGCGAGATTGCCGACGGCGTCCCCTTCGATCGGGATACCGTGCACGCCGCCTATGATCGCGACCATGCCAACCGCTTCTGGCGCATCCTGCTCGCGACGCAGGCAATGTTTTCCCAGTTCCGCACCGGCTTCCTCGGCAAGGTCAGTCCGGTGCATTTCTTCTGGGGCGGCTTCGATCTCGCCGTGACACGCTTTTCCGGCCGGCGGGCGCCGCCGCATCCGGGCGGCATTCCGCGCCTGTCCGATGCCGTCACCCGCGAGGCCTATTCGCATGAAGTGAGCAGCGCCGGGTTCTGGCCGGGCGGCGGGCCGATCGACTATGCCACCTTCTATTCCTACGCCTATCCGGCGCCGGACGGTTTTGCGTCGGCGCCCATCGAGCCCACACAGGCCTTCTTCTCGCGGGACTTCGGCGAATTCCTGCTGCCATACGATGCCGTCCGCACGTCGCCGGACCCCGAGGCAACGCTTATGGCGTTCCTGCGGAGCACCTATGAAGCGGCGGCCGATCTCGGCAAATGGGATCGCGCCGCACTTGAATGTCCATACGGCAAACTCTGCCGGCCAAGGACAGTCTAGATGGACTGTCCTCCGCATGAGTGACGTTGGAACGTAAAACCGAGGAGAGTAGGTCGAAGGTCGGGACGCCGACCGACTTTGGACAGTCGATCGGCGCGCATGTCTCCACCGGTTTCATCGCTCCGTGATCTGGCTGCCACACGACAAAATAGGTCGACAGGGTGCTCGATGGCGACGCCGCAGGGCTCGCCGTCGGTCGCAGATCCTCCCCGATGACAGGTCGCGCTTAGCTATTCCCAGGGGCCCTCACCGGCGCCAAGCCAGACTGCCGAAAAGGCATCGCCACAGCTCACAATCTGAGCGAGATATCGGCTTGACGTTCGGATGTAACCGGCTTCATATTCCATGAAACCGGTTGCATGGAGTCTTTGGGTGACGAAACCGCAGAAAGCTGGCAGGCCGACTATCCGCATTGTCGCCAAGGAAGCTGGTGTCTCGCAGGCCACCGTTTCGCGCGCCTTCTCACAGCCCGACATGCTGACGCCCGCCACCGTCGCCAAGGTTCTCGCCACCGCCAAGCGCCTCGGCTATGTGCCCAATCAGATTGCCCGCGCCCTTTCGACCGGACGCTCAGGCAACATCGCGTTGATCCTCCCCGACGTGACCAACCCGTTCTTCGCGGCCCTGATGCGCGGCGCGCAGGCAGCCGCGCACAAGCGCGGTTATGCGACGTTCCTGGGTGACACGGATGAAACCGCCGCCCAGGAGGATCTGCTGCTGACCAAGCTGGCGGTTCAGGTCGATGGCTTCCTGCTCGCCTCGCCCCGCCAGAGCGAGGAGAACATCCGCAAGCACGCGGCGCGGCGCCCGCTCGTGGTCATCAACCGGGACCTCGCGGATATCGGCCGGGTCCTGGTGGACACGACGGGAGGGTTTCGCGACGCCGTCCGGCTATTGGCCGAACTGGGACACAGGCGCATCGCTTATGTTGGTGCGCCCCGCGGTTCCTGGTCCAATCAGCAACGCGCCGCCGCTGTCGAAGCGGCGGGCGCCGAGCACGGCATTTCAGTCCATCAGATAGACGCCGTGCGCCCGAGTCATGAAGCCGGCCAGGCTTGCGTCGGAGAGGCGCTGGCTACCGGCGCCACCGCCGCGCTCACAGTTGACGACGTCGTCGCGCAGGGCATGATTGCCGGTCTCTCCGATCGCGGCCTCTCAGTACCGGGCGATTTCAGTCTGGTCGGCTGCGACAATGTCATCGCTTCCACCACCTATCCGCAGCTCACCAGCGTCGATGCGCACTGCGCCGAAGCGGGAGCACGGGCCGTGGACCTCCTACTCGACAGCCTTCTGGAAGAAGGCCCGCTCGACAACAGCCTCGTCATTCCCGGCGAACTTATCGTGCGCGGCACCACCGGGCCGGCGCCGAACCCGCCGATCTCCGACCCCAGGCCGACGACGGATACTCGCTAAGCGCCTCCGGTATATCCCAGCAGGAAGTCAAAATGATCGAAGTCAACCAGTTCCAGACCAAGGATGAGAGCGCTGTCGCCGCAGCCGACCTCGGGGCCCAGGCAATCGCCAAGGTCATCGCCGAGCGGGGACACGCCAATGTCGTCGTCGCCACCGGCGCCAGCCAGTTCGAGATGCTCGAGGCGCTGATCCAGCACGAGGAAATCGACTGGTCGCGCGTCACCGCCTTCCATCTCGACGAATATATCGGCATGCCGGACACCCACCCGGCCAGCTTCCGCCGCTATCTCAAGGAGCGTTTCGTCAGCAAGCTGCCGACCCTGGGCGCCTTCCACTTTATCGACGGCGACGTCGAGGACCTGGACGCGGAACTGGCCCGCATCTGCGGCATCCTCGACCAGCATCCGATCGACGTCACCTTCGCCGGAATCGGCGAAAACGGCCACCTCGCCTTCAACGATCCGCCGGCCGATTTCGAGACGACGACCGCCTACAAGGTGGTGGAGCTCGATGAGCGCTGCCGCATGCAGCAATACGGAGAAGGCTGGTTCGCGACGCTCGCAGACGTCCCCACCGAGGCGATCTCGATGACCGTCCAGCGCATCCTCAGCAGCGACATCATCGTCCTGACGGTGCCGGACGAGCGCAAGTCCGAGGCTGTACGCGAGGTTCTCGAAGGCCCCGTGACCAATGTCTGGCCCGCCTCGATCCTGCAGACGCACCCGGCCTGCCATCTGTTCCTCGACCTTCCCGCCTCGAGCAAGCTCACCAAGAAGCCGATCTAGGCGCGATACCGGCCGGCACGTCGCTTGGCTGCCGGCCCCCTGAACATCCAACCCAGAGCGGAGCCCACAATGACATTCAAGCGCTGGAAAACCAGCCTCTTCGCGGCGAGCGCAATCCTCGCCTCGACCATGCTCGGCGGCATCGCCTCGGCCGAGCCGGTCACCATCAACGTCATCGACGTTGCCGGCGACCTGCAGCTCAGCCAGCCGGCCATCGAGAAGTTCCGGGCAGAGAACCCGGATCTGGTCGCCAAGTTCGTCTTCACCCAGGCGACGGCTCCCGAGCTCGCCGGCAAGCTGAAGGCCCAGCAGGACGCCGGACGCGTCGACATCGACTTCGTCCTGACCGGCAATGACGCGCTCGCGGCCGGTATGGAGCAGGGTCTTTGGGAAGAGATTCTTCCGACCCATGCCGACCAGTTCGGCGACCTGAAGAAACTCTACATCCCCGGCGCCTACCTGATGCAGGAAATGGCCAAGGGCCAAGCCTTCGTGCTCGACTGGTACCCGTCCGGCCCGCTGCTGGAATATGCCCCGGACCGCGTCAAGGACGTGCCGGATTCGCCGGAAGCCCTGCTCGCCTGGTGCAAGGCCAATCCAGGCCGCTTCATGTATGCCCGCCCGGCCAATTCGGGCCCGGGCCGCACCTTCGTGATGGGCCTGCCCTACCTGCTCGGCGACAAGGACCCGCTGGATCCGGTCCATGGTTGGGACAAGACCTGGGCCTATCTGAAGGAACTCGACAGCTGCATCGAGTACTACACCGCCGGCACCACCGCCTCGATGAAGGAATTGGCCGAAGGTTCGCGCGACATCATCGCCACCACCACCGGCTGGGACATCAACCCGCGCTACCTCGGCATCGTGCCGGAAGACTACAAGGTCGCGGCGTTCAAGAACTTCCATTGGGTGGGTGACGCCAATTACATGACCATGCCCAAGGGCGTTTCGGCCGAGAAGCGCGACGTCGTGCTGAAGCTGATGGCCTATCTCCTGAAGCCCGAGCAGCAGGCCATTCTCTACGGCACGGCCTACATGTATCCCGGCCCGGCCATCAACGGCGTGACCGTCGACATGGCCCCGGCCGAGAGCCAGGAGATCGTCAAGCAGTTCGGCCGCGCGGAATATGCCGACCTGATCGCCAACAACCCCACCGAGCCGCCGCTCGATGCCAAGCCCCTCGTCGCCATGTTCGACAAGTGGGATCGCGAGATCGGCGCCGCCAAGATGAAGCAGTAATTTGCTTCCAGCGGGTCGCCGTCCTGCGGCGGCCCGCGACCGGGTGTTTTCCAGCTACCAACGGGATTGACGAGTATGGCGACGGCGTCCGCCGATTTTCGCGAGCTGCGGCTCGATCGCATCAGCAGGACCTTCGGGGCTCACAACGCCCTGAAGGAAATCAGCCTCACAGTGCAACGCGGTGAGTTCATCGCGCTGCTCGGCCCGTCTGGTTGCGGCAAGTCGACCGCGCTCAACTGCCTCGCCGGCCTGCTGCCGCTGACCGGCGGCTCGATCTGGCTGGATGATCGCCGCACCGACACGCTGAAGCCCGAGGAACGCGGCTTCGGCATGGTGTTCCAGAACTACGCGCTCTTTCCGCATATGAGCGTGCATCGCAATGTCGGCTTCGGCCTGCAGATGCAAAACGTCCCAAAGCCCGAGATCAAGCGTCGCGTCGACGAAGCCCTTGGCGTCGTTCGCCTTGCCTCGCAGGCTTCCAAGCTGCCGGCGCAGCTTTCCGGCGGCCAGCAGCAGCGTGTGGCGATTGCCCGCGCCATCGCGGTCGAGCCGCCTCTGGTTCTCATGGACGAGCCGCTGTCGAATCTCGACGCCAAGCTCAGGCTGGAGATGCGCGCGGAGATTCGCCGCATCCACCGCATGCTCGGCTCCGCCACCATCTACGTCACCCACGATCAGGACGAAGCGCTGTCGCTGGCCGACCGCATCGTCGTGCTGCGGGAGGGATCCGTGCGCCAGATCGGTACGCCGCAGCAACTCTATGAGCGTCCGCTGCACGCCGATGTCGCCGAGTTCATGGGCTTCCGCAACGCGCTCAAGGGCAAGATCCTTCGTCGCGCCGGCGACGAAGTCGAGGTCGATTGCGGTCTGGGCGCCGCCATTCTCGGCACGGCCTGCGACCTCACGACCGGCACCGAAGCCGTCCTCGCCATTCGTCCTTCCGACCTGCTGGCAACCGCCAGCGGCCCGATCCAGGCCAAGGTCACCGGCATGGAATATCGCGGCGAGGCCTATTACGGCACCGCCACCGGCGCCCAGGGGCAGGAATTGTTCTTCCGTTCCGAGGCGCCGCTGCAGGCTGGCGATACCGTTTCGCTCACCGCCCCGAAGGATCGCGTTCTGGCCTATGCCGCGGGAGCGTATCATGGCTGACGCCTCGTCCGGCACGCTTTCCCTCCGCCACCGGCTGGCAGAGCGGGGCATTGATGGCGTCACGTTGCTGATCGTCCCCGCCGCCCTCTTTGTCGTGCTGCTCTTCGTCTATCCCTTCGCCTATGGCTTCCTGCTTTCCTTCGCCCCGGCCAAGGGTGGCTGGCTGGAGAACTACCGCCGCTTCTTCGACGATCCCTATATGTACCGCACGATCTGGTACACGCTGCGGCTCGCCATCCCGGTAACCCTCCTCAACATCGCCATCTCGGTGCCGATCGCCATGCAGGTGCGGCATCTGCGCCGGCAGAAACTGCTGACGACCATCCTCGTCCTGCCGATCACGCTCGGTACGGTGCTCGTCGCCGAAGGCCTGCTGAGCTATCTGGGTCCGCAGGGCTGGCTGAACCGGGCGCTGATGCTCTTCGGCATGATCGACCGTCCGATCCGCCTCGTTCACAACTACTGGGGCGTGTTCATCTCGCTGGTGATCACCGGCTTCCCCTTCACCTTCCTGCTGACGCTGTCGATGATCTCCGGCCTCGATCCCGCGCTAGAGCAAGCAGCGGCGACGCTCGGAGCGCGGTCGCGCCAGCGCTTCGCGAAGATTGTCCTGCCGCTGATCGTGCCGGGCCTCGCCGTCACCTTCTGCCTCGCCTTTGTCGACGCCTTCTCGGTGTTTCCGTCGGCCGTCATGCTGGGAGCGCCCGCGGGTGAAACCCGCGTCATCTCGCTGGCCGCCTCGCAGGCCGCATTCGAGCAATATGACTATTCCTATGCTTCGGCGATCGCGATGATCATGGCCGTCGTCCAGCTCTGCTTCGTCGGCCTGGTGCTGCTGGCGCGGGGACTTTTCTACAAGGGTCCGCTTGGCGGCGGAAAGGGCTGACAATGAAGATGGACAATGCCCTGGACAAGCTCTGGAAGACCCTGGTCTGGGCCTTCATGGTGTTCTTCGTCCTGAACGTCATCGCCATGATCGCGGTGGTGGCTGTCAATTCGTTCGGCACGCGCTGGCTTGGAACATGGCTGCCGGCCGGCTACACCCTGCGCTGGTACAAATCGGCCTGGAAGGAGTTCCAGCTCAGCGACGTGCTGCTCGTCACCTTCCAGATCGCCGGCGCGGTCGTGCTGCTTTCCGCCCTGATCGGCGTGCCGGCCGCCTATGCGATGGCAAGGCGCAACTTCCCCGGCAAGTCGCTGGTGATGCTGCTGTTCCTGTTACCGCTGCTGGTGCCGCCGATCACCTTCGGCGTGCCGCTGGCGACCGTGCTCTACAAATACGGCCTGGCCGGAACGATGAGCGGCGTCATCATCGCCAATCTCGTCCCGACCGTTCCCTTCACCGTCATCCTGATGATGCCGTTCGTCGAGCAGATCGATTCCCGCGTCGAGGCCGCCGCCCGCGTGTTCGGTGCGAATACCTGGCAGCTGTTCCTGCATGTCCTGGTGCCGCTGCTCGCGCCGGGCATTCTGGCGGCGTCGCTCCTTTCCATGGTGCGGACGGTGTCAATGTTCGAACTGACCTTCCTGACGGCGGGTCCGTCCAGCCAGACGCTGGTCGTCGCGCTCTACTACTCGGTCTTTGCCGCCGGCGTGCGCGCCGGCCAGTCGATCGACGCGATGGCCGTAATCTACATGCTGAGCACGCTGATCTGGCTCGTCGTCGCCCTGCGCTTCGTCAATCCAACCCAGATCGTCGGTCGCGCCAAGAAAAGTCGCACGGCCTGAGTCGGAAAACGTGAAACCCAACAAGAAGGGCGGCTCATGCGCCGCCCTTTTTCGTGCCGTTGTTGAAACGCTCGCAACCCTATTCTGGAAATTCCGCAACAATACGCGCCGCGCCCTTCTCCAAGAGTCCGGCGAGCGCCTTCGTCACCTCCGCGACAAAACGGGGGGCAGCCGGCAGGTCGGAGCCGAAGACTTCCCGAATGCCAAGGAAAGCCGCCGCGAGGCGCGCGGCATCGCCGCCGCATTCGCCGTCGATGGCGATAAGCCGCTGGGCCAGCGGGTCGCGCAGGTCAATCGCCTCTCCCCGCTCGTCGCGCCCCGTTGCATACCGCATCCATGCCGCGACCGCGAGCGCCAGACGGTCGATCGAGCCGCCCGAAGCGAGCCGTTCCCGAACCGTATCCAGCAAGCGCTGCGGCAGTTTCTGCGAACCGTCCATGGCAATCTGCCAGGTGCGATGGCGCAGGCTCGGATTGGCGAAACGGGAGAGAAGCGCGGCCTTGTAGCTTTCCAGGTCCGCCTCAGCTGGCACTTCCAGCGTCGGGGTGACTTCCAGATCCATCAGGCCGCGCACAAATGTTGCGAAACCCGGTGCACCAATCGCGTCGGCGACCGTTTCATGCCCGGCCAGGTAGCCGAGATAGGCGATGGCGGAGTGCGATCCGTTGAGAAGGCGGAGCTTCATGGCCTCATAGGGCGCCGCCTCGGCAACCATCTGCACGCCGACCGCCTCAAAATGGGGGCGTCCATTGCAGAACCGATCCTCGACCACCCATTGACTGAACGCCTCGGTCGCCACCGGCCAGGCATCGCTGATCCCGAAAGTGTCGGCCAGCACCTCACGATCCGCGTCGGTGGTCGCCGGCACGATCCGGTCGACCATGGTGCAGGGAAAGGTGACTTCCGTGGCGATGAAGCGGGCCAGCTCCGCGTCGCGCATTTCCGCGAACCGCACGACAAGGCCGCGCACCGTCTTGCCGTTTTGCGGAAGATTGTCGCAACAGAGAACGGTGAAGGGCGCTATCCCACCCATCCGACGCCGCGCGAGCGCCTCGACCAGGAAGCCGATGGCGCTGCGGGGCGAAGTCGGACCGTCAAGATCGTGCAGGATATCGGGATGATCCTCCTGCAGCGCTCCGGTCGCGGCGTTCCGGCAATAGCCTTTCTCCGTCACGGTGAGCGACACGATCCGCACGGCGGGATCGGTCATCGCCTCCAGCAAGGCGCCGGGATCCTCCGGCGCGACGAGCAGCCGGCGCACCGAACCCACCACCCTCGCCTCGTCCCGTCCGGCGGAACGGATCAGCGCGGTGTAGAGACCGTCCTGCGGCACCAGGGCATCGCGCGTGTCCGGCGAACGGAGGCTGGCACCCAGAATGGCCCAGTCCCGGTCGCCAGCAGCCAGGCAATCATCGACATAGATGGCCTGATGAGCGCGATGAAAAGCGCCAATGCCGAGATGAACGATGCCGATGTTCTGGGCGGCAACATCATAAGCCGGCTTCGCCAGCGTCGGATCGATTGCGGCCAGCTGCTCAAGCGACAGCCGATTGGGATCATTCATCTGGATTTGGCTCGCCTTGGACCCGCGCCGTCCGTACGGGGGATCGGAGATGGAAAGATGGGTTGAGGTCGGCGGAAAGATGCTTCAGCAGGCGGAGAAGCGCTCGCCCGGACCGGCGCGGCATCTGCACCGCAAGGCGCTTGTGAAACGGGAAGCAGAATAGGCTAGAAATGAACGGAAACAAATGGTTGCTCGTCATTCCCCGATGAAATTCCGCTACGTCGGATGGACCCTCTCCGTCACGCTTCGATGTACTCGCTCTCGGCGGTTCGGGCTGTTTCGCCAAAGCGGCTTTCCGTCCTTGGCAGAAGTCTTCCGCCATGCAATTTAGCCTGCCGGCTGCGTCGCCCTGCACGCGGCAATCCATCCGGCGCCAGACGCCTTTCCGCCCCTTGCCAGAGCTCCTCATGCCCCTCCGCGCCTCCACCCGACCCGACGGCCGACAGGCCGCTTCCCGGGCTGCTCCCGCGTCGGTTTCCACCTGGTTGAAGGAGTGCTTCCTGCCGGCATGGATCGAGCGCGCCATGGCAGGGGGACGACCCGGCTATATCGAGACCGTACCGGCCGACGCCGATCAGGAGGCGACGGACGCCCGCAGCACGATGGTCACGGCCAGACTCGTTTACGCCTTCAGTCTGGGCCACCGGATCGCCCCGGACTCCGGCAGTCGCCGCGCCGCCGAGCATGGCCTGCGCTTCCTGCTCGACCGATGCCAAGTTGCCGGCGAATTCCGTCACGGCGTTCTGGCGGGTGGTGACGTTTCGTCCGCAACGGCCGATCTCTATGATCTAGCCTTCGTGCTGCTCGCACTCGGCGGCTATACCTCGGCAACAGGCGACTGCACCCATCTCGCGACGGCCGAAGATCTTGGCTTCTACCTCGACACGCTGCGGGATACGTCCCAAAGCGGCTATCGCGAGCCGGGTCCTACCGGGCCGCTGCGCCAGCAATTTCCCAACATGCATCTGTTCGAGGCCTTCCAGTTGCTCGCCCGGCTTTCTCCCGAAGGGCCATGGCTGGCCCGGGCTGAGACGCTGGTCGATCTGGTCGAAACGCGTCTCATCGCCGAGGATGGCAGCATCGCCGAATGGTACCGGCCCGATTGGTGCCGCCTCGAGGGCGGGCCTGGCAGCGAGCGCGAAATCGGCCACCAGTTCGAATGGGCCTGGCTGCTCTACCGGCACGCGGAAACCAGCGGCAACATGCGAGCCGCCGATCTGGCCGACAGGCTGTACCGGTTCGGTTGCGAGGCGGCATCGATCGATGGCAAGGCCCCGTTCGGATTGCTGCGCAATGGGCTGGATGCTGCCGGCCGCTCGCTCGACGAGCGGCGGCCGCTCTGGCCGCTGACAGAATTGCTGCGCGTGGCCATCGCCGCGGAAGCGCTAGGCCGTCCAGGCCCGGCCGCAACCGTCGCCGACGATGCACTGGAAGCGATCTTCACCCATTTCGTCGATGCGCCGACGGGGCTCTGGGTCAATGAGCGCGACAGCTCGGGCGCCGCTCTGGTTCCCTCTTCGCCGACCCGGCTGCTCTACCACCTGCTCCCCGCATTCGCCGCCTATGCCCAGGCCCGTGAACCCGGCTTTGTCGACGACAATCCGATCCTCGATCGGCCGAACGCGGCCTGGCCGTCTCGCTAGCTCCCCACCACGCCGGGCGCTTCGCCCGTCGAGCCTTTGGAGCAGTCGACTTCTGTTGCGAAGCCCGCAGGGAGGGTTGCTCCGCGAGCGCTAGATGTCGTCGGGAATGAGCAGGCAGCGCATCCCCGCCGATGCTTACAAGCTTGCGCGCAGATGCTTCGCGGCCCTCCGGTGACCGTCGAGGCGGGCTGCGAGGTCCCCCTTCGGCCAGCCGAAATCCCGGTCCTCATGCTCGATCGAAATCACGCCGTCAAAACCGTCCTGGCGCGAGGCGCTGATCAAGTCGCGCCAGTTGAGGCGACCGCGCCCCGGCAGGGCGTAGCGCCACCAGCCCTCGCCGAAATAGCCGCCAGACTGGACCGCCTCCTCGTCGATGAAAGTGTCCTTGCCGTGCAGGATGCCGATGCGGTCGGCGAATTCGGCCCGGGCGGCGAAGGGATCGATTCCCTGCCAGATGAGATGCGACGGATCGAACTCCAGGCCAAGGCGCGGGTCGGGAACCAGCGCGAACAGCCGCCGCCAGCCGGCGGGCGTGATCGCGATGAAGTTCTTGTTGGGCCCAGGCCAATTCTCCATCAAGACGCGGATCGACGAGCCCTTGGTCTCATCGAGCAGCGACTGCGCATAGGCAGCGAAGTCGCGATAGTTCTCCTCCTCCGAGACGGTTGGGTCGCGTCCCGGAAAGAGGACGAAGTCCGGCACCCCGGCCTCCGCCGCCGCCAACAGATAGTCGCGCGTGCTCCGCCGCAGGGCCGTCCGTGTCTCCGCGTCCGGATCCAGCTGATTGCCGAACAACGTCAACGAGCTGACATGTAATCCCGCCGCCCGCGCGGCTTCGACTACAGGAGCGACATCTCCGGGTGTCGGTATGTGGCTGCGGATGTCGATCTCGATGGCGTCGAAGCCCTCCGCCGCCGCGAAGCGGATGACCTCGTCGATCGGACAATCGCCTAGGGTCGAAGTATAGAAACCGATCTTCATTGTCTCTCTCCTTGGTTATCGGGCCATCCACGCGTCGAGCGCGGTCTTGGTGTCGCGCACGACCTGCTCGACCGGTTGCGCCCAGTATTCCTCCCGGAAGATCTCGACGGAGAGATAGCCCTCGTAGCCGATCTGCTTCAGCAGTCGCATATAGCGGTCCAGCGGCAGGATGCCGTGACCGACATGCAGGCGATGACCGTCGCGCAGTTCCTCGACCGGGCGATCCTCCGAATCGTTCACATGGACGATGAACAGCTTGTCGTTAGGGATGGCCAGGATGTCGGCATCGCCGACTTCGCCACGGTAGTAGTGGAACGTATCCAGCATGATGCCGACATTCGGCCGCTCCGAACGCCGGGCAATTTCGAGGGCCTCGCGCGGGCCGCCCATCAGGGCGGTGCGTCCGATCGGCTCCAGCGTCACGGCGACCGGCGCGACGGCATCGGCCAGACGCCGAGCGCGCTCGGCGGCGCTGGCAAGCGCGGCCTCCTTCGTCTGTCCGTCGGGGATGGCTTCGGCGCAATAGGTCAGAAGCATGGGCGCGCCGAGCGCCTTGGCCACCTCGCCGCCGCGCCGGTAGCGGTCATAGGCTTCCGTTCCCCTTTCGAAGGGCGCGAGGCTGAACGCCATAACGGAAACCGGCGCGAGCCGAAGTGCGCCCAGGCGCTCCTTCAATTCGGCCAGCGTCATGGTTTCGAGCGCCGGCTCGATGTGGCGCAGATCCAGTTCGACACCGTCGAATCCGACGGCGCCGCAGGCATCGAGAATGTCCTCGAGCCGCCGGTCCAGACCCGCCGTGATCGTGTTGAAGCACGTCTTCATGAGAAATCCTCGGATTGGCTATTGCGCTACGTGGCGGCGATAGATGTCTTCGAGCAGGCGGGCATCGTTGAGCGCGATCGCCCCGGTCGAATGGAAGGCGGCGCGGCTGCGGACGGCTTCCAGGAAGTGCCGGGCCTCCTCGCGGAAATGCCAGGCCGTCAGCGGCTGCGGCACGGGATAGCGATAGGTCGGATTGGCACCCCCCTCGTAGATCTCGATCCTCGGATTTCCCGGGTTGGCGAAGAGCATCGGCGACCAGGCGTGCACCCAGCCGCCCTCGAAATAGACCTGTGTATGCTCTTCCCAGCTATGGAAGCGGGTCTGGGCGCTTTCGATCGTCACCCGCGTGCCGCCAAGCTCCAGCACGACGACGCCGGTCAGGCCATCCGCGTCCAGGTCGACCGCGCGGACCTGCATTTCAGCCGGATCGGTGACATCGAGCATGAACATCGCGAGATTGATGTTGTGCGTGTACTGCTGGAGATAGCCGACATACTTGTTGGCAAATGCCTCGGGCAACCAGTCGGGAAGAAGACCCTCACGCGGGACGGGCGGCATCGGTTCGTCGGTCGCCAGGATCGTGGTCCGGTCGCGCCCGGCCGTCCAGTTGCCGCAATAGCCATGGGCGCGCAGATAGAGCAGCCTCCCCTTCTCGCCGCCCGACCGCCATTGCCGGATCGTCTCGCGCATCAAGAGGTTCGCCGGATCGAAGCGCTTCATGTAGCCGACCATCAGGCGGCCGCCGCCATCGCGCTCGGCCGCCAGGATTGCCTCGGCCTGGGCGACGGAGACCGCCATCGGCTTCTCCATGAGCACGTCCTTGCCGGCCCGCAGCAGGTCGGCCGCGATCTTGCCCTGCAGGGCATAATCCGCCGAGACGGCGACCGCCTCGATGTCCTTGTCCTCGGCCAACTCGTGATGCGAGGCGTAGAGGCGCGGAATGCGATACTGCTCTGCCACGGCGCGGCCAAGATTGGGCCGGACCTCAGCAAGCGCAACCAGGTCGCATTCCGGCAGGGTCGAGAAGTTCGGCAGGTGGACGTGCTGCGCGATGAAGCCGCAGCCGACATAGCCGAGGCGGACAGGTGTATCGAGCGCGGCGGAGGCGCCGTCCTGGGTGGTCATGGAGTCATCCTTTCATTGCGCCGCCGGCGAGCCCGGAAATGAACTGCCGCTGCATCAGGAGGTAGACGATCACCATCGGCGCCATGCCGATCGTGATCGCCGAGAACAGGAGGGGGTAGTTGGTCTGGTATTCGCTGATCGCGAAGACCTGCATGCCAAGCGGCAATGTCTGGATCGACTTGTCCTGCAGGAAGACCAGGGCGAGGAAGAACTCGTTCCAGGCGCTGACGAAGGTGAAGATCGCGACGGCGCCGATCGCCGGCCGGGACAGCGGCATGATGATCCGCCAGTAGACGCCCCAGCGGCTGCAGCCGTCGAGCCGCGCGGCCTCGGACAGGGCCGGCGGCAGTTCGAGGAAGTAGTTTCGGAACAGGACCAGCGCCAGCGGCATCGACGAGGCGGCATAGGGCAGGATGACGCCGAGCTGCGTGTTCACGATTTTCAGATTAATCGAGATGACGTAGAGCGGGATGATGTAGACCTGCACCGGGATCGTCAGCATCATCAGCACACTGAGCAGGATGACGTGGCGGCCGCGGAAGCGGAATGTCACCAGCCCGAAGGCCATCATCGACGTCAGTACGATGGTGATGACGACCGTCGCGATCGATACGATCAGGCTGTTGACGATCAGCACGCTCATATTGGCCTTCTGCCAGGCCTCCCAATAGTTTGCGAAGACGAATTGCTGCGGCCAGCCGAGCGGGTTGACCAGGAAATCGCCATCCGCCTTGAGCGAGTTGCCGAGGAACACGACGATCGGAAACACCACGCCGGCAGCCGCCATCAGCAGGATGACGAGGCGAACCAGATTGAGCTGCCAGGGCAGGACGCCGCGCTTCTGATACTGCCGCGGGCGGGCGCGCCACCGGACGCGGGCGGCTTCCGCCCCGGAGCTGACGGTGCTCATGCTTCGCCCTCGTCGGCTCGCTTGGTAAGGCGCATCACGACAATCGAGACGATGGCGATGATCGCCAGCAGAACGGTGGCCTGGGTCGAGGCGTAGCCAAGGCGATGGAACTGGAAGGCCTGCAGGTAGACCTGCATCATCGCCACCTGGGTCGAGCCGAACGGCCCCCCCTGCGTCATCACATAGATCAGGTCGAAGACCGAGAAGGCGCCCAGCGTCGCGATGATGATGTTGGTGCCGGTGTAACGCGACAGCAGCGGCAAGGTGATGTAGCGCAGCCGCTGCCAGGCCGAGGCGCCGTCGACCGACGCCGCCTCGGTCAATTCACGCGGCAGCGCCTGCAGGCCCGCCAGGTAGATCACCATGTGGAAGCCGGTCCATTTCCAGATGTCGACGAAGACGATCGACCAGAGCGCGAAGCGCGGATCGCCCAGCCAGTCCTGCGCCAGCGCGCCAAGGCCGAGGCGGTTGAGCAACTGGTTGATGGCGCCGAACTCGAACTGGAACATGAAGCCCCAGATCGTCCCGATCGCGACGAAGGAGATGATCACGGGCAGGAAGAAGATCGTCCGGAACAGGTTCTGTCCCGTAAAGGCGCTGTTCAGCGCCAGAGCGAGGATGAGCGACAGCAGCAATTTGCCGATCACCGTCGCGATGGCGAACTGGATGTTGTTGACGATCGAGAACCAGTAGTCGGCATCGGCCCAAAGCGTCTTGAAGTTCGCCAGGCCGACAAAGGCGATGCGTCCGTCGAGACCGCTCGAGGTAAGGCTGAGCGCCAGTTGCAGCAGGACCGGCAAATGGACGAAGACGAAGAACAGAAGGAGGCCCGGGCCGATCCAGAAGACCGGTTCGCATCGCTCGAACAAGCGAGTTGCGAGGGACGGCTGCGCAGGCGCCGTCGATAGGCGTGGAGCGTCGGCCCGAGCCATTGGCGGTATTCCTCAGTGATTCCGGAATTACTTGAAGGCGTAGCCTTCGCCGACCAGCCGATCGAGCGTGGCCTGAGCTTTCGCCGCCACCGCCTCGGCCGACATCTGACCGGCGACGCCGGCCTGCATTCCTTCCTGGAACACCCGGGTGATTTCCGGCGGCCAGTTCCAGTCGAGATAGGTGTTGAGCCCGTCGGAGAGCTGGATCAGCTTGCTGACCTGCGGGATGTCGCTGCCCTTGACAGACAGGTTGACCGGAACCGTCCCGTTGTTGTCGCGGACGATGGTCGTGTTGGCGGCGTCGCTGGTGAGGTCGGCCAGCAAAGCGAGGATCGCCGCCTTGCGATCGCCTTCGACCTTGGCGGGAATGCCGATCACGGCGGCGGGCCCGCCGGGGAATTGCGACTTCGCCTCGCCGGTCACCAGCTTCGGCATCAGCATCACGTCGAGATCGACCGCTTCCGGCTTGGCGGTGAAGATCTGCTGGATCAGGCCGTCATGCTGCATGAAGAAGGCGGCACGCCCGCTGGAGAACTCGGCGACCGCCTGCGGCGTGTCGAGGCTGAACACCGAGCGGGTGATCAATTCGTCCTTGCCGAACTGGAACACGAGATCGAGGGCCTGCACCACGTCGGGATCGGTGAACTTGCCCTTGCCGGTGAGGATTTCGACCGTGCGCTCATTCGCGCGATTGCCCGTCGTCTGGGCGAAGGTCGTGAAGAACCAGACCGGCCATAGATAGATGTTCTTGCCCGGATGGGTAAAAGTCTTGATGCCGGCGGCCTTGAGCTTATCGCGGATGACAAGGAAATCGTCGTAGCTCTTCGGCTCGGACAATCCGTGCTTGTCGAGAACGGCCTTGTTGTAGAAGACCGGAAAGCCGCCATACCAGCCATAGGGAACGCCCCACAGCTTGCCGTCGATGCGCCCTGTCTCGAGCGCCGCCGGTGCGAACCGCGCCGTGTCGCCGACGAGGCCGTCAAGCGGGCCGAGCGTTCCGTCGACGGCATAGCGGCGAAGGTCCTGGCCGTTCAGGACCAGCATATCCAGGGGCTCGCCGGCGGCCAGCGACGCCGTCAGCAGCGCGACGAACCGCTCCGACGGATATTGCGTGGCCTTGACCTTGATGTCGGGATGCGCGGCTTCGAAAGCCGCGACGATGGCCTCGAAGGCCTTGTCGGGCGGATTGCGCTGCAGTCCGACGATCGACAGCTCGCCCTTGTAGGCGAGCGGCGTGGCGCTCTGCGCTCTGGCGCCGAATGGTGAAAGGGCAGCACCGGCGAGTGCGGCACTGCCGAGCAGGTAGCTACGTCTCGTGATCCTCATGGTCATGGCGTTCCTCCCTGGGGGCGTTCTGAGAACGTGCGGTTTTCCGCTTGGTGGCCGGGCGTTCCCGGCACGGTCCCGTCGATTGCCGCACGACGAGCTCGGCCTTCAGCCAGATGCTGCGGCCGGGCATGTCGGTCGGATCGCCGACGGCTGGATCGAGGATCGCGGTCATGGCCGCTTCCCCGAGTTCATAGATCGGTTGCGCCACCGTCGTGATCGACGGCTGGAAGACCTTGGCGAAGGGAATGTCGTCGAAGCCGAGAACCGAGACGTCGCGCGGGACGAGCAGGCCGCCCTCCTGCAGCGCGGCTATCGCGCCCATGGCGGCGAGGTCGTTCGACGCCAGGATCGCAGTCGGCATCTGCGGCAGCGCCATGAAGACTGCCGCCCCCGACCGGCCGGCCTCGATGTCGAAACCGCCGGCGACGATCAGCTCCGAGTCAAGCGGATGTCCGAGCGCCGCGAACGCCTCCGTGACGTCGCGCACGCGTTCGCGCGCGACGTGCAGCCCGACCGGCGGGGCGATCATGCCGATCCGGCGATGTCCGAGTTCGAGAAGGTGCCGCGCCGCGTCCAAGGTCGCCTCGCGGGCATCGACCACGATCGACGTCACCGGCAGTTCCGGCCGCTGTTCGCCGAAAAAGACGACCGGCACGTTGCGACGGGCGAAGGCGTGAATCTGGCGCTCGATCTCGCCGTCGACGCTGCGCGCCACCAAGCCGGGGCTGGCAATCAGGCCGGACGCATTGTTGGCGCGAATGAAGCTGAAATATTCCCGCGCCTTGGCGTCGTCATAGTCGTCGTTGCACAGGAACAACCCATGGCCCGACCGCCGCGCGACGTCCTCGATGCCGCGGACGAGCTCCGGGAAATAGGGGTTGGTGATCGAGGGGATGATCACGCCGACCATGGGATTCTTGTAGCCGCGCAAGGTGCGCGCTTGCTGGTTCGGCTGGTAGTCGAGCTCGCTCATCGCAGCGCGGACGCGCAGGCGTGTCTCGTCGGATATGCCGGGGCGATCATTTACGACCGCGGACACTGTCTGGATGGAAACACCACAGGCCCGCGCCACGTCAGCCATTGTCGAGATTGATCGCCTGCTCATGCGCCCCTCAGAATGAACGTTCATGTTAAGGTTCACATGAACGTTCATCTTGGTCAAGACGATTCTGGGCCCGTTCGTTCAACACTAGGCGTGTCCCCGTCGGCGAAGCTGCTGGCCCCGATCAACGCGGGCAGACACTCCTACACTTGCAAGCTGCGCACGGACTGTCGGTGACGCTTCGGGGGATCCAAGTGGGACAAAGGCATCGATTGCCGAGTTCGCTGGCCGGCACGGCCGCCGCCATGCGGCCGTATCCAGAAGGCCGGGCCAGCCCTGAGGCGCCTTCGGCAATTTCCGATAGCGATGAGGGAAAGGCCTTGGTGCGCTCGGCAGGCAAAATTCTGCAAATCAATCTCGCGTTCACGGGCATACCGATCGGTCAGTCGGCCGCTGAATACGCAACAATGGCACCTTGCGCTACGTGAACCGACAGAGGAAACTACCCTACTGGACAGCAATGCGACTACTCCGTCGTCGATGAATTCTCGGGGGAGCGTGAGAGATAGCTTTGACCCATGTAAAACGTCAGGCCTGCGCAAAGACGACCGGAACAATGCCCTCGCGATTGCGCCAATGGATTGCCTTGACCTCTAACCTCTCCGCCTCATCAGCGATCATGGCGCGCCCCTCCTCGTCGCAAGGCGAAGCATTCTCAACCCAATCGCCGGGCGCCGAGACGTCTGGCGTCGCTCCCGTTCCGATCTGGCGGCTGGATCCATGACATCGATGTCCACAATGCGGCAACCCATAAGGCTATCCCGGCGTGGCTTGCTGGGCGGAGCCATGGCCGCCATCGCTGTGCCGCGCGCCTTCGCGAAGCCGCTCAGCGACCTCACCCTCATCTATCGCGAAACCCCGCTGCGGATCGCGATGCCCGGCTTCGCGTCGCCACCTTTCTTCGAAGCGTCCGGCACGGACAACGCGGGCATCGACGTCGCGCTCACCGAGGCGATCGCGCGGACGCTGGAGGTGGATGTCACCTTCGACCGGCAGCCGCGAACCTTCGACGAGGCCGTCGCGCGGATCGCCGAGGGTGCCGCCGATCTCGCGATCTGCAAGCTGAGCCGCACGGTGCGTCGCGGGCGACTGATCCGCTACTCGCGACCCTATGCGGTGTTCAATCACGGCCTCATTGCCAACCGCATCAGGCTGGCGCGCATGGCCGGCAGCGAGCCGGTCGAGCAGGTGATCCGCGACTTCAGCGGCGTCCTGGGCGTCATCGGCCACTCGGCCTTCGCCGAGTTCGCCGGAACGAGCTTCCCTAAAGCAACCATCCGCGAGTTTGCCGACTGGGCGTCGATGATCGACGCGGTCCGCGCCGAAGAGATCGACATGGCCTATCGCGACGACTTCGAGATCAAGAAGCTGCTCGTCGATGACCCTTCGCTCACCGTCGTCGCGCGTTCGATCACGCTGAACGACAAGACGGACACGCTGGCGATCGGCATCCGCCCGGACGCCACGCATCTGGCGGCTTTCGTCGACCTGTTCCTCGACATCTCCCAGGGCGGAGCCATGATGAAGACTGATGAAATCATCGCGCGCTATCGCGCCAGCCGGGGTGTTTGACGCGTGTCGACGGACGAAGCCCTCCCCGCGCCGGCGCCCCGCTCCACCGGCTTCACCCTCTTCAAGCGCGTGTTGCGCTCGCCGATCACCACGCTTGTGCTGATCGCGGCCGGCATCCTCTGCGGCATCCATGCGCCAGCGATCGCCCATGCCCTGGCGCCAATCGCCAAGGTCTATCTCAACCTGCTGACGATGGTCGTCCTGCCGCTGCTGGTCTCGTCCGTAATCTTCTCGATCACGTCCATGGTGCAGGATCCGCGATCGGTCCGATACCTGGCTCGCATCGCGCTCGCGGTCGTGGTGGTTTCGATCCTTGGCGTCGCTTTGATCGGCACCCTGTCGCTGCTGATGCAACCCGGCCAGATCAACGATCCGCAGTCGCGCATCGGCCTCGGCATGTTCATCAATTCGCAAGGCGCCGTGTCGACCGACCTGCAGTTGTCGCTGGCCGTGCCAGAAGACGTCAGCAAGGATGCGGGCCCGCTCGGGATCCTCCTCCAGCTCGTGCCCAGCAACGTCTTCGGCGCGCTGGCCAAGGGCGAGACGATCCAGGTGCTGCTGTTCTGCCTGCTGTTCGGCCTCGCCGTCGGCCAGGTGCCGCAGAAGTCCGCGACCAGCCTGGCTCAGGGCCTCGACGCGATCTACCGCGCCTGCATCATCCTGACCAACTGGTTCGTCTGGGGCCTGCCGATCGCGACCTTCATCCTGATCGCCGAGCAGACCGCGCAGGTCGGACCGGAACCGTTGACCCTCATGGGCGGCTTTCTGGTCGTGATGGGCCTTTCGACGCTTGCCGTCATGATCACCTCGGTCGTCATCGTCGCGACCCGCTCGCGCCAGGGATACTGGACCACCATCAAGGCGTTCCAGCCGCTGCTGATGGTGGTGATCACGACGCGCTCGACCATCGCGTCGATCCCGTGGATGATCAATCTCCTGGTCGAGCGGATGAAGTTCAACCAGGTCATCGTCGAGCTGCTGGCCCCGCTGCAGGCGGCGCTGCTGCGCACCGGGGCGATCTTCCTCTATGTCGGCGGCGTGATCTTCATCGCGCAGCTCTACGGACGCACGCTCACAGTCGGCGACCTCGCGCTGATCGGAGTGTCCTCGGCGCTGCTGGCGCTCACGACAACCGGCATGGCTGGACTAGTGATCCTTTCGCAGATGTCGATCCTGTGCCGCTACCTGCATTTGCCCTTCGAAGCGGCCTTCGCACTGTTCGTCGCTGTCGACGCGGTCACGGACACGCTCATGACCCTTGCCAGCGTTTCGACGGTGACGGCTGCCACCGCGGCCATCGCACCGCATTCGCGTGACATCGCGGAGCCCGAAGCGGTATCAGCCGGCATTTCTCCCGCGCAGCAGGCACCGGCATGACGGCCAACCAGCCCGGTCTCCGTCTGGGCACCTCGCCAGGGCGTGCCTTCGACGACGAGGGCCTGTCTCGAAGACCGATCATGCCAGACAAGCACCAACAGTGCCCGCCGACCAGCGATGCATTCGTCGGAACGCGCGCCAGTTGGAAGTGCCCCGATCGTGCCTCTCCCGAAATCCGCTTGGCCAGACAAACGCCAAGAACCGCTCGTCCCATCGGGGCAACGGCCCAAAACCCAACAATCCCATGAATTGAATGACAGAGAGGGGGAGACTGAGGCTGTTCCCCGCCAAAATCCAGCGTTTCTGCGGGTCTTGCGGCCTCGTCAGAAGCAGGTTCCGTGCCAGAGCATCGTGCTAAGAGCGAGCAGCTCCCGAAAAAACACCGACCTATCCAGCGATGGCGGGTGCATCCTGCAACGGGTCGACACGTCGACACCGGCCGGCAAGGCGATGTTCCAGATGATGGGCGTGTTAACTCAGCTGCAGTCGATGGATCTGGATCGACAACATCCAGATAGTCAGAGCGCCCGAACCGCCCCTTTTCGATGATTGTATGGGATGATGTTCACACTGGCACGCCGTTAGGGTAGGCTTACGGAAGCCTCTTCGCTCTCCAGTCGGCGGCATACGATTAGGCAACTCACCGAAAGGCGGCACGTTACGCGCGACAACCGTGCCCTGCCAATTTCGAAATAACGACCTGATCCAGTCCACCAGAAATATATTCTCACAGTGAGCGCTCGTGCATCCAAGATTACTGAGAACGTTCCTCGCAGTGACAAGAAGTCGGAATCTCACCCGGGCGTCAGAGGAAGTCGATCTCGCGCAATCGAGTGTGAGCGATCAGATTCAATCACTTGAAGCCGAACTCGGGGCAAATTTATTCACCCGTTCCAGACAGGGGTTGACGCTGACCCCAGCGGGCGAGGTCCTAAAACCCTATGCGGAAAAAATTCTCGCGCTAACGGATGAGGCCAAGGACGCCGTAGAGGCGACCGCCGGACACGCGGCGGTATCGGTGACGATCGGTGCCCTCGAAACGATCGCGTCGGTGAAATTGCCCCGTTGGCTATCGGACGTTCAAGATGGTCATCCTCACCTGGATCTACAGCTGAAGATCGCTGGAAGCGGCGAACTGATGCGGGCGCTGGGGGACGGCCACATCGATGTCGCCTTCTGCTTCGACAAGGGCGCCGACGACGAACGCTTCGCCAAGCGAACCGTGTCACTGGAGCCACTTGTTCTCATTGCGTCTCAAGAATTGTCACTCGACGTAGCGGAAGACGGTTTCGCGGCGCTTGCCTCCACGAGATTTGTGGCGACCGAGGTCGGATGCGTCTATCGCCAGATTTTCGACAGAGCATTCGCCGAGGCGGGCCTTGTCGCTCCGAAACTCGCCGCAGAAGTCGGCAGCACCCGCACGATCGTGCAGTTGGTCGCGGCCGGGATGGGCCTCGCCCTTCTTCCGCGCCTCGCGGTCGCCGAGCCACTCGATCGCGGCGAGATTGTCGAAATTCCGTGGCCAGCCCCGCTGGCGTCCGCCCCGCTCGTCATGATTTGGCGCCGCCGGCGTGTTCAGCCGGCAGCGCTGAAGCTATTGTTGGCCGCAGCGAGCAACGCTTTCTCGCCAGCTAGATCAGCCGGTGCCCCCCTTCAACATGCAGTATCGTTCCGGTCGTGAACGTATTGCCCATCAAGAAGGCGATGGCATCCGCGATGTCGTCCGGCTGACCGACCCGGCCCACAGGCAACCGCACTGCCATCGCGTTCAGAGTGTCGCTCTTCTTGTCGCCCGCGACGAAACTCCAGATCGGCGAATCGACCCACCCCGGGGAAACGGCATTGACCCGGATCGGCGCAAGCTCGATCGCCAGCGCCCTGACCAGCCCCTCCAGCGCCGCGTTGACGGCAGCAACAGCGGAGCCGCGCGCCGCTGGCCGGTAGGCGGCGATGCCCGAGGTGAAGGTGATCGACCCGCCGCTCGCAAGGGCAGAAGCCCCATGTTTGGCAAGCAACAACGGACCGTAGAATTTGCTTTCCACAACCCGCTGCACGGCCTTCAGATCGAGCGCTGGCAGAAGCTGATAGGCGCCTTCGATGTCGGCAGCGGTACTGATCACATGATCCAGCGCGCCGACCCGGTTGAAAAGATCAATCACCTGGTCTTCCTGCGCGATATCCGCCGCCACCGTATCCAGTGCAGCCGGTGCCCCCAATGCCTCGCGGGCACGGCTCAACTTCGCCCCGTCGCGTCCGACGATGGTGACCTTCGCGCCGGCGTCGAGACAGCGCCTAGCCAGCGCCAACCCCATCCCCGAACTGCCGCCGACAACCAAAACTCTCTCATTTCCGGCTTTTGCGTATGCCATGGATTCCATTCCAAACCTGAACCGGTATCGACCCAGGATTTGCAACCGCAACCGCGGAATAGGAACCGGAAGAAACCGATGGTGCCATCGGAATCGCCGATTGAAGGCTGGCTCACAGCCCACCCTGTTGCGCAAAAGAGTCCTGGTTGCCCCTTCCCCAGTGAGCGCCGTCGGGAACCCCGAATAGACGCCATCTGCATGACGATCTCCATATCACCGGCAGGCAGCCAGAAAGCCAGAGCGGCTGTAGACATCTGCCGCGATCGGCACCACCGCGAGAATCTTGGTAGCCCTCCTAGATCACCTAACCAGCGATGATGATCATTCCGCTTCTCCTCTCGGTAGTGACAAGTCAGCGCGGCCTCAGCCGGCCCCGCGGGGCACAGGTCGCCCTGCGGCGGACCGTGACGTTACGGATGCGGCGGGATCCGATCGGTTATCCCTTCACATATCCCATGCCCTCAACGATCTTGCCGTCGCGGACGCGCATGATGTTGACGCCTCGGACCCGATCGGCCTCGCGCTCGCTCCAGCGGAGCTGCCAGCGCATGATGCCGCGATCTTCGCTGGCCCAGATCTCCTCCGCCTTGAACACGAGGTCGGCGTTGGATGCGATTCCCTTCCAGAAAGTGAGGCAAGCCTCGCGGCCTTCGTAGCGCGCTCCATCCGGGGCCGGCGCCGTATTTTCGAGAACGCAGCCTTCGCCAATGAGATCATCGAGATCTTCCGGGCGATGCATCTGAAATGCGGTATTGAAGCGTTCCATGATTTCGCGGGTAACTTTGCTTTCAGCCGTCATTTCATCAGCCCCTTGAGCTTTGGAGCCACCACCGCTTCTGATCGTGTGAAGGCTTTGGCGAAATCGATGGCAGGCCACGGGTTTCGGTATTCGCTGATCATCTTGCGTCGTTGAGCTATCCGGTCTTTAGGGGCCCGCCGACCTTGTAGGTACTGAGGACGATGCCAGACGGCATTGCTTTCGTGCTGACGAGCTCGAATGAGCGGGCCGGGGTTCCCTTCGCAAAGAAGCGCTTTCCCGTGCCCAACAAGACCGGATAGACGACCAGCAGGACTTCATCCGCAATCCCATGTTCGAGCAGCGTCGATGTCAGCGTGGAGCTACCCCAGAGGACAAGGTCTGGACCGTCCTGCGACTTGATGCGTCGAACGCCCTCGACGATGTCCGGTCCAAGGCCCTCGAACGGGCCCCATTCAAGACTTTCCGGACGGTGGGTAACGACATATTTCGTTGCCGCATTGAGGCCGTCCGCCATCGGGCTGCTCGACGCCTTTGCCCAGGAACCCGACCAGATATCGTAGGTGCGGCGGCCAAGCAGCAGATCGAAGCTCTCGCCCTGCGCGGCGAGGACCGCAGCCAGGCCAGCGGGGGTCCGGTAGGGCGCAATCCAGTCGCTATAGGGGAAATCGCCGTCATCGGCGGAGTGCTGGATCACGCCGTCCAGCGAGATGTGTTCGATGATTTTGAGCTTTCTCATTTGAATCTCCGTGTTCTGGGGGTGAAATTTCTATGCTGTTGGCATGGCGGGCAACCCGCGCACCTCGGCGGAGCCACATGCAACGATCATTCAGGCAAGGGCGCCGACGCACCCGGTGTTTTGGCATAAGCCAGCGCTTCGGCGATCCGACCGTCCCGGACGCGGATCAGGCTGACGCCGCGGATTGAGCCACCATCGCCGAAATGGAAGCGCCACAGGATGTTGGCTCGGTCGCCCATGACAACTGTGTCTTCGACCTCGAAGTGGTTGACGCGGTCGACCGCCATGGCCTGCCAGAACGCCAGATTAACGTCGTAGCCTTCGTAGCGCGTGCCGTTCGGCGCCGGCTGGATCGACTCCATGACGCAATCCGGTGCGATCAGGTCTTCGAAGATCGCCGGATCGTGTTCCTGGAACGCCTGGTTGAACCGGCGGATGACCTCGGATGTTTCTCTCGACTGCATGACATTTCCCTATACAGAAAGGTCTGTCTACTAATTGAGATATACAGACCTGTCTGTTATGGTCAAGCGATGATGCAAAAGAAATCTTCCAGCCGGCCTGAAGCAAGTTCCGCCCGTCGTCGTTTGCTCGACACCGCGACACGGCTTTTCTACGAAGGGGGTATCCATGCTGTCGGCATTGACCGCATCATCGCGGAAGCCGGCGTGGCCAAAGCGACCTTCTACAATCACTTTCCCTCGAAGGATGATCTCGTCGTCGCCTATCTTGATGAGATAGACCGGCAAGGCCGCGCGGCGGCGGCGGCGCTTCCGAAGCAACCTCCTCGGAAAATGATCTCGGCTATCATGGGGCGTATCAGCGAGGCTGTGACCGCCGGAGGCTGGCGGGGATGTCCGTTCCTCAACGCGGCGGCCGAATACCCCGATCCAGACAGCCCCGTGCGGCAGGCGATCAAGGCGCGCCGCGCCTGGTATCACGATAGCCTCCAGAACCTTCTCGCACAGGAAGGCGATCCAACACCTTCCGTTACCGCCTCGCTCCTCGTCGCGCTTTCGGACGGCCTGCTGGAAAGCGCTTATCTGGATGATGCCGAAAGCGTCCCCGCTCTTGTCAACGCGGCAGTGGCCAGGCTGCTGGACCGCCGATGAGACGTCGCCCGAGCACCAAAGGTCAACGTCGATGACGAGAAGGGCGTCTCCGGCGAGGAGCTACTCGAAACCTCAGTTCAGGATGCAGAGCAGCTCCTACACCCTCGGGACGGCAAGTTCGTTTATCCAGTCCATAGCGGAAAGAAGGAACAGCGCCCACGCCGAGGATCCGGAGATCATCGCGCAGGCATCGGTTGCCATCCTCGAATCGTCCAATTCGAAAGCGGCGCGATCCGAATTTACCGCCAGGGAGAGGCCGTGCCGGAGGCACGCCAAAACGCTGTTGAGACCGATTGCATGTCATTCGGCGTGCAAAGTTGACCCCATATCCGGGGGTATCGGCGTCCAAAATTGACCCCCATGTGATCGAGCTGAACAGTCCGTCTCTTTCCTTTCGAGGACAGGCGGGCGGGGATGAAGGGCGTGGACACGGTTGCGCGGATCCGACGTGAGTTTTTTGTGCGAGGTCGGACCATCAAGGAGATCGTCCGCGAGCTGCACGTGTCGAGGAACACGGTTCGCAAGGTTCTGCGGTCGAATGAGACAGCGTTTGATTATGAGCGCTCGGTGCAGCCGATGCCGAAGCTCGGCGCCTGGAAGCCAGAGCTTGACCGGATCCTTGCTGCCAATGAGGGACGCTCCGCCCGCGAGCGGTTGACGCTGATCCGGATTTTCGAGGAGCTGCGTGGGCTCGGATACGAAGGCGGCTACGATGCCGTCCGCCGATATGCCCGAGGCTGGCAGCGCGAACAGGTGTCGCTGTCGGCTGCCGCCTTCGTGCCGCTGAGCTTCGCGCCGGGCGAGGCCTACCAGTTCGACTGGAGCCACGAGATCGTGCTGATAAACGGCACGACGGTGACGGTAAAGGTCGCCCATGTCCGGCTCTGTCATTCCCGGATGCTGTTCGTGAGGGCCTATCCGCGCGAGAGCCAGGAGATGGTGTTCGACGCCCATGACCGGGCATTTGCCTTCTTCAAAGGTGCCTGCACGCGCGGGATCTACGACAACATGAAGACGGCGGTCGAGACGATCTTCGTCGGCAGGGAGCGACTCTACAATCGCCGCTTTCTCCAGATGTGCGGCCATTACCTGGTCGATCCGGTGGCCTGCACGCCGGCGTCAGGCTGGGAGAAAGGCCAGGTCGAGAACCAGGTTGGTCTCGTGCGCGAACGCTTCTTCACGCCGCGGCTCCGGGTGAAGAGCTACGACGAGCTGAACGCCTGGCTGCTTGACCGGGCGATTGCCTTCGCCAAGGCGCATCGCCATCCCGAACTCCGCGACAGGACGGTCTGGGAGATGTTCGAGGAGGAGCGACCAAGTCTCGTGCCCTATCGGGGTTGCTTTGACGGCTTCCATGCCGTGCCGGCTTCGGTGTCGAAGACCTGCCTCGTGCGCTTTGACAACAATCGCTACTCCGTCGCCGCCAGCGCCGTCGGGCGACCCGCCGAGATCCGCGCCTATGCCGATCGCGTCGAGTTGCGTCAGGAGGGTCGGATCATCGGCGAGCATCCGCGCTGCTTTGGGCGAGACCAGACGATCTACGATCCCTGGCACTATGTCCCGGTGCTGGCGAGGAAGCCCGGCGCATTGCGCAACGGAGCGCCATTCAAGGACTGGATCCTGCCGGCGAGCCTCGAACGGGTCCGCCGCAAGCTCGCCACGGTGCCGGATGGCGGGCGGCAAATGGTCAGCATCCTGACCGCGGTTCTCAGCGATGGCCTGCCTGCCGTCGAGGCCGCCTGTGGGGAAGCGCTCGCCGAAGGCGTCCACTCCGCCGACGTGATCCTCAACATTCTCGCCAGGGCGCGCGAACCGGTCCGCACCGTCACGATCATGACGCCGGACGCCCTGCGGCTGAACCATGAGCCGGTCGCCGACTGCGCCCGCTATGACAATCTCAGGAGGGCAATATGATGGAGCGATCCGAGATCCTGGCCACCATGGCCGAGTTGAAGCTTTACGGCATGAAGGCGGCCTTCGATGAGATCCTCGCTACGGCGGTGAAGCGCCAGCACGAGCCGCACCGGGTGGTTGGCGACCTCTTGTCGGCCGAGATCTCCGAGAAGCAGGCGCGGTCGATCAAATACCAGATCACCATTGCCAAGCTGCCGCTGGCTCGGGACATCGACGATTTTGTCTTCGACGACACGCCGATCAACGAGACGCTGGTGCGGGATCTCGCCGGCGGCAACTTCATCGCCCATCAGCGCAACGCTGTCCTGATCGGCGGGACCGGCACCGGCAAAACGCATCTTGCCATCGCCATTGCTCGGGCCTGCATTCGGGGCGGCGCTCGCGGCCGCTTCTTCAATGTCGTAGACTTGGTCAACAAGCTCGAGGCCGAGAGCCGAAGTGGTCGCCAGGGCAGAATGGCAGACTATCTCTCCCGCATGGACTTCATCGTCCTCGATGAGCTCGGCTATTTGCCCTTCGCCCAGTCCGGCGGACAACTCCTGTTCCACCTGATCAGTCGGCTCTACGAGCAGACATCGGTCATCGTCACGACGAACCTCGCCTTCGGCGAATGGCCGTCCGTATTCGGCGACGCCAAGATGACGACCGCGCTCCTCGATCGACTGACCCATCACTGCGATATCGTCGAGACCGGCAACGAGAGCTGGCGCTTCAAGAACCGCCTCTGACCACCCCAAACTTCGCCCGCCACGGCCTCGTTATCGCTCCGCCTCCGGCTGCGCGATAACGAGGCCGTGGCGTTCCAACAACTCCAGCAGGGGTCAACATTGGACGCCGATAAGGGGTCAGTTTTGAACGCCGTTTGACACGATTGCAACTAAGACTGGCGTCGATCTGTTCAACTCGAAGCGCGAGCTGAAGAACACGCAGCAACTCGGCTCGGACGTCATTCGCGCCCTCAATGCGAGAAGCAACCTCTAGCAGCCGGGTTTCCCAGCCATAGTGCCGCGGTCGTGGCACTCCCGAAACCCGCAGAGCCAAACAAGCAAAAACAGCCGCTCGGCCCATCGGACTAGCAGCTCAAAACCCAACAATGTCATGAGGTTAAATGGCGGAGAGGGGGTCCGCCATACATGTGACTTAGACAGTCTCATCCAATATCGCGCCCCCCATGTCTCCCCTATGTTTCAGCCATTCCTTACAAACGATACCGCTTACCCGATTGATCAATATCACCCAATATCACAATATCTGATGGGCTAGATGATGGTCTGGTGAGGGGCTAGGCGAATGTTGACAGACGTAAAGGCTCGGAAGCTGGAGCCGAACAGCAAGCCGATCTCCGATGGTGCGGTGGCTGGACTTTACCTGTTCCCCTCCACTAAGGCGGGGACGGGCAAGTGGATCGTCCGGTATGTTTCTCCACAAACAAGGAAGCGCCGGGACATGGGGCTCGGCCGCTACCCAGATGTCCCGATCCGAGAAGCCAGGACAGCGGCTCTGGAGGTTCGACGCTTGCTCGACGGAGGTTTGGATCCTCTTGAAGTGCGCCGGGAGAATGTGGCCAAAGCGACGGCGGTTCCCGCGGTTCCAACTTTCGAAGCTGCCGCCCGACAGGTGCACGACGATATGGCGCCCGGCTTCAAAAACGGAAAGCATGTCGCCCAGTGGATCACCACACTGGAGCGCTATGTCTTTCCCCGCCTCGGTGGTGTCGCTGTCACGGATCTCAGGGCCGCCGATTTCGCGGGGGTTCTGCGCGATATCTGGTTGAGCAAACCGGAAACGGCATCACGCGTTCGGCAGCGCTGCGACAAGGTCATGAGCTGGTGCGCGGCGCGCGGCTTCATAGTTGCCAGTCCGGTCCCGGTGGTCGACATGCTGCTCCCCAAACAGCCCGGCAAACGAGAACGGACCAACCACCATCCTGCGCTTCCCTGGCGCGAGATCCCATTGTTTGTCTCAACGGTTCTGCGTGCCGGCAGACCGACACAAAGTAAATTGATGCTGGAGTTCCTGATCCTGACCGCCGTCAGATCGGGTGAACTTCGCGGCATGCGATGGGAAGAAGTCGACTGGGAAAAGCGGATCTGGACGATCCCGGCATCACGCATGAAAGCCAAGGCTTCTCATCGCGTGCCGCTTGGCCAAAGGGCGCTCGAAGTCCTCACCTTCATGAAGGGTTCGTACGAACCAGCGCCCGATCAATTGGTGTTCCGATCTCGGACCGGCGGGCCGCTCAGCGACATGGCTCTAACCAAGCTGCTTAGAACCCATCAGGTCGCGAGTGACACGCCCGGCCGCATTGCGACAGCCCATGGCTTCCGCTCATCCTTCCGCGATTGGGCTTCCGAGAAGGGCTATCCGCGCGACGTGGCCGAACGGGCGCTCGCCCATACCGTCAAGAACGCGACGGAGGCAGCTTATCACCGCACCGACTTGCTGGATCTGAGACGGCAGATGATGGAGGTTTGGGAAGCAATGCTAAGCTCCCAGTAAGTCGACCACCTAGGGGAGATACCCTATCCATCAGCGCAATCACGAGATACGGCACTTCACTTGACTCGTTCATCACCGAGGATGCGCTCGATCCTACGGACATTTTCCAGCATCTCAGGGTTCTGGAGTGCGGGACAGTGGAACAACGCCTCGTTGAACATCAGTTCCAGCACGCGCGTCATCACGGCATCCGCCCCGAAAAGGCTGACGCCGGGCGGGGTGACAATGCGAACGTCAGCTAGGGTCGCGAGCGGCGAATGGTTGCCGCCCAGTACGGCAGCGATCCGCGCGCCGCACTCGTGTGGCTATGTCGGCCTCTCGTACGAGGCTGCCGGCGATGGCGCCCGGGCGTTCGCGGGGTACCAATTGGGGCAGATCGCGGCGACATAGCTAGTCAATATCTCCTTGGCAGGCCTACGAGCTCGGCACCGGGGTGACTCAGAGCTTTGCTCTGGCGGCGCACTGGTACGAAATCTCGGCGACGCGGGGGGATGAGATTGCCTCGGATGGCATGGTTGCGCTCGGCTCGTTGTACGAGCGCGGCCTTGGCCTGCCGAAGGATTCGGCAAAGGCGCTTGCCCTCTACAGGAAGGCGGCAGTCGTGGGCAGAGCAGCGCCTCGAAAACGCCAGTCTCAACCCATCGTCGCTAACGGCGGAAGACGGCGTTCCATTTGCCGTATTCGTCGGGCAGGTGCCGCCATAGCGCTCCGGCGCGCGCCATCCACATCATGCCTTAGAAATAGCGCCGATTGTCCTGTGCTGGGCGGCAGTCGCGACCTCGTCCAGCTGGGCACGCTATAGCATTGCGTTTCGGGATTTGGCGTTGCGTCGCATCCATGAGCGCTGGTGTGTGGCATGATCCATTTGATACCTTTGTATCGTTGGTTGTTCCGATCGTAACCTTGTTCGCCTGACGCCCGCCGCGCATCGTTTGAGCAATCGTCGAGGCGCATAGACCGGGCCAACCCGGCGCACGCCAGCTCTTCTCGACACCAGAGCTTGGAACGGGGAACGACATGGCAATCCGAGAATTCCTGCTGCGCGCGGTCGCAGCTTCCACACTGCTGACCGGGCTTGGCGCCGGCGCCGCGCTGGCGCAGGGCCAGTTCTCCACGGCGCCGCTGGCCGCGGACCAGGTGGGCGCGGGGCCGCGCCTCATCTACCTGCATCACGAATATCCGGCGACGCTGGACCCGCAGAACACCTCCGCCTTCGTCGGCCAGTTGGCGATGGAACTATTCGACACACTCGTGACCTACGAGATCGACCCCGCGACCGGCATCGCGGACCAGACGAAGATCGTGCCGCGCCTGGCCCAGTCCTGGGACATTTCGCCCGACAACAAGACGCTGACCTTCCATCTCAATCCGGCGGCGAAGTTCTGGGACGGTTCGCCGGTCACCGCGGACGATGTCTATTTCTCGATCGAGCGCGCCTTGGTCGGCCGCATGGGCTGGGGCACGACCCAAATCGAAACCGGCGGCATTTACAAGATCGACCAACTGAAGGTGATCGATCCGAACACGATTGAGATCAGCTATCCGGACGGGATGGGACGCTACTCGCTGCGCAATTTCGCGACCGTGTCGCTGACGGTGCTGTCGAAGGCCGCATGCGAGGCCGGACGATCGGCTGATGATCCCTGGTGCGTCGAGTGGATCAGGAAGAACGCCATGGGCTCCGGCCCCTATATGCTCGGCGAGCAGAAAAGCGGTGAATACATCATCACGACATCGAACAAGAACTACTGGGGCGATGCCAAGCCATACTATTCCGAAGTAATGTTCCGCGTTGTTCCGGATGGACAGACGCGCATGCTTCTGATGGATGGCGGCGAAGCCGACTTCGCGTTCCTGACGCCGAACGAATACGCAGTGCTGAAGGGGTCAGGTGGTTCCCAAGTCTTCAGCATTCCCTCGCAGCAGGACATCACGGTCATGCGCTGGAAGCCAGACGTGGCGCCGTTCGACGATCCGAAGATCCGCGAGGCCGTGATCAAGGCCGTGCCGTATGAGCGCATCGTTGCCGAGGTCTGCAAGGGTTTCTGTACTCCCGTCCAGAATCTCGTCGGCGTCAGTACGCCTGGCTACGTCGCCGATCCGGAATTCTCGACCGACATCGAGGCTGCAAAGGCGCTGGTCGCGTCCAGCAAGTATGCCGGCAGCGTACCGTCCTTCGAGGTCCCCGTCGTGCAGGGATCGAGCAACATGGCAGCGGCTGTGATCATCCAGGATGCGCTCCGCGAGATCGGGCTCGACATGCAGATCAAGCCGCTGACGCAGAATGCCTTTGACGATGCCGCCTGGGGCAAGCGCGACCTGAAGGTGTCGATCCACGCCATGGGGCCGTGGTGGAACGACTTCATGTACTGGGCCTACTGGATGTTCCGTTCCGACAGCGCGACCAACCACATCCAGTATTCGAACGCCACGCTCGACAAGGACGTCGTCGATGCGCTGCGGATCCCGCAGGACGACACGGCCGGCTACATGAAGCTGCAGGACGAAGTGCTTGGCATTCTCAACGGCGACCATCTCGCGGCGCCTCTCTTCCAGGTGAACTGGAACGCGGCGATCTCCAACCGGGTCTGCAACGTCAGCAAGTTCCCATGGGGGACGATTTTGTTCTCTTCGCTCCGCCCCTGCTCCTGACGCAGGTTCCGCCACCGCTCCGGCCCCTGCCGGAGCGGCTTCGGCCCCTCGACTGCCGGTGAGCCATGCCTTTCCCCCCGTTGCTTCGTTATGTCCTCAGGCGTCTCGCGATCAGTTGCCTCGTGCTGTTGGGCATCAGCCTGATCGCTTTCTCCATGGCGTATCTGTTGCCGTCCGATCCGGTCACGAGCCGCTATCCGGACATCACCAATGAACAGCGCGCCGAGATACGGCGCCAGATGGGTCTCGATCAGCCGCTGCCGGTGCAATATGCGCGCTACATGGCGTCGGTGTTCCAGGGCGACTTCGGCAAGTCGCTCGGCACCGGCAACAGTGTCGCCGAAGATATTCGCCAGCGCCTGCCCGCGACACTCGAACTGGCGACCTACGGGATCGTGTTCGGCCTCGTGTTCGGCATTCCGCTCGGCATCGTCTCGGCGCTGCGGCGCGGGCGGATGACGGACCATCTGCTGCGTGTCTTCAATCTAGGCGCCCAGTCGATTCCCGCCTTCTGGCTCGGCGTGGTGCTGATTTTCTTCCTCTATTTTCAATGGCGCATCGCTCCTTCTCCGATCGGTCGCCTGTCGCCGATGTTCAGCACGCCGCCAGCGGTCACCGGCTTCCTAACGGTCGACGGTCTGATCGCCGGCAAGTTCGACGTCGCCTGGGCGGCGCTGCGGCAACTCATGCTGCCAGCCTTCGTGCTCGGCCTCGGCGTTGTATCACCCGTGGCGCGCATCACCCGCTCGGCAATGATCGAATCCCTACAGGAGGACTATGTGACCTTCGGCCAGGCGCTCGGCCTCGGCTTCCGCTACGTCATCCTTGGCGACGCGTTTCGCGGCGCCCTCGTTCCAATCGTCACGACCGTTGGCTTCATCATCGGCAACGTCTTCGCTGGGGCCGCGATCGTCGAGACCGTCTTCGCCTGGCCCGGGCTCGGGCGTTACGCCGTGACCGCCATCACCACCAGCGACATGGCGCCGGTCTGCACCTGCATTCTGCTGATTGCCTCCACCGTGGCAATCACCAACCTTCTTGTCGACCTTTCCTATGCGCTGATCGACCCCCGGATCCGGCATGAATATGCACGTTGAAACTTCCCTGCCGTCACTTACTCCCGCCCCCGATCGGAAGGCCGGGTGGTGGCGCACCGCCTATGCCGGCTGGTTCGGCTCCGATCCGCTCGGCCTGTTCGGCGCGGTGATGCTGGCGCTGCTCATTCTGATGGCGGTCTTCGGACCCGCGTTCGTGACCCACGATCCGATCCGCACCACGCCTCAGACCCTCCTGCTGCCCTCGTCCGAGCACTGGCTCGGCACCGACCATTTCGGTCGTGACGTTTTCTCGCGCATGATCACTTCGCTCCGGATCGACTTCATCGTCGCCGGCCTCGGCGTGAGCGGCGCTATTCTGATCGGCTCGCTGCTCGGTCTCGTCTGCGGCTATGTCGGCGGCTGGTTCGACGATCTGGTGATGCGCTTCGTCGACATCATCCAGTCCTTCCCGCTGCTTCTCGTGGCCATGGTGCTTGTCCTGGCACTCGGCCCAGGCGTGACCAGCATCGTGATCGTCACGGTGCTGATCAACATCCCGACCTATGCGCGCGTCATCCGTGGCCAAACCCTTTCCAAGAAGCGGCTGGAATACATCGACGCCGCGCGCTGCTCGGGCGCGAGCGAAGCCAGCATTCTCTTTCGCCATCTGATGCCCAACACACTGAGCCCGATCATCGTGCATGGCAGCCTCAATCTGGCGGCGGCCGTCGGCAATGTCGCCGTGCTTTCCTTCCTCGGCATCGGCATCCGGCCTCCCGTCCCCGACCTCGGCGTCATGGTCGCGGAGGGCACTAACTACCTGGTCCAGGGCGCGTGGTGGATGAGCATCTGCCCGGGCCTCGTCCTGGCTGCCACCATCTTCAGCCTCAACCTCGTCGGTGATTGCCTGGAAGGCCGTCTCGACCCGCACCGGAGCGAACGCTGATGAGCGCGGACGCCCCCCTCTTCCAGATCGACGGGCTCACGATCGATTCCATTCGCGCGGATCGACGCCGCCGCATCGTCCAGGACGTCAGCCTCTGCGTGGCCCCCGGGCAAATCTATGGCCTTGTCGGGGAGAGCGGTTCCGGCAAGTCGGTGTCAATGATGGCGAGCGTCGGCCTTGCCACAACGGGTCTCGCGGTACAGGCTGGTACGGTGCGCTTCGGCGGCGTGGTGCAGCAGGCCGTGGATCAGCGCGGCTTGAAGCAGAACTTGTCGCACGGGATCTCGCTGCTCTTCCAGAACGCGAAGGGCGCGTTGAGCCCGTTCTTAGCCACCGGCGCGCAGGTCGGCCGGGTGCTCGACCGCCAGGCGATACCGCGCGCCGATCGTGAGGCGCGGATCTCGGAGCTGTTCCGCGTCGTCGGCCTCAACCACGCCGATCTCGGCGGCAAGTATCCGCACCAGATCAGCGGCGGCCAGGCGCAGCGCGTCGCCATGGCCTGCGCCCTCGCCACCGACCCAAAGCTGCTCATCGCCGACGAGCCGACCACCGCGCTCGACGTGACCACCGAGCGCGAGATGCTGCGCTTCCTGAAGCGGCTCTGCGAAGACCGTGGCCTCGCGATCATTCTCGTCGCGCACAATTTGTCGCTCGTCTCCGAATATTGCAGCGGCCTCTCGATCCTGCATGCCGGCCAGGTCGTCGAGGACGGTGACCTCGGCGCCATCTTCGACGAGCCGCTGCATCCCTACACGCAAGGCCTGATCGCCGCCGTGCCCGACGTCGACGAGCCACACGAACTGATCCCTATCGCTGGTAGCGTCTGGGGTGGTTCCGCAGACATCGACCGGTGCCGATTCTCGCATCGCTGTCCCTTCGCCATGCCGCGCTGCGACGCCGGTATTCCTACCGGCATCCGCACGCGCGGCCGGAACGTCCACTGCGTCCTGTACGACGAGGCAGCTTCATGAATGCGCCGGTCCTGGCCGTCAGAAACTTGACCAAACTGTTTGCGGACGCGGCCCGGCCCGATGCGATGCCGGTTGGGGTGCGCGGCGTTTCGCTCGAAGTGGCTCGCGGCGAGGTGGTCGGCCTGATCGGCGAGAGCGGCTGCGGCAAGACCACGCTCGGGCGTTGCATCGCCCGCCTGCTCGACCCCGACAGCGGCGAGGTCCTCGTGCGCGACGTTCCGTTCTCGGCGTTGAAGGGGCACAGCCTGCGCAATTTCCGCAAGAACGTGCAGGTCGTCTTCCAGAAGCCGGAGACCTGCCTCAATCCGCGCATGACGGTGGCGGTGTTCGTACGCGAGGCGCTGCGCAATTTCGGCATCGTCGCCAACAACGCCGAGGCCCGGAAACGTCTGGTCGAGCTGGCGTCTCTCGTCGGCCTGCGCGAGGCCGCGCTGGAACAGTATCCGCACCAGCTCTCCGGGGGCGAGCGCCAGCGCGTCGCCATCATGCGCGCGCTCGCCTGCGAGCCCGAGCTAATCGTGCTTGACGAGCCGACCTCGGCGCTCGACGTGTCCGTCCAGGCCCAGGTCCTTCGCACGCTGAAGGACCTGCAGACGGTGGTCGGCACCAGCTTCCTGTTCATCAGCCACGACGTGGCGGTGATCCGCTACATGTGCGCGCGTGTCCTCGTGATGTATCTCGGCGTCGTGGTCGAGGAAGGCCCGGTCGAGGCCGTGTTCGGCCGGCCGGCCCATCCCTATACGCGCGCACTTCTCGCCGCGGCCCCGCGCATCAAGCCGCGTGCCGTGGATCCGATCGCGTTGCGCGGCGAACTGATGCTCGGCGACGTTCGTCTCGACGAATGCCCGGTTCGTGTGCGCTGTCCACTGGCGCATGCGCGCTGCGTGGAGGCCCCACCCGAATTCGATCTCGGCGACGGCCATCGTTCCGCCTGCTGGCTCAGCGCCGACACCGCGTCCCGTTCCGTTTCTCCGACCGCAATGAAAGCAGCATCATGACCATGAGCGAAAGCTTCTACGATCGATCGATGGAGCTCCCCTCCGAGCTTCTCGTCGGTTCCATCGACAGCCATGTCCATGCGGGACCGGTCCTGCGTTCCAACCCCGGCCATCAGGATCCATTCGAGGTGGCGATCGAGGCGCGCGAGGCCGGCATGCGCGCGGTCGTCTACTACGACGTCTTCGGCTGGGCCTCCGGCACCGCCTGGATGGTCAATCGCCACGTTCCCGGCATCAGGACGTTCGGCGGCTATCTGATGAATTCCTGCCATGGAGGCATCAATCCGCGCTCCGTGCGGACGGCGCTCTACATGGAGGAAGGTTGCCGCTTCATCAGTTTCGGGTCGCACTGCACCCATTTCTCCGCCTCGCGCGAATCGACCCTGATCGATGGCGAGCTGGTGCCCTTCAAGGATGCCTTTCCGGAATTCGAGCGCGAGGAACTGAGCCGCGCCGTGCAGATCCCCGTCGAGGGGCCAATTTCGGACGATCTGGCCGAGATCCTGCAGATGGTCGCCGACCATCCCGACGTCTATCTGAATACCGGCCACGTCTCCGGCCCCGAAGTGCTCCGCATCCTCGACCTCGCCGAGGAGTTCGGCATCCACAAGGTGCTGATCGCCCATCCCGCGCGACAGCAGCTCACTGTCGACCAGCAGAAGGACGCTGCGCGGCGCGGCTTCTTCCTCGAGGGCTGCCTCGTCGACTGGCTCTATCCGCATGCACCACGCACGCACTACTACGTCGAGAAGAAGTACATGGATCGCTCGGGCGACGTGCCACGCCTGCGTCGTTCGGCGGCGCAGTGGATGGGTGACATCCGCGCCGTCGGTCCGGAACATTTCGTGCTGGGGACAGACTACGGCATCCGCGCCGCCTCGACGCCGGTACAGGGCATGCGGACGCTGATCACGACCCTGCTCGACTACGAGTTCACCCCCGATGAAATCCGCATGATGACGGCGCACAACCCCGCCCGCCTCATCGGCCTCGATCCTCTTTAGGTGCAGCGTCATGGCGACATATGAGCCCTTCTACAATCGCACCATGGAATTGCCGGAGGAGCTGCTGGTCGGCGCCATCGACAGCCATGTCCATGCCGGCCCGGTGCTGCGCTCCAATCCCGGTCATTTCGACCCGATCCAGGTGGCCGAGATGGCGCGGGCCGCCGGCATGCGCACCATCCTCTATTATGACGTGTTCGGATGGGCCTCGGGCACCGCCTGGATGGTCAATCGCTACATGAAGGACTTCCGCACCTTCGGCGGCTATTTGATGAATTCCGCTCACGGCGGCATGAACCCGCGCGCGGTCCGGACGGCGCTCAATCTCGGCGATGGCTGCCGCATGATCAGCTTCGGCTCGCACTGCACCTATCATTCGGCGACGACGGAATCGACGTTGATCGATGGCAAGCTCGTGCCGTTCAAGGACGCGATCCCAGGCTTCGCCGAGAAGGAATTGTCGCGTGCCATCCGGATCCCGCTGGAGGGTCCGATTCCGGATGAATTGCACCAAATCCTCGAGATGGTGGCCGAGCGGCCAGAGGTCTATCTCAATACCGGCCACGTCTCCGGGCCGGAGGCGCTGCGCATCGTCGACCTTGCCGAACAGTACGGCATCAAGAAGGTGCTCGTGGCCCATCCCGCCCGTGCCTTGCTGACGGTCGAGCAGCAGAAGGATGTCGCCCGGCGCGGTTTTTTCCTGGAAGCCTGTGCCGTCGATTTCGGCGGGCCGTGGATGCCACAGACGCACTATTACGTCGAGCGCGAGTTGATGGACATGTCGTCCCTCGTGCATGGCCGGGCGATGAACTGGCTGCAGGGCATTCGCGATGTCGGCCCCGAGCAGTTCGTGCTGGCGACCGACTATGGCGTGCGAGTTCTGCCGTCGCCGATCGAGGGCATGCGCATGATGATCTCGATGCTGCTCTATTTCGGATTCTCGGTCGAGGAGATCCAGACCATGACCTCGACCAATCCGGCGCGGATGATCGGCCTCGACTGCTAGGCCGCATGCCGTGCGGGGGGCGTCGGTCGCGGCGCCACCTACGCGCTTTGCCGGTGGTCGGAGCCCAGCAAAGCCACTACTCTCGATCCGTCGGAGAGGCCAGTCGCATGGACCGCGCCGATCCGGGGTGGCGCGACACCAATGCAGGACGAGGCGGTCGATGGGGTTTGCCGGGGGTGGTTTGGTCGAGCCGAGGGGCGTGCTGGCGAGGCCGCTCTATCGCGACGACAAGGACGGAACCCAGGCCCTTCGCCTGAAGCGCCTCGTGAACACCGACCTTTCCGGGGATGACCGTCCGCGCCTGCTCGGCCGGCTCGAGCGGGCCGTTCTGGTCACGGGCGGGCGTTGGGCAGCCCTGCTGATCGGCGACCCGGGCGGCGCCGACATTCTTGTCACGGACGCCGTGCCCGCCACCATCCATCGCCAGCTCGGCGAGCTGCGCCTGCGGCAGAGTGCGCCTTTTTCGGCGCTGATCTTCCCCATCCACCTGATCCGCGCCGCGGCCAGCCAAGGCTACGCGATCCAGGGCGCAGCGATCGGGGCGCCCGGCAACGAGCAGGGATATCTGATCGTCGGCTTCCCGGCCCATGCCAAGGTCGAGGACCGGCGCGGCGCGCTGGTCCAGCTCGTGGCCGATGAACTCGCCAACTATATCGAGACGCGCGACCTCACCGGCCAGATCGAACGCATCCGGCGTCATCTGTCGCTCATCCACCGCCTCGGGCAGCAGGTCACGGCGATCCATGACCGCGACGAGCTGTTTGCCGAGATCACCCGGCTGATCCACCAGTCGCTCGGCTACGAGCACATCCAGCTCCTGCTGGTCGAGCCGGATACGCGCAGCGTCGTGCTCGCGCATGCCAGCGGATCCTTCGCGGAGCTTCTGCTCGGCGCCGGCTTCAGGGAGCCGACCGGCTTCGGCATCATTGGACGCGTCGCCGAGACCGGCCAGCCCTGGATCTCGCCCGACGTCACCACCGACACGCATTTCGTCTCGCATCCACTCCTGCCCCACACCGCCTCGGAGCTCGCTTTGCCGCTTCGACTGGGACAGCGCGTCATCGGCGTTCTCGACATCCAGAGCGACCGTCGCGACGCCTTCCGCCGGGATGACGTCATCCTGCTGCAGACGATCGCCGACCAGATCGCGCCGGCGATCGAACAGCACCGGCTGTTCGCCGCCGAGCGCCGCGAGCGCGAACTCGCCAATACGCTAGCGGACGTATCGCGCATCATCTCGTCGATCCTCGAGCCCGACCATGTGCTCGAGGCCGTGTTGCAGGAGCTCGGCCGCGTCGTGCCGCATCTAGGCAGCCGGGTGACGCTGCTCGGAGACGACGGGCTGATGCGGGTGGTTGCCGCCAAGGGCTATCCCGACAATGAGCGGGTAAAGCAGGTCGTCTTCCGCCGCGAGGCTGCGCCGCTCAGCACGCCGGTGCTCTACCGCCACGAGACGATCATCCTGTCCGACGTGCGCGACGAGCCGCAATGGGTGTGGCAGCCCGGAACCGAGCAGGTCTGCTCGTGGTGCAGCGCGCCGCTCGTCATCGGTATGGAATGCATCGGCTGGCTCTGCGTCGACTGGCCGGAGCCGGACTTCTACACGCCCGAGCATGGCCGCATCGTGCGCGCTTTCGCCGACCAGGCTGTCGTCGCCATCGAGAATGCGCGGCTCTTCGCGCGCGAGAAAGAATTCAACGACGTCCTCGAGCAAAAGGTCGGCGAGCGCACGTCGCAGCTGCGCGATGCGCACGACGAGATTGCCCGCAAGGCCGACGAATTGCAGGCGCTCTGGCAGCGTGTCGTCGACGTGCAGGAGGACGAGCGGCGGCGCATCGCCTATGACCTGCACGACAGCGTCGCGCAGTCGATCCTCGCCTCGACATACGAGCTTCAGGCCGTCCGCCGCCGGAACCAGAATGAGGCGCTCGATGCGCGCCTGATCCAGTGCCAGCGCATGCTGGACGATACGCTGCACGAGATGAAGCAGATCATCTACGCGTTGCGGCCCACCATCCTCGATGAACTCGGACTGATCCCGGCGCTGGAGAATTATCTCGCCAGCCTGCCGACCCAATCCGGTCTCGTTGCGACCCTGCACGTGGAGGGCGAGGCGTTCGGACTGCTGGCGGACATCGATCTCGCGATCTACCGCATCGTGCAGGAGGCCTGCCAGAACGCGGTCCGCCATGCCGATGCGCGCACCATCGAACTGCGGCTTGCCTTCCAAAAGGAGCGGCTGCGTGTCTCCGTGCGCGACGATGGTCGCGGCTTCGTGCTCGACCAGGCCCGCCACGGCCTCGGACTGATCGGCATTCGCGAGCGGGCCCGGTCGCTCGGCGGGCTGCTCACGCTCAATTCGGAGATCGGCCGGGGCACCGAGATCACGCTCGACCTTCCGAAGAAGGGAGCCCGTCCATGCCCATCAGAGTGATGATCGTCGACGACCACCAGATATTTCGGCGCGGGGTAAAGAGCCTGCTCGAGGATGAGACGGACATGAAGGTGGTCGCCGAGGCCGGCAACGCGACGGAAGCACTCGAGCAGGTGGCGCAGCACCGGCCGGATGTCGTGACGCTAG
Organism: Candidatus Kaistia colombiensis; assembly: GCA_029203105.1. Classification (GTDB taxonomy): domain Bacteria; phylum Pseudomonadota; class Alphaproteobacteria; order Rhizobiales; family Kaistiaceae; genus Kaistia; species Kaistia colombiensis. The sequence goes on from CP119318.1 coordinate 380,558, forward strand.
ATATCCGCCTCGGCGCCATGGATGGTATCCAGCTCGCCCGGCTGCTGAAGTCGCGCGAAGCGGCCCCGAAATGCATCATCCTCTCGACCTATGAGGACCGGCAGTATCTGGTCGGGGCGCTGGAGGCGGATGCCGACGCTTATCTGCTCAAGACCAATTCCTACGAGACCTTGCCCGAGGCGATCCGCAAGATCTTCAACGGCGAGCGCATGCTCTCTTCCGAGCTCATTCCCAAGATGATGGAGGAGTATCGTCGCGTGGCGGGGCAACAGATCCAGCGTGACAGCGGGCTGACGGCCCAAGAGGTGCGCGTAGTTCGGTTGCTCGCCAATGGCAGTCGATCACAGGACATCGCTAACGAGCTTGCGATGACCGAGGTTACCGTCAAGCGGAAGATCCAGGAAATCTTGCTCAAGCTGAACGCGTCCAACCGTGTGCAGGCGGTTGCCGAGGCGATGCGGCGAGGCGTTCTATAGCCTTGGGAAAACGGACCCTCAATCATAGGCATCCCGTGCTCACACGTCAGACGTCGTTTAGCACTACAGTTGCACTCTAGATTTGAGGCGAGCCCGCCTGGCTGCGGCCTAACGTGTCAAACGGCGTACAAAACTCACCTCGGATTGGAGTGGGCCCCTCGGGGCGGACGGATTTGAATTGAGGAATTGACCAAGCTGCCGGGCTTTCGAAGGATGAAGGCCCATGGCAAAGCATCAAATCCACAGCATCGATTTCAAACGGCAGATGGTTCAGGAGTATTTGGGCGGCGAGACACTGCACGGTCTCTCGAAGCGCCACGACGTCTCGCGCAATCTGATCCGGGTCGGGGTGGAGAAGTATCAGACCGGCGCCCTCGACGAGGATGCCGCCGCAGCCTTTTCCAGCGATCCCGTCTTCCAGGCGTGCAGGTAGCCTTTGAGAGGCGCTCAGAACGGGCGCCGGGCCTAATAACTCGTTCTCTGGAGAAGACGGCGGCGGTCAGGGTGTCGCTTTCAGCGTGATCGGTTCAATGCACCCAAGGGATGTGCCTGTCAGTAGCCAGTCTCCAACTCACTTCGATAGCGCGGAGAATCTCCACCGGCCTGTGACAGTCTGGCTCAATCTGGACGTTGCTCATGGTCAGACGTGGTGGATACCGGGTAGATGACTCTTCCCTGCGTGTCCTTTTGCACGCCCGGCGTCGGCGTGGCGTGCTCGTTGTGTCCCGGCGCCATCAGATGATCGACGGCGTGGCCGACCAGCAACAGATGGTCGGTGATGATGCGACGATGGCATCGCCACCAGACCGCTTCGGAACACATCAGAGCCATCCGGTGATCGCGGCCCAGACGTACTAGGTCGTGAAATGCGGCGGCGAACGCGTCGCCGAGCGCATAGTCAGCATAGTTGTGGAAGCTCTGCACCCGCCACAGCGCGTTGAGGTTTTCGGCGACGCCCGGCTGCTTTGGCCGCCTGCCGCCCAGTGCCGGCACGTGCCGATAGCCAATTCGCACGCGCGCCAAATCTTCCGGCAGACGGTCAATATTGTAGGCAGGATTGCTGCATGATCGGGGGAAGGCGCGCACGTCGATCAGCATCTCGACCCGGGCGACGCGCAGCATGTCGAGAAATTCGTCGAGGCTACGATTGGAATGACCGATGGTGACGAATTGAGCGGCCATCAATCGATCTTCGTCAGCACGGCTTCCTTGTGAGCCGCGATATGGTCGGTCTTGTCGCTCTTGATCTCGTATTGCGGATCGTCCTTCGAAGCCCGATGCCTGTGGCCCTTGTAGTCAAAATCTGCATGATGAACCCGGATGATCCTGCCGGTCACATGACCGGCTTCCGAATTCCAGCGCACATGATCACCAACAGAAAATCTGGTCATGACGGTCGCCTCTCTTCGCAGCCAGCGGATCAGTCGCGCCAGCAATTGTTGGCGGCGGCCACCGTCTGGAGATGAATGGCGATGACCTACGAGGAAGCGATCAATTGCGCGGCATCCTGCTCATAGGCGGCGCGCAGCTTGTCCTGAACTTCCGCCGAGGGCTGTGTCAGCTTCACGCCTACGCTCGTTGTGCTCGGCTTTACCACGGCCCTGTCGTATCACGGATACGCTTGGCGCGTAGCGGCTTATTGGGTCAACATCGGTACTTTCGGTGTGTGTCGAACCATCTGGGCCATCGCTCAAACGATCTTTGTCCCATTTCTGTCTAGAGGGCGACAGCCGCCGATTGTGAGGCAGCGCCATCGAATGCCTGGTCTCGTATCAGATTGTGCGGGGCGATGTATCTGAATCCGTCCGATCGGCGCAGTTTGATTTGAGAGTTCACGAGCGACCGTTTCTGGCCGCTTCCCACCCCTATGCAGCCATTGCTGGCTCACTGCGTCAAGGGCAACATTTGAGAAAAGGTGCAGCACGCCTGAACAACTGACCTGCCACTGAACTTTCATCCGGCGGCGATTAGAGCCTTGGCGGTTTTGGATACGCCAGATGGCGCGGTGCGAGCAACCGGCGGAAACGCGGCGCTTTCATCTTGCGCAGCGTTGGAGCCGGTTGCGGCGATGATGCCGGCATAGTCGCCGGGGTCAGGTATCCGAGCGATGAGTGCGGCCGGAAATGGTTGTAGTCTTCGGCCCATTCGGCGATGGCGCTGCGGGCATGATCGAGGCCGAAGAACAGGCTTTCGTTCAAGAGCTCGTCACGCATGCGTCCGTTGAAGGACTCGACATAGCCGTTCTGCATCGGCTTTCCCGGTGCGATGTGGTGCCACTCGACCTTATGATCCTTCGACCAGGCCAGGATCGCGTTGGAAGTGAACTCCGTGCCATGGTCGGAAACGATCACGCCAGGCTTGCCGCGCCGTTCGAGGAGCGCTGTCAGTTCGCGGGCGACACGACGCCCGGAGATCGATGTGTCGGGGATCGCGGCCAGGCACTCGCGCGTCACATCGTCCACGACATTGAGGACGCGGAAGCGCCTGCCACAAGCGAACTGATCGTGGACGAAATCCAGCGACCACCGGGCATTGGCCTTCGCCTCGACCAGGATCGGCGCACGCGTGCCCACGGCACGTCGCCGCGCTTTCCGCTTGCCAACGGACAACCCTTGGCATTCGCCTTCCAACTCACCAGCGCGTCGAAAGCACGCTGTGACAGCGGCACCTCGCGGCTCTCTCCGTTCTTGGTGAGGTCGAGCGTGATGACGCAGCGGTTGTGCGAGAGATCGCCCCAGCCGCGCCAGCGCCAACGTGTCCTCGGAGCTTGGCAATGGCTCCAACACCACGGAAGGCTATGGCATCGGCGCCAATCTGACCTGCTATGGCGCCAACGGCGTCTATGTCGACAGTCAGGCGCAGTTCGCCTGGTTTGACACCGACCTCTCGGCCGATGGTCTCGGCAAGCTCGCCGATGGCAACAACGGCACCGGCTATGCGCTCTCGGTCGAAGTCGGCAAGGAGCTGGCGGTGGCCAAGGGATGGACGGTGACGCCGCAGGCGCAGCTCGCCTACGCCTCGGTCGACTTCGACGACATGACCGACCCGTTTGGTGCCGAGATTTCGCTGCGCAAGGGCGAGAGCCTGAAAGGCCGTGTTGGCGCGGCGCTCGGACGCGACGCCAACTGGCAGGACGCCGAAGGTCGCAAGGCGCGCGCGCACGTCTATGGCATCACCAGCCTGACCTACGAGTTCCTCGATGGCGCCACGGTGGCGGTCTCGGGCATCGATCTGGTCGCCGAGCCGCAGAAGTTCGGCGCCGAGTTCGGCCTCGGCGGCACCTACAACTGGGCTGACGAGCGCTTCGCGCTCCATGGCGAGGCCGTTGCCTCGACCCAGCTTCGACGGCAGCTATGGCTACAAGGGCACGGTCGGCTTGACGGTCGGGTTCTAGAGCCAAACATCGGGAGCGGTCGGTTCGCTGACCGCTCCCCAGTCACGAATAATCGCTGCCTCCTGAGGCCGGCAGGAAGGCGGTTTTGTTTTTTTCCGGAGAAATGTGAGCCGGCACCTCGAAAGGCGCCGAAGCGCTTGTCCCCCGTGCCACCCGTCAGGGGCCATGCGGCTAGCCAATTATATCGGCTCCACGAGCCCGTCACGGGTCGCCGGGCGCCGCCCACGGCGATGATGCGGTGCTAGCCGGCGAGCGGACATGCGACCGCACATCAACATCGCAAGCAGTAGCCCGCAGGTCTCCTCCCGAGGAAGACGAACGGCGCCATGCAGCGGAATACGGAAAACCCGTCCGAGGTCCCTGCCGCAAAGCCGAGGGTTTCCGCGCCCTCTAAGAGGCTGCCCAGCCATACTAAAAGCACTTGATTTACAACACGGGTTCGGCCTCGGGAAACGTCCAGGTACCGTTCAGGATTTCCGGCTGCGGCCGATAGAGACGAACCATGTAGTTCCAGCCCGGCATTGTGGGGAGGCAGTTCGCGATTTTGCCGTCACAGCCGCCGAATTGGACAGAGATGGTACCGTCGTCGCTCTTCTTCGCCGTGATGTTGTTCAGCGAATAAGCGTTGTAGGGGTTCTGCTGGAAGTAGCCCTTGTCATTGTAAAGGCTGATCGACCAGAACCCATCGACCGGCACGGGCCCGACGTCGAGCTTGTAGATGGTGGTGCCATCGTTTTTTGGCGGGATGACGTTGAGGTAAATCGCCTCTTTGTCCGGATTGCCACCCCACGCCGAGGCTGCGCCGATCAAGCGGCGGATCGGATCGACCTGCTCCTTCGTTCCGAACATCCGGTTGGCGTCCGGCAGCGTCGAAGCTAGGGTGAGAAGCGCATCGCGGACCTTGCTCTGCGTAGCTTGGTCCCAGTTGGGAACCTCGAACGAGCCGGCACCCTTCTGACTGACTTTGATGGCGTCCTGCAACGCGGCGACCTGTTCGACATCCTTCGGGTCGTTCGGATCGACCAAGGTGCGCACGGCCAGCATCACATAGCGCGTACCGATCTGCTTGCGGGTGAGGGTGTGACTGCCGGGCCGGTAAACGACCATTGGTGTGTACTGATCCTCGTCGATGACCTGCATCGACATGAAGCGCTTGCCGGCGTCAGGCAGCGTCACCGTCGCGGGCCCTGCATCAAGGTCGAATACAGCTCCGGAATAGAGCGTGTCGCGGTTGGTGCGAATGACGGTCTGCCTGTCAATCGGCAAAGCCTGGCGATTATGCTCGAACTTGCCGAAGCCGTCGCGCTTGACCACGTTTCCGAAATAAAGGTCAGTCTCAGCCCGGACGAAGTTTTCGGCGGTCACCGGGATTGCCGATGATTGTGCAGCCACCCTGGGCGGTGCGGACGAAACCGAAGCGATCTTCTCCGCATCCGGCAGCTTCCATGTCTTTTCAAACAATGGCTTCCGCGGCCCGTAGAGTCGGAACAGCACTTCGAACTGACCGCCAGGCGTTGTCGGTATCCAGTTGCCCTCCTTGCCCGCTGGCGCCTTTGGACCGATGAACACGTCGACGGAGCCATCGGCGTTTTTCTGCAGATCTGGGTTCTGCGACGACCGGCTGAAACGCTCCTGTTCGCGAATGAAGGCATGCGTCGCCCGGTCGTAGACCGTCGCCGACCAGTACTGCGAGACAGGCACATTGGCGGGGATGGCGAGGCGGTAGCTGCTGCCTCCGTCGAAGAGACGACCTTCCCCGTCCTTGAAGCTCATCAGGTAAAACTGGCCACCGCCAAGATGCTTGATGCCGACGAACCCGAACGAATACGTCAGAGCGCGCTCGTCCGTTGGATAGATATCCGGCTTGGCGTAGCCGTCAGATTGCCCCTCGATCACGGCGGGCGATCCAGGTACGAACCAGCGCGCGCTCTCATAATACGGCGCGAAAGCGGTGTCATAGCTCGCTTCCAGCCAAGTTTTTGTTTCCTGAGCCGCCGCCGCTAGGATCGCTTGCATGCGCGCGTCAGGCTCGAACGGCTTGCCCTTCTCGATACCGATAGAGCGAAGCCGATCGATCATGGCCCGGTCGCGCTGAAGCCACGGTTCGCCCTGAACAACACGGTCCAGAGATTGGAAGAAGCTCAGATCGTAAGGGATAGTGCTATCAAAAACCCCATCGACCACGTCGACGAAGGTGGTGTCGGGTGGATTGGAGGCCCGGTACAGCGGATAGAGCTTTGTCGTTCGTCCATAGGCCACAGCCTTGGCGACATCGGCTTCGCTGCCACCGCTCAGGATCGACCTCAACAGCGCATACCCTCGAAAGCTAGTGGACGGGAGCGGGATGTACCCCTCGGGGATAGTCCCGTCATAGCCCGGCGGCAGGATCAGATATTTGCCGCCCTGGCCCTTGTCGGCTCCAGCTGGACCGGCATCTTCAAGGGCGATCTGCCAGATGTCGTCGATGTTCCCGGTGATCGAACCGTCACCGCCTGCTGGCGGGATTTCGAGCACCATCGGGCCCGCCTCTTTCGTGTTGAAGAAGGCCATCAGGTAGACCGAGTCGGGATTAGGCGTGAGCGTCTGGTTCTTCCAGCTCGGCAGGCGCGACCAATAGACGATCTGATTTTCCGAGGCCCCGGCGCGCGAGGCCGCCTGGAACATCAGGTCGGTGTTGACTGCGGGCATGCCCCAGATCATCGCCTCGACGGCCCGACGTTCCGCCGCGCGGTGGATCGGGTCATCGGGAGGCGACTGACTGGAGGCCGGGATTGAAAGGAAAAGAAGCGAGCAAACCGAAAAAACGAACTTCAGCATCGCGTGACACCACGGAAAAGACGGCATGTTGATCTGGCTGATACTCACCCTCCCATGCTGATGCGTCAACGTTCTCGCAATGCCGGCTCCACGGGAGTAGGCGGTCTCCGCTCGCGCGCTGACGGGTTGGCCCGCACTTGCGCGCACCCGCCCACAACTCTCCTAGAGTGTCATTCGGCGTGCAAAGTTGACCCCATATCCGGGGGTATCGGCGTCCAAAATTGACCCCCATGTGATCGAGCTGAACAGTCCGTCTCTTTCCTTTCGAGGACAGGCGGGCGGGGATGAAGGGCGTGGACACGGTTGCGCGGATCCGACGTGAGTTTTTTGTGCGAGGTCGGACCATCAAGGAGATCGTCCGCGAGCTGCACGTGTCGAGGAACACGGTTCGCAAGGTTCTGCGGTCGAATGAGACAGCGTTTGATTATGAGCGCTCGGTGCAGCCGATGCCGAAGCTCGGCGCCTGGAAGCCAGAGCTTGACCGGATCCTTGCTGCCAATGAGGGACGCTCCGCCCGCGAGCGGTTGACGCTGATCCGGATTTTCGAGGAGCTGCGTGGGCTCGGATACGAAGGCGGCTACGATGCCGTCCGCCGATATGCCCGAGGCTGGCAGCGCGAACAGGTGTCGCTGTCGGCTGCCGCCTTCGTGCCGCTGAGCTTCGCGCCGGGCGAGGCCTACCAGTTCGACTGGAGCCACGAGATCGTGCTGATAAACGGCACGACGGTGACGGTAAAGGTCGCCCATGTCCGGCTCTGTCATTCCCGGATGCTGTTCGTGAGGGCCTATCCGCGCGAGAGCCAGGAGATGGTGTTCGACGCCCATGACCGGGCATTTGCCTTCTTCAAAGGTGCCTGCACGCGCGGGATCTACGACAACATGAAGACGGCGGTCGAGACGATCTTCGTCGGCAGGGAGCGACTCTACAATCGCCGCTTTCTCCAGATGTGCGGCCATTACCTGGTCGATCCGGTGGCCTGCACGCCGGCGTCAGGCTGGGAGAAAGGCCAGGTCGAGAACCAGGTTGGTCTCGTGCGCGAACGCTTCTTCACGCCGCGGCTCCGGGTGAAGAGCTACGACGAGCTGAACGCCTGGCTGCTTGACCGGGCGATTGCCTTCGCCAAGGCGCATCGCCATCCCGAACTCCGCGACAGGACGGTCTGGGAGATGTTCGAGGAGGAGCGACCAAGTCTCGTGCCCTATCGGGGTTGCTTTGACGGCTTCCATGCCGTGCCGGCTTCGGTGTCGAAGACCTGCCTCGTGCGCTTTGACAACAATCGCTACTCCGTCGCCGCCAGCGCCGTCGGGCGACCCGCCGAGATCCGCGCCTATGCCGATCGCGTCGAGTTGCGTCAGGAGGGTCGGATCATCGGCGAGCATCCGCGCTGCTTTGGGCGAGACCAGACGATCTACGATCCCTGGCACTATGTCCCGGTGCTGGCGAGGAAGCCCGGCGCATTGCGCAACGGAGCGCCATTCAAGGACTGGATCCTGCCGGCGAGCCTCGAACGGGTCCGCCGCAAGCTCGCCACGGTGCCGGATGGCGGGCGGCAAATGGTCAGCATCCTGACCGCGGTTCTCAGCGATGGCCTGCCTGCCGTCGAGGCCGCCTGTGGGGAAGCGCTCGCCGAAGGCGTCCACTCCGCCGACGTGATCCTCAACATTCTCGCCAGGGCGCGCGAACCGGTCCGCACCGTCACGATCATGACGCCGGACGCCCTGCGGCTGAACCATGAGCCGGTCGCCGACTGCGCCCGCTATGACAATCTCAGGAGGGCAATATGATGGAGCGATCCGAGATCCTGGCCACCATGGCCGAGTTGAAGCTTTACGGCATGAAGGCGGCCTTCGATGAGATCCTCGCTACGGCGGTGAAGCGCCAGCACGAGCCGCACCGGGTGGTTGGCGACCTCTTGTCGGCCGAGATCTCCGAGAAGCAGGCGCGGTCGATCAAATACCAGATCACCATTGCCAAGCTGCCGCTGGCTCGGGACATCGACGATTTTGTCTTCGACGACACGCCGATCAACGAGACGCTGGTGCGGGATCTCGCCGGCGGCAACTTCATCGCCCATCAGCGCAACGCTGTCCTGATCGGCGGGACCGGCACCGGCAAAACGCATCTTGCCATCGCCATTGCTCGGGCCTGCATTCGGGGCGGCGCTCGCGGCCGCTTCTTCAATGTCGTAGACTTGGTCAACAAGCTCGAGGCCGAGAGCCGAAGTGGTCGCCAGGGCAGAATGGCAGACTATCTCTCCCGCATGGACTTCATCGTCCTCGATGAGCTCGGCTATTTGCCCTTCGCCCAGTCCGGCGGACAACTCCTGTTCCACCTGATCAGTCGGCTCTACGAGCAGACATCGGTCATCGTCACGACGAACCTCGCCTTCGGCGAATGGCCGTCCGTATTCGGCGACGCCAAGATGACGACCGCGCTCCTCGATCGACTGACCCATCACTGCGATATCGTCGAGACCGGCAACGAGAGCTGGCGCTTCAAGAACCGCCTCTGACCACCCCAAACTTCGCCCGCCACGGCCTCGTTATCGCTCCGCCTCCGGCTGCGCGATAACGAGGCCGTGGCGTTCCAACAACTCCAGCAGGGGTCAACATTGGACGCCGATAAGGGGTCAGTTTTGAACGCCGTTTGACACAGTTGGTTCCCGGTTGGCGATGACATCGAGCAGATCGTCGTCGCCTGGGTCAAGGAGCGCCTCGAGAATGGCGCGGACCCTGACGCCCCGTTGTTCCCGGCCGCGCCGCGCTACCGGCTGCCGGGGGACAAGACGCCGGAGAAGGAGGCGTTCTGGAAGACCTCCGAGCCCGTGCGCGAGGTCTTCCGAGAAGCCTGCCGGGCTGCAGGCATCGACTACATCAATCCTCACTCTGTCCGCGACACGCTGATGCTGCTGGGTCTCGAGATGTGCGCGAACTGGGAGGAGCTCAAGGCGTGGAGCCAGAATCTCGGTCACGAGAAGCTGGATACGTCGATGGTCCACTACGGCAAGCTCGACACCAACCGCCAGAACGCCCTCATACAGGGTTTGGTGCGAACCGATCTGACGGTGCGCGAAGAGCAGGAGCTGCTCAACCGGTATCGTCGCCTACCGCCGAAGAAGCGAGCATCCGTGTTGGACATCCTGACGCTCGAGTAGTGGGAAACGGACCACATCACGCCCCGCCAGGGCGACTACAAAGAACCAGCGCCCGCACTCGCGGGCGCTGGTTCTTTTGGCGCGGGCTAAAAATTCGAAGCACCTCCATGTGCTTCTGAGCCATCGCGCTACCGGCCTCTTAAGCCCGCGACCCGATCACCAGCCCGGCCTACGTGGTGGAAAGGCCCGGGAGATCGCCAAGAACGGGCTTGGCCTCGACCACAACGAAAACCGGCCTCGGCATGGCTGGCACCGCCATGTGTTCCTTGTCATGCTTGCCTTCGCAATGACGGCGGTGATCCGATACCGCGCCAATGAGGTCACGACCCAAAAAAGACCGAGGATGTAGACCATCAGGATTTGATCGGCCGGTCCATGCAGGAAGTGCGGCGCACCTCTAACAGACTCTCCCGGCGGCGTGTTCAACCCACCCACATCATCGCATGACTATGCTGGAGACGAGCACATCGGACCGCTGCACGCCGTGCTCATATCAAAACTAGAATGCAGCTGGATTGCGAGCGGAGATACGACCCGCGCGCGGCGGGCCGTATTGTTGTGATGTGGCTTATTCGGCAGCAGCGATCGCCTTCAGGCCGGCAACAGCGCAGCCGGCGTCGATGTCGCCCGAGGGTGCGCCGCCGACGCCGATGCCGCCGACAAGCGCCTTGCCGAACTTGATCGGCAGGCCGCCGGCCTGAATAATCATGCGGGAATCCATGTCGCGCAGGCCTTCATTGGCAGGCTTGGAAGCGATGAATTCGGCGAGGCCAGCGGTGTCGCGGCCGAGCGCGGCCGAGGTGAAGGCCTTGCCGGTGGCGCTGGCGCCGGTGTGCGGGCCGGAATTGTCGGCCTTCAGCAGCACCTTGGTCGAGCCGTCGCGCGCCACGATGGCAACGCTGACATTGTTGCCATCGGAGGCGCAGGCCTTCAGCGCGGCGTCGGCCGCTTTGATGGCGGTTTCGAGCGGCAGATAGGGGGCGGTCGGCAGGTCCTGTGCCTGGGCGGCGAGCGGCGCGAGCAGCGAAGCGGCGAGAACGATAGTGCGGATCATCATGGTCTCCTCTCGATTTGATGAATGGAAACTAGGCCGAACCCGGCTTGCCCGGTATTCGTAGGCTTTGCGACGCCCTCCGTAGTTCTACGGAGCTTGATCCTGTCGCGAGCTTTCGGGTCGCTTCGTACGCATCCGGTCTTGATTTTGCATCTGTGTTTGTCCCGGAACCGGTTCCCGCTTCCACGAGACATGCGTCAGCGCCCTTCGAGCCAAAGGCGCGTCATCTCGGCCTGCGAAATGGTGCCGAGCTTGGCGCCGATGGCGGCGCGATGGCTTTCCACCGTTCGTGGCGACAAGCCCAGCCCTTCGGCGATCTGGCGCGTGGTGAAGCCCTCCGCGATGCGGTCCAGCACTTCGCGCTCGCGCGCGGTGAGTGCGGCGAGCAGCGTCAGGATCTCCGCTTTCTCGGCGCGCCGGCTGAGCGTGCGCTGCAGCACTTCTTGTCCTTTCTGGATGGCGTCTATCAGGTCCTGTTCATCGATCGGCTTGGACAGGAAATCAACCGCCCCGTTGCGGAAGGCGCGCCGGCAGGCCTCGATGTCGCCATGGCCCGAAATGACAATGGTCGGCCAGTCGATGCCTTGCTCGTTGAGCTTTCCTTGCAGCTTTAGCCCCGAAATGGCTGGCATACGGATGTCGAGGATCAGGCAGCCGGGTTCGAGCTTCGGCAACTGCGCCAGAAAAGTCTGCGGATCGGCAAAGCCGGTGGCCGCGATGCCGACCGTGGACAGAAGCAGGCCAAGCGCGTGGCGCACCGCTTCGTCGTCATCGACCAGATAAACGGGGCGAGTCACTGCGCAGTCTCCGGTAGGTCTTCGTTGCGCAGCAGGGCGACCCGGAAGGTCGCGCCCGATCCGCTGTCGACCAGCACGATCTCCCCGCCGGCGCGTTCCACCAGACGCTGGCTCAGCGCAAGACCGAGGCCAGTTCCATTGGCGCGGGTGGTCGTGAACGGTGTGAACAGGCGCGGGCGAAGGTCTTCCGGTACGCCAGGACCGTTGTCGGCGACTTCGAGCACAGTCCGGCCGTCATCCTGTCGCAGCCTGGCGAGGACCCGGCCGCCGCCGCTCGCATCGCCGGCAGCTTCGATGGCGTTGCGCACGAGGTTAAAGACGACCTGCTCCATCTCGACGGAATCGGCGGCAACAAGCACCGGAGCTTCGGGGACGTCGAAGGTGAGTTGCACGCCCTGCCGCTCGGCCTGCGGCGCCAGCAGCGCCCATACATTGCCGACTGCCTCGCGCAGATCGAAAGCCGACACCGGCTTGTGCTGCGGGCGCGACCAATTGCGAAACCGCTCCAACATGGCGGACGCCCGGCGCGCCTGCATCACCGTATCGTCGAGAATCGGCGCCAGCGCAGCAGTGTCGCCGCGTCCGAGCAGCCGCCTTCCCGCCTGCGCTTGCGCGAGAATGGCGGTGAGCGGCTGGGTTAGTTCATGCGCGAGGCCGCTCGCCATCTCACCCAGAGTGTTGACGCGCGAGGCGTGCGCAAGGCGCGAATCCAGCGCGCTGAGGCGCGCCTGTTCCAGCGCCGCACGGGCGCGGGCGCGCTGGCGCAGGACGACCAATGTGGCGAGATAGATCAGGCCGACGGCAATCAGCAGCAGACCCGATTTCACCGGCGGAAAGAGGTCGGCAAGGCTGATCTCCACACCGGTCTGTAGAAGAAGGGGCTGCGAAGCGCTGCCGAGAGCCTTTGAAACCCCGACCGTCTCGGGCGGCACGCCCCGGCCCACGAGCCGGTGCCCGTCTGGAAGGGACAGGCTGAGCGCCACGCCGGGCCGCGACCAGAACGCTGTGGTCTCGCCAAGCAGTTTCCGAGCATCGATGCCAAGCATCAGCCCGTTGCGCGCCGCATCCGAATTGGGGCTGCGCTTCACCATCATGTAGTGATGTAGTTTGTCCGGATGCCGCAAGAGGACGATCCTTCCGTCGGATGCGCCGGCGGCGGAACGGACGAGGTCCGCAGTGGCGGGATCGAGGGGTTCGGTGCCTGTTATTTCGCCTTGTGGATCGAGCGGCACGAGTTGCACTTCGTCGATGCGCGAATAGAAGCGCGAGATCGTCGCGGCGACATCGAGAAACAAATCGTGCCTTTCGCCCTGTTCCGCAACTGCAATCGCGGATAGCGCCGTCAGATGTGCATCGTGCTGGTCGGCGCGTTGAGAAGCCAGCCGGTAGAGGGTGACGCTTTCCCGCTCCAGTTCGTCAATTAAGGCATGGCGCTGGACTAGCGCGAGTGCGCCCCCCCCGGCAGCCAATAGTAGAAACAAGATGACGATCAGCTTGATCGGATCTTCGAAGATCGGTCGGGCGCTACGGTTCATCCGAGTATTCTGACAGTTTGTACGGAGAATTAAAATTCATGCCGTCGCTTTTGTTCGGAGTTGTTGATCCTCTTTATCGACTTGCCTCCAATGGGGCATGTCTCTCCTCAAGAACCGCTCCCATCCGCTCCACCAGTTCCGAAGCAGGGCCGGCGCTTTCCCAGGCGTAGATGGAAACGGCCATTGGAGGCTCGATACCGAAAGGCTCATATTGCCGAACGCGATATCCGGCAACCGCGTTTCTTGGCAGGAGGGACAGGCCGAGCCCGGCTCCCACCGCGACCAGTACATTGTGAAGGCTGCTGCTAGAGAAGGCGATATACCAGCGAAGCCCTTCGTGCTCGATACGCTCGAACATTGCCTCGCGGTATAGACCGCCCGGAGGAAAAGCGACCAGCGGGACGGGGTCGGGCCAGTCGACGGGAGCGTCGGCACTCTCGAACCAGGCCATGGATTCCGGGAAAGTTGCGTGGCAATCGGCGCTGGCCACGGGTTCCTTGACGATCACAATATCGAATTCGCCGACGCGGTAGCGCCGGGTCAGGTCGCGGCTCAATCCCGCGGTGACATCGAGCTGAATGTCGCGATGGCGCCGGACGAAATCACCGAACACCGTTGCCATCGTCGCGCTGACGATGTCCTCTGGAACGCCGATGCGGATTGAAGCCGTACCGGCCGGATCGCCAAGCGCTGCTTGCGCCTCCTGCTGGAGCGACAGGATCCGCCGGGCGTAGCCCAGAAGCCGCTCGCCGGCAGATGTTGGCTCGATCGGCCGCGCCGCGCGTTCGACCAGTGCCACGCCGACCGCCCGCTCAAGCCGAGCAAGCTGCTGGCTGATGGTAGATTGCGTCATATTCAGGCGGTCCGCCGCAAGCGTGAAACTTCCCGCATCGACAATTGCGGCGAAGGAACGCAGAAGGCGTGGATCGAGCATATTCCTCATCCGGAGATCGCGAATATCGAATGATATTCATTATCATAATGCCTCTTATCCGAACATTTAATTTCCATATGATATGTTTCATTCCTATCTGGCTGGCATGGTCAACATGCAGCCTGGCCGTCCCGGCCATCTATCGCGGGAACTCAAAATGCTTCGCCGTTCGATCCTCAAAGGCGCTGCTTCTCTGCTACTGACGGTCGTCCCATTTGTTGCAGCAGGAAAAGCCATGAGCACAACCCCACTCCATCAGGCAGCCGGCATGAATGATGTTGCCGCAGTCAAGAAACTTCTAGCCCAGGGCGAGAAAATCGACGCACGCGATGCCGACGGAGCAACAGCATTGCTCGTCGCCACCCATGCCAACCAGGTCGATGCCGCCAGAACGCTGATTGAAGCGGGCGCGGACGTCAACGCCAAAGACAGGATCGAGGATAGTCCTTATCTCTATGCCGGCGCGCGCGGGCATCTCGAAATCCTCAAGATGACGCTTTCGCACGGCGCCGACCTCAAGAGCGTCAACCGCTATGGCGGCACCGCCCTTATTCCGGCTTCGGAGCGCGGCCACGTCGAGACGGTGCGCGTGCTGATTAAGGCCGGCGTGAAGGTCGATCATGTTAACAATCTCCATTGGACGGCGCTGTTGGAAGCGATCATCCTCGGCGACGGTGGCGAACGGCACCAGAAGATCGTCGATCTGCTGGTCAAGGCCGACGCCAACGTCAACCTCGCTGACGGCGAGGGCGTGGCGCCGCTTCAGCATGCGCGGGCGAGGGGCTACAAGGAAATCGAGGCGACCTTGGTGCAAGCCGGCGCCCGCTGAATAACGAAGGAACCCAGCCATGACTGACGAAAGCCGCTTTCTCGGCGAAGCGATCGAACTCGCTCGCGCCAATATCCGGAAGGGCGGCCGCCCTTTCGGGGCAGTGCTGGTGCGTGACCATGTTGTGGTCGCCACGGCGGTAAACGAGATCTACGCCACCAACGACCCGACCTCGCACGCAGAAATGAACGCCATCCGTGCTGCCAGCCATAAGCTCGGCTCGCCGGATCTCAGCGGCAGTGTCGTCTATGCAAGCGGCCATCCGTGTCCGATGTGCATGGCGGCAATGCGGATGGCTGGCGTCGACCGTGTATTCTACGCCTATTCCAACCAGGATGGCACGCCATTCGGGCTTTCCACGACGGCGATCTACGAGGACCTTTCCAAACCCTTCGCCGAACAATCCATGTCGATCCGTTACGTACCGGTTCGGCCGGAGGGCAAGATTGATCTCTATGCCGAATGGGCCGAGGCGCAGAGCAAATAGGCCCGAGGTAAACAGGCAAAGATACATGGTTTCCGAACAACCCTCCCGTGCGTCGCATATTCTGCTCCTCGTCGCCGTCGCTCTCGTCGGCCTCAATCTCAGGCCGTTCATCACCAGCATCGGGCCGTTGGCGGCTGATATCCATGCGGGAACGGGTCTCGATCTCAAGGGCATCTCGCTGCTGACGCTGGTGCCGATGTTCCTGATGGGCGTGTTGGCCTTCGCCGGGCCATTTCTGCAATCACGAATCGGCGCACGACGCTCGACGATCGCTTCTCTCGCCGTACTCGTTGTCGGTTCGTCCTTGCGGCTATTTTCCACCCACGGGTGGCAGTTGGTGGGGACGGCGGCCCTGCTCGGGTTGGGCGTAGCGATCATCCAGGCAGTGTTCCCCGGCATCATCAAGAAACAGTTCCCAGGCCATGTCGGCCTGGTCATGGGGCTTTATTCGGCAACCCTGATGGGCGGCGGAGCGCTGGGCGCACAGGTCGCGCCCTTGGTCGCGGCCGCTTCGGATTGGCATCTCGGCCTTGCCTGGCTGGCCATTCCGGCGGTTCTGGCCCTGGTGCTGGCACTCTACAGCCTGCCGCACCACGCCGGTGCCCGGCAAAGCAGCGCTGGGACGATGGCGCTGCTCGGTCGGCCGCGCGTCTGGCTTTTGATGGCCTGTTTCGGCCTCGTCAATGGCGGTTATTCGACCGTCGTGGCATGGCTGTCGCCCTTCTACAGCGAACAAGGATGGACAGCCGCCGCCAGCGGTAGCCTGTTGGCAATCATGGCGCTTTGTCAGGCGCTGGCAGCACTCATCATGCCGATGCTCGTCCGCGGCAGGGATCTCCGGCCGGGGCTATGGCTGACGCTAGCCTTGCAGGCCGTCGGCTTCGCCGCGCTGGCATTCTCGCCGGAATCGGCGCCCGTCCTCTGGGTGGCCGTGCTAGGCGCGGGGTTGGGCGGTTGTTTCTCTTTGTCGATGATCGTGGCGCTCGACCACCTGCCCGACCCGAACGAGGCCGGGGCGCTCTCGGCGCTCATGCAGGGCGGCGGCTTCCTGATTACCGCGCTGCCGCCGTGGATCGTCGCGGTGCTGCACGAGACGACCGGCAGCTTCGTGGCAGGCTGGCTGTTGCATCTGGCCTGTACGGTCGTCGTCGCAGTGCTCTACTGGCGCGTCACTCCGGCAAGCTATGCGACGGCAATGAAACCATCGACGCTGCACCTCCACAACAAAGCTATCGCCAAGGAATAAGAATGGGCTTTGTCGCAAGCGCCACACTTCGACAAATTAGGCCAGCCGGTGCGGTATTCGGGCCGCAAGGATTTCGCACTGCTCGGCGATTGCAGGCAGGGATTGTAGCAAACCTTCCCTGTCGTTTGCACATCATGTGAATCATTTCAATCTCAGACAGGATCGTTACTGCGCTGGCGGTTGATTTGAAGCCGAGCTTAGATTGGGTCCGCCGCTTGACTCGGCGGTGATCCTGCCCGATGCGGTTGACCGTCCCTTCGCTCAGCGCCTTGACATCGGCCGGCGTGAGCTGGCCGATGTCATGCAGGTGCACCACGCCTCGAACGCTTTTTCCACCGGCACGCCCATGAACTGGGTCGCTCTCGCCGGATTGTCGCCGATGCCTCGTTCGATGCAGGCAGCGATGGCGGACTGCCGCTCCGGGTCGTTGGCCTTGAGCGCGGCCGCCAGTTGCTGAAACTCCTGCTCGACGTCGGTGATCTGCGCCAATGCCTGACCGGCCGACAAACAGCTAAAAACAACGAGCTCGCGGCAATCGGTTCTATGGACATGGCGCTTCCTTTCTCTTGCTCCCTCGTTACTCACTTCGTGTCAGGCTGCCGTCGAAGCCCTAGGCTGCGCCGTGATAGGGGGGCAGGGACCGGCGACCTCCATCTTCAGCACGCCTTGTCATCGCTCCGGTTGCGCGATCACAAGGTCATGACGTTCCTGCAACTCCAGCAGGCGGCAACATTCGAGGCCGATCGGGGGCTGTTTTGAACGCCGTTGACTCTCATCGATCGGCACGTCAGTGTCGACGTGGCAGTATTCGTTTGGCATATGCGATGGCTAGCGGCTAGATTGTTTGCTTTACTATCGATGTTTCGTATCAGCGGAATATCCGACTCTGGGGACAGTGGACCAAACCTAAAGGCAACTCTGACTTGGCTGACCGCCGGGATCACGGGAGGAGCATGCGTCGCGTTGATCGCTGCGCTTTGGGGGGGGGGGTACCAAGTTGTCCCGCTTGATCTGGAACTAGCCCGTTCCAGTTCGGTCGCCAATATCCGCATACAAGACAGAGAAATCCAGATGGCTTTTCAGCGTCTTGAGGCGCTCCAGGAGCCGCCTTGCTCGCTAGACCATCTATCGGCAATGCGATCTATTGTGATGCGGTCGAACGCAATCCGAGACGCAGCCTTCCGGCGAGGGGATGATGTGCTTTGCAGCAGCGGAGCCGGTCAGGTCAGGGAGGCCATCCGCTTCTTCGGACCACCTCTATTTCGAGCCCCCAATGGCGCCCAAATATGGCGAAACGTCGAGCTGCCAACCGCGCCCGGCGTAAAGTCGAGCATCATATTGCAGGGAAACTTCAGTTTGATGGTGACTCCACTAGAACAAGAGAGCTGGCCCGGCAATCGACTAAGTATAGTATTTGTAAACCCGCCGTCTGGTGCAGTGACGACAATCGATGGTCCGCCGGTAAACCTTAGTGCGACTTCGGTTCTTGCCGGCACTCCAATACGAAACGGCTTTGGTCTTATATCCTCACAGTGCGTCGGTAGAATCTTCGTATGCATCGTACAAGTTGTCGGCCTTCGCGAGATTTGGCGAGAATATAGCCTGCAGATTGTCCTAATTGTTCTGGCGGGGGCAGCTTTGGGAGCAAGCTGTGCCCTGTTGGTCATACTTATTCGGCGCAAGCGCGCAACCTTCGAGAGCCGCCTGCGACGCGCGCTGTCGTCGGATAGAATTTCCCTTGAATATCAACCTATTGTTGACCTCAGCAGTGGTCGAATCTCTGGGGCGGAAGCGTTGATGCGCTGGACCCTCCACGCAAACGATAGGGTTTCGCCTGCGGAATTCGTCGCGGGTGCCGAAAAAAGCCCGTTAATTACCGATTTGACATGCTTTGCTATCGAAACGGCGGGGCGGGAACTTCGCAGTCTACTCGTGGGCAAGCGAGATTTTGTGGTCAGCATTAACATTGTCTCGCGCGACCTAACAGATCCTCGCTTTGTGGGAGCCCTTGAAAAGCACATTGGAGGAGCGGGTATATGCTCGAGCCGCATTGCCCTCGAGCTTACCGAGAGGCAGCCGATTGACACTCCCGAAGCGATGGCGACGATCAAAGCACTTCATGCAAAAGGCTATCGAATCTATATTGATGACTTCGGCACCGGTTATAGTAATCTATCCTACCTTGGCGAAATGGCGATCGACGCGATCAAAGTCGACATGATTTTTACCCAGAGCGTAGGTAACAACAATATCAGAGCACGGCTTATCCCGTCGATCCTCGCAATGGCGAAAGATCTAGGCGTAACCTTAGTCGTTGAGGGTGTCGAAACAGCCGAGCAAGAATCTTACTTCAAGATAGCCGGGGCTCATTTTGCTCAGGGTTGGCGCTATGGTCGCGGCGTGCCCGCAGACCATCTATTGGCCATTGTCAGGTCCGGCCAACTGCAGCCAGCAAACTGACGAACCATATTAGCTCTACCGCAGTCTCGTCTACCCAACCGCCGACCCTGTGCGCGAGCCTGTTTGACCTCCTTATTCATCGATACCCAACGTCGCCCTCCGTCCCTGCGCAGCACCTTCGCTCAACGTCGCCATTGAAACTCCGCCGACAGCGATGATCACGAAGGCGAGCAGGACGAACGACAGGTCTACGTCTGCAATGCCGGCCCGCCGGCCATCAGTGTGCTACGCGAGCGCTTCTGGCCGGATCTCAGCATTGCCGGTTTGATCCGTTTCGACGGCGGAACTCGGCGACACTGCCGCCGTCAAGTGTCGTTTGGCGTGCAAAGCTGCCCCCCTTATCCGGGGTGTCAGCGTCCAAAATTGCCCCCAAATTGGAGTGGGCCCTTCGGGGTGGACAGTGATCAGACTTCAGTTTGGACCGGGTTCCGGGCGTGTTGATCCTCGAATTGGCGCGGGCTGAGATAGCCGAGCGCTGAGTGAAGCCTCTTGGTGTTGTAGACGTCCACGCGATGCTGTGAGTTCGATGGCGTGTCATGGGCTCTCATCCTCTGAAAGCCCGGCCCACGGTCAATTGCAAAAGCTCAATCCGTCCACCCCGAAGGGCCCACTCCATTCGTCAAACCTGAAGCGTGCGCTTCGGGGCCATGTCGTTTGGCGAATCCAGCGTAGGCGGAGTTCGATCAGAAGTTGTGGCTAGCCTTCAGGCCGAAGGCGTTCTCGGTCGAAGTCTGGCCGAAATTGCCGTCGTAGAAGGCGCGGACCGTATTGCCGTTCTCGAACAGCACGTCAACGCCCACCGAGGTGTTCCACAGTAGCTGGTCGGTGCTGCTGGTGACGATGAAGTCGCTCGCCCCCGATGTGTCCGCCGCGAAGTGGGCGCTCAGGTCAAAGCTGTCGTCGGAGAACACCGTGACACCGCCCTTGAGATAGGGACGGATCATCGCGCCGCTGGCCGTGATGACCTGGCCGCCAACCTCCACTTCCGGAGCGACGCTGAATACCGTGCGCGAGCCGCTGTCGACTGAGACGGCGGCGAGGCCGCCGGCTTCGGTAAACGCTGCCTGATAGAGATAGGTCACATTGCCCTCGATCTGCGGACGGATGTAGACCTTCTCGTTGCCGAAATCGTACGAGGCGCGCAGTCGAGCGTTGAGAGAACCTGCTTCCGGCTTGCCGGTCAGGTGGTCGTCGAAATCGCCGAAATTCACCGAGCGCTTGGTATCATACCAACCATAGCTGCCAGAAAGCCCCGCCGCGAGGGTAAGCGGGCCAGGAACGTACTTCGCGATCAGGCCGCCCTCGATCCGCTTGCCGTCGCCTGTAGAGCCATCGACGCCCGTGGCCTTCGAGGTGCCTGCCGCGAAGGCGAAGCCGATGCGGTAGTCTTCCTTGAGGGCATACTGCGCGCCGCCGGCCAGCTCCCAGCTGGTGCGGTCGAAGCCGGCGCTGTCCGTCGTCGTCTCGCGGTCGAATGTACTGTAGCCGACGCGGCCCCAGGCGCATTCGCCCTCGGCGTTGAAGACATAGGCGCCGTCCCGGACCTTGCAGCTCAACATGCTGGTGGCGAAGCCAAGTGAGTCGTAGATCGCCGTCACCTGCTCGTTCAGATAGGTGTCCGGCGAGAGCTGGTTGTAGGCATCGTTGACCTCACTCAATGACGCCAGATTCAGCAGCGCCAGGCCGATCGGATCGAGTGCCTGCGAGTGGCCGATCGCGTTGTTGAGATAGCCTCCGAGCGCCCGACCGTTCGGGTTCAGGCCCTGTGTCAGGTAGTCGTAGCCGGCGACCGTCAAATCGAGCTGGTTGGCCGTGGCATCGATCGTGTAGTTGACCAGCGGGTTGGAGAGCGCCAGTCCATCGACCATCACGCTATCAGCCGTCATGATCGAGAAGGTCTGTCCGAAGGTGCCCATCGAGGTCAGGTGCAGGCCTAGCGCGCCGGAAAGGCTTGCGTTGTCCGTGACGTTGAGCCGATCGGCCTTCGAGCCGGCCAGATCGACGTCGATCTTTAGCGTGCCGGTCGCGCTGTTGGCGAACGAGCCGGTCAGCGCGGTGGTGGCGATGGCATCGCCGCCAATCGTGACGATGCCGCTATTGGTCAGGGTACCTTCACCCAGTTCAACGAAGGCACCCATATTGAAGTGGGCGTCCTTCTTGTTCGCAAAAGTGTTCCCCCAGTCGCCGAGGAAGACATTGCCAGTGATCGTTCCGTAGTTCTCGATTGATGTGACGCTATCGGCACCAGCGCGGATAGCGTCCCCGATGATACCGTTGGCGCTGCCAATCTCGCCCGCGTTGGCGAGCGTATTCAAATGGCCGCCATCGAAGTTGATGCCGGCAAAGCCCGCGCCGCCCTTCACCGAGCCGCCGTCGACGGCAACCGTTTGATTGCCATAGCCGGCAAGGCGAATACCGTCTCCACCCGCTTGGATGTCGCCATCCGTCGTGACATCAATCGCGGCATTGGCGCTCTTGACGAAGATGCCGCTGCCATTCGTGGTGGTGATGTCGCCCGTATGTTGGATCGAGACTACACCCGTATCGCTGACATTGCCGGCGCTGATGCCGTCTTCCTTCGCGATGATGTTGCCCGTGCTGATGGCGGTGACGGCGCCAAGCGCCGACGTCGCGATGATTCCGTAGCCGTTCTGGCTCGTGACACCGCCAGCCTGCGTGACGGTTACCGCCGTCGTGCCGACATTGGAAGCGACGATGCCGTCCTGTCCGGCAAGGATGCTGCCGGTATTGTTGACGACGACGGCACCGAGCGCGGAGGACGCGATGATGCCGCGGCCTGCGGTGGCCGTGATCGTGCCGCTCGTCCGGGTGACGTTGACCGCTCTCTCGCCGACGTTGGACGCATCGATGCCATTGAGCGCCGCGACGATATCGCCGCTACCCTTGACCTCCACCTCGCCAGTGGTCGACGAGGCGAGGATGCCCGAGCCGTAGCTCGAGGTTATCGTGCCGGCAGTCGTGACGGAGACCTTGTTGTCACCCTTGTTGCCGGCCGTGATGCCGTCCTGTGCCGCGGTGATCTGATTGTCGCCGGTCACGATCACGGTCACGGCGCCGGTCGACGACCAGGCACTGATGCCGGCGTTCGAATAGGATGTGACATCGCCGGCCTGCTCGACCTTCACGTCGCTGTCGCCGAGATTGGCGGCGGTGATGCCGTCGAGTTCAGCCGTCACCGTGCCGGTGTTCCGGATCACGATCTCACCGGTAGCCGACCAGGCGTTGATGCCCGCGCCTGCGGTGGAAACCACCCCGGCGCTGATGATGTCGATCTTGCCGGCGCCGAAGTTGGTGGCGTCGATGCCGTCGAGCGCGGACGTGATGGCGCCGGTCGTGACCTTGACCGCGCCAATCGACGACGAGGCCTCGATGCCCTTGCCGCTTGTCGAGTTCACCGTGCCGATCTGCTTCACGATGACGTCAGCGTTGTCTGTGTTCGACGCCTTGATGCCGGTCAGTTCGGCGATGATGGCGCCGGTGTTCGTGACCTGGACGATGCCGTTCGACGACGATGCCCTGATGCCGATCCCGTGCGACGAGGTTACGCCCGCGCTGGTGATCTCGACCTTGCCATAGCCGAGATTGGACGCATCGATACCATCGAGCGCGGCTGTGACCGCGCCCGTCGTGACGGTGACAGCGCCCTGAGCCGACGAGGCCTCGATGCCTTTGCCGGCAGTCGAGTTCACGGTTCCGGTCTGGTTGACCGTGACGGATCCGAAGTCGCTGTTCTTTGCGTAGATGCCGTAGGTCTTGCCCTGGATCGCGCCGGACGAGGTGACGGAGACGACGCCGGTCTTCGACGAGGCCCAGATCGCCGCGCCATTCGTCGCTGTTACGGCGCCCGTCTGGATGATGGTGTTGTTGGACGTCGATTCGGAGCGGATACCATCCTGGTAGGCGGTGATCGTTCCGCTGTTCGTCACGGAAACGCTGGCGCCGTCCGACACAACGTTGATGCCGGTTGCCCCCGCGGATCCGATGGTGCCTGCGGTCCGGTTGATGGTGACGCCCTTGTTGGCGCTGATCGAGATCGCATCGCTGGCCGCCGTGATCGCGCCCGACCCGGAGAGGTCGGCGGTGCTGTCGAGCGTGCTCATCACGATGCCCTTGCCGGCGGACGATGTGATGTCGCCGGTCTGGACAATCTTTGTTGATTTCGAACCCGATACGGCCGTCACGGCGTCGGATTTCGCTGATACGGTCCCGGTCGAGGTAATCTTGACGATGCCGTCGCCCGAATAGGCATAGATGCCCTTGCCGTCGGAGGATTGCAGGGTGCCAGTCTGGCTGACGGTCACGGACTGCGAGCCGCTCTCGGCATAGATGCCGTAGCCATGGGCCTCGATCGCGCCGGTATTGGTGACGGAAACGACGGCATTCGGGCCGAGGGCCACGATGCCGTCTGCGTCGTGGGCGATGAGCGAGCCGCCCGTATGCGTGATGATCAGGGACGCGGAATCGCTGGTGCGGGCATAAATGCCCGTGTGACCGGCATCGATGGCGCCGTTGACGTCGACCGAGATCTTGCCGAGCGCTTCGGCATAGACGCCATAACCGGTATCGGCGGTCAGGCCGCCAGTGTGACGAACATCGACCAGGCCGGCGTTGCCATGGCTTTCAAGATGGATAGCGTCCACGCCCGCGTGGATGTTGCCTGCGCTTTTGGAGGTGACCTTCGCCTGGCCCCAGCCCTTGATGCCATAGCCGGCGGTCGCGTTGATCGCACCGCTGTGGTTGATGGTCACGTCGCCGGAGACATTGCTTCGAACGTTGATGCCGTCCATCGCCGCATCGATCGTGCCGACGCTGGTTTCGGCGATGCCGCCATTCGTGTCGCCGACGATGCCAGACCCGAGGGTCGATGCCAGGTTGCTGGTCACGTTGATAGTGATCGCACCATTGCTGGTGCCGTGCAGCTTGATCGCGTCGAGCCCCGCGCTGATGGCGCCATCGGTCGTCAAATTGATCGCGCCATCCGTCTCGGCCCAGACGCCGAAGCCATCCGTGGCGGTGATGGCGCCGGTGTGGTGGATCTTGATGTCGCCGATATTCTCGTCGCCGTCTTCGTAGCTCTGCGCCATGATGCCGTTTGCGCGCTCGCCCGTGACCGAGATCGCATGCGCACCCGTGTCGCTGGTGATTTCCACCGCGCCATTCGAGATGAAGCGAATACCGGATGTGTCGGCCGCCGGGGCGATGTCGCCAGTCGGATTCGTTACGATGAGCTTGCTGATCCCATCGTCTTCACCGATATCGATGCCATTGGCGAGGTCGCCGCTGCAGGTTTCCGTCGTGCCGCTGGTGCTGCACGAGGACGGGTCGGCGAAGGCCGGCGCCGCCATTCCAAGCAGGATGGCGCTTGCCGCCGCACCGCCGAGAAGGGCACTGCGCCAGGACGATGACGAGCGGTGGGACATGTCGTCCATCAGGGCCTGTCCCGTGGAGGGGGTGTTGCGATTCTGCTGGCGGTGGCCGTGCCCCCCTAAGCTTTCTGAATGTGACAAGGCGTCCCTCGGCTCTGCATGATCTGTTCGATGAAAAGGCCCGAGACCGCATGGCGTGTTGTCTCGGATCGAAGAAATTGGTTGTGCGGCGCGCTATTGGCCATCGCGCGTCCTCCGCAGGATTTCGGCCGTTGCGGCCGGGCTCGCATCCGTCCCGGCAACACTGGCGTGCGCCAAGGGATGGATGGACGGCTTCAGGACCTGGGACGCCGGCTCGGCATCCCTGGCGGTCTTGCGACTGGTCTGGTTCGCGATCGCGCTGCCGACGAAGTCTTTGTTCGAAAGCTTCGGCACGGCGTTCATCGGCGCGATCATGACGAACACGAACAATGCTGAAGCAGCGAGCATCTGCGCCGGGCGGAAGCGCGGTATGCGGGTATTTTCCGCCATCCGCGCCCGCGCAGCGACCAGCACGCCAGCGACCGGGCGCATCAGCGCGTCAAAGCGCTGGCGCGTTGCCAGCGTCAGGTCGGCGAAGCCGTGCCGGATGCCGATGAAGTGGTGCAGGCCGTAAGCGTAGAATGAAACGTTGAGGATGGGGATGATGGCGCCGAGATACTGGCCAGCGAGAATGCCCTCGACCACATAGCGCAGCATTAGCAGCAGCATGAAGCCGTTGAACAGGAAGCAGGAGGGCGGAATGAACGTCCGGTCGGCGACCTTCGGCGTGCGCGAGAAGCTGCCCTTCTGGCCGGTGATGATCTGGCGGATTGAGGCGAATATGCCGGCAAAGCTGACCGGCAGCAGCATCAGATTGAGCGCGCAGACCGCGAAGAGGTCGCGAAACCGATAGCCAAGGCGCTTCAAATCGGTGCCGTACAGAAGGAAGTACGGAATCATCACCAGCGGCGTCCAGACCAGCGCTCGGCCATCGGATCCGGACCAGATCATCAGGATGAAAACAGCAACGTTTCCAATCAGCGGCGACAGCAGATAATTTGTCCGCAGCATGAGTTCGGGAAGCCGCCGGATGCGTCCGGGATTGCCGAGATACTGCTTGAGCAGCATCGGGAAAATGATCAAGCCGCCATTGCTCCAGCGTTTGCGCTGGATCGCCAGGGCGCCGAAATCGGCGGGCGTGGCGCTATAGGCCATGGGCGAGAAGTAGTTGTGCACGGACCAGCCTGCATGCAGCAGGTCGATGGTCGAGCCGGTGTCCTCGATGACGGTCTCGTCTTGGATATAGACCTTGCAGCTCTTGTCGCCCTCCACCTGTAACCGGACGATCTGCTGCAGCGCGGTGAAGCGGATGAGGGCATTCGCTCCGACCCAGTAGGAGGCGTTGAAGAAGGTCGCGCCCTGGTGGATCAGATACTGGATGTCGGTCGTCGCGCCCGCGACCCGCTCCACCGGAGACGTGCCATTCGGAAAGGTCAGATAAGGCGTTTGCGCAACAGCGGCTGCCGGATTGCTGTTCAGCACATGGACCAGCTGAAGCATGTAGTCGTGCAGGATCACGCTATCGGCATCGAGGGTCAGAACGAAATCGCTAACGCACATTTCGAGCGCGTCTACCGTGTTGCCCTCCGCTACCTCGATCCTGGTCCCGGCCGATGTCGAGCGAGCAACGTAGCTGCCGCCCATGAGGCCGATATAGGAATTGAGGTTCATCGCCTTGTTCGGCGCGTGCGACAGATTCGCGAAAATCTTGCGCTGGAAGCTGGTGATATCAGTGCAGAACAAGCCGGCGAGGGTTTTGTATTCGCGTGTGAGTTCAACACGCGTCAGGTCGCTGTCGATCAACTTTCGGCCATAGGCCCGATAGTGTCGAGCGAGGTCGAGGACGATCCGGTCGATGAAGAAACGGTCGACATGGCCGAAGGCCGGCGAGATGCCGGCCTCGAGGGTTCGGGCCAGACCCTCGAGCCAATCTGCGGCTTGGTCATAGCAATGCTTCAGCCGGTCTGCCTCTGCGGAGATGTCGATGCTGTCAGTCTCGGCGCGTCGCTGCCAGGCGGCCGCTTCGGTCCGCAGCGCCCGCATCGGTCTGTCGAGCATCCGTGAGACTTCGTCGACGGCCGAGAGCGTCTGCTCGACCGAACCGGGATCGTTTGGCGGATCATCGACGAGCAGGACAATATGACGGTTGGAATAGCGGGCCAGGGCTGCCGAGAGCATCGTCATGATGATGACGCGCCGCTCTTCCCGATAGGTCGGGATTAGAACGGCGACGCTCGGGGCGCTATCCTCGAACAGATTGGAGACGTCGGCTTCGGCAAAGGCGCGGTGCTGCTGCGAGCGGCGAGCCGCGCCATAGCGGCTCAGTTGGTAGGACAGGCAGCAATAGATCAAGCCGAAGAGCAGGCCGCAATAGAGCAGACGGTCCGCGAGGCCCATATCGTCCAGCACATAAAGGAACACAGCCAGCGCCCCGACCGAAGCGAGCGAGCAGGCAATGAAGAACAGCACGAGATACGGCTCGTGCGACCGCTTGGACTTCATGAAGATCGGACGTGGAATTGGCATCGCAGGCTTGGTTCGATCCGGGCTTGAGACGGGGGTAGAGGGCGAATTCAGCGATGACGCCGCACGGCGCTATCAGCGTCTCAAGGGGTTGAGCGATCGCCGGCTTCGGCGGACAGGTATGGAGGTGGATGCCCCGTTCCGCACAGCTTCAGAGCTCTACGGCCGGTGCGAGAAGCACCGGAATCGGAGGGAGGCGAGCCAGGGTGTTCTGCAATGCAATACTGTCGGATGGGGATATGACGAAACGTTCGGACCGGATGTTCCCTTGTCCGAATGACCTCGAAGTGAGCCGTCCGTCGGGCGGACTGCTGCTTTAATCCGTCCTGCACCTTGATAGCCCCCCCGGCCGCCCCATAGTTCAAACGTTACGTCATGCGAAGCAAGTTTCGCATTAAGAAACAACACTTCAGTGACATAGTGGAAGATATCTGAACCTTCATCTGCGTTACACGTCGGGGCCTGACCACGCAACGGGCGTCGTCGATCTTGTTTGGGTATGTGACCAGATTATCGCGAATTTGGTTCAATTCCCGCAGCATTGAGACCTTGTTCGGAAACTGCGCGGACGCTACCAATGCCGAGATCCGGGGGGCTCAAGCGTGCGAACGGTCCCACCCGATGGCAAGGTACGATCGCTCCCCGGCACGGATTCGGGGCCGATCTCCGTGAAGGGCTGGGTTCAGAAGCATGGTCTACTACAAGGCTAGAATTCTATCGGCCGTGCGGGCCTTTGCCGTCGGCCTTTTCGTGGCGGGAACGATTGTTGGCGCGAAGGCCGGGCCGAATGACGAGGGCGACAAAGCGCTGGCCGCGCAAAACTACGATCGCGCCATGGTGCTTTACCGGCAGGCGGCAGATAGAAATGACCCTTGGGGTCAGGTGAATGTCGGCAAGATGTACGAGAATGGCCAGGGCGTCGCCACGAACCCCAAGCTGGCCGCTGTCTGGTATGCGAAGGCGGCCGGTCAAGGCAATGACTGGGCCCAGAACAGCCTCGGTTCGCTCTACGAGAATGGTAGTGGCGTGCCGAAAGATCTCGCCAAGGCGGCTGCGCTCTACAAGAAGTCGGCCGCCAAGGGCAACAATTGGGCGCTGTACAATCTGGCGCGCTTTCAGGCCGACGGCATCGGCA
This sequence comes from Candidatus Kaistia colombiensis, assembly GCA_029203105.1. Lineage (GTDB taxonomy): Bacteria > Pseudomonadota > Alphaproteobacteria > Rhizobiales > Kaistiaceae > Kaistia > Kaistia colombiensis. The sequence goes on from CP119318.1 coordinate 408,867, forward strand.
TGGCCGTGAGCCCGGCGGAATCGCTGAAAAACTTCCGCAAGGCGGCGGAACTTGGAAATTCATGGGCGCAGTACACGCTTGGCGACAAGTACGCGACAGGGACCGGCGTATCACCGAGCTATCCGATCGCGATCGCCTGGTACAAGAAGGCGGCCGACCAGGGCAATGCCTGGAGTCAGTTCAAACTCGCCCAGTTCTATGAGAAGGGGACGGGCGTCGTGCAGAACGACGCGACCGCGGCCAAGCTATACAAGGCCTCGGCCGATCAGGGCAATCATCTCGCCCAGGCGAGCTACGGCCTGGCACTCGAGACCGGCAAAGGTCTGAAGCGCTGGAACAAGGCTGAAGCGGTTCGCTACTACAAGCTGGCCGTTGCCAATCCAGGCGCACCGGCATGGGTCATGCAACGCCTCACGGCGCTGGATGGCGCGCAGCCAAAGCCGACGGCAAACTGACGCTGTGAGCTACCCCCGATCCTTGGACAAATTTCCGGGTTAGCTAAGCTACTCTCTGTGCCTGCTGATCGGTTTCGATGCTGTTGAAGTAGACCACGGCGGGCGGCTGCCCGCCATGGGCAGTGTGGGGCCGCCGATGGTTGTAGAAGGTGGTCCAGCGACCGATTGCAGCCTTTGCCTGCAATCCCGTCTCCCAGGCGTGCAGGTAGACGCATTCGTATTTCAGGGACCGCCACAGGCGCTCGATGAAGACGTTGTCGATGCACCGCCCCTTGCCATCCATCGAGATCCGGGTGCCGACCCGCTTCAAACCGTCGGTCCAGGCGAAGGATGTGAACTGGCTGCCTTGGTCCGTAATCATGATCCCAGGCGCGCCGAAGCGGTGGATGGCCTCGTTCAGCGCTTCGACGCAGAAGTCGGCCTCCAGCGTATTGGAGGTGCGCCAGGCCAGCACCTTCCGCGTGAACCAGTCCATGATGGCCACCAGATAGAGAAAGCCGCGTCGCATCGGCAAGTAGGTGATGTCGGCGCACCAGGCCTGACCGGGACGATCCACCCGCAGCCCGCCCAGCAGATAGGGATAGGTCTTATGGCCCTTCCTCGGCTTGCTGGTGTTGGGCTTCTGGTAAATCGGAATCAAACACATGAGCCGCATCAGACGCCGGATACGCTTCTGGTTCACGCCATACCCTTCGTTCTGAAGGTGCCAGGTCATCTGCCGCACGCCGTAGAAGGGCGTGTCCAAAAACTGCCGATCGATCAGCTGCATCAGCCACAGGTTCTGCTCCGTCTCGCCCGTCGGCTCGTGGTAGAACGACGAGCGCGAGATCGACAGAAGGCGGCACTGCGCTCCGATCGACAGCGCTGGATGGTCCCGCTCGATCATGCCACGCCTCACTTGCCGATCCACGGCTTGAGCTTTCGTGACAAAAAATCGTTGGCGATAGCCAACTCCCCAATCTTGGCGTGCAGGGATCGAACCGTCTCCTCGTCCACTTCCGCCGCCGGCTTCTGGCCGCCGCACTCGAAAATGTCCGCTGCTCCGTCGAGCAGGGCTTTCTTCCACTGGTGGATCATCGTCGGATGCACACCGTATTCGGCCGCCAATTCCGACACCGTGCACTCGCCCTTCACGGCTTCCAGCGCCACCCGAGCCTTGAAGCCCGCGTCATGGTTCCTGCGTTTCCGCATGCCTGATCTCCTCGTCCTTGGAGACCAGCAAACGTCAGATCGTAGCTTCCGTCACTGTCCGATTTCCGGGGAGTAGCTCAAACCTCACAGATCGCGACCAAGCCCGAAAGGTGGTCCAGAAACACCGCTTACACATCAAAGACCCGCTGGAAGTTCAGACCGACTTCCGTCACATCCGCTTATGGCGCCAGTCGAGCGACACCATCAAGTGCCAGGGGTCATGACGGCTGTCGGCGTTCTCGTCATCGGGCTACTGGGCCTGATCTGGGCCGCCATCAAAGGCCACGTCTGAACGCCGGTTGACCCAGAACCGGAGTCAACATTACGTTACGGCATGCTGATACGGGCTCTCGTCTATGTTGGCGCCATGATCGGGCTCACCATCGTGTGTTGGTGGGCAGGGTGGGATCTCGCGGTTGACATCAGCGCGGCGTTCTAGGGACCTTCACGCCAGCCGGCCTGGTCATCAGCCTACCCTTGCTGATCGACACGCTCATACGGATCTGGAGCTGGCTTCCGCACAGGGGCCGTGAGCGCATCCGGCGCGCCGGGCCGTCCAGGCCGACGCGTTGTTCGATGTCGCCTTCCGATCTAGCATTGCAATATGCGCGCCATCATATTGCCCCTGTTGCTCCTCCCGCTCATTCCGTTGGTGCCCTCGACCACCGAGGCGGCCGGCGGTGCCGAAACCGCGCTCGTGACAGCGTGCTTTGTCCCAGCGCAGGATTGCGAAGCGCAGATCTCGGCGAGCATCAGCCGGGCCCGCTCGCAGGTCTACGTTCAAGCCTATGGCTTCACGTCGACCAAGATCCTCCGGGCCCTACGGGAGGCCGTGGCGCGCGGCGTCAAGGTGAGCGTCATCCTCGACAAGAGCAACCGGCAGAAGCGCTACTCCGGTGCCGAATGTCCGTCAGCGAATGATTTGAGACAGCCCGGCGCTTGAAGGATTGGAGTTTCTGGTCCGTCTGTTTGTTGATTTAAGCGGCTTGCTGCCGATGTTGCAATCGGCGCAGTTTGATGGTGTCTCGTTTGATCCTTTCTCGGTCCAGCAGGATGGTTTGGCCCCGCCCGAAGTAGACGTCGGCCGGGGTCAGGTTGCCGATGCTTTCGTGATATCGGCGATGATTGTAATGTTCGACGAATGCCGCGATCTGCGCTTCGAGGTCTTCGGAGAAGAAGTAGTTTTCGAGCAGGATGCGGTTCTTGAGCGTCTGGTGCCAGCGCTCGATCTTTCCCTGGGTCTGTGGATGACCGGGAGCGCCGTGGACCTGTTCGATGGATCGCTTTTCCAGCCAGTCGCCGAGGTCGGAGGCGATGTAGCACGGGTCATTGTCCGATAGGAGGCGCGGCTTGTGCTCGACCCTTGCCATGTCGCAGCCTGATGCCGTGAGCGCCAGCTTCAGCGTGTCGGTGACGTCCTCGACCTTCATGGTCGTGCACAGCTTCCAGGCGACGATGTAGCGCGAGAAGTCGTCGAGCACCGTGGACAGGTAGAACCACCCCCAGCCGATGACCTTCAGATAGGTGAAGTCGGTTTGCCAGAGCTGGTTCGGCCTGGTCGTCTTGTCCTTGAATTCGTCGCCAGCCTTGATGACGATGAAGGCAGGCGACGTGATGAGGTCATGGGCCTTGAGCAGGCGGTAGACCAAAGCCTCTGACACGACATAGCTTTCCGTGTCGGTGAAGCGAACGGCCAGCTCGCGTGGCAACAAGTCGGTCTGATCCAGTGCCATGTCGATGATCCGACTGCGGACGTCGTCGGGAATGCGGTTCCACACCCGCGATGGGGCTGAATGCCGATCCTCAAGCCCCTCGACGCCGTGGGTCAGGAACCGATCATACCATCGATAGGTCGGCCTTGGAATGCCGAGCCTGTCGAGCGCCTGCTTCACCGGCAGATGTGACTGCTCAACGATCCGAATGATTTCCAGTTTTTCGGCGGCGGGATATCTCACTCCTCGTCGCCCCCATGCCCGATCATGCTTTTTTTAAGCAGCCGCAGTTCAAGCGCCTGTTCGGCAACGACTTCCTTCAGATCGCGTGTCTGGCGGCGCAGAACCTTCACTTCGTCGGAGGTTGCGGCACGCGCCGTGTCCCCGGCCAGCCGCTTCTTGCCCGCTTCGAGGAATTCCTTCGACCAGCTGTAATACAGGCTTTCGGCAATACCCTCGCGGCGGCAGAGAGCGGCGATGCTCTCCTCACCACGCAGGCCCTCCAGGACAATGCGGATTTTGTCCTCGGCCGAGTGATGCTTGCGCGTCGCACGGCGGATATCCTTGATGACCTGTTCGGCGGCTGGTTTCTGCGGCCCGGCTTTCTGCTTCATCTTCGCTTCCTTTGATCGAGCTACGATGAACCAGAAATCCTCTCCTCTCAGTTACACCCCATCTGTCTCAATAGCGCTGATCCGGGACAGCTCTGGCCTTTGCGGTCGCCGGTGATGCGATGGCCGACATCATCGAAACGTCCGAGCTTCTTGATATCGATGTGGATCATATCGCCCGAAGCGCGCCACCCACTTGCGCGCCGTCCCCAGGCAGACGCCTGCGGCTTATGCGGCGGCCTGCGGCGCCTGCCCGCCCAGCACCGCCTGAACCAGACGCTCTCGACCGAGCGGTGTCAATCGGGCATTCATGTGAATGTTCATCCGGTCCCTCCGTGGACTCTGAAGTCTCGCAACCTCAGCTTCCTCGCCCCGGACCGGATGAACAACCAATTGAGAGCTCACATCTAGCCATGGAGAGCGGTGATGAGAGGCGCATGGGTCGGCCGACTGGCTGTCGGCCTGATCGCAACAGGCGCTGTTTGTACGACCGCCATCGCGGACGAAGCGCCTGATGAAGCCGCCATTCGGGCACGGCTTCAGGCTTGGGCAGCGGCATTCAACGCGCGAGATGCCGAAGTAGCTTGCGAGCTGTTTGCCGCCGACGTCATTTCCACGGTACGGGGCGCGCCGGATGCCGGCAAGGCGGCAATCTGCCAACGTCTGAAGCGGGCGCTCGCTCAAACAGATCGGACACTGACCTATACGCCCGATATCGAGGAGGTTTTCGTCTCAGGCGAGCAAGCGGTTGTCCGGTTGATCTGGACGCTGAAGACCACGAGAGATGGGACGGTCGCCGTCTCGCACGAGAAGGGAATGGATCTCTTTCGGCGAGACCGAAGCGGCACCTGGCGGATTCTGCGCTTCATCGCCTTCTCGACGGAGAACGACGATTGAACTTCGCCGCCGCTCCGGCCCGCTACCGGCCACCTGGCCGGCTTGGGCAGGCTAATCCGTGATTCTGGGCAGAGTCGACCACTGGTGGAACGGCGGCGGCGATGGGAGCTGCCACTCGAGCGTTGTTGCCCCTATGCCCCACGGATTGCTTGCCGCGACCCGCTTCTTCGACAGGGCATCGATGACGCCATAGAGAAAAATCAGGACGCCGAAGGCGGAGATATAGGAGCCGATCGACGAGACAAAGTTCCAGCCCCAGAGGGCATCGGGATAGTCGACATAACGACGCGGCATCCCATCGAGGCCGAGGAAGTGCTGCGGGAAAAACGTAAGATTAACGCCGACGAACATCACCCAAAATTGCAGGGATCCGACGGTTTCGTTGTACATATAACCCGTCATCTTCGGGAACCAGTAATACCAGCCGGCAAATATGGCGAAAACGGCACCAAGCGACAGCACGTAGTGGAAATGCGCCACCACGTAGTAGGTGTCCTGGAAGGATCGATCGATTCCGGCATTGGCCAGAACGACACCCGTCACGCCACCGACCGTGAACAATAGAATGAAGCCGATGGCCCAGAGCATGGGTGTCTTGAATTCGACCGATCCGCCCCACATCGTGGCGATCCACGAGAAGACTTTGATGCCGGTCGGCACCGCAATCACCATGCTCGCCGCCGTGAAGTACGCTTGCGTCTCGAACGACAAGCCGACGGTAAACATGTGGTGCGCCCAGACAATGAAGCCAACACCGCAAATGGCGACCAACGCGTAGACCATGCCGATGTAGCCGAAGATCGCCTTCTTCGAAAAGGTCGAAATAATCTGGCTGATCATGCCAAATCCCGGAAGGATCATGATGTACACTTCAGGGTGGCCGAAGAACCAGAACAGATGCTGGTACAGGATCGGATCGCCGCCGCCCTCGGGCTTGAAGAAGGTCGTGCCGAAATTGCGGTCGGTCAAGAGCATGGTGATCGCGCCGGCCAGAACGGGAAGTGACAGCAGCAGCATGAAGGCGGTGACCAGGACCGACCACACGAACAGTGGCGTCCTGTGCAGCGTCATGCCCGGAGCGCGCATGTTGAAAATAGTGGTGATGAAGTTGATCGCGCCCAGGATGGACGAGGCGCCGGCGAGATGCAGGGCCAGGATGGCATAGTCAACCGCCGGGCCAGGCTGACCGATGGTCGAGAGCGGTGGATACATCGTCCAGCCGCCAGCGACGCCGGTGGACCCCGGCGCGCTCGGCATGAAGAGGGAAATCACGAGCAGGGTGAAGGCGGCTGGCAGCAGCCAGAAGGAGATGTTGTTCATTCGTGGAAAGGCCATATCCGGTGCCCCGATCATGATCGGCACCATCCAGTTCCCGAATCCGCCAATCATCGCCGGCATGAGCACGAAGAAGATCATGACCAGGCCGTGGGTTGTCACGAAGACGTTGAACAGTTCGTGGCTGCCGAAGATCTGTATGCCGGGGAACATGAGTTCCATACGAATGCCGATGGAAAGCGCGCCGCCGAAAAGACCCGCGACAATCGCGAAGATCAGGTACATCGTGCCGATGTCTTTGTGGTTGGTCGAATAGACCCAACGACGCCAACCCGTCGGGCGGTTCCCTTCAGCGTGTGTGTTGCGTGCCGCTGTCGTCGCGGCAGTGACGGCGACTGCCTCGCCAGGCGCCAAGGAGGGCTGATGTCCGACTTCGCCTTCGCTTGCGGGTTTCTTGGGCATCGGCGCCTCCTCGGACATATGGGCCACGGCCGCTGCACGGGCGCACCGCAATAGTTGTCCGAGGGTTGGGCACAGCAAGCAAACGAATTTAATTCACCATAAAGTGCGAGATATCTGCTAGTACTTGGACTGTGGATACCGAACTTGCCCGAACGTTCCTCGAAATCGTCGCGACCCGAAGCTTCATCCGGGCCGCCGAGCGTCTTCATGTCGGCCAGACGACCGTAAGTGCTCGGGTTCGCACGCTCGAAGAGCGACTTGGGCGCCAACTGTTCGTGCGTAAGAAGAGCGGCGTGATCCTTACTCCCGCCGGCGAGCAGTTTCTCCGCCACGCCCCCGCAATCGTCCAGCTTTGGCAACGCGTGCATCATGCCGTCGCACTTCCTGAAGGCCATCGGGCGGTGCTGACGATTGGCGCTGAGGTGAGCCTTTGGCATCCGCTCTTGTTGAGTTGGGTCCAGTGGATGCGCCGTTCGCTGCCGGACGTCGCCCTGCGGGTTCACGTCGATGTGCCGCGGGATCTGCTCGATCAGGTTGCCTCCGGCCTGGTCGATGCCGCGGTCATCTATGCGCCTCCGTCCCGTCCTGGTCTCAGGACCGATCTGCTCCTGGACGAGAGGCTCGTCTTCGCGACGACGGATCCCACGTTCGAATCGATCAACTCGCCGAGCTTTGTCGCCGTGGACTGGGGGGAGGATTTCAAGAGTGCATTTGCTTCGGGCTTTCCGAACGCTGTCGGCCCTGGCCTTTCCTTTGATCTCGGTCCTCTCGCGCTTAGCTACGTTCTGGCGGCCGGCGGGTCAGGCTATTTCAGGTTGCTCGCCGTCGAGCCGCATCTAGCGTCCGGGAAGCTCCATCTGGTTCCCGGGATGCCCCAATTTTCATATCCGATCCACGTCGTGAGTTCCGTCGATGCCGACCATGCCCTGCTTGGGCCCGCTCTGGCCGCCCTTCGCGAAATCGCTGTTGCCAAACATGGATAGCATTCGATCCGGTATGGCAATGGCGGTTGGCCTGCGCAAATGCCTATGGCCAGGGCAACTCGTGCGAACGATCCGTGCCATGCGCGACGAAGTGCGCGCATAGGGCTGAGATAGCCTAGGGTCGAGTGTCGGCGCCTCGGGTTGTAGAAGCGCTCGATATAGTCGAACGCATCGGCCTTGGCATCGTCCCTGGTGCGATAGACCTTGCGGGCGGTGCGTTCGGTCTTGAGCGAGGAGAGGAAGCTCTCCATCGCCGCGTTGTCCCAGACATTGCCGGACCGGCTCATTGAGCAGGTGATGCCGTGATCGGCCATCAGCCGCTGGAACTGTTCGCTGGTATATTGGGCGGCCCTGGTCCGAGTGATGCAGCAGGCTGTCGGGCTTGCCGCGACGCCAGATCGCCATGATCAGCGCATCGGCGACCAATTGAGCCGTCATCGATGAACTCATCGACCAGCCCACCACCCGGCGGGAGTAGAGGTCGACGACCGCCGCCACATAGAGCCAGCCCTGCGCCGTCCAGATGTAGGTGAAGTCGGCGATCCACTTCTGGTTCGGCGCCGACGCCACGAACGCCCGGTCCAGGATGTTGGGCGAGACCGCATGGCGCTGCTCGCTATCCTTGGGCAGTCCGCGCCGGCGCGGACGAGCCCGCAGGCCTTCCTGGCGCATCAGCCGCTCGATGCGATGCAGACCGGCGTCGAGCCCTTCGGCCAGCAACGTCGTGCCAGACCCGACGCGCGCCATAGGTGCGGTCGCTTCCGGCAAAGCTGGACCGCACCTGAGCGACAAGCACTTCGTCATACTGTGCCCGCCTGCTCGGCGAACGGTTGAGCCAGGCATGGAAGCCTGAGCGAGACACACCGAGCGCCTCGCAGATCCACGAGACCGGCCAGATCCCTCGGTGCTTCGCAACAAAACAGAACCTCATATCGAGTCCCTGGCGAAGTAGGCCGCGGCTTTTTTTAGGATGTCGCGTTCCGCCTTGAGCTTGGCGACCTCGCGTCGCAGCTTCTCGATCTCGAGCTGCTCAGGCTTCATCTGCCCATGACCGGGAAATGCCTGCTGCGGATCGGCGGACTGCTCCCGCACCCATTTGCGCAACACGTTCACATGCAGGTCCAGATCACGGGCCGCCTGCGCCACGGTAACGCCCCGCTCCCTGACCAACTTAACAGCCTCGAGCTTGAACTCCCGGCTGAACTTGCGTCTCTCCATCAAAACTCTCCAGTTCCAAAAACACCTTAACTTGGTGTCCTCAAAACCGGCAGCAGCTCACCGTCAAACGCTGCTACTGCGAGAGCCACGGCCAGCTTCGGCAGCACCTTGCCGACTTCGTTTCGGCCTACAACTACGCGCGCAGGCTAAAAGCCCTCAAGGGCCTCGCGCCCTACGAGTTCATTTGCAGGACCTGGACATCGCAGCCTGAACGCTTCAGGTTAGACCCGCTCCAGCAAATGCCGGGACTTAACATATAGCTTCCGCTGGATAGGGCTTGATCAGGAGCTGGCAGAAGCCGTGGATGGTCGAGCAGGTGATCTCGTCGATCGCGGCGCTAACGGCTGCAAGGTTATCCCGGTGTGCCTAGGACAGCCCGTCGGGGAGCGCCACGCGCAGTTCGGTCGCGATCGTGCCGGCCGAGAGGTCAACAACCTACTCGCGGACACGCGATGGCAACTGGCTCGCGGCGAGTTCCGTGAAGGTGACGGCCGATGGAACACGGCGCGACGCCTTCGGCCAGCGTGGCGGCGATACGACCGGCCATGACGGCGGTCTTGGCCCCTGAGACCTGGATGCGGCGGTGACAAAACATGCCATCTCAGCGATACGAGCGCGGATCGACGATCGTCACGTCTAACCTGCCGTTCGAGGACTGGACCCAGATGCTGGGTTCCGAGCGCCTCACCGGCGCGCACCTCGACCGGCTCACGCATCACGTCAGCATCCTGGCAATGAATGGCGACAGCTACCGGCTAAAGCAGTCCGCCGGCCGCCGCCGCTCCGCAAAGGCGGAGCAAAACCAGACCACTGAGATCATCGACCCGGACACCGGCGAGATCACCACCACCTGATCCACGACGCCAACGATATGAAGGGTGCCCGATCGGGCACCCTTCATATCGCATGACCGCAATGGCAGTGGCCTGCTTTTACTCCGCTGTCATTCGGCGTGCAAAGTTGACCCCATATCCGGGGGTATCGGCGTCCAAAATTGACCCCCATGTGATCGAGCTGAACAGTCCGTCTCTTTCCTTTCGAGGACAGGCGGGCGGGGATGAAGGGCGTGGACACGGTTGCGCGGATCCGACGTGAGTTTTTTGTGCGAGGTCGGACCATCAAGGAGATCGTCCGCGAGCTGCACGTGTCGAGGAACACGGTTCGCAAGGTTCTGCGGTCGAATGAGACAGCGTTTGATTATGAGCGCTCGGTGCAGCCGATGCCGAAGCTCGGCGCCTGGAAGCCAGAGCTTGACCGGATCCTTGCTGCCAATGAGGGACGCTCCGCCCGCGAGCGGTTGACGCTGATCCGGATTTTCGAGGAGCTGCGTGGGCTCGGATACGAAGGCGGCTACGATGCCGTCCGCCGATATGCCCGAGGCTGGCAGCGCGAACAGGTGTCGCTGTCGGCTGCCGCCTTCGTGCCGCTGAGCTTCGCGCCGGGCGAGGCCTACCAGTTCGACTGGAGCCACGAGATCGTGCTGATAAACGGCACGACGGTGACGGTAAAGGTCGCCCATGTCCGGCTCTGTCATTCCCGGATGCTGTTCGTGAGGGCCTATCCGCGCGAGAGCCAGGAGATGGTGTTCGACGCCCATGACCGGGCATTTGCCTTCTTCAAAGGTGCCTGCACGCGCGGGATCTACGACAACATGAAGACGGCGGTCGAGACGATCTTCGTCGGCAGGGAGCGACTCTACAATCGCCGCTTTCTCCAGATGTGCGGCCATTACCTGGTCGATCCGGTGGCCTGCACGCCGGCGTCAGGCTGGGAGAAAGGCCAGGTCGAGAACCAGGTTGGTCTCGTGCGCGAACGCTTCTTCACGCCGCGGCTCCGGGTGAAGAGCTACGACGAGCTGAACGCCTGGCTGCTTGACCGGGCGATTGCCTTCGCCAAGGCGCATCGCCATCCCGAACTCCGCGACAGGACGGTCTGGGAGATGTTCGAGGAGGAGCGACCAAGTCTCGTGCCCTATCGGGGTTGCTTTGACGGCTTCCATGCCGTGCCGGCTTCGGTGTCGAAGACCTGCCTCGTGCGCTTTGACAACAATCGCTACTCCGTCGCCGCCAGCGCCGTCGGGCGACCCGCCGAGATCCGCGCCTATGCCGATCGCGTCGAGTTGCGTCAGGAGGGTCGGATCATCGGCGAGCATCCGCGCTGCTTTGGGCGAGACCAGACGATCTACGATCCCTGGCACTATGTCCCGGTGCTGGCGAGGAAGCCCGGCGCATTGCGCAACGGAGCGCCATTCAAGGACTGGATCCTGCCGGCGAGCCTCGAACGGGTCCGCCGCAAGCTCGCCACGGTGCCGGATGGCGGGCGGCAAATGGTCAGCATCCTGACCGCGGTTCTCAGCGATGGCCTGCCTGCCGTCGAGGCCGCCTGTGGGGAAGCGCTCGCCGAAGGCGTCCACTCCGCCGACGTGATCCTCAACATTCTCGCCAGGGCGCGCGAACCGGTCCGCACCGTCACGATCATGACGCCGGACGCCCTGCGGCTGAACCATGAGCCGGTCGCCGACTGCGCCCGCTATGACAATCTCAGGAGGGCAATATGATGGAGCGATCCGAGATCCTGGCCACCATGGCCGAGTTGAAGCTTTACGGCATGAAGGCGGCCTTCGATGAGATCCTCGCTACGGCGGTGAAGCGCCAGCACGAGCCGCACCGGGTGGTTGGCGACCTCTTGTCGGCCGAGATCTCCGAGAAGCAGGCGCGGTCGATCAAATACCAGATCACCATTGCCAAGCTGCCGCTGGCTCGGGACATCGACGATTTTGTCTTCGACGACACGCCGATCAACGAGACGCTGGTGCGGGATCTCGCCGGCGGCAACTTCATCGCCCATCAGCGCAACGCTGTCCTGATCGGCGGGACCGGCACCGGCAAGACGCATCTTGCCATCGCCATTGCTCGGGCCTGCATTCGGGGCGGCGCTCGCGGCCGCTTCTTCAATGTCGTAGACTTGGTCAACAAGCTCGAGGCCGAGAGCCGAAGTGGTCGCCAGGGCAGAATGGCAGACTATCTCTCCCGCATGGACTTCATCGTCCTCGATGAGCTCGGCTATTTGCCCTTCGCCCAGTCCGGCGGACAACTCCTGTTCCACCTGATCAGTCGGCTCTACGAGCAGACATCGGTCATCGTCACGACGAACCTCGCCTTCGGCGAATGGCCGTCCGTATTCGGCGACGCCAAGATGACGACCGCGCTCCTCGATCGACTGACCCATCACTGCGATATCGTCGAGACCGGCAACGAGAGCTGGCGCTTCAAGAACCGCCTCTGACCACCCCAAACTTCGCCCGCCACGGCCTCGTTATCGCTCCGCCTCCGGCTGCGCGATAACGAGGCCGTGGCGTTCCAACAACTCCAGCAGGGGTCAACATTGGACGCCGATAAGGGGTCAGTTTTGAACGCCGTTTGACACTCCGCCCTGCTGGCCTGGAATCCGACCGGCGTTGACACCCGGGCCGTCTCCGACAGGATCAACTTGTCCAGCGTCAGGTCCGACACCGCACGACACAGCCGCATGTTCTCGATCTCCAGCGCCTTCAACGCAAGCGCGACAACCGGCGTGTGCCCTCTACCTCAATCGCAGGCGCCCTCCCGCGCAGCGGGTTCGTTCTTCGTACAGTAGCGGAAGCACTCCGAACGGCTGCAATGAGGTCGGAAGCTGTCGTCGCGATCAGACCCCCCAAGAGCGGTCAGTATGGATACGCCCCCCCAAAGCAGTTGTTCTTCCCTGATGTCCGACACCGGCTGGCAAGGCTAGGTTGTATCCCCGGCGTTGCCCGCAAGTTTCACGGTCCCGGCGCTCAAAGCAAGCACCAGCGCCTGCGAGTGCGGGCGCTGGTGCTTGGTCGTTTTCCTGGACCTGAAGCCCATTCAGAATTCGCGACGAGGCCACCTAGGAAGCAGTGCCGAGGAATGGCATTCGCGCGCGCAGGATGACCTCGATCGCATTCTTCAAGTCGTCAGGAGCGGCCAGAATGGCCTCGACCAGCGCCTCGTCCCTCTGACGATTGCCGCTCCGCGAACTCAGGGCTACCAGCAGTTCATGCTGGCGATCGCTGTCGACGTGGCCATAGCTTTCGTCCGTTGTCCGCATGTGCTTGTGGCCGAGGTTCTGGCTCCACGCCTTCTTCTCCTCATCCGTGCGACACACGGTGCGCCCCAAGCGGGTCAGGGTGTTTCGGATGGAGTGCGGATTGAAGTAGGGGAGCCCGGCTTCACGACAGGCCTTCTTGAAGATGCCGTTGACCGGCCCTGAAGAGGTCCAGGGCACTTCCGAGTGGGGTTCATCGGAGTGGCTCCCGAACGCTGAGGGTTTCTTGGGGAAAAGCGGATCCTCGTCCGTCGCGCCGGACGCTTTGCGAGCATCAAGCCACTGGAGGAGGATCGTTTCGTACAGTTCACCGACCGGGAACCAGGTCGTCACCTGGTTCTTGCCAAACTTGGTCTGGACCTCGTTAGAATCCTGATTGATCTGGCGTGCCTCGGGACGAACGTGCTTGATCTTGAGAGTGATGAGCGCGCCAACCCGGATCCCTGTCAGGAAGAGGAGCGAGATCACGGCGGCATCGCGGAGCCCTTCGAGAGTGTCGCGCGGTGTTGCTTCAATCATCCTCGCGACATCCACAGGGGTGGCGATCGGGCGGCGCGGCCGGGTGCGAGCGTTAAGCTCGGTGCGCTTCGGCGGCGTGAAGTAATCGATCGCGCTTCGGTCAAACTTCGGGAACGCCGTGTCGGCCAGCCAGTGAAAGAAGTCCTTCAGCGCACCCAAGGTGTGGACGATGGTCGACGCGGAAAGCTCGTTTCCCGTTGCCTCGGACGACTTCTCCAGGAGGTGCTTCCGAAAGGAGATGATCTGATCCGTCGTGATCGTTCCGAAGTCCCGACCACGCTGGAACTGATCGAATCCGACGATGGCCCGCAGGTGGCTGTCGATCGTCTTGGGGGAATAGCCTTTGGCGTGCTCCAGGTAGCCTTGGTAGCGATAGCGCAGGATGTCGTTTTCAGCGGTCATGCCAGTGAACCAATTTTGGGATTGTTCATCACAAGTTGAGCAGGGGCGAGAGATGAGCCCTAATCGTCGATGTCGCTGCTGAGATTGACGCCCGCCTTGGCCAGGCGGTCATAGCCGGAGCGCTTCATGTGGGTCACATTGCGCCCCTGACCGTCGGGGCATTCCCAATCGAGAAGACCGGCCACCGCATTCCTCCAGTGAAACGAAACGCGACGCCCTACGAGCGAATGACGCTGCCTGCAGCGGACGCAGTAGAGTTCGCCCGGCCGGCAGGAAAACGTCCGGCGCTCGCGTCCCCTGCGGTGGAATGTATTGAGGTCCTCGCCACCAAACAGACACTTCTTGCCATCCCGAAAATGAGGCAGTCCCTGTTTGACCCAGTTGCGGACCGTGTTCGGGTGGACCTGGTAGAGATCTACGACCTCGGCGAGGTCGTAGATCCAGTTCTGCCTGGCTTTCCGGGGCGAGTGGTTGATGCGCGAAGGCTTGCGCTTGCTTGAGCGGATCGCGGTCATGCGCGCGCCTCGAGGCTCTGTTCGAACGCGACCAGGTCGCTCACCCGCCAGCGCGTCGTTCCCGGCGACAACAAGAGGGGCTTCGGGAACTCGCTCCGCGTCTTGGCCCAGCGCCAGATCGTCGGCACGCTGACCGAGAAGCGCCGGGCAACATTCGCGACAGACAGAAACGCCGTGACACCAGCGTCGACGGCTTGAGCCGGCTTGATATCAATCGGGGTGGTGGAAGGCACTGCGTGAGGGCGAACACGCTGAGGCTTGCGGGGCGAGCCAATCTTCCGCGCAAGCGCAGGCGCCCGCGGCGCGACGGGTTTGGTTCCCTCACGATGTCGTTCGGCCGAAAGGCCGCTCGGGGCATCCGGGTACTCGAACAGAAATGGCTGAGACTCGTCGTTGCAAGACATGCAAATGCTCTCGTTTCCGCCGAAGCGAAGTTAATGAGAAGCAAGCACATCCATGCGCAACTGCTTTATGGTCTGACTTAAGTGAGGTCAGGCGAGGTCAATCTGAGAGTGTCGGTCTCAAAACGCAACACCCTGTATCAGCCTGTTGAAAACCGCGGGCGTGATGGGCTGCACGATGGGCTGGGTTTCAGTGGCCCGCAGATTTTAGATAAAAATCAACAGGTTATCTAAAATAAGTGGCGGAGAGGGGGAGATTCGAACTCCCGATACCCTTGCGAGTATGCCGCATTTCGAGTGCGGTGCCTTGGTCCAAAATCGCTATAGCCGCTCAATCGCTTGAGCATAACCACGTCTAAGAAAATCGTTATCTGTCAGTCTGTTAGCGAAGTATGTAGCATCCTCGGGCCGAGCGAGGCAATCCCCTTCCGACAGTCCATAACGCACCAGAACGAACGCCCGTTGTGACACCAGTGTGACAAGCTATCTGCCGATCCAGCGCTAAGCAGGAGAGCGTTTGGCAGCCACGCAGACATCGTCTGTTCACGACCTGTTCCACACACGCATCTAGTGTATAATCTCGCTTCGATTCGAGTTGCTACCCGCTGAACCCGCAATGTTAGGGGCTTTGACGCATGGCTAGTACGCTAGACAATCGACACAAATCAAAGAGGTTGGTTGTCGAAAAGCTCTCGGACGAAGAGCTCCTCAAAGCCATTCTCCACACTACCGATCCCAGCACTATGCCCGGTAGAGTTGAAACCCCTCCCGCCGAGGATGCCGAACTCATATTTGAGATGACCTATGATGCTCCCGAGGTCGTGGATTGCGTATGGGGACACAAGCACAAGCGCGGGTTGGTGCTAAAGGATGCCAATGGAAACAGGTATCTTATCGGTCACGACTGCGGCCAAAACAAATTCGGTCTCGACTGGCAGTACATGGAATCGCAACGGGAGGCACAAAAGAAGAGGCAGGATTACCTGCTCTCCCTACGCTCTTTCGCCGCATTGCTGACGAGTGAAATGCCTTGGTTGCAGTCGCTGCCCCAACATCCAGCTGTGCAAGCGCACGACGAACTTCGTAAGGCCATTCGCAATAAGAGCCCCAAGTTCTTCGAGGATCTAATCAAGGTCCAAGCTGGCGAAGCTGCCCGCCTTTCAAAAGTGGTAGCGGAGAGAGATTTCAAAGCGGAAGAAGCGAGGCGAGAGCGTGCGGATCAGGACCCAAGCAACTACCGGAAGATGTCCAAGCAATCTCAGGCCGAACATAGGCAAGACTATGCGAAGCGAAAGGACCCGATCTATCGGAATGTCCGGAGGGACCTAGGTCCTATGCTGGGGCTATCCCTAATCTCTCGTCTCGGACCATTGTCGGGCCGACTGGCAAGTCACGTCTCCCGCCTCCCTGGGATTGCAAGCACCGCATTGACGCTTCCAGCGGCGATTGATTTGAAGGCTCAAACAAGGATCACACGAACATTGGTGCAAGAGACACAGACTTTGCTTGAGGAAGTTGACGACGCAGCGAGCTTCTTCAGCCCAGAGCATTGTCAGGCTATCTCAGAGTGGAGCGCCAGCCGAGACGCTGGATACAGCATAGAACCCATCGCACGAGGCCTCAGAATTCGTGGCGAGACGGCGGGAAGCTCGACAGACCTTGTTAAGCCGTTGGAATTGCAGAAACCCGATCTGACGCGCTTGCTAAGCCTATTGGCACGCTTGGCAGGCAAGACTTAGCGCTTGAGGTCAGTATTCGCTGCGCTGATTGATCACCGCATAGCGCAGCGCAGCGCCCTGGTCGGAAAAATACCCCAACACAAACCCACGCAACACAGTGGGCAGCCTCCCGTAGACAGCCGCTTCCCCTCGGCTGGGCCATAGGTCCAACAAAGTGAGAAACGGCTTCTACGGGCTTGGCTGACTCGGGAAACAGCATGTCAGGCGGTAGGGTGGCGTCGATCTGGCCTCGGCCTGTGTTTGACCACGATAGGACCGATGTACGGATCTTCACGGACGGCTTGTTGAGCCAGGTTGCCCACGATTCCCCTCATATCGACGGGTCCGCCTGCCCTCTTCATTTCGAGCACGTCGTCGGCCTGGGCCTGACCAGTTTCAAGGAGTTTACGAGCGGCTGGGCGAAGTGGGGCAGAACTGCCTTTAACGACAACCTCCCCAGACAGTAGGCTAGCGGTGTAGAGGCCGTTAGGCTGCTCTGCCACGATGATAGTGATGTTCACTCATATTAGTTCCACGCACCAATGATGGGCATAGGTTTAAGGTAGGTCGGTGGGTAGATTATGCGGCCAACAATTGTGGAACTACCTCGTGCTGGTCGATGGCCAGGTCATCGTTTAGCCAATCGATTAGCAAGTTGCGCATACGTTCAGACGGGATAAAGATCGAGATAGGTTCACCGTTACGGATAGCGCTTCGCCAGATCCATTGCAGCATTTCCGACAGTGCGTACAGGTCCTGATCCCACTCAATCCCGCGCTTGTGCAGATACTGGACAAGAATCGGGTTGGGGAACATGTTAGCAAGATAGGCCAACGCAGTTTTATGGCCGTACTCATTTGTAGCTCTAGCGTTAACGGTTATAAAGCCTTTTGCGTAACCGTCTCCCTTGAAATATACCATGGCTTCCTTCAACGTTGTCCACGCATTATAAAATGATTTACTTTTGGCAACGCTTTTGAAATAATACCCAACTGAAGCCTTTATTGCCCTTACCATCTCTGGCGTGCATCGGCGTAACCAGCCCTTGGAGAACGGTTGCTCATTCCCTTCCTGCTTTCCGTACTTATTCTGCGGGCCATCGTGAATGGCAATCTTACCCTGAAGGTCACGCCTGATTGCTTGCTCATGAGACTTCCCATTCATCGCTACTAACTTGCCATCGATCAGGGTTTTCATGGCGACAGGCACGCCCTCTACCGCTAAACATGACGACAGAACTGATGCTTTATACATATACGTCATTATAAAAACCTCCTTAAAAGAGGTTATGTAGCCCAATGGCATCGTCTTGATATATGTGTTAGGGCCATATCTATGAAGCTTGTTGTTACGGCAAAGATCCCTCACCTTATTGAACTTGCCGTTGTAGGGTGCGTATTTAGCTTCATTCCATGACGCATTCCCCACCTCATCAAACAGGACCATTTCCGACTTACTGATTAGCTCCTTGTCGCTCTTGGTCAGAGTATCATCGATCTCGACACACTGTATGACCTCATCCAAGATTAGGGTATATCCCATATCAGCGATTAGGCGAGATAACTCGTCCGTTACGTTGTAGAATAGAGCATGGGTCATAGCTATATTAGATCCCCTCCTAACGAGGTCATCTAGATGGTTTAGCTTGGCACCCCCCTTAGTGACAGGACTCCGGAAGTCAAGTTTAGGGCAAGCTCCCTTTATACGATCAACCTCCTTTAGAAATGGAGTGACGAACATATATCTAGGATAGTCGGCGAAAGGGTTATACGCACCATCGACACACCGTTCTTCATAGCTACGATTAATGTGATCAATCATGTATGTCGTCTTTCCAGAACCCATGATCGAATCAATGACAACAACCATCGTTAAACATCCTTATAGTTATTTATAATAAACATAGACAAACCTCGTTGGACGACGCTCAAATAATCATTATAGTAAGATGTCTTTCTCTTAAGGGGACACGCTCTAAACCGTTGGTTTTGCTGGAGTTATAGAGGGCTCACTCCGGTTTCACAGAGAGGAAACTCGGACCTAAACAGCTTAAGGCTATTCAACGGTCTGTTTTGTCAGCCCAATGAGTTGTAGCTAGGATAGAACCAAGCTTCACCAAATGGATCACATAGTTAGTTATAATGATAATAGACATAAGTCATACGTCAGGCTGAACGTCTCTTGACGCTGCTAAAGCTAACGTCACATGGTGATACAAGACGCTAACCTTGAGAATGAACATTTATATTGAGCCTAGAGGCTGCTCATCGACCCACATGGATATGGCTCACCTTATCTGGTCAGCCTCCCTCAGGCAGGCGAACAGGCGTCCCCGCTACCCAAGTCCAACTGGGTTCTAAATGGCCGCCCGTAGGCTCTACCGTGTCGAAGGGAATGCTATCCTGGGGTCATTCCGCTCAACGGATGACAGGAGTCTTGTGGCTGTAGCTATCAATTATAGATTCAATGGTGATAGTTATGCACGACCACCATACTAAACGCATCACCAGAATTACATTATAATATTGACGCTACAGATTAGGCTGATCGTCATTAAAAACGTTTATCGATAACCGCGTGCATACCCGTGAAGATATGCCTCCGGCCAGTGATCAATCATAAACCGATAATCAACGACGAGCCAAGGAACCCTACTAGTGGGCGTGCCAACTACAATGCGTGCCCGTGGAGTTGCCCTAAGTGCCCCATCCGAAGTCCGCACATTACGATCATGTCTGATGGAAGCACGAATACCCGAGCTGGCAACGAGACCACCACGCCCCACCCTCATTTAGAGCAGGCGGCACGACGGATGGACCACGGGGAACTGTTCCTAACGAATGTTCTAGTGAGCGCCCCAATGCTTAGGCATACCGTCCCAAGCTAGGGGCTAATACCAATGGCTGAATCAGACTCTTCGGTCACCCTATCGGCCTTCAAGACCCGGTAGACACTGGCAACACCGATGCCCAACTGATTGGCTATGTCGTCACGCTTCATGCCTTGGCTAGCCAGAGCCAACACCTCGTCAGCCTTAGCTTGGGCAGTAGGCTTGCGACCCTTGTATTTCCCCTCCCCTTTAGCCTTGGCTATGCCTTCCCGTTGGCGCTCAAGCATGGACTCCCTCTCAAATTGGGCAAAGCCTGCAAAGATGGTCAGGATCAGTCGGCCCGTGGCGCTCTTGGTATCGACCGCCTCACCACCAAAGTTAAGCACCTTGAGGCCCACGCCCTTGCCATCGAGCGCCTGGACGATCTCCCAAAGGTTCAATGTGGATCTAGCCAGACGGTCGATCTTGGTCACGACCAGCGTGTCACCGTCTCGAACGAAGTCCAGCACGCCCTGTAGAGCCGCCCTCGGCCCCATGGAGCCCGCTTGCTCCTTGTAGACACGCTCAGCACCGGCAGCAGCAAGATCACGCTCCTGAGCCTCTAGCCCAGCGATCTGTTCAGTCGTGGAAGTTCTCGCATAGCCGACGATCATAGCACCCCGTCTCCCTCTCAATAGGCTCTTGGGGGTTATGATTCGAGCCTATCAAAATGTCAAATACCATTTATATGATAGCCTCACGGCAGTCCTGAGCGTCGATCAATAGGGCAAGCCTAGTGATAGCCTCCAGAAGGGCTCGGTGGCTGGTACGTAAGCAGTTCATGGAAATCGAGAGACCTATCCGACCAGAACAGGGTCGGCTCTCGAAAGTTTGAAAGCGCTCGACAGCTTGCGCCATTTCAGACCCAAACGAACTGCCACCCCACCCCGGCCGGGGGGATAAATGCAATCCACACCTTATTGTTGGGGCTCACAAATTTTGTCTAGAATTTCTAAGCAAAGCCATTTCAACATCCCGAGAATAATCAAGCACAGACGGATGCACGATGCTCAACCCGCACCACGCCCAACTTCTGAGATTAAAGAGGCCAGCTTGCCGAAGCTTCGCCTCTGCCATGGCGCTGATCGGCGCGGCTGCACTGCTAACACAGCCCGCACGAGCTCAGAATGTGACCGACAGCGACCGGGCGGAGTTTGCAGCTGCTAGGAGTTGCATTGCAGAGTCCATTCCACAGCTTGATGATAGAATTTCATCTGCAGAAATTATTGCACGGTCCGCGCTCTCGGCATGCCAGGACAAGCTGAAGCTCACGCAACACACGACGCTCGAAAGGGTGGTTCTGTCTCGTGTTTTGAATCAGTCACTTCAAGATGAAGCCTTGGAAGGTGTACTCAAGCTCCGATCAAAGAGCACCAAATCCCAAGGAAATACATATTTATCGGAAATGGACCTATCAAAACTATACAAAATTGCCGCGCCCATCAGCAGAAAGGAGCTGGGACGATTCTCTCTGGTCAATGAAAATTACTATGAGGCAACACTCAATGGGATTTATTATGGGCTACGCACTGCCATAGATGGCAAAGAACTGAAGATCGTAAGTCGAAAGGTCATATCTAGTTCTATTTCGGAGGAAAACTGCAATAACCTAATCAAGGATTTGATATACTCACATTCCACTGCCGGCTATGTCGTCGAAAAATTATCATTTGAGGCTATGGAAATCGATTATGGCATCAATAACTCGATTGGATTAGGCTTTCGCTTAGGAAACGGGGATCATGTCGTCATTTTGGTTTGCAAAACGAACAATTGGACCACGTTCAATCTGGAAATAAGGGATGGGCTTCAAAGCTGGGAGATGGAAGCCTATCGCAAGAGCATCAAAGAGGCGATTGGCAACGCGGATACAGAGTAGCAGTGAACTCAGCCCCCCTTGCGCTTACAAGATTAGCGATCAGTTCTAGCCCCCCCTTAGGCTTGGCGCTATCAAGGCCCTCAGAGACGACAGACAGGCGATCATGCGGCCTGCCTGCCACCAATCGACCACCTAGGTTCTAGGCAACCAGACCGCCATTGGCCTGTCGCCCTCGCTATGGCTAGTCATCACGCTTGGGAAGCCGGTTTTTGCCACCCTGGTTCGGGCTACTCCCGGTGATCAAGTACCAAATGGTATCCAGCACCCACCACGCTAGGACCACACCCACAACGACACCGAAAAGGCGATCTACGGAGACTGATTGATACGCGTCGGAGTAGTCCATATCAGCGCTCCCCGCCGCTCGATGATAGTCGGGCCAACTTCTCGGCTACAGCGCTAGGCCGAAGGTGGGTGTAGCGAGCGAGCATACGCATATCCCTATGCCCACTGATCAGGGCGACCTCTGGCGCGCTTAAACCCATCTCGAAGAACCGTGACACCGCCTCGTGCCGAAGGTCATGGAACCGGAAGTCCCGCATCTCGGCTCGCTCCAACAATCGCAGCCATGCCTGCCTCACGGTGAAGGGCTTGACCGGGAACAACCTCTCGGCCTGCGGTACGATCGCCTCGATGGTTTGAATTGCACAGGGGGTCAGTGGAACGGTTCGCTCATAGCCATTCTTCGTCGTCCGCAGCCGTACTGTGCAGGCTACGAGGTCGACATCGGACCATTCAATAGAGAGAAGCTCACCACGGCGCATGCCAGTCTCGACGGCAAGCACGATTAGAGGCTTGAACCATTGCGAGCGCGCTCTGCCTACAGCCGCCCAGTGAACTGGCCCCCGTTTCGACCGGACATTTGGCATAACGCGGAGGCTTGAGGCTATCCTCAAGCATAGGCTTATGTCTGACGAGTATCAGCGGATCGAAGTGGTCACGGGTGAAGCCCGTCGCCGTCATTGGACGACGGAGCAGAAGCTGCAAATCCTGGAAGAGAGTTTCTTGCCTGGCGAGAGCGTCTCATCGGTGGCTCGCCGACGCGGCGTTGCCCCGAATTTATTGTATCGTTGGCGCCGTCTGATGACGGAGGGCGGCGTGGCGGCGGTGGGATCGGACGAACCTGTGGTCGGGAGTTCGGAGGTGCGCCGGCTCGAAGATCGGGTGCGCGACCTCGAGCGGCTGCTCGGCCGCAAGACGATGGAGGTCGAGATCCTCAAGGAGGCCTTGGCCAAGTCGGAGTCAAAAAAACCGAGCTTGCAGCTCTTGTCGCGGCTGAAGGGCGGTATCCGATGAAGGTCCTCGCCGAGACGCTCGGTGTCGCGAGATCGCATTTGCACGACAAGGTCCGACAGGTTCGAAAGCCACGCGGAAGCTACCGTAAGGCGGAGGACGATGGCTTGCTTCCCCTGATCCGCCGCCTGGTCGATGAGCGGCCGACCTATGGCTATCGGCGCATCACTGCGCTGGCCAACCGGGAGTTGGCAACGGCCGGGAGCCCGCCGGTCAACCACAAACGGGTCTTTCGGCTGATGCGCCAGAACGCCCTTCTGCTCTCCCGGCATACCGGCACCAGGACCGGACGTGTTCATGACGGCAAGGTCGTCGTCATGCGATCGAACCTTCGCTGGTGTTCGGACGGCTTCGAAGTCACCTGTTGGAACGGCGAGGTCGTCAGGGCTGCTTTCATCATCGATGCCCATGACCGGGAGATCATCGCCTGGAATGCCGTCGCTGGCTCCGGGATCAGCGGCGGTATAGTTCGCGACATGATGCTGGAAGCGGTCGAGACCCGGTTTGCCGGGCTCAGGGCGCCCCAGACCGTCGAATGGCTCACGGACAACGGCAGCGCTTACACGGCCAAAGAGACCCGCGACTTCGCCGTCGCGCTCAATCTCGTTCCCTGCTTCACACCCGTCAAAAGCCCGCAATCCAACGGCATGGCCGAAAGCTTCGTCAAAACCTTCAAGCGCGACTATGTTCGCGTCAATCCATTGCCGGACGCAGTTACAGCGCTCCGGCAGTTCGCCGGATGGTTCAAGGATTACAACGAAAACCATCCTCATTCAGGGCTCAGGATGCATTCCCCACGAGGGTTCATCAGAGCACAGGCTCAATAGCCGACTGTCCGGTAAAACGGGGGCAACTCCACCCAGAACCGCGCCACATCGGACACATCGAGCCGTCTTGTCCGTGCCTCCGATGGCTTGGGTAGATTGATATCACGGACAGGATTGCCGATGAGGCGGAAGCCCCATTCCTTCCGAGCGACTTCAAAGCAGTGACGGAGGATGGCAAGCTCTCGACGCACCGTGCCGCCACTGACCTCCTGGAGCCGATCATCCCGATAGCTGGCGACCATAGCGCCTGAGAGCCGGTTCAAGGTGGCTGACGCTAACGAATGTCGCTTCAACACGGAGAGCTTGGAGCACTCCCTGTCGGCACCGCGCTTGGTGGGTGTGATTTCCCTCTCATAGCGATCCAGCAGATCCCTAAGGGTAACGGTCTTGAGTTCGGCTTGATTGGTCGGAAGCTCGGCCCTGTCGATTGACCGTTCCTGATCCCTCGCCCACGCCTGCGCATCGGCATGAGACGGGAAGCTCTTTGTCAGAAGGGGATAGCCCTGTCGCCTGACCTGGGCCTGCCAAGCCGCACCACGTTTACGGATAGTAGCCATTACGTCTGTCCATCGCTGTGACACCAGTGTGACAGACTGACCGGACGGCTATTTCTTCAACGTGATCGCTTAGCGAAAAACCCCTGTCAAACCAAGGGTTTAAGTGGCGGAGAGGGGGAGATTCGAACTCCCGATACCCTTGCGAGTATGCCGCATTTCGAGTGCGGTGCAATCGACCACTCTGCCACCTCTCCGCGGTGACGCTCAATCGGCGCGATTGGCCTGATACATGGGTCGACAGACGATGACAAGACCCTTCGCTGCCTTTCCCACGCCTTGTGGATCATTCAGCCCTACCGAGCGCCAAAATGGCTCTCCAGCCTGTCGAGCCATTCCGGGAGGCAGGGAGGCAGGGAGGCAGGGAGGCAGGGAGGCAGGGAGGCAGGGAGGCAGGGAGGCAGGGAGGCAGGGAGGCAGGGAGCGTCTCCAGCAGCCTGCCTGCAAGCGCGGATCCCAATTTGGGGCAGCCAAGCCGGAGATCACGAAAGCAGAACCACGCAAACAGGCAGGGGCCATCCGGCTGCGCCCGGCAGCCGGCACGACACTCCGATCGCGGCCCGCCCGCCTCTCGGAACACCCGGATCGACGGATCAATGCCCGCCGTCAGCATCGTCACGCCCCCCCAGACACGGCGCCAACCCTGCAAGGTTGTGCAACACGCCGTCGCGACACACTGTTCGCCGGCTTTCCTCGCTGGCGGGAGGGATCGGAAACTCCTCTCCGTCCCAACGACCTCTCTATGCGACCCTCACCATCCCCATCCGATCACCATCCCATCCGATTGCGAAAACTCCGTAGCCGGCGGGCGGGCGTCACGCCCCGCGCTCGCTGGCTTTTCGGGGCAGCTTCAGGCCGCTTTCGCTTGACAGGCGCCGTCTCATCCCTATAAGTGCCGGCCGAATGGCGGCGCGGCTTTTGGGCTGCGCTATTTCCATTTCAATGAACCCTGACTGAAGAAGCGGACCCTTCGAGGTCACGCTGAACAACTGGATAGAACAATGTTCGCAGTCATCAAAACGGGTGGCAAGCAGTACTCGGTTGCCGCCAATGACGAACTGGAAGTCGAGCTGCTCGAAGGAGCACCCGGCGATATGATTTCCTTCGGCGAGATCCTTCTCGTCGGCGGCGAAGCTGGCGTCACCATCGGTGCCCCCTTCGTCGAAGGCGCCTCGGTCTCGGCCGAGATCATCGACCAGATGCGCACGCGCAAGATCCTGGTCTTCAAGAAGCGCCGCCGTCAGAATTCCAAGCGCAGCCGCGGCCATCGCCAGAGCCTGACCATCGTCCGGATCACCGAGATCCTGACCAATGGCGCCAAGGCTTCCGGCAAGAAGGCCACCAAGGCCAAGGCCAAGGTTGCAGCACCCGCGACCGACGCCGCTCCGGCAGCGCTCGCAAGCGGCGGGCTCGACAGCTCGAACCTCTCGCTGATCTCGGGCATCGGCCCGACCATCGAGAAGAAGCTGCGCGCCGCCGGCGTCACCTCCTGGGAGCAGATCGCTGCCTGGACCGATGCCGACATCGCCAAGTATGATGAGGAACTCGCCCTGCGTGGCCGCGTCGGCCGTGAAGAGTGGGTCCAGCAGGCCTCTGAGCTTCTCGCCGGCAAGCCGCCGCGCGCCAAGATCGACCAGGCAGAGCTGAAGTCTGGCGAAGATCGCTGAGCCGCGCTTTCTAGCGCGCCCCTAACAACGGATCAGGAGTTCGATCATGGCACACAAAAAGGCAGGCGGTTCCTCGCGCAACGGTCGCGATTCCGCGGGTCGCCGTCTCGGCGTCAAGAAGTTCGGCGGCGAAGCCGTCATTTCCGGCAACATTATCCTGCGTCAGCGCGGGACCCAGTGGCATCCGGGCACCGGCGTTGGCCTCGGCAAGGATCACACGATCTTCGCCACCACGGACGGACACGTATCCTTCCGTAAGAAAGCCAATGGCCGTACCTACGTCTCCGTCGCCCCGGCGGCGCTGGAGGCTGCAGAATAACCGGCTCTTCTCAAGGAACGCCGGTGTCGCATCGACCCGGCCGACCGTGACGGCCTGAAGACAGGGGAGATGGGACACCATCTCCCCTTTTCTTTTGGCCCGACCGGGAGGCACCAATGCGGGACCAGGATCTAGAAGGAACGACAGAGGACGAAGAACGGAGCGTCCTGACGGCGCGGCTCGTGCTGCGGCGCCCCAGGACGGAAGATGCGGCAGTCCTCGCCGCGGCCATCGACAATCCGCGCGTCGCGAAGAATCTCGTGAGCGTGCCCCACCCCTATCGCCGCGCCGATGCGGATACCTGGATCCGGCAGAGCCGCCATCCGGCCGCCGGCGCCGCGCATATCGCCCTGTCGCGGACGAATGGCGGCTTGCTCGGCGCGAGCTTCCATCGCCCGAGCGAATCCCGCCCGAACGGCCACGACCTGTCCTTCTGGGTCGCCGAGCGCCATTGGGGCGAGGGGTTCGGCACCGAGATCGCGCATGCCGCCATCGACGATGCCTTCGGCGCCGACGGGCTGGAGCGGCTCTGGTGCGTGGTGCGGGTGACCAATGGCCCGGCTCGGCGCGTCGTCGAGAAATGCGGGTTCCAGTTCCGCGACACCGGCATGGTGCGGTCTCTGTCGGAGCGCGGCTCCGTGCCGGTCGAGCATTTCGTGCTCGAGCGCCGCGTCTGGCAGAGCCTGAAATCCTGGGGCGCCCCGCCGCCGTCGGAATTTGGAACGATGATGGGTCTCGACACGAGGGCGAGCGATGATGACGTTGCGAGCGATGCTGCCTGAAAAGACGATCCGCACGGCGAGCCTGCTGCTGCGCCCGCTGCGACCCGAGGACGGTCCCGCCATCGTGGCCGGCCTCAGCGACTACGAGGTGACGCGCTGGTTGGCGCGCGTCCCCTATCCCTATGATCTCGACGAGGCCCGGCGCTTTCTCGCCTGGGAGCGGGCCCAGCGTCCCGTCAGCGCCGAGCAGGTCTACGCCATCGACCGCGACGGCATGATCGGGCTGATTTCGCTGCGCGACGCCGGCCCGGAGCCGGTGCTGGGCTATTGGCTAGCGCAGGCCCATTGGGGCAAGCGCTATATGAGCGAAGCCGTGGCGGCGCTCGTCGACGACACCTTCCTGGATCCGGGCATCCGGACGATCCAGTCCGGCGTGTTCGAGGGCAACGAACGGTCGCTCGCCATCCAGAAGCGGCTCGGATTCGAGATCGTCGGCCGTTCCGTCCAGCATAACCTTGCGCTCGGCCGCGATCTTGCGCATATCGACACAGCCCTGACGCGCGCGCGTCACTACGAGTTTAAAAAATGAAATTTCTCGACGAAGCCAAGGTCTACATCCGCTCCGGCGACGGCGGCGCAGGCTGCGTGTCGTTTCGTCGGGAAAAGTTCATCGAGTTCGGCGGCCCGGATGGCGGCGACGGCGGCCGGGGCGGCGACGTCTGGGCCGAATGCGTCGACGGCCTCAACACGCTGATCGACTATCGCTACCAGCAGCATTTCAAGGCCAAGGTCGGCGTGCACGGCATGGGCCGCAATCTCGCCGGCGGCAAGGGCGACGACGTCACGCTGAAGCTGCCGGTCGGCACGCAGATCTATGACGAGGACGGCGAGACGCTGATTGCCGACATGACGTATGTCGGCCAGCGCGTCCAACTCGCCCGCGGCGGCAATGGCGGCTTCGGCAACGCGCATTTCAAGACCTCGACCAATCAGGCGCCGCGCCGCGCCAATCCCGGCCTCGAGGGTCTGGAGCGCTGGATCTGGCTGCGGCTGAAGCTGATCGCCGATGCCGGTCTTGTCGGCCTGCCCAATGCCGGCAAGTCGACCTTCCTCGCCGCGGTCTCGGCCGCCAAGCCGAAGATCGCCGATTATCCCTTCACGACCCTGCATCCCAATCTCGGCGTCGTGCGCAGCGACGGCCGCGAATTCGTCATGGCCGACATTCCCGGCCTGATCGAGGGCGCGCATGAAGGCATCGGCCTCGGCGACCGCTTCCTCGGCCATGTCGAGCGCTGCCGCGTGCTGCTGCACCTGGTCGACGGCACGCAGGAAGATCCGGCCGAGGCCTATCGCGTCGTGCGCGGCGAGCTCGACGCCTATGGCGACGTGCTGGCCGAGAAGCGCGAAGTGGTGGCGCTCTCCAAGGCCGATGCCATTCCCGAGGAAGAACTCGAGAAGCGCAAGAAGCAGCTGGCGAAGGCCTGCGGGCACACGCCGCTCGTGCTCTCCGCCGCCACCCGCGTCGGCATGGAGGCGGCGCTGCGGGCGATCGGCCGCATCATCGACGAAGGCAAGCTGGAAGACCCGAACATGCATCCGAGCGCCAAGGGCGAGCCCTGGCGACCGTGAAGCTCATGAACCCAGGCCCGGCGGGACGGATCTCGCCGGCCTCTGTTTCCTGAGCCTTGCAACGGGGCATCGCCCCATCGGATCGAAGAGCACAGACACCATGAGCCTGATCGTGGAACAGACCGCCGACATCGCGGCGAAGCTCAAGCCGGAGAATTTCCGCCGCATCGTCATCAAGATCGGCTCGGCGCTGCTGGTTGACCGCGCCACTGGCCGCTTGCGCGAAGACTGGCTGGCGGCTTTCGTCGATGACGTGGCGCAGCTTGCTGCCGGCGGGCGCGAGATCCTGCTCGTCTCCTCCGGCGCCATCGCGCTCGGACGCGGTGTGCTCGGCCTGCCCAAGGGCGCGTTGAAGCTGGAGGAGAGCCAGGCCGCCGCTGCCGTCGGCCAGATCGCGCTGGCGCGTGCCTATTCCGAAATGCTCGGCCGCCATGGCCGCACCGCCGGCCAGATCCTGTTGACGCTGGGCGATACCGAGGAGCGTCGTCGCTACCTCAACGCCCGCTCGACCATCGGGACGCTGCTCAAGCTCGGCGCCATTCCCGTGATCAACGAGAACGACACGGTGGCGACCAGCGAGATCCGCTATGGCGACAATGACCGGCTCGCCGCCCGCGTCGCCTCGATGATGGGCGCCGATCTGCTCGTGCTGCTGTCCGATATTGACGGGCTCTACACCGCCCCGCCGCAATCCGACCCCGACGCCACCTTCATCCCCGTGGTCGAGCGCATCACGGCCGAGATCGAGGCGATGGCCGGCGGCGCGGGCTCGGAATTCTCGCGCGGCGGCATGAAGACCAAGATCGAGGCGGCCAAGATCGCGACGGGGGCCGGTGCCGCCATGCTGATCGCGCTCGGCAAGCCGCAGAACCCGCTGAAGCGGGTCTCCGACGGCGCCAAGGCGACCTGGTTCCTGCCCGAACTCAACCCCGTCACCGCGCGCAAAAAGTGGATCTCCGGCCATCTGGAGACGCGCGGCGTGCTGGTGATCGACGACGGCGCGGTCAAGGCGCTCCGGACCGGCAAGAGCCTGCTGCCGGCTGGCGTGCGCCGGATCGAGGGGCGGTTCCAGCGCGGCGACGCGATCATCGTGCAGGGGCCCAACGGCGAGGAGATCGCTCGCGGCCTCGTCGCCTATGACGCAGCCGACGCGGAGCGGATCGCCGGCCGCAACACCAAGGAAATCGAAACGATTCTCGGCTTTGCTGGGCGCGCCGCGATGGTCCATCGCGACGACATGGCGCTTCGCGGCGAATAGGAAACCAAGATGACCACGTCCCGCCTCCGCGAAAACGAGACCGAAACCGTCGAAGCCGTGATGCTCGATATCGGCCGGCGCGCCCGCGCCGCCGCCCGGCGCATGGCGCTCGCCTCGACCGCAGCGAAGAACGAAGCGCTGACCGCTATGGCTGCCGCCATCCGCGCCCGCGCGAAAACGATCCTCGAAGCCAATGGCCGCGATGTCGCCGGCATGAAGACGGAAGGCGCTGCCGCTTCCTTTCTCGACCGCCTGACGCTGACTCCGGCCCGGATCGAAGGTATCGCGGCGGCGATCGACGAGATCGCGACCCTGCCCGACCCCGTCGGCACCGTGATTTCCGCCTGGGACCGTCCGAACGGCCTGCATCTCGAGCGCGTCCGCACCCCGCTCGGCGTCATCGGCGTGATCTATGAAAGCCGCCCCAACGTGACGGCCGACGCTGGCGCGCTCTGCCTCAAGGCCGGCAATGTCGTCATCCTGCGCGGCGGCTCGGACTCGTTCCATTCGTCGAGCGCCATCCATGCCGCGCTGGTCGAAGGACTAGTCGCCGCCGGCCTGCCCGCCGACGCCATCCAGATCGTGCCGACCCGCGACCGCGCCGCCGTCGGCGCCATGCTTTCCGGCCTCGACGGCGCCATCGACGTGATCGTGCCGCGCGGCGGCAAGAGCCTGGTCGCCCGCGTTCAGGAAGAGGCGCGGGTGCCGGTCTTCGCCCATCTCGAGGCGATCGTGCATTTCTACGTTCACGCCAAGGCCGACCTCGGCATGGCGAAGACGCTGCTGGTCAACGGCAAGATGCGCCGCACCGGCGTCTGCGGCGCGACCGAGACGATGCTGATCGACCGCGCCATCCTCGATACCCACCTGGTGCCGATCCTCGACGCGCTTGTCGCCGCCGGCTGCGCCATCCGCGGTGATCGCGAGGTCTGCGAGCGTTTCCCGCTGGCGACGCTCGCGACGGAGCAGGACTGGTCGACCGAGTATCTCGACGCGATTATCTCGGTGAAGGTCGTCGACGGTGTCGACGAGGCGATCGACCATATCGAGACCTACTCGTCGCACCACACCGACGGCATCATCACCGGGGACGAGGCGGTCGCGGCCCGCTTCCAGGCCGAGGTCGATTCGGCCATCGTCGTCCACAATGCCTCGACGCAGTTCGCCGATGGCGGCGAGTTCGGTTTCGGCGGGGAGATCGGCATCGCCACCGGGCGGATGCATGCGCGCGGCCCGGTCGGCCTCGAGCAGCTGACCTCGTTCAAGTATCGCGTCAGCGGTTCCGGGCAGACGCGGCCGTGAATTCCGCAGGGGGGAGCGGAACGGAGGAAGCGATCGATCCGGCGCTGCGCTCCGCCCTGAAGCTGCCCCATGCGGCGCCCGGCCAGCGCATCGGCCTGTTCGGCGGGTCGTTCGATCCGCCGCACCAAGGCCATCTGACCGTCAGCCTGATGGCGCTGCGGCGGCTGAAGCTCGATGCCGTCTGGTGGCTGGTCACGCCCGGCAACCCTCTCAAGGGCCACGCGCCGGATCAGCTCGGACGCCGGGTGGCGGCGGCGCGCGCCATGGCGCGGCATCCGAAGATCCACGTCACCGCCATCGAAGCGACGCTGAAGTCGCGCTTTACCGCCGACACGCTCGCCATCCTTAGGGACCGGCTGCCGGGCGTAAATCTGGTCTGGCTGATGGGCGGCGACAATCTGCGCCAGTTCCACCGCTGGCGGGACTGGCGCCGGATCGCGGCGCTGATGCCGATCGCCGTCTATGACCGGCCGGGCAGCACCTTCACCGGGCCGGCGGCGCCGGCCGCGATCGCGCTCAGGCGGCGCCGGCTGCGCGAGATCGATGCGGCCAGGCTGCCGAGGGCGAAAACCCCGGCCTGGATCTACCTGCACGGGCCGCGCATCGCGCTTTCCTCGACAGAACTGCGCGCCAAACGCATTAAGAACACCGCGGCGTCTTGAAAGCGCCATAGCGTCGTGCCTATGTGCTTTTTTGCATGATTTCCATCGCGTGGAGCGCATCCGCTCCTGGCCAGACAAAGGGCCCATCGCGCCAATGGTGAAAGGATTGAACACTGACGACGGCAATGCAGCCTGAGGACGCCATCCAACGCGTGCCTCACCGAGTGGCCGTGCGCCGGCAGATTGCGGCGGACGAAGCTCTCAAAGCGATCCTCACCACCCTCGAAGATTCGAAGGCTGAGGATATTGTCTCCATCGACATCGCCGGCAAATCCGCCCTGGCCGACTACATGGTCGTCGCCACCGGCCGGTCGCAGCGCCATGTCAGCGCGATTGCCGAGCATATTGACCGCGACCTCACCGAGGCCGGCGGCCGGATTGCGCGCATCGAGGGCGTGCCCCATTGCGACTGGGTGCTGCTCGATGCCGGCGACGTCATCGTCCATATCTTCCGGCCCGAAGTCCGCTCCTTCTACAATCTCGAGAAGATGTGGGCGGCGGCCGACGACCAGCCCTCGATTCCGGCGCGGGAACAGCCCCGCACCTAAGGTCGCTCGATGCGCATCCTGATCGCCGCCGTGGGTCGGCTGAAAGCCGGCCCCGATCGCGCGCTCATTGAGCGCTATATCGACAGGGCCTCGCAGGCCGGGCGCAGTCTCGGCCTGACGCTTTCCGTTCGCGAATTCGTCGAAAGCCGATCCCAGCGCGCCGACGAGCGCATGGCGCAGGAAGCGGCAACGCTGCTTGGCGCCCTCCCCGACGGCGCCATTCTGGTCGCCCTCGACGAGCGCGGCGAGACGCCGTCGAGCGCCGCCTTCGCCAAGCGCCTCGGCGACTGGCGCGACCAGGGCGCGCGCGATCTCGTCTTCGCCATTGGCGGACCCGACGGCCATGGCGACGCCATCCGCAAGCGCGCCGACCTGAAGCTCGCCTTCGGCGCCATGACCTGGCCGCACCAGATCGTCCGCCTGCTGCTGGCCGAGCAGATCTACCGCTCAATGACGATTCTTTCCGGCCATCCCTACCATCGCGAATAGCCCGCCCTATCTTGCGGCGGGCCGTCGCGCTTCGGCCGCAATCCGCCGTTACGCTCCGGCACGCGAATGGTTGACGAGGTGTTAACACTTCGCTGCCAAATCTCATCGCTGTTCATTTCGCTTTAGCCGTCGGGCGCCTGCACTTGGTTCGCATTCGGGTCTCTTCGCTGCCTCGACAGATGGCCCCCCTCGTCGGTCGGGCCGCTCTGGTTGCGAGCCTGATCGCCGGCGCCGCCCTCCCCACCCTCGCGGTCGAACCGCCGGCGCAGGCGAATGCCGCCCAGCCGGCCGAACCGAGCCAGACCGAGCAGCAACGCAGCGCGCGCCGGGCCGAGCTCGACGCCATTACCCACGACATCGAGGTGACGGCGGAGCGCCAGGCGGCGCTGCGCGTCGAGATGAGCCAGTTCGACCAGGACCGCGCTACCCTCAACAAGTCGCTGATCGAAACCGGCGAGCGGGCCAAGGGCCTGGAGCGCCAGATCGACGAGGCCGAGCAACGCATGGGCGGCCTGCTCGACGAGGAAAAGACCGTCCACGCCTCGCTGAACGCCCGCCGCGCCGTGCTCGCCAACGTCCTGGCCGCGCTGCAGCGCATGGGCCGCAAGCCGCCGCCGGCGATCGTCGTCCGCCCCGAGGACGCACTCGCCTCGGTGCGCAGCGCCATGCTGCTCGGCTCGGTCGTGCCGGAACTGCGCGTCGAGGCGGAAGCGCTTGCCACCGACCTGCAACATCTGGTCGCGCTCAAGACCGAGCAGTCACGCGAACGCGACCGGATGCGCGCGGACGCCAGCGCGTTGGCCGAAGAGCGCACCCGCATCGAATATCTCGTCGAGGACAAGCGCAAGGCGCGCGACCGCTCCGAGCAGCAGCTCGCCGAGGAACAGGCGAAGTCGGAGACGCTCGCCAAGAGCGCCACCAGCCTGAAGGGCCTGATCGCCGATCTGGAGGGCCAGATCGCCGCCGCTTCCGACGCGGCCGAAGCCGCCAGGAAGGCCGAGGCCGCCAATCAGACCGCAATGAACGATGGCCGCGCGTCGCGCAGCCCCGAGAGCCTCGGCTCGGCCGACCGCATCGCGCCGGCCGTCGCCTTCGCCGCCACCAAGGGATTGCTGCCCCGGCCGGCCAATGGCGTGCAATTGAAGGGGTTCGGAGACCCGGACGGCCTCGGCGGCACCACGCAGGGCCTGTCAATCGCCACCCGGGCCGCAGCGCGGGTCTCCTCGCCTTCCGACGGCTGGGTTGTCTATGCGGGTCCGTTCCGATCCTACGGACAACTCTTGATCATCAATGCCGGTGGCGGATATCATATCCTGCTGGCAGGTATGGAACGGATCGACGTCGAATTGGGACAGTTCGTTCTCGCAGGGGAACCTGTGGCGCTGATGGGATCACGGTTGCTCGCAAGCAGCAGCACCGTGGGCATTGGCGCGACGCAGCCCGTGCTCTATGTCGAATTTCGAAAAGACGGTAACTCGATTGACCCGGCCCCCTGGTGGGCCCGGTCCAACGACGAAAAGGTTGGCGGATGATACGCAACGTTTCGCTCCTCCTGGCTGGCACCATCATCGGCGCGACGGCCGCGGTGACCCTCCCCCAGGTTCCGAGCCTGATACCGGGCGTCGCGCATGCCGCCGTCTCGGATACCTACCGGCAGCTCAATCTGTTCGGCGACGTGTTCGAGCGGATCCGCTCCGACTATGTCGAGAAGCCGGACGACACCGCGCTCATCGAAGCGGCGGTCAATGGGATGCTGACCTCGCTCGATCCCCATTCGAGCTACATGAACCCCAAAGACTTCAAGGACATGCAGGTCCAGACCCGCGGCGAGTTCGGCGGGCTCGGCATCGAAGTGACCATGGAGGACGGCGCCGTCAAGGTGGTGTCGCCGATCGACGACACCCCGGCCGCCAAGGCCGGCATCCTGGCAGGCGACCTGATTGTGGCGCTGGATGGCGAAGCCATCCAGAACATGAATCTGAACCAGGCCGTCGACAAGATGCGCGGCGCGGTCAACACGCCGATCACGATCACGATCCAGCGCAAGGGCGTCGAGAAGCCGTTCGACGTGAAGATCGTCCGCGACGTGATCCGCGTTCAGTCCGTGCGCTCGCGCGCCGAGGGCGACATCGGCTATCTCCGCATCTCCTCCTTCAACGAGCAGACCTTCGACGGCCTGAAGGCCGCCATCGAGAAGCTCAAGCAGGACATCGGCAAGGACAAGCTCAAGGGCTACATCCTCGATCTGCGCAACAATCCGGGCGGTCTGCTCGACCAGGCCGAGTATGTCAGCGACGCTTTCCTTGAGAAGGGCGAGATCGTCTCGACGCGCGGTCGCCATGCCGACCAGAACATGCGTTACGACGCCCTCCGGGCGATCTGACGGACGGCAAGCCGGTGATCGTGCTGATCAATGGCGGCTCGGCCTCGGCTTCGGAAATCGTCGCCGGCGCCCTGCAGGACCAGAAGCGCGCCACCATCCTCGGCACGCGTTCCTTCGGTAAGGGCTCGGTTCAGACGATCATTCCGCTCGGCTCGAACGGCGCCATTCGCCTGACCACGGCGCGCTACTACACGCCGTCGGGCCGCTCGATCCAGGCCAAGGGCATCGATCCGGACATCCAGGTGGTGCAGGACCTGCCGCCGGAACTGAAGGACAAGGTGACCGACACCAAGGGCGAGGCCTCGCTCAAGGGCCACCTCACCAATGAGGGCGGCGGCGACGAAGGCACCGGCTCGCAGGCCTATGTTCCGCCGGAGGCAAAGGACGACAAGCAGCTGCAGGAAGCGATCGGCCTGCTCGACGGCAAGCAGGCGAACAGCGCCTTCCCACCGAATCCGGCAACCGCGGTTCCGAACTGATGCAAGACGGCGCCCCTTGGGGCGCCGTTTTTCTTTCGGCATCGTTCCGACGCCACGCCATCGGCGCTCACTCCACGGCGTAGCCGGCGTACGCTCATCACAGATGCCGCCGCACGCCGCCGCCCCCCCCCGCGCGAACCCTCATGACCGGGCCTGGACGCGACTCTGCTAGCCTCTCGCGCGATTGAGCCTCGTTCGGTGACACCGCCGCGCGTGTGCATAGCATTGGTACTGTCACGATCGACGGTGCTGAGCCGTGCTATCGTCGCGCCGACCGCTATCCCCCACCCCGCTCCCGCCGTCATGCCGGGAGGCCTCGAATGGTGATGCAAATCATGTCCGGCAAGAAGCTCGTCGATCCCACTTCGCTGCCCTATCGCCCCTGTGTCGGCACCGTCGTGTTCAACAAGGATGGCCTGGTGTTCATCGGCGAGCGTTCGCCCAATGCGGAACTGACGCCGGGCGATCCGGTCTGGCAGCTGCCGCAAGGCGGCATTGACAAGGGCGAGGATCCCCTCCCCGCCGCGCGCCGCGAACTGTTCGAGGAGACGAGCATCCGATCGGTGTCGCTGCTCGCCGAGGCCGAGGGCTGGTTCGACTACGACCTGCCGCCGGAACTGGTCGGCATCGCGCTCAAGGGCAAGTATCGCGGCCAGCGGCAGAAGTGGTTCGCCTTCCGCTTCGAGGGCGACGAGAACGAGATCAACGTCCTGGAGCCGGGCGATGGCAGCGCCGAGGCCGAGTTCATCTCGTGGCGCTGGGAGCCGCTCGGGCACCTGCCGTCGCTGATCGTGCCGTTCAAGCGTAAGGTCTACGAACAGGTCGTTTCGGCGTTCCGTCATCTGGCGGCTTGATC
Organism: Candidatus Kaistia colombiensis; assembly: GCA_029203105.1. GTDB lineage: Bacteria > Pseudomonadota > Alphaproteobacteria > Rhizobiales > Kaistiaceae > Kaistia > Kaistia colombiensis. Next base: position 445,066 of record CP119318.1, read on the forward strand.
CGGATAGGGCTTTCCGGCCGCCACGACCTCCCCCGAGTCCCTGAACGGATAGTAAGGGAGCCGTTCATTTCAGGTTCAGGCGCGCACGCCTACAACCGGGTCACCCACAACGAGGATGACCCGCCCATGAAGAAGATCCTTCTCGCCACCATCGCCCTGTCGATGCTCGCCACGCCCGCCGCCTTCGCGCAGCAGTACCGTGGCGACCGCGACCATGACCGCGATAATCGCGGCCATGGTCGCTACGAGCAGCAGCATCGCCAGCCGCAGATGAAGAAGCAGGACTACCGCCGCCATTGGTCGAAGGGCCAGCGCGTGCCGCCGCAGTATCGCGGCGGACGGGTCGACTATCACCGGCACAATCTGAAGGCGCCGCCGCGCGGCTACCAGTGGGTCGAGAATGATGGTCAGTACCTGATGATCGGCATCGCCACCGGGGTCATCGCGGCGATCGCCAACGCCGGCCGGTAAGCCTGCGAAGTCGGGCGACGGCCTCCCGGCCGTCGCCTCCCCAGCGGGACGCCCCGCGCGGCCGCCGGCGCATTGCTCGGCCCGACCAATAAAAAACCCGCCATCGACCGGAAGGTCCATGGCGGGTTTTTTGGATCTGCATCCCGCGGCCGGGGCCGCAAGAAACTAGTGGCCGAGGGCTTCGCGGATATCCTGAAGCTGCTGCAGCTTGGTCTGCGCCACAGTGCGTTGGGCGTCGTCGCGCGCGTCGGCGACGTCCTCCTCGGCGTTGCGGATCTCGAGCGCGAACGCATCGGGATCGAGGCTTTCCAGCGGAATCGCCTGCTCGGCGAGGATGGTCAGGCCGGTCCCGTTCACGTCGGCGAAGCCGCCGCGCACGAAGAACTTCTGAACACCGCCGCCGACCTGCGTGACGACAACGCAGCCCGGCTTGATGGTCGCCATGAAGGGAGCATGGTCCTTGAGGACCGTGAACTCGCCTTCAGTGCCCGGGACCACGACCGCCTCGACCGACTCCGAAAGCAGGAGCCGCTCGGGTGAGACGAGTTCGAACGGGAACGGTTCTGCCATGTTGGGCTCTTTCTCTCGTCAGACGATCAGGCTGCTGCCGCGAGCTTCTTGGCCTTGCCAATCGCTTCCTCGATCGTGCCGACCATGTAGAAGGCAGCCTCGGGGAGATGATCGTAGGCACCTTCGCAGAGGCCCTTGAAGCCCTTGATCGTGTCTTCGATGCGGACCTGGACGCCCGGCGAACCGGTGAAGGCCTCGGCCACGTCGAACGGCTGCGACAGGAAGCGCTCGATCTTGCGGGCGCGGGCAACGGTGAGCTTGTCCTCTTCGGACAGCTCGTCCATGCCCAGGATCGCGATGATGTCCTGCAGCGACTTGTAGCGCTGCAGGATCTGCTGCACCTGGCGGGCCACCGCGTAATGCTCTTCACCGACGATCGCCGGGGTCAGCATGCGCGAGGTCGAATCGAGCGGATCCACGGCCGGGTAGATGCCCTTTTCCGAGATCGCGCGCGACAGAACCGTCGTGGCGTCAAGGTGGGCGAACGAGGTGGCCGGCGCCGGGTCGGTCAAATCGTCGGCCGGCACGTAGATGGCCTGCACGGACGTGATCGAGCCCTTATGCGTGGTGGTGATGCGCTCCTGCAGCTGGCCCATGTCCGTCGCCAGCGTGGGCTGATAGCCCACGGCCGACGGGATACGGCCGAGCAGAGCCGACACTTCCGAACCCGCCTGGGTGAAGCGGAAGATGTTGTCGACGAAGAACAGCACGTCCTGGCCCTGGTCGCGGAAGTTCTCGGCGACGGTCAGGCCGGTCAGGGCGACGCGGGCGCGGGCGCCCGGCGGCTCGTTCATCTGGCCGAACACGAGCGCGCACTTCGACTTGACGGCCGGATCGGGATTGTGCGGATCGGCGTTCACCTTGGCGTCGATGAACTCGTGGTAGAGATCGTTGCCCTCGCGGGTACGCTCGCCAACGCCGGCGAACACGGAGTAACCGCCGTGCACCTTCGCGACGTTGTTGATCAGCTCCTGGATCAGAACGGTCTTGCCGACGCCGGCGCCGCCGAACAGGCCGACCTTACCGCCCTTGGAATACGGAGCGAGCAGGTCGACGACCTTGATGCCCGTGACCAGGATCTCGGCCGAGGTTGCCTGCTCCGAATAGGACGGGGCCGGGGCATGGATCGGACGCAGGCCTTCGGCCTCGACCGGGCCGGCCTCGTCGATCGGCTCGCCGATGACGTTCATGATGCGGCCGAGGGTGCCGACGCCGACCGGAACCTGGATCGGGCCGCCGAGGTCCTTGACCTTCTGGCCGCGGACGAGGCCTTCCGACACGTCCATGGCGATGCAGCGCACGGTGTTCTCGCCGAGATGCTGCGCGACTTCCAGAACGAGGCGGTTGCCGTTGTTGTCGGTCTCGAGCGCGTTCAGGATCGCGGGCAGATGGCCATCGAACTGCACGTCGACGACGGCGCCGATAACCTGGGTGACGCGGCCGGAGCCGGCCTGCTGATTGGTGTTCGCCATGGTGTTCAACCTTCCAAAAATCCGGTCAGAGCGCCTCGGCGCCCGAAATGATCTCGATCAGTTCCTTGGTGATCATCGCCTGGCGCGTCCGGTTGTACCGGAGCGTGTACTTCTTGATCATCTCGCCTGCGTTGCGCGTGGCGCTATCCATCGCCGACATCTTGGCGCCCATTTCGGACGCGACGTTTTCGAGGAGAGCACCCAGAACCTGGACCGAAATATTGCGCGGCAGCAGATCCTCGAGGATCGCCGCTTCGTTCGGCTCATATTCGTAGTTCGACACGGCCGCGCCGGCTTCTTCGGCCGGGAGCTGCGCCGGAATGATCTGCTGCGCCGTCGGGATCTGCTGAATCACCGAGCGGAACTTGGCGTAGAACAGCGTCGCGACGTCGAACTGGCCGTCGTCATAGAGCTGCAGCAGCTTGCGGCCGATCGCGTCGGCATTGGCAAAGCCGATCTGCTTGACCGTGCGCAGCTCGATCAGCTCGATGATCTCCGTCTTGAACTGGCGGCGAAGGATGTCATAGCCCTTCTTGCCAACGCAGAGGATCTTCACCGTCTTGCCTTCGCGCTGCAGGCGCAGGCGTGTGCTCGCGCGCCAGGCGGGCGATCGACGAGTTGAACGCGCCGCAGAGGCCGCGCTCGGCCGTGCAGACGACGAGAAGATGCGTCTGATCGGAGCCGGTGCCGAGCCAGGAGCTTCGGACCGTCGTCGGTGTTGACGCCAGCCGCCACATTGGCGAGCACGGCGTTCATGCGCTCCGCATAGGGGCGGGCCGCTTCCGCAGCAGCCTGGGCACGACGCAGCTTCGCCGCGGCGACCATCTGCATCGCCTTGGTGATCTTCTGCGTCGCCTTCACCGAGGCGATGCGATTCTTTAGTTCCTTGAGGCTCGGCATGAGCGTCCCTGTCGGTCGGACTGAGATCCGGGTCGCGCGAGGCGACCCGGTTCAGACCTGGATTCAGGCGAAAGACTTGGCGAAGCTGTCCAGCGCGGCCTTGAGCTGCGCACGGAAGTCGTCATTCAGCTCGCGCTTGTCGCGGATGCCGTCGAGCAGCGCCTTGTGCTCGCTGCGGAGCGAGGCCAGCAGGCCTGCCTCGAACGCGCCGACCTGGTTGACTTCGATGCGGTCGAGATAGCCGTTCACGCCGGCATAGATCACCGCAACCTGCTCCTCGACCTTCAGCGGCGAGAACTGCTGCTGCTTCAGGAGCTCGGTCAGACGGGCGCCGCGGTTCAGCAGCTTCTGCGTCGTCGCGTCGAGATCGGAGCCGAACTGGGCGAAGGCAGCCATTTCACGATACTGCGACAGCTCGCCCTTGATCGGGCCGGCAACCTGCTTCATCGCCTTGATCTGGGCGGCGGAGCCGACGCGCGACACCGAGAGGCCGACGTTCACGGCCGGGCGGATGCCCTGGTAGAACAGGTCGGTCTCGAGGAAGATCTGGCCGTCGGTGATCGAGATCACGTTGGTCGGGATGTAGGCCGACACGTCGTTGGCCTGCGTCTCGATGACCGGCAGCGCCGTCAGCGAGCCATTGCCGTTGTCGTCGTTCAGCTTGGCTGCGCGCTCGAGCAGGCGGGAATGCAGGTAGAAGACGTCGCCCGGGTAGGCTTCGCGGCCCGGCGGGCGGCGCAGCAGCAGCGACATCTGGCGGTAGGCGACGGCCTGCTTCGACAGATCGTCATAGACGATCAGGGCGTGCATGCCGTTGTCGCGGAAGAACTCGCCCATGGCGCAGCCGGCCATCGGGGCCAGGTACTGCATCGGAGCCGGGTCCGAAGCGGTGGCGGCGATGATGATCGAATATTCGAGCGCGCCGCGCTCCTCGAGCACCTTCACGAACTGCGCGACGGTCGAACGCTTCTGGCCGATAGCGACGTAGACGCAATAGAGCTTCTTGCTCTCGTCGCCCGTGTCGTTGACCGACTTCTGGTTCAGGATGGCGTCGAGCGCGACGGCGGTCTTGCCGGTCTGACGATCGCCGATGATCAGCTCGCGCTGGCCACGGCCGATCGGGATCATCGCGTCGATGGCCTTGAGGCCGGTCTGCATCGGCTCATGCACCGACTTGCGCGGGATGATGCCCGGCGCCTTGACGTCGACGCGGCGACGCTCGGTGAACTCGATCGGGCCCTTGCCGTCGATCGGATTGCCGAGCGCGTCGACGACGCGGCCGAGCAGACCCTTGCCGACCGGCACGTCCACGATGGCGTTGGTGCGCTTGACCGTGTCGCCTTCGGCGATGTCACGGTCGGAGCCGAAGATCACGATACCGACATTGTCGGTTTCGAGGTTCAGGGCCATGCCGCGGGTTCCACCGGGGAACTCGACCATCTCGCCGGCCTGGACGTTGTCCAGACCGTAGACGCGGGCAATACCGTCACCGACCGACAGAACCTGTCCGACTTCGGAAACCTGAGCCTCGGAGCCGAAATTCTTGATCTGCTCCTTGAGGATTGCGGAGATTTCAGCGGCGCGGATGTCCATCAGCCGACCTCTTTCATAGCGATCTTGAGTGAATTGAGTTTGGTGCGAAGCGACGTGTCGATCATGCGGCTGCCGACCTTGACGACCAGGCCGCCGATCAATGCCGGATCGACATTCGAAGAAAGCGTGACGTCCTTGCCGATCTGCGCCTTGAGCGCTTCCTTCAGCGCCGCGGTCTGCGTCTCGGAAAGCGGCTCGGCGCTCGTCACCTCGGCGGTGACCTCGCCGCGGTGCTTGGCGAGCAGCTGGCGGAAGCCAGCGATCATGCCGGGAACAGCGAACAGGCGGCGATTGCTCGCCGCGACCTTGACGAAATTGCCGACCAGCCCGCCGATGCCGGCCTTCGCCAGCACGGCCGAAATCGCGCGCAGCTGCTCGTCGGCGTCGAAGACCGGGCTCTGCACGAGGCGAACGAGATCGTCGCTCTCGCTCAGCAGGGCCGATGAAACGGGACAGATCGGCATCGACGGCGTCGAGCGCGCCGCTCTCGAGGGCCAGATCAAACAGTGCCGTCGCGTAACGCCCGGCGACCCCTGATACGAGAGTTTTGTCTTCTGCCACCTGATCCTCGCTCTGTGACGCGCCCCCACTTCCGGCTTGGTCCGGATGCTGCACGCAACGCCTTGAACGTATTGAAGATTTTTTCAACAGGAGGAACCCGTCAAAAACGGTATTCCCCGAAGCCGCGCGTTCGTTACCACAGCATCCCGCGACTCGCAACACGGCCTGCGCCTTGAATCGACCAGATTGCCGGCCCGAGGTCGGCCGCAGGGTTCAAAGGAAGCTCTGCGGATCGATATCGACCTGTACCCGAAGGCTGCCGCGCACCGCCGGCGCCTCGGCCAGCCAGCCGCGCAGGAAGGCCTGCAGATCGACGGCGCGCGGCGCCTGGACCAGCAGGCGGAAGCGGTGGCGGCCGCGCAAAACCGCCAGCGGCGCCTCGGACGGGCCGAGCACCATCACCGGCCCGCTTTCCGGCGCCATCCGCCGGAGCGCCATCGCATAGCCATAGGACGTGGCGCGGTCGGCGGCCGAGATGATGATGCCGGCCAGCCGCCCGAACGGCGGCAGCACGGCAATACGTCGCGCCTCGATCTCGCGGGCATAGAACGCCTCGCGGTCGCCCGACGCGATCGCCGCGATGACGGGGTGTTCCGGCGCATAGGTCTGCAACAACGCCCGGCTGTCGCCGCCAGCGCGGCCGGCGCGGCCCGTCACCTGCGCCAGCAGCTGGAAGGTCCGCTCGGCGGCGCGCGGGTCGCCATGGGCAAGGCCAAGATCGGCATCGACGACGCCGACCAGCGCCAGCAACGGGAAGTTATGGCCTTTGGCGACCAGCTGCGTGCCGATGATGATGTCGGCGGCGCCATTGCGGATGGCGTCGAATTCTTCGCGCATCTTCTTCACACCGCCGAGCAAATCGCTCGACAGCACGATTCGACGCGCATTGGGGAATCGTGTGGCGACCTCTTCCGCCACCCGCTCGACACCGGGGCCGCAGGCAACCAGGCTGTCCTCGGCGTCGCAGACCGGGCACTGGTCGGGCCGGCGCTCGGTATGGCCGCAATGATGACAGACAAGCTGGCCGCGAAACCGGTGATCGACCAGCCAGGTCGAGCAGTTCGGGCACTGGAAGCGGTGGCCGCAGGTCCGGCAAAGCGTCAAGGGGGCATAGCCGCGCCGGTTCAGGAACAGCAGCGCCTGGCCCTTGTTGGCGATCGTCTCCTCGATCGCCTTGACCAGCGACGGCGCCAGGAACTGGCCGCGTTCGGGTGTATCGATGCGCAGGTCGACCGGCACGATCTCCGGCAGCTTGGCCGCCGCGTAGCGCGCCGTCAGCAGGATGCGCCTATAACGGCCCTGGTCGGCATTGACCCGGCTTTCGATCGACGGCGTCGCCGAGGCCAGCACGACCGGGAAGGCGCCGATATGGCCGCGCACCACCGCCATGTCGCGGGCGTTGTAGATGACGCCCTCTTCCTGCTTGTAGGCGGTGTCGTGCTCTTCATCGACGACGACGAGGCCGAGTTTCTGGAACGGCAGGAACAGCGCCGAGCGCGCGCCGACCACCGCCTGCACGGCGCCGGTGGCAACCCCGCGCCAAACCCTTTCACGCATCCTTGGCGGCATCTCGGAATGCCATTCGGCCGGGCGATGGCCGAAGCGGCGAGCGAACCGATCGAGAAAATCGACGGTGAGCGCGATTTCCGGCAGCAGCACCAGCGCCTGCTTGCCCATGCGCAGCGTTTCGGCCAGCGCCTCGAAATAGACTTCCGTCTTGCCGGAGCCGGTGACGCCGTCGATCAGGGTGACGGAGAAACTGGCTTCGTCGACGCTGGCGCGCAGCAGTTTTGCCGCGTCGTCCTGGCCGGGATCGAAGGTCGGGCGGGCATGGTCCGGCTCGGGCGGCTCGGTCAGCGCGGGCGGCGGCAGCATGACCGCCTCGAGCACGCCCTGCTCGACCAGGCCGTTGACGACGCTGGAGGAGACGGCGGCGAAGGCGGCGACGGCGCTTTTCGGCATCGGCTCGCCGCCGGCCAGCGCATCGAGCACACGCTGGCGCGCCGCCGTGATGCGGTCGGGCTGCTTGCCGGCGAGCCGCAGCGCCGGCACGGCGCGCTCGGGCTCCAGCGCGTCGGGCGCGCGCAGCACCATGCGCAGCACCATGCCGCGCTGGCTCAGCGTATAATTCGCTACCCAATCGACGAATCGGCGCAGACTCGGGTCGAGCGGCGGCGAATCATAGTGATGCAGGATGGCGCGCAGCCGGTTATGGCCGACTGTAGGATCGACTGGATCGTCCCAGACGGCGCCGATCATCTCGCGGGGGCCGAGCGGCACGCGCACGATATCGCCCGGCGCCAGTTCCATGCCGGCCGGCACTTTGTAGGTATAGGGTCCATCCACCGCCAGCGGCAGCAGAACGGACACGGTGCGGCCCAATTCCAAACCAGAATCCCCGGAGCGACGAAGCAGTCGACGATGCCGCCTTCATGCCCCAAATAATAGCGTTCACTCAATCAGGCGAGCCATCATGATCCTCGAACACGCCCTTCTCACGGTGAAACCCGGCCATGCCAGCGCTTTCGAGGAAGCGATGACCAGGGCAGCACCGCTGATCGCCGCCAGCCCCGGCTTTCTCGGCCTCGAAGTGCGTCCCTCGATCGAAACCCCCGGCACTTATCTGTTGCTAGTGCGCTGGGAGAGCCTCACCGACCACGATCCGGGCTTCCGCTCTTCTGACCGATACCAGCACTGGAAGGCACTGCTGCACGGTTTCTACGACCCGTTCCCGACCGTGACGCATTTTTCCGAGCCGCTGCCGGTCTAGGGGATACGGCCCGCCTTAACCTGACATCAACCCTGTTGGCAGGTAATGGGGCCATGTCCGCCTCGCCCCTCGTCATTGCCGCCCGCGACACGCTCGAGCAGATCGATGCGTGGGGCGAGCATCTGCGCGGCGAACGGCGCCTGTCGCCGAAGACGCTCGAAGCCTATTCGCGCGATCTCGAACAGTTCCTGTCCTTCCTGACCGGCCATATCGGCAACCCGCCAACGCTCGCCGATTTCGCCGCGATCCGCACGGCGGACCTGCGCGGCTTCATGGCGACGCGGCGAAGCACGGGCGTTGGCTCCCGCACGCTGGCGCGGGGGCTTGCCGGCATCCGCTCGTTCATCGGTTTCCTGGAGCGCGAGGGCCATGCCAATGGCGCCGCCTTCCGCGCCATGCGCGCGCCGCGCCAGCCAAAAACCCTGCCCCGTCCGCTCGCCGCGCCCTCGGCGCTGCGCGTCGTCGAAATGGACGAACAGCTGGACGAGGAGCCGTGGGTAGCGGCGCGCAATGCCGCCGTGCTGGCGCTCTGCTACGGCTCGGGGCTGCGTATCTCGGAAGCGCTCGGCATTCGGCGCGCCGACGCACCGCTCGACCCGGCCGCGACGCTGCGGGTGACCGGCAAGGGCGGCAAGGTCCGGTTGGTGCCGGTCCTGCCGGTCGTGGCCGAGGCGGTGGCGGAATATCTGCGCCTGTCGCCATCGCAATCGAAGCCGGACGGACCGCTGTTTCTCGGCGTGCGCGGCGGGCCGCTCAAGGCGCGCATCATCCAGCTTGCCATGGCGAAGCTGCGCGGCGCGCTCGGCCTCGCCGAAAGCGCCACGCCGCATGCGCTGCGGCACTCCTTCGCGACGCACCTGCTTGCCAATGGCGGCGATCTGCGCGCCATCCAGGAATTGCTGGGCCACGCCAGCCTGTCGACGACCCAGGTCTATACCGCCATCGACACGGAGCGCCTTCTCGCCGTGTTCGAGAAGGCGCATCCGCGCGCTGGCGGCAACAAGCCAGGCTGAGGCCAGATCCACGCCAGGCAGCTCCGTCCCTCACCTCTCCCTGAGGAAGAGGTCGACGCACGCAGTGCGGCGGGTGAGGGTTTACGGCCTCTCCGGATAGTTCCCTAAACCCTCACCCGGCTCTTCGAGCCGACCTCTCCCTCAGGGAGAGGTAAGCAACGGAGTTTCGCCCCCTACACGGCAACAAGTTCGAAAACCGCCTGATCGATGGTGAACGAGCCGTCCGCTTGAATCGCAAAATGCTCGCGCACCTGTTCCGACATCGCCGCCTGCAGAGCACGGATCGCCGCGACCTGCACCTCTGGCGTCCGCATCCGGCCAACCCAGGCGTCGAAATCGAGCGGCAGGCGCCGGCGTGTGACGCCGGTGACGGCAAAGCCCGCCTCGGACGCGATCGCCACCCATTCGGACGTGGAATAGTCGCGCACGTGAGACGGGTCGCGCAGCATCTCGAAGGTCTGCAGGAAGGTGTCGGAAACAGGCACTTCCGGCGCGATGATGTCGGAAATCACCGCCGTGCCGCCCGTCTTCAGCACACGCCGCGCCTCGCGAACACCCTGGCGGACATTTTGCCAGTGATGCGCCGAATAGCGCGACAGCACGACATCGAACGCGCCATCGGTGAACGGCAACTGCTCGGCCGCGCCTTGTCGGGTGGTCAGATTGCCGAAGCCACGCTTGGCCGCTTCCGCCGCCACCGCCTCCAGCATGCCAGCCGACAGATCATAGGCGACCACCGACGCCAGGACCGGCGCCACGCCATAGGCGACATGACCGCCACCGCAGCCGAGATCGATGACGTGGGCATCCGGCATACGCGCCGCGATCTCGATCATCTGCTGGAGATCGGCGCCTTGGGCATGCACGGCGCTGGCCACATAGGCCGAAGCCTGGGAGCCGAATTGCCGCACGACCAAGGCCTCATGGCTCTGGCGCGCGGCGGCGTTGTCTTTCGTCGATTGGGTCATGGCTGAGTTTCCGTGCGGTCGATCCTGTCGGTGGTGATCATCGACCGTCCACGTCGGATTTGCCAGCCAGCGTAAACCCGTACCAGATTCTGTTTTATCCTGGTATAATCGGTGCCATGATCCCGGAAACCGACACGGTCCGCCGCCGCGAACTCGGCGAATTCATCCGCGCCCATCGCGAGCGGCTGCAGCCGGCGATGTTCGGGCTCGACCCGGGCACGCGACGGCGCACCCCGGGGCTACGCCGCGAGGAACTGGCGCAGCTTTCTGGAGTCAGCGCGACCTGGCTGAGCTGGATCGAACAGGGACGGGAGATCTCGGTCTCGGCAACGGCACTGGGCCGGCTGGCCCGGGTCATGCGGCTGACGCCGGCCGAGCGCGCCTATCTCTTCGACCTCGGCGGCAGGCGCGACCCGCGGGCGGGCGAGGACAACAGCGCCGACGCGCTGCCGCCGGGCCTCGCCGTGACCCTCATGGCGCTGCCGACGCCGGCCTATGTGCTCGACCGGTCCTGGACGGCGCTCGCCTGGAACGAGGCCGCCGCGCATCTGTTCGTCGGCTGGCTGGACGGCAAGCCGCCAACCGATGGTGTTTCAAGTGAAATGAACCTGCTGCGCTACATCTTCACGTCGCCAGCGGCCCGAAACATCATCGAGGGCTGGGAGAGCCGGGCGCGACGGGTGGCGGCGGAGTTCCGCGCCGATTACAGCCGCCATCTCGAGGCGCCGGAGATGCGGGCGCTTGTGGAGGAACTGACGCGAAACAGCCCGTTCTTCGCCGAGGCGTGGGAGGCGCATGCGGTGGTCGACCGCGAGGGGGGCTTGCGCACCTTCACCCACCCCGAGGACGGCTTTCTGCGCTACGAGCAGATCACCTTCCTACTCGCCCGCCATCCCGACATCAAGCTGGTGATGCTGGCGCCCGCTGCGGGCGCCAGCGCCGCGGATCAGGCGGCAACAACGCCGTAGCGGGTCGCGGCCTCGATGGTGAGGCCGGTGCCGACCGAGCCGAAGGTGTCGCCATCGACAACGCGTGCATTCGGCACGGTGCCGAGGATCGCCGCATGGACATGGGCGAGCCGGGTCGAGCCGCCGGTCAGGAACACGGCGTCGATGGCGTCATGACCGAGCCCGGCGTCGCGCAGGCAGTCGTCGATCCGCGCCGCGATCTTGTCGGCGAGGCCGCGGGTCTTGTCGACCAGCACGCCGCGATCCACCGTCATGGCAAGGCCGCTCTCGATCCAGTTCAGCAGAACTTCGACCTGCGCCTCGTCCGAGAGCGCAATCTTCGCCGCCTCGATGTCGATGGCGAGGCGATGGCCGCCCTGTTCCTCGACGACATGAATCAGCCGCTCGATCAGTTCGGGATGCAGCGCCTCGCGCCGCACCTCGTGCAACTGCCGCATGACGCCGCTCTCGTAGAGCCGGTTGATTGACGACCAGGTGGCGAGGTCGTGGAAATAGCCGGACGGAACGGGAAGGCCGGCCCGCTTCATGCCGGAGCCGAAGCCGAGCAGCGGCATCGCGGTACCGATCGAGAGGTAATGGTCGAAATCGGTGCCGCCGATGCGGATGCCGTCATTAGCGAGGATGTCGTCGAGCCGGTCGGCCTTATGGCGGCGCGAGGGGCCCAGACGCACAATGGAGAAGTCCGACGTGCCGCCCCCGATATCGGCGATCAGCGCGATTTCCTCGGAGCCGACCTGGCGCTCATAGTCGAGCGCCGCCGCGATCGGCTCATACTGGAAGGAGATGTGCCTGAAGCCTACCTCGTGGGCGATCGCCTGCAGCGCCTCCTCGGCCTTGCGGTCGCCATCGGGATCGCTGTCGACGAAATGCACCGGCCTTCCATGCACGACGGCATCGATCGATGTGCCGGAGACTTCCTCGGCCCGGCTCTTCACGATGCCGACATATTGCGAGATCACGTCGCGAAACGAGACCCGGCCGCGGCCGATGGCGGTCGATTCATGGATCAGCGAGCTGCCGAGCACGGATTTCAGGCTGCGCATCAAGCGGCCATTGGTGCCGTCGACATAGGCGCGGATGGCGGCGCGGCCGACGGCGGGCTCCGCCCCGTTCGGCGTGTAGAAGATCGCGCTGGGGATCGTCACGCTCGCCCCTTCGAGCGCGATCAGCGCCGGACCATCGGCGGTAGAGACCCCGAGCGTCGTGTTGGACGTGCCAAAGTCGAGGCCGCAGGCTACCATGATCGTGAACTCCGTGAAGGGCCGGTCTGGTTAAGGGGTCGCAGCGCCCCGATCAAGGCCCGCGGACGGAAATATCGCCGCATTGCAGCATTGATCTTTCAGCATGAAACCAATGTTGATTTGGTCTCATCGCTTTCCTGTCGGATTGACGCAGCGTCTGGGGGGCGCCGATTCGCGGCGCCGGAATACGGGAGAAGACGATGCGGGATGTGACCATTGACGAGGCGTTGAACGCCGCCGGCACAGGGGCGTTCCAGCGCCGATTGTTCCTGATTTTCGGCCTCGTCTGGACCGCTGATGCGATGCAGGTGCTGTCGATCGGCTTTACCGCACCTTCGATCGCCAAGACCTTCGGCCTGAGCCTGCCGGTGGCGCTGCAGACCGGCACGATCTTCTTCGTCGGCATGCTGATCGGCGCCGCCCTGTTCGGCCGCCTCGCCGACCGCATCGGCCGCCGCAACCTGCTGATCGTCACCGTGCTGCTCGACGCGCTGTTCGGCCTCGCTTCGGCCTTCGCCTCCGACTTCACCATGCTGCTGATCTTCCGCTTCATCACCGGTCTCGCCGTCGGCGGCACGCTACCGGTCGACTATGCGATGATGGCCGAGTTCCTGCCGGCCAACCGGCGCGGCCGCTGGCTGGTCGGCCTGGAGGGCTTCTGGGCCGTCGGCACGGTGATCGTGGCGCTTGCCGCCTGGTACGCCGCCGCCAACGGCATGGCCGACGGCTGGCGCTTCATCTTCGTCATCACGGCGCTGCCGGCGCTGATCGGACTGGCGCTGCGCTTCTGGGTGCCGGAATCGCCGTTCTATCTGCTGAAGAACGGCAAAGCGGCGGAAGCCAAGACGGTGCTCGACCGGATCGCCACGACCAATGGCAAGCCGGTGCTGGCCGGCAAGCTGACCGAAACGCGCGAGCCGCGCCTGCCGCTATCGGCGCTGTTCTCCGGCCCCTATGCCCGCCGCTCCTACCTGATCCTCGCCGCCTGGCTGCTGGTCTCGATCTCGTATTACGGCATCTTCGTCTGGCTGCCCGGCAAGCTGGTCAGCGCCGGCGAGCACTACGGCTTTCTCCGCGGCTATGGCTTCCTGGTGCTGCTGGCGCTGGCGCAGATCCCGGGCTATGCGCTGGCGGCCTATGGCGTCGAGCGCTGGGGTCGCAAGCCGACCCTGATCGCCTTCCTGCTGCTCTCGGCGGTCGGCTGCTTCCTCTACGCCGTGCTCGCCGATCCGACGGCGGTCGGGGCTGCGATGATGCTGATGAGCTTCGCGCTGCTGGGCACCTGGGGCGCGCTCTACGCCTTCACGCCGGAACTCTACCCGACGGCGCTGCGCGCCAGCGGCATGGGCCTGGCCGGTGCGATGGCGCGCCTGGGCGGCCTTCTGGCCCCGACGGTCGTGGGCGCGGTCGTGACCTACTCGTTCAACGTCGCGCTCGGCCTGTTCGCCGCGATCTTGCTGCTCGGCGCCATCGCCACGGCGGCGATCGACGTCGAGACGAAGCAGAAGCCGCTCACCTGAGCTGGCGTATCATTCGGCCGGCGTCGAGGTTACGCCGGCCGATGCCGCCATCTCGTCGGATGACTCTTCCTCGTTGTCCTGCGCTGCCTCGACGACCACTCGGCTAAGCAATGCCTCCACATGACGAAGCCGACGCTCCATCGCGACCAGCAGATAGGCGCCACCCAACAGCGCGCCGACGCCGAAGATCGTGAAAGCGATCGCGAGGAACAGGCTGATGATCAGCGCGAAATTGCCACTGAGAATTGCAGGTACGCCGACCACGGTCAGCCAGGACAATGCGCCGACGATCCAGAGCACAGCCAAGATCTCGACGCAGCGACGAAATCGCTGAACGATGTTGTGTTCGTCGAACATGGTTCTCTCCCGATGCCACCGAGGACGGAGGAACGGGCGGCGCGCAATCGGCCGAAACTCTCAAGCCTTGCGTCGGCCGCCTGATCGTGGAGAGACTTGGAAGGGTCGCCGGACAATCTGTCAGCGGCCGACGACCTCCTTCTTACATATGGATCGGCTTGAACCAGGCCGCCAGTGCCGCTTCCTTGATCGATTCCGACATTGTCGGATGCGCGTGCGTCGAGCGGCCGAGATCCTCGGCCGAGCCGGCGAACTCCATCAGCACGACCGCCTCGTGGATCATCTCGCCGGCGCCCTTGCCGACGATATGCGCGCCGAGCAGACGATCGGTCGCGGCATCGGCCAGAACCTTGACGAAGCCGTCCGTCGCCAGCATCGCCCGCGCGCGGCCATTCGCCGAGAACGGGAACTTGCCGACCTTGTAGGCGATGCCCGCGGCCTTCAGTTCTTCCTCGGTCTTGCCGACCGTCGCGATTTCCGGGCTAGTGTAGACGACGCCGGGAATGGCGTCGTAGTTCACATGACCGGCCTGACCGGCCAGGATCTCGGCAACGGCGACGCCCTCGTCCTCGGCCTTGTGGGCCAGCATCGGGCCAGCGATCACGTCTCCGATGGCATAGATGCCCGGAACGTTGGTCTGGTAGTGGCCGTCGACCTTGACGCGCTTGCGCTCGTCCAGCTCGACGCCGACCGTCTCAAGGCCGAGGCCTTCCGTGAACGGACGGCGGCCGATCGCCACCAGCACGACGTCGGCTTCCAGCGTCTCGGCGGCACCGCCCTTGGCCGGCTCGATGGTCGCCTTCAGCGTCTTGCCGCTGGTGTCGACGGCGGTGACCTTGGTGCCGAGCTTGAAGGCGAAGCCCTGCTTCTCCAGCATGCGCTGGAACTGCTTGGCGACCTCGCCATCCATGCCGGGCAGGATGCGGTCTAGGAACTCGACCACGGTCACCTCGGCGCCGAGACGGCGCCAGACCGAGCCGAGTTCAAGGCCGATGACGCCGGCGCCGACGACGATCATCTTGGCCGGAACCTTGTCGAGCTCGAGCGCGCCGGTCGAGGTGACGATGCGCTTCTCGTCGATCGGGACGCCCGGCAGCGGCGCGGAGTCAGAGCCGGTGGCGATGACGATCGCCTTGGTCTCCAGCGTCTCTGACGTGCCGTCTTCCTTGGTCACGACGACCTTGCCGGGAGCGGCGATCGAGCCGGTGCCGATATGGCCGTCGATCTTGTTCTTCTTGAACAGGTAGGCGACACCGTCGACATTCGACTTCACCGTCGCGTCCTTGTGGCCGAGCATGACCGGCAGGTCGAGCTTCGGCTTGGCGACCTTGATGCCGAGCGCATCGAGATGGCCGACCTCTTCGAACATCTCGGACGCATGCAGCAGCGCCTTGGACGGGATGCAGCCGATGTTGAGGCAGGTGCCGCCATAGGTCGCGCGCTTCTCGACGACGGCCACCTTCAGGCCAAGCTGCGCCGCCTTGATGGCACAGACATAGCCACCCGGACCGGAACCGATGACGATGAGATCGTAGGACATGGGGTCTCCCGGACGATTTTGGCGTTAGCCAGCGGCGCGTTCAGCGCCAAAACAAATGGCCGGAGGCGTTTCGGACGCGCGCTGCGCTTTCCGAGGCTCCGGCCGGCTGAATGGAGAAGCGCGCCCGAAAGGGCGCGCCATGTTCGCGGGCTTCCGCCCCTGCCACCAGCCAACGACCCGGAACGCGGGGGCGCGCCGGGATCGACCGGGGTTGGGGGACGAAAGCCATGTCGGTTCCGTCCGTTCGATCAGAGATCGAGAACGAGACGCTGCGGGTCCTCGAGGCACTCCTTGACGCGCACCAGGAACGTCACAGCTTCCTTGCCGTCGACGATCCGGTGATCGTAGGAGAGCGCCAGATACATCATCGGGCGGATCTCGATCTTGCCGCCGACGACCATCGGCCGCTCCTGGATCTTGTGCATGCCGAGGATGCCCGACTGCGGCGCGTTCAGGATCGGCGTCGACATCAGCGAACCGTAGATGCCGCCATTGGTGATCGTGAAGGTGCCGCCCTGCATCTCGTCGATCTTGAGCTGGCCGTCGCGAGCCCGCTTGCCGAGGCCGGCGATGGTCTTCTCGATGCCGGCGAGCGACAGATGGTCTGCGTCGCGCAGGACCGGAACGACCAAGCCCTTCTCGGTGCCGACGGCGATGCCGATATTGTAGTAGTTCTTGTAGATCAGGTCGGTGCCGTCGATCTCGGCATTGACCGCCGGGATTTCCTTCAGCGCCTGGATCACGGCCTTGGTGAAGAAGCTCATGAAGCCGAGCTTCACGCCGTGCTTCTTCTCGAACAGATCCTTGTACTGGCTGCGCAGCGCCATCACGGCGCCCATGTCGACCTCGTTGAAGGTCGTCAGCATGGCGGCGGTGTTCTGGGCATCCTTCAGGCGGCGCGCGATGGTCTGGCGCAGCTTGGTCATGCGGACGCGTTCTTCGCGGACGGCGTCATCGGCGGGAACCGGCGCGCGGACGGCGACGGGAGCCGCCGGAGCCGGCGCGGTGACGCCGCTGGCGATGGCGCCGAGCAGGTCGCCCTTGGTGACGCGACCGTCCTTGCCGGAGCCGGCAACGGCCGAGGTGTCGACACCGCTTTCCGCAGCGAGCTTCGCCACGGCCGGGCCGTTGGCGCCGGCGGCAGCGGTCTTGGCCGGAGCCGGGGCGGAAGCGGCGGGGGCGGCCGGAGCAGCCTTCGGCGCTTCCGTCTTGGCGGGAGCCGCGGCGGCTGCGCCACCCGCGATGGTGCCGAGCAGCGCGCCGACGCCGACCGTGTCGCCATCCTTGGCGGCGACCGCCTCGATCACGCCGGCGACGGGCGACGGAACCTCGATCGTGACCTTGTCGGTCTCGAGCTCGACCACCGGCTCGTCGACCGCAACGGTCTCGCCGACTTTCTTGAACCACCGCCCAATCGTCGCCTCAGTCACGGACTCGCCGAGGGTCGGGACGCGGATTTCGGTTGCCATGGCTTGGGTCTCTTACCGTTCGAACTTGGTGGACGTTCTGGGTGTACGTTCTGGATGATACGAAGTTTCCGGCGGCGCAGCGAGGCGCCGCCGTCTTTCAGCCGAGGGCGTCTTCGAGGAAGGCGTTCAACTGGGCCAGATGCTTTGACATCAGGCCCGTCGCCGTCGCCGCCGAAGCCGGCCGTCCGGTGTAGCGCGCACGGGTCGACTTGCCGCCGACCTGTCCGAGCACCCACTCCAGATAGGGCTCGACATGGGCCCAGGAGCCCATGTTCTTCGGTTCTTCCTGGCACCAGACGATCTCGGCGTTCTTGAAGCGGGCGAGTTCCTGAACCAGGGCCTTGAGCGGGAACGGGTAGAGCTGCTCGACGCGCAGCAGATACACGTCGTTGATGCCGCGCTTCTCGCGTTCCTCGTAAAGGTCGTAATAGACCTTGCCGGAGGAGATGACGACACGACGCGTCCGCTCGTCGGCAACCAGCTTGATCGGCTCGTCCTTGAGGAACTCGGCATCATCCCAGAGCAGGCGATGGAACGAGCTGTCGGGACCGAGCTGGGCCAGCGTCGACACGGCGCGCTTGTGGCGCAGCAGCGACTTCGGCGTCATCAGGATCAGCGGCTTGCGGATGTCGCGCTTCAGCTGCCGGCGCAGGATGTGGTAGTAATTCGCCGGCGTCGTGACGTTGGCGACCTGCATGTTGTCTTCCGCGCACATCTGCAGGAAGCGCTCGAGACGGGCGGAGGAATGCTCCGGACCCTGGCCTTCATAGCCATGCGGCAGCAGGCAGACGAGGCCCGACATGCGCAGCCACTTGCGCTCACCCGACGAGATGAACTGGTCGAACACGACCTGGGCGCCGTTGGCGAAATCGCCGAACTGGGCTTCCCACAGCGTCAGCGCATTCGGTTCCGACAACGAATAGCCGTACTCGAAGCCGAGCACCGCCTCTTCCGAGAGCATCGAGTTGATGACCTCGTAGCGGGCCTGACCCTCGCGGAGATTGTTGAGCGGGATGAAGCGCTCCTCGGTCTCCTGATCATAGAGCACGGAATGGCGCTGCGAGAAGGTGCCGCGCTCGCAAGTCCTGACCGGACAGCCGGATCGGGTGGCCGTCACTGGCAAGCGTCGCGAAGGCCAGTGCCTCGGCGGTTGCCCAGTCGATGCCGTTGCCGCTCTCGATCGCCTTCTTGCGGTTGTCGAGGAAGCGCTGAACGGTCCGGTGGACGTGGAAGTCGGCCGGGACGTCGGTCAGCTTGGCACCGAGCGCCCGCAGCGTGTCCATGTCCACGCCGGTCTTGCCACGACGCGGCTCGTCATCGGCGGCGGCGGCCTTGAGGCCGGCCCAGGCGCCGTCGAGCCAATCCGCCTTGTTCGGCTTGTACGACTGGCCGGCCTCGAACTCAACCTCGAGACGCGAGCGCCACGCGGCCTTGGCAGCCTCGACTTCCTCTGAAGTCATCAGCCCCTCGGCGATCAGCTTCGACGAGTAGATCTCGACGATGGCCGGATGGCTGCGGATGTTCTTGTACATCAGCGGCTGGGTGAAGCCCGGCTCGTCGCCTTCGTTGTGGCCGAAGCGGCGGTAGCAGAACATGTCGATGACGACAGGCTTGTGGAACTTCTGCCGGAACTCGATCGCGATCTTGGCGGCGAAGACGACGGCTTCCGGATCATCGCCATTCACGTGGAAGATCGGAGCCTCGATCATCTTGGCGACGTCGGAGGGATAGGGCGACGAACGCGAAAAACGCGGGTTCGTCGTGAAGCCGATCTGGTTGTTGACGATGAAGTGGATCGAGCCGCCGGTGCGGTGGCCCTTCAGGCCCGACAGGCCGAAGCACTCCGCCACGACGCCCTGGCCGGCGAAGGCCGCGTCGCCATGGATCAGCAGCGGCAGCGTGCCGGTGCGGATGTAGTCCTTGTGCAGGTCCTGCTTGGCGCGCGCCTTGCCGAGCACGACGGGATCGACGATCTCGAGATGCGACGGGTTGGCGGTCAGCGAGAGATGGACCTCGTTGCCGTCGAAAACGCGGTCCGAGGAAGCACCGAGATGGTACTTCACGTCGCCCGAACCCTCGACGTCGTCGGGCGCGTAGGAGCCGCCCTTGAACTCGTGGAACAGCGCACGGTGCGGCTTAGCCATCACCTGCGTCAGCACGTTCAGACGGCCGCGATGCGCCATGCCGACGACGATCTCGTGCACGCCGAGATTGCCGCCGCGCTTGATGATCTGCTCGAGCGCCGGGATCAGGCCCTCGGCGCCGTCCAGGCCGAAGCGCTTGGTGCCGGTGAACTTGACGTCGAGGAACTTCTCGAAGCCCTCGGCCTCGATCAGCTTGTTGAGGATCGCCTTCTTGCCTTCCGGCGTGAAGGTGATGGCCTTGTCCGGCCCCTCGATGCGTTCCTGGATCCAGGCCTTCTCGACCGGATCGGAAATGTGCATGAACTCGACGCCAAGCGTCGAGCAATAGGTGCGCTTCAGGATCTCCAGCATCTCGGGGATGGTGGCGAATTCGAGCCCGAGAACATTGTCGATGAAGATCTTGCGGCTGTAGTCGGCCTCGGTGAAGCCATAGGTCGAGGGATGCAGCTCCTCATGATCACCGACGGTCGCCAGATGCAGCGGATCGAGGTCCGCATGCAGATGGCCGCGCATGCGATAGGCGCGGATCATCATGATCGCGCGCACGCTGTCGCGCGCCGCTTGCTGGATCGCCGCCTCCGACAGGGCAGCCCCTGCTGCCGCCTGGTCGGTCGGCGCCGTGGCGGCCTGGGCCGCCTTGGCCTTCAGCTTGTCGGTGACGACCTTTTCGATCTGGCCCCAATTGCCGTCCATGGCCGAGACAAGCTCGCCATTGGCGTGGAGCGGCCAGTCGGCGCGCTTCCAGGGCGCGCCGCGCGCCTCGGCCACGACAGCCTTCGGATCGTCCTTCAGCGCCGAGAAGAACGACTGCCACTCCGGATCGACCGAAGCGGGATCGTTCTGATAGCGCGCATAGAGGTCCTCGATATAGGTGGCATTGCCACCATAGAGGAACGAAGAGGTCGCAAAGGCCGTGTTGGCTTGCTCGCGTGACATGTGCTGGTTGAGGAGCGCCACGCCCCTCTCTCCCTGATCGCGCGGCCACGCGCCGCGCTCTTGCTGAAAAACCGACATTCCGGCAGTCGGAATGTCGGTCTTGCCTCTTAGCCCTTCAAGACCTCAACCAAGGTCTTTCCAAGGCGCGCCGGCGACGGCGACACCCGGATACCCGCGGCTTCCATCGCCGCGATCTTGTCTTCCGCGCCGCCCTTGCCGCCGGAAATGATCGCACCGGCATGGCCCATGCGACGTCCCGGAGGCGCCGTGCGGCCGGCGATGAAGCCGACCATCGGCTTCTTGCGGCCGCGCTTGGCCTCGTCGGCCAGGAACTGCGCTGCGTCTTCCTCGGCCGAACCGCCGATTTCGCCGATCATGACGATCGACGTGGTCTCATCATCGGCCAGGAACATTTCCAAAATGTCGATGAACTCGGTGCCCTTGACCGGATCGCCGCCAATGCCGACGGCCGTGGTCTGGCCGAGGCCTTCCTGGGTCGTCTGGAACACGGCTTCGTAGGTCAGCGTGCCGGAGCGCGAGACGATGCCGACCGAGCCCTTCTTGAAGATGTTGGCCGGCATGATGCCGATCTTCGAGGCGTCGGCGGTGACGATGCCGGGGCAGTTCGGGCCGATCAGGCGCGACTTGGAGCCGGACAGCGAACGCTTGACGCGCACCATGTCGAGCACCGGGATGCCTTCGGTGATGCAGACGATCAGCGGGATTTCCGCGTCGATCGCCTCGCAGATCGCGTCGGCGGCGCCGGGCGGCGGCACGTAGATGACCGAGGCGTCGGCGCCGGTAGCGTCGCGCGCTTCGGCGACGGTGTCGAACACCGGCAGGCCGAGATGGGTCTGGCCGCCCTTGCCGGGCGACGTGCCGCCAACGACCTGCGTGCCATAGGCAAGCGCCTGCTCGGAATGGAACGTGCCGTTCTTGCCGGTGAAGCCCTGGGTGATGAGCTTGGTGTTCTTGTCGATCAGGATGGACATCAGACGGCTTCCTTCACGGCCTTGACGATCTTCTGCGCGGCATCGTCGAGATCGTCGGCGGGGATCACGTTCAGGCCGCTTTCGCGGATGATCTGCTTGCCGAGCTCGACATTGGTGCCTTCGAGGCGCACGACCAGCGGAACCGTGAGGCCGACCGTCTTCACCGCGGCGATGACGCCGCGCGCGATGACGTCGCACTTCATGATGCCGCCGAAGATGTTGACGAGAATGCCCTTCACCTTCGGATCGGAAGTGATGATCTTGAAGGCTGCCGTCACCTTCTCTTCCGAAGCGCCGCCGCCGACATCCAGGAAGTTCGCCGGGCTTTCGCCGTAGAGCTGGATGATGTCGAGCGTCGCCATGGCGAGGCCGGCGCCGTTGACCATGCAGCCGATCGAGCCGTCGAGCGCGATATAGGCGAGGTCATACTTGGACGCTTCGATTTCCTTGGCGTCTTCCTCGGTCTCGTCGCGCAGCGCCAGCATGGCCGGCTGGCGGTAGAGCGAGTTGGAGTCGAACGACACCTTGGCGTCGAGGACCTTGAGGTTGCCGTCGGTGGTGACGATCAGAGGATTGACCTCGAGCATCTCCATGTCCTTGGCGACGAAGGCCGTATAGAGCTTCGTCACGACGTCGTTCGCCTGCTTGGCGAGCGGGCCGGAAAGGCCGAGCGCCTTGGCGACCGTCAGGCCGTGATGCGGCATGATGCCGGTCGCCGGATCGACGGAGAAGGAAATGATCTTCTCCGGCGTCGAATGGGCGACTTCCTCGATGTCCATGCCGCCTTCGGTCGAAACGACGAAGGAGATGCGGGACGTCTCGCGGTCGACCAGGATCGAGAGGTAGAATTCCTTCTCGATGTCCGAGCCGTCCTCGATGTAGAGGCGGTTGACCTGCTTGCCGGCCGGGCCGGTCTGGATCGTGACGAGCGTGTTGCCGAGCATCTGCTCAGCAAAAGCCTTGACCTCGTCGATCGACTTGGCGAGGCGGACACCGCCCTTTTCGCCGGCAGCCGCTTCCTTGAACTTGCCCTTGCCGCGTCCGCCGGCATGGATCTGCGACTTGACGACCCAAAGCGGACCGCCCAGTTCCTTGGCTGCCGCCTCGGCCTCGGCCGGGGTGAAGATGGCAATGCCGCGCGACACGGGGGCGCCGAATTCCTTCAGCACCGCCTTCGCCTGATACTCGTGGATATTCATTCCGTCGATCCAATCTTCGAGATGTCGTCCGTCAGATAGATTTGATGAATCGTCAGTTCATTTAAACCGAAATTCGACAATCCAATATCTCTACGCATCGCCAAAAGAATTCTGCCTATGCGGCGGAATATCTTCTCGGGTGTTGATTCATGTGAAGCAGACGAAGACTTGAGCCAATCGGTGAAGGCGTTAAGTACTCCGGGAGATCCGTAGAACATGATATTTCGCTTCAACCGGATCATTTCCTTCCGAAACTCGTCTGACTCCATATTTATCTTTTTGCTACCATCAGGTCTTTCGGCATCAATAAGTTGAAAAATGATGTCGAAGAAGACCGAGTAGGCCTCAATCTTTTTATCACGATGAGCCTCTCGACGCGATTTTGACTGCTCTGTCCAATACGTGAAAACCAGCAGAACCAGAGCAAAAAGTCCCGCAATGATCGCAGACTGAACAGTCGCGTCGGAAGCGCTTAGTGACGTCAAGAACGTATAGGCAAGCCAAGCAATCCCGAGGACTGCTGCCAGAATAGTCGCAATTGCTATGACTTGCCGCACCATGTGTATTCTCGATCAGGCGCCGAGGGCCGGGGCAATCTTGACGCAAGCCTCGACCAGGCTCTCGACCGAGGCGAGCGACTTGTCGAGCATCGCCTGCTCGGCCTTGTTCAGCTCGATCTCGAGGATGCGCTCGACGCCATTGGCGCCGATGACGACCGGAACGCCGATGTAGCGACCCTTGATGCCATACTGGCCGTCAAGCTGGGCAGCGGCCGGCAGGACGCGACGCTTGTCCTTGAGATAGGACTCGGCCATCACGATCGCCGAAGCGGCAGGCGCGTAGAAGGCGGAGCCGGTCTTCAAAAGGTTCACGATCTCGGCGCCGCCATCGCGGGTGCGCTGGACGATTTCCTCGAGGCGATCCTTCTCGATCCAGCCGAGCTTGACCAGATCGGTGAGCGGAATGCCGGCAACCGTCGAATAGCGGGTCAGCGGCACCATGGTGTCGCCGTGGCCGCCGAGCACGAAGGCCGTCACGTCTTCGACGGAGACCTTGAATTCCTCGGCGAGGAAATAACGGAAGCGGGCCGAGTCGAGGACGCCGGCCATGCCGACAACCTTGTTCGCCGGCAGGCCGGAAAACTTCTGCAGGGCCCAGACCATCGCGTCGAGCGGGTTGGTGATGCAGATGACAAAAGCGTTGGGCGCGTACTTCTTAAGGCCGGCGCCAACCTGCTCCATGACCTGGAGGTTGATGCCGAGGAGATCGTCGCGGCTCATGCCCGGCTTGCGCGGCACGCCTGCGGTGACGATGACGACGTCGGCATCCTGGATGGCGGCGTAGGACGATGCGCCCGATAGCTTGGCGTCAAAGCCCTCGACCGGGGCGGCCTCGGCGATATCGAGCGCCTTGCCCTGGGGAACGCCGTCGGCGATGTCGAAGAGGACGATATCGCCCAGTTCCTTGATGCCGGCGAGAAGGGCGAGCGTGCCGCCGATCTGACCGGAACCGATCAAAGCAATCTTGGCTCGAGCCATGTGCAGGTCTCCCGATGGAGGTTTACCTAAACGTAACGCGGCAGATGAACGTCTGCCGGGACGCGCGTGGTCTAACGCCATTGCGTGACGGGTGCAAGTCGGTCGAGCGCCTTCCGTGGCGGCAATCCGCCAAACATCGCAGCACTTTACGTAAGAGTCATGTCTCGACGATGAAGCCGCGATGCGGCTGCTGCGCATATTCCTCGGACCGCATCTCGGTCAGGCGCGACGCCGTGCGGGCAAATTCGAACGCCTCGGTGCCGCTTTCGGCGGTGTAGAGATGATCGGGTTCGGCGGCGGCGGAAACGATGATTTTTACGTGACCATCATAGAGCGCATCGATCAACGTGATGAAGCGCTTGGCTTCGTTGCGCCGGGCGTCGCCCATGACCGGAATGTGATCGATGAGAACGGTATGGAACGCGTGCGCGATGGCGAGATAGTCACTGGCGCCAAGCGGCCTGGCGCAGAGGTCGGCGAAGGAGAAACGGGCGAAGCCGTCGACCGCCTGCGGCACGACGACGTCACGACCAAGGACCGACAAAGTCGACGGCTCGCCACATGACGTTTGCGTCAACTGGAGCCAGGCCAAATCAAGCGCGGCGTCGGCATCGCGGCCAAGCGGGGTCAGGTAGACCGGCGCGCGACCGATTTTCTCCTGCCGGTAATCGGTCCGCGCGGCAAGC
Source organism: Candidatus Kaistia colombiensis (assembly GCA_029203105.1). Taxonomy (GTDB): domain Bacteria; phylum Pseudomonadota; class Alphaproteobacteria; order Rhizobiales; family Kaistiaceae; genus Kaistia; species Kaistia colombiensis. The sequence goes on from CP119318.1 coordinate 469,974, forward strand.
CGAACAACCTCGACCCGCTGCTTCAGGAGCGCGATGAAGGGGAGGAAGTGGTTGCGGTTGAGACCGTCACGATAGAGATCGTCGGGGTCGACATTCGAGGTCGCGACCAGAACGACGCCGCGGGCGAAGAGCTGGGTGAACAGCCGGCCAAGGATCATCGCATCGGCGATGTCGGTGACGGTGAACTCGTCGAAGCAGAGCAGTTGCGTCTCGGCCGCGATCGCCTCGGCAACCGGCAGGATCGGATCATCGCCGGCGACCTGGCCGTTCTTGATCGCCTCGCGCATCCGGAAGACGCGGGCGTGGACGTCGGCCATGAAGTCGTTGAAATGGGCCCGGCGCTTGCGCTGCGGCGCGGCGCGCTCGAAGAACAGGTCCATCAGCATGGTCTTGCCGCGGCCGACATCGCCATGAATGTAAAGGCCGCGGATATCCGGCGCAGCGGCCTCGCGCTTGCCGAACAGCCAGCCGAGCGCGCTCGACTTGCGGGCGAGCCGACGCTGCGCAAGGCGCGCGTTCAACGCATCGAACTTGGCGACAAGGGCCCGCTGCGCGGGATCTTCCTCGATTTCGCCGCTGGCGACGAGTTCGCGATAGGCGTCGGCGACGCGCGAAACGACCGGCAGGCCCTGGCTCACCAAAATTCCCCTACCCGGCCCCCTACGCGAGGGCCGGCCTGATCAGCGATAGAAGGAAACCGCCGCCCCGCCTGTGGTCTGGCCGTTGAACTGGGTCTTGCCGGACGAGGTGAGATTGGCCACCGAAACGCCATTGGCGCCGGCCAGCACCACCTGCGACCCGGAAAGGCTCCAGGCCGAGATCGACTTCAGCGTCGGCGACTGGCAGCCGCGGGTCGAGGCGCGATACCCACCCGTCCAACTCGTCAGGGTCATGAACAGCTGGCAGCTCTCGCCGCCGGAGGTCAATGTCCAGCCGCCGAGCAGGTCTGTGCGGCCGATCTCGGCGCCGGAAGCTGTTGAGACGGGCGGCGGCGTTGCCGGAGCGGCGTTGATCGGCGTCGCGCCGGGCAGCCCGCCCTGCTCGGCCATGGGCGCGGGCGTCTGGGCATTCGGATCCATCGGCGGCGGCGGCAGCGTGTTGCGGGTCACCGGCGCCGAGGCGACCGGCGGCAGCGTGTCGCTTTCGACCGGCTTGGCGGAACGCTCCATCGGTCCGAGACCGATCGCTCCGAACGAACCGCAACCGCTCAAGGCGGCCGCCATCAGGGCGACCAGGCCGATCGGCGCGAGACGTCGGGACATAAGCTTCTCCATCATCGAAATCCTCGGTGCCGCAGCAGCGTACGGGCACAATCGAGCCGCTTTGAGGCAGGTGGAATTGCGCTGCTCTGCGCGTCAAGCCGCTCGGCAACCGCGCCCTTGGCGCGGACCGGTCGGTCGGGGCGAGAGGAATGATGGGAAATCACTCGAAATTCCGCAGCCTGTCTTGCTTCGCGCAATACGGCATTACGTCCGCAACGACAAGCCTCGTTAAGACACGGTTAACGAAGAAAGCGCGCCGTGTGACGCTTCCGCCTATTCCGGCCGATGGCAGACGGCTTCGATGTTGTGGCCGTCGGGATCAAGCACGAAGGCGCCGTAGTAGTTGGCGTGGTAGTGCGGCCGGATGCCGGGCCCGCCATTGTCGCTGCCGCCCGCTGTCATTGCCGCCGCGTAGAACGCGTCGACGGCGGCACGGCTCTCTGCGGCGAGGGCGATGTGAACATGCGGCTCAGTGCGCGCCCCTCCGCTCAGCCAGATCTCCGGCTTGGCGGCGCCATAGCCGACGACATCGCCATAGCCAGTGAGTTCGCCCGGAACCCGCATGAGCTCGCTGACGCCGAGCGGCGCCAGGGCGGCATTGTAGAAGGCGACCGAGCGATCGAGGTCGCTGACCGTGATGCCGATGTGATCCAGAACGCCCATGGCTCCCCCCAAAGCCCGGTCGGCGGGCCGCCTGGCAGGGGAGCCGAACACCACTGCGGCGTCAAGCCCGCGCTACGGCGTCATCGGCTCGATTTCGAGCGACAGGCCGAGTTCGGCCGCTTTCTGGCGGATCTGCTCTTCGGGCCGGCGCATCGCCGTCGCGATGAGTTCGGCGGGAACATGCTCCACCGCGAGCTCGCGCAGCCGATCGATCGCCTCGATCGTCCAGGTCGCCTCGAGATCCTGCTTGATGGTCATGATCGTCTCCTTCCGAAAAAGCGATCGGTCCGTTGGAAACGACAACGGCGCGGAAAAGGTTCCGCGCCGTCACAGGAATAGGCCGGGCTGCCTGAGAAATCAGACGCGGCGCTCGACCATCATCTTCTTGATCTCGGCGATCGCCTTGGCCGGGTTCAGTCCCTTCGGGCAGGTCTGCGCGCAATTCATGATGGTGTGGCAGCGATACAGGCGGAAGGGATCTTCCAGATTGTCCAGGCGCTCGCCAGTCGCCTCGTCGCGGCTGTCGATCAGCCAGCGATAGGCCTGCAGCAGCACGGCCGGGCCGAGATAGCGGTCGCCGTTCCACCAGTAGCTCGGGCACGAGGTCGAGCAGCAGGCACAGAGGATGCACTCGTAGAGGCCGTCGAGCTTCTCGCGGTCGGCATGGCTCTGCAGCCATTCCTTCTGCGGCTCCGGCGTCGCCGTCTTCAGCCAGGGCTCGATCGAGCGGTGCTGGGCGTAGAAGTTGGTCAGGTCCGGGACGAGGTCCTTCACCACTTCCATATGCGGCAGTGGATAGATCGCGACCGGCCCCTTCACCTCGTCGATGCCCTTGGTGCAGGCGAGCGTGTTCGAGCCGTCAATGTTCATCGCGCACGAGCCGCAAATACCTTCGCGGCAGGAGCGGCGGAAGGTCAGCGTCGGATCGATCTCGTTCTTGATCTTGATCAGCGCGTCGAGAACCATCGGCCCGCAATCATCGAGATCGATGAAATAGGTGTCGACATGCGGGTTCTTGCCGTCGTCGGGGCTCCAGCGATAGACGCGGAACTCCCGGACATTGTTCGCCCCAGCCGGCCGGTCCCAGACCTTGCCTTCTGTAAGCTTCGAGTTCTTCGGGAGGGTCAGCTGGACCATAGTGAGCGTCCTCGGGCGTAAAATTCGTTCAGCGACGGTCCTTGCGGACCATGAGTTTCAAACCGGACCATGTGGCGTCGATCGCCGCGACCTTGATGTCAACGAGATCGAGGCGGAGCGCCGCGTCGCGCACGACATCCTCGGTCACGTCGGTTGCGACCTTCGACGCCTTCTTCGGCCACGACACCCAGATCATGCCGTCGCGCCGGATGGCGTCCTGCAGCCGCGACAGGTCGGCTTCGACCTCGGCGCGGCTCTTCGTAAACGCGTGGACCGCGTCGAGCGCGCGATCCGAACCGAGCCGCGCCGCCCAGCCGGCCGTACGCACGACCTGGCCGAAGGGGACGCTATCGGCCAAGACCTCCAGCTCCGGCGGCAGCGAGACGAAGGCCACCGCCATGCCTGCCTTGAAGCCGAGCTTTTCGGGGAGCGAACGCCCCGAATAGCCGGCCGAAGGAAGCGTGGCTGCGGCCATCATCCGCCCTTAGTAAACGCGAGCCTTCGGCTCGATATAGGCGATGTCGTTCGACATCGTGTAGGTATGCACCGGCCGGTCGTCGAGCTTCACCGTCTTGTTCTCGGTGTCGATGAAGGCGAGCGAGTGCTTCATCCAGTTGACGTCGTCGCGCTCGGAATAGTCCTCGCGCGCATGGGCCCCGCGCGATTCCTTGCGGTTCTGCGCCGAATCCATGGTGACGACCGCCTGGACGATCAGGTTCTCGAATTCGAGCGTCTCGACCAGGTCCGAGTTCCAGATCAGCGAGCGGTCGGTGACCTTGACGTCGTCGGAGTTCTTCCAGACGTCGTGGATCAGGTGGTGGCCCTCGTCGAGCACTTCGCCGGTGCGGAACACGGCGCAGTTCGACTGCATCACCTTCTGCATCTTCAGCCGCATCTCGGCCGTCGAGGTCGAGCCATTGGCGTAGCGCAGGCGGTCGAGACGGGCGATCGCGTCCTCGCCGGCGCCATTGGCGAGTTCCTTCTGAGCCTGGTTCGGCTGCACGGTCTCGATGCAGCGCAGCGCCGCGGCACGGCCGAACACGACGAGATCGGTCAGCGAATTCGAGCCGAGGCGGTTGGCGCCATGCACGGAAACGCAGGCCGCTTCACCGACGGCCATCAGGCCCGGCACGATCTGGTCCGGATCGCCGCCGACCTTGTTCAGCACCTCGCCGTGATAGTTCGTCGGGATGCCGCCCATGTTGTAGTGGACGGTCGGCAGGACCGGGATCGGCTCCTTGGTCAGGTCGACGCCGGCGAAGATCTTGGCGCTCTCGGAGATGCCGGGCAGCCGCTCATGCAGCAGCGCCGGATCGAGATGGTCGAGGTGAAGGTGGATATGGTCCTTCGCCTTGCCGACGCCGCGGCCTTCGCGGATTTCCATGGTCATGGCGCGCGAAACGACGTCGCGCGAAGCCAGGTCCTTGGCCGACGGGGCATAGCGCTCCATGAAGCGCTCGCCTTCCGAATTGGTCAGGTAGCCGCCCTCGCCGCGCGCGCCCTCGGTGATCAGGCAGCCCGCGCCGTAGATGCCGGTCGGGTGGAACTGCACGAATTCCATGTCCTGCAGCGGCAGGCCGGCGCGCAGCACCATGCCGCCGCCGTCGCCGGTGCAGGTATGGGCCGAGGTGGCGGAGAAATAGGCGCGGCCATAGCCGCCGGTGGCGAGGATCGTCTTCGTCGCCCGGAAGCGGTGCAGCGTGCCGTCTTCCAGGCAGAGCGCCACGACGCCCCGGCATTCGCCGTCTTCCATGATCAGGTCGATGGCAAAATACTCGATGAAGAACTCGGCCGAATGGCGCAGCGACTGGCCATAGAGCGTGTGCAGGATGGCGTGGCCGGTGCGATCGGCGGCGGCGCAGGTGCGCTGGGCGATGCCCTTGCCGAAATTCGTCGTCATGCCGCCGAACGGGCGCTGGTAGATCTTGCCCGCTTCGGTGCGCGAGAACGGCACGCCAAAATGCTCGAGCTCGTAGACGGCGGCCGGCGCGTTGCGGACCAGATATTCGATCGCGTCCTGGTCGCCGAGCCAGTCCGACCCCTTGACGGTGTCGTACATGTGGAAGCGCCAATCGTCCTCGCCCATGTTGCCGAGCGCCGCCGAGATGCCGCCCTGCGCCGCAACCGTGTGCGAACGGGTCGGAAACACCTTGGTGATGCAGGCGGTCTTCAGGCCGGCCTCGCTGGCGCCCAGCGTGGCGCGCAGGCCCGCGCCGCCGGCGCCGACGACGACGACGTCGAAGGTATGGTCGACAAAGGAGTAGGCGCGACCGTTGATGGACACGCTGGCGTTGGCTTCAGCCATGGCTTCAGCCTCCGAAGCTGATCTTGAGGAAGGCGAGGATGGTCGCCACACCGACGGCGACCGCGAAGAACATGTTGGCCACCAGCGCGACGATCTTCAGTCCGCCATGCAGATAGTCTTCGATGATGATCTGCATGCCGAGCTTCATGTGCCAGACGCCGGTGCCGATCATCAGGATCATCAGCAGCGCGACAAACGGGTTCGCCAGTGTCGCCACGACTTCCGGATAGGGCTTTCCGGCCAACACGACGACGACGATGATGAACAGGACGACCAGAATGGCGAGGGCGGCGCCAGTGAGGCGCTGATGCCAGAAATGACCCGTGCCTTCCTTGGCCGAGCCGAGCCCGCGAACGCGGCCGAGCGGTGTACGCATGTGATTACCCTCAGCGAACGGCGAGCGCTACGACCCAGATCAGGATCGTCAGCACGGCGGAACCGATGATGTTGGCCCAGGCGAGATTGTCGCGGGCGGACTTGGAGAAGCCGGCGCCGAAATCCCAGACGAAGTGGCGGATGCCGCCCAAGAGGTGCTGCATCAGCGCCCAGGTGTAGCCAAACAGCACCAGCAGGCCGATCCAGGAGCCGAACACCCACGAGACATAGGAGAACGGACCCGGGCCGGCGGCGGCGGCGATCGCCCACCAGGCGAGCAGCAGCGTGCCGAAATAGAGCGCGCCGCCGGTGACGCGCTGCAGGATCGACACCGTCATGGTGATCGGCCAGCGGTAGACCTGAAGGTGCGGGGAGAGCGGTCGGCCCGTCTTCGCCTCGACATTCGACATTGCGTTCATCCTCAATCGCTTACGTAAACGTAAGCATTTAGGGTAGAGAGATTGGACCGGTTCTAACCCCATTGTGCGGCGCGGTCAAAACGGTCTTTTGCATGACGCAGGGGGAGGCGATGCGCTTTCCTTCACCGCGTACGACACTGTTGCCATCATGCCCGATTTTGGCAATCGTGCGAAAGCGTTCAAGCGGCCGCTGACGGCGGAACCGGCCACTGCCCGGACGGGCGAGCCGGCCCGGAAGGCAGCAACCAGGAGAAAGCGATGACGCGACGCCTGATCTCGACCGGATCGCCCTTCGAAAAGGCGGCCGGCTATTCGCGGGCCGTGGTCCAGGGGCCCTGGTGCTTCGTCGCCGGCACGACCGGCTATGACTATTCCAGCATGACGATGCCCGACGACGTCGCCGAGCAGACCGAAAACGCCATGGCGACCATCGCCGCGGCGCTGGAGCAGGCGGACTTCGCGATAACCGACGTCGTGCGCGTGCACTATCACGTGACCGACCCTTCTTTCGCCGACACGGTCTTTCTCGTCGTCGGCGCCCATTTCCGCGACATCAGGCCGGCGGCGACGATGACCGTCTGCGGTCTGATCCGGCCGGAGATGAAGGTCGAGATCGAGGTGACAGCACTCAAAGCCTGATCCTGGACTGATTTCGGCTTGACCTTGGCCTGACCTTGCGGCGGTTGCATGCGCGTTCGGCTTGCATCAGCGCTTGGGCGGGGCTATCGCTGCCCGCGCATTCATCCGCCCGCAGACCCGCTCGACAAGAGAACCCGCGACATGACCACCTACAAGCTCCTTCTCCTTCCCGGTGACGGCATCGGCACCGAAATCATGGCCGAAGTGAAGACTGTCATCGACTGGTTCGGCAAACGGGGCGTCGCGTCGTTCGAGAGCGAGCAGGACCTGGCCGGCGGCGCCGCCTATGACGCGCACGGCAAGGCGATCTCCGAAGCGACGATGAAGCTGGCGCAGGAATCCGACGCCGTGATCTTCGGCGCGGTCGGTGGCCCGAAGTGGGACAGCGTTCCCTATGACGCCCGCCCGGAAGCGGCCTTGCTGCGCCTGCGCAAGGATCTGGAGCTGTTCGCCAATCTCCGCCCTGCGATCTGCTACCCGGCGCTGGCCGATGCCTCGTCGCTGAAGCGCGAGCTGGTCGAGGGCCTCGACATCCTGATCGTGCGCGAGCTGACCGGCGGCGTCTATTTCGGCGAGCCCAAGGAAATCGTCACGCTGGAAAACGGCCAGAAGCGCGCCGTCGACACCCAGCTCTACACCACCTCCGAGATCGAGCGCATCGCCCGCGTCGCCTTCGACCTGGCCAAGACCCGCTCGGGGCGCGTCGCTTCGGCCGAGAAGCGCAACGTCATGAAGTCGGGCGTACTCTGGAACCAGGTCGTCACCAAGGTCGGCAAGGAAGAATATGCCGATGTCGCGCTCGAGCATGTGCTCGCCGACAATTGCGCCATGCAGCTGGTCCGCCGGCCGAAGCAGTATGACGTCATCGTCTGCGACAACCTCTTCGGCGACATCCTGTCCGACGTCGCGGCGATGCTGACCGGCTCGCTCGGCATGCTGCCCTCGGCGGCGCTCGGCGCGCCCGATGCCAAGACCGGCCGCCGCAAGGCGATGTACGAGCCCGTGCACGGCTCGGCCCCGGATATCGCCGGCAAGGGCATCTCCAACCCGATCGCCATGATCGCGTCCTTCGCGATGGCCCTGCGCTACTCCTTCGGCCTCGTCCAGGAAGCCGACCTGCTCGACCGCGCCATTTCCAGCGTGCTGAGCAAGGGTCTGCGCACCGGCGACATCTACACCGAGGGTACGACCAAGGTCGGCACGAAGGAGATGGGCGCCGCCATCCTTAGGGAACTCGACGTCCTGTCGGCCTGAGAATGACAGGTTTCGTGGCCGAATCTTTTTGCCGGGCTCCGACTGGTCAAGCCTCGGCGATCTCTGTATAAGGCCGCATTCAGATTGGATTGCTATGCCCAGCCGGGCGGCGCGCCGCCGGTTCGACGGCATATGACGAAGGAAGAGTAAAATGGCAGTTCCGAAGCGAAAGACGTCGCCGTCGAAGCGCAACATGCGCCGCTCGCACGACGCGCTTGCCCAGCCGACCTACACCGAGGACAAGAATTCGGGCGAGCTGCGCCGCCCGCATCACATCGACCTCAAGACCGGCATGTATCGCGGCCGTCAGATCCTGACGCCGAAGAGCGAAGGCTGATTTCCGGGGCGCGCAGCCCGCGCCCGGCGGATTTTTCCGCCTCGGATCGACGTTCAAGGGCCGGCGCCGCGCCGGCCCTTTTCTTTTGCGCGAATTGCTGCTGTTGTCGCCACCGAACGGAGAGATCCTTCGCGGATCCGACGGCGCAACAGGTCCGGCTCGTGCCGGGTCCGGTCCGCGATTTCGAGACGTCTCGTGCAAAGGAATGCCGGTAGTGGAAAACGCGGTGAGCGGCGACGTGTCGGCCCATCGGCCCGATCGGACCGCGGCCATTCTTTCGACGATCGGCGAAGTCGTCTATCGCTGGTCGCTGACCGACGACCGCATCGAATGGGACGGCGACGCGGCCACCCTGTTCGGCCTCGTCTCGCCCGAATCGGTCGCCACCGGCGCCGCCTTCGCCCAGCTGGTGGAGGACCCCGGCCAGCTCACGCGCCAGGAGGCGTTGAGCGGCGGGAGCGATGACGGCGACGGCGTACCCTACCAGATCGAATATGCGCTGCGGCCGGCGGGCGCCAAGGGCCCGACGCTCTGGGTCGAGGACACCGGCCGCTGGTATGCCGACGGCGGCAGCGAAGCGATCCGCGCCGAAGGGGTGCTGCGGGTCATCAATGAGCGGCATGCCCGCGAACAGCGCCTCGCCTTCCTGTCGCGCCATGACGACGTCACCGGGCTCTACAACCGCTCCTATCTGCTCGACCTCCTCGACGAGACGATCGCCAGCACGCAGAAGCTCGGCACGGCGGCCGCCTTCCTCGTCATCGCCATCGACGATTTCCACCTGATCAACGACGCCTATGGCTATCGCATCGGCGACCGCGTGCTCGCCGCCGTGGCGCGCCGGATCCGGGGCCGCCTGCGCGACGGCGACGCCATCGGCCGTTTCTCCGGCCACAAGCTCGGCCTCATCCTGATGAACTGCGACGAGCACGAGATGCCGTTCGCCGCCGAGCGCTTCCTCGCCGCCATCCGCGACGACGTCATCGCCACGCCGGATGGCGCCGCGTCGGTCACCATCTCGATCGGCGGCATCTCGGTGCCCCGCCATGCGCGGACGCGGGACGAGGCGATGGAACGCGCCCAGGAAAGCCTCGCCTTCGCGCGCGACACCGGCCGCGGCCGCTTCGTCGCCTATGCCCCCTCGGCCGAGCGGGAGGCCGAGCGCCAGTCCAACATCGCCCTGTCGCAGCAATTGATCGGCGCGCTCTCGGAGCAGCGCGTGCGGCTGGCCTTCCAGCCCGTGGTCGACCTCCACACGCGCGAGGTCGCCTTCCACGAAGCGCTGCTGCGCCTGGCGCATCCGGACGGCACCATCGTCTCGGCCGGCCAGGTCGTGCCGCTCGCCGAGCGGCTCGGCCTGTCGCGCCTGTTCGATCTCGCCGTGCTCGACCAGGTGCTCGAGACGCTGATCCGCCACCCCGACGCGCATCTGTCGCTGAACGTCTCGCCGGAGACCGCGGCCGGTCCGGAGTGGTTGGCGAAATTCGCCCACACGCTCGATCAGCGACCCGATCTCGGCAAGCGGCTGATCGTCGAGATCACCGAGACCAGCGCCATCCGCAGCCTCGACGACACGGCCTATTTCGTCTCGACGATCCACGATCTCGGTGCCCGCCTCGCCATTGACGATTTCGGCGCCGGCTTCACCTCGTTCCGCAATTTGCGGGCGCTCCAGGTCGACATCGTCAAGATCGACGGCAGCTTCATCGCCACCCTGCCCAAGAGCCGCGACGACCAGATCTTCGTGCGCCGGCTGGTGGAACTGGCGCATGATCTCGGCATCGAGACGGTGGCCGAATGGGTGCAGGACGAGGAAACGGCGGCGATGCTCGCCGAATGGGGCGTCAGCCGCATCCAGGGCCACCTCTGCGGCGCGGCCAGCCTCGAACTGCCGTGGAAGTGACGGGCTGATCCGGTTCGAACGCTTTCCTTCACCTCTCCCTGAGGGAGAGGTCGACGGCCGCAGGTCGGCGGGTGAGGGTTTACGGCCTCACCGGACAATTCCCTAAACCCTCACCCGGAGCTTCGCTCCGACCTCTCCCTCAGGGAGAGGTAAAGGAAACGAGAAGCCCTATCCCGCGAAGCGATCCATGCCCTCGGCGAGCTTGATGTCGAACGAGGTCACGCCATCGACGACATGCGTCGCCAGCGTGACCGTGACGGTATTGTAAACATTGCTCCACTCGGGATGATGGTTCATCCGCTCGGCCAGGAGGGCCGAGCGCGTCATGAAGGCGAAGGCCTCCTGAAAATCGCCGAAGGTAAACACCTTGGTGATGGCGTCGCGGCCATCGACCGGCGTCCAGCCCTCGAGATTCGCCAGCGCCGCCTGGCGCTCGGCCGCGTCCAGTTTCGCGATCATGGCCGTGTCTCCACGAATTCGGCGAGCGGATAGGCCTGCTCGACGATATAGGGCCCGCCGCCCGTCGAGGCCTTCGACGAGAACAGCACGAAGCGTGTCACGTGAAACGCCGCCGAAAGCAGCCCGCCGCGCAGGGCGAGATAGGCGGCGACATCGCGATGCGGCGTATTGCGCAGCCGGGCGAGCGTCACATGCGGTGTGTATTTCCGGCCCTCCGGTGGCAGGCCGATCCGCTGCAGGATCCGCTCATGCTCGGCCTGCAATTCGCTCAGCGCGCGCGATGGCGCGATCCGCGCCACGACGGAATGCGGCTTGGCGGTGCCGAACGAATCGAGGCTGGAGAACTGCAGGTCGAATTCATGTCGCCGCACCCGCGCCAGCGCGTCGGCGACCTCATCGGCGGTGCGATCGTCGATATCGCCGATGAAGCGCAGCGTGACGTGGAAGTTCTCCGCGTCGATCCAGCGCGCGCCGGGAATGCCGCCGCGCAGGAGCGAAAGCCGTTGGGCAATGTCGGCCGGAATCTCGAGACCGGTGAACAGGCGCGGCATGATCGCCCTCCTCTATCGGTGGGACGGAAGATCAAGGTTCGCGGTTTGCCGGCCGGCTGTAAAGCCTTTTCCCCGGGCAGCGGCAGCCCGCCTCAGGGGCAGGGATTGCCGCGCCACTGGTGGACGGCGTCGATCCTCGCCTCCAGCTCGGGCGTGATCACCACGTCGGCGGCGGCGATGTCGACCTTGAGCTGTTCCATCGTCGTGGCGCCGATGATGTTCGAGGTGACGAAGCAGCGGCTGGTGGCAAACGCGTTGGCGAGCGTCGCCGGATCCATGCCGAGATCGCGCGCGATCGCCAGATAGGCGGCGATCGCCTCTTCCGCGCCCGGCGTTTCATAGCGATCGCCGCGCTTGAACAGCGTCGTGCGCGCGCCGGCCGGACGGGCACCGTTCTGGTATTTGCCGGTCAGGTAGCCCTGCGCCAGCGGCGAATAGACCAAGAGACCGACCTGCTCGCGCATCGCTACCTCGGCGAGGTTCACTTCGAAGGTGCGGTTCAGCAGGTTGTAGGCATTCTGGATCGAAACGACGCGCGGCCCCTTACCGGCCTCGGCGGCCGCGACAAAACGCGTCGTGCCCCAGGCGGTCTCGTTCGACAGGCCGACATGGCGAACCTTGCCCTCCTTCACCAGCTCATCCAGCGCGCCCAGTGTCTCCTCGATGGGCACTTCGTCGGCGGCCGGTTCGGGATGGCGGTAGATCGTCGGATTGGAACCCCAAAGCGTCACGTGGCGGTCGGGCGAATGCAGCTGGTAGAGGTCGATATAATCGGTCTGCAGGCGCTTCAGGCTCTTCTCGATCGCGTCGCGAATATGGGCGCGCGACAGCGTCGGCTTGGCGCCGTCGCGGAACCAGGTCAGTCCGTTGCGGCCGACCACCTTGGAGGCGAGGATCACCTTGTCGCGGTTGCCGCGCGCCTTCATCCAGTTGCCGATGATCCGCTCGGTCGCTCCCTGCGTCTCCGGCTTCGGCGGGATCGAGTAGAGCTCGGCCGTGTCGAGGAAATTGACGCCCTGCTCGAAGGCGTAGTCCATCTGTTCGTGGCCCTCGGCCTCGGTGTTCTGCTGGCCCCAGGTCATCGTGCCGAGGCAGATGGCGGACACGCTGAGATCGGTCCGTCCGAGCGAACGATATTCCATGCGAAAAGCTCCGAGAAGTTTGGACGAGGCAAGGCCGCGGGCGGCGCGACCGATGGCGAAATTTCAGGGCGTGCGGAGAGCCGGTCAGCGCTTGGCTTGCGCGACCAGATCCTCCACGGCGGGAAGGATTTTCTCGACGATGACGGCAACGCCTGCGGCGTTCGGGTGCATCCCGTCCGCCTGCAGCAGCGCCGGATCGGCGACGACGCCGTCGAGGAAGAACGGATATAGCATCGCGCCGTGCTTGGCGGCCAGATCCGGATACAGCCCGTCGAAGCGTTTGGCGTAATCCGGACCGAGATTGGGCGCGGCGCGCATGCCGGCGAGCAGTACCGGCAGCTTGCGCTCGCCGAGCCGGGTAAGGATCGTATCGAGCGCCTGCTGCGGCACCGAGGGATCGAGCCCGCGCAGCATGTCGTTGGCGCCGAGTTCGACGATCACCGCCTGCGCGTCCGGCCCGACCGACCAGTCGAGGCGCGCCAGGCCGCCGCCGGCCGTGTCGCCGGAAACACCGGCATTGACAACGGCGACATCCAGCCCCTTCGCCGTCAGCGCCTTCTGCAGCTGATCGGTGAAGCCGTCACCGGGGCCAAGGCCGTAACCGGCGGAAAGGCTGTCGCCGAGCACGACGAGGCGGAGCGGGTCGGCCCTTGCCACGCCGGCGGAGACGGCGGCCACGAGCAGCAAGATTGCCAGCGCCAGGGTCTTTATCATCGCCAGGTCTTTATCCTCCGGGCTTTACCACCATATTGAGCCGAACGCGCCGCGATCGGCAGGACGCCGGCGTTCGACGGCTTCCGCCGAGCGACGAGCCTGCCCGTCGCACGATATAGGGTTCGCGCGCGTGGTGGATACAGTCCCGAACAGTTCCGATGCCGTCATCCGGCTTTCATCGGTCGAGTTGGCGCTGGGTGTCGGGGCTGCCCGCGTTCACATCCTCCGCAACGTCTCGCTGACGATCGATCCCGGCGAAAGCGCTGCCCTCGTCGGCCCCTCCGGATCCGGCAAGTCGACACTCCTAATGACGATGGCGGGGCTCGAACGCGTCGACCGGGGCAGCGTCTGCGTCGCCGGCACCGACCTCGCCTCGCTCAACGAGGATGGACTGGCGCGGTTTCGCGGCCGCCATGTCGGCATCATCTTCCAGTCTTTCCACCTGATCCCCAATATGACGGCGCTCGAGAACGTCGCCGTGCCGCTGGAACTCGCCGGTCGCCGCGACGCCTTTGCACGCGCGGAGGAAGAACTGAGGCTGGTCGGCCTGGGCCAGCGAATGAACCACTATCCCTCCGCCCTTTCCGGCGGCGAGCAGCAGCGCGTGGCGATCGCCCGCGCCCTTGTCGCCCGCCCCGCCATCCTGTTCGCGGACGAGCCCACCGGCAATCTCGACGAGGCGACCGGCCGCGAGATCGCCGATTTGCTGTTCGAGACGTGCGGCGAGCGCGGCACCACGCTGGTGCTGGTCACCCATGACAATGCGCTCGCCGGCCGCTGCGACCGGGTGATCCGCATCCATTCCGGTGTCGTCGACCCGCGCCAGGCGAATGCCGGCGCGCTGCGGAGCGCGGCGGAATGACGGCGTCGGACCTGCCGCTTCCCCTCCGTTTCGCGCTCCGCGAACTGCGCGGCGGCCTCGGCGGCTTCATCGTCTTCCTGGCCTGCATCGCGCTCGGCGTCGCGGCGATCGCCGCCGTCGGCTCGGTGTCGCGCGCCATGACCGACGGCCTCGCCCGGCAGGGCCAGGCGATCCTGGGCGGCGATGTCGCCTTCACGCTGGTGCAGCGCCAGGCGACGCCCGAGGAACGCCACTTCCTCGAAAAGCACGGTGCGGTCTCCGAGATCGCGACGCTGCGCGGCATGGCGCGGCTCACCGACGGCTCCGACCAGACCCTGGTCGAGATCAAGGCGGTCGACAGCGCCTATCCGCTCTACGGTGCGCTCAAGGCCGGCGAGGCGGTCGACGCGACCGCCGCCCTCAATGCCGGCAGCGCGCTGGCCGATCCCGAGCTCTTCACCCGCCTCGGCGTCAAGATCGGCGACACCGTGCAGGTCGGCGCGGCGAAGCTGACGCTGGCCGGCCAGATCGCCGACGAGCCCGACAAGCTCGCCACCGGCCTCGGCTTCGGGCCGCGGCTGCTGATCTCGAAGCCGACGCTCGACGCCACCGACCTCGTCCAGCCCGGCAGCCTGGTGCAATGGAGCTACCGGCTACGGCTGCCGCATGGCGCGCCCGACAGCGCCGTCGTCAGCCTCGTCGAGGCCGCCAACAAGGCGCTGCCGCAGGCCGGCTGGCAGGTTCGCAGCCGCGACGACGCCTCGCCCGGCCTCAAGCGCAACATCGGCCAGTTCGCGCAATATTTGACCCTGGTCGGCCTCGCCGCGCTGATAGTCGGCGGCGTCGGCGTCGCCAATGCGGTCGGCGCCTTCCTTGAGCTGAAGCGGCCGGTGATCGCCACCCTGCGCTCGCTCGGCGCGGCCGGCGGCCTGGTCACCCAGCTCTACCTGATCCAGATCCTGCTGATCGCGCTGCTCGGCGTCGTCGTCGGCCTCGCCATCGGCGCGCTGGTGCCGATCGTGGCGCTCCGATTCCTGGCCGACGTGCTGCCGGTCGGCGCCGAGACCGGCTTTTATCCGGGCGCGCTCGGCTATGCCGCGCTCTATGGCCTGCTGACGGCATTGACCTTCGCGCTGGTGCCGCTCGGCCGCGCCAGCGACATCGCCCCGACGGCGCTGTTCCGCGACGCGAGCGCCTTCGGCAGGGCGCGGCCGCGCCTCGCCTTTCTCGCGGCGGCGATCGGCTCGGCCATCGTTCTCGCCGGACTGGCGATCCTGCTCGCCTATGACCGCCGGATCGCGCTCTATTTCGTCGTCGGCGTCGCCGCCGCCTTCCTGCTCCTGCGGCTCGTCGCCTGGGCGGTGACGGCGATCGCCCGCCGCGCGCCGCGCGCCAACTCGACGGAATGGCGGCTGGCCGTCGGCAACATTCACCGCCCCGGCGCGCTGACCGGCTCGGTCGTGCTGTCGCTCGGCCTCGGCCTGACGGTGCTGGTGACGATCGCGCTGATCGATGGCAATCTGCACCGTCAATTGACGCAATCATTGCCCGACCGGGCGCCGAGCTTCTTCTTCCTCGACGTGCAGAATGCCGAGGCGCCGGCCTTTGTCGATTTCCTCCAAGGGGAGGTCCCGGACGCGACGGTCGAGAGCGTGCCGATGCTGCGCGGCCGCATCATGGCCTTGAACGGGACGCCGGCCGAGCAGGCGACGCCGACGCCCGAGGTCGCCTGGGTGCTGAAGGGCGATCGCGGCGTCACCTTCTCGGCCACGATCCCGAGGAATTCCCGCCTGTCGGCTGGCGAGTGGTGGGCGGCCGACTATGCCGGCCCGCCGCTCGTCTCGCTCGAGGCGGGGGTGGCGCGCGGGCTCGGCCTGAAGACCGGCGACACGCTGACCGTCAACGTGCTCGGCCGCGAGATCACGGCGACGATCGCCAATCTGCGCGAGGTCGAATGGGAGAGCCTGGCGATCAACTTCGTCATGGTCTTCTCGCCGTCCGCGTTCGCCGGCGCGCCCTATTCCGTCCTCGCCACGCTCGCCCATCCCGGCCCCGCCGATCCGGTGGCCGAGGCAAAGCTGATGCGCGACGCCGGCACCCAATTTCCCTCGGTGACAGCGATCCGCGTCCGCGAGGCGCTCGACCGCATCTCGTCGATCCTCGACCAGCTGATGCTGGCGATCCGGGTCGCCTCGTCGATCGCGCTCGCCGCCTCTGTGCTGGTGCTCGCCGGGGCGCTCGCCGCCGGCCACCGGCAGCGGCTCTACGACGCGGTGATCCTGAAGACGCTCGGCGCGACGCGCGGCCAGCTGCTGAAGGCATTCGGGCTGGAATACGGCCTGCTCGGCCTGGCGACGGCGTTCTTCGCCATCCTCGCCGGCTCGCTCGCGGCTTGGGGCGTCGTCGCCGGCGTGATGGGCCAGCCCTTCGCCGTCTTCCCCGTCACCGCTCTGGCGGCGGCCCTGATCGCCGTCACGCTCACCATCGGCCTCGGGCTCGCCGGAACGTGGCGATTGCTCGGCCAGAAGGCAGCCCCGGTCTTGAGAAACCTGTAGTCGCATCCACCGGCATCGCGTACGATTGCCGCAATTGGATCGTGCCGGATATCTTGCACCGATCGATCGGGATGCCCATATCGCTTGGACACCCCGAGGGCTTGTCACTTGGCGGATCCGAAAGGGTTGCGACGCCGGATGGCGGAAACGGGGGTTTCGCGGCGAACTGACCGCGGATTTTTATTCGGAGAGGACTTCGATGGCAGATTTCGACAATCGCGTCTCACCGTTTGGCGCAGCGCGTGCCGAAACCGGTGTTATCGATCAGGGCCTGCGCACGCATATGCTGCAGGTCTATAATTACATGGCAATCGGCCTGATGATCACGGGCGCAGCCGCGCTCGGCATCTTCAAGCTGGCCGTGACGAACGACCCGTCGCAGGCAGTCGGTCAGATGGCAAACGGCCTGATGCTGACCAGCCTCGGCAAGACGATCTACACCGGACCTCTGATGTGGATCCTGATGCTGGCACCGGTCGGTCTCGTATTTTGGCTTTCTTTCGGCATCCAGAAGATGTCGACGGCGAAAGCACAGGCCGTCTTCTGGGGCTACGCAGCCCTGATGGGCGTCTCGCTGTCGTCAATCTTCGCCGTCTACACGGCGCAGTCGATCACGCAAGTGTTCTTCATCACCGCCGCCACCTTCGGCGCGATGAGCCTCTACGGCTACACGACGAAGCGCGATCTGACCGGAATGGGCTCGTTCCTGTTCATGGGCCTGATCGGCATCATCATTGCCTCGATCGTCAACATCTTCATCGGATCGTCGGCACTCGGCTTCGCGATCTCGATCCTCGGCGTGCTGATCTTCGTGGGCCTCACCGCCTATGACACGCAGAAGATCAAGGAAATGTACTATGTCGGCGACGACGGCACGGTTGCCGGTCGCAAGGCGATCATGGGCGCGCTGACGCTCTATCTCGACTTCATCAACCTGTTCCTGATGCTGCTTCGCCTGTTCGGCGACCGCCGCTAAGGCCGGTATCGGAACGACATCAAGGGCGCGGCCAAGGCCGCGCCCTTTTTCGTTGGCAGGCCCAGACGAACTCCCTGCCCGCTTGCCATGGCCTCTAAGGTCGCGCTCTCCAGCGAAGAGACAGTGCCATGCAGACCGCGCCAGACGAAATCCGGATCCGCCCCGTCACGATCAAAGACATCGCCGCGATCACGGCGATCTATGCGCATTCGGTCATACATGGCACCGCCAGCTTCGAACTGGAGCCCCCGGGCGTCGACGAGATGCGCCGCCGTCACGACGCGATCCTGGCGGGCGGCCATCCCTATCTGGTCGCGGAGAGCCGCGACGAAATTCTCGGCTATGCCTATGCCGGCGCATACCGACCGCGACCGGCCTACCGAGCCACCGTCGAGGACTCGATCTATCTCAGCCCCGCCGCACAAGGGCGCGGTATCGGCCGGCGCCTGCTGGCACAGCTGATCGAGGCGGCAACCGAGGCCGGCTTCCGGCAAATGGTTGGCGTCATTGGCGATTCCGGCCACCAAGCCTCGATCCGCCTGCATGCGGCGCTCGGCTTTCGTGTCGTCGGCGTCTTCGAGAATGTTGGCTGGAAACATGGCCGCTGGCTGGACAGCGTGCTGATGCAACGCGCCCTCGGCGCCGGCGGCGGCGCGCCGCCAAGCCTTTGAGCCCGGCCGTTCGAGCCCGGTCGCGCCTCAGCCCTGGACGAGCTTCAGCTTGCCGTCCAGCACCGTCAGGACCTGTCGGAGGTCATGGCCACGCTTCATGATGTAGCCGCCGGCCGCGATCACCGCATAGGCGCCTTGACGATTCCGAAGCTCGGGATCCTTCACCACCTTGTAAAGCGGCATCTCGGACGAGCGACGGAAGATCGAGAAGACGGCCTTGTCGCGCAGATGATCGATGGCATAGTCGCGCCACTCGCCGGCCGCGACCATACGGCCGTAGACGCGCAGGATCTCGTTCAGCTCCAGTCGATTGAAGGCGATCAGGGGGGCGGCCTTGGCCGGTTCCGGCGGTTTCAGCGATACGAGCGTCGCGCTGCCGCCGGACGACGCCTTCTCGTCAACTTCGCTCAATGGCGCCTCCTATTGCGAGCCGCACCGTCATCGAAGCGTCATGATCGCTCCGATCGACACGACTGGCAAGGCTCGCGGGCCATTCGCGTCGCCCGGGACGCCACTGCGTGCCCGACGCGCCGGACTCGTTTTGGCCGCATTCATCGCGCGCGTTTGAAGGTAGGGGTTAAAATTCCTTTATTCCGCCCTCTTTCGGCCCGGCACCGGCCGCATTGGCTCGGCAATATCGCATCATCGCTTCGAACGGTCCGGCTTGGCCAAGGCTTCGGAATTTCTCAGCCCCCCAGCCCCCCGGGGTCCTCAGCCGAGCCGGACCACCTTCGAAGTCAGACATCGAACTGCATTCCCCTCCCAAGAAGTCCCTGAGGTCGGCTCCGCCGGCCTTTTTCTTTGCCTATCCGGCAGGCGAAGCCAAGCGGCCTTGAAACTCCGGTGCCGACCGGCGATATCAGCGCCGCCTCGCCCGTGCGAGGGCCTGTCGCCCGATCGCGTTCCCGCCTTGCCCATCTCGTCGCGGGACGCCGAAAAATCCGGAGAGAAAAGCGTGTCTGATCCGAAGCCCGCCGCCGAGACCCGCACATTCGAAGCCGAAGTCTCGCGCCTGCTGCACATGATGGTGCATTCGGTCTATTCGAATCGCGACGTCTTCCTGCGCGAACTGATCTCCAACGCCGCCGACGCCTGCGAGAAGCTGCGCACGCTCTCCCTGTCCGATCCGGCGCTGGCCGAAGGCGGCGACGCCTTCCAGATCGTCATCGAAGCCGACAAGGAAGCGCCGAGCCTCGTCATCGCCGACAACGGCATCGGCATGGACCGGCAGGAGTTGATCGACAATCTCGGCACCATCGCCCAATCCGGCACCCGCGCCTTCCTGGAGAAGGCCGGCGACGGCGCCAAGGGCTCGGCGCTGATCGGCCAGTTCGGCGTCGGCTTCTATTCCGCCTTCATGGTTGCCGACCAGGTTTCCGTCATCTCGCGCAAGGCCGGCTCGGACGAGGCCTGGCGCTGGCACTCCGACGGCAAGGGTGCCTACGAGATCGAACCGGCGGATCTCGCCGATGCACCGGCGCGCGGCACCCGGATCGTGCTACATCTGAACCCCGACAATGCCAGCTATGCCGAGACCGAGACGATCGAGCGCATCGTCACCGCCTATTCCGCCCATGTGCCGGTTCCGATCGTCCTCAAGCTTGCCGATGGCACCGAGGAATCGCTCGCCGATGGCAGTGCGCTGTGGCGCAAGCCGAAGTCGGCCGTGACGGAAGAGGAATACAAGGAGTTCTACGGTCATGTCGGCGGCCGCTTCGACGAGCCGGCCGTCACCATCCATTATCGCGCTGAGGGCCGGACGGAATACTCCGTGCTGCTGTTCGTGCCGTCGTCGCGACCGTTCGACCTGTTCGAGCCGGAGCGGCACGGGCGGGTGAAGCTCTATGTCCGCCGCGTCTTCATCTCCGACGAGGCCGAGATCCTGCCGCCCTGGCTGCGCTTCGTGCGCGGCGTCATCGATTCGGAAGACCTGCCGCTCAACCTGTCGCGCGAGATGCTGCAGAAGAACCCGGTGATCGAGGCGATCGGCAAGGGCGTCACCAACCGCATCCTCGGCGATCTCGACAAGCTCGCGACCGACGATCCCCAGCGCTTCGCCAAGGTCTGGGAGGCCTTCGGCGCCGTGTTGAAGGAGGGTCTCTACGAGGCGCCCGACCGCCGCGACGGCCTGTTCAAGCTGGCGCGCTTCAAGACGACGACCGGCGGCGACGCCTGGCGCAGCCTTGCCGACGTGGTCGCCGGCTTCCGTCCCAACCAGACGGCGATCTACTATGCGCTCGGCGACGACGCGGCGACGATCGCCGCCAGCCCGCATCTCGAGGGCTATGCGAAGCGCGGCGTCGAAGTGCTGATCCTAGCCGACGCGGTCGATGCCTTCTGGGTGCGCACGGCGCTGGGCTTCGACGGCAAGCCGTTCCAGTCGGTGACACAGGGCGCCGCCACGCTCGACCAGATCCCGGTTCTGGAGGCCGAGGCGGCCAAGGACGCCGCCAGCGACGACAAGCCGGCCACCGAGGCGGCGCTCGCCGCGCTGACGCTCCGCCTCAAGCAGGCGCTGGGCGACAAGGTGGCCGAGGTGCGCGGCTCGAGCCGGCTTGCGTCCAGCCCGGCCTGTCTGGTGTCGCCGGAATTCGGCCCCGACCGGCAGCTGGAGAAGATCCTGGCGAGCCGCGACGGCGCCGGCGGACGGGCCGCCCAGATCCTCGAGCTCAATCCCGGCCATCCGCTGGTGGCCGGGCTCGCCGCCCAGGCGGCAGCCGGCGGCGCAGCCGCCGAGCGGGTTGATGCCGCCGCGCCGCTGATCTTCGGCCTGGCGCGGATCTTGGACGGCGAAGCGCCGGACGAGCCAGCCGTCTTCGCCAAGGCGCTGGCGGCGCTGATGGAAAAGACCGTCGGCTGACGGGACTGCCCAAAAAGGATGGCCCGGCCCTTCGCGTCTCGATGGAGCGAAGAAGGCCGGGCCGCGATACCTAGCAATTCTGGCGTAACGGACCGCGCCGGTCGCGCGCGGGGGCCGGCGGCCGCCTCGCCTGAGGCGCCCTACCAGTCCGCACCCTTCTCCGAAAAGGCGGCACCGAGGATCTGGCCCGGTTCGCCGTGCTCGTTTTCGGCCTGCAGCAGGATGGCGCAGCCATCCGCGTTTGCCCGGTGGTATTCGCTCATCGGCAGGTCGACATCGACCGGACCGCCGCGCCACATCGCGATCGGGCGCAGCTTGGTCACGACATTGTAATAGGCGAGCGTGCGATCCTGATTCTCGCCGGTCCCGATCGGCACGTCGACATGGCGCTTGTAGAGCGCCAGCCAGATCGTCGCCTTGCGGACCCTGGGAATGGCACGGTCACCGGCCTCCCCGATCTTCACGTGGATCGCATCGCCGACCATGTTCAGGCTGACGGGGACCGGGAGCGGCGGCTCCGCTTTGAGCACGGCCTCGATCGCAGCCCTGTCGCTGCCGACGACATGCTTGGTGCCGTTGACGATCATCTGCGGCGTGTAGATCTGCCGATCGCCGCGGGCATTGGCATAGGATTTCTGCCGGGCGGTGAATTCGTGGCTGGCGAGCGTGTCCTTCCAGCCGAGATAGTCCCAATAGTCGACGGGAAGCGACAGAGCGACGATGTCGTCGCGCTTGGCGAAGCCCTCGAGGACCTCGTCCGCCGGAGGACAGGACGCGCAACCCTGGCTGGTGAACAGCTCGAGCACCGCCGCGATCCTGGGCTCGGTCTTGGGCTCGCTCTTGGACTCATTGGCCCAAGCCGAGATGGCCGGAAACATGCCCAGGCCGATGACCAGGACAATCCAACTAGATTTCGGAACGAACATGCCCGCAATTTATCCTGATCGCCGAGACAGCGCACGCCACGCGTGCCGGCAGAAACTAGATCCGGGATGGATTGCAAGCCATTCAATTAAGGGTGACCGCCCGTGAACGCGAGGCAATCGGTCGTACTCTGGTCCAGAGTTAACCCCGCATGGCAGTTCAGAAAACCGCCATGCGGGAGAATCACGAAATCACTTGTGACGCGATACTAACGGGGCTCAGGCAACCAGGTTGCGGAGCACATATTGCAGGATGCCGCCGTTCTGGAAGTAGTCGAGCTCGTCGAGCGTATCGATTCGGCAGAGCAGCGGCACGACCTTCTTGCTGCCATCGGCGAAGTGATCTCCGCGTCGAGCATCTGGCGCGGCTTCAGGTCGCCGGCGATGCCCTTGATGGTGACGATCTCGTCGCCCTTCAGGCCGAGCGACTGCCAGGACGTGCCTTCCTCGAAGACCAGCGGCACGATGCCCATGCCGACCAGGTTCGAGCGGTGGATGCGCTCGAAGGACTGGGCGATCACGGCGCGGATGCCGAGCAGGCTTGGTGCCCTTGGCCGCCCAGTCGCGCGACGAGCCGGTGCCGTATTCCTTGCCGGCGAAGACGACCAGGCGGGACGCCCTCGGTCCTTGTACTTCATCGCCGCGTCGTAGATCGGCATCTCGGTGCCGTCCGGCCAGTGCTTGGTGAAGCCGCCTTCCTTGCCGCCCAGCATCTGGTTCTTGATGCGGATGTTGGCGAAGGTGCCGCGCATCATCACTTCATGATTGCCGCGGCGCGTGCCGTACTGGTTGAAGTCGCCAGGGCGACCTGTGATCGCGCAGGTACTTGCCCGCCGGGCTGCGCTTCCTTGATCGAACCGGCCGGCGAGATGTGGTCGGTCGTGATCGAATCGAGGAACAGGCCCATGCACGCGGGCGCCTCAGGATGTCGGTGACGCGCGTCGGCTCGCTGCTGCATGCCGACGAAATAGGGCGGGTTCTGCACATAGGTCGACTGCGCGTCCCAGGCATAGGTCTCGCCCTGCGGCACCGAGATCTTCTGCCAGTTGGCGTCGCCCTTGAACACGTCCGCATACTTGTCTCGGAACATCTTCTTGGTGACGTTCTCGCGGATGAACTTGGCGATCTCCTGGTTGGAGGGCCAGATGTCCTTCAGATAGACGGGCTTGCCGTCCGAACCGGTGCCGAGCGGCTCGGTGGTCAGGTCGATCTGCAGCGAACCGGCCAGCGCATAGGCGACGACCAGCGGCGGCGAGGCGAGGTAGTTCGCCTTGACGTCCGGATTGACGCGGCCTTCGAAGTTGCGGTTGCCCGATAGCACGGCGCGCGGCGACCAGGTCGCCCTGGTTGATGGCGGTCCGAGATGTTCTCCGGCAGCGGACCGGAATTGCCGATGCAGGTGGTGCAGCCGAAACCGACCAGGTTGAAGCCGAGTGCGTCGAGGTCCTTCTGCAGGTCGGCGGAAGCGAGATATTCCTCGACGACCTGCGATCCCGGTGCGAGCGAGGTCTTCACCCACGGCTTCGACTTCAGGCCCTTGGCGACCGCGTTGCGGGCGAGCAGGCCGGCGGCGATCAGCACGCTCGGGTTCGAGGTGTTGGTGCACGAGGTGATGGCGGCGATCGTCACGTCGCCATGGCCGACCGTGTAGTCGGTGCCGGCAACGGCGACGCGCTTGCCCGCCTCGCCCGGCTTCTTGAACTCGCCTTCCAGCGAGGACAGGAAGCCTGCCTTGGCGTCGGAGAGCAGCACGCGGTCCTGCGGGCGCTTCGGACCGGCGAGCGACGGCAGCACCGAGGAGATGTCGAGTTCCAGCACGTCGGTGAAGACCGGATCGGCCAGGCCCGGCTCGCGCCACATGCCCTGCGCCTTCGAATAGGCCTCGACCAGCGCGATGCGCTCGGCCTTGCGGCCGGTCTCGTCGAGATAGGCGATCGTCTCGCCGTCGACCGGGAAGAAGCCGCAGGTCGCGCCATATTCCGGCGCCATGTTGCCGATGGTGGCGCGGTCGGCGAGCGACAGGTGCTCGAGGCCCGGGCCGAAGAACTCGACGAACTTGCCGACGACGCCCTTCTTGCGCAGCATCTGCGTCACGGTCAGCACGAGGTCGGTGGCGGTGATGCCCTCGTTCAGCTTACCGGTCAGCTTGAAGCCGATGACTTCCGGGATCAGCATCGACACCGGCTGGCCGAGCATCGCGGCTTCCGCCTCGATGCCGCCGACGCCCCAGCCGAGCACGCCGAGGCCGTTCACCATGGTGGTGTGGCTATCGGTGCCGACGCAGGTGTCGGGATAGGCGACCGTCTCGCCGTTCTCGGTCTTGGTCCAGACGGTCTGGGCCAGATATTCGAGATTGACCTGATGGCAGATGCCGGTGCCCGGCGGCACGACGCGGAAATTGTCGAAGGCCGACTGGCCCCACTTCAGGAAGCGATAGCGCTCCTGGTTCTGCTTGTACTCCTCGTCGACATTCTTGCCGAACGCCTGGGCGTTGCCGAAGAAGTTGACGATGACGGAATGGTCGATGACGAGGTCGACGGGCACCAGCGGGTTGATCCGCTTCGGATCGCCGCCGAGATTGACCATCGCGTCACGCATGGCGGCGAGATCGACCACGGCGGGAACGCCGGTGAAGTCCTGCATCAGCACGCGGGCCGGACGATAGGCGATTTCGCGCTCGTCCTTGCCGCGCGACACCAGCCAGTCCTTGACGGCGATGATGTCGGTCTTGGTGACGGTACGGCCGTCCTCGTTACGGAGCAGGTTCTCGAGCAGCACCTTGAGCGAGAAGGGCAGCGTGGAGATGCCGGGAAGCCCGTTCTGCTCCGCGTCCTTCAGGCTGAAATAGACATAGCTCTCGGCGCCGACCTGGAGGGTCTTGCGGCAATTGAAGCTGTCGGGATGCTCGTTGCTCACGGTACGGTTCGTCCTCGTTTCAGTCGCGGAAACGCATGGCCGAAGTCGATGCACGAAGCGTGCCCGACCCGGTCAGGCGCACCCAGGGTGGCGGCGGAGTTTGCCTCGGCACGCGGTCCATCCTGGGGTGGTGACGCAGGTCCTGACCGCGGCGCGACCGGCGCGCCGGGTTGCAGGCCTTATAATGAATTTCGTAAGGAGAAGCCAGATCAACGAAAGTCGCCGCGCTTGGAATCTTTCAAAGCTGCTCAACTGCAACCCAACGCGGCGTCACCCGGCGGCGGGAGCCGCGCATGAGCCAAATCGCAAGCCTGCTCTCCGCGACCGATCTGGCCGTAAGTCGCGGCGGCCGCACCATTTTCGCGCAAATCACCTTCGCCGTCGCCTCGCGGGAGGTCCTCGCCATCAAGGGCGCCAACGGAGCCGGCAAATCAACCCTGCTGCGCGCCGTAGCCGGCCTGCTGCCGCTCGCCGCCGGCAGCCTCCGCTTCGAGGCCGCGCGCAACAGCGACGCCGGCATCGGCGAGAACGCTCATTATTTCGGTCACTTGGACGGTCTGAAACCCGCGCTGAGCGTGCGCGACAACCTGGCACTCTGGACACGCGTCGCCGGCGAGCCGGGACTTTCGACGCTGGAGGCGCTGGAGCAGGTCGAGCTCGATCATCTCGACGATTTGCCAGCCGGCTATCTTTCCGCCGGCCAGCGTCGTCGCGCCAGCCTCGCCCGCCTGCTCGTCGTGCGCCGGCCGATCTGGTTGCTCGACGAACCAACTTCGGCGCTCGATGCCCGCTCGGAGGAAACGTTCGGCGCGCTGCTGGCCGGGCATCTCGCCGGCGGCGGCCTTGCGCTGGCCGCGACACATCGTCCCCTCCCCGTCGCAAGCCACGCGACGCTCGCCCTCGGTGCGGCATGACCGGCTTCTTTTTCGCCCTGATCGGCCGGACGGTGCGGCTGTCGCTCGGCGCCGGCGGTGGCGCCTTTGTCGGGCTGATCTTCTTCCTGTCGGTCGTCGCCGTGGTGCCGTTCGGCGTCGGGCCGGACATGAAGCTGCTCGCCCGCATCGGCCCGGCCATGCTCTGGATCGCCGCCCTGCTCGCCACCCTGCTCGGGCTCGACCGGTTGTTCCAGGACGACCGCGACGACGGCAGCCTCGACCAGTTTGTCCTCTCCGGCCTGCCGCTGGAACTCATCGTGCTCGCCAAGGCGGTCGGCCACTGGCTGGCGACCGGCCTGCCGCTGGTGCTGGGCGCCCCGGTGTTCGGCCTCATCCTCGGCATGGAGGGTCGGGCGATCGCACTCGTGACGCTGACGCTGCTGATCGGCACGCCGGCGCTGATCTTCATCGGCGCGATCGGCGCCGCCCTGATCACGGCGCTGCGCCGTGGCGGCCTGCTGGTCGCGATCCTGGTGCTGCCTTTCACCATTCCGGTGCTGATCTTCGGCGTCAGCACCATCACGGCGGTGACGACGACCGGCATGCCGGTGCTGAACCCGTTGCTGATCCTCGTCGCGCTGACCATGGCCAGCGCCGTGATCGGCCCCGTCGCCGGCGCCGCGGCGCTGCGGGCCGGGATGGATTAGGCGTTTGCTAGCTCCGGACGGGAGAGACCCTTTACCTCTCCCTGAGGGAGAGGTCGGAGCGAAGCTCCGGGTGAGGGTTTAGGGAACAGGGACCGAGCCAATCTGGCGAGTCCGTAAACCCTCACCCGCCGGCCTACGGCCGTCGACCTCTCCCTCAGGGAGAGGTGAAGAGCAGCGCCTCACCACATCAAAACGAAAAGCGCGGCCCGGAGGCCGCGCTTTCAGAATGCGAAAAAGCTCCAACCGCTCAGTGGCGGAAGTGGCGCATGCCGGTAAAGACCATGGCGAGGCCGGCTTCGTCGGCGGCGGCGATCACCAGATCGTCGCGCATCGAGCCGCCCGGCTGGATCACCGCCGTGGCGCCCGCCTCGGCCGCGGCCAGCAGGCCATCGGCGAAAGGGAAGAAGGCGTCGGACGCGACGACCGAACCCTTGGCGAGCGTTTCCGGCAGACCGGCCGTGCGGGCGGCGTCAGCCGCCTTCTTGGCGGCGATGGTCGAGGAATCGACACGGCTCATCTGGCCGGCGCCGACGCCGACCGTGGCGCCGTCCTTCACATAGACGATGGCGTTCGACTTGACGTGCTTGGCGACACGGAAGGCGAAGACGAGGTCGTCGAGCTCCGCCTCGGTCGGCGCGCGCTTGGTGACGACCTTGAGATCCGACTTGCTGATCCGGCCGGCGTCGCGATCCTGCACCAGCAACCCGCCGGCGACCGTCTTGACCGTCGTGCCCTTGGCCGCCGGATCCGGCAGGCCGCCGGTAACCAGCAGGCGCAGGTTCTTCTTGGCGGCGACGATGGCGATCGCCTCGTCGGTGGCGTCGGGAGCGATGATCACCTCGGTGAAGATCTCGACGATCTTCTTCGCCGCATCGGCGTCGAGCGTGCGGTTCAGCGCGACGATGCCGCCAAAGGCCGAGACCGGGTCGCAGCGCAGCGCCTTGTCATAGGCCTCCGCCAGCGTGGCCCCGGTGGCGACGCCGCAGGGATTGGCGTGCTTGATGATGGCGACGGCCGCCGTCTCGGCCGGGTCGAACTCGGCGACCAGCTCGAAAGCCGCGTCGGTGTCGTTGATGTTGTTGTAGGAGAGCTGCTTGCCCTGCAGCTGCTTCGCCGTCGAGACGCCGGGGCGGACCTCGCCCGAGGCGTAGAAGGCCGCCTGCTGATGCGGGTTCTCGCCATAGCGCATGACTTCACGCAGAGAGCCGCCGAATGAGCGCCATGCCGGCGCCGGCTCCTCCAGCACGCGCGCGAACCAACCGGAGACGGCCGCGTCGTAAGCCGCCGTGCGGGCGAACGCCTTGGCGGCGAGGCGCTTGCGGAAGTCGAGCGGGGTCGAGCCGGCATTCGCGTCGAGCGTCTCGAGGACGGAGGCGTAGTCGGCCGGATCAACGACCATCGCGACGAAGCCGTGGTTCTTGGCGGCGGCGCGCGTCATCGCCGGGCCGCCAATGTCGATGTTCTCGACGGCGGTGGCATAGTCCTCGGTCGCGGCGATCGTCTTCTCGAACGGATAGAGGTTGACCGCGACGAGGTCGAAGCCCTCGATGCCGTGCTCTTCCATCTCGGCCGCGTGAACGGGATCGTTGCGTATGCCGAGCAGGCCGCCATGGATCTTCGGGTGCAGCGTCTTGACCCGGCCGCCGAGGATCTCGGGAAAGCCGATCACATCGGCGACGTTGGTGGCCGGCAGGCCGGCGTCAATCAGCGCCTTGCAGGTCGAACCGGTGGCGACGAGGGCGACGCCGCGCTGATGCAGCGCACGGGCGAAGTCGATCAGGCCAGTGGAGTCCGACACCGAAAAGAGCGCGCGCTTCATCGGAACGAGTTCGGGAAGGGCGACCTTTGACGGCGGTACGGCCATGGAGTCCTCGCGGGTTTCGATAAGTGAAGGCCCGCGCGATAGCACGTTTTTCCGCAGGATGCAGCCGCTTTACGCGCCGAGCGGCAGATCGTCGCCGAGATCGTCATGGTGGCGCATCCGCCCGCCGGGCTCGACGACCCGATGCAGGATCCATTCGACCGAGGCCTGATGCAGCGCGCGTCCGTAGACGACGATCTGCTCGGTGCGCCGGCTGCCGCGAATATCGGAGAGGCGAATGCTCTCCTCGAGCAGCACTTCGAGTTCCGGCGTCTCGAACTGCCAGGCGGAGCCATCCGGCAGGGCCAGGAAGACGGCATGACCATTGTTGATGCGCGTCGCCTCGACGGCGGGATGCAGGTGGAAACGCAGCGCGAAGGCGTCGCGGCCGCCGCGCGCGATGGTATTGCCGCTCGGCGTCGTGAACGAATCGACTCCGTCAATCCGGTCGCCATAAGCGGACAGCACCAAGCTGCGCTCATGCCGGATGCCGAAGCGCGCGACATAGCCGTCATGGGCGGCGGTCAGGATCGTTTCACTGCGATTGTCCTGACGCGAAACTTCGACGCCGGTCGGGCCGGACAGGATCACCTCGCCCAGCTTGTCGGCGAGGTAGGTGCCATTCAGGAAACGGCAGGACGAGGAATCGTTCAGCGTCACGGTCGAGTGCGCCGCCGTCGTCCGGGCCATCCGGCGCAGCGCCGTGGCGCCCGGTCCGGGCACGCCGCAATTGACGATCAAGGGCTGGCGGCCGGAACTCATCTCGAAAGAGAGACAGCCGGCATGCGCATCGAGCGACAGCACCGGCCGCGGTGGCGGACCGGTGTCGACCAGCACGACCGTGTCGCCGCCCTCGAGCCGCTGATAGCCGACATAGGGCGCGTTCCTGGACGGCGCGCCGCGCGCATCGTCATAGGCGAGCACGGTGGCGAGCAGGCCGAGCTGGGTTTCACCCATGCCGTTGAACTTGGCGAACGAGCCGTCGCCATGCCGGAAGAAGCGCAGCATCGGCATCATCCGGTCGATGGCGCCGAGCAGGACGGCGGAGGGCTGCTGGCCTCGGGCGGTAAAGGCCTGGCGAAGCGGCAGCAGATCGACGAGGATTTCGAGTACCGTGCCCGGATTGCGGCCGACATGGCCGCCATCCGGCAGGATCTGCCGGGCCAGTTCCTGGTCGAGCCAGCGCGACGCCTGGCGCACGAGGCGCGGCTGATCCGAGAGCGACAGGCCGGCAGCGGCAAGCGCCATCGCCACGCGCAGCCGCGGCAGGCCGGGGCGGACGTCGCGCGCCACCCGGCGCAGGTGGCGCACCTGCTTGGTCAAGGAGCGCATGAAGCGGCGATAGAAACCGTGGTCACAGCCTTCGAGCACCAGCGGCGTCTGCGCCAGCCAGGACAGGATCCGCCGCGCCATGACGTCGGGATCGCGCGCAACGGGATCGTGGCTCTTCTGGAAGCGGATCCATTCGTCGAGCAGCGCCCGCGCATTGGAGCGCGAGACGGCGAGATCGGAGGCGCGCAGATGGCGCAGCCAGCCGAAGCTGTGCAGCCGCTCGGCCCAGGCGCGCGACGGCGCCTCGATCTCGAACACCGAGAAGCCGGCGACGTCGACGACCTCGCCGGCGAAGACGAAACGGCCCGCATAGATGTCGTTGGCGATGGTGGGGTCGGCCGTCCGGAGATCGGTCGGCGCGATCAGCAGCCGCTCGGGCACCTGACCGGAATATTTCCACCGATAGAGCGGACTGGCGTGGAACGCATAGCGCGCGCGTCGCCACGCGGACGCGAGTGCGAAGCGGACGAGCCGACCCCGACCGGATCCTGCTCCGAACGCCATACTCTCTCGCTCCCTCATCTACTGCTGAATTCGTGCTGACCCGATTATCGAAGGCTCGAAACGAATCAGTCGGCCGGCGATTCGAGCAATCTAATTGCGGTTCAGCTCAAATTGAAACCGTTTCCCGGCGCCTAGAGGCGCCGGAAGCGGGCAGCGAAGAAGCCATCGAGGCCGGAAAGCCGCGGCTCGGCATTCGGCAGGTCGGATGGCAGCGTGCGCAGGAAGCCGTCGCGGCAGATCGCTTCGATGCCGCCGACCTCTTCCGGCCGGATCGGCTCCAAAACCAACGGTAGGCTGGCGAGAGCCAGCGCAACCTGGTCCTCACCCTCGGCCTTTTCCAGCGAGCAGGTGCAATAGACCAGCGTTCCGCCGGAGACGAGCATCGAGGTGGCGCGCGCCAGCAGCGACGCTTGCAGATTGGCGAGCGCCTTGATGTCGCCCGGCCGCTTCAGCACGGCGACGTCGGGGTGGCGGCGGATCGTGCCGGTTGCCGAACACGGCGCATCGAGCAGGATCGCGTCGAACAGCCGGTTCGGCTGCCAGGTTTCGACATCGGCGGCGATCGTCCCGATCTGCAGCTTCAGGCGCGACAGATTTTCGCGCACCCGCTGCAGGCGGCCCTCGTTGATGTCGACGGCCATGACCTTGGCGCCGGCAGCCGCGAGCTGCGCCGTCTTGCCGCCAGGAGCGGCACAGAGATCGGCGACGTCGAGCCCCTCGACATTGCCGAGCAGCTTTGCCGGCAGTGCCGCGGCGGCGTCCTGCACCCACCACTGGCCCTCGGCGAAGCCTTCCAGTGCGTCAATCGGTCCGTGGGGAATGAGGCGCACGCTGCCTGTCGGCAGCACGATGCCGCCGAGCTTTTCCGCCCACCCCTCGGGATCGGACTTCACCGAAAGGTCGAGCGACGGCTCCAGCAGGTGGGCGGCCGCGATCGCCTCGGTGGTGGCAGCGCCATAGTCCTTCACCCAACGCTCGTAGAGCCAGTCGGGAACGTTGAGGCGCACCTCGTCCTGCGAGGCGAGGATGGCGTCGCGCTGCTCGGTCAGGCGCCGCAATACGGCGTTGACGAGGCCCTTGAAATGGCGGGCGTCGCGATCGGCCTCGGCGGTCTCGACCGCAATCGAAACGGCGGCGTGGTCGGGCACGTCCATGAACAGGATCTGCGCCGCGGCGACATGCAGGATCGCCGGCAGCGGACCGGACTTGCGCGGCAGCGCCTTGTCGAGGAAACGGCCAAGCGCATCATCAATCTGGCCACGACGGCGCAGCGCGATGCCGAGGATGGCGCGCGCCAGGCCGCGCTCGCGCGGATCGAGCGTCTCGAACGGGCCGTCGGTGGCATCGATGGCGCTGTCGAGCGGACGATGATCGACGAGAACCGCCATCAGCGCGGTGGTCGCGGCGAGACGGGCGGCGACGCCCGGCGCGAGGCGGGGCGCACGCGGTGCGTTGCGGGACGGACGCTTGCCGGCAGGCGTTGTCTTCTTGCTCAACCCCACGGCCCCCGGCCGGAGGAACTGGAACCCGAATTGCCGTTGCCCCACGGCCCGCGCGGCTTGTCGGCCGCGGGACGGCTGGAACGGAAACCGCCCGGCAGGTTGACGCTCCGACCCGCGCCGGCGGTCGGACCGAAGCCCGCAGCCTGGCCGCCGGACTCGGCTTCCATCGCCATCAGCGCCGCGATCCGGTTTTCGGTGTCGGGATGAGTAGAAAAGAGATTGTCCATGCGCTGCCCGGATAGCGGATTGATGATGAAGAGATGCGCGGAGGCCGGATTGGCCTCGGCAGTCTCGTTGGGGATCTCGTGCGCCCCGCGCGCGATCTTGGCAAGGGCTGTCGCAAGCGAACGGGGCGAGCCGCAGATCTCGGCGCCCATGCGATCGGCCGCATATTCGCGCGTCCGGCTTACCGCCATCTGCACCAGCATGGCGGCCATGGGCGCGACGATCATCATGACGATCGTCCCGATCAGCCCGATGCCACCGCCCTCGCGGTTGCGATTGCCGCCAAACAGGAAGGCGAAGTTCGCCAGCATCGAGATGGCGCCGGCCAGCGTCGCCGTGATGGTCATGGTCAGCGTGTCGTGATGCTTCACATGCGCCAGTTCATGCGCCATCACGCCGGCGATCTCGTCGCGAGAGAGCGCCTGAAGCAGGCCGGTCGACGCGGCAACGGCGGCGTTCTGCGGATTGCGGCCGGTCGCGAAGGCGTTGGGCTGGGCGGAATCGATCACGTAGACTTTCGGCATGGGAAGGTTGGCGCGCTGCGCCAGCTGCCGGACGATGCCGTAATACTCCGGCGCGCTGCGTTCGTCGACCTCATGGGCGCCGTACATCGACAGCACCATCTTGTCGGAGTTCCAGTAGCTGAAGACGTTCATGCCGGCGGCGATGACAAAGGCGATCATCATGCCGCTCGATCCGCCGATCAGGATAGCCGATGCCCATGAAAAGGGCGGTAAGGGCCGCGATCAGCATGGCCGTGCGCATGATGTTCATCGGTTGCTCCAGGAGTTACTCCGAGGGTGGCGCGCGAGACGGCGCGTTGCAGCGGCCCGCAGGTTCGACCTATATGATGGGAGGGTGCAGGTCGACCTGCAAGCTGCGGCTTGGGTCGTGGCGGCGGGAAACCGTGCCGTTTGCACCCCTGGCATCCCATTCCGCGAGGCCCCGATGAGCGACGAACCCGAAACCGCCCTGCCGTCCCGCCCGCTCAGCGAAGCCGCCCGCCGCGCCCTGGCCGAGGCGGAAGCCCGCCGGGCCGAGATCGACGCCGCCGCCCGACGCCCGCGCGAAATCCTCGGCCGTTCCGGCCCGGAGCCGATCCGCTATGGCGATTGGGAGAACAAGGGCATCGCCAGCGACTTTTGAGGGCCAGGGCTGACGGCAAAGCCCGTCATCGCCCAAGCTCCGTCATCCCGGACGCAGCAAAGCGGAGATCCGGGATCCATGCCTCCACTGCCTGAGGCAGTTGGCGCGATAACGGACCGATACCGAACTATGGGCGCAGCTGTGGAGGGATGGATCCCGGGTCAAGTCCGGGATGACGGCACGGGTGTGACTCGAGTCGAGCCAGTCTGGATGGCGACGGCATCAAAGAGAGGCCGGCTACTGAGCCGGCCCCTCCGATCGACTTACCGCTTGTTCTGGCGGTTGGCGACGAGGTCGTCGACGACCGTCGGGTCGGCCAGCGTCGAGGTATCGCCGAGATTGCCGAATTCGTCCTCGGCGATCTTGCGCAGGATGCGGCGCATGATCTTGCCGGAACGCGTCTTGGGCAGGCCGGGCGCGAACTGGATCAGGTCGGGCGAGGCGATCGGGCCGATCTCCGTGCGGACCCAGGCGACCAGTTCCTTGCGCAGATCGCGTCGGCGGCTTCGACCCGCCATCAGCGTGACATAGGCGTAGATGCCCTGGCCCTTGATGTCGTGCGGATAGCCGACGACGGCGGCTTCCGAGACATGCTCATGCGCCACCAGCGCGCTCTCGACCTCGGCCGTGCCCATGCGGTGGCCCGAGACGTTGAGCACGTCGTCGACGCGGCCGGTGATCCAGTAGTAGCCGTCCGCGTCGCGGCGACAGCCGTCGCCGGTGAAGTAGGCGTTCTTGTAGGTCGAGAAATAGGTCTCCATGAAGCGCTCGTGGTCGCCATAGACCGAGCGCATCTGGCCCGGCCAGACTCGGTGATGATCGAGGTTGCCCTCGGCAGCGCCCTCCAGCACCTTGCCCTCGCCATCGACGATCGCCGGCTGCGACGCCGAAGAACGGCAGCGTCGCCGAGCCCGGCTTCTGGGCGATCGCGCCCGGCAGCGGGGTGATCAGGATGCCGCCGGTCTCCGTCTGCCACCAGGTGTCGACGATCGGGCAGCGGTCGTCGCCGACGACGCGGTGATACCACTCCCAGGCTTCCGGATTGATCGGTTCGCCGACCGAGCCGAGCAGGCGCAGCGAGGCGCGCGAGGTCTTCTTCACCGGCTCCTCGCCGGCCTGCATCAGCGCGCGGATCGCCGTCGGCGCCGTGTAGAAGATGTTGACCTTGTGCTTGTCGATCACTCCCAGAAGCGGGAATTGGTCGGATAGCTCGGCACGCCCTCGAACATCAGCGTCGTCGCGCCGTTCGCGAGCGGGCCATAGACGATGTAGGAATGGCCGGTGACCCAGCCGACATCGGCCGTGCACCAGTAGATGTCGCCATCCTGGTAGTCGAACACCTTGCTGTGCGTCAGCGAGGCATAGACGAGATAGCCGCCGGTGGTGTGCAGCACACCCTTCGGCTTGCCGGTCGAGCCCGACGTATAGAGGATGAACAGCGGATCCTCGGCGTTCATCGCCTCGGGCTCGCAATGCTGCGACACCGCTTGGCGAGATCGCCATACCAGACGTCGCGGCCGTTCTGCATCGGATGTCGGCGAAGGTGCGCTGCACGACGAGCGCCGGACGTCGCCGCCGCACCTTGGCCGAGCGCCGCGTCGACATTCGCCTTCAGCGGGATCTTCTTGCCGGCGCGCAGGCCCTCGTCGGCGGTGATGACCAGCTTCGAGCCGCAATCCTGGATGCGGCCGGCGAGGCTGTCGGGCGAGAAGCCGCCGAACACCACCGAATGCACCGCGCCGATGCGCGTGCAGGCGAGCATCGCGAAGGCCGTCTCCGGGATCATCGGCATGTAGATGGTGACGCGGTCGCCCTTCTTGGCGCCCATCTCCTTCAGCACGTTGGCGAAGACGTGGACCTGCTCGGAAAGCTCGCGATAGGTGATCGAGCGGCTTCCGTGGGATCATCCCCCTCCCAGAGGATCGCGACCTGATCGCCGCGCTTGGCGAGATGCCGGTCGACGCAATTGGCCGAGACGTTGAGCGCGCCGTCCTCGAACCACTTGATCGAGACATTGTTCGGCGCGAACGAGGTGTTCTTCACCTTGGTGAACGGCTGGATCCAGTCGATTCGCTTGGCCTGCTCGGCCCAGAAACCATCCGGATCCGCGACCGAGCGCTGATACATGGCGCGATAGGTCGGCTCGTCGATCTGTGCTCGCTTCGCCCAATCGTCCGAGACCGGATAGATCTTGTCGTGCATCTTCATTCCTCCCTGGCAGCCCCGCTTGTGGCGAAGCACACCTTCATGCGGCGGCATTATGCGAATCCCGGCCCTCCCGGCAAGGCGGTCTGCAGTTCTTCAAACTTGAGCACCCGCACCTGCTTCACCGCCGCGTCCTCGAGCGCGGGATGAACCGGGACGTCGTAGAGCGCGAGATCGCGCACGCTGGCAAGTGGACGATAGGTCCGGTCCGGGTCGCCGGCGATCACGGTGACGCCGTGGGCTGCGAGCGCCGCGAGCCACGGCATCAGCCGCGCCGCAAAGACCGCGTCATAGAAGACGTCGCCGGCCAGCAGCACGTCGAAATCGCCGATCGGGCAACCGATGATATCACCCTGGCGGACCGGAAGATTTGCGCCGTTTGCTGCGGCATTGAGAGAAATTGCTGCAACTGCGAAGGGGTCTATGTCGACGGCCTCGACATGGGCGGCTCCCGCCTGCGCAGCGGCGATCGCGACCAGGCCGGAACCGGAGGCAAAATCCAGCACCCGCTTGCCTTTGACAGCCCCAGGATGATCGAGAATGTAGCGCGCCAGCCCCTGCCCTCCCGCCCAGGCAAAGGCCCAGAACGGCGGCGGCATGTCGGCGCGATCCAGCGTCGCTTCGGTCAAATGCCAAAGCGCGGTGGCCTCATCTGCTTGATATAACTGGATTTCCGGAACGAAGGCGACCGGCGCCAGCCGGGTCTGATCGATGATGAAGCGCGCGGGATCGTCGATCAATCCGGGCTCAGATCGAGGCCGGGTCGAGCCCGCCCAGTTCGCAGATCAGCTTCCATTCGGCTTCCGTCACCGGCTGTACCGACAGGCGCGAATTGCCGACCAGCGCCATGCCTTCCAGCCGGGGCTCGGCCTTGGCCGCCTCCAGCGAATAGGGTTTTGGAACCGGCCGAACCGCGCGCAGGTCGACGCATTCCCAGCGGCCGCTGTCGTCGGTCGAATCCGGGTGGGCAAGCTTCGCCACCTCGACGATCCCGACGATCTCCTTGCCGATGTTGGAATGGTAGAAGAAGCCGCGATCGCCTAGCTGCATGGCGCGCATGTTGTTGCGCGCCTGGTAGTTGCGGACGCCGTCCCATTCCTGGCCGGCCGCGCCCTTCTTCGTGAGATCGTCGAAGGAGAAAACATCGGGTTCGGACTTGAAGAGCCAATAGGCCATGGGACGCTCCGGAAGAGATAGGGAGGGAAGTCGGTCTGCCGATCAGGCCGGCTTGCCGACGGCCCAGCGCCAAGGGCGAACCACCGTGTCCTTGAACAGGCCGGCCTTGGCATAGGGGTCGGTCGCGAAGACGGCGCGCGCAGCGGCCTCGTCCTCGGCTTCGATGATCAGCAGCGAGCCGACCATGTCGCCCTTGTCGTCGAGGAACGGGCCGGCGATGGCCATGCCGGTTTCCTTCAGCCACTCGATGTGAGCGGGGCGGTTCTCGAGACGAACCGGCAGGCCGTCCTCGCGATCGGTCAGAATGGCAACGAAGTGCATGAAAACCTCCAAGAATTGCGGCCGCACGGTAGGCGGCCAGGCCGCCAAGGTAAAGACCTCGAAACACGCGTTTCGAGGCGGTCGGAACAGACGTCAGTCGGCCTCGCGCTTCAACGGCCGCAGCATCAGCGCTTCCGCCGCCGCGTCGATCGAGAGCGTGCCATCCAGGATGGCGGCGACCGCCTCGGTGATCGGCATCGGCACGCCGAGCCGGCGGGCGAGATCGCGCGCCACCGGCGCCGTCGCGGCGCCTTCGGCCAAGGCCGGCGGCAATGCCGCGCCGCTGCCCAGCGCATGGCCATAGGCAAAGTTGCGCGATTGCACCGACGAGCAGGTGAGGACCAGATCGCCAAGCCCGGAAAGACCCATCAGCGTTTCCGGCAGCGCGCCTTGCGCCTCACCGAGCCGACGCAGCTCGGCAAAACCGCGCGCGATCACGGCAGCACTGGCGCTGGCGCCAAGCTGCCGGCCGGCGACGATGCCGGCGGCGATCGCCAGCACGTTCTTGAACGCGCCGCCGATCTCGACGCCCAGCATGTCGGTCTCGGCATAGGGCCGGAAGCTGGCGGAGCCGAGCGCGTGGCAGAGCGCCATGGCGAGCTTCAAATCCGGCGCTGCGATGGTAACGGCGGTCGGCAGGCCGCGCGCCACATCGACGGCAAAACTCGGCCCCGACAGCACGGCAGGCGCGGCGGGCGGCAGCGCCTCGGCCAGCACCTCGGTCATCCGCTTGGCCGTGCCGCGTTCCAGCCCCTTGGCGCAGAGCACCACCGGCGTGTCCTCGGCAATGGCTTCGAGATGGCCTGCGACTTCCCGCACCGTCTGCGCCGGCGTTGCCAGCAGGATCGCATCGGCCGAAACGATTTCTTCGATCCGGTCGGTGATCCGCAACGAAGCGGGCAGCGCGACGCCCGGCAAATGGGCGACGTTTTCCCGACGCGCCGCCATTTCGGAAACGTTCCGGCCCCAAAGCGTCACCGTGCGGCCGGCGCGGTGGGCGGCGAGCGCCAGCGCGGTGCCCCAGGCGCCAGCGCCGACGACGGCGATATGATCGATCGTCACGGTGCCATCTCCAGCGCGGGCAAGGAATCGAGAAGCGCATCCAACTCGCCGAACAAAGCTTCGCCAAGCGGCAGTTCCAGCCAGAACAGCGCGAAGCGGATCGGCGGGCCGCCGGCATCGGGATGCATTTCCAGCGTCTCCCAGCTCTCGGCGAACTCGCCTTCGAGCGCGAGATGAAAGAACCAGCGCCGATGCAGTCTTTCGGGGCCATCCGGCGGCGCGTAGCCATAGGCGCGCTCGCCAAGCAGCGTCATGGCGGCGGGGGCGACAAGCCCGGTCTCCTCATGAAACTCACGACGCGCCGCCTGTTCGGGCGTCTCGCCGGCTTCCATCGTGCCGCCGGGAACCTGGATGCCGTATTCGGGAAAATCCGGCTCGCGGAAGACGAGCAACCGGCCGCGCCATGTCGCGTAGAGCACGACCTTGCGCTTCTGGATGAGACCTTCGCTGTGGATAAGACCTTGGCTCACGCCTTCGCTCCCTTATGGCCGGAGCCGAGCATCGGGGCGGCCATCTGGTCCAGCGGCCAGCGCGGCCGCGCCGGGGCCGCTAGATCGTCGACCAGGCCGAGCGCCAGCCGTTCCGCCCCGGCCCAAGCGATCATCGCGCCATTATCCGTGCAAAGCACCAGCGGTGGCGCCACCAGCTTGAACCCGCGTGCGGAAAGTTCGGCATCGAGCCCGGCCCGCAGCGCCTTGTTGGCAGCGACGCCGCCAGCCACCACCAGCGTCGGATCGGCGATGTCGGGGAACTCCGTGCGAAAACGGTCGAGCGCGTGGCCGATACGGTCGCGCACCACCAGCGTCACCGTGCGCTGGAAAGCGGCGCAGAGGTCATCGACATCGGCATCCGACAGCGGCGCGACGGCCTCGGCTCCCTGCCGCAACGCCGTCTTCAGCCCGGAGAAGGAGAAATCCGCCCCCGGCCGACCATACATCGGCCGTGGCAGAGTGAACCGGTTTGGATTGCCACGCGCCGCGGCGCGCTCGACCGCCGGGCCGCCCGGATAGGGCAGACCGAGCAGTTTCGCCGTCTTGTCGAAGGCTTCGCCGAGCGCGTCGTCGATCGTGGTGCCCCAGCGCTCATACTGGCCGACGCCGCGCACCAGCAAGATCTGGGTATGGCCGCCGGAAACCAGCAGCAGCAGATAGGGAAACGCGATGCCGTCGGTGAGCCGCGCCGTCAGCGCATGGCCTTCCAGATGATTGACCGCGACCAGCGGCTTGCCGGCCGCCAGCGCCAACGCCTTGGCCGTCGTCAACCCGACGATGACGCCGCCGATCAGGCCGGGACCTGCGGTCGCCGAGATCGCGTCGAGATCGGCGAAACCGACGCCCGCCTCGTCCATCGCCGCCTGGACGACCCGATCGAGCGCCTCGACATGAGCGCGGGCGGCGATCTCCGGCACGACGCCGCCGAAAGCGACATGGTCGTCGATCTGCGACAGGACGACATTGGAGAGGATTTCGCCTCGCCCCCCGGCGTCGCGCGAGACGACGGAGGCCGCCGTTTCATCGCAGCTCGTTTCGATGCCAAGAACCAGGACGGTAGCGGTCACACCGGGGCCTTTCGCCGCGTATCGGGCGGCTTGCTTGCGGATGGGCGCGTCGTGGCTAGACTGGCGCCGAATTCTGCCCTGACGGGCATTGATCCGACAGGCCCTAACATCCGGACCCGACCCCGTGCAATCCGCAGCCTCCACTCCCGTCCTCCGCATCGGCACGCGCGGCAGCCCGCTGGCGCTCGCCCAGGCGCATGAGACGCGCGCCAGGCTCGCCGCAGCCCACGGCCTCGACGAGGCGTCGATGGAAATCGTCGTCATCAAGACGTCGGGCGACCGGATCCAGGATCGCTCGCTGTCGGAAGCCGGCGGCAAGGGGCTGTTCACCAAGGAGCTCGAAGAGGCGCTCTTCAGCCGCGAGATAGACATCGCCGTTCATTCTTCCAAGGACGTGCCGACCTTTCTGCCGGACGGCCTGACGCTGATCGCCTTCCTGCCACGCGAAGACGTCCGTGACGCCTTCCTGTCGCCCGTCGCCGGTTCGCTCCGCGAACTGCCGCAGGGCGCGGTTCTCGGCACCTCGTCGCTGCGCCGCCGCGCCATGGCGCTCCGCGTCCGACCGGATCTCGTCGTCGTCGAATTTCGCGGCAATGTGCAGACCCGATTGGCCAAGCTCGAAAATGGCGTCGCCCACGGCACCTTGCTGGCGCTGGCCGGCCTGCGTCGGCTCGGCCGCGCCGATCTCGCCACCTCGATCCTCGAGCTGGATGATTTCCTTCCCGCCGTCGGCCAGGGTGCCGTGGCGGTCGAGGGCCGCGCCGATGATGTTCGCGTGCGCGAGATGCTCGCGGCGATCAATCATCCCGAGACCGAGACGGCGCTCGAGGCCGAGCGCGCCTTCCTGACCCGCCTCGACGGCTCGTGCCGCACGCCGATTGGCGGCCTCGCCACCCTTTCCGGTGGCGAATTGCTGTTCCGCGGCATCGTGCTGTCGCCGGACGGTCGCCAGTCCGAGGCAACGCGGATGACGGCGCCTGTTGCCGATGCCGGGCGGATCGGCACGGCGGCGGCGGACGAACTGATCGGCCGCGGCGGCAAGACCTTCTTCACGACAGGCTGAACCATGCGGCTGCTCGTCACCCGGCCGGAACCCGAAGCAGCGCGAACGGCCGAGCGGCTGCGCGCACTGGGCCATGAACCGGTGGTGGCGCCGCTGCTCGAAGCCCGCTTCCTCGACCCGGCGCCGCCCGCCTTCCTACCCGCCGCCATCCTTCTGACCAGCGGCAACGGCCTGCGCGGCCTGCTGCGCTGGTCGGGCGCGCGCGATTGGCTCGACATCCCGGTGCTCGCCGTCGGCGCCCGCACGGCCGAGTCCGCCCGGGCGGCCGGATTCATGGATGTGCGATCGGCCGATGGCGATGGCGACGCGCTGGCATCGCTGGCAATCGCTAGCCTCGATCCTGAAGCCGGAACGATCCTCTATCCCGCCGCCGTCGATCGCGCCGGCCACTGGCCCGAGCGGCTGATCGCCGCCGCCTTCACGCTTTCCCTGGTCGAGACCTATCGCATGGATCCAGTGGCCGGCCTGCCGGATCCCGTGATCGCGGATTTGCGCGAGGGCAAGTTCGACGGCGTCCTGCTTTATTCGCCGCGGACCGCGAAAACCTTCGCCCAACTGGTGGGCGGGCTTGATCCACAGCCGCCGCTCGACCACCTGTCGATTTACGCGCTGTCACCGAATGTCGCCTCCGCCCTGACATTCGGCACGGCTTTCATTGCCCACGAACCGACCGACGACGCCCTGCTGGCGCTGATCCCCAAAAGCATGGGAACATCCCCTTCAGGCGTCCGTTAACGCATTGGTCTATACTGGGTCCGAGCGACCGACGAGATCGAGGTGACATGAGCGACGACGACACCCGCAATCCGGCAGGCGAACCGTCCGGATCCCGGCGCAAGCGCCCCCCCGTGACGATCGATCTGGAAGCCGAGACGAGCAGCGCGACGCCGGAAGCAATCGTCGAGCCGGCGCCAGACGCGCATGTGCCGCCGCCCGCCTATGAGCCGGAGGTCGGCGCCGCCGAGCCCGCCGCACCCGCGCCGGTTCCGCACGATTCGGCCGCCGGACGCTTCATCATCCCGGCGATCGCGGCGCTGGGTGGCGGCGTCGTCGGCGGCCTTCTGGTCGCCCTGCTCGCTTCGCCGACCGGCACCGATCCGATCACGAGCGCCAGTCTCGATTCACGCTTCGCCGCCGTGTCGGCGCGTCTCGACCGGGTCGAGGCGGCCGCCAACGAATCGGCATCGAAGCCGGCCGCCGCGACGGACGTCGATCCAGCCCGGCTTGCCGGGCTGGAGAAGGAGATCGCCGAGCTGAAGGCTGCCGCCAGCCAACCGGCGACTGCCCCTGCCGCCCCGGCGACCGATCTCGGCCCGATCGAAAGCCGGCTATCCGCGCTCGAAACACGACCGGAACCGGCAGCGGCCGCTCCCGCCACGCCACCCGTCGACCTGACGCCGCTGCAATCGCGCCTCGACGCGCTGACCACGCGCCTCGATGCCGTGGAGGCCCACCCGCCGGCCGATCCGAAGACGGAAGCCGCCGCCCGCGTCATCGCCGTGACGGCGCTGCGCCAGGCGGCGACCGGCCCCGGTCCGTTCGCCGACGAACTCGCCGCCGTCGCCGCGCTCGGCACGGAAGACACCAAGCTCGCCGCGCTGCAGCCGCTGGCCGGCACCGGCGCGCCGTCGAAGGCCGAGCTTGCCGCCGCCTTCCCGGCCGTTGCCGAGCAGATCCGCGCCGCCGCCGCCAGGGTCGACCCCGGCGCCAGCCTGGTAGACCGGCTCGCCGCCTCGGCAAGCTCGTTGGTCAGCGTCAAGCCGTCCGGTCCGATGGCGGGGCCTTCAGCCACCGCCGTGGTCTCGCGCATGGAGGCGGCGGTCAAGGACGGCAATCTGGCCGAGGCGCTGCGCGAGGGCGACACACTCGACGCCATCGCGCGGGCACCGCTCGCCGACTGGGCGGCCAAGGCCGGCCAGCGCATCACCATCGACACGGCGCTTGCCGGCCTCAGTGCCGCCAACTCGTCCAACTGACGGAGCGACGATGATCCGCATCCTGGTCTATGTCGCCCTCGTCTTCGCGATCGCCGCGGGGTTCTCTTGGCTTGCCGACCGCCCCGGCGACATCGTGCTGAGCTGGCAGGGCTATGACTACAAGACCAGCCTGATGGTCGCGTCGGTCAGCCTCGCCGTCCTGTTCGCGGTGCTGGCGATCCTGCTCTGGATCGTCGTCACGGTGTTCCGCGCGCCGCGCCTGTTCGGCGGCTGGCTCTCGGGCCGCAAGCGCGATCGTGGCTACCGCGCGCTGTCGCGCGGCATGATCGCGATCGGCGCCGGCGACGTGAAACGGGCCAAGCGCTTCGCCACTGAATCGCGAAAGATCCTGAAGGACGAGCCGCTGACGCTGCTGCTGGCGGCGCAGGCGGCGCAGCTGACCGGCGACGGTGCCGGCGCGCGCGCCGCCTTCGAGACGATGCTGGACGATCCGGAAACGCGGCTGTTCGGCTTGCGCGGGCTTTATGTCGAAGCGCAGCGGAGCGGCGAGCACGCGGCCGCGCGCCACTATGCCGAGGAAGCCGTCAAGGCGGCGCCGAGCCTCGCCTGGGCCGGCAATGCGCTGTTCGAGGATCAGGCCGCCAAGGGCGAATGGTCGGCGGCGCTCTCGACCCTCGGCTCCAACCTGCATGCCAAGCTGATCGAGCGCGGCGCGGCGCATCGCCTGCGCGCCGTGCTCCTGACCGCGCGCGGCATGCAGATCGAATCGTCCGACCAGGAAGAGGCACGCGCCGCCGCGCAGGAGGCCGTCAAGCTGGCGCCCGGCCTGGTTCCGGCCGCGACTTTGGCCGCCCGGCTCTTCGCCCGCCAGGGCGACGTCAAGCGCGCCGCCCGCGTCATCGAGACGAGCTGGAAGTTCGAGCCACATCCGGAGCTCGCCGAGGCCTATGCCAATGTGCGCCCCGGCGACGCTGCGCAGGAGCGGCTGAAGCGGGCCGAAAAGCTGGCCTCGCTGCGGCCCGGCCATGTCGAAAGCCGGCTGGCGGTGGCGCGCGCCGCCATCGACGCGCGCGACTGGGCGCTCGCCCGGCGCGAGCTGGCGGCAATCCCCGACACGGCGCGGACCGAGCGCTTCTGTCTGCTGATGGCCGAGATCGAGGAAGGACCGGACGGCCATCGCGGCCATGTCCGCGAATGGCTGACGCGCGCCGTGCGCGCGCCGCGCGATCCGCAATGGACGGCCGACGGCTATGTCTTCCCGGCCTGGGCGCCGGTGTCGCCGATTTCCGG
This sequence comes from Candidatus Kaistia colombiensis, assembly GCA_029203105.1. GTDB lineage: Bacteria > Pseudomonadota > Alphaproteobacteria > Rhizobiales > Kaistiaceae > Kaistia > Kaistia colombiensis. Next base: position 513,640 of record CP119318.1, read on the forward strand.
CCGCCTCGACGCCTTCGAATGGCGGACGCCGACGGTGGCGCTCGCCGCCGACCAGCGCCCCGCGATCGATCTCGATGTCGAAGAGGAGATGCCCGAAACCCTCGTCATCGAGGCGAGCCCCCTGGCCGCTCCGGCGCCGAAGGCGGAGCCCGCCGCGACCGCCACGCCCGCTTCTTCCACGCCCACTGCAACCAGAGCGAACGCGCCGGTTGCAGCGAAGAATGGCGGCCCCGGCGGCGCCGAACCGGCGGTGGTGGCGCCGATTCCCGACGATCCGGGCGTCGAGGACAAGGGCGCCGAACCCGCCGATCGACTGCGCCTACAGTGAGGCGGTGGAGAACGATCGGGGAGGCTTGAAACCCGGATCGAATGTGGCTATGAACCCCGTGGATTTCATGGTGCCCCTCGCGGCGCCGGGCAAATCCCTCGGGTAAGCCGCTTTAGCTCAGCTGGTAGAGCACATCATTCGTAATGATGGGGTCACAGGTTCGAATCCTGTAAGCGGCACCACTCCCCCTTTGAAATCATTGAATGTTTTGGCGCGCGCGCTGCGCTGGGCACGGTCGCATCGCTCTTGGTGACCACATGGTGACCACGCGATGTCTTTTCGCGGCCATATGTCCTGTGTTGGGCATCCTCCATTTCGACCTCTACTCAGACCTCGTGACAATCTCGGAGGTTAGACCGAAATGATTTGGAGCCGGGAAAAGCTGTACCTCGAAGTCTGGCAATCGCCGATGATCCACCTGGCGGCGAGGCTCGGTATCTCAAACACTCGGCTCACGCAAATTTGCGTCGAGGCCGACATCCCACTGCCCCCGCGCGGGTACTGGAACAAAATTGCTGCCGGCAGGCCTGTTCCTGCCCGCCCGCCGCTTGGACCATCCAAAAGAGGGATAGAAAGGGCCCAGTTTCCCGGGCCGAGCCAGCCGAGAGAAGAGCCACTGCCGCGCTCCTGCAGAGAGGAAATCGCGGCATCCGTGAGTTCAGCCTCCGTCGCTCCAACGCTCCGGCAGCCACACCCGTTGATTGCTCGACTTCAGAATGACATCGATTTTCGGCTCAAGCACGTCGGAACGATAGCGAACGGCCCAATGGCGGAAGTCGTCCGCAGTGATAAGCTAACCGCAACGGATAAGCGGCGATTTCGAATTCTTGATGCTCTGTTCAAGCAGCTAGCCAAGCGGGGCTGGCAGATCAAGCTAGAGGCGACACGTCACTTTGCCGCCGTCTACGAGGACGGCCAGATTGTCTTCAGGCTGAATGAGCGGCTTCAGCAGGAGTTCGTTGAAAACCCACCGCCTACTGAAGGGATTTATCGTTTGCTGTGGCAGCCCACCCGCCAAGTCTTCCATCGGACGGGACGGCTGGCATTCGAAATCACGACCTATGGAATGGGGACGCGTTCAAAGTGGGAAGACACCGCAGACGCCCAAATAGAAGATTACTTCCCCGAAATCGTGGGCGCCTTCCTGCTCAGAAGGCTGATTCAGCAGAAAGAGAAACAAAGCCAAGAGGCCAGGGCCAATCGAATAGCCGAAGCCGCTCAACGTCGAGAAGCCGCTCGCATCGAGACCGAGCGGGAAGTGGCCCGCTGGAATGCTCTGCTCGAAGCTTCCGCCAATCGCCGCAAGGCCGAAGTAGCGCGCTCCTTCATCGACGAGCTCGCGACCGGGATCCACGATGGAGGCGAACTGATAGACGGCAAATCAGTGTCTGAATGGCTCGAATGGGCGCGCAAACGCGTGGACGATCTGGACCCGCTGAAAGATGGCGCAATGGCCGCGATCCATCGGATTGTCGCGAAAGGTTAGCAGGCCTCAACCGCAACCTCTCGGTCGCCATCACCTCCGGCCGCCCAAGGCACCTGCGTGCAGGTGTAGTCCCTACCCCAGCCTCCGGGCGCCGGGTATCGCTCCGGCGCCCCCAGGGATGGCTCGGCATCGTCATCCTCACAGCCGCCTTCAGGCTCGAGGTCGGCGTCACCGTCCATCCAATCGACGATGGCCAGCAGACGTGCCAGGTCCCGCTCCGTCTCGGCCAGTAAGGCTACCAGCCGTTCCGCCTCCTGCTCAATGGCGGCTCGCGAGGGAAGCAGGGAGAATTGCTGATGGTTCGGGCGAATGCTCATCGGCGTGGCTTCCTGGTTGTCGGCGCCAGCCCCAGCGCACGCTCTTCCGCATCGAGCAGCTTGAAGGCGAGCCGGAACAGGGTGCGCAGGCATATCAGGCGGACGAGGCTCATTGCACCCATCCCCTGCGGATCAGCTCGGCGACCAGTGCGCGGTTGTCCGCCTTCCTGTCCCGGCTATAGCTGTCAGCCAGTGCGGCGGTTTCCGGATCCAGCGGGCGAGGCACGCTGCGATAGAAGGACGTCATGATTCCGTCTCTGCCGTCGCGCCCTCTACCGGGGACCAGGGCGATTGATTGGCCGGCTGCGATGACCGCCTCGATATGAGCGGCGGCTCGTTCCTTCGCGGTGCTCATGCTGTCACCACCGTTGCTGCCCTATAGGCGTCGATTTCGTTGCGGGCCTTTTCGAACACCTCGGCGGCGCGACCGAGAACGGCGCGGAGAGCTTCGCACTGACTGCCGACGCTCACGCTTCCAGCCGCCATCCACGCAGCTTCGAGTAGGTGAAGCGCGTCGCCCATGCGGTCCGAGACGTCAATCAGGTTAATGGCCGGGACAGCCTCGATCTCCCTTGGGGGCGCGTTCATGCCGACACCACCTTCGCCTGCCGACGCTGGCCGGCACGACGCTGCATTTCGTTCGACGCAGCATCGCCGACCTTACCGTCGAGCCTTTCCGCCCATGCACTCGACATCGCCAAGATGCCTTGGATCACCAAGAGCTTGTCCTCGTCTGGCGCTTCGTCGACCGAGATATCGAGGGTGAGCCAATGCACATGGCCGATCATCCGGGCCAAGATACCTACGTCGGCGTGGACCTCGTTGAGGTCGTCAGCCACTTCACGCGGTTCGATAGAGGGGGCAGCAGAAAGCATTGTAGTTCTCCTGAAACGTTGGGGCTCAAGCGGCGCGGCGGATCTCGTCGATCCGGGCGTAATCGGCGGCGGTAAGGCGCTCCTGCGTCTCAATCGCCATGATGGCGTCGGCGCGCTGGCGCTCGGCTTCGGTCTGGGCGGCCCAGATGGCGCGGAAGCCGGCGAGCTTCTTCGCGGCGTGCCAGGCATTGCGGAGCGCCCAGGCAAACGTCTTCCGGTACTGGCCGGGCTTGGCGTACTTGCGGGCCATGACGTGAGCTTCTCTCATGATGGCGGCGCGGTCGAAGGCAGACATAGCTTCTCCGTTCGCGGCAGAGGTGCTGCCGTCGCTTGCGTGATGGGGAACTGGAAGAGGGCTAGGTGGCCGGGTTAGCCGGCGCGGGCATTCGGTCGATAGGCCCTGTAGTGGGCCAGATGCGCCTCGACTTCGGCGTCGGTCATGAAGCCGGTGATGGTCAGGATGTCGATTGGCACGCCAGCGCAGGCGATGCGGTTTTGCTCGGTGACGAGGGCTTGGATCAGGTCGCGGCGGGCTTCGGTCATTGCATCCTCGGCGGCGATCAACTAATTATGTGTGACAATGTACGTAGACATCTCACGACAAATGTCATACGTCAACACTCATCGTCACACATTTTGATGCGAGGGCAAAAATGGTTCGCAGCGCCGCTGTTTCTCTGAGGGTAGAACCAGACGTTAAGGATGCGCTTGAAGCCGCAGCTAGGGCAGACGGCCGGACAATGGCTCAGTTTGTCGAACGGCTATTGATCAGCCACTTGCGGAGCGGTGGATTTCTGGCCGGCCAGCCACACTCTGCCGCACCCGACGAAGGCAAAAGCCCCGACGAACTGACGAGCGAGAACGACGGATGACCCGCGCGGCTGGGGTGGTCGCGCTGATGGTCGCCGCTGCCTGGCCTGCCACCGCCAGCGCCGAGGTCGTCGACGGCAACCGCATCGTGATTATCGACGGCGACACGGTGGCCCTGCCGTGCGCAGTACCGGCGCGTGGGTGTGCCGAGAAGATCCGCTTCATCGACATCGACGCACCAGAAACATATCGCCCGCATTGCGACCATGAGCGGGCTGTGGGGCTGCAGGCGAAAGCGCGCGTGGCCGAGATGCTTCGTGGCGCCACGGTCTATGTCGAGCGCTCAGGACGGAAGGACCGCTATGGGCGCACGCTGGCGAACCTCACGACGGCGGATGGCGATGTTGGGGCTGTGCTGATCCGAGAAGGGCTGGCGGTGCCATACCGACCAGGCAAGGCCGCAAAGGCCGGCCGGATTGCGCATTGGTGCGGTGGGTAGGATCAGCGATAGAAGTCAGCTACGCACTTCCCTATTGCCTTGCTCGCGCCCTTGAGGGTGAAGCGGGCAGCATTGCCATTCTCGAACCTGACATGAACAGAGCGGTGCTTTTTCATCTTGGCGATGACGACGTCATAGGTTCCCGCGCACGCATGGCAGCTCGATTTAACCTGACCATCCCAGATTGAATAATCTTCTGGATCTTCACCGTCGAAGGTCAGTTGGACCGAGCTTCCTGTCGGGCCATCACCCAACAACATGAACCTTATCCCGGTGGCCTCACGTCCTGCTCCATCGTCGCAGGTAACATAGATCTGATTGCCTGGCCCCTTCGTGACAATCGCTTCTGCCACGCCCTGTCCCCAGCCGGCCGTCCATTGGTTATCTGACCCAAATGCGAACGCAGACGACACTGCTCCGAGTACGACGGCAGTAGCCAGCACGATTCGATATTTCATGGCGAGCGCACCCCTGGGGCATTTCATTCGAGACAGGTGTGCCGTATAGCTCTTCTTCGAGGGAAGATAATATGACAACTTATTCGGCCGACCTTATCGCTGATTTTTTCCGGGCCCGGACAAACCCCGAGGTCGGCGACCTGTTGTCTAACCTCAAGCTCCAAAAGCTTTGCTATTACGCAGCGGGAATTATCGCTGCGGTCCGGCAAAATGATGCGGATCCGCTATTCGTCGAGTCGATCGAGGCTTGGCAGCACGGGCCGGTTATCCCAGCAGAATATCACCGTTTCAAGGGCTATGGCTCCGGTGACCTTCCTCACCTCGATAACCAAGATTTTGAGGTTATTGAGCCTAAGGACCGCGCTATCCTTGATGATATCTACAACTTCTATGGGCAGTACTCTGCTTGGAAGTTGCGGAATATGACGCACGAAGAACAGCCATGGCTTGCATCCTTCAATCGCGATGACAAGCAAATCTATGTGCACGAGCTGAGAGAATATTTCGCCCACGAAATAACTCAAGAATACGTCAACTCGTACCATGCTGCGTGATCGAGATAACAAGAAGCCATTCGGCAAGAATATCGGCGCTGCGGACGTTGAAAACCCAGACACAATGTCGCCCGTCTTCTCTTTTGAGAAGATGGTCGACAGGTGCGGATATAGTGTGAATTGCTGCGATACAGACAATCAAGCTGCCGCCTTGCGACGTATATTTCTTCTATCAGGCATGAAATGGCGCGACATTCAGAATGCGCCGCGTCATGGCCTCGGCACGGAGAAAATTGCTAGGAGCTCCATTAAAGCTCCACTTCCTCAAGGGATATCCGAAGACGTCACGTTTCTAGCACTGCGATACAATGGAAAGAGGCCAATGCTCGGATACCGAGATGGCCGCACATTCTTCGTGCTCCTACTTGATCACTCATTCAGTGCATATGACCACGGATAGCGCAGTGGCGCTGCGAACCTCAGCCCCTCGATCGTCTCCGATAGCTTGCCACTGTCATCATTGCGAAGCTCTCCTGGCTCGAAATGCCTCGATCATCCCGGTCGTCACGTCGCCCGGATAGCACAGCGGCGAAGCGCCGCCCGGCCGACTATAGGCACTACGCCCTCCGCAGCGCCGACCGTTTCGCATGACGTCATCGGGGCACGCGCAAGGGCGGCCGCTGGCGTAGTAAGATTGCCTGCTTGCCGTCACGAGCATCACGGCTATCGCCGCCGCGGTGAGAACTGTCTCTAGTTTCGGCTTCTCGATCTGCGGTAGCATTGCCGGGTTTTGGAACCCGACTTCGCTCACCCAGCCTAGCACCGAGCCATCGCGGGCAATCTCGACCCAGGTTCCACTCTGCCGATGCGCGACGACCTGATCGCCCAGGCTGAGCCTCTCCACAATCTCGGCCTTGTCGGAGGGCGCAGAGCGAACGCGCAGCGTTTTTACTTTGACCGTAAGTGTCTCGGGTTCGGAAGACGGCGCAGCTGGCGGTGGCGGTTGGACCTTGGCCTCACGTGGCAGCTCGGATTTCGGTATCGCCGGCCTCGAAACCTCCAGCAGCGCTGAAGGTGTAGGAGGTGCAGAAGGCTCCTGTCCTTTCTGCCCTGCCAACGCGTAGACGCCCAAGCCGATGAGCCCGAGAACGATAGTGCCGCCGGCCCCTCCCTTCCTGCGCGCCAATGCCTATCCCCCCGGTCGGTTATGTCGCCAGTGTAGTCTAGCAAGCTCTCCGTCATGGAGATAAGCGATTACTGCAATCGCAAGATATTCGGCCGCGCGCTTGCATGCCGTGTCTTGGTGTATCTCCCTGTATCCTATCGCATCTCCTTGTTTCAATTACACAATATCTTGCAATAACACCCGCATCGGCTCAGAATTGGTGAACTGAAATCTGGTTCATTGGAGGCTGGGATGCCGCTGACATTCTCCATCTACCTGCCGCCGGATCTGTCCGAGGCGGTCAGGGCTGAAGCCGAGCGAAGAGGCTCTTCCGTCGCCCGCGTGTTCCGCGATTCCATAGTCTCGACGCTCGGCATCGAGAGCTATCGCGAGATTGATCGGCGCCGCCTTCCGCGTGCAGGGAGGGCTAACTGATGGCCGACTATTCCAAGTTCCTCTTCGACGCCTTTTCTGGCCCCGGCCAGGCTGTCAGCGAACGCCGGCAGGAAAACCGCGCCAACATGGAGAGCGACCGCAACTATGCGCGCCAGCTCGGGCTCGACGACTGGCGGAAGCAGACCGACGAGCGGGATTACAACCGCCTCGTCACCCGTGACAAAGTCGGCGACAGTCAATGGGAACGTGGTTTCGGCCTGCAGCAGCGGACGGCAAACCGCCTCGAGGCGGCAGCCAGCCGGCCGAACATCGAAACCTTCTACGACCCCGACACCGGCCGGGAAGTGAAGGGCTATTACGACCCGCAGTCCCCGACCGGATTCCGGGCCGTGGGCGGCATGAAGAACCCGACCATGAACATGCCGGGCGGCTATCAGTCCGCACCGGGCGGCACCATGACATTCGTCCCCGGCGGGCCAGCCGACCCAGCGGTCGTGGCCCAGCTCGCCGGTGCGCGCGGCCAGGGCGGCGGAAACCGGATGCTGCCGGCCATGACCATCAAGGATTTGGGCACGAAGGGGCAGGCGGTAGATGACCTGAACCGTCTGAACGAAGGCTTCCAGGATGGCTATGGCGGCTACAAGGTGGGGTTCTTCGGCGACACAGCGAACGCCATAGGCCGGAACTACGGGATGGGCCTCGGCGATCAATCCGGCTGGTGGCAGGACTACCAGAGCCGCAAGAACGTCATTCGCAACCAGTTGTTCGGCTCCGCGCTGACGGCGCACGAAAAGGGCGAATTTGACAAGGCGGATATCAACCCCGGCATGACGCCGGAGGCGATCCGCAAGAACCTGGCGCGACAGCATGATCTAGCCACCAAGGCCGCCCGCAAACTGGCGTCAGCGTGGGCGGTACAGGGCTACAACCGCGAAGCCATCGAGGCCGCACTCGGGATGTCGCTGGACGACATTGACGGCTCGCCCGGCGGCGGCGGCCAGCAGCAGCCCAGCTATCAGACCCAGGATATCGAGGCAGAGATGCGCCGCAGGGGGATTATGTGATGACGGATCTGCAATCGCTTTCCGACGACGAACTGCGCAACATCTACGCCCAGAGCCAGGGAGGTGGTGGCGGCCATGCTCAGCCCGACGCAACTTGGGCCGAGCATCTGCCGATTGCCGGCAGCGGCAAGGATCAGTCGCACCTCGAACCGATGCAGGCGCGTCCGCTCGGCAGCCCCGGCAGTCAGGGCGTGATTCCCAACATTGGCGGGCAGGGTCAATCTGTGGCCGCCGCGCCCATCGACAACCGCGACATGCTGGCCCAAGGCCGCAACCGGGTGTCCAGCGTCTTCGACGACATCGCAGCCCAACGCCAGCGGCCCGAGCTACAGGCCGGCCTCGAGGCGAAAGCCGGCGCGGCATCGCTGCAGGACATGAGCGATGACGACCTGATTGCCCTGCACCAGCAGATGAAGGGTCCAGGCGCCGGTATCACGCGCAACGTCGCTGCCGGCCTGAACAACGCGCTCTATTCGACGGCCGGCGCTCCGGTCGATGCGATGACCTGGGCGCTCAACAAGGGCATTGGCGGAATCAACACCGCGACGGGCGCCAGCATTCCCGAGATCCGCGACCCTATCGGCGGCAGCCAGTCGATTGCCAATGCCTTCGGGACTGTCGGCGTCGATGATCCGGCCAATGTCCAGGCCAACACGACCGGCGAGCGGATCGCCCGCGGCGTCGGTGAGGGTATCGGCTACACGGTTGGCCCGCAGGCGGCAGTCGGCGGCCTCGCCCGGGCTGGCGCCATCGCCCCGGAAGTCGCCGCCAAGGGCTATCAGCTTCTCGGCTGGCCCAGCAGCACTGGAGCGGTGGCCGGGAACGCGGTTGCCGGCGGCGCAGCGGGTGGCGGCTCCGTCGCGGCCATGGAGGCGACGCCCGACCGCTACGACCCGCTTTCCGGGCTCGCTGGCGGCATGGCAGGCGGTGCGGTCGGTACGCTCGCCTCCGGCCTTCCCAGGCTCGCCAATGAGGGCGTGCGCATCGTCGGCGATATGGTTGCGCCGATGACCAGCGGCGGTAGGGAGCGGATCGCGGCTCAGACCATTCGGGACGCGGCCACGGACCCGCGCGCTGTATCGGAAGCTCTCTCCAATCCGGGCGAACTGGTGCCGGGCTCGAAGCCGACGACGTTCCAGCAGACCGGCGATATGGGCCTCGGCGCGCTCGAACGCCGCTATGCGACGCAGGACCCGGTGGCGTTCAATCAGCGCCGCGCCGATCAGAATGCGGCCCGGCTGGACTCCCTCGGCACGATCCAGCCGGAGGGCAACCCGCAGGCCATCACGCAGGCATTCCGGACGCGCCTGGCCGATATCGACAAGCAGACCGACGCGGCGGTGCAGGCGGCATTGCAGACGGCTCGTGGCAAGGCGCAGGCCCTCGGCGGCAATGTCTCGGCCGAGGCATCCGGCGACGCCATCCGCACGGCGGCCCGTAAGGCGGAGACGGCAGCCCGCGAGAGTGAGCGGGCGCTGTGGAAGGCAGTGGATCCGGAGGGCAAGCTGGCGTTGCAGAGCGACAACGTAAAGGCCGCCGCAGCCGATATCCGCAAGTCGATGCCGGAGACGGCAAAGCCGATGGAGGGAGAGGAAGCCGCTATCTTCGATGTGGCCAGCCGGCTCAAGCCCTCGATCAGCTTCAACGCCATGTCGGCGCTGCGGTCGCGCGTCTCGACGCTGATGCGGCAGGAGATGATGACAAACGGGCAGTCTCCCGCTTACTCTCGGCTGTCGCGGCTTCGCGGCGCGGTCGAGCAAGACGTCGAGGGCGTGCTGTCTCGGAAGGCAGCGCAGGAGGCAGATGCCGTCGCCGCCGGCACGATGCGCCAGGAAGACACGATTGCAGCCCGCGTATCTGGATGGCGTGATGGTTGGAGAGAAGAACAGGCGGCTCGGGCACGAAGTGGCGTCGGTACTGGATCCGATGCCGCCGGGGGAGCGGGCGGCTTTTCTGGTGCACGCCGAGGCGAGAGCCAAGTCGGAGGGGGACTTTCAGGCGCTTCGCGCACTGCGGGAGTACCGGGAAATCCAGGAGGATCGAGCGGCGATGTCCCTCTCACCCCCAACTTCGACGACGCCGCCCGAGGCCGGCTGAACGCGGCGAACGAGGCGACGAAGCAGCGGGCGCGCAACTTCAACGAGGGTCCGGTTGGCGACATCCTCCGCCGCTCCGGCAATGATGGCCCGTACCGGCTTCAGAATGCCGCCGTGCCGGAAAAGATTTTCTTCCCCGGCGGGCGGTCTGCCGAGAACATCAAGCGCTTCCGCAGGGCGGTCGGCGACGACCGAGCGATGGGCCACATTCAGGACTACGCCGTCAGTTCGATGCGCCGCGCGGCCGAGACGCCGGAAGGCATCATCGATCCGAAGCGGCTGGAAGCATGGAAGCACCGGCATGGCGAAGCCCTTAAGGCGTTCCCCGCCCTCGACGGCAAGTTCGCCGATGTCACCAAAGCCTCGCAGGCAGCTATCGATGCCGGTACGCGTCGCGCCGCACAACTCGACGAGGCGCAGAAGGGCGTCTTCGGCAAGCTGATTGGCGCCGAGCATCCCGACGACATCACCCGCATGGTTGGCAGCGTGTTTGGCCGGCAGGATGCGGCTGCCGTGATGGGCCAGCTGTCGCGCACGGTCAGCGGCAATCCCGAGGCCATCCAGGGACTGCGGAAATCGGTGGTCGACCACATGCTGGGCCGGCTGGTCTCGAACACCGAGGCGGCAACCAGCGGCAGGGCGTTGTTGAAGTCGGATCAGTTCCAGAGCTTCATCAAGCAGAACCGCGCGGCGCTGAAGCGGATCTTCTCCGACCACGAGTTGAACCAGATGCAGGCGATAGCCGATGACCTGCAGCGTGCCAATCGATCCATCACCGCGGTGAAGCTGCCCGGCGGCTCGAACACGCCCCAGGACATGCTCGCCGCAGCGAAGGGCGATAGCCGCAAGACGATCCTGTCGAAGCTCGCAATTGCCGCCCTTGGATCGACAGCGGGCGGGCTTGGTGGTGGCGCTATCGCCATCCTCGGAGCGAATGCTGTCACGGCAGCGCGTAAGGCGGGGCTCAACACCATCGACGACCTTGTGAGGGACGCGCTTTTGCATCCGGATCGCGCCGCCCTGCTGCTGTCCACGCGGCCGTTCAAGCCGGATACCGGCCCGGCTGTCGCGCTGATGAAGCGGTATGGCCAGGCATCCATCACGGGTGCTGCCACGACCCGCGACGACCCGGGCGGGGCCAAGCGGAACGACCCGCTCAAGGTCACCGTGACCCAGCCGGCGAACTGGTCCGAGGCGATGCCTGCCAGCCAGCCCGAAGGATCGGGAGACACCATGAGCTACGCGCGAGCCTTGGGGCTGGGCCGATGAGCACCCCGCGCGCCACGTTCGTGCCTACCCCGAGCCCCGCCTCGGAAGAGCCGACCGACCTGTTCGTCATCGCCTATGACGAAGCCCTGGCGGCGCTCGACGAGGTGGAGGCCGCCGATGCGGCTTTCGAGCGGCTGAAGCAATGCGCCCCCGCCGAAGCCCGCCGGCCGCCGCGCGCCTTGATCGGCATCACCACGGAAGATGGCCGGAGCGTCGCCGTCTATGCCCATACGCATGAGGAAATCGACGAAGCCGCCGAGGCGATGCGGGTGGGTAGCAACGGCGATGCCGTGACGGATGCCCCGGTTATCGAGGCGTTCGCCGCCGCAGCCCACGAAGCGCTACGACAGGATAGCGAGCGCATCATGCTCGCCCATTCCGTCTCGGGTCTGCAGGAGGCGCGGGACCGCTACAATGCGGCATGGGCCAAAGCTGAGGACGCCCGCGCCCGGCTGATCACCATCGTGCCCATCAGTCCCGAAGGCGTGGTGTGGTTAGCGAAGTTCCTGCACTCGGAAACGATATCCGGCGGCGACATCGAGACCATTGCCAAGGCGGCGCGCAACCTAGTCACGGCGGTGGGCCAGCTGGTGTTCGGCCGCGACCTGCACCCGACGCTGCATTGAGGTGAGCATGAGCAAGCCGACGAAATCCAAGGTCGTGCCGTTGCACCCCGGAGCCAAGTTGCCGGCGCCCGCCAAACCAGAGGCCGGGCAGCGTACGCGAAAGGCAATTCAGAAGGCCGCGGCGCTGCAGATAGACCGGCACCAACCCATCACGGTGACGGTAGAGGCCCAGCCGGACAGGCCCTCTGCAATCGGCTCCCCGCACAATGATACAAACGGCTTCATCGTCCATTTGAACGAGACATTCGGTAGCGCGTCCCATGATTTCGCCTGGCGACAACTCTGCCTTCTCAGGACGTCCGGCAATGCGACGGACACCGAGGAAACAAACGCTGCGCTGGGCTTCATCGGCGGCATCCAGCCCAACGACGAGATAGAGGCGGCCCTGGCGGTGCAGATGCTCGGGACGCATGAGGCTTCTGTGCGCCTTCTCGCCACTGCCATGAACGCCGGGCACATCGACGCCCAGGAGCGCTACATCAACATGGCTACCAAGATGCAGCGGACGTTCACGGCTCAGGTAGAGGCGATGAAGCGCTACCGATCCAGCGGCGAACAGACGATCCGCGTCCAGCATCAGAACGTCACGGTGCAGGAAGGCGGCCAAGCCGTCATCGGCGACGTGCACGGGGGAGGCCGGAGGGGATGAAGGTCGAAACCGGAGATAACCCCATAGACCGCCTGGCCGCTGCCCGGATTGCACCCCGCTGCACTGCCAGGGCGAAATCTACCGGAATGCGGTGCGCGGCGCCGGCGGTCCGCGGTCGGAACGTCTGCCGTTGTCATGGCGCCCGCGGTGGAGCGCCCAAAGGCCCGCGCCATGGCCTCTATCGTCATGGGCTCTACACCGGCGAGGCTCTTGAAGCTCGCAGGGAGTTGCGGGCGCTGTTCAGGGCGGCCCGCGAAATGCTGACTGGCCTCTAAAGTAGAGCGATGTAGGCGATTGCGGCCGATGCGGAAGCCGCTGGCGGCGATTTGGTCTTTTCGAGACTCGGGCCGCTCGGAACGGCCACATGCCCGCCAGAGAGCCCCGCAGGCGATTTCCGCTCACAGGCCCCAGCTCTCACGCGAGCATGCAGGTGCGCGGCGCGCGAGGTGCTTCAGAAAACTTCAGGTCGGGCGGTTGATATGGAGTCGAACGTGGTCATGGTGGACTATATCATTGGCCGTTGTCGCTCCTGTGTTTTGCCGACAGCGGAATGAAACCGAGGAAGAACGATGTCGTCAGACAGACCACGCCGTCCCCAGGACCCCTTCGCGGCCGCCGAGGCGATGTTCGCCAAGAAGAAGCGGGCACCGGACATCAAGGCGAGTGCGCTCCCGAATGCCAAAGAACTGGTTTCTCTCCGGATTGATCGCGACGTGCTTGAGCATTTCCAGGCCGAAGGTCCGGGCTGGCAGGATCGAATGAACGAGGCGTTGCGCGCCGCAGCCATCGTCGATGGCTTGGACGTGACATCTACTGACGTCGAGCCCTGACCGAAGGCGGATTGGCGCTCTCAAAGCCGCCCGAGGGCATTCGCAGCCCACGCTAAGGGCGCCCGCCTATCCGGTTTGGGCGACCGCGACGATACCTCACGCGCGCCGCGCACCTGAGGCAGACCGGCAGCTACCGCAAATCGCCTGCGGGACTCACTGGCGGCTTTCGGCCGCTGGCGAATGTTGGTGGCTCGCTCCAACCAAATCACCGCCAGCGGCCTCCGCTGAGTCGGGAAATCGCATTCGCCGCCTCTTGCCCGCAGCGCGGAGACCAGCTTTGATCCCCAAACGGGGGGATATCGATATGATTCTGACTGAGCAGGGCGTGGTCGACGCCGTTAAAGCGTGGATGAACGACAATGGGTTTGTAGACGTGAAGGCCGTAGTTGTCGGGCGCCGAGGCTACGACATTGAAGGCACGTCCGCCCAAACTGGGGAGCACTGGCTCATTGAAGCCAAGGGCGGCTCTCACGCCGGAGAAGATAGCAGTTCTCGGGCGTGGATGGGCGTCGGTGCGGCGTTCCTAATGACGGCAGGCTGGCGATATCAGCCAGACCTGGCTGGCAAGCGCTTCGCAATCGCGGTCCCAGATTCACGCTGGTTCAACATCCATGTGGGGCGGATAGAGGAGCCTCTCCGCGTGCTGGGGATATCGGTGTTTCGCGTGAGCGAGACCGGACACGTGACGTTCATCGAGAACCATCCGGCAACGCCGTCTGTCAGTACGGTCGACGCCGCACTGCAGCCGGGGTGAAACTGCGTCGCCATTATGTTCGTTACCTCCGTTTCCGTTGTCGCGCTTCAACCGTCAACATGGACGGACTGCCACCAGGTTTCGCCTTCGACGAACGGCACGCTGCCCGGCGCAACGCCGTCGCTCGCCATCTCGGCCTGAACCTCGGCCAGGATGTCGTGTTCGCTGACGGTACGCGGCGGGAAGTCCTTGCCCCGTTCGAGGTGCCACCGCATGGCGCGTTTCACGTTGGTGCGACGCTCGGCCGTGCGCTGCTCTTCGGCGGCGATTGCATCGAGAAGACCTCGCCGCGCATCGGGAATGCGGGCCAGGGCGACAATCCACCTCGCCTGCATCGCTTCCTCTGCCTTCAGAGCCGTCAGCACCTCCGCAATCGAGGGCAGGAAGGTCTGCGTATCCATGATGCGCAGGCAGGCGGCTTCGAGCGCGCCGACGGTCGGTTCATGCGCGCCAACTCGTTCGGCCAACATCCGGCCGTAGACGGCGGCGTCGCCTTTGCCGGCCGATGGGTTAGATCCGATGACGAGCGCCAGGCGCTGGCTAATCTCTGCCGTCGTTGCCTTGGCTTCGCCCGTGCGGAGCTGTGCAAGGACATGGCTCGCAACATCCTCTGCCGCATTGAGGTGCGCGACGAGGGCCGTGGCAATATCGCGGCTGTAGACCGCGTATAGGTCGCCCCGAAGAATCCGCTCGGCCTCGTAAACCAGGTCGGCCAGTTCCTCGGCTGTCAAACGGCGTTCAAAACTGACCCCTTATCGGCGTCCAATGTTGACCCCTGCTGGAGTTGTTGGAACGCCACGGCCTCGTTATCGCGCAGCCGGAGGCGGAGCGATAACGAGGCCGTGGCGGGCGAAGTTTGGGGTGGTCAGAGGCGGTTCTTGAAGCGCCAGCTCTCGTTGCCGGTCTCGACGATATCGCAGTGATGGGTCAGTCGATCGAGGAGCGCGGTCGTCATCTTGGCGTCGCCGAATACGGACGGCCATTCGCCGAAGGCGAGGTTCGTCGTGACGATGACCGATGTCTGCTCGTAGAGCCGACTGATCAGGTGGAACAGGAGTTGTCCGCCGGACTGGGCGAAGGGCAAATAGCCGAGCTCATCGAGGACGATGAAGTCCATGCGGGAGAGATAGTCTGCCATTCTGCCCTGGCGACCACTTCGGCTCTCGGCCTCGAGCTTGTTGACCAAGTCTACGACATTGAAGAAGCGGCCGCGAGCGCCGCCCCGAATGCAGGCCCGAGCAATGGCGATGGCAAGATGCGTCTTGCCGGTGCCGGTCCCGCCGATCAGGACAGCGTTGCGCTGATGGGCGATGAAGTTGCCGCCGGCGAGATCCCGCACCAGCGTCTCGTTGATCGGCGTGTCGTCGAAGACAAAATCGTCGATGTCCCGAGCCAGCGGCAGCTTGGCAATGGTGATCTGGTATTTGATCGACCGCGCCTGCTTCTCGGAGATCTCGGCCGACAAGAGGTCGCCAACCACCCGGTGCGGCTCGTGCTGGCGCTTCACCGCCGTAGCGAGGATCTCATCGAAGGCCGCCTTCATGCCGTAAAGCTTCAACTCGGCCATGGTGGCCAGGATCTCGGATCGCTCCATCATATTGCCCTCCTGAGATTGTCATAGCGGGCGCAGTCGGCGACCGGCTCATGGTTCAGCCGCAGGGCGTCCGGCGTCATGATCGTGACGGTGCGGACCGGTTCGCGCGCCCTGGCGAGAATGTTGAGGATCACGTCGGCGGAGTGGACGCCTTCGGCGAGCGCTTCCCCACAGGCGGCCTCGACGGCAGGCAGGCCATCGCTGAGAACCGCGGTCAGGATGCTGACCATTTGCCGCCCGCCATCCGGCACCGTGGCGAGCTTGCGGCGGACCCGTTCGAGGCTCGCCGGCAGGATCCAGTCCTTGAATGGCGCTCCGTTGCGCAATGCGCCGGGCTTCCTCGCCAGCACCGGGACATAGTGCCAGGGATCGTAGATCGTCTGGTCTCGCCCAAAGCAGCGCGGATGCTCGCCGATGATCCGACCCTCCTGACGCAACTCGACGCGATCGGCATAGGCGCGGATCTCGGCGGGTCGCCCGACGGCGCTGGCGGCGACGGAGTAGCGATTGTTGTCAAAGCGCACGAGGCAGGTCTTCGACACCGAAGCCGGCACGGCATGGAAGCCGTCAAAGCAACCCCGATAGGGCACGAGACTTGGTCGCTCCTCCTCGAACATCTCCCAGACCGTCCTGTCGCGGAGTTCGGGATGGCGATGCGCCTTGGCGAAGGCAATCGCCCGGTCAAGCAGCCAGGCGTTCAGCTCGTCGTAGCTCTTCACCCGGAGCCGCGGCGTGAAGAAGCGTTCGCGCACGAGACCAACCTGGTTCTCGACCTGGCCTTTCTCCCAGCCTGACGCCGGCGTGCAGGCCACCGGATCGACCAGGTAATGGCCGCACATCTGGAGAAAGCGGCGATTGTAGAGTCGCTCCCTGCCGACGAAGATCGTCTCGACCGCCGTCTTCATGTTGTCGTAGATCCCGCGCGTGCAGGCACCTTTGAAGAAGGCAAATGCCCGGTCATGGGCGTCGAACACCATCTCCTGGCTCTCGCGCGGATAGGCCCTCACGAACAGCATCCGGGAATGACAGAGCCGGACATGGGCGACCTTTACCGTCACCGTCGTGCCGTTTATCAGCACGATCTCGTGGCTCCAGTCGAACTGGTAGGCCTCGCCCGGCGCGAAGCTCAGCGGCACGAAGGCGGCAGCCGACAGCGACACCTGTTCGCGCTGCCAGCCTCGGGCATATCGGCGGACGGCATCGTAGCCGCCTTCGTATCCGAGCCCACGCAGCTCCTCGAAAATCCGGATCAGCGTCAACCGCTCGCGGGCGGAGCGTCCCTCATTGGCAGCAAGGATCCGGTCAAGCTCTGGCTTCCAGGCGCCGAGCTTCGGCATCGGCTGCACCGAGCGCTCATAATCAAACGCTGTCTCATTCGACCGCAGAACCTTGCGAACCGTGTTCCTCGACACGTGCAGCTCGCGGACGATCTCCTTGATGGTCCGACCTCGCACAAAAAACTCACGTCGGATCCGCGCAACCGTGTCCACGCCCTTCATCCCCGCCCGCCTGTCCTCGAAAGGAAAGAGACGGACTGTTCAGCTCGATCACATGGGGGTCAATTTTGGACGCCGATACCCCCGGATATGGGGTCAACTTTGCACGCCGAATGACATCCTCGGCCTTCTTCCGAGCGCGTTCGGCAACTGGCGTTCTCGGCGTTGCCGCACCGGCGTTAGCCTTCGATGATAGGGCCGTCGACATAAGGCGCCTCCTGGGTCAGGCCGTAGCTGATAATTCCGGCCATAGCCGACTGCGTGCGGGATTGCGGTTGCCCGGGGCTCAAACGGAAGTTGGCCACCGCTGCCGGCGGTGCCTCGTTCAGCCATGCCTCGGCATTGAGCCAAGTGGCAGGCTGCTTTGTGAATTTCGGATCTTCGCCTTGCCGCTCGGTGGCGTAGCGGGTTGCGCCTGCCACCAAATCGGCCACGGTCGCCTTCTTCGACTTGATCACCGCCAGGAAGGCTTTGCGGGCTCGGCCCTTGTCGTCCTTGCGCGGATAGGCCGGCCAGAACTCTTCCTCAAAAGCCGCTTCGGATGCTGCAGCTTCCGCCTTCATCTGAGGCTTTAGCGCAGGTGTCGGGATGGCGTCGTCATCGCCTTCGAGCACTCGCGAGATAGTTCTTTCCTGCTCCTCTTCCTGTTCCTGTTCTCTCTCCTGTTCCTGTTCCTGGTTTCGAATGGGTTCGGGAAGGGTTTCGAAACCGTTCAATGCATCGGCCGGGAATTTCGGGCTGAATGCTCGCAAAGCCCTTGCTAGCTCTCGCTTTTGAGGGATGTTGTCCGGCACCATTTTGAACAGCTTGGCGGCCGACGCGCCTTGGTTCGGGTTTTCGATCAGGTTCCACTTGAGGAAGAGCTGGATGAACACCCAGCTCGACCCTTGATCGCGGGTTGCGAAACCCTTTCGGAACAGTTCGGCAAACCCTTCCGAAACCCTTTCGGCCGACCACTGCAGGTCGTCTGCGGCGTAGCCGTCCGGAAGTCGGAAGCAGCCGATCTGGTTGCTATGCGGGGAGGTGAGAAGATAGAGGGCGAGCGCCCTCCCATCTTCCGACATTCCACGCGTCGTGCTGCTCGTCCAGAATGAGGTGTGGACTTTGCCGTAATCACGCATGGGCGCCGCCAGCAGCGTTTTCGACGCTGTCGACAATGGGCAACTCCCAGCCCCTAGCCTCTACGGTGGCGCTTTCATGGGTAGGCCCGTCCCAGACGTTAAGGGCACCCCCGTCAGCATCGACAACGCTCACGAAATAGCGAAGTTGGCCGAGACGGGGATGATCAGGCGGGCCAGAGATAGTGCCCGCCTCGATCAGCGTGTGATGAAAGTCCGCGTCTTTCGGAAAGAGTTCGACGACGTCACTCATGCTGCCCGCTCCACGTCCAGAACTTCGACCTGAGAGCGGAGGAAGTAGCGGGCATGGCGCCCGCTGAACGCGCCGTCGTGGGACTCGTCGACGGTTTCGATATTGAGGCCGGCTTTGCGCGCTTTGAAAACGTAGGCGCTGACACGAGGCGCAGGGCTCTCCACGCTGGTGGTGCCACGCTCGCCGGACTGGATGAGACGGTCAACCATCCAGGCGACGCGGCCTTTCAAGATAAGGATTCGGCCGTCCTCGCCGCCGACGCGGATTTGAAGTTTCACGATAGCGTTCATGAGTGCACCTCACGCATGGCGAGGCCGGCGCTGATGGCCATGACCTTCGCGATTGATTCCGACAGGCCGAAACGCGTCTGCAAACGACGGCTGGCTTGAAGGAGGGGAGAGGAAGGGCTAGTCTCTGACCCGATCAGCTCACCAAGATGATCAAGGTTCTGAAGGCCGTTCGCTGTGCAACCAGCGGCGGCCTTCGCCATTTCAGGCGGGCGCATCTATGCAGCCACCTGGGACGTGGACTGACGACGACGCGATGCGAGCCAGATATCCAAGTCGCTGAGGTCGTAGACGACGCGCTTGCCGACCTTGATGTAGGTGGGGCCGCCGCCGGTCAGGCGGAACTTATCGAGCGTCGATTTCCCAAGGCCGGCATAGGTCGCGGCCTCAAGCGTATCGAGCATGCGGCGGGCCGCCGTGCTCTGATCCTGGGTGGCTGGGTGGTTCATCTCTTACCTCGCAGTAGCGCCGGAACACACCGGCTATGCGAGGAAGGATGAGCGATTACAGGCAGGTAGTCGAAATGTGCAAATGCGCGGCAGCGAGATACCGGCGAATATGGCCGCGCGTTCTCCGCGCATTATTCGCGAGTTATTCGCGCATTATTCGCGCATTATTCGGGCGTCGGACGCTTGCTCCGGGGACGCCCTGCGGGCTTAGCACCATACACTTCTTTGTAGATGGCACGTCCCCTATCTCGCGGCACCGATCCTGGCCCGAAGTGCTTTTCGAGTTCGCGCTCTGCGTCCTTTTGAGTAAGCCCGCGCCCTTCCTGCTTGAGGTTCAAAAAGAACTTTCGCACTTCGCTTTCGGGTGCGGGTCTATGCGCTGGATTTTGAGCTTTAGCCCGCTGGGTCTTTTCAAACGCGGTCAAATCCGCGTCACTGAGAAAAATGAGGTGGTAAGGGTCTTGAGCGGATCTGTCGCCACATGATCCTGGGGCGAATGGCTTGTCGAGCCTCATCTGGCAAAAATCGAAGCGCTGTCGCCACATCTCCGTGTGCCACGCTGCGGCAGGGACCGGGGACAGTTCCCCGCCACGAACGGGTCTGGCTGCTGCCCGAAATTCTCCGGCAGCAAGTTTAGCTGCAATAATCTGCTCTACAGCTTGGCGACGTAAAATCTGAGCTGCCACCTTGCGGCTTTGAGCGTCGAGAAGCTTTGCTCCGCGTGCCCAGTCTTCGGCGCCGATATAGATCGTTTGCTTGCGATAGTTGGGGGACGCGTTCTGAACGACAACCCACCGTTCCACGCCTGGCTTATAGTCGTGGAAGTGTGCCCCGAGGGACTCATTGACGTACCTCTTGGTGGCGAATGAAGCGTCCGCCCAGCTATCAGGAACTATATGAGACGCGTCGGCGACCAATTCTTCGCCGTTCCACTTATCGCCGAATTCGGCTCGCCCAACCCGATCTATCGCCCGACCAAGGAATAGAAATCCCAGCCCATCAAAGGGCCATTTGCTAGGGTCCGACCAGAATTCCAGTCTCATCGCATGCACCTATGCGGCACCAAATTGAGCGCAGGGAAACCGGTGGTGCATGACCGGCTTATCGGGTGGCCGCCCTATCCCTGCGCGTTCGGCTACTTCTTTAACGCCACCACATTCCCAGGAACCTTGCCATCGAGTGCCGCAGCAATTGTGGAGCCGATTGCCTCCGACGCTCGCTTAACCGGGTCATCGGCGAGATGGGCGTATCTATTGGTCGTAGAGGCCTGACTATGCCCGAGAAGCTTCCCGATGATAGGAAGGCCGAGATTCGCCCCCGCGCCGTAGCTGGCGAACGTGTGACGCAGATCGTGAACCCGCACGCCGGAGAGCCCTGCCCGCTTAGAAACTAGGGCCCACGGCCTCTTCAGATCCGCCCGCGGCTTTTCATCCCTGCTCCCCACCGTCGTGCCGGCAATCACGTATATTCCGGTCCTGGGCAGTTCTTGAAGGACCAGCATCGCGGGCGCGTTCAGCACGATTGTCTTTTTCCCGGTCTTGCTATCCGGCAAAAGCAGCAGGCCACGCTCTAGGTCCACTTCCTGCCATTTCAGGTGGAGGATTTCCCGAAGCCTGGCGCCGGTTAACATCAACAGGCGAAGCGCGGCGGCCGGCTCTCGACCGATCATCACCCGGCGGTTTTCAGCCTTCGGAGCGTGTTTGGTTTTCTTGAGGGGGTCTGGCTCCCATGGAATGCCAATCGTCTCCCCCTCCTTTATCGCGGCTCCCAGCCTCTCAAGCTCTTCAAGGCCCAGAAACCGTTCGCGCTTCCTATTGCCGAAGCGCGTGACCTTAGCAGCAGGGTTCGTTCCTTCTCCGATGAAGCCATGCTTCTCGCCCCAGGCGTACATTGCGCTCACCACCGCAAGCACCCGATTGGCGCTCGCCGGGTGGTCATCAAGCTTGGCTTGGTAGCGAAGCAAATCCGCCGGCTGAACATCCGCAGCACGCTTCCGACCAATGGCTGGTTCGATATGCGCGTTGAAAGCACTTCGATAGCTCGCGGCCGTGTTGGGCTTTAATTTGGGTGCGACGTGCAAACGCTCGAATTCCTCGAACAGCGCCTTGACCGTCAGTGCAATCTTCGCGGCCGCCTTCTCACTCGCCGGGTCGGCGCCTTTTGCGACTGACCCGAGGATGCTCCGGGCCTCGCTTCGCGCTTCCTCCGGCGTTAAGGCACCATATCGTCCAATTGTGACGAACCGTTTCGGGCCATCGCGGCCGCCGTCTTTTGGCCGATACCGGAGAATGAAGGCCTTGGTGCCACTGGTCTCGACTCGAATGCCGAAGCCTTTGAGGTCGGCATCCCATACCACGAACCGGCGGCTGGACGCTTCGAGACCGTCGATGAGCCGCTTGGTCAGCTTCTTGGGTGCTTCGCTCATCAGGTCTCGTCTCGGCCGCTTGGTGACCACATGGTGACCACCGAAAAGGAATCTACTGACGAAACCCTACAACGAACGGATAAGGAAACCAAGCGATACGGCCATTCTCGGACATGCCCGGCAACGTAGGGATATCGACTCCCTATCATTCGTAATGATGGGGTCACAGGTTCGAATCCTGTAAGCGGCACCACTCCCCTCCCCAAAGTATATATTTTTCAATACGATAGCTGGCTTGGATTTTTTCAATCCCGCCCCCTAGATCCACCTCCCCGCTGGTGCTTTGGAAGGGGCAGCCGTGCCGCCGGCATCGAATGCATTCCTGAGCGCGGTGGCGGCGCAGGCGTGTGCTGGAGGAACCGACGGTCGTCTGTCGACCAAGGCAAAAGCCCCAACGAGCTGGCGAGCGAGAACGACGGGTAGTTCCGGACACGACTGCTCGGCATAAGAAATAATACTGGGTCGCCATGCGCTGCCTACGATGTTCGGCCGATCGACAAAGCAATGGGCGGAACCAATGACCGGATATGTAGCCCTACTCAGGGCCGTGAATGTCGGGAGCACTGGAAAACTGCCGATGCGTGATCTGGCCGAGATGTGTGAAGCGTCTGGCTTCGCTCAGGTCCGCACCTATATCGCGAGCGGCAATGTCGTCTTCCAAAGCCGCGACAGTGAGGATCAGGTTCGGTCGGCCCTCGAAAAGCGTCTTCGTGCCTATGCCGGGAAGAATGTCGGCGTTGTGGTGCGAACCGCCACCGAGATTGCCGACGTGCTTGCGCGCAATCCATTCGCGGAAGCGCCTGGTAATCGCGTCATGGCGCTGTTCGTCGACGCTCCGCTCCCGAGTGACCCGTTGCAAGGCGTGACAGGCGCCAAGAACGAACAGATACGCTTGGGAAAGCGCGAACTGTTTGTCTTCTACCCGGATGGCATGGCAACCACACGGCTTCGCATTCCCGGCGAGAAGCATGGGACGGCGCGAAACATGAACACAGTTGCCAAACTGGCCGAAATGACGGCCGCCCTCGCTTAGATCGCCAGCGTTTTGAATGTCCCCTTCCAGCTAGCCGGCCGCGGCCGAGGTCGTAGACGGCGACACGGTAGCCCTGCCGTGGAGTTGGCGGGCGACGTCCAGAGAGGGCCGGTTGTCACAATCGGTTGATCGGAATCTATGCGTCTTGCTGTTGCAGCCGGCAGCGCCGATTGTGCGCCGCTGGAGCATCGGTGTGCTTAGCCACGCGCTCAAAGTCGTCGGCAGGAGATTGTCTTGCAGGAGCAAACCTCCCCCAAAGGCGCATCTGCGGTCCTCGCTAACCTCGAAAGGCTGCTACCAAACCTGGAGGCGCTCTATAAGGACGTGCACGCGCATCCGGAGCTGTCGATGCAGGAGATGCGAACTGCGGGCATCGCCGCGGACGGGCTCAGGAAAGCGGGGTTCGAGGTCACGACCGGGGTTGGCAAGACGGGCGTGGTTGGGCTGCTCCGCAACGGCGCGGGGCCGACGGTGATGCTGCGCGCGGATATGGACGCGCTGCCAATCGCAGAGAACACCGGCCTTGCTTATGCCAGCACCGTCACGGTGACCGATACCGAAGGGAACACCGTGCCGGTGGGGCACATGTGCGGTCATGACATGCATGTGGCCTGGCTGGTCGGCGCAGCGACATTGCTGTCGCAGGCGCGCGACGACTGGACCGGCACGTTGCTAGCCGTATTCCAACCGGGAGAGGAAACGGCCCAAGGCGCCCAGGCCATGATCGACGATGGCCTGCTTAAACGCTTTCCCGCACCCGATGTCGTGCTTGGTCAGCATGTCATGGTCGGTCCCGCGGGCACCGTCGCTGGCAGTGCCGGACCCATCACTTCGGCGGCGGATAGCCTGCAAATCCACCTTTTCGGGCGCGGCGCGCACGGATCGATGCCGCAGGCCAGTATTGATCCCGTCGTCATGGCGGCATCCGTGGTCCTGCGACTCCAGACCATCGTGTCCCGTGAGGTCGCCGCCAACGATGCGGCGGTGGTCACGGTCGGCGTATTGCAGGCCGGCACGAAGGAGAACGTCATTCCCGATGACGCCATTATCAAACTCAATGTGCGGACGTTCGACGAAGGCGTGCGCAAACACGTGCTCGCGGCAATCGAGCGGATCGTCAATGCCGAGGCAGAAGCCTCTGGCGCCCCGCGCAAGCCCGAGATTACGCCGCTCGACCGCTATCCGCTCAACGTGAACGATGAAACCGCGAGCAACCGTATCGCGGCAGCGTTTCGCGGCTATTTTTCCCCCGACCGGGTGAAGCACACGGGCCCCGCGCCGGCGAGCGAAGATTTCGGCTGCTTCGGCACCGCATGGCAGGTGCCATCGGTGTTCTGGTTCGTAGGCGGCACCGATCCCAAGATCTATACCGAGGCTAAGGCGGCTGGCAGGCTGAATGAGTTGCCGGTCAATCACAGCCCGCAGTTTGCCCCGGTCCTGCACCCGACCCTGGAGACGGGCGTCGAGGCGCTGGTCGTCGGTGCGCTGGCTTGGCTGGGCAAAGCTTGACGTCGTTGGAGCCGGGCCAAGTGCCCAACGCGTAGCGTAGTGGCGCTCCCTCTGCGACGGCGTACATATCGGACTAAGCTTTTGCGAACGGGGGCCATCATGATCACCGTCGATAATTTCGTGCCTATTCTCGACTTGGGCGGGACCTTCGTTTTCGCGATCAGTGGGGCGGTTGCCGCAGTCAATCGCCGTCTCGACATCTTCGGCATCCTCGTCCTGTCCTTCGTGACAGGAAATCTTGGCGGGATCACTCGTGACCTGCTGATCGGCGCGGTCCCTCCGGCTGCCTTGACCGATGGCCGGTATTTGCTGGTTTCCGTCCTCGCGGGACTCATCACTTTCTTTTGGTATGCGGGTGTCGACAGGCTGCGCAGTCCTGTACTTCTGTTCGACGCGGTGGGACTGTCGTTCTTTGCCGTCGCCGGTGCCCAAAAGGCTATAGAATTCGGGCTAAGTCCGGTCATGGCGGCACTTCTCGGCATGCTGACAGGCATCGGCGGTGGGATGACGCGCGATGTCCTTCTCGCAGAGATTCCGCACGTGTTGCGTTCGGATTTATACGCTGTGGCAGCCTTGGCCGCCGCGTCCCTCGTCGTGATCGGCCATATGCTTGGTGTTTCCTATGGCGTCTCAGCTTTGGCCGGAGGTGTTCTTTGTTTCGGCCTTCGCTTCATGGCGATCCGCCACGGCTGGCATTTGCCTATCGCCCATCTGTCCGCGCAGGGGCGTGCGGACGCCGCCCCCACGGACGAGAAAGAGCCCCGCTGAGCCGGCAGGCGCTGCCGCCCTACACGACCTGGCAGAACGAAAGTCGGCCGCCGGCAAACGGGATGACCGACGGCGCCGGTCACCCCGTCGATGCGGCCGCGCGGCTCAGTTCCGCGGCGCGCCCTTCAGCATGTCGGTGGCGTCGTTGGCGCCGCCAGCGAGCTTCTGGAGCGGGATGACCGTCGGCACGGTGGCACCCGCCAGCGCGGCAAGATCGAAGCAGGTGAAATTCAGGCTCCGATAGTCGCGCACGAAGAACAGCTTGCGATCGAGGTCGGACAGGCTTGTCCAGCAGGTGAACTCCGTCGCATAGGGCTCGGAGCCGCTCGACTCGAGGCCCTTCACCTCCATGTGGCCGCCGCCGGCCTCCGGGTAGTCGATGGTGGCGCCGCGCGGCCGGTCGAAATTGTTCATGACATGAGCGAGCGTCTGGACGGCGAGGTCGGGCGAGGCGGCCTTTTCCGTGAACTGCGCGTAATAGGCGGCGCGCACGAAGCGGCCGACCGAGGTGTTGGAGCTGGGCAGCCCGGCCGTCGCAATGCCGGAATCGGGCTGGACGGCCTTGTAGCTGCCGAAGGTCGCGCTCGGCTTATCGACGTTCGAGAGGAAGGTGTAGTTGTCGAGATTGGTCAGGTGCCAGTCGAACTTCGGCCCGTTTGTCATCACGCCGACCGGATTGTCGTAGACGGTCATCAGGCCATGGTCGAATTCGATCACGGCGGCGGCACCCGAGGCGTCATGGACGACGTAGTGGAACGGCGATTCGACCCCGCCCAGCAGACCCAGCGGCTGAAGCATGACGGGTTGATCGGCGAGCGCGGCCTTGACCTCCGCCACAGAGGCGAACTGGCCGAGGGCCCAGGCGCCGAGATCGGACGCGGAGAGCACAGCCTGCGTGACGTCGAAGGCCTTCTGCTTGCCGCCCGCAGCCGGGTAGGACAACAGGCTGAAAGTCAGGCCCTGGTCGTTGAGGCCTTCGAGGACCTTGAGATCGGCGATGGTCGTCGGCGCCGCGGCCGTCGGCATCCGGTCCGGCATGGTGACGGCGAGGACCGCGTAGCGCGCGCTGAACTTCAGCGACGGATGGTCGGGAATCTCGGAGGTGGTCTCGAAGCCGGCCGGGAAATGGACGATCTGATAGGGCAGATCCATGGTGAGTTCGAGCGTCCGGCCGAAATAGGCGTTACCAGCCGCGTCCTTGTATCCGAGCGACGTGCACATTCAGATCTCTACTCCTTGGTTGGATGGTGGGTTTCGGCCCGACCCGGCCGTTGAGGAAGTCTCGCCGCTAGCGGCATAGCTTCCATGGTTCAATGAATTGTGACGGATCCGCCAGATGGTTCGGACATTTTCGGGCCCCGGCCGGTCGCCGCGCCAGGGTCTCGACCGAGCACTTGCCATCATTCGTCAGGAGGCTCGCCGGATCCAAGCGGGCACCGTGAGTCAGGCGGATCCCCGAATGCGGGATCCCGGCCGCCGGCAGGCATCGGCGAAGCCGAAATGCACCGCCTCCCGCTCCCGGCACGACCGGCGAGATCCCGAAGCGCACAGCCGCCGTCCCCCTGTCGCCTGAGCCTGCCAGCCCCCCAGCGAGTGGAGCCGAACCTGAACCCGCGAATGGATAGTTGAAGCAATCCGTCGCCACAACTAGAAAAGCGGCCGATTGAAGGGCGAAACTAGGGTGGTGAAGCGGCGCAACGGGCGTCTGATTCTGATCATGCTTTGCTCTCGGGCGGCATGTACGATGGGGCTCTTCTGATCGCATACGGAAACCTGAATGCTCGGCCAGGGCTCAGCGAACCCGTCTCCAGACTTCCTCCACGCCGAGGCGTGGGCGGAGGCGCATGAGTTGATCGATAGACAGCTTTCACCCTTGGGGCTGCGAGCCATGGAGCCGCCGGCCTTGCCGTCCCGGTCGTGATCATCACGGCGCGCGGCGCGGTCGACGAGCGCATCGCGGGCCTGGACGCGGGCGCCGACGCACTATCTGGTGAAACCGTTCAACCACTATGAACTGCTGGCAAGCTGCCGGGCGCTTCTGGGCCGCCATCGCCATGGCCGTCACGGCCGCGATCGGCGCCGTCTTCGGTACGGTTGTTTGATCGCCCTCTGCCGCGACGGAAAGCCGCCGCCCCGAATGCCATCTGGCTCGATACGGCCGTTTCGGATAGTCTTTGAGCGTGCGGCCGAGGCGGCATGGCAAAGCGGGATATGGCCGACACATGAACAGGAAGCGGATTCTGATGATCGGCGGCGCCGTGCTGGCCGTGCCGCTGGCCTTCGGCATTTATCTCGCCGTCCTGCTCATCACAGGCAATTTCCATACGGTGATCGCAGGCGAGCTCTATCGCTCGGGTCAGCCGACGCCGGCGGCGCTCGCCAGTTATGTCCACAATTTCGGCATCAAGACCGTCGTCAACCTGCGCGGCGCCAATGAATCCGCCAGCTGGTATCGCGCCGAAATCGACGAGGCCCGCAAGCTCGGCGTGGCGCACGAGGACTTCCGCATGTCCTCACGTACCGAGCTGACGCAGGCCGAGGCCGAAACCCTGATCAACCTGTTCAAGACGGCGCAGAAGCCGATCCTGGTGCATTGCACTGATGGCAGCGACCGCACCGGACTGGCGTCGGCGCTCTATGTCGCCGCCGTCGCCAAGCTGGGCGAGGAAGCGGCCGAGGACCAGATCTCGTTCCGCTACGGGCATGTCGCGCTGCCGCTCAGCCCGACCTGGCCGATGGACATGACCTTCGAGGCGCTGGAACCCTGGCTTGGATTCCACGATTCATGAACCGCTTGGTCTCGGACAGCGTCGGCACGCGACACGCGCGGGTAGCCGGCGCGCTTATCGCCGCGCTCGGCCTGGTCCCGGCCGCGACACCCGCCTTGGCCGACATCTGGCAACTTCCGCCGCCGCCGTCGCATGCCAGCGCCGAATCAAGCACCGCCTCGACCCACGGATCGCGGCCGTCACAGCCGACCGCCGCGGAACCGTCGGCGGACGACCCGCATTACGCCAGAATATGCGACGCCTTCGGCGAAGGTTTCACCTATTCGCCGGGGACGGGAACCTGCATCAAGATCGGCGGCTACGTGAAATTCGGTACCGCCTTCGGGGGACGGCATTGAGCGCCCTCCGGGCAGGGACGAAGGCCGGCCGACAGGAATAGACTGGCGAAAACCGGGCGCGGCATCGATGATCCCCGCTCCGGCGATTGGCCAGTCGCCCTGGCTCCCCACAGACGACGAACAGGCACGGCAGATGGCGTCCGCAAAACCTCCTCCTCAATCCCTGACCGGCGCGCCGCACCACCTGACGATCGAGCAGGCGATCGACCATGCCGAGCCGGGGCGCGGCCGGCTGGCCGACGCGCCGGCCGACATCCCCGCGCGTGGCTGGAAGGACATCTTGTGGCGGGTCTGGGAAAGCTCGCTCGAGGATCGCGTCCTGACGGTCGCCGGCGGCATGGCCTTCTTCTGTCTCTTGGCCATCTTTCCGGGCCTCTCCGCGCTGGTAACGCTTTATGGCCTGGTGGCCGACAATTCGACCATCACCAGCCATCTCTCGGGCCTTGCCTTCGTGCTTCCGGCAGGCGCCTTCGAGTTGATCTCCGACCAGATCAACCTCGCGGTCAAGGCGTCGAGCGGGGCGCTGAGCTTCAGCTTCGCCCTCTCCTTCTTGTTCTCGCTCTGGAGCGCCAATGCCGGCATCAAGGCGACGATCGACGGCCTCAACGTCGCCTATGGCGAGCGGGAGCGGCGCAGCGTCATCGCGCTCAACGTCGAATCGCTGATCTTCACCCTGCTGGCGATCGTTGCCGGCATCGGCGCCATCGCCTTCATCATCGCGGTGCCGATCGCCATGCGCTTTCTCGACATCGGCCGTTCGTCCGAAGTCTGGATCAATGTCTTGCGCTGGCCGGTCCTCGGCTTCTTCGTCTGGGCGGCGCTGGCCATCCTCTACCGGTTCGGCCCCTGCCGCGAGCAGCCGAAATGGCGCTGGGTGACCTGGGGCAGCAGCGTCGCCGCGGCGCTCTGGATCCTGACCTCGATCAGCTTTTCCTGGTATGTCTCGAGCTTCGGCAGCTATGACCGCAACTACGGCGCGCTGGGCGCCATCATCGGCTTCATGACCTGGATCTGGCTTTCAGCGACGGTCATCCTGCTCGGCGCCGAACTCAATGCCGAGATGGAGCACCAGACGGCGCGCGATTCGACCGTGGGCCGGGCAAAGCCGCTCGGCAAGCGCGGCGCCGCGATGGCCGATTCGATCGGCAAGGCACAGGACTGAGCCCACCGCCGCCCGACCCGGCGACGGGCGTCAGCGGGTCGGGCTCGGGCGGATCTTGCCGGGGTCGTGCAACCAACGGCGATGTCCGCGCATTGGCAGACAATCCCGGGCGCCTCTGGCACCCGTCGCCCTCAGGCACTCGGCCGGTGCGCCGAGGGGTTCGTGCCGTCCGCTCCTGGTTGCCGCAAAGCGAGTTCCGCCGATGGCCGATCCCTTGACAGCCGAGATCCCGAACACGGAAACCGTGCCGCTGGATACACCGGATCAGGCGGGCGAGAAGGGGCCCTTTCGCTCCGATCCGCGGCTGCTGGTCCAGACCTGCCTGCTGGTGCTGGCGGTGCTGACGGTCTGCTACTTCGCCTCCGACATCATCCTGCCGATCGTCCTTGCCATCGTCCTCAAGCTGCTGTTCCAGCCGGCGATGCGGCTCTTGGAGCAATTGCATGTTCCCAGGACCCTGGCGGCGCTGTTGCTGATCCTCACCGTGTTCAGCGTCATCGTCGGCGTCGGTGCGGCGCTGTCCGGCCCGGCGACCGCCTGGGGCGAGAAATTGCCGGGCGGCGTCCAGCGGCTGGAGGAGCGGCTGAAGTTCCTGAGCCAGCCGATCGGCGCGCTGCAGAAGTTCCTGCACCAGTTCGACGGCGCCACGGTGGGCGGCGGCGGCCCGACACTCGCCGAAACGCTGATGAAGGGCACGCAGCATTTTGCCAGCGGCTTCTTCGAGACGATCCTGATCCTGTTCTTCCTGCTCGTCTCGGGCGACACGTTCCTGCGCCGGATGGTCGAGATCGTGCCGAGCTTCAGCGACAAGCGCCGCGTCGTCGATCTGTCGCAGCAGATCGAGGAAAACGTCTCCGCCTATCTGGTGACGATCACGCTGATGAACGGGGCGGTCGGCGTCGCGACGGGGATCGCGATGTGGGCGTCCGGCCTTGGTGACCCCGTCCTCTGGGGCACCGTCGCCTTCCTGCTCAACTATGTCCCGATCATGGG
Source organism: Candidatus Kaistia colombiensis (assembly GCA_029203105.1). GTDB lineage: Bacteria > Pseudomonadota > Alphaproteobacteria > Rhizobiales > Kaistiaceae > Kaistia > Kaistia colombiensis. The sequence continues at coordinate 543,970 of CP119318.1, forward strand.
GCCCTTGGTCGGCGTCGGCCTGTTCCTGCTGGCTGGGCTCTTGACCATCGATCCGCTCTGGCAGGCTCTACTGCCGGCCGGGCTCTATCTGGGGATCCACATCGTCGAGGGCGAGGCGATCACGCCGATGCTGCTGGCACGGCGCTTCACGCTCAACCCGGTGCTGGTGATCATCTCGCTGATCTTCTGGTTCTGGATGTGGGGCGTGCCGGGCGCCGTCCTCGCCGTGCCGATGCTCGCCATGGCGAAGATCATCTGCGACGGGGTCCGGTCGCTCAATGCCGTCGGGCATTTTCTGGAAGGCTAGAGTCGTTCCGTGTTTCATGGAAACACGGAACGACTCTAGCTCCTTGTTTGATCGCGCTTTCTTCACGCGAACCGGTATCCACTTCGCTCGAAAACGCTCTGGGCGCACGAACCAGGCAAAGAAAAACCGGCGCCAACTGGCGCCGGTTCGAAACGGTCACGGCAGGCTGCTGCGCCGGACTATTTGCACTGCGCGTTGATCGTGCCGGCGACGGCCACCGCGCTGCCGAGGCCCGCGCTCGACAACACCATGCGGACCGACGAACCCTCGACCAGCGTGGCATAACCGGACGGCATGCCGACTTCACCCTTGGTGCCGTTCGAGCGGGTGTATTCGAGCACGACCGAAGCCTTGGGCGGAACGCCCGCGATCGAGACTCGCCAGACGCGATCCTGGCTTCCCTCGGCGATCGTCTTGGCGCCGGCGCCCTTGAGCTCCCAGCGCGACTGCTTGCAGGAAGCGTCCCGCACCTTGGCAGGAGCCTCGGCAGGGGCCGCGGTCTTCGACTTGGCGAAGCTCTCGCCGGCGGAGAAGGCCGCGACGACCGAGACGGCGGCCAGAGCCAACGGAAGTGCGAAGCGGTTCATTCTGTGTCCTCGTCGAAATGATCGGCATAGCTACCAAGCCGCGACGGCAGGCGGCAAGCCCGCACGGCGACGCGACACCGATTTATGCGAGGGTGTGGCCGCCGGATCGCGCCGCTGCCGCTTCAGCGCGGCTGCGGCGGCATTTCCTGGTAGCCGCCATAGTTCGACGCGGCTTCATAGGGCGCTTCCGACGGCGCGGCCTTGGCCGGGGCGACGGATGCCGTTGGGGTCTGGTCGACGAACTCGACATCGACGCCGACCTTGACCAGCTTCACCAGTTCCTGCGCGTCCCAATTGGTGAGGCGCAGGCAGCCATGGCTGTTGGTCTTGTCGATTTTGCTCGGTTCAGGCGAACCGTGAATGCCATAGGTCGGCTTGTCGAGGCCGATCCAGACCGTGCCGACCGGATTGTTGGGCCCGGAGGCGAGCTTGAGCGGCTTGGTGTTGTTGCCCTGCTGGAAATTGACCTTCGGCCGGTACCAGTATTCCGGATTCTCGGCCACCGCCTTGACGGCATGGATGCCGGACGGCGACGGCAGGTCGGCGCTGCCGATCGTCGCCGGATAGGCGACCACAACATCCCAGCTCTCGTTATAGCCGAGCAATTGCCGCGTGCTGGCATCGGCGACCAGATGGGCCACCTTGGCCTTGGCGTTGGCCCCGACATCGGTGACCGTGATGATCGTGCCGGCCTGGTTGAAATCGGCATCCGGATTGAGATTGCGCAGGAAGTTCTCGTCCATGTGGAACTTCTCGGCCAGGAGCTCGGCCGGATCGCGATAGGCGAGCTTCGGCAGCTCGGCCATCTCGGCATAGTCCTTCGGCATCACCGGCACGAACGGCCCGGCGACGTCCTTGTCGCTGATAGCGTAGTCCATCAGCACGGGCCGGCCGGCCGCGGCCTGCAGGATGTCCCAGATATCCGGGCCGAGCCGGCCATTGGCCGGCAGATTGTGCATGCTCTGCAGCGCCGAGATCGCCTTGTTCAGATTGCCGCCCTGGCGGCCGTCGATGGCGCCCGGCGAGACATGCACCCGGTCGAGCAGGACCTGCAGCTTGAGCACCTGCGGATCGGGCTTGTCGCTCTTCACCGGATTGCCGGAGAGCGGCACCTCGTTGGCCTGGACGATGAACTCGGCCGAAAGCGGCGCGGTCGCCTTGCGGCGGACGGCGGGCGCGGCGACAGGCGGCGCCGCCGGTTCGGCAAAGCGCGGCGCCTCGGCCGGCGCATAGCGCGGCTCGGCATAGGCAGGCTCGGCATAAGCGGGTTCGGAATAATATCGTTCCGGCTGCGCCGCTTCCGGATAGGGCTCACGCCATTCTTCCGCATGAAGCGCGACGGTGCCGACCATCAGAACGGAGGAAACAAGCGCCACACGGACACAGGCGACGAACAAGGCAGGCTCTCCATGCCGGGAACGCGGCAAAATGCACGGTCATCGACAGCAATTTACGCAGGTAGGGTTAACAATTCTTAACCGGAACGCCGTAATCCTTGCCGATCCCGCCCCTCCGCACCGCCGGTTTGCCGCCATGATGGACTACACAAGAAGACAAAGGGCCCTCGCCTATCTGCTCGCCGGCGTAGCCGGCTATGTCGACGCCATGGGCTTCCGCCATCTCGGCGGGGTGTTCGTTTCGTTCATGAGCGGCAACACGACAAGGCTCGGCGTCGATATCGGTTCGGCCGACTGGCCGAAGGCCGCCCAGATCATCGGCATCATCGTCCTGTTCGTCGCGGGCGCCGCCCTCGGCGCGCTGATCGGCCAGGATGGACGGCGCGAGCGCCGCGCCGCGATCCTCTGGACGGAGGCCGGGCTGCTCGCCATCGCCGCGATTTCGGACAATTTTCCCCTCGCCATCATCGGCAGTATCGCCATGGCGCTTGCCATGGGCGTCGAGAATGCCGTGTTCCAGCGCAATGGCGCCCCCGGCATTGGTCTCACCTATGTCACCGGCGCGCTGGTCAAGGTGGGCCAGCGCCTCGCGGTCGCCCTCCAGGGCGGCGACAAATGGGGATGGGTGGCGAGCCTGCTACTGTGGGCGTCGCTCTGCCTCGGCGCGATCCTCGGCGCCTCCGTCTATGGCCTGATCGGTCTCGCCGGCCTCTGGGCGGCTTGCCTGGTGGTCGCGACGCTGGCGATCGTCGCGCGATAGAGCGCCTCGGCGGCGCCTTACGGACGCGTCAGCGCGTAGTTCGCGTTCACGTCAAAGTCCATTGTGCGATGCAGCAAATGATCTCGCATCGATGTTGCTCTGCATCCAGCGCAATGCTGGCATGAGTTTTTTCGCACTGCTCATCCGCCGAGAGTCCAACTAAATTCCAATCAACAAGACGGCGACAGAGAAATCCGGCGCCACGACGAAGCGGCTGACAGGAAAGGAACCGATGATGGCCATGAACCTCATGAACTCCTACAAGACCTGGCTCAAGTATCGCGAGACCCGCAGCGAACTGTCGCGCCTCGACAGCCGCGAGCTCGCTGATCTGGGCATCAGCCGCCACGACATCAAGGCGATCGCCAAGCAGGCCGCCGGCTACTGAGAATTTCACGGTTCGTCTGGGAACAAACCTCCTCCCTTGTTCCCTGCGATTAGGTGCCCACAAACCTCCTCCCTTGTGCGGCACCGTCAACTAGAGCGCCCGTCGACCTCCTCCCCGACGGGCGCTTTTTTTATGCGCGCACCGCTGGCAAGCGCCGCCGTCGCGCCCTCCCCCCCCGACGATCTTTTCGACCGCCTCTTGAAACGGATCCCGGCGCGCGCCCATGTTCCAGTCCCGCAGTTGCGCGTGGCGGAACCCGCTGGCGCGCCCCGAGCCTCCGAGATCACCATGGCGCTCTCCATCTATGAGGTTTCGATCCCGGTCTTCGTCCGATCCTTCGGCAATCTCCGGGCCATCCTCGACAAGGCCGCGGCGCAGGGCGCCGTCGACGGCACCGACCCGCAACGTCTGGTCGACGCCCGGCTCGCTCCCGACATGCTGCCGCTCGCCGGCCAGATCCAGCGCGCCAGCGACACCGCCAAGGGCGCCGGCGCCCGCCTCGCCGGCGTCGACAATCCAGGCTTTGCCGACACGGAAGCGACAATCGCCGAGCTGAAGGCCCGCATCGACCGCACCGTCGAATTCCTGACGTCGATCCCGCCCGCGGCGTTCGACGGCAGCGAGACCCGGACGATCTCGATGCGCAACGGCGCGCTGCAGCTGGATGGCAAGACCTATCTGCTCCGCCACGCGCTGCCGAACTTCTTCTTCCACGTGACGACCGCCTACGACATCCTGCGCCACAACGGCGTCGCCCTCGGCAAGGCCGACTATCTCGGCAGCTTCTAGGGCTCACGCGCGCGACTCGACAAAAAGCCGGTTAGCGGACGTTGCTGATCGAGGGCTTTGCCGTGTCATGCCGGGTCTTGATCCTGCCGTCGCGGGTCGCCTTGCCGTCCAGCTCGTCGCGGGTCGGGATGCAGCGACCGATCTTTCGGCATTCCGCCCTCGAGGGCGCATCGGGCGGCGTCTGGGGCGGCTTGGCCGCCTCGGCCCGGGCTCCGGGGATGACCAGGCCAGCGAGCGTCACGATGGCGAGGGCGCTTCCGATCCTGCGGGGCATGGCAACCTCCTGACGGATGTCGCCATGCTCGCACACCTTCCCCGACGGAGCCATCGCCGTCAGGCCTCGGTCAGCGTCCGGCGGACGGCGTCGCGCCAGCCCGCCAGCTTGGCGTCGCGCACGTCAGCCGCCATGTCGGGCAGGAACTTCTGGTTGAGCCGCCAGCTCGCCGCGAAGCCCTCTTCCGCCGGCCAGACACCGACCTGCCGTCCGGCAAGCCAGGCCGCGCCAAGCGCCGTCGTCTCCAGCACCACCGGCCGGTCAACCGGCGCGTCGAGGATGTCGGCCAGCCGCTGCATCGTCCAGTCGCTCGCCACCATGCCGCCATCGACGCGCAGCACCGTCGCGCCGGCCTGCGCCCAGTCGCGACGCATCGCGTCGAGCAGGTCGCGGGTCTGGTAACAGACCGATTCCAGCGCCGCCCGGACGAACTCGTTCGGCCCCGTACTGCGGGTGAGGCCGAACAGCGCGCCGCGCGCCTCGGCGTCCCACCACGGCGCGCCGAGGCCGGTGAAGGCCGGCACGAGATAGACGTTCTGGTGCGGATCGGCCTCGGCCGCCATCGGGCCGGCCTGGTCGGCGCGCTCCAGCATACGCAATCCGTCGCGCAGCCACTGGATCGCCGCGCCGGCGACGAAGATCGAGCCTTCCAGCGCGTAGGTCGTCTTGCCGTCGAGCCGGTAGGCTATGGTGGTCAGCAGCCGGTTCTCCGACAGCACCAGATCCGCACCCGTGTTCAGCAGCGCGAAGCAACCGGTACCATAGGTCGATTTCAGCATGCCGGGACGGAAGCAGGCCTGGCCGAGCGTCGCGGCATGCTGGTCGCCGGCAATGCCGGCGATGCCGATCGAGGCGCCGACCACGGAAGGATCGGTGACGCCGAAATCCGCGGCCGAATCACGGACTTCCGGCAGGATCGCCTTCGGCACGCCGAACAGCGCCAGCAGCTCGTCGTCCCATTCGCCGGTGCGGATGTTGAAGAGCAGTGTCCGCGACGCGTTGGTGGCGTCGGTGGCATGCACCCGGCCGCCGGTGAGCCGCCAGAGCAGGAAGCTGTCGACCGTGCCGAAGGCAAGCTCGCCGCGCTCCGCCCGCGCGCGGGCACCTGGAACCTGATCGAGGATCCAGGCAATCTTGGTGCCGGAGAAATAGGGATCGAGCAGCAAACCGGTCTTTTCGGTCAGCGCCGCCTCGACGCCGTCGGCCTTCATCGCGGCGCAACGGTCGGCGGTGCGCCGGTCCTGCCAGACGATGGCGTTGTGGATCGGCTGGCCGGTCGCCCGGTCCCAGAGGATCGTCGTCTCGCGCTGGTTGGTGATGCCGATGGCGGCGATATCGGAGAGCGCAAGGCCGGCATTGGCGAGCGCGAAGCGCATCGTCTCGAGCACGGTGCGCCAGATGTCCTCCGGATCGTGCTCGACCCAGCCGGAACGCGGGAAATGCTGCGGGAATTCCTGCTGGCCGACGCCACGAACATGGTAGGTCTCGTCGAAAATGATGGCGCGCGTCGACGTCGTGCCCTGGTCGATCGCCAGGATGAATTGGCTCATGCGGTCCTCCCGAACCCTGATTTCGATCCGCCAGCCAACGGTGAGCGCGGCGGCGCGCCCTTGCGCGCGGCAAGGCCGGCGGACCGCGGCGCGCCCATTCGAGCCGTTCCGGATTCCCCTCTCGGTCGATGCTAGCGCGTCGCCGGGACGAGCGCGAGACGGCCGGCGGCGATCCTGAGCCGGGCATCTGGCCGCATCGGCTTGACTTGATGTTGTTCGGCAACAGTTTGGACGGGAAACGGCATTCGCCGCGACACCGGATAGAATGATGCGCGATAATGACCCGCCAGGCGGTATGCTCTCCTGCGCCGAAGCCGGATCGTCGAGGCAATGACGGAAAGACCTGATGACTCCAACCCGAACGCCGGCGAAGGCGTGACGGATGAAATCGCGGAGCTGGTCCAGCAGTTCAGGGCCTTCGTCTCCGCGCTCTGGAATTCCTCCGGCCGGCACAACTTCGTCCTGCTCACCGTCGGCATCGTCACCGTCATCATCGCAACGGCCGGCATGCAGGTGGTCCTGAACAGCTGGAACAAGCCGTTCTACAACGCGATCGAAACCCGCAATCTCTCGTCGTTTCTCTACTACCTGATGGTATTCGCCGGCATCGCCGGCGTCCTGCTGGTGCTGAACGTCGCGCAGACGTGGCTCGCGCAGATGATCACGCTGCAATCGCGCAAATGGCTGACGCACGACCTGATCGAGCAATGGCTGGCGCCGCGCCGCCTGGTGCTTCTGGGCGATGCGGGCGATATCGGCATCAATCCGGACCAGCGCGTGCATGAGGACGCCCGCCATCTGGCCGAGCTTTCGGCCGGTCTGGGCATCGGCCTGTTCCAGTCGACGCTGCTGCTGATCAGCTTCGTCGGCGTGCTCTGGATCCTGTCGAGCGGCGTCGTCCTCACCATCGCCAGCTACAGCTTCAGCATTCCCGGCTACATGGTCTGGTGCGCGCTGATCTTCGCCGCTACCGGCTCCTGGGTGAGCTGGCGCGTCGGGCGGCCGCTGATCGGCATCGGCGTCGAGCGCTATGCCCGCGAGGCCGATCTCCGATTCGCCATGGTGCAGATCAACGAGAACGCCAACGGCATCGTCCTCAATGCCGGCGAGCCGGACGAGAGGCGGCGGCTCGATGACGAGCTTGCCCGCGTCGTCGAGGTGATGCGCCGCTTCGTCAATGCGCTGGCCCGGCTGACCTGGATCACTGCCGGCTATGGATGGATCGGCCTCGTCGCCCCGATCATCATCGCGGCACCCGGCTATTTCGGCGGCAAACTTTCCTTCGGCGAACTGATGATGGTGGTCGGCGCCTTCAACCAGGTTCAGAACAGCCTGCGCTGGTTCGTCGACAATTTCAGCGCGATCGCCGATTGGCGCGCGACGCTCGCCCGCGTCATGAGCTTCCGCCAGGCGCTGGTGACGCTCGAGCAGCCCCGCTCCAGCGGCGAGCGCATCGAGTATGACCTCGAGCCGCTCGGCAATCTCCAGCTCGACCATGTCGCGGTCGACTGGACCGGGGAGCGCGCCGTGCTCGACGAGACATCGGTCGAGATCGTCCCCGGCGACCGCGTGCTGATCGTCGATCGCACCGGCGCCGGCCATGGCGCCCTGTTCTCGGCCCTGGCCGGTCTCTGGCCATGGGGAACCGGCAAGATCAGCCGTCCGCCACGCGCCAGCGTGATGTTCATGCCCGAACGCCCCTATGTGCCGGACGGCTCGCTGCGCGCCGCCCTCACCTATCCGTCCGATCCCGCCGGCTTCCGCGACGAGCTGCTGACCGAGACGATGCAGCGCGTCGGCCTCGGCCGCCTTACCGGATCGCTCGACCGCAAGGCGCGCTGGGGCAAGGAAATCTCCTATGACGACGAGGAGCGGCTGACCTTCGCCCGGCTGCTGCTGCTGAAGCCCCGATGGGTATTCACCGAGCAGACCATCGACGGGCTCGACGAGGACCAGCGCGCGATTTTCACCTCGATCATGAACGAGGATCTCGCCGGTTCCGCCGTGGTGACCGTCTCCAGCCGCGCCACGACCAGCGATTTCTACACGCGGACCATCAATCTGGTGGACACCACGCCACCAGCGCCCGTTCCAGACCCCGCCCTCAACAGGACCCGAGCGATTCCGGATGAACAAGTCAAGCAGCCCGAGCCGTCGAGCGCCCGGCCCATCGACTAAGATCGCGGGCAAGGCCGCCGCAGCGACCGCAAGACCGGACGACGATGCGCTGCTCGAACGGGTACAGCGCCAGAGCTTCCGCTATTTCTGGGAGTTCGGCCATCCGGTCAGCGGGCTCGCCCGGGACCGCACGGGAGGCGACGACGAGGTCGTGACGCTCGGCGGCTCCGGCTTCGGCGTCATGGCAATCGTCGTCGCCGTCGAGCGCGGCTGGATCTCGCGCCAGGAAGCGGTCGAGCGGCTGCACAAGATGGTCGGCTTCCTGGAGCAGGCCGAGAGCTTTCACGGCGCCTACCCGCACTTCATGAACGGCACGACGGGCAAGGTAGTGCGCTATGCCCGCAAGGACGACGGCGCCGACTTGGTCGAGACGGCGTTCTGGATCCAGGGCCTGATCGCCGCCCAGGTCTATTTCGACCGTCAGGACGGCAAGGAGCCCTGGCTGCGCGGCCGCATCGAGGGCATGCGCCGCGCCGTCGAATGGAGCTGGTTCACCCGCGACGGCCGCGACGGGCTCTTCTGGCACTGGAGCCCGAACCATGGCTGGGCGATGAACCATGAGATCCTCGGCTGGAACGAGTGCCTCATCCTCTTCGTGCTGGCGGCGGGCGCCGAGCAATATTCGATCCCGCCCGCCGCCTATCACAACGGCTTCGCCCAGAGCCGCACCTTCATCAACCGTCGCCCGCAATACGGCATCGAACTGCCGCTCGGCCCGGATGGCGGCGGCCCGCTGTTCTTCGCGCATTATTCGTTTCTCGGGCTCGACCCGCGCGGGCTCACCGACCGCTATGCCGATTACTGGGCGCAGAATGTCGCCCACACCCGGCTGAACCGCGCCTATTGCATCGCCAATCCCGGCGGCTTCAAGGGCTATGGCCCGGACTGCTGGGGGCTGACGGCCTGCGACAACCCGACCGGCTACTCGGCCCACGCGCCCGACAATGACCGTGGCGTCATCGCGCCGACGGCGGCCATCTCCAGCCTTCCCTATCTGCCTGACATCGCCATGCGGACGCTCCGCCACTTCCATGACGACATGGGCGACCGACTCTGGGGCGAATACGGCTTCTTCGACGCCTTCAGCGAGAGCGCCGACTGGGTGGCGAAAACGCATCTCGCCATCGACCAGGGCCCGCAGATCGTCATGATCGAGAACTACCGCAGCGGCCTGATCTGGAACCTGTTCATGCGCGACGCGGAAGTCCGCCGCGGCCTGCAGCGCCTCGATTTCCAGAGCCCGCATTTTTTGGATGTGCCGGCCGCGTGAGGCGCGCGCCCTCACCGCGGACACGGAAGCCGACCGCCCCAAGCTCCGCCGTCATCCCTGCGCAAGCAGGGATCCACCTCTTCAGTAGCGGCTTTGACAGCCGGCGGGACGGCATGGGGCATGACGCTCGCGCCCCGCATGCGAGCCTCGCACCAGCATGGATTCCTGCTTGCGCAGGAATGACGACGGAGACCGTTACCGGGACGGAGGGCTCCCGCATGCGGGAGAGGGGCTGGGGTGAGGGTTTTCTGCCTGCCCCTCACACCAGCAGCGGCTGCGCCATCAGGTCCTGGTGGCCGAAGACGCGGCGGTAGCGGGCGATCTCGTCGGCCGGTCCGGTCGCCTTGTTGGCATTGTCGGAGAGCTTGACCGCCGGCCGGCCATTGGCCGACACCACCTTGCAGACCAGCGAGATCGCCTGCAGCCGGTCATCTTTGCCGTCCGGGGCGCAATGGCGGAAATCATTCGTGACGTTGGTGCCCCAACCGATCGACAGATTGACCCGGCCGCGGAAATGGCGCGCCGCCTCCTCGATCGTGTCGATGTCCATACCGTCCGACAGCACCAGCAGCTTCTCGCGCGGGTCGCAGCCATGCAGCTGCCACCAGGCGATTGCCTCCTCGGCGCCCTCGATCGGCGGCTTCGAATCGGGCCGCAGCCCCTTCCAGTTCAGCACCCAGTCCGGCGCGTTGCGCAGGAACGGCGTCGTGCCATAGGTGTCGGGCAGCATGACCAGCAGATTGCCGTCATACATCTCCTGCCAGTCGCGCAGCACCTGGTAGGGGGCGTCGCGCAGCGCCTCGTCGCTTTCGGCCAGCGCCGCGTAGACCATCGGCAGCTCATGCGCATTGGTGCCGACGGCCTCGAGACCGGCCGCCATCGCCATCTTGACGTTGGAGGTACCGACGAAATTGTCGCCAAGCCCCTCCTGCAACGCCTCGACGCACCATTTCTGCCAGAGATAGCCATGGCGGCGGCGGGTGCCGAAATCGGAAACCTTCAGCGGGCCTTCCTGGGCAAGGACGCGCAGGCGTTCGATCTTGCCCCACAGCTTGGCCTTGGCCTTGGCATAGAGAACGTCGAGCTCGAACCGGCTCATGCCCTTCATCGCGGCGCGGGCGCGCAGCTCGCTGACGATGGCGAGCGCCGGCACCTCCCACAGCGTCGTCTCGCTCCAGAGTCCCTCAAAGAGCAGCTCGTACTGGCCGTCCTCGGTGCGGCGAAGCTCGTATTCCGGCAACTGGAAGTTCTCGAGCCAGTCGAGGAAGTCCGGCTTGAAGATCTGCTTCACGCCGTAGAACGTGTTGCCGGCCAGCCAGATCAGCTCATTCTTCTGGAAACGCAGCGTGCGCGCGTGATCGAGCTGGTCGCGTAGTTCCTGTTCGTCGATGACCTCGCCGAGCCGCACCGTCTTGGTGCGGTTGATCATGCCGAAGGTGGCGCGCACATCCGGCGACTTGGCCCGGATCAGCTGCAACATCAGGAACTTGTAGAAATCCGTATCGAGCAGGGTCCGCACGATCGGATCGATGCGGAAGCCGTGATTGTACACGCGGGTAGCAATATCGAGCGACATGGATATGTCCGTAACGGAAGACGACGCCCGATCTCGGCCCCAAATGCGGGCGGTCGGATAGCGGGGCGTGCGAGAGGCGAGCGAGATCCTTGCAACGTGGCCCGCTAGTGAAGCAGCCCCTGCGTCCGCCCGCAAGTCAGGTGAGGATGGAAGCCGCCACCAGACGTCGGATTGCGTCACTTCCCCCCTGTTTTACGGCTGATTTTCGTTCAAAATTCGTCACGCAGGCCACCCCCGGTGCCGGCGATCGCCCGCAAGCCCGCCTGCGCGACGCCTTCCCACGGCCGAACTGCGCGGCAGTATGGAATTTCTCTGATCTTTCCGCCATATATGCGCCAACACTCCCGGGCTGACGAAACGGCCCGCAGCGTGATGATCGGAACGTCATGAACGCCCCCTTCGCCAAGATGAACGGCATCGGCAACCGGATTACCGTGCTCGACATGCGCGGCGCCGACCAGCGCCTCGATGCCGCCCAGGCACGCGCCATCGCCGCCGACCCGCGCACGGAATTCGACCAGCTGATGGTGATCGAGCCGCCCAAGAGCGCCGGCACCGACGCATTCATGACGATCTTCAACACCGACGGCTCGCTGTCCGGCGCCTGCGGCAACGGCACGCGCTGTGTCGCGCTGGTGCTGAGCCGCGAAAGCGGCCGCGAGGCGATGAAGCTCGAGACCTCGGCTGGCCTGCTCGACGTCCGGGTGCGCGGCGCCGATGCGATCACCGTCGACATGGGCGAGCCGCGCTTCGGCTGGGCCGAGATTCCGCTCTCCGTGCCGTTCGAGGACACCGGTGCCATCGATTTGAGCTTCGGCTCGGTCGACGCGCCGATCCTGTCGCACCCGGCGGTGGCCAATATCGGCAATCCGCACGCGATCTACTGGGTCGACGATGTCGCCGCCATCGATCTTGGCCGCATCGGCCCGATCCTCGAGCGCGACCCGATTTTTCCCGAACGCGCGAACATTTCGATCGCCCAGGTGACGTCCGAGCGTGCGATCACACTGCGCGTCTGGGAACGCGGCGCCGGATTGACGCTCGCCTGCGGCTCGGCCGCCTGCGCCACCGCCGTCTCCGCCGCCCGCCTCGGCAAGACCGGCCGCAAGGTCGACGTCCGGCTGCCGGGCGGCGTGCTCAACATCGAATGGCGCGACGACAACCACATCCTGATGACCGGCGCGGCCGAATTCGAGCATGAGGGCGTGATCGCGCTCGGCGCCGAAATCCGCATCGACGTCGCGCCGGATACGATCGCCCGCCGCGCATGACGATCGAGACCATCACCTTCGGATGCCGCCTCAACACGCTCGAAACCGAGGTGATGCGGAACCGGGCGGCGGAAGCCGGCCTCACCGACGCGGTGATCATCAACACCTGTGCCGTCACCGCCGAGGCGGTGCGCCAGGCGCGGCAGACCATCCGCCGGACCCGCCGCGAGCGGCCGGACGTCAAGATCGTCGTCTCCGGCTGCGCCGCGCAGACGGAAGCCGGAACCTTCGCCGCCATGGAAGAGGTCGATCTCGTCCTCGGCAACGCGGAAAAGCTGACCACTGCCGCCTATCGGCCGCTCGGGCTTCAGATCGCCGATCATGAGCGCGTAAAAGTCGCCGACATCATGGAGGTGCGCGAGACCGCCGGCCATCTCGTCGCCGGCATGGACGGCCACACGCGTTCGTTCGTCCAGGTCCAGAACGGCTGCGACCATCGCTGCACCTTCTGCATCATCCCCTATGGCCGCGGCCTCTCGCGCTCCGTGCCGATGGGCGCGGTGGTCGAGCAGATCCGCCAGCTCACCGAGACCGGCCATGCCGAAATCGTCCTGACCGGCGTCGACATGACCGCCTATGGCAGCGACCTGCCGGGCCGGCCGACGCTCGGCACGCTGGTCACGGCGATCCTGAAGCTGGTGCCCGAACTGCCCCGCCTGCGGCTGTCCTCGATCGACACGATCGAGGTGGATGACGCACTGATGCGGGCGATCGGCGAGGATGAGCGGCTGATGCCGCATTTCCACCTGTCGCTGCAGGCCGGCGACGACATGATCCTGAAGCGGATGAAGCGCCGGCACGGCCGCGCCGATGCGATCCGTTTTTGCGACGATGTCCGGCGGCTGCGGCCCGACGTCGTCTTCGGCGCCGACATCATCGCCGGCTTCCCGACCGAGAGCGACGCGATGTTCGAGAACTCGCTGGCGCTGGTCGATGATTGCGGGCTGACGCATCTGCATGTCTTCCCGTTCTCGCCCCGCCCCGGCACGCCGGCGGCGCGGATGCCGCAGCTTGACCACGCCACCATCAAGGCCCGGGCCGCCCAGTTGCGCGAAAAGGGTCAGGCGACGCTTGCCGCCCATCTCGACCGCGAGATCGGCGCGACGCGCCACGTGCTGATGGAAAAGGGCGGCCTCGGCCGCACCGAGCATTTCACCCCGGTTTCCATGCCGGGCATCGCCGCCGGGACGCTTGTTTCGGCCCATATCACTGGACGGACGGCATCGGGCCTCCTTGCCACCCCACTCGCAGAGGCCGCCTGAACCATGGCAGAAGAAAAGAAGGGGCTGTTCCGCCGCTTTTTCGGCGGCGGTGCGCCGAAGCCGGTCGAGCCGGAACCGGCGCCCGAGCCTGAACTTGTTGCGACACCCGAGCCTGAAATCGTCCCGACGGCCAGAGAGCCCGAGACGGAAGCGATCGCTGCCGCCGCCGCGATCGAACCGGCACCGATCGAGATCATCGAGGCGATTGAGGATGAGCTGGCCGAAGCGCCGCCCGCGGCCGAACCCGTCACCGTCGAGCCGCCCACCGCCGCCGTCATTGCCAAGCCGGAGCCGGAGCCCGAACCGAGCCCGGCTCCGATCGCGCCGCGCCCGACCGGTTTCTTCTCCGCCCCCGTTGCACCGGCTCCGCCCCCGGAACCCGCGCCGAAGCAGAACTGGTTCCAGCGCCTGCGCTCCGGATTGTCGCGTTCGTCGAACGCGCTTTCCGACGGCATCGTCTCGGTCTTCACCAAGCGCAAGCTCGACAACGAGACGCTGGAAGATTTCGAGGACGTGCTGATCCAGGCCGATCTCGGCCTGACCACCGCTGCCGCCATCACCGCTGCCTTGAAAAAGGGCCGCTTCGACAAGGAAATCGACGGCGACGAAGTCCGCTCGGTGCTGGCCGAGGAAGTGCGCAAGGTCCTGACTCCGGTGGCGAAGCCGCTCGTCATCGATCCCGCCCGCAAGCCTCATGTCATCCTCGTCGTCGGCGTCAACGGCACCGGCAAGACGACGACAATTGGAAAACTGTCGGCCAAGCTGCGCGCCGAGGGTCGCTCGGTGATGCTCGCCGCCGGCGACACGTTTCGCGCCGCGGCGGTCGAACAGCTGAAGATCTGGGCGCAGCGCACCGGTTCGGCCATCGTCGCCCGCGCCATTGGCGCCGACGCCTCCGGCCTCGCCTTCGACGCGCTGAAGGATGCCCAGGCCGCCGGCACCAACGTCCTTTTGATCGATACGGCCGGCCGGCTGCAGAACCGCACAGAGCTGATGGCGGAACTGGAAAAGATCATTCGCGTGATCAAGAAGCAGGATCCGACCGCGCCGCACAGCGTTCTGCTGACGCTGGACGCGACGACCGGCCAGAACGCGCTGCAGCAGGTCGAGATCTTCGGCCGCGTTGCCGGCGTCACCGGCCTCGTCATGACCAAGCTCGACGGCACCGCGCGCGGCGGCATCCTCGTCGCCATCGCGGCGAAATACGGCCTGCCGATCCACTTCATCGGCGTCGGCGAGGGCGTCGACGACCTCGAACCCTTCGCCGCTGATGATTTCGCCCGGGCCATCGCCGGTGTCGCTGCGTAAGCGACGCCATAGATCAGCCGCGATATCCGCCCTATGTGAAGGCGACCACCACCGAAAGCCAATCATGACCCTGGAAATCGAACGCGCGCCCAACGATCCCGCCCGCAAGGAGCTCAATCCGCTCCTGAAGCTCGCGCTCGAGCTGGGGCCGCTCGGCGTGTTCTTCTTCGCCAATGCGCGGGCCGACATCTATTGGGCAACGGGGCTGTTCATGGTGGCGACGCTGGCGGCGCTCGCCGTCTCCTACGCCATGACGCGCAAGCTGCCGATCATGCCGCTGGTCACGGGCGTCGTGGTCGTCGTCTTCGGCGGCCTGACGCTGTGGCTGCATGACGACACCTTCATCAAGCTGAAGCCGACCATCGTCAATTCGCTGTTCGGCGCCGTGCTGCTCGGTGGCCTTCTCTTCGGCCGCTCGCTGCTTGGCTACGTGTTCGATTCCGTCTTCAGGCTGACCGACGAGGGCTGGCGCAAGCTGACCTTTCGCTGGGGCCTGTTCTTCCTGGCGCTGGCGATCCTGAACATCGTGATCTGGAAGGGCGCCGACGCCTATCTCGCCGACCCGAAGGCGGCGACCGATCTGTGGGTGAACTTCAAGGTGTTCGGCATCATGCCGCTGACCTTCCTGTTCACGCTGTTCCAGCTGCCGCTGATCACCCGCACGACGATCCCGGATGAGAAGGCGGACACGCAGCCGGTTCGGTAGGGCGATTGCAGAAGGCCCAATCATCACCTCTCCCTGAGGGAGAGGTCGACGGCCGCAGGCCGGCGGGTGAGGGTTTACGGCCTCACCGGAGAGTTTCCTAAACCCTCACCCGGAGCTTCGCTCCGACCTCTCCCTCAGGGAGAGGTGAAGGAAGCGCCATCGATCAGGACTCGGCCAGAGCCTTTTCAATCTCCGGCAACATGACCTTTTCGAGGCTTTCGTCGCTGAGCGGTCCGACGAACTTGAAGCGGATCTTGCCGTCGCGGCCGACCAGGAACGTCTCCGGCACGCCATAGACGCCCCAGTCGATCGAACTCCTGCCCTTCTCGTCGACGCCGACGGCCGCGTAGGGATTGCCCATCTGGCCGAGGAAGCCGCGCGCGTTGCCCGCCTGGTCCTTGTAGTTGATGCCGACCAGATTGATGCGCTTGTCAACACCGAGCCGTTCCAGCACCGGATGCTCTTCGCGGCAGGGCACACACCACGAAGCCCAGACATTCACCAGCGTCACCTTGCCGGTGAAGTCGGCCGTGTCGATGCCGGGTCGGCCGAGCCCTTCGAGCGGCGGCAGCACGGTCGCTGGTGCCGGCCGGCCGATGAGCGCCGAAGGAATCAGCGACGGGTCGCCGCCTTGCTCCAGCCGGATGATGAAGAGAACCGCCAGCGCCGCGAAGGCCGCGATCGGCGCCCAGATGGCGAGCCGCCGCCCAAGCGACCGCGTCGGGCGTGCGTCCGACGAAGATCCGGTCCCGCTCATGACGCCACGTCGGCGGCGTTGGCCGCTGCCTTGCGGGCCGAGCGACGACGTATGCCGCGCACCTCCAGATCGCGCATCTGCCGGCGCAGCGAGACGCCGTCGAGGACGATCCAGACGAGCAGTCCCGCGACGATCGCGGCACTGACGCCGTAGGCGGCCAGGATGAAGCCGGCATGCGGCCCGAGCGCTTCGATCATGCCTGGGCTCCGACCGTTGTGGCGGCGGCGACGAGCCGGAGCGCGCGGATCCGCCGACGCAGGATCTCGTTGCGCATCGCCATGACGCTGAGCGCCAGGAACAGCAGCGTGGCGCCGATGGCGCAGATCAGGAGCGGATAGAGCATGCTGGCGTCGATCGTCGAGCCGCCCATGCGGAAGACACTGGCCGGCTGGTGCAGCGTGTTCCACCAGTCGACGGAGAATTTGATGATCGGCAGATTGACCGAGCCGACCAGGATCAGCACGGCGCCGACGCGTCCGCCCTTGATCGGATCCTCGATGGCGTTCCAGAGCGCGATCAGGCCGAGATACATCAGGAACAGGATCAGCACCGAGGTCATGCGGGCATCCCATTCCCACCAGGTGCCCCACATCGGCTTGCCCCAGAGCGAGCCGGTGACGAGCGCCATCAGCGTGAAGGCGGCGCCGACAGGCGCCGTCGCCTTGGCGGCGACATCGGCGAGCGGATGGCGCCAGATCAGCGTGCCGAGCGCCGAGGCCGCCATCATGCCGTAGCCGAACATGGCGAGCCAGGCGGCCGGCACATGGATGAACATGATCTTGACTGTCTCACCCTGCTGATAATCGGCCGGCGCGACGAAGAAGGCGAGGTAGAGCCCCACGCCAAGCACCAGCAGCGCCGCGCCCCAAAGCCAGGGCAGCAGGCGATCGGTCAGCGACATGAAGCGCGTCGGGTTGGCGAGATCGAGAAGGGCCATGCCGATGTCATAGGGTCACCCGGCCGACTTCGCAACGCGACCGATTGCAGCCTCCGGCGATTTCGAGCGAAGCAGCTACCGGATCGCGTGAAGAAAGCGCGGCCAAACAGAGAGCTGCAGTCAAAAGAACGCCCGCATCGCGGAGGATGCGGGCGCAAGGCGTACGCTCGGGAGGAACCGGAGACTCAGGCTCAGGCGGCCGGCGTCGCCTTGGTGGTGATGACGTTGAACGAGGCCGGCTTCAGGCGGATGGTCATCCGCTCGCCATCGATCGTGACGTCCTTGTTCTCCTTCGGCGCCACCGTGTTTGGGGCGTCCTTGGTGTTGACGGCCTTCAGGTTCGAATGGTGCAGCTCGGTCGCATGCACCAGCTCCCGATCCTTGCCAAGGCCGCGCAGCTCGACCTCGACGTCCATCGAATCCGTCAGACTGCGATTGAGCGCGATCACCGTGGTCGTGCCATCGGCCGGATTGTCGATCACCGTCGCATAGAGGTAGGGGATCTCCGGGAAGGTCTTGGCGCTGTAGGACGGCGATTCCGCCACGCTCTTCAGCACGCGGCCATGGCCATATTTCGAAGCGAGCGCGAAGGGATGGAAGATCGTCTGGCGCCAGGCGGCGCCGCCGGTTTCCGTCATGATCGGGCCGATGACGTTGACGAGCTGCGCCAGGCAGGCCGTCTTGACACGATCGGCGTTGTTGAGCATGGCGATCAGCGCGCCGCCGACGATCAGCGCGTCTTCGGCGTTGTAGACTTCCTCGATCAGCTTCGGCGCTTCCGGCCAGCCGGGGACGCGCATGTGCTCGATCTTGTGGGTCTTGTACCAGACGTTCCATTCGTCCAGCGACAGCATGATCTTCTTCTGCGAGCGACGCTTGGCGCCGACCGCGTCGCAGATCGCAGCGACTTCCTTGATGAAGGCATCCAGCAGCTCGATGACGCCGAAATATTCGGCGGCCGAATCCGCGTGGTTGTTGAAGTAGGTGTGCAGCGAGATGAAGTCGACCTCGTCATAGCAATGATCGAGGACCTGGTATTCCCACGAGCCATAGGTCGGCATGTTGCGGTGGGACGAACCGCAGGCGGCGAGCTGAATGGTCGGATCGACCCAGCGCATCACCTTGGCGGTCTCGAGCGCGACGCGGCCATACTCTTCGGCCGTCTTGTGACAGATCTGCCAGGGGCCATCCATCTCGTTGCCGAGGCACCAGAACTTGATGTCGTGCGGCTTCTCGTAGCCATGCTCCTTGCGGAGATCCGACAGCGCCGAGCCGCCCTCGTGGTTGCAATATTCGAGGAACTGGCGCGCCTCGTCGGGGCCCTTGGTGCCGAGATTGACGCCGAACATCGGCTCGATGTCGGCCTTCTTGGCCCACTTCATGAACTCGTTGGTGCCGAACTGGTTGGTTTCGGTCGAGAACCAGGCGAGGTCGCGGCGAACGGGGCGCTTGTCGGCCGGGCCGACGCCGTCTTCCCAATTATAGCCCGAGAGAAAATTGCCGCCCGGATAGCGGACGATGGTGGTGCCGAGCTCCTTGGTCAGCTCCAGCACGTCGCCGCGAAAGCCGTCCTCGTCGGCGGTGGCATGGCCGGGCTCGTAGATGCCGCCATAGACGCAGCGGCCCATATGTTCGACGAAGGTGCCGAACATGCGCCGGTCGAGTTCGGAAACGACAAAGTCGCGGTCGACGATGAGTTTGGCGTTCAACATGGATCGAAAGCTCTCGGATTGATCTTCAGAAAGTCGTGGGAGGGCATCGCCGCCGGCCGGAGCCGAGCGGCGACGGTGAAGTGCCGCTAGCCCTTGATGCCGGCGGAAAGCATGATCGCCTGCGTCACGCGGCGCTGGAAGATCAGGTAGGCGATGGCAACGGGCAGCGCCGCAAGCACGGCCGCGGCGAGGTTCCGCGCAAACTGAACACCGAAATTGTCCTTCACCTGGGTAATGCCGACGGTGATCGTCATCGTCTCCTCCGCCGTCGACACCAGGAAGGGCCAGAGGAAGTTGTTCCAGGCGCCGATGAAGGTGATGATCGCAAGCGCAGTCGTGACGCCCCAGTTCATCGGCAGATAGATGCGGAAGAAGATGTTGAACTCGCTGGCGCCGTCGACGCGCGCCGCCTCGCGAAAGTCCTTCGGCACGCTGTCGAAGAACTGCTTGTAGACGATGACGACGACTGGAACGATCAGCTGCGGCAGGATGATGCCGAGCCAAGTGTTGATCAGGCCGAACTGGCTCATCAGGACGAAATGCGTGACGATCAGCGCCTGGATCGGCACCATGAAGCTGGCGAGCACGGTGAACCAGAGCACCGTCCGGCCGCGAAACCGCAATTGCGACAGCGCGTAGCCGCAGAGTGCCCCCATGATGACGACGAGGATGGTGACGGCCACGGAGACGACGATCGAGTTGACGTACCACTGGCCGATCTTGGTCGTCGTCAGCACATGGGTATAGGCCTCGAGCGTCCAGGTCTTCGGCAGCAGGTTGAGCCCGGGCTGAACCACCTCAAACTCTGGCTTCAGGGTCGTCACCAGGGCCCAGTAGAGCGGGAAGGCCCAGACGATGGCGATGGCGAGCGTGATCAGCGTGATCAGGCGACCGGCGAAATCGATCTTCAGGATATTCATCGCGGTTTCGCCCTCAGAGCCTGGTATTGCAGCACGGAGACCACGACGATGATCGCGAACAGGGAGAACGCAACCGTCGCGCCATAGCCGCCCTTGTTGAGCTGGAACGCCTGTTTGTAGATGTACTGGACCAGCACCATGGTGTTGTTGACGTTGCCGCCGAGCGTCAGCAGATAGAGCTGATCGAAGATCTTGAGCTGCAGGATGAGCTGGATCGTCAGCACGAGCGCCGTCACCGGCCAGATCAGCGGCCAGGTGATGAAGCGGAACTGCTTCCAGCGGTTGGCGCCGTCGAGCGCCGAGGCGTCATACATGTCCTGCGAGATGTTGCGCAGGCCGGCGATGAACAGCAGCACGTTGAAGCCGATCGTCCACCAGATGGTGATGAAGGCGATCGCCGGCATGGCCCAGTACTTGTTGCGGATCATCGCGACACGCTCGCCGACCACGGCTTCGATCGCGTACTGACCGATGCCGAACTGGTAGTCCATGATCCACTCCCAGATACGGAAAACCACCGAGACGGGAAGGATGTAGGGGAGGAAGAACGCGGCCAGGATCAGGCTCTGCAAATAGCCCTTCTGGCGATTGACCATCATCGCGAAGAGGAGGCCGAGCAACGTGTTCGGAATCACGGTCAGCAGCACGAAGTAGAACGTGTGCCACACGGCGTTGAGATAGGCCGCGTCGTTGAAAAGCCTCACGTAATTCTTGAAGCCGATCCATTTCCCGGCCCCGATCAACGGCGCGTCGGTGAAGGTGAGGATCACCATCCGGACGGTCGGATACAGGAACAGGACGAGGTAGGCGATAACGAAGGGGGCGACAAACGCCGCCGCGACCCAGCTATCACGGGATTTGCTGTACATGGGGGTATCCAGGCTTCAAGGCGGGTGACCCGGCCGGCGAACCGGCCGGGTCGTGAAGCGTCTGTCCCTAGGGACTAGTCCTGAAGACCTTGCAGCTCGTCGCGCAGGCCCTCGGCGCCAGCTTGGGCTTCCGTGTCGCCGTTCACCACGGTGGTGATGTTGTTGGCGGACGCCTCGTAGACCGGGGAGGCGACGCCGGCCAGCTTGCTGGTTGGATCAAAGGCGGCGGTGGCGGCCAGCGACGAATAGGTCGCGTTCGGCTCCATCGTCTTGAAGGCCTCGGTCTGCGTGACCGGGACATAGGCCGGAATGTGACCGGCATTGGCCCAGCTGATCGAGTGCTCGTTCATCCACTTGATCGCGGTCAGGACGGCCTTGAGCTTCTCGGGCGAGATTTCCTTGCCCTTGCGGTCCGGAATGGCGAAGGCGTGCGAATCTGCCCAGGTCGCCGGCTTGTCGAACAGGGTCGGGATCTGGACCGCGCCCCACTCGAAGCCGAGCTTACCCTGCTTGGAGAGGTCGGCCATCGTCGGCACTTCCCAGACGCCGTTCATCAGGAGCGGTGCCTTGCCGGACGTGAAGAGGGCAATCGACGGGTTGTAGTCTGTCTGCTTCGGCACGACGCCGTCGGCGACCCACTTGGCCATGGCGCCGGCAGCCTTGGCGGCCTTGTCGACATTGTCGCCGTCGAGGAACTTGCCGTCCTTGTAGAACTCGCCGCCCTGCTGGTTGAACAACGAATAAAAGATGCGCCAGACGCCGCCGTCGCCGGAGGTCTGGAACGACATGCCGTAGTCGGAGCCGGCATCCTTGAGCTTCTTCAGGGCCGCATCGAAATTCTCGATGCCGTCGAAGCCCTTCGGCTTGCCGTCTTCGCCAAGCAGGTCGGCCTTCTTGAGCGCATCCTTGTTGTAGAACAGCACGATCGAATGGATGTCGAACGGCACGGCATACTGCTTGCCGTCGACCTGGGCGGCCGTCCAGTTGGCCGGCGCATAATTGCTGCCCTCGATGCCGGCGGCCTTCAGCTCGTCCGGCGTGATCTCGCGCAGGACGCCCGAATCGACGCCAAGCGGCAGGCGCGACAGGTGATAGGTCATGACGTCGGGGCCTTCGCCGACGGCGGCCGAGGTCTGGACCTTGGTGTAAAACGGAACGCCCCATTCGAGGGTCGTCGCCTGGATCTCGATGTCCGGGTTGGACTTGTTGAATTCGTCGATCAGGGCCTTCATCCGGACGCCGTCACCGCCGGACAGGAAGTCCCACCAGACCACCGTCTCCTTCGCCTGCGCGCCGGCCGTCATGGCCAGCAACGCCACCGTGGCGAGCGCCTTCGTCATAAACTTCCGCATATCGCGATTCCTCCGCTTTGCTGTCGCGCTTCGGATCTCCCAACAAGACCCGTCCTCCGGCGACAATTCTTTCTTCGACGTCGCTCTTGCTCGAGCGACCGCATTCCAGAATTCGGCGCGGGCTCGTTTCTCCGCGCCCTGCCTGCTTCACCCCGCTTCGACGCGCATGGCGCGGTTCCCCGATTTGAGGTTCGGCAATTCCCCTGTCGGAAAAGCAGCCCCCGACGTCGTCCTCCCATACGATTTCCCAGCGAGCCCTCTCCCCAAGGTGGCCTCAATGGTATTATCATATACCTCGATCATCGTTTTGATCTCGGGGTTTGTCAATCGGCTCGTCACGAGCAAGCCATTCCCCGAACCACCCCTCGCCCAACTGCCGGGCGAGGACTTGGCCTGTCGATCGAAAACCGCGTAAAGGGATGAGACTTGGCGGGAGAGGGTGTGATGCTGGAGCGCGAGCTTCTACCGGTTGGGACGATGAGCGCGCAGGTCGCCAATCACATTGGCGTCCGGATCGTCTCCGGGGAATTCCTGCCCGGAACGTCGCTGCCAATCGAAAGCGAGTTGTGCCAGACCTATGGCGTCAGCCGGACGACCGTTCGCGAGGCAGTGAAGAGCCTGGCCGGCAAGCGGCTGATCGAGGTTTCGCCGAAGGTCGGCACGCGCGTGCTGCCCTTCGCCGAGTGGAACCTGCTCGATCGCGACGTGCTCGCCTGGCGCCTGCAGGCGCAGTTCGACCACAAGATCGTCGAGGACATTTTTGAAATGCGCCTCTGCTTCGAGCCGCGCGCGTCCTTCCTGGCGGCGCGCGACGGCACGGCCGAGGACCTGGCCAAGATCGAGCATTATTTCCACGAGCTGGTGGCCGCCTATGATCAGAAGCTGCCGATCAAGGCGACGTCGGAATCAGCGCTCGGCTTCCATCTCGCCGTCATCAATGCCTCGCATAACGGCCTGTTCGTGACGATCGGCAGCGCGGTCAAATCGGCGCTGCGGGTCTCGTCGGAAATGCTGCAGCAGCACGCGGCGCAGCCGGCCGAGGACATCGCCCTGCATGACGCGGTTCGCACGGCGATCCTGGCGCGCCGGCCGGCAGAGGCGGCCGATGCGATGACCCGCCTCCTCGCAGCCTCGCGCGAACGGATGCTGCCGCTGACGGTCGACGCCGCCTGAGGCCTTCGGGGTCGCCGGTCGGTTTGGGCCCCCCGTCTGGCATTGCAGGTCCGGCCTCCGCCTCTTTTCCCTCGCTTTGCCTGAGCCTTAAACGCAAAACCCCGCCGGCGATTATCTCGCGCGGCGGGGTTTTGTGTTGTGTCATCGTAGAGAGAAGTTTGTGTGTCTCGAAGAAGGTTTTCTGTGCTTTGCAGGCCTGGCAGCGACCTACTCTCCCGTGTCTTAAGACAAAGTACCATTGGCGCGGAGGAGTTTAACGGCCGAGTTCGGAATGGGATCGGGTTCAGGCTCCTCGCCATGACCACCAGGCCGGCGAAGCACAGAAGAAACTGGTTTTGTTTTGTTTGTCGTCGATGGTCATTCCCGGTGATCTCGAGAGATCACCTTGGTGATGAGCATGGATTAATGGGAGTGATCAAGCCGATCGAGTTATTAGTACCGGTAAGCTGCATGCATTGCTGCACTTCCACACCCGGCCTATCAACGTGGTGGTCTACCACGACTCTCAAGGGAATACTCGTTTTGAGGTGGGTTTCCCGCTTAGATGCCTTCAGCGGTTATCCCGTCCGTACATAGCTACCCTGCAATGCGGCTGGCGCCACAACAGGTCCACCAGAGGTACGTCCATCCCGGTCCTCTCGTACTAAGGACAGATCCTCTCAATATTCCTACACCCACGGCAGATAGGGACCGAACTGTCTCACGACGTTCTGAACCCAACTCACGTACCACTTTAATCGGCGAACAGCCGAACCCTTGGGACCTTCTCCAGCCCCAGGATGTGATGAGTCGA
This sequence comes from Candidatus Kaistia colombiensis, assembly GCA_029203105.1. Lineage (GTDB taxonomy): Bacteria > Pseudomonadota > Alphaproteobacteria > Rhizobiales > Kaistiaceae > Kaistia > Kaistia colombiensis. The sequence goes on from CP119318.1 coordinate 568,106, forward strand.
CATCGAGGTGCCAAACGATGCCGTCGATATGGACTCTTGGGCATCATCAGCCTGTTATCCCCAGAGTACCTTTTATCCGTTGAGCGATGGCCCGTCCACGTGGGACCACCGGATCACTATGGCCGACTTTCGTCTCTGCTCGACTTGTCAGTCTCGCAGTCAGGCGGGCTTATGCCATTGCACTCGACGACCGATTTCCGACCGGTCTGAGCCCACCATCGCGCGCCTCCGTTACACTTTGGGAGGCGACCGCCCCAGTCAAACTACCCACCATGCACGGTCCCGGATCCGGATGACGGACCGCGGTTAGACATTCATATTCACAAGGGTGGTATTTCAAGGATGGCTCCACACGAGCTGGCGCCCATGCTTCAAAGCCTACCACCTATCCTACACATGCAAACACGAATGCCAGTGCAAAGCTATAGTAAAGGTTCATGGGGTCTTTCCGTCTGACCGCGGGAACCCCGCATCTTCACGGGGAATTCAATTTCACTGAGTAGGTGCTGGAGACAGCGGGGAAGTCGTTACGCCATTCGTGCAGGTCGGAACTTACCCGACAAGGAATTTCGCTACCTTAGGACCGTTATAGTTACGGCCGCCGTTTACCGGGGCTTCGATTCAAAGCTTGCACCTCTCCTCTTAACCTTCCGGCACCGGGCAGGCGTCAGACCCTATACGTCGCCTTACGGCTTCGCAGAGCCCTGTGTTTTAGGTAAACAGTCGCTACCCCCTAGTCTGTGCCCCCCCGACCTGGTTGCCCAAGCCGAGGGCCTCCTTCTCCCGAAGTTACGGAGGCAATTTGCCGAGTTCCTTCAGCACCATTCTCTCAAGCGCCTTGGTATACTCTACCAGTCCACCTGTGTCGGTTTAGGGTACGGTCTATACGCGGGAGCTATTTCCTGGAACACCTTCACCGCAGCACCAATCCAATAAGGCACTACGATACACGGCATTCGTCACTACCCGCAGGCTGGGGAATATTCGCCCCATTCCCATCGACTACGCCTTTCGGCCTCGCCTTAGGAGCCGGCTAACCCTGCGCAGATTAGCTTTACGCAGGAACCCTTGGACTTTCGGCGACAGTGTCTCTCACACTGTTTGTCGTTACTCATGTCAGCATTCGCACTTCCGATACCTCCAGGAGCTCTCACGAGTCTCCCTTCACAGGCTTACGGAACGCTCCGCTACCACGTGATCCCGAAGGATCACATCCGCAGCTTCGGCACATGGCTTGAGCCCCGTTACATTGTCGGCGCAGGAACCCTTATTTAGACCAGTGAGCTGTTACGCTTTCTTTAAATGATGGCTGCTTCTAAGCCAACATCCTGGTTGTTTTGGGATCCCCACATCCTTTCACACTTAGCCATGATTTGGGGGCCTTAGCTGGCGGTCAGGGTTGTTTCCCTTTTGACGATGGACGTTAGCACCCACCGTCTGTCTGCCAGATAGTACTCTTGGGTATTCGGAGTTTGGTTAGGTTTGGTAAGACGGTAAATCCCCCTAGCCCATCCAGTGCTCTACCCCCCAAGGTATTCATCCGACGCACTACCTAAATAGTTTTCGCGGAGAACCAGCTATTTCCGAGTTTGATTGGCCTTTCACCCCTAGCCACAAGTCATCCCCGTCTTTTTCAACAGACGTGGGTTCGGTCCTTCAGTGCGTGTTACCGCACCTTCAACCTGCTCATGGCTAGATCACCCGGTTTCGGGTCTAATCCGACGAACTGAACGCCCTGTTCAGACTCGCTTTCGCTGCGCCTACGCCTATCGGCTTAAGCTTGCTCGTCAGATTAAGTCGCTGACCCATTATACAAAAGGTACGCCGTCACCCAGGACAAACCTTGGGCTCCGACTGTTTGTAGGCATCCGGTTTCAGGAACTGTTTCACTCCCC
>CP119318.1:572500-4946730 GCA_029203105.1 Candidatus Kaistia colombiensis
TTATGGCGATAAATCTTTCCCCCGAAGGGCTCATACGGTATTAGCCAAAGTTTCCCTTGGTTGTTCCGTACCACAAGGTAGATTCCCACGCGTTACTCACCCGTCTGCCACTCCCTGTTGCCAGGGCGTTCGACTTGCATGTGTTAGGCCTGCCGCCAGCGTTCGTTCTGAGCCAGGATCAAACTCTCAAATTGAACGAGATCTTTGATCGGCTATTGGTCACTACGTATTATTGACAGAGTCCCAAGCACCACCGTCATCCCACCGACATCTCTGCCGGCTAGACAACTAAGCGAGCTTGATAAAACGTAGTACCGCCGAAGTCTCTTTTCGCTTCCCCAGTTACCTGGACAAGCCGCAAGGACATCGCCGTCTACGTTTCTCTTTCTTCCTATTCACTTGTCAAACAACAGACAGTCTTCACTGTCGAAAGCTCAAAACCGGCAACCCAGTCCCGAAGAACCAAACCACCCGGCCGAACCGGAGGCGCTTATCTAGTCGTCTTCCGACAACCAGTCAACCACCCAAATAACAAAACTCAGAGACGAGTTTTCCGCTCGCTGGCAGCGGTGCCGCCCGCGTTCTTGAGGGGTTTATACGGATGACACCCCGCCCCGTCAACGACTAATTCCGACAATTCCAACCATCTCGACCCGCCAGCCCCCCGCCCATGTGGATAAGCCGGCACAAAGCCCCCGCCCAGCCGCACAGATCCGCCAAATATCGCTAAGTGATTGAAAGTCATTAATTTTCGTTAACTTGTTGGCGCGCGGCGGAAACGTCCTTGCAGCGCCTGCGGCGGATTTTTCGCAGGCCTGGTCGGTACGGATCGCCGGTCCGGAGCCGGCAGCGCATGGCGGCGCGAGTGAGCGGGCGCGACCCGGACAGCGAGACGGCGAGACGGCGAGACGGCGAGACGGCGAGACGGCGAGACGGCGAGAGTTTCGGCCGCGGCAGGCCGCCGGCAAGGCCAAATCGGAAGCGGTGAGCCGAGGACCCGCGTTGGACGTCAGAAGAGTTCAGCCCCTGAAGGCAAGCGCGGCATGAGGATCTCGCGCTTTCCCGTCTGATGGGCGGACCGACGATCCCTTCCCGCTGCATCCACTCCAGGATCAAGCCGCGGAACTGAGACTACCCGCAGGCAACGACGGCGATCGAAGCGAGGCTCTGGAGCCGCGTCGATCGCGCCGGCCTTTCCGCAAGGCCCAAACAGAAACGGCGGCCCGAGGGCCGCCGTTGGTCAGTCGATCGGAAGAGTGCCGAATCCCGAGGGCAGGCGCCTCAGCGCTCCATGAAGATCTCGCGTTTTCCGGCGTGGTTGGCCGGGCCGACGATGCCTTCCTGCTCCATCCGCTCCATGATCGAGGCAGCTCGGTTGTAGCCGACCTGCAGGCGGCGCTGGATGTAGGAGGTCGACGCCTTGCGGTCGCGCAGCACGACGGCGACCGCCTGCTCATAGGCGTCGCCGCCGCCTTCCTCGCCCATCGCGCTCTTGTCGAACACGGCGACGTCTTCGTCGGCCGGCGCCGCGGCTTCCGCCTCTTCCTCGTCGCCGGCGGTGACGGCGTCGAGGTATTCGGGCCGGCCCTGGCGCTTCAGATGCGCCACGACCTGCTCGACCTCGTGGTCGCTGACGAAGGGACCGTGCACGCGCTGAATACGGCCGCCGCCGGCCATATAGAGCATGTCGCCCTGACCGAGCAGCTGCTCGGCGCCCATCTCGCCCAAAATGGTGCGGCTGTCGATCTTCGACGTCACCTGGAAGGAGATGCGGGTCGGGAAGTTCGCCTTGATCGTGCCGGTGATGACATCGACCGAGGGACGCTGCGTCGCCATGACCAGATGGATGCCGGCGGCGCGGGCCATCTGGGCGAGACGCTGGACGGCGCTTTCGATCTCCTTGCCGGCGACCATCATCAGATCCGCCATCTCGTCGATGATGACGACGATGAAGGGCAGATTGGTGAGGTCCATCACCTGCTCTTCCTGCGTCATCTCGCCGGTCGTCCGGTCGAAGCCGGTATCGATCGTGCGGGTGATGACCTCGCCATTGGCGCGGGCCTCGGCGACGCGGACGTTGAAGCCGTCGATATTGCGGACGCCGAGGCGCGACATCTTGCGATAGCGCTCCTCCATTTCGCGCACCGCCCATTTCAGCGCGGTGACCGCCTTCTTCGGGTCGGTAACGACGGGGGTCAGCAGATGCGGAATGCCCTCATAGACGGAGAGCTCCAGCATCTTCGGATCGATCATGATCAGACGGCATTCTTCCGGGCGGTGCCGGTAGAGCAGCGACAGGATCATGGTGTTGATGGCGACCGACTTGCCGGAGCCGGTGGTGCCGGCGACCAGCAGATGCGGCATGCGGGCGAGGTCGGCGATCACCGGCTCACCGCCGATCGTCTTGCCGAGGCAAAGGCCGAGCTTGGCCTTGGCCTCCGCGAAGGCCTCGCTCGCCATCAGTTCGCGCAGCCAGACCGTCTCGCGGGTCTGGTTCGGCAACTCGATGCCGATGACGTTGCGGCCCTCGACCACGGCGACGCGCGCCGACACCGCGCTCATCGAGCGGGCGATGTCGCCGGAGAGGCCGATGACGCGGCTCGACTTGGTGCCGGGGGCCGGCTCCAACTCATAAAGGGTGACGACCGGACCGGGATTAGCGTCGATGATTTCGCCGCGAACGCCGAAATCGCGCAGCGTCTGCTGCAGGAAGGTCGAGTTCTGGTCGAGATATTCGGCCGAGAGTTCGAAGCGCGGCTCGGTGACCGGCGGCTCAGCCAGCAACTCGAGCGGCGGCAGCTCATATTCGCCGGCATGGAAGCTGACCACCGTCGCTGCCCGAACCGGGGCGACGGTCGCTTCCGAAGCAACCGCCTCGGACGCCGGCGTGGAAACCGGCTCAGCCGACGCGGCCTCGATCCCATCGGCGGCGGCGGTCTCGACGAGGCCTTCGCGGCGCAGGCGGCGGGATTCGCGCGAGCGGGCGCTGAGGCTCTGCACCGGCGTCACCCAGATCGGCCATTCGAACCAGACCTGGATCGAAGCCTGGACGAAGCCGGGCAGCAGCGTTTCCGGCGCGCGCAGGATCGGCGCGACGATCTGCGGGACCACGATCGTGACGGCCTGGGCGGGAACCGTCTCTACGGGCCGGGTAACTTCCGGCGCTTCGGCGACGGGCGCCTGCACGACCGGGGCTGCGGCGACGGGGACCTGCGCAACCGGGACCGCGGTCGAAACGGCAGCCTGGGGCTGCGGACGGACGGGACGCGACACGCGGCCCGGCGCGACTTCGGCGACGGGACTTTGCGCCGGAGCGGCCGTCGGCTCAAGGCCGATGGCGCGCTGCGGCGGCGTGGCGCGACCGACCTGGATCAGGCGCTCGAGCCGGCGAATGTTGGAGGGACGCGAGGCCGCGACGATCTCGGCCTGGTACTCGGCCGGATGGCCCGGAAGCGGCGCCTCGACGGCAACGGGGGCCGGCGGCGGCGGCGCGGGCTCGACCAGCGCCTTGACGGGCGCCGCGACCGCGACATCGGCGACCGCCTCTTCGGCGACCCTTGTCTCGGCGACCGGCTCGATGACGACCGTTTCCGCGGCGATGGTCGCCTCGGCGACGACGGGCGCCTCGGCCGCTTCAACCGCGGCGGCCGCCGGATCGGCATCCGCCTCGGTCTCGGTCTCGGAAGTGCGCGGCCGGCGCAGATAGTCTGGCGTGCGGGTGAAGCGGGCATTCATGCCGGCGGTGAAGGGCTGCAGCCAGGACGGCAGCGGCTCGCCATCCGGCCCGAGCACGGGGGCTTCGCGCAGGATGGGGGGGGCCGGCGGAACCGCGGCGGCGCGCGTCGGCGCGGCGGGCGCGCGGGACGGATTCTGGTAGCGGGAAACCTCTCGATCGACCGAATTCGGCACCGCCGGCTCGGCTGGAATGAAGGGAAGAGGCTGGGGAGGCCGATTGGAAGAACGCATGTTTGTCGCTGACCCTGGTACGCGGTCTGGCCGACCGTTGCTGGTCGCTCAGAGATACGAAGAACAGCGTTAACGAATGGTTTGACTCGGATGTTCAATCCACCATTCGGGGGCCCTGTTGCAGCGCTCCCACAGCCGCGATGACGGCGCCTCCCGCCAGGATGGCGCTGCCGCTCCGGCGCCCGTCTCCGCCGCTTCAGGGCGCGGTTTTTGCAGGCGCTTCCGCTGGCGGTGCAACCGGCAGGGAGGCCGGGCGGGTCAGGAGCAGGACCTGCCTTTCCGCCAGGCGGCGCGGCTCGGCGGCGATGCCGGCAAGCGGGCCGATCTGCCGCAGCTGCTCGTCGGCGGCCAGGTCCTCGTCATGCAGCAAGGTGGCGAGCCGCAGCGGGTGGCTCAGGGTTTCTCGCGTCACGGCGCCGAGGAGGATCGGATGGCGGGCATCGCCCGACATTGTCTGCTCGGTCGTCGGCCAGAAGCGCAGCACCAGCCGGCTCTCGGGTCCCAGCTGGCGCACCAGGGTCAACGCCGGGAAGCGCCCGACATGGGTCAGGAGCAGCGGCGGCAACTGCTCGAGCGTCGAATCCGGCGACAGGAAGCGGGCGATCCCGGCCGCGTCGGCGGATGGCGCCGGCTGCCAGCCGGCGGCGATCAAGCCGGCGCGCAGCGTGGCGACGTCGACATCGGCCTGCAGCGGCAACGCGCCGCTGTCCGAGCCGTCCAGTTCCCAGCGGGCGGCTGCGAGCCTGCTCCAGCCACGGCCGAGCCAGTCGGCCTCGGCCTGCGTCGTCTCGACGGCGCGCGGCCGATAGGCCTCCATCGCGGCGGGAAAATTCGTGGCAATCCGTACGCCGCCCGCCACCGCCAGCATGGCGACCACGATGGCGACCAGCCGCAGCGGCCGCATGGTGCGGATGTCGGTGCGACGGAAGACCAGCGCATAGATCGCCGCCAGCGCCGAGCCGAGCGCCAGGCCGGCCAGCACGTCGGACGGCCAGTGCGCGGCGAGATAGATGCGCGAGGCGGCGATCGCCGTGATCAGCACGCCGGCGAGCGCGAAGCCGACGACCTTCCAGCGCAGCGCGGCGTTGTGGGTCGCCAGCCACGCGATCGAGGCATAGAGCGCGGCGGCGGAGGTCGCGTGGCCGCTTGGAAAACTGAAGGCGTCGGCGCCGCTATAAAGCGCCGTCGGTCGCGGAACCACCAGAACGCTCTTCAGCAGCGGCACGGAAAGCGCCGCCAGCGCCAGGGTCAGGACCAGGCCGCCGGCAAGCTTCTTCTGGCCCTTGAAGGCAAGCCAGAGCGCCACCGCAGCCAACACCGGGATGACGACGACGCCATCGCCCAGGCTGGTGATGGCGACCATCCAGCGGTCGAGGGCTGGCGTGCGCAAGCCTTGGACCAGCGTGGAGATCGCGGTATCCGCGCGTGTGATCTGCTCGCGCATGAAGACGTCCTCGGCCAGGCCGGCAAAGGCCGTCGCCAGCGCGATCGCCGCGACGCCCATGACGATCAGCGTCGAGGTTCCCGGATCATCGGGATCCAGGACATAGACGATGGCGCGGTCGAACCGGGTGCCGCGCCGCTTGCAGCCGACCACGAAGCGGCGGTAGCGGCGGCTGAGGCCGGGCGCGACCCAGCGGACGCCGAGATGGATCACCCAGACGGCGAGGCCGAGCACGACCAGCGCGCCGACCACAGCCGCGACCAGGCGGCCGGCAATCGAGCCGAGCACGCCGAGCGCCAGGCCCATGCCGGCGCCGGGCAGGATATGCGCCGGCGCCCAGACCAGAGCCGAGAGAACGTTGACGACGTAGAAGCGCAGCGGCTTCATGCCGACGACGCCGGCGACCACCGGGATGACGGCGCGCACGCCGGGCAGGAAGCGGCCGATCGCGACGCTCATGGCGCCGTAGCGATGGAAGAACGCCTCGCCCTTTTCGAACAGTTCCGGCCGCTCGCGCAGCGGCCAGCTGGCGCGGATATGCTCCTTGTAGCGATGGCCGATCCAGTAGGAGACGCCATCGCCGACGACCGCGCCGAGGGTGGCCCAGAGCAGCACGCGGCCAGAGCCGCGAGCTCGCCGAGCCCGGCGACGGCGCTGATGCCGATCAGGATCGCGGTTCCCGGCACGAACATGCCGACCACCACGATCGATTCGGCCATGGCCGTCACGAAGACGAGCAGGCCCGGCCCAGTGCGGGTGCCGGGCGACCAGAGTCGACGAAGCGCCTGCAGCCAGTCGTTCATGGCGGCATCGCCCGCTATCGATCCCGGATCGCCCGTCGTCGGCATCAGGCGGCGGCCTCGCCGCCGCCGACCTGCAGCACGGTCAGGCGCTTCACCTCGCCGTTGCGGGTCTCCCAGCTGATCGATTCGCCGACGCCGACCCCGATCAGCGCGGCGCCGATCGGCGTCAGCACCGAGATCCGGCCCTGGCCGATATCGGCGTCCTCCGGATAGACCAGCGTCACCTTGCGCACCGTCCCGGCCGTACGTCGTCGCGGAATTCGACCTCATGACCCATGCGGACGAAAGGATGCGCGCGCTTGCCGTCGGCAACGACCCTGGCGCGGTCGAGCTCCTCCGTCAGGACGGCCGCGACGTCGGGAACCGTGTGCGTCGCCGCCCGCGCAAGCGTCGAAAGCCGCTCGTGATCGGCGGCCAGGATGGTGATGCGGGGCTTGAGGCGGCTGGCGCTACGCGTGGTCATGGTGGTGGTCTCCAATATTGGGTAGGGACGGCCCGCGCTCAAGCGGCAATCGTCCCCGGGAACGATCCGGCGAAGGGACCGCGCCTCGCGCAGCGCTGGGCGGCAAGGGGCGGTTTCGGCTTGCAGGCTTTCCGCGTTCGAAAACGCGTGGCGGCCTTGTCGGATGGGGTCAGGGATGGGGAGCAGTCATGGTGGCAGAGGCCCCGTGTCCGGGGCGAACGCGCACGCCGAACCCGGGGCTAATATCCCGCGATCAGAAGACCTGCATGGTGCAGGGAACGGCGAAAGGTCGAATGGCTCAACATGGTGCTCAAGACATAAGCACACCGGCCGGAAAGTCAAATACGGCCGTTGCAACCTGAGGTCGCAGTTGCGGCAGCTCCGGCTTTGTCACACGTGAAACACCCGCCGCCTCAGCGCGGCGCGAAGGATGCGATGTCGACTTCCGGACGGCGACCCGAGATCCGGTCGGCCAGCGCCTTGCCGGAACCGCAGGCCATGGTCCAGCCCAGCGTGCCGTGACCGCTGTTGAGATAGAGATTGGAATAGCGGGTGGCGCCGATGCGCGGCGGGACCGTCCGGCGTCACGGGACGCAGCCCCGACCAGCGCTCGGCCGAGGCGATCGCCGCCTCCGGCACCTTCGGAAACAGCATGCGCAGCGAGGCGATCAGCCCCTCATAGCGCTTCTCCGGCCGCGAGAAATCATATCCGGCGAGTTCCGCCGTGCCGCCGACCCGGATGCGGTTTTCAAGATTGGTATGCCGACCTTCATCGATTCATCCGAGACGGTGCTGACCGGGCCGACCGCGTCGGATCGGGCGTCGATCGTCAGCGAATAGCCTTTCACCGGATAGATCGGCACGGGAATCCCATGCGGCTCCAGCAGGCCCTTCGACCAGACGCCGAGCGCGACGACGACGGCGTCGGCCTCGATCGTCTGGCCGCCCGCGACGACGCCGATCACCTTGTCGCGCTCGATCAGGAGCTTTTCCGCTGCTTGGCCATAGAGGAAATTGACGCCTCGCGCCGCGCATTCCGCTGCCAGCGCCTGGGTGAACAGGAAGCAGTCGCCGGTCTGGTCGGTCTCCAGCAGCACGCCGCCGACGACGCCGCTGGTCGGGTCGATGTTGGGCTCGAGGCCGAGCAGGTCGTCGCGGCCAAGGCTTCGATGCGGCACGCCGAGTTCGTCGAGCACGGCGAGGTCGCGCTTGTAGCCTTCCGCCTGCGCCGCCTCGCGGAAGGCGACGATCAGGCCCTTCTGCCGGCCGTCATACTTTATGCCGATCTCGGCCCGCAGCAGGTCGGAGCAGTCGCGCGAATATTCGGCGAGCCGGACCATGTTGCGCTTGGCAGCAAGGTACTGGTCGAGGCTGGAGGCCCGCCACATGCGCCAGAGGAACTGGCTCATGGCGAGGTCCGGCATGCGGCTGACGATCAGCGGCGCATGCTTGGCGAAGATCCACGACGCCGCCTTGCCGATCAGGCCCGGAAAGGCCCAGGGCGAGGACAGAGCCGGCGAGATCTGCGCCGCATTGGCATAGCTGGTGCCGTGCCCGGCCGAGGTGTTCTTCTCGATCACCGTGACCTGGTGGCCGGCCTCGGCCAGATACCAGGCCGTCGTCACGCCGATCACACCGGCGCCGAGCACGACTATGCGCATTGCGTTCCTGTCCCCATCGCCGGGAGCCGAAGGGCTCCGGCCGCCGCCGACGCAGCGCCTTTATCGTTCAAGCGGAAGTCGGCCCGAGGATCAAGCGCCGCCTCCCGAAAGCCGCGCGCCGACGCCGAAAATCCTTCAGGCGAGGACGGGAATGGGATCGGTGCCGAGCGCCTCGACATGCCGGCGCAGCATCGCCTGATAGGCGGCCCGCCAGCCCGATTGCGGCGTGCGCAGGAACCAGGACTGGCCGAGGTCCCAGCTTCGGCCCATCTGCGCCAGCACGGCCGGATCGGAATTGGTCATCAGCCCGGCCGAGGGATAGGGCGTGATCTCGCCGCCATGCAGCTTGCCGTCGACGACCATGAAATCGACGCGGAGATAATCCGTTCCCGCCGCCAGCCGCGCGCCACCTCGATCGCCGGTGATAGCACCCGGGCACCCGGTATTGCGCCGGCAAGGCCCGGCCCGGATCCTGCGCCACGACGGTGTTGGTGACGCGCAGCCGGCGACCGGCCGCATCGAAGATGCCGGAGCGGCCATCCGGCGTCTTCTCGCCCCGATAGATCAGCGCGTAGAAGACTTCGCCCGAGAAGAGATGGACCTTGATCTCGTCGATGCCGCGCGGGTCGGGCGCGATGGTGCGCTCGGCAAACAGCCGTCGCGACGCCATGCCATAGGCCCATTCGAGCCCGTCGACGCCATAGGCCTGCTCCAGCCACTTCCGCGTCGTGGCGAGGAAGGCATCCGGGCCGTCGGGCCGGTGGCGGAAGAACCAGTTGCGGTCACAGCCGGCATTCATCTTCACGACGACATCCGCATGGCGAAGCGATATCGGCATCTCGGCCGGGTCGGTGCCGGTCCATAGCGTCTCCGGAACCTCGACATCCTGCTGCTCGAACAGGCGCTTCGCCTGCAGCTTGTCGCAATGGGCGATGAAGGCGGGGTTGTGATCGAACACCCGCCGCCAGAACATCTTGTCGCTGTAGCTGACCGGCAGGACCACGCGCGGCAGCCGGCCGATCTCGGCCCGGAAGGCGCGGGTCGGCTTGCGATGGCGACAATGGACCGCCCTGTCGATCCAGCGCATCAGCAGGTTTGACGCCATCCTCATGGCTTCGCCGCCATCCGCTTTCCGCGGACGCAACCTTCCAGCCGTTGACCGAAGCACGAACAAGAGCACCGGGCGCCCGGCAAGCGGACAAACAAAGCGGGCATTCGACGCAAGTTCCCCAGGGGGCATGGGCCAAGGGGGCGCCAGACCGTGACGTAGCCCCTCCTTGAAACCTGCAGAAGCCTAAGCGTCAAGGCAGGAATTCCTACCATTGATAAGGATGCTTGGCTTATTGAATCACCTCGTGATCCGACGGCTCCCTAGTGGCTCTCGCGCGGCACGGCGTGGCCGCGGCAGCCGACCAGGAAGTCGAGGTCGGCGCCCTTGTCGGCCTGCAGCACGCGCTCGACATAGAGCGACTGGTAGCCGCCCTCCATGGCCGGCTTCAGCGGCTGCCACAGCGCGCGACGACGGGCGAGCTCCTCGTCCGGGACGTCGAGATGCAACCGCCGGCCGGCGACGTCGAGCTCGATGAAATCACCGTCCTGGACCTGCGCCAGCGGGCCGCCGACCGCGGCTTCCGGCGCGGTGTGCAGCACGACGGTGCCGAAGGCGGTGCCGCTCATGCGCGCGTCGGAGATGCGGACCATGTCGCGCACGCCCTGCTGCAGCAGCTTGCGCGGAAGCGCCATGTTGCCGACCTCGGCCATGCCCGGATAGCCCTTCGGGCCGCAGTTCTTCAGCACCATGATGCAGCTGGCGTCGATGTCGAGATCGGGATCATCGACGCGCGCCTTGTAGTGATCGATGTCCTCGAACACGACGGCGCGGCCGCGATGCTGCATCAGTTCGGGCGAGGCGGCGGACGGTTTCAGGATGGCGCCATCGGGGGCGAGATTGCCGCGCAGCACGGCGATGCCGCCATCCTGCACCAGCGCCTTTTCACGCGGCAGGATGACATCGGGATCGAAATTCTCGACGCCGGCAATATTCTCGGCGATCGTCTGGCCGGTGACGGTCAGCGCGTCGAGATCGAGCCGGTCGCGGATCGCGTCCATGACCGCCGGGATGCCACCGGCATAGCAGAGGTCTTCCATCAGATATTTGCCCGACGGCATCAGGTTGACGATGGTCGGGATATCACGACCAAAGGCGTCCCAGTCGTCGAGCGACAGGTCGACGCCGATGCGGCCGGCGATGGCCAGCAGATGCACGACGGCGTTGGTCGAGCCGCCAATGGCGCCGTTCATGCGGATGGCATTGGCGAAGGCGGCGCGGGTCAGCACCTGCGACAGGCGTAGATCCTCGTTGACCATGGCGACGGCGCGGCGGCCGGTCATCCGCGCCAGCCGGGCGCGGCGGGCGTCGACGGCCGGATAGGCGGCGTTGCCGGGCAGCGTGACGCCGAGCGATTCCGCCATCGACGCCATGGTCGAGGCGGTGCCCATGGTCATGCAGTGACCGGGCGAGCGCGACATGGCGCTTTCCGCCGCCATGAAATGCTCATGGCTCATCACGCCGGCGCGGACGTCCTCGGAGAACTTCCACACATCCGTGCCCGAGCCGATGTCCTTGCCGCGGAACTTGCCGTTCAGCATGGCGCCGCCGGAGAGCAGGATGGTCGGCAGGTCGCAGGAAGCGGCGCCCATCAGCAGCGACGGCGTGGTCTTGTCGCAGCCCGCCATCAGCACGACGCCGTCCATCGGATTGCCGCGGATCGCTTCCTCGACATCCATCGAGGCGAGGTTGCGGAACAGCATGGCGGTCGGGCGCAGATTGGATTCACCGCAGGAGAACACCGGGAATTCGAGCGGGAAGCCGCCGGCGTCGAGCACGCCCTTCTTCACTTCCTCGACCAGCGGCCGGAAATGGGCGTTGCAGGGCGTGAATTCGGAGAAAGTGTTGCAGATGCCGATCACCGGCCGGCCGTCGAACATGTCGTCCGGCAGGCCGCCATTCTTCATCCAGCTACGGTGAATGAAGGCGTCCTTGTCGAAGCCGCCAAACCAGGCCTGCGAGCGAAGGGGTGTCTTGCGGGTCATGTTTCCTCGAATCGATGCGCCGCGGGCGATGGCCCGCCGGGTGGTGGCGAATGTCAGGCTGTCTGGCCGCCGAGCAGACTGCGCGCGCGGCGCATCTTGGCGACATTCTCGATATTCTTGTGCAGCAGGGCCGTCATGATCGCGCGCGCCCGTTCGGGGTCGCGCTGGTGGATGGCCTCGGCGACCAGCTTGTGATCGTCCGGATAGCGCGAGGCGGCGTAGTCGACTTCGATCGCCAGCTCGAAATTGGCGCGGAGCACGACGAACACCGTCCGCATCAGGCTGAGCAGCATCTTGTTGTGGCAGGCCTCGAACAGCCGGCGGTGAAACAGGACATCCGCCTCGATGCCGGCAAATTTGTCCGGCGCGTTTTCCATCGCCTCATAGGCCTCGAACAGGCGCAGCACCTCGACCGTCGTCGCCGCGGTCGCGGCCAGTGCCGCCACCTGCGGCTCGATGATGGCGCGCAACGCGCTCAATTCGTCGATCAGTTCGTCGCGCAGTTCCGGATGGTCCAGGTTCCACTGGATGACATCCGGGTCGAGATAGTTCCACTCGCCGCGCGGCAGCACCATCATGCCGGTGCCGCGTCCGGCGAGGACGAGGCTCTTCGCCGACAGGATCTTGATCGCCTCGCGCACGACATTGCGGCCGACCCCGAGTTCAGCCGCGATCTCGGCTTCGACCGGCAGCGTCGCATCCGGCGGATAGCGGCCCCAGACGATGGCGCGACCGACCTGTTCGACGGCGTCGTCGACAAGGGTGCGAACCTTCTTGCGCTCGGCAGGCCGACTGGCCCCACTCGGGGAGGAACGGTCAAGGACCACGATTTCTCTCACAACTCCGGCCGCCCCTCGGACGGCATCCTCAGGCGCGGATGTCAAAGCCCCGCGCCTGCAACCATACAGGGCATCCCCCGCCCCGTCAGCGATCGAGCACCGCCGGCGCGACCGTCTCGTTCATCAGGATCGACACCGCCTTGTTGCCGAGCGCCAGCGCGATGGCGTTGGTGTTGGCGGAGGGAATGAACGGGATCGCCGCGCAATCGATGACCCGCAGGCCCTCGACGCCGCGCACGCGCAGCTTGCTGTCGAGCACCGCCATCGGATCGTCGTCGCGGCCCATGCGGGCCGAGCCGGACGGATGGTAGTTGGTCTTCACCGTCTTGGCGCAGAAGGCGGCGAGCTCGTCGTCGCTGACCTTGTCGGCGCCCGGCAGCAACTCTCCCTTGATGTTGGAGCCGACCGGCTCGGTCTGGAGCAGTTTCCGCGCGAAGCGCATCGAGGCGATCGTCAGCCGCAGATCGTCCGGATCGCCGAAGAAGTTGGAATCGACCACCGGCTTGGCCGCGGGATCGGCCGAGCGCAGCCTGACCGAGCCGCGCGCCTTCGGCCGCAGCAGGCAGGAGGTCAGCGTCACGCCATGCGTCGGCTGCATGTCGGTGACGTCGCGGTCGAGATAGACGATCGGCGCGCAATAGAGCTGCACGGTCGGCCGGTCGCCGCCGTCGGGATCGTAGAACAGGCAGGATTCGATGCCGGTCGTCGTCACCGGGCCGGTGCCGAACAGCACGTATTGCAGGCCGTTGCGCAGCATCGGCCAGCCCTTGTCCTCACCGAAATAGCCGCTCGCCCGCTTGGTCGTGGCGATGACCGGCACCTCGTGATGGTCCTGCAGGTTCTGGCCGACGCCGGCCAGGTCGGTATGGACGGCGATGCCGTGTTCCCTGAGATGCGCCTCGGGGCCGATGCCGGACAGCATCAGCAGCTTCGCCGTGTTGTAGGTGCCGGTCGCGACCAGCACTTCCTGATCGGCCCGCGCCTCGATGCGCTTGCCTTCGTGGACATATTCGACGCCGACGGCGCGGCTGCCCTCGATCAGGATGCGCGTCACCAGCGCCTCCGTGACGACGGTCAGGCGCTGGTCGTCCATCACCTGCGACAGGAAGGAGAACACCGCATCGCTGCGGCGCATCTTGCCGTTCACGACGCCCATGGTGTGCTGCATGACGCCGACGCCGTTCTGCCGCGCGCCGTTGAAATCCGGGTTGTAGGGAATGCCGACGCCCTGGGCGGCGAGGATATAATCGCGCGTCATTTCGCAGAGCTGGCCAGGATCGGAAACCAGCAGGCTGCCGTCGATGCCGTGATAGGCGTCGTTGAACTTCTGGTTCTTTTCCAGCGCCTTGAAGTGCGGCAGCAGGTCGGCATAGCTCCAACCGGTGTTGCCGCCGAGAAACGCGTCCCAATGGTCGTAGTCATCGCGCTGGCCGCGCATATAGACCATGGCGTTGACCGAGCTGCCGCCACCGAGAACCTTGGCCTGCGGCACGATCGGGCCGCGGCCGCCGAGGCGCGGCTGCTCGACCGTGTGGTGCATCTCGAGGAAATCCTCGCGGCCGAGATATTTCATGTAGCCGGCCGGCATCTGCATCAGCTTGGCGTAGTGCGACGGACCGCGCTCGATCAGCAGCACCCGGGCGCCATGGTCGCGAACCAGGCGGGTTGCCGCGACGCAGGCGGACGAGCCGCCGCCGGCGATGATGTAGTCAAAGGCCATGAGGATCGGTCCTGTCAGAAGCGAAGGCGCTTTTCGCTCTTCGTATCGAAGAGGAAAATGGTTTCCGGGCGAATGCGCAAGCCGACGCGCTCATCGAGTTGCGGCCGGAAGGATGCATCGGCCATCACCGTCATCCGCGTCTCGCCCAGTTGCACCGTGATCTGCATGCCGGAGCCGGTATATTCGACCGAATAGACGGAGCCGACGACATCGGCCTCGTCCGGCGAGGCGACGACAATGTGGTCGGGACGAACCCCGAGCGTCACGGCGCCGCCATGCTGGACCGGGAAACCACGAAGACGGACGCCGGGCGCCGTGAACTCGCCATCAGCCATTGTGCCGGCGATCAGGTTCATCGGCGGCGAGCCGATAAAAGTGGCGACGAACAGCGACGCCGGATCCTCGTAGATCTCCTCCGGCGTGCCGAGCTGAACGATCTTGCCCTTGTTCATCACGGCGACCCGGGTCGCCAGCGTCATCGCCTCGATCTGGTCGTGCGTCACATAGATGGTGGTCGTCTTCAGCTCGTGATGCAGGCGCTTCAGCTCGGCGCGCATCGAGACGCGCAGGATGGCGTCGAGATTGGAGAGCGGCTCGTCCATCAGGAAGAGGTTCGGTGTGCGCACGATGGCGCGGGCGAGCGCGACGCGCTGGCGCTGGCCGCCGGAAAGCGCGCGTGGGCGGCGCTCGAGCAGCGTTTCGAGATGCACCTTTTCCGCCGCCGACTGGACGCGCCGCTGGCGCTCGGCCGCCGGCAGATTGCGCAGCTTCAGCGGGTACTCGATGTTCTCGCCGACGGTGAAATGCGGGTAGAGGCCGTAGTTCTGGAACACCATGGCGATGTCACGGTCGCGCGCCGGCCGATCATTGACCCGTTCGCCGCCGATCAGGATATCGCCACCGGAGACAGGTTCCAGCCCGGCGATCATCCGCATCGTCGTCGTCTTGCCGCAACCCGACGGCCCGAGCAGCACCAGGAATTCCTGATGCGCGATCTCCAGATTGAGATCCTGGATGGCAGCGAAATTGCCCCAGCGTTTCGACACGCCACGCAGCTCTACGTCGACCAAATCAACCTCCCCTACTCCTCACCCTGGCCCGGCGGACGCGTCCTCTATCCTACGCACCCGCCTCGCCATCGGGCTCGGGAGGCCGGAGGACCGGCTTGACTTTCCCTCGCCACGAGTCCCATTCTTATCATCACTAAATCCTACTTATCAAGTTGATGAGTATGATGAGGCTCGCCGCAGGAGGCGACGGGCCGGCCGGACGCAGGATGCAAATCGTCCGTCCTGTGCGTATCAATTCGGGAGGAACCATGTCGAAATCCGTTCTGCCGCCCAAGGGTGGACTGCATCTGCCGATCACCCGCCGCAGCCTGCTGCAGGCGACCGCGATCCTGTCCGGCGCCGGCCTTCTGTCGGTGAGCGGCGTGCCTGTCTGGGCCAGCGAAGTCTTCGACGACATCAAGGGCCAGTGGGAATCGGCCAACATGGACTGGAAGCGCCAGAGCGGCGCGACGATCGTCCTCAACGGCGTCCAGCATCCATGGATGGACGCGATCACGCCGCTGGTGCAGCATTTCACCAAGCTGACCGGCATCGAGGTCAAGGTCCAGACGCAGTCGGAATCGGAATACATCGCCTCGCTGCCGGTGAAGCTCGGCGCCAAGAGCACGACGCCTGATATCTACATGGTGTGGGCGCTTGGCCAGGCCGTCACCGCCGGCTGGCTCGAGCCGCTCGGCCCGATGTTCGCCGACCCGAAGCTGACCGACCTCGCCTGGTGGGACGTGGACGATCTGTTCCCGTCGACGCGCGCCTACCAGACCTGGGCTGATGGCAACCAGTATGTCGTCTCGGTCACGGCCGAGGCGCAGACGCTGTTCGCCAACAAGACGATGCTGGACGAGAAGGGCCTGCCGCTGCCGAAGACCATGAACGAGCTGCTCGCCACGGCGAAGGCGCTGAAGACCGACGACGTCGCCGGCATCGCCATGCGCGCCAAGTCGGGTGACGGTGCCACCTGGCCGGCCGGCGGCTTCGTCTTCTCCTATGGCGGCGCGATCATCGGCCTCGACGGCAAGGTCGCGGTCGACCAGCCCGAGGCGGTCGCCGCCATCGACATGTACGGCAAGCTGCTGCGCGAGGCCGGTCCGATCGGCGTCGGCAACTACCACTGGATGGAATGCCTGAACGACTTCATGGCCGGCGCGGTGGCCATCTCGAGCGATTCGTCCAATTTCGCCACCGACATCGGCAACAAGGACAAGAGCGCCGTCGCCGGACAGGCTGTCTATGGCGGCATGCCGACCGCCCCCGGCAAGCCGGCCAAGCCGAACATCTACAACTGGACGATCGGCATGAACCCGAACGCCGCCAACAAGGATGCGGCCTTCCTGTTCCTGCTCTGGGCGACCTCGAAGCCGACGGCGGCAATGGCCGCGGCGGCCGGCCTCGCCACCCAGCGCACCTCAGCCTGGAAGACCAGCGCCTTCGGCGAGCGCTTCGGCGAGCAGGCCGTGTCGGCGGTGCTGGAAAACCTCAACGTCGCCGACGCCGACCTGATGAAGGCGACCTGGTTCCATGCCAAGGGCCCGCAGATCCTCGACGCCTTCGGCATCGGCGTCAACGAGGTGGTGACGGGCGCCAAGGATGCGCAATCGGCGATGACGGCGGCGGCGGAGAAGATGCGGGCGGCGATCGGCTGATCCTCCGCTTCTTTTCGAAACTGGCGGGGTGGCGCGAGCCGCCCCGCATCTGACTGGATTCCAAGATGCGCTCCTCAGCCGCCCGCAGCCGCAACCGCTTCATCCTGCTCATGCTCGCCCCGGCCACGGTGCTGCTGGCCGGACTGACGCTCATTCCGTTCATCGTCAGCGTCGGCTTTTCGCTGACCAATTATTCGCTGACCGCGCCGAACGACATCGCCTTTGTCGGCCTCGGCAACTATCTCGCATTGTTCTCGAGCAGCGAATTCTGGAACGCCGCCTGGGTGACGGTGCAGTTCACCGTCGTCGCGGTCGGGCTGCAGCTCGTGCTCGGCGTCGGTATCGCCGCCCTGCTGCATCATGAGACGCGGGCGGTCTCGGCGCTACGGCTGATCTACCTGCTGCCGATGGCGATCACGCCAGTGGCGGCGGTCTTCACCTTCCGCATGATGTTCAATCCGACGCTCGGCGTGTTCAACTACATCCTGAAGAGCATGGGCCTGCCGGCGCAGGACTGGCTCGGCTCGCCGACCATGGCGCTGGCGTCGCTGATCCTGGTCGACAGCTGGCAGTGGACGCCGTTCATCCTGCTGATCGCGGCCGGCGGTCTCGCGGCGCTCGACGAGGAGCCGCTGGAGGCGGCGCGCATGGACGGCGCCGGGCCGATGGCGATCTTCTTCCAGCACACGCTGCCGATGCTGTTTCCCTATCTCGCCGTCGCCATCGTCTTCCGCTCGATCGACGCCTTCAAGACCTTCGACATCATCTTCGTCCTGACCAATGGCGGGCCGGGCATCGCTACGCGCACGCTGAACCTGCTCGCCTACAAGCAGGGCATCGAGTTTCTCTCCATGGGCTATGCGGCTGCTATCGCCATCGTCATGCTCATCGTCACCATCGTCGCCAGCCAGCTGTTCCTGCGGCGGGTCGACCTGTTCAAACCCAAGGCGGCGCTCTGATGGCCGAAATGTCCATGACCGACCCGATGGGGCGGCAGATCCTGCAGCCGCTCACCGCGACGACCCGCATCGCCCGCGCTGTTGCCCCCTGGCTGCGTCGGCTGATCCTCTGGGTCTTCGCGATCTGGTGCCTTTTCCCGATCTACTGGCTCGCCACCATGAGCCTGAAGCGGCAGGTCGACGCCATGGCGCGGACGCCGCGCTTCTGGTTTCAGCCGATCTGGGACAACTACCTCGCGGTCATCTCGGCCGGCGACATCTGGGGCTATTTCGGCTCGTCGCTGATCGTCGCCCTGGCGACGACGGCTGTCGCCCTCGCCCTCGGCATTCCGACCGCCTATGTGCTGGCGCGCTATCGCTTCCGCGGCAATTCCGATTTCGGTTTCTGGATCCTGTCGACCCGGATGACGCCGCCGGTCGCCATGCTGATCCCGTTCTTCGTGCTCTATGTGCGCACCGGGCTGATGGACACCTATCCGGGCCTCGTCATCGCCCATGTCGCGATCAATCTCTCCATCGTCGTCTGGCTGATGAAGGGGTTCTTCGAGGACCTGCCGAGCGAGCTGGAGGAAGCGGCCTTCATGGATGGCGCCACCTATTTCCAGGCCTTCCGGCAGATCTGCCTGCCGGTGGCGCTGCCGGGTATTGCCGCCGTCGCCATCCTGTCGTTCCTGTTCTCCTGGAACGAGTTCCTGTTCTCGCTGGTGCTGTCGAACGAGATTCGCACGGTGCCGGTCGGCCTCTACTCCTTCGTCGGCTACCAGCAGGTGCGCTGGGGCGAACTGTCCGCCTCGGCCGTGCTGATGCTGGTGCCGGTGCTTGCCTTCGTCTTCATTTTCCAGAAGCAGCTCGTTCGCGGCCTCACCATGGGAGCCACCAAATGACCGTTCGCGGCATTCACGCCATTTTCTATGCCTTCTTCGACGAGAACGAGCAGCTCGACCGCGCGGCCATGCGCCGGCAGGTCGAAGTCTGCCTGGACGCCGGCGTCGCCGGTATCGCAGCGCTGGGACTTGCGACCGAAGTCGCAAAACTCTCCTTCGACGAGCGCTCGATGCTGATGCAATGGGTGTCGGAGGACGTCGGCGGCCGCGTGCCGCTCGGCTTCACCATTCTCGGCCAGTCGGTCGAGGAGCAGATCGCGCTGGTGCGCGCGGCCGAGGCGGCCAAGGCCGACTGGCTCATCCTGCAGCCGCCCATGGTCGGCAGCTACGGCGCCGACGAATATATCCGCTTCTTCAGCCGGGTGATGGCCGCGACCGACCTGCCGGTGGCGATCCAGAACGCGCCGCAATATCTCGGCCGCGGCCTCGACGCCAACGACATCGCGTTGCTGATGGACCGCCATCCCAACATGACGCTGATCAAGGCAGAGGATTCAGCCGTCGGCATCGAGCGGCTGATCGCCCGCACCGAGGGAAAGATCGACGTCTTCAACGGTCGCGGCGGGCTGGAGCTGATCGACAATCTCCGCGCCGGGGCCAGCGGCTTCCTGCTGGCGCCGGACAATGTCGACCACGCCGTCGCGGCAATGCGTCTTTACGATGCCGGCGATCCGGCCGCCTCGGCGCGCTATGCCGAGATGGTGCCGGCCATCGTCTTCGTCATGCAATCGCTGGAAACGCTGATCTGCTACGGCAAGCGCCTGTTCGCGGCGCGGGCCGGATTGACCGTGCATGACCGCGGCCCGGCGCTGCGGCCGACCGAATTCGGGCTGTCACTGGTCGCCCGCCACGCCGAGGCCATGGGTCGGTTCGGCGCCCGATAGAGCCGGTTTGGCGGGGCGGCCTAGCCGCCCCGCCCGTCTGGACGACGCGGCCGCCGGCCGGCCCTCAAAGCCCCATGGCGCGATGCATGGCGCGCGCGAGATGCGCATCCATCGCCGCGACGGCGGCGTCGGGATCCTGCGCCTCCAGCGTGGCCAGCACGGCGAGATGCTCCTGCATCGTCTGGATGATCGCCAGCGACGACAGCATGTACATGTTGTCGAGCCGGATGACGCCGATCTGCTCCATCATGTGCGTATGGGCCGAGATCATCAGCGGATTGCGCGTGCTCTCCGCCAGCGCTAGGTGAAACGCCTGGTCGACCTCGGCCGAACGCGCGATCAGCGCCGATTCGACCGTGCCGCCGCGCGCCAGCTCGATGATCGCCTCGTGCCGCGCCCGCCAGTCGGCCAGTTCGCCCATCGTCGCGCGCTCGGCGAAACGGCGCACCGCCTCCCCCTCCAGCACGCGCCGCATCTGGAAGCAGTCCTTCAGATGGCTCATGTCCGGCTTGACGATGCGGATGCCGGAGCGCGGCAGCACGGTGAGAAAGCCTTCCTTCTCCAAGAGCTGCATCGCTTCGCGCAGCGCTCCGGTCTGCACCTGCAGCAATTCCGCCAGCTCGCCCTGCGAGACCGTCGCGCCGATCGGAATCTGGCGCGAGAACAACGCCTCCTTGAAGCGCTGATACGCGATCTGACTGAGCTTGGTGGGGGTTTCGGCCGCCTGCGCCATGTTGGGATCTCCTCGACGACGAGATCTATAGCATGTTCTTCATATATGAAATAGCAACACTGTTGCTATCAAATTGGCGATGTGAATAATCAGACGACGATTTTGGTTGCGGGAGAGGCGGCCAAATTCACGGGACCGACTCTGGGAGGATACCAATGGTCGCCAACATCACCCGCCGTAGCCTGATGGCCGGCAGCGCCGCGCTGGCAACAGCCGCCGCCTTCGCGCCGATGCGCGCGCTTGCCGCCACCAACATCAATTACTGGCACCACTTCACCAGCCAGGCCGAGTTCGCCGGGCTGACGGCGGTGATGGATTCCTTCGCCAAGGCGAACCCCGACATCGTCGTGACGCAGGAAAACATCCCGAACCCGGAATTCATGGCGAAGTTCACCGCCGCCGTGGTTTCCGGCAGCCGGCCCGACACGACGATGGTGACGGCCGAGCGCCTTGCCGACATGCTGGCGATGGAAGGCCTCGTCGACATCACGGCGCGCGTCGATGGCTGGAGCGAAAAGGCCCACTTCCCGGATGACCGCTGGAAGGGTATCTCGCGCGAAGGCAAGATCTACGGCGTGCCGGCCTTCGCCTTCGTCGATTGGGGCTATTACCGCTCCGACTGGTTCGAGGAAGCCGGCATCGCCGGTCCGCCGACGACCTATGCCGAGTTTGTCGACGTCGCCAGGAAGCTGACCGACCCGGCCAAGGGCCGCTACGGCTTCGGTTTGCGCGGCGGCGCCGGCGGCCAGAAATACGTGCTCGACATGATGGAATCGTTTGGCGCGCCGGTCGTCGCCGAGGATGGCACCATTGGGCTCGACCGCGACAAGGCGATCGAGGCGGTCAAGTTCTATGCCGGCCTGTTCACCACCGAGAAGGTCGTGCCGCCGAGCGCGCCGGGCGACGGCTATCGCCAGATCATGGAAGCGTTCCGCACCGGCCAGACCGGCATGATCTGGCACCACACCGGCTCGTTCCAGGAAATCTCGGCGGCGTTGAAGCCGGGCGTCGAGTTCAAGACCTTCGCGATCCCCGCAGGCCCCTCGGCCCGCGTCGCCCGCCTCGCCTATCTCTACAATGCGCTGATGAAGGAAGAGAACGCCGACGCGGCGTGGAATTGGATCAGCTATTGGGGCCAGGCCGAACCGGCGCTCGCCCTGCTCGAGAAGACCGGCTACTTCCCGGCCAATGCCGCCGTCGTCAAGGACGAGCGGATCACCTCGAACCCGCTCTATGCGCCGGCCGTCGAGACACTCTCCTTCGGTCGCCTGCCCGCCAATTTCGTCGGCATCGCCGGCTGGTCGGAGCACACGGTGCTCGCCGCCTTCCAGAAGGTGCTGATCGGCCAGATGACGGCGGAAGACGCCGTCGACGAGATGATCGCAGGCCTCGAAGAGACCAAGTAGCGACCTGCATCAGGGCAGGAGCTTTCTGCCTTGAAGCACGGCACGGTCCCCACCTCTCCCTTAGGGAGAGGTCGACGGCGTAGCCGGCGGGTGAGGTTTTACGGCCCTATCGGATGGTTCCCTAAACCCTCACCCGGCTCTACGAGCCGACCTCTCCCTCAGGGAGAGGTAAGGGCAACGTCACGATCTGGGCCCTGCCTGAACCACATACCGACCGCGATACCGCGTTCGGGACGGTGCCCCCCATTCCTATCGCTCATCGCAACCCGGACATGGCGTGCCGATCACGCCGGGAGCCTCTCGTGAAAATCACCGACATCCGCGCCTACATCGTCGAGGACGACCACCCGCAATATCCCTTTCGCTGGCGCGAGGGCCTTGCCGGCTCCGGCGACGGCACGCCGCTCGACCAGCGCCCGAAATCGGCGATCCTGCGCATGGATACGGACGAGGGCATCACCGGCGCGATCAAGATCGGCGACGGCGAGACGATCGCCAGCCTGACGCGCCGCCGCCTCAAGTCGCTGATCGGCGAGAACCCGCTGATGACCGAGCGGCTCTGGACCAAGATCTGGGAGATCGACCGGATCGAGGAATTGCACATGCGCCATCTCGGCCTGATCGACCAGCTCGCCTGGGACATCAAGGCCAAGAAGGCGGGCCTGCCGCTCTACCAGCTGCTCGGCGGCAATTCCGACCGCATCCAGGCCTATGCCTCGACCGTCACCTGGAACACGATGGACGAGTATGAGCGCTACATCAAGGAATGCATGGATGTCGGCTTCACCGCCTTCAAGCTGCATGCCTGGGGCGACGCGAAGCTGGACGCCAAGCTCTGCCACAATCTGCGCAAATGGACCGGCGACGACGCCGCCCTGATGTTCGACGGCTCGGCCGGCTGGGACTTTCGTCACCTCGCTCTGGTTCGGGCGCCAGCTCGAGGATGCCGGCTTCCTCTGGTACGAGGAGCCGATGCGCGAATTCGACCTGCGCAGCTATGTGAAGCTGACCGAGCAGCTCGAAATCCCGGTGCTGGCCGCCGAGACCTCGGATGGCTGCCACTGGAACGCGGCCACCTGGATCGACATGGGCGCGCTCGACATGATGCGCACCTCGTCCTTCTACAAGGGCGGCATCACCGGCGCGATGAAGGTGGCGCATCTGGCGGAATCGCATGGCATGCGGGCGCAGGTGCACGGCATGGGCGTCGCCAACGCGCATATCTGCGGCGCCATCCCGAACAATGATTTCTACGAGCAGCTCGTGATGTCGAGCGAGCAGATCCGCGGCCTCGCCACATGGCGGAGCTGCCCGTCATCGACGGCTTCATCACCGTGCCGGAGACGCCAGGCCTCGGCTTCGAGCCGGACTGGGCCCATCTGGAGCGCACCGCGCTCCTGATCGTCTGAGGAGAAGCGGATGGCCGAACGCATGTCAGCCCTGTCGCAGCATCCCCCCTCCGTCTGGAGGCGGCTCGATCCGGCGGCGGCGCTCGGCCGTCTCTCCGAAAGCCGCTACTGGATGTATCTGCTGCTGGTCCCCAGCGCGATCCTGATCCTCGCCGTCGTGCTCTATCCGACCGTCTACGGCTTCCAGCTTAGCTTCCGCCAGATGCGGCTGAACCGGCCGGATCTCGGCACCGGCTTCGTCGGCTTCAAGCACTACATCGCCATGTGGTCCGACAAGGTGTTCTGGCTGTCGCTGCGCAACACCGCCGTCTGGGTCACCTTCGCCGTCATCATCGAATTCTCGCTCGGCCTCGTCGCAGCGCTGGCGCTCAACCGCAACCTGCCCGGCACCAAGATCATGGGCGTGCTGATCCTGCTGCCCTTCTTCCTGCCCAATGTCGTCGCCGGCCATATGTGGGCGCTGCTGCTCGATCCTCGCCTCGGCGTCATCAACGACATCCTCGTCCGCCTCGGCTTCCTCGAAACCTACAAGGCCTGGTTCGCCGATCCCTCGACCGCGCTCGGCGCCGCCATCCTCGTCGAGGCCTGGCACGGCTTCCCCTTCTTCGCGCTGCTGCTGCTCGCCGGACTCAAGGGCGTGCCGGACGATCTCTACAAGGCGGCCTCCGTCGACGGCGCCGGGCCGATCCGGCAATTGCGCCTGATCACGCTGCCGATGCTGCGCTCGGTCATCGCCGCCGCCGTCATCCTGCGCGTCATCGGCCTCGTCAATTCGCCGGACCTGCTCCTGATCCTGACCGGCGGCGGCCCCGGCCAGTCGACCCAGGTGCTGTCGCTCTACGCGTTCCAGAAGGCCTACAAGGACTTCAACTTCGGCTATGCCGGCGCGCTTTCCGTCGTGATGTTCGTGCTGCTCATGCTGTTCGCCTGGGCCTATGTGCGCGTCTCCAAAGTGAACCAGGACTGAGGGAACGCCATGATCACGACAAGCCGCCGCGCCCGTCTCGGCTGGAACATCGCCACCTATGCGGTGCTCATCACGCTGACGATCTTCTGCATCTTCCCGCTTCTGTGGACCTTCCTGACCTCGCTCAAATACGAGGCCGACATCGTCACCCAGACGATCCAGTACATTCCGAAGCGCATCACCTTCGACAACTACGTCGCGATCTGGACCCAGTCCGGCTTCCCGACGCTGGTGTTCAACTCCTTCGTCGTCACCGCCACCACGGTCGTGCTCTGCCTGATCACCGGCACGCTCGCCGCCTATTCCTTCTCGCGCTTCCACTATCGCGGCCGCGGCGCGCTGATGCTCGGTTATCTGGTCATCCGCATGTTCCCGGCCGTGCTGATGATCATCCCGCTCTTCATCCTGATGCGCGGCGTCGGCCTGCTCGACAGCCGCTTCGGCCTGGCGCTCGCCTATACGAGCTTCCTGCTGCCGCTGTTCGTCTGGATGCTGAAGGGCTTCTTCGACGCGGCGCCGAAGGAACTCGAAAGTGCCGCCCGCATCGACGGCTGCACAAGGCTCGGCGCCATGATCCGCATCGTGCTGCCACTCGCCCGCAACGGCCTCGTCGCCACCTCCGTCTTCGTCGCCATCGCGGCGTGGAACGAGTTTTTGTTCGCGCTGATGCTCACCACCAGCCAGGGCTCGCGCACCTGGCCGGTCGGCCTGCAGCTGATGGTCGGCGAATTCCAGCTGCCCTGGGGCGTGCTCGCCGCCGGCGGCATCATCAGCATCATCCCCGTCATGATCCTGTTCGCCATCGTGCAGCGGACCATGGTCCACGGAATCACCGCCGGCGCGGTCAAGGGTTGAGGACGAAACCATGTCGACACTGACGCTGAACGGCGTACGCAAGAGTTTTGGCGCCCTCGACGTGCTGCAGAGCATCGACCTGGAGCTGGAGGACGGCGAGTTCCTCGTCCTGCTCGGCCCGTCCGGCTGCGGCAAGTCCACGCTTCTGAACATCATCGCCGGGCTCGAGACGCCGACATCCGGCGACATCTTCATCGGCGACAAGCGCGTCAACGACGTCCACCCGAAGAACCGCAACATCGCCATGGTGTTCCAGTCCTACGCGCTCTACCCGACCATGCCGGTCGAGCGGAACATCGGCTTCGGCCTCGAAATGCGCGGCGTCGAGCCGGACACGCGCAAACGCGCCGTCGATGGCGCGGCGCGGATGCTGCAGGTCGACCATCTGCTCGACCGCAAGCCCGGCCAGCTCTCGGGCGGCCAGCGCCAGCGCGTCGCCATGGGCCGCGCCATCGTGCGCGAGCCGGAATTGTTCCTGTTCGACGAGCCGCTCTCCAACCTCGACGCCAAATTGCGCGCCGAGATGCGCACCGAGATCAAGCGCCTGCACAACCGCCTCGGCACCACCGTCGTCTATGTGACGCACGACCAGATCGAGGCGATGACGCTCGGCACCCGCATCGCGGTGATGAAGGGCGGCGTGATCCAGCAACTCGCCGACCCGATGACCACCTATGAAAAGCCGGCCAACATGTTCGTCGCCGGCTTCATCGGCTCGCCCTCGATGAATTTTGTCCATGGCACGCTCGCGCGGGAGGGTGACACGACCACGCTGAAGACAGACGGTAAGGACTCGACGACGATCCGCCTGCCCCGCGTCGCCGCCAATCTGGAAAACCTCGCCGGCCGCAAGGTGGTGCTCGGCGTGCGGCCGGAATCCTTCGCAGCCAATGCCTCCGAACCGGACCTGACCGGCACGATCGACGTCGTCGAGCCGACTGGGCCGGACACGCTGGTAGTGCTGGCGCTGGGCGGCCAGACGATCACCGCCCGCCTCGGCCCGAAACTGACGGTTGCGACCGGCGAAACCCTCGGCCTCTCGATCCACCCGGATTCGATCAGCCTGTTCGACCCGGATTCCGGCAACCGCATCGGCTGACGGTCCGGCGCCTCCCGATGTCGCGGCGGCGCCGGAATTCCCTCTCAGTGGCTGGTGCCGCTCTTGGACTGGCCGCCGACCGGGATATGCCGGGTCTTCTCCTGCGCCGCGTTCTTCGGCAGGACGACGGTCAGGATGCCGTTCTCGACATTCGCCCGCACCTGGTCGCGATTGACCGATTGCGGCAGGCGGATCGAGCGCATGAACCGCCCGAACGACCGCTCGACGAAGTGGTAGTTCTCCTTGTCTTCCTTCTGCTCCAGCCGCTTCTCGCCGCGAATGGTCAGCACGTCGTCATCCAGCATGACGTCGACATCCTTCTCCGCCACGCCGGGCAGCTCGGCCGTGATGCGAATCTCTGTATCGGTCTCGGAGACATTGATCTGCGGCATCAGCATGCCGGCCTCCTGGCCCTCCGTTCCGGTCGCCGGCAGCCCCGCGGTCCGGAACACATCCTCGAACAGGCGGTTCATGCCGCGCTGGAGCGAGACAAACGGGTCGCCGCCGGCCAGATGGCTGCCGCTGAAGGGGACGAGGGGATGACGTGCCATGATCGTTTCTCCTGTCGATGAGACCGCCGGCCGCGACAATCCGGCCGCCCTGCCCCGGCCGGCTTGGCAGCGCAGAACGGAAGGCGCGGCGGATTCGCGGGCTGACGAACCCGACCGTGAACCGTCGACGCACGGGGCCAAATAGCGTGCGACGACGGAGTTTCGAGAGAGGTCCGTCCGGCGGGGATCGTGGCGGGGCGGCAGCGGGCCTCGGCGGACAGAGGCTTCCCGAGACCGATTCCAAGCCCCGAAAAGCAAAAAGGCCACGGAGAACCGTGGCCTTTTTGAACATCCGGTGGGTGACCGGAGAAATTGGAGCGGGTGAAGCGATTCGAACGCTCGACCCTAACCTTGGCAAGGTTATGCTCTACCCCTGAGCTACACCCGCTTATCCCACGGCTCGCGCCGGGCATGCGCACCTTATGGCGCAAGCCCGGATCGATTGCAAGCGCTCGAAAGACTCTCCACAGGCCACCCATCCCGCTCGCCACGCGACGGGAAACCGGACCGGGAACCGAAGGCGGCGAAGGAAAAAGGACGGGCAGACACCGCCGCGCCAGCCCCCGCGAATTCTTGGCATAGGGCGAGAAGAACGGAAGTCGCGCCGCCGGCCGCCAAGGAAAGCAGGAGCCGAAAAGCAAAAAGGCCACGGTGAACCGTGGCCTTTTTGAACATCCGGTGGGTGACCGGAAGTATTGGAGCGGGTGAAGCGATTCGAACGCTCGACCCTAACCTTGGCAAGGTTATGCTCTACCCCTGAGCTACACCCGCTTAAACCCCGGCGCTGCCGGCGTGCGCACCTTATGACGGAAGCCGGAATCGATTGCAAGAGGGTTTTTTCGTCCCGATTTGGGCCAGAAAGCTGCCACGGGTCCGCCATGATGCGCGACCTTTTTACCGCAGCGCACCCGGGAATCGGGGCTTCCGCGCCGTCGCCGCCGCCTTCTGCCTCGTCAGGCCGGGAGGCGCATGCTACGCCCCCCTCACGGGTAAGCCAGGGGTGGCTGAGATATTGAGTTTCGGGTGCGTATCGGCCCGGACTCGCATCGCTTGAGGTTCTTATGAACAAGCTTCTCCTCGCCGGCGCCGCCCTGGTCGCGCTCACGGGCGCCGCTTCGGCCGCCGATCTCACCTACGAGCCCGCTCCCGCCCCCGCTCCCATCGTCACCGAGGCGGCCTTCGACTGGACCGGCTTCTATGTCGGTGTGCATGGTGGCGCGCTGTTCGGCGACTTCACCGGCGACCTCAATGGCCTCAGCGGCACCGGCGGCCTCGTCGGCGCGCAGGCCGGCTACAACTACCAGATCGACCATTGGGTGATCGGCGTCGAGACGGACATCGCCTATTCGTCGCTGTCGGACGTTGCTGAACTGCAGTGGCTCGGCAAGACCACGGCCCGCGCCGGTTACGCCTGGGACAACTTCCTGCTCTACGCCAAGGGCGGCGTCGCCTATGGCGACCTCAAGTTCGCCGACCAGAGCCAGTGGGCCGTCGGCTGGACGGCCGGTGCCGGCGTCGAATACGCCTTCACCAAGAACCTCACCGCTCGCCTCGAATACGACTATGTCGACCTCGGCAAGCAGGATTTCGGCAACGTCGATCCGATCGTCAGTGGCGGCGCCACGGGTCATGCGATCACGGCCGGCCTGAACTTCAAGTTCTGATCGACCCGATCCCGAACGAACGGAAAGCCCGGCCCCGCGCCGGGCTTTCTTTTTTCCGGCGGCACGCCCAGCCTTCCCCGTGCCGTCTCGCTCTTGCCGCCGCGCCCTTGCCGCCCCTGCCGCGACATGCTTCATCGGGGTTTCCACACCCATGGCGAAGAGCGAGACCAGGATGCCGGCCAGCCAGGACGATCTGTTCGCGTTTCTCGAAGGCCTCGGCATCGAGACGACGACCGTCACCCATCCGCCGCTCTACACGGTGGAGGAATCGCAGGCCTTGCGCGGCGCCATCGAGGGCCTGCACAGCAAGAACCTGTTCCTGAAGGACAAGAAGGGCGCGCTCTTCCTCGTCGTCGCGGAAGAGCAGGCGGTGATCGACCTGAAACGGCTGCATGAGCGCATCGGCGCCTCAGGCCGCGTCTCGTTCGGCTCGGCCGAGCTGATGCAGAGCCGGCTCGGTGTGCTGCCGGGTTCGGTAACGCCGTTCGGCGTGCTGAGCGATCGGCCGGCCGAGGTCCAGGTCGTGCTCGACGCGGCGCTGGCAAAGGGCGGACCGGTCAACTTCCATCCGCTGGTCAACACGGCGACGACGACAATCGCCGCGGAGGATCTCCTGACCTTCCTGCGCGCCACCGGGCACGAGCCACTTCTGCTCGCCTTTTCCGAGCCTTCCGGCAATCCGGATTTGTAAATCCGGGCTCGAAGCGCCATGTTCTCGGCGACGCGCCGGCGCGAAGCCGGCCCCCGATGATCGAGGCAATCCGCATGAACCAGCCCAGCTTCAGCCCCGGCTCCCCCGCGACCCAGGCCGGCAACGGCGCCGACGCGCTGATCAAGGACACGACGACCAACACGTTTGCCAAGGACGTGCTGGAGGAATCGCGCCGCAGCCGGTTCTGGTCGATTTCTGGGCGCCCTGGTGCGGCCCGTGCAAGCAGCTGACGCCGGTGATCGAGAAGGTCGTGCAGCAGGCGCGCGGCACGGTTCGCCTCGTCAAGATGAACATCGACGACCATCCCCAGATCGCCGGCCAGCTCGGCATCCAGTCGATTCCGGCCGTCATCGCCTTCGTCGACGGGCCGTCCGGTCGACGGCTTCATGGGCGCGCTGCCGGAGAGCCAGATCAAGGAATTCATCGAGCGCGTGGCGGGTCCCGCCGGCGGCGCCGAGATCGAGGCGGCGCTCGGCGAGGCCGAGGCGCTGGTCGAGCAGGGTGACTTCGCCCAGGCGGCCGAGCTCTATGCCGCGATCCTGGCGGCCGAACCCGACACCTTCAAGGCGGTGCTCGGCTTGGCGCGCTGCGACATCGCGACGGGAAACATCGACGCGGCCAAGGCGCTGCTCGAGGCCCTGCCGGCCGAAAAGGCCAATGACCCGGGCGTGACCGCGCTCAAGGCGCAGATCGCGCTGGCCGACCAGGCGGCCGATCTCGGCGAGGAAGGCGAGCTGCGCGCCCGCATCGAGAGCAATCCTAGGGATCTCGATGCCCGCTTCGAGCTCGCGCTGCTGCTCAACGCCAAGGACCAGCGCGAGGACGCCGCCGACCAGCTTCTTGACATCTTCCGCATGAACCGCAGTTGGGAGGATGACAAGGCGCGCAAGCAACTGGTGCAGTTCTTCGAGGCCTGGGGTCCGACCGACGAAGCGACGCTCTATGGTCGTCGCCGCCTTTCCTCCCTTCTATTCGCATAGGGCGCTTTTCGTATGCAGGCAGGCAATGCCACCTATGAAGGCCCGGACGATCTGCCTGGCCTGATCCCCGTCTTTCCGCTTCCCGAGGCACTGCTTCTGCCGCGCGGCCAGATGCCCCTCAGCATCTTCGAGCCGCGGTACCTGGCCATGGTCGATCATGCCATGGCCGGCGACCGCATCATCGGCATGGTCCAGCCGATGACGATGACGGAGGACGGCGAAGACGCGGCGGAACTGTTCGCCGTCGGCTGCGCCGGCCGCATCACCTCCTATTCGGAGACGGGCGACGGCCGCTACATGATCTGCCTGACCGGCATCAGCCGCTTCCGCATCCTGGAAGAGGTCGAGCCGCTGTCGGGCTTTCGCCAATGCCGGGTCTCGGCCGCCGATTTCCCGTCGGATTTCGTTGAGGACGCGGGGTCCGAGACGGTCGATCGCGGCCATCTGCTCGATACGTTCCGTCAATATCTCGACGCCAACCAGCTCGAAGCCGATTGGGACAGCATCGAGAAGGCGTCGAACGAGACGCTGGTCAACGCGCTGTCGATGATGAGCCCCTACGGCATGGCGGAAAAGCAGGCGCTGCTCGAGGCGCCGGATCTGCGCACCCGCGCCGAGACGCTGATCGCGCTGACGGAGATCTCGCTGGCGCGGCGCGGCGACGGCACCGCAACCTCGCAACTGCAATAGGGAGGCGATGCCATGGTCCATGTCGAGCGCCCGGCTAGCCGGATCGATGGCAAGCTGCTGGAACTCCTCGTCTGTCCGTTGACCAAGACGACGCTGGAATATGACGCCGAGCGTCAGGAACTGGTGAGCCGCGCCGCGCGGCTCGCCTACCCCATCCGCGACGGCATCCCGATCCTGCTGCCGGACGAAGCCCGTCCGTTCTAGGCGCTTTCTGTCTGCAGGAACCGCCCCTCGCCGTCATTCCGGACGCAGCGAAGCGGAGATCCGGGATCCATCCATCCAGGTTCTCGGACTAAAGCGGTGAAGCTTCGGCTGCACGCATCCCAGGCCAAGCCCGGGATGACACCGTGTGGACGGAGGGGGCGCAGCAATTATCTCCGTTGGGAAGGTCTTGCTTCACCTCTCCCTGAGGAGATCTTCGCGCAACGCCAAATGTCATCACGCGTTCTACGCCGCATGGGCCAGAACTCGTCGCCCCGGCGAAGGCCGGGGCCCATGAACACCGGCTTGACGTGGCCGTAGCTGAGCCTTTTGGCTACGGAATTGTGTGTATGGATCCCGACCTTCGTCGGGATAACGACCTGAAATGCACGGTCTGCGCAGGTCGACGATGTTGTGCGAATGTCTCCTGAGGGAGAGGTCGACGGCCGGAGGCCGGCGGGTGAGGGTTTACGGCCTCCCCGGATGGTTCCCTAACCCCTCACCCGGCGCTTCGAGCCGACCTCTCCCGCCGGGAGAGGTAAGAACTCCATCGCGCGAGAAATCAGATCGTCTCGCCGCGCAACAGACGCGGCCCGGCCTGGCCGACATCGGAGGCCGCGCCAATAAAGCTGTCCTTCAGGCGGGGCAGCCGGTCGACCAGACCGAGGCCGACATCGCGCAGAATGCGCAGGGCCGGATTGTCGTTCGAGAACAGCCGCGTCAGCCCGTCGGTCACGATGCCCATCTGCACCGTGTCGAAGCGGCGCCAGCGTTCGTAGCGCTCCAGGATGTCGAGCGTGCCGGGGTCGAGCCCGAGGCGGGCCGCATCGACGACCGTCTCCGCCAGCGCCGCCGCGTCCTTGAAGCCGAGATTGAGCCCCTGCCCGGCGATCGGATGGATCGCATGGGCGGCGTCGCCGACCAGCGCCACGCGCGGCGCGATGAAGGAGCGCGCCAGCTTCAGGCCGATCGGATAGGCGCGCCGGGGTCCGATTGCCTCGATCGGTCCGAGATGATGGCCGAAGCGACGCTCGAGCTCGAGCTGGAAGGTGAAGTCGTCCGCCGCGACCAGCCGGTCGGCATGTTCGGTGCGCTCCGACCAGACCAGCGACGAACGGTTGCCGGGCAGCGGCAGGATCGCGAACGGGCCGGCCGGCAGGAAATGCTCTTCCGCCCGGCCGCGATGCGGCCGCTCATGCTGCACTGTGATGACGATGCCGGACTGGCCATAGGACCAGCCGACGGTGCGGATGCCGGCGAGATCGCGCAGCCGAGACTTCGCACCATCGGCGGCGACCAGCAGACGGGCGGCGATGATCCGGCCGCTGCCGAGCTTCGCCTCGACGGAACTGGCGCGGGTGATGAAATCGACGACCGAATCGCCAGCGATCAGTTCGACGCCGGCGTCGCGGCAGGCTTCGGACAAGGCGCCGACCAGCGCCCCGTTCGGCACCATATGGGCGAAGGGCTCGCCATTCTCGACCGAGCCGGCGAAAGTCAGGAATACCGGCCGCACCGCGTCGCGCAGGCGGCTGTCGGTGACGATCATCTCGTGGATCGGCTGGCTGGTGGCGTCGATCTGCTGCCAGATCCCCAGCGTCTCCAGCATCCGTTTTGCCGCCGCGGCGATCGCCGAGGCGCGGCCGTCACGCGATCCGGCACCGGCGGGCGCCGGATCGACCACGGCAACGGTGAGCGACGGCGCGCCCTGCTTCAGCGCCAGCGCCGTGCACAGTCCGACATAGCCGCCGCCGGCGATCAGGACGTCGATGGCGGGGGTTCGCTCCTGCTGGGTGGCCGTCGACATCGCCATGAACATCCATCCCTTCCGGCGATCCGCCGCTTGACTTGACCGGCCGGCCGCCGCAACTGAGCGCTACCAACCGATCCAAAATATCCGAACGCGACCGATGCAAGCATGATCGACGACCTTCTCTCGATACTCGATCTGGAACCGCTGGAACACAATCTGTTCCGGGGTCGCAGCTTCGATCCGGGCTGGCAGCGCGTTTTCGGCGGCCAGGTGATCGGCCAGGCGCTGGTGGCGGCCTCGCGCACGGTCACCGACCGGCCCGTGCATTCGCTGCACGGCTATTTCCTGCGGCCGGGCGATCCGAGCGGCGCCGATCGTCTACGAGGTCGAGCGGGTCCGCGACGGCGGCAGCTTTTCCACCCGCCGCGTCGTCGCCATCCAGCACGGCCAGACCATCTTCGTGATGTCGGCCTCGTTTCATATCCGCGAGGACGGGCTCGATCACCAGATCGCCATGCCGGACGTGCCGGTGCCGGAGGACCTGCCGGTCGATGGCGAGCTTGGCGCCGCGCTGCTCGACGGCGCGCCGCCCGGCGTGCGGCGCTACTGGGAACGGCTCAGGCCGATCGAGCTGCGCCCGGTCGACCTCAAGGGCTATTTCCGCCGCGACGAGCCGCGCAACAGCCACGCCATCTGGATGCGCGCCAAGACCGCGATCGGCGACGATCCGGTATTGAACAGCTGCGTGCTCGCTTATGCCTCCGACCTGACACTGCTCGACACCACGCTGCTGGCGCATGCCCGCTCCGCCTTCGATCCGTCGCTGCAGGTCGTCAGCCTCGACCACGCCATGTGGTTCCATCGGCCGTTCCGGATCGATGACTGGCTGCTCTATGTCGAGGACAGCCCCTCGGCGCATGGCGCACGCGGCTTCAACCGCGGCAGCCTGTTCGACCGGCGCGGCGTGCTGGTCGCCTCGGTGGCGCAGGAGGGCCTGGTCCGGCCCGTCACCCGCTGACGCCTATTTTTCACGCAACGCCCATCGACCGCCCAATGATTAGGCAAATCTGCCTGATTGCCTTCGCGGTGATCAGAATTTCCGGCAAGGGCGCGGCAACGGCCGCCGTTTGACGCCTCGCCTGCCGCCCTTCTGCGCGGTTCGCATTTTTTTCAGCAAGATCTCGAAGTTGGCACGGACCTTGATTGGCCTATGCCAGCGGCGG
This sequence comes from Candidatus Kaistia colombiensis, assembly GCA_029203105.1. Classification (GTDB taxonomy): domain Bacteria; phylum Pseudomonadota; class Alphaproteobacteria; order Rhizobiales; family Kaistiaceae; genus Kaistia; species Kaistia colombiensis. The sequence continues at coordinate 606,170 of CP119318.1, forward strand.
CGTTCGCTTGTCCGCGACAGGCTGCCGAGGCGCAGAGAGAAATGGGATCCGAACCGATGCAAATCGTCATGGCGATTATCAAGCCGTTCAAGCTGGATGAGGTGCGCGATGCCCTGACGGGTATCGGCGTGCAGGGCCTGACCGTGACCGAGGTCAAGGGCTATGGCCGGCAGAAGGGCCATACCGAGATCTATCGCGGCGCCGAATATGCCGTCAGCTTCCTGCCCAAGCTCAAGATCGAGGTCGCGGTGGCCAGCGAAGCCGTCGACAAGGTCGTCGAGGCGATCGCCGGCGCCGCCAAGACCGGCCAGATCGGCGACGGCAAGATCTTCGTCTACCAGATCGAGCAGGCCGTCCGCATTCGCACCGGCGAGACCGACGCCGACGCGCTCTAGCGCCCTTTCCGCCCCCGCGCCGTCCGCGGGCGGAACCGTTTCAAGTCGACCAAGCATTCCATCGAACAACAGCTGCGAGAAGGGCATGGCCCCGGGCGCAGGCAACCGGCGGAAACGTCGGTCGGACAGGAGAAATGCAATGAACCTTCGCAAGGCTCCCTTCTCACTCGCAGCGGCAGGGGGCGCGCTGCTCGCCTCGACGGTCGCCGCCTTGGCCCAGGACGCCACGGCGCCAACCGTCGAGACCGCCGCCGCCGCCGCACCGGTGCTGAACTCCGGCGACACCGCCTGGATGCTGGTCTCGACCATCCTGGTCCTCGCCATGATCGTTCCCGGCGTCGCGCTGTTCTATGGCGGTCTCGTCCGCGCCAAGAACATGCTCTCCGTGCTGATGCAGGTGCTCCTGACCGCCTGCGTCGTCATGATCCTGTGGGTCTTCTACGGCTACAGCCTGACCTTCACCGATGGCGGCTCGCTGATCGGCGGCCTGTCGAAGGCGTTCCTCGCCGGCATCGCGCCGGATACGCTCTCCGGCACGATCCCGGAATACGTCTTCCTGTCGTTCCAGATGACCTTCGCGGCGATCACCGCCACCCTGATCGTCGGCGCCTTCGCCGAACGGGTGAAGTTCGCGGCGGTGATGCTGTTCATGGCGCTCTGGGTCACGGTCGTCTACATCCCGATCGCCCACTCGGTCTGGCAGTCGACCGGCTGGCTGTTCAAGCGCGGCGCGCTGGATTTCGCCGGCGGTACGGTCGTCCACATCAATGCCGGTATCGCCGGTCTCGTCGGCGCCCTCATCGTCGGCAAGCGCGCGGGCCTCGGCAAGGACCTGATGCCGCCCCATTCGCTGACCCTCTCGATGGTCGGCGCCGCCCTGCTGTGGGTCGGCTGGTTCGGCTTCAACGCCGGTTCGGCCCTGACCGCCGGTTCCGTCGCCGGTCTCGCGACGATCAACACCTTCGTCGCCACCGCCGCCGCCGCCATCGGCTGGTCGGTCGCCGAATGGATCGTCCGCGGCAAGCCCTCCATGCTGGGCGCCATCTCCGGCGTCGTCACCGGCCTGGTCGCGGTCACCCCGGCCGCCGGCTTCATCGGCCCGATCGGCGCCATCGTCCTCGGCTTCGTCGCGCCCTTCATCTGCTTCTTCTTCGTCACCACGGTGAAGAACCGCTTCGGCTATGACGACAGCCTCGACGTCTTCGGCATCCATGGCATTGGCGGCATCGTCGGCGCCATCGCCACCGGCGTCCTCGTCGCCCCGTCGCTCGGCGGCGTCGGCGTCGCCGACTATTCGATGGGCCACCAGGTCTGGATCCAGATCGAAGGCGTGCTGTTCACGCTCGTCTGGTCCGGCGTCGGCTCGGCGATCCTCTACAAGATCGTCGATGTCGTCATCGGCCTGCGCGTCCGCAAGGAGGTCGAGAGCGAAGGCCTCGATATCGTCGAGCACGGCGAGCGCGCCTACCACGGCTAAGACCGGTCGGGCGCCCCGGCGCCCACCGCAAAAACAAGCCTTCCAGAGTGGAAAGACCCCGGCCCACCCGCCGGGGTCTTTTTTTGGCCCCCGCCGCCATGGTTAAAGCGGGCTTAACCAACGGCCACTACGGTTGTTCTCTCTGCAGTCAAGACAAGGATGGGGGCTCGGCCCGACGAGCGCCCAGGCAAGCGTGAAGACCAGCGCCAAGAAAGAAACCTCGCCCTTCGCCCGCCTGAACAGCCTTCTGGCAGGCGTCGAACCCGGCTTGCCTGCGATCAACCTGACCATCGGCGAACCGCAGCATCCGATCCCGTCCTTCGTGGCGCCGGTGATCGCGGAGAATGTCGCGCTTTTCGGCCGCTATCCGCCCATTCGCGGCACCGATGCCTTTCGCCGGACGATCGCCGGCTGGCTCGACCGGCGCTACGGCCTGAAGGCCGGCATCGACCCCGAGCGCATGGTGCTGCCGCTGAACGGTTCTCGCGAGGGGCTGACGCTGGCGGCCTTGAGCGCGCGCCAGCGCAAGCCCGACGTCGAAAAGCCGGTCGTGCTGCTGCCCAACCCGTTCTACCAGGCCTATGCCGCCGGCGCGGAAGTCGCCGGCGCGGAAGTGGTCCTGCTCGGCTCCGGCCACGACGGTTCGTTTCCCGATCTCGGCCGCGTGCCGGAAGGCGTGCTCGTCCGCACCATCGCCGTCTACATCGCTTCGCCGACCGCACCGCAGGGTGACGTCGCCACGCTCGGCGACTGGACCGAGGTGATCGCGATGGCCCGCCGCCATGATTTCATGGTCTTCGCCGACGAGTGCTATTCCGAGATCTATCGCGATGCGCCGCCGCCCGGCGTGCTGCAGGCGGCCGACCGCCTCGGCGCCGGCTACGCCAACATCCTGACCTTCCATTCGCTGTCGAAGCGGTCGAACCTGCCGGGGCTGCGCTGCGGCTTCGTCGCCGGCGACCCGGATTTCCTCGAAAACTGGACCCGTTTCCGCAATGTCGCGGCGCCGCAGGTGCCGGGCCCGATCCAGGCCGTCGCCGTCGCCGCCTATTGCGACGAAAGCCACGTCGCCGAAAACCGCGCCCTCTACAACGCCAAGTATGATGCCGCGCTGAAGACGCTGGGACCCAAGGTCCGCGCCACCCGGCCGGAGGGCGGCTTCTTTCTCTGGCTCGAGGTCGGCGACGGCATCGAGGCGGCAGAACGGCTCTGGCGCGAGGCAGGCGTGCGCACGATTCCCGGCGCCTATCTGTCGCTGCCGCTGCCGGACGGGAGCAATCCCGGCACACCCTATATTCGCGTCGCCATGGTCCAGGACCTGGCGACGACCCAGGAAGCGCTGGCCCGCATGGCTCGGGTTCTCGGATAAAGCAGCAGACCCGAAAGGCCGTGGGCATTTCGGATCTCTGAGGCTCCAACGAAGGAGACAGTGCGGCGACCACCGACCCCATCGGATGGTCCTCGCGCTAGGTGCAAAGGACATGACCGGACAATGCGCTCGACACGATCGGTTTCGATGCCCATGCCCTCCGAGGACGAGGACGGCATGAGCCGGCTTGTCCGCCGCCATCTGGGACATCTGGTCGGGCTGGCGCTGCTCGCCGGCACCGCCGCCATTGCCACGGCGCTCGCCACTTGGACGGTCGACGACCCGTCACTGTCCTATGCGGTGACCAAGCCAGCGGCCAACATGCTCGGCCTGCCGGGCTCGATCGTCGCCGATCTCCTGATGCAGTTCTTCGGCCTCGCTGTGTCGGTCCTGCTGCTGCCGGCCGTGGTCTGGGGCTGGCGCTGTCTGTTCGGCGGCCGCCGGTTCCGCAAGACGATGCTGCTTTCCTGGCTCGGCGCCAGCGCCTTCGCCGCGGCGCTGCTGGCGCTCGTCCCGGTGACGGCGAAATGGCCGCTGCCGACCGGCATGGGCGGCGTGATCGGCGATATCTTCGCCCGCCTGCCCGCGCTGGTCGTCGGCACGCCGGTCAGCGCCAATGCCACGCTCGTCGCCGGTGCCCTGTTCGCGATCGTCGCCATCGTGCTGTTCCTGCATGCGACCGGCTTCATCCGCTTCGGCCGCGAGGAAGAGGAAGCGCCGGCGGTCCGCGAGCCGGTCCGCGCCGCGCCGAAGCGCTCGCGCCGCGACGACAATTTCGATAGCGACGACCTCATGGGCGAGGAAGAACGCTCGAGCTTCCTGACCGTGCCGCTCGGCGCATTGGCGCATTTCGGCTATTCGGCCAAGGCCAGCCTCGGTCGCCTGCTCGGCCGCGGCGGCGCCGACAAGGCGGAACGTCGCGCCGGCGCCGACATCGGCGAGGGCCGCGTCGGGCGGGTCGAACCGCGCATGGCCGCCGGCCAGGCGAATGGCCGCGTCAAGACCGCGCCGGTCGACGAGGACTTCGACGACTGGTCGGACGAGGATGGCGAAGACCTGCCGGTTCCCGCCGCCGCACCGGCCCGCGCCGCCCAACCCGCCGCCCGTGCCAAACCCGGCAAGCGCCAGACCCGCGAGGCGCAGCCGGCGCGCGGCCGCAACGACGTGTTCGAACTGCCGACGCTCGACTTCCTCGCCGCGCCGCGCGCCGTCGACCCACGCACCAAGATCAACACCGAGGCACTCGAACAGAACGCCCGCGTGCTCGAGGGCGTGCTCGACGATTTCGGCATTCGCGGCGACATCATCAATGTCCGCCCCGGTCCGGTCGTCACGCTCTACGAACTGGAGCCTGCGCCCGGCATCAAGTCGTCGCGCGTCATCGGCCTCGCCGACGACATCGCCCGCTCGATGAGCGCGATCGCCGCCCGCGTCGCCGTCATTCCCGGCAAGAACGCCATCGGCATCGAACTGCCGAACGCCCGCCGCGAAATGGTCTTTTTGCGCGAGATGTTGGCGGCAGCCGATTTCGAGCAGTCCAAGGCGCGGCTGCCGATCGGCCTCGGCAAGACGATCGGCGGCGAGCCCGTCGTCGTCGACCTGTCGCGCATGCCGCATCTGCTCGTCGCCGGCACCACCGGCTCGGGCAAATCGGTCGCCATCAACACCATGATCCTGTCGCTGCTCTACCGACTGACGCCGGAGGAATGCCGGCTGATCATGATCGACCCGAAGATGCTCGAACTCTCCATCTATGACGGCATCCCGCATCTGCTGACGCCCGTCGTCACCGATCCGAAGAAGGCCGTCGTCGCGCTCAAATGGACCGTGCGCGAGATGGAAGACCGCTATCGCAAGATGTCGAAGGTCGGCGTGCGCAACATCGACGGCTACAATGCCCGCGTCGGCCAGGCCAAGGCCCGCGGCGAGATCCTGACCCGCACGATCCAGACCGGCTTCGACAAGGAGACCGGCGAGGCGATCTACGAGCAGGAAGACCTGCCGCTCGATCCGATCCCCTACATCGTCGTCATCATCGACGAGATGGCCGATCTGATGATGGTGGCCGGCAAGGACATCGAAGGCGCCGTCCAGCGGCTGGCGCAGATGGCGCGCGCCGCCGGCATCCACGTCATCATGGCGACGCAGCGCCCCTCCGTCGACGTCATCACCGGCACGATCAAGGCCAACTTCCCGACCCGCATCTCCTTCCAGGTCACCTCGAAGATCGACAGCCGCACCATTCTGGGCGAGCAGGGCGCCGAGCAGCTGCTCGGCCAGGGCGACATGCTCTACATGGCCGGCGGCGGCCGCATCCAGCGCGTCCACGGCCCGTTCGTCAGCGACGAGGAGGTCGAGAAGATCGTCAACCACTCTGAAGCTGCAGGGCCGGCCCGACTATCTCGACGCCATCACCGAAGACGATGGCGAGGGGGATGCAGGCGGCGGCGAACCGGGCGGCTCGGTGCTGGGTGGCGAGGAATCGAACGATCTCTATGACAAGGCGGTCGCCGTGGTCTTGCGCGACCGCAAGGCCTCCACCAGCTATATCCAGCGTCGCCTCTCCATCGGTTACAATCGCGCCGCCTCGCTGATCGAGCGCATGGAGAAGGAAGGCCTCGTCGGGGCTGCCAACCATGCGGGCAAACGCGAAATTCTGGTCGAGGGCGAGGAAGACGGCCGGTTCTGACGTCGCGAAATCGCCATCAAGCGGAACTAGGTCGCGAGATGTGACGTTTCCGCCGCCCGCTCGCGGCCCGTCGGGACAAGCCCGGCCCGCGCGCATGACGACCGCGAATGATGCAGAAACGCGAGAGAACGCGAACCACGCGAAGGATGTCCATCGTGACGATCGATAGTGTTGCCGGCTCGACCCGGCGTCGTTTCCTGGCCACCGCGCTCGGCCTGGGCGCTTCGCTCGGCCTCGGTGCCATCGGCCTTCCCGGCCGCGCCGAAGCCGCCTTCAATGCCCAGCAGATGGCCGAGCTCCGCAAGATCAACGCCTATTTCAACTCGATCCGCACCATGCAGGGCCGCTTCATCCAGTTCGGCCCGAATGGCGAACAGTCGGAAGGCGTCTTCTTCCTCGCCCGTCCCGGCAAGATCCGTTTCAACTACAGCCCGCCGACCAAGATGGATATCGTCAGCGACGGCAATCAAGTCGCCGTTCGCGACAACAAGCTGATGACGCAGGACCTCTATCCGCTGAGGAAAACGCCGCTGCGCTATCTTCTCGCCGACCAGATGGACCTGACCTCGTCCAACATCGTGCGCAAGCTGATCGAGGAACCCGACCTGATCTCGCTGGTGCTGGAGCAGGATACGGCCTTTGGCGGCGGCAGCCTAAAGCTGATCTTCGACACCAAGACCTATGAACTGCGCCAGTGGGTAGTCACCGATGCGCAGGGTCTCGACACCTCCGTCGCCGTCTATGACGTCGAGATCGGCAAGCCGGCCGACCCGAAGCACTTCAAGATCAACTACTACCTGCCGAACAAGAGCCTGCGGTAGGTTGCTCGCGACGTTGTGAACGGGCGGGTGCGACGGAAAAGCCACGCAGGCTTGAATTCCGGTCCGGCATCACCAGTTTGATAAACAGCGGGCCATTCCATCGATCGGTAGTGCCCCCCGTCTCGCCGAAGATGGTCCCGCGAAGCGCCGCGTCACAGACGGGCGCAAGGCGCTGAAAAGCGCAACGCCCAGCTTCCCCCCCGGAGCTGGGCGTTCCTTTTTGGGCTCCGCCTTTCCCCGGCCTTCCGATCGCCCCATCGCCCCGGCCGCGCGCGCTTCCAGTGATTTTTCGTTGGCGGTCCGCCGCCCGATTGCGTATTGCGGGCCGGCGCTTCTCCTGCCGCCGGGGCCCCACATGACCATCAGCATCGCGACCTGGAACATCAATTCGGTCCGTCTCCGGATCGATCTCGTCACCGCTTTCCTGGAGGCGCACCGTCCCGACGTGCTCTGCCTGCAGGAGATCAAGTGCATCGAGGACAATTTCCCGGCCAGCGCCTTCAAGAAGCTCGGCTATGTCCACCAGGCCGTGCACGGCCAGAAGGGCTATCACGGCGTCGCCACCGTCTCGCGCAAACCCTTCATCGAGACGAAGCGGCGCGGCTTCTTCGGCAAGGAGGATGCCCGCCATATCTCCGTCCAGCTGACCGACCGCGACCTGCCGATCACGCTGCACAATTTCTACGTGCCCGCCGGCGGCGACGAGCCGGATCCCGCGATCAACGACAAGTTCGCCCACAAGCTCGGCTTCCTCGAGGAGATGAAGACCTGGCTGACCGGCGCCGAGACCAGCGGTCCGGCGATCCTCGTCGGCGACCTCAACATCGCGCCCTATGAGCACGATGTCTGGTCGCACAAGCAGCTGCTGAACGTCGTCAGCCACACGCCGGTCGAGACGAAGCTGCTGGAAGAGGTGCGCGAGGCCGGCGGCTGGATCGACGCGATGCGCCGCTTCGTGCCGATGGACGAGAAGCTCTACACATGGTGGAGCTACCGCGCCAAGGACTGGGAGACGTCCAATCGCGGCCGCCGCCTCGACCATGTCTGGGTGACGCCGCCGCTCAGCGCCCGGCTGCAGGGGATCGAGGTGATCGCCGAGGCGCGCGGCTGGAACAAGCCGTCCGACCACGTCCCGGTCATCGCCCGCCTGGCGATCTAGAAAACCAGGGTTTTCCTGCATCGCGGGCGACCATCGGGCCGCGCGCGCCTTTGGCTCGTCAAAATATTATACCGATCGGTTGACTGTGTCCCGACATCGACTATATTCAACCACATGGTTGAACATAGTGCACCCCGTCTTGACGACGTCTTCCACGCCCTCTCCGATCCGACCCGGCGGGCGATGGTGGCTCGTCTGTCGCAATCGGAACAGACGGTCGGCGAGCTTGCCGCGCCGTTCGCGATCACGCTGGCCGCAGCCTCCAAGCACATCAAGGTGCTGGAGCGCGCCGGGCTGGTCGCCCGCACCGTCACCGGCCGCACGCATGTCTGCCGGCTCGATGCCGCGCCGATCCATGCCGGCATGGAGTGGATGCGCCACTACGAACAACTCTGGCAGCGCGGCTTCGACACGCTCGAGAGCCTGCTCGTCGCCGAGGACGAAGAACAGAGAGATCCAGATCGCGCGACGGGGCCCGATCCAGACCTGAAGCGAGACGACAACCGAGGAGCCAAATCATGACCACGCTCGACAACACCATGCTTGGCGAAATCATCGCGAAGGACGCCGTGCGGATCGAACGGTGGATGCCCGGCCCGATCGAGCGGCTGTGGAGCTATTGGATCGATCCGGACAAGCGGCGCCGCTGGTTCGGGGCCGGCGAGATCGAGCCGCTTGTCGGCGGCCATGTCGAGATCCTGATCCAGAACGCCGACCTGTCGGATGACGGCGACCTGCCGCCGCCGAAATATGCCGTGCACACCAGCCCGAGCCGGATCATCGGCCGCGTCACCGCCTGCGAGCCACCCAAGCTGTTCGGCTTCCGCTGGCAGCACGGACCCGACCTCGAATCCGATGTGCGCGTCGAGCTGGAGCCGCACGGCGACAAGGTCCTGCTCCGCCTGACCCATACCCGCCTGCCGTCGCGCGCGGCGCTGGTCAATGTTTCGGCCGGATGGCAGACCCATCTCGGCATCCTGGAGGCGACGCTCGCCGGCCAAACGCCCGAGAGCTTCTGGCGCACGATGGACCGGCTCGACGCCGTCTACGACCAGCGCATTCCGGCCTGGTAGCGGCGCGTCGCCGCACCGACCCATTCCGTTTCAAGCCTGCATTTCCCACGTCCAGCCAGGGAGGCTGTCATGCTGCTCAAGGACAAGATTGCCGTGATCTATGGCGGTGGCGGCGCCATCGGCGGCGCCACTGCCCGCACCTTCGCCCGCGAGGGCGCCGAGATCTTCCTCGCCGGCCGCACGCTCGAACGGCTCGAGCGCGTCGCCGCCGACATTCGCGCCGAGGGCGGCCGGGCGACGGTCGATGTGGTCGACGCGCAGGATGAAGATGCCGTCAGCGACCATGCCGACCGGGTCGCCGCCAAGGCCGGCGGCATCGATATCGCCCTCAATGCCATCAGCGTGGTGCATACCCAGGGCCGGCCGATGGCCGATGTCGGCGTCGACGAATACATGCATGTAATCAGCGCCAATGCCCGCACCAACTACATCACCGCCAAGGCGGTGGCCCGGCACATGGCCGGCAAGGGAAGCGGCGTCATCCTGACGCTGACGGCGCCGGGCTCGCGCATCACCAGTCCCGGTTTTCTCGGCCATGGCGTGGCCTGCAGCGCGGGTCGAGACATTTTCGCGCCTGCTGGCGGTCGAACTGGGAAATCACGGCATCCGCGTCATCTGCCTGCGCTCGGACGCCATCCCCGATGCGATCCCGCTCTCCTATACGCAGGGAATGTTCGACGACATGACCCGTCGCTTCGGCACCACCACCGAGGCCTGGCTGGAGCAGCATGCCAAGCAGGATACGCTGCTCGGCCGGCTGCCGCGGCTGGAGCAGGTGGCGGACTATGCCGCCTTCGTCGCCTCGGACCGGGCGGGCGCCATGACCGGAGCGCTGGCAAACCTGACCTGCGGCTCGGTTCTGGACTGACGAGGGGAAGCCTACCGGCCCGGCGCGGCGAGAGCGGCTGCCGTCGAGCCGGCTCTCCAGCCCGCCCAGCGCGCCGACGGTTTCCATCAGCTGGTCGGCGATGCGGGTATGCATCCGCGCCGCCACGTCGGGATATTCGGTCAGGATGCGCCGCATCAGCGTGCGGTCGATCTCGATCACCAGCGCGTCGCCGACGGCGGTCGCCGTCGCCGGCCGGCGCGTCTCGATGAACAGCGCCACCTCGCCGAGCAGCGTGCCGGCGCCGAACAGGCCGAGCCGCCTGTGGTTGTCGCCATGGCCGTCGGCCAGCTCGATCTCGCCCGACATCACGACGAAGCCGGAAAGCGCCTTGCTGTCGGCGCGGAACAGCACCCGCCCGGCCGGCAGTTCGAGCCGGGTGGCGCTGAAGGCGATCAGCCGGAGATGATCGGTCGCCAGTTCCGCGAAGAGCGGCACGGTCGAGAGAAGAGCGATATCCTGTTCAAGCGTCACGCCGATATTCCTGCCCCGGGGCCACGAACGAAGCAGCCGCGCCGGAACTGTATCATGGAACCAGCTTGTATCCGCCCGCTTCCGTGACGAGCAGTTCCGCAATCGACGGCTCGCGCTCGATTTTCTGCCTGAGTCGATAGATATGGGTTTCGAGCGTGTGCGTCGTCACGCCGGAATTATATCCCCAGACTTCGTGCAGCAGGATATCGCGGCCGACGACCTTCTCGCCGGCGCGGTAGAGGAATTTCAGGATCGACGTCTCCTTTCTCGGTCAGCCGGATCTTCTGCCCGCGCTCGTCGAGCATCAGCTTGGCGCTCGGGCGGAAGGTGTAGCGGCCGATCGAGAAGGTGGCGTCCTCGCTCTGCTCGAACTGGCGCAATTGCGCGCGGATGCGCGCCAAGCAGCACGGCGAAGCGGAACGGCTTCGTCACATAGTCGTTGGCGCCGGCCTCGAGGCCGAGAATGGTGTCGGATTCGGAATCCTGGCCGGTCAGCATGATGATCGGGCCCTTGAAGCCGCCCTTGCGCAGCAGCTTCACCGCCTCGCGGCCGTCCATGTCCGGCAGGCCGACATCCATGATCAGCAGGTCGGTCGGCTCCGCCCGGGCGCGCTGGACGCCCTTGGTCGCCGTCGCCTCGTCCATCAGCTCGAATTCTTCGTAGAGCGACAAGCTGCTCGACGAGGCTCTCCCGCAGCAGATCGTCGTCGTCAACAACCAGAATTCGCCGTGCGGCCATGGCGCTTGCCCCCTGACGGTTTCTCCGGTTCTTGCGAGAGAAGACCCGAAGCGTTCTTCTGAATCGCTGGCGTAAGGTTTAGACCCCAATCATGGCGCGACGCAAGAAGCGCCCCGTTTCGCCGGATTGCCCCCGGTGCTCGCCACGGGAATAGCCTGGATGCCGAACTCCCGACCGCCCCGACGTCCGCGGCGCCACCGCCAGACGCTCCTCGTCCAGCGCCCGCCCCGGCGCGCCGACCAAGGGGATCCTGCGGCTCGGGCACGGCCGCTTCCCCTGCGCGCTCGGCCGCTCGGGCGTGACGCACAACAAGCGCGAGGGCGACGGCGCCACGCCGGCCGGCCGCTACGAGATCCTCGCCATCCGCTATCGCGCCGACCGCATCCAGCCGCCCGGCGACCCGCCTGCCGCTGCGCCCGTCGCGGCCCGCCGACGGTTGGTGCGACGCCGTCGGCGACCGCAACTACAATCGGCCGGTCCGAATGCCCTATCCGAAGAGCGCCGAGACGATGTGGCGGGCCGACCCTCTCTACGATGTCGTCGTCATTCTCGACTGGAACCTGACCCGCCGCAGCCAGGGCCGCGGCAGCGCGATCTTCTTCCATCTCGCCCGCCCCGGCTTCCTGCCGACCGAGGGCTGCGTCGCCATCCGCCTGGGTGACATGCGAAAGATTCTCCAGCGCCTCCGCCGCGGCGCCGCGATCGAAGTTCGGTAGGAGACCGTCAGCGACTGGCGCACCAGCATGCGCCTCCCTCCATCGGAAAGGTGCAAGAAGAGGTTCCGCGCTCGCCGTCATCCCTGCGAAAGCAGGGATCCATGCAGCCGAGACCTCGACACGTCTAAGCTTGCGCCGCGCCAACCCGGCTACATGGATCCCGGGTCAAGCCCGGGATGACGCCGGAGGGTGGAGAGAGGCGGGCGCCTTACCCCCCCGCGGGAAGGGTCGGCGCGACCAACCGACGAGTCTCAACCGGGCTGCTCACCCGGCTCTTCCGGTGTCGCGGCCGCGATCGGCGGGCGCGATCCGAAAATCGCGCCGCCGACACGAACATGCGTGGCGCCAAACGCGATGGCGGTCTCAAAGTCGCCGCTCATGCCCATGGAGAGATTTTCCACGCCGATCTCGGCCGCCATCTTGGCGAGCAAAGCGAAATGCGGCCCGGCCGCCTCGCCCGCCGGCGGAATGCACATCAGTCCGCCGATCTCGAGCCCATGCACCGTGCGGCAGCGTTCGACGAATTCGGCGGCCTCGCGCGGCGCGATGCCGGCCTTCTGCGGCTCCAGCCCGGTATTGACCTGCACAAAAAGCTGCGGCGTCCGGCCCTGCCGCGTGATTTCGGCCGCCAGCGCGCCGGCGATCTTGTCACGATCGACGGTGTGGATGGCGTCGAACAGCGCGATCGGCCTCCTTCGCCTTGTTCGATTGCAGCGGCCCGATCAGGTGCAGTTCGATGTCGTCGGCCATCTCGCGCAGCAGCGGCCACTTCGCCTGCGCCTCCTGCACCCGGTTCTCGCCGAAACGGCGCTGGCCGGCGGCGATGACGGGACGGATCTCGTCGACGTCGAAGGTCTTCGACACGGCGATCAGCCTGGCCGAGCCGGCAGCGCGACCGGACTGCGCCTCGCTTGGCTCGCGATGCGCGCCTCGAGAACGGAGGCGAGGCGGGACTGGACGTCGTCGGTCTTCAGATCAGGCATGTCGCCTCCGGACTGGGGCCATTCGAGCAAGATGTGGCTGCGATGCGCGCGTGACACATCCGCGACGGCCGAGGCGGTGGACCCTGTCCCCGTCGCGATCCCACGGCGAAGGGCTCGCATTGTTGCTGCGCCTAGCATGGCGAAGGGTGAGCGCTCAACCGGCAGAGCCGCCGCAAGGCCGCGCCGAAGCCGCTCGGATCGGCCCTGCGGCAGCGATTGCGGTTGACCGGGCGGCGCGTTTCTGGTGAAGGTCGCACCCTGCTCCCGGCGGCGTGAAGCCGCCCTTTTCCCACTCCTTTCGACGACGGACCATGGCCATAGAACGCTACAACCCTCGTGATGCCGAACCGCGCTGGCAGCGTGCCTGGGCCGAGCAGGGCATTTTCGAGACGAAGAACGACGATCCGCGTCCGAAGTACTACGTGCTCGAAATGTTCCCCTACCCGTCGGGGCGCATCCATATCGGCCATGGCCGCAACTATGTGATGGGCGACGTGGTGGCGCGCTTCAAGCGCATGAAGGGCTTCAACGTCCTGCATCCGATGGGCTGGGACGCCTTCGGCCTGCCGGCCGAGAACGCCGCCATCGAGCGCAACAGCCATCCGAAGATCTGGACCTACGAGAACATCGAGACGATGAAGGAGCAGCTGAAGCTGCTCGGCCTGTCGCTCGACTGGAGCCGTGAGATCGCCACCTGCGATCCGTCCTACTATGCCGAGCAGCAGCGCATCTTCACCGACTTCTCGCGGCCGGCCTCGTCTATCGCAAGGAGAGCGAGGTCAACTGGGACCCGATCGACAACACCGTGCTCGCCAACGAGCAGGTGATCGACGGGCGCGGCTGGCGCTCCGGCGCGCTGGTCGAGCGGCGCAAGCTGTCGCAGTGGTTCTTCAAGATCACCGAATTCGCCGAGGATCTGCTCGGCGCCCTGGACGGCCTCGACCGCTGGCCGGACAAGGTCCGGCTGATGCAGCGCAACTGGATCGGCCGCTCCGAGGGCCTGATGGTCCGCTTCGGCCTCGACGCCATTTCCGCGCCGCAGGGCGAAACCGAGATCGAGGTCTACACGACCCGCCCGGACACGCTCTATGGCGCCTCCTTCGTCGCCATCGCCGCCAACCATCCGCTCGCCGCCATGCTGGCCGAGAGCAATCCGGCGCTCGCCGACTTCATCGTCGAATGCGGCCGCACCGGCACCTCGGCCGAAGCGATCGAGACGCAGGAGAAGAAGGGCTTCGACACCGGTGTCCGCGCCAAGCATCCGCTGGTGCCGGGCTGGTACCTGCCCGTCTACGTCGCCAACTTCATCCTGATGGACTATGGCACCGGCGCCGTCTTCGGCTGCCCGGCGCATGACCAGCGCGACCTCGACTTCGCCCGCAAATACGACCTGCCGGTCAAGGCCGTCGTGCTGCCGCGAAGGCGCCGACCCGTTGAGCTTCGAGGTCGCCGACATCGCCTATACCGACGAGGGCACGCTGTTCCGTTCCGACTTCATGAACGGCATGACGATCCCGCAAGCCAAGGAAGCGGTCGCGCTGCGCCTGGAAGGCCAGCGGCTCGGCGAAGCGCCGCAGGCGAAGCGCCAGGTCAATTTCCGCCTGCGCGACTGGGGCATCTCGCGCCAGCGCTACTGGGGCTGCCCGATCCCGATCATCCACTGCCCGAGCTGCGGCCCGGTCGCCGGTGCCGAAGGACGACCTGCCGGTCAGGCTGCCGGAGGACGTCACCTTCGACCAGCCCGGCAACCCGCTCGACCGGCATCCGACCTGGAAGCACGTCAAGTGCCCGCATTGCGGCGAGGCGGCGGTCCGCGAGACGGACACGATGGACACGTTCGTCGACTCGTCCTGGTATTTCGCCCGCTTCGCCAGCGCGCCCGGCGCGGCGCCGCTGTCCAAGGAAGCGGTCGACCACTGGCTGCCGGTCGACCAGTATATCGGCGGCATCGAGCACGCGATCCTGCACCTGCTCTATTCGCGCTTCTTCACCCGCGCCCTCGAGCGCACCGGCCGCGTCTCGGTGACGGAGCCCTTCGCCGGCCTGTTCACCCAGGGCATGATCGTGCACGAGACCTACAAGGACCCGAACGGCAAGTGGCTGTTCCCCGAAGAGGTCGAGAAGCGCGCCGACGGCACGGCGGTCAAGGTCGGCACCGAGGAGCCGGTGACCGTCGGCCCGCCGGAGAAGATGTCGAAGTCGAAGAAGAACGTCGTGCCGCCGGAGGTGGTGGCCGAGACCTATGGCGTCGACTGCGCGCGCTGGTTCATGCTCTCCGACACGCCGCCGGAGCGCGACAGCGAATGGACCGAGGCCGGCATCGAGGGCGCCTGGCGCTTCACCCAGCGCCTGTGGCGCTTGGTCGGCGACGCGGTCGAGCTTTCCGACGCCGGCCAGGCCCGGCCGGAAGCGTTCGGCGCCGAGGCCAATGCGCTGCGGCGCGCCAGCCACAAGCTGGCGGCGAATGTCGAGGACGACATCGACCGACTGCGCTTCAACGTCGCCGTCGCCCGCATCCATGGCTTCGCCAACGTCTTCGCCGAGGCGATCGGCGCGGCGCGCAAGGCCGGTGACCAGCCCCCGGCCGACCTCGCCTTCGCCCTGCGCGAGGCGGCGGAGTTCCTGGTTGCCGCCATCGGCCCGATGATTCCGCATCTCGCCGAGGAACTCTGGGTCGCACTCGGTCGCGACGGCCTGGCGGCGCAGTCGCCCTGGCCGGCCGTCGATCCGGCACTGCTGGTCGAGGACGAGATCGTCCTGCCGATCCAGATCAACGGCAAGAAGCGCGCCGAATTGACAATCTCGGCGACCGCGTCGGAAACTGACATCGAGGCGGCCACGCTGGCGCTCGACGGCGTCGTCAAGGCGCTGGAGGGCCGCGCCCCCCGCAAGATCGTCATCGTGCCGAAGAGGATCGTCAATGTCGTCGTCTGATCGCGGACTGGATTTGGCGCGCCCCTCGGGCGGCGGCATGTCACGGCTGGTGCGGGGCGGCCTCGTCGCCCTGGCGCTCGGCGTGCTGGCGGCGGGCTGCACGGTCCAGCCGATCTACATGACCATCGCCAACGGGCCGAACGTCGCCGCCGACCTCTCCGCCATTTCGGTGGAGGACGTCAGCGACCGCGTCGGCCAGGAAGTCCGCAACAACCTGATCTTCGGCTTCACCGGCGGCGGCGCGTCGGCCCCGCCCCGCTACGAGCTGACGATGCGCGTCACCTCGGCCGATGCGCGTCTTGGCTTCGAGCGCGACGAGACGGCGCCGGCCTATTCGGTGACGGTCACCGTCGCCTATCAGCTGAAGGAAATTGCCACCGGCAAGGTCATCCTCCGCTCGATCAATCGCGGCGTCGCCTCCTATGACCGCTCGAACCAGGCCTTCGCCAACCAGCGGGCCCAGATCGACGCCCAGAACCGCGCCGCCCAGTCCGTCGCCGACGACATCCAGCTGCGCCTGGCGGCGGCGCTGGCGAGCGGCAGATCCAGCTAGGCGTCGCGCCGGCCGCAAAAACCATGGTCCAGATCAAGCCCCAGGATGCCGACCGGTTCTTGAGCCGGCCGGATCCCGGCATCCGGGTCGTGCTGCTGCATGGCAGCGACACCGGCCTCATCTCCGAACGCGCGAGCGCCTTCGCCAAGACCGTGCTCGGCAAGAGCGACGATCCGTTTGCGCTGGTGCGGCTCGATTCGACCGAGATCGCGGCCGATACCGGCCGCCTGGCCGATGAAGCCAACACCATCGCGCTATTCGGCGGCACGCGCGCCATCTGGGTCAAGATCGCCGGCAATCGGCCGATCCAGGCCGCGGTCGAGGCCGTGCTCGCCAATCCGCCGCAGGACGCCTGGATCGTCCTCGAGGCCGGCGACATCAAGAAGGGCGTCGGCCTGCGCAAGCTCTGCGAGAATGCGCGCGGCGCGGCGGCGATCGCCTGCTATGCCGACAATGACGCGGCGCTGGACCGGCTGATCGATTCCGAACTGCAACTGGCCGGGCTCAAGATGGAGCCGGAGGCGCGCCAGCTGCTGCGCGGCCTGCTCGGCGCCGACCGGCTCGCCAGCCGCTCGGAAGTCGCCAAGCTCTGCCTCTATGCCCTCGGCCAGGGCGCGATCAACGTCGACGCCGTGCGCGCCGTCGTCGGCGATGCCGGCGCCTCGGCGACGGACGAGGCGGTCGACGCGGCGGCGCTCGGCGACGCCACCGGCCTCGACAAGGCGTTCCGCCGCATCCTCGGCTCGGGCACGGCGGCCTTCGTCGTCGCCAACGCCGCGCTGCGCCATTTCCAGCTGCTGCACCGGATCAAGGCGGCCGCCGACGAGGGCATGCCGCAATCGACCGCGATCGAGCGCTATGCCGGCGGCATCTTCTTCCAGCGCAAGGGCAAGCTCGAACAGCAGCTGCGGAGCTGGTCGACGGAGCGGCTGCAGCAGGCGCTGGAGCGGCTCGACCGCGCCATCCTCGACAGCCGTCTGAAGGCGAGCATAGCCGACGAAGTAATCGGCCAGGCGCTGCTCTCCGTCGCCATGATGGCACGCGCCCGCCGTTAGGCTTTCTAACGATTCCCGGCTTTATTAGCCGACAAAATGATTCACAGTGCGCCGCACCGAATTCTGGCGGCGCGGTACGCAATTCGGCCCGGCGGTTCGGATTGCCTCATCAACAAAAACGCCGACCGCAGGCCCTCAGGCGAACGGTCGGCGTCGGCATGTTTTTTGGATCGCACCCAGACGGTGGATGGACGCGTCGAAGATGGCTATTCGCGCTTCAGCAGCCGGCAGAGCTCGTCGAGCTGTTCGAGCGACTTGTAGCGGACCTTGAGCTCGCCGCTGCCGTTCGACTTGTGGTCGATCGTCACCATCAGGCCGAGGCTGTCGCCGAGCAGCTTTTCCAGCGCCCTTGTGTCGGCGTCCTTCTCGGCCTTGCTGGCGGCGCGCTGCGCCGCGCCCTTCTTCGGCTCGTTCTGGGTCAGCGCCTCGGCGTCGCGTACCGTCAGGCCCATATCGACGATGCGCTGCGCCACCGCCTCGGGATTGTCAACGGTGACGAGCGCGCGGGCATGGCCCGCCGTCAGCTTGCCGTCGCGCAGATAGGTCTGCACCGCCGGCGGCAGCTTCAGCAGCCGCAGCGTGTTGGCGACATGCGGCCGGCTCTTGCCGATGACATCGGCGAGCGCGGTCTGGCTGTAATCGAATTCGTCGATCAGCTGCTGATAGCCGAGCGCCTCCTCGAGCGCGTTCAAATCGGCGCGCTGGACATTCTCGATGATGGCGAGCTCGAGCGCTTCCTTGTCGTTGACGTCGTGGATGATGATCGGCACGTCGTGCAAGGCCGCGCGCTGCGCCGCGCGCCAGCGCCGCTCGCCGGCGATGATCTCATAAGCGTCGGCCGGCCCGCCCGGCACCGGGCGGACGAGGATCGGCTGCATGATCCCCTTTTCGCGCACCGAGGCGGTGAGATCGGCGAGGTCGTCTTCCTCGAACGCCTTGCGCGGGTTGCGCGGATTGGGCCGCAGGAACTCGATCGGCACCCGGCGCGAATTGCGCGACCGGTCGGTCGTCACCGTCTCCTGGCCGACATCGCCGATCAGGGCGGCGAGCCCGCGCCCCAGCCGCCGGCGCGATCCGTCTTCCATGCTCATAGCGTCAACTCCCACAAATCCCAGAGCCCGCGGCGCCTCAGGCGGCACGCAGGCGCTTCTCGCGTTGAATGATCTCCGAGGCCAGCCGCAGATAGGCCTGGCTGCCGGTGCTCTTGAAATCGTAGAGCAGCACCGGCTTGCCATGCGACGGCGCTTCCGAAATGCGGACATTGCGCGGGATCACCGTGTCATAGACGGCGTCGCCCATATGCGCCCGCACATCGGCCACCACCTGGCTGGCCAGATTGTTGCGGCTGTCGAACATGGTCAGCACGATGCCGTGGATCGACAGCTCCGGATTGAGCGCATGCTTGACCTGGTCGACGGTCTGCAACAGCTGGCTCAGGCCTTCGAGCGCGAAGAACTCGCATTGCAGCGGCACCAGGATCGAATGCGCCGCCGACAGAGCATTGATGGTCAGAAGGTTGAGCGAGGGCGGGCAGTCGACCAGCACATAGCTGTAGTTTCGGGACCGAATCGATTCCGGTCGCTGCATGTGGCTGGCGATCGCCCGGCGCAGCTTGAAGGCGCGGTCGGAGCGGCCGGCGATCTCCAGCTCGACACCGAGCAGATCCATCGTCGACGGCGCCACCGAAAGCCGCGGCACTGCGGTTTCCATGACGATCTCGGCCAGGGTGGATTCGCCGACCAGCACATCATAGGTCGAGCGCAACCGGCTCTTGCGGTCGATGCCGAGGCCGGTCGAGGCGTTGCCCTGCGGATCGAGATCGACGATCAGCACTTCCTCGCCGATGGCCGCCAGCGCGGTGCCGAGATTGATCGCCGTCGTCGTCTTGCCGACCCCACCCTTCTGGTTGGCCAGCGCGATCACGCGCGGCAAGGACGGCAACAGGGACGGCGGAGAAAACGTATCGGCATGCGACATGGATAGCCTCTTCGAAGGAGCGCGGGATCAGACGATCCGGCGCTCAGCCCGGCAAATCTCGACGATCGAACTGCGGTCATCGATCATGCTCTTGTGTCTTATCAGATCGAGGGACCAAGATTTAGAGGCTTCCTCCAGTTCCCACTCAAAATCTTCGCCTTTATGAAAGGTTCCCGTGGCTCCGGCGGCAAGAACCGGGGCCGAGAGATCAAGCAGCGCCGTCAACGAGGCGAGCGCCCGGGCGCTGATGCGCTCGACCGGCTCATCCCACTGTTTCAGAACCGATTCGATCCGCCCCTCATGCACGACGGCCCGGGCGCCGGTCTCCCGAATCACCGTGCGCAGGAAGGCGCATTTGCGCTGATTCGCCTCGACGCAATGCACGACGGCGCCGTCGGTATCGGCGAGCAGGATCGCCGTGATCAGGCCCGGCAGGCCAGCGCCGCTGCCCAGATCGAGCCACTTTCGCGTGTCCGGGAACATGGCGACGAGCTGGGCGCAATCGGCGACGTGGCGGGTCCAGATCTGGCCAAGCGTGTTCGGCGACACCAGATTCTGCGCCGGCTGCCACTTGCGCAGCAGCGCGACATAACGCTCCAGCCGCTCGCGTGTTTCACGTGAAACGGGGAGAATGGCCTCGACGGCCGCGATCGTATCGGTCATGCAACGGTCCGGATGGCTTGAGGGCGACGACGCGCCGTGGTCAGGAGAAGGGCCAACGCGGCCGGGGTCATGCCCTCGATGCGGCCGGCTTGGCCGAGCGTCGCAGGCTGCACCAGGATCAGCCGCTGGCGCAGCTCGTTCGAAAGGCCGTCAATGCTGGCGTAATCGATCGCATCACCCAGCACCACGCCCTCGTCGCGCTTGACCGAGTCGATATCGTTTTGCTGCCGATTCAAATAAACGGCATATTTCGCGTCGGCTTCGATCTGGTCGAGGATCGCCGACTGGAAGCGGCCGAGCTCCGGCCAGACCTGCACCAGCCGCGCCGCATCGATATCCGGATAGGCCAGCAGCTCGAAGGCAGTACGACGCACGCCGTCCTGATTGACGCCGAGCCCAACCTTGACGGCCTCGTTCGGCGTCATGTTGTGCGCGGCGAAAGCCTCACGCGCTTGCGAAAGCTGGTTGAGCTTCGCGGCAAAAGCTGCCTCGCGACAAGCACCGACAGCGCCGATGGAAAGACCGAACGGCGTCAGGCGCTGATCGGCATTGTCGGCCCGCAGCGACAGCCGGTATTCGGCCCGCGAGGTGAACATCCGATAGGGTTCCGTGACGCCACGGGTGATCAGATCATCGATCATCACGCCGATATAGCTGTCCGAACGGCTGAAGGCGACGCCATCGAGGCCACCGGCGCGACGCGCCGCATTGAGCCCGGCGACAACGCCCTGCGCCGCCGCCTCTTCATAACCGGTCGTGCCGTTGATCTGGCCAGCGAGGAACAGGCCCTCGACCTTCTTGGTCTCGAGCGACGCGGTCAGCTCGCGCGGATCGACATGGTCATATTCGATCGCATAGCCGGGCCGCAGGATGACAGCATTCTCCAGCCCAGGGATCGTGGCAACGAGTGCGCGCTGCACGTCTTCCGGCAAGGAGGTCGAAATGCCATTCGGATAGATCGTCGGATCGTCGACGCCTTCCGGCTCCAGGAAGATCTGGTGCGAGTCGCGCTCGGCAAAACGGACGACCTTGTCCTCGATGCTCGGGCAATAGCGCGGACCCCGGCTTTCGATCTGGCCGGAATACATCGGCGAGCGATGCAGATTGGCGCGGATCACCGCATGGGTCGCTTCGGTCGTGCGGGTGATGAAGCAATCGACCTGCTGGCGATCAATCTTGTCGGTCAGCGTCGAGAACGGCTCCGGCTGATCGTCGCCCGGCTGGCGCTCCAGAATAGAGAAGTCGATGGTACGGCCATCGAGGCGGGCCGGCGTACCGGTCTTCAGCCGCGCCAGATTGAGGGCGTGACGCTCCAGCGCGCCCGAAAGCCCCATCGCCGGCTTCTCGCCGACACGGCCAGCCGGAATCTGGGTCTCGCCCAAATGAATCAACCCGCGCAGGAATGTGCCGGTGGTAATCACAACGGCGCCGCAGGTGATCCGGCGACCATCGGCGAGCATCACCCCAGCGATCCGGCCATCCACGACCGTCAGGTCATCGGCTTCGCCCTCGACAACGGTCAGGTTTGCGGTCGAGAAGATCTCGGCCTGCATCGCCTCGCGGTAGAGCTTGCGGTCCGCCTGGGCGCGCGGTCCACGCACGGCCGGACCCTTGCGCCGATTGAGCATGCGGAACTGAATGCCGCCGGCATCGGCAACGCGGCCCATCAACCCGTCAAGAGCATCGACCTCGCGGACGAGATGACCCTTGCCCAGGCCGCCGATGGCCGGGTTGCACGACATGACTCCGATGGTATCGCGCGAATGCGTTACCAGAGCCGTGCGGGCGCCAAGCCGAGCCGAGGCGGCGGCGGCTTCGGTGCCGGCGTGGCCGCCGCCAATCACGACGACGTCGAAAATCGCGTCTGCTGCGCTTGTCATGCTTCCGATCCTGTTGATCGGGTCTTCGTAATCGCTCGCTCGAACCACGTCAAAGCCGAAAACTGTTTCACGTGGAACAGGTGCTGAAACGATCCTACTTGCCGATACAGAATTCGGCGAAAATCACGTCGAGCAGGTCCTCGACATCGACCTTGCCGGTCACCCGGCCGAGCGCGTCGGCGGCGCTGCGCAGCAGTTCGGCCTTGACCTCGATCGCCCGGTCGGCCTCGCGCTCCAACTCGCGCAGATGGCTGAGCGCCTGGCTGATGCCGTCGCGCTGGCGGGCCCGCGTGATCAACGCGGTCGGCATCGGCCGGGCCAGATCCAGCGCCTCGCCGATTGCCCGGATCAAGCCATCCATGCCCTCCCCGGTCCGCGCCGACAGGGCAATATCGGCCAAGTGATCAGTCCTGTCCGAGATTCGTTTCGAGTCCGAATCAACGAGGTCGAGCTTGGTGCGCACGCGCAGGACCGGCGCGCCTTCGGGGATCGTTTCGGACCACGAGTCGTTGTCCGAGAGCCCCAGGACGAGGTCGGCGGCGCCGGCGCGGCGGCGGGCGCGGGCAATGCCTTCGCGCTCGACCACGCTTTCCGTCTCGCGCAGGCCGGCCGTGTCGACCAGCGTCACGGCATGGCCGGCGAGATCGAGCGACACCTCGATCAGATCGCGGGTGGTGCCGGGCTCCGCCGTGACGATCGCCGCCTCGCGTCGCACCAGCGCATTGAGCAGGCTCGACTTGCCGGCATTGGGCGGCCCCAGCAACACGACTTCAAAACCGTCGCGCACCCGCTCGCCGAAATGCTGATCGTCGAGATGTCCGGCCATCTCGCCGGCAACCTCCGCCGCCTCGCGCCAGGCCGGCGCCATCACGTCAGCCGGCACGTCTTCCTCGTCGACGAAGTCGAGGCCGGCCTCGACCAGGGCGCGGGCGCGGATCAATCGCCGCCGCCAATCCTCATAGAGCCGGCGCAGCCCGCCCTCGGCCTGGCGTATGGCGAGCCGGCGCTGCATCTCGGTTTCGGCGGCGACCAGGTCGGCCAAGCCCTCGATTTCGGTCAGGTCGGCGCGACCATTCTCGAAGGCGCGGCGCGTGAACTCGCCGGCCTCGGCGTGCCGATAGCCAGGCAGAGAGGCGAGCGTCTTCAGGATGCTGGCAATGACGGCGCGGCCGCCATGCACCTGCAATTCGGCGACATCCTCGCCGGTGAAGCTGGCAGGCGCGGCGAAGAACAGAACGAGTCCGCGATCCAGGATCTCGCCGGAATCCGGCGCGCGCAGCGTCCGCAATGCCGCCAGGCGCGGCGGCGGCACGTCGCCGATCAATGTTTCGAGTCCGAATCGAACGCCTTTGCCGCTCAGCCGGATCACGGCGACACCGGAAGGCGCCGCGCCGCTCGACAGCGCGAAGATCGTATCATCCCGTCCGAAGGTCATCCGAAGTCCATTCCCTCTCGCCTGCCCTATCCGCACCGGCGACGCCGGACTACCCTTAGAGGATCCACCGTCGCGAACGCCAGAGAGCTCGTCATGACCGAAAACCTGCTGCGCTTCGAGACCAGCCCCTATCTGCTGCAGCATCAGGACAATCCGGTGCACTGGCGCGGCTGGAACGCCGCCGCGCTCGAGGAGGCCAGGGATCTCGACCGGCCCATCCTGCTGTCGATCGGCTACGCCGCCTGCCACTGGTGCCATGTCATGGCGCATGAATCATTCGAGGACACGACGACCGCCGCGGTGATGAACCGTCTCTTCGTCAACATCAAGGTCGATCGCGAGGAGCGGCCCGACATCGACCAGATCTACATGGCGGCGCTGCATGCGATCGGCGACCAGGGCGGGTGGCCGCTCACCATGTTCCTGACGCCGGACGGCAAGCCGATCTGGGGCGGCACCTATTTTCCGAAAGTCTCGCGCTATGGCCGGCCCGGCTTCGTCGACGTGCTGGAGCAGATTGCCCGCTTCTATGCCGAGGATCGCGACCAAATTCTCGCCCAGGCCGACCGCATCGCCGCGCATCTGCAGCCGCGCCCGGAAGGGGATGGCCCGCCACTCGGCCGGCCGCTGCTCGACGAGGCGGCGCGCGCGATCCTCGGCATCATGGATCTCGACAAGGGCGGCACGCGCGGCGCGCCGAAATTCCCGAACACGTCGGTGATCGATTTCCTCGCCCGCAGCGCGCATCGTACCGGCGACGGCGAGATGGCGCGCGCCGTCGACGCCACGCTGCTCGGGTTGAGCCAGGGCGGCATCTTCGATCATGTCGGCGGCGGCTTCTCCCGCTACAGCACCGATGCCGACTGGCTGGTGCCGCATTTCGAGAAAATGCTTTCCGACAACGGCCTGTTGCTCGAACAGCTCGCCCTCATCGCCGGCGTCAGCGGCGCCGGCGCCATCTATCGCCGCCGCATCGAAACCACCATCGGCTGGCTGGTGCGGGAGATGCGGCTTGCCGACGGCGCCTTCGCCGCCAGCCTCGACGCCGACAGCGAGGGGCATGAGGGTCGCTTCTATGTCTGGACCCGGGCCGAGCTGGAAGGCCTGCTTGGCCCTGACGACGCCGCCTTTCTCGGCGCCCTCTATGACATTCGGCCGGAGGGCAACTGGGAAGGCGTTTCGATCCCGAATCGATTGCGGAGCCCTGCCCCGCTCGACGCCGCCGGAGAAGCCCGCGCCGGCGCACTGCTGGCGAAGCTGCTGGCGGCGCGAGAAAAGCGCGTCCGCCCCGGCCTCGACGACAAGATCCTGGTCGACTGGAATGGCTATGCCATCACCGGGCTCGCCACTGCCGGGTGGCTGCTCGATCGACCCGACTGGACCGAACTGGCGGCGACGGCGTTTCGTTTCCTGACCGAATCGATTTGCCGGGACGGCCGTCCCGGCCATGCGGCGCGCGGCGGCAAGTCCGTCCATCCGGGATTCTCGTCCGATCTCGCTTCGCTCGCCCGCGCCGCCGTCGCTCTGCACCAGGCGACGCAGAACGGCCTCTATCTCGACCATGCCATCGGCTATCTCGACCAGCTGGAGGCGCATCACGGCGACGGTCGCGGCGGCTACTATTTCACCGCGGACGATGCCGAGGCGCTGATCCTACGCAAGGCGGAGCGGATCGACGACGCGTCGCCCAATCCGCACGGCCTCGCCGTCGACAGCCTCGTCCGGCTCTGGGCGCTGACTGGCGAGGATCGGTTCCGCGACCGTGCCGACAAGGTACTGGAGGCGGCCGCGCCGATGATCAACCGCAACGTCTTTGGCACAGCGAGCCTGCTCTCCGGCCTCGACCTGCGCCTTGCCATCCGCACGGTGGTGATCCTGACCGCGCAGACGGATGACGGCGCCGCCTTGCGGCGGGCGGTGCTGAAAGACTGGCGGCCGACCTTCGTGCTCGACATCCGGCCGGACGACCACGCCCTGCCGGTCGGGCATCCGGCGCATGGCAAGCGGGCGATCGGCGGCCGGGCGACCGCCTATGTCTGCCGGGAGGGCAGCTGCTCGCTGCCGATCACCGAGCCGGAGGCGCTCGTCGCCGAATTGCACGGCGCTTGGCTTCCACATGGCTAACGGAAGGCTAACGCGTTAACCCCCGCGCCAAAACGAAAATGGCCGGGACAAGCCCGGCCATTTCGCATTCATGAGGCCGACGGAAACGGCCGCCGGCCGATCGGAGATCGCCGATCAGGTATTCATCTGGTCGAAGAAATCGGAGTTGTGTTTGGTCTGGCGCAGCTTGTCGAGCAGGAACTCGATCGCGTCGACCGTGCCCATCGGCATGAGGATGCGGCGCAGCACGTACATCTTCTTGAGCACGTCCGGCGGCACCAGCAGCTCTTCCTTGCGCGTGCCCGAGCGGGTGATGTCGATCGCCGGGAAGGTGCGCTTGTCGGCCACCTTGCGGTCGAGGATGATTTCCGAGTTACCGGTGCCCTTGAACTCTTCGAAGATGACTTCGTCCATGCGGCTGCCGGTATCGATCAGCGCGGTCGCGATGATCGTCAGCGAACCGCCTTCCTCGATGTTGCGGGCGGCGCCGAAGAAGCGCTTCGGCCGCTGCAGCGCATTGGCGTCGACACCGCCGGTCAGCACCTTGCCGGAGGACGGCACGACGGTGTTGTAGGCGCGGCCGAGGCGGGTGATCGAATCGAGCAGGATGACGACGTCGCGGCCATGCTCGACCAGGCGCTTCGCCTTCTCGATCACCATTTCGGCGACCGGCACGTGGCGGGTGGCCGGCTCGTCGAAGGTCGAGGAGATCGACCTCGCCCTTCACCGAGCGCTGCATGTCCGTCACTTCTTCCGGACGCTCATCGATCAGCAGGACGATGAGGTAGCACTCGGGATGGTTCTGGGCGATCGACTGGGCGATGTTCTGCAGGAACACCGTCTTACCGGTGCGCGGCGGCGCGGTGATCGAGGGCGCGCTGGCCTTTGCCGAGCGGCGCCACCAGGTCGATGATGCGCGGCGTCATGTCCTTCCGGCCGGAACCTCGAGTTCCATCTTGAAGCGCTCGTTCGGGTAGAGCGGCGTCAGATTGTCGAAGTGGACCTTGTGGCGGGCCTTGTCCGGGTCCTCGAAATTGATCGTCGAGACCTTGAGCAGGGCGAAATAGCGCTCGCCATCCTTCGGACTGCGGATCTAGCCCTCGACCGTGTCGCCGGTCCGCAGCGAGAAGCGGCGGATCTGCGAGGGAGAGACATAGATATCGTCCGGTCCGGCGAGATAATTGGCGTCGGGCGAGCGCAGGAAGCCGAAGCCGTCCTGCAGCACTTCGACGACGCCCTGTCCGACGATCTCGACGTCGTTGTCGCGCCAGCTGCTTCAGGATGGCGAACATCAGCTCCTGCTTGCGCAGCGTGCTCGCATTCTCGACCTCAAGTTCCTCGGCGAAGGCCAGCAGCTCCGTCGGGGACTTGGACTTGAGGTCCTGTAGTTTCATTTCACGCATGGGTTTTGTGAATCTCGTTGGGATTCAGGAAAGGATGGATCGAAGGGTATCGGAAAGGGGATTGGCAGAACTTCAGCCTGGCGGGACATGCCCGCCGGCGCGACTGCTTCGGTCGACCCTGGGCAGGTCAACCGGCATCCGTCTGCTTCGACAAGATGGCGCACCATAATCGCTCGCCGGTTCGACGGCAAGCGGCACGACGTCGCAAATCCGCGGAAATCCTAGAACGGCTTGACGACGACCAGAATGACGATGCAGGACCATCAGCACCGTCGGAATCTCGTTGGCGAGGCGGTAGGCCCGCTCCGACGGACGTTGCGGTCCGCCGCGAACGCCTTGCGGCACGAGGCCAGCCACATATGGAAAGCCGACATGGCAATGACAAGCAGCGAACTTCGCCATGAACCAGGGCTGCTGCTCCCAGCCGCCGAGGCGACGATCGTCAGGCCGGTGATCCAGGTCAGGATCATCGCCGGATTCATGATCACCGCAGCAGCTTGGCTTCCATCACCTTGAAGGTCTCGGACTTGTCGAGCCGCCGCTGCGCCGGTGTGATAGACGAACAGGCGCGGCAGATAGAAGATGCCGGCCATCCAGGCGATCACCGAAATGACATGCAGAGCCTTGATCCAGTCGTAATAGGCCATCTGCTTCCCCTGCCCTAGCGTCGCACGCGTTCGACCAGACGCTCGACATGCTCGATCGGCGTCTGCGGCACGATTCCGTGACCGAGATTGAAGATCAGCTCGCGCCGCGCATGGCCTCGAGAATCTCATCGACGGCATCGTCGAGCCGCGCCCGCCGGCCACCAGGACCATCGGATCGAGATTGCCCTGGATCGCGGCTCGATCGCCGATTCGCTGCCGAACGTCGCAAGCGGCACGGTCCAGTCGACGCCGACGGCATTGACGCCGGTCGTCTCGACGAAGATCGGCAGGCCGCGATCGGCGCCCTTCGGGAAAGCCGATGAACCGGGCGTCGGGATCTCGCGCGCACGCCGGCGACGATCCGCGCGATCGGTCGGGCGGACCAGCGCTCGAAAGCGGCCGGCGAGAGCACGCGCGACCAGCTGTCGAAAACCTGCACGGCATCGGCGCCGGCGCGAAGCTGCGCCACCAGATAGACGATCGAAGCCTGCACCAGCTTGTCGATGATGCGGTCGAGCGCATCGGGATCGCGTGCCGCAAGCAGCCGGGACGGCGCCTGATCCGGAGTCCCCTTGCCGGCGATCATGTAGGTCGCAACGGTCCAGGGCGCGCCGCAGAAGCCGATCAGCGCCTTGTCGGGGGCAGCTCGCGCCGAACCGCCGCACGGTCTCCAGCACCGGCGCCAGTCGTTCGAGCATCGGCATCGCGCGAGCTGGTCGATGTCGGCGATCTCGATCGGATCGAGCCGCGGCCCTTCGCCTTCGACGAAGCGGACGTCCGACCCAGCGCATGCGGGATGACGAGAATGTCGGAGAACAGGATCGCCGCATCGAAGCCGAAGCGCCGGATCGGCTGCAGCGTCACTTCCGTGCGCAGTTCCGGCGTGTAGCAGAGATCGAGGAAGATCCGGCCTTGGCTCTGAGCTCCGATATTCCGGCAGATAGCGCCCGGCCTGCCGCATCAGCCACATCGGCGGCTGGGCGATGGCTTCGCCATCCAGCACGCGCAGCAAGCGCGCCTTCGTCATCAAAGCCGTCGGACCGTTCTGCACCACCATCACCAAATAAAGAGATCTATCTGTAGTTTCTTCTTCTTCTAGACGGTGGATTACCGTCATTCAGCGCTGTCCACAATGCGACCGAGACGACGCGTCCGGTTTCGGTCCGTCTACCGCAGGCTGTGAATCCAATTGGGGAGATCGGGCGATCGTTTCGCACTATCTCCTTGAGTCACTTCCTGATTTTTTCGATGGCGAACAATCCTGGGGATCTGGATTCGGCTGTTCATATGTCGTTAAGGTCTTGGTTAACAACTCCCTAATCCCCGTTTCCCTCGACAGCTGTGAATCTCTGTCCCCAGCCTCAGCGGCTGTTGATCATTTCCCGGCCATCGGGGACAAGGCCGGCATCGCTGACGGCGCGGCCGCCGGCTTTTCCCCGCTCCTGTCCACAGCCCTGGGGATGACAGTGTGAAAAACGAGGTCCGCCACCTGCACCTCCATCTGATTTCGGACGCCACCGGCGAGACGCTGCTGACGGTCGGCCGGGCCGCGTCGGCGCAATATCCGGGCGTCGACGTCGTCGAGCACATGCATTCCATGGTGCGCGCGCCGAAGCAGATCGAGCGGCTCGTCGCCGAGATCGGCCAGGAGCCCGGCATCGTCCTGTTCACGCTGGTCGATCGCTCGATGGCCGCCGATGCTGGAACAGGGGTGCCGCGACATCGGCGTCCCCTGCTTCTCCGTCCTCGATCCCGTGCTGCAGGTGTTCCAGTCCTATCTCGGCGCATCGAGCCAGGGCCGGGTCGGTGCGCAGCATTCGCTCGATGGCGACTATTTCCGCCGCATCGAGGCGCTGACCTTCACCATGATGCATGACGACGGCCAGTTGCCGGAGGATCTCGACCTTGCCGAGATCGTCATCATCGGCGTCAGCCGCACGTCGAAGACGCCGACCAGCATCTATCTCGCCAATCGCGGCGTCACGCACCGCCAACATTCCGATCGTGCCCGGCATAGGCCTGCCTGCCGAACTCGAAGCCGCCAGCAAGCCGCTTGATCGTGGCGCTTGTCGCGACGCCGGACCGCATCGTGCAGATGCGCGAAAACCGCGTTCTCTCCAATGCGAGTTTCGGTGACGACGACCCCTATGTCGATCGCGCCGCCGTCGCCAACGAGATCGCCGCCACCCGCAAGATCTGCGCCCGCAATGGCTGGCCGGTCATCGACGTGACCCGTCGTTCGATCGAGGAAACCGCGGCCGCCATCCTGGCCCTGCGCAACAAGCCCGGTGGCGCGGCGCGGGATCTTGCGAGGGAAGAGCTTGGCAGGGATCCGGTTGGCATGGACGGGTCCGGTCGATGAAGCTGATCCTTGCATCGACTAGTTCGACCCGCATTGCCCTGCTCCGCAACGCCGGCGTTTCGTTCGAGGCCAGGTCGCCCGGCGTCGACGAGCGGGCTCTGGAAGCGCCGCTACTTGCGGCCGGCGCATCACCGGCGCGAGGTCGCGCTCGCGCTGGCGCGGGCCAAGGCGCTGGCCGTCGCGCGGACGCCGGCGCTCTCGTGCTCGGCGCGCGACCAGGTGCTGGACCTTGATGGCGAGCGCTTCGTCAAGCCGGCGGATCGCGCCGACGCGCCCGCCAGATCGCGCGGCTTGCCGGCAGGACCCATCGGCTGCGTACCGCGTGTCGCCCTGGCGAGCGAAGGCGACAGTCGTCTGGGAGCTGGTTCAGCACGGCGAGCCTGACCATGCGGCCGCTCCGAAGGCGACGATCGAGCGCTATCTCGACGCGGCCGGCGGACGGCGCTGTGGTCCGTCGGCGCCTATCTGCTCGAAGGCGTCGGAATCCAGTTGTTCTCGGCCATCGATGGCGACTATTTCAGCATTCTCGGCCTGCCGCTGCTGCCGCTGCTCGATATCCTGCGCCAGCGTGGCGTGCTTCCGTCCTGACGAGGCGACATGACGACTTCCGATCTCCGCCGCCTCCGCGCCGACTGCCTGCGTCATCGGCTGGCCGGTCAAGCATTCGCGCTCGCCGATCATCCATCGCCACTGGCTGTCCGAGCTCGGGCTTTCCGGCGACTATGTGCGCCATCCGGTCGAGCCGGAGCAGGCGTCCGCCTTCTTCGCCGGGTTTGCCAACGGTCCGTTCGTCGGCTGCAATGTCACGGTCCCGCACAAGGAGGCGCCTTCGCCGCGGTCGACCATGCCGATGCGGTCGCGACCGCGCTCGGCGCCGTCAACACGGTCTGGCTGGAGGACGGCCGGCTGATGGGCTCGAACACCGATGCCGAGGGCTTCATCGCCAATCTCGATCACCTGGCGCCGGGCTTCGATGCCAATCCCGGCGCGGCGATCGTGCTCGGCGCCGGCGGCGCGGCCAGGGCGGTGATCTGGGCCTTGCAGGCGCGGGGCTTCGCGCCGATCCACGTCGTCAACCGCACGCGGGATCGCGCCGAGGCGATGGCCGAGCGGTTTCGGCACCGGATATCCAGCCGGCCGGCTGGGAGGACCTCCCTGCCCTGCTGCCGCAGGCCGGATTGCTGGTCAACACCACCTCGCTCGGCATGGAGGGCCAGCCGCCGCTCGATATCGATCTGCGCAGCGCGCGCGACGATCTGCTCGTCACCGACATCGTCTACATCCCGCTCGAGACGCCGCTGCTGAAGGCGGCGCGGCGCGCGGGCTGAAGACCGTCGACGGGCTCGGCATGCTGCTGCATCAGGCGGTTCCGGGCTTCGAGCGCTGGTTCGGCCGCCGTCCCGTCGTGACGCCGGAGCTGCGCGCGCCTGATCCTGGCCGATATGGGCGTGACCGAAACGGGTGCCGGCAGCGTGATCGTCATCGGCGTCACCGGCTCGATCGGCATGGGCAAGTCGACTACGGCGCAGCTGTTCGCCGCCCATGGCGCCGTGCCTGCATGATGCCGATGCCGTCGTGCATGCGCTGCTATCGCGGCGCGGCCGGTGCCGCTCGTCGCGGAGCGCTTTCCCGATGCGATCACGACGGCGCGGTCGACCGCGGCAAGCTGTCGCGCCGCTGCTGGCGGCGGATCCCGACCGCCTCGCCGCGCTCGAGGCGATCGTTCATCCGATGGTGCAGGCGGTCGAGGCAGGAGCGGATGGCGGCGGCGCGGCGCGAGGGCCGCGCCATGTTCGTCGTCGACGTGCCGCTGCTGCTCGAGACGGGCGCCGAAGGTCGCGTCGACGTCGGTTGTGGTCGCCAGCGCCCCGGCCGATATCCAGGCGGCACGCGTGCTGGCGCGTCCGGGCATGACGCCGGACCGGCTGGACGCCATCCTCGCCCGCCAGATGCCGGACGCGGAGAAAGCGCGGCGGGCCCATTTCATTGTCGATACCGGCGGCAGCAAGGAAGCCTCGGCGCGACCGTCGCCGATATCGTTCGCGCACTGGCGGCCAAGGCGGCGACCTGACCGGACGACCGCCGTCGCGCCCTCCCCGCCGGGCGGCACGATGCGGAATCGAACGGGAGCTGAGCTTTGCGCGAAATCGTCTTCGATACGGAAACCACCGGTCTTGAGCCGCTGAAGGGCGACCGGCTGGTCGAAATCGGCGCCGTCGAGCTGTTCAATCACCTGCCGACCGGCCGCGACTATCACGTCTACATCAATCCCGAGCGCTCGATGCCGGACGAGGCGTTTCGCGTCCACGGCCTCTCGGACGAGTTCCTCGCCGACAAGCCGCTGTTCAGCGCGGTCGTCGACGAATTCCTCGACTTCATCGACGGCGCGACGCTGATCGCCCATAACGCCAATTTCGACGTCGGCTTCCTGAACGCCGAGTTCGCCCGCCTCGGCAAGCCGCCGATCGCGCCGGAGCGCGTGATCGACACGCTGGCGCTGGCGCGCCGCAAGCATCCAAAGGCGCGCGAACACGCTGGACGCGCTCTGCTCGCGCTATGGCATCGACACCAGCTCGCGCACCGTCCACGGCGGCCTCATCGACTCCGTTCTGCTGGCGGATGTCTATCTCGAACTGATCGGCGGCCGGCAGCCGGATCTCGTCCTGATGCCGGAATCGGTCGCCGAGGTGGCAGCCGATGGGCGGGCTGGCCGTCATCGCCGCGCCGCAGCAGCGGCCCGTGCCGCGCGCCTTTCGCGTCACGGCGGAGGAGCAGGCCGCGCATCGCGCCTTCATCGGCAAGATGAGCGACAGCGCGCTGTGGAAGGTCTATCTGCCGGAAGAAGTCGAGCCAGGCTGAACCAACAAAAAAGCTCCCGAACCGGCCGGTTCGGGAGCTTTTCATTCACTGAACCAAGGCCGCTGCCTTGGCAGCGGCGCAAAGCCTTAGCTCGGACGCGAACCCTGCTGGGCGGCGGCCATTTCCATCAGGCGCTGGCGGTAGAGCTGGGTGAAGTCGACCGGGTCGACCAGCAGCGGCGGGAAGCCGCCATTGCGGGTCATGTCCGCCAGGATCTGGCGCGCGAACGGGAACAGCAGGCGCGGGCATTCGATCATCAGGATCGGCGCCAGGTTTTCCTGCGGCACGTTCGAGACGCGGAAGACGCCGGCATAGACCAGCTCGGCGACGAACAGCGTCTGGTCACCATCGGTGGCGCGGCCCTCGAGGCGCAGCTCGATCTCGTAGTCGTCGCCTTCAAGCGGATTGGCGCCGACATTGATGCCGATGTTGATCTGCGGCGCCGTGCGGCGCGGGCCCAGCGAGCGCGGGGCGCCGGGGTTTTCGAAGGACTGGTCCTTCACATATTGCAGCAGGATCGAAAGGTTCGGCTGGGCGAGCTGGCCCGCGCCGTTGTCGTTGTCATCGGCCATCGAAGGCGGCTCCCCTGGAACAATCCGGCCGAATGGCCTGATCTTAACAAGTGGGCTCGCTAACACTTCCGTCTCGGTGATACAAGCGGCTGTGCCAAGCTCGTCGGAGGCGCGCGCGCGGCCGCCCCTTGGCATTGTAGCTTGGGCGGGCTTTGTGCTCTTGACGGACTTGGATCGACGCCCAACGATTACCACATTGGGTCCATGACCGCTCGAACGCGCGCACTCGGCTTCGTGGACGCCCCGGAATAGGACAGGACGCCTTCGGCATGAACGGCTTCGTCGACATCTACACGCTGATCTTCCTCGTCCTCGCGGTGGTGATCTTCTTCAAGCTGCGCGGCGTGCTCGGTCAGCGTACCGGCAGCGAGCGCCCGCCGTTCGATCCGTTTGCCCGCCGCAAGGCGAGCGAGCCGGACGCCGCATGCCGACGACAAGGTCGTTCCCCTGCCCCGCCGCGCCAATGACGACGTCGCCGCCGCGACCGGCTGCTGCGGCGCAGGACGTGGACCAGCGCATCTCCGCCGGTCGCCGCGCGCCGGCACCCCGCTCGCGGCGGCCCTCGGCCAAATCATGGCGGCGGATCGCAATTTCGATCCGCAGCAGTTCATCGACGGTGCCCGCACCGCCTATGAGATGATCGTCACCTCGTTCGCGAAGGGCGACCAGCAAGTCGCTGAAGCCGCTGCTCGGCCGCGAGGTCTATGACGGCTTCGCCAGCGCCATCTCCGATCGCGAGACGCGCGGCGAGACGGTCGAGTTCAATTTCGTCGGTTTCGAGAAGGTCGAGATGGTCGACGCGGCGCTCAAGGGCGGCACCGCGCAGGTCTCGGTCAAGTTCGTCTCGAAGCTGATTTCGGCGACCCGCGACAAGGCCGGCGAGGTCGTCGACGGCGATCCCGGTCCACATCGCCGATGTCACCGACATCTGGACCTTCGCCCGCGACGTCTGCGTCCCGCGATCCCAACTGGCTGCTCGTCGCCACCGAAACCGTTGAATGACCGGGAAGCCTCGCTCGTGTCCACGGATGCAAACGCCCGGCCTGTGCCCGTGCCGTTCGGCGCGCTCGAGGGCTGGCAGGACGACGACCATGCCGAGGCGTGGCGCGCCTATCATCTGAGCGCCGTCTACGCCGCCGCGCACGAGCCGAAGACGCCGCGTCTTGGCATTGACGGCGCCGCTTTGGCCCGCATCGCCCGTATCGCCGCGGCCATGCCGGCCGAAATCGGCCGCGAGGAGGCCCGCGCCTTCTTCGAAACGCATTTCCAGCCCGTGCGCGTGGTCGCGGAGCCGGAGCGTGGCTTCTTCACCGGCTTCTACGAGCCGGAAGTCGCGGCTTCGCGCCTGCCCGGCGACGGTTTCGAGGTTCCATCTACGCGCCGCCGCCGGAACTGGTCGAAGTCGACGAGCACAATCCGCCGCCCGGGCTCGAGCCGGGCATGCGCTTCGCCCGCAAGACGGCCGACGGCTTCGAGCCGTTCTTCGACCGGGGCGAGATCGAGCGCGGCGCGCTCGCCGGGCGCGGCCTGGAAGCTCGCCTTTCTCGCCGATCGCGTCGACGCGCTGTTCGTCCACATCCAGGGCGCGGCCCGGCTGCGCCTGGCCGACGGCGAATGGCTGCGCGTGACCTATGCGGCAAAGTCCGGCCACGCCTACACCTCGGTCGGCAAGGTGCTGCTCGACCGGCAGGCGCTGCCGAAGGGCGGCGTCAGCATGCAGTCGATCCGCGCCTGGCTCGCCGATCATCCCGACCAGGCCTCCGAGGTGATCTGGCAGAACCGTTCCTACATCTTCTTCCGCGAGGCGGCGGTGCAGGATCCGGCCCTCGGCCCGATCGCTGCCGCCAAGGTGCCGCTGACCGCCGGCCGCAGCCTTGCCGTCGACCGCACCCTGCACACTTTCCATGCGCCGGTCTGGATCGACACCGTGTTGCCGCCGCCGAGGGCGGCGGCGCTTTCCGTCGCCTGATGATGGCGCAGGACACCGGCTCCGCCATTCTCGGCCCGGCGCGCGGCGACATCTTCTTCGGTTCGGGCGACGAGGCGGGACGGATCGCGGGGCGCATGCAGGCCGCCGGCGGCTTCGTCGTCCTCGCGCCGCGGAGCGCTCCATGACCCGCCGCAAGCGTGGCCATCTGTCCGGCGAGGAGCGCACGCTCTGGGCGACCGTCGCCCGCACCGTCGCGCCGCTCCGGCCGGAGGATGCCGTCGTCGAACCTCCCGAGCCACCGGCGGCCGAAGCGCCGGCTATCGCCGTCGGCGCCGTGCCAAGGGCGCCGCGCATGCCGGCCAAGGCCGGCAAGCTCGGCAAGGCCGTGCCGCCGCCGCCCCCGCCCTTGCATCCGATCGAGCGCCGGACGCTGACGCGCGTCGCGCGCGGCACCATCGAGATCGACGGCCGCATCGACCTGCACGGCCTGACCCAGCTCGACGCGCATGACCGGCTGCGCGGCTTCCTGCTCGACGCACAGTCGCGCGGCTCCAAGCTGGTCATCGTCATCACCGGCAAGGGCAAGGTCGGCGCCGATGATCCGTTCGGCATGAACGAGCGCGGCGTCCTGCGGCGTCGCGTGCCGCAATGGCTGGCCGAGCCCGGCCTGCGCAACATCGTCATCGGCTTCGAGGAGGCGCATCGCAGCCATGGCGGCGGCGGCGCGCTCTATGTCCGCATCCGCAAGAAGCGGTCGGCGGTGAAGGCGGGCGGGGCGTGACGCCGTTCGGCCAGCAGCCTGCGCGCCATGCGCGGCGAGCGCGGCCTGTCGCTTGAAGGCGATGGCCGAGACGCTGCAGGTCTCCAGCTCCTACCTCTCGGCGCTCGAGCATGGCCGGCGCGGCAGTCCCGAGCTGGTTCATGGTCCAGCGCATCATCGCCTATTTCAACGTGATCTGGGACGAGGCCGAGGAACGTTGCAGCGCCTGGCCGAGACCTCGCATCCGCGCGTCGTCGTCGACACGGCCGGGCTCGACCCGGCGGCGACCGAGCTGGCGCACCTGCTGGCCGCGACGATCGGCGGCCTCAGCGCCAAGTCCCTGCGCGATCTCAAGAAAGCGGTCCGCGACGCCGCCGCGCGCGACCATGTCGACGGCGCCTGATCAGTCCGGGAGCGTCTGGAGCGAAGTGGATACCGGTTTGCGTGCGGAAAACGCGAACCCGCCGAGAGTCAAAGTAGCTTGCGCAGCTCGTCGATGCGGTCGTTCACCAGCCAGCCATAATAGTTTTCCTGCGGCATCGCGCTCTTGTTGCGCTTGCGGCTCGGCCGCGAGCGCCCGGGCGCGAACCTTGACGTCGCCGACATTGTAGAGCGTCGAGGTGATGCCGGGATTGTCGGATATGTCGACGCCGGCCGTGTCGCGATAGACGTCGATCGACAGGCGGATGATCGCCGCCATGTAGTCGAGCGACATGTTGGGATCCATGATCGCCTGGTAGAGCTGCGGCGCGTGCTCGGCGTCGAGCAGCGGCAGGCCGCTCTTGCTGGTGGACGATGTCCGCGACCGTCAGCGCCGTCAGCGGATTGATCTGGCCGAGGCCGAAGGTCTGGCCGGCATAGAGCGGCTGGAAGAACACCTTCGAGAAGCGGTCGCGCGGGAACGACTTGCCGTCGACCTTCTTGCCGCGAAAATCCTTGTCCCAGACGTCTTCGCGGCAGGTCCACAGGTCGTAGGCGGACTTCAGCCCGTCGCAGGCGTCGAATTGCGGCCGCGACACGAACTCGGTGACGGATTCGCCCTGGTAGCCGAAGGCGAGGTCGGTGGTGCCGAGATAGGCCAGCGCCTTGACGTAGTAGGACTGCGCGCTGTCGAGACCGCCGACATTGTAGGTGTGCTCGCCGACGATCGCGCCCACCAGATGCACAGGGATCGACGCCATAGGTGGCGGCAGCCCGCTTGATCGAGCGCATCAGGCGACTTGTCGCGCTGCAGCAGCGCATAGATGCGCCGGTACTTCGCCTTCGAAGCTCTCCTTGGTCTCGCCGGCCCGCTTGATCGAGCTCATGTCGATCGCCGGCTGCTCTTTCGATCGGTTGCCTGGCGGCACGTCGACCACGGCCCAGGCGGGCAGGGTCGTGGCGAGGACGATGGAAGCGAGCAGGGCAGTGCGCAGGAAACGCATTTTGGGGAGATCCGTCGGTCGACCAAATGACCGCACCCGTCACGGATCGGCCGATCCCGGCTTATAGCATCGGAAATCGGGCCTCGAAAACGGCTTCCCGGCCACAGTGGCGCGGATAACGCCGCGACAGGAAGCGAACCCGCCCCGCCGATGGTCGCATTCCGGAGCCGGGCAAGGACGTCAGGCGCGGGGCCTCAGAGGATGTAGCGCGACAGGTCGATGTTGCGCGACAGGTCGCCGATATGCGCCTCGATATAGGCAGCGTCGATCGTCACCGTATCGCCGGAGCGATCGGGGGCGGCGAAGCTGATGTCGTCGAGGATCCGCTCCATCACCGTCTGCAGCCGGCGCGCGCCGATGTTCTCGACCGAGCGTTGACCTCGACGGCGATGCGCGCGATCGCGTCGATCGCATCCTCGGCGATGACGAGCGTGACGCCCTCCGTCTGCATCAGCGCGACATACTGCTTGATCAGGCTCGATTCCGGCTCCGTCAGGATCTGGCGGAAATCGGATTGGGTTAGCGCCTGCAGCTCGACGCGGATCGGCAGGCGGCCCTGCAATTCGGGCAGCAGGTCCGACGGCTTGGCGATGTGGAAGGCGCCCGAGGCGATGAAGAGGATGTGATCCGTCTTCACCGGGCCGTATTTGGTGGCGACCGTAGTGCCTTCGATCAGGGGCAGCAGATCGCGCTGCACGCCTTCGCGGGAGACATCGCCGGAGCGGCCTTCGCGAGCGCAGATCTTGTCGATCTCATCCAGGAAGACGATGCCGTCATTTTCGACGACGCTGATCGCCTCGGCCGTCAGCTGGTCGTCGTCGAGCAGCTTGTCGGATTCCTCGTCGATCAGCACCTTGTAGCTGTCCTTGACCGTGACGCGGCGCGTCTTGGTCTTGCCGCCAAACGCCTTGCCGAGCATGTCGCCGATGTTCATCACGCCGATCGAAGCGCCCGGCATGCCGGGAACGTCGAACTGCGGCATGCCGCCGGACTGGTCGCGGACCTGGATCTCGATTTCCTTGTCGTCGAGCTCGTTGGCGCGCAGCTTCTTGCGGAAGGTCTCGCGCGTGGCGGGGCTGGCGGCATTCGCCGACCAGCGCGTTCAGCACGCGCTCCTCGGCCGAGAGATGCGCCTTGGCCTCGACATCCTTGCGCTTCTTTTCGCGCGTCAGGCCGATGCCGATCTCGACCAGGTCGCGCACGATCTGCTCGACGTCGCGGCCGACATAGCCAACCTCGGTGAACTTGGTGGCCTCGACCTTGAGAAAGGGCGCGCCGGCGAGCTTGGCGAGACGACGGGAGATCTCCGTCTTGCCGACGCCGGTCGGGCCAATCATGAGGATGTTCTTCGGCAGCACCTCTTCGCGCATCGTGCCTTCCAGCTGCTGGCGGCGCCAGCGGTTGCGGAGCGCGATGGCGACGGCGCGCTTGGCGTCGTTCTGGCCGATGATGTAGCGGTCGAGTTCGGAGACGATCTCGCGGGGAGAGAAATTGGTCATGGAGTTTCCCTAGGCCGCGTCGAGCTGCTCGAGCGTGACACTGGTGTTGGTATAGACGCAGATGTCGGCAGCGATCGCCATCGCCTTGCGGGCGATCTGTTCGGCGGTCAAATCGCTGTCCATCAGGGCGCGGGCGGCGGCGAGCGCATAATTGCCGCCCGAACCGATGCCCATCACGCCGCCTTCCGGCTCCAGCACGTCGCCATTGCCGGTCAGCACCAGGCTGGTGGAACTGTCGGCGACGAGCATCATCGCCTCGAGATGGCGCAGATAGCGGTCGGTGCGCCAGTCCTTGGCGAGCTCGACGCAGGCGCGGGTAAGCTGTCCGGGATATTGCTCGAGCTTGGCCTCGAGCCGCTCGAACAGGGTGAAGGCGTCGGCCGTCGAGCCGGCGAAACCGGCGATGACGCCGCCCTTGCCGAGCGGGCGAACCTTGCGGGCGGTGTGCTTGATCACCGTCTGGCCGAGCGAGACCTGGCCGTCGCCGGCGATGACCACCTTGTCGCCCTTGCGAACGGTAATGATCGTCGTCCCGTGCCAAGCCGCATAGGGGCTGTCATTCTGGGAATGTGTCATGATCTGCTTTCGTGGCGGATCGCCTTGGTCCCATCAGGCCCCGCGGCGATCCCTGTTTGGCT
Source organism: Candidatus Kaistia colombiensis (assembly GCA_029203105.1). Lineage (GTDB taxonomy): Bacteria > Pseudomonadota > Alphaproteobacteria > Rhizobiales > Kaistiaceae > Kaistia > Kaistia colombiensis. The sequence goes on from CP119318.1 coordinate 645,645, forward strand.
AGAGCGTCATATGTAGGCGCGCGGCCCGACGATGCAAAGGCTTGCTCAACCTTATGGCGTTACAAGGAAACGCCTGATAAAAGCCGGCTGTCCTGAGCCAGTTGGACCGAGCTGGGACTAAGAAGGAAAGCAGATATGCGTAGCGCCACGATCGAGCGCAAGACGAAGGAAACCGAGATCGCGGTGACGCTGGATCTCGACGGCACCGGCCGCGCCGACATCGCCACAGGCGTCGGCTTCTTCGACCATATGCTCGATCAGCTGGCCCGCCACGGCCTGATGGACCTGACCGTGCGCTGCAAGGGCGACCTGCATATCGACCAGCACCACACCGTCGAGGATGTCGGCATCGCCATCGGCCAGGCGCTCAAGAGGGCGCTGGGCGAGATGCGCGGCATCACCCGCTATGCCGACACCCACCTCGCCATGGACGAGGCGCTGACGCGCTGTGCCATCGATGTTTCCGGCCGGCCCTATCTGGTCTGGAAGGTCGAGTTCACGCGCGACAAGGTCGGCGATTTCGATACCGAACTGTTCAAGGAATTCTTCCAGGCCTTCGCCCAGAAGGCCGGCATCACGCTGCACATCGAAAATCTCTATGGTGACAACAACCACCATATCGCCGAAACCTGCTTCAAGGCGGTGGCGCGCACGCTGCGGGTGGCCGCGTCGATCGATCCGCGCCAAGCCGATCGCGTGCCGTCGACCAAGGGCAAGCTGGGCGACTGAGGGGGCGTCATGACGACCTATACCGTGCACGCACCGCCCGTTTCCGCGACCGGCGGGATGCGCGAGGCTGAGCGCATGGTCTTCGTCAGGGACGGTTTCTGCTGGGCCGCCTTCGTCATCCCGGTGATCTGGATGCTCTATCGCCGCCTGTGGATCGTGCTCTGCCTCTATGCCCTGTTCGCGGTCGCGATCGAGCTTGCCGGCCGCACCCTCGGCGCGCCGACGGCGACCGCGCTCGGCATTCTCGGCGCGCTCTATCTCGGCTTCGAGGGCAATACGCTCCGGCGCTGGTCGCTGGCGCGCCGCCGCTTCACCGAGCGTGGCCTTGCCGACGGCCGCTCGCTCGATGAGGCGGAGATCCGTTTCTTTCATCGTCCTGCTGGCGTAACGCCGGCCGGCGCTGACCCGGTTGCGGTTGGTGTCGCTGCTGGTCCTGCCACAAGACCCAGTTTCTCGGCCGATATCGTCGGCCTCTTTCCGACCCCGGGGACAACCCGATGACCATTGCGATCATTGACTACGGCGCCGGCAATCTCCGCTCGGCCACCAAGGCGCTGGAGCTTGCCGCTTCGCGCATCGGTTCGACGGCGCCGGTCGTCGTCACCGCCGACCCGGACGTTGTCGCCAAGGCCGATCACATCGTGCTGCCCGGCGACGGCGCCTTTGCCGATTGCCGCACCAATCTCGACAGCGTCGACGGCATGATCGATGCGATCAACGAGTCGATCGACGCGCGCGGCCGGCCGTTCCTCGGCATCTGCGTCGGCATGCAGCTGCTGGCGACGCGCGGCATCGAGTATGGCGTCACCAGGGGGCTCGGCCGCATCAAGGGCGAGGTCCGGCGCATTGAGCCGAACGACCCGCACCTGAAGATCCCGCATATGGGCTGGAACACGCTGAACGCGTCCGGCTCGCATCCGCTGCTCGATGGCATCGCGCTCGGCGACGATGGCTGGCACGCCTACTTTTTGCACGGCTATCAGTTGTTCGCCGAACAGGCCGGTGACGTCGTCGCGACCGCCGATTACGGCGGCCCGGTCACGGCGATCGTCACCACCGGCAACATCGCCGGCACGCAGTTTCATCCCGAGAAGAGCCAGAAGCTCGGTCTCGCCCTTCTCGCCAACTTCCTGAAGTGGAAGCCCTGATGATCCTCTTCCCCGCCATCGATTTGAAGGACGGCGCCTGCGTCCGCCTGAAGCTCGGCGACATGGAGCAGGCGACGGTGTTCAACACCGACCCCGCCGCCCAGGCGCGCGAATTCGAGACCCAGGGCTTTGAATATCTGCATGTCGTCGACCTGAACGGCGCCTTTGCCGGCCAGCCGGTCAATGGCGCGGCGGTCGAGGCGATCCTCGAGGCCGTCGAGATGCCCGTCCAGCTCGGCGGCGGCATCCGCGACCGCGCCGGCGTCGAAGCCTGGCTCGACAAGGGCATCGCCCGCGTCATCCTCGGCACCATCGCGGTGCGCGATCCGGATCTGGTGCGCGAGGCCTGCCGGGCCTATTCCGGTCAGGTCGCCGTCGGCATCGACGCGCGCGGCGGCAAGGTCGCGGTCGAGGGCTGGGCCGAGACGTCCGAGCTGACCACCATCGAACTGGCGCGCCGGTTCGAGGATGCCGGCGTCGCGGCCATCGTCTTCACCGATATCGACCGCGACGGCGTGCTGAAGGGCCTCAATGTTGAATCGACGCTGGCACTCGCCCGTGCCGTCCAGATCCCGGTGATCGCCTCCGGCGGCCTCGCCTCGATCGACGACGTGAAGCGGCTGCTCGAGCCGGATTGTGCGATCCTCGAAGGCGCGATCTCCGGCCGTGCGCTCTATGATGGCCGGCTCGATCCGAAAGAGGCGCTGAAGCTGATCCGCGAAGCGCGGGAGACCGCCTGATGCTCAAGACCCGCATCATTCCCTGCCTGGACGTGCATGACGGCCGCGTCGTCAAGGGCGTGCAGTTCGTCGACCTGATCGACGCCGGTGATCCCGTCGAGGCGGCCAAGGCCTATGACGCGGCCGGCGCGGACGAGCTCTGCTTCCTCGACATCACCGCGACGCATGAAAACCGCGGCACCATCTTGGATGTCGTGGCGCGCACGGCCGAGGCCTGCTTCATGCCGGTGACCGTCGGCGGCGGCGTTCGCGCGGTGGAAGACATCCGCGCCCTGATGCTGGCCGGCGCGGACAAGGTGGCGATCAACTCGGCCGCCGTGACGGACCGCATGATCGTCGCCCGCGCTGCGGAAAAGTTCGGTGCGCAGGCGATCGTCGTGGCGATCGACGCCAAGCAGACCAAGCGGCGCGGCATGAGCGGCGATCATCACGACCGCTGGGAGATCTTCACTCATGGCGGCCGCAAGGCGACCGGCATCGATGCGATCGAATATGCGATCGAGGTCGCGGCGCTGGGCGCGGGCGAGATCCTGCTGACCTCGATGGACCGCGATGGCACGCGCGACGGTTTCGACCTCGCGCTCACGCGCGCGATCGCTGATGCGGTGCCGATCCCGGTGATCGCGTCGGGCGGCGTCGGCGCGCTGGATCATTTCGTCGACGGCGTCGTCGAAGGCCATGCCAGCGCGGTGCTGGCGGCTTCGGTGTTCCATTTCGGCCAGTTCACCATCGGCGAGGTCAAGGCGCACATGGCGGCGGCCGGCATCCCGGTCCGGCTCGACGGCTGAGGAGGAGAGGGCATGTCAAGCTTCACGCTCACCGACCTTGCCGCCATCATCAAAAACCGCGCCCATTCCGGCGATCCCGGCTCCTACACCGCCAAACTGGTGGCCAAGGGGCCGTCGCGCTGCGCCAAGAAGTTCGGCGAGGAGGCAGTCGAGGCCGTCATCGCCGCGACCGAGCGCAACGCGGCCGAGCTGACGGCGGAGGCGGCCGACGTGCTCTATCACCTGCTGGTCATGCTCGAGGCGGCCGAAGTGCCGCTCGACGCGGTGATGGACGAGCTCGAGGGCCGCACCCGGCAGACCGGGCTGCAGGAAAAGGCGTCGCGGCCGGCGGAGTAGCTCGCGGTCGGGGAGAACGAACATGGACAAGTCCGCGCGGATCGAGCACGCACCGCATCGTACCTTCGGCCGTCAGGAATGGGCGAGCCTTCGGGCCGACATGCCGCTGACGCTGACCGAGGAAGATCTTTCCCGCCTGCGCAGCCTGAACGACCCGATCTCGATCGACGAGGTCGTGACGATCTATCTGCCGCTGTCGCGCCTGCTCAGCCTCTATGTCGCCGCGACGCAGGGGCTCTACAATGCGACCCAAACCTTCCTCGGCGCCAATGAGGGCAAGACGCCCTTCATCATCGGCATCGGCGGCTCCGTCGCCGTCGGCAAGTCGACGACTGCGCGGGTTCTGAAGGCGCTGCTGGCGCGCTGGACCAATACGCCGAAGGTCGACCTGATCACGACGGATGGCTTCCTCTATCCGAACGCCGTGCTCGAGCGCGAAGGGCTGATGGAGCGCAAGGGCTTTCCGGAAAGCTACGACCTGCCGGCGCTGTTGTCCTTCCTGTCCGACATCAAGGCGGGGCTCGGCAGTGTTTCCGCGCCGCTCTATTCGCATCTCGTCTACGACATCGTGCCGAGCGAACGGGTGACCATCGACCGTCCGGACATCCTGATCGTCGAGGGCATCAATGTGCTGCAGGCGCCGCGCCTGCCGCGCGACGGCACCGCGGTGCCCTTCGTCTCCGACTTCTTCGATTTCTCGATCTATATCGACGCCGAGGAGGCCGACATCCGGCGCTGGTATGTCGAGCGCTTCCAGCGGCTGCGCGAAACCGCGTTCCAGGATCCGAACTCCTATTTCCACCGCTATGCGATGGTGTCGGATGCCGAGGCGCTGGCGATCGCCGACCGGCTCTGGTCGCGCATCAACCGCGTCAACCTCTACGAGAATATCCTGCCGACCCGGCCGCGCGCGGATCTGATCTTGTCCAAGGGGGAAAGTCACCTGATCGAGCGTGTCGCATTGCGCCGTCTTTGAGGCGCAGCCTGGGTTTTCCTCCACCTGGATTGCCACTCGTTCGCAGTTGCGAAGATAGCCGTTGAAGCCTCCTCCGGGCGATGTTAAGGCGCCGGCACCGCTGGAAATTGCCGAGGACGATCATGCCGAAATGGAACGACAGGATAACGCTTGTCGCGCTGAGTTCGATCGTCATCGCGCTGGTCGTGATGGGGCTGAAATATGCCGCCTATCTGCAGACCGGCAGCGTCGCGCTCTATTCCGATGCGCTCGAGAGCATCGTCAACCTCGCGACCGCGGTCGCGGCGTTCTGGGCGATCCGTCTGAGCCACAAGCCGGCCGATAGCGACCACCAGTTTGGCCACCACAAGGCGGAGTACTTCTCCGCCGTGCTGGAGGGCGTGCTGATCGTCGTCGCGGCGCTCCTCATCCTGCGCGAGGCGTGGATAAGCTACGAGGAGAAACGCGCGCTCGAGAATGCCGGCGTCGGCTTGACGATCAACCTGATCGCAACGGCGATCAACGGCGCCTGGGCCCTGTATCTGTTCCGCTTCGGCCGCCGCCGCCGCTCGCCCGCCTTCATCGCCGAGGCCTGGCACCTGACCAGCGATGTCATCAGCTCGGTCGGCGTCTTCTTTGGCCTCGTGCTCGTCGCGCTGACCGGCTGGGTCGTGCTCGATCCGCTCCTCGCGGTCATCGTCGCCGTCAACATCCTGTGGTCCGGCTGGCGCGTTATCCGCGATTCGGTTGGCGGATTGATGGACCATGCCGTCTCCGGCGAGGTGGAGAGCGAGATCCGCTCTATCATCTCGACCGAGGCGACCGGCGCGATCGAGGTGCATGATTTGCGCACCCGCAACGCCGGCCGCGCGATCTTCATCGAGTTTCATCTCGTGGTGCCGGGATCGATGACGGTCGCCGCTGGCCACGTCATCTGCGACCGTATCGAGGCGGCGCTGCACAAGGCAGTCGAGGGATCGGAAGTCCTGATCCATGTCGAGCCGGAAGCCGAGGCGCTGCATCATGGCGTGATCGTGCTGTAGCGGCGGGATCGCGCGTTCCGGGCAGGCGGTTCCGGACCGAGGGCAGGCGCGGAACTTGATTTTCTGTCCCAAACTCATGATATCCGGCCTAACCTTTGGTTCTGATCAAAAGAGAGTTCGCCATGTCTGACGATACCCAGCCCGTCTCCCCCACCGAAGCAGCCGCCGACGCGGCCGCGACGGCCGCCGAGGGCGACGTCGCGGCGGCTCGCATCGCGGCGCTGGAAGCTGAGGCGGTGGAGTTGAAGGATCGTGTCCTGCGCACGATCGCCGAGATGGAAAACCTGCGTCGCCGGACCGAGCGCGAAGTCGCGGATGCGCGCCAGTATGCGATCGCCGCCTTCGCGCGCGACATGCTGACGGCCGGCGACAATCTCGCCCGCGCCATCGACGCGGTGCCGGAAGAGGCCCGCAGCGGCAATGAGGCGCTGACCGCGTTGATCGACGGCGTCGAGATGACCGAGCGTGATCTCGTCAATTCGCTGGAGCGGCACGGCGTCCGCAAGCTCGATCCGCTCGGCCAGAAGTTCGACCCGCACATGCACCAGGCGGTGTTCGAGATCCCGACCGCCGAGCAGCCGGCCGGCACCGTCATGCAGGTGATGCAGTCCGGCTATGTGATCGGCGACCGCGTCCTGCGCCCGGCCATGGTCGGCGTCGCCAAGGGCGCGCCGAAGCCCCGGGAAGCGAAGACCGAAGCTGGCGATTCCTCGCCCAACTCCTTCTGAGGCGGACGAGGCTGTGGATGCTGCACTGCTCTACAGCCTCAACCTCATCGGCGTCTTCGTCTTTGCCCTGACCGGAGCGCTCGCCGCCTCGCGCAAGCAACTCGACATCGTCGGCTTCGCCTTTCTGGCGTCGATCACCGGAGTCGGCGGCGGCACGCTGCGGGACGTCATTCTCGGGGCGACGCCGGTGTTCTGGATTACCCAGCCCGCTCCGCTTGTGCTCTGCGTCGCCACGGCGGCCGTCGTCTACTTCCTCGCCCCCTTCGTCGAATATCGCTACCGGCTGCTGCTCTGGGCCGATGCGGTTGGCATTTCAGGCTATTGCGTCATGGGCGCGTCGCGGGCGCTCGATGCTGGCGCCAGCCCGTTCAGCGCGGTCGTCATGGGTGTCGTCACGGCGACGTTCGGCGGCATCATCCGCGACATTGTCGCCGGAGAACCATCGGTGATCCTGCGCAAGGAAATCTATGTGACGGCGACCGTGGCCGGGGCGACCCTGTTCGTGCTCGCCATCCTGTTCGGGGCGCCCTTCTGGCCGGCCGCCCTGCTGGGCGCGATCTCGGCCTTCATCGTTCGGGCGGGCGCGCTCGCCTTCGGCTGGACGCTGCCGATCTATCGCTCGCGGCCGGGCCGCGCCTTTCCGCCGCGGTAGGGCGCTTGCAAGCGATGCCGGGTGGCGAACTGCCGCGGAATGTCGGTTCTCAGGCGGCGTAGCGGGTGGCGTCGACGCCGTAGTGGTTGACATAGCGCTCGCTGATCGACGCCACCGGCAGCACGATGAGCACATCCGTCGTCCCGAACTGGCGGTCGATCACGGCGCCGTCGCCGATATAAGCGCCGAGGCGGAGATAGCCCTTGATCAGCGGCGGCAGCGTCTTGAGCGCCGCCTTGATGTCGATCGCGCCTTCCGGCAGCCGGTCCATCGGGATGCGGCGATGCGGCAGCGCCCGCACCGACCAGTCGACCGGGGCGCGGGCGCTGTGGTGCAGGAAGGAGAGGGGCAGCGCCAGCGCGTCGGGATCCGTGCCCTCCAGCGAGGCGCAACCGACCATCACGTCGATACCGTGGCTGCGGACATAGCTCCAGATGCCGTGCCAGAGCAGCTCGACGGTGCGCTTGGTGCGATAGGGCTTCAGCACGCAGGAGCGGCCGAGCTCCAGGAAATTCAGGGCGCCGTGCCGCTCCAGCAGTGGCGCGATGTCGAACTCGCTCGCCGTGTAGAAGCCGGTATGGCGGGTCGCCACCTCCTGGCGCAGCAGCCGGTAGGTGCCGACGATCGCCGCTTCGCCGGCGGCGGTCCGCGTGTCGTGGTCGATGACGAGCAGGTGGTCACAGATCTTGTCGAAGCCGTCGCGATCGCGGCGCGACAGCTGCGCCTGCACGTCGGGAATCGCCGACATTTCCTCGTAGAAGACCTTGTAGCGCAGCTTCTGCGCCTTCTTCACCTCGCGCGGCGTGACGGCAAGGCGCACTTCCAGCGCTCCGATTCGTCCGAGCGTTTCAGGCAGGATGGCAGCAGGGCGAAGGGCTTTCGGCATCGGGAGTCTTATACCGCCAATTGCCCGCTTCGATAGAGCCGGCAAAGCAATGATTGCCTCCGATACGCGCAGAACCTGCTGGGCCGCCGCAATGCCGCGCTTGACCATCCTGACCTTCTCCTGCTCGTCCCGGCGGACCTCTGCCGGATTTCCTGCCCCTCGGCGGAGAAGAACATATTTCTCCGACAGTTCGGTGACGAAGCTCTTCGATGTGGGCGCGGGGCGGCCAGTCGGGGACAGCGGGGACGGGAGCGCTGGGCCACAGCCATTCGCCAAGCCGTCGAACAATCATTGTCTCGCGCCGCCGATCCGAGGCGGCTTATCGGCGGCTGCCCATTAACCGGGCGGCGCGGTCAGGCGGCCGCAAGCAGCCGGTCGCCGGCGACCCGATAGCGCAGCGCTTCGGCAAGATGTGGCCGGCCAACCGTCTCGGCGCCGTCGAGATCGGCGATGGTGCGCGCCACCTTCAGCACGCGATGATAGCCGCGCGCCGAGAGCCGCAGCGCAATGGCCGCTTCGCCCAGCAGTCTCGCCGCCGCCGTGTCCGGTGCCGCGATCGTCTCCACCAGGGCACTGCCGCATTGCGCATTGGTGCGGATGTCGTCGAGGCCGAGCGCCTCGAACCGTTCGGCCTGTCGCGTCCGCGCCGCGGCGACCCGTTCGGCGACGATGGCGCTGCTCTCCGACGGTGCTCCGCCGATCAGGTCGCTGGCGGTCACCGCCGGCACATCGATGCGCAGGTCGATCCGGTCGAGGAATGGGCCGGAGAGGCGCGCCTGATAGTCGGCGGCGCAGCGCGGGCCGCGCTTGCAACTCATGCCCGGCTCGCCCGCCATGCCGCATCGGCACGGATTCATGGCCGCGACCAGTTGGAAGCGGGACGGATAGCGGACGCGGTGGTTGGCGCGGGCGATCCGCACCTCGCCGGCCTCGAGCGGCTGGCGCAGGGAATCGAGTACCTGTGGCGTGAATTCGGGAAGCTCGTCGAGGAAGAGCACGCCATGATGGGCGAGCGAGGCCTCGCCCGGTCGCGCGCGCAGGCCGCCGCCGACCATGGCCGCCATCGAGGCCGAGTGATGCGGCGCGCGAAACGGCCGCCGGTCGCTCAACCTGCCGCCGGCGAGCTCGCCGCCGATCGAGGCGATCATCGCGACTTCCAGCAGTTCCTTCGGCGACAAGGGAGGCAGCAACGACGGCAAGCGGCTCGCCAGCATCGACTTGCCGGCGCCGGGTGGCCCGGCCATCAGCATAATGTGTTCTAAGGACCAATATGCTATCCTGGTTCAAATGGAGGCTGGCCAGTGGTCAAAGCTTATTCTTACCTACGGTTTTCAACGGTTGAGCAGCAGCATGGCGACAGCTATCGCCGCCAAACCACGATGGCGACCGACTATGCGGTAAGTCATAGGCTTGAGCTCGATGAGCGTTCCTATCAAGATCTAGGTGTGTCAGCTTTCCGGGGGCAGAACGCAGAGACTGGCCGTCTGAGTGAGTTCCTAGAAGCGGTTCGAGTGGGGGCCATAGAACAGGGGGCCTACCTGCTCGTGGAGAGCCTGGATCGGATTAGCCGTAGCAAACCAAGGCGAGCCGTCCAACTGCTCCAGACGATCTGCGACGCGGGCATAACCGTGGTGACGCTAGCGGACGGGAGGGTCTACGACAGTGAGACCCTTGATGATGATCCGTTCGCGTTCATGATGGCCTTCATGCTGGCTATCAGAGCCAATGAGGAGTCGGCCACCAAGTCGCGCCGACTCAAAGCTGCGTGGGGCAACAAGCGCGTCAACGCGTCCCAGAAGCCGGTCACTTCCATCTGTCCGCAATGGTTGCGCCGAGCGGGAGACAGCTTCGAGCTTGTTCCAGAGCGTGCCGAAGTCGTTCGGCGGATTTTCGATATGGCCGCTGGCGGGGGCGGCCAACACGCCATCGCCGAAGCGCTCAACAAAGACGCCGTACCAGTCTTTGGGCGTGGGCGCATGTGGCATAGGTCATACATCGCGAAGATTTTGGCTAATGTGGCGAGCATCGGTGTTTACATCCCGCACGAGCTCGAGATTGATGCGCTCGGCAAGAAGCGGAGAAGGCCCCTAGCTGCTGTCGAAGGCTATTATCCGGCTGTTATCTCACCTGCCGTATTCGCATCCGTCAATGATGCCAGGCGAGGCACCTTCAGTGCCCGAGGCCCGAGTTCATCACGAGCTCCGGCTCACACACTGGCTGGCTTGGCAAGGTGCCCTGAGTGTGAGTCAGCAATGACGCGCATCAACAAGGGTGCGAAGGGAGGGAATCCCTACCTTATTTGCACGAAGGCCAAGGCTGCGGCTGGCTGTCGAAGGCAGCATGTTCCCCTGGCACTCGTTGAAGAGACCATGGCGTCCAATGTGGAGCGGTTGGTGGAGGAGTGTCCCACGGGCGCCAGCACGGAGTCGTTGGAGCAATCGCTCGTGGTCTTGGACATTTCTCGTGACCAACTGCTGGACAGGGCCCGTGACTTGTTGGAGCGTTCTCTCGAGGACCCAAAGAGTCTGACCCTCCGGGCAGCCGTGCAGGACGCGGACGCCCGATTGGGCGAGCTCGATGCTGAGATTGAACATGTCCGTGCCAAACTTCGGGAACTCAGCGGCCCCCTTTTGATTTCACGGCTGACAACGTTGCGGGAGGCGTTCCGTGCAGGTGACATGACGCAGATGAACTTGGCACTGCGACGGCTGATGTTGTCCGTTACGGTCGACTACAGGCAGGGGGCACTTAGGTTTCAGTGGCGCCATGGGGGCCAAAGCGAATTCACCTACGACGGTGGAGCATTGCTCTCGTGGCTAGACTCCGCGAGCGCTCATGCATAAAGCGCATGGTGTGCCAAACTAGTAGCCCCAGTTGCTCGATCGAAAATGGGACCTACTATGACGCGAGTCGCTCCGTAAATCAGCGAGAGCCGGGGGCTAACAGGTCAGGATGGGCCAGATTTCACAGCAAACCGTTTTGGTTCCAATCGGCCCCACGTTCGCTACGGTCTTCGAGGCCGCAGCCCTGCGTGTCGCGTACCTTCATGCTGACTGGGTACTTACCTGGGACGCAACAGCGATCAAGATAACTGGACCCGCTGGGGTTGACCCTGCCGATATCCGCCGTGAAATTGCCTATGCCCTCTACCGTGAGCGGATCCTGGCTGAGACCATGGACATGCGGCGCGGGCTTTTGGCGCTGGTCCAACGGTGATGAAGGTCTGGCCTCTAAAGTTCCGTGACCTGGTCGATGGTACCATCTTCGCTGATGATGCTGGTGGTTGGTTTAAGTCTGACCGGGGCTTTTTGGATCGTTATGGCAAGGACCAGCTTGCCCCAGATGACTTGTCTTTCCTGCAGTCCAATGGTCATGCCTACGAGCGCGTGGGGGATCTCTCGCATACAGCCTTCGCTTGGCGCTGGGCGTCTCGCCAGGCTGTAGCTAGCCCGCTCGCATACGTCATTCTAGTGCCGACACTGCGCTGCAACCTGTCCTGTGGGTATTGCCAAGTCTCTCGGGCTGCTGAAACGGCTCGCGGCTTCGATTGGTCGTCAGAGACGCTGAAGGATGTCTTGAGGTTTCTGGACCGCCTAGAGACCGATCAAATCAAGATTGAATTCCAAGGCGGCGAGCCGACACTGCGCCTGGACCTGCTGGAGGCCGTGCGAGACTTCTGCCGCAAGCGCTTTCTGCGATCCGAATTTGTTGTCTGCACCAACCTTCAGAGGCTCGGAGCGGCCGAGTGGAGCTTTCTCGAAGCTGCCGATACGTTCACGAGCACATCGGTCGATGGCGATGCTAGTACGCACGAGCGGCAGCGAACTGTGAGTGCTGCGCTCACGGATGAGTTCTTCGGGAACCTGGCAATGGCCGCCGAACGTCTTGGCCCCCATCGGATGTCCGCGCTACCTACGATCGACCCCTTTAGTCCACCCGATTTCATGTCCCTCTGCGAGACCTATGAGCAATTGGGCATCGCTTCGATCTACCTCCGTCCCGTGAATCACCAGGGGTTCGCTCGACGGCGGCGGATGCGGTCTGAGGAAATGCTGCTCTGGAATCGAATGCACTCTGACTTCATCGAGTTGCTGATCCGTCGCAACGCCGAGACGGGTCATTTCCTGGAGGAGTATTATTTCACCCACGCTCTCCGCAGGGTGCTCTCCGCAGGACTGGAGCATCATGTCGATATCAGGAACCCCAACCTCTTCGCCACCGACTACGTCCTCGTCGATTTCGATGGGAAGCTCTACCCGACCGATGAAGCCCGGATGCTTTCGCGCATCGGACACGTCGACTTGTCTGTCGGGCATGTGGCAACGGGAATCGATGGCGAACGTCGCGCTGCAATGAACGCCTCGTCCATGAACAACTTCGACCCAGATTGCATTCACTGCCCCTATCAGACCTTCTGTGGAACAGACCTCATTGATGACGTGTCCCGCTACGGGCGGGTCGATGTGCCCCGGCATGACACCTGGTTCTGCCAGCGTCACATGGCCCTCTTTGATAAGGTCTTTGAATTGGTCTATCGCGACGATGTAGCGACGCGCCTCTCGCTTGCTCGCTGGGCTGGGGTAGCTGAGTGGCCAATTGGTCTGGCGAGAAGACACTCATGATCTCGCTGAGGTTTGCCGTTGAAGCGACAGGAGCCCGGCATCCGTTCGTGGTCCGGCTGAATGACGACTATGGGCTTCGCTCGACTACTCACGATGTGTACCTTGCCGAGTTCGAAGGTGCGGACGCTGTGTTCGAAGGCCCTGGTGGGCTGCTCCGGGTACAGGGGCTCCGATCCGGAGAGGCAGATGGCGACGTCCTCCTCGTCATACCCGACCGGAATATCGCTCATCGGCTGATCAGGGCAGCCTCTGACCACAATACGCTGTTGGTCACCGAGCGCTGTGACCAGCTCTGTGTGATGTGTTCTCAGCCGCCCAAGACGCGGCATGTCGATATGTTCTCGCTGCTTGAGACCGCCGCGCTGCTTGCTCCGCGCGATGCTACGATTGGTATCTCGGGCGGAGAGCCGACACTATATAAGGATCAGCTTTTCGGATTGCTGACACGGGTTCTCGAAGCTAGGCCGGATGTTTCGTTCCATGTGCTGACCAACGCGCAGCACTTCGTGGAGCAGGATGTCCAGACCCTTAGGGCATTGCCCGCCGGTTCTGTGACGTGGGGAGTGCCGCTCTATTCGGCGGACCCGGGCCTACATGACAGGATCGTAGGAAAACAAGGAGCTCAAGCCGCCCTGCTGAATAACCTGGCGATACTTTGTAGGGCCGGAGCGGCAATTGAGCTGCGTACTGTGATCATGCGCCTGAATGTTGCCCGCCTAACCGAGCTCGCGGTGTTCCTCGTAACCCACGTACCGTTCGTTACCAACTGGGCTATCATGCAGCTTGAGAACATAGGCTACGCTCGGAAGAACTGGGACGAGCTATTTGAGGACACGTCGATTTCGTTTGGTCATGTTGCCTCTGCCCTAGATCTTGCTCGCGCGAGAGGCATTTCGGCAGTGCTCTATAATTTTCCACTATGCACCGTGCCCGAGCCATATCGGGCTCTCGCTCCGTCTACGATCAGTGACTGGAAGCGACGCTACCTATCGGAATGTGATGATTGCTCTGCACGTTCACGTTGCGGGGGCTTCTTTGAGTGGTATCCTGACGATCGTGGTTTCGCAGGAGTCCGTCATCTATGAAGCGGAAGTTCGTCATCCCATCATTATTAGCGGCGGGGTTCATTCCGTCTGGTGGTGCCGAGGCGCTTCCGGTTGCCGGGAAATCCACCCTAGAGCCGGAGCGGAGAGCTAGTCTGTTCGACGTGTTCAGGCTGGATCATCAGTACACTCTGGCGGGTCATCGCTCTCATAGTTCCCACCGATCACACAGCAGTCACCGGTCTTCCTCGGGTGGAGGCTACACGGCCCCCCGAGCCTACAACTCGCAACCACCAGCCTTCCTTGCGAGCCCGCCGGATGCAGCTCAACAGTTCCAAGCTCCCGCTGTGCCCCGATACCAGGCCCCTCTCGCTGCACTGCCAGGAAACACGAACAAGTTCAGAGAGATCGTCATCCAAGTGCAGACGGCTCTCTTCACCTATGGCTATTTCACTGGCACCATCGATGGAGTCGTTGGGCCCGATACGCGAACTGCCATTGGCAAGATGCAGTCGGACTACAGTTTGAAGGTGACGGGAACCGTTACGCCCGAGCTATTGAACGCGCTCGGTGTTCTCGCACGTTAGGCAATCTCAAAGCGATTTTCACATGGGAGAGATAGCCTCATCCGAAATAGTGATCCGGCATTTACAGGCAGATATCCATCCAACTCGCTTTGAGCCTTGCCCCCGTGCCCCGGCCTCGAACGCTCCCCCCTATTTGTTGAGGGGAAATGATCGAGATGACTGTCGCCTCACAATGTCAGACGGACTGTTTGGAAACCACCCGCTCGTGAGTGGCGTAAACTTTCGATGACTAGTGGCAGTGGTACGTACCGGTCTTGTGGTCTGTGTGACAATTGTTGCTATCCAGTCCGCCACCATGCGCGAACGCAACCGTGCCAGAGACTGCCAGGATGGCGAGATGACCTGACTTGCGCCTGGCAAGGGAGCTTAGATCTTTCGGGCCGGTCTATCGTCCAATAGCCCGCGCCCTACCGGACGTGTCCGCTCCAGCCTCAGGGGCGTCCATTAGGGTGGGTATTGACATTCTGGGCGCGTTCGACTCTCATGTCTGGACCTTTTGGACACTCCGGGCAGGGGCGACATGACGACCACAACACCTTCATCCGGCCACCTCATCGGCTATGGCAGAACCTCGACCACAGAGCAGGAAGCGGGCCTTGAAGCCCAGCGCCGGGATCTACTCGCGGCCGGTTGCGGCAAGATTTTCGATGAACAGGTGTCGTCTATCGGCAAGCGGCCTGAATTGGAGCGGGCGCTGGATTATGTCCGCGAGGGCGACACGTTGGTCGTGACCAAGATCGACCGCCTGGCTCGCTCCACAATCAACCTCTGGGACGTCGTCCGGGCGCTGGATGAGAAGGGCGTGAGCCTCCGAGTGCTCAACCTGGGCGGTGAGACGGTCGACACCAAGAGCGCGACGGGTCGGCTCATCCTCAATGTGTTCTCTGGTTTTGCCCAGTTCGAACGAGAGATGATGCTGGAGCGGCAGCGCGAGGGCATCGCCAAGGCCAAGGCCGAGGGCAAGTACCTTGGACGCAAGCCGACCGCACGGCTCAAAGCGGACGATGCTCGAAAGCTCCACGCCGAGGGAAAGACGCCGACCGAGATAGCCAAGGCGCTTGGGATAGGCCGTGGCAGCGTTTACAGGGCGCTGGAGGGCGTCGAGCGGGCTGCAGACTGATCTGGCCCAGATCCCAGATTTCCAAGCCTGAGGCCACCTGCGGAATAAATATCCGGATTCGAGAAGACGCGACTTGTCCGAGGCTCGTGAGCGGCGGCCGGTCGTCCGTAAATCGATGGCTCTGATATCGTGACCCATCTGAGGATGGCGCTCGCGTTGGCGATCTCTCCGCTCGGGGGCGAGCACTTATTGGCTCCATCTGGCTAGACGCGCTCGTCGACCACGAGCGCTCTCGCATCGCGTCTTCTCATCCTGACATCAACCTCATCGCACGTCCTCCCTGCACGTCGGATCATTCTGGCGGGCATCGGAGAGGCGTGCCCGTTCCAAAGGCTTTTCTATGAATCTCGATCAATCGTACCTCTCTGGCGTCGCCGCTGCGCCAATCCTGTCCTCGGTCCCGGTCTCCACCTCGATCTTAAGTCGATCCGCAGCCGAGGCCTTACGTCTCTCGGCAAGACTGAGATTGCTTGCATCACGCCATGCCCCGCTGTTCTGGAGCATCGGCTGATGTCGCGCTCTGCCGTTGAGCGGCCTGTCAAACCATTGGTCAGCATTTCGGCTGGCGAGTTAATGGCTCGGTCATTCCCTGAGCGGCAATACGTGATCGATCCTTGGCTGCGTACCGGTGAAACGGCGCTGGTGTGGGCGGCCTCCGGTGTCGGCAAGACCATGCTCAGCCTCAGTCTGGCTATGGCCATGGCGACTGGTGGCAGCGCTGGACCATGGAAGTCTGACCGTCCCTGTAGCGTCCTCTATATCGACGGAGAGATGCACCAGCAGGACATCAGGGACCGCCTCATCATGCTGCAGGAGACGAAGGCCGTTACCATTGGCCCCGACGCGACTCTTGGTGACAAGCTCTTCTTCGTTAACCGGCAGGGCCAGGATCCTGAGGCCACCTTCTACGATCTGACGACGGAGGATGGACAGGCTGCTTTGCTCGATATGTGTCAGGCGGTCGGTGCCGAAGTCCTTATCCTCGACAACTTCACGACGCTCAGCGAGGGGCTGGAGGATGAGAACGCCTCGACATCGTTCAAGGCCATCCAAGGCTTTCTCCTCACCACCAAACAAATCGGTCTCACGACCATCCTCGTTCATCACGCTCGCAAGGACGGCCATGCCTTCAGGGGCAGCGCCTCCATCGAGGTCACGTTCGAGGTCGTGCTTGAACTGCAGAAGCCAGCCATTGCGCGGGTTGGCGGGGCCTCCTTCGTGCCACAGTTTCGGAAGTTCCGTCAAAAGACCGATGAACGACTTCTGCCGCGAACGTGGTCGCTCACAGACGATGGGTGGGAGGTGTCCGATGAGGTTGTCGCAGGAGAGGATGATCCTGTTGTGCTCTGCCTTCGGTCGCTGGACTTCATCAGCCAGCAGGAGATCGCAAAACACCTGGGCATGTCGAAGGGCACCGTCAGCAAGCGGCTGACCAAGGCGATCGAGATGAAGGTCATCAGTCGCGATGACGCCTCCGAGTGTCTCGCGTCTGCCCGGCGGATTAGAGAGCAGCCCGAGGCGATTGGGTTGGAGACGGAGGCAGAGGACGATCAGAGCAGCGACTACTGACGCACCACTGGGGTGACATCAGGGAGAGCGAAGCTCCCTTCAGTCAGGGTCATCCGGCTGTGAGATCGAGTTTCTCTGTTTCGTTACCTTAGGCGAAACGAAACTGGAAACAGGGGTTCGACTGACCAACGGCGCATCGCGCCAAGGTCGGATGCGAGCCCCTGTTTTTTTGCTCGTGCCGTGGGATGAGGGGCCGATAGTTCAGCTACCGTGAGGCCCCGCCAACACGGCTCGACCCTCGCCTATCCCTATCCATCTTGCGCGGCTAGAGATCAGTCTGTGAATGAACCGATGGCATCCCGCGCATAGCAGTGCCATGTCAGCCACGCGGGTCTTGGAGATCTCTACAGTCGCTAGCGGAACGATGTGATGCGCCTCAAAAAAACTCTCTCTGAGGCTTCGTGTGATCGGCGGTGGCTCAAACGAGCAGATCTCGCAAACCAGCGCATTGTCCGACTTGCCAGCCAACAATTTTAGTCGCAGTCGTCGGTCTCGTGCTCGATGCTGAACGGTAATGACACGCCCTTCGACAAACACTTCGTCGTCAGGGACGTCCGCAATGGGAGACCCTGTCTCGAGCTCAGCGCGTATAGCTGCTGCGATCCCCGCCAGACGATCTCGCGCCGACTGGGGAAAGGCGCTCACCACCTCACGGTCGGTCTTCGAAGAGGATAGACCCCTGCCGGGTACGAGCGCTGACAGGAGGTTCTGTAACTTCAATGCGACACCGTCGGTATTCCGAAAGTTATCCTTCCGCCCTTCAATAGGATGCAGTTGCGCGGATTTCAGAAGCCGGGAGAGGTCCGCAACCTCGCCACTGCTTCTGTCGAGCGGCTTGGCGTCGTGTCGATACAGCAGGTCCAGTGCCAGCAACGTCTCGTCTCTTGTCCAATTTGGATTCCCGCTGCCCTTTGTTACCGGCATATGGCTTTTCTCCCCTCGCCTTGTCCTAGAAGCAGCCTACTCCACTTTCTGGTTCGCAGCCTTCATTGGCCAACGGTCAGTGCGCCGCGAACGATTTGGTCCCTACGCGACAATATGAGCAGATTGTGGCCGCCGGCGGCGGCGATCTCGAGCGCGCGGCGGGCGCTTTCCTGGCCGCGGACATCGGCGAGGTCGAGCGGCGCCGCTCCGTCGCGCTTCAACGCCGGCTCCGGCCGCGACAGCACCTGCGTGCCCTTGAAGTGGTTGGCAATGGCGATCAGGCTGCGCGGCGCCAGGATTTCCATTCCGCCGCCGGCCCAGGCCGCTTCCGGGCCGCAGGCGGCCGGGCAGATCAGGCCGCGTCCCATGGCGTTGGCGCCGATCGCCGCCGGCAGCACGCCGGCGACGGTTGCGATGGTGCCGTCGAGCGCCAATTCGCCCAGCGCGACGAATTCGGCCAGTTGGTCGCCCGGCAGGACGCCGAGCGCCGCCATCAGGCCGAGCGCGATCGGCAAGTCGTAGTGGCTGCCTTCCTTGGGCAGGTCGGCCGGTGCCAGGTTGATGATGATCCGCTTCGGCGGCAAAGCGAGGCCGGAGGCGTGCAGCGCCGCGCGCACCCGCTCGCGGCTTTCGGCCACGGCCTTGTCCGGCAGTCCGACGATGATGATGCCGGGAAAACCCGGCGCGATCTGGATCTGGACGTCGACCGGCACCGCCTCGATGCCCTGGAACGCCACCGTCGTGACATGCGCAACCATTGCCCGTCACCCCCCGTTCGAGGGTTACGTTACGTCAATTAGGATGCCAACACAAGAACAGGTCGTGAACGCGCGGTCCCGACCTGTCCAGTCCGTCGTTGGGGATCGCAGCCGGCCCTGCGGTCCGGAGCGCTGATGTCAGCGCTTGGCTTCGACCGCGTCCCAGATCAGCGCGGCGATGTCGGCACCGCCGAAGCGCTTCACTTCGCGGATGCCGGTCGGCGAGGTGACGTTGATCTCGGTCAGATAGTCGCCGATGACGTCGATGCCGACGAAGACGAAGCCGCGCTTCTTGAGGTCCGGCCCGATCGCCTCGCAGATCTCGCGATCGCGTCGGGTCAGTTCGATCGGCTCCGGCCGGCCGCCGACATGCATGTTGGAGCGCGACTCGCCATCCGCTGGCACGCGGTTGATGGCGCCGACGGCGACGCCGTCGACCAGGATGATGCGCTTGTCGCCGGCCCGCACCGCCGGCAGATAGCGCTGCACGACATAGGGTTCGCCGCGATAGGCGGCCGAGAAGATCTCGAGCAGCGAAGCGAGGTTCTGGTCGCCCTCCGACAGGCGGAAGACGCCGGCGCCGCCATTGCCGAACAGCGGCTTGATGATGATGTCGCCATGCTCCTGACGGAAGCGGCGGATCTCGTCGGCATCGCGCGAGACCAGCGTCGGCGGCATCAGCTTCGGATATTCGGTGACGAAGATCTTTTCGGGCGCGTTGCGAACCTCGGCGGGATCGTTGACCACCAGCGTCTTCGGATGGATGCGCTCGAGCAGATGGGTCGTCGTGATGTAGCCCATGTCGAAGGGCGGATCCTGGCGCAGGAACACGACGTCGAGTGTCGAAAGGTCGGTGCGTTCCTTGTCGCCGAGCGAGAAATGATCGCCGGGAATGTCGCGGACGGTGACCGCCTCGATCGCCGCCTCGACCCGGCCGTCGTTCAGCGACAGCCGGTCGGGCGTATAGTGATAGAGCTTGTGGCCGCGCCGCTGGCCTTCCAGCATCAGGGCAAAGGTGGAATCGCCACGGATGTTGATGTTGGCGATGTGGTCCATCTGGATGGCGACGGAAAGCGACATGAAGTCCCCCAATGCGGAATAGGCCCCTTATGTCGTGTGGCGGGGCCGAATGGCAATGCCGTCGTCAGCGATCACAAGCGAAAGCATCGACGATATGATACGGCAGCCGGCGCGGCAGAACCGCGACGATGTCGAAGCGGAGCGTCAGGCCGGCCGCCTGCGGATGGCGGGCGATGAAGCTCTCGGCCGCCCGGATGAGGCGGTCACGCGCCGCCGGGGTGATCGCCAGGATGGCGGCGTCCCGCCTGCGCCGCGCCTTCACCTCGACGAAGACGAGCAGCCCGCCGCGCCGCATGACGAGGTCGATTTCGCCGAGCGGGCTGCGGAAGCGCCGCGCGACGGTGCGATAGCCCTTCAGATTGAGATAGAGGGCGGCGACCGTTTCGGCGAAACGGCCGCGTCGTTCCGAGGCGCGGCGGTCAGGCCGCGCCATCGTCGTTGTCGCCCGTGTCGGGGCCGTCCTCGCCATCCTCGTCGCCGGCGGCTTCCGCCTTCAGTTCCAGCGCGCGCTGGTAGAGGTCGCGCTTCGCCATGCCGGTGGCGGTGGCGGCCAGCGCCGCCGCTTCCTTCAGCGGATGGCTTTCCAGCAACCGGGCCAGCAGCGTGTCGACTTCGTCGGCGTCGGGTTCACCGGCGATCGGCGGGCCGATCAGGATGACGATCTCGCCCTTCGGCGACGGCTCCCCGGCAAAGGCCTCGGCGAGCGAGGCGAGGGTGCCGCGCCGAACCGTCTCGAAGGTCTTGGTCAGTTCGCGCGCCACCACGGCGGGACGGTCGCCGCCGAGCGTCTCGGCCATGTCGGCGAGCGAATCCGCCGTGCGGTGCGGAGACTCGTAGAAAATCAACGTGCCCGGCACGTCGGCCAGCGCCGCGAGGCGCTTCTTGCGGCCGACGGTACGGTTGGGCAGGAAGCCGGCGAACAGGAAGGTGTCGGTCGGCAGCGCCGCCGCGACCAGCGCCGCCAGCAGCGCCGAGGCGCCGGGGATCGGGATGACGCGATGGCCGGCGCCGAGCACGTCGCCGACCAGCCGGAAGCCCGGATCGGAGACGAGCGGTGTGCCGGCGTCGCTGACGAGCGCCACCACCTTGCCGCTCGCGAGCGCCGCCAAGAGCTTCGGCCGCTGCCGATCCGCATTGTGCTCGTGATAGGCGAACAGCTCGGTCTCGATGCCGTAGTGGCGGGTCAGCACGCGGGTTACGCGCGTATCCTCGCAGGCGATCACGTCGGCCGCCGCCAGCGTCGCCAGCGCGCGGATGGTGATGTCGCGCAGATTGCCGATCGGCGTCGAGACAATGTAGAGGCCGGGTTCGATCCTCGGCGCGCGCAGGCGCTGGCCGTCGACCAGATAGCCGGCTTGGCTCTCGCCGCCGGCGCTTGCCGGCGTTTCCGCCTGTGCGGGGGCGCTCATGACGCGCCTGCGCCGACGTTGTGGAGATGTGACACCAGACTTGAATTCACCGAAACCGCCGCTCTTTGCCGCTGAACAACCATGGGCTTTCCAGTACAGTTACATCTTGCGATTGAACAGGAGAAGGCGTGTGGGTTGGATCCGTTCCGAACGGCTGGGCGGTAGCAGGGCAGGGGCATTCGTATCCTCGATCGCGGCGCTCGGCCTTCTCGCCGCCTGCTCGTCGACGGTCGGGGGCCCCGGCGCGGAGGCCGGGGTAACGCCGGTCGCCACCGGCAGCCAGCCGGTGAACGGCGAAACGCTCGGCAGCGGCGCGGTCCGCGTCGCGCTGCTGGTGCCGTCCTCGGCCACCGGCAATGCCGGCGTGATCGCCGCCAATCTGAAGAACGCCGCCGATTTGGCGCTGCGCGAATTTCAGGGCGGCGCCAATCTGCAGATCCTGGTCAAGGATGATCGCGGCACGCCGGAAGGCGCGCGCGAGGCGGCCACCGAGGCAATCTCCGAGGGCGCCGAGCTGATCATGGGGCCGCTCTTTGCGCCGTCCGTCGCGGCGGCTGCCTCGGTCGCGCGGCCTGCCGGCATTCCTGTCGTCGCTTTCTCGACCGATACCAGCGTCGCCGCGCGCAATGTCTATCTGCTCAGCTTCCTGCCGCAGTCGGATGCCGACCGGATCATCTCTTATGCCGCCTCGCAGGGAAAACGCTCGATTGCGGCAATCCTGCCGGCCAACGGCTACGGCACGGTGATGGAGGCGGCGCTGCAGCGGGCCGCTTCCGCCAATGGCGTCCGTGTCGTTACCATCGAGCGCTATGGCCTCGATCGGGTGGCCATGCAGCAGAAGGCCGAGGCGCTCGCCACCGTGATCCAGAGCGGGCAGGTCGACGCTGTGTTCATGCCGGATGCGGGCGATGCCGCGCCCTTCCTGGCGCAGATCTTTTCCGCTCGCGGCATTCGGCCTGGTCAGGTCAAGTTCTTGGGTTCCGGCCAGTGGGACGATCCGCGCATCGCCGCCGAGCCGACGCTTCGCGGCGGCTGGTATCCGGCACCGGATCGCGCCGGCTATGCCGCTTTCGCCGTCCGCTATCAGGGTGTCTTCGGCGCACCGCCGCTGCGCACCGCATCGCTCGGTTATGACGCGACGAGCCTTGCCGCCGGGCTCGCCGCCCGCTATGGCGACAAGCGCTTCACGGCCGATACGCTGGCGAACCCGAACGGCTTCATCGGCGTCGACGGCGCCTTCCGCTTCCTGCCGGACGGCACCAATCAGCGCCAGCTCGCGGTGTACGAATTGGGCGGTGGTACGCCGGTCATGGTCGACCGCGCGCCGCAGACCTTTGCCCGCACGGGGACGTAGGCAAGACTATCTCCCTTTTTCACCTCTCCCGTGGGGAGAGGGCGACGGAACCTTCCGGAGAGGCCGTAAACCCTCACCCGGCCCAGCGATCCGACCTCTCCCTCAGGGAGAGGCGAAAGGGAGAGCCTCAGGCCGCCAGGTCGGCGACCACGGCGTCCAGCACGAAGGAGCCGGAGCGGGTGGCGCGGACACGGTTCTCGTCGAGTCGCTCGACCATGCCGTGCTCGATCAGGTCGGCCATGCGGCGCGGATCGAGCGGTCGGCCGGCGATGGCCCGGTAGCGGCGCAGATCGATGCCTTCGGTTAGACGCAGGCCCATCAGCAGCATCTCGTCGCCGGCTTCTTCCGCCGTCAGGATCTCGTCCGTCTCGATGCCGTCGCCCCAGGATTCAACACGGCCCAGCCAGGTTTCCGGCAGCAGCGTCGTCGCGGTGGCGTGGCGCTTGCCGTCGATGACGAGGCGGCCATGCGCGCCCGGACCAATGCCGGCATATTCGCCATAGCGCCAATAGACGAGATTGTGCCGGCATTCGCCGCCGGGAACGGCGTGGTTGGAGATCTCGTAGGCCGGACGGCCATACTTGTCGCAAATCTCCTGCGTGATCTCGAACAGGGTCGCGGCCGTGTCCTCGTCGGGAATGACGAGCTTGCCGGCCTGGTAGAGCTTCTCGAACATCGTGCCGGGCTCGATGGTGAGCTGGTAGAGCGACATGTGATCGGAAGCGCGTTCGAGCGCCTGCATCAGTTCGGCCCGCCACATGTCCGGTGTCTGGCCGGGCCGGGCATAGATCAGGTCGAAGGACAGGCGCGGAAACGTGGCGCGGGCGATGTCGATGGCGCGCATCGCCTCTTCGACGTTGTGGACGCGGCCGAGCGCCTTCAAATCCTTGTCGTTCAGCGCCTGCACGCCGAGCGAAACGCGGTTGACGCCGGCGGCGCGATAGCCGCGGAAGCGTTCCGCCTCGACGCTGGACGGGTTTGCCTCCATCGACACCTCGGCGTCGGGCGCGACGTTCCACGCCGCGCCGATCGCGTCGAGAATGGTGCCGACGGTCTTCGGGTCCATCAGCGACGGTGTGCCGCCGCCGAGGAAGATCGAGTCGACCGTCTTGCCGGGCGACTTGGCCGCCATCGTCTTGATCTCGGTCACGAACGCCTTGGCGAACCGCTCCTGATCAACCCCCTGGTGGCGGACATGCGAGTTGAAGTCGCAATAGGGACACTTGGCCGCGCAGAACGGCCAGTGCACATAGACGCCAAATCCGGGTTCGATCGGTGCCGCCATCCGGTTCAGGCTCCGAGCTCGTTGCGGGCGAATAGGGCGAAGGCGCGGGCCCGGTGCGACAGCGCATCGGTGCGGCCGGCCGACCAGCCGTGCTTCTCTTCCGCTTCCATTTCGCCGAATGTACGCTCATGGCCCTCCGGCAGGAAGGCGGGGTCGTAGCCGAAGCCGAGCGCGCCGCGCGGCGGCCAGACCATCGTGCCTTCGATCTCGCCGCGATAATAGCGCGTCGTCCCGTCCGGGAAGGCGAGGCAGAGCACGGCGACGAAGCGGCCGGTCCGCTGGTCCGGCGAGGCGGCGCCGGCCAGTTGCAGCTTCTCCTCGACATTGCGCATGGCGCGGGCGAAGTCGCCGTCGGGCGCCGCCCAGTCCGCCGAATAGACGCCCGGATCGCCGCCGATCGCATCGACGCAGAGGCCGGAATCGTCCGAAAGTGCCGGGAAGCCCGAAGCCTTGGCCGCGGCATGCGCCTTGATCGCCGCGTTCTCCTCGAACGTGGTGCCGGTCTCGTCGGGGACCGGCAGGCCGAGATCGCCGACCGAGACGACCTTGAGGCCGAACGGCGCCATCAAGCCGGCGAATTCGCGCAGCTTGCCGCGATTGTGCGAGGCGAGCACCAGCGTGTCGCCGGAGGTCAGGCGGTGGTTCGTCGCATTCATCCCGAAATCGCCAGCTTCTGCAGTTCGACCAGGTCGGCGATGCCGTTCTTGGCGAGCGTCAGCATCGCGATCAGTTCGGCCTCGTTGAAGGGCTTGCCTTCGGCGGTGCCCTGGATCTCGACGATGCCGCCGGCCCCAGTCAGGACGAAATTCGCATCCGTCTCGGCTTCCGAATCCTCAGCATAGTCGAGATCGAGAACCGGCGTGCCGCGATACATGCCGACCGAGACGGCGGCGACGTGGTCGCGGATCACCTTCGGGCCGACCATGTCGCGCGACTTCATCCATTGGATGCAATCATACAGCGCCACCCAGGCGCCGGTGACCGAGGCCGTGCGCGTACCGCCGTCGGCCTGCAGGACGTCGCAGTCGATGGTGATCTGCTTCTCGCCGAGATGGACGAGATCGACGACGGCGCGCAGCGAGCGACCGATCAGGCGCTGGATTTCCTGCGTCCGGCCGGACTGCTTGCCGGTGGCGGCCTCGCGGCGCATGCGATCGCCGGTCGAGCGCGGCAGCATGCCGTATTCGGCCGTGACCCAGCCCTTGCCCGAACCGCGCAGCCAGGATGGTGGCTTGTCTTCGAGGCTGGCGGTGCAGAGCACGTGCGTATCGCCGAACTTGACCAGGCAGGAGCCTTCGGCGTGCTTGGCCACGCCGCGTTCAAGCGTTACCGCGCGCAAGGCGTCCGCGGCGCGTTTCGAAGGTCGCATGGGATATTCCTGGCTGTTTCGTTGGTCCGCTTGTACAGGTCGCTGGCTCAAAACGTAAAGCCCTGCTTGAACCGGGCGCTGAAATCGACACTTAATCAATTAGTTCGAAGCATTTGGAGAGAGGATCCAGCGTCTTGCCCGGCGATCGCACGGCCTCCGAGACGGCAAGTTCGGCGCTTTCGGCGCTCGACCAGCGCTCGCGCGAGATTTTCCGGCGCATCGTCGACAGCTATCTGGAGACCGGCGAACCGCTCGGCTCGCGCAATCTCGCCCGCATCCTGCCGATGGCGCTGTCGCCGGCCTCCGTCCGCAACGTCATGTCCGATCTCGAGGGGCTTGGCCTGATCTATGCGCCGCACACCTCCGCCGGCCGGCTACCGACTGAGAGCGGGCTTCGCCTGTTCGTCGACGCGATGCTGGAAGTCGGCGACCTGACCTCCGAGGAGCGGCGCGACATCGAGAGCCGGGTCGCCGGTGGCGGCGGCGGGCGAACCGTGGATGGCGTCCTGAGCGAGGCCGGCCGCATGCTGTCCGGCTTGTCGCGCGGCGCCGGCGTCGTGCTGGCGACCAAGAGCGACCAGCGGCTGAAGCACATCGAATTCGTCCGGCTGGAGCCGACCAAGGCGCTGGTCGTGCTGGTCGGCGAGGATGGTTCGGTCGAGAACCGCCTGATCGATCTCGATCCCGGCACGACACCGTCGAGCCTGGTCGAGGCGGCAAACTATCTCAATACGCATCTGCGTGGCCGCAGCCTGGCAGAAGCGCGGGCGGAGTTGAATCATCGGCAGGCCCAGGTCCGCGCCGAGCTTGACCAACTCACGGCGCGCCTGATCGATGCGGGCCTCGCGAGTTGGGTCGAGGCAACCGGCGTTCGGCCGGACACGCTGATCGTGCGAGGCCAGGCCAATCTGCTCGAGGACGTGCGGGCCGCCGAGGATCTCGAGCGGATCCGCCTGCTGTTCGACGACATCGAGACCCAGCGCGAGCTCGTGCATCTGCTCGGCAGCGCCGAGGCGGGCGATGGCGTGCGCATCTTCATCGGCTCGGAGAACAAGCTGTTCTCGCTGTCGGGTTCGTCGCTGGTGGTGTCGCCCTACCGCGACTCCGAGAGCCGGGTCGTCGGCGTGCTCGGCGTGATCGGGCCGACGCGGCTCAATTATGCCCGCATCGTGCCGATGGTCGATTATACCGCGAAGCTGGTGGGCCGGCTGATCGGCTAAGCGCTTAGCGCGACCGTCTGGCGTCTGTACAGCGTCGCGGCGAGCCGATATGAGAACGCTTCAAATATAACGGAGACGAGAACATGGCGACGGGTACCGACAAACTGGTCACGGTTTTCGGCGGCTCCGGCTTCATCGGCCGTCATGTGGTGCGCGCGCTCGCCAAGCGCGGCTGGCGCATCCGCGTCGCTGTTCGCCGGCCGGACCTTGCCGGCCACCTGCAACCGCTCGGTTCTGTCGGCCAGATCATGCCGGTGCAGGCGAACCTCCGTTACCGCTGGTCGGTCGACCGGGCGGTCGAGGGCGCGGACGCCGTCGTCAACCTCGTCGGCATCCTGAACGAGAGCGGCCGCCAGAACTTCTCGGTGCTGCATCATTTCGGCGCTCGCGCCGTAGCCGAGGCGACGCGCGCCGCCGGCATCAAGACGCTGGTGCACCAGTCGGCGCTCGGCGCCGATCCGAAGTCGGATTCGCTCTATGCCCGCACCAAGGCACTGGGCGAGGTCGCCGTCTTCGAGACCATTCCGGAAGCCGTTGTCCTGCGCCCGTCCATTGTCTTCGGGCCGGAGGATCAGTTCTTCAACCGATTCGGCGATCTCGCTCGCATCTCGCCCTTCCTGCCGCTGATCGGCGGCGGCAAGACCAAGCTGCAGCCGGTGTTCGTCGGCGATGTCGCCGAAGCGATCGCGCGCGCGGTCGAAGGCCAGCTCGCCGGCGGTACGATCTATGAGCTCGGCGGACCGGAGGTGAAGACCTTCCGTCAGTGCCTCGAACTGCTTTTGACCGAGATCGAGCGCTCGCCGCTTCTGGTGCCGGTGCCGTGGTCCCTCGCGCATTACGGCGCCCTGGTGGCGCAGCTGCTGCCGAAGCCGTTGCTCACAACCGACCAGGTCCGCCTGCTGAAGCACGACAACATTGTTTCGACCGCCGCCGAGGCGGAAGGCCGGACGTTGTCCGGTATCGGCATCAATCCAAGCAACCTGCTCGCGGTGTTGCCGTCCTATCTGCAGCGCTTCAAGCCGCACGGGCAGTTCGACCACAAGCGTACGGCATAGTTCGGCGGGCGGCCTCGCGGTGCCCTCCTGACGGACAACCGCCAGGGCCGCAAACTATCGGCATAAAAAAGCCCTCGCCCGGGTCTCGGGCGAGGGCTTTTCGTTGCGGAGAGCCGTGAACGGATCAGCCGAAGGTGAGCAGGGCGGCTAGGCCGATGGCGCCGACGCCGATGCGCCAATAGGCGAAGGGCGCGAAGCCGCGCTGGCTGACGAAATCGAGCAGCCGGCGGACGACGAAGACGCCGGCGATGAAGGCGGCGACAAAGCCGACCACGATGTTCCAGGCCCCCGCCGAGGTGATCTGGTCATGCGTCTTGTAGAGGTCGAAGGCGAAGGCACCGACCATGGTCGGCATGGCCAGGAAGAACGAGAACTCGGCCGCGGAGCGCTTGTCGCTGCCGAACAGCATCGCCGCAACGACCGACGCGCCCGAACGTGACACGCCGGGCACCATCGCCAGGCACTGGGCGAAACCGATGCCCAGATACATGCCGAGCGAGAAGTCCATGGCGTCGTGGTAGCGCGGCTTCAAATCGAGCCGGTCGACGATCAGCAGGATGAAGCCGCCGAGGATCAGCATGACGCAGATCAGCATCGGGCTTTCGAACAGCACCTGCTTGATGAAGCCATGCGCCGCGGCGCCGATGACGGCCGCCGGCAGGAAGGCGAGCAGGATGCCGAGCACAAAGCGGCGGGTGCGCGGATCGGAAGGCAGATCGTGCAGGATCTTCAGCAGCCGGCCGAAATAGACGGTCAGGATCGCCAGGATGGCGCCGAGCTGGATCAGCACTTCGAAGGCGCGGCCCGGGCTGTCGAAGCCGAGGAAATGTCCTGCCAGCAGCAGATGTGCCGTCGAGGAGACGGGAATGAATTCGGTGAGGCCTTCAATCAGGCCGAGTACAATCGCATCCAGTAAACCTGGGATATCCATCATCGCTCCTGCGACTGCTGTTGAACGTCAAAACCGCGAATCGGCTTGATACTCGCCACAATCGCGGCCTATATGCGGGCGCTGGAGCCGTTCTCGCAACTCGCAAGTACCGCCGCGGAATCGCTTCGCATTTTCAGCTCTCGACTTGCGTAACGATGTCCTTCCTTCATCATCATCCCTTCTCCGCCGCTTCGCGTTATGCCCGTCTGGTCTTGTCGGAATATGACGAGGCCGTCGAGTTCGTCGAAGAGAAGCCCTGGGTCCGCAATGCGGCGCTTTTGGCGTTGAATCCGGCCGGAATCCTGCCGATTTTCATTGATGACAACGAGACGGTTGTCGCCGGCGGATCCGTCATCACGGAATATCTTGTCGAAACCAAGGGCGCCCGGATGGGCGAGGTTCGGCTGATGCCGGAACATGCGGCCGACCGCGCCGAGGTGCGCCGGCTGGTCGAATGGTTCGCCGGCAAGCTGCATGGCGAAGTGACGAACTATCTCGTCACCGAGAAGATCTACAAGCGGCAGATGAAGCAGGGGGAGGGCAATACCTCGCCGGATCCCGCCGCGATCCGTGCCGCGCGCGCCAATGTCCGCTATCATATCCAGTACATCGGATACCTGGCGGCGCGGCGGAACTGGCTGGCGGGGCGCGAACTGACGCTGGCCGACTTCGCCGCCGCCGCCGAGATCTCCTGTATCGACTATCTTGGCGAGGTGCCATGGGAGGCGGACGAGGCGGCGAAGGCGTGGTACGCGCGGGTGAAGTCGCGGCCGTCGTTCCGGCCGCTGCTGAACGACGTGGTGCGGGGAGTTCCCCCGGCGCCGCATTACGTCGACCTGGACTTCTGACCCCCGATCCGTTGACGCCCAAGCAGCTTGGCGCCGAAAAGGCGCGGCTGATCGCCGACGCGCTGGCCGAAGGGTTCAGCGTCGTCCGCATCACCGGACCGGACGCCATCCCGCTGGCGCCTGAGCGCCTGCATGCCTTCCTGGAGGAGGGCCATCACGGCTCGATGGCCTGGATGGAGGAGACGGCGGCGCGCCGCGCCGATCCGAAAGTGCTCTGGCCGGATGTCCGCACCGTCATCATGCTCGGCCTCAATTACGGTCCCGAGGACGATCCGCGCGCCCTGCTAGAAGCGCGGGATCGCGGCAACATCTCGGTCTATGCGAGGAACCGCGACTATCACGACATCATCAAGGGCAAGCTGAAGCAGGTCGCCGGCCGTCTCGCGGCGCGCACCGGCCATGAGGTCAAGGTCTTCGTCGACACGGCGCCGGTGATGGAAAAGCCGCTCGGCGAGGCGGCCGGCCTCGGCTGGCAGGGCAAGCACACCAATCTGGTCTCGCGCGAATTTGGCTCGTGGCTGTTCCTCGGCTCGATCTTCACGGCGCTGGAGCTTCCCGTCGATGCGCCCGAGCGCGACCATTGCGGCAAGTGCCGCGCCTGCCTCGACGCCTGTCCGACCAACGCCTTTCCGACGCCCTACCGCATCGATGCGCGGCGCTGCATCTCCTACCTGACGATCGAGAATGCCGGCCCGATCCCGCGCGAGTTCCGCGTCGCGATGGGCAACCGGATCTATGGCTGCGACGATTGCCTGGCGGCCTGCCCGTGGAACAAGTTCGCGAAGGCCGCCTCGGAGATGAAGTTGAAGCCGCGGCCCGAATATGAGGGGCCGAAGCTTTCCGACCTGGCGGCGCTCGACGACACTGCGTTCCGGGCATTCTTTTCCGGCTCGCCGGTGAAGCGGATCGGCCGCGACCGCTTCGTGCGCAACGTGCTGGTGGCGATCGGCAATTCCGGCGACGCCAGCCTGCTGCCGGCGGTGCGGAACCTGCTGGAGGATCCGGCGTCGGTCGTCCGCGGCGCCGCCGTCTGGGCGCTGTCGCAGCTCGCACCGGAGGCGTTCGTCGCGTTGCGTCTCGCTGCTATCGAAAGCGAGACGGACGAGACCGTTCTGGAGGAATGGCGGGCCGATCAGTCGGCAAGCTGAAGATGGCGGGACGGGGCAGGGACCTCATGGCCCATGTCCTCCGCCGCCTCGATCCAGCTGTGGATCGCATCCTGAACGTTCGAGACGGCTTCTTCCGGCGTGCTGCCGTCGCTCATGCAGCCCGGGAGGTCGGGCACGGTTGCCACGAACCCGCCGCCATCCTCAGGCGATAGGGGCTCGACAAGGATGGGATAGCGAAGAGCGCTCATTTCAGGAGCCTCACACGGTCCGCGAGGCGACCAGATGGCGAATATATACGGCTTTGATCGGTCGCTTGGAAGGAACGGTCAGCTTTTCCGCAATCGCCGGATGAGCGATTTTGTAGTGAGAGCCACCGCCGCGCGGTGGCGCGCAGTGGATGTCGAACTCGCGGCATAGCGCTTCGACATCCGACATGGTCCAGTTGGCGGTCGGATTTTCGCGCATGCGTTCCAGCCGCCGGCTCATGGACTAGCCCTTGAGAACCTTCTTTTCCGCCACGGTCGTGTCGGCGTTGAGGCGGTAGACGATCGGCACGCCGGTCTCCAGCTCGCGCTCGAGGATCTCGGCCGGGGTCAGGCCTTCCAGCGCCATGATCAGCGCGCGCAGCGAATTGCCGTGCGCCGCCACTAGCACCTTCTCGCCGCGCATGACCGGCGGCAGGATGTTGAAGATGTAATAAGGCCAGACGCGCGCGCCGGTGTCCTTCAGCGACTCGCCGCCCGGCGGCGGCACGTCATAGGAGCGGCGCCAGATCTTGACCTGCTCCTCGCCCCACTTGGCGCGGGCGTCGTCCTTGTTCAGGCCCGACAGGTCGCCATAGTCGCGCTCGTTCAGCGCCTGGTCGCGGATCGTCGGCAGCTCGGGCTGCCCGAGTTCGCCGAGGATCAGCTTCAGCGTGTTCTGGGCGCGGGTGAGTTCGGAGGTGAAGGCAAGGCCGAAGGAAAGATCGAGCCCCTTCAATCGCTTGCCGGCGGCGGATGCCTCGGCGACGCCCTGTTCGGTCAGGTCGGGGTCGCGCCAGCCGGTGAACAGATTCTTGAGGTTCCAGTCACTCTGGCCATGGCGCACGAGCACGAGAAGGCGATCCATACGGAAGGCTCCTTTTGGGGTCAGTCGGTGAAGCCGAGCACGTCGGCCATGGAATAGCGGCCGGGCTTGCGGCCATGGGCCCACAGCGCCGCCTTGATGGCGCCGCGGGCGAAAAGGGCGCGGTCCGACGCGTGATGCGACAGGGTGATCATCTCGCCTTCGCCGGCCAGCATCACGGAATGGTCGCCGATGACGCTGCCGCCGCGCAGGGCGGCGAAGCCGATCGCGCCCTTGGGGCGTGCACCGGTGATGCCGTCGCGGACGCGGACGGAGCGCTCGTTCAGGTCGACGTCGCGGCCTTCGGCGGCGGCCTTGCCGAGCATCAGTGCCGTGCCGGAAGGCGCGTCGACCTTGTGGCGATGGTGCATTTCCAGCACCTCGATGTCGAAATCCTCGTCCAGCGCGCGCGCCGCCTGGCGGACCAGCTGTGCGAGCAGGTTGACGCCGAGGCTCATGTTGCCGGATTGCAGGATGACGGCATGGCGCGCCGCTGCGTCGAGCGCCGCATGGTCTTCCGGCGCCAGGCCGGTCGTGCCGACGACATGGACGATTCGCGCCTGCGCGGCGATCTCGGCAAAGCCGACGGTGGCGGCCGGGCTGGTGAAGTCGAGCACGCCCTGTGCCTTGGCGAAGACGGGCAGCGGGTCGTCGGTGATGGCGACGCCGAGCGCCGGCAGGCCGGCGACGACGCCGGCGTCCTGGCCGACGAAGGGGGAGCCCTGGCGCTCGACCGCACCGGCGACGGTGACGCCTTCGGTCTCGGTGACGATCCGGATCAGTGTCCGGCCCATGCGGCCGGCGGCGCCGACGATGACGAGGCCCATATCGGTCATGGCAAGTTTCCCCCGGTTTCTGAGCGCATATAGCAGGCGGATGGCGGATGGGGGAGACTAGATCGCCGAGGCGGTCTCGATTTCCGAGAGAATGGCCTTCGCTGCCGCCTTGGGATCGGCGGCCTCGAGGATCGGCCGCGCCACTACGAGATGGTCGGCGCCGGCCTTGATGGCGGCGGCCGGCGTGGCGATCCGCTTCTGGTCGCCGAGCATGGCGCCGGCCGGGCGGATGCCGGGCGTGACGATGGCCATGCCGGCGCCGACGACGGCGCGCATGGCGCCCGCCTCTTCGGGGGAGCAGACGATGCCGTTCATGCCAGCCGCGCGCGCGTCGGCGGCGCGGCGGGCGACGAGTTCCGCCGGACCCACGGCATAGCCGGCGGCGGCGAGGTCGCTCTCGTCCATCGAGGTCAGTACCGTCACGGCGAGCAGGCGCAGGTCGCTCGCGCCCTTGCCCTGGACGGCGGCGCGCATCGCGCGCGGATAAGCATGGATGGTGCAGAAGTGCATGCCGAGCTTGGCGATGTTCTGCACCGCGTGCTCGACCGTGTTGTCGATATCGAGCAGCTTGACGTCGAGAAATACCTTCTTGCCGCGCTCGACCAGGCGTTCCGCGAATGTCAGGCCGCCGGCGAAGGTCAGCTGCAGCCCGACCTTGTAGAAGGTGACCGTGTCGCCGAGCGTCGCGACCATCTCTTCCGCCGCCTCCACGGTGGGGACGTCAAGGCCAACGATCAGGCGGTCGCGAATATCGAGAAGGGGCATGGGCGTGGCCTTATGGTTCACCGCGACGAGGCGGCTCGCAGGGATCAACTCGCGCGACAACGCTGGGTTGGCAAGGGGTGGGGCAGGGGCCGTCGCCCCCGGCGGCAAGCACATTCGCGCGCCGCGCCACCCCGGAGACCGGCTGGTCGATCATCGGCGGTGGAATGCGGGTAGGGAATGCCACGCCGCGCGGCAGAACTCAATGCGTCCGCCGATAGACCCAGACGCGGGCCGGCGGCACGTTTTTCATCACCCAGCCGGTATGCGAGGTGGAGAACAGATTCGGATCGGGGGGGACGGGCGAATTGAGCCCGTAGGAGAACTGGATGAAGGGCTGACCGGGCTGCAGGCGGGCAAAGGCGGCGCTGATCAGCGCGCTGCGGCGTGTCGGCGGCTGGGTCAGCAGCGGCAGGCTGGAGATCACGGCGCTGACCGGACCGTCGACGATCCCGGCCAGCGATTGGTCGAACGCGTAGGCGTCGCCCTGGATGATCCGGACGCCCTGGAACCGCTTTTCCAGCAGCTGGCAGAAATCGGCGCTGTATTCGATCGAGACGATCCGCTCGGGCGCCACGCCGCGTTCCAGCAGGGCCTTGGTGACGACGCCGGTGCCCGGTCCGAGTTCAATGACCGGGAGGCCGTCGTCGGGGTCGACGAAGCTCGCCATCAGCTTGGTCAGCGCCCTGCCGGACGGGCTGACTGCGCCCATCGAAAGCGGCTTGCCCATCCAGCTTCGAAAGAAGCGGACCTCGTCCGCCACAAGCGCTTTGAACTTCCGCTTCTGGATTGAGGACATGCAGCACCCGAATCATTGACTGACCGAACTATGCGCGATGGTTCGCGGCAATCCTGTGGCAGTCCATCGTGTCAGGTGCCGCCGAAAAAGTCTCGGATGCGCGCAAAGAATCCGGCCGATTCCGGGTTGGTTTCCTCAGAAGATGCTTTCTCGAATTCCTCCAGCAGCTCGCGCTGGCGGCGGGACAGGTTCCGCGGCGTCTCGACGACCACCTGGATGTACATGTCGCCCATCTGGCTAGAGCGCAGGACCGGCATGCCCTTGCCCTTGAGGCGGAACTGCTTGCCGGTCTGGGTGCCGTCGGGAACCTTGACCCGCGTCTTGCCGCCATCGACCGTCGGCACGTCGAACTGGCCGCCAAGCGCCGCCGTCGTCAGCGAGATCGGCACGCGGCAGAAGATGTCGGCACCCTCGCGCTGGAACAGGCTGTGCGGCTTGACCGACAGGAACAGGTAGAGATCGCCCGTCGGACCGCCGCGCAGGCCGGCCTCGCCCTCGCCGGACAGGCGGATGCGGGTGCCATCCTCGATGCCGGCGGGAATGTTGACCGAGAGCGTGCGCTCCTGCGTTTTGCGGCCGGAGCCGGCGCACTTGTCGCAGGGGTCGGAAATGATCTCGCCGCGACCCTGGCAGGTCGGGCAGGTGCGCTCGATCGAGAAGAAGCCCTGTGCAGCCCGCACGCGCCCATGGCCGTCGCAGGTCGTGCAGACCTTGGGGTGCGAGCCGGGCTTGGCGCCGGTGCCCGAGCAGGCCTCGCAGGCGACCTTGGTCGGCACATGCACTTCCGCCGTCTTGCCGGCGAAGGCCTCTTCCAGGGTGATTTCCATGTTGTAGCGCAGATCGGCGCCGCGCTCGCGGCCGCCGGAGCGCCCGCCGCCGCCCCGCCGCCGCGACGTCCGCCACCCATGAACTCGCCGAAGATGTCGTCGAAGATGTCGGACATCGAGGATCGAGAAATCGCCGGAGAAGCCCGGGCCGCCGCCGCCATTCTCGAAGGCGGCATGGCCGAAACGATCATAGGCCGCGCGCTTCTGCGGGTCCTTGAGCATCTCGTAGGCTTCGTTGATTTCCTTGAACTTGGCTTCGGCGCGTGTGATCGCCCGGGTTCTTGTCCGGGTGGATACTGCATCGCGAGCTTGCGGAAGGCGACTTTCAGGCCCTTGTCGTCGCAATCGCGCGCGACGCCCAGCAACTCATAATAATCAACTTTTGCCATGGTGCCCGTGGTGCAAACGAG
The DNA here is from genome assembly GCA_029203105.1 of Candidatus Kaistia colombiensis. Lineage (GTDB taxonomy): Bacteria > Pseudomonadota > Alphaproteobacteria > Rhizobiales > Kaistiaceae > Kaistia > Kaistia colombiensis. The sequence continues at coordinate 680,674 of CP119318.1, forward strand.
TCGGAACTCAACGTCGGAGCCGAAACTCAAGGGTGGACGGCAGGAGCGGGGCCCTTGCCTGGATAGGATAGAGGCCCGGCGCGTAGCGCCGGGCCTCTATGTTCGTGCGACGCTCGCTTAGGACGACTTCTTCTTGTCGTCGACTTCCTCGAAGTCGGCGTCGACGACGTCGTCGGAGCCGGCGGCCTCGGGGTTGCCTTCACTCTTCTCGCCCTCGGCGGCGGCATACATCGCCTCGCCGAGCTTCATCGAAGCCTGAGCCAGCGTATTGGTCTTCTGCTGGATCGCTTCCGGATCGTCGCCCTCGAGCGCGGTCTTCAGGTCGGCGATGGCCGGTCTCGATCGTCGACTTGTCGGCGGCCGAGATCTTGGAGCCGAACTCGCCGAGCGACTTCTCGGTCGAATGGATCAGCGCTCTCGCCCTGATTCTTCGCCTCGACGACGCGCGCGGCGCTTCTTGTCCTCGGCGGCGTGGCTCTCGGCGTCCTTGACCATCTTCTCGATGTCGGCGTCGGAAAGACCACCCGAGGCCTGGATGCGGATCTGCTGCTCCTTGCCCGTGCCCTTGTCCTTGGCCGACACGTTGACGATGCCGTTGGCGTCGATGTCGAAGGTGACTTCGATCTGCGGCACGCCGCGCGGCGCCGGCGGCAGGCCGACGAGGTCGAACTGGCCGAGCATCTTGTTGTCGGCGGCCATTTCGCGCTCGCCCTGGAAGACGCGGATGGTCACGGCCGACTGGCTGTCCTCGGCCGTCGAGAAGACCTGGCTCTTCTTCGTCGGGATCGTCGTGTTGCGTTCGATCAGGCGCGTGAACACGCCGCCGAGCGTCTCGATGCCGAGCGAAAGCGGCGTCACGTCGAGCAGCAGCACGTCCTTGACGTCGCCCTGCAGAACGCCGGCCTGGATCGCGGCGCCCATGGCGACGACTTCATCCGGGTTGACGCCCTTGTGCGGCTCCTTGCCGAAGAACTGCTTCACGATCTCCTGGATCTTCGGCATGCGGGTCATGCCGCCGACCAGGACGACTTCGTCGATCTCGGCGGCCGACAGGCCGGCATCCTTGAGCGCTGCCTTGCACGGCGCAACCGTCCGCTGCACCAGATCGTCGACCAGCGCCTCGAACTTCGAGCGGGTCAGTTTGATCGCGAGGTGCTTCGGACCCTTGGCGTCTGCCGTGATGAAGGGCAGATTGATTTCGGTCTGCTGGGCCGAGGAAAGCTCGATCTTGGCCTTTTCGGCGGCTTCCTTCAGGCGCTGCAGCGCCAGCTTGTCGCCGCGCAGGTCGATGCCCTGCTCGCGCTTGAACTCGTCAGCGAGATAGCCGACCAGGCGCATGTCGAAGTCTTCGCCGCCGAGGAACGTGTCGCCATTGGTCGACTTCACCTCGAAGACGCCGTCGCCGATCTCGAGAATCGAGATGTCGAACGTGCCGCCACCAAGGTCATAGACCGCGATCGTCTTGCCGTCGTTCTTGTCGAGGCCGTAGGCCAGCGCTGCGGCCGTCGGCTCGTTGATGATGCGCAGGACCTCGAGACCGGCGATCTTGCCGGCGTCCTTGGTGGCCTGACGCTGGGCGTCGTTGAAATAGGCCGGAACCGTGATGACGGCCTGCTCGACCGGCGTGCCGAGGAAGGCCTCGGCGGTTTCCTTCATCTTCATCAGGATGAAGGCGGAGATCTGGGCCGGGGAGTACTTCTCGCCCTCGACCTCGACCCAGGCGTCGCCGTTCGGTCCCCGTACGATGTTGTAGGGAACGAGATGCTTGTCCTTCTCGACCATCGGGTCGTCGTAGCGGCGACCGATCAACCGCTTCACGGCGAAGAAGGTGTGTTCCGGATTGGTAACCGCCTGGCGCTTGGCCGGCTGGCCAACCAGCTTCTCGCCGTCATCCGTGAACGCGACCATGGACGGCGTCGTGCGCGCGCCCTCGGCGTTCTCGATGACTTTCGGCGTCTTGCCGTCCATCACGCTCAGGCATGAATTCGTCGTTCCGAGGTCGATACCGATGACCTTAGCCATATTCTCTCTCCTTTCGGCGGGCCGTGCGGACCCTCTTCGAGGCTTCCGCCGTGCCGGGCAAATTCCGGTACGGCCCCCATGAACACTGTGATTTGCGCGGTGTCGGCAAAACGTGCCGGCCTTCGCAGGTTCTGCGCGTATATAAGAAGATGCCTAAACGGCCGCAAGGCGGCTCTTCCTTGGATTGGGGGGCGATCCTGCGGTTCCTGCAGAGACACTTCTGGAAATGCCCATGACCGAGCCGAGAACAACGCCGTTGGAGGGCTTCCGCCTGGTGCCCGGAAGGCTCGATCGGGCCGCGCAGGAGACGCTGCGCGATGCCATCCGCGCCGTCGTTGCAGCGGCACCCCTCTATCGTCCGACCATGCCGCGCACCGGCAAGCCGTTCTCGGTGAGGATGACGAATTGCGGCAGCCTTGGCTGGGTATCGGATCAGACTGGCTACCGATACCAGCCGACTCATCCGCTTACCGGCGAGCCTTGGCCGCCCATTCCCCCGATGTTGCTCGATCTCTGGCGGGAACTGGGCGACTATCCCGAGCCGCCCGAAGCCTGCCTGGTCAATTTCTACGAGCCGGACGCGCGGATGGGGCTGCATCAGGACGTCGATGAAGAAGATTTCGCCGCGCCCGTGCTCTCGGTCTCCCTCGGCGATACCTGCCTGTTCCGCATCGGCGGGCCGAAGCGTGGCGACCCGACCCGGTCGCTCCGGCTGGCTTCGGGAGATGTGGTGCTGCTCGGCGGCGCCGCGCGGCTCGCGTTTCATGGCGTTGACCGGATCTACCCCGCCACTTCGACCCTGCTTTCGCAGGGTGGGCGCATCAATCTGACGCTGCGCCGCGTTTTGAAACCCGTCGACGCTATTCCCGCCCCGGAATTTCTTCGTTAACTAAGGCGGTCAAACGTTCTTGCGCCAAAGAAGGAAACGTCTTGCCTGATTCAAACAGCGTCCTGATCGTCACGGATATCCAGAACGACTTTTTGCCCGGCGGCGCCCTGGCGGTGACGGATGGCGATGCGATCATCCCGCTGGTGAATGACCTCGCCCGGCGCTTCAAGAATGTGGTGATCACGCAGGACTGGCACCCGGCCGGCCATATATCCTTTGCCTCGAGCCATGCCGGGCGCAGCCCGTTCGAAGCGATCAACCTCCGCTATGGTCCGCAGGTTCTGTGGCCAGATCACTGCGTCCAGGGATCGCACGGGGCGGCGCTCGCGTCGGGCCTCGACATTCCTCATGCCCAGCTGATCCTTCGCAAGGGCTTTCACGCCCACACCGACAGCTATTCGGCCTTCTTCGAGGCGGATCGCAAGACACCCACCGGCCTGACCGGCTATCTGTTCGAGCGCAGCATCGAACGCGTCTTCGTCGTCGGCCTGGCGACGGATTTCTGCGTTTCATGGACGGCGCAGGACGCGCGCGCGCATGGCTTCGAGACGGTGATGATCGAGGATGCCTGCCGCGCCATCGATACCGAGGGGTCGCTGGCCGAGGCGATCGCCGTCATGGACCGGGCCGGCGTGCGCCGCGTCCAGTCGGCGGGCCTGACGTTCTAGCCAGATTTCAACGGCAGCGGGCACGGCGGCCTGGGGCCGTCCGCGCCCGCTGTTTCATCTAGCCGCCGACGTTGAAGGCGGCCAGCGCCGCCATGTTGACGATGTCGCTGTCGCGCGCGCCGAGCGACAGGATCTGCACCGGCTTGTCGAGGCCGACCAGCAGCGGGCCGATCACGGTCGCGCCGCCGAGTTCCTGCAGCATCTTGGTCGAGATCGAGGCCGAGTGGAACGCCGGCATCACCAGAACATTCGCCGGGCCCGACAGGCGGCAGAACGGATAGGCCGCCATCGCCTTCGGGTTCAGCGCCACATCCGCCGCCATCTCGCCGTCGAACTCGAAGCCGACGCGGCGCTTCTCCAGGATGTGCACCGCCTCGCGCACGTGGCGCGAGCGCTCGCTTTCGGGCTGGCCGAAGGTCGAATAGGCGAGCATCGCGACGCGCGGCTCATAGCCGAGGCGCTTGGCGACGCCGGCGGCCTCGACCGCGATGTCGGCCAGTTCCTCGCCCGAGGGCATGTCGTGCACGGCGGTGTCGGCGACGACGACGGTGCGGCCGCGCACCAGCGTGATCGAGACGCCGATGACCCGGTGGCCGGGGCGGGTGTCGATCACCTTGCGGACATCGGAGAGCACGGTCGAATAGTTGCGGGTCACGCCCGAGACCATCGCGTCGGCGTCGCCGAGCGCCACCATGGTGGCGCCGAAATAGTTGCGGTCGGTGTTGATCAGGCGCTGGCTGTCGCGATGCAGGTAGCCCTGCCGCTGCAGGCGGGCATAGAGGAAGTCGATATAGGCCGGATTGCGCTGTGACAGCCGCGCATTGTGGATCTCCATGCCGTCGACCAGCTCGATGCCGGCATTGGCCGCCGTCTCGCGGATGATGTCCTCGCGGCCGATCAGGATCGCCGTGCCCAGCTCCTGGGCGACGAAGCTCGCCGCCGCGCGGATCACCTGCTCCTCCTCGCCCTCGGCGAAGACGACGCGCTTCGGATTGCGGCGGACGCGCTCATAGATGCGCGCCAGCGTGCCGACGATCGGGTCGCGGCGGGCCGAGAGCTCGATCTTGTAGCCGGCCATGTCCTCGATCGGCTTGCCGGCGACGCCGGTATCCATCGCGGCCTGCGCGACGGCGGCCGGGATCTCCGACAAGAGGCGCGGATCGAACGGCACCGGGATGATGTAGTGCGGGCCGAAGCGCGGACGCACGCCCTGATAGGCGGCGGCGACCTCGTCCGGAACGTCCTTGCGGGCGAGCGCGGCCAGCGCCTGCGCCGCGGCGATCTTCATTTCCTCGTTGATCGTCGTGGCGCGCACGTCGAGGGCGCCGCGGAAGATGTAGGGGAAGCCGAGGACGTTGTTGACCTGGTTGGGATAGTCCGAGCGTCCGGTCGCCATGATCGCGTCGTCGCGGATCTCGGCGACCTCCTCCGGCGTGATCTCCGGGTCGGGATTGGCCATGGCGAAGATGATCGGCTTCGGTGCCATCGATCGGACCATGTCCGGCGTCAGCGCGCCCTTGGCCGAGACGCCGAAGAAGATGTCGGCGCCCTTCATCGCGTCTTCGAGCGTGCGGGCGTCGGTCGGCGACGCATGCGCCGTCTTCCACTGGTTCATGCCCTCGGTGCGGCCCTGATAGACGACGCCCTTGGTGTCGCACAGCAGCACGTTTTCCGACGGCATGCCCATCGCCTTGACCAGCTCGATGCAGGCGATGCCGGCAGCGCCGGCGCCGTTGCAGACGAGGCGGGTGGTCTTGATGTCGCGGCCGGTCAAATGCAGCGCGTTGATCATGCCGGCGGTGGCGATGATCGCCGTGCCGTGCTGGTCGTCATGGAAGACGGGGATGTCCATCAGCTCGCGCAGGCGGCTTTCGATGATGAAGCAGTCCGGCGCCTTGATGTCTTCGAGATTGATCCCGCCGAAGGAGGGTCCGAGATAGCGGACGGAGTTGACGAAGGCGTCGACGTCCTCGGTGTCGATCTCGAGATCGATCGAATCGACGTCGGCGAAACGCTTGAACAGGACCGCCTTGCCCTCCATCACCGGCTTCGAGGCGAGGGGGCCGAGATTGCCGAGGCCGAGGATGGCGGTGCCGTTCGAGATGACGGCGACCATGTTGCCGCGCGTCGTATAGTCGAAGGCCTTGGTCGGATCCGCGGCGATCGCGTGCACCGGCACGGCGACGCCGGGCGAATAGGCGAGCGACAGATCGCGCTGGGTCGCCATCGCCTTGGTCGGGGTGATTTCGAGCTTGCCGGGCCGCCCTTGGGCGTGGAAGTCCAGCGCCTCCTTGTCGGTCAGCGCAGGGCCGCTCTTGGCGGGGCGTTTCGTTTCGGTCATGGATGGGGCTCGGCGTGGGCGTTTCCGGGGCGGACGGCATTGGCCGTCTCAATTGGTGGAGGGCGACGATATCACCGGTTTCTGTGATCTCAAGTCCGCCGTTTATGCCGTCGAGGGTGAAACACCTTCAACGTTTTGCTAGCGTTCTCCCATGCTCGACTCCAGCCCAGCCCCCGACGCCGCCGCGCTCCGCCCGACGCCCATGATGGAACAGTTCCTTGAGATCAAGGAAGCTAATCCCGGTAGCCTGCTTTTCTACCGGATGGGCGACTTCTACGAGATGTTCTTCGAGGACGCGGAGATCGCGTCGCGGGCGCTCGGCATCACGCTGACCAAGCGCGGCAAGCATCTCGGCGAGGACATCCCGATGTGCGGCGTGCCGGTCCACGCCGCCAACGATTATCTGCAGAAGCTGATTTCGCTCGGACATCGGGTGGCGGTCTGCGAACAGCAGGAAGATCCGGCCGAGGCGAAGAAGCGCGGCGGCAAGTCGGTGGTGAAGCGCGGCGTCGTGCGCCTGGTGACGCCCGGCACCTTGACCGAGGACACGCTGCTCGACGCCGGCCGCAACAACTACCTCGCCGCGGTGGCGCGGCTGCGCGGCGCGGCGACCGATGGCAGCGACCGTTTCGCGCTCGCCTGGATTGACATCTCGACCGGCGACTTCCGCCTGACCGAGACCGACCAGCTGCGGCTGTCGGCCGACATCGCCCGCGTCGATCCGCGCGAATTGCTGGTGCCCGACAGCTTCTTCGCCGATGACACGCTCGGGCCGTTCGTTCGCGAACTGCCCGTCGCCGTGACGCCGCTGCCCGGCGCCTTCTTCGATGGCTCCACCGCCGGCGCGCGGCTCGCCGCCTATTTCGGCGTCAACACGCTGGACGGCCTCGGCTCCTTCTCGCGCGTCGAGCTGTCGGCGGCGGCGGCGGCCCTTGCCTATGTCGAGAAGACCCAGATCAGCGAGCGGCCGCCACTGTCGCGGCCGATCCGCGAGAGCGACGGCGCGGTGATGCTGATCGACGCGGCGACGCGCGCCAATCTGGAGCTCGTCCGCACCCTGTCGGGCGAGCGGCGCGGCAGTCTGCTCGCCGCGATCGACCGCACCGTGACCGGCGCTGGTTCGCGGCTGCTGGCCGAGCGACTGTCCAGCCCCTCGACCGATCCCGAACTGATCGAGCGTCGCCTCGACGCGCTCGATCACCTGCTGAAGCTCGGTCGCCGCCGCACCGTCATCCGTGAAGCGCTGGCCGCGAGTCCCGATCTCGCCCGCGCGCTGTCGCGCCTGTCGCTCAATCGCGGCGGGCCGCGCGATTTGGCCGGCATCCGCTTCGGTCTTGACGCGGCGGCGCGCCTAGCCACCGTGCTGGGCGAGGATGGCACGGCGCTTCCCTGCGAACTCGTTGCGGCGCGCGCGGCCCTTGTCGATGCGCCGCATGACCTCGCCGCCGAACTGGCCGGGGCGCTCGCCGACGAACTGCCGCTCTTGAAGCGCGACGGCGGCTTTGTCCGTCCCGGTTATGATGCCGATCTCGACGCCACGCGCGCGCTGCGCGACGAAAGCCGGCAGGTGATTGCCGGGCTGCAGGCGACCTATTCGGCCGAGACCGACATCAAGGCACTGAAGATCAAGCACAACAACGTACTCGGCTACTTCATCGAGGTGCCGCAGCAATATGGCGAGCGGCTGCTCGGCGCCGATTATGCCGGCCGCTACATCCACCGCCAGACCATGGCGGGCGCGATGCGCTTCATCACCACCGAACTCGCCGATCTGGAGGCGAAGATCGCCTCGGCCGGCGACCGGGCGCTGGCGATCGAGCAGGCGACCTTCGACGCGCTGCTGGCGCATGTCGTCGGCGTTTCGGATGCGCTCAAGACGGTCGCCGCGGCGCTCGCCGTCATCGACGTCACCGCCGCCCTGGCGACGCTGGCCGAGACCGACAATTACGCCCGGCCGGTCGTCGACCCGTCGCTCGCCTTTTCGATCAAGGGGGGCCGCCATCCGGTCGTCGAGCAGGCGCTGAAGCGCGAGGGCAGCGTCGCCTTCGTCGCCAATGGCGCTGATCTCGGCGCCCGCAAGGAAGGCAAGCCCGGCCGGATCTGGCTGATCACCGGTCCCAACATGGCCGGTAAGTCGACCTTCCTGCGCCAGAACGGCCTGATCGCCATCCTCGCCCAGATCGGCTCCTACGTGCCGGCGGACAGCGCCCATCTCGGCATCGTCGACCGGCTGTTCAGCCGCGTCGGCGCCGCCGACGACCTCGCCCGCGGCCGCTCGACCTTCATGGTCGAGATGGTCGAGACGGCGGCGATCCTCAATCAGGCGACCGAGCGCTCGCTGGTCATCCTCGACGAGATCGGCCGCGGCACGGCGACGTTCGACGGCCTCTCCATCGCCTGGGCGGCGATCGAGCATTTGCATGAGGTCAATCGCGCGCGAGGTCTGTTCGCGACGCACTATCACGAGCTGACCGCGCTGTCGCAGCGGCTCGACCGGCTGGAAAACGCCACCGTGCGGGTCAAGGAGTGGAATGGCGACGTCGTCTTCCTGCACGAGATCGTCGCCGGCGCGGCCGATCGCTCCTACGGCATCCAGGTGGCGAAGCTGGCTGGTCTGCCGGCTTCGGTGGTGGCGCGGGCGCGCGACGTGCTCGCGCATCTGGAGGAAACCGACCGGAAATCCCCGGCAGCGACGCTGATAGACGATTTGCCGCTGTTTGCCGCTTTGGCGGCAAAACCGTCGCCGGTCGTGGAGGAAGATCGCCTTGGGCCGGTGCTCGATGGGTTGTTGCCGGACGACATGACCCCTCGTGAGGCGCTGGAGGCGCTTTACCGGTTGAAGGCGCTGCGGCCGCGTCCTTCCTGAGGCGCGGCCTTTTGTTGGCGCGCGTCTGAAAAGCGGTTTACGGTCTTGGCAGCTCGTCACGCCTCAAGGCCGATTGCCTCCATGACCCGATCCGACACCGCGCTCCTCGACCGCCCTTCTCTCGTGTCGGAACTGCATGCGCTGGCCTCCGGATTGGACAAGTCTGCCTTGCGGTCGGCCGTGCTTGCTCATCTGAAGCAGGTGTTGCGCGAGGGGCGCGCGAGCGCCGAGGCGCAACTGATCGCCGATGGCCATGGCAGCGCCTGCGCGCGAACGCTGTCCAATCTGCAGGGCGAGGTGATCGGCGCGATCTATGAGGTCGCCATCCGCCACATTTATCCGGCCGAGAACCCAACCTCGGCCGAGCGCATGGCGCTGGTCGCCGTCGGCGGCTACGGCCGCGGCATGCTGGCGCCCGGCTCCGACATCGATCTGCTCTTCGTGCTGCCCTACAAGCAGACGCCCTGGGGCGAGAGCGTCGTCGAATTCGTGCTCTACATGCTGTGGGATCTCGGCCTCAAGGTCGGCCACGCCACCCGCAATGTCGACGAATGCATCCGCCTGTCGCGCGGCGACATGACGATCCGCACGGCGATCCTCGAAGCCCGCTTCCTCTGGGGCGACCAGAGACTTTTCGACGAGCTGACCCAGCGTTTCGACGCCGAGGTGGTGAAGGGCACCGGTCCGGAGTTCATCGCCGCCAAGCTGGCCGAGCGCGACGAGCGCCACCGCCGCCAGGGCGCCTCGCGCTACCTGGTCGAGCCGAACGTCAAGGAAGGCAAGGGCGGCCTGCGCGACCTGCACACGCTGTTCTGGATCGCCAAATATTTCTACCATGTCCGCTCCGGCGACGCGCTGGTCGAGGCCGGCCTGTTCTCGCGCTCCGAACTGGCGCTGTTCCGCAAGTCAGAGGATTTTCTCTGGTCGGTGCGCTGTCACCTCCACTTCCTCACCGGCCGGCCGGAGGAGCGGCTTTCCTTCGACGTCCAGCGCGAGATGGCGGTTCGCCTTGGCTACACCTCGCATCCGGGCATGAAGGATGTCGAGCGCTTCATGAAGCACTACTTCCTGGTCGCCAAGGACGTCGGCGACCTGACGATGATCTTCTGCGCGGGTCTCGAGGAAGAGAATGCCAAGCCCACGCCACTGTTGAACCGGTTCTTCAATTTCGGCTCGCGCCGCCGCCATCGCAAGATCACCGGCTCGAGCGATTTCATCGTTGAACATGACCGCATCAACATGGCGGCACCCGACGTGTTCCGGCGCGATCCGGTCAACCTGATCCGCATCTTCCACCTGGCCGATAAGCACAATCTCGCCTTTCATCCCGACGCGATGAAGGCGGCGACGCGCTCGCTGAAGCTGATCGACGGCAAGCTGCGCGACGACCCCGAGGCGAACCGGCTCTTCCTCGAACTGCTTGCCTCGCGCAACCAGCCCGAAACCGTGCTCCGCCGCATGAACGAGGCCGGTGTACTCGGCCGCTTCGTGCCGGAGTTCGGCAAGGTCGTGGCGATGATGCAGTTCAACATGTACCACCACTATACGGTGGACGAGCATCTGATCCGGTCGGTTGGCGTGCTGGCCGAGATCGATTCCGGCGCGCGCAGCGAGGAGCATCCGCTCGCCAACATGATGATGCCGACGATCCAGGATCGTACCGCGCTCTATGTCGCGATGTTCCTGCACGACGTCGCCAAGGGGCGGCCGGAGGACCATTCGATCGCCGGCGCCCGCATGGCGCGCCGGCTCGGCCCGCGTCTGGGCCTGACGCCGGCCCAGACCGAAACCGTCGCCTGGCTGATCGAGAACCACCTTTTGATGAGCATGACGGCGCAGTCGCGCGATCTGGGCGATCGCAAGACGATCCAGGATTTCGCCGCGGTCGTGCAGAGCCTCGATCGGCTGCGGATGCTGCTCGTCCTGACGATCGCCGACATCAAGGCGGTGGGCCCAGGCGTGTGGAACGGCTGGAAGGGCCAGCTGCTGCGCACGCTCTACTACGAGACGGAGCCGCTGCTGACCGGCGGCCATAGCGCGGTCTCGCGCGATGAGCGGGTCGCTGCCGCCAAGGCCGAGCTGTCCGAGGCGCTGAACGATTGGCCGCAGGCCGAACTCGCGCTCTATCTCGACCGGCACTATCCGGCCTATTGGCTGCGCGTGGACCTGCCGCGCAAGATCGCCCATGCGAGCCTGATCCGCGACGCGGACCGTTCCGGCAAGACGCTCGCCACCGCCGTGTCGGCGCATGCCTTCGAGGCGATCACCGAGATCACGGTGTTGGCGCCGGACCACCCGCGCCTGCTCTCGATGATCGCCGGCGCCTGCACGGCGGCGGGCGGCAACATCGTCGACGCTCAGATCTTCACGACGACGGACGGGTTCGCCCTCGACACCATTTTCATCGCGCGCGAATTCGAAACCGACGCCGAGGAGACCGACCGCGCACTCCGGGTCGGCGCGCTGATCGAGCAGGCGCTTTCGGGTGCCGTCGCGCTGCCCGAGGTGATCGCCAAGAAGGCGAAGCCGCGCGCCAAGATCAAGGCATTCACCGTCGAGACGCAGATCCTGCTGGACAATTCGTGGTCGAACCAGTTCACGGCGATCGAGGCGTCCGGGCTCGACCGGCCCGGTCTGCTCTACGATTTGACGCGCTCGATCTCGGATCTGAACCTCAACATCGCCTCGGCCCATGTCGTGACCTTCGGCGAGCGCGCGGTCGACGTCTTCTACGTGACGGATCTGACCGGCCGGAAGGTGATGAACGCCAATCGCGAGGCGAGCATCCGTCGCCGCCTGCGCCAGGCCTTCGAGGGGGCGGCGCCGGCCGACAAGACGCCGGCGCGCAAGGCCGGCTGACGCCGCGCGTAGCGATACGCCCGTCCGCGCGCCGACGGGGACGGGGCTTGGCTCGGCCTTCCCTTCGCCTTGATTTTCCAGCAACCAAGGGTCTAACTCGGCCCGCTCGCGGGTGCGGGCGGCCCTGTCCCTCCTTTCGTTCCGCCAGGTGGCAATGTCTCTCCTGAAAAACTTTGTCACCGTCGGTGGTTCGACGACATCGAGCCGGCTTCTCGGCTTCGTCCGCGACATGTTCATGGCGGCGGCGCTTGGCACCGGGCCGGTGGCCGACGCCTTCATGGTCGCCTTCCGCTTTCCCAATCTGTTCCGGCGGCTCTTCGCCGAGGGGGCGTTCTCCTCCGCTTTCATTCCGCTGTTTGCTGGCAAGCTGGAGGCGGAAGGCCGCGACGAGGCCAAGCAGTTCGGCTCCGAAGCGCTGTCGGCATTGTTCGCCTTCCTGGTCGTGCTGACGGTGATCGCCCTGATCGCGATGGTGCCGCTCATGTATGTGATGGCTCCCGGCTTCGTGTCGGAGCCGTCAAAATTCGACCTCGCCGTGCTGCTGACGCGGATCTCATTCCCCTATCTGACGCTGATCTCGCTGCTCGCGCTCTATAGCGGCGTGCTGAATGCCGAGGGCCGCTTCATGGCAGCGGCGATGGCGCCGGGCCTTCTCAACGTCGTGCTGGTCGCAGCCCTCGCCTACATCCTGTTCAACAAGCTCGAGAATTCGGCCGAGGCCGGTATCCTGCTTTCCTGGGCCACGCTGATCGGCGGTGTGTTTCAGCTCGCCGTCGTTATCATTGATGCCTGGCGGACGGGCATGCTGCTGAAGCTGCGCTGGCCGCGCCTGACCGCAGGCGTTCGTCGCCTGACGACGCTCGCCGTGCCGGGCCTGATCGCCGGCGGCGTGACCCAGATCAACATCGTCATCGGCACGATGATCGCCTCGTTCGCGCCGGGCGCCATCGCGATCCTCGGCTATGCCGATCGCCTTTACCAGCTGCCGCTCGGCATCGTCGGCGCCACCATCGCCGTCGTCATGCTGCCGGACCTGTCGCGCCATGTCCGTTCCGGCCGCACCGATCTCGTCCATCATACCCAGAACCGCAGCCTCGAATTCGCGATGACGCTGACGCTGCCGGCGGCGATCGCGCTGTTCGTGCTGGCCAAGCCGATCGTCCAGGTGCTGTTCCAGCGCGGCGAATTCGGGCCGGACGACACGCTCGCCACGGCCCACACGCTGATGGGCTATGCCGTCGGCCTGCCCGCCTTCGTGCTGATCAAGGTGCTGTCGCCCGGCTTCTTCGCCCGCGAGGATACCAAGACGCCGATGTGGTTCGCCGGCATCGGCGTCGCCGTCAACATCATCGGCTCGCTGGCGCTGTTCCCGTCACTGACCTATGTCGGCATCGCCATCGCCACCAGCATCTCGGGCTGGGTCAATGCGGTCCTGCTCGGCTGGGCGCTGCACAAGCGCGGTCATTTCCTGTTCGACGACAAGGTGAAGCGCAACATGCCGATGGTGCTGGTCGCCGCCATGGCGATGGGGCTTTCCATTTTCCTCGTCGCCTGGTGGGCCGAACCCTATTTCGCCGACCAGCGCATCCTGTTCCGGGCGGTGGCGATGGGCACGATCTGCGGCATCGGGCTCGTGCTGTTCGCGCTGTTCTGCCAGCTGACCGGCGTCGTCCATTTCGGCGCCATCGTCGGCAAGCTCCGCAACCGCGGCCGCCGCTGATCGAATGCTTGCGCGGCGCGGCGCTCCGCGCGATAACGCGCCGGAAAAACGGGGTTTCTGATGACCGAATTCAAGACGCGCATCTTTTCCGGCGTCCAGCCGACCGGCAACCTGCATCTCGGCAACTATCTCGGCGCGATCGTCAACTTCGTCGCGCTGCAGGAGCCATGAGTGCATCTATTGCGTCGTCGACATGCACGCGATCACCGTCTGGCAGGACCCGGCCGAGCTGACGCGCGCGATCCGCGAGGTCACGGCCGCCTTCTCGCCGCCGGCATCGACCCGAAGAAGCACATCGTCTTCAACCAGAGCCAGGTTCCGGCCATGCCGAGCTCGCCTGGGTCTTCAACTGCGTCGCCCGCCTCGGCTGGCTGAACCGCATGACCCAGTTCAAGGACAAGGCCGGCAAGGACCGCGAGAACGCCTCGCGTCGGGCTCTACGCCTATCCGAGCCTGATGGCGGCCGACATCCTGCTCTACAGGCGACCCATGTGCCCGTCGGCGAGGACCAGAAGCAGCATCTCGAGCTGACCCGCGACATCGCGCAGAAGTTCAACAACGACTTCGCCGAGTCGATCGCGGCGCGTGGCTTCGGCGACGCTATTTCCCGCATCCCGAGCCGGTCATCACCGGGCCGGCGACCGCGCGTCATGTCGCCTGCGCGACGGCACCAAGAAGATGTCGAAGTCGGATCCGTCCGACTATTCGCGCATCAACCTGACCGACGACGCCGACGGCATCGCCCAGAAGATCCGCAAGGCCAAGACCGACCCGAGGCCCTGCCGCGCGAGGACGAGGGCCTGAAGGGCCGTCCCGAGGCCGACAATCTCGTCGGCATCTACGCCGCGCTCTCCGGCTCACCGAAGGACGACGTGCTGCGCGAGTTCGGCGGCCAGCAATTCTCCGGCTTCAAGCCGGCGCTGGCGGACCTGGCGGTCGAGAAGCTCGGCCCGGTCGGCGGCGAGATGCGCCGCCTGATGGCCGATCCCGGCCATATCGACGCGATCCTCGCCGATGGCGCGGCGCGCGCCGACGCGATCGCGCGCCCGATCCTCGATGGCGTCAAGGACGTCGTCGGCTTCATCCGTCGCAAGTAGCCGGCCAATCGGCCGCTTGCCGGGCGGGCCGCCGAATGGCAGCATTGCAGCATGCTGGTGAAGCGCAAGAGCACGGAGAACGGGTCACCGCCGCAAGTTCCTGGCGGTGATCGATGACACGCCCGAATGTTCGCGCGCCGTCATCTATGGCGCGCGGCGCGCCGACCGCACCAGTGGCGGCCTCGTCCTGCTCTACGTGATCGAGCCGACGGCTTCCAGCACTGGATCGGCGTCGAGAACATCATGCGCGCCGAAGCGATGGACGAGGCCGAGACGACGCTCGGCCGCTTCGCCGATCTCGCCCGCCGTCACTCGTCGATCGAACCGGAACTGGTGATTCGCGAGGGCTCTCGCGCCGAACAGATCATGGCGCTGATCGAGGCAGACGAGGACATCGCCATCCTCGTTCTGGCGGCCGGCACCGACAAGGAAGGGCCGGGCCCGCTGGTTTCGTCGATCGCCGGCAAGCTCTCGGCGACCTTTCCGGTGCCGATCACTATCGTGCCCGGCACGCTTTCCGACGACGACATCGCCGCCATCGCTTGAAACCTGACCCGGAGACTACGATTTTAGGCGCCGGAGCCGGATTCCGCTTGGATCGAGCGCCGACAATGACTACCATGCCGTTTCTAGAAGTGTTCTAAACAAGTTCGCACGGAGCCCGCATCATGTTCATCCAAACCGAAGCGACGCCGAATCCGTCGACCTTGAAGTTCCTGCCCGGCCGGCTCGTCCTGCCGGAAAGCACCGCCGATTTTCGCGATGCATCGCGAGGCCGAGCGCTCGCCGCTGGCCGAGCGCCTGTTCGCGGTCAACGGCGTCGCCGGCGTCTTCCTCGGCCATGACTTCATCAGCGTGACCAAGAAGGACGGCGAGTGGCAGCACATGAAGCCCGCCATCCTCGGCGCGATCATGGAGCATTTCATGGCCGGCGTGCCGGTCATGGCCACGCTCAAGCCGCATGCCGGCGACGCGGAGTTCTTCGACGAGGGCGATGCCGAGCTGGTCGAGACGATCAAGGAACTGATCGAGACCCGCGTCCGTCCGGCCGTGGCGCAGGATGGCGGCGACATCACCTTCCAGGGTTTCCGCGACGGCGTCGTCTATCTCAACATGCGCGGTTCCTGCTCGGGCTGCCCGTCCTCGACGGCGACGCTGAAGCATGGCATCCAGAACCTCCTGCGCCATTTCGTGCCGGAAGTGCGCGAGGTTGAAGCCGTTTCCTGACCCGCGGCGCTCGACAGCGTTGCTTTCTGGCTCTATCCGGAGCCCATGATCCTGCTTGCCATCGATACCGCGCTCGAAAATTGCTCCGTTGGTCTTGCGACCGGCGGAGCTGTCTTTTTGCGTGTCGAGACCATCGGTAAAGGCCATGCCGAGCGGCTGATGCCGGAGATCGCGGCGCTCCTGGCCGAGGCCGGACTGGCGCCGGCCAGTCTGGGCCGCATCGTCGTTTCGGTTGGTCCCGGCTCCTTCACCGGCCTGCGCGTCGGGATTTCGGCGGCGCGCGGTCTCGCGCTCGTCCATCGCATTCCCGTGATCGGCGTCGGCACGTTGCACATCCATGCGGCGCATGCGGCGCGCGAGCGCGGGGAGGGCGGCGAACGACCGATCCTGGCGCTGCTGCCGGCGCGTGGCGACGAGCTCTACGGCCAGCTCTTTTCCGCGACGGCGGAGCCGATCGGCGAGGCGGTGCTCGAATCCGTGCCCTTCTTCGACGATCTGGCGGCGAAGGCGGGCGCCGATCTGGCGGGCGCCGGCGCGCTGCGCCTCGCGCCGGTGGGTCGCGTCATCCATGCCCGCTCGGCTCCCGATATCGCTACCCTGCTGGAGCTGGGCGCGGCGCTCGATCCTGCCGATCATCCGCCAAAGCCGCTCTATGTCCGGCCGCCCGACGCTAAGCCGCAGCTTCACAAGGGAATTGCGCGCCGATGATGGATCTGTTGCTGCGGCCTCGCATCATCCTCGACGCCGCCGAGCCGGCCGATATCGATGCGTTGGCCGACATCCATGCTGCCGGCTTCCGCCGCGGCTGGAGCGCCGACGAGATCGATGGCCTGATCGCAGACAAGACGGTGACCAGCCACGTATTGCGGCGTGAATCGCTGTTCGGCACCCGCCGGCCGCAGGGCTTCATCCTGATCCGGACGGTCGCCGACCAGGCCGAGGTGCTGACCATCGCGGTGACGCCCGCCGCGCGCGGCCGTGGCTATGGCCGGATGCTGATGGAGGCGGCGCTGCGCGCGCTCTACCGCGAGCTGGTGCCGGAAATCTTCCTGGAGGTCGACGAGAACAATGCGAGCGCGGTGTCCCTCTACCGCTCGCTGGGATTTGTCGAAGTGGGCCGCCGAAAGGGCTACTATGCTGGGGACCATGGTCCGGGTGGAACGGCGCTGGTCTTGCGCCTGCAACTGCGGTGAAGGTCGAGTTTTGTATGAAGGGGGCAGGAGATGAGCGTGACGCCTGAGGTGCAGCATCCGACAACCCTTGAGGACGCCTGCGTCGAGAAGGGCATGCGCATGACCGAGCAGCGCCGCGTCATCGCGCGGGTGCTCGACGCGGCCACCGACCATCCCGATGTCGAGGAAGTCTATCGTCGCGCCTCGGCGATTGATCCGCGCATCTCGATTTCGACCGTCTATCGGACCGTGAAGCTGTTCGAGGACGCCGGCATGATCGAGCGCCACGATTTTCGCGACGGCCGCAGCCGCTATGAGGCGGTTTCCGAAGAGCACCACGACCACCTGATCGACCTGCGCAGCGGCGATGTCATCGAGTTCCGCAGCGAGGAGATCGAGGCGCTGCAGGAATTGATCGCCCGGCGGCTCGGCTACCGGCTCGTCGACCATCGGCTCGAGCTCTATGCCGTGCCGATCGACGACAAGACGTCGAAGGGCCGCCTCTGATGGGGCGGCTCCGGCTCGCCGCCATGCTGGCGGGCCTGCTTTTGACGACGCTGGTCCTGCTGCCGGTACAGCTCTTCGCAATCCGGTTCCGGCCGCAACTTGCCGCCCGCGTTCCGATGTGGTGGCAGCGGGTCGCGGCGCGCTGTCTCGGACTGCGGGTGCGCGTCGAGGGGACGCCGGCCACGGATCGGCCGCTCTTGATCGTCGCCAACCACGTTTCCTGGGTCGACATCGTTACCCTCGGCAGCTTGCTGCCGGTATCCTTCATCGCCAAGAGCGAGGTCGGCGGCTGGCCGGTGGTGAAATGGCTGGCGCGCCTCCAGCGCAGCGTCTTCATCGATCGCACGCGCCGTACGGCGACCGCCGCCGCCAATAGCGCCATTGCCGCGCGCTTGGCCGGCGACGAGGCGCTGGTGCTGTTCGCCGAAGGGACGACCGGTGACGGAATCGCGGTTTTGCCGTTCCGCAGCGCGCTGGTCGGCGCCGCGCGCGAGGCGAGCGGCGGCGACCGGCCGATCACGGTTCAGCCCGTCGCCGTCGTCTATGTCGGCTTTCAGGGCCTGCCGATCGACCGCTCGCGCATGGCCGAAATCGCCTGGCACGGCGACATGGACCTGGCGCCGCATCTGGTCGGCTTGATCGAGATCGGCGCCGTCGACGCGGTGGTCGCCTTCGGCCGTCCGATCGTGTTCGGGCCGGAGGTCGACCGCAAGCAGGTGGCGGCATCAGCCGAAGCGGAAGTGCGCGCCATGGTGCGCTCGATCCGCTCGCGCGGACTGAAGAACATCACCGTCACCGCGCCGTCACCGGAAGCGCCTATTCTCAGCGAGGCAGAAAGCGGATAGGAAGGGGCAGGCGACGGCGGGTCATCCGCCGGAAGCGATCGTGCCAAGCCGAACCGTGGCGGTAGATAACCGGATCAATGACCGGAACCCAAGAAAAGAAGCGCGTCTTCATCAAGACTTATGGTTGCCAGATGAACGTCTACGATTCCGATCGTATGGCGGATGCCTTGGCAAGCGATGGCTACGAAGCGACCGACAAGGTCGATGACGCCGACCTCGTCCTCCTCAATACCTGTCATATCCGCGAGAAGGCGGCCGAGAAGGTGTATTCCGAACTCGGGCGCCTGCGCGTGATGAAGGAAGAGGCGGCGCGGGGCGGCCGTGCCGTGACCATTGGCGTCACTGGCTGCGTCGCCCAGGCCGAAGGGGCCGAGATCGCCCGGCGCGCGCCGGTGGTCGATCTGGTCGTCGGGCCGCAATCCTATCAGCACCTGCCGCAGCTGCTGCGCGACGTCGCCGGCGGCAAGCGGGCGGTGGAGACCGAATTCGCGCTGGCCGAGAAGTTCGAGCGCCTGCCGGCGCCGACTCGCGAGCGGACGCGGGCGCGCGGCGTCACCGCCTTCCTCACCATCCAGGAAGGCTGCGACAAGTTCTGCACCTTCTGCGTCGTCCCCTACACGCGCGGCGCCGAGGTGTCCCGCCCGGTCGATAGGATCGTCGCCGAGGCCGAGCGACTGGCGGATGCCGGCGTGCGCGAGGTGACGCTGCTCGGCCAGAACGTCAACGCCTGGCACGGCATTGGCAGCGATGGCCGCGAATGGGGCCTCGGCCAGCTGCTCTATCGCCTGGCAGAGATCCCCGGCCTCGACCGGCTGCGCTATACGACCAGCCATCCCCGCGACATGGACGACGCGCTGATCGAGGCGCATCGCGACCTGCCGGCGCTGATGCCCTATCTGCACCTGCCGGTGCAGGCCGGGTCCGACCGGATCCTCGCCGCGATGAACCGCAAGCACAAGGCGGACGATTATCTCCGCCTGGTCGACCGCATCCGCACCACGCGTTCGGACATCGCCCTTTCCTCCGACTTCATCGTCGGTTTCCCCGGCGAGACCGACGAGGATTTCGAGGCGACGATGCGCCTGGTCGAGACGGTCGGCTATGCCGCCGCCTATTCGTTCAAGTACAGCCCGCGCCCGGGAACGCCGGCGGCGAACCGAGACGGTCATGTCGACGACCGGCGGATGTCGGAGCGCCTGTCGCGTCTTCAGGCGCTCATTCTCGATCAGCAGACCGCCTTCAATCGCTCCCGCGTCGGCACGGCGATGGATGTCCTGTTCGAGAAGGCGGGCCGCATGCCCGGCCAGCTGATGGGCCGCTCGCCCTATCTGCAGGCGGTACTGGTCGATGCCGACGAAAGCCACATCGGCACGATTGGCCGGGTCGTCATAGACGCCCTTGGTTCAAATTCCCTGTTTGGCACTCTGGTCGAGCCGGATATCCGGACGGCCGCGACACGCAGCACCGTGGAGGTCATTACGTGAATGCACGCTCCCATACGCCGCCCGGAGTGCCGGGTGGCCGCGCCGCCGACATATCGCACGCATCCGACATCACCCATGTCGTGATCGCCTTCGACGACAACCGGCTGGCGAGCGAGCTCCTTGGCCAGTTCGACCAGAACCTCGCCATCATCGAGCAGAAGCTCGGCGTCGAGGCGGTGGCGCGCGGCAATCAGGTGACGGTCCGTGGCCGTCCGGAAGCGTGCGCGCAGGCGCGCCTGGCGCTCGATCTGCTCTATGTCCGCCTGCAGCAGGGCCATGAAGTCGGCCCGGCCGATGTCGAGGGCGCCATCCGCATGGCGGTTGCTGATGACGAACAATTGAGCCTGCCCAGCCTGGAGCCGAAGGGCCGGCTGGCCATGGCGCAGATCTCGACCCGCCGCCGCACCGTGATGGCCCGCAATCCGGCCCAGGACGCCTATATCCGCGCGATGGACCGGGCCGAGCTTGTCTTCGGCATGGGCCCGGCCGGCACCGGCAAGACCTATCTCGCGGTCGCCTATGCCGCCGCCCTGATCGAGCGTGGCGATGTCTCGCGGCTGATCCTGTCGCGGCCGGCCGTCGAGGCCGGCGAGCGCCTCGGCTTCCTGCCTGGCGACATGAAGGAGAAGGTCGATCCCTATCTCCGCCCGCTCTACGACGCGCTCTACGACATGATGCCGCCCGACAAGGTCGAGCGCGGCCTCACCTCCGGCATGATCGAAGTCGCCCCGCTCGCTTTTATGCGCGGCAGGACGCTGGCGAATGCCGTCGTCATTCTCGACGAGGCGCAGAACACCACCTCTATGCAGATGAAGATGTTCCTGACCCGTCTTGGCGAGGGCTCGCGCATGATCGTCACCGGCGACCCGACGCAGGTCGATCTGCCGCCGGGCCAGGTTTCCGGACTTGCCGAGGCGAGCGAATTGCTGCGCGACGTCCCCGGCATCGTCCAGATCAAGTTCACCGATGTCGACGTCGTGCGCCATCCGCTCGTCGGTCGCATCGTGCGCGCCTATGACAAGGCGCCGCCCCGCCCGGTCAATCTGCCGGCGCGCGGAACCCGTTCCGGAGGTCAGGCATGAGCATTGATGCCGTGCCGATCGCGATCGACCTGCTGGTCGAGGCCGGCGACTGGCCCGAGGAGGATCAGCTTGCCCGTCTCGTGGCGCAGGCGGTCGAGGCGAGCTTTGCCGTTGGCCATCTTCCCGCCGTCAAGGGATCCGAACTCTCGGTCGTCTTCACCGACGACGAGCATGTCCGCCAGCTTAACGCCGATTACCGCGACAAGGACAAGGCGACCAACGTCCTGTCCTTTCCCGGCAGCCCGCCGGATTCCAAGCGATTCGGTCCGCTGCTCGGCGATATCGTGGTTGCACGTGAAACAGTGGTCGCCGAAGCTGCCGAGCAGGGGCTGGCATTCGAGGACCATCTGACCCATCTGGTGGTGCACGGGTTGCTTCACCTCTTCGGGCATGATCATCTGGAGGATGACGAAGCGGAACGCATGGAGTCTTTGGAGACGGAGATCCTGGCCCGCCTCGGCATCGCCGACCCCTATGCCGAACCTCTGCTGTGATGGCGGCGACCGATAGACCCTGACAAACGACGGACGATGAGTGATACCGAGACGCCTGGTTCGAGCGCTGAATCGAACCCCGAGCCCCAGAGTAGTCAGACCGCCGCGCCTGACCTGCGCGAGGTCGAGCGTGCCCCCGAAAGCTGGCTGGATCGTATCCGCCAGGCAGTCGGCCTCAAGGTCGCCGGCTCGCTCCGGGATGATATCGAAGATGCGCTCGATGCGGGCGAGGCGGACAATACCTTCTCCGCCGAAGAGCGCCGCATGCTGCGCAACATCCTGCACCTGCGGGAGGTCCGCGTCGACGACGTGATGATTCCGCGCGCCGACATCCTCGCCCTCGATGTCGACCAGACGATCGGCGAGGCGGTCGCAGCCTTCCGCGATTCCGGTCATTCGCGCATGCCCGTCTACCGGGAGACCCTCGATGACCCGATCGGCATGGTCCACATCAAGGATTTGATGGACTACATGATGTCGACGGCCTCGACGGATGCCGGGCTGGATCTCACTCGCGTCGACCTCAACACCCATCTCGGCGAGACGACGGTTGTACGCGAGGTGCTGTTCGTGCCGCCCTCCATGCCGGCCGCGACCTTGCTTTCGACCATGCAGGCGAAGCGCGTGCAGATGGCGGTGGTTATCGACGAATACGGCGGCACCGATGGGCTGGTCTCGCTGGAGGATGTCGTCGAAATCGTCTTCGGCGATATCGAGGACGAACATGACAATGAAGCGCCGATGATCACCCGCGAGGCCGACGGCTCCTATCTCGCGGATGCGCGCGCCGATCTCGATGACCTTGAAGCGACGCTGGGCACCCGTCTCGATCTCGGTTCCGAGCACGACGACGTCGATACGTTGGGCGGGGTAGTCTTCACGCTGCTGGGGCGGATTCCGGCGATCGGCGAACAGATCGAGGTGCCGGGTGGGCTGCAGTTCGAGATCCTCGAATCCGATCCGCGCCGGGTGAAGCGCCTGCGCATTCGCCGGCCCGACGCCGCAGCGGCTTGACCGCCGGGCGGCGCTCCCGCATCCCTCGTTTCCGCGCCTAGGCGCCGTCGATTCGCGATCCGGGAGACCATGGCCTTTCGCTCGAACAGTCTGGCGGCCTCGGACCGGCCTCGCTCCACGCCGCTGACGCGAGGCTGGCACCGGGTCGCCCTCGCCATTCTCGCCGGTGCCGGCTCGGCCCTGGCCCTGCCGCCGCTTGGCTGGTTTCCCATTCTCTGGATCACGCTGCCCGTCTTCGTCCTGCTGCTGGACAGCGCGCCGGCGCGCGCGGGCGTGTCCGCGCGTTTCCGCTCCGGCTTCGCCGTCGGCTGGAATTTCGGCTTCGGCTACTTCGTCGGCGGGCTCTGGTGGATCGGCGCCGCCTTTCTGGTTGATGCGCGCACCTTCGCCTGGCTGATGCCGGCGGCGGTGCTCGCCCTGCCGGCCGGCCTGGCGCTGTTCTGGGGCTTTGGCGCTGGGATCGCGCGCGTCGTCTGGCCACGCGGCTGGCCGCGCATCGTCATCCTGGCCGTCGCCCTGAGCCTGGCCGAGTGGTTGCGCGGTCATGTCCTGACCGGTTTTCCGTGGAATGCCTTCGGCTATGCGATGATGCCGGTGCCGGTGATGATGCAGGTGGCATCGCTGATCGGCGTCTGGGGGGTGACATTCCTAGCCTTTCTCGTCGCCGCGGCGCCGATCCTGTGGTTTAGCCGCGATCCCCGCTGCCGGATTGCCGATCGCTGTGCCTTCTTCGTGTTCGCGGCCCTGTTTCTGGCGGATATCGCCTTTGGCGCGGCGCGATTGGCCACCGCCGAGACGGCGACCGTGCCTGGCGTGACAATTCGCCTGGTACAACCCATGATCGCGCAGGGCGAAAAGTGGGCCTCCGGCCAGGATGACGAGATTCTCGGTCGCTATTTGAGGCTGAGTGCAACCGGGATGGAGGAGGGCAAGCCCGCTCCGTTCACCCATCTGATCTGGCCGGAGACGGCTTTTCCGTTCCTGCTCGACGAGAAACCGAACGCACTCGCCCTGATCGGGGCCTTCCTGCCCGACAACGCAACGCTGATCACCGGCGCCGCCCGCGCCGAGGCGGTCGTCGGCGAAGAAGTCGAGGCTCGGGTTTTTAACAGCCTTCAGGTCATCGATTCCGACGGGATAGTTCGGGAATCATACGATAAGGTACACCTCGTTCCATTCGGAGAGTATCTCCCTCTCGACGGCATCCTGCGGCGCTTCGGGCTGAGCCAACTGATCGCCCTGCCGGGTGGTTTTGACGCCGGACGGAGCCGGACGAGCCTCGAACTGCCCGGTGCCCCATCCTTCAGTCCACTCATTTGTTACGAGATTATCTTCCCCGGCAGCGTGGTTGACGGCTCAAATCGACCCGGATGGATGGTGAATGTCACCAATGACGGCTGGTTTGGTGACACGCCGGGCCCCTGGCAGCATTTGCATCAGGCAACCATACGGGCTGTAGAGGAGGGTATCCCTGTCGCCCGTTCTGCAAACTCGGGCGTCTCGGCAATCGTCGATCCTTACGGGAACCTTGTGGCGCATCTCGGGGTTAGCCAGACGGGCGTCCTCGACGGTGCCCTTCCAGTTGCAATAAGGCCGACAATCTATTCCAAGTATCGAGACAGTCTTTATTTCGCCTTGATCATACTCGCACTCGTTGTGGCCTCTACTGGAAGTTTCACCCGGACTAAACAACGCAATTGACAGGCAGATTGCGTAGCGGCATTTTGCGCGCGGGCGGGGCTTATTGGATCGGCGTAGCGTTCGCCGGTAGTGCGTGCAGGTACGCGGACTGGTCAGGGTCAAGGCCCTTTCTGTATTTTCCGGCCGGTGCGGCATGGGTCTAGGAGAACAAGCCGTTGATGGCTAACAAGAAGCAGCCCAATCCCGTCGATACGCATGTGGGTGGGCGCGTCCGGCTCCGCCGAATGATGCAGGGCATGAGTCAGGAGAAGCTGGGCGAGAGCCTCGGCATCACGTTCCAGCAGATCCAGAAATACGAGAAGGGCACCAACCGCATCGGCGCCAGTCGCCTGCAGCACATCGCGCAGGTGCTCGAGGTCCCGGTTTCGTTCTTTTTCGAGGATGCTCCGGGAGTCTCGGCCGAGAGCGGCTTCGCCGAATCCCGTCCGGCCGCCTTCGTCACCGACTTCCTCACCAGCACCGAAGGCCTGCAGCTGAACAAGGCCTTTGTCCGGATCAAGGACACCAAGGTGCGCCGTCGCATCGTCGAACTCGTTAGGGCGGTGGCCGGCGAAGAAACCGACGATTGATCGCTTCGCCGGCTGAGGTCGCGTGACGGCGGAACGAATGAGTTCCAGCTTGCGCCAGGCCGGCCCGCGCCGGAACATTGTTCTCCGTCATCGCGGTTCCGCGCCAATGAGCCCTTTGCGGCTTGACCGACCGGCGGTACTGGCTAAAAAAGCCATGGTAATGTCGGAGCACCTGCTCCGGCCATTTTCTGCACGGGGTCCGTTGCGGTGTCGAGAACGTCATATCTGTTCACGAGTGAGTCAGTTTCCGAAGGGCATCCTGATAAGGTCTGTGACCGTATCTCCGACGAGATCGTCGACGCCTTTTTCCGCATCGGGCCGGAGCAGGGATGGGATCCGAGCCATCTGCGCGTCGCGTGTGAAACGCTCGCCACCACCAACCGGGTGGTGATCGCGGGCGAGACCCGCGGTCCGGCGGTGATCACGCGCGATCTGGTGTCCCATGTCGCTCGTCTGGCGATCAAGGACATCGGCTACGAGCAGGACGGCTTCCACTGGGAGACGGCCGATGTTGACGTGCATCTGCACGCACAGTCGGTCGATATCGCCCAGGGCGTCGATTCGGCCGGCAACAAGGACGAGGGTGCCGGCGATCAGGGCATCATGTTCGGCTACGCCTGCTCGGAGACGCCGGAGTTGATGCCGGCGCCGATCTTCTATGCCCACCGCATCCTGAAGCGCCTTTCCGACGCGCGCCGCTCGGGCGAGACCCACGCGCTTGGTCCGGACGCCAAGAGCCAGGTCACGGTTCGCTACGAGAACGGCCAGCCGGTCGAAGTCACCCAGATCGTGCTCTCGACCCAGCATCTGGACGAGCACCTGAGCTCGCATGACGTTCGCGCCATCGTCGAGCCCTATATCCGTGAGGCGCTTCCCGAGGGCTGGATCGGCGCCAACACGATCTGGCACGTCAATCCGACGGGCAAGTTCGTCATCGGCGGCCCCGACGGCGACGCCGGCCTGACCGGCCGCAAGATCATCGTCGACACCTATGGCGGCGCGGCGCCGCATGGCGGCGGCGCCTTCTCCGGCAAGGATCCGACCAAGGTCGATCGCTCGGCCGCCTACGCGGCACGCTACCTGGCGAAGAACGTCGTCGCCGCCGGCGCCGCCGATCGCTGCACGATCCAGCTTTCCTACGCCATCGGCGTGTCGCAGCCGCTGTCGATCTATGTCGACCTGCACGGCACCGGCAAGGTCGAGGAAGCGCGTGTCGAGCAGGTGCTGGCTCAGGTCATGGACCTGTCGCCGCGCGGCATTCGCGAGCATCTCCAGCTCAACCGGCCGATCTATGCCCGGACCTCCGCCTACGGTCATTTCGGCCGCGCGCCGGAAGCCGATGGCGGCTTCTCCTGGGAGCGGACCGATCTCGTGGAAGCGATCCGTAAATCGCTGTGACCACTTCCGACCACGCGCTGCGGCGCGATTCCTTCTATGGCCGGCGCAAGGGACACAATCTCCGCGCCGGTCAGGCCGAAACGCTCGCCGAGGTTCTGGCGCGGCTGAGCGTTGACGTCTCCGGACCCACGCCGGCTGCCCTCTCGTCCCTGTTCGAAGCGCCGGTTGGCGACGTCGTGCTCGAGATCGGTTTTGGCGGCGGCGAGCATCTCGTGCATAGGGCCACCACCGAGCCGACCGTTGGTCGCATCGGCGTCGAGCCGTTCGTCAACGGCATGGCCAAGGCGGCCTCCGCCATCCACGCCGGCGAATTGGCGAACGTCCGCCTGTTCGACCGCGACGCGGCCGAGCTGCTCGACTGGCTGCCGCCGGCGAGCCTCGCCGCGATCGATCTGCTCTATCCCGATCCCTGGCCGAAGTTCCGGCATTGGAAGCGCCGCTTCGTTTCCGAGAAGAATCTGACGCGCTTTGCCCGCGTGCTGCGTCCCGGCGGATTGTTCCGCTTCGCCTCCGACATCGAGTCCTATGTCGAGTGGACGCTTCTGCACGTGCGCGATCACGCCGAATTCACCTGGACGGCGCGCGATGCGGATGACTGGCGCAAGCCCTGGGCCGGCTGGCCCGGCACGCGCTACGAGCAGAAGGCATTTCGCGAGGGCCGGCAGGGGCATTATCTGACGTTCCAGCGCCGCTGAACGGCGCCGACGCGCGGTCGCTCGCCCCCGCCTGGGCCGTCGCCCGCCATCCGACGGGCCGATCAAGCCACTTTTGCTTGCATTCGCCCGCCCGTGGGCCTATACGCCTGTCATTCATCTCAAACGATCGGTCGTAAGAGAGAGTGGACCCCCGGGCCCGCTCGGGCCGGACGCACCCTACGAGATCCTTGATCGGAGCATGCCTTTGGCGGACGTCGCCCTGGAAAACGAAGCACGCATTGTCACCGAGACGGGGCTCGACGCCCGCGTCGCGGAGATCGTCGAACCCATCATTGACGGGCTCGGCTATCGTCTGGTGCGCGTCAAGATTTCCAGCCGCAACGGCCAGACGCTGCAGATCATGGCCGAGCGTCCCGACGGCTCGATGACGGTGGAAGATTGCGGCATCATCAGCCGCAACATCTCGCCCGCCCTCGACGTCGAGGATCCGGTCACGAGCGCCTACCATCTCGAGGTCTCGTCGCCCGGCATCGACCGCCCGCTCGTTCGCCGCACCGATTTCGTGCGCTGGGCCGGCCACGAGGCCAAGATCGAGCTGAGCGCACCCATCGAGGGCCGCAAGCGCTATCGCGGCATCTTGATCGGCCTCGACGGCGACGCGACGGGCGTCAAGCTCGAGGATGCGCCGGAGGGCGCGCCGGACCGGGTCTGGCTGCCGCTTGATGCGATCTCCGATGCCAGGCTGGTCATGACCGACGCCTTGGTCGCCGAGACGCTGCGTGAAGCGAAGCGGCAGCGCCCGGACGACGACATCGACGACAACGATTTAACAGACGAGACCAGCGACGCTTGATCGCGACGCCGTCATCAGGTTCAGGTTAACGGAGACAGGACGATGGCAGTCAGCGCCAACCGCCTCGAACTTCTGCAGATTGCCGACGCGGTCGCCCGCGAGAAGGTGATCGATCGGCAGATCGTGATCGCCGCCATGGAAGATGCGATCCAGAAGGCGGCCCGCTCGCGTTACGGTTCGGAGACCGACGTGCGCGCCGAGATCAACCCGAAGACGGGTGAGATCCGGCTGCAGCGCCTGCTGCAGGTTGTCGATCATGTCGAGAACCCGGCCATCGAGATCTCCCTCGATTTGGCGACCGACCAGAACCCGGCCGCCCGCGTCGGCGATTACATCGCCGAAGCGCTGCCGCCGATGGATTTCGGCCGGATCGCGGCGCAGTCGGCCAAGCAGGTCATCGTGCAGAAGGTCCGCGAGGCCGAGCGCGATCGCCAGTTCGACGAGTTCAAGGATCGCATCGGCGAGATCATCAACGGTTCGGTCAAGCGTGTCGAATACGGCAATGTGATCGTCGATCTCGGCCGCGGCGAAGGCATTGTCCGCCGCGACGAGATGATTCCGCGCGAAGCCTTCCGCTATGGCGACCGCATCCGCGCCTATGTCTACGATGTGCGTCGCGAACAGCGCGGTCCGCAGATCTTCCTGTCGCGCACCCATCCGCAGTTCATGGCGAAGCTGTTCGCCCAGGAAGTGCCGGAAATCTATGACGGCATCATCGAGGTGAAGTCGGTTGCCCGTGATCCGGGTTCGCGCGCCAAGATGGCCGTGATCTCGCGCGACAGCTCGATCGATCCGGTCGGCGCCTGCGTTGGTATGCGCGGCAGCCGTGTTCAGGCCGTCGTCAACGAGCTTCAGGGCGAGAAGATCGACATTATTCCGTGGTCGCAGGACGCTG
Organism: Candidatus Kaistia colombiensis; assembly: GCA_029203105.1. Classification (GTDB taxonomy): domain Bacteria; phylum Pseudomonadota; class Alphaproteobacteria; order Rhizobiales; family Kaistiaceae; genus Kaistia; species Kaistia colombiensis. The sequence continues at coordinate 709,033 of CP119318.1, forward strand.
CCACCTTCATCGTCAACGCGCTGCAGCCGGCGGAAGTCGCCAAGGTCGTGCTCGACGAGGAAGCCTCGCGTATTGAAGTTGTCGTCCCGGATGACCAACTATCTCTTGCGATCGGTCGTCGCGGCCAGAATGTCCGCCTCGCATCGCAGCTGACGGGTTGGGATATCGATATCCTGACCGAGCAGGAAGAATCCGAGCGTCGCCAGAAGGAATTCCAGGAACGTTCAGCGCTGTTCAACACGGCGCTCGATGCTGATGAGGTTGTCGGCCAGCTTCTTGCCTCCGAAGGTTTTGCCTCGCTCGAGGAAATCGCCTTTGTCGAACCGGACGAACTGGCTTCGATCGAGGGCTTTGACGACGAGACCGCGGCGGAGTTGCAGCAGCGGGCGCGCGACTATCTCGACAAGCTCGAATCCGAGCATGACGAGGAGCGCAAGGCGCTCGGCGTCTCCGACGAGCTCAAGGAAATTCCGGGCCTCACGAGTTCGATGCTCGTCGCGCTCGGCAAGGACAGCGTCAAGACGATCGAGGATTTCGCCGGTTATGTGCCGGATGACCTGGTCGGCTGGGCGGAACGGAACGAAGGCGAGACCACGCGCCATGGCGGCGTGCTCGACGGCTTCAGCCTGAGCCGCAGCGACGCCGAGAACATGATCATGACGGCACGCGTCAAGGCTGGCTGGATCACCGAGGACGAAGCCGCTGCCGAGCAGGAAGCGAACGCCGCCGGTGAAGAGGCCGAGGCCTGAGGCGTTCGGACCGCGGAGAGAAGTTTTGCCGCGCAAGAGCGAACCGACGACACGAAGCTGCATCGTCACGCGAGAGACGATGCCAACTGAGGCACTGATCCGGTTCGTCCTCGACCCGGAAGGCAAGGTGGTTCCGGATCTCCGGCATCGTTTGCCGGGCCGGGGCGTCTGGATTACCGCCCGCGCCGACATGGTGGCGCTGGCGGAAAAGAAGCGGCTATTCGCCCGCGGCTTCAAGCAGGAAGTCGTGGTCGAGCCCGGATTGGCCGGCCGCATCGAGACTCTGTTGGAGGATTCGGCCCTTCAGGCCCTGTCCTTCGCACGCAAGGCCGGCGAGATTGTCACCGGCTTCGCCAAGGTCGAGACGGCGATTGCCCGCGATGGGGTCGCCGGTATTGTGCAGGCGAAAGAGGCGGCCGAGGATGGCCGTTCGAAGATCGACGCGGCTCTGAAACGTCGCTTCGGAAGGGCCGGCGCGGTTCCTGTCATCCGTATGTTCCGATCGGAGCAATTGGATTTGGCATTGGGCCGGTCAAATGTGATACATGCTGCTCTGCTCGTGGGCCGGGCGAGCGAAAATGTGATAGAGCGTGTCGCCGCGCTCGCCTGTTTTCTGGGTGAAGACGGGCTCGTTGCTATTGGCGATGACGTTGGCGCGATCGACGCGCCGCAAGTGCGTGAACCGAACGTGTCGGCAATGGCCGAAGACCCGTCAGGACAGAAGACCGAATGAACGATACGAACAATAGCGGCGACAAGGATCTTGGCGGCGCGAAGAAGACACTGAGCCTCAAGGGCCGCGATCCGGAGCGCGGTACCGTGCGCCAGAGCTTTTCGCATGGCCGGACCAACACCGTTGTCGTCGAGAAGAAGAAGCGGGTTCTGATGCATGGCAAGGCCGAGCCGACCTCGGCAGCGCCGGTTGCCCCGCGTCCGTCGCCGGCTCCTTCTCCGACCTCGTCGGTGAAGCCGATCCAGTCTTCGGCGCCGTCGCGCCAGGCTCCGGCGGCACCGACCCAGTCACCGCGCCCGCAGGGCGGCCGTTCCGGCATGGTGTTGCGCCAGCTCTCCGCCGACGAGCTCGATGCCCGCGCCAAGGCGCTGGCCGACGCTGTCGTTCGGGACGCCGAGGAGCGCCGCCAGGCCGAGATCGACGCGATCCGTCGCGCCGAAGAGGAAGTGCGTCTCGCCAAGGAGCGGGAAGAGGCAGCCAAGCGCCAGGCCGAGGAAGATGCTCGCCGTGCCGCCGAGGCAGCCCTCCGCGAAAAGACCGAGGACGCAGCTCGTCGCCGTCAGAGCGAGACCCCGGCTCCGGCCCGTCAGCCCGCGGCTGCCCAGCCCGCCGCTCGCCCGGCCGCGCCGACGCAGCGCGATCCCAACGCGACCGAAAAGCCGGTGCAGCGCACCTCCGCGCCGGGCGCTCGTCCTGCCGGCCGTGGCGCCGACGAGGAGGACCGCTCGGGCGGCCTCCGCCCGTCGACCGCCAAGCGTCCGAAGGCCGTCGATCCGAAGCCGGTCAAGAAGGAAGACAGCGGCCCGCGTGGTCGCCTGACGCTTTCCAATGCGCTGAACGATTCCGAGCGCGAGCGTTCGCTGGCCTCGGTTCGCCGTCGCCGCGAGCGTGAGCGCAATCGTCACATGTCGCAGGGCCCGCGCGAGAAGGTCTCTCGCGAAGTCATCCTGCCGGAGACGATCTCGATCGGCGATCTCGCCAATCGTATGGCCGAACGCGCCGTCGACGTGATCAAGTTCCTGATGAAGCAGGGCCAGTTGCTCAAGGCAACCGACGTGATCGACGCCGATATGGCGCAGATCATCGCCGAGGACATGGGCCACACGGTTCGCCGCGTCGCCGATTCCGACGTCGAGGAAGGCCTGTTCGCGACGAATGACGAGCCGGGCGAACTCGTCAGCCGCGCCCCGGTCGTCACGATCATGGGCCATGTCGATCACGGCAAAACGTCGCTGCTCGACGCGATCCGCAAGACCAATGTGCAGACGGGCGAGGCCGGTGGCATCACCCAGCATATCGGCGCCTACCAGGTCGAGCAGAACGGCCACAAGATCACCTTCATCGACACCCCGGGCCACGCTGCCTTCACGGCGATGCGTTCCCGTGGCGCCAAGTCGACCGATATCGTGATCCTGGTCGTCGCCGCCGATGACGGCGTGATGCCGCAGACGATCGAGGCGATCAACCATGCCCGCGCCGCCAAGGTGCCGGTCATCGTGGCGATCAACAAGATCGACAAGCCCTCTGCAGACCCGACCCGGGTCCGCACCGAGCTGCTGCAGCACGAGATCTTCGTCGAGACGATGGGCGGCGAGACGCTGGACGTCGAAGTGTCGGCCAAGACCGGCGAGAACCTCGACAAGCTGCTCGAGACCATCCTGCTGCAGTCGGAAGTGCTCGATCTCAAGGCCGATCCGAAGGCCACGGCCGAAGGTACGGTGATCGAGGCGAAGCTCGACAAGGGCCGCGGCCCGGTCGCGACCGTCCTCGTCCAGCGCGGTACGCTGCGTCCGGGCGACATCGTCGTCGCCGGTTCGGAGTGGGGCCGCGTCCGCGCGCTCCTCAACGATCGCGGCACCGCGATGACCGAGGCTGAGCCGTCTACCCCGGTCGAGGTCCTGGGCTTCCAGGGCGCGCCGGCCGCCGGCGACCGCTTCGCCGTCGTCGAGAACGAAGCGCGTGCCCGCGAGATCGCGGACTACCGCGCCCGCCAGAAGCGCGAGAAGGCAGTGGCCCGTCAGACGACGGCCCGCGGCTCGCTCGCCGAGATGATGAACCAGCGTCAGAGCGCCGGCCTCAAGGAATTCCCGCTCGTCATCAAGGGTGACGTGCAGGGCTCCGTCGAGGCGATCGCCGGTGCGCTGGAAGCGCTCGGCACCGACGAGGTGCAGGCCCGCATCATCCTGTCCGGCGTCGGTGGCGTCACGGAGTCCGATGTCACGCTGGCCGCGACCTCGAACGCTGCGATCATCGGCTTCAACGTCCGCGCCAACAAGCAGGCGCGCGATGTGGCCGACCGCGAGGGCATCGAGATCCGCTACTACAACATCATCTACGACCTCGTGGATGACGTGAAGGCAGCGATGTCCGGCCTGCTCACGCCCGAGCGGCGCGAGACGATGCTCGGCAATGCCGAGATCCTGGAGGTGTTCCACATCTCCAAGGTCGGCAAGGTCGCGGGTTGCCGCGTCACCGACGGCACGGTCGAGCGCGGCGCCAATGTCCGCCTCATCCGCGACAACGTCGTCGTCCACGAAGGCAAGCTGTCGACGCTCAAGCGCTTCAAGGACGAGGTCAAGGAAGTGCCGGCGGGCCAGGAATGCGGCATGGCCTTCGAGAAGTACGAAGACATGCGCGCCGGCGACATCATCGAGTGCTACCGCGTCGAGGAAATCAAGCGGTCGCTCTGATAGCGGTCGTCTCGATATCGAAGACCTGGTGATGAACGCGGCCGTCTCGGTCGCGTTCATCCCGTTTCAGAAGTTCGGCCGGACGGATGTCGCGGCCTGAGGCGGATCCGTCGTTACAATGGACCGCACGCGCCGCTCGACGGCGCGATGGAGTATTTCCGAAATGGCCAGAACGGCTGCCAATGGTAAGAAGATCGGCGTCGCGGGCCAGCGCCAGCTCCGCGTCGGCGAACTGGTGCGACATGCCCTGTCCGAGGTGCTTTCGCGCGGTGATCTGAACGAGATCGCGCTCGACGGCGTCATTGTCACGGTCCCGGAAGTCCGGGTCTCGAACGACCTGAAGATGGCGACCTGCTATATCATGCCGCTCGGCGGCGAGCATGGCGACGCCGTGGTCGCCGCGCTCGACCAGCACCGCAAGTATCTGCGCGGCGAGGTTTCGCGCCGGATCGACCTGAAATTTGCCGTCGACCTCAAGTTCGTGCTCGACAAGTCCTTCGCCGAGGCCGCGAAGATCGATGCGCTGCTGCGCCACGATCCGGTCGTCCGCCAGGACATCGAGACGGCATCGCGCGACGACGTCACCGACGAAGAGTAGATCATGGGCCAACGCCAGAAGAAGGGCCGGCCGGTTTCCGGCTGGCTCAGCCTCGACAAGCCGCTGGGCATGACCTCGACCCAGGCCGTCTCCGTGGTGAAGCGGCTGTTCGGCGCGCAGAAGGCCGGCCATGCCGGCACGCTCGACCCGCTCGCCACCGGCTGCCTGCCGATCGCGCTCGGCGAGGCGACCAAGACGGTGCCGTTCATCATGGACGGTCGCAAGATCTATGGCTTCACCGTGCGTTGGGGCGAGGAGACCCGCACCGACGACGCCGAAGGCCAGCCGGTCGCCACCTCGGACGTCCGTCCGACGCGCGCGGCGATCGAGGCGATCCTGCCCGAATTCACCGGCGAGATCATGCAGGTGCCGCCCGCCTTCTCGGCCATCAAGATCGAGGGCGAGCGCGCCTATGATCTGGCGCGGGAGGGCGAGGACGTCGTCCTCGAGGCACGGCCGATCCAGATCCACCGGCTCGATCTCATCGACATGCCGGACGAGCACACCGCCGTCTTCTCGGCCGAATGCGGCAAGGGCACCTATGTCCGCGCGATTGCCCGCGACATGGCGCGGGCGCTCGGCACGCGCGGTCACGTCGTCGGCCTTCGCCGCCTGCTGGTTGGTCCGTTCGACGAGGCCTCGATGGTCAAGCTCGACGATCTGCGCGCGGCGCAGGAAGAGGGCGGGGCGGAAGGCTGCGACGCGCATCTCGATCCCGTCGAGTTCGCGCTTGGCGAGCTGGCCGAGGTGCGGCTTTCCGAAACCGACGCCGTCCGGCTTCGCAACGGCCAGAGCGTGCTGCTGCGCGGCCGCGATGCGCCTGCCAATGGCGAGACGGTGTTCGCCACCGTCGCCGGAACGCTGATTGCGATCGGTGAAGTCGAGCGCGGCGAATTCCATCCCTCACGCGTTTTCGTCGGCGCGTGAGCCGACGCCACGGAACTTTCCGCTGGCTATTAAAGCCCGTTTCGGCCATATAGGCCGCGCTCCCGGACGGTTTTCACCGTCCGGGCGAAGTCGCTTGGAGCGGCGACCGTGCTGGACGACATCCCGGCACTGGCCGTCGAACGAGCGGCGACCGTGATGGCCTCGGCCATCCGGGGACGTCGAGACCGACCTGCCATCCGGCGTTCGGTCGAACCACAAATTGCCGGCAACCATGCCGGGACTAGAGCCCAGGAAAGGGATAACCGATGTCGATCACAGCTGCCCGCAAGGCGGAACTGATCAAGGAATACGGTACCGTCGAGAACGATACCGGCTCTCCGGAAGTGCAGGTTGCAGTGCTCACCGAGCGGATTGTCAACCTGACCGAGCACTTCAAGGGTCACACCAAGGACAATCATTCGCGTCGCGGCCTCCTCAAGATGGTCAGCCAGCGTCGCAGTCAGCTCGACTATCTGAAGAAGACGGACGAGCAGCGCTACAAGACGCTCATCGAGCGCCTCGGCCTGCGTCGCTGAGACAGGCGGGCCCTAGGCCTGCCTCCAAAGACGCCTGTACGGCGCGGCGGCATGGGGCTGCCGCGCGAATTGCCCGCGGATCAGCGGTCGAGCCATGGCAGGATCGCCGGATGCTTTTTCTCGCAAGGTCGAAAGCCTCTAGCCGTCTTGCTCATGGCTCTTTTGGCGCATCCGCGCAGGAAAGGAATTAGCCATGTTCGATGTTCAACGCGTCGAAATTGAATGGGGCGGCCGTCAGCTCGTCCTCGAGACGGGCAAGATTGCCCGCCAGGCCGATGGCGCCGTTCTCGCCACCTATGGCGAGACGACCGTGCTGGCGACTGTTGTCGCCGCCAAGCAGCCGAAGCCGGGTATCGATTTCTTCCCGCTCACGGTCAACTACCAGGAAAAGACGTTCGCCGCCGGCAAGATCCCCGGTGGCTTCTTCAAGCGTGAAGGCCGTCCCTCCGAGAAGGAGACGCTGACCTCGCGCCTGATCGACCGTCCGATCCGCCCGCTGTTCCCGAACGGTTTCCGTTGCGAGACGCAGGTCGTCACGACCGTCCTCAGCCATGACCTTGAGAACGATCCCGATATCGTCGCCCTGGTTGCGGCCTCGGCAGCCCTGACGATCTCCGGCGTGCCGTTCATGGGCCCGGTCGGTGCAGCGCGCGTCGGCCTTATCGATGGCGAGTTCGTGCTGAACCCGCTGCTCGAGCAGAACGAGAGCTCGAAGCTCGATCTCGTCGTCGCCGGTACCCAGGACGCCGTGCTGATGGTCGAGTCGGAAGCGCAGGAGCTTTCGGAAGAGACGATGCTCGGCGCCGTGATGTTCGGTCATCGTGGCTTCCAGCCGGTCATCGACGCGATCATCTCGCTCGCCGAGAAGGCCGCCAAGGAGCCGCGCGAGTTCGCTGCCGCCGATCTCTCCGCGATCGAGACGGAGATGCTCGGCATCGCCGAGACCGAGCTGCGCGCCGCCTACAAGAACACCGTCAAGCAGGACCGCTACGCCGCTGTCGACGCCGTAAAGGCGAAGGTCACGGCCCACTTCTTCCCCGAGGGAGAAGAGCCCCGCTTCGACAAGGAAAAGATCGGCGCCGTCTTCAAGGAACTCCAGGCGAAGATCGTTCGCTGGAACATCCTCGACACCGGCAGCCGCATCGACGGCCGTGACCTGAAGACCGTCCGTCCGATCGTCTCGGAAGTCGGCGTCCTGCCGCGTACCCACGGCTCGGCCGTGTTCACGCGTGGCGAGACGCAGGCCCTGGTGGTTGCCACCCTCGGCACCGGCGATGACGAGCAGTTCATCGACGCGCTGGAAGGCACCTACAAGGAAACCTTCCTGCTGCACTACAACTTCCCGCCCTACTCGGTCGGTGAGACCGGCCGCATGGGTTCGCCCGGCCGTCGCGAAATCGGTCACGGCAAGCTCGCCTGGCGCGCTGTCCGCCCGGTTCTGCCGAACCACCACGAGTTCCCCTACACGCTGCGCGTCGTTTCCGAGATCACGGAATCGAACGGCTCCTCGTCGATGGCAACCGTTTGCGGCACCTCGCTGTCGCTGATGGACGCCGGCGTGCCGCTGAAGCGTCCGGTGGCGGGTATCGCCATGGGCCTGATCCTCGAAGGCGACCGCTATGCGGTTCTCTCCGACATTCTCGGTGACGAGGATCACCTCGGCGACATGGACTTCAAGGTCGCCGGTTCGGAAGCGGGCGTCACCTCGCTCCAGATGGACATCAAGATCGCCGGTATCACCGAAGAGATCATGAAGGTCGCTCTGGACCAGGCGAAGGGCGGCCGCGAGCACATCCTCGGCGAGATGGCGAGGGCGCTGACCACCGCGCGTCCGTCGCTCGGCGAACATGCTCCGCGCATCGAAGTCATCCAGATCCCCACCGACAAGATCCGTGAAGTGATCGGTTCGGGCGGCAAGGTCATCCGCGAGATCGTGGAAAAGACCGGCGCCAAGATCGACATCTCCGACGACGGCACCGTCAAGGTTGCTTCGTCGGACGGCAAGGCGATCACCGCCGCGCTGAACTGGATCAAGGGCATCGCTGCCGAGCCGGAAGTTGGCGCCATCTACCAGGGCACCGTCGTGAAGGCCGTCGATTTCGGCGCCTTCGTGAACTTCTTCGGCGCCAAGGACGGCCTGGTCCACATCTCGCAGCTGTCCAACCAGCGCGTGGCCAAGACCCAGGACGTCGTCAAGGAAGGCGACAAGGTCTGGGTTAAGCTGCTCGGCTTCGACGAGCGCGGCAAGGTCCGCCTGTCGATGCGCGTCGTCGACCAGACGACCGGCGAAGAGATCAAGGAAAAGACGGAAGCCGCCGGCGAGTAGTCGCCGCCGCTTCCGCGAAACGAAGAAAGGCCCGGCGAGCAATCGCCGGGCCTTTCTGTTGGGTCAAATGCGGCGCGCGGGAATCAGCCTGCCCGATAGAACGCAATCGCCTCGGCCTCGGTGGCCTGGACCCAGGCCGACTTGGCATCCGAATAGGCATGCGAATCGTGCGGGTGCCGGTCGCGGCTCCGGAGCTTTACCGCCTCGTATTCGCGCGCCTTGGCCGGATGTGCGCGCAGAAAATCGCGAAATGCCAGATGGCGCTCGATATGCGGCGAGCCTTGCTCGAAGACGTGCAGCTGGATGCAGCGCTGGCCCGTCGCGCCATCGGTGAGCGTGGCATAGCGGCGGCCTGCCATGCCGTATTCGCCCCACCACTCATAGCCCAGATGCAGCAGCACCAGCCGGCAGGCGTCGAACGCTTCCAGTGAGCGGACTTCCGGGATCAGGTCGAGGATCGGCTTGGCGACGATGCCGGCGATCGCGGTCGATCCGATATGGTGGACGGCGATCAGTTGCGGCCCGAGCGCTTCGGCCAGGCGCTGTTCTTCGCGTGCCGCCGCGTCGAGCCAGGCGGGCGAATGTGGCTGCAGATCGACCGGGATCGGCGGGGGCATGTGAGACTCCCAGGCTGCGCAAGTCAGCCTGGGAGGGTAGCGAAGGCGGGGCCCTTCGAAAAGGGCGCGGCGATCAGGCGACCATCGTGCCGGGTGCGGCGGCCGTCACGGATGCATCGACATGGCTCTCGAACTTCTCGAAGTTCTTGAGGAACATGCCGACCAGCTTGGCGGCCTGCGCGTCGTAGCCGGGCTTGTCCTGCCACGTCTTGCGCGGATGCAGGATGTGCGGCTCGACGCCGGCGACGTCCGTCGGCACCTGGAAGCCGAAGGTGCGGTCCGTGTAGAAGCGACTGCCGTCGAGCGAGCCGTTCAGCGCGGCCGTCAGCAGCGTGCGGGTGGCTTTGATCGGCATGCGGCGGCCGGTGCCATAGGCGCCGCCGGTCCAGCCGGTATTGACCAGCCAGCACGACACGCCGTGCTTGGCGATCAGGCTGCGGAGCAGGTTGCCGTACTCGGCCGGATGACGCGGCATGAACGGCGCGCCGAAGCAGGTCGAGAACGTCGCCTGCGGTTCGGTGACGCCCTTCTCCGTGCCGGCGACCTTGGCGGTGTAGCCGGAGAGGAAGTGGTACATCGCCTGCTCGGCGGTCAATTTGGCGATCGGCGGCATCACGCCGAAGGCATCGGCGGTCAGCATGACGATCGTCTTCGGATGACCGGCCCGGCCGGTCTCGCTCGCATTCGGGATGAAGTCGAGCGGGTAGGCGGCGCGGGTGTTCTCGGTCTTCGACGCGTCGTTGAAGTCGATCTGGCGCGTGACCGGATCGATGCCGACATTCTCCAGCACCGTGCCGAAGCGCTTGGTGGTGGCGAAGATCTCCGGCTCGGCCTCGGCCGAGAGCTTGATCGTCTTGGCGTAGCAGCCGCCTTCGAAGTTGAAGACGCCTTCCGGTCCCCAGCCATGCTCGTCGTCGCCGATCAGCGTGCGGGTCGGGTCGGCCGAAAGCGTCGTCTTGCCGGTGCCGGACAGGCCGAAGAACACGGCGGTGTCGCCATCGGGACCGACATTGGCCGAGCAGTGCATCGGCATCACGCCCTTGGGCGGCAGGGTGAAGTTCAAATAGGTGAAGACCGCCTTCTTCATCTCACCGGCATAGGACGTGCCGCCGATCAGCACGATGCCGCGGGAAAAATCGCAGGCGATCACCGTCTCGGTGCGGCTGCCATGCCGTTCCGGATTGGCCTTGAAGCTCGGCAGGTCGAGGATGGTGAGCTTCGGCACGAAGCTTTTCAGCGCGGCTGCGTCCGGACGGATCAGCAGGTTGCGGATGAACAGCGAGTGCCAGGCTTTTTCGGTGAAGACGCGGACGGCGACAGCTTCGGCCTGGTCGGCGCCGCCCTGCAGATCCTGCGCGAACAGTTCGCGGCCGGAGGCGTGGGCGAGCATGTCGGCATAGAGCGTGTCGAAATGGGCGGCCGACATCGGCTTGTTGTTGTCCCACCAGACCGCGTTCTCGGTCAGCGCGTCGCGGACGACGAACTTGTCCTGCGGCGAGCGGCCGGTGTGGATGCCCGTCTCGACGGTCAGCGCGCCGTCGACCGACACCATGGCTTCGCCGCGCCGCAGCGATTCCTCATAGAGAGCCGGCGCCCCATAGTTCCAGTAGAGACCGGCCAGCCACTTCAAGCCGAACTGTTCGGCGCCATGGGCAGGATTGCGAATGCCGTTCTCGGTCACGGGGTCGTCTCCTCTGAGAGGCGCTCGCTCCTTCGCGAGGCCTCGCTCCGGGAAAGGGTGCGCCGCGTCAGCGGCATGCACCGGCTCTGCCGACAGTCAATGCCGCCGGCAGGCCAGAACCTAGAGGATCGGATTTCGCAACCGCAACAGAAACCGCATGACTCCAGTTATCGAAAGCCGATTTAATCGATTTAATCGGAGGATGACCAAGCAACGGACGCTACGGATTCGATAATTCTAGTCTCAAACAAACAGAATGTTCTATTTGTCTGCGAAATAACATTATTATTCCAGGGATCTCGCTTGTTTTGCGAAGGACTTCAGGAAGCCGCCAGCCTCGGCCACGGTGGTTGCGCGGGTCGGAAAAGGCAAACGCGCCCGCAATGTACTCGTAGCAATGTCGATGCCGTCCGGATCGCAACCGGTGATCCGCCAGGCGCCGCCCGGCAAATGCAACAATTTGATCGCGTAGAGCGCGATCGCGTCGGCGTGATCGTCGTTCATATGCTCGACGACCATCTTCTCGCCGTCGAGAAGATCCTGGCAATCCGAGTAATCCGGGATCAGTTCCGTGGCTGGAACTTGCGCGATATTGCCGAAGCCAGCGACGAGGTGCGAGCCGGCGATGTTCATCACATAGTGGTGGAAGCCGGGCAGGGCGGAGGCGCGGGCGGCCTTACCCTGGCGCAGCCCATAGCGCCACGCGGCATGGTCGTCGTCGCTGCGTTCGAAGCTGCCGACCAGGGTGATGCGGGCGCCGGCGAGCGGATTGCCGGTTTCGCCGCCCGGCGCGACGAGCAGCAGGGAGGCGCGCGGATCGCGCTTCAGATTATGCGTGTGCAGCGCGAGGTCGGACAGGCTGAGGATCGGCCGCAGGTCGGCCGTGGTCGCCATGGTGACCAGGGTCGCGAACGGGTTGCCGGCCTCGTCCAGCGTCGCCAGGCTGCCGGCGATCGTGCTGCGGATCACGGCGCGGCCGGTTTCGACTGGATCGAAGGGAGAATTCTCGAGCATATTGCTTTCCTTAGGACGTGCTACCTACAAAGCTGATTATCACTTTCATGTTTCTATGTCTCTCATTCGATGGGACTTTTCCGGACGATTGGCGGCAAGGGTTTAAATCCGCTAGGTTACACGCCATATTTTCCGCGTAATCCTGCGACGTTTAGGCGGGGGCCGGCGTCCGACGCGACACCAGCTGGCCTTCGGGCCGGTCAACGCCCATCCGGGGCAGCTTTCGGGAGAAGCTCATCTATGCCGACGATCGCTCTGGTCGACGACGATCGAAATATCCTTGCCTCCGTGTCGATTGCGCTGGAGTCCGAGGGGTATCGCGTCCAGACCTACACCGACGGCGCCTCCGCCCTTGACGGCTTCCAGCAGTCGCTGCCGGACCTTGCCATTCTCGACATCAAGATGCCGCGCATGGATGGGATGGAACTGCTTCGCCGTCTGCGCCAGCGCACCGACCTGCCGGTCATCTTCCTGACTTCCAAGGATGACGAGATCGACGAGCTGTTCGGTCTCAAGATGGGCGCCGACGACTTCATCAAGAAGCCGTTCTCGCAACGCCTGCTGGTCGAACGGGTGAAAGCCGTGCTGCGCCGCTTCCAGCCGCGCGAAGCGGTCGCTCCGGCCAAGGTGCCGGACGCCGCCCGCAATCTCGATCGCGGCGCGCTGTCGATGGACCAGGAGCGCCATACCTGCACCTGGAACGGCCAGCCGGTCACGCTGACCGTCACCGAATTCCTGATCCTCTATGCGCTCGCGCAGCGCCCCGGCGTCGTCAAGAGCCGCAATGCCCTGATGGACGCCGCCTATGACGATCAGGTCTATGTCGACGACCGCACCATCGACAGCCACATCAAGCGGCTGCGCAAGAAGTTCAAGGTTGTCGACGATGACTTCGACATGATCGAGACGCTCTATGGCGTTGGCTATCGCTTCAAGGAGGCCTGACGCGAAGTCGGGCTACGCAGAGAGGCATGACGATCAGCATTGAGGAGCCGATTGCAGCGCGCAGGCGACCGTGGCGCTTTCGCATGCGTATGCTGCGCCGCACGTTCGGCCGCATGGTGCGCTCGATCGGCCCGCACGCCTTTTCGAGCCTGACGCGCCGGATCATCATCCTCAACCTGGCGGCGCTGATCGTCCTCGTCTCCGGCATTCTGTATCTGAACCAGTTCCGCGCCGGTCTGATCGACGCGCGGCTGGAGAGCCTGCTGACGCAGGGCGAGATCATCGCCGGCGCGATCGCCGCTTCGGCGACGGTCGAGACCAACAATCTGACGATCGATCCGGACAAGCTGCTGGAATTGCAGGCCGGCGAAAGCCTGGTGCCGGGCGAGAACTCGATCGAAGGGCTCGATTTCCCGATCAATCCCGAACGGGTCGCTCCCGTGCTGCGCCGGCTGATCTCGCCGACCCGCACGCGGGCCCGCATTTATGATCGCGACGGCAGCCTGGTCGTCGATTCCCGCCACCTCTATTCGCGCGGGCAGATCCTGCGCTTCGACCTGCCGCCGGCGGACGAGGAGCCGGCGCTGTTCGATCGCATCTGGCAGTGGTTCAACGTCCATCTGCAGCGCGACGACCTGCCGATCTACCAGGAACTCGGCGGTTCGAACGGCCGCGGCTATCCGGAAGTGGCGACGGCGCTGGATGGCGGTCCGTCGTCGATCGTGCGCATCACCGACCGCGGCGAACTGATCGTCTCGGTCGCCGTGCCGATCCAGCGCTATCGTTCGGTGCTCGGCGTGCTGCTGCTCTCGACCCAGGGCGGCGACATCGACCAGATCGTCCATGCCGAGCGCATGGCGATTGTGCGCGTCTTCCTCGTCTCGGCCGGCGTCGTCGTCCTGCTGTCGATCCTGCTCGCCAGCACCATCGCCGCGCCGCTGCGTCGGCTCGCCGACGCCGCCGACCGGGTCCGGCGCGGCGTCACGGCGCGGCCGCAGATTCCCGACTTCTCCAATCGCCGCGACGAGATCGGCCACCTGTCGCAGGCGCTGCGCGAGATGACGGGAGCGCTGTTCAATCGGATCGAGGCAATCGAGAGTTTTGCCGCCGACGTCAGCCACGAGCTGAAGAATCCGCTGACCTCGCTTCGAAGCGCCGTCGAGACGCTGCCGCTGGCCAAGACGGCCGCTTCCAAGAAGCGCCTGAACGACATCATCCAGCACGATGTCCGGCGGCTCGACCGCCTGATCAGCGACATCTCGGACGCCTCCCGCCTGGATGCCGAATTGGCGCGCCAGGACGCAACGCCGGTCGAGGTCGCCGCCGTCGTCGAGGCGGTGGTCTCGATGGCGCGCGACACGACGCCGCCCGAGGGGCCGCGCATCTCGCTCGAGATCGCCGAAGCGGAGGAAGCCGATGCCTTCGTCGTGCTCGGCCATGATAGCCGGTTGGCGCAGGTATTCACCAATCTGATCGATAACGCCCGCTCGTTCTGCCGCCAGGACGGCGCCGTACGCGTTTTCGTGCGGCGCAATGGCGGCTTCGTCGACGTCGTCGTTGAGGATGACGGGCCGGGGATTCGCGCCGAGCAGATCGACCGCATCTTCGAGCGCTTCTACACCGATCGCCCCGAGCAGGAGGCGTTCGGCCAGAACTCCGGCCTTGGCCTCTCGATCTCCAAGCAGATCGTCGAGGCGCATCGCGGCCGGATCTGGGCCGAAAACCGCTCCAGGGGCAAATCGGGCAAGGCGGATCGCGCCGAGATCGTCGGCGCGCGCTTCACCGTCCGCCTGCCTTCGGCCGACTCGTGACGACGGCGCCGGACACGATCCACGCCAGCGCCGTCATCGTCGACGGTGCCGGCGTGCTGATCCGCGGGCCATCCGGGTGTGGAAAATCGTCGCTGCTGCTCGCCCTCCTGATGGCCGACCGTCCGGCGAGCCGGCTGGTCGCTGACGACCGCGTGATCCTCTCGGTCGCGCAGGGCCGGCTCCGCGCCGGCGCGCCCGACACCCTGGCTGGCCTGTTGGAGATTCGCGGCCAGGGCATTGTAACTGTGCCGTATTTGTCGCCGGTATCGATCGATCTTGTCGTTGATTTCGAAATGCCCGAGCGCTGTTCGCGCATGCCCGACGCGGCGGACCAGACGGCATTGATCCTCGGTGTCGCCGTCCGTCGTCTGGTTCTTCCGCAAGGGCAGGCGGACAGCTGGATCCGGGTCCGAGCCGCATTGGCGTTCGGTTCGGCGATTGTCTAGTATCGTTCTAGTACGTATGGAGAGCGTCCCGCTTTTCTCTTGCGTTGCGGTAGGGTTCGGTCAAGATGCGGCGCCATGGCCGATCATGACCGGCCGCCGGAACAAAGCGGTCTCGATGTTTTCCAGGGCTCGATCCGGGCTCGAACTGAGAAAAACAGGTATTCGAAGGGCATGATCGGGCTCGTCCTTGTTACCCACGGCCAGCTCGCGACCGAGTTTCGGGCGGCGTTGGAGCACGTGGTTGGTCGCCAGACGCAGATCGAGACGATCGCGATCGGTCCGGAAGACGACATGGAGCAACGGCGTCAGGATATTCTGGAGGCCGTGCTGCGCGTCGATGACGGCAGCGGCGTCATTCTCCTCACCGACATGTTTGGCGGCACCCCTTCCAACCTGGCGATCTCGGTCATGGAGGCCGGTCGGGTCGAGGTCATTGCCGGCGTCAACCTGCCGATGCTGATCAAGCTCGCCAGTGTTCGTATCGAGAAGCCGCTTGCCGACGCCGTCACCGGCGCGCAGGAGGCGGGCCGGAAATATATCAACGTGGCCAGCCAGGTTCTCGCAGGGCATTAGAGCGCAGCATGACCGACATCGACATGACCGAGCTCTATCGCGACCTGCCGATCGTCAATCGCAAGGGCCTGCACGCCCGTGCCTCGGCCAAGTTCGTGCAGTGCGCTGACGCCTTCGAGGCGTCGATCACCGTGTCGAAGGACCAGAACACGGTGGGTGGCACCTCGATCATGGGCCTGATGATGCTGGCCGCCGGCATCGGCTCGTCGATCCGCGTCGCCGCCGAAGGGCCGGACGCCGAGGCGGCGCTCGATGCCATCGCGACGCTGGTGGCGGATCGGTTCGGCGAAGAGGAATAGTCCTCCCCATCCGCCTGTCGAACGGTGCATTGCTGCGCCACATAAAGACATCTTTATATCCTGATTGCTGCCCGGCGTTGTCTCGGCTATAAGCGCGACAAATCCAACGCATGGAGATCAGCAAATGGTTGCCGCCAACGACTACGCGATCAAGGATATCGGCCTCGCCGATTGGGGCCGCAAGGAACTCGCCATCGCCGAGACGGAAATGCCCGGCCTGATGAGCGTGCGCGCCGAGTTCGGTCCGTCGCAGCCGTTGAAGGGGGCCCGGATCGCCGGCTCGCTGCACATGACGATCCAGACCGGCGTGCTGATCGAGACGCTGAAGTCGCTCGGCGCCGACATCCGCTGGGCCTCGTGCAACATCTATTCGACCCAGGACCATGCTGCCGCGGCGATCGCCGCGTCCGGCGTTCCGGTCTTCGCCATCAAGGGCGAGAGCCTCGAGGATTATTGGGAATACACCCACCGCATCTTCGAATGGCATGACGGCGGCGTGCCGAACATGATCCTCGACGATGGCGGCGACGCCACGGTTCTCGTCCATCTCGGCCTGCGCGCCGAGGGCGGCGACACCGCCTTCCTCGACAAGCCCGAGAACGAGGAAGAGGAAGTCCTCTTCGCCGCGATCAAGAAGCGTCTCGTTTCGAAGCCCGGCTGGTATGGCGAAATCGCCCGCTCGATCAAGGGCGTCACCGAAGAGACGACGACGGGCGTGCATCGCCTGTACGACATGCAGAAGAAGGGCACGCTCCTCTTCCCGGCCATCAACGTCAACGATTCTGTCACCAAGTCGAAGTTCGACAACCTCTATGGCTGCCGTGAATCGCTGGTCGACGGCATCCGTCGCGGCACCGACGTGATGATGTCGGGCAAAGTCGCCATGGTCGCCGGCTTCGGCGATGTCGGCAAGGGCTCGGCCGCGTCGCTGCGCCAGGCCGGCTGCCGCGTGCTGGTCTCGGAAGTCGATCCGATCTGCGCCTTGCAGGCTGCGATGGAAGGCTATGAGGTCACGACGATGGACGATGCCGCGCCGCGCGCCGACATCTTCGTCACCGCCACGGGCAATGTCGACGTCATCACGATCGACCATATGCGCGCCATGAAGGACCGTGCGATCGTCTGCAACATCGGTCACTTCGACAGCGAGATCCAGATTTCGGCTCTGCGCAATCTGAAGTGGAACAATGTGAAGCCGCAGGTCGACGAGATCGAGTTCGCCGACGGCAAGCGCATCATCCTTCTGTCGGAGGGCCGCCTGGTCAATCTCGGCAATGCCACCGGCCATCCGAGCTTCGTGATGTCGGCGTCCTTCACCAATCAGACGCTGGCCCAGATCGAGCTCTGGACCAAGCCTGGCCAGTACGAGAAGAAGGTCTACACGCTGCCGAAGCACCTCGACGAGAAGGTCGCGGCGCTGCATCTGGACAAGATCGGCGTCAAGCTGACCAAGCTCAGCGACAAGCAGTCGGCCTATATCGGCGTCGCCCAGACCGGCCCGTTCAAGCCCGACCACTACCGTTACTGACCGAATAATTCGGCCCTGACGATCGGTCGCAGCCGATCCCTACCCGTCGTGGCTGGTCAGTGGTGCAGGCGCTATATTTTGGGTGCCTGTAGTCTTAACTGGCGGTTAACCACGATCATCTGACTATCTTGGGCCATGCGGATCCCCCGCATGGCCTTTTTCTCGTCGTCATCGGCTTCACACCGAATTCCCCCTGCCGCTACATTGGGGATGATTCGCGTGAAGAGCCGGAGTTCGTAGTCGGCGCCGAGACGGGTCGATTTCATTACTCTGACGGCGGAAGGGCCCTGCCGCATGCCTTGGCATCGCAGGAATTTGGATGGTACTCGCGGCGCGAGCCGCTGGAGGCTCGTCCTGCCGCATCTGCGACACGCCATGCTCGCGGCGACCTCCCTGACCGCCACGGCGCTGTTTGCCGGCGAAGCGCTTGGCGCGGAGCCGACCACCGGATCGCTGGACGCCGGCAAGACCGCGATGGCGAGCGCCCTGCTGGGCGTGCTCTCCTTTACCGTCCTGGGGGCGGTGGCACTGCTGCGGGCTCGCAATCGGGCCGAGGCGGACAACGCGTCTCTCAAGCATCGGCTCGCTGATCTGAAGGCCAAGGCCGACCGGGCGGAAGCGCTGGTCGACGCGGAGGATCAGCGTCTGGTCGCGTGGAGCGCCCCCGGCGAGCCGCCGCTGGTGATGGGGCGGCTGCCGAAATCCTGCGGCGCGCCGGATGAGCGCTCGGCCTTCCTCGCCTTCGGCACCTGGCTGGTTCCCGACGCCGCCGGTCGACTCGATGCGGCGCTGGAACAATTGCGCCGTCGTGGCGAAACCTTCACCATCGCGCTCGAAACCGGCAATGGCAGCTTCATCGAGGCGGTTGGCCGCACCGCTGGCGGCCGCGCCGTGGCGCGTTTCCGCGATCTATCGGGCGACCGGCTGGCGCTGGCCGAGCTGGAGGCGCGGCACCATCGGCTGGTCGAGGATGTCGAGGCCATGCGCGCCCTGTTCCAGGCGACCTCGATGCCGGCCTGGATTCGCGGCAGGGACGGCATGCTTTCCTGGGTCAACAACGCCTTTTCTCGCGCCGTCGAGGCCCGCGATCCGACCGATGCCGTCGTCCGCAATCTCGAGTTTCTCGATACCGCCGGCCGCGAGGCGATCGGCTCCGGCCATGACGGGCGGCCGGTGTCCGAGCGACGCCTGCCGGCCATCGTCGCGGGCGCTCGGCGCATTTTCGATGTGGTCGACGTCGTCTCGACATCCGGCAGCGCCGGCATCGCCATCGACGCGACCGAGCTCGAAACGGTTCAGGGCCAGATGAAGCGCCTGGTCGAGTTCCATGCGCGAACCCTCGATCAGCTCGCCACCGCCGTCGCCGTCTTCGGATCGGATCGCCGCCTGCGTTCCTATAACGCCGCGTTCCGTTCGCTGTTCAGCCTCGACGCCGGCTTCCTCGACAGCCTGCCGGATGAGAGCGCCGTGCTGGAACGGATGCGCGCCAGCCGCCGTCTGCCGGAGCAAGCCGACTTCAAGAGCTGGCGCAACGATCTGCTCAGTGCCTATCAGTCGCTCGATGCCCGCGAGCATTGGTGGCATCTGCCGGACGGCCAGACGCTGCGCGTGTTGGCCAATCCGCATCCGCAGGGTGGTATCACCTGGATCTACGAGAACGTCACCGAGCAGCTGGAGCTGGAGAGCCGCTATAACGCGCTGTCGCGTGTCCAGGGCGAGACGCTCGACCATCTGGCGGAAGGCGTGGCGGTGTTCGGCTCGGACGGCCGCCTGCGCCTCGACAACCCGGCCTTCGCCCGGATCTGGCATCTCGACCAGAAGTTCCTCGCAGCCCATCCCCATATCGGCGAAGTCGAACGCGCCTGCCGTCGGCTGCATGATGCGCCGGATGCCTGGGCGCGCTTCACCGCCTCCGTCGCCGGGCTCGACGAGGGCAGGGCGCCGACTTCGGGCCGGATGGAACGCTCCGACGGCCGGGTCATCGACTATGCCACCGTGCCGTTGCCGGGCGGCCAGACCATGGTCACCTTCATCGACGTCAGCGATACAGTGCAGGTCGAGCGCGCCCTGACCGAGCGCAACGACGCGCTGGAAGCCGCCGACGGGTTGAAGAACGCCTTCATCCAGCATGTGTCCTATGAGCTGCGCTCGCCGCTCACCAACATCATCGGCTTCACCCAGCTGCTGTCCGACGTCTCGATCGGACCGCTGACGGAGAAGCAGCAGGAATATACCGGCTACATCCTTTCCTCGAGCGGCTCGCTGCTCGCCATCGTCAACGACATCCTGGATCTTGCAACCGTCGATGCCGGCATCATCGCGCTCGACCTCGGCGAGGTGGATGTCGAGCGCACGGTGTCCGCGGCGATCGAGGGCGTGCGCGACCGGCTGCAGGAATCGCAGCTGGTGTTGCAGACGCACATTCCGCCCGGCATCGGCAACTTCATCGCCGACGAGAAGCGCATCCGCCAGATCCTCTACAACCTGCTCTCCAACGCCGTCGGCTTCTCCTCGCATGGCAGCTCGATCGTGCTCAGCGCCAGCCGCTCGGCCGAGGCGATCGTCTTCAGCGTCGAGGACCAGGGGCCGGGCATTCCGCCGGAATTCCTCGATTCGGTGTTCGACCGCTTCGAAAGCCGCGCCGCCGGCTCGGCGCGCGGCGGCGCCGGTCTTGGCCTTGCCATCGTCAAGAGCTTCGTCGAGCTGCATGGCGGCACCGTCAGCATCCGTTCGGAAGAAGGGCGGGGTACCGAGGTCAGCGTGCATTTGCCGATCCGGCCGACCGAGCTGGCTGTAGCCGCTGAATGAGCGCGCTGGAGCCGATCCGGCTTGAACTGCCCGACGAGGCGGCGACTATCCGCCTGGCCGAGGATGTCGCGGCCAAGCTCGCCATCGGCGACGTCATCGCGCTGCGCGGCGATCTTGGCGCCGGCAAGACCAGCTTCGCGCGGGCTCTGATCCGCGCGGTCGCAGGCAACTCTGAGCTGGAAGTGCCGAGCCCGACCTTCACCATCGTCCAGACCTACGATACCCGCCTGCCGATCGCCCATTTCGACCTCTATCGCCTCAGCTCCGCCGACGAGCTGGAGGAGATCGGCTTCGACGAGGCGGTGAGCGAGGGCGTCGTTCTGGTCGAATGGCCGGAGCGGGCCGAGGAAAGCCTGCCGGCCAACCGGCTGGAGGTCGCGCTCGAGATCCATGGCGCCGGCCGCATGGCAACGCTTTCGGGCGACGCCGGCTGGCTGAAACGGCTGCGGCGCACGCTCGCCGTTCGCCATTTCCTCGATGGCGCCGGCTGGGTCGGGGCCGACCGGCGTCATCTCCAGGGCGATGCATCCAGCCGTACCTATGAGCGCGTCCACACGCCGGACGGGGCGAGCGCGGTGCTGATGGACGCGCCGGAACAAAATCCCGGCTGGGTCGTGCGCGACGGCAAGAGCTATGACGAGATCGCGCACCGTGCGGCCGACATTCGCCCCTTCGTGGCGATCGGCAATGCGTTGCGCGATGCCGGGCTGTCCGCGCCGGCGATCCTCGCCGGCGATCTCCCGGCCGGCCTGCTGCTGCTTGAGGATCTCGGGTCGGAAGGCTTGCTGCGCGCCGGCGAGCCGATCTTCGAGCGTTACGCGCTCGCGGTGGAGGTCCTGGCGCATATCCATGCGACGCCCCGGCCGGATCGACTGCCCCTTCCCGATGGGGCGACGCATGTCGTGCCGCCCTTTGATCTCGGCGCGGTCTCGATCGAGGTCGAATTGCTGCTGCGCTGGTATGCGCCGCTGACCAAGGTCGAGCTGTCACCCGATGCCGAGGCGGCGTTCGTCCAGATCTGGGCCGACCTGTTCGCGGTGTTCGATCGGGCCGAGAAGAGCTGGCTGCTGCGCGATTTCCACTCGCCGAACCTGCTCTGGCTAACCGAGCGCGAAGGGCTGGCGCGGCTTGGTGTGCTCGACTACCAGGACGCCATGATGGGCGCGAGCGCCTATGACGTCGCCTCGCTCGGCCAGGATGTCCGCCTCACCATCGCGCCCGAGTTCGAAACGGCGCTCAAGGCCCGCTACGTCGCCAGCCGCCTGTCGCTGGGCGCTTTCGACGCCGTCAGGTTCGAGGAAGCCTATGCGATCTCGGGGGCGCAACGCACGACCAAGATTCTCGGCGGATTTGCCCGTCTCGCGCTGTCAGCCGGCAAACCCCAATATCTCCGTCACATTCCCCGTGTAAGGGGCTATCTGAAGCGGTGCCTGCGCCATCCGGTTCTTTCCGGTCTGGCACTCTGGTATGAACGATACCTGCCGCTCGACGATTGACGGCGCCCCCGGGGGGGCGGCCGACGATGAGAGCCAAGAACAACGGAATTGTCCGAGACCGATATGCCCACTCCCATCTTCCAGACGCCGATCCATCCGAAGCGCGCCATGGTGCTCGCCGCCGGTATCGGCAAGCGCATGCGGCCCGTCACGGCAACGGTTCCCAAACCCCTGATCGAGATCGCCGGCCGTTCGCTGATCGACCATGCGCTCGACCGTCTGGCTAAGGCCGGCGTCGAGGAGGCGGTGGTCAATGTCCACTATCTCGCCGATCTCGTCGAAACCCACGTCAAGAAGCGCAAGGCCCCCAAGGTCATCGTCTCGGACGAGCGCGGCGCGCTGCTGGAGACCGGCGGCGGCATCGCCAAGGCGCTGCCGCTGCTCGGCAACGAGCCATTCTATGTGATGAATTCGGATTCGTTCTGGCTGGAGGGCCCGCGTCCCAATCTCGACTGGCTCGCCCGCGCCTGGGACGACAGCCAGATGGACGCGCTGCTGATGCTGGCGCCGACGGTTACCGCGATCGGCTATCCCGGCCTCGGCGATTTCATCATGGACAAGGACGGCCGGCTCTCCCGCCGGGTCGAGCGCACGGTCGCCGCCTTCGTCTATTCCGGCACCGCCATCCTGTCGCCGCGCTTCTTCGCCGATGCGCCGGAAGGGTCGTTCTCGCTCAACGTGCTGTTCGACCGCGCCATCGCCAAAGATCGCCTGTTCGGCATCCGCATGGACGGAACCTGGCTGCATGTCGGCACGCCGGAAGCGATCCGCGAGGCCGAGATGTCGGTTTCCGAAAGCGCAGCCTGAGGCACGATGACGAGGTCGAACCCGCGCGTCTTCACGATCCCGCCGGGCACGCCCTTCCTGCCGACCCTCGTCGATGCGCTGTTCTCCGGCCGCTTCGGAGCCGTTCCGAATCCGGCTAAGGATCCGCTGGCGCTCGCCGATATCACCATCCTCGTGCCGACGCGCCGCGCCGCGCGTTCGCTGCATGCCGAGATCCTGGAACGTCTCGGCGGCCGCGCCGCCATCCTGCCGGCGATCCGGCCGATCGGCGACGTCGACGAGGAGGACCAGATCCTCGAGGCCGCCGCCGACGATCCGGATGGCCGGCTTGTCCTGCCCGAAGCGATCTCGCGGCTCGACCGGCTGCTGGTGCTGACGCGCCTGACGCTCGCCTGGGGCCGCGCCGTCCGGCGCGAATTGTTGTCGCTCTCCGAGGACGACCGCGTGCTGGTGCCGGCCTCGGCTGCGGATGCGTTTCATCTCGCCGGCGACCTCGCCCGGCTGATCGACGACATCGAGACGACCGGCATCGAGTGGCGGAAGCTGGAGACGCTGGTTCCCGACGATCTCGCGCGCTACTGGCAGATCTCGCTCGATTTTCTGCGCATTGTCGGCGAGCAATGGCCTTCATTCCTGCGGGAGCGCAGCCTCGCCGATCCCTCGGTCCGGCGCGATCACCTGCTGCGCGCCGCCGCCGCGCGGCTGGCCGCCTCGCCGCCGCGTGGGCTCATCATCGCCGCCGGCTCGACGGGCTCGATTCCGGCCGTTGCCGAACTGCTGTCGGTCATCGCCCATCTGCCGAACGGCGCAGTCGTGATGCCCGGCATCGATACCGAACTCGACGCCAATGGCTGGATGGCGATCGGCGGTCTCGCGGCGCCGGCCCGCTCGGCGCCCGGCCATCCGCAATATGGCCTGAAGCAGCTCATCGAGACGATCGGCATCGGGCGCGACGAGATCGTTTCGCTCGGCGAGATGACGCCCGACATGGCCGAGCGCGTCCGCCTGATCTCGGAGGCGATGCGGCCCGCCGAGACGACCGAGGACTGGGCCACGGCGCCGCCCGTCGCGGCGTCGGCGATCGGCGATGTCGCGCTGGTCGTCGCCCGCACCGAGCAGGAAGAGGCCGTCGCGATCGCGCTCGCCATGCGCGAGGCGATCCGCGAGCCGGGCCGGACGGCGGCGCTGGTGACGCCGGATCGCCGGCTTGCCGGCCGCGTCGCCATCGAGCTCGGACGCTTCGGCCTCTCGGTCGATGATTCCGCCGGCCGTCCGCTGATGACCTCGTCGCCCGGCACGCTGGCGCGCCTGCTGGTGGCGGCGGCGAAATCGAATGGCGCGCCGCTGGATCTGCTGGCGCTGGCCAAGCATCCGCTTGCCTCGTTCGGGCTTGGACGTCAGGCCTGCCGCGCGGCGATCGACATTCTCGACCTCGTCCTGTTCCGTGGCCAGCTGCTTTCGGATTGCGTGGAAGGGCTGGTCGAGGCGCTGGACCGGGCCGAAGAGGACCTGCCTGGGGGCCGCTATGCGCCGCAGGCGGTCAAGCGCCTGGGGCCGAGCGAATGGCAGGCCGCTCGCGATCTCGCCGGCCGCATGGCCGAGGCGATCGAACCGCTTAGCCGACTCATGGATGGCGTCAACGCTTCCGACGCCAAGGCGATGACATCCGCCGTCGTCGCCGCGCTCAAGCTTGTAGCAGTGCGTGAGGATGGCAGCGACGACTTCCTCTGGGCCGATGAATCCGGCCAGGCGCTGGCGACCCTGCTCGCCGGGCTGATGAGCGACGACGCCGAAGCGCTCGACATGGCCGGCTACGAATATCCGGGCTTCCTCGATGCGACCATGGCCGGCGTCGGCGTGCCGGCGCGGCCGGGCTCCGATCCGCGCCTGTTCATCTGGGGCACGCTCGAAGCGCGGCTGCAGATCGTCGACCTGATGGTGCTGGGCGGGCTGGACGAGGGCGTCTGGCCGTCCGAGACGCGCACCGATCCCGTGGCTGTCGCGCTCGATGCGGGCGGAACTCGGCCTGGAGGCGCCGGAGCGCAAGCTCGGCCAGTCGGCGCATGATTTCACCAGTGCCTTGTCAGCCGGCAAAGTAGTCGTCACCCGCGCCGAGCGCCGGGGCGGCACGCCGACGGTCGCCGCGCGCTGGCTGCAGCGCCTGCTCGCTCGCCTCGGCAAAAGCGAGGCGAAGGCGCTTGGCGTCCGTGGCCTGCGCTATCTCGACTGGGCCCGCGCGCTCGACCGCACGGCGCGGCCGGTGCCCGTGCGCCGTCCCGAGCCTTTGCCGCCGCTGGAGGCGCGCCCGCGCCGGCTTTCGGTCACCGAGATCGAGACGCTGATCCGCGATCCCTATGCGATCTATGCGCGCCGCATCCTGAAGCTCGATCCGCTCGACCCGATCGGCGTCGTGCCGGACGTGGCGCTGCGCGGCACGCTGATCCATGACGCGCTGGGTGATTTCATCCAGGACTGGAAGGGCCCGTTCGACGCCACGGCGCTGACGGCGTTGACCGTCATCGGCCGCCGCGTCTTTGCCCGGGTCGAGCCGTTCCCGGCCGTCTATGCGCTGTGGTGGCCGCGCTTCGTGGCGATTGCGGAGTGGTTCATCGGCTGGGAGGCGGGCCGGGAGCTCGGTCGCGCGTCGCCATGCCGAGATCGGCGGCGCCTGGGCGTTCCCGGCGCCGGCCGGCGAGTTCAAGCTCACCGGCCGCGCCGACCGCGTCGATATCCGCCTCGACGGTTCGCTGGAGATCCTCGACTTCAAGACCGGCTCGCCGCCGAGCGCCAAGCAGCTTTCGACCGGCCTCGCGCCGCAGCTGGCGCTCGAGGTGGCGATGGCGCGCGGCGGCGGCTTCCAGGACGTCGAGGCCGGCGTCTCGGTCTCGACGCTCGGCTGGATCGGCCTCGGCAAGGTCGGCAAGGGCGAGCCCTTCTCCTCCGCCGTCACCAAGGACAAGACCGCCGACGAGCTCGGCGACGAGGCGAAGGCGCGGCTCGCTGCGCTGGTCGAGGCCTTCGACGATCCGAAGCGCGCCTATGTCTCGCGGGCGCGGCCGATGTTCGAGACCCGCTTCGAGAGCCCCTACGACCATCTCGCCCGCATCCGCGAATGGGCGCTGGGCGACGCCGAGGAGGGCGGCGAATGAGCGGCGTGATCTCGGTCGACGCAAAGACGAAGGATACGCAGGCGCGGGCGACCGATCCCGAGGCCTCGGCCTGGGTGTCGGCCAACGCCGGCTCCGGCAAGACCTATGTGCTGGCGCGGCGCGTCATCCGCCTGCTGCTCAACGGCGCCGATCCGGCCTCGATTCTCTGCCTGACCTTCACCAAGGCGGCGGCGGCGGAGATGTCGAGCCGCGTGTTCGAGATCCTCGCCGGCTGGACGACGATGGCCGATGCCGAGCTGGCGGCGATCCTGGCCGATTATCAGGGCGTGCCGGCGCTGCCCGCTCATCTCGTCAGCGCCCGCCGGCTGTTCGCCCGCGCGCTGGAGACGCCGGGCGGGCTGAAGATCCAGACCATCCACGCCTTCTGCGAAAGGCTGCTGCACCAGTTTCCGTTCGAGGCGAATGTCGCCGGCAGCTTTGAAGTCCTGGACGATCGCGGCGCCTCGATCCTGATCGCCGACGCGCAGCGCCACGTGATCGCGCGCGCCTCGCTCGAGGCCGACACGGCGCATGGCCGGGCCTTCGCGCGCGTGCTGGAGGCAGCAAGCGACCAGGGCATCGAGGCGGCGCTGGCGGCGATCGTCTCGTCGCGCGACGCGGTGCGCGAGTTCATCGTCGGGGCCGGCGACCTGGCGAGCGGCCTGCGCGATCTGCGCCGCGCGCTCAGCCTCGGCTCGGGCGAGACGGCGGAGAGCCTTCGCGACCGCCTCGGTTCGGAAATCCCGTTCGATGAAGCCGAGCTGCGGCAACTGGTCGACCGGCTTGGCGCCAGCGGCGCCAACGACAAGAAGAGCGCCGCGCGCCTCGCGCCGATCCTGACGGCCGAGACGATGGAGGGCCGGGCGACGGCCTGGCTCGGCTATCTCATGACCAGCGACGGCCGCAAGCTGCGCGAGGTCGGCGGGCTCGCCGCCAAGGCGATCCGCGATGGCTGGCCGGGGCTGGAAGACACGCCTCTGCCGACGAGCGCGACCGCATCGAGTTGCTGCTCGACCGGATCGCCTCGGCCGAGGCCTATGCGGTGACGAGCGCCCTGCTGACGCTCGGCGACGCCGTGATCGGCGACTATGAGCGGGCCAAGCAGCTGCGCGGCGCCCTCGATTTCCAGGATCTGGTGGTCAAGACCGCCAATCTGCTGTCGCGCTCGGACGCCGCCGCCTGGGTCCACTACAAGCTCGATCGCGGCCTCGACCACATCCTCGTCGACGAGGCGCAGGACACCAGTCCGCGCCAGTGGCAGGTGATCGAGCGGCTGGCCGGCGAATTCTTCTCCGGCCAGAGCGCGCGCGACGTCATCCGCACCTTCTTCGCCGTCGGCGACGAGAAGCAGTCGATCTATTCGTTCCAGGGCGCGGTGCCTGCCTGGTTCGCCCGTCAGCGCGAGACGATCTCTGCCCTCGCGGCGGATGCCGCGAATGCGCGCTGGTATGATCTCGAACTGCAGCTTTCCTTCCGTTCGACGCCGGATGTGCTGGCCGCCGTCGACACGATCTTCGGCCCGGAGGACGCGCACGCCGGCCTGACACAGGCAAAGAACGCCGACCGTCCACGCGGCCGCCCGCCGGCTTGATCCCGGCCGCGTCACCTATTGGCCGCCGATCGAGGCCGAAAAGCCGCCGCAGCCGGATGACTGGCACACGCCGCTCGACCGCCTCGACGATAAGAGTCCGGAAGTCCGGCTGGCCGAGCGCATCGCCGAGACGGTGGCCGGCTGGAAGCGGGCCAACGCAACCATCGCCGCGACGGGAAAGCCGATCCGCGAGGGCGGCATCCTGGTGCTGACGAGGAAGCGCGGGCCGCAGACCGACGCGATCAACCGCGCGCTGAAGGCGGCGGGCCTCTCGGTTGCCGGCGCCGACCGGCTGGCGCTCGCGAGCCATATCGCCGTTCTCGACCTGCTGGCGCTGGCCGAGATCCTGCTGCAGCCGCGCGACGATCTCGCGCTGGCGGCGCTGCTGAAGAGCCCGCTGGTGGGCCTCTCCGAGGAGCAGCTGTTCGAGCTGGCGCATCCGCGCGGCGGTTCGCTCTGGTACGCACTCGACCGTTCGACCGATCCGTCGGCGATCGAAGCTTCGGCGCGGCTGAAGACCTGGCGCAGTCGGGCCGAGTTCATGAGCCCCTACGCCTTCTTCGCCCGCATCCTCGGGCCGGATGGCGGCCGCAAGCGGCTGCTGGCGCGGCTGGGACCCGAGGCCGACGACGTGCTGGACGAGTTCCTGGCGCAGGCGCTGGCGCATGAGCAGGCCTCGGTGCCGTCGCTGCAGGGCTTTGTCGGCTGGATGCGCGAGGCCGCGACCGAGATCAAGCGCGACGCCGACCTTGCCCGCGACGAGATCCGCGTGATGACGGTGCATGGCGCCAAGGGGCTCGAGGCGGACATCGTCTTCCTGGTCGATACCGGCTCGAAGCCGGTGCATGCGAGCCATGATCCCAAGATCGTGGCGCTGGCGGAGGATCCGGACGATGCCGACGGCGCGCCGCTGGTCTGGGTGGCGCCCGGTGCGCGAAAGCCGCAGATTGTCGAGGACGCGATCGGCACGCTGCGTGAAAAGGCGCGGGAAGAATATCGCCGGCTGCTCTATGTCGGGCTGACGCGCGCGCGCGACCATCTGATCGTCTGCGGCACGGTCAAGGCGAACACCGGCGCCGACCTGCTCTGGCACGAATTGGTCGGCAAGGCGCTCGGCGTCGATGGCAAGCCGGTGCCGGTCGATCTGCCGAGCGAGAGCTTCGACACGATCGAGTGGCGGAAGGACTGGAGCCGCGAGGCGGTCCCGGCGCTCGCCGAGATGGCCGGGTCCGGGGAGCGGGCGGTAGAGGCGCTGCCCGATTGGCTGGCGCAGGATCCGCCGCCGCCGCCGGCCCAGCCGAAGCGGCTGACGCCGTCGGCCGCCGTCGGTTTCGCGGAAGCCGAGCCGGCCTTTCCGCCGGTGACGGCGCTCGATGCCCGGCTCGATCCGACCGCGCTGACCGCGCTCGATCGCGGCCGGATCATCCACCGGCTGCTGCAGGCGCTGCCGGACCAGCCGGCTTCGCTGCGGGCGGCCGTCGCCACGCGCTATCTGGAAGTCGTTGGCCGCGAATGGCCGGAAACGGCCCGCCGGGGCTTGCTCGATTTGATCCTGCCGATCCTAGACGATGACAGCTTCGCCGCCCTGTTCGGGCCGGAGAGTCGCGCCGAGGTGCCGATCGCCGGCACGATCGAGACGCGCAGCGGCACGGCCTCGGTTTCCGGCCGGATCGACCGCCTCGTCGTGCTGCCGGACCGGGTGATCCTCGTCGACTACAAGACCAACCGGCCGGCGCCGCGCGCGCTTTCCGAGGTGCCGGAGGCGCATCTGGCCCAGCTCGCGCTCTATCGCGCCCTGCTCTCGACGCTCTATCCCGACCGGCCGATCGAGACGGCGCTGCTGTGGACCGAGATCCCGCTGTTGATGGCGATCCCGGCGGAGTTGCTCGATAGTCGCATGGCTGCCATTACCGCCGCTTGAAATCCCTTTGCCTTGACCGGCAAGAGGCAGGTTCCTACCTTAGAACCACTCTCCTCCATCCCTTTGAGGCTTGCCATGGCGACTGCCAAAGTAACGGATAGTTCCTTCGACGCCGACGTTCTGGGGGCATCCGGCCCGGTCGTTGTCGATTTCTGGGCGGAATGGTGCGGACCCTGCCGCATGATCGCGCCGGCGCTGGAAGAGATCCAGACCGAGCTGGCCGGCAAGGTGACCATCGCCAAGCTCAACATCGACGAGAACCCGGACATTGCCGTGCGCTATGGCGTGCGCTCGATCCCGACGCTGATCCTGTTCAAGGACGGCGAACCGACCTCGATCCAGGTCGGCGCCGCGCCGAAGAGCCGTCTGGCCGACTGGATCAAGGGCGCGATCTGATCGCTCTCCGATCAGGTCTGGATATGGAAACGGGACCCTTTGGGTCCCGTTTTCGTTTGGATCGGCAGGTGGGTTAACAGAGGGGTTAACAGCGCTCGTTCTCGGTCACGCTGGTAGCGTTCCGTTAGCGGCCAGCACCGTGCCGCCGAGATAGAGCGAGCCGCAGATCAGGATCCGCGGCGCGATGCCGGGCGGCAGCAGCTTCTTGATCGCGGCGAGCGCCGCCTCGACACCCGGCGTTGCCTCGGCGGCGAGCCCGGCGGCCTCGGCGGCGGCGGCGAGCTCGACCGGGTCACGGCCGGCATTGGAGCCCTCGATCGGCACTGTATAGACATGCCGCGCCAGCCCGGCGAAGGGCTGGAAGAAGCCGACCGGGTCCTTGGTCACCAGCATGCCGGCGATCAGATAGAGCGGCCGCGAGACGCGCTCCTCGAGATCGGCGACCGCCTCGGCGATCACCGCGCCGGCGCCCGGATTGTGGCCGCCGTCGAGCCAGATCTCGGCCTCGGCCGGCGCCAGGTCGACCAGTTTGCCGCTGGTGAGGCGTTGCATCCGCGCCGGCCATTCGACGCCTTGCAGCCCCGCCTCGATCGCCGCAACCGGCACGTCGAGGCTGGACCGGCGCAGCGCCGCGATGGCGGTGCCGGCGTTGACGAACTGGTGCCGGCCCGGCAGGCGCGGCGGCGGCAGGTCGAGCAGGCCGTCCTCGTCCTGGTAGACCAGCCGGCCGCGCTCGGCATGCGCCACCCAGTCCTGGTTGCCGAGGTATATCGGCGCCGCGAGACGGGCCGCGTCGCGCTCGATCACGTCGCGCACGATGGCGGGCTGCGGCGCGACCACGACCGGACGGCCACGCTTGATGATGCCGGATTTCTCATGCGCGATGCCGTCGAGGGCGCTGCCGAAGAACTTTTCGTGGTCGACCGAGATCGGCGTGATCACGGCGACGTCGGGCCGCTCGATGATGTTGGTGGCGTCGTAGCGTCCACCGAGGCCCACTTCGAGCAGCGTCACATCGGCCGGATGGTCGGCGAACAGCTTGAAGGCGGCGGCGGTGGTGATCTCGAAATGGGTGATCGGGGCGCCGTCATTGACCTTTTCGATGTCGAGCAGCGTGCCGACCAGCTCGTCCTCGTCGACGAAGCGGCCACCGCCCGGTCGGCCGAGGCGGATGCGTTCGTGGAAGCGGACGAGATGCGGCGAGGTGTAGACATGCACGGTCAGCCCGGCCGCCTCCAGCATGGCGCGCAGGAAGGCGGTGGTCGAGCCCTTGCCGTTGGTGCCGGCGATGTGCAGCACCGGGCCGAGCTTCGTCTGCGGATCGCCGAGCTTCGCCATCAGCGGCTTCAGCCGGTCGAGCGAGAGGTCGATCTCTTTCGGATGGAGCTGGAACAGGCGCTCCAGGATGACGGTGCTGCGGTCCATGATGCTGTCCATGACGCGGTCCCCGTGGCGTGGAGACGATCCACGCAACGCCGGCGGCGGCCCGAAGGCCGCCGACCGTTATGATTGTGCTGTGTTGCCGCGTGGCGCCGATCAGGACGCCAGCGCAACGTCCTGTGCTGGCGCCGGCTTGGCCTTCGCCTTGGCGCCGTTCGGCTTGTCGGCCGGCTTCACGGCCTGCGGACCGAGAATGCCGCAGAGGCGGGCGATCGTCTGGCGCAGCTCGTGACGATGGACGACCATGTCGACCATGCCGTGCTCGTGCAGGAATTCCGAGCGCTGGAAGCCCGGCGGCAGCTTCTCGCGGATCGTCTGCTCGATGACGCGCGGGCCGGCGAAGCCGATCAGCGCACCCGGTTCCGCGATCTGGATGTCGCCGAGCATCGCATAGGAGGCTGTGACGCCGCCGGTGGTCGGATTGGTCAGGACGACGATATAGGGGAGCCGCGCCTCGCGCAGAGCGATCGCCCCCGCCGTCGTGCGCGGCATCTGCATCAGCGACAGGATGCCTTCCTGCATGCGCAGCCCGCCGCCGGAGGCGAACATCACGAAAGGCTGCCGCCGCTTCAGCGCCGCTTCCATGCCGGCGATGACCGCTTCGCCGGCGGCCATGCCGAGCGAACCGCCCATGAAGTCGAAATCCTGCACGGCGGTGACCATCGGCACACCTTCGACGGCGCCGGCGCCGACGAGGATGGCGTCCTGCAAACCGGTCTTGGTCCGGGCGTCCTTCAGGCGGTCGGTGTAGCGGCGCTCGTCGCGGAATTTCAGCGGATCGATCGCCACTTCCGGCACGGCGACGGCTTCATACTGGCCGTTGTCGAAGAAATAGGCGAGCCGCTTCGGCGCGCTCATGCGCATGTGATAGCCCGAATTCGGGATCACGTAATGGTTGGCCTCGAGATCGCGATGGAACACCATCTCGCCGGTCTCGGGGCACTTGATCCAGAGGTTCTCGGGAACCTCGCGCTTGTTCAAGAGGCTCTTGATCTTCGGACGGACGACGTCGTTGATCCAGTTCATCGCTTAATCCTTGTTCAGGCGGCGACCGATTTGCGGGAGGCGCGAACGCCGCCCGAAAGTTCGGATACGAGGGCCAGGACGGCGGGTACGGTGGCGGCCGTGGCGCGGCCCTCGCTGTCGAGCGAGGCGGCGACGGCCGAAACGATGGCCGAGCCGACCACGACGCCATCGGCATTCGCGCCGATCGCTGCTGCCTGCTCGGCTGTCCTGACGCCGAAACCGACGGCAACCGGTAGATGGGTGTGACGCTTGATCCGCGCAACGGATTCGGCGACGCGCGACGCGTCGGGGGCTGCCGAACCGGTGATGCCGTTGATCGAGACGTAGTAGACGAAGCCCGACGTATTTTCGAGCACGGCGGGAAGCCGCTTGTCGTCGGTGGTCGGCGTGGCGAGGCGGATGAAGTTCAGCCCCGCTTCGAGCGCCGGAATGCAGAGCTCGTCATCGGCCTCCGGCGGGAGATCGACGATGATCAGCCCGTCGACGCCGGCGGCCTTGGCCTCGGCGACGAAGGCCTCCGGGCCGTGGCTGTAGATCGGGTTGTAATAGCCCATCAGCACGATCGGCGTCGCATCGTCAAACTGGCGGAACTGGCGCACGAGATCGAGCGTCTTCACCAGAGTCTGGCCGCCCTTCAGCGCGCGCAGGCCGGCGGCCTGGATCGCCGGGCCGTCGGCCATCGGGTCGGAGAACGGCATGCCGAGCTCGATGACGTCGGCGCCGGCGGCCGGAAGGGCCTTCAGCAGCGCCAGCGTCGTGGCGGGATCGGGGTCGCCGGCGGTCATGAAGGTGACGAGCGCCGGCCGGCCTTCGGTCTTCAGGGCCGCGAAGCGGCGATCGATACGGGTTTCAGTCATGGAACGTGCCGCCTCTTGCTCAGATATCCATACCGAGCAGCTTGCCCACAGTGTGGACGTCCTTGTCGCCGCGGCCGGAGAGATTGACGACGATGAGGTTGTCCTTCGGCCATGGTCGGCGCGAGCTTCGATCGCCTGCGCGATGCGCATGCGCCGATTCCAGCGCCGGGATGATGCCTTCGAGCGCGTGGCAGACCTGGAAGGCGTCGAGCGCCTCCTGGTCGGTCGCTCGGACGTAGGTGACGCGGCCGGTCGTCGTGCAGCCAGGAATGCTCGGGGCCGACGCCGGGATAGTCGAGGCCGGCCGAGATCGAATGCCCTCGAGGATCTGGCCGTCGCATCCTGCAGCAGATAGGTGCGGTTGCCGTGCAGCACGCCGGGGCGGCCGCCGGTCATCGAGGCCGCGTGGCCGTTCTCGACTGCGTCCGTGGCCGCCGGCTTCGACGCCGTAGATCTCGACGCCTTGGTCATCCAGGAACGGATGGAACAGCCCGATGGCATTCGAGCCGCCGCCGATGCAGGCGATCAGCTGTCCGGCAGGCGGCCTTCCTGCTCCAGCATCTGCTGCGCGTCTCGATGCCGATCATCGACTGGAAGTCGCGCACCATCGCCGGATAGGGGTGCGGACCGGCCGCCGTGCCGATGAGATAATAGGTGTCGTCGACATTGGTGACCCAGTCGCGCAGCGCCTCGTTCATGGCGTCCTTGAGCGTGCCGGTGCCGGCGTGACCGGATTGACCGTCGGCGCCGAGCAGCTTCATGCGGAAGACGTTGGGCGCCTGACGCTCGACGTCGGTCGCGCCCATATAGACGACGCATTGCAGGCCGAAGCGGGCGCAGACGTCGCCGAGGCGACGCCATGCTGGCCGGCGCCGGTCTCGGCGATGATCCGCTTCTTGCCCATGCGCTGCGCGAGCAGGATCTGGCCGAGGCAGTTGTTGATCTTGTGGCGAGCCGGTGTGGTTCAGCTCCTCGCGCTTGAAGATAGATCTTGCGCGCCGCCGAGATGCTCGGTCAGGCGCTCGGCGAAATAGAGCGTCGAGGGCCGGCCGGCATAATAGGCTCAGAGCGCCTGCATCTCGCCTTGAAGGCGGGATCCGCCTTGGCGTCGTCATAGGCCTCTGCAGTTCGAGGATCAGCGGCATCAGCGTCTCGGCGACGAAGCGGCCGCCGAAGATGCCGAAAAATCCCGTTTCGTCCGGGCCGGTCTTGTAGGAATTGGGCTGGACAGGAGCGGTCACGACGAAATCCTCTCGCCGGCAATCATCCGGCCTTGCTCAGGGTTGGGTCGAAAGCCGCGAATGGCGGCGATGAAAGCTCGGATCCGGTCCGGGTCCTTTATCCCGGGCGCGCTTTCCACGCCCGACGAAACATCAACGCCGATGGGCCGCGCCAGCGCGAGCGCCTCCGCGACATTGTCGAGATCGAGCCCACCGGAAAGCATGATAGGCAAGGCCGGGGTCAAGCGCATCGAGCAGATGCCAGTCGAACGGCACGCCATTGCCGCCGGGAAGCGTCGCGCCCTTCGGGGGCTTGGCATCGAGCAGCAGCCGGTCGGCGACTTCGGCATAGGCGTCGAGCGCGGCCAGGTCAGCCGCTTCGCGGATGCCGATCGCCTTCAGTACCTTGACGGCCGAAACGCTGCCGCACCTCGGCGACACGCTCGACGCTCTCGCTGCCATGCAGCTGCAGCCAGTCCGGCTTGACCGTCTCGACGATCTCGGCGAGGCGGGCGTCGTCCATGTCGACGGTCAGGGCGACGACATCGGCCCTGCCGCGAGCCTGGTTGGCCAGGGCGCTGGCGCGCTCGATCGAGACAAAGCGCGGGCTCTTCGGAAAAAACACAAGGCCGATCATGTCGGCGCCGGCGGCAAGCGCGGCGTCGAGCGTGTCCTCGGTCGAAAGACCGCAGATTTTGATGATCACGGTCATGGGATCACGGTCATGGCTTCACGATCAGCGGCAATTTTCATGGTCATAGCTTGGCGCAACGGTTTGGCACGAAAGCGGCGGCAAGTCCAAGAAAAGTCCGAGCCGGCGCGAGGGGGAGAACATGGGATCCCGGCCGGCGCGGCGGCATCGATCGCGGGCAGAACGCTCAACCCCGCCGGCGCGGCGCCAATCGGCCCGCTGGCTCGTTTCACGTGAAAAGGCCCGGGAACGGCGCGGTTGGCCTCAGGCGGCGCGGCGCGGCGTCGGCAGCGTGGTCGCCGGGCTGGCGGCGGCGCGATACTGCGCATTCTCGCGCTTCGCGTCCTGGAGCTCGTGGCGGAGACGGCGGCTCTGCCGACGCCATCGGCCCTGGCCGAGCCAGGTGCCGACGCCACCGATGACGATGCCGAGCGCGATGGCAGCGAAGATCAGGACGAAGAGCGGCATGCTGATGACGACCGCCGGATCAGCCGAGTTGAACGGATCCAGCGACAGCACCACGGCATGGCGATTGGCGACCGACAGCGCCACCGCGATGATTGCGATCGGAACCAGAATGACGACCGCAAGAATCTTCTTCATCGATACCGCCTCAAGCAGGGCGCCCGGAAGGCCTCGGCCGATCCGGACGGGATCACCCGCCAATAAAACACCCGAGATCCCATTTGGTTCAACCGGCGGAGCGCCGCCGACCGAACCGGCCGCGATCAGTCGCCGTCGTTGAGACGCTCGCGCATCTCCTTGCCGGTCTTGAAGAACGGCACGTATTTCTCCGTGACCTCGACCTTCGAGCCGGTGCGCGGGTTTCGTCCCTGGCGCGCCGGGCGGTTCTTCACGGAAAACGCCCCAAAGCCGCGCAGTTCCACCCGATCGCCACGGGCCAGCGCATCGATGATCTCGTCGAGGATCGAGTTCACGATGTGCTCGACATCCCGTTGATAGAGATGCGGATTCTGCTCGGCGATCTTCTGCACCAGTTCGGATTTGATCACCGTGGAGCCCCCTCAGCGTTCAGACCGGACGGAGCGTGCCAAACGGATAGGAGACCGTCAAGCTGGAGTCTGGTCGGGATCAGGCCGGCGAGGCCGGCCGCCTGCATCCAATCCGGCGCGAAGCCGGCTCCGCGCGCCAGCCAGGTGAAGGCGGCGCTGGCGAAGGAGAACGGGCTGGAGCTGCCCTCGGGCTCCCAGTCGAGCACCCGCAGCCGCGCATCGACGCCCCGCTTGGTGGTGAGCCAGGCGATGGCGGCTTCCTCGCCGCCGATCTCGTCGATCAGGCCGACGTCGAGCGCCTGGCGGCCGGAATAGACCCGGCCGTCGGAAAGCGCGAGCGCCTTGGGCCGGTCGAGCTTGCGGCGCTCGGCGACGATGTCGACGAACCAGTTGTAGGTGTCGCGGATCATGCCGTCGATGACGGCGAGCGACTCGGGTGAGGGCGGCGCGAAGGGCGACGGCGCGGCCTTCAGCGGCGACGACTTCACCTCGGTCAGCTTGATGCCGAGCTTGTCCATCGCGCCGCTGACCTCCGGCGACTGGAACAGCACGCCGATCGAGCCGGTGATCGAGGTGCGGTAGGCGACGATGTGGTCGGCGGCGATGGCGGTCATGTAGGCGGCCGAGGCGCCGACGGTGCGGATCGCGGCGACGGTCGGCTTCTCGGCCGAAAGCTTGCGGATCGCCTCGTAGAGGGCTTCGCCGCCGGCGGTGGCGCCGCCACCGGAATTGATCGAGACGATGACGCCCTGCACGGCGTCGCTCTTGGCGATCTTGTCGATCAGGTCGAGTTCGGCCCGGTTTTCCGAGATGAAGCCGGAAATCGTCAGCCGGGCGATGTGCGGGCGCGAGCGCCCGGCAATCCCGTCCGGTCCGGCCGCGAGCAGGCCGCCGCCGACAAGGGCGAGGGCCGCCGCGACGAAGGCGAGGATGCGCCAGGTGGTCAGCTTTCGCCTGAGGCGTCGGCGATCAAGGATCTGATCCGCGTCGATGCTCATTCCTACGCTCCCGGTCGATCTCGAAGACCCTGAACGGGTTATATGTTTTGCCCTGTGAAATCAAACAAGCCCGCCGCGTCGGAGGCCTGCCGGCATCGGCGATCGGGCAAAAGGCGGTCCGAAACGAAAACGCCCCGGACGAGCCGGGGCGTTTCCTTGGTTCGGTGGGACGGAAGATTACTCTTCGTTGTCCTGACGGGCCTTGAGGGCTGCGCCGAGGATGTCGCCGAGCGAGGCACCCGAATCCGACGAGCCGTACTGGGCAACCGCTTCCTTCTCTTCGGCCATTTCCAGCGCCTTGATCGAGACGGCGACCTTGCGGGCCTTCTTGTCGAAGTTGGTGATGCGTGCGTCGACCTTCTCGCCAACGGCGAAACGCTCCGGACGCTGCTCCGAACGGTCACGCGACAGATCGGCGCGACGGATGAAGGTAGGTCAGGTCGCTGTCGGCGATCCGGACTTCCAGGCCGCCTTCCGTCACTGCGGTGATCTCGCAGGTGACGACAGCACCCTTGCGCAGCTCGCCGGAAGCTTCGACGAACGGATCGCCGCCGACCTGCTTGATGCCGAGCGAGATACGCTCCTTGTCGATGTCGACGTCGAGCACCTGGGCCTTGACGATATCGCCACGGCTTGTACTCGTCGATGACCTGCTCGCCCGGACGGTTCCAGTCGAGATCCGACAGGTGGACCATGCCGTCCACGTCGCCGTCGAGGCCGATGAACAGGCCGAACTCGGTCTTGTTCTTGACTTCGCCTTCGAACGATCGTGCCGATCGGGAACTTCTCGGAGAAGCTCTCCCACGGGTTCGACAGGGTCTGCTTGAGGCCGAGCGAGATGCGGCGCTTCACCGGATCGACTTCGAGGATCATGACCTCGACCTCCTGCGAGGTCGAGACGATCTTGCCCGGATGAACGTTCTTCTTCGTCCAGGACATCTCGGAGACGTGGATCAGGCCTTCGATGCCCGGCTCCAGCTCGACGAACGCACCGTAGTCGGTGATGTTCGTGACGCGGCCCGAGAACTTGGCCTGAACCGGATACTTGGCTTCGATGCCCGACCACGGATCGGCCTCGCAGCTGCTTCATGCCGAGCGAGATACGGTGCGTCTCATGGTTGATCGCGGATGATCTGCACGCGGACGGTCTGGCCGATCGAGAGCACCTCGGTCGGATGGTTGACGCGGCGCCACGCGATGTCGGTGACGTGCAGCAGGCCATCGATGCCGCCGAGGTCGACGAACGCACCGTAGTCGGTGATGTTCTTGACGACGCCTTCGATGATCTGACCTTCTTCGAGGCTCTGGACGAGCTCCGAGCGCTGCTCAGCGCGGGTCTCTTCAAGCACGGTACGACGCGAGACGACGATGTTGCCGCGACGCTTGTCCATCTTGAGGATCTGGAAGGGCTGCGGCGTGTGCATCAGCGGGCCGACGTCGCGCACCGGGCGGATGTCGACCTGCGAACGCGGCAGGAAGGCGACGGCGCCGTCCAGATCGACGGTGAAGCCACCCTTGACCTGGTTGAAGATAACGCCCGTGACCTTCTCGTTCTTGTTGAACTGCTCCTCGAGACGGATCCAGCTCTCTTCGCGGCGAGCCTTGTCGCGCGAGAGAACGGCTTCGCCGAGAGCATTTTCAACGCGCTCGAGATAAACCTCGACCACATCGCCGACCTTGAGCGCGTTTTCGCGGCCCGGGCCGTTGAATTCCTTGAGAGCCACGCGGCCTTCGGTCTTGAGCCCGACGTCGATGACGGCGAGGTCCTTCTCGATAGCGACGATCGTACCCTTGACGACGCTGCCCTCGAAAAGGTCTTCGTTGGCGAAGGACTCTTCGAGAAGGGCGGCGAAATCTTCGCGGGACGGATTGGTAACTGCCATGAAATCTCCTGGTGCCATTTCTGGCGTGCGTCGGCGGTTGGTGTTGCTAAAACCCGTGATCACGATCCTGCCCTCGACGGAAATCGGGGCAACCGCATGTGGCGGACCGACGCTTCCGGACCGGGATTCGGGTGTTCTTCCATGAAATTCCGACGCCGGCGCCACATCCAGGGGATGCACGTCAACGTCAAAACTTCGCAGATCTGGGGCTCTATATAGGGTCGGGGCCCGTGCGGCAAGGTAAAACCGGCCGTTTTCTGCCCTTCTGGAGCCGGAAGCCGTTCAATCAGTCGTGTCCGGCCTCGACGATGGCGACCGCGGCCTGGAAGGCGGCGTCGGCATCGAGCGCCGTGGTGTCGAGGCGGATGGCGTCGTCGGCCTGCCGCAGCGGCGCCGAGGAGCGGTGCGA
Organism: Candidatus Kaistia colombiensis; assembly: GCA_029203105.1. GTDB lineage: Bacteria > Pseudomonadota > Alphaproteobacteria > Rhizobiales > Kaistiaceae > Kaistia > Kaistia colombiensis. The sequence continues at coordinate 748,190 of CP119318.1, forward strand.
ATCCCGTTCGTCGCGCTCGAGGATCTCGGCCAGGATCCGCTCATAGGGCACGTCGCGGCCCTTGGCGTTCAGCTCGTCGGTGCGGCGGCGGGCGCGCACTTCCGGCGAGGCGGTGACGAAGATCTTGACGTCCGCCTCCGGGCAGATCGCGGTGCCGATGTCGCGGCCGTCGAGCACGGCGCCGGGGGCCACGCGGGCGAAGTTGCGCTGGAAGTCGACCAGCGCGGCGCGCACCGCGGGATGCACGGCGACGCGCGAGGCAAGCTCGCCCGCCTCGCGCCCGCGCAGCTCGGCATGCTGGAGGTCCGCCGCCTTGAGCTGGCGGGCGACCGCGCCGGCCTCGGCGGCATTGTCGAGGTCGAGCCCCCGTTCCGTCATCAGCCGGCCAATGGCGCGATAGAGCAACCCGGTGTCGAGATGGTTCAGCCCGTAATGCTTCGCCAGCTTCAGGGCGATCGTGCCCTTGCCCGCTGCGGCGGGTCCGTCGATTGCGATGATCATGCTGCGGCGGGCTCCGCCCTTTCGAAATGCGCGCCAAGCCCGTTCATCAGGGCCTGGAATTCGGGAAAATGGCTGTCAATCGGGCCGGCGTCGTCGATCGTCACCGGGGCGTGTCCGGCCAGGCCGAGGACGAGGAAGCTGATGCCGATGCGGTGGTCGAGCCGGGTCGCGACGCCGGCGCCGCCGATCCGGGCCGCGCCGCCGGTGACGGCGAGCGATTCCGGCCCTTCCTCGACGGCGACGCCATTGGCGCCGAGGCCGGCGGCGAGCGCGGCGAGCCGGTCGGATTCCTTCAGCCGCAATTCGCCGATCCCCTCCATCACCGTGACGCCTTCCGCAAACGCAGCGGCGATGGCGAGCGCCGGATATTCGTCGATCATCGACGGCGCCCGCTCCGACGGCACGATGACGCCCTTGAGCCGGCTCGCCCGGACGTGGATGTCGCCGACCGCCTCGCCGCCGAGCGTGCGACGGTTGCCGATCTCGATGTCGCCGCCCATTTCGATCAGCGTCTCGATCAGGCCGGTGCGCATCGGATTGAGCAGCACCGCCTCGATGGTCAGCTCCGAGCCCGCTATGAGGAGCGCGGCGACGATCAGGAAGGCGGCCGAGCTCGGATCGCCGGGGATGGCGACCTGTTGCGCCCTCAGGTCGCGACGCCCTTCCAGCCGCACGATCCGTTCGCCGTCTTCGCCGCGGTCGATCTCGATCGCCGCGCCGAAGGCCTGCAGCAGCCGTTCGGTATGATCGCGCGTCGGCGTCGGCTCGATGATTGTCGTGACCCCCGGCGTGTTGAGGCCGGCGAGCAGCACCGCCGACTTCACCCGCGCCGAGGGCACGGGCACGCGATACTCGATCGGGAGGGTGATGTCGGGACCCTTGAGGGTCAGCGGCAGGCGGTCCTTCGAGCGGGCGAGCACCTGCACGCCCATGCGGCGCAGCGGATCGAGGATGCGGCCCATCGGGCGGCTGCGCAGCGAGGCGTCGCCGGTGAAGGTGGCGGTGATCGCCTGGCTGCCGACGAGGCCCATGGCGAGCCGGGCGCCCGTGCCGGAATTGCCATAGTCGATGGTGTCCTCCGGCTCGAGGAAACCGCCGACGCCGACACCGCGGACCCGCCAGCGGCCGGCATCGGTCCGCGCCACGCTGGCGCCGAAGGCGCGCATGGCGGCGGCCGTCGCCAGCACGTCCTCGCCTTCCAGCAGGCCCTCGATCGTCGTTTCACCGATCGCCAGCGCCCCGAGCATCAGCGCGCGATGCGAGATCGACTTGTCGCCCGGTACGCGCACGCGCCCCTTGAGCGGGCCGGCGGCGGTTGCGATCAAGGGAATGGGCAAAGGGGAGGCGGATGGCATAGGGTCGGGCTCCTCGGTATTCGGCACAGGCGAATTCGGGGTCGCGCATGCGGGCTCAAAGACCAGAAGGGACGGTCGTCGGATAGCACGGCTACCGGCCGCCGTCACCCAAGTTGCAACACGGGCCGGAAGGCGGCGAGCTGCCCGTGTCAGAATTGCTTTTGACAGCGCCGATGCGAGTGATTATGGGACAGCCGCTCTTTTAAACCGATGAGGCACGACGTGGCGAAAGCGGAACTCGGCACCAAGCGGGTCGACCCGGAGACGGGCAAGAAGTTCTACGACCTGAACAAAGATCCCATCGTTTCGCCCTTCACGGGCGTTTCGTATCCCCGTTCGTTCTTTGAGTCCGGCACGGCCAAGGCTGCCCGCCCGGCCAATGTGGCGGACGATGAAGACGAAGAGGTCGAGGACGAGGGCGAAAAGGGCGCTGAATTCGTCAGCCTCGAGGAGGCCGATGAAGAGGCGTCTGGCGGCGCGAGCGCCGCCGAAGGCGACGACGAGGACGTCGAGATCGCCGACGATGACGGCGAGGACGTCTTCATCGAGGACGAGGAAGAGGAAGGTGACGACGTGGCCGACATCATCGGTGGCGTCGACGACGAAGAGTCGTAAAACCTATCCACAGGCACCGGTTCGATTTTTTGAATTGGCGCTTGATTTGAAAAAGGGCGCGGCTTAAGAGTTGCGCCGTTCCGGGGGGGTCCCAACCCCTCCGACTTCTGGAACGAGTGGGGCCATAGCTCAGTTGGGAGAGCGCTTGAATGGCATTCAAGAGGTCGGCGGTTCGATTCCGCCTGGCTCCACCAATTCCACCCTTCAGGGAACTGAAGCGAACAAAAGCCGCCCCTCGGGGCGGCTTTTCGCGTTTGGGGTATTCTCGCTCAAAACGTTTCAGCCCGCCGGCAGGGGCAGTCCCTCGGCATAGCGCGCCGGCGGCAGCCCGACCTGACGCGAGAAGGCAACGCTGAAGGCGCTGGTCGAGCCGTAGCCGATGCGCCGCGCCACTTCGGCAAGGCTGCGCCCGCGAGCCAGCAGGTCCTTGGCGAGCGTGATCCGCCAGTCCGTCAGATAGTCCATCGGCGGCCTGCCGACTTCCCGATGGAATCGGGTGAAGAAGGTCGAGCGCGACAGTCCAGCCTCCCGCGCCAGTTCCGCGACGGTCCAGGCGCGCGCGGGATCCGCATGCATGCAGCGCAGGGCCACGGCCAGCCTGTCGTCGCCCATGCCCCGCAGCACGCCGGGGCAGGCCGACCTCTCGCCGGTGGATCGGAAGGCTTCGATCAGCAGCACCTCGAGCAGGCGGGCCAGCACGACATCGCGTGCCGGGCGGCTGGCATGGGCTTCCTCCGCCACCAGCTTCGCCAGGATGCCCAGCCGGCTTTCACCCCGAACAACGACGATATCGGGCAGCAGGGCGACCAGCAGCGAGGCGTCGGGCGATCCGAACTTGCAATAGCCGATGAGTTGCTCGACCTCGACCGGCGCGTCCGGCGAGCCGATTCGGACGCTTCGGTCCGCCTGCATCGCGGGCGTGCTGAGCAGGCCTGCCGGGGGCGCGGGATCGAGGCTCGACATGGTGAAATCCTGGATCGCCGGGACGAGGACGAAATCGCCCTGCCGCAGGATCTGCGCCGGCTTGCCGTCGACCTCCAGGCATGCGCTGCCGGCAATCATCAGCCCGTAATAGACCTGCCCCACTTCCGTGCGGCGCACCCGCCAGGCGCCGGACGCCCTCGCGATCTTGGAAAACGGCGCCCCCGGCTGGAGCAGGGTGACGATCTCGGCGAGGGGGTCGACCATTTCTGGACTCATGCAAATTTAAACTGGATTTTCTATGATAGAAAGTCCGGGTCTCACTGTCCACATCTCGGCGGATCAACGGATCAGGAGACTTTCCATGAAGACAGTGATGATCACCGGATGCTCGTCCGGCTTCGGCCTCGAGATCGCGCGCTATTTCCTCGATCGCGACTGGAGCGTGGTCGCGACCATGCGCACTCCCCAGGACGGCATTCTGCCGGTATCGGACCGGCTGCGCGTCGTGCCGCTCGACGTGACGGATGCCGCCAGCATCGCTTCTGCCATCGTGGCCGCAGGCCCGGTCGATGTTCTCGTCAACAATGCCGGCATAGGCTGGCTCAATGCGCTTGAAGGCACGCCGATGCAGGTGACGCGCGAGCTCTTCGAGACAAACACATTCGGCACGATGGCGATGATCCTGGCCATCCTGCCGCAGTTCCGGGAGCGGCGGTCGGGGATCATCGTCAACGTCACCTCCAGCGTGACGCTGAAGCCGCTCCCGCTGCTCTCCACCTATACGGCGAGCAAGGCGGCGGTGAACGCCTTCACCGAAAGCCTGGCGCTGGAACTGGCTGCGTTCGACGTACGCGCGCACCTCGTCCTGCCGGGGCGCGCGCCCGACACGAGCTTCGCCACGACCGCGCGCAGCCGGCTGACCGGAGAGGGCGGCTTCCCGGAGCCCTACAGCGACCTCGTGCAGGAAGTGTTGGCGCGGTTCCAGCAGCCCGATGACAAGATCACCAGGTCGCTGGACGTCGCCGAGGCGGTCTGGCGCGCGGCGACCGATGTGGACGCTCCGATGCGCATTCCGGCAGGCGCCGACGCGGTCGCCCTGTCGCCCGGCTCGTAACGCCGGGCTTGAAGCAGCGTTGCGGCGGCGTGCCGTCTCAGCGCTTCTTCAGCGACATCAGATAGGCGACGACGTCGCGCTTCTCGTCGTCGAACAGCCGGTAGATCGTCATGGGGAAGTGGTCCTCGGCCAGGAACTTGGTGAAATAGGCCTGGTCGCGGCCGGGGCGCTTGACGATGTCCTCGTAGCGCGGCGCCATTTTCGGGTTTGGCTTGTCGCCGGCGCGCAAATGGCACATCCGGCACCATTGATCGACCACCTGCTTGCCGCGCGTCGCCGCGTCGTCGGCCCGCGCGGCGCCGCCGAGCGCCAACACCGCGACCGCCCATGCGCAGGCCATCGAACGCCAGGCGATCGCTTCCGAAGTCCAACCCGTCCAAAGCAATTCCAACTCCTTTGCGGGATCGATTCCCGCGCCTTTCACCGTATCGCTGAAACGGCGAAAGGCTGTAGCGCTTTGTTCCATCGCATGTTCTTCACGCGAGCCCAACTCGACGCCACGCGGAGACGCCGCGGCCGGATGGCGGGTCGTGGCCATCGGCGCGGCCCTGGTCGGCAGCCGGCGTTCACAATCCCTTGAGATTTTCTGGTGCTCGCGGGGGGGAGCTCCCATCTTCAGGACCGCGCCCGGGATGGGTGCCGGGGGCGCTCCAAAGGCTGGAGATCCGCCATGAAAAAACACTCCCTCCTTCTTCCACTCGCCGGACTGTTGCTTGTGTCCGGCACCGCCTTTGCCGCGGAGACCATGAACGGCGTGGTCGCGCGGGCTGACCCGAATACGGGTCAATTGCTGCTTCTGGGCGGCGCCAACTTCCAGGTGACCGATCCATCGGTGCTACGCCATCTGGCGCCGGGCGAGCATGTCATCGTCACGCGCAACAACAACGACACCATCGGCGTGCAGGTGGACAACGCCTACGCCGGCTCGGGCAACTAGTCGCCCCGGCAATTGCCGATCGGCCCCGCCGACCGGCACCTTAATGTGTTGGCCAGGCTATTAATGGGCCACCTTGGTTCCAATTGAGCAATGGACTGGCTTCATTAAGGAAATCGCAACTGGTTGCAGAGCGTGGGCAGCGGATTCATGGCCGGCGTATGAAATTTTGTTCATGAACCGGCCACCCCGTTGTCGCACCGCTTCCGAGCGCCAATTTTCAATGCGGGGCCAAAACAACGGATGAACATCATGAGAAAGATCGCTCTTCTACTTCCCCTCGCCGGCCTTCTGGCCGTTGGGCCTGCCATGGCAGCAGAAACGATTGGCGGCATCGTCGATCATGCCGATCCTGCGACCGGTTTGGTCTCGGTCGGCGGGCAGACATTCCGGATCAGCTATCCGCAATTGCTGCGCGGCGTCTATGGCGGTGAGCATGTGATCATCACCAAGAACGACAACGGCACCATCGGCTTCCAGGAAGACAGCAACTATTCGGACGGCAGCGGCCAGACCGGCCAGTAATGGCTGGCGTCAGCTGGACCTGCCACGCCGGGTTCCCCTGCCGGTGCCCGAACGAGATGAAAGAGCCGCCCCACCGGGCGGCTCTTTCGTTTTGCATGGCCGTCGCGGCCGCCTCGCTCGCTCGGTTCCGTCGTTCCCCGGGCGCCGCGACGCGCATCGGGTCTTGACGCCGATGGCGGCGAGCGAGGAACCTGCGCGGCGAGAACGGGGCCGCATCCTCACCTGTTGCGAGCGCGACCGACAGCCGGAATGGCGCGGCCGCGGGCATTGCGATGCCGGCCCCGCGATCCGGAAACGCAAAGGGAATGAAACGCCATGGCACTTGAGACGCGCCCGCTCGGACGCACGGGGATTGCGGTAACCACCCTCGGCTTCGGCTCCGCCCCGCTCGGAGACCTCTATCACCGGCTGGACGACAACACCGCCCGCGGCGCCGTCGAGGCGGCGGTCGAGGCCGGCGTCACGCTTTATGACACGTCGCCCTTCTACGGCCACGGCCTGGCCGAGCATCGCATCGGCACCGTGCTGCGCGGCGCCCCGCGCAAGTCCTACGCGCTGTCGACCAAGGTCGGGCGCTGGATGGATCCGCTCAACCAGCCGGCCGATGGCAATACCCAGCCGCCGAACTTCGCCGGCGGCCTGCCGCATCCGGCCCGCCTCGACTATTCCTATGACGGCGCCATGCGCTCGCTCGAGCAGTCGCTGATCCGCCTCGGCACCGACCGGATCGAGATCGTGCTGATCCACGACGTCGATGTCTATTCGCATGGCGCGGCGGCCGTCGAGGGCCACTTCAAGGCGGCGATGGACGGCGCCTACAAGGCGCTGGAAAAGCTGCGCTCCGAAAAGGTGATCGACGCGATCGGCGTCGGCCTGAACGAGGCCGACATGTGCGAGCGCTTCGCCCGCGCCGGCGATTTCGACGCCATGCTGCTGGCCGGCCGCTATTCGCTGCTGGAGCAGCCGGCGCTCGACAGCTTCCTGCCGCTGGCGGTGGAGAAGGGCATCGGCATGATGCTGGGCGGCGTGTTCAATTCCGGTATCCTCGCCACCGGCCCGGTCCCCGGCGCCAAATACAATTACCGCGCCGCGCCGCCGGAAATCCTCGATCGGGTGGCGAAGATCCAGGCCGTTTGCACGGCGCATGGCGTGTCGCTCGCCGACGCGGCGTTGCGGTTCCCGCTCGGCCATCCGGCCGTCGCCTCGCTGGTGATGGGCTCGGTCTCGGCCGAGGAGACGAAGCGCAATCGCGCCGCCTTCGATCGCGTGGTGCCGGCGGCGCTTTGGTCCGACCTGAAGATGGCGGGTCTGCTGCGCGCCGACGCGCCGACGCCCGCCTGACGCGAGCAAGGAACCGGCGGCGCGTCGGCGCCGGTTCCTTCGCGCCCGCCGCCTGAAAAAGGATACTCGCCGTGATGTCGATCGTCCCGCTGCTCCACGCCTCGCCCGTTATCCGGATCCACGCGATCCTCGCCATTCTCGTCATGCTGCTGGGGGCGTTGCAGCTGTTCCGCAAGAAGGGCGATCCGCTGCACCGCGTCATCGGCCGGGTCTGGGTGGTCGGGATGGCGGCGGTCGCCGGCTCCGGCTTGTTGATCTGGACGATCCGGGTATGGGGTCCCTTCAGCCCGATCCATCTGCTGTCGATCCTGGTGCTGGCGCTGCTGTGGCGCGGCGTCATGGCGGCCCGACGTGGTGAGATCGAGCGGCACAGGAAGATCATGCGCGGCACCTACGTCTTTGGCCTCGTCATCACCGGCCTGTTCACCGTCGTTCCGGGTCGCACCATGTATTTCGTCGTTTTCGGCGCTGACGGGGCGACGCCCATCAAGCTCGCCGTTTTTGCCGGCGTGCTGGCCGTTCTGGCCGCCGCGTGCGTCACCGTCCTGCGCTGGCGCGCCAGTCCGCGCGGCCAGCGCTTCGTCGCCGACCGTTAAGACCGCTCCCCGTTCAGCGGGGAACGGCTCTCAGTCTCTGCTTGGTCGCGTTTTTGGCGCGAACCGGCGTCCAGACATCGGTCGCGCGAAAGCAGGCGGCATTCACAGGCCGGTTCGCGCCTCGAGATGGGCCGGATAGCGCGCGCCCTGCACCTCGATCTTCGCCACCGTGGCGTCGATCTCGGCAAGGTCGGCGGCCGACAGTTCGATCGCCGCCGCTCCGTTGTTCTCGGTCAGCCGGTCGAGCCGCGTCGTGCCGGGTATCGGCACGATCCACGGCCGCAGCGCCAGCAGCCAGGCGAGGGCGATCTGGGCGACCGTGGCACCCTTCGCCTTGCCGAGGCGCGCCAGAAGGTCGACGAGCGCCTGGTTGGCCGCCATCGCCTCCGGCGTGAAGCGGGGCAGGGTCTTGCGGAAATCGTCGGCGGCGAAGGTCGTTCCGGCGCTCATCGCGCCGGTCAGGAAGCCCTTGCCGAGCGGGCTGTAGGCAACGAGGCCGATGCCGAGCTCGCCCAGCACCGCCAGAATGGCCGGCCGCTGCGTCCAGAGCGAATACTCGTTCTGCAGCGCCGCCACCGGCTGGACGGCGTGGGCGCGCCGCACTGTGTCGAGGCCCGCTTCGGAGAGGCCGAAATGGCGCACCTTGCCGGCCGCGATCAGGTCCTTGACCGCGCCGGCCACGTCCTCGATCGGCACCGCCGGATCGACGCGGTGCTGGTAGAACAGGTCGATGACGTCGGTCCGGAGCCGCTTCAAGGAGGCGTCCGCGACTTGCCGGATATGGTCCGGCCGGCTGTTCGGGCCCTCGCCGCCGATGTTGAAGCCGAATTTGGTGGCGATCACCACCTTGTCGCGTACCGGGGCGAGGGCGCCGCCGACCAGTTCCTCGTTGGTGTAGGGGCCATAGACCTCGGCCGTGTCGAAGAAGGTCACCCCCTGGTCGACCGCGGCGCGGATCAGCTTGGTCATCTCCCCGACGTCCTTGGGCGGGCCGTAGGAGAAGCTCATGCCCATGCAGCCGAGCCCGATCGCCGAGACTTCGAGGCCGGATTTGCCGAGTTTGCGTGTCTTCATGTCGTGGTCACTCCTGCGTCGATGCGCGATAGGTAGAGCGCTTGCCGTCTAGAAATTAGCCGGTCATATTCGCATGAGCTTATGAGCAGGATTCATCAGAGCGTGGCCATGCCCGCGATGAGGCAGGGAGACGTCGGATGCCGCGCACGGACCTGTCCGACCTCGTGGCGCTGGTGGCGGTCGCCCGCGAGCGCAGTTTCACCAGGGCCGCGGCCAGGCTCGGCGTGTCGCAATCCGCGCTCAGCCACACGATCCGCAAGCTCGAGGACCGTCTCGGCCTCCGCCTGCTGACCCGGACGACCCGCAGCGTCGCGCCGACCGAGGCCGGGGCGCGGCTGCTGGCGACGGTGCAGCCGCGTTTCGAGGAGATCGAGGACGCGCTCGAGGCGGTGTCGGAACTGCGCGAGCGGCCGGCTGGCACCCTTCGCATCAGCGCCGCCGAGCATGCGTTCCGGACGGTGCTGTGGCCGAGGCTGGACCGCTTCGCCGCCGACTATCCCGACATCAAGGTCGAGATCGACCTTGAGAACGGCCTGATCGACATCGTCGAGCGCAGCTTCGACGCCGGCATCCGGCTTGGCGGCCAGGTCGCCAGGGACATGGTCGCGGTGCGGATCGGTCCCGATTGGCGCATGGCGGTGGTCGGATCCGCCAGCTACTTCGCGGCGCGCAAGCCGCCCGAGACGCCGCACGATCTGACCCACCACGATTGCGTCAATCTGCGGCTCGCGACCTATGGCGGCTTCTATGCCTGGGAGTTCGAACAGGCCGGGCGCCGCCTCAATGTCCGGGTCGAGGGGCAGCTCGCCTTCAACGGCAGCGCTCCGGTGCTGGCGGCGGTGCTGGGCGGCCACGGCCTCGGCTGCATCCCCGAGGACATGGCGCGCCCGCATCTGCAATCGGGGGCGCTGGTGCAGGTGCTGGCGGACTGGATGCCGACCTTCGAGGGCTATCACCTCTATTATCCGAGCCGCCACCACGCCTCGCCCGCTTTCCAGCGGTTCATCGAGGCGATGCGCTACCGCGAAGGCACGACGATGGTCCGGTAGGGCCGCGGATTATCCGCAGATCGAGGGTGAAGCGGTGCCGGCCCCGCATTTCCGGGTTCGCGGCCGCCAAAAAGCAAAAGCCCCGCATCCGTTTGGAATGCGGGGCTTTTGCAGACATTGGTGGCCAGAACAGGATCGGGCATATCTGCCATCAGTGCATTGAAATCGTTAATGGATTTCGATTGTCTGATGGCGCCTGTATAGTAGTCGCGTTGGGGGCTAGCAATGGCGCTGATGGGCCTGCAGCGATTGGGTGCGCCGCCGATCAACCCAGGTCGCCGGGCCTGACAGGCCGAAGGCTATGGAGTACGAAGGATCCGCACTCGTGGGCAATCGCGCCCCATAAACGACAGGCGGGAGAAAGCTCATGGCGAAGTCGATCGGCGCGTTGCTCTATGCCTTAGCAGCGCTCAGTGTGGTCACTCCGTCTCTGGCGCAGACAGCATCATCTCCCGTCGTCTTTGACGATGTTCGGGTGTTCGACGGCAACAAGCTGACAGCGCCGATGAACGTGCTGGTCGAGGGCAATAAGATTGCCAGAATCTCGGCCGAACCGATCACCACGACGGATGCGGCTACCCATATCGCGGGCGCAGGCCGGACCCTTATGCCCGGACTGATCGATGCGCATTGGCACACCTTCATGGCGCGGCCTTCGATGCAAATGGCATCGACCGCGCCGATGACCCTGATCACCTTGATGGCCGGGGCAGAGGCGCAAGCAACGCTGTTGCGCGGCTTCACCAGCGTCCGTGACCTTGGCGGGCCGTCATTTGGGTTGAAGATGGCCATAGACAGGGGTGTTATCGACGGTCCCCGTATCTGGCCGTCGGGAGCCATGATTTCGCAAAGCGGCGGTCACGGCGATTTCCGCATGCTGCATGAAGTGCCCGCAACCCCCGACAAACTGAGCTATCCGGAACGCATGGGCATGTCCGCGATTGCCGATTCACCGGACGAGGTTCGCAAGCGCAGCCGCGAACAACTGCTACAGGGCGCCAGCCAAATCAAGCTGACGGTAGGCGGCGGCGTGTCGTCGCCCTACGGTCCTCTGGACACGGTGCAATTGAGTGTTCCTGAGATCCGCGCGGCTGTCGAAGCCGCGGCCAACTGGGGCACCTATGTGACGGTGCATGCCTATACGCCCGAAGCCATTCGAAATGCCATCGAGGGCGGCGCCAAGGTTATCGATCATGGTCAACTTGCCGACGAAGCCACCGTCAAGCTGATGGCAGACAAGGGCATCTGGTGGAGCCTCCAGCCGTTCCTGGCGGACGAGATGGCCAATGCACAACCGGATGCCGCCGGCCAGGCGCGAGCGGCCGAAGTCCGAGCCGGAACCGACAACGCCTATCGGCTGGCGCGCGAATTCGGGGTGAAGGTCGCGTTCGGCACCGATATCCTTTTCGATGGCGCTTTGGCGGCTCAACAGGGGGCGCAGCTGCAGAGGATGACCCGTTGGTACACGCCGGCGGAAATCCTAAAGATGGCGACCGCCGACAACGCAGCACTGTTGGCGCTGTCTGACCGGCGCAACCCGTATCCGGGTAAACTCGGTGTCGTCGAAGTCGGAGCGCTGGCGGATCTGTTGCTGGTCGACGGCGATCCAACCGCTGACATCGGGCTGCTTTCAGACCCCGCCAAGAACCTTCTCGTGATCATGAAGGACGGCCGCATCGTCAAGAATGCAGGGATGGCGAACTGAGCCCCTCCGGCGTCGACGGCAGGCTATCGTCGCCAGCAGCTTGGGCAATGGATAGAGCGTGCCATGCTCGACGGACTGGACGGCGACGCCGACCTTGAGGCCGGCGCGGATCTGGAGTGCGACGAAACGGAAATCATTTCCGATTTGGCGCGCTTCGCCGGGAGCAGACGGGGCCGGGCGAGAGGGAGCTGGACTTGATCCAACTGAGGCGGTTGACGGGCTACAGGGCCGATTGGAAGGTGGATCTACGCGTGGATCCAAAAAAGCAAAAGCCCCGCATCCGGTTTGGAATGCGGGGCTTTTGCAGAAATTGGTGCCCGGAAGAGGCGAGCAGATAGCGCAGCGAAATCAATTGGTTATGCCAGTGTGCGGGTGAATGCCCCCCATTGACAACAAAGGGCGTTTTTGAGGGGCTCCCCCACCATGATTTCGCGCGTCGCTCCGATCCTCGACTTGCCTGGTATGACGATATTGTCGCCAGCCCTCGCACCGGCGACGCCGATCTTAAGGTGGCGTGGGCCATTGCCCGGGCGATCGATCCTGACGGGCACACAACGTGCATTTCTCGCCGTGAGGTCGCGGCGCAGACCAGCCTGCTCCGGTCGACGGTAGGTCCCTCAATCATCCGCCTGCCGGCGCTCGGGTTCCTGGATGTTCAATTGCGGGCGGGTCCAGAGTTCCGGAACATCACCAGCCTGTGCCGTCCTGCACATTCACAGGACGCGCCGGAGGCTGCACGGTGACCAGTCTCGGGTATGTCGCTGCCGCGTTCTATGCGGATGTGAACGGGGCGCGCTCCAACGATCGCTTATCGAGATCGAGAGTTTGGTCTGGAAGGAATGGGGTGTCGGTCGCATTACCGAGACGGAGGCCCAGTTCCTCTCTGAGACGATCGGTCGAATGAAGTCGATTGGCCAAACGGCCCGGGCAGTCGGTGCAATCGCTAGCCGGCTCGGGAGTCGGTTTGTCTCGCGCCAACGGCCGCGCTCACCCGATCGAGAAGCGTCACGCGCCCGCCGCCGGCAGCTTGGCGGCTCCGGTGCCCTGCCTGATCCGCTTCGACAGAACTACACCGAGGGGCAACGCGCGGTGCTCTGCGTCATCGCAGGTGAGGTCAAGAAGTCTGGCCGGTGTGGTCTTCCCATCGACAGGATCGGTGCACTTGCCGGCGTCGGCCGCACGACCGTGCAGACCACCCTCCATGAGGCCCGCCGACTGGGACACATCAGAATCCAGGAGCGTCCGCAGCGCGGCCGGAAGAGCCTCACCAATGTGATCGAGATCCTGTCCAAGGAATGGCTCGCTTGGATCACGCGGGGGCCGCGCCGGCAGGTCGTGGATAGGGTCCAATCTGTTCACAGCAACCAAAAAAGCGAGCCCCACGAAGAGAGAAGAGTCATTGAAGAAGGAAGGTGGGCCGGGACGAGGGGCGCATCAGAGGGCTGGATGAGGCCAGTACTGTCGCCAATCCAGACGGCTTCTCCATTTGAGGTGAGGGGTAGGCGATCGAGGGTCGGTTAGGCAGAGGGGAGGCCGAGCGCTGGCATGTGAGGTCGACACTATCGACCCCATCGGTCAGACCGACGGTCAATCCGTTGTATCGATCTCAGAATTCCGATAAGGGCGCGGCTGTCTCTATGGGGGGCTTGGACGTTCGGGAGTTACTTAAGGACCGGGGGCAGATCGCTCTCTATTGAGGCTCAAACAGGGGCTTCGTGACCAGAATTGGCCTTAGTTCCTCAGCGCCGCCGAGCAGGCGACAAACAGTAACTTCTTCCCGCCAAGGGGGGCGGCGTGCAGCATGCTGCTGCCGTAGATGGGATACGCGCCAGCAGTGCGAACACGGCATCGCCAGTTTCGGGGGGCTCCACTTTGATTGACGATCGCTCGGACGGTGCTCCCCTTCATGGCCGCGGCGCTTGCGCGGAACCGGCACGATGGAACGTGTCGCGCAGTGGCCATGCGATGCGATCTGGAAGAGGCTGCGCAAAGTCGTGGGCGGGTGGCAGAACAGGAGCGCGCCCAGATTCCCGAACGGGGGGCCTCGCCTGCCAAACGGCGTTCAAAATTTACACGCCGAATGACAGCAACTTCGTTGAACGGCATCGCCGCGGCGCGCGGTGGGAAGTGGTGGACTGAGATCCTCGTTCACTAACATGGTGTCGTCTCCCGCATCGCCCGGAAGGATTCGCTCGGCTGATTCAGATGGACATGGCTGTATTAGGCGAGACGGAAGCTCACATTCTTGACGCGTGTATGTTCCAGCAATTCGTCCAGCGATTCTTCCTTGCCCATCCCCGATTGCTTGAAGCCGCCGAAGGGGTGCCGAGGAAATGCCGCGAGGTGTTGTTGACCCAGATAACCGCCTGCCCATCAAACCGGCAGCAGGCCACCAAGAAGGAGGCGATGCGCGGGGCGGCTACGAGCTCTTGGCCGCGCCTTCGGCGATGATGGCCTTCAGCTTGTCGACCAGCACCGGCAGAATGCGATTGAGGATATCCTCGCCCATTTCGCGGGTGGCGAGCGTCGCCTTCCCGTTCATGCCGCCGCTCCGGGGTGCCAGGGTCTTGCGCGAATGGGCTTCGTACCAGGGCTTCTTGAACACGAAGTCCTCGGCGCGGTCCATATGCACCACGCCGCCAATGGCGAGGGCAAGCGCCGTCTCCTTCTCGTCGGCATGGCTCATCGGCACGCCGCCGGTCAGGAAGTAGCACCAATGGGCCGGCTGCATGTCCGGATACTTCTCGAAAGCGCGCTGGAAGCCCAGTGTGGCGCCGATGCCATTGCCGCCATGGCCGGAGAGCACGATGATCTTCTTGAAGCCATGATGGCAAAGCAGGGTGCAGATGTCGCCGATCACCATGCCGAGCGTCTCGGCCTTGACCCCGAGCGTGCTGACATATTCCCAGTTGGTGTCGGCGAAACCATAGGGGATCGGGGGCAGCAGGATGGCGCCCGTCTCGGCGCAGAGACGACGGGCGAAATAGTCGGCCGAAGTGGTGTCGAAGCCACTTTCCAGATGCGCGCCATGCGCCTCGATCAGGCCCACCGGCAGGATAACCGGCAGGCTACGGTCGAGCGCGTCGATCTCGGGATCGGTCAGTTTGCTCCATTCAATCATGGCTTGGCTCTCCTTGCTGGTTCGACTTGGCGCAGTCTCTGCAAGGTCTGGTAGACGGGCAGGAGCTGCTCGACGAGGGCTGCGTAGTTGGCGCGATAGGGCGCGTAGGCATCGTGGCTGGTAGAGTCCGGCACAAAGGCGCGGCTGCCGAGATAGTCCGCGGCGAACCAGCCATTCTCCTGGAGGTCGACGGCCCCCACGGCGATGCCGGCGGCGAGCGCCGCGCCGCGGGCGGCGTTGACCTCTGGCCGCGCCGCACGAAAGGTCAGGCCGGTGACGTCAGCCTTGATATGGTTCCAGAGCGTGTTGTGGGCGCCGCCGCCGACATTGACGACGTTTGACAGCGTCACGCCCGGAGCGAGACGGCGAGCCAGCCGTCGAGCTCGAAGGCACTCGCCTCGAGCAAGGCGCGATAGAAATCCCCCGGACCGGATTTGTCGTCGAAACCGAGAAAGGCGCCCTTGATGGCGGCTTCGAACGGGCTGACGCGACCGTTGAAATGCGGCACGGCCAGGATGCCGTTGGCGCCGGGCGACACGACCGCGGCGAGGGCTTCAAGGTCCTCGTAGCTGCGGTCGAAGGTTTCGCGCAGCCAACGATGGGCAAGCCCCGTGCTGGTTGTAAAGCCAAGCAGATAGAAGCGCCCCGGCACGGCCGAGGGCATGCAGGACAGAAGGCCATCCGGGTCCGTCACGAACCGATCCACGGTGATGGCAAAATGCGACGACGAGCCGCTCGTATCGATGCAGATGCCGGGTTCGACGCCGCCGGCCGCCAGCCAGCCGCCAGTGCCATCCCCCATGCCGGCGGCCACCGGGATGCCGGGCGTGAGCCCGCAGAGCGCCGCGATCTCGGCCGAGACATGGCCGACGGTTTCGAACGGATCCGCGATACGCGGCAACAGGTGGGCCGGTAGGCCCGAGCGCTCGGCGAGGTCGACATCCCAGCGATTGCCGGCGACGTCGAAGCAACCGTAGAGATTGGCCTGGGTGCGATCACAGACCGCGGCGTCGGCATCGGCCCCCGTCAGGCACCCCGCGAGATAGCCGGCCGGCGCCACGACCTTGGCGAGGCGCTGTTCGAGCGATGGTTCGAGCCGCAGCCAGCGCCGAACGCGCGGCGTGACGAACGGGATGATGCCGTTCTTGCCCAGAATTTCCGGACCATACTGGGCGAGCAGTTCCTGACGCTCGGCATCGGCGCGCGTGTCGAGCCACATTTCATGCGGCGTGACGGCCTGGAAGCGGCGATCTATACCGATGGCGCCGCCCATCTGGGCGGCAATGCCGATGCCGAGTGTCAAACGGCGTTCAAAACTGACCCCTTATCGGCGTCCAATGTTGACCCCTGCTGGAGTTGTTGGAACGCCACGGCCTCGTTATCGCGCAGCCGGAGGCGGAGCGATAACGAGGCCGTGGCGGGCGAAGTTTGGGGTGGTCAGAGGCGGTTCTTGAAGCGCCAGCTCTCGTTGCCGGTCTCGACGATATCGCAGTGATGGGTCAGTCGATCGAGGAGCGCGGTCGTCATCTTGGCGTCGCCGAATACGGACGGCCATTCGCCGAAGGCGAGGTTCGTCGTGACGATGACCGATGTCTGCTCGTAGAGCCGACTGATCAGGTGGAACAGGAGTTGTCCGCCGGACTGGGCGAAGGGCAAATAGCCGAGCTCATCGAGGACGATGAAGTCCATGCGGGAGAGATAGTCTGCCATTCTGCCCTGGCGACCACTTCGGCTCTCGGCCTCGAGCTTGTTGACCAAGTCTACGACATTGAAGAAGCGGCCGCGAGCGCCGCCCCGAATGCAGGCCCGAGCAATGGCGATGGCAAGATGCGTCTTGCCGGTGCCGGTCCCGCCGATCAGGACAGCGTTGCGCTGATGGGCGATGAAGTTGCCGCCGGCGAGATCCCGCACCAGCGTCTCGTTGATCGGCGTGTCGTCGAAGACAAAATCGTCGATGTCCCGAGCCAGCGGCAGCTTGGCAATGGTGATCTGGTATTTGATCGACCGCGCCTGCTTCTCGGAGATCTCGGCCGACAAGAGGTCGCCAACCACCCGGTGCGGCTCGTGCTGGCGCTTCACCGCCGTAGCGAGGATCTCATCGAAGGCCGCCTTCATGCCGTAAAGCTTCAACTCGGCCATGGTGGCCAGGATCTCGGATCGCTCCATCATATTGCCCTCCTGAGATTGTCATAGCGGGCGCAGTCGGCGACCGGCTCATGGTTCAGCCGCAGGGCGTCCGGCGTCATGATCGTGACGGTGCGGACCGGTTCGCGCGCCCTGGCGAGAATGTTGAGGATCACGTCGGCGGAGTGGACGCCTTCGGCGAGCGCTTCCCCACAGGCGGCCTCGACGGCAGGCAGGCCATCGCTGAGAACCGCGGTCAGGATGCTGACCATTTGCCGCCCGCCATCCGGCACCGTGGCGAGCTTGCGGCGGACCCGTTCGAGGCTCGCCGGCAGGATCCAGTCCTTGAATGGCGCTCCGTTGCGCAATGCGCCGGGCTTCCTCGCCAGCACCGGGACATAGTGCCAGGGATCGTAGATCGTCTGGTCTCGCCCAAAGCAGCGCGGATGCTCGCCGATGATCCGACCCTCCTGACGCAACTCGACGCGATCGGCATAGGCGCGGATCTCGGCGGGTCGCCCGACGGCGCTGGCGGCGACGGAGTAGCGATTGTTGTCAAAGCGCACGAGGCAGGTCTTCGACACCGAAGCCGGCACGGCATGGAAGCCGTCAAAGCAACCCCGATAGGGCACGAGACTTGGTCGCTCCTCCTCGAACATCTCCCAGACCGTCCTGTCGCGGAGTTCGGGATGGCGATGCGCCTTGGCGAAGGCAATCGCCCGGTCAAGCAGCCAGGCGTTCAGCTCGTCGTAGCTCTTCACCCGGAGCCGCGGCGTGAAGAAGCGTTCGCGCACGAGACCAACCTGGTTCTCGACCTGGCCTTTCTCCCAGCCTGACGCCGGCGTGCAGGCCACCGGATCGACCAGGTAATGGCCGCACATCTGGAGAAAGCGGCGATTGTAGAGTCGCTCCCTGCCGACGAAGATCGTCTCGACCGCCGTCTTCATGTTGTCGTAGATCCCGCGCGTGCAGGCACCTTTGAAGAAGGCAAATGCCCGGTCATGGGCGTCGAACACCATCTCCTGGCTCTCGCGCGGATAGGCCCTCACGAACAGCATCCGGGAATGACAGAGCCGGACATGGGCGACCTTTACCGTCACCGTCGTGCCGTTTATCAGCACGATCTCGTGGCTCCAGTCGAACTGGTAGGCCTCGCCCGGCGCGAAGCTCAGCGGCACGAAGGCGGCAGCCGACAGCGACACCTGTTCGCGCTGCCAGCCTCGGGCATATCGGCGGACGGCATCGTAGCCGCCTTCGTATCCGAGCCCACGCAGCTCCTCGAAAATCCGGATCAGCGTCAACCGCTCGCGGGCGGAGCGTCCCTCATTGGCAGCAAGGATCCGGTCAAGCTCTGGCTTCCAGGCGCCGAGCTTCGGCATCGGCTGCACCGAGCGCTCATAATCAAACGCTGTCTCATTCGACCGCAGAACCTTGCGAACCGTGTTCCTCGACACGTGCAGCTCGCGGACGATCTCCTTGATGGTCCGACCTCGCACAAAAAACTCACGTCGGATCCGCGCAACCGTGTCCACGCCCTTCATCCCCGCCCGCCTGTCCTCGAAAGGAAAGAGACGGACTGTTCAGCTCGATCACATGGGGGTCAATTTTGGACGCCGATACCCCCGGATATGGGGTCAACTTTGCACGCCGAATGACAATGCTCGAAAGGCCCGAATTGCTCCGGTTCTGCCCGGCTTCGGCAGGGGGCTCAAGGCGGTCCTACAGGGGCTTCAGGCAATCGGGGTGGCCATCGTCACCCTTCCGACGGAACTCCATCAGGCAACCACGATAGCGCCCTCTGGGGGCTTCCGGGGCGAGGTCCTGTCATACGCATTCACGATGCACGATTTCCGGTGGAGCCCGGTGATCGACTGCATTCGCCTCAACAGAAAGGACCGGCAAGGAAGGCGGGAAGCGTTCGCGATACCGACGACGGCGGAGGCTGCCCTTTATCGAGAGGAGATGGCGGCGATCAACGGCTATCTGGCTTCGGCGGATATCGCCTATGTCGGCAATGATCCTGTCGACACCAGCGACAGGTTGATGGCCCGCTATTTCAATCACCCGCCTCACGTACCTCGGCCTTCCCTCGACCTTGGCGGGCGTATGTTCGGCGGCTTCTGGCAAGGTCTGAAGCGGGGGGCTCGTCGGCATATCCGGATCAACGGGGAGCCGATTGTCGAACTCGACTACGGGCAGATGTTCCCCCGGCTGGCCTATGCTCATGTTCAAGCCAGCCCCGGAACCGACGTTGATCTCTACGCCCTTCCGCAACTTGCCGACATCAGGCCGGAACATCGGAGCACAGTCAAGAAAGCGTTCAACGCCCTGATGTTCAAGGCAGGGGCCATGCGGAAGTGGCCGCCTGAGATTGCCGAGGGGCTTCCTTCGGGCTGCTCGGTGAAGGCATTCCGGAAGGCGCTCCTCGCCCGACATCCATCCCTCGCGGACATCCTGAACACGGGCATCGGCTATCGGCTGATGAACCGGGAAAGCTGCATCATGTGCCGTGTGCTCATGGGCTGCATCGCTCTCGGTATCACCGTCTTGCCAATCCACGACGCTGTGCTCTGCCCCGCATCCGCAGCCTTCATGGTCCAGCAGATCATGGCCGATGCTGCCCGCTATGTCGTGGGCCATACGGTGCCTGTCTCCGTGAAGCCCTAACTGGTTCGGACCTTCGTCCGTCCCTGATGGGAGGAGCACCGTCAGGAACCGACCCATCACCTCTACCACCCCCACCTCTATCTCCCTTAGTGAGCACCATAAGCTTGACCCAAGGGCAACCATCGTCACGAAACCAACGAAAGCGAGGCAGACATCCATGCATGTCATCGACACGAAGACGACCTGCGACCTCTCCCGCATCACCGTTCACACTGACGGAGCCTGTTCGGGCAATCCCGGCCCCGGAGGATGGGCCGCCATCATCGTTGCTCGCCACGACGGCATCGAAGCACCCCGGCAGGACATCAGCGGCGGCGAGTGCGAGCCAACCACGAACAACCGAATGGAACTGATGGCCGCCATCAAGGCGCTCGGCTGGATCAAGGATCGGAACGGGCTTACGGCGGCAGTCCCGATCTACGTCCGCAGCGACAGCCAGTATGTCGTCAATGGCATGAACGTCTGGCTGGCGAAGTGGCTCTCGAACGGCTGGCGGGGCTCCGACAAGCGGCCCGTCAAGAACCAAGACCTCTGGACCGAACTGCACGGTCTGGCGGGCGAAGTTGACGTGACATGGCAGTGGATCCGAGGCCACTCCGGCGACCCCTTGAACGAAGCCGTAGACGCCCTGGCTGTTGCGGCAATCCCGAAGGACGAGGCCCGTCACGCAGCCTGACGACAACACGATCTCCCCTCCGAACCCCATTCCGGCCTCCGAGTGTCACCGCTCGGGGGCCTTTTCGTATTCATCATCAGCAGCACAAGGATAATGCACCCATGGCCAACGGCCTTTTTGGATCGAACATCGCCGCCCCGGAAATCCGACAGGCGCAGCTACAGCCCGCCGCCGTCCCCGGCAGCACCTTCGTCCGGCCCCAGCAGCGCGAGACAGGGGGCAACCTCCGGGCCCTCGCAGACGCTCTCGGGGGCCTCAACGGTGCCCTCCAAAACTACGGCACGGTCGTCGCTAAGGAGGAGCAGGACCCCAACTCTCAGGCGAACAAGGAGTGGATCGCAAAGCGCGCGATCATGAACGCCGACCAGCTTCGCGAGGAGGTCCGCCTCAACACGCCCGAGGGCAACCAAGTCAAGGTCGATGCGCTCAACGTCCTGCTTGGCGAGAAGGCGAACGACGACTTCCGCACCAAGTGGACGACGTTCCTGAACACCGAGTTCGACCACGCCACCGGCGACGCCGCAGCGGAGTACGACCGGATACGTCAGGAGACCGCCGACGCGCTCCCGAACGACCTCGCGAAGGCCCACCTCTACGGCCTGACAAAGCCACACCGGGCCGCTGCCATGCAGCAGGACGTTGAGCAGAAGACGGGCTACGTCAAGGAGCAGATCAACGACACGGTGGTGTCCAGCTTCCGGACCTCGATTGACGACAGCCTGAACATCCACGGCCTGGACCCCAAGAAGGCCGCCGAGATCGTCTTCGCGAAGTCCGCTTCCAACCGCGACTTCCTCGGCATGTCGGGTCAGGAGCAGAACGCCACCATCTACGCCATCGCTGAGGAGTATTCGCTTCAGGGCAATGAGGCGATGGTGAAGGCGCTGCTTGAGGGGACCCGAACGGGCTCCGATGGGAGGACTGTTCCGCCGATTGGCCGTTCCGCCGCCTACGCCTCCAAGTCGATCGCCCTCATCAAGCGGGCCGGAGACATAGCCGACGCTGCCGCCGAGAAGGCCAGCCTTGATGCCCGCATCGGGATCGACCGGAAGGTCAGCGAGGGGGCGTTCACGGAGGCCGACGCAAAGGCGCTTGAGGGTCAGCACGGCCTTTCCACCGGGGAGTTGGTGTCCAAGGTCAACGCCTCTGCCGTCAATCGGGCAAGAGCCGCAGCTGCGTATCAGGCGGAAGAGCAAAAGCGCCAGTGGCGGCGGGACAGCGCGGACGCGGAGAACAGGGTCCGAGCCGACGCCATCGCGGCAATGTCACAAGTTGGGGGCATCAACCGCATCACCGACGTGGAGATCCCGAGCGAGACAGGGGAGGGCACCAAAACGCGCACCCGCAAGACAAGCATCGACGACGCGACCGCCTATTTCGAGGAGCAGTTCGAGGCGCAGAAGAAGGCCAGCATTGACGCCGGAATGCCCGCCGAACAGGCCATCAAGGTCGCCACGTCGCAGCGTCTTGCATTCTACGCAGGGCATAAGCTGCCCAACCCCGTCTGGGAGAACACCCTCAACGGCATCGCCGGTCGGGCCACAACGGAGAACCTGATCGAGCGCGGGGACCTCACCCCCAAACTGATCGAGGATGCCGAACTCTACCGGACCCTGAAGGCGGCCAACCCGGCGTACCTCTCCACGCTCCTGACCGACCCCAAGGCCAAGGAGTTCTGGGACGCCTACGAGTACTCGGTCACGAGGGGGCGACGCTCCCCGGAGGCTTCCCTGATCGATGCCGCTTCGATGGTGGCCCGCGACGAGTTCGCTAAGGCCAAGTCGCAGGTGCCCGCGAAGGACGCCGACGACATCGTCAATCGGACCCTCAAGGATCTCGACCTGGACGAGCGGAGCTTCAACCGGACCTTCGTTGCGCACCGCGTCGAGGAGCTTTCCCGTAGCGGACGCACCACCAAGGAGATCAAGGACGAGGTGCAGCGGGAGGTCATGGACGTATCGGTGGCGGTGCATGGTGTCCTCGTGCAGGACCACAACGACCTCCCCGACGACTTCGCGACGCTGATGGAGGCCGAGCTTCAGAACCGCTTCGAGATGTTCGGCAAGGAGCTTGGGATCACCGATCCGACTGACTTCTTCGTGACCGCCGAAAGCGGCGAGGGGAAGTGGCTGGTCCGCAGCAAGACCCTAAAGGGCTCTCCGGTGGGGAATGGCTCGTTCATCACCCCGTCCCATCTGAGTTCTCAGCGGGCTCGGAAGGTGAAGGCGGACGAGGCACGGGCCCTGAAGCTCATCAAGGCCAAGGACGCCGACAAGGCTGCGGCCAAGGCCGAGTACGACGCGGATATCGCCGCCGAGCGTAAGCGCATCATGCGTCTGGGTGCGGCCGGTGGAAAGCTCGGCCTCAGAATGCGGGAAGCCGAACTCAAGAAGCTGGATGAGCGCATCGCATCGGACAAGTTCAACATCGAGCACTCGTTCCCCGAGCGCGTCGAGGAGAAGCTCAAGGGCTTCGGCTCGTCCGCCATCGGTGAGTTCTTCAAGCGCGGCGCTGAGGCCGCACAGCCGACCTTCGGTGGTGAGCTTGAGCCCCGGAGGACGCCCTTCAACGCAAAGTAATCAACTGGGCCCCGCTTCGGCGGGGTCCCTTTGACTGGCTAGCGGGGCGCACGAGGACCGGCTCAACAAGCGCGTTGCGGAGGCACAGGCGGTTCGCCTCAGGGGAGAGCAGGAGCGCGCCAAGGCCCTCCGTGAGGAACGCCAGAAGCGCAACAAGGGCGGTCGTCAGTAGACTGGAAAGCGGCCCCGTCATTGCGGCGGGGTCGCTACCCACCGCCCCTTTTGATCGATGCCTCCACAGCCTTAGGACACCGCGCAGGGGCCGTGGCAGGGCGCGGCCGCGCCTCTACGCCGAGGGCTTGATCGCCTTTGTCAGTGCCCTTGTGGCCGCTTCTAGGCGGGCATCGGGACCACCATACCGCTCCCCCATGCCGCCCTGCGAATGACCGAGGATCAGGTTTCGGTCGAACTCATCGGCTCCCGACCTGATCAATGTCTCCATCGTATGCCGGAGCGAATGGACGACCACCTTCGGGTCCGAGGTGACAATTCGGACGTGCTTCATCAGGGCGGCGGAGGCGGCGTCGGCACCCCGCTTGCTGCCATAGCGGGCAAACAGCAGTGGGCCTTTCCCGGCAGCTTCAATGGCCTCCTTCGCGGCGGCGAGGGCGGCCCCGATCAACGGGACGCGGCGAATTGAGCCGGCATTCTTGAGGCGGCGATGTCGGTGGTACTTGAGGTCGATATAGGGGAGCGTCGCTCCGGCATGGACATCGCTGACCAAAAGGCCGGTGATCTCCCCCAGTCGGCAACCCGTGCCCTCCAAGATGCGCCATATGCGCCGAAGATCGGCGTTCGCCCCGGCCATCTGCGCCCCGACAGCCGCAAGCTGGGCCGCCGTGAAAGGCTTGCGCTCATCCCGCGCCACCGTGTCGATCTTGATCTCAAGTCGATGGAACGGGTTCTCCGCGCCTTTGACGCCCAATTCGGTCAGCCCATGCGTCACCAGCGCGCGGATGTCGTTCATATAGCGCCGCACCGTCGCGGGCTTCATGTCGAGGTCCTTCAACATGTGGTCGCGAACCTCGCGAGCGTCGGAGCGTTCCAGCTTCGATAGCGGTCGATCCTTCTCGATCACCTGCGACAGATAGCCCATCACTCGCTCGATGCGGGCCCGCTTCGTCGTTTCGTTCTGGTCGCCCTCGATCTTGTCCTTCACGTAGAGGCGCTTGGCGTCTTCAAGGGTCGGGACTGGGCGGGCAATCTCGCCATTGTTGCGGAGACCGCTGGCGAAGAGCCGCTCGACCTCCGGCATGGTGGCCGGATAGCCTGTTTCTGGATCGGTCGGGTACTGGCTGAGGATGCTATCCGCGATCTCGCTGCGCGCGAGCCAATCGACTGTGGAGGAATTGTCGGACCCGAGGCCGTTGGCGGCGTCGAAAGCGGCAATGCGCTCCTTCGCCTCGACATAGGCTTCCAGCGATGTCAGTGCGGGTGAAGCGCTGCCGGTCTGCGTTCCCGACTTCCGGGCTGCCAAAAGCAAGCGCTCGAACTCGGCATTCACGCGGGGATAAGAGAGGAGGGCTTCGCGCTCGGTTGCGCCAAGGAGGCGCTTGAACTCGCCCTTACCGAATATTTCTCTAACGTCCTTCGGGATTTTCCTGCGGTAGTGCAGGGTCCCGGTTTTGGATATCTGGACGTGCTTCAAAACTAGACCCATGGGGACCTCCGGTGGACCGCAAAGTGTACCGGAGGGGCGTGCTAGTCATTGAAATCCTTGAGAGAATTAAACTCTCAAGAGGGAAATGGTGCCCAGAAGAGGATCGGGCAAGCCACTCGTCATGGTGTTGATATTAAAGGGTAATTTCAGTCGGCAAGTCGACGCTGTGTAACACTCTCGTGTTCGCTCGGCAATGCCAGAGCGGACGAGGTGCCGTTGTCCGTGGACGAAGCCTGGGTCCATCCAATGCAATGCCAGATAGCAATCTCATGGTTGGCGTTTGGAGCGCTCGTGCTGGTGGAGGGCAAGGGCGCCAAAGGTAGCCTCCGCAAGTTCGTCGAGGTCGGCGAATGGGCCAAGACACAACACCACGAGGTGAGGAGGTGGGCCGGATTTCCTCACCACCGCCTCACATTCCGGGGGAGTAGGGCGACCCGGGAGGGTCGGGATATTGGGGAGAGGAAAATCGCTGCAAGATTGACGAACCGCTGATGATGTGGGAACTGCATGGAGCATGCCTTGCAGAAATCTTTTCTGGCTATGATAGTTATGTTGCTTCGATGACCATGAGGATCCGATGCTAGACCGCGCGTCCAAGTCCATCTTTATTCATCAGCGAAAGACTGGTGGTGTCGCCGTCATCGGCGCGTTCGGTTATACACCTGATAGTCCCGACTGGCATGCCTACAACAATGGAGTACTGGACAAAGGGTGGGAAGCTCGGCCCGCAGGTTATTATATCTTTACGACAATCCGCAATCCGTTCGACCGACTGATATCGGCTTGGAAATATCTCGAATCAACACGGAATCGAGGCTTGCTGGAGGTACTTCTCAATCCGCCGCAGGAGGGGGCCGACTATCGGCATCTGACGCGTCCCCAAGTTGCGATCCTCCGAGACACCGCTGGCAATCTTGTCCCTGACTACTTGATGCGCTTCGAGCACCTGCAAGAGGACTTTGATGCCGTCTGTGACAGGATTGGAAAGCCGAGAACAGCCCTCCGAAAAGTGAATGTCGGTGACGCTCGCGAGCGTCACTATCGACCCTACTTCAACGTCGACACGCGCCATCTCGCGGAGACGCTTTTCCGCGACGACCTGGACGCTTTTGGCTACAGCTTCTAGGGCGCTTCTACCTCCAGCAGCAATTGGCTGTCGCCGTCGACCGGGTAGGTAGCAAAATCCGCTCGGCTGAACCTCTCGTCACGAAAGCCGAGCTCCAGGATTCGCGCTCGGAATGCTGGCTTTTTCACTTAGAATTGATCTAAAATGCCAGCGTAATCTGTTCTGCGAGATTGGGGGCGACGTCTAGCAATGAAAAAGTTGCTGATCCTATGCGATGACGATAAGGGGGGCGGGACTGCCCATGTCGCTCGACACCTGTGCATAGGCTTGGCGAAGTCTTTTTCCGTGTCATTTGGATACAGAAGACACGAAATCAGCGATCGATACTATTCAACGCTCGACTCATCCTCAGCCCGCGTATTGGATTCGCGCTGCGCCGAGAGCAACCGGTTTCGATCCGCATACAAGTCGGATGAGGCGAGTGGTATCCTGGATAATGAACGGCCCGACGTCATACTGTTCGTCGACGCCGGTGTCGTCTACTCTCATCTCGCCTTGAAGGTCGAAGCGACACGACGCGGGATACCGTATGTTATCGTGGTCAATGGTGTTCCTGCCAATGCAAGGGATATGCAGCGCGCCATCCTGCCGTCAGCCATTGAGACACTGAATGCAGCTCGCCGGGTCGTCTTCGTCTCTGCCGCAAACCAGGCTCGTTTTCAGCATCTCTTTCCGGACGTCCGCGCACCATCTATGGTCATCCCCAACACGTGCGCCGAAGCGTTCTTCACCCCTCCGCAGTCGGGCACTCGTGAACAGATTCGACAGGATCTGGGCGTCACCAGCAACGAGTTTTTGATTTTGACGACGGGTCGTGTAGAACCGAAGAAGGGGCAGGAGCTGGCCATTCGCGCTCTGGCCGAGTTAAAGAAGACAAAGGGAAGCTTCCTCGATATCAAGCTCGGCTTCGCTGGTACAGCAACGGAAGAATACGCAGCCAAGCTGAAGAGGCTGTACGACAGCCTCGGCTTGGCCGGTCGAGTTCTTATGCTCGGCTATCGAAGCGACGCTAGAGAACTCCTCGCCGCTGCCGACCTGTTCTGTCTGCCGTCGTATACGGAGGGGATGCCAATCTCGATCATCGAGGCCATGGCTATGAACGTCCCCGTCGTTGCTACTGCGGTGGACGGGATCCCTGAGCAAATCGACATTACGTCTGGGGTTCTTGTATGCCCTCCAGCCCCGAAAGAGAGCGACTGTATCTATCAGCTCGCCGAAGCCTTTGAGAGACTTCGATCGACAGAAGCAGTACGACGTGGCTTGGCAACGAAGGCTGGCGAGCGCGCGCGTACTGAGTTCCATCCCGTGCTCAATATCGAGCGCTACCGGCAGCTGCTCCAGCCGCTCCAGCCGCTGACCGAAGATGAAACAAGAAACAGCATCATTGGCTTGTCGAGGCATCCCCTAGGGCGGGCACCGAATGGCTCCGTGAACTTCGGCTCCCCCGAGGAAGCATGGAAGATCCTAGACGACGGTTGGGGAGTGTCCCGGCGACGAGGGGTGTGGAGCGAAGGCAATGCATCATCCCTGACGATCCCCGTTCGCGCCGCCATTGAGTCCCCGCTCGTGAGCCTCAGGCTGGAGCCGCACGTCAAAGGCCTCGACAAATCTCAGCGACTGGAGATCGTTATCGACGGTGAATCGTTGGGCACGCTGACACTTTCACGAAAGCTCGTTCCCTGGCCGACTTGGGTTCATTTGCGCCTCAGGCCCACACGCACGGATCGCAATGTACGTCTCGAGCTCCTATACGGTGACGCCGCGAAGAACGAGATCGCTCGAAGAGGGCGCACCATTCTGATAAGCCGCCTCCACATCGCTGATGCGGGGACGATGAGGGCTAGAATGGTCGCTCAGTTTCTGCGAAATGGCCCTCACCTCGGGCCAGCGCGGTCGGCCTCGCTCGCATCGCCGCTCGGCTAGGACTGCCCGCACCAATGAATGTCCTGTCATGGCACAAGACGGGACACCCGGATGTTGCGGTCAGCGTCTGCAGCCTGACCCATGAGCAAGTAGCGCGGGCCACCAAGCTTTGCCGAAATGAGATTGCGCTCTTTGGCTGTTCACCCCCAGACGCCGCCTGAGCCTACCTTGGCCTCCAATGGAATCAGTATGCAAATCGAGACGATCAATGCCTTTTGGATTGGCCCCAACCTCGGCGCGATGAGCATCGCGTGCCTTCGTTCATTCATGAGACACGGGCACCGTGTCGTTCTGCATGTTTACGATGAACCGTGTGACGTACCACTCGGCGTAGAGCTGGCCGATGCTGCAAAACTCCTCCCGCGAGATCAGATCCGGCGGTACAGGAAGTCGGGAAGTCACGCTTTTGCCGCCAACCAGTTTCGCTATGAAGCGCTAGCTGCAGGGGCGGGCCTCTATGTCGACTGCGACTGCTATTGTGTCCGACCGATCGAGGTCTCCGACTATATCATGGGTTGGGAGAGCCACTCGCACATCTGCAACGCCGTTCTGAAGCTCCCTCCCGGATCACCGCTGCTTGAAGAAATGCGGGCGATCTACGGCAAGAAGGCATTCATCCCCCCCTGGGCGTCGAGAAAGATTAGACGAAAATACCGGCTACGAGCGGCCATTGGGCTCCCTGTCGGACTTCCCGATATGGAATGGGGCACAACCGGTCCGCTTGCCCTCACACACTATGCGCGCCACCACGGCGTACTCGATCGCGCCTCTCCACCCGATTTCTTCTACAGCCTTGCTCCAGGCCATGCGAACTTGCTGTTTGAGCCTGGGCTGACGATTGAGGACCTAACCACTCCCCGGACCCGCATCGTTCACCTTTGGAACGAATTCACCCGTCATATCAACGCGCCGCCACCTGACGGCTCACCGCTCGCTCAGATTCTCACGGAAGGCAGCTAGCGACCAGTCGGTTTGGCTGGGACTGCGCGCCCGACGGAAAGCGGCTCGGCGCCTTCCAGACAAGGTGGCGGTGAGACATGAGGTGCGCGTCGGAGGCTGGATTACATCGGCCCGGCTATCATGGGCGCTCTCCAGGCGGCTTTGTCGCTACGGCGAGCCCAACACCAGGAACCCGGGATGAGAGAAGTTTCTCTCCCGGCAGCAGAGCAGGAGCGCGACCTTGAACGCGGAATGCAAAAGCGTTCTCACGCCCTTCCGTCCGTGCGGCGGGGCCGCCCGCTAATGCTGATATCCTGAAGTTTAGGATCGAGGTGACTGCTTTGACTTTGGCGAGCTGCTACGTCTTCAATACGTGCCTGGTCGCGAGCTTCGCGGGAACGTTCGCTGGTGCTGCGGTGATGCGCGGCGCGCTGCAACGCCAGAGTGGACCTGATGCTGCCAGTAGACGAAGCCTGGTCGATCCAATCCCATGCCTGAACAGCGGTTCAGGGGCAGTTCCAACATGCCAAAAAAACAGGGGCTCGCATCTGGCGGCCGTGGCGCTCTAGCGCCGCTTGACCAGTCGGGCCCCTGTTTCCAGTTTCGTTTCGCTAAGGCAACGAAACAGAGAAACTCGATCTCACGCTCGAATTCCCCTGACTGAAGGGAGCTTCGCTCTCCCTGGTGTCACCCCAGAGACGTCTCAGAAGTGGCTGGTTTTCGCATCGAAGTCATGCTCGCTCTGTTCGAGGCCGTCGATTTCCGGGGTCTCTCGAATCCGTCGAGCGGACGCAAAGCACTCGCCAGCTTCGTCCGGCTTGAGGAGCCCCATCTCAGTCGCTTTCTTGATCCGCTTACTGACGGTGCCTTTGGACAAGCCGGTGTGTTTGACAATCTCCTGTTGGCTGATGAACTCCAACGACTTGACGCATCGGACGACCGGATCGTCCTCGTCCACTGCCACCTCATCGGAAACCTCCCATCCGTCATCGGTAAGTGACCACGTCCTAGGGAGGAGACGCTCATCCGTTTTCTGCCGGAACTTTCCGAAACGTGGGACGAAGGACGCCCCTCCTACCCGTGCGATGGCTGGCTTCTGCAGTTCAAGCACGACCTCGAACGTAACCTCGATGGACGCGCTGCCTCTGAAGGCGTTGCCATCCTTGCGGGCGTGATGGACGAGGATTGTGGTCAGGCCCATCTGCTTGGTGGTGAGGAGGAAACTCTGGATCGCCTTGAACGATGTGGACGCGTTCTCATCCTCCAGTCCCTCACTGAGCGTCGTGAAGTTGTCGAGGATGAGCACCTCGGCACCGACCATCTTGCACATGTCGAGGAGCGCCGTCTGGCCATCCGTCGTCGTCAAATCGTAGAAGACGGCCTCCGGGACCTGACCCTGTCGATTGACGAAAACGAGATTGTCAGCGATCCCGGCGTGGGGTCCGATGGCGACGGCCTCCGTCTCCTTCAGCATGACGAGGCGGTCTTTGATGTCCTGCTGGTGCATCTCGCCGTCAACATAGAGGATCTTCCACGGACGGTCTGACTTCCAAGTGCCAGCGCCGCCGCCGGTCGCCATGGCCATCGCCAAGCTTAAGCTCAGCATGGTCTTGCCAATGCCTGAGGCAGCCCACACCAGCGCGGTCTCCCCCGACCGCAGCCAAGGATCAATCACGTAGCGGCGCTCAGGGAAGGATCGAGCTAATAAATCGCCAGCCGAGATGCTGACCAAGCGATCGACGGGCCGCTCAACGGCAGGACGCGACATCAGCCGATGCTCCAGAACAGCGAGGCATGGCTTGCTGCAAACAATCTCAGTCTTGCCGAGAGACGTAAGGCCTCGGTTGCGGATCGACTTAAGATCGAGGTGGAGACCGGGACCGAGGACAGGATTGGCGCAGCGGCGACGCCCCAGAGGTGCGATTGATTGAGATACATAGAAAAGCCTTTGGAATGGGCACGCCTCTCCGATGCTCGCCAGAATGATCCGACGTGCAGGGAAGACGTGCGATGAGGTTGATGTCAGGATGAGAAGACGCGGCGCGAGAACGCTCGTGGACGCCGCGTGTGCCTAGTCAGATGGAGCAACAAGATGCTCGTCCCCGAACGCGGGCTGCCAAAGCAATCGCCGTGCGCAGATGGGGCACGATATCAAAACCATCGATTTACGGACGACCGGCCGCTGCTCACGAGCCTCGGACCAAGCCGCGTCTTCTCGAATCCGGATGTTTATTCCGCACACTGTCTCAGGCTCGGCATTTTGGAATCTGAGCCAAATCAGTCTGCAGCCCTGTCGACGCCCTCCAGCGCCCGGTAAACGCTGCCACGACCTATCCCAAGCGCTTTGGCGATCTCGGTCGGCGTCTTGCCCTCGGCGTGGAGCTTTCTTGCATCGTCTGCTTTGAGCCGAGCAGTCGGCTTTCGACCAAGGTACTTGCCCTCCGCCTTGGCCTTGGCAATGCCCTCGCGCTGTCGTTCCAGCATCATCTCGCGCTCGAACTGGGCAAAGCCAGAGAACACATTGAGGATCAGCCGTCCGGTGGCGCTCTTGGTGTCGACCGTCTCGCCGCCGAGGTTGAGTACTCGGAGGCTCACACCCTTCTCATCCAGCGTCCGGACGACATCCCAGAGATTGATGGTGGAGCGAGCCAGCCGATCGATCTTGGTCACCACGAGCGTGTCGCCCTCGCGGCAGTAGTCCGTTGCCCGCTCCAGTTCGGGTCGCTTGCCAATAGACGACGCCTGTTCAAGGTAGAGCTTGCTGCATCCGGCCGCGAGGAGATCGCGACGCTGGGCTTCAAGGCCCGCCTCCTGTTCGGTGGTCGAGGTCCTGCCATAGCCGATGAGGTGGCCGGTTGCAGGATGTGTCGTCGTCATGTCGTGGCTGCCCCGAGTGTCCAAAAGGTCAAGGCATGAGGGTCGACATCGTCCAAAATGTCAACCCCCATCCTAATGGACGCGATTCAGGCAGAAGCGGACACGTCCGGTAGGCCGTGGTCTATCGGACGGATCGCTCGGACTTCAGAAGGGCGAGACGCTCAACCTTACGCTGGAGAATGGACATCGCCTTAAGGATCAACTCGTCTTCGCTCATCTCGGCCTTGGTCACCTTCTCTTCTCCCGCGAAGTAGGCACCGTCCTTGCGGATAGACGGGAGGACGACCTTCGTAAGCCAATCCTCGAACTGCTTGGTGTCTGGCTTGCAACCCTGTGTGACGATCTTCTCGGCGCGGTTGGTGGAGGTGAATTCGAAGGTCTTGGTGGTCATGTCTTTGCTCCTATGGCCCTACTCGGGGCGCGTGTTGTCAGGGACTTCGGTGATGGATTTAGGGGGCACGACGCCGGTCGGCGGGTGCTGCGGTCAAAGACAAGAGCATGGGGCGCTGCAGTTCGGACTGTATGGTCCGGCCGCACCCAATGTCCTGTGTCTGCTCAGTAGGATGGGTCGTCCACTTACTTCTTGCGGAGGCTGGGGGCCTTCGAGGGCCGGGCCACGGGGGGCTCTGGCAAATTCGCGCTCTGGAACATATGCCTGTGAGCGCGGCGTCGTTTTTTGAAACGGTGTCCGACGTTGAGCGTCAGCGCCACACTGTAGCAGATCCGTCCAAATAATCGGACCTGGTAAAACTCCGACCAACCGCGCAGTGCATAGCGCAGGAATCCAAGGGGCCGTTGCGAGTTCTCGGCAGCTTGTCGATCGTGATGGCTTTGGACGTGATCGAGGCCTCGCCGTATTCGTCAGCCCTGGACCTAGCAGCGTGTCCCCGGATCGATTGCGGACGCCGGTCCCATGTCGCGGCACACGCTTTTGCGGCGGTGTCTTCAGCGTGGTTGGGCTGGACGTGTGGATTGCCGACAACCTCGCGGACGAACTCGCCAATCGGTTTTTAACGCCTGGAGCGGCCCAAGGACGTCTTCGCCCTGTACTGGAATGAGGGAGAGGTGGCCCCGTCCGCGAGGCTGTGACGAACCCCATCAACGCCGTTCGAGACGGTCAGCCGACTGGCCGCGATTTGAGCGCTCCTGCTTGTCAATCTGGGCCACAACTGCCCACCTCAGGCTATCGGGGATGAATCATGAAATCGACGATTGTGGCCACGCTGGCGGTTCTGCTGCTGACCGTCTCTGCTGATGCACATGGCGGCGGCTGACCGCTACGACCGCTTTGGAGGTCACTGCTATCGTGCAGACGGCCAGTCTGTCGCAGGTTGGCTCGTGCGAAACGGAAATGCGATGGAGCGAACCAATCCGCCGCGAAAGCAGCTGGCGTAGGCATCTGGGCCGGGGCCTTCCAACCGCCGTGGGATTGGCGCGCTGGGCAACGCGAAGGCGCACCAAGTCCTGTTCAGCCGCTTGTCAGCGCCACCGAAACCGGTGGCTGCAACATCAAAGGCAACATCGCCAAGCACGGTGACCGGATATACCACGCGCCTGGGCAAAAATATTAAGACCGTGATCTCTGAAGGCCAAGGAGAGCGGTGGTTTTGCTCTGAAGCCGACGCTCGAGGCGATGGGTGGCGCAGGTCCAAGACCTGACTCCGGCTACCCGACCAGCCCGAGGATCGAACGCCTCTCAGCGGGCTCCGAGAGAGGCTTGCGTTCAAGCCTGACGTGAACCCTAAGCCAGCGGGCATGACATCAGGCTTCCCCTTTGAATGGATGAATATTCTCATCTTCTTCAGGCGAGGCTGACAGCGAACGTCTCGCTCACATCAGGTACACATCTAGTTATCCTAATGTCTCCTTCATAGTTTTCACTTCACCCCGGTTCCGTCCAAAAATACGTCCCGGCTCATTTGTTCGCCACAGAGGCAGCACCAACTCGCAACGGGAACCATGATTCCCATGCGGCCTCGCAAGAGGCTCACTGGGCGGGTTTATCGGAGCCCTGCTAGTCGAGGACGTATCTCGGCAGCTTGTCGATCGCGATGGCCTTGGCCCTGATCGAAACCTCTCCGTATTCGTCCGCCACAGTCCTCGCAGCGTGCCCTTGGATGGCGTCACGGACGCCGGGATCCACTCCCATGTCACGGCACACGCTCTTGAAGCGGTGTCTCCAGCCGTGGTTGGGCTGGACGCCTGGATCAGACACGACCTCGCGGACGAACTCACCTAAGCGGTTTTTCACGCCCTGGAGCGGTCCGAGAACGTCCCCGTCCTGTGCTGTAATTAGGAAGAGCGGCCCCGTCCGCGAGGCAGTGACAAACTCAATGAAGCCTTGCTCAACTAGGTCCAAGTGGAGAGGTACGTCGCGCGCCTCATCGGTCTTGACGGTGCCCGCCTCGGGCGAGATGTGGATGATCCAGCGTCCGTCCACCTGTCGCACATCCTGCTTGCGAAGCTGGGCAATCTCACCCACGCGCGCACCAGTATAGGCGCAAAGCCACGGTACCCACCGTTTGGCCGCGAATGTCGTCGGGCGTTCCTTACCGTGTCGGTGATCGCGAGCGTGCCGGAGGATCGTTGCGGCTTCGACGTCAGAGAAGCTCTTGGGGCGTGTCTTTCTTTCCTTGCCGACCTTGAGCGTCACGGTCTTGGCTGGATTCGATACCAGCTTCCGGTTGGCGACCGCCCAGTCAAAGATGACGTTGAGCCCTGCGAGGTCGCTGCCCTTCACGGTCTTAGGTGAGATAGGTTTGCCGTTCCTCGGATTGATCTCGGCGAGGCGCGCGTCCTTGAAGGCAATGACGTCCTCTGGCGTGACCCTGGACGCGTCATCGTGGCCCAGATGCTTGACGAACTTCAGCATCGTGTTTCGGTAGCTCTCGAAGGTGCTGGGCTTGCGGCCAGTTGCCTTCGCTTCGATCCACCATGCGTCGACAAGGCCGGTCAGAGTGGCGCTCGGCAGGGCCGCTGGTGTGGGCGGCGGCGCGGCTTTCCGGTCGGGAGGCGCGAACGCTGGGAACCGATTTGCCTCGGGGTCGGGCGTGAAGTCGCTCTCCGCGTGCTTCAGCAACTGGAACGTGGCCTGTGTGAGCGACCTCGTTGATTCGAGGAGGAGGCGCTCGTAGCTGTCGCGGTCGATGCGCAGTGCGTGGCGGCTCAGGACCCTGTCGACGAGGTAGCCATAGCGCCGCTCAAGCGCGACGAGACGCCGTTCTTCCTGCGAACCGATGTAAAGGATGTTGCCCGCTTGTGCGGATGCGACGTCCATCATGACGTCCTGCCAGAGAGCAGGAGAGATGGGGTCATCGCCAAATGTCGTGAGGAGATCTCTGTAGACCTCGCCGGACAGCGCTACGACCTGCTTGTGGCTGAGGCGGGCGGGTCCGGATCGAATTCCGTCCCAGATTCTGTCGAGGTAGGCTGTGACGACCGTATGGCGGCGTTTGGCTTCGGTCGGGTCTCGCGTCTGTAGCGAGACGACAATGGTGTCGGTCTTGGCTGAGAGCATCTTGGGGACGAATGATTCGCCCAGGGGGATCTGCAGGTTGATCCCATCCAACTTGCCGATGACATCCGAGGGGATGCGCTTTCTGAACTGGTGAAAGCTGGAGCCTTGGCGTTTCATCGGGGAAGCCATCTTGAGGGGCATGTGTCGCACCGCTGTGTAGCAGTCAACCGACTAATACCCCTGCAAGATCAACATCATAAGTGACATCAGTCACTTGTTGGGAAATGGTGCCCAGAAGAGGACTCGAACCTCCACGACTTTCGTCACACGGACCTGAACCGTGCGCGTCTACCAATTCCGCCATCTGGGCGCGGACGGATGAATAAGGGGACCCCGCTGCCTTGTCAATCACGAGAAACGGCGAACGTCGGGGATAGATCGCGGGCTGGGGAAAACTCTGAGCCGCCTACGCCGCTCCGCCACGAACGGCGCGCCGCCGCGCCGCTTGCCGCGTGGCGCTCCCCTCGCGCGACCCGTTCCCGCCAAACCTAGAGCGTGTAGCCGGACTGCCGCGCCAGCTCGACCAGCGAGGTCGCCGGGCGCGGCCCCATATGGTTGATCACCTCGCCGGCCGCCAGCGAGCCGAGCGCCGCCGCCGTCCGAAGGTCGAGACCCCTGGCGACCGCATACAGGAAGCCCGAGGCATAGAGATCGCCGGCGCCGGTGGTGTCGACGACCGTCTCGACCGTCGTCGCCGGCACGTGCTCGATGCCGTCCCTCGTGACGACATAGGAGCCCTCGGCGCCGACCGTCACCGTCGCGGTGCGGCAATCCTGCTTCAGTGCGTTCAGCGCGTCGGTGAAGCTCGAGGTCTCGTAGAACGACTTCAGTTCGACCTCGTTGGCGAACAGGATGTCGATGGTGCCGTCGCGCAGAAGGCGCATGAAGTCGGCGCGGAAGCGGTCGACGCAGAAGGCGTCGGAGAGGGTCAGCGACACCTGGCGGCCGGCCTTGTGGGCAATGTCGGCCGCCTTGAAGAAGGCGTCGCGCGCCGTCGGCGCATCCCAGAGGAAGCCCTCGAAATAGGTGATCTTGGTATCGGCGAACAGCGCCGGGTCGATGTCGTCCGGCGTCAGCGCATGGCAGGCGCCGAGATAGGTGTTCATCGTGCGCTCGCCATCCGGCGTGACGAAGATCATGCAGCGGGCCGTCGGCGCGCCGTCGACCAGCGGCGGCACCTCGAAGGTGGCGCCGATCGAGCGCATGTCATGGCCGTAGATCGCGCCGAGCTCGTCATCGGCGACCTTGCCGACGAAGGCGGTCTTGCCGCCCAGCGACGCGACGCCGGCGACGGTGTTGCCGGCCGAACCGCCCGAGGCCTCGATCGCCGGGCCCATGGCGGCATAGAGCCGCTTCGACTCGGTCATGTCGACCAGCCGCATCGAGCCCTTGACCAGTTTCTGCTCGACCAGGAAGTTCTCCTCCGCCCGCGCCAGAATATCGACGATCGCGTTACCGATCCCGAGAACGTCGTAGCGGGCTTCCGTCATGAGAATTTCCTGATAGGGCAAGCGGCCGGTCGGCCGGCGGCAGAGGGGTGACGGAGCCGGACTATACAGCCGGTCGTTCGCCGCGCAACCACCCTGGCCGCCGGTGGAACGGCGCTTTCGCCGCGGCATCGCGCCGGCGCGGCGGGCGCGGCCCGGACGGACGGTCGGGCGCCGCCGTGGCCATTGCCTTGCGACGGGCGGGCCCGCATCCTAGAGTCCTTCCGTGTTTCGTCGAAACACGGAAGGACTCTAGCTCTTTGTTTGATCACGTTTTCTTCACGCGAACCGGTATCCACTTCGCTCGAAAACGCTCTATCTGCCAGCGTCGCTCCGGGGAGACTTCCACCATGCTTTCGGCCGCCTGGCTTGCCCTGTCCGATATCTGGACGCCGCCTTTCCGCGCCGTGCTGTGGAAGACGCTTGGGCTGACCCTCGTGTTCCTGATCGGCATCTGGTTCGGCCTGCAGGCGCTGGTGGTGCACTTCGCCGATTGGCCGAGCCAGCCCTGGATCAACACCTCGGTCGCCATTGTCACCGGCTTCGGGCTGATCGTCGGCCTCGGTTTCCTGATCGCGCCGGTCTCGGCGCTGATGGCGGGGCTGTTCTCCGACGACATCGCCTCGGTCGTCGAGATCACCCACTATCCGCAGGACCCGCCGGGGCAGGGGCTTTCCTTCGTCGACAGCGTCGTCTCGACGCTCGGCTTCACGGCGACGGTGATCCTGGTCAACATCGTCTGCCTGCTGCTTCTGCTGGTGCCGGGGGTCAACCTCGTCGCCTTCTTCCTCGGCAATGGCTATCTGCTCGGCCGGGAATTCTTCGAGGCGGCGGCGTCGCGCTTTCGCCCGGTCGAGGCGGCGCGGGCGCTGCGGCGCGACAATGCGGTCACCGTGCTCCTCGCCGGCTTCGTCATCGCGGCCTTCCTGGCGATCCCGATCCTCAACCTTTTGACGCCGCTCTTCGCCACCGCCTTCATGACGCATGTCCACAAGCGTGTGACGGGTTCCCGTCCGGTCGAAATCTAGGCAAGATCGCCCCCGGGTTCACGGTTTCACGCCCACGGGGACATGAGATGCTCGTCGATCTGCTGCTCGCCATCGCCCATTTCCTGCTCGTCTTCGCCATCGTCACCGTGCTGACGATGGAACTCATGCTGCTGAAGCCGGGTCTATCCGGCGCGGCGCTGGAAAAGCTCGGCCGGGTCGATGCGATCTATGGCGGCGCCGCGATGCTCCTGGTGCTCGCCGGCTTCGGCCGGGTCTTCCTCGGCCTCAAGGGTTCCGGCTTCTATGTCGGCAATCCGGTGTTCTGGGCGAAGATCATCGCCTTCGCGGCGCTCGGCCTGATCTCGATCCAGCCGACGATGCGCATCCTCGCCTGGCGCAAGACGGCCAAGGCCGATCCCGGCTTCCAGCCTTCGGCCGGCGAGATCGCCGGCGTGCGCCGGCTCGTGCATGCCGAAACCGCGATGCTGGTGCTGGTCGCCATCCTGGCGTCGATGATGGCGCGCGGCATTGGCATGTGAGAGGGCTGACGCCCGACCTCACGCCAGCGTCTTGTCGGGAAACCGGCAGAGGTCGTTGATGATGCAGACGGCGCAGTCGGGCTTGCGCGCCTTGCAGACATAGCGGCCGTGCAGAATCAGCCAGTGATGCGCGTGCAGCATGTATTTCGCCGGGATGATCCGGTTCAGTTCCTTCTCGACGATCTCGACCGTCTTGCCCGGCGCGAGGCCGGTACGGTTGCCGATGCGAAAGATATGCGTGTCGACGGCGATGGTCGGATGGCCGAAGGCGATGTTGAGCACGACATTCGCCGTCTTGCGGCCGACGCCCGGCAGCGTCTCGAGTGCGGCGCGGTCATCGGGAACCTCGCCGCCATGCAGTTCGACCAGCCTCTTCGACAGGCCGATGACGTTCTTCGCCTTGGTGCGGAAGAGGCCGATCGTCTGGATGTAGTCGCGCACCCTGTCCTCGCCGAGCGCCAGCATCTTCTGCGGCGTGTCGGCGATGGCGAACAGCGCGCGCGTCGCCTTGTTGACGCCGGCATCGGTCGCCTGCGCCGACAGCACTACGGCGACCAAGAGCGTGAAGACGTTGACGCTTTCGAGCTCGCCCTTCGGCGCCGGGTCACGCGCCTGGAAGCGGGCGAACACCTCCTCCACCTCGGCCTTGGTGAAGCGCTTCGGGGCGCGCGGGGCCTTGCGGCGCGGCGGCGCGGATGGCGGGAGAGGCTGTGCATTCGACATACATCCTCTATACTGACGAGCCATGAGCGACCGCAATGTCGACATGCCGCCGAAGACGCCCGAGCCCGTGTTGTTCCGGGCGACGCTGACGCCGTACCGATCGCTGCCACCGCGCGGCTTCGCGGCGCTGATGATGGTCATCGTGCTGACCAGCTTCGGCTGTGGCCTGCTGTTCTGGTCGATGGGCGCTTGGCCGATCGCCGCCTTTTTCGGCCTCGACATCCTCGCCATCCAGCTCGCCTTCCGCCTGAACTATCGCGCCGCGCGCGCCTGCGAGATCGTCGAGATGACGGAAGATCATCTGACGGTGCGCCGGATCGCGCCGAACGGCCGCGCGGAAGCCTTCGACTTCAATCCCTATTGGGCCCGGCTGGAGGTCGAGCGCGTGCCGGACTGGGGCATCATCCGCATGGCACTCGCCTCGCATGGCAAGCGGCTTGCCATCGGCAGTTTCCTCAATCCGGACGATCGCGAATCCTTTGCGACCGCGCTGTCGAAGGCGCTGGCCTCGGTTCGTCACGCCTGACGCGAAGGGCTTGCGGGTTGGCGGGCCTCGGCGATAAATCGGGCTCCTTCCCAAGCCGCGCCGGAGCCGCCATGACCGAAAAGCACCTCTTCATCTTCGGGCTCGGCTTTTCCGGCCAGGCGCTGGCGCGGCGCGTGAAGGGCGACTACGCCTCGATCGGCGGCACGGTCCGCACGGAGGCGAAGGCGGCGCGGCTGCGCGCGGCCGGCATCGACGCGCTCGTTTTCGACGGCGAGATCGCCAGCGACGCGGTGATCGCCGCGACCAGGCGGGCGACGCATATTGTCCAGTCGATCGCGCCCGGCTCGGCCGGCGATCCGGTCATCACCCTGATGCGCGGCGCGATCCTCGCGGCGGAAAACCTCGAATGGCTCGGCTATCTGTCGACGGTCGGCGTCTATGGCGACCATGGCGGCGGCTGGGTCGACGAGGCGACCGAGCCGAAGCCGCTCTCCAGCCGCTCGGTCGAGCGGGTGCGGGCCGAGATGGAATGGCGGATCCTCGGCGAGGAGCGCGGCGTGCCGGTGGCGCTGTTCCGCCTCTCCGGCATCTATGGGCCGGGCCGCAACGCGCTGGTGCAGGTCGCCGAGGGCACGGCGCGCCGGCTGGTGAAGCCGGGCCAGGTGTTCAACCGCATCCATGTCGCCGACATCGCCACGGCGGTCGCCGCCGGTGCGGCGCAAAAAGCCGCCGGCGTCTTCAATGTCACCGATGACGAGCCCGGGCCGCCACAGGACGTGGTCGCCTTCGCCGCCGCGCTCGCCGGCCATGCGGCGCCGCCGGAGATCGATTTCGCCACCGCCGAGCTGTCGCCGATGGCGCGCTCCTTCTATGGCGAGAACAAGCGGGTGGCGAACAAGCGCCTCGCCGCCGATCTCGGCGTGACGCTTGCCTATCCGACCTATCGCGAGGGCATCACGGCGCTCTGGAGCGACGGCAGCTGGAGGGGATGATCAGCCCCCATAGCGTTCCGCCTTGATGCTGGCAAAGGGGAGGCCGGCGTCGAGCGCGAAGCTTGACGCCGCGCCGACAAACGGGTTCGAGCCGCAGATATAGGTCGTCTTCGGCGTCGTCGGCAGGCTTTGCAGCGCCGCGTCGACCAGCGCGCGGTCGATGCGGCCCTGGCGGATGCCTGCGACCGGCGTGGCTTCGCGGCTCAGCGTCGCGAGCAGGGTGAAGTTCGGATCCTCGGTGGCGCGGCGAAACAGCTCGTCGCGCCAGATCAGGTCCTCGTGACGGCGGGCGGAATAGATCAGCGCCGCCGGGATTTCGGGTGCCGCGGCGGCGCGATAGCGCAGCATCGACATCAGCGGCACCAGTCCGGAACCGCCGGCCATCAGCAGCAGCGGTCCGCCATCCTCGGCGCGCCAGATGAAATGGCCGCCGATCGGGCCGCGCAGCTCGATCGCGTCGCCGACTTCCACCACCTCATGGAAGAAGGGAGACACCTCGCCAGCGTCGATCAGGTCGATGGCGAGTTCGATCTCGCCACTTCCATCTGGCGCCGAGCCGATCGAATAGGAGCGTTCGGCCTGGTAGCCGTCCGGGGCGGTCAGCCTGATGTCGACATGCTGGCCGGCGGTGAAGCCATGCCAGTCCGCCGGCTTCAGCCGGAACAGTTTCACGCGAGGCGTTTCGGTGGTGATGGCGATGACGGTCGCCATTTGCCAGGCGAGCCGTTCCGGCTGTGGCGCGATGTCGGGGATGCGGTCCAAGGCGGGGTATCAATCTCCGGCAAAGCGCTGCTCGCGCCACGGGTCGCCGCGCATGTGATAGCCGCGCAGCTCCCAGAATCCAGCCTCGTCGCGGCGGGTGAATTGCAGGCCGTTCACCCATTTCGCCGATTTCCAGAAATAGAGATGCGGCACCAGCAGCCGCGCCGGGCCGCCATGGTCGGGGAGGATCGGCTGGCCGTCGAAATGGGTCGCCACCATCGCCTTGCCGTTGATCAGGTCGTCGGTCGGCACATTGGTGGAATAGCCGTCATAGGAATGCGCCAGCGTGAACTCGCTCGGCGCCGCGATGCCGGCTTCCGCCAGCAGATCGTCGATCATGACGCCCGACCAGGCGGTATCGAATTTCGACCATTTCGTCACACAATGAATGTCGCGCGTCAGCTTCGATTGCGGCAGCTGGTTGAACGCTTCCCAGTTCCAACTCATCACCGGGCGGACGCCGTCCTTGAGGGTGAAGCGCCAGTCGGCGAGCGCGACACGCGGCGTTGGCCCGGCCGAGAGGACGGGAAAATCGTCGGTCCGATATTGTCCGGGCGGCAACCGCTCGCCGACGTCGTCGGTGGGACGTTTGCCGAAGAAGCCGCGTGTCGCCATGCCTCGCTCCGATTCTGCTTCGGGGAGCCGGATGGCCCGGTCCCGCCGCCTGCCGCTCAGGCGATCGCCTCGACCGCGGCGATCAGCTTCTTCAAATCCTCCGGCCGCGACAGCCGATGGCCGGCATCCTTGATCACTGTCAGGACCACATCGTCCTGGGCGAGCTGCGCGACAAGGTCGATCGCCACCTGCCATGGCACTTCGTCGTCGAGGACGCCCTGCAGGATGTGGACCGGCGCGCCGAGCGCAACCGGCCTGTGGCCGAGAAGATGGGCCTCGCCATCGTCGATCAGCTTTCTGGTGATCAGATAGGGCTGGTCCGAATAGGCGCTCGGCTGCCTGAGCGCGCCGGTCGTCTCCATCTCGGTCCGCTCGGCCGGCGTCATGCGGGCGAGGATCAGGTCGCGCGTCATGTCGACGGCCGGCGCCAGCAGCACCAGGCCGGCGACGCGGCCCGGCGCCTTCGTCGTCATCTCGAGCGCCAGCAGCAGCGCGATCCAGCCGCCCATCGACGAGCCGACGAGGATCTGCGGGCCCTGCGTCCGGTCGAGCACGGCGCGCGCCTCTTCCAGCCAGCGGGTGATGGTGCCGTCGGCGAAGTCGCCGCCGGATTGGCCGTGGCCGGAATAGTCGAAGCGGGTCAGCGCCCGGCCGCTCGCCGCCGCCCATTGGTCGAGCGCCTCGGCCTTGGAGCCCATCATGTCGGACATGAAGCCGCCGAGGAACAGCACGCCCGGGCCGGCGCCTGGGCGGGCGAGGACGGCGATGTCGCGGGCCGCGGCATCGGTGCCGACGAGGAGGGTTCTGTGTTCTGACTGCATCAATTTCTCATCCACGACTCGAAATAAGCGCCGCGTCGCGCCCGGCTGGGGCGGAATGGCGGCTTTTGGTTGACTTTGCCGGCAGCTTGGCAGAGGTTTGCCCGGCTGACCGGGATCCTTGACCCGCGCGTCCGCTGTTTGTCTCGCCTTGAATCCGGGGCCTAGTCAAAAAAGTGGACCGTACCCATTTAGTCAATCCGGCCAGATTCATTAACGTTAGAGGAGAGTGCCCCCATTCGCCGTCCGTTCAAAGCGCAGGAACCCACTAAGGATGGGCCGCGTATTAACCGCGAAATTCGTGGTGTCCGTGAAGTTCAGTTGATCGGTGAAGACGGCCAGAATGTTGGCGTCACCCCGATTCAGGACGCACTGGCCGCTGCCCAGGAAGCCGGCCTCGATCTCGTCGAGATCTCGCCGAACTCCGAGCCCCCGGTCTGCAAGATCCTCGATTTCGGCCGCTTCAAGTACCAGACCCAGAAGAAGGCCAACGAGGCTCGCAAGAACCAGAAGGTCGTCGAGGTCAAAGAGATCAAGATGCGCCCCGCGATCGATGAGCACGATTACGAGGTCAAGATGAAGGCGATCAAGCGCTTCTTCGAAGAGGGCGACAAGGTCAAGCTGACGCTCCGCTTCCGCGGCCGCGAAATGGCCCACCAGCATCTCGGCATGAAGCTGCTCGAGCGCGTGCGCGACGAGACGGCCGAGATCTCCAAGGTCGAGGCGGAACCGAAGCTCGAAGGCCGCCAGATGATCATGGTGCTGGCTCCGCGCTAAGCGGCCGCCGGCCAGGCGATCGACGTTGCAAGTTGGCGGACCGGAATCATCGGCCCGCCCTTGCCACCTTCGTTGTCTCCCGCTATAGATCCGCCGTTTCCGAGCCGCCCGGCGCGAGGAACGTCAATTCGTTGGCGATTTTCTCAGGGCATGCCGCGTCGGCTCACGAATGCTTCCATGCCGAAGCGACCCCTGGAACGCCCGTCGCGAGACGGGTGCTGTGGTTCTCATCTCGGCAGCATGATTAAGGATGAGCAAAATGCCCAAGTTGAAGACCAAGAGCGGCGCGAAGAAGCGTTTCAAGCTCACCGGTACCGGACGCGTCAAGGCAGGCCAGGCAGGCAAGCGCCATGGCATGATCAAGCGCACCGCCAAGTTTGTCCGTAATGCACGCGGCACCACCGTGCTTTCGGATGCGGATGCCAAGATCGTCAAGCAGTTCCTGAACGGCTGAACCGTCCCCTTTACCTGGAGTTTGAACCATGTCGCGAGTTAAGCGGGGCGTAACCTCCCACGCCAAGCACAAGAAGGTCCTGAAGCGCGCCAAGGGCTTCTACGGCCGTCGCAAGAATACGATCCGGACAGCCAAGGCAGCGGTCGACAAGGCCGCCCAGTACGCCTTCCGTGATCGCAAGGCCAAGAAGCGCAATTTCCGCGCTCTCTGGATCCAGCGCATCAACGCGGCCGTCCGCGAAGTTGCCGAGGGCCTGACCTACAGCCGGTTTATCGATGGCCTCGCAAAGGCTGGTATCGAAGTCGACCGCAAGGTGCTGGCCGAACTGGCAATCAGCCAGCCGGCAGCCTTCAAGGCGCTGGTCGATCAGGCTCAGGGCGCGCTGCAGCAGCAGGCCGCCTGAGTTGGGCAGGCCGCCTTCGGGCGGCCTGCCTCCGGACTTTCCGGGGCCGGAACGCAATCGCGCCGCCGTCGCTTTCAAGCGGCTGCGGCGTTTGGCGTGATCCGGCGAGCATTCCTCTTCGGATCGAACTGACGATGATCCGGCGCTCAACTGGCGCCCATGAGGAATGATATGTCCGATCTCGAACTTCTCGAACGCGACATCCGCGCG
Source organism: Candidatus Kaistia colombiensis (assembly GCA_029203105.1). Lineage (GTDB taxonomy): Bacteria > Pseudomonadota > Alphaproteobacteria > Rhizobiales > Kaistiaceae > Kaistia > Kaistia colombiensis. The sequence goes on from CP119318.1 coordinate 792,388, forward strand.
GCCATTGACGGCGCTTCCGACGAAGCCGCCATCGAGACGGTCCGCGTCGCCGCCCTTGGCAAGAAGGGCTCCGTTTCCGAACTGCTGAAGGGCCTCGGCGCGATGACGCCGGACGAGCGCAAGGTCATGGGACCGGCGCTGAACGGCCTTCGCGACCGCATTTCCGAGGCACTGACCGCACGCCGCGCGACGCTGAAGGAAGCCGGCCTCGCCGCGCGCCTCGCCGCCGAAGCCGTCGACGTCACGCTGCCGCTGCGCTCGAGCCCGATCGAGCAGGGCCGCATCCATCCGATCTCCCAGGTGATCGACGAGATCACGGCGATCTTCGGCGATCTCGGCTTCGCCATCGCCGAGGGGCCGGATGTCGAGACCGACCACTATAATTTCACCGCGCTGAACTTTCCCGTCGGCCATCCGGCGCGCGAGATGCACGACACCTTCTTCTTCAATCCGGACGAGAACGGCGAGCGCCTGCTGCTGCGCACCCACACCTCGCCGGTGCAGATGCGCACCATGGAGCGTGCAGAAGCCGCCGATCCGCATCATCGCGCCCGGCCGCACCTATCGCAACGACAGCGACCAGACCCATACGCCGATGTTCCATCAGGTCGAAGGCCTGGTGATCGACACGTCGAGCCATATCGGCCATCTGAAGTGGCTGCTGGAAGAGTTCTGCCGCGCCTTTTTCGAGGTCGAGAAGGTCGAGATGCGCATGCGCCCGTCCTTCTTCCCCTTCACCGAGCCGTCGATGGAAGTCGATATCCGCTGCAAGCGGGTCGGCAATGAAGTGCGCTTCGGCGAGGGCGACGACTGGCTCGAGATTCTCGGCTGCGGCATGGTGCATCCCAATGTCATCCGCTTCGCCGGCCTCGATCCCGACGTCTATCAGGGCTTCGCCTTCGGCATGGGCATCGACCGCATCGCCATGCTGAAATACGGCATGCCGGACCTGCGCGCCTTCTTCGACGCCGATCAGCGCTGGCTGAATCATTACGGCTTCCGTCCGCTGGACCTGCCGACGCTCGTCGGCGGCCTGAGCTCGTAAGGAAAGACCCATGAAATTCACGCTTTCCTGGCTCAAGGAGCATCTTGAGACCACCGCTTCGCTCGACGAGATCACCGATGCGCTGACCCGCGTCGGCCTCGAGGTCGAGGGCGTCGAGGACAAGGCCAAGCGGCTCGCGCCCTTCACCATCGCCTATGTCGTCTCGGCGGTTCAGCACCCGAATGCCGACCGCCTGCGCGTCTGCATGGTCGATACCGGCTCGGGCGATCCCGTGCAGGTCGTCTGCGGCGCGCCGAACGCCCGCACCGGCATGAAGGGCGTGTTCTCGCCGGCCGGCACCTATATCCCCGGCAAGGACATCACGCTCGCCGTCGGCACCATCCGCGGCGTCGAGAGCCATGGCATGCTGTGCTCGGAAGCCGAGCTGGAACTGTCGGAAGACCATGACGGCATCATCGAGCTGCCGGCCGATGCGCCGGTCGGCATGGGCTACGCCGAATGGGCTGGCCTCGGCGATCCCGTCATCGACATCGCCATCACGCCGAACCGCCCGGATTGCCTCGGCATCCATGGCGTCGCCCGCGATCTGGCGGCGGCTGGCCTCGGCACGCTTCGGGATCGTTCGGTTGCTCCGGTCGCCGGCAAGTTCCCGTCGCCGGTGACGGTCAAGTTCGACTTCGGCGATACGCCGGCGTTGTCGCCCGCCTTCGCGCTGCGTCTGGTGCGCGGCGTCAGGAACGGCCCGTCGCCGGAATGGATGCAGCGCCAGCTGCGTGCCATCGGCCTGCGCCCGATCAACGCGCTGGTCGACATCACCAACTATCTCACCTTCGATCGCGGCCGGCCGCTGCATGTCTTCGACGCCGCCAAGGTCAAGGGCGACCTGGTTGTGCGCCGGGGCAGGGAAGGCGAGACGCTGCTGGCGCTCGACGGCAAGACCTACGCCGTCGATCCGTCGATCTGCGTCATCGCCGATGACAACGGTCTCGAGTCGCTCGGCGGTATCATGGGTGGCGAGGCTTCCGGCTGCGATGAAAGCACCGTCGACGTGCTGATCGAATCGGCGCTGTGGGAGCCGCTCAACATCGCCCAGACCGGCCGCAAGCTCGGCATCAACTCGGATGCGCGCTATCGGTTCGAGCGCGGCGTCGATCCGGCCTTCATGCTGCCGGGCCTGGAGCTTGCCACGCGGCTGGTGCAGGAGCTCTGCGGCGGCGAGGCGAGCGAGGTCATGGTATCAGGCGCGGCGCCGGAGCGCCACCTGACGGTCGCCTTCCCGATCGCAGAAGTGAAGCGCCTGGCCGGCATCGATCCGACCGAGGACGAGATCCGCACCGTTCTGACGGCGCTCGGCTTCACCATTTCGGGCAATGCCCCGTCGCTCTCGGTCGGCGTGCCGTCCTGGCGCCCGGATGTCGACGGCAAGGCCGATCTGGTTGAGGAAGTGATGCGCATCCTCGGTGTCGACCGCGTTCCGTCGACGCCGCTGCCCAAGTCGCACAACGTCTCCAAGCCGGTGCTGACGCTGGCGCAAACCCGCACCCGTCGTGCCAAGCGCGGCCTCGCCGCGCGCGGTCTCGTCGAGGCGGTGACCTGGTCGTTCGTGGCGAAGCCGGTGGCAGAGGTCTTTGGCGGCGGCAAGCCGGAACTGGCGCTCGCCAATCCGATTTCGACCGATATGTCCGACATGCGGCCGAGCCTGCTGCCCGGCCTGTTGCTGGCGGCGCAGCGCAATGTCGATCGCGGCACGGCGGATCTCGCTCTGTTCGAGGTCGGCCAGATCTTCCGCGGCATCAAGCCTGCGGACCAGCTGACCGCCGCCACCGGCATCCGCCGCCTGAGCGCGACGGTGAACGGCGCCGGCCGCCATTGGCAGGGCAAGGCGCCGGCGGTCTCCGTCTATGACGCCAAGGCCGACGCGCTGGCGCTGCTCGACGTGCTCGGCGCGCCGGTGGACAAGTTCCAGATCGTCGCCGGGGCGCCTTCCTGGTTCCATCCCGGCCGGTCCGGCACCATCCAACTGGGTCCGCAGAACATCATCGGCTGGTTCGGTGAACTGCACCCATCGGTGCTGGAGGCGCTCGACGTTTCCGGACCGCTGGTCGGCTTCGAGATCCTTCTCGACGCCATACCGGCGCCGCGCGCCCGTGCCACCAAGACCAAGCCGCCGCTGGAGCTGGTGTCGTACCAGCCGGTGACGCGCGACTTCGCCTTTGTTGTCGACCGCAAGGTCGAGGCGGCGAAGCTGGTCAAGGCGGCGCAGGGGGCCGACAAGGGGCTGATCTCCAGCGTTTCGGTGTTCGACGTCTTCGAGGGAGCGTCGCTCGGCGCCGACAAGAAGTCGATCGCCATCGAGGTGACGCTGCGTCCGACGCAGAAGACGCTGACCGACGAGGAGATCGACGCGGTGGCGGCGAAGGTCGTCGCCCAGGTCTCCAAGGCGACGCAGGGCGTCCTGCGCTCCTGATCGCGAACATTTGAATGCTGAAAAGCCGCCCGGACCTGATCCGGGCGGCTTTTTTCATGCTCAGGCAGCTTGCCGTTCTAAAACGCAAAAGGCACCGGATCTCTCCCCTGCGGGAAAAATCCGATGCCGGGCATCGGTACCGATCTCGTTGACGCATGGGCGCCACCTTCACCTCTCCCTGAGGGAGAGGTCGACGCACGAAGTGCGGCGGGTGAGGGTTTAGGGAACCATCCGGAGAGGGCGTAAACCCTCACCCGGAGCTTCGCTCCGACCTCTCCCTCGGGGAGAGGTGAGAAGCCAGAGGCATCCAAAACCCGCCGCTGCGGAGCCTAGTGCAGGCTCACCGCTTCGAGGTCGTTTTCATGCGCGTTCATGACGACGGCGTCGCGGCTGTCGGAAATCATCAGCGGCGTGCCGCGGGCGTCGAGCAGGGCCCAGAACTTCTGGCCGGCTGCGATTTCGGGGGCATCGGGGAACAGGTCCCTGATATTCTCGGACTTGACCGCCTTGACGTAGGCGATCTGGCCGTTGCCGAGACCCGCAAGGCTCTCGGGCGAAATGGCGATACGTGCAGACATGGTATGTCTCCTCTTTGACGAGCGAGATAGACCGGCGACCTCAGTCGCGAACGCCGATCTCGATCTTGCGAACGACCCGTTCCGGCGTCGGCCGGGCGAGATCGATTGCAAGCAGTCCATCTTTCAACTCCGCCGAGATGATCTCGATCCCGTCGGCCAGCACGAAGGTCTTCTGGAACTGTCGTGCCGCGATGCCGCGGTGAAGGTAGATCCGCTCGCGGTCATCTGACTGGCGGCCGCGGATGACGAGCTGGTTTTCCTCCACGGTCACTTCGAGCGCCTCGCGGGAGAAGCCGGCCACGGCCAGCGTGATCCGCAGGCACTCGTCGCGCGCGCCACTTTTCGTAACCCGCTCTATATTATAGGGCGGATAGCCATCGCCCGACGCTTTCGCGACCCGATCGAGAGCTCGCTCGATCTCGTCGAATCCGAGAAGCAACGGACTGGAGAACGCAGAAACGCGCGACATCCACAAAGTCCTTTCACTAAGCGACCTTGTAACCGGACCCTCTGAAGAGGCATCCGGCGGGAACCTTCCCGCGGTCTCAATATGGTCGTGCGGACGAGCCGCTTCAAGAACGTCGGCAACCGATCCGTCAGGGTCCCGTTGTCGCAGCAAATCCCTAAGGTTTCTCCCATGTTCCCGACCGTTCCGAGCGGAACAGCGCGTCGAGAACCGCCATGTTGGCGAGCGCGTCGTCGAGCCCGTAGTGCCACGGCCCGGTTCCCCGCACCGCGCGCGAAAACGCCTCCGCCTGCAGGGCGTACTGGTCGACCGGCGGGAAGGTGATGGTCTCGACCGGCTGGCCGGGGCCATGCAGGTCGAGGGCGATCTTCGACTTCTCGTCGGTCGGGGCGGAGAACGGCGTCTCCATCTCGATCCGCCCTTCGCTGCCGACGATGCCGACGCGCTGATAGCGGAAGGCCTGGGTGGAGAGCGTCGCCGAAAACTGCCGGCCGTCGCCGAAATCGGCCAGGATCGAGGTGGTGCGGTCGGTATGCATGGCCGGGTCGCGGTCGACCAGGGCGAGCACGCGAACGGGCTCGGCGCCGAAGATCAGGCGGGCCGAGGCGACCGCGTAGCAGCCGATGTCGAGAATGGCGCCGCCGCCGGTCTCGGGCCGGTTGCGAATGTTGGAGGGATCGACATTCAGGAAGGCGAAGAAGGTCTGCACGGCGCGGACCCTGCCGATCCGCCCCGAGGCGATGATCTTCAGCACCTCGTGCCATTGCGGGTGGTGGCGGATCATGAAGGCTTCGCCGATCAGCACGCCGGGCGGCGCGGTCTTCAGCCGGAGCGCGTCGGCGAGATCGAGGCCGATCGGCTTTTCGCACAGCACATGCTTGCCCCTGGCGGCGGCGGCGAGCGTCGTCTCGACATGCAGGTTGTTGGGCAGCGCGTTGTAGATGGCGTCGATGTCGGGATCGTCGATCAGTTCCTGATACGAGCCATAGGCCTTCGGGATGTCGAAGGCGGCGGCGAAATTGCGGGCATTGTCGAGGCTGCGCGAGGCGACGGCGGCGACGCGCGTCGACGGGCTTTTCAGCATGGCGGGCACGACGCGCTGGCGCGCGATGCGGGCCGTGCTCAGGATGCCCCAGCGCACCGGATCGGTCGCGGGCTCGCCTGGCAAATGGGTCATGGTTGCATTCCTTCGTCCCTGCCGCCTTTCGGCTGTGACCTGCGTCATTGCAGAAGTCGACATGCTTCGCTAGGAAAACGCAAACGCTTCCGGATTTTGAGGATTATTCTGTCATGACGATCCGCCTGCATCGTGGCGATCTGCCCGATCTATCCAACTACGGCGCATCGGTCGCGATCGATACCGAAACGCTGGGGCTCAACCCGCATCGCGACCGCCTCTGCGTCGTGCAGCTGTCGCCGGGCGACGGCACCGCCGATGTCGTGCAGATCGCCCAGGGCCAGCGCGAGGCGCCGAATCTGGTCAAGCTGCTGACCGACCCGGGCGTGACCAAGATCTTCCATTTCGCCCGCTTCGACGTTGCCGTCCTCGGCCATGCCTTCGGCATCACCGTCAATCCGGTCTATTGCACCAAGATCGCCTCGCGGCTGACCCGCACCTACACCGACCGGCACGGCCTGAAGGATCTGGTCAAGGAACTGCTTGACGTCGATCTGTCGAAGCAGCAGCAGAGTTCCGACTGGGCGGCTGAGAAGCTGACCGAGGCGCAGCTCGCCTATGCGGCCTCCGACGTGCTCTACCTGCATGGCCTGAAGACGCGGCTCGACGCGCGCCTGGCGCGCGAAAACCGCACCGAGATGGCCGAAGCCTGCTTCCGCTTCCTGCCCACCCGGGCCGAGCTCGATCTTGCGGGCTGGGCGGAACAGGATATCTTCGCGCATTCCTGACGCGCGGCGACGTTGCGTCGCGCCTTGGTTTGCGCCGCTAAGTATCCATATTGCTGTCGCAGGCTGCCGGCCGCGACGGGAAGACACGAAAGAGCGGAGATCGCATGAGAGCGTCGACTGACCCGAATTGGTCAGCAGGAGGTCCCGAACGATATGGCGACGCTCGCCCGGGCGTCGACACGCGCTATCGCGCGGCCATGCGGCACAGCCGCTTCGTGCGCATCCTGAAGATTGCCCTGCCGTCCATCAGCGTGCTGGTTGCCGGCGCCTTCTTCCTCTTCACCTATTTTGCGCCGAGCCTGCCCGAAGGGGTCGCCTTCGGCTCGATCGACGTGACCAACAACGCCGTGGTGATGCAGAACCCGCATGTCTCGGGCTTCACCAACAATGGCCGCGCCTATGAGCTGAAGGCCGACCGGGCCGAACAGTCGCTGAAGGACACCAAGGTCGTCACCCTGCAGAAGATCGGCGCCACCATCGGCATCGACAATGACGAGACGGCCAAGGTCGACGCCTCCACCGGCACCTATTATGCCGACAAGCAGCGCCTGTTCCTCGACAAGGCGATCACGCTCTCGACCTCGACCGGCATCGCCGGCACGCTGCAGAACGCCGACATCGACATGAAGGCCGGAACGATGCGTTCGGACCAGCCGATCGATTTCACCGCCCAGGGCAGTCGCATCCAGGCCAACAGCGTCGAAGTGCAGGATCGCGGCAAGCGGGTTCTGTTCAGGAACGGGGTAAAGGTGACATACTCCGCTCCTGCAACCCACTCTGCCGACTCGCCTTCCCCGCAGCCCGCAGCACCTTCGGTGATCGAATGACAAGACTGTCCCATCGCCTCGTCTTTGCACTCGCCTTCCTGCCGATGGCGCTTGGCGCCGTCGAGGTGCGCGCGCAAGCCAATGCCGACCTGTTCAAGGGCTTCCAGACGGGCCAGAAGGGCCCGGTCAATGTCGAGGCGGATTCGCTCGACGTGGTGGAGAAGGACGGCCAGCGGATTTCGACCTTCACCGGCAACGTCACCGTGACGCGCGGCGACAGCGTCCTGAAGGCCGGCAAGATTTCCATCTTCTCGGCCGGCTCCAAGACCGCGCCCAAGACCGACGGCGAATCCGACGGCAAGACCGCAGATGGCAAGACCGCAGATGGCAAGGCTGCCGATGCGGCAGGCGCCGCGGCCAAACCGGCCGCTGCCAACAAGGAAGCGTCGCAGCTCGAGGGCAGCCTGCCCGGCGCCGGCAGCTTCACCCGCATCGAGGCGAGCGGCAAGGTCTATGTCAATTCCGGCCAGCAGACGGCGACCGGCGACACCGCCGTCGTCGACATGGTCGGCAAGCTGGTCACATTGTCGGGCAATGTCGTGCTGAGCCAGGGCCCCAACGTCATCACCGGCGACAAGCTGACCTGGGACATGACGACCGGCCGCGCCCGCGTCGACCAGAAGCCGGGCGCCCGCATCCGCGGCATCTTCACGCCGGGCTCGGCGCCGGGCAAGACGCCCTAGGACAACGGCAACGTGCCTTGGGCCGCCCGCGAAGGGGGGCTGAGGCGAGGTGTCTGATTGACGCCTCCGATCCTCTCGGGGATCGTCCCGATGACAGAAGCAGCCGGCAGCGCCGGGGCAGCGAACGGAGCGCCGGTCATTTTTTCGAGCCTTTTCAAGAGCCGGGGACCGGCAACGGCCGATTTCGCCGCCCTGCGCGCCGCCGAGCCGCAAGTAACCCGCTATGCCCAGGACGCCGGCGGCCCGGGATGGCTGGTCGCGCACGGCCTCGGCAAGAGCTATCGCCGCCGCCGCGTCGTCAATTCGGCCAGCCTCGCCGTGGCGCGCGGCGAGGCGGTCGGCCTGCTTGGTCCCAATGGCGCCGGCAAGACGACGATCTTCTACATGATCACCGGCCTGGTGCAGGCCGATCACGGCCGCATCGAGCTCGACGGCAACGACGTCACCCTCTGCCGATGTACCGCCGCGCCCGCCTCGGCATCGGCTATCTGCCGCAGGAAGCCTCGATCTTTCGCGGCCTGACCGTCGAGCACAACATCAAGGCGGTGCTGGAGGTCGTCGAGCCGGACCGCCACAAGCGCGAGAGGAGCTCGATCGCTGCTCGAGCGAGTTCCACATCAGCCATCTGCGCAAGATCGCCGGCGATCGCGCTGTCCGGCGGCGAGCGCCGCCGCTGCGAGATCGCCCGCGCGCTCGCCAGCCGCCCGTCCTTCATGCTGCTCGACGAGCCGTTCGCCGGCATCGACCCGATCGCGGTCGGCGACATCCAGACGCTGGTCCGTCACCTGACCCAGCGCGGCATCGGCGTACTGATCACCGATCACAATGTCCGCGAGACGCTCGGCCTGATCGACCGCGCCTATATCATCCACGCCGGCGAGGTGCTGATGGAAGGCCGGCCGGAGGATATCGTCGCAAGCCCCGACGTGCGCCGGCTCTATCTCGGAGAGCAGTTTACGCTTTGAAGCCGGCGTGGCTTGCGATACCAAGGGGCGAACCAAGCAAGTCTTGGGCCATTGGGATGGCGAGTCCCGGGCTCTAGGCCAAGAATCTTGGCCACTTGCCGGGAACCGCTGCCGCAGAATGGCACTTTCGCAAAAACTCCTGCTTCGGCAGAGCCAGTCTCTGGTGATGACGCCGCAGCTGATGCAGGCCATCAAGCTGCTCCAGCTCTCCAATCTCGATCTGGTTGCCTATGTCGATGCCGAGCTCGAGCGCAATCCGCTGCTCGAGCGCGACGACCAGATGACGGCGCCGGCATCGGGTTGCCGGCCGAGGGCGCCTCGGATGCCGCCGAGGACCGCGCGATGGCGGCCGACCGCGCCGAGGACCGGCCGGACTGGCTGGAGACCCGGCTCGAGGTCTCGCCGGACACGATCGCCGAGCGGCTCGACACCGACCTCGCCAACGTCTTTCCGGACGATCACGGCGCGCCGGCGGGCGAGGGCGCCGCGATGCCGCCCCTCGATCCCTGGGCGACGCCCTCCGATCGCCATGCCGTCAGCAGCGACGACTACAATCTCGAAGCCTTCGTCGCCGAGGAGCGGTCGCTCTCGGCGTGGCTCGGCGACCAGCTCGGCCTCGCCGTCACCGACCCGACGCTGCGCCTGATCGGCCAGGCGCTGATCGACGAGGTCGACGAGGCCGGCTACATGCGCGCCAGCCTGGATGACGTCGCCGCGCGCCTGGGCGCGCCGTTGGCGGAGGTCGAGGCCGTTCTGGCTGTTCTGCAGACCTTCGAGCCGACCGGCGTCTGCGCCCGCGACCTGGCCGATTGCCTCGGCATCCAGCTGCGTGAGTGCGGCCGCCTCGATCCGGCCATGGCGACGCTGCTTGCCCATCTCGATCTGGTCGCCCGGCGCGACATGCATGCGCTGAGGCGGCTCTGCGGCGTCGACGACGAGGCGCTGGCCGAGATGCTGCGCGATCTGCGCACGCTCGACCCGAAGCCAGGCAGCGCCTTCGGCTCGGCGCCGATCCATCCCGTCGTGCCCGGATGTCGTCGTCCGCGCCGCGCCGGACGGCAGCTGGCGGATCGATCTGAACTCCGACACCTTGCCGCGCGTGCTGGTCAACCAGAGCTATTATTCCAATGTCGCGCGTCGCTCCAAGGGCGAGGACCGCACCTATCTGAGCGAGTGCCTGCAGACGGCCAACTGGCTGGTGAAGAGCCTCGACCAGCGGGCCCGCACCATTCTCAAGGTGGCGACCGAGATCGTGCGCCAGCAGGATTCCTTCCTGGCTCATGGCGTCGCTCACCTGCGGCCGCTCAACCTGAAGACCGTCGCCGAGGCGATCGCCATGCACGAGTCGACCGTGTCGCGCGTCACCTCGAACAAGTACATGGCGACGCCGCGCGGCGTGTTCGAGTTCAAGTACTTCTTCACCGCCTCGATCGCCTCCTCCGAGGGCGGCGAGGCGCATTCGGCCGAGGCGGTTCGCCATCGCATCAAGGCGTTGATCGACGCCGAGGCGCCGGATGATGTTCTTTCCGATGACACGCTTGTCAAAATGCTGCGTGACTCGGGCATCGACATCGCGCGACGGACCGTCGCCAAGTACCGCGAAGCGTTGCGGATTCCTTCGTCGGTCCAGCGCCGTCGTGAAAAGCAAGCCCTTCCCGCCCGTTAAAGTTTAGACGGCTGCCCTTGCCTTGGGCTCGACGGATGACCAGCTTCAAGACATGATGGCTGTTGCCGGGGCCCGTTTCTTGACTTCCCGGCATGCTGTCACTAGAAGGGCGCGGCGCCGATGGCGGCCGAGGCCTTGGAGCCGGGACGTCATCGGCTCGAAGTCGGCAGGCCTTGGTGACGCCGGAAAGCACGTGCCCGACGGGGCTGCTTCACGCGAAGGCGCGAAGTGAGCTTCGGTCCGCAACGACGACCAAGGGGTACGAGAAGTCCATGTCTCTGCGCATCTCCGGTAAGAATATCGAAGTCAGCGACGCCTACCGCACTCATGTGGAGGGCCGTGTCAGCGACGCGATCGGCAAGTATTTCTCCGGCGGCTTTTCGGGCCGCGTCATCCTAGAGCGTGATGGAACCGGTTATCGCGTTGATTGCGCCCTGCATCTCGACAGCGGGGCGGATCTTCACGCCGAGGGACGCGGGCACGAAATCTATCCGACCTTCGAACAGGCCGCGGAGCGGATCGAGAAGCAGCTGCGGCGCTACAAGCGCAAGCTGAAGGACCATCACCCGCGCAATGGCGCGGCCGAATTGGACGCGAGCTACACCATCCTGGCCGCGACGCCCGATGAAGACGAGGAGCTGGCGGCCGACTACAAGCCCATGGTCATTGCCGAGGAAACCAAGGCGCTGCGGACGATGTCCGTATCTGGCGCGGTGATGGCGATGGATCTGGCCGAATCGCAGGTCGTCGTGTTCCGGCATGCCGGGCACGGCGGCGTGAACATCGTCTATCGCCGGCGCGACGGCAATATCGGGTGGATCGACCCGGCGCAGGGCGGCAAGGGGGATTCCGTCGCCAGCTGATTCCGCGTAAGCTGGAATCTAAATTTCGGCGCGCTCGGGGAGCGCGCCGAAACGACGGGTCTTGGACCGAAGGTTTGAACCGAGGCATTTTTGAACCAAGTCATGGACCTCAGTGATCTCATCAGCCAGGACGCTATCGTCCCGGCCCTGAAAGCGAACAGCAAAAAGCAGGCGCTTCAGGAACTGGCCGAAAAGGCCGCGAAACTGACCGGTCTCGACGAACGGCAGATCTTCGACACGCTGCTGCAGCGCGAGCGCCTCGGCTCGACCGGCGTCGGCAACGGCATCGCCATCCCGCATGGCAAGCTGGCGGCGCTGACCCGGATCTATGGCGTGTTCGCCCGCCTTCCCAAGCCGATCGATTTCGAATCGCTCGACGACCAGCCGGTCGACCTGATCTTCCTGCTGCTGGCGCCTGAAAATGCCGGCGCCGACCATCTGAAGGCGCTTGCCCGCATCGCCCGCCTATTGCGCGAGCCGGGCCTCGCCAACAAGCTGCGGGCCTCCGGCGACCAGTCGGCGCTCTATGCCGTGCTGACCGAGAGCGCCGCCGCGCCGGCCAGCGCGCCAGGCTGAGGCCCGGTCAGCCGTCGCGCCGCGAAGGCTGACGAACCCCCGAAAGTCAGGCTAGACTGGTCCCGGCATCGAATTGGGCGCATGCCGAGGGTCCCGCAATGAAGTTCGCGCATTGTCTTGTCGTCGCGCTGGCGCTGCTCGTCCTGGGCGCCGGCCTCGGCGCGGCCGAGGCCGGGCAGACGCTGGAAGAGGCGTTTCGCGGCCAGGCGACCGGCGTCGGCCGCTTCAAGAGCCGGATCGCCGGCGTCGATCGCGGCTTCGTCGTCACCACAAAGGGGCACGGCAAGAACGGCCAGTTCATCCTCGACCAGGCGTTCCGCTTCGACAATGGCGCGCTCGACCGGCGCACCTGGCGCTTCAAGAAGACCGGCCCGAACACCTATGTCGGCACGCGCGAGGACGTCGTCGGCACCGCCAAGGTGCGGGTCGAGGATGACGTCATCCGCATGTCCTACGACCTGATCACGCGCGGCAAGAACGGCAGCAAGCTGCAGCTGCATTTCGAAGACACGATCCGCCGCTCCGGCCGCGACTCCATCGTCAACAACGGCGTCATCTCGATGCTCGGCATGACCGTCGGCTCGGTCGACGTCGCCTTCAAGCGCCAGCCGCTGGTCCGCAAGCGCGGCAAGCGCGGCGCGGAAGAGCTGGCCCGGCAATAGCCGGCCGGCGGGCAAGCCGCTTTAGACCAGCGCCAGCAGGCCGGCGCGCAGAAGATCGGCCACGCCCGCGCCGAGCGGCGCCTCGACCTCCGCATGCGTCCGCTGCCAGATCGGCACGGCGGCCGCCAGCACGGCGCGGCCGGCATCCGTCAGTGTCAGCAACCGGCTGCGCCGGTCCTGCGGGTCGACGGCGGCCTCCAGCAAGCCCTGCCGCTCGAGCGGCTTCAGATTGGCCGTCAGCGTCGTGCGGTCCATGGCGAGCAGCGCCGCCACCGAGCCGATCGTGGGGGGCTGCGGGCGATTGAGCGACATCAGCAGCGAAAACTGGCCGCTGGTCAGCCCAGCCGGCCGCAGCGCCTCGTCGAAGCGGCGCGCCAGCGCCCGGGCGGCGCGCTGGGCCGCCAGGCAGAGACAATGATCGCGGACATGCAGGGTGGTCGAGAAGGGCACGAGGCCGGTATTTGACATGCTCTTTTTATGTTGATATCAACCTAACTTGTCAAGTGAACAATCCGTCCAGGGAGCCGTTGTCCCAGGTTGTTGCGCGCGCTGTGCGGGATGCGCATCACGGGGTCGAACGGTGGAGAGCGCCCGCCCGGCGGGATCAGGAGGAGACGCACCATGACCTATGTCGAGGGATTCGTGACGGCCGTGCCGGCCGCCAACAAGGAGGCCTACCGCCAGCAAGCCGCCGACGTGGCCGCCTTCATCAAGGAATTCGGCGCGACGCGCATGGTCGAGACCTGGGGCGACGACGTGCCGGACGGCAAGGTCACCGATTTCAAGGGCGCGGTGCAGGCGAAGCCGGACGAGGTCGTGGTCTTCTCGTGGTTCGAATATCCCGACCGGGCGACGCGCGACGCCGCCAACCAGAAGATGATGACCGACCCACGCCTGAAGGCGATGAGCGCCTCCATGCCCTTCGACGGCCAACGCATGATCTTCGGCGGCTTCCAGACGATCCTGGTCGAACAGGGCGGCGACGCGCCGATGGGATATATCGACGGCACCCTCATCGCGGTGCCCGCCGCCAACCGGGAAGCCTATCGCGCCATGGCAGCGAAGACGGCGCCGCTCCTGCGCGAGCATGGCGCCAGCCGGGTCGTCGAGAACTGGGGCGACGACGTGCCCGAAGGCAAGGTCACGGATTTCCGTCGCGCCGTGAAGGCGACCGACGACGAGAAGGTCGTCTATTCCTGGATCGAGTGGCCATCGAAGGCGGCGCGTGTCGAGGGCTGGCAGAAGGCGATGGCCGACCCGCGCATGCAGTTCGACATGCCCTTCGACGGCCAGCGCATGATCTTCGGCGGCTTCGCGCCGATCCTCGACGTGTGAGGACGACGCAGCGGCGGCAAACGGCCGTCGCGCCTTCCGCGAGCCTCGTCACGGAGCTAGCAGCATCGTCTTCGGCCGATCGTCGCGCTCTGTCAGGATGCGGTCGATCAGCCCCCATTCCAGCGCCTCTTCGGTGGTCAGGAAGCGGTCCCGATCCATCGCCGTCTCAAACTCCCCATAGCTGCGTCCGCAATGCTCGGCGTAAAGCCGTGTCACGCGATGCTTCGTTCGCCGGATTTCCTCGGCATGGATAAGCATGTCCGATGCCTGCCCCTGGAATCCGCCGAGCGGCTGGTGGATATGGATGCTCGCATTCGGCAAAGCGGCGCGCTCGCCGGGCTCGCCCGCCATCAGCAGGAAGGATCCCATCGACCGGGCGGTTCCCATGCAAAGGGTGTGCACGGGCGCCCGGATGTAGCGCATGGTGTCGTACATCGCGAGGCCGCTGGTAATCACGCCGCCGGGCGAATTGATATAGAGCTGGATCGGTCGTTTGGGGTTCTCCGCCTCGAGAAACAGGAGCTGCGCGCAGACCAGCGCGGAGACGGTGTCGTTGACCTCGCCGTTCAGAAAGATGATCCGCTCGCGCAGAAGGCGGGAATAGATATCGAAGGACCGTTCCCCGCGGCTGGATTGTTCGACCACCATAGGGACGAGTTGCATCGCTTCGCGCATCGGCGAATTCCTTCTGTTTCGAAATGGCTTGGTTGGGCCGGAGCGTCAGGCCGCGCGCATGCGACAGGCGCCGTTGCTGTTCGCGGCGCTTCGCGGACGGCGCAATTGTCGTGCGTCCGTCAGACCGTGGACGATCCGCAATCGGGTGCCGCCCGTTTCATTGGGGCTTACCTGGAATGTCACGACGCTGTCGAGAAAGGGCGGTTCTGCCTCCCGCATTCCGTAGCGAATCTCTTCGCCCGGCGTCGAAGAGACCGGCTCCGCATCGGCAAGGCTTTCGTTCGGTAGCCATTGCTCGCGAAATGCGGGGATGCTGATCGCCCGCCAGACCTTTTCCGGTGGCGCGTCGAGCTCGTATTCGAGCACCAGATCGTTCGTCCGCTGTTTGGCCTTGATGTCGCTCATGGGTCCATGTCCTTCAGCAAGGCCTGCAGATCGTCGATGCGCGCGGGCCAGTAGGCGCGATATTTCGCCAGCCATCCGCCGATGAGCGTCAGGCCCTCCGGATCGACCTCGTAATGCACAAAGCGGCCCTGTCGCTCTTCCCGCACCAGTCTCGCATTGCGCAGGACCGAGAGGTGCTGGGACATGGCCGGCTGGCTGATCGCCATGCCCTGCCGCAAGGCGCTGGCGTTCATGCCGCCAGCCGCCAGCTTTTCGAAGATGGCGCAACGGGTCGGATCGGCCAGGGCCTTGAAGATCGCAGACTCAATCATGTCGTTACATAAGCGAACACTTATGTGATTCGCAAGCACTTGCAAAGCTGCGCCCGCTCTCCGCGCCTGTCCGGTTCGGGTCTTTGGCCCTATTCGCCCAGCCAGCGGTCATAATCCGCCACCAGCAGGTGCGTCGGCGGCTCGTCCTCCTCGATCTCGGCGAAACGGCCGACCGGATCGGCGAAGATGTTGTCGGTACGGTCGTCGTTGACGGTCGAGACCTCGCCGATCAGCACGTCGGCGCCTTCGGCCCAGAACGAATGCCAGATGCCGGGCGCCAGCGTGATGCTCTCGCCCGGTTCGAGCTTCAGCTTGCCGCCGGCGGCGAGGCTGCGGGCGACGCCGTCGGTCATCACCGCCACCCCGGCCTTGCGGTCGAGGTTTCCGGCGGTGTCGGAGGCGAAGAGTTCGAGCGTCAGCGTGCCGCCGCCGCGATTGATGATGTCCTCGCCCTTGATGACGTGGCGGTGCATCGGCGTCACCTGGTCCTGCCGCGCGATCATGATCTTCTCGGCATAGAGCAGGCCGCGTCCCGTCGCGAGGTCGGCCGGATTGCCGTTGCGGACGGTGAACAGGAACAGGCCGAGCGCGTCGAAATCGCCGGCGCCGAAATCGGTGATGTCCCAGCCGAGCCGCGCCTCGATTATGCCCGGCGCCTGCGCCTTGCGGGCTCGCAGCTCGTCCGGCGCCCAGTAGGCGAAGGGGGGCAGCACATAGCCGAAGGAACGGATGAACTCGTCCCCCCGCAGCATGATCTCATTCACTTGCGAGCGTTTCATTCCGGTCTCCTCCCACCGATCCGTCCTGCTCCGGCAAGACTAGCGGTTGGACGGTCCTTGCGGAAGACGAACGCGGCTCACCTCTCCCTGAGGGAGAGGTCGGCTCGAAGAGCCGGGTGAGGGTTTAGGGAACGATCCGGACAGAACGGCTACTCCGGGAGCCTGGCTTGCGAGGCCGTAAACCCTCACCCGCCGCCCTTCGGTCGTCGACCTCTCCCTCAGGGAGAGGTGAAAAGCCGCGTCTGGAATTCGAACAGCCGTCGCCTTCAGCGCGGAAAAACGCGCCAGCGATGCGGCCGGAAAGCCACCTGGCCGCCGGGCAGACGGGTGTGGTCGACGGCCATGTCGATCTCGACGCGATGCTTATCCGGGCCGACCTCTAGCTCCAGGCGGCGGGCGCCGCCGTGCCGGCGCTCGGTGACGATCGTGCCGGTGATGGCCGGGCCGCCATCCGGGACGATCGAGACGTCATGCGGGCGGAAGCCGAGCGTGGCGGTGCCGGAGGGGGCGCCAAGCGCCGCGAGGTCGAGCGGCTGGCCGTCGAGCTGCACGGCGCCGTCGACGACGGTCACCGGCAGGAACGAGGATTCGCCGATGAACTCGAATACGAACGGGCTCGCCGGCGCGTCATAGATCTCGTCCGGCGTGCCGACCTGCTCGATCCGGCCCTTCGACATGACGACGACGCGGTCGGCGAGTTCAAGCGCCTCTTCCTGGTCGTGCGTGACGAAGAAGGTGGTGTGGCCGGTCTGGTCGTGGATCTCGCGCAGCCAGCGACGCAGATCTTTTCTCACCTGCGCGTCGAGCGCGCCAAAGGGTTCGTCGAGCAGCAGCACGCGCGGCTCGATCGCGAGCGCCCGGGCGAGCGCCACGCGCTGGCGCTGGCCGCCGGAAAGCTGCGAGGGATAGCGCTTGTCGAGGCCGGAAAGCTGGACGAGGTCCAGCAGATGCAGCACGCGCTTGCGGATCTCGGCCTTGGGCGGGCGCTCCCCGCGCGGCCGGACCGTCAGGCCGAAGGCGATGTTGTCGAACACCGTCATGTGGCGGAACAGCGCGTAGTGCTGGAACACGAAGCCGACATTGCGGTCCTGCACCGACAGGCCGAGCGCGTCGTCGCCGCCGAACAGCACGCGGCCGGCGGTCGGCGCATCGAGGCCGGCGAGGATCCGGAGCAGCGTCGTCTTGCCGGAGCCGGAGGGGCCGAGCAGCGCAACCAGTTCGCCCGCCTTGACGTCGAGCGAGACGCCATGCAGCGCCGGCGTGTCGCCAAAGGCCTTCTGGACGTTCTCGATGGTGACGTCGATGGGCGCGCCGAGGGCCACCGAAGCACCCTTGTCGATCGGGGTGATCGCGTTCATTGCAGTTACCTCAGTGGCGGCGCGTCGCGGCGATCTCGTCGGCATAACGCCATTCCAAGACCGACTTGACGACCAGTGTAAAGAGGGCGAGCAGCGCCAGCAGCGAGGCTACGGCGAATGCGGCCGCGAAATTATACTCGTTGTAGAGAATCTCGACATGCAGCGGCATGGTGTTGGTCAGGCCGCGAATATGGCCGGAAACCACGGAAACCGCGCCGAATTCGCCCATGGCGCGGGCGTTGCAGAGCAGCACGCCATAGAGCAGCGCCCATTTCACGTTCGGCAGCGTGACGCGGAAGAACACCTGGAAGCCGGAGGCGCCGAGCGACAGCGCCGCCTCCTCGTCGCCGCGGCCCTGTTCCTCCATAAGCGGGATCAGTTCGCGCGCCACAAAGGGGAAGGTGACGAAGATCGTCGCCAGCACGATACCCGGTACCGCGAAGATCACCTGGATGCCCTCGCTCTTCAGCCAGGGGCCGAGCAGGCTCTGCGAGCCGAACATCAGGATGTAGATCAGGCCCGCGATGACAGGCGAGACGGAGAAGGGCAGGTCGATCAGCGTGTTGAGCAGGCTCTTGCCCTTGAAGTCGAACTTGGCGATCGCCCAGGAGGCGGCGAGGCCGAAGACGAGGTTGCACGGCACCGAGATCGCCGCGACCAGCAGGGTCAGCCGGATGGCGGCGGCGGCGTCGGGCTCGAAGATCGCTTCGGCGAAGGCGGGCATGCCGCCGCGAAACGCCTCGACGAAGACGGCGACGACCGGCAGCACCAGGAACAGGCCGAGAAAAGCCAGCGAGATCAGGATCAGCCCGACGCGGACCCGCCGGCGCTCCATCGTCACCGGGCGGAAGCGGATCGCCGCTGCGCCCGGCAGCCGGGCGGTGGTAAAGGCTCCGTCAGACATCGCCATATCTCCGCCGGCTCCAGGCCTGCACCAGATTGATCGCCAGCAGGATCAGGAAGGACGCGACCAGCATCAGCACGGCAATCGTCGTGGCGCCGGAATAGGAGAATTCCTCCAGCTTGATGACGATCAAGAGCGGCGCGATCTCGGTCTTGTAGGGGCTGTTGCCGGCGATGAAGATCACCGAGCCATATTCGCCGACGGCGCGCGCGAAGGCGAGCGCGAAGCCGGTGAGCAAAGCGGGCCAGAGCGCCGGCATGACGACGCGGCGCACGGTCTGGCGCCGGTTGGCGCCGAGCGTCGCGGCCACTTCCTCTACCTCGCGATTGAGGTCCTCCAGCACCGGCTGCACGCTGCGCACGACGAAGGGCAGGCCGATGAAGATCAGCGCGATGATGATGCCGGCCTGCGAATAGGCGATGCGGATGCCGAGCGGTGCCAGCCAGGCGCCGATCCAGCCATTCGGCGCATAAAGCGTCGTCAGCGCGATGCCGGCGACGGCGGTGGGCAGCGCGAAGGGCAGGTCGATCACCGCGTCGATCAGGCGGCGGCCGGGAAACTCGTAGCGGACCAGGATCCAGGCCAGGATCATGCCGAAGACGAGGTTGACCAGCGCCGCGACGAAGGAGGTGGTGAAGGAGAGCCGCAGCGCCGCCAGCGTACGCGGATCGGTCGAGATGCGGATGAACTCGTCCAGACCGCCGCTGGCCGAGCGCCAGAACAGGCCGGCGAGCGGGATCAGGACGATCAGGCCGAGATAGGTCACAGTGACGCCGAGCGCCAACCCGAAGCCCGGGATGACGCTCGACTTCCTGACCGTTGCGATGGTCGTGGCGGCCATCTGGATCCGTTCAGTTCGGCTTGTAGATCTGGTCGAAAATGCCGCCGTCGCCGAAATGTTCCGGCTGGACCTTGGCCCATCCGCCAAATTGCGGATCGTCGATCGAGACGAGATCGATCTTCGGGAAGCGCTTCAGCAGTTCGGCGTCGACCACGTCCGGCTTGGACGGGCGATAGAAGTTCTTGGCGGCGATGGTCTGGCCCTCGGGCGAATACAGGTAGTCGAGATAGGCCTGGGCCGCCTTGCGGGTGCCCTTGGCGTCGACATTGCCGTCGACCAGCGCGACCGGCGGCTCGGCCAGGATCGAGAGCGGCGGCACGACGATGTCGAACTTGTCGGGACCGAGCTCCTCGAGCGCCAGGAACGCCTCGTTCTCCCAGGCGAGCAGCACGTCGCCGATGCCGCGCTGGGCGAAGGTGGTGGTCGAGCCGCGCGCGCCGGTGTCGAGCACGGGCACATGCTTGTACAGCGTCGAGACGAAGTCCTTGGTCTTCGCCTCGTCCTTGCCGAACGCCTTGTTGGCATAGGCCCAGGCGGCAAGATAGTTCCAGCGGGCGCCGCCGGAGGTCTTCGGGTTCGGCGTGATCACCTCGACGCCGTCCTTGATCAGGTCGCCCCAGTCCTGGATAGCTTTCGGATTGCCCTTGCGGACGAGGAAGACGATGGTCGAGGTGTAGGGCGAGGAATTGTGCGGCAGGCGGCTGCGCCAGTCGGCCGGGATCTTGCCGGTCGTCTTGGCGATGGCGTCGATATCGGCTTCCAGCGCCAGCGTCACCACATCGGCGTCGAGGCCGTCAATGACCGAGCGCGCCTGCTTGCCGGAGCCGCCATGTGACTGCTGGATCGTCACCGTCTCGCCGGTCTCCGCCTTCCAGTGCTTGGCGAAGGCGGCGTTGTAGGCCTTGTAGAGCTCGCGGGTCGGATCGTAGCTGACATTCAGCAGCGCCACGTCGGCCAGCGCCGGCGTCACAACCATCGCTACCCCGGCGACGAGGGCGGCAAGCCCCGGTCGAAGGCGGCGGACAAGCGTGGATATCGGTCGGACCATCGTGTGCTCCCTGATCGATGACCCCATTATCTCGACATAGCCGCTCGACAATTTCAAACCACGGATCGCCTTCTGCATGGGGCGATCTAGAAAATCCTTCCTAGATCCGACCTTCAGCAGAAACGATGTCGCGGGAGATGTCCAGATCCGCCGGCCCGGCCTCGTCGCTGAGCGCATCCGCCAGCGTCGTTGCCTCGAAGGCCTGGAGCTGGGTTTCGTAGGGGCCGGCGAACATGCGCCGGACGGCGCAGGCGGCTTCGTCCGGGCAATCGGCGCAGGGTTGATAGGCGGTGCGGGATATGCAGGAAAGCGGCGCGATCGGGCCGTCGATGGCGCGCAGCACCTGGCCGATCGTCACCTCGCCGGGCGGCTTGATCATGACATAGCCGCCGGCGCGGCCGCGCCGGCTGGCGATGATGCCGCGATGCTTCAGATCGAGCAGGATGTGTTCGAGAAACTTGCGCGGAACGCCGGCCTGGCGGGCAATGTCGTCGATCTGCGTCGTCTCGCCCTGAGGCTGCCTGGCGAGATGGATCAGCGCCTTGAATGCGTATTTGGCCTTCTGCGAAATCATCCGACGTCCAGCATTCCTTGCGCGCCAGGTTTGGCGCTCTCCGTTTCATAGCGGATCGCCGCGCGGAAGGAAACGAAAGCCCGCGAAAAGCGAGACGGTGCCTTTGTCGGCGGCCGCAAATCAGCTAAAGCCACTGATCATGAAAATGCTCATCACCGGTGTCGCGGGCTTCATCGGCTCGCATGTAGCGAAGGCGGCTCTCGAGCGCGGCGACGCCGTGATCGGCGTCGACAATCTGAACGCCTATTACGACCCGGCGCTGAAGCAGGCCCGGCTCGACCGGCTGGCGGCGCATCGGCATTTCGACTTCGTCGAGGCGAGCGTCAGCGACATGGCGGCGATGGAGCGGCTCGTCACCACCCACGCCGACATCGAGACGATCGTGCATCTGGCTGCCCAGGCCGGCGTCGCCTATTCGATTGAGAACCCGATCGCCTATGCCGACGCCAACGTCACCGGCCAGGTGGTGATGTTCGAGGCCGCGCTGCGGCTGCCGCGGCTGCGCCACGTCGTCTATGCCTCGTCCTCCTCGGTCTATGGCCTCAACGAGGACGTACCGTTCCGCGAGACCGATCGCACCGACCGGCCCGCCTCGCTCTATGCCGCCACCAAAAGGGCCGGCGAGCTGATCGCCCATTCCTACGCCAATGTGCAGGGCGTCGCCTCGACGGGCTTGCGCTTCTTCACGGTGTACGGCCCCTGGGGCCGGCCGGACATGGCGCCGTGGCTGTTTACCAGCGCCATCCTCGAAGGCCGGCCGATCACCGTCTTCAACAACGGCGCGATGCAGCGCGACTTCACCTTCGTCGACGACATCGTCGCCGGGGTGCTGGGCGCCGTCGACCGGACACCGGCGCGGGCGGAAAACCGTATCTTCAACCTCGGCAACAACCAGCCGGTCGCGCTGATGGACTTCATCGCGACGATCGAGCGGGCGACCGGCCGCAAGGCCGAGATCCATTTCGCGCCGATGCGCAAGGCCGATGTCGAGACGACCTTCGCCAATATCGACCTCGCCGCCGCCGAACTCGGCTTCCAGCCGAAGACCTCGATCGACGAGGGCATCGACCGCTTCGTCGACTGGTATCGGGGTTATAACGCGCGGCCTGCGGAATAGACGGGTCTCGCAGGCCTCACGGCACGTCCAGTTTTCCGGTTTTCGCTCCTCGGCCCCGTCCCCAAGCTCGCCGTCATCCCTGCGAAAGCAGGGATCCACGCAGCCGCACCCTCGGGAATCCCGATCCAGCCACCAACCCGGCGGAAATGGATCCCGGGTCAAGCCCGGGATGACGGCCAGGGTGTGATGACGTCGGAGACTTCCTGGCCGGACTGTGGGCAAGCTGCTCTTCACCTCTCCCATGGGGAGAGGTCGGAGCGAAGCTCCGGGTGAGGGGTTGGGATCTCTCCGGTGAGGCCTGAACCCCTCACCCGCCGGCCTTCGGCCGTCGACCTCTCCCCATGGGGGAGGTGAAGCGACAAGCCGTTCTCGCGAGCCCTACCCGATCTCGGACGCGAGGATGGCGTCGAGCTTCGGCGTGTTGAGGTCGAGGCCCAACGCCTGCTTCCAGGCCAGCAACCCGCAGATGCGGCGGCGCTTCTTCTCGGCGTGGTTGCCGAAGATCTCGGCCAGGCGGTGGGCGAGGAAGGGGTTCTCGAACCGTTCCAGCACGCTCGCCCGGTAGGACGGCGCTTCCAGAACGCCGCCGGCGGCGAAGATCGGCAGCACCTCTTCGTCATAGATCGCGTCCAGCTCTTGCCGAAGCACCGGGTCGGCAACGATCTCGCGCACCAGTTCGCCTTCGGCCCGGCCGGTCTCGCGCCACCATTCGGCCAGGACCGTGTGGCCGAGATTGAGGATGAACAGCTTCAACCGCTCGACGACGGCGAGGTCGTCGACCATGCGCACGTCGGGATGGAGACAGGGGGCTGCGAGGCCGGGCTGCTTTTCGATCGCCCACAGCGCATAGGGCTCCGCCACGGCGCCGGCCGGCTCGATCGTCTCGGAGACGATGCGATCGACCAGCGAATTGGCGAACAGGCAGGATTCCAGCCAGGCGCGGAACGGATCCGGCAGGCCGTTCTCGTCGGCGAGCTTCAGGAGAAGCGCGCGCAGCACGTCGCCATTGCGCGGGATCAGCTCGCAGGGAAACAGCGTCAGCGGCGCGCCGCCCGCTTTTTGCCGCGCGAAGAGTAGCTTCAAGAGCTTGAGCGGGAAGGAGCGCGGCACGTCGCTCCCCAGCCGCTCGCCCTCGTTGAGCGCGAAGCCGGCATCCGACGTGTTGGAAATCAGGATCTTCGCCTCGTCGACGACGATGCGCTCGACCGCGTCCCAGTCGTCGACGGCGGAAAGTCCGCGCACCAGCGAGGTGACGCCGACCGTGCGCTCGACCGGCGCGCCAGCCTCGATGCCGCGGATGACGATCGGGATCGGCGAGCCGTCGAACGCCCTAAGCCGGCCGGCGCGGGCGCCGGAGGCCGTGGTCTGCACGATGGTGACGGGCCCGACATCCTGGCCGCGGTCCCGCGCCTCCGACAGGAAGAGATCGGCATGCGCCTGCAGGAAGCGGCTGGTGCCGAACTGGACGATCGGCGTGCGGATGGGTTCGCTCATGGCAGATCCTTGGAGGCTCATTGCAGCGTGCCGGCTTCCGGGGCTTCCGGCGCGGGCGGGAATGTCTTGGCGGAGCAGACGGCGACCGTCTCCTGCACGCGCAGCGTCTGGTCGTCGGAAAGCGTGCGGGCGAGGAACGGCGCCGTCAGTTGCTTGTCCTTGAGCGTGTCGAAGACGCAGCCGCAATAGGTCTGGCAATCGGCTCCACTCTTGCCGACGGCGACGCAGCGATCGGCGCAATCGGCGCGCGCCGAAATCTCCGCGCCGTTGGGGGCGACGATGGCGGCGAGGGCGAAGAAGAAGGCGTAGAGCACCGGCTGGTGGATCAGGTAGACGGCGAGCGAGTGGCGGCCGCCGAAGGCGAGCCAGCGGCCGGGGGCGAAACGCGGCTGCCAGGTCGCCAGCCGCCGGTCCCAGCCCTTCGACACGCCGAGCTTGGCCAGCGCCATGCCGGCGAGAACCACGCCAAACCACGGAAACAGCGGCACATAGTCGAACGACCCCGGCGGCTTCGGCGCCAGCCCGACCCACCAGAGCGCCGGATGGGCGAAGACCGCGCCGCGATAGAGGAAGGGCAGGGCGAAGACGGCGATGGCGGCGAGGAAGACGAGGCGCGGCGGCCAGCGCAGGAAGGCGAGACCGAGCACGCTGGCGAGTGCGATCTGGTGCAGGATGCCGAAGAAGATCCAGCCTTCCGGCATGACGAGATAAGTGGCCACCGACACCAGCGCGGCCGCCGCCACGATCATCGCCAGCCGCTTCAGGTAGGGCTTTGGGCGAAAACCGTTGCGGGTCGAAAGCACCAGGCTGATGCCGACCAGCATCAGGAACGAGCCGGCGATCGCGCGGGCGAAAATGATCCAGCCGAGCGAGGCACCCGGGTCGAAGCGGACAATATGCAGGAAGGCGACGTCCCAGGCGCCGTGGAAGATCGCCATGCAGACCAGCGCCACGCCGCGCGCGACGTCGAGGGCGGCGATGCGCGAGGGGCGGGCCGCCATGGCGGGCATGTCCGCATGGTCGACGACGAGCGCCGCGGTTGCGTCATTCATGTGCACGCTCCGTCGATCGCCGGTTCCCAAGCGCCGGGTCGCCCCATAGTCTCGACGCGTCGTTCAGTCATGGTTCAAGGACCCGCATGTCGATCATTCCGATCATCGATCTCTCCGATCCAAACGGCCCGCGCGCGGTCGCCGATGCCATCGGCCGCACCTGCCGCGAGACGGGCTTCTTCCTCATTACCGGCCATGGCGCGAACCCCGAAATCGTTGAGCGCGGCTGGCAGGCGGCGCGCGCGTTCTTCGATCGCGCGGTCGAAGAGAAGCTGACCGCCGTGATGCCCTATCCGGGCTATCCCTATGGCTACAGCCCGGTCAAGGGCGAGACGCTCGCCGCCTCGCTCGGCGACGCGAAGCCGGCCGATCTGAAGGAGACGTTTTCCTTCGGTCCTTCCGCCTTCCAGCGCCTCGACCACAAGCCGGGCGACGACGCCGAAGCCTTTGTTTTCTCGGCCAATCCGTGGCCGATCGGCGGCGACGAGTTCCGTCTCGCCACCCAGGCCTATTATCGCGAGATGTCGGCGCTCGCCGGGCGCATCATGCGCTTCTTCGCTCTCGCGCTCGATCTGGACGAAGCCTATTTCGATCGGTTCATCGATCATGAGGCGAGCGCGCTGCGCCTGCTCAACTATCCGGACCTGACGGAAGATCCCGTCCCCGGCCAGCTGCGCGCCGGCGTGCATTCGGACTACGGCTCGATCACCATCCTGATGCAGGAAGACGCGCCGGGCGGCCTCGAGGTGAAGGGGCTCGACGGCGAATGGCACCGCGTTCCGGCGATCGCCGACAGCTTCGTCATCAATATCGGCGACCTGATGCAGCGCTGGACCAACGACCAGTGGAAGTCGACCTTGCACCGCGTCACCATCCCGCCGCGCGATATCGGTCGCTCGGCCCGGCGCCAGTCGATGGCCTTCTTCCACCAGCCGAACTGGGACGCCGAGATCGCCTGCATCGAGACGTGCCTGAAGCCGGGCGAGACGGCGACCTATCCGCCGGTCGGTTCCGGCGAGTATCTCGCGTCGAAGTTCCGCTCGACCGTCGTGAAGGCTTAAGCTTCGGGCCGTTACCCCGAACGGCCGGCATGGCGGGAACTCGTCCGTCCGCGCCGGCCGGCGACCATCGGCTCGACGTCGAAGCCGAGGCGCCGGCCGTCCCGGGGGCGATGCCGGATATCATCATTGCCAGAACGAATTCGCCGGGCGAACGCGACAGGCTGGTATTTCTCGGCGGCACACGGTATCAGGACGAATGCAATTCCCTGCCGCCTTGGCCTGCGGGATCGGTTGCCATGTCTGCCGCACAAGCTTCGACTTCGTCGTGAAAGCGCAGGCTTGCACCGAAATGCCAGAGCCATTCTAGATAGGATTACGTGACCGTCATGTCTTCCACGTTCGACGTCGTCGCCGATGTGATCGCCCAGACCAGCGAAATTCCGCGCGAGAAGATCACCCCCGAGTCCCATGCCATCGATGATCTGGGTATCGACAGCCTCGATTTCCTCGACATCGTGTTCGCGCTCGACAAGAAGTTCGGGATCAAGATCCCGCTCGAGCAGTGGACCCAGGAAGTCAACGCCGGCAAGGCTTCGGTCGAGGAATACTTCCTCCTGAAGAACCTCTGCGCGCATATTGACGACCTGGTCGCCAAGAAGAACGCCTGACAGGATCGACGTCGAAGCCACCATGCGTCTCGAATATTTCCAGATGATTGATCGCATCGTCGATTTCGACGCTGCGACCGGTCGGATTCATGCCAAGGCTTTCGTCCCCGAGACGAGCCCGGTGTTCGAAGGTCACTTTCCCGGCTATCCGATCCTGCCGGGCGTGCTCCTGATCGAGACCATGGCGCAGGCTTCCGGTTTCCTGATCCTCGGCCTGAACGGCCTTTCCCGCATGCCGTTCTTTGCCGGCTGCAAGAAAGCCAAGTTCCGCAAGTTCATCGAGCCGGGCGCCGAACTCGACGTCTATGCGACGATGACGCATGACGGTTCCGGCTTTGCCGTGACCGAAGCGAAGATCGAGCATGGCGGCCCGGTCTGCGATGCCGAGCTGACGCTGCGCGTGATGGACTTCCCGGCGCCGGAACTGGTCGAGAACATGCGCGAGCGGGTGCGGCAGATCGGCCTGACCCCGGTCGGAGATACGGCATGAGCGACAAGTCTGGCACCGAAAGCGCCCGCGACGTCTGGATCACCGGCATCGGCCTGATTTCCTCGCTCGGCGAGGGGCTCGATGCGCATTGGCAGGCGCTTGCCGTCGACGAGCCGCATGTCGGCGCCGTCGACACCGACCATTTCGCGCCGTTCCCGGTGCTGCCGATGGTGCCGCTGGAGCTCGACAAGCAGATCCCGCGCAAGGCCGACATCCGGCAGATGGAGCCCTGGCAGCGCCTCGGCACCTATGCCGCCGGCCTGGCGCTCGCCGATGCCGGCCTCGCCGGCGATCTCGAGCGTCTCGCCCATATGGATATGATCGTCGCGGCCGGCGGCGGCGAGCGCGACGTCGACGTCGACGGCCAGATCCTCGCCGGTCTCGGCGTCGCGGCGGATTCGGAGGCCTTCCTCAACGAGCGCCTCGCCAACGACCTGCGCCCGACCCTGTTCCTGGCCCAGCTTTCCAATCTGCTCGCCGGCAATATCTCGATCGTCCACAAGGTGACGGGCTCGTCGCGCACCTTCATGGGCGAGGAGATCGCCGGCATCAGCGCCGTCGAGATCGCGGCCCGGCGCATCCGCGCCGGCCAGGGCGACCAGTTCCTCGTCGGCGCCGCCTATAATGCCGAGCGCAAGGACATGCTGCTGAGCCTGGCGCTCGGCAACACGCTGTGGCAGGGCGCCGTCAATTCCGTCTGGGAGCGCGCGAACGCCGGCGGCGGCATGGTCACCGGCTCGCTCGGCGTCTTCCTGGTGCTCGAATCGCGCGAACATGCCGAAGCGCGCGGCAGGGCGGGTTATGCCAAGCTCGGCCCGGTTCTCTCCGGCCGCAGCCGTCGCGAGCCCGGCCAGGCCGCTGCCGTGGCGCGCGGCCAGATCGACGCGCTGCGTCCCGCGCTCGGCGACAAGCCGGTCGGCGTGCTGTCGGGCGCCACCGGCATCGCCAGGACCACGCTGGAAGAGCGCGCGCTGCTCGAAACGCTGGTCGCCGAAGGCATTGTCGGGCCGATCCGCGCCACGCAGAGCCTGATCGGCAACAGCCTCGAGGCCGCTTTCCCGGCCCAGGTCGCGCTCGCCGCCCTGGCGCTGTCGCGAAAGGGCTTCTACCGGCCGACCGATCCGACCGGGCTGGAGCTTGAAGCGGCCGACGTCCCCACCCAGATCCTGGCGACGAGCTGGGGCTTCTGGCGCGGCGAGGGCATGGCGCTCCTCGAAGCGATCGACTGAGAAAGGTCAGGATCATGGGCAAGACGCGGGATCATCTCGGGCGTCCGGTCGTCGCCGTCACCGGCATGGGCGTGGTCACCTCGCTCGGCCAGGGCATCGACGACAACTGGTCGGCGCTGACATCCGGCAAGTCCGGTATCCATCGCATCACCCGCTTCCCCGTCGACCATCTCCGGACGACGATGGCGGGCACCGTCGATTTCCTGTTCGACGACGTGCCGCGCTCCGCCGTGCTGACGGAAAAGCTGGCCGAACTCGCCGCCGAAGAAGCGATCGCCCGCGCCAAGATCGGCACGCCGGGCGATTTCCCGGGCATGCTGTTCATGGCGGTGCCGCCGGTCGAGCTCGACTGGTCGGTCAAGCGCGGCCTGTATGACAAGGGCGACGCCAGCGTCAGCGATCCCTATGACCGGATGATCGAGAGCGCCATGGCGCTCAACGATCCCGACATCTACGAATATGCACTCTATGCCTGCGTCGCCGACAAGACGGCCGACCGCTTCGGCACGCGCGGCGCGCCGATCTCGCTGTCGACGGCGTGCGCTTCCGGCGCCACCGCGATCCAGCTCGGCGTCGAGGCAATCCGCCGCGGCGATACCGACGCGGCGCTCTGCATCGGCACCGACGGCTCGGTGCAGGTCGAATCGCTGATCCGCTTCTCGCTGCTCTCGGCGCTCTCGACCAACAACGAAGATCCCGCCGCCGCCTCGCGCCCCTTCTCGAAGAACCGCGACGGCTTCGTCATGGCCGAGGGGGCCGGCGCGCTGGTGCTCGAGGACTACGACGCGGCGATCGCGCGCGGCGCCGAGATTCTCGCCGTCATCCGCGGCGTGGCCGAGCAGGCCGACGACTTCCACCGCACCCGTTCCAAGCCGGACGGTTCGCCGGTGATCGGCGCCATGCGCCAGGCGCTCGGCGATGCCGGCATCGCGCTCGACGAGGTCGACTACATCAACGCGCACGGCACCAGTACGCCGGAGAACGACAAGATGGAGGCGCTGTCGCTGGAGGCCGTGTTCGGCGACGCCGTCACCGGCATCCCGATCAGCTCGAACAAGTCGATGATCGGCCACACGCTGACCGCGGCCGGCGCCATCGAGGCGGTTTTCTCGATCCAGACCATCCGCAGCGGCATCATTCCGCCGACCATCAACCACGACGTCGCCGATCCGTCGATCTCGCTCGACGTGGTGCCGAACGTCGCCCGCGCGGCGCCGGTCTCGATGGTGCTGTCGAACTCGTTCGGCTTCGGCGGCCAGAACGCCTGCCTGGTGATCGCGGCTGGCCCGGCCTGACCGCGACGCTCGGTCCGGAGCGTGCCTCTGGCATGTTCCGCGCCGAGGCGGTAAAGCAGGCGCTGTTCAGAACGACAGACGGATATTCCATGCGCGCCCTTCAGCTGCTCGCCGACCGTAAGCTTTCGATCGTTGACGTTCCCATGCCCGCCGCGCCCGGTCCGGGCGAGGTCCGCGTGGCGATGGGCGCCGTGGCGCTCAACCACATCGACGTCTGGGGCTGGCGCGGCATGGCCTTCGCCAAGCGCAAGCTGCCGCTGACGGTGGGCGCCGAAGCCGCCGGGACGATCGAATCGATCGGTCCGGGCGTCGAAGGCCTGAGGATCGGCGAACGCGTCGCCATCTACGGCGCCGAGACCTGCGGCACCTGCCCGGCCTGCCATGCCGGCCGCGACAATCTCTGCGAGAACGTCGCCGGCGTGCGCGGCTTCCATATTGACGGCCTCTGCTGCGAATATGTGACGCTGAAGGCCCGCCACGTCATTCCGGCGCCGGCCGGCGTCGCGCTGCGCGACATCGCCTGCACCCCGGTCACCTTCGGCACCGTCCAGCACATGCTGTTCGACAACGCCAAGCTCGAAGCCGGCCAGACCATCCTGATCCAGGCTGGCGGCAGCGGCATCGGCACGGCGGCGATCCAACTCGCCAAGGCCGTCGGCGCCACGGTCATCACCACCGTCGGCAGCGACGAAAAGGGCGAGAAGGCGAAGGCGCTCGGCGCCGACCACGTCATCAACTACCGCGAGGAGCGCTTCGAGGGCGTCGTCCGCAAGATCACCAAGAAGCGCGGCGTCGACGTCGTGTTCGAGCATGTCGGCGTCGATACCTGGGCCGGCAGCATGTTCTCGCTGCGCCGGGGCGGCACGCTGGTCACCTGCGGCTCGACCACCGGCATCTCGACCGAGATCAACCTGTTCCAGCTCTACCAGCAGCAGCTGCGCCTGATCGGCTCGTTCGGCTGCCGGATCGAGAACATCTCGCAGTCGCTCGCCAAGATCGCGGCGGGCGTCGTCACCCCGGTCATTGACAGCGTCGTGCCGCTCGACGACATGGATGACGCGCTGGACCGGATCGAGAAGCGCCAGGTCTTCGGCAAGATCATCGTCACGCTCTGATCCCGATGGCGCTGCCGAGCAAAAAGAAGAAGCCGTTCAAGCAGCTGACGCGCCGCATCTCGCGCTCGAAGGCGGCGCATGCGACGATCGCCTTCGCCGTGCGCGGGCTGGTCGCCGGCGTGCGCTCGCTCGGCGAGGAACGCGCCGGCCGCGTCGGTGGCGCGATCGCCCGCTTCGTCGGCCGCTTCGTGTCGGAGACGAAGCTGGCGCGGCGCAACCTCGCCGCCGCCTTCCCCGAAAAATCCGACGCCGAGCGGGAAACCATCCTGCAGGGCGTGTGGAGCGGGCTCGGCCAGACCATGGTCGAGTATGTCTTCCTCGACAAGCTGGTCGACATCGATCCCGAACGGCTCGGCGAGGGCCGGATCGAGGTCGTCGGCATCGAGCAGTTCCTGGCGATGCGCGACGACGGCAAGCCGGGCATCATCTTTTCGGCCCATCTGGCCAATTGGGAGATCCTGGCGGTCGTCGCCGCCCGCTTCGGCCTGCCGGTCGTGTCGCTGTTCCGCGCGCCGACCAACAACGTCATCGCCGAAGACCTGATGCTGCAGCGCGAGCAGATGATGGGCAAGCTCGTCGCCTCGAACCGCGGCGCCACCTTCGAGGTCGGCGCGGCGCTCGATCGCGGCGAGCATCTCGGCATCCTGACCGACCAGCATCACGGGCGCGGCCCGCGGGTGCCGTTCTTCGGCCGCGCCGTGCACGCCAATCCGCTCGTCGCCCGTCTCGCCCGCCACTATGACTGCCCGGTGCATGGCGCCCGCACCATCCGGCTTCCGGACGGCCGTTTTCGCGTCGAGCTGACGCCGCCGGTGGAAATGCCGCGCGACGAAGAAGGCCTGATCGATGTCGACGCCGGCACGGCCAAGGTGATGTCCGTCGTCGAGGGCTGGGTCCGCGAGCATCCCGAGCAATGGCTCTGGCTGCACAATCGCTGGCGGTAAGGCGGCTTGGTTGCTTCCTGCCTTCACCTCTCCCGGCGGGAGAGGTCGGAGCGAAGCTCCGGGTGAGGGGTTAGGGAACCATCCGGTGAGTCTGCAAACCCTCACCCGCCGCACTGCGTGCGTCGACCCCTCCCTCAGGAGACCTTTGCACAACATCGTCGACCAGCGCAGACCATGCATTCAGGTCGTCATCCCGACGAAGGTCGGGATCCATATACCCAGTTCCCGGCCAAAAGGCTGCGCCACCGCCACCTTAAGCCGGTGTTCATGGGCCCCGGCCTTCGCCGGGGCGACGCGTTCTGGCCCATGCGGCCCGGAGGTGACGACATTCGATGTTGTGCAAAGGTCTCTTCAGGGAAAGGTGAAGGACCGGCTTCATCCCGGCCACCGAGTCTCCCAAGTGCCGCTCTTTAATTCCCCGCCGCCGCGTGGCAAACTCTGTTCATGGTTCATTCTCCTGTCCTCGCAGTGCCGCGTGACGGCCGCCAGTCGGATATGGCGCTGGCGCTGCAGCGCGGCGTCGGCCGGCTTTTTCGCGCGCGCGGCCACGCCATCGTCACCGAGCTGGTGCTGGCGACGGGGCGGCGCGCCGACATCATCGCGCTCGGCCCCTCCGGCGAGATCACCATCGTCGAGATCAAATCCTCGGTCGCCGATTTTCGCGCCGACGGCAAATGGCCGGATTACGCGCCCTATTGCGACCGTCTCTATTTCGCCAGCCATGCCGGCGTGCCGCCGGAGATCTTTCCGGAGCAGGCAGGACTGATCCTGGCCGATGCCTATGGCGCCGAGATCCTGCGCGAGGCGCCGCATGCGCCGCTGGTCGCGGCCCGCCGCAAGGCGATGACGCTCCGCTTTGCCCAGGCCGCCGCCCACCGGTTGCACGGCCTCACCGATCCCGAGGCCGGGTTTCGCGAGATCCTCTGACGGGTGGTTGTGCTGCGGGCTTGAAGCAGCGGCGCTATGCCGCTAGACGGGATCGGCCAATTCGCAAAAGGAAAATCCCATGAGCAGCATTCGTCGCATCGAGCCGGGCCCCCGCATGAGCGCAGGCGTCGTTCACGGCAACACCGTGTATCTCGCCGGCCAGGTCGGCAACCCGGGCGACGACGTCGCAGCCCAGACGCAGACCGTGCTCGACACCATCGATCGCCTGCTGGCCGAGGCCGGCACCGACAAGTCGCGCATCCTGTCGGCTCAGATCTGGCTGGCCGACATGACCAATTTTGGCACGATGAACACCGTCTGGGACGCCTGGGTCGACAAGGCCAACCCGCCGGCACGCGCCACGGGCGAGTCCAAGCTCGCCACCCCGGCGCATCTGGTCGAGATCATCGTCGTCGCCGCGCTCGCCTGAGCCGACCGACGCCCGATTATGCGAACGGGCGCCGCGGCGCCCGTTTTCATGTCTGCAGTCCGGAGATCGCCGGTTCAGCGCGGTGCGCGCTTGGCCAAAATCCGCTGGAGCGTACGGCGGTGCATGTTGAGGCGGCGCGCCGTCTCGGAGACGTTGCGCTCGCACAGCTCGTAGACGCGCTGGATATGCTCCCAGCGGACGCGATCGGCCGACATCGGATTGTCCGGCGGCAGGGCGCGCTCGGTCGGGTCGCGGGTCAGGGCCGAGAACACTTCGTCGGCATCGGCGGGCTTGGCGAGATAGTCGACGGCGCCGAGCTTCACGGCGGTCACGGCGGTGGCGATGTTGCCATAGCCGGTCAGCACGACCATGCGCGATTCCGGACGGCGCTTGCGGATCAGCTCGATCACGTCGAGGCCGTTGCCGTCCTCCAGCCGCATGTCGACGACGGCGTAGGCCGGGGGCTTCTGGTCGACCTTGCGCATGCCTTCCGCGACGGTATCGGCCGTTTCGACCTCGAAGCCACGTGCTTCCATCGCCCGGGCAAGTCGCTGCAGGAAAGCCTTGTCGTCATCGACGATGATGAGCGACGTATCGGTGCCGGCGAGGCCGGCAGACTCTAGGTCTGTCATAGACGTTTAACTCCGCGCCTCCCCGAATTTTCTTTTCCTACCAGACCGGGTTATAGGCATCCGGAGCCCCCGCGCCAAGACCGCCATGCAACCAAGATCGCCAAAACAGGCTCGCGCCGGCGCTGTTCTCTGCGTCAACTGTGCGTCGGATGCCCTTCGGGGCCCTCGTGCGCGTCCGATTTGCCCGAAATGCCGAGCCGGTCCATCGCGTCGCGCGACCAGACGATGCGCACGATCGCGCCATGCGCCGGGGCCTCGCGATTGGAGAGATCCAGCCGCGCCCCGGTGCGTTCCAACAGGGTCTTGGCGATGAAGAAGCCGAGGCCGAGGCCACCGGCCTCGTGGTCCTCGGTGCCCTCGCTCGCGCGGGCGCGGGTGGTCACATAGGGCTCGCCGATATGGTCGATTACCTCGGAGGCGAAGCCCGGCCCGTCATCGGCGATGGTCAGCGACACATTGTCCGGGTTCCAGGCCGCCGTGATCTCGACGGTGGTCTCGGCGAAGTCGACGGCGTTCTCGACCAGGTTGCCGATGCCGTAGAGGATGGACGGATTGCGGCGGCCGACCGGCTCGCTGGCCCGCTCACCGACGAACTTGACCTCGATGTCGATGCCGGTATCGGCATGCGGCTCGACCACCTCGGCCAGCATGTGGCTGATCGGCAGGCGGTCGACATGCTGGCCCGGCTCGGTCGAGAGCGAGGTCAGCTTGCCCAGAATGTCGCGGCAGCGCTGCGACTGGCTCCGCAACAGGGCGACGTCCTCGGCATAGGGGCTGTCGGGCGGCAACTCGCGTTCCATCTCCTTGGTCACCAGCGCGATGGTGGCGAGCGGCGTGCCGAGCTCGTGCGCCGCGGCGGCGGCGAGCCCGTCCAGTGCCCAGAGATGCTGCTCGCGCGCCAGCACCAGCTCCGTCGCCGTCAGCGCGTCGGCGAGCTGGCGCGCTTCCTCGGCGACGCGAAACGCATAGACGCCCATGAAGAAGACGGCCGAAACCAGCGCCACCCAGACGCCGACCACATAGAGGAACGGCATCGCGAACGCTTCGGAGTCCGACCAGGGCAGGGGCATGTGCCAGACCGCGAGGGCGGTCACCGCGACGATCACCAGCCCGCCCAGCATCACGGTCAGGCGCGGCGCAAGCGTCGTGGCGGATACAATGACCGGAACGATGATCAGGACGGCAAAGGGATTCTGCAATCCGCCGGTCAGCGACAGCAACACGGACAGCTGCAGAACGTCATAGGCGAGCAGCAGCGCCGCGGTGCGGCCCTGCAGGCGCAGGCTGGAGGGATAGCGGATCTTGATGAACAGATTGAGCCAGGCCGACAGCGCGATCGCCGCCAGGCAGAGCCCGATCGGCATCGGATACTCCAGCCAGAAACGAACGAACACCACCGTCGCGGTCTGGCCGGCGATGGCGAGCCAGCGCAGCCGCACCAGCGTGTCGAGCTTCAGCCGTCGCGCGCCGAAATCGTGCGAGGGATAAGCTTGCTCTGGCATGGGCGCGAACCTGGGTTGAAATTGCGAAATATGGCCGGCTTATAGCACGGCGACGGATGCAAACTGGCGAATCCCGGACGTTCGGAACCGCAATGCCCTTGCATCAATGGCACGATCATCCTTACATATTGCAATGCACAAGGCTGGCCACCGCCCTTACTGCCAGACGGAATATCCGGCCGGTCCGATCCCTTCGCGGAGCGGCAGATGGACGGCATGATGGGTCCCTTATCCTACTATCAGCTTTATGAACTGAACCACGCGGCACTGTCGCCGATGCGCGCGGCCGCCGACATGTTCGGCCTGCTGCTGAAGAACCCGCTCAATCCCATGAGCCAGACGCCGCTCGGCCGCAACTGGCGGGCGGGGCTCGAGCTGTTCGAGCGGACGACCCGGCGCTACGCCAAGCCCGGCCTTCGGCCTGCCGACGACGCTGGTCGGCGGCACGCGGGTGCCGGTCGCCGAGCGCGTCGTCTGGACCGAGCCGTTCTGCGACCTGATCCACTTCGAGCGTCAGCTCGAGCGGCCGCGCCGGGATCCCAAGCTGCTGATCGTCGCGCCGATGTCCGGCCACTACGCCACGCTGCTGCGCGGCACGGTCGAGGCGATGATGCCGCGCCACGACGTCTACATCACCGACTGGATCGACGCCCGCATGGTGCCGCTGTCCGACGGCAGCTTCGATCTCGACGACTACATCGACTATCTGATCGAGATGCTGCATTTCCTCGGCGACGACGTGCATGTGATCGGCGTGTGCCAGCCGGCCGTGCCGGTGCTCGCCGCGGCGGCGCTGATGGAGGCGGCCGGCGACCGGTTCGCGCCGCGCTCGATGACGCTGATGGGCGGCCCGATCGACACCCGCATCAATCCGACCGCGGTCAACGAACTGGCCGAGGGCAAGAGCCTCGACTGGTTCCGCGACAATGTCGTGATGAAGGTGCCGTTCCCGCATCCCGGCTGCATGCGCGACGTCTATCCGGGCTTCCTGCAATTGTCCGGCTTCATGAGCATGAACCTCGACCGCCATGTCACGGCGCATCGGGACCTGTTCAAGCACCTGGTCGCGGGCGACGGCGACAGCGCCACCAAGCATCGCGACTTCTACGACGAATATCTGGCGGTCATGGATCTGACGGCGGAATTCTACCTGCAGACGGTCGAAACCGTGTTCATCACCCATGCCCTGCCGAAGGGCACGATGACGCATCGCGGCGTGCCGGTCGACCTGACGGCGATCCGCAACGTCGCGCTGCTGACGATCGAGGGCGAGAACGACGATATTTCCGGCGTCGGCCAGACCGAGGCGGCCCAGCATCTCTGCGTCCATATCCCCGACGACATGCGGGCGCATTACGTGCAGCCGAAGGTCGGCCACTACGGCGTCTTCAACGGCTCGCGCTTCCGCGCCGAGATCGCGCCGCGCATCAGCGATTTCGTGCTGACGCATGATCGCGCCCGCCCATCGGCGTCCGGGGCGGCGCCAAACGAAACCGCGCCCCAACCTGCCGCGCCAAAGCCGGCTTCTGCCAAGCCTGCCGCTGCCAAGCCTGCCGCTGCAAAGCCCGCGGTCAGGGTCGCCGAGGCGGCCCCGGCGGAACCGGGACCGGCGGACGACCTGAAGCGGATCGCCGGCATCGGTCCGAAGCTGGAGGCGAGTTTGAACGCCGCTGGCATCACCCGCCTTGCGCAGATCGCCCGGCTGACGGTGAAGCAGGCGACGGCGCTGGACGCCCGTCTCGGGCTCAAGGGCCGCGTCGCGCGGGAGAAATGGATCGAGCAGGCCAAGGGGCTGATGCAGGCTGAGGCGGCGGCGATGCCGGAACCTGCCGCAGCGTCCGCCGAATAATTCTCCTTGAATCGGGATCGGCCCTTTCCCACTTCCGATGCTGGGGGTGCGAGAGAGGAAGGATCCATGTCTCATACTCAGGCCTTGCGTCCGGGATGGACGCCGCTCACCATCGCGTTGATGGTCCTCGGCTTCTTCGTGTTCTGGCCGCTCGGCCTCGCCATGCTCGCCTACATCCTCTGGGGTGACCGGCTGCCCGAGTTCCGTCGCAACGCGGAAGGGGTACGCGACGAATTCAAGCGTTCCTTCTCCGGTTGCGGGTGGCAGAGCCGGCGCGACCGCAGCCGCCTGGGGCGCCTATCAGAGCCAGAGCGGCAACGCTGCCTTTGACGATTATCGCGCCGCCGAGCTGAAGCGGCTCGACGAGGAGCGCCGCAAGCTCGATGAAGAGCGCGCCGAGTTCGAAACCTTCGTCCGCAACCTGCGTCGCGCCCGCGACCAGGAAGAGTTCGATCGCTTCAAGCCGCCGATCGTGACGCGGCGCGCCGGAACCAGACGCCGCCCGCCCGGGCGCGACAATCGGCCCGGGTCCTGTGATCGATCTCTGATCGTCGTCCGCCTTCGATCGCGAGGGGGCCGTGCCCATGGTACGGCCCCTTTCTTATGCAGCCCGCGCTTTCGTGCCATCATCCCGCCGACGAATCATCAGACTGACGCTTCATGGGTTTTTTCCAGCGCCTCACCGGTTCTCCTGCGCGCGCCGCCGCCAAACCGGATCATTGCCATGTCGAGATCGACGGTGAACCGGTCCGGGTGACGCTGGTCTGGAACGAGCGTGCCCAGCGCTACACGCTGCGCCTGCGCGGCTCGGTGCGCGAGCCGGTGGTGACGATCCCCGCCCGCGGCAAGCTGTCCGAGGCGCGCGCCTTTCTCGATCGCAATTCAGGCTGGCTGCAGGCGCGGCTCGCCGCCTTGCCTGCCGCGACGCCGCTTGCCGACGGCGCCTCGATCCCGCTGCGCGGCACACCGGTCCGCATCGCGCACCGGCCGGGACGCGGCATTGTCCGGCTGCAGGAAAAAGACGGTGAAACGCAGCTGGTCGTGCCCGGCGAGATCGACCACCTGCCCCGCCGCGTCACCGATTTCCTGAAGCGCGAGGCACGCCGCGATCTCGAAGCGGCGACGGCCCGGCATGCCACGTCGCTCGGCGTCACGGTCAAGAACATCCGGCTCGGCGACCCGACCAGCCGCTGGGGTTCCTGCTCGTCGTCGGGCACGATCGCCTATTCGTGGCGGATCGTCATGGCGCCGCCGACCGTGCTCGACTATCTCGCCGCGCATGAAGTGGCGCATCTGCGCGAGATGAACCATTCCGTCCGCTTCTGGCGCCATGTCGCCGCCATCTGTCCCGGCATGGAAGAGGCCAAGGCCTGGCTCAACCGCCATGGCGCGTCGCTGCACGCCGTCGGGGCTGAGTAATAGCGCGACGGCTTACGATTTCTGGGACGTTCGGTCATTTCCGGGGATACCATCACCCGCTATGATTGCGTGGTGTCACAGGACGGGAGTGCGTGATGTCTGCCGAAAAGTCGCCGGCTCTGGCAGTATCGAGCTGGAGCCTGCATCGCACGCTCGGCCTGACCTATCCGAACCGGCCGGATCATGACGTGACGCAGGCGCCCGAACCGACCTACGGGCCCGGGCGGATGAGCCTGCTCGACATGCCGGCCGCCGTCGCCGCGCTCGACATCAATCGCATCGAGGTCTGCTCGTTCCATCTGCCCAGCCGCGACGCCGACTATGCGGCGGCGTTCAAGGCGGCGCTGCAGCAGGCGGGCGTCCGCTTCCAGACGCTGCTGATCGAATATGGCGACATCACCAATCCGGCGACGCGCGAGCGCGACCTCGCCTGGATCGAGAGCTGGATCGACACCGCAGCATTGTTCGGCGCCGAGCAGGCCCGCGTCATCGCCGGCCGCGCCGAGCCCAGTCGCGAAGCGCTGGATCGCAGCAGTCGCCGGGCTGACCCGCCTCGGCCAGCTATGGCGAGGCGCGCGGCGTGCGCATCGTGACCGAAAACTGGTTCGAGCTGCTGCCCAGCCCGCGCGAGGTCCGCTATCTCTTCGACCGGCTGGACGACACGGTGGCGACTCAATGGCGATTTCGGCAACTGGTCCGGGCCGACCAAATATGCCGATCTCGAGGTCATTTTCGATCTCGCCACCTGCTGTCACGCCAAGGCCGATTTCGGTGGCGGCGTGCTGCATGCCGAAGACTACCGGCGCTGCCTGATGGCGGCGGACGCGGCCGGCTTCCGCGGCCCGTTCACGCTGATCTATGACGGCCCGAACGAGAACGAGTTCGGCAATCTGCTGATCGAGCGCGATTTCATCCGCCGGCACTTCCAGGATGCGCGCGCCGGCGTCGCCTGAGTTCAGCGAACGAGGTTCAAGGTCCGCGGCTTGGGCGCGCCGGGCTTCGGCGTCTCGGGCCTGGCGGCGGCTTCGGCATGCCTGACCGGCTCGGCGGGCTTCATCGCGGCCGGAGCGGGCCGGAGGGGTTCGACAGGCTTGGCGGCGGGGCTGGGCCTGACCGGCTCAGCCGCCTTGGCCGGCTCGGTCGCCTTGGGCGGCGGCGGTTCGAAATCGAACGAGTACTCGGCCAGCAGCTCGATCGCCTTGGCGAAGATCGTCTCTTCGCGCCGGGTCTTCTCGGCCTGCTCCCGCGTGTCGGCGGCGCGGCGCTCCAGCACCTTGCGGATGATGTTGTCGCCGTCGCGCTTCCGGAAGCGGGCCGCCATCGCCTCGGCGCGCTTCGCTTGCCGCTCCAGCTTGCGGATGCCGACGCCGATATCGGCCTTCTGCTTGGTCAGGGTGTCGCGGATCGGCGCGATCAGGTCGACGGCCTCGAACGGAAGGTCGCTTTCGAGCACCGAGGCGACGAGCGCGTGGATGCGCTCCATCGCCCGGCCGGCAATATCGTCGACGGCCAGTTCGCCCTCATAGCCGGTCTCGTCATACGCCTTGCGGCGGTCGGGATCGGAGAGGATGGCATAGGCGTGGCTCAACGCGTGGAACGCCTCGGCGGTGCCGCCGGCGTCCGGATGCGCGGCGCGGGCGCGCTGGCGGTAGGCCTTGTCGATTTCAGCGGGCGTAGCGTCCGGTTCGACGGCCAACTCGCGGTACAGTTTGCGCTTGTCGGCCATTGCCGGAAACTCCCTGGGCAGGGTGCCCATCCTTTCCGCGCGGAAGGGTGGGCATGGAAACGAAGCACCGCGCCGCGGTGCGTCGCCACTATCCACGGCTGACCGGCAATGTCCACCGCGCGATGGCGTCGAGCGAACGCCTCCCTTGGCGGCAGACACATTGCCGCAGCGACATCCAAGATCGCGCGAGCATCGAGCCTAGCAAAAGCCGCAAACGGAGCGATTTCCTGAAAGATCAATGGGCTTGTCGCAGCGTCAGGTTACGTCACTGAAGCGCGATACCATGGCTCGTAGCCCGTCGAGTGGCGGGCATCGCATCTTGAATGCTCATGTATTGGAGACGGCATGAACTTCCCGGTTGTCGCTACGGTCAGCGCTCCGCAACTGACCGTCGTCATTCCCACGTTCAATGAAGTGGACAATATCGATCCCCTGCTCGGGCGGCTGCGCGAGACGCTTGGCGCCCTGCGATGGGAGGCGATCTTCGTCGATGACAACTCCCCCGACGGCACGGCTCGTTCGCTTCGCGAATTCGGCACGCTGGATCCGCGTGTCCGCTGCATCCGCCGCGTCGGTCGACGCGGCCTCGCGGGGGCGTGCATCGAGGGAATGCTGGCCGCCCAAGGACCGATCGTTGCCGTCATGGATGCCGACCTGCAACATGATGAGGGGCTGCTGCCGGCCATGTATCAGGCCATGGTCGAGGGCGCCGATGTCGTGGTGGCGACGCGCTACGCGGAAGGCGGGGCGGCCGCGAGCTTCACGGCGATGCGCAGCATGCTCAGTCGCGCCGCCACGGTCGCCACGCAAAAACTGCTCGGCGTAACGTCGAGCGATCCCATGAGCGGCTTCTTCATGCTTCGTCGCGAAGTGATCGACGACCTCTCGCCGCGGCTGTCGAACCAGGGCTTCAAGATCCTTCTCGACATCCTGTCGGCGGCGCCGCCCGGGCTCCGGATCGTCGAAATCCCCTATGCGTTCGCCTCCCGGCAGAATGGCGAAAGCAAGCTCGACAATCGGGTTCTGCTCGATTTTCTCGGCCTGCTGGTCGCGAAGATCACCCGCAACGCCGTTCCGATCCGCTTCGTCTCGTTCGCGGCGGTCGGAACGTTCGGTCTCGTGCTGCATCTCGCCACCCTGCGCACCGCGCTGGTCAACGGGGCGCACTTCGCCACCGCCCAAACGGTCGCGACCCTTGCCGCCATGACCTCGAATTTCCTGGTCAACAACGTCCTGACCTATCGCGATCGCCGGCTTCGCGGCTGGCGGCTGCTTTCGGGGCTGATGAAGTTCTATGCGATCTGCGGCCTGGGCGCCGCGGCCAATGTCGGGGTGGGGAGCTGGGTGTTTTGGGAGACGTCGCGGTGGTGGGTCGCCGGTATCGCCGGTTCGCTGATCGGCGTGGTCTGGAACTATGCCGTCAGCACGGCGCTGGTCTGGAAGGACACGCCGTGAGCGCCGTGGCGGACGTCCGGGCGCGGGCGCCCTGGCCCATCTTCCATCCGGGGCGAGCGGCGCCGGACAGCCTGCGCCGTTGGGCAATCCTCCTCATCGCCCTGATCCTGGTCGGGAGACTGGTACTGGCGGCGGCGGTCCCGCTCGTCCCGGACGAGGCCTATTACGCCCTCTGGGGCGCGAATCTGTCGGCCGGCTATCTCGATCATCCGCCGATGATCGCGTTCTTCATTCGGCTGGGCGAGATCATGGCCGGCCAGGGCGAGTTCGGCGTGCGGCTCGTTTGCGTGCTGGCGACGATCCCGGCGACGATCTTCATCTGGCTGGCGACCGACCTTCTGATCGTCGACCGGCGTGCTGCCCCGCTCGCGGCGACCCTCTTCAACGTCACGCTGGTCGGCTTCATCGGCATGACGTTGGCCACCCCGGATGCGCCTCTGACCTTGTTCTCCGCCGCGATGGCCTATTTCGCGGCGCGGCT
Organism: Candidatus Kaistia colombiensis; assembly: GCA_029203105.1. GTDB lineage: Bacteria > Pseudomonadota > Alphaproteobacteria > Rhizobiales > Kaistiaceae > Kaistia > Kaistia colombiensis. Next base: position 834,108 of record CP119318.1, read on the forward strand.
CACCGTCGACGATCGCCCTCGCTGGTGGCTGGCGATGGGCGTCGCGACGGGCTTGGCGATGCAGTCGAAATATTCCGGCGCGCTCTTCGCGGCCGGTTTTGCCGGTGCGGTTTTGGCCATCCCCTCCCTGCGGCGGCAGTTGCTGCGGCCCTGGCCGTGGCTGGCGCTCCTCATCGCCATCCTGGTCTTTGCGCCCAATCTGGTCTGGAACCAGGAGCATGGCTGGGCGACGTTTGCCAAGCAGGGCAGCCGCGTGACCTCGAACTGGAGTTTCGCGCCGCACTACCTGATGGAACTCGTCGCCGCGCAGTTCGGTCTGGCGACGCCGCTCATCTTCGGCTTCGGCATCTGGGGGCTGACGACGCCGGCGCGATCGGTCTATCGCCCAGGTCCCGCGCGAGCGGTCCTTCTCTGGATGCTGCTCGTGCCATGCGCCTATTTCACCTTTCATGCGCTGCGCGGCCGGGTCGAAGGCAATTGGCCGGCCTTCCTTTTCCCGTCCTTCTCGATCGCGGCGGCGGCTGGAATGCTCTGCGCCATGGCGTCGTCAAAGGCGGGAATCCGGCGTCTGCCCGGCCTCGCCGTGCCGGTCGCGCTGGTCTTCATCCTGCTTGCCGGAATTCAGTCGGCGCTCGCGCCGATCCGGATACTGGGCCCGCGCGATCCCATCATCCGGATGACCCGCGGCTGGCAGGGCTTCGCGCGGGATGCCGACGCGCTGCGGCGGTCGATCGGCGCCGGCTACATCCTCACCGACGATTACCAGCTGAACGCCAAGCTGATACGCGCACTGCCCGCCGTTCCGGTCGCGCAATACAACGAGCCGCAGCGCTATGTCGCGATCGGCCGGCCGAGCGACGACCGTCTCGCCGGCGTCGGCCTGCTCCTGACGGGCGAGGATCCCGCCCACATCCGACAGCATTTCGGCACGGCCGAGGCGGTCGGCGAGGTCACGCGCCGCTTCCACGGCATCGACATCGCCACCTTGCACGCCTTCCGGGTCGCTTCGCCGATCAGCGCGGCGAACCAGCCTTGATGGCGGCAGCGCCCGGAGCGCGTTCGCGCGAAGCGATCCACCAGGATTGATCGCCACCGCAATGACGGCCCCAGCGCATCGCATGGATACGAAGCAGAGATCGAGTTCCCTGCTTCGTATCGCTTTTCCTGCGAAAGCCGCTATCCGCTTCGCATGGCTGTGCCCTAGCCGCCGAACAGGCGGTCAAGCAGATTGCGGCGGTGCGGACGCGCCTGATAGACGCCGGCCTGGCCGTCCTCGCCGACGGCGGCCGGCGGAACGGGGGCGCCGCGTTGGACGCCATAGGACGGGTCGCCATCGCGATAGATGCGGGCGCCCGGCGGCGGCGCCTGATAGTCGCCGCCGTCGCTCCAGGAGCCGCCATCGGCGGCTTCCGGATCGTTGTAGCCGCCATAATCGGGCTGGTTCGCCCGCTGGTCGCGATATTGCGGCGACGGCTGGCCGCCCTGCTGCTGGCCATAGCCCGGCTGCGGCTGTTGCTGGCCATAGGTCGGCTGCTGGCCCGGCTGCGGTTGCTGCGGCGGGGGGCCGCTGCCGACCACCTGGCCGTATTCATCGACCAGGCCGCCCTGCTCGGGACCGACATACTGGCCGTTCTGGTACATCTCCTGCGCCATCGCGGCCGGATCGCGATAGGCGTAGTTGCCGGGCAGCGCCGCGACCGCGACGCCCTTGTGCGCCTCGGTCATGAAACGGTTCCAGATCTGCGCCGGCAGGGTGCCGCCCGTCATCCGCTTGGTCGGCTTGGAATCGTCATTGCCGAGCCAGACGCCGGTGGTGAGATTGGCCGTGTAGCCGACGAACCAGGCGTCGCGCGATTCATTGCTCGTGCCGGTCTTGCCGGCCGCCTGCCAGCCGGCGATCGCCGCCTTGCGGCCGGTGCCGCGCTGCAGCGTGTCGGTCATCATGCTGTTCATCATGCCCACATAGAGCGGGTCGATGATCTGGGTCGCCTTGGCGGAGGGATGCTCGTACAGCGTCTTGCCGGCGACGTTCTTCACCCGCGCGATGACATGCGGCTTGGCGCCGTAGCCGCCATTGGCGAAGGGCACATAGGCGTCGGTCAGCTCCAGCAGGTTGACTTCCGAGGAGCCGAGCGCGATCGACGGATTGGGCGCGAGCGGCGAATTGATACCGAGGCGCTGGGCCGTCTTGATGACGCGGTCGGGGCCGACTTCGTTGGTAAGCTGCGCGGCAATGGTGTTGATCGAAAGCGCCAGCGCTGTCTGCAGCGAGACCGGGCCCTTGTACATCCGCTCGTAGTTCTTCGGCTCCCAATTGCCGATCCGTGTCGGTTCGTCGACGCGGATCGTCTCTGGGACAAGGCCAAATTCCAGCGCCGCCAGATAGACGAACGGCTTGAAGGCGGAGCCGGGCTGGCGCTTGGCGTCGACGGCGCGGTTGAACTGGCTCGTCTTGTAGTCACGACCACCGACCATGGCGCGCACCGCGCCGGTGCCGTCGATCGCCACCAGCGCGCCCTGCGACACGCCGAACGACTTGCCGCTCTTGTCGAGCGCCTCGCTCAGCGCCTTGCCGGCGCTATCTTCCAGATGCGGATCGATCGTCGTCTCGACGATCACGTCCTGATCGAGCGCGCCGACGACTTCCGGCACCAGGTCGGCGACCCAGTCGGCAACATAGCGGCCGGCGCCGCCTTCACCCTCGGGCTGCGCCTTGATGGTGATCGCGGCGGCCTGCTTGGCCTGGTCGGCGGTGATGAAGCCCGCCTCGCGCATCGCGCCGAGCACGACATTGGCGCGCGAATTGGCGGCGGCCGGGTCGGCGGTCGGGGCATAGGTCGACGGCGCCTTGAGCAGGCCGGCGAGCATCGCCGCTTCCTTCAGCGAGATGTCGCGGGCCGACTTGCCGAAATAGCGCCGCGACGCCGCGTCGACGCCATAGGCGCCGGCGCCGAGATAGACGCGGTTCAGGTAGGATTCCATGATCTGCGCCTTGGAGTATTTCGTCTCCAGCCAGATCGCCATGATCGCTTCCTGGATCTTGCGATCCATCGTGCGTTCGGGCTTCAGGAACAGGTTCTTGGCCAGCTGCTGGGTGACGGTCGAGCCGCCCTGCACGACGTAGCCGGAACGAAAATTGACATAGGCGGCGCGCAGCAGGCCCAGCGGATCGACGCCGAAATGGCTTTGGAAGCGCCGGTCCTCGATCGCCATCACGGCCTGGCTCAGATAGGGCGGTAATTCGTCAATGCGCACCGACTCGCCGCCCGTATCGCCGCGATTGGCGATCAGCGTGCCGTCATTGGCGAGGATCTTGATGTTGGGCGGGCGCTTCGGCACGGACCAATTGGCGGTCGAGGGCAGTTGCGTCGCGTACCAGGCGATGCCGCCGGCCAGCGCGATCGTGCCCCAGAACATCAGGATCACGGTCCACTTGATGCCGCGGCGGATCCATTTGCCGATACCCGAGCGACCGGACGACCGCTTGCGGCCGCCGGAGCGCGCCTTCTTGCGGGCGGGCGCCTTGCTGCGGCGGGGCTTGGAGCGTCGGGATTCGGCCATGGGGTCATCTTCACCGAGATCGATGAATTCCGCATCCTCAATATCGATGTAGGGCTCGGGCTCGTCGGCGCGGCCGCGTTGATCGGCGGCGCCCCGTTCCGGCTCGCGCCGTTCACGACCGGCGCGAGGGCCGGCGTCGGGTTCGGGCGTCTCGCGGTGGCGGCCGGTGCGCTCCAGGGACATGCCCGGCTCGCGCCGTTCGCCGGCGCCGGCCTTCGTCCCGGCCTTCGCGCCGGCGCTCGGGCCGCGCGCCTCCGCTTCGAACTGGTCCCAACCGAGGTCGTCCCAGTCGGAATCGTCCGGCTCGTCCGCAGCAGCCTTCTCGCCCGCGCTGGCCTTGCCGAAATTGGGTTCGCTCCTCGCCTTGCCGAAGCCGGGTTCGCTGCGCTCCGCGCCAAAGCCGGGCTCATTACGGGTCTCGCCGAAGCTCGGCTCGCCGCGCGTTCGACCGAAGCCCGGTTCGCTCCGCTCCGGACCGAAGCCTGGTTCGCTGCGCTCGTTGCCGAAACCCGGTTCGCTGCGCTCCTGGCGCGCGCGCTCGCGGCCCTGGCCGGCGCGCGGCGCATAGTGGCCGCCGGCCGGACGATCGTCTGCGCCAAGGCGGATGTCGAATTCGCCCTCGTCTGCGTCGAGCGGCTTGTCGAGCGCCGGTTCGATCCGTTCGCTCCGCGGCGGTCTCGCCATGCCTGTTTCGTCTTCCAGTGCAAAGGATCGATAGGCGCCGAAGGCGCCGGGAAGTGCGTCTAGCGCATCCTTATCGGCCCGAATGCTCCTTGAATGCGGCGATTTGAGGGGAATCGGCACTTGCCCACCGCTGATCGCCGCCGCGCAGCGGTGGTGGCGGGATCGCCTGCGCCTGTGACCCGCATTACAGCGCCGGCAGCGTCACCCTGCGATATTCCGTTGCGGCAACCGGGGCGGGAGAAACGGTCATGAGCCAGGCAGCGCAACAGAAGACCATCCGCATCGCGATGCTCGCCGCCCTCGGCGCAACGGTCCTGGCCGTCGCCGCCCAGACCTTCCCCCGATCCGTCCCCTCGACATCGTTCGCCGACCTCATGCCGATCCTGCTTTCGGCACTCGCCTTTCTGGCAGGGGCGCTGGCCGCCGCCTCGACACGTGGCCTTGCCCGACGTCCGGTCTTCGGCGCCGTGGCGCTGATCGGCCTTGTGCCGCTGCTGCCGGATCCGGAACGACTTGCCCTCGTCGGCGCCTTCGCCGTCTCCGGATTGCTGATGGCCGGCTGGATCGGCCCGATCGCCGCCGCCTTCGCCCGCGAGCGGCTGGCCGCGATCAGCGGTTCGCTCGGCCTCGGCCTGATCGCCTATATCGCTATCCGCGCTGGCCTCGCCGTCGGACCGGCGATGCAGGCCGTGCTGGCGCTTTGCGCCATAACGGCGGCGCTTGCCATGACGAGCGCGATGCTGGCGCCGCAACGTCCCAACCGCTGAAAACTCCGGCAAGCGCGCCGCGATCGCGCCGGCGCTGTAGCCAAACCGGACGCTCGCGGGCATAGTCCGCGCATGTCAGACACGCTCGCTCCCGTCATCCAATCCCGCCCCGTCCAGAAGGGCGATCACGTCTTTCTGGTCGATGGTTCCTCCTACATTTTCCGCGCCTACCACGCGCTGCCGCCCTTGACGCGCAAATCCGACGGCCTGCCCGTCGGCGCCGTCGCCGGCTTCTGCAACATGCTGTGGCGGCTGCTCAAGGAAGCGAACGAGGCTGGCGTCAAGCCGACCCATCTGGCGGTGATCTTCGACCATTCCTCTACCACCTTCCGCAACGCGCTCTACGACCAGTACAAGGCGCAGCGGCCGGAGCCGCCGGAAGATCTGCGCCCGCAATTCGGCCTGATCCGCCAGGCTGTCGGCGCCTTCAACGTGCCGTCGATCGAGCAGCAGGGCTTTGAGGCGGACGACCTGATCGCCACCTACACCAAGCAGGCGGTCGCCGCCGGCGCCGACGTCACCATTGTCGCCTCCGACAAGGACCTGATGCAGCTGATCGAGCCGGGCGTGCTGATGCTCGACACGATGAAGGGCAAGACGATCGGTCGCGACGAGGTGATCGAGAAATTCGGCGTGCCGCCGGAAAAGGTCGTCGACGTGCAGGCGCTGGCCGGCGATTCGGTCGATAACGTCCCCGGCGTGCCGGGCATCGGCATCAAGACGGCGGCGCAGCTGATCGAAACCTATGGCGACCTCGAGACGCTGTTGCAGCGCGCCGAGGAGATCAAGCAGCCGAAGCGGCGCGAGGCACTGATCGCCAATGCCGAGCTGGCGCGTATCTCGATGAAGCTGGTGACGCTCGATCGCGACGTGCCGGTCAACGAGCCGATCAACCGGCTCGGCGTGCGGCCCGTCATCGGCGAGCAGCTGATCGCGTTCCTGAAGGCGATGGAATTCACGACGCTGACCGGCCGCGTCGCCGCGGCGACCGGCGTCGATTCCGGCGCTGTCCTGCCCGACGCCGCGCACCTCCCCAAGAGCCGCGCCGCGGAAGCCGCGCCGGCCGTCGGCCCGGATGGCACGCCGCAGCCGGCGATCGAGGACATTGCCGGGCTGACGCCGGCAGGCCTCGCCGCGAGCCGCGCGGCCGCGATCAAGGCGATCCCGTTCGATCATTCGAAATACGAGACCATCACCACCGAAGAGCGGCTTGTCGCCTGGGTGGCGCGCGCCACCGAGCTCGGCGTTGTCGCCGTCGATACCGAGACCACCTCGCTCGACCCGATGCAGGCCGAGCTGGTGGGCGTCTCGCTCGCCGTGGCGCCAAACGAGGCCTGCTACATCCCGCTCGCCCATCGCGGCGAAGGCGACGGCCTGTTCACGGAAGGCCTGCTGCCGGGCCAGATCGAGATCCGCGCGGCGCTCGCTTTGCTGAAGCCGCTGCTGGAGGACCGCGCCGTCCTGAAGGTGGCGCAGAACCTCAAATATGATTGGCTCATCCTCGCCCGCTACGGCATCGACACGGCGCCGTTCGACGACACCATGCTGGTCTCCTACGTGCTCGACGCCGGGCGCGGCACGCATGGCATGGATCCGCTGTCGGAAAAGTGGCTCGGCCACAAGCCGATCTCGTTCGACGACGTCACCGGCAAGGGCAAGGCGCGCATCACCTTTGACCGCGTGCCGATCGAGCGCGCCTCCGGCTACGCCGCCGAGGACGCCGACGTGACGCTGCGGCTCTGGCAGGTGCTGAAGCCGCGCCTGACGGCCGAGGGCATGGCGACCGTCTACGAGACGCTGGAGCGGCCGATGGTGCCGGTGCTGGCCTCGATGGAACGGCGCGGCATCTCGATCGACCGCGCCATCCTCTCGCGCCTGTCCGGCGAATTCGCCCAGAAGGCAGGCGCGCTGGAGGCCGAGATCCAGGAACTCGCCGGCCAGCCCTTCAATGTCGGCTCGCCGAAGCAGCTCGGTGACATCCTGTTCGGCGTGATGGGCATGCCCGGCGGCACCAAGACGGCGACCGGCGCGTGGGCGACCGGCGCCAGCATCCTCGAAGACCTGGCCGAGCAGGGTTACGAGCTGCCGCAGAAGATTCTGGACTGGCGCCAGCTCTCCAAACTGCGCTCGACCTATACCGACGCGCTGCCGGGCTACGTCCATCCGGAAACCAAGCGGGTCCACACCTCCTACGCGCTGGCGGCGACGACGACCGGCCGCCTGTCCTCGTCCGAGCCGAACCTGCAGAACATCCCGGTCCGCACCGAGGCGGGGCGCAAGATCCGCGCCGCCTTCATCGCCGATCCCGGCCACAAGCTCGTTTCGGCCGACTATTCGCAGATCGAATTGCGGCTCTTGGCCGAGATCGCCGACATTCCGGCACTGAAGACGGCCTTCTCCGAAGGCATCGACATTCACGCGCTGACGGCTTCGGAAATGTTCGGCGTGCCGGTCGAGGGCATGCCGTCGGAAGTGCGCCGTCGCGCCAAGGCGATCAATTTCGGCATCATCTACGGCATCTCGGCCTTCGGCCTCGCCAACCAGCTGTCGATCGCCCGCGAAGAGGCCGGCGCCTATATCAAGCGCTATTTCGAGCGCTTCCCGGGCATTCGCGACTACATGGAAGAGACCAAGCGGATTTGTCGCGAGCAGGGTTTCGTCACCACCCTGTTCGGCCGGCGCTGCCACTATCCCGAGATCGCCTCGAAGAACGCCTCGATCCGCGCCTTCAACGAGCGCGCGGCGATCAATGCGCGACTGCAGGGAACGGCGGCCGACATCATCCGCCGCGCCATGATCCGCGTCGAGCCGGCGCTGGAACAGGCCGGTCTCAACGCCCGCATGCTGCTGCAGGTGCATGACGAACTGATCTTCGAGGTGCCGGAAGCGGAGGTCGAGCGGACCCTGGCGCTGGTCACCCATGTCATGGAGAACGCGCCGACGCCGGCCGTCGCGCTCAGCGTGCCGCTCAACGTCGACGCCCGCGCCGCCGACAATTGGGACGAGGCGCACTGAGGCGTCCCCGTCTCTCCCCTTCATCTCTCCCATGGAGACCTTTGTAAAACACCGAATGCCGTCGCCCGTTCGGCGCCGCATGGCCAGAACGCGTCGCCCCGGCGAAGGCCGGGGCCCATGAACACCGGCCTAAGGTGGCTTAGCTCGGCCATCCTGGCCAGGAACTGTGTGTATGGATCCCGACCTTCGTCGGGATGACGACCTGAAATGCCGGGTCTGAGCAGGTCAATGATGTTGTGCAAAGGCCCCCCATGGGAGAGGAGGGGCTTCCGTGCGTAATGAAAAAAGGCGCGGCTGCGGGGCCGCGCCTCTTCTTTTTGGAAAGGCCTACTCGGCCGGGACCGCCGCTGCCTCGCTCTCGGCGTGGACGAACTTGCCGCCGGCGCCCCAGGACGCCGCCGCCGCGATCAGGTTCAGGATCATCGAGAACGAGAAGGCGAAGACGAGGCCGTGCATGAACGGGCCCGCCATCAGATGCGGGAAGAACGTCTTGCCGGTGATTTCGGCGACGCTGGCCGGCGGCAGGGTGGCCAGCACGTCCGGCGACAGCAGTTCGCCCATCGGATTGTAGCCGAGGAAGGCGGCGAACAGGCTCGCCACCGCCGGCGCCGAAGCCGCGTGATGGGCGACCGCCTGCGGCACCTGCTCGGCGATCAGCGCCGCTTCCATCGCGCCCGGCAACTGCTCGGTCAGGCCGAGGATCATCAGGCTGAAGAAGATGCCGATCGACAGCACCTGGCCGGCATTCAGCGTCGTCGCCCGCATGCCGGCCGCCTGGCCGCGCTCGGCCGCCGGCACCGAATTCATGATCGCCGTCGAATTCGGCGCCACGAACAGGCCGGAACCGAGGCCGTTCAGGAACAGGAGCGCCGCGAACAGCGCATAGTTGAAGTCGGGCGGCAGCATCATCAGCGCCGCGAAGCTTGCCGCGCCGAGCAGCATGCCGCCGACGGCGAAGGGCCGCGCGCCATGGTGATCGGAAAGATAGCCGGAGATCGGGGTCGCGACGAGGAAGCCGACGGTGAGCGGCAGCATGAAGATGCCGGCCCAGAGCGGCGTCTCCTCGAACGAGTAGCCATGCAGCGGCAGCCAGATGCCCTGCAGCCAGATGATCAGCATGAACTGCAGGCCGCCGCGGCCGATCGAGGCGCTGAGGCTGGCGAGATTGCCGAGCGAGAACGGCCGGATCCGGAACAGTTTCAAGTCGAACATCGGGAAGGCGACGCGGCTCTCGACGACGAGGAAGGCGAGGATCAGCGCCAGCCCGACGCAAAGCAGCGTCAGCACTTCCGGGCTGCCCCAGGCCATGGTCGAGGCGCCGTGCGGCTGGATGCCCTCGGTGATGCCGATCAGGATCAGGATCAGGCCGATGCCGAAGGTGAGGTTGCCGACCCAGTCGACCGGACGGCGGCGCGGCGTCGTCCGGTCCCTAAGCTTCCAGTAGGCCCAGGCCGTGCCGATGACGCCGAACGGCACGTTGATCCAGAACACCAGCTGCCAGTCGATATCGGCGAGCAGGCCGCCGATCAGCAGGCCGATGAACGAGCCGCCGATCGCTGCCACCGTGTTGATGCCGAGCGCCAGGCCGCGCTGCTCCTTCGGGAAGGCGTCGGTGAGGATGGCGGTCGAGTTCGCCATCAGCATGGCGCCGCCGACGCCCTGGATGATGCGGACGCCGATCATATACCAGGCGGCGAAGGCGCCGCTGCCGGGGATCAGGCTGAGCGCGACGGCGCAGATCGTGAAGATCAGGAAGCCGAGATTGTAGATCCTGGCGCGGCCGAGCGCGTCGCCGAGCCGGCCGAAGGTCACCACCAGCACCGAGGTCGCGACCATGTAGCCCATGATCGACCAGAGCAGGATATTGACGTTGGACGGTTCGAGCGGCCGAAGGCCGATGCCGCGAAAGATCGCCGGCAGGCTGATCAGCAGGATCGAGCCGTTGATCGACGCGGCGAGCATGCCGAGCGTCGTGTTGCTGAGCGCGACCCATTTGTAGTTCGCCGGGCGCGCGGCGTGGTGTTCTCTCATCGATGTGGCCCCGAGGGGGCCTTTGGGGTTCGCCCGCGGCGTGAGCGGCGGACGAACGGCAGAAAGCGCACCCTATTGATACTATCGGAATATAGTAAGTTACCCTGACTTACGCACCGATAGGCCCATAGGTTACCCGATCGCAAGGGGGCCGGCTTCAAAATGTCGTGACAGGCCGGCGGCGCCTGCGGATCAAAGAATGCCTTCGACGGCGCGGAAGCCCTCGAAATTCGGGTGGCCGAGGAACATCGGCTTGCGATCGCCGGCGCCCTTGTGCGCATCGCGGAACTGCTGCGACTTGGTCCAGGCGATGAAGTTCTCTTCCGTCTTCCAGACGGTGTGCGACGAATAGAGGGTGTGGTCCTCGGCTTCGGTGCCCTTCAGCAGGTTGAAGGAAACGTAGCCTTCCAGTTCGTTCAGGTGGCGCGGACGCGTGCGCCAGACTTCCTCGAACTCGGCTTCCATGCCCTTGATGACTTTGAAGCGGTTCATCGCGATGTACATGATCATTCTTCCGTTTGCGTGCCGATGAGGTGCGTGGGGTGGGTGTGCGCCGATAATCCGGCAAAAAAAGGAGGAGGGAGGACCGTCGCCGGTCTTCCCTCCTCACGCCTGCCCGTCGTCACCACACCGCCGGGCAGACGTATTCAGATCCGGCTCAGAACTGCATCTTCGCCGTCAGCAGGAAGGTGCGGCCGCGACCGCTGTCGCCGGTGAAGGTGCTGACGTTGGACAGCGCCGGCGTGTAGGCCTTGTCGAACAGGTTCGTGATATTGGCCGAGAGGTCGAGGCCGTTGTCGAACTTGTAGTTGGCGAACGCGTCGACCAGCGTGTAGGCGTCCCAGTCCGCCGCGACGGAGCCGAAGAAGCCGGTGCCGCCCTCGGTCTTGCCGACATAGTTGACGCGACCGCCGACCGTCAGGCGCTGCTCCAGGAATCGCGCGCCGGCCGTGATCGCGAATACGTCCGCAGGCGGGTAGCTGGCGACGCCAAGCCCGTTCTGGGTCGGCGGCAGGTCCGACTCGGCATGGGTGTAGGAGATGTTGCCGAAGGCAAAGCCCGCGTCATAAGCGGTCTCGAGTTCGAAGCCTTTGACGACCGACGTGCCTGGGTTGTTGCCGAACCAGAAGACGTAGCTGTTGTTGCTGAAGACGGTGACGTAGTTTTCGATGTTCTGGTAATAGTAGTTGGCCTTGAGGCGGAACATGTCGCCTTCGGTGAAGAGGCCATTCTTCTTGATGTTGGCGCCGAACTCCCAGCCCTTGGCGATTTCCGGCTCGAGGAACGGGTTGGGGCTATAGGACTGGCTGCTGCCGGGATGCGAACCGCCCAGCATCGTCTCGTTGATGGTCGGCGGGCGGAAGGTCTCCGCATAGGTCACGTAGGGCTGCAGCCACTCATACGGGTTGAGCGCGATCGTGATGCGCGGATCGACGCGCCCGTCCGAATTGTCGAGCTTGTATTCGCCCACCGGGAGGCCGAACACGTTCGACGACTTGATGTAGGTCGTGCCGTCCAGCGAATAGAAATCGTAGCGAAGGCCGGCGATCACATCGACGATGTTGTAGCTGAACGTCGTCTCCTGGAACACGCCGCCGATCGAGCTCTTGCCGCTCGGATTGACGCCGCCGCCCGAAGCCGGGGTCTTGGTATTGTAGGTGTCGACGTCGTCCTGGAAGTATTCGACGCCATAGGTCGACGATACGCGGACGCTGCCGAGGTCGTAGTTCGAGGTATTGGAGAGGTCGAAACCGACGCCCTTGTCCTCGACGACGCGACCCGGCGACGAATAGCCCGATAGCGGGTTCTCGTCATAGGCCATCTTGACGTCGTTGTAGTAGACATGCGCCGCGACGTTGATCAGTTCGCTGTCCGGATCCCAGTTCAAGCCCGCAGTAAAGGTATTGGACTTGACGTTCTGGGCGTTGGAGTTGGAAACGAAGTCGTTGTCGTAGAGCACGGCGCCGAGATTGACCGTCAGGTCGTCGGTCGGCTTGAACTCGCCCTTGACCAGGCCGGAAAGCAGGTTCTGGCCGGTATAGGGGACGGTGACGCCGTCGCCGTTCTTGTAATCGTCCGGATTGCTGTAGCTGATCGCGCCGGCGATCGCCGCGCCGCCGCCGGTCGAGCGGAGCGCGCCGGCCGCCATCTCGGAGAAGCCGACGCCGTTGCTGCCCCAGGTGAGCGTGGCGAGCGCGCCCCAGTTCTTGCCGTCGGTCAGGATGTCGTCGACGCCGAGGGTGCGGATGTTGGCGGAGCCGGCCAGCGCGCCGGCGCCACCCGCCGTCGAGATCGCGCCGCGCGTGACGTCGACGCCGGCGACCAGCGCCGGGTCGACATAGGTGAAGCCCTGCGCCTCATGGCCGGTGAAGCGGAAGTTCTGCCGCACGCCGTCGATCATGGTGTTGACGCGCCCGGAGCCCTCGAAGCCGCGGATGTTCACCGACAGGCCCGGATTCTGGATGCTGTCGCGCGAGAAGGTGCCGGGCATGGCGCGCAATGCGTTGCCGATGTTGCGTTGGCCGAACAGCTGGATCTCGTCGGCCGAGGCAGAGCTGACCGGCGCCGGCGTCGTGAACGGGTTCTTCCACCCATCCTTCTCGGTACTGACGACAATCGGCGAGAGGAAGCTGGTTTCGCCCTTCGCCGCCTTCTTCTTCAGTTCCTCGTCGCTCTCGCCGGCATTCGCGACGGCCGGAGCCGGCGCGGTCTGTGCTTTCGCGATGGTCGTGGAATAGGCGGAGAGAAGGGCTGCGGCCGTACCGGCCATCAGCCAAAACTTATGTCGAGCGACACGCATGCGAGCCCCATAGGCGTTCTGGAAGTGAAGGGCCTGGCTGGCTGTCCGGGTCCGCGGACTTGCGCGGGGCCGGCTCTGGCGTGCTGGGCGGAAGCGCCGGCTCCGTCCTGCTCCCTCGAGATGAGGCTGCAAGGCGGCCGAACCGGCGTCGGCGATCTTTCGCTTGCGGAGATACGAAAAGGTGAGTACGTCAGTCAACTAAATTGTTGCGAATAATTCGCAAGTTTAGAACGACTCGAAATTGCCGCCACCCAGGCAATCCGGTGGAGCTGACATGCACGACACATTTTCGGCCGCAGAAGCGCTGGACCCGTCCGTTTCGGGTTCCGGACCGCGCGTGATTGCCAGCGAAGACCTGCTTCGGGGCGCGCGGGAAATCATCATTCGCCATGTCGGCGAGGATTACAGGCTGCGCCTCACCCGGGCCGGCAAGCTCATATTGAACAAGTAGACGGGATCATGATGAGGCTCGCGCACTCTCCCCTGCATTTCGGCTTCGCGCGCTCGATCGAGCGCCTGCCGGGTCGTCGCTTCCAGCTCCTTTTCGGCCTGGCCTTCGCCGTCGCCATTACCTGCGGTGCCATCGTCCAGGCGGTCGCGGCCGAGCGGGAGATCGAGGATGCCACCGGCCGCAAGGTCACCATCGGCAACACGAACCGCATCGTCACCATCGGCGGCGACATCACCGAGATCGTCTATGCGCTTGGCGCCGGCGGCCGGATCATCGCCCGCGACACCACTTCTTCTTATCCGCCCGAAGCCAATGCCAAGCCGGATGTCGGCTATATGCGCGCGCTGTCGGCGGAAGGCGTGCTCTCGGTCAAGCCGGACCTGATCATCGCCATCGAGGGCTCCGGTCCCAAGGATGCGATCACCCTGCTCGAAGCCGCCTCGGTGCCGATCGTCATCGTGCCGGAGCGCCGCTCGGGCGACAGCATCATCGCCAAGGTCCGCCTGATCGCCGACATCCTCGGCGAGACGGAAAAGGGCAACCAGATCGCCGACACGCTGACCACGAAGTTCAAGGCGCTGGAGACGGCGGTCGCCAAGATCCCGGAAAACCAGCGCAAGAAGGCCGTCTTCGTGATGAGCCTGAATGGCGGCAAGCCGCTGGCGGCCGGTCACAACACCGCCGCCGATTCGATGATCGCGCTGGCCGGCGGCATCAATCCGATGGCCGAAGTCGAGGGCTACAAGCCGGCCTCCGACGAGGCGCTGATCGCCGCCGCTCCGGAGGTCGTCGTGATGATGAATTCGCAGCAGGGCGCCCCGAAGCCGGAGGTGGTGTTCGATTCGCCGGCGCTGCGCGCCACGCCGGCCGCCCGCGACAAGGCGCTGGTGGCGATGGACGGCCTCTATCTGCTCGGCTTCGGCCCGCGCACGGCGGACGCGGCGCGCGACCTCGCCCGCGCGCTCTATCCGAACCTCGATCTTCCCGAGTGGCCGGCGGCGAACTGATGAGCCTTGTCATGACAGCTCCGGTCGCCGGCGACCGTCGTGGCCGCGCCCGGCTGGTGATCGCCGCCCTCGTCGTCCTGCTTCTCGTCGTCGGCATGATCTCGCTTTGCGTCGGCCCGTCCGGCATGTCGACGGCCGAGGTGGCCGGGCTGCTTTCCGACGCGCTCGCCGGCCGCTTCGACGCGATCAGCACCGTCAACCATGTCATCCTGTTCGACATCCGCATCCCGCGCACGCTGCTCGGCGCCATGGTCGGCGCGGCGCTGGCGCTGGCCGGCGCCATGATGCAGGGCCTGTTCCGCAACCCGCTCGCCGATCCCGGCCTCGTCGGCGTCTCGGCAGGCGCGGCCCTCGGCGCGGTGCTGGTCATCGTGCTCGGCGGCGCCTTCCTCGCCCCCGTGATGGATTTCCTCGGCATCGGCGCGCTGCCGATCGCCGCCTTCTTCGGCGGCCTGGGCACCACGCTGCTGCTCTATTCGATCGCGACGCGACGCGGCCAGACCTCGGTCGGCACCATGCTGCTGGCCGGCATCGCGCTCGGCGCCATCGCCGGCGCGGTCGCCGCCTATCTCGTCTTCCGCAGCAACGACTTTCAGCTGCGCGAACTGACCTTCTGGTCGATGGGCGGCCTCGGCGGCGCCACCTGGCACAAGATCCTGCTGACGCTGCCCTTCGTCATCGGCGTCTTCCTCGCGATGCCGTTTACCGCGCGGGGACTCGACGCGCTGGTGCTGGGCGAGGCGGAGGCCCGTCATCTCGGCTTCAACACGCAGTTCCTGAAGAGCCTGATCATCCTGGTCGTGGCGCTGGCCGTCGGCGTCTCCGTCGCCTTCGCCGGCATCATCGGCTTCGTCGGCATCGTCGTGCCGCATGTGCTGCGCCTCGTCATCGGCCCGGAACACCGGACGCTGCTGCCGGCGACGGCGCTGCTCGGCGCGACGCTGCTGATCGTCGCCGACATGGTCTGCCGGACCATCGTCGCGCCGGCCGAGCTGCCGATCGGCATCGTCACCGCCACCATCGGCGCGCCCTTTTTCCTGTCGATTCTGCTCAGGAAGCGCGGCGTCATCGATCTCTAGGGCGCCCGACAAGACAGGGTCCTCTTTTCACCTCTCCCTGAGGAGACCTTTGCAGAACACCTGATGTCGTCACGCGTTCTACGCCGCATGGGCCAGAACTCGTCGCCCCGGCGAAGGCCGGGGCCCATGAACACCGGCTTGACGTGGCCGTAGCTGAGCCTTTTGGCTAAGGAATTGTGTGTATGGATCCCGACCTTCGTCGGGATGACGACCTGAAATGCACGGTCTGCGCAGGTCGACGATGTTGTGCAAAGGTCTCCCTGAAGGAGAGGTCGGAGCAAAGCTCCGGGTGAAGGTTTAGGGAACTATCCGGTGAGGCCGTAAACCCTCACCCGCCGCATTTGTGCGTTGACCTCTCCTTCAGGGAGAGGTGAAGACGGAGCCCACCGAGACGAGCCAGTCGAGCTCTCAGGCGGGATGCAACAAGACCGAGTGGCGGCATCACGCCCGCC
This sequence comes from Candidatus Kaistia colombiensis, assembly GCA_029203105.1. GTDB lineage: Bacteria > Pseudomonadota > Alphaproteobacteria > Rhizobiales > Kaistiaceae > Kaistia > Kaistia colombiensis. Next base: position 849,955 of record CP119318.1, read on the forward strand.
ACTCCCGCCCATTCTGAAAAGCGGGACGCCACCCATGTTGGAAGTTGAAGCCCTCACCGTCCGCGCCGGCCAGCGCGCCATTCTCGACAACGTCTCTCTGACGGTTGCCCCCGGCGAACTGACGGCGGTGGTCGGGCCGAACGGCGCCGGCAAGTCGACGATCCTGAAGGCCGTCACAGGCGAGTTGCGCGCCGCGAGCGGCATCATCAAGCTCGACGGCAAGAACATCACCGCCTACCGACCCTACGAGCTGGCGCAGCGCCGCGCGGTGTTGCCGCAGGCCTCCTCGCTCGCCTTCCCCTTCACCGTGCACGAGGTCGTCCGCCTCGGCACCAGCGGCGCGCTGAGCCCGGCCGACCGCGCCGCCCGCGTCGCCGCCGCGCTGATCCGCGTCGACCTGAACGGCTTCGGCGGCCGCTTCTTCCAAGAGCTTTCCGGCGGCGAGCAGCAGCGCGTGCATCTCGCTCGCGTGCTCTGCCAGGTCTGGGAGCCGGTGGTCGCCGGCGTGCCGCGCTATCTCTTCCTCGACGAGCCGACGGCGAGCCTCGACCTGCGCCACCAATTGCTCACCCTCGACACGGCGCGCAACTTCGCGCGCGCCGGCGGCGGCGTCGTCGCCATCCTGCACGATCTGAACCTGGCGGCGCTCTATGCCGACAAGATCCTCGTCGTCAGCGCCGGCCGCATCGCCGCCAGCGGCACGCCGCGCGAGGTCCTGACCGACGCGATGATGCGTTCCGTCTTCGGCGTCAGCGTGCATGTCGGCGGCGTCTCGACCGACGCGCCCTTCATCCTGCCGCACACCGCCCGCGCCGCCTGACCCACCGGGTGGGGCCGGTCCCGGCCCGTCGGTCGCGCCCGGCTCGCGAAAAGGTCCTGCCCAAACGAAAGGGGCGCCATGCCGATTCCCTCGCGGCGGAACAGGCTCTAGATTGCGCCTCCCGAAACTGCGGACAGGGATTCGAACATGGCAGCCAAAAAGCCGGCGCCGGCGCGCACGGTACTGATCATCGACGTCGGAACCTCGTCGGTGAAGGCTGCGCTGTTCGACGAGGCGGGCCGTACGCTGCGCTCGGCCGACGCGCCGATCACCACGGCCGTGCCGCAGCCGGGCTGGGCCGAACAGGATCCGGCCGCCTGGTGGAAGGCGACCATCGACGCCGTGCGGGCGCTCGCCGTCGACATCCAGCCGATCGCCATCACCCTGACCGGCTCGATGCAGAACGTCATCCTGCTCGGCCGTGACGGCGCCAGCGTGCGTCCGGCGTTGCTCTATAGCGACGCCCGCGTGACGGCGGCGGAGATCGAGGCGGTCAAGGCGCAATTGCCTGGGGATTTCGAGACCCGCATCGGCAATCGCGCCGAGCCGGCGCTTTGCCTGTTCCGGCTCGACTGGCTGCTCAACCATGAGATCGACACCATGACGGCGGTCGAGCGCGTGCTGTTCGGCGCCAAGGACGCGGTGATCCACCGCATGACCGGCCGTGCCGTCGTCGATCCGACCTGTGCCACCACCACCGGCCTGCTCAATCTCGCCGAGCGGCACTGGGACGCGACCATCCTCGGCGCCATCGGCCTGTCGCTGCGCATTCTGCCCGACATTCTCGATGCCGACGCGCTGGCCGGGCCGCTGCTGCCGGAGCCTGCCGCCGCGCTCGGCCTGAAGCCGGGCATTCCCGTCTATGTCGGCGCCGGCGATGGCGGCGCCACCGCCTGGGGCACGTCGAGCGAACAGCACGACCGGCCGCATGCCTATCTCGGCACCACCGGCTGGATCGCCGCCACCATGCCCTATTCGGTGGCAAAGCCGCCGCGCGACGCCTACACGCTCGCCGCCCCGGTCGGCACCGACGTCATCGTCATCTCGCCCTTCCTCGCGGCCGGCCTCGCGATCGACTGGTTTGCCAATGTCGCCGGCCGGCCGGTCGCCGAGCTCTATGCGGCGGCCGAGGCGCAGGACGCCAATCCGCCCGGCGCGCTGTTCCTGCCCTATCTGATCGGCGAGCGGGCGCCGTTTTCCGACCGCGCCGTGCGCGGCGCCTTCTTCGGCCTCGACCGCGACCACGCGCCGGAAGCGCTCGCCTATGCCGTTCTGGAGGGCCTCGCCCACGCCATCCGCGACAATCTCGACGCGCTGCCCATCGAGCCCGCCACCATCGCGCTGGCCGGCGGCGTCGCCGGCAGCCTGACCATGGCGCATCTGATCGCCGACGTCACCGGCGCCAAGGTCACGGTTCCGGCCGCCTCGCGCATCGTCACCGCCTATGGCGCCTTCCGCATCGTCGCGCCGATCATCGGGCTGCGCCGCCAAGGGCAGCTCGGCGGCCGCCAGGGCCAGCGCGCGACCAAATCCGAAGGCGCGGCGAACGCCGGCAGCCGTTCCGGCAAGGCCAGTGGCAAGGCCGAAAAATCGCCCGCCGCCGGCGACGAAACCGTCGTCAAGCCGCGCAAGGGCCGGGCCAAGCGCGCCGCAAGACGCTTTGCCGCCTACCGTCAGGCAGCCGCCCATGCCGGAGCGCTCGCCGCCGCGCTCGATCCGGCGCTCTGAGCCGCTTGCGCCCGCGCGTAGCGGAAGCGATATCACTCTCCCCGCACCCAAGGGGAGAGTGGAAAAATGCGGGCTGGAATTCTTGGTTTGGCCTTGGCCGGTTTGATGGCGTCGACCGCTGGCGCCTTCGCCGCCGACGTGGCGGTGCTGACGCCGTATCAGAGCTCGGTCGCCACCAACCAGATGATCAACGTGTTCCAGGACAAGGCCAAGGCGGCCGGCTGGAACGCCACGGTCGTCGACACGCGCGGCGACATGGGCCAGCTCGCCAGCCGCATCGAGGACGTCGTCGCCGCCAAGGTCGCGGCAATCGTGCTGGTCAGCGTCGACCCGACCCAGATCCAGGACCAGGTCAATGCCGCCGCGGCGGCCGGCATTCCCGTCGTCACCATCGACGGCGCCAAGGCGCCGGGCGTCGTGCTCAACGTCACCTCGGACAATTTCGAGCTCGGCACCAAGCTGTCCGACTTCCTGTTCGGCAAGCTCGGCGGCAAGGGCAACATCGTCAAGTTCTTCTATTCGGCCCATCCGGGCGTGCACCAGCGCGAGCTGGCGCTCGACGAGGCGCTGAAGAAGTACCCCGACATCAAGGTCGTCGCCGACCATTATGTCGTCGTGCCCGGTCCGGTCGACGACGCGCGCAAGACCACGGAAAACTGGCTGAAGAGCCAGGGCGACCAGATCGACGCGGTCTGGGCGGCCTGGGACGAGCCGGCGATCGGCGCACAGCTGGCGGTCGAAGCCGACAAGCCGGATTCGAAGATCATCATCGCCGGTATCGACGGCAACCCGCAGGCGGTCGAGCTGATCAAGGCCTGCTCGCACATCAAGGGCACGGTCAGCCAGGACTTCGACGCCATGGCCGGCCTCGCCGCCGAGGGCCTGACCGAGATCCTCGCGGGCAAGACGCCGGCGAAGGCCGAGGTCTACGCGCCGGCCAAGCTGATCACTCCGGAGACGCTGGGCGTCACCTGCCCGTGACATCGACGTCCTTTCTCGCGCTGGGCGGCCTCGTCAAGCATTTCGGCGCGACGAAAGCTCTCGATTCCGCCGATCTCGCGCTCAGCGCGGGATCGGTACATGCGCTTGTCGGCGAAAACGGCGCCGGCAAGTCGACGCTGATCAAGACGCTTTCCGGCCTCTACCAGCCGGACGCCGGCACGATCCGCCTCGATGGCGCCGACATCGCCATCGACGGTCCGCGCGCGGCGGAAGCGCTCGGCTTTCGCTTCATCCATCAGGAACTGAACCTGGTTCCGCATTTCGACGCCGTCGGCAATGCCTGGATCGGCCGCCACCATCCCCGGCGCGGCCCGTTCATCGACCGCCGCGCCATGCGGGCGAAGGTGGCCGAGGTGGCGGCGCGGATCGCGCCCGACCTGCCGCTCGACCGGCCGGCGGCGCGGTTGACGCCCGGCCAGCGCCAGATGGCGGAGATCGTCCGCGCGCTGATGGAGCCCTGCCGCCTCGTCGTCATGGACGAGCCGACTTCGAGCCTGTCGGAAGGCGAGGCCGAGCGGCTGCACGCGATCGTGCGCCAGCTTTCCGCCGAGGGCTGTGCGGTGCTGTTCATCTCGCACCGGCTCGACGAGGTGCTCGACCTCTGCGACAGCTACACCGTGCTCAGAAACGGCCGCACCGTCGGCTTCGGCGCCGTCGCCGACACCAGCCGCGCCGGCCTCGTCGCCATGATGTCGGGGGCTGGCTCCGGCAACGCCGCAACCCCTCACCCGCCGGCTGCGCCGTCGACCTCTCCCGATGGGAGAGGTGAAAAGCCCGTGCTTGCCACCGACCTCGCCTTTGGCCCCGGCGACAGCCGCTTCACCTTCCAGGCCCGGCCAGGCGAGATCGTCGGGCTCTACGGCCTTGTCGGCTCCGGCCGTTCGTCGCTGCTGAAGACGATCTGGGGCGCGACGCCCGGGCGCGGCCTGATCGCCATCAACGGCCAGGTGCCGCGACAGGGACCTGCCGGCCGCATCAAAGCCGGCGTCGCCTATGTGCCGGAAGACCGTCGCCGCGAAGGCCTCGCCAATTCGCTCTCGATCGAGCGCAATCTTTCGCTGGCTCATCTCTCCGATTTTCGCGCCTTCGCCTCCCTGCCCGTGCCGGCGCGCTCGAAGATTCGCCAGTTCGCCAAGGCCACCGGCGCCCGCCTCCGCCTTGTCGCCGCCGGCCCGGACCGCTCGCCGGCGACCCTTTCCGGCGGCAACCAGCAGAAACTTCTGTTCGGCCGCTGGCTCGGCCGCCCGATCCGAGTCCTCCTCGTTGACGAGCCGACGCGCGGCGTCGATGTCGGCGCCAAGACCGAGATCCATGGCGAGATGCGCCGGATCGCCGCCGATGGCGCCGCCATCCTGATGGCAACCAGCGACATCGAGGAACTGCTCACCCTCTCCACCCGCGTCCTCGTGCTCCATGCCGGCCGGCTGGTGGCCGAGCTCGACGGCCCCTCCCTCACCCGCGCGGCCGTCGTCGCCGCCGCCTTCGGCCATGCTCCCGACGAGCAGTGGCTGCCCTCGGAACGCTCCGCATGATCCTTCTTCGCCGTTACGGCACGCTCCTGGCGCTGGCGCTGATCGTCCTCGTCTTCACCATTGCCTCGCCAAACGCCTTCGGCTCGATGTCGAACCTCGTCAACATCACCCAGCAGATGGCGCTGCTCGCCATCGTCGCCATCGGCGCGACCCTGGTCATGGTGCTGGGCGAATTCGACCTCTCGGTCTCTGCAGTCGTCTCCTGGGCCGGCATCGCCGCCGCCGCCCTGTTCGCCGCCGGCATCGCCGTGCCTATCGTGATGATTGTCGTGCTGGTCTCGGCCGTCGCGATGGGCGCCATCTCCGGCTTCCTCGTCGCCCGCTACAAGGTGCCGAGCTTCATCGCGACGCTCGCCTTCGGCACCGTGATCGGCGGCCTGACCTTCTGGGTCTCCAACGGCGCGACGCTGTTCTCCGGCATTCCGGCCGGCTTTCGCGATCTCGGCCGCGGCACGCTCGCCGGCGTGCCGGTGCCGACGCTGTGGCTGATCGGCGTCGCTGTGGTCTTCTGGCTGCTGCTCGACCAGACCGAATTCGGCCGCAGGCTTTATGCCATCGGCGGCAACCGCGAGGCCGCCTGCCTCGTCGGCCTGCCGGTCCGGCGCGACATGGTCGTCGCCTTCGCGCTCTGCGCGGCGCTGGCCGGCCTCGCCGGCCTGCTGCTGACCGCCCGCCTCGGCAGCGCCCATCCGACCGGCGGCGGCGGCTATCTGCTGCAGGCCTATGCGGCGGTTTTCCTCGGCATGACGGCGTTCCGCGAGGGCGAGCCGAGCGTGCCCGGCACGCTGGTCGGCGCGGCGATCATCGCCGTCGTCTCCAACGGATTGACCATCCTCGGCGTGCCGAGCTTCCTGCAGGATCTCTTGACCGGCGCGATCATCCTCGCCGCCGTGCTGGTGCGCAATTTCGGCCGCGACGAAGCTGCGGCCTGATCGCGCCTCTTTAGAGCGTTTTCGAGCGAAGTGGATACCGGTTCGCATGAAGAAAACGTGATCAAACAAAGAGATAGAGTCGTTCCGTGTTTCGATGAAACACGGAACGACTCTATCCTTGGCTGACGGGGAGATCGGGCGATGCGACGGTCCGTCGCCGCCCGCCGAACGCCGCCAGGCCGGCGCCGGCGACCACCAGCAGCGTGGCGGCGAGCAAAGTGAGGCTCGGCTCCGCCTGGCCGGTCAGCACCAGGATCAGCGTCGAGAGCGGCGGCGCGGCATAGGACATGGCGCCGAGCAGGGCCAGCTTGCCGTGCTTGGTGGCGTGGTCCCAGGCGACGAAGGCGGCGCCGATCGGGCCGATGCCGAGCGCCAGCAGCGACAGGCTCGCGCCGAAATCGGGCATGACGAAGCTCTCGCCAATTGCCAGATGGCACAGGACCGCCAGGATGGCGACGAGGGCGCAGACGACGATCATCGGCTCGCTGCCGGGCGCGTTGATGCGGTTGTTGAGCACCGAATAAAGCGACCAGGTGAAGGCGCAGACGAGGGCGGCGAGATAGCCGGCCATTGCCGTGCCGCTCGCCTCGACCGGACCGGGCCCGCCGACCAGAAGCAACGTGGCGGCGAAGCCGAGGATGGCGCCGACGATCTGCGGCAGGCCGAGCTTCGTGGTCCCGCCGGGGATGAGGCCGGAGAACAGCACGATCAAGAGCGGCCAGAGATAGTTGATCAGGCTCGCCTGCGCCGGCGGCGCCAGCCGCAGCGCCGCGAAATACAGCGCGTGATAGGCGAAGATCGCCACCGTGGTCAGGATCCACGCCCGGAGCGGCCATTGCCGCAGGCCGGCACGGACGCCGGCCGGGCCGCGCATGGCGAGGAAGCCGACCAGCGCCGCGACGGCGGCGATGGCAAAGGTGATGGCGAGCGCCTCGAAGGTCGGCACGGACTTGCTGGCGCCGGTCAGCGCCGCGAGGCAGGCCCAAAGCCCGATCGCGGCCGCGCCGATCGCCGTGGCGGAGCCCGATTCCCGGTTCATCCGGCCGTACGGACGGAGCCGGCCTTCGCGTCGATGGCGCCGAATTCGGTGACGAGCGGATGGGTCTGGTCGGGCGGGATCACCGCCTCGCCGCGGTCGAGCCCGATGGTCTTCATGCCGGCCGCGCGGGCGGCGTCGAGTTCCTTCGTATTGTCCGACAGGAACAGGATGGCCGCCGGGGCGAGACCGATCTCGCCGGCGATCGCCGTGTAGGAGGCCGCTTCCAGCTTGGAGCCGATGGTGGTGTCGAAATAGCCGGAGAACAGCGGCGTCAGGTCGCCGGCATGGGTGAAGCCGAAGATCAGCTTCTGCGCCAGCACCGAGCCGGACGAATAGACATAGAGGCCGAGCCCGTCGGCCTTCCACGCCTCGAGCCCGGCGATGGCGTCGGGATAGATGTCGCCCTTCAGCACGCCGGACCGATATCCGTCCTCCCAGATCATGCCCTGCAGCGCCTTGAGCGGCTTGGCCTTGCGGTCCTCGTCGATCCAGCCCTGCAGCAGTTCGATCGTCGCCGCGGTGTCGAGGTCCGGCCGTTCGGCCAGCGCCCGTGCCTCAACCAGGGCTTCGGCGACGGCCGGGTCGGCGGCGTGTTGGGCGACGAAGCCGGCGAGGCGGCTGCGCGCATAGGGAAACAGCACGTCCTTGACGAAGGAGATCGACGAGGTGGTGCCCTCGATATCGGTCAGAATGGCGCGGACTTGCTGGGTCGACATCGATGGAGCCCTGATAGTTAACTGGTACTTCCGCCTCTACTCGATTACGTGAGGGCGGTCATCCCATTTTCGGTCGCGGAGTTTTTGATGAAAGTCGACGGCGTATCCTATCGGTCGATCTGGCGCGATCCCTCCGAGACCACGGTCACCGTCGTCGACCAGACGCTGCTGCCGCATCGGTTCGATACGCTGAAGCTGATGAACGTCGCCGACGCCATCGACGCGATCAGGCGCATGGTCGTGCGCGGCGCGCCGCTGATCGGCGTCACCGGCGCCTATGGCTACGCAATGGCGCTGCGCGACGATCCGTCCGATGCCAATGTCGACGCCGCCTTCGACGCCATCAACGCGGCGCGGCCGACCGCCGTCAACCTGCGCTGGGCGCTCGAAATCATGCGCAACGAGGTCCGCGAGCTCGCGCCGGATGACCGCGCCGTCGCCGCCTATGTCGCGGCCGACCGGCTGCGCGCCGAGGACATCGAGACCAATGGCGCGATCGCCGCGCATGGCGCGCGGCTGGTGCGCGAGATCTGGGAGGCGAATGGCCGCTCGCGCCCGGTCAGCATCCTGACCCATTGCAACACCGGCTGGATCGCCTGCGTCGACTGGGGCACGGCGCTCGGCGTCGTCTATCGCGCGCATGACGAGGGTATTCCGGTCCATGTCTGGGTCGACGAGACCCGGCCGCGCAACCAGGGCGCCAGCCTGACGACCTGGGAACTGGGCTCGCATGGCGTGCCGCACACGCTGATCGTCGACAATGCCGGCGGCCACCTGATGCAGCACGGCCAGGTTGACATCTGCCTCGTCGGCGCCGACCGCGTCACCGCCTCGGGCGACGCCTGCAACAAGATCGGCACCTATCTGAAGGCGCTCGCCGCCAAGGACAATCACGTGCCGTTCTATGTCGTGCTGCCCGGCTCGACCATCGACTGGTCGATCGGCGACGGCGTCGCCGAGATCGAGATCGAGGAACGCGCCGCCGACGAGGTGACGCATATTTCCGGCGTCGCCGGCGACGGCTCGATCGTCAAGGTGCGGCTGGCGCCGAAGGGCACCAAGGCCGGCAACCCGGCCTTCGACGTGACGCCGGCGCGGCTGGTCACCGGCCTCGTCACCGAGCGCGGCGTCACGGAAGCGAGCCGCGCCGGGCTGCTGCGGCTCTATCCCGAGAAGGGGTAGGCTTGCCGTCATCCCGGACGAAGCGAAGCGGAGATCCGGATCCACCCAGCCGGGTGGGCTGACGCATGAACCCCCGCCTTCGCGGGGATGACGGGCAGGTGGAGTTCCGAAAAATGCCGGGCCAGGCCCGGGGGGATCCGACAATCTCCCGTTCAAGGCTCGTTCAAGGCTCGTTCAAGGCCCGTTCAAGGCCCGTTCTTGAACGTTCCCTGCGGGCGGATCTCCGTCGTGCCCTGGCGCCGTGTTCCCTTCCCCGTGTTGCAGAAGCAGGTCGTGCCGACGCGCTCGAGGCGGCCGGTGGGGCAGGTGCCGGTCAGCACGCGGCATTGGTTGGCGGAGAGGCTCGGCACGGTCGGCGCACCAGGTGTGCGGACGCGTGGCTGCGGCGCCGTGAACAGTTTGGGCTGGCTGAACAGATTCGGCTGCTGGAACAGGCTGGGTGTGTCGATGCCGCTGCCGGCCATGGCCGGGACGAGGCTCGCGAATACCGCCAGCACGCCGATGAGCAGGTGCCAGCCGTGGGATCTCTGCATCAAAACCTCTCCGGGCGGCATAGGGAACCGCGCCCGATTGACTCTATCAGCGCGGACATCGCGCGACGATCGCACAAATTCCACCGGGCTTTCGAACGCTGGGCGGCTATGTTAGGAAGCACACGATCAGCGCTGGGGGTCGAGCTTCTCCGCGCAACAGGATAGTGCGCGCGCCCGGCTTTTCGAGTGTCTGCGCCGAACAGAGGTAGATTGACGGCATGGCAGATCGCCCGTCGAGCTTCGACTATGAGGCTCTGCTCGCCTGCGGGCGAGGGGAATTGTTTGGCGAAGGCAACGCGCAATTGCCGCTGCCGCCCATGTTGATGTTCGACCGCATCACGTCGATCAGCGAAGAGGGCGGCGAGTACGGCAAGGGCCACATTCGCGCCGAGCTCGACGTCAATCCGGATCTCTGGTTCTTCCAGTGTCATTTCAAGGGCGATCCGGTGATGCCGGGCTGCCTTGGCCTCGACGCCATGTGGCAGATGCTGGGCTTCTTCCTCGGCTGGAGCGGTTCGCCGGGCCGTGGCCGGGCGCTGTCGACGGGCGAGGTCAAGTTGACCGGCATGGTCGTGCCGAGCGTCAAGAAGGTCGAATACGGCGTCGATCTGAAGCGCGTTCTCCGCTCCAAGCTGGTGCTCGGCATCGGTGACGGCTGGTTGAAGGCGGATGGCGTCACCATCTACCGCGCCAAGGACCTGCGCGTCGGCCTGTTCCAGGGCGAAGCGACACCTGCCGTCGGTTGATGGCGGGGCCGGCTCTTGCGGGCCGGTCGGTCATGGCCGAACGTTAGAATTCAGGAAGGACACCGAGCGATGAAGCGGGTCGTAGTGACCGGGACGGGTATCGTCTCCTCCATCGGCAACAATACCCAGGAAGTGCTGGCGAGCCTGCACGAGGCCAGGAGCGGCATCACCGCCGCCAAGGACTTCGCCGAGCTCGGTTTCCGCTGCCAGGTTCAGGGCATGCCGACGCTGGATCCGGCCGAGGTCGTCGACCGTCGCGCCATGCGTTTCCACGGCGGCGGCACCGCCTGGAACCATGTCGCGATGGAGCAGGCGATCCGCGATTCCGGCCTCGAGGAAAACGAGGTCTCGAACGAGCGCACCGGCATCATCATGGGCTCGGGCGGTCCGTCCACTCGCGCCATCGTCGAGGCGGCCGACATCACCCGCTCCAAGGGTCCGAAGCGCGTCGGCCCGTTCGCGGTGCCGAAGGCGATGTCGTCGACCGCTTCCGCCACGCTCGCGACCTGGTTCAAGATCAAGGGCGTCAACTATTCGATCTCGTCCGCCTGCGCGACCTCCAATCATTGCATCGGCAACGCCTATGAGATGATCCAGTACGGCAAGCAGGACGTGATGTTCGCCGGCGGCTGCGAGGAGCTCGACTGGACGCTCTCCGTGCTGTTCGACGCCATGGGCGCCATGTCGTCCAAGTACAATGACCGCCCGGCCGTCGCCTCGCGCCCCTATGACAAGAACCGCGACGGCTTCGTCATCGCCGGCGGCGCCGGCGTGCTGGTTCTCGAAGAGCTCGAGCATGCCAAGGCGCGCGGCGCCCGCATCTATGGCGAGGTCGTCGGCTACGGCGCCACCTCGGACGGCTACGACATGGTCGCGCCGTCGGGCGAGGGCGCCATCCGCTGCATGCGGCAGGCGATCTCGACCGTGAAGGGCGGAATCGACTACATCAACCCGCACGCCACCTCGACGCCGGCCGGCGACGCCCCGGAAATCGAGGCGATCCGCACCGTGTTCGGCTCCGGCGACAAGTGCCCGCCGATCTCGGCCACCAAGGCGCTGACCGGCCATTCGCTGGGCGCCACCGGCGTGCAGGAAGCGATCTACAGCCTCCTGATGATGAACAACCGCTTCATCGCCGAGTCGGCCAACATCGAAGAACTGGATCCGGCCTTCGCCGACATGCCGATCGTGCGCAAGCGCATCGACGACGCGAAGATCGATACCGTACTCTCCAACTCCTTCGGCTTCGGCGGCACCAACGCCTCGCTGGTCTTCCAGCGCTACGTCGCCTGAGACAGAACAAAAACAAGGACGATCGAATGACGGCACCAATCAGCAACCTGATGAGCGGCAAGCGCGGGCTCATCATGGGTGTCGCCAACGATCATTCGATCGCCTGGGGCATTGCCAGGACGCTTGCCGCGCACGGCGCCGAATTGGCCTTCACCTATCAGGGCGAGGCCTTCGGCCGCCGCGTCAAGCCGCTGGCCGACGCGGTCGGCGCCAAGCTGCTGCTGCCCTGCGACGTCGAGGATCTGGCCTCGGTCGACAGCGTCTTCGCGGCGCTGGAGAAGGAATGGGGCAAGATCGATTTCATCGTTCATGCCATCGGCTTCTCCGACAAGAATGAGCTGAAGGGCCGTTACGCCGACACGACGCGCGACAATTTCGTGAAGACGATGGTGATCTCCTGCTTCTCCTTCACCGAGATCGCCAAGCGCGCCGCGGCGCTGATGAAGGATGGCGGCTCGATCCTGACGCTGACCTATGGCGGTTCGACCCGCGTCATGCCGAACTACAACGTCATGGGCGTCGCCAAGGCGGCGCTCGAATCCTCGGTGCGTTACCTCGCCATGGATTTCGGCGGCGACAACATCCGCGTCAACGCCATCTCGGCCGGCCCGGTCCGCACGCTCGCCGGCTCCGGCGTCGCCGATGCGCGCATCATGTACAACTACCAGAAGAAGAACGCCCCGCTCCGTCGCACCGTCTCGCTCGACGAGATCGGCGGCTCGGCGCTGTATCTGCTGTCGGAGCTGGGCGCCGGCGTCACCGGCGACGTGCATTTCGTCGATTCCGGCTACAACATCGTCTCGATGCCGCGCCTGGAAGAGTTGAAGGTACACGAGGCCAACGCCGAGGCGAACAATCCGCAGTCGGTCGAGTAGTTTCTCGACATCGCGGACACGATCTTAAGGGCGCCTACAGGGCGCCCTTTTCGTTTTCGACAGGTAGTCGATGGCTATTGCTGCTTAAGGCCTTAGGATGACTTTTGCAGAACTGCAGCTGCCTCGAATGCGCCCGCTGCATTGGGATCATTGGCCTTGAACATTATGACGGTGGCTGCTGCCTTGGAGGTCGGCTTGTGGATCGCAGTACCATTGTTCACCCAGCCGTTTCCATAGACTTGGGTAGTGTTACCAAACCGTGTGGCGGTAGCTTGACCACTAACATAGCTGGGTGTGTATCCCACGAATTGAGAACCCGTCGTAAGTGACGCATCAGCAATTTTGAAATGCGTATAGCCATTCTGTATGGTTAATTCTGCCGCGCGCTTCAGCGTCTGCTGTCCGGACTTTCCAGCAAATAGTAGGCCCGAGGCGTCCGTCTCCACTCTGTAGACGTTAGGCGCCAGCTGCATCTCGGACATGGAGTAGCAAGCTGCCAGAATTGGGGCGACAGCCCCGAGCAAAAGTATCACGGACTTCATCTTTTCCCCCCGCGCGCCAATAGGCGCTTTCAATCACACTGCCCCATCGGAATGTGGTTGTCATCTAGCCGAAGCTCGGTGCAATTCCCCACCCGCGCCGTCATCCCGGGCAGAGAACCGGGATCCAGGCAGCCGAAGCTTCGTAAGCAGGATTCCGGCTGCGTGGGTCCCCGCCGGCACCGGGACAACGGAAAGGCCGGGCGGCTGTCCCAGACGCGGGCCCTGCGAATCCCCACCGTCATCATCCTGAGGTGCTTCGCGTGAGCGAAGCCTCGAAGGAGAAACCAGCGGAGCACTCGTGGACGAATCCGGCGTTCCCCGGACCCTCCTTCGAGGCCCGGCTTTGCCGGGCACCTCAGGATGATGACCGAGGCAGGACCATTCGCGGCCAACGAAAGACTCCCCACTGGCACGAAGCCCCGCCGCCCTCTATGACGGCAGCCATGCTGCCCGTCGATGATGTCCTCCCAAAGCTGATATCCGTGCTCGAAGGCCGCGCCAGCGCCGTGCTGGTGGCGCCGCCCGGCGCCGGCAAGACGACACGGGTGCCGTTGGCGCTGCTCGATGCGCCGTGGCGTGGCGATCAGCGCATCCTGATGCTGGAGCCGCGCCGGCTCGCCGCCCGCGCCGCCGCCCGCCGCATGGCCGAGACGCTCGGCGAGGAAGTCGGCCAGACCGTCGGCTATCGCGTCCGGCTGGAGAAGAAGGTCTCGGCGAAGACCCGGATCGAGATCGTCACCGAGGGCGTCTTCACCCGCATGATCCTCGACGATCCCCAGCTCGACGGCGTCGCGGCGGTGATCTTCGACGAGTTCCACGAGCGCAGTCTCGACGGCGATCTCGGCCTCGCTTTGGCGCTCGACGCACAGGCCGGGCTGCGCGACGACCTGCGCATCCTCGTCATGTCGGCGACCATCGACGGCGCCCGCGTCGCGCGGCTGCTCGGCGATGCGCCGGTGGTGGAAAGTCTCGGCCGCATGTTCCCGGTCGAGACCCGGCATGGCGGCCGCGATCCCGTCCGGCGGATGGAGGACGATGTCGCCGACGCCGTGCGACGGGCGCTCGCCGCCGACACCGGCAGCCTGCTCGTCTTCCTGCCGGGACAGGCGGAAATCCGCCGCGTCGCCGAGCGACTGGAGGGACGGGTCGGGCCGGAGGTCGAGATCGCGCCGCTCTATGGCGCGCTCGATTTTTCCGCGCAGGACCGTGCCATCCGGCCCGCCGCCCCGGGCAAGCGCAAGGTGGTGCTGGCGACCTCGATCGCCGAAACCTCGCTGACCATCGAGGGCGTGCGCGTGGTGATCGATTCCGGTCTCGCCCGCGCGCCGATCTACGAGCCGGCGACCGGGCTGACCCGGCTGGAGACCCGCCGCGTCTCGCGCGCCAGCGCCGACCAGCGGCGCGGCCGCGCCGGCCGTACCGAGCCCGGTATCTGCTACCGGCTGTGGGAAGAGGGCCAGACGGCGGCGCTCGCCCCCTTCGACCGGCCGGAAATCCTCGAGGCCGATCTGGCGCCGCTGGTGCTCGATCTCGCCAATTGGGGCGTCGCCGATCCCGGCCAGCTCGCCTTCCTGGACCCGCCGCCAAAGCCCGCCTGGGACGAAGCCGTCGCGCTCTTGACCCGGCTCGACGCGCTCGACGCCGATCGTCGCCTGACGAAGGAGGGCGGGGCGCTCGCCCGCCTCGCCGTCAGCCCGCGCCTCGGCCACATGATGCGCAAGGGCGCGGCGCTCGGCGTCGGCGGGCTCGCCGGCGCGATCGCCGCCGTCCTCAGCGAGACGGGCCTCGGCGGCAACGACACCGATCTGCGTGAAAGGGTACGCCGCCTGTTCGCCGCGCGCGATCCGAGGAGCCGGGATTCGCTTGGGCTCGCCGCGCGCTGGGCGCGGGATGTCGGCGCGCGGCCGGACGATGGCCGCGAGACGCCGGAGGAAGCCGGGCTGCTCACCGCCTTCGCCTATCCCGATCGTATCGCCATGGCGCGCGGCGCGCTGGGCGCCTTCGTCATGGCCAATGGCCGTGGCGGCGTGCTCGACCCGGCCGATGCGCTGTCGCGCGAACCCTTCCTCGCCGTCGCCAGCCTGCAGGGCGCGGCGGAGAAGGCCCGAATCCTGACCGCAGCGCCGCTGACGCTCGCCGAGATCGAGGCCAATTTTGCCGGTTCGATCACGGACGAGGAGAGCGTCGCCTTCGATCCCCAGACCGGGTCGGTGCGTGGCCGAACCGTGCGCCGTCTTGGCCGGCTGATCCTTGGCGATAGGGCAATTGCAAAAGTGTCCGACGCGGCGGTGCAGGCGGCGTTGCTGGCGGAAATCCGCCGGCGCGGCGTGGCCGCCCTGCCGTGGGAAAAGACGGCCGAGCAATTCCGCGCCCGCATCGCCTTTTTGCACGCAAGGCTGGGTGAGGCGTGGCCGGATGTTTCCGACGCGGCGCTGGCGGAAACGCTGGCCGACTGGCTTGGGCCGTTCCTGAACGGCAAGCGCCGGCTCGACGCGGTGACGCCGGGCGTTCTGCATGAGGGGCTGGCCAGCCTCATTCCCTGGGACAAGCGCGCCATGCTCGACCGGCTGGCGCCGACCCATTTCGATGCGCCTTCGGGATCGCGCGTGCCGATCGACTATTCGAACGAGAACGGGCCGGTGCTGGAAATCCGGGTGCAGGAGCTGTTTGGCCTCGATCGCCATCCGGTGGTGGCGGACGGCGCCGTGCCGGTGACGGTGACGCTGCTGTCGCCGGGCCATCGGCCGATCCAGATCACGAAAGACCTGCCCGGCTTCTGGCGCGGCTCGTGGAAGGACGTGCGCTCCGACATGCGCGGCCGCTATCCCAAGCATGTCTGGCCCGACGATCCGCTGCTGGCCCAGGCGACGGCCCGCGCCAAGCCGAGAGGGACGTGAGCCCGTTGCCGCATTCCGGCCCGCCGGCGGCGCTAGGATCGCGAATCAACCGGCTGCCGCGGAAAGGAATGACCATGAAGATTGATCCCGTCGCCATCGATGCGGCCGTGACCAAGGATGCGCTTCTGGTCAGCCTGGCCGATGGCCGTGAACTGGCGACCCCGATCGACTGGTTCCCGCGCCTCGTCGGCGCCAGCCGGGCCGAGCGCGAGAACTGGCGGCTGACCGGGCGCGGCGAGGCCATTCACTGGCCGGATCTCGGCGAGGACATCGAGATCGCCAGCCTGCTCAGGATCAGCTGAGGCCGACGTTGCAGCGGGCGACAAGCCGGTCTTCACCTCTCCCTGCGGGAGCCCTTTGCAGAACGCCGAATGCCGTCACGCGTTCTACGTCGCATGGGCCAGAACTCGTCGCCCCGGCGAAGGCCGGGGCCCATGAACACCGGCTTAACGTGGCCGTAGCTGAGCCGTTTGACTAAGGAATTGTGTGTGGATCCCGACCTTCGTCGGGATGACGACCTGAAATGCACGATCGACGCACGAAGTGCGGCGGGTGAGGGTTTACGGCCTCGAGAGCGAGGCATTTGGCGGCGCGGCGCCAGGTCTGGATGGTTCCCTAACCCCTCACCCGGAGCTTCGCTCCGACCTCTCCCGCCGGGAGAGGTGAAGGGGTGGTGGCTCCGTTTTTCCGCGAGGCATGTTCGCGCCTTCGGTCGGAGGCAAGCCTATTTGTGCCAGCGGCGGCCTTCGGTGACGACGCCGAACAGGTCGGGATGGCGGGCATAGGCGGTGATGCCGGCCAGCGCCGGTTCCGGGTGGACGACGACCGAGGTCGGCATCCGGTCCATCAGCGCGCCATGCGGCACCTTGTCGATGAAAGCCTCGCGAAACCCGCTTTCCTTCAGGACGGGCGCGATCTTGGCGGCGATGCCGCCGGCCAGGAACACGCCGCCGCGCGCCATGAAGATCAGCGCCAGATTGCCGGCGAGCCGGCCAAGATGCACGCAGAACAGCTCGAGCGCCTCTTGGGCGTCGGCGTCGGAGCGATCCATCGCGGCGGCGGTGATCTCGGACGGGTCGTCGAAGCGCGGCGCCGCGCCATTGGCGCTCGCGACGGCGCGATAGAGCCGGAGCAGGCCGCTGCCGCAGAGCAGCGTCTCGCCCTCGATGCGGGCAAACGGATCGGTCTGCTGGTGCGGCCGCTCGATATGCGGCCAGATCTCGAAGTCGCGCGCGCTGACCGGGGCCAGGTCGATATGGCCGCCCTCGCCGGGAACAGGGATCCAGGTATGCGCGTGGATCAGCGCCGCCGCGCCGAGGCCGGTGCCGGGGCCGACCACCACCTGCGCGGCATTGGCGAGCGGCGTGCCGCTGCCGATCGATACCAGGTCGTCACCGGCCAGCGCCGGCAGCGACAGCGACAGCGCCTCGAAATCGTTGAGCAGGATCACCTCGTCCAGCCCGAAGCGGGCGAGCATCCGCTTCGGCTCGACCACCCAATGGCAGTTGGTCAGCGGCACCTTGTCGCCCTGGATCGGCCCGGCCAGCGCCAGCACGGCCGAATGCGGCGTCACGTCCGGCGGCAGCACGGCGGCGATCGCGTCGTCGATGGTGGCGAAGTCGGCCGTCAGCACCGTCGGGAAGCGGATGACCCGGCCGGTCTCGTCCGGGACCAGCGCGAAGCGGGCATTGGTGCCGCCGATATCGCCGATCAGCGTCGGGAACGGAACGAAGGCGCGGGGCGGTGTGGTGGTGGTCATGGTGCCTTGGTCTGGGCTGAACGGTCGCTGGAGAGGTGGCTGGAGGGCGTCAGGTGGTCTGCAGGAAGGCGTCGGGGTGGGCGATCAGCAGCTCGGCGGTCGCGCGGTTCAGCGCCATCGGAATGTCGTACAGCGCGCCGAGCCGCATCAGCGCCTTGACGTCTACGTCATGCGGCATCGGCGTCAAGGGATCGACGAAGAAGATCAGGCCCTTGACGCGGCCCTCCGCGATCAGGGCGCCGATCTGCTGGTCGCCGCCGAGCGGCCCGCTCTTCAGCCGCGCCACCGGCAGATCCGGCGCCGCGGCCAGGATGCGGCTGCCGGTGGTGCCGGTCGCAAAAAGGTCGAATTCAGAGAGCTTGGCTTGGTGCGAGACGGCGAAGGCGACGAGATCGTCCTTCTTCTTGTCGTGGGCAACCAGCGCCAAGGCCGGGCGGGTCGGGGCCGGGCGGATCGTCATCGGCAGTCTCCATGCGGTCGTCCGGACCGGTTTGCCAGTGATAGAAAAATCGGGGTCCGAGGAAAAGCCGAAAGTGAGGCGGGCGACAATTTGATCGATCGCGCGCGCGGCGGCATTTCTTTGATCAGTTGTATAAAAAAACGCCGCCGCATAATCTGCCAGCCACGCTCCGCCTCGCTTGCAGGGGCGGCGGAAGCGCGGGGACCTGAATAAAGAAAGCGCATGAAATTTGCCGGTCTCCGTGCGAAATAGAAAAGGAACGGCCGCCTAGCCGCGGCGTCAGGGGAACTTTCGGTTGGGCGGCAAGCGTCCGGCGAAAACGCCTTCAAGAGGAGAGAGTCAGCATTATGATGCGCAAGTTCATCGGGGCAGCCTTCGTGGCGCTCATGGCCACGGGCTCGGCCTGGGCTGCCGACGTCAAGCCGGCCATCGTCTATGGCACCGGCGGCAAGTTCGACAAATCCTTCAACGAGGCCGGTCTATAACGGCTCGGAGAAGTTCAAGGCCGAGACCGGCATCGACTACAAGGATTTCGAGCCGCAGAACGACACCCAGGGCGAGCAGGCGATCCGCAACTTCGCCAAGCGCGGCTATAACCCGGTCGTCGCGCTCTCCTTCGCCTGGACCGACGCCATCGCCAAGGTCTCGAAGGAATTCCCGGACACCCAGTTCGTGCTGGTCGACTCCGTCGTCGATGCGCCGAACGTCCGTTCGGTCACGTTCAAGGAACAGGAAGGCGGCTATCTCGTCGGCCTGCTCGCGGCCGAGAAGTCCGCTTCCAAGAAGGTCGGCTTCGTCGGCGGCATGGACATTCCGCTGATCCGCAACTTCGCCTGCGGTTACGCCATCGGCGCCAAGGCCGGCGGCGCCTCCTTCATGCAGAACTACATCGGCACGACCGGGGCGGCCTGGAACGATCCGGTGCGCGGCGGCGAGCTCGCCAAGGCGCAGATGGAGCAGGGCGCGGACGTGATCTACGCGGCGGCCGGCGCGAGCGGCCTCGGCGTGCTGCAGACCGTGGCCGACGCCGGCAAGCTCGGCATCGGCGTCGATTCGAACCAGAACCATCTGCATCCCGGCAAGATCCTGACCTCGATGGTCAAGCGCGTCGACGTTGCCGTGTTCAACGCCTTTGCCGACGTCAAGGACGGCAAGTTCACGCCCGGCCTCAACGCGCTCGGTCTCAAGGAGAGACGGCGTCGACTGGGCTCTCGATGACAACAATCGCAGCCTCGTCACGCCGGAGATGGAAGCCTCCGTCAACAAGGCCCGCGCCGACATCGTCGCCGGCAAGATCGACGTCCACAACTACAACACCGACGAGAAGTGCCCGGTCAACTGAGGCACCTGGAGCCGCCGCGCCTTGCGTGGCGGCTCGTTTCGTCCTGATGCGGCAGCGCCCGGCCAGCAACGGCCAGGGCGGCCGCGGATCCCCGACGGCCGTCTCGTCATCGACCGGCCGCTTCGTCGCAGTCTTTCGGGATCGCATCCGATGAATTCTTCTATTGCCGCCTCCACGCCCGCCATCGAGCTCGTCGGCATCGACAAGCGCTTCGGGCCGGTGCACGCCAACAAGAACATCCATCTTTCCGTCGCCAAGGGCTCGATCCACGGCATCATCGGCGAGAACGGCGCCGGCAAGTCGACGCTGATGTCGATCCTCTACGGATTCTACCATGCCGACAGCGGCCAGATCCTGGTCGACGGCAAGGAGATCCGCATCACAGACAGCCAGACCGCGATCCGACACGGCATCGGCATGGTCCACCAGCACTTCATGCTGGTCGAGAATTTCTCCGTCCTCGAAAACGTCATGCTCGGCGTCGAGGGCGGCGCGCTCCTGAAGGGCGGCGAGGCGGCCGTGCGCAAGGCGCTGCAGCAGATCGAACGCGAATACGGGCTCGACGTCGACCCGGACGCGATCATCGAGGAACTCCCCGTCGGCAAGCAGCAGCGGGTCGAGATCCTGAAGGCGCTCTATCGCGGCGCCGACGTGCTGATCCTCGACGAGCCGACCGGCGTGCTGACGCCGGCCGAGGCCGACCACCTGTTCAAGATGCTGGCGCAGCTGAAGGCGCAGGGCAAAACCGTCATCCTGATCACGCACAAGCTGCGCGAGATCATGGCGATCACCGATACCGTCTCGGTGATGCGGCGCGGCGAGATGGTCGCGACGCGCAAGACCGCCGAAACCACCATGCCGGAGCTGGCCGAGCTGATGGTCGGCCGCCGCGTGCTGCTGCGCGTCGAGAAGAGCGAGGCGAAGCCCGGCCCGGTCGTGCTCGCGGTCGAGAATCTGACCGTCAAGGACGGCCGCGGCGTCACCATGGTCGACAACGTCTCGTTCGAGGTCCGCGCCGGCGAGATCGTCGGCATCGCCGGCGTCGCCGGCAACGGCCAGTCGGAGCTGCTCGAGGCGATCGCCGGCATCCGCAAGGCTGCGTCCGGGCGGATCATCCTGAATGGCGAGCCGGTCGGCCATGTCGATCCGGCGCTGCTGCGCAAGAAGGGCCTCGCCCATGTGCCGGAGGACCGGCACCATATGGGCCTGGTGCTTTCGTTCGAGGAAAACGAGAACGCCATCCTCGGCTACCAGGACGATCCGAAATACCTGAAGGGGCCGTTCCTCGACATCGACGCGATCCGCAAGGACGCGGTCGAGAAGATCGAGAAATACGATATCCGCCCGGCCGACCCGCGCCTGAAGACGGCGAATTTCTCCGGCGGCAACCAGCAGAAGATCGTTCTGGCACGCGAAATCGAGCGCGACCCGGCCTGCCTGCTCGTCGGCCAGCCGACGCGCGGCGTCGATATCGGCGCCATCGAGTTCATCCACAAGCGCCTCGTCGCGCTGCGCGACCAGGCAAGGCGATCCTGCTGGTCTCGGTCGAGCTGGACGAGATCCGCTCGCTCTCCGACCGCATCCTCGTGATGTTCGCCGGCACCATCGTCGGCGAGCCGGCGGCGCATGCCGACGAGCAGGAGATCGGCCTGATGATGGCCGGCATCGGCCGGGAGGCGGCGGAGTGACGGCGTTTCTCGCGCAGCCGGAACGCGTGCTTCCTTCACCTCTCCCGGAGGGAGAGGTCGGCCCGCCGGGCCGGGTGAGGGTTTACGCCCTCTCCGGAAACGCCGTAAACCCTCACCCGCCGGCTGCGCCGTCGACCTCTCCCTCAGGGAGAGGTGAAGACCGCGGCATACGCGCCCTCAACGGAATGCACCCATGAGCGTCCCACTCGGAACCCTGCCGCGCTGGGTCAATTTTGGCCTGCTGCCGCTTCTCAACGTCGCCGTGGCCTTCGCCATTTCCGGCCTCGTCGTGCTGTTCATCGGCGAAAACCCGATCGACGCGGTCAAATATCTGGTGCGGGCGCGCTCGGCGACGGCGAGGGCATCGCCTTCACCCTCTATTACGCCACCAATTTCATCTTCACCGGCCTTGCGGTCGCGGTCGCCTTCCATGGCGGCCTGTTCAACATCGGCGGCGAGGGCCAGGTCTATCTCGGCGGCCTCGGCGTTGCCTTCGCGGCGCTGACGCTCGACCGCTACGTGCCCTGGTACGTCACCGCCGTGCTGGCGACGGCGGCGGCCTTCGCCTTCGGCGCGGCCTGGGCGTTCATCCCGGCCTGGCTGCAGGCGAAGCGCGGCAGCCACATCGTCATCACGACGATCATGTTCAATTTCATCGCCGCCGCGCTGATGGTCTATCTGCTGGTCAACGTCATCAAGCCGCCGGGCAACATGTCGCCGCAGACGCGACTGTTCGAGGCAGGCGGCCAGCTGCCGAAGCTCGGCTGGCTGATGCACTGGTTCGGCGCTCGACATTGGCGCCGCGCCCTTCAACGTCTCGTTCCTGATCGCGCTGGTCGCGGCGGTCGCCGTGTGGCTGCTGATCTGGCGCACCCGCTTCGGCTACGAGATCCGCACCATGGGCACCAATGCGACGGCGGCCGTCTATGCCGGCATCCCCTATGTGAAGACCGTCGTCGTCACCATGATGATCTCCGGCGGTCTCGCCGGCATGATGGCGCTGAACCCGGTGATGGGCGACGCCGGCAAGCTGCAGATCGACTTTCCCGCCGGCGCCGGCTTCGTCGGCATCGCGGTGGCGCTGATGGGCCGCTCGCATCCGGTCGGCATCATCATCGCCTCGATCCTGTTCGGCGTGCTCTACCAGGGCGGCGCGGCGCTCGCCTTCGACATGCCCAACATCTCGCGCGAGGTGATCATCCTGATCCAGGGCCTGGTCATCCTGTTCGCCGGCGCGCTGGAGCACATGTTCCGCCCCGCTTTGATCGCGCTGTTCGCGCCCAAACCCAAATCCGCGGCCACGTCCGCCGCCCGCGCGGCCTGAGGAGCGATCATGGAAAGCCTGTTCGCCGATCTGATCCAGATCCTCGCCGCCACCGTGCGCCTGTCGGTACCGCTGGTCTTCACCGCGCTTGCCGGCCTCTATGCCGAGCGCTCCGGCATCTTCGACATCGGCCTGGAAGGCAAGATGCTGTTCTCGGCCTTCTCCGCCGCCTCGGTCGCCACCGTCACCGGCTCGGCCTGGCTCGGCCTCTTCGCCGGCATCGCTGACCGGCGTGCTGCTCAGCCTGCTGCACGGCTTCGCCTCGATCACCCAGCGCGGCAACCAGATCATCTCCGGCGTCGCGATCAACTTCATCGCTTCCGGCCTGACGATCCTGCTCGGCAATGCCTGGTTCGGTCAGGGCGGCCGCACGCCGCAACTGCCCAACACGGCGCGCTTCACCGAGATCACGCTGCCTTTCGCCGCCGACATCGCGCCGATCCCGTTCATCGGGCCGCTCTATTCGGAGCTGATCTCCGGCCAGAACATCCTCGTCTATCTCGCCTTCCTCGCCGTGCCCTTCACCTGGTGGGTGCTCTACCGCACCCGCTTCGGCCTGCGGGTCCGCGCCGTCGGCGAGAACCCCGGCGCCGTCGACACGGCCGGCATCTCGGTCGCCTGGCTGCGCTATCGCGCGCTGATCTGCTGCGGCATCCTCGCCGGTTTCGCCGGGACCTATCTGTCGGTGGCGCAATCGGCGGCTTCATCCGCGAGATGTCGGCCGGCAAGGGCTATATCGCGCTCGCGGCGCTCGTCTTCGCCAAGTGGAAGCCGCTCAACGTGCTTCTGACCTGCCTGCTGTTCGGCTTCCTCGACGCGGCCTCGATCCGGTTGCAGGGCATCGTCGTCCCCGGCGTCGGCGAGGTGCCGGTCCAGCTGATCCAGGCGCTGCCCTATATCCTGACCGTGATCCTGCTGGCCGGCTTCATCGGCAAGGCGATCCCGCCCAAGGCTGGCGGCGTGCCCTATGTGAAGGAGCGCTAGAATGGACGACCAGCTCAAGGCCGAACTGCTGGAGCGGGCGCAGGCCGTCCGCCTCAATGCCCATGCGCCCTATTCGAAATTCCTCGTCGGCGCGGCGATCCTGACCGAGGACGGCAGCGTCTATGTCGGCGCCAATGTCGAGAACGCGAGCTATCCCGAGGGCTGGTGCGCCGAGACCTCGGCGATCGGCCAGATGATCGCCGCCGGTGTGCCGGGCGAGGGCCGCCGCATCGCGGCTGTCGTCGTCGTCGCCGATCGCGTCGATGGCGGCATCGTCTGCACGCCCTGCGGCGGCTGTCGCCAGCGGTTGAAGGAATTCTCGCATCCGCAGACGCGGATCCATTGCTCGGATCCGACCGGCAAGGGCCAGGATTTCACCATGGCCCAGCTGCTGCCGGCCGGCTTCAGCATGGACGAGCGCTTGTGATGCTGCGCGATGATGGCCGCGCTGCCGCGGCGGTCGTGCGCGCGCGGCGCGACGCGCCCTATCGCCTCGGCATCGTGCTCGGCTCCGGCCTCGGTCCGCTGGCCGACGCGGTCGCCGACGCCGTCCGCATCCCCTATGCCGATCTGCCCGGCATGCCGGTTTCGAAAGTCTCGGCCCATGCCGGCGCGCTGGTCGCCGGCCGGCTGGAGGGCGTCGACGTGCTCGTCCTCTCCGGCCGCTCGCACTTTTATGAATCCGGCGATGCGGGCGTCATGCGCAACGCCATCGGCATGCTCAAGGCGCTCGGCTGCGAGGGGGTCATCCTCACCAATGCCGCCGGTTCGCTCCGTCCCGAAATGGGGCCCGGTTCGCTGATGATGCTGGTGGATCACATCCATTTCTCCGGCGGCAATCCGCTGATCGGCGAGGAAACCGACGCCCGCTTCGTCGGCATGTCGACCGCTTATGATCTCGTCTGGCGCGCCGCGCTGGAACGCGCGGCGAAGCAGGAGGCCGTGGATCTGGAAAGCGGCGTCTATATGTGGTTTTCCGGCCCGTCGTTCGAGACGCCGGCCGAGATCCGCATGGCGCGCATTCTCGGCGCCGACGCCGTCGGCATGTCGACCGTGCCGGAGGCGATCCTCGCCCGCTTCTTCGGCCTCCGCGTCGCCGCCGTCTCCAACATCACCAATCTCGGCGCCGGCATGGCGGAGGGCGAGCTTTCGCACGAGGAGACCAAGGAGATGGCTCCGCTCGGCGCGAAGAAGCTCGAAAAGATCATCCGCCGGTTTCTCAAGGACCAGGCCGCCGGCTGAGGAGCCACTCTTCACCTCTCCCTGAGGGAGAGGTCGACGGCCGCAGGCCGGCGGGTGAGGGTTTAGGGAACCATCCGGTGAGGGCGTAAACCCTCACCCGGCCCTCCGGGCCGACCTCTCCCTCAGGGAGAGGTAAGTTGTGCGTCACAATCGGTCGGGGTCGGGAGCGGGCTGACGCCCAAAGGAAGGAAACAAGAAGATGCTGCCGCAGGAAATCATCCGCGCCAAGCGCGAGGGCGAGGCGCTGCCCGCCGAGGCGATCCGCTTCATGGTCGAGGGGCTGACCTCGGGTGCCGTATCGGAGGGCCAGGTCGCCGCCTTCGCCATGGCGATCTTCTTCCGCGGCATGACCCGCGACGAGGCGGTGGCGCTGACGCTTGCCATGCGCGATTCCGGCTCCGTGCTCGATTGGTCCGAGCTTGATGGCCCGGTCGTCGACAAGCACTCGACCGGCGGCGTCGGCGACAATGTCTCGCTGATGCTGGCGCCGGCGGTGGCGGCCTGCGGCGTCTATGTGCCGATGATTTCTGGCCGCGGCCTCGGCCACACCGGCGGCACGCTCGACAAGTTCGACGCTATTCCCGGCTATCGCAGCCAGCCCGATCTCGCCCTGTTCCGCAAGGTGGTCAAGGATTGCGGCACGGCGGTCATCGGCCAGACGGCGGATCTCGCGCCGGCCGACAAGCGCCTCTACGCCATCCGCGACGTCACCGCGACGGTCGAATCGATCCCGCTGATCACCGCCTCGATCCTGTCGAAGAAGCTCGCCGCCGGCCTGCAGGGGCTGGTGCTCGACGTCAAGACCGGCACCGGCGCCTTCATGGCGAGCCATGCCGACGCCCGCGCGCTGGCCAAGAGCCTGGTCGAAGTGGCGAACGGCGCCGGCGTGAAGACGACCGCGCTGATCACCGACATGAACGAGCCCTTGGCGTCGGCCGCCGGCAACGCGCTCGAAGTCCGCAATGCCGTCCGCTACCTGACCGGCGCGGCGCGCGACCCGCGCCTGCACGAGATCACCGTGGCGCTCGGCGCCGAGATGCTGATCACCGCCGGCCGCGCCGACGGCGTCTCGGCCGCGCGCGACCGCATCGAGACGGTGATCGCCTCCGGACACGGGGCGGAAACCTTCGGCCGCATGGTGGCGGGGCTGGGCGGCCCGGCCGATTTCGTCGAGCGCGTCGACGATTATCTGCCGAGGGCGGCGGTTGTCCGCGACGTGCTGGTGGAGGGCGACGGCCATGTCGCGGCGATCGACACCCGCGCCGTCGGCATCGCCGTGATCGAGCTCGGTGGCGGCCGCCGCGTCGCCAGCGACCCGATCGATCTCTCCGTCGGCTTCTCCGACCTCGCCGGCATGGGAACGCGCATCGACCCGCAGACGCCGCTCGCCCGCGTTCACGCCCGCAGCGAGGCGGATGCCGACCGCGCCGCCGGCCTGCTGCGCGCCGCCTACCGCCTCGGCACCCGGCCCGAGTCGACCGTCACCGTCTACGAACGCGTTGACGGCTGATTTCCCTGTCACCTACCCAGCGTGCGAAAAGGCGGGCGGCCGCCCTTCTCCCGTCACGCTGTGTGTCTGGTCGAGGAGCGGCCGGACCTCGATGCTGCCCATCCGGGCCATCGGCGAGGCCTTGGCCACCGCGATCGCCGCCTCCCTGTCATCCGCCTCGATGATCAGGAAGCCGCCGAGAAACTCCTTGGCTTCGGCGAAGGGGCCGTCGGTGACGGTGGCGTGCCCCGCCCGCACGCGCACGACGGCGGCGGTCTCCGGCGGTTGCAGCGGCCGCGCCAGGATCAGGCGGCCCGCCTGGCGCAGGGCCCAATCCTGGGCGATCGTCTCGTCGGTGAGCCGGACTTGCTCTTCCTTCGAGAGCGCCGCCATCGCGTCGCCGTCGACATAGACCAGGCAGGCAAACTGCATCGGAAACTCCCTTCATGCAGGAGGGGGGCGCGTCGGGCGAGGCCCCGCCTCAGCGATAGTCGAGGCTCGGATACCAGTCGGTACCGCGGCCTTCCGGCGTCATGTCGAGGAGGGTCCAGAGCGGCATCAGGTCGGGCGCGCCGCGCGGGTCCTGGCCGGGATCGGCCATCTCGAAGCCCATCTCGCTCGCCCAGAAGTGGCGGATGGTGCCATCGCGCCGGGTGAAGACGTTGAGCCCCGGTGAATCGCCGTCGGCCGGATCGATATAGTCGCGCGTATAGTCGCCGCTGACGTCGGAATAGAGCTTCAGCGCCTTCCAGCCGCGCTCCTGCTTGAACGCCCAGAGCCGCTCGATCGGTGAGCGGGCGACCATGGCGAAGGCGACGCGCTGCTCGACGTCCTGCGCCTCGCCGTCCCAGGCGCTCATCAGCGAGGTGCACATCGGGCAGGGCCGCTTGCGCTGCGGCCCGTACATGTAGCTGTAGATGACGAGCGTCTGCTTGTCGCCGAACAGGCCGGCGAAGTCGACCGGCCCCAGCTCGCCCTCGAACGGGTAGTTCCTGCCGACGATCCCGCCCGGTGGCAGGTTGCGCCGCTGCTCGGCCACCCGCTCGATCTGGCGGCGCAGCTCGATCTCCTCGGCCAGCAGCGCCTGACGCGCCCGGCGATAGTCGTCGCTTTCATTGGGGACGCGGCTGGCGTTGCGGGCTGCCAATTCCGTCGCCGGAACGAGCTTGCCCGGCTGGCTGATCTGGTCGTGCGGCATGTCCATCCCTCTCGGCTGGTTCGGCGCGGCGATCACCGCGCCTCTAGGCCATCGACGTATGAGGGACGCCGGGATCGACAATGGCCGGCGAAAAAATCTCAGGCGAGCCAGCCGCGCAGCAGCACATAGGTGCCGACCGAGATCACCACGCCGGCGAAGATCTTGCCAAGCAGCGCCTTGCGGCCGGCCAGCAACCCGCCCACCGTCGCGCCACCGAGCCCGCCGGCGAGGCCGCCCAGCACGAAGACGAGCGCCAGCCGCCAGTCGACCAGCCCGCTCGCCGCATAGCTCGAGGCGGTCGCCGCGCCGAAGGCGCTGACCGCCACCAGCGAGGTGCCGATGGCGAAGGGGAGCGGCATGCCGGTCGCCAGCATCAGCCCCGGCACGATCAGGAAGCCGCCGCCAATGCCGAAGAAGCCGGAGAGCGCCCCGACCGCGAAGCCGGTCGCGATCAGCCGCGGCAGCAATTGCCGGGCGGTTTCGGCCGACAGCTGGATGTCGGCGTTGCCGGCGGTGTCGCGCCGGCGCAGCATGATGAGCCCGACCACCACCATCAGCGCGCCGAACAGCATCAGCAGCCTCTGGCCGTCGACCGCCTTGGCGAGTTCCGAGCCGGCGAGCGCGCCCACCACGCCGGCGGCGGCGAAGACGGCGCCGCAGCGCCATTTGACCCGGCCGGCGCGCCAGTGCGGCAGCAGATTGGCGAACGCGCTGACGGCGACGGCGACCGTGCCGGTGCCGATCGCGACATGCGGCGAGGCGACGCCGACGCCATAGACCAGGAACGGCACGGCGAGGATCGAGCCGCCGCCGCCGACCAGGCCGAGGATGAAGCCGACCACCGAGCCGAATCCCATGGCGAGCCAGTCCGTCAGTGCGATCATGGCCCGCGCCTCAGACAGCCGCCGAAGCGGACGGCCGGTTCCAGGGCGCGCGCTTCAGCATCCGCGCCATCGCGCAGGTGCCGGTGGCGCCGGCAAACACCAGCCCGGCGCCGACAAAGGCCGACAGCGCGTAGAAGCCCGGATGCATAAAGGTGCCGAGAATCGCGCCCAGAAGCACCAGGCTGCCGGCGGCGATCTGCACCTGCCGCATCAGCTCGAGCGGCTGGCGCTTGTCGGCGACGACCGGGTGTCCGGCCTTCTTCCAGGCGTCGAGGCCGCCCTCGAGCCGGTAGGCGTCGCCGCCCGCCGCCGCGGCGAGCCGCTCGGCATGCGCCGTGGTGCGCGCGCCCGAGCGGCAGCTGAAGATGATGACGCGGCCGGGCTCGACATCGAGCGCCTGGAGCGTCGACAGCGGCCGCGGCCGCGCGCCGGCGACGTGCTCGCGGCGGAATTCGTCCGGCTCGCGAATATCGACCAGCAGCGCGCCGGCCTCGATCCATTCCTTCGCCCGGTCGGCCGGGATCGCTTTCAAGCTCATGGTGCTTCCTTCAGGTTTTTGGGGGTGGGCAGGGTTCGGGGGCAGGGGACGAGGTGTCAGGCGCCGGCGCGGCAATAGAGCCGGTGCAGCACCGCCATCAGTTCGCCGATGCGCGGATCGGCCAGGCGATACCAGATCGTCTGGCCGTCGCGCCGGAAGGCGACGATGCCCTCGTCGCGCATCCGCGCCAGGTGCTGCGACAGCGCCGACTGGCTGAGGCCGATCGCCTCCGCCAGCGCGCCGACCGTCATCTCGCCATGCTCGACCAGCTTGCAGAGCAGCATCAGCCGCTTCTCGTTGCCGAGCGCGCGCAGCAGGTCGGCCACCTCCAGCGCGTTGGCTTCGAAGGCGGCGAGATCCAGCGAGGCGAGGTCGAGGGCCATGGGTGTCTCCAAACTGATTAGGTGTTGCTAAATTAGTAATCGCTAATATATGTGTCAAGTCGCAACCCGATGGAGAGAGCCGAAATGAAGCCCGAAGCCCAGGAACCGGTTCCGTCGTCCGCCGTCGCGCCAAGAATCCGCGCCTTTTTCGACGAGCCGACCCACACGATCAGCTATCTCGTCGCCGACCCGGCCACGCGAAAAGCCGCCGTCATCGATCCGGTGCTCGACTACGACGCCGCTTCCGGCACGGTCGACACGCGCTCGGTCGAGGCGATCCTCGCCGCCGCGACAGCAGCCGGCTACGAGATCGTCTGGGCGCTGGAGACGCACGCCCATGCCGACCACCTCTCCGGTGCTCCCTTCATCAAGGCGCGGACGGGCGCGAAGATCGGCATCGGCGAGCACATCAAGGACGTGCAGCGGATTTTTCGCCCGGTCTTCAACGCCACCGACCTCAAGACCGACGGCAGCGATTTCGACCGTCTCTTCGCCGATGGTGAACGTTTTTCCATTGGCGATCTCGAAGCCTCGGTGCTGCACACGCCCGGCCACACCCCGGCCGACATCGTCTACCGCATCGGCGATGCCGCCCTTGTCGGCGACACGCTGTTCATGCCGGATTACGGCACGGCTCGGGCCGATTTTCCCGGCGGCGACGCGCGCACCCTCTATCGCTCGATCCGCCGCCTGCTCGAGCTGCCGGGCGAGACGCGGCTGTTCCTCTGCCATGATTACAAGGCGCCGGGCCGCGACCACTATGCTTGGGAGACGACGGTGTCGGCCCAGCGCGCCGCCAATGTCCATGTCGGCGCCGGCACGAGCGAGGCGGATTTTGTGGCGCTGCGCGAGGCGCGCGACGCCACCCTCTCGGCCCCGGCGCTGATTTTGCCGTCGATCCAGGTCAACATCCGCGCCGGCCGTTTTCCGAAGGCCGAAAGCAACGGCGTCCGCTATTTGAAAATCCCGGTCAAGGCGGCGGGTGGCGTCGTGTTGGGGTAGGGGGAACGGCTCGCTTGGAGGGGGGCGGCAAAGGAATGCCGAGTCAGAAAAACCGAACGCATGGCGCCGTCAAAGGCGATGGAGAATGACTTCGCAAGCAGCCGGAACACGCTGCCCAATGCTGCGATGAGGAATGTGGTCGGGATTGATGCGCAAAGATGGTCTGTTCGGTGAGCAAAATTCTGGCCGCGTTTCGCCGACGGCGCGAACGCGGCGGCTGCGGAGCACTATCGGTACGAGGCTGAGAGTGCGCCCACGGAGCAGCGAAAGTGCCGCCATCATCCACGTCTTTGAACTCAAACCAGCCTGCTACAGTCGATATAGGAAATCAATCATCTCGCCTAAAGATTGCAAGCATCGAGAGCGGGTGTATTCTGGAGACAGGTTCGGACATAGCGCAGAGGAACGCTTAAGTGGTCAAAGATGCAGATAGCTCAGCTACTGGTGAGGACGCAGCAAAGAAGGAGGAATCTTCCAAAAACGGCCCTTCGCCGCCGAGAAAAATACCTGGAAATCTTCCCTATTTGACATCAAGCGGAAGCTTAAAGAAGGCACTAGATAAGATTATCGAGGCGTCTCGCCCGGATAAATTCAACAGCGATTTTCTTGAGAACGTGCTGAAGATGTCGGGAGGATCAGCAAGGGCAACCATACCTATACTCAAGAGGCTGGGGTTTATCTCCAGTGACGGGATACCGACAGATTTATATGCTCGGTTCCGAACCGAGGGTGGTCGCAGCTCAGCCGCTCTTCAGGCGCTGCGCATGGGCTTTCCAGAAATATATAGGCGTAGTGACTACGCCCACTCAGTAGAGGATGCAAAGCTCCGTGATATAATTGTAGAGATCACTGGATTGAAGCCGAATGATCCTGTTGTTGATCGCGATCAAGGGAACATTCAACGCTTTAAAAGGCTTTGTTACACCAGGATTGGATGCATCGTTGGCTGACGATGAATCGACGATTATTGATGACACCAACCGCAGCGGTATTCAGCAATCCGCATATGCAGGGCCGTCGAACGTAGTTTCGCAGCCAGCCGTTGGTCTCGTTTACAACATAAATATAGTTATTCCGGAGACGTCGGACCTTCGTGTGTTAAATGCGATCTTCAGGAGTCTCAGGGAGAACATAATGCAATGATGGATCATGGACGAATCGAATTATTCATATTGAAATCTGCGTCAATAAAGCAGTCAATAGACGATACTATGCAAAGACCAAAGTCTACAAAGACGGTTTTGGAAGAGGACTATTCAATAAAATCTTCAATCGCGCAGTTTTCGTCGGAGGTTCGAGATAGCGCATTGCTTATGGCTGAGCACTATAAGCTGTTTTATATGCTTGAGAACGACATAAGGCGGCTAATCGATGATACTCTCTCGGAGAGCCACGGAGATTCTGACTGGTGGGAAAAGTATGCCCCGCAGAGCGCCAAGGAAGAGATGAAGTCGAATTTGCAGCGCGAACGTGAGGCGGGCTTTACCCCGAGATCCGAGAATCCTCTAGACTATATCACCTTTGGTCAGCTTGGTGAGATAATTCGAATGAATTGGCAGCTATTTGGAGGTATACTTAGCAATCAAAAGGCTATGGGGCGAGTGATGTACTCGCTGAACAATCTCCGCGGGCCGATCGCTCACTGCGGAAATCTTGCAGAGGACGAGGTTGATCGACTCAGGCTGACCGTCAAGGATTGGTTTCGGCTATTGGAAGGCCCGAAGTAAATCGCGTTCGATTGGCAGTAGATATAGACAAAAGCTGCTATACTGGTGTTTCGGCAAGATCGACGCCAATCCCTCAACTGGAGGCTACCGTCCCCGCCTGACGTGCGCCCCTCAAATTTCGGTTCCGCTCTTTTCCCCTTTGGCCTAAAACAGGCGCGGGCCGGCTTGACCGGCGCGTGGCAGACATCGCTCGCGACCGCTTCGCGAGATCCAGGGACGGAGACATCTATGACCAGCGGCGCCATCTATCCGAGCCTCAGGGACCGGACCGTGCTCGTTACCGGCGGCGGCAGCGGAATCGGCGAATCGATCGTCCGCCACTTCGTCGCGCAAGGCGCGAAGGTCGGCTTCCTCGACATCAACGCCGAGGCTTCGCAAGCGCTGGTCAAGGAGCTTTCCGCCACCGGCACCGTGCATTTCGAAAAATGCGACCTGCGCGACATCGCAGCACTCCGCCAGGCGATCGCCAATGTCCGTGAGAAGCTCGGGCCGATCACCATCCTGATCAACAACGCTGCGCACGACCAGCGCCACAAGCTGGAAGACGTGACGCCCGAATATTGGGACGAGCGCTACCAGGTCAACATCCGCCACCAGTTCTTCGCTGCGCAGGCCGTGGTCGAGGACATGAAGGCCGCCGGCAAGGGCGCCATCATCAATATGGGCTCGACCTCCTGGATGATCGGCCAGGGCGGCATGCCGGCCTATACCTCGGCGAAATCGGCCGTGCAGGGTCTTACCCGCGGTCTCGCGCGCGATCTGGGGCCTTTCAACATCCGCGTCTGCTCGGTTGTTCCCGGCTGGATCATGACGCAGCGCCAGATCGACCTCTGGCTGACGCCGGAAGCCGAAATCGACCTGATGAACAAGCAGTGCCTGAAGCGCAAGCTCTACCCTGATGACATCGCCAAGCCGGTGCTGTTCTTCGCCTCCGACGAGGCGTCGGGCTGCACCAACCAGAGCTACATCGTCGACGGCGGCTGGGTCTGAGGCTTTCTTGATTTCCAAGAGGGCCGGCGTTCGCGCCGGCCCTTTTTTGTCTTTGGGGTTCGTTGATTGCGCGGAGCCTGCCGGGCGGAATGCTGTCGACGGGATGCAGCCTTCACCTCTCCCATGGGAGAGGTGAAGCATCCAGCCTGGTCGCGCTCGACGTCCCACCCTCGCCGTCATCCCGGGCTTGACCCGGGATCCATGCGGCCGCCTGCATCTGACATTCTATGGATCCCTGCTTTCGCAGGGATGACGACGAGAGTGTCGCGCCCTGCACCTCTCCCATGGGGAGAGGTCGGAGCGAAGCTCCGGGTGAGGGGCTGCGATCTAACCGGTGAGGCCTGAACCCCTCACCCGCCGGCCCTTGGCCGTCGACCTCTCCCCAGGGAGAGGTGACGATGATGTCTGCTCCATCAGCCCCTGAGGAAAATCCCTCACCGAAACCCTCTCCCGCTAGGGGAGAGGGGCAGGCGCTATTCCAGACCTTCGAACAGCGCCGTCGACAGATAGCGCTCGGCGAAGGACGGGATGATGATGACGATGTTCTTGCCGGCGTTTTCTTCGCGCGCGCCGACCTTGAGCGCGGCGGCGATCGCCGCTCCCGACGAGATGCCGACCGGGATGCCCTCGACCCGCGCCACCTCGCGCGCCGTTTCCAGCGCCTCGGCGCTCGGGATCTGCACCACCTCGTCATAGATCGACGTGTCGAGCACGCCGGGAACGAAGCCGGCGCCGATGCCCTGGATCTTGTGCGGGCCGGGCGCGCCGCCGGACAGCACCGGGCTTTCGGTCGGCTCGACCGCGATCACCTTCAGCGACGGCTTCCTCGGCTTCAGCGCCTGGCCGACGCCGGTGATGGTGCCGCCGGTGCCGACGCCCGAGATCAAAATGTCGATGCCGCCATCGGTGTCGTTCCAGATCTCTTCCGCCGTGGTGGCGCGGTGGATCGCCGGGTTGGCCGGGTTCTGGAACTGCTGCGGGATGACGGCGTCGCCGATCTCCGCCTTCAGTTCCTCGGCGCGGGCGATCGCGCCCTTCATGCCCTTCGCCCCTTCGGTCAAGACCAGTTCGGCGCCGAGCAGCTTCAGCATCTTGCGCCGCTCGATCGACATCGTCTCCGGCATGACCAGGATCAGCCTGTAGCCGCGCGCCGCCGCGACGAAGGCGAGCGCGATGCCGGTATTGCCGGAGGTCGGCTCGATCAGCACCGTCTTGCCGGGCGTGATCGTGCCTGCCGCTTCCATCGCGTCGACCATGGCGACGCCGATGCGGTCCTTGACCGAGGCGATCGGGTTGAAGAATTCGAGCTTGGCCAAGAGGTTCGCCCTGACGCCTTTCGCGGCGGCGAGCCGGTCGAGCCGGACGATCGGCGTGTCGCCGACCGTGTCGGTGATCGAGGCGTAGACCTTGCCGCGTCCGCGCTTGGTTGCTTCGGCCATTCAGCTGCTCCTTAACCCGTTGGATTTGTGGCGGAAGTCTAGTGGACCGTTGCGGCGGGGTCGAGCCTCGCCGGCATCCGGCTACTTGCCGCCGGTCGAGCCGAAGCCGCCGGCGCCGCGCGCCGTGTCGGCGGAGAATTCGGCGACGATCTCGAAACGCGGCCGCACCACCGGCACGAACATCATCTGCGCGATGCGGTCGCCGGGCTGGATCTCGATCGGCGGCGTGCCGGCCGGATTGCGGTTCCAGACGCTGACGAGGATGGGCCCTAGATAGTCGGCGTCGATCAGCCCGGTCGAATTGCCCAGCACGAGGCCCTGTCGGTGGCCGAGGCCGGAGCGCGGCAGGATCATCGCGGCGACGAACGGGTCGCGGATGAACAGCGACAGTCCGCTCGGGATCAGCACGGCGAGCGAGCCGGCCTCGATCGCGAGCGGTGCGTCGATCGCGGCGCGAAGGTCGATCGCCGCCGCCATGTCGCTCTGATAGGCGGGCATGCCCCAGGCCTCGAGGCGCGGGTCGAGCACCTTCAGTTCGATGGTCGGCTGGTGCGGCACGGAAAGGTCCTCATGCTTAACAAAACGATAGCGGCGGGCTAACGGGACGCGGCGCTGTTAACCCGGATGGCGGCGGAGAAATCCTCGCCGTCGCCGGCGGCGATGCCAAGCGCGCTGATGCTCGCGCGGCGGCGGAATTCGGCCTCGGTGAGGCCAGTGTTAAAGCCTTGATTCTGATAGATATATCCGGGCAGGTAGCCCGAAAGCAGGATGCGATAATCGAAGGGCAGCGCCGGGTCGAGCGCGCGCAGCAGCTGGAACACCACCGTCGTGCAATTGGCGGTGACGGTATTGTAGAAGGTCGGCACCCGGTCGAGCCGGTTGCCGGTCTCGAGATAGGACAGGAACAGCGCCTGCATGGCCGCCTTCGGCATAAGGATTGCGTAGCGATAGACGTCCTCGCCGCGGATATTGGTGCGCAGCCGGATGATGTCGCGCTCGTCGGCGGCGATCAGCGCCAGGTCGAATTCCTTGAAGAAGCCGCCGATCGACGAGAAGCTCTCGCCCTTCTGCTTGCGGATTTCCGCTGAGAAAACAACGTGGTCGCCACCTTCGAAGCCGAAGGAGACGAGCGTGTGGGCAATCGCCGGCCCGGACCAATAGGAGAGGAACAGGCCGACCGTCTCGACCTTCGAAAGGTCGTAGGACCGTGTTTCCCAGCGCGGCGTGAACGTGGTCTCGCTCTGCCAATCGAAGTTGCGAACGTTCTGCAGCGTGACGAGGTCGCCGTCGCGGGTGCCGGTGACGATATGCGCGACATCGGGCGCCCATTCGTGATCGAAGCTCGGCTTGATGCTCGTCCACCAGAGAAGGGCGGCGACCAGCGCCAGCGCATAGACGGCGCGAGCAATCCACGAACGCCTTGTTATCTCAAGCAAAAGCACGGCAAGCGCCAGGATTGCCCAGGCGCCGATGGCGAGCTTGAGCGCGGTCTGCGGCAGCGGCAGCTGGTACCAGAAGGCGAAGCCGACCAGCACCGCGGTCAGCGCGATGACAAGCCAGAGCAGCAGCCGTCCGAGCCAGAGCAGGATTGTCCGAAGCGCGCGAATGGTGCGTCCTTCCCCGTCAGGCCCTGGGCGGCAGACGGCCGGCGATCCAGTGCACCAGGCGGCGCGCCACCTCGTCCTTTGGCAGTTGCGGCCAGCTCTCGATGCCCTCTGAAGTCACCAGGTGGACGGTGTTGGCGCTGCCGCCCATGACGCCAGTCTCGGGTGACACGTCGTTGGCGACGATGATGTCGGCACCTTTGCGGCCGAGTTTTTTCTGCGCGTTGGCAAGGACATCGTCCGTTTCGGCGGCGAAGCCGACGACGAGGCCGGGACGGCCGTCCTGGCGATGCGCAATGGTCGCGAGAATGTCGGGGTTCTCGGTGACGTGAAGCGGTGGCACGATGCCGCTGCCGTCCTTCTTCAGTTTCGAGCCGGCCTCATGCGCCGGCCGCCAGTCGGCGACGGCGGCGGCGAAGATGGCGATATCGGCCGGCAGCGCGATTTCGACGGCGGCCAGCATGTCGCGCGCCGTCTCGACCCGGCGGACCGCGACGCCGTCGGGGTCGGGCAGGCCGACCGGACCGGCGACCAGGGTCACGCGGGCGCCGGCCGCGGCCGCCGCCGCCGCGATGGCAAAACCCTGCTTGCCGGAGGAGCGGTTGGCGATGTAGCGGACGGGATCGATCGGCTCGTGCGTCGGCCCGGCCGTGACCAGAACATGTTTTCCCAACAGCGGCTTGCCGACGGCGGGATCGTCGGAAGCCGGAGCTGCACCGCCGGCCAGAAGCGCTTCGACCGCCGCGACGATGGAGAGCGGCTCGGCCATGCGCCCGGTGCCGGCCTCGCCGCTCTCGGCCATCTCGCCGCGTTCGGGACCGGCGAGCCGGATGCCGTCGGCAAGGAGTTGCGCGATGTTGCGCTGGGTCGCCGGATGCACCCACATGGCGGGGTTCATCGCCGGCGCGACGAGAACGGGAAGCTTGGTCGCGAGCAGGATCGCCGTGGCGAGGTCGTCGGCATGGCCGCCCGCCATCTTCGCCATGAGATCGGCGGTGGCGGGCGCCACGACGATCAGGTCGGCCTCGCGGGCAAGCCTGATATGGCCGACATCCTGTTCGGCCTCGCGGTCGAACAATTCGGTATAGACGGTGCCGCCAGCGAGCGCGCCTGCCGCGAGCGGCGTGATGAACTCCGTCGCGCCCTTCGTCATGACGACGCGAACCGTGGC
Organism: Candidatus Kaistia colombiensis; assembly: GCA_029203105.1. Taxonomy (GTDB): domain Bacteria; phylum Pseudomonadota; class Alphaproteobacteria; order Rhizobiales; family Kaistiaceae; genus Kaistia; species Kaistia colombiensis. Next base: position 887,016 of record CP119318.1, read on the forward strand.
GCCGCGCTCCTTCAGGCGGCGGATCAGGTCGAGGCTCTTATAGGCCGCGATGCCGCCGGCGATGACGAGCAGGATGCGCTTATCCGCCAGCGTTGCCTTGAGATCCGCCATGATGCTTCCCCGCTGGAGCTGGCGCGACGATGCGCCGGATCAGGTGAACATATTCCAGGCGAGCAGCACAACCGCTACCCAGACGCCGATCGTCAGCCAACGGTTTCCCCGGCCTTCGGCCCGGCCGATCGCCTCGACGGTTTCCGGTGACAGCGTGATGCCGTCGCGAGTCGCATCGCTCAGCTGCGCTGCGATCCGGGCGCCGTTCTGCAGCATGGCCGGCAGGCTCGTCACGGCGCGGCCGAGATCGGCAATGCCGGAACCGGCTTCCTGCAGCTTGCCGAGCGGGCCGAGATTGCGCTCGATCCATTCGCGCACCACCGGTTCGGAGGCGTCCCACATGTCGAAGGTGGGATCGAGCGAGCGGGCGACGCCCTCGACGACGACCATGGTCTTCTGCAGCATGAGAAGTTCCGGCCGGGTCTGCATGTCGAACAGCTCGGTCACCTCGAACAGCAGCGTCAAGAGCTTCGCCATCGAGATGTCGCTGGCCGGCTGGCCGTGGATTGGTTCGCCGATGGCGCGCAGCGCCTGGGCGAAATCCTCCGGCGCATGGCTCGCCGGTACATAGCCGGCTTCCATATGCACCTCGGCGATGCGCAGATAGTCGCGGCGGATGAAGCCATAGAGGATTTCGGCGAGGAAGCGCCGCTCGGCCTGGCCGAGCCGGCCCATGATGCCGAAATCGACGGCGACGACGTCGCCGGCCGCATCGACGAACAGATTGCCCTGGTGCATGTCGGCGTGGAAGAAGCCGTCGCGCATGGCATGGCGCAGGAAGGCCTGCATCAGCCGGCGGGCGACCACCTTCAGGTCATGGCCGGCCGCTTCGATGCCGGCGGGGTCGGAAAGCTTGACGCCGTCGATCCATTCGAGCGTCAGCACGTCGCGCGCCGTCCGCGCCCAGTCGACTGTGGGCACGCGGAAACCTGGGTCGCCCTTGGTGCGCTCGGCCATCTCGGAGAGCGCCGCCGCCTCGAGGCGAAGGTCCATTTCCATCGACACCGAGCGCGCCAGCGTGTCGACGACGGCGATGGGTTTCAGCCGCTTCATCGCCGGATCGAGACGCTCGACCAGATGCGCGCCGGCATAGAAGGTCTCGAGGTCGCGATGGAAGCGGGTGCGCACGCCCGGACGCAATACCTTGACCGCCACGGCGCGCAGGCTGCCATCGCTCTCGACGACGTCGGCCTTGTGGACCTGGGCGATTGAGGCCGCCGCGATCGGCGGCGAGAAGTCGGCGAAAATCGCCTCGACCGGCTTGCCGAAATTGCGCTCGATGACGACGCGCGCTGCTTCTTCGCCGAACGGTTCGATCTCGTCGCGCAGTCGGCCGAGCGCATCGGCGACGTCCTCGCCGACGAAATCCGGCCGGGTCGCCATGAACTGGCCGAGCTTCACATAGGAGGGGCCGAGCCTGTTGAGGGCCGCCGTGATCCGCTCGCCGCGATCGGCGTCGGCGGCCGAGCGCCGCTCGACCAGCCGGCCGAGCCGCACGCCGAGGCGCGCGCCGGGCGGCAGGTCGTCGATGTCGACGAGGCTGAACGCGCCTTCGCGCGCCAGAACGAATCCTGCCGCGGCGAGGCGGAAAAGAGCGGCTATGCCGAGCGCCATCGCGTCAGATTTTCCAGCCCGAGTGAATGGCGGCGATGCCGCCGGTCAGATTGCGATAGGAGACCTTGGCGAAGCCTGCCTGCCGGATCATCTCGGCGAAGCGCTCCTGATGCGGGAAGCGGCGGATCGATTCGACCAGGTAGCGGTAGCTCTCGCTGTCGCCGGCGACAGCCTTGCCCATCGCCGGAATGACGTTGAACGAATAGAAATTGTAGATCTTGTCGAGCCCGGGCACGTCGACATCGGAAAATTCCAGGCAGAGGAAGCGGCCGCCGGGCTTCAACACCCGATGGGCTTCCTTCAGCGCTTGGTCGATACGCGGCACGTTGCGGATGCCGAAGGCGATGGTATAGGCGTCGAAGCGGTTGCTCTCGAACGGAAGTTCCTCCGCATTGCCCTCGACGAAGGTGACGTGATCGGCGAGGCCGCGCTTTGCCGCGCGCTCGCGGCCGACTTCCAGCATCGAGGCGTTGATGTCGCAGACGGTGGAGACGGCCGATTTGTGCGAGCGCTCGACGATGCGGAACGACACGTCGCCGGTGCCGCCGGCGACATCCAGGACCTCGAACGGCCGGTTGCGCGGCGGCGTCAGCCACGACACCATGGCGTCCTTCCAGACGCGGTGCAGGCCGGCCGACATCAGATCATTCATCAGGTCGTAGCGCGAGGCGACCTTGTGGAAGACGTCATTGACCATGCCCTGCTTGGCATCGACGTCGACATCGCGGAATCCGAAGGAGGCGCGGCCCCTTTCGGGCGTCTCGCTGCGAGATTCGGTCGCCATGGCGTCCCACTCCTTATATTACGCATATGAGCCAGCGATCGCGTGCGGGTTAGCCCGCGGAGAAGCGGCGACCACCGCCCGATCTGGGAAAATCGAAGTCCTTGATACCTGAAGCGCCTTCGGCGCGCCACGGCCCCGACACCCGCAGAGTTGACGCAGCCTAAATGCCAGAGCTTCCCGAGGTAGAAACCGTCCGCTTGGGGCTTGCCCCCGCCATGGAGGGCGCCGTGATCGACAGGCTCGAGCAGCGCCGGCCGGACCTGCGCTTCCCGTTCCCCGAGCGTTTCGCCGAAAGGCTCACGGGCCGGCGCATCGAGGGCCTCGGCAGGCGGGCGAAATATCTGCTTGCCGATCTCGACGACGGCGCCGTCCTGATCATGCATCTCGGCATGTCGGGCTCGTTCCGGGTCGAGGATGGGCCGCTCGCCAAGCCGGAGACACCGGGCGATTTCCATCATCCGCGCGGAAAAGCGGTGGCGCATGACCATGTCGTCTTCCATCTCTCGAACGGCAAGCGCGTCATCTATAACGACCCGCGTCGCTTCGGCTTCATGGATCTCGCCGCGCGTTCCGGCATCGAGACGGCCCGCCATCTCGCCGGGCTCGGCGTCGAGCCGGTCGGCAACGCCTTCGATGGCAAGGTTCTGCACGGCCTGTTCGAAGCCAAGAAGGCGCCGCTGAAGGCGGCGCTGCTCGACCAGAGCCTGATCGCCGGCCTCGGCAATATCTATGTGTGCGAGGCGCTGCACATGTCCGGCCTGTCGCCGGAGCGGCGCGCCGGTTCGCTCAGCGCCAAGGCAGCCGACCGGCTGGCTACCTCGATCCGCGAGGTTCTCGCCGCCGCGATCGCTGCCGGTGGATCATCGCTGCGCGATCATCGCCAAGCCAATGGCGAGCTCGGCTACTTCCAGCATTCGTTCCGCGTCTACGACCGCGAGGGCGAGCCGTGCCCGAAGCTCGATTGTTCCGGCGTGATCGAACGCAAGGTGCAGTCCGGTCGCTCGACCTTCTTCTGCGCCACCTGCCAGAAATGACAGGCATCGGCCCTTGCCACGAGCGCTGTGCGCTTGAACGCCGGGCTTGCGTCCTTTAGGCCATGCGACATGGTCGCACTGCTGATTTGCCTGTTGGCGCGGAGGGGCGACGAGCCGAATGCGGGAGCGCGTCATGTCGTCCGAAATCAAGCCGTCCGAAATTCCGGCCTATGAGACCATCCTGGTCGAGACGCGGGACGCTGTCGGCCTCATCCGTCTGAACCGCCCCAAGGCGCTGAACGCGCTGAGCCGGCAGTTGATCGCCGATCTGAACCATGCGCTCGACGCCTTCGAGGCCGACGACGCCATCGGCGCCATCGTGCTGACCGGCTCGGAGAAAGCCTTCGCGGCCGGCGCCGACATCAAGGAGATGCAGGCGCTCGGCTATGTCGACGTTTTCATGGACGATTTTGTCGCGCGCTGGGAGCAGCTGTCGCGGGTGCGCAAGCCTGTCGTCGCGGCGGTGGCGGGCTTTGCGCTCGGCGGCGGCTGCGAACTGGCGCTGATGTGCGACCTTGTCATCGCCGCTGACAACGCGAAGTTCGGCCAGCCGGAGATCACGCTCGGCCTGATGCCCGGCGCCGGCGGTACCCAGCGCCTCGCCCGCTCGGTCGGCAAGGCGAAGACGATGGACATGGTCCTGACCGGCCGGATGATCGATGCGGTGGAGGCGGAGCGGATCGGCCTGGTGTCGCGCGTCGTCCCGGGGGAGGAACTGGTCGATCAGGCGGTCGCCGCCGCGCAGAAGATTGCCGGCCTGTCGCGGCCGGCCGTGATGATGGCCAAGGAGGCGGTCAACCGCGCCTTCGAAAGCCCGCTCGCCGACGGCATCCGCACCGAGCGCCGGCTGTTTCATTCGCTGTTTGCGACCGAGGATGCGCGCGAGGGAATGGCGGCGTTTCTCGACAAGCGGCCCGCGGCGTTCCGCAACCGCTGAATCCGGCGCTTCGCGATTGACGCCGCCCGGGCGGACGACTATAAGCCGCCAATGAACCCGGGGCGGCCTCAAGGCTGCCTCTTCCGTTTAGCCTGAACTCGCATGGGTTCGTGGCACGGAAAGTCCAACGAACCGCTTTTTCAGGAAGGCCCCTCATGGCCAATACGCCGTCCGCCAAGAAGGCGACCCGCAAGATTGCTCGCCGTGCCGAGGTCAACCGCACCCGTCGCAGCCGCATGCGCACTTTCGTCCGCAAGGTCGAAGAGGCGATCGCCTCCGGCAACGCCGCCGCCGCTGCCGAGGCGTTCAAGAGCGCGCAGCCGGAGCTGATGCGCGCTGCTCAGAAGGGCGTGCTGCACAAGAACACTGCTTCCCGCAAGGTTTCGCGCCTTGCCGCTCGCGTGAAGGCGATCTCCGCCTGATCCGCAGAGTTTCTGGGGATTGACAAAAAGCTCGGCTTCGGCCGGGCTTTTTTGTTATTCGGGTAAGTGTCTGCCCTGCCTCAGAAATGCCGTTATGGCCGTTACGGCAGCGGCGACGCCTGGACTGCTTCGCAGCATTTAGTCAATAAAATCAAATGCTTGCGTTGCGGTCGGTGTGGCCTTCATCGACTCGGTCGGATTCCGGTCGAGTCAAGGGGCGCGGGTCGAATATTTTTCGCCTGCTTCGGATCTTTTCTCGGGCCCGGCGGCCGCCATCTGAACCCTTTGAGTCGTAAGGGATTCGGACGGGCTGAAGGGCGCGAGGGGGCGGAAGCCGGGGGGTGCGGCGCCGGGGCGCGGGCGAATCTTGGCCCTGCGCCGTTGCGAGCCACCAACCCCCTGTGTATTTTCCCCTTCATGGACACGACAGTACAAGTCGTCGTCCGCCGGAGGGGTGACCCGGCAATTATCCAAACAGGCGTTTCTCGCCTCTGAGAGTTTAGGGGCGCAAAGGCAGTGAAATCGCGGACATTAAGTTTGCTCTATATGTAGTGTTTATGCGTATTTAACTGCTTCCGCGTTCTGGAAGAACCTCCACCACCCTGCATCAACTTAGTGTTTTACATAGCATGTGGCCTGACGGTCATGTGCGTGAGGGGGCAGTATGTCTCGTTCGCCTGCCGGCAGCTTCGCTGGCGACGTTTCGGCCGATGAGGCTTGGGAAGGTCTTTCCAGCGAGCCGCAGTCGATGCTCATCGATGTCCGCACCCGGGCCGAGTGGGCCTATGTCGGCATCGTCGATCTGAGCGCGATCGGCAAGGAGACGCTGCTGGTGGAATGGCAGAGCTACCCGACGATGGCGGTCAACGCCGACTTCGCCGAGGTGCTCGCGGCCGAACTGGACCGACGCGGCGTCGGTCGCGAGACGGCCTTGTACTTTCTGTGCCGGTCCGGCGCGCGCAGCCTCGCGGCGGCGAATGCGCTGGCCGATGCCGGTTTCGACCGGTGCTTCAACATTGCCGGCGGCTTCGAAGGGCCGCTGGACGAGGGCCGACATCGTGGTTCCGTGGATGGCTGGAAAGCCGCGGGACTGCCTTGGGTCCAATCATGATTAGATGCCAATCGATACGAGAGGGGCTCAGATGCGCGACGACAGGACTGGCGAATTCGGATCGGGGGCTTCGGCCCTGCGGGCTCTCGCCGTCGATGAGGTTCAGCCGATGAGCGGGCGCGCCGATGCGGTGCTGTGGGAGCGCGTCAAGACGCGGCTCCGGACCGAACTGGGCGAGGACGTCTTCTCGAGCTGGTTCGCGCGGGTCGAGTTCGAGGGTGCCGATGGCGCATCCGTCAATCTGTCGGTGCCGACGCGGTTTCTGAAGTCCTGGATCCAGTCGCACTATTTCGACAAGCTGCTTGGCCTCTGGACGGCGGAAGTCGACAGCGTGCGGCGCGTCGAGCTGATCGTTCGCGGCGCCGTCCGGGCGCGCGCGCCGGCCAAGGTCGAAAAGCCGGTCGCGGCGACTGTCTCGGTTGCGGCTGCGCCGGCGCCGACCTTCATTCCCGCGGCCAGTGCCGCCCCCGTCCTTGCGCCGGCCAGCCCCGCCCGCGCCGAGGCCGATGGCGCCGGCTCGCCGGTCGATCCGCGCTTCACCTTCGAGACCTTTTGCGAGGGCGGCGCCAATCGCGTCGCCTATGCGGCGGCGCGCGCCGTCGCCGAGACGCCGGCCGGCCGGCCGACACCGTACAATCCGCTCTACCTCCATGCCGGCGTCGGCCGCGGCAAGACGCATCTGCTGCATGCGATCGCCCAGTCGGCGCGCCGCGCCGACCCGAGCCGCAAGGTCGTCTACCTGACCGCCGAGCACTTCATGTTCCGCTTCGTCGCGGCGCTGAAGAACCAGTCGGCGATTGCCTTCAAGGAGAACCTGCGCGAGATCGACCTGCTGCTGATCGACGACCTGCAGTTCCTGCAGGGCAAGTCGGTGCAGCAGGAATTCTGCCACATGCTGAACGCGCTGATCGACGGCGCGCGCCAGGTCGTCGTCGCCGCCGACCGGCCGGCGGCCGAGCTGGAAACACTCGACGAGCGGGTCCGCTCGCGCCTGCGTGGCGGTGTCGCCTTCGAGATCGGCTCGCCGGACCTCGATCTCCGTCGCGATATACTGAAGTCACGCTATGTGATTGCGCAGTCACAGAATCCGGGCGTCGATGTTCCCGAGACGGTCATTGAATATGTCGCCCAGTCGGTTGTTTCGAATGGCCGCGACCTCGAAGGCGCGCTGAACCGCCTGGTGGCGCAGTGGCAGTTCACCAACCAGCCGGTGACGATGAACTCGGCCGAGATCACGCTGCGCGATCTCGTCGGCGCCACCGAGCCGCGCCGGGTCAAGATCGAGGACATCCAGAAGATCGTCTCGCGCCACTACAACGTCTCGAAGGCCGACCTGCTGTCGAGCCGGCGCACCCGCACCATCGTCCGCCCGCGCCAGATCGCCATGTATCTGTCGAAGACGCTGACGCCGCGCTCGCTGCCGGAGATCGGTCGCCGCTTCGGCGGTCGCGATCACACCACGGTGCTGCACGCGGTCCGCAAGGTCGAGGAGATGATGCAGGGTGACCAGCATCTGGCGGAAGAGATCGAATTGCTGAAGCGCATGATCGACGAATAGTCGTGACGAAGGGCCGGTCGGATCCATTCCGCCGGCCCTTTTGCGTCTCGGCTTTCGCCGCGCCTCGCCCATTCGCCGTGGAGGCCTTGCGTTCCGGTCTGGAACAAGCCAATTTCCACGGTCCGTACCGGACGCTCTGTCCGGCCTCTGTCGGTGCCGCGCCATCCGCGCGGCTTTTCTGTCAAGGTTCCTGCGTTCCATGAGAGCGACCCTCGAGCGATCCAATCTCCTCAAGTCCCTCAACCACGTCCATCGCGTGGTCGAACGGCGGAACACGATCCCGATCCTCTCCAATGTCCTGCTGCGGGCATCCGGCGCCGAATTGACGCTGAAGGCGACTGATCTCGATCTCGAGATCCTGGAAACCATCGCCGCCGATGTCGGCCGCCCTGGCGCGACCACCGTGCCGGCGCACATGCTCTATGACATCGTGCGCAAGCTGCCGGACGGTTCCGAGGTGGCGCTCGAGACGTCGGCCGACGGCCAGACGCTGACGGTCCGTTCGGGCCGCTCGAACTTCTCGCTGCAGATGCTGCCGGAGGCGGATTTTCCGGACCTGACCACCGGCGAATTCCCGATCCGCTTCGAAATGCCGGCCTCGGCCTTCAAGACGCTGATCGATCGCACCCAGTTCGCGATCTCGACCGAAGAGACGCGCTATTATCTGAACGGCATCTATCTGCACACGCCGACGATTGACGGCCGCACCGTGCTGCGGGCGGTGGCGACGGACGGCCACCGCCTGGCGCGGGCCCAGACCAATGCGCCGATCGGTTCCGAGGGCATGCCGGGCGTCATCGTGCCGCGCAAGGCCGTCGGCGAGATCCAGAAGCTGCTTGAGAATTCGGACGAGACGGCGACGATCGAGCTGTCCGAGACCAAGATCCGCGTCTCGTTCGGCGGCGTCATCCTGACCTCGAAACTGATCGACGGCACCTTCCCGGACTATGCCCGCGTCATCCCGCAGGGCAATGACAAGCTGCTCAAGGTGGATCGCGGTACCTTCTCCAACGCCGTCGACCGCGTCTCGACCATCGCCAGCGAGCGCGGCCGCGCCGTCAAGCTGTCGCTCTCCGCCGAGGGCCGGCTGGCGCTCACCGTCAACAATCCGGATTCCGGCTCGGCCACGGAAGAGCTCGACGTCGACTATGGCGCCGATCCGATCGATATCGGCTTCAATTCGCGCTACCTGCTCGACATTGCCGGCCAGTTGAAGACGGCGACGGCGCTGTTCAAGCTGGCCGATCCCGGCTCGCCGACGCTGATCCAGGATGACGGCGACGAGGACGCGCTCTACGTCCTGATGCCGATGCGCGTGTGAGCCTGGTTTCCGAGGTCGCCCAGCCGCGCATCGCGCGGCTGACGCTGGCCGATTTTCGCTCCTACACGCGCCTCGATGTGGCTGTCTCCGGTCGCCTCGTCGCCCTTTCGGGCGAGAACGGCGCCGGCAAGACCAATCTGCTCGAAGCGATTTCGCTGCTGTCGCCGGGACGCGGCTTGCGCCGCGCCGACATGGCCGACATGGCGCGGATCGGCGGGGGCGGCGGCTTCGTCGTTGCGGTCGATCTCGATACGGCGAACGGCCCGGTCCGCCTTGGCACGGCGCTGGACGGCCAGCCGCCTTCGCGGCGCTGCCGCATCGACGGCGCGCCGGTCTCCTCGGCGACTGCCTTTGCCGAATATCTTCGCATCGTCTGGCTGACACCGGCCTTGGACGGGCTCTTCACCGGTGCGGCCGGTGACCGCCGCCGCTTTCTCGATCGTCTCGTGCTCGCCGTCGACGCGCAGCATGGAACGCGGGTCAATGCCTTCGAGAAGGCCGTGCGCGGCCGCAACCGCCTGCTGGAAGAGCCGGCGCCCGATCGCGCCTGGCTCGACGGGCTGGAAGCGGAGATCGCCGAGATCGGCGTCGCCGTAGCCGCCGCCCGCAAGGAGACGGCCGAGCGCCTTGCCGGCCTGATCGCTGAAGAGCGCGACGACAGCTCGCCCTTTCCCTTCGCCGTTCTGGCGCTCGAGGGCGATGTCGAGGGCTGGATCGGCGCGGGGCCGGCTGTCGAGGCCGAGGACCGTTATCGCGCCGCGCTGCGCAATGGCCGTGCTCGTGACCGCGCCGCCGGCCGCACCCTGGTCGGGCCGCAGGCGAGCGATCTGGTCGTGCGGCACGGCCCGAAGGATGTGCCGGCCGGCCGCGCCTCGACCGGCGAGCAGAAGGCGCTTTTGGTCGGCATCGTGCTCGCCCATGCGCGGCTTGTGGCGCGGATGAGCGGGCTGGCGCCGATCGTCCTGCTCGATGAGATCGCGGCGCATCTCGACCAGCGCCGCCGCGCCTCCCTGTTCGAGGCACTGGACAGGCTGGGCGGGCAGGTATTCATGACCGGCGCCGATCCGGCGCTCTTCGCCGAATTGCCGCAATCGGCGCAGATCTTCACGGTGACGCCGGGCCGCGTCGAGCCGATTCAGCGCGAGGGGTGAGATGACGGGACTTTCGATCTCGGGATTGGCGCTGTTCGCTGCCGCGCTCGCGGTCGCCGCCTTCGCGCCCGGTCCCGGCATCGCGGCGATCGTCGCGCGCGTGCTCGGCCGCGGCCGCCCCGGCGCCATCGCTTTCACCGCCGGCATGGCGATTGGCGACATTGTCTGGCTGACGCTCGCCGTGCTCGGCCTCGCCGTCGTGGCGCAGACCTTCCACGAAGTGTTCGCGCTGATCAAATATGCCGGCGCGGCTTACTTGCTCTACATCGCCTGGAAGATGTGGAGGGCCCCGGTCGCGGCGCCGGATTTGGCCCCGGTCACGGTGCGGGAGAGCCAGGTCAGGCTGTTTTTCGCCGGGCTCGCCGTCTGTCTCGGCAATCCGAAGACGATGGTGTTCTATCTGGCGCTGCTGCCTTCCATCCTCGACATCACCAAGATCGATGGCCTCGCCTTCCTGGAATTGACGACCGTCACCCTGACCGTCGTCGGTCTGGTCTTCGCCTTCTATGTCGGCGTGACGCTGCGGGCCCGGCGGCTGATCACGAGCCCAAAGGCGGTCCGCTTGGTCAATCGCGGCAGCAGTGTCGTCATGGCCGGTGCGGCAGTGGCGATCGCCACCCGCTGATCGTCGACGCTGACGGATCGACGCGGCCCGGCATTCGGACGTGTAAGCCGGCCGTCGAGCGGCTAGCATTGGCGCGCAAACGAATCACATTCCCCGGATACCCCATGCCGCTATCGCGCGCCCGTGCCGCGCTCAAATCCGTCTTCGGCTATGACGATTTCCGCCCCGGCCAGGACGAGGTCATCGCCGCGGTGATGAGCGGCGAGCCTGTGCTCGCAGTGATGCCGACCGGTTCCGGCAAGTCGATGTGCTACCAGCTGCCGGCGATCGTCGATGGCGGGTTGACGGTGGTCGTCTCGCCGCTGATCGCGCTGATGCGCGACCAGGTGCAGCAGATGCAGCATGTCGGCGTGGCGGCGGCGACGCTGAATTCGACCAATGGCGATGATGCCAATCGCGAGACGCTGCGCCGGCTCCGCGCCGGCGAGATCACCTGCTCTTTCGTCTCGCCCGAGCGGCTGGCGGGCGACGGGCTGGTCTCGCTGCTGGCCGCCTGCGACGTGCGTCGGCTGGCCATCGACGAGGCGCATTGCGTCTCGCAATGGGGCCATGATTTCCGGCCCGAATATCGTCAGCTCGCCTCGGTGCGCGAGGCGCTCGGCGGCGTCCAGGTGGTGGCGCTGACGGCGACGGCCGACCAGGCGACCCGCAACGACATCGCCGCCCAGCTTTTCCCGGCGCCGCCCCGCGTCGTCGTGCATTCCTTCGACCGGCCGAACATCCATCTGCGTTTCGAGGCCAAGGACCGGCCGCGCACGCAGATCGCCGACTTCCTGGCCCGGCACAAGGGCGGCAGCGGCATCATCTACGCCTCCTCGCGCGACAAGACCGAGAAGCTGTCGGAATGGCTGGTCGGCAAGGGCATCCGCTCGGTGCCCTATCATGCCGGCCTCGATGCCGAGACCCGTTCGCGCCACCAGGACATCTTCCTGCAGGAGGATGGCGTCGTCGTCGTCGCCACCGTTGCCTTCGGCATGGGCATCAACAAGCCGGACGTCCGCTTCGTCGTCCATGCCGACATGCCGGCCGGCGTCGAAGCCTATTACCAGGAGATCGGCCGTGCCGGCCGCGATGGGCTGCCGGCCGACACGCTGACGCTCTACGGCCTCGACGACATGGCGTTCCGGCGCCGTCAGATCGACGACAAGGCGATCAGCGAGGCGCAGCGCCGGGTTGAGAAGAAGCGCCTTGCGGCGATGACCGACCTTGCCGAATCCGCGACGTGCCGGCGCCAGGCGTTGCTGGCCTATTTCGGTGAGCAGATGGGCCGTTGCGGCGCCTGCGATCTCTGCCAGGGGGGCGCCGAGCTGGTCGATGCGACGGTCGATGCCCAGAAGGTGCTCTCCGCCGTCGTCCGCACCGGCCAGCGCTATGGGGCGGCGCATCTCGTCGATGTCCTGCGCGGCGAGGCGACCGAGGCGGTGCAGCGTCAGGGCCATGACCGCATCAAGACCTTCGGCGTCGGCGCCGATCGCAGCGCCCATGTCTGGCGCACGCTGGTTCGCCAGCTCTTTGCCGCCGGGGCGCTCGCCGAGGCGAGCGCCGAGCATGGCGGTTTCCGCATCACGTCGGAAGGCGAGGCGGTGCTGTTCGGGCACGAGAAGATCGCGCTGCGTTCGATCCGCGAGGCGGTGCCGCGCCGTGCCGGCAAGCGCACCGACAAGGATGATCGCGCCGATGGCCTCGACGAGGCGACCGCGACGATGTTCGAGCGGCTGCGCGCGCTCAGGCGCGAGATCGCCCGCGACGAGGGCGTGCCGGCCTACATGGTCTTCCCGGACCGCACGCTGATCGAGATGGCGGAGGCGATGCCCGGCACGCTCGACGAGATGCGTGCCGTGCAAGGGGTCGGCGAGCGCAAGCTCACGCTTTACGGCGAGGCCTTCCTCGAGGCCCTGCACGCCTGACCGGCTCTAGCTCCTTGTTTGATCGCGTTTTCTTCACGCGAACCGGTATCCACTTCGCTCGAAAACGCTCTAGGCGGACGGCGTCTTCGCATCCGATAGCGTGCGAGCCTGCCGGTGGGCGTACCAGCCGCGCGCGAGGGCGATGGCGACCGCCAGGCCGACGAGCAGCAGCCCGGCGATGATCAGCTTGTGATCCTGGTGCAATCGCCCGGAGAAGCGCTCGAGCGTCTGGCCGAACAGATAGCCGACCGTGGTCATGATCGCTGCCCACGCTGCCGCCGAGGTCAGGTTCAGCGCGGCGTAGAGGAGCGGGTTGACGCGGGCAATGCCGATCGCGATCGGGCTGATCGTCCGCATGCCGTAAATGAAGCGGAAGCTCAGGATGAACAGCACCTGATTGCGCTGGATCTGGTCCAGCACCTTGGCGAAGAGCGGCCGCGCCATCTGCCGCTTGGCGAACCGGCTGCCGGCGAAATGCCGGCCGATGAAGAACAGCACCTGGTCGCCGGTGACCGAGCCGGCAAAGGCGGCGAGGAAGACGTAATAGGGGTTCATGACGTGCTGATGCGCCAGGAAGCCGGCCGCCACGACCACGCTCTCGCCTTCGATTATGACGCCGAGATAGACGACGATCAGTCCGTACTGGACGAGGAAGGCGTGGATCGCGGACATCGAACGGACTTTCTCTGCATGGCGGCCTCTGCTTGGCGGCGCGGATAGCTGCCCGACAGCATCGGGTGCGGTCGGCCGGCTTGCAAGCGTCGCCGCCGCCGTGGCGCCTACATGGCGCGCCAGCTGGGTTTCGCCACGGTCGTGCCTCGTTTTCTTGCTAGGTGAAAGCGTGCAATTTGCTTGTCCAAGCAATATATTAGCCATTCGATTCGACTTTTCGCGCGCGCTTGCGCGCGACGCGTTCAAGGAAGCCTGAATGTCCGATACCGCCCGCGATCAAGCCTCTGAAGCCTATGGCGCCGATTCTATCAAGGTGCTCAAGGGCTTGGATGCCGTCCGGAAGCGACCGGGCATGTATATCGGCGACACCGATGATGGCTCTGGCCTGCATCACATGGTGTATGAGGTGGTCGACAACGCCATCGACGAGGCGCTCGCCGGCCATGCGGACCTCGTCGAGGTGACGCTCAATCCGGACGGTTCCTGCACCGTACGCGACAATGGCCGCGGCATTCCGACCGATCTGCACGCCGAAGAGGGGGTCTCCGCCGCCGAGGTCATCATGACCCAGCTGCATGCCGGTGGTAAGTTCGACCAGAATTCCTACAAGGTCTCCGGCGGTCTGCATGGCGTCGGCGTTTCCGTCGTCAATGCGTTGTCGAGCTGGCTCCGGCTGAAGATCTGGCGCAACGGCAAGGTGCACGAGATCGAGTTCGCGCATGGCAATGCCGTGTCGCCGCTCAAGGTGATTGGCGACTGGGACGGGCGCAACGGCACCGAAGTGTCCTTCCTGCCCTCGACCGATACCTTCACCAAGGTCGAGTTCGATTTCGAGACGCTGGAGCACCGGCTGCGCGAGCTCGCCTTCCTGAATTCCGGCGTGCGCATCGTGCTGACCGACAAGCGTGGCGTCGAGCTGCGCCGCGAGGAGCTCGTCTACGAGGGCGGCCTCGAGGCCTTCGTCCGCTATCTCGACCGCACCAAGAAGCAGCTGATGCCGGCGCCGATCACCATGATCAACGAGCGCGACGGCATCACCGTCGAGGTCGCGATGTGGTGGAACGACAGCTATCACGAGAATGTTCTCTGCTTCACCAACAACATCCCGCAGCGCGATGGCGGCACCCATCTCGCCGGCTTCCGCGGCGCGCTGACGCGCCAGGTGACCGGCTATGCCGAGAGCCAGGGCATCTCCAAGCGCGAGAAGGTGACGCTCGCCGCCGACGATTGCCGCGAGGGGCTGACCGCCGTCGTGTCGGTCAAGGTGCCAGATCCAAAATTCTCGTCGCAGACCAAGGACAAGCTGGTTTCCTCGGAAGTCCGGCCGGTTGTCGAGAGCATCGTCAACGAGATGCTCGGCCAGTGGTTCGAGGAGCATCCGGCCGAATCGAAGGCGATCGTCTCCAAGGTGGTCGAGGCCGCGACGGCGCGCGAGGCCGCCCGCAAGGCGCGCGAGCTGACCCGGCGCAAGGGCGCGCTCGACATCGCCTCGTTGCCCGGCAAGCTCGCCGACTGCCAGGAGCGCGACCCGGCCAAGTCCGAAATCTTCATCGTCGAGGGTGACTCGGCAGGCGGATCGGCCAAGCAGGGCCGCAACCGCGAAAACCAGGCCGTCCTGCCGCTGCGCGGCAAAATCCTCAATGTCGAGCGCGCGCGCTTCGACAAGATGCTGTCGTCCGAGCAGATCGGCATGCTGATCATCGCGCTCGGCACTTCGATCGGCAAGGATGAGTTCGCGCCCGACAAGCTGCGCTACCACAAGATCATCATCATGACGGACGCCGACGTCGACGGCGCCCATATTCGCACGCTGCTGCTCACCTTCTTCTTCCGCCAGATGCCGGAACTGATCGAGCGCGGCCATGTCTACATCGCCCAGCCGCCGCTCTATAAGGTCACCAAGGGCCGCTCGGAGCAGTATCTGAAGAACGAGCGGGCGCTGGAAGACTATTTGATCCAGCAGGGCCTCGACGAGGCGGCGCTGCAGCTCGAAGACGGCGAAGTGCGCGCCGGCGCCGATCTCGACCACCTGATCCAGGACGCACGCCAGATCGCGGCGATCCTGACCGGCATCCACACCCGCTACGATCGCGGCATGGTCGAGCAAGCGGCGATGGCGGGCGGTCTCGATCCGGCGCTGTTGGAAAACAAGGATCGCGCTCTGGCCGCCGCTAACGCCATCGCCACCCGCCTCGACTTGATCGCCGAGGAGACGGAGCGCGGCTGGCAGGGCACGCTCGATCCGCAGGGCGGCTACCGTTTCGAGCGTGAGGTTCGCGGCGTGCGCGAAGTGCACACGATCGATATGGCGCTGATCGACTCGGCCGATGCCCGCAAGCTGCACGCCATCGCCTCGCGCATCTCCGATGTCTTCGCCAAGCCGTCGACGCTGCGCCGCAAGGACATGTCGACGCCGATCTACGGGCCGCGCTCGCTGCTGGAGGCCGTCTTCCTGCAGGGCCGCAAGGGCATCCAGATGCAGCGCTACAAGGGCCTTGGCGAGATGAACGCCAGCCAGCTCTGGGAAACGACGCTCGACCCGAACGTCCGCTCGCTGCTGCAGGTGAAGATCAAGGAGGCCGACGCCGCCGACGACCTCTTCACCAAGCTGATGGGCGACGAGGTAGAGCCGCGCCGCGACTTCATCCAGGACAACGCCCTCAGCGTCGTCAATCTCGACGTCTGATCGAACGGCGCCGTGTCGGCCGGCTTATTCGGCCGGCACGGGACAGCTCAGGTCGCCCTCCTGGCAGGCGAGCAGCGCCTCGAGATCGGCGATGCGGCTGCGCGTCAGCCCGTCGAGGCAGGTGCTGTAGACCATCGGATAGGCGGAGCCGCCGCGGGTCCCCGAACTCGTGAAGGTGCACTCCGCGTCGCGGAACGAAACCCAGGCGCGTTGCGCCGCGACGAGCTGCCTGGTCGCATCGGGGTCGCCGGCGAGGCGACGGGTGATCTTCTTGTAGGTCGCGTTCAGCGCCGCGTCGGAGGCCTTGAGGGCCTTGTCGGCGCAGGCGTTCATCGCCGCCTGGTCCGCGGCCTCGTCGCAAGCGCCCGCCTGCGCCGATGACAGACCGGCAAGCAGGATCGCGGCGATGATGCAAAGGCGACGCATGGGAGCCTCCCGTGATGGTGCCGGCGATCAGTAAAGGCGGAATCCCGCGCTTCCCGCAAGCCATCCGTTCGCGCCGGGGGCGGCCAGGGCGTTCATCGTTTCACGGAAACGCTGCGCCGCTCTAACTCGTTGTTTGATCGCGGTTTCTTCGCGCGAACGAGTATCCGCTTCGCTCGAAAGCGCCCGAAGTGCTGCTGCCATATTGCCCTTGCCCCGCTGGCGGTCCATACGTCATGCGCTCGTCTACTTCCGCAAGCCGCGTGGCTGATGTCATACTCGCCAGCATAAGCAGTGCGATGGTCAACCACTCACACACGCATCAGGGATGAAACACATTGCAGCAACTCGCTGATATTGGCGTGCTCGGGCTCGCCGTGATGGGCGCGAATCTCGCCCGCAACGCCGCCCGCAAGGGCTTCGGTGTCGCCGTGTTCAATCGCAACGGCGCCCGCACGGACGAACTCATCAATGAGCATGGCGCCGAAGGCCGCTTCACGCCGTCGAAGACGATCCCTGAATTCGTCGCCTCGATCGCCAAGCCGCGCGCCATCATCATCATGGTCAAGGCCGGCCAGCCGGTCGACGACGTGATCGAGGAACTGCTGCCGCATCTGGATACCGGCGATATCATCATCGATGGCGGCAACTCGCTCTATACCGACACCAACCGCCGCTTCCACTACCTCAGGGACCGGGACATCAAGTTCATCGGCATGGGCGTATCGGGCGGCGAAGAAGGCGCGCTCGAAGGCCCGAGCATGATGCCGGGCGGCACGCGCGAAGCCTATGCCCGCATCGAGCCGATCGTCACCAAGATGGCGGCCCAGGTCGATGGCGAGCCCTGCTGCACCTATATCGGCACCGAGGGCTCCGGCCACTACGTCAAGATGGTCCATAACGGCATCGAATATGCCGACATGCAGCTGATCACCGAGGCCTATGACCTGTTTAAGACGGTCTACGGCCTCGAGGCCGTAGAGATCGCCGACATCTTCGCCGAGTGGAACAAGGGCGACCTCAATTCCTATCTGGTCGAGATCACCGACGCGGTGCTGCGCAAGGTCGACCAGACCGGCAAGCCGCTGGTCGATTCGATCGTCGACGAGGCCGAGCAGAAGGGCACCGGCCGCTGGACGGCGCAATCGGCGCTCGATCTCGGCGTGCCGCTGACCTCGATCACCGAAGCCGTGTTCGCGCGCGCGCTTTCCGGTCGTCGCGCCCAGCGCGCCGAGGCCGAGAAGCGCTTCCCGCATCCGGCGACACCCAAGCGCCAGATCACCCAGGCGGATATCGACGCCATCAAGGACGCGCTCTACGCTTCCAAGATCGTCGCCTATGCCCAGGGCTTCGAGCAGCTTGCCGTCGCCTCGCAGCAGTTCGGCTGGGATCTGAAGCTCGGCGATCTCGCCACCATCTGGCGCGGCGGCTGCATCATCCGCGCCCGCTTCCTCAACCGCATCCGCGAAGCCTATGAATCCGGTGGCGCCGGCGACAACCTGCTGCTGCAGGACTATTTCCGCGACGCCGTGGTCAAGGCCGAGGCGAACTGGCGCAAGGTCGTCGGCCTCGCCATCGCCGAGGGCATTCCGGTCCCGGCCTTCGCCTCGTCGATCGCCTATTATGACGGCCTGCGTCGCGCCCGTGGCCCGGCCAACCTACTGCAGGGCCTGCGCGACTATTTCGGCGCGCACACCTATGGCCGCCTCGACAAGCCCGGCAAGTTCCACACGCGCTGGAGCCAGGACGGATCCGAGATTCAGGCCTGAGCCGATGCTTTGGCGGCGTTGCTTCCTAAAGCCGCGCTGCCCCGGCAACAAAACGATACCGGCGCGCAATCCAGTGTTGCGCGCCGGCCCAATTCCCGGCGCAATCGCCCCCGATCCTGACGTCTCGGCTCCTTCTTGCGACCCTGCCGTTGCGCGAACGAGCCCTCGCACCCACATGAGTTGGCGCGATTGAAACAGGCGGAGATGATGACGACCTACCGGACCTTCACGATTTCAGGCCCCCGTGGCACCACGAGCTGGAAGGACAAGCTGCGGCTTGGCCTCGCCCTTGTGGTCGGCGCGGGCGTGGTATTCGCGGCCCTTGTCGTGTCGCTGTCGATCGCGCTGATCCTCATCCCCGTCCTTGCCGTGGTCTATCTGTTCCGTCGCCGGATCCTGCGCAGCTTCCTGGCCCGCGCGATGCCGCCGGGCATGCAGCCTGGGCCGCAGCCGGGCCCGGCCTCGCAGGCCTATGACGAGCCGACCCCGTTCCGCGCCCCCCCGCGCGGCCGTTCGGAGGACGTGATCATCGACGCCGAATATCGTGTCGTCGATCCGGACGAAAACCGCCGCTGAGGCGGGCCGGCTCCTCGGAGTGGCGCCATCGCTCGAATGTGATCGGCGCCGGCGCCAAATTCCGCGTCGGCCGTGGTGCGTTGGGATAAATTGTTTGTTCGCGCCCGGGATTTGTCGCGTCTTCGGATGACGACGCGCCCGAGGGCGCCTCGCGGCGTCCCGGCCCGCCTCCCGGCGCATTCGCAGGAGGGAACCATGCAGAACGCGGTCAATCTTTCCACCGTGCGCAAGGCGCTCGAGGGTAATGACGCCAAGGCGTGGCTGAGCTTCTATACCGACGATGCGGAGATGCGCGTCATCGACCAGGATCATCCGCCGAGCCGGCCGCTGGTGCTCAAGGGCAAGAAGGCGATTGGTGCGATGTATGAGGATGTCTGCAATCGCGCCGTGAAGCACAAGCTGGATGACGCCGTCGCGGATGGCAGCCACATGGCCTTTTCCGAGACCTGCACCTATCCGGATGGCGTGAAGGTCTATTGCAGCGCCATGGCGGAGATTTCCGGCGGCAAGATCCGCCGCCAGACCAACATCCAGGCCTGGGATCACTGAGGGTCGGGAGCTATGCTCCCTGACGACACCATCTTTCCGTCATCCCGGACGCAGCGAAGCGGAGATCCGGGATCCATGCAGCCGCGCCGGATCCCGGGTCAAGCCCGGGATGACGGCGAGCTTGGGGCTGGCATGCCCTCAAGTCAGGCCAATCCCTACCGCTCCAGCCGGTTGACGAACCAGCGGGTCAGTTCGATCCAGACCTGGTCCTTCTCGGCGGCGTCCTCGATGCCGTGCTCGATGTTCGGATTGTCGTTGACCTCAATGACGAAGAAGCCCCCCTCGGTCTGCTTGATGTCGACGCCGTAGAGCCCGTTACCGATCAGCTGTGCCGCCCGCAATCCGATGTCGATCACCTCCGGCGGCGCCTCGCCGATCGTCATCGAGCGCAGGCCGCCTTCCAGGGCCTTGCCGTTCGGCTGGTGCTTGACGATCTGCCAGTGCTTCTTGGCCATGGTGTACTGGCAGACGAACAGCGGCTTGCCGCCGAGCACGCCGACCCGCCAGTCGAATTCCGTCGGCATGAATTCCTGCGCCAGCAGCAGGTCGGTGTCCTTGAACCAGGCGCGGGCCAGTTGGTCCATCTCGCGATGGTTGTTGACCTTTTTCACACCGCGCGAGAAGGACGAGTCCGGGATCTTCATGACGAGTGGAAAGCCCAGTTCATCGGCGGCCCGCTCGAGGTCGCCATTGCCGGCGAGGATGATCGTCGGCGGCACGGCGATGCCGTTGCCGGTCATCAGCTCCTGCAGATAGACCTTGTTGGTGCAGCGGATCATCGAGACGGGGTCGTCGATCACCGGCATCCCTTCCTGCACGGCGCGCCGGGCGAAGCGATAGGTGTGGTTGTCGATCGAGGTCGTCTCGCGGATGAACAGCGCGTCGAACTCGGCCAGCCGCGCCAGGTCCTTCTTGGTGATCGGTTCGACCTCGACCCCGAGCTTCTCGGCGGTGCGGGCCCAGTGCTTCAGCGAGGCGAGGTTGGAGGGCGGCATCGCCTCGGACGGATCGTGCAGCACGGCGAAGGAATAGCGCGGGGCCGTACGCGTCGCCTTCTTCGAGCGCCATTCGCGGCGGGTGTGGTCGTGCAGCGCCTCGTGGAAGAAGGCTAGTTCCTCGGTCGAGAGCTTGTTGAGGGGGACGGCGGCGAGCTTGCGGATCTCGGCCCGGCTGGTCTGCTCGATCGTCACCTCCAGCACCGGACAGCGGAACCAGTCGAACAGAAGTCGTGAAAAGCGGTCGAAGCGATGGTCGTCGGTGATGCCGAACATCACCAGCAGGCGGCCGGGCAGGTCCTTGTCGTCGGCGGCGGAAATCGCCTTGACCAGCTGGTCCTCGAGCTCGGGCAGTGCCTGCGCGTAGAGGGTGCGGCTGGCGAGATCGATCATCGTCTCGACGGTCGGCACGACGCGGTGGCCGCGCGCACCGGCGAGCAGCGAGGCGTAATAGCCCCGGCTCTGATAGGCGAAGGAGCGCGACAGGTTGATGATCTTCGGGCGGGAACCGCGAAACAGGTTGGTGCGGGCGAGATAGTCCTTCGTCGTGATCACCTTGTGCGGTGTGTCTTCGTTCGGAAAGTCCTTGGCCGCGTCGACCAGGATAACCCAATCCACCATGGTTCACCTCGGTCTCAGAACGACGGCGGCGCGCAACGGTTCCCGTCCCCACCGTGCCATATGTTCGAAATCGGCGTAGGGAATGGGCAGGTTGGCCGCGTCGGAATGGGTCTCGTGCTCGCGGTCCTCGACCCAGGGATCGTGCACGAACAGATGGCGGCCATCGTCGCCGACCACCAACACCCAGTGCGGCACCTTCTTGCCGAACATGCGATAGGCGGAGATCAGCACGATGACGAGCGCGCCGCCTGCCAGCGCCGCCCGGATCGCCGCGACGTCGAGCGGCCGGTAGGTGATCGGGATCTCGAAGGCGACGGTCTGGCGGCGGAAATCCTCCTGCGCCAGTTCCATGACGCGGCGCTTTTCCGGATCGCGCACCGATTCCAGGAACAGCGAGCCCTCGCGGCTGACATGAATGCCGGCCGAGAGCCCGTTGCGCGCGGCCGAGACGGCGAGGCCGTGCGGATCGCAGCCGCCGAGACCGGCCATCATGAACACGGTCGTCGCCTGCCGCCAGAGCTTGATCTCCTCGACCGGGCCCATGGCGTAGTCCCTGCGGAAATGGCCAAGCGCCATCATCACGCAGCAAGGGCCGCAGGTGAAATCCGTCGTCTGCTCGTAATAGCGGACGGCGGTGGACTGGGCGTCGCCGCGCAGCCGCTTTTCGTAGCGCAGCGCGTTGGCGTGATCCGCGTAATAGTCGAGATAGCGGCCGATGCGGCGGTAGCCGAGCCGTTCATACAGCCGGATGCCGCTGGCATTGTCCTCGCGCACTTCGAGCCGCAGCAGGAACCGGTCGCGGGCGAAGGCGACGCGCTCGGATTCGGCCATCAGCGCGGCGCCAATGCCGCTGCCGCGCTGCTCCGGTACGACCGCGATCGAATAGAGTCGCGCCATGCCGGTGCCGGCACGAAACAGCAGCAGCGCATAGCCGACGAGGCGGCCATCGGCGAGGCTGGCGACGGTGACGGCAGCCGTTGGGGCCTCGATCAGTTTGCGAAAGCTGCGCCGCGCGATCCGGTCGGTCTCGAACGCGGCGGTTTCGATCGCGACCAGCCCGTCGAGATCGGCGGCCCCGGCGGGCCGCACGGCGAACACGGGAGGCGATGGGGTGTCGACGGCACTCACAAGGCGCGATGGAACGCCCATTTCGACCGATCCGCAAGAGTCGGCGCATCGGGATCGACGCGCGTTCCGCCTGCGTTGTGTCGGCGCGAATTGCGGCGGCGCCATGGCGTCGCCGGTCGCTCGCGAAGCCGTGATCACGGCCGCCTTTCGACACGGTTAGCCGCGGCAGCGTCGTGCCGAGAAAGCCCGGCCGGGCGACGCGTTGGGCCGTCGCGGCCAAGCGCGAGGCGATGCGGCGGGCTAGCCGGGAACGTTGTCGCCGACTTCCTCGACGACCGTGTCGCCGGGCTTCGGCAACCCGGTCTTTTGCTCGCGCAGGAAGATGTAGAAGCCGGCGGAGATGATGATGACGGCGCCGACCAGCATCGAGATGCGCGGCGTGTCGCCGAAGATGAAATAGCCGAAGACGACGGCCCAGATCAGCATCGTGTACTGGTAGGGCACGACGACTGAGGCCGGCGCCAGACGCAGCGAGCGGGTGACGCAGAGCTGCGCCGCCAGGGCGACCACGCCGATCAGCCCCAGGCTGGCGAGACCGATCGGCGTCGGGGTCGTCCAGGTGAAGGGCGCCAGCACGGCGCCGACGGCGAGTGTCGCCATGGTCGAGAAGGTGAGAAGGGTCGAATCCGGCGTGCCGCGCAGCTGCCGGGTGACGATCATCAGCGCGGCAAAGAACAGGCTGCCGCCGATGGCGATCAGCGCGCCCCAGCTGAGGCTTTCCGACGATGGCTGCAGGACGATGATCACGCCGATGAAACCGGCGATGACGGCCGCCCAGCGGGGGCCGTCGACCTTTTCCTTGAGCAAGAGGGCCGAGAGCGCCACCACATAGATCGGGCCGGCGAGATAATAGGTCATGACGTCGGCGAGCGGCAGCAGCGACACCGACCAGTAGAAGAAGCCGATCTCGCCGACGGTGACGGCGACACGGAGCAGCTGCAGGCCTGGGCGCGGCGCCTTCCGCAGCGTCGCCAGGCCGCCCTGCTTGTGAATGAACGGGCTCAGAACCACCATGGCCGCGATGGAGCGCAACAGCATGATCATGCCGACGGAATACGTGGCCGTCAGCCATTTCCCGAGGGTGTCATTGGCGGAATAGAGGAAGATGCCCAGGATCATGAGCAGGATGCCCAGCACCGAGCCGGAGAGCTGGCGGGCAGGGACGGAGGGACTGGATGCGGACATGGGATCACATGCGGGATGTCGGAAAAGGCACTCTGCACAGTTGTGCGGCAGAGACAAGCAGCGCGGCGGAAAAACGCCGCTCCCGGTTCCTCACCTGGCGGGCATGTGACTTTTCGTTTGCTTTTTTAACGACGAGTCTGCATATACGCGGCGACGATCATCGTGATCGCGCTGTGCCACACGAGGATTCGGTGGCTCCATCCTACTGGAAAGGTGGGACACGACCCCGTCCTCTGATCCTGTCGCGCGTGGGTCATGGCTAGAAGTCGGGCACCGGATGGTGTCCGCATAATTAGGCTTTCTTCTTGAATCAATTGACAAACTTTGCGGCTCTGGCACTCGCCGAGCCGCTTGTGCGTGCGCTCGATGTGGCCGGCATTACGATGCCGACGCCGATCCAGGCCCAGGCAATCCCCGCGCTTCTTGAAGGCCGCGACATGCTCGGCATCGCGCAGACCGGAACCGGCAAGACCGCCGCGTTCGGCCTGCCGCTCTTGCAGCATCTGTCGCGCCGCGCTGATGGTCTCCAGCCGAAGAGCGCCCGCTCCCTCATTCTCGCCCCGACGCGCGAGCTTGCGATCCAGATCGACACCGAACTGCGCAAGTTCTCCAAGTTCCTCGGCATCCGGCATGCGCTCGTCTTCGGCGGTGTCGGCCACCAGCCGCAGATCCGGGCGCTCGAAAAGGGTGTCGACATCCTCGTCGCCACCCCCGGCCGTCTGCTGGACCATCTGCAGGCGCGCGTCGTCCGTCTTGACCAGGTGACCCACCTTGTCCTCGACGAGGCCGACCGGATGCTCGACATGGGCTTCGTCCGCGACGTCATGAAGATCGTCGGCCTGCTGCCGGAGACGCGGCAATCGCTGCTGTTCTCGGCGACGATGCCGGCCGAAGTGGCGCAGCTCTCGCGCAAGATCCTCAAGGACCCGGTGCGGGTCGAGGTGACGCCGGAAGCCGTCACGGTCGATCGCATCGACCAGAAGCTCTATCGCGTGCCGACGGCCGAGAAGCGCAATTTCCTCCTGGATCTGCTTGCCAATCCGGAGATGGAGCGCGTCATCGTTTTCACGCGCACCAAGCACGGCGCCGATCGCGTCGCGCAGCATTTGCAGAAGGCGCGCGTCGAGACGCTCGCCCTGCATGGCAACAAGTCACAGGGCGCCCGTCAAAAGGCGTTGGAGGGTTTCAAGGATGGAAGCCTTCGCGTGCTCGTCGCGACCGACATCGCCGCTCGCGGCATCGACGTCTCCGGCGTGACCCATGTTGTGAATTTCGACCTGCCCGACGAGCCGGAATCGTATGTCCATCGTATCGGACGTACGGCCCGTGCTGGTCGCAGCGGGCTCGCACTCTCTCTGTTCGACGCTGGCGAAGCTGCGCGTCTGAAGGCCATCGAGCGGCTGATTCGCCGTTCGATTCCGGAAGTCGCGACCAATTTCAAAGCCCCGTCTTCGGCTCCAAGGCCTGCTGCGGACACGCAGCGGGGCGATAAGCCGGCTCGGGACGGGCAGCCTACGCAAGAAAAGAGCAAGAAAAATCGGTGGCGTGGCCAACAGCGCCGCCGAGCGGCTTGACGACGGGACGGTCGTTAGCAAAGTTCTCTACCGCCAGACTGAAGGAGATTTCCATGGCGACGGGTACAGTGAAGTGGTTCAATGCGACCAAGGGTTACGGATTCATCCAGCCCGATCAGGGTGGTCAGGATGTGTTCGTGCATATCAGCGCCGTTGAGCGCGCTGGTTTGTCGACGCTGCGCGACGGCGCCAAGATCTCGTACGAACTCGAGACCGATCGTCGCGGCAAGACGTCCGCGACGGAACTGAAGGTCTCGTAAGGAACAACACATGGCGAAGGAAGAAGCGCTCGAATTCGAGGGTACGGTTGTCGAGGTCCTGCCCGACGCCAAGTTCCGCGTGGAACTCGAGAACGGGCATGTCGTCGTCGCCTACACCGCAGGCCGGATGAAAAAGAACCGGATCAAGACGCTGGCGGGCGACCGCGTAACCGTCGAGATGACGCCATACGATCTCGATCGTGCGCGACTGGTTTTCCGGCACAAGGGCGAACCGCTTGCCTCGCAAGCACCCAGGCCGCCCTTCCGCGGTGGCGCGGCGCGTCGACGCTGACATCCGACGCCAGGTGAAGATCAAGAGGGCCGACGCGAGCAATCGCGCCGGCCCTTTCTCTTTGGCCTGCGATGTCGGCTCCGGCAGGGATGTCGACCGGCCCCGCCACGACCCGATTCGATTTGGTGACGCTGCTTTTCTCAACCAATTGCTAACCCTAGTATGGTTTCCTCGGATTAACCCCAAATTGGGCCGAAATTCGGCGGGTTGTGAAAATGTGGCGCCCGGAGGGCAAAACCTGCTTGCGTCTCGCCGCGGAAGACCATATTCTTTTCTTGTCACGGGGCAGACGATTCATCCGATCTTAAGTTCGCCCCTTTATCGACGCTTCGGGAACATCCCGGTTAGAAGTGTATTCGAAGGTTATTAGATACGCAGTTGTAGTTAGAATTGATGAGCTCGAGTTTTTTTTGGTTCGGGCGAAGAATTATTCTCTTAAGTTATGGTTCAGCCGCCGGCCCAAAAGGTCGGCGGTTTATTTTTGTGCGTGCTCTACTGCACGCGGGTGTGGCGACGTCGGTTTGCTACTCGGCTCGATTCGGGCATTTCCGCGGCGGGCCGGCCTCGATTGGGTCCGGCGACGGCATGTCGCGCGCCGCTTTCCTATCCATGCCTTAATCTCATGCAGCTTGGGACGCCACGACGACCGAATCGGTATTCGAGCCGGTTGCCCGGAGGAATTGAATGCTCAACGTCCTGCGTAACTTCATTGCTGAGCTGACCGGCGAGGCGCCGGCCCGGCGTTTCAGCGAAAACGACCACCGTCTGGCCGCCGCGGCGCTGCTGTACCATGTCGTCGCCGTCGATGGCGATGTCGCGGAAGCCGAGCGTGTCCGCCTGCATGCGCTGCTCAAAACCCGCTACGGCCTCGACGAGGAGGCGACGGAGGATCTGATGCGCGCTGCCGAGCAGGCCGACGACGAGGCGGTCGACTTCTACCGCTTTACCAGCGTGCTCAAGGCGCAACTCGACGAACTCGACCGCGAGCAGATCGTCGCGATGATGTGGGATCTCGTCTATGCGGACGGCCGGCTGACCGAGTTCGAGGATAATGCGATCTGGCGTGTCGCCGATCTGCTCGCCGTTTCCGGCCGGGCGCGGTTGCGGCTGAAGAAGATCGTGCAGTCCGGCGGCAGCGCCGTGGAAGCGCTGGTTCCGCCGAAGGAGTGACCCTGCGGGGCCGGCGCGGACCGGCCTCCGGATGCGAGGACCCTTGCCGTCGTGCCGCAGTCGTTGAAGCCCGTATTGATCGTCCTGCACCAGGAGCATTCGACGCCTGGCCGCGTCGGCCTGCGATTGACAGAGCGCGGTCACGCGCTCGACATCCGCCGTCCCCGCTTCGGCGATCCGCTGCCGGAGACGCTGGCCGGCCATGCCGGGGCGGTCGTCTTCGGCGGGCCGATGTCGAGCAACGACAACGAGGACTACATCCGCCGCGAGATCGACTGGATGTCGGTGGCTCTCGCCGAACAGGCGCCGCTGCTCGGAATCTGCCTCGGGGCGCAGATGCTGGCGCGCCATCTCGGTGCGCGCGTCGGTCCGCGTCCGGATGGTCTCGTCGAGATCGGCTACTATCCGCTTCGCGCGACGGAGGCGGGGCAGGGGCTCTGCGCCTGGCCGGAGACGGTCTATCAGTGGCATGGCGAGGGCTTTGATCTGCCCGCCGGCGCGGCGCTGCTCGCCGAGGGCCAGCTTTACCAGAACCAGGCCTTTCAATACGGCCCCTCGGCCTTCGGCTTCCAGTTCCATGTCGAGCTGACGCTGGCGATGATGCATCGCTGGACGACTACCGGCGCCGACCGCTTCACGCTGCCGGGCGCGCAGCCGCGCGAGCGGCATATGGAGGGGCGGGCGGTCTATGACGGCCAGACCTCGCGCTTTCTCGATGGCTTCCTCGATTTCTGGCTGCGTCTGCCGCGCGCCGATGGCGAAGCGGCCGGCGAGGACCGTGCCACTCGCGTGCCCGTGGATCCCGGCTGAGCCGGCCAGCGCGTTGCAAATTGCGAATCCCGTTGCAAATTGCGATGCGCGGAAGGTGAATCGGCTATTAACCATTCCCAGATCTGGCGAATTTGATTCAAATTGTAACCATGTCTGGTGGTGGCATGGGCCGGCGCGACTGGCAGGAGGCTTGCGACACATCTTGGCAAGCTGATCTTCTGGTTGTGCGTAATCAGCTCCGATCGGACGGAGAAGGGTGGAACCGATGACCCCCGGTAGCCCTTCTCCGCTCCGCTTGCCGCCGCCCCTGCATGCGGTGCTTGCATCCCTGCCCCTCCCTGGTTTCCAATAGCGACGCGGCGGAGTCCTTTCGTCGCGGGGGAGCCTTCGGTCATGACGGACACGCAGGATTCGTTGGCGCGCGCCGCCCGGCTCTCGTTCTGGAGCGGCCCGGTCTCGCCGCAGCCACTCGCCGGAGGGCTCACCAACACCAATTGCCTGGTCGAGGATGGCGGCCGCAAATATGTCGTACGCATCGGCGGCGACATGATCGAGCACGGCATCATCCGCACGACCGAACTCGCGGCGAGCCACGCTGCGGCGGAGGCCGGCATCTCGCCGATCGTCGTGCATGCCGAGCCCGGCGCCATGATCATCGATTTCGTCGAGGGGCGCAGCCTGACGCCGGCCGACATTCGCGACGAGCGCTATCTCGGCCGCATCGTCGAGCTGCTGCGGCGGGCGCATCGCGATATTCCGCGCTTTTTTCGCGGGCCGGCGCCGCTGTTCTGGGTGTTCCAGGTCATCCGCGACTACACGCACACGCTGGAGGCGGGCGAGAGCCATTATCTGCCGATGCTGGTGCGGGTGCTCGATGCGACCGAGCGGCTGGAAAAGGCGGTCGGCCCGATCGAACTCGTCTTCGGCCACAACGACATGCTGGCGGCCAACCTGATCGACGACGGCAAGCGGCTCTGGCTGGTCGACTGGGACTATGCCGGCTTCAACTCGCCCTTGTTCGATCTCGGCGGGCTTTCCTCGAACAATCTGCTGTCGCGCCAAGAGGCCGAGCGCGCGCTGGAACTCTATTTCGATCGGCCGCCGACCGACGAAATGCGCCGGCGGGCGGCGGCGATGACGGCGGCGTCGCTGTTGCGCGAGACGATGTGGAGCATGGTGTCGGAGCTGCACAGCCATCTCGTCTTCGACTATCCCGCCTATACGGCCGAATATCTCTGGCGCTTCAAGCTCGCGCTCGCCAGCTTCGACGAAATGGAACGTGCATGAGCGATCTTCCCGGTTCGGCCCGCATCGTCATCATTGGCGGCGGTATCGTCGGCTCGTCCGTCGCCTATCATCTCGGCGCGATGGGCATCACCGACGTCATCCTGCTCGAACGCGGCAAGCTGACCTCCGGCTCGACCTGGCATGCGGCCGGGCTGGTCGGCCAACTCCGCACTTCCGCCAACATTACCCAGCTGCTCGGCTATTCGGTCGCGCTCTACGACCGGCTCGAGGCCGAGACCGGCCAGGCGACCGGCTGGAAGCGCAATGGCGGCCTGCGCCTTGCCTGCAATGCCGAGCGCTGGACCGAGGTGCGCCGCCAGGCTACCACGGCACGCTCCTTCGGCCTGGAGATGCAGCTTCTGTCGCCGCGCGAGGCGCAGGACCTCTGGCCGCTGATGCAGGTCGACGATGTCGTCGGCGCGGCCTTCCTGCCGACCGATGGCCAGGTCTCACCTTCGGACATCTCCGCTTCGCTCGCCAAGGGCGCGCGGCAGAAGGGCGTGACCATCCGCGAGGGCGTCGCCGTCACCGGCATCATTGTCGAGAACGGCGCGGTCGTCGCCGTCGAGACCGACCAGGGCCGGATCGCCTGCGATAAGCTGGTGATCTCAGCCGGGCAATGGTCGCGCGAGATCGGCCGGCTTGCCGGCGTCAACATCCCGCTCGTCTCGGTGCAGCATCAATATCTGATCACCGACACGATCCCCGGCGTGACGCCCAACCTGCCGACGCTGCGCGATCCCGACCGGCTCACCTACTGGAAGGAGGAGGTCGGCGGGCTGGTGATGGGCGGCTACGAGCCGAACCCGAAACTCTGGGACGTCGATCCGCTGCCGCGTGATTTCGAGTTCCAGCTGCTGCAATCCGATTTCGACCATTTCGAGCCGATCCTGCAGCAGGCGCTCGGCCGCGTGCCGGCGATGGAGACGGTCGGCATCAAGCAGTTCATCAACGGCCCCGAGAGTTTTACGCCGGACGGCAATTTCATCCTCGGCGAGGCGCCGGAGGTGAAGAACGTCTTTGTCGGCGCCGGCTTCAACGCCTTCGGCATCGCGTCGGGCGGCGGCGCCGGCATGGCGCTCGCCGAATGGGTGGTGAACGGTGCGCCGCCCTTCGATCTCTGGCCGGTCGACATTCGCCGCTTCGGCCGCAACCATCACGACCTTGGCTGGATCCGCAACCGGACGCAGGAGGCCTATGCCCGCCACTACACCATGGCCTGGCCGTCAGAGGAGTTCCTGTCCGGCCGGCCGCTGCGCCGTTCGCCGCTCTATGACCGGCTGGCGGCCGACGGCGCCGTGTTCGGCGAAAAGCTCGGCTTCGAGCGCGCCAACTGGTTTGCCGATAAGGCGGCGGGCGAGGTCGCCGAGGATCGCTACACCTATGAACGGCCGAACTGGTTCGAGCCGGTCGGCCGCGAGCATCGGGCCGCCCGCGAGGCGGCGGTGCTGTTCGACCAGACTTCGTTCGCCAAGTTCGAGCTGGCCGGGCGCGATGCCGAAAGGGCTCTCGGCTGGATCGCCGCGAACGACATCGCCAAGCCGGTCGGCCATCTCGTCTACACGCAGATGCTGAACCGGAAGGGCGGCATCGAATGCGACCTGACCGTCGCCCGCCTGGCCGAGGACCGCTTCTACATCGTCACCGGCACCGGCTTCGCCACGCATGATCTTCACTGGATCCGGTCCAACATTCCCGCCGGGCTCGATGTGCGCCTGACCGACGTCACCTCGCAAAATGCCGTGCTCGTCCTGATGGGTCCGCGCGCGCGCGACATTCTGGCGTCGCTTGCCGACGCCGATATCTCCAACGCGGCGTTCCCCTTCGGTCGCGCCAAAAGACTGTCGGTTGCCGGCTGCCCGGTGCTGGCGCTGCGTATCACCTATGTCGGCGAGCTCGGCTGGGAGCTGCATGTGCCGGCGGAATTCGCGCTCACGCTCTATGACGCGCTGATGCGGGCCGGCCGGCCGCAGGGCCTGAAGCTCGCCGGCTACCGCGCCATCGAGACGCTGCGGCTCGAGAAGGGCTATCGCGCCTGGGGCGCCGAGATCGGCCCGGATCATTCGCCGCTGGTCGCCGGCCTGGGTGCCTTCGTGAAGCTCCGCAAGCCGATCCCCTTCCTGGGACGCGAGGCGCTGGAAGCGCAGGCCAAAAAGCCGCTGCCGCGCCTGCTGGCGGCCTTCGCCACCGAGGACCCGTCGATCGTGCTGCTCGGCCGCGAGACCCTCTATCGCGATGGCGAGCGCGTCGGCTGGCTGGCGAGCGGTGGCTTTGGCTACACGGTCGGCCGGCCGATCGGCTATGGCTATGTCCGCTGCGCGGCCGGCGTCGATCGCGATTTCGTGCTCGGCGGCGCCTATGAGCTGGAGGTCGCAGGCACCCGCGTGGCGGCCCGGGTCCATCTTGATCCGCTCTACGATCCGGAGGGGCTGCGCATCCGCGCCTAGGGTCGGCATTGCGCGGGTCGGGCGACCGTCTTCGCTTCGCTCGGCCAATTGCTCTTCCGGCAAACCGCCTGCGGCGCATTCCGCTTCGTATTGCTACGGAGTTGACAGGGCGCGCTTGCGGGTATTGGTACGAAAAGCAATCGACATCAATAACATAGAGTTATTCCAATGTACGACGTCACCCGACGTCAGCTGATGCATCTCGGCATCGGCGCTGCCGGCGCCGCGATGCTGCCGGGCCTCGCGGCTCCGGCGCGGGCCGATGACCAGACGCTGGCGCTCTATAATGGCCAGCACCGGCCGCCGGTCGAGGCCCTGGTCGCCGCCTTTACCGCTGCCACAGGCATCGCCGTCGTCAGCCGCAACGGCAACAGCGCCCAGCTCGCCAGCCAACTGATCGAGGAGGGCGCCCATTCTCCGGCCGACGTCTTCTGGTCGGAAGAGAGCCCGTCGCTCGCCGCGGTCGACGGCAAGGGCCTGCTCGCGCCCCTCGACGCCGAGACGCTGAAGCAGATCCCGGCCAAGTATACCGCCAAGGACGGCACCTGGGTCGGCACCGGCGCGCGCTGCCGCGTCGCCGTCTACAACAAGTCGATGATCGAGCCGTCGGCGCTGCCGAAGAGCGTGCTCGATTTCGCCGGCGAGGCCTGGGCCGACAAGGTCGCCTTTGCGCCGAACAGCGGCGCCTTCCAGCAGCAGGTCGTCGCCGTCTCGCTGCTGAAGGGCCGCGACGTGGCCCTGAACTGGCTGAAGGGGCTGCGCCAGTATGGCCGCGTCTACAACAGCGATTCCGCCGCCGTCGAGGCGGTAGAGGGCGGCGACATCGCCGTCGCGCTCAGCAACAATTACTACTGGTACGCGCTCGAGCAGGAACTCGGCCCCGACCATATGAACTCGGCGCTGTATTTCATCGGCAACGGCGATCCCGGCACGCTGATCACCGTATCCGGTGCCGGCGTGCTGAAGACCTCGAAGAAGGCGGAGGCGGCGCAACGCTTCGTCGCCTTCATGGTCAGCGCCGAGGGCCAGGCGGCGATCGTCGGCGCGATCGCCGAATATCCGCTCCGGCCCGGCGTCGTCTCGCCGTTCCCGCTCAAGCCCTTCGACCAGCTCGATCCCGCCCCGGTCACGCCGGCGGATCTCGGCGATGCCGCCGACGCGCTGGCGTTGCTGCGCGAAGCGGACCTCGCTTGACGGCCGCTGCCGGCGCGTCTGGCAGTTCTTCCCGGCGCGGCGCCCCACACGGCGCGCCGGCGTCGCGGCTGCTCGTCGCGCTGGCGCTGGTTCCGACCGCGCTGATCGCGCTGCCGGTCATCTATGTGCTGATGCGCTCCTGGGGCGCCGGCTGGAATGGCATCTGGGCCGAGCTGGCGCGGCCGCGCACGCTGATGCTGCTCGGCAATACCGTCACGCTCTGCCTGTCTGTGACGGTCTTCGCCAGCCTGATCGGCTATACGGCCGCCTGGTTTACCGAGCGCACGGATCTCGCCGGCAAATGGCTTTGGCGGGTGCTCTGCTGCCTGCCGCTCGCCATGCCAGCCTTCGTCGCCAGCTTTGCCTGGAAGTCGCTCGGCGCTACCTTTCAGGGCATGTCCGGCGCCATCCTGATCCTGACCATGGAGAGCTTCCCGCTCATCTTCCTGCCGGTCGCCGCCTCGCTGCGCAGCATGGATCCCGGCATGGAGGAAGTGTCGCGCTCGCTCGGCAAGGGGCCGGGAGCAACGTTCTGGAAGGTGACGCTGCCGCGTACGCTGCCGGCGCTGGGCGGCGGCGCGCTGCTGGTCGCGGCGCACATGCTGTCGGAATTCGGCGCCTTGGCGCTGCTGCGCGTCCAGACCTTCACCACGGCGATCTTTCAGCAATATGAGCTGCAGTTCGACAATGCCTCGGCGGCAGTGCTCTCGGGCCTGTTGATGCTGCTCTGCCTGCCGGTCGCCTTCGGCGAGATGTGGCTCCGGCGCGGCGTCCGCCTTTCCAAGGTCGGCCGCAACACGGCGCGGCGTGGCTCGCCGGCCCGGCTCGGCCGGTGGTCGCCCCTTGTCATGCTTGGCTTCCTGGCGGTCGCGATCGTGTCGCTCGGCGTGCCGTTCGGCCGGCTCGGCTATTGGCTGGTCAGGGGCGTCTCGGCCGGTCGCGGGCTCGATGCGCTCGGACCGGCTTTGTTCGGCTCGCTGTCGCTGGCGCTGCCGGGCACGCTGGTCACCACGGTGATCGCCCTGCCGCTGGTCCTGCTCGTGCTGCGCAGCCGCGGCGTCTTCGCGCGCTTCGCCGATCGCCTGCCCTATGTCGTGCATGGCCTGCCCGGCCTCGTCGTCGCGCTGGCGCTGGTCTATCTGTCGATCCGGCTGCTGCCGGCGATCTACCAGACCCGCGCCGTGCTGTTCGCGGCCTATGCGATCCTGTTCCTGCCGCTGGCGCAATCGGCGATCCGCGCCTCGGCCGAGCTGGTGCCGCGCGAGATCGAGGAAGTCGCGCGCACGCTCGGCCGCAGCCCGTGGCAGGCCTTCGTCTCGGTGACGCTGCCGTCGCTGGCGCCGGGTCTTGGCGCCGCGCTGGCGCTGGTCGCGCTCGAACTGATGCGCGAACTGACGGCCACGCTGATCCTGGCGCCGACCGGCGTCGTCACGCTCGCGACCGAGGTCTGGTCGCATACCAATGACAGCGCCTATGCCGCCGCCGCGCCCTTCGCGGCGCTCTTGGTGCTGATCTCGGGCCTGCCCGTCTACATCTTCACGCTGCGCACCTTGCGCCCGCGTCCTGATCGTCAGGTCAACTAAGCAACGTCGTAGAAGTTGCAGGTGCTCGCGATCGTTGTGACTCTAGCCTTACGAACGGCAAAGAGTCGCCGCATTTCTCATTCATGATAACGCTGGATCGTTCCGATGGGGTTCGATTCAGTTCCGGCGATGTTGTTCGATGCATATTTCAGAACAACGCTCGGGAAGAGAATATTAACCAGGGAGAGTTTGTGATCTGTTTTGGCGGCAGCGGGGGTTACGTGTCGAAACAAAGTAGAGATGAGTACCATGACACATTCGGGCAAATCCAGCGCCGCCTTGCGCGTGCGCAGTCTCGCTGAGCTGACCGATCCGGGTCTCTCGAACCTGGCCTCCGAAAGCGGCTTATCGCCAGAAAACCTCCGTCCCAACGTCGTTCGCGGATTCCCCAAGCTGGTTCAACAGCAGCCGGCGGTGCCGGCCGAGAC
Source organism: Candidatus Kaistia colombiensis (assembly GCA_029203105.1). Classification (GTDB taxonomy): domain Bacteria; phylum Pseudomonadota; class Alphaproteobacteria; order Rhizobiales; family Kaistiaceae; genus Kaistia; species Kaistia colombiensis. The sequence continues at coordinate 921,201 of CP119318.1, forward strand.
GTCGCTACCGCAGCTGGAAGACCTCGCGGCCGAGCTCGAGGCGGCCCTGATGGGCGATCTGCAGAAGGTCGCATCGCTCTGGGAGCCCGAGGCCCCGGCCGCGCTGGAGCCGCACGTGGCGCCGGCGCTGGAACCCGCCTTGCCGGCGCTGATGTCGCCGCAACAGGTGGCGGCGAACCAGGTCGCGCTCGATCAGGTCGAACTCGATCCCTCGCTCGCTTCCGAGATGCCGTCGGTCGAGCTGACCAAGGATGACCTGCCGCAGCAGGATAGGCTCGCTGTCGAGCTGCTGCTGGCGCGCGGGCGCCAGCCGGAGGTGACGTCGCAGCCGGAGCCGGCCGCCGCGGCCGCCGCGCTGGAAGACCGGCTTGCCGGCGAGCTGGCGCAGCGTCTCTCGATCGCCGTCGACGAATTGCGGATCGCCGATGGCGAGCAGCCGACCTTCGATGCCGAGCGCAGCGTCAATGTCTCGGCCGGGCGTCGGCTTTCCACCCTCAACCGGCAGCTGCTCGCCGTCGTCGCCCTGCTCGCCATTGTCGGCGGCGGCGCCCTGCTGACGATCCGCTCCGTCACCGCCCATAGTGACGCCACCGTCGCCGGCGAACTGGACGGCGTCGCCACCGCCGGCATCGTCAAGGCGGATCCCGCGCCTTTGCCGGCTCCGGCCGCCAAGCAGACCTATGATCGAGCGGCCGAGGATCAGTCATTGCCGGAATCGCCGCAGCTGCGCGGCACCGACATGATCAATCAGGTCCCGGGTTCCGTGCCGACGCTTGGTACCGCCATGCTGCCCGGTTCGGCCGTCAGCACCCAGCCGGTGACGTCGAATGTGCGGGCCGCCTATGCCGCCCCGGCCGGCGGGGCCCAGACCGAACCGATGCCTGCGGCCGAGGCGCTGGCCGAATCCCAGCCGATGGTCGTCGCGACAGCGCCGATCACGGCCCCCGCGCCATCGGCGGACGACGCCATGTCCAGCGCCGAGCCGGACGCTGGCGCGCCGGTGGCCGCCGTTTCCACGGCGAAGCCGGCCGTGGCGAGCCCGTCGAAGAGCGTGGCGGCCGGATCGCCCGCGCCGGGTCTTGCCAGGATCACGAGCGCCGTCAAGTTGCGCGGTAACCCGGACAATGGCGCGCCGACGGTCGGCCTGCTCAAGGCGGGCGAGCAGGTCCAGGTGGTGCAGTGCAAGGGCTGGTGTGAGGTCGTCGTCGATGGCAAGCGCGGCTTCGTGTTCAAGAAGTTCCTGGCCTCGATCAACGGCTAGAGCGTTTTCGAGCGAAGTGGATGCCGGTTCGCGTGAAGAAAATGCGACCCAACAGAGAGCTAGAGCCATTCAGCGTTTCCATGAAACGATGAATGGCTCTAGCTGTCATCCCCGGGCGTTGTTCTCGCGCGGGGGTCCCGCGCGAGCGTCTTGTGACGCCTTGTTCGCTTGCGGACCGCCATTATGATTGTGTCGGAATGATTGCATCTGCTACGACGGGGCAATCAGTTCGGGGCGAACGAAGACGGAAATGCCAGGGCAGGGATCGGATACACCGGGCGCAACGCTCAACACGCCTTCGCGGGATCCGGAGCGCTATTTTTGTGCTGTCGAAATTCTTCTTTCGGCCGTGCAGGCGCTTTCCTTCACGCGGGAGCCTGGGCAGGTGCAGCGGATCGTCAAGACCGCGGCTCGCCAGCTTACTGGCAGTGATGGCGCAAGCTTCGTCCTGCGCGACGACGCCGCCTGCCACTTTGTCGACGAGGACGCGATCGCGCCGCTTTGGAAGGGCATGCGCGTTCCGGCCGAAGGCTGCATAGAAGGCTTGGCTATGCTCAATCGTCAGCCGGTTCTGGTGCGGGACATTGCCGGGGACGATCGCCTCGAGCCGTCCGTCTATCGATCGACCTTCGTCCGTAGCCTCGCCGCGGTGCCGATCCGCGGCCATGCGCCTGTCGGTGCCATCGGTGTCTACTGGGCGGCGACGAACGGACCGAACGAGGACGATCTGCGCCTGCTCTCGAAGCTCGCGGACGCCGCATCGCTGGCAATCGAGAACATCCGCATCCATGGCGAGCTGGAAGAGCGCGTGCGCCTGCGCGCTGCCGAACTCGACAAGGCCAAGGCCGACATCGAGGAGCTCTCGATCACCGACGAACTGACGGGTCTGCTCAACCGGCGCGGCTTTCGCCGCGCGGCGGAAGCGATTCTGGTGGCCGGCAACGGTTGTCAGCTCGCCTTCATCGATGTCGACGGGCTGAAGAAGGTCAATGACAAGTTCGGCCACGCAATCGGCGACAGCCTGATCGCCGATTGCGCCAGCGTGCTGCGCGACAGCGTGCGCCAGTCCGATGTCGTCGGCCGGATGGGCGGCGACGAATTCTGCGTGCTGGTGCAGGCGCCGCTGGCGCCCGCCGAAGCGCTGCGCAACAGCCTTCGCACGCGGCTCAACTACTTCAACCGGCTCTCGCCGGCGCAGTGCGCGCTGTCGATCAGCGTCGGCATCGTCCAGGCCAAGCCCGGGAGCAACGAGTCGCTCGATGACCTGCTGAGCCAGGCGGACGCGCTGATGTCGATGGAGAAGCACTCGAAGTCGATGTCGAAGTCGCGTCACTAGCGCGTTTTCGACTTTCCGCGCGGCGATCTCGCGATCGCTTGAAGACGCGCGACCGGGCATCGGAAATCGGTGTCGAATTCCTCGTTTATCCGTTCGGGCTTGGCGCGCTGGCGCCGGTCGGAAGGCCGCGTCTGTCAGGGTTTTGCCGGCGTCGGTGAAATCGCGAGATCGATCAAATTGCGATGATCAGTTTTTGAGTTTGCGAACGGGTGAAGCCGCTTTATCGGGTCAGGATGACCGACAGGGCAAGAACTCGATGTCGCTAGGAAAGAAGACGAAGCTGCCAAGGAAGCCGACGCCGCCGGCGGCCGCTTTCGCGGATACAAGGCGGCCCGGCGCGGCCGCGGCCGAGCCGAACCATCGGCCGGTGCGCCTCCTCGAACTGACGGTCGAGGAGCGCGACGAACTGGAGCAGGGCCAGGCGCTGGTGATCGACGCCGTCGGCCGCGAGTGCTTTCGCGGTTTGACGATCGCGGAATCGCTGGAATTCCTCTCACTCCGGCGCGTCGGCCTGGACAATGACGACCAGAACTTCCTGAAGCTCGTCCTGCTGGGCGACCTGCATGAGGCGGCGCAGAAGCGCTTCCTCACCCCGTAGCCGCACGCTCGGCTTAACGGGTACCGAGAACCAGGCCGGGAGCCGTCTTCAGGGCGGCTTCCGCCAGCGCGATCATCGAGGCGGCCGGCTGGCTGGCCTCGAGTTTTCGCAACGCGCGGATCTGCGCCAGTGCCGCGTCGAGGGTCGGAAAGCGGTCCGGCCGCGCCAGGTGCAGGTAGAGCGCGATGACGGTGGCGGAGCGGCTGCGGCCGCCGCGGCAATGGACAAGCACGTTGCCGGGTCGGTGCGGCGGGTAGTGCGCCTTGCCGGGGCTCGCCTGGCCGAGGATTCCATCCAGCCCCAGCACGGCCGAGAGCAGATGGGTCGGCGTATTGCCCGGCCCGTCGATCAGCCCGATATGGGTGCGGCGCACGAAGCTGCCGTCACCAAGTGCCAGTGGCGGCATCTCGACATTGACGGCGAGGTTCATCGTCGAGGTGATGTTTTCCGCCAGCGGCAGCGCGGCATCGTCGGCCGCGACGCGATTGCCGATATAGATCGTCGCTTCCCACGGCCCGAAGGGCCCAGCGATCGGCAGCAGAACGGGGAGTTCATCCTCCTGTTCGTCGGTCAGAACCGGGGCGAGGGGCGGTGTCGGCGTGGTCATCGGTTGTTGGCAATCCGGGCTTCGGGGTGGGATGTCAGGTCGAGTTCAGTCCGCCATGACAGGCTTGGACCGAGGCGGCTGGCGAGGATCGGCATATTGGATGGCGCGACGAAGGCGGCGACGACCGTCCGCGCCTGGACGAAATCCACGAGATCGAGCGTATCCTCGAGGCAAGGGTGCACGTTCCAGGGCAGCCAGCGCGCCTCGCCGGCGGCGATCAGGCTGGCGGCCGGCGTGCCGGGTGGCACGTGTCCGCTGAACAGGAAACGGAAGCCCTCGTCGCGGCGGGCGCAAAGCTCGGCGGCAGATCCTGCTTCCGCATTCGCCTCGGTTGCGACGACGATGTCATCCGGTGTCGCCGGCGTTTCATCGGTCGTGGCCAGCAACCTGCCGAAGGCCTCGGCGACGCCGGGCGCGACGAGCCCGGAGCGGTCGGCCGCCAGATGCGCGACCTCGGCCCGCACCGCCAGGCAAAGCTTTGGTCGCAGGCCGAGCCCGGTCAGCCGCAACGCCATTTCCGGCCCGCGTCCGAACGCCGGCACGCAGAGCACGGCGCCGTCCCGCGCCGCGTCGGCGATCGCCTCGATCTGGCTTTCCAGCGCCATCTCGCGGTCGCCATAGGAAGCATCGGTGACCACTGTCGCCGCCGGCGGCGGCGGATCGAACGGGAACACGGTCGACTCCACGCTCCAGTCGCCGGTGTAGAGAAAGCCGCCGGCCTCGGCCGTGTGGATCCAGATGCCGCCCGGCGCGTGGCCGCAGCGGCCGACCGTGAGCGGGACGCCGGCGACAACCGCCGGCCCGCGCAGCGGCAGGATATGGCGATCCGCCTGGGCGACGCGGGTTTCGGGAACCTGCCGCCAGGTTTCCGTCGTCGCATGCACGGGCGGATTGCCGATCATGGTGCGCAGGCCGAGGCCGCCGACATGGTCGATATGGGCGTGCGAGAGCAGGATGGCGTCGACCCGGCCGACATCGGAGAGATCCGGCAGCACGCCGGCTTCCGGCCCCTCGCCGAGATCGAGCAGCAGGCGCGCGTCGCCGATCTCGAGCAGGAAGGCGGCGGGGAGCTTGCCGCCGACGCCGCTGACGACCGTCAGTTCTGCCATGGCAGCACCCCGCGCGGCAGGAAGCGCGACAGCGCCGAGGCGGTCAGCATCAGCACGAGCACGGCGGCGACCATCAGGCAGCCGACGGCGGCGGCGAGCGTCGACGAGCCGCCTTCTTCGAGGAAGACGACCATCGGTCCCAGCGTCTTCGCCTTCGACGAGACGAGCAGGATCGAGGACTGGATCTCGTTGAGCGCGCTCATGAAGACGATGATGGCGCCGGCTGCGGCCGCCGGGGCGACGAGCGGGCCGACGATGTCGCGCATCCGCCGTAAAAACCCGGCGCCCGCGACCCGCGCCGCTTCCTCGAGCGAGCGATCGACCTGCGCGAAGCCGCCTAAAGTGGAGCGCAGCGATAGCGCCAGGAACGACGCCAGATAGGCGGCGAGGATGATCCAGACGGTGCCGTATATGCTGAAGCCGGTCAAAGGCAGCGGCTTCAGGAAGAACAGGATCATGGCGACGCCGATGACGATGCCGGGCAGGGCATAGGCGAGTTCGCCGGCGAGATGCAGCACGCGCACGAAGCCGCTGCGATGCCAGGTCAGGAAATAGCCGAGCAGGATCGAGACGGCGGTCAGCACGAGCGCGGTCGTCGTCGTCAGCCACAGGCTGGTGAGGAAGCCCTCGCGGATCGCCGCCTGGCGGAACAGGGCGCTGGTGTAGTTCTGCAGCGTCAGCGTCGCCAGCGTCAGTTCCTGGCCGAAACCCCGGACGAGCGAGGTGGTGATGAGCGCCGACAGCGGCAGGACGAGTGTCGCGACGAGGACCGACCAGGCGAAAAGCTCGACCGGCAGGCGCCAGCGGCCGAGCCGCAGCATCAGCGGCCGGGCCGAACCATCGACGCGGACGTCCCTGCGGCTGCCGAGCCAGCCGGCCAACGTGATGCCGCCGATGGTGAGAACCGCGAGCAGCATGGAGAGGATCGCCATGTCGGCGAGCGCCGAGGGACCGAAGGAGTTCAGCTTCTGGTAGATCAGCGTGATCAGGGTCGGGAAGCGGGCGGGGATGCCGAGCATCGCCTGGATGCCGAAATTGCCGATCGCCGAGACGAAGGTGAGCGCGGCGCCCGCAAAGATGCCGGCCCGCGCCAGCGGCAGGATGATGGTGAAGAGCAGCCGCGCCTGCGAGGCGCCGGCGGCCTGGCCAGCCTCGACCAGTTCGGCCGGCAGGCGGCGCAGCGCGGCGCGCACGGTCAGGAAGACGAGCGGGCTGTTGTAGATGCCGAGCAGCAGCACGATGCCGGCTTCGGAATAGAGCGGATGGCGGGCACCGGCCGGCAGCGACAGGCCGAGCAGGCCGAGGATCGGGCTCGACGGCGAGAAGGCCTGCACCCAGGCGAGCGCCGAGACCTGCGGCGGGATCATCAGCGGCAGGATGAAGGCGAACACCCAGACCGATTTGCCGCGCATGTCCGTCAGCGCCACCAGCGTCGCCGCCAGCGTGCCGCCGATCAGCGAGACGAGGGTCGAGAGCAGGGCGACGCGCAGTGTGTTGACGGTTGCCGCCAGCACCTGTCGCGTGCCCAGAACCTCGCCGAGACGGCTGGCATCCGGCCAGCCGTCCGGCGCGATCGCCGTGAAGACGAGGCGCAGCAGCGGCGCGAAGGAAAGCCCGATGACGAAGAGCCCGAGTGCCCCCAGCACCCAGGTCTCCGTCGCGATGGAGAGCCCCCGTTTCGGGCGCTCCCGGGCAAAGCCGGCCGCTGCCAAGGTCATGGCTCAGCCGCCGAAGGTGGCGGTGAACTTGGCGCGCACGTCGGCGTCGGTGGCAACCGCCGCGTCGGCATCCATCGGCAGCAGCTTGATGTCGGTGAGCTTGGGGAAGCCGGCCGGCGGCGTCAGCGTCGGGTCGAGCGGCATGTTGCCCTGCTGGACGACCATCTGCTGGCCTTCCTTCGACAGCAGGAAGTCGATGAACAGCTTGGCGTCGGCCGGGTTCTTGGCCGAGGAAAGGATCGCCGCCGGCTCGGTGATGAACGAGACGCCTTCCTTCGGGAAGATCAGGTCGACGGGCGAGCCGGCGGCCTTGGCGCGGATGACGTCGGCGTCGGCGATCAGGCCATACTTTGCGATGCCGCTGGCGACGGCCTTGAGGGCCGGGCCATTGCCGCCTTCCGGCGCGATGTCGAGCTTGGCGAGGCCGGTGTAGAAGTCCCAGCCGATCGCCGGCACGTTGATGACGGTGTGCAGGTGGTTGAGGGCAGCGCCCGAATAGAGCGGGCTCGGCACGGCGATCTGGTTGCGGTTCGCCTCGTCGAGCAGCGCGTTCCAGCTGTCGACCGGCTTGGCCGAGGCGGTGTTGTAGGCAATGCCGGTCGAGATGATCTTCGTGCCGAAGAACATCATGTCCTTGTCGAAGGTCGCCTTGTCATAGGCGCCGACCTTGGCTTCCGGATAGGCGAGCAGGCGGCCGTCTTTCTTGAGCTGGCCGAGATTGATGGTGTCGGCGACGAGCAGCACGTCCGGGCGGATGTCGCCGGCGGCGATTTCCGCCTGCAGCACGTTCATCAACTGGCTGGTGCCGTTGCGGGTCCATTCGACCTTCACGTCCGGGTGCTTGGCCTGGAAGGCGTCGACGGTCTGCTGGGCGATTTCGGCGCTCTGCGAAGTGTAGAGCGTCAGGGTGCCGGCATTGGCGGCGGTGCCGGCCAGGAGCAGAAGGGCAGTCGCGGCGAGGATACGCATGTTGGCTGTCTCTGTTTCGGAGGGAGGCGGAAATCAGGCGGCGAGGGCGGGGATGACCCAGCCGTCGCCGATTGCAAGCGACACTGCCGCGCCGGGCGCGAGCGGTGCCTGTTCGGGAAGGTCGAAGGCGAGCACGGTTTCGGGAGCAGCCTCGGAGACCGCCTCAGCGCGAAAGCTGCCGCCGCGATAGGAGAGGCGCCGGATGCGGGCCGAAAGACCCCTCTCGTTGGCTGTGGCGAGGCGGATATCCTGCGGGTGCAGCCCGATCGCCGCGCGGCGGCGCGCGCGCTCGCCCGGCGCGCAGCGGAGCTGCACCGGCGAGCCGAGGATGCTCGCATGGGCGCGACCGTCGCCGTCGGCGACGATGTCCTCGGCCGGCAGCACGATGCCCTCGCCGATGAAGCCGGCGACCATTTCGGTGGCGGGCTCCCGGTAGAGCGTCGATGGCGCCGCGAACTGCACCAGCCGGCCCGCATCCATCACGGCGACGCGGTCGGCCAGCGCCATCGCCTCGGACTGGTCGTGCGTGATGTAGACCATGGTCGAGCCGCTTGCCTGGTGGAAGCGGGTGAACTCGTGCTCCATGGCGGCGCGCAGATGCACGTCGAGATTGGCGAGCGGTTCGTCGAGCAGGACGATGCCGTTGCGGGCGGCGAGGCAGCGGCTGAGCGCTACGCGCTGGCGCTGGCCGCCGGAAAGATCGGAAGGGCGGCGCTCGGCCATCGCGTCGAGGGCGACGGTCTTCAGCGCCTCGGCGACGCGGCGCTCGCGCTCGTTGGCCGGAACCCCCGTCACCTTCAGGCTGTAGCCGACATTCTCGGCCACCGACATGTGCGGCCAGAGCGCGTAATTCTGGAAGACGATGCCGAGATCGCGCTTTTCCGGTGGCGTGTGGTGGGTGGCGGAGGACGCCAGTTCGCCGGCAAAGCGAACGCTGCCGGCGTCCGGTCTCTCAAAACCGGCGATCAGCCGCAGCAGTGTCGTCTTTCCGCAGCCCGAAGGTCCGAGCACTGCGACGAACTCGCCGGAGCGGATGTGCATCGTGACGTCAGAGACGACCCGGTTGCCGCCAAACGCCTTGCCGAGTTTCGAGATCGCGATGTCTGTCATCACCCGTCTTCGCTTCCTGCTGGAGGCGCGTCCGGTCCCGCGCCATGCAGCGCTCAGTGACGACGTTTGTTGTCAGCGGTGCGAAGCTGGCGCGACGGTTCGATGACAATTTTCACCGCGCGACCATCGTTCGGCGACGCCGGGAAACAGGTTCCCCTGCGTCGCCTTGGACGGGAAGCGGCGTGATTTCCGCGACGAATGGGCGGCGGTCAGGCCTTCTGCGGCAGGATCCAGCCCGGAAGGGCGCATTCGAAGGCGGTCGCCGCAGAGACCGGCACGCCATCCTCCAGTTTCAGCGCGGCGATACGCGACGAATCCCAGCCGGCGACGAGCAGATGACTGTCCTGCACAAGCAGATGCTGCGGCCAGAACACGGTCGAATCGAGTTCCGAGACCAGCACCGGCTTGGCGCCCGAGACGTCGAAGGTCGAGATCGTGTCATTGCCGCGATTGGCGAAATAGACGAAGCGGCCATCGGCCGAGCGCTGGATGTCGCCGGGATAGTTGCGGCGATGGCGCGTGCGGGCCGGACCCGGCCGTGTCGTGCTCGGCACGTCGGCCCAGTCTTCGACCGGCGCGCCGGGATGGCCGACGAGCAGGTTGGAGCCGAGTTCGCCCGAGATGGCGAGGCGGCCATCCGGCAGCACCACGGCATGGCGCGGGCCGCAGCCGGCCGGCAGCTTCGTCAGCCGCGTCTGCGTCAGCGCCCCGGCGCCCGGCTTTGACAGGTCGACGCTGAACTCGCGCACCGAATCGTCGCCGAGATCGATGACGAATAGGGTTTCGCCGACGAAGAAGGCCTGGTGCGGATGCGCGTCGTCCTGGCGGTCGATCTCCGGGCCGCCGCCCGAGAGTTTCAACAGCGCGACGTCGCCCTCGAAGCCGCCATCGGCACCGAGGCGCTGCAGCCCGAGCGTCGAGGTGGTGTAGTTGGTGAAGACGAGCAGCTTGCCGGAGGGATCGACGGTCAGGTGACAGGGTTCGGCGCCGCCGCTCTCCTTCTCGCCGATCGCTGTGGCCTTGTCGCTGTCGATCCGCCAGGCATGGATCGCGCCGTCCATGCCGACGCGCGAGGTGCCGTAGATCACCGGCAAGGTCGGGTGCCAGGCAAGCGCGGAGAGGTGCTCGGCCCGTCCGAGCGTCTCGCCCTTCCAGGTGCCGTCCTTGCGGACCCAGCGCGTCAGGCCGTGCAGTTCGAAGACGCCGCGCGAGGCGATGAACAGCGCCTCGCCGCTGGCGAGATGGACGTCGGACATTTTGGTCTCCCCCGATCGAATGTCTGCCTTGGCCGAAGCCTAGATCAAATCCCTGAACCCAGAAACATGGGACTCTCCTTCACCTCTCCCCTAGGGAGAGGTGATCGGCTGCGTTCCGTCCTTGGCTCCCGTCGCCGCTATTCCGACGAGCCCGGCCCGAACCCTTCCCAGGTGCCGGCGAGCTTGCCGTCGCGCAGGATCGCGGCGCGGCGCAGCATGGCGAAGGCCATGCAGACGTGGTTCGGCACGATTTCGAGCCGGATTCCGACGGGAAGCGGCGTCGGTTCACCTTCGCCGTGCCAGCGCAGCCAGCCATGCTCTTCCGACATCTTCTCGATGATCCAGCCGGGCGCGTTCACGATCAGCCCCATGCCGGGATATTCGTCGCGGTGGGCTGCGGCGGGGACGAGGTCTGTCGAGAGCGACTTCGAGCCGGCATCGATGCAGGCGCGGTCGGGGTCGGGATGGCTGACCACCGTGCCGATGACGCGGACGGCGACGCTGTCGAGCGTCGCGTTGCCGAGCGCGATCTGGCCGACATCGTTGAAGGCGTAGATGCCGGGGCGGATCTGGGTGACCCCCGGCACATGGGCGACGGCGCGGGCCGAGGCGGAGGCGCCGAGCGAGACGATCGGCAAGGCGATGCCGGCGGCGCGGATCGCCTTCGCGACGTCGACCATCAGTTCGCCGGCGGCGACGGCGCGGGCTTCGAGATCGGCGCGGTCCTTGGCGCCATAGGTGGCGCCCTCATGCGTGTAGATGCCGACGAGATCGACGCCGGGCGCGGCGGCGATCGACTTGGCGACGTCCACCGCCTTGGCCGGCGTCACGCCCTCGCGGCCGAGGCCGGAATCGATCGCCAGCATCATGCGCGCGGTCTCGCCCGCCGCCGCGAAGACGGCGCCGATGCTCGCCGCCGCGGCGAGGCTGTCGGTGGCGAACAGCGCGTCGGCGCGGCGGGAGAGCGCCAGTGCCCGCGCGCCGTTCTCTGCCCCAAAAATCGGGTTGGCGACGAACAGGCGCTCGATGCCCGCATCGGCGAAGGCTTCCGCCTCGCCCAGCTTGGCGACGCAAAGGCCGTGCGCGCCGCGCTCGATCTGGCGGCGGCCGGCATCGGCCATGCGGTGGGTCTTGGCATGCGGGAAAAGCTCGACCCCGGCCGAGCGGGCGATCGCCGCCATCTCGTCGAGATTGCGGTCGAGCACGTCGAGATCAAGCACCAGGCCGGGGGTGGCGACCGGAATGTCGGTCCAGTCGGAAGCGGCGGCGGAAAGGGCAGCGGACATTGATTTGTACCTTCAGCGGGAAGCGAGATCAGGCCGGCATGCGGATGACGCGGCCGGCGCGGGCGCCCGTCATTGCGCCATCCTGCAACGCCAGTTCCCCATTGACCATGACATGGAAGATGCCGGAGGCCGCCTGGCGCGGCACTTCGTAGGTGGCGTTCGCCTTCACCGTCATGTCGTTGAAGACGACGATGTCGGCCTTGGCGCCGACGACGATGCGGCCGCGATCGGGCTGGCGCAGTCGGTTGGCGGCCGTGCTCGTCATGTGGCGGACGCATTCGGCCAAGGTCAGCACCTTCTCCTCGCGCACATAGGTTTCCAGCATGCGCGGGAACGTGCCCCAGGAACGGGGATGCGGCCGGTCGCCGACGAGGATGCCGTCGCTGCCGACCGTGTGCTCGTCGCGCTGCATCAGGGCCCGGACATGTTCCTCGTGGCCGATGAAGAACACGCAAGGCGCGCTGCGCTCGGTCGCGACGAGGATGTCGAGCGCGAATTCGGACGGGCGCTTGCCGGCCTTTTCCGCGGCGGTGGCGAGGTCCGTCGCCATCACCCATTCGAACTCCGGCGCGCCGGGCGTGCCGACGACATGCACGGTCGACCAGTTGACGGTCAGGCCCTGATGGCCGTCCGAGCCGGTGACGTCGAGCGCATCGATGATTTTCGCCCGCTGCTCGGGGGAGCGGAGGCGCGCCATCTGCTCCTCGCCGGTGCCGGCCAGCGACCAGCTCGGCAATTGCGACAGCAGCGTCGTCATGCCGGCGAGATAGGGGTAGCTGTCGAAGGTGAGGTCGACGCCGTCGGCGATGGCGTCGTCGAGCATCTTCAAGAGTTCCGGCAGCTTGCCGCGATTGCACTCGAAGGAGAGATGCGTGTGGGCGAGGTGCAGCGCGACGCCGGAGCGGCGGGCGATGTCGAAGCATTCGCGATAGCCGCCCAGCGCGTCGAGGCCGTAATTGCGGTGATGCGGGCAGTAGAAGCCGCCATATTCGGCGACCACCTCGCAGAGCGCCACCAGTTCGTCGGTGTCGGAATACATCGCCGGTACATAGGTCAGGCCGGTCGAGAGGCCAACGCCGCCCTCTTCAAGGGCGGTGCGCAGCAGCGCCTTCATCTGCTCCAGTTCGTCGGCGGTGGCAAGGCGGGGCGCATTGCCCATCACCAGCATGCGCAGATTGCCGTGCGGCACGAGATAGGCGGTGTTGACGGCGGTGTTGCCGTCGAGGCGCTGCAGATATTCGGCGACCGAGCGCCAGTTCCAGTCGAAGCCGGGCGGGTCGTCGTTCCAGCCCTTCAACTGGGCGCGCAACTCGGCCAGGGTCGCCTCGTCGATCGGGGCGTAGCTCAAGCCGTCCTGGCCGAGCACTTCCGTCGTTACCCCTTGCGTGATCTTCGATGTGTGATCCGGCTGGACCAGCACCTGCAAATCCGAATGGGTGTGCATGTCGATGAAGCCGGGCGCGAGGATCAGCCCGTCAATGGCGATCTCGCGGTCGGCCGCGAGCTTTTCCGCGCCGTCGGTGATGCGGACGATCCGGTCGCCCTCGACGAGCACGTCGCCGCGCACGGGATCGGAACCGAGGCCATCGACGATGATGCCGCCGGAGAAAAGCGTGGTCTTCGAAGTCATGTTGTGGGGATCCGTATCTTCTGTCCGGTGCGGGCGCTCTCGTAGATCGCGTCCGTGACGGCGACCACATGGGCCGCCAGTTGCGCTGTCAGCCCGGCGGGGGCGGGCCTGCCCTGGGCGCATTCGATCAGGGCGGTGGTGGGGGCGCCGGAATCGTAGAGGCCGGAGGCGTCGGTTTCGCCATATTCGACCACCTCGCCATTGGCGCGCACGAGACGGACGTGGTCGGCGACGGAATCGAGCCAGATCTGCCCCTTGTCGCCATAAAGGGCGAGGTGCCATTGCGGCCGCGCCAGATAGGGATGCGTCGAGGCGCTGCTGATCGCCGCCGAGCCGCCGCTGGCGAAATCGGCATTGACGCTCGCATGCAGGTCGATCTCGCGCCCCGGCGGATAGGTGCTGGCGCTGACGGCGACGATCGGCTCGCCGGCCAGCCATTCGATCAGGCCGAGCTGATGCGACATCGAGACGGCGGCTGAACCGCCGCCCGAGATTCTGCGGTCGGTATAGGTCGAGGCTGCCGAATTGCCGTCGCCGCCCCAGCCGCCATCCGTGCCGCCCATCAACAGGGCGCGCGTGTTGACGGCGAGATGCATGGTCAGGTGCTCGATCGCGCCGATCTCGCCGGCATCGATCAGCGCCTTGGCGAGCGCGAAGCACGGCGCGGCGGGCCAGCCGAAGCCGACCAGCAGGGTCCGCCCGACCCGCTCGGCCGTGTCGCGCATCCGGATGGCGGCGCCCCCCTCGAGGGCGAACGGCTTTTCGACCAGCACATGCGCGCCGGCCTCGAGCGCCGCGATCACCTGCTCCTCATGCGCCACCGGCGGGCTGGAGACGACGATGATGTCCGGCCTTTGCGCCAGTACGTCGCGCCAGTCGGTGCAGGCGAGCGGCACGTCGAAGGCGGCGGCGAGATGGTTCGCCGTCGCTTCATTCGGGCTCGACAGCGCCACCAACGCGACATCGGGGTGGGCGGCGAGCGTCGGCAGGTGGCTCGACTGCGACCATGAGCCGGCGCTGATGACCGCCGCGCGAAGGGGCTTGGTCATTTCACGGCTCCGGCGGTCAGCGCGCCGACGACGTGGCGCTGGAAGATGATGACGAGCACGACCGGCGGGATCATCGACATCACCGTTGCCGCCGCGAGCGCGTTCCAGTTGAACTGCTGCACCGACTGGAAGCCGGCGAGCAGCGGCGGCACCGTCAGCTGGTTGGTGAGCACGAGCGAATAGAAGAATTCGCTCCACGCCTCGAGGAAGATCAGCACGCCGGCGGCGACGAGGCCGGGGCGGGCGATCGGCACGATGATGATCCAGAGCGTCTGCAGCCGCGAGGCGCCGTCGATCTTGGCCGCCTCCTCGATCTCGCGCGGCAGCTGGTCGAAGTAGTTCTTCAGGATCATGATCGCCAGCGGTAGCGTGAAGACGTTGTAGCTGATGATCAGCGCCCAGGGCGTGTTGAGGATGCCGACGACGCGGAAGGCGACGAAGAACGGCCCGATGATGGCGATCGCCGGCACGACGCGCGAGACGATGATCGACAGCTCGAACAGCCGCGAGCCGCGGAACGGATAGCGCGAGAGCCCGTAGGCGGCGAAGCCGGCGATGACGAGGTTCAGCACCACCAGCACCGAGCTGACGAAGAAGCTCTGGCCGATCGCCGGCAGCAGCCGCGCGCCGACATCGGTGCTGCCGAAGCCCTTCGAGCCGGTCGCCCCGGTCAGCACCGACAGGTAGTTGTCGAAGGTGATGCTGGAGGGAACCATCGGGAAGGGTTTTACGCCGAGCTGGGTCGGCGTGATCAGGCTGGAGACGACGAGATACCAGACCGGCAGCAGGATCCAGATGGCGAACACCAGGACGCAGAGATAGAGCACGATCGTCGCCGTCGTGCTGCGTTGCAGGCCGGCCGCCGTGGCCGCCTTGCCGCGCCGGCGCGGCGCGCGGGAAAGGGTGATCTCGCTCATGCCGGTTGCCTTTCCGCGCGATAGAGCAGCTTGACGGTGATGAGGCCGCCGGCGAGCGCGACGAAGCCGAGGATGACGGCGAGCGCCGAACCGAGTCCGATCTGGGTGACGCCGAAGAGTTGGCGATAGATCAGGATCGACAGCACCTGGGTGGCGTCGCCGGGCCCGCCCTGGGTCATGGCGAAGATCACGTCGAACTGCAGGAAGGCATAGATGATGTTGAGCACGGTGACGGTGACCAGCGCCGGCCGCAGCCAGGGCAAGGTGATGTTGCGGAAGCGCTGCCAGAGATTGGCGCCGTCGAGCGAGGCCGCCTCGTTCAGGTCGTCGGGCAGTGTCTGCAGCCCGGCGAGCAGCAGGATGCCGGCGAAGCTCGCCTGCCGCCAGACGGCGGCGACGATGGTGATCGCCAGCGCGGAATTCGGGTCGGACAGGAAGTCGTGATAGTCGCTGGTGGCGCCGAGCATCAGCAGAACCGCGTTGAGCCCGCCGACGCTGCCATCGGCGAACCACTTCCACAGGATGCCGATCATCAGCCAGGGCGTCGCCCAGGGAATGATCAGCAACGCCCGGGCGAGGCCGCGGCCGATGAAGCGCTGGTTGAGCAGCAGCGCCATGGCGAGGCCGATTAGGGTGGAGAACAGGACGAAGCCGATCGAGAAGAGGACCGTCACCTTGGCGGAACGCCAGAACACCGAGCTGCCGAGCACGATGGTGTAGTTCTCCAGCCCGACGAACGGGCCGAGGCTGCGGCCGTTGGCCGGCACGTCATGCAGGCTGTAGAGGATGGTGAGGGTCGTCGGAACCAGCAGCAGCACGGCGAGCAGGCTGGCGGCTGGCGCCGTCAGCCGGAAGCCGAACCGGCGGTCGTCACGGCTGAGCGATCCGTTGGAATTCATGGGGGTCGACACGGTCACTCCTTCAGGCGCTTCCGTCGAAATGCAGCATGGGCGAGCGCGACGCGGCGTGCACCGCCCCGGGGCGGCGCCCCGAGGCATGCGTCCTGGCCGCTTCCGGGCGCGGATCGCGGTCGCGCAGGCGGACCGCTATCCGCGCTCAGGCGGTGTCAGAGACTGCGACCCTTCTGGGCGGAGTTTGCCGCCGCCGTCAGGCCTTCGACCGTCTGCTTCGGCGTCGCCTGGCCGAGCAGCAGCGCATGCACGACGTCGCCGACCTTGGCCTGGAAGTCCGGATACCAGGGCAGGGTCCGCGCCGGCACGACCTTGGAGCCTGTCTCGAAGGTCTTCGAGATCATCGGCAGGTCGAAATATTCCGGGAAGGCGGCGATCACGTCCGGATCCTTGAAGAAACCCGGATAGGGCGCGGCGAGGCCGGCGGCCTTGGCCCACTGGTTGAAGACCGTGAATTTTCCGGCGGAATCCTTCCAGCCATAGAACTTCATCAGGTCCCAGGCGGCCTCGCGCCGAGCGGGGTCCTCGCCGGCGCCGAGCTGCAGCACTTCGCCGATCTGGAAGGTGTGGTTGGCGCCGCCGATCGGCCCCTGCATGACATTGGCCGATTCCGGGCCGCCCAGGCTGCGGATCGACGACAGGAAGTAGTGGTGCAGCACGAAGAAGGCTGCCTCGCCCTGCGCCATCTGGTTGGAAAGCTTGCCAGGGTCGTCGTTCAGCACCGACTTCGGCGCCAGGCCTTCCTGATACATGGCCTGCCACCACTCGAAGACGCCCTCGGTCTTCGGGTCGTCGGCGAAGACCGGCTTGCCGGCGGTATCGAAGGCGGTGACGCCTTCGTTCAGCAGATAGGTGTGCAGATATTCCTCGCAGAATTCCTTCACCCAGTAGGCGACATAGGGCGAAGCGACGATGTTCTTGTCCTTGAGCGTCTTCGAGGCGTCATAGACTTCCTTCAGCGTCTGCGGCGCGGCGGCGATGCCGGCGTCCTTCAGCATGCGCTGGTTGTAGTGCATCATGTGCACGGCGGAGAAATAGGGCGCGCTGATGATGTCGCCGGCCGCGTTGACATAGGCGGCGCGCGCACTTTCGAACATGTCGGCGACCATGTCGTCGACGCCGGGCAGGCCGTTCAGCTTCGAGGCCCAACCCTGGTCGATGAACTTCTGCGAATTGTAGGCGAAGTTGTAATAGAGATCGATCACGCCGCCGCCGCGCAGGCGGGTCTGCAGCGCCGGCGAATAGCCGAGGTTCGGGATCACGGCGACTTCGACGGTCGCATTGCCCTTGGCCGTCCACTCGCCGACCAGCTTCTTGATCGTGTCGGGCTGGAAGTCCCAGGCGAGCATGTCGAGCGTGCCGGTGAAGCCGGCGGCTTCGGCGCGACCGGCGAGGCCGGGCGCCACGAGGGCGGCCAGCGCGGTGGCGCCGCCGGCCTTCAGAAAGGCGCGCCGATCGAGGCCGCCCGCAACCATCTTCCCTGCTGAATCTCTGGTTTTCATCGTCAACCCCTTCCCTTGGGTGGTCTTCCGCTGTCTCGCGGGAGGCGGTTCGGCCTCTGTCCGCTGATCCGGGCCGCAGACGGTTGGCCGTCTGTCGCACGCCGGTCTCATCGTCTCGCCCGAAAGCGGGATCCGACACGGCTTGCGCCTCGGGTCCCGATCCGGATCGGCCTCGCCGCGGCTCGTCTCCGCCGCCGACGGCCGGGGGCTGCCGGAACCTTTTCGATCCCGTTTCAGCACCGCGCTTTCGATGTCGGGACGCAGGTTATTTCAGTCGCTATCAAATATCAACGCACAATATTGTCGGTAAAATCATCGTATGATCAGGCGGTTCTCGACCCGGGCCGTATCCCGGAAAAGGCAGGCGGGAGGCCGTCCAGCGGTGCCGCAGCCGGCACAAATGGTTGGTGAAGATCGGCGGAGGGCGTAGATCTAGGATCGGTTCCAGATCCGGATGTCGCGTTCGCGATGGCGGCCGAGGGCGGCCGCGGTGAGGGAGGCGGATTTGCAGAGCGGGCTAGGACGGAGAAGGGCGGCGCCAGGCGCAGTGCGGTCCCTGTCCTCGTCGGCGGCGGATCCGGCGGCCGACGAGGAGACCGAACTCAAATTGACGTGCAGCGATCCGGCGGGGTTGGCGGCGCTCGCGGCGGCGCCCGTCCTGGCCACCGCCGGCGGCCGGCGCACCCGGCGGCTGGTTTCGACTTACTACGACACGCCGGCACAGACGCTGTTCCGCGCCGGCTATACGCTGCGGGTGCGCGAGGATGCCGGCTGCTATGTCGTGACGGTCAAAGCGAAGCGCGGGCCGGGACTGACGCGGTTCGAGCGGGAGGAGAAGCACAGCGCCGCGACGGTCGATCGCGCGAGCCTGCAGCGCCTGCTTCCCGCCGATCTCCTCGACGAACTGGATGACGCGCCGCTTCGGCCGGTGTTCGTGACGCGGATCGAGCGGGAAGAGGTCACGCTGGACTTCGCCGGCGCCTCGATCGAGGTTGCGATGGACCGGGGCCAGGTCATCGCCGGCGAGCGGGCCGAACCGGTCGTCGAGGTCGAGCTCGAACTGAAGCGAGGCCCCGTCGCGGCGCTCTATCAGCTTGCGCTGGAGCTTTCGGCCCAGGTGGCGTTGATGCCGAGCGCGTGGACCAAGTCGGATCGGGGCTTCGCGCTCCTCCTCGGCAGTGCCGGCCTGCCAGGGCCCGAAGCGAATGACGCTTTCCACCTCCGGCGCCGAATGTCGCGCGACGCGGCGCTGGCGGCGATCTTCACCGCCGCGCTGGCGCTGGCTGTCGACCATCTGCCGCGAGCGGCCGATCCGCGGGATCCGGAAGGGGTGCACCAGATTCGGGTGGCGTTGCGGCGCATCCGCGTGGCGCTTTGGCTGGTGCAACGCGGCGGGTCGTCGGCGAGGGCGGGCGAATTGTCGGCCGAGGCCGGTTGGCTGGCGAATGAACTCGGCCGCGCCCGCGAGTGGGACGTGCTGGCGACCGAGACGCTGCCCGCCGCCGCCGGCCACGGTCTGGAGAGCGACGGGTTCCGGGAGCTGGCCGAGCGCGTCGAGCCGCATCGCCGCCAGGCGCATGCGCAGGCGGCCGCCGCCGTCGCGACACCCCGGGCCGGGCACTTCCTTCTGGATCTCGGCCTTTGGATGAGCCGTCAGGGCTGGCGCGACGGGGCGGCGGCCGAGCGTGGTGGTCCGGACGGCCCGGCCGGCAAGCTGGCCCAGGACGCGCTCGCGGCGGCGCATCGCAAGGTGCTGCGTCGAGGCCGTGCCTTCGGCCGCCTGGATGCCGAAGGGCGCCACCGGCTGCGGGTCGCGTTGAAGACTCTGCGCTATACCAGCGATATGTTCCTGCCGCTTGTGCAGGCCGCCGCTCCGGCACGCCGCCATGCGGCGCGGCTGCGGCGCTTGCAGGAGGATCTCGGCCGGCAGAACGACGCGTGCCGATCGTCCGATTTGCTGGGCCGGCTCGCCGACACGGCGCTGTCACCGGCGGCGAACCGCGCCCTCGGCGTCCTCCTCGGCATTCAGGACCGCGAGCGGTCGGATGCGGAGGCCGCGCTGCGGCGCGACTGGTCGGAATTCAAGAAGACGTTCGATACCCGGGGCAAGCGCCGGAAGCGCCGCCGCTAGCGCGCTATTGTCTCGCGCGCTTCGTTTGGCGACGGGCCCAATCCACGCTTGGGCTGTCCCGCCGCGATGCCGATCGGACCCGACATCACGCCGCCGTCCGGATCGCGTCGCGCCCTTTCCTATCAGGCTCTGGTAGTATTCGAGCAAACTAGCCAGTCTTTGCAGCGACTTGTGCCGAAGATACTGCTCGGTGGCTTGGAAAACCTGTCGCGGCAGTATTCGGAAAAGCTCGCAACCTTGTTATTGGGATTTGCCAGGACTGCCATCGTATGGTTGTCGCGGGGCCGCGCCGGTCGATTGCCATTGGATCTTTGTCGAACTTCCTTGATCTGAGGAGTAGATGATGATGCTGAAGCCTTCACGGTCCGACAGGGCCGCCACACATTGCCGGCGTGCCGGATTCGGCCTTCTCGCCGCGGGAATGATGGCGGCGTCCGCGCTCGCTGGCGCCAGCCCGGCGCTTGCCCAGGCGCCCGCCGCCAAGCCCAACATTCTGGTGATCATGGGCGACGATATCGGCTGGTTCAACATCGGCGCCTATCATCGCGGCATCATGTCCGGCAAGACGCCCAATCTCGACAAGCTGGCGTCCGAGGGCATGATGTTCACCGACTACTATGCCGAGGCGAGTTGCACCGCCGGCCGCGCCAACTTCATCACCGGCGAATTGCCGATCCGCACGGGCCTCACCACGGTGGGCCAGGCCGGCGCCGATGTCGGCATGCCGGACCAGGCCGTGACGCTGGCCACCGTCCTCAAGGCGCAGGGCTACGAGACCGGGCAATTCGGCAAGAACCACCTCGGCGATCTGAACAAGTACCTGCCGACCGTGCACGGCTTCGATGAGTTCTTCGGCTATTTGTACCATCTCGACGCGATGTCGGATCCTTACTGGTATGATTACCCGCAGGACTGGATCGACAAATATGGTCCGCGCGATCTGGTGCACACCTATGCCACAGACACCGACGATCCGACCGACATGCCGCGCTGGGGCAAGGTCGGCAAGCAGAAGATCGTCGACGAGGGTCCGCTCGCGCCGTTCCCGAGCATGGAGGGCCGGCAGAACTGGCAAAAGGGCCGCGACGCCAAGTACAATATGGAGACCTTCGACGACGTGCTCGTCCAGGCCACCAACAACTTCATGGACAAGGCGAAGAAGGACGGCAAGCCGTTCTTCGTCTGGCACAACACGACGCGCATGCACGTGTTCACCTACATTCCCCCCAAGTATCAGGCGATGATGAACGCGACCTCGAACTTTGGGCTCGAGGAAGCCGGCATGGCCCAGCTTGACGACAGCGTCGGCGCGCTGCTGCAGCATGTGAAGGACCTTGGCGAGGAGGACAACACCATCGTCATCTTCACCACCGACAATGGCGCCGAAGTCTTCACCTGGCCGGATGGCGGCATGACGCCGTTCAAGGCCACCAAGGGGACGACGTGGGAAGGTGGTTTCCGGGTGCCGGCGATCATCCGCTGGCCGGGCCAGGTCAAGCCGGGTTCGGTGGAGAACGGCATTTTCTCCGGTCTCGATTGGCTGCCGACGCTCGCCGCGGCTGCCGGCAATCCCGACATCAAGGACCAGCTGCTGAAGGGAGTCGATCTGGGTGGCCGGACCTACAAGAACCATCTCGACGGCTATAACCAGCTCGACCTGCTGCAGGGCAAGGGTCCGTCCGCCCGTCACGAGCTGTTCTATTTCGGCGGCGCCAAGCTTGGCGCCTTGCGGGTTGACGACTTCAAGTTCCAGTTCTTCCAGCAGCCCTATGGCTGGCCCGGCGAAAAGGTGACGACGGACATGCCGACGATCGTCAACATCCGGCAGGACCCGTTCGAGCGGACGCCGTCTATCCGCGGCGAGACGATCAACGACATGGCCGGCGGTTATATGAACGACTTCTACGCCCGCCAGTTCTGGCGCTTCGTCATGGTGCAGAAAGAGGTCGGCGAGCTGGCGAAGACGGCGATCGAGTTCCCGCCGATGCAGGCCCCGGCCTCGTTCAATCTCGACGCGATCCGGGCCCAGGTCGACGAGGCGATCAAGAACCAGGCCGGCCAGTAGCGCATCTGTCCCGACGGGGCGCCTTCGGGCGCTCCGTTGATCGGGACGGCGCCGTCGAGGGAGGCGGCGCCGACCGGGTCCGCTTACCGCACGTTTACGACGCTCAAGAATACGCCTTCCCATTGTGGTCGAGACCTGTGATCCTGCCGCCCAGGAATCGTTTCGCAATTGCAATGGCTTATGTGGCACCCTCCGCCCCCGCCTGCATCCGAGGCCGAGCGTCTCGCCGAACTGCAGAGCTATGACATTCTCGACACGCCGCCGGACGAGCGCTTCGACCGCATCACGCGGATCGCCTCGCGCGTCTACGGCGCCGATGTCGCGTTCCTGAGTTTCATCGATGTCAACCAGCAATGGATGAAATCGAGAAGCTGCGACGCGCTGCATGATCATATCGATCGGGATCGCAGCGTCTGCACGCTGGTGGTTGCTTCCGACAACGAGATGGTGATCGAGGACATGCGGACGGCGCCGCAGCTGGAGGGACATCCGGTCGCCGGCAATCTGCCCTGGCGCTTCTATGCCGGCGTGCCGCTGCGCGGCGAGCAGGGGCACGTCATCGGCTCGCTCTGCGTCATGCGGGCCGAGCCCGGCGCTCCGGAGGCATTCAGCACCGACATCCTGCGCGATCTCGCCGCCATCTCGAGCCATGAGCTCGTGCTGACCAAGCGCAATGCCGAGCTGCGCCGGCTCAGCAATACGGATGCGCTGACCGGGCTCGCCAACCGCCGCATGTTCGATGACGAGTTCGAGCGCTCCTGGCGGCGCGCGCGCCGTACCGGCGAGCCGGCTTCGCTGCTGCTGATCGACCTCGACCACTTCAAGCAGGTCAATGACGGGCTCGGCCATGCCGCCGGCGACGCCGTGCTGGCGGCGTTCGGCGAGATGCTGCCGCACCATGCGCGTCGTTCCGATGATCTGGCGGCGCGGGTCGGTGGCGAGGAGTTCGCGCTGCTGTTGAGCGGCACCGACCCGAACGGCGCCACGACGCTGGCGCAGCGCCTGCTCGACGACCTCGCGGCGGCGGCGATCCCGCACCCGACGCGCGGCATCGTTTCGGTCAGCATCGGGCTCGCGACACTCGCAACCGGCGAGGCGGCGGCGGATTGGTACCAACGCGCCGATCGCGGCCTCTATGCGGCGAAGGCGGCCGGCCGGGCGACGCTGCGCGAGGGCTGACCGGCTGCTCCGGGGCGCGCGAACCGCGTGTCGGCGTGGGTCTGGGTGGCGTGATCGCCTGTCTGTTCCAGATGGCTGAGGTGGAAGGAAGCCTTGGACGAGGACGCGCCGACCGCCTCGCCGATCGCTCCGGCCGCAAGGCCGGCTGGTCCAGCCTTCACCAGCAGCCGAACCATCTGCAGCCTCGTCTCCTGCGACAATGCCGCGAAGGCATTCAGGGCTCGCGCCTGGTCCATTGTCGCCTCAACTTCTCAAGAGATGTTGCAGCCGCATCCCTACGCGCTCGAACTCTCTGAGAAGGCCGGAGCCTGATCGCAGCGGCATGCGCGTCCGGCGAAGGGGAAGCGGGATCCGAACGGCAATCCGGACAAATCGACCGGCCCGAGCGACGTTTCCGTGCACCCGCATTGGCAGCCCATCATCCATTTTTATGAACGATACGTCCAAATCATAGGCCTATTCCGAACGGCCTGGGCTTCCTATCGTCGTCATACCCACGCGGCTTTCCACGCAACGTCGTCTCCGTCGACGCTGCGTCCCAAGCGTTCCGGTTTATGGCCGCCCAGGAGCGATGATGAAGATGCACAGGACTATCGCCGACCGTCGACCCATGCGCCCGCAAGCGGTATTTGCCGCCTTCGCGGCCGGATCGTCCAAGGCTCTGTGCGATGCGCACGACCTCCCTGTCTCCTTCGCCGACCGCATGTCGCCTGCCTGCTCCGGCAGCGTCCCGATTGCGCTGGAATGGAGCCCGGCCCAGGCGCCTGACGGTGCCCCGGATCTTCGCGACGACGCCAATTCGAGGGCATGACGCCCTGATCGGCGCCGGCGACGCAGCCTGAGGCGCGGTCGCCCGAGCGCTTGGTCGCGCCGCCGCCCACGCCCGCCGAGCGCAGCGAACCTGCCGTGCCGACAGGGGCCAACCTCAACAAGAAAAACGACAATCCGCTCTGATACTGGAGGAAACACGTGACTCAGTGCCCGTCTGGCTCGAACAAGAAGGACCGCAAGGTCGTTTCGGATCGCATCCTCGACGTCGTCAAGACGATCGAGGACGGCTGCAAGAACATGGAGAGCGGCTTCAACCTGCCGCGTGAATGCTACGTCGACCCCGAATTCTACGAATTCGAGCAAGAAGCGGTGTTCATGCGCAGCTGGCTCTGCCTTGGCCGCACCGACGAGATCGCCAAGCCGGGTGACTTTGTCCGCGTCGACATGGGCGATGAGCCGCTCGTCATGGTTCGCGATGCGAATATGGAAATCCGCGTCTTCACGCCGATCTGCGCCCATCGCGGCCATATCCTCTGCGAAGGATCCGGCAATGCCGGCCGCCTGTTCCGCTGCCCGTTCCATGCCTGGGCCTATGGCCTCGACGGCCACCTGATCGCCGCACCGTCGATGAACGACACGATCGGCCTGAAGGAACTCAAGACCGAGGCGCATCTGCCGTCGCACAAGGTCGAGATCTGGAACGGCTTCGTGTTCACCAACCTCGATCCGAACGCCAAGCCGCTCACCCCGACGCTGCACAAGCTGGAGAAGGCACTGGCTCCCTACAATATCGCCGAAATGGTCTCGATGCCCGTCGCCGAGATCAAGGGCTGCGAATGGAACTGGAAGCCGCAGCTCGAGAACGGCATCGAGCCGTATCACAGCGCCTATCTGCACGGCATGCTGCACGACTTCGCGCATGTCCGCCTGACCAGCTTCGTCGAGTTCGACGAGGATGACGGCGCGGTCTACCACCCGACCGGCTTCTATTATCCGGATGCTGGCTTCAATCCGACCGGCAAGGCGCTGCTGCCGATCATCGAGACGCTGGGCGAGAAAGAGCGCAACGAGGTCATTTTCGCCTCGATCCCGCCGAATCTCGGCTTTGGCGCCGTGCCCGAGGGCCTGTTCTACTACCTCGTCCTGCCGGCCGGTCCCGGCAAGCTCAACCTGCGCATCGGCCACCTCTATCCGGAGGCGAGCACCAGGCATCCGCTGTTCGAGCACCTCTACAAGATCGCCCAGGACGGCCTCGTGCTCTTCCACAACCAGGATGCGAGCTCGACGGAATCGGTCCAGCGCGGCAACCGTTCGCGCTTCCGCAAACCGGGTCGCTATTCGTTCCAGGAAGAGTCGCTGCTGCAGTTCTACCAGTGGCTGTCGAAGCGCTACCGCGACTACGCCAACGAGGTGCGGGCCGAGGCGCATCAGGAAGCAGCCGAGTAGTTTCTGCGTGCTCACCCTCTCTGACCATCCAAGAAAATTGCGGAGGAATACATGAAGATCATCGTCAATCGACAGAGTTGCGACGGAAATGGCGTCTGCATGGGCATCGCGCCGGAAGTGTTTGACGTCGATGACGATCTCTACCTGCACGTCGCCGAGCCGATCCCGGAGGACGGGGAAATCAGGGCGCGGGTGCGGCAGGCGGTGACGTCCTGCCCGATCCTGGCGCTGAAGCTGGTCGAGGGCTAGGCGTCCGGGCCCGGCGCAGGGCCCGCGTAGCGAAGCTCGATTCCGATGGAGTTTCGCAACCTCCGGCCCTGTCCCGGTCCGGTTCGCAAGCCGTCGATCGCGCGACGAGCCCGGAGCGTCTTTGACCCGGCTCGTCGCGTCGGTCGCGGCACGAAACGATCTCTAACCTGCGTTGGGCGTCATGGCATTCGAGGGAATTCGACGGATCGTTGTCGCCGGGGGCTCGCTTGCCGGCTATTCCGCAGTGTCGGAATTGCTGGCGGCGGACTATGCCGGCGAACTGCTCTGGGTCACCGGAGAGAAGCAGGGCTCGTACAGCAAGCCGGCGCTCTCCAAGGAATTCATCCAGGGCAAGTCGGAATATTCCGAGCTGTTCCTCCCCGAGATCCCGGATGCTCGCGGCAATCTTCGTGTCCTGCGCGACGCACGATTGAGCGCGCTGGACGCGGCGGCGCGCACCGTTCAACTGGAGGACGGCCGTTCGGTTGAGTTCGACGGCCTCGTCATCTGCACCGGCGCGGTTGCCCGCATGCCGGCGATCACCCGCGGCATGGCTGGAGTCCTCGGCCTGCGCACCCTGGAGGATGCGCAGGCGATCAAGGCAGAGCTGGTTGGCAAGCCCAGGATTGCCATCCTCGGCGGTGGCCTGATCGGCTGTGAGCTCGCAGCGTCGATGCGCAGCTTCGGGCTGGAGATTACGCTCATCGAAGGCGCGCCAACCTTGCTCGGCCGCACTTTTGGTGCCGTTCTCGGGGAATATGTCCTCGACATGCATCAGCGCAACGGCGTCAACGTCATGACTGGCGCGACGATCGAGGAGCTGGTCGCCCGCGACGGCCGGGTCGCGGCGGCGCGGCTGTCGGATCGCTCAGTGATCGAGACCGATCTGGTGCTGGTCGGCGCCGGCTCGGTCCCGGCGACCGGCTGGCTCGAAGGATCGGGGCTCAAGCTGGCCGACGGCGTCGTTTGCGATGCGACGCTGGCGAGTTCTCATGCCGGCATCTACGCCGCTGGCGATGTCGCCCGGTGGCACAATCCCTTCTATGACACGCAGATGCGCGTCGAGCACTGGACCAGTGCCTCGGCGCAGGGCAGGGCGGCGGCGCGCAATCTCCTGCGCAGCTTCCCCGGCGCTACGGAGGCGCCGGTTCCGTTCGCCGACATCCCCTATTTCTGGTCCGACCAATATGGCCTCAAGCTGCAGATGGTGGGGCGGCATGACGGCCATGATCGCGTCGAGATGCACGAAACGGCGGATCGCGCCCTGCCATTGCTGACCTTCCACAAGCAGGACCAGCTCGTCGCCGCCGCGGGCGTCAACGCCTCGCGGGCGGTGATGCGCTATCGCAAGCAGATCGAAGACGACGCGAAATCGCGTCAGCGCGTCGCTGAACCTTGCTGAATCGCCCCGGCGCGTCGGTCCGACTCGACGCGCCGTCACCCATTTGCGCGCAATCAAGTCATGAGAAGCTGAGCCATGGAAAACGTCGACGCCTTTGATCAAGCCGTCCGAACCGACATCTCCACGATCCTGAACCGGAAGTACCGGACGGTTCGCCATGGCGGCCACGACAAGGAAGAGCACCTCCGCGAGCGTCAGTTTTGGCCGGACATGCAGTTCCATGGCGTCGAGATCTGGCCAGACGCCTCCGGCCTGTCAATCACCTTCACGCCGGTCAACGAACCGGGCCAAATCTATGGCTATCGGATCGACATGGCGACGGCGCTGACGGCCTGGGGCAAGCGAGTCGGCATCCGCAACCCCCGCCAGCACCCCTCGATGTTCGCGGCGGAACTGGTCTGGTACATGGTCACCTATATCGGCGCGGTCGGCATCGAGGACAGTGTCGCCGCTGCGGACGGGATCCGCTGGATCAACAAGGGCACGGAAGTGTTTGAAAAACTCCCGGGCGCCGACCACCACCATCACTGAATCGCCGCCGCGGCGTTGGTTCGCCGTTTCAAGCTGTAGCTGCAGCGTTCAGGATTTCTGAACGCCGCGGTCGCAGCTTGACCATTTTTGGAAGTCTGTCAGCCCTGGCCATAGTCGATCCGGGTCACCGAGTAGATCGGCGACCGAATGAAGTCCTCAAACCGGTTGCACATCGCATCGACCAGCTTCATGACGCGGGGATTGCGATGTCGTTGCGCTGGATAGATGACATAGACGGGCGTGTCGTCCGATCGCCATTCGGGCAAGAGCGGCAGAAGCGCGCCTTGCTCGACCTCGTATTTCACGAAGAAGTCCGGCAGGTAGCCGATCACCAGGCCCTCGACCGTGAAGTACTTGGCCAGCCAGTACTCATTGACATTGAACTTCGCCAAGGGCTCGAGATGCACGAGGTTGCGCTGGTTGCGCAACGCCCAGCGCTCGGGCATGCCGTTTCGCATGTAGACGACCCCGCTCGATCGGTTGATGTCGTCCAGCGATGTCGGCATGCCGTTTGCCTCGATGAAGCGCGGGCTGGCGTAGAGGCCAAAGGAAACGTCGCCCATCTTGCGCCGCAACAGGCTGGATGCCGGCGGTTCGCCAACGAAGATCATGCAGTCGAAATCGAACTGCCCGGCGATGATCTTGTCGTCTGGATACATCTGCAGGTCGAAGTCGATATTCGGGTTCGAGGTGGCGAAATAGCTGGCCGCCGCGCCAATGATCGAGGTGCCGAAGGCCGTGCTGGCGACGATCCGGATGCGACCGCTGATCGTCGAATGGGCGCGCTGCGCCGCGCTCGCCGCATTCTCGCATGAATCGAAGATGGCCGAGCAGTTGTCGAGATATTCCTTGCCGGCATCGGTCAGTTCGAGACCCTTCGCCTTTCGCACGAACAGTTCTACCTGCAGCGCGTCTTCCAGCCTGCGAAGGTGATGGCTGAGCGTCGCCTTGGGTACGCTGTAGGTCGTCGCTGCCCGGGAAATGCTACCTGCGCGTGCAATCCACAGGAAGCAACTGATGTCTTTCAGCTCATAGGGGTACGACATGTGCGTCCAAGATCCCGAACGTTTGGTCCATCAAAATAATCTATCTTGGAACTTAACCCCGCCTATAATCCTCCTCAATAAGAAAAGAAGGCACCTTTAAGGCACCTAGGGAGGAGAGCCCGTGGATACACGGCTTGGCGCAAGCAATTGCGTGATCGCGAATGTATGCCCTGTCGAGCGGGCAGTATCGTATCAATATTTTTGCGATCCGAATGTTTACGGTTGCCGTGTCTCTGCCGCGGCAACCTGCAGAAGCTTGTGGGTACTGGTCGCAGACGCCATTTCCGTCCGTCTCGATACGCGATGGCTCATTCCAAAGGGCCATCGCGACTACTGCGCGGGTTCGGCTTCATGCTGATGGCAAGCGGGGGCGCCCCCATCGCTGGCGTACCGACAACCAGCCTTCTCAGGCTTGACGGGATCAGCAAGAGCTACGGATCGCTCGTCGCCAACGACAAGATCGACATCGATATCCGCCCCGGCCAGATCCATGCGGTTCTGGGCGAGAACGGCGCCGGGAAATCGACCCTGATGAAGATGATTTTCGGGGTCATCCAGCCCGATGCCGGCGCCATCTACTGGAAGGGACGGCAGACGGAGATTGCGAGCCCGGCACGCGCCCGGGCGCTCGGCATCGGCATGGTGTTCCAGCACTTCTCATTGTTTGAAACGATCACGGTCGCCGAAAACATCTCCTTCACCGTGCCTGGCGACAAGCGCGAACTCTCCCGCCGTATTCGCGAGGCGTCCGAGGCTTTCGGACTGGCGGTCGAACCCGACGCCCTCGTCTATAAATTGTCGGTCGGCGAGCGGCAGCGGGTGGAACTGGTGCGCTGCCTGCTGCAGGAACCATCGCTGCTCATCCTCGACGAACCGACCTCCGTGTTGACGCCGCAGGCGGTCGAGACGCTGTTCGTGACGCTGCGGATGCTCTCCGACAAGGGCATCGCCATCCTCTACATCAGCCACAAGCTCGAGGAGATCCGCGCCCTCTGCCATTCGGCGACCATCCTGCGCCACGGCCAGGTGACGGGCCATGTCGATCCGCGCGAGGAAACCTCGCGCAGCCTCGCCAAGATGATGATCGGTCGCGACATCCCGCGCTCGGCCCATGCCGAGGCAAGGCCCGATGCGAATGTCGCGTTGCGGGTGAACGGCCTGTCGACGTGGCAGCGCGACGCCCATGCCGTCAACCTGAAGGGCGTCTGCCTCGAGGTTCGGCGCGGCGAGATCCTTGGCATTGCCGGCGTGTCGGGCAATGGTCAGCAGGCGCTGTCGCGCTATCTGTCCGGGGAGGAGACGCTGCCGGCAACCCGGAAGGGCGAGATCGAGATCCTCGGCGCCGCCGTCGGTCATCTCGGCGCGGCGGACCGTCGCCGGCAGGGGCTTTCCTTCATCCCGGAGGAGCGTCTTGGGCGCGGCGCCGCGCCGGGATTGTCGCTCAACGACAACATGCTGCTGACGGGCCACCGTCTCGGCATGGTGGCACGCGGCTTCATCCGCAAGCGGGTGCGGGACGAGCATGCCGAGCGTTGCATCCGCGAGATGGACGTGCGCTGCGGCGGCTCCAAGTCCAACGCGTCGAGCCTTTCCGGTGGCAACCTGCAGAAGTTCATCGTCGGTCGCGAAATGATGCTGCGGCCGAAAGTAATGGTGGTCGCGCAGCCGACCTGGGGCATCGACGTCGGCGCGGCCGCGATGGTGCGCCAGAAGCTGGTCGACCTGCGTGACGAGGGTGTTTCGATCCTCGTGATCTCCGAGGAACTGGAAGAGCTGTTCGAAATCTCGGACCGGATGGCGGTGATGTTCGAGGGCAGGATGTCCTTGCCGGTCCATACGCGGGCGACGACGCCCGAGCGGATCGGCCAGATGATGGTCGGCCTGTTCGACGCGCAGGAAGAAATGACGACGGAGGCGGCTCAATGAGCTTCCTCGGCTATACCGTCCTGCCGCGGACCCAGACGTCCGCCCTGGCCCTGCTGGCCGTGCCGCTGGTGACCATCGTCCTGTCGATCGTCACCATGGTCATCATGTTTTCTCTGCTCGGCGCTGATCCCGGCGTCGTGCTCTACAGCTTCTTCATCGAGCCTTTGGCATCGAGCTACAATCTGGGCGAGCTGCTGATCAAGGCGAGCCCGCTGATCCTGATCGCGCAGGGTCTGGCGATCGGTTTCCGGGCCCGCGTCTGGAACATCGGCGCCGAGGGCCAGCTGATCATCGGCGCGATCTGCGCCAGCCTGCTGCCGATCTTCTGGCCGGACAGCCAGTCTGCCTGGATGCTGCCCGGCATGATCCTGATCGGCGCGCTCGCCGGCATGGCCTGGGCCGGGATCGCCGCCTATCTGAAGGCCAGCTTCAACGCCAGCGAGATCATCGTGACGCTGATGCTGACCGAGATCGCCAAGCAGGTGCTCTACTACCTGCTGACCGGCCCGCTGCGCGATCCGTCGGGCTATAATTTCCCGCAATCCGTCATGTTTCCGGATGCCGGGCTCTATCCGACCTTCGGTGGTGACGGCGTGCGCGCCAATCTCTCGGTCCTCATCACGCTGGTGGTGACGGTCGGCTGCTGGATCTTCGTCACCAGGAGCTTCGCGGCTTTCCGCCTGATGGTCGGCGGGGTTGCCTCGGATGCCGCGCGCTACGCAGGGTTCTCGCAACGCCGCGCCATCTGGATGTCGCTGCTGATCGGGGGAGCGGCGGCAGGTCTTGCCGGTGTCGGCGAAATCGCCGGGCCGATCGGCAAGCTGCAGCCGATCCTGTCGCCGGGCTATGGCTATGCGGCCATCATCGTCGCCTTCCTGGGTGGTCTGCATCCAGTCGGCATCTTCTTCGCCGGCCTGTTCATGGCGCTGGTCTATGTCGGCGGTGATATCGCGCTGGTCAGCGCGGGCGTCCCGGCCTCGGCGCCGGTCGTGTTCCAGGGGCTGCTGCTCATCTTCTATCTCGCGTCCTACTTCTTCGTCCGGCACGAGGTTCGCCGCGTTCCGCAAGCGACCGGTCTGCGGGGGGCTGCATGATGGATGCCTTGATCTTCGTTCTGGCGGGCGCCTTCGCGACCGCGACGCCGCTGCTGTTCGCCGCCCTCGGTGAGCTGGTCGTCGAGAAATCCGGCGTCCTCAATCTGAGCGTCGAGGGCATGATGGCACTCTCCGCCGCCATCGCCTTCATGGCGACGCTGCAGTCGGGCTCGCATCTGGTCGGCTTTGTCGCCGGCGCCGCCAGCGGAGCGCTGCTCTCCGCCGTCTTCGCCGTGCTGGTTCTCGGTTTCATGGCCAACCAGGTGGCGGCAGGGCTCGCCGTCGGCATTCTGGGACTGGGGCTTTCGGCCCTCTTCGGCCGCGCCTTCGAGGGCGCCACCCTGATGGGGCTCAACAAGGTCGCGATTCCGCTCCTGTCGGACATCCCCGTTCTCGGGCGGATCCTCTTCACCCAGGACATCGTCGTCTATGGCGGCATCGCCGCGACGGGCCTTGTCGCCTGGTTCCTCTATCGCACCAAGGCGGGCCTGACGCTGCGGGTGATCGGCGAGAACCCGGATACCGCGCATGCTCTCGGCATGAGGCCGGTCGGCGTCCGTTTCCTGGCGATCCTGTTCGGTGGCGCCATGGCCGGATTGGCCGGTGCCTACGCCTCGACGGTCCTGACCCCGCTCTGGTCGCAGGACATGATCGCGGGTCGCGGCTGGATCGCGGTCGCGCTGGTCGTGTTCGGGACCTGGCGACCGGGCCGCGTGGCGGTCGGCGCCTATCTGTTCGGCGCGGTGTCGCTGCTCGGACTGGCCTTGCAGGCGATGGGCATCGGCATTCCGGCCCAGTTCATGACCTGCCTGCCTTACGTGCTGACCATTGTCGTGCTGGTGGCCATCTCGGCCGACAAGGTTCGGGTTCGCCTGAACGCACCGGCCGCGCTCGGGGAGAGCTATCGACCGGCGAGCTGAGGGGCCGCCGGGCCGTTGGCGAGGAACGCATATTCTGGGAGGAATCAACATGCGTCACTGGATGAGGACAGCGCTGGCTACCGTCGCGCTGGGCGTCGCGCTCACCGTTTCGGCAGAGGCGGATCCGTTCAAGATCGGCTACCTGCTGCCGAACCCTGTCGGCGAGCTCGGCTGGTCTTACGAGCTCGATCGCGGTGGACGCGCGATCGCGGAGAAGTTCGGCGACAAGGTCGAGGTCCAGTTCGTCAACAGTCTGGGCGAGGGTCCTGACGCCACGCGCGTCATGAACAAGATGGCCGCCGATGGCTTCAACATGCTGGTGCTGGGTTCCTTCGGCTACCAGCAGGACGGCATGAAGCTGGCCAAGCGCTATCCGAAGCTCTCCATCGTCCACATCGGCGGCTACATGAACGCGCCGAATTTTTCGACGCTGACACCGCGCCATTATGAGGCCGCCTATCTCTGCGGCATGGCGGCCGGCATGGTGACCAAGTCGGAGACGCTCGGCGTCATCGCCGCCTTTCCGCTTCCCGAAGTGCTCAACGTGATGAACGCCTATGTTCTCGGCGCGCAGAGCACCAACGCCAACCTGAAGCCGGTCAAGGTGATCTGGCTGAATTCCTGGTTCGATCCGACCATGGAGAAGGCATCGACGGAATCGCTCGCCTCGCAGGGCACTGACGTTGTCTTCTCGCTCTTCCCCGGGACGCCCGGTCCGATGGCCGCGGCCGAGCAGCTCGGCATTTACGGCACCGTCACCCATAGCGACAATTCCAAGTTTGCCCCGACCAAGCATCTCTGCGCCGGCCAGCTCAATTTCGGCCCGGTGATGATCAAGAAGGTCGAGGAGGCGATGGCCGGCAACTTCAAGGGCGACGACGTCTTCGCCGGTATCGCCGACAACGCGATCGCCGTTGCCGGCCTGAACAAGGATCTTTCCGACGAGCAGCGGGCACTGATCCTGGCGCGGCAGGACGAGATGCGCGCTGGCACCTTCAAGCCCTTCACCGGTCCGATCACCTCGAACGAGAACAAGGAAGCGGTTGCCGCCGGTACGTCGCTCGATGACCGCGCCATCAAGGGCATGAACTTCCTGGTCAAGGGCATCGACACCACGATCCCGAAATAGGCTCCCCAGCCATTCACCGGCTCCGGAATGGACCTGCAGCGCGGGTCCGTACGGGACAGGTGCGCCGAAATGGACCTTCCGGGGACCTCCTAACCTCCGGAAGACCGACAAGACGGGTCGAACGCGCGGGACGATCGTGCAGGGGCCTTCGAACAGCAGGAATTGAAATGATGTCAGACACGACCGAACGCACGCTCTCGGCCGGCCAGGCCGCCTCCGCCGCAGCGGCGAAGTCCGTCGCGGCCCTCGACGCCACCAAGGTGCATCTCGTGCGTGTCTGCGCGGCCGGCGAGATCACCCGGGCGGTCGGCCCGCGCCGCTTCCTGCATGCCGGGCCGCCGATCCGGCTCGAGGATGTCCCCGGGCCGATGCGCGGCGCGCTGATCGGCGGACTGATCTTCGAGGGCGAAGCCAAGAACGCCGCCGAGGCAGAGGCGATTCTCGACGCCGGCGAACTGGAACTGCTGCCCTGCCATGACGCCGGCGCCCTTGGCGCGATGGCCGGCGTGATCACGCCGAGCATGCCGGTGGTCGTCGCGAAGTCGGCCAACCAGACGACCTTTTCACCCCTGAACGAGGGAACGGGCGGCGCTGTCCGCTACGGTTCGTTCGACGACGAGACGCTGGTCCGGCTGCGCTGGATGGCGACTGACATGGCTGGCGTCCTCGATGATGCCATCCAGGCGACGGATCCGATCGAGCTGGCCGACATGGTCGCGGAGGGACTCCGCCGTGGGGATGACTGCCACAATCGCCTGATCGCCACCACTGCCAGCCTGATTGTCCGTCTCGCGCCCGCCCTGATCGCCAGCGGCCGGAACCGCGACGCGGTGACGAAGACCGTCGCCATCATGGCCGGCAACGGCCATTTCGCGCTGCCCTTCGCCATCTCGGCCGCCAAGGCGCTGACGCTGGCCGCCGCCGACATCGCCGACAGCCCGATCGTCACCACCATGTCCGGCAATGGCCGCGAGTTCGGCATCCGGGTCAGCGGTCTTGGCAATCGCTGGTTCCTGTGTCCGTCGCCGATCGGCGAGCCGAAGCTGATCCCGGGCGGCAAGATGGAGGACGTCAACCCGACGATGGGCGACTCGATGATTTCCGAGACGGCCGGCTTCGGCGCCTTCGCCATGTCGGCGGCCCCGGCCATCATGTCCTTCGTCGGCGGCACGGTCGAGCAGGGCACCCGCATGGTCGGCGAGATGCGCCAGATCTGCTCCGGCACCAGCTCGCGCTTCCTGATCCCGGCGGAGGAACATCGCGGCAGCCCGATCGGCATCAATGTGCATCGGGTCCGCGAGACCGGCATCTCCCCGATGATCAACAATGGCCTGTCACACCGCCTGCCGGGCCATGGCCGCATCGGCGCGGGGGTTACCCGCATTCCGGTCGAGCCGTTCATTGAGGCGAGCCGCGCGCTCGAAGCGAAGGCGGCAGCCCGATGACCGTTGTGAAGCACGATGATTCCTACGCGATCGCGCGCGTCGCCGAGCGCTGGAATCTTGGACCGGACGACGTGGCCGGCATCGAAATGGCCGTCGGCAATACCCGCCGCACCTATGGACGTGTCGAGACGTTGGCCGAGGAAGTCCTAGGCGCGGAGCCGGTGCCCGCCGTCGACTGGACGGTCGAGCGCATCGGCGGCGCCGACAAATACCACGCCTGGATGTACCGAACCGAGGATCGGCGCACGCTGTTTGGCCCGCTCGCCGGCGAGCGGCTCGTCGTCAAGGATTCGATCGCCGTCGCCGGCGTGCCGATGACGCTCGGCGGTGATTTCCTGCGCGATTTCGTGCCGTCGAAGAGCGCGCTCGCCGTCGAGCGGGCGCTCGACGCCGGCGCCAAGCTGGTCGGGACCGCCGTCTGCGAGGATCTCTGCTATTCCGGTTCGAGTTTCACATCCGTCACCGGGGCGGTGCTCAATCCCTATGACAAGACGCGTTCTGCCGGCGGTTCGTCATCCGGTTGCGGCGTTCTGCTCGCCACGGGGCAGGCCGATCTGGCGCTCGGCACCGATCTCGGCGGTTCGGTCCGCAATCCGGCCGCCTGGTCCGGCATTTCCGCCCTGAAGCCGACCTTCGGCCTCGTTCCCTATACGGGCGCGGTGGCGACCGAGTTCACCATGGACCATCTCGGCCTGATGGCGCGGACGGCGCGCGATCTCGCCCGGTTGCTCGACGCGGTCGCCGGCTTCAGCGACAGCGACCCGCGCCAGGCCGGCGTCCCTGCCGCGGCCCGTTCTGCCGTCGAGACGCTCGATCAGGATTTGCGCGGCCTGCGCATCGGCATCGTCAGCGAAGGCTTCGGCTGGCCCGGGTCCGACCCCGCTCTGGACGAGAGGGTACGTGCCGCCGCCAAATCCTTCGCCGATCTCGGCGCGGAGGTCGGCGAGGCATCGGTCGCGCTGCACAAGCAGGCGACGGATATCCACGCGCCGATCTCCTGCGAGGGCGGACTGGCGACCGTGTTCGAGCAAAGCACGCAAGGGGCGAACCATCTCGGCGTCTACGACGCCGAACTGGCCGCCGCCTTTGGCGCGGCGCTTGAGACTGGTGCCGCGCGCCTGCCTCTCAACGCGAAGGCGGCGTTGATTTCGGGCACCATTATGCGGGGCGAGAGCAAGGGCCGGATCCTCGCCCTGGCGCAGCGGCTGCGGCGCGTGTTGCGGGCCCAGTATGACGCGGCGCTGGCGGAGCATGACATCCTCGTCATGCCGACCTGCCCGATGCTGCCGCACCGGCTACCGACCGGGCCGCTGCCGCCGGCCGAGCATCAGCGGCTCGCCTTCCAGATGCACGACAACAATTGCGCGACGAACCTGACCGGGCATCCGGCGCTCAGCGTTCCCTGCGGTCTCATCGACGGCCTGCCGGTCGGCATGCTGCTGATCGGTCGCCCCATGCAGGACGGCTTGCTGCTCAACGCCGCGCATCAGTTCCAGACCCATCTTTTCGCCTGCCCGACGCCGCCTTCCGGCCGTGCGTCGTGAGGCCGGATCCCTTGGAGAGCTTCCCATGACTGAACAGCGCAACGTCCTCGGTGGTCCGCTCGAGCTCTGCTCGACCGATCCTCTGACCGGCTATCTGCGCGATGGCTGCTGCACCACCGGCTCCGAAAATCCGCTCCGCCATACGATCTGCGCGATCATGACGGAGGCGTTCATCGATTTTCAGGCCAGCGTCGGCAACGATTTGACGACCATCCGCCCGGACCTGCGCTTTCCGGGCCTCGTCCCCGGCGACCGCTGGTGCGTGATCGCGGCCAAGTGGTTCGAGGCCTACCAGGCCGGCGTCGCATGCCCGGTCGTCCTGGCGGCGACCAATGAGGCGACGCTCGAGATCGTCCCGCTCGCCGCCCTGCTCGAACACGCGGTCGATCGGCCGGCGGCCTGACGCCGCCCGTCCCGCCCTCTCGTCAAAACCTGTTGGAAGGAACCGTCATGTCGGTCGTTCTCCTGGAAAAGCCCGTCGCGGGCGTCGCCGTCATCCGGCTCAATCGGCCCGAAGTCCGCAATGCGCTGACCACCGAGGTTCGCCTGCTGATCGAGCGATATGTCAACGAGCTCAACGCCGACCCCGGCGTGCGGGCGATCGTGCTCGGCGGCAACGAGGCGGTTTTCGCTGTCGGCGCCGATCTGAAGGAGCAGCTGAACCGCACGGTTACCGGCGCGATCCAGACCTTCACCACCCACGCGCTGTGGCGGTCGCCGAAGCCGGTGATCGCAGCGGTCAATGGCGATGCGTTCGGCGGCGGTTGCGAACTGGTGCTGCAGTGCGATTTCGTCATCGCGTCGACCAACGCCCGCTTCTGCCAGCCGGAGGTCAATCTCGGCTTCGTGCCGGGCGGCGGCGCGACGCAGCGCCTGCCGCGGGCCATCGGCCGCCAGAACGCGATGTATGCGCTGCTGACGGCGACGCCGATCCCGGCCGTGGAAGCGCAGCGCATGGGCCTGGTCAGCGAGATCGTCGAAGGCGATGCCACCCGCCGTGCCGTCGAACTCGCCGCCCTGATCGCGACCAAGCCGCCGATCACCGTGCAACAGATCAAGGAAGTCGTCCGTCTCGGCCTCGACACCACCTCGGAAGCCGGCATCGCCATGGAGCGCAGCCGCTGGCAGCTGATGTTCGGCACCAGCGATCTGCATGAGGGCATCGGATCGTTCCTGGAAGGAAAGCCGGCGAACTATCGCGGCGAATAACGGCGCGCGATACGCGAATCCTTTGATCCTCTTGGTCCGGAGTCTCCCATGGCACTCAATCGCACGCTGATCGGCATGTTGACGCCGTCGTCCAATACCGTCCTCGAACCCTATATGGGCGCGATCCTCCATGACCTGCTGCCGGAGGTGACGGCGCATTTCCAGCGCTTCACGGTCAAGGAGATCACGCTGGGCGAGAAGGCGATGGCGCAGTTCACCAACTCGTCCTTGGTCGAGGCGGCCCGCATCCTGAACGACGCCCACATGGACGTTATCGCCTGGGCCGGCACCGCCGCCGGCTGGCGCGGGTTCGAGATCGACCAGAAGCTCTGCGCCGAGATCACCGAAGCGACCGGCGCCCCGGCGACGACGAGCGTTCTCGCGCTGAACGAGATTCTCGATCGCACCGAGATCCGCAGGCTCGGGCTGGTGACCCCGTATATCGGCGACGTGCAGCAGCAGATCATCGCCAATTACGACGCCGCCGGCCACCGGGTCACGACCGAGCGGCACATGGGCGAAAAGGACAATTTCTCCTTCGCCGAATATGACGAGGCGACGATCTCCCGCGTGATCCGCGAAGTGGCCGCCGACAAGCCGGAAGCGATCATCGTGCTCTGCACCAATTTCCGTGGCGCGCCGCTGGTCGAGCAACTCGAGCGCGAGATCGGCATCCCGATCTACGATTCCGTCAGCGCGACGGTCTGGAAGGCCCTGCAGATGACCGGCATCGATACGTCGCGCATCAAGGGTTGGGGACGTCTTTTCGGGGAGCTGCGCTGAGGCGCGGGACGGGATAGCTGGCCATGAATGATTTCCTCTTCGACCTCGTCATCCGCAACGGAACGGTGGTGACGGCCGCTGACACGGTGGTGTGCGACGTGGCGGTCCGCGATGGACGGATCGTGGCGCTGGGCGAGCATCTTCCCCATGGCCACAAGGAAATCGACGCGACCGGGCAATATGTGCTGCCCGGCGGCGTCGATGCCCATTGCCATCTCGATCAGCCGATGGGGCCGGGATTGAAGATGGCCGACGATTTCGAGACTGGCACGCGCTCGGCCGCCTGTGGCGGCACGACGACGGTGATCCCCTTCGCCGCCCAGGCGAAGGGCGAGAGCCTGCGCGCCGCCGTCGACGACTACCACAAGCGCGCCGAGGGGCGGGCCTGCGTCGACTACGCCTTCCATATGATCGTCACCGACCCCTCGAAGCCGGTGATCGCCGAGGAATTGCCGTCGCTGGTCGACGAGGGCTACACCTCTTTCAAGATCTACATGACTTATGACGATCTCAAGCTGGACGACCGCCAGATCCTGGAATGCCTGGCGGTGGCACGGCGCGAGGGCGCCATGACGATGATCCATGCCGAGAACGCCGATTGCATCGCCTGGCTGACGGAAGCGCTGGAGGCGGCAGGCCATACCGCGCCCCGCTTCCATGCCGATGCGCGACCGTCCCTTGTCGAGCGCGAGGCGACGCATCGGGCTCTGTCGCTAGCCGAACTGGTCGACGTGCCGATCCTGATCGTGCATGTCTCCGGGACCGAGGCGATGGAGCAGATCCGCTGGGCGCAGGCGCGCGGGCATCTCGTCTATGCCGAGACCTGCCCGCAATATCTGTTCCTGACCGAAAAGCATCTGCATCGCGACGGTTTCGAGGGCGCCAAGTTCGTTTGCAGCCCGCCGCCGCGCGACGAGGCCAATCACGAGGCGATCTGGAACGGGCTTGCGACCGGCGTGTTCGAGGTGTTCTCCTCCGATCACGCGCCGTTCCGCTATGATGATCCACTCGGCAAGAAGGCGTTTGGCGAGTGCGCGTCATTCCAGTGCATTCCGAACGGCATTCCCGGTCTGGAGACGCGGCTGCCGCTGCTGTTTTCGGAAGGCGTGCTGGGCGGCCGGATCGACATCAACCGCTTCGTGGCATTGACGTCTACCAATCCGGCCAAGATTTACGGGCTGTATCCGCGCAAGGGCACCATCGCGGTCGGTGTTGACGCCGATATAGCCATCTGGGACCCCAACGTATGCTGGACGATTGCCAATGAGGAACTCCACCACAACGTCGACTACACGCCTTACGAAGGCATGGTGTTGAGAGGGCGGCCGATCACGACCATTCTTCGAGGTGCCATTGTCTGGGAAGGGGGAAGCTTCACGGGAGCCGCGGGAGCCGGACAATTCCTCCGCTGCGCACGTCCACAACCCGCGAAGCGCGCGCGCTCCCGAACCCGTCGCCAAGAGGCCATGCCTGGGTCGTAGCGACGATTCTTTCGGATGCGGTGGGCGGCGGCCATGCCGGCTCCAGTGCCCGATGGACCGGCCTTGCCGGCAGGATCGCGCCCTGGAGGAGGCGCCCCTCCGCCGAACCCAGTTGCAGGCCGCGCACGACCGGTTCGTCCTCCTGGATCCGGCCCTCGGCCAGCACGATGACGCGGCTGCAGAACAGGCGCACCAGCCGCAGGTCGTGCGTGATGAACAGCACCGCCATCTTCAACGTCGACTGCAGCTCCTTCAGGAGCGCGATCATCTGCATCTGCAGCACGAGGTCGAGATTGGAAACCGCCTCGTCGAGGACGAGCAGGCGGGGCGACGGGCCTATGGAGCGGGCGATGCAGACACGCTGCAACTGGCCGCCGCTCATCTGCGTGGGTAGCTTGCGGGCGTCGTCCGGCGCGAGACCGACCTGCATCAGCAGCGAGCGGACCTTGCGGTCACACTCGTCCGGATTGAGCGTCGTCAGGTGGCGCAGCGGTTCGGCGATGATGCGGCCGACCGTGTGGCGCGGGTTCACGGCGCCGAGCGAGTCCTGGAACACCACCTGGACCGAGCGGCGATAGTGCCTGTAGGCCTCGCCCGAGAGGCCGCGCAGGTCGCTGCCGTCGAAGGAGACGGTGCCGCCGTCCGGCCGCTCGAAGCCGAGCAACAGCCGGCCGAGCGTGCTCTTGCCCGAGCCGCTGCGGCCGAGGAGCGCGATGCTTTCGCCGGCCGCGATGTCCAGCGATACGTCGCTGAGCACGGTCTTCGGCGCAGACTTCCCGACCAGCGAGAAGGTCGAATAGACCTT
This sequence comes from Candidatus Kaistia colombiensis, assembly GCA_029203105.1. Classification (GTDB taxonomy): domain Bacteria; phylum Pseudomonadota; class Alphaproteobacteria; order Rhizobiales; family Kaistiaceae; genus Kaistia; species Kaistia colombiensis. The sequence continues at coordinate 961,616 of CP119318.1, forward strand.
CGACACCGACCGCGCGGAAAGGATCGTGCTCATGCGACCTCCGGATAGAGCGCCATGTGGGCTTCGACCAGTTCGCGGGTCGCGATGCGTTGCGGGTCGTCGAAGATATTGCGGGTCGTCGCCATCTCGATGATGCGGCCGTTCTCCATCACTGCCACCTCGTCGGCGAGCCGCGCCACCACGCCCATATCGTGCGTGATCATGAGGACGCCGAGGTTGCGGCGACGGGCGAGATCGTCGAGCAGGTCGAGGATCCGCGCCTGCACGATGAGGTCGAGGTCGGTCGTCGGCTCATCGGCGAACAGGAAGGGCGCGTCCGACAACAGGGCGAGCGCGATCATCGCCCGCTGCAGCATGCCGCCGCTCATCTCGAAGGGATGGAGCCCCAGCACCGTTTCGCCGTCCTCCAGGCCGACAGTCGCGAACGCCTCGAGGACCCGGTTCCGCCAGCCCGCGTCGAGCTTGCCGACTGCGCGCAGCGTCTCCTTGGCATGGTGGGCCATGGTTCTGACTGGATTGAAGGCCGAGCGCGGGTTCTGCAGGATCGTCGCGACGACATGGCCCCGCAGCTTGTCGGCGGCAATCGGCTGGCCGTCATGAAGCACGCGGCCGTTTGTGACGCGAACGCCCGGCGGCAGCACGCCCTGCGCGCCGCTGCACGTCATCGACTTTCCGCATCCGCTGGAGCCAACGAGGGCGAGGATGCGGCCGCGCCGGATCGTCAGGCTGATGCCGTCGACGAGCACATGGTCATGGTCGCCGTGCCTGGCAGCGACGCGAAGGTTCTCGATGGTGAGCGTCTCGGTCAATGCTGGTGGTCTCCGTGCAGGCTCGGGTCGAGCCGGTCGCGCACCGCATCCCCCAGGATGTTGAACGCCATCACGCTCAAGAGCAGCGCGAGGCCGGGCCAGATGATCAGCATCGGGTTGGACCAGACGAACTGGCGAGCGTCGTTGATCATCACGCCCCATTCGGCGGTCGGCGTCTGGACGCCGAGGCCGAGGAAGGAGAGACCCGCGACGTGCAGCATCATGTGGCCGATGTCGAGCGTCGCCAGAACGATCATCTGCGCCATGATGGCGGGGAGCAGGTGCTCCATGAAGATCCGCACTCGGCCGGCACCGGCGGCGCGCGAGGCGAGCACGAAATCGCGCTGCCGGAAGGACAGCACCAGGCCGCGTACCATGCGCGCGTACCACGCGAAATGCGACAGCGCGATGGCGATGATCACGTTCACCATGCCCGTGCCGAGGATGCCGATCAGGAACAGCGCGAGCACGACGGTCGGAAAGGCGAGGAAGATGTCGCAGAAGCGCATCACCGCCTGGTCGACGCGGCCGCCCAGATAGCCGGACGCGCCGCCGACTGCGATGGCGAGCGCCATGATCAGGACGATGCAGAGCGCGACCGAGCCCAACGAAACCCGCGTGCCGTAGATCAGGCGCGAGAGTTCGTCTCGGCCGAGATGATCGGTTCCGAGCCAGTGCGCGAGGCTCGGCCCCTGGAGGCGCTGGGTGAGGTCGACGGCGTTGGGATCATAGGGCGCGACCAGCGGCGCGGCGATCGCGGCAATGGCAAGTACGACCACGATGGCGAGTGCCATGCGCACCAGCCAGGTGTCGGGGACCGGCAGGCGCCAGAGTGTGCGCCGGGGCGCGTGTTCGTCGAGGCTGGCGAGCGTCACAGGGCTGCCTCCGCGTTCAGGCGGATGCGTGGGTCGAGCCACGCATAGAGGATGTCGACGACGAGATTGCAGATCACGAAGATGGTCACCAGGAACAGGGTGAAGCACTGGATGACGGGAAAGTCGCGGCTGTAGATCGCCGTCACGGCATAGCGGCCGATGCCCGGCCAACCGAACACGCTTTCGATCACCAGCGTGCCGCCCAGCAGCTCGCCGACATGCATGCCGGTCGCCGTCACGATGGGCAGCATGGCGTTGCGCAGGATATGCGAGCGCTCGACCTGCCCGTCGGTGAGGCCGCGCAGCCGCGCATAGAGCACGTGCCGCGAGCTTGCCGTCTCCAGCATGCTGGCCCGCAACAGGCGCGCGTTGATCGCCAGCGACATGAACGAGACCGCGAGCACCGGCATGATCATGTGCTGCCAGCCGCCCTTGCCCATCGGCGGTAGCCATTTCAGCGTCAGCGAGAACAGCAGCACCAGCAGGAAGCCGAGCCAGAAGCTCGGGGTCGAGACGCCGAGGAAGGCGAAGCCGCGCACCAGATGATCCGGCCAGCGATCCTTGTAGCGGGCGGACCAAATGCCCAGCGGCACCGAGACGAGGAGTGTGAAGACGAGCGCCACCCCGGCGAGCTGCAGCGTCGCCGGCAGGTAGTGCAGGATGTCGTCGATCACGGGCCGCCGGGTGACGTGGGAGATGCCGAAGTCGCCCTGAACGGCGTTGCGGATCCAGCTGGCATATTGCGCCAGGATCGGCCGATCCAGGCCGAGCGTGTGCCGCGCATCGGCGACCGCGCTCGGCGTCGGCGGGATGTTCGAGAGCTTGAGATAGGCCACGGCCGGATCGCCGGGAGCCATCCGGATGATGACGAACATCAGGATGGAAACGCCCAGCAGGATCGGGACCAGCAAAAGCAAACGTCGGAGGATGAAGCCGGCCATGGCTCAACTCAGTCCTTTGGCTTCAAGGCTGCGAAGGGATAGTCGAACTGCGTCGCGCCGAAGCTCAGATTGCCGACATTGTCGCGTGCAACGAGGATGGCCGTCGAATAGGTGAGCGGCAGGTAGACCGCCTCGTCATGCAGTCGGGTCAGGATGTCGGTGTAGAGCGTCTGGCGCTTCGTCTCGTCGGTGCTTGTCAGCGCCTGGTCGATTTCCGCGTCGATCTTGGCCTTGTCGGCGAGACCGAGCTGGGCCTGGTAGTCGGCATGCGCCGGCACCCGCATCGAGCTGACGAAGGCATGCGGGTCGTAGGGAGCCCCCCACGTATTGCCGAAGATCATGCCGAAATTGCCGTCCGTCTGGCGCGCATAGAAGGAATTGGCCTCCTCGCCCAGCAGCCTGGCCTCGATTCCGACCTTGGCGAGGTCGGCCTGCAGCACCTCCGCGACCGACTTCATCACCGCGTCGGTACCGATATAGGCAAGGTCGATCTGCAGGGGCTGCCCGTCCTTGGCGCGGAAGGTGGCGCCCGGCGCGATCGTCCAGCCCGCCTTGTCGAGCAGGCTTGCCGCCAGGGCAGCATCGTATCCATAAGGCCTTAGGCCGATATTCGAGTAAGGCGCGGTGGGCGCGAACAGCGTGTCGGCGCGGGTCTGGGTGCCGTGATAGATCGCCGCGATCAGCATGTCCTTGTCGATGGCGTGGTTGATCGCCTGGCGCACCGCGAGGTCGTTGGTCGGCGCCTTGTTGGTGTTGAGCGCGATGACCTGGGTGCCGAGCGGCGGCGAGATCTCGGCCTGATAGCCCTGCGCCTTGAGTCGGGCGAAGGTATCGGGCGTGATCGGTCCCTCGTCGCCATAGATCAGGTCGATGTCGCCGGTTTCGAGCGCCACGGCGCGCGTGTTACTGTCGGCGATGACCTTGACGACGATCTTCTCGTAGGCCGGCTTGTCGCCCCAGTAGCTGTCATTGCGCTCGAACACGTCATGTTCGCCGAGGCGCGTCTCGACGAGCTTCCAGGGGCCGGTGCCGATAGGCGCCTTGATGCCTTCCTCGGTGTTGCCCGAAGCGGGGAACTGCGACGGCGCGAGGAAGCGGACCGGCCGTACCAGCGCCAGTTCCTGCAGCAGCGGATAGTAGGGCTCCTTGAGCTGCAGCTCGACCGTCAAATCGTCCAGCGCCTTGACCGACTGGAGCTGGTTGATGAGTTCCAGCCAGTCGTGGCTCTTGCGATTGGCCATGACGGTTTCGAGATTGGCCACGACCGCCGCCGCGTCGAACTTGTCGCCGTTCGAGAAGGTGACATCGTCGCGCAGCTTGAAGGTGTAGGTCTTGCCGTCTTCCGACGCGGTCCAAGAGGTGGCGAGCCAGGGCGCCACGGTGCCGTCGGCCTGATACTTCACCAGCGACTCGTAGACCATGCCCTGAGCGAACATCTGGCTCGGCGAATAGGCGTGGGGGTTGAGCGGCCCGACATTCGCCGGCCAGGAGAAATTCAGCGTCTGCGCGACGACGCCCGAAACGGGCAGAACAGCAGCTGCAATTCCAAGCAGCGCCCCGACCAGAACTCCACGCATCCATCAACCCCCGAGTGATTTGCCGTACGAGATGCGAGGCTAGGTGGTAGATGCGTATGATGTCGAGTCAAAAAGATCATACTCACAGCACGAAATTGGATAGTCCCGGAGATGAGCCGGGGCCTGCGGTCGTCGGAGGGCAATTGTCGCGGTGACAAAAGGCCGGGGGCATGTCATCAGCAACCCATGGACGCGATGCGCAAGCTCATCTGGCAAGAGCTGAAGACGGCCCTTCTGGCGGTCGGCGTCGTCTATCTCCTGCTCTCCCAAGGACTGATCTCGGCCTACGCTCAGACGGTGATGGCCGCGTCCGAAGCCGGACCTCGCTTCATCATCTGTTCTCCGCTCGGCGGGGCGAGCGACGAAGATCCCATCAAGGCCTTGGCGCGCGACTGCTGCTCGACCCTGTGCCAGGTGGCCAGCGCCATCGGACCCTTGCTCGCGCCGTCCCCCGTCGTGTTCGCCTTCAAGGTCGATGTACGGCCCATGTTGTGGCGCCCGGCCTACACGGTAAGGGGGCCGCCATCCGAAACCCGACTGGTTCCCGAGGCTCGCGGACCGCCCTCGCACTCCATCTGACGCCTGATTTTCACGGCTCGGCGCGCATCCCGTGCGCCGGCCGCTCTTGCGCATTTGGAGAACAATCATGCGAGCTTTTTCGCGCCTTCTCGCGGCCGTCGTCCTGCTGGCCGCTCCTTCCGCTTTCGCTCACGACTACAAGGCTGGCGACATCGAAATCGGTCATCCATGGACCCGCGCCACGCCGCCGTCCGCGCGGGTCGGGGGCGGCTATCTCACCCTCACCAATCACGGCCAGACCGCTGATCGCCTCGTAGGGGGCTCCTCGCCGGCCTCCGGCCGCGTCGAGATCCACACCATGGAAGTGACCGATGGTGTCATGAAGATGCGGGAGCTTGCCGACGGGCTTGCGCTGCCTCCGGGAGAAACCGTCAAGCTCGAGCCGGGCGGCTTCCATCTGATGCTGATCGACCTCAAGGCACCGATCAGCGAAAGCGCGAAGATCCCTGTGACGCTCCGCTTCGAGCATGCCGGCGCCGTGGATGTGGAACTGGCGGCTGGCGCGCTCGGTGCCCCTGCGATGCAGCACGGCGATCACGCTGCGCAGCATGGGCACGGGGATCACGGGCAGGCCCATGCCGGCGGCGACCAAGCTGCCATCGAACACGTCCTGAAGTCCATCTGGGACAGCAAGGAAACGCCCCTCGGCATCGCCCCCGTCGTGGTCGCCGGTGACTACGCACTGGCTGGTTGGGAGCAGGGCGAACGGGGCGGCCGGGCGCTCCTCCGGCGACATGGAGAGGCCTGGCGCGTCGTCCTTTGCAGCGGTGACGAACTGAAGTCGGCGGAGAACCTGACCAAGGCCGGCGTCCCGGCCAAGGACGCGGAGACGTTGACATCGCAGCTAGCCGTTGCCGAGTCCTCGCTCGACCCCAGGACGGTGGCCAAGTTCTCGCTGTTCCAGGGCGTGGTGACGATGGACGAGGAAGGCCAGCATGGCTCGACTCACGGGGGGAACCACTGATGCGCCCCCGGCACATCGGCCTGCTGGCGGGCGGCGTGCTTGCCATCGTCCTGGCGCTGGTCGGTTTCACGGCGCTTGTGAACTCGCGTCAGGCGAGTCCGGGTCAAAGCGTAACCGGGGTTGCCAGTATTGGCGGCCCCTTCGCGCTGACGAAAAGCGATGGCAAGGCGGTGACCGAACGCGACTTCCTCGGCAAACCGACCGCGATCTTCTTCGGCTTCACCTTCTGTCCCGAGGTTTGCCCGACGACGCTCTACGAGCTGTCAGGGCTTATCAAGGATCTCGGGCCCGAGGCCGACGAAATGAACTTCGCATTCGTGTCGGTCGATTGGGAACGAGATGGACCGAAGGAACTCGCCAGTTATACCTCCGCCTTTGACAGCCACATCCAGGGCCTGTCCGGCACCGAGGCCCAGATCGAGACGGTGACCAAGGCCTATCGCGTCTATTACAAGCGCGTCCCGGTCGAGGGCGGGGACTACACCATCGACCACACGGCCTCGGTCTACCTGATGGACAAGGACGGGCGGTTCGTCGGCACGCTCGCTTACGGCGAAGCGCGCGACACCATGCTGGAAAAGCTCAAGCGACTGGTCGCTGGCGCCTGACATCGAACCATGACGGATACGAGTATTCCCCGATCCGCACCGGTGGGTCGACGAAGGCGACTGAGGCGCGCCCTGGCCTGATCAAGATGGTGCGGCGGGACAACAGCCTGCCGCGCCGTTCTCGCCTAATTCGGCGGGAACGTCATGAGGGGAGGGGAGCCTCGGTGCCGTCGCCATCGATGGGCTGTGGGCGGCCGTTTTCGTCGACCGCGACCATGACGAAAGTCCCCCGGCCACTTTGGCGGCGCTTGCCCGTCGAGAGGTTTTCCGCCCAGAGTTCCACCGCGACCGTCATCGAGCTTTTGCCGACCTTCTCGATCCGGGCGATGAGTTCCACCACTTCGCCATTGTGGATCTGGCTCCGAAAATCGACGCGCTCCGACGCTGCCATGACAACGGCCTTGCGGCTTCGGCGCGTCGCGACGACGAAGGCTGCCTTGCCCATCGCGGCGAGGGCATTGCCGCCATAGAGGCTGCCATAGTGGCTGGTCACACTGGGGAAGACGAGCTCGACCATCCGCAGGTCCGCCCCGACCGCGTCAGGCTGGGGCGCCGGCATCGCAGGCAGCCGCCATCCTTCGCGCTCCGGTCCGTCGCCAACGGCAACCATGTTGAACACGCCGCGTGTGCAGAGCCGGCGATCGCCGGTGAGGGGCGGCTCGGCGACCATCTCGACCTCGACGCTGAGCGAGCGCCGGCCGACGCGCGTCAACCGCCCCGTCAACTCGATGATGTCGCCGAGCTGGGCCGGCGCCTGGAAGTCGATCCGTTCGCAGGACGCGGTCACGAAGTCCACATGGGCATGCCGCGCCGCGACAATGAAGGCGACCTTGTCCATGTGGGCAAGGCCCACGCCACCGAACAGCGTGCCGTGATGGTTCGTGTCGCCTGGGAAGACGATGTCGATCAGTTGGGTGGAAGCGTTCGTCTGCGGCGATGCGAGCGTCATCATGGGTAACCTCTGAGTGTCGGTCCAGCCGGAGGCCTGCGGCTGACGCTGGGAAGGGCCGGCGGGTTCACGGCCACCTTGATGGAGCGGAGGCGTTTGCAGGCCTGCCAATCCAGGCACCACGTCCTGGAGCCACTACCTCAATCGGACGGGAACTGCCCTGTGAGCTCGAGCCCCTTGCCCTCACCGCGGCTTCGGTCGTCGTGTCGGCCTCTTCAATGTTCTGGCTGAGCCGTCGAGCGCCTCCGCGACAAGTTCGTAGGCGTGGCCGCCGGATGCGTCAAGCAGGATATAAGGATGTCTTTATATCATCGCGGGATCTGACCCGGCCCGCTCAATCCGCATCAAAGGTGGCGTTCAGGGTTGCAGCGACCACGGCAATGGCGAGGCCCGGCCAGACCATCAACAGCGGATGGTCGAAGATGAACATTCGGTATTCGAACAGCATCGCACCCCAGTCCGGACGCGACGGATCGGCGCCGAGGCCGAGGAAGGCGAGCGCCGCATAGGCTGTGACCGCGAGGCCCGCATTGGCCCCGATATGAGCGAAGAGCACCGGAGCCATGTTTGGCAAAATATGGCGCAGCACCAGTCCGGGCCCGGCAACGCCGAGAGCGCGCGCTGCCCGCACGAAGGGTTCCGCCAGTAGCCGCCGCGCCAGACCGTGGGCAAAGAGCGTGTAGGGTCCGATGCCTGCGAGCCCAAGCGCCGCGCCCGCCGTGACCGGATTGAGGCCGAACAGGGCCGCCGCGGTTAGGGCGACCACGAGGGTGGGGACGACGATGAACATCTCGGCCGCGCGCCGGATCAACGTCCCGCGCCAGTCGCTCAGCAACGCCGCCGCGACACCGAACACCGTGCCGCCGATCATGCCAATCGCCGCGACGCAGCCGAGCACGACAGCCGTGCGCGCCGCCAATCATCAATCGAGAGAGAACATCGCGGCCGAGCTGTCGGTGCCCAGCCAATGGTCGAAGGACGGTGGCGCGAAACGGATGGCAAGGTCAATCGCATCGGGGTCATGCGGCTGCCAGACCGCACCGACGAGCATCAGGCCTGGCAGCATCGGCGCGAGACCATAGTGCGTTCGTCTCATGCCCGGCGCGGTCCGAGCCAGGCAAGGCAGAGCGCGCCGCCGGCATTGAGGACCAGCAGCCAGAGGGCAACGACCATTACATAGGCCTGCAGCACCGGATAGTCGCGCGCCGCGATGCTCTCGACGAGGAACTGGCCTATGCCGGTCAGTCCGAACAGAACCTCCAGTGCGGCCGTGCTACCCACGGCCCAGCTTGCCTCGGCTCGGAAGGCCGACACCATGGCATAGAGCGCATGCCGGTGGCCATGACGCCAGAGCGCATCGGCGCGACCGATGCCCTTGGCGAGCGCCGTGCGGAAGAATGGCTGCCGGGCAACTTCGAGAAGGTCGCGACGATAGACGCGTGTCAGCACGGCGAGCGAGTGGAAGGCTATGAGCGCGATGGGTAGCACGAGCCCGGTCCAGTCGCGCGAGAACGGACGGATCCAGCGAAGCTGCACGCCGAGGACATAGAGCAGGATCAGGCCGAGCCAGATCGACGGCACGGCCTGGACGAACACCGCGAGCCCGCGCGTTGCGCGATCAATCAGTCCACTTGGACGGAGCGCGGCGAAGAAGCCAAGCGGCATGGCGAGGAGCCGTGCGAGCGCCAGAGGGCGACACGCTTGGTCATGCCGAGGTTCCTTGCCGGGCACGATGGTGCTCGTGCGATGGCAGGAGATCAGGCGATAGGGCGTACGTAAATCAAGTATTTGTCGTATGGGTAACGACATGAATTGACATCCGATACTCGGGGGTAAGTGACGATCGCGCTTCGACCGTCGGTACGCAACCGGAGCGCCCGCTGGCCGCAACGGCAAGCCACTTGTTCGATCTCCGCGCCTCCAGCATATTCTCAGCTGAACTGGGCATGCGCCTTGGAGAGTGCGGGGATATGCATCGACCTATTCTGCTTGGAGCCGTTCTTTCCGCAGCGTTCGTCGGTCCAGCCTTCAGCGACGAAGGTGGTGTCAGCTTCTGGCTTCCCGGAATGTACGGAAGCTTTGCGGCCACGCCTACCACTCCCGGTTGGTCTTGGGCGACACTCTATTATCGTTCTTCTGTCAGCGCTGGTGCCGACCGGCAGTTCCCGCGCGGAGGGCAGATCGATCTTGGCGTCGACGCGCTCGCGAATATCGGCGCCTTCGGACCGACCTACACCTTCGAAGAGCCATTCCTCGGCGGGCAGCTCGCTCTGAGCTTGTTAGGGTTGGGCGGCAGAAGCGAGGCCTCCGTCGAGGCGACGATCTCTGGCCCGGACGGCCGGACCATCTCGGGGCGTCGCAGCGAGGCCTTGACGGGGTTCGGGGATCTCCTGCCGCAGGCCACGCTCAAGTGGAACGACGGCCCCAACAACTACATGGCCTATGTGACCGGTGATGTCCCGGTGGGTGCCTATGATCCCGAGCGCTTGGCCAATCTCGGCCTCGGGCATGCGGCCTTGGACCTGGGCGGCGGCTATACCTACTTCGACCCCAAGCGGAACATAGAAGCCTCGGCCGTGCTCGGCTTCACCTACAATTTCGAGAACCCGGATACGCAATATCAGAACGGCATCGATTTCCACGTCGACTGGGGAGCGTCCCGCTTCGTCACCAAGCAGCTGTTTGTAGGCGCTGCCGGCTATCTCTTCCAGCAGGTCACCGGGGACAGCGGCGCCGGCGCGACGCTGGGAGACTTCAAGTCTCGCGTCGCGGGCATCGGTCCGCAGGCCGGCTACCTCTTCCCGATGGGCGACAAGCTGCAGGGCGCGCTGAGTGCCAAAGTCTACTGGGAATTCGCAGCCGAGAACCGCCCGGAGGGCTGGAACGCGTGGCTGAGCTTCGCAATCTCGCCGAAGGAGAAGTGACATGTCGAGTTCACAGCCCAACCGGCGCGACGTGCTGCTTGGCACGACTGCGGCCGCTGCCGCCGCTGTCGCGACGAGCGCGGTGCCCGCCGAGGTCCTTGCCGCAGAGGACGCCGCTCCGCGTCCGGCCCGAAGCAATGGCCCGCTGAACATCGTCTATTTCCTGGTCGACAATCTCGGCTATGGCGAACTCGGCTGCTATGGCGGTGGCATCCTGCGGGGTGCCAACACGGCCCGGATCGATGCCTTTGCGGCGGAAGGGCTGCAACTGCTCAACTTCGCACCCGAAGCCGAGTGCACACCGTCACGCTCGGCACTGATGACCGGCCGCTACGCCATCCGTTCCGGCAATCACACGGTGGCGTTGGCGGGGGACGAAGGTGGTTTGGTAGCCTGGGAGCGGACCATCGGCGATATCCTCTCGGGCAAGGGGTATGCGACCGCCTGCTTCGGCAAGTGGCACATCGGCGCTTCGGACGGCCGCTGGCCGACCGATCACGGCTTTGACGAATGGTACGGCCCGCCGCGAACCTGGGACGAGTGCCTCTGGCCGGAAGACCCCTGGTATGTCCCCGAGCGCGATGGTGTGACGAGCATGCTGGAAGGAAGCAAGGGCGGTCCCATACGGCCGGTCAAGCAGCTGACGCTCGACGTGCGGCGCGAGGTCGATGCCGAATTCCTGGAGCGCAGCAAGGCGTTCATGCAGCGGAGCGTCGCCGAGCAGCGGCCGTTTTTCCTCTACTTCAACCACTCGCTGATGCATCTGCCGACAATCCCCCGCCGGTCGTTCAAGGGCAAATCCGGCAACGGCGACTGGGCCGATTGTCTGTTGCAGCTCGACGCCGACTTCGGGGCGCTCTTGGATACGCTCGACGAACTCGGGATTGCCGACAACACCCTTGTGGTGTTGTCCGGTGACAACGGGCCGGAGGAAATCGAGCTGTGGCGCGGCCATTCGGGTTTCTTCGACGGTTCTTACTTCACCGGCATGGAGGGTTCGCTCCGCACGCCTTGCCTCGTCCGCTATCCCGGCCGCGTGCCGCCGGGCCGCAAGAGCAATGACATCGTCCACATCACGGACATGTTCTCGACCTTGGTAGCGTGGGCCGGCGCTGCTGTTCCGAACGACAGGCAGATCGACGGCGTCGATCAGACCGCGTTTTTCGAAGGGCGCACGGAGACCTCGGCCCGCGAGGGGTTCCCGTTCTGGATGGGCGACGTGCTGTACGGCGTGAAGTGGCAGAACTTCAAGCTGTCGCTTTATGAGCAGCGCTATCTCACGGATCCGGCCAAGAAGCTCCCCACGCCCCGTGTGATCAATCTGCTGGTCGACCCGAAGGAGCGGACTGCCTTCGACCTGCCGTACCTGCACTCTTGGACGACGGCGCACTTCGGCAGGATCATGAAAGGCTTCGCCGAGAGTGTTCAGAAGGAGCCGCTCATCCCGCCCGGTGCGGCGTTGGGCCATGTGCCCGGCAGAGGTTAGTGCCCTCATCTCGTGCCGACTTCGAGGGGGCGGCACGGGGGAAAGAGAGGCTCGACCGAGGTCGACGTTGCCGCACGAATTTTCCCGACAAAAAGCAAACGGCCCCCTTCCGGGTTCAGCCTTGCCTAGTCGCGGTGCGAGAGCTTGAGCAGCCGCTGAGCGTGAAAGGCATGTTGCCGGATATCTGGGATGGGGTATCGTCGCCAACGTTTCTCGCGTTCCTGTATCATCGCAATCGGCAGAGAAGTCATGATCAAGTCGGTACTCGCATCGACCATTCTCGCGTTCGCCGTGTCGTTGGGCTCGCCCGCGTCGGCGCAGGGCCTTTCCGATCAAGACGTCTACAACATCGCACGCGACGCCTACGTCTATGCGTACCCCATCGTCACCATGGACCTTTCCATGCGGCAGTCGACGAACGTGCCGATGCGCAACACGATGCCCCTGCGCGCGCCGATCAACCAGTTCGCGCATGCGCGCACCTATCCGCGCGCCGAGGACCGGGACGTGGTGCGCTACAACTTCGACACGCTCTACTCGCCCGTCTGGCTCGACCTTGCCGCCGAACCGATCGATCCTGTCGGTTCCCGATACGGGCCGGTCGCTACTATCTGCTGCCGATGCTGGACATGTGGACCGACGTGTTCAGTGTCGTCGGGTCCCGCACGACCGGAACCAAGGCCGGAAATTTTGCGCCTCGTGGCTCCGGGTTGGGCTGGAGCCTTGCCCGAGGGCGTGACCAGGATCGTCGCGCCGACCTCCACCATCTGGATCCTCGGCCGCACCCAGACCAACGGACCATCCGACTACGAGGCCGTTCACAAGGTTCAGGACGGCTACAGGCTGACGCCGCTCAGCCAGATGGGGCAAGACGGACTGCCGCCGCCGGCAGCTGTGGCGACCGATCCGGCCGTCGACGACAAGACGCCGCCGCTCGTTCAGGTCAACAGGATGGATGGCGTGGCCGTGCTCGGCCGGCTCTGCCGAGCTGATGGCGAAATATCCGCCACACGCCAATGACTACCCGATCCTGTTCCGCATGAGGCAGATCGGCCTCGAACCGGGCAAGCCGTTCGACGCGTCGACCCTCGATCCCAATCGGGTCGCAACGATCAATACCGCCGCCAGGGATGCGCTCGCGGATCTGGAGCAATCCGGCAAGAGCGGCGCGGGCATCGGCCTTCACGTCAATGGCTGGTTCTACCAGACCAGCACGGTCGGCACCTATGGGACCGCCTACAAGCTCCGGGGCATGGGCACGCTCATCGGCCTTGGCGTCAATCTGCCGGAGGACGCCGTCTATCCGGCCTCCTTCGTCGACGCGCGATGGCAAGCCCTACAGCGGCGCCAATCGCTACGTGCTGCATTTCGACAAGGGCCAGTTGCCGCCCGCCAACGCCTTCTGGTCGGTCACGCTCTACGACAAGGACGGCTTCCAGGCGCCGAACGCCCTCAATCGCTTCGCGCTCGGCGACCGCGACAAGCTGGCAGTTCAATCCGGATGGCTCGCTCGACATCCATATCCAGCATGCCTCGCCCGGCGCGGACAACGAGGCGAACTGGCTGCCGGCGCCGGAGGGGGAGTTCAACCTCGCCATGCGGCTGTACTCGCCGCAGCGCGCGGCTCTGGATGGCACCTGGACGCCGCCGCCGGTTAAGAAGGCCATGTAGGCGAGGCAATGCCAGACGGACGCCCATCAACTGGGGTGCGCGGCTGGGGTACCCACTGGGGTACGCACCATCTCATGGCGGCGTCGGAAGTTATTGATTTTGCTGTGTTATTTAGGCCAACCGAAAGGTTGGTGGAGCCGAGGGGAATCGAACCCCTGACCTCTGCAGTGCGATTGCAGCGCTCTCCCATCTGAGCTACGGCCCCGTCGCATCGCGACGGGCGCCATTTAGAGGGGGGCGCCGAAGGCTGTCAAGCGATCTGAGAGCGGCGGTGGCGGAACGACAGGGCGGATCCGGGCGGCACGCCGGGATCGGCAAACGTCCCGCCCGAAACGACCCGGTCGCCGGCGGAGAGAGCGGGCGTCCCGTGACGAGGACCGCCCTCGCATCGGTCCAGGCCCAAGGGTGGGCCCCCGAGTTCGTTGGCCCGAGTGTCGGCCAAGTGTCGGCCCAAGAGTTCCTTGGCCCGAGCGGACCCGGGTCCAGGCGCCTCGGCCGATGCGCGTCTTGGCGCTGTCGTCGGCGTCGGCGGGTTGCGATGGCGACAGGTGCCCGCTACATCAGGAGCAACCTGAATTCTTCCGCGACAATCCCGGGAAACCCATGCGCGCTATCCTCGACGTCGTTATGATCGCTCTCAACCTCTATTGGTGGATCGTGATCGCCAGCGCCCTGTTCAGCTGGCTCTACGCCTTTGGCGTGGTCAATCCGCGCAATCAGGTCGTGTCGTCGATCGGCCGGTTCCTGTACCAGGCGACGGAGCCGCCGCTGCGCTACATCCGCCGCTATATGCCGAATCTGGGCGCCATCGACATCTCGCCGGTGATCTTGCTGCTCGGCATCATCCTGATCCAGCAGATCATCATCCGGTACATCTATCCGAACGTGTTTTGAGCGAGGTCGGCTTCCTTCGCGTCGGTGCCGGCCATGTCGTGGTCCAGCTGCGCCTGACGCCGAAGGGCGGGCGGGATGCGCTGGACGGCGTCGGCGAGTTGGCCGACGGGCGCAAGGTTCTGCTGGCGCGCGTGCGCGCCGCGCCGGACAAGGGCGCCGCCAATGCGGCGGTCGAGGCGGTGGTTGCCAAGGCCGTCGGGGTGCCGCGCTCGGCCGTCTCGCTGATCGCGGGCCATACGGCGCGGCTGAGGAGCCTGCGCATCGACGGCGACGTTCTGGAACTGGTCGAGCGCCTGCATCGGCTTCGCGCCGGCTGAACGCCCGCTTTCGGGGCGGCGGCGTCAGTCCTAGCTAGTGGGTATAGAGCCCGCGCAGCGAGCCTTCCGGCCAGTAGATGTCGCGGATGCGCCAGCCATGATCGAGCTGGACCAGCCTCAGCTCGATCCGCTTCGGCTCGCCGAGATTCAGGAAGGTGACGTGGCCTTCGGCCGTGTCCGGCGTTCCGGCCTCGATATCGACGCGGATATCGGAAATGTCCCAGTCCTGGGCGTCGACGAACGGGTCGCCCTCGAGCTTGCCGGCGTCGCCAAGGGCGGCCGCCTCGTCGCTGTCGGCGAGGATCAGCTCGGCCAGCCGCGGCTCGAACAGCGCGCGCACCGTCTCTTCATTGTCGAGCGGCACGCCATCGTCGCCATTTTCATAGCGCTGGTAGATCGCCGCGACGAAGTCTGCCGGATCGTCGGCGGCAACCGACGATCCGATGCTTGTCGATGCGAAGCCCACGCCGAGCGTCGCGACCATCAGGAGGTGCGCGACGCCGCGCCGCGTGAGCGACATCGGATCAGGCCTTCTTGGCGCGTTCGATGGCGTCGACGATCAGCTGCTGCGCCTCGTCGATATCGCCCCAACCGGTGATCTCTACCCACTTGCCGTTTTCGAGATCCTTGTAGTGGCGGAAGAAGTGCTCGATCTGCTGCAGCGTGATCGCCGGCAGGTCCTTGTAGGACTTCACCATCTCATAGCGGCGGGTCAGCTTGGTCGACGGCACGGCCAGGATCTTCTCGTCCTCGCCGCCCTCGTCGCGCATCTTGAGCACGCCGACCGGGCGACAGCTCATGATCGCGCCGGGGACGATGGCGCGCTGGTTGGCGACGAGCACGTCGATCGGGTCGCCGTCGCCGCAAAGCGTGTGCGGCACGAAGCCGTAGTTACCGGGGTAACGCATCGGCGTGTAGAGGAAGCGGTCGACGTAGAGCGCGCCGGCATCCTTGTCCATCTCGTACTTGATCGGCTCGCCGCCGACCGGCACTTCGATGATGACGTTGATGTCGTGCGGGGGATTCTTGCCGATCGGAACAGCATCGATGCGCATGGCGGTACCTCAAGTGGAAAGAGCGCTTCCCTTTACGAGGCGCCATCCCGGCCCGCAAGTCCGAATTCGCCGCAGCGCAGCAACGCGCATCGGGATCGATCGGGTCGATGGGGGATGAAGACCGTTCAGCCGCGGGCGAAGGCGAAGGCGACCTTGGCCAGCACGGTGTCGCCGAAGCGTTCGCTGCCGCGAGCGACCTTGCGGCCGCCGGCATTCTTGTAGAAGCGGCAGGCGGCCTCGTTCTCGGCCAGGGCCCAGACGACGGCGGAATCGAAGCCGTGCCGCAGCAGCTCGCGCCGCGCGGCGAGGAACAGCCGCGTGCCGAGGCCGACGCCCTGATATTCCGGCCGCATGTAGATTTCGTAGATTTCGCCGCGCTGGACCAGGTTGCGGGCGCGGTTGGGTCCGAAGGTGGCGTAGCCGACCACGGTGCCGCCGACATCGATGACGACGATGCCGGTGCCGCGGCGGATCGCGCGGCTCCACCAGGCGGCGCCACGCCGCGTGATCATCCGGCCGAGTTCCCGAGCCGGGATCAAGCCATCATACGCCTGACGCCAAGCGCTGTCGTGTACCGCGGTGATTGCTTCCGCGTCACTGGCTTCTGCGCGACGGACACCGATCGACAGAGTGCTCATGCCGATCAAGATATGTCCGAGCTTCGCGTCGGGGAAGGGGGTTTTTGGGATTGACGATGGTGTTCGCCATCCCGTGACATCGGCGTCACCGGAGGGACGCATCAAACGTGACGGCGGCGCCACGCGGGCGCCGCCGGGAAAGCTTGTCGGTCGGGTGGCGCCTATCAGGCGCTCTTGCTCGAGCGGTCGGCGCGCTTGCGCTCGACGG
This sequence comes from Candidatus Kaistia colombiensis, assembly GCA_029203105.1. Classification (GTDB taxonomy): domain Bacteria; phylum Pseudomonadota; class Alphaproteobacteria; order Rhizobiales; family Kaistiaceae; genus Kaistia; species Kaistia colombiensis. The sequence continues at coordinate 978,111 of CP119318.1, forward strand.
GATCGAGGATCGCCTTGCGCAGGCGGATCGACTTCGGCGTGACCTCGACGAGCTCGTCGTCGTCGATCCAGGCCAGCGAGCGCTCGAGCGTCATCCGGATCGGCGGCGTCAGGCGCACGGCCTCGTCCTTCGACGGCGTCGCGGATGTTGGTGAGCTTCTTGCCCTTGAGCACGTTCACCTCGAGATCGTTCTCGCGGGTGTGCTCGCCGACGATCATGCCCTGATAGACCTTCCAGCCCGGCTCGATCATCATCGGGCCGCGATCTTCGAGGTTCCACAGCGCGTAGGCGACGGCCTCGCCGGTCTCCATCGCGATCAGCACGCCGTTGCGGCGGCCGGCGATCTCGCCCTTGTAGGGCAGGTAGGCGTGGAACAGGCGGTTCATGATCGCCGTGCCGCGCGTGTCGGTCAGCAGCTCGCCCTGATAGCCGATCAGGCCGCGGGTCGGCGCGTGGAAGACGAGACGCAGGCGGTTGCCGCCCGAGGGACGCATCTCCAGCATGTCGGCCTTGCGCTCGCGACATCTTCTGCACGACGACGCCGGAATGCTCCTCGTCGACGTCGATGACGACCTCCTCGATCGGCTCCAGCAGCTGGCCCGCCTCGTCGCGCTTCAGCACGACGCGCGGGCGCGACACGCCGAGCTCGAAGCCCTCGCGGCGCATGTGTCTCGATCAGGATGGCGAGCTGGAGTTCGCCGCGGCCGGAGACGATGTAGCTGTCCTTGTCGGAGGCTTCCTCGATCTTCAGCGCGACATTGCCCTCCGCCTCCTTGAGCAGGCGGTCGCGGATGACGCGGGTGGTGACCTTGTCGCCCTCGGTGCCGGCGAGCGGGCGATCGTTGACCATGAAGGTCATCGACACGGTCGGCGGATCGATCGGCTGCGCCTTGATCGGCGTCTCGACGGCGGGTCGCAGAAGGTGTCGGCGACGGAGCCCTTCACCAGGCCCGCGATCGAGACGATGTCGCCCGCGACGCCTTCTTCGATCGGCTGGCGCTCGATGCCGCGGAAGGCCAGGATCTTGGAGATGCGGCCCGGTCTCGACGGTCGAGCCGTCGCCGCGAGAGCACCTTGAGCGTCTGGTTCGGCTTGCCGTGCCGGAGAGACGCGGCCGGTGATGATGCGGCCGAGATAGGGGTTGGCTTCGAGCAGGGTTCCGATCATCCGGAACGGGCCTTCCTCGACCTCGGCTCCGGCACATGCGAGAGGATCAGGTCGTACATGCGGCGCCAGGCCTCTTCCTGCGGGCCGTCGGGCGAATGGCGCCATCCAGCCCTGCTTGCCCGAGCCGTACAGGATCGGGAAGTCGAGCTGCTCGTCGGTGGCGTCGAGCGCCGCGAACAGGTCGAAGACCTCGTTGATGACTTCCGTGGATGCGGGCGTCGGGCTTGTCGACCTTGTTGATCGCGACGATCGGCTTCAGGCCGAGCTTCAGCGCCTTGCCGACCACGAACTTGGTCTGCGGCATCGGGCCTTCGGCGGCGTCGACCAGCACGATCGCCGATCGACCATGTTCAGGATGCGCTCGACCTCGCCGCCGAAATCGGCGTGGCCGGGCGTGTCGACGATGTTGATGCGGGTGTCCTTCCAGACGACCGAGGTCGCCTTGGCCAGGATGGTGATGCCGCGCTCCTTTCTCGAGTCGTTCGAGTCCATCACGCGCTCGGCGACGCGCTGGTTGTCGCGGAAGGAGCCGGACTGCTGCAGCAGCTTGTCGACGAGCGTGGTCTTGCCATGGTCGACGTGCGCGATGATGGCGATATTGCGAAGGGTCATGTGCGAATCCGAAAAGGCGCGGCGGCGTCGGACAGGTGCCTCGAGACGGCCGGCATATTTTGCGGCGCAAAATGATCGAAAAGACCGAAAAACGCAACCACCCATCCCGCGTCGACATTGACGTAACGGAAGGTGAATAAGGTGCCGTTGCGTCACATCTGCGCGAGGATGCCGGCTTCCCCAGCGTCGCCTTGACTTTCTCGGCCCGGGCGGTTTATAATATGGAATTCTTATTATACGTTGGAGAGTCATCTTTTGGCAGCCACGACCGAAGATCCGCTTGGTCTCGTCCTTGTCGATGTGGCCAGATTGCTGCGAAGGCGCTTTGAGAAGGCGTTGGAAAACGCCGGACTTGGTTTGACGGTCGCCGAGGCGCGAACCCTTGCTTTTGTGAGTCGTCATCCCGGGCTTCGTCAGTCGACTCTCGCCGAAGAACTCTGCGTCGAGCCGATGACGCTCGTCGGCTTTCTCGACCGGCTCGAGGCGGCGACGCTGGTGGAGCGGATCCAGGATCCGGCCGACCGCCGCGCCAAGCTGATCCGGCTGACGCCGAACGCCGCCAGCGTCGTGCGGCGAATCCGTGCGGTCGGAAAGGCCGTGCGCGAGGATGCCGAGCGTGGCATCGATCCGAGCATCACGGAGGCGATGCGGCTGGCGCTGCTGAAGATGCAAGATAACATCCTTGCCAGCGAAGACCTGATCGCCTGATCCGGCGAGCCGGCACGAAATCCAGGGCCCACGCCGATCCCCGTCGGCGTGGGCTTTTTTTGTTTTGGGGAGCGCGGTCCCGCCCCTGCGGGCGGTCGCCGTCCGGTTCCAACTTTCTGCTGGATCCCATTTTCTTCACGCGAACCGGAATCCGTCTCGCCCGAAAACGCCCTAGTTCCTGCGGCGGGCCACGTTCAGAAACGAGGCCAGCTGCCGATAGAGTTGCGGATCGGCGGTGACGAAGCCGCCGGGAAAGCCGCGCTCGATCGCGTCATAGGCGTCGGGAGCGACATGCGGCATTTCCGTCAGCGCCCGCAGCAGGCTCGCCTTCGCCATTTCCGGCAGATCCTTGCGCACGACATGCGGGCCGAACGGAATGAGTTCCGACTGCCAGACGATCTTCAGCGTCGAGGGGGAGAGGACCCCGTCGCCGGCGAGCTGCCCGAGGGGGCCGGAGCCGACGGACGGGCTCAGCGGGTCGGCGGCCGCCGACCAGGCCGTGGCGAGATCCACCTCGCCGGAGGCAAGCGCGGTCAGCGCCGCCGCACTGTCTGGCGTTTCGACGATGCGCAGGAAATAGCTGGCCGGATCGATGCCTTCCTTCGCCAGCCCCGCATAGGGGGCGCGGCGGCCGGAGAGTGAATCCTTGGCGCCGACGGCGAGCCGCATGTTGCGGGCGTCGGCCAGCGTCGCGACCGGGCCGTCGGCTCGCGCCACCAGCAGCGCGCGGAAGCCGCGCAGATGGTCGGCCGAGGTCGGCTGCACCAGCGGCTCGACGCAATCGCAGCGCTGGTCGAGCGCGATATAGGCGAGCGAGGAGAGCACCGTGTACTGGACGCGGCCCGTCGCCTGCGCCTCCATCAGCGCGTCATAGCTGCGGGCCGGGAACAGCTCGACCGGCACGGCGAGCGCGTATTGTAACTGCCAGCGGAACTTCTCCAGCCGCGCTACCTCGTAGCTCGGATTGTCGCCCGCCACGAAGCCGACCCGGAGCGTGCCGACATCGTCGCGCCAACTCGCGAAGGCCGGCGCGGTCAAGGCCAGCAGCAGGGCGATCCCGGCGAGGGCACGGCGCATGTCTTCTCCTCAGGTCGGCAAGCGAGCGAGCAGGCGCTTCCGCGTCGGCTCGTCGACGAAGGCCGCCTCGATCGAAGTGCGGGTCGCCTGGTTGAGCGCCGCGTCGGACAGTCCGAGCTCGCGCGACAGCCAGCCATATTCGGCCCCGATCGAAGAACGGAAATAGGGCGGATCGTCGGAGCTGACAGTGACGCGGGCTCCGGCATCCTGCAGGCGGCGATAGGGGTGGTCGGCGATCGCCGGATAGAGGCCGAGCGCGACGTTGGAGCCCGGGCAGAGCTCCAGCACGATGCCCTCCTCGACGATGCGGCGGACCAGGTCGGCGTCCTCGATGGCGCGCACGCCGTGGCCGATCCGGCTGACGCCGAGATGGTCGAGCGCGTCGCGCACGCTTTCGGGGCCGCCGAATTCGCCGGCATGCACGGTGAGGCCGAGGCCGGCCTCGCCGGCGATCCGGAAGGCGTCGGCGAAATCGCGCGGGTGGTGCATGCGTTCGTCGCCGGCGACGCCGAAGCCGGTAACCAGCGGATGCGGCTCGTTGGCGACTGTCTCGGCCGCGACCAGGATCCGGTCCGGGCCGTAGTGACGCACGCCGGTGGCGATCATCCGCCCGACGATGCCGGTCGCCGCCTCCGCGTCGCGAATGCCCTGCGCCAGTCCCTCGACATAGTCTCGATAGGAGAGGCCCGAGGCGAGCGCGTGATCCGACGAGATGAACACCTCGCCATAGATCGCGCCTTCGGCGGCGAGGCCGGAGAAATAGGCGAAGGTGAGATCGCGATAGTCTTCCGGCGTGCGGAAAACGGCGGCGGCGCGGTCATAGGCGTTGAGGAACGAAGTGAAATCGTGCCAGGCGAAGGCGCCTTGCTCGTCGAACAGGCCGGCGAGATCGACGCCGTGCCGGGCGCCGACATGGCGCACGAGTTCCGGCGAGGCGGCGCCCTCGACGTGGCAATGCAGTTCCGCCTTCAGAAGATGGGCAACCATCAGAAAAAACTCCGTCCATGTCGTCCGGGCGCTAGCCCGAGATGTGCCGCGACCGTCTCGCCAATGTCGGCAAAGCTGTTGCGCGCGCCGATGTCTTTCCCCGTCAGTCCCGGGCCGAAAGCGAGGATCGGCACCTGTTCGCGGGTGTGGTCCGTGCCGCGCCAGGTCGGGTCGCAGCCATGATCGGCGGTGACGACGACGAGATCGCCGGGCCGCAGCGCCGCCTCGATCTCCGGCACGCGGGCGTCGAAGGCTTCGAGCGCCGCCGCATAGCCGGCGACGTCGCGGCGGTGGCCATAGAGCATGTCGAAATCGACGAGGTTCGAAAAGACGAGATCGCCGTTCGCCGCTTCGGCGATCGCCCTGAGCGTCGCGTCGGTCAGCGCCGGATTGCCGGCCGCCTTGTAGAGCTTGCCGATGCCCTGATGGGCGAAGATGTCGCCGATCTTGCCGACAGCGCGGGTCGTGCCGCCGGCGGCGACGACGCGGTCGAGCAGGGTCGGCTCGGGCGGCGGCACGGCATAATCGCGCCGGTTGCCGGTGCGCTCGAACGTCTCCGCCGTCTCGCCGAGGAAGGGGCGGGCGATGACGCGGCCGATCCGCAGCGGCTCGCACAGCCGGCGGACGGTCTCGCAGAGCGCATAGAGCCGGTCGAGGCCGAAATGGGTCTCGTGCGCGGCGATCTGGAACACCGAATCGGCCGAGGTGTAGACGATCGGCTTGCCGGTGCGAATGTGTTCCTCGCCGAGCTCCGCCAGGATCGTCGTGCCGGAGGCGTGCTTGTTGCCGATCAGGCCCGGCAGTCCCGTCTCGCGCAGGATCGCATCGGTCAGCGCGGCCGGGAAGCAGGGCTCGGTCTCCGGAAAATAGCCCCAGTCGAACGGCACCGGCACGGCGGCGATCTCCCAATGGCCGGACGGCGTGTCCTTGCCGTTCGAGATTTCCGCCGCGTGGCCGAAGATCGCCGTCGGTGCCGGTTCGGGCAGGCCGGCCGGCCAGGTGCCGCTCGCCTGCGCCGCCGCCGCGCCGAGGCCGAGCCGGCCGAGATGGGGCAGGGCGAGCGGCCCGGCGCGCAGACCGGCGCGGTCGCCGCGCCCGGCGGCGCAGGCCGCTGCAATGTGGCCGAGCGTGTCGGCGCCGGCGTCGCCATAGGCGGCCGCATCGGGGGCACCGCCGATGCCGACGGAATCGAGAACAATCAGAATGGCGCGCGGCATGGAAGGACAACCTTTGCGAAGGGCGGACAAGATAGGCCAGGCTTGCCCGCCGTCACAAGCGGGTCGATCCGTGGGGACAATCGGCGGCGTCCGGCGGCCTGACGTCGCGGCGCGGTTTCCAGCGCGGAGCTGGCAGGCTACGGTAGGGGCAACCAAGACAAGCGAGGCCAATGATGAACGGCGTGACGGTGATCAACCACCCCCTGGTGCAGCACAAGCTCACCATCATGCGCGACAAGCACACGTCGACCGCCGGCTTCCGCCGGCTGCTGCGCGAGATCTCGACGCTGCTCTGCTACGAGGTGACGCGCGATCTCGAAATGACCACGACGACGATCGAGACGCCGATCACCGAGATGGAAGCGCCGACGCTCGCCGGCAAGAAGCTGGTGTTCGCCTCGGTGCTCAGGGCCGGCAACGGCCTGCTCGAGGGCATGCTCGACCTGGTGCCGGCGGCGCGCGTCGCCCATATCGGCCTTTATCGCGATCCGAAGACGCTGCAGGCGGTCGAGTATTACTTCAAGGCGCCTGACGCGCTGGACGAGCGGTTGACCATCGTCGTCGACCCGATGCTGGCGACCGCCAATTCGGCGATCGCCGCGGTCGAGCGCCTGAAGGAGCGCGGCGCCAAGGACATCCGCTTCCTCTGCCTGCTGGCGTCGCCCGAGGGCATCGCCAACTTCCAGGGCGCCCATCCCGACGTGCCGATCTTCACCGCCTCGATCGACAAGCAGCTGAACGAGAAGGGCTATATCGTGCCGGGCCTCGGCGACGCCGGCGACCGGATGTACGGCACCAAGTGAACGGCACCGGATGACGATGAGCCGGGCCGATTCGGCTCGGCTCGCGCCGCCGTTCGATTGCAGGGATCGGGCATGGAATCGGACATGACGTTCTCCGCCGACGAAATCGAGCGCTATGCGCGCCATCTGCTGCTCGCCGAGGTCGGCGGCCCCGGCCAGCAGAAGCTCCGCGCGGCGCGGGTGCTGGTGCTCGGCGCCGGCGGGCTCGGCGCGCCGTTGATCCAGTATCTGGCGGCGGCCGGAATTGGCACGATTGGCATCGTCGACGACGACCGCGTCGCGCTTTCCAATCTGCAGCGCCAGGTCATCCACGACACGGCGGGCATCGGCAGCCTCAAGGTCGAGAGCGCGCGCGACGCCGTCGCGCGGCTGAACCCGCATGTAAAGATCGAGACGCACGCCGTGCGGATCGACGCCGGCAATGCCGATGCGCTGTTCTCTGCCTATGACATCGTGGCCGACGGCACCGACAATTTCGAGACGCGCTATCTCGCCGCCGATCGCTGCGCCGCGCTGGAACGGCCACTGGTCACGGCGGCGGTCGGGCGCTTCGACGGCTCGCTGACGACGCTCCTGCCCTGGATGGCCGATGCGGAAGGCCGGCTCAACCCTTCCTATCGTGACCTGTTCCCGGCGCCGCCGCCGCCCGGCCTGGTGCCGAGTTGTGCCGAGGCCGGCATTCTCGGCGCGCTGACGGGCATATTGGGCAGCCTGCAGGCGGCCGAGGTGCTGAAGCTCATCCTCGGCATCGGCGAGCCGCTGATTGGCCGGTTGCTGCTGGTCGATGCGCTGTCCATGCGATTCGAGACGATTCGTTACAAGCGGAAGGCGTGACCAACCTACCGCGCCAGGCCGAACAGGCCGAGCAGCGCGAGGAAGGGAACGGCAGGATGATGCGCGCCGCGTAGGCCGTCCTGCGGCGGCTTCGGGGCGTTTCGCGTCTCGACGGGCGCGACCTCTCGCTCGAAGCGGTCCTGGCAAAGGCTCTTGAACAGATAGCTGGCGGGAATCATGGCCCGACCTCCGTTGGGATGACGTGAATCGATTCAAGCCGCGAAGGTGGATGTGACTTGAACCGGTTCAAGGCTATGGCCGACATTGGCGCTGGTCAAGTGAAAATTGAACCGATACAAGTTGGGCGGGCCCAATTCCTCCGTCGGCGCGGCGGCGAGGCTGCCAGCCAGCCGGCGACCCAATCCGCGCGCGGCGAGCCAGGGGCCGGCAGGGGAGTGGACGGATATGCAACCGGCGCGTAGAAAACCGCTATGAAACGGGCGATCAAGCTTTCGGACGTGGCCAAGGCCGCCGGTGTGTCGCAAGGCACGGCCTCGAACGCGTTCAATCGTCCGGACATCGTCCGGCCCGAGGTGCGTGAAAAGGTCGAGGCGGCGGCGCGCGAGCTTGGCTATGCCGGGCCGGACCCGAAGGGGCGGTTGCTGCGCGCCGGCAAGGTCAACGCCATCGGCGTCGCCACCACGTCGCCGCTCGGCTATTTCTTCGAAGATCCCTATGCCCGCACCCTGATGACCAGCATTTCCGAGGCCTGCGACGTGCGTGGCGCCGGCATCTCGCTCGTCTCCGCCGCCAGCGACGAAAAGCTCGCCTGGAATATCCAGAGCGCCATCGTCGACGGCTTCATCCTGTTCTGCGTCGATGGCGGCGAGCGGCTCGTCGAATTGACCCGCGAGCGCGGGCTGCCCTTCATTGCGCTGCAGCTCGAAGGTGTCGATGAGACGATCTCGGCGATCGGCATCGACGAGTTCGAGGGTGCGCGCACGGCCGGGCGTCACGTCCTGGCGCTGGGGCATCGCGACGTGGCGATCCTGGCGCTCGAGCTCGACGAGGGCCATGTCGGCCTGGTCACGCAGGCGCGGATCGATGCCGGCGTCTATTCCGCCTCGGTCCGGCGCATCGGCGGCTATCGCGCGGCGCTTGCCGAAGTCGGCATCGATGCGGCGTCGGTGCCGATCTACGAGACCGACCACACGACCGCCAGCATCCACGCCGCGCTGGAGAGCCTGTTCGGCGCCGGCGCTTCGCCGACGGCTCTTTTCTGCATGTCCGACCGGGTCGCGCTGATCGCGCTCGAATGGCTGCGCGAACGCGGCCTGTCGGTGCCGGGCGACGTCTCGGTGATCGGCTTCGATGGCGTGCCGGAGGGCGAGACGTCCGAGCCGCCTCTCACCACGGTGGCGCAGCCGATTGCCATGATGGGCCGCCAGGCGGCCGAGATGATCCTGCAAGGGATCGAAACGCCGCATCGCGAGCAGCTCGAGGTCCAGCTGGTCGTGCGCGGGTCGACGGCGCCGCCGAGAGCCGGGTAGAGGCGAATCGGAGCCTGACCCGATCGTCAGGCAGCGCCCTCCTTGACCTCTCCCTGAGGGAGAGGTCGGAGCGAAGCTCCGGGTGAGGGTTTACGGCCTCTCCGGATGGTTCCCTAAACCCTCACCCGCCGGCCTTCGGCCGTCGACCTCTCCCTCAGGGAGAGGTGAAGAGCGAGTGCGAATCCGGCTTAGCTCTGTCGCTTAGCCGACTCAGAGCATTGACGGCAGGACGCGGTCCGGTGGCTTGTGGCCGTCGAAATAGGCGCGGATGTTGATCAGCACCTTCTCGCCCATGGCGATGCGACCCTCGATGGTCGCCGAGCCCATATGCGGCAGCAGCACCGACCTTGCCCTTGGCGGCGAGGCGCAACAGCTTCGGGTTGACCGCCGGCTCGTGCTCGAAGACGTCGAGGCCGGCGCCGGCGATGGCGCCCGTCTCGAGCATGCGGGCCAGCGCGCTTTCGTCGATCACGTCGCCGCGCGCGGTGTTGACGACATAGGCGTCGCGGCTGCAGCAGCTTCAGCCGCCGCGCCGACAGCAGATGGAAGGTGCCCGGCGTGCGTGGGCAATTGACCGAGATGATGTCCATGCGGGCCAGCATCTGGTCGAGGCTGTCCCAATAGGTCGCTTCCAGCCCTTCCTCGATCTCCGCCGGCAGGCGGTGGCGGTTGTGATAGTGGATCGACAGGCCGAAGGCCTTGGCGCGGCGGGCGACCGCCTGGCCGATCCGGCCCATGCCGACGATGCCGAGCCGCTTGCCCGAGATGCGGCGGCCGAGCATCCAGGTCGGCGACCAGCCGGCCCAGTCATCGTCCGGCCGCAGCACATGCGCGCCCTCGGCCAGCCGGCGCGGCACGGCGAGGATCAGCGCCATCGTCATGTCGGCGGTATCTTCGGTGAGCACGCCCGGCGTGTTGGTGACAGTGATGCCGCGCGCCAGCGCCTGCTCGACGTCGATATGGTCGACGCCGTTGCGAGAAGCTGGCGATCAGCTTCAGCTGCTCGCCGGCTTCGGCGAGCGATGGCGCCGTCGATGCGGTCGGTGACGGTCGGCACCAGCACGTCGGCGCCTTGACCGCCTCGATCAGCTCGGCTGCGGTCATCGGCCGGTCCTCGATGTTCAGCCGCGCGTCGAACAATTCGCGCATGCGCGTTTCGACCGCGTCAGGCAGCCGGCGCGTGACGATGACAAGCGGCTTCTTCTTCATCGCGGCGGCCTCTCCGTTGAGAGCTCCTTAACCATGGAGCGTCAAACTATGCGCGTCGGCTGGTGTACCCCGTCGCTGCGTCTCTCGATCCTCTACCAGACAGCCCGGCGATCACAAACGTATCGGTGGTCGGGCTTTCGGGAAAGAACTTCCGGTCGCAGCAACGGGCGGTAGAGAGGGGTGAATACGCGATGGTTTTGGCTGCGATCCAGGGAATGTCCCGTCGACTGCGCAAGGCGCGCGTTATCCCCTCCGCCCTGACAATGGCCATGGTTGCCGCTCTCGTGCTCGTCGCCCAGCCGAGCGTCCCCGCCAGCGCCCAGGGTGCTGCCGGCGCGACGCCGAAGCTCGGACCGAGTGGCTTGCCGCTGCCCCGTTTCGTCTCGCTCAAGGCAGGCCGCGTCAATGTCCGCGTCGGTCCCGGTCAGGGCTACAAGGTGTCGTGGGTATTCACCCGTTCGGCCCTGCCGGTCGAGATCGTGCAGGAATTCGACAATTGGCGCCGCATCCGCGATTCGGACGGCACCGAGGGCTGGGTTTTCCACAGCCTGCTCGTCGGCAAGCGCACCGCCGTGGTTGCGCCCTGGCAGGACGGCGATCCGCTGCCGATCCGCGCCAACCCAACCGATACGGCCGAGATCACGGCCTATCTGCAGCCGAAGGTCGTCTCCTCGGTGACGAACTGCGAGGGCGGCTGGTGCCGTCTGGTCGACAAGCGTTTTCGCGGCTGGATCAAGCAGTCCAACCTCTGGGGCGTCTATCCCGACGAGAATCTCGACTGAGGATCTTTTGGGCGGCCTTGGGGTGAGGGCTGGCTGCGCAGACCGTGCATTTCAGGTCGTCATCCCGACGAAGGTCGGGATCCATACCCACAATTCCTCAGCCAAAAGGCTCAGCTACGGCCACGTCAAGCCGGTGTTCATGGGCCCCGGCCTTCGCCGGGGCGACGAGTTCTGGCCCATGCGGTGTTCTGCAAAGGTCTCCTAAGGGAGGGGTGAAGGCACTTCCCACTATCCCCGCCCAAACAAAAACGCCGCGCGGCTGGGCCGGCGCGGCGTTTTCAGAAATCGGGAAAATTCGAAATCAGCTGCCGATGCGGCGCAGGCGCACGACGATGTCGACGCGGGTGATTTCCATGCCTTCGGGCGGGGCCGGGAGGTCTTCGACCCGCAGCGTCGACATCGGGATGTCGAGAACGCGGTTCTCCCCCTCGACGAAGAAGTGGTGGTGGTCGTCGACATTGGTGTCGAAATAGGTCTTCGAGCCGTCGACGGCGACTTCGCGCAGCAGACCGGCTTCGGTAAACTGGTGCAGCGTGTTGTAGACGGTCGCCAGCGACACCGGCACGCGATGGCTCATCGCCTCTTCATGCAGGCCTTCGGCCGAGATGTGGCGGTTGCCGCGCTCGAACAGGATTTCCGCCAGCGCCAGGCGCTGGCGTGTCGGACGCAGGCCCGCCGTGCGCAGCATGACGCGCACTTCCGAAGCCTTCTTGTCGGCCGTGCGGGCTGCTTTCCTGACGAGATCCATACGCATCTTGCGGCCGTCCGTGTCTTGTGTTCGAGCGCCGGCGCATCTGAGGCACCGAACCGGTCCCGCCCCCGAGGTGGGGCAGGGCCAGTCCGAATAACCTAACTCTAAAATGAAGCTTTAGCAACAGGCCAATGATGTCGGCCTGTCGCCTTGCTTTTGGCGCCTCAGCCCTGCTTGTCGCGGGCGGCCAGCGTGCGCAGGCGCAGCGCGTTCAGGCGGATGAAGCCGGCTGCGTCGCTGCTGGTCGTAGGCGCCGCGCTCGTCCTCGAAGGTGACGAGGTCCTGCGTCGGTAGAGCGACTAGTCGGCGACGAGCGGCCGACGACGGTGGACGTTGCCCTTGTAGAGCTTGAGCCGGACGGTGCCTTCGACGAATGCTCCTGGCTCTTGTCGATCAGCGCCTGCAGCATCTCGCGCTCCGGCGAGAACCAGAAGCCGTTATAGATCAGCTCCGCATAGCGGGGCATGATCTGATCCTTGAGATGGGCGGCGCTCGCGGTCGAGCGTGATGCTCTCGATCGCGCGGTGGGCGGCGAGCAGGATGGTGCCGCCGGGCGTCTCGTAGATGCCGCGCGACTTCATGCCGACGAAGCGGTTCTCGACCAGATCGAGCCGGCCGATGCCGTTGTCGCGGCCGAGCTCGTTCAGCTTGGTCAGCAGCGTCGCCGGCGACATGTGCACGCCATCGATCGAGACCGCGTCGCCCTTCTCGAAGCCGATCTCGACATAGGTCGCGCTGTCCGGCGCATCTTCCGGCGCGATCGTGCGCGATGAAGACGTAGTGCGGGGCTTCCTGCGCCGGATCTTCCAGCACCTTGCCCTCGGAGGAGGAGTGCAGCAGGTTGGCGTCGACGGAGAACGGCGCCTCGCCGCGCTTGTCCTTCGGCGATCGGGATCTGGTTCTTCTCGGCGAAATCGAGCAGGTCGGTGCGTGACTTGAACGTCCCACTCGCGCCAAGGCGCGATCACCTTGATGTTCGGGCTTCAGCGCATAGGCCGAGAGCTCGAAACGGACCTGGTCGTTGCCCTTGCCGGTGGCGCCATGGGCGATCGCGTCGGCGCCGACTTCCTTGGCGATCTCGATCGAGGCGCTTGGCGATCAGCGGCCTGGCGATCGAGGTGCCGAGCAGGTAGGCGCCTTCGTACAGCGTATTGGCGCGGAACATCGGGAACACGTAGTCGCGGACGAATTCCTCGCGCACATCCTCGATGTAGATGTCTCGGCTTGATCCCCAGCATCTCGGCCTTCTTGCGGGCCGGCTCGAGCTCCTCGCCCTGGCCGAGATCGGCGGTGAAGGTCATCACCTCAGCGCCGTAGGTCGAGTCTGCAGCCACTTCAGGATGATCGAGGTGTCGAGCCCGCCGGAATAGGCGAGGACGACCTTCTTGACGTCGGACATGGTAAGGCCGTTTCCGCGAAGATGAAGGATGGAGCGCTTATAGTATGCGCGCCATCCGCCAGCAACCGCAGTGGCGCAGGCCGGGTTAGTCCAGGCGGGGCTAGTCGATGTCGCCGCCGCAGAGCGGCACGGTCTGGAGCGGCGCGATCGGCTGTTCGAGCCGGAACAGCTGGTATTGCCGGTTCGAGGTCGGGCCGCTCGCCACGGTCAGTCGGCCCTTGTCCTGAACATCGCCGAAGAAGCGCGCGAGCCGCGCCGGCTCGGCGCAGTCGGCGACCAGCAGCGCCGGGCCGGTCGGGACGTGGTCGACGATGCTGCGCGTCAGTTCGAACTGGTTGTCCGGGCCGGGATCGTCCGGCCAGACGGTGACGGCGACGGGGTCGTCGCGCAGGGTGTATACGAGCGCCGCCGCGTCGGCGCGGCTGAGCGCCACCACCATGGTCGCGCCGGACGCCTTCGCCTCGGCGCGGACGGCGTCGCCGAGCCGGCTCCAGCCGAGCACCTGCTTGTAGATGTCGCCATGCTTGAGCAGCGGCAGCGTCACCTTGTCGGCGATGGCGTTGCCGACGAACAGTACCAATTGCGCGACGATGCCGATGGCAAGTCCGGCCTTGACCAGGCGGAAGCGGTCGGCGCGCATCAGGAAGGCGGTGCCGAGCAGGGCACTGGCGACCAGGCCGGAGGCGGCCCAGTTGGCATTGGTGACGGTCAGCACGCTGGCGATGGTGACGACCAGTATGACCGGCAGCGCGAAGGCAAGCAGCAGCCGGTCCTCGTTCGGCACGCCCTTGCGCCAGGCGGCGATTGCCGCCGCGAAGGCGGCGCCCATCAGGAACGGCCCGATGATGCCGAACTGGGCGGCGAGGAAACCGATGGCATTGCCGAAGCTGATCTTCAGCCCGTCACCGGAGATGTTCTCGTTGGTGTGGCGCAGCGTGACCAGGCCGTTGTTCAGGTTCCAGTAGATGTTGGGCGAGAGAATGAGCAGCCCGATGGCGACGGCGAGCCAGAACCGGCCGGAGCGGATGACGGTGCGCGACTGCGGGTCGAGGATGGCGGCGATCAGCGCGCAGCCGACGAAATAGGCCATGGCGTATTTCGCCAGCAGGCCGCAGCCGAGCGCCAGCCCGAGCAGCAGGCTCCAGCGGGTGCCGCCGCCGGCGCGCAGCCGGACGAAGGCGTAGAGCGACAGCGCCCAGAAGAACAGCAGCAGCACGTCCGTCGACAGGATCGCCGACGAGAAGGCGACGCCGGGTGCGAAGGCGAAGCCGAGCGACGCCCAGAAGGCGATGCGGCGGTCGTAGAGCGCGATGGCGGTGGCGTAGATCAGCAGCGAGGTGCCGAAATAAAATAGGGGCGACGGCGCCCGCACGCAGGCCACGCCCGTGCCGCAGACCATGTTGGCGGCGGCGATGGTCCAGCCGATCAGCGGCGGCTTGGAGAAATAGCCGAAGGCAAGATGCTGCGACCAATCCCAGTATTGCGATTCGTCGACCTGCAGGTCGGTGACCGAGAAACGCAGCGCAAGCAGGCGCGCCAGCGTGATGACGGCGAGAAGCAGGACGAGCAAGCCGACGCGGCTTTCCACCGCGGGTTTCGCGGTCGCGTTCATCTCAATTCGGTGGGTCAAGTCTGTCCAGCCCGCTGCTGCAATCATCCGACGATCGACGCCGCGCAATACGCCTGAATGCGGGGCGCGACGCAAGGGCGACCTGCCGCAGCGCGCTTTCGGTCGCAGTATCGATCCGGGTCCGGAACGGCTCCGCCAGCATGACGCGATGCAGACCGAGCATGACGACGAGCGTGATCGCCCAGGAGATCAGTACGTCGGAGAGGAAATGGCCGCCGAAGGCGATGCGGTTCAGCGACAGGGCCAAGGCGAGCAGCCCGATCGTGAGCGCGAGCGCAAGCCGGCAGCGCGGCGGTGCCAGCACGACGAGGCCGAGCAACCAGAAGGCCGAGGCCGCTTCGCCCGAAACGAAGGAGCAATTGGTCTGGCAGGCGCCGCTGATCTTCCAAGCCGTCTCGAATGGTGCGCTGCCGCCGAACAGGTCGACGTGGATCGGGCGCGGGCGGCCCCAGAGCGACTTGAGCACGCCGTTGACGATCAGCCCCGGCCCGAGCGCCAGAGCGGCGAGCAGGAACCAGACCTTGCTGGCGGGGATCGGCATGGGGCGAGACGGCCGAATGAGTTTGACCGCGAGGCCGGCGATCAGGATGCCGCAGATCAGGACGACGAGAGCCTTACCGAGACCGCGCAGCGCGGTGAGCGACGGATTCTGCGACGCCGGGAAGCCGCCATCGACATGGAAGAGCGCGGCGAATCGGATGTCGAGAACCGGAAAGAGAACGAAGACCATCGAAACCGCCGCCAGCAGACCAACGGCGAGCCAGAGATGCAACGGAATCCATACGCCGACCCCGCCCCGCGCCCGATCGTCAGGACCGGCCGCCAGATCGCCACCGGAGAGACTCTGTCGTTCTGTCACCCTCCGGCCCCCTGCCAGTCGACTTCAGATTGGCCCTCCGGCCAGGCTCGGATGGGAATACTGCACGGTCTGTGACAGGATCAGGGCAGTCCCGGCCTCGAATTGCAAGGGGCCATCGCGGCCGGCCGTCCTGTAGCGAGAATCCGAGCGTGATGGGCGCGCGCGGGGGGTTACTCCGCCTCGTTGGTGGGGGCTGCCTGAAGCTGGTAGTAGAAATCCTTGCCGAGATCGCTCAGCAGTCCGAGCTGGGTCTCGAGGAAGTCGATGTGGCCTTCCTCGTCCTTCATCAGCTCTTCGAACAGGGCCATCGAGACATAGTCGCCGGCGGCGTGGCAGACGTCGCGACCTTCCTTGTAATAGTTTCGCGCCGTGTATTCGCCGCGCAGATCCGCTTCGAGAACTTCCTTGATGTTCTGGCCGATCTCGAGCGGGTCGAGGACCTGCAGGTTGGGGAAGCCGTCAAGGAAGATGATGCGCGCGATCAGCTTGTCGGCGTGGTGCATCTCCTCGATCGACTCTTCCCGTTCCTTCTTGGCGAGCTTGGTGTAGCCCCAATCCTCGGTCAGGCGGTAGTGCAGCCAGTACTGATTGACCGCCGTCAATTCCAGGCGAAGCGCCCGGTTGAGATATTCGATGACCTTGGCATCACCCTTCATCGCGGCACCCTTCGCCTTGGAATGGTTCTAATCGAGACTAGGGCGCGGTGGGACGATGGTCAAATGCCAATTCGACGAGGCTGCATCGCGGCGAGTCAGCCGAAGAGCGCGACGTCTTCCGGCTCTTCCGCGCCGCTGCCAAGCGGCTCGGGGCAGGTGATGATGGCGCCGGATTCGGCCAGGAGCTTGCGCACGAGCGCGAAGCACACGGTGCACTGCGCCTTCACGCCGAGGGCACGGTAGACGCGGGCGGGCGTCAGCGGTCGCCCCGGGGTCTCTTGCGCCAGGCGTTCGGCGGTTTCGAGGACGAGGGCCTTGGTGAGTGTATTGCAGGAACAGACGATCATGACAGGGGACTGAGGTTGCCTCCGTGGGCTTCCGTTTCGTCAAAGATAAGCGCTTCCGGGCGGATCCGCTACCGGAGCGCCGGTGCTTCCCGACTGTGTCGCACCCCGTCGCGCCACGGCCGTTGTTTGCGCCGCAATGACGGCGTTTCGATGACGCCGCCTCAGCCGGCGCCGGCCACTGCCCGCTTCGCCATCACCTTGACCAGATTGGCCCTGTAGGCGGCCGATCCGTGCAGGTCGGAGAGCATGCCCTCCGCGTCGACGGCGATGTCGTCGAGCGCCGCGGGATCGAAGCGCGCCGTCAACGCCGCCTCGAAGGCGACATCGCGATAGACGCCGTCCTGGCCGGCGCCGGTGACGCCGACCCGCGCCTCGCCGCTATCGAGTTGCGCCACGAACACGCCGGCCATCGCATAGCGCGAGGCGGGATTGGGAAATTTGGCATAGGCCGCCCTGGCGGGAATCGGGAAGGCGACGGAGACGAGGATCTCGCCTTCCTCCAGCGCCGTGGTGAACAGACCTTGGAAGAAATCCGCCGCAGCCAGCGTGCGCCTTGTGGTGAGGATCGTCGCATCCAGCGCCAGAACGGCGGCGGGATAGTCGGCGGCCGGGTCGTCATTGGCGAGCGAGCCGCCAATGGTGCCGCGATGGCGCACATGCGGATCGCCGATCTGGCCGGCGAGCGCCGCCAGCGCCGGGAAAGCGGCGCGGATCTCGGCCGAGGTCGCGACTTCGGCATGGGTGACGGCGGCGCCGAGCGTCACCGTATCGGCCGTGACGGCGATCCCCTTCAGTTCCAACAGCCGGCCGAGATCGACCAGGTCCGAGGGCGCGGCCAGGCGCTGCTTCATCGTTGGCAGCAGCGTCATGCCGCCGGCGAGATAGCGGCCCTCGGCCGCGGCGGCGAACAGGCTCTCAGCCTCGGCGAGATCGCGCGGACGGTGGTAGTTCGTCTCGTACATGACCGCTTACTCCGCCGCGTGGCGCAGGCCGGCCATGTGGTCGGCAGCGGCCTGGATGGCCCGGACGATGTTGTGATAGCCGGTGCAGCGGCAGATATTGCCTTCGAGCTCGTGCCGGATCGTCGCCTCGTCGAGCTGAGCCTCGTGCCGCTCGATCATGTCGACCGCCGCCATGATCATGCCCGGCGTGCAGAAGCCGCATTGCAGGCCATGGTGCTCGTGGAATGCCGCCTGCACCGGATGCAGCACGCCGTCCTGCGCCAGCCCCTCGATCGTCAGCACCGTCGAGCCATCGGCCTGCGCCGCCAGCATGGTGCAGGACTTGATCGCCTTGCCGTCGACATGAACGACGCAGGCGCCGCATTGCGAGGTGTCGCAGCCGACATGCGTGCCGGTCAGGCCAAAAGTCTCCCGCAGCAGGCTGACAAGCAATGTCCGCCCTTCGACCTCCGCCCGCCGCTCGGTGCCATTCACCGTGACGGATATGTTTGTCATTCAACGCCTCCCTCTCTGCGGCCTGTGGCGGGCCACCGAAACCTCGAACGACGCTAGTCTCCCTCTGCGTTCCGGACGCTCGGGACGACTTCCCCGAGCGCCGGCGGCTTGCGCCTGGACCTTTTCCTAGCGGCTCACGACCGCCAGGAAGAGGATGACGACGATCAGCGCCAGCAGACCCCAGACATAGGGACCGCCAAGGAAGCCGCGCCCGGCTGCAACCTCGACCTCTTCCTCGATCTCCTCCGCCACTTCGCCGAGATCGAGCGCTTCGTCGTCGATCTTGTGCTCGATGCGGTCGGTCAGTTCCTCGTTGGCCGCCGCATCCGCGGGCTGGGCATCGGTCGGGGTCGTCAGGGTGGGTGAGGCCATTGTCGGCTCGTCTCCAGAAAGGCGGTTGGCAAAAGCGCCGAAGAATTCATCGGCCAGCTTTTTCGCGGTGGTGTCTATCAGTCTTGAGCCGAGTTGCGCCAGCTTGCCGCCGACCTGCGCCTTGGCGTCATAGGTCAGCACGGTCGCGTCGCCGTCCTCGGTGAGCCGCACATCGGCGCTGCCCTTGGCAAATCCGGCGACGCCGCCCTTGCCCTCGCCGCTGATCGTGTAGCTCTCGGGCGCGTTGACGTTGGAGAAGGTCACCTGGCCGACGAAGGTCGCCTTGACCGGGCCGACTTTGGCGATGACCTTGGCGCTCATGGCGTCGTCCGCCGTCCGCGCCAGCTCTTCGCAGCCGGGAATGCAGGCCTTCAGGACGTCCGGATCGTTCAGCGCCTGCCAGACCGCGTCGCGACTGGCGGGGATGCGGTATTCGCCCGTCATTTCCATCGATCGTCGTCCTCGTCAGTCGGGCGGCCGGTCTGCCTCGCCGCGCGTTGCCGCGCGCGTCGCCAGAGGGTTATCTTGCATGCGCCCCCCGCGACGGCAAGCCGGGCGTCGTCTTCCTTGCTGGCATCGATTGGCTTTCGCCGCGGCGAACGCTATGAACCGACCATGAAGATCGCTTCCGACATTCCCCATCCCGCGCCCGACGCGACAGCTCCGGCGTCCCGCTGGCCGGTCATGCTCACGACCGAGGGCTGGCCCGACTATGCGCTGATCGATTCCGGCCATGGCCGCAAGCTCGAGCGCTATGGTCCCTATCGCATCGTGCGCCCCGAGGCGCAGGCGCTGTGGACCCCGCGTCTCTCCGCCGAGGAATGGGATCGCGCCGACGCGATCTTCACCGGCGCCAAGGACGAGGATTCGGACGGCCGCTGGAAATACTTGAAGCCGATCGGCGAGACCTGGCCGATGGCCTGGCCGCTGCCGCGCGCCGTCGGCGAGGGCGAGGTGCGCTTCCTCGGCCGCTTCACCGCCTTCCGCCATGTCGGCTTTTTCCCCGAGCAGGAAATGCACTGGGCTTGGTTCGGCCAGAAGATCCGCGACGCGAAATATGCCGATCCGAAGCGCCAGCCCAAGGTGCTGAACCTGTTCGGCTATACCGGCATCGCCTCCTTCGTCGCCGCCATGGCCGGCGCGCAGGTGACGCATGTCGACGCCTCGAAGAAGGCGATCGGCTGGGCCCGCGACAACCAGACGATGTCCGGGATCGCCGACCTGCCGGTGCGCTGGATCGTCGACGACGCGATGAAGTTCGTGCAGCGCGAAGTGCGCCGCGGCTCGAAATATGACGGCATCATCCTCGACCCGCCGAAATTCGGCCGTGGCCCGAATGGCGAGGTCTGGGACATCTTCGAACGCCTGCCCGAGATGATGGCGCTCTGCCGTCAGCTGCTCGCCGACGACGCGCTGTTCCTCTGCCTTTCCGCCTATTCGATCCGCGCCTCGTTCATGGCGATCCACGAGACCTCGGCCGAGGCGCTTTCGGGCCTCGACGGGACGCTCGAATCCGGCGAACTGCTGATCCGCGAGGAAGGCGGCGGCCGCACCCTTTCCACGTCGCTCTTCTCCCGGTGGTCCCGCGATGCCTGATCATTCCTCGATTGCCGCGCCCGGCGCGGTTAAGACCATCACCAGCGTCACCAATCCGACGATCAAGGATATTCGCGGCCTGGCGCTGTCGAAGAACCGCAAGGAAAGCGGTCTGTTCGTCACCGAGGGCATGAAGCTGGTCGCCGACGCGGTCGAGGAAGACTGGCCGATCAAGATTCTCGTCTACGGCGCCAAGGTCGCGGACCACCCGGTGGTCAAGCGCGTCGCCACGACCGCGCATGCCCGCGGCGGCGATGTGCTCGAAGTCTCCGAAGCGGTGCTTGCCAAGATCACCCGCCGCGACAATCCGCAGATGGTCGTCGGCGTGTTCGAGCAGAAGCTGACGCCGAAGAGCGAGATCAAGCCCGGCCCGACCGGCGTCTGGGTGGCGCTGGACGGCATCAAGGATCCCGGCAATCTCGGCACCATCATCCGCACGGCCGATGCGGTTGGGGCCGAGGGCGTCATCCTCGTCGGCGATACGGTCGATCCGTTCGGCGTCGAGGCGGTGCGCGCCACCATGGGCTCGATCTTCCACATGAAGCTCGCCCGCATGAGCGTCGACGAGTTCAAGTCATGGCGGAAGGGTTGGCCGGGCATCGTCGTCGGCACGCATCTCTCCGGCAAGTCGGACTATCGCACCATCGATTACGACCGGCCGGTGATGCTGTTCATGGGCAATGAGCAATCCGGCCTGCCCGACGATCTCGCCGCCACCTGCGATCATCTGGTCAAGATCCCGCAGGCGGGCCGGGCGGATTCGCTCAACCTGGCCATTGCCACCGGCGTGATGCTCTACGAGATCCGCCGCGACAAGCTGAAGCTCTGATCCCGATGAGCGAAGCGCCCTCCGCAACCGCCGCCGCCCGCATTCCCGGCCCGCTCTCGGCGCTGGGCCTCACGATCATGGCGCTGACGATCGTCATCGACCAGGTGTCGAAATGGATCGCCGACGCCAATCTGCTCTACCAGCAGGGCATCGAACTCATCCCGAACTTCCTGGCGCTTTACCGCGTCAACAATACCGGCATCGCCTTTTCGCTCGGCAACAGCGCCGACAGCCTGATCCTGATCGGCCTGACCTCGATCGTGACGCTGGTCGTGCTCTATGTCTGGCGCGGCTCGACCGAGGGCGGCCGGCTTGCCGCTAGCGGCTTCGCGCTGATCACCGGCGGCGCGATCGGCAATCTGATCGACCGCGTCTGGCACGGCCACGTCATCGACTTCCTGTTCCTGCACTGGGGCGAGCGCGGCTTCTTCGTCTTCAACCTGGCCGACGTCGCGCTGACCATCGGCCCGCTGTTGCTGGCCTGGGTCTATCTGCTGCAGCCGGGCAAGAAGGGCTAGTTTTTTGCCTGAATCCTTCCGGGACGGGAGGGGGGCTTTCTGAGCAGGTTTCGTGCGTGCTTCGAGACGGCCCTGCGGGCCTCCTCAGCATGTTGAAATCCCGGCTGACGAACCAAACCAAATCCCCAACATGCTGAGGAGCGGCCATATGGCCGCGTCTCGAAGCACGCAGGGCCTTTCGGCCAGTCCTAAAACACCGTCCCGTCGCTCTCGATCGTCAAGCGGCGGGCCGCCATCGGCGCGCTTTTCCCTGGCGATCCGGCGGCCGGCGGCCCAGGTGCCGCCTTCCAGCACTTTGGCCAGCGGCAATGCGCTCGGCATCCATGCCGAGCTTCTCGCGCACCAGCGCGGCGGTGCGGTCGAGCAGGGCCACCGTCAGCGCCCGCCATTCGACGATGAACTCGTCCTCGGCCTTCCAGCTTCGGCCGAGCGCCGAAGCATCCTTCGGCACCAGCACGCCCATGTCGAGGAACAGCCCGCCATTGCGGTATTCCGGCAGGCCGGTCAGCCCGTCGAGATCAGTGACCTCGACCCCGGTCCAGAGCAGCGGCTCGATCAGCGAATAGGTCAGCCATTGCGACAGCTTGTGGAACGGCATCAGGCCGGAAGTCGCGTCGTCGGTCGCGAGCTTGCGATGCTCAAAGGTATCGCCGAGCGTTACGCCATCGCGCAGAATCCGGCTCGGCCAGATCGGCCCGAGCGCTTCCAGCACCAGTTCCAGGATTTTTGGCGCGGAGACTTTGCCATCCTCGTCGGCGGTGGCGAGCACGGCGTCGAACAGCCCGCCCGGCCGCGCCTCGTCGCTGCCAAAC
The DNA here is from genome assembly GCA_029203105.1 of Candidatus Kaistia colombiensis. Classification (GTDB taxonomy): domain Bacteria; phylum Pseudomonadota; class Alphaproteobacteria; order Rhizobiales; family Kaistiaceae; genus Kaistia; species Kaistia colombiensis. The sequence continues at coordinate 1,000,223 of CP119318.1, forward strand.
AGGTCGTCGCGGTCGGCAACGACCCGGCCGAGTGCATTCAGGAGCTTGGCGCGGCCCTCGAGCCCGACCATCGGATTGTCGGATGTGACCTGGAATCCTTCGGCAAGATCAGAGGCTTCCAGTACGGCAAGCGCCGCTGCATCGGCACGGAGCGGGTCAGCCGGGTCCTGCGAGAACAGGCCGGAGGCGAACATTGCGAAGCTCGCCACGCCGAGTCCCTCGGAGCGGGAGAAGGTCTCGCCGGTCATGGCTTCGTGATAGCGCCAGTCGGGGCCGGCGCCGGCGTCGAGCAGTACGCTGACGATGGCGAGGTCATAGGCGGCGCGTCCGAAGACGAGCGGGTCGGTGATGCCGGCGGCGTCCACCAACCCGCCGAAGCGGTCGATCTGGCCTGCCTCAAAATGGCGCCAGCGCGCATGGAACGGGATGTCGAGGTCCGGATAGTTCTGGCGCGTCGTGTCGATGACGTAGTCGGCGACCGCCGGCAGCCTGTCGAGATCGATGGCGAAATGGTCGAGCTTTCCCGCGATGCCGAGGTCGAGCAGGCGGTTGGCGCGCTCGCGCACGGCGCTGGCGGAGAGGAGGGAGGGGATCGAGGCCAAGGGAACACTCCGTCGAAGCGGTGGGCGACCCAGTTCGCCTCTCCTGCCTGGAGTTCTTAGCCTCGCCCGACCGTTTTTTCCCAGCCACCTTGAACGAGGCGTGAAAAGGCAGGCTTTCGGCCTGCCTTCGCTCGCTTACTTCGAACGGCAACGACCGGTCTTGGTCGTTTCCTTGTCGCCATCGTCATAGGCGATGCCGATCTTCTCGCCGGCGAGCGAGGCGATCTTGCCGCTGTACCAGGTGCCGGCGCCCTGGAAGTTGCATTCGACCTTCGTGCCGATGCGCCAGTCATAGGGGCGGACGGCGCTGAGCTTTACCGTCTCCCGATCGCCGTCGTCGTAGCGAACGGTGATGTTGCCGCCCTGCAGTTTCTCGATGACGCCCGGAAACCAGTAGCCGGCATTCTTGTAGTTGCCGAGAACCCAATCGCCCGCCGTCTGGGCGCTCGCGCCGCCGATGCCGGCCAAAATAATGCCTGCTGCCAGCCAAATAGAAGTCGACTTCACCCTGATATCCCCCCGAGGACGAATCCTTTGACAACCCCTGATTGGGTTGAGCGGACTGGCATATAGGGGCCAACATAAATGGCGCATGAACGAGATGACGAGCCGGCCGAACTCGCCGCCGTCAGTATTCTTCCAGCGGCCGGCCGATCGTATGGGCGAGATCGTCGGCCGAAGGCGGGGCGTCGGCGGTGAAATAGCCGGCCGCCTTCTTCGCCTCCATCTCGACGCGGGCGTCGATCGGGATCAGTGCATCCGGCAGCGCCACCCGCTCGCGGATCTCGATGCCGGAGCTGGTGATGGCGTCATACTTCATGTCGGACATCGAGACGAAGCGGTCGATCCTGGTGATGCCGAGCCAGTGCAGGATGTCCGGCATCAATTGCTGGAAGCGCGCGTCCTGCACCCCGGCGACGCATTCGGTGCGCTCGAAATAGGTCGCCGCCTGGTCGCCGCCCGCCTGCCGCTTGCGGGCGTTGTAGACGAGGAACTTCGTCACCTCGCCGAGCGCGCGGCCTTCCTTGCGATTGTAGACGATCAGCCCGACGCCGCCGGCCTGCGCCTCCTTCACCGCCTCCTCGATGCCGTGCACCAGATAGGGCCGGCAGGTGCAGATGTCGGAGCCGAACACGTCGGAGCCGTTGCACTCGTCATGCACGCGGCAGGCGAGGTGGCGCGTCGGGTCGGCCAGCGCGGCGGGGTCGCCGAAGATATAGAGCGTGATGCCGCCGATCGGCGGCAGGAAAACCTCGAGGTCGGGCCGGGTGACCAGTTCGGGATACATGCCGCCCGTCTGTTCGAACAGCGTGCGGCGCAATTGCTCCTCGCTGACGCCGAAGCGGCCGGCGATGCCCGGCAGGTGCCAGACCGGGTCGATCGCCGCCTTGGTGACGGCGACATCGCCGTTCTCGTGCACGATTCCGCCGTCGATCGGGATCCGCTTGAGCCGGATCGCCTCGTGCAGCTCGATCATGGTGAGCCGCGCCCTGGTGACGGCGATGGTCGGGCGAATGTCGACGCCCTCGGCGATCCGGTCGGCAAAGATCTCGGCGGCGAGATGGCCGAACGGGTCGAGCGAGACGATCCGCCCCGGTTCCGCCCATCGCGGATGCGGCCCGATCGGCGTGACCGGCGCGGTGTTGCGGAAATCGGGGCGCTGGATCGGGTTCAGCGCGCCGGAGGAAACGGCAAGCGCGCGATAGAGCGAGTAGGAGCCGCCATGCGTGCCGATCGTGTTGCGGTCGGAAGGGTTTGACACCGTGCCGATGACGGGGCCGCGTCGTCGCGGGTCGGCGTCGCCCCAGCGGATCGGGAAACGAACCGGCGCCTGGGCGCCCGGATGCGAGGTGAGACGGATATGCGTCGAACGGTTGATCGTCGTCATGATGCCCCAGCGGACCGGCCTGCGAGAGCGCGTCAGAATGAGCCGTGCCGCTACGGAAGGGAAGAAGAATCGCATGTTCGGAGGGGCGTCGAGACGCGACATTTCGGCAGGCCGGCACAGCTTTCATCTCTCCCTCAGGGAGAGGTCGACGGCCGGAGGCCGGCGGGTGAGGGTTTACGGCCTCGCAAGGCCTGCTCCCCGCAATTCCATGTTCGGATGGTTCCCTAAACCCTCTCCCGGAGCTTCGCTCCGACCTCTCCCTCAGGGAGAGGTGAAGATGGAACTCATGCCCCGGAACTCGGCTGAATGGATCCCGGGTCTCCGCCCGGGATGACGCCGGAGGGTCTTTTTCCTTTGCGTCCAAAGGACCCCTCCCGCGTGCGGGAGGGGTCGGGCGTCACTCACCCCGTACGACTGAAGCGGAACAGGGTTTCCTGGCGGTAGGTCTCGCCGGGACGCAAAATGGCGTCCGGGAAGTCCTTCTGGTTCGGCGCGTCCGGGAACAGCTGCGCTTCCAGGCAGAGGCCGGAATTGGCGCTGTAGATCTCGCCACTCAGGCCCGGGTCCTTCGCCTTGGTCATCTGGCCGCCATAGAACTGCACGCCGGGTTCGGTCGAGGTGACGTCAAGCGCCAGGCCGCTCTTCGACGAAGCGAGGCGGGCGAGGGTGTGCGGCGTGGCAGTCTTTTCGCGGGTGACGACGAAATTGTGGTCGTAGCTGTCGACGACGCCGTCATGCCCTTCGCCGACCCGGCGGCCGGCGCGGAAGTCATAAGGCGTACCCTCGACGGGGCGGAATTCGCCGGTGGGGATCTTGCCGGCGTCGACCGGCAGGTAGGTCTCCGCGGGAATCGTCAGGATATGGTCGCGAATCGTGCCGGCGCCGTCGAGGTTGAAATAGCTGTGCTGCGCCAGATTGACCGGCGTCGGCTTGTCGGTCGTGGCGGTGATCGACGGTGCGAAGCGTGCCGGGGGCATCGATCGAATAGGTCAGCTCGATCTCGATCTTGCCGGGATAGCCTTCATCGCCATCGTCGCCGGTGATGCCGAGCGTGACACTCGACGCATCGGCACGGACCAGCTTCCAGACGCGCGTGCCAAATCCCCTGAAGCCGCCATGCAGATGGTTCGGCGCCTCGTTCGGCGACACCTGGAAATCCTGGCCGTCAATCGTGAAGCGGCCACCGGCGATACGGTTGGCGAAACGGCCGGCGACGGCGCCGAAATAGTTGGGATTGCGAAGGTAGCCCTCGATCGTGTCGTAGCCGAGCACGAGCGGATGCGGCACCCCGGCGAGGCGGATATCCTGGATCACGGCGCCATAGGTCAGGATCGTCGCCGTCAGGTCGCCATGGGCGATGGTGACGGCTTCGACGGCGGTACCATCCGGCAGGGCGCCGAAGGAGCGGGCGGACATGGCAAATAATCTCCGGGATGCAGCTGGGTGGTAGAGGGTGACCGGGTGAAGCCTCCCCCGCGTGCGGGAGAGGCGGAGACGGGAGGCTTGTTCAGATCGTCTGGTTGTAGGCGCCGACCTCGGGGTTTTCGCGCAAGGTCTCGTCGACGGCCTTGAAGATCTCGTGCATGCGCGCCTCGGAGACCGGGCTTTCGACGACGACGACCAGTTCCGGCTTGTTCGACGAGGCGCGGACGAGGCCCCAGGTGCCGTCCTCGGTGACGACGCGGACGCCATTGACAGTGACGAGGTCGACGATCTTCTGACCGGCGACCAGTTCGCCCTTCGCCCTCTTTTCTTCGAAGCGCTTCACCACCTTGTCGATCACGCCATACTTGGTCTCGTCGTCGCAATGCGGCGACATGGTCGGCGAGCCCCAGGTCTTGGGCAGGGCGTTCTTCAGATCGGCCATGGTCTTGCCGGGGTTGCGGTCGAGCATGTCGAGGATGGCGAAGGCCGAGACCAGACCGTCGTCATAGCCGCGGCCGATCGGCCGGTTGAAGAAGTAGTGGCCGGATTTCTCGAAGCCGGCGAGCGCGTCGAGCGCGTGAACGCGGCGCTTCAGGTAGGAATGGCCGGTCTTCCAGTAGTCGGCCTTGGCGCCATTGGCGATCAGCACCGGATCGGTGGCGAACAGGCCGGTCGATTTGACGTCGACGACGAAGGTCGAATTCGGGTGCAGCGCCGACAGGTCGCGCGCCAGCATGACGCCGACCTTGTCGGCGAAGATCTCCTCGCCCTCATTGTCGACGACGCCGCAGCGGTCGCCGTCGCCGTCGAAGCCGAGGCCGACGGCCGCGCCATGCTCGAGCACCGCATCGCGGATCGCGTGCAGCATCTTCATGTCTTCGGGGTTCGGATTGTAGCGCGGGAAGGTGTAGTCGAGATCGGCATCCATCGGGATGACCTCGGCGCCGATCATTTCCAGCGCCTTGGGCGCGAAGGCGCCGGCCGTGCCGTTGCCGCAGGCGGCGATCACCTTGATCGGGTGCTTGAGCTTCGGCCGGTTGGTGATGTCGGCGAGATAGCGCGCCGGGAAGTTCTCGTGGAAGACGTAGGAGCCGCCGCCGCGCAAGTCGAAGGCCGCTTTCAGCACGATTTCCTTCAGCCGGCTCATCTCGTCCGGGCCGAAGGTCAGCGGCCGCGCCGCGCCCATCTTGACGCCGGTCCAGCCATTCTCGTTGTGCGAGGCGGTGACCATGGCGACGGCCGGCACGTCGAGATCGAACTGGGCGAAATAGGCCATCGGCGTCACGGCGAGGCCGATGTCGTGCACCTTGACGCCTGAAGCCATCAGGCCGTTGACGAGCGCCAGCTTGATCGAGGCGGAATAGGAGCGGAAATCGTGGCCCGTCACCAGCTCGCGCGGAACGCCGAGCTCGCCGAGCAGGGTGCCGAGCCCCATGCCGAGCGCCTGCACGCCCATCAGGTTGATCTCGTCCCCGAACAGCCAGCGCGCGTCATATTCCCGGAAGCCGGTCGGTTTCACCATCGGCTTCGATTCGAAGTCGTAGGTATTTGGGACAAGCTTGGGTACCGGCTTCGGAAACATACAGAACTCCCGTTCGAAAAGGCTGGAGGGGAGATTGGCGCGGAAATCGTTGCCGAAGCAACACCACAGCCGGGCGTCGCGGGTGGCAAGGGATTGAAATCAGCGCAAAACGATCGGCGAGGGGAGGGCGCGGACGAGTGCTTGACGCTTCCCGCGAGGCCCGCCTAACGTCCCGCCGGTCTTTCAACCGTCCAATCCGCCCCGCATGGAGTGCCTCGCTTGGCCCAGAAGCTCATTCTCGACGTCGACACCGGAACCGACGACGCCGTCGCCATCATGCTGGCGGCGCTGCATCCGGAAATCGAGCTGGTCGGCGTCACCACCGTCAACGGCAATGTCGAGGTCAAGTTCTGCACCGACAACACGCTGCGCGTGCTCGACCATATCGGCCGCTCCGACATTCCCGTCTATGAGGGTTCGAACCGGCCCTTCGTGCGCGACAATTTCCCCGTCGCGCGCGGCGTCACCGACCAGGCGTCGAAGTTCCATGTCGAGACGCTGCCGGTGCCGGCGGCGAAGTCGAAGAAGGCCGACAAGGGCGCCGTCGACTATCTGGTCGAGACCTATCGCAACGCCAGGGAGCCGATCGTGCTGATGCCGGTCGGCCCGCTCACCAACATCGCGGCGGCGCTCGCCGCCGATCCGGATTTCGCCAAGCGCGTGCCGGAACTGATCATCATGGGCGGCGGGCACGAGATCGGCAACATGACGCCGTCGGCCGAGTTCAACATCTGGGCCGACCCGGAAGCGGCGGCGCGGGTCTTCAATGCCGGCTTCGAGAAGGTGACGCTGGTGACGCTCGACGCGACGCACCGGGCGCTGGTCTCCTATGCCGATTGCGACCGCCTCGCCATGCTCGGCACCCCGGCCGCCCAGGCGACCTCGGACATCGTCCGCTTCCGCATCGAGATGCACGACATCGCGCAGAAGATGGACGTGCTCGGCACCGCCCCGGTGCATGACGCCGTCTGCGTCGCCTATCTGGTCGACCGCTCGATCCTGACGACCCGGCACCTGCATGTCGACGTCGAGACCGGCGGCGCGCTCACCGTCGGCCGCACGGTCATCGATACGCATTTCCGCGGCAATCGCGCCCCCAACGCCGAAGTCGCCTTCGACGCCGATCCGAAGCGCTTCGTCGACATGCTGGCCGATATCTTTTCGCGCCCGCACGGGTAAAGCGTTTTCGGCGAAGCGGTTACCGGTTCGCGTGAAGGAAACGCGATCGAGCAAAGAGTTAGAGCCGTTCAACGTTTCCATGAAGCAATGAACGGCTCCAGGGCTTCGTCACACTCGGAATCGCGTGGCGGCGGCGCCTGCGCTTCCGCCGCTCTGCCACGCTCCGGCGCACTCCCACACTCTGGCGTCATCCCCGCGAAGGCGGGGATGCATAGAGCCGCGTTGGCGGGAGTCTTCCGCGGAATTGGCACGGCTGAATGGATCCCGGGCCAAGTCCGGGATGACGGCGAGCGTGCCGATGCCGCGAGCTACGAGCCCTTGCTTGCCTCAGGGATCGCGGAGAACATCAACCCGTACTCCCCGTCATCCCTGCGAAAGCAGGGATCCATGCAGCCGCTGCGGCGATTTCGGTCTGACTGCGCATATTCCTTCGAGTGGAGAGTCGTACCGGCCTCCTCCTTGCGGCGTAGCAGACCCCTCCAATTGCCCTGCCGGCTCCACCAGCGGGCGAAAAGACGCCAGCCGCCCGCCTGCTATTCTCGAGCTTTCCTGTCGAGGATTGGACGGCCGATGGGCGCACTGCGCGTTTTGAACGGAATCCTCAGCCATCCGCTCAACCGGCCGGCGCGCGCCGCGGCGGTGGGTCGGTTGATCCGCTGGCAGCTCGCCGCGCGCGCCATGCGCTCCGGCATCGCCTTGCCCTTCGTCGACGACACGGTGCTGCTGGCGCGCCATGGCATGACCGGCGCCACCGGCAACTGGTATTGCGGGCTGCACGAGCATGTCGAGATGGCCTTCGTGCTGCACATACTGCGGCCGGGCGCGCTGTTCGTCGATGTCGGCGCCAATATCGGCAGCTACACGATCCTGGCGGCGGCGACAGGCGCCGACGTCGTGGCGATCGAGCCGATCCCCTCGACCTTCGAGAACCTCGCCGCCAACGTCGCGCTGAACGGCTTCGGTGCCCGGGTCGTGCGCTGGCATGGCGGCGTCGGGGATCGGGCGGGGACGCTGCACTTCACCGCCGCGCACGACACCATGAACCACGTCGTCGATGGCGACGACGGCGAACCGTCGATCTCGGTCGAGGTGAGGCCGCTCGACGACATCCTCGGCGGCCGGCGGCCACGGCTGATCAAGATCGACGTCGAGGGTTACGAATTGCCTGTCCTGCGTGGCGCGTCGGCGGCGCTGGCGGACCCGGACCTGCTGGCGCTGGTGGTCGAGACCAACGGATCGGGCGCCCGCTACGGCGTCGACGGGCACGAGATCTTTGCCCTTCTCGGCCGCTTCGGCTTCGAGCCGGTTGGCTATGATCCGTTCTCGCACCGCCTCGGCGACGCCGGCCCCAATGGCGACAACACGATCTTCGTGCGCGATGCCGAGCAGGTGGCGGCGCTCTGCGCGGGGGCGCCGCGCTACCGGCTTGTCAACGGCACGATCTGAGGCCGGTCACCCACGCCGCACCACCGGCGTCGATGGCACGTCGAAGCGGCGGATGCCCTTCGCCGCCGCTTCGTCGAGCGCGTCCTCGTAGCCGGCGTCGGCGTAGCGCATAACGCCGAGCGCGGTGTCGTTGGTGAGCGCGCGCGACAGCCGCTCGCCGGCCAGCCGGCCGTGCCGTCGGCGACCAGCGTGACGCCGGCCGACGTCATGTAGCCGGCATAGCCGCCGCCGCCGGAATGCACCGTCACGAGGTCGGCGCCGGAGGCCGAAAGCGTCATGGCGTCGAGCAGCGGCCAGTCGGCAATCGCGTCGGAGCCGTCGCGCAGGTTCTCGGTCATGATGTTCGGATGCGCCATCGCGCCGGCATCGAGGTGGTCGCGCGAAAACGCGATCGGGCCGGAAAGGGCGCCGGCCGCCACCATGTCGTTGACGGCGAGCGCCAGTTCGGTGCGCGCGCCGTGGCCGAGCCAGGCGATCCGCGCCGGCAGCCCCTCGAACGGCACGTTTTCGCGCGCAAGCCGGATCCAGTTGGTGACGATGGCGTTGTCGGGAAACCGCTCCAGCACGAGATCGTCGATGCGGCGGATGTCGTCGGGATCGTTGGAGAGCGCCATCCAGCGGAACGGCCCGATGGCGCGGGCGAAGAGCGGCCGCAGATAGGCTTCGGTGAAGATCGGGATGTCGAAGGCGTTTTCGACGCCCGCCTCGCGCGCCTGGGTGCGGATCAGATTGCCATTGTCGAACACGACCGCGCCGTGCTTCTGGAAATCCAGCATGGCGCGGACATGCGGGACGATCGAGGCGCGCGACAGCGCCATCAGTTTTGCCGGATCGCTCTGTCGCAGCGCCCTGACTTCGGCGAGCGGCATGCCCGCCGGCACATAGCCATAGACGAGGTCGTGCGCCGAGGTCTGGTCGGTGACGATGTCCGGCACGATGCCGCGCCGAAAAATCTCGGGGTAGATCTCGGCGGCGTTGCCGACGAGCGCCACCGAGAGCGCCTCGCGGTGGTGGCGGGCATGGGCGATGCGCTGCAGCGCCGTGTCGAGGTCCGGCGCGATCTCGTCGACATAGCCGATCGCCTTGCGCTTCTCGGCCCGCTCCGGGATCGACGTCGACGGTGAGGATGGCGGCCTTGGCCATGCGGCCGGCCAGCGGCTGCGACCCGCCCATGCCGCCGAGGCCGGCCGTCAGGATGAAGCGGCCCGCCAGGTCGCCGCCGAAATGCCTCTCGGCGATGCGCATGAAGATCTCGTAGGTGCCCTGGATGACGCCCTGGCTGCCGATATACTGCCAGGCGCCGGCCGTCAGCCCGCCCCAGCAGATCAGGCCCTTCCGCTCCAGCTCGTAGAAATACTCGGCCTTCGCCCATTGGCCGACGATGTTGCAGTTCGCCATGATGACGATCGGCGCCTGCACCTGCGTGCGTCAGGAGGCCGATCGGCTTGCCGGACTGGACGATCAGCGTCTCGTCCTCGTCCATCGTCGTCAGCGCCTTGACGATGGCGTCATGCGCCGCCCAGTTGCGCGCCGCCTTGCCGAGGGCCGCATAGACGATGAGGCTGTCCGGGTCCTCGCCGACCGAGAGCACGTTTTCCAGGAGCCGCAGCAGGCCTTCCTGCCGCCAGCCCTTGCAGCGCAGTGTCGTTCCCGAGGTGACGGGATAGCGGGGGTTCGGCAGTGAAAGTCGCCTCGCGGATCGTGGGTGCGTGCTTCGAGGCCGCCCTCCGGGCGGCACCTCAGCATGATGGGGCAATGGCAGCGGCAGAAGCCAGCCCCCATCAGGCTGGGTCCGGAGCGCGCGGCCTCCGGTTCGCAGCGCTACTTCTTGCTCTTCCGCTTCTTCTTCGGCGCTTCCTCGAACACATAGCGCGCGATCTCGATGCCCATCGCCGCCTCGACCGGCGGGTAGACGGAGGGGTCGAGCACGCCGGCCGAGAGCGGGATGATCGCCTTCGGCACATGCAGCACATGCACCGTCATGCCGACATGCAGCTGGCCGACCGAGAGCGGCTCGCCGTCCTTGTCGAGCGTGGTGATGACGTCCGGGAAGGTGGCGAGGCGGGTGCCGCCGGCATCGTCGATCGCCATGTATTCGTTCATCACATGCAGCGTCGTCGCCTTGTCGCCGCGAGCCGATGACGACGGTGCCGATGTCGAAGGCGGCGTTGGTGTAGACGACGTCCTTCTTGGCGATCCGGCCGGAGACGGCGATGTGGCCGCCCGTCGCCTTGCAGATCGCGTCGATGACGGCGGCGCCCTTGCCGCGACCCTTGCGCCTTCGGCCGCGACGATCGCCTCGCCGAGCGAAAGCGCCATCGAGATGCCGCCGAGCGCCGCGTTCTTCCGCACATAGGAAGCGCGGACGGGATTGCGGGCCGAGGCGATGAAGCCGCCGGACATGTCGGAGGCGGTGCGCAGGATCGGCGAAACCTTGGCCGTCGCGCCGCGCACGACCAGCTCGATATAGCGGTTGTCGGCGCGATTGCCGCCGACCGCCGTCTGGATCATCGGCTCCGGCGAGGCGGCGAGCCCGATCGAGCCCATGTCGCCGGTCGGATGCGCCCGGATGTCGCCGACCGCGTCGAGCACCTTGGTGCCGAGGATGGCCGAGGGCAGCCAGCCGTTCAGCGTCGAGGAGCGGCCGTTCTGGCCGACCATCAGCGCGGCCAGCGGTTCGCCCAGTCGCTTCCTGCAGCAGCCGCACCGCCTTGACGTAGTCGACGCCCTGCATTTCCCAGGCTGTGGTACCGGCCGGCGCGCCGATCGCGGCGGCGGTGGCGACCCAGTCATCTCTAGTCCAGTTCGTCGACCGTCGACCAGTTCCGGCTTGCCGATGCGCACGGCGGCGAGGCCGAGCATGCGGCCATGGTCGGCCCAGCCGCCGCCGCCGGCCGCGTAGACGGAGCCGCCGCGCACGGCGGGTTCGACGTCTTTCTCGGTCAGGATGCGGCCCATGGTCGATCTCCTTCTGTCAGGCGAGCAGGGTGTCGAGGCGAAGCACGGTCTCGTGCAGCACGGCGGCGCCGGCGGCGATCTCGCCCGGCTCCGACCATTCTTCCGGCGCATGGCTGCGACCGTCCTTGGACGGGATGAAGATCATGGCCGAGGGCGCGACGCGCGAGAACCAGGCCATGTCGTGGCCGGCGCCGGAAGCCATGCGGCGGGAGCCGAGCCCGAGCGCCTCGGTCGATTGCTCCAGCACGTCGAGCAGCAGCGGATCGGAAAGCGCCGGGCGGTTGTCGGAGATGGCGCGGAATTCGGTGATCTCGGCGCCCGTGCCGGACATGGCGCGGGCGATCAGCGGCCGCAATTCGGCGACGAAACCTTCCATGAAGCCGCGTTCCTCGGCGCGCGCGTCGACCAGCAGCGTCACCCGGCTCGGCACGACATTGGCGGCGTTCGGTTCCATGCGGAATTCGCCGACGGTGGCGACGAAATGGCCATGGCCGGCGGAGGCGCGGCGGCGCGCGTCCTTGGCGATGACCGAGACGGCGGCGGCAGCCCCCACCAGCGCGTCCTGGCGCAGGTTCATCGGCGTCGTGCCGGCGTGGTCGGCGCGGCCCTCGATGACGATCTCGAGCCGGGTGATGCCGGAAATCGCCGTGACGATGCCGATGTCGCGGCGCTCGTCCTGCAGCACGGGGCCCTGCTCGATATGCATCTCGAGATAGGCGGCGATGTCGTCGCGCCGCGCCTCGGCGAGATAGGCGACGTCGCCGCCCATGCGGTTGATGGCGTCCCGCAGGACCTCGCCATGGTCCGGCTCCGGCCGCTCCAGCTGCTCGGGCGTCAGCAGGCCGGCGATGGCGCGGCTGCCGATGCAGGAAAGGCCGAAGATCGAGACCTCTTCCGCCAGGCAGTCGATCACCTCGAACGGATGGTCGAGTTCGGTGCCGTCCTGCTGCAGGCTGCGGGCGACGGCGATGCCGGCCATCACGCCGGCGGTGCCGTCGAAGCGGCCGCCATCCGGCACCGTGTCGCTGTGCGAGCCGATGACGATCGCCTTGTGGCCGGGAAGCCGGCCCTCGCGCCGGCCGATCAGATTGCCGGCGGTATCGAGCCGGACGGCGAGCCCCGCCTCCCGCATCCGCCGGGCGACGAAGGCGCGGCCTTCGAGGAACATGTGCGAGAAGGCGCGTCGGGTCCAGGGCCGGCCGGGCTCGGTCAGCTCGGCGAGCGACATCAGGTCGTCCCAGAGCAGGGTCTCGTCGATCGGCAGATTGGTGCGCATGGGGGGATCAGATCTCGATCGGCAGGGTGGCGGGCGGACGCACGAAACGGCCCGAACCGGGTTCGGCCAGGACGTTTCGACCATCAAAGACCTGGTTTCCGCGCACGAACGTGCCGCTTACCCGCCAGGGCAGCGTCATGCCGTGATACGGACTCCAGCCCACCACATTATGCCCACTCGCGGCCGCATCATAGAGCGCCGGCTCATGAGTGAGCACCGCGATATCGGCATCCTTGCCGATCTCCAGCGCGCCCTTTTCGTGGTCGATGCGGAAATGCCGGGCCGGGTTCTTCGCCATCAGCCGCGCCGCCCATGTCAGCGGCATGCCGCGCTCCAGCGCGCCCTTGACGAAGAGCGGCAGCATGACTTCCAGCCCCGGCACGCCGGAAGCGTTGTCCAGCATGGCCGGCTTGGTCTTGCGGTCCTCCGACCAGGAGACGTGGTCGGTCGAGATCAGCGTGACATTGCCGAGCGCCACCTGCCGCCACAGCGCCTCGACCTCGGCGCGCGGCCGGATCGGCGGGTTGATCTTCGCCTTGCCGCCAAGCCGGCAGACGTCATGTTCCTCGTCCAGCGTCAGATAGTGGATGCAGACCTCGACGGAGGCCGCATGGCCCTCGGCCCGGTAGCGCGCCGCCAGCTCCGCCCCGCGCGCCAGCGAGGAATGCACGACATGCGCCGGGCAGCCGGTCAGCGCGCCGGTCTCGAAGATCTCGACATCGGCGAGCAGTTCGGTGATCGGCGGCCGCGACAGTCCGTGCGCCCGCCAGTCGGTGATCCCCGAGGCGCGCACCCGCGCCATATGCGCGTCGACCGCCTCGTGGATCTCGTTATGCACGCCAGCGGTCAGCCCGGTCGGGGCGATCGCCGCGAAGCAATCGGCCAGCAGCGCCGGCGCGATGCGGGGAAAGCGCTTCGGATCGGTGCCGAAGGTGGAGAACTTGAACGCCGCGACGCCGGCCGCCACCATTTCGCCGATGCGGGCGGTGCCTTCCTCGGGGTCGATCGTGCCGTAAAGCGCGAAATCGACGCGCGCCTGCGGCCCGGCATGGTCGAGCTTGCGCTTCACGGCCTCGGCCGAGCAGACGAGATTGCCCTCGTCATAGGGCATGTCGACGATGGTGGTGACGCCGCCTGCCGCCGCCGAACGGGTCGACCAGATGAAGTCCTCCTGGTCCTTCTGGCTCAGCGAATGCACCTGCGCGTCGATGGCGCCGGGCAGGATCAGCGCCTTTCCCAGCGCATGCCGTTCCCGCGCTGCGGGAGCCTCGCCCTGGCCGACCATGGCGATCTTGCCGTCGCGCACGGCGACGAAGCCACGCTCGATCAGGCGATCGGCGGTGACGACGGTTCCGGAAAGGACGAGATCGAAATCGCTCATGCTGTCACCGCTGGGCGCGAGTGGATTTAACTCTAAGAGGCTTCAACTTGGGCAAGCGTTCTAAATGAATCCAGCTTGGCGTGAAGAACCTGTGCTTGAACCTTGATGGCCTCAAAGTCCTCCGAGATTAGCAGGGCCAAAGGGGTCTGGTGGTTGGGTGGGGAAGCTTGCAAGTGGGTGACCAAAAACCAAATGGCGGCCAAGGCGTCTGTGAATCTTCCGCGCAGAACTGGCTCGTGGTGCGCCAAACGATTCCGTGCCTGATAAATGCTCTCGAGATGATAGGCTACCTCGGCTCTCTTGACTGATTTGTGCGGGAATAGCCGCTTAAGCGTCGGCCGCCACAGCGTGTGTTCATAATCCGGTCCGCAGAGCCGCTTCCAAATGTAGAATGTCAGCTCGGCAACGATTTTCCCATCTGAGACGGTGATCTGAGCGCGCCGCCGTTTTGCACGACTTAGGTGCGAGAGGTTAGCGGGTCTACCACCCGGAAACGCTAGGGCATCTAAGCGTGCTTGCCTTCCTGCGAGAGCTTAGAATATTCAGCACGACGAGCGCTATCTAAGGCTTGGTCGATCTTTTTTCTTTCGGGTTCTTTCCATTGGAAGAATGAAGGCGGAGTTAGCAACCAGCCCGGTGCGCCAAAGTGATGTTCCATATTCTCGCAAATTGCATTTCGTAGCGCGATCTCGATGACGGCGATTATATTCATCAAGTTTGCGCCTAACTTCAGGGTATCCTGATGCAATTCGATGGCAGATTTAGCATTTCCGCTTAGCTGCAGGAGCCCTCTTAGGCGCTCTGGAGATAAAAGCGCCGTGAGTGCAGCCACGTTGCGATCGTCGATTGCCATTGACTTCCCCCCGCAAATTAGCATACATTTCCAATCGAAAAGTCGAGATCAGATTGGCAGTTGTCCTTCGGGTCGGACGAATCCTCGACTTCCCAGTTAAAGGGCACCCATTTTGGGTGCCCTTTTTATTTTCCCGATGTTTTTTGGGTTTTGCGAGTGCGCGACCACTGTTAGTGAGGTCACCCGGCGACCTCCGCCAGTCGTCCGGTCCGTTTGGCGACGCGCCGTTCGAGGATCGCCAGCCCGTCATAGATCAGCACCGCCAGCAGCGCGACGATGATGCCGCCCTGCAGGATGAAGGAGGTGTTGGAGGTGAGCAGGCCCGCAATGATGACCTCGCCAAGCCCCTTGGCGGCCACCGTCGAGCCGATCGTCGCCGTGCCCATGTTGATCACCACCGAAAGCCTTATGCCGGCTAGGATCACCGGCAGCGCCAGCGGCAGCTCGACGCGAAACAGCTGCTGCGTCGGGTCGAGGCCCATGCCGCGCGCCGCCTCGACGACATTCTCCGGCACTTCCTTGAGGCCAGTGATGGTGTTCTCGAAGATCGGCAGCAGGCCGTAGAGCACCAGCGCTATCAGCGTCGGCTTGACGCCGAAGCCGACCACCGGCACCGCCAGGGCCAGCACGGCGACCGGCGGAAAGGTCTGGCCGATATTGACCAGGCTGCGCGACAGCGGCAGGAACTCCGCCCCCGCCTTGCGCGTGACAAACACGCCCATCACCAGCGCTAGTGCCGTGCCGATCAGGCTCGCAATGGCGACGAGGCCGAGGTGATAGAGCGTCAGGCTGAGCAAACTGCCCTGATTGTAGATCACCGGCGCGTTGTTCTCGGTGAACGGTTTTAAAACCGGCACGAACCACTCGGGTTTCAGCACGAGCGCCAGCAGCAGGCCGAGCGCCGCGAGGCGCGCGATGGGTCCGATGATGCGGCTCACGCCGGCCCTCCCGCATGGGCGCGGAGTGCTGCGAGCGAGACGCGGCCGATGAGCGAGCCGTCGGGACCCGCGACCGGTAGCGCGTCGCGCTTCAACCAAAGCAGTTCCGAGAGCGCGTCGCGGAGCGTCGCCGTTTCGGCAAGCGGCGGGCCGTCCGCCGTACCGGGCTCGACGATCGTGGCGACCGTCGAGAGCGACAGCAGGCGGAACGGTCGGTCGACGCCGTTGACGAGTCTTTCGACGAAACCATGCGCCGGGTTGGCCAGGATCTCGGCCGGCGGCGCGTATTGCAGCAGCTTGCCGCCATCCATCACCGCGATCTTGTGGCCGAGATGGATCGCTTCCTCCATGTCGTGCGTCACCAGCACGACGGTGATGCCGAGCCGCCGCTGCACGGCGAGCAAATCTTCCTGCGCCTTGGCGCGGATGATCGGGTCGAGCGCGCCGAAGGGTTCGTCCATCAGCAGCAGGCCGGGCTCGGCCGCCAGTGCCCGCGCGACGCCGACGCGCTGCTGCTCGCCGCCGGAAAGCTGGTGCGGGAACTTTTTCGCAAAATCTTCCGACCTCATGCTGAAGAGGGACAGAAGCTCGTCGACACGCTTTTCAGTCCGCCCAGCCTCCCAGCCGAGCAGCGTCGGCACGGTCGCGATGTTGCGCGCCACGGTCCAGTGCGGGAACAGGCCGTTGCCCTGGATGACATAGCCGATGCCGCGCCGCAGCTCTTCGCCCGGCACGGCGGCGGTGTCCTTGCCGTCGATGCGGATGGTGCCGGAGGACGGCTCGATCAGTCGGTTGATCATCCGGAGTGTCGTCGATTTGCCCGAGCCCGACGTGCCGACGATCACCGTGATGGTGCCGCGCGCCACCGAGAGCGAGACGTCGTCGACGGCGAGCTGTTCGCCGAAGCGGCGGCTGACATGTTCGAGTTCGATCAAAGCCGGCGCCTTTCGGAGAGTTCGATGGCCGCGTCGAGCAGGACGGCGGCGGTGAAGGCGAGCGCGATGGTCGGCACCGCGCCGAGCAGGACGAGGTCGGTGGCGGCCTGGCCGATGCCCTGGAACACGAACGTGCCGAAGCCGCCGCCGCCGATCAGCGCCGCGATGGTGACGAGGCCGATATTCTGCACCAGCACGATGCGGATGCCAGTCAGGATCACCGGCAACGCCAGCGGCAGCTCGACCTGGAACAGGCGCTGGTGGCGCGTCATGCCCATGCCCTCGGCCGCCTCGACCACCGAGCGGCGCACTTCGCCGAGGCCAACGACGGTGTTGGCGACGACCGGCAGCAGCGAATAGAGGAACAGCGCGATCAGCGCCGGCGCCGTGCCGATGCCGCGGATGCCGAGCGAGGCGGCGAGCGGCGACCAGGCGGCGAGCAGGCCGAGCGGCACGATCATCAGTCCGTACATCGCCATCGACGGCACGGTCTGGATGATGTTGAGGATCGGCAGCGTGATGCCGCGCAGCGTCGCGTTGCGGTGGCAGGCGACCCCGAGCGGCAGGCCGATGACGAGCGCGGCGGCGAGCGAGCCAAGCGCCAGCTCGACATGCTTCGCGCCCTCGCGCCAGAATTTCTGCGCGTTGGTGGCGTATTCCTTCAGGATCGACAGCCCATCCCAATGGCCGGAGCCGAGCAGGATCGCCACCGTCACCACCGCGCCGGCGAGCATGGCGAGCCGCGCCAGCGGCCCGAGCCGGAGCTTGGCGACCGCGTCGGTGGTCAGCACGGCGAAGGCGAACGCCATCAGCCAGAAGCCGGCGGCCGGCGAGACACGGGCATAGGCGTTTCCAGGCGGCACGACGGTCGCCGGCACGATGCCGATCAGCACGGCGAGCAGCAGTAGCGAGGCGATCCCGGTGGCGAGCCGGAGCAGGGCGCCGGTGCGCAGCACCGCGACGATGGTGGCGATCGACAGCACGCCAACGCCGATCGCCGCCCACAGCGTCGGCAGCGACGCGGCGAGGCTGAGCCCCTGGCCGGAGATCAGCCGGTTCGGCTTCAGCGTCGCGAAGGGCTGCCAGTCCATGCCGAGCACGGCGATAACCGCGACGACGATGCCGACGCGGTCGAGGCGGGTCGTCAGGGCCGTGGCTGGGGTCGTGGTCTCTGTGGCTTCCGTCACGCCGGATGGCTCCTCTCTCTGCGCAAGAGCTTAAGGCCTCGGCGGCATACCGCAAGGTTAACGGAAGGCTAACGCCGCATGGGGCCGGACGGGCTCGTCAGGCCCCATGCGGGTTTCACGTGAAGCGCGGTTCCGGCGCCTATTTCACGAAGCCCTTCTGGGTCAGGAAGTCCCTGGCGACGTCCTTCGCCGGCTCGCCGCCGACCTGGATGCGGCCGTTCAGTTCCTGCAGGGTCTTGAGGTCGAGCGCGGCGAAGACCGGCTTCAGCACCTCTTCGATCTTCGGGAACTTCTTCAGCGCTTCCTCGCGGATGATCGGCGCCGGCGCATAGACCGGCTGCACCGACTTGTCGTCGTCGAGCACGACGAGGCCGGCCGCCTGGATCGCGCCGTCGGTGCCATAGACCATGGCCGCGTTGACACCGTCGGTCTGCTCGGCCGCCGCCTTGATCGTCGCCGAGGTGTCGCCGCCGGAGAGCACCAGCAGCTGCTCTGGCTTCAAGGAGAAGCCATAGGCGGTCTGGAAGGCGGGGAGGGCGGCTGCCGAATTGACGAACTCGGCCGAGCCGGCCAGTTTCACCTTGCCGCCGCCGGCCACCCACTTGCCGAAATCGCTGAGCGATTTCAGATTGTTGCTGCTGGCGACGTCGCCGCGCAGCCCGATCGCCCAGGTGTTGTTGGCAGGCGACGGCGACAGCCAGACGATCTTGTTGGCGTCATAGTCGAGCGTCTTCGCGGTCTCGAAGCCCTTGGCCGCATCCTTCCAGAGCGGGTCGTCCGCCTTGTTGAAGAAGAAGGCCGCATTGCCCGTATATTCCGGATAGATGTCGATTTCGCCGGCGGTGATCGCCTTGCGCACCACCGGCGTGCCGCCGAGCGAGATGCGGTCCTCGACGGTGATGCCGTTCGCCTCGAGCACCTGGGCGATGACATTGCCGAGCAGCGTGCCCTCGGTATCGATCTTCGACGAGACGACGACATCGGCCGCATGCGCCGCGCCGAGCGAGGCGAGGAGCGCGGCGGCCGCCGCAAGGGTCTTCAAGGCTTTCATGGCGAGTTCCTCTACTGTCGGTGGATCTGGCGGGTCACTTTCTTCTTAGGGTTCCGCGCGCGTCAACGCGAGAAAATGAGTTCATCCGTTGAGATGGATTCGTAGAAATTCCTGACCGTTTCCAAGAGTGCCGGTTGAAAAAGATTGCGTTCGATCGTCTCGATATCGAGTGACAGCGCACGGTCCTTGTCCAGGAACGCCACCTCGGCGCGGACGGAGTCATAGACGGCCGCCACCAGGCCGGTCGGCTTCATGCCCTGCATGTCGAGCCCCTGCGCGGCGAGCAGCGCCTCGATGGCGGTCATCATCTTCAGCGCGGCGATCTGGCGGTTGAGCCGCTCGACGATCAGCGGCGCGAACATCGCCTCGTCCTCCATGCCGCCTGCGATCAGCAACGGCATGGCGGAAACCGGCGCCAGTTCGGCCATGACGCGGCTGGCGAGGTCGCCGGCCAGCTTGACCAGCGGTCCGAAGCCGGTCGCGTCGGTCGTCTCCGAAACGAGGTTGGCCGGCAGCACGCCGCGGCCGCCATTGGCGATCAGGATGATGCGGTTCAGGATGTTGCGGGCGAGATGGGCGAGGCCGGGCCCGACCGATTGTAAGGTCAGCGCCAGTTCCAGCGGCAGCGAGCCGCCGGATGTCATCGGGATGCCGTCGATGACGACGGGATTGTCGTCCGGCCGTGCCGTTGCCGCCTCGACGGCGGCGGCCGCGAAGGCGACGACGCCGGCCGAGGCGCCGAAGATCTGCGCCATCATGCGCAGGCTGAGCGGATCGTGCAGATGGGTGGCGGGCGCCCAGGGGAAGGCGTCGGCCACGGCGGTGAGCACCGTCCCGGCGGCGGCTTCGCGCGGCGAGCCGATGCGGACCGCCACCCGCCAGGGCTCCGGCGAGGCGCGCAGCGCGGCCGCCGCGCTCGAGCCGGTCGCCATGGCGACGCGGACCATTTGCGCCGCCTCGATCAGCGCCGCCCCGGCGCTGGCGATCGTCAGCGCATTGGTACTGACGGCGGAAAGCGCGTCCTTCAGGCGGAACACCAGCGGCGTCAGCCCGGCCTCGCGCAGCGCATCCCCTGCCGATTTCAGCACGCCGCGATGGAACACCTGCCCTTCGCCGGCCAGCGCCGTGGCGACCTGGCTCATCAACCCGATATCGGCGGCACCAATCGAGCCGAGCCGGCGCACCACCGGCACGATGTCGGCGTCGAGCGCCGCGACATAGGCGCGTACCAGTTCTGGGCTGCAGCCGACCATGCCGGAAAGAGCGGTGTTGACGCGGATGGCGATGCCGGCGCGGACGATTTCCGGGGCGAGCGGCTCGCCGACGCCGAAATGATGCGCGCGGACCAGGTCGGTGCGGTCGGCCGAGGCGGACAGCGCGATCGAGCGATCCTTGATGGCGCCGACGCCGGTCGTGACGCCATAGAGCGGCCGTCCGCCCTCGACGGCGCCGCGCACCGCCGCATAGGCCGCATCGACCTCGACGAGGCGCACCTCGCAGGGCACGACGTGCAGCAGTCCGCGCCCGATCAGCGAGAGCGTCGAGAGGCGGAGGGCCGAGCCGTCCAGGGTCACGGTATCGCGAGGCGACGCCGTCCGATCATCAAGAAGAGCTTCGGCGGCAGGCGGCATGATGTCCTTCGTCGGGTGGAGAATGAGACCCCCGGGAAGCAGCTTAGACCAAATCCGGCGAGATCAGCTACTATCTGGATCGGGCGCGGCCCGGGTGGTTCGCCGCGTCACGCCGGCGCAATTGATCCGCGCCGGGCGGGGGGCCATGATCTGCGCCCGTCTCGAATCGAACCCAGCAAGGATGAACGCAGTGAGCGACAGCCTGATCGACCGTTCCGACGTCGCCATTCCGATCCATGCCGTGGAGCCGGAAGGGCTGGAGGCGCTGCTGGCGTCGATCGGCGCCGTCGAGGCCGCCTGGGCGCACGCGACCGGGTTCGACGCCGGCGCCGGCGCCGTCGCGATCATCGCCAATGCCGGCGGCGGCATCGGCCGGGTTCTCTTCGGTCTCGGCCGATCCGACAATCGCCGCGCGGCGCCGCTGCTGACCGGCAAGCTGCCGGCGATGTTGCCACAGGGAGACTATCACTTCGTCACGGACCTGCCGGATCCGATGATGGGCGCGGTTGGCTGGGCGCTCGGCAACTATCGTTTCGAGCGCTACAAGACCAATCCGTCGCCGATTCCGCGGCTGGTCATGCCGAAGGGCGCTGACCTGGCGCAGGCACGCAGCATGGCGCGGTCGATCGCCATGGTCCGCGATCTCATCAACACGCCGGCGAGCGATCTGGGGCCGGCCGAGCTGTCGGCGGCGATCCACGGCCTCGGCGCCCGCTTCGGCGCCAGGGTCAGCGAGATAGTCGGTTCGGAGCTGCTTTCCGCCAATCTGCCGATGATCCACGCCGTCGGCCGCGCCGCCGATGCCGATCGCGAGCCGCGCCTCGTCGATCTCGTCTGGGGCGACCCTTCGCATCCCAAGGTCACGCTGGTCGGCAAGGGCGTCACCTTCGACACGGGCGGCCTCGACATCAAGCCGTCCAGCGGCATGCTGCTGATGAAGAAGGACATGGGCGGCGCGGCCAACACGATGGGGCTGGCGCAGATGATCATGGAGCCGAGGCTGCCGGTGCGGCTGCGCTCTGCTGGTGCCTACCGTCGAGAATGCCATTTCCGGCCCGGCCTTCCGGCCCGGCGACGTGCTGCGTTCGCGCGGCGGCGTCACGGTCGAGATCGGCAATACCGACGCCGAAGGCCGCCTGATCCTGGCCGATGCGCTGTCCGTCGCGGCCGAGGAAGACCCGGCGCTGCTGATCGATCTCGCGACCTTGACCGGCGCCGCCCGCGTCGCGCTCGGTCCCGAGCTTCCGGCGGTCTTCACGCATGACGAGGCGCTGGCCGCCGACCTCGCCCGCCATGCGGCGCTGCGCTCGGACCCGCTCTGGCGGCTGCCGCTCTGGGCGCCCTATGAGGCGATGATCGATTCCAAGATCGCCGACATCAACAATGCCGGCGCCGGCGGCTTTGCCGGCTCGATCACGGCGGCGCTCTTCCTGGATCGTTTCGTTCCCAAGACGATCCCGTGGATTCACGGCGACATCTACGCCTGGAACCCGTCGGGCAAGCCCGGCAAGCCGGAAGGCGGCGAGGCCCAGACCATCCGCGCCCTGTTCTCGCTGATCCAGGAGAGATTTGGCGCGGCGTAGATCTCAGGCAGGACAGCACCGAGGCGCGCAGGCGAATCGCATCTTGTGGAGGGAGCCGGCGGACGCTTAGATAGATCGGGTCCGAAACGATTGGATGAGGGGAGCCGGTCCATGCCCGTCGAACTGCGTCCAACCCAGGCGCTACGCCTCTGGCATGACGTGACGCTCGATCTGGTCCGCGACGGCGAGCATGATCTCTCGGCCCGCCAGATGGCCGTGTTGCTGACGGTCTATCTCGAGCTGCCGCCGCATACGGTGCGCGGTCTCGCCGCCAAGCTCGGCGTCACCAAGCCGGCGATCACCCGCGCGCTCGACACGATGGGGCGGCTCGGCCTCGTCAGCCGGCACCGTGATGCCAAGGATCGCCGCAATGTCGTGATTCAACGGACCGTCGCAGGAGCGCTGGCGGTCGAACGCCTCGGCGATCTGGTCATCGCCCGCCACAAGGAACTGCCGCTTTGACGCTGGATGCTCGCGTAAATGCCTTTCGGTCGGATCTCGCCGATGTTCGGCTGCAGGGCCAGGTCGAGGCCGACCGCTTCGTTGAAGGCGAACCGCGCCGCATCGCCGTACCGTCGACGCCGATCCGTCGTGCGCCGCGTTCCGACGCGCCGATCGACAGCGAGGCGCTGAAGGGCGAGCGGGTGCGGGTGTTCGAGGAGACGGCCGAGGGCTGGGCCTGGGTCCAACTCGAAACCGATTCCTATGTCGGCTTCGTCTCGTCGGACGCGCTGGGTCCGGTCGATCCGGCGCCGACGCACCGGGTCAGCGCGCTCAGGACCTTCGTCTATCCGGCCGCCGATCTGAAGTTTCCGCCGGTCGCCGCGCTCTCGATCGGCAGCCTGCTGACTCTGGGCCAGGAGGCGGAGACGCGTGGCACGCGCTATCGCTGGCTGGCGGATGGCAACGGCGCCGTCATTGCCCGCCACGTCGCCGCGCTCGACGAAGCGGCCGAGCCCGATTTCGTCGCGGTCGCCGAACGGTTTCTGGAGACCCCCTATCTCTGGGGCGGCCGGTCGAGCCTCGGGCTCGATTGCTCGGGTCTGGTGCAGCTTGCGCTGGCGGCGACCGGCGTCCGGGTTCCGCGCGATACCGACCAGCAGCAAAACGCGATCGGATCGCCGGTCGAAGGCGGCCTCGACAGCGCGCTCCAGCGTGGCGATCTGGTGTTCTGGAAGGGGCATGTCGGCATTCTCCGTGGTGCCGAAACGCTGCTGCATGCCAGTGGCTTCCAGATGGCGGTGGTGTCCGAACCGCTGGCCGACGTGCTCGCCCGCTACAGCCGGGCCGGTCTCGCCGCAACGACCGTTCGCCGTCCCTGACCGCGCCGGGCCGGTCCCGCCCGTACGCGCGCCTGCCGTTTGAGGCAGGTCAATGCCGTCTGCCCGTTTGGGCTTAAAATGGCCCGAAGTACGACTTCGCTCGGGCCGTTGGGGCATACAGGACGATGGGAGCGGGAATGCAGGCAACTGCCAAATATATCGAGGAATTGTCGGGTCAGTTGAGCCAGCTCGCCGAACAATATGGCCTGCGGGATCTGGCCTATCTGCTCAAGCTGGCGACAGAAGAAGCCAGGTCGGCGGTCGAGCAGGCCGCGGATGAGGCTCCGTCCGCGTCAGACGGCACGCACGACTCTAGTAGCCGCGCGTAACATCGACCAGATTGCCGAGCGGTTTGCCGGCCTCGAAGTCGAGGATCTGGCGGTGGATGCCGACGGCGAGCACGCTCGCCTCGCTGGAGGCCGCGACATGCGGCGTCACGACGACGCGCGGATGGCTCCAGAACGGGCTGTCGGCGGCGAGCGGCTCCGGTTCGAACACGTCAAGGCTGGCGCCGACCAGGCGGCTGTCGTCGAGCGCGGCGAGGATGTCCGCGTCGACCTGCAGCCCGCCGCGCCCGGCATTGATCAGCACGGAGCCGCCGAGCGCGCCATCCCTGGCCAGCCGGTCGAAGACCGAGGCATTGAGGATGCCGCGCGTATCCGGCGTCAGCGGCACCAGGGCGATGAGAATGTCGGTGCGGCCGAGGAAGGCGGTGAGGCCGTCCTCGCCATGGAAGCATTCCATGCCGGGAATGTCCTTGGCCGAGCGGCTCCAGCCGGCGACCTGGAAGCCGAGGCGGGCGAGCACTTCCGCCGCGTCGCGGCCGAGTTCGCCGAGGCCCATGATGCCGACACGGACATCGTTGGCGACCGGCTGGCGCAGCTCGCGCCATCGATGCGCTGCCTGCTGGCGCGCATAGGCAAGGTGCTGGCGGTGGTGCAGCAGCACCTGCAGCGTCACCCATTCGGTCATGCGGGTGGTCAGGTCCGGATCGACGACGCGGACGATCGGCACGTTGGGCAGCGCCGCATTGCCGACGACATGATCGACGCCGGCGCCGAGCGAGAATACGGCCTTGAGGTTGGGCAGATCGGCGAACGCTTCCGCCGGCGGCCGCCAGGCCAGCACATAATGGATCGCCTCGCGGTCCGGCACGCTGGGCCAGATCGCCAGCGGCCGATGCGGTTCGCTGGCGAAGGGGACGGCCCAGGGTTCGGGCGCCCAATTGCCGGAGGCGATCAGGACGCCGGGCAGCACAGACTTGTCATTCATTGTGAAACGATGCCTTCCGGGGCCGTCTCGATCGAGAAGGCGGCTGCGATCAGGGCGCGGGTATAGTCGGTTTCCGGCGCGGTGAAGATCTTTTCCGAGGTGCCTCGTTCGACCACCTTGCCGCCGCGCATGACGACGACCTCGTTGGCGAGCGCCCGCACCACCTTCAGATCGTGGCTGATGAACAGATAGGCGAGGCCGTGCCGCTTCTGCAGGTCGCGCAGCAGGTCGACCACCTGCGCCTGCACCGACATGTCGAGCGCCGAGGTCGGCTCGTCGAGCATGACGAATTGCGGCTCCAGCACCATGGCGCGGGCGATGGCGATGCGCTGGCGCTGGCCGCCGGAGAATTCGTGCGGATAGCGGTGGCGGGTCGACGGGTCGAGGCCGACCTCCTCCAGCCCCTGCGCCACGCGCTTCTCGCGCTGCTTGAAGGACAGCTGCGGCTCGTGAACGCGCAGCCCCTCGGCGACGATCTCACCGACCGACATGCGCGGGCTGAGCGAACCGAACGGATCCTGGAAGACGATCTGCATGTGCCGGCGCAGCGGCCGCATCGCCTGGAAGCCGCGACCGTCAATGCGCTCGCCCTTGAAGTCGATCGCGCCCTTCGAGCTGATCAGCCGCATCATGGCGAGGCCGAGGGTCGTCTTGCCGGAGCCGGATTCGCCGACGACGCCAAGTGTCTGGCCGCGCCGCACCGCGATGTCGATGCCGTCGACCGCCTTGATGTTGTCGACCGTGCGCCGGAAAATGCCGCGCTTGATCGGGAACCAGACCTTGAGGTCCTCGGTCTTGATGACGACCGGGGCGCTGTTGTCGGCCGGCGGCGGCGCGCCCTTCGGCTCGGCCGTGAGCAGATGCTTGGTGTAGCTGTGCTGCGGGCGGTCGAAGATTTCCTTCGTCGGCCCCTGCTCGACGATCTTGCCCTTGGTCATCACGCAGACCCGGTCGGCGATCTTGCGCACGATGCCGAGGTCATGGGTGATGAAGAGCAGCGCCATGCCGGTGCGGGTCTGGATCTCCTTAAGGAGCTTCAGGATCTGCGCCTGCACCGTGACGTCGAGCGCCGTGGTCGGTTCGTCGGCGATCAAGAGGTCCGGCTCGTTGGCGAGCGCCATGGCGATCATGACGCGCTGGCGCTGGCCGCCGGAAAGCTGGTGCGGATAGGCGTTGAGGCGCTTTTCCGCGTCGCGGATGCCGACCTCGGCCAAGAGCTCGAGAATGCGCTTCTCGGCCGCCTTGCCCGACATGCCGCGATGAATTTTGAGAATCTCGCCGATCTGCTGCGAGATCGTGTGGAGCGGATTGAGCGAGCTCATCGGCTCCTGGAAGATCATCGTGACGTCGTTGCCGCGCACCTTGCGCAGTTCGCGGTCGCTGACCGTCAGCAGATCCTTGCCGTCGAGCAGGATCTTGCCGGTCGGATGTTCGGCCGAAGGGTAGGGCAGCAGCTTCAGCACGGAAAGCGCTGTCACCGACTTGCCGGAGCCGGATTCGCCGACCAGCGCGACGGTCTCGCCGCGCCCGACGGTGAAGGAAATCCGGTCGACGGCAATCGTGCGCGTCTCGCCCTGCAGGAAGTGGACGGAGAGGTCCTCGACGGCGAGGAGCGGGGACTTGCTGGATTCGGCTGTCATGGTTTTGTCCATCATCTCAGCCGAACGTCTTTCTGGGATCGAAGGCGTCGCGAACCGCCTCGCCGATGAAGACCAGCAGGCTCAGGATCACCGAGATGACGACAAAGCCGGTCAGGCCGAGCCAGGGCGCCTGGAGGTTGTTCTTGCCTTGCGCCAGCAATTCGCCCAGCGACGGCGAGCCGGGCGGCAGGCCGAAGCCGAGGAAATCGAGGGAGGTCAGCGTCGTGATCGAGCCGTTCAGGATGAAGGGCAGGAAGGTCAGCGTCGCCACCATGGCGTTGGGCAGGACGTGGCGGACGATGATGGTGCGGTTCTTGACGCCGAGCGCCCGCGCCGCGCGCACATACTCGAAATTGCGCGCCCGCAGGAATTCGGCGCGCACAAGCCCGACCAGCCGGACCCAGGAGAACAAGAGCAGGATGCCCAAGAGCACCCAGAAGCTCGGCACCAGGATCGAGGCCATGATCAGGAGGATGTAGAGCTCGGGCAGCGAGGTCCAGATATCGATGAAGCGCTGGAAGATCAGGTCGAGCCAGCCGCCGAAATAGCCCTGCACCGCACCGGCCAGAATGCCGACAGCCGAGGAGACGATGGTCAGCACCAAGCCGAACAGCACCGAGAGCCGCACGCCATAGAGCAGGCGCGCGACGACGTCGCGGCCCTGGTCGTCGGTGCCCATCCAGTTGAAATTGCCGAGCGTGCAATTGGGATCGGCGTCACCGAGCGGATAGGCGCGGCAGCGGTCTTCCCTAGGGATCATCCACCAGGGCGGGGCGGGCGCCGGGGTCGCCATGTCGTTGTTGACGGTGTCGTACGAATAGCGGATCGGCGGCCAGATCATCCAGCCATTGGCGTTGATCTCGTCCTGGATGAAGGGATCGCGGAAATTGGTCGTCGCCAGGAAGCCGCCGAACTTCTCTTCCGGATAGTCGTTGAACACCGGCAGCAGCAATTCGCCCTTGTAGGAGGCGAGCAGCGGCCGGTCGTTGGCGATGAAGTTCGAGCAGAGCGTCAGCCCGAACAGCGCCAGGAACAGCCAGAGCGACCAGTATCCGCGCCGATGTGCCTTGAAATTGCGCCAGCGGCGGAGGTTGAGCGGCGAGAGCGCCAGACGGCGTGGCTCGATTTCGCGGGCCTGGGCGGAAACATCGGTCACGTCAGACATCCCGCCGTTCGAAATCGATGCGCGGATCGATCCAGGTATAGGTCAAGTCGGAGAGCAGGCCGATGACGAGGCCCATCAGCGAGAAGATGAACAGGGTGGCGAAGACGACCGGATAGTCGCGATTGATCACCGATTCGAAGCCGAGCAGGCCGAGCCCGTCGAGCGAGAAGATGGTCTCGATCAAGAGCGATCCCGCGAAGAAGGCGGAGATGAACGCGCCCGGGAAGCCGGCGATGACGATCAGCATCGCGTTGCGGAACACGTGGCCGTAGAGCACCTTGCGCTCCGACAGCCCCTTGGCGCGGGCGGTGACGACATATTGCTTGCGGATCTCGTCGAGGAACGAGTTCTTGGTCAGAAGCGTCGTCGTCGCGAAGGCCGAGAGCGACATGGCGATGATCGGCAGCGTGATGTGCCAGAAATAGTCGACGATCTTGCCGCCGAGCGACAGGCTGGAGAAGTTGTCCGAGGTCAGTCCGCGCAGCGGGAACCAGTCGAAGAAGCTGCCGCCGGCGAACAGCACCACCAGCAGGATGGCGAACAGGAAGCCGGGGATCGCATAGCCGACGACGATCACGGCCGAGGTCCAGATGTCGAAGCGGGCGCCGTCGCGCACCGCCTTGGCGACGCCGAGCGGGATCGAGATGCCGTAGGAGATCAGCGTCATCCAGAGCCCAAGCGAGATCGAAACCGGCATCTTCTCCCGGATCAACTCCAGCACGCTGATATCGCGAAAATAGCTCTGGCCGAAATCGAAGCGCGAATAGTTCCACAGCATCAGGCCGAAGCGTTCCAGCGGCGGCTTGTCGAAGCCGAACTGCTTTTCGAGCTTGGCGATGAACTCCGGATCGAGGCCTTGCGCGCCGCGATATTTCGACGAGACGGGTGCGGCTCCGAGCGTTCGGTCCTGCCCCGCCATGCCGGCATCGGCGCCACCGCCGCCGCCGATCCGGCTGGTGGCGGAAACGTCATTGCCCTGTAGCTGCGCGATGACGCGTTCGACCGGGCCGCCGGGCGCAAACTGCACGATGATGAAGCTGATCGCCATGATGCCGAAGATCGTCGGGATCATCAGGAGAATGCGTCGGAAGATATAGGCTGCCATCTGTATCCCTAGCCGGCTTTGCCGATGGCGGCGGCCTTGGCATCGTCTTGCCACCATGTCGTTTCCGGCGAAAAGCCGTAGTCCGGCTTCGTCGCCGGCCAGCCGAACATATCCCAGATGGCGACGCGATGCGCCGTCGAAAGCCAGGCCGGGAACCAGATATGCAGGGATCTGAGCACACGGTCCAGGCTGCGCATCAGCGTCACCAGTTCGGCCCGATCCCTAACGTTCGCGGCCTTGGCCACCAGCGCATCGACCACCGGGTGCTTCAACCCCGCCAGGTTGGATCCGCTGGGAAGATCGGCGCTGGCGGAACCGAAGATCTGCTCGATGCCATCGATCGGCGTCGCGTCGAACATGATGCGATGCGCCATGATGTCGAAATCGAACGCGTTCTTGCGGCTCTGATATTGCGCGGCATCGACCATGCGCATCGAGGCGTTGACGCCGATCGCCTTCAGATTGGCGATCAGCGGCGACAGGACGCGTTCGAAAGCCTGCGACTGGATCAGGAATTCAAGCGTCAGCGTCTCGCCAGTCGCATTGACCAGATCATTGCCCTGCCACTGCCAGCCCGCCTCCGCAAGGAGGGTCGCGGCCTGGCGCAGCAGCTTGCGGTCGCGTCCGCTGCCATCGGCCTCCGGCGGCAGCACGGCAGGGCCGAACGCCTCCGCCGGGAGCTGGCTGCGGAACGGCCCGAGCAGGGCCAACTCATCGGGGCTTGGCAGTCCGGACGCGGCAAAATCCGACAGGTCGAAAAAGGAGGTCGAACGGACATAGAGCCCGAAGAACAGGTTCTTGTTGGTCCAGGGAAAGTCGAGCGCCATGCCGATCGCCTGGCGCGTGCGCGGGTCGGCGAACTTGGCGCGGCGCAGGTTGAAGAACCAGCCATACATGTCCGGCCGGCGCTCCGCCGCGAAGGACGGCTTCTGCACGCGGCCGTCACGAGCGGCCGGAAAATCATAGCCCGTCGCCCAGGTCTTGGACGAAACCTCTTCACGGAACAGCAGTTCGCCCTTGGCAAAGGCCTGAAACTGCACCTCGTCGTCCTGGTAGAATTCGACCCGGATGCGATCGAAGTTGAAGGCGCCGATGGCAACCGGCAGGTCCTTGCCCCAATAATCGGCGACGCGCTGGTATTCGATCGAGCGGCCGGCATTGACCTTGCCGACGCGATAGGGGCCGGAGCCGAGCGGCGGGTCCATGGTGGAGGCCTCGAAATCGCGGCCGGCATAATAGGCCTTCGAGAAGATCGGCAGCGTCGAGGCGACGATCAGCGGCACCTTGCGATTCTGCTTGCCCGAAAACACGATCTTGACGTCGCGCGGCCCGTCGGCGGTTACCGAGATCATCTCGCGGATCGACTGCGAAATGTCCGGATGGCCCTTTTCCTTCAGCGTCTGGAACGAGAACACGACGTCGTCGGCCGTCAGCACCGATCCGTCGTTGAAACTGACGCCGTCGCGCAGGCGGAACGCATAGGTGTTGCGATCTTCCGAGATGGTGACGCTTTCGGCGACGAGGCCATAGGCCGAGCCGGGCTCGTCGCTGGCAGCTGCCATCAGCGTGTCGAAGCAAAGTTCGATGCGCGGCGGCGCGTCGCCACGGAAGGTGAAGCCGTTCAGTGTGTTGAAGGTGTAAGCATTCTGATTGTAGTACCAGTTCGGCGCCGCGAAGATGAAGCTGCCGCCCTTCGGCGCTTCCGGGTTCAGATAGTCGAAATGCTTGAAATCACGCGGGTATTTGAGATCGCCGAAGACGGAGAGCCCATGCGAGCCGGCCGCTTCGGCGGCAACAGCGCGAAGCGGCGACAGGCCGATCATCGGCGCGGCGGCACCGACGGCGGCGCCGGCGAGCAGGGCGCGGCGCGTCAGACCGGAGAGGCGGCGCGGGTCGTTCGAGGCCCTTCTGCTCAAGGCTTGGTCCCCAGGGCCGCTTCCTTGGCCGGATCGATCCACCAGGAATAGGTGTCGATGCCGACATAATCGGGCTGCTTTTCCGGGATGCCGAACTTGTTCCAGTAGGCGACGTTGATCGTGTCGCTGAACCATTGCGGCACGACATAATAGTTCCACAGCAGCACGCGATCGAGTGCGTGGGTGGCGGCGACCAGTTCGTCGCGATCCCTAGCGAAGACGACGCGGTCAATCAGCTTGTCGACGGCCGGATTCTGGATGCCCATCAGGTTGCGGCTGCCCGGCGTCTTGGCCGCGGCCGAGCCCCACATTTCGCGCTGCTCATTGCCGGGCGATTGCGACTGCGAGATCACGGTCGAGACGACGTCGAAGTCGAAATCGTTGACGCGGGCGACATATTGCGCCGTGTCGACGACGCGGAGCCGCGCGTCGATGCCGATCCGCTTCAGGTTCTGGATATAGGGCGAGACGACACGCTCGAAGGACGGATCGCTTTCGAGGAATTCGATCGTGAACGGCTCGCCGGTCTGGCTGTTGACGAGCTTGTTGCCCTTGAGTTCCCAGCCGGCTTCCTGGAACAGCGCCAGCGCCTTGCGGAGATTGTCGCGGAACGCCTGTGGCGTGTCGTTGACCGGCAGCTTGAACGGCGTGGTGAAGACCTCCGGCGGAACCTCGTCGCGCACGGTCTCGAGGATCTCCAGTTCCTTGCCTTCCGGCAGGCCGCTGGAGGCGAGGTCGATGCCGGCGTAGTAGCTCTCGATGCGCTTGTATTTGTCGAAGAACAGCGTGCGGTTCATCGTCTCGAAATCGAAGACGTAGTTCAGCGCCTGGCGGACGCGCGGATCCTTGAACTTGTCGCGGCGCTGGTTGAGCACATAGCCCTGCATGCGGCCGGCGGCGTGGACCGGGAAGGAGCGCTGGATCACCTTGCCGCTCTTCACGGCGTCGAAATTATACTCCGTCATCCAGCGGCCGATGCGGTTCTCCTGCCGGTAGTCGTCGAGGCCCCCCTTCTTGAAGGCCTCCCAGGAGGCGTTCGGGTCGCGATAGTAGTCGATCTTGATGCGATCGAAATTGTTGCGGCCGACGCGGGTCGGCAGGTCCTTGCCCCAATAGTCGTCGACCCGTTTCCAGACGATCTGCCGGCCCGGCGATTGCGATTCGATCGCGTAGACGCCGGAGCCGAGCGGCACCTCGAGCGTCGATTTGGAGATGTCGCGCTTCTTGCCGCTGGCGTCGGTGCCCTCCCACCAATGCTTGGGCAGGATCGGCAGGTCGCCCATGATGTTGGGCAGCTCGCGATTGCCGGGCTTATCGAAGGTGAAGGTCACCTCGCGCTCGCCGGTGATCTCCGCCTTGGCGACGTCGGCGTAGTACTTGTTGTACATCGGGCTTTGGGCCTTCAGCGTCTCGAACGACCAGACGACGTCCTCCGGCGTGATCGGCTTGCCGTCATGCCAGCGCGCCTTGGGGTTGAGGCGGAACTTCACCCAGGCGAAATCATCGGGATGGGCGAGAGCCTCGGCGACCAGGGCATAGTTGGTGCCGGCCTGGTCGGTCGCCTGCTCCATCAGCGTGTCGTAGAGCAATCCGCCGCCGAACGCGGCGAAGCCCGCCGCCGGCGTGCCCTGCACGATATAGGGGTTCAAACTGTCGAAGGTGCCGACCGCGGCCTGGTTGAGCGTGCCGCCCTTCGGCGCGTCCGGGTTCACATAGTCGTAGTGCTGGAAGCCGTCTTCGTATTTTGGCTTGCCGATCAGCGAGGTCGATGTGCGCCAGACCTCGTCCGCCATGGCGATGCTCGTCGCTGGCAGCAGGAGCGACAGGCTGAGCAGGGCGGCGGCAGCAAGCTTCATGGGCGATTCTCCGGCTGATTACGCTCATTACTAAGGCGGATCGCGCGAAGGGCAACTCCCGCGTGATCGGCTGCAGCCGACTTGGCAATAGAAAAAGGCCGGAGAATGATCTCCGGCCTTTCGAAATTGTCGCAGGGGTGCGCGGGCTTACTGTGCCGCGGGCTGCTCGGCAGGTGCCGGAGCGGGCGCCGCAGGGGCAGCCGGCTCTGCGGCGGGGGCTGCCGGAGCCGGAGCGGCCGGAGCAGGCTCGGCAGCGGGAGCCGCCGGGGCGGGCTCCGCGGCCGGCGCAGCGGGCGTTGCCGGCGCAGCATCCGCGGCCGGCGCTGCCGGAGCGGCGTCCGTCGCAGGGGCGGCCGGAGCCTCGGCGGCGGCCGGGGCTGCTTCTGCCGGAGCGGCGGCTTCGGGAGCCGGCAGCGGAGCCGGCTCATGCGACAGCGTGCGCAGATAAGCGATCAGGTTGGCGCGATCTTCCGGCTTGGCGAGACCGGCGAAGCCCATCGCCGTGCCCGGCATGTCGGCCTTCGGGTTTTTCAGGAAGTGGTTGAGATGCTCGTAGGTCCACTTCTTGCCTTCGCCATGCGCTGCCTGCAGCGGAGCCGAATACTTGAAGCCCTCGGCCGAACCGATCGGACGGTCGATGACGTTGTAGAGGTCCGGGCCGACCTTGGCGCCGGCACCCTCGACGAAGTTGTGGCAGGCGGCGCACTTCTTGGAAACGGCCTCGCCGGCATCGACCTTGGCGCTGGCCAGCAGGGTAGCGATCGGCGGATCCTGCACGGCCGCGGGTGCCGGGCCGCCCTCGGACGCCTCTTCGGCGACTTCGATGACGAAGCCCGGCTTGGCCGGAACGGCCGGAGAATAGATCACTCCCGAGAAGATGCTCAGCGACATCACAACCAGAAGCGTAAACAGGATCGCACCGACGATCTTGTTGAGCTCGAAAGAATCCATCGGTCTTGGCCCCAGACGCTTCGAATAGACGATAAGGGCCGGCAGCCGCCTCGGCGCCGTCTCCCCCGCATGTGGCGCGGAAACTACAAGCTTTCCAGTGTTGGGTGCAATACGTATGAACGCTCCCTGATTGAGACGTTTTGACACCTGCATGCCCTTCATCGGGCGAAAAACAAGGAAAACCCGATGTCTTCCGCCTCCGAGGCCCTGGTGCTTATCCCCGCCCGCATGGCGGCGACGCGGCTGCCGGGCAAGCCTTTGGCCGATATTCACGGCGCTCCGATGATCGTCCATGTCTGGCGCCGGGCCAGCGAAGCGAAGATCGGCCCGGTGGTGGTCGCGACCGACGACGTCGACATCGCCGCCGCGGTGCGCGCGGCCGGCGGCGAGGCGGTGATGACCCGCGCCGATCACGAGAACGGTTCGGCGCGCATCCACGAGGCGGCGGGAATCGTCGATTCGGCCCGGCGCTACGACGTCATCGTCAATGTCCAGGGCGACCTGCCGACGATCGAACCGGCCTCGATCGTCGCCTGCTTCGCGCCGCTGGCTGATTCGGCCGTCGATATCGCCACCATCGCGGCGGTGATCGATCGCGCCGAGGACCGTACCAACGAGAACGTGGTGAAGATCGTCGGTTCGCCGCTCGCGCCGAGCCGCCTGCGCGCGCTCTATTTTACCCGCGCAACCGCGCCCTGGGGCGAGGGGCCGCTGCTGCACCATATCGGGCTCTACGCCTATCGCCGCGCCGCGCTCGACCGCTATGTCGCGCTGCCGCCCTCGGTGCTGGAAAAGCGCGAGAAGCTGGAACAGCTGCGGGCGCTGGAGGCCGGCATGCGCATCGACGTCGCTCTCGTTGACGCGGTGCCGCTCGGTGTCGATACTCCCGCCGATCTCGAACGGGCGCGCAGCCTGCTGGCCGCCCCACACGGCTCCGGTCGCTAGGACCAGCCATCTTGAACAGAAGTCTCAATCCCATGAAGAAGATCGTGTTCCAGGGCGAGCCTGGCGCCAACTCCCACATCGCCTGCGCCGACGTCTATCCCGACTATGAGGCCGTGCCGGCCGCTACCTTCGAGGATTGCTTCCAGGCGATCACGCGCGGCGACGTCGATCTCGCCATGATCCCGATCGAGAACTCGCTCGCCGGGCGGGTCGCCGACATTCACCACCTGCTGCCGGATTCGGGCCTGCACATCATCGGCGAGTATTTCCTGCCGATTCGCTTCCAGCTGATGGCGCTGAAGGGCGCGACGCTGGAGACGATCAAAACGGTGGAGAGCCATGTCCATGCGCTCGGCCAGTGCCGCCGCATCCTGCGCGAGCACGGTTACCGCGCCATCGTTGCCGGCGATACGGCCGGCGCCGCCCGCATCATCTCGGAAACCAACGATCTGACTCGCGCCGCGCTCGCGCCGCGCTTCGCCGCCGAGATCTATGGTCTCGACATCCTGGCCGAGAATGTCGAGGACGCCGCCCACAACACGACGCGCTTCGTCATCCTGTCGCGCGAGCCGGCGCACGCCGCCTATGGCGCCGGGCCGGTGATCACCACCTTCGTCTTCCGCGTCCGCAACATTCCGGCCGCGCTTTACAAGGCGCTGGGCGGCTTTGCCACCAACGGCATCAACATGACCAAGCTCGAGAGCTACCAGCTCGACGGCCGCTTCTCGGCGACGCGCTTCTATGTCGATGTCGAGGGCCATCCGCAGGATACGGGCCTCGCCCATGCGCTGGAGGAACTGGCGTTCTTCTCGGCGGAGCTGCGCATTCTGGGCGTCTATCCGGCCGCCCCGTTCCGCGCTGACGTCGTCGAGCCGCGCTAGGGTCCGGTCAACTCTGCATGGAACTGAAAAGGCGCTGGCCATGGCCAGCGCCTTTTTTGTTGGTTCAGCCGGCTTCGACCCAGGCGCGAATCAGCGTGTGGGCGATCGCCATGCGCGGCGGCGTCGAGAGGCCGTCAGGATGGTCGCCATCCAGCATGGCGCGCGTTTCCTCGCGCGAGAACCAGCGGCAATCCTCGAGCTCTTCCGTATCCGGGACGATCTCGGTCGAGGTCGCCTCGGCGATGCAGCCGATCATCAGCGACATCGGGAACGGCCAGGGCTGGCTGGCGTGATAGGCCACACGGCCGATCCGGATGCCGGCCTCTTCCTGGATTTCGCGGCGCACCGCATCCTCGATCGTCTCGCCCGGCTCGACGAAGCCGGCGAGGCAGGAATAGGTGCCCGGTGCGAAGCGCGCCTGCCGGCCCATCAGGCAGCGGTCGCCATCGACCGCCAGCATGATCGCCACCGGGTCGGTGCGCGGGAACTTCTGCAGCCCGCAATTCGGACAGTCGCGGCGATAGCCGCCCTGCGCCATGGTCGAGCGCGTGCCGCAGCGACCGCAGAAGCGGTTGGCCGCGTGCCAGTGCAACAAGGCGCGCGCCTGTGCCAGCGCGCCGAGCGTCGCCGGCTCGACCGTATCGAACAGGGGCGCGCCGGAATAGGCGTTGATCGCCAGCGTGCGCAGCGGCACGGCATGGAAGGCGTCGACGTCGAACGACGTGTCGCTGCCGACGGTGGCGGCGATGCGCGGCGATGAATTCTCCCAGCCGAGCAGGATGGCGTCGTCCATCGCGGCGCCGAGCGCCTTGGCTTCCTTCAAGGTGAACAGGCTCTCGGTGGCGCCGCCGGAGCGGATCATCGCCTCGTCGCCGCGCAGCAGGAAGACCCGTACGCCCGGATCGGCCAAGGCGGCGGCGAAGGTCGATTCGTTGCGCGCCTCGCTGCGGCGATCGAGCGTGTTGCCGGAAAAACCGACGATCGTGCTGGGCTCGACCGGGGGCAATCGATCAAAGAAATTACGGGTCATGGCGCTGCTGTGGTGTGCGGAAACGGGCGGCCGACGAGCGTCGACTCGAAAATGAATCTGGTGATTACGCCATAGACCCTTTCACCGCGATAGCCCCGATCACGCTTCGGGCTTGCCATTTCGATCCGGAACGACGATATGTCTCCGCGGGAGGTTGGTGGTGGACGAGCCACTCGCCAATCGGGTCAGGTCCGGAAGGAAGCAGCCCCAACGAGCCACGGCACGGGTCGCGTGCCAGCCTCCTACCTTTTCCCCAGCCATCGCGTCAGCTTCGATGATCAGACGGCGCGCCCCTCCGGGTGTGCTAAGGTCGAGGAAGCTTGTCCGCGAGGGCGGCGTGAAACAGGCCCGGACAGCAGGGACGGCAGCGGCGACGCATGGACGGCGGCGATCTTTCCAGCACCCCGAAGGATGGCGCGAACGGCGCCTACCGCGTCCTTGCGCGCAAATACCGGCCGAAGAGCTTTGACGACCTCGTCGGCCAGGAGCCGATGGTCCGCACCCTCAAGAACGCCTTCGAGACCGGCCGTATCGCGCAGGCCTACATGCTCACCGGCGTTCGCGGCGTCGGCAAGACGACGACGGCGCGCATCCTCGCCCGTGGCCTGAACTATTCCGTCCCCGGCAAGGTCGATCGCCCGACCATCGACATGCCGGAACTCGGCGTTCATTGCGCCGAGATCATGGAAGGCCGCCATGTCGACGTGCTCGAGATGGACGCCGCCTCCAACAACGGCATCGACAACATCCGCGAGATCATCGAGGCCGTGCGCTACAAGCCGGTCTCGGCGCGCTACAAGGTCTACATCCTCGACGAAGTGCACATGCTGTCCGGCGCGGCCTTCAACGGCCTGCTGAAGACGCTCGAGGAGCCGCCCGAGCATGTGAAGTTCATCTTCGCGACGACCGAAATCCGCAAGGTTCCCGTCACCGTCCTGTCGCGCTGCCAGCGTTTCGACCTCAGGCGGATCGAATCGGACCGGCTGATCGGCCTGTTGCGCTCGATCACGCAGAAGGAGCAGGTCGCGATCGGCGATGACGCGCTGGCGATGATCGCCCGCGCCGCCGAAGGCTCGGCCCGCGATTCGCTGTCGCTGCTCGACCAGGCGATTGCCCATGGCGCCGGCGCCATCACGGCCGAGGATGTGCGCGGCATGCTGGGCCTCGCCGACCGCGCCCGCATCATCGACCTGTTCGAGGCGCTGATGGGCGGCCGCATCGCCGAAGCGCTGGCGCTGCTCAAGGAACAATATGACATCGGCGCCGATCCGGCCGTCGTGCTGCAGGATCTCGCTGCCTTCACCCATGCCGTGACCCGCTTCAAGGTCGTGCCGGACAGCGGCGAGGACGCCGCCTTACCGCAGGACGAGCGGACGCGCGGCCGGGCGCTGGCCGAGACCGTGTCGCTGCGCGTGCTGGCACGCGCCTGGCAGATGCTGCTGAAGGGCATCGAGGAAGTATCGAGTTCGAGCCGGCCTCTCGCCGCCGCCGACATGGTGCTGATCCGCATCGCCCATGCCGCCGATCTGCCGACGCCGGACGAGGCGCTGCGCCTGCTGAAGAGCGGCCAGTTCGGCGCCGCATCTTCGGGCGGTGGCGCCATGCCGCAGGTTTCGCATCAGCCTTCCGCCGCGTCACAGGCTTCCGGCGGTTCGAATGGCGGGCCGATCGGCCAGATGCGCACCATCACCAACACCTCGCCCTTGCCCGCCACGGCGACGATGGCGCAGCCCGCGAGCCCGCCCCAGGCCAAGGCCGAGCCGGCGATCCGCTTCCAGCGCTTCGAGGACCTCGTCGCCTATGTCGGCCTGAAGCGCGACATCCCGCTGAAGCTGGCGCTCGAGCAGCAGGTCAAGCCGATCCGCTTCGAGCCCGGCCTGCTCGAATTCGAGCCGGCCGAGGATGCGCCGCGCACGCTGGCGCAGGATCTCGGCCGCAAGCTTTCCGACTGGACCGGCGAGCGCTGGGTCGTGGCGCTCGGCAAGGGCGCGACCGAGCCGACGATCGCCGAGGCGCGCGCCTTTGCCAGGGACAAGGCGCGTTCGGACGCTGCCGCCGATCCGCTGGTCGCGGCTGTGCTCTCCCGTTTTCCGGGCGCCAAGATCGTCGACATCCAGATCCGCGGCGCCGAGGAGCCCGAGGGCCTGCCGTCGCCCGCCGTCCCGGTCGATAATCCGGACGAAGCGCCCGATCCCGACGACGATTGATCTCACGCTAGCCAGTCCATTCGAACAAGGAGAACCCGCATGCGCGACATTCTCGGCATGATGAGCAAGGCCAAGGAATTGCAGTCCAAGATGCAGGACATGCAGGCCGAAGTCGCAACCATCGAGGTTGAAGGTTCGGCCGGCGCCGGTCTCGTCACGGTCCTGATGACAGCCAAGGGCGACCTGCGCAAGCTGACCATCGATCCGTCGCTGCTGAAGCCGGAAGAGGTCGAGATTCTCGAGGACCTGATTGCCGCCGCCCATGCGGATGCGCGCGCCAAGGCGGAGCGCACCATGGCCGACAAGATGCAGGAACTGACGGGTGGTCTCGGCCTGCCGGCCGGTCTCAAGCTGCCGTTCTAGTCCGATGGAGCGGGGCGGATGCTTCGGTGTCCGCCTCGCCGATCCGCAAGCCCAAGCAGACACATGTCCCGCAGCACCGCCGGTCCCGAGATCGAACGTCTGATCCAGCTTCTTGCCCGGCTTCCCGGCCTCGGGCCGCGTTCGGCCCGGCGCGCGGCGCTGGCGCTGGTCAAGAAGAAGGATCAGCTGCTCGTGCCGCTGGCCGGCGCGATGACAGTGGCGGCCGAGCGGATTCTCACCTGCTCGGTCTGCGGCAATATCGATACGGCCGATCCCTGCACGATCTGCACCGACCCGACACGCGACGCGAAGACCATCGTCGTCGTCGAGGACGTGTCGGATCTCTGGGCGTTGGAACGGGCCGGCGCCATCAAGGCGCGCTATCATGTTCTGGGCGGCACGCTGTCGCCGCTCGACGGGGTGGGTCCGGAAGACCTCAACATCGAGTCGCTGGTTGGCCGCTGCGCGACCGGCGACGTGTCCGAAGTGATTTTGGCGGTCAACGCTACGGTCGACGGCCAGACCACGGCGCATGTGATCACCGACCGCCTGACCGGCACGCCAGTCAAGGTCTCGCGGCTCGCGCATGGCGTCCCGGTCGGCGGCGAACTCGATTATCTCGACGAGGGCACGCTCGCCGCCGCCATCCGCGCCCGCACGCCGTTTTGAGAGAAGCCCCTCATCCTGGCCCTCACTTGCTTGCGGGTGAGAGTGGGTCAGGGGCTTGCTTGTTGTCACGGGGGACCCGCCATGCCGTCTGAAATGCCCGATGCCGCCATTCTGCTCGAAGCGCATCGCTTCTGGTTCGAGGAACTGGTCGCCGGCGTCGAGCCGCAGGCCGAGCAGGTGAAGGTCTGGTTTTCGCGCCACGACGCCACCGACGACGCCTGCCGCGAGCGATTTGGCGGCCATCTCGACGCCGTCGCCGAGACCGATTGGCCGTTCGAGGCTCTCTCGCCGGCAGCGGGGATTGGCTTCGTGCTGTTCCTGGACCAGTTTCCGCGCAATCTGTTCCGCGATGACCGCCGCGCCTATGCCTATGACGCGCGGGCCCGCGCGGCGGCGAGGCGGTTGATCGAGGCGGGCGTTGCGCGCTTCACGCCGATGGAGCGCGTCTTCCTCTATCTACCGTTCGAGCATAGCGAGGAACTGGCGGACCAGGATCTGTCGGTCGGCCTCTACGAGGCGCTGCTGGCCGAAGTGCCCGAGGCGGACAAGGAAGACTATCGGTCGTTCGTGGGCTATGCCGAAAAGCATCGCGAGCTGATCCGCCGCTTCGGCCGGTTCCCGCACCGCAACGCTGATCTCGGCCGTGTCTCGACGCCGGAAGAGATCGAGTTCCTGAAGGATGGCCGGGGATACTGAATCCCTCCTCATGGGGTAAGCGGGTGGGTCTTGGCACCTGACCTCGGAGGTTGGCGCCATTCTTCACCTCTCCCATGGGGAGAGGTCGGAGCGAAGCTCCGGGCGAGGGGGTAGGGAACCATCCGGTGAGGTCGTAAACCCTCACCCGCCGGCCTTTGGCCGTCGACCTCTCCCTCAGGGAGAGGTGAAAGAACTACTCTCCCGCCAGCAGGTCCGGCTGGCGATCATAGGCGGGAGAACCTTCGTCGCCGAACTCCAGCGCCTCGATCCGGGCACCCCGCGCGGTGAGCTTGCGGGTCGAGATCAGGATGTCGTCGATGTCCTTCGACGCCTGGTCGAAATGCGTCTTCAGCTTGCGGACGCGCTCGTCCACCCGGCCGAGATCCTCCATCAACTTCATCACCTCGCCCTGGATGAGATGAGCCTGCTCGCGCATGCCGGCGTCCTTCAGCACCGACTGGATGACCTGGATCGACAGCATCAGCAGGGACGGCGAGACGATGACGATCCTGAGCCGGTGCGCGGCCTGGATCAGGTCCTCGAAGCGCTCGTGGATGTCGGCGAAGATCGATTCCGACGGTACGAACATGAAGGCTGTGTCCTGCGTCTCGCCGGGGATCAGGTAGCGCTCGGCAATGTCCTTCAGATGCTTGGTGACGTCGCGGCGGAACTGCGCCTCGGCGGCGCGTGTGAACTCCGGCCCCTCGGCCGCGCGGATCGCGTTCCAGGCCTCGAGCGGGAACTTGGCGTCGACGACGAGGCCGGCAGCGCCGTTCGGAAAGGCGATGACGCAATCCGGCCGGTTGCCGTTCGAGAGCGTCGCCTGGAACTGATAGCCGCCCATCGGCAGGCCGTCCTGGACAATGGCTTCCATCCGCGCCTGGCCGAAGGCGCCGCGCGTCTGCTTGTTGGCGAGGATGTGCTGCAGCCCGACGACCTGGCTGGAAAGCTCGGTGATGTTGCGCTGCGCCATGTCGATGACGGCGAGGCGCTCGTTCAGTTTCGTCAGGTTCTCATGCGTATGGCGGGTCGATTCGACCATGGTCTGGCCGATGCGGTGGCCGAGCCCATCCATCCGGTGCGAAAGCCCTTGCAGCAGCTCGGACTGCCTGGAGCCGAACACCTCCGCCATCGTCTGCATCCGGCCCGTCATCTCGCTCTGGATGCGCACCAGTTCGCCGATCCGGCGCTCGAACTCGCCGCCCAGCATCGCCTGGTCCGCCTCGGCCAGGTCGCGACGGCGCATGCCGCGCCAGACGACGATCAGCACGAGCAAGAGCAGGCAGACGCCGAGGGCGGCGGCTGCCAGCACTAGCATGGCGACGGTGATCGGCCGGTCGCCGAGGATGAAGAGGACGTCCTGCATTCGCCCTTCATAACAGATTCGGACCCGATGACGAGATCAAAACGAGAACATGAGCGGAGGTGCCACGAGCCCCATCCATCATTCCTCGTTGACCGCCCCGGCCGCATCTCTTATCTCAAACGGCTCAAACCGAGGTTTTCATGGCTCTTCTCGACATCATCACCCTGCCGGACGCGAAGCTGAGGCTCGTCAGCGAGCCGGTGGAGCGCATCGACGACGAACTGCTCCGTTTCATGGACGACATGCTGGAGACGATGTACGAGGCGCCGGGCATCGGCCTCGCCGCCATCCAGGTCGGCGTGCCGCGCCGGGTCGTCACCATTGACGTCTCCGGTCGCGAGGAGGGCAGCAAGCCCGCGCCGCTGTTCCTGATCAATCCCGAGATCCTGACCTCGTCCGACGAGCGCTCGGTCTATGAGGAAGGCTGCCTGTCGATCCCGGACTACTATGCCGAGGTCGAGCGCCCGGCTTCCGTGCGCATCCGCTATCTCGATCGTGACGGCAAGCTGCAGGAGATCGAGGCGGACGACATCCTCGCCACCTGCATCCAGCACGAGATCGACCATCTCGATGGCAAGCTCTTCATCGACTACCTGTCCCGCCTGAAGCGCGACATGGTGATCAAGAAGTTCGTCAAGGCGTCGAAGACGGGCGTCCGGCCGGAGTTCAAGTCGCACACCCCCGACGAGATGTGAGGCGGATATGAGCCTCCGCGTTGTCTTCATGGGCACGCCCGACTTTTCCGTGCCCACGCTCGTCGAAATCATCGGCCAGGGGCATGAAGTCGTCGCCGTCTATTCGCAGCCGCCGCGTCCGGCCGGCCGCGGCATGGCGGAGCGCAAGTCGCCCGTGCATGAGACGGCGGAGCGCTTCGGCATTCCCGTCTTCACGCCGAAATCGTTGAAGGGCGCGGACGAGCAGGAGGCGTTTGCCTCGCTCGATGCCGACGTCGCCGTCGTCGTCGCCTATGGGTTGATCCTGCCGCAGGCGATCCTCGACGCGCCGCGCGAAGGCTGCCTCAACCTGCATGCCTCGTTGCTGCCGCGCTGGCGTGGCGCCGCGCCGATCCACCGGGCCATCATGGCGGGCGATGCGGAGACCGGCGTCATGGTGATGCGCATGGAAGCGGGCCTCGATACTGGCCCGGTCGCCATGGCCGAGAAGATCGCGATCGCGCCTGACATCACCACCGGCGATTTGCACGACAAGCTGGCTCGGCTCGGCGCCGACCTGATGGTGCGGGCGCTGGCCGCCGCGTCGCGCGGCGGGCTTGATGCCGTGCCGCAGGCGGAAGTGGGCGTCACCTACGCTTCGAAGATCGACAAGACCGAAGCGCGGATCGACTGGCAGAGGCCTGCCGAAGAGGTTCACAATCATATTCGCGGTCTGTCGCCCTTTCCGGGCGCGTGGTGCGAGATGACGTTTGGCGACAAGGTCGAGCGGGTCAAGGTGTTGCGCTCGACGGTGGCGGCGGGTTCCGGCGTGCCAGGTACCGTCCTGGACGATCAGCTTACCATCGCCTGTGGCGAAGGCGCCGTTCGGCTCGTCGAAGTGCAGCGCGCCGGCGGCAAGCCGC
Source organism: Candidatus Kaistia colombiensis (assembly GCA_029203105.1). Taxonomy (GTDB): domain Bacteria; phylum Pseudomonadota; class Alphaproteobacteria; order Rhizobiales; family Kaistiaceae; genus Kaistia; species Kaistia colombiensis. The sequence continues at coordinate 1,043,098 of CP119318.1, forward strand.
TTCGCACCGTCGAGTTCCTGCGTGGAGCTTCGGTTGCGCCCGGCGCCGTCCTCGGCTAGGTCGGGCAATGCCTCGTTACAAGATCCTGATCGAATATGACGGCACCCCCTATGCGGGCTGGCAACGCCAGGCCAACGCGCCTTCGGTGCAGCAAGCGCTCGAAGGCGCCATTCAGCGTTTTTCCGGCGAGGCGGCGTTGACCTTTGGCGCCGGGCGCACCGATTCCGGCGTCCATGCAACCGGGCAGGTGGCGCATTTCGATCTCCCCGGCCAATGGACGGGACTGCGCATCCGCGACGCGATGAACGCCCAGCTCCGGCCGGAGCCGATTGCCGTGATCGAGGCGGAGCCCGTCCCCGATGGGTTCGACGCGCGCCGCTCTGCCGTCAAGCGGCACTATATCTATCGCGTGCTCGACCGCCGGGCGCCCGCCGCCCTCGAGATCAACCGCGTCTGGGACGTGCGCAAGCGCCTCGACATCGACGCGATGCAGCAGGCGGCGAACCTGCTGCTCGGGTGGCATGATTTCACCACCTTCCGCTCAGCCGACTGCCAGGCAAAGAGCCCGATGAAGACGCTCGACCGGCTGGAGATCACCCGCGAGGGCGATCACGTCCTATTCGGCGTTTCCGCCCGTTCCTTCCTGCACAATCAGGTGCGGTCGATGGTCGGGACGCTGAAGAGGGTTGGCGAGGGCAAGTGGCCGGTCGCCCGCGTTGGCGAGGTGCTGGAAGCGCGCGACCGCAAGGCTTGCGGCCCGGTGGCGCCGTCCGGCGGACTCTATCTGGTTCGGGTCGACTACGGTTCAGCCGCCGAACAGCTTGCTGAAGATGCCGCTGAGGATGAGGCTTAGGGCCAGATCGGCGGCGACCAGGCCGACCCGGAATCCGACCGACTTGCCCAGTGTCGCACCGACGATTTGGTAGTGGTAGCGCAGCATGACGCCGACGATGGCGAGCGACACCACGGCGGCGAACTCGATCGGCACCAGTCCGAGCCCGGCCAGCAGGGCGACGGCCGCCTGTGGCGCCGCCATGATCACCGAGGCCCAGTTGCGCACGACGATATAGGACGCGTAGCTGCGCGCGATGCCGAGCCTTCTGGCGAAGACCGCCAGCAGGATCGGCATGGTGATCCAGTCGAGGATGAGGTCCAGCCCGCGCGACACGAGGAAGATCGCATCCGTCGGACCGGCGATGGTGACGTCCTCCGGCCGCAGCCGATGCTCGACGGCGACGCTGATCGCGAAGAAGGGCAGCATGTAGAAGATGGCGCCGAACGAGCGCCAGAAGCCGTCGACGCTGAAGTCGAAGCGCTGCAACCCCTCGCGCCGACCGAGAAACAGTTCGAGCGCGCCCGTCAGCGCGCTGGATGCGGAGGGGGCGATCATCGGGCCGCTGCCATCAGGCAAAATACTGGTCGAGGAAGCCGCGATAGATTGCCGTGAGCGTCACGAGATCGGCGACGGCGACCCGTTCATCGATCTGGTGCATGGTCTGGCCGACGAGACCAAACTCCACCACCGGGCAATAGTCCTTGATGAAGCGGGCATCCGACGTGCCGCCGCTGGTCGAAAGCTCGGGGCGACGGCCGGTCGATTTTTCCACCGCGTCCGACAGCGTGCCGATCAGCTTCTCTGAATGGGTCAGGAACGACGCGCTCCAGCTCTGTTCCAGATCGAGCTCGAATTGGATCTCGTTGCCGGCCGCTTCCTCCATCCGGCTCAACAGCCAGGCTTCCAGCGTGTCGCGGCTCCACTGATCGTTGAAGCGGATGTTGAAGCGGGCGCTGGCTTCCGCCGGGATGACGTTCCAGGCCTTGTTGTCGACGTTGAGCCCGACGAATTCGAGGTTCGAGGCGTCGAAGCGCTCGCTGCCGGTATCGAGCGCTTCCGCCGTCAGCCGGCGGACCAGTTTCATCAGCTGCGGGATCGGGTTGACCGCCAGATGCGGATAGGCGACGTGGCCCTGTCGGCCCTCCACAGTGATCGTGCCGGAAAGGCTGCCGCGCCGGCCGACCTTGATCGCGTCGCCGAGCGCCTGCGGGTTGGTCGGCTCGCCGACGATCGCCGCATCGAAGCGGTGGCCGCGCTGGGTTGCCCAGTCGAGCAGCTTGACCGTGCCGTTGATCGACGGGCCTTCCTCGTCGCCGGTGATCAGCAGCGAGATTGTGCCCTGTTTCGGTCCGCCTTCCGAGAGGAAGTCGAGCGCCGCCGCCGCGAAGGCGGCGATGCCGCCCTTCATGTCGACGGCGCCACGACCATAGAGCATGCCGTCCGCGATCTCGCCGGAGAAGGGGCCGTGCCGCCAGTGCGCCTCGTCGCCCGGCGGCACCACGTCGGTGTGGCCCGCAAAGACGAAATGTGGCGCGCCGGAGCCGATGGTGGAGAACAGGTTCTCCACGTCCGGCGTGCCGGCTTCGGAAAAGACGGGCCGCTCGACGGTGAAGCCCGCCTCGGCCAAGACGCCCTCCAAATAGGAAAGCGCCCCGCCTTCGGCCGGGGTCACCGACGGGCAGCGGATGAGGTCTTGCAGCAGGCGAACCGGATCGCGGGCCATGGCGTGGATCCTGTTAGTCGCGAAGCAGCTCGTTGACGCTGGTCTTCGAGCGGGTCTTGGCGTCGACCTTCTTGACGATTACGGCGCAATAGAGTGACGGGCCGGGCTGGCCGTTCGGCAGGTTCTTGCCGGGCAGCGAGCCGGAGACGACGACGGAATAGGGCGGCACGCGGCCGATATGGATCTCGCCCGTTTCGCGATCGACGATCTTGGTCGAGGCGCTGATGAATACGCCCATCGAGATGACGGAGCCCTCGCCGACGATGACGCCCTCGACGACCTCGGAACGGGCGCCGATGAAGCAATTGTCCTCGATGATGGTCGGGCTGGCCTGAAGCGGCTCGAGCACGCCGCCAATGCCGACGCCGCCGGAGAGGTGGACGTTCTTGCCGATCTGCGCGCAGGAGCCGACCGTCGCCCAGGTATCAACCATGGTGCCGGTGTCGACATAGGCGCCGAGATTGACGAAGGACGGCATCAGCACGACGCTCGGCGCGATGAAGGCGGAGCGGCGCACGACGGCGCCCGGCACGGCGCGAAAACCGGCCTTGGTGAATTCGTCGGCGCCCCAGCCCTCGAACTTGGTCGGCACCTTGTCCCACCAGGTCGAGCCGTTCGGCGCGCCGGGGATCGGGGCCATGTCGTTCAGGCGGAAGGAGAGCAGCACCGCCTTCTTCAGCCAGTCATTGACGACCCATTCGCCGTCGATCTTCTCGGCGACGCGGGCTTCGCCGCGGTCGAGCAGGCCGAGCGTGGTCTCGACCGTCGAGCGGATCGCGCCCTGCGTCGAGGGGCTGACATTCGCACGATCCTCGAAGGCGGCTTCGACGGTGGACTTCAGGGCGGCGAGGTCGTGCGTGGTCATCGTTCATCCTTGGCAACGAGCATCCTCCGGCGCCAGCGCGCCGGAGCGGTTCGGGCCGGACGATATCGGGCAATCGGGGGAAGTCAACGCGCAAGGCGCGGTTGGAGCGTTTCCGACCGCCGGAGACGTGGCAGAGGCGGTTGATGCTGCCGCCGTGTGCACGTCGCAAGCCGTCAGTGTTGGGGAAGGATTCGCGTCAGGAAGGCGCCGAGGTCATCCGTCAGATGATCGATATGCGCGGCGTTGGCGCTCGTCTCCCAGGCCTCCAGGGGGACGGCGTCGGTGCCGCGCGGGATCACCAGGACCGTCGCCATGCCCAGGGATTTCGGCACTTCGAGATTGCGCGGCAAGTCTTCGAACATCACCGCCGTGGCGGGATCGATGCCGTTCTGGCCGAGGAAGCGGGCATAGGTGTCGGGATGCGGCTTCGGCAGGAAGTCGGCCCGGATGATGTCGAAGATGTCGTCGAACGACTGGTCGAAGCCGATCCGCGCCATGATCCGTTCGGCATGGCGGCGCGAACCGTTGGTGAGGATGAAGCGCCGGCCGGGCAGGCGCTCGACCGCCGCGACGAGCGCGGGATCGGGCTCGAGCGGCGAGTGGTCGATATCGTGCACGAAATCCAGGAAGGCGTCAGGCGCGATACCGTGCTCGACGATCAGCCCGCGCAGGGTGGTGCCGTGGCGGCGATAGTAGTCGCGCCGGACCATGACCGCCTCTTCCGGCGTGATCGACAGGAATTGCTGCAGATAAAGCTGGATGCGGTCGCCGACCTGTCGGAACAGGCCCGTATGACTCGAATAGAGTGTGTCGTCGAGGTCGAAGACCCAGGCGCGGATGTCGGCGAACCGGGCAAGCGCCGGGTCCGTCGACAGCGGGTTCTCAGGCATCCGCCAGCTCAGCGCTTGATCAGCGTGCCGGCGCCGCGCTCGGTGAAGAGCTCGAGCAGCACGGCATGCGGGGTCTTGCCGTCGAGAATGACGACGCCCTCGACGCCGCGGTCGAGCGCCTCGATGCAGGTCTCGACCTTGGGGATCATGCCGCCGGAGATGGTGCCGTCCGCGATCATGGCGCGCGCCTCGGCGACGGTCAGCTCCTTGATCAGCTGCTTGTCACGATCGAGGACGCCCGGAACGTCGGTGAGGAACAGCAGGCGGCTGGCGTCGAGCGCGCCGGCAATGGCCCCGGCGAAGGTATCGGCGTTGACGTTGTAGGTCTCGCCATCCTCGCCCGCGCAGACCGGCGCCAGCACGGGGATGATCTCCGACTTGGCCAGCACTTCCAGCACTTCGGTGCGCACCCGCGTCGGCTCGCCGACAAAGCCGAGGTCGACGACCTTCTCGATGTTGGAATCCGGGTCGACGATTTTGCGCGTCAGGCGCTTCACCGTCACCATGTTGCCGTCCTTGCCGGTGAGGCCGATGGCGCGGCCGCCCGCCTCGGTGATCGTCTGCACGATCTCCTTGTTGATCGAACCGGCGAGCACCATCTCGACGACCTCGACGGTCGGCTTGTCGGTGATGCGCATGCCGGCCGCCCATTCGGACTTGATGCCGAGGCGGTTCAACATGGCGTTGATCTGCGGACCGCCGCCGTGGACGACGACGGGATTGATGCCGGCGAGCTTCAGAAGCGTGATGTCTTCGGCGAAAGCCTTGCCGAGCTCTTCCGAGCCCATCGCGTTGCCGCCGAACTTGACCACCACGGTCTTCTCGTCATAGCGCAGCATGTAGGGAAGCGCGGTGGCGATCAGTCGTGCGGTCAAGACCGGATCCGTGCTGTCCTCTACCCGCATATCCATCCTCAAATCTCCGCTCCGCCAAACGCAGCGCTCTATAGCGATTCTGAGATGGCGGAACAATGACGCAGATGCGTCTGTCGTCCTTGTTCCGTCAGCTTGCCAGCTGGGCGATCTCGGCGCGCAGCAGATCCATGCCCTCGCCGGTCTCCGAAGAGGTGGCGATCACTGTCGGATAGGCGGCCGGGCGCTTGGCGATCGCCGCTTCCGTCGCGGCCTTGACCCGCGCCAGCTCGCCCGTTTTCAGCTTGTCCACCTTGGTCAGGACGATCTGGTAGGAGACTGCGGTTTCGTCGAGCAGGTCGAGCGTCAGCTTGTCGTTCGCCTTCAGCCCGTGGCGCGAATCGATCAGCACATAGACGCGGCGCAGGCTGACGCGGCCGCGCAGATAGTCGCGGATCATCCGGTTCCAGGCATCGACGAGCTTCTTCGGTGCCTCGGCATAGCCATAGCCGGGCATGTCGACGATCGACAGGCCGCTGCCGGAGGTGAAGAAGTTCAGCTCCTGGGTGCGGCCCGGCGTGTTCGACGTCCGGGCGAGGCCGATGCGGTTGGTCAGCGCGTTGATCAGCGACGACTTGCCGACGTTGGAGCGGCCCGAAAAGGCGATCTCGGCCACGTCGATCGGCGGCAGATGCCCGATCGTGGGCACGCTCATCACGAATTCCCAGGCCTTGGCGAAGAAGAGACGGCCCACTTCGAGGCGGTCGATCTCTTCCTGATCGATCTCCGGCATCAGCTCTTGGCCTTGGTTGGCACGGAGGTCTTGTCGCCGCCGTCCTTGGGCTTCTTCTTGAAGGTCGACATGATGTTGCCGAGCAGATTCACGTCGACACCCTGGCGCCGCATGATGACCCACTGCTGGGCGATCGACAGCGTGTTGTTCCACGCCCAGTAGATCACCAGGCCGGCCGGGAAGGTGCCGAGCATGAAGGTGAAGATCACTGGCATCCAGTTGAAGATCACTTGCTGCGCCGGGTCGGCCGGAGCCGGATTGAGGCGCATCTGGACCCACATGGTCAGACCCATGATCAGCGGCCAGATGCCGATCATCAGCATGTGCGGCGGCGTCCAGGGGATCAGGCCGAACAGGTTGAACAGCGTCGTCGGATCGGGCGCGGACAGATCGCGAATCCAGCCGAAGAACGGCGCATGGCGCATTTCGATGGTGACGAAGATCACCTTGTAGAGCGAGAAGAAGACCGGGATCTGGATCAGCACCGGCCAGCAGCCGGCGAGCGGATTGATCTTTTCCTTCTTGTAGAGCGCCATCAGCTCCTGCTGCTGCTTCACCTTGTCGTCAGCATAGCGCTCGCGCAGCGCGGCCATTTCCGGCTGCACCTTCTTCATCGCGCTCATCGACTTGTACGACTTGTTGGCGAGCGGGAAGAACACGGCCTTGACGATGACGGTGACGAGCAGGATCGCCACGCCGAAATTGCCGAACAGCCTGAAGAAATAATCCATCAGGAAGAATAGCGGCTTGGTGAAGAAATAGAACATGCCCCAGTCGATCAGCAGGTCGAACCGGTCGATGTTGAGGTTGGTCTGGTAGTCCTGGAGGACCGACACCTGCTTGGCGCCGGCGAACAGCAGGCCCTCGGCAGAGGCGGTTCCGCCGGCAGGGACGGTGACGGTCGCGCTCTTGAAATCGGTCTGGTAGAGCGGCGTGTCGCCATCGACGAAGCTGAACGAGGCGTCAAAGGTCTTGCCGGTACGCGGCACGACGGTGGCGGCCCAATACTTGTCGGTGATGCCGAGCCAGCCGGTAGCGACGTTCTCGAACTTTTCGGTGCCGGCCTTGCGCAGGTTCTTGTAGGTGACTTCCTGCAAGCCCTTCTCGCCGAGGACGCCGATCGGGCCTTCATGCAGGATGTAATAGCCGGCGACGACTGGCTCGCCCAGGCGCACGACGCGGCCATAGGGTGACAGGATCACAGGTTCGCCGGTCGCGTTGGCGACCTCGTCCTTGACCGTGAACATGAAGCGCGGATCGAGGGAGATCGTGCGCTTGAAGGTCAGGCCGGCGCCATTGTCCCAGCTCAGCGTGACGGGGGTGGTGTCGGTCAGCTTGGCGCCCGCGGGTGCGGTCCAGAGCGTGTCCGGACCGGGTGCTGCGACGCCGGCCGGCGCGACCCAGCCGAATTCCGCGAAATAGCCATTCGGCGCGCCCGAGGGGGACAGCAGCACGATGGTCGGGCTTTTCGGGTCTACCGTCTCGCGAAAGCCGTCGAGATGAAGATCGTCGAAACGAGCGCCCTTGAGGTTGATCGAGCCAGTGACGGAGGCGGTGTTGATCTCAACGCGCGGGTTGGCGGCGAGCGCCTGGTCGCGGGTCATCACGGTCGCCTGGCCCGGGGTGTTCGGGGCACCGGGCGTTGCCGTCGCGCCTGCCGTGCCGGTCGTCGCGGTCGGGCTGCCCGACGTCTGCGTGGCCGTGCTCGTCTGTGCCGCGTGCTGGCGCGCCTGATCGATCTTGGGCGTCGCGACAAAATACTGCCATCCGAAGACGACCGCCACCGACAGGACGACGGCTAGGATCAGATTGCGGTTATCGGTCATCGTTCACGTCTTTCGGGTGAGTCGCTTGGCCCGGCTGCCGGGCTGTTTCCTTGCCGCGCTCTTTTGGACGCGGAGCCGACATCGGACGCTTCAGCGCGTCGAAGCCGGAGATAAGGTCGGCAACGAGAAGTTCGAAGGGCTGCGACAGTGCGGCGCGGCGACCGACCAGAACATAGTCGGTGCCGGCAATGGCGTGCTCGCCGCCCGCGATGCGGATCGCCTCGCGCAGGCGCCGCCGGATGCGGTTGCGCTCGGGCGAATTGCCCATCTTCTTCGTGACCGTGTAGCCGATGCGCGCCGGTCGATCGGAATCTTCGGCGCGCGGGTTGCGTTTTTGCAACACAAAACCGCGCCGGGAGGCGCGGGGCCCTCCGGCGACGGCGAGAAATTCGGCGCGTTTCTTGAGACGATCCATGGTCTTCATGTGATCCATGGGAGGCCTTTCCGGGCGCCGGCCGGCTGTCGGTCCGCCGGATTAGGCAGTGAGCTTCTTGCGGCCCTGCGCGCGGCGGGCCGCGATGACCTTGCGGCCGCCAACGGTGGCCATACGGGAACGGAAGCCGTGGCGGCGGGCGCGAACGAGCTTGCTAGGTTGATACGTGCGCTTCATGCGTCGTCACCGCTTGGGGCGGCCCCTCGAATTCAATGTTTATCATCGGATGAGCGAGCCGACCCGGCGGTTTGAAACCGCATGCCACGACCAAAAGCCATGGCACGACGGGAAGCGTGCTCTCGTGAGCCCGGCTTATACGGACTAGGTCCAGCCAAGTCAACGCGAGTCCGGCATCGCGCGCCTAGATCGGGATCGCGCCGGAAGATCTCGCGAAGAATGCCGAAATCGGCGGGGCGCCGCGAATCCAGCCGGAGTTTGACGCGGCGCACTCAGCCGAGTCATCATAGCGGGGTCATCGGCCGAGATGGGAGTGCCGATTGAATGACGCCAAAGTGACGGATCTCAACGCAGGCCCCTTGCAGTCCGGTATTGTCGCGCAGGCCCCCTTGCCGGATGTCGCACCCGCACGGCCTCGGCGACATGCCTTTGGTCTGTCGATCAAGCTGATCCTGCTGACGATCGTGTTTGTCATGGTCAGCGAAGTGGCGGCCTTCGTGCCCTCCGTGTCGAGCTATCGCGTCCGTTACCTCGAGGAGAAGCTGGCGACGGCGCAGGCCGCCGCCGTGCTGCTTGGATCGGCCGCCTGGGAGGATGTGCCGCGCACCGTCCAGGATGAACTGCTGGCGTCGGTGGGGGCCACCGCGATTGTGCTGCGCACCGGCAAGGCCAGCCGCCTTCTCGCCGCCGTCGAGATGCCGCCGACCGTCGACGAGGTGGCGGATTTGCGCGATCCCACGATGTGGCGCTCGGCCGAGGCCGCCTTCTCGACCCTGATCGCATGGACGCCGCGCACGCTGCGCGTCATCGGGCCGGATCGCGACGGCAAGAGCCTCGAGCTGGTGATCAGCGATCGGCCGCTGCGGGCGGCGATGATCCGTTTCGCCGGCAATATCCTGTTGCTGTCGGCGGTGATCTCGATCCTGACGGCGATCCTGATCTATATCAGCCTGCAGAGGCTGCTGATCCGGCCGATGCGGCGGCTGGCGCAGGCCATGGTGCGCTATTCGGAGGATCCGGAAGACAAGTCGCGCATCATCGAGCCGAGCGGCCGCTCGGATGAGATCGGCATCGCCGAGGACAAGCTCGCCGCGATGCAGAGCCATCTGACGGAGTCGCTGGCGCAAAAGCGCCATCTCGCCGATCTCGGCCTGGCCGTCTCGAAGGTCAATCACGACCTGCGCAATCTCCTGGCCTCGGCGCAGCTGTTCTCCGACCGCATCGCGGCCCTGCCGGACCCGGCCGTGCAGCGCTTCGCGCCCAAGCTGATCGCTACGCTCGGCCGCGCCATCGAATATTGCCAGACGACGCTCGCCTATGGCCGGGCGCGCGAGCGCGAGCCGCAGCGTCGCCTCGTCGATCTGGCGCGGATCTGCCACGAGGTCGCCGACGTGCTCGGGCTCGACCAGCAGGCGACCATCGTCTTCGACAGCCGGATCGAGCCGAGTTTCGAAGTCGACGCGGATCCCGATCAGCTGTTCCGCGTCCTGCTCAATCTTTGCCGCAACGCCGTGCAGGCGATGGATGGCGAGGTCGACCCGGCCATCGTGCGCCGTCTTTTCATCGAGGCGCGGCGCGAGGGGGGCGTCGTCATCATCCGGATCAGCGACACCGGTCCCGGCGTGTCGGCCAAGGCACGGCAGCACCTGTTCCAGGCGTTCCAGGGTGGCGTGCGACCGGGTGGCGCAGGCCTCGGCCTGGCGATCGCGGCCGAGATCGTGCGCGCGCATGGCGGCACCATCGTATTGGTGGATCAGAGCGTGCCGGGCGCCGCGTTCGAAATCACCTTGCCGGACCGGCCGATCGCCTTCGATCTGGCCGCCCGCGCTCGGGTCGGTTAGGCCGGCAGACGGTTTCTCCACAGCCTCGTCCAACTCGGCGCTTGCAATCGCGGGAATGAGGCTGTAGCAATCCCCTCGTCGACGGCCTGAGGGTCGGCGCGGCGCCCCGGAGGTTTTGTTCAGGGCGGTGCAAGCGACAGGCGCCCGTAGCTCAGCTGGATAGAGCACCAGACTACGAATCTGGGGGTCAGGAGTTCGAATCTCTTCGGGCGCGCCATTTTCTTCAAAAAATTCAGGTACATGCCGAAGCGCCCTGCCCGGGCGCTTTTTGCATTTCGGCTCCGGGGCAATTGGATCGCCCGTAGGGCGCTACCGCAGGCGGCAGCCTGGGCGGGCTGTGAAGGCATGAAATGCCGTGCGGCGAGTCTCCCCCTTTTCTGGCGGCTCCCGATCCGCTACGTCAGTTTGGAACGTGGGGGAAAACATGACACTCGCAGCGACGCTGATCCTGGTTGGCCGGGTCATTCTGGGCCTGTTTTTTATCATCGCCGGCATTCGCAATTTCAAGAATTTCGCCGGGCGCAAAACACCGGAAACCAATTATGGCTGGAAGCTGCCGATGCCGGTCACGGCGCTCGGATTTGCGTCGCAGCTTGTCGGCGGCCTAGCCGTCACCTTCGGCGTCTTGCCGGCCTGGGGCGCGCTGCTCCTCATTCTCTTCCTGATCGGTGCCACCGTGCTCTTCCACAATCCCCTGATGTTCAAGGGGGAGGCGAAGCAGCCGCATATCTACTTCATGCTCGTCAACGGCGCGCTCATCGGCTATTGCCTGATGATCTTCGGCCTCGCGCCATAGCGCGCTTGGGTCAGATCGGCGTTTCTGCGCAACGATGAATGGCTCTCGGCGCAGGGACGCGCTCCGGCGGCAGGTTTCGGGGGTGTATCCCGCGCGCGCGCCGACATTGCCGGCGCCTCTCCTCAGTGCGAAACCGAGCTGGAGAAGAGGTTGACGATGATGACGCCGGTGATGATGAAGCCGAGGCCGATCAGCGCGGCCGTATCGAGCGTCTGGCGGAAGAGCACCACCCCGATCATCGAAATCAGGACGATGCCGAGCCCGCTCCAGATTGCATAGGCGATGCCGACCGGCATCGTGCGCAGCACGAAGGTCAGGAAGTAGAAGGCGGCGCCGTAGCACAGCGCCATGCCGAGGGTCGGCCACGGCCGGGTGAATTGCTGCGATTGCTGCAGCAGCGTGGTGCCGACCACTTCGAGGGCGATGGCGCCGCCGAGCGAGGCGTAGGTTGCAAGGGCCGGGTTCATGGCTTGTCTCTCTTCACGGTCATCTGGACCAGGGTTTCGCGCAACTGCTCGCGGTCCATCCGCAGCGCGACGTCGACATCGGTGATGTCGGCCAGCCAGACGCCGTCCGCCGCGTAGCGGACGATCTCCAGTGTCGGCTCGGAGTCGGTATCGGCGTGCCGCTGCAGTCGTCCGCGCAGCCAGTCGGACCACAGCTTGCGCAGGTTCGCATCGACCATCATGGAGATCGAGAGCGCCCCCCAAGGGCTGGGCGCCTTCGATTCGATCAGCCGCAGCGCCGAGACGACATAGGCGCGGGTGAAACGACCATGCGCGACCGCATCCCTTTGCATGAGCGCATCGATCTCCTCGTCCAGCGCCCGGAGTAGATCGTCGAACACCCCTTCGATCAACTTCTCCTTGCTGGGGAAGTGATGGAACAGCCCGCCCTTGGTGACATGGGCGGCGTCGGCGACGGCCTGGATGGTGAGCGCAGAAAGGCCGACCTCGACGGCGAGCTTGGCCGCGCAGTCGAGTAGGGTTCGCCGAACCTGTTCCGGCTGCTTCTTGCGTTCGTGCGCTCTGGCCATGCTTAAACATACCGCATGGTCGGTATTTTTCAAGTTTGATTGCGGATGGATGCGTGGCCGATGCGCGCCGACCAGCCAGAAAACAAAGCCCCGGCCGGGAGGTCCGGGCCGGGGCTTTGCTTGTCCGATGCGGCGGGGTGCCGCGTGAGATCAGTCGTTGAGCTCGGTGTCGGGCTGCGACACGAAGATCAGCACGGCGATGATGGTGATGAAGAAGCGGAACGCCGATTCGATGCCGTTCCAGGTCTGAGACATCCACATGCCGAACCACTCGCCGCCGACCGAAAGGAAGGCGACCTGCCAGACGAGGAAGCCGAAGGCGAGGCCGCCAATGGCCCATTTCTTCGAGCGGTTGAAAGTGCGTGCGTCGGCGCCGAGGCGGCCGAGCATGGCAAAGGCGCCGATCCAGCACAGGATCGCGGTCAGCGTCTCCGCCGCGATGATCAGGATGTAGAAGGCATGGTGCAGGGTCGGGTTGGCGATGGCGCGGTAGTGAATGGTGGCGTTCGGGAAGATCGTGTCCATCAGAAGCACGTGCCGCACGAACTCGAAGTTCGAGCCATAGTCGGTGATGTTGCCGAAGGCGACGAGCGTGGCAAAAAATGCGATGGATGCGACAAGCGCAGTCTTGCTGATACGTGTGATTTGCATGGGGCTTCCTCTTTGCTGTGAACCCAAAGCGATACGCCAAAGCTTCTACGGACAAGTAAATGCCGTTTGGTCATCCTATCATCAATGACGGCGTTGTTTCATCGCTCTGGAGTCGAGGTGCCGGCGGATATGCCATGCCTCGGTTTGCGGGGTGAACAGCCTAGCGATAACCGGTCGCGTCGGCCGGTCTGGCCGCCTCCTGCACTTCGACCAGATAGCGCCAGGCGTCCGGCTGCGAGCCGTCGAGATCGGTGAAGCCGTAGGCTTGCGCCAGTCCGCCGCTGGAAAGCGACTGGCCGTTCCAGCGGGCGCGGTCGGGGTCGGCGGCCAAGGCCGCGACGGCGCGCCCGACGAAGCGCGGCGTTTCCGAAATGACGAAGTGCGGCTCGGTCGCGATGGCGTCGCGCCAATTGTCCTCGCGGACGCCAAACGCCTCCAGCATCATCTCCGAGCGCAGCCAGCCGGGTGTCAGCGACATCGAGGTGGCGTCATGCGGTCCCAGATCCTTCGCATGCGCCCAGCCCATGCGGTTCACCGCCGTCTTGGCGAGATCGTAGAAGGGCGACAGCCGGTAATGCGTCGCATTGTAGTCGGCGGTACCGTCGGTCACCTCCACCAGCAGCCCGCCCGGATTGGCGATCAGCAGCGGCAGCGCGAAATGCGCGGTGATCAGATGCGTGTCGATGCCGAGCCGAAGCAGGCGCAAGCCGTTTTCAAGATCGTGCTCCCAGACCGGCTTGTTCCATTCGAACAATTTTTCGCCGCCCCAGATGTCGTTGACGAGGATATCCAGCCGGCCTTCTTCCGCGCGGATGCGCCCGACCAGCGTGCGGACCGCATCGGGGTCGAGGTGATCGGTCGGTACGGCGATGCCGGACGAGACCGTGCTGGAGGCGGCGTTGACGCTGATTCATGAGCGGGGTCCCGAGGCGCTGACCTTCGAAAACCTCGCCCGCGCCTCCGGGCTTGCCGGCTCGACGCTGGTGCAGCGTTTCGGCAGCAAGGCGGCGCTGAAGCAGGCCGCGCTGCTGCATGCCTGGGACGGCTTGGACGCCCGGACCGCCGCTCTCGCCGTCACCGTGCCCCGAAGCCCGGCCGGGGCGATCCAGCTGCTGGTTGGACTTTCCGATTATGGCGAGGTCGAAGCCTATGCCGAGGGCCTGCTGGTGCTGCGCGAGGATCTGCGCGACCCGCAGCTGCGGGCGCGTGGCGCGCGCTGGAAGGCGGAACTCGCCGGGGCGCTCGACGCCTGCTTCGCGACGACGCCGCACGCGCCCGCCGATATCGGCCTGCTGATGGCGGCGCAATGGCAGGGTTCGCTGCTCTGGTGGAGCTTCGATCCGCAAGGCGACGTGGCCGAGCATGTCCAGCGCGGTCTGGTCCGCTTTGTCGCCGTGCTGCTGGCGTCGGGGCCAACGCCATTGCCCTGATGCCGCGTCGCGGTGCAAATCCGGCCGGAGGCGGCGCGATTGGCCGTGAAGTCATGGCGCTCGGCCTTGGCCGATGGCAGGTTGTCCCGATCGAACAGCGCACCTGATTCCAGATGGAGCGGGGCGTGGTGAAAATCGGTCGGCGGCCGGCGGCAGGAGAAGGCCCGAGCCGTTCGAATGACGAAATGAGCGAAAGGGAGCGACAAGAATGGCGGAATTGGCAGGCAAGGTGGCGATCGTGACGGGCGGCGCCACCGGCATCGGCTTTGGCGGGGCGCAGGCGCTGGCCGGCGAGGGCGCGACGATCGTGCTGTTCGGACTCGACAAGGCGGCGCTGGACAAGGCGGTGGCTAAGCTCGCTGCCGGCGGCGCCACGGCGCATGGCATCGTCGGCGATGTTTCGAGCGACGCGTCTGTCTCGGCCATGGTGGCGGAGACGGCGGAAAAATTCGGTCGCATCGACATCATCGTCAACAGCGCGGCGATCCAGCCCTATGGCACCGTCGAGACGATGGCCGAGGCCGATTGGGACCGCGTGCTCGGCGTCAATCTGAAGGGTACCTATCTGACCGCCCATCACGCGATTCCCGTGATGCGCAAGAACGGCGGCGGCGCCATCGTCAACATCGCCTCGGTGCAGGGCATTGCCTGCCAGACCAATGTCGCCGCCTATGTCGCCTCGAAGGGCGGCCTGCTGGCGTTGACCCGCGCCATGGCGCTCGACCACGCCAAGGACGGCATCCGTGTCAACGCGGTCTGCCCCGGCTCGATCGACACGCCGATGCTGCGCTTCGCCGCGAGCGAGAATCTCGACGGCAAGACCGAGGATGAGGTGATCGCGTTGTGGGGCGCGGCGCATCCGATCGGCCGGGTCGGCCGGATCGAGGATGTCGGCGCAATGATCGCCTTCCTGGCCGGTCCGCGCGCCGCCTTCTGCACCGGCGGCGAATACAAGGTCGATGGCGGCCTGCTGGCGAAGATCGGCGTCGTCCTGCCGGATTGAGGCCAGCCGATGCCGGGCACTTTCTTTCACCTCTCCCGCCGGGAGGGGTGAAAGGAAGGAGATTCGAACAGTGAAAATCAGTCCGGCTGTTTCCAAAAACAAAAGGCCCCCGGCGAGGATCGTCGGGGGCCTTTGTTATTTGCGAAGCCTTGGCTCGCTTACTCGGCGTCGGCGCGCAGCAGGCTCATGCCTTCGTCGGTCAGCACGTAGCCGGCGACGCGCGTCTTGACGAGGCCGAGCTCGATCAGCTTCTGCACGGCCTTGCCGTTGAGGCCGACATAGGGGCCGGGACGCGAGACGCGGGCGAGCGTCTTCAGCTCGATTTGGGAAAGGTCGGTCTTGGAAACGGCCATGGCGCTGATCCTCTTGAGGTTTGGCCGCGGACAATAGCGATTCTCGCGCCGAAGGCCAGCGCCGCGCCGGGAAATCGGCGCCGCGCGGTCTCTGCGCCGCGATCCCGCGGCCTAGGAAACGTCAGATCGCCCGCTCCCGCAAGCGGGATGGGGCGAAAGGCCTGGCAGCGGATTACTCGGCCGCTTCGAGGAGGCCGCGCTTCTTCAACAGCGCCGAGGGCTCCGGGTCGCGGCCGCGGAAGGCGCGATAGGCCTCTTCCGGCTCGCGGCGATTGCCGGCCGAATAGACGTATTCCTTCAGCTTCGCCGCCACTGTCGGTGCGAAAAGATCGCCCGCCTCCTCAAACGCGCCAAAACCGTCGGCGTCGAGCACTTCCGACCAGAGGTAGGAGTAGTAGGCCGAGGAGTAGCCGTCGCCGGCGAAGACATGCTGGAAATGCGGCGAGCGGTGCCGCATCACCATCGCCTCCGGCATGCCGATGTCGTCCAGCACCTTCTGCTCGAAGGCGGGCGCGTCGAGCCCGTCTGTATTGCCGAGCAGGTGGAGTTCGAGATCGACCAATGCAGACGAGACATATTCGACCGTGGCGAAGCCCTGGTTGAAGGTGCGGCTCGCCATGAGTCGCTCGATCAAGGCCTTCGGCATCGGTTCGCCGGTCTTGTAGTGCAGCGCAAAGCGCTCCAGCACTTCCGGCTGCTCGAACCAGTGTTCATAGAGCTGCGACGGGAACTCGACGAAGTCGCGCGCGACATTGGTGCCGGCGATGCGCGGATAGGTGACGTCGGAGAGCAGGCCGTGCAGACCGTGGCCGAACTCGTGGAACAGCGTGCGGGCATCGTCGAAGGAGAGCAGCGTCGGCTGGCCCTCGGCGCCCTTGGCGAAGTTCATCACATTGACGATGATCGGCCGGATGTCGCCGGCGAGCTTTTCCTGGCCGCGATAGTCGCTCATCCAGGCGCCGGAGCGCTTCGAGGCGCGGGCGAAATAGTCGCCGAGGAACAGCCCGACCGGCTTGCCGTCACGATCCTTGACCTCGAAGGCACGGACGTCCGGATGATAGACCGGCACGTCGAAGCGTTCGGCGAAGGTGACGCCGAACAGGCGGGTCGCGGTGTCGAAGGCCGCCTCGACGATCTTGTCGAGCTGCAGGTAGGGCTTCAGCTGGCTCTCGTCTAGATCGAACTCGGCCTTGCGGCGCTTCTCGGAATAGTAGCGCCAGTCCCAGGCGGCGATGTCGAAATTGCCGCCTTCGGCCTGTGCCAGCGTCTGCAACGCCTCGCGCTCGGCGATCGCCTGGGCGCGCGCCGGCTTCCAGACCGACTTGAGTAGGCCCATCGCCGCTTCCGGCGTCTTGGCCATCGAATCGTCGAGGCGGAAATGCGCGAAAGATGGGAAGCTGAGCAGCTTCGCCCGTTCGGCGCGCAGCTTCACCGTCTCGGCGATGATGGCGCGGTTATCGGTCTTGCCGGCCTCGCCGCGCGCGATCCAGGCGGCAAACGCCTTTTCGCGCAGGTCGCGCCGGGCGGAAAACTGCAGGAACGGCTCGATCGACGAGCGCGACAGCGTGATGACATGCTTGCCGTCGAGGCCGCGATCCTTGGCGGCCTGGGCTGCCGCATCGCGCAGGAAATCGGGCAGGCCCGCCAGGTCTTCCTCGCCTTCCAGCGTCAGGCTCCAGCTCTTTTCGTCGGCCAGCACGTTCTGGCCGAAATTGGTGCCGAGCGTCGCCAGCCGTTCGGCGATCGCGCCAAGCCGGGTCTTCGCTTCCGGCGGCAGGCCGGCACCGGCGCGGACGAAGGAGGTATGATAGCGCTCGAGCACGCGCGCTTGCTCGGCGTCGAGCCCGGCATTGCCTGCCTTGAACAGCGTGTCGATGCGCTCGAACAGTTTGGCATTCTGGTAGATGCCGTTGCTGTGGCGCGCCAGCACCGGGGCGAGATCGAGCTCGATGGTTTCAAGCTCGTCATTGGTATGGGCGCCGGTCAGGTTGAAGAAGACGTTGGCGACCCGGTCGAGCGAACGGCCGGCCCGTTCCATCGCGGCAATGGTGTTGTCGAAGCTGGGCGCCTCGGCATTGTCGGCAATCGCCGCGATCTCGGCCTCATGCTCGGCGATCGCCGCCTGGAAGGCGGGCGTATAGTGGGCGGGTTCGATGGAGGCGAAGGGCGGGACGTCGAACGGCGTATTCCAGGGCGCGAGAAGCGGATTTTCGGCAGTCATGCGGGCCTCTGTCAGAATGAGCTGGCCCAGACATGGAGCCATCGGCCGCGCGGTTCAAGCTTAATGCCGGCTTCATTCCTCTCTATAGGAGAGAGATCAACCTTTTGTCCGATTCGAGTTTCGCCATGTCTGCCTCCGCTTTGCCCCGCCCTCGCATGCTCGTCATCGGCGACGTGATGACCGATGTCATCGTGCGACCGGACGGACCGCTGGTTGTCGGCTCCGACCGGCGCGCCAAGATCGGCCTCTATCCGGGCGGGTCTGGCTGCAACCAGGCGGCCTGGTTGGCGCATTTCGGCATTCCGGTGGCGTTCGCCGGCCGGGTTGGCCGCCGCGACCTGGCCGAACAGGAACAGGCGCTGCGCGATGCCGGCGTGGTGCCGGTGCTTTCGGCCGATGACGAGCGCACGACCGGCATGCTGATCGCCATCCTCTCGGACAATGCCGAGCGCAGCTTCCTGACCGATCGTGGCGCCAATGATGGGCTTTGCGCCGAGGACCTGCCGTTCTCGATGCTGAACCAGCTCGATCTGGTGCATGTCTCCGGCTATGCGCTGTTCACGCCCGGCCCCCGCGCCGCGGTGATGGCGCTGATGGCGGTGGCGCGGGCGCGCGGCATCACGGTGACGGTCGATCCGGCCTCCGTCGGCTTCCTGGAGGAGGTCGGGCCGGCGAATTTCCTCGGCTGGACCAGCGATGCCTCGATCATCTTCCCGAATGCCGAGGAGGCCGCCTGCCTCACCGGCACCCGCGACGCGGCCGAACAGATCCGCTTCCTGACCGCGCGCTATGATCTCGCCGTCATCAAGCGCGGCGCCGAGGGCGCCGAGGCGGCCAGTCGGTCGGTTCGCCTCAAGGCGGCGGCGCCGAAGGTCGAGGTCGCCGACACCACTGGGGCCGGCGACGCGTTTCTTGCCGGCTTCCTGGCGGCGCGTCTGGCCGGCCAGGCGATCGACGTCTGCCTCCATCGCGGCGTCGAAGCCGGAGCCCAGGCGACGACCGTGCTCGGCGGTCGCCCCACCGTCGGCCACCCGCTGCCGCGCGTCTGGGGCGAGGTGTAGCGCCTTCTTGCGGGATTTGATGCAGGCGGACCGCGGTGCGCCTGCATCAATGCGCCTATTCGCCGTAAGGCACCCAGATGTTCTTCACCTGCGTGGCGCGGCGAAGGAACTCGCGGCCCTGCGCCGACGGTTCGTTCCAGCGGCGGGGAATGCCCTGGTTGGCCCAGACCGGCTTCAGATTGCCGGCCGACGCCTTTTCCACCATGGCGCTGCCGGCCTTCGAGCCGAAATACCAGAGTGCTGCGACATCGTCATGCTCGGCCAGGGTCTTGGCCAGGACATCGCGCTCGCCGGTGACGATGTTGACCACGCCGGCCGGAACGTCGCTGGTATCGAGGATCTGGTAGAAATCGGTCGCCGCCAGCGGATGGCTGGAGGGCGGCACGACGACGACGCGGTTCCCCATTGATATCGCCGGCATCACCAGCGAGACGAAGCCTAGCAGCGGCGCCTCGTCCGGGCACAGAATGCCCATGGTGCCAAAGGCTTCGTTCATGGCGAGCGTCACATGGCGCGACTTGGTGGCATGCACCGCGCCGTCGAACTTGTCGGCCTGCGCCGCGTACCAGAACGTCCGCCGGATCGATAGAGCGACCTCTTCGGCCGCCGCCTTGGCCGAGACGCCGGTCATGGCGACAATCCGCGCTTCGAACTCTTTGGCGCGCGAGGAGAGGTTTTCGGCGACGTAATAGAGCACCTGCGCGCGGTTATGCGCCGTGACGCCACCCCAGCTACCGGCCTTGCCGGCGGTTTCGACGGCGTTGCGGATGTCCTTGCGATTGCCGAGACCAGCCTGGCTGATCGGCTGGCCTTTGGGGCCGAGCACCGTGTAGGAATAGCCGGAGTCGGGCCGGGCCTGCTTGCCGCCAACATAGAGTTTTGCCGTGCGGTCGATCGACGGCAGGCCGCTGATCTCCTCGTCCGCGACCGGCAGCGGCGACAGCTTGGCCGCGACTTTCTCGTCTGCCTTCAAGGGCTTGTCGGTGACCGGCTTCAGATATTCGGCCATGCCCTCGCGCCCGCCTTCGCGGCCAAAACCGCTTTCGCGATAGCCGCCGAAGCCGGCGGCGGCGTCGAACATGTTGGTCGAGTTGATCCAGACAACGCCGGCCTTCAGCTTGGCGGCGACGTCGAGGGTCAGGTTGATGTTCTCCGACCACACCGAAGCCGCGAGGCCGTAGCGGCTGTTGTTGGCGAGTGCCACCGCCTCGTCCGGCGTGCGGAAGGTCATGCCGGCCAGCACCGGGCCGAAGATCTCGACCTCGGCGATGGTCGAGGCCGGCGCCACATTGGTGAACAGTGACGGCGGGAAGAAACAGCCCTGCGCTGGTAACCCCTTGTTAACCTGGAAGAGCGTCGCGCCCTCGGCTTCGCCCTTGGCGACCAGTTCGCGGATCCGCTTCAGCTGGACGGGGTCGACGATGGCGCCCATGTCGATCGATTTATCGAGCGGATCGCCGACCCGGAGGTTGGCCATGCGGGCGCGCAGCTTGGCATAGACCTTTTCGGCGACGCTCTCCTGCACCAGCAGGCGCGAACCGGCGCAGCAGACCTGGCCCTGGTTGAACCAGATCGCATCGACGACACCCTCGACCGCGCCGTCGAGATCGGCGTCCTCGAAGACGATGAAGGGCGACTTGCCGCCGAGCTCGAGCGACAGCTTCTTGCCCGTGCCGGCGGTCTTCTCCCGGATGATCCGGCCGACCTCGGTCGAGCCGGTGAAGGCGATCTTGTCGATATCGGCGTGCTCGACAATCGCGTTGCCGGTCGCGCCGTCGCCGGTGACGATGTTGACGACGCCGGCCGGCAGACCGACCTCGCGGCAGATCTCGGCGAAGGCGAGCGCCGTCAACGGCGTGTATTCGGCCGGCTTCAGGACGACCGTGTTGCCGGCGGCGAGCGCCGGCGCAATCTTCCAGGCCAGCATCAGAAGGGGAAAATTCCACGGGATGATCTGGCCGCAGACGCCGACCGGACCTTCGCCCGGGAACTCGCTCTCGATCAGTTCGGCCCAGCCGGCGTGATGGTAGAAGTGGCGGGCGACCAGCGGAATGTCGATGTCGCGCGTCTCGCGGATCGGCTTGCCATTGTCCATCGTCTCCAGCACGGCGAGGAAGCGCTCGCGCTTCTGGATGTGGCGGGCGATGGCGTAGAGATAGACGGCGCGCTCATGGCCGGAGAGCGCCGACCACGATTTGAACGCCTTGCGGGCGGCCTTGACCGCCTTGTCGACATCGGCGGCACTGCCCTGGGCGACCTGCGCCAGTTCCGTCTCATAGGCCGGGTTGAACACGGCGAAGCGTTCGCCGGTCGAGGGCGCGACGAACTTGCCGTCGATGAAATGGTTGAAGCCTTGCCTGTGCTGGTCGAGCCAGCCGACGACGGGTTCGTTCACCTCGGGGGCGGGGCCGTAATCCATGCTGACGAGGATGTCCTTGACGAGTGCCATGATCGTTCCCCTCAGGCGAGCGCGTGACGGATGGTGGAGGAATAACGGCCGGTGACGAAATGCTCGATCTGCCGTTCGATGTCGGCAAGCAGCGAGCTGGCGCCGATACGGAAGAGGTTGGGCTCAAGCCAGGGATTGCCGAGCTCTTCCTTCATCAGGGTCAGCCAGGCAATCGCGTCCTTGGCGGTCCGGAGGCCGCCGGCCGGCTTGAAGCCGATGCGGAAGCCGGTCGCTGCCTCGTAGTCGCGGATGGCGCGGCACATGACGAGGCTGACGGGCAGCGTGGCGTTGACGTCTTCCTTGCCGGTCGAGGTCTTGATGAAGTCGGCGCCGGCCTGCATGGCGACCATCGACGCCTTGTAGACATTGCGCAAAGTCTTCAGGTCGCCAGTGGCGAGGATCGCCTTCAGATGCGCCTCACCGCAGGCTTCGCGCATGGCGGCGACCTCGTCATAGAGCGCCTGCCAGTCGCCGTTCAGCACATGGGCGCGGGTGATGACGATGTCGATCTCATGCGCGCCTTCGCCGACGGCGTAGTGGATCTCTTCCAGCCGCTGCTTCAGTGGCGTCAACCCGGCTGGGAAGCCGGTCGCGACCGAGGCGACGGGAATGCCCGAGCCTTCCAGCGCCTTGAAGGCGGGGGCGACCATGGTCGGGTAAACGCAGACGGCGCCGACCTTGGGCGGGTTGGCCGAGAGGCCCAGCGCTTCGACGAGATCCTCGCGGAACGGCCGGCGCGCCTTCATGCAGAGCCGGTGGACGCGGCCGGGCGTGTCGTCGCCGGCGAGCGTCGTCAGGTCCATCAGCGTCACCGCCTTCACAAGCCAGGCGGCCTGGTATTCCTTCTTCACCGTCCTTCGGCCGCCCAGCGTCGCGGCGCGGCGTTCGGCGGCGGAGGTGTTCACTTGCGCGCCTTCGAACCAGTCGGTCGCGAGCGGCGTTCCGGTATTGCGGGCAAGCGTGTTGGAGAGCGGCGGAGTCTTGTGCTCCGTGGCGCCGTCAGCCGGCATGGGTCTTCTCCCGGGCTTCTAAAAGGGCGGATTCGGATAGGGCAAAGAGAGCCGTGGCCTCGTCGGTGACGAGGACGTTGACGTAGCGCGCCTTCAGGGCGGCGAGGACGACGGCGTGCTTGGCCCGGCCGGAGGCGACGCCGATCGAATGCGACTTGGCGCGCAGCCGCTCCGGCGCGAGGCCGATGGTGCGGGCGTCGAGCGCAGGATCGGCGATGGCGCCCTCCGCGTCGATGAAGCGGCCGAGCAGATCGCCGACAGCATGCTTGGCGACCAGGCCGTCGACATCCCCGGAGGTGAGGTAACCGGATTCGACATGCACGGAACCGGCCATGCCGCCGAGCCCGAAGCAGGCGACGGGCGCTTCGTCGGCGAGTTCGAGCACGCTTGAAATCACCGGGTCGGCCTCGATCACGCTGCGCGTCTCGGCGCGGCCGACGATCGCCGGCACCGGCAGCAGCGTCGCCGTGCCGTTGCCGGCTTCGGCGAAGCGTTCGGCCACGGTGTTGGTCTTCAGTGTCGCCGATTTCAAATTGGTGGCGCCGTTCATCAGCACGACGCGGACGCCGTCGTTCCAGCCGGGCGCCAGCCAGTGCGCCACCGACGCCATGGTGCGGCCCCAGGAGACGCCGACCAGGCCGGGGCGCGGGCTGAGGCCGGCGAGATATTGTCCGGCCGCCTGCGCCACCGCGTCCTGTGCGACGTCGCCGTCGCCCATCGACGGCACGACGATCGCCTCGCGCAGCGCGAATACGGTCTGCAGCCGCGCTTCCAGGGCGGGCAGGCGTTGCGCACGGGGAACGATGGCGATGCGGACGATGCCGCTTTCGCGCGCGTCGCGCAGCAGCCGGCTGACCTGCCAGCGGGTCAGGCCGACTTCCTCGGCGATCTCGCTCTGGGTCCGCTCGAGGTCGTAATAGAGCTTCGCGACCTGCACCATGCGGTGCTCGCGCTGCTCGTCGCGGGTCGGCGGAATGGGGTTGGCGACGCTCGGCATGGTTTTCACAAATGTGAGACGCGATCACTTATGTGAAATCGATAGGCTGTCGTTGCGGCAGAGTCAATGCGGCCGGAGCGCCGTCGCCATGGTGGACACACGCTCGCCGTCATCATGGTCCCCGAGCCCGAATCCATTCAGCCGAGGCTTTGGGAGTTCGCCCGGCGCAAAACCCGGCTGCATGGATCCCTGCTTTCGCAGGGATGACGGGGAGGGTGAGGGAGCAGGGAGCGAGAAAATCGGGTGGCAAAGACGGCGCGCGCCGCAGCGGGCCGTGCGTGCTTCGAGAATGGCCTCGTCGGAAGCCCCTCAGCATGCGGAAAGCGACGTCTGGCAGATTAGCGCCAGCCCGAGCCCCCACGCTCGCGTCATCCCGGCCCCCGAGCCGGGATCCATCCAGCCGAGGCTTTGGGAGGTTTGCGCGGCGAAAACCCGGCGGCATGGATCCTCGCTTTCGCGAGGATGACGGCGAGTGTGTGGCGGCAGATGGCACATGGCGCGACGGTCGCGACAGCAGAAGGGTCGGGGCGCGAGGCCCCGACCCAAAAGCGTCAGGCCCGCGCGGCGGCGCCTTCGACGATGACCTTGAAGTAGAGGTCGAGGAAGCGCGGACCGTCGACGGCGATGCAGATCTTGTGGTCCGGCAGGCCGTCCCAGGGCGTCGGCGGGAAGGAGCGGGTCGACGGCTTCTGGATTGTCTGGCCAATCGCGATGCCCTCGGTGACGACCTTGATCGGGCCGGAGCGGGTGGCGAACAGGCTCGGATCGAGCAGATAGGCGACGGCGGAGGAGTCATGGACGAAGATGCCGTCGATGCCGGTCGCCGCGCGATAAAAGTCTTCGTAGACGCGGGAAATATCCCAGCAGAACTGGCCGGCCTTGCCGCCCTTTTCGCGCAGTTCCTGCATGTAGGTGGTGGTCATCACGCATTCCTGCGTCACGTCGAGGCCGACGACGACGATCGGCCACTTGGCCGCGAACATCTCGTCGGCGGCGTGCGGGTCGCCGATGATATTGGCTTCCGCTACCGGCGTCACATTGCCGGAATGGCCGGCATAGCCGAAGGCGCCGCCCATGATGACGACTTCCTTGACCAGCTCGGCGATGCCGGGGTCTTCGCGCAGCGCGAGTGCCAGATTGGTCATGCGGCCGACGGCGACGATGGTGATCTCGTGCGGATGCTTGCGCACCATGTCGATGATGAAGCGATGCGCCGGCAGCTCGTGTTCCGTGACGGCGAGCGTCTCGGGGATCGGCACGTCGCCGAGGCCGTTGACGCCGTGGATGTGATGCGGTTCGTCGGCCGGCTCCAGCACCAGCGGCCGCGCGGCGCCACGCGCCACCGGCGCCTGGATGTTGAAATACTGTTTCAGGAACAGGGCGTTGCGGGTGGTCGTCTCGATCGAGGCATTGCCGAGCACGGTGGTGATGCCGACGAGGTCGACTTCGGGCGCGTATTCGAGGAACAGCAGCGCCATGGCATCGTCGATGCCCGGGTCGGTATCGTAGATGACTTTCATCGGGGCGGAATTGGCTGCGGCCATAACGGATCCTGATCATCTGGCGGGGCGCGCCGCGCCTCGCTCTCTCTTCGGGCAGGCGACGGCAGGCCGCGCCAGGGGGCGCCAAGATCGGACAGAATCGCGGCGCTGAACAGGCCCCGCGTCGTCGCGAAGTCGCTTCTTACGCCCGGCGCGGGCTGTGGTCGCGTGCTCAAAGCGATCCGCAATTGAGACGAAGAACCCGAAATCGATCAAATTGATCAATGTGTTCGTGCCCGCTATCGCGCCTTGCTTGACGAAATCCGCTGACGATAATGATCGGGACATCAGGAAAAACGATCAATATGATCAAAGCGCAGCGCGAAAACCGGATCCTCGAGATCCTTGCCCAGGCGGGCGAGGAAGTCTCCGTGCTGGAAATCGCGCAGCGCATCGGCCGTGTCTCCAGCGTGACGATCCGCCGGGATATCGTCCGTCTGGCCGAGGAGGGGCGGGTCGAACGCACCCATGGCGGCGCGCTGCTGCAGGTGGTGGCGGCCGAGGAGGCCGAGGCTCCGGCGCCGCGTGAAAACGCGCTGCAGGACGAGATCGAGGGCGTCGACGCCATCGTGCTGCCGCCGATCGGCGGGCGTGGCGCCGACACGCTGCGTATGCTGGCCAAGCGCCGGCACATCCCGTTCCTGGCCGAATCCTCACCGCAGGAAGGCGGCGTCTATCTCGGTCCCGACAATTTCACCGCCGGCCGCGAGCTTGGCCGCGCCGCCGGCCGCATGATGTCGGGCGCGATCGCCGAAGCCCGCCTTCTGCTCGTCTCGCTGGAGACGCTGCCGAATACGCGCGCCCGCTGCGACGGCTTCATCAAGGGCTTTGGCGAGACGTTTCGCGGCGTCGTCCGGCCTTGGCGGGTCGATGGCCAGGGCAGTTTCCGCATCGCGCTGCGCGCCAGCCTCGACGCCTTCGCCGCCTATCCGGACATCAATGTGATTTTCGGCGTCAACGACCATTCGGTGCTGGCGGCGATCGAGGCGTCGGACCGGGCCGGCGTGGCCGAGGTCAGCGCGTTTTCGGTCGGCGGCGAGGGCGGCGCGCTGTTCGACGCGCTCGCATCGCGTGGAAAACTCAAGGCGGCCTGCGCGCTGTTTCCGGAAATCGTCGGCATCCGCGCCGTCGAGACGCTGGCGAGCGCCCTGCATGGCGGCGCCATGCCGGAGGAAATCCGCACGCCGCATGTCGTCGTCACGCCGGATACGCTCGACCGCTACTATCGCAAGGCGGGCGCCGGCTGGGGCCTGGCGCCGGAGGCCGAGGCGTCGATCCTCGGCGCGACGGAGCGGCCGGCCTTCGTCCGTTCGGTCGGCCCGCGCCGCGCCATCGGCTTCGTGCCGCACTATCCGGCGCATGACTGGTATCGCAACATGGCGCGCGCCATGCGCGAGCGAGCCGAGGCGCTCGGCTTCGAGCTCCGCATCGCCGCGCCGCAATCCGGCATCGCCCGCGAGATCGCGGCGATCCGCCGATTGATCGCCCGCAGCGCCGCCCGCCTCGTGCGCCCCGGCGACACCATCCTGATCAACAGCGGCATCCTCTCGGCGCTTCTGGCCGAGGAACTGATGACGCGAAGCGGCGTCACCATCGTCACCAACGCCGTCGACGTGATGGAGCGGCTTTCCGGTCGTCCCGGCCTGAAGGTGATCATGACCAGCGGCGAATACCAGCTGAAGGATCGCTGCCTGGTCGGGCCCAGCCTCGGCGCGCTGTTCGAGACGATGCGGGTCGATCGCGCCTTCCTGTCGGTCGACGGCATCTCGCCGCATTTCGGCGCCTCGGCGACGGACGAGAGGCTGGCGCTCGCCGCCAGGCGCTTCGTCGACGCCTCGCGCGAGGTCGTCGTCATGGCCGACCATTCGCTCGTCGGCGTCGAGGCCAGCCACCGCATCGTGGCGCTCGGATCGATCGATGATTTGATCACGGATTCCGCCTCGCTGCCGGCGGATCGGCTCGCCTTTGCCTCGATGGGCACGCGCATCACGCTTGCCGACGAGGAGCCGGAGGAAATGGCGGCGCCCCACACCGGTATGCCGGTGGGGGACAGACGGAAGGCCTGATCGGCCGGACGGATTGCAGAAACGGCTTTGAAGACCAACTGGGAGGGACCAACCATGAAGAAACTGCTTCTCGCCGCGACGATGCTCGCGGGACTGACGCCTGCGGCGTTCGCGCAGGAAACCATCACGCTGAAGTTCTGGGACAACCAGCAGACCGAATCCGGCCTGAGCCAGTACCAGAAGGAAGCGGTGAAGCGCTTCGAGGCCGAGAATCCCGGCATCAAGATCGAAGTGACGACGATTCCCTATCCGGAGTTCCAGCAGCGCCTGCTGACCGCCGTGCAGGGCGGCAACGCGCCTGACGTCTCCACCGTCGACCAGATCTGGCAGGCCGCGTTCGCCGAGGCCGGCGCGGTCGCCGAGCTCGACGCGCAGGCGAAGGCCGCCGGCGTCTCGCCCGACACCTTCTTCAAGGGCGCCTGGGATTCGGCCAATTACAACGGCAAGCTCTATGGCGTGCCGTTCAATGTCGACGTCTGGCAGTTCTCGTTCCTGAACAATGCGCTGTTCAAGGAAGCCGGCATCGACCCGGCCTCGATCACCACCTTTGACGGGCTGAAGGCGGCGGCCGAGAAGCTGACCGACCCGGCCAAGGGCAAGTACGGCGTCGGCCTGTTCGGCCACAAGGGCGAAGACACCGTCGTCGTCATGAACTCCTTCATCTTCTCGAATGGCGGCAAGGTGCTGGACGAGAACGGCAAGTGCGCCCTGACGAGCAAGGAATCGGTCGGTGCGCTCGAATACCTGCAGTCGCTGGTGCCGTTCGCGCCGAAGGGCATCCTCAACGCCTCGTCCGGCGACATGCGCGAACTGTTCCTGAACGGCTCGCTCGGCGTCGAGTTCTGGCCGGCGCTGGAACAGCCGACGCTGCAGAAGTCGAAGATCGACTGGGACTTCGAGAACGGCACGGCGCCTTCGGGCAAGACCCCGGTCGGCGCGTATGGCGGCTGGAACCTCGTCGTCTACAAGTCGTCGCCGCACCAGGACGCGGCCTGGAAGTTCATCCAGTTCCTGACGCGGGAAGACGTCAACGGCGCCGTCGTCGATCTGATCCCCGCCAACGTCAAGGCGGCCAAGACCTTCCTCGAGGCCAACCGCAAGGGTGCCGACAAGATCATGACGCATCTTGCCAACGCCCAGCCGCGGCCGCTCTCGGCCCGCTACCTGGAGGTCTCCGATATCGAGGTGACGCTGGCGCAGGACGTCTATTCCGGCGCCAATCCGGCCGAAGCGGCGAAGAAGGCCTGCGCCGCCATCGACGCGCTCGACTAACGAAACGTAGCCTGGCCCTCTCCCGCTTGCGGGAGAGGGCGAAGTGCGGCCGCCCGCGCCCGAGGCGCGCGGCCCCGTCCAAGACAACCGGAAATGAACCCTTCATGCTGAAACGCGATCGCTGGCTCACCTGGATCTTCGTGACGCCGGCCGTCCTGCTGGTCGCGGTGCTGATGTATTATCCGATGATCGGCACGGTCATCGAGAGCCTCTACTCGACCTCCTTCATCAACCCGACGCCGAAATTCGTCGGCCTCGCCGTCTACAAAAAGATCTTCGCCAGCGCCGACTTTGGCCAGATCGTCTGGAATTCGTGCATCTGGACGCTCGCCGTCGTGGTGCTCCAGAACGTGTTCGGCTTCCTCTGCGCGCTGCTCCTGAACCAGAAGCTGCCCGGCCAGGGGCTGATGCGCTCGCTGATCCTGCTGCCCTGGGTGCTGCCCGGCGTCGTCGCCGCCATCCTGTGGCGCTTCATGTACGATCCGCAGCTCGGCCTCATCAATTCGTTCCTGATCAGCGCCGGCTTCGGCGATCAGGGCCTCGCCTGGCTCGCCGACAGTTCGACCGCCATGGCCGCCGTCGTCATCGCCGCCGTCTGGAAGGGTTTTCCCTTCGCGACCATCGTCTATCTGGCGGCGCTTCAGAACGTTGAAGAAGAGCAGATGGAGGCGGCCAGGATCGATGGCGCCGGTCCGGTCCGCCGGCTCTGGCACGTCGTGCTGCCGTCGATGAAGGAAGTCATCGCCATCAACTTCATCCTGACCACCATCCTGACCTTCAATTATTTCGACATGATCTGGGTTCTGACGCGCGGCGGTCCGCAGAATTCCACGCATATCTTCCCGACCAAGATCTACGAGCTCGGCTTCGGCCAGTTCCGCTTCGGCGAGGCGGCCGGCTATGGCGTCGTCTCGATCGTCGTGCTGGCGCTGCTGATCACGCTCTACTTCCTGACCCAGCGCGGCGGCCGGAGGGCAGTGGCATGACCCCGTCGCGTTCCTCCCGCCTGCTGCTCCTCGCGCTGCAGCTCGGCCTCTGCCTCATCATCCTGCTGCCCTTCTTCTGGATGGTGTCGGTGTCGCTGAAGCCGGCCGCCGAGCCCTTCGCCATTCCCGCCCGGCTCTGGCCGGAGAATCCGACCCTCGACAACTATCTGACGGCGTTCCGGCCCGAATTCCGCACCTATTTCTTCAATTCGGTCGTCGTCTCGCTGTCGACGGTGGTGATCACGGTGACGCTGGCGTTGTTCGCCGCCTATTCGTTCACGCGGACGCAGATGCGGTTGCTGTCGATCCTGATGGTGCTGGTCATCGTGGCGCAGATGTTCCCGGCCAGCGCCATCATCATCCCGATCTACAAGATGATGAAGTCGGCGAACCTTCTGAACACCTATACCTCGCTGATCCTCGCCTATGTGACGGTGACGCTGCCGGTGGCGATCTGGATGCTGCGCGGCTTCCTGGCGCGGCTGCCGGTAGCGCTGGAGGAGGCGGCGGCGATCGACGGCGCCGGCCCGTTCAAGATCTTCTTCCTGATCATCCTGCCGCTCTGCAAGCCGGGCATCGTCGCCACCGCCGTCTTCGTGCTGATCGTCACCTGGCAGGAATTCCTGTTCGCGCTCTCCTTCACCTCGACCAAGGAGATGCGGACGCTGCCGGTCGGCATGAACGACTTCATCGGCCAGTACGGCATCCGCTACGGCGAGCTGATGGCAAGCTCCGTGCTGATTTCGGTGCCCGTCATCGCCATCTTCTTCCTCCTGCAACGCCAGTTCGTGGCCGGCCTCACCGCCGGCGCCGTGAAAGGCTGATCGATGACCGCACCGCTCGTCCTCCGTGAAAACCTCGAACCCGGCATCGTCCGCCTCACCTTCAACCGGCCCGACAAGCTGAACGCGCTGTCGACGCCCTTGATGCGCGAGTTCGAGGCGCATCTCGACGCCATCGCCGCGGATCCGGCGATCCGTGTCGTGATCCTTGCCGGCGCGGGGGAAAAGGCCTTTGTCGCCGGCGCCGACATCGCCGAATATCGCGGCAACCGCCGGGCCGAGTTCGTCGCCTACCAGTTGGAAAGCCGGCGCATCTTCGACAAGCTCGAGGCCTTGCCGAAGCCGACCATCGCCGCGATCCGCGGCTATGCGCTCGGTGGCGGCTTCGAGATCGCGCTTTGCTGCGATGTCATCCTCTGCGCGACGAGCGCGCGCCTCGGCCTGCCCGAAGGCCTGCTCGGCCTGTCGCCGGGCGGTGGCGGCACGCAGCGCCTGACCCGCGCCGTCGGCCGCATCGTCGCCTCGGACATGATGCTGGCCGCCCGCCGCATCACCGGCGAGCGCGCCCATCAGCTCGGCCTCGCGGCCGAATGCGTCGCCGATGAGGCGCTGGTCGAGATGGCGCTCGGTCGTGCCCGGGCCATGTTGAAGGTCGCGCCGCTGGCGCAGGCCGAGATGAAGCGGCTGATCCGCCAGGGCCCCGATGCGGCGTTGCCGGTGGCGCAGGGCTTCGAGCAGGAAGTGCTGTTCCGCCTCTACGGCACGGCGGACGGCCAGGAGGGCATCGACGCCTTCCTCGACAAACGTGATCCGGTCTTCAAGGGAATATGACGATGCGTGGAAGCGAACTCTCCGGACGGGTTGCCGTCGTCACCGGCGCCGCCATGGGCATCGGCCGCGCCTCGGCCGAGGCCCTCGCGCGCGAAGGTGCCGCTGTGGTGGTGGCCGACATCGACGAGGAGGCAGGCGCCGCCACGGCGGCGGGCCTGCGCGGCACCGGCGCGGAGGCGATCTTCGTGCGCACCGACGTCGCCAGCATGGCCGACATGGAGGCGATGGCGGCGGCGGCGGTCGCGGCCTTCGGCGGCATCGACATCCTCGTCAACAACGCGGCGCGGGCGATCGGCGGCGTCGTCGACGAGATCGACGAGGAAAGCTGGAACACGGTCATCACCACCAATCTCTCGAGCGTCTGGCGCGGCATGCGCGTCTGCGTGCCGGAGATGCGCAAGCGCGGCAAGGGCGCCGTCGTCAACATGTCGTCGGTGCAGTCGCTCGCCGGCTTCAAGGGCTGGGCGGCCTATGCGGCGGCGAAGGGCGGCATCAACGCGCTGACCCAGCAGGCGGCGATCGACCTCGCCCCGCACGGCATCCGCGTCAATGCGGTGGCGCCCGGCACGATCATGACGCCGTTGAACGAGAGGATTTTCGCCACCCATCCCGATCCGCAGGGCCTGATCGCCAGCTGGAACAACGCTCATCCGCTCGGTCGCTTTGGAGAAGCACCGGAAGTTGGCGAAGCGGTCTTGTTCCTGGCGAGCGATCGGGCTTCCTTCATCACGGGAGAAATCCTGCGCGTCGACGGAGGCCTCGTCGTTCGGGGTGAGTGACGCGCAACAGACATCACGGGAAGGAAGCGGAATGAACGACGGGAATTTCCACACCATCGAGGCCAGGGGCGTCCGCGCGACACTCGACTTGCGCGGCGGCCATGTCCGCGTCTTTGCGGTCACGCAGGATGGCCGGCAGGTCGAGCCGCTGCATACGGCGCCCTGGATCGATGACAAGGCGATCGTCGACGACGAGAGCATCGACGCCAATCTCCGCTTCCTCTCCGGCGACTTCTTCTGCGCGCCGTTCTCGACTAGCGATATCGACGTGACGACGCTGCATGGCTGGCCGGCCAATTCTCCCTGGACGCTCGTCGGAGTCGAGCCGCATCCCGAAGGCGGGCAGACGGCGCGCTACGAGCTGATCAAGCGGGTGATGGGCGCCAGGCTGATCAAGGAACTGACCGTCCGCGACGGCCATCCCTTCCTCTATGAGCGCCACATCTTCACCGGTGGCGAGGGCGACCTTCCCGTCGCCAACCACGCCATGACCCGTTTCGACGCCGGCGGCCGGCTTTCCTTCTCGCCGAAGCGTTTCGGCACGACGCCGGCGACCGCGATCGAATCCGATCCGGCGCTTGGCCGCTCGCTGCTCGCCTATCCCTCGCGCTTCACCGACCTGACCCAGGCGCCGCGCTCCGATGGCAGCACGGCCGATCTCACCACCTACCCGTTCGGATCGAAGCACGAGGACTTTGTCTCGCTGATCGAGGACCCGGCGAATCCGTTCGGCTGGGCCGCCGCCGTCCGGCCGGACAAGCGCGATATCTTCCTGTCGCTGAAGAATCCGGCCGATTTCCCGATCACCATGATGTGGTTCTCGAATGGCGGCCGCGACTATCAGCCGTGGAACGGCCGCCACGTCGGCGTGCTCGGCCTCGAGGAGGGCCGCACCTATGGCGGCCACGGCCACAAGGCATCGATCGCGCCGAACCCGTGGTCGGAGGCAGGCATCCCGACCTCGCTCCGCCTCGATCCGGCCGGCGACGTCGAGGTCCGCAACGTCATCGGCGGCGTCGCGCTACCCGAGGGCTGGACCCGCGTTGCCTCGGTCGAGGCCGGCGCTTCCGAGCTGGTGCTTTCGGACGAGGCTGGCGGCACGGTCGCGGTCCCCTATGACGCAGCGTTCCTGACGCGGGGCGCATGATGGCGGGCGCGGCGACGAACTACGCCTTCACGACAGGCGGGCAGACGGTTCTGCCGACGGAGCGGGCGTCGGTCCTGTTCGACGGCATCTTCTCGTCGCCGCGCCTGCAACACCCTGAGGGCGTCGCGGTCGGTCCGGACGGCTGGGTGTGGGCCGGCAGCGAGAACGGCCAGATCCTGCGCATCGCGCCGGACGGCTCCTCCATTGAGGAGGTCGCCTCGACGGGCGGTTTCCTGCTCGGCCTCGCCTTTGATGGCGACCGGGCGCTCTATGCCTGCGATTCCCGGCACAAGGCGGTGTTCCGCCTCGATCTCGGCGACCGCTCGTTGACGCGCTTCACCGAGCCGGGCATTCAAGTCCCGAACTATGCGGTCGTCGATCGCGCCCGCACTCGGCTCTATGTTTCCGACACGCGCGCGCCGACCGATCCGGGTCCTTCGATCTGGTCGTATGATCTCGAAAGTGGCGCCGGAGGAATCTGGCACGCCGGGTCGTTCGACCACGCCAACGGCATGGCGCTGGCGCCCGAGGGCGACGCACTGTTTCTCTGCGAGACCTTTGCCCGCCGCATCACCCGGATTGCGATTGCCGCGGATGGAACGGCGGGTGTGGCGACGACCTGGTCGGACGATTTGCCCGGCCTGCCGGACGGCCTCGCCTTCGACGACACCGGTGCGCTGTTCGTCGGCTGCTACGAGCCGTCGCGCGTGCTGCGCATCCCGCCCGGCGGCGGCGCCTCGGCCATCTATATCGAGGATGCGACGGCGCATTGCCTCGCCCATCCGACCAATATCGCCTTCGACGGTTCAGCGCTTTTCACGGCCAATCTCGGCCGCTGGCACGTCACGAAGATCGACACGGACACCTTTGGTACGCCGCTCTGGCGGCTGACCCGGGGCACAGCCGACTAACCAGCCAAGGCCGTCCGCCAAAGCGGGCGGCCAAACGACGAGTGTGAGGAACCGAGCATGACCGCCGCCAAGGCCCTAAAGGACGTCACCGTCCTCGATCTGAGCCATCTCCTGCAGGGCCCCTTCGCCACCCAGCTGCTCGCCGACATGGGCGCGAATGTCATCAAGGTCGAGCGGCCGGGGCAGGGCGACCTGTTCCGTACGCTGACCTTCAACAACCGTTGGGTCGGCGGCACGGAAAGCCCGAACTTCCTCGCCTGGAACCGCAACAAGCGGTCGCTGGCGCTCGACCTGAAGGCGCCGGAAGCGAAGGAAATCCTCTACAAGATCGCCGAGACGGCCGATGTCGTGGTGCAGAATTTCCGCCCCGGCGTGCTGGAGCGGCTCGGCTTCGGCTATGCCGACTTCGCCAAGGTCAATCCGCGCATCATCTATTGCTCGGGCTCCGGCTATGGCGACAGCGGCCCGTATTTGTCGCGGCCCGGCCAGGACATGCTGATCCAGGGCCTGACCGGCATCGCGGCGGCGACCGGCCGCGGCGACGGCCCGCCGGTGCCGGTCGGCTCCGGCTTTTCCGACCAGATCGGCGCCATGAACATGGTCTATGGCATCCTGTCGGCGCTCTACTGGCGCGAGCGCTCCGGCGAGGGCCAGGAGATCAAGGTCGACCTGCTCTCGGCCATGCTGGCGCATCAGGGCCAGGAAATGCTGATGGCAATGAATTTCCAGCAGGATTTCGTCAGGCCTAATTCCGGCATCGGCCATCCCGGCATGGACGCGCCCTTCGGCGTCTATCCGACCTCGGACGGCTGGGTCACGGTGGCGATGAGCCCGTTCAAGCGCTTCGTCGGCGTGCTCGGCGACGACAGCCTGCTCGCCTATGACAATCCGAAGGACCTGTTCGACAAGCGCGACGAGGTCTGGGAGAAGCTGGCGGCGCTGACCAAGGGCTGGACCACGGCCGAGCTGATGCAGGCGCTGCTCGCCGTCGATATCTGGTGCGGCGAGGTGAAGACGCATCTGCAGGCCGAGCAGGACCCGCAGGTAAAACATATCGGTGCGATCACCAGCTACGAGCATCCGACCGCCGGCACGGTCAAGGTGGTGGCGCCGGCGGTGAAGATGTCGAAGACGCCGT
Organism: Candidatus Kaistia colombiensis; assembly: GCA_029203105.1. GTDB lineage: Bacteria > Pseudomonadota > Alphaproteobacteria > Rhizobiales > Kaistiaceae > Kaistia > Kaistia colombiensis. The sequence goes on from CP119318.1 coordinate 1,077,792, forward strand.
CCGAGATCGAGCGCCCGGCGCCGCGCATCGGCGAGCATTCGCGCGAGATTCTTGCCGAATTCGGTTTTGATGCCGACACGGTGGATGGCCTGATCGCCAGGGGCTCGGTCGCCGAGGTGAAGTAGGGCTCCTCGGCAGACCTGCCTTGCTATCACCTCTCCCTGAGGGAGAGGTCGACGGCCGCAGGCCGGCGGGTGAGGGTTTACAGCCTCACCGGACAAGTTCCCTAAACCCTCACCCGGCTCTTCGAGCCGACCTCCCCCTCAGGGGGAGGTGAAGGGAGCGTGCCAGCCGATGCGCCTATTTCAGCGCGCCGGCGGTGAGGCCGCTGACGATCTTGCGCTGCAGCAGCATGAAGACCAGCACGATCGGCGTCACATAGATCACCGCATAGGTCATGATGCCGTTCCAGTCCGTCGTGTTCGGGCCCATGAAGTTCATCAGGCCGACCGTCGCCGTCTGCAAATTCTCCTGCGAGATCAACGAGCGCGAATAGACATATTCGCCGAAGGACTGCAGGAAGATCAGTACCGAGGTGACGAGGATGCCGTTGCGGGCGAGCGGCACGATGATGCGGAAGAAGGCGGTGACGCGCGAGGCGCCGTCGACGCGGGCCGCTTCCTCGAGCTCCTTCGGGATCTGCATGAACGAGGTACGGCAGAGCACGATGTAGAGCGGCAGCACCTTGGCCGTCTGGGCCAGGATGACGGCGAAGCGCGGCGTCGTGATCAGGCCGACCTGGTTGAACAGCACGAAGATCGGCGTCGCCATCAGCGACGGCGGCAGCACCTGCATCATCAGGATCAGGAACAGGACGACGTCCATCCAGACGCTGCGGACGCGCGCCAGCGCATAGGCGCAGCCGGTGCCGAAGAAGGCCGCCAGCGCCGTGGTGCCGGTGGCGACCAGGAGCGAGTTCCACAGATAGGTGTCCATCTTCTTCTCGACGAACACCTTGGCGAAGTTGAACTGCGGGTCGCTCGGCCAGAAGCGCGGCGGATAGGTGAAGGTCTCCGACGACGGCTTGAAGGCGGTCAGGTACATCCAGTAGAGCGGGAACAGGTAGATCGCCAGGAAGCAGAGCGCGATGACGAGGAGAACGTAGCGTTTCATGGGTCTCTCCTCAGGCCTGATGCTCTTCGCGCGTCGAGCGCACATACAGGAAGGCGACGACGATGACGAAGCCGAGCATCAGCACCGAGACGGCGCTGCCGGTGGCGATGTCGTAGTTCTGGAACGACAGCTGCCACGACCAGTATTGCGCGACATTGGACGAGTTGGCCGGGCCGCCCTGGGTCAGCGAGGCGAACAGGTCGAACTGCTGCAGGGTGAAGATGATGCCGAGCGAGACGACCGCGCCGAGCGTCGAGCGCATCATCGGCAGCGTCATGTGCCAGAACCGGCCCCAGGCGCCGGCGCCATCCAGCGCCGCCGCCTCGTACATGTCCTTGGGGATGCCGGCGAGGCCGACCGAGAGCAGGATCATGTTGAACGGGATGCCGAGCCAGATATTGGCGATGACCACCGAATAGAGCGAGATCGCCGGCGTCGACAGCCAGAAGATGCGCTCGTCGACGATGCCGAGCGACATCAGCATGTAGTTGAGCACGCCGAAATCGCCGGCGAAGATCCACTTCCAGATCGCGCCGGCGACCAGCGCCGGGATGATCCAGGCGGCCAGGAACAGGCCGCGCAGATAGCTCGCGCCGATGAAGTCCTGCTGGAAGAACAGCGCCAGGCCGAAACCGATGCCGAGCTGGAAGACGATGCAGAGGCCGACGAACAGCGCCGTATTGCCCATGACGGACCAGAATTCCGGCGCCGCCATCAGGGTCCGGTAGTTCGCCAGCCCGACGAAGGGGCGGATCAGATCGCCGAGCGAGAACATGTCCACCTCCTGGAAGGAGAGGGCGATGTTGTAGATCAGCGGAAAGGCCGAGAAGACGAACAGATAGGCGAGGGCCAGCAGGGCCAGTGCGCCATCGAAGCCGCGACCGTCGCGTAGGCTGCGCAGAAGCGCCGACATTGGCTGTCTCCAGGGGGCGGGAGGGAGCGTGGGTTGCCACATCCGCTTGCGGACGAGGAGGGATCGGAATCGCGCCGCGCCGGAGGGGGAGACGGCGGCGGCGCGACCGGGCGGCATGTCGCCCCTGGGGCGACATGCCAGGCGCTCGGGAGGCGCTTACTTCTTGAGGATGCCGTCGATCGTCGTCTGGGCCGAGGCCAGTGCCGTCTTGGCATCGGTCTGGTGCGTCAGCGCCTGCTGGATGGCGGTCGAGATCGCCTTCGAGATCTTGGCCCAGTCGGGCGACGGACCGCGGGCGCGGGCGTTCTTCATCGATTCCGCGAAGACGGCATACTGCGCCGGCCACTTCGGATCCTTGGCCTCGACCGGATAGGACGGCACGAAGCCGAACTCGTTCCAGACGCGCGGCATCTGCGAGTACATGTATTCGAGATACTGGAAGGCTTCCTTCGGATGCTCGGACTTGGCGAAGATCACGTTGTTGCCTTCACCCAGCGCCGAGGCGCGGTTGCCGCCGGCCTTCTCGATCGGCAGCAGCGCGACGCGGAAGTCGAACTTGGCGTCCTTCGACATGCGCGGCAGTTCCCACGGGCCGGAGATGCCCATGGCGGCGTTCTGCGCGTTGAAGGTGGCCATCGAATCGTACTGGCCGCGGATCAGCGTGTCGGGCGAGGCGAGCTTCTCGTCGAGGATCTTCTGCCACACCTCGAGCGCGCGTACGGCGCCGTCGTCGGCGATGTGATCGAAATCGGCGCCGGCCGACTGCGCCCAGGGCAGGAACTGGAAGGTGCCTTCCTCGTTCGAATTGGCCGAGAAGGCGAGACCGTAGACGTTCTTCGCCGGGTCGGTCAGCTTCTTCGCGGTCTCGTAGAGTTCCGCCCAGGTCTGCGGCGGCTTTTCCGGATCGAGGCCGGCGGCCTTGAACATGTCGGCGTTGTAGTAGAGGGCGATGGTGTTGGAGCCGCGCGGCAGGCCGTAGATCTTGCCGTCCCAGGTGACGGTCGAGAGCGGGCCGGGGAAGATCTTCGAGGTGTCGATGATCTTCGATTCGGCGATGTACGGCGTCAGGTCGAGCAGCGCGCCCTTGGCCGACAGGAACGGCGTGTTCGGATTGTCGACATAGGCGACGTCGGGCGTCGTGCCGGTGGCGACGGCGCGCATGATCTCGTTGGCCCAGTCGGCGAACTCGACGCGCTTGATGTTGATCTTGATGTCCGGATGCAGCTTGGTGAACTCATCCGCCATGACGTAATTGTAGCCGGGATCGGCCTGGCGATCGATCGTCCAGACGTTCAGCTCGACCGGCTCCGCCGAGGCGGCGGCGGTCAGCGCCAGGACGCCCGCCGCGCCCAACAGGATCTTCTTCGCAATATTCGCCATCGGTTTCCTCCTTGGTGGCGATCTGTCGAATCCACGCTCCTCCTGCGTGGCGGGGCACGGCCCCGGCAGTTCCCGCCGGATGACCGGCGGGGTATTTTGTCCGGCCGAAGGATCAGGTCGGATTGGCAATGAAGGACAGGCCGCCGCGGGCTTCCTTCAGATGGTTCAGCGACTTGACCTGGCCGGTGATCTCGAGCTCGTTGCGATAGACCGGGTCGTGCCAGCCTTCGATATCGATGCAGCCCTTGTAGCCGGCGAGGCGCAACTCGCTGATGACGCGAGTCCAATCGCTGTCGCCAAAGCCCGGCGAGCGCATCTGCACGAAGGGATGCTTGCCGAACACGCCGCTCTCGCGGATGACGTCCCAGCGGATGGTCGCGTCCTTGCCGTGGACGTGGAAAATCTTCGGCGCCCATTTGCGGATCTGCGGGATCGGGTCGATCAGATAGACCATCTGATGGCACGGCTCCCATTCGAGGCCGATATTGTCGTCCGGCGTTTCGTTGAAGATCAGCTCCCAGGCGTCCGGGTTGTGGGCGATGTTCCAGTCGCCGGTCGCCCAGTTGCCGTCCATGGCGCAATTCTCGAAGGCGAGGCGCACGCCCTTGTCGGCGGCGCGCTTGGCCAGCTCGCTCCAGACCTGCTTGTAGCGCGGCAGGCTCTCTTCGATCGACTTGCCGCGAATGCGGCCGGTGAAGCCGGCGATCGTCTTGGCGCCGAACAGATGCGCGTTGTCGATCAGCGTCTTCCAGCCTTCCAGAGTCTCGCGGTCGATGTCGGTGGTTTCGAGCGGATTGCCGAACATGCCGAGCGTATCGATCTTCACGTCGGCGTCGCCGATCGCTTCCTTCAGCTCGGCGGCGAGCTTCGGAATGTCCTTGCCGCCGATGGTTTGCCAGAAGAACGGCTCGATCGACTCGAAGCCGAGCGGGATGATCTGGCGGACATAGGCGGCCGGATCGGGGAGGTTCCCCTTGATCATCGTGCCGATGCGGATGTCGAGAAGCGGATTGGTCAAGGCATCAATTCCCTGGAGCGTTTCGGCTCGCGTCGCGGAGGGCGCGAGCCAGCAAAGGTTCAGATGGTGATTTCGACGCGGCGTCCGGTCTCGGCGCTTTCGATCGCGCCGAAGACCATGGCGAGGCTGTTGATGTTCTGGTGGCCGACCGTTTCCGGCTCCGGCCCGCCGCGGGTGGCGGCGATGAAGTCCTGCATGACCCCGAGGTGGCCGCCGGTCCGGTCGGACTCTGCGAGTGGAGGGATCTCGCTGGCAGCCACCTCAGAGAAGAGGCCGTCGATCGGCTTGCCGTTTTCTTGGCCAGCGATCTCGGCGCGAATGTCCTGGTGCCCGTCCCAGACGAGCGTTCCCCGGGTGCCGACGATGCGCCAGGACGATTCCCAGCTCGTCATCAGCCCGTCGGCGCACCAGCTGCCGCGGTAGTTGAAGATCACGCCATCGCCGAGTTCGAAGATCGCGGCGGCGGAAGAGCCTTGGCGGTACCAGGAGCCCTTCGGGTTCCATTCGCGGCAATAGACGGCTTCCGGCACGTTGCCCGACATGAAGCGGGCGGCGTCGAAGGTGTGGATTGCCATGTCGAGCAGCAGCACATGCTCCATCTCTTCGCGAAAGCCGCCGAAATGTGGCGCGAGGAAGAAATCGCAATGGATCGAGGTGACGTCGCCGATGGCGCCCCAGACGATGGCGTTGCGAATCCGGCGCACGCCTTCGAGATAGCGGCGGTTCTGCACGACGACATGCAGCTTGCCGGCTTCCTTGGCGCGGGCGATCAGGTCGCGCGCCTGGTCGAGCGTCTCGGCCATCGGCTTTTCGGAGAGGACATGGCAGCCGGCGGCGAGCGCCGTCGAGACGATGTGATGGCGGGCGCCGGGGATGACGACGTCGAAGACGACATCCGGCTTCGCCCTGGCGATCAGGTCTTCGATGTTGCTCGCGATGACGATGTCGCCGAGTTCGAACTCGGCCGCGCGCGCTTCGGCAGCGGCGGGATTGATGTCGGCGAGGCCGACGATCTCGAGATCGTCGATGGTCTTGGCAGCGGCGAGCCAGGCGCGGCTCATCGCCCCGCAGCCAATCAGGACGGCACGTTGCATTCCGGTATTCCTCCCACGGCCCATTCCTCGATCATCGCACCGCAAACGTTTACGGTGCGATGCAATAAGGCCGTAAACGTTTACGATGTCATCAAATTGAGGTACGCTTGTCAAGGCCGGCAATCTTGGCAACCCGGGGCCTGTATCGATCGAGCGGGTGCACGCGCCGGCCAAAATGATGTACGCAAGGCGTTCCGCGTGAGCGGATCGACCGGGCGAGGGGAGGAGACGCTCCGTTGAGCATCAAGGAACTGGCACAGCGGCTGAACGTGTCGATCGGCACGGTTTCGCGCGCCCTGAACGGTCGTGCCGACGTCAATTCGGAGACGCGAAAGCGTGTGCTGGCTGCCGCGAAGGCGATGGGCTATGTCGCCAACCAGTCCGGCCGCAGCCTGCGCCAGGGCGCGACCAATGTCATCGGCTTCACCATCGAGACCAATGTCGAGACCCGGTCGCAGGGCGACACCTTCTTCATGAGCGTGTTCGACGGCGTGCAGAAGGTGTTCGCTCGCCACAAGCTCGATCTGGTGGTGCTGCCCTGTTCGTCCGAGGACGACCCGTTCGACCATGTCCGCCGCGTGGTCTCGCGCCAGTTCGTCGACGGGCTGATCATCTCGGCCACCCAGCGCAACGATCCGCGCATCGACTTCCTGATCGAGCGCGGCATCCCGTTCGTGGCGCTCGGCCGCAGCCAGTCCGGCGGCGAGCACTCCTGGATCGACATGGATTTCGAGGGCGTCGCGGCGGGCGCGGTGGCGCGTCTGGTGGCGCGCGGCCATCGCCGCATCGCGCTTGCCAACACCGCCAGCGGCATCAATCTGAGCTACATCTTCGAGGCTTCGTACCGTCGCGCCCTCGCCAGCCACGGCATTGCCTATGATCCCGACATCGTGCTGCGTGGCGAGATCACGGAGCGCGGCGGCTACCAGATCTGCGACCGGCTGCTCGCCGTCGCCGACCGCCCCACGGCCATGCTTCTGGTCAACGAGAATCTAGCGATTGGCATCTATCGCCGCCTGCATGAGGCGGGGCTGAGGCCGGGCGCCGACATGGCGATCATCGGCCTGCGGCAGAGCCCGCAGGCGCGCTTCCTGGCGCCAACGCTCACCTGTCACAGGATCTCCCTGCACGATGTCGGCGTCGAGCTGGCGCAGGCGCTGCTGGCCGGTATGCCCGCCTACAAGGACCAGTATCCGCTCGGTGTCGTGCAGAAGATCTGGCCGATGGAACTGGTGCCGGGCGAGAGCGATCCGCCGCTCGGCGGCTGAGGCGGGCCGAAGCCCCGGACAGCGCCGGCGCAACGCACCGGCGGCATCCTTGCCGCGACCTCTGCCGGGCAAGAATGAAAAAGCGCGCGAAATCGCGCGCTTTCTCGATGGTCGATGTCAGGTGCCGCGCCGGCGCGGCGGCCGGCTACCAGCAGGTGTAGCCGCCGTCCGCCGAGACGATCGAGCCGGTCATCAGGCTGGCCGCGTCGCTGGCGAGGAAGTGCACGACCGAGGCGATCTCGTCGGTTTCGCCCATTCGGCCCATCGGCGTGCCGCCGACCCAGGCGTCCCACATCTTCGGGTCGTCCTTCACGAAGGCGGTCAGCGGCGTGTTGATATAGGTCGGCGCCACGGCATTGACGCGGACCCCGCGAGAACCCCATTCGGCCGCCAGCGACTTGGTCAGGTGATGCACGCCCGCCTTGGAGGCGTTGTAGAAGGCCTGCTCCTGCGGCTTGTTGACGATGAAGCCGGACATCGAGCCGATGTTGACGATCGCGCCGCTGCCGGCCTTGAGCATGTGGTTGCCGAAGGCGCGGCAGCACCAGAAGGTGCCGTTCAGATTGACGTCGATGACGTTCAGCCAGTGCTCGTCGGTCACCGTCTCGGCCGGGGTCATGCTGCGGGCGATGCCGGCATTGTTGACGAGGATGTCGATCTTGCCGTGCTTGGCGACGACCTCGTCGGCGACCTGGTTGACGCGGGCCGAGTTGGTCACGTCCATCACCACCACGTCGACGTCATACCCCTTGGCCTTCAGGCTGGCCTGGCCGGTCTTGGCCACCGCCTCGTCGCGATCGGCGATGATCACCTTGGCACCGGCTTCGGCCAGCGCCTCGACGGTGGCGAGGCCGATCGACTGGGCGCCGCCCGTCACGAGCGCAACCTTGCCGTCGAGACGGAGCTTTTCGAGATACATGGTGATTCCTCCTGCGAATGGACCCTTGGGCGGCGCCAAGCTACTGAACGATAACGGTTCCGTCACGGTCGAACCGATGGATGTGCGACGAATCCGGTGTGAGAAAAACGCGCTCGCCCGGCTTGAGCGACAATTCGCCGACCGCCCGCACGGTGACGTCGCCGATCTCCGGCACCGTGACATAGAGGAAGGTGTCGCTGCCGACATGCTCGGCCACGCTGACCACGCCTTCCCACTCGCCGGCCGTCTGCGAGGTCGCGACATGTTCCGGCCGGACGCCGATCGTCGCCGCGCCGCGCTTTTCCGCCACCGCTCCCGTCACGAAGTTCATCTTCGGCGAGCCGATGAAGCCGGCGACGAACAGATTGCGCGGATGCTCGTAGAGCTCGAGCGGCGAGCCGACCTGCTCGATCTGGCCGGCGTTCAGCACGACGATCTTGTCGGCCAGCGTCATCGCCTCGATCTGGTCGTGGGTGACATAGATCCCGTGGTGCCGAGCGCTGCGTGCAGCCGGGCGATCTCCAGCCGCATGTTGACGCGCAGCGCCGCGTCGAGGTTCGACAGCGGCTCGTCGAACAGGAACGCCTTCGGCTCGCGGACGATGGCGCGGCCGATGGCGACGCGCTGGCGCTGGCCGCCGGAAAGCTGGCCCGGCCGCCGGTCGAGATAGGGTGTCAGGTTGAGCACGGCCGCCGCCGCCTCGACCTTCTGCGCGATCTCGGCCTTCGGCATGCCGGCCATCTTCAAGCCGAAGCCGATGTTGCTCGCGCACGCTCATATGCGGATAGAGCGCATAGGACTGGAACACCATGGAGAGGCCGCGCTTGGCCGGCGGCAGGTCGACGACGTTGAGGCCGTCGATGCGGATGCTGCCGCGCGTGACGTCCTCGAGGCCGGCGATCAGCCGCAGCAGGGTGGACTTGCCGCAGCCGGAAGGGCCGACGAAGACGACGAACTCGCCGTCCTCGACGGTCAGGTCGACATCCCTAATGACGTTGACGCTGCCGAAGGTCTTCTCGACGCCAACCAGTTCGATCTTGCCCATGGTGTTGTTCCCGTGACCCGGATTACTTGACGGCGCCGAAGGTGAGACCGCGCACCAGCTGCTTCTGGCTGAACCAGCCGAGCACCATGATCGGCGCGATGGCGAGGGTGGAAGCGGCCGAGAGCTTGGCCCAGAACAGCCCTTCCGGGCTCGAATAGGAGGCGATGAAGACGGTCAGCGGCGCGGCCTTGACGGTGGTCAGGTTGAGCGTCCAGAACGCCTCGTTCCAGGCCAGGATGATGTTGAGCAGCACCGTCGAGGCGATGCCGGGGATCGCCATCGGCGTCAGCACATAGACGAGCTCCTTGCCGACGGTGGCGCCGTCCATGCGCGCCGCCTCGAGGATGTCCTTCGGGATCTCCTTGAAATAGGTGTAGAGCATCCAGACGATGATCGGCAGGTTGGCCATGAACTCGACGAAGATCAGCCCGCCATGGGTGTCGAGCAGGCCGGTGTCGCGGAAGATCAGGTAGATCGGCACCAGCACGCCGACCGGCGGCATCATTTTGGTCGACAGCATCCACAAGAGCGTGCTGCGCGTGCGCTTGGTCGGCGCGAACGCCATCGCCCAGGCGGCCGGGATGCCGACCGCGAGGCCGAGCACGGTCGAGCCCACCGCCAGGATGATCGAGTTCATCGCGTGATGGATATAGTCGCTGCGGTGCTGGACGATGGCGTAGTTCTCGGTCGTCCAGTGGAAGAACAGGAACTGCGGCGGCGTCGAGAAGGCGTCTAGCTCGGTCTTGAAACTGGTCAGCACCATCCACAGGATCGGGAAGAAGATGATGAAGCCGGCCAGCCAGCCGCCGGCCGTGACGGTGATCCTGCGGGTGGTCGTGATGCGTCTTGCCATGATCGCGCGTCCCGATGCTTAGGCGTCTAGGTTCTTGCCGATGAGGCGGACGAGGAAGATTGCGACAATGTTGGCGAGGATGACGGCGACGATGCCGCCGGCCGAGGCGCCGCCGACGTCGTATTGCAGCAGCGCCTGCGCATAGACGAGGAAGGCGATATTGGTCGTCTGCAGGCCCGGCCCGCCGCCGGTGGTGACGAAGATCTCGGCGAAGACGGACAGGAGGAAGATCGTCTCGATCAGGATGACGACGGTGATGGCGCGGGCGAGATGCGGCAGCGTCATGTAGATGAAGAAGGACAGCGCCGGCGTGCCGTCCATCTCGGCCGCCTCCTTCTGCTCCTCGTCCATCGATTGCAGCGCCGTCAGAAGGATCAGCGTCGCGAAGGGCAGCCATTGCCAGGCGACGATCAGGATGATCGAGAACAGCGGCACATTGGTGAACCAGTCGATCGGCTGCACGCCGATCAGCGTCGCGATCCAGGCGAACAGCCCGGAGACGGGATGCATCAGCAGGTTCTTCCAGACCAGCGCCGAGACGGTCGGCATGACGAAGAACGGCGCGATCACCATCAGCCGGACGATGCCGCGGCCGAGGATCGGCTGGTCCATCAGGAGCGCCAGCAGCACGCCGCCAACCACGGTGATGACCAGCACCGCGCCGACCAGGATCAGCGTGTTGGCGAGCGCCGTGAAGAAGGCGGGGTCGGTGAGGAAATAGCGGTAGTTGAGCAGGCCGATGAAACTTTCCTGGCCGGGATCGAGCAGGTTGTAGCGCAGGAGCGAGAACCAGATCGTCATCGCCAGCGGCACGATCATCCAGAGGAACAGCAGGATGATCGACGGCGCCGAGAGGATGCGTCCGAGAGTGGTTGTCTGCTGGGTGGCCACGGCCTTCGCCCTCGATCCAGGTTCCGATTTGCCGGAAAAAAGGGCCACCCGGCCGAAGTCGGGTGGCAGTCCTTGGGAGGTCCGGAGCCCGGCCCGGATCGCGGGCCGGGCCAGAACGGGGCACGCGCTACTTGATGTAGCCGGCCTTGGTCATTTCACGGGTCGCGATCGCCTGCGCCGCGGCCAGCGCCGCGTCGACGGTCGACGACCCGGCCAGCGCCGCGGAGAACTGCTGGCCGACCGCCGTCCCGAGCCCCTGGAACTCGGGGATGGCGACGAACTGCACGCCGGTATAGGGCACCGGCTTCACCGTCGGATGGTTCGGATCGGCCGAGTTGATCGAGTCGAGCGTCATCTTCGCGAACGGCGCCGCCTTCTGGTATTCCGGGTTCGCATAGAGCGAAGCGCGGGTGCCCGGAGGCACGTTGGCCCAGCCCTCCTTGGCGGCGACGAGATCGAGATAGCCCTTGCCGGTCGCCCAGGCGATGAACTTCTCCGCCGCGTCGACCTTCTTCGAGCCGGCCGGCACCGCCAGCGACCAGGCCCACAGCCAGTTGGCGTTCTTGCCGAGGCCGTTGTTCGGGGCGAGCGCGAAGCCGACCTTGTCGGCGACCTTCGAATCCTTCGGGTTGGTGACGAAGGAGGCGGCGACGGTGGCGTCGATCCACATGCCGCATTTGCCGGAATTGAACAGGGCCAGGTTCTCATTGAAGCCGTTCGAGGCCGCTCCCGGCGGTCCGGCTTCCTTCATCAGGTTCACATAGAAGTTGAGCGTGTTCTTCCATTCCGGCTGGTCGAATTGCGGCACCCATTTCTCGTCGAACCAGCGGGCGCCGAAGGAGTTCGACATGGCGGTCAGGAAGGCCATGTTCTCGCCCCAGCCGGCCTTGCCGCGCAGGCAGATGCCGTAGACGCCATTGTCCTTGTCGGTGATTTTCTTGGCGGCGTCGGCGATGAAGTCCCAGGTCGGCTGTTCCGGCATCTTCAACCCGGCCTTGTCGAACAGATCGGTGCGGTACATCACCATCGAGCTTTCGCCGTAGAACGGCGCGGCATAGAGCTTGCCGTCCAGCGACAGGCCGGCCCGGATCGCGGGCAGCAGGTCATTGACGTCATAGTCGGCGCCGAGATTGTCGAGCGGCACCAGCCAGCCCTTCTTGGCCCAGATCGGCACTTCATAGGTGCCGATCGTCAGCACGTCGAACTGGCCGGCCTTGGTGGCGATGTCGGTCGTCACCTTTTGGCGCAGGGTGTTTTCTTCCAGCGTGACCCATTCGAGGTCGATGTCGGGGTTCTTCGCCTTGAAGTCGTCAGTCAGCGACTGCATGCGCACCATGTCGCCATTGTTGACGGTGGCGATGGTCAGCTTCGTGGCGGCCGCTGCCTGGCCGATGGCCAAGATGGAAGCTGCGCCGAGAAGGGCGCCGATCACAATTCTCATGTCATCCTCCCAGATGCGCTGCGAGCAATTGCTACAGCGGTGATCATACGCTCGTCCGGAAGCCGGAGGCATGTCAATGGCAATTCGTTTCCGCAAAGCAGCGAGAGCCGGCGCGCCCTTGGGGGTAGCTTACCCTACGGAATGTCGATTTGATTGCGATTTCAACGGTCAGGGAGAATGCTGCGTCGCAGCGATCGGCATCCTGAAGGTTGGTGTCTGGCGTGAGGAAATGCGCGTCGCAGAGGCGAGGGTCGGCGATCAGCCGAGATCGAGCAAGGTCTTTGCCGTTGTCTCGTTGGTGATCAGGCCATTGATGATCCGGCCGCGCAGAGCGCCGTGGATGGCGAGCACCTTGCCGGTGCCCATGGCGACGCCGACGACGAGGCGGGTCGCGGGAACGTCGCGTGGGACGCTGGTCAGCCGCTCATTGGTGCCGCCGACAAGGATCCGGCCCTGGGCGTCGAATGCCCAGCCGGTGACCTCGCCGACCGCGCCGAGACGGCGCATTTCCGCCAATTCCGGCTTGGAAATGAAGCCGTCGACATAGAGCGGTGCGTGCTCGTCCATGCGGCCGATGCCGACCAGGCTGACATCGGCGGCCGCCGCCAGTTCGCGCAGGCGGCGCACCGGCGCCAGCCGCAGCATCTGGTCGCGCTCGTCGCGCGACGGCATGACGACCGGCAGCGGCATGGGATAGTGCGGCGCCTGGACGAGATCGGACAGGCGGGCGAGCACGTCGAAGAAGCTGGCCGAGCCCTCCATCGAGATATGGCCGACCAGCGAGACGAGGCGATGTTGCGGGCAGGCGAGGCGCGGGATCTGCTCGACGGCGGCGCGCAGGGTTCGTCCGGTGCCGATCGCCACGACGATCGGCTCGGCGCCGCGCAGGCGCTGTTCGAGGAAGGAGGCGCTCGCCTCGGCGATGCCGACGACCGAGCTGTCGGCGGTCGGGTCGGCCGGCACGATCTGGCAGTGGTGAAGGCCATAGCGCTCGGTCAGCCGCGCTTCCAGCTCCATGCATGCAGCGATCGGATGATCGAGCCGAAACGTGATCAGCCGCTCGGAAAGGGCAAGCGAAACAAGCCTTTGCGCTGTCGGGCGCGAGACGTTCAGCTTCTTGGCGATGGCGTCCTGGGTGTTGCCAGCGATGAAATAGAGCCAGCCGGCGCGCGCGGCGTCGTCGAGGCGGGAGCGTTCCGGATCGCTGGCGGTCATGGAGGGGCTGCTTCTGACAGATACGGCAGGAGGTCCGCCATCCTCTCGACGATTCGGTCGGCGCCGGCGTTGGCCAGCATGCCGCTTGCATCGCGTCCGGTATAGTGGCCGCCGCCGACAAATCCCCACACCGTCATGCCGGCTGCCTTGCCGGCGAGCACGCCGCTGACGCTGTCCTCGATCACCAGCGTCCGGTCCGGGCGCGCGCCCATCCTTTCGGCGGCGAACAGGAACAGGTCCGGCGCCGGCTTGCCGCGCGCCACCATCGACGTGTTGAAGATATTGGCGCCGAAGAACGGCGCCAATGCCGTCAGGCCCAGCGAAAGGCGGATGCGTTCGAGCGAGCTGGACGAGGCAACGCAGCAGGGCGCGCGCAATCCGCGCAGCAGCCGTTTCGCATCCGGCATGACCCGAAGCGCGGTCTGATAGCGCGCGACGAGCAGGGCGTTGAGTTCGGTGGCGAAGCCCGTGGGCAGCGGCGCGCCGGTGCGGCGCCGGAAGTCGTCCTCGACGGCGCTGAAGCTGCGGCCGAGGAAGTGGTCGAAAACCTCCTCCAGCTCCAGCGCGACGCCGTGCCGACCGAGCGCCTCCCGCAGGCAGCCGCAGGCCAGGATCTCGCTGTCCACGAGAACGCCGTCCATATCGAAGACGACCAATTCGAACGCCGACACGGTCTTCACCTCAGGCCGAACCATGACGGCTTCAGCAGAGCATTAAATCTAGTGAAGAGCAATTGCTCATTGCCGGGCGATGGCTTCGCGTTCCGGGTCGAGGCAGCGCGCGCTGCGAACCGGATCCGGCGTGGGCGGTCGGCGGGATCAGCCGATGGCGATCAGGAAGGGGACGGGACGGATCGGCGCCAGCCGCTCGCGGCTCGACAGGCGCTCCATGTTGGGCCCGAGCGAGCGCTTCAGGTGTTGTTCCAGCGCGCGCTGCGCCTTTCGCGGCTCGCCGGCGATCAGGCAGTCGAACACCTCCAGATGTTCGGCCAGCATCTCGTCGGTGTCGGGATGCATCAAGAAGGTGTCGTGCATGGCGATCAACGGCAGCTGGCTGCGATGGATCGCCAGATGCAGCTGGTGATTGTCGCATTTCAGCACGGTGTCGACATGCAGATCGTGTTCGAGCCGCTCCAGCCGGCCGGCGTCACGTCGCCCCGATTGCACGCCGAGAATCCGCTCGCGCTTGCGCCGCAGGTCGGAGCGGTCGAGGCTAGGCCAGGCGAGCTCCAGCGCCAGCGGCTCCAGCAGCCAGCGCATCTCGAAGTGCTCGTGCATCAGCGCCGGCGTCAGCGGCCCGGCATACCAGCGCTGGTTCGTGTCCTGCGTCACCAGGCCGGCGCGGTCGAGCCGCGTCAGCACTTCATGCGCCACGGTGCGGCTGACGCCGTAGTGCTCGGCCAGCAGGCTTTCGTTGAGCTGGAAGCGGCCATAGGGCAGGCAACAGGCGACGATGTGTTCGACCTCGGGATAGATCGCGGCGCGCCGATTACGGGTCCTCGGCTCCAGCATGCGCGTTTCGGGCAGCCGCAACCCGGCCTCGATCAGGTCGCGTCGCAACGGCGCGGTGGCGGCGTCGTCGCCGACCATCAGACCGCGGCCGCCGAAGCGGGTGAGCAGGCCTTCATCCTCCAGCCGCTTCAGCGCGGCGCCGGCCGGGATGCGGCTCGACTGGAAGGCGCGCGCCAGCGCCGTCTCGCCGATCACCAGTCCGGCCGGCAACGCGCCGTCGACGATCTGGTGGCGCAAGGTACGGTAGATCACCTCGTAGAGGGGCAGCCCGGCCTCGTCGGCCGGCGCATCGGCCGGCATCATCGCCCGTCCTCCCGCCGACGGCGCCGGACCGCATCCCCGGCAAGATGGCCCTCGGGCATCGTCCGGCCCTCTCCGCTAGGCGCGCGCCACGCCTTCGCCCACCGGCGACGCCTCGTCGCCGGCGTGGATGAAGTCCATGATCGCGCGGCTCATCGGCTCGTAGCGATGCGAATTCTCGAGCGTGCCGGCGATGGCGAAGTCGCGCATCACCAGGATGCGGTCGGCGAGCGTGATCATTTCCGGCATGTCGCTGGAGATCAGCAGCACCGACAGGCCTTCGCGGGTGATCTCGCCGATCAGCTCGTGGATCGCCGTCTTGGTCTTGATGTCGATGCCGACCGTCGGTTCGTCGATGATCAGGATCTCGACGCCGGCCGCCAGCCATTTGGCGATCGACACCTTCTGCTGGTTGCCGCCCGAAAGCTTGCCCACCGCCTGCTCGATCGAGGGCGTCTTCACCTCGAGCTTCTCGACCAGCGGATGGACGAGCCGCCGTTCGCCAGCGCGGGTGATCAGACCGAGGCTGGAGGCGATCTTCCGCCAGACGGTGATCGCCACGTTCGAACGGATCGGGTGGGTGAGGATCAGCCCCTCCGCCTTGCGGTCCTCGGAGATGTAGCCGAGGCGATGGCGGCGGATGGCGGTCGGCACGTCGGGTATCGACACGCTCGCGCCATTCAGGCGCAGGTCGCCCGAGACGACCTTGCCGTCGCCGATCAGCGCCCGCGCCAGTTCGGTGCGGCCGGCGCCGACGAGGCCGTAGAGGCCGAGGATCTCGCCCTTGTGCAGCTGGAAATTCACGCGCCTGTGGCCGAAGGAGGTCGCGAGATCCTTCGCTTCCATCACCACCTTCGTGCCGTCGACGTTGCGCGTCCCCATCTCGGCGACGCGTTCCTCGCGGCCGATCATCGCCGCGACGATCTTGCCGCGGGTCATGGCGGCGATCGGCTCGCCGGCGGCGGCGATCCGGCCGTCGCGCAGCACGGTGACGCGGTCGGAGATCGCCATCACCTCCTCGAGTTTGTGCGAGACGAAGACAATCGCCTTGCCCTCGGCGCGCAGGCGGCGGACGACGGCGAACAGCGCATCGGCCTCATGGCCGGTGATCGAGGCGGTCGGCTCGTCGAGCAGCAGCACCTGCGCTTCCAGCGACAGCGCCTTGGCGATCTCGACGATCTGCATCTGCGCCACCGAGAGATGGCGAACCTCGGTGCGGGTGTCGATCGACGGGTCGATCATGTCGAGGAATTTGCGCGCTTCGGCATGAACCCTGTCGAAGTCGATGACGCCGTTCCGGGTCGGTGGCCGCTCGATCATGATGTTTTCGCCGACCGTGAAGCGCGGGATCAGGTTGCGCTCCTGGTGCACGGCCGAGATGCCGGCGGCGATGGCGTCGCGCGGTGAGGTGAAGTCGACCGGCTTGCCGTCGACCAGCAGGCGGCCGCGGTCGGGCCGGTAGAGGCCGGTGATGATCTTGATCAGCGTCGACTTGCCGGCGCCGTTCTCGCCCATCAGGGCGTGGGTCTCGCCGGGCAGGATCTCGAACGAGACCTCGTCGAGCGCGGTGACGCCGGGAAAATCCTTGCCGATGCCTTCGATGGTGAGCCGCATGATCAGGCGCCTCCCGCGCGGACGGCGCGCAGCCGGTTGAGGCCGACGGCGGCGAGGATCAGCGCGCCGAGCAGGAACTGCACCCAGTAGGGATCGACCTTGGCCAGCACCATGCCGTTCTGGATGATGACGATCAGCACGACGGCGAGCGCGGTGGCGGCGACCGAGATATGGCCGCCGGTCAGCGCCGCGCCGCCGATGATCGGCGCCGCGAACGACATCAGCAGCCAGTCGACGCCGATCGTCGGCTGGGCCGAGCCGAGCTGGGCAACGGCGAGGATGGCGGCGGCGCCGGCCAGCAGGCCGGACAGCGTATGCGCCATCACGATGACGCGGTCGCGCGGAATGCCGGAAAGCTCGGCCGCCTGCGGATTGCCGCCGACGGCGAGCAATTGCCTTCCCGGGACGGTACGGGCGAGGAAGAAGGCGAGCGCGATCGCGATCAAGACCGGCGGCAGCAGCAGATAGGGCAGGGCGTAGAAGCGCCCGGTACCGAAGGCGACGAAGCTCGCCGGCAGATTGTAGAACGGGATCGACTCGGTGATGCCGAGATTGATGCCGGTGAAGGCCGAGGCGGTGGCGAGCGTGATGATGAAGCCGTTGATGCCGGTCCTGACCGTCAGCAGGCCGTTGATCAGGCCGCCGGCGGCGCCGATGGCGAGGCCGCAGAGGATCGCGACGGGAACGGGAAAACCCCATTTTTCCATCATGCCGCCGACGGTGATGGCGACGAGGCCGCCGAGCGCGCCGACCGAGAGGTTCATCTGGCCAACGGCGAGCGTCAGCATCTGCGCGAAGGCGACGATCAGCACGACGCAGAACGAGCGCAGCATCACATAGAGGTTGAACTCGGTCAGGAAGGCCGGCGACAGCACGGCGAGCGTGACGAGACCGATGACGATCGCGACCGCCAGCGCCGACCATTCATTGGCGAGGAAGCGTTGGCCGAGGGTCATGTTGCGGGTCGTGGTGCTCATGCGCGGCGTCCTGAACTGCGGCGGCCAGCATCCTTGCGACCGAGGCTGCGCCGTTCGGCATAGATGCTGCGATAGCGATCCAGCATGACGGCGGCGAGCAGGATCAGCCCAAGGAAGAGCTGGAGCCAGAAATTGCCGATCTGCATGACGAGCAGACCCGAGCGGATGGTGGTGACGAGGAAGGCGCCCAGAATGGTGCCGACTACCGAGACATAGCCGCCGGCCAGCAGCGTGCCGCCCAGCACCGGCGCAAGGAAGGAGGGCAGCAGCCAGTCCTGCCCGATCGACGGCATGGCGGCGCCGAGGCGGATGACCAGCATCAGGCCGGCCGAGGCGGCGAGCGCGCCCGATAGGGTGTGCGCGATGATGATGGCGCGGCCGACCGGCACGCCGGAAAGCTCGGCGGCGCGCGCATTGGCGCCGGCGGCGAGGATTTCGCGGCCGAGCGCCGTGAAGCGGAACAGCACGATGAGGGCCGCGCCGATTCCGAGCGCGATGAACAGCAGCGGCGACACGAAGCCCCAGCGCATGCGTCCGAAGGCGGCGATCTCCGGCGGCAGCGCGTTGAAGGTCTGCGCCTTGGAAAGGATCAGCATGCCGCCCAGGAACAGGCTGGCGCTGGCGAGCGTGATGATGAAGGAATTGACGCCGGAGCGGACGATGACGAAGCCGTTCAGCCAGCCGAGAAAGGCGCCGAGCAGCAGCGCCAGCGCCATGGCGACGGGGATCGGCAGGCCGATCGTCTGCATCAGGTAGCCGGACGCCATCACCGCGCAGACGCCGATCGAACCGATGGCGAGGTTCATGCCGCCGGTCGCCAGCACGACCATGGTCGAGAAGCCGATGACGACGTCGACGGCGAGCGAGCGCGACAGCGCGAACAGGTTGAATGACGAGACGAAGCCGGGCGCGAGGCTGGTGAACAGGATCCAGAACAGGATGATGATCGCCGCGAGGCCGATCAGGTTCGACTGTTCGGCCAGGAAACTAGGCCTGCCGCGGGTATCGGATGAAACGGAATGGGTCATGGTGAAGCCATGTGTGAGCGACCACTTCACCTCTCCCAGAGGGAGAGGTCGACGGCGCAGCCGGCGGGTGAGGGGTTGGGACGTCTCCGGAGAGGGCTGATCCCCTCACCCGGACCTTCGGTCCGACCTCTCCCCATGGGAGAGGTGAATTAACCCGGCGCTTGCCGTTAAGCCGGCAAAGGGGCGGATCGGCCCGCAGGCCGATCCGCGGAACCGCTTACTTGCAGGTGAGATACTTGTCCTTGAAGGTGGACTGGATCTCGGTGGTGATCTTCTTCAGATCGTCCTTGTAGGTCGCGGCGTTGTCGTTCGAGATCAGCAGCGTGCCCGAGTCGATGAAGTGCTCGGTCTGCGGCGTCTTGATCCACGGCGCATCGGCCTTGACCGTGCAGGTGCCGCTGGCGATCAGGTCGAGCACATAGGCGCCGACATAGCCCTGGCCATAGGGGTTCTGCGCCATCGTGCCGGCGACGAAGCCGTCCTTGATGCCGTCCAGGACGATCTGGTCGTCATCGATGCCGACCAGCTTGATGCGCTTGTCGCCGAGATTGCGCAGCGACTTGGCGGCGACGACGGACGGGATGTAGGCGGTCGAGACCAAGCCGTCGATCTCGTCCTTCTGGGCGCCGAGCAGGGCGTTGATCTTCTGGTCGGCCGCTTCCTGCGCATCGGTGTCGGTGATGTGCTGGACGATGGTGACGGCGCCGTTGGTTTCCTTGACCGCCTTCTCGACGGCGTCCATGCGCAGCTTGGTGTTCGGGTCGACCAGCAGGCCGGCGAGATGGACGATCTTGCCCTTGCCGCCCATCGCCTTGATCAGCGCCTGGGTGCCGAGATAGGCCGAGTTGAACACGTCGGTGCCGAGGCAGAACGACATCTTGGTCGGGTCCTGGGCGCAGCCGGCCAGCGCCGCGGCCGGGATGTTGTTGGCGACCAGTTCCTCGACCGTCTGGTTGATGCCGACGGCATCGCCCGGGAAGATGCCGAACGCGTTGTAGCCCTGGGTGACCAGGCTTTCGACCAGCTCGGTCTGCAGGTTGAGCTTCCACTCGGCCGGAACCTTGAAGTCGACGGCGGCGATGCCGAAGTCCTTCGCCGCGTCCTTGCCGGCCTGTTCCCAGGGGGCGAAATAGGGATGCGGGCCGCCCGGAATGAGCGCGATCTTGTTGTCGGAAGCATGCGCGGCGCCGGCGGCAAGCCCGAACAGGGCGGCGGCAAGCATCGGCAGGGCGCGCAGGCGCGCGCCACGGTGGCGTTGATTCATGGTGTCCTCCCTCGGCGACAGACGCGGCCTGCTCCTCCAGTCCACGTTCGCGAAGGGGATGTAAGCACGATCGCATATCGCGTGCAATATGCGGTGCGGCGGCCGGTGGTACCGTCGGCGATTCCGGCGCGGAATCAAAAACGGCCCCGCCCCTGGGGTTCAGGGCGGGGCCGTATTGGGGGAAGAGTCAGATTTGGAAGAAGTCAGTCTCGGTTCGATAACGCCGCAATCCGGAACGTGTTCCCGGAAGCGGAGGGCCGGGCGCGTTCGTGGCAGCGCCGCGATCGGCCGATCAGTTGCTGGCGGGATGCGGGTTGAAGGCTCCCAGGCCTTCGCTGCCCTGATGCGCGACGCCGATGACCTGGCCCGGGAGGACGCCGAGAAGCTGGTTGCCGTTGGCGAAGTGGTAGGTCTGGCCGCCCTGCAGGGTCAGCGTTCCGGCCGAGGCATTGACGTTGACCACGGTGCCTTCGGTCTCCTCGGCTGCGATCGCAGCGGCGCCGGAGGCGAGGAAAGCAACGGAAGCGGCTGCGAGGATGAGATTACGCATTTGGTATTCTCCTGGTTGATATTTCGTTCGACACAATGTCGGCCGCGGCGCGAACCACCCGGGGGGCGGTTCGCGTTCTTGTCCGCGTCCGGAGATCTGAATTCGGGTTGATGGTCCCGGATCAGTCCGGCTGGCCGGCGTCCGGGCCGCCATCGTCCGGCGCGTCATTGCCGCCGGGCGCGTTCATGCGGTCGGGACCGCCGCGATCATGCGAGCCGTGGCCGTGCGGGCCTTGGCCGCGATCCCGGCCGTGACCGCGCATCGGCGGCCCGAAACGCAACTCGGCGTTGGCCAGCTTGGTCAGCTGCTCGGGGGTGAGCTTCGCCTTCAGCGCATCGATCGCCTTGGAGAGATCGGCGGCCTTGGCGGCGCGGTCGGTGACGTTGCTGATCAGGCGCTCTTCGCGGGCGAAGGGCACCGGCGCCGCATTGGCATCGGGGGCGACGACCGGGCGCACCGGCGGCTGGAACATCGCCAGCAGGGCGTTGGTATAATCGCGCCAGGCGTCGTGCTGGTCGGCGCGGATGCCGATCAGCGTCTCCGCGGCGTTGAGGTTCTGGGCGAGCCACATCTGCATGCGTTCGCCGCGCGGGCCACGGCGGTCCTGCTCACGACCGTGGTCGCGGCCGTGCGGACCACGCTTCATTTCGCCCTGGTCGCCGCCCTTGGATGACGCCTCGGTGGTGGCGTCGGGTTTTGCGAAGGCGGGCGCCACGGCGACGGCCGACACGCCGGTGAGGGTAGCGATGGCGAGAGCTGCAAGAGTACGCTTCATGGAAGATCTCCAATTGCTGAGGAGGACACGAGCCGAAGCTAGGGAAGGGGCGTTTCCCCGATAGGTCGTTTGATTGCCGAGCATGTCCGCAACCGGCAGATCTGTTTCGAAATGTTTCCGAGGCGGGATTGGAGACACTTGGTTACGAAAAAACCGTCCTCTTGCGGCGAGGACGCGGTAGAGACGTCTCATGAGGTTCGCGTCGCGGGCCGTCGCCGGAGCAGCCGAGTAGCCGTTACGATGTCCACCACGCCGCATATTCTCGTCGTCGACGATGATCTCGAAATTCGCAAGCTGCTCGGCCGCTATCTCGACGGCCAGGGTCTTCGCGTCGCGCTCGCTGCCGACAAGCGCGAGCTGGAGGAGAAACTCGCTACCCAGCAGATCGATCTGATCGTGCTCGACGTCATGCTGCCGGACGGCTCCGGCCTCGACATCTGCCGGCAGTTGCGCGATCGCAAGCCGCATATTCCGATCATCCTGCTGACGGCGCTCAAGGAGGATGTCGACCGCATCATCGGGCTGGAGATCGGCGCCGACGACTATCTCGGCAAACCGTTCAACCCGCGCGAGCTGCTGGCGCGCATCCGGGCTGTGCTGCGTCGCTCGGGCGAGGTGGTCGAGACAGGGATGGTGGCCGCGCACTACCGCTTCGCCGGCTTCGTCGCCTCGCCCGAGACGCGCGCCGTCGTTGATCCGGAGGGCACCGAGATCGCGCTGACCGGCGCCGAGTTCGATCTTCTCATCGTCTTCCTCGACCGCCCCGGCCGCGTGCTGTCGCGCGAGCAGCTGCTCGACCTGACCCAGGGCCGCGAGGCCGATCCGCTCGACCGCTCGATCGACGTGCTGATGAGCCGGCTGCGGCGCAAGCTCGGCGACGACGGCAAGTTCCAGATCTTCAAGACGGTCCGCAACGGCGGCTACCAGCTGGCGGTGAAGGTCGAGGCGGAGGCGCCGGCGTGAACTCGCTTCGCCTCAAGATCGGCCTGCTCGTCATCGTCGCGATCGTCGCGGTCGTCGGCCTCGCCACGCTTGTCGCGGTCAGCGTCATCGGCCGGCCGGGGCCGGAACGCGGCCTTGGTCCGGCGGCGATCCAGATCGACCTGATCGCCCAACTGGTCGAGCGACATCCGGAGGATTTTCGCGATGGCCAGATCCAGCGCGGCACGATTCGCGGCAAGGATCTGGGTCTGCGCATCCGCGAGAAGCCGGCGCGCGGGCCGGTGCATGAGGGGCTGACGCAGGCGCTGCGCGAGCTGCTGGACCATATCGGTCGTCCGCGCGAGGTAGTCGTCACGCAACCGCGGCCGCATGCGCCGCCGATGGTGTCGATCCCGATCGACGATCTCGGCTACATCGCCGTGCCGCTCTCCAACACCCCGCCGCAGCGCGCCGGCTGGGTGATTCTGATCGGCTGGATGGTGGCGATCGTGCTCGGCGCCGCCGGAATCGCGCTGGTCATCGCCAACCGGCTGACCAAGCCACTGCAGATGATCGAATCGGCGATCGCCTCGGTCGGGCCGGACGGCGTGCTGCCGCCGCTGCCGGAGACCGGCTCCGCCGAGACGCGCGCCACCGCCGGGGCGCTCAACCGCCTGTCGGCCCGCCTGAAAAGCGCGATGGAAAGCCGGATGCGCCTCGTCGCGGCGGCGGGGCATGATCTGCGCACGCCGATGACGCGGATGCGGCTCCGGGCCGAGTTCCTCGACGAGGACGAGCGGCAGAACTGGCTGAACGACCTCGACGAACTGGACCGGATCGCCGACAGCGCCATCCGCCTCGTCCGGGAGGAGGTGGAGGCGGGCGAGCACGAGGCGCTCAAGCTCGACGCGTTCGTTCGCCGCCTGGCGACGGAACTCTCGCTGCAAGGCCAGCGCATCGAGGTGGGCCCGCTTGATCCGGTCGCCGTCGCCGCCGCGCCGCTGGCGCTGACGCGGGCGCTGCGCAACCTGATGATCAACGCCGCGACGCATGGCGGTGGCGGCACCATCAGCGTCGCGCGCGAGGGCGACCTTGCCGTGATCCGCATCGTCGACCAGGGGCCGGGCATTCCGGAGGGGCTGATCGAGCAGGCCTTCGAGCCGTTCTTCCGGGTTGATCCGGCGCGTCGCCAGTCGGCACCCGGCGCCGGCCTCGGTCTCGCCATCGCCAAGGAGATCGTCGAGCGGTTGGGCGGCCAAATCGTCATCCGCAACGGCGAGGCCGGCGGCCTGGTCCAGGAAATCAGCCTGCCGCTGGTCACCGTGCCGGCGGAGACGGCTGGCCCGATTTAACCTGTTGCATCCGCTTCATATGGCTGTGCTACCGTCCCGGCGAAACCACGCCTGAACGGACCCAATCACTGTGACCCTTTCGATCGAAGACCGCGCCGCCCGCTTTACCCTGGCTCAGGACATCGCGCGCGAGGCGGGTGCGCTGGCGCTCGGCTATTTCGAGCGGCTCTCGACGCTCGCCGTCGAATTCAAGCATGGCGGCCAGGACGTCGTCAGCATCGCCGACCGTGAGGTCGAGGTGCTGATCCGCGCCCGCATCGCCGAGAAATTTCCCGAGGACGGCGTGCTGGGCGAGGAAGATGGCCTGGTCGAGGGCAAGACCGGCGTGCTCTGGGTCGTCGATCCGATCGACGGCACCAGCCCGTTCCTGAATGGCCTGTCGCACTGGTGTGTGTCGATCGCCGTCGCCGTTGCCGGCGAAGCCGAGATCGGCGTCATCTACGCGCCGGTCAGCAACGAGTTCTTCGCCGGCGCCAAGGGCCTCGGCGCCTTCTTGAACGGCGCGCCGATCACCGTCGCGCCGACCCGCACGATCGAGGACGGCCTGCTCGGCTTCGGCAGCAACCATCGCATCCCGCCGGAGGATGTCGGCCGCTTCGTCACGGTGCTGCTCGAAGCCGGCGGCATGTTCTATCGCAACGGCTCCGGCGCGCTGATGCTCGCCTATGTCGCCTGCGGCCGGCTGGTCGGCTACTACGAGCAGCACATCAATTCCTGGGACTGCCTGGCCGGGCTCTGCCTGATCCGCGAGGCTGGCGGCTGGCACAATGATTTCCTCGCCGGCGATGGCATGCTTAGGGGCAACCGCATCGCCGCCGGCGCGCCGCAGATGAAGGCCGGCCTCGTCGCCCTGCTGGAGCGCGCCGGCGCCTCGACCGAGACGATCGTCTGATTGACGGAAGACCCTTACCCCAACCCTCTCCCGCGCGCGGGAGAGGGAGCAGGCCGGAGGTTCTTTCTTCACCTCTCCCTGAGGGAGAGGTGAAGCGAGCTTCGGCACGAGATGCGCGTTGCGCCGAGGGGCTCAGTCCAAAACCCTCCCCCGCTTGCGGGAGAGGGTAGGGTGAGGGCTTTCCTCGGATTAGACCCCCGGTCCCGACGCGTCGCGCAGGTAGCGGACGGGCCGCTCCGGGGCGAGCGCCAGCGCGGCGCGGACGATCGCTTGGGCGTCGATGCCGTGGTGGCGATAGAGATCGGCGATGGTGCCGGTCTGGCCGAAATGCTCGACGCCGAGCGAGCGGGTGCGGTGGCCGCCGACCGAGCCGAGCCAGCCGAGCGTCGCCGGATGGCCGTCCAGCACCGTCACCAGCGAACAATGATGCGGCAGGTCGGCGAACAGCCGTTCGACATGCGAGCGGGCATGGACGAGGCCGCGCTCGCGCGCCCGCCCGGCCGCCGTCCAGCCGGCATTCAGCCGGTCGGCCGAGGTGATGGCCAAGAGGCCGATGTCGCGGCGATCCTCGGCCAGAAGGCCCGTCGCCTCGATCGCCTCGGGCGCGACGGCGCCGGTGTAGGCGATGACGACCTCGGCGTTCGGGCCGGGCTTCCGCAGCCAGTAGGCGCCGTCGACGATGGCGCGTGACAACTCGTCGTCGATCGTGCGGGCAGGCTGTTCCAGCGGCCGGGTCGACAGCCGCAGATAGATCGAGCCGCCGGTCTGGTCGCGCAGCCAGGTGCGTTCGTCCGGGTCGCCATCGCCATTGCGCTGGATGTAGTCGAAGCCGAAGCGGAGGATGGTGGCGAGCTCGTCGACGAAGGCCGGCTCGAAGGCGGCGAGGCCGTCCTGCGCCATGCCGATCAGCGGCGTGCCGATCGACTGGTGCGCGCCGCCTTCCGGCGCTAGCGTGATGCCGGACGGCGTAGCGACGAGGATGAAGCGCGCATCCTGGTAGCAGGCATAGTTCAGCGCGTCGGCGCCGCGATAGATGAACGGGTCGTAGAGCGTGCCGACCGGCAGCAGCCGCTCGCCATTGATCGAATGGCTGAGGCCGAGCGCCGACAGCATCAGGAACAGGTTCATCTCGGCGATGCCGAGCTCCAGATGCTGGCCAGACGGCGAGAATTCCCAGTTGAAGGTCGAGGGAATCCGCTCCGACTTGAAGGTGTCGGCCATGTTTTCGAGCGCGAACAGGCCGCGCCGGTTGACCCAGGGGCCGAGATTGGTCGAGACGGTGACATCCGGCGAGGTGGTGACGATGCGGTTGGCAAAGTCGCTGTCTTCGCGCGAAATTTCGTTCAGGATCTGGCCGAAGCCCGCCTGGGTCGAAAGTTCCTTGCCGGCGATGCCGGGCGTCGGCAGCACGGCGGGCACGTCGATATGCGGCGCGACAGCTGCCTTTTCCCGGCTGTTGAACGGCACGGCGTCGAGGAAGGCCTGAAGCTTCGTCGGCGCCGCCGAAAGACCCTCGAAATTCTCCCACTCATGCCCCGGGCGGACGTTCATCGCGGTGCGGAACGCGTCCATCTGGGTCGGGTTCATCAGCCCGGCATGATTGTCCTTGTGGCCGGCGAGCGGCAGCCCGAAACCCTTGATCGTATAGGCGATGAAGCAGGTCGGCCGGTCATGCGTGCCGGCCTTGGCGAAGGCGTCGAGCAGGGTCGGCAGGTCGTGGCCGGCGAGGTTGGTCATCAGCGCCGCGAGTTCCGCGTCGGAGCGCGCCTCGATCAGCTTCGTCACCGGGCCCTGGTCGCCGATCTCGTCGAGAAGGCGCTTGCGCCAGGCCGCGCCGCCCTGGAAGCAGAGCGCCGAATAGAGCTGGTTCGGGCAATTGTCGATCCAGTCGCGCAGGCGTTCGCCGCCCGGCTCGCGGAAGGCGGCTTCGAGCAGCACGCCATATTTGAGCACGACGACGTCCCAGCCGAAATTCTGGAAGATCGCCTCAAAACGCTGCCACAGGCCCTCGCGGACGACGGCGTCGAGGCTCTGGCGGTTGTAGTCGACGATCCACCAGGTGTTACGCAGGCCGTGCTTCCAGCCTTCGAGCAGCGCCTCGAAGATGTTGCCCTCGTCCATCTCGGCGTCGCCGACCAGCGCGATCATCCGGCCTTCCGGGCGCTTGCCGCTCCAGCCCTTGGCGCCGACATAGTCCTGCACCAGCGAGGAGAACAGCGTCTGCGCCACGCCGAGGCCGACCGAGCCGGTCGAGAAGTCGACGCCGTCGATGTCCTTGGTGCGGGAGGGGTAGCTCTGGGCGCCCTTGTAACCGCGGAAGTTTTCCAGCTTTTCGCGGGTCTGGCGGCCGAGCAGGTACTGGATGGCGTGGAAGATCGGGCTCGCATGCGGCTTGACCGCGACGCGGTCCTGCGGCCGGAGCACGTCGAGATAGAGCGCCGTCATGATGGTGGCGAGCGAGGCCGACGAGGCCTGGTGGCCACCGACCTTCAGGCCTTCGGCATTGTCGCGCAGGTGGTTGGCGTTGTGGATGGTCCACGCCGCCAGCCAGAGGATCTTCTTTTCCAGCTCCGCCAGGATGGCGAGGCGGTCGGGAGATGGCGAAGAAGCGGTGGGCGCGGTCGGCATGGACGATCCTCCAACGATCCAGAAATCAAGCATGAACCGGGCGGGTCGCCCGGTCCAGTGTCGTGTGCAGCGCGGATCAGCCGATCCGCGATCCGCTTGCGGTATCGAACAGGTGGATGCGCTCGACCGGGAACGAGACGCTGACCGTGTCGCCGCGCTCGGCGAGGCCGCGCTCCAGCGAGAACGCCTTGACGTCGCGGCCGAAGGCCCTGGAATGCAGGATCGTGCCGAAGCCGGTCGGCTCGACCAGGTCGATCTCGGCGGCGAGGCCGCCCGCAAGGTCCTTGCCGACCACGACGTGTTCGGGGCGAATGCCGAGCGTCACCTTGGTGCCGTCGGCCGTCGACGCCGGGCCGGCGAGCGGCACGACGATGCCTTGCGCCAGCTCGACGCTGCCGCCATTGGCGACCCGATAGACGCCTTCGAACATGTTCATCGCCGGCGAGCCCATGAAGCCGGCGACGAAGAGATTGGCCGGCCGGTCATAGAGGTCGAGCGGGCTGCCGACCTGCTGCACGATGCCGGCATTCATCGCGACGATGCGGTCGGCCAGCGTCATCGCCTCGATCTGGTCGTGGGTGACATAGATCGAGGTGGCGCCGAGGTCCTGGTGCAGCTTCTTGATCTCGCCGCGCATGTGCTCGCGCAGCCGCGCGTCGAGATTGGAGAGCGGCTCGTCGAACAGGAAGGCCTTGGGCTTGCGCACGATGGCGCGGCCCATGGCGACGCGCTGGCGCTGGCCGCCGGAGAGCGCCTTGGGACGACGCTCCATCAAGGGCGTCAGGCTGAGCTTCTCCGCCGCGCCGGAAATCGCCTTGGCGATCTTCTCCTTCGCCGTCTTCCGGAGCCGCAGGCTGTAGCTCATGTTGCCGGCGACGGTCATGTGCGGATAGAGCGCGTAGGACTGGAACACCATGGCGATGTCGCGGTCCTTCGGGTCGAGCTCATTGACGCGCTTGCCGCCGATCTTGATCTCGCCGGCGGAGATGTCCTCGAGGCCGGCGATCATCCGCAGCAGGGTGGATTTTCCGCAGCCGGACGGGCCGACCAGCACGACGAACTCGCCGTCCTGGATGGTCAGGTCGACGCCGTGCAGGATCTTGACGGCGCCATAGGCCTTGCGGACGTCGGTGATGTCGATGGATGCCATTGCGATGCTCCCTCAGCCCTTGACCGCGCCGGCCGTCAGGCCCTGCACGAGGTAGCGCTGGATAAAGAAGAAGAAGAGACAGGCGGGGATCAGGGCGAGCACGCCGGCGGCCATCATCTGTCCGAAGTCGACCGAGAACTTCGAGACGAAGCTCAGGAGGCCGACCGGGAAGGTGCTGGCGTCGACGCCGGAGATCAGCATCAGCGCGAACAGCAGCTCGCTCCACGCCGCCGTGAACACGAAGCCGAGCGTCGCCGCCATGCCCGGCAGCGTCAGCGGCAGGATGATCTGGCGGAACGCCATGAAACGGGTGGCCCCGTCGATCATCGCCGCTTCCTCAAGGTCCTTCGGAATGCCGTCGAAGAAGGACTGCATCAGGAAGGTCGCGAACGGCACGTTGAAGGCGACATAGACCAGGATCAGGCCCGACAGGCTGTTGGTCAGCCCGAGCGGCGACAGGATCTTGAAGATCGGCGCGATCAGCATCACCAGCGGGAACATCTGGGTCAGCAGCATCAGCCCGACGATCCAGAACTTGCCGCGGAAGGTGAAGCGCGACATCGCGTAGCCGCCGAGCGAGGCGAGGATGGTGACAATGAAGGCGGTCGACAGCGACACGATCATCGAGTTGCGGAAGAACAGCGGGAAGTCGCTGTGCCGCAGCACGAAGTCGAAATGGTCGAACACCGTCCGGGATGGCCAGAGGCGCACGCCCTCGGAATAGAGCAGGTCGTTCGGCGTGACCGATACCTTCAGCAGCCAGAACAGCGGGAAGAGGGCGAACACGACATAGCAGAGGATCGCGGCGCGGTGGGCGACGGTGGCGACGAGGCGCTTGGGTCGGGTCATGGTCTCAGCGCTCCCTGAGCAGGGTTTGGCGCAGCAGCACGATCAGCATCGAATAGACGAGCAGCAGTGCGAGCAGCACCATTGCGATCGCCGAGGCGTAGCCGAAATCGAGCCTGCGGAAGGCCTGGGTGAAGATGTAGCTGGCGACGATCTGGGTGCGGTCGGCCGGGCCGCCATTGGTCATCACGACGATCAGGTCGGCGAAATTGGCGATCCAGACCGTGCGCAGCATCACCGTGATGGCGATGGTCGGCGCCAGGAAGGGCAGGGTGATCGAGCGGAAGCGCTGGAAGGGCGTCGCGCCGTCGATGGCGGCTGCCTCATAGAGATCGCGCGGGATCGACTGCAGGGCGGCGAGCAGCGTGATGGCGAAGAACGGAATGCCCCACCAGACATTGGCGATGATCGGGCCCCACATGGCGTGGGTGGGGCTGGACAGCAGATTGTCCGGCGCGCTCATCAGGCCAAGGCCGTAGAGCCAATGCGGGATCGGGCCGACCACCGGGTTGAACAGCATCGCCCAGTTCAGGCCGGACAGGAAGCTCGGCACGGCCCAGGGCAGGAAGCAGAGCGCCTGGGCGAGGCCGCGGCCGTAGAACGGCTTGTCGAGCAGCAGCGCCAGGATCAGGCCGAACAGGAACTGCAGCGCCACCGAATAGCCGGTCCAGTAGACGGTGTTCTTCAGCGCCAGCCAGAAGGTCTTGTCCTTGGCGATGGCGCGGAAATGATCGAGGCCGATGAACCCGCCGGAGAACGGATCGAGCAGCGTCATGTCGCGGAAGGCATAGGAGATGCCGATCACGAGCGGCACCAGCATCACCGTGACGATCAGGATCAGGGCCGGGGCGGAATAGAGATAGGGCTCGCTCGCCATGGCGAGCCGCCGCAGGAACGGTCGTCGGTCGCGCCCAGATCGGGCGATCACGGCCTCTGTCATCGGAAGTCGATCCCTTTGGTCTCTTCGCAGCCTGTCTGAACCTCTCTTGAGCGGAGGTCGCAGTCGCGGAACGGGGGTTCGGGAGGGGGCTTTCGCCCGGTCGAGGGGCGCTCCCCCTCCCGCAACCGTCTCTGCCGGGTGCCGGCCCTTCGCGAGGAGGGCCGGTCCGACTTCATGCGTCGCTCGAGCCGAAGCTCAGGCGAATGCCGGAAGGCTCGCTGGCCGGAGCTTACTTGGTGGCCAGGTACTTCTGCTGACCCTTGGTCAGGTAGTCGGCCCATTCCTTGCCGAGCTCTTCCGGCGTGATCTCGCCGAGCAGCGCCTGCTGGCTGGTCTTGATGACGAGCGAGTCCTTGAAGAAGGCGAATTCCGGCAGATGCGTCGGCATCATGGTCGGAACGACGTTCTTGTCGGCGAGCTCTTCGAACCAGCCCTTGAACTGTTCCGTCGCGTAGAACGGATCGCTCTCAGCCGACTTCAGCGCCGGCAGCGCGCCGGTGCGCTTGTTCCAGGCGATGTTGCCGTCCTTGCCTTGCAGCGTGGCGATCAGCTTCCAGGCGGCGTCCTTGTCGGAGGCGGTCGAGAACATCGACCAGCCGGCGAAGCCGATGGTCGGGAAGGTCTTGCCGTTCTCGCCCTTCGGCATCGGCGTGACGCCGTATTCCTCGGGCTTCATCCGCTCGGCGATGGCGATCAGCGCATCCGGGTCCTGGTCGAGCATCGCGCAGGTGCCGGAATAGAAGCCGGCGACCGTCTCGTTGAAGCCCCAGTTGACGCTGTCCTTCGGTGCCTGGCCGTTCTTGTACAGGTCGATCAGGAAGGTCAGGCCCTTGACCCAACCCGGATCGGCGAAGGTCGAGGTGCCGTCTTCCTTGAAGAAGGTGTTGTCGCCATTCGAGGTGGCGCCGAACATGACCCAGCCATTGAGGCCGCCGGGGCCGCCGCGCATGCAGTAGCCGGACTTGCCGGGCAGCGCCGAAACCTTGGCGGCGGCTTCCTGGAACTCGGTCAGCGTCTTCGGCGGCGCGGTCACGCCGGCTTCCTTGAACAGGTTCTTGTTGTAGAACAGCGCCCGCAGATAGAAGCCGTAGGGCAGCGTGTAGGTCGTGTTGTTGACCGAGCGGCCGAATTCGAGGGCGCGGTCGTTCAGGTCCGACGTCTGGTCCCACTTGGCGAGATAGGGCTCGAGATTCTCGAGCATGCCGCGGTTGCCGTAGAGCGACAGCCAGGTGTCCGGCATCTCCATGACGTCGGGCGTCTCGCCGGCGGCGACCATGGTCGCGAACTTCTCGAAGGCCTGGCCCCAGGGCAGCGAGATGATCTCGACGGTGGTGCCGGGATTGGCTTCCTCAAAGGTCTTGACGATGCCCTTGAGCGTCTCGGTGCGCTCCGGGCTGGTGATCACTTCGACCAGCTTCAGCTTGGTGTCGGCGAGTGCCGACCCGGCGAGCAGCGCCGTCATCACGGCGGCTGCGGCGATTTTCTTGAACATTATTGGTCTCCCTCTTTTGTTAACTGCAGTCTTAGGTGCGCCGGGCCGTTTCAATGGCCGCGGCGAGATCGTTCCAGAGCGCGTCGGCCCCCTCGAGGCCGACATGCAGGCGGACCATGTTGCGATCGATGCCGAAATCGATCGCCGAATTGGGCCCGGCCGCCTGTACCAGCACCACCTCTGCCGGCACGACGAGGCTTTCATGGCCGCCCCAGCTGACGCCGAGCTTGAACAGGCCGAGCGCGTCGGTGAACTTGGCGATGTCGACGGCGCCTTCGCGGAAGGTGAACGAGAACAGGCCCGACGTGCCGGAGAGGCCGGCCGGCAGGGTATTGCCGAGGCCGGGATGCGCGACCGAGGCGACCGCGTCATGGGCGGCGAGGCGGCGAGCCACCGACAGCGCGGCGGCTTCATGCGCCTTCATGCGGATCGGCAGCGTGCGCAGGCCGCGGATCAGCAGCCAGGCGTCGAACGGCGACATCTTGCCGCCGAGATAGGGCAGCGTGCCGGAGCGGATCTTGCCGATCAGCGCCTTCGAGCCGACGACGACGCCGGCGACGACGTCGCTGTGGCCGCCGAGATATTTGGAGGCCGAATGCAGCACGAGATCGACGCCGAGCTGGATCGGCTGCTGGAACACCGGCGAGGCCCAGCTATTGTCGATCGCGGTGATGACGCCGTGGCGCTTGGCCAGCGCCGCCAGGGCCTGGACGTCGTGCGTCTCCATCGTCCAGCTGGTCGGGCTCTCCATGTAGAACAGCGTGGCGCCCGGCAGGGCCGCCTCGACCGCCGCCTCGTCGCGGCCGTCGACATAGGTGACGGAAACGCCGTAGCGCGACAGCAGCGTCTCGAACAGGCGATAGGCGTCCGGATAGACGTGGCGCACGCAGACGACGCGGTCGCCCGGCTTGACGAAGGTGATCACGGTCGAGGAGATCGCGGCCATGCCGCTGCCGAAGGCGAGACCGTCCTCGGCGCCTTCCATGCCGGCAACCTTCTCCTCGAAGATGCGGACGGTCGGGTTCAGGCCACGGCTATAGACCGGGCGAACCCGGTTGCCCTTGTAGGTTTCCGCCATCTCGGCATAGGACGAGAAGGTGAAGAGCGAGGTCTGGACGATCGGCGGCACCACCGCCTCATAGGCGTTGACGTCGTCATGCGCGGCGATGAGGGAGGCGAGGTCGAAGGCCGCTGTACTGTCGTTCATTTCTGTACCTTGTCGGAATGTGGGGCGGTGTCCTGCGACATCTCCCGGATGTCTTCCTCGACGATCTCGAGGATCGTCAGGGTCTCTCGGCGGGCGCGCTCGGCGTCCTGCGCCGCGATCGCTTCGAACAGCGTGCGGTGATAGGGGAAGGAGCGCCCGGCGAAGTCGGGCCGATCGAACGGCGTCGACCAGAAGCGCTCGAAGGCCTCGCGCATCTGCTCCAGCAATTGCCCGAACATCGGATTGTGCGAGGCGTCGTAGACCGAGAGATGGAAGGCGAGGTCGTACTTGCCGGACGTGCCCTCGGCGAGATGGACCTTCTCCATCGCCACCAGGCGCTGCTCGATGATCTCGAGATCGGCCGTCGTCCGCCGCAGCGCCGCCAGCGCCCCGGCCTCGGCCTCGAGCCCGCGCCGGATGTCGAGCGTCGCCAGCAGGCCTTCGCGCAGCGTGCCGGCATCGATCGACAGCGGCATGTGGATGGTGTCGAGCGAAATGCCGCGCAGCAGATAGGTGCCGCTGCCTTTTCGCGATTCCATCACGCCGAGCGCCTGGAACTGGCGGATGACCTCCCGCACCGTCGAGCGGCCGACGGCGAGCGATTGCATCAGCTCGCGCTCGGTCGGCAGGCGCTCGCCCGGCTTCAGGCCGGACTGGGCGATGTAGTCGGCCAGCGCCTTCATCACCGTGCCGGCGCGATCGGAGGCGGGAAGCGGCGACAGGCCGGGAAGGGAAAGCGTCACGCCCGCGCCATCCGGGGCGCGAGGTTCGCAGCATCAGAAAACCGGTCTGCCTTCACGCGATTGCCCCCCGTGCGGTCGTCCTGCGACGATCTGGAATTGGTCTGACATCTGATCATTTCTACAAGAGCGCCGTTTCGTCAAGTGCCGGATTTTCGGCAGTTTGGTGCCTGTTTGGGCCGCGCCATGGATTTCACAACCCTGCGGTGTTGACGTCGGGGAGCACAAATTCCGACCAAGCCGACGGAACTGTACGATTCTGCGGCTTCTTGCCGGGGCCGTGACCTGCTAGCCTCGCTGCGCGCATTTTTGCGCCGGACGGGCGACCATGAGCGACAAGCCAAACCTTCTGATCACGCCGACGCGGTTCGAGATGGAGGTCGACGGCTATGTCGCCTTTATCCTCTACCGGATGCAGGGCGACGTCATCGAACTCGTCCACACCGAAGTGCCGCCGGAGCTAGGCGGACGCGGCGTCGGCACCAAGCTGGTGCGCGCCGTGCTCGACAACATCCGGGCTCGCGGCGCCAAGCTGCATCCGCTCTGCCCCTTCGTGCACGCCTATATCGCCCGCCACCCCGAATATGCCGATCTCGTCACCGACTGAATCCAGCGGAGCGGAGAGATGCATGCCTTCCTATGACGCCATCATCATCGGCACCGGCCAGGCCGGGTCGCCGCTCGCCGGCCGGCTGGCGGGAGCCGGCCAGAAGGTCGCCATTGTCGAGCGAAACCTGTTCGGCGGCACCTGCGTCAACACCGGCTGCACGCCGACCAAGACGCTGGTCGCCAGCGCCAAGGCGGCGCAGATGGCGCGCCGCGCCGCCGAATTCGGCGTCGTTCTCGACGGGCCGGTCAAGATCGACATGAAGAAGGTCAAGGCGCGCGCCGACGCCGTCTCCGGCGCGTCGCGTGACGGCATCGGCAAATGGCTGGACGGCATGGCGAATTGCACCGTCTACCGCGGCCATGCGCGCTTCCTCGACCGGCGCAGCGTGCGGGTCGGCGACGAGGTGCTCTCGGCCGACAGGATCTTCATCAATGTCGGCGGTCGCGCCATCCTGCCGGAGATACCCGGCCTTGCCGGAGTGCCGCATCTGACCAACAGCACGATCATGGACCTCGACGTCGTCCCCGATCATCTGCTGATCATCGGCGGCAGCTATGTCGGGCTGGAATTCGCGCAGATCTATCGCCGCTTCGGCGCCAGGGTGACCGTGTTCGAGGCGGGGCCGCGTCTGATCCGTCGCGAGGACGAGGATATTTCGCGGGCCGTGTCGGACATCCTGACGGCGGAGGGCATCGACATCGTCGTCGATGCGGCGGGCCTGGCCGTCGGCCGGGGAACCAACGGGGCCGGCGGCATCGCCGTCAGCCATGATGGCCCGAACGGCCTCAAGGCGGTTTTCGGCTCGCATCTTCTCGTCGCCGCCGGGCGCCGTCCCAACACCGACGATCTCGATGCCGAAAAGGCCGGCATCGCCCTCGACGCACATGGCACCATCATCGTGGATGACGCGCTGCGCACCAATGTGGACGGCATCTGGGCGTTGGGTGATTGCAACGGCAGGGGCGCCTTCACCCATACCGCCTACAATGATTTCGAGATCGTCGCCGCCAATCTGCTCGACAACGACCCGCGCCGCGTCAGCGACCGCATCCCGGTCTATGCGCTCTATGTCGACCCGCCGCTCGGACGGGTCGGCCTGACCGAGACCGACGCGAAGAAAACCGGCAGGCGCGTCGCCGTCTCGACCCGGCCGATGTCCCGCGTCAACCGGGCGATCGAGAAGGGGGAAACGCAGGGTTTCATGAAGATCGTCGCCGACGCCGATAGCGGCGAGATCCTCGGTGCCGCGCTGCTCGGCACCGGCTGCGACGAGGTTGTGCACGCGCTGATCGACGTCATGTATGCCAAGCGGCCCTACCAGCAGGTGCGCCGCGGCGTCCATATCCACCCGACCGTGTCGGAGCTGTTGCCGACCATGCTGGGCGACTTCCGCCCCAGCTGACGTCGCCGCCGCCAGCCTTTCCAGTGGTTGCAGGGATCGACCTTTGCTGACGCGCGGTGGTGGCGCAATGGCTCATGTATGGTAAATGTTAAGGATAGTCTCATAGAGACAGGAGCGTAGTGGCCGATGTAGCGTTCCGGCGATGTGTAGGGTGCAATACCGTTGACAGTCTCTCCTTTCTCGCCGCGTGGAAACCGCTTGCGGCGCCGGTTGCACAAGACCCTGGCCTCGACGCTCGTGCTGGTGATGGTGGGTTCCTCGGCGGGCTATGCGCAGGAGAGCGGCTTCTTCGACGGCATTCGTTCGTTCTTCGGCAAGACCAAGGAAGAGCCGGTTGCCGACGCCGTGCCCTACAAGCCGACGGTCAACGTCATCGACGCGTCGCGCTCGCTGCGCAAGGCGATCACGGCCGCCTCCAACCTGCAATCGATGAAGAAGTCGCCGCCATCGGGCGCCGCCGGCCTTCTCCGGCGCGCCCGCGCCGACATCGATCAGATCACCGCCGCGCTCTACGCCAGCGGCTACTATGCCGGCACCATCCACATCACCATCGCCGGCCGTGAACTCGAAGCGCCCGATATCCTGCAGGCGATCGAGGCGGCACGCGCCGCCGGCCCGGTTCCGGTGCAGATCGACGTCACGCCCGGTCCGTTGTTCCATTTCGGCAGCATCACGCTGGTCGACGCCGATCATCACCGGCCGCTGGCGATGGCGCCGACGCTGAAGAGCCTGCGCATCCAGCCGGGCGATGAGGCGAAGTCGACCACCATCCTCGATGCTGAAGGCCGGATCGCCGAATTCTACCGCAAGGAGGGCCACGCCTTCGCCAAGGTCGTCGACAAGGACGTCGTCGCCGACCACGCCACCAACCTCGTCAACGTCACCTATGTCGTCCGAACCGGCCCGGCCGTCGCCTTCGGCCAGGTTACCGTTTCCGGAACCGACAAGGTCCGGCCCTCCTTCGTGCAGGAGCGGGTCCGCATCATTCCGGGCGAGATGTTCTCGCCGCAGCGCCTCGCCGATACGCGCAAGTCGCTGCTGCGCTATGAGGCGTTCTCCGGCGTCCGTATCCGCGAAGGCGACAAGCTCGACGCCGATGGCCGCCTGCCGGTCGATGTCGAGGTGACCGAGCGCAAGCCGCGCTATGTCGGCTTCGGCGCCAAATATTCCTCGACCGACGGCTCGTCGATCAACGGCTTCTGGGGCCATCGCAACCTGTTCGGCGGCGCCGAGACGCTGCGCCTCGACGGCCAGGTCTCGTGGTTCGGCGGCAAGTCCAGCGTCGTGCCGGACGCCAATCCGTTCGGCTACCGCTTCGCCGCGACCTTCGGCAAGCCCGGCGTGCTGACGCCGATCGACGACCTCGTCGCCCAGGCGGCGATTCTGCGCGAGGTCACCGACGCCTATGTCCGCGAGGCGGCGACGCTGACCGCCGGCATAAGGCGCAATTACTCCGACCACTTCTCGGTGCAGGTCGGCCTCGATCTCGAGCAGTCGCATGTGCAGGACGCGAATGGCTCGCGCGACGACACCATCGTCGGCGTGCCGGTCGAGGTCGCCTACGACACCACCGACAATCCGCTCGATCCCTCGAAGGGCATCCGCGCCAGCGGCACGTTCGAGCCTTTCGCCTATCTCGGCCAGGCCAGCGCCGGCCCGATGATGTTCAAGGGGTCGCTGTCGAGCTACCGCGCGCTGGACGAGGACAATCGCTACATCCTCGCCGGCAAGATCTCGGCCGGGACGATCTTCGGCGCCGACCTGCTCGACGTGCCGCCGCAGCGCCGCTTCTATGTCGGCGGCGGTGGATCGCTGCGCGGTTTCAACTACCAGTCGGCGAGCCCCCGCAACGCCGCCGGCGACATTATTGGCGGCCTGAGCTACGTCACCGCCTCCGTCGAGGCGCGCGTCAAGATCACCGACACGATCGGCATCGTGCCGTTCGTCGATATCGGCTCGGCCTCCGAGGGCTCGGTGCCCGACCTGAACGACCTGCGCTATGCCGCCGGTCTCGGCCTGCGCTACTATACCGGCATCGGTCCGGTGCGGCTCGATGTGGCTATTCCGCTCAATCCGGAACCGGGTGATACCGGCTACGGCGTCTATATCAGCCTTGGACAATCGTTCTGATGCCCCGCGCCCTCACCATCCTGCGCTGGTTCGGCGTCGGTTTCATCGCCGTCCTGATCACGCTCGTCGCCCTGTTCGGCTTCCTGCAGACCGGCCCCGGCCTGCGCGCGCTCGCCAGCCTCGGCAGCCGGCTTGCCAGCAGCGACGGCCTGACGGTCAAGATCGAGGGCCTGTCCGGTTTCGTGCCGTCGGACATGAGCATCGCGCGCATCGACGTCGCCGACGCCAGCGGTCCGTTTGCCGAAGTCGAGAACCTGCATCTCGCCTGGCATCCGCTGTCGCTGCTTTCCGGCAAGGTTTCAATCGCCGATCTCGCTGCCGACCGCGTCGCCGTCTCGCGCAAGCCCGTGCTGCCGCCCGCGCCGCCGAAGGCCGCCAGCGGCGGCGGCATCCCCTTCATCCGCGTCGCGCTCGACCGGCTGGACATCGCCAAGATCGAGCTCGGCGAGCCGGTGCTCGGCATGGCGGCGACGCTCAATCTCCAGGCTTCCGCCCGGCTTGTCGATCCGGCCGAGGGGCTGGCGCTCGATTTCGCGCTTGAGCGCGAGGACGCGCCCGGCGAGATCAAGGGTCGCGCCCGGTATGCGCCGGGCAACGGCACGGATTCGCTCTATCTCGACGTCACGGCCAGCGAGCCGGCCGGCGGCCTGGTCGCCCGCCTGGCGCAGATCGAGGGCCTTCCCGCCCTTTCGCTTTCGGTCAAGGGCAACGCGCCACTCGATAATTGGGATGGCCGCATCGCGCTCGACGCCGGCGCCGCCGGCCATCTCGGCGGCACCGCTGCCGTCAAGCAGGTCGAGAATGGCCGCCGCATCATGCTCGATCTCGCCGGCGACGTGGCCGGCCTGGTTCCGGCCAACATTCGTCCGCTCTTCACCGGCCAGACGACGCTGATCGGCTCGGCCATCGTCGGGCCGCAGGGCCGCATCGCCATCGAGGGGCTGAACGCCACCGCCGCCGGCTTCGGGCTGGCGCTGCTCGGCCAACTCGACACCGCGGCCAAGACCGCCGACCTGAAGCTCGATCTGGTCGGCGGCGATCCCTCTCATTTCGCCGCCTTCGCGCCGGGCGTCACCTGGTCCGGCTGGCGCCTGAACGCCGCCGTCACCGGCGCCTTCGCCTCGCCCTCCGTCGATGCGACCTTGACCGCCAACGATCTCTCCGGTGCCGGCTACGGCGCGCGCGACCTGCAGATCGTCGCCAAGACCGCGCCGGCCACCGGCGGCGGCCTGGCCTTCACCGTCGACGGCAATGCCGGCGGCCTGTCGGCCGAAGATCCGAAGGTGTCCGCCGCGCTCGGCCAGACGGCGAAACTGTCGGCGACCGGCTCGGTCGGTGATGCCGGCCCGGTCCTGACCGACGCCAAGGTGACGCTGGAGCCGCTCGATCTCGCCTTCACCGGTACCGCCGCTGCCAAGTCGGTCCAGGGCGCGCTCCGCCTCGAGCGACTGAACCTCGCCGCCTTCTCCGGCCTCGCCGGCAGGCCGCTTTCCGGCAGCGCCGTGCTCGATGCCAAGATCGACGCCGACCCGTCGGTCCGCCGTATCGCGCTCGACCTCGACGGCTCGTCAAAAGCGATCACCGCCGGCATCGCCCAGGTCGACGATTTCTTCGCCGGCGAGAGCCGGGTCAAGGGTTCGGTGTCGCTGGCCGAGGATGGTCGCATCGCCGTCAACGGCCTGACGCTGGCCGCCAAGGGGCTCGACGTCGCCGTCGATGGCGGCATCGAGAAATCAGCCGCCGATCTGACGGCGCGGGTCAAGCTGGCCGATCTGAAGCAACTCGATCCCCGCGTCTCGGGGGCTGCCAATGCCGATCTCCGCTTCACCGGCGGTCTCGACGCGCTGGGCCTGACCGGCAAGGTGGCGATTCCGTCCGGCATGGCGATGGACCAGAAGATCGAAAATCTGGCGCTGACCGTCGACCTGACCGACCTGACCGGCCGCCCCGGCGGCAAGGTGGCGCTCGATGGCAAGCTTGCCGGCAAGCCCGTCAAGGGCGGCGCACAGCTGACCTCGCTCGCCGATGGCGGCCGTCGTCTCGATGATCTCGATTTCGCCATTGGCAGCGTCCGCGCCAAGGGCGCGGCGGCGCTGGCCGCCTCGGGCCTCGTCGATGGCAAGATCACCATCGCCGCGTCCAATCTCGCCGATCTCTCGGCCCTGATCCTTACCGACATCGCCGGTCGCCTCGACGCCACCGTCGTGTTCGACGCTTCGAACGGCGCCCAGCGCGTCGCGGTCGACGCGAAGGCGCAGGGGATCGAGGTTGCCGGCAACCGCGTCGACAAGGCCGATATCAACGCCCGCATCGTCGATCTCTCCGGCACGCCTGTCCTCGATGGCAAGGTCGTCCTGGCTGGTGTCCGCGCCGGTGGCCAGGTCATCGAGAATGCGACGATCAACGCGAAGAGCGCCGGTACCGCCACCGATGTCACGCTCGACACCGCGCTGATGGGCGCGACCATCAATGCCAAGGCGCGTATTTCGCCGGCAGGCAGCGATACCAATGTTCGCCTCGACACGCTGAAGCTCGCCCGTGCCGGCACCAATGTGACGCTGGCCTCGCCCTCGAACATCACCATCGCCAAGGGTGGCGTGACGATCGACAAGCTGGCGCTGGTCACCGGCGATGGCCGCGCCAATATCAGCGGCAAGGCCGGCGAGACGCTCGATCTCAACGTCGACCTGCGCAACCTGCCGCTGTCGCTGGCCTCGCTCGCCGCCCCGACGCTCGACATAAAGGGCACGCTGAGCGGCACCGCTCGCGTCACCGGCAAGGCGACGGCACCGGCCGGCGACTACGATCTCAAGGTGGCAAAGCTCACCAACGCCGATATCGCCAAGGCGGGTCTCGGCCCGTTCGACATTTCCGCGCGCGGGAAATTGGGCGGCGGCCGCGTCGGCGTCGAGGCGACGATCAACGCGCCCTCTGTCTCCGGCCTGACGATCAACGGCTCGGTGCCGATCGCCAGCGGCGACATGGACCTGAAGATCAAGGGCGCGATCGACCTTGCCATCGCCAATACGGCGCTCGCCACTTCGGGCGGCAATCTGCGCGGCAAGGCGGTGATCGACGCCGCGCTCGGCGGCCCGACCTCGGCGCCGCGCGCTTCGGGCACGGTCCGCGTCTCGGGCGCGAGCTATAACGATTCGCTGAACGGCATCGCGCTTTCCAACATCGAGACGGTGCTGACCGGCTCGGACCGCGCGGTGAACGTCACCTCCTTCTCGGCCCAGACCGTGAATGGCGGCCGCATCGTCGGCAAGGGCAATGTCGCGCTCGACCCGGCGCAGGGCTTCCCGGCCGCCGTCGAGCTGACGCTGCAGAAGGCGACGCTGGTGTCGAGTGACCTGATGCGACTGGTCGCCGACGGCAAGATCGGCATCCAGGGCCCGGTCGCGACGCGGCCGAAGATCGCCGGCCAGATCAATGTCCGCAGCCTCGACATCAACATCGCCGACAAGCTGCCGGGCGGGCTCGATCCGCTCGCCGTCCGCCACGTCAATACTGGCAAGGGCAACGCGACGTCGGCCAAGGGCGGCATGCGGGCGCAGGCGCAGGCGCGCGCCGCCGCGACGGCCAAGAAGAAGTCGCAGCCGGCGAGCCCCTTCGTCGCCGATCTCGACCTGAAGATCTCGGCCCCGAATGGCGTGTTCGTGCGCGGCATGGGCATGGATGCCGAATTCGGCGGCGACCTGACCTTGCGTGGCACGACGGCCGACATGGTGACAATGGGCGGCTTCGAGCTGAAGCGGGGCCGTTTCAACATCGTCGGGCGCCAACTCGATTTCAGCGAAGGCAAGATCACCTTCAATGGCAGCCTCGATCCGGAGCTCAACTTCAAGGCCGATACGGCGGGTGGCGATGTCACCGCCAGCATCATCATCTCGGGCAATGCCTCGGCACCGGAAGTGAGCTTCTCCTCGGTGCCGACGCTGCCGCAGGACGAAGTGATCGCCCGGCTGCTGTTCGGCCGTGCGATCAGCACGCTGACGGCCGGCCAGGCGCTGCAGGTGGCGCAGACGGTGGCGCAGTTCTCCGGCGGCGGGCCGGGCGTGCTCGATTCGGTGCGCCGTTCGCTCGGCGTCGACACGTTGAACATCGGCACGGATGCGAGCGGCAAGGGTGGCCAGATCGGCGCCGGCAAGCGGCTGAACGACAAGATCTATGTCGGCGTCCAGCAGGGCACGTCGCCGGATTCGAGCAAGGTCACGGTCGATGTCGACCTGACCCGCAATATCCGCATCCAGGGCGCCGCCGGCGCCGACGGCTCGAACGAGCTCGGCATCGGCGCGCAGTGGGATTATTGAGGCGGGGCGTTCGTGCCCATCGGGTTGTGCGCTCGCGCCGGCTCTGGCTCAGGCCTGTCCACGTCCTCCGCCGTCATCCCTGCGAAAGCAGGGATCCATACGGCCGAGGCATTGGGCGTTTTCCAGGCCAGCAACCCGGCTGAATGGATCCCGGCTCGGAGGCCGGGATGACGCCCGCGTGTGTGGCTGGCGTTGTATCCGCCGGGGCGTTCCGCCTGGTCTTGCTGAAAGCCACCGGCAAAAACCCTCGCCCGCTTGCGGGAGAGGGCAGGGCGAGGGGCTTTTTTACCCCGGGAACAGCGTCAAGCCGCCATCGACGCGGAGGACCTGGCCGTTGATGAACTTCGAGCCCGAGCCGGCCAGGAAGGCGACGGCGTCGGCGATCTCGGACGGTTCGGCGTAGCGGTTGAACGATTTTCCCGACGAATCCATCTTCACCGGGTCAACGACGCGGGTCGCCTGGAAGCGGGCCGATTTAGTCGGGCCGGGGCTGACGGCGTTGATCCGCACGCCCTGCTCGTAGAGCTCCTTGGCGAGGCAGCGCGTGTAATGCACGACGGCCGCCTTCAGCGTCGAATAGACCACTTCCGGCGAGCAGCCCATATGCGCCGCCGCCGAGGCGATGTTGATCACCGAGCCGCTGCCGGCCGCCACCATCGCCGGCACGAAGGCCTGGCAGACCAGCATGGTGCCGATCAGGTTGTTGTTGGTCAGGACCTGGATGTCCTCGAACGAGATGTTGAGCGCGTCGTTCGGCTTCGGCTTGTTGCCGGAAGCGCCGATGTCGCCGCCGGCGCAATTGACCAGCACGTTGACGGTGCCGAGCTTGGCCTCGATTTCGGCCTTCATCTTCTGGACGGCGGCCGGGTCGCCGATATTGCCGGTGACGGCGACGGTGCGGACGCCGTGCTTGGCGATTTGCTCGGCGACTTCGCCCATGTCGGCTGCCTCGCCATATTTGGCAGGGCCCGTCCATTCGAGATCGTGGATGGCGACGTCGGCGCCGAGGCTCGCCAGCTTCTCGGCCATGGTGCGGC
Organism: Candidatus Kaistia colombiensis; assembly: GCA_029203105.1. Lineage (GTDB taxonomy): Bacteria > Pseudomonadota > Alphaproteobacteria > Rhizobiales > Kaistiaceae > Kaistia > Kaistia colombiensis. The sequence goes on from CP119318.1 coordinate 1,120,621, forward strand.
CGAGGCCGCGGCCCGAGCCGGTGACGAAGATGACTTTTCCGGAGAGTTCCTTGCTCATTGGCGAGCTCCTTCTGGGTCTTTTGTTCAAAGCGATGGGTTGGAAGTCGGTCAGCGCATGACGCCAAGCGCCTGCATGTTGGCGACGCTGCGGCGGATCATGGCGAGCTCGTACTGGACGAGCACGCCGTCCTCGCCGCGCTCCCACGGCGTACGGTAGTCAGCGTCGTCGGCAAGCCGGTTGCGATGAGCGGCCTTGAGGCAGGCGGCGAGCGAGCGGGCGGAGCGCGGCGCGTAGCCGTTCCACCAGTCCGGTGTCAGCAGACGCACATGCCGCACGTCGAGCGCGCCGGGTTCCAGCACGGCGGTGAGTTTCGGATGATGCTCGGCGAGGATCGCCAGCACCTCCGCGAATGGCACGGCGCCGTCGCCGATGGCGCAGCGGACCAGCCGGTAGCCGTCATCAGTGAACTGGACGTTGTAGTCCTTCAGATGCACGTGCCGGACCCAGGGCGCGATGCGTCGTGTAAAATCGAGCGGCGCTTCGCCGACCGGCAGCGTGTTGCCGGTGTCGTAGCAGATGCCGACGCCGGGACCGGCTTCCTCGCAGAGGCCGACCAGTTCGTCGCTGGTGAAATCCTGGTGGTTCTCGATCACCAGCGTGCGGCCGTCCGCTTCGGCGCGCGGGGCGTAGAGCGCCAGCGAGGCGCGCACGCCGCGCACCAGCTCGTGCCATTTGTCGCCCCAGGCGTTGCGGTCGCCGCACAGCACCGAGGTCAGGCAGACGCGGATCAGCTTGGCATCCAGCCGCTCGGCCGAGCGAAAGGCGCTGTCGAGCGGGCCCTGGTTCAGCCCGCTGCTCACCACCGGCGTCATGCCGAGCCGGGCCAGCCGTGCCTTCAGCGCCGCGACCTCGCCGTCATCGAGGCGGGCGATCCACGGCTCGAAGATCTCCAGCGTCTTCGCGCCCAGTTCCTCGGCCAGCTCGATGAAGCCCTCGAGCCCGCGGCCGTCCGGATTGGCGCGCGGCGTGCCCTGTCCCTGCAGGCCGAGATAATAGGTCAATCCGTACGGGTTCAGTCCGACTTGCAGCATGGCGCTTCCGATCCGGCAAGGGAGGGGTTGGCGGGGCCTCAGACCAGGCCGCCGTCGACGATGATGGATTGCTTGGTGATCATGCGGCTGTCGTCGGCGCCGAGGAACAGCACGGTTCGGGCGATCTCGTCGCCGCGCAGCACGGTGCGGATGCATTGGCGGCTGACCAGCGCGTCGACGCTTTCCGGCGTCGGATACCAGAGCGCGTGCTGTTTCTCGGTCATCACCGCGCCGGGTTCGATCGCGTTGACGCGGATATTGTCGGCGCCGAAGGCCCGCGCCAGGCTGCGTGTCAGGCCGAGCACGGCCGCCTTGGCGGTGGTATAGGCCGGCATATTCGGTGCGCCGCCGCGCCAGGCGATCGACGAGAAATTGATGATCGAGCCATAGCCGAGCGCCTGCATCTGCGGTCGCACGGCCTGCGCGGTGAAGAATTGCGGGCGCAGATTGATCGATTGGGCCCAGTCCCAATATTCCTCCGTCACCGCGTCGATCTCGTGCCGGTCGTCATTCGCCGCATTGTTGACGAGGACGCCGATCGGCCCGATGTCGCGGCCGACCGTGGCGACCACGGCCTGCGTCGCGCCGATGTCGGTCAGGTCGCAGCGAAGGAAGAGCGGCTTGTGCGGGGCGTCGGCAAGTTCGTCCGCCAGCGCCCGCCCGGCTTCTTCCTGAATATCGACGAAGGCGACTTTCGCGCCGGTGCCGGCAAAGGCGCGGACGATGTCGGCGCCAATGCCGGAGGCGCCGCCGGTCACAAAGACGACGCGCCCGGAAAGGCTGGGGTAGTTTGCGAAGGTCATGAAGTCTGGCCCGTCCGGTATGTCAGATGAGGTTCTTGGTGATCGGGTCGAACAGGCAGGCGTGGGACATGTCGACGCCGAGCGTGATCGTCTCGCCCATGCGCGGCGCCTCGTCCGGATCGAACCGGCCAACCACTTCCAGATCGCCGAAACGCATGAAGCCGATCGTCTCGGCGCCGGTCGGCTCCACCATCTCGACGGGCGCCTCGACCTTGGCGATCGAGGGCTTGGCGGCCTTCAGTTCCGGCGAGTAGCGGAAGATATGCTCGGGCCGGATGCCGAGGATGACGTTGCGAGTGGAGATCTGCCCGGCGATGCCATTGTGCAATGCCAGCGTCGCCGTCCCGCCGCCCGCTGCCTTGAAGGACACGGCCGGCCTGCCATCCGTATCCGTGCCGACCTCGGTCTGGATGAAGTTCATGGCGGGCGAGCCCATGAAGCCGGCGACGAACATGTTGGCCGGCCGGTCATAGACCGCTTGCGGTTCGTCGAATTGCTGCACCTGGCCCTGGTGCATCACGGCGATGCGCGAGGCGAGCGTCATCGCCTCGACCTGGTCGTGCGTCACATAGATCGTCGTCTTGCCGACGCGGTGGTGCAGCTTCTTGATCTCGGAACGCATGTCGACGCGCAGCTTGGCGTCGAGGTTGGAAAGCGGCTCGTCGAACAGGAACAGCTTTGGGTCGCGCACCAGGGCGCGCCCCATGGCGACGCGCTGGCGCTGGCCGCCGGAAAGCTGGCCCGGCTTGCGGCCAAGCAGCGGCTCGATCTGCAGCAGCGCCGCGACGCGCTTGACCGCCTCGTCGCGCTGCGGCCTCGGTACGCCGCGGCTCTCCATGCCGAAGGTGATGTTTTCCCGCACGGTCATCGTCGGGTAGAGGGCGTAGGACTGGAACACCATGGCGATGTCGCGGTCCTTCGGCGCCACCGAATTGACCAGCCGGTCGCCGATGCGGATCTCGCCTTCGGAGACGCTTTCGAGCCCGGCGATCATGGCGAGCAGGGTCGACTTGCCGCAGCCCGAAGGCCCGACCAGCGCGATGAACTCGCCGGCCTTCGCCTCGATGTCGATGCCCTTCAGGACCTCGACGGAACCGAAGCTCTTGCGCAGGTTGCGGATGGTCAGGGACGACATGCGGGCCTCATCGGATTGCAGCAAGGGTCATTGGAGCGAGCCATCACTTGATCGCGCCCTGGGTCAGGCCACGGACGAAATATTTGCCGCCGAAGAAGTAGACGAGCAGCGGCGGCAGGGCGCCGATCAGCACGGCGGCGCTCATCACGTCATAGGCGCGCACATTGGTGCCGCTCGCGGTCAGGGCGACCAGGGCGGCGGTGATCGGCTGTTCGCGGCCGGAGGTGAAGACGACGCCGAACAGGTATTCGTTCCAGATGCCGGTGAACTGCCAGATCACGGTGACAATCAGGATCGGCGGCGACAGCGGCAGGATGATCTTGCGGAAGATCCGCCAGAAGCCGGCGCCGTCGATGCGCGCCGCCTTGATCAGATCGTCCGGGATCGAGACATAATAGTTGCGGCAGAACAGGGTGGTGAACGAGATGCCCTGGATGACATGGACGAGGATCAGCCCGTAGGTCGAGTTGGTCAGGCCGAGCTTGCCGAGAATGAAGGCCCACGGCATCAGGGCGATCTGGCCGGGCATGAAGACGCCGAGCAGCATCAGCGTGAACAGCGTTTCCGAGCCGCGGAACCGCCATTTCGACAGCACATAGCCGTTCAACGCGCCGAGCGCGGTCGACAGGACGGTGGCCGGCACCGCCATCCAGAGCGAGTTCAGGAAGTTGCGCCGCATGCCCTCGCAGGTGCCGCCGATGCAATAGGTGCTCCAGGCGTCGGCCCAGGCGGAGAGCTGGAAGCTGCGCGGAAAGGCGATCAGGCCGTTCTGCGCGATCTCCGGCTGCTCGCGGAAGGAATTGAAGACAAGGATGACCAGCGGCGCCAGGTAGATCAGCGCGAAGAAGGTCAAGAGCGCGTAGATGATGGTGCGGCTGGCGAGGTGGCGACGGCCGGCGATTGCCGCCTCGCGGTCGTGTACCGCGGCGATGGTGGCGTCAGTCATGACGGTTCTCCTTGCGGCGGCGCCAGACGACGTAGAACGAGTAGGGCACCAGCACCACCGCCAGCGCCGCCAGCATCATCATCGCCGCCGCCGCGCCTTCGCCGATCTGGCCGCGCTGGAACATCAGGTCGTAGACATAGATCGCCGGGAAGGTGGTCGAGATGCCGGGGCCGCCGCGGGTCAGCGCCGCGACGAGGTCGAAGGTCTTGATGGCGAACTGGATCTGGATCACCGCCACCGCCAGGAAGATCGGCGCGATCACCGGCAGGATCACCTTGCGATAGGTGCGGAAGGTCGAGGCGCCGTCGATCTGCGCCGCCTTGACCAGGTCGGGGTCGACCGAGCGCAGGCCGGCGAGAAACAGCGCCATGGCGAAGCCGGAGCTTTGCCAGATGCCGGTGATGATGATGGCGTAGATCGCCGTGTTGCGGTCGGAGGCGAGGGCGAAGTTGAAATCCGTCCAGCCGAGGCCGCGGACCAGCATCTGGATGCCGTCGACGGGGTTGTAGAGCCAGCTCCAGACCGTGCCGGTGACGATGAACGACACCGCGAGCGGGTAGAGGAAGATCGTCCGCCACATTGCCTCGCCGCGCACGCGCTGGTCGATCAGGATGGCGAGCAGCAGGCCGATGGCCATGGCACCGACGATGTAGAAGGCGGAGAACAGGAACAGGTTGCTGTAGGCGATGTTCCAGCGCCGGTTGCTCCACAGCGACACATAGTTGGAGAGGCCGACGAAGTCGTAGCTCGGCAACAGCGACGAATTGGACAGCGAGATGTACAGCGTCCAGATCGTGAAGACGAAGATGTAGATGAACGACGCCGCAAGGGACGGCACGAGTACTAGGACGGGCGAAGCCTTGGTCAGGCGCTCGCGCCATGTCGGCCCGACTTGGCCGCCATCCACTTCTGCTGTCGACATTGCTGGCCCTGCCATTATGAGCCGGATCCCTTAGGGGTGAATCCGCCTTCTCACCTCTCCCTGAGGGAGAGGTCGGAGCGAAGCTCCAGGTGAGGGTTTAGGGAACCGTCCGGAGAGGGCGTAAACCCTCACCCGCCGGCCTGCGGCCGTCGACCTCTCCCTCAGGGAGAGGTGAATGGGCCTTTGCCCTGACGAAGGATCGGGCGCGACGCGGTGGTCGCGCCCGACAAGACGGTTCGTTACATTTGGGCCTCGACGGCGTCCGCGATCGCGGTTGCCGCCTGTTCCGGCGTCATGGCCGGCGTGTTCACGAATTCGGTCACCGAATCCATGATCGCGCCGCGCAGCTTCTGCGGGATGGTCATGTTGTGGGCCATCGAGCGCACCAGCGTGCCGGCCTCGATCGAAGCCTGCAGGTCCTTCAGCGACTGCTGCTGGCAGGGGTTGAAGCCGGTCGACAGGTCGACGTCCATGCGGGCCGGGATCGAGCCCTTGGCCTGGTTGAACGCCGTCTGGAACTCCGGCGACAGGATCGTCTTGGCGAGCAGCTGCTGGCCGGCGATGTAGTCCGGGTCGGTCTGCTTGAAGAAGACGACCGAGTCGGCGTTCAGGATGAAACCGGGCTTGCCCCAGTCGGTCGGCGCCTGGCTGCAGGTATAGTCGGTGCCTTCCTTGAAGCCGGCCGCCGTCAGGAGACCGATGGTCCAGTCGCCCATGATGTGGAAGGCGGCGTCGCCCTTGCCGACGAGAGCCGACATCGAATCCCAGTCGCGGCCGACCATGCCGGGATCCATGTATTTCGACGTCATCAGGCGGAACTGCGTCAGCGCCTTGACCATGCCGTCGCTGCGCAGCGCATCGACGTCGCCCTCGACGAAGGCCTTGCGGTAGAGGTCGATGTCCTGGCCGTAGACGACCACCTCGAACACGGTCGAATCCGACCAGTCGGCGGTTGAATGGGCGATGCAGATCTTGCCCGCCGCCACCACCTTTTCGCAGGCGGCGTTGAACTCGGCCCAGGTCTTCGGCACCGCGTCGACGCCGGCTTCCTTCAGCACCTTCGGCGACGACCACAGCCAGTTGATGCGGTGGATGTTCATGGGCGCCGCGACCCAGTTGCCGGTCGGCTTCATCACCGCGATCAGCTCCGGCGCGACGACCTTCTCCCAGCCCTCGGCATTGGCGAGGTCGTCGAGATTGGCGGTCATGCCGGTGGCGTTCCACTCGGCGATCTCCGGCCCCTTGAGCTGGACGGCCGGCGGCGCGTTGCCGGCGATGACGTCGGCGCGCAGCTTGGCGAGGGTGTTGGCGGTGTGGCCGGCGATCGAGGTCTGTTCCCACTTGCCGCCGGCAGCGGTGAACATCTCGCCGAGCTTGGCGACGGCGGCGGCATCGGAGCCGGTCGCCCATTGATGCAGCAGGTTCGTCTTGGGTTCGGCAAGAGCCGTCCCGCTCAGGAGAGCAAAGGACAAAAGTCCAGCGCTCACCTTCCAAGTGAAGGTCATGGTTCCTCTCCCTAGGTGTCCCGCCCGATACTTACGACCGGTTTGTGCAGGTGCTTGTTTTTGTGGCTTTCAGTCGTCTCCCCGTGATCTGACGCCGTATTTGTTCTAGGTTGAACTTATTAAGCTGTCAACGCACCGGCAAAGCCTGGCAATGATTGAAGATAGACTAAAATCTCTTCTCGATGACCCTGCGGACGGCACGCCGTCGGCGCGGATCGTCCGTCTGTTGAGCGAGCGCGGCACGCTGAGCGCGACAGAGATCGCCCGGCTGACCGGCCTCGCCAAATCGACCGTGTCGATGACGCTGGCTGGATTGCGTCGTTCGGACATTGTCATCGAGAGTGGCCATGGCGACACCGTCCGCGGCGCTGGCGTCGGGCGGCCCGCCACGGCGCTGACGCTCAATCCGAAGGTCGGCACCTGCGTCGGTGTGCTGTTCGGCCTGGAGGCGATCCAGCTGATCGTCGCCGACGTCTCGCACCGGGTGATCTCCGACCGCAAGGTCCAGATCGAGCCCGACTATTCGCCAGCCGAGGCGGCGGCGCTGACCCGGCGGCTGATCGACGAGGCCTATGAGGAACACGGGCTGGCGCCGGAAGGGCGGCTTGGCGTCGGCGTCGCGGTCGCCGGCCCGATCAACCCGATCGACGGCAAGGTCCTGCGCGCCAGCGGCGTGCCGACCTGGGCCGGCACCGACATCCGCGCCGCCTTTGGCCCAGTCCTGCAGAGCCCGATCTTCGCCGACAACGAGAGCAATTGCGCGGCGATTGCCGAGATGATGTGGGGCGCGGCGATCGGCGCCGAGGATTTCATCTTCTTCAAGATCGACCTCGGCGTCGGCGGCGCCATCGTCAATCGCGGCCGGGTCATCACGGGAATCGCGGGTGGCGCCGGCGAATTCGGCCACATGATCATCGATCCGGCCGGTCCGCTCTGTCGCTGCGGCAATCGCGGCTGCCTCGAGCTCTATGCGAGCGCGCGCGATGCGGTGGCGCAGTCCGAGCGGCGGCTGGGCCGGCCGGTCGACATTGACGGGCTGGTGGCGCTGGCGCGGGGCGGCGATGCCGACAGCCGGAGCCGGATCGTCGCGATGGCCGAGGCGGCCGGCAAGGGCCTGGCGATCATCGGCACGGCGCTCAATCCCGGGCTGGTCGTGCTCGGCGGGCAATTGTCGCGCGCCGGCGAGATGCTGCTCGGGCCGCTGTCGGAGAGTTTCGAGCGCCACACGCTGGTCAAGCGCGCCGACATCGCGCCGGAGGCGCGGACCCGCTTCGTCACCGGTGTCTTCACCGACAACGACGCCTGTCTCGGCGCCGTCGGCCTGGTGCTGCGCCATCACGGCCGGCTCGGCTGAAACCGGAAAAGCCGGGTGGAATCTGCCGCGCTTCGTGCGAAAACGGATCATGCCGATGGATCGTACCCCTACCTCACCGCTTCGCACCCGCCTTGCGCCCGCCGCCGAACGGACAGGCCACCAGCCGGCCGGTCAAAATCTGGTTCACGCCGCCGACCACAATCTGCGCGTGACGCTTGAGGCGCTGCGCCGGAACGGGCCGATGAGCCGGCTCGAACTGGCGCAACTGACCGGGCTCACGGTTCCCGGCATCACCAATATCGTTCGCCGGCTCGCCTCCGACGGACTGGTCCGCGAGGATTCCGAGGAAGGCGTGCGCGCCAATCGCTTCGGCATCGTCGCCGAGGGCGCGGTGGCGCTCGGCATCGATGTCGCGGACGCGGTGGCGCGCCTCGTCGTGATCGATCTCGCCGGCCACATCGTGCTGCGCGACGAGCGGCCGGTGGCGGAAAGCGATGCGGGCGAGCTGGCGCGCGTGATCGTCGAGCTCGCTTCCGGTGCGCTGGAGCGGCTGGCCGAGCAGACGACGGCGCGGGTGATGGGCGTTGGCATCACCGCGCTCGATTGCGCCGAGGCGGTGCGGACGGCGCTGGCGCCGCTTCCCGTCATCGTCGGGGCCGACACGATCGCGGCGGCGCTCGGCGAGCGGCAGTTCGGCGCGGCGGCGGCGGCCGACAGCTTCGTCTACATCCTGCTTGGCAATTCGGCGCGGGCCGGCATGATCATTGGCGGCTCGGTGTTCAACGGCGTCGACCAGAAGGCCGGCCTCGTCGGCGCGATGCGGACCGGCGAGGACGGACGCGTGCTCGACGAGGCGGCGTCAACGGCGGCGCTGCGCGGGCTGGAGGGGGAGCGGCCCGACCATCCGGCGGTCGAGCGCTGGATCGAGGATGCGAGCGATCATTTGATGGATTCGATCATCGCTATCTCCGCCTTCATCGCGCCGCGCGTCATCTTCATCGGCGGCCGCCTGCCGCCGGCCTGGATCGACGCGCTGGTGCTGCGGCTGGGCGCGAAGCGGCAGGAGCGGATGATCGAGCCGACCCAGCCCTACTGGCTGCCGGAGCTGGCGCGCGGCACCCTCGCCGAGGCGGCGGTGCTGATGGGCGTCGCCGCCATGCCGTTCCTGGAATTCCTGCTGCCGGACCCGCGCCGACCGTTCCGGCCCTAAGGCGTCTTCGAACGAAGGCGCTCACGAGCGCTCCGGCTCCGTCGTGACGATGCTGCGCAGGGGCGGACGGTCGGGCCGGATGTCGTTGCTGCGCAGCGGTGAGCGGGTCAACTGCGCCGGGTCGGCGGATTCGAGCCTGAGCGCGTGCGACAGCGGCATGGTCGCGGCGCCGAGCGCCGCCGCGTCTTCCGAGCCGACGGCGCGGTGAATGCGCGGCGTCGGCCGGAGGTCGCGCGAAAGCGCCTCGCGCACATAGCCGAGCAGTTCGTCGATGATCGTCACCGGGATGCGGCCGCCGATCAGCACGGCGTCGGGATTGATCAGCAGGCCGATGTCGATCGCGGCTTCGGCAATGTGGCCGGCCGCCATCCGCAGCCAGGCGGTCAGGAGCCGCCGTCCCCGCGCGTCCAGCGTCAGCAGGTCCTGCGGTCGCTCGACGGCGATGCCGTGGCTGGCGAGGTAGTCATAGAGGATGAACAGCGACACCACCTGGCCGAGCGGCTGCACGCGCTGGCCGGCCGGCGCATCCGGCAGCGTCACCGGCAGCCAGCCGATCTCGCCGCTGATACCGGTGGTGCCGTGATAGCAGGCGCCGTCGAGAACCAGGCCGCCGCCGAGGCCGGAGCCGAAGAAGATATGAAAGAAGCTGCGGATCTCGACGCCGAGGCCATAGGTCAGCTCGCCGATCGCCGCGGCGGTGGCGTCGTTGTCGATCAGGATCGGATGGTCGGTGATGCGGGCGAAGCGCTCGCGCACGTCGACGCTGCGCCAGCTCCTATAGGCTTCCGGCATGCCGATGAACGGGATTTCGCCGAGCCAGTCGGGAAAGGCGACGCCGATGCCGGCCAGGCGCGACTCGTCGATGGCGTGGCGGCGCCGGAAGGTCTTCAGCGCCTCCTTCATCTCGGCGAAGAACTCGTCCGGCAGCATGAAGCGGGTTTCGCGGTGGATGCGGTCGCGCACGGTGCCGATGGCGTCGACTGCGACGATGGTCAGGTGATCGCGGCCGAAGCCGACGCCGACGGCGAAGCAGCCTTCCGGGTTGATTTCCAGCTCGATCGCCGGCTGGCCGCGCATGCCGTAGCGCCGGCGCGCCTCGACGACGAGGCCGTCGTCGATCATCTTTTCGGTGATGCGGGCGACGGCCTGCTTGGAGAGGCCGGTCCGGGCGGCGAGTTCGGTGCGCGAGATCGGCGCGTGCCAGCGGATCGTGCGCAGGATGACGGCCTGGTTATGGCTTGCCGCCAGGCCGGAATTGGAGCCGGCGAGATCGCCTGGGGCCTTCAGGGATTTCATCAGAATGTCGGGACCGCCGGGGGAGATCATGGTTGATCGTCCGCCGGCGGATAGAGAGCAAGGGAGGCTTGCTTGTCAAGGATGGCCGTGGCCTATCGCTGCTTGATGAGCCAGCTTCGGACCTCGAACGGCTTCAGGTCCGGCCCGGCGGCGCGATCGACGGCCTCTTCCAGCAGGTTGACCGGCCCGGACAGCAACCAGCCGTCCTTCGGCACGATTTCGAAGCGGCCGCGACCGCCGGCCGGCTCGTAGACGCGCAGCACCAGCGCCTTGCCGTCCTCGCTTGCCTTGAGGCCGGCGAGACCGGCGGCGATGCCGGAGACGGCGACCGGCAATTGCGCCACGGTCGCGACGTTCGAGGCGCGGGTCGCCAGCAGCGGCTGGTTCAGGTCGAGCGCTTCCTCGCGCACGCCGCCCTCGTGCCACGATCCCGCATGCGGCATCAGCGAATAGACGAAGCTCTGCTCGCCTTCATCCGCCAGCGGATCGGGATAGATCGGCGCGCGCAGTAGGCTGAGGCCGAGCGTGTTGCCCTTGATGCTGTGGCCATACTTGCCGTTGTTGAGAAGCGCCACGCCAAAGCCCGGCTCCGACAGGTCGGCGAAGCGATGCGCCGGCACCTCGAACTTGGCTTCGTCCCACGACGTGTTGTTGTGGGTGGAGCGGCGGACGACGCCGAAGGCGCATTCGAAGGTGGCGAAGTCGGAGCGCACATCGACCGGGGTCTGCGTGCGCAGCAAGACGCGGCGGTCATGCCAGTCGAGATCGGTCTTGATGTCGAGGCGCGGCGCGTTGGCCCAGAGCTGCAGCGTCTGGGTGATGGTAGAGTCGCGGAACCTCCGCACGATCCGGATCGCTGCGCGGTGCGGTGTGTCCTCGACCACCTCGAAGCTCTCGAACGAAGTCAGCTCCAGACCGTGCGCGGCGTAATCGTCCTCGAGGTCCCAGGCGTCCCAGTTGCGGGGCTTGTCCATCGGATAGACCCAGAGCTGGTTGCCGCGCCCGGCCAGCGCCTCGCGCCCGTTGCGCTTGTCAAAGAGGCTGGCGAGCGTGCCGTCCGGATTGAGCGTGACCCGGATCAGTCTGTTTTCCAGCTTCTGCTTCGAGACGCTGAGGCCGGCGGCCGGCGCCAAGCTCCTGTCGTCGAGCACGGCAATGCCGAGCGCCGGCACGGTCGCGTCGAGCGCGATTGGCTGGCCGTCGAGCTCGACGCGCACGGGGCGGCCATGCAGGTCGGGATTGACGACGACGAGCGCGTTCTGGGCGTCGCCCTTTGGCAACTGGCCGACAAGCGCCGCGAGGCCGTCGCGCTGGGCGGCGATGCCGGTCCCGAGCGCCTCGCCAAGCTCGCGCTCGGCATCGTCATAGATCTCGCGAATGCCGGAACCGGGCAGGATGTCGTGGAACTCGTTCTTCAGCACCTTGCGCCAGGCAAGCTCCAGGCTCTCCGGCCGGGCCGCGCCCAGCAGGTTGGCGAGCGAGGCGACCGTCTCGGCGGTGATCAGCGCGCGTTCGGCGTGGCGGTGCAGGCGCTTGGTGTGGCTCTGCGTCGTCAGCGTGGCGCGGTGCAGCTCGAGGTAGATCTCGCCCTGCCATACCGGCACTTCCGAGGCGGGGATCTCGTGCATGCGGGCGAACACGTCCTCGACGCGGACGGGCTTCAGCGACGGGATGGCCGGGAAATCGGCCAGCTGCGCCTGCCGCTCCAGCATCTCCGGCGTCACGCCGCCGCCGCCATCGCCATAGCCGACGGCGAGCAGGCTCTCGTCATGGATCGTCTTGCCGCGGAAATTGCCCCAGGTGCCGAGCAGCGCTTCCGGCTCGGTCGAGCCGTTATAGCCGCGCACCGGATTGTCGAAGGTGTGCGCCAGCACGCGGCTGCCGTCGAGGCCTTCCCAGTAGAACAGGTCATGCGGGAATTTGTTGGTCTCCGACCAGTTCACCTTGATGGTGAAGAAGGAGTCCATGCCGCCCTGCTGCAGCAGTTGCGGCAGCGCCGGCGAGAAGCCGAAGCAGTCCGGCAGCCAGCAGACGCGGTGGCGCACGCCGAACTTCTGCTCGAAATAGCGCTGGCCGTAAAGGATCTGGCGCACGAAGCTCTCGCCGGTCGGCATGTTGGTGTCGGGCTCGACCCACATGCCGCCGATGGTCTCCCACTGGCCGCTCTTCACCGCCGCGACGATTTCCTGAAACAGCGCCGGGTCGTCTTCCTCGATCTGCGCGTAATAGGCGGCGGTCGACTGGTTGAAGACGAAGTCGGGGAAGCGCTCCATCAGCCGCAGCGCGGTGTTGAAGGTGCGGCGCGCCTTGCGGCGGGTCTCGTCATACGGCCAGAGCCAGGCGAGATCGATATGGGCGTGGCCGGTGATGCCGAGATTGCCCTGCTGCGGGTAGCGCGCCTTCAGGACCTTCAGCGCTTCGCGCAGGTCGTTGAGCGCCCGCGAGACGCTGGCGCGGTGATCCTGGCGCAGGCCTTCCGGATTCGCCTTAAGCGGCGGCAATTGCCAGATCTTCTGCTGGCCCTGCTGCGGCGCCGTGCGGGCGACGTAATCCTGCGTCGCCGACGGCCAGTCGAGCGCCGCGAAGGTCTGTTCGGCCGCCGCGATCAGGTGCGGGACGACCTCGTGCGCACCGAGCTGATGTGCGGTTTCCGACACCTGGCGCAGCAGCAGGCCAAGCTCATGCACGGGCTGGTCGATCCAGGCGAGATGCGCCCGCGTCAGGCGCGGTTCGCGCACCGGCTCGCCGAAGGGCAGGCGGGCGACGGCGTCGACATGGATCTGGAAGCGGCGGCCGGGGACGGGGAATTCCTGGTGGAACGGGTCGAGGCCGAAGCGCTTCTCGGCACCTTCGCCCGTCGGCGTCAGCGTGATCTGGCTCTCGCCGCCGACATCGATCAGCAGGCGCGTGTCATCGAGCGACCAATGGTCGGGAACGGTGGCGGCGGCGTCGAAGGCGATGGCGCCGTCCTTCTTCGGCCAGAAGCCGCCCATCGCGATCGGCGCGCCGTTGAACTGCCAGTTTTCTACCGCCACGGTCTCGCGCTCGCGCCAGAACCCCAGTTCCTCGACGCGCACGTCGATGCGGGCGAGCCGCTGCTGGAGGGTCAGGGACATGGGAATTCTCCGTCTCAAGAATGGGTATGGTGGGAAACAGAAAGGAAGCGGTTCAGCCCTTGACGGCGCCGGCGGTCAGCGCGCCGACGATCATGCGCTGCAGGAGGAGGAAGGCGACGATCGCCGGCACCACGGCGACGAGACACGCGGCGGCGAGCACCTGGGTGGTCGAGGCATTCGAGGTGCCGGAGAAATTGAAGATCGCCACCGAGATCGGCAGTTGCGCGTCCTTGTTCAAAAGCAGGAACGGGATCAGGAACTGCGACCAGTTCAGGATTACGATCAGGATGAAGGCGGAGGCGAGGCCTGGGGCGGCGAGCGGCAGGGTGATGCGCCAGAAGGTGCCGAAGCGGCTGCAGCCGTCGATGGCGGCAGCCTCTTCCAGCGATTTCGGTATGTTGTCGATGGCGCTCTTCACCAGCCAGGTGCACATCGGCACGCTGACGGCGATATAGACCATGGTGACGCCGAAATGGCTGTTGAGGAGGCCGAGCGCGCTCATGTAGCGGTAGAGCGGCACCAGGATGACCAAGGGCGAGATCATCTGGAAGGCGAGGATGGTCATCATCAACGCCGACTTGCCGGAAAACCAGAAGCGCGAGAACGCGTAAGCCGCGGGCGCCGCGACGAGCAGGCAGCCGAGCCCGCCCAGCGCCGACAGCTTCAGCCCGTTCCAGAGATAGAGCAGGAAGGTCGGGTCCGAGAGGATCTGGGCGAAATTGTCGAGCGTCGGCCGCTTCGGAATGAAGCGGCTGGCGCCGAGGAACACTTCCTGCCTTGTGCGCAGCGACAGCGACAAGAGCCAGGCCAGCGGCGTCAGGAAGAAGGCGGCGATCAGGATCGCCGTCAGATAGGTGAGGGCGTCGCCCCATTTCTCGCGGGCTTCAAGGGTCATTCGGAGGCCTCCCGGCGCGGCAGCAACGACGCGTAGCCGAGTGCCAGAACCAGGCTGATCACCAGCATCAGCACCGACAGCACGCTGCCGCCGGCCAGGTCGTAATTGCGGAACACCGTGTTGAAGGTGAACAGCGACAGCACCTCGGTGGCGCGGCCGGGGCCGCCGCCGGTGAGCGAGATGATCGCGTCGAAGGTGTTGAGGGTCTGGATCGTCACCAGGATCGAATTGACCAGGATGGCGGCGCGCAATTGCGGCAGCGTGATGAAGCGCAGCTTCTGGCTGCCGCTGGCGCCATCGACGCTGGCGGCTTCGTAGAGCGTCGGGTCGATCGCTTTCAGCGCCGCGTAGAACACGATCATCGAGAAGGCGGTGCCGCGCCAGACATTCGAGATCACGGCCGAGAGCATGGCGATGTTCGGGTCCGACAGCCAGGCAACCGGCGGGATATGAATCATCCTGAGCACGCTGTTGATGGCGCCGAACGGCGCCTCGCTGAACAGCATCTGCCAGATCAGGCCGTTGGCGATGCCGGGAATGACCCAGGCGATCAGCACGAGGGTGCGGAGCGCCACCATGCCCTTGAGCTTGCGCCGTTCGCCGCGCATGACGATCAGCGCGATGGCGAGGCCGAGGACCTGTTGGCCGATGACGCTGGCAAAGGTGAAGACGAAGGTCGTCTTGAGGATGTCGAGAAGCGCGGGGTTCTCGAACATCGCCCTGAGCGTCACCAGCGTGTAGCGCTCGTCATTGCCGACGAGGCTGGCATTGGTCAGGCCGAGGCGGAACACGTCGAGGATCGGGTAGAGATAGAAGACGCCGAGCATGACGGCGACGGGCACCAGCCAGGTGAACGGGTTGGCTTCGAGACGCCGGGCGAGGCTGGGTCCGGCCACGCGGCGTTGCGCGGCGCCGATGGCGGCCGCCGTTGTCGTCGGCATGAGGTCTCACTCCTTGAACGCCCCTCGCGCCAAGCGGAGGGGAAGGGCCCTGTCCCGGGGGGAGAAGGACAGGGCCCTGTCGCGAATACCGGGGTCAGAGGCGCGCGAAGGCGGCCTGGACAGCGGTATTGGCGGCGTCGAGAGCCGCTTCCGGCGTCTTGGTGCCGGAGAGCACGTCACCCATCATGATCTGGATCTGGTTGGAGATCTCCGGATAGATCGGCACGCCGGGGCGAGCCTGGCCGTTGACGAGCGCCTTGGCGAAGGTCTCGTTGGCCGGCGTCTTGAAGATGTCGTACTTGCCGTAGAGGGCAGCCGCCGTCGGCAATTGCTGCTGCAAGGCGTTACCGGGGCCGGCATAGATCTCCTTGATCACGGCCGCGCACATGGCGACCTTTTCCGGATCGTTGGAGAAGGCGCCGAAGGTCCAGCCGCCGGTGCCGGTCGAGCGCTCGCCGGCGGTCGGGCCGGGGATCTCCGAGAAAGTCCACTTGGCGAACTCTTCCGGCTCCAGCGTGTTCTTGAGCTGGCCATACTGCCAGTTGCCGCCGATGAACAGCGCCGCCGTGCCGGCCGCCGCCGCCGCGTTGAACTCGTCATAATTGACGATGGTGGCGACGCGCTTCGGCGCTGCGCCGGAATCGACGAGGTCCTTGAAGTAGTTGACCGCCTTCAGGAACTTCTCGCGGTTCTCGCCCTCGGCGAAGATCGGCTTGCCCTTGTCATCGACGAGCTTGCCGCCCTGGGCCCAGAAATTGGCGAGCCAGTCGAAGGTGGTGCCTTCCCAGCGGCCGCCATTGAACAGCACGCCTTCGCCGCCCTTTTCCTTCGAGGCGAGCGCCGCGGCCTTCAGCCCGGCCCAGTCCTTGGGCGCATCCGGCACGATTTCCTTGTTCCGGTAGAGCACGCGCAGGTCGGTGTTCCACCACCAGGCGTAGATCTTGCCGTCCGGTCCGGTGATGCCGTCGCGGATGAACGGGAACAGGTCGGCGACTTCTTCCTTGGTGAAGTATTCGTCGAGCGGCTTCAGCACGTTGGCGCCCTTGAACAGGGCCAGCACGAAGCTGTCGACGGCGGCGCAATCGGGGCCGTTGCCGGACTTCGCCTGCTCGAGCATGCGGGCCTGTTCCTGGCCGATATTGTCGGACATGCGCTCGAGATCGATGCGCCAGCCCGGATGGCGCTGGATGAAGTCGCTGAACAGCTTCTGGTAGCCCTCGGCCCAGACCGGGTCGGTGCTGGTCGGGCCGTCATTGGTCAGGCGCAGCGTGAAGGATTTGGGCGCATCGGCCGGACCGACGCGGTCCTTGGTGACGAGATTATCGGCGTGAGCGGTGACGGCGACGAGCGCGGCGGCGGATGCCAGCAGCGCGGTGACGAGACGCAGGCGCATCATGAGATCTCCCGTGGGGTGTTTTCTCGAACGAACGGCTGTTTTCGCCGCTTTCATTCTCTTGGCAGCCTCTTTCGGGTGCCTGGTCAATCTTAAATCACATTGATTTTATGTCGGCAAGAGGTCGCCGCATCCGCCGCCATCAGCCTTCGCGTCGGGGATGGAAGGCCCGATCACGGCTTCCCTGAAAACGGTCCGTCGGGCGGCGCCGGCAAAGCCGGCACGGCTCTGCGATCCCGGCCGCGCGGCGGGCAAGGCGGAAAATGGAACGAGGGAACGCGCTTTGGGCGCGATCAGGCCGCCTGGCCGCGATGCTCGCGGAATGCGGCGGCGAGCGTGCGCAGCGCCCCGCGCGATTTCGCGTCGGTCAGCGTCGAATGCAGCACGATCTCGGACGCCGGCAACTCCGGCAGGCCGAGGCGCGGGCCAATCTCGACGGTGCCGGCCGGCGCCAGGCGGCAGGAGAACGCGCCGATGGCGAGCCCAGCCGAGACGGCCGCCGTCACCATCGACGAACTGCCGCCGAGGAACACCTCGGTCCAGGGGATGCCTCGGGCATCGAGGGCGCGGGTGGCGATGTCGCGCACGCCACAGGAGGGGGCCAGGGCGGCGAGGCGGACCGGTTCGCCCTGCCGGTGCTCGAACTGCGGCACGGCATACCAGCCGAAATGTTCCGGTCCCAGCACCTCGCCGTCGCGGCGGTCGTCCTCGCGGCGGATGATGGCAGCGTCGAGTTCGCCGCGATCGAAGGCGTCGAGCAGGGTGCGCGAATTGTCGAGCCGCACCTCGATCGTCAGGCCGGGATCATGCGCATTGAGGCGGGCCAGCAGCGTCGGCACTTCCGGGCCGGCGACATGGGCGGCGATGCCGAGCGTGAAGCGGCGGCGGCAATCCGACAGCCCGGCCACCGCCCGCTCATGCGCGGCGAGGAAGTCGCGGGCGCCATCGAGGAACAACGCGCCCTGCGCCGACAGGCGGACGGAGCGCGGCGTCCGCTCGATCAGGCGCTGGCCGATCCGGTCCTCGAGCCGCTTGAGCTTGACGCTGATCGCGCCCTGCGTGGTGCCAAGCGCCTCCGCCGCGCGGGTAAAACTCTGGAAGTCGGCGATGGCGACGAAGGCCTGAACCGACTCGACGTCCAGGATGGTCATGGCAGGCATACCGGATTGTTGTCTCTGAAATAGTTATCCATCCGGTTCTGCAATCGTCAAGCGCCCGCTAAGGTCCGGCCCGAATCCCCGTGTCGCGACCCGGCCCTCCCGCCGGAGCCGTGGCGCCCTGTCGAAAGCCGGAACCATGATCCAAGATCCGTCCCCGTCGCGGCGCAGCCTCGTCGCGCTCGCCGCCGTCTGCCTGTCCTCGCTGATGTTCGGGCTGGAGATTTCGAGCGTGCCGGCGATCCTGCCGACGCTGGAGCAGGTGATGCATGCCGATTTCATGCAGCTGCAGTGGATAATGAACGCCTACACCATCGCCGTGACCACGGTGCTGATGGCGACGGGAACCCTTGCCGATCGCTATGGCCGCCGCCGCGTCTTCCTGATCGGCATCATCGCCTTCGGCATAGCCTCGCTGATCTGCGGATTGACGCAGAGCGTGTCCGTGTTGATCGTCGCCCGCTTCGTGCAGGGCATGAGCGGCGGCGTGATGCTGATCTGCCAGGTCGCGGTGCTGTCGCATCAGTTCCGCGAGGGGCGCGCGCGCGGCATGGCGTTCGGCTGGTGGGGCATCATCTTCGGCATCGGTCTCGGCTTCGGTCCCATCGTCGGCGGAGCGATCGTCGCGGTCTGGAGCTGGGAATGGGTCTTCCTCATCCATGTCGCGCTCAGCCTCGTCACTTGGCTTCTGGCGCTCGGCGGCGTCGAGGAATCGCGCGATCCCGAGACGACGCATCTCGACCTCGCTGGCATCCTGACCTTGTCGCTGGCGGTGTTCGCGCTCGCCTTCTTCATCACCCAGGGCCCAGATCTCGGCTTTGCCAGCCCGGCAGCGCTGGCGGTCCTTGGCGTTGCGATCGCGAGCTTCGTCGCCTTTCTCATCGCCGAGAAGCGAAGCCCGAGGCCGATGTTCGACTTTTCCGTGTTCCGCATCCGCGCTTTTTCCGGCGCGGTGATCGGTTCGGCCGCCATGAATGTCAGCTTCTGGCCGTTCATGATATATCTGCCGATCTGGTTCCAGGCTGGCCTCGGCTATGACAGCGTCGCGGTAGGCGCCGCGCTGCTCGCCTACACCTTGCCGACCCTGGTCGTGCCGCCGCTGGCCGAACGCCTGTCGCTTCGCTACCGCCCCGGCCTCGTCATTCCGGCCGGCCTGTTCCTCATCGGCTCCGGCTTCCTGGCGATGAAGCTTGGCAGCAGCGTCGAGGCGGCAAGCTGGCTGACGATGCTGCCGGGCTGTGTCCTCGCCGGCATTGGCCTCGGCTTCACCAACACGCCGGTGACCAACACGACGACGGGCGCCGTCGCCGCCAACCGGGCCGGCATGGCGTCGGGCATCGACATGAGCGCCCGGATGATTTCTTTCGCCATCAACATCGCGCTGATGGGCTTCCTGCTGGTCGAGGGTGTCCGCGCGTCTCTGAAGGCGGCGCTGCCCGGCGAAGTCGATGGGGCGATGCTGCGCCAGTTGGCGCAGCAGATCGCATCCGGTGCGGCCCTCTCGCCGGATAGCGGCGTTTCCGCTGAGACCGTTCATGACGCGCTGACCAACGGCTTCGGCTGGATCCTGCTCTATGGCGGCATCGCCGTCTGGCTGCTGGCCATCGCGAGCTATTTCGTTTTTGGCCGGAGCAGGGCGGACGGAGCGCCAGCCTGCGCGGCGGGACGGGCCTGATGCGTGATCTGTCTCGATGGATCGAGACCTTCTCCCAGACTACCTCCCCAGTCTCGACCATCGCCCTGAGGTGCCCGGCAAAGCCGGGCCTCGAAGGAGGATCCAGAGAGTCCCCCGGATGGAGATCGAAGAGCGAGCTCGTCCAAATTTCCGGCTTTGCTTGCATGCCGAATGCCTAGCTGGACCCTCCTTCGAGGCTTCGCTCACGCGAAGCACCTCAGAATCCGGCCCATAATTCAATTTCTGGCCTGATCGAGGCGTCTGACGAGGAGTTTGATGCAGGCGATCATCAGCCATGCGTGGGCGCTGGCGATGGTCGCCTCATAGTCTTTCGCCAGCCTTCGGTTGCGACCGAGCCAGGCGAAAGTGCGCTCGACCACCCAGCGTCTGGGCAGCAGCTGAAAACCTTTCGTGCCAGCCGGCCGTTGCACGATCTCGATGATCCAGGGACCGCAATCCGCCACCGCACCGAGCAGCTTGGGGCCGCGATAGACCCGGTCTGCCAGAATGTGGCGCAGCGGGCATTCTGCCGCCAGCGCCTGCAACAGTGAGACGGCGCCGTGACTGTCCTGAATATCGGCGCGATGGACCTGACCCATCAGGACGAACCCTTCCACATCCGTCACGATATGGCGTTTGCGTCCCTTGATCCGCTTGGCAGGATCCAGCCCGGAAGGGCCGCCGCTCTGGGTTGTCGGCACGCTCTGGCTGTCGATGATGCCAACAGACGGGACCATCGATCGCCCCTGCGCCTGTCTGGCCATGGCGACGAGATGCGCGTTCATCCGGCCCCAGATGCCTTGGTCACGCCAGCGGTAGAAGTAGCGTTGAAGGGGGGTGCGCGGCGGAAAATCATGCGGCACCGACCGCCACTGGCACCCCGTCGACAGCACATACAACAGCGCGTTCATGACGGCTCGCATCGACGTCGTCCGCGGCCGACCCAGGACAGACGCCGCCGGCAGGAACGGTGCGATCAGCGCCCATTCCGCGTCGGTCAAATCACTTGCATAGCGTCCGACCATACGCTCATGCTGCTGCCGGGTGGTCTTGGTCCAAACCATGCTGTGAGCCTCCCTGATCTTCGCAAATCAAAGAGAATCACATCCAGATCAGGACCACCTAGACATTACGGGCCGGACACTCAGGATGATGATCAAGTTTTGGCAATACAGCGAAGGCAGCCAAAGCCCCCCGGCTCCTCAGTACGGCGTTTCGCCGGCGTCGGCGTTGATCGCCTGGCCGCGTACCAGCATGGCGTCGTCGCCGAGCAGGAACGACGTCACCCGCGCCACCTCGACCGGCTGGATGTGACGCACGAGCTGCGCCGCCAGCATCTTGTCGAAGATCGCCGGCGCCGGCTCGGCCGTGAAGGACGAATAGGCTTCGGAGACTTCGCGCAGCATTGGCGTCGCGACGCCGCCGGGGCAGACGCAATTGACGTTGATGTCATAGGCGGCCAGCGCTTCCGACAGCGTGCGCGTCATCGAGATCATGCCGGCCTTCGAGGCGCTGTAGGCAATCGATTCGATATGGCCCTTCTTACCGGCCTCCGAGGCGATCGAGACGATGGCGCCGGGGATCGAATGCTCGATCATGTGGGCCGCCACCAGCCGCGAAATGTCATAGGCGCCGAACAGGTTGATCTCGAACTGCCTCTGCCAGTCGGAGCGCGGGATCGCCAGCGGATCGGCATGCAGCGCGATCGCGGCGCAGTTGACGAGGCCGTCGATCCGGCCGAGCCTCTCGATCGATTTGGCGACGCCGGCGGCGACCGAGGCCTCTGAGGCGACGTCCATCGCAACGCCGAAGCAGCCGCCTGCCGCCCCGCCCAGCGCCTCGACCGTGGCGTCGACGTTCTTCTGCTTCAGATCGGCGATGACGACACGCGCTTCCTGGGCGATCAGCAGCTCGGCAATGGCGCGGCCGATGCCGCCGGTTCCGCCGGTGACGAGGAAGCCCTTGCCGGCATGTACCGGAAAGGTCCGGCTCTTGCGCAGCGGCAGAGCCTTGTCGGGGCGGCGGGTCACGTATTTCGACATCGACAATCCAATCGCCGGCGGAGGGCCGGTCTGTCCACATCCGGGTCAAGCTACTGGGCGAGAAGAGATATCGCCTGCGCGCAGAATAGGCATGATTGATAGGCGGTCAATCGCAGTTGTGGCGCCATCGACGAGACGGTATCGTTCCGCCATTCCACGTGCAGGAGATTGCAGATGAGGCTTCGGGGTCTGTTGGCTGGCGCGGCGGCGCTGATGGCAGTGACGACGGCGCAGGCGCAGGATGCCAAGCCGCTGGTCGTCTTCGTCTCGCCCAACCCGGTCGGGGTCAACGATTTCCTGAAGCTCGCCAAGGTCGGCACCGAGAAGGCGGCGGAAGCCGTCGGCGCCACCGCCAAGGTCTATGAGAGCACCGACCCGACCACCATCCGCCAGAACCTCGACGCCGCCGCCAAGGAAGGGGCCAAGGTGGTGATCGCGGTCGGCTTCGAATTCAACGACGTGCTGCCGGAAGTCGCCAAGCTGCATCCGGACACCAAGTTCCTGCTCGTTGACAGCTGCCCGCAGACCCCGGCCGCCAACATCTATTGCTCGGTGTTCCGCGAATATGAAGCGAGCTTCCTCGCCGGCGCCGAAGCGGCGCTGACCAGCGAGACCGGCAAGGTCGGCGCCATCGGCGCGCTCGATATCCCGTTCATCCATCGCTACACCGACCCCTTCAACGAGGGCGCCAAGCATGTGAAGCCGGAGATCGAGATCGCCCCGACGCTCTGGATCGGCGGCAACAATCCGTTCTCCGATCCCGCCCGTGGCCAGCAGCGCGCCAGCATCATGGTCTCCGACAACACCGATCGCATCATGGCGGCCGGCGCCGGCTCGAATGGCGGCATCTTCAAGGCGATGGAAGAGCTGCCGGGCGCGGCGGCCTTCGGCGTCGACTCGAACCAGTGCCCGCAGGCGCCGGGCCTCGTCATCGACAACGTCCAGAAGCGCACCGATATCGTCATCGAGAAGGGGGTCGCCGGCCTGTTCAAGGGCGATCAGCCGGCCTTCGCCACTTATGGCCTCGCCGAAGGCGGCATGACGCTGACCAGCCTGGAGCCGGGCCTCGAGGATTCGGGTTGCCTGATCGTCAAGTTCCCGGAGGTGATCGCCAAGGTGAAGGCGTTGCGCGACGAGGTCGTCGCCGGAACGGTGAAGGTCGCCGATCCGATGCAGCTCGCCAAGTAAGGCGTCCGTGGCGTGATTTGGGCTTCGCCGGCCAGGTCGGCGCGCTGGCGATCATAAGGGCAGCTCAAATCGGATGCCAACCCGGCTCCGTCATCCCTGCGAAAGCAGGGATCCATGCAGCTGGGTTGGGCCGCGATCGGGATGGATCCCTGCTTTCGCAGGGATGACGGAGTTGAAATGGTCGTCGATTCTACCGCCAGGGCCTCGGACAAGACACCGGAACCGCGATTGCCCATGTCGACGATCGAGCTCGAAGCCAAAGGCATCGTCAAACGCTACGGGCCGCTCGTCGCCAATGATCACGTCGATCTCTCCGTGTTGCGCGGAGAGGTCCATGCCGTGATGGGCGAGAACGGCGCCGGAAAGTCGACGCTGATGTCGATCCTGTACGGCATGCAGGCGCCGGATGCCGGCCGCATTGTTTTGCGCGGCACGGCGATGCACTACCGCTCGGCGTTGGACGCCATCGGCGCCGGCATGGGCATGGTCCATCAGGCGTTCAAGCTGTTCAATTCGCTGACCGTCTGGGAAAACGTCGTCTATGGCATGGAGCCGACCCGTTTCGGCTTCATCGACCGGCGCGAGGCGGCGCGGCGCGTCGCAGCCCTGGCCGAGCGCTACAGCCTGCGGGTTGATCCCAATGCCGTGGTCGCCCAGCTTTCGGTCGGCGTGCGCCAGCGCGTCGAGATTTTGAAGGCGCTCTATCGCGACGCCCGCGTGCTGATCCTCGACGAGCCGACCGCGGTGCTGACGCCGCAGGAACGCGATGGCCTGTTCGACATCATCCGCAATTTGACAGCCGATGACCGCACTATCCTGTTCGTCACCCACAAGCTGCATGAGGTGATGGCGATCACCGACCGCGTCACCGTGCTGCGCGACGGCAAGGTGGTCGACCGCATGGTGACGGCAGAAACCTCGGCCCGGGAGATCATCCGCGCCATGACCGGCCGGGCGGTCAACCTGACGGTCGAGAAGCGGCCCGCCAATCCGGGCGCCGTCGTGCTCGAGGCGCGCCGCCTCACCGTCGCCACCGATGGCGGCAAGCCGGTGGTCGACCATGTCGATCTCTCCCTTCGCGCGGGAGAAATCGTCGGCATCGCCGGCGTCGCCGGCAACGGCCAGACCGAGCTGATCGAGGCGCTGACCGGGCTGCGCGTGCCGGACGGCGGCATGGTCTCGATCAACGGCGTTGTGGTGACGTCGCTCGACGTCGAGCGCCATCGCAGCGCCGGCCTTGCCTACATCCCGGAAGATCGCGCCACGACGGGCACGGCGCTCGCCGCCTCCGCCGCCGACAATCTGGCCATGGGTTTTCAGGCGAAGCCGCCGCTTTCGAATGGTTCGCTGCTCGACGCCGGCGCGGTGACCGCGCATGCGAACAAGCTGATCGAACGCTTCGGCGTCAAGATCGGTTCCGAGACGCTTCCCGTCGGCACGCTGTCCGGCGGCAATTTGCAGAAGGTGGTTGTCGCGCGTGAATTGTCCCATGCCGCGCCCCTTCTGATCGCCGAGCAGCCGACGCGTGGCGTCGATGTCGGCGCCATCGAATTCATCCACGGCCAGTTGGTCGCCGAGCGGGATCGCGGCAGCGCCGTGTTGCTGGTCTCGGCCGAACTGACCGAAATCCTCGCTTTGGCCGACCGCGTGCTGGTGATGTTCGACGGCCGTATCCTGGCCGAACTGCCTGCGGCAGAGGCCGACGAGGAAACCCTCGGCCTGCTGATGGCCGGCCGCGTCGGCGAGGCGAAGCTGACCGACGGAACGGAGGCCGCATGAGCGAGCGTAGCGTGCGGATATCTCGATTGCCGCGTATTCCCGCCGTGCCGCTGGCGATCGGCATCGGCATTCTCATCGGCGGATTGCTGGTGCTCGCCTCCGGTGGCGACCCGATCGCCGCCTATCGCGAGATTCTGATCGGCGCGCTGGCGCCGTCCAACTGGCCGAACACGCTGAACTGGGCCGTGCCGCTGGTCGGCATGACGCTGGTGGCGGCGCTGCCGCTGCGCGGCGGCATGGTCAATCTCGGCGGCGACGGCCAGTTGGTGATCGGCGGCCTCGTTGCGGCGATGGCAGCGCTCTATCTGCCGCTGCCCGGCCCGTTGCTGATCGCTGCTTCCATCCTTTGCGCCATGATCGCGTCGGGCCTCTATGCCTCGCTCGCCGCATGGGGCGAGACGCGCTTCGGCATTCCGATGCTGATCTCGACGCTGCTTTTGTCCTATCCGGCGATCGGCGTCGCCTCCTATCTCGTTGGCTTTCCGCTGCGCGACATGGCGACCGGCCTCGCCCAGACCCGGATGATCCCCGACGCCGCGCGGCTTCCGACCATTTCCGGCCCGCTGAATATCGGGCTGATCCTGATGATCGTGGTCGCCATCGCCGTCGTCTTCTATGACCGCCGCACCGTCGGCGGCTACGAGCTCAGGATGCGCGGCCAGAACGCCAAATTCGCCGGCTATGGTGGCGTCCGGCTTGCTTCGCAGCAGGTCAAGGTGATGTTTGCCAGCGGCGCCATCGCCGGCCTGGTCGGCGCCATCCTCGTGCTCGGTTCGCTCTATCGCTACCAGGACGGCGCGCTGCTGACGCCGGGCTACACCTGGTCCGGCCTGATGGCGGCCTTGCTCGCCGGTGGCGCGCCGCTCGGCGCGATCTGCGCCGGCCTGTTCTTCGCCGGGCTGCAGACGGGCGGCTTCGCCATGCAGCGCGAGACGGCGATCCCCCGCGTGCTGACCATGATCCTGCAATCCGTCATCATCCTGTTCCTCGCGATCCGCCATGGTGTCGGGAGGAAGTCGTCATGAGCCTGATGAGCTTCATCACCCCGTCGCTGGTCAATTCGGCCGTCCAGTCGATCACGCCGATCCTGCTGGCGGCGCTCGCCGGAACGCTGTGCGGCCGGGTCGGTGTCTTCAACATGGCGATGGAAGGCCAGCTTCTGGTCGGCGCCTTCGCGGCGGTCGTCGGCTCCTACGCCACCGGCAGCGCGCTTGGCGGCGTGCTGTTCGCCATTGTCTTCACCGTGCTGTTCTCGCTGATCCTCGCCTATGGCGCGACCGTCTTCAAAGGCGATAGCGTCGTCATCTGCATCGGCATGAATCTGCTGGCATCTGGGCTCACCGCCTATCTGCTGCGGCAGATGTTCGGCGTTTCCGGCACCTTTTCCGACCCCGGCATTGTCGGCCTGACAAAAATCCGCATCGACGCGATCAACACCATCCCCTGGATCGGCTGGATCTTTTCCCGCCAGACCGCGATCACCTGGCTCGCCTGGATCCTCACCGCCGCCGTCACCGTCATGATGTTTCGCACGCCGATGGGCCTTCGCATGCGCGGCGTCGGCGAGGATGCCAGTGCTGCCGGCACGATGGGCATCGACGTCACGCGCTACCGCGTGCTGACCGTGCTGTTCGCCGGCGGGCTGACCGGGCTTGGCGGCGCGCAGCTCTCGCTCGGCACCGTCAGCATCTTCTCCGAGGACATGAGCGCCGGCCGCGGCTGGATCGCCGTCGTCGCCGTCATGCTCGGCCGCAACCATCCGCTCTGGGCAGCCCTTGCCTGTGTGCTGTTCGGCGTCGCCGACGCGCTCTCCGTCCGCCTGCAAAGCCAGGGTCTGCCCAACCAGCTGACCGATATCGTGCCTTATGTCGTGACGCTGCTGGCGCTCGCGCTCAGCCATCGCAAACGGCTGAAGCGTCGCGCCGCCGAGACGATCACCGCGCACGCCTGACCCTTTTCGCCGGCTCCCCGGTGCTGATTACGCAAGGAATTCGAAGATGACCGAAACCTGCCGCATGATCCTCGACGTCGACACCGGCGTCGACGACGCCATGGCGATCTTCTACGCGGTGCGCCATCCCGGTATTCAACTCGAGGCGCTGACCACCACCTTCGGCAATACCGACACGGTGATCGCGACCGAGAATACGCTGAAGATCCTGGAACTGCTCGGCCGTCCGGAAATCCCGGTGGCGCAGGGCGTCGGCCGCTCGCTGATCCGTCCCTACAAGCGCATGGCCGACCATATCCATGGCTCGAACGCGCTGGGCGATGTCGAACTGCCGGCGCCGAAGATCAAGAAGGTCGACGAGCACGCCATCGACCTGATGATCCGCGTCATCAAGGAGAACCCCGGCGAGATCACGCTCTGCCCGGTCGGCCCGATCACCAATGTCGCGCTCGCCATCACCAAGGCGCCGGAGATCGCCAAGCTGGTGAAGCAGATCGTCGTCATGGGCTCGACGGTCCTGCATCCGGGCATCCATGGCCCCATCGCGCCGATGGTCGACGCCAATTTCGCCAATGATCCCGAGGCCGCGCACATCGTGCTGCAGGCCGGCGCCAACGTCACGCTGGTCGGCATGGACGTCACCATGACGACGCTGCTCTCGACCGACATGATGGACGAGATCTCGCGCGAGGGCGACCACGCGGCGCAGACGCTGATGAAGATCACCTCCTTCTATGTCGACGCCTACAAGACGATGTATCCGGGCATCCAGGGCTGCGGCCTGCACGACCCGCTGGCGGTCGCCGTCGCCGAGGACCCCAGCCTGGTCGGGCTGGAGCGGATGTATGTCGATATCGAGCTGAACGGCGAGCTGACGCGCGGCTCGACGGTCGCCGACCGCCGCCGCACGGCGATCCCGTTCCACAACGCCAACGTCGCCATGACGGTCGACCGCCCCCGTTTCGAGGCCGAATTCATGGCGCTGATGAAGGGCCACTGAGCCCTTACGGCGATACGCCGGCGTCGGCCGCCATGCCGGGCGACGCCGCGTGTTGCGATCGAGATTGAACAGAAGACGCGGAATCCTATTGTAGATCGGGTGTCGTCGGCAGAATTTCTCCCGTTTTCTTGCTCTCTTCGTTGGAGAGCCCGCTCAATTCCCTGCCGCATGGATCGCAACAGTCCGGAGGCGTTGAGCGTGCCAAAATTTGTTGTCAATCCGCCGGTGTTTTTCGGTTCTGTTGCGATTGTTATTCTGTTTGTCGGGATCGGCGTCGTCTTTCCCCGGCAGGCCGACGAGATCTTCAGCGGGATGCAGGCCGCCATCCTGTCGGGATTTGGCTGGCTGTATCTGCTGGCGGTCGGCATTTTCCTGATCGCCATGATCCTGCTCTCGTTCGGTCGATATGGCGATCTGAAGCTGGGGCCGGACGATGCCGTGCCGGATTTCCGCTTCCTGTCCTGGTTGTCGATGCTGTTCGCCGCCGGCATGGGCATCGGCATGATGTATTTCGCGGTCGGCGAGCCGATGACCCATTTCGCGGCGCCGCCGGAGGCCGTGCCGCTGACGATCGCCGCGAAGCGCGAGGCGATGAGCGTGACCTTCTTCCATTGGGGAATCCACGCCTGGGCGATCTACGCGGTGGTCGGTCTCTCGCTCGCCTATTTCGGCTATCGCTACAACCTTCCCCTGACGATCCGTTCGGGTCTCTATCCGATCTTGAAGGAACGGATCAACGGACCGATCGGCCATGCCGTCGATATCTTCGCCATCTGCGGAACCATGTTCGGACTGGCGACGTCGCTGGGCTTCGGCGTCCTGCAGATCAATGCGGGGCTGAACTATCTGCTCGGCGTTCCTGTCTCGCTTTCGGTGCAGATCCTGCTGGTGGTCGTGGTGATGGCGATCGCCACCCTCTCGGTGATATCCGGGCTCGACAGGGGCGTTCGCATCCTGAGCGAGCTCAATCTGTCCGTCGCCGTTCTGCTGATGCTGTTCGTGCTGGTTGTCGGACCGACGCGGCTGCTGATGCGTGATTTCGTGCAGAATATCGGGCTCTATCTCGACAGCATCCTGCTGCGCACCTTCAACATCTACGCCTACGAACCGCGCCCCTGGATCGACAAATGGACGCTGTTCTACTGGGCCTGGTGGATTTCCTGGTCGCCCTTCGTCGGCATGTTCATCGCGCGCATCTCGCGCGGGCGGACGGTGCGCGAGTTCATTGTCGCGGTCCTGTTCATGCCGGCGGGGTTCACGTTCTTCTGGATGACGGTCTTCGGCAACACCGCGATGGAGATCGACACCACCGTCGCCAATGGCGCGCTGGCGAAGGCGGTGCAGGCGGATCTGTCGGTGGCGCTGTTCCAGTTCTTCCAGTACCTGCCGTTTTCCGCCGTGACGTCGACCCTGGCGGTGGTGCTGATCGTCATCTTCTTCGTCACCTCGGCGGATTCCGGCTCGATCGTCATGGATACGATCGCCGCCGGCGGACGAACCGATACGCCCTTCCTCCAGCGCATCTTCTGGTGCGTGCTGAGCGGCGCCGCCGCCGCCGTCCTTCTCGCCGCGGGTGGGCTCTCCGCGCTGCAATCCGCGACCATTTCGACCGCTCTGCCATTCTCGATCGTGATGCTGGTTCTGGTCTGGGCGCTGTTCGCCGGCATGAAGGCCGACGTAGCGAACAGCCAGGCCCAGACGGCGGCAATTCCCCAGGCCTACCCCGCTTCGGGCATGGCCTGGCAGAAGCGACTGGCCCTGCTGCTGCGCGCGCCTGACGCCAGGGAGGTCGACCGGTTCCTGGAGAACGCGGTCAGTCCGGCGCTCCATGCGGTGGCGAGGGAGCTGCAGGCGCGCTCGAGGGTGGCCGAGGTCGAGCAGGATCGCGAGGCCGGCATGGTCACGCTGACGGCGCCGGCCGACGACGTCCGGAATTTCATCTACGGCGTGCGGCGGGTCGAGCACAAATTGCCGGCCTTCACCGCCTATGACGCCACCCGGACCAATTATCGCTACGAGGCCTACACGTTCTTTTCGGACGGCAGCCGCGGCTACGACATCATGGGCATGTCGCAGGAACAGATCATCAACGACGTTCTCGCGAAGTTCGAGCGCTATATTGTCCAATCGCAGTCCCAGGCGTCCTCCCTCATGACCGCGGCGCCGGAGCACTAGAACAGTCCATTGTTTCATCGAAACGATGGACTGTCCCATCTCTCCGCCTGATCGCGATTTCTTCGCGCGAACCGGTTTTCATTTCGCTCAAGACGCGCTCGAAACGCGCCTCCCCGGTGCGGTACGCGCCGCCAGGAGCTGGGATCGTCCGCTTGAGGCGGGCAAGGAGTGTGTTCCATCCAGCAGGATCTTGCTCCAGACGCGGCCCGTCATGCATCGGCTGGATCAGCTCCGGCAGCCGGGCCGCGTCGACCGTGGCGGCTGCCCTGCTGCTGCCTCCGGCCTCGCCGGCCCAAAGCTATCTGTCAGGGATGAGCAACGTTTCCATTCATCGCGGAACCTCTGCCCTATATGAGCCAAGGCGAATTTTTGGGCAGAAGCGAAGGCAAATGAACGGTTTGTTGAATCACCGCTCGAGCGGCGTTTTGCGAAAACCCTGTTGCGTTTTCCGAATGCCGCTTGACGGGTGTAGCGCGGCGTGTTGACGTTTACACGAGGAAAGGCGCTGGGTGGAGGCGCCTTGCGGCGTTGAGGAATGCCGTCGACGGGAGGGAAGCGCGTGCGCAGGGACTGCGGGTCTATTGTCGTGGCTGTTCGGGCGGGTGGCATCTGATGTCGCGCGGTCCGATCGTCGATACCCATCTCCATCTCTGGGATCCGAAGAAGCTGCGCTATGCCTGGCTCGACGGCAATGCCGTGTTGGACCAGCCTTATTTGCTGGATCGCTATGATGCGGCGACGGAAGGTCTCGGCGTCGAGGCCATGGTGTTCCTGCAGTGCGAGGTCGATACCGCCCAGTACGAGCAGGAGGCCGAATGGGTCGCTGGTCTCGCCAGGGTCGATCCGCGCATCAAGGGCATGGTGGCCTGGGCGCCGCTTGAAAAGGGGCGCGCCGTTGCCGCCGATATCGAGCGCCTCGCCCGCCATGACATCCTGCGCGGCATCCGCCGCATCATCCAGTTCGAGCCCGATCTCGACTTCTGCCTGCGGTCGGATTTCATCGCGGGCGTGCGCACGCTCGCTGATTTCGACCTGTCCTTCGACATCTGCGTCGATCATCGCCACATGGCGAACGTGCTGAAATTCGCTAGCCAGATCCCCGAAGTGCCGATGATCCTCGATCATATCGGCAAGCCGGCGATCGCCGACGGCGTGATGGAGCCGTGGGCGAGCCAGATGCATCAGCTGGCCGAACTGCCGCATGTCTCCTGCAAGATTTCGGGCGTCGCCACCGAGGCGGACCACGCCAACTGGACCGAGGACGAGCTGAAGCGCTACGTCCAGGTCGCGATCGACGCCTTCGGCTTCGACCGCGTGATGTTCGGCGGCGACTGGCCGGTCGCCGTGCAGGCGATCGAATACCGCCGCTGGGTCGCCATTCTCGATGAGGTCCTCGCTTCCGCCACCGACGTCGAGCGCCAGAAATTCTGGCGCGACAATGCCGTCCGCTTCTATCGCCTGGAGACGGCTCGATGACAGTTTCTGCGCCGCTCGTCTCCGCGCGTGGCATTTCGAAATCTTTCGGCGGCGTCGAGGTGCTGCGCAACGTCGATCTCGACCTGATGCCGGGCGAAGTGCATGCCCTGCTTGGCGAGAACGGCGCCGGAAAATCGACCTTCGCCAAGATCCTTGCCGGCGTGCATCGGCCGACCCGCGGCACGATCAGCCTTGCCGGCAAGCCGGTCGAGATCCCTAGCCCGATCGCCGCCCAACGCCTCGGCATTACGCTGATCCACCAGGAGCCGATCTCGTTTCCCGATCTTTCCGTCGCGGAAAACCTCGTCATCGGCCAGGTTGGCGCCAAGCCGCTCGGCCGCGTGCGTTGGGCGGAGCTTGCCAAGGAAGCGCGCCGGCTGATGGGCCTGCTGAACGTGCCGATCGACGTCACCGTGCCGATGCGCGGCCTGTCGATTGCTGATCAGCAGATGGTCGAGATCGCCCGTGCGCTCGCTTCCGACAGCCGCCTGATCATCATGGACGAGCCGACCGCAGCCCTGACGCCGAAGGAGGTCGAGACCTTGTTCAAGATCGTCCGCCGCCTGCGCGACGAGGGCCGGACGATCATCTTCATCTCGCATCGCCTCGAGGAAGTGCGCGCCATCTGCGACCGCGTCACCATTTTCCGCGATGGTGACAAGATCGAGACGGCGACGACGGCGAGCCTGACCGATGCCGATATCATCCGCCGCATGATCGGCCGACCGGTTGCCGATTATCTGCATCGCGGCGTCAGCCATGTCGGCGAGATCGCCCTTTCGGTGCGCAACCTGACGCTGCCGGGCCGCTTCGAGAATATCTCCTTCGACATCCGCAAGGGTGAAATCGTCGGCCTGGGCGGACTGGTCGGCGCCGGCCGCACCGACGTCGCCCGCGCCATTTTTGGCGTGGCTCCGGCCGTATCGGGAACGATCGAGATCGATGGCAAGAAGGTCACCATCCACGAGCCGACCGATGCGATCGGCCTCGGCATCGCGCTGGTGTCGGAAGACCGCGCCATTGCCGGCATCTTCCGCTCGCTTTCGGTCGAGACCAACATCACTGCTGCCGTGCCGAAGCGGATCGCGCCCAGGGGCATCATCCGCCGCGCGGTCGAGAAGGCGCTGGCGAAGCAAGCGGTCGACAAGCTCTCGATCCGCCTTGCCACCGTGCGCCAACCGATCGGCGAGCTTTCGGGCGGCAACCAGCAGAAGGCGATCCTCGCCCGCTGGCTGCTGGCCGAGCCCGAAATCCTGATCCTCGACGAACCGACGCGGGGCATCGACATCGGCGTCAAGGCCGAGTTCTACGACATGATCGGCGAACTCGCCGCCGGCGGCCGCGCCATCCTGCTCATCTCCTCCGAACTGCCGGAACTCCTTGCCTTGTCCGATCGCATCCTCGTCATGTCCGAAGGGAGGCTTACGGCCGATATTGCGCGCGCCGAGGCGAGCCAGGAAGCGATCATGCACGCCGCCGTGCCGCGTTCCGGCCGCACTGCCGGCGAGGGAGCCGCCGCATGAGCGCGATCTCCCGCCTGTTCCGGGCCCGCGAGGCCGGCATTCTCGTCATGCTCGTGCTGTTCGTCGCCGTCGTCAGCCTGATCCAGCCGCGCTTCTTCTCGACCGAGACGCTGCGTATCGTCCTGCTCGCCGTACCGCTGATCCTGGTCGCGGCGATGGGCCAGATGATGGTGCTCGTCGCCCGCCACGTCGATCTGTCGATCGGCTCGATCCTCGGCTTCTCGGCCATCGCCGCCGGCATGATTTTTCGCGATCACCCGGAATGGCCGCTCTATATCGGCTTCGCCGTCGGCGTGTTGTCGGGTGCGGCACTCGGCTTCGTCAACGGCCTGGTCGTGACGCTGTTCAAGCTGCCGTCGATCATCGTGACGCTCGGCACGCTCAGCCTGTATCGCGGCCTGCTGTTCATCCTGTCCGGCTCGAAGCAGATCGACCCGAACGACATCCCCGAGCCGCTGATCCGCATGGCGCAGACCTCGCCGATCGACATTCCGTGGATCGTCATCATCGCCTTCGGCGTCGCCTTCGCGACATGGCTGTTCCTGACCCACAGCCAGATCGGCCGCCAGATCTACGCCATCGGCTCCAACCCGACGGCCGCCCCCCTGCGCGGCATCCGCGTCATGCCGGTCACGATCCTCGTTTTCACGCTTTCGGGCGCGCTGGCGGGTCTTGCCGGCCTGATCTATGCCGCCCGTTTCGGCTATGTGAATCCCGGCATCACCGGCGTCGGCTTCGAGTTCACGGTCATCGCGGCGGTGGTCATCGGCGGCGTCTCGATCAATGGCGGTGTCGGCTCCGTGCTTGGCACCGTGCTGGGCGTGCTGCTGCTCGGCTCGGTCCAGGTGGCGCTGCCGATCCTCGGCGTCTCCGGCTTCTGGCAGAACGCCATCTATGGCGGCATCATCCTGATCGCCCTCGTCATCGACCGCACCGTCCGCCAGGGCGGCCTGCGCGGCCTGCTTGCCCGAGGTGGCGCATGAACTCCCCCGACATGAACACGATCAAGTCTCCTGTCTCTGCTGCTCCCACGCCCCGCGTGATTGTTCGCGAGGCCGCTGCTCCCCGTCCGCGCTGGCAGGTCTGGCTGATCCGGCCGGAAGTGGTGACGCTGGTCCTGCTGGTGGTCGCCTCCATCGTCGCGACCCGGCTGTCGCCCTTTTTCGCCGATCTCGGCTTCATCCTCGAAAGCTCGACCTACTACATCGAGTTCGCCATCGTCGCGCTGGTGCTGACCATCGTCATCATCTCCGGCGAGATCGACCTGTCGCCCGCCGCCCAGATGGCGCTGTCCGCCTGCCTGTTCGGCACCGCCTTCAAGGCCGGCGCGCCGATCCCGGTCGCCATGGGCGTCAGCCTGCTGTCCGGCCTGGTGATGGGCGCCTTCAACGGCGTGCTTGTCACCGTGCTGCGGCTGCCCTCGATCATCGTCACCATCGGCACGTTGATTCTCTATCGGGGATTGGCGCAGGTGCTGGCCGGCGACAAGTCGATCAGCGGGTTTCCCGGCTGGTTCGTGGGCATCGACTACCGCATGGTCGGCATCGTGCCGGTGCCGGTGCTGGTCTTCATCGCCGCCTCGATCCTGCTCGGCCTGTTCCTCGGCATTACCATCTATGGCCGCCAGATCTACCAGATCGGCACCAGCGAGATCGCCGCCATCCATGCCGGCATCCGCGTCCGCCGCATCAAGATGGGCCTGTTCATCGCCTCGGGGCTGACGAGTTCGATCGCCGGCCTGATGGTCGCTTCGCGCCTCGGCTCGGTCCGCTACGATCTCGCCACCGGCGGCGAACTGACCATGGTGCTGATCGTCATGCTCGGCGGCACCTATATTTTCGGCGGTCGCGGCTCGATCCTCGGAACGTTCCTCGCCGCCTGGCTGCTCGTCATCATCGCCACCGGCATGACCGTCGCCAACATCGCCATCAATGCGCAGCTCACCGTCATGGGCCTGCTGCTCATCGTCTCGATCATCGCGACCAACGCGATCTATGCCCGTAGCCAGCGCTAACGGGAAACTGTCGTCAGCTTTACAGGGAGGAACTGAATATGCTGAGAAGAAACCTGATGCTCGCCGCGGCACTCGGTGCGACGCTTCTGTCCGGCGCGGCCTATGCCGCCGATCCGGTCTCGATCGTCTACATCCCGAAGAACACGGGCAACCCGTACTTCGATTCGATCATCAAGGGCTTCGAGGACGGCTGCAAGACGCTCGGCTGCGACTTCACCACCGTCGCCCCGGCCTCGGCCGAAGCCACCTCGCAGATCCCGTTCGTCACTGCGCAGATCCAGCGCGGCGTCAACGTCGTCGCCATCTCGCCTAACAGCCCGGATGCGCTGAACCAGGTGTTCGACCGCGCCCGCGGCAAGGGCACGATCATCCTGTCGGTCAATTCCGACATGCCGGGCAACGAGACGCACCGCGACGCCGCCATCCTGCCGGTCGACTTCACCAAGACCGGCCCGTCGCAGGTCGAACTGCTCGGCAAGCAGATCGGCTATGAAGGCGAGATCGCCATCCTCTCGGCCACCACCGACGCACCGGACCAGAACGTCTGGATCGCGGCGATGAAGGAAACCCTCGAGAAGGATCCGAAATACGCCAAGATGAAGCTGGTCACCATTGCTTACGGCGATGACGATCCGCAGAAGTCGACCACCGAGACCGAAGCCCTGCTCGCCAACTACCCGAACCTGAAGGGCATTATTTCGCCCACCACGGTCGGCGTCGCGGCGGCCGCCCAGGTCGTCGAAACGGCGAAGAAGGCCGACAAGGTCAAGGTCGTCGGTCTCGGCACGCCGAACCAGATGCGCCGCTTCATCGAGAACGGCACGGTCGAGGCGTTCCAGCTCTGGAGCCCCTACAATCAGGGCCTGCTCGCCGCCCACTTCGCCGTTGGCGTCAAGGACGGCACGATCAAGAACGAAGCCGGCACCGTCTTCGAAGTGCCCGGCCTCGGCAAGGTGACGGTCGAGAAGGACAGCGTGATCAAGACGCAGGCCGACCTGACCACCTTCGACAAGAAGAACATTGCCGACTTCAACTTCTGATTTTTCGGCCGATCCTCTGTGCCCGCGACGCGCTTTTTGCCCGTCGCGGGCATTTTCATGTCCCCCTCCGGCCTGCGCCGCGGCAGGCCATCGTCGCAACGGAATCCGTCATGAACCGCTATGATTTCAACAATCGCGTCGCCGTCGTCACTGGCGGCGGCCAGGGTATTGGCCGCACGGTCACCGAGCGCATCCTCGCGTCCGGCGGCAAGGTGTCGATCTGGGATCGCGACGGGGCGTTGCTGGAGAAGACGGTCGCCGAGCTTGGCGGTGGCGCCGTCGAGGGCCGCGTCGTCGACATTGGCGATCTTGCCTCGGTCGAGCAGGCGACCCAGGCGACGATCGACGCTCTGGGCCAGATCGATGTCCTGATCAACAATGCCGCCATTGTCGGCCCCAACATGCCGACCTGGGAATATCCGCCGCAGGCCTTCAGCGACGTCGTTCATATCGGCCTGACCGGCACCTTCCATTGCTGCCGCGCCGTCGTTCCGCACATGATCGCGCGCAATTACGGCCGCATCGTCAATCTGAGCTCGATCGCCGGCAAGGAAGGCAACCCCAACGCGGTCGCCTATTCGGCCACCAAGGCGGGCGTGCTGGCGCTGACGAAATCGCTGGGCAAGGAGCTGGCGGCGCAGAACATCTCGGTCAATGCCGTCACGCCTGCCATCGCCAGGACCGCCGGTGCGATGGGCCAGTCGCCCGAGCATATTGCCTACATCCTCGCCAAGATCCCGCGCGGAAGAATGCTGGAGCTTTCGGAAGCCGCCTCGATGATCTGCTTCCTCGCTTCGGAGGAAAACTCCTTCACCACCGGCGCCACCTTCGATCTTTCGGGCGGCCGCGCGACGTATTGAGGCGACGCGCCTTTGAAGCCCTCTCCCGCTGGCGGGAGAGGGGAAAGCCAGAGCTAAGGCGTCGGTGCGTCGGCGCGGATCAGGCCTTCATGCTTCAGCTCGGCCCAGAGATCGGTCGGGATCTCCATCCGGACCAGGTCGAGATTGGTCGTCACCTGCTCCGGCTTGAAGGCGCCGGGAATGACCGAAGCGACCGCCGGGTGATGCAGCGGGAACTGCAGGGCGGCGGCCGGCAGCGGCACGTTGTGGCGCTGGCAGATTGCGGCGATGCGGCGGGCCTTTTCCAGGATCTCCGGCGTCGGATCGAAGTAGTTGTACTTCGCGCCCGGCACCGGGCCGGTGGCATAGAGGCCGGACGAGAACACGCCGCCGATGATGATGCCGACATTGCGCTCGACGCAGAGCGGCAGCTCTTCGCTCAGCGTCTCCTGCTCGCCGAGCGTATAGCGCAGCGCCAGCAGGAAGAAATCCATGTCGAACATTTCGAGGAAGCGCGGGATCAGGCCAAGCTCGTTGATGCCGGCGCCGATGGCCCCGATGCGGCCGGCCGCCTTCAGGTCGGCCAGCGCGCGAAAACCGCCATTGGCCAGCTGGGCGAAGCCCGCCTGCACCATGGCTTCCGAACCGCGATGCCACCAGTCGAGATCGTGGATGACCAGCGTGTCGATGCGGTTCATGCCGAGGCGCTGGATGCTGTCCTCATAGGCCCTCATGACGCCGTCATAGCTGTAGTCGAAATAATGATCGAAATGCAGGCCGCCGGACCAGAAGCCGGTATCGAACTCGTCGGGCTTCTGGATCGGCGCGCGCAGGATGCGGCCGACCTTGGTCGAGAGGATCAGATCCTCGCGCTTCTGCTTGTAGAGGAAGCGGCCGACGCGGTGCTCGCTCTGGCCGCGGCCATACCAGGGGGCCGTGTCATAGTAGCGGACGCCGGCATCCCAGGCGGTGGCCAGCGTCGTCTCGGCGTCGGCATCCGACACCTTGGTGAAAAGCTCGCCGAGCGGCGCCGCGCCGAAGCCGATCTGCGGCAGCATCACGTCGGTGCGGCCGAGTTGCCGGCGCTTGAATGGATCCATGGTCATCTCTCCCGTTGTCGATCTCGCCCCAGGCCCTGTTCGCACGGGCCTCTGCGCGGACCTTCGTCGGATCGCGCTGAGCGGCCGGCATAGATAGGAGGCGCGCGCCTGGAGGTGAGTTGGCATCATAAAATGACATGATCATGTAAACGTCAACACGGTTCCCTCAAGCGGCTGTGAACTCCGTCTATTCACATCAAGTAATGCGATATGCCTTGCTTGTCCGCAGATGCAATGGCAGCTTGATTGCCGAGGAAACGTGCATGGAAGGGTCGGTCCATGCCCCTGATCCGATAGAAGACAGGGTAGGGATGTAAACGTTATGTCAGCGAAGATGCCGGCCAGCGGCCGGCGCCAGCCGACGATCCACGAAGTCGCCGCGACAGCGGGCGTCTCGATCGGCACGGTCTCGCGCGTCGCGAGCGAAAGCCCGCGCGTCGCGCCGGAAACGCGCGCCCGCGTGCTCGCCGCCATGGCCGAGCTCGGCTACCAGCCGAATGCGGCGGCGCGCGCCATGCGCACCAACCAGACGATGACGATCGGCTTCCTGATCCCCGACATGACGAACCAGGTGTTCGCGCGCGTTGCCCAGGGGGCCGAGACGGTTCTGGCGCCGGAAGGCTACATGCTGTTCGCCTTCTCGTCGAACCGCTCGCCGACGCGCGAGATCGAATTTCTGCAAGCCGCCCGCCAGCGCCGGATGGACGGGCTGATCGTCACGCTTTCGGACGAGACGGCGACCGGCACGATCGAGGAAATCGGCCGCATGGGCGTGCCGGTGGTGGTGCTCGATCGCGAAATTCCGGTCGAGGCGGACGTCGTCTACAGCGAGCATATGCAGCCGATCGAGACCGTGGTCGGGCAATTGCTGCAACTCGGGCACCGGCGCATCGGGCTGATCACCGCCTCGCACAACATCCGCCCCGGCCGCGACCGCGTCACCGGCTTCAAGCGCGCCCTGGAAAAAGCCGGCGTGCCGATCGACGAGTGGCTGATCCGGGCGCGAACGCAGAGCGCCGAGCGCGGCATGGCCGAGACGCACGACCTTTTGACCGGCCCCAATCCACCGACCGCGATCCTGGCCGCCGGCAGCGACATCTTCTATGGCGCGCTCAAGGCGGTGCGGCTGCTCGGCCTGTCGATCCCTGACGATATTTCCTTTGTCGGTGCCGACGATGCGCTGCTCGGCGAACTGGTCTATCCGCCGATCACTGTCATCGACCGCGATATGGTCGAGGTAGGGCGACAGGCGGCGGGTCTGCTGCTCGACCGGTTGAAGGGCCTCGACGCATCGCCGCGCCGCATCATGCTCGGCAGCGACGTCCTGCTGCGCAGCTCGATCGCCGCTCCCAAGCAACGCTGAGGCGGACTCTTAGCCGGCTTTTAGTCCTGCCGTTATCGCGGCCATTGGGTGCGCCGCCGATGTGCTCGACATTCGCTCGACCTGGCAGCGGCAGGAGAAGCCGGTGGCGAGCACCTGCGCTTCACCGGCGAGTGCCGGCGCCCAGGAGGCTGTGAACAGGGTCTGGCTGACCGCCTGCTGGCGCCGCTCATGCCCGAACAGGCCCGACATGCCGCAACAGCCGGTCTGCGTCGGCCGAACCGGCAGGCCGAGCGCGTCGAATACTTCCCGCCATTGCTTGAGCGCTTGCGGCGCCGCCGAGGCCTCGGTGCAATGGACCATCAGCTTCGGCGGACCGGCGGAAGCGGCGTGGTCCGCCGCTGTCGGCCAGGGATCGCCGGCGGTGAGGCGCTGGTGCAGGAACTCCTGTACCAGCAGCACGGACGGTACCCGGCTCATCACTTCGCGAAACTCGCTGCGGGTCATCAGAACGAAGGCGGGATCGACGCCGAGCATCGGGCGGCCGGTCTTTTCCAGCTCAGCTAGCGCCGCGATCTGCCGGCCGGCCAGCCGGGCGAAGCGCTTGCGCATGCCCTTGACATGGGTAGCCTTGGAACCGGGCGGCAGCGTCACGATCAGCGGGCGGTAGCCAAGCGCCGCCAGTCCGTCGCAGACCGCCTGAATCGCCGCCGTGTCGAAGGTCGCGGTGAAGGCATCCTCCAGCACCAGCACGGTCTTTGCATCGCCGCATGCCTCATGCGCCTTGGTGTAGTGGACGACCGGGTGGCCGAGCTGGCGCAGGCCGTGCCTTGAGATCGCCGGCAGGTCGACCAGGCCGAGGCGCGCGGCGATGTGGCCGGCCATCGGCATCAGCCAGCGCGCCAGCGGCCGGATGGCGGCGAGCGCTGGCGCCATCGCCTCGACGGCAACAGCCGCATAATCGCGAAGCGGCCGGCGATGGTTCGCGTGATAGGCGTCGAGAAACTGCGATTTCAGCGCGGGAACGCTGACATGGGCGGGGCAGGCGCTGCCGCAGGCATTGCAGCCCAGGCAACTGTCGAGCGCCGCATAGGTATCGCGGCCAATCGCGGCGAGTTCCGGCGCATTGGCGGTCTTCGCCTGCCGCCACTGGCGCACGGCATCGGCGCGACCCTTGGGGGATTGGCGCAGGTCGCGCGTCGCCTTGAAGGAAGGGCAGATCGGCACGGTCTTGCTGTAGTTGAGGCAGGACGCGTTGCCGTTGCAGTAGAACGCCTTCTCAAAGCCGGGGTCGCCCGGCGCGTTGCCCTGGCGAAACGGCAGGTCGACGATGCCGATCCGGTGGCGGTCGAGGGTGACCAGCTTGCCGGGGTTGAAGCGCTCCAGCGGGTCGAAGGCGCGCTTGATCCGCTGGAAGGCGGCATAGGCGACCGGGCCGACATAGTCCGGCAGATAGGCGCCGCGAATGCCCTTGCCATGCTCGCCCCAGAAGATGCCGCCATGCGTATTGCAGAGCGCGTAGACGGCGTCGGAGATCGCCTTGAACACCGTCTGGTCGGCGCGGTCGTCGAGATCGAGCGCCGGACGCACATGCAGGCAGCCGACGTCGATATGGCCGTAAATGCCGTAGCGCAGGCCGTGACTCTTCAGGATCGCGTCGAAGCCGTCGACGAAGGCGACGAGGTTTTCGACCGGCACGACGCAGTCTTCGACGAAGGCGACGGGCCGTCGCGCGCCCTCGCGCTTACCGAGCAGGCCGACGGCGGCGGCCCGCGTCGACCAGAGGCGCGCGCTATCGGCCTCGTCACGGGCGCAATAGGTGCCGATGACGCCGGGAAGTCTTTCGGCGTCCCCGGTCAGCCGGGCGACGGAGCGCGCGAGCGCATCGGCATCCTCGCCGACGAACTCGACGAATAGATAGGAGATCCGCGCTTCGGCCTCGCCGCGAATATTGGCCGGTAGGCTGTCCATAAGCCCGGCGTCGCGGGCGAGGCGCTGGACCCAATCATCCATGATCTCGATCGCCAGCGGCGCATGAGCCAGGATCGGCTCGCCGGCGGCCAGCGCATCGGCGAAATTGTCGAAGGCGACGACGACGAGGCGCTTGTGCTTCGGCAGCGGCACCAGCTTCAGCCGGATCTTTGTCACGAGGCCGAGCGTGCCCTCGGCGCCGAGTAGCAGCCGCCACCATTCGAGCCGATCCGCCGCCGGACGGGCGCGTTCGAGATCGTAGCCGGTGAAGCGGCGGGAGATACGCGGCGTATTTTCCATCAGCGATTGTCGGCCGGCGTCACAGGCTTCCGCGATCGCACTCAGCATGGGCGCCGCCCAATCCGGTGCCGGCTCCAGACTGCGGATCGTCCGGCCACCACTCGTCACCAGATCGAGGCCGAGCACGTTGTCGCTGGTCTTGCCATGGACCCGCGAGCCCTTGCCCGAGGCGTCGGTGCTGAGCATGCCGCCGATCGTGCAGCGGTTCGACGTCGAGGTGTTCGGCGCGAAGAACAGGCCGGTATGGGCGATCAGCCCATTTAACTCGTCGAGCACGATGCCGGGCTCGACCTCGACCCAACCCTCCGCCTCGTTTAGTTCGACGATGTTCGTCATGAAGCGCTGGAAATTGACGACGACGCCGCGATTGAGGCTCTGGCCGTTGGTGCCGGTGCCGCCGCCGCGCGCCGTCATGGGCAATTGGTGGAATTCGGCCCGGTCGGCGACCGCCATCAGGATCTCGACATCGGCGGCGTTTTTCGGCGCGACGATGATGTCGGGCTCAAGCTGATAGACGCTGTTGTCGGTCGCCATCGCGGCGCGCGCCGCATGGTCGGATGCGATGTCGCCGGCAAAGCCAGCCTGGGCGAGCGCTGCGGCAAAGGCGGCGAACGAGGACGGCGCGGCGGTGGGGGAAGAGGATCGGAGCATGGCGGTAACCTTTGTAGCGATCCGATTGAACCATGCCGGGTGATTTCGTAACATTAGAATGAAATGACCAAGCATTCGAAAAATACGAATATCGGCATTCGCCATTTCCGCGCCGCGCTGGCGCTTGCGGCGGAGCAGTCGTTTACGCGGGCAGCGGATGTCCTTGGCGTTGTGCCGTCGGCGCTGACGGAGACGATCAAGCAACTGGAGGCCGATTGCGGCCTGCGCCTGTTCAACCGCGAGGCCCGGCCGGTCACGCCGACCGAAGCCGGTGCCGAATTTCTGGTCGGCGCGCGACGCATCCTCACCGATTTCGACACCGCGCTGCACGATCTGCGCCGTGTCGGCGGTGTCGAGCGTGGCTCGGTCAAGGTGGCCGCCGCGCCCTCGGTCGTGCTGTTCCATCTCACCCCGGCGCTGGCCACGTTTCGCGCCGCCCATCCGGCGATCGAGGTCACCGTCTATGACGACATCGCCGAGCGGATCGGCGCGCTGGTGCTCGATCGCGTGGTGGATTTTGCCTTGGCCGAGCGCTGGCACCAGACCGACCAGCTCGACTACGAGCCGTTCCATGTCGACCCTTTCGTCCTGGTCTGCCACCGCGATCACCCGCTGGCCGCGCGCCGCGAGGTCGATCTCGCCGAGATCCCAGCCGCCGATGTGATCGCGCTCGACGACAGCACCGGCATCGGCAAGCGGATCGCCGCCGCGCCGCAGATCCCGCCCGAATTCCTGCGCGGCTCGATCCGCACCCACGGCACGATCGCGCAGCTGACCTTGATCTCGCAGGGCATGGGCGTCGCACTGATGCCCAAACTGGCGGCCTCGGTGATCCAGAGCCCCGGCATCCGTCATGTCGGCCTGCGCGATCTATCGCTGGAGCGCACGCTCTGCATCATCACGCGGTCGCGCATGGGGCTGTCGCCGGCGGCGGAACGCCTGCTCGAATACTTGCGCCCGCTCGGATCGCTCGCCCCGGCCTGAATTTCTCGCTCCGCCTCCCTGGAAGCACGCATTCCGGGGCTGATTCCAGCTCGACATTTCCGTTCGTCATCCTTCAAACGAGATGAACGAAAGCGTTGTTGCTAATAGGGATTGCCTTAACATTCTTGTTTGAACTCATATGAGTTTGCGTGTAGTTGACGAAGGGAGGCTTGACGATCTCGCGCTATGGAGAAAAGCGATGTCACACGATCCCGTCACGGCGCTGCCGAAAGGCAAACTCGTCATTCGCAACATCGGCATGGTCCTCAGCGGCGCCATGGAGAACCCGATTCTTGAGGCGGATACGGTTGTGGTGGTCGATGGCAGGATCGCGGCGATCGGTCGTTACAAGGACGTCGATACGGATGACGCCAATCAGGTGATCGACGCCAATCAGTCGACGCTGGCGCCCGGCCTGATCGACAGCCACGTTCATCCCGTCGCGGGTGACTGGACGCCGCGCCAGAACCAGCTCGGCTGGATCGACAGCACCATGCATGGCGGCGTCACCACGATGATCTCCGCCGGCGAAGTGCATACGCCGGGCCGGCCGACCGACATTGTCGGCCTGAAGGCGCTCGCCATCGCCGCGCAGCGCACCTTCACCGCCTTCCGTCCCGGCGGCGTCAAGATCCACGCCGGCGCGCCGATCATCGAGCAGGGCATGGTCGAGCAGGACTTCAAGGATCTGGCCGACGCAGGCGTCCGCCTGCTTGGCGAGATCGGCCTCGGCAGCGTCAAGGATGGCGAGACGGCCGGCAAGATGGTGGCCTGGGCGCGCAAATACGGCATCCAGTCGACGATCCATACGGGCGGCCCCTCGGTTCCCGGCTCCGGTTTGATTGGTGCAGACGTCGTGCTGGCGGCCGGCACCGATGTCGTCGGCCACATCAATGGCGGCCACACCGCGCTGCCGGATCTCGAAATCCGCTGCATCTGCGAAGGCTGCAAGGCTGGCCTCGAGATCGTCCATAACGGCAATGAGCGCTCCGCGCTCTACGCGCTGCGCATTGCCCGCGAGATGGGCGAGATGGAGCG
Organism: Candidatus Kaistia colombiensis; assembly: GCA_029203105.1. Classification (GTDB taxonomy): domain Bacteria; phylum Pseudomonadota; class Alphaproteobacteria; order Rhizobiales; family Kaistiaceae; genus Kaistia; species Kaistia colombiensis. The sequence goes on from CP119318.1 coordinate 1,164,414, forward strand.
CGTCATCCTCGGCACCGACGGCCCCGCCGGCTCCGGCGTCCAGCCGCTCGGCATCCTGCGCATGGTGTCGCTGCTGTCGTCGCTCGGCGATGTTCCGGCCGAGATCGCGCTCTGTTTCGCCACGGGCAATACGGCGCGCATGCGTTCGCTCGAAAGCGGGTTGATCGAGGTTGGCCGTCCCGCCGATTTCGTGTTCCTCGCCAAGGCGATGCACTCGGCCGGCCGCGACATGCTCGACAGCATCCAGCTTGGCGATCTGCCCGGCGTCGGCATGATCGTCATCGACGGCATCGTGCGTTCCGGCCGCAGCCGCAACACGCCGCCAGCCGAGCGCCTGCCCTTCGTCTGCAACTAGAGCCTTGCCGGTTCGCGTTTTCTTCACGCGAACCGGTGCCCACTCGCTTGAAAACGCTCCGCGCTCTCGTCTGACCACTTCAGGAGTTTGAAAATGACCGACGTTGTCGTCCGGAAGTTCCTCATCCGCATCGAGGAAATTTTTCACGAGGGCGGACCCGTTTCCGCCAATCCGCCCCGTCGCGGCACGATCATGGCGGTCGTGAAGAACCCCTATGCCGGTCGCTATGTCGAAGACATCACCGGCATGATGGAAGATCTGAAGCCGCTCGGCCTGGAAATGTCGACCCGCCTGCTCAACGCGCTGGGCGGCGACGCCTCGGTCATCGAGGGCTACGGCAAGGGCGCCATCGTCGGTGAAGCCGGCGAACTGGAGCATGGTGCGCTCTGGCATATGCCCGGTGGCCACGCCATGCGCGCCCTGCTCGGCGACGTCAAGGCGATCGTTCCCTCGGCCAAGAAGGTCGGCGGCGTCGGCGCCAACATCGACATCCCGATCACGCACATCCACGCTTCCTATGTGCGCAGCCATTTCGACGCCATCGAGGTCAATGTCCCCGACGCGCCGCGCGCCGACGAGATCGTGCTGATCCTGTCGATGACCACCGGTTCGCGCGTTCATGCCCGTGTCGGCGGCCTGGCCGTGTCCGAGATCAAGGGCGAGGACGGCCTGCGATGACCGTCATCCGCAAGATCGTCACGACGCTGGAAGAGACGCTGATCGAGGGCGACGTCGTCCTGCCGCATCCGTTCCGCAAGGCGTCGGCCGTCGCGGTCGTCTCGAATTCCGGCTCCGGCCGTTATATCGAGGATCTGAGCGAGCTGATGGATCTCGGCGAATTGCTTGGCGACATCCTGCCCCGGCGCGCCGTGGCTTTGCTCGGCATTCCCGGTGATCAGGTCGAGAGCTTCGGCAAGGCGGTCATCGTCGGCGCCGAGGGCGAGTTCGAGCACGCGGCGGCGATCATGCATCCGAAGCTCGGCGCGCCGTTCCGCGCCGTGCTCGGCAAGGGTGACGCGCTGATCCCGTCGGCGAAGAAGCGGGCCCAGATCGGCGCCATCATCGACGTGCCGCTTGGCCACAAGGACCATGCGCGGGTGCGCAGCCATTTCGACGCCATGGAAGTCCGGATCCCGGATGCGCCCAAGAAGCACGAGATGGTGGTGGCGATCGCCGTCACCGATTCCGGCCGGCCGCTGGCCCGCGTCGGCGGCATGCGCAAGGAAGATATCGGCCAGTAAGGCTGGTCTGGCATGGTATGAATGGCCAAGGGCCGCTGCGCGAGCAGCGGCCCTTTCTGTTTGTGCGGATCTCTGCTCTTTTTTCACCTCTCCCTGAGGGAGAGGTCGGAGCGCAGCTCCGGGTGAGGGGTTAGGGAACTATCCGGTAAGGCCGTAAACCCTCACCCGCCGCACTTCGTGCGTCGACCTCTCCCTCAGGGAGAGGTGAAGAGAAGCGCTCCGCCCACGGCCCCGTCACCTCACGCCTTGGTGGCGATCTCGGCGCGGATCTCGTCGCCATGCTCGCCGAGGCGCGGCGAACGCTTCGCGAGCGCCAGTTCCGAGCCGGACATGGTGATCGGCGAGCGGACGCCGGGAATGCCGTCGACGTCGATCTGCATCCCGCGCGCCAGAACCTGGGCGTCGGCGAAGACATCTTCGAGCGTGTTGATCGGCCCGGCCGGGACATGGGCGACTTCGAGCTTGGCCAGCAGCGGGTCGCGCTGCCAGGTGGCCAGTTCCCCGGCGATCGCCTCCGTCAGCGCGACGCGGTTGGCGACGCGGCTGGCATTGGTCAGGAAGCGCGCATCGGCGGCGAGTTCCGGCTTGCCGATCACGGTCGCGAAGCGCGCGAACTGGCCATCATTGCCGACCGCCAGGATCAGATGGCCGTCCGACGTCGCAAAAGTCTGGTAGGGCGCGATGTTCGGATGCGCGTTGCCGAGCCGGCGCGGCGGCTTGCCGGTGGCGAGGAAGTTCATTGCCTGGTTGGCGAGCACGCCGACTGAGGTATCGAGCAGCGCCATGTCGATGTGCTGGCCGAGGCCGGTGTGGGCGCGCTGGGCCAGCGCCGCCTGGATGGCGATGACGCTGTAGAGGCCGGTGAAGATGTCGGAGAAGGCAACGCCGATCTTCTGCGGTTCGCCGGCGGGATCGCCGGTCAGGTCCATGATGCCGGCCATGCCCTGGATAAGAAAATCGTAGCCGGCGCGCTCGCGATAGGGCCCGGTCTGGCCGAAGCCGGTGATCGAGCAGTAGACGAGGCGCGGATTGATCGCCTTCAGGCTCTCATAGTCGAGCCCGTATTTTTGCAACCCGCCGACCTTGAAGTTCTCGATGACGACGTCGGCGTCGGCAATCAGCGCGCGAACCAGATCGGCGCCTTCCTGGGTGCGGAAGTCGGCGACGATCGAGCGCTTGCCGCGATTGCAGGCGTGGAAATAGGCGGCGGATTTCTCGCCGCCATCCTCGATGAAGGGCGGGCCCCAGGTCCGGGTATCGTCGCCTTCGGGGCTTTCGACCTTGATGACGTCGGCGCCGAGATCGGCCAGCGTCTGGCCGGCCCAGGGGCCAGCCAGGATGCGCGCCAGCTCGATGACTTTCAGTCCCGCGAGCGCCTGCATCAGAAGAACGCCTGGATACCGGTCTGTGCCCGGCCGAGGATCAGCGCGTGGACGTCGTGCGTGCCCTCATAGGTGTTGACCGTCTCGAGGTTCTGGGCGTGGCGCATGACGTGATATTCGATCTGGATGCCGTTGCCGCCATGCATGTCGCGGGCCTGGCGGGCGATATCGAGCGCCTTGCCGCAATTGTTGCGCTTGACCAGCGACACCATTTCCGGCGCCGCCAGGCCTTCGTCGAACAGCCGGCCGACGCGCAGAGATGCCTGCAGGCCGAGCGCGATCTCGGTCTGCATGTCTGCGAGCTTCTTCTGGAAAAGCTGCATGCCGGCGAGCGGCTTGCCGAACTGCTTGCGGTCGAGGCCGTACTGACGGGCGCGGAACCAGCAATCCTCGGCAGCACCGAGCACGCCCCAGGAAATGCCGTAACGGGCGCGATTCAGGCAGCCGAACGGGCCCTTGAGGCCGGAGACGTTGGGCAGGAGCGCATCTTCCGAAACCTCGACATCGGCCATGACGATCTCGCCGGTGATCGAGGCGCGCAACGACAGCTTGCCGCCGATCTTCGGCGCCGAAAGACCCTTCATGCCCTTTTCCAGCACGAAGCCGCGAATGGCGCCGTCATGCGCTTCCGACTTCGCCCAGACGATGAACACGTCGGCGATCGGCGAATTGGAGATCCAGGTCTTGGCGCCGTTCAGGACATAGCCGCCCTCGGACTTGCGCGCCGTGGTGATCATGCCGCCCGGATCGGAACCGGCGTCCGGCTCGGTCAGGCCAAAGCAGCCGATCCATTCGCCGGTCGCGAGCCTGGGCAGGTACTTCTGCCGCTGCGCCTCGCTGCCATAGGCATAGATCGGATACATCACCAGCGACGACTGCACGCTCATCATCGAGCGATAGCCGGAATCGATGCGCTCGACCTCGCGCGCCACCAGGCCGTACGAGACGTAGGAGGCGCCGACGCCACCATATTCCGCCGGCACGGTGACACCGAGCAGGCCTGTCTCGCCCATCTCGCGGAAGATTTCCGGGTCGGTCAGCTCGTCCAGATACGCCTTTTCGACGCGCGGCAGCAGGCGGTCCCGAGCAAAGGCCGCGGCCGTGTCGCGGATCATCCGCTCCTCGTCATCGAGCTGTGCTTCGAAATGGAAGGGGTCTTCCCAGGCGAAGCGCGACAGCGCCGGTTGATCCTTGGCCTTCAGGGTGGGGTTCTGGGCGGACATGATTCTCACCTTTGCAGTCTGGCGGACGGGCGCGGTCCAGGGGGCCGGGCGGCCGCACGGAATGATCGCCGCGAAACTAGCAAATCCGGCCGCGCCGGGATAACAAGCCTTTCAGCGAAGTTGATGAGCGCCGCTCATAGATGAAAGGGAGCGAAGGCCATGCGCGAGGGCTACATCCCCACGATCACGGAGCTGCAGGCCTTCGCGGCCTGCGCGCGGCTCGGCACGACGACGCGCGCCGCGCAGGCCCTCAACCTGACCCAGAGCGCCGTCAGCCGTTCGGTCGGCACGCTGGAGGAGCGGCTCGGCGTGCGGCTGTTCCTTCGCGTGAAGCAGCGCCTGATCCTGTCCGACGCCGGCCGGGCGCTCAATCGCGAGGCCGACCGCCTGCTCGATGACCTGCGCCAGGCAGCGATGACGGTGATGGCATTTGGCGGCCATGCCGATGTGCTGCGTCTCGCCGTGCTGCCGACCTTCGGCAGCCACTGGCTGGTGCCGCGGCTCGCCGCCTATCGGGCAATCGCGCCCGACCTGACCTTCGACATTTCGGCACGGCTGGAGGCGGTCGATTTCGAGGCGGACGGCTTCGACGCCGCCATCCAGCGCGGCGATCATCGTCCGGGCGGCGCCCATGCCGATGTGCTGATGCCGGAGGAACTGGTGGTGCTCGCCGCGCCGGCGCTGCTCGGTGGCCGGCGGGTGTTGCCGGACGAGGAACTGTCGCGGATGCCGCTGTTGCAGCAGTCGACCCGGCCGACGCTCTGGCTCGACTGGTTTCGCGACGCCGGCCTCGACAGCCGGACGATCCTGCGCGGCGCCCGCTTCCAGCATTTCGATATGGTGGTCAATGCGGCGATCGCCGGCCTCGGCATTGCCTTGGTGCCGGAAGTGGTGGCGCGGGCGGCGGTGGCAGCGGGCGACCTCGTTCTCGCCTCGGAACGGCGCCTGCCGGGTGACCAGCCCTATACGCTGATCTATCCGCACCGCAGCCAACAGCGGGAAGGCTTCATGCGCTTCCGCGACTGGCTGTTGCGGCAGGTCGGGGGATGAGGTGCGGCGGTGCGTCAGTCCTCGCTGATGCGCTGCAGCAGTTCCAGCAGCAGCGCCTGTTCGGCGGCCGAGAGTGGCGCCAGCAGCCGGTTGCCGGCCTCGTTGCTCTTGGCCAGCCGGTCGAGCGTGTAGTCGACGCCCTTGTCGGTCAGCGTGATGATCACCATCCGCTGGTCGGTGCTCGAGGTGCCCCGCGTGACCAACCCCAGCTTGCGCAGTTTGCGCACGACCAGGCTGATCGTCGAGGGATCCATGGCGGTGAGGCGGCCGAGATGGTTCTGCGAGACGTCGCCATAGCGGAGAATGGTGGCCAAGGCCGCGAACTGCGTCGGCGTCAAGTCCTCGCCCGCCATGACCTGCTGGAAGCAGGTCGTGGCGCGCTGGTGAACCTTCCGGATGATGTGGGCCGGATGGTGGTCCAGATCGTAGCCGGTCGCGGCGATCCGCTCCGCGATCTGCGACCGGCTATAGCTGGTGCCTGCAGCGGGCTCGTCGCCGGCCTCGCCGTCCTGGCTGTTGTCCTCAATCAATAGGTGTAGCCCCTTGCCCTGCTGACGATAAGTCAAGCCTCAAACCTGACGCAGCGCAAGGCCATCCTTGAGGGATGCGATCACGTCGGTTGCGTTCGTCACAATGCCGAAATGGGTCGCGATGTCATACAGCGAGCTTTCCTGCTCGCGTGGGCCGGTTGCGGCGCAGCAATCCTGCGGAACGGCGACGTCATAGCCGATGAAGAAGGCGTCGTGGACGGTCGAGCGGACGCAGATGTTCGTCACCACGCCGAAGACGACGAGCTGCGTGATCTGCATGTCCTTCAGGGTCAGGTCGAGATCGGTCTGGAAGAAGGCGGAGTAGCGGCGCTTGGTGATGTGGATCTCGTCGGCGCGGGCGCCGAGGTCGTCGATGATCTCCGTGCCCCAGGTGCCTTCGACGCAATGCGGGGTGCGCTTCACCCATTCGCGGTCGCGGCGCATGTTGGCGCGGTGGGCGTCGTGAACCCAGAAGACCGGCGCGCCGACGGCGCGGGCGGCCTCGATCACGGCCAACTGCTGCGGCACCAGTGCCTCGTAGCCCGGCAGCACCATGGCGCCGCCCGGCTTGCAGAAATCATTGATCATGTCGACGACGATGACCGCCGTGCGGGCCTTGTCCAGCGTCAGGGTCTCGCCATGGCGATGATCCGAGAAAACATCAGCACTCATATGATCCTCCATGCCGGCCACGCTGCACCACCTGCTCCCCGGCAGGGGTCCATCACGCCTTGAGCGTTGCAAACTTTATTTGGCTAGTAAGTATATTAGCGGCCTGATGTCAACCCGAGCAAGCTGTGCAAAGTTCAACCACAACCTTAGCTTATCTGACTGATTTTTATGCGATTTTTGAAAATGAGTGGCGCGCCTCAGAATGCATTGACAAAAGCCGGGATTCGATCTGATTATTGTATGACTATCAATGAATGGAGGGGTCGAGGGGACCTGTTCTCGTCATTGATCGGAGGGACTTCCATGCTCATTCGCAAGCGAACCGTTTCGCGCCTGATGCTCGCCAGTGCCATCACCGTTCTGGCTGCCTTGTCTCCGTCAATCGCCAGCGCCGAGGGGATCACCCTCAAGGTGTTCGGCGGCTCGGCGCTCAACAAGCTGGCGCCGCGCCAGACCCCCGAGGTACAAAAAAGCATCCAGGATAAGGTGATCGCCGGCTTCCTGGCGGCGCATCCCGAGGTCAAGGCCGTCGAGTGGGACGCGCAGGGCCCGCAGGCCAATGACGTCCAGCGCCTGATGACGGCGCGTCTCGCCAATCAGGAAATGGACCTGATCGCCTGCTCGGCCTTCTACACCAACGGCGCCTATGTCCGCCGTGGCCTGGTTCGTCCGATCACCAAGGAAATCGAGGCGCTTTCCGCCAATCTCGACCAACCGGCAATCGGCGCCTTCACCGTTCGCGGCGAAGTCTACGCCGTTCCGATCACGACGATGTCGACTTCGGCCATCTTCTACAACAAGAAGGCGTTTGCCGATCTCGGCATTCCAGTTCCGCCGACCTATGAGGACCTGAAGGCCGCCGCGCCGAAGCTCGCCGCTGCCGGCATGATCCCGCTGCTGCATCAGGGCTCCAACACGCCGATGTGGCCGATGTGGTACTTCGAGACCTTCTCGCAGGCTTCCGGTGATCCGATCGGCCGCACCACGGCGATCCTCGACGGCAAGGCGAAGTTCAACGATGCCGACGGCGTCGCTGCGTTCCAGCTGATCAAGCAGTGGGTCGACGACGGTATCCTGTCGAAGGATTCGCTCGCGGTCGACCAGGATGGCATGCGGTCCGCCTTCGCCAGTGGCAAGAGCGCCATGTATTACGGCGGCACGTGGGAAGTCCCGTCGCTGCAGGAAAGCGTGCATGGCTTCGAGTGGGGCACCTTCGCCTTCCCGAAGATGGCCGGCACCCCCGGCGAGCCAAAGCATGGCGGCGGTGCCGATAATGGCATGTGCATGTCGGCGACGATCGCGCCCGAGAAGGTCGCGCCCGCGGTCGCCTTCATGTCCTACCTGACCCAGCCTGAGGTCGCGACGCTCTATCTCGAGCCCGAGCAGCCGCTGGCGACATCGGTCAAGGGTGTTCCGGTCGTCGAGGACACCTATGCCAAGGACCTGCGCGCCAGCGCTTTCCCGAACACGGTGAAGTTCCTCGACTGGGTCTGGCCGGCAGAAGTGGCAACCGCCGTTTCCTCGTCGATCGCCGGTGTCGTTGGCGGACAGATCACGCCGCAGCAGGCCGCCGACTCCGTGCAGGCCGTCTATGACGATCTGGTTGCCCAGGGCAACTGGCCGCCGCAGGACTAAGCCTCGAACCGATAGAGGACGCCGGGCTCGCCATCGAGCCCGGCTTTCCGCCCTCAAGGCCGGTTGACCGCTCCGCCCTGCCTGGCGCGGTCGACCCGCCCAGCGCCGGCCCGACGCCCTCCGATCCGAATCTCGACAAGGACAATGACCATGACGACCCTGAGCTCGAAGCCGCAGCGCTTCTCGATCGGCTATCATCTGAACAGCTGGGACCTCGAGGGCCTGCCCCTGCCGCCGGCGCTGAAGTTCCTCGCCGACCAGGGCTTCGGCTGGTTCGAAATCCTTGCCTTCACCAGCCTTTCCGACCAGTTCGCGCGCAAGTACATGCAGCTCGGTCATCAGGCGCCTATGGGCGTCACCACCGACACCGACATCCTGCGCCGCTATGCGATCCTGTCGAAGGCGCAGAGCGAGCTGGGCATCCGCTTGTCGTCGCTCTACGTCAACGCCGTCTTCGTCAATCCGGTCGCCTGGGAATATGAGCGCGACGTGCTGCTGTCGCTCGCCCGCCTGCTCAAGGGCTTCGATGCGCCGGTGCTGGTGCTGGGTGGCGGACCGTCGGTCGCTTCCGGCAACGCACATGACGCGCAAGATTATCGCGATTTCGCCCGCTCGCTCGAGGATATCGGTCGTCGCACGCAGGATCTCGGCATCCAGACCGTCTATCACCCGCATCTCGACACCTTCGTCGAGACCCGCGAGCAACTCGACCGTCTGATGGACGTGCTCGACACCTCGGTCGCCGGTCTCTGCATCGACCCGGCTCACCTGGCGCAGACCTATTCCGACCCGGTCGACGCGGTGAAGACCTACATCTCCGCCATCCGCTATATGCATCTGAAGGACACGAAGGTCGATCCGGCGCTAAAGGGCTATGACCGCTACGCCGCCTTCTGTGAACTGGGCGCCGGCGTCGTTGACCTGAAGGGCATCGTCAAGGTGCTGCTGGACGAGGAATATGCGGGTCTCGCTATCGTCGAACTCGATGCCTCGCAGAAGACCGCCGAGCAGAGCACGCTCGAGAGCATCGACTACCTGAAGAACACGCTCGGCCTCGTGCTGACGCCCGGCGCTCAGGGCTGATCATGGCGGTGTCGGCAACATTGACCTCGAAATCGCCGGCGACCCCGCGCGTCTCGCTTGCGAGACGCCTGGGGCGCAGCGATGGGTTTGTCGCGGCGATGATGATGTTGCCGGCCGGCATCCTGTTCGCGCTGTTCTTCCTCTGGCCGTTCATCAGCGGCTTCTGGCTCAGCTTCCATCGCTGGGACGGCTTTTCGGATCCGCGCTTCATCGGCTTCGGCAATTATTGGCGGCTGATGAAGGACGGGGTGTTTCTCCTCGCCCTGAAGAACAGCTTCATCTTCGTTGTCGTCAGCATCCTGGCCAAGAACGTGCTGGGGCTGGCGCTGGCGCTGCTTTTGAACCGCGTCACCTATCTGCGCGGCTTCATCCGCGCCTCGGTGTTCGTGCCGGTGACGATCTCCTTCGTCGCGGCCGGCCTGCTCTGGGCCTGGATCTACAACCCGGTGTTCGGCCTGCTCAATGCCGGGCTCGATTTCGTCGGGCTGGCGTCGTGGAAGCGCAGCTGGCTCGGCGACGCCAATGTCGCGCTCTATGCCGTCATCGTCGTCGATGTCTGGAAATGGCTCGGCTTCCATGCCGTCATCTATCTGGCCGGCCTGCAGACCATCCCGTCCGAGCTTTATGAGGCGGCCCGCATCGACGGCGCCAATGCGCGTCGGCGCTTCTGGCACATCACGCTGCCCTTGATGGTGCCGGTGATCTTCATCAACACGATCCTGAGCCTGTCCGGTGCGTTCGTCCGCAATTTCGATATCGTCCATGTCCTGACCCAGGGCGGTCCCAACCACGCCACCGAGGTCGTGATCACGGCGATGGTCAAGGCGGCCTTCACCAACAGCCAGATGGGCTATGCGGCAGCGATGGGCTACGCGCTGTTCGTCCTGGTCGGCGCCCTTTGCGCGGCGCTCGTCTATCTGCTCGGACGCACGAGGTTCAAGGTCTGATGGCTACATCATCCACCCACGGAGCGCCGCCGGATTCGGCCGGTTCCTTCAGCTCGATGCTGGAACGGATCGGCATTTGTGCGGCGCTCGCCATTGTGCTGTTCCAGACGCTCTATCCGTTGATCTGGGTGCTGTTCGGCTCGCTGAAGACGAAATCCGAGCTGATCAACAATGTCTGGGGCCCGCCGACCAGTCCGGTCCTGGATAACTACATCCAGGCCTGGCAGATGGCCGAGATGGGCACGCGCATCGTCAACAGCGTCACCGTGACGGTGCTGTCGCTGGCGATCCTGATCCTGGTGGTGACGCCTTGCAGCTACGCGCTGGCGCGGCTGAGATTCCCCGGTCGCAACATCGTCACCGGCCTCGTCGTGGGCTCGATGCTGGTGCCGCCGCAGGTGTTGGCGATCCCGCTCTTCATGGTCGCGCGCGATCTCGGCATCATCAATTCGACCGTCGGCATCTCGTTCATCTATGCCGCGTCGATCATGCCGCTCTCGATCTTCATCATGCGCAGCTTCTTCATGTCGCTGCCCTTCGATCTCGAGGACGCGGCGCGGGTCGATGGGGCAGGGCGGGTCGCGATCCTCGTCCGGATCATGCTGCCGCTCGCCCGTCCCGGCATGGCGCTGATCATCATCTTCGGCTTCATCGAAGTCTGGAACGACTTCTTCCTCGCCTTTCTGCTGCTCCGGCAGCCGGAAGTGCAGACCATCCCGCTCGGGTTGGTCAACTTCTTCCAGCAGTACGACTCCATGTGGAATCTCTATTTCGCAGCGTTGATGATCACCACCCTGCCGGTGATCCTCCTGTTCGTGCTCATGCAGCGGCAGTTTATTGCCGGCCTGACCGCCGGCGCAGTGAAGGCCTGAGAATGACAAAGCGTAAAATCGGTGTCGGCGTCGTCGGCTGCGGCGAGATCGCCCAGCTCATGCATCTGCCCATCATCAAGGAGCTGCCCGAGCTCGAAATCGCGGCGCTCTGCGATCTCTCTCGCCAGGTCGTCGACAGCCTCGGCGATGCCTATGGCGTGGCCGGCCGCTATACCGACCATCACGACCTGATCAACGATCCGGCCGTCGATGTCGTGGTGATCTGCACCTATGACCATGGCCCGATCATCGAAGACGTGATCGCCGCCGGCAAGCATTTCACCGTTGAGAAGCCGCTCGCCTTCACGGCCGAGGAAGCCGCCCCGCTGATCGAGAAGGCGAAGGCCAAGGGCGTGCTCGGCCTTGTCGGCTATATGAAGCTCTACGATCCCGGCTATGTGCTCGGTATCGAGCGGATGGCCTCGATCGAGGCGCTGAAGCAGATCCATGTCCACAATTTCGCCGGCCGCTTCGATCGCTATCAGGCCCTGTACACCCAGGTTCGCGGCACCGACGTCGACCCGGCCAGCCTCGCTGCCGGCCGCGCTTCAGCCGATGCGCGCATCGAGGCGTCGCTCGGCCCCGATCACGCCGGCTACAAGAACACCTACCTGATGCTGCTGATGCTCGGCAGCCATAACCTCGCCGTGCTGCGTGGCGCCTTCGGCGTCGCCGAGAGCGTCGAATACGCCAAGGCGGTTGATCCCAATCATATTTTCGCGCTGCTCAATTTCGCCAATGGCGTACCGTGCGTGTTCGAAGTCTCGTTCGGCGCGCAGTATGAGTGGTGGGATGAATGGATCGCTGCCTATGGCAAGCATGACGAAGTTCGCATCGACTTCCAGAACCCCTATGTCCGCAATACGGCGGCATCCGTGACCATTCGCGAGCCGCGCGGCAACGGTCCTTCCGAGGTTGTCATTCCGGGCAAGCCCGATACGGCGTTCCGCCAGCAATGGCTGCATTTCATCGATTGCATCGAGAACGGCACCGCGCCGCTCACAGCACTCGAGGGCGGCCTGGCCGATCTGAAGCTGGCGCAGGCCATCATCCAGGCGCTGCCGCCCCGTCCGAAGGGTGCCAACTGATGCGGATAATCATCACGGGTTCCAGCGGTCTGCTCGGCCGGCACGTCGCCTCCGCCGCTGTGGCGGCCGGCCATGACGTGCTCGGCATCGACACGACGCCGCCCGGCGTCGACGGCGGCTGGCGCCATGTCACCGCCGATCTGACGGATCTCGGCGTGACGCTGCAACTAGTGCGCAACGCCGACGCCGTGTTCCACATCGCTGCCATCCCGCGCCCGATCGGACGCGCCGAGGCGGAGGTGTTCCAGACCAACATGGCGCTGGCCTACAACGTCATCGAGGCGGCGGCTCTTTCGGGCGCCGGCCGGTTCGTCTACGCCTCGTCCTTCAGCATCTTCGGCTATCCGTTCTTCACGAACTGGCCGGAGCAGCTCTATCTGCCGATCGATGACAACCACCCCGCCGGACCGCAGGATGCCTACGGGCTTTCGAAGTGGCTCGGCGAGGAGATGGTGCAGGCGGCCGTGCGTCGCGGCGCGTTTACGGCCGTCAGCCTCAGAATGCCCTGGGTGCAGACGCCGGAGACCTTTGCCGGCCAGATCGGTCCGCGCCGCGTCTCGGGCGATGCCGACCGCGATCTCTGGGCCTATATCGACGCGCGCGACGCGGCGGCGGCCTTCCTGCTGGCGCTGGAAGCGCCGGTCAGCGGGCATGCCCGCGTCATGATCAGCGCCGCCGACAGCTATATGGACGAGCCGACCGTGGCGCTGGCGGAGCGTCATTTCCCGGATGTGAAGCGCGGCGCCCTTTCAGGCTATGCCAGCACGTTCGATCTGGAGAATGCGCGCCAGACCTTGGGCTATCAGCCCCGCCATTCCTGGCGCGAATACCCCGGAACCTGATCGGAGAACCCCATGACGAGATTTGCAGACAAGATCGCCCTGGTGACCGGCGGCGCGGGCGCGATCGGCCAGGCCGCGGTTCGGCGTTTCCTGGAGGACGGCGCGCGCGGCGTGGCGATCCTCGACCAGGACGGCGCGCGCGCTTCGGCGCTGGCGACGGAGCTCGGCGACCGGGCGTTCGCGGTTTCCGCCGATGTCACGGATCCGGCCGCTGTCGACGTGGCGCTGGCCGCCGTCGTCCAGCACTTTGGCCGGATCGACATCCTGTTCAACAATGCCGGCATTTCCGGTACGCCGGCGCCGATCCCCGAGCTGGCGCTGGAGGAATGGGACCGCGTGCTGCGCATCAACCTGCGTGGCATCTTCATCGTCCAGCAGGCCGTGGTTCGCATCATGATCGCCCAGAAGCGGGGCGGCGCCATCGTCAACATGGGCTCGTCGATGGCGGGCTGGGACGTGCTGTCGGGCGGTTCGCCCTATACCGCCAGCAAGCACGCCGTCGTTGGCCTGACCAAGGTGGCGGCGCTCGATTGCGCCGGTTACGGCATTCGCGTCAACGCCGTCTGCCCGGGCGTCATCCAGACGCAGCTGGGCGTTCCGGCAGCCGACAAGGCAGCCTTCGACGCCAGCACCAAGCGCTTCTCGGATCGCATCCCGCTGCGCCGTATCGGTCAGCCCGAGGATGTCGCGGCCGTGGTCGCCTTCCTCGCCAGCGACGATGCCCGTCACGTCACCGGCTCGGAACTGCTGATCGACGGCGGCCAGACGCTGATGAGCTGGGCGAATGCCCCCGACGCGGATGCCTATCCGCGCTACATCTGAACGAACTTTTCGCCGCGAGCCGGCGCAGATCGAGGCATGAAAAAAGGGGCGACGCCGATGGCGTCGCCCCTTTTTGTTGTCGTGAGCTACGGAGGGATTCAGGCCTCGGACGGCTTCTCATGCGCGATCGCCGGGACCGCAGGCGTCGTCGCCGCCACCTTCTTGTCCTTGCCGCCGCCGATCAACTTGTAGAACAGCGGGATGAAGAAGATGGCGATGAAGGTCGCCGCCAGCATGCCGCCGATGACGCCGGTGCCGATCGAATGGCGGCTGGCGGAGCCGGCGCCCGTCGAGATCGCCAGCGGCAGCACGCCCAGGATGAAGGCGAGCGACGTCATGACGATCGGACGGAAGCGCAGGCGCGCCGCCTCAAGCGCGGCGTCGAAGGCGCTCATGCCTTCCTCGCGCTTGATCACCGCGAATTCGACGATCAGGATCGCGTTCTTCGCGGCAAGGCCGATCAGCGTCACCAGGCCGATCTGGAAGTAGACGTCATTGCTGAGGCCACGCAGCCAGATGGCGAGCAGGGCTCCGAACAGCGCGAATGGCACCGCCAGGATGACGGCGAGCGGCAGCGACCAGCGCTCATACTGGGCGGCGAGGATCAGGAACACCATGATGATGCCGAAGATCAAAGCCTGCTGGCCGGATCCTCCGGTGGCGATTTCCTGATAGGCCGAGCCGGTCCACGCCACCGTATAATTCGGCGGCAGCGCTTCGGCCGCGACCGCGCGGATGGCGGCCAGAGCCTCGCCGGAGGAATAGCCCGGTGCCGGATTGCCCATCACCTTCGCCGCCGGGAAGTTGTTGAAGCGTTCCAGCAGGTCCGGTCCGATCGTCCGTTCGACATGCACGAGCGCGTCGAGCGGGATCATGCTGCCGCTGTCGGCCCGGACGAAGACCTGGCGCAGGTCTTCCGGCTTCTCGCGGAAGTTCGCCTCCGACTGCAGCTTGACCTGGAAATTCCGGCCATAGAGCGTGAAGTCATTGACATAGAGGCTGCCGAAGGTCGCCTGCATGGTGGCGAAGATCGAGGTCAACGGCACGCCGAGGGCCTTGGCCTTCTCGCGGTCGACATTGATCTTGTACTGCGGGACGTTGGTCGCGAGCGTCGTGCGGACGCCGGCGAGTTCCGGCCGCTTGGCAGCCGCTTCGACCAACGCCTGCGTCGTCGCCAGCAATTGCGGCGTGCCGGAGCCGGCACGGTCCTGCACGTACAGCTCGAAGCCGCCCGTCGTGCTCAGGCCCTGGATCGGCGGGGGATTGAACGCGAGCACCATGCCGTCCTGGATGCCGGCACCCATGCCCATGATCTTACCCGGCATGACGCGGGCGTCGAGTTCGGGCGACTTCCGTTCGGACCAGTCCTTGAGCTTGACGAAGGCAGCGCCGGCACTCGGTGACTGCGAACCAGCAAGGAGGTCGAAGCCCGAGAAGGCGAGGACGCTCTGGACGCCGGGAAGCTTCGACACATTGTCGCTCACCGTCGACATTACGTCGCTGGTGCGGGACAGAGCCGCTGCCGGCGGCAGGATGCCGACCGCCAGAATGACGCCCTGATCCTCTTCCGGCACCAGTGCGCCGGGGATTTTCATGGCGAGATAGCCCATCGCGCCGATCATGATCGCGAACAGCGTGATGCCGAGCAGGGCGCGCTTCAGGAAGAAGCGCACGCCGGCGGTGTAGCCACGCGTCAGCCAGTCGAAGAAGCGATTGAACAGGCGGAACGGCAGGATCGGCTCATGGTGGCCTGGCTTCAACAGCAGGGCGCAAAGAGCCGGCGTCAACGTCAGGGCGACGATGCCGGAGAGCGTGACGGAGACAGCGATGGTGATGGCGAACTGGCGATACATTTCGCCCGCCAGGCCGCCCATGAAGGCCACCGGCACGAACACCGAGACGAGCACCAGCACGATGGCGATGACGGGACCCGTCACTTCGCCCATCGCTTTGATGGTCGCCTCGCGCGGTGGCAGCTTCTCCGTCGTCATGATGCGCTCGACATTTTCGAGCACGACGATGGCGTCGTCGACGACGATACCGATTGCCAGCACCAGTCCGAACAGCGTCAGCAGGTTGATCGAGAAGCCGAGCAGATACATGCCCGCGAAGGTGCCGAGGATCGACACCGGCACGGCGATCAGCGGAATCAGCGTCGCGCGCCAGTTCTGCAGGAAGATGAAGACGACGACGACGACGAGGATGAGCGCTTCGATGAAGGTCTTGATGACCTCATGGATCGATTCCTGCACGAATAGCGTTGTGTCGTAGGGGATCTTGTAGCTGACGCCTTCCGGCATCCGCGTCTGGATCTCGTCGAGCTTGGCCTTCACGGCCTCGATCGTGTTCAGCGCGTTGGCGCCCGGCTGCAGATAAATGCCGATCGGAACGGTCGGTTGGC
The DNA here is from genome assembly GCA_029203105.1 of Candidatus Kaistia colombiensis. GTDB lineage: Bacteria > Pseudomonadota > Alphaproteobacteria > Rhizobiales > Kaistiaceae > Kaistia > Kaistia colombiensis. The sequence goes on from CP119318.1 coordinate 1,180,557, forward strand.
CGCTCAGGATGGCCTTGAAGCCGTAGTCCTGGGCGCCGAGATCGATGCGGGCGACGTCGCGCAGGCGCAGCGTCGAACCGTTGGAATCCGAGCGCAGGATGATGTTGCCGAAGGCCTCGGCGTCGGGCAGACGCCCGTCCGTGGTTACGGCGTAGGAATAGGTCAACTGGCCATCGGTCGGCGGATCACCGACGCGGCCGGCCGCATATTGCTGGTTCTGCTCGCGGATGGCGGTCGCGACATCGTCCGTCGTCAGGCCGAACTGGGCCAGCTTGTCGGGGCGGAGCCAGACGCGCATGGCATAGTTTTCACGGCTGAACAGATTGGCTTCGCCAACGCCCGGCGTGCGCTTCAGCTCGTCGATGACGTTGAGCAGCGCGTAGTTCGCCAGATAGACGGAGTCGTATTGCGGATTGTCCGAAGTCAGCGCCACGACGGCGAGGATCGAGCTCGACTGCTTGTTGACCGAGACGCCGAGCCGCTGCACTTCCGAAGGCAGCGCCGAGACGGCGCGCTGGACGCGGTTGTTCACGTTGATCGTCGCCTGGTCGGCATCGGTGCCGGTGGCGAAGGTGACAATCAATCGCGTCGAGCCGGAGCCCGAGTTGATCGACTGCATGTAGAGCATGTCTTCGACGCCGTTGATCTGCTCTTCGAGCGGCGCGGCGACGGTCTGGGTCAGCACATCGGCGCTGGCGCCGGGATAGGTCGCGGTGACGACCACCTGCGGCGGTGTCAGCTCCGGATACTGGGCGATCGGCAGCGCGCGCATGGCGAGAATGCCCGCCAGCACGATGACGATCGAAATGACGGCCGCGAATACCGGCCGATCGACGAAAAAGCGGTTCATCAGTTCGCCTGCGCAGTCTGGACAGTCGTCTTCGAGGCGGCGACGGGCGCGCCGGGACGGACCTTGATGACGCCGGAGGTGACGACCTGGTCGCCGGACTTCAGGCCCTCGGTGACGATCCAGCCGCCTTCTACCGACTGGCCGAGGGTGACAGGCGCCATGGCGGCGACACCCTTGTCATCGACCGTGTAGACGAATTTGCCTTTCGGCCCCTGCAACACGGCGATCTCGGGGATGACAATTGCCGAAGGAAGCGACATGCCGCCGATCGTGACGCGCACGAACTGACCGGGGATCAGGCGAAAGTCAGGATTGGCGAAAACGGCGCGCGAGCGGATCGTGCCGGTCTGGGTATCGATGCTCGACGAGGTGAAGTCGATCTCGCCGGTGGTGCCATAGGTGGAGCCGTCGCCGAAGGTGATGCTGGCGGTCAGCTTGTTGCTTTCGGTCGGATGCTTCTGCGCCTCGGCGATCTGGCGGATCTCCGCCGCGTTGGCGTCGGTGAAGGAGAAGTTCACATAGACGGGATCGAGCTGGGTGATCGTGGTCAACAGGCTGTCCGTGCTGCCGACGCCGATCAGGCTGCCTTCCGGTACGACGTCGAGGCTGGTGACGCCGTCGATCGGGGCGCGGACCGTCGCGTAGTCGAGATTGATCTGGGCGGCCTTCAATTGGGCCTTGGCCGCGGCAACCGCCGCCCCGGCGAGATCGACGGCGGAGAGCGCGTCGTCGCGCGACTTCTGCGACCCGACCTGGCGGGCGAACAGCTCGACGGCGCGGACCTTGTCACGCGTAGCCTGAGCGAGCTGCGCTTCGGCGGTCTGCAATTGCGCCTCGGCTTTGGCGACCTCCGCCTCGTAGGTCTTGGGGTCGACGCGGAACAGCACGTCGCCGGCCTTGACCCGGGCGCCCTCGACATAGGCGCGCTCCATCAGGATGCCGCCGACCTGGGCGCGCACCTGGACTTCGCGGAATGCCGAGACTCGGCCAGCATAGCTGTAGCTCAGCGGCACTTCACGGGCGTTGAGCGTGGTGAGCTCGACGCTGGGGGGCGGCGGGGCGGCCGGCGCCTGCGCCATGGCGGCCGCCGGAAGCGCCAAAAGACTGGCGCCGACGAAAAGCGTGGATAGGGTTCGACGGGCGACGAAGGCCAAGCGCATGGTATTGCACCGCAATTCTGAGATGGCTGGATCTATTGCAGCACAGCATATATACCTCCAGTGCTGTATGTAAAGGGAAGCTGCTAAGTGAGGCGAACAAAATCTCAGTCTGAGGAGACTCGGCAACGCATCCTGGACGCCGCGGAAACCGTGTTTATCGACATCGGTGTTTCGAAGGCGTCGCTGGAACGGATCGCGGCGGAGGCCGGCGTGACCCGAGGTGCGATCTACTGGCATTTCGCCAACAAGCAGGAGCTTCTGACGGCGATTTTCGCGCGGGTCTACGACCTGCACGTGGCCGTTCTGGCACGCACTTTCGAGGATGCCGCGGATCCGTTGCGGATGGTGCTCGATTGGGCGCTCAACGTCATCGAGCTGTTCGGATCCGACGAGCACACGCGCACCGTCTACAAGATCATCGTGACGCGCTGCGAGTATCTGAGCGAGATGCGGGAAGCGTTTACGCTGCAGCGTTCCATGCACGACACGATGGTCGAGAATTTCCGTCGCGCCTTCGAGCGGGCCGAGCAGGCAGGTCAGCTGGCGGACGGCTGGACCGCGGCGACGGCTTCCACCACGCTGCACTGCTTCATATCGGGTCTTCTGGACAATTGGCTTCGCTATGATTTCGACACCGACGTCGCGACGAGCCTGCGGGTGGCGCTGCAGTCCCTGATGGCGAGTTTCGGTCGCGAGGTCGCCGTCTCGGCCCGGCCGCGGAACGACTCCCACCCGCAATTGAGCGGATAATCAGCCGATGAAGAGCCTGCCGATGGCCGACCACAGCAGGATGCTGGCGGCGATGATGCCGGCATAGACGAGCGTCCGCGCAATGGCCCTCGGGGCGTCCTTCCACCGGAGCGGAATGGCATCGCGTCCCTTCGCCTTGGCGATATCCCTTTGGTGATCGGGGATCTTGCGGATCATAGGCTACGGGTTCCGATGACGGGCAACGGGAAGGCGGTTCATGCTGTATTGGAAAAGCCGGATACGGGCAATTCGCGCGTTGGTTCCGTAGCGGGAGAAGAGGGATCATCTTCCGGAGAAGCGCCTGCCGACTTCGAAGGATGCGTATCCGCCGAATGTCGTCTTGCCGATCCGCGCCCTGGCGCCGATTGGTCAGGCCTGGGGGAGAAGCGCTTCGTACAGCCTCTGGTGTTGGGCCGAACCGACCGGGCGAAGAAAGTGACGCTCGACCCATGCCCGCCCCTGCGCGGCAAGGTTTTGACGCTGCGCGTCATCGCCGAGGAGATCCCGGATGGCGCTCGCATAGAGCCGCGGATCAAACCGGTCGATCAGGCGGCCGTTGATGCCGTCGATCACGACGGCGTCCGTGCCGCCGATCTTCGAGGCGATCACCGGCAGGCCGCAATGCAGCGCCTCGATCGGGGCGATCGGCAATCCCTCCCAGAGCGAGGGCAGCACATAGAGCTTGGCCGAAAGGAAGGCCCGCAGCACGTCGCGACGGGGCAGGGCGCCGGAGAGCGCGATGCCGGCGCGCGCCGGACTGGCGGCAACCCGTGCCCGCACGGCCGTCTCCAGCTCGCCGCCGCAGATCATTCGCAGGCGGATGCCGGTTCCCAGCAGCTGCTCCATGATCTCGATCATGAAAAACGGGTTCTTCTGCGGGTGGGCGCGACCGGCGAAGACGAGATCGAACCGCTCCTCCGATGCCGTCAGGCCTTGGAAATCGGCGGGGTCGATGCCGTTGACGATGACGGCCCCCTTCGGATCGTGCCAGGCGAGGAGGCGCTCGTCGGCCGCGCGGGCCTGATCGCTTTTCGAGACGAAGACGATCGCATCGGCGCGCGCCGCGATCCGGCGCTCGGCCAGTCGGCCGAGCTGGCGAAGCGGAAACGGCTTCTGGGCGTGGTGAAACCCATGCACCGTATAGACGAGCGGACCTGCGCGGCGCAGCGCCGGATGGCAGAAGGGAAGCCCGGCGCGCGCGCCATGGGCGTGAATGATATCGGGGCGAATGGCCTCGATCCGCCGCGCCAGTCGGTAGGCAAGGTGGAGATCGAGCCGCGAGGTGAAAAAGTCGATGCCGACGGTGTCGATACCGGCGTTTGCCGCCTGCTCGCTCATGCGCGACCCCGGCGCGGTGATCAGGGAGACGCCCCAATTGCTCGTCGCGAGCAGGTCGCGGCAGAGCCCGAGCACGGCGGTGCTGCCGCCGCCGAGGCTGCCATCCGGCAGGATCTGCAAGAGGCGTCGACGCGGCGGGCTAGCCACGAACAGGGTCCGCAAGTCCGGTTCTATTCCGGGCTGTGAGGACCGCCGCGCGGGCCACGAGCAGCAGCGTCGAACCCAGCACCATGGCCAGGCCGCCGCCGGCGAGCCCGAACCGCGACAGCAACGCCAGGCTCAACAGGACCGAGGCAAGCGCCCCGCCGATATTGATGCAGGCAAGCGGGTGATCGAGACCGCGGCTATAGAGGCCGTAGTTGAGGGCATCCGCCAGTAGTCGGATCACCGTCGAAACGAGCATCAGCGCCAGAAGCGGCCCGTCGATAGGTGTTGTGCCGTCGGTGGTGAGAGGCAGGCCATGGACGGCGACGGTGTAGGCGAGCAGCGCCAGCGGCGCGCCGATCGCCAGGACCCGAAGGGCCAAGGCACGCAGTTCGGTACGCCATTGTCGGTCGCCGCCATTCCGGTAGGCGCGAACCAGCACCGGTAGCGATAGCTGCACGGTTGCCGCCGTCACCAGGACATGGATGGCATTGGCGATCGCCCAGTGCAGCACGAAGACGCCGGTGGCGCGGAGATCCAGCAGCGAGTGGACGATGTAGCGATCCAGATAGGTCATGCCGGCGATGCCGAGATCGTTCAGGTAGATCAGCCCGCTCCCGCGCATCCGCGATAGGATCCAGCCGGTGTCGACGCGATGGCGGGCGATGGCGGCAAGCGGCCAGTCGCCGACGAGGGAAAGCAAGGCGCCGAAATTCGCCACCAGCGCGAGCGTCCAGCAAAAGAGCACGAAGTCGAGGGTGCGCAGCATCGGAAAGGCCAGACCGAACCCGGCAGCGGGCACCACCCAGAGCCCGGAGCGGATGAAGAGCAGGACGTTGGCGGCGAGCGGCTTGCCGAGGCTGATCAGGGCTAAGTGAAGGTCGAAGGCGAGCGTCTCGAGGAACAGGATCGCTGCGATCCAAAGGACAGAAGCCGGCACCGCGATCGCATCGGCCAGCATCATCGCCGCGACCACGACGCCGGCCACGGCCAGGCTGGCGATCGTCAGCAGCAATCGGTCGCGCACCAGCCGGCCCGCTTCCAGCGGCGGGCGGCCGACGAGCTCGCGGCCGAGGAAATAGGTCACGCCCCAGCCGACAACAACCGGGGCCAGGCCGGCCGCGCCCTGGATCAGGCCGAACTGGCCGACCTCGGCGATGCCGAGGAAGCGCGCCAGATAGACGACGAGGCCGAGCCGCATTGCCAACCCCGCCGCCCGCACCGTCAGATTGACGGCGGGCATGTAGAGCGGATGCCGGCGGAGGGCGGGGCTAGCCGGTTGCATGGGATGGCGCGGCTTCTGGCGGTACTGGCGATCGCGTCGGCTCCCAGCCGATCTGTCGTTCCAGCCGCTCGGCGATCCTCGTCCAGTCGAGGCTTTGGGCGAAGCGGCGACCGGCGTCGGAATAGCCCTCCCACTGATCGAGGATGGCTCGGACGCCGTCCGCGAGAACCGCCGGTTCCGGCGCGGCGACGAGGCCGCATCCGGCGGCGAGGACGATGTCCTGCGTGCCGTTGCCGGGATAGGCGGCTGTCAGCACCGGCAGACCGCTGGCCATCGCCTCGGCGACGACGCGCGGAAAGCCCTCGCGACGGCTGACGATGGCGAACAACTCGTGTTTCGCCAGGAGCTGTGCTTTCTCCCCGTCGCTGACGGGGCCGGCGATGGCGATGTCGTCCGCCACGGGCGAGGCGGCGACGACGCGACGCAACTCCGCCATGGCCGGTCCGTCGCCGGCGATCGTCAGCCGGCCGGCATAGCCGCGCTGCTTCAGGCGTTCGTAGGTGGCGACGAGCAGGGGCAGGTTCTTGTGCTCGACGACGCGGCCAAGCGACAGGATCCCGCTTCGCGCGCCACGCGGCGCGGATCGGTAGTCCTCGAGCCGCAGGCCGCTCGGCATGGTGAAGAACGGTCGTCCGGACAGCTCTCCGATCGCGCTCGCGACGGCGTCGCTGATCGCCGTATTGTGCGCGGCGAGACCAGGCAGCCAACGCTGCACCGCCGCGTAGAAGCGCCCGTCGCGGACCTCGCACCAATGCAGGACGGCGCGGCGGCGAAGCCTTGCCGGTAGGGTCACGACATGCAGCAGCGGCCATTGGTTGAGGACGACGAGGTCGTAGTCGCCGTCCCGGATCCGGCGCCTCGTCCAGAAGGCGTAGCGGAAGATCGTCGGCCAGGCCCGTTTCATCCAGGCTTTCGGCGGCGTCCTGTAGGCCGGATCGGAGGGAAAGCGGTGCACGGTGACGCCGTCGACAATCTCTCGCGCCGGCAATTCCGCCGCGTGACCGATGCAGAACACCTCGACCCGATGGCCCCGGCCGGCGAGCGCGCGGCCGAGCCCTTCGAAGAAGAGTTCCTGGCCGCCGATGCTGGGCGGATAGAGTTCGGTCAGGAGCGCGATCCGCATCATCGCCCTCCGGCCGCGTCGGCGGTGGGCATGAACATCCGCGGACTGATGTCGGGATGGCGCCAGAGATCGTGCACCGCATCCCGGATCGTTCGCGTCGGCCGCCAGCCGAAGCGCTTCTCGATCCGGCCGATGTCGGCGGCCAGGAACGGCCGGTCGACGGCGCGGATGCGCGAGGGATCCGCCACGACGCGAAAGTCGAAACCGGCGGCCTGTCGCATGTGCTCGAGGATCTCGGCGACCGAATGCTGGCAGGACGTGCCCAGATTGACCGGCAAGACCTCGCCCGGCGCGACATGCCCGTGAAGCGCCAGTGCGGCAAAGCCGGCGGCGGCGTCCTCGACATGGATGTAGTCGCGTTTCGGCCAGATATTGCCGAGCCGGACCTCGCGCTTTCCTGCCTTCAGTTGCAGCGTGATTTCGGGCAGGAGATGCGGGTTGGTTTCGCCGGAACCGACGACGTTGAACAGGCGGGCCGCTACGCCGGCCAGTCCCTTTGCGCGGGCGAAATGGTGCAGGTAGTGCTCGGATTGCAGCTTGGTCAGCCCGTAGATGTCGCTCGGTTCCAGCGTTGAGTCATCCTCGCGATGCGGGGCTTCGTCGGGCCGGTAGACCGCGCCGCTGCTGGCCAGTACGAAGCGGCACCCCTTCGGCGCAGCGGCCAGCAAATTGACCGTACCCGCGACATTGACGGTGACCGCCGTGACGGGATCGCGCTCGCAATGCGGGATGAAATGAATCGCCGCGAGGTGGAGGATGACCTCGGGCCGGAACGTCTCGGCCACGCGCCGGACCAGGTCCGGGTCGCGAACATCGCCCTCGACCAGTTCAATCCGACCGAGCTCAGAGGCCGCGAAACGGTCCCGTCCGAACCGAAGCGCGTCATAGACGAGCACGTCGTGATCGGCGGAAAGCAGGCGAACGAGCGGTCGTCCGACGAAACCGGAACCGCCGGTAATCAGGATGCGACTGCGATGACCAGTCATTGCCATGGCCCCCCGGCATCGCGTCATCGTTCCGGCGGGACTGGCCCGTTGCGAAGATGCGATGCGAAAACTGGCTTGCGGTCGTTCGTCTCGTCTACGGTTGGTGCCTTGTCCGATCTGGAGCGGCTGGCGCCCCAACGGCCGATATTCCAACGGATCCAGGTTCATATTGTCACGAAATTGGCGCCATTGTCGAATTGTGCATGCGTCAACCTGCACGGAAAGGGTGTGTTGAGGCGCCTTGGTGCGGGACTGTCACAGACGGCCGTCGGGCCGCGTCCGTGCAAGCGGAACCGAAAATTAATCGGCCGGCGCCTAGGCTGCTGCCTCGCCATCGCCGTTCCTCCGGGAGCGGGCGGTAGTCCGTATCTTCGGTATTCCGGCGGCTGGAGGTTGCTAGCGAACCCTCCGGCACTGCCGCGACTTGTGAATCGAGAGGAAGTCGGCGCGTCCATGGTCGACGGTCCCCGCACCATCGGAACAGCCAACGGGGCTTCGGCAAGCGAAGCGGGACCCTGGCCAATGGCGCTTGCCGTTCTTGTGGCCTCATTCCGTCGCGGGATCTGGTGGATCCTGCTCGCTGGAATCTGCTTCGGGTGTCTCGGCTTCGTCGCCAAATCCTTTCTGCCGCAGCGCTACACCGCCACGGCGCAGTTTCTGCTCGATCCACGTGGATTGCCGGTGTTCCCGGGCGACGTCTCGACGGCGCAATTCGACGCCAACAGCCAGATCGGCGTCGTCGAGAGCCAGATGCGCGTCCTGACCTCGGAGCGCGTCCTGTCGAAGATCCTGCGCGACGAGAGCCTGATGAGCGAATTGTCGCCGGAAGACGACGATGCGGGTGTGGACGTGACGCCGACCGAACCAATGCCGCTGCGACCGAGCCTTGACGCGGATGGTAGCAATGCCGCGGCCCTGGCCGCGCTGCAGCGGTCGATCTCCGTCCAGCGGGCGGAACGCAGCTTCGTCATCGACGTCACGGCGACGGCCCGTACGCCGGCCGCGGCGGCGCGCCTCGCCAACGCGGTGGTCAAGGCCTATGTCGAGGAGGACGCGGCGAACCGCGCCGCCGCCGCCCGCCGCCTGACCGACGAATTGACTGCCCGCCTCGACGCTTTGCGCAAGCGCCTCAGTGATGCGGAAACAAAGGCAAACGCCTACCGCATCGACAATGGCCTGATCAGCACCGGTGACCGGCTGGTCGTCGAGCAGAAGCTCGCCGACGCCGTCAACGCGGTCAGCGCTGCGCAAATCCGCCTCGACCAGGCGACCTCGCGGGCGGCTCAGCTCGATTCCTCCGGCGGCGATCTTTCCATGCTGGGCGCCAATGACGATACGCGCTCGCTGACGCTCTTGATCGAACGGCAGAACGCGGCGCAGGAAGATCTGGCGGCGCTCGCCGCCCGGCTCGGCGATCGCCATCCGGCGCTGACGGAGGCGCAAGGCCGGGTCGACGAGATCCGCCGGCGCATCCGGCTCGAACTCGACCGCATCCGGCTCGCCGCCCGCGCCGACCTCGAGCGCGCCCGCACCACCCAGCAGGCCGTCGCCCGTTCGGTCGCCTCGCTCTCCGACGCCGTCGCAAAAACGCAGCAGGCGAAGATCGAGATGCGCACGCTCGAGCAGGAGGTCGAGACCAACCGCACGCTGCTTGAATCCTTCAAGACGCGCGCCTTGCAGGCGAGTGAATTCGGGCGCATCGACCCCGGCGCCGTCCGCGTCGTTTCCGTCGCGCAACCGCCGCCAGCGCGCAAATCGCTCGCCGGCCAGCTCGTTTGGACCGTCTTCGGCGCTGTCCTGGGCATGATCCTCGCGGCGGCGCTGATCACGTTCCGGGCAATGTGGCGGCTCGGCTCGATCCCGGCGGTGCTGCCACGCATCGATCCCGGCCGGCTCTCGTCTGGCCGGTCTCGCGCCTCCTCCGGCGAGATCGTGCTACCGTCCTGATCCGATGACCCGACGCCCCCGATATCCGACGATGCGAGCCCGCGGATGAGCCAGGGCAAGACCTCGCGCAAAGCTCCGCGCCTGCTGGGCTGGATCGGCTGGGCAGGCGCCGACGCAATCGGCCGGCTCGCTTTGCTCACCGGCAGCACCGTCATCCTGTCGCGCATGCTTGAGCCGCGCGATTTCGGCGTCAGCGCGCTGGTCCTGACGATCGTCGCGGTTGCGTCGGTCTGCGTCGGCGCGCCGTTCGAGGAGGCGCTGGCGCAACGGCGCGCCTTGCGTCGGTCGCATCTCGGCGCGGCGCTCGCCATGGCCTGGCTGGTCGCGCTCGGGCTGTTTCTTCTCTCCATCGTCGGCGGCTTTTGGCTCGGCCGGGCCTATGGCGAGCCGGAAATGCGGGTGCTGCTGCCGGTCGCCATGCTGTCGATCTTCTTCAGCGGCCATTCCGATATCGCCACCGCGCTGGCGCGGCGGCTGCATCGCTTCAACGATGTCGCCATCGCCACGCTCGGCGGCCACGCGATCGGCCTCGCGCTGGCGCTGGCGATCGCCTTTGCCGGCGGCGGCATCTGGGCGCTGATCGCGCAACGCCTGCTCGTCGTCGTCGCGCGCGCCCTCCTGCTGCAATGGCGGCTCGGCTTCCTCATCCTGCCGCGCTGGTCGATGGCGCATCTCGGCCATATCGGGCGTTTCGCCCGCATCTCCTTCTTCGACCGGCTCGCCGACAACCTCACTTATCTCGCCTTCAACAATGTCGTCGGCGCGCTCTACGGGGTCACCGTGCTCGGCTATGTGAATATGGCGATGCGGCTGATCGAGCCGATCCGCGGCGCCATCGTCGCGACCTCGCACAATCTGGCTTTTTCCTATTTTGCCGGCGCCAGTTCCGATCCGCGCCGGCTGCGCGACCGGGTCGAGCCGGTTGTCGCCAACGCCGCCTTCGTTATCGCGCCGCTGTTTGTCGGCATGGCCGCCGTCACTCCGATCCTGTTGCCGATCGTCGCCGGCCCCGGCTGGGACGGGGCGATCGGCATCGCGATCTGCCTGGCGCTCGGCGCTGCCATCCTGCTGCCGGCGCGGCTCGTCTATACGGCGCTTTCGGCCAGCGCGCGGCCGGAGTTCAGCCTGATCGGCGCCTTGTCCGGCTTTGGCGCCACGTTGCTGCTTCTGGCGATCGCCAGTCCGCTCGGGCCGATCAGTGTCGGCCTTTCCCGGCTCGTCGGCGACGCCGTGCAATCGATCCTCGCCATCGGCCTGCCGGCCCGGCATCTCGCCTGGGCCCGGCTCGAGCGGCTCCGCGCGCTGTTGCCGGCCTGGGGGCTCGCCGGCATCATGGGCCTGGTCGTGGCAGGCGCCGGCTTTGCGCTCGACGGACTAAATCGTCCGCTCGCGCTGGTTATTTCGGTCACGCTCGGCGTTGTCTGCTATGCGGTGCTCCTGGCCGTCTTTGCCCGTCCGGCATTCCGCAACCTGCTGGCGATCCTCCGGCCTTCCGCTCGTATCGCCCCGACCGTGGAGTCCTGAACTGATGACCGTCTTCCCCGATACGCGCCGTTCCGCCCTCGTCACCGGCGCGACGGGCTTCATCGGGTCGGTCGTCACCGCCCATATGGCGGCGAGCGGTTTCACCGTCCGCGCCGGCACGCGGCGGTCGCCCTCCAGCGCGGTCTCGCCGGAGGGTATCGTGCCGACGCCCTGCGATCTCGATGATCTCGCGCAGACGCGCGGCGCCGTGGCGGATGTCGAATTGGTGGTGCACGCCGCTTATGGCGACGAGGTGGCGATGGTGGCGCAATGCCGGACGCTGCTTCAGGCGATGACCGAGGCGAGCGTGTCGGCCCTGATCTATTTCAGCTCGATCGCCGTCTATGGCGACCGTACCGGCGTGATCGAAGAAGCCATGCCGGCGGTCGGCTCGCTCGGCGCCTATGCCCGGGCAAAGATCGAATGCGAGGCGCTGGTCAGCGCTTGGGCCCGCGACCCGGCCCATCCGCAGCGGCGCGCGCTGATCCTCAGGCCCGGCATCGTCTATGGCACCGGCAGCCGCTTCTGGACCGACAAGCTGGCGGAGCGGATCGCTGCCGGCGCCTGGGGAAATTTCGGCCGTGCCGCCGATGGGCCGGCGCCGCTGGTGCATGTCGACGATATCGGCGCGCTGATCGCCGAGGCCGGGCACGCCCTGCTGGCCGGCGAGGCGATCGGCTGGCCGGCGTTGGCGATTCTGAATGTCGTCGGCCCGGATACGCCGGCCTGGAATGATTATTTCGCAGCGCTGGCGCAGCGGATCGGCGCGCCGAAATTGCCGTCGCTCGGCGGCATGCGGCTGGGGCTACGGCTGTTCCTGGCGGTGGCGGCGAAGATCGGCCGTCGTTTTGGCCTGTCGGGGTCGAAGCGCGCCGCCCTAGCGCCGACGCGGGCCGAAATGGCGATCTTCGCCCGCGATGCCGTCTACAGCACCCAGGCCGCGGAGAGCCTCGGCCTCGCAGCGCGCATCGGTCTCGATGAGGGCCTGGCGAGGACCGTGTTCCCGCCGGCTCAGGCGAAGCCGTAGCGCCGCGCCGATCGGGCCGGCAGGTTCACCTGCAAGCCGCCATCGGCGTTGATCGGCGTTTCCGTCAGGGCGATCGTCTTGGGATTGGCCGCGTCGAAGCCGAAGACCGACAGACAATTCCGGGCGGCCGCCGTCTCGAAACGCAGGTCGAGCGTGGCCGGCGCCTCCGATTTGTTGATCACCACCAGCTGCAGGCCGGGCCTGCCGTCTTCGAACGCGGCCGCATAGGCGACAACCTCAGGCGTGCCTTCGACCGTGACGGCCTGCGACCGGTCGCCAAAGCGCCGGCCGGTCGAATCCTGGGCGCGAAACAGCCGGTAGGCTTCGCCGAGTGACCCGTCGAGGCTGCCCCAATGCGTGGCGAAGGAGACGCCCTGCTGGCCGAAGCGGCCGAGCACGTCGGCGAGCGCTAGCCCCGACGCGATCTGTCCGGCGCCGCCATAGTTGAACTCGGTGACGGCGAGACCGGTGCCGGGAAAGACGTGATCGGCGATGCGGCGCAGGCTCGGCAGCAACGGCAGGCCGATCTCGCGATCGCTGCCGCCATCGGCCAGCGCGCGCACGACCCAGCTATCTTCGCGGAAGCCGGCTTCGGTCAGCGAGCGCGGTGCTTCCAGCAGCGCTGTCGCAAGCGCCGCGTCCTTGGAACGGAACAGGTCGCCCCGGTTGCTGTAGGGGTACCAGTGGAGGTCGAGTGCATCGAGAAGGCGGATGCCGTCCTGCTCCGACGCCGTGCGAAAGGCATCCAGATAGGCGGCGAGGAAACTGCCATGCTGGCGATAGTCGTTCCAGTCGGGCGCATCCTGGAAGGAGACCATCTCGGAAGCGCCCCAACTGACAGGGCCAAAGACGCGCGCCGCCGGATCGGCCCGCTTGATCGCACGCGCCGCCGCCAGCGAGCGCTCGAGAAAGGCGCGGATCGTTGGCTTGGCGGTGACGACGCGAGGATGCGTTTCCGCCCAGAGTCCCGGCTCGTTGTCGAGCGCATAGGCATGGATGCCGCGCTCGCTGTCGGCGCCGCCATAGCGCTCGACTAGGCGGGCGAGAAGCTGCGGAATATCGGCGACGGCCGGCATGACGGGATCGCCGGCCTTCGCGCCGGGATCCCAGCGCGTCGGCACGAAACGGGGCGAGGGGGCGCTGGCTTCCGGCGGCACCGGGCCGTCGAAATCGGCGGCGACATAACCGGCGAGCGGCACGGTGACGAGGCTCTTCGCGCCCATGGCGAGCGAGGCTTCGTGCATCGTCTCGATCAGCCTGGCGGGCTCAATCCATTGCGGCCGGTCGATGCCCAGCGCGTCGAGCAGGAAGGGACTGTTGGCATGGTGGTAGTCCTTGCCGGAATTGGCGGCGTTGTTGACCCAGTTATAGGTCGTCATCAGGTTGCCGCCGAGCCGGCGCGCCGTGACGCCGACCTCGCGGTCGAACGTCGCAGACGGAGCGCCGCCATCCATCGTGCCGATTTCGTTGGAGCCGTAGATCAGCGGGCTGATCGGGGTTCCCGGTCCGCCATCGGCGATCCGGATCGACCATCGGCCGCCGGATTGGGCCTTGGCCGGCAGGGCGCCGAGCAGCCCCGCCGCGAGGCCGCCGGCGAGCACGGATCGCCGGGTCGGCCCCGCGCGACGACGGGAATTCACGAGACCAGACCCGACCCGTAGAGCGTCGGGCGGAACCGCTGCATCCAGAACACCTTGCCCAATCCGCCGCGGACCTTGACCCAGGCCTTTTCGGACCGGACCTTGTCAAACGGGGCGGTCACCACGGCGGCGATGCCGTGCAGGACGATCTGCGCCATGCCGGCGCACATCCAGAAGGCGATGCGGCTCCATTCGGCCGGCTGCGCCTTGTGGTGCGTCAGCACGCGGATCTGGCCGCTCAGGAATTTGCGCTTGCGCACATAGGCCCAGTTACGCCGCCGTTCCGGCACCCATTCGGTCACGCTCGCCTGGGCCGACCAGGCGAAGCGCTTGCCCTCGTCGACCAGGCGCTTCAGCAGCAGCGTGTCCTCGCCGCCGGTTTCGTTCAGGCTGGTGTCGAACGGGCCGCCGTCGCCTTGCAGGCAGACTTCGCGGTCGAACATCGAATTGTTGGTGCCGAGATAGGGGGCGAGATCGGTGACGTCCTCCCCATCCACCCGGTTGAACTGGCGCGAGAAATAGGGCGCGAGCGGCCCGATCTCGCGGTCGCCCTCGGCCTTCGCCGTCACAGGACCGAACACGGCATTGGCGCCGCTTCTGAAGGCGGTCGCGACATGCTGGCTCAGCCAGGTCTCCGACGCCTGCTCGTCATCGTCGAGAAAGGCGATCCAGTGCCCCTGGGCTGCGCGGACGCCGGCATTGCGGGCATTGGCGACGCCGGGAACCGGGGCCGACACGTAGCGCACCGGCCGATTGGCACCGGGCGCGATCGATGCGACCAGGTCGCGGGCATTGCCATCCGACGAATTGTCGATCACCAGGATTTCGACGTCGAGATCCGCGAGATCGGTCTGCGCGAGCGCGCTGGCGACGGCGCGCTGCAGCGCCTTCGGTCGATTCAAGGTGGGAATGACGATGGAAACGCTACCCACCCGGAAGCCTTCTTGCGCTGTATGAATGAGGCGTCCGGCAGGCGGAAACGCGCGCCGTAGGACGATCTTTACTGTTGGCCGCCGATTCTACGAATCTATGATAGCAAGGCAAGCGGACGGTCACGGTAGTCGAACTTGCCGCACCGTCTCTAAAGGCGGCGCGGCAGCGGTCGGATCCACGCCCGCGATCGATTTTCGCATCTCGGAGCGATGAGCATGAGCGATGCACCGATGCTGTTCAGCCGGCGCGCATCGACCGATGCGCGCGGCATCGCGACCATGCTTGCCGACAGCCTGCACGGCGCGCTGCTGGCGGGCTTCATGCTCTACACGTTCGTCGGCACGCGCCCCTTCGCCGCCGCTTCCGTGGCCGAGCGCGTCGAGGGCAGCCCGCTTGACCGTTTCGCCGTTTTCGCTCTCTTCCTGCTCGCGCTCGTCACGCTGGTCGTGCATCACCGGGCGGCGCTTTCGCTCTTCTTTCGCAACCTGCCGCTGGTCGCGTTCACCGGTTTCTGCTTCGTCAGCATGGTCTGGTCGGACTATCCCGGCCTGACATTGCGCCGGGCGTTGCTGCTCGTCTTCCTGACCACGATCGCCGCCGGCATCGCGGCGAGCCTCCAGGATCTGCGCCGGTTCCACACCTGGTGGTTCGTGGGATTGACGGGCGTGATGCTGATCAATCTGGCCGGCACGGCGCTCTGGCCCGGCGTCGCGATCACCGATATCGGTGTCCGCGGCCTCTACACGCAGAAAAACGTCGCCGGCTTGGTGGCGATGATCACCGTCATCTGCGGCGCGACCTGGATGCTGGGCGCGACGCGGGCCCGCTCAGTTGGTCTCGGCTTGCTGATGCTGGTGCCGGCGTTGCTGTTCCTCGTCATCACCCGATCTAAGACGTCGATTGGCCTCACCGGCGTCGCGGTGATGCTGATTGCGATGCTCGCCTGTGCCGAATGGCTGGGTGCGCGCTTTGTGCTGCTGATGATCGCGCTGGGGCTCATTGCCGTCACCGCGCTGCTCGGCCTGTTCGCGGTCTATGATTTCGATCTCGATGCGCTGCTGACCGCGACGCTGGGCGACGCCTCCTTCACGGGACGCGACGAACTCTGGGCCTTTGCTCTCCGCTCGGCACGGGAGCGCTTCTGGCTCGGCCACGGCTATGGCGCGTTCTGGGATGTCGGGCTGGCGGCCGATCCGCTGCAGCGGCTGGAACCGGGCACCTGGCTCGGCGATGTCGAGATCGGCACGATCAACCAGGCGCATAGTGGCTATCTCGAACTCTGGCTGCATGTCGGCCTGCCGGCGACGATCCTCGCTACGCTGATCGTGATCGGCGGCGTCTTCTCCGGCATGGCGCAGGCGATTGCCGGACCTATGAAGCGGCCTGCCCGGGCCGCGATCGGCTTCATGGCGATGCTGCTATTCCTCTATCTGCTGCACAATCTGACCGAGGCGACGTTGTTCATGCGCGGCTCGGTGCTGTCGAATGTCGCCGTCCTCTGCCTGTTCGCCCTGTCGCGGAGCCGCAGCCTCGCCAACGAGCCTCCGTGTGGTCGAGGCTAGAACTTTGGTCTAGGAAAGCGGGCGAACCGGCGGGGGCAGGCAGTCTTGAATACCGATACGGCAACCGACACGATGGTGATCGACCTCTCGATCATCCTCTGCACCTATCGGCGCGAAGAGCTTCTCGGCAAGGCGCTGGCGAGCATTCGCGCGCAGACCCTTCCGGCGGGCGTGACGTTGACGGTGGTCGTCGCCGACAACAGCGATGATGGGTCGGCTGCGGGCGCGGTTGCCGCGGCGAATGACGCGAGCCCGTTCGAGGTCCGCTACGTAGAGGCGCATCCGGCCAACATTTCTGTCGCGCGCAATGCCGGCATTCGCGCCACGGCGTCGCCGGTCATCGCCTTCATCGATGACGACGAGGAACTGGCGCCAGGCTGGCTTGCTGCCGTCGCTGCCGGGCTGCGCGAACATCCGCATGATGTCTTCTTCGGCGGCGTTGATCCGTCGTTCGAGACGCCAGACAGGGTGACGCCGGCGATCCACACGTTGTTCTCGCGCCAGATCGAGGCGCCGTGCGGCCAGGACGTCGTGGCGCTTGGCAAGCGGAGCGAGCGCGTGATCACGGTTGCGACGTGCAATTCGATCTTCCGCCGCGCCACGACGCTTTCCGACGAAGAGCCGTTCAATCCCCGCTTCGGCCATGCCGGCGGCGAGGATCTGGATCTCTTCTGCCGGCTGCAGGCGCGCGGGCGTCGTTTCGGCTGGTTGCCGGCGGCGCGGGTATCGGAATTCGTGCCGGCCTCGCGCTGCGATCCCGGCTATCTCCGCCGCCGCCTCTTCGCCGGCGGGCAGGTCTATGCCGAAGCCGTCGCCGGCAACAGCGCCTCTCCGGTCGCGGTCCGCTGGTGGCTGCGGGCGAAGGCGCTGGTGCAACTGGGACTGCTGGCGTTGCGCTATCCGCTCGTTCGCCGAAAGGGGCCGGCGGCGGAGGCCGATTTTCGCTATCGCTGGGCCGGCGTGCTCGGCAAGCTGTCGCTCGGCCGCCTCTATCCGGTCTACCGCGAGGCAGATGCACCCAAGCGCGCTGCTCCCTGATCCTGCTCGGCGGCGAGCGCGGCAACCTGGTCGAAGATCGCCTGCCGCTTGGTTATCGACGTGTCGATCGTCGACTGGATCAGGCAGGTGACGTGCTCGGGCCGCAGCGAGCGGATGAAGGATGCCTCGTCCTCGGCGCCGGCGAATTCGTCACCCCAGCGCGAGTGGCAGAGCGTGAAGGATTCCGGCATCAGCCCGGCCGCCTCCAGCCCCAGCACCTTGTCGGCGTAGACGCCGTAGAGGACATACTCGGCGAAATGCGGCGTGCGGGCGAGGACGATGCGCCAGTCGCGTCCGGCGATCTGTTCGATCCGCTCGATCATGCCGCGAATGACGGAGCGCCGCCAGACGACGAAGGGGTTGATGTATTCGGCGCCGTAATAGCGGCTTTGCGCGAGGCCGAGCAGCTTTCCGGCCGTCTCCTGCCAGACGCGATGCGTTTCCAGCTCGACCATTTCGGGGTTGCGATAGATCCGCACCTTGCCGTCGCGGGCGAGGTGTTCGAGCTTCAGCGGGCGGATGAAGACATTGTCGCTGTCGATATGGGCGACGATCTCCGCCGAGGCGTTGGCGGTCGCTGCGATCTTCATGATCTGCTGCGCGATCCACCCGCGCACCAGCGGGCTGTAGGGCGTCACATACATGTTGCGGCGGGGTAGGCGCAGTCGCCGCCGCCATTCCGGGCCGGGAAGCGGCAGCTTGCGGAACCAGCGCGGCAGCAGGTCTTCCTGCGCTCCGACGGTGCGACGGTCCGAGGCGAGGTGGGCGAAGAGCGGCAGGTCGGCGCGCGGCACGTAGAGGCTGTGTGGGATCGTCGCCGGCACGAAGCGGTCGATGCTTTCGCACAGCATCCAGCAGACATCGAGATCGCCGCGGAACGAGCAGGTGATCAGATTGGCCTCGGCGGCGGGTCCGGTCATCGCGCCCAGTCCATCGGCTCGATCGGCGCGAAGCGCGATTGCACGCGGGCAGGGCGGTCGAAGCGCTCGGGATATTGCAGTATCTCGGTCAGCTCCGTGATGTGCACGGCAAAATCCGCGTCGAGGCGCGAGGGGCGGCCGTCGCGGATCGCTTCCGCGAGCTCGGCCGGCCCGCGCAAGAAGTCCATGGTCGGCTTGCCGCGGCCGCCCTTGAACGGCACCTTGCGCGCCATCGGCAGGCGCTTGCCGAGGCCGCCGCCGAGGCGACGTTCGATCAGCCGGGCGATCCGACCCTGGCCGGGTCGGCGCAGGATGACCGGCGAGGCATAGTCCCAGGGCTCCTTGATTTCGAGCGTGCCGGTCTCGCCGATGATCCGCATCCGGTGGTCATAGGGCGCGACGATCGAATTGGTGAGCCGTGTGACGACGCCGTTCGCATATTCGATGCAGCCGACGGAGAAATCGGGCGCCGGATGGGCGAGCGGCGGCGTGGTCTGCTTGTCGGGCACCAGCAGCGCCGCGAAGGACGTCACCCGCGTCGCCGGGCCGAACATGGCGGCGAAGATGGCGAGCGCATAGCCGGCATGCTCATAGGTGCAGCCAGTCTCGAATTCGCCGCGGCCCGGCCAGGGCTTGCCGCTGCGGCTCAGCCAGTCGCCATAGTTGGTGCGGTGGATCATGCCGTCATCGAGCTCGGCGTAGGCGAGCAGCACCTTGCCGATGGTACCCGCACGGATCGCGGCCCATGCGGTCTGCAGGCTTTCGCCCAGCAGGTTGCAGGGCGCGGAAGCAAGCCGGACGTCGGCTGCACGCGCCCGGTCGCGCAGGGCCGCCGCCTCGCCGGCGGTCATGGCCAGCGGCTTTTCCGAATAGACATGCTTGCCCGCGGCAATCGCCGCCTCGGTGACGGCGGCGTGGCTCTCCGGATCGGTCAGGTTCAGCAGGATCGAGCAGGCAGGGTCGGCCAGAGCCTCGTCGAACGAGGCATAGGTTCGGTCGCCCCAGGTCGCCTTGTAGGCCGCAAGCCGCTGGGGATCGCGGTCATAGGCGCCGGTCAGGCGCAACTCGCCTTCGTGCAGCGCCAGGCAATGCCGGTAGGAATCGGCGACATAGCCGCAGCCGATGATCGCGATTCCCGTCGTCTGCCCCGCCGTCATGCGTTTTTCCCGTCCCGCGAGCCTGCGCCGATCGTCGGCGCGGCGCTGTTGAGACCGTCGTTCTAGACGGCGCCGCTTTCCGGCTGGTTACCCCGCGAGGTATCAGTCCTGCAGGCTGGCGAGATAGCGCGCGACGAGGCGCTCGACGCCGGCTTGGTCGTCGGTGTCGAAGCGGCCGGCGCGCGGGCTGTCGAGATCGAGCACGCCCAGCACCTTGCCGTCGCGGATCAACGGCACAACCAGTTCCGATTGCGACGCGGCATCGCAGGCGATGTGGCTCGGAAACGCATGCACATCGGGAACCAGGATGGTCTCGCGCGTTGCCACCGCCGTGCCGCAGACTCCCTTGCCGATCGGGATGCGCACGCAGGCCGGCTTGCCCTGGAACGGGCCAACGACGAGGACGTCCGTGCCTTCCGGCAGGAAATAGAAACCGGCCCAGTTCAGCTCCGGCATCGCCATGAACAGCAGCGCCGACATGTTGGCGGCATTGGCGATGGCGTCGTGCTCGCCTTCGAACAGCGAGGCCATCTGCTGGTCGAGCTCCCGATAGAACTCCGGCTTGTTGCCGTGGGCGACGATGGGTGTCGGATCGAACATCAGTGCCTCGCGTCTAGCCGGGCTTCTCGCATCTGCCGGCCATGGCTACAGCCTATAGGCCGTGTCGATGGCTCTGGCGCGCGAAATCAGGATCGGGCCGCAGGAGGAGGATCAGGATTGAGCGCGTATCGCCTCGACGAACGGTTTCTCCACGCGCTCTTCGAGCACATTTCACTCTGAATATTGACGAACTCTGTCCGAAGCCCGAATGTGGTTGTGGGGGCAGGCCGGTTGTTCCGGTGACGAATCGCGCGTTGTGTCGGGCCGGGAACAGGCCGCCGAGATCCTCCGACAAGATTGTCCTGGATGAAAGATGCGCCCATGCTCCGCCATGCCCGCTCCAAGAGTTCTGCTCCGTGCAAGCGTGCTGCCATCCGGGCGGTTTCGCTGCGAACCACGCTCCTGTCGCTTGCCGTCTTGTCCGGATGGTGCGGCTCGGCGCTCGCCGCCGACGTCGAGCAGGAGGCGCCGGTGGCCGCGCCCGGCTGGACCTTCATCGTCGCGCCATATGCTTGGGCGCCGTCCATGTCCGGCAATGTTGGATATGGCGATGTAAAGGCCGACTTCAACGTCGATTTTTCCCAGCTGCTGAACCATCTGGATTTCGCCGGCATGGGTGTGGTCGAGGCGCGCTATGATCGCTTCTCGATATTCTCCGACCTGCTCTTCATGAAGCTCTCTGCCGACGCGAAGCTTCCCCAGGGCCTCGATGCCGAACTGGGCACGGAGCTTCTGCAATGGACGCCGGCCGCCGCCTATTCGGTGATCAAGACGGGGCGCGGCAATTTCGACGTGATGGCCGGCGCGCGGCTTTGGTCGGTGGAGACGTCCCTGGGTTTGAGTGACGAAAGCGAGCGTCAATTGAATCGCAGCCATACGGCGACCTGGGTCGACGCGATAGTCGGCGTCAAAGGGCAATACTCGGTCACCGATTCGGTGTTCGTCAACGGCTGGGCGCTGGCGGGTGGGGGTGGGTCGACCTCGACCTGGGATCTCCTCGGAGCGGTTGGCTACAAGGTGAACGATCGCTTCCAGGCGATGGCTGGCTACCGCGCGCAGGGCGTCGACTATCGGAACGGCCCGTTCGACTTCAACGCTGTCATCCAGGGTCCCATCCTGGGGGCCACGATCAAATTCTGATGGCCAAACTCGTTCTGCCATCTAGCAAACCATCGACTGGAGTATCGGCGATGAAGAAGCGTTTCTCGAGATCCGCCGCGCTGGCCTTGTCCGTCGCCATGCTTGTGCCGACCTTGGCCGGATTTGCCGATGCCTGCACGCGCACTCTCTTTGTCGGTGACGGCAAGATGGTTGCGACCGGCCGCAACATGGATTGGAAGGAGGACATGTTCTCCAATCTGTGGGCGTTTCCGGCCGGGATCGAGCGCAACGGCGAATCCGGTCCGCAGTCGCTCAAATGGACGGCCAAGTATGGCAGCGTCATCACCTCTGGCTATGAGGCAGGGTCGACCGACGGATTGAACGAGAAGGGTCTCGTCGCCAACATCCTCTATCTGGCGGAATCGCAGTATCCGAAGCCGGTCGCCGGACGTCCGTTCCTGTCCATTTCGTTGTGGGGCCAGTATGTGCTCGACAACTTCGCGACCGTGGATGAGGCCGTCGAACATCTGCGGACCGAGCCGTTCAACCTGCTCGCCCCGTCGCTGCCGAACGGCTCGCCGGCGGCGCTCCATCTGGCGATTTCGGATGCATCCGGCGATTCGGCGATCTTCGAGTATGTCGAAGGCAAGCTGGTGATCCATCACGGCAAGCAATACACGGTGATGACCAACTCGCCGACATACGACAAGCAATTGGCGCTGAACGAATACTGGGAAGACATTGGCGGCCTCGTGTTCCTGCCGGGCACCAATCGCGCCGCCGACCGCTTCGCCCGTGCCTCCTTCCTGCTTGGCGCCATCCCGAAGCAGGCCGATCCCAACTACATCAAGAGCGTTCCGGAGAAGTCGTTCGACTACCAGGCCGTCGCCAGCGTCATGGGCGTGCAGCGTTCCGTCAGCGTTCCGCTCGGCATCACGACGCCGGATCAGCCCAACATTTCCTCGACCATCTGGCGTTCGATCTCGGATCAGAAAAACCTGATCTACTACTTCGATTCCGCCACTCGACCGAACACCTTCTGGGTTTCGCTGGACAAGCTGGACCTGAAGCCGGGCGCGTCGATCAAGAAGCTGACGATCCAGGACGGCGAGGTGTTCTCGGGCGAAGTCTCCGGCGATTTCAAGCCGGCCAAGCCGTTCACCTTCCTTCCCGGCAACCCGGAATAGCCGTTCTCGACGACGCAGAAAGCGCGTCGGCCGGCCGTTCACGCCTGACGTGATGCCGCTGGGCGGGCGCAACCGAACCATGCCGCCCAGTGATCCGACTGGGCGACGGACCGGGCGGACAGCGTCCGGTCCGCGCTGGACCCTCGGGAGCGGCCCTGGTTGCGCGATTCGGCGGGAATGAACCGTCAGACGGGTCCGTGCGTTCCCGGCGGCACGAAATAGAGCGTCAAGGCGAAGATGGTGTAGATGATCACCAGCAAGGCGCCGATGAACCATGCCGAGCGCCCGGTGTTCGTTATGAAGCAGGCCGTGACGGCGGCGATCATCACCATGGTCACGGCCCCCGGCCAGAACTGCAGGTCCATCGGCTTCGGGCCGATCACGTAGCTGAGCAGCACGAGCACGGGGGCGACGAACAACGCGATCTGCGACGCGCTGCCAAGTGCGATGCTGACGCTGAGATCGAGGCGGTTTTTGCGGGCGGCTGAAAAAGCGACCGCCATCTCCGCCGCCGCGCCGACGAGCGCGACGATGATAAAGCCGACAAAGGCCGCGCTCAGGCCGAGCGTCTCTCCCGCCTGCTGCACCGAGCTGACGAATATTTCGCTGACGAGTGCCACCAGCAGCGTCACGACAAGCAGCGCGCCGACTGCCAGGCCGAGCGGCCATGCCGACTTCTCGACATCGCCTTGCTCCACGCTCGCGAACGCGTCCTTGTGTGTCTTGAGCGAGAACAACAAGCCCAGCCCGTAGGCGATGATCAGCAACACCGCGAGACTGGTGCTCAGCTTGTGAGTCATCACCTCGCCTTGCGCCAGATCGATGTCGGCGACGGCGGCGGGCGCCAGGAGCGCGATCGTCGCCATCAGCAGCAATGCCGAATGCAGCCTCCCGCCCGCGCGGTTGTACTCCTGGACGTGGTAGCGCAGCCCTCCCAGGAAAAACGAAGCCCCCAGCATGAAGAGCGAATTGGCGACGATCGCGCCGGCGATCGACGCCTTCACCAGCGTGTATTCGCCCGCATTCAGCGCCGCCAGCGCGATGATCAACTCCGTCAGGTTGCCCAGGGTCGCGTTGAGCAATCCCCCGATGGCATCCCCCGTCTTTTCGGAAACGCTCTCGGTCGCCAGGCTGAGAAGCGCGGCGAGCGGCACGATGGCGAGTACGGAGAGCATGAACAGGGCGGTGTGATCCGAGGGCGCCAGTCCCTCGGTGAGCAGGACCACAGGGACGAAGATCAGCATCCAGAGCAACGGGTTATGCCGAATTTCCTCGAAGAGAATCTTCATGGCCGGATCCACGCTCCGTTGCGAACGAACCATCGCCGAATCTTCCGCAGTTCGAACCGGACTCTTTGATCTGGCTCAAGGTCGGGTCGAGCCGGTCCCAGTCGTTGGCGTCGCTGAAGCTCAGGCGAGCTTCAGCGCCAGACGGACCGTGTCCGGGTCCTGGCGCCCGGCGGATGTGAAACCGAGATTTCCGAGCACGCGCAGCATCGCCGCATTGTCGGCGAGCACCACGGCCGTCAATTCCTGCAGCCCGGCGGCGCGGCCGAGCCCGACGAGATGACGCAGCAGGAGCGAGCCGATGCCGCGTCCCTGTATCCGACATGGCGCGTTTCCAGCCGCAAACCCGCGACAACGTCCCCAGCACGATTGTAGCCGGCCCGGCCCGTTTGATCTGAATCAAGATCGCGGCGCACGACCGGCACCTATGTTGGATCCAGCGTGGTTTCACGATGCAGGCGCGCCCTTGAAGATACCCCGACCGTCGCTGTCCGGTGCGGACATCATCCAACTGGCGATCCGACTCGGATTGCTCGCGCTCCTCCTGTACTGGACGCTGGTTCTGATCCGGCCGTTCATCCCGATCCTGGCCTGGAGCGTCGTGCTCGCAGTGGCGTTCAATCCGGTCTATCGCCGGTTCGCCGACCTTCTGGGCGGGCGCCCGAAGCTCGCGGCGGTCCTTCTCACCGTGATCGGCCTCGGGATCGTCATCGGCCCGGCGACCTGGCTGGGCCTGAGCGCCGTGGACGGGCTGAAGGGCTTTGCCGAACGGCTGAGCTCGGGCGACCTGATCGTTCCCTCTCCGCCCGAGAGCATCCGGAACTGGCCACTGGTCGGGGCACAGCTCCATGAGGCGTGGGAACTGGCCTCCACCAATCTTCGATCGGTCTTGCAACAGATCGCACCGCACCTAAAGCCAATCGCGGCGCCCCTGCTCGGCCTGGTCGGCAATGCCGGCGTGGAAACGCTGCAGTTCCTTCTATCGGTCGCGCTGACCGGTTTTCTCTTCCTCCACGGGCCGCAACTGGTGGCGGCGAGCCGGGGCTTCCTGTCCCGCGTGGTGCCCGAGCAGAGCGAACATTTCGTCGAACTGGCCGGAGCCACCATCCGCGCGGTGTCCCAGGGCGTGATCGGCGTCGCCGTCATCCAGGCCCTCCTGGCCGGCATCGGCTTCAAGCTGGCGGGCATTTCCGGCGCCGGACTGCTGGCCCTGGCGGTGATGCTGTTGTCCATCGTGCAGATCGGCGCGGCGATCGTGCTCGTTCCCGTGATCATCTGGATCTGGACCGACAAGGACTTCACCACGGCGCTCCTGCTGACCGTCTTTCTCGTCGCCGTCGGCCTGCTCGACAACGTCCTGAAGCCGCTCGTGATGGGGCGCGGGCTGACGATACCGACGCTCGTCATCCTGATCGGGGTGATCGGCGGCACGCTCGCGCATGGCCTGCTCGGCCTGTTCATCGGGCCCGTCATCCTGTCGGTCGCCTGGGAACTGGCCGTGGCGTGGATCGATGCCGATCGCGCCGGCCGGCGTCGGCAGCGGCCGCCGGGTATTGACCTAGATCAACGCCCGCCCTGACACGGCTCGTTGAATGGAACCGCATGGCGATGAGGGTCCGAACATGACGATGGAACATGCACCGTTTCCCGGTGGTCCCCTATCCGGGTTCGCTGCCTCGGCTGTCGACTACATGGTCGATGCGGCGCAACGAAGCGTCCTGTTCCTGGACATCATGCGCCGACGGGGCGACCAGTATCGGGAGCACATCGCCGAGACGGCGCCGCATGTCCTGCATTACGACGCCGAACTGATCCTCGACGGCCGCAACCTGGACGAGCCGGTCAACTACGCGCTCGTGCGCATCGTTCCGCCCAAGGACGTCGAGATCAACAAGAACCGGCGGCCATTCATCGTGGTCGATCCGCGCGCCGGGCACGGGCCCGGAATCGGCGGCTTCAAGGCGGACAGCGAAATCGGCGTGGCGATGAGGGCCGGGCATCCCTGCTACTTCATCGGCTTCCTGCCGGAACCCGTGCCGGGGCAGACGATCGAGCGGGTCGCCCGCGCCGAGGCCATCTTCATCGAGAAGGTCATCAGCCGCCACCCGAACGCCGACGGCAAGCCCTGCGTGATCGGCAATTGTCAGGCCGGCTGGGCCGTCATGATCCTGGCGTCGCTGCGGCCGGAACTCTTCGGACCTCTGATCGTCGCCGGTGCGCCGCTTTCCTACTGGGCGGGCGTGCATGGCCAATATCCGATGCGCTATTCCGGCGGGCTCCTCGGCGGAAGCTGGCTGACCGCTCTGACCAGCGATCTCGGTGGCGGCACGTTCGACGGCGCCTGGCTGGTCCAGAACTTTGAGAACCAGAACCCTTCCAACACGCTTTGGACCAAGCAGTACAACGTTTATGCCAAGGTCGACACCGAGGCGACGCGCTATCTCGAATTCGAGCGCTGGTGGGGCGGGCACGTCAACCTGAACGCCGAGGAGATCCAGTTCATCGTCGATGAGCTCTTCATCGGCAACAATCTCGCCGCCGGCCGGGTCCAGATGTCCGACGGCCAGACCGTCGACCTGCGCAATATTCAGTCGCCGATCGTCGTATTCTGCTCCAAGGGCGACAACATCACGCCGCCGCAGCAGGCGCTCGACTGGATCCTCGATCTCTACGCCGACGTCGACGAGATCCGGGCCTATGGGCAGACGATCGTATACACGGTTCACGAGAGCGTTGGGCATCTCGGCATCTTCGTTTCCGGCGGCGTCGCCAAGAAAGAACATGCCGAATTCTCGAGCAATATCGACCTGATCGATGTGCTGCCGCCCGGCCTCTATGAAGCGACTTTCGAGGCCAAGGGCACCGACACGGCCAATGTCGACCTCGCCATCGGGCAATGGGTCATGCGCTGCGAGGCGCGCACGCTGGCCGATATCCGCGCCCTGGGCGGCAATTCACTCGAAGACGAGCTGCGCTTCCTGGCTGCCAAGCGGGTCTCCAAGATCAATCTCGCCGCCTATCGCACCTTCGTCCAGCCCTGGATCAAGGCGATGGTACCGCCGCAGACGGCCCACTGGATGCACCAGCTGCATCCCCTACGCCTTCAATACGAGATCCTCAGCAACCAGAACCCCTTGATGTCGGTGATGGAATCGCTCGCGGAAAGGGTCCGCGAGGATCGCAAGCCCGCCGCCGTCGACAATCCGTTCGTCGCCTTCCAGGAGCAGGTCTCCAAGCAGATCGTGCATGCGCTCGACAGCTGGCGCGACGCCCAGGAGGCGCTGAGCGAAACGATCTTCCTCAACGTCTACGGCTCACCGGCGGTTCAGGCGGCCGTCGGCATCGAACCGCAGTCGACACCGTCACGGCGGCAGGAAATGTCGTCGGCATACCGCGTGATGCTCGATCAGCAGATCGCCCGGCTGAAGTCGAGGATCGAGGAAGGCGGCCCGCGCGAGGCCGGCATCCGCGCTTTGCTCTATGTCGGATCGGCGCGGGGAGTCGTCGACGAGCGCAATCTGGAGGCGCTGCGCAACCTGCGTCGTCGCGACGCCGGCTCGCGGCTGACGCTGGCGCAATTCAAGCTGCTGGTGCGGGAGCAATTCTACATGCTGCTCCTCGAGCCGGAAGCCGCGTTGGCGGCCATTCCGAAGCTCTTGCCCCAGAGTGCCGGCGAACGCCGCGCGGTCTTCGGCGCCATTCGCGAGGTACTCGCCGCCAGCGAGGAGATTTCGGGCGAGGTTGCGATGCGCCTGAAGCGCGTCGCCGAACTGTTCGGGGTGGCCGCCGATGCTGAACGGCCCTCGAATGTCGCTTCCTTCGGACCCAAGGCGAAGGCGTCCTGATAACGGCGGGAACGAGGAGGGCGACTTCATGTCGGCCGATGCAAGGAAAGCGCAACCTCCCAGCAAATACGACCGCCTGATCGCGGCGGCCGAGGCGGTGCCGCCGATCCCGACCATTGTCGTGCATCCCTGTGATGAAGCGTCGCTGCGCGGCGCCATCGACAGTGCCGCAGCCGGCATCATCCACCCGGTTCTGGTCGGGCCGGAGAGAAAAATCCGGGATACCGCCGCCAGGTACGACCTGAGCATTGCAAGCTTCGAGATCGTCAATGCCGCGCATAGTGACGACGCCGCCGCCAAGGGAGTGGAACTGATCCACGCCGGCAAGGGCGAAATGCTGATGAAGGGCAGCCTGCACACCGACGAGCTGATGCGCGCCGTCACGGCCAAGGTCGAGGGCCTGCGCACCGAACGGCGCATCAGCCATGTCTTCGTGATGGACGTGCCGGCCTATGCCGAGACCCTGTTCGTAACGGATGCGGCGATCAACATCTTCCCCGATCTCGACGCCAAGCGGGACATCATCCAGAACGCCATCGACCTCTACAACCAGGCCGGTTTCGGCGCGTCTCCGCGCGTCGCGATCCTGTCGGCGGTCGA
Source organism: Candidatus Kaistia colombiensis (assembly GCA_029203105.1). Taxonomy (GTDB): domain Bacteria; phylum Pseudomonadota; class Alphaproteobacteria; order Rhizobiales; family Kaistiaceae; genus Kaistia; species Kaistia colombiensis. Next base: position 1,208,560 of record CP119318.1, read on the forward strand.
GACCGTCACCTCCAAGATTCCCTCCACGATCGAGGCGGCGGCGCTGTGCAAGATGGCCGAGCGCGGACAGATCACCGGCGGCGTGCTGGACGGGCCGCTGGCCTTCGACAACGCCATCGACATCGGGGCGGCGCGGATCAAGGGGATCAAGTCCGAAGTCGCCGGCCGGGCGCAGATCCTGGTCGTTCCCGACCTCGAAGCCGGCAATATGCTGGCCAAGAACCTCGCTTATTTCGCCAAGGCGGACAGCGCCGGCATCGTGCTCGGGGCGAGGGTGCCGGTCATCCTGACGTCGCGCGCGGACCCACCGCGCGCGCGGATGGCGTCCGCGGCGGTGGCGGCGCTCTATGCCAATGCGCGCCGGCAACATGCCCCGATAGCGGCCGCGTGAACGCCATGGACACGATCCTCGTCGTCAATGCGGGTTCCTCCAGCGTCAAGTTCCAGGTCTTCTCGATCGAGGGCGACGGCAAGCTGCAACGGCAGATCAAGGGCCAGATGGATGGCATCGGCACGCGTCCGCGCCTGCGAGCAAGCGGCGCCGATGGCAGTCCGCTGGCCGATCGCGCCTATCCGATCGAGGCGGTCCCGGACGTTCCGGTTGCCATGGGCATCGCCGGAGACTGGTTGCGCAACGAACTCCGCATCATTCCGATCGCCGTCGGCCATCGGGTCGTGCATGGCGGTCCCGATTATGACCGACCGGTCTTGATCGATCATGGCGTGGTGGCCCGCCTCGAACGCTTGATCGCGCTGGCGCCATTGCATCAGCCGCACAACCTCGCGACGATCCGCTCCGTTCTCGCCAAGTTCCCGACGCTGCCGCAGGTCGCCTGCTTCGATACCGCGTTTCACCGCACGCATGACGCGATGGCCGACTATTACGCGATTCCGCATCAGCTCCATGCCGAGGGCGTCCGGCGCTACGGCTTTCACGGGCTGTCCTACGAATACATCGCGAGCACCCTGCCGCATGTCGCCCCGGAGGTCGCCAACGGCCGCGTTATCGTCGCCCATCTCGGCAACGGCGCCTCGATGGTCGCGCTCAAGGACGGTCGCAGCGTCGAGAGCACGATGGGCTTCACCGCGCTGGACGGGCTGCCGATGGGAACGCGCCCCGGGCAGATCGACCCGGGCGTCGTGCTCTACTTGATCTCCGAAAAGGGAATGTCCGCGGCCGCCGTGCAGGACTTTCTCTATCGCGACTGCGGCCTGAAGGGACTGTCGGGCATCAGCAATGACATGCGCGAATTGGAGGCGAGCGACGATCCCCGCGCGATCCTGGCGATCGACTACTTCCTGTATCGGATCAGCCTCAATGCCGGCATGCTCGCGGCGGCGCTGCAGGGGCTGGATGCCTTCGTCTTCACGGCAGGCATCGGCGAAGGGTCCGTCCGGATCCGGGCGGGCGTTGCGGAGCGGCTGGGCTGGCTCGGCGTCGCACTCGATCCGGCCGAGAATTCCCGCCAGGCGCGTCGGATATCGCGTTCCGACAGCCGGGTTCCCGTCTACGTCGTGCCGACCGACGAGGAACTGATGATCGCGCGACACACATTGTCGCTGCTGTCGAGCCGGCCGTCGGCCAACCCCAACCATGCGAGGGTGTCGTGATCCCCGTCTTCCCCGATTCCAAGGTCGCCCTGAAGGGCAAGAAAGGTCTCGTCATCGGCATCGCCAACGACCAGTCGATCGCCTGGGGATGCGCGCGCGCCTTTCGCGCGCTGGGCGCCGAACTCGCCGTCACCTATCTGAACGACCGCGCCAAGAAATATGTCGAGCCGCTCGCCCAGGCGCTGGAGGCGCCGATCTTCATGCCGCTGGATGTCATGGTCGAGGGCCAGACCGAGCAGGTGTTCGAGCGGATCCGGCAGGACTGGGGCAGCCTCGATTTCATGCTGCATTCGATCGCCTTCTCGCCGAAGGAGGCGCTGCACGGGCGCGTCGTGGACGTCGGCCTCGAGGGCTTTCTCAAGACGATGGAGGTTTCCTGCTGGTCGTTCCTGCGCATGGCCCATCTGGCCGAGCCGCTGATGACGAAGGGCGGCACGATGTTCACCATGACCTATTACGGCAGCCAGATGGTGGTGGAGAACTACAACATCATGGGCGTGGCCAAGGCGGCGCTCGAGGCGTCTGTCCGCTACGTCGCGGCCGAACTCGGCCCGAAAGGCATCCGGGTTCACGCGATTTCGCCTGGGCCGCTGGCCACGCGTGCGGCGTCGGGTATCCCCGAATTCGACGACTTGATGGATAAGGCGCAGTCGAAGGCGCCGGCGCGCAGCCTCGTCAGCATCGAGGATGTCGGCAATGCGACGGCGTTCTTGGCGCTCGACGGCGCCAAGTTGCTCACCGGCAGCGTCCTTTACATCGACGGCGGCTATCACATCATCGACTAGCTCAGCGATAATGCAGGGCAATCAGTTCGGCGACGCAGGCCGGGCGCTCGCCGCCTTCGATCTCGATCTCAAGATGATAGTTCACGCGCAGGCCATCGGGCGGCACATCCTCCGCCTCGGCGATGGTGACGCGCCCGCGCAGCCGCGAACCCGCCGGCACCGGCGTCAGATACCGGATCCGATCCGCGCCATAGTTGAGCGTGTTCCTGAGGCCCCTGACGCCGATCACCGACCGGATGAAGAACGGCGCCAGCGCCAGCGACAACAGTCCGTGGGCGATCGTGGTGCCGCCGGGAAGCTCTCTGGCGGCGCGCTCCGGGTCGATGTGGATCCACTGCTCGTCACAAGTCGCCTCGGCAAAGCGGTTGATGCGGTCCTGCGACACCTCGATCCAGTCGCTGACGCCGATCTCGGTACCGACGGCAGATTTTAACTCGTTGAAATCGCTGAATATCCGCATGTCCGTCACCGGGTCAAAGCGTCATTTCCGGAATGGCGTCGGGAAGAAGGAGCACGGCATCCGTCGCCGCCACCACCTCGCCGATGCTGACGCCGGGCGCCGTCTCCATCAGCGTTGCACTGCCGTCCGGGAAGGCGATTACCGCCATGTCGGTCACGACCAGGTCGATCGGCCGGACCGACGTCAAGGGCAGGGTGCATTCCCGGACGATCTTCGACTTGCCCTTGGCGGCGTGCTGCATCGCGACGATTACCCGCCTGGAGCCGCTGACGAGGTCCATCGCCCCGCCCATCCCTGGCACCATCTTGCCGGGGATCATCCAGTTGGCGAGATGCCCCTGCTGATCGACCTGCAGCCCGCCCAGCACTGTCACATCGACATGGCCGCCCCGGATCAGGCCGAACGACATCGCGCTGTCGAAGGTGCTGGCGCCCGGCAGCGCGCTGATCGGTCGGCCGCCGGCATCAGTGAGAAGCGGGTGGGCCATACCCTGCTCGGGGATGGGACCGGTGCCGATCAGCCCGTTCTCCGACTGGAAGAACACCTTGAGATCGGGTGGAACATAGTTGGTCACCAAGGTCGGAATGCCGATCCCCAGATTGACGAGGTCGCCGGAATGAAGCTCCTTCGCGACACGCCGGGCGATGAGCGTCTGCGCGTCCATCGCCTCACTCGTTCGTAATCAGGTAGTCGACGAGCGGCGCCGGGGTCACCACGTGATCCGGCGCGATCACGCCGACCGGCACGATGTTTTCGGCCGTCACGATGACAGTGTCGGCCGCCATCGCCATGACGGGGTTGAAATTGCGGGACGTCAGCGCGTAGGCGAGATTGCCGAGGCCGTCGGCCAGAAACGCGTGCAGCAGGGCAAACTGGGCGCGCAACGCCGTCTCGAGCAGAAAGATCCTGCCCTCGACCTCGATCTGGCGCTTGCCCTCGGCCACCAGGGTGCCGACACCGGTTGGCGTCAGCACGCCGCCCAGGCCGCATCCGCCGGCGCGGATGCGCTCCACCAGCGTGCCCTGCGGAATGAGGTCAACGGCGATCTGGTTGGCCAGCATCTGCTCCTGCGCCTTCGGATTAAGGCCGATATGGCTCGCGGTCAGGCGCGCGACGAGCGCCGCGTCGAACAGCTTGCCGACGCCCTTGCCGGGGACGCACGCATCGTTGCTGATCAGCGTCAGCTCGCCCTTTCGCTGGCGAACCACTTCGTCGAGCAGGCGCTCTGGGGTGCCGACGCCCATGAAGCCACCGACCATGACGCTCGCCCCGGTCGGAATCATCGCGATGGCTTCTACGACGGAGACCGCCCGCATGATGGAACCTCCGGCCCGTGGTTGGTCCAGGGCAGCGACCCACCGAATATGCGGCGCGCGACCCGCCTTCTCTTGATCTGCATCAACGATTCCAGTCACTGCCATGCGAACGCTCGGGCCATGGCTGCCGGGGTCAGATCCATGGCCAGGGCCGTTCAGCGTGACGTCGATCGATGCCGCTTCAGTTCCTGGTCATATCCGTCGTCAGCGTGATCAACATCATGATCCATGCGATGGTGACGGTCGGCGCCATCAGCGCCGCGCGGGCCGCGGCGCTGCACCAGACCGTCTGGCCGAGGCTGCATCTGATGGGCGTGATGGTCGCGACCGCTGCGACGCTCATGGCAGCGCATACGCTCGAGGTGTTCGTCTGGGCTCTGGCCTACGCCATCGTCGGCGTGGCGCCGCCCGGCAGCGAGTTCATCTACTTCACCTTCGTCAACTACACCACGCTGGGCTATGGTGATATCACGCCGGCGCCGGACTGGCGGCTGGTTGGCCCCATGACCGCGATGAACGGCATCCTGCTGTTCGGCTGGTCCACCGCGGTCCTGTTCGAGGTGCTGCGCAAGACGCTGGAGCATCTGGCGACGGTCGCCCCGCCGGGCACTGCGTTCGGTCCTACAGGTCGAAGCCGGCCAGCTGTCGCCGATCCAGCAGCACGATCTGGCGCTGACTGTTGCCGATGAAGCCGAGAATGCCGAGTTCATGCAGCCGCGACAGCGCGCGGGAGACGGTCTCCAGCGTCAGGCCGAGATAGTCGGCGATGTCGCGCCGCGACATCGGCAGCACCATGACGCCGGCCGCCGTCAGCCGCTTGTCCATCTCGAGCAGAAAGGCTGCCACCCGCTCCAGCGAGGTCTTGCGGCCAAGCAGCAGCATGTGGTTCTCGGCGTGCTGCAGGTTGTCCATGGTCATGCTGAGCAGGTTGCGGGCAACAAGGGCATCGCTCTCCGCCGCGGATTCGAGGCTGCGCCGCTTGATCAGGCGGACCGTGGTGTCGACGATTGCCTCGGCCGTGAACTGGTGCTCGCTGCCGCTTTCGAGCCCGAAGACGTCGCCGGCCAGGTGAAATGCGCTGATCTGGCGACGTCCGTCCGAAAGCAGCTTGTAGCCGCGGACCGCGCCGGATTCGACCCGGTAGACATAGTCCGCGGGCTCCTTCTCGCCGTAGATCTCCGTCCCCTTTCGGTAGGTGAATTCGTTCAGGCTGACGATTGGATTTGAATCACTTTCCATTCCCAGCGCGCCAAGCGAGTTGAGACGCGCTGCCGGATCGGCATTGACGCGAACAAACATGGACCAACTCCTGAACTGGACGTTGACACATTGTGTTGGCCTTCCGGGCCCATCGCCGGGAACGGGCGCCGCCTGCCCGATTCAGGTGAATAGACTTGACGACGAGGGCAGCTTCAAACCTCTGCCCGAGGTTTCATTGTACCAGACGATGGGGCCGGGGGATCGAAGCAGAACGAGACGTTGTCGCCGCCGGATCGGATCTCGCTCAGCCATTCTCCGGCAGAAAGGGCATCCTTCAAATCATTGACTTTTTCGGTTCGGGCCCCGAGTGGCGAGGGTGGGACCGTCGGCAAGGATCGAGCCTTGGCGACGGATCCTCCGCATTTGTTGATCGCGGCGGTCGTCCCCGTCGGGGGCCGGATTGCTCGTCGAGCCATGCAAGCGCGGGTGGCTTCTGCGGCCGGCGCATCGGATCAAGCGCGACGCGCGGTGGGGGATCTCCGGGGGAACTCCGGGCGCCGTAGGAAAAGGCCGATATATTACAGCGACTTAGTCTGGATCTATGGCGGTGGACGCGGTCTGCTGCGAACTCGTCTCTGCGCGTTTCCCTGCTCTGAGGGAATTCAGCAGGGGGGACGGCCCTGCAAGCTGGGTGCTCCAGGCTCGGTGCAAACCAAGAACGCACTCGCGCCTCTCGAGAGGCGCGACGCAGGGTGGTCCATTCGCAGCAAATGCAGTTCTTGTAATTGCTGACGTTCGCCAAGGCGGAGAAGCGTCAAACCGGACGGGCAACGGGGCATCAGTATATTCAATCTATAGTGGTTTATCCTGTATGTTTCTCGCTACTGCTATGAACGCGCGGCTTGGGAAATTGGGCCACATGGCACCAAGAAACTCGCACGTTGTGGTGGAAGCGGGCGCTCCTCTCTGGCTTTCCCGCACGGCCTTACGGTTGGCTTGCTTCATCCAATGATCGAGCGATAAGTCTCGAGGGTATCGGCAATTCCCTTTTCGAGCGGCCACTTGCGGTTCTGTTGGTAGTTCCTGGCGAAGCCTGACGAGTCGCAATCTTCAACGGTCCCGGCAAGGGCCTGGTCGACCTCGTCGCCGACCTCTACCCTGAGCTCGGGCCGCAGCGATCTGAGAATAGCGGCGGCGTCGCGCCAAGACCGGCAGTCGCCAAAGGCGTTGTAGACTTCGCCGCCACCGCGCCTTTGGGAGAGGAGCGCGGTAACGGTCATCTCGGCCACTTCCTCAACATACTGCCAATGAAGGCGCTGGTCACCGAAGCGCATCGTCACGGCTTCCCCGAGAGCCGCGTCCCGCAGTCGCTCCGAGGGATAGGTCATGTAGCCGCGCCGACGACCTGCCCCATACACCACCGACAGCCTCAGGCCGACGATGTCGAGACCGTCGGTCTCGGCCATCTGTCGTGCCATTGTTTCGCAGAGCGATTTCGAGCTGCCATAGAGATTGGGCGGATTGTGAAAGGCAGGCGAGTGGCCCGGTTGGATAGTCGGTCGCGGCGCCGAAAATAGCGACGGAGCTCGCCCAGGCGACCCGCCGCAGCCTGGCTTCGCGCGTCGTGGCGAACACGGTGTGCGTGCCAAGACAGATGTCGCGAATTCCGGTCGCCGGGTTGGCGACGACGTCCATGGTGAGGGGCGATGCGAGATGCACGACCGAGGCGATCTCATGTCGACGGCAGAGGGCCATCAGCTTGAATCCGTCGGTGATCTCGCCGCCTTCGAGGATGGGTGGGTTTGCGCAGGATTGATGGTCGGGAAGCAGCAGATCGAGCACGTTGCCGCGCGGCTGCAAGTCGTAAACCACGACGCGGAGCCCCTCCCGCAGCAGGCGCCGGGTAACATAAGCGCCGATGAAGCCAGCGCCACCGATGACGAGGACGGTTTTAGTCATAGCCGAGTTCCATAGAAGCTGAAGGGAAGGGAGCGGGCAGGGGTGATGACATGCAGCGGCCGGCCAGAAGCGGCGCGGGCAACTTCGCCAATATCCGAGGTGTTGCCGATCACGCCGTCATGGTGCAGCGGCACGAGTGCTTCCGCGCCAACCGCAACGGCGAAGGATGTAGCCTCTTCGGCGGTCATATTGCCGAGTAGGCCACGCCGGGGCGGCAGGACCGCATCCGCTATCAGGACCAGGTGCTGGCCCAACTAGTCAAGCTCACCGACAAGGTCGACAATCAGGCCGGCCAGATCGCCACACTGACAGCTACTATCGAGGCTCTGAAGCGCCGTTGAACCAGCCGGCGTCGAGGGCCTCTACCGTCAGTTGACTTGCCACGACTCTTGTCGGGTTCAGTTGGAGATCGAGTGAGGTTAAGCTGAAGACATCCGGTCTATCTGTCTGATCAACTCAGCCAACGTGCGCGCGCCCAATTTTCGCATCGCGCTGGCGCGACGGACCTTCACGGTGATTTCGCTGACATCGAGATCCGCCGCAATCTGCTTGTTGAGCAATCCATCCACGACGAGCCGCGCGACGTCCTGTTCGCCCGGCGACAGCGATGCCCAGCGTTGGTGAAGCTCGGCGTCCGTTGCCTCCCTGGCGCGCCTGGCTCTGTCGATTTCGATGCCGTGATAGACGGCGTCGAGGAGATCCTGATCGCGGAACGGTTTCGTTAGGAACTCTATCGCGCCAACTTTCATGGCTTTCACCCCCATGGCGATATCCCCATGGCCGGTGATCACCACTGTAGGCAGATGCAGTCCGAGCTCCGACATGTGGCCGAGGAAATCCATGCCGCTCTGCCCCGGCATGCGCACGTCTAGGACGAGGCAGCTCGGCGCGGCAGGCAACTCGAAGCTCAAGAAATCCTGAACCGAACCAAACAATCGGGTCCGCAGCGATACAGAGGCGAGGAGGTCTTCCAGGGATGCGCCGACGGAGCGGTCGTCATCGACGACATAGACGATTGGCTCCGACGCCTCATCCGCGGATGGCGGTGTGTTCATGCGCTAGTCCTCGCCTCGACCGGTAGGCTGAACAGGAACACGGCTCCGCCGCTCTCGTTCGCTTCGGCCCAGATATGGCCTCCATTGGCCTCGATGATCGACCGGCTGATGGTCAGGCCGAGGCCGATGCCATCCTTCTTGGTGGTCCAGAACGCGTCGAATAGGTGCTCGACCTCGCCCGGACGGAACCCCACGCCGGAATCGGCCACGGAAAAGCGGATTCTGCCGGGACCATGCATCTCTGACGTGATCTCCACCTCCCTCGCCGGCTCCGCCGAAGTACCGATCGCCTCCATGGCGTTGAGCAACAGGTTGCCAAGGACCTGTCCGATCTGCACCCTGTCGGCCTCGACCATGGGTAAGCCGTCCCGCAGGTAAAGGCGAAGGGCGATGTCATCGTCGTCGATCTGGCCTCGGGCGAGTGTCACGATTTCGTGGACCAGATCGTTGAAATCGAAAACCGTCTTCTGCGGCGGCTTGCCGCTGGCAAAACCGCGCACACGGGCAATCACCGCGCTGGCTCGGTTCGCCTGCTCCACGACCCTGTCCGCGGCGCGCTGAGCATTCTCTACACTGGGCGGATCGTGCGCGAGCCATCTCCTGCAGGCGCCCGCGCTCGTCACCACGGCAGCCAGCGGCTGGTTTACCTCATGCGCGATCGAAGCCGTCAGCTCGCCAAGGCTGGTGACGCGCGCCATGCGCAGCAGGTGCTCTCTGCTCTCATGCGCGGCGGCTTCGGCGGCCACCAGCTTCAGCGAGAGATAGGTTGTTACCCCGATCGCCACGAAGATGACTGCCATCGTCCCGGCCAGCAGGGCGAGGACGAACGCCTGGCTTCGCCTGAACTGCAATAATTTCTGGCCGAGCTTCATCGACACCGTTCATCCGCTTGCTCTGTCATTATACAGCTTCCGCGCGGGTGGATAGGGTATCCCGGCGGGCGATTGCTGGCCGCGCCGCATGCGGCCTCAATCGATGCTTCCGTCCCAGGTGGCGTTGGAAACGCCCTTCTGTTTCTCGAGAAACGCCGTCACCGCCTCGATCTCGTGCGGATTGACGGCGGTGGAGACGAGCGTCGCCACGATTTCAACTGTCTCGTCGCCTCGGTCGGCGATCTCGACGTCGCTGACAGGGTAGTTGGCCTCTTCGAGGCGCTCCACCAAGAGGTCGCGCATCTGCGGCATCGCCGCGCGGTCCGAAATGATGCTGACCTCGTAGGTCGCCTCCGTCGCGCGATCGTCGATGGGGATGCGGTTGATCATGTTGACGAGCGGCCTGAGCAGCGTGTTACCGGCCAGCACGAAGGTCGTTAGCAAGGTCGCCTCCGCGATCATGTTCGTCCCGGCGCAACATCCCACGGCGGCCGAGCACCAGAGCGTCGCTGCCGTGTTGAGACCCCGCACGTTCATACCTTCCTTCATGATGACACCTGCCCCAAGGAAGCCGATACCCGACACGACGTAGGAGATCACCCGTACGGCCTCGGACGTTCCCGCCACCCGCTGCCCGAGGTCCACAAAGGCCGCCGCTCCGACCGCGACCAGCACATTGGTGCGCAGGCCCGCGGTGCGCTGCCGGTATTGTCGCTCGGCACCGATCAGCGTGCCGAGGACAAACGCGGCGACAAAGGCGACGAGCGTGTCGAGAAAGGGATAGAGATCGAAGGTCTGAAGGAATTTCATGGCGGAGTATCTTTGTGGTCTGCGCGCCCGATACCGGGCGCAGCCAACGGAAAGCTGGCCCGGCCACCGGGTCGACCGGGATCACCAGCGGCCACGGCGCAACAGCCGAATGGCGATGCGATTCAGGCAGATCGAACCGCGCACGAGCCTCAGTGATTGCCTTCGGTCGAGCACGCCGTTGCGCGCCAGCCGCATGGCCACCTTGAACAGCGTCGCGCCGGTCATGGCGAATGCCTGGCACAGCGCCCGGCTCAGCGTGTCGCGAAACCGCATATGGCGACGGCCGGAAAAGTGGGGCGGAAAGGACATGAAGCCGGGCGTCGCCCCCCGCCTGGGCCGCTTGCGCCCCGGACCGCCGGACTGCCGGTCGTCAACGAAGCGCATCATCGTGAAAGCGTCCGTGGACATGACCGGTCTCCTTCCATGACTTGAACGGGAGAGTTTTTTTGCCTTGCGATTTCAAGGGGCCGGGCCGAGCAAGACTGCCCGGCCCGGACCGCCATCTTCCGGTGTCAGAACCACTGGCCGAAGCGGCGGATGTAGAAAGCCTTCATGCTCTGGGCGACGACGCAGTAGGCGAACAGCGTCGCGACCAGCCACGGGAAATACTCCCACGGCAGCGGCTGCAACCCGATCATCGCGCCCAGCGGCGAGAAGGGGATGTAGATGCCGAGCGCGCAGATCAGCCCCGTCATCAGCATCACCGGCAGCGCCGCCGTGCTCTGGATGAACGGAATCTTCTGGGTGCGCAGCATGTGCACGACCAGCGTCTGCGACAGCAGGCCTTCGATGAACCAGCCCGACTGGAACAGCGACTGGTTCTCCGGCGAATTCGCGCCGAAGACATACCACATCAGCGCGAAAGTGGTCATGTCGAAGATGGACGAGGTCGGTCCGACCCAGATCATGAAGCGTCCAATATTCCTCGCGTCCCACTTGCGCGGCTTCCTGAGGAACTCCTTGTCCATGCGGTCCCACGGCAGGGAGAGCTGCGAGATATCGTACATCAGGTTCTGGATCAGGAGCTGGATCGCCATCATCGGCAGGAAGGGTATGAAGGCGCTCGCCACCAGCACCGAGAACACATTGCCGAAGTTGGAGCTGGCGGTCATGTTCAGGTACTTGATGATGTTGCCAAAGGTCTCGCGCCCCTTGATGACGCCTTCCTCCAACACCATCAGGCTTTTCTCCAGAAGGATGATGTCGGCCGATTCCTTGGCGATGTCGGTGCCGCTGTCCACGGAGATGCCGACGTCGGCGTCACGCAACGCCGGCGCATCGTTGATGCCGTCGCCGAGGAAACCGACGGTGTGTCCATTGGCCTGAAGCGCCTTCAACACGCGCGACTTCTGCAACGGCGTCAGCTTGGCGAAGATCGTCCGTTCTTCGACCACGCGGCGCAGCGCCGCGTCGTCCAGCGTCTCGATCTCCCGACCGAGGATCGGCTGGCCGGGCTCGAGACCGACCTCGCGACAGATCTTGGTTGTGACCACCTCATTGTCGCCGGTCAGCACCTTCACAGCCACGCCATGCTCGGCAAGCGCCGCGATGGCGGGCCCGGCCGTTTCCTTGGGCGGATCGAGGAAGGTGAGGAAGCCCTGCACCACCAGATCCTTCTCGTCGGAAATCCCGTAGCGCGCCTTGGACTGAACGCTGGAGATCTCGCGGGTGCCCACGACCAGAACGCGGAAACCGTCGGCGTTGTAGTCGCGCGCCATGTCGACCAGCACCTTGCGTTCGACCTCTTCGAGCGGGCGAACGTCCTGGCCGTCCCGGATATGGGTCGAGATCGCCAGCATCTCCTCGACAGCGCCCTTGCAAACCAGCAGGTGCTCGCCACCAATGCCCTCGACGACCACGGACAGCCGCCGCCGCACGAAGTCGAACGGCAGTTCGTCGACCTTGCCGTAGGACGAGGCCGCGCGGATGGCCTCCGGCATCCGGGCGGCGAACCTGACGACCGCCTGGTCCATCAGATTCTTCACCCCGCTCTGGTGGTGGCTGTTGAGCCACGCCAGCCCGAGCACGCCGTCATCGCGCCTGCCCCGGACATCGACGTGGTGCTCCAGGATGATCCTGTCCTGGGTGAGCGTGCCTGTCTTGTCGGTGCAAAGCACATCCATGGCGCCGAAGTTCTGGATGGCGTTGAGGCGCTTCACCACCACCTTGCGCCGCGCCATCGCCACCGCGCCCTTGGCGAGGTTCGACGATACGATCATCGGCAGCATTTCCGGCGTCAGACCAACGGCGACGGCAAGTGCGAACAGGAAGGCGTCCATCCAATCGCCCTTGGTGAAGCCGTTGACCAGCAGCACGATCGGCACCATCACTAGCATGAAGCGGATCAGCAGCCAGCTCACGCTGTTGACGCCGCGGTCGAAGGCCGTCTCCGCGCGTGAGCCGACGATCGCCTTGGCGAGCGAGCCGAAGTAGGTGCGCGCACCGGTGGCGACGACGATGGCCGTGGCCGTGCCGCTCACGACATTGGTGCCCATGAAACAGACATTGGGCAGTTCGAGAAGCTCGGTCTGATCGCCCGCGACGACGTTCGCCGACTTTCCCGCGACCGAGCCCAGCGTGTCGTACTTCTCGACCGGTAGGGCCTCGCCGGTCAGCGCGGCCTGGCTGACGAAGAGATCACGCGATTCGAGCAGGCGGATGTCGGCCGGGATCATGTCGCCGGCCGAAAGCCGCACGATGTCTCCCGCCACGATCTCAGACATGGGAATTTCGGTCAGGTCGGACCGCTCACCCGGAGCGGCGCGGCGCAGCACGGTCGCCGTGGTGCGGACCATCGCCTTCAACGCCTCAGCCGCTCTGCCCGAGCGGTACTCCTGCCAGAAGCGAAGCAGCGCACTAAGGACGACCATGGTGACGATGATCGCAACGCCGGTATAGTCGGCCTCCTCGCCGTTGCGCAGCGGCAAGATGATGTCCGTCACGGAGGTGATCGCCGCGAGTGTCATCAGCACAGCAATGAAAGGGTTCTTGAAGGCCAGCAGGAACTGCAGGAGCGCGTGCGGCCGCTTGTCGTGGGCAACCTCGTTGGGGCCGTCCTTGGCGAGGCGATCGGCGGCCTCGGCGACCGTCAGGCCGTCGAGCCGTCCCTTGAAATTGGCCAGCGTGGTTTCGACGCTGTTCTGCGCCTCTCTGACCGCCCGCATTGACAGCTTCCTGTCTTCCTTTCGCGCGGTGGCGGAGGGCGTCCCCTTCGTTATCATGTTCATGGTGTTGTCCTTATGCCGCTTGGCGACGGCACGAACCGGACACTTCCGCTCACCCGCTGTTCGGATGCACGAGGTCATGCCCGGCCGTGGCGATCACGGTCAGTTTCTGCAAAATCGGTTCAGGAAGGTGTCCGCCGCGCCGTTGAAGATCAGGGCACGGCGGCCCCGTTTCGTCGCAACATCGGCGAGCGGTCGGGCGTCAAATGGATCATAGGATTAGATCCCCCGAACGGGCGTGCTGGCGGACAGCCAGAACGCCCCCAAGACGCTCGAATAGCGGATCGCGGTCGTCGGACCGCGTCGATGCAGCCGCAATGATCCAACGGCATTCCAGCCGACCCGATACGGGGTTCATCTGCCAACGCACGACAGGACCGCGCCCCGCACGGCAAGCATGCGGGCGGGAAAAGCGGATGATCTGGGCTGATGGCATGCGAGGCGGACGTGTCGCCGGCATACCGCTCCACAGGCGAGCGCAGGCATCGGCCCAACCGCGGAAAAGGATTGCAATTTTCATGTCTCACCTCATTGACGCGCCGCTGCAGCGTCATGGGCGAGACGCGAGTAGTCAGGCTCGACCAAACGGCCGCAACGGCGTGCTCTCTCGACTACTGTCGCTTGGCATGGTCCAATCTTTCTATTGTGTCGCGGGGGCTATGCCCTGGCCGACAATGTCGTCTTACTCCGGCCCTGGGATCAGAGCTAGCATCCGTCTTCGATAGCGCGCTATACCTTCGATTCAACCGAGTATACCAAGGTATACTGGATGATGGTCTCTTGCAGATGCAGCCCCACCTAGCCACCCTGACGACCTCTTCGGCTTCCTCACGACAGACGCGAATAAAGAGGTGAAAGGCGATCCATCCGTAGGCGATACCGGTGATCCTCAGGACGGAGGCCGAAATCGAGTGCGGGAGGACGGCTCCTATGAATGAGGTGCCGGCGATGCGGGGTTCTTTGCCAGATTGCGCTCTCCAGATCGTGGCGCGCGGAGCGAAGCCGGTTACTTGCAACGTCCCCTTCCGGGACGCCAACGGCTTTGGAAATCAAAAGTCGTCAATGGTATCGCAGACAGACTATGCCGAGCTCGCTCTCGGCATCGTCCGATACTGGCGCGAACGTGCTGATGGACTGTTGCGGTGTCGGTCGGATATCGCGTTCCGCGAAGCTGTGGGTCAGGGGATATGAACGTGGTGCCGACAAGTGAAGAGCCGCCAGCTCAACACCCGCCGGCTGAATCAGTCGCAAGGCCAGTTGGCTGTGAACGGCACACATTCTCTCCAGCGGACCAAGGCTTCAATCATCTATAAGGCTGCGCGAAATTTATGAGCGGTGCAGTTCCTGCTCGGATGCAGGTGTCGGATTGCGGAAGCGAAGGTCTTAGGTCGCGCGAGCTTCGGCCACGGCCCTCACAGCGCGTGGATGGCTCCTGTGATCAGCCCGGTGACTTCTTCTGGGGACGTTTCGCCGATAGGCTTGTCGGCGACTTTCCGGCCACGTCGCAGGACCATGACGCGATCGCACACCGTGAAGACATCTGGCATGCGATGGCTGATCAGGATCACGGCAACCCCGGCTGCCTTGAGCTTGCGGATCAGTTCCAGGACTTCCGCTACCTGTCGGACGCTGATCGCTGCGGTCGGCTCGTCCAGCAGCACCACCTTGGCGGCCGCCAAGCGCGTTCTGGCGATCGCCACCGCTTGACGCTGACCGCCCGACATCTGACGCACGAAGTCGCTCGGTCGGGTCTCCGATCGCAACTCGGCGAAGAGTTCCGTGGCTCGTTGCACCATGCGCCGATGATCCAGTCTCGGCAGTCCCATGAATGTGGTCATGAGCTCGCGGCCAAGAAAGACGTTTGCGGCGGCGGTCAGGTTGTTGCAAAGGGCGAGGTCCTGATAGACGACCTCGATGCCTCGCGCCCGGGCATCCAGAGGTTTTCGGAACTCGACGGTTCCCCCGTCGATCGCGATCGTACCGCTTCCGGGCGGGAAATTGCCGGCAATCATTTTCACGAGCGTTGATTTGCCAGCGCCGTTGTCGCCCATCAATCCAAGGACTTCACCGCGGTCCAAGGCGAAATCAATATCGTCCAGGGCATGGATCGCGCCGAAGTGCTTGCTGACGCCTTTGAGTTCCAGAACTGGCATGATTCGTCTCCGCGAGCGGGCGACCGGCGAGCGAGGGGATCCCCGCTCGCCGGAACGAGTGCTATTGCTTCCTGCAGGTCTCGGCGGTCTCGGTTGTGCAGATGTCGAGCCCGATTGTGATGGGGTCTTCAACCGACTTGCCGGCGGTCAGGTCATTCAGGACGTAGACCGCCTGATACCCCATTTCGAAGGGCCGTTGACCCACCTGGCCATGACTGAGGCCTTCCCGAAGAAGATCCATCTGCATCGGCAAGGTCTCGACGAAGAGCATGACGAGGTCATTATTCTTCAGCCGGTCGGAATATTTCGACATCAGGCCGCGATAGGCCTGCGTGACCATCTGGGGAGCGCCGCCGGCATCGAGCACGGCATCGATCTTGGGATATTTTGCCAGAAGATCCGTGAGCTGGCTCAGCGACAGTGGGAAGTCGTCGTTGTTGTACAGCGGGCAGCCGTCTACTTGCTTCCATTTGTCAGACGGGAGGGTTTCAAGCATGCCCTTGATGCGATCGTTCATGTTGGCGGCCGCCGGGCCGCCGCTCTGGATGCAGAAGGTACCGCCGTTCGGCTTCAAAGCCATGGCGCGCTTGGCCACTTCGACGCCGACCTGTTCGTTGACGGTGCCGATATAGGTGGCGCGCAGGGCCTTGTCGGCGGGGAGGAGGTCGCTGTCCCAGGTCACGACCGGAATGTTCGCCTCCTTGGCGCGGGCCAGGATCTTGGCCATCGCCGGTGCGTTGGCGGCGGACACTCCGATGCCGTCGACATGCTTGGTGATGAGGTCCTGGACGAGTTCGACCTGTTCCTGTTCGGTGGCGTCGGCCGGCCCGATATAGAGGCATTCGATGCCGCCGATCTCCTTGGCGGCCTTCTGGCAGCCGTCACGGGCCTGATCGAAGAACGGGTTGTTCATGGCCTTGGGCACGAGTGCGAATACCTTGTCCTTCGCCTCGGCGTAGATAGGGTTTCCGGCGGCAACGAGACCGGCAAGGACGAGCCAAATCGGAGCTTTCATGGTTTCCTCTCAGGTTTTCGTGTTACGCGACGTCCTCTGGCGGGCCGCCGGTTCGGTTAGTCCGAACGTCGATGGCGGAGCCGCTCCAGCAGCACCGCGCAGGCGATGACGACGCCAACGAAGGTGCCCTGCCAGTAGGGGTCGACTCCGGCCAGTAGAAGGGCGTTGCGCACGACCTCGATCAGTGCTGCGCCGATGATTGCGCCATAAGCCGTGCCGATGCCGCCCATCAGGTCGACTCCTCCGATCACCGTTGAGGCTATGACGCGAAGCTCGTAGGCAGTTCCCAGCGCGTTGGTGACCGCGCCGAGCCAGCCAACCATCAGGATGGCGGCAATGCCTGCGGTCAGGCTGCTGAACATGTAGGCGGAAATCTTGACTGCCTCGACCGGGATGCCGGTCAGGCGGGAGGCATGTTCATTGCTGCCCAGCGCATAGAGGTAGCGGCCCCAGCGCGAATGATTGAGCAGGATCGTCAGGACGACGCCGATCGCGACCATGACGATCACGATGGACGGAATGCCGAACAGGTCGCCGCCGCCGATGGCGACGAACAGCTGTTCGTCGGGGCCGAACTGGTAGACCATCTTGTTGTTCGACAGAACGAGCGCCTGGCTGCGGGCAACGGACAACATGCCGAGCGTGACGATGAAGGGCGACAGATTGAGCTTGGCCACGGCGATGCCGTTGATGAGTCCGCACAGTAGCGCCACGCCGAGCCCGGCGATGACGCCGACCCACAAGGGATAGCCGGCCTGCAGGACGAGGCCGGTGACGATGCCGGTCAGCCCCATGACCGCTCCGACCGAAAGATCGATGCCGCCTGTGATGATGACGGTCATCTGGCCCATGGCCATGATTGCGATGAAGGCGAAGTTGCGAGCGTCGTTGTAGATGTTGTCATAGGTGCGGAATGCCGGCGAGATCAAGCACATCACCGCGCCGATCGCCAACACGGCCAAGGTGATCCAGGCTGGCTGGGTGACGACGCTCAGAGTCCAGCGCAGCCTGCGCGCTGCTTGCCCCGCTTGCCCGTGCATTTCCGCTCCCCACTCGATCTTTTTTAAAGGAAAGCCGGGCGATTTCCGCTCCGGCACAGGCTATGCGTTTGCGATCAAGTCAATCAATACAATTATTGTATTTATGAATTGATTGATTGTATTGTCAAGCTGCGAGTGGGCGGATAAGCATGGTTCAGCCGCAGGCTGAGAAGCCGGACGGCCTGAAGCTTGGTCAAGAACGGCGCCGCGAGGACTCCTTCCATGAACCGCACCAATCCGTTGAGACAGATGCTCGACGAGGCTAGGCCGGCCTTCGGCGTCTGGTTGCAACTGGCCCATCCCGCCATCGCCGAGATGATGGGCCTCCTGGGCTACGACATCGTGCTCATCGATATGGAGCACGGCCCCGGATCGCTGGGCGACGCCGCCAACATGATGCGCGGGGTGCATCGATCGGCCGGGGCGGCGGTCATGGTGCGCGTGCCGGCGGCGGATCCGGCGTTCCTCAAGCCCCTGCTCGACCAGGGGCCGGATGGTGTGATGATCCCGATGGTGGAATCGGCCGAGGAGGCCAGACGCGCCGTGGCCGCCTGCCGCTATCCGCCTGCGGGCAGCCGCGGCTGGGCGGCGGGCGTGGCGCGAGCCTCCCTCTATGGCCTAGACGAGGCCTACACAACGAGCACAGCGGACCAGCTCGTCGTCGCCTGCCAGATCGAATCGGTACGGGCCGTGGAGGACATCGAAGCGATCTGCGCCGTGGACGGCATCGACGTGGTTTTTATCGGCCGCAATGATCTCGCCGCCGATGCGGGCCACATCCTCGATCTGGATCATCCGAAGGTGAACGCGATGGTCGATCACGTGCTTAGCGTCGCCAAGCACGCCGGCCGCAAGGTGGGCACGGTGCCGAGCGCCGGACGTGGCTGGTCGGCACTTTTCCGCGACGGTTTCGACATCGTGCTGCCATCGGGCGACATTTCATTGCTGCGTGAAGCGGCGAGATCCGAGCTCGACCGCTTCCGCGATTTCAGGTCTGGTGTTGACAAGCCGGAAGAGCCGGCCTGGAGGTCTCATGGTTACTGAAAAGCGTCGGCTGCGCAGCACGGACTGGTTCGGAAAGGCCGATCGTGACGGCTTCGGCCACCGTAGCTGGATGAAGAATGGCGGCCTGCCGGACGACATGTTCGACGGCCGGCCGGTGATCGGCATCTGCAACACCTTCTCGGAATTCACGCCCTGCAACGCCCATTTCCGGCCGCTGGTCGAGGAAGTGAAGAAGGGCGTGCTCGACGCCGGCGGCTTCCCGCTCGAATTCCCGGTGTTCTCCTGCGGTGAATCCAATCTGCGCCCGACCGCCATGCTGTTCCGCAACCTCGCCTCGATGGATGTCGAGGAAGCGATCCGCGGCAATCCGATGGACGGCGTCGTGCTGATGGCCGGCTGCGACAAGACCACGCCGTCGCTGCTGATGGGCGCCGCTTCCTGCGACCTGCCGACCATCCTGCTCTCCGGCGGCGCCATGCTGAACGGCAAGTTCCGTGGCAAGGACATCGGCTCGGGCACGGATGTGTGGAAGTTCTCCGAAGACGTCCGCGCCGGCGTCATGAGCCATGAGCATTTCATGGCGGCGGAAAGCGCCATGTCGCGCTCGCCCGGCCACTGCATGACCATGGGCACGGCGTCGACCATGGCGTCGATGGCGGAATCGCTCGGCGTCACGCTGCCCGGCAATGCCGCCTATCCGGCCGTCGACGCCCGCCGCGCCCGGCTGGCGCGGATGACCGGCCGCCGTGCGGTTGCCATGGTCAATGAGGATCTGCGCCTGTCGCAGGTGCTGACCCGCGCCGCCTTCGCCAATGCCATCCGCATGAACGGCGCCATCGGCGGCTCGACCAACGCCGTCGTGCATCTGCTGGCCATCGCCGGCCGCATCGGTGTCGACCTGTCGCTCGACGACTGGGACGCCTTTGGTCGTGATATCCCGACCATCGTCAACCTGATGCCGTCGGGCAAATATCTGATGGAAGACCTCTGCTATGCCGGTGGCATCCCGGCGGTCATGGACGCGATCCGCGACCGGCTCGATCTCGACGCGCTGACCGTCACCGGCCAGACGATCGCCGAGAACATTGCCGGCGTCGAGAATTTCGATCCCGATGTCATCCTGCCGCGTGAAAAGGCGCTGGTGCAGGATGGCGGCATCGCCGTGCTGCGCGGCAATCTCGCCCCCGATGGCGCCATCCTGAAGCCGTCCGCCGCCTCGCCCGAACTGATGCAGCATCGCGGCCGCGCCGTCGTGTTCGAGGACATCGATCACTACAAGGCGCGCGTCGATGATCCCGATCTCGACATCGACGCCAGCTGCATCATGGTGTTGAAGAACTGCGGCCCGAAGGGCTATCCGGGCATGGCCGAGGTCGGCAACATGGCGCTCCCGCGAAAACTGCTGCAGCAGGGCGTGCGCGACATGGTCCGGATTTCCGATGCGCGGATGAGCGGCACCGCCTTCGGCACCGTCGTGCTGCACACCGCGCCGGAAGCCGCGGTCGGCGGCCCGCTGGCGCTGGTCCAGGACGGTGATTTCATCGAGCTCGACGTCGCCGGCCGGCGGTTGCATCTCGACGTCCCGGACGAGGAGCTCGCCCGTCGTCGCGCGCTGTGGCAGCCGCTGAAGCCGGCCATGGAGGGCGGTTACCAGTCGCTCTACGTTGAACGCGTGCTGCAGGCCGACAAGGGCGCCGACCTCGACTTCCTGGTCGGCTGCCGCGGCCACGCCGTGCCGCGCGAGAGCCATTAGGTCGGATTTGGTGGATCGGAACGCCGTTCCGATCCACGAAGTTCTGTCCAAACTGGCACAGGATGTCGCCATTCCGGATCGTTGTGTCCTTGATGGCGCGGCCGGCATTCGCCCGGGGCCGGCGAAATCATGCGGGTTGCCGAAAAACCTGCGAACAGACGCCAATGGCTGCTATGAGCACGGAATCGGCTGAGCTAGCCGCGCGAAGCGGGATCCTGAGACGAAAGGAGTGGAGGTGGCGGGCGACACGAACCTCAATGTGCTGGACGAATTGCGACGCATGGCGCACGACCTGCCGGCTGGATCGCGGTTGCCGACGGTGCGCGATCTGATCGCCCGCTACGGCGTCAGCCAGTATCTCGTCCAGCAAGCCCTCCAGCGGCTCAGCGCCGACGGTTTGATCGTCACGCATGTCGGCCGCGGGAGTTTCGTCAGCGCGCTGTCGACGGTGCCCCCCCGCCCGGCGACAAAGCAGGTGCTGACGCTCCTGCACCACACCCACTATGAACGCGGCGATATCATCGCCGAAACCGTCCACAAGCGGCTGACCGCGGAGAACCACACATCCGTTGTCCTGACCTACAATGACGCCGAGCATGCCATGGCCATGCTCAAGGACGGCCCTCGCTATGACAGCTGTATCCTGCAGCCGCGGACGTCGATCGTTCCCGTCCGGCTTCTCAGTGTCCTGCGCGAGATCAGCAGCTCGGTCATCATTGAGAGCCGGGCCGTCGACCAACTCGATGTCGATGCGATTTCTAACGATCCGGGCGTGCTCTCGAAGCTCGCCCTGCAGGCGCTGACGCGTTTGGGCCATCGGCGCATCGCGTGGGTAGTGGAGGACCGGGGCGACTACTTCTATGAGCGTACGGCGCGATTGTTCGAGGCGTTTCGGATCTGGACGGGGCGATCTGAGCGCGAATCGCCGCTGATCTTCGCCAGCTCAAGAAATCCGCAATTCGGTTTTGAGGATCTTTCGGGGGCATTGGCGCGGCTCTTCGACGGCTCCGCTGGTACACGGCCCACAGCTGTCGTGCTGGCCACTTTCGATAGCGGCGCTTCGATCCTCAGCGCCTTCCACGACATCGGGCTGTCGATGCCCGACGACGTCAGCGTGATCAGGATCGGCACGCCGGACATCGAGAGCGAACATGACGGGCGCATCGCAACCGTGGGGCGCCCCAGCGTCCAGGCTGCTGAGACCGTGCTCGCTCGATTGCACTGGCGGTGGCAGAACCCGGACGCACCCTTTGCCACCATCTATGATCCGCCCCGGCTGGACGTCCACCTGAGCCTAGGCCCGCCTCCGGCGTAGGTCAGGTGTTGCCTGCGGCGTCCATCCGCACCACTCTCTCGATCATCCGGGGACACCCGGCGTCAGCTTGGCTCATTCGTGGACACCATCCTCCGCTTGTATGCGCGAACTATCCGTCAAGCCGGCTTGTCGCCGATGTAGCTAGGGTAGCTAGGGTAGCTACCGAGTGGGATCCTGATTCCGGTGGCGGTCGCCTCGCTCAACTCGGCGACAGAAAGGGCGGGAGCGTCGGGGTATGCTGCGACCTTACGGTTTCTATGCGCTGCAATCCCTTTTCGCACGACGACGCCAGGTGCGAGCGGAGCGCGGCTGCTGCCGCCTCCGGTGCGCGGTGAAGGAGCAACTCAACGATGATCCGGTGCTCGGCGAGGAACGGCTCTTCCTCTGGCGTCCCCAGATAGCGCTTGAGCAGATAATTAGTGGCGAGCAGTGGTAACTGGGTCGCCCGCAGGGCGGCAAGCAGCCGGCGATTGGGCGCGAAATTCAGAAATGCAACGTGCAGACCTTGTTCGAACGCGTCGATGCGGTCGAGCTCGACATCCGGATAGGCCCCCTCGGCGGCCCGGAGATCGTCCAGCATCTGCTCGAGATCGGCGGACGGGATGAAGCCGGCGGCACTGACCAAGGCGGGGGGCTCAAGATGGATGCGGACCTCGTAAAGGTCACGCATCACATCCGCCGACAACGCCGGTACATGCGTCTGAGAGCGGCCCCGCCGCTCTACCAGGCCACGCTCCTGCAGCCGCGCCAGCAGTTCACCGGTCACTGTGCGACTGACGCCATAATAGTCGGCCATGCCCGATTCGATGATCTTGAAACGGCCGAACGGCATCGCGGCGACGAGGTCGTGCTCCGCCTGCTGATAGATTTTTTCCCATCCCGCCCGGCCGCGCGTCAGCTCAACCATAGTTTCGGGGATGGCGAGCGGCGGCGCCACCTCGATCTCGTTCGCCACGCGCCCGGCGACGCGAAAACCGCGCCCCGGGCTGTGTTCGATCAGGCCCGCATCGGCCAGCTCGCGAAGCGCCCGGGCGACCGGCATGCGGCTGACGGAGAACTGCTCGGCGAGTGCGCGCTCACGCAAGATCATGCCGGCATGCAAATGGCCGCTGGCGATGTTGTCTTGCACCACCTTGTAGACGGCGGCGTGCAGCCGCATGTCCTCCTGGTCGAGATCGTCAACCGAACTCATGCAGAGCGGTCCTTCGTGCTGCGATAAAGTCCCAATCATACCGCACGCCGAGGCCGGGGCCAGTGGGAACCGGGAAGCAGCCATCCGTCCCGACCGCTTCGAGATCGTCGCTATAGTCGCAGGCATAGACCGGCGGAAGTGGATTGCGGGCTTTCGGGCCGACCAGCGCCACCTCGTAGAAGCTGGTGTTGCGCGTCGCTGCCATCAGGTGTCGATGTGCTGGGCCGCAGGCGTGGATTTCCACGTCGAGCCCGAGCGCTTCGGCCAGATGCCCGATCTTCACCGCGCCGGTTATGCCCATGTCGTATTCAGGATCCGAACGCAGCAGGTCGGTGCCGCCGGCGATGACGAAATCGGCCTTCGGCTCGACACCGCGCACATGCTCGGTCTGCAGGATCGGCGTGCGGATCATGTCGCGCAGCTTGCGATGCGCGAAGGCCGAGGTGCCGGTATCGCGGAACGGATCCTCGAACCAGCGGAAGCCGGCCTCGTCGCAAGCCCGTCCGATCAGCACCGCATCGGCAAACGTCCGGATCTGGCAGGCCGGATCCAGCATCAGCGCCATGCGCCCGCGGAATGCTTCACCGAGCCGGCGCACCGTCTCGACTTCCTCCTCGACATTGCCCTCGTACCAACCGTGCATCTTGAATGCGCGATAGCCCAGGCCGTAGCAGTGCTCGGCGAAGTCGACATAGTCCTGGGGGCTTGAGAGGCCGCCATTGCGATCCCCGTGCATCGTGCTGGCATAGGCCGGCAAACGCTTGCGCCAGCCGCCGAGCAGCGTCGCCACCGGCAGCCCAACGGCCTTGCCGAACAGGTCCCATAGCGCGATGTCGATATAGCCGTGCCCCATATGGTCGTACTGACGCAGCGCCCGCTTGAACTCGTCATAGATTTGCTCGCGCTCATAGCAGTCTCGCCCGACGAGGTGAGGGGCTAGCAGGAGCGTCTGGGCGAGCGACGGCTTGGTGGCGCCCCAGAGTCCGACATACTCGCCGCGCAGGCCGCCCTCGGCCTCGATCACCACGGCGAACTTGCTCAGTTGGTGTCGGTTGCCGGGTTTTTGCACAAGGTCGAACCCACCGGCATCCAGGCCGATATCGGCGACCGGAAACGTGAACTCGTGCACTTCTACCTTACTGATACGCGGCACTGCGACCTCCAATTTTGAATGCAAAAAGCAGCATAGTGTCTTCCGATAGGGATGGCAATCGCAGGAAATCGGGCGAAAAACGCAATACCAGAAACATATTGCGCGCAAAATTCATAATTGCTAGGCTGTTCTGGTGGCTCGAGGAGCTCGGGCGTTTGGGGGAGAGGGTGATGAGAAGGTTGAAATCCGGCGTCGCCGCCATGGCGGGCGTTGCCGTTGCTGCGCTGCTGACGACCGGTGCGTTCGCCGCAGACGCGAACCTCACGATGGTGATCTATGGCACCACGGGCAATCCGTTCTGGTCCAAGGTGGTCGCCGGTGCGGAAGAGGCCGCCAAGGCGCTCGGTGCCGATGTGACCATCCAGTTCGCCAATGACGACCCGGTACAGCAGAGCCAGCTCGTCGAAGCGGCGCTCGCCCGTGGCACGACCGGTATCGGCCTGGCGCTGAACGTCGATGACGCTTACGACAATGTCGTGAAGACGGCTCGCGCCCAGGGCGTCCCGGTGATCGCCTTCAACGTCGACGACAGCGCAGGAGCGGCCGGAAATGCGCGCCAGGCCTTCATCGGCCAGGACTTCCGCGAGGCCGGATACCTGATCGGCAAGGCGGTCGCGGCCGAAGCGGGGCTGAAGAGCGGCGACAAGACCGTGTGCCCCGTCGAGCATCCCGGCGCCGTCTATGCCGTGCAGCGTCACGAGGGCGTCGAGCGCGCCATGAAGGAGGTCGGCGCGACCTGCGAGATCATCGGCACCGGTGGTATCAGTCTCGAAGACACGCTCACCAAGCTCACGCAGTATCTCGTCGGCCATCCCGACACCAAGGCGGTGATCGGGCTGGGTGGCATGCCGACCGAAATGGCGCCGAAGGCTGTCCAGGATGCCCGGATGTCGATCCCCAATGGCGGCTTCGATCTGAGCGAGGTCATCATCCAGAACGTCATCGACGGCAAGACCCTCGCGACCGTCGATCAGCAGCCGTTCTACCAGGGCTACATGACCGTGACGCAGCTCTACTACGCCGGCAAATACGGCCTGACGCCGGCCAGCATCAATACGGGCGCCGCGCTGGTCGACAAGGCCAGTGCGCCGATTGTGCTGCAGCTCGCCAAGACCGTGCGCTGATCCGACCGTGTTCCCTCCACTCGTCTCGCGCCGGCCTCGGGCCGGTGCGAGCTTTTTGGATAAAAGTGATGGCAATATCGACGCACGCTGCCGGTAACGCGCGCGGCGCCGGGTTGGCAAAGGCGCTTCGGCGCCATCCCAGCCTCAACATCCTGCTGGTGTTCCTCGCGCTGCAGATTGTCTGCATCGCGGCCAGCCTGCTGATGCCCAATGACTTCCGCTATCTCAGCACGCCGAACATCGAAACGCTGCTGCGCGCCGTTCCCCAACTCGGCATCATCGCGCTCGGTGTCGGCATATTGATGGTCGCAGGCGAGTTCGACCTGTCGGTCGGGGCCGTGTTCACCTTTTCGGCGCTCATCATGGCGGATGTCTACAACGCCGGGGCGCCGTTGCCGGTCGCGCTCGGCGCCGCGATCGCCGTCGCGCTTGCGGTCGGTTTCGTCAACGGCATCCTGGTGTTGCGTTTCGCCATTACCTCGTTCATCGCCACGCTCGGCACGATGATGATGCTGCGCGGAATCGTGCTGTTCATCTCCAACGCCCAGAGCAGTTCGTTTCGGCCCTCCGAGGCATTCCAGGCGCTCGTCGCCGGACAGGTTGGCTTCGTGCCGGCGCAGTTCATCTGGCTGGTCGGCTTCACCATCGCCGCCTATCTGCTCCTTGAACGGCACCGTTTCGGCAATCGCATCTTTGCAGTCGGCGGCAGCCGCGACGCAGCCAATGCCGTCGGCGTCCAGGTGAACCGGGTGAAGCTCGCCGCTTTCATGCTGTCGTCGGTTTCCGCCTCGATCGCCGGCATCATCTCGACGACCCGCGTCAATTCGGTGTCTCCGATCCAGGGCCAGGGGCTGGAGCTGCAGGCCATCGCCGCTTGCGTCATCGGCGGGGTTGCCTTGACCGGCGGCCGCGGCTCGGTGCTCGGCATGTTCCTCGGCGCTGCCCTCATCTACACCGTGCAGGACATCCTCCTGCTGACCGCCGCGCCCGGATACTACCTCGATGCGTTCGTTGGCCTCATCATCGTCGTGGCGGCCATCCTCAATCGCCACGTGCTGCGCCAGGAGTAGCTCCATGCCCACATCGCACTCCGTCGGCGCGCCGCCGCTGGTCTCGCTGCGCAATATCGTCAAGCAATACGGGAATCATCGTGCCCTTGACGGCCTCGATTTCGAGATCCGCCCCAATGAGGTGGTGGGCCTGCTCGGCGACAACGGCGCCGGCAAGTCGACGCTGATCCGGCTGCTGTCGGGCATCGCTCCCCCGAAAAGCGGCATCATTGAATCCGATGGCGCGCCGTGCGAGTTGCGCTCGCGAGCGGATTCGGCCGGCATCGGCATCGAGACGATCTACCAGGACATCGCCATGATCGGCTCGATGTCAATCTACCGAAACATGTTCCTCGGGCGCGAAATCACCAATCGCTTCGGCTTCATGGATCAGGCGGAGATGCGCCGGCTGACGATCGATATCCTGCGCCGATCGGTCGAGATATCCGGGATCGACGATCCCGACAAGCCGGTCGGGGCGCTCTCCGGCGGTCAGAAGCAGGCGGTTGCGATCGCCCGCGCCGTGCATTTTCGCAAGCGCATGCTGCTGCTCGACGAGCCGACCAGCGCGCTCTCGGTGCGCGAGACCGAGAATGTGCTGCGCTACATGGATGACTTGCGGCGCGAGGGCGTTTCCTGCGTCTTCGTCACCCACAATCTCTATCACGCCTTCCAGGTCTGCGACCGCTTCGTCATCCTGTCGCGCGGGCGGAAGGTGCTGGATGCGGCGAAGGCCGACACCAGCATCGAAGAACTGACCCGGTTGATCGTCGCGCATTGAGGTTCGGCATGATCGTTGACGCACACCATCATCTCTGGAGCGCGGCCCGGGGCGACTATCACTGGATGTCGCCCGACGATCCGGTGCTCGGCCGCGACTACCTGCCCGCCGATCTGGCGCCGTTGCTGCGACGCGCGGGCGTCGATCGCACCGTGCTGGTCCAGGCGGCGCAGACCGAGGCGGAGACGCAGTTCCTGCTCGAACTAGCGGCCGCCTCCGACTTTGTCGCGGGGGTCGTCGGCTGGCTCGATTTCGACGATGCCGAGTTGCCGAGAAAGCTGGAAAAGCTGCTTCGGCAACCGAAATTCGTCGGTCTGCGACCGATGTTGCAGGATATCGAGGACGACGCCTACATCCTGCGTCCGCGCGTGCTGCAAAATCTCAGGCACGTCGCTGAACTCGGCGTGCCGTTCGATTTCCTCACCTATCCGCGCCACCTTCGGAACGTCGCTCGGGCGCTCGAAGCTGTGCCGGGACTGCGCGCAGTGATCGATCACGTTTCCAAGCCTCCGATCGCCTCGGGCCGGCTCGAGAGCTGGGCCGAGGACATCGCCCGCATCGCAGCCGAACATCCGGGCGTCCGCTGCAAGCTCTCCGGCATGGTCACCGAAGCGGATCTCGCCACGTGGCGACCCGCCGACCTCGCCCCCTTTGTCCGGCACGTCGTTTCGACGTTCGGAGAGGACCGGATCCTGTTCGGCAGCGATTGGCCCGTCTGCCTGCTGGCGGCCTCTTATGCTGAAGTGCTCAACGCGCTGCGAACCCTCGTGGCCCCGTTGCTCGATGCCGCCGGGCTGGAAAAGCTGTTCGGTCGGAATGCTATCGCCTTCTACAAGCTCGAGGTCTAGCCGTGACCCTACCGCGTATCGCCCTGATCGGGGCGGGGATTGTCGCCGAACTGTACGCCAAGGCTTTCGAGCGCGGGGCCGGGGCAAGCTTTGCCGGCGTGTTCGATCCGGACCCGGAACGCGCCCAAGCGTTCACCGCGCGCCTCGGCGGCAAGGTCTATGGCGGCCGTGACGACGTGCTGGCCGATCCCGCGGTGGACGCTGTTCTGGTGCTCAGCCCCAACCACTGCCATTTCGACGATGCCTGCGCCGCCCTCGCATCGGGCAAGCATGTGCTGGTCGAAAAACCCGTCGCCGCATCGATCGCCGAGATCGCCGCCCTGGAACGGGCCGCCGCCGCGGCGGGGCGCGTCTGCATGCCGGCGCACAACTACATCTACATGGATTCCGTCATCCGCATGAAGCGGTTGCTCGCCGAAGGACGCCTCGGGAAACTGGCGAGCCTCTGGATCCTGTACAATATCTTCCACAGCGCCGAATTGGCGAAGCGCTATGGTGGCGTGCTGCGCGAAGTCGCCGTGCATCATGCCTACTCTCTGCTCTTTCTGGCGGGCCGTCCGGTCTCGGTCGCAGCCCAGCAATCGCATGTCCATGCCGGAACCCTCGAGACCGAGAGCCAGGTCATGCTGACCTGCACGATGCCGGGCGGGGCGCTGGCCAATCTGTGGGTGAGCTTCGCGGCGTCCGACCATACCGCCGACCCCTGGACCGTTCTCTACAAGGTGCTCGGCACCAAGGGCGGAGCCAGCTTTTCGTGGAACGATGCTCTCGTCGAGGATGACGGGGGGCCGGCATGGGGCATCACCAACTACGTCGACAGTTTCCACACCGAGCTCAGCCATTTCGCGACCCAGGCCATCCCCGGGATCGCTCCGCCATTGTCGACGCTGCGGGACGCCCGCGAAGCGTTGGCGATCATCGAAGCGGCGGAGCGCTCGATCCGGCACGGCGGCGCCGCCCAGCACGTGATCTACGACTAGAGCGATGGTGGCGAGTGAGACAGGACGACGAGCCCGCGGCTCAACTCATTTCGCCTTAACCAATACGACGCGGCGGTTCTTGGCCCTACCGTCGTCACTGTCATTGCTGGCCACCGATGCCATCATTCCGGCGCCCGCCGCGGTCAGACATCCGCCATCGATCCCATATTTTGAAGCCAGGGCCGCCTTCACCGCCTTGGCGCGGCGCGACGACAGAATCACAATCCCTGTCCCGACGGAATCCTTCGATTCAATCCTGCGGAAACCGACTCTAGAGCATTTCACCGCTTGGCTGAATCGGGATTCCTGTTGAGTTAGATTTGTGATTCAAGAGGTGGCTGGGTGGAGGCCAGCCCCTATTGAGGTGGACCCGCCTGCTGAGACAGTTTGGCGGGTTGGCTAAGGTGGATCGGGGTTGTTTCTACGCCGCCAACTGCTCCGTCATTTCCGCCATAGCATAGACTTCGTCGGGCGTCCTGCCGCCGAAAGTCGAGTGTGGGCGTCGCTGGTTGTAATAGTCGATCCAGGAGCCGATGCCGCTGCGGGCTTCGCTTCCCGTTTCGAATGCGCGGAGGACGACGCACTCATATTTGAGGCTGCGCCACAGCCGCTCGATGAAGACGTTGTCCATCCAGCGACCGCGCCCGTCCATAGAGATACGGATGCCGGCGTCCTTCAGCGTCGTCGTGAAGGCGAAGCTGGTGAACCGGCTTCCCTGATCCGTGTTGAATATGTCGGGCCTGCCGTGCCGGGCGATCGCCTCTTCCAGAGCAGCGACACAGAAGTCGACATCCATCGTGTTTGACAGCCGCCAGGCCAGCACCTTGCGGCTGAACCAGTCCATGATGGCCACGAGGTAGAGGAAGCCGCGCCGCATCGGGATGTAGGTCACGTCGGCACACCAGATCTGATCCGGCCGCTCGATCGCCAGATGCCGCAGCAGGTAGGGATAGATACGATGCTGCGGATGCGGCGCGCTGGTCTTCGGCGCCTGATAGATCGGCGACAGACCGATCTTGCGCATCAGCCGACGAACCCGTTTGCGGCCGACGCACCAGCCCTGACGCCGCAGGTGCCGCGCCATCTGCCGTGAGCCATACCAGGGCATTTCCATGAAAGCCTCGTCGATGATGCGCATCAGTTCGAGGTTCTCGGGCGTCTCGCCGGCGGGCTGGCGGTAGAACGACGACCGCGAGATCGAAGACCAGTTCGCACTGGCGGCGAATCGAGAGCCGGTTGTGATCGGGATCAATCATCATTCTCCTCCGATCCAGGCTCAGCGATCGAAGGCCTTGGCCAAAAAATCCCGCTCGACGACGAGTTGGCCAATCTTGGCGTGCAGCTTCGTCACCTCGGCTTCCCGGCCGACCTGCGCATCCGCAGCCTTGTCGTCAAACGCCTTGGCCAGATTCTCGATGGCCTGCCGCTTCCACTGCGTGATCTGGTTCGGGTGAAGCTGGTGTTTCGTCGCCAGTTCCGAAATCGTCCGCTCGCCGCGGATCGCCTCAAGCGCAACCTTGGCCTTGAACTCGGCCGTACACCGTCTGCGTGTCTTCATGCTGGATCGTCCTTTTCATCGGGCGATCCACCTTATGCCCCTGTCTCAGAAACCGGGTCCACCTCACTCGAACCTGGCACGCCCTGTCCACCGTCAGCGCCCATGGCCCAGATTTTCGGTTGAGATTTAAAGAGGATTTTGGTCTCGTCGGATGACGAAGGAACCAAGATGACCGCCAAATCCTCGAACACCAAAAAGCCTGCCGAGCAGGTGGTGAAGGACATTCGCCGGGCCACCCGCCGGCACTTCTCAGCCGAAGACAAGATCCGGATCGTGCTGGACGGCCTGCGCAGCGAAGACAGCATTGCCGAGTTGGGCCGCAAGGAAGGCATCGCGCAGAGCCTCTATTACACCTGGTCGAAGGAGTTCATGGAAGCCGGCGAGCGCCGAATGGCCGGCGATACCGCTCGCGCCGTGACCCGTGATGAGGTCAAGGACCTGCGTCGCGAGGCCAGTGCGGTAAAGGAATGCGTCGCTGATCTGACGCTGGAAAGCCGTCTGCTCAAAAAAGCATGATCGCGCCCTCTCGGTGAATGCAAGGCGTTCCCCTGCCGGGTAAGAGATGGGGACGAGCCCGAATGAGATATCCCGATCCGAAAAGCTCGAAATCATCAGGCTCGTCGAGCAATTGTATCTGCCCGCCCGCAAAACGCTGGACCAGTTGCGCATCCCGTGCCCGACCTTCTATCGCTGATATGATCGCTATCTCGGTGGCGGTCCCGAGGCACTGGACGATCGACCATCGGCGCCAAGCCGGGTGTGGAACCGGATCCCGGCAGACATCCAAGACCAGATCATCGCGATGGCGCTGGAGCAGTCCGAGCTCTCCCCACGGGAACTGGCGGTGCGGTTCATCGACGAAAAGCGCTACTTCGTCTCTGAGGCCAGCGTTGACCGGCTTCTCAAGGCCCGCGACCTGATCACCAGCCCGGCCTATGTGGTGATCAAGGCGGCCGATGCGTTCCATGCGACCATGCGCTACTACGCACAGATCCCTGACGATCGGCAGGGAGAGCTCATGCAGACGATTGCCGCTCGTTGGAAGAAGAAATCGTAGGGCGGCTAGGCAACTGCGCAATCGACGGAGACGACTTGGCCCTGGACCTGGTCGGTGAGCGTCGCCGTCAAAGAAGCGCCAACACGTATGGCCAGCTGCCTGCCCAACAATCCGCAGCTATTGCCGCAAGATCGCCTTCTTCGAGTATCTGCCTCACAACAAGAGTCGCAATATTTTCGGCGCCCTCAAAGGCGAGCCCATTCGACTGTCTTGCCTCTTCAATTTCCAGTCGCTACAGCACGCGGAGGGACGGAGTGGCGCCAATGAAACCCTCGACGCTTATGGAAGTCGCGCAGCGCGCAGGTGTGTCGACGGCGACCGTGGCTCGGGTGCTGAAAGCCAAGGGCTATGTCTCGAACGATGCCCGCAGCCGGGTCGAGGCCGCGATCAAGGCGACAGGATACCGGCCGAATGCCGTGGCGCGCGGACTACGCAAGCAGCGGAGCTTTACGGTCGGTCATATGCTGACGGCCATTACCGCCAACCCCTTTTTCGTCAATGTCGCGCATTGGGCTGAAGAAGAGGCGCTGGTCCAGGGCTACAAGACCTTTCTCTTCAATCACAATGGCAGCGCCGAACGCGAACGCCTCGGCGTCGAGCGCTTCATTGAGCGTCGCGTCGATGCGGTGCTTTTCACCAACGCGGTCGATAGTCGTAACGTTCAGTTGCTGGCTGAGGCCGCCATCCCGGTTGTCCAGTTGGAGCGTGCAGCGACGATCGAGGCGCCGTCGATTCGTGTCGACAACAAGTCTGGCGCGCTGGAAGCGATCGCGCATCTTGTCGAGTTTGGTCACCGGCGCATCGCCTTCGTCGGCGGTGATCCCGATCGCATTAACGGCGGCGACAGACATTTCGTCAGCGTCGAGGACGAGCGGCTAGGGGGCTACCGCGAAGGCTTGCGGCGGGCGGGACTGAGTCTCGACGAGAGCTTGGTCAGGCTCGGGCTCTACTACAACATCGCCGATGGTGGCTCGGGCATCGAGGGCTATCGCCACATGAAGGCGCTGCTGGAGCTGCCCGAACGCCCGACGGCGATCTTCGCCACCTGCGATATCCTGGCTGCCGGCGCCCTGCAGGCGATCTATGAGGAAGGCCTCCGCGTCCCGGACGATCTGTCGATCATCGGCTTTGATGACACGCTGGCGGCCAATCTGGCGCCGCAACTGACGACGGTTGCCCAGCCGATGGAAGATCTCGGACGGCTCGGTTTTCGCGCTGCACTCGACGCTATCGAAGGCAGAATCGTTGCGATGTCCACCGTTTTGCCGACCCGGCTGGTCGTGCGCCGGTCGGCTGGTGCTGCGCCGTACCTAAAGTCTCTCTCCGACGGCAATTGACAAAACTGCGCCCGATGCTAACGATTTGGCTATGTGTTATCGATGACATATGCGGCATCGGGAAATTTTCGGTTGCCGACAAACCCGCATAAGACGGGCTCGAAAGACAAGATTTGAGGAAACGCCGGCCACCGTTCGAAGGACGGGAGAGCCATGACTTGGGAGGGTTACCATGCGTATCACCGCACTATTGGCCGCGACCACCATCGCCGCCGGCTTCTTCTCCGCCCCTGCTCTGGCGGAAACCACCGTGAATTTTTGGCAGTTCTCGACCCGCGATGCCGATGTCGCCGCCTGGAACGGCGCTATCGCATCCTTCGAGAAAGCCAATCCCGACATCAAGATCAACATGGAGATCGTGCCCTGGTCCGAGCAGCAGCAGCGCCTTGTCAGTGCGCTCTCCGCCGGCGGCCTGCCTGACGTTTCCATGCTCGGCAACAACGTCGTGGCGCAATTCCAATCGGCTGGCGCGCTCGCTCCGCTCGACGAATACTTTGCCGCCTATGATAAGGAACACGGCACCGACGTTGCCGCCGACGTCTGGCCTGGCGACAAGGGCTATTACAACCTCGCCGGCAAGTGGTGGGCATCGCCCGTCAATGTCGAGACCCGTGCGCTGTACTACCGCAAGGACCTTTTCAAGAATGCCGGGCTCGATCCGGAAAAGCCGCCGCGGACCTGGGCGGATTTCGCCACTGATACGATCAAGCTGACCAAGGACGGGACCTATGGCGCGGCGCTTTCGATGAGCCTCGACTATTTCACCGTGCAGAACTTCATGAGCGCCTATCTCGGTTATGGCGCGCGGATGATCGGCGATGACGGCAAGTGCGGCTTCGATACGCCCGAATTCAAGTCCGCGCTGGATACCTATGTCAGCGTTTACAAGAACAAGGCGACCCATCCCGACGCGCCAAGCATGAGCGGCGATACATTCCGCAAGGGCTTTCGCGATGGCAAGTTTGCCATGATCCTCTCGGATGCGGGCCTCTACAAGGATCTGCAGAACGACAAGGCCACGTTCCTCGACGACGTCGCGATCGCCAAGGTGCCGGCGGGCCCGAAGAACCGCTCGGGCTTCCTCGGTGGCTGGCCGCTGGTTCTCTGGGATGCGTCCGAGAACAAGGAAGCGGCTGCGAAGTGGATCCTGTTCGCCACGCATGGCGACGCGCTGAAGACGCTCGCCACTCAGGGCGGCTTCATTCCCGGCAGTGTCTCGCTGGCCAAGGGTGAGCCCTGGACGGCGTTCCCCTATCCGTTGTTCGTCGAACAGTTGCAGGATGCGCGGGCCTACCAGTACCCAAGCGAGGCAATCCCGCAGATGGGCCAGCTTGAGGTCGACACGATCCAGAAGGCGGTTCAGGCTGTCGCTCTCGGCCAGCAGACGACAGATCAGGCGACGGCGCAACTCTGCACGACGATCAACGAAGTCCTGGCTCGCTAGGCTCTCCGGCAGAGCATGACGATGGCAGCACGCCAGGAATCCGTCACCTCGGCCAGGGCGGCTTCGCGCCCTCCTGGCCGATCACCCCTGTCCGATCGTTGGTTGCCTTATGGCATGATCGGGCCGGCCGTATTCGTGGCCTTTGCAATCGCCATCGTTCCGCTTTGCTACGCCTTCTGGCTGTCGCTGCAGGATTGGTACATGCTGCGGCAGCCGGCTCCGAAATGGGGCGGCCTGATCAACTATCGCGCGCTTCTGCAGGATACCCAGCTCTGGGCCTCCTTTGGCCGCACCTGGATCTGGACGCTTGGTACCGTCTTCGTCGAGCTGTTGCTCGCCATGCCGATCGCGCTTCTCCTCAATCGCGAAACCGGCATTGCCCGCACCGCCTCGGCGCTGATCCTGTTGCCATGGGTGACGCCCTTCATCGTGCTTGGCTTTGGCTGGCGCTTCCTGCTCGATAGCGATGTCGGTCCGGCGCACGCCTTCCTGCATATGATTGGCATCGCCGGAGACAGCTCGGTCCTCAATGATCCCGTTCTCGCCTTCGCGACGATCATCTTTATTTCAGGCTGGAAGGGCACGCCGTTTCTGGTGATCGCGCTTCTTGCCGCGCTGAAGTCCATTCCCGACGAGCTTTACGAGGCGGCCGAAGTCGATGGCGCCGGCGCCTGGTCGCGCTTCTGGCATATCACCGTGCCGTCGATCCAGAACACGGTCGTCACCGTCGGCCTGGTGCTCGGTATCCTTGCTTTCTATTCCTTCGACCTGCCCTGGATCATGACGAAAGGCGGCCCGCAGGATGCGACGACCATCGTCGGCATCGCCATGTACAAGGCGGTCTTCCTCGACCTTCGGCCCGCTTATGCTGCGGCGATCAGCATCGTGATGCTCGTCCTGCTCTTCCTTGCCTCGATGTTCGCGCTCCGCGCGCGGAGGACAGATTAATGCGCCGGACTTCTCCGCTCCGTGAAGCTGGTCTCGACGCGGTCACGCTTATCGTGCTGTTCCTGTTTCTCGTACCCATCCTGTGGGTCTTCGTCGCTTCGGTTCGGCCTGAGACCGATATCACTGGCGGCGGGCTGTGGCCGCAGCGTTTCACCTTCGTCCACTACGTGGCGATCCTCGCCAAGAAGCCGTTCCTGATCGCGCTCAAGAATAGCCTCATCGTCGGCATCGTCGTGGCAATCATCACGACAGCGCTCGCCTTGCCGGCGGCCTATGCGTTGAGCCGCTTCCGCTTCCATGGTCGCGACTTCTTCGGCCTTTTGATCCTCGGCACGCAGATGCTGCCGAGCCTCGCCGTTCTGGTCCCGCTGGTTGTCATTGTCCGCCAACTCGGGCTCACCAACACGCTAACAGCGCTGATCTTCACCCATCTGGCGCTCGGCATGCCGATCGCTGTCTGGATGCTCAAGGGCTACATCGACGCCATCCCGAAGGAGCTCGAGGAAGCGGCGATGATCGATGGCTGTTCGCGGGTCGGCGCTTTGACGCGCATCGTCATCCCGCTGATCCGGCCAGCGATCATCGCGGTCGGCACCTTCGCGTTCGTTCTCTCCTGGGGCGAATATTTGATGGCGCTGGCGCTGATCTCGAAGGCGGATGTCAAGACGCTGCCGCTCGCCCTGCAGGCCCTGTTCGATCCCTATTCCTTCTCCTGGGGCCAGGTCATGGCCGGCGGCACGATCATCGCCTTGCCGGCAATCCTGCTCTTCCTGATTTTCCGCAAGCAATTGGTCGGCGGCCTCCTGGCCGGCGGCGTGAAAGGATAATGCCATGGGCGCCATGACGCGTTCGCTCTACTTCAACGGCCCCCGCAGCCTGACCATCGAGGACGAGCCGCTGCGCGCGGCCGGTCCCGAGGACGTCGTCATCGAGGCGCTCGTCTCGGGCATCAGCGCCGGCACCGAACTGAACGTCTTTCGCGGTCTGGCGCCGCAATGGCGCCAGCATATGGACCCGGCGACGCGGCTGTTCCTCTCCGATGGTCCCTCGGACTGGAGCTGGCCGTCCCGCTATGGCTACGCCATGGTCGGGCGGATCGCCGAAGTCGGCTCGGCGACGACGCGCGCCAAGATCGGCGATCTTGTCTATGCGTACGCCCCGCATGGCCGCCACGCCGTCCTGAACGAGAAGGCGGTGATCCCACTCGGTGATCTCGGTGATGCCGAACTTGGCGTCTTCTTCTCCAATTTGAACACCGCCTACAACGGCGTGCTCGACGCCAATCTGCCGCTCGGCGCGGACGTCGTCGTCTCCGGGCTCGGTGTCATCGGCCAGATTGTCACCCGTCTTTTGAAGCGAAATGGCGCTCGCACCATCATCGGTGTCGACGGCATCGATTTGCGGCGCGATCTAGCCCTGAAGGGTGGCGCCGATCACGTGTTGCATCCGGGCGAGGACAAGGTCGCGGAGCGCGTGCGCGAGTTGACCGAGGGACGGGGCGCTGACGCGGTCATTGAGGTTTCGGGCGCGGCGCCCGCCCTCAACGAAGCGATCCGCACCGTTGGCTTCAATGGCCTTGTCGTTGCGATGTCCTGGTATGGCGGCACGTTCGAGAGCCTCAGCCTCTCCGGCGAGTTCCACCACAACCGCCCGCGTATCGTCTCGTCGCAGGTCGGGGCGGTCAATCCCTTCCTCGGACCGCTGTGGTCGGTGCCACGTCGGGCGCAGATCGCGCGCGAATTCCTGACCGCCTATTCAGCCGACCTCAAGGGCTTCGTCACGCATCGCGTGCCCTTGCAGGATGCGGCACGCGGCTACCAATTGCTTGACCAGGGCTCACCCGAGGTCATGCAGGTTCTTATCGACTATCGTTCCTGATCCCGAAACACCGGACTTCGCCATGCAATATTCAGCCTGTCTCGAATGGCTCTTCGCCGCCGAAGCGCCCGATTTCGCCGACCGCATTCGCCTTGCCAAAAAGGCGGGTCTTTCCGCCGTGGAATTCTGGCTTTTCAGCAACAAGGACATCGACGCCGTCGAGGCGGCGCTCAAGGAGACGGGGATGCCTGTCGCAGGGTTCTGCGCCGAGCCGATGGTACCGCTGACGGACCCTGCCCAGCATGAGGCGTTCCTCGCCGGCCTGCCGGGCTCGATCGCCGTCGCCAAGCGCCTCGGCGCAAAGGTGCTGATCGTGCAGGCGGGAGCGGATCTTGCAGGGCGCAGCCGAGCGGAACAGCGCAAGGCTCTGGTCGATGCGCTCACCCGCGCTGCCGACATCCTTGCAGGAACCGGAATCGTGCTCGCCGTCGAGCCGCTCAACACGCGGGTCGACCATGTCGGCTATTTCCTGCCTTCGACGACGGAAGGTCTCGACATCGTCGACGAAGTCGGTCGGCCCGAGATCAAGATCCTCTACGACATCTATCATTCGGCCGTGATGGACGAGGATATCGTCGAAGTCCTCGCGGGTCGTGTCGACCGCGTTGTGCATGCGCATCTTGCCGACGCGCCGGGCCGCCATGAACCCGGTACCGGAAATCTCGATTGGCAGGCGAGAGTTCGCTGGCTCGAGGCGAACGGCTATACCGGTCTGGTCGGGCTCGAATACAAGCCGACACGAGACACGGTCAAGAGCCTAGCTGCCGTACTTAGCTGAGCCAGTCTCGCGGCGCGATTGGCTTGCCCCATTTGGTGACCAGGTTCAGATCCAATGCAAAATGGGTTTGGCGGTAACGCCTGAGTTGGCCGGCGAAGCGGATTGTGTTCGCGCAGCCGGCCAAACCTTAGCGGTCAGCGCTGGCGGCCTGCCGAGCGACGAGTGGGGGCGCCGAGCGTCGTAGTGCTTGTCCGCCGTCAGCGCCCATGGCCCAGATTTTCGGTTGAGATTTCAGGAGGGTTTTGGTCTCGTCGGATGACGAAGGATCTAACGTTGGAGAAGCTGATCCTCAATGAGGCAGCCTCGGGAAACTACTAAGCCCCGCCCGTCGGCGCCGCTGTATCGAGCACGCTATGATGACGTTCGGCGTGTCGGAACGGTGGCATGCCGGGTTCTGGGGCAGCATCGATCTACACAACGCAAGGTTCCGAAGGGCCGCCGTGACGATGCGGCGCGGACGGCAGACATTGTCGAGCTTGCCACCCGGTATGGCCGTTACGGCTACCGCAGGATCGCAGCCTTGCTGGAGGCTGCCGGTTGGGCGGTGAACGTCAAACGTGTCGAGCGGATCTGGCGTCAGGAGGGGCTGAAGGTGCCCGCCGAGCAACCGAAGAATGGCCTGCTGCCGGTTTCGTGGACACCGAGATAAGGTGTTTAACGGCACTGGAGAATGGTCTGAGACGGCCTTGCGCAACCGCTCATTCTCCTTCTCCAGATCCTTCAGACGCTTCACTTGATCGGACTTCAGTCCGCCAAATTCTTTGCGCCAGCGGCAATAGGTGAACGCTGTCACGCTGATGGCCCGGATCGCCTCCGCGACCGGGCGCCCCTGGGACAACAGCACGTCGACTTGGCGCAGCTTCACGACGATCTCTTCCGGCTTGTGCTTCTTCTGCGGCATAATGCGCATCCTCCAACGGCTCGAAAGCCTACTTCAGGGAGGGCCACTTTTCAGGGGGCAGGCCAGTTGGGATACTCCGGCCGCGGCCGGATGCAGGAACCGTCATTCAGCCAGAGACGTCCGCGTTTGAGTTGCTTCTGCGGAACCATCAGCCCCTCACGCCGCCAGATTCGTTTGACGTTCACCGCCCAGCCCGCGCGATGCCGCATCACCGTGATGCGGCGATACCCGTAGGGACCAAATTGGATAGCGAGCGCAAGGATATCGAAGGTCAAGGCCGCTTCATCATCCGGTGTCGTCGGAACCTTGCGCTCCGTGGAGCGATGTTGACCGAGAACCCGGCACGCTCGTCGTTCGGGAATGCCAAGTTGCAACAACATGATCCACGCAGGCGCGACGACGTGCGGGGCTTAGAGGTTTCCCCGCGCAGCTTCCGCAGGGATCATCTTGTCCAGCGTCAGGTCGGAGACGGCGCGGCGAAGCCGAGAGTTCTCCGTCTCAAGCTGATTCAGCCGCTTAACCTGATCGCCCTTCAGACCGCCAACGGTAATATGTTACTTCCGTACGCCTATCGATAGGATCGCTTCGGCCATCAATTTGCCCTGCGAGCTCAACACATCAACTTGCCGGAGCTTCGTGACGATCTCTTCCGCAGCGTGTCTCTTTCTCGGCATTCCTCAGTCCTCCAACGGCTCAAAAGCCATACATCAGGGAGGACCACTTCCTAAGGGGGCAGGCCAATGATCGTCGCCCAGCAGATAAAGGCCCATTTCGAGGGCAAGTCCTACAAGAAGGCGGTCTTCGTCACGGTTATCCCGTTCAACAAAGAGACGATCGATACCGGTAAGCTCGATCCCTTCTTCCATGACGACTACATGAAGAAGCGCGATGCTGGCGCCTTTGTCTACGACATCAACGCCGGCGCTCAAGGCAAACCCCGGCTACTGATCGGCACCGCGGCGCAGGGGGGCTGGCAAGGACAGACCCCTGCACATGCAACGATGAGGCTGGCGGCATGTCCAGGCGGCCTCGGCAGGAGACCTGGTATATGGCGACGCTATCGGGGATCGGCGATTGTGCTGCGATCCTGCTGGATCTGGGCCTCGGCACCCGTTTCGCGGCGATCGGAATCCTGCTGATGACGGCGTTGAGACGGCGACTGTCCGCAGGAGGATTGCGCTACCGCGCCAGCGTAGGCCCGCCTAGTATTCCGCTCTATTCGCTACTCTGAATTTCATGGTGCCGAATTGATAGTGGCGGGCGGCGCTATGATTATGGGGCATGGTCTGAGGTTACAGTGATTACGATCTCGACGGCTTACAGTTCAACCGTTGATTGATCCATGCCCCAACGCATTGCTGGCGCGGATATCTACTCCCATCCCCGGAAGCCGAAAAGATCAAACGATATGAGGGTAAAATTCTACCCGCTCACAGTCTCATGGCATCTTCCCGCATGTACCTCGCCGCCTTGTCGCGGGCGAATCAAAAGACATTGCGCTCGCGATAGGTGCGCAGAAAGGCCTGGATGCGCGGGTCCTTGGGATTGTGCAGGATTTGGCTCGGCGCGTCCACACCCACCAGTTCGCCCTTTTCCATGAATCCGACCTGATCCGCGACATGCGCGGCGAACCCCATTTCATGGGTGACGACGACCATGGTCATGCCCTCGGAGGCGAGCGTCTTCATGACGCTCAGCACCTCGCCCACCAGTTCCGGGTCGAGCGCCGAAGTCGGTTCGTCGAACAGCATCAGGCGCGGTTCCATGGCGATGGCACGGGCGATCGCGACGCGCTGCTGTTGGCCGCCTGACAGGCGCGCCGGATGGTTGGCCATCTTGTCGGCGAGCCCCACCTTCTCCAGCGCCTCGGCCGCGCGGCTTCTGGATTCGGATTTCGACAGACCGCGCACCCGGATCAGCCCCTCGGCCACGTTCTGCAACGCCGTCATATGCGGCCACAGGTTGAACTGCTGGAACACCATGCCGATCGAGCGGCGCATCCCGCGCAGCTTGCGACCCGACATCTTGCGGCCGCCCGGACTGGCGTAGCCGATCAGTTGCCCGTCGATGGTGATCTCGCCGGAATCGTACTCCTCGAGGAAGTTGATGCAGCGCAGAAGCGTGGACTTGCCCGAGCCGGAAGGCCCGATCAGGCAGGTCACCTTGCCCGGCGTGATGGACAGGTTCACTTGCTTCAGCGCCTGGAAAGGCCCGTAGAATTTGTTGACCTTGCGGATCTCGACGGATGAGGCCGCTGCCATCCTATGTCCTTTCGATCAGATGTCGGGTGATGCGCGTTTCCAGCCGGCGGCCGAGGCGCGAAATGGTTTCGACCAACGCCCAGAAAAACAACGCCAGCACTAAATTGGCCTCCAGATAGCGGAAGGTCTCGGTAGACATGCGCTGTACCCGATACATCAATTCGGGCACGGTGATGATGGACAGGATCACCGTCTCCTTGGTCAGGATGATGGAGAAATTGACCAGCGCCGGCAGTGCCGAAACCAGGCTTAGCGGCAGCAGGATGCGGCGGATGATCGCCGGTTCGGACATGCCGATGGCGCGTGCCGCTTCCAACTGGCCAAGAGGCACGGCAAGGTAGCCCGCGCGAAAGATCTCGGCGAAATAGGGGCTACCATAGACGCTGAGCCCGAGGATTCCGGCCGGCAGGGCGTCCAGGCGCAATCCGAGCAGCGGGCCACCATAATAGAGCACGAAGAGCTGCACGAGAAAGGGCGTGCCGCGGATGATCTCGATATAGACCTGGATCAACCAGCAGAGCGGGCGCGGCCCGTAACGCTGCGCCAGCGAAATGATCAGGCCGAGGATCATGCTGAAGACCGTGCCCAGAAACCAGCAAAGAATCGTCAGCCCGAAGCCTTTCAGCAGGATTGGCCAATATTGCAGCAGGATGCTCAGGTCCATTACACGGTCATCCTGTGCTCGAGGTAGCGCCCGAGCGCCGCCAAGCAGAGATTGATGATAAGGTAGATGCAGGCTGCTGCGATGTAGACTTCCAGCGGGCGGAAGGTGGTGGCCGCCTGCGCCTGGCTGGCGCGCGTCACTTCCATTATGCCGACGATCGACACCAGCGACGATGCCTTGACCAGCAGGATCAGTTCGTTGACCAGCGCCGGCAGCGAAATCCGGAATGCCTGTGGCAGGATGATCCGTGCCCAGATGTCGCGCGGCCGCATGCCGATGGCGGTCGCCGCCTCGGCCTGGCCGCTAGGAAGCGCAATGATGGCGCCGCGCCAGATTTCGGAGACATAGGCGCTGGAACAGATGCCGACCGTCGCCACGGCCGCGACCATCGCCGGCACGTTGATGCCGACGACGGGCAAGAGATAATAACAAAGAAGAAGCTGGACCAGCAGCGGAACCCCGCGCAGGAAACTGACCCACAGCGCCGCGAACCAGCGCAGCGCGGCCACGCGGGACAGTGCGGCCGCGCAGATGAGCGCGCCGACCACCAGCCCGAGCGCAATGCCCAGCCCTGAAATCAACATCGTATAGCGTGCGGCCCATAAGAGCGGCTCGAAGCTGTTCAGAAACGTGGAGATCGAGAACATCAGTGCTCCGATTGACGCAATGCTTGCGGGCGGGATCGCTCCCGCCCGCAGGGTATCGTTACTTGGTGGGGACTTCGCGCGGCAACTCGGTGTAGGCGCCGAGCCACTTTTCCTGGATCGCTTTGATACGACCGTCGTCGGTCATCTTGAGCACGGCGTCGTTGACGGCCTTTACGAAGCTTTCGCTGTCAGCGTCCTTGCGCGCCACCCAGGCGAAATAGGTCGGCTGGCCGAACGTGGCACTATCAAACAGGGCGAAGGTCTCGGGGCGACTCTTGACCAGATAGGTCAGGTTGGGCAGCGAGCCGGCAACCGCGTCCAGACGGCCGGCGGCAAGGTCCGCATAGGCTTCGTCGGTGGTGCCGTATTCCTTGACGTTGATGCCGCCCAGCGTGTCGCCGAAGGCCTGCAACTGCTTGAACTGCGCGGTGCCCTGCTGAACGCCGACGGTCTTGCCCTTGATGTCTTCCGGCTTCTTCAATTCGGTATTGGCGGCGGGGCGCACCAGCGCCACGGTGGCATCGGCGATCGGCAGCGTGAAGGCATAGCGCTCAAGTCGCTCGGGCGTGATGGTGACCGGGGCGATGACGATGTCGAATTTCTTGACCTCGAGGCCGGGCAGTTCCGCCGTCCAGGGAATGTCCTGGTAGACGGGCTCCACGCCGATTTCCTTGGCAACGCCGTCGAACAGGTCCTTGGTCATGCCTTCATAGGTGCCGTTGTTGAGCACGTCGAAGGGCGCATAGTGCATATCGGTTGCGGTGACGATCTTGCCGGCGGCCTTAATGTCGGAAAGCTGGTCAGCCATGGCGGGCGCGGCGAGGCCAAACGCGGCGAGGCCGAACAAAGCCGATTTGAGTGTGTTGGAAAACTTCATTTCGCTTCTCTCCCTGGTGAACTGTTAGCGACTGCTGATTAACCACAGCTATTGGGGTTTGTGGCGCACCGCCAGAGGCTGGAGGCGCGCAACACCACTAAAGAATGGCGGGCAGGTTCAGCCCTTGTTCGCGAGCGCAGTCAATCGCGATCTCATAGCCCGCATCGGCATGGCGCATGACGCCAGTAGCGGGATCATTCCAGAGCACGCGGGCAAGCCGCACATCGGCGTCTTCGCTGCCGTCGCAGCAGATGACCATGCCCGAATGTTGCGAGAAGCCCATGCCGACGCCGCCGCCATGGTGCAGCGACACCCAGGTCGCGCCCGAGGCGGTGTTCAATAGCGCGTTGAGCAGCGGCCAGTCGGAAACGGCGTCGGAGCCGTCCTTCATGGCTTCGGTCTCGCGGTTCGGCGAAGCGACCGAGCCGGAATCGAGGTGGTCGCGGCCGATGACGATCGGGGCCTTCAACTCGCCGGTGCGTACCATCTCGTTGAAGGCGAGGCCGAGCCGGTGGCGGTCGCCGAGGCCGACCCAGCAGATGCGCGCCGGCAAGCCCTGGAAGGCGATGCGCTCGCGCGCCATGTCCAGCCAGTTGTGCAAATGGTGGTTGCCGGGCGTCAGTTCCTTCACCTTGGCGTCGGTTTTGTAGATATCTTCCGGGTCGCCCGAAAGCGCGGCCCAGCGGAACGGGCCGATGCCGCGGCAGAACAGCGGTCGGATATAGGCCGGCACGAAACCGGGGAAGGCGAACGCGCTTTCCAGCCCTTCATCAAGCGCGATCTGACGGATGTTGTTGCCGTAGTCGAGCGTCGGTACGCCGGCATTCCAGAAGTCGACCATGGCAGCCACATGCTGCTTCATGGACGCACGGGCGGCTTTCTCCACTTCCTTGGGTGCGCTCTCCTGCTTGGCGCGCCATTCGGCGACGTTCCAGCCGAGCGGCAGGTAGCCGTGTATCGGATCGTGCGCCGAGGTCTGGTCGGTGACGATATCGGGCCTGACGCCGCGCTTCACCAGTTCCGGGAAGATTTCCGCCGCATTGCCGATCAGCGCCACGGATTTCGCGTTGCCCGCCTTGGTCCACTGGTCGATCATCGCAAGCGCCTCGTCCAGCGTATGCGCCTTGGCGTCGACATAGCGGGTGCGCAGGCGAAAATCGACGCGGGTCACGTCGCACTCCACCGCCAGGCAGCAGGCGCCAGCCATCACCGCGGCCAGCGGCTGGGCGCCGCCCATGCCGCCGAGACCGGCGGTGAGGATCCACTTGCCCTTGAGGCTGCCGCCATAATGCTGGCGGCCAGCCTCAACGAAGGTCTCGTAGGTGCCCTGAACGATGCCCTGCGAGCCGATATAGATCCACGACCCGGCCGTCATCTGGCCGTACATGGCCAGCCCCTTCTTGTCGAGCTCGTTGAAATGGTCCCAGGTTGCCCAGTGCGGCACGAGGTTCGAGTTGGCGATCAAGACGCGCGGGGCGTCCTTGTG
Organism: Candidatus Kaistia colombiensis; assembly: GCA_029203105.1. GTDB lineage: Bacteria > Pseudomonadota > Alphaproteobacteria > Rhizobiales > Kaistiaceae > Kaistia > Kaistia colombiensis. Next base: position 1,253,096 of record CP119318.1, read on the forward strand.
GGTCTTGAAGACGCCGACCGGCTTGCCCGACTGCACCAAAAGTGTCTCGTCGGCCTCCAGCTTCTTCAGGCTGTCGACGATGAGGTCGAAATCCTTCCAGGTGCGGGCGGCGCGGCCGATGCCGCCATAGACCACCAGCTCATGCGGGTTCTCGGCGACGTCGGGATGCAGATTGTTCATCAGCATGCGCATGGGCGCTTCGGTCAACCAGCTTTTGGCGGTGATCTCGGGGCCCGTCGGGGGGAAGACGTCACGGGTATTGCGTCTTGGGTCGCTCACGGTTTGACTCCTGTCAGGCCAGCATAATCCCGGAAATAATGGCGCGTTGGATTTCGCTGGACCCCTCGTAGATGCGCATGATGCGCAGATCCCGGTTGATCCGTTCGATGGGGAAATCGCGGGTGTAGCCATAGCCGCCATGCAGTTGCAGCGCCGTGTCCGCGATCTTGCCCGCAGCCTCCGAGGCGCCGAGCTTGGCCATGGACGAGGCCAGCGAGAAACGTCCGCCATGGCGATGCGCCAGGTCGCGCTGGCGCGCGGCCTCCTGCGACAACAGCAGCGCCGAGTGGAAGGCCAGCCCCATGTCGGCGATCATCCAACGGATGCCTTGCCGCTCCGAAAGCGCAATGCCGCCGATGACGCGGTCCTTGGCGTAGGCGACCGCCGCGTTCATGGCAGCACCGGCAAGGCCGAGACATTGCGCGGCGACTTCGATGCGGCCGTTGTCGAGAACCTGCATGGCGATGCGGAATCCCTTGCCCTCTTCGCCGAGCAGCGCGCTTTCAGGAAGCGTGCAGTCCAGATTCAGCGTGAAGACATGACCGCCCTTCAGGCCCATGGTCTTTTCCGGCGAACCGGCTTCGAGACCGGGCGTGTCCTTGGGCAGAATGAAAGCCGAGATGCCGCGATGCGCCTTTTCGGGATCGGTCACCGCATAGACCACGATAAAATCGGCCACGCCGCCGTTTGAAATGAAGCACTTGGCACCCTTGAGGTGCCAACCGCTTGCCGTGCGCCGCGCCCGTGTTTTCATGTCGGCGGGGTCGGAGCCGGCGGTGGGTTCGGTCAAGGCGAAAGCGCCGAGCGCCTCGCCGGTGGCAGCCTTCGTCAGCCATTCCTCGCGCTGCGCATCGGTGCCGCCGATCAGGATGGAATCGGTCGCCAGATAATGTGCCGTCAGCGCCGATGCGGTCGAGCCGCAGGCCCCAGCCACGATGGAGACGGCGCGCAAGAGCGCTGGCGCGGAGATGCCGCCGCCGCCATAGGTCTCGGGCAGGTTGGCGCCCATCATGCCCGCTTCGCCGAGCACCCCAAGTTGCGCATGCACGAAGCGCGAGGCCTCGTCGGTCTCGGCCGCTAGCGGCGCGATCTTGTCCGCGCAAAGCCGCTCCAGCACGTCGCAGAACATGCGCTCCTCTTCGGCAAGCATATGCCAAGGGTCGTCGATCTGCGTCATGCCCGCCCCTCCAATTCGAATTCCTCCAGCCCCATTTCCTTCAGCACTGCCGCAAGGTCGCTGCCGAGGCGTGGGGCCGCGGTTGCCGCCAACGGCTTGACGCCATCGAAGCGCACCGGCTGGCCGACGACCGGCGCCTGGCCGAGCACGGGATGCGCAAGCTGGCTGATCAGGCCTCGCGTCGTCGCGTGTTCATTGTCGGCGGCCTTCGCGATGTCCCAAATCGGCGCGGTCGGCAGACCCTGCGCGGCCAATGCCGCAACGGCCATCTCGGTCGTCAGCGCACCCGACCATGCCTCGATCAGCGCGCGCAGCGCCGGCTCATACTCGGTGCGGCTGCTGTCGCTCGCAAAACGCGGATCGGCAGCGATCTCTGGCTTGCCGATGAGGGCCGCCAGTCGCTCGAACTGCCCGGTGTTCAACACTGCGATCACCACCTGCCCGTCGCTTGTGGCGAAGCAGCCGAAGGGCGTGGAGAGCGGATGGCGGTTGCCAACCCGGCCCGGCAGGATACCGCTATAAAGATGCTGGGCATGGCTGGTCGTCAACATGGAGAACAAGGCGTCGTACATGGCGACGTCCAGCGTCGCACCTTGGCCGGTGGCGTTGCGCTGGACCAGTGCAGCCATGATCGACCAGCTGGCAAACAGGCCCGCGACCAGGTCGGCGATGCTTTCGCCGGCTTTCAAGGGCGCGCCACCCTCCTCGCCGGTCGCGGCCATCAGGCCGGACATGGCCTGCACCACCAGATCGTAGGCCGGCAGGTCCTTGAAAGGACCTTCCTGCCCGAAGCCGGAGATGGAGCAGTAGATCAGCCGGGGATCGGCCTTGCGCAACGCCTCGGCACCAAGGCCGAGTCGGGCGGCGACGCCCGGACGGAAATTTTCCACGATCACGTCCACACGAGCGGCGAGCGCCTGCGCCAGTTTCATGTCGTCCGGTTTCTTCAGGTCGAGCACGATGCTCTTCTTGCCACGATTGTTCAGCGTGAACAGCGCGCTCTCGCCATCCTTGAACGGTCCGACATGGCGGTAGTCATCACCGGAAGGCGGCTCCAGCTTGATGATCTCGGCGCCAAGATCGGCCAGCAGCGCGGTGCAATACGGCCCGGCCAGAACGCGCGACAGGTCCAGGACCTTGATGCCCGACAGCGGCCCGCTCATGGCTTCAGCTCCGGCGCAAGCGCGGCAAGCCGGGCGAGGATTTCGCCAAGCGTGGTGCGCAGCCCTGCCGCCTTGGCCTCGTCATAGGCGAAGGGCGGGGTTTCGGTCGCCAGATGGGTGGATTGCGCCAGTTCCATCTGGATGGCGTGAACGCCGTCCCGCGGCTGGCCATAATGGCGTGTGGTCCAGCCGCCCTTGAAACGGCCGTTGAGCACGTACGTGCGGCCGCTCGCGGCGCAGAGGTCGAAGGTCGCGGTCTCGATGCGCGGGTCGCAGGTCGCCCCGTTGTTAGTGCCGATGTTGAAGTCGGGCAGCACGCCCTCGAACAGGAACGGAATATGCGAGCGGATCGAATGGCAATCATAGAGGATCGCCACGCCGTGCCTGGCCTTCACACGCTCGATCTCGGCGCCGATCGCCTCATGGTAGGGCGCATGGAAATCCGCCTTGCGCCCGGCGATTTCAGCCGCCGTCGGTTCCTCGGTCCAGATCGGCTCGCCGTCGAAATCGGTCACTGGCACCAGGCCAGTCGTGTTCTGGCCGGGATAGAGGCTGGCGTCGTCCGGCCCGCGATTGGCGTCTACGCAATACCGATGGAACGTCGCCCTGACCGTCGTCACGTTCGGCAAAAGCCCGTCATAGAGGCGCTCGATGTGCCAGTCGGTATCGGCCAGGATGCGGCCGCGCGCATTGAGTTTCGCCCGGATCGACTCTGGCAGATATGTGCCGGTATGCGGCAGGCCGAGGATCAGCGGACCGTCGCCCCGAACAATTTCTACAGGCTTCACGGGGATTGGGTTCACGGGCGGGCCTCATCCAGCATGCCCTTGGGCAGGGCTTCGAGCAGCGCGCCGGAGCGGACAAGGGCAGCGACCTCGGCAAGGTCGGGAGCCATGTAGCGGTCCTGATCGAGGGCTGCGACCGACTTGCGCAGCCGTGCGACCACCGCCTGAAGCGGGGTTGAGGTCTTGAGCGGGGCGCGGAATTCGACGCCGGCGGCTCCGCACAGCACTTCGATGCCGACGATCTGGGCAAGGTTGACGTTCATCCGCTTCAGGCGGCGCGCGCCGTGCGCAGCCATGGAGACGTGGTCCTCCTGGTTCGCCGAGGTCGGAGTCGAATCGGTCGAGCAGGGATTGGCCAGATGTTTGTTCTCGCTCATCAGCGCCGCCGAGGTCACCTCGGCGATCATCAGGCCGCTGTTCAAGCCCGGATCTGGCGTGAGGAAGGGCGGCAGGTCGTGGCTGAGCGCCGGGTCGACCATCAACGCGATGCGGCGTTGCGAGATAGTCCCTATCTCTGCTATCGCCAGCGCGATCTGGTCGGCGGCAAACGCCACCGGCTCGGCGTGGAAATTGCCGCCCGAAACGATCTGGCCGGTTTCGACCAGCACCAGCGGATTGTCGGTCGCGGCGTTGGCCTCAATTTCCAGCGTGCGGCCCGCCTGGGTCAAAAGGTCGATGCAGGCACCGGTGACCTGTGGCTGGCAGCGGATACAATAAGGGTCCTGCACGCGGGTGTCGCCGACGCGGTGGCTTTCGCGGATTTCCGAGCCATCCATAAGGGCTCGGATGGCACTGGCGACAAGAATCTGGCCGCGATGGCCGCGCAACTGGTGGATTTCATCCAGGAAGGGCGCGGTCGAGCCCATGATGGCGTCGGTGGAAAGCGACGACGACACCAGCGCGTTGCGCGCCGCCCGGGAGGCATCGAAGAGGCCCACCAGCGCGAAGGCGGTCGAAACCTGGGTGCCGTTGATCAGGGCAAGCCCTTCCTTGGCGGTCAGCACCATCGGCTTCAGGCCGGCGGCGGCCAAAGCCTCAGCGCTCGCCATTTCGCGACCCTGATAGGTGGCGCGGCCTTCGCCCAGCATCGTGGCCGCCATGTGCGCCAGCGGCGCGAGATCGCCCGAGGCGCCGACCGAACCCTGCGCGGGGATCACCGGATGCACGCCCTTGGCCAGCATTGCCTCGATCAACGCGACCAGTTCGGGGCGGGTGCCGGAGGCGCCGCGACCGAGCGACAGGAGCTTCAGCGCCATGATCAGGCGCACGGTTTCTTCCTCGACGGCCTCGCCCACGCCGCAGCAATGCGACAGGACGAGGTTGCGCTGCAAGGTGGCCGTATCCTCGGTCTTGATCTTGATGGAGGCAAGTTTGCCGAAGCCGGTGTTGACGCCATAGACTGCCACGTCGCCTTTGGCGGCGGCATCTATCCTTGCGGCTGAATCGGCAATGCCGGCGCGGGCGCCGTCGGCCAGCCGCACCGCAAGCCCCTCGCGCCAGACGTGCTCCAAATCGGCCAGGGTGACCTTGCCGGGTGTCAGGACGATCTCAGACATAGTGACCTCCGAAAATGCGGGCATGAAGCGGATTGAAGCCGATGCGATAGGAGAGCTCGGCCGGATGCTTGATGTTCCAGATGGCCAGATCGGCGCGGGCGCCGGGTACGATCACGCCGCGATCGGAAAGGCCAAGCGCGCGGGCCGCGTTGCGGGTCACGCCACACAGGCATTCGGCCGGGGTCATGCGAAACAGCGTCGCGCCCATATTCATGGTCAGGAGGATGGAGGTCAGGGGCGAGGTGCCGGGATTGGAATCGGTGGCGAGCGCGATCGGCACGCCAGCGTCGCGCAGCGCCTGAAGCGGCGGGTATTGCGTTTCCCGCAGCGTATAGAAAGCGCCGGGCAGCAGGACGGCGACCGTTCCGGCCTTCGCCATGGCGGCGATGCCGTCCGCGCCGAGATATTCGAGATGGTCGACGGAAAGCGCGCCGTGTTCGGCCGCCATCGCCGCTCCGTGCAGGTCGGACAACTGTTCGGCATGCAGCTTGATCGGCAGGCTGAGCGTCTTGGCATGGTCGAAGATACGCGCCATTTCCTCGACCGAAAAGGCGATGCCCTCGCAAAAGCCGTCCACCGCGTCGATCAGCCCTTCGGCATGGCCCTGATCCAGGCCGGCAATAACCACGCGGTCGATATAGCCGGCGCGGTCATCCTTGAATTCCGGCGGCAGGGCGTGGGCGGCAAGCCAGCTAGTGACGACATGCACCGGACGAAGCGTGCCGATACGACGCGCGACGCGCAGCATTTTCAGTTCCGTGTCGATATCGAGCCCGTAGCCAGACTTGATCTCCAGCGTGGTGACGCCTTCGCCAAGCAGCGTGTCGACGCGCGCCAGCGCCAGCGCGAAAAGCTCGTCCTCGCTGGCCTCGCGGGTGCTGCGGACGCTTGAAAGAATGCCGCCTCCGGCCCGCGCGATCTCCTCATAGGCCGCGCCTTCCAGGCGCATCTCGAACTCTCGGGCGCGGTCGCCGCCATAAACAATGTGCGTGTGGCAGTCGATCAGGCCCGGCGTCACCACCCGCCCTTCGAGGTCGCGGGAAGCGGCGCCGCGATAGGCGGCCGGCAGGTCGGCATCGGCGCCGACCCAGGCGATTGCGCCGCCGTCGATAGCGATCGAAGCGCGCTCGACGAGCCGATAGCCCGCCGTTTCGTCGTCCACGATTGCCACGGCGGCATTGCATAAAACCTGCATCTTGTACCCTCCGGCCCTGTCCGTGTTTTTCCAAGCCTAACCATAGTCATGTTTATATGTCTATACTTGCGATATCCTTATGTATAAACATTACGAGTGGCAGGCTGCCCTGGTCGAAATACCGGCAGGAGGAAATCGCGATGACGACACTTTGGGCGCAACATGCGCTGCTGCCGGGCGGCTGGGCGGACAATGTCCTTGTTGATCTCGGCGCGGACGGTCGCATCGCCAAGGTCGAGGCGGGCGCGGCGCGAACGGGCCAGCGGGTCGGCCTTTTGCTGCCGGCCATGACCAATCTCCATTCCCATGCCTTCCAGCGCGCCATGGCCGGCCTGTCGGAAGCGCGCGGGCCGCAGCCGCGCGACACATTCTGGACATGGCGCCAGATCATGTACCGTTTCCTCGACCACCTGACGCCCGAGGATGTCGAGGCGATCGCCGCGCTGGTGCAGATGGAGATGCTGGAGGCCGGCTACGCCACCAATGTGGAATTTCATTATCTGCACCACCAGCCGGGCGGAAAGCACTACGCCAACATCGCCGAGATGTCGGAGCGGATCGTGGCCGCCGCCGCCCGCACCGGCATCGGGCTGACCCTGTTGCCGGTGCACTATCAGTTCGGCGGCCTTGACCGCCGCCCGCTCGGGCCCGGCCAGCAGCGTTTCGGCACGACGCCGGACGAATTCGCCATTCTGCTCGATGCGGCGGAGCGGGCGTTGCGGCATCTGCCGGCCGATGCCGGGATCGGCATCGCGCCGCATTCGCTGCGCGCGGTCGGCGCCGAGGCGCTGACCATCTGCGTGGGCCTGCGCCCGGGGCGGCCGCTGCACATGCATCTGGCCGAGCAACTCCCGGAGATCGAGGAAGTGCAGGCCGCGCTTGGCCGCCGCCCGGTCGAATGGCTACTCGACAACCACAATCCCGACCGCCGCTGGACGCTGATCCACCTCACCCACATGACGGAGGCCGAGACCCGCCGGCTGGCGGCGACCGGTGCCGTCGCCGGGCTTTGCCCGATCACCGAATCCAGCCTTGGCGACGGCATTTTTAACGGCACGATCTGGAAGCAGGCGGGTGGACGCCTCGGCTTCGGCTCGGACAGCAACATCCGCATCTCGCTGGTCGAGGAACTGCGAACGCTGGAGTACAGCCAGCGCCTGCGCGACACCGCCCGCGCCGTACTCGCCGAGACGGGGCGCTCCACCGGTAGGGTACTCTATGAAGCCGGCCTGGACGGTGGCGCAACGGCTGCAGGGCGCGAGACCGGCGCCATCACCCCCGGCTTGTGGGCCGATCTGTGCGCGGTTTCGCTGGACAATCCGGTGCTCGCCGGCCGCAAGGGCGACGAGATGTTGGACAGCCTGATCTTCGCCGGCCGTGACGGGTTGGTGCGCGACGTCTGGGCGGCCGGCCGCCATGTCGTGCAGGACGGTCGGCATCCGGAGCACGAGCGCATCACCGCCGATTACCTGGCCTGCATCGGCCGATTGCAGGAGCGGACGTGATCGACAAGCCAGCCGGTTCCACCTCCCCCAAGGCGCAGCACATCGCCAGCGAGGTGCGCCGCCGCATCGTTGAGCATGAATGGCGCCAGGGCGAGCGCATCCCCGACGAGGCGGACCTGGCGATCGAGTTCGACGCGGCGCGCGCCACCGTCAACAAGGCCCTGCAGCTTCTGGCCGGCGAAGGGCTTTTGGACCGCCGGCGCCGGGCCGGCACGCGTGTCGCGATCGACCCGGTCCGCAAGGCAACCTTCACCATCTCCATCGTGCGCGAACAGGTGGAACAAGCCGGCATGGCCTACAGCCATCGTGTCTTTGCGCAGCGCAAGAGCCCCATTCCCGACGATATTGCGGCGCGGGTCGGCCTTCCGCCGGGCGAGGTGCTCGTCCACATGCGGGCCGTGCACTATGGTGATGGCCTGCCGTTCCAGCTGGAGGACCGCTGGCTCAACCCGCGCGCCGCGCCAGAGCTGGAAAAAGCCGATTTTTGGCAACTGAACGCCAATGAATGGCTGGTGCGAAATGCGCCTTACCTGCGAGCGGAATTGGCATTCTCGGCCGAGAATGCCAATCGACGCGATGCGCGGTTGCTGCGGACGCAGCTTGGACAGGCGCTGCTGATCATGCACCGCACCACCTGGAACGACCTCGGGCCGATCACCACCGTCAGGGTGGCGTTCCAGCCCGGCCATTTTGTCGGCACCGAAAAGACCACGGCGGGGGGCGACTGATCCGGCCCGATGCGCGGCTTCAAATCCAGCTCTACAGGCAAACACGATATCCAGGCGGCCAAGCCGTCACCACGCCGGGCACGGAGGCCCAAAGCATGACCAAAGCTCCCTCGTTCCTGCGCCCGGAACTGGCCGCGCTTTCGCCTTACAATGCCGGCCTCACCGCTGAAGAGGTCGCCCGGCGGCCTGGCGTGTCCCGCGTCGTCAAGCTGGGTTCGAACGAAAACCCGCTCGGCCCGGCCCCGGCGGTGCGGCAGGCGCTCGAAGCCTCGTTGCAGCGCATCGCCGTTTACCCCGACCCGTCGGGCCGCGCGCTACTGGCCAAGCTGGCAGCACGGCACGGCGTTTCGGCCGAGCGGCTGGTGCTGGGCAACGGTTCGGAAGATCTTCTCGCGGTGCTTGCCCGCGCCGTCTTGAGGCCGGGAGACCCGGTGGTCACGCTTTATCCGTCCTTTCCGCTGCATGAGGATTATGCCCGGCTGATGGGGGCGGAGGTCACGCGCATCGGGTTGACGCCGCAAGGCAGCATAGATGTCGACGCGCTGGTGCATGCGGTGGCGCAGCCGGTGCGGCTGGTGCTGTTCGCCAATCCGATGAACCCGGCCGGTGTGTGGCTGTCACCGCAGGATCTGGACCGCGTGCTGGACGCGGTCCACCCCGAGGCGGTAACTTGCCTCGACGAGGCCTACCACGAATATGCGGAAGGGGAGGGATATGCTTCGGGCACGGGGCGGCTGGCGACGCATCGCGGGCCGCTGCTGATCCTGCGCACGTTCTCGAAGGCATGGGGGCTCGCCGGCCTGCGTGTCGGCTATGGGTTGACCAACAGCGCGGAGCTGAAGCGCGGGCTCGATCTGGCACGCACCCCCTTCAACGTGAACCTGATGGCCCAGGTGGCGGCCGAGACGGCACTGGCCCATCCGCAATCGGTGGCGGAAGCGGCGGCACTGGTGCAGCGCGAGCGGCCGCGCATGCAAGCCGCGATCGAAGCACTCGGCCTGCGCGTGCTGCCGTCAAAGGGGAATTTCCTGTTCTTCGAAGCGCGCCGCCCATCGGTCGAGCTTGCCGAGGCGCTGCTGGACCAAGGCGTGATCATCAAGCCGTGGAAGCAAGCGGGCTATGAAAACTGGCTACGCGTCTCGGTCGGCACCGAGGCCGACAACGACCATTTCCTGAAGGCACTGGCCGCCTCGCTCTGAGCCTCGATCTTATCGCATAAGGCCGCCTCCTGCGCGGGCGGAAGCACAGCACCTTGCTAGAGGGTGGCGCGATGGTTCCCAACCGATCGCACCCGCCTTTGGCTCCCACTCCAGCGCGGACGTCGAGTTGTTGGAGTGCCCTCAGCAAGGGTCCTGCGTCGGTTCCAAGCACGACACGTAGTGCTGCTTCAAACTCTATCGCGCGAGGAACAATCTCTGCGTAGGTCCGACGACCTGCAGTGGTCAGGTGTCCGTCGTCAAATCATTTGGCACAGCTTGGGTCGGCCAGGAACGCCTCGGTCGTTTCCCGCGGATACGCCTTCACGAAGCATGCGTCCGGCTGTGGCAGGTCCATGCACAGGAAGTGGATCTTTTGGCGCACGCCGCCGATCACTCCGACCGCTTCGCCAAAATCAGCGCCTCGTCGTGCTGGGACCGAGCGCTGGGGGAGCGGTTCAGCCAAGCATGGAAGCCCGAGCGGGATACATCCAGCGCATTGCACAGCCATGCCACCGGCCAGATGCCCGGGTGCTTCGCGATGAAGGCGAACCTGATATCGCATCCCTCGCGAAGTAGGCTGCGGCCTTTTTAGGATGTCGCGCTCCGCCTTGAGTTTCGCGACTTCCTTGCGCAGTCGGTCGATCTCCTGTTGCTCCGGCTTCATCAGCCCATGGCCCGGAAACGCATGCCGTCGATCAGCGTTCGTCTCGCGGACCCATTTGCGCAGCACGTTCTCATGGAGATCCAAATCACGAGCCGCCTGTGCCACCGCAACGCCCCGGTCCTTCACCAATCTCACCGCCTCAAGCTTGAACTCGCGGCTGAACTTCCTTCTTTGCGTTCCCATTCTCCAGTCCCGTTAAACACCTTACCTCGGTGTCCACGAAACCGGCAGCAGGCCAGACGGCCCTGCCTTCGCCTCGCGCCGCTACGCCAAGGCGCTGCGCTCGCTCGGCTCGCCCACAAGCGCATCCGGCTCTATCGGCCCCAGACCAACGGCAAGGCCGAGCGCTTTGTGCAGACATCGCTGCGCGAATGGGCCGATGCCAAAGCCTATGAAACCTCCGAGCAGCAACGCGCCGAACTCGACGCCTTCCTGTTCCGTTACAACTGGCAAAGGCCTTGCCGTTGGTTCGGGGCGTGTAGGGCCGGGTGCGGACATGGCGAATGCCAAGGCGAGCGAGCAGATCGCGGAAGTCGTGGCTCTTGTAGGCGCTGCCATTGTCAGACATCAGGCGGGCGACGGTGATGCTATGGCGCTCGAACCAGGCGATGGCCCTGGCGACAAAGGCGCAGGTGGTGCCCTTCTTCTCGTTCGGCAACACCTCTGTATAGGCGAGGCGCGAGGCATCATCGATGGCGACATGGAGGCATTCCCAGCCGATGCCGCGGTTCTTGGTCATGCCGCTATGCTGGCCGGTGATGCGATAGCCGATACCATCGATACGGCCGAGCTTCTTTATATCGACATGGATGAGTTCGCCGGGATGCTGCCGCTCGTAGCGGATCGCCGGCGGCTTGATTTCGAGGCTCGACAGGCGCCAAGGCCCCGTCGCCGCAGGATGGCGCCGACGGTCGAGCGCGGCAGACCGAGTTCCCGCGCGATGGCCGGGCCGCTCCTGCGCCGGCGCCGCAGGACCTCGATCGCCTCGACCATCCCCGACGGCGTGGCGTGGGGCATCCGGGCAGGCGCGGAACTCCTGTCATGAAGCATCCGCTCGCCGCCCTCGTGGAACCTGGCCAGCCATTTGTAAGCCGTGCGCACCGAGATGCCGGCGGCTCGCGCCGCGTCGGCGACGCGCCAGCCCGCGTCACGCACGCGCTTCACTAGAAGGACTCGACCGTGAAAGGTCATCCGCGCATTCTCATGAATGTTCATCCGGGCGCTCCGGTCAGGGTTGGTTGGCTTCGTACCCCCCAGCCTCACATCCCGCACCCGGATGAACCACCTTCATAGCTTCGACACCTAGACGGGCCGAAAGCCCGGATGTCATTCGGCGTGCAAAGTTGACCCCATATCCGGGGGTATCGGCGTCCAAAATTGACCCCCATGTGATCGAGCTGAACAGTCCGTCTCTTTCCTTTCGAGGACAGGCGGGCGGGGATGAAGGGCGTGGACACGGTTGCGCGGATCCGACGTGAGTTTTTTGTGCGAGGTCGGACCATCAAGGAGATCGTCCGCGAGCTGCACGTGTCGAGGAACACGGTTCGCAAGGTTCTGCGGTCGAATGAGACAGCGTTTGATTATGAGCGCTCGGTGCAGCCGATGCCGAAGCTCGGCGCCTGGAAGCCAGAGCTTGACCGGATCCTTGCTGCCAATGAGGGACGCTCCGCCCGCGAGCGGTTGACGCTGATCCGGATTTTCGAGGAGCTGCGTGGGCTCGGATACGAAGGCGGCTACGATGCCGTCCGCCGATATGCCCGAGGCTGGCAGCGCGAACAGGTGTCGCTGTCGGCTGCCGCCTTCGTGCCGCTGAGCTTCGCGCCGGGCGAGGCCTACCAGTTCGACTGGAGCCACGAGATCGTGCTGATAAACGGCACGACGGTGACGGTAAAGGTCGCCCATGTCCGGCTCTGTCATTCCCGGATGCTGTTCGTGAGGGCCTATCCGCGCGAGAGCCAGGAGATGGTGTTCGACGCCCATGACCGGGCATTTGCCTTCTTCAAAGGTGCCTGCACGCGCGGGATCTACGACAACATGAAGACGGCGGTCGAGACGATCTTCGTCGGCAGGGAGCGACTCTACAATCGCCGCTTTCTCCAGATGTGCGGCCATTACCTGGTCGATCCGGTGGCCTGCACGCCGGCGTCAGGCTGGGAGAAAGGCCAGGTCGAGAACCAGGTTGGTCTCGTGCGCGAACGCTTCTTCACGCCGCGGCTCCGGGTGAAGAGCTACGACGAGCTGAACGCCTGGCTGCTTGACCGGGCGATTGCCTTCGCCAAGGCGCATCGCCATCCCGAACTCCGCGACAGGACGGTCTGGGAGATGTTCGAGGAGGAGCGACCAAGTCTCGTGCCCTATCGGGGTTGCTTTGACGGCTTCCATGCCGTGCCGGCTTCGGTGTCGAAGACCTGCCTCGTGCGCTTTGACAACAATCGCTACTCCGTCGCCGCCAGCGCCGTCGGGCGACCCGCCGAGATCCGCGCCTATGCCGATCGCGTCGAGTTGCGTCAGGAGGGTCGGATCATCGGCGAGCATCCGCGCTGCTTTGGGCGAGACCAGACGATCTACGATCCCTGGCACTATGTCCCGGTGCTGGCGAGGAAGCCCGGCGCATTGCGCAACGGAGCGCCATTCAAGGACTGGATCCTGCCGGCGAGCCTCGAACGGGTCCGCCGCAAGCTCGCCACGGTGCCGGATGGCGGGCGGCAAATGGTCAGCATCCTGACCGCGGTTCTCAGCGATGGCCTGCCTGCCGTCGAGGCCGCCTGTGGGGAAGCGCTCGCCGAAGGCGTCCACTCCGCCGACGTGATCCTCAACATTCTCGCCAGGGCGCGCGAACCGGTCCGCACCGTCACGATCATGACGCCGGACGCCCTGCGGCTGAACCATGAGCCGGTCGCCGACTGCGCCCGCTATGACAATCTCAGGAGGGCAATATGATGGAGCGATCCGAGATCCTGGCCACCATGGCCGAGTTGAAGCTTTACGGCATGAAGGCGGCCTTCGATGAGATCCTCGCTACGGCGGTGAAGCGCCAGCACGAGCCGCACCGGGTGGTTGGCGACCTCTTGTCGGCCGAGATCTCCGAGAAGCAGGCGCGGTCGATCAAATACCAGATCACCATTGCCAAGCTGCCGCTGGCTCGGGACATCGACGATTTTGTCTTCGACGACACGCCGATCAACGAGACGCTGGTGCGGGATCTCGCCGGCGGCAACTTCATCGCCCATCAGCGCAACGCTGTCCTGATCGGCGGGACCGGCACCGGCAAGACGCATCTTGCCATCGCCATTGCTCGGGCCTGCATTCGGGGCGGCGCTCGCGGCCGCTTCTTCAATGTCGTAGACTTGGTCAACAAGCTCGAGGCCGAGAGCCGAAGTGGTCGCCAGGGCAGAATGGCAGACTATCTCTCCCGCATGGACTTCATCGTCCTCGATGAGCTCGGCTATTTGCCCTTCGCCCAGTCCGGCGGACAACTCCTGTTCCACCTGATCAGTCGGCTCTACGAGCAGACATCGGTCATCGTCACGACGAACCTCGCCTTCGGCGAATGGCCGTCCGTATTCGGCGACGCCAAGATGACGACCGCGCTCCTCGATCGACTGACCCATCACTGCGATATCGTCGAGACCGGCAACGAGAGCTGGCGCTTCAAGAACCGCCTCTGACCACCCCAAACTTCGCCCGCCACGGCCTCGTTATCGCTCCGCCTCCGGCTGCGCGATAACGAGGCCGTGGCGTTCCAACAACTCCAGCAGGGGTCAACATTGGACGCCGATAAGGGGTCAGTTTTGAACGCCGTTTGACAGCCCGGAAGGCCAGACGCCTTTCCGATGCCGCTGCTGAAGGGCATAGAGGCAATCATCCAGCGGGCAAGAGCGTATGGCGCCGAAATGCCACGACCATTGCTCCTCAGCCTCGGCAAGGACCGTCGAGCGTGGCTCCTTCGGCCCGGTCTTCAGGTCCTCGACCGTCTCACGCTTGCGCCACTTCGCCACCGTCTTGGGGGTTGATGCCCAACTCCCGGCTCAACTGCACGAGCCAAGCCTGTGATCGCTGTATTGCAGCTCTGACGGCGTGCGTGGTCGTGGCGCACCCGTGACGAACTTGTCCCATAGTGCTTCCTTCCATCCCCGCGAAAGGATCGCACCATCAAACCATGGGATCAAAAACCTAAGGCGTTTTTTTCAGGTCGAGCGAACTCGTCAGATCGCCCAGCGGCGGCTCGTTATTGGCGGCGATTGCGTTGTCGCGGACGATGATGCCGCGCAGCGTCGGCAACTCAAAGCGACGCGTGATGAAGCGCAGGATCGAAGTCGTATCCATCGGCGTGTGGTCCACAAGGCCCTGACGTGCATAAGGCGAGATGATGACCGCCGGAATACGGGTGCCGGGGCCCCAGCGATCGGCTTTGGGCGGCGCAACATGGTCCCAAATGCCGCCGTTCTCGTCATAGGTGACGACGACCAGCATATGCGGCCATTGCGGGCTCTTTTCTAGATGCGACACGACGTCAACGATATGGGCGTCGCCTGACTGGATGTCAGCGTATCCCGAATGCTCGTTGAGATTGCCTTGCGGCTTATAGAACGACACCTGCGGCAGCGTGCCGGCATCGATCGCCTTAATGAGTTCGGCTCCGCCCAGGCCGCCGTCGCGCAGGTGTGCCTTGCGGGCCTCGGTCCCCGGCGCGAAGCTGGCATAATAGTTCAGAGGCTGGTGATGGTACTGGAAGTTCGGCACCGGCGAAGTATTGCCGTGATCGAGCACATCCTGCCAGGCACCGCCATACCAGGCCCAACTGACTTGCTTGAGACTCAGAAGATCGCCGATCGTCGGCTCGGTCTGCGGCGGCAGCGTCGTGGGGTTGGCCGGATCGGCCATCGCCGGATCGCCGCCTGCAACCGGCTTGTTGCCGCTCGGCTGGTAGGATGGTTGCATCGTATTTACGGCGTAGAAATCGGGCGTGAGATTGCCGTCGCCGACGAATTTCGGAATGCCATCGATCGCCGATTTCGGCGAATTCGCTGCCACTGTCAGTGAAACGCCATCCGGATTCACCACCGCGATGGACGGCTTGGCCACGCTGGTGTCGGCGTGCGGATAATATGGCGCGCAAGCGCAAATCAGCCACTGGTGATTGAAGAACGAGCCGCCGAACCCGCCCATGAAGAAATCGTCGGCCAGCACGTATTTCTGGGCCACTTTCCACATGGCGGTCTTGGAGCCGTCCCAGAGGCTCATCGGCATAGCGCCGGAGTCAGCCCAGGCGACGAACTTGTCGTTCTTGCCGCCATTGATCTGCATCTGGTTCTGATAATAGCGGTGCCAGAGATCGTGCGTAATGGTGCCGAGCGGCTGGTTGAATCCTTGGGGATCGTCGACGGCGAAGGGTTGATTGGGCAAATGCGCGGTCTCGGCCTGCGTGACCGGCGGCGTGACGCCCTTGGCCGTCAGCCCGTCCCAAATCGGCGGCAATTCCTTGAGTGGCGTGCCGTCGCGGTCAAGCTGGAGCATCGCGGTCGGCGAGGCGTTCGGCAGTCCATTGGCGCCAGGGAAATTGCTGAACAGATTGTCGAAGCTGCGGTTCTCCGCATAGATCACGACAATGGTATCGATCAGGCCCAGATTTTGCGATGGATCATCATTGTAGCCTGCCGCGAGCGCCTGGCTCGAACAACCAAGGGCCATCCCCGACATTGACGCCGCGATAACGAGCTTCCGCATCAGAACCTCCCCAACCGGTCTCTGTTGATGTCTTCGCGTCGTCGTCATAGCGTGGTCGATTGGCGGCTTGGCAACGGAGCGGCGACCGGTTGAAGCTAATCACAGGCCTGCTTGAGTGGCCAAGGGAAATCGGCTGGCTAGTGTTGCTCACCAGCGTTGCGACCATCGGGCTCGCCGCCGGCGTTGAGGCGGATTCCGCGACCGGCGGTAAGTTCAATCCCGACCAGCCGGGCATGTCCCGAGCCGCCGTGCGCCAGCAGGTTCAGGCGCTGTCGGCGCTGGGACGCGCGTTATTCTTCGACCCTTCCCTGTCGAGTTCGGGGCAAGTCGCTTGCGCTACCTGTCACGATCCGGCGCATGCCTTTGGTCCGGCAAATGCTGCGGCCGTGCAGTTGGCCGGCACCGACATGCTGCAGCCGGGCACGCGGGCCGTGCCGTCGCTGAAATATTTGCAGGCGGTACCGTCGTTCACCGAGCATTTTTTCGAGTCCGAGGACGACGCCGATGAGAGCATCGATAACGGTCCGACCGGTGGCCTGACTTGGGACGGCCGCGTTGATCGCGGCCGCGACCAAGCGGGGTTCCCACTCATGTCGGCGTTCGAGATGGGCAATAAGAATCAGGCAGAAGCCGCCAAACGCATACTCGCAGGCGGTTATGGCGACAGGATCGCCGCGATCGATGGAAAGGCTAGCGCCTCTGACCCGGAGCGCGTCTATCAGACCGCGGTCGATGCGCTTGAGGCGTATGAGCAGGACTACAAAATCTTCTACCCCTACAGCAGCAAGTACGACGCCGTACTGGCGGGCAAGGCTACGCTGACGGCCGAGGAGCAGCGGGGCCTCGACCTGTTTGACGACGAGCGGAAGGGCAATTGTGCCTCATGTCATGTCAGCGAGCGCGGGTTTGACGGGACGCCTCCGCAGTTCACCGACTATGGTCTGATCGCTCTTGGCGTTCCGCGAAATCCCGACATTCCCGCCAACAAGGATTCGAACTATTTCGACTTGGGCTTGTGCGGACCACTGCGCCCCGATTTCCTTGGCCGCAAGGCATATTGTGGGCTATTCCGCACACCGACCTTGCGCAATGTCGCGCTGCGGCAGAGCTTCTTCCACAATGGCGTCTTCCATACGCTGCGTCAGGCCGTGGCATTTTATGTGGAGCGGGAGACCGATCCAGGGCGCTGGTACGCACGCCAAGCCGACGGCAGCATCAACAAATATGACGACCTGCCCGACTATGCGAAGCCGAACATCAACACCGATCCGCCGTTCGACCGGCATCCGGGTGACGCGCCGGCGCTCAGTTCATCGGAAGTCGATGATGTCGTGGCATTCCTCAACACGCTGACGGACGGCTACACGCCCTGAGCGGGATCAGCAAAGTAGATAACACTTTTCCTGATCGATCCGGCGACCAACAACCTAGCGTTTTGCCTTGCTGCGAGGCGCAGGCTTCGCCACCTAGCCTGGCTTTGTCGGCAGGCCCAGTGCATCCTGTACGGCCTCGATCCCGTTGCCCGAGGTCGAGAGCTTGCCGGCATCTTGGATTTCCACGAGCGCGCCGTTCGAGAAACTTAGCTGCCAAGCCTTGTCGTCGGGCGTCCGGCGGCGATCCGTGAGCTCGATCCCAGCCGCCGTGATCAGTGCAATAGCCTTTTCAACATCCATTTCTCGCTCCAATGCGGTAATCCCTATCCTAGAGAGGCCCTGTGGGTAGGTGTTCAGTCCCGGAATTAAATGGATTGGATCTGACCTGCCATTGAACGTTCATCCGGCGGCGATTGGAGCCTCGTCAGCATTGGATACGCCAAATGGCGCGGTGTGAGCAACCGGCGGAAACGCGAAGCTTTCATCTCGCGCAGCGTTGGAGCCGGTTGGGGCACTGATCCCGCCATAGTCTGCCGGGGGCTGGTATCCGAGCGATGAGTGTGGCCGGAAATGATTGTAGTCGTCCGCCCATTCAGCAATGGCGCTTCGGGCATGATCAAGACCGAAGTACAGGCAGCTTCGTCACCTCGGCTTCCCGGCCGACCTGCGCATCCGCAGCCTTGTCGTCAAACGCCTTGGCCAGATTCTCGATGGCGTGCCGTTTCCACTGCGTGATCTGGTTCGGGTGAAGTTGATGCTTCGTCGCCAGGTCCGAGATCGTCTGCTCGCCGCGGATCGCCTCAAGCGCAACCTTGGCTTTGAACTCGGCCGTAAACCGTCTGCGTGTCTTCATGCTGGATCGTCCTTTTCATCGGGCGATCCACCTTATGCCCCTGTCTCAAAAAACGGGTCCACCTCACTCTCGGAGCGTTTCATCACAGTGTTCTCCCCGGAGCATCTCCTTGTGCCTATGGAATAGCCCGCCGGCCCGGCTGCATGGGTGGGTCGGCGGGCAGAAACCGCCTGGGCTGCGGGGGCAAGAGGCGGTTGCGCCCGTGGTGTCCGCCACAGCCTACCGCTGCGTCAATCGCGCCTTTTGAGCTAGGACATGCCCAGCGCAGCAATGCTGCCGGGCTTTAGGGCTCCCGCCGCGCCAATAGCCGGTGCGCGTGCGAGAGCCCTGCACCGCCCGAAGGCCTACTGCACTACGCGCGAACGCAGACGAGAGTATTCCTCAGGAGAAATCGACCCAGCCGATTTGAGCCGATCAAGCTTCTCGATCTCATCAGCGGCACTGAAGCCCACGATATGACGCAGGTCATCGCGGGCTTGTTTGGCGCGCGCCTCATTCCGCTCGGCCATGCCACGCCCCTGCGTGAGCAAATAGGCGAAGATGCCGATGTACGGGAGGATGATCAGGAGGATCACCCACAGGACTTTGCCAAACCCGGATACGTCATGACGACGGAACAGGTCGCCGGCGACGGTTATGATCAGCCAAAACCAAAGGATGAACACAAACACGGCGAACACGTCAGTAACGAAATTGGCGAACGTGAACCCACCCTCAAAAAGCACAGCCGTACTCCAGTCTTTTGCGTTGCGTTGACTAATTCATCAACGTCCCTCGATGATCGAGGTGGAGAGCAACGAATTCGACCAATAGTCTACAGGCGTTTGAAAGCATAGCCGCTGGGGCCTCCCAACTGAGAGAAACGTGTGGCCGGTTGAGAAAACTCAACCCACCTCGTCTGCCACCTCAAACGTGGCCGCCAAGCCAAGCATGCATTAGATTTAAACCGGGCCACCTAGTGGGGGCAGACCAGTAGGCGCCCTCCCAACCCGAGCCAGCAACGAATCCGCTATGTTGGATAGTACGGTTCTGATGCGCCGCCATCCACGGCAAACGGCGGTTACACGGTGTGCTAAACGTAGCGGTGCCGCTGCCGCAACAACGATCGCCGCGCGCGCGCCATGGCTTCGCGTCGCCGTCGCTGGGCCGTGATCTGCAAGGCGCGCGCGCCACGACGCCGACATTTTTCCCGGCATAGGCGCGAAGACGCTCTTCGAGGGCCGACCGAACCTGATCCTCGCTGCCGTGACTTTGGAAGACGACATTGCCGCTCGCGATATAAGTGCGGACCTGCGCGAACCCAGACGCTTCACACATATCGGCCAGCTCACTCATCGGCAGCTTTCCAGTGCCCCCGACATTCACGGCCCTAAGTAGGGCTACATATCCGGTCATTGGTTCCGCCCTTTGCTTTGTCGATCGGCCGAACATCGTAGGCAGCACATGGCGGCCCAATATTTTGAGCAGTTATGCCCGGAATTACCCGTCGTTCTCGCTCGTCAGCTCGTCGGGGCTCTTGCCTTGGTCGGGCGCCGCCTCGCGGTCACGCCAGCGTACCCCTGCACCACCACCGTTCTCGGGAATGAACTGGACGCCCTGCCGTTCAAGAGCGGTGACGATGGCCGCCAGATTGTTTGAAACCGGAATTGACCTGCCGGCTTCGAAATTACGGACGGTACTCAACCCGACATTAGCCGCTGAGGCCAATTCGGCTTGAGACCAGTCGGCGAGGCCGCGGGCTGCCCTGCATTGGGCCGGGGTCAGGGTCACATCAAACTCCTTAGGCTAACTAATTTCGTTATTCATAACACAAACCGTTTGACATAACCAATATGCACATTTAGGTTATGGTTAACGAATATCGTTGCCAAGCGAGGATGCAATGACCGAAGCCCGCCGAGACCTGATTCAAGCCCTCGTCACCGAGCAGAACCGCATCGCGTGCGCTGGCGTGCCCATCGATATCTTGACCATCACCGGCTTCATGACCACGGCCGAGGTTGAGGCGCATCTGGCCCACTACCGGGCCTACCGGCCGAACGCCCGCGCCGGCTAACCCGGCCACCTAGCCCTCTTCCAGTTCCCCATCACGCAAGCGACGGCAGCACCTCTGCCGCGAACGGAGAAGCTGTGTCCGCTTTCGACCTCTCCGCCATCATGCGGGAAGCTCATGCCGTAGCCCGAAAGTCCGCGAAGCCCGGCCAGTACCGGAAGACCTTCGCTTGGGCGCTGCGCAACGCCTGGCACGCCGCGAAGAAGCTCGCCGGCTTCCGTGCGGTCTGGGCCGCCCAGACCGAGGCCCAGCGCCAGCGCGCCGACGCCATCATGGCCATCGAGACGCAGGAACGCCTCACCCCCGCCGATTACGCCCGGATCGATGACATCCGCCGCGCCGCCTGACCACCACTGTTATTCATCAGGAGAACTGGAATGCCTGTTGCTGAAATTGCCGCCTGCCCAGCCCCAAGCCTCGTCAGCGTCTCCGACAACCTGTCGGAAGCGCGGCACCTGCTCGAAGCAGCATGGATGGCGGCCGTGGACATCAGCCAACCGAATGAGAGTGAAGCGATGCGAGTGTTGCTCAACCTCGTGTCGCAGCTTGTCGAGGGCGCCCGAGACGACGTCGACGCCTACCGGGTGGCAAAGGCAGTGACGGCATGAGCACCGCACAGGAGCGAGCCGCGGCCCATATCGAGGCGGTCCTTGCGGCGGGGCATGCAATCGCCCTCGTCCGGAACGCCTTCCGAGATGGCAAGGACGGCGTGATGACCACATTTGATGCCAGCCCGCCCTTCGAGCTGGACCCAGAAACCGCCGCGCTCGCCGACAGCTACAGCCGCGACCGGAAGGCCGACAATCGGGCTCTCCGTGCCGAACTGATCCGTAGGGGATGGGTGCAATGAGTCTAATCAGACTGCTCTGCCTGCGCATCCTGTTCAAGGTCGCGTTCAAGCTGCTCGACGCCGAGGAACGCGCCCTCGGACTGGCGCCGATGAAGCGCCCCGATAGGTGGCGGCCATGACGCATCCGGTCATACATGCCTATCGGCGCCAGCAGCTCGAACTATGGATAGAGCGGGCCATCGCCTTGCTCGACACTTTGGACGGCGACGCAGACCAGGAAGCCGGCGCGGATCTGGAGCGCGACGAAACGGAAATCGTTTCCGATTTGCCTCGCTTAGTCATGGGTGGCAGGAGCGCTATGGCGGTGCGGCGGTGAGCAATCGGTGGGCGTCCAAAGTCCGAAGCGATCGGGCCAACTTCAGCGCCATCCTAAATCTATTGGGGGAAGCGGCGGGGGAAGAATTCCGGCCTCGGGCTAAAAAGCTCAGTCTTATCAGGCGCTTATGGGTGATTGATGGCGGAGGGAGCGTCCGCCTTCTACATGTCTCAATCTGTATCAATTGACCCTAGTGCTGACAAAAAGTCGAATATTTATATTCATTTAAGCCATACGCTCCGCTATGAGATATTGATCGGCATCACCCAATATCACAATATGTGATGGGCTGTCTGATGGGCTAGCGATGGTTCAGGCCATGGAGGGTGGATGCTTACCGACGTGAAGGCACGGAAGATCGTGCCCGGCAGCAAACCGATTTCTGATGGCGCGGTGGCTGGACTCTACCTCTTTCCGTCCACGAAGGCCGGAACCGGCAAGTGTATCATGAGATACATTTCACCGCAGACAGGGAAGCTCCGCGACATGGGGCTGGGTCGGTACCCAGACGTTCCGATCCGTGAAGCCAGGACGGCGGCTCTGGAGGCTCGGCGCTTGCTCGATGGTGGCGTTGATCCACTGGAACTGCGTCGAGAGAACGCCGCTAAAAGCACGGTGGCTCTACAGGTTCCGACATTCGCAGAAGCAGCCCGACACGTGCACGAGGATATGTCGCCGGCCTTCAAGAACGAAAAGCATACTGCCCAGTGGATCTCCACGCTGGAGCGCTATGTCTTTCCGCGCCTCGGGAACGTCTTGGTCACAGATCTCAGGGCAGCCGATTTCGCTGAGGCCTTGCGTGATATCTGGCTGAGCAAGCTCGAGACGGCGTCGCGCATTCGCCAGCGCTGCGACAAAGTCATGGGCTGGTGTGCAGCGCGCGGCTACATTGTTGCCAGCCCGGTCCCGGTCGCCGACATGCTGCTTCCCAAGCAGCCTGGTAAACGCGAACGGACAAGCCATCATCCCGCACTCCCATGGCGCGATATCCCATCCTTTGTCACGACGGTTCTGCATGCTGGCAGACCCGCACAGGGCAAGTTGATGTTGGAGTTCCTGATGCTCACGGCCGTCAGGTCTGGCGAGCTCCGAGGCATGCGATGGGAAGAAATCGATTGGAGGAAGCGGGTCTGGACGATCCCCGTGACACGCATGAAGGCCAAGGTCTCTCATCGCGTGCCGCTCGGTCAACGCGCGCTCGAGATCCTTTCATCCATGAAGGGCTCGCGTGAACCAGCGCCCGATCAGTTGGTATTCCGTTCCCGGACCGGCGGGTCGCTGAGCGACATGGCACTGACGAAACTGCTCAGAACCCACAAAGTCGAGAGCGACACTCCCGGTCGCATCGCGACAGCCCATGGCTTCCGCTCATCGTTTCGTGACTGGGCTTCCGAGAACGGCTACCCGCGTGATGTTGCTGAACGCGCGCTGGCCCATACAGTCAGAGACGCAACTGAGGCCGCCTATCACCGTACAGACCTCCTCGATCAGAGGCGCACAATGATGGAGGCGTGGGAGGCGCTTTTGCGTTCGCCCTTGTGATGTCGTGCCTGCTGGTTGCGTGACCGGAAGCAACTGGGGCCAAAAGCCTACAGAGGACCGTCCCAAAGGGCTTGGTGTCATTCGGCGTGCAAAGTTGACCCCCGTATCCGGGGGGCACGTTTGGGGTGGGCGATCGCGCGCTTTCCGATCGAGCTGGCGCCGTCGCCCACGGCACGACGCCGCCGCTGTGAGGGACGAAGGGTTCGGGCGCCGGCGGTCGGTAGTTTAGAGAGCTGTGGGGGCGCACGCCGTTGTAGTGGTGCCGCCAGGCCTCAATCAGGACGAGGGCCTCGGCCAGGCTGAAGAAGATCTCGCCGTCGAGCAGCTCGTCGCGCAGCTTGCTGTTGAAACTCTCGCAGTAGCCGTTCTCCCAGGGACTGCCGGGCGCGATGTAGGCGGTCTGGGAGCCGACCGCGGCGATCCATTCGCGCAAGGCGATAGCGATGAACTCCGGACCGTTGTCTGACCGAACATAGGCCGGCGGGCCGCGCAGGATCATCACATCGGCGAGGGTCTCCAGCACGTCGGTGGAGTTGAGCTTGCGCTTCACGCCACGCGTTCAGGTGAGGCTACCCGGGCCCTCCGCGGCTGCTCGGCAGTGGCTCGATCATGTGTGCGCCACCCGCTCGGCATGCCGTCAGCCTCTGTTCGGCAAGGCCGACGCGAGAGCCTTCTTCAGCACCCTGCTAGGTGTCGCCATTGAATGCGCGATCGCTTGCAATCTCTCACGCGATACAAATCGGCGATCCTGAGGAGGGTGATCGTTGCACAGCTTGTGATTGTACACCTGTGTGACGGCCTCTTATTGACGCATCGTCACCGGAACGCTAGCATCCTATATCAATGGATAAATAAATTAGAGAAAAAATTTAGCTATGGCAAACCAAAGGGCGCAACTTGCTATAACTATGCCGACATAAACGGCAAGTCTAGTAGTTGTTGCGGATGCGTTTTCAATTTTGCTCTGCATGTCTTGGCGGTTTGATGTCTTGGTGATTTTGTTTGTTCCGTTGTCGATCTCTGTCATCTTGACTTCCTTTCATGGATCTTCTGTCATCGCGATTTATCGTGAAATTAATTCAAAATTAATTACAATATTCGCATGAATACCAAATATTTCGTGAAATATTCGCTGGCATTGGTATAATTGGCACGCAGGCCAAGGGGCGTCTAGCAATGGACAATCTGTCATCGAATGCATCATCATGCTCACCTGAGGCTGATTGTGTGGGCCTCCCGATTCAGCTTGTCGAGCGTCGTGTCAGAGCCACTATAAGGACATATTCGCTGAAGCGAACGGTCGACGTAGCTCTTTCATCTGCAATGATTATTTTTCTGCTACCATTGGGTATAATTGTGGCCGCTTTAATCATGTTGAGCGGCGGCCCTGTTTTCTATGCAGCTCCTCGCCCGGGGCGCGGCGGGCGGACGTTCAGGATGTATAAGTTCCGAACCATGGTTCCGGATGCCGATGCCGTCCTGAAGGCGTTCTTGGAGCGGAATGAAGCGGCTCGTCGCGAGTATCAGCGGAATTTCAAACTCATGAACGATCCTCGTGTTTCATTCATTGGGCGGTTTCTACGAAAGTTCAGCCTCGATGAGCTGCCGCAACTTATCAACGTCCTGATCGGTGATATGAGCTTGGTTGGTCCGCGGCCGCGGGGATTTGGCGAGCTCGCGGCTCGCCAGCGCTACAACTTGCGTGTGTTCGACGCCTATTTCCTTTGCCGTCCCGGCATGACCGGACTCTGGCAGGTATCCGGCCGCTCGAATACGGATTATCATAAGAGAATTCGTCTCGATGCCCTGTATGTGCGGCGCATGAGTCTGAAACAGGATATCGCCATCCTTGCCAAGACGGTCCCTGTGATGATCATGGGCACGGGGGCCTGCTAACATGGTCGGCCCAAGCCCGTTGGGAGCTTGGGACGTCCGATGCTGCCGCCTCGCTGCCGAATCTGGCCCTTAATTCAAAATTGACATCGAATGCTGGTGACTGTTGTCTAAGAGCAATATTGTGGCCTCACTCATCTTTGCAAGATAGTGAAAATCACCTGCATACTGGCGCAATCGAAACAATATGGGCCGGATACTCAGAATGTGGCTCATACGGAGCCTGATTGAGGCGCCTGATGTCAAGCGACTGTGGTCCAAACCATGGTTTGAACTTCGCTGATTTGGGCTATTAGTATCACCAGCAGATTGACGCTACCCAACCATTGTTGGCCAGCCACTCATCCGGTGGAGCATCCAGACAGGGTTTCCAGTCGGGTCATGCTACGATAGGAGCTGGCCATTCTTGCGACGGTTGCGTCCAGCGAGTAGTTGGTTTCCACGATCCATCGTGCTGCTGCCGCTAGGGAAGCCGTCCCATCGCCCAACAGCGCCCGGATTGTAAGTTCCTCGAGATGCAGATCGTCACCCGGTCGAGCCAGTAACCCGGCTTCACCCGTGCCGAGGAGGTCAACTGCCCCGCCGACGGCGGTTGCGACGCAGACTAATCCGGACGCCATGGCTTCGAGTAAGGCGTTGGACAAACCTTCCGCCGCAGAAGGGAGGATGAATGCATCGGCGGCTCGGTACCACGGCGCCATGTCGGCCTGCTTGCCGACTGGAAGGACGCCGTCCAGCTCGCGGCCGCACAAACGCGCAGCTAGGGCGCCCGAGCCGGCGATGATAAGTATCGCTCCTGGCACAGAAGCCCTGATGCGAGGCCAGAGATCGGCGAGGCGATCCACCCGCTTTTCGGGCTCTAGTCGCCCGGCGAAAACAGCGATTGGCCCATCCGGCAGACCGAGGCCGCTTCGGATCTTCTGCTTCTCGGCTGGAGTGGCCGGCTTAAATCGATCAACATTTACCCCGTTGGGAAGGAACAAACGTCGGCCTGCTGGCACGTTCAGCCGAGCCAACTCCAGGTCAATTTCGGAGCTGATTACAGCGAAGACATCGACATGCCGCTGAATGGCGGTCAAACGTAGCCTGCCGAGAGTGTTCCTCGAAAGCATGCCGATATCGCCGATCTCGCCACCCCGGAGGATCTTTGCTATTATTGGTGTTGGTGAGATCGCCTTCCAGGCTAGTGCCGTAGTTGTGGGCGAAAGCAGTTCATGGGCATGAACGACATCCGGGCGAAAACTGCGCAGGCGCCGGAGGGCGCCGGCCGTAAAACCTGCCGACGCCATGACGCGAGTGGGCGGCGTTGGGATCCGCCAGACCTGGACGCCGTCGATGACTTCCGACATCAGGCTTTCATCGTAGCGACGCGTGATCACGCAGGGTTCGATGCCGTATTGCGGTAAGCGGCAGACAACCGCAGCGAGTTGGTGCTCCGCGCCGCCAGTGAAGGGTAGATATCGCTGGATGATCATTGCGACGCGAAGCGAGCGCATTGCTATTCTCCGAGAGTGGGCGTCACTGTGCTGACTCGGCCGTTCTTCCTAGTGTGACCAAAGATGCTGGGCCCGAGGCTAGCAAGATCGACGGGGGAGGTGCTGTCGGCGCGGCCGAATCCAGGTAGTGGCGGCTCCAGGCATCGAGCACGAGCAGTCGCCAGAGATAGTCGCCGAAATTTCGCCCGGCTTGTCTGTCGTGCAGATTCATTAGGCGTGCGACGCCGGTACGGTCCCACAAATCCGGACGCTGGGAGTCGGTATCGAGAAGGCGCTCTCGCATTGCAGCGCGTGTCTCCGGGCGTCGCAACCAGGCGTCAATGGGGATGCCAAAGCCACGCTTCTGGGCTTTCGTGACGCGATCAGGTAATTTGCGGCGTGCCAGGCGGCGGAGTGGCAGTTTGCCGATGGAGTCGTTGACGAGCGCCGCCGACGCTTGATGGCATGCCCATTCGACTAGACGGTAGTCGAGAAATGGCGAGCGTACCTCTATCGAATGCGCCATAGACGCACGATCGACCTTCACAAGGACATCGTCAGGCAAATAGGCGCCATAGTCAAACGCACGCTGGCGCGATAGCGGGTCAAGTCCAGCGGTTTTCTGCCAGAGTTGCGTGACCGACGTCGCCATGTCGGTCGCCACCGCACGAAGGTCGGCAGGTAGAATCATCCGGAACGCTGGATCGCGCGTTAGGCCCTGTCCGTCAAAGACTGCCCCCATGGCTCCGTCGGGCAGCGTTGCCTTGGCCAAGCGATAGGCAAGACGGGACTGGACGGGAAGCAGGCACGCCAGCCATGCGCAGGCCTGACGCGCCGAGCCGGGCAACTTGGACATCCAGCCATACCGCGCCATCTCGATGTAGCGTCGGTAGCCCCCAAAGGCCTCGTCGCCTCCATCCCCCGAGAGGAGCACGGTCGCGTGTTCACTGGCCGCGGCGCACATCAACATGGTCGGCAGAGCGGAAGGATCTCCAAACGGCTCGTCGAAGGTCCTGATCATCATGTCGACGTCGTCGAGCGTCGGTGGGCGCTGCTGAAGGAGACGAAATTCTAGGCCAAGATGATTGGCGGTCGCGCGCGCCAGCTCGGTCTCATCATGAGATTCCGCTTCAAAGCCGACGGTCAGGCATTGAAGCGGCACGCGACCGACCTCGGAAGCAAGGGCCGCCACCAAGCCGCTGTCGATTCCGCCGGAAAGGAAGATTCCGACTGGGACATCGCTCCGGAGCCGCAGACTGACTGCATCCGACAGCAACGCCTCCAGAGCATCCTGATCTGCTGCTTCTTCGAACTCTTCGTGAGTTGATGGCGGCGCTATGGTGATGTTCCAGTACCGGACTGGATCGATGTGGGGCTGGTCGAGGGACCCTTCTGCGAAATGCCCCGGCGCGAGTTTGTTGTAGCCCTTGAAGATACATGAGCCGTTCGTCAGGTAGCCAAGCGACAGGTACTCGGCGACGGCGGCCCGATCTAGGATACGAGGTGCGTTCGGCCAAGCCAGTAGCGCTTTCAGCTCCGAGGCAAAACGCACCCTGCCTTGTGACTCGTGCCAGTAGAGCGGCTTGACGCCGAGGCGATCGCGGGCGAGCAGAAAAGTTCGCCTTTGCAAGTCAAGGAAGGCAATGGAAAACATGCCGTTTAGCCGAGTGAGGGCCTTCGCGCCGCTCCGCGCCAGGAGGTTCAGTAGCACCTCTGTATCAGAATGACTGCGAAATCTCACGCCAGAGGCTTCTAGTTCCAGGCGCAGCTCGCGATAATTATAGATCTCGCCGTTGAAAACAATAATGAAGCGACCGTCGGGCGTCCGCATCGGCTGATGGCCGCTTGGGCTCAGGTCAAGGATGGACAACCGGCGAAAACCGAGCAACCATGCATCGCCCGCATCAATGCCCTCGTCATCTGGACCGCGATGCGCCAGTTTCTTTGAGATCGCTGAATAGATTGCGGTGTCCGCTTGGCGGCCCTGACCCAGCTCCCCGAATATTCCGCACATCGTGCCTCGCCTCTGTGACGCTCAGACTATTGTCACGCCGAAATTCCAGTTAGCTCAGATAGCCGAAGAAACCAGGTTCACTTCGGTATTCACACTATGCGATTTCGCTTTCGTACCATATCATGCCAGATGTGGAACATCACTATCAACCAGGTATGGTTGCAGTACTCAAGGCGCATTGGATCGTCAGAGTTAGGTGGTCGTGAATTGGACATGAACCATTCCTGCCTGGTACAGTATTCGTCTGGATCTGTTCGATGTCGTTGGCCGCAATGTGCGGGCGAGGCGCACGAATGACAGGGCAGGACGCGGACCTGAACGCACCGGCGCACGGTCGTGATCGCATGCACGTGGAGATGCCGGGCTTTAGCCGAGAGGTTGCATTCGGAGCGCTCTGGTCGCATGCAGCATTACTTGCGGGGAAGTTGATCGTCTTCGTCAATACGATCGTTCTGGCCCGGCTCCTTATGCCGGACGATTTCGGGCTCGTTGCCATCAGCCTGATCCTGCTGGCCTACCTCGAAGCCGTTGCCGGGATGGGGTGTGGGGCCGCGGTGGTTTGGCGACCTGGCGATCCCGAGCGAACGGCGGCCGTCAGCTTGTCGATCGGACTCGCGGGCGCGATGCTGGCTGGATTGGTGACGTTCGCAGCGGCTCCTCTCTTCGCATCGTTTTTCAACGATGTCCGCATTGCGGACATCGTTCGAATTCTATCCGTATGTTTCCTACTCAGCAGTCCCGCCTCAATCTTCTCCGGCCTGATGCAGCGGCGAATGGCGTTCGGTCGTCGTGCAATATCGGAAATAGTCAAGGCTCTTGTGAAAGGCACTGTAGGTATTGCCCTCGCCGCGGCCGGGTTCGGAGCGTGGAGCCTGGTCTATGGCCATATCGCCGGGTTAGTCGTGGGTTTGATTCTGCTTTGGCGGATGTCGGGCTGGCGACCGCGTCTTTCTCTGGACCGCGACATTCTGCCTGATACGCTCAAATATGGAAGCCTGATTGCGCTGATCGAATTGCTCGGCATGGCGATCAAGAACAGCGATTATCTCGTTATCGCTCATCTGTTCGACTCCGCCGAACTCGGCGTTTATGTACTTGGTTTCGCTCTGATTGATCAGGCCGTCATCAGCATTTGCTGGGCGGCGAGCCAAGCTCTTTTTCCTGCGTACAGTCTGATCCAGTTGGATCGCGACGCTTTGCGTCGCACCTATCAGAGCAGTCTTGCTGGCATTGCCGCTGTGACCTTTCCCGCAGCGGCGGGCATTGGGCTTGTCGCGGCACCTGCCGTGCAATTGTTCTATGGTGAGAAATGGATCGCCGCGGTGCCTGTGATCCACGTATTGGTGCTCTATGCGATGATATCCGTTTTGAGCTTTAATTTGGGCGACATCTATAAGGCGACCGGACGACCGCACGTACTGACCCTGATCTCCATCGCCAATCTCCTCCTGGCGGCCCCGATTTTCCTATTCGCAGCCCGTTGGGGGATCGTCGGTGTGGCCGCTGGGCAGGTTGCTGTCGCGACGATCGTTGCCGTCATCAATTGGGTCGTGGCTGGGCGTCTGGTCAGAATCGGCATTGATACGCTCTTCCGAGCTGTGCGAGCACCTCTGGCCGGGACGGTCCTCATGATCCTCTGTTGTCTGATGGTCAACCGGTTCAGCTCTGGGGCATCCGTCTCCCAGCGTCTTACTGCCCTGATACTGGCGGGTGTAATCAGCTATGGTATCGCGCTTAGACTCGTGGCCCCGCAACTCGTAGCGCAAGCGATCGCACTCGCTTTCGCTGGGGGGCGCCCAATCACCTTGCCGAGCAATACATTGAAATAAGCGCTAAACTGAACTGGTCATATCGAAGTCGAATGTCTCACCGACGGGCGGTAACTTCATGACGGGGACCCCATCCGCGGGATTATCTCGGTGGATGCGTTGGGGCAGCATGCTTGCCGCGGTGACGCTTTTGATAGCCGCGACAGTAGCGCCAGCGATGGCCGTGGCAGGTGCGATCGTTGTCGTTGGTGGAACTTTCGTTCTTTTCTTTCCGAGCGCCGGACTGGCTCTCCTGCTCGCCACCGTCGTCGCGAATGCTGCAAATGTCGTGACGAACGTCCACGGTTTGCCGATCTTCGGCGTGCTGATAGTGCCTGCTCTTGCAGCAGTAGCCTTGATCGGAAAGCTGCGCAACGGCGAGGAAACGTCGATCGAGCAGCTCGTGGTCGTCGTGGCGGTAGCCTATGTCGTGCTGCGATCGATATCCTTGTTCTGGACCGAGGCTCCTGAGGCGACGTTCCTCGCCTTGAATCAGTTGGTGAAGGATTGGGCGATCGTCCTGCTGATCGTCGCCTTCGTCAAATCGCCCCGGGAACTGCGGCTGGCAGTCAGGACGGTGGCCTGCACCGGCGGTGCAATCGCCTTTTTGGGCGCGGTGCAGTACGCTACGGGCGCATTCGACTATAACTTTTTCGGTTTCGCCAATGCTTCCGTGAAGCAGATAGCGGGGGACCTTCATTCGTGGCGTCTGTCCGGACCTTATCCGGATTCGAATTATTTCGGCCAAGTCCTAGTCATGGCTCTGCCTCTCGCATTAGGTACGGCTATCGCCAACAGTCGCCTCGGCCTACGGATCGTAGGTTTGGCCTCGGCAGCAGCTATTCTGGCCGCGATTGTCCTGACCTTTTCCCGCGGCGCGCTCGGGGCCGTTGCGGTCATGGCGATCGTAACAATCTTAACGTTGCGTGCGAGGTGGCGGGTGTTGATCCCGCTTTGTGCGGCGGCACTGATCGGCGTCGCCACAGCGCCTCAGGAGTTCCTCGATCGTTTCGGTTCGATTGCCCAGGCGGGGCGGGCGCTGTTTCTCGGCGACCAGGCGATTGAGGATCCATCGCTCGGCGGGCGAATTGCGGTCATGACTGCCGCGCTGGACATGTTCGCGGACTATCCCCTACTTGGCATCGGGTTCGCTCAGTATGAAAGCGTCTATGGTGACTACGCGCTTGCAAAGGGGCTGGATCCTGGCGCGCCACCTCATGCCCACAGCCTCTATCTCGAAATGGCAGCCGAAGGCGGGTTGCTCGGGCTAGTCACTTTCGTGGCGCTAGCCGGTGGAGCGGCTGCGATCGCCCTCTGGGGCACTGCGCGGTTCAAGGCCGATGATAGGTCCGGTAGCGCGGTCCTGGGCCTCAGCGTGGTGATCGGCTTCGTCGGGTATCTGACCACCTCGCTTTTTCTCCATGATGCGTTTCCGCGCCTCTTTTATCTGGAAATTGGCCTTCTTCTGTCTGTGGGGCGCGTCGCACTGGACAGGCAAGGGACAGACTTGCAGTTTCGAGTTCCATTCGGGAGAGATCTTATGAACCCTACGCCGAGGCATCATCCGTTCCCTCCCGTTGATATCGTCGCGTTGCTCTGGCAACTGAGATTGACCATCATACTGTTTGCTGTCATCGGTGCTTTTTTGGCGGGTCTCTACGCAACGACATCGCCGCGAGAATATCTGGCTGAATCGACATTACTATATCGGTTTGGTCGAGAATACTCGCCGGTTGCTCCGGGAGAGCAGGGGCGGAATTGGGGCGAGAGCATCCAAGTTTCACTCGACACAGCCTTGTTCACAGAGATGCGTTTGCTCAAGGACAGAGAGGTGCTGAAGGAGGTCGCGCGAACGATTGGGCCGGAGAAGCTGATGCCGAACACGCGCACGTCGATGCTTGGGCTGGCCGACGTCGCAACGACGGTCGGATCCTGGATCATGCCTCCGAATGATCACAATGCCAGCGCGCCCGTGGACGAGATCGCTGCGGCGACGCGGGCGTTGGCCGCCACACTGGTGGTACGCCGCGTCGAAGGTGCGGCCATGCTGACGGTGGGGTTCCGGCATGCCGATTCACGGATCGCTGAACAGATCGTCGATGCCGTTGTTGCAGCCTATCGCGCTAAGCGGCGGGAGCTGTTCAATCGCAACGCGGCTGACTTCTACGCCGTCCAGATCGAAAACATCCAGGCTCAGCTCAACGCGGTCCAAGCCGAGAAGATTGGCATACTGAATGCACGTGGGGTGACCGAGGTCGGCGCAGAACGGTCGATCTCGGCCGAGCGGCTGCTCCGACTCAAACAGCAGGCGATGCTCCAGCCGACCAATGAGGAACTGAGTGGTCGCATCGCTGAGACGCGCCAGGCGATCGTCGATCTCGATGCGCTTGGTAGTCAGATTGAAGTGCTGGAAATTCGTCGCAACGCAGCGGCGGTTAATCTGAGCCGGCTAATAGATATCCGCGATCGCTGGGCGATCGATGCCAATTATCTCGACGCAGTCGATCCAACTGCCGAGATCGTCGAGAGCGCTGCCGATAATGCGGCGCCGGTGGGCGTTTCGTTGGCGTTGCGGATCGTGCTTGGTGCCGCTTTCGGCGTCATCAGTGGCATAGTCTATGTCCTGTTTTCAGCTCTCTCTCGGCGCCGCCCTGTTGTCGCTGTAGAACCGGGAGGAGCCTGTAGATAGCGGTCGAGGGGTGGCATAGAAACGGAATATCCGTTCCCGGTCCGGGCTCACTGTATCTTGACAGGCCCTTCGACGGCCACCACCACGATATTGTCGCGTATGACGCTCTGGCGAAGTCCGCCGCCACGCTCGTAGCTGCCATAGGACACATCGCCGACGCCGATCAGCTTGTTGGACTCGATGCGGATTCCCTTGGAGGGCAGCTGAATTGCTGTGAACTCATTAGCGACAAGAACGCCGTTGGCTGGTCGCCCTTGCCGAAAATAACGGGCGTCACCGCTGGAATAGACCACGTTGTTCTTAACGACCGTTGCCGGTGCATTGTCAAGATAAATCATGACGCTGTAGTTGTCGAAGACACGGTTCGACTGGATCGTGACGCCCCGGCTTGATAACACGCCAATGCCTTCGCCAAAGTTCTGATAGACGATGTTGTTGCGAACGACTGTATGATCGGATACTGCGACGGCGATCGTCACAGGCCACCCCTTCATTCGGGTGCGGGAGCTGTTAATGATTGCGTTCGCGCGGGCGACATTGCCTTCAACGAGGTTTTGGCTAGACTTTCCAGCTGCGCTATGTCCAACCCAGATGGCTCCCCGTACACTGCCCTGAATTGTATTGTTGACGATATGCACACCGTGGGTGCCCCATGCGCATATGCCGGTGCGAGTGGCGTTCACCACTTCGAAGTTTCGAAATATTACATGGTTCGCGCTGATCAGGACGAGGTCTGTATCGGTCTTGGTTGTAGCGCCATCGATGACGACCTTTTCGCGCTGATAAGGCTGTAGCCTGATGGGCTTGCTCGCGGAGCCGTCGTTGTAGATCCTCACCACCCCATCGTAGCGACCACCGCGGACGAAGATGTCCGTTCCCGGCCTGGCAGCGGCAGCCGCTTTGCTAATCGTTCGATAAGGGCGGTCGATCGTGCCCGGATCTGCGTCGCTGCCGGATGTGGAGACATAGAGCTCCAGGGCGGTCGCGGGCATCACTGCACTTAGAAAACCGATAAGGCCCCCGATCCGGATCCAGCCGTGGGCGCGGAGCGCGATATTTGCAATCTGGGACAACAAGGCTCAAGGACTCGGGTCATTGGCAATGTCGTCAATATGATGGGCATTCTTTGAAGCAAAATTGATCCTGTTGATACAATTGTCCGTGATTGTCGCTATATCGTCGATGCCTGCGGCCGAGTTTATAGATGGTAGTCGG
The DNA here is from genome assembly GCA_029203105.1 of Candidatus Kaistia colombiensis. Taxonomy (GTDB): domain Bacteria; phylum Pseudomonadota; class Alphaproteobacteria; order Rhizobiales; family Kaistiaceae; genus Kaistia; species Kaistia colombiensis. The sequence goes on from CP119318.1 coordinate 1,287,155, forward strand.
TCGCCCGGCCGGGTTGAAATGCCGGATTGTCCGAAGTGAACCGCCCCGGGTTTGTCGGAGGCCCCAACTCCTGAGAGGATGGGGCTATGACGAGCAAGACGACGAACAAGTTCTCGCCTGAGGTGCGCGCCCGCGCGGTGCGGATGGTGCTGGATCACGAAGGCCGAGCATCCGTCGCGCTGGGCGGCGATCACGTCGATCGCGGGCAAAATCGGCTGCACGGCGCAGACGCTGAACGAGTGGATCAAGAAGGCCGAGGTCGACAGCGGCCGCAAGCCTGGGCTGACGACGGACATGGCGGCCAAGCTCAAGGCTCTCGAACGCGAGAACCGGGAACTGCGGCAGGCGAACGAGATCCTGCGCAAGGCATCGGCGTATTTGGCCCAGGCGGAGCTCGACCGCCGACACCGGTCATGATCGGCTTCATCGACGATCACCGCGGGGCCTATGGGGTCGAGCCGATCTGCAGGGTGCTGCCGATCGCCCCGTCAACCTACCATGAGCATGTCGCCAAGCGGATCGATCCGGGGAAGCAGTCGGCTCGGGCAAAGCGGGACCTGGAGCTGAAGCCGCAGATCGAGCGCGTGTTTGGCGAGAACTTCGAAGTCTATGGCGCGCGCAAGGTCTGGCGACAGATGTTGCGCGAGGGGTTCGACGTCGCCCGCTGCACGGTCGAACGCCTGATGGCCGACCTCGGCCTGCAAGGTGTCATTCGCGGCAAGCCGATCCGCACGACCGTCCAGGACAAGGCCGCGCCATGCCCGCTGGACCATGTCAACCGGATGTTCCACGCGCCGGCGCCCAACCGGCTCTGGCTCTCGGACTTTACCTACGTCTCGACCTGGTCGGGCTTCGTCTATGTCGCCTTCGTCATCGACGCCTATGCTCGGCGGATCGTTGGTTGGAGGGTGTCGCGGACGGCCCATGCGAGCTTCGTGCTCGACGCGCTGGAGCAGGCCCTGCACGAGCGACGGCCCGTCCATCGCGGCGGCCTCGTCCATCATTCCGACAGGGGTTCGCAATACGTCAGCATTCGATACACCGAGCGCCTCGCCGAGGCCGGTATCGAACTCTCCGTCGGCAGTGTGGGCGACAGTTACGACAACGCTCTCGCCGAGACGATCAACGGACTCTACAAGGCCGAACTGATCCATCGGCGCGGACCTTGGCGAAGCTTCGAGGCCGTCGAGTTCGCCACGCTGACCTGGGTCGACTGGTTCAACCATCGCCGGCTGCTGGAGCCCATCGGTAACATCCCGCCGGCCGAAGCCGAGGAACGCTATTACGCGATGCTGGACGAGCCAGCCATCGCAGCCTGACTCAAACCAAACGGCCTCCGGCGAACCCGGGGCGGTTCAAAGTTCATTGCGGCCGCGGCGTGTCACCGGCGCTCGCGCTCAGGTTACCTTGCGCAGGTGTTCGGCCCATTTCACCTTGAGCACGGCTGGGCTGAATCGGCTCTGCGCCCATACCCTGGCGTTTTCCGCGATGATAGTGAGCGACGGATCCCGGTTGCGGCTGCGGCGAAGGAGGTGCGCCAGCTCTTCGGCGGTCCGCCAGACCAAGACCTCACGGTCAGGCTGCAGCCCCATGCCCTCCAAGGCGTCCGGATGGCTCAGCACGACCGTGCCGTTGAGCGCGGCGTGGATGATCTTCGTCTTAATCCCGCCTTGTAGTACAGCTGTCACAAGTAAGGTCCGATAGGATTGCAGGATTGTGTCGAGGTCCTCGACGTAGCCGAGAAAGCTGACCCGCTCGGACAGCCCGAACCGGTCAGCTGGCATCACAGCACCGATCACGTCGAGTCTGACCCGGTCGATACCATAGCCGTCGAGCTTGGGGAGGACGTTGCGGTCGAACTCTTGGACTGACCGACGATTGGGCGTGTAATTGAAGCTGCCAAGGAAGACGAGTTCGTTCGGTCGAGCATCCAGCGGGAGGACCTGATCTGGCCCAGATATTGCCATTGGCGTGTCGGCGATCGGGCGGCCAGAACTATAGGCCAGGCGAGCGGCCTCGGTCGAGCTGACGGTTGAAACCAAGGCTCGGCTTCGTGCGACGGCTATCTCGCGACGGGCCATGATTGACGCCTCACGGTTGAGGATCCCTCTAACGAAGGGACGTGCCAAGCGCATCGCGGCTCGGAGAGCGCGAGAATTATGATAGCCGAGCAGACCTTGTGGCGCCTCCGCCTGCCTGGCGAGGCGCGCATAGCGGAGTGAAAGCAGGTCGTCCAGGTCAGCGATCCAGGGAAGGTTCAGGTCTTCGCCGTAGGGGGCTGTCCGAATCATATCGGTGACGATGACGTCGATGCCGTGCTCCCTTACCAAGCGTTCCAGTTGTTTGCGCGCGCTTCGGCTGGCGTAAAGGCCCTCATTGAGAGTCTGCCTTCCTGGAACAAATCCCAGTAGCAGCGATGTCGTGAGTTCTATCGAACCAGGCCGAGGTAGCGAGATATAGCGGACGTCCACCTCGCCAACCGAGGAATGCTGCGGTGCGGCGTCGTCCGGAGCGCCGAAATGTGCGACGAAGACTGTGTGCCCCAAGCTGCGCAGGCTGGAGATGATTGTACGCAGTACTGTCTTGCGCCCGGTCAGGGCGCCGCGTGGGTCGCGCGTCGCAATTAACAAAACGCGTCGCGATTGCGCTGTCGAGACAAGTTCGAAGCTCGGCATTTACGGGGTCCTGATAGCTCGGGCTAGGAAATAGACACGTATCAGTTCATCCACAAAACCAGAGACATCGGTGAATGGCCGCACGCGCCGGCGTGCGGCTGCAGCCAGATCTGCCCGCAGGTTCGCCCGATCGAGGACCATGACGAGCGCGGCCGAGAGTGCAGAGACATCGCCGGGGGGGACGAGGATCGCCGCAGCATCACTCGTTACTGTGGCTACATCGCCAACTTTGGTCGCAATGATTGGCAGGCCAGCCGTCATGGCCTCGAGCAGGGCGAGAGGAAGACCCTCCCAAAGGGAAGATAGAATGAACACGTCTGCTATCGCCATCAACTCGTCGACGTCCGACCGCGCTCCCAGCAGTCGCACCGAGCGGGAGATCCCCGTCACTCGAATGCGTTCGGAAAGTGCGGCACATTCCTCGCCGTCGCCGGCGATCATTAGCTTTGCTGGCGGATGGTCTGCGGGGAGCTGTCCAAAGGCATCGACGAGCACATCAAACCCTTTTTGGCGAGTGAGCCGTCCGACCGCTAGGCACACCAGATCTCGTGGTCCATAGCCGAGCTGACTTCGAAGCGCTTTGCGTTGTTCGGGTAAGAGAGGCTGCACCGCGTCGATCTGGTTGGACACGACATCAATCGGCAGCTGGCCGAGGCGCCTGCCTTGCCCCAGCGCAACCCGAGGCCCGCAGGCGATCACGCGATCCGCGACGCCGCGAAGGACAATATACTCCAATCCATTCTTGATTCGGGTAGGCAGTCCACCCCGGTTGGCCTCTTCGCTGTGCAACGTCACAACAAGCGCCGATCCGGTCAGCCGTGCCAGCAAAGCCCCTGTCAAGGTCGCATGGATGAGATGTGCGTGTACGATGTCCGGTCGCCACTGACATAGGATACGACGCAGTCGCAGGAACGCCCGAATGTCGAGCAGTCGTTTCTGCATGACATCGACGACTTCGACGCCGCGATCCTTTAGCTTGCGTGACAATGAACTCGGAGCGGAGAGGTTGACGACACGAATTCGGTGCCCGTTTTGCTCCATCGCGCGAAGTTGAAGATCGACCAGACGCTGAGCGCCACCGATGTTGAGGCTGTCGATGATGATCACGACGCTTAAGCAGTCTGCGGCAGTGTCCGCCGATGCGGGGCAAAGGGACATCCTCGACGTGTCCGGCTTTCGGTCGGAGGCGGCCGTCATGGTTGGCGAGCCCGATAGGCAGTGACGGAGTCGCCAATCAAATCCGCCAGAGCGGCGACATTGATGTTCTGGTCGAATTCCGATCGGACCAAGGCTCGGCCTTTCGCCGCCCGCCTTTGTGCTGTTGCCGGATCACTTCGTACCGCCTCCAACGCATGCCTGAGGCCGGCAACGTCATCGACCTCGAAGAGGAGCCCCGTGACGCCGTCAATGATGATCTCCGGAATCCCGGTGAGGCGGGTGGCTACTACGGGGCGCCCATGGGCCAGTGCTTCGACGATGACAGTAGGAAGCCCCTCCGTCTGGTTGCGCGGCCCGATCCGGCTGGGAACGACGAGCAAGGAGGCCTGTGACATGGACTTCGATACCTGTTCGTTTGACAAGCCTCCTCGGAACGTGACTTGAGCCTGGATGCCGAGATATTGGGTCAGGTCTTCTAGCCGCCGACGCTCGGGTCCCTTGCCGATGATGTCAAGTTCCCAGTCCCCCAGCTTTGCCTCGACCAGGGCTCGCAACAGCACGTCGACGCCCTTCCTTGTCTCCAGTGATCCGACGTATAGCAGCCGAAATGGCGCCGCGGGATCAGCTGTAAAAGACGATGGCTCGATCCCCACTAGGTTGGCGCCAACATGAATGACGACGGGAGGACGTTCTGCTAGAGCGGGTATATGGGTCAGCATATAACGTAGATTATACTGGCTGACCGTACGGAGGAAATCAGCCTCCGGCAGTTTAACGGAAAGCAACGCGCCGGTCTCGAAGATGTCATGCGCGTGACTGCTGGCGCTGAATGGAATGTCGGCAATGCGCCGTATGATCCAGGCGCAAGTGGCCGGGTGGCCGGCATAGGCGGCATGGACATGTTGCGCACCCCAACGCTGCAAGTCTTCGGCTATCCTGAGCGACTTCGGTAGAATGAAGAGCGACTTGAGCAGCATCACCGGATCAGACCGACAACCGGTGATGATGTCGCGGACGACGCCAAAGACGGCCCTCGGATGTCGCCATACGGCGCGAAAGGTCGCGCCGATGACCGCTAACGAAGCAATATAGGCATAGTCACGAGCCCAGGTGAGGGTCTCCTTCGCAAACTCGTGGACGACCTCTTTATGGTTGAAATGAGTTAAGTGAAAGAGGCGTATCTCGTAGCCGCAATCATGCAGACCGATGACATCGCGCAGGATGAAGGTCTCGGTAATTTTGGGAAACTCAGTCACGATCACTGCCAACCGGCCAGCAGAAGGAGGGTGTGACGGGACATCACCAGGGGTTGGGATGTCGCAATCTGTGAGTGGTACCATTCCAGGCATTGAGCGCGGCCTTTCATTCGCTCTGACGCCGAAGCGGCTGGCTTCGTTCCGAGAACTGTTGCCACAGTCCCGAAAAAGCGCCGTCTCGGCTGCGGAGCGCATTGAGGCGAAACCGGCGTTCTTCCGCTGCATCGGGAAGGGCTGCGATGGGGCCGGTGCCGAGTTCATAGTCCATCAGTTCCCATCCATTCTCACGAAAGGCATAGAGCGCCCAGTGCCAGCCACCTTCGTTCAGCACGGATAGCGTATCATTGAGATATTGGGGTGCTCCAGGGGCGTGCCGATTGACGCCGAATGCGCTAAATATAACCCGAGACGGTGGAATCGAGTTAGCGTTCGTCCAGTCCGCGACCGGTGAAACAAAGGCTTCCAGCGAGTTCCTGTCGATCCACTCGAACTGGTTGCCGATCTCCATAACACCCGGATACTGGAGGCTCGCTTCGATCTTCTGGTGCGTATACTCGAAAGGGAAGAAATCATTGACCGAATAAAGCGTGGCGACATCCGGCAATGGTTCAAGGTAGCTCAGCGCATCGGGGGCTGCGAGCGAGCCAGCATCCAGCAGGAGTGGGGTCATGGCGTCGACGGTTCGAATTGCGTCAGTCAGGCAGCGATAGAACAAATTCAGATCCGCGGTCGTGCCGCGTGCCTGCGTATACCAGTTCGCTAGTTTTGCAGCATCGTAACTGTCCAGATCCGCAGTCCGTTCCGGAGTGGGCGCATTCAAGAGATTGTAACCGACGATCGCTGGATGGTCGCTCAACTGGCCAGCGAGATCGTGCCAGAACTGGACGGCTTGGCGCCAGTGCGGCACCGATCGCCAGAGGGGCTGAACCTTCCCATCACCGTCGATGTGCTCCCACGGTGCGCCCGGCAGCCGCAGCATAGTCACAACTACCGGCATATCGGCGTCTTCAGCCCAGTCGAGGACCTCTAGCAAGGTCCGAACATCGGCCTGCACTAGGCCCTTGTAGTGGTCGAGATCGCCGATCAAGAACTGTCCTTCGGCGCCCCGCCATTTGTCGACGGCAAGTCGAACAAAGTCGATACCGGCAGCTTTCGCCTCGCGAAATTGTTCGGCGCGCGCCTCCTGGTCGAACAAATTCACGCCGCGTCGCTGCGTGTCCCAGAAGCGCATTCGGTCGTTAGCGCCGGCTTGGCCTGCTTGGCCGCGTCCCTGGCAGGACAAGAGATCGATTGGCAATGCCTCTGTCCCGGACGCTTTCACTGTGGTCGCTGCGAGCGAGGGCAGAAGAAGGATGAGCAGCATACTGGCGCAGAATCTAAGGCGGTTGGAAACTACAGGTAATATTATGTCTATCTTACTATAAGGCCAAAGCATCATTTGCTTCCTTGCCTGTGATGGCCATCATGACGCTACTCACTTTCCCTCTGTCTGAAAAGTACAAACAGAGGTTGTTGTTAGCAGGGGCGGCTCGACTGCTGATATGGTAAGCTCCACTCTGGGGAAATCTGAACCGCCCCGGGTTCGCCGGAGGCCGTTTGGTTTGAGTCAGGCTGCGATGGCTGGCTCGTCCAGCATGGCGTAGTAGCGTTCCTCGGCTTCGGCCGGCGGGATGTTGCCGATGGGCTCCAGCAGCCGGCGATTGTTGAACCAGTCGACCCAGGTCAGCGTGGCGAACTCGACGGCCTCGAAGCTCCGCCAGGGTCCGCGCCGATGGATCAGCTCGGCCTTGTAGAGGCCGTTGATCGTCTCGGCGAGAGCGTTGTCGTAGCTGTCGCCCACACTGCCGACGGAGGGCTCGATACCGGCCTCGGCGAGGCGCTCGGTGTATCGAATGCTGACGTATTGAGAACCCCTGTCGGAATGATGCACGAGGCCGCCGCGATGGACGGGCCGTCGCTCGTGCAGGGCCTGCTCCAGCGCGTCGAGCACGAAGCTCGCATGGGCCGTCCGCGATACCCGCCAGCCGACGATGCGCCGGGCATAGGCGTCGATGACGAAGGCGACATAGACGAAGCCCGACCAGGTCGCGACGTAGGTAAAGTCCGAGAGCCAGAGCCTGTTCGGCGCCGGCGCGTGGAACATCCGGTTCACATGGTCGAGCGGGCATGGCGCCGCCTTGTCCTGGACGGTCGTGCGGATCGGCTTGCCGCGGATGACACCTTGCAGGCCGAGGTCGGCCATCAGGCGTTCGACCGGTGCAGCGGGCGACGTCGAACCCCTCGCGCAACATCTGTCGCCAGACCTTGCGCGCGCCATAGACTTCGAAGTTCTCGCCAAACACGCGCTCGATCTGCGGCTTCAGCTCCAGGTCCCGCTTTGCCCGAGCCGACTGCTTCCCCGGATCGATCCGCTTGGCGACATGCTCATGGTAGGTTGACGGGGCGATCGGCAGCACCCTGCAGATCGGCTCGACCCCATAGGCCCCGCGGTGATCGTCGATGAAGCCGATCATGACCGGTGTCGGCGGTCGAGCTCCGCCTGGGCCAAATACGCCGATGCCTTGCGCAGGATCTCGTTCGCCTGCCGCAGTTCCCGGTTCTCGCGTTCGAGAGCCTTGAGCTTGGCCGCCATGTCCGTCGTCAGCCCAGGCTTGCGGCCGCTGTCGACCTCGGCCTTCTTGATCCACTCGTTCAGCGTCTGCGCCGTGCAGCCGATTTTGCCCGCGATCGACGTGATCGCCGCCCAGCGCGACGGATGCTCGGCCTCGTGATCCAGCACCATCCGCACCGCGCGGGCGCGCACCTCAGGCGAGAACTTGTTCGTCGTCTTGCTCGTCATAGCCCCATCCTCTCAGGAGTTGGGGCCTCCGACAAACCCGGGGCGGTTCACATCCAGGGTTACAACTGATCTTGGCGATCCTGGGACGTGGCAAGAATTTCGAAAGATGTTCGCGCCCGATTTATCCACGGATGGCCGCCGGGCGGTCCCATCAGGCGCTTCTGGCGGGGGATCAGGCAAGTCGCCAGCTCAGAAGTACGGCGAGAGCATCGAACAGTTTCTTCTACCGGCTACGGGAGCCTCGTGGTGCTGCTGGCCTTCCGCTGGGGCAGGCGGGGTGTGGATGGGCGATGCGGACGGGGCCGCAGGGTTGGTGCGGCGCCTCAAGGGCATTGCGCGGTATACGATATTGTATCATATACTTCGGCGGTTTCGTCGTATCAGTGAGAGTTTGGTCGCGTATCGGCGCAGCTCTGAATGGGAGGTAAGTCGTGGTTGGCATTCTAAAAGGCAGCCTGATCGGAGCGGAGACGGTCGATTTTGAGGGAGCAATTGAGCTGGCGGCGGCGACTGGTTTCGATGCTTTCATGGTCAATAATGTATACGAAATTAGCCACGACCTTGATGAGGGCGCGATTCGGGCGGGGCGGCAGCTGGCGCTGGAAAAGGGTGTGAGGCTCGCCGCCGGGCTCGGCGGCTTCAACCCGTTGCGGCATGAACGCTGTGCGCTGGTGGCACAGGCGGGGAACGGCGACCCTGTCCAGGGGGCGCTGAAACTTGCTGGTGTCGCCGCACGCTGTGGTCTAGGCGAGCTATTCTTTTCAGTCGGGATGATCCCCGATCGCGAAGACCCGGAGTTGACCTGGGCGGCGCAGCTTGAGGCAGTGCGCGCCGGCCTGGTCGCCATAGCTCCTGCGCTGCGCGATCTCGGCACGCGCCTCCTCATCAAATCGCACGAAGAGATCACGACGCATGAAATCCTTTGGCTGATCGAGGCCGTTGGCGCCGATGTGCTCGGCGTCGCGCACGACCCGGTCAACGTCGTGTGCCGCATCGAGGAGCCCGTGGCGGCGACGCGTCGGCTTGCCCCCTATATCCGCCAGATCCATATTGACGACGCGTCGCTGCATCTCGACGGTCAGGAAGTGCGGCGCTACCTCGCGCCGATCGGGCAGGGCGATCTGGACTGGCCCGCCATGCTTGCCCTCGTGCCCGAGGCGAGCCGCTGGGTGGAAATCCATCGCGGACAGTTCGCCATGGCCTGCTTCGACCGGGACTGGATGGCGCAGCAGCCCGGTGTTAGCGTTGACGAGTACTGCTTTGTCGCTGGCACCGCCGTTCGCCGCGGCGCTGAGCCTGCGCTCTGCGACCAACTCGCACCCTATGCGCGTGTTCCGGCGCTGCGCGACTGGGTGAGTGCGCAGGCCTGATGCAGGGCCGGGCGACTGCGCCGTTCGGCTGGAGCGGCGTATTATCCGGCCGAGTTCATGAGTAGGGTGAGCAGGCGAGGCGGGCTCGCGCGGACGCGTGCTATCGGTAGGGCGTGGCGCCATTTTCGTCACGCCCGAGTGCATGCTGCAATCGCAATCGAGCCGCTGGATAGGCCGCAAGGAGGCTAAGCATGTTAGGAATTGGCGCCATCGTACCGTCGTCGAATATCATCGTCGAGCGCGTCACCGCGGCGATGCTGCGTAACGCGGACGATGTCTCGGCGCATTTCGCGCGCTTTGGCTATGCCGGCAGCGCCGCGCAGTTCGAGAACGACTATGACTGGGTAGCAATGCTCGAAGCGGCACGGCTACTCGCCGATGCGCAGCTCGACGTTATTTGCTGGAATGGCAGCCGCGGCGGCTCTCTCGGCTTCGCGAGCGATCGGTTGCTCTGCGAGCGCATAAGCGCGGCGCATGGTATCGCCGCGACCACCTCGACCCTTGCGCTCGACAATCTGCTGAGACGCGCCGGCATCGGCCGCATCGGCTTCGTCACACCCTATGTCGAGAGCCTCAATGCTCGCATCGCCGAAGTCTGGGGCGAGGCAGGGTATGACGTGGTGACCAGCGTTGGGGCGGGCCTTACCGACAATTTCAGCTATTCGACGGTCACCGACGATGTCCTTGTAGGCATGGCGCGGCGCGCGGCGCTGGCGCTGCCCGAGGCGCTGGTGTTCTATTGCACCAATATGCGCGCTGCCGAGCTCTGCCGGCCGCTCGAGGAGGAGCTCGGCCTGCCGGTGCTGGATGCCGTGTCGGCGGGCGTGTGGCAGTCGCTTGCCATGATTGATCGGCGGGGCGTCCTGGGGCCGGATTGGGGGCGTCTTCTCGTCTAGGACTGTATCGTAATCGCCTGACATGTGGATACATCTGCCGCCCTTACCCTTGCAAGCTCGCGGCGTCTGCGCTAGAGCAGGTCACGGTGGTGCTCCTATGCGCGCCCTCAGGAAAAGTGCACAGATGGTCGAGAAGAATTCGTCCAAATCCGCGCAGCGCAATGTTGCCCCGGTCGATGCGATCCACTCGGCGTTGCTCAGCGCGATATTGTCTCAGGATCTCCTGCCGGGCTCAAAGCTCAACGAAGAGGCTATCGGCTCGTTCTTCAATGTCAGCCGCACCATTGTGCGCGCGGCGCTGACGCGGCTCAACGCTGAAGCGGTGATTGAGCTCAAGCAGAATCGCGGCGCTTTCGTCGCTTCGCCGAGCATCGAAGAGGCGCGCAATGTGTTCGAGGCGCGCATCTGTATCGAAAGAGAGATCATTCAGCGGCTGGCCCGGCAAGTCACGCCGGCGCAGGTGACGGCGCTGCTCGATCACAACAAGCGCGAGCACGTGCTTGCGCACAGCAATGACCGTGCCGGCGCCATTCAGCTTGCGGGCGATTTCCACATCCAGCTCGCCCAACTCGCCGGCAATGATGTGCTGACGCAGTTTCTTAAGTCGCTCATCACCCGGACCTCACTGATCCTCGCGCTCTATGGCGATGGCCGCGAGCATGATTGCAGTGCCGACGAGCACCATACGATCATCGAGGCGCTGAAGAATGATGATTCGGCAGGCGCTATCAAGGCAATGACGAATCATCTGGACGGCGTGCTGGACCGCGCCAATCTTGGCCTGCGCTCCGACGAAGTGCGGGATCTGAGCGCCATTCTTGAGCGCCATTCTTGCGCGAAACGTCTAGCGCGGGTGCGCCCGCGCTAGACGTTTCGTCGTGGTTCGCGTTGCGCGTATGGTCGCGCCGTCAATATTGTACCAGACATTGTATAGTCGTCACTTCAGTGTCCGGTGCGCTATCTCTCCGGCTGGGCGCCGCTCAGTTCTCCAGCCATCCTGGGCGCTTTCCTGTGGGGACACTTAGCGTAGAGCCGCAGGATGGGCGTGCCTGGCAAGGCGAGTGCCAGGCTAACGGAATGCGCGAAAAAGATCGCCGATATCCAGGACGAAGTTTAAGCGCTGATGCGGCCCGGTGTCCCCATGCATCATGCCGTCAACAGGCTCTAAGTGCGGATCGACGGTCTTTGCTTCCCTATGAATCGCGCATCGATCCGTTCCGCTTCCAGCCCTGCCATGCGCTCGACTTCGATTATGTGGAGCCGGCCTACGCGGGCGCTTCGTCTATGCGCGACCGCAGCCGCGACGGGCCGCGTTGTAAGAGGGCATATATTCGAAATTCACCTCGATTTCATCTTGGCCGAGCTCGGCCATAGCTGCGTCAACGGTTCGGGCTAGAGCCGATCAGCCTCAAACGCCCCTTGTCACGCGACCGGGCTTCTGCCATTGTTGATACAATATAGCGTAGTATTACGATGCAAAAAAATCTATAAAAGGCCGTAATATTGTGTTCGATAGGCTCGCGACACGGCGCAGGCGCGCCGGTGATGTTCCTGTGGCTTTCAGATGCTGAGCTACGCCAGCAGAGCGCCGCGAAGGATCTGCGGACCTCCGCGAAAGCGAGGGAGCGGGAGGAGGCGGATCGTGGTGGTCAGTAGAGGCAGGTGGGTGAATGGCGGCGGAGCGGAACGCTCCACGGCACACGCTTACAGGTCGCGTATCGCCCGTTTCACGCCAAGCCGGACCACTCTCAACCAGACGCTGCGCAGCAGCGAAACCCGGTGAAAGGAAGTCTATGATGCGAACCGGGCGTACGAACTTTATGCAGTCGCGGAAGGCCCTTGCGGCGTTTGTGCTGCTGGGCGAGCTCGCGCTGGCCGCTTGCCCGACCGCGGTCCTGGCCCAAGGCAAGAGCATTCTCGTTGTTGGCCAGACCGGTCCGCTCGATACGCTCGATCCTCTCCATGCCGATGTGAGCCGCACGGATAATCTCAACTCGGGACTCTACAACACGCTCATCACCTATGATCAGGACGGCAGGGTGGTGCCGCAGCTTGCGAGCGAGTGGACGCTTTCGCCCGACGTGACATCGATCGACTTCACCCTGCGCACCGACGTCAAATTTCATGACGGTTCGCCGCTCACGGCCGACGACGTTGTCTATACGCTGGAGCGCACCAAGCGGCTGGGCCAGGGCGTCAGCAGCATGTTGGGCAATTACAAGAGCGCGACGGCGATCGATGCCCACCATGTGCGGGTGGATATGACGGCGCCGAGTACGCTGATGCTGGGTGCACTCACCAAGATCTATATCCTCAATTCAAAGCTCGTACAGCAGAATGTCGGATCGGATGACGGGCAGGCATGGCTGCATTCGAACGAGGCGGGTAGCGGTGCTTATCGCTTCGAGGTGGCGCAGCCGGATACGACCAATGTGCGCATGGCGCTGTTCGATGACTATTGGGCGCCCGAAGCGGGGCGAGCCGACATCATCATCGTCAAGCGAATGGATGGCAGTGCTACGCAGTCGTCTGCGCTGCGCGCTGGCTCGATCGACGTTGCGACCGAAATTAGTCCGCGCGACGTGCTGAGCTTCCAGGATCAGGCTGGATTCACGGTGGCGCGCGGCAAGTCGAGCGGTGGCACCTATGTCTACTTCAATGTTGACCATGGGCCGACTGCCAATGTCGATCTGCGCCGGGCGCTGCAATATGCCTATGACTATCAGGGTGATATTGACCACATCCAGGTGGGCAGCGGATCTTTGACCGATGGCCCGCTGCCGCCCTCCACGGCGTGCCGTCCGACGGGCGAGACGGCAAAGCAGGATATCGCCAAGGCTAAGGAGTTGCTCGCGGCCTCTGGTTTCCAAAACCTCCAGCTTACCATGACTTATGATCCGAGCTTTGCCACGATGAATGCGCAAGCGGTGCTGCTGCAATCTAATCTGCGCGACATCGGCATCGATCTGACGCTGAAGCCGACGACGTTCCCCGAATATCTTGCCATGCTGAAGAGCCCTGAAACGCTGCCGGAGATGGCGCTCGTCATCGACTACACGCAGTACCCCGATCCGGGGACAATGCTCTCGGTCAATTACACGACCGCCGCCATCAAGCAGGGGGCGAGCAAGACCGCCTATTCCAACTCTGAGGTGGACAGTCTGATCGCCGGGGCGATCACCAATCCCGATCCTGAGGTGCGCTGCGACATGTACACGAAGGCGCAGGAGCATATCCGCGACGACGCGCTTTCGATCAATCTTTCCTATTCGTCGCCGCCAATCGTCTCCGGGCCCAAGGTCGGCGGCATCGCCTATGACATCGTGCACGGTCCGATCGATCTGAGCGATCTTCGGCTCGCGAGCAACTAGGTCCGGGACGAGATGGATATCGCCCTCTATACATTGCGGCGCCTCGGCGCCGCAATCTTTAGCACCTTTGCGCTGGTGGCGCTGGTTTTCCTCATCACCAAGCTCGTGCCGGGCGACGAAGCGCAGGTGGCTGCAGGCCGCTATGCGAGCCCGGAGCAGGTGGAAGCGATGCGCCAGAAACTTGGGTTGACGCAGCCGCTCATCGAGCAGTTCTTTGCCTATCTCGCGCGGATCCTGCAAGGAGATCTCGGCACGTCAATATCGACGTTCCAGCCGGTGTTGACCGATCTGACGACGGTCATTCCCGCGACGCTGGAACTGGTGGTCGCCGCCTTTCTGATTGACATCGCGGTCGCGGTGCCGCTCGCGGTGTTGGCGGCCTATCGCGCCGGGCGGCCGGTCGACAATGCGCTTCGCGTGGGGGCGGTACTGCTCAATGGCATTCCGGCGTTCGGGCTCGCGCTGATTGCGCAGCATTTTCTCAGTGAAAAGCTGCGCCTGTTTCCGATCTTGGGACGGCTCGGCGACGAGTTCGAGGTGACCCGACGGACGGGGATGGCCACGATCGACAGCCTGCTCGACGGCAATGTGGCCGCCTTTAGCAGCGCCATCGGGCATTTGATTCTGCCGGCGATCGTGCTGGCGCTGCCGTTTGCCGCGATCACCTTCCGGGCCATGCGCGTGTCGTTGCTTGCGGTGATGCAATCGGACTTCGCGCTTGTTGCCAAGGCCAAGGGTGTGGGGCTGCCACGTATGGTGATGCGGCATCTGCTGCCCAATGCCAGCGGACCGACGGTCGCACTGCTCGGCATCCAGATCGGTTGGTTGTTCACGGTCGCCATCCTCGTCGAGAATGTCTTCGCCCGCTCGGGCATCGGTACCTACCTGACCCAGGCCGTGTCGCAGAAAGACACCTTCGCCGTACTCGGCTCGGTACTATTCCTCGGGATCATTGTCACCGTTGCCAACCTTGCAGCCGATCTTATCATCATGATTACAGATCCGCGGATCCGCTCGCAACATGCGGGGAGTGCCGATGCCTAGTGCTGCTTTCGTACACCTTGCCGGGGTCTTCCGGTCGTTTATGCGCATGGGTATCTTCGATCGCATCGTACTTGGCACGGTGGTTGTTGTCATTGTTCTCGCGCTGTTCGGGCCGCTGCTCGCGCCCTACGATTCATTGCGGTCGGACATTGTCAACGCCTTTCAGCCGCCGAGCGCCGCTCATTGGTTCGGCACCGACCAGCAGGGGCGCGACGTGCTGAGTCGGCTGCTCGTCGGGGGGCAGATTTCTCTCCTTTCTTCGGTTGCGATCGTGGCGCTGTTTGCGCTGATCGGGGTGATCGTCGCGACGACGGCGACGCTGGGTGGACGCTGGGTCGACCAGGTGCTGATGCGCGCGGTCGATGTCGGGCTCGCGCTCCCCGGCATGGTGCTGGCGCTCGGGCTTGCAGCGGCACTTGGGCCGAGCGTGCAATCGGCGATTATCGCACTCGGGCTTTCGGGCTGGCCGGCGACGGCGCGGCTGCTACGTACTGCGATGGCCGAGACTATGGCGCAGCCCTATATCGAGGGCGCGAAGGTGTTGGGCGTGCCAAAGGCGCGGCTGCTGCTCCGTCATATCTGGCCCAATGCGAAGGACGTTCTGGTCGTGCAATGGACTATGGATGTGGGCGTCACCATCGTGGTGCTTGCGAGTCTCTCCTTTCTCGGGGTGGGGGCGCAGCCGCCAACGCCCGAATGGGGGGCGATGCTGACCGAGGCGAGTGGGCAGATCGGTACCGCCTGGTGGACGTTCGCGGCACCAGCGGCGACGATTACGGTGACCGCCTTCGCCTTCGGTCTGCTTGGTGAAATGCTGCAGATGCGCGACGGCCAGGTCGAGGAGGGCCCGCTATGAAGAATGCTTCAGAAGCGCTGCTCGAAGTCCGCGGGCTTTGTGTCGAATATGGATCGATAAGGATCGTCGAGAACGTCGATCTTTCGCTCCGGGCAGGGGAACGCTACGCGCTGGTTGGGGAGTCCGGGGCCGGCAAATCCGCGACGGCGCGGGCGTTGATCCGGCTTGACGGGCGTGCTCGGGTTTCGGGCAGCGTCAGGTTCGACGGGGTCGAACTGATGGAGCTGTCAGAGCGGCAGATGGCGACCCATCGTGGCAATGGCGTCGGCGTGGTGTTGCAGGACCCGCTCAGTGCCCTTAACCCGGTGATGACGATCGGGGAGCAGATCACCGAGCCGCTGCGCATTCGCGGCGTCTCCCGTGACGTGGCCGACAAGAAGGCGATAGCGTTACTCGACGAGCTCGGCGTTGCCAATGCGCGGCAGCGGCTAACGAGCTACCCGCACGAGTTTTCGGGCGGCATGCGTCAGCGCGTCGCCATCGCGATGGCGCTGATTGCAGAGCCAAAATTCCTTATTGCCGACGAGCCGACGACGGCGCTCGACAGCCAGGCACAGGACCGTGTGCTGACCGCGCTCGACCTGGTCGCGCGCGAGCGTGGGCTCGCCGTACTGATCATTACCCACGACCTCGGCGTTGTTGCTGGCTTCGCAGAGCGCGTCGGTATCATGTATGCTGGCCGCAAGATTGAGGAGGGGCCGACGGCACGCGTGCTGCGGGCGCCAGCGCATCCCTATACGTGGGCGCTGATCGGAGCGGTGCCGCGGCTGGGGCCGGTGGCGGCGCGGCTGCCGAGCATCGCCGGGGAACCGCCGAGCCCGGCGCGGCGGCCGTCGGGCTGTTCGTTCTATCCGCGCTGCAAGGTGGCGCAGGCGGTGTGTCGGGAAGTCGAACCGCACTTGGCGCCGTTTTCCGACGAGGGCTGGCGCGTGTCGTGCCATATCGCGGCAGAGCTTGCAGCGGGAGACGCGTCATGAACTCGGAAGAGGCGCTGTTGCGCGTCGTCGAAGTGAGCAAGTCGTTCCGTGGCCAGGGGCGCCGCGGCGGTGTGACGGTGTTGGACCGAGTCAGCATGGACGTGCGGCGCGGCGGGGCGCAGGGGTTGGTCGGCGAGTCCGGGTCGGGCAAGACCACTTTGCTGCGTTGCGTGCTCGGGCTGGTGCGGCCTGAGATGGGGCAGATCTTCTATGAGGATATCGACCTCGTTCGGGCGACGTCGGCGGCGTGGCGGAAAATCCGGCGCGAGGTGCAGCTTGTGCCGCAAGATCCCTATGCCAGCCTCAATCCGCGCATGACGGTCGGCGAATTGGTCGAGGAAGGGCTGATCGTCCACCAGATGGAGCCGTCGCGGCAGCGCCGGCGCGAACGCGTGGTCGAGACCCTCGGCAGGGTCGGGATCGGTGCCGATAATCTCAACAAATATCCACGCGCCATGTCTGGCGGGCAGCGCCAACGCGTCGCCATCGCCCGGGCGCTGGTGACGGGGCCGCGGCTCTTGGTCTGCGACGAACCGGTCTCGGCGCTTGACGTTTCCATCCAGGCACAGGTGCTCAATTTGTTGCAGGACCTGAAGGCGGCGTTCGATTTGAGCCTGCTTTTCATTTCGCATGACCTCGCGGTGGTGAACTATCTCTGCGAGGAGGTGGCGGTGATGAGCAAGGGGCGCATTGTGGAGGCGGGAAGCCGCGAGGCGGTCTTCGCCCATCCGCGTCACGTCTATACTCGCGAACTGATCGCGGCGGTGCGCAGCCCCTAGTCGGATGCGACCGCCCGCGCGTGCTGGGACCGCGGGGGAACCCGCGGACCTGCGGCGTCTGGCCCGATTTTGCGGTTGGCGCATTATCTGCGCGCTAACCGGGTGTCGGCCCTCCCTGGGCGCATCGAGGCCGGCGTCAGAATTTCGTTCCGGATGGATCGGCGCGGGTGGCGAAGCGCAGTTGGTTGCGAGGTTTGTGCCCGCTCGATGGCAGCGCTTCACGCCAGAAAATACGTCTTTCGGCGCCGCTTGACCGTGATCGGTGATTGACTCTGGAGCTCTCCGTAATTTTGTTAGGAAAGTTACCAGACGGTGGTGGTGGAGACGATGCAGGCCCTTTCCGGTAGTCCCAGACTACTCCGCAATCTCAACGAGAAGGCGGTGCTCCAGCACCTCCTGGCGCAGGGGGCGCTGACCCGGGCCGAGCTTGAGGCCTTCACCGGACTTTCCAAGGCCGCCATGTCGGATCTCCTGAAGCGGCTCGAAAAGGCTGCCTTCATCCGCCGTGAGGGCGAGAAGGCCGGGGCCTATGGGCCCAAGGCGGGGCTCTGGGCGCTTGATCCGCGCGCAGGTTTCGTTGCCGGGGTTGCGGTCAGTGCTCATTCGATCGAGGTCGCCATTGCCGATCTCAGTGGCGCCGTCGTTGCCGAATTCGCGCAGCCGCGCAGGCCAGGGGAGAAGCAATGGGCGGGCGATGCGTTGCACGCGGTGCTCGGGCGGGCAACTCAGGCGGCGGGGCTTGATGTCAGCGCGCTCGACCAGGTCGTGGTCGGGCTCCCCGGCATCGTTGATGCCGAGGCCGGGCACTTCCGCAAGGGGCAGCAGATCCCGGACTGGCAGGGGTTCGATGTGCCGGCGGCGCTGATCGACGTGCTCGGGCATAAGCGCGTCCTGGTCGAGAATGATGTCAACCTTGTCACTATCGAGGAAGCGACGCGTGGCGCTGGTATCGGCGTTGGAGCCATGATCCTGTTATGGATCGACGAGGGCATCGGCGGTGGGCTGGTGATGGGCGGGCGCCTGGTGCGCGGCTCGACCGGCAGCGTCGGTGAAATCGGCGGCGCGTTGATCCCCGATTGGCCCGGTGGCGGCGTGACGCCGGCGACTGCTGAGGCGCTGTTGTCCTCGCAGGCGCTGACGACGCTCTTGCGCCAGTTCGGCTGCCCCGGCGCGGATGTCGCCGCCGAGATCGAGATGGTTATGCGCGATCTCGACACGTATGGCGACCTCGTTGAAGTGCTCGCCTACCGCATCGCGGCGGTGCTCTCGGGAATCATCGGCATGCTGGACCCTGACATGGTGGTCCTCGCCGGCAAAGTGGGCATCGCCGGTGGGACGGCGTTGGCGCAGCGGGTCAAGGCGATCCTCTCTACGTTGCCGCTGGCCATTCCAAAAATCGTACCAAGCATGGTGGGCAGACATGCCGTGCGCGCAGGGGCTATCGAACTCGCCCTCGAACAATCTCGCGAGCGTGTGTTCACGGGAGGCAGCGCTGCGCGCGGCCTCCCGTAATGGAAGGCTGGACGGAAGTATCAACCAGTCCCCGAGGCCGCTGGCCCGGAAATTTTTATCGCCCATAGTTCAGCCGTGCCGGACCAGTCCGCAACGGTCGCGAGCTATCTTACCCTCTAGGAGAAGAACGTTGTCCTACCCACTCAAGATTGTCGTTATCGCTGCCCATCCCGATGAGGCGGAGATGTATGCCGGCGGCACGGTGCGGCGGCTCGCCGACAAGGGCGCTGCGGTTAAATTCATGACGCTTACCAATGGCGATGCCGGCCATCACGAGATGGAGCGTGGGCCACTGAAGCGCCGGCGCGCGCGCGAAGCCTATGCCGCCGCGAGACATCTGGGCGTTGTCGACTATGAAGTCTTCGATATTCATGACGGCGAGCTGGTGGCTGACATCGAGCTGCGCCGGGCGGTGATCGCCGCGATCTGCCGCTGGCAGGCCGATATCGTCATCACCTTTCACGATGATTGCCCGGGCCATCTCGACAATCGCGCAGCCGGGCGCGTGGTCAGTGAGGCCGTGGATTTCTGCATGAACGCCAATATCGTGGGCTATCTGCCGCCCCTGGCGCAGGCGCCGATCTGCCTCAAAATGACCGACTACGGCGCCATTCCGACACATCGACACGACGTTGTGGTCGATGTCGGCCCATCGATTGATGCCAAGCTCAGGGCCTGCGCCGCGCATGCCACACAGTTTCTCGAATTCGCACCCTTTGAGCGCGGTTTCCTCGCCGAGGCTCCGCGCGAGGGCGACTGGGCGGCGGAGCGGCCCTTCGTGCTCAAGCACTGGCCCGAATTCATGTACGTCGTCGACGGTATGCGCCCGGCGCTCAAGGCGCGTTATGGCACCGAACGCGGTGCCGCGATCGAGTTCGCCGAGAGCTTTGACATTGCGCCCTATGGCCGCCAGGTCGACGCAGCGGCTGTCTACGAACTGCTCGACCTGTAGCGCCGCCTCGGCGCATTTTCAGAAAATTGCAGAGGAGGTGTCGCGCATGGAAGCGAGACACCATGCCGGGGGGCGTTTCGCCGTTTCAGCGAAATGGCGAAACGCTCCGGTCCTTCAGCCGCATCCCGCACCGTGCGATAGCTGAGACGAGACTTGCGGTCTGCGTCGAGCACATGCGCGAGGCGCGGGCCGGTCCGTTGATGTGTACAGAGGATACGCCAGACGCTGGCGTCTGGGGCTGTGAGCGTGGTCGAGCCGACGCTTTTCCACTTCGCACTTCCGCTAAACGGGCTGCCGCGCGGTCGCCGGCAGGTGACGAAAACCCGATCCATGGCAATGAGGCCGAGGCCGCCGTCGCCAGCATGTTTGCGGGCTTCCTCCAGACAATATGACATTCATCCCGGCTCAGTCACACATCAGGGCCCCGCGGGCGGTGGCACCGTTGCCGCCGTCGTCGATGTCGGCTGTTTTTTGGGGGCGTTCCAAATAGGCAGCGGCCGGAGATGCTCGCAAGGCTTCTCCGGCCGCTGCCTTTGAGGAGTGTGTCGGTGTTCTAGACGCCGGCGACCTGTCTGATCATGGCCGCGACTTCGTCGGGCGTTGCCCAGCGCGGATAGACCTCGCGGCTTGCGACGAGTGCTTCAAGGCGCGTGTGTATGTCCTGCACCTGCGCGTCATCGAGGGCGATGCCGAGCTTGTCGGCGACGGTGCGCACAATGGCATCGCTATGCTGGCTGGCCCAGACCCAGTGGAATTTCGCGCCGGTGAGGGAGGGAGCGACGCAGCTGCCGAGCAGGGCGAAATCGGCATCGCTGCCCCCGGCCTCGATACGGGCGATTTCGTCCGTGCCTTCGCGCAGAAACTGGTGGCTGCCGACCACGGGTTTGAGCGGCGGAACCTGGAATTTTGTCACGCGAGCCAATTTGTCCGCGGCCCATTGGAGGCGGTCGAGACGGATGCCGGTATCGATACCATAGAGCACGTCGAGCGCGAGCACGACCTCCTCCAGGGCCGCGAAGCCCGAACGATAGGACATGCCGTTGAGCGCCACGTCGGGCGACGCGCCGGCAAGGACCGCGGCGACGGTGCTGGCGGTGGCCATGCCGAAATCATCATGCGTGTGCATGGTCATTGGCGTTGGTTGTATCATGCGCGAGCGATAAGTGCGTACAAAATGCCCCATCGCCTGCGGGGAAAGGGCGCTGGTCGAATCCATCAGATCGAGGCGGCGGACACCGGCCTTGATCGCCTCATTGCTCAGGGCGACCATGCCCTCGAAATCGCGGCGGCCGCACTGGGCGATGGTCGCGTTCCACTCCATGCCCGCTGCTTTGACGTAGGCCGCCATTTCGTGGAGCTGCTCGATCTGGCGCTTGCGCGCGTCCTCGCTGGGCGCCTGCAGGAGACCCGGATTGAGGAGGCGGATGCCGACCTCGCCCAGCATGTCGACGGTGCGCCGCATCTTGTCATTGGGGCCTGTACCGTCGCCGATGAGCGTCTCGGTGAAGACGTTGACGAGGAAGCGCGGCTTTGCCTTCGCCACGGTGCGCACGGCCGCGAATTCCTGCTCGTCCGGCACGTCGGCGCCACGCCACCACATGTTGAGGCTTTCCTCGCCGATGCCGAGCTCGTCGAGGATCTCGCAGATTTTGCGCAGATCGCTGTCGCTTGGCCGCACGCCGGCGGTGTAGATGACCTTGCGAATGGTGCTATCGATGAGGCTGACCGGGGTCGGGATGTCGTAGCCAGCGGTGACCTCGGGCATGAAATTGAACGGGCTGACGAAGTGCCGCCCCTCAACCTTGGCGCGACCACGCACGGGTTCGTTGCCGCCTCCTGCTTGTGCATTTTCTGCCATGTCCTAGTCCTCCTTGTTGTGCTGTTCTGATGATATCAGGTTCGGGGACTCACGCGGCCGCGGACGGCCCCAATATTGAGGCAAGTGCCGGAGAAATCCCAAGAAATTGTGCTGGTGGCAGCGCGGCGGACCTGGCCACCGGGTTATGGGCGCGGGCCTGCCGAATGGCTTCGCGCACCGCATGCCGATGCGGGTCAATTACCGGCAGGGCGATATTCCTGGGCATGCGGCTCATTAGGGGGATGAGCCCCGTGCCGCCAATGATGATCTGGGCGGCGCCGAGGGCGCGGGCGCTTTTTTCGATCTCGATGGCGGCCGTGGCGGGATCGCTCGTCCAGCGATCGATGAAGGCCATTCCGGCCAGCCGTTCGGCAAGTCCGTGCCGGCGCGCCAAGTCTTCGATGATCGGGCGCCAGGCGGCGCCGACGGTGGCGATGACGAAATTGCCGGGCTGCGCCGCGGCCGCGAGCATGCCGCTTTCGGCAAAGCCCAGTACCGGTGCCTTGGCGATCTCGCGCAGGCCCTCGATGCCGGGGTCGCCGAAGCAGCCGACGATGGTGGCATCGGGCTGGCGCGAAGTCGCCAGCGCGTTGGCGTAGGCGTCGAGCACAGCGTGGCCAGCGATAGAGAATGATGCACGCGAGGAGATGTAGCGGGCGCCGAACGGTGCGGTGACGACCTCGATCGTGGCGTCGTCTCCCGCCTCATCGGCGGCGAGTCGCTGCACCGAGGCCGAGACCTCGGGGGAGGTGTTGGGATTGATGACCAGAATATGCGGTTTGCTCATTCGACAATGCTTACAGCCAGGACCGGCGCGCGGTCGGAAGGGGGCATCGCAGGATCCGCGACGTAGGTTTCATGGAGAATTTGTATACGACTTCACCACGATATACGACACAAGAAATTTACATATTGCGTTTTTTGTGTGTGACGCATTATGTTTGCAGGAGTGAGGGGGGCTATGATGGTGCGCAAGGGTGTGCGTCAGCGGTCCATTCGCAGTTGGCGGGAAGACGGGCGTAACTTTTTGAATCCGTTGAAAATTTCCGAGCCTCGGCACGCAAAGCCGAGAGTTGTCAAAGCCCTGTCAGGGCAAAAGGGAGACAGTAGATGCCTTGCATGGACGGACGCAATTCGCTTCGACAGATTATTAAATCGGCATTGTTGACCGGCGTTGCGAGTGTGATGTTCGCGGTTCCGGTGGTGGCGGCAGATCGCGCAAATACCGTGATTCATGCCGACCTCGGGCAGGTGAGCACGCTGGACCCGATTCGTTCCGACTACTACCAGACTTGGGATATCACCAGTCGTCTCTATGGCCCGCTGGTTGCTTACGATGGCGAGTATAATGTCGTCGGCGATCTTGCCAGTGACTACAGCGTGGCGGCGGATGCCACGTCGATCTCCTTCGTCCTACGTGATGCTAAATTTCACGACGGCGCGCCGGTAACTGCAGAGGATGTCGTCTACACTTTCGACCGTCTCAAGCGCCTCGGCGTCGGTGCGGCTGCTTTTGCCGCACTTGTCGATCGCATCGACGTGGAAGCGGACAATGCCTTTACCATCCACCTCAGCGCGCCCTCGGCCCTGTTCCTCGGCGAGCTCACAAAGGTCTCGATCATCAACAGTGCTTTGGTGAGTCGGCATGCCGGCACGGATGATGGCCAGGCCTGGTTGGCGGCAAACGATGCAGGCAGCGGCCCCTACACGCTGACGTCCTTCGACGGCAATGATGCGGTCCTCGACTGGTTCGATGGATACTTCATGGAGCGCGGTACGCGCGCCCAGTCCCTGGTTTTCCGCCGCATCGATGAAAGCGCGACCCGTCGTGACGAGCTGATCGCGGGCAATGTCGACGTTCTGCTCAGCCTCGAGGAGCGGGATGTTGCGGCGATCCGCAGTCAGTCTGGCCTTTCCATCTCGGTCGCGCCGCCGACCACGATTGAGGGGCTCTATTTCAATGCCCATTCCGGCCCGACCGCGGATGCGCGTGTCCGGCGTGCCATCCGCCTCGCCTACGACTATGACGGTGCGCTGGCGGGAATTCATCAGGGGCACGGCAATATCCCGAACGGGCCGCTGCCGGCTGGCCTCTCCTGCCGCCCCGATCTGCCGGTGGCGAGCCAGGACTTGGAACTGGCCAAGCAGCTGCTCGCCGAAGCTGGCCAGCAGAATCTCGTTCTCACGCTGAACTTCCAGCCTGCCTTCCAGGAGCAGGTGAAGATGGCGACGCTGCTGCAATCCAATCTCCAGGACATTGGCGTCACTCTCAATCTTGAGCCGATTGCGTTTCCCAACTATCTCGAGCGCATGAAGGATCCGACCAAGATTCCGGAGCTTATGATGATCATGGAGAATTCCCAGCTGCCGGACCCGGCCTCATTCCTGTCGATGACCTATTCCAGTGCGACCCTGGGCTCGACCAACCGGGCCGGCTACAGCAATCCCGTGGTGGACGATCTGCTCGCTAAGGCGACGGTCACGACGGATCCCGAACAGCGTTGCGATCTCGACAAGCAGGTCCAGACCATCCTGGATGAAGATGCGGTGTTCATGGGTATGTATATGCCGAACATGGAGGTGCCCTACCGCTCGGCAACGATGGTTGACCCGCAGGTGGGCCAGCCGGATCTGCACTACGGGCCGCTGGCCTTCGCGCTCAAGAGCGCAAACTGAGCGCCGTTATGTCGTATCTGCGCCTTATCGGCCAAAGACTAGTTATGCTGGTGCTGACCCTTTGGGGGCTCGCCACGCTCGTGTTCTTCATGGTGAAGCTGATCCCCGGCGATGAGGCGCAGATCGCGGCTGGGCCGGGGGCATCCCCGGCCCAGGTTGCCGCTGTTGCTGCGCGGCTTGGGCTCGACGCTCCGATTCATGAGCAATATGTCCGCTTCATAGCGAGGCTGTTGCGCGGCGATCTGGGCGCCTCGATCCTATCCTCTCAGCCGGTGCTGAACGACCTGATGAAGGTTCTGCCATGCACCATCGAGCTGATGGCGGCATCGGCAGTAATCGGCACCGTCCTCGCTTTCAGCGCGGCGCTGTGTGCCAACATGCGCCCCGGTGGCGTGATCGACAGCCTGACACGCATCGGCGCGATAGTCGGCGGCGGGTTGCCAACATTCTGGCTCGCCTTGATGATGCAATATTTGCTGGGCACCGTTTGGCGTATCGCGCCTATCTCTGGTCACAACGCCTTCGGCATGGCGGCGCCGACTGTGACAGGGATGCCGACGATCGACGCCGTGATCGCGGGCAATCCGGCAGCCTTTGCCAATGCGCTTCGCTATCTGGCCCTGCCGGCGGTGGTCTTAGCCGTTTCGTTTGCCGGCCAGGCCTTCCGCGTTCTGCGGGCCTCGCTTTTGGCGGCGCTCGCGTCCGAGATGGTGCCGCCGGTGCGTGCCAAGGGCGCTAGCCATGCCCGCATCCTCGTCCGGCACGCGCTGCCCAACTCTCTGGTGCCGACGATCAACGTGCTCGGCACGCTGATAGGCGGCATGATGGGCGGCGTCATTCTGGTCGAGACCGTATTTGCCCGGCGAGGCGTAGGCACTTACCTTGCCAATGCGGTCGCACAAAAGGACACGTTCGCGGTGCTGGGCACGGTCATGTTCATCGGCGCGTTCGTTTGTCTGGTCAACCTGATCGCCGATATCGCCGAACTCGTGGTCGATCCTCGCCTACGAACGACAGCCTTCGGAGGGCACGCCTGATGGCCGCCAGAGTCGAAACAGCGGCAGCGCCTGCACGACGCCGCCTTCTGCCTTATTTTGCCCTGCACGAATGGCTTGTGTTCCTCACCGTGGCCTTTCTGGTGCTCATGGCGCTGGTGGGGCCTGCCCTGGCGCCGTCGGGCATCTACAGGTCGAATATCCTCAACGCTCTGGCGCCGCCGAGCGCCGAACACTGGTTCGGCACGGACGACCAGGGGCGCGACGTGTTGTGGCGCGTGGTGGCCGGCGCGCAGATCTCTCTGCTCTCGTCGATACTCATCGTAGTTCTCTATTCGCTGATCGGCGTCGCTGTCGCGACCGCGGCGACGCTGGGGCCGCGCTGGCTGGACGAGGTCATAATGCGCGGTACCGATATCGGCCTCGCCTTGCCGGGGCTGGTGGTGGCGCTCGGCTTCGCTGCGGCACTTGGGCCGAGCATCCAGTCGGGTATCATTGCCATGGCGCTGACCGGTTGGCCGATGACGGCGCGGCTGTTGCGCACCACCATGCGCCAGACTATGGAGCAGCCCTTTGTCGATGGCGCCCGCGCGCTCGGCGTATCGCCGGCGCGGCTGATGCTGACGCATGTGCTGCCCAATTCGCTCGACGTACTGATCGTCAAATGGGCTGGTGACATCAACAATACGCTTCTGATCCTCGCTTCGCTGTCCTTCATTGGCGTCGGGGCGCAGCCGCCGAGCCCGGAATGGGGCGCCATGATTTCGGCCGGGCGTAGCACCATGTCGACAGCGTGGTGGGCCGTCGCCGCGCCGGGCGCTGCGGTGGCCGTGACTGCCATCGCCTTCGGCTTTCTTGGAGATATCCTCCAGGCCCGCCGCGACCCGTCTCTAAGGAAACGCTGATGGTTGACACTCCCTTCGCCAACGCGCCGCTGGTCCCGGCGACGAATGACGCGGCTCCACTGCTTGATGTTCGCGGACTGAGCGTTAGCTTTGGCCACGGTCCCGCCGCAGTGCGACTCGTCGACAATGTGAGCTTTGCGGTCGGCGCCGGCGAGCGCGTTGCGCTTGTGGGCGAGTCCGGTTCGGGCAAGTCGGTGACGGCACAGGCGCTGATGCGTCTCAATCCGCACATGCAAGTATCGGGCGTGGTCCAAATCGGCGGCTGTAACCTCGTGGCGCTCAGCGACAAGGAGATGACCGCTGAACGCGGCGCGAGCATCGGAATGGTGTTCCAGGATCCGATGAGTTCGCTCGACCCGCTGATGACCATCGGCGACCAGGTGGCTGAGACGCTGCGGCTGCGTGGCGTGTCGGCGGCGGCAGCGCGCGCCCGGGCGCTGCGCGTCCTCGACGAGCTGCGGGTCGACCGCGCGGCGGAGCGGCTGGCTGCCTATCCGCACGAATTTTCGGGCGGCATGCGCCAGCGCGTGGTGATCGCCATGGCGCTGATCGGCGAACCCAAGGTGCTTATCGCCGACGAGCCGACCACTGCGCTCGACGTGCGGGTGCAGGAGCGGGTGCTCGACCTCCTCTATTCCGTGTCGAAAGAGCGCGGCCTCGCCGTGCTCCTGATTACCCACGATATGGGGATCGTTGCCGGCTTCGCTGACCGGGTGATGGTGATGTATGCCGGCCGCATCATCGAGCAGAACGACGTCGAACCGCTTTTTGCCAGCCCGCGCCACCCCTATACGCAGGGGTTGCTCGGGGCAATCCCGCGGATAGACCAGAAGCGGGAGCAGCTGCAATCGATCCCCGGCGCCCCGCCGACGCCGTTCACGCGGCCGCCCGGGTGCCACTTCAACCCACGCTGCGCGATGGCGATGGAGATCTGTCGCAAGGACTATCCTGCGATGATCGAAACGGGCAGCGCGCGCGTGGCCTGCCATATTCACGGGGGCGGCCATGCTTGAGATCAGAGGGCTCAGCAAGAGCTTTCGCAGCGCCGCCGGCACCAGCGTGCAGGTGCTGCGCGACATTAATTTCACGGTGCGACCCGGCCAAATCGCTGGCCTTGTCGGCGAATCCGGCTCTGGCAAATCGACGGTGATCCGCTGTGCGCTCGGGCTGCAGCGTCCAGACAGCGGCAGCGTCAGCTATGACGGCATCGACGTGCACGCCGCGCGCGGCCCGCAATTGATGCGTTTCCGGCGCGAGGTGCAGCCGGTGTTCCAGGACCCCTATGCCAGTCTCAATCCGCGCATGACGGTGGAGCGGTTGATCGATGAGGGCCTGCGCGTCCACCGCCTTTTGCCCGATGCCGCGGCGCGCCGCGATCGTGTGGTCGAGTTGCTCGAAATGGTGGGGCTCGATGCCAGCGCGATGCCGCGGCATCCGCGCGCCTTTTCGGGCGGGCAGCGCCAGCGCATCGCCATTGCCAGGGCGCTCGCCATCGGCCCGCGGCTATTGATCTGTGACGAACCGGTGTCGGCGCTCGACGTGTCGGTGCAGGCGCAGGTGATCAATCTCTTGCAAGAAATGCAGGAGAGGCTCAACCTCGCCATCCTGTTCGTCGCGCACGACCTTGCCGTTGTCCGCCATATCTGCAGCGAGGTCGCGGTGCTGGAGCGCGGGGTGATCGTCGAGAGCGGGAAGTCGGACGAGGTGCTGGGCACGTCGCAGTATCCCTATACGCGCGCGCTGCTCGAGGCGGTGCCGATCGCCGATCCGCTAGAAGCCCGCCGGCGTCGTTGCGCCCGCTTGTCGGTCGCCGCCTCGCCGGGAGGGAACGGCTACGAGTAGGCGAGCTTGCGGCGGTCCGGCTGCTGACGGTCGATGACGGACGCGCCGCGTATCGCCCGCATCGGTCGGCGTGCGGCGGCCCCCAGATTCGTCACCTCCTGGACGCGATCCCCATTGTCCACGAGCTTATGCGGTGCATCGCAGGCCGGTTTGGTTCCGTCCTAGCTGCCAATGTGATCGCATGCGCCGAGTGCTCCGGACGCCGTCCGTCCATCACCGCTTTGACGTTGCTGGGTAGCCAATGTGTGCGAAAAATAGCGTCTTTGTATTGTGTTGAATGTCCGGGTGAATACATATTGGGCGACCGATCTCCATTAGTTGACTTCTGACAACCCAAGGTGAAAGTCACATGACTGACGACGGACTTGTCCCCACCATAGACGCCCTTCGGGTTCCGCTTGACCACGCTTCCGACGTGGCGGGCCTCGAGCACCTCCAAAAGGACGGAGTGCTGCGTCCCGACGAGGTGATTGCTGTCACCGGGAAGACAGAGGGTTGGCGGGCCGGAGAGACGAGCCGCCTCGATGCTGATCGCGCCATCCGGGGTTTCCTGCTTGACCGTGGGTCGCGCCAGGTCGAGGCGATCAACCAGATCCCCATGGTGTTCACCACTGGCGGCATTGGCATCCTGACGCCGCATGTCGTGATCTATACGCGCAGCTTGGCAAAGCCGGCGGCCGACGGGCGCGCACGGCTCGCGATGGGCGTTGCCCGTTCCGAACTGGTCCGTCCGGAATGGCTGGTGAGCTCGAAGATGGTAGAGGCGAATGCCGATGCCGTTCGGGCAGCGGCGGTCGATGCTGGCATTGCGCCCCAGGCCGTCGAGTACGTCGTTGGCAAGGCCTACTATCCCTCGCAGCAGGATTTCGCCGACGCCCGCGCCGCCGGTCATCACATTCCTGAACTCGATTCCAATACCCTATTTCGAAAGGCAAGTGGGGCTGCGGGCCTTGGGGTTGCCGTGGCGGTCGATGGCATGCCGCTGCCGGCGGCCGACGACGTGGGTGTGCAGATGGACCTCTGGTCGGCAAAGGTGGCGGCGTCAGCCAATGAGTGGGAACCGGTCGGAGGGGAGGGGCCGCAGACGCAGTTGATGGTGTTCGGCAATCGAGTTGGTGCTGGCGGGCGGCTTCGGGTCGGTCACTCCGCGATGAACGATACGCTGGATGTGAATGCGTTGCCACGCGCCTTGCGAAACGCCGGCCTCGATGTCGGGCCGGGGCCGCTATCGCCTGCTCACCGCGACCGCATCGTCGCCGTCTATGTGAAGTTCAGCCTGCCGGTCGGAGGGCGCTTGCTCGGGCGCCGGCAGGTTTCCGAGAACCCGCAATATGGCGACCAGGTGAAGGCGGCGTTGGGCGGTATGTTCGCAGCATTCCTGCAAGATAATCTCGTGTGGATCTCCGGTTCGGCCACTCATCAAGGCCCGGCGGGGGGCGGCACAGTGGCTGTCGTGGTCGACGTTAGCTAAGTGTGAGCTCTCAATGGGTTGTCCATCTGTTCTGAACCGCAGAGACTGAGGTTGCGAGGCTTCAGTTCACGGAGAGACCGGATGAACATCCACAAGAATGCGCGTTTAACCCCGATAGGTCGAGAGCGTTTGGTCCGGGCGGTGCTGGGCGGGCAGACGCTGGAGGCCGCCGCACACGCGGCAGGTGTCTGCTCAAGGGCGGCGCGCAAGCGGGGCAAGCGCTACAATGCAGAAGGCCCAGCGGGCCTGATGGATCGCTAGTCCCGGCCGCACCAACTTTATCGCCCGACGCCTGCCGCCACGGTGGCGCGGATCGGGGCGCTGCGCCGACAACGGTACACCGGCAAGCAGATCGCGCCTGAGGTGGGCGTCTCACCGGCACCGCCGAAGCGATCGGTGACCTCGATGCCATTGCCGGCCAGGATGGTGTGGACCGGGTGGCCGAAGGCCTCCTGGGTTTATTCCAGGCAGGTGGCGATGGTGGCGCCCTTAAAGTGAAGCACGATCTCGATATGGGCAAAGCGGGTGCTGCTGCCCGTTGTCGCGACCCAGGTCTGTCACGTTCCCAAGTTCGCGCGCTATGACGTGGAGCCGGCCGCGTTAGTGTCGCCGACCTGATCGACACGAAGCAGTCGGTGCTGGTCGCCAGATCGCTTCGGCTCTGCGGGAGGCGCCGGACTGAGCGCGACGGCTTGCCCACACACGCGCAACCAAGCTCAAGTCGGCTACTTTCTGCTCGCTCGGACTGCATAAGGCTGGTGTAATTTTTGGCAGTAGACATTGTACTGATATCGACGCATCATTGAATACAATCGTGATACGGCGTGCACGAATTTTGGCGGAGGCGACGGTAAGTAGCATGGCCAGTCTGGCAATTCGAGGAGTCGGTAAGGCTTTCGGCGCTGCGGCGGTCCTCAGGGGAATCGACTTTGACATTGCCGATGGCGAGTTTGTCGCGCTGGTCGGACCTTCGGGCTGTGGCAAATCCACGTTGCTTCGGATGATCGCCGGCCTCGATCAGGTCACCGAGGGTGAGGTTCTGATCGACGGCAGCCGCGTCAACGAAAAGCCATCCAAGGACCGCGACGTCGCGATGGTTTTCCAGAATTATGCCCTCTATCCGCACATGACCGTGCGCGAGAACATGGGCTTCGCGCTCGAGATGCGGGGCGACCCCGCGGCGGAGCGGCGGCGGCGCATCGATGAAGCGGCTGAGATCCTGCGGCTCGAGCCGCTGCTCGACCGCTTGCCGCGGCAAATGTCGGGCGGGCAGCAGCAGCGCGTCGCCATGGGGCGCGCCATTGTGCGCAAGCCCAAGGTGTTTCTGTTCGACGAGCCACTCAGCAATCTTGATGCCAAGCTGCGTGTCGCCATGCGGGCCGAGATTCGCGAGCTGCATCGGCGGCTGAAGACCACCACCATCTACGTTACCCACGACCAGATCGAGGCCATGACCATGGCGGACCGGTTGGTGGTGATGCGTGGTGGTGTCGTAGAGCAGATCGGCACGCCGCTCGAAGTCTTCGATCGTCCAGCCAATACCTTCGTCGCTACTTTCATTGGTTCGCCGGAAATGAACCTGATCGCCGGACGTCTCGAGACGGAAGGCGGGCGACGGCTGTTCCGGTCGAAGTCCGGGGAGCAGCTCGCCATGGGCGATGCCGCAAACGGGATACCCGACGGGCCGGTGCAGCTGGGCGTGCGTCCCGACCATCTCGACATTGCCGAGGATGGGCTCGCCGCCACGGTGGACGCCGTCGAGCCCACGGGTCTCGAAACCATGATCGTTACGAGGTTCGAGGGTCAGCCGCTGGTCGCCCAGCAACATGGCCGTGTGCGCCTTGTTGCCGGCGATACCGTCCGTCTCCAGCCGCGGCCGAGCGAATTGCACTTTTTCGACTTCGATAGCGGACGGCGCATCGAGCGTGCGTCATCGAACGCCGTTGCCTGATTATATTTCATAAACAGCAGCTCGGGGAGGACTGCACAATGAGCAAAGACATTAACAACATCGAATCGACCAGCGGCATCAGTCGCCGCACCTTGCTCGGCCAGATGGCGGTTGGCGCCTCGTGGCTGGCGATGGGCTCGGCCATGGGCTGGGCATCGGTCGTCCAGGCGGCGCCGGGAAGCAATCCCGGCAAGTACAAGATTGATCTCGGCGGCTATAACGGCCCCGAACTGACCAGCGAGCCCATCACGCTGCGCTTCATGCGGCAGGACTTCGCGCCTAGCGTGAATGCGGTGTTCGATAACGCCTATGCCGAGTTCCGCAAGGCTTATCCCAACATCACCATCGAGGAGGAGAAGGTGCCCTACGGCGACCTGCAGAAGAAGGTGCAGGTCTATGTCGCTTCGGGCGAAGGCCCCGACATCATGATGGGCCGCAACGACTTCGCCACCGCCTACGCGGCCGGGCAGTTCGCGGTTCCACTGAACCAGTATTTCTCGCAGGAATTCATCGACGACATTGTCGACTCGCTGCGTAACTCGGGTTCGGTCGGTGGCGACCTGCTGTGCCTGCCTTGGGAGACCAACCCGGTCTTCATGTACTTCAACCGTGACATCTTCGAGAGTGCCGGAATCGAGACGCCGCCGGAAGTCTCCGACATCACGCAGGGCTGGACTTGGGACCAGTTCAACGATGCGCTTGACCGCCTAACCAAGGCGTTGCGCGCCAAGGGCGACACCACCTCCTGGGCGTTGGCGGCTTCCACCTATGGCAATGGGGGGCCGGGTTCCAACTATGCTCAGCTCGAGAGCATCTGGATCCGCTCGATGGGCGATCCCAACGCCGACAAGGCGTCATCGCTCTACAAAACCTTTGCCGGTGTCTCCGAGGATGGGCTAACCGCGTCGGGCTATCTCGATACGCCCGAAGCCGTGCAGGGCATGAAAAACTACCAGTTTCTGTTTGCCAACGGCATCACCCCCAAGGGCGCTGGCAGCCAGTTCCGCGAGGGCATTGCCGGGATGATGGTGGGGAGCATCAACGAGGCGAACTACATGACCTCGGAAGACCGAGCCTCCACGCCCTACGCGAATACGCCGCCGTTCAAATTCGGCACCACGCCGCTGCCGCGTGGCGCGATGGCATTTAGCGCCATCATCGCCGACGCGCCCTTTGTTTACGCAGGCTCGCCGCATGTGGCGGAAGCGGCGGCTCTGCTCGCCTTCATCTGCAACGACGCAAACCGGCTGGCCTTCCACAAGGAATGGGGCTCGATGCCGGGCCGCAAGTCGCTCCTCGCGCTCGACCCCCGCTATAGCTCGGATCAGTCCTATCAGTTGGCCGCGGCGGTCGCGGCCACGGCCTACGCCCCGCCGCAGACGGTTGGCTGGTTCGATTACTTCAACGCGGTCAACCCGGCGGTGAGTGACATCGCGCTGGGCGCCGATCCCCAGAAGCGGCTGACCAACGCTGCCCAGCAGGTGGACGGCCTGTTGGCCAAGTACAAGTAGTCGCCTTCACAGTCGGCCAGCTTCGTAGTTTTCTCCCGCGTCCCTGGCCGACTGTGATCTTTGTTCGTCCTGTTCGGGAAGAGGCGAGGTCGTATGTCTTCATCTTCATCTGCCACTTCATCAGGTCGCCCGGCACGCGAGCGCTTCAAGTGGTTGGGACTTCGTCATGGCGATGCACCGATCCTCGGGCTGGCCATGCTGCTGCCGGCGCTGGCCGGGCTCGTGCTGTTTCAGTTCGCTCCGATCGTCGTGGGGCTGCTCAACAGCCTGCAGTCGTTCAACCCGTTCACCCACCGCGCCAGTGGCTGGGTGGGCCTCAACAACTTCGTCGAGGTGCTGGCGGAGCCGAGCTTCCACTGGGCCGTGCTGATCACGATGGTCTATGTGGTCCTGATCCTCGCCATTACCATTCCGCTGGCGCTGGGGCTGGCCACGCTCCTCAACTCGCGCCGGCCGGGCACCACCTTCGTGCGCGCCGCTGTGCTGGGCGCGCTCGCCGCGTCCGAGGCCGTGACCGCGCTGGTGTGGAACCAGATGTATGATGCGAGCACGGGGCTGCTTAATGCTCTGCTGGTGACGCTGCACTTGCCGGCGCAGCCGTTTCTTATCGATGCCAACCACGCAGTGGTTAGCATCGTCGTGATGACGGTGTGGAAGGATGTCGGCCTCGCTATGCTGATGTTCCTCGCCGGACTCCAGTCGGTGCCGGGCAGCGTGTATGAAGCCGCCGCGCTCGATGGCGCCTCGACCTGGAAGGTATTCCAGCGCATCACGCTACCCTTGCTGCGCCCCAGCGTGATCCTCGTCATGTTCATTGCTACCGTCGGCGCCACGCGCCTTGTCACGCCTATTCTTATCTTGACCCAGGGCGGGCCGGGCGGCAGCACCACCAATATGGCGTTGTATTCCTACAACCAGGCTTTCAGCTTCAACTCGCCCGGCCATGCGGCGGCGAGCGTAGTCTGCATGATGTTGCTGCTGGTGGCGCTCACCGGGGGGCAGGCGCTGCTGCTGCGCCGACGGGGAGGTAAGTAATGAGCAACGCTCCGATGTTGAACGAACAACAGGGACGCCGCGGCACCAGCCTGATGTGGCCGGCGATCTGCGTGTTGATCGGCCTGCTGTTCTTCTTTCCAATCCTTTGGGCCGCGCTGATGTCGTTCAAGTCGACGCCGGCCATCATTGCCGAGCGGTTCCCGCTGACCTGGAAGTCGGTGGTGCCGACCTCGCCGACATTCGAGAATTACGTCACGCTGTTCACCAGCATCGGGTTTGGCCGCAGCCTGCTCAATACCATGATCGCCAGCATCGGCCAGGTCTCGGCCTCGGTGGTCGTTGCAACGCTTGCCGGCTATGCATTCGCACGCTTGCCGTTCCCAGGTCGTGATCTGCTGTTCGCGCTGATCCTGTCGACCGCCTTCGTGCCGCTCGAGACCATTCTGGTGCCGCTCTACAATGTGGCGCGCGCCCTCGGCCTTACCTCGACCTATCCGGCGCTGTTCCTGCCGTTCGTCGCCAATCCGTTCAGCATCTACCTGATGCGGCAGAGCTTCGCCGAAATCCCGGTCGAACTCGACGACGCCGCGCATATCGACGGCGCCAGCCGCTGGCGGGTGTTCTGGCGCATTGCTCTACCAAACGTGAAGCCGGCGCTGGCGACTCTGGTGCTCATCCAGTTCATCTGGTCCTGGAATAACTATCTATGGCCGCTGGTCATCATCCAGAATCCGAATATGCAGATCGCCCAGGTGTCGCTGGCGGCGCTGAAGAGTATCCCCAACTTCCCGATGGATGGTCCGCTGTTTGCAGGCGCCACCATTCTGACGGTTCCCCTCGTCTTGCTGGCGATCGTGCTGCAGCGCTACTATGTGCGTGGTCTCATGACGTCCGGCATCCGCTAAGCGATCCTTGCGCCTGACGGAGAATTCATATGACTGACCTTTTGCTTGTCCATGCCTGCTTGATCCCGATCGATCGCGACCGTCGCATTATCGAAGATGGTGCGGTGGCTATTGCCGGCGACCGCATCGTCGAGGTAGGGCCGACCGCCGAACTCGAGCGGCGCCACGAGGGTGCCCGGCGGCTCGATTGTACCGGCCGGGCGGTGATCCCTGGCTTGATTGACGCTCACGGCCATGCCGGCCATTCGCTTATTAAGACACTCGGCGCCGACACCCCGTCGCTATGGATGCGGATCGTCACGCCGCTCTATTTCCACTACACCACCCCGGAGTTCTGGCTCGCCGACGGCTATCTGTCGGCGGTCGACCGGCTGCGCCAGGGCGTCACCTGCGGCGTCAGCGTCGTCGGCTCGGCGCCGCGCAGCGACGACCCGAGCTTTGCCATCAATCATACCCGCGGTTATGCCGCTGCCGGTATTCGGGAGATTGTCTGCACCGGCCCGGCCGGCCTGCCCTGGCCGCATCCGGCCACGCGCTGGCAGGGCAATCGCCCCGAACGCCACGAGGTGAGTTTCGAGGAGATGCTGGCCGGCGCCGAGGCGGTGATCGAAACGGTCAACGGCACCGCCGAGGGGCGAATCCAAGCCTTCCTGACGCCATTCACCATCATGCCGTCGGTCGATCCGTCCAACCCCACCACCCCCGACCGAGCAGTGCGTTCCACTGAGGCCGACCGCATGCAGGGGAGGCGCATCAAGGAGGTCGCCGCCAAGCATGGCGTGCGTATCCACTCGGACGCGTTCGGTGGACATGTTCGCATGGCCTGGCAAGACCCCGAGAGCGCCATTCTCGGCCCCAATGTGCACCTGCAGCATTGCATCGGCCTGTCGCTCGATGAGGTCGAGATTCTGGCCGAAACCGGCACCCATATGGCCCACGCACCCGGTGGGCAGGCCCCGGTCATCGAGATGATGGCGCGTGGCGTCAATGTCGCCCTGACCACTGATGGCGCGGCGCCTTGGGCGAGCTTCGACCTGTTCCAGGCGGCGCGTCAGGCGCAGTTCGCCCATCGCTGGCGTCGGGAAGATCAATATCTGCTGCCGCCTGGCAAACTATTGGAGATGATGACCATCGACGCGGCGCGCGCGATTGGCCGTGAGGCCGATCTGGGCTCGATCGAGCCCGGCAAGAAAGCGGACATCACCATCGTCAATTTGCGCCAACCGCACCTCACCCCCAATTGGATGCCGGTGCATCGGCTGGTCTATGAGGCGGTCGGGCAGGATGTGGAGACTGTCATCGTCGATGGCCGCATCGTTCTGGCCGATGGCAAGCCGACGCTCGTCGATGCTGCGGACATAATGGCGGAGGCGGAACGCCAATCGGCTGCCCTAGTAGCGCGCGCCGGCGTGGCCGACCAGCTGACGCCGCCGGGCTGGGGGCAGGTATACCGCACCTTCGAGACCCCGGTCAGACTGACCCAACCGCCGGAGATACGCCCGTGACCACGCTTCTTGTTAAAGCCCGCTACGTCGTCGGCTATGCCGACGGCGACCATGTCATCCTGCGCGATGGCGAAGTGGTGGTTGACGGCAACCGCATCACCTTTGTCGGTCGCGGCTATGCGGGCCAGGTCGATCGCGTCATCGATGGCGGCGACGCCATCCTGAGCCCGGGCTTCATCGATCTCGATGCTCTCGCTGATATTGATCACGCTATTCTCGACACCTGGCATGGCCCGGAAACTGGCTCCGGCCTCAGCTGGTCGGCCGACTATTTCTACAACCGGCGTCGCGACGTGTTTTCGGCCGAGGATCGCGACTTCAAGCACGCCTTCGCCTTCACTCATCTGCTGCGCAACGGCATCACCACCGCGATGCCGATCGAGGCCGAGACCCACAACGCCTGGGCCGAGACCTATGACGAGATGGCGATCGCTGCGGCCACGGCGAGCGACCTCGGCCTGCGCATCTATCTCGGGCCGAGCTATCGCGCCGGTATCAACGTCACCGAGGCCGATGGACGGCATACGGTGCTGTTCGATGAGGCCGAAGGGTGGCGCGGGCTGGCCGAGGCGGTGCGTTTCGTCGAAAACTTCAGTCCCGAGGCCGACGGCCTGGTGCG
This sequence comes from Candidatus Kaistia colombiensis, assembly GCA_029203105.1. Taxonomy (GTDB): domain Bacteria; phylum Pseudomonadota; class Alphaproteobacteria; order Rhizobiales; family Kaistiaceae; genus Kaistia; species Kaistia colombiensis. The sequence goes on from CP119318.1 coordinate 1,324,074, forward strand.
CGGCGCGCTGCTGCCGTGTCGCATCGAGACACTGACGCCGGAACTGATGCGGGCGACGGCCAGCGAAGCCAGGCGCCTCAACGCCAAGGTGCGCCTGCATTGTCTGCAGGACCTGTCGGAGCTCGAATTCCTCCGCGAGCGCTACGGTAAGTCGCCGCTCGATATGCTCGAAGAAACCGGGCTGCTAGAAGCTGACCTGCTGATCCCGCACGCCACCTATGTCGGGGGGCACAGTCGTAACCCCAATGGCGATCGGGGAGATCTCGCCCGCCTCGCGAAAAGTGGCATCAGCATCATCCATTGCCCGATGACGTCGCTGCGCTATGGCGTGACGCTCGAATCCTTTGCGCGCTACCGTGCTGCCGGCGTCAACATTGCGCTAGGCACGGATTCCTTCCCGCCCGACATGATCCGCAATATGGATGTTGGAGTGCATCTTTCAAAGGTTGTGGAAGGGCGCCAGGATGGCGGCAGCGCCGCCGACCTGTTCCGGGCGGCAACGCTGGGCGGTGCGGCTGCGCTCGGTCGCGACGACCTTGGCCGTCTGGCGCCGGGGGCGTGCGCCGACATGGTGCTGGTCAGCCTCAAGGAGCCGCGCATCGGCGCCATCGAGGACCCCATCCGGACGCTGTTGATGAACTGCACGGGGGCCAATGTCACCACCGTTATCATCGATGGTCGCGTGGTGATGGAGAACGGGGTCATTCCGGGCATCGACGAAGAGGCGATGCGCCAACGCGCCCAGACCTATTTCGACACGATGAAGGCAGCCTATAGCGAGCGTGACTATCGGCGCCGGCCGGTCGAGCAACTGTTCCCTCCGGAGTTTCCAGAAGGGTGAAGCTGGCATAAGGGCAGCGTCACTCGGGAAAGCGGCAATCAGGAGGCTTCGGCAATGCCGGCCGGGGCCTTTCTCGCCAGTGTTCTGCGTGTCACTGCTCCTGGCGGTCGCAAAATTCGCATCCCGCTTCCACGATCTCTCGCGGTGAATTGTACTAGACATCCGAAATGATATGATACAGAAATAAATACATTTATCGCCTAAATTGGGCGGAAACCATATGCGACTCCAAACCGATTGTCTGGAGTCGATTAAGCAAAGCGCCCCTTGCCAAGGATGAGAAAATGAACCGCATTCCCGATGCCCAGCTACTGACGCGGCTCGCGCATGTGCGTCGGATTATGGCGGCGGAACAGGTCGACCGTCTGCTCATCTTTGGGGCGCCTCGGCGCTCGAGCGGCGGCGGCACGGTCCACTACTTGACCGGCTGGACGCCGCTGGGATCGCCCACGATCCTGGTCGTCGGACTGGATGGCCCGATACACATCCTTGCAGACGGTCCTAACGTCGCGCGGGTGTTGAGCAAGCGGGCGGAGAGTTTCGGCGAGACGCAGTCGGTGATGGGCGGGGCCCCGGCATTTGCCCGGGCCCTGCGCGAGATACTTGCAATGGTGCCGCCCAGTGGCGGACGCCTGGGCTTGGTTGGTGGCGCGCAGATGCCGCCGGTGCTTCACGAGGTGATTGGAGCGGTCGCAACGACGCCGGTCGCCATCGATCACCAGGTTGAAGCACTCAGGCTGCAGCGCACGCCGGAGGAAGTCGCGATGCACGCCCGGGCCGCCGCGATCTCCGACGCAATGATGACCCGAGCCATGGAGCTCGGTGCCCAGGCTGAGACGACACCCGCCGGGCTCATGGCTGCAGTTGAATATGAGGGGCGTCAGTTGGGCGCCGACTTCTCCAGCCTCTGGCTTGCCACCGGTGAACGCCCGCCCACCACCTATTTCGAACTATTCGAGCTCAATCCCGAACTCGGCCCCAATGATCGGGTCCAGCTTGGAACGACGCTCTCCTACGAAGGGCATTTCGGCCAGAGCCTCAGGATTGGCGCGCGCGGTCGGGCGGGCCAGGCGCTTCGCGACTGCACGAACCGCCTCGTCGACATACAGGACGAGGTGCTGGCGCTGATGCGCCCCGGCGTGCCGATGCACCAAATCGTCGATCGGCTGGAAGCGCTGATCGACGCGGAATGCCCCTATGAGCGGCTGTCGGATCCCTTCCGCTTCCAGTCCTGCCACGCGCTCGGCCTCGATTATTCCGAGCCGGCCTATGCCACGGCGCTGTCGCCGGCGCGTGACCGCAGCAAGGATGGCGAAGGTCCGCTTCTGGCCGAGAACATGGTGTTCGAGATCCATCCCAACTTTACGCTGCCCGAGCTGGGGCATGTCTGCGCCGGCGACATGGCGGTGGTTACCGCAACTGGTGCGCGGTGGTTGACTGGCACGCCGCGCGGCCTCATTCAGCTCGACGGCTAGCCGAAAGCGAGCGCCCGACGATGTTGGTCTTTCGCCATCCTGAACAGGCGCTCGCCCATTTCACCCCGCAGGCGCGCTGGTGGGGCCTTGCCATCATCCTCGTCAACGTTGCCTTGATGAATCTCGACACCGGGATAGTCAATGCTACGCTGCCGACCATTTCGGTGAGCCTTGGCGTCGATGACTCGGCAGCGATCTGGGTCATCAGCGCCTATCAGATCGCCATGGTCGCGTCACTGTTGCCGGCCGCGTCGCTGGGCGAGCTTATCGGGCTGCGCCGAGTGATGCTCACTGGCCTCAGCCTGACGGTCGTTGCGTCGCTCTTGTGCTTCGTCGCGCCATCCCTTACCTGGCTGGTGGCGGCGCGCGCGTTGCAGGGCATGGCGACCGCCTGCATTCTCGGCCTCAGCATGGCCATGATGCGCTCGATCGCCAGTGCTGGGCGGCTGGGGACGGCGCTGGGCATGAACGCATTCGTCGGCGGTGTTGCGCTCGCCGTCGGGCCACTGCTGGCCGGCATCGTGCTCAGCGTGGCGAACTGGCACTGGGTCTTCCTCGTCAACTCAGCAGGGGCCCTCTTCGCCATGGGAGTCAGCCTGAGGCACCTGCTACCGACGCTGCGCTCCATCTCGCGTTACGACATCGTCACCGCCGGCCTCTGTGCGCTCTCGCTTGCGGCCATTGTGTATGGCCTCAATGTCGCGGCGCAAGGCGGGGCGATACTGGCGGTTGCCGGCTGCGTCATCGGCGCGATCGCGCTCGCCGGGCTGGTTCGCCGGCAGGCCGGCAGTGAAGCGGTATTCCTCGATCTCGAGCTGCTGCGCCAGCCGTCATTCGCCATCGCCATCTTGGTGTCGAACTTCGCCGCTGCCGCCGAGTCGCTCGGCTTCATCGTGTTGCCCTTCCTGCTGCAGCGGACATTTGGCTTTTCGCGGGTTGAAATGGGCCTTCTGATCATGCCGTGGCCGGTGCTGGCAGCGACGCTGGCGCCACTCTCCGGCGTGCTGTCCGATCGTGTCTCGCCGCCGCTGCTGAGCGCGATGGGCATCATCGTCGTTGCCATCGGCATGTGCCTGCTGGTCTCCGCGCCGCCTGCTCCCACCATGCTTGACGTTGCCTGGCGCCTCGCCATCTGCGGCATCGGTTTCGGCCTGTTCCAGTCGCCCAACATGCGAACGGTGATGAGCTCGGGGCCGATCGAGCGCAGCAGCCGCATCGGCGGCATTTCCAGTGTGTCGCGCAATCTGGGCCAGGCCGCCGGCGCCGCGCTGGTCGCGGGGCTTTTCGTTGCCTATGGCGATGACGGCACCAGGGCTGTGCTCTGGGTGGCGATCACCGCCTGTGTTCTAGCGGCGTCGCTGAGCCTGCTGCGCTGGTCGAGGCGGTAATCCACCGTCGTGAGCGAGCCTTGGCCAGTGTGATCAACGACCTGATCATGTCGGATGGCCGCGGAGGTGTGCAATCAGCGCGCTGGTCTGCCCCCACAGAAGTGGTCCTTTTTGAAGTATAGGGTATTCCCCTTTTGAAAGGATACGCAGATGGCAAGGAAACGTCCGACGGCTGAAGAGATCGTCACCAAACTTCGGCAGGTCGATATACTGACCTCGCCGGGAAAAACTGTTGCGGAGGCTGTGCGCGCGATAGCGGTGGCGGAGGCGCAACGTGTTACTGGACTCGCCCCGTTTTAGTGGAGATGGACCACCATCTGGCCGGCGAGAATGGCGCCGGCAACACGCGCAATGGCTAGGCGTAGCTCGAGCAACAGGCGCTCCGCGGTCTTGATGCGCAACGTCACTTCGCCGCGCTCGGCCTCGTTGAGACCGGACAGATAGGCTGTAAGCGGTGTTTCTGGACCACCTTTCGGGCTTGGTCGCGATCTGTGAGGTTACCGGTTCTGCATTGGGATCGGAGATCGGCTTGTGTCTGGACTTAACCTTACGCTTAACTCGGAGCGGCTGCCTCGACGTTTCGAGGTGATCAATGGTGCTGGCGGTCGGCGTCAGTGGTCGGTGGATGACAAAGCGCGGATCATCGCGGAGACGCTGGAGCCGAACGCGATCATCTCCGAGGTCGCCCGCCGTTATGGCCTGAGGCCGCAACAGGTCTTTGCCTGGCGCCGGGCAGCGCGCCAGCCACTGGCGGAGGCGACGGCATCGGAACCCCTGTTCGTGCCGGCGGTGATTGCAGCGCCGTTGTCTGAACCCGTGGCGCAGCGCCCAGCACGGCCACGGAAGCGGAAGGCGGTCCGCGACGCCGGTGTGATCGAGCTTGAGATCGACGGCGTCGCCATGCGTGTCGGCCGTGGCGCCGATGTGTCAACGCCGGTCGGATTCCAGGCCAGCAGGGCGGAGTAAAAGCAGGCCAGTGCCATTGCGGTCATGCGATATGAAGGGTGCCCGATCGGGCACCCTTCATATCGTTGGCGTCGTGGATCAGGTGGTGGTGATCTCGCCGGTGTCCGGGTCGATGATCTCAGTGGTCTGGTTTTGCTCCGCCTTTGCGGAGCGGCGGCGGCCGGCGGACTGCTTTAGCCGGTAGCTGTCGCCATTCATTGCCAGGATGCTGACGTGATGCGTGAGCCGGTCGAGGAGCGCGCCGGTGAGGCGCTCGGAACCCAGCATCTGGATCCAGTCCTCGAACGGCAGGTTAGACGTGACGATCGTCGATCCGCGCTCGTATCGCTGAGAGAAGACCTCGAACAGCAGCTCGGCGCCCGTCGGCGACAGCGGGACGTAGCCAAGCTCGTCGATGATGAGCAGCTTCACCGCCGCTAAATCGCGCTGGAGCTTGAGCAAACGCCGTTCGTCGCGCGCCTCCATCAGTTGGCTGACCAGCGCGGCGGCGGTCGTGAACGCGACCGTGAGCCCCTTCTGGCAGGCGGCCAGACCGAGCGCGAGCGCGACGTGGGTCTTGCCCGTGCCACTGTTGCCCAGCGCGATCACGTTCTCGCGCCGCAGGACATACTCGCAGCGGGCAAGTTCCAGCACGAGCATCTTGTTGAGACCGGGGATCGCGGCGAAGTCGAACGTGTCGAAGCTCTTCACCGCCGGGAACCGGGCCGCCCGAATGCGCCGCTCGATCGTGCGCCGTTCTCGATCGATCAGTTCGAGCTCAATCAGCCGGAGCAGGTAGCGCGGGTGATCGGTACCGTCGCGGGCGCACTCGCGGGCTACTTTGTCGTACTCGCGTAGCACCGTCGGTAACTTCAGCTGCTTGAGGTGATGAGCCAGCAGTACCTGCGGCGTGCCGCTCATGGTGCCCGTTGGCATTGCCTCGCCGATCATGCCAGCACCGCATAATCAGCGGCCGACGTCGTCTTCACAGAGGTTCTAGGCAGATGCGGATAGGCTGCGAGGTCGAGCCGGGCCGGCCGGCGCTCGATGCGCGCTAGCGCGATCAGCTTGACCGCGTCGAAGCCGACCGCGCCGATCTGGATCGCGTGGGTCACGGCACCCGTGACCACATCGAGCGGCAGCGCCTCTAGCAGGCGCAGTACCTGGATAAACTCGCGCTTCCCCCGGTTGCCCATCCTCGCCTCTAACAAGTGACGCAGGTGCTGGAACACGTCCGGCAGTTCCCAGCCCTGCAACGCGGCGGCCTGATCGAGCGCGTTCGGCTTGGTCTCGATCAGCGCCAGATAGTGGAGCGGGTCGGCGACGAACGTGCCCTCACCATAGCAGCGCTGGTGGCGTGCGATCTCCTTGCCGCCGCACAGGATGACGACCTCATCGACGAAGCCCTTCACCACCACGTCCTGGAAGCCGTAGGCGGTCGGCACCGAGTAGTCGTTCGTTCGGTAGCGCACGAGCGCCATCGACGAGACCCGTGCCGCCCGCTTCTCGCACGGTTCCAGCGGCATCGCCGGCAACGGCCGCAGCGCCGTACTATCCGCCGCCAGCCGTTCGCCGATCGTCTCGGTATGCCGGCCGGCATGATCGCCCTGTCGGCCGCGGCAGCGCTCTTCCAGCATGGCGTTCAGCGCCTCGAAGCTTGCCACCTGCGGGATCGGCACCATGAAGTTGGCGCGCGAGAACTTCACCAGTCCCTCGACCTTCCCCTTGTCGTTGCCCTTGGCAGGGCGTCCGAAGCGATCACGGAACAGGTAGTGGCTGCATAGCTCGGTGAAGGCGCGGGTGCGCTCGCGCTTCCCGTCGCCGCAGATCTTGGCCACCGCGATCGTCGTGTTATCGTACAGGATCGACAGCGGCACACCACCAAAAAAGGCGAACGCTGCGACGTGTCCGTCGAGGAACGCCTCGGTCGTCTCACGCGGATAAGCCTTCACGAAGCAGCCATCCGACTGCGGCAGGTCCATGCAGAAGAAGTGGATCCTCTGCCGCACGCCCGCGACGATGGCGATCGCCTCGCCGAAGTCCACCTGCGCATGGCCAGGTGGGTGCGCCAGCGGCACAAACGTCTCGCGGCCCAGCGCCCGGCAGATCCGAACATGATCCTTCACCACCGTGTAGCCGCCGGCAAAGCCGTGCTCGTCGCGCAGACGCTCGAAGATCCGCTTGGCTGTATGCCGCTGCTTCACCGCCGTGGTTCGGTCCGCCTCGAGAATCGCATCGATCACCGGCAGCAACGGACCCAGCTTCGGCTTCGCCACCGGCTGCTTGCGGGTGTATCCCGGCGGCAGCGAGAACCGGCACATCTTCGCCACTGTCTCGCGGCTCAGCCCGAACACTCGCGCAGCCTCGCGCCGGCTGTGCCCCTCCACGAACACGAAGCGTCGAACGGCGGCATAACTCTCCACGGCAAACATCCCCGACCGCCCCCAAAAAGAGCAGCCTACCAACGGCTGGATTTTACTCCGCCACGCTCAGCACAGCGCTGGCGTTCCGATGGCATGTTTTGTCACCGCCGCATCCACCACCTTCAGGCGCTGCGCAATCTGCTCAGGGCTCCAGGCCGAGGACCAGCATCGGCTCTGACGGTGAAAGAAGTCCTTCAGCGCACCCAAGGTGTGGACCATGGTCGACGCGGAAAGCTCGTTTCCCGTTGCCTCGGACGACTTCTCCAGGAGGTGCTTCCGAAAGGAGATGATCTGATCCGTGGTGATCGTTCCGAAGTCCCGACCACGCTGGAACTGATCGAAAACGACGATGGCCCGCAGATGGCTGTCGACGGTCTTGGGGGAGTAGCCTTTGGCGTGCTCGAGGCAGCCTTGGTAGCGATAGCGCAGGATGTCGTTTTCAACGGTCATGCCAGTGAACCAATTCCGGGGGGTGTTCATCACAAGTTGAGCAGGGACGAGAGATGAGCCCTAATCGTCGATGTCGCTGCTGAGATTGACGCCCGCCTTGGCCAGGCGGTCATAGCCGGAGCGCTTCATGTGGGTCACATTGCGCCCCTGACCGTCGGGGCATTCCCAATCGAGAAGACCGGCCACCGCATTCTTCCAGTGAAACGAAACGCGACGCCCTACGAGCGAATGACGCTGCCTGCAGCGGACGCAGTAGAGTTCGCCCGGCCGGCAGGAAAACGTCCGGCGCTCGCGTCCCCTGCGGTGGAATGTATTGAGGTCCTCGCCGCGAAACAGACGCTTTTTGCCATCCCGAAGATGAGGCAGTCCCTGTTTGCCCCAGTTGCGGACCGTGTTCGGGTGGACCTGGTAGAGATCCACGACCCCGGCGAGGTCGTAGATCCGGTTCTGCCGGGCCTTCTTCGGCGAGTGGTTGATGCGCGAAGGCTTGCGCTTGCTTGAGCGGATCGCGGTCATGCGCGCGCCTCGAGGCTCTGTTCGAACGCGATCAGGTCGCTCACCCGCCAGCCGTCGTTCCCGGCGACAACAAGAGGGGCTTCGGGAACTCGCTCCGCGTCTTGGCCCAGCGCCAGATTGTCGGGACACTTACAGAGAAGCGTCTCGCCACCTGGAGAACCGACAGATAGGCCGGGGTCCGGACGTCTGTTGCAGGAGGAACAGCCACCGCTGCAGGCGCGCCCGTCGTGTTGTGTTCGGGGCAACTCTTCTTGACATGAAGCCGCCTGCTGACGGCAGCGGACGGATCACCGGGAGAGGACGAGGCGGTGGAAGCGCGATTTCCAGGCAGATCGTCGCGCTGCGGTTCGAGAAGATCGAGAAGGGATGGATCACTGCGGATGGTAACGGACATGGATTCGCTCTCGTTCCCGCGACAGCGGGGTGAATGAGAAGCAAGCACATCCATGCGCAACTGCTTTATGGTCTGACCTAAGTGAGGTCAGGCGAGGTCAATCTGAGAGTGTCGGTCTCAAAACGCAACACCCTGTATCAGTCTGTGGAAAGCCACGAGCCTGATGGGCTCGGTGATGGGCCGACATCAATCGACTTCTAAAAAGCTGCCTATTATCAGTGGTTTAGGCAGCATGAATGGCGGAGGGAGCGGGATTCGAACCCGCGATACGGTTTCCCGTATACACACTTTCCAGGCGTGCGCCTTCAACCACTCGGCCACCCCTCCGTGCCAACGCCTTTCGGCGTGGAAGTCTGCCGGAGCGGTAGCGAAAGCGGCGGGCGCTTCGGGCTCATGGGCAGATCCTGCTCTTGGCAAGACAGGCGGTGCGGTATCACGAAGGTATGGGCCGCCGCAAGGGTTCCGGCGAAAACAGCCGGGGATCGTCGTGTATTAATGGTCGCGGCATCGGCAAGCGTTGCCGAAATCGCGCCGCCACACTATCTCTGGGCCAGTCGCCGCTGACCAAGCGTGCCAGCCGGGCCGCGACGAGGGATCGTGTCATGTTCACACTTTTTGTCCGCCTGCTCGGCCTTTTTGCCATCGCCGGGGCGGTGGTCGGGCTCGTCATCGACGGCACCAAGTCGATCGCCGCCTCGACGCTGACGCTGACGCCGCTCGGCCAGGCGTGGTTCGCCTTCGATCCCGCTAGCCTGACGGCCCTGCAATCCGCCGTCGCCACCCATGTCGAGGTCTATGTCGGTCCCTGGGTGTGGTCGCCGGTGATCCAGTTTCTCCTGACCCTGCCGACTTGGCTGGTTCTCGGCGCTCTTGGCGCCTTCCTTCTCCTCGCCGGGCGGCGCCGCCGCTATCGCTCCGTCGTTGCCTGACATCCACTTGAGACAAGGAGACTTTCCATGAATCTCCTCGACCTTTTCGCACGCAAGACACGTATGCCCGCGCCCGGCGAAGGCTTGCCCGGCCGCGCGCAGCCGATCGTCGAGCCCGGCCTGCATTTCGTCAACGGCCACCCGATCGCCGGCCCCTATCCGGAGGGCACCCGCACGGCCCTGTTCGGCCTAGGCTGCTTCTGGGGAGCGGAGCGCAAGTTCTGGCAGACGCCCGGCGTCTGGGCGACGGCGGTCGGCTATGCCGGTGGCGAGACGCCGAACCCGACCTATGGCGAGGTCTGCACCGGCATGACCGGCCACAACGAGGTCGTGCTCGTCGCCTATGACCCGGCGGTGGTCTCCTATGACGACCTGCTGCGGATCTTCTTCGAGAGCCACGATCCGACCCAGGGCATGCGGCAGGGCAACGATGTCGGCACGCAGTACCGGTCCGGCATCTATGTCGCCGACGCGACGGAGCGGCAGGCGGCGGAGGCGGCCCGCGACGCCTATCAGGTGGCGCTGTCGGCGCGTGGCTTCAGTCCGATCACCACCGAGATCGTCGACCGGCCACCCTTCTATTTCGCCGAGGACGACCACCAGCAATATCTCGCCAAGAATCCCGGCGGCTATTGCGGCCTGGGGGGCACCGGCGTCTCTTGTCCCATCGGCACGGGGGTTACCGCATCTTGATTGAACTGGTCGAAGCGGAGACGGACGATTTCGACAGGTCCGTCGGCGACGCAGCCATCGAGGCCCTGGCCCAGAATGGCTACTGCGTCGTCGACGGACTTCTCAATCCGGGTCTCATCGGAAGCCTGAATGCCGAGCTGGCTGCGCTCGATGCATCCGGCGTGCTCGCCGCGGCGGCGATCGGCCGCGAAGGCGGCCGTCGTCAGGCGGCCGAGATCCGACGGGCGGCCATCCACTGGTTCGATGGCGGTACGGCGGCGGAGCGGCGCTTTCTGGAGGTGGCCGAGCGGCTGCGCAGTGCCATCAACCGCCGCCTGTTCCTCGGCCTGTTCGATTTCGAATGCAATTTCATCGCCTATCCGACCGGCGGCTTCTATGGCCGCCATCTCGACAGCCTTTCGGGTGCGCGCAATCGCGTCGTGTCGATGGTGATCTATCTCGATCCTGGCTGGCAGGCGGAGTATGGCGGCATCCTGCGGTTGTGGGAGTCGGTGGATGAGGGCGCCGGGACAGTGGAAGTCGTCCCACAGGCCGGACGGGTCGTTCTGATGATGTCGGAGGAAATCCCGCACGAGGTGCTGCCGGCGCACCGGCCGCGCCATGCCGTCGCCGGCTGGTGGCGCGTGAACGCTTCCACCGGCCAGCGGCTCGATACCTCGCGCTAGCCGCCTTGGCGTGCGCGCCGCCGCTTTCCTCCTTGCCTGCCGCGAAGCGGCTGGGAGACCGGAGCGCCGCGCTGGCGCTGATCTCTCGCTTTCGCCAATCTTCCCCGAATGGATCGATCGATGACCAGTGCTCTCTTCACTCCCATCACGCTGGGCGAGTTCACCATACCGAACCGCATCGCGGTCGCGCCGATGTGCATGTATTCGGCCGATGACGGCTCGGCCACCGACTGGCACATCCAGCATTGGATGACGCTCGGCATTTCCGGTGCCGGCATGATCACCTTCGAGGCGACCGGCGTCGAACGGCGCGGACGGATCTCGCATGGGTGTCTCGGGCTCTATTCGGATGCCAACGAGGCGACGATGGCGCGGGCGCTGGCGATGGCGCGGCGCGTGGCGGCGCCCGGAGCGGTGTTCGGCGTGCAACTCGGGCATGCGGGCCGCAAGGCCTCGACGCAGCTTCCCTGGCTCGGCGGCGGGCCGTTGACGCCCGCGCAGGACGCCTGGCAGACCGTCGGTCCCTCAGCAGTTCCCTTTGCCCCCGGCTGGCCGGCGCCGACGGCTCTCGACGAGGCCGGCATCGCGGCGATCGTCGCCGCCTTCGTCGATGCGGCCAGGCGAGCGGAGCGGGCCGGGCTCGACTTTGTCGAGCTGCATGGGGCGCATGGCTATCTGCTGCATGAATTCCTGTCGCCGATCTCGAACCGGCGCACCGATCGCTGGGGCGGCAGCCTCGAAAACCGGATGCGGCTGATCGTGACGGTGGCGAAGGCGGTCCGGGCGGCGCTGCCGGAACGGATGTTCGTCGGCGCGCGGCTTTCGGCGGCGGAATGGGTGGAGCGGGCGAATTTCAACGTCGACGAGGCGATCGAGGTCGCCAAGGCGCTGAAGGCGGTCGGCGTCGTCTATATCTGCGCGTCCACCGGCGGCAACGCCTTTGATGCGCAGATCCCGATCGGTCCGCTCTATCAGGCTGAATTCGCAGCGAAAATACGCGCCGGCGCCGATATCGTGACCCGCGCCGTCGGCCTGATCACCACGCCGGACGAGGCCGAGGGCCTGCTGCGGGAGGGCCGGGCCGACATGGTGGCGCTCGCCCGCGCCATCCTGGCCGATCCGCGCTGGCCATGGCGCGCCGCCTATGAGCTCGGCGCCGAGGCCTATGCGCCGCCGCAATATCTTCGCAGCCTGACGACCATGAAGCACTGGGTCGTCGAGGAGGATGAGGACTAGAGTCGTTCCGTGTTTCATGGAAACACGGAACGACTCTCGTTCTTTGTTTGATCGCGTTTTCTTCACGCGAACCGGTATCCACTTCGCTCGAAAACGCTCTAGCCGGGACGCGAACGGCCGCTTCGAGGCGTTCGAAGCGGCCGTTTCTTGTTAGCGTTCCGTAAACCTAGTGGAGCGTGCCGGTAACCGGCTCGTCGGACGGGTTCTCGACATCGGCCGGCGGGGCGCCGTCATACGACATGGCGGCGGCGGGTTCGGCCTCGGGAGCGGCCGGCGCGCCGGTCAGCACCTGGCGGCAGGCGGGCGGCAGGTCGGCCAGCAGCATCGGGCGCGGCTTCACGGTCGGCTTGGTCGGCTTGGGCGGTGTCTTGGGTGGCTTCGGCGGCTGCAGCCAGGCGTCGAGCTCCGGTCCGCAGCCATCGCCCGGCGGCGGTGCCTTCTGCGGAATGCAGCTCGCCATGCCGGCCGGGCAGTCGAGCCGGACGTGGAAGTGGTAGGTATGGCCCCACCAGGGGCGAACCTTGTTGAGCCAGCCGCGATCGCCGCGGGCTTCCTCGCAGAGCGCCTTCTTGATCGCCGGGTTGACGAAGATGCGCGCCACGCGCGGGTCGAGCGCGGCGCGACGGATCAGCTTGTGCTGCCCGGCCGACCAGACGGAGCGGTCGATCACCCGCTCCTTCTCATTGACCATCGAGGTGGCGGCCAGCTTCTCGCGCTCGTCGCGGGAGAGCAGGCGGTTCGGCATCCGCGTCAGCCAGATGTCGACATCGAGGCCGATCTGGTGGCTGGCGTGGCCGGTGCGGGCAGGGCCGCCGCGCGGCTGGCCCATGTCGCCGACGAGGAGCCCCGGCCAGCCGTCCTGCCGCTTGGCGTCATGGGCGAGCTTTTCAGTGAAGGCGATCAGTTCCGGCGTGCCCCAGTTGCGGTTGCGCGACAGGCGCATCGCCTGCCAGTCCGGTCCATTGACCGGAAGGGCGACGGCGCCGGCCAGGCAACCCTTGGCATAGGAGCCGATGGCGCGGGGCGCGAGCGGGCTCGGCGTCGTCACGTCGCCGAACAGGATCTTGGCCGGCGTCTCGTCGATGGAATCCGCCATGGCGGGCAGGGCGGCGAGAACCGGCAGCAGGATAGAAAGCGCCAGCGCGCGGATCGGGCTTCTCAGCATGATGTCACCTTCCAGGTCTCGGCACCCCGAAAGGCAGTATCGCCGATCAATCTTGACGATCTATCAACCATCGCGGGCTGTCCGCCATGCGCCGGTCGCGGGTGAATTTTCCAGACCGCGACGGGTATCTCCGAGTATCCGGAACCAGATTCTACAAAAGCACATTTGTGTGGTCGATCTTGCTCAGAGTCAGGGTTTTTCCGCGATTGACCGGCCGCCGCGCCGTGCGATACTTGGCGCCGAAGTGACCGTCGATATCGTGGCGGTGGATAAATGTCATCGAAGGCATGCGCAAAATGGCACTCAATCTGGGCGACGTCGTTCCCGATTTCACCGCGGATACGACGGAAGGCAGGATCTCGTTCCACGAATGGCTCGGCGACGGCTGGGGCGTCCTGTTCTCGCATCCGAAAAATTTCACGCCGGTCTGCACCACCGAGCTCGGCGCTGTGGCCAAGCTGAAGCCGGAATTCGACCGTCGCGGCGTCAAGGTCATCGGCCTTTCCGTCGACCAGCTTTCCAATCACGGCCAGTGGGTCGATGACATCCGCGATACCACCGGCGCGACGCTGAACTTCCCGCTGATCGCCGATCACGACAAGAACGTCGCCAATCTCTACGGCATGATCCACCCGAACGCCTCCGACACGATGACGGTTCGCTCGGTCTACATCATCGGACCCGACAAGAAGCTCAAGCTGACGCTGACCTATCCCGCCTCGACCGGGCGGAATTTTGACGAAATCCTGCGCGTCATCGACAGCCTGCAACTGACGGCCAAGTTCTCGGTGGCGACGCCGGTCGACTGGAAGCAGGGCGACGACGTGATCATCGTCCCGTCGGTGTCCGACGAAGCGGCCAAGGAAAAGTTTCCAGGCGGCTGGAAGACGCTGAAGCCCTATCTCCGCGTCGTGCCGCAGCCCAAGGTCAACGAGACGGCCTGATCGCGCGGCCGATCGATTTTGAAATGGCGTCGGCCTTGGCCGGCGCCATTTTTGTCTGGAGGAGGCTCGCAGGGCCGTCCCGAAGCGCGCACGGCGCTCGTGCAAGGCTAGAGTCGTTCCGTGTTTCATGGAAACACGGAACGACTCTAGCTCTTTGTTTGATCGCGTTTTCTTCACGCGAACCGGTATCCACTTCGCTCGAAAACGCTAGGTGATCGCGACGATTTCGGCGTCCTGGTCGGCGATGGCAATATCGTCGCCGACGCTTCGGCCGAGAGCCGCCTGCGCCAACGGCGAGACATGCGAGACGGTGCCCTGCTTGGGATCGGCCTCGTCCTCGCCGACGATCCGGTAGGTCTGGCGTCGTCCGTCCTCGCGCAGGATCGTCACCGTCGAGCCAAACTGCACCGTCGCGCTATCCGCCGGTGCCGCGACCGGCTCGGCGCTGGCGCGGCGGCGCTGCCAGTAGCGGATATCGCGCGCCAGCGTCGCCATCGCCATCCCGTCATCGAAGGCCCTGGCCGCGGCGAGCGCCTCGCCGAGGCTCGCGATCTCGGTCTCGATCGCAGCGAGCCCCGCCGGTGTAACGAGGTTTGGATGCGGCGAGATGGGGCGTTCCGGCAAGCCGGCATCGCCATCGGTCGCGTCGTCTTCCTTCACGAAGGCCCTGCTCATGCGGGAAGGGTAGGGCTGTGGATCCGCGTCGTCCACCAGCGCGGGCGTGGGTGTTGGGCGTAGCCTCGAAAAAAAATCTGGCGGAGGGGAATCGGACCTGTCGCTCCGCTATGGCGTCGTTGGAAAACCGGCTATTGAATTGTCATCCTCCTCGCATCATCCGGTCAGCCTCATGACATCCTCTTCTGCCGCTGCGCTCGCGCCGATCGCCGTCCTCAGCGACCGGGCCGGTCTTGGCGACGCGCTGATGGTCTGCCCGCTGATCTGGGCGGTTGCGCAGCGTTATCCCGGCCACCCGATCTGGTGGGTTTCATCCTGTCCGGATCATCTGACCCGGCCGGTGCACGATCTCGTCGCCGATATCGCGCCAACATTCGTCCGCTTCCCGCGGGCGCGCTACTGGCCGGTCCCGGTCATCTCGGCGCTCCTGAAGCTGCCGCGCTTCCACCGCGTCTTCGACGTGCGCTCGCGCGTCGGCGATGTGCTCCTGGCTCGGGCCTTCCTGAAGGCGGGCGGATTCCAGAGCAGCATTCCGATCGGCAAGCTCCACCGGCCCGAGGCGATCGTCGATCGCAGCTGGTCGACGATCGAGGCGGATGCGGGCAAGAAGCTCGACTGGACGATACCGGCCAAGGATGGTTTTCATCTGTCGCCGAAGGCGCGGGCCCTGGCGGCGACGCTGTTTCCGGCGGGGCCGCGCTATGTCGGCATCGCCGTCACCTCGAAGGACGGCAAGGGCTGGCCAGTGCCGCACAACATTGCCCTCGCCCGAAAGCTGATGGGCGAAGGGCTGACGCCGGTCTTCTTCTCCGGCCCATCCGAGCGGGAGGAAATCGCCGCGATCCGTGCCGGCGTCCCCGAAGCCCTGTTCACGCCGGCGCGCTACGCCGACGACGCCGAAAGCGTCTATCGGCTGGAACTGACGGCGGCGAGCGCGCGGCACATGGAAGTCGGCGTCGCGCCCGATACCGGGCTCGGCCATCTGATGGGCATCTCGCTGGTGCCGATGGTCAGCCTGTTCGGCCCCGGCCAGCCGGAGCGCTGGGCGCCGCAGGCGGTCCGCGGTGCGATTGTCCAGGCCCCCGAGATCGACGGCAGGCGCCGGATGGAAACGATCGAGCCGGAGCCGGTGCTGCGCGCGGTCCAGGAGATGCTGCGCGGCGCGTAGGGGCTGGCCTTGGCAGGTTGGTCTCTGCCTTAGCCCCACGCTCGCCGTCATCCCGGGCTTGACCCGGGATCCATTCCGCCGAGGCATGTTTCGTGGGGATGATGTCGCTCCGCTGGGCTCGGCATTGGATGGCTGTTTGGTTCCAGAGGTTATCCGAAGCCTGCCCAGTTTCACGGCTGCATGGATCCCGGGTCTTCGCCCGGGATGACGACGGAGTTGGGGGATGCATGGGAGTTTTGGTGGGACGGTGAACGAGAACCTTAACCTCTCCCCAGGGGAAAGGTGAAGGAGTCAAACGCCGAAAACAGAACGGCCGTCCCGATGACTCGGAACGGCCGTGTAGCGAAAAGAAACGCAGCGCCGTCTCAATCGTCCATCTTCAGGGCGGCGATGAAGGCTTCCTGCGGGATGTCGACCTTGCCGAACTGGCGCATCTTCCGCTTGCCTTCCTTCTGCTTGTCCAGAAGCTTGCGCTTGCGGGTGATGTCGCCGCCATAGCACTTCGCCGTCACGTCCTTGCGCATGGCGCGGACCGTTTCGCGGGCGATGATCTTGCCGCCGATCGCCGCCTGGATCGGGATGACGAACAGGTGCTGCGGGATCAGATCCTTCAGCTTCTCGCACATGGCGCGGCCGCGACGCTCGGCCTGGGTGCGGTGGACCAGCATCGACAGTGCGTCGACCGGCTCGGCATTGACCAGGATCTGCAACTTGACCAGGTCGCCGGGGCGGTGGTCGGTCAGGTGGTAGTCGAACGAGGCATAGCCCTTCGAGATCGACTTCAGCCGGTCGTAGAAATCGAACACGACTTCATTGAGCGGCAGGTCGTAGGTGACCATGGCGCGCGAACCGACATAGGAGAGGTCCGACTGGATGCCGCGCCGGTCCTGGCAGAGCTTCAGGATGGCGCCGAGATATTCGTCCGGCGTCAGGATCGTCGCGCGGATCCACGGCTCGGCGATCTCCTCGATCTTCATCACGTCCGGCATGTCGGCCGGATTGTGCAATTCGACCTCGCTGCCATCGGTAAGCAGGATCTTGTAGATGACCGACGGCGCCGTCGCGATCAGGTCGAGGTTGAACTCGCGCTCCAGCCGCTCCTGGATGATTTCCAGATGCAGGAGGCCGAGGAAGCCGCAGCGGAAACCGAAACCGAGCGCGGCGGACGATTCCATCTCGAACGAGAACGAGGCGTCGTTGAGCCGGAGCCGGCCCATGGCGGCGCGCAGTTCCTCGAAATCGGCGGCGTCGACCGGGAACAGGCCGCAGAACACCACCGGCTGCGCCGGCTTGAAGCCCGGCAGGGCTTCGGCGGTCGGCTTCTTGTCCTCGGTGATGGTGTCGCCGACGCGGGTGTCGGCCACTTCCTTGATCGAGGCGGTCAGGAAGCCGATCTCGCCCGGGCCGAGATTGTCGACGGGGACGAGCTTCGGTGTGAAATAGCCGACGCGCTCGACGTCGTAGACGGCATCGGCGCCCATCATGCGGATGCGCATGCCCTTCTTCAGGTTGCCGTCGATGACGCGGATCAGCACGATGACGCCGAGATAGGCGTCATACCAGCTGTCGACGAGCAGGGCCTTCAGCGGCGCGTCGATATCGCCCTTCGGCGGCGGCAGGCGCGTGACGATGGCTTCCAGTACGTCGGGAATGCCGATGCCGGTCTTGGCCGAGATCAGCACGGCGTCGGAGGCGTCGATGCCGATCACCTCCTCGATCTGCGCCTTGATCCGGTCGGGTTCGGCCGCCGGAAGGTCGATCTTGTTCAGGATCGGCAGGATCTCGAGATCGTTGTCGATCGCCTGGTAGACGTTTGCCAGCGTCTGCGCCTCGACGCCCTGCGAGGCATCGACGACGAGCAGCGCGCCCTCGCAGGCGGCGAGCGACCGCGACACCTCATAGGCGAAGTCGACGTGACCGGGCGTGTCCATCAGGTTGAGGATGTAGGTCTTGCCATCCTTGGCCTTGTAGTCCAGCCGGACGGTCTGCGCCTTGATGGTGATGCCGCGCTCGCGCTCGATATCCATCGAGTCGAGCACCTGCTCCTTCATCTCGCGGTCGGTCAGGCCGCCGGTCGCCTGGATCAGCCGATCGGCAAGCGTCGACTTGCCGTGGTCGATATGGGCGACGATGGAGAAATTGCGGATGTTGTCTTGCGGCGCGGTGCTCATGGCGCGCTCAATAGCATCAAGGATGTTGGCCGCAAAGCGCTGAAACGTGCCTTTTCAACGCCGGTCCGCATGAAGCACGCCGAGTTCGCCGGCCCGAGCCACGATTCGGTCGGCGAGTTCGGCGACCAATGGGCGCGAAAGCGCTTCCGGCGTGCCCGCGACAAGCGCGGAATCGCGCCAGATCACGGGCATGTCGATCGGCGCGAGGTCGATCAATCTGCCCTCGGCCAGGTCCCGGGTGATCGAGGCTTCGAGCAGATGGCCGATCGCGTCTCCGTGTTCGATCAAGGCGCGGCCGGAGCTGAACAGGACCTGCGAGCTGGTGCGGGCGCGATGGCGCAGCGACTGGATCGCATCCGGCGTCACCTGCCACCAGAAGAAGGAAAGAAAATGCGGCGCCACGGCAAAGATGCGGTCGAGCGTCGGCTGCGGTCCGATTTCTTGCGCCAGCGCCGGCGAGGCGGCGAGCACCGCCTTTTCGCGCAGGATGGCGACTGGCTCCAGCGTTTCGAGCAGCGGATCGAAATTCGGCCAGCCAATGATGGCGAGGTCGATGCGCCGGTCATGCAGCCATTCGGCGATGTCGCGGTGGCGGCCTTCCTCGAATTGCAATTCGACGCGGGGATGGGCGCGCATGAAATCGACCACGGCCGGGGTTGCAAGCGGCTCGATCAGGCTGCGTAGCGAGGCGAAGGCGATGCGGCCGCGATCGACGCTGCGCATCGCGTCCTCGCTTTCGAGCAGGGTCGCCAGCACCCGGCGGGCATAGGGCAGGAAGGTGGCGCCGCGCTCGGTCAGCTCGACCTTCCGCCCGCGCGTGAAAAGCGGGCCGCCGACATGGGCTTCGAGCGTGCGGATGCGCATCGAGATCGTCGCCTGGGTGACGTTGAGCCGGGCGGCCGCCTTGGTGAAGCTGCCGTCGCGCACGATCCGGTCGAAGCTGCGGAGTTGGTCGATGTCCATAAAGACTATTTATATGGCGGTTCAAATTTTCCTATTATCGTAGTTTAACATTGACAGAAACGATGCAGAAGCTTGTTTCTGGGCCGAGATGTGAACCTCGGAGCGATGATGGTCTCGATCGTGAAACTGGACGGTCCGGCGGCGCGCGCCGCCATTCCGGCGCTGGCCGATATCCTCGTCGACGTCGTGGCGCATGGCGCCTCGGTGAACTTCCTGGCCGGGTTTTCGCCCGACGAGGCGGCGGCGTTCTGGTCGGGCCAGATGGCGGGCATCGAGACCGGGAGCCGTGTGCTGCTCGTCGCCGAGGTCGAAGGGCGGATCGTCGGCACGGTGGTGGTGACTTTCGCGCCGCAGCCGAACGGGCCGCACCGCGCCGAGATCGGCAAGATGCTGGTGCATTCGAGCGCGCGCCGGCGCGGCCTCGGCAGCCGGCTCCTGCAGGCGGCGGAGGATGTCGTGCGCGCCTCGGGCCGGACGCTGGCGCATCTCGACACGCAGACCGGCTCGGCCGGCGAGGCGCTGTATCGGGCGCGCGGCTGGACCGAAATGGGCATCATGCCCAACCATTCCTTGACGCCGGACGGCCGGCTCGCCTCGGCGACGTTCTTCTACAAGCAGGTTTGAGCATGGCGACAATCCGCCCGGCCACCGAGGCCGATCTCCCCGCCATCCTGGCGATCTACAACGACGCCGTGGTCAATACGGCGGCGATCTGGAACGACGACCTCGTCGATCTCGACAACCGGATCGCCTGGTTCCGCGCCCGGACGGGGCAGGGCTTTCCGGTGCTGGTCGCCGTCGAGGGCGAGCACGTGCTCGGCTACGCCAGCTATGGCGACTTTCGCGCCTTCCAGGGCTATCGCTTCACGGTCGAGAACTCGATCTATGTGGCGCCGTCCGCGCGCGGCAAGGGCGCCGGCTCGGCGTTGCTTTCAGCCCTCGTCGACGCGGCCAAGGAACAGGGCAAGCACGTGATGGTCGCCGGCATCGAGGCCGGCAACGCGGTGTCGATCCGGCTGCACGAAAGGCAGGGCTTCGTCGAGACGGCGCGCATGCCCGAGCTTGGCTTCAAGTTCGGCCGCTATCTCGACCTGGTGTTCCTGCAGAAGAAGCTGGACTGACGGCGAGGTCGGCGCGCCGACCCTAGCTCTTTGTTTGATCGCGTTTTCTTCACGCGAACCGGTATCCACTTCGCTCGAAAACGCTCTAGATCGCCAGCGCCCGCGCTCGCATGGCGAGCGCTGCGCCTTCGGCGACGGCGGCGTAGGCGACCGCCTTCTTGCGGAAGGCGGTGAAGGCCGGGTGCACTTCCTTGGCCATCGGGCTCGATTCGCCGACTTCCGCCAGAACCTCGGCCGAGGTCTTGGCGAGGGCGTCGACGACCGGGTTCGGAAAGCTCTTCACCACCGTGCCGCGCTCGATCAGCATCGGCAAAGCGAGGATGTTGTTGGCGGTGAAATCGGCCGAGATCTCGGACGCCGAAGCCAGCGCGGCGGTGCGCAGGACGGCCTGTAGATCGGCCGGCAGCGCCTCGAACGCCGGCTTGCCGATCAGCAGCTCCATCGCCGTCGCCAGCTCGTGGAAGGCCGGCATGTAGCAGAACGGCGCGGCGCGCGGCAGGTTGAGGGCCAGGTCGTTCCACGGGCCGACCCATTCGGCCGCGTCGATCGCACCGGTCTCGAGCGCCGCCGTGATGTCGCCCTGCGGCAACAGCACCGGATTGGCGCCGAGCCGCTTCAGCACGTCACCGCCAAGGCCGGTGATGCGGATGGTGAGGCCCTTGAAGTCTTCCGGCGCGCGGATCTCGCGCTTGAACCAGCCCGCCGCCTGCGGGCCGGTCGAGCCGGCATAGAAGGGCAGCACGCCGAATGGCTCATAGGCGCGCTCCCACAGCGCCTGACCGCCGCCAAAGGCGAGCCAGGCGACATGCTCGCTCGCCGTCAGTCCGAACGGCACGCCGGAAAAATAGTGGAAGGCCGGGTCCTTGGCGGCCCAGTAATAGGGCGAGCCATGGCCCATCTCGGCCTTGCCGGTCGAGACCGCGTCGAAGACCTGGGTCGGCGCCACGAGATCGCCGGCGGCGAAGACCTGGACCTTGAGGCGGCCGTCGGAAAGCGTGGCGATGCGGTCGGCCAGCCGCTGCGCATTGGCGCCGACGCCCGGCGCGTCCTTCGGCCAGGCCGTCGCCATCTTCCAGACGATGCTGTCGGCGGCGCGCGCGATCGAGGGCGCGGCGAGCGAGGAGACGGCCACGCTCGATCCGAGCCCGGCCGCGCCGATCCCGATCAGTTGCCGCCGATCGATCTGTCCCTGCTTCCGCGTCATGCCATCCTCTCGAACCTTCGTCATTGCAGCCTAACAGTGCTGAATGACAGCTGAATACCCATCTGGCCAGCGTGAACAGAAATCTCGGACATTGACGGCGGCGTCCGCAGTGACCAATTTCACGGCGTGGATATCGCAAGGCGCCTCGCCGCCCTTCTTTGCATCATCGTCAGCCTGGCCTTGCCGGGCGGGTCCGTGCCTGCCATGGCGGCGGTGGATCATGCCGGCCAGGCGAATTGTCCCCACGCGACGCTGGTTTCGCCAGCCGGTAAGGCGTCGCATGTCGCCGCGACGTCGCACGCCATGACGATGCTGTCTTCCAGCATGGCGCCGCTCCATCAGCCGGTCGGACCGGCGGCGCTGCCTTCCTGCTGTATCGCGATGCCGACCTCCGCGCCGTGGCCCGATGCGGCGCCCGCCCTCGCGGCGGCCGTGCCCGGCAGCCTGCCCCGGCCGCGTTCCGACGCCATGCCGGTGCAGCGCTCGATCGGCCCCGATCTGCCACCGCCGCGCGCCTGATCGTTTTCGTCAGCAAGCCATGCGTCGGCGCGTGCGGGCCGCGACGCCGCTTTTTCCTGCCCGCCTCATCGCAATGAGACGAACGATCATGAAGACCTTTCTGAAACTGGCAGCGGTCGCCGCCTTCTCCCTCGCCATCCTGCCCGCCTCGGCCGAAGAGGCCATGGATCACGGCAAGATGGATCATGGCAAGATGGATCACGGCCAGATGGACCATGGCGCCATGGCGAAGGAACAGCCGGGCGACAGCCCCTCGACCACGGCGTTCCGGGCTGCCGACAAGGCGATGATGGACGGCATGGCGATCGACTATTCCGGCAACGCCGATGTCGATTTCATCCGCGCCATGATCCCGCATCACGAGGGCGCGGTCGCCATGGCCGAGATCGAGCTGAAATACGGCAAGGACCCGGAAGCGCGAAAGCTCGCGGAAGCCGTCGTTGCGGCTCAGAATGAAGAGATCACCTTCATGAAGGCCTGGCTGGCCAAGAACGGCAAATAATACGTAGAAAACAGCGGATCGCGGCCGTCGGTATGACGGCTGCGATCTTGCCGAATCCCGCCAACGATTTTTGATCCGGCATGCGACTGGAGATTGACACTTGCAACGCGCGGATGTTCCCTCAGCGCACGGGGGAAGCGCGATGCCGTTGTGGCTTCGTTGGGATCGGATGTCGTTGAGACATCGTAGGGAGATCGGCACTATGAAGATGCGATCCGCACTGATCTTGGTGGGCGCCAGCATGTCTCTGGGCCTGTTGGCGGCGACCTTGCCGGCGTCCGCCGCCGCCAAGTCGTCCGCCATGCAGTCCTGCAGCGACGACTGGTCCAAGATGAAGTCGGCCAACAAGGTCCCGGATGGCCAGACCTGGCCGAAGTTCTGGAGCCAGTGCAGCAAGGACTACGCCTCCGCGCACCCCGATGATGGAGCCGCCGCTGCGGCCGCGCCCGCCGCCGCCCCGGCCGCCAAGTCCGCCGCCAAAACGGCAGCCGCGCCTGCCGCCGCGGATGCCAAGGCAGCCGGCAAGTCGACGGCCATGGCGTCGTGCAGCGACGATTGGGCCAAGCTGAAGGCCGCCAACAAGGTTCCGTCCGGCCAGACCTGGCCGAAGTTCTGGAGCCAGTGCTCCAAGGACTATGCTGCCGCCAATCCGGACGGCGCTGCCGCGGCACCCGCCGCCAAGACGGGCAAGGCGAAGGCCGCCGCGACCGACGACGAACTCGGCATGGCGCTGCCGGATCCGGACGCCGCCGCCAAGCTCGACACCAGCAAGACCGCCGCCGGCAAGAAGCCGATGACCGCCGGCCAGCAGGCCGCGGTCGTCCGTATCCGCGCCTGTGGCGCGGAGTGGCAGGACAAGAAGAAGGCCGGAACGCTCCCGCAGGGTGCAAAATGGCCGCAATACTGGAGCGACTGCAACAAGCGGCTTAAGGCAAAGGGCCAGTAGCCAACTTCCACTTCGGGGGGCGATGAACGGCGTTCCGTTTCGAAGGAGTACCACCATGGGTATCTTTGACGGTCTAGTCGGCAATGTCCTCGGTGCGCTTCAGGGCAAGCAAGGCGAGGGCGTCCAGCCGGACGCTCTCGGCCAGGCCCTGAACGGCGCGCTCGCCAATACCCAGTTCGGCAGTCTCGACGGCGTTCTGAGCCAGCTGCAAAGTTCCGGCCTCGGGGCGCATGTCACCTCCTGGCTCGGCCAGGGCAGCAACATGCCGATCAGCGCCGACCAACTCCGCTCGGCGCTCGGCAATGAGGAGCTGCAGAAAATCGGCACCCAGCTCGGCATTCCGATGGATCAGGTCGGCGAGATGCTGGCCAAGGTCCTGCCGGCCACGGTCGACAAGCTGAGCCCGACCGGGACCCTGACGCCGCCGAGCGGACCGACGCCCGGCTGAGCGGCGGGCCGATGGAATGTTGCATGGCCGGGGCCCACTCCGGCCATGTCTTTTTTTGGGGGCGTCAATTTTCTAGGCCTGATGGGGAGCAAATTGAACGACGAGCTATCGAGTGTGTCTTTCATTTCGCCGAAGATCGACTTCCCGCGTAGAATCAAGGGGGATGTCTATTTGGCTATTGCCTCAGAGGATCTATCTTTATCTATAGGCAATTTGATCGTGTCCTGGAATTTATTTGAGCGCAATCTCAACTGTAGAATTGATCAAATAAGGCCGGGAAATAATTATCATCGAAGTGCTTTCAATACGAAAATCGCCGATTTCTTGGAGGCGATAGGATTGCTGTCGGTACCTAGCTTCGTCTCAGCAAGGCTGGGGGAGGTGCTCGAGAGAGCGAAGCGAGCGAAGATGTATCGTGATGCTGTTGCGCATCGTCACTTGGAATACAGTATGGATTTCAGAGGTGGGTGTGCGTATCCAGCGCTATACGTCGAGATTGGGGCCGGTTCTAGCAAGCAGAAGACATATTTGACGGTGTCCGATCTAGATGAGCGTGCGAATGATCTCCTGCATGCTGGCGGGCTGTTATCAAATCTGGACCTGGGCATTTCAGGTGCGTGGCAAGCCGTGCAGCTTGGTGAGTGCGAGAAAATTGCGCTGACCGAGGTGTTTGCCGTTTCTTGTTAGCAAGTGCGCAGCGAGGGACTGCGCAAGTGATGGCTCGACGCAAAACTAAGCTGGCAGAACCCGTGGGCACATCAACCCAGATGGGAGCGGAGATCGCGGCGCCAGGAGATGCGCGAAGCGTCCCGACCTGCTAGGACGTGGCGAAACAATCTCCAAGCACGAGCCCGCCGTGACCGAAACAACCCAACCTGCCGATCAGTTCCTCACGATCCGCGATTTCCTCCGCTATGCGATCAGCCGGTTCAACCAGGCCGGCCTTGCCTTCGGACATGGCGCTTCGACCGCGTTCGACGATGCCGCTTTTCTGGTGCTCGAAGGCCTGAAGCTGCCGATTGACACGCTGGAGCCGTTCCTCGACGCGCGCCTGCTGCCGGAGGAGCGCAAGCGTCTCGCCGATCTGATCGAGGCGCGGGTAACGACCCGCAAGCCGACGCCCTATCTGCTCAATCGCGCCTATATCCAGGGCGTGCCCTTCTTCGTCGACGAGCGCGTGATCGTGCCGCGCTCCTTCATCGGCGAGTTGATCCATTCGGAATTCTTCGGCGGCGAGGAATTCACGCTGATCGAAGACCTCTCGTCGGTCGAGACCGTGCTCGATCTCTGCACCGGCTCCGCCTCGCTGGCGATCCTGGCCGCCGGCGTGTTCGAAAGCGCCGAGATTGATGCCGTCGACCTGTCGCCGGACGCCCTCGAGGTGGCCAAGATCAACGTCGCCGAGCACGAACTCGGCAACCGGATCGAACTCTATGAGGGCGACCTGTTCGCCCCGCTCGGCGACAAGCGCTACGATCTGATCCTGACCAACCCGCCCTATGTCGACGAGATCGCCATGGAAGAACTGCCGGAAGAATACCGGCACGAGCCGGAGATGGCGCTGGCCTCGGGTCTTGACGGTCTCGACATCGTCCGCCGCATCCTCGACGCGGCGCCGGCCCACCTCAATCCGGGCGGCGGCATGCTGTGCGAGATCGGCGCCGGCCGCGAGATCCTCGAGGCCGAATATCCGCATCTCGACTTCTTCTGGCTCGATACCGAGGAAA
The DNA here is from genome assembly GCA_029203105.1 of Candidatus Kaistia colombiensis. Taxonomy (GTDB): domain Bacteria; phylum Pseudomonadota; class Alphaproteobacteria; order Rhizobiales; family Kaistiaceae; genus Kaistia; species Kaistia colombiensis. The sequence continues at coordinate 1,349,582 of CP119318.1, forward strand.
GCGATGGCGAAGTGTTCTGGCTGTCGGCCGAGAGCCTCGGCGTCGAGGACACGGCGGTCGAGGACCAGGATCTAGCCGATCTCGACAATCTCGATGGTGATGCACCTGAAGAAGGCTGATCGATCGGTCTGAAATCAAGAAGCCCACTTCCGTCCTGCGGAAGTGGGCTTCTTTTTAAGGGGCTCGGCGAAGGTGGCCCTTCACCTCTCCCATGGGGAGAGGTCGGAGCGTAGCTCCGGGTGAGGGGCTGTGATCTCACGGGAGAGGGCTCAACCCCTCACCCGCCGGCCTGCGGCCGTCGACCTCTTCCCATGGGAGAGGTGAACGTCCTTTCACGGACATCGCTCACGCGCCGATTTCGAGCATTCTCGGCTCACGCCGCTTTCTTGGCTTGCGCGACCGCAGCGTCGCCAGCGTGACCAGAGCGGCGGCGAAGGTGATTGCCGCGCAGATCAGCATGGTGTTGCGGAAGGCCGCGCCATAGGCCTCGGCCGCGACCGCCCGCTCGATCGACGGCGCCAGCGCCGCCGCCTGGTCGAGACCGCCGCCGGCCACCGCATTGGCGACATGGGTTGCAACGTCGCCAGGCAACGCCCCGAGGCTGCCGCCGAGCCCGCCGGTGACGAAGGCCGCCATCAGCGCGCCGACCACCGCGACGGCGACGGTTTCGCCCGCCACCCGCATGGTGCCGAAGATGCCGGTCGCCATGCCGGCGCGTTCGGTCGGCACGACACTGATGGCGAGATCGTCCATCAGGCCCCAGGGCAGGGCGGCGCCGGCGCCGATCATGAAGAGCGGCAGGATGAACGCGGTCGGTGCGCTGCCGACCGGCACGAAAGCGAGCAGCAGCACGCCCGCGCCGGCGACGATCAGGCCGAGGCCGGCGAGGATGCCGGACGGAATCCAGCGCGCGATGTTGGCAGCGACGAAGGGGATCGTCGCGATCGGCAGGCTGAGCGGCAGCAGCATCACGCCGACTTCCAACTCGCTCATCCCCTCGATGCGGATGAAGCGGGCCGGCAGCAGGATGAACGGCACGATGAAGGAATAGGCGACCGCGACCGGCAACGCCTGCACCGAGACGAAGCGGGCATAGCGGAACAGCGACAGGTCCAGCATCGGCCGCGTCTGCAGGTTTTCGATGGCGATGAACGAGATCAGCAGGATCGCGGCGCCGGCAAGCAGGGTGATCACCAGCGTATCATCCCAGCCGCGATCCGGGCCGAGGATGATGCCGAAGGTGAGCGCCACCAGCATGGCGGTGAAGCTGGCAGCCCCCCAGCGGTCGATGCCGATGGCGCCGGGATCGCGGGTCTCGCGCATTTTCGGCACGCCGACGAGGAGGATGACGAGGCCGGCGAGCGCGGTGGCGACGAACAGCGCCCGCCAGCCGAACGAGCCGATCAGCGCACCGGTGATGAGCGGCCCGAAGGCGAGGCCGATGCCGAAGCCCGTGCCGAGCAGGCCGAGCGCGCGGGTGCGGTCGGCGCCTTCATATTCCTGCGCCACGGCGGCGAAGCCGGCCGAGATCGACAGCGCCGCCGCAATCCCCTGCAAGGCGCGCAAAAAGTCGAGGATCAGTACGCTGGGCGCCAGCGCCACGGCGAGCGAGGTGAGGGTGAAGCTGATGGCGCCGATGCGGAACATGCGCTTGCGGCCATATTGATCGGCGAGCGCGCCACCGAGCATGATCGTGCTGCCGAAGGCGAGCATGAAGCCGTTGACGATCCATGTCAGCAGCGAAAGTTCGCCGCCGAGATCGCGGCCGATGGCGGGCGTCGCCACCGCCGGACCGGTGAAGGAGAGCGGCATGGTGACCGCGACGAGGAAAACGGCGGCGAGCACAAGGTGCCGGCCCGGAGCCGCCTGGTGAGAAGCGTCGGTCATGGTGGTCTCGATCTGTTGGGCGGGGCGGCGCGGGGGAGCGCGGCCCATGGAGACGCTGAAGCCCGCGACGGGAGAGGCGTCGCGGGCTCAGGGTCATCACCGACTCGTATTATGTGTCGGTCAATACAAAAATCATAATGGCTTGATTCCCACCGTCAAGCGTTTTATTTGTTGATCGCTACAAAAAGAAAAGGGCTGCATGCACGCCATGAACGCTCGCGGACGTCCCCGGAGTTTCGATCGATCCGTCGCCCTCGAACGGGCCATGGATGTGTTCTGGGCTCGCGGCTATGCCGGCACCTCGATCGCCGAGCTGACCGAGGCGATGGGCATCAACTCGCCGTCGCTCTACGCCGCGTTCGGCTCGAAGGAAGAGCTCTTCCGCGAGGCGGTGGCGCTCTATGTGGCGACGGACGACGCCTGTACGCTGCAGATGCTGGGGGGCGATCTGACGACGCGGGATTCGATCGCCGCCATGCTGATTGCGAGCGCGCGGTCCTGCGCCCGTCCCGACAAGCCGACCGGCTGCTTCCTCATGCTGGGGGCCACCAATGGCGGCCCCGACACGGACGCGGCGCAGCAATTTCTCTGCGACCAACGCAAGGACATGGCGCAGAGGATCCGCGACCGCCTGGAGCGCGGCGTCGCCGATGGCGAACTGCCGCCGGGGCTCGATCTCGAGCGGATCGCCGCCTATTTCGGCACCGTCGTCAAGGGCATGTCGATCGAGGCGCGCGACGGCGCCGACGCCGACACGCTGCTTTCCGTCGCCAAGAGCGCCATGCTCGGCTGGGACGCGCTGACCTCGACCCAGGGTTGATGGCCGGCATGCGCCCGGCCTAGGCTGGCGCCATGTCCGATCCTCGCCTCTTCATCATCACCGGCGCCATGGCGGCCGGAAAATCCACGGTTGCGCAGGCCGTCGCAGAGGCGCTGCCGAAATCCGTGCATCTTCGCGGCGACGTCTTCCGCCGGATGATCGTCAACGGCGCGGCGGTGATGGGGCCGATCCTCGACGACGAGGCGCAGGCACAGCTGAAGCTGCGTCACGACCTCGCCTGCGACGCGGCCCGGCGCTACCACGCGGCCGGGTTTTCCGTCGTCTACCAGGACATCCTGATCGGGCCCTATCTGGTCGCGGTGGCCGAACAGCTTGCCGACCTCGATCCGCGCGTCGTGGTGCTCGCGCCCGACGCCGCGACGCTCGCCCGGCGGGATCGGGAGAGACCCAAGACCGGCTACAGCGACGCGTTCCCGCCCGAGATCCTCGCCGAGGCGCTTTCGCGCGAGACGCCGAGGATCGGGCTCTGGATCGACAGTTCGAGGATGAGCGTCGACGCGGTCGTGGCACGGATTCTCGCCGGTTGAGCTGCCGAGGCGCCGTGAAATGGGAACCGCCCGGCGCGGCGTTTTCCGGCATCCTGCCCTTCGTTCGACCCGCTGCCCCTTGTCTCGCGCAAGGCGGCCGCTCATTTGAAGCATTCCTGATTTCGCGAAAATTGTGATATGAGGCCGGCAACAATGATGGATGGCCTTGATGCGCGCGCGTTTCGCGCCCGGCCTCTCACCCGGATATCGATATGACCGCACCGCTCGCCGTGGCCACAGCCGTACCGCCTATCGTCGCTCCGCTCGCTTCGACGGAGACGCCGTCGCTTGTCGGCCTCTCGCGTCCAGAGATCGGCGAGAAGCTCGCCGGCATTGGCATCGAGCCGAAGCAGATCCGCATGCGCACGGCGCAGATCTGGAACTGGATCTATGCCCGCGGCGTCACCGATTTCAACGACATGCTCAACGTGTCGAAGGATCTTCGCGCCACGCTGGCCGCCAACTTCACGCTGGCGCGCCCCGAGATCGTCACCGAGCAGATCTCGCAGGACGGCACGCGAAAGTGGCTGCTGCGCTTTCCGCCGCGCGGCGCCGGCCGTCCGGTCGAGATCGAGACCGTCTACATCCCCGAGATCGGCCGCGGCACGCTCTGCGTCTCCAGCCAGGTCGGCTGCACGCTCAACTGCTCGTTCTGCCATACCGGCACGCAGAAGCTGGTGCGCAACCTGACGGCGGAAGAGATCGTCGGCCAGATTCTTGTCGCGCGCGACCGCCTCGGCGATTTCCCGGAGAAGTCGACGCCGGTCGGCATGGCGGTTCCCTCCGAAGGTCGGCTCGTCTCCAACATCGTCATGATGGGCATGGGCGAGCCGCTCTATAATTTCGACAACGTCAAGCAGGCGCTGCTGATCGCTTCGGACGGCGAGGGGCTGTCGCTGTCGAAGCGCCGCATCACGCTGTCGACCTCCGGCGTCGTGCCGATGATCGAGCGCACCGGCGCCGAGATCGGCTCGATGCTGGCGATCTCGCTGCATGCGGTGCGCGACGATCTGCGCGACATGTTGGTGCCGCTCAACAAGAAGTACCCGATCGCCGAGCTGATGGAAGCCTGCCGCAACTATCCGGGCCTCAGCAACGCCCGCCGCATCACCTTCGAATATGTGATGCTGAAGGACGTCAACGACAGCCCGGCCGATGCGCGCGAACTGGTCCGCCTGCTGAAGGGCATCCCGGCCAAGATCAACCTGATCCCGTTCAATCCCTGGCCCGGCGTCAACTACCAGTGCTCGGACTGGGAGACGATCGAGACCTTCTCCGACATCGTCAATCGCGCCGGCTATGCCTCGCCGATCCGCACCCCGCGCGGCCGCGACATCCTCGCCGCCTGCGGCCAGCTGAAGAGCGAGACGGAGCGCATGCGCATCCGCGAGCGGCTGGCGCTCGAGGCGATGGTCACCAGCGACGAAGACTGATGCGGATTTTCCTCCGGATCATCCTGCTCATCCCGATCGGGCTGATGGCGGCGATCGCCAGCGCGACGGCGATCTATCTCGGCTCGTTCGGCTTCTTCGAAACGGATAGCTGGGTCGGTCCCGGCGGCGATATCTCGGCCATCATTGGGCCGGTGTTCATCGTCCTGACCGACATCACCCGCTTCGCACTGCTGCCGTTCCTGGCCGGCGTGCTGGTTGCCGAGATCTTTGCCCTGCGGTCGGCGATCCTGTGGTCGCTGTTCGGCGGTGCGATCGGGCTTGGCATGCACCTCTCCGCCAATGGCACCGACTATTCAGTCCTGCCGCCGGTCGCGGCCGGGCTGGTGGCCGGTTTTGCCTATTGGGTGATTGCCGGCCATGGCTCGGGAACAGTGGCCCGGCCTATTTCCCCTGCGCCAGAATAAGCCGCACGGCAAAGCCGCCCATCACGCTGGCAAACAGCCAGTCGACGGCCCGGGTCGCGCGCGGCGAGCGCTTCAGGAACGAGGCGAGCGAGCCTGCCGACCAGATCATGGCGATGCTGATCGGGGTGGCGACGACGACGAACATCAGCCCGAGGAACAGCAGTTTGCCGGCCGCATGCAGGTCGGTCGGCGACACGAATTGCGGCAGGAAGGTCACAAAGAAGACGATGATCTTCGGGTTGAGCAGATTGACCATCAGGCCCTTCAGATAGACCTTGCCGATCGCGTCGGCCGAGCCCTTGCCGCCGACGGACAGCGCCGAGCCGTGCCGGATCGCCTGCACCGCGAGATAGACGAGATAGGCGGCGCCGACGACCTTCAGGATGGTGAAGGCCGTGGTCGAGGCGGCGAGCAGGGCCGACAGGCCGACTGCCACGAGCACGGTGTGTACGACGAGGCCGGTCGAGGCGCCGGCAAAGGCGGCAACGCCGGCTTTTCGCGATTGCCCGATCGCCTTGCCGAGAAACAGCGTCATGTCGGGCCCCGGCGTCAGCGTCAGCGCGATGACGGCGACGAGATAGGCCAGGAAAACCGATAGCGAAGGCAGGAAGGTGAGCATGGCTTGGCTCCGTTGGAGCGAGAGCTATAACACGGCTGTCGCCGCCGTCGATGGGTCAGCTGACGCATGGGCGCTCCCCTCGCCGGAGCGAGACCGACCGGCGAGACCTATCTGGCGGAATCGAGCCTCTTACCTCTCCTGAGGAGACCTTCGCACAACATCGTCGACCTGCGCAGAGCGTGCATTTCAGGTCGTCATCCCGACGAAGGTCGGGATCCATACACACGGTTCCTTGGCCAAAAGGCTGGGCCACGGCCACCTTGGCCGGTGTTCATAGGCCCCGGCCTTCGCCGGGGCGACGAGTTCTGGCCCATGCGGCGTAGAACACGTGGCGACCATCGGTGTTCTGCGAAGGCCCCACCCGGAGAGGCCGTAAGCCCTCACCCGCCGGTCCTTGGCCGTCGACCTCTCCCTCAGGGAGAGGTAAAGGACCCTTCCTGCGCTACCCTCCGGTCGTCACGAAGCAGATCGCCGTTGGCGTGCCGACGGCGATGTCGCGGCCGAGCCGGGTCAGCGACCCGTCCTCGGCGTCGACGCCGAACAGGGTGACGACGTCGCTGTCCTGGTTGGCGACGGCGAGCGTGCGCCCATCCGGCGAGAAGGCGAAGTGGCGGGGCGTATTGCCGCCCGAGGGCACCGCCTCGCGGCGCCGGGCGATGCCGTCCGCGCCGATGGCGAAGATCGACAGGCTGTCGTGGCCGCGATTGGCGACATAGAGGAAGCGCCCGTCCGGGCCGAGCTTGATCTCCGAGCAATGATTGCCGGTGGTGTCGTCGAGCGTCGGCGTCACGTCGAGCACCGTGAACAGGCCGCTCTGCGGGTCGACGGCCAGCGAGGCCACCGTCGAGGCCAGCTCGTTGACGACATAGGCGAAGGGCTGCGTCGGATGGAAGGCGAAGTGGCGCGGGCCGGAACCAGGCGGTAGCGCCGTCTCTCCGGCCTTGGCGATGGCGCCGGTCGCCGCGTCGAAACGGTAGCTGACCAGCCGGTCGATGCCGAGATCGCTGACGACGATGTGACGGTTGTCGGGCGTGGCCTGAACACAATGCGCGTGCGAGCGCTCCTGCCGGCCGGCATCCGGCCCGTGGCCCGGATGCGCCGCCGAAGCCGCTGCCGGATCGAGCCCGCCATCGGCGCGGCGCGGGAAGACGGCGACCGACTGGTTCGGCGCCTCGGTTTCCGGCGTCATCATGTAATTGGCGATGAGGACGAAGCGTGCTGCGCGGTCGAGGCTGGCATGCGCGGTGATGCTGCCCAGCGTCGACTGGCGGTTCAGGTAGGAGAGGGCGCCGCTTGCCGGGTCGATGGCATAGGCGCTGAGCAGGCCCTCGTTCCATTCCGCCACTTCGCTGGTCGCATAGAGCGTGCCGCCATCGGGCGCCGCCGTCAGGAAGGTCGGATTGTCGATGCCCCCCTGCGCGCCAATCGGCGTTGCCGTCGCGCTCGCCGGCTCGAAGCCGAAGATCGAGATCCCACGGGCGTTCGCCGAGGCGAAATAGGGCGTCGGCCGGTTGCAGCCGCCGATATAGAGGAAGGTTTTATCCTTGGTCATCGCGATGGTCCCCCCCGGGGAATGGCGCGCCGGCTTGATGCGCCGGCCGCTTCGTTGGCCGGTACGATAGCCAACTTGCACGCGCCCCGTCACCCACCTTTCGCGCCCGTCCGGCGCTATCCACCTGCCGCTGTGGCATCCGCGGTCCTCGGGTTCGGGCGATATCCCCAGCGCTCCGAAATGTCTGTCTTGTTCCCCTAGCCGGCGCAATTTCGCCATGACGGTCCGCCTATGCTTATCGGTAGCGGGGTGTGGGCGATCCAAAGCGCCGATCGGGGCGAAAAACGCGATTTCGTCGCGCCGAAATGGCGGGAATGCTGACGAATGCCGTTCCAAAGCCATCCGATCCGTGGTTTAGATCGATTGTCAGGCATCCTTTGGGCTGCCGCCGATTGAGGGCTGGTCGACGGCCGGGAGGACAGCTGTGATTGCTCCATTCGGGCAGCGCTTTAATACGCCCGCGCAATATGCGCTGACCTGCCTGTTCGCGCTGCCCTGCTTTGCGCTGCGCCTGCAATGGCCCTGGCACAGTTTTTCATACTTCCTGTTCGCGCCGGCCGTGCTGCTGGGCGCGGCCCTGTTCGGCAGGGGGCCGGCGATCCTGGCCACGGTGCTGACGGCGGTGTTCGCTGTCTTCTTCTGGATCGAGCCGATCTACACCTTCCGCCTGTCATCGCAGCAAGTGCCGCCGCTGGTGCTCTATGCGCTGGTCTGCGCCAGTGTTGTCGGCCTCTGCGAATGGTCGCGCGCCGCGCTCAACCGCGACCGCCGCGCCCTTCTGGCCGAAACCCGCGCCCAGGCCGGCGCCCGTCTCGACGGGATCGATTTCTGGCGCGGCCTCGTGCTCTGCACGATCCTGATCAACCACGTGCCCGGCAATATCCTGGAAGCGATCACGCATCGGAATTTCGGCGTGTCGGATTCGGCCGAGGCGTTCGTCTTCCTGTCCGGTGTCTCGCTGGCGCTCGCCTATGGCCATCGCTTCCGGCCCGGCGAGCGGGTTGGCGTGCTGGTCGCCATGCTGCGGCGGGTGCTGAAGCTCTATGGCGTGCATGTCGCGCTCTCCTTCGCCGCGATCGCCATCTTCTCCGCCGGCGCGCTCTATTGGCGCCAGCCGGAGCTTTTGATGTCGCATGGCCGCTCGCTCTACGTGAAGGATGCCTGGACCTGCCTGATCGGCATCGTCTCGCTCGGTCATCAGCTCGGCTATTTCAACATCCTGCCGCTCTACATGGCGCTGATCCTGGCGGTACCGGTGCTGCTTTGGCTGGCGCGCATTGATGTTTCGCTGATGCTGATCGCCTCGGCGGTTCTCTACGCGGTGACCCGCTATACGGGCTGGAACCTGCCCAACTGGCCGGCCGAGGGCGGCTGGTTCCTCAATCCGTTCGCCTGGCAATTCGTCATGGCGATCGGCCTCGCCGCCGGGCTGGCGTTGAAGCAGCGGGGTGAAATCCCGGTAACGCGGCCGATGGTGGCGCTCGCCGCGATCGTCGTCGGGATCGGCTTCCTGATGTCGCCCTACGGACCGGCTGCGGCGCGCGACTGGATCGGCGCGCATGGCCATCTCGACACCGACAAGTCGGTGCTCGGCCTGACGCGGCTCAGCCATTTCCTGGCGCTGGCCTACCTCGTCTATGCGCTGCGGCTGAGTGCGTTCTGTCGCCGCCTGCCGGTGTTCGCGCCGCTGGCGACGATCGGGCGGCACGGATTGCTGATCTTCGCGCTGCTCTCGGTGCTGTCGGCGCTCGGCCAGGTGCTGGTCGGCACGGTGCGCACCAGCGCCTGGTTCGACATCGGCTTCCTGGGGGGCGGGCTGGTGCTGCTCTGGGTCGTTGCCCATCTCGCCGACGCTGCCCGCCCGCCGCGCCGCGGCCGCCCCCTGGCGCAGCCGGCGCTGGCAGCATAGGGCGCTTTTCAGGCGAACCGGCACCCGCTCCGTGCGAAAACGCCGGTGGTTCGGCATATGGGGGCGGTAGACGGCCCTATGCGCGCGCCGTCGCGCGATGCCGGGCGGGAACGATGCCGCGGTCGGGCACGGCGGAAGCCGGCTTCGGCGCGAAGCGAACTCTTCGGGGAAAGGCTGGCTTTCGCCATTGCTGCCTCGCGGTCCTTCGTTTATGTAGTCCGGCACGCGGCCTTGCCGCTTCCGGCATGCACCCGTAGCTCAGCTGGATAGAGCGCTGCCCTCCGAAGGCAGAGGCCAGGGGTTCGAATCCCTTCGGGTGCACCAATCTTCTCCATGAAAACGAGTTTTCCGACGCGGCGGTCTGTCGTTGTCGCCGGATGTCGCCAAATTGGTGCAGTGACTGGCCGACATTCATTGCTGGCCCTGCGTTGCCGTCCCGCAGCAAGTTCGGTGACCGTTGTGCGAAATCCGTCGCTTGGCAGGTGCGCGTCATGGGGCGCGATAGCCTGTGTACCGGGCGCGTGACCCAGAGCGGTTTATCGTTTCATGGAAACGCCGATCTGCCAAAACTCTTTGTCCATCGCGTTTTCTTCGCGCGAACCGGTATCCACTTCGCTCGAAAACAGTCTGGCCGCGCGCCGCGGAGTACATTGACGTCGGCGCGTGGAGAGTGGGACAAAGCTTGCATTATATAGCTGGTGGAGCGGCAACATGTCTTTCATGGACATCTTCGCCTGGATCGTTCTGCTTGTCGTGATTGCCACGCTCGTGGCGGTCATTGTCACGTTGGGCGTCATGCCGGGCCGCATTGCACGACGGCGGGGCCACCCGTGGGCCCAGGCCGTCGCGGTCGGAAGCTGGGCGAGCCTGGTCTTTGGGTTTGTCTTCTGGCCCCTCGTTTTGATCTGGGCCTATGTCGACTTCCCGGAAAAGAAGGAGACGGCCAAGTGATCGTCCTCCTTCTCAACAGCTACATCGCTCTCCTCGTCCTCTTCGTCTGGCTCAAGTTCATTCCTTTCAATCTGTTCTGGAAGGTTTCGCCGGTCATCGTCCTGCTCGCCCTTCTGGTCGGACTGTTCATTCCGATGGGGTGGGGGGCGCCCTCGGGGCCGGCGGCGGTGCAACGTAATTCCGTCCAGATCATCCCGTCGGTGGCGGGTGAAGTCATAGACGTTCCGATCGCCGCCAACGCGCCGCTCAAGGCCGGCGATGTCCTGTTCCGCATCGATCCGACCGTCTATGAGGCGCAGGTTCGCGGCATCGAAGCGCAGCTCAAGCTGGCGGAGCTGCGGTTCAGTCAGTTCTCCGAGCTTCAAAGCAAGGACGTCGGGCGAGCCTTCGACGTGCAGCAGCGCGAGGCCCAGCGCGATCAGCTCCAGGCAGACCTCGATGCTGCCAAATGGAACCTCGACAGGACGACCGTTCGCGCCCCGACGGACGGCTACGTCACCAACCTGGCGCTGCGCAAGGGCGCGCGCGTGAATGGCCAGTCGGCGGTGATGGCCTTCATCGACACCGCCGACACCATCCTCGGCGCCGAGATATCGCAGAACGATGCGCGCTATGTCGAGGCGGGCCAGCCCGTCGAGGTCACCTTCAAGATGTTCCCGGGTCAGGTCTTCGGCGGCAAGGTCGATACCGTCATCCAGGCTATCGCGACGGGGCAGTCGCAGCCTGGCGGGCTCGCCATAACCCCCTCGGAAGTGCAGGCGGCCCCATTCGTGGTTCGCTTTACGCTTGATGACCCGTCGGTCGGGCCGCGACTGCCGGCGGGAAGTACGGGGACTGCCGCCATATACACCGACCACGTCCAGGCGGCGCATGTCATCCGCAAGGTCGTGCTCCGCCAGACCGCAATCCTGAACTACATTAATCCGTTCTGAGCGGCGCTTTTCGAAGGGGCACGCCGGCAGTTGGATCGCGCGGCTGGCCGCGTTCAATAGGGTGGCGAGTTGACCCAGACGATGCGGGCCACGACCGTGCCGATATTGCTGTAGCTGTGCGGCAGCGACGACTGGAAGAAAAACGAGCTGCCGGCCCCGATCACGACGGCATGGCCGTCGACGACCAGTTCGATCGTGCCCTCGACGACATATCCGACCTCCTCGCCGACATGGCGCAGGATGCCGTTCGAGCCGCCGCCCGGCGGCACGACATGGACGTTGGCGTTGAGGGTCCGGCCCTCGGCATAGGGGATCATCCGCTCGAAGCTGGCGAGCGGCGGGCCGGAGTCACGCCGTTCGAGCGCGAGGATGGGGCGCTCGCCATTGCGATAGACGGTCAGCGGCGCCTTGGGGATATCGCTGAACAGCGCCTGCACCGGCGTTCCGAGCGCCTCGGCCAGACGATGCAGCAGATGCAGTGACGGGTCGGCGCGGTCGTTCTCGACCTTCGAGAGCATGCTTTCCGAGCAGCCGAGCTCCGTCGCGAGGTCTTTCAGACGCAATCCCTTGAGCCGGCGAAGATGGCGCAGCTGCGCCCCGAGCGACGGCGTCTCCGCATCGTCGCTGGCATCCCTGGCCTTGTCTAATTCACGCATGAAAGAGCTTACATTCTCGACGGCGGTTGAATGAACTTGTAGCGCAAGCGCCGACTCGAAAACAGCGTCTGGTTGCTCAGAAAATTGGCTGAGCATGACCAGCATTTGCCCTTGACCGTCGAGGTGACTTTCCTGACATTCAAGTGTATTCAACTTTTCGTCAACCGTGCCGAGGGGGTGCGGGAGACGATCCGCGTCAGGCATATCGCAGCGCGGGCGGCGTTCGATTGCAGGGGAGATCGATCCAACATGACACACCATCGGCGCTCGACGGTAAGCCGTCGTTTCCTTCTGAAGGCGGGTGTCGCGGCGGCGGCCGTGATGGCAGTCGGCCTGCCGCTCGGCATAGCCCCGGCCTTCGCCGAGGAGCCCGTGCGCGGCGGCGTGCTGAAGCTCGCCTTCTCGGCCGATCCGGCCGGCTTCGATCCGGCCCGCGGCCCGAGCGGCATGTCGCATGTGGTGATCGAGCAGGTCTATTCGACGCTGATGTCGCTCGATCCCGACGCGAAGCCCTATCCCGACCTCGCCACCGGCTATGAGGTCTCGGAAGACGGCAAGACCTACACCTTCAAGCTGCGCGAAGGCGTCAAGTTCCACAATGGCGACCCACTCACCGCCGAGGACGTCAAGTTCACCTTCGACCGCCTGCGCGCGCCCGACAGCGGCTATTCCTACGCCTCGCAGGTCGAGACGATCGAATCGATCGATGTCGTCGACCCGCTGACGGTCCGCTTCAACCTCAGCAAGCCGACCGGTCCGTTCCTGATCTACATGGCCTTCCCGGGCTCCTCGATCGTGCCGAAGAAGCTCGCCGAGAGCGGTCACGACCTGAACTCGCAGCCGGTCGGCAGCGGTCCGTTCAAGTTCGTGTCCTACACGCCGCGCTCGATGGTCAACTTCGAGCGCAACGCCGACTTCTACGAAGCGGGCAAGCCCTATTTCGACGCGATCGAGATGCATCTCATCGCCGACGTCACGGCGCTGACCAACGCGCTGATCTCCGGCACGGTAAACTTCTCGAACGAGATCCCGGCCAAGGACTGGGCGACGATCTCCGCGACGCCGGGCCTCACCGGCCAGACGCTCGAAGGCTCGCGCTATTACTGGCTGCTGCCGAACAACACCACGGCGCCGCTCGATAATCCGAAGGTGCGCCAGGCCATCGCCCACGCGATCGACCGCCAGGCGATCACCGCCGGCACCTTCTTCGGCCAGGCCACCCCGATCCTCGGCGGCGTGATTCCCGAGTGGAACTGGGCCTATGCCGACCTGAAGGAGTTCACGCCGGCCGCCAATCCGGAACAGGCCAAGGCGCTGCTCGCCGAAGCCGGCTTCCCGGACGGCTTCGAGACCTCGCTGACCATGGCCTCGTCCTTCCCGGCCATGGTCGCCATGGCGCCGATCATCCAGGCGAACCTCGCCGCCGTCGGCATCAAGGCCAAGATCTCGACCATGGAAATCCCGCGCTACTGGGACGAGGTCTGGGGCCCGAGCCAGTTCGACATGACGACGATGTACTGGGTCAGCCCGCTGGCCGATCCGGATGATTTCGTCACCAGCAACTATTCGTGCAACACCGGCATCAACGTCCAGAAGAGCTGTTCGGACGCCATGACGGCGATCCTCGACGAGGCCAAGTCCGGCACGACGGAGGAGGCGCGCAAGGCGTCCTACAAGCGCCAGCAGGAATTGTCGCTCGAAGAAATGCCGATCGTGCCGCTGGTCAATGCCTTGATCCTGACCGCGCATACCGACCAGCTGAAGAACTACAAGCCGATGCGCACGGGCTTCCTGAAGACCATCAAGGACGCCTGGCTGGCTCCCTGATTTCCCAAAGCCCGCCGGCCGGCCTTCTCGCCGCCCGGCGGGCTTCCTCTTTTCCAGGTCGCTCCCCTCCATGATCAGGCTCGTTCTGACCAGGCTATCCGGCTTCGTGCTGACCTTGTTCGCGGCATCCGTCGTGCTGTTCGTCACGATCAACGTCTTGCCCGGATCCGCCGCGAAATCCGCTCTCGGCATTCACGCCACCGCGCAGGCCATCCAGCGCTTCGAGGCGCAGCACGGCCTCGATCGTCCGCTGCTCGTCCAATATGCGGAGTGGCTCGGCCGTATCCTGCAGGGCGATTTCGGCACCTCGTTCCAGAACGGCGTCGCCGTCGGGCCGGAGCTGCTGAAGCGCCTGCCGGTGACGCTGGAGCTTGCGACCTTCGCCTTCATCATTGCCAACCTGATCGCCATCCCGCTCGGCGCCTGGGCGGCACGCCGGCACCAGAAAGGCGCCGACCGCTCGATCACCTTCCTGGCGACCATCCTGGGCGCGATCCCGAATTTCTGGCTGGCGACGCTGCTGGTCCTCGTCTTCACGCTGACCTTGCGCTGGCTGCCGCCCGGCGGCTTCACGCCGTTCACCGTCAATCCGGTGATGAATTTGAAGCAGATGATCATGCCGGCGCTGTCGCTCGGCATCGTGTCGTCGGCGCTGCTGATCCGCATCATGCGCGCTTCGATGCTGGAGGTGCTCTCGACCGACTATGTCCGCACCGCCGAGGCCAAGGGCGCCAATAGCCGGACCATCGTGTTCCGCCATTCGATGCGCAACGCCTTCATTCCCTATCTGAACGTCGCCGCCGTCGAGTTCGGCTTCCTGTTCGGCAGCGTCGTCGTCATCGAGGACATCTTCCTGCTGCCGGGCGTCGGCTCCTTCGTGCTGGTCGGCATCATCAACCGCGATTATCCGGTGCTGCTCGCCGGCGCGCTCGCCATCACCCTGTTCGTGCTGACGCTGAACCTGCTGGTCGATTTGATCGCCAGCCTGCTCGACCCGCGCCAGGTCAAGGCGAGGAATTCATGATGGCCGCCACTGCAGGCTTCGACTTCCATCGCTGGCGGCTGGTCCTTCTCGGCGGATTGCTGGTCGGTATCGTGCTGTTCGCCGCGATCTTCGCGCCGTGGGTCGCGCCCTATTCGCCGTTCGATCTCGACGTCACGAAGATGCTGCAGGGACCGAGCGCCGCGCATTGGCTCGGCACTGACGAGCTCGGACGCGACGTGCTCTCGCGCGCCATCTACGCCGCCCGCGTCTCGATGCAGGTGGCGCTGCTCGCCGTCACCGTCGGCCTGGTCGGCGGCACGCTGATCGGCATGACGGCCGCCTATTTCGGCGGCCTCGTCGAGCAGGCGCTGATGCGGGCAGTGGACTTGCTGTTCTCGTTCCCGGCCATTCTGCTCGCCGTCGTGCTGATGGCGAGCCTCGGCACCAGCGTGCTGAACGCGATGATCGCCATCGGCATCGTCTTCATCCCGGGCTTCTCGCGGCTCGCCCGCGCTTCGACGCAGGCGGTGCTGCGCCAGCAGTATATCGAGGCGGCGCGCTCGATCGGCATGAGCGATGTCCGCATCATCTTCCGCGAGATCCTGCCCAACATCATGGCGCCGCTCATCGTTGAGGCCGCCGTCGCCTTCGCCTATGCGGTTCTGCTCGAATCCGCGCTCTCCTTCCTCGGCCTCGGCGCGCAGCCGCCGGATCCCTCCTGGGGCAACATGCTCAGCACCGGCCGCGGCTTCATGGCCCAGGCGCCCTGGCTCTCGATCGTTCCCGGCATGGCGATGTTCATCTGCGTGCTTGGCTTCAACCTGCTCGGCGACGGCCTGCGCGACGTCACCGATCCGCATATGAGGGAGTGACCGACATGGACATCCGCTCCCGCGCCCTCGAAGACGGGCGCCCGACCCTTTCGATCCGCGACCTGACGGTAGACTTCCCCAAGCGGACCGGCTCGTTCCGCGCCGTCGACGGGGTGTCGCTCGATGTCTGGCCCGGCGAGATCGTCGGCGTGATCGGCGAATCCGGCTCCGGCAAGACGATGACGGCGCTGTCGACGCTACGCATGCTGCCGAAGCGCGCCGTCGTCTCGGGCTCGATCGAACTCGGCAAGCGCCGCATCCTCGACCTTTCGCCCGCCGAAATGCGCAAGCTGCGCGGCGACCGGCTTTCCTTCATCCCGCAGGACGCCATGCGGGCGCTGAACCCGACCATGCGGATCGGCCGCCAGGTCGGCGAGCCGCTGGTGCTGCACCGGGGTCTGCCTGTTCGGGCAGCGGTCTCGCGCGCCGTCGACCTGCTCAAGGCCGTGCATGTGCGCGAGCCGGAGCGCCGGGTCGAGGACTATCCGCATGGCTTCTCCGGCGGCATGCAGCAGCGCGCCATGATCGCCATGGGCCTGGCACTGGAGCCGGAGCTGATCATCGCCGACGAACCGACGACGGCGCTCGACGTCACCGTGCAGGCGCAGGTGCTGAAGCTGCTGAAGGAGATTCGCGACCGCGAGGCGACCTCGATCCTCTTCATCACCCACGATCTTGGCGTCGTCGCCGAACTCTGCGACTGGGTCTATGTGATGTATCGCGGCAAGATCGTCGAACAAGGCTCGGTCGAGCGCATCTTCACCGATCCGCGTGACGACTATACCAAGATGCTGCTGGCCGCGACGCCGACGCTGTTCCCGAGGGAGGCAGCGATATGAACGACACCGTGATCAACCTGGTCGGCGTGACGAAGTCCTTCGTGCGCGGCGTCAACGCGGTCGATGACGTGACGCTTTCGGTGGCGCGCGGCGAGACGCTCGGCATTGTCGGTGAATCGGGTTCCGGCAAGTCGACGCTGTTGCGCATGATCCTGCGCCTGATGCGGCCGAGCGCCGGCGCCATCACGCTGGATGGCCGCGATGTCTGGGCGGCGCATGGCCGTGACCTCAAGGGCGTCCGGCGCAACATGCAGGCGATCTTCCAGGACCCCGCCTCCTCGTTCAACCCGCGCCAGAGCATCGGCAAGATCCTCGCCGCGCCGCTCGAAGTGCACGATATCGGCGACCGCGCGTCGCGTACAAAACTGATCGGCGAGACGCTGGAGCGCGTCGGCCTGCCGGCGACGACCGTCAGCCGCTACCCGCACCAGCTTTCCGGCGGCCAGCGCCAGCGCGTCGCCATCGCCCGCGCCGTCATCATGCGCCCCGCCGTCGTGCTGGCCGACGAGCCGACCTCGGCGCTCGACGTCTCCGTCCAGGCGCAGGTGCTGAAGCTCTTCCGCGAGATCAAGGCGGAACTCGGCCTGACTTCGGTCTTCGTCAGCCACAATCTGGCTGTGATCCGCCAGGTCAGCGACCGCGTCGCCGTGATGCGGCATGGCAAGCTGATCGAGATCGGCACGGCCGAGCGCGTGTTCTCCGCTCCGGAGAGCGACTATACGAAGGCACTGATCGACGCCGTGCCCGACCCCTTCCGCCGCTTCCGCGCGCCCGTTGAACTGGAATCCGGATCATGATCGAGCTGAACACCTTCTCCGTCTCCGCCCGCTGCCCGCGCACCGGCATGCTCGGCGTCGCCGTCTCGACGGCCGTGCCGGCCGTCGGCGGCATTTGCATCTTCGCTGATGCCGGCGTCGGCGCCATCGCCACCCAGTCCTGGGCCAATCCCTATCTCGGCATCGACGGACTGCAGCTGCTGCGCGAAGGCCTGTCGGCGCCGGAGGCCATGGCCAAGCTGCTCGCCGAGGATCCCGGCCAGGCCGATCGTCAGCTCGGCATCGTCGACAGTCAGGGCCGCACCGCCGCCCACACGGGGGCTTCCTGCGTCGACTGGGCCGGCCACATCGAGGGTGACGGTTTCACCGTGCAGGGCAACATGCTTGTGGGCGCCGCAACCATCGATGCCATGGCGGAAGCCGCCGAGCGCAGCGCCGGTTTCGACCTGCACGAGCGGCTGATGCTGGTGCTCGAGGCTGGTCAGGCGGCCGGCGGCGACAAGCGCGGCAAGCAGTCGGCGGCGCTCAAGGTGTTCAAGAAGGAAGCCTATGCGTGGCTCGACCTTCGCGTCGACGAGCATCGCAACCCCGTCGCCGAGCTCCGCCGCATCTTTGAAATTGCCAAGCATCAGCTGCTGCCGTTCATCGATGGCATGCCGTCGCGCGAAAATCCGCTCGGCGGGCTCCCCGCTTCCGTGACGGACATGCTGATGACGCCGCCGCCCTACCGGCCCGGCGGCAGCGGCGGCGCGTGAAGGACACAGCCTGAACCGTGAACAGCATGACCAAGACCCAGACTACCCGCGAGATCCTCGCCGATCTCGTCGGCTTCGACACCACCAGCGCCCGCTCCAATCTCGCCCTGATCGAACATGTCCGCGCCTATCTGGCCGGCCATGGCGTGACGGCCGAGATCTTCCCCTCGGCGGACGGCACCAAGGCAAGCCTCTGGGCGACCATTGGCCCGGCCGGGCCCGGCGGCGTCATCCTGTCGGGCCACACCGACTGCGTGCCCGTCGAGGGCCAGGCCTGGTCGAGCGATCCCTTCGTGCTGACCGAGCGCGACGGCCGCCTCTACGGCCGCGGCGCCTGCGACATGAAGGGTTTTGATGCCGCCGTGCTGGCGATCGTGCCCGAACTGGTCGCGGCGAAGCTCGACCGGCCCGTCCACATCGCCCTTTCCTATGACGAGGAAGTCGGCTGCACCGGCGTTCGCGAGATGATCGCCGCCCTTTCGGCACGTGGCGAGAAGCCGGCGGCCTGCCTGGTCGGCGAACCCACCAGCATGCAGGTTGTCGTCGGCCACAAGGGCGGCCGCGGCTATCGCTGCCACGTCACCGGGCAGGAAGCGCATTCCAGCCTGGCGCCCCGCGCCGTCAACGCCATCGAATATGCCGCCGAGCTGATCGTCCACATTCGCGGCCTCGCCCAGGAACTGGCCGCCGGCCCCGTCGACGACGAATACGACCTCGTGCACACGACCATCTCGACCGGCCTGATCTCGGGCGGCACCGCCGTCAACATCGTGCCGAATGCCTGCTCGTTCACCTTTGAATATCGCAACCTGATCGAAGTCGATCCGGACGCGATCATCGCCCGCATCCGGGATTTCGCCGAGACGAAGCTGCTGCCGGACATGCGCAGCCGCGCCCCGCAGGCGGACATCACCTTCGAACAGATCTACGACTACCCGGCCTTGTCGATCGACGCGTCACACCCGCTCGTGACCCGGATGAAGAACGTCGTCGGCCATAACGGCCACGGCAAGGTCGCCTATGGCACCGAGGCCGGGCTGTTCCAGCGCGATCTCGGCGTGCCGACCATCGTCTGCGGCCCCGGCTCGATCGAGATGGCGCACAAGCCGGACGAATATGTCCCGATCGAGCAGCTCGACCGCTGCGACGCGGCGCTGCGCAAGTTGCTGCTCTGACAGGGAAACGACGCGCGGGCTCGTCGCAGGCGGCTGCCGCCACTTGCCCCGCTCGGCTCAGGATCTGGCCCGCGCGTACAAGACGGCAAAGTGGTTCTGGAGGTCCGGCTGGGGGCTGGAGACGTCAGGCACCGTGGCGATCTCGTGCTTGACCTCGCGCGGCGTCACGCCGAAGCGGGCTCGGAAGGCTCTCAGGAACTGATTGGCGCTGGAGAAGCCCAGGCGATGGGCGACGTCGGCGATCGATCCGGAATGAGCCGTGGGCGAGGTCAGTTGCAGCAGCGCCAGGTCCAGTCGCTTGTGACGCAGAACCGTCGCCACCCCGCCATCCTCAGCAAAGGCGCGATAGAGATGGGACCGCGAAACGTTCAGCCGGCGCGCGATATCGTCGGGCGATAGCTCCGGCAGGTGCAGGTTGCCGGCGATGAAGTCGAGTGTCCGCTGCCGCAGGGCGGCGCGTAGTGGCACGCAGTCCGGCGCCTCGCTTGCCGGCCCGCCCGACAAGGCCGCTGCCAGCAACGCCACCAGCGCTTCCAGGACCTTGTCCGCCTGCGCGGCGGACAAGGGCTCGCTCTGGGCGCGCAAGCCCGTCAGATAGGTGACGAGCAGGCGCGTCATCGACCCATCCGCTCTCAGCACGGTTCCATGAAGGTTCCGAGCGCTCACGGCCTGCTCGAGGCGAAGGCGCGGGATCGAGATCATCGTCCGGGTGCCGGTCGACACCAGAGAGCTGAAGGTCCGGGCCAGGTCGACGATGCAGATGTCGCCGGCTTGCACCGCGACGCTGACGCCGCCGAAATCGCCGCGCATCGTGCCGGAGGTGACGACCTGAATGAGGTAATTGTCGAGATCGCTGCGGGCGATGACGCGATGATCCCGCTTGAACTCGTGCTGGCTGAATGCCGTGGCGGCGACCAGCAGCGATCCGAACCGGCGTGACCGGACGGACCCCTCGAATGCGCGCGCGCGCTCGTCGGGAAGCGCCTGCACCTCATAGATCGGTCTGGCGAGTTCCCGCCAGAATTCGCTCCGGTCGCGGATGTCGACCATGTCCGTCGACACGATGATCTCATCGCCCATCGCGCGAGCCCCCTGGAAACGATGTGCTTCGGATAGCTGACCGTCGGTCGCGGCATTGTGCGCTGCGGAACCGTATCGGCGTCAAGTCTCATTTCTCTCGTCGCAACGTCCCAAACTCGCCTTTCCTACCAGGAGACGACTGGCCGTTTCTTTCTTCCCTGCGATAACTCCGCATGCCGCTGGATGATGGCGGGCCGGGGAGAATCTGTAATGAAATTCAGTAGACTACGTGTCTTTTCGATAGCGGCGTTGACCGCCATCACCCTCGCGGCGCAGACCGTGCCCAGTTCCGCCCACAGCAATGGCGCGGCGATTGCGGCCGGCATCATAGGCCTGGCACTGGGCGCCGCGGTCGCCGACAGCGCTCATTCGCGCGACGCGAACATTTATGGCGGCCCGCCGCCGGCCGCCTATGGGCAGGCGATGCCCTTTTCTCCCTCGGTCGGGGTCACCTGCTATCCGTCGCGCCGCCAGTGCCTCGTGAACAACGGTGTGATCGCCTGGAACTGGACCGACCGGATTTACCCGCAATATTAAGGGCTGCCCCATGCTTTCCAAGACTATCTCGAAGGCCGCGTTCGGCCTCGCCTTCCTGCTCGCGGCGGCGACTCTGTCGAGCGTCCAGGCAGCCGAGCCGACCGACGACAACAAGATGAACGGCGCGTGGGAGGATCTGGCCGAAACCGAAGGCAATCTTCTCAGCAACGCGCAATTCTCGCAGCTCACCCATCTCGCGTATCAGACGGCAGCGGTGCGTGTGTGCGACAGCCACACGCTGGACAAGGAAGCGGTCGGGAATGCGCTCGACAAGATCCTGACCGGCGCGGCCGACCAGAAGCTGACGGATGCGCAGCAGGAAGAGCGGACGGCGGCCATCCTGATCGCCTTCGGCGCGCGCTACGGCCTCTTTATCGCCGAAGGCCATGCCGACAAGGGCCGCTTTTGTGAGTCGGCAATAAAGCTCAAGGAGAGCCCCGGCGGCCTGCCCGTATTCTTAAAGTAATTCTTTACGTCGCAAGCCATAGCATGCGCCGCGCGCCGAGATGATCCCACCGGTTCCGGGATGATCTCGGCGGCTGTCGTCATGATCGAACAGGATATCGCACAAGATGAAAATGCAACTCGTCGGGATGGCGGCGGTTCTTGTGGCCGGCCTTTCGTTTGGCTCGCCGGCCGAGGCCCAGGACGCACCGTCGACACGGGTTGGCACCTTGGTGGCGACGCCGCAGCCGATCAACCCGGCCAAGGAATTCGTCGGTCGCATCGAGGCCCGCGAGCGGGTCGATGTCCGCGCCCGCGTCACCGGCTTCCTGGAGGATGTCCTGTTCGAGGATGGCCAGGTCGTCAAGGAAGGAGACTTGCTCTACCGGATCGAGCAGGCCCCGTTCCAGGCGGCGCTCTCGCGAGCCCAGGGAGCGCTCGACCAGGCTCGCGGCCAGTCGGCCTACGCCGATCAGCAGTTTTCCCGCGCCGAAGAGCTTCTGAAGACGCAGACCGGCACGGCCGCCTCGCGCGACCAGCGCCTTGCCGAGCAGCTGACCGCCAAAGGCAACGTCCAGATTGCCGAAGCGAACGTCCAGACCGCCCAGATCGACCTCGGCTACACCGAGGTCAAGTCGCCGATCTCCGGCCTGATCGGGCGCACGGCCGTGACGCAGGGCAATGTCGTCGGTCCGGACCGCGGCGTGCTGACGACGATCGTCAGCCAGGATCCGATGCATGTCGTGATCCCGGTCAGCCAGCGCGAATTCCTGAAACTGAAGAGCGACGACCGCACGGCCGCCAAGCAGGAGCTTTCGGCGCTGATCCGTTTCTCCGACGGTTCCGCCTATGATTTCCCCGGCAAGATCGATTTTGTCGACACCTCCGTCGACCGCGCGACGGACAGCGTGACGATGCGAGCACTGGTGCCCAATCCGAACGGACGGCTGATCGACGGCCAGCTCGTCAAGGTGATGATGCAGCTGGAAACGCCGGTCGAAAAGATCCTGGTGCCGCAATCGGCCCTGCTTGCCGACCAGCAGGGCTTCTATGTCTTCGTGGTGGAGGACGGCAAGGCAGCCATCCGCCGCGTGACGCTCGGGCGGGAGAGCGGCATGAGCGCCACCGTTGAAACCGGCCTGTCGCCGGGCGATCAGGTGATCGTCGAGGGCATCGCGGCGATCCGCCCCGGCGCGCCGGTCTCGGCCTATCCGGCCTCCGTGTTGCCGAAGGCGAGCTAAGACGATGATCTCCGCATTGTTCGTCGACCGGCCGCGCTTTGCCATCGTCATCGCGCTGGTAACGGTGATCGCCGGCCTGCTGTCGCTGATGGCGATCCCGATCGCGCAGTATCCCGACATCGTGCCGCCGCAGGTGTCGGTGACCACCTTCTATCCCGGCGCCTCGGCGGCCGTGGTCGAGTCGACCGTCGCCCAGCCGCTCGAAAGCCAGATCGTCGGCGTCGACAAGTCGATCTACATGAAGAGCGTGTCGGGCAATGACGGCAGCTATACGCTGACCGTGTCGTTCGAGCTCGGCTCGGATGCCGACATCAATGCGGTCAACGTCAACAACCGCGTCCAGGTGGCGCTCTCCAAACTGCCGCAGGACGTGCAGCAGCAGGGCGTGACCGTCAAGAAGCAGTCGTCCGCGATGCTGGGCGTCATCGCGCTGACCTCGCCCAAGGGCAGCCATGACGAGCTGTTCATCTCGAACTACGCGACGATCAACCTGATCGACGAGATCCGCTCGACGCAGGGCGTCGGCCAGGCAACGCTGTTCGGCCCGCAGGACTATGCGGTGCGCGCCTGGGTACAGACCGATCGACTGACCGGGCTGGGGCTCACCACCAACGATGTCGTCCAGGCGATCCGGGGCCAGAACGTGCAGGCCGCCGTCGGTCGCATCGGCGCGCGTCCGGTCTCGGACGACCAGCAGCTCCAGCTCAACATCCAGACCAAGGGGCGCCTGTCCTCGGTCGACGAGTTCAACAACATCATTGTCCGCACCAACACGGACGGTTCGGTGCTGCGCCTCTCCGACGTCGCCCGCGTCGAGCTCGGCGCGGCCAATCTCGATCGCTCGACCCGCCTGAACGGCCAGCCGGCGACCCTGATCGGCATCTATCAGTCGCCCGGCGCCAATGCGCTGACGACGCTCGCCGCCGTGAAACAGAAGCTGGCCGAAGCGCAGAAGCAGTTCCCCGACGACCTCACCTGGAGCGTCACCTACGACCCGACCACCTTCGTCACCGCGACGATCGAGATCGTCGAGCACACGCTGCTCGAAGCCTTCGTGCTCGTCGTGCTGGTGGTGTTCCTGTTCCTCGGCAATCTGCGCGCCACGCTGATCCCCACCATCGCGGTGCCGGTCAGCCTGATCGGCACCTTCATCGTGCTGAACGCCATCGGCTATTCGGCCAATACGGTGTCGCTGCTCGCCCTCGTGCTCGCGATCGGCATCGTCGTGGACGACGCCATCGTCGTGGTCGAGGCCGTCGAGGCCAAGATGGAGGCGGAGCCCCACCTCACACCCGGCGAGGCCACCAAGACGGCGATGGGCGAGATCACGGCGCCGATCATCGGCATCACCCTGGTGCTGCTCTCGGTCTTCGTGCCGGTCGCGTTCATTCCCGGCATCACCGGCGAGCTATTCCGCCAGTTCGCGGTCACGGTCGCCGTATCGATGCTGCTTTCCGCCATCAACGCGCTGACCCTGTCGCCGGCGCTCTGCGCCATCCTGCTGAAGCCGCGCCACGGTCCCCGTCGCGGCCCGATCGGCGCGCTGATGCGCGGCATCGACTATGTCCGCGACGCCTATGGTTCGGTCGTGGCGCGGCTGCTCCGCATCTCGATCATCGGCCTCGTCATGGTCGTCGCCTCCGGCATCGGCATCTATGCGCTGAACGGCGTCACGCCGACCGGCTTCCTGCCGGAAGAGGACCAGGGCGCCTTCTTCGTCGTCGTGCAGACGCCGGACGGCGCCTCGGTCGGCCGCACCAGCGCGGCCGTCGCGGAGGTCGAGGCGATCCTGAAGCAGGAAGAGACCATCGCCGACACCTCGTCGATCATCGGCTTCAACTTCGTCGATGGCTACTCGCAGCCCAACGCCGCCTTCGTCATCGTCACGCTGAAGCCGTTCGAAGAGCGCAAGCGCGCCGATCAATCGGCGGCGGCGGTGATCGAGCGGCTCGGCCCGAAGCTGACCACCATTTCGGGCGGCTTCGCGCTTCCCTTGGCGCCGCCGCCGATCATCGGCCTCGGCACCGGCGGCGGCTTCACCTATATGCTGCGGGCGCTCTCCAACAACGACCCGACAGCGCTGGCGCAGGTGTTGCGCGGCTTGCTGGTCGCGGCCAACCAGGACCCGCGCCTCTCCAGCGTGTTCTCGTCCTTCTCCGCCTCGAACCCGTCGATCTTCCTCGACATCGACCGCGACAAGGCCGAGATCCTCGGCGTCGACATCTCGGCGATCTTCCAGGCGCTGCAGACCTCGCTTGGCGGCGGCTATGTCAACGACATGAACCTGTTCGGCCGCACCTGGCAGGTCCAGGTCCAGGCCGAGGCGCAGGACCGCCGCGCGATCACCGATATCGACCGCATCAATGTGCGCAGCCGGACCGGCGAGATGATCGCGTTGCGCAGCTTGGTCGAGCCGAGGCTGGTGCTCGGCCCGCAGGCGCTGATCCGCTATAACAACAAGCTCGCCGTGACGGTGCAGGGGGCGCCTGCGCCCGGTGTCTCGTCCGGTCAGGCGCTCGCCGCGATGGAGGCGGTTGCTGCCAAGGCGCTGCCTGCCGGCTATGGCGGCGACTGGACCGACATTTCCTTCCAGGAGAAGCGGGCCGGCGGCCAGACCAGCATCATTCTCGGCTTCGCCCTGCTGTTCGCCTTCCTGTTCCTGGTGGCGCTCTATGAGAGCTGGACCATTCCGGTGCCGGTTCTGCTCTCCGTATCCGTCGCCGTGCTGGGGGCGTTCCTCGCCATTCTGGTCGGTCGACTGACGCTCGACCTGTATGCCCAGATCGGCCTGATCGTGCTGATCGGCCTTGCCGCCAAGAACGGCATCCTGATCGTCGAATTCGCCAAGGAGCGCCGCGAGCACGGCGTTCCGCTGATCGAGGCGGCGATCGAGGGCGCGCGGCTGCGCTTCCGCCCCGTGATGATGACGTCTTTCGCCTTCATCCTGGGACTGGTGCCGCTCGTCTTCGGCACCGGCGCCGCGATGCTGGCGCGTCGCCACGTCTCGACACCGGTCTTCGGCGGCATGCTCGCCGCGTCGCTGATCGGAATATTCGTCATCCCGGCGCTCTACGTGACATTCCAGAAACTGCGGGAACGCGTGAAGGGGACAGGCGCGTCGAGCGCTGCCTCAGGCGCTCCCGCCCATGCCGACAGGTCCGAAACATGAAGACAATCGCATTCCTGGCAGTGGCGGCCCTTGCGCTGACCTCCGCAGGCCCGTCGTTTGCCGCGTCGAAGAAGAGCCTGAACTCGCCGCGCGCGGGCGTGCTTTGCGACAAATACATCTGCGCCGACGCCGGCGGGATCTCCCGTGACCTGACGGCCCGATATCTCGGGCGGGCGGCGGCCAAGAGACTGTCTTCGCAGGGCTCGTTCGACACGAGACGGTTCACGCTGGCGAACGGGGTGTTCTGCGATACGGTCGCCCGCAGCTGCTACAAGGACCGCTATTTCGACAGCAACGGCAAACGCAGCGCCGTCGATCCCGGCGCCAGTTCGATCCTGTTCGGCAAGCCCTGAGAGCCGCTGGCTCCGTTTGGTCGCGTTTTCTTCACGCGACCCGACGTCCCCTGCGCCGGCAAACGCGCATCACGCTGAATGACGAATGGGAGCCGGCGCGACGCCGGCTCCCGGTTTCGATCAGGCCGCCTCGTAGCCGAGGATGCCCTTGGTCTCGAGGAAGTCCTCGAGGCCGTATTCGGCATATTCGCGGCCATTGCCGGACTGCTTGTAGCCGCCGAACGGGATGCCGGAATCCCAGGCCGGATAGTTGATGTGGACGGCGCCCGCCCGCATCTTGGTGGCGGCGTCGCGCGCGGTCTGCAGATCGGCCGACTGGATGTAGGCGGCGAGGCCGTACACCGTGTTGTTAGCCTCCTCGATCGCCTCTTCGACGCTGTCATAGGGCAGGATCGACAGCACCGGCCCGAAGATTTCTTCACGCGCGATGCGCATTTCAGGCGTCACATTGGCGAAGACGGTCGGGCGGATGTAGTAGCCGCGGTTGAGATCGGCCGGGCGGCCGGGACCACCGGCGACCAGCGTCGCGCCCTCGGCGATGCCGCTCTCGATCAGGCCCTGGATCTTGTCGTACTGCACCTGGCTGACGACGGGGCCGAGCTTGGTGTTCGGGGCATCGGCCGGACCGACGACGAAACTCTCGGCCGCCGCGCGAGCGTAGCCGATCACCTCGTCCTGGCGCTCGCGCGGCACGAACATGCGCGTCGGCGCATTGCAGGACTGGCCGCTATTGCCGAAGCAATTGGCGACGCCCTTCGGCACGGCGACGGAGAAGTCGACGTCCGGGAACAGGATGTTGGCCGACTTGCCGCCCAGCTCCTGCGCCACGCGCTTCACTGTCTCGGCGGCGGCCTTGGCCACCAGGATGCCGGCGCGGGTCGAACCGGTGAACGACATCATGTCGATGTCGGGATGGCTCGAAAGCGCCTCGCCGACCGTCGGTCCGTCGCCATTGACCAGATTGAACACGCCGGCCGGGACGCCGGCCTCGTCGAGGATTTCGGCGAAGATGATGGCGTCGAGCGGCGCGATCTCGCTCGGCTTCAGCACCATGGTGCAGCCGGCGGCGAGCGCCGGGCCGACCTTGCAGGTGATCTGGTTCAGCGGCCAGTTCCACGGCGTGATCAGGCCGACGACGCCGATCGGTTCCTTGACCACCAGCGACGTGCCCTTGGCGTGCTGGAACGAAAAGTCCTTCAGCACCTCGATGATCTTTTCGAGATGGGCGCGGCCGATGCCGACCTGGCTGTCGAGCGCGAACGGACGCGGCGCGCCCATCTCGCGCGAGACGGCATAGGCCAGATCATTGGCCCGCTTATTGTAGACGGCGAGAATGCTGCGAAGCAGGTCGAGGCGTTCGGCCGGGCGCGTGAAGCCGAAGCTGGCAAAGGCGCGCTTGGCGGCGGCGACCGCCTTGTCGACATCGGCCTTCGAACCCAGCGAAATCTGCGCGAAGGCATCCTCGTTGGAGGGATCGATCACGTCGATGACTTTCGGCACCACCGGGTCGACCCAGGCGCCGTCGATATAGAATTGCAGATCGTGCGACATCGAAATCCTCCCGTTTGTCCTGTTGGCTTATAGTTTGGCGACGGACCGTCCGATGTTCAACCGGATATCGCGTCACTCTCCGCCTGGGTGGCGTTTGTCGGCCGCGGAAGGGGCGGGGGGCTTCAGCTGAAGCTGGCGCGGGCCCGGCCGATCGGGCCGAAATCGACCTCCAGCTGCTGTCCTGGCAGCACTTGCAGGATCGGCGTGCAGGATCCGGTGGCGACGAGGTCGCCGGCATAAAGGCGTTGCCCCTGCAGGGCGAGTTCCTTGGCCAGCCAGGCGACCGCGTCGAGCGGATGGCCGCATATCGTGCTCGCGGCAGCCCGCGCGACCTCCCGGCCGTTGATCCGGGCGGTGACGAGGATGCGGTCGAGTTCCATCAGGTCCGGTGATGCCGCGTGCGGGCCGCAAAGCGTGGCGACGTGAAGCGCGAAATCGGCAGAGGCGCCGAAATCGTCGCGCGGGGGATGCTGGGTGCGTCGGCCGAGCAGCCCGATCGCCGGCTGGCAGGCAACGATGGCGTTGGCGGCCGTCACGCGGTCGATCGGCTCGCCATCGCCGGGAAAGACGCGGCCGAGCTGGAAGACGAACTCGCACTGCGCGCCGACGATTCCCTTTGGCAGGTGGTAGAGCACGCGATCCGGTCCATGCGCATTGTTGGCGATCGGCCCGAAGATCGGCTGCCGCAAGCCGAGGCTGCCGCGGCATATCGGATTGGTTCCAACCAGCGCGTAGCCATCGAGGTCGGTGCAGAACGCATCGAGCGCCGCGGACTGCAGCGCCCGTGCCTCGACGGGGCCGTCAATGTCGTCGAGCGGGAGCTCCGACACGATCCCCAGCGCGCGATTGGCGGCGAGGGCGGTGGCGAGCTTTCCGAGATCACCCGGCTTCATGATTTCACCTCTCACAAGGTTCAATCAGACAGAGTCGCGCGGCATTTCAAGTCGAAAAAAGAGCAATAGATGTAAATTTATGAAAACGAATCCGTTTTGTATGATATTTTTATACTGTTGCTGCGCCAGTTCAATCGAGAACCTATGCGGCTCGACCTATCTTGCTCCGTCGCAGCGACGGCGCCGCCGATCTCCGGGCCCGGTCTTTCCGACCCTGGCGCTCGGCGCGAAGCGCATTCGCATGCCGACCGGACAAGGATTGGAATCATGCAGCTTCGCAGTTCTTTCGACGTCTCGCCCGCCAGCCAGCGCTGGCACGGATCTTCGGCCTCTCGCTCGGCCCTCGCCGACGGACGACGCCGGCACGCCAGGCTGGCGGCGATGGCTCGCCATCACCCGGAAGAGCTTGGTGTCGTCCTGCGGCTTGTCGCCGTGATGGCTTTCTTCGGCATCACGGCGACGCTGTTGGCCTGGGTCGCCGGCTGAAGTCGAAGTCGCGGGTGCCGCTCGTCCCGGCGAGAGCTCCGGCGGATGGAGCGAACTCGGCGATACGGCGGCGGCTGCCGCGTATTCCTATAGGATTCTTATATCTTTGCCCTGTGGCCTCTCTCGAACGGCTATGCGGTTCGGAGCGATATTCAGTCAGGTTCATTCAAGGCAGGCCGGTCCGAACGTAGTCCATGCGTCGGGTCAGCGCCGCCATGGCGTGTCGCCGACGTAAAACCAGCGACGTCGCCGTGCGAGAATTACAAGGAGCCATGAGTATGGATTTCATCGTCGTCGGGATCGGCGTTTTGTTCTTCGCCGTTTCTATGGCCTACATAAGACTTTGCCAGAAATTGTAGCAGCGGGAGCGGATCATGTTTGTCGATTATGTTCTTGGCGGCGCCGTGACGGTGTTCCTCCTCGTCTACCTGACCTACGCGCTGGTGCGCCCGGAACGGTTCTGATCGCCAGGGCGCGATTTCCCTCCAAGGCGCAATTCTCGGAAAGCACGTCAAATGACCGTCAACGGTTGGATACAGATCCTGCTCTTCTGCGGGATCATCATCGCGCTCGTGAAGCCGCTCGGCGGTTACATGACGCGCGTCTTCAATGGAGAGCGCACGATACTCTCCATCCTCTTCGGGCCGCTCGAGCGCGGGCTTTACAAGCTTGCCGGTACCAGCGACCGCGAGGAGCAGCACTGGACGACCTATGCGGGCGCCATGCTGCTGTTCAACCTCGCCGGCTTCCTGCTGCTCTATCTGTTGCAGCGCGTGCAGGGCTCGCTGCCGTATAATCCGGCCGGCATGGGCGCCGTGCCGCCGGAACTCGCCTTCAACACGGCCGCCAGTTTCGTCGCCAACACCAACTGGCAGAACTATGCCGGCGAAAGCACGATGTCCTATCTCGTGCAGATGGCCGGACTGAACGTCCAGAATTTCGTCTCGGCCGCGACCGGCATCGCCATCGCCATCGCACTGATCCGCGCCTTTGCGCGCAAGTCAGGTAAGACGCTCGGCAATTTCTGGGTCGATATCGTCCGCGCGACGCTCTACGTGCTGCTGCCGATCTGCGTCGTCGGCACGCTGGTGCTGGTCTGGCAGGGCGTGCCGCAGAACCTCAACCCCTATACCGCCGTCACGACGCTCGAAGGCGCGCAGCAGACCATCGCGCAGGGGCCGGTTGCCTCGCAGATGATGATCAAGCATCTCGGCACCAATGGCGGCGGCTTCTTCAACGCCAATGCCGCGCATCCGTTCGAGAACCCGACCGCTCTCGTCAACCTGATCCACATGGTGATGATCTTCGCCATCGGCGCGGCGCTGACCAACGTCTTCGGCCGCATGGTTGGCAGCGAACGCCAGGGCTGGGCGATCTTCGCCGCCATGGGCGTGCTGTTCCTGGCCGGCGTCGTCGTCTGCTATTGGGCCGAGGCGGCGGGCAACCCGCTCGTCCATGCGCTCGGCATCGACGGCGGCAACATGGAAGGCAAGGAGAGCCGCTTCGGCATCGTGCTCTCGGCGCTGTTCGCCGTCGTCACCACGGCGGCTTCCTGCGGCGCGGTCAACGCCATGCATGACAGCTTCATGGCGCTGGGCGGCATGATCCCGATGATCAACATGATGCTGGGCGAGATCATCGTCGGCGGTGTCGGCGCCGGCTTCTACGGCATCCTGCTCTTCATCATCATCGCCATCTTTGTCGCCGGCCTGATGGTCGGTCGTACGCCGGAATATCTCGGCAAGAAGATCGAGGCCAAGGAGGTCAAGATGGCGATGCTCGCCGTGCTGTGCCTGCCCTTGACCATGCTCGGCTTCACGGCGATCGCCATCGTGTTGCCGACCGGCCTGGCGTCGATCGCCAATCCCGGCCCGCACGGCTTCTCCGAGGTGCTCTACGCCTATACCTCGGCGGCGGCCAATAATGGCTCGGCCTTTGGCGGCCTGTCGGGCAACACGCCCTGGTACAACCTGACCATCGGACTTGCCATGTTGATGGGCCGCTTCCTGGTCATCGTCCCGGCCATGGCGATCGCCGGCTCGCTGGTGACGAAGAAGGTGGTTCCGGCCTCGGCGGGTACCTTCCCGACGGACGGGCCGCTCTTCGTCGGCCTCCTGGTCGGCGTCATCTTGATCGTCGGCGGCCTGACCTTCTTCCCGGCACTGGCGCTCGGCCCGATCGTCGAGCACCTCGCCATGATCCAGGCGGCGGGACTGTGAGGAATGTCATGAGCTATCGTTCGTGGCTTGCCTGGCCGCACCTCGCCCTCTCGTCCCTTCACCCTCGCGCCAGTTCGGCGCGAGGGGAGGCAAGGGTGCCGCGCGCTTCCACCCTCATCCTGGGGCTTACCCTGGCGATATCAGCCGTCGCAGCGGTTGTTGAACTTTTCATCCGGCTGATCGCGGCGACCTGAAGGTCGGACCGCCCATCACCGGAATACCAAGCTGGAGTCTCCGATGAGCCAGTCCAAATCCGCGAGCATAATGGACGCTCGCATCCTCGTTCCCGCCATTGGCGGCGCATTCCGCAAGCTCGATCCGCGCAGCCTGGCGCGCAATCCGGTGATGTTCGTCGTCGCCGTTGTCTCGGCGCTGACGACGGTCCTGCTCGTGCGCGATTTCGCCACCGGCGGCGCCCATCTCGGCTTCACGCTGCAGATCGTCATCTGGCTGTGGTTTACGGTTCTGTTCGCCAATTTCGCCGAAGCCGTCGCCGAGGGCCGCGGCAAGGCGCAGGCGGAAGCGCTCCGCCGCACCCGCACGGAGACGCAGGCCAAGCTGCTTTCCGATGGCGGCCGCGCCGATTTCAAGCTCGTCGCCGGCACCAGCCTGAAGGTTGGTGATGTCGTGCTGGTCGAGGCCGGCGACATCATTCCGTCCGATGGCGAGGTCATCGAGGGCGTTGCCTCGGTCAACGAGGCGGCGATCACCGGTGAATCCGCGCCAGTCATCCGCGAATCCGGCGGCGACCGTTCGGCCGTCACCGGCGGTACGCAGGTGCTTTCCGACTGGATCCGCGTCCGCATCACGGCGGCGGCCGGTTCGACCTTCATCGACCGCATGATCGCGCTGGTCGAGGGCGCCGAGCGGCAGAAGACGCCGAACGAGATCGCGCTCAACATTCTGCTCGCCGGCATGACGCTGATCTTCGTGCTCGCCGTCGTCACCATCCCGAGCTTTGCCAACTATGCCGGCGGCTATATCCCGGTCGTCGTCCTCGTCGCGCTGTTCGTCACCCTGATCCCGACGACCATCGGCGCGCTGCTTTCGGCGATCGGCATCGCCGGCATGGACCGGCTGGTGCGCTTCAACGTGCTCGCCATGTCGGGCCGCGCCGTCGAGGCGGCCGGCGACGTCGACACGCTGCTGCTCGACAAGACCGGCACGATCACGCTCGGCAACCGCCAGGCCACCGAACTCCGTCCCGTGCGCGGCGTCACCGAGCAGGAACTGGCCGATGCGGCGCAACTGGCCTCGCTCGCCGACGAGACGCCGGAAGGCCGTTCGATTGTCGTGCTGGCCAAGGAAAAATACGGCATCCGCGCCCGCGACATGCAGACCCTGCATGCCACCTTCGTGCCGTTCACGGCGCAGACGCGCATGAGCGGCGTCGACTTCGACGGTTCGTCGATCCGCAAGGGCGCCGTCGAGGCGGTGCTGAAGCATGTCGACCAGACCGATGTCGCAGCCGCCGGCAACCGCACCAGCGCCGGAACGGTGCGCGAGCTGCAGGCGATCGCCGACGAGATCGCCAAGTCCGGCGGCACGCCGCTGGCCGTGGTCAAGGACGGCCGGCTGCTCGGCGTCGTCCACCTGAAGGACATCGTCAAGGGCGGCATCCAGGAACGCTTCGCCGAACTGCGCCGCATGGGCATCCGCACGGTGATGATCACCGGCGACAACCCGATGACGGCGGCCGCGATCGCCGCCGAAGCCGGCGTCGACGACTTTCTCGCCCAGGCGACGCCGGAAATGAAGCTGGCGCTGATCCGCGAGGAGCAGGCCAAGGGCAAGCTGGTGGCGATGTGCGGCGACGGCACCAATGATGCGCCGGCGCTGGCGCAATCCGATGTCGGCGTGGCGATGAATACCGGCACGGTGGCAGCCCGCGAGGCCGGCAACATGGTCGATCTCGACAGCGATCCGACCAAGCTGATCGAGATCGTCGAAATCGGCAAGCAATTGCTGATGACGCGCGGGGCGCTCACCACCTTCTCGATCGCCAACGACGTCGCCAAGTATTTCGCCATCATCCCGGCGATGTTCCTGGCCTTCTACCCGCAGCTCGGCGCGCTCAACATTATGAACCTGTCGACCCCGCAAAGCGCCATCCTGTCGGCGATCATCTTCAACGCGCTGATCATCGTCGCCCTGATCCCGCTGTCGCTGAAGGGCGTCAAATACCGGGCCGTCGGCGCCGGTGCGCTGCTGTCGCGCAATCTGCTGATCTATGGCGTCGGCGGCCTGATCGTGCCGTTCGCCGGCATCAAGGCCATCGACATGGCCATCACCGCCCTTGGCCTCGCCTGAAGGATATCCGTCATGTTGAAACAGCTACGTCCCGCGATCTTCATGATCGTCGCGCTCACCGTCATCACCGGCCTGATCTATCCGCTCGGCATGACCGGCGTCGCCCAGGCGCTTTTCCCGCGCCAGGCCAATGGCAGCCTGATCGAGCGGGACGGCAAGGTGATCGGCTCGGAACTGATCGGCCAGGCCTTTGCCGCCGACCGCTATTTCCATGGCCGCCCCTCGGCCGCCGGCAACGGGCTATGACGCGACCGCTTCCGGCGGCTCCAATCTCGGCCCGACCAACCCGAGCCCTGATCGACCGCATCAAGGGCACGGCGGAAACGCTGAAGGCGGAGAACCCGAGCGCCGCCGTGCCGATCGATCTCGTCACCACGTCGGGCAGCGGTCTCGACCCGCACATCTCGCCGGAGGCCGCCTATTTCCAGGTGCCCCGCGTCGCCAAGGCGCGCGGCCTCGACGAGGCTGACGGTCAAGGCGCTGGTCGATCAGCCATGTCGAGGCCGGCGAACTCGGCTTCATGGGCGAGCCGGTGGTCAATGTGCTCGCGCTTGAACCTTGCGCTGGACGCGGCCGGCGCGCAATGACAGGCAGTGCCGGAACCGCGCGCCGCTGGCGCCGGTTCCGGCCGTTTGGACAGATGGGTCACGCATTTGATCGCCGAAGACAGTCGAGACGCGCCGAACCAGGCCCTCGCCGGACGCGCTGCTGGAGCGCCGAGCGCGAGAGGCGCGGCCGGCTGAAGATCTTTCTCGGCGCGGCGCCCGGCGTCGGCAAGACCTATGAGATGCTGATGTCCGGCCGCGCGCGCAGGCCGACGGCGTCGATGTCGTCATCGGCGTCGTCGAGACCCATGGCCGCAGCGAAACGCAGGCGCTGGTCGAGGGCTTCGAGATCATCCCGCGCCGGACGGTCGACTATCAGCGGCCGCGCGCTCGAGGAGATGGATCTCGACGCCATCCTCGCCCGCCGCCCGGCGCTGGTCCTGGTCGACGAACTCGCCCACACCAACGCCGCCGGCAGCCGTCATCCCAAGCGCTATCTCGACGTCGAGGAAATCTCTGGCGCGCGGCATCGACGTCTATACGACGCTCAACATCCAGCATGTCGAAAGCCTGAACGACGTCGTCGCCCAGATCACCCGCATCCGCGTGCGCGAGACCGTGCCGGATTCGATCATCGACCGCGCCGACGACGTCGAGATCATCGACCTGACGCCCGACGACCTGATCAAGCGGCTGCATGAGGGCAAGGTCTATGTCGCCGAGCACCGCCAAGCGGGCCATCGAGAACTATTTCTCGCCCGGCAACCTGACGGCGCTGCGCGAGCTGGCGCTGCGCCGCACCGCCCAGCGGGTCGACGAGCAGCTCGCTCAGCCACATGCAGGCGCACGCGATTTCCGGTCCCTGGGCGGCGGGCGACCGCGTGCTGGTCTGCATCGACGACAGGCCGCGCGGCGCCCGCCTCGTGCGCTATGCCCGCGGCAGGCCGACCGGCTGCGCGCGCCCTGGGCGGCGTCTGCATGTCGAGACGCCGCGTCGGCGACCTTGCCGAGAGCCGCAAGGACCGCATCGCCGCGACCTGCGGCTGCGCGAACAGCTCGGCGGCGAGGCCGTCACGCTGCCGGGCCAGGACGTCGCGCGCGAGATCGTCGCCATGCGCACGCCAACAACGTCACCCACATCATCGTCGGCAAGCCGCCAAGCCGCGCTGGCGCGAGTGCTCGAAGGCTCGGTCTCGCATGATCTGATCCGCCATGCCGGCGATATCAGCGTCCATGTCATTTCCGGCGCTGAGCGGAGCCGGCCGCCAGCGCGGCGGCGACTCGCCAGCGCCGCCCGGCTTCGCGCCGGCCCTATCTCGGCGCTCGCTCTATGTCGGCGCGTCGCGCTCGGCTTCGCGCTGCTCGCCAGATGCTGGACGTGCGCAATCTGGCGCTGGTCTTCCTGATGGCGGTGCTCGCCTCGGCCGTGACGGCGGGCTCTGGGCCGGCCTCTTCGCCTCGATCCTCGGCGCGCTCGCCTTCAACTTCTTCTTCCTGCCGCCGCTCTACACGCTCACGATCAGCGACCCGGAAAGCGTCGTCGCGCTGTGTCTTCTTCCTGTCGTGGCGCTCGATCGCCTCGCAACCTGACCGCCCGCGTCCAGCGTCAGGCCGCCGCCGCCCGCCAGCGCGCCCGCACGACCGAGGACCTCTATCTCTTTTCGAAGAAGCTCGCCGGCACCGGCACGCTCGACGACGTTCTCTGGGCGACCGCCTTCCAGATCGCCTCGATGCTGAAGGTGCGCGTCGTCATGCTGCTGCCGGAGACGGCACGCATCGCGGTCAGCGCCGGCTATCCGCCTGACGACACGCTGGTCGATGCCGATATCGCCGCCGCGCGCTGGGCCTGGGAACACAACCGCCCGGCCGGACGCGGTGCCGACACGCTGCCCGGCGCAAAGCGGCTCTATCTGCCGCTGCGGACGGGCCGCAGGCGGTCGGCGTCGTCGGCCTCGACGACGACCGGCAGGGACCGCTGCTGACGCCGGAGCAGCAGCGGCTGTTCGATGCGCTGGCCGACCAGGCAGCGCTTGCCATCGAGCGGATCCAGCTGGTCGCCGATGTCGACCGGGCGCAGGCTGGCGGCGGAGGCCGACCGCCTGCGTTCGGCGCTGCTGACCTCGATCTCGCATGACCTGAAGACGCCGCTGGCCGCCATCATGGGCGCGGCCGGGACGCTGCGCGATTATCGCGCACGCCTTGCCGAGGAGGCGACCGCGTCGACTGCTTCGACCGTCATCGACGAGTCCGAGCGGCTCAACCGCTTCATCGCCAACCTGCTCGACATGACCCGGATCGAATCCGGCGCGATGGAGCCGAACTCGCGCTGCATTATGTCGGCGATGTCGTCGGCACGGCGCTGCGCCGCGCCGCCAAGATCCTCGCCGGCCACAGGTCGAGGTCGCATTCCGGCCGACCTGCCGATGCTCAGGCTCGATCCGGTCCTGTTCGAGCAGGTGCTGTTCAACCTGCTCGACAATGCCGCGAAATATGCGCCGGAGGGCTCGGCGATCCGGATCGGGGCTGGCCGATGGCGGTATCGTGCTGTTGCAGGTGATGGATGAGGGACCGGGCATTCCGCCCGCCGATCTTGAGCGCGTCTTCGATACGCTTCTATCGCGTGCGCAAGGGCGATCACGTGCGGGCCGGAACCGGGCTCGGCCTGTCGATCTGCCGCGGCTTCGTCGAGGCGATGGGCGGCACGATCCGGCCGGCAACCGCACGGATCGGTCCGGCGCGGTCTTCACCATCCGCATGCCGGCGTCCGCCGACGTCGCCATGCATGGAAGATCTGCCATGACCAGACCGACCGTGAAGATCCTGATCGTCGATGACGAGCCGCCGATCCGCGGCTGCTCCGCGTCGGGCTGTCCTCGAGGGCTATCGGCATCGACGAGGCCACCAATGCCCGCGACGCGATCGAGCATGTCGCGGCCGAGCGGCCCGACCTGATCCTGCTCGATCTCGGCCTGCCGGACCTGCCGGGCCACGATCTTCTGGCGCATGGCGCGCCGAAGCGCTGGCAGTGCCGATCGTCATGCTCTCGAGCCGCACCGACGAGGCGCGGCATCGTCCGGGCGCTGGAACTCGGCGCCGACGACTACGTCACCAAGCCGTTCGGCATGAAGGAGCTGGTCGGCGCGCATCCGCGTCGCGCTGCGCCACCGGCTGCAGCAGCAGGGCGAGAAGCCGGTCTTCCAGACCGGCGACTTGTCGGTCGATCTCGTCAAGCGCATCGTCAAGGTCGCCGGCCGTGAGATCAAGCTGTCGCCGAAGGAATACGACATCCTGCGCGTGCTGGTGCAGCACGCCGGCAAGGTCCTGACCCACCAGCATCTGCTGAGCCAGGTCTGGGGTGGCTCGACGGATGTGCAATACCTGCGCGTCTATGTTCGCCAGCTCCGCCAGAAGATCGAGCGTCAGCCCGATCAGCCGGAGTACATCACCACCGAGACGGGCGTCGGCTACCGGTTGCGCGACATCGAGTGATGTCGCGCGATGTCGATTGATAACGAGCTGGCACGACCGTGCCGTGATCCGATGCGCTTTATGGCGCCGATACGAGTGAGACCATGATCCTTTCTGAATTCATCAAGCCCGAAAGCGTGATGATCGACCTTCCCGCCGGCTCGAAGACCAAGCTGCTGGCCAGCTTGTCCGAACAGGCCGCGCTTGCGCTGGGCCTTCCGGTCGAGGACATCTTCCAGGCGATCCACAATCGCGAGAAGCTCGGCTCGACCGGCGTCGGCGACGGCATTGCCATCCCGCACGCGCCGGTTCCGGGTCTGGATGTTCCGTTCGGCATGGTCGCTCGGCTGAAGAAGCCGGTCGATTTTGAGTCGGTGGATGACATCCCCGTCGATATCGTCTGCCTGCTGCTGATGCCGGGGCAGAGCTCCTCGACCTACCTGAACGTGCTCGCCTGCATGGCCCGCAAGCTTCGTTCGTCGAAAGTGGTGAAGTCGATCCGCCAGGCGGTCCTGCCCGAGCAGGTCTATGCGGCGCTTTGCGAAGAGGTCGCCTGACGCCCGCGGGCCCGGCCGGAACCGCCGGCCGGCCGGAACGTTGAGCCTCGATTGGAATGTCGGGTTCCAACCGGAAGGGCTGACCGATCATGGCGCCGCGTTCGTTCTGGAAGGGCTATCTGAAGCTCTCGCTCGTCACCTGCCCGGTGGCGATGATGCCGGCGACCACCGACAACGAAAAGGTGCGCTTCCACACGTTGAACCGCGCCACCGGCAATCGGGTTGTCAGCCAGTATGTCGACGCCGAGACGGGTGAGGCGGTCGAGGGCGACGAGCAGGTCAAGGGCTACCAGCGCGGCGAGGACGAGTTCCTGATGCTGGAGGATGACGAGATTGAATCCGTCGCCCTCGAGAGCACGCGCACCATCGACATCGAGATGTTCGTGCCGCGCGATGACATCGGCTGGATCTGGTACGACAAGCCGCATTATCTCGTCCCCGACGATCCGGTCGGCGAGGAAGCGTTCTCCGTCATCCGCGATGCGATGGCCGCGACCGGGACGGTCGGCATCTCTCGACTCGTGCTCTATCGCCGCGAGCGGGCCGTCATGCTCAAGCCCCGCGACAACGGCATCGAGCTCTGGACGCTGCATTATGGCGACGAGATCCGCGACGAGGCGGCCTATTTCGAGAGCGTCGGCGACGCCAAGGCGGATCCGAAGCTGACGGAAATGATGCAGACGCTGATCCGTGAACGCACCAGGCCTTGGTCGCCGGCGATGGCCACCGATCCGGTGCAGGAGCGATTGCTGGAGATCATCGCCGCCAAGAAAAAGGGCAAGAAGCCGGCGGCCCGCAAGGAGGCGCCGGCGGCTCAGGGCAATGTCGTCAGCATCCTCGACGCCCTGCGCCGCAGCATCGCGTCGGAGGGAAAGCCAAAGGGGCGCTGAGAC
The DNA here is from genome assembly GCA_029203105.1 of Candidatus Kaistia colombiensis. GTDB lineage: Bacteria > Pseudomonadota > Alphaproteobacteria > Rhizobiales > Kaistiaceae > Kaistia > Kaistia colombiensis. The sequence goes on from CP119318.1 coordinate 1,388,289, forward strand.
GGCATTCTTGCTTCAAAGAAAGGGCGGCACGGATATCCGCGCCGCCTCACTTTTCACGTCCGAAGTCGTGACCGGTCAGGCGACACCGTCGGCCAAGGTGACCGTCGTGCCGGTGGCGGCGGCCTTCTCGATTGCCGCCAGCACCCGCGTTACCTGCAGGCCGTCCCGCGTATCGGCGATGACAGGCGCGTCGGTCGCCACCGCATCGATGAAACGGGCAATCGCTTCCATCACAAAGCCGCCGATGCGACCACCGGCCGCCGGCGTGACGCCGAAGAGATCGGCAGTCCGAAGGCCGGGCCCGGTGAACTTGCGGAAAGGACCGGCCTGGGTCGGCTCGACCTGAACCATGCCCTTGTCGCCGACGATCTCGATCTTGAAGTCGACGATGTTGGGCAGGTCGTTCGGCAGCACCCAGCTGTTCTCCAGCGAGATAACGGCGCCATTCTCGAATTCCAGCACGGCCACATGCACGTCGGCGGTATCGACGCCGCGCGAGGCGAGATAGCCCCGCCGCACCATGGCCTGGACGCGCCTGACCTCGGAACCCATGACGAAGCGCAGCGCGTCGACGGAGTGGCTGCCGAGGAACCAGAGCGCGGACGACTTGCTGGCCCAGGAAAGCAGCTCGAACGGCACGAACAGCGTGTTGGACAGGCGCGCGGCGCCATGCAGCGGCAGCCCGATATCGCCGGCGGCGATCGTATCGCGAAGGGCGACGATGGCCGGGCTGACGCGATTGTGGAAATCGACCATCACCTTGCGACCGCTGCGATCGGCGGCTTCGGCGATCGCCTCGGCTTCGGCGAGCGTGGTTGCCAGCGGCTTCTCGCTCATCACATGCTTGCCGGCCTGGATGGCGGCCAGCACGATATCGCCATGGGCGAAGTCGGGCGTCGCCACGGTGACGGCATCGATATCGGGATCGGCCAGCAGCTGCTTGTAGTCGGAATAGGTCTTGGCCGCGCCGAACTGCTTCTGCATGTCGGCGACGCGGGCCGGATCGAGATCGCAGACGGCGGCGAGCTCGGCGCCGTCGATGGCGCTCAACGTCTTGCAATGGAACGAGCCCCAGAGCCCCGCTCCCACCACGCCGAAGCGAATTTTACGCGATGACGTCATTTCCGTTTCATCCTTTCACGGAACCAAAGGTCAGGCCTCGGACGACGTAGCGGTCGAGCACGAGGAAGATCAGCATGGGCGGGATCATGGCGGCGACGGCGGCCGAGGCGATGAAGCCCCAGGTCACGCCGGCGGTGCCGAAATATTGCAGCGTGCCGACCGGCAGCGTGGTGGTGCTGCGGTTGGCGAGGACGAGCGGGAAGGCCGCGTTGTTCCACGAGAACACGAAGGCGAACATCGAGGTGACGATCAGGCCCGGCATCACCATCGGCAGAATGAACTTGAGCAGGATCGTCGTCGTGCCGGCGCCGTCGATGCGCGCCGCCTCCTCGATCTCGATCGGCACCTCGTCGATGAAGGAGCGCATCAGCCAGACCGAGAACGGAATGGTCAGGGTCTGCGAGATCAGGATCATGGAAAAGTAGGTGCCCTTGACGCCGGCCAGGCTGGCCAGGATCGAATAGGGGATCAGGAAGGCGACGGGCGGCGCCATCAGCAGGCCGAGATACCAGAGCATGATGTGCTTGCGGCCGCGGATCTTGTAGCGCGACAGCGCATAGGCGGCCGGAAACGAGAACGGCAGGTTGAGCGCGACCGCGCCGACGGCGACGATCAGGCTGTTCATCAGCTGCGGCGCGTTGTTGCCGGGGTTGAAGAAGGTGTAGCGGATCGATTCCCAGTTCGGCGTGAACGACAGCACCGGCGGCATGGCGAAATAGGTCTCCGCCGGCCGGATCGCCAGCAGCACGAACCACAGGATCGGGCCGATGAAGATCAGCAGCAGCAGCACCATGGCGGCATAGCCGAGCAGACGGCCGGCGACACTTTCCGAGCCTTCCATATCAATCCCAATCCTTGAACGCGAAGAAGACGAACAGGCCGATGATCGCGTTGACGATGATGACCATCATCCACGTCATGGCGCTGGAGAGGCCGATGTTGAAATCGACCATGCCGGCTTGATAGAGGCTGTAGCCGAGCGTCCGGCTCGACGTTCCGGGCCCGCCCTTGGTCAGCACGACCACCAGGTCGAACGTGTTGAAGATCTGCATGAAGCGCAGCATGACGACGATCATCGCCGTCTTGCGGATCAGCGGCAGCTTGATGTGCAGCAGCTGCTTCCAGGGCGAGATGCCGTCGATCTTCGCCGCCTCGACGATCTCGCCGGGCACGGCCAGCAGCGCCGCATAGAGGACGATGGCGAAGAACGGCGTCCACTGCCAGATGTCGGCGAACAGCACCGCCCAGAGCGCCGTCGACGGCGAGCCCAGCAGGCCGGCCGCGGGAAGCGGAATGCCGGACGATGTCAGCAGCCAGGGGATCAACCCGCCATTCGGGTCATACATGTAGCGGAACAGGAAACCGACGACGATCGGCGCGATGGTGGTCGGCATGATCAGCAGCACGCGGGTCAGCTTGATGCCGGAGAGCTTACGCAGAAGCAGCAGCGCGATGGCGAGTCCGAGCGTGAATTCGACCGCCGTTCCGACCACCGTCATCATCAGCGTCGTCTTCAGCGAGTCGAGGAACATGCCGTTCGACAACGCCATCTTGTAGTTGTCGAAGCCGATGAAGCCCATCGGCGAGGGGCCCATCTGCAGGTTCCAGAAATAGAAGCTGTTCTTGAGCGCGAAGAGCAGCGGGAAGGCGATCAGGGCGACCAGCAGCAGGATCGATGGGCTGATCAGCAGCCACGGGGTATAATCGGGCAAGCGCCGTCGCGCCCGCGGCGGCGCGGCGATGGAAATTGCGGTCATGGACGCTCCAATCGAAAAGAGAGCGGACGGGAGCCGGGAGGAACCCCCGCCCGCTCTGAGTCGAGCAAAGATCTTGGGCTCTTTGCTCGGGTCGAGGATCTGCTTGGGCGGGTCTTCGTGTGGGAAGGTCCGCCGCCGCCAGGCTCAGGCGAGCGACTTCAGCAGGCTCTTGGTCGCGTCGAGCGTGTCGTTGAACGACGCCTGCTGATACGGGATCAGGAAGTTGCCCTTCAGGATGGTCTCGAAGTAGGTCTGGGTGTCCGAGAGGCAGGCCTCCGGCGTCAGCTGGCCGGTCAGAACCTTGTTGAGGTTCAGACCGTAAATGCCCTCAAGCGTCGTGTAGACGGGCACCGGCGGACGCACGATCTTGCCGTTGCCGCGCTCGAGATCGCCGAGCTGGGCGGTCAGATGCGGATAGATCTTCAGCAGCTCCGCATCCTTGTAGAGCGACGGCCGGGCGAAATCGGAGAACTGGTAGCCATACTTGTTGTAGAGGCCCATCGCCTTCTGCGTCTTGGCAGAGGTCGCCCATTTGACGAATTGCCATGAAGCGTCGCGATTGGCGGTGTTGGCGGTGATGCCGAGGCTGTGGCCGCCGAGCGAGACGACCTGTTCGCCGGGCCCCTTGGGCAGACGGGCCATGCCGAGCTTGTCGGCAACGACCGAGTCCTTGCCGCTCATATAGCCGTCCTTCTTGCAAAGGTAGGCATAGGGCGTCCACCAGTAGAACATGCCGACATCGCCCTTGGCGAAGCGCATGCCGGCGTCGAACCAGTTGTAGCCAACCGATTCCGGCGGAGCGTTCTTGTAGAGCTCGGAGAAGATCTTCAGCGCGGCGAGGTTTTCCGGGCTGTTGAGGGTCGGCTGGAAGTCCCATGCCGATGCCGCCGGGAAGTCCTTGAACCAGCGCGTGCCCATGCTGGCGGCGAGCTGCGAATACATATGCACGACGGGAGCGGGCTGCTGGCCGGCCAGCACCGTGCCGCTCATCTTCTTGCCGTCGAAGTCCTGGCCGTTCATCTTCTGGACGGCGGCGAGATAGTCACTCCATGACCAGCTGCCATCTTCCGGCACGGCAATGCCGGCCTTCTCGGCAAAGTCCTTGCGATAGAGCACCATCTGGCCATAGGCGGCGACCGGCAACGTGCCGATCTGGCCACGCCAGGTGTTCAGCGAATAGAGAACCTCGGGGATATAGTCCGCGATGTCGGTGTCGCTGTCCGCCTTGATGAACTCGTTGAGCGGGGTGATCCATTTGCTCTCGAGATACTGGCCGAGCCACATCTGGTCGACCGAGATGACGTCGGCGTCCGGCTCGTTGCTGATGAAGGACGAGGTCAGGCGGGCCTGCAGCGCCTCGAGCGAAATCGCCTCGATCTGCAGCTTGATGCCGGTCTCCTGCTCGAACTGGTCCTTCAAACCCTCGATCGCATAGTAGAACGGGTCGCCGGCAAGCAGAACGCGCAAGGTCTTGTCGGCCGCCATCGCCCGGCGCGGCACGAGACCGCCGCCGACGGCCGCCGTTCCGGCCAACGCCACGCCACCCTTCAGCAGGTTGCGTCGTGACAGATTGAAATCAGACTTCATGTCCCCACTCTCCTCTTGGAAGCATTGTCCGGCGCCCGATCCATGCCGGGCGCTCATTCATCACCGCCTACGCCGTTGGTTGTTGCGTCGCACACTTCGGTTCCCGTCGAAGTCTGTCACGGCGTGTCGATCGACTTGTTAGTATGAGGCTCGCACAAACATTTTAGCTCGTCAACGACCCGGCGTTCGGCTAAGAATTAATTCGGAGGTCGGACTGGCAGCGCGCGCACCCAGCCGAAGTTCCGTATAGGAAGCGGGGGGTCGGTCGAGCGGCCGCCCGCGAGCAGCACGAGGGCAGATTGGAGCGCGAACCTTCCCCCCAGCGTTGGCCGATCGACGAGGAGGACGTTTCCGGCGAGGTCCGGACGGTTCCTCCGGGCCGGGCGCTGCTTTCCTCCGCCATGGTCGGTTCGGCCAATCGCGGCCGCGTCCTGCAGACGCTGTTCGACCTCGGCCCGACCAGCCGGGCCGAACTAGCGCGGCTTGCCGGCGTCAACCGCACCACCATTTCCGGCATCGTGCAGCCGCTGCTTGACCAGCAGGTACTGGTCGAGGGCGACCCGATCCGCCCGAGCGAGGCCGGCGGCAAGCCGGCACGACCGCTATGGTTCTCGCCGGATGCCCGGCCGATTTGCGGCATGATGCTGATGCCAGACGCGGTCCACACCTGCCTTGTCACCTTGGCCGGGACGATCTCGGCCGAGCACAGCGTGGCGTTTCCGACCGAGAACCCAAAAATCGTCGAGATCGAGCGGGCGATCGAACTCTGCACGTCACGCACGCTCGCTTCCGCCCGGCGCGAGCCGCTCGGCATTGGCGTCGCCGTCGGCGGCATGGTCGATACCGATCGCCGCGCCATCATCGCCGTCAATCTGGCGCCGGTTTTGAACGGCTTCCAGCTCGGCGACATGCTGACGAAGCGCTATGGCCTGCCGGCCCTGCTCGACCACCATCCGCGCGCGCTGTTGGTCGGCGATCGCTGGTTCGGCAAGGGCCGCGGCATGCAGAATTTCGCCGCCGTCTATACCGGCGAGGTACTTGGCGGCGCGCTCTATCTGGGCGGCCACCTGTATCGCGGCCGCAGCGGCGCCGGCGGCGAACTCGGCCATACCTTCGTGCAGGTCGATGGCGAGATCTGCTCCTGCGGCCGGCGCGGCTGCTGGGAAACGATCGCCACCGTCGGCTGGCTGCGCCGCCAGGCGCGCGCCATCGGCATCGATGCGCCGGATGAGATCAATTCGCGCCGCCTCGTCGCTCTGGCCGGCGCCGGCGTGCCGGGCGCGCGCGACCTGCTCGATCTTTATGCCCGCAACGTCGCGGTCGGCATCGCCAATCTGCAGCAGACGGTGGCGCCGAATTTCTACGTTCTGCACGGCGATGTCGTCGGCGGCGGGGAAATCATGGCCGAGGCGATTGCGGGACATGTCCGCGCCCTCGTACCATCGCGCAGCGGGGGGGAAATCAGCTTCGCGATCGGCGAGACGGAAGACCGCGCGGCCTTGCTCGGCGCGGCGGGTCTTGTCTTGTCGGAGTTGCTTCAGTTTCCATTGTAGGTTCGACGCAGGGGGAGTGCGCATGGTTTACAAGATCGATCCGGAGATAGATCGGCACTACATCGAGGAATTCCGGCAGAAGCCGATCGGCGCGCACAGCCCCGGCCTGCAGCGGCTTCTGAACACCATGCGCCACGATCCATCCGGCAAGCAGGTGGTGCTGGTCTGCAAGCGACCGTTCGAGGAATGGGTGCTCGGCCTGATGCCGGTCGATCGGCGCGAACCGATCGCAATCGAGGATGGGCCGGTTTTCACCGACATCGAAGAGGCGGAATGGGAAGTCTTCCGTCGCCGCTGGCGCCTTTTGACAGGCGAAAGCATCAATCGGCCGCTGCGCGACTGATCCTTCCCGTTCGAACAGCAGGTCGCCGCCACGGCGATCCCGTTTCATGCGCCAATCTGGACTTCATTCCATGCTCAAGATCGTCGGCTATCCGGACCGTTACAGCGTCGCCCCGGGCGAGGAGATCGCCTTCAAGATTTCGCTCGAGGAGGGCGAGACGTTCGAGGCCCGGCTGGTCCGCGTCGTCAACGGCGACTGCAATCCCGCCGGCCCCGGCCTCAAGTTCCCGCACATCCCGACCGAGATCGACGGCATCCACGCCGGCAAGCCGCAGCGCATCGACGCCGGCTCCTACATGGTTGCCACGGACATGCCGGCTGTCGCCGGCCGGACCTTTTCCTTTCTCGGCTTCGTCTGGCCGACCCTGCCGAAGCGCGGCGAGCAGGTGATCGCGGCGCAGTGGGATCCCGCCACCCAGGCCGGTTTCCAGATCGGCATCGGTGACGAGGGCCGACTGTCGCTCACCGTTGGCGATGGCGCCGGCGGTACCGAGACGGTGCGCGTCGATCATCCGATGCTGGAGCGCCAGTGGTACCAGATCGCCGTCACCTTCGACCCGGCCAGCGGCGAGGTCACGCTCGACCAGCGCCCGCTCATTCCCTATGCGGTGATCCGCGATCATGGCCAGTATCGCGGCCGCATCCGCCTCGCCGTCCCGGCGCCGCCGGTCGCCTTCCTCCTCGCCGGACGGCCGGAAGCGGACGGCACGGTCGGCCATCATTTCGACGGCAAGATCGACGGCCCGATCCTGCTCTCCGGCATCCGCACCCATGCCGATCATGACGGCCTGATCGCGGGCACGGCCCCGCCGGATGTCGAGACGGCGCGGATCGCGCATTGGGATTTTTCCTGCGAGATCGAGAGCATCACGGCCATCGACGTCGGCCCGTCCGGCCGGCATGGGCGACTGATGCAGATGCCGGCGCGCGGCATGAAGGGCCACAACTGGACCGGCGAGGAGCATGCCTGGCCGAAGAAGCCCGAGCACTATGGCGCGGTGCATTTCCATCATGACGACGTCTATGATGCCGGATGGGAGACCTCGGTCTCGCTGACGATCCCCGCCGATCTGAAGAGCGGCGCCTATGCGCTGCATGCCTCAGCCGGCGATAGCGACGAGACGGCGACGCGCGAGACCTACATCCCGTTCTTCGTCCGTCCGCCGCGCGACAAGGCGAAGCGTGGCAAGCGCCCGTCCGTGCTCGTGCTGGCGCCGACCATGTCCTACCTCTCCTATTGCAACCACGCCGAACACATCACGGCGCGCGGCGCCGAGCGGCAGATGGGCCGGCTGCTGACCTTCGGCCATACCGATCTCTACATGTATGACCATCCCGAGCTCGGCGGCTCGCATTACGACACCCATGCCGATGGCTCGGGCGTCTGCTATTCGAGCCGGCTGCGGCCGAACCTCAATTTCTCGCCGCGCTATCATTCCTGGCTCGGTGGCCCCGGCTCGGCGCTCTACCAGTACAATGCCGACACGCATCTGTTCGACTGGCTCGAGCACAAGGGCGTCGATTATGACCTGATTACCGACGAGGACCTGCACGAGGAGGGCTACGACCTCCTCGCCGATTATCGCATCGTCATCACCGGCACTCATCCCGAATATCATTCGACGGCGATGTGGGACGGCATGAAGGCGTGGATCGATCGCGGCGGCCGGCTCATGTATATGGGCGGCAATGGCTGGTACTGGCGCATCGGCTTCCACCAGACCGAGCCCGGCGTCATCGAGGTGCGCCGCGCCGAGGACGGTATCCGTACCTGGGCGGCCGAGCCCGGCGAATACTACCAGTCGTTCAACGGCGAATTCGGCGGCCTGTGGCGGCGTATCGGCCGCGCACCGAACGTCATGGCCGGCGTCGGCTTCATCGCCCAGGGTTTTGACATCTCGACCTTCTATCGCCGCGCGCCCGACGCGGACAATCCGCGCGCGGCCTTCATCTTCAAGGATGTGCCGGACGAGATCATCGGCGATTTCGGCCTCGTCGGCGGCGGCGCCGCCGGCATCGAGCTCGATTGCATCTCGGCCAATCTCGGCGGTCCGCCCAACATGCTGCGCCTTGCCTCGTCGGACGGCCACAGCGGCATGATGATGCTGGTCAACGAGGAATTCGGCGTGGTGCCGCCCAATCTCGGCGGCGACCAGAACGAGCGCGTCCACGCCGATCTGGCGTTTGGCGAGACGCCTTCGGGCGGCGCGCTGTTCGCCACCTCGTCGATCGCCTGGTGCGGTTCGCTCTCGCACAACGACTATGACAACAACGTCTCGCGCATCACCTGGAACGTGCTCGAGCGCTTCCTCGACGAGACGCCGTTCGTGTGAGGCGAATGGAAGATGACGGCGGTTTTCCTGCCGCCGTCATTCCAGAAACGCGGAACTCGTTTCTCACCTCTCCCGGCGGGAGAGGTCGGCTCGAAGAGCCGGGTGAGGGGTTAGGGAACCATCCAGTTATGCCGTAAACCCTCACCCGCCGCACTCCGTGCGTCGACCTCTCCCTCAGGGAGAGGTGAAGGATGGTGCTTCACTCAGACGAAGATTTGCCTTTAGCCGGCGAGAACCTGCTTCAGGCTCGAGACTGTGTCGGTCGTTGGCTTGTATTCGAGCCCGACGAGGCCCTTGTAGCCATTCTCTTCGAGCCAGCCGACTCGCGCCTGCCAGTCGAGCTTGCCGGTGCCGGGCTCATGCCGGCCCGGCGTATCGGCGAGATGCACGTGCGCCACCCGGTCGACGTGGCCGGCGAGCACGTCGGCGGTTGCTTCCGACATCACGGCGGAATGGTAGATGTCGTAGAGGATCCTGATCTCCGGCCGGCCGACTTCGTCGACGATGTCGAGGCCCTCGACCGTCGACGGCAGGAAATAGCCGACATGGTCGACCAGCGTGTTGAGCGGCTCGACCGCCAGCGTCACGCCGGAACCCTTGAGAATCTCGGCCGAGCGGGAAAGGCCCTCGGTCAGCGCCTGGCGCTGTTCGGCGCGCGTCCGGCCCGGCAGATCGGCGCCGGCCTGCACGATCAGCACCGGCGCGCCGAGGCGGCGGGCGACGTCGATCGACGCCTTCAGGCCTTCGAGGAACTCGGCATGCTTCGCCGGATCGGTGAGCGGCACCATCGGCTCGGCGACGAAGCCGGCGACCTTCATGCCGGTCTCGTCGAGGGCCGTGGCGATGGCATCGATATCCTTGTTGCGCCAGTGCCAGAACTCGACGGCGGAAAGGCCGACCCTGCTGGCGAGACGGATGCGATCGGCGAAATCAGGCGCTTCGGCTTTGAAGAGCCATTCGAGGCAGGCGGAATAGTGCATGGGACCTGTCAATCGGGCTGGGATCGCGGGCGGGGCCGGCTCTGGAGGGTTTTCGAGCGAAGTGGATGCCGGTTCGCGCAAAGAAAACGCGATCAAAGAGCTACGGTTCGAACGCCGCCGACGATAGCCGCGCCGTCGGGCCGGCTCAATCGCTCTCTTCGCCGGAATCGAGGCGGCGCGGAACGGAATCGCGCGCGCGTCGTTGGAGTCCTCGTTCGTGCCCGTCCGGTTGCGGGCGCGACGGCGTTGGCGTGGCGTAGGAGTACGGCAAATGGCTCCGAGGGCAGTATGGAAGGGCTATCTCAAGGTTGCCGAGATCATCTGCCCGGTCGCGTTGCACACCGCCGCCTCGACATCGGAGCGCATCGCCTTCCATACGCTCAACCGCGCCACGGGAAATCGCATCCGCCGGCAATTCGTCGATCAGGATACCGGCAAGCCGGTCGAGAGCGACGACCAGATCAAGGGTTACGAGATCGCCGCCGGCGAATATGTCGAAATCGATCCGGAGGAGATCGCGTCGGCGATGCCGGAAGGCGACAAGACGCTCGCGGTCGAGGCCTTCGTGAAGCTCGACCAGATCGACGACGTCTATTTCGACCGGCCCTATTATCTGACGCCGGGCGACAGGGCGGCGCTGGAGGCGTTCGTGCTGATCCGCGACGGCATGCGCAAGAGCGGCGCGGTGGCGATCGCCCGCGCCGTGCTGTTCCGCCGGATGCGCAGCGTGCTGATCCGTCCCGTCGAGGACGGCATGGTCGCGACGACGCTCGCCTTCGACTACGCCGTGCGGCCGGCGCGCGAGGCCTTCGATCCGATCCCGAAGCTGAAGATCGAAGGCGAGATGCTGCAGCTTGCCGAGCACATCATCGACACCAAGCGCGGCAGCTTCGATCCGGCCGCCTTCCAGGACCGCTATGAGGCGGCGCTCGCCGAACTCGTCAAGGCAAAGCTCGAAGGCAGGACCTTCGTGCCGCCGCAGCCGCGCAAGGCCGACAAGGTGGTCGACCTGATGGCGGCGCTGCGCGAAAGCGCCGGCGTGACCAAGCCGGCTGCCGAGGCCGCGAAGCCGGCGGCCAAGTCCGGTGCCGCCAAGCCAGCCGCCCGGACAGGCAAGGCGCCAGCAGCCGGCAAGACTGCTACGGGCAAGGCGACGGCGGGCAAGGCGGCGAGAGGCAAGGGCGCGGCGGTACCGCATCGCAAGGCGAGCTGACATGGCCGCGCCGCTCGAGGCCTATCGCAGCAAGCGCGATTTCAAGGTCACGCCGGAGCCTGCCGGGCGCAAGGCGGCCAAGGCGGCCAAGACGCCCAAGACCGCCAAGGCGGCGACGCCCGCGCTGCGCTTCGTCATCCAGAAGCACGATGCGACGCGGCTGCACTATGATTTCCGCCTCGAAATGGACGGCGTCCTGAAGAGCTGGGCTGTCACGCGCGGGCCTAGCCTGGATCCGGCCGAAAAGCGCCTCGCCGTGCATGTCGAGGACCATCCGCTCGAATATGGCGGCTTCGAGGGGACGATCCCGAAAGGCGAATATGGCGGCGGCACGGTCATTCTCTGGGATCGCGGCACCTGGGAGCCGGTCGGCGATCCGCATCGGGGCTATGCCAAGGGTCATCTCGAATTCGAGCTGAAGGGCGAGAAGCTGCGTGGCCGTTGGCATCTGGTGAAGATGCAGGTCCGGCCGCGCGAAAAGCGCGAGAACTGGCTGCTGATCAAGGCCGAGGACGCGGAAGCCCGTCCGCCTGGTGCGCCGGACATTCTCGAGGAGATGCCAGATTCGGTGAAGACCGGCCGCGCCATCGCGGATGTCGAGGACGAGGCGCCCGGCTGGTCGTCCAGAACCGGCAAGATCGACAACAGGAAGCACGCGAGGGCCACGACACAGGCGAGGCCCGCGCCGGAGGCTCCCGAAGCGCCGGCGCCGCCGCTGCCGGATCCGGCCGGGCTGAAGGGCGCGCGCAAGGCGGCGATGCCGGCCTTCGTCGAGCCGGCGCTGGCCACCCTCGCCAACGCGCCGCCGGCGGGCGCGCGCTGGATCCACGAGATCAAGTTCGACGGTTACCGCCTGCAGGCGCATGTCGCGGCCGGGCGGGTAAAGCTCTTGACCCGTACTGGGCTCGACTGGACCAAGAAGTTCGGCAAGGAGATCGTCGCCGCGTTGCAGGCGCTGCCGGTCGGCACGGCGCTGATCGATGGCGAACTGGTGGTCGAGACCGCAGGCGGGGCGTCGGACTTCTCCGCCCTGCAGGTCGATCTGAGCGAGGGGCGCTCGGATCGCTTCGTCTTCTATGTCTTCGACCTGCTCTATCTCGACGGCTATGACGTTCGCGAACTGCCGCTTTCCGAGCGCAAACAGCTTCTGGCGCAGGTGGTGGCGCAGGGCGCGCCGCTCATCCGCTTCAGCCAACATTTTGACGAGGACGGCGCGGTGGTCTTCCGCCATGCGAGCCGGCTCGGTCTCGAAGGCATCGTCTCGAAGGTGCTGGATTCGCCCTACCGTTCCGGACGCTCCAAGAACTGGCTCAAGGTGAAGAGCTCCGAGCGGCAGGAATTCGTCATTGGCGGCTATGTGCCGTCGACCACGTCGCGCCGCGCCATCGGCTCGCTGGTGCTCGGCGTTCACGAGGATGGCGCGCTGCAGCCCGTCGGCCGCGTCGGCACCGGCTTTTCCGCCCGGATCGCGGAGGACCTGTTCCTGACGCTCGAGCGGATGCGGGTTTCCGCCAGCCCGTTCGGGCGCCCCTTGACGGCAGAGGAGGGGCGGCAGGTGCGCTTCGTCCGCCCCGAACTGGTGGTCGAGGTCGAGTTTCGCGCCTGGACGGCGGACGGCCACCTCCGCCACGCTTCCTTCCGGGGGCTGCGCGAGGACAAGTTGGCCGACGAGATCACTCGGGAGAGGGCGACCATGGACGAGAAGCCGTCAAGGAAGTCGCCTGCGACCGCCGAGCCTCCGCGTTCGAGCGTGAAGCTGACACACCCCGACCGGGTCTACTGGCCGGATGCTGGCGTCACCAAGCAGGGTCTCGCCGACTATTATGCCGAGGTCTGGCCGTATATCGCGCCGTTCATCACCCACCGGCCGCTGTCGCTGCTGCGCTGTCCGAGCGGCATCACCGGCGAGCAGTTCTTCCAGAAGAATGCCTGGAAGGGGCTGAACGAGGCGATCGTGCTGGTCGACGATCCCGCGACGAAGGCGGTCGAGCACCTGATCAGCATTAGGGATCTCGACGGGCTGATCGCGCTGGTGCAGTCGGCGGTGCTCGAAATCCACCCCTGGGGCTCGACGATCGACCACTGGGAAAAGCCGGACATGATCATCATGGATCTCGACCCCGGTGAGGGCGTCCTATGGCAGCGCGTGATCGAGGCGGCGCAGGAGGTGCGGCAGCGGCTGGTTGATGCCGGCCTCGCCGCCTTCGTCAAGACGTCCGGCGGCAAGGGGCTGCATGTCGTCGCGCCGCTGACGCCAAAGGCGGAGTGGCCGGCGGTCAAGGCCTTCAGCAAAGGGCTTGCCGACGCGCTGGCTTCAGACAGTCCCGACCATTATGTCGCGACGATCACCAAGGCGAAGCGGCCCGGCAAGATCCTGATCGACTATCTGCGCAACCAGCGCGGCCAGACGGCGGTCGCGCCTTACTCCACCCGCGCCCGCCCCGGCGCGCCGGTGTCAGTGCCGCTCGCCTGGGACGAGCTGAGCCCGGCGATCGGCCCGGCCTTTTTCACCGTCCTCAACCTGCCGATAAGGCTTGCCTCGCTCGGCACCGATCCCTGGGCCGATTTCCGCAAGGCGGCCCAGCCGTTGGAGGTTGGCACGCCGTCAGGGAAGAAGAAGGCACGGGCGGGGAAGGCCTAGCGCGGCTGCCATCCCTTACTTCTCCCTGAGGGAGACCTTTGCAGCACATCGTCTACCAGCGCAGACTATGTACCGCATGTCGTCATCCCGACGAAGGTCGGGATCCATACACACAATTCCTCGGCCACCTTAGGCCGGTGTTCATGGGCCCCGGCCTTCGCCGGGGCGACGAGTTCTGGCCCATGCGGCGCGACCCTCGCCGGATGGTTCCATAAATCCTCTCGCGGCTCTGCGCGGCGACCTCCCCCTCAGGGGGAGGTGAAAAAAGGCGTCTCTAGCCCTACTTCACCGCGCCGGCCGTCAGGCCCTTGACAATGTAGCGCTCGAGGAAGATGCCGACGATGGCGAGTGGGGCGATCGCCGCCGTCGAGAGCGCCGCCATCGACCACCAGTTGATGCCTTGCGAGCCGGTCTGGCTCGCCACCATGACGGGCAGGGTGTTGGCGTTGGTCGAGGTCAGCAGCGCCGCGAAGAAATACTCGTTCCAGCACAGCACCACCGACAGGATGAAGGCGGCGACCATGCCGGGCAGCGAGATCGGCAGGACGATCCGCATGAAGGCGCCCCAGGTCGAGCAGCCGTCGACAAGCGCCGCCTGTTCGAGTTCGACCGGGATGCCGCGGAACTGGTCGCGCATGATCCAGATGACGATCGGCAGCACCATCAGCGTATAGACGACGATCAGGCCGATGCGGGTGTCGAGCAGCGCCAGCTCCTTGTAGAGAACGAGGAACGGCATGGCGAGTACGACCGGCGGCAGGATCAGCTGCGACAGGAAGAAGAACGAGATGTCACGGTTGCGCCAGATCGCGAACTTGTAGTCGAAGCGCACCAGACCATAGGCGGCGAGCGAGCCGAGGATGACGGCGAGCAGCGACGCGCCGACCGACATGATCGCCGAATTCAGGAAGCGCTTCATGAACTCGTCGCGCACCGTCGAGGTAGTGAAGATCGTATCCGGCGACAGGCCGATCGAGCGCCAGCCGCGCCAGTCCGGGGTGTAGTCGACCCAGGGGATCAAATGGCCCTGGGTGACGTCGACCGCGACCTTGAACGACGTCGTGATCGTCCAGTAGATCGGGAACAGCGCGATGAAGGTCCACAGGATCAGCAGGCCGTAGATCGCCACCTTGCCGGCGATGCGCTTCGAGTTGCTGGCGAATTCGCTCTGCGGTTCGCGGTAGGTGTAGGGACGGGTGGCCATGCCGGATTGTGCTTTCATGATCGTGGCCATCACCCGGTCACCCGCTTCATCCAGCGGCTCGAGCCCCAGAGCAGCAGTGCGATGAAGAGGGCGATCAGGATGAAGTAGAACTCGGCCACCATAGTGCCGTAGCCGACATTCGAACGGTCGCGATATTCGCGGAAGATGAAGCTCGACACCGTATCGGTCGAGCCGCCGGGTCCGCCGGACGTCACGGTGATGACGATGTCGGCGAGCTTCAGCTGGAAGATGATGCGGATGATGACGGCGGTGATCGAGACCGGCAGCATCAGCGGGAAGATGATCTGCCAGAACGCGCGCCAGCCATTGGCGCCGTCGACCTTCGCCGCTTCGAGGATTTCCTTGGGCAGGGCCTGCAGCCCGGCGAGCAGCAGGATCATCACGAACGGGATCCAGACCCAGGCGTCCATCGCCATGATCGAGAAGCGGGCGATCCAGGGCGAGGCGAAGAAGGCGGGGTTCTCCCAGCCGAGATGGCGGGCAAGCGTTGCGGCCGGGCCGAAGCGGTATTCCATAAGCGACTTGCCGACCATCCAGCCGACGGCGACCGGGCTCAGCATGAAGGGCATCAGGAAGGCAACGCGGAAGAACTTTCGCGCGCGGATTTCGGCGTTGAGGAGAAGAGCGAGGCCGAAGGCGATGGCATATTGAAGAAGCACGGCCAGCACATAGAAGCCCATGTTGCGCAGCGCGTTCCAGAAGTAGCCGTCATTCATCAGCGCCCAGAAATTGGCGAGGCCGTTGAACGAGCGGCCGTCGAACGAGGCGAGGTTCCAGTCGGTGAAGGCGATGTAGAGGCCGGCGACGGTAGGGAAAATCACCACGGCGACGGTGAACAGGATGGCCGGCAGCACGAACAGCGCCCGCTTGCCGCCTTCGCCGCGGATCATCACCTGGCCGGCGCCGAGCGCCACGCCCCAGGCGAGATAGGCGTAGAGGACCGGCCGCCAGTTGGAAAAGCCGGTTTCCGTCTGGCCGGCGGCATAGAGGCCCTGGAAGAGCGCGATCGCGGCGAGCGCGATCGTCGCCAGCGTGATCAGCCATTTTCCGGCTGTGCGGCGCCCCTCGGGAATGTCATGCGCCGCGATCACATCCTGCGGTGCGGCCACTGTCGACGTCTGCATTGTTGTCCGCTTCGTCAATGAGCGTCGCCACGACGCTCGCAGAAAAAAAACCGGCTGGCGACGCGTCCCTGCGCCGCCAGCCCTGAAGGATCCACAGACCAGGCCTTCGATGGAGAAGGCTCCGGCAGGGCCGGCCAGCCCGAGGGCCGGCCGGGTTCCGTTGGCTCAGAGGCCGAGCGAGGCCTTGTACAGCTCGATCTGCTTTTCGCGGCCGATCTGGTCGGTCAGCTTCTCCCAGGCGGCGGCGATCTTGTCGGCGCCTTCCTGGGCCGTGCCCTGGCCGGCGAAGGTCTTGGCCAGTTCGTCCTCGGCGATCGAGTAGTACTGGAAGATGCCGGGGATACGCGGCTCGATCGCCGCGTTCGGGTGGTTGTAGCTGTCCTTGTTGGCGTTGAGGTAGGCGGTGATGAACGCCTCGTCATAGCCGGCGGCAACCCATTCCGGGATGTTGAACTGGCTGTTCCGGTAGGGCTGGAAGCCCGACGGATAGGCCGACATCCAGAGGCCGATATCCTTGCCGCCGAGATGGGCGGCGGCGGACCAGGCTGCCTTCTTCTTCTTTTCGTCCGCGTCGACGCGCGACATGACGTAGACGCCCCAGCCGAGGAAGGCCATGTTCGGCGCGTAGTTCGGGCCGCTGGCGAGCTTGTCCCACTGGCCGGTCTTGGCGTTGTAGACGTCGTCCGAGCCCGGCAGGATCGAGAAGCCGGTGACGTCGCCAACCACCGAGGTGTCGCTGGTCTTGGCATTGGAGCCGACGTCGCCCCACCAGGAGACCATCGAGCCGGTGCCGCCCAGGAACTGCTGGAAGGCGGTGGTGTTTGGGTCGGCGTTGATCTGGTCGGCCGGCTCCGACGGCAGCGCGTCGATCACGTCCTGGATGGCGCGCACCCAGGCCGGATTGTTGACGCGCGGCTTCATCGTGTCGGCGTCGAACAGCCAGGCCTTGTCGTCCGGATGCTTGGCGTAAGCGGTGGCGCGGCTGCCGAGGAAATAGAAGCCGAAACCGCCCCAGGCCTTCGGCGCGTCGAGATAGCCAAAGGCCTCCTGGCCGCCGACCTTCTTGCCCTTGAGGAACTTGGTCGCGGCCTGAACCTGCTGCCAGGTCTTCGGCACGCCCCATTCGCCGGCATTGCCTTCTTCCTTCCAGGCCTTGGCCAGGTCGGCGTCGGCGAAGACGTCGGTGCGGTGGTTGAAGGTGTGGCAGTCGCCGTCGATCGAGACGCGATAGGTCTTGCCGTTCCAGGTGCCGACCGGCGCCTTGAGGTAGCCGACATAGTCGTCCATGTCGATCTGGGCCTTGACCCAGTCCGGCATCTCGGAGGCGAGGCCCTTGCCGCAGACGTCGCCCTCGAAGGGAGCGCCCATCTCGATGACGTCGAAATCGACGGTGCCGGTGGCAATCGACTGCTGCAGGCGGGCGTTGTAGTCGGCCTGGGCCAGGTCGATCCAGTTGATCTTGGCGCCGGTATAGGCCTCCCACGGCTTCAGGAAGCCGCGGAACAGCATGTTGTGCAGGTTCTGGTTGTTGAGCCCCATGAAGGTCAGCTCGACCCCGGCGAACTCGCCTTCCTTGACGTTCTTCTTGGTCGCGTCGAGCACCATCTCGCCGACCTTCTGCCAGTCGGCGTCGGTGGGCGAGCCCTTGCCGATCCCGGGAACCGCCAGAAGCTGGGCGCGAAGGTCGCCCGCCTGCGCCATGGCCGGCTGGGCGAACAGGCTCGCGCCGCCCATGCCGAGCGCGCCGGTCGCGGCCAGTGCGCCAAGACCGGCGGCGCCCTTCAGGATGCCGCGGCGGCTGGCCTGAAACTTCAGATGCCGATCATAATCCTGCGTCTTCATGAAAATCCCTCCCGATTTAGACGACATTTCGGTGTTTGCCGCTGCCGGCGCCGGACCGTTCGACGGTCATCTGGCGAGCGCGCGCATTCACCCTGGATGCGCCAATATTGGCGTATCCGCTCCCCTCCGCACCGCTTCAGCGGTACAATTCCCACCCGGCCGAGGTTGCGCCAAGTAGGCGCCTGCCCTGCGGTGCCATCACAAAAGCGACAATTGCCGACGGCGTCAACGGATAAGTTTTTCTTCCCTGCATTTCATTTTTCATAGGTGAAAAATCGAAGAAGTATGGGAGATATACTATCTGGGCTTGTGATCTTATGAATTTAGTCTGGTCTTCGATGCTTTGACCCGGTGCCGGCCTTGGCCGGCACCGGGATTCCAGGCGTCAGACGCCGGTCGTCTCGAGCATGGCTTCCGCCTCGGCTCGATGCGGCATGGACGGAGCGGTGCCCGGCCGCGTGACGGAAATGCCGGCGACGGCGCAGCCGAAGCGGGCCGCCTCGACCGGATCGGCGCCGCGCGCCAGCGCCGCCGCGAAGCCGCCATTGAACGCGTCTCCCGCGCCGGCCGTCTCCACCACAGGGCCGGCATTCACCGCCGGGATGTGGATCGATGCGTCCCGGCTGTGCAGCAGCACGCCGGCCTCGCCGAGCGTGATCAGCGCCGTGCCGACGCCCTTGGCGAGCAGTGCGTCACCCGCCATTCGCGCGCTGGCGAGGTCGGTGACGGCGATGCCGGTCAGCAGCGCCGCCTCGCTCTCATTCGGCGTGACATAGTCGCAAAGCGCATAGAGCGTGTCGTCGAACGCTTCCGCCGGCGCCGGGTTGAAGATGGTCGTGACCCCGGCCGCCCGCGCGATCTCCAGTCCCCGCCGTGCCGCCGGAACGGGCTGCTCGAGCTGGGTGATGAAGACGGCGGCCGAACGGATCGCGTCCGCCGCCGCGTCGACGTCGGCCGCGCTGATGGTGGCGGCGGCGCCAGGCACGACGATGATCGCGTTTTCGCCCGAGCTCTCGTTCACATAGATGAAGGCGGCGCCGGTCGGCTGGTCCGCCATCTCGGTGACGCGGGCCGCGATGCCCTCGGCCCGCCAGGTGTCGAGCGCGATGGCGCCGAAGGCGTCTTTGCCGATCTTGGACAGGATGGTGACGGGCGCGCCGGCTCGCGCCGCCGCGACGGCCTGGTTCGAGCCCTTGCCGCCCGGGCCCATCTTGAAGCCGGAACCGGCGATCGTCTCGCCAATGCCGGGCATCCGGCCGGCGCGAAAGGCGAGGTCCGCCACGAAGATGCCGAGAATGGCGACGCCGCGCCTTGTATCCGCCATGTCGCGCCTCCGCTCAGCGCGCGTCGGGCGGGATGACGCCCTTCTTCAGGATGAAGCAGCCATAGAAGCGGCGCTCGCCGGTCTGGATGACGCAATAGGCGTTCTTGGCCCGCTCGTAGAACTCGAATCGCTCGACCGAGCCCATCGGCCAGGAACGGCCTTCGGCGGCGTCGATCTCTGCCTGCACTTCGTTCTGCACGTCGGGCAGCTGGTCGGGGCTGCCGACGATTTCCATCCGGAGCGCCGGCTGGTCGACGAAGCTGTCGAGCGGCAGCACGGAGAGGATGGCGCGGGCGGCTTCCGCCGCCGACACATTGTCGATGCGCAGCAATTCGCCCAGCACGGTCTCGCGGGCCACGGCATCGGCGGGGAAGTTGGTGTCGCAGATGACGAGGTCGTCGCCATGTCCCATCGCCCTCAGGGCATACAGCACGTCCGCGTTCAGAAGCGGGTCGATCGATTTCAGCATGAAGTCCCTCCGTTGCTCGGCCGTCCGCTTATGCGGATCTTGGCGCGGCCGGCTTGCCGGCTATCCGGCCAGTCTAGCGTGACATGCACGGCGGCGGAAATGGGGAGGGTGGCGTTTGTGGCCCGACATTGGGTGCGGAAACACAAAAAGATTCGCGGTTTTTGCCGCGCCGAAGCACGTTCGAGCGCCGGGGGCGAAGCGGTCCACAAAGGAGCGCCCGACGCGCTGGGCCGAGGTGCTCGGCGCGTCGGATCGGCTCAGTCGCCGGCCAGCCGCTGCCACTGCGACGAGGCGAGCTTCTGCGAAATCTCCGTCGTCGCCTCCTGCAGCCGGGCGATCAGGCGCTGGCGGATCTCCGGCGTCACGCGCCGCTCGGGCGCCGAGATGCTGATCGCCGCCACCGGATAGCCAGCCTCGTCGAGAATGGCGACGCCCATGCACATGGTGCCTTCCTCGTTCTCGCCGATCTCGATGGCGACACCGGTCTCCGCCGCCTCGAGGAGCTGCTTTTCGATCGTCTTCAGTTGCGTGATCGTGCGCAGCGTGCGTTGCGGCAGCGCGTCGGAGAGCAACTGTGTCCGCTCGTCGAGCGGCAATTGCGCCAGGATCGCCTTGCCGAGCGCCGTCGAATGAACCGGATCGCGGCTGCCGATCCGCGCCTGCATGCGCAGCGCGCGAGTCGATTCGATGATGTCGATATAGACGACGTGGTTGTCGGCCAGCACCGCGAGATTGGTTGTTTCGTTGAACTCGCGGTTGATCTCGGTCAGCGCCGGCAGCGCGCATTCACGCAGCCGCTGGATGCTCTTGTCGGCAGTAGCCAACGCGCGAAACCTTATTCCGACGCTGTAGCGGTCGCGATTGGCATCATAGGTGAGAAAGCCGGCGGCGCTCAGCGTGCGCAGGTAGCGGAAGACGCTGGTCTTCGGCAGGCCGAGTTCGCTCGCGATGGTCGTCAGCGAGGCCGGATGGCCCTTCTGCGCGATGGCGTCGAGAACCTTGAGGGCTTTCAGGACGGGACCGACAATGTAGCGGTCGTCCGTTTCCGTGCTCATGGCCTGCGCCTCCGTCCCAGCTTCAGTCGCCCGGAAACTAGCTTTTTTCCGTCACGCGAAACAAGCGCTCGTTTACATGAAACGGGCCTTCTGGCTTGGTGCTGCGATACCAAGCAGAGGAGCTAGCCTTGACCATCCACAACCAGGCGGCCAATACAGCCACCGCAGCCGCCCAGTCGTCGGCGCCGTTGCGTTTCGATCGTTCGGTCGAGGAAATTCGCCGCAATGCGCAGTGGATTGCCGGCGGCGTCAACAGCAACTTCCGCATGAACATTTCGCCGACGCCGCTCGTCTTCGAGAAGGCGGAAGGCCCGTATCTGTTTGACGTCGATGGCAACAAGCTCATCGACTACTACCTCGGCATGGGGCCGATGATCCTCGGCCACAATCCGCAGGCGCTGACCGACGCCGTCACCGAGCAGATGCAGCACGGCATCCTGTTCGGCGGCCAGTCGAAGGTCGAGACCGAGGCGGCCCGTCTCGTCTGCGAGATGGTGCCCTGCGCCGAGCGCATGCGCTTCGCCTCCTCCGGTTCCGAGGCCGATCAGGCCGCGCTGCGGCTCGCCCGCGCCGCCACCGGCCGCGAAGTCATCATCAAGTTCGAAGGCCATTATCACGGCTGGTTCGACAACGTCCTGTGGTCGACGGCGCCGCCGCTCGACGCGGCCGGTCCGGCCGACAAGCCCGTGCCGTTCGCCGGCAGCAAGGGCCAGCTGCCGCAGTCGATCGCGGGTCTCGAAGTCCTGCCCTGGAACAATCTCGAGCTGCTCCAGCAGCGTCTCGCCAAGGGCGACGTCGCCGGCGTGATCATGGAAGCGACCATGTGCAACGCCGGCGCCATCCACCCGGCGCCCGGCTATCTCGAAGGCGTGCGCGAGGCCTGCACCAAGGCCGGCACCATCCTGATCTTCGACGAGGTGATCACCGGCTTCCGCCTCGGCGCCGGCGGCGCGCAGGCGCATTTCGGCGTCACGCCGGATCTGGCGACCTTCGGCAAGGCGATCGCCAACGGCTTCCCGGTCGCTGCCATCGCCGGCCGGGCCGATCTGCTCGACATGTTCGTCTCCGCCGGTGTCGTCCATGGCGGCACCTATAACTCACAGCCGCTATCGATGGCCGCCACCGTCGCCTCGCTGAAGTCGCTGACACCGGAGCTCTACGCCACCATCGATCGCAACGGCACGCGCCTGATGGAAGGCATGCGCGCCGTGTTCGACAAGGCCGGCGTCAAGGCGGTGGTGACGGGCTATCCGCAGATTTTCCACGTCGCCTTCGGCCTCGATGCGCCGGCGAAGGACTATCGCGATCTCGCCCGCTCCGACAAGAAGGCCTATGTCGCCTTCACCACCACGCTGCTTCGGCGCGGCGTCCGGGCACTGGAGCGCGGCGCCTGGTTCATGTCGGTCACGCATGACGAGGCGGTTGTCGACGCGACGCTTGCCGCGGTCGAAGGCGCGGTTGGCGAGCTCAAGGGACAGGGTATCCTTTAAGCGGCTGGACGCGTTTCGAAAATTCCACCAGGCGAAACGCGGCACACTTGCTTTGCGTCCGTCTGCAAGGGACGCTGTGTTCCATAGGATAGAATCCGCAAGGGGAGGTGCCGGATCCAACCGGCCTCCCGTCGCGGAATGACAGTGTCCTCCCGGGCAGGCGGAGTGCAATTCGCCGCCCGGTCTCGTTCCATCGTGGTGCGGCCGGGAAAATCCTTGGATTGGTGGCGCCACTTCAAAGAGGGGAAGTATATGCGTTCTTCTGCATGGAAGGTCGTCGCTGGGTTGGGCGCCGTTTCTGTGGCCCTGGTCTTCACCCAGGCGGCCCAGGCCGCCGGCAAGCTCCAGGAAGTCCTGAGCCGCGGCAAGCTGGTGGTCGGCACCGGCAGCACCAATCCGCCCTGGCATTTCCGCGATGAATCGGGCGAGCTGGTCGGCTTCGACATCGACGTCGCCAAGATGATCGCCAAGGGTCTGTTCGACGACGACACCAAGATCGAGTTCGTCAACCAGGCGTCCGACGCCCGCATCCCGAACATCGTCACCGACAAGGTCGACATCGCCTGCCAGTTCATCACCGTGACGGCGGCTCGCGCCCAGCAGGTTGCCTTCACCGTCCCCTATTATCGCGAAGGCGTCAGCCTGATGATGGTGGCTGGCGGCAAGTACCCCGATTTTGCCGCGCTGAAGGCGGCCGGCGGCGATGTGACCGTCTCGGTGCTGCAGAACGTGTTCGCCGAGGGCATGGTCAAGGCGGCATTGCCGGACGCCAAGGTCGACCAGTTCGAGAGCGTCGACCTGATGTACCAGGCGCTGAATTCCGGCCGCGCCGATGCAGCCGCCACCGATAACTCGTCACTGCGCTACTACATGAAGCAGAACGAGGGCCGCTACGTGGATTCGGGCTTCAGCTGGAACCCGCAGACCTATGCCTGTATCGTCAAGCAGGGCGACCCGGATTGGCTCAACTTCGTCAATGTCGCGCTGCGCGAGTCGATGATGGGTACGACCTTCCCGACCTACAAGGCGGCTTACGAGCGTTGGTTCGGCGAAACGCCGTCCGACCCGCAGATCGGTTTCCCGGCTGAATTCCGCTAAGCCCGGATCGTTCACGTCGTGAACTACACGCTGCACTTCGGTGCCGTCTGGGCGAGCTTCGACCATCTTTTGTCGGGGCTCGCCATCGGACTGGCTCTTGCCGTCGCCGCCGTGGCGGTCGGCACCGTCATCGGACTGCTGTCGGCCTTTGCCAGCGTGTCCAGATCGCGCCTGCTGCGCGGGATCAGCGGGACCTATGTCCTGCTGATCCGCAACATTCCGCTGCTGGTGCTGGTGCTGCTGGTCTATTTCGCGCTGCCAGCGACCGGCATCCGGCTCGACAAGTATGAGAGCTTCATCGGCTCGCTGGCGCTCTATGCCGGCGCCTATTTGACCGAGGTGTTTCGCGCCGGTCTGCTCTCCGTGCCGAAGGGGATCGTCGAGGCCGGGCGGGCGATCGGCCTGACGCGGATGCAGACCAACATTTCCGTCGTCATGCCGGTGATGCTGCGCAATTCGCTGCCGTCGTTGGGCAATACCTTCATCGGCATGTTCAAGGACAGTTCGATCGCGGCCGCCATCGCCATTCCCGAGCTGACTTTCGAAGCCCGAAAGATCAACGTCGATACGTTCCGCGTGGTCGAGACATGGACGGTCGCGAGCGGCCTCTATATCGCCGCCTGCTTCACGATCGCCGCCCTGCTGCGGATGCTCGAGCGCCGATTCCCCAAATTCTGATCGGGTCAAACCAATCCAATGGACGCTTTTCTCGCCCAGCTCTGGATCGCCCGATGGCCGCTCTTCGATGGCTTCCTGATGACATTAGGCATTTCGGTCGGGGCGATCGTGTTCGGCACGATCCTCGGCTGCATCGTCGGCATCCAGCTCGTCTTCGCGCCGCTTTGGCTTCGGTTCCCGTTCCGTATCTATGTTGATCTGATGCGGGGCACGCCACTGCTCGTCCTCATCCTCGCCGCCTTCTACGTCCCGGCCGTGCTGGGGTTGTCGCTGTCGGCGGCGCAGGCGGGCACGCTGGCGCTCGGCCTCTTCGCCGGCGCCCATATCGGCGAACTGGTGCGCGGTTCGCTGCAGGCGATCCCGCCCGGCCAGATCGAGGCGGGCCGTTCCATCGGTCTCACTTTCCCGCAGATCCTCGCCAACGTCTTGTTGCCGCAGGCGCTTCGCACCTCGCTGCCGCCCTGGATCAACACCGGCGTCGAACTGATCAAGGGCTCCAGCCTGCTCTCGATGATCGGCGTCGGCGAATTGCTCCTGAAGACGCAGGAAGTGATCGGCCGCAATTTCATGACCATTCAATTCTACGTCTTCGCCGGCATTCTCTACCTGGTCGTCAATATCGCCCTGGACATGCTCGGCAAGTCGATGGAACGCCGCCTCGGAGCCCGCCTATGACCAAGCCAGACACCGCGCGCCCGCTGCTCGACATCCGGGGCCTCAAGAAGAACTTCGGCGCCGTCGAGATCCTGAAGGGCGTCGATCTTAGCCTGCGGCCGAAGGACGTCGTCTCGATCATCGGCTCCAGCGGCTCCGGCAAGACGACGCTGCTGCGTTGCGTCAACCTGCTGGAGGAGTTCCAGGGCGGCGACATCATCCTCGACGGCGAGACGATCGGCTACAAGACGGTTGGCGGCAAGCGCGTCCGGCTGCGCGACGCCGACCTGTCGCGCCAGCGCGCCATGACCGGCATGGTGTTCCAGAGCTTCAACCTGTTTCCGCACCTGACCGCCGCCGGCAATGTCATGCTCGGCCTGCGCAAGGTGAAGAAGCTCGGCAAGGACGAGGCCTTCGCCATCGCGGAAAAATGGCTGTCCCGCGTCGGCCTCGGCGCCCGGCTCGACCACTACCCGAGCCAGCTTTCCGGCGGCCAGCAGCAACGCGTCGCGATTGCCCGCGCGCTCGCCATGAACCCGAAGCTGGTGCTGCTCGACGAAGTGACCTCAGCGCTTGATCCCGAGCTGGTGCAGGAAGTGCTGACCACCATCAAGGGCATCGTCGACGATGGCGCGACGCTGCTGATCGTCACGCATGAAATGCGCTTCGCCCGCGAAGTGTCGAGCCGCATCGTCTTCATGGAGCAGGGCCGGATCGCCGAAGAGGGCACACCGGAGGAGATTTTTGGCGAGGGCCGCAGCCAGCGCCTGAACGAGTTCTTGAAAAGCTCGCGCCACTGAACCGTCGAGGCGAGATCCGGCCCGTCGGTACGACCAAGGCGGAGGTCGGCAGCGGCGTCCGCTTTTTTCATGAGGAACCGCAAGGTGCTGACCCCGACAGGGTGTCAGGGCGCGAGCGTCATGCTAGGCCTTTGCCAGGGTGTCGCCGGTCGATGCCGGCGTGATGGATTTGGACGGAGATCGAGATGACGAAGGTAGCGTTCCTGGGCCTCGGCGTGATGGGCTATCCGATGGCGCGGCACCTGCAGGCGAAGGGTCACGAGGTGACCGTCTACAACCGCAACGCCGCCAAGTCCGCCAAATGGGTCTCCGAGTTCGGCGGCCGCGCCACGGCGACGCCGAAGGAAGCGGCCGAGGGCCAGGACATCGTGTTTGCCTGCGTCGGCAATGACGACGATCTGCGCGCCGTCACCATCGGGCCGGATGGTGCCTTCGCCGGCCTCGCCGCGGGCACCGTCTTCGTCGATCACACCACGGCCTCGGCCGAGGTGGCGCGCGAGCTGCACGCCGAAGCCGAGAAGCGCGGTTTCGCCTTTATCGACGCGCCGGTTTCGGGTGGCCAGGCGGGTGCCGAGAACGGCGTGCTGACGGTGATGTGCGGCGGCGACGCCGAGCCGTTCGCGCGCGTCGAGCCGGTCATCGACAGCTATGCCCGCGCCTGCAAGCTGCTGGGCCCGGTCGGCTCCGGCCAGCTTGCCAAGATGATGAACCAGATCTGCATCGCCGGCATCGTGCAGGGCTTGGCCGAGGCGCTGCATTTCGGCAAGCGCGCCGGCCTCGACGTCGAGGCGGTGGTCGAGGTGATCTCGAAGGGCGCGGCGCAGTCCTGGCAGATGGAGAACCGCTTCAAGTCGATGAATGCCGGCCAGTTCGAATTCGGCTTCGCCGTCGACTGGATGCGCAAGGATCTTGGCATCTGCCTCGACGAGGCGCGCAACAACGGCGCGAAGCTGCCGCTGACGGCGCTGGTCGACCAGTTCTACGGCGACGTCCAGGCCATGGGCGGCAATCGCTGGGACACGTCCAGCCTGATCGCCCGGCTGGAGAAATAGGCCAGACCGATGGCGGTGCGGTGTTGGCGGCGAGTGGCTTTGCGCTTCCAGTTCTACCGGCCGTCATTCCTGCGAAAGCAGGAATCCATCCATCCGTACCGCCGGGATTTCGCATGGCGAAAATCCGGCGGAATGGATCCCGGGTCTTCGCCCGGGATGACGGCGAGGGTGCGGGGGCGTGGTGGTGCCACACTCCCCGCTATGCGGTGGAAGAGGCCCACCCTCACACGCGTGCGTAAATATCCTCGATGCGGACGATGTCGTCTTCGCCGAGATAGGAGCCTGTCTGCACCTCGATCAGCTCGAGCGGGATCTTGCCGGGGTTGGAGACGCGGTGGATGGCGCCGAGCGGCAGGTAGATCGACTCGTTCTCGTTCACCGTCTTGACCGTGTCGTTCAGCGTCACCTCGGCCGTACCGCGCACGACGACCCAGTGTTCGGCGCGGTGATGGTGCTTCTGCAGCGACAGCTTGGCGCCGGGCTCGACGACGATCTTCTTCACATGGAAGCGGTCGCCCCGGCAGATCGTCTGGTAGGTGCCCCAGGGCCGGTGGATCTTGATGTGCTCGTTGGCCTCGTTGCGCTTTTCCGCCTTGAGGCTGGCGACAAGGTGCTTGACGTCCTGCGCGCGGTCGGACGGCATGATCAGGATCGCATCCTCGGAAGCGATGACGGTCATGTTGTCGAGGCCGATGCCGGTGACCAGCGGGCCTTCCGAGTGGACGAATGCGTTCTGGCTGTCGATCAGCGCGACCGGGCCGGTGGTGACATTGCCGTGCTCGCCCGGCGTGCGGCTGTCGCGGACCGCGTCCCAGCTGCCGATGTCGGACCAGTTGAAGCGGCCCTCGATCACGGCGGCGCGGTCGGTGCGCTCCAGCACGGCATAGTCGATCGACTTCGCCGGCATCGCCACGAAGCTCTTCTCTTCCAGCCGGATGAAACCGATGTCCTCATGTGCGCCCTTGATGGTGGTCTCGGCGCCGGCGGCGATTTCGGGCTCGAATTTCGCGGCCTCCGCCAGCATCAGCGCCGCCGGGAAGATGAAATTGCCCGAATTCCAGAGATAGCCCTCGGCGACATAGCGCTCGGCCGTGTCGCGATCCGGCTTTTCGACGAAGGAGGTGACGGCGAAGGCGCCCGGCGTGCCGAGCGGCTTGCCCGGCTTGATGTAGCCATAGCTGGTGCGCGGCTCGGTCGGCGTGATGCCGAAGGTGACGATATGGCCTTCCTCGGCGGCGGCCGCCGCGTCGAGGCAGGCCTGCTGGAACAGGGCGACGTCGGGAACGAGATGGTCGGCGGCCAGCGCCAGCACCAGACAATCATCGCCATGGAGCTTTTGGGCATAGCGGGCGGCGACGATCAGCGCGGCGGCGGAATCGCGCCGCGCCGGTTCGAGGATGATGGTCGGGTTGATGCCGATCTCGGCCGCCTGGCGGCGGGCGAAGAAGCGGAAGGCATCGGCGGTGATGACGATCGGATCGGTGCCGCCGGCGCTCTTCGGCGGCAGGCGCAGCAGCGTGTCCTGGTAGAAGGTTCGTTCGGAGCCGAGGGCGAGGAATTGCTTCGGCATGCTGTCGCGCGAGATCGGCCAGAGGCGTGTTCCCGATCCGCCCGCCAGGATAACCGGAACAATCTTCGAACCTGCCATAGTGATAGCCTCTCAAACGCTGCGCGCGCTTCATGCGCCTTTTGCCGGGGATGCCCCCTCGCTTTGCGGGGATGTTGCATGGCGGGGGTTACCAATTCAACGCGCCGGCCGCTCCGAAGTTCGGCTCAGGCCGATCGATTGGAATTATTCTTTCCAAATGGTTGCGAGTGCGGTTGAGGACGCGTTTAGCGGGAGATGGCGCGGCAGCTCGCATGGTTGAGGGTGAGCCAGAGATGCGCCGTACCGCGCCCGCCGCGGGCTAGAGCGCGCAGTGCGGCTCGAAGCTCGCGCGGCGACGTGGTGGCGTCGACCATCATCAAGATGTCGTCGGCATGCCGGATCCACAGCAGCGCGTCGATGACCGGCAGCACCGCCGGACTGTCGATGACGATCAGGTCATAGGTCTGCCGCACGGTTTGCAGCCAGTGGCCGAGGCGGCCGGATTGCAGCAGCGTATCGATCTTGAGGCGCGCATCGCCAGGGCCAGCGGCGATGGCGAGATGCGGCGTGATGTCGTCGAAGGGGAAGTCGTCCGAAGGCCGCGTGGCGGCGACGCGACCGGCCAGATGATCGGCGAGACCCTGCCGGCGCTCAACATCGAGAGCGGTGTGAATGCCGGGCTGGCGCAGATTGCCGTCGATCAGCAAGGTTCGGCGGCCTGAGAGGGCGAAGGAGCGCGCCAGCGCGATCGCCGTCAGCGTCGCGCCTTCGCCGGCAAGCGCGGCGGTGACGAGGACCACCCTGGCGGTTTCCTGCGGTCGCGGAACGGCGGGCGCGAGATCGAGGCCGAGCCGCAATCGCCGGACACTTTCGGCATAGGCGGCGCCGGGATGTTCCAGGATTTCATTCGCCGGCTTCTCTCCCGGCCGATCGGCCCGCGTCTCGATGGCGGGGAGGGTGGCCAGCACCGGCACGCCGGAAAAGGCCTCGAGTGCACCCTCGTCGGAGAAGCCGCCGGCAAGGTGGTCGCGCAGGATCGCCACCGCCAGGCCAAGGACGACCGAAAGGGCCAGGGCCAGCGTGATGATCAGCGGTGTGTCGGGATAGTCCGGTGTCGAAGGCGGCAGCGCTGCCGAGACGATCCGGCTGTCGGGAAGCTGCAGGTCGATCTCGGCCGTCGCGGCGGTCGAGTTGGTGGTCAGCGTGTCGACGACGAGGCGGAGCGCCGCCGCGTCGCCCTCGACCTCGCGGAAAAGCAGCACGATATCGGCTGGCACGTCGGGACCGGCGAGCCGTTGGCTGAGGCGGGTCCGCAACTCGGCCTCGCTCTGTTCCGCGGCGCTCGCTTCGGCGGCGATCCGTGCGATGACGGCCTGGGCCTCCTTGTCGATCTGCCGGTCGAGCTGGGCCAGCTTGGCCGCCGTATCGGCGCTTTCGACCGGCTCGAGCCCCTGCTGGATTGCCGCGAGCTGCGCGTTGAGACGCACCATCCGATCGGAGTTCAGCTCGGCGATCAGCGCGTCCCATTCGCGTTTGCGGGCACGCTCGCGCGACCGGCCAGCGAGCGCGTCATAGCGCAGGCGGTTCGCTTCCTGCTCCCGGATGGCCGAACGAATTTCCGTCAGCTCGGCGCGCAACTCGGGGCTTTCGATCTCGACGATGCTGTCGTCAAGGAAGCTGTCCAGTTTGCGGTCCATCTCGCGCAGCGCGGCGCGGGCACTATCGAGTTGCTGGGCCAGACGCTTCTGCACGTCGGCGGCGAAATCGACCTTGGCGCGGATCTGCGCGTCGATGTAGGCGGCGGCCAGCGCATTGGCGATCCGCGCCGCCTTGTCGGGATCTTTCGAGCGCGCGGCCACTTCGATGACATAGGTGGCGCCGCGCCGCGTGACGGCGACGGCTATGCCGAGCCGCTTCAGCGTCAGCCGGGTCGCCTGTTCGGCCGAGGGCGGCGCCGTCCCGAGGCCGACGAGCCCTGCGAGCCTGGCCCGCAGGCCGGCCCTGGGTGCGAATTCGGGGTCGCGGGCGAGATCCAGCTTGTCGACCACGGCCAGCAGCACGGAGGGCGAGCGCAGGATCTCGACCTCGCTCTCGACCCGCGCCGCATCGGCGGGCCGGCCCGAGCCTGTGCGGTCGGCGTCGAGCATGCTGCGTTGCCAGGGGGCGACGATGACGAGCGCCGAAGCCTTGTAGATTGGCGTGATCTGCCAGAGGGCCAGCGCGGTCAGGAGGTTGACGGCGACGACGACGCCGAGAAAGGTCCAGGCCTGCCGGCGCAGCAGGCGGAAGAGGCGCCAGGGATCGAAGGGTTCTGCCAAATGCGCAGGCGCCGCCCCGGTCAGGGGCGCCGCCGCGGCTGCCTGGCCGTCTTCCGTGGCGAGGCGCAGGCCCCTGCCGTCCAACATCCTGACTTCCCCCGTCGAAGCCGATCCGTCTCCAAGCGCTCTGCCATGCCGGTCCTGGATGCAAGGGATCGACCGCACAACCGAAGGTGACGTAACGGAATTTACGAGTCAACGCATCGCGGATGCGACGGTCGCCCGCATTGCGAACAAAACGGGAAACATGCTCCAATCCGGCACGATCCCGCCCTTTGATTCGACGGAACCACCGATTCCCATGACGGTTGCCCATCTTGCCCGGCTGAATGACGACCAGCGCCGCGCCGTCGAATTCGGCGTCACCACGCCCGAGCGCGGGCCGCTGCTGGTGATCGCCGGCGCCGGCTCCGGCAAGACCAACACGCTGGCGCACCGGGTCGCCCACCTGATCCTCAATGGCGCCGATCCGCGCCGCATCCTGCTGATGACCTTTTCGCGGCGGGCGGCGAGCGAGATGGCCCGCCGCGTCGAGCGCATCGCCGCCGGTGTGCTGGGCAGCAAGGGCGGCGTGCTCACCGACGCGCTCGCCTGGTCCGGCACGTTTCACGGCATCGGCGCCAAGATCCTGCGCGAGCATGCGCAGTGGATCGGCCTCGATCCGGCCTTCACCATCCATGACCGCGAGGATTCGGCCGACCTGATGAACCTCGTCCGCCACGAGCGGGGCTTGTCGAAGAAGGAGAGCCGCTTCCCCGCCAAGGGCACCTGCCTCGCCATCTATTCGCGCGTCGTCAACGCCGAGACGACGCTCGACGAGGTGCTGGTCAAGGTCTTCCCGTGGTGCGCGATGTGGAAGGACGAGCTGAAGGCGTTGTTTTCAGCCTATGTCGAGGCGAAGCAGGCGCAGAACGTGCTCGATTACGACGATCTGCTGCTCTACTGGGCCACTCTGATGGCCGAGCCGTCGATATCGGCCGAGATCGCCGCGCGCTTCGATCATGTGCTGGTCGACGAATACCAGGATACCAACCGCCTGCAGGCGTCCGTCCTGCTCGGGCTGAAGCCTAGGGGTGACGGGCTGACGGTGGTCGGCGATGACGCGCAATCGATCTATTCGTTCCGCGCCGCGACGGTGCGCAACATCCTCGATTTTCCGGCCCATTTCACGCCGGCGGCCGAGATCGTCACGCTGGAGCGCAATTACCGCTCGACCCAGCCGATCCTCGCCGCCGCCAATGGCGTCATCTCGCTGGCGACCGAGCGCTTCACCAAGAACCTCTGGACCGAACGGGCGAGCGGCGACAAACCCCAGCTCGTCACCGTGCGCGGCGAGGCCGAGCAGGCGCGTTATGTCGTCGAAACGGTGCTCGAAGCGCGCGAGCGCGGCGTGGCACTGAAGGAGCAGGCGGTGATGTTCCGCGCCTCGCACCATTCGGGTCCGCTCGAATTCGAGCTGACCCGGCGCAACATCCCCTTCGTCAAGTTCGGCGGGCTGAAGTTCCTCGATGCGGCGCATGTGAAGGACCTGCTCGCCGTGCTGCGCTTCGCCGAGAACCCGCGCGACCGCGTCGCCGGTTTTCGCGTGGCGCAATTGTTGCCGGGTGTCGGGCCCGGCACGGCCGGCAAGATGCTGGAATCGATGGCTGGCGCTGTCGATCCGGTCGCGGCCTTGGCTGAGTTCAAGCCACCGCAGAAGACGGCCGCCGACTGGCCGGCCTTCGTCGAGATGGTCGGCGCGCTGCGCGGCAGGGGCATGGGCTGGCCGGCCGAGATCGAGGCGGTCCGGAACTGGTACGAGCCGCATCTGGAGCGCATCCACGAGGACGCGACGGTGCGCCTTGCCGACCTCGTGCAGTTGGAACAGATCGCCGCCGGCTTTCCCTCGCGCGAGCGCTTCCTGACCGAGCTGACGCTCGATCCGCCGGATGCCACCAGCGGCGAGGCCGGCGTGCCGCTGCTCGACGAGGATTACCTCATCCTCTCCACCATCCATTCCGCCAAGGGGCAAGAATGGAAGTCGGTGTTCGTGCTCAACGTCGTCGATGGCTGCATGCCGATCGACCTTTCGACCGGCACGGCGGAAGAAATCGAGGAAGAGCGGCGGTTGCTCTATGTCGCGATGACGCGGGCGAAGGACGAGCTGCACCTCGTCATGCCGCAGCGCTTCTTCGTCACCCAGCAGACGCGCGGCGGCGACCGCCACGTCTATGCGACCCGCACCCGCTTCATCCCGTCCGTCATCATCGGCCTGTTCCAGCAGGTGATCTGGCCGCCAGCGCCAAGCGAGGCGGAGGGGGCCGCCGCGATGCCGCGCGTGCCGGTCGATATCGCGGCGAAGATGCGCGGGATGTGGAAGTAGGCTTTTACCTTGGTGAAGAACGGCCTCCGGGCGTTGAAGCGCGATCGCTGCTCCACGCTCGCCGTCATCCCTGCGAAAGCAGGGATCCACGCCGCCGAAGCGTCGCCGGAGAAACGCCCGGCAACCCGGCTGAATGGATCCCGGGTCTCCGCCCGGGATGACGGAGCGTACTGCCTCACTGTTCGGGAGTAGCGCTGTTGGCTCCCTCTCCCGCGAGCGGAGAGGGCTGGGGTGAGGGGCTTTCGCCTAAGGAACCTAAGCCGCTTCTTCCGCCAAAAATCCGCCCGACTGCCGCCGCCAGAGCGAGGCGTAGTGGCCGTTCAGCGCCAGCAGTTCCTCATGCGTGCCGCTCTCGATGATGCGGCCCTTGTCGAGGATGATCAGCCGGTCCATCCGCGCGATCGTCGACAGGCGGTGGGCGATTGCGATCACCGTTTTGTCGGCCATCAGGCTTTCGAACTGCTCCTGGATCGCCGCCTCGACCTCGGAATCGAGCGCCGAGGTCGCCTCGTCCAGGATCAGGATCGGCGCGTTCTTCAGGATGACGCGGGCGATCGCGATGCGCTGGCGCTGGCCGCCGGAAAGCTTGATCCCGCGCTCGCCGACATGCGCCTCATAGCCGGTGCGGCCACGCCAATCCTCCAAATCGCCGATGAACTCATGCGCATGCGCCCGCCGCGCCGCTTCCTCGACGCCGTTCAGCGTCACATGCGGCTGGCCATAGCGGATGTTGTCGAGGATCGAGCGGTGCAGCAGCGAGGTGTCCTGCGTCACCACCGAGATCTGCTCGCGCAGGCTTTCCTGGGTGACGCGGGCAATGTCCTGGCCGTCGACGAGGATGCGGCCGCCTTCGAGGTCGAAGAAGCGCAGCAGCAAATTGACCAGCGTCGACTTGCCGGCGCCGGAACGGCCGACCAGGCCGATCTTCTCGCCCGGTTTGATGGTGAGCGACAGATCGTCGATGATGCCGCCGGAGCGGCCATAGTTGAAGTTGATGTGGTCGAAGACGATGCCGCCCTTGGCGACCTTCAGCTCCTCGGCGCCGGGGCGGTCGGTCAGGCGCAGCGGCTTGGCGATCGACATCATGCCTTCCTGCACGGCGCCGATATTCTCGAAGATCGCCGTCACCTGCTGGGCGACGAAGCCGGCGATGTTGGCGATCTGCCAGGTCAAGGGCAGCACCATGGCGACAATGCCGACCTCGATCAGCCCGAACGACCACAGCCGCACGGCGATGGCGCCGGTGGTGACGATGAGCACGGCGTTGTTGAGCGCGAGCGCCAGGCCGAACAGGGTGATTAGGCGCAGTTGGCCGCGAAAGACGCTGGTGTGATAATCGACCGCCTCGCGGACATAATCGTCCTCCTCGCGGGCGCGGCCGAACAGTTTCACCGTGATGATGTTGGTGTAGCTGTCGACGATGCGGCCGGTGATCAGCGAGCGCGCTTCCGACATCTCGACAGAACGGCCCTTCAGCCGCGGCACGAAGATCCGGAGCAGCGTCGCGTAGCAGAGGAACCAGAAGACCGTCGGAAGCATCAGCCAGAGATTGTTGTGGCCAAGCAGGATCAGCGCGCTGGTGCCGTAGACGGCGATGTACCAGACCGCGTTGATCGACGAGACGGCGCTGTCGCGCACCGAGACGCCGGTCTGCATGACGCGGGTGGCGATGCGGCCGGCGAAGTCGTGCTGGAAGAACGACCAGCTCTGCCGCACCACATGCCAGTGGCTCTGCCAGCGGATCAGATTGGTGAAGCCCGAGGCGATGATCTGGTTGGTGATCAGGTTCTGCACGAAGATCGCGACCGGGCGCGCCAGCAGCATGAACAGCGCCATGCCGACGAGCACATGCCAATGGTCGCGGACGAGCGTCGCCGGCGAGGTCTCGCTCAGCAGCGTCACCAGCCGGCCGATGAAGAACGGAATGGTGGCGTCGAGCAGGGCGACGGTCAGCCCGGCCAGCAGCAGGGCGACGAAATACCAGCGCACCTGGCGGATCGTCTCGACGGCGGCGCGGGCCACCTCGTCATGGCCATCGAAGCGGAGGCGGATCAGCCATTCGTCGGGCGTCAGCCGGATGGCGGAGGTTTCAGCTTCGAGCTTTCGGGCAAGCGTGCTCTTGCCCGAGCCGGGCAGGCCGCAGATCAGGTGGAGCTGGCTCATGCCCGATCCTGCCATTTGGAAGCGGTGAGGGGCAACTGGAGGCAATCGCATGGCTGATCGGACGGGCTGACGCCGGCCGCTGCAATTGCAAGGTTGGGAAGTTCGCCCGTCGCGCGATTGACTCTTGTCCGGTTTGGAGTCGTATTAGATAGAACAAAACAGGAACAATGG
Source organism: Candidatus Kaistia colombiensis (assembly GCA_029203105.1). Taxonomy (GTDB): domain Bacteria; phylum Pseudomonadota; class Alphaproteobacteria; order Rhizobiales; family Kaistiaceae; genus Kaistia; species Kaistia colombiensis. Next base: position 1,423,230 of record CP119318.1, read on the forward strand.
CGATTGGATCGGACAGCGACGGACGACGATGAGTACGGTGAAGGCGACCCTTTCCGCATTGCGACAGCGCATTGCCGCGATCGAGACGACGGCGCGACCCGCGTCGACGGCCGAGGCCGTGCCGGGCGTGTCGGCCATGCCGGCGTCGCGCGCCGCCCGCATCGCGCTCGATCGGGACGAGCTCGACCGGACGCTGGGCGGCGGGCTGGCGCGCGGCGCGCTGCATGAAATCCACGCTGCCTCGGGCGCCGATACCATCGCCGCGAGTGGCTTCTCGCTGGCGCTGGCGTTGGCCGCCGCTCCCGCCGGCCGGCCGATCGTCTGGGTGCGGCAGGATTATGCGGCCCGGGAGGGGGGCGAGCTTCACGCCGACGGCCTCAAGGCGCTCGGCCTCGACCCGGCCGCGCTGATCCTGGTGCAATTGCGCGATTCCCTCGCCGTGCTGCGCGCCGGCGGCGAGGCGACGCGTTGCGGCGCGCTCGGCGCCGTCATCATCGAACCCTGGGGGCAGCCGAAGGCGCTCGACCTGACGACGCAGCGCCGCTTTGCCCTCGCGGCGGAGGCGTCCGGCGTCACCGTCCTCCTGCTGCGGCCCGGCGCGCGGCCGATGCCGGGCGCAGCGGAGACCCGCTGGCTCGTGCGCTCCGGGCCGGCGACGCCGATGGCGATGAATGCGCCCGGCCATCCGACCTTCGACCTGACCTTGTTGCGCCATCGCCATGGAACGCCCGGCGGCCCTTGGCGATTGGAGTGGAACCGCGATGACAAACTCTTCAAGCGCCCGGCGCTATTGCGCGATCCGGCTGCCGTTCCTCGCATCGAACCGGCTCCGTACCCTGCCGAACGCGCCCCATTCCGGCTTGCCGGCTGAAGCGCCGCTCCTGATCGTCGACAAGGTGAAGGGCGCGCTCGCCCTCGCGGCCCCCGATCCGGCGGCGTTGCGGCAGGGGCTTGCCCCCGGCTTGACGCTGGCCGAGGCGCGGGCGCGCGTTGCCGGCCTGACGGTGGCAGAGCACGATCCCGCCGCCGATGACGATCTGGTCGAGCGGATCGCCGACTGGTGCGACCGCTACACGCCGCTGGTCGCCCGCCATGGCGAACGCGGCCTGATGCTCGACATCACCGGCGTCGCCCATCTCTTCAAGGGTGAGGCGGCGCTGCTCGACGATCTCCTGACGCGGCTCGCCGGCCTGGGGCTGACGGCCTTTGGCGCGATCGCCGGGGCGCCGGCCACCGCTCGCGCTTTGGCGCGCTCGGAAGCGCGCGTGGTCATTCCGCCCGGCCGCGAGGCGGAGGCGGTGCGGCCCCTGCCGATCACGGCGCTCGGGCTGGACGCGGCGCGCGTGCAAGCGTTGCGGCGGGCCGGGCTGAAGCTCGTCGCCGACCTGATTGACCGGCCGCGCGCCCCGCTCGCCGCCCGCTTCGGCGCCGATTGCGTCGAACGGCTGGAACGGCTCGCTGGCATTTCAGAGCATCCGATCTCGCCGCGCCGGCCGGTGCCGGTGGCCTTGGCCGAGCGCATCTTCTTCCAGCCGATCGCCCTGGCCTCCGACATCGCCGCGACGCTTGCCCGCCTCGCCGTCGATGTCGCCGCGCTGCTGGAGGCGCGCGGCGAGGGCGGCCGTCATTTCGAGGCGAGCTTTTACCGTGTCGATGGCGCCGTGCGGCGGATCGAGGTCGCCACCGCGCGGCCGAACCGGGCGCCGAAGGCGATTGCGAGACTGTTTCACGAGAAACTGGACGCGCTGTCCGATCCGCTCGACGCCGGTTTCGGTTTCGACCTGATCCGTCTCGGCGCTTTTCGCACCGAGCCCTTCCTCGCCGCGCAGGCGAGCCTCGACGGCCACGCGCTCGACGACGAGGCAGTCGCCGATCTGGTCGACCGGCTCGGCGCCCGTTTCGGGCCGGAGCGCGTGCAGGGCTTCGTGCCCGCCGATACGCATATCCCGGAGCAGCGGGCGAAGCGCGTTCCGGTCTTCACCATGGGCACGAATACCGCCACATGGGAGGACGCGCCGGAGGCGGGCGAGCCGCCCTTGCGGCCACTCAGCCTGTTCGATCCACCCGAGCCGGTCGAGGCGCTGGGCGAGGTGCCAGACGGGCCGCCACTCTCTTTCCGCTGGCGCCGCGTGCTGCACCAGGTGGCCCGCGCCGAAGGACCGGAGCGGATCGCGCCGGAATGGTGGCGCGACGGCGCCGGCGGGCCCGACCGCGACTATTTCCGCGTCGAGGATCGTCATGGCTGCCGCTTCTGGCTCTATCGCGAGGGCTTTTACGCTGCCGACCGGCCGCAGCCGCGCTGGTTCCTGCATGGGTTGTTCGCATGAGGGCCGTGTCGCACGCGCCGGTCGTCATCCCGGCGAAGGCCGGGATCCATCGGCCGGCGTGCCGCTGGCCGGGACGGTGTTCATGGGCCCCGGCCTTCGCCGGGGCACCGGTCCGTGAACCCTGGCGAGGTGAGGGTTCACCGAGGGTCGAGGCCAGATGAGCGCCTATGCCGAACTTGCCGTGATGTCGAATTTCTCCTTCCTCGAGGGCGGATCGCACGCGGCCGAGCTGATCGTCCAGGCGCATGCGCTGGGGCTGAAGGGGATCGGCATTGCCGACCGCAACACCTTCGCCGGCATCGTCCGCGCCCATGACGCCTGGGGAAGCGAGGATTATGGCAACGCGCGCGGCGCGGGATTTCGCCTCGTCGTCGGCGTTCGCCTGGTTTTTCGCGACGGCACGCCGGACATCCTCGCCTATCCGGCCGATCTTGCCGCCTATAGCCAGCTTTGCCAGTTGCTGACCCTCGGCAAGGGCCGGGCTCCGAAGGGCGAATGCCATCTCGATTTCGACGATCTCGCGGCGCATGCGGAAGGTTCGCTCTTCATCCTGATGCCGCCCGCCAAGCTGGACAGCGGTCTCGGCGCGGCGCTCGGCCGGCTGGCGGCGCTGGCGCCGGGGCGAAGCTGGCTCGCCGCCGTGCTCTATCGCGGCGGCTCCGATCGGCGCCGCCTCGCCGCGCTCTCGGCGCTCGCCTGGGATCATCGCGTCCGCCTGATCGCCATCAATGACGTGCTCTATCACGCGCCGGAACGGCGGCCGCTGCAGGACGTCCTGACCTGCATCCGCGAGAAGGTCACGATCGAGGCGGCGGGGCGGCGGCTCGCCGCCAATGCCGAGCGGCATTTGAAGCCGGGCGTCGAGATGGAGCGCCTGTTCCGCGATTTCCCCGGCGCCGTGGCGGAGACCGCGCGCTTCCTGGAAAAGATCCGCTTCACCCTCGACGAGATCCAGTACGAATATCCGCACGAGACCGTGCCGGAGGGCACGACGCCGCAGGCGCATCTAGAGGCGCTGGCGCGGGCCGGCGCGATCCGGCGCTATCCGGATGGCGTGCCGGAGGCGGTCACGGCGACCCTCGGCAAGGAACTCGCGATGATCGGGGCGCTCGGCTATGCGCCCTATTTCCTGACCGTGCACGACATCGTCGCCTTCGCGACCGGGCGCGGCATCCTCTGCCAGGGCCGCGGTTCCGCCGCCAATTCCGCCGTCTGCTATTGCCTGGGCGTCACCTCGGTCGACCCCAACGTGTATCAGCTCCTGTTCGAGCGTTTCCTCTCGCCGGAGCGACGTGAGCCGCCCGACATCGACGTCGATTTCGAGCATGAGCGGCGCGAGGAGGTGATCCAGTACATCTATGAGCACTATGGCCGCGACCGAGCCGCCATCTGCGGCACGGTGATCTCCTACCGGACGAAGAGCGCGATCCGCGAGGTCGGCAAGGCGCTGGGCCTGTCGGAGGACGTCATCCTGGCGCTGGGCGGTACGGTCTGGGGCGGTGGCTGGGGCTCGGCCGTCCAGGACAAGCATATTCGCGACTCCGGCCTCGATCCGAAGAATCCGATGATTGAGCGCGCGGTCAGGCTGGCGATGGAGCTGCGCGGCTTCCCGCGCCATCTCTCGCAGCATGTCGGCGGCTTCGTGCTGACGGAAAAGCTCCTGAACGACCTGGTGCCGAGCGGCCCGGCGGTGATGAAGGACCGCAGTTTCATCGAGTGGGACAAGGACGATATCGACACGGTGAAGATGATGAAGGTCGATATCCTGGCGCTCGGCATGCTGACCTGCATCCGCAAGGCTTTTGATCTGATCGCCGAGATGGGCGGCGAACGCCACGCGCTGCACACGATTCCCTGGGAGGACCCGGCCGTCTACGACATGCTCTGCACGGGCGACTCGATCGGCGTCTTCCAGGTCGAGAGCCGGGCGCAGATGAACATGCTGCCGCGCCTGAAGCCGAAAGAGTTCTACGATCTCGTCATCCAGGTGGCGATCGTCCGCCCCGGCCCGATCCAGGGCGACATGGTGCATCCCTATCTGCGCCGCCGGCAGAAGCTCGAGCCCGTCACGTTTCCCTCGCCGTCGCCCGAGCATGGCCCGGCCGACGAGTTGAAGCAGGTGCTGGGGCGGACGCTCGGCGTGCCGCTGTTCCAGGAGCAGGCGATGAGCCTCGCCATGGTGGCGGCACGCTTCTCGCCCTCCGACGCCAACGGGCTGCGCCGCGCCATGGCGACGTTCCGCCATCTCGGCACCATGCACAAATATGAGACCATGATGGTCGAGGGCATGGTCCGACGCGGCTATGACCGCGCCTTTGCCGAGCGTTGCTTCAATCAGATCCGAGGTTTCGGCGAGTACGGGTTTCCCGAGAGCCATGCGGCGAGCTTCGCCCGCCTCGTCTATGTCTCGGCCTGGATAAAGTGCCATCATCCGGCCGCCTTCGCTGCTGTGCTTCTGAACTCGCAGCCGATGGGTTTTTATGCGCCGGCGCAGATCGTTCGCGACGCCGCCGATCACGCCGTGCCGATCCGGCCGATCGACGTCAATGCAAGCCTCTGGGACAACACGCTGGAGCCGACAGACAAGGGGCTGGCGCTGCGGCTCGGCTTCCGCCAGATCGACGGTTTTCGCGAGGCCTGGGCGGAGACGATCGCGGCAAGGCGGGGCGAGGGGACTTTCGAGGCGATGGACGATCTGGTTCGCCATACCGGGCTGGAGCGGCGGGCCTATGAAAAGCTCGCCGATGCCGATGCGCTGCGTTCGCTCGGGCTCGACCGGCGGCAGGGGCTCTGGGAAGTGCGCCGGCTGCCGAGTTCCGAGATCCTGCCGCTCTTCGCCGCGGCGGATGCCGCCGAACTCGGCCGCGAGCAGGATGCGCCGTTGCCGGTCATGCCGCTATCCGAGCATGTCGTCGCCGATTACCAGACGCTGCGCCTGTCGTTGAAGGCGCATCCGATGAGTTTCTTGCGCTGGCGCTACACGAGCGAGCGCATCCTGTCGGCGGCGGCGGTCACGGCGCTCAAGGATGGCGACTGGACGCGGACGGCCGGCGTCGTGCTGGTGCGCCAGCGGCCCGGCAAGGGCAATGTCGTGTTCATGACGCTGGAGGACGAGACCGGCATCGTCAATGTCGTCGTCTGGACGCGGCTGTTCGACGAATTCCGCCGCACCATCATCGGCGCCAAGCTGGTGCTGGTCGAGGGCAACATCCAGAAAAGCCCGGAAGGGATCGTCCATCTCGTCGCCAAAAAACTGATCGATCGGACCGGCGATCTCGACGACCTCGCCGAGGACCGCCGGCCGAAACTCGACCCCGCCCGCGCCGACGAATTCGCCCACCCGCATCGTCCAAGCCATCCCGGCGGCAGCCACCCGCGCAACGTCCGCATCATCCCGAAATCGCGGGACTTTCACTGAGAGCGAGAGGCTGAGGACAAGGATCGGTCCTGCGCACCGGTGGCAGTTACACGCTCGCCGTCATCCCTGCGAAAGCAGGGATCCACTCAGCCCGTTGTGTGCCGCGCGGGGGAGCGAGCGCGCACCGGCATGGATCCCTGCTTTCGCAGGGATGACGGCTGAGTGTGGTCCCACCGGGCGTTGGAGGTCACAGCTGGTCGTGTCGTCCGCTCACCCCTTCACCTCCCTGAGGGCGAGGCGGAACGAAGCTCCGGGTGAGGGACTAGGGAACTCCGGAGAGGCCGTAAACCATCACTCAATGCACTTGGCGCGTCTATCTCTCCCTCAGGGGAGGTGACGAACGGCAGATCTGTGGAGACGGCCTGCGCCCTCAGTGCTCCAGGTCGTAGACCAAGATGCCGTCGATGCCGCCCTCGGCCGCGGCGACGATGGCGGCGCCGACCTTCGCGTGTTCCTCGTCGGCCAGATACTGGTCGCGCGCCGCGACATCGCGGAAGGTCACGATGAAGCCCTCCGAAAAGCCCTTGTCGAGGCCTTCGGGGCTCATGTTGTCGCCGACGAAGATGTTGATCAGCCCGTCGATCCGGGGCCGGAGCGCCAGCAGCCCGTCGAGGATCGCGACCTTGGTCGCGGCGGTGATGTCGGCGCGGTAGTGGATGAAGACGCAGTGGGTGATCATGATTCTCGGTTTCCTCCGTTGCCGCAGGATAGGCGGCCGGGGACGGGCCGTCACCCCGGAGCGGCTGGCAAGGCCTTCACCCAACCCTCTCCCGCAAGCGGGCGAGGGTTTTGGGCCGCGACCGTCATGTCGATCGAGCCCGGCTTGCGCGTAGATGCAGCGCTGCGGCCTCTCCCTCTCCCGCTTGCGGGAGAGGGCTGGGGTGAGGGACTTCGCTATTCCGCCGCGATCCGCAGCTCCTTGTGGAGCGCCGGCGCGTCGGCCGGCTCGTGGCCGTCCTTGGCCTCGTCCACCTCGTTCGGGGCGAATGCCCGGTGGAACAGGCGGCCGACGAGATGCGAGAGGTCGTCCATGATCGTGTAGACGGACGGGATGAAGACGAGCGACAGGATCGTCGACAGGAACAGGCCGCCCATCACGGCGATCGCCATCGGCGCGCGGAATTCGCCGCCTTCGCCGAGCGCCAGCGCGGCCGGCAGCATGCCGGCGCCCATGGCGATGGTCGTCATCACGATCGGCCGGGCGCGCTTGCGGCCGGCGTCGATGATCGCCTCCTTGCGGTCCATGCCGTGCTTGACCTGCTCGACCGCGAAATCGACCAGCATGATCGCGTTCTTGGTGACGATGCCCATCAGCATCAGCATGCCGATGATGACCGGCATCGAGAAGGCGTTGTTGGTCAGGAGCAGCGCCGCCACCACGCCGCCGATCGAAAGCGGCAGCGAGGCGAGGATGGTCAGCGGCTGGAACACGCTGTTGAACAGGATGATCAGCACGACGAAGACCAGCAGGATGCCGGAGCCCATGGCGACGCCGAAGGCGGAGAACACCTCGGCCTGCGCCTCGGCATCGCCGGTTTCCTGCAGGTGGACGCCATCGGGGAAGTTCTTGACGACGTCCATCGTCTTGATCCGCTCCGTGCCCTGGCCCGATGTGTAGCCATGCGCCATGTCGGTGCCGACCTTGACCAGGCGCTCACGGTCATAACGTTCGATCGTCGCCGGGCCCTGGCCGAAGCCGACATCGGCGACGGTGGCGAGCGGCACCGAGCCGCCGGCCGGCAGCGGCACGCGCAGCGCCGACAGGATCGAGAGATCGGAGCGGGCGACGCGGTCGAGCTCGACCCGGATCGGCACCTGCCGGCCGTCGACGGTGAACTTGGCCAGGTTGGCGTCGGCATCGCCGGTGGTGGCGACGCGGATCGTCTCCGAGATCCGGTCCGGCGCGATGCCGAGTGCCGATGCCTCGTCGAGCTTCGGCACGATGCGGATCTCCGGCCGGGCGAAGGAGGAGAGCGCGACCGGGTTCAGGAACATCGGATCGGCCTTCATCGCCGCCTCGAGGTCGCCGGAGGCCTTGGCGACGGCGTCGCCATTCGGGCCGGTGACGGCGATCGTCGTCTCGCGGTCGCCGCGTTCGTTGACGACGTAGAAGCGGATGTCGGGGATGCCGGAAAGGACGGAAGCGATCACCGGCTTCATGTCCTTCTGGCTGAGGCTTCGCTCCGCCTTTGGCACCAGTTCGACGATGACGGCGGCGCGGCGGGTTTCCAGCGTGCCGGTCGGCGAGGTGCCGCCCATGACGAAGACGCGACGGATCTGGGGCAGGGTTCCCAGCGCCGCGGCGATCTTGTCGGTGGTGACGGTGGTCTCGTCGAGCCCGGTGCCGGGCGGCAGTTCGACCGAGACCATCAGCCGTCCTTCGTCGCCCTCCGGGATGAATTCGGAGGGCAGCAGGCCGGTGGCCCAGATCGAGACGGCGAAGGTGGCGATGCCGAAGGCGAGCGTCACCCAGCGCATGCCGCGGGCAAGCGTCGCCCGGAGCAGGCCGGTATACATCCGCATGACGAGGCCATCATGCTCCTCGGCCGGGTGCGGCTGGCCGAGCCAGGCGCGGACGAGGGCGAAGCCGACGGCAAGCGCCAGCGCGCCGAGCGCGATCTTGGTCCAGCCGGTCGCCGCGATGCGTTCGGCCAGCGTGTCGAGCATCGGCACGCCGGTGAGCGCCTCGCCGGTGATCTGCAGCACGAGCGCGCCGAGGCCGATCACCACGGCGATCGGGATCATGGCGCGGAGCTTGCGGCCGAGATCGTTCAGGAAGCCGCCATAGACCGGCTCGCCGTCGGAGCCATCGCCGACATAGGGCGCGCGCATGAAGTAGGCGGCCATCATTGGCGTGATCAGGCGCGCGACCAGCAGCGAGAAGAACACGGCGATGGCGACCGTCAGGCCGAACTGCTTGAAATACATCCCGGCGATGCCGCCCATGAACGAGACCGGCGCGAAGATGGCGATGATGGTCGTCGAGATGGCGATGACGGCGAGGCCGATCTCGTCGGCCGCCTCCAGCGCCGCGCGATAGGGCTTCTTGCCCATGCGCGTATGGCGGACGATGTTCTCGATCTCGACGATGGCGTCGTCGACGAGGATGCCCGTCACCAGCGTGATGCCGAGCAGGCTGACGAGGTTGAGCGAGAAGCCCAGCATCGACAGCGCCCAGAAAGTCGGGATCGCTGAAAGCGGCAGGGCGACGGCCGCGACCAGCGTCGCGCGCCAGTCGCGCAGGAACAGGAGTACGACGAGGATGGCGAGGACCGACCCTTCATAGAGGGTGTCCATCGCGCTTTGATAGTTGCCGTAGGTGTAGTGGACCGTGTTGTCGATGATCGAGAAGGTGACGTCGGGATGGGCCTTGCCGATCTCGGCGATCTTGGCGCCGACGACATCGGCGACCGAGGCGTCGCTGGCGCCCTTGGCGCGATAGACGGCGAGCGCCACCACCGGCTTTCCGTCGAGCCGCGCGAAGGATTTCGGCTCCTGCCAGTGGTCCTCGACCGTGCCGAGATTGCCGAGCCGGACCTCGCGGCCGCCGGAGATGACGATCCGCGCATTGGCGAGATCCTCGATCGACTTGGCGCCGGCCAGCGTGCGGATGGTCTGTTCCTGGCTGCCGACCTCGCCCTTGCCGCCGGCGAGATCGACATTGGTGATCTGGAGCTGGCGGTTGACGTCGGCCGCCGTGACGCCGAGCGCCATCAGCCGGTCGGGATTGAGGCGGATCTGGATCTCACGGGTGACGCCGCCCATCCGCTCGACCCGACCGACGCCCTTCAGCGCCTGCAGGTCGCGGATGACGCTATCGTCGATGAACCAGGAGAGCTGCTCCGGCGACAGCGTCGGCGCCAGCGCACCATAGGTTAGGATCGACTGGCTTTCGACGTCGATGCGCTGGACGATCGGCTCGTCGACGGTGCGCGGCAGGTCGCCGCGGATCTTGGCGATGGCGTCCTTAACGTCGTTCAGCGCGCGGTCGGTGTTGACTTCAAGCCGGAACTCGATCGCGGTCGAGGACTGACCGTCGGTGACGGTCGAGCTGACATGCTTGACGCCGGCGATGGACGCGACCGCGTCCTCGACCTTCTTGGTGACCTGCGTCTCCAGCTCGGCCGGCGCCGTGCCGGCGTCGGTGACGGTGACCGAGACCAGCGGCACGTCGATGTTGGGGAAGCGCGTGATCGGCAACCCCATGAACGAGACGATGCCGAAGGCGCAGAGCACGACGAAGAGAAGGATCGGCGGAACCGGATTGCGGATCGCCCAGGCGGAGAAGTTCCAGCTCATCCCTTCGCTCCCTCGACCTTGGATTCGGGCTTGGCTTCGCCTTGAGCCTCAACCGGGGTGACGGCGTCGCCGTCGCGCACGAAGGTGCCGGCGCGCAGCACGACGGCGTCGCCGGCGGAAAGGCCGTCGACGACCTCGACCAGGCCGCGACCGGAAATGCCGGTCTGGATCGGCCGCGTCTGCACCTTGCCGTCGACGACGACCTGCGCCGTGGCCTCGCCGGCGGTGGTGACGACGGCCGAGACCGGGATCGCCACGACTTCGCGCCGGGCCAGCTCCACGGTGCCGCGTGCAAACGCGCCGGCATTGACCTTGACGTCGGCCGGCAGCGCGACGCGCAGGCGGCCGAGGCGGCTGGTATTGTCGATGCGCGGCGCCACGAGGCGGATCGTGCCCCGAATGCCCTCCGGCGCGCCCTGCACGGTGACCTTGACCGGCTGGCCGACGGCGATCTCAGCCAGTTCGGCTTCCGGCACCTGGGCCTCGAGTTCGATGGCGCCGTCCTCGGCAAGGCGGAACAGCGGTTCGCCGCCGCCGGAGACGATGGCGCCGATGCGGGCCGAGCGCGACAGCACCAGGCCATCGGTCGGCGCCTTGATCTCGGTCTTGGCGACGCGCAGCAGCAATTCGCGGCGCTGCGCCTCGGTCAGCGCCTTGTCGGCCTCGGCGAGCGCCAGGCCCTGGGCGGCGGCGTCGCGGCGGGCAGCGGCCGTCTTGGCGGTCGATTCCCGCACGTCGAGCGCGTCCTGGGCGACGATGCCCTTGGTCTTGAGCGATTGGCCGCGATCGAGCGCGGCGTTGGCCTGCGCCTCGATGGCCGTTGCCTCGGCGATCTGGCTCTTGGCCTGCGCGATGGCGGCGTCGTTGCGGGCCAGCGAGGATTCGTTCTGGGCGAGTTGGACGTCCAGCATGTCGGTCGAGAGCCGGGCCAGAACCTGGCCGGCCTTGACGTGGTCGCCTTCCTCGGCCGAAAGATCGGTCAGCCGGTAGCCGTCGAGATCGACGCCGACCAGAATCTCCTCGCGCGGCACCAGCGAGCCGACGACGATGGCGGTCTGGACGACCTCCTTGCGCGCCGCCGGAATGACGGTGATCGCCGGCGGCTTGGGGGCTTCCGCGACGGGCTTGGGTTCGTTCGCCGATGCCGAGAACATCGATTCCGGCAAGGCGAGGGCGCCCGCGGCGGTAGCGGCGACGAAGGCGACGGAGGCCGCGAGACGGGTCATACGCTTCATGGTTCGTTTCGGCCGCTCGGCGGCCCCTCTGGTCAGGCGGCAGGGGCGGTCTTACGCCGCCGTCATGCCGCTCAGGCTTTCATTCCCAAAATACCGGCGACGAGCCGCCGCAGCAGCGGTTCCACCCGGTCTAGCGATAGGTCGGGGTCGTTGATCTGGCGCAGCGCGATGCCGTCCACGGCCGCCTGCAACATGCTGATCGTCGCATCGAGATCGGCGATCTCAGGCATTTCACCCTTCTCGATCGCCTCGACGAAGACTTCCCGCATGATGTCGCGCACGCTGTCGTCGATCTTGGCGAAGCGCTTGCCGATCTCGGAATTGCGCAGGCTTTCGGCGCTGATCTCGGCCATCAGTTCGCAGGCGCCGGGATCGCGCATATAGGCGAAATAGCCCATGGCGCAGCCGATCAGCCGGTCGAGCAGGGGGCCGGGGCCGCGCATGGCCTGGACAATTTCAGCCGCGCCACAGCGTTCATCCTGGGCGATAGCCTCGATGATCGCTTCCTTGGATGGGAAGTAGCGATAGAGCCCGCCGGGGCTCATCTTCGCCTCGAGACAGATCTCCTGCATCGAGGCGCCGCGAAATCCGGAGCGCGCGAAGCAGGTGCGCGCCGCGTCGAGGATCTGCGTGCGGCGGGTATCCTGCGCGGTTTCGCGCGGTGCGGAGGCGGTCGGATCCGGTTGGGCTAGAACGGTCATGGGTACCCGGCAAGTCTGCGAATGAATGTTCGCTCGCAGCAAGTGCGATCGGCCTACCCCTAAGTCAAGGAGCCCTTGGCTGCGCCCTCGCGATTTTCCTCGAGGCGCCCGATTCTGCGGCAATTTCGCCACAGCCGCCGCGGTCCGAAGCTGTTCCGGAAAGGGAAAGCGGTCGAATGCGTCCGATCTGGGGCCGTCCGTCATTCAGCGGACGACTTCCGTACCGGCACGATGCATTTGATCCGCAAATCACCTAGACAGGATGGCGCCGTCCGGTCGCTGGCCGAGCGGGAGGGGAAGAGGCCTGGGGAGAGCAGGGTGGAGACGATCGACCGCGAACTGGCGGCGTGGCTGGTGCATGCCGGACTTGTCGAAAATACCGATTCCGTCGTCGCGGAGCCGCTGACCGGCGGGGTCGCGTCGGACATCTGGCGGGTCCAGGCAGGCGGGCGCACTTTCGCCGTCAAGCGCGCGCTGGCCAAGCTGCGTGTGGCGCGTGACTGGCGGGCGCCGGTGTCGCGCAACGGCAACGAGGTGGAGTGGCTGCTGCAGGCTGGCCGCATCGTGCCGGATGCCGTGCCGCATGTGTTGGCGCACGACGCCGATGTCGGCGCCTTCGCCATGGATTTTCTGCGGCCGGAAGATCACCCGGTCTGGAAGGCGGAGTTGCGGGCGGGCCGCGCCGATCCCGCCTTTGCCGCCGCCGTCGGCCGCGCCATCGCCGCCATCCATGGGGCAACCGCGCATTCGGCCGAAATCGCGGCCCGCTTCGATACCGACGCCATCTTCCATTCGATTCGGCTCGAGCCTTATCTCGAGGCGACGGCAGAGGCGCATCCCGACCTCGCCCCGCAACTGATGGCGCTGTCGCGCGACACGCTCGCGACCAAGGTCGCGCTGGTGCATGGCGATGTCAGCCCGAAAAACATCCTGGTCGGCCCGAAGGGACCGGTCTTCCTCGACGCCGAGTGCGCCTGGTATGGCGATCCGGCCTTCGACCTCGCCTTTTGCCTGAATCACATGCTGCTGAAATGCCTCTGGGTTCCGGCGTCTCGCGCGGCCTATCTCGCCTCGTTCGATGCGCTCGCCTGCGCCTATCTCGACGCCGTCGACTGGGAGCCGCGGGAAAAAATCGAGGCGCGCGTCGCCCGCCTGCTGCCGGGCCTTTTCCTGGCGCGCGTCGACGGCAAGTCGCCGGTCGAATACATCACCACCGATCCGGATCGGGACCGCGTGCGCCGCGTCGCAAGGCCCTTGATCGCCAATCCGCCGGCGACGCTCGCCGCCATCCGCGATGCATGGGAAGAGGAACTTTCGAAGTGAACGACACGACGATCAGCAAGGTCATCGGACGGCGCGTCTGGGATTCGCGCGGCCGACCCACGGTCGAGACGGAGGTCCAGCTGGCGTCCGGCGCCATCGGCCGCGCCATCGCGCCGGCCGGCGCCTCGACCGGCACCGGCGAGGCGGTCGATCTGCGCGACGGCGGCGACCGCTTCGGCGGTCATGACGTCACCCGCGCCGTCGCTTCGGTCCAGGGCGAGATCGCCCGGGCGCTCGCCGGCATGGATGCTGCCGACCAGGACGGCATCGACGCGGCGCTGATTGCTCTCGACGGCACGCCGAACAAGGGCCGCCTCGGCGGCAACGCACTGATCGCGACCTCGATGGCGGTGTTGCATGCGGCCGCCGCCGGCGCGGACCTGCCGCTGTGGCGTCATCTCGCCGGCAGCCGCAAGGTGCGCATCCCGGTCCCCGAGATCCAGATTTTCGGTGGCGGTGCCCATGCGGCGCGGCGCGTCGACGTGCAGGATTTCATGCTGATCTGCCCCGGCGCCGGCTCGTTCGCCGAGGCGCTCGACTGGACCGCCGAGGTCTATCGCGCCGCCGGCCTGCGCATGAAGAAGGCGGGCAAGTTGCAGGGCGTCGCCGACGAGGGCGGTTTCTGGCCGGCCTTCAACTCGAACGAGGAAGCGCTCGACGAATTGGTCGGCGCCATCGCCGATGCCGGCTTCAAGGCCGGACCCGATATCGGCATCTCGCTCGATATCGCCGCTTCCGAATTCGGCCGCAACGGCCGCTACAAGCTGGCGCTCGACGATAGCGAACTGGATACGCAGGGCATGATCGACCTGCTCGGAAGCTGGCTCGACGCCTATCCAATCCTGTCGATCGAAGATCCGGTGGCGGAGGATGACGAGGCCGGCTTCCTCGCCTTCACCGAGCGCTATGGCGACCGCTGCCAGGTGATCGGCGACGACTTCCTCGTCACCAATGCCGCGCGAGTCGAAGCCTCGGCGGCGAAGGGCTCGGCGACCGCCGTACTGGTCAAGCCGAACCAGGCCGGCACGATCACCGAGACGAAGGCGGCGCTCGAGGCGGGCAAGAAGGCGGGCTTCGGCACCATCGTTTCGGCGCGCTCCGGCGAGACGGAGGATGTCACCATCGTCCATCTCTCGGTCGGCTGGGATGCGGGGCAGTTCAAGGTCGGTTCCTTCTCGCGCTCCGAGCGGATGGCGAAGTGGAACGAGATGCTGCGCGTCGAGGAAGCGCTTGGCGCCGACGCCGTCTATGCCGGCAAGGCGGCGCTCGGCCTGCGCAAGGTCGGCTAAAGAAGAAGCCCTCCGGCCCTGCGCAAGAGACGCGGGCCGGAGGGCTTTTCAGCCTGAATGCGCGATCAGTAGGTCGCGCGGCCGCCGGAGAGGTCGAACACCGCGCCGGTGGTGAACGAGCATTCCTCGCTGGCGAGCCAGGTCAGGATGGCGGCGGCCTCGTCGACGGTGCCGAAGCGGCCCATCGGGATCTTCGACAGCATGTAGTCGATATGCGCCTGGCTGACCTGCTTCAGGATCGGCGTGTCGATCGTCGCCGGCGTGATCGCGTTGACGGTGATGTTGTCCTTGGCCAGTTCCTTGCCGAGCGACTTGGTGAAGCCGATCACGGCCGCCTTCGACGCCGAATAGGCGGAAGCGGTCGGATTGCCTTCCTTGCCGGCGATCGAGGCGACGTTGACGATGCGGCCATAGCCGTTCTTCTGCATCCGCGGCGCGACGAAGCGGTTGCAGTAGAACAGGCCGTGCACGTTGATGTCGAAGACGCGCTGCCATTCGTCGATCGGATAGTCGACGACGAGTGCGTTCTTGCCGGCGACGCCGGCCGAGCAGATCAGGATGTCGATCTTGCCGAGATGGCCTTCGGCGGTCTGGACGGCGGCTTCCACCTGCTCAGGCTTGGAAATGTCCAACTGCACGCCATGCGCCTTCGGGCCGAGCGCGGCCTTGGCGGCTTCGATCCGCTCGGCGTCCACGTCCCAGAGACAAACCGTTCCGCCTTCGGAAACAATGCGCTCGGCCGTCTTGAAGCCGATTCCCGAGGCGCCGCCCGTCACGATCGCGCCACGGCCGGAAAAACGCTTGATATCTGCCATTCGTCTTCTCTTCCCTCTTTGCGCGGCCCCACCGCGCAATCTGCAGTGGCGATACTGGTAAGGGGGAGCGGGTCATCAGACAACCCGTCTTGAGAGCTTCGAGAGTGGCACTCCGCGGTTGATTGCTTATAAGGACAAGATCTTTCCTGCTTACGGACATGGTTCATGGCCCTCAATACGATTGAAGAAGCCGTCGCCGCGATTGCTGCTGGCGAACTGGTTGTCGTCGTCGACGACACGGATCGCGAGAATGAGGGCGATCTGATCATGGCCGCGTCGAAGGCGACCGCCGAGAAGGTCGCCTTCATGATCCGCCACACCAGCGGCATCATCTGCGTGCCCGTTCATGCCGATCGCGCCGAGGCGCTGCATCTGCCGCCGATGGTCGCCAACAATCGCGATCCGATGCGCACCGCTTTCACCGTTACCGTCGACTACAAGGTCGGGCTGACCACCGGCATTTCGGCCGAAGAGCGCGCCAACACCATCCAGGCGCTGGCCAACGACAATTGCACCGCCTCGGATTTCCTGCGGCCGGGCCATATCTTCCCACTCATCTCACGCGAGGGCGGCGTGCTGATCCGCTCTGGCCATACAGAGGCCGCGACCGATCTGGCTCGCCTCGCGGGCCTCGAGCCGGCGGGCGTCCTGGCCGAGGTTGTCAATGACGACGGCACCGTCAAGCGGCTGCCCGAGCTGCTGGAATTCGCCAGCGAGCACGGCCTGAAGATCGTCTCGATCGAGGATCTGATCGCCTACCGCGCCCGCACCGAGAGCTTCGTCAAGGTGGTCGACAGCTTCCAGGTTCCGGTGGGCGGCCGCACCGCGACCGCCTTTGTCTACGAGACGCCGTTCGATCCGTTGCAGCATCTCGCCATCGTCTTTGGCGACGTCGCCGAGCAGGCGGACGTGCTGGTCCGCATCCATCGTGCCAATCCGATTTCCGACCTGATTTCGCGCGGGCCGGATTCCAAGGGCTGGCTCGAGACGACGCTGCGCAAGGTTGGCGCCGCCGATCGCGGCGTCTTCGTGCTGATCCGCGATCCGGCGGTCGTACGCCCCGACGGCTCGGCTGCCGGCGATGGCGAGGAGCGCCACATGTCGGCGCGGCAGCGCAAGGAACGCTGGCGCGAAATCGGCGTCGGCGCCCAGATCCTTAGGGATCTCAAGGTGCGCTCGATCCGCCTGCTCTCGTCGCAGGAGCGTCAGTATGTCGGCCTGCAGGGATTTGGCATCGCGATCACCGGC
This sequence comes from Candidatus Kaistia colombiensis, assembly GCA_029203105.1. GTDB lineage: Bacteria > Pseudomonadota > Alphaproteobacteria > Rhizobiales > Kaistiaceae > Kaistia > Kaistia colombiensis. The sequence continues at coordinate 1,439,885 of CP119318.1, forward strand.
CGCGAGCACGCCGGCGAATAATCCGAGCGCGCCGCCGCGGCGGCGACGCCGAGACGGCACCAAACGGCCTTCGGGCAGGCGCCTCAACCGGTGCGCAGCGCCATCGCCTGTTCGATCTCGTCGGCCGAGCGTTTCGCCGTCTCCGCCGGGGGCAGCGGAACGCCGCCGCTCATGATCTCTTCCAGCCGGGCGCGGGCACGCGAGACGCGGCTCTTTACCGTGCCGACCTTCACGTCGCAGATCTCGGCCGCTTCTTCGTAGGAGAAGCCGCTGGCGCCGATCAGGACGAGCGCCTCGCGTTGCTCGTCCGGCAGCAACTGCATGCCGCGCAGGAAGTCGTCCAGTTCGAGATGGCCGTGCTGGGCGCCAATATCCGACAGGCGGGCGGCGTGCGCGCCTTCCGCATCCTCGACTTCGCGCCGGCGCTTGCGGCCTTCCGAGTAATATTGGTTGCGCAGGATGGTCACCAGCCAGGCATGCAGGTTCGTGCCGGCTTGGAACTTGTCCTTGTTGGCGAGGGCGCGCATCACGGTCTCTTGCACCAGATCGTCGGCGCGGTCGCGATTGCCGCTCAGCGAACGGGCGAAGGCGCGCAACATGGGCAGTGCGTCGACCAGTTCATTTTTCATGTCTGACTCCGTGGCAATTTCTGCCTTGGGCAGTTCCCGATAGACGGTCGCCGGCTCAGGCGCCGCCTTTGGGGATTTTCTGGTCCGCCGCTGGCGTCTCGTCGTCGATCCGGTTCAGGAGCGACATGATGTCGTCCGGCAAGGGCTCGTTCAACGCATTGTCGAAGACGCGGCGCAGTTGCCGGCCGATCCAGTCCTCCTTTTCTTCCTGGCTGTTCGGGACGGGGGAGGCGGAGCGAAACTCGGCGCTCTTCGCGTTACTGTCGTTATTTTCCACTTATCTTGTCCTGGCTGTGCCCAAGTTGCGCTCCGTATCTGATCGCGGCGCGGATTTGTCGGGATGCAAATGCAGCACCGCACAAATGGTTCCTGCGAATCCGGAACCGAATTGCGCGCGCTGCGTTTGGGTCATTGGAGCGATCATCACGGAGGGATTCGATGCCCGAAAGTCTATCGCAGGCGCTCGCGCCGCATCTGCCGTTTTTGCGGCGCTACGCGCGTGCCTTGACCGGCGGCCAGAACAGTGGTGATGCCTATGTGCGCGCCTGTCTGGACGCCATCGTCAACGCGCCGGCCACCATCGATCGCAACCTGCATCCCAAGATCGCCCTTTATCGCCTGTTTCACGCGATCTGGTCGGGCACGCAGCTTGGCATGGACGCCCCGATCGATGGCTTGAGCCGGCAGGAGGCGACGGCGCAGCATCGCCTCGCCGCCATGACCCCCGAGAGCCGGCAGGCCCTGCTTCTGACCGCGATGGAAGGTCTTTCCGACGAGGATGCCGCCGCCGTCATGGGAATTCCAAGCGGGCGCATCCAGCCATTGCTGACCGAGGCCCTGGCAGAGATCGATCGCCAGACCCGCACCCGTGTCCTCGTCATCGAGGATGAGCCGCTGATCGCGATGGATCTGACCGGTATCGTCCAGGAACTCGGCCATGAGGTCGCCGCCGTGGCGCGCACGCGCAGCGACGCCGTCGAGGCCGCGATGCGGGAGCAGCCCGGCCTGGTCCTCGCCGACATCCAACTGGCGGACGGGTCGTCCGGCATTGATGCCGTCAAGGACATTCTGGCGAGCTTCACCCTTCCCGTCATCTTCATCACGGCATTCCCGCAACGCCTGCTGACGGGCGAGCGTCCCGAGCCGACCTTCCTGCTCACCAAGCCTTTCGATCCCCGCACGGTGAAGGCGGCAATCAGTCAGGCCCTGTTCTTCAACTCGACGGCCTCGATGGCCGCCTAGGGTCCGAACCAAACCGCTTTCAGGGCCGGCTCCTCGGTGCGACGCCGCCGCGTTCGCTCCAGCGTCGACCGGCCTGCTCTTCGGTCTTGGCTCCAAACCGGCAGGGCATCGCCGGCCGTTGGCCGCCTTCCACCGAATTGGCTTCAATTGCCTTGGATTGCCGCGCGGTCCATTGTCCGCGTCGTGGTGGACGGTGCATGGCCGGTTGGCTGGATTGCTCCCGCCGCTCCGCGGCGCGCAGAAGGATCATCCCATGGATTGGCTGCTCAACGTCCTTTCTCAGGGGACGGATGCGCTGGGCGGGGAGTTGCCGCGGGCGATCCCGAGACTGGTCGTCTCCGCCAGTACCCTGGCGATCGCGGCGGCCGCGATTTCCTTCCTGTGGCGGCGACGCGACCTTCCCACGGTCTATCGGCGCGTCGCGCTTTCTCTCGTCTTGCTGCTGCTCGGGATCGCGATGTCTTATGCGATGACCGCCTTTCCAGTCATGCGGCCCTCCACCTACGCGCGAATGATCGAGATCGTGGCGGCGCTCAGCGCCCTCGTGGCTGTGTTCCTGATCCGGGTCGTCCTGCCCGAACTGCTGGCCCTGCCGTCGCCGAGGCTGCTGGAGCGCAACAACCGCCTTCTCAAATCCGAGATCGACGCGCATATCGATACGATGCGGCAGCTGACGGAAATCCGCAGCGATCTCGAGGAGAAGGTTCGTGTCCGCACGCGCGAGCTGACCGCGACCAAGCAGCGTTTCGAGGCGGCGCTGGCGGGTTCGGATATCGCCGTCTTCAATCAGGACACCAATCTCGTCTTCACATGGGCCTATGATCCGCGGCGCGGCCCGACGGCCGAGGAGGTCGTCGGCAAGACGGATGCCGATCTTTTTGCGGCGGACGTCGCGCCGTCGGTGGCGGATGCCAAGCGCAACGTGGTGGAGAGCGGCAAGGGGACCTCGCTCAACGTCGTCGTCAAGGCGGATGGCGCGTCGCAATATCTGCGCCTGTCGATCGAGCCGTTGCGGGATAGCACCGGCGAGATCATCGGTTTGACCTCCGCCGTCGTCGACCTGACCGAGCGCCATGACTACGAGACGCGTCTCTCGGCGCTGACCTCCGGCCTTGCGGAAGCCAATGCCCGCTTCGACATGGCCTTGCGCGGCTCGCCGATCATGGTGTTCAGCCATGATCGCGACCTGCGCTACAACTGGGTCTACAACCCGGCGGTCGGCCTGAGCGGCGACGAGATGATCGGCCGCACGGATGAGGAATTCTGGCAGGACGAGACCAGTCTGCCCATCATCGCGATGAAAAAGGCGGCGATCGCTTCTGGCGAAGCGCAGCATGGCGAGATTGTCATGATGCTGGACAATCGCCAGCGCTTCTTCCAGCTCCGCCTCGAGCCGATCCTGGGCCCCGATCGTGCCGTCCATGGGCTGGCCGGGGTGGCCGTCGATGTGACCGAGTCGCATCGACAGGAGGCGCATCTGCGGCTCGTCATGCGCGAGCTGACCCATCGATCCAAGAACCTGCTTGCCGTCATCCAGGCCATGGCGCGGCAGACCGCCGCCCGCTCGGACGATCTGCAGACCTTCGTCGCCCGCTTCTCGGCTCGCCTCCGGGCCATGGCGGCCTCGCACGATCTTCTGGTGGCGCGCGAATGGCACGGCGCGATCCTGAAGGATCTCGTCAACGCCCAGCTCGGGCAGGCGATCGATCCCGGTTCCGACCAACTCGTGATCGAAGGACCGATGCTCAGTCTGCGGCCGGATGCGGTGCAGAGCATCGGCCTGGCCTTGCACGAGCTGACGACCAATGCGGCAAAATACGGCGCGCTTTCGGTTCCGGGCGGACGGATTTCCCTGAACTGGGGCATCCGCAATGGCGATCGCCTGCATCTGCGCTGGGAGGAGACCAACGGACCGCGCGTGCAGCCGCCGGAAAAGACCGGCTTCGGCGTCACGCTGTTGGAGCGAAGCGTTGGTCAGGCGCTGGACGGTGTGGTCACCCTGGAGTTCACGCCGGGCGGGGTGGTGTGCGAGATCGACATTCCGTCGAGCCACGCGCTCGATTAGGGGGCGTGAACTGACGCTGAACGACGCGCACAAAAAAGGAGCCTGTCGAAGGCTCCTCTCTGTTTCGGCAGCATGGGCCGGTCCGGGACCCGCCTACCTGCACCTCAGCGCTTCCGTGATAGTCCGCCGAGGAGGCCCATGGCGAAAGCGAGGGCGACGCTGGTCGTGCCGACCTCCTGCTGCTGGCGGCGGCCGTTGCGCCAATTGGCCACCAGCAGGATGATCAGCCCGATGATGAGAAACGCACCGCCGACGACCAGCTTGGCCACCAGCGAGCCATAGCTGAGGGCGAGAGCCTGATAACCGGCGGCGACGCCGAAGCAAACGCCAATGATGAGAAAAACCCCCGCGACCGCCAGGAGGCCGACCCGCTTGAGGGTACGAACCGTGGTTTGCGTGGCGGCCGCGGCCGCCACACTCGTCAGAGCCTGGAACAGGCCGCTCATCGCCGGCCTATGAGCGCGCCGATGAACAGGCCGATACCGGCGGCGATCAAGACAGCCGAGACGGGATTGCTCGAGATCTGCCCCTCAAGATCCTCGGCGACCTTCTGGCCACGGCGGCGCGCTTCCTCGGCCGAGGCGCGGAAGGTCTCGCCCGCCCGCCCGGCGGCGTTGTGCAACGCGTCCGCGCCGGCGCTCGCGTGCTCCGAACCGAACTTGCGGATCGTTTCCGTCAGCGACGCCAATTCGGCCTGGATGGCCTGGACCTGGTCGGAGAGGTCCGAACCGTCTGTGCTCTTGGTCACCATGTTGGCACTCCTGTGCGTTGCTCAAGTTTGCGAAGACTTGAGAGATCTACCGGGAAGTATATGCGGCGTGGGCAAGGCGTTGTCGATATGAGTGAGCGCGGCGGAGAGTTCTATGGTTAGCTTTTGATAAGCTTCCCGTTCCTCTGGCGATGCAAGGGGCGCCAGCCGCGCTACGGCCCTTTGCCAATGCAGAAGCGTCTCCGCCTTCTGGCTTGCCGAGAGAACCTTGTCGTCGACGACATCGCCGGGCCGCCAAAAGCCGGCATATCCCTGATATGCGATCATTCGCTTCCATCCTCGATTTCATTCCAAGCGACCCATTCAGAGAACGGGCCAAATCGCCAATGGTTCCAGTGGGATCGGGGCCGCCGCCGAGGCCCGCCATGCCGCGTGTCCCATAAGGCAATCCGGCGTGCCGGGGCGGCCGGGCGCGGGCCTCCAGGTTCAGGAAGGGGGGCGAGAGCCCGGAGCGGTTCGTCGAGCCATCGGATCCGCGGGTGGCGCGCGCTCGTCGAAGCGCGAACTGGCAGGTGCGAACTGGCAGGTGCGAACTGGCATGGCGCGCCTCGATTGGCGTACTTCGCCTGCGCCGTCCGCGCTTCGCCAACAACTCGGCATCATCGCAGGCATTCACGCGGCTGGCGCGAACTTGTGCAATGCACACATTGGAACGGCTCAAATCAAGCCTTGACGAGCTTTCTGGAATTTGTCCAGATGATCAAGCTTTTGATCCGCGGCCCCGGCAATCAGAAAAAAATGAGGGGTGGGCAGCGGCGCAATTGTCGACCGGCGGGCGCGTGCCTGCCGGACCTTGGGAACCCGGGGCCATGTGGCCGGTAGGGAGGGATCAGCGTATGCCGTCGCATCTGCCGGACATCGCATCGGGCCGTCTGTCGCCCGACGAATATGCCGCCAATTTTCTCGACATCCATCCGCCGCTCGATCACCATCAGGCCATCGTCGAGGCGGACCGCTGCTACTTTTGTTACGACGCGCCCTGCGTGAAGGCGTGCCCGACCTCGATCGACATTCCGCTCTTCATCCGCCAGATCCTGACCGACAATCCGGAAGGCTCGGCCGAGACGATCCTGTCGCAGAACATCCTCGGCGGCATGTGCGCGCGCGTCTGCCCGACCGAGACCTTGTGCGAAGAGGCCTGCGTCCGCGAGGAAGCGGAGGGCAAGCCGGTCAAGATCGGTCTTCTGCAGCGCTATGCCACCGACGTGCTGATGGACGAGCGCGGCGAGCAGCCCTTTGCGCGTGCAGCGTCTACGGGAAAGCGCGTCGCCGTGGTCGGCGCCGGTCCTGCCGGGCTTTCCGCCGCCCACCGCCTCGCCATGCACGGCCATGACGTCGTCATCTACGATGCGCGGCCAAAGGCCGGCGGCCTCAACGAATATGGCATCGCCGCCTACAAGGCGCCGGACGACTTCGCCCAGAAGGAAGTCGACTTCGTGCTGTCGATCGGCGGCATCACCGTCGAGCGCGGCAAGGCGATCGGCCGCGATGTCAGCCTGGCGGAACTGCGTCAGTCCTATGATGCCGTATTCCTCGGCATGGGCCTTGCCGGCGTCAACGCGCTCGGCCTCGAGGGCGAGGATCTCGCCGGTGTCGCCGACGCGGTCGACTACATCGCCGAATTGCGCCAGGCCTCCGATCTCGCGACCCTGCCGGTCGGCGCCCGCGTCGTCGTGGTCGGCGGCGGCATGACGGCGATCGACGTCGCCGCGCAGTCGAAGCGCCTCGGCGCCCGCGAGGTGACGATCGTGTACCGGCGTGGCCAGGAAAAGATGGGCGCCTCGGAATATGAGCAGGACCTCGCCCAGACCGACGGCGTGGTGATCCGTCACAACGCCAAGCCGAAGCGCCTGGTGACCGAGGCGGGTCGCGTCTCGGCGATCGAGTTCGAGGAGACGCGCGACGATGGCGGCAGGCTGGTCGGCACCGGCGTGACCTTCACGCTTGCCGCCGACACGGTGTTCAAGGCGATCGGCCAGACCCTCGTTCCCGCAGCTTTGAATGGATCGGCCGAGACGATCGCGCTGGATGGTGGCAAGATCCGTGTTGACGACGAGCGGCGCACGACGCTTCCGGGCGTCTGGGCCGGTGGCGATTGCGCCGCGACCGGAGAGGATCTGACGGTCGCTGCCGTCGCCGACGGCCGCATTGCCGCCGAATCCATGCATACCGCGCTCTCGACTTCTTCAGTCGCGGCCTAGGAGGAACCCATGGCCAATCTCGCGTCGAACTTCGTCGGCATCAAGTCGCCCAACCCGTTCTGGCTGGCCTCCGCGCCGCCGACCGACAAGGCCTATAACGTCGTCCGCGCCTTTAGGGATGGCTGGGGCGGCGTCGTCTGGAAGACGCTCGGCACCGATCCGCCGGTCGTCAATGTCTCCGGCCCGCGCTATGGCGCGATTCATTCGAACGATCGCCGGCTGATCGGCCTCAACAATATCGAGCTGATCACCGACCGGCCGCTCGAGGTCAATCTGCGCGAGATCAAGGAGGTCAAGCGCGACTGGCCGGACCGGGCGCTGGTCGTCTCGCTGATGGTGCCCTGCGAGGAGCACTACTGGAAGGACATTCTCGCCAAGGTCGAGGAGACCGAGGCGGATGGCGTCGAACTGAATTTCGGCTGCCCGCACGGCATGAGCGAGCGCGGCATGGGTGCCGCCGTTGGCCAGGTGCCGGAATATGTCGAGATGGTGACGCGCTGGTGCAAGCAGCACACGCGCATGCCGGTCATCGTCAAGCTGACGCCCAACATCTCCGACATCCGCACCTCGGCCCGCGCCGCGCATAATGGCGGCGCCGATGCCGTGTCGCTGATCAACACCATCAACTCGATCATCGGCGTCGACATCGACAATTTCGCGCCGATCCCGACCGTCGACGGCAAGGGTAGCCATGGCGGCTATTGTGGCCCGGCGGTGAAGCCGATCGCCCTCAACATGACGGCCGAGATAGCCCGTGATCCGCAGACCCGCGAACTGCCGATCTCCGGCATTGGCGGCATCACGACCTGGCGCGACGCGGTCGAGTTCATGACGCTCGGCGCCGGCAACGTCCAGGTCTGCACCGCCGCCATGACCTATGGCTTCCGCATCGTGCAGGAGATGATCACCGGCCTGTCCAGCTACATGGACAAGCACGGCTTCACCTCCGTCGACGAGATCGTCGGCCGGGCGGTCGGCAATGTGACGGACTGGCAGTATCTGAACCTGAACTATGTGGCGAAGGCCAAGATCGACCAGGATTCCTGCATCCAGTGCGGCCGCTGCCACATCGCCTGCGAGGATACCTCGCACCAGGCGATCACCTCGATGCTCGACGGCAAGCGGCATTTCGAAGTGATCGACGCCGAATGCGTCGGCTGCAATCTCTGCGTCAATGTCTGCCCGGTCGAGAATTGCATCACCATGGAGCCGATGCTGGCGGGCGTCGATCCGCGCACCGGCTTCCCGATCACCGGCGAATACGCCAACTGGACGACGCACAAGAACAACCCGATGGCGAAGGCCTTCGTCCCGGCCGAGCCGGCGGAATAGGCTCCCGCCTAGAGCGTTTTCGAGCGAAGTGGATGCCGGTTCGCGTGAAGAAAACGCGATCAAACAAAGAGCTAGAGTCCTTCCTCGCTCGCGGGGGAGGGAACGCGGATGCGCTTACCGCCTCTCCCCCCGCAGGGGAGGGGCGGGGTGCTTCAGCTGCGAAAAATGCCCTTGAGAAACAGATCCTCGAGCGTCCGCGTCGCCGTCGTGAAATGACGGTTGTCGTCGGTCTCGTTGCCGAGCATGGCCCGAACCTGAACGTCGAAATCCGCGTAATGCTGTGTCGTTGCCCAGATCATGAAAAGCAGGTGGTACGGATCGACCGGCGCCATGCGTCCTTCGTCGATCCAGCGCCGGATCACGTCCGTCTTGCTGTCGACCAGCGTCTTCAGCCGGCTGTTGAGCACGGCGCCGATGACCGGCGCGCCCTGCAGGATCTCCATCGCGTAGAGCCGCGACGCCTTCGGGTTGTCGCGCGAGATCTCGAGCTTGCGATCGACATAGGCGCGGATCTCCGTGACCGGATCGTCGCCGTCGCCCAGCGCCTCGAGCGGTTGCAGCCACAGCTCCAGCGTCCGGCGCAGGATGGCGAGGTAGATGTCGTCCTTGCGGCGGAAATAATAGAGCAGGTTCGGCTTCGTCATGCCGGCCAGCTCGGCGATCTGGTCGACGGTCGCGCCACGCAAGCCATAGGTCGAGAAAATCTCGAGCGCCGCGTCGAGAATGCGCTCCTCGTTCTCTTCCTGGATGCGCGTCCGCTTCTTGGTCTGGCTGGCGCGCGCGGTGTTCGCAGGTGTCATGACGGTCGTCGACTTTCCCGTTGGTTCTCCATGGCGCGCCCGACCATCCGGCCCATTTGGGCCCGCTTGCGCGGCGCATCACGACGCCGATCCGCCATCCGTTTGCGACTTTCGGTCGATTCCGGCTCGATTTCAATGGTTTCGCCGAGGGCGGGCGGCTCAGAAGCTCGGCGGCGTGCAGGCGGAGACCAGTTCCAGCTCCTCGTCGCCGATGTTCTTGAAGGCGTGCGGCTTGCGGCTGTCGAAGAAATAGGCGTCGCCGGGATTGAGCTCGTAGCGGGCGCCGTCGACCTCGAGCAGCATGCGGCCGCGAATGATCAGCCCGGCTTCCTCGCCCTGGTGCGACAGCATCGCCGTGCCCGATACCGCGCCCGGCTGGTAGCGCTCATGCAGCATCTGCAACGAGCGCCCCTCCAGATTGGCGCCGACCTGGCGGAACGAGATCCGGCCGCCGGCGATCTCCTTCAGCTCCGTCGCCCGGAACACCACCTGCTCGGCCGCCGGCTTCGCTTCGGCGAAGAACTCCGACAGGCTGAACGGAATGCCGGACAGGATCTGCCGCAGGCCGGAGACGGAGGGGCTCATCCGGTTCGCCTCGACCATCGATACCGTGGCGTTGGAAACCCCCGCGCGCTTGGCCAGCGCCCGCTGCGACAGGCCGTGCCGGATGCGCAATTCGCGCAGCCGGGCACCGACGTCGATATCGAAATGAGAAGCGTTCATGCGTTCACTATAAAGAACGTTCTTAACGGCGGCAACGAATTGACCGGCCGATACCCTACGGCTACGTTCATAAAAATGACCGGCCCCGTCTGCAAAGCGGCCGCATGAGGACCCCCGAAAAAATGACAAGCGCGCAGTACTCGAACAATCTCGAAGCCTTCTGGATGCCGTTCACGGCGAACCGCCAGTTCAAGCAGAACCCGCGCATGCTGGTCGGCGCCAAGGACATGCACTACACCTCGGCGGATGGGCGCCAGATCCTCGACGGCACCGCGGGTCTCTGGTGCGTCAATGCCGGCCACGGCCGTCCGAAGATCGTCGAGGCGGTGTCGAAGCAGGTCGCCGAACTCGACTATGCGCCGGCCTTCCAGATGGGCCACCCCAAGGCGTTCGAGCTGGCTGCCCGCCTGTCGGCGATGATGCCGAAGCCGCTCGACCATGTCTTCTTCACCAATTCGGGCTCGGAATCCGTCGACACGGCGCTGAAGATCGCGCTCGCCTATCATCGCGCCAAGGGCAACGGCACCAAGTTCCGCCTGCTCGGCCGTGAGCGCGGCTATCACGGCGTCGGCTTCGGCGGCATTTCCGTCGGCGGCATCTCCGGCAACCGCAAGACCTTCGGCACCATGCTGACCGGCGTCGATCACATCCGTCACACGCATGACCTCGCGCACAACGCCTTCACGCGCGGCCAGCCGGAATATGGCGCCGACTTCGCCGACGACCTGGAGAAGGTCGATCGCGCTGCATGACGCGTCCAACATCGCAGCCGCTGATCGTCGAGCCGGTCGCCTGCTCGACCGGCGTCCTGGTGCCGCCGAAGGGCTATCTCAAGCGCCTGCGCGAGATCTGCGACAAGCACGACATCCTGCTGATCTTCGACGAGGTCATCACCGGCTTCGGCCGGCTTGGCACGCCGTTCGCCGTCGATTATTTCGACGTCATCCCGGATCTGGTCACCACCGCCAAGGGCCTGACTAGCGGCGTGGTTCCGATGGGCGCCGTCTTCGCTTCCAGCAAGATCTACGAAGCCTTCATGAATGCGCCGGAGAACACGATCGAGCTGTTCCACGGCTACACCTATTCGGCCCATCCGGTCGCCTGCGCCGCAGCGCTCGCAACCCTCGATGTCTATGCCGAGGAAGGCCTGCTGACCCGTGTCGCCGAAATCGCCGATTACTGGGAAGATGCGCTGCACAGCATGAAGGGCCTGCCGCATGTCATCGACATTCGCAATCTCGGCCTGATCGGCGCCATCGAGCTCGAACCGATTGCCGGCGCACCGACGAAACGCGCTTTTCAGGCTTTCCTGAAGGCGTATGAAAGCAATCTATTGATCCGGACGACCGGCGACATCATTGCGCTGTCGCCGCCGCTGATCATCGAGAAGAGCCAGATCGACGAAATCTTCGGCACGCTTGCGAACGTGCTGAAGCAAATCGACTGAAGGCTCGGGAGGAAGTTATGGACGCGATCAGCTTGAACACGATCCCCAACCTGGTTGACGGCAAGCCGTCGCCTTCGACGTCGACGCGCAGCCAGCCGGTCTACAATCCGGCAACCGGCGAGCCGTCCGCAACGCTGCCGCTTTCGACCGCGGCCGAACTCGACGCCGCCGTCGCCTCGGCCAAGGCGGCGTTTCCGGCCTGGGCCGACACGCCGCCGATGAAGCGCGCGCGTGTGATGTTCCGCTTCAAGGATCTCCTGGAGCAGAACGCCGACCGCATCGCCCGTGCGATCTCTGCCGAACACGGCAAGACGCATGACGATGCGCTCGGCGAGGTGCAGCGCGGCCTCGAAGTCGTCGAGTTCGCCTGCGGCATCCCACATCTGCTGAAGGGCGAATATTCGAAGAATGTCGGCCCGGCGATCGACACCTATTCCGACCGCCAGGCGCTCGGCGTCGTTGCCGGCATCACGCCGTTCAACTTCCCCTGCATGGTGCCGCTCTGGATGTATCCGGTGGCGATCGCCTGCGGCAACACCTTCATCCTGAAGCCGTCGGAACGCGATCCGGGCGCGGCGATGCTCGTGGCGGAACTGCTGCATGAGGCGGGCTTGCCCGCCGGCGTGCTCAACGTCGTGCATGGCGACAAGGAGGTCGTCGACGCGATCCTGCATCATCCCGACATCAAGGCGGTGTCCTTTGTCGGCTCGACCCCGATCGCGCAATATGTCTACGCAACCGGCACGGCGGCCGGAAAGCGCGTGCAGGCGCTCGGCGGCGCCAAGAACCATATGGTCGTCATGCCGGACGCCGACATGGACAAGGTCGCCGACGCGCTGATGGGCGCGGGCTACGGCTCGGCCGGCGAGCGCTGCATGGCGGTGTCGGTGGCGGTGCCCGTCGGCCAGAAGACGGCGGATGCGCTGATCGAGACGCTGGCGCCGCGCGTCCGCGCCCTGAAGATCGGCCCGGCCACCGACCGCGACGCCGAGATGGGCCCGCTGGTCACCAAGCAGCACATGGAAAAGGTGCTCGGCTATATCGACAAGGGGGTCGCCGAGGGCGCCAAGCTGGTCGTCGACGGCCGCGGCTTCAAGCTGCAGGGCTATGAGAACGGCTACTTCGTCGGTGGCACGCTTTTTGATGATGTGAAGAAGGACATGACGATCTACCGCGAGGAGATCTTCGGTCCCGTGCTCGCCGTGTTGCGGGCGGGCACCTATTCCGAGGCACTCGAGCTGATCAATGCCCACGAATTCGGCAATGGCACCGCGATCTTCACCCGCGACGGCGACGCGGCGCGGTCGTTCGCCGACAAGGTCGAAGCGGGCATGGTGGGCGTCAACGTGCCGATCCCGGTCCCTGTCGCCTATCATTCCTTCGGCGGCTGGAAGCGCTCGATTTTCGGTGACCACGCCATTTACGGACCGGAGGGCGTCCACTTCTATACGCGCCTGAAGACGGTGACGACGCGCTGGCCAGACGGCATCAAGTCCGGCGCGGTCTTCAACTTCCCGACGATGTGACGCTAAGGTGTCGTCGGGAGTAATCTCTCAAGTTTACATCGCCGCTCCGGCGGCGATGTCGTCGGCCGCGCTGCCCGCTGGTGCCGCGGATTTCTACGAGTTTTCTCCCGCCCCGGCCGGAAGAAGCGGCCGGGAGCCTTAACGACGAAAGACGACATGCATGACGGCCCCGACCGACAATCTCCGTATCAATGGCGAACGCCTCTGGGACAGCTTGATGGAGATGGCCAAGGTCGGGCCGGGCATCGCCGGCGGCAATAACCGCCAGACGCTGACCGATGCCGACGCCGAGGGGCGCAGCCTGTTCCAGTCGTGGTGCGAGGCGGCGGGCATGACGCTCGGCGTCGACAAGATGGGCACGATGTTCGCGACGCGGCCGGGAGCCGATCCGGACGCGCTGCCCGTCTATGTCGGCAGCCATCTCGATACGCAGCCGACCGGCGGCAAGTATGACGGCGTGCTCGGTGTGCTGTCCGGGCTCGAGGTGATCCGCAGCCTGAACGATCTCGGCATCCGGACCAAGCATCCCGTCGTCGTCACCAACTGGACCAATGAAGAGGGCGCCCGCTTCGCCCCCGCCATGCTCGCTTCCGGCGTCTTCGCCGGCGCGATCGCGCTCGACCACGCCTATGATCGCCGGGATCCCGAGGGCAAGAGCTTCGGCGACGAGCTGAAGCGGATCGGCTGGGTCGGCGACGAGGAAGTCGGCGCCCGCAAGATGCACGCCTATTTCGAGTATCACATCGAGCAGGGGCCGATCCTCGAGGCCGAGCAGAAGCAGATCGGCGTCGTCACCCATTGCCAGGGCCTGTGGTGGCTCGAGGTGACGCTGACGGGGCGCGAGGCGCATACCGGCTCGACGCCGATGAACCTGCGCGTCAACGCCGGCCTCGCCATGGCGCGCATCCTCGAAATGGTGCAGTCGGTCGCCATGGAGAACCAGCCGGGCGCCGTCGGCGGCGTCGGCCAGATGTTCTTCACGCCCAATTCCCGCAACGTGCTGCCGGGCAAGGTCGTCTTCACGATCGACATCCGCAGCCCGGATCGCGCCAAGCTCGACGGCATGCGGGCGCGGATCGAGGCCGAAGCCGCTGAGATCGCCGAGGCGCTCGGGGTCGGCTGCTCGATCGAGCCGGTCGGCCATTTCGACCCCGTCACCTTCGACCCGACGCTGGTGTCGCGCGTTAGGAGCGCCGCGGAACGGCTCGGCTACAGCCGCATGGATATCATCTCCGGCGCGGGCCATGATGCCTGCTGGGCGGCCAAGGTGGCGCCGACGACGATGATCATGTGTCCATGCGTCGGCGGATTGTCGCATAATGAGGCCGAGGAGATCAGCCCGGAATGGGCGGCCGCCGGGGCCGACGTGCTGTTTCACGCCGTGCTGGAGACCGCCGAAATCGCCGGCTGAGCCGGACCCTAAAAAACAATGGCTGGCAAAGTCGGCCGAGAGACCAGAGGGAATTTCACCATGTCGACGGTTATCAAGGGCGGAACGATCGTAGCGGCCGACCGCAGCTACGCAGCCGACATCCTGATCGAAGGCGAGACCATCCAGGCGATCGGGCCGGATCTCGTCGGCGATACGGTCGTCGATGCGTCGGGCGCCTACATCATCCCCGGCGGCATCGATCCGCATACCCATCTCGAAATGCCCTTCATGGGCACGACGGCGGCCGAAACCTGGGAAAGCGGCACCTTCGCCGCCCTTTCCGGCGGCACCACCACGGTGGTCGATTTCGTCATTCCGGGCGAGGCCGGCATGCTGGCGGCGCTGGAGGAATGGGAAGGTCGCGCCACCCGCCAGGCCTCGTCCGACTATTCCTACCACATGTGCGTCACCGGCTGGTCGCAGAAGCATTTCGACGACATGGCCAAGGTGGTCGAGCGCGGCATCAACACCTTCAAGCATTTCATGGCCTACAAGGGCGCCTTGATGGTCAACGACGACGAGATGTTCGCGTCGTTCCAGCGCTGCGCGGCGCTTGGCGCGCTGCCGCTCGTGCATGCCGAGAACGGCGACATCGTCGCGGCCCTGCAGCAGAAATATATGGCCGAAGGCACCACGGGTCCGGAAGGTCATGCCTTCTCGCGGCCGCCGGAAGTCGAGGGTGAGGCGACCAACCGCGCCATCATGATCGCCGACGCCGCCGGCGTGCCGGTCTATATCGTGCACGTCTCCTGCGAGCAGAGCCACGAGGCGATCCGCCGGGCCCGCCAGAAGGGCATGCGCGTCTATGGCGAGCCGCTGATCCAGCACCTGACGCTGGACGAAAGCGAGTATTTCAACCGCGACTGGGATTATGCGGCCCGCCGCGTGATGTCGCCGCCATTCCGCAACAAGATCCACCAGGACAGCCTCTGGGCGGGTCTTGCGGCCGGATCGCTGCAGGTGGTCGCCACCGACCATTGCGCCTTCACCACCGAGCAGAAGCGCTTCGGACTCGGCAATTTCGCCAAGATCCCGAATGGCACCGGCGGTGTCGAGGACCGGCTCTCCGTGCTCTGGACCAAGGGCGTCGAGACCGGCCGGCTGACGCCGAACGAGTTCGTCGCTGCGACCTCGACCAACATCGCCCAGATCCTCAATATCTATCCGCAGAAGGGCGCGATCCTGCCCGGTTCGGATGCCGATCTCGTCGTCTGGGATCCCAAACGGTCGAAGACGATTTCGGCCGCCAACCAGAAATCCATCATCGATTACAATGTCTTCGAGGGTTTCCAGGTCAACGGCCTGCCACGCTATACGCTGTCGCGCGGCGAGATCGTCTGGGCCGATGGGCAGAACTCGCAGCCGCAGCCCGGCCGCGGCAAGTTCATCAAGCGCAAGCCATTCCCGGCCGTCAACGCGGCGCTGTCGAAATGGAAAGAGGTCACGGCGCCACGGGCGGTAAACCGCTCACCCGAGCATATGCCGATCGGCGTTTGAGGTCGGGATGAGCGCCGTGTTCAAGCCTTTCGAGGATAGAGCCGACGGTCAGCCCCAAGCCGCGAACGCCGCATCCGTCATCGATATCCGTGGGCTTTCGCTCACCTTCGAGACGAATGACGGGCCGGTTCAGGCGCTGTCCAATATCGACCTGGACGTGAAGCGAGGCGAGTTCGTCTCGTTCATCGGTCCGTCCGGTTGCGGCAAGACCACGCTGTTGCGGGTGATTGCCGATCTCGAGCAGCCGACCGGCGGCTCGATCACGGTCAATGGCGTGTCGCCGGAAGAGGCGCGGCAGGCCCGTGCCTATGGCTATGTCTTTCAGGCGGCAGCGCTTTATCCCTGGCGGACCATCGCCAGGAACGTCGCTTTGCCGCTCGAGATCATGGGGCTTTCCAAGGCCGAGCGGGAGCGGCGGATCGCCGACAATCTGGCGTTGGTAAACCTCTCCGGCTTCGAGAAGAAATATCCCTGGCAGCTTTCCGGCGGTATGCAGCAGCGCGCCTCGATCGCCCGCGCGCTCGCGGTCGAGCCGGAACTGCTTCTGATGGACGAACCCTTTGGCGCACTTGAC
The DNA here is from genome assembly GCA_029203105.1 of Candidatus Kaistia colombiensis. Classification (GTDB taxonomy): domain Bacteria; phylum Pseudomonadota; class Alphaproteobacteria; order Rhizobiales; family Kaistiaceae; genus Kaistia; species Kaistia colombiensis. The sequence goes on from CP119318.1 coordinate 1,456,122, forward strand.
GAAATTGTTCGCGACCATCTGAATGAGCAGCTGCTGAAGCTCTGGGCGAAAACGCAGAAGACCGTCGTTTTCGTCACCCACTCGATCCCCGAGGCCGTCTTCCTCTCGACCAAGATCGTCGTGATGTCGCCGCGTCCCGGCCGCGTCACCGATATCATCGATTGCGGCTTTCCCCGCGACCGCACGCTCGACATCCGCGAGACGCCGGAATTCCTGGAAGTCGCCGCCCGCGTCCGCAACGGTCTGAGGGCAGGGCATTCCTATGAGGACTGAGCTCGACGTTTTTGCGGGGGGTAACACGCGCCCGGCGCGTTACCCCTCCGTCAGCCTTTCGTTAGCGCGGCACCAGGCTTTCCAGCTCCGGCAGCAGGACGACGCTTTCCTGCTCGTTGGGGTCGGTGCGCGCGATGACGGCGACGCAGGGTTCGTTCCCCCGGTTGGCGGCCAGATGCGGCATGTCGGCCGGGATGTAGAACAGCTCGCCGGCCTTGACGACGACATGGCTCTCCAGCCGCTCGCCGAACCAGGTGTCGGCCTCGCCGGCGATCACGTAGATCGCCGTCTCGTGGTGCTCGTGCTTGTGGGCGCTGGCGCGACCGCCGGGCGGGATGGTCAGGAGGTTCATGCAGAGTCCGGTCGAGCCGACCGACTCCGCCGTGATCCCCTCGACATAGGTGAAGCCCTGCTTGCCGCGATAGGACTCGCTCGGACGAATGATCCGGCAGGTTCGTTCGGTCGTGCTGCTGGTCGTGCTCATGCTGCCTCCGGTCGGCGTGGGACGTCCATGGCTTGCGCCCACGGAAGATATGGGATGGGGAGGGCCGCATGACCACGCTCACCGCTCCCGGTCTCGCCGCCGCCCGGCCGCGCTCGCTGGAGAAGCCCGGCCAGCTCTTTCCGGTGACGGTGGTCGTCATCGCCATCATCGCGATCTGGTATGTCGGCGCGTTCTTCCTGAACGCCCAGCTCGCCCGCGATGTCTTCGCCCGCCAGAAGGTCGAACCGTCCATCAGCCAGATGATCGGCGCCACCTATTCGATGGACCGGCCGTTGTTGCCGGCGCCGCACCAGGTGGCGGCCGAACTCTGGAAGAGCACGACAGGCTACCCGATCAATTCCAAGCGCAGCCTCGTCTATCACGGCTGGGTGACGCTTTCGGCGACACTGGCCGGCTTCGTCATCGGCACGCTGCTCGGCCTCTTGCTCGCCGTCGGCATCGTCCATGTCGCCAGCCTCGACAAGAGCCTGATGCCCTGGGTCGTCGCCTCGCAGACGATCCCGATCGTCGCCATCGCGCCGATGATCGTCGTCGTCGGCTACAATCTGATGAACGGTCAGCTTGGCCTCTCGACCGATACGTCGCGCTTCCTCGCCAAGGCGATGATCTCGACCTATCTGTCGTTCTTCCCGGTCACCGTCGGCATGGTGAAGGGGCTGCGCTCGCCCGATCCGATGCATCTCGACCTGATGCGCACCTATTCGGCGACCGGCTGGCAGGCGTTCTGGAAGCTGCGCTTCCCGACCTCGCTGCCCTATCTCTTCACCTCGATGCAGATCGCCGTCGCCATCAGCCTGGTCGGCGCCATCGTCGGCGAATTGCCGACCGGTGCGGCGGCGGGCCTCGGCGCCCGTCTGCTGGCCGGTTCCTATTACGGCCAAACGGTGCAGATATGGGCGGCACTGCTGGCGGCGTCGATCCTCGCCGCCGTGCTGGTGGCGATCGTCGGCCTCGCCAACCGCATCGTCCTCAAGCGCATGGGGATGGCCCGATGAGCTCCCGCGGACATCTGCAGCCCTGGATCGCCTTTCTCGGCCTGTTCGCCGCGGTCGCCCTGCCGCTCGACGCCGCCAAAGCCGAGCGGCTGCTGCCGCGCGAGGGCACGGCCGGATGGGTCGTCATCCTGGCGCTCGCGATCGCCGCCTACGCCGCCGTTAAGGCGCAGCGCAGCGCCCTGACCGCGATCCTTCTGGCCTTCGCCTCCTGCGCTGGCGCTTGGGCTGCGCTCGACATGCTGCCGGGCCTTGCCGGCCATACCGGCACCGGCTTCTGGGCGCTGCTCCTGACCTCCTGGCTGCTCGCCTGGGCGCTGGTGGCGCAGCTTTCCGCCATCAAGCCGCGCGCCGGCCCGGCCGGCTTCGGGCTGAAGCTCCTGGTGCCGCTGCTGTTCGGCGCCTGGTTGCTGATCTTCTGGCAAGTCATCGTCGTCGCCTTCCAGGTGCCGAGCGTGCTGATCCCGCCGCCCTCGGCGATCTGGGCCAAGCTCGTCTCGTCGATCCCGATCCTCGCCGCCGACTTCCGCCAGACCTTTTTGAAGGCGGTGATCGCCGGCTACGTGATCGGCTGCGGCTCCGGCTTCCTGGTCGCCATCCTGGTCGATCGCGTTCCTTTCCTGCAGCGCGGCCTGCTGCCGGTCGGCAATCTGGTCTCGGCGCTGCCGATCATCGGCATCGCGCCGATCATGGTGATGTGGTTCGGCTTCGACTGGCCGTCCAAGGCAGCGGTGGTGGTGGTCGCCACCTTCTTCCCGATGCTGGTCAACACCGTCACCGGCCTCGCCGCCTCGCAACCGATGCAGCGCGACCTGATGCGCACCTATGCCGCGAATTATTGGCAGTCGCTCTTCAAGCTGCGGCTTCCCGAAGCGTTGCCGTTCATATTCAATGCACTCAAGATCAATTCTACACTGGCCCTGATCGCCGCCATCGTCGCCGAGTTCTTCGGTACGCCGATCGTGGGCATGGGATTCCGTATCTCCACCGAAGTCGGGCGCATGAACATCGACATGGTGTGGGCGGAAATTGCGGTGGCGGCGCTTGCCGGCTCCGTCTTCTACGGGGTGATCGCGCTCATCGAGCGCGCCTCGACTTTCTGGCATCCGTCCTTCCGCACCTGAGGGCGGGTTCAAACAAGAACCTGGAGGGGTCAATGAAGAAGCTTATGATTGGAGCGCTCGCCATAGCCGCGGGGCTCATGACCAGCGTCTCAGCCCATGCGGCCGATCCGATAACGTTGCAGCTGAAATGGGTCCCGCAGGCCCAGTTCGCCGGCTACTACGTCGCCAAGGAGAAGGGCTTCTATGACGAGGAAGGCCTCGACGTCACGATCAAGCCGGGCGGCCCGGACATCGCCCCCGAGCAGGTGATCGCCGGCGGCGGCGCGGACGTAATCACCACCTGGATGCCGGCGGCGCTCGCCTCGCGCGAAAAGGGCGTGCCGCTCGTCAACATCGCCCAGCCCTACAAGAAGTCGGGCATGATGCTGACCTGCCGCAAGGATACCGGCATCAAGTCGCCGGACGACTTCAAGGGCAAGACGCTCGGCGTCTGGTTCTTTGGCAACGAATATCCGTTCCTTGCCTGGATGGCGAAGCTCGGCCTTTCGACCGAGGGCGGCCCCAATGGCGTCACCGTGCTGAAGCAGGGCTTCAACGTCGACCCGCTGATCCAGAAGCAGGCCGACTGCATCTCGACCATGACCTACAATGAATTCGGCCAGGTTCTGGACGCCGGCATTCCGGAAAGCGACCTGATCGTCTTCAAGTATGAGGACCAGGGCGTCGCGACGCTGGAAGACGGCCTCTACGTCATGGAAGACAAGCTCAAGGACCCGGCCTTCGTCGAGAAGATGGCGAAGTTCGTCCGCGCTTCGATGAAGGGCTGGGCCTATGCCCGCGACCACACCGACGAAGCCGCCAAGATCGTGCTCGAGAACGATGACACCGGCGCGCAGACCGAAGCCCACCAGAAGTTCATGATGGGAGAGGTCAACAAGCTGACCGAGGGCACGTCCGGCGCGCTGAATGAGGCTGACTACAAGCGCACCGTCGCGACATTGCTGGCGGCCGGCGGCGAGTCGCCCGTCATCACCAAGGAGCCGACCGGCGCCTGGACCCATGCCGTCACCGACGCGGCCGGCCTGAAGTAGACCGCCTTCGTCGATCCACGGATCGCAGAGTGAAAACGGGCGCCCCTGGGCGCCCGTTTGTCGTTTGAGCCGCTCGGCCGGGCTGCGGTCCGGTCAGCCGGCGGTGGGGCCGCGTCTTGGCGAAGGAACAAAAGCACGCTCTGGCGTGGCATCGAAGCTCCGTCATCCCTGCGAAAGCAGGGATCCATGCCCCGCGCTCGGGAGCTTCCATGGAGAGGCAACCGGCTGAATGGATCCCGGGTCTCCGCCCGGGATGACAGCGAGGGCGGGCCGGGCTCCTTCGTCACCTCTCCCGCAGGGAGAGGTGACGGCCGCAGGCCGGCGGGTGAGGGCGTAGGGAACCATCCGGAGACGCCGTAAACCCTCACCCGGAGCTTCGCTCCGACTTCTCCCTCAGGGAGACCTTTGCACAACATCGTCGACCTGCGCAGACCGTGCATTTCAGGTCGTCATCCCGACGAAGGTCGGGATCCATACACACAAATCCGTAGCCAAAAGGCTCAGCTACGGCCACGCTAAGCCGGTGTTCATGGGCCCCGGCCTTCGCCGGGGCGACGAGTTCTGGCCCATGCGGCGTAGAACGCGTGACGACATCAGGTGTTCCGCAAAGGTCTCCTCAGGGGAGAGGTGAAGAACGCGCTCCGCTCGTGCAATTCCGCAGCCGTTCCGCGGACACTGCCCTGGATGACGGGGGGGCTGCGCGGCCCCGGAGTGCCCGCCCGAGCTGAGGGAAGAGAGAACTACTCCGGCACGAACCCGAACACGTCGGCAAAGCCGGCCGAGCCGGCCGGCGTGACCGCGATGGCGCGGCTGTCCTTGACCCGTTCGATCCAGCCCTTCTGCAGCAGATGTTGGCACAGCGCGGCGCCGAGACGGCCGGCGAGATGGGGACGGCGCTCGCTCCAGTCGAGGCAGGTGCGGCAGAGCGGGCGGGCGCTTGTCTCGTGGCTCCTCTTGCCTGTCCGCGCGCCAAAGCCGGTTGTCCGGCCCTTGCCGGATCCCCGGTTCAGATCAATGCCGAACTCGCACAGGAAACGGTCGCCCTCCGGCGTCACCAGCCCGGCGCCGTCGGCGAGCCGCAGCCAATCGCGCGCGACCAGGCTGTCGGCGATGGCGACGCCGAGGCGACCGGCGAGATGGTCGTAGCAGGTGCGCGCCGCGCGCATCGCCTCGTCGTGCGGGCCGGTCGGGCGGTGCCGCTTCGGGCCCTCCGCCGAGAGCGACATCAGCGATTCCAGCGCTTGCGCCACGGCGGGCGTCGCCAGCCGGTAATAGCGATGGCGGCCCTGCTTCTCGACCGCGAGGATCTGCGCCTCGGTCAGCTTGGCGAGATGGCCGCTGGTGGTCGGCGCGCCGACGCCGGCATGGTAGGCGAGTTCGCCGGCCGAGAGCGCCCGGCCGTCCATCAGCGCCGAAAGCATGTTGGCGCGGGCGACGTCGCCGATCAGCGCGGCGATTTCGGCGAGCGTGGTGCCGGAGACGAGATTGCTCATGCGCGCGAGGATATCGCCTCACGCCGGCGCGGTCATGGACGAACATTTCGCTCGCGGCCGAAGGATGCGCGCCTTCGCGCTTGTCGGCGTCGCTGCGACGGGGTACGAGCGCCCAGCCATGACGGCCGGTTCCCGCACCGCGCCCGCCGACCCAGCCAGCCGCGTGAGGCCCGATGCCCCTGCTCGACGACGCCCTTTACGAAGCCCTGATCGCGACGACGCTCGCCGCCGGCCGCGTCGTCATGCAGGTCTATGACGGCGAGTTCGCGGTTCTGCACAAGGGCGACGCCTCGCCGGTGACCGAGGCGGACAAGCGGGCCGAGACCGTCATCCTCGCCGATCTCGCCCGCCTGGCGCCGGACATTCCAGTCGTCGCGGAAGAAGCCTGCGCCGAAGGTCGCATCCCGACGGTGGGCCACACCTTCTTCCTGGTCGATCCGGTTGACGGCACGCGCGAATTCATCAGCCGCAACGGCGATTTCACCGTCAATATCGGCCTGGTGCGGGACGGCGCGCCGGTGCTCGGCCTCGTCTATGCGCCGGCGCGTGGCGATCTCTATGCCGGCCGCGCCGGCCAGGGCGCCGAGCATTTTTCCATCGTCGATTTCGAGATCGTGGCCCGCCGCGCCATCCGCGTCGCCGATCCGGCGCCGCGGCCGCCGCGCATCCTCGCCAGCCGTTCGCACCGCACGCCGGAGACGGATGCGTTTATCGCCGGTTTCCCCGGCGCATCGCTGGTCGCGGCAGGCTCGTCGCTGAAGTTCTGCCTGATGGCGGCCGGCGAGGCGGATCTCTATCCGCGCATGGGGCCGACCATGCAGTGGGACACGGCGGCCGGCGACGCCGTGCTGCGGGCTGCCGGCGGCGCGGTCGAGACAACGGACGGCGCGCCGCTCGGCTATGGACCCGGCCATGGCGAGGGCGTTTCCGCCTATGCCAATCCGTGGTTCGTGGCGCGCGGCTCCTTGGAAATCGCCTAGCCAAACACGACTAAATCCATCGGGTTGGCTGAAATCAGGTTGCGGGATTTCACCGGAACACGCCACGGATCGTAGCAATCGCGGGCGATATACGGCACGGCTGTGCTTGAGGCGAGGGGCGGGCGCGGACTAGGTTTCGGGCTCAAGTTCGGAGTTCACCATGTCGCAACGCCCCCCCTCGCCACATGCGCCCTCGCATCTTCGCCGCCTCGAAGCCGAGGCGATCTTCATCATGCGGGAGGTCGTCGCGAATTTCGAAAATCCCGTGATGCTCTATTCGATCGGCAAGGATTCGTCGGTCATGCTGCATCTGGCGATGAAGGCCTTCTATCCCGCCAAGCCGCCCTTCGCGCTGCTGCATGTCGATACGACATGGAAGTTCCGCGAGATGATCTCGTTCCGCGACGAGACGGTGAAGCGGCTCGGCCTCGAACTCCGCGTCCACACCAATCAGGAAGGCAAGGCAGCGGGCGTCAACCCGTTCGACCATGGCTCCTCCAACTACACCCAGATCATGAAGACCGAGGCGCTGAAGCAGGCGCTCGATGCCGGCGGCTATGACGCGGCCTTTGGCGGCGCCCGCCGCGACGAGGAGAAGAGCCGCGCCAAGGAGCGCATCTTCTCGTTCCGCTCGGCCAATCACGGCTGGGACCCGAAGAACCAGCGGCCCGAGCTCTGGTCGCTCTACAACACCCGCATCCAGCCGGGCGAGACGATCCGCGTCTTCCCGCTGTCGAACTGGACCGAGCTCGACATCTGGCAATACATCCTCGCCGAGGAAATCCCGATCGTGCCGCTCTATCTCTCGGCCGAGCGGCCGGTGGTCGAGCGCAATGGCCAGCTGATCATGGCGGACGATGCGCGCATGCGCCTGCTGCCCGGTGAAGTGCCGCAGAACCGCCGCGTCCGTTTTCGAACGCTCGGCTGCTATCCGCTGACGGCGGCGGTCGAATCCGACGCCGACACGCTTCCCGAAATCGTCCGTGAAATGTTCCTCGCCACCACATCCGAGCGCCAGGGTCGCCTGATCGACCATGACGAATCCGGCTCGATGGAGAAGAAGAAGCGCGAGGGATATTTCTAATGGCCGAGCTTTTTTCCGCCCAGACCGTCGCCAATGACGGCGCCGGCAGCTTCCTCGCCAGCCAGGATGACAAGGGCATCCTGCGCTTCCTGACCTGCGGCAGCGTCGACGACGGCAAATCGACCCTGATCGGCCGGCTGCTGTTCGACACCAAGAAGCTGTTCGAGGACCAGCTGGTCACGCTCGAAAAGGATTCGAAGAAGTTCGGCACCGTCGGCGACGACATGGATCTGGCGCTGCTGGTCGACGGCCTCGAGGCCGAGCGCGAGCAGGGCATCACCATCGACGTCGCCTATCGCTTCTTCGCCACCGACAAGCGCAAGTTCATCGTCGCCGATACGCCCGGGCATGAGCAATACACCCGCAATATGGCGACCGGCGCCTCGACCGCTGACCTCGCCGTCCTCCTCATCGATGCGCGAAAAGGCATCCTGACGCAGACGCGTCGCCACGCCACCATCGCCTCGCTGCTCGGCATCCGCCATGTCGTGCTGGCGATCAACAAGATCGACCTCGTCGACTATGACCGCGTCGTCTATGACCGCATCGTCGCCGCCTTCGACGCCGCGCACTACAATTTCGCCAGCCGCGTCGCCATCCCGCTCTCGGCCCGCCATGGCGACAATGTCGGCGCGCTCAGCCCCAACATGGGCTGGTATCGCGGCCCGACGCTGATCGAGCATCTGGAAAATGTCGAGCTGGAGCCCGGTATCGACCGGCCGTTCCGCTTTCCGGTGCAATGGGTCAACCGGCCGGACCTGACGTTTCGCGGCTATGCCGGTACGATCGCCAGCGGCGCCGTGCGTCCGAGCGATGAACTCGTCGTCGCGCGCACCGGCCAGCCGGCCCGGGTCGAGCGGATCGTCACGCATGACGGCGACCTCGACGCTGCCGGCACCGACGCGGCGGTCACGCTGACCCTCGACCGCGAGATCGATGTTTCGCGCGGCGACGTTCTGGTGGCGGCCGAGGCGCGGCCGGAGGTTTCCGACCAGCTTGCCGCCCATCTGATCTGGATGGCCGAGGAGCCGATGCTGCCCGGCCGGCCCTATTTGATGAAGATCGGCACCCGCACGGTCGGTGCGGCCGTCACCGAGCTGAAGCACCGGGTCGAGGCCGAGACGCTGAAGCCGCTCGCCGCCAAGACGCTGGCGCTGAACGACATCGGCTTCGCCAATCTGTCGCTCGCCGAGCCGATCGCCTTCGACGCCTATGAGGACAACCGCGCCACCGGCGCGTTCATCCTGATCGACCGCTTCACCAACCAGACGGTGGCGGCGGGCATGATCCGCTTCGGCCTGCGTCGCGCCACCAACATCCACCGGCAGGCGCTCGACATCGACAAGGCGGCCCGCTCCGCCGCCAAGGGCCAGAAGCCGGGCATCCTCTGGTTCACCGGCCTTTCCGGCGCGGGTAAATCGACGATCGCCAATCTGGTCGAGAAGAAGCTGCACCTGATGGGGCGGCACACCTATCTGCTCGACGGCGACAATGTCCGCCACGGCCTCAACCGCGATTTGGGGTTCACCGACGCCGACCGGGTGGAAAACATCCGCCGCGTCGCCGAGACGGCCAAGCTCTTCGTCGATGCCGGCCTGATCGTGCTGGTCTCGTTCATCTCGCCGTTCCGCTCCGAGCGCCAGCTGGCGCGCGATCTGGTCGAGGCGGGCGAGTTCATCGAGATCTTCGTCGACACGCCGCTCGCGGTCGCGGAGGAGCGCGACGTCAAGGGCCTCTACAAGAAGGCGCGCGAAGGGCTGATCAAGAATTTTACGGGTATCGACAGCCCCTACGAGGCGCCGCTGGCGGCCGATATCCACCTGGATACGACCTCGGGCGACAGCGAGGCGCTGGCCGACCAGATTGTCGCCTATCTCGTGGCAAAGGGTTATTCGGCGGGTTGATCCCGTCGACTACCGGATGTCCTTTCACCTCTCCCTCAAGAGACCTTTGCAGAACACCGAATGTTATCACGCGTTCTACGCCGCATGGGCCAGAACTCGTCGCCCCGGCGAAGGCCGGGGCCCATGAACACCGGCTTGACGTGGCCGTAGCTGAGCCTTTTGGCCAAGGAATTGTGTGTATGGATCCCGACCTTCGTCGGGATGACGACCTGAAATGCATGGTCTGCGCTGGTCGACGATGTTGTGCAAAGGTCCCTCTCAGGGAGAGGTGAAGACGATCTTCCCGGCCTCTGAGCGGCTCCGCCATCGTCCTGAGGTGCTTCGCGCAGCGAAGCCTCGAAGGAGGATCCAGCGGGGGTATTCGGTCCGTCCAGAGAGAACCGCCCGCAATACCTTGAGGCGCTCGCTGGACCCTCCTTCGAGGCCCGGTTTTGCCGGGCACCTCAGGATGATGGTCGAGGCCTTGGAGTAGACGGCCTATTTCAGCACTTCGATCCGCACTGACTTGATGTCGGCGGCGGTGCCGTCGCCGGGGATGCCGGGCTCGATCAGCACGGCGTCGGTCTCTGGGCCGCCGCGATCCCTAGGCACGGTCCACGTCGCCGAGAGCGGCGCGTAGTCGGCGCCGACGACGCCGTCCTGCCACGGGCTCAGGCTGCGGCCGTTCTGATAGGCGAAGCGCAGCGAATGAGCCGGGCTGGTCGCCGTGGCGCGCGCCACCACGACGATGCGGATCGTCCGGCCGGCCAGCCGCTCGTAGACGCCGCGTCCGACGGTAATCCGCGACCCCGTCGAATGGATCGAGGAGGAGACGCGGGCGAAGCCGCCTTGCGTGTCGCCTTCGAAGCGGACGGGATTGTCCGGCATCGACTGGAACACGCTCGGATCGCGGCCGTCGAACAGGTTGAGGGTTTCGAGCGCCAGCGCGCCGGCCGGGCTCTCGGTCACCTGCGGCTCGGGGCGCGGCTCGGATCGGGCCGGCGCCGGGCTTTGCGGCGCCGGATCCGAGGCGGCGATCACGCCGGCAATGTCGGTCGGCTTGGCAGGCTCCGAGGCCGGGCCGGAAGGCTCGCTTTGGGAGGCGGTGGTCGCCGGCGACGGGCCGCGCGACAGAAAGAAGGCGGCGCCGCCAAGCGCGGCGACGAGCAGCAGCGCGACGCCGGCGACGATGGCGATCATTTGGCCGCTGACCGCGTCGGCAAGATCGCGCAGGCGCTCGCCGAGCGGCCGGCGCGTTTCCTCCTCGTCGAGCGGCTCGTCGTCTCGCGCATCGCGGTCGAACGGCGCGTCGTCGAGATCGTCGCGCGCGTCCTCCGCATCGTCCGAGACATTGGCGCGATCGTCGAAGCGTTCCCGGTGAAGGCGCAGAATTTCTTCGGCGGATTCGGGTTCGTCGTCGCCCGCGTCGCCATCCTGGCCGTCATCATCCTGGCCATCGTCATCTTGGTCGAGGTCGTCGCGGTCGTCGTCGTCGAGCGGCGTGTCCTCGTCCTCGTCCAGGGGCTCCGATCCGTCTTCGTCGAGGTCCGGATCATCCGTCGCTTCTTCGTCCGCAGTTTCGTCCTCGGGCAGGTCTTCATCCGCCGGATCGTCCTGCGCGTCCTCGTCGCGGTTCGGCTCGTCGAGATCCGCCCAGTCGTCTTCGTCATCCGTCTCCGGCGCGCGGGCGTCGATGGCGGCCGCTTCTGCAGGCTCCGTCTTTCCGATTGGGCTCGTTCCGGCGGCGCCGGCGTCGTCGCGCTTGGCCGGCTTCTTGTCGATCCCGGCGGCCTGATCGAGCGCGGCGAGCGCCGCGATCACGGCGGCGTCGGGGCTCGGCTCCGCGTCCGGCTCGGCGTTTGCCAGTGCCGCGATCTTGATCGGGCCGCTGTCCTTGGCCGGGGTGGGCGAGCCGATCTGCGACAAGGGCTCGAACCGCGCCAGCTTGCGCAGCGGTTCGCGCGGGGGCAGCGCCAGGACGGGAGAAAAGGGCAGGGCAGCCGGGGCGGCAACGAGGTCCGGCTCCGGCGTGACCAAGCTCGAGGGCTCGTCGCCGTCACTGTCGGCGGTCTCCGTTTCCGGCGCCCGTCCTTCACGAACAATGGCGGCGACGACGGCGTCGAACTCGTCGATCTTGCTGTCGATCTCTCTCGGCGTCAGCGGCGGGTCATAGGACCAAAGCAGCCGGATCATCGCTTCGCGCGCGTTGGTGAACGTGCGCTCCCGACCGTCGTGGTCCGACGGGTCGAGATGCGCGACGGAGCGGCGCAGGACCGTTTGAAGTTGGCTCATTCGTGCGGGATGACCGGAAAAGGGTGAACGAACGGTTGATAGCACTGCCTGAAGGCAAAACTTCGGCAATGTTGCGTCGGCTTGAAGGGCGGAGCGCGCGCTCGGCCGACCCCTGGCTATCCCTTCTTGAGGAAGCGCGGGCCGCTGCCGAGGATCAGCGGATCCGGTTCGCGCACGACGTCCTTGTCGCGGCCGGGATAGTCGATGTTGCCCAGCACGTAGCGGATGATGTTGAGCCGGGCGCGGCGCTTGTCGTTGGCCAGCGCGATGATCCAGGGCGACTTGTCGGTGTGCGTCGCCTCCAGCATGGAGTCGCGCGCCTTCGAATAGTCCTTCCACTTGCCCAGCGCCGCATAGTCCATCGGCGACAATTTCCAGATCTTCAGCGGATTGTGCCGCCGTTCGTGGAATCGCTTCAGCTGCATTTCCTGGCCGATGTCGAGCCAGAATTTGAACAGGATGGTGCCGGCGTCGATCAGGCCCGATTCGAGCTGCGGCACCTGTTTCAGAAACACCTTGCGCTCCTCCGGGGTGCAGAAGCCCATCACCGTCTCGACGCCGGCCCGGTTGTACCAGGAGCGATCGAAGGTGACGATCTCGCCTGAGGTCGGCAGCTCGGCCACATAGCGCTGGAAATACCATTGGCCGCGTTCCGTATCCGACGGCTTCGGCAGGGCGACGTCGCGCGCATTGCGCGGATTGAGATACTGGCGCAGCGCGAAGATGGCGCCGCCCTTGCCGGCGGCGTCGCGGCCCTCGAACAGCATGACGACCTTGAGGCCCTTTTCGATGACGTGGTGCTGCAGCTTGACCAACTCGATCTGCAGCGCCGTCAGCTCCTCGGCGTATTTGTCGGATTTCATCGACTTGTCATAGGGATAGCCGCCGGATCGGAAGGCGCTTTCCTCGACCCAGGCCGGCAGCAGGGGATCGTCTAGATCGAAGCTGCCGAGCTTGGTTTCGATCGGGGCGGCATCGACGGTCGGTTCGAGCTGCTTCGGCAGCGGCGCCGCCACCTTGCCTTCGTCCTTCTTGCCAGCATCGTTCTTGCCGGCACCATTCTTGTCGCTGTTCTTGCCATTCTTCGGCTCGGGTGACTGGCTCATGTCCGCCTTGGCGTTGTCGGACTTGGACTTCTTCTTCTCTGAATTCGCCATGTCGATCCCGATCTCTTACATAAAGGCCGCTGGACGATGACAGTGCCACGCTGTCATCAGCTTGTCCTGTACGACATGCGATGCTGAGCCGGCGATGGTTATCGCGGACCGCCAGTTTGGGGAACGGAAGACGGAATGAGCGACAAGGAACGGATCGGGGGCGACCCCGAGGCGCCGGGGGATGGCAAGAATGGGGTGATCGCGCGACTGGTCGAGGCGCGGGCCTTCTTCCTGACGATGGCGGCGCTGCTCCTGCTCCTCGTTCTGATCGACCAGATCAGCCCGATTGCCGCCGGCGTGCTGCTCGCCGCGGCGATCGGTTTCTTCGCCGTCTTCACGCGGCGGCCGGATGTGCTGCCGGTTCGGCTGACCAGCCGCCCGCCGCCGTCGATCTGGCCGGAGACGGGCATCAAACGGATGGCCGATGCGCTGCCGGATCCCTGCGTCATCCTCGATCGCCGGGGTGTTGTGCGCTATGCCAATAGCCGCGCCGAGGCGACGTTTCCGCTTCGGCCCGGCGATCCGCTGACCTTTCGGCTGCGCAATCCCGACTTTGTCGGCGCCTTCGACCGCGTTGCCGCCGGCGGCCCGGCCGAGAAGGTTCAGTTTCTCGAGCGCGGACCGACCGAGCGCTGGTACGAGGCCTGGTTCTCGGCGCTGGAGCCGATCGCCAGTGGCAACGATCGCTCCGGCTTCATCGTTCTGATCTTCTCGGACCTGACCGAGCAGCGGGTGAGCGAGAAGATCCGCGTCGATTTCGTCGCCAATGCCAGCCATGAGCTCAGGACGCCGCTCGCCTCGTTGTCCGGCTTCATCGAGACGATGCAGGGACCGGCACGCGACGACGCGGTGGCGCGCGAGCGCTTCCTCGGCATCATGCACGATCAGGCGACGCGCATGAGCCGGCTGATCGACGACCTCTTGTCGCTGTCGCGCATCGAGATGAAGGCGCATATGCGGCCCGAGGCGCCGGTCGACCTCACCGGCGTCATCCGCGGCGTCGTCGACGCGCTGGAGCCCTTGGCGCGCGATCTCGGCGTCACCATCGAGACGGAACTGCCCGACATCCCGCTGGTGGTGCCGGGCGATCGCGACGAACTGGTGCAGGTCTTCCAGAACCTGATCGAAAACGGCTGCAAATATGGAAAGTCGGGCAAGCGCGTGCAGGTCACGGCGTTGCCGCCGCCCGGCGGACGCGGCGGGCCGGTTGTCACGGTGCGCGATTTCGGCGCCGGCATTCCGGCCGAGCACCTGCCGCGGCTGACGGAACGCTTCTACCGGGCCGACATCCAGGCGAGCCACGCGCAGCGCGGCACCGGCCTCGGCCTCGCCATCGTCAAGCACATCCTGAATCGTCACCGGGCCAGGCTCGGAATCGAAAGCCGTCCCGGCGAGGGGGCGACCTTCACCGTCGCCTTTTCGGGTAGCGAGATCGGCGGACCGAAAATTAGTTATGATATTTCATATATTTAGGCTGTCACAAAAGAGTAATGATATCGTCATAGAACCATTGCCTGTGGTCACTAGGGTCCGCTCGCGTCCCGGTCGCATGGCTGGGGCAAGCAACCGCAAGTCCCGGAACCTTCGTCAGGGAGACGTCAGGTGAAACTCACGAACATCGCAGTCGCGGCCGGCCTTTTCGCCGCCGCCATCGGCCTCAACGCGGCCCAGGCAGCGGATATTTCCGGCGCCGGCGCGACCTTCCCCTATCCGGTCTACGCCAAGTGGGCGGATACGTATAAGAAGGAAACCGGTGTCGGCATGAACTACCAGTCGATCGGTTCCGGCGGTGGTATTAAGCAGATCAAGGCCAAGACCGTCACCTTCGGCGCCTCCGATGCGCCGCTGAAGCCGGAAGAGCTCGAGAAGGCCGGTCTGGTCCAGTTCCCGACCGTCATCGGTGGCGTCGTTCCGATCATCAACGTTCCGGGCCTGAAGCCGGGTGAAGTGACCCTCGACGGCCAGACGCTGGCCGATATCTTCCAGGGCAAGATCACCAAGTGGGACGACGAGGCGATCCAGAAGCTCAACCCGCAGGTCAAGCTTCCGTCGACCGCCATCGCCGTCGTTCATCGTTCGGACGGCTCGGGCACCAGCTTCGTGTTCACCAACTACCTGTCGCAGGTCTCGAAGGATTGGGCTGACAATGTCGGCGCCGCCTCGGCCGTCGAATGGCCGGTCGGCCTCGGCGCCAAGGGCAACGAGGGCGTCGCCGCCGGCGTCGGCCAGACCCAGGGCTCGATCGGCTATGTCGAGTATGCCTTCGCCGCCCAGAACGGCATGTCCTACACCAAGCTGATCAACAAGGACGGTCAGACCGTCGCTCCGGACGCGGCCAATTTCGCCGCCGCCGCCGCGAACGTCGATTGGGCCAACGCTCCCGGCTACTACGTCATCCTGACGAACGAGCCCGGCGCGACCTCCTGGCCGATCACCGCCGCCACCTTCATCCTCGTCTACGCCAAGCCGGACAAGCCGGCCGATGTCGCCGAAGCGCTCAAGTTCTTCAACTGGGCCTACGACAAGGGCGACGCGATGGCCGAGGAACTGCACTATATTCCGCTGCCGGACAGCGTCGTCGCCAACATCAAGGCGACCTGGGCCAAGGATATCCTTGACGCCGACGGCAAGCCGGTCTTCACCGCCAACTAAGTTGGATCAAAAGGAAAGAGGGGCGCGCGGCCCCTCTTTCGCCCTCTCCAGGCAAATTGGCTCCCCATGCGGAACCGGGAAAACAACATGGTCGATGCTGCGATGACGGGCGTGATCGGCGCCGGCATGGATAGTGCCAAGCTGAAACGCATGCGACGGTTCAGGGCCGGCGACGCCACCTTCCGAGGCTTGACGCTGGGCGCCGCGCTTCTGGTGCTGCTTCTTCTCGGTGGCGTCATCCTGTCGCTGATCCACGGATCGATCCCGGCACTCTCCACCTTCGGCCTGGATTTCCTCACCACCCAGTCCTGGAACCCCGTCACCGAGAAGTTCGGCGCCCTCGCGCCCATCTACGGAACGGTCGTCACCTCGCTCATCGCGCTGCTGATCGCCGTTCCCGTCGGCATCGGCATCGCCATCTTCCTGACCGAGCTGTGCCCGCCCTGGCTGAAGCGCCCGATCGGCGTCGCCATCGAGCTGCTGGCCGGCATCCCCTCGATCATCTACGGCATCTGGGGTCTGTTCGTTTTCGCCCCGTTCTTCCAGACCAAGATCCAGCCGTTCCTGATCTCGGTGTTCGAGCCGATCCCGGTCCTCAACAACCTGTTCGCCGGCCCGCCCTACGGCATCGGCATCCTGACCGCCGGCTTCATCCTGGCGATCATGGTGCTGCCCTTCATCACCTCGATCACCCGCGACGTGTTCGACACCGTTCCGCCGGTGCTGAAGGAAGCCACCTACGGCCTCGGCTGCACGACCTCGGAAGTGGTGCGCAAGGTGGTGCTGCCCTACACCCGCGTCGGCGTCATCGGCGGCGTCATGCTCGGCCTCGGCCGCGCGCTCGGCGAGACCATGGCCGTCACCTTCGTGATCGGCAACGCCCACAAGATCTCCGCCTCGATCATGGCGCCCGGCACGACCATCTCGGCCTCGATCGCCAATGAATTCACCGAAGCGGTCGGCGATCTCTACACCTCGTCGCTGATCGCGCTCGGCCTCATCCTCTTCGTCATCACCTTCATCGTCCTGGCGGCGGCGCGTCTTCTGCTGATGCGCATGAACGTCAAGGCCGGCAACTGAGGCGCGCGACCATGGCAAGCTCTCTCAGCACCGCCGCGGCAGGCTATTCCGCCGCGACTTCGCCCGCCGCACAGGCGCTCTACCGTCGCCGCCGGCGCGGCAATGCGATCGTCCTGTCGCTGTCCTTCGGCGCCACCCTCTTCGGCCTGGCCTGGCTGGTGCTCATCCTGGGCGCGCTGCTCTACCAGGGCTTCAGCGGCCTCTCGCTCGCCGTCTTCACCGAAATGACGCCGCCGCCGGGCTCGGCCGGTGGCCTGCTCAATGCCATCATGGGCAGCTTGATCATGACCATCGGCGGCGTTGTCATCGGCACGCCGATCGGCATCCTGGCCGGCACCTACATGTCGGAGTACGGCCGCAACAACAAGCTGACGACGATCGTCCGCTTCATCAACGACATCCTGCTGGCGGCGCCGTCGATCGTCATCGGCCTGTTCGTCTATGAAGTGATCGTCGTCCAGATGGGACATTTCTCGGCCTTCGCCGGCATGGCGGCCCTCGCCATCCTGGTGATCCCGGTCGTCGTCCGCACCACGGAAGACATGCTGAACCTGGTGCCGAACCAGCTGCGCGAAGCGGCCGCGGCGCTCGGCCTGCCGCGCTCGATCATGATCCGCCACGTCGCCTACAAGGCGGCCATGTCCGGCATCGTCACCGGCGTGCTGCTGGCGATCGCCCGGGTCAGCGGCGAAACCGCCCCGCTGCTCTTCACGGCGCTGAACAACCAGTTCTGGAGCACCAACCTGAACGCGCCGATGTCGTCGCTGCCGGTGACGATCTTCCAGTTTGCCCTGTCGCCCTATCCGGACTGGCAGAAGCTCGCCTGGACCGGCGCGCTGCTCATCACCTTTACCGTGCTGGCGCTCAACATCGTCGCTCGCGCCTTCCTCAGCCCCAAGGCTCACAAATGACCCAGACCGCGATGAACACGGCCGGCTTGGCCGAGAAGATTTCGATCCGCAATCTGAAGTTCTTCTACGGCGACAACCTGGCTCTGAAGACCATCAACCTGCCGCTCTACGAGAAGAAGGTCACCGCCTTCATCGGCCCGTCGGGCTGCGGAAAGTCGACGCTGCTGCGCGTGCTGAACCGCATGTACGACCTCTATCCGCGCCAGCGCGCCGAGGGCGAGGTGCTGTTCGACGGCCAGAACGTGCTGAACCCCGAGCAGGACCGCAACATGCTGCGCGCCCGCGTCGGCATGGTGTTCCAGAAGCCGACGCCGTTTCCGATGTCGATCTACGAGAACATCGCCTTTGGCATCCGCCTCTACGAGAACATCTCGCGCTCCGAGATGGACGGCCGGGTCGAGGCGGCGCTGACGCGCGGTGCGCTCTGGAACGAGGTCAAGGACAAGCTCCATTCGAGCGGCCTCAGCCTCTCCGGTGGCCAGCAGCAGCGCCTCTGCATCGCCCGCACGATCGCGGTGCGGCCGGAAGTCGTGCTGTTCGACGAGCCCTGCTCGGCGCTCGATCCGATCTCGACCGCCAAGATCGAGGAACTGATCGACGAACTGACGACCGACTACACGATCGCCATCGTCACCCACAACATGCAGCAGGCGGCGCGCGTCTCGGACTACACGGCCTTCATGTATCTCGGCGAACTGATCGAGTTCGACGAGACGACGAAGATTTTCACCTCGCCGTCTGACAAGCGCACCCAGGACTACATCACCGGCCGCTTCGGCTAGGACCGGGCACGGGTAGGAGAACGACATGTCCGAACACATTGTTTCCCGTTACGACGAAGAGCTGAACGACGTCGCCCGCCGGATCGCCGAAATGGGCGGCATGGCGGAACGCCTGGTCGACGTCGCCGTCGGTGCGCTGATCCGGGTCGACACGGCGACCGCCAAGACCGTCATCGCCGACGACAAGAAGCTCGATGTGCTGCAGCGTGAATGCGAAGAGCGCGCGATCATGATCATCGCCCGGCGCCAGCCGATGGCGATGGACCTGCGCGAAGTCATCGCGGCGCAGCGCATCGCCAGCGATCTCGAGCGCATCGGCGACCTCGCCAAGAATATCGCCAAGCGCGTCATGGCGCTCGACGGGCAGCTCCAGTCCAAGCGCTTCAACACCGGCGTCGAGCACATGGCCGCAGCTGTCGCTGGCCCAGCTCAAGGACGTGCTGGACGCCTACGCGACGCGTGACGTCGAACAGGCGTACCAGGTCTGGAAGCGCGACGAAGAAATCGACGCCATGTACACGTCGCTCTTCCGCGAGCTGCTGACCTACATGATGGAAGATCCGCGCAACATCACCTTCTGCACGCATCTCCTGTTCTGCGCCAAGAATATCGAGCGCATCGGCGACCACGCCACCAACATCGCCGAAACGGTGCACTATGTCGTTACCGGCCAGGTCCTGGCCGAAGATCGCCCGAAGCAGGACGAATCGAGCACGACAGCCGTCGCGTATGAGAAGAACTGACGCCTGCGTCAGGATTACTGGGATATCCGTGAATGACGCCACGCGTTATGATCGTTGAGGACGAGGAGGCGCTGAGCCTCCTCCTCCGTTACAACCTCGAAGCCGAGGGCTATGCCGTCGAGGTGGTGCCGCGCGGCGACGACGCCGAGATGCGCCTGCTCGAGACCGTGCCCGACCTGCTGCTGCTCGACTGGATGCTGCCGGGCATCTCCGGCATCGAGCTCTGCCGCCGCCTCAGGGCGCGCGACGCCACCCGCAGCGCTGCCGGTGATCATGCTGACGGCGCGCGGCGAGGAGCAGGAACGCATCCGCGGCCTCGCCACCGGCGCCGACGACTATGTCGTCAAGCCGTTCTCCGTGCCGGAACTGATGGCCCGCGTCCGCGCCATCCTGCGCCGCTCGCGCCCGGAAGTGATCGCCTCGCTGCTGCGCGCCGGCGACATCGAGCTCGACCGGGAGACCCACCGCGTCCGCCGTTCCGGCCGCGAGTTGCATCTCGGCCCGACCGAGTTCCGCCTGCTTGAATATCTGATGAAGAGCCCCGGCCGCGTGTTTTCCCGCGAACAGTTGCTGGATGGGGTCTGGGGTCGCGACGTCTATGTCGACGAGCGCACGGTCGACGTCCATATCGGCCGCCTGCGCAAGGCAGTGAACCGTGGCCGTGTGAAAGATCCGATCCGCACCGTACGCGGCTCGGGCTATTCCTTCGACGACCAGTTCGCGATGGCCTGAGGAAGCCTTTGATGGCTTCCTCTATCTCTCCCTCAGGAGACCTTCGCACAACATCGTCGACCTGCGCAGACCGTGCATTTCGGGTCGTCATCCCGACGAAGGTCGGGATCCATACACAAAGTTCCTTGGCCAAAAGGCTGGGCCACGGCCACCTTGGCCGGTGTTCATGGGCCCCGGCCTTCGCCGGGGCGACGAGTTCTGGCCCATGCGACGCAGAACGCGTGGCGACATTCGGTGTTCTGCAAAGGTCTCCACAGGGAGAGGTGAGCGGAGACCCGCTTGTCTGATCGATCTATGCAAGAAGCCGCGTGCGAGGCCATCTCCGCGCGGCTTTTTGCTGTCGGCGATCGGGCCAAGAGGGGCCCGAAAACAAATCGGCCGTGCGCCTCGGGGGGAGGGCGGCACGGCCGGGATTTGCGATCGCAGGCAGAAAGCGCGGGAAGCGCCGTCCGCCGCAGCGCGGCGCGATCAGGCGCCGACGGCCTTCTTCTGGCGACGGTCATGCACGGGCTGATACGCGACCCGCGAATGATATTCGCAATAGGGGATGCCGGAATTCGAGCGCTGGCCGCAGAAGTGGAAATCCTCGGTGCTCGGATCGCCGATCGGCCATTTGCAGGTCTGCTCGGTCAAGGTCAGGATCGTCGCGTGCAGGCTGATCGGAACGACGACGTCGTCCGAGCTGACCGGCCGGGGCATGCGCCGCGGCTCCGGCGCCAGCTGGCCGAGGGGCTTCAAGGCGGTGTTGCCTGCCACCAGCGGCCTGACGGGATTGGGGCGCCCCGTCGTGACGGAACGGCCATTGCTCGTCGTCGCGGGTTTGCGGGCGCGGGCGACCGGCGCCGTGGCCGGCTTGGCGCGACCCGAGAGGCTCAGCCGATGTACCTTGCCGATGACCGCGTTACGCGTTACGCCGCCGAGTTCCGAAGCGATCTGGCTTGCGCTCAGGCCGTCGGTCCAGAGCTTCTTCAGCAACTCTACCCGTTCGTCCGTCCAAGTCATAGCGTGTCCTTGTCGGTCGGAGCGATACCCGGAATCCTGTCGCGGTCGTTCAGCCGGGATGCCGGACGACTACGGACGCCATACAAGGGTCAGGGGGAGGTACCTGCTCGATATTTCGTGTCTTAACGAAAAGTAAAATACTATATGGCGTGACTCGGTGACAAGAGTCGGAGGGATTCGCGGGCGCGGATCCGGCTGTTTTCCCCAACTTGCAGCGCCGTCCGGATCCTTGAGTCCGGTCAAACGCTTAGCCGTCATGCGGCCCTTCCGGCGGGTGATTTGATTGACACAAATCGTCACGACCGTGATATAAGGGCAACGCAAAAAGGTGCTGCTCGGCGCGTCAGCCTCGGGTGGCACCTTTGATTTTTCAGCACCCGTTTCCGTGGTTTCATCCGAAGGAGGGGATATGAGCGCCCCCGATACCAGCGTTAACAAGACCTCGACCAGCCTCTTTGACACCTTTTCGCGTGCGCCGCTCGAGTTCGAGCGAGGCGAGGGGGCCTGGGTCTTTACGCGAGACGGAGACGCCTATCTCGATTTCTCCGCCGGCATCGCGGTGAACACGCTCGGTCATGCCAATCCAATCCTCGTCCAGGCGCTGACCGAACAGGCCGGCAAGCTCTGGCACACGTCGAACCTGTTCCGGATCCCCGGCCAGGAGAAGCTGGCCGACACGCTGGTCGCGAACAGCTTCGCCGACCGCGTCTTCTTCGCCAATTCGGGCGCGGAGGCGAACGAGGCGGCCATCAAGACGGCCCGGCGCTATCACTATGTGAACGGCCAGCCCGAGCGCTATCGCATCCTCACCGTCGAGGGCGCCTTCCACGGCCGGACGCTGGCGACGCTCGCCGCCGGTGGCCAGCAGAAATATCTCGACGGCTTCGGCCCGAAGGCTGAAGGCTTCGACCAGGTGCCGTTCGGCGACATGGCGGCGATCAAGGCCGCGGTGACGCCGGCGACCGCCGCCATCATGATCGAGCCGATCCAGGGCGAGGGCGGCGTGCGCGCCTTCCCGAACGCCTTCCTGCGCGAGCTTCGGGCGCTTTGCGACGCCGAGGGCATGCTGCTGATCCTGGATGAGGTCCAGACCGGCATCGGCCGCACCG
Organism: Candidatus Kaistia colombiensis; assembly: GCA_029203105.1. Lineage (GTDB taxonomy): Bacteria > Pseudomonadota > Alphaproteobacteria > Rhizobiales > Kaistiaceae > Kaistia > Kaistia colombiensis. Next base: position 1,477,947 of record CP119318.1, read on the forward strand.
GCAAGCTGTTCGCCTATGAGTGGACCGGAATCACGCCCGACATCCTGACGGCGGCGAAGGGTATTGGCGGCGGCTTCCCGCTTGGCGCCTGCCTCGCCACCAACGAGGCGGCCAAGGGCATGACCCCGGGTACGCACGGCACCACCTTCGGCGGCAACCCGCTGGCGATGGCGGTCGGCAATGCCGTGCTCGACGTCGTGCTCTCCGACGGCTTCTTGGAGCATGTGCGCGAGACGGCGCGCTATCTGACCCAGCGTCTCGGCGGGCTGATGGACAGCCATCCCGGCGTCATCGACGACATTCGCGGCGAAGGCCTGCTCGTCGGCCTGCACGCCTTGAAGCCGATCCCGGACGTGGTCGCGGCGCTGCGCGGCGAGAAGATGCTGGCCGCTGGCGCCGGCGACAATGTCCTGCGACTGCTGCCGCCGCTGAACATCGGCAAGGCGGAAGTCGACGCGGCGATCGAAAAGCTCGATGCCGCCTTTTCCGCAATCGAAGCCAATGCCGCGAATGCGGCACGGCAATCCGCCTGAGCGGACGGGGCACAGCATTATGGTTCGGCATTTTCTCGACCTGACGGATTTCGATTCCGCCACGCTCAGACAGATCATGGAAGGCGCCAAGCGCCTCAAGTCGGTGCGCGACGGTGCGCGCGACGGCGTCGGCCCGCTGGCCGGCAAGGTGCTGGCGCTCGTCTTCGAGCAGCCCTCGACGCGGACGCGCGTCTCCTTCGACGTCGGCATGCGCGAGCTCGGCGGCCAGACGCTGATGCTGACCGGCGCCGAGATGCAGCTCGGCCGCGGCGAGACCATCGCCGACACGGCGCGCGTCATGTCGCGCTATGTTGACGGCATCATGATCCGCATCCTCGATCATGAGCAGCTGACCGAGCTGGCGGCCAACGCCACGGTGCCGGTTATCAACGGGCTGACGCGCCGCTCGCATCCCTGCCAGATCATGGCCGACATCCTCACCTATGAGGAGCATCGCGGCTCGATCGCCGGCAAGACGGTGTCGTGGCTCGGCGACAGCAACAACGTCATGGCGTCGTGGGTGCATGCCGCGGCGCGCTTCGACTTCCGCCTGAAGATCGCGACGCCGGAGGAGCTTGCGCCGTCGCACAAGCTGCTGGACTGGGCGCGCAACAATGGCGGCGAGGTGATCGCCGGCGAGGATGCCGCCGACGCGGCCGCCGATTCCGATTGCATCGTCACCGACACCTGGGTGTCGATGGGCGACAGCGAGGCGGAGCGCCGGCACAATCTGCTGAAGCCCTACCAGGTCAACGCCCGTCTGATGGCGCGCGCCAAGAAGGACGCGCTGTTCATGCATTGCCTGCCCGCCCATCGCGGCGAGGAGGTGACGGCCGAAGTCATGGATGGACCGCAATCGGTCGTCTTCGACGAGGCCGAGAACCGGCTGCACGCGCAGAAGGGCATTCTTGCCTGGTGCCTGGGCGGCCCGGAGGCACTTTGATGGATGAAGTTCAGCCGTTCGGCCCGGGATCGATCGATCCGGCGGGCGATGACGCCGTTCTCCCTTTCGCGGTCAATGGCCTCGACGTGCGCGGCCGCGCCATCCAGATGGGACCGGCGTTGTCGGCGCTGCTGGCGCGGCACGACTACCCGCTGCCGGTGTCGAAACTGCTCGGCGAGGCGGTCGTCCTCACTGTTCTGCTCGGTTCGTCGCTGAAGTTCGACGGCCAGTTCCTGCTGCAGACGCAGACGGACGGTCCCGTCGACATGCTCGTCGTCGACTATCGCACGTCCGGCGATATCCGCGCCTATGCCCGTTTCAAGGCGGAGCGGGTGGCGCAGATGGAGGCGGAGGGATTGTCCAAGCCCGAGCTTCTGCTCGGCAAGGGCATCCTGGCGATGACGATTGACCAGGGCGAGTTCACCAGCCGCTACCAGGGCATCGTGCCGCTCGACGGCGGCAGCCTGGAAGATGTCGCGCATACCTATTTCCAGCAGTCCGAGCAGATCCCGACGATCGTCCGCCTGGCGGTCGCCGAGATGATGACGCGCGAGGATGGCGGCGCGTCGCATAGCTGGCGCGCCGGCGGCTTGCTGGTGCAGTTCCTTCCCGAGGCCTCGATCGGCGCGCATCGCGACCTGTCGGGTGGTGACGCGCCGGAGGGGCTGGAGCCTCTCGCCCCGGAAGCGGACGCCTGGGCCGAAGCGACCTCGCTGGTCTCGACGGTCGAGGATCACGAGCTGATCGATCCCGACGTCCCGGCCGAACGCCTGCTCTACCGTCTGTTCCATGAGCGCGGCGTGCGCGTCTACGACCCGGTGCCCGTCCGTGACAAGTGCTCGTGCTCGCGCGATCGCATCCAGGGCGTGCTGTCGAGCTTCTCGGCCGAGGAGATCACCGAGAGCATCGAGGACGGCGAGATTGCGGTCACCTGCGAGTTCTGCAGCCAGAAGTACGCCTTCGACCCGCAGGAATTTTTGGGCTGAGGCGTCGTCCAGCCCTCTCCCGACCCGCTCGTTGACTTCACCTCTCCCTCAGGGAGAGGTGAAAAGCGTACCCAGCCGAGCCGCTCAGGCCTTAATGCAAAACCCGTGGGGTGTTGGGGACGTCGAGGGAGAAGGCCGGGATCTCGACGGAGAACATTTCGCCGTTCTCGGTCTGCATCTGGTAGGTGCCGGCCATGATGCCGGACGGCGTCGAGAGCGGGCAGCCGCTGGTATATTCGAAGCTCTCGCCCGGCTTCAGCGACGGCTCCTTGCCGACGACGCCGACGCCCCGCACTTCTTCCGTCCGGCCCTTGCCGTCGGTGATGCGCCAGAAGCGCGAGCGAAGCTGGACGTTCTCAAGCCCGAGATTGACGATCTCGATCGTATAGGCCCAGACGTAGCGGTCTTCGCCCGGCGAGGAATCGTCCTCGACGAAGCTCGGCTGCACGGTCACCTGGATCGATCGCGTGACGGTTCGATACATCGGCACTCTTCTCGAAAATGATCCGAGGCTCATAGCGCCAAGCGAGGCGGGGCGTCAATCGCGCCTGACGCCGCATGGCTGGCGCGGCGCGCCGGTCCTGCGTTGTGGCAACGCGCAGGACATTTGAATCCGGCACGTTTCGCCATTGAATCCGCTGCGCTATAGTTGTGCGGGTTGTGAAACTGGGTTCGAGACGAGCCGGGCGAAAGGAGCATTTGAATGCTGAAGGAATTCCGTGAGTTTGCCTTGAAGGGCAACGTGGTCGACCTGGCCATCGGCATCATCATCGGTGTCGCCTTCAGCGGCCTGGTCAATTCGATCGTCAATGACCTGATCATGCCAATCGTTGGTGCTGTGACCGGCGGCATCGACTTCTCCAACAAGTACATCCAGCTGGTTGGCGAACCGCAGGCGACCCTCGAAGCCGCCCGCAAGGCCGGCGCGACCATCGCCTATGGCAACTTCATCACCATCGCGATCAACTTCCTGATCATTGCCTGGATCCTGTTCATGCTGGTCAAGGGCATGAACAAGCTGAAGCGCGAGAAGGCGGCCGAGCCGGCTCCGGTGGCGACGCCGGAAGACGTGGCGCTGCTGCGCGAAATCCGCGACCTTCTTTCGAAGAAGTAGTCCATCCGGTCTTCCGGTCGCACCAGCGCGTAGCAAACGGCGGCTCCTCGGCCGCCGTTTTGTCTCGGTTGCGCGCTAGAGCGCTGGGTCGAGCCATCTCGCGACATCCTCCGAAACGGCGCCTTGATCTGAAGGACTTGGATCCACGGACAGGCGCCTGCAAAACTGGAAACGTGCGTGTCCGTCCATTCCGCATTGAATACGCTGCGCCCGGAAGCCAGCCAGGCTCCCGAAAGCGGTATCGTCGAGGTCTTCAACTATGGGCGTGACCGCGCCGGCCTGATCCCGCTCTGGGTCGGCGAGGGCGACCTGCCGACGCCTGCCTTCATCAGCGAGGCGGCGCAGGCCGCGCTGCTGGCCGGCGAGACCTTCTACACGCACCAGCGCGGCATTCCCGAACTGCGACAGGCGCTGGCCGGCTATCACGAGCGCCTCTATGGCCGCCCGTTCGATCCCGAGCGCTTCTTCGTGACGTCGGGCGGCATGCCGGCGATTCAGATCGCGCTGCGCATGGTCGCGGGCCATGGCGATGAAGTCGTCGTGCCGACGCCGGCCTGGCCGAATTTCGCCGCCGCCGCGGAAGTCGGCGCCGCTAGGGTTGTCGAAGTGCCGCTCACCTACGGCAATGCCGGCTGGACGCTCGATCTCGATCGCTATTTCGAAGCCGTGACGCCGCGGACAAAAGCGTTGTTCCTCAATTCGCCCTGCAACCCGACCGGCTGGACGGCGACGCGCGACGAATTGCAGGCGATCCTCGATTTCGCCCGCGCGAAGGGGCTCTGGATCGTCTCGGACGAGGTCTATACGCGCTTCTTCTATGAGGGCGACCGCTCGCCTTCGTTCTATGACATCGCCGAACCCGACGACCGCATCCTCTACGTCAATACGATGTCGAAGAACTGGGCGATGACGGGCTGGCGCGTTGGCTGGCTTTCGGCACCGCCCGCCTTCGGTCAGGTGATCGAGAATCTGATCCAGTATTCGAGTTCCGGCACGCCAAAATTCCTGCAGCGCGGCGCGGTCGCGGCGCTCGAACAGGGTGACGCCTTCATCGATTTCCAGCGCCAGCGCGCCGTCGAAGCGCGGGAGATCGTCTGCTCCGGCCTCGAGCGGACGGGCCGGGTGCGGCTGGTCCGGCCGGCCGGCGCCTTCTACGCCTTCTTCGCCGTCGACGGCGAGCCGGACACGCGCAAGCTGGCGCTGCGGCTGGTCGACGAGGCCAATGTCGGCCTGGCGCCGGGCGATGCGTTTGGGGCCGGCGGCGCCGGCTTCATGCGGCTCTGCTATCTGCGCAACCTCGACCAGATCCGCGAAGCGACCCGTCGCCTGGCGGAGTGGTTGTCGAAGTAGCTTCCCTTGGTTCGGTCTGACCTCTCTCTGAGGGTAGGTCGGACCAGAGCCCGGGACTTCGCCATCCACATCCTCAACATGCTGAGGAGGCCCAAAGGGCCGTCTCGAAGCGCGCAGAGTGGTCATGCCATCGATCGGCGGCCCATAGGCCGTGCGTCCTTCGAGATGGCTTGCTCGCGCAAGCCTCCTCAGGATGATGGAGGTGGAGGGTTGCACAACAGGCTCTCGGGGTGGCGCCAAGATCTCGTGAGTGCGAGCCGGCCGAAGGTCAGCGTATAGCCGCAGGCGGCTCAATCCCGAGCGTGTCGCGAAGATGCGCCCAGGTCGCCGCTTCGAACCGTTCGGGCCAGTCGGCCCCCAGTTCCCGCGCCCTGCGCCGGGCTCGCGGCAGATAGAGCGCGGCATGGGCGAGATAGTTGGCGATCAGCGCGTCGCGCTCCGCCACCAGTGGCGGCAGGGCGGCGAGCGCCTTCTTCTGCTCCGCCGTGATCAGCCGGTTCAGATGCAGCACGCCGCCGCGATACGGCGTGTCGGTCTCCTCGACCAGCAGGTCGACGATCAGGTTGCGCAGAAAGAACAGGCCGGTGACCGAATTGAAATATTCGGCCCGACCCATGGCGAGCGGCAGCAATCCCAGGACGCGGAAGAATTCCTCGATCTGCCATTGCAGCCGCCCCGGGCTCGGTCGCTGCCTTTCTGCTGTCGCCGGCAGCGCTTCCAGCAGGCCGTCCGGATCGAACAGGATCCGCAGTCCCGCTTTCGTCCGCTGCGCGGCCTGCTCCGGCGTCGCGATATCAACGTCGACCCGAAGCCAGGCCGCGGTGATGGCGTTGATCAGCGTCGACTTCACCTGCCGGTCGCGCCACAGCACGATCTCGCCGAGCTGGCCAAGCGCGTCGCGCCAGAGCGTGGCGATTGCGTCGGTCGCGCCGTCGTCGGCGACAACGAGGAAATCGAGATCGCTATAGGCGTCGGCGAGGCCGGCGCCGTGGCTACCGCTCAGCGCCAGGGCGCGGATGCCGGGTTCCGCTTGGAGCGCACCGGTGATGGCGCGAATGGTGTGATCGATGTCGTCGGCGGGCGCCTGCGGCCCGTCGCTCTCGGCGGCATGGGACATGGTGCTCTCCCCCGGCGAGAGCCTAGCAGGCGGCGGCGAATGTTCAATCCGGCCGCCTTTCGATGGCGTCCGATCGCCGGTCGAGGGGCGCGGCCGATCCCGCTTGGCGCTTGCCAAGCACGTATTGCTCGGATAGTAGGTTTTCCTACATCAAGAGTTGGGCCGACGCCCGACGCCAACCTGCCTATCCGGGCAAGGTGGCACTCCCGCAAGGGAGGATGTGGCCGATCCGGCAAATATACGGACCCAGTCACACCGCGTCGGCTCTTCCAGTACAGGACGACGCACGATGCCGATCAAGATCCCCGACGACCTGCCAGCCCGCCGCAAGCTCGAAGCGGAAGGTGTCGTGGTCATGCGCGCGGCTGACGCGGTGCGTCAGGACATCCGCCCGCTCCGGATCGGCCTGCTCAACCTGATGCCCAACAAGATCTCGACCGAGACGCAGATCGCCCGCCTGCTCGGCGCGACGCCGCTGCAGATCGAGCTCTCGCTGGTCCAGATCACCGATCATGCCCCGCGCAACACGCCGGCCGAGCACATGCTCTCGTTCTACCGCCCCTGGGAGGAGGTGAAGGACGAGCGCTTCGACGGCTTCATCATCACCGGCGCGCCGGTCGAGCGGATGCCGTTCGAGGATGTCACCTATTGGGACGAGCTGCGCCGGATCTTCGACTGGACGCAGACGCATGTGCATCGCTCGCTCAACATCTGCTGGGCGGCGCAGGCGGCCGTGCACCATTTCCACGGCATGCAGAAATACGACCTGCCCGGCAAGGCGTTCGGCATCTTCCGGCACCAGATCCCGGCCTCCGCGTCGGCATCGCACTATCTGCGCGGGCTTGCCGACGAATTCACCGTGCCGGTATCGCGCTGGTCGGAAGTGCGCAAGAGCGAGATCCCGCAGGGTAGCGGTGTGATCGTGCTGGCCGAGAGCGAGGAGACGGGCCTGTGCCTGCTCGATGACACCCGCCATCGCGCCCTGCACATGTTCAACCACCTCGAATATGACACCAACTCGCTCGGCGACGAGTATTTCCGCGACATCAACGCGAAGATCGACGTGGCGATTCCGTCCGATTACTTCCAGAAGAACGATCCGGCCCGGCCGCCGGTCAATAGCTGGCGCGGCAACGCGCATCTCTTGTTCGGCAATTGGATCAACGAGATTTACCAGACCGTGCCGTTCGACATCACGAAGATCGGCGAGCCGGAGACGGCCGAGGTCGCGGCCTGAGGGGCTGTTCAACGGGTGGCCGCCACCCCTTCACCTCTCCCATGGGGAGAGGTCGGAGCGAAGCTCCGGGTGAGGGGATGGGGACCATCCGGTAAGGGCTCAACCCCTCACCCGCCGGCCTTCGGCCGTCGACCTCTCCCTCTGGGAGAGGTGAAGATCGGGACCTGCGCCTGAGGTGAGATCTACCGACCTCAAACAAAAAAAGGCCCGCCGATCGCTCGGCGGGCCTTTTTAATGACGTCGCGACCCGTTCAGCCGCCGGCCGGCGGGAACACGTCGAAATGCGAGGTGCCGCCATTGGCGACCAGGCGGGCGGTCGTGGCCGGGGCGGTGCGGCCGAGCGGCAGCCACAGGCGATGCCAGACATCGACCAGCGCATCGCGCAGGCCGAGGATCAGCTTTTCGTCGTGGCAGGGCGTCGGCGTGATGCGCAGGCGCTCCGTGCCGCGCGGCACGGTCGGGTAGTTGATCGGCTGGATGTAGATGCCGTGCTCTTCCAGCAGCATGTCGGAGGCGCGCTTGCAGAGATCCGGGTTGCCGACGAAGAGCGGCACGATATGGGTCTCGGACGGCATCACCGGCAGGCCGGCATGGATCAGGATCGACTTGGTCAGCTGCGCGTGCTTCTGCTGCAGATCGCGCTCGACCTGCGAGGCCTTCAGGTGGCGGATCGAGGCGGTGGTCGCGGCGGCGATGGCCGGCGGCAGCGCGGTGGTGAAGATGAAGCCCGGCGCATAGGAGCGCACGGCGTCGACGACGGCACGGCTGGCGGTGATGTAGCCGCCGACACGGCCGAACGCCTTGGCAAGCGTGCCCTCGATGACGTCGATCCGGTGCATGACGCCGTCGCGCTCGGCAATGCCGGCGCCGCGCGGGCCATACATGCCGACGGCGTGCACTTCGTCGATATAGGTCATGGCGCCGTATTTCTCGGCGAGGTCGCAGATACCGGCGATCGGCGCGATGTCGCCGTCCATCGAGTAGACGCTCTCGAAGACGATCAGCTTCGGCGCGACCGGGGGCGGCTTCCTGAGCAGCTCTTCCAGATGCTCGAGGTCGTTGTGGCGGAAGATGCGCTTCTGCGCGCCGGAGCGGCGGATGCCCTCGATCATCGAGGCATGGTTCAGCTCGTCCGACAGGATCAGGCAGTCGGGCAGCAGCTTGGCGATGGTCGAGATCGCGGCTCGTTCGAGACGATAGCCGGAAGTGAAGACGAGGCCGGCTTCCTTGCCGTGCAGGTCGGCGAGTTCCGCTTCCAGCTCGACGATCGGATGGCTGTTGCCGGAGATGTTGCGCGTGCCGCCGGCGCCGGCGCCGATGCCGCTGCGCCGTCTCGCCATCGCTGCGACGACGTCGGGGTGGCTGGCCCATGCCGAGATAGTCGTTCGAGCACCAGATCGTGACTTCGCGCGCGCCGCGCTCCGAGCGCCAGATCGCATGCGGGAAACGGCCGACGATGCGCTCGAGGTCGGCAAAGACGCGATAGCGCTTCTCGGAATGAAGAGCGTCGATCGCGTCCACGAAAAACGATTGATAGTCCATCAGCAGAATCCGCTTCTTGGATGGGTTCCAAACTAGCCGAGGAAACCTAGCGAGTCCAACGGTGTTTGGCCTTGCGGCAAGTCAATTTGGCGTCAGTAATTCAGCTTGGCGCCAGTAATCATGGCGGCGGCCGGGCCGCCACTGCGCAATTCAGCGCATCTTCCATCTATTCCGCCGCATGCAGGCGACGCGACGGCGCTTCAGCGCATGAAAAGAAAGCCGCCGGAACGGCGCGTTCCGGCGGCTTTTTGCACTAGGAAGGTTCAGGCCTTGTCGAGCGCGAGGCGGAGGTCCTCGATCAGGTCGTCGGCATCCTCGAGGCCGATCGAAAGGCGCAGCATGCCCTGCGTGATGCCGAAGCCGAGGCGGGCTTCCTCGGAGAGGCGCTGGTGAGTCGTCGTCGAGGGATGGGTGATCAGGCTCTTGGCGTCGCCGAGATTGTTGGAGATCGTCACGACCTCCAGCGCGCTGGCGACGCGGAACGCCGCCTCCTTGCCGCCATCGACCTCGAAGGCGATCATCGTCGAGCCGGCACCCATCTGCTTCTTGACGACGTCGGCCTGCGGGTGGTCGGCGCGGCCGGGATAGATCAGCCTGGCGATCTTCGGGTGGGTAGCGATCGCGTCGGCGATCTTCGCCGCGCTCTCGGTCTGGCGGCGGACGCGGATGTCCAGCGTCTCCAGGCCCTTCAGCAGCACCCAGGCATTGAAGGCCGACAGCGTCGGGCCGGTCTGGCGCAGGAAATTGTGCAGGTGGTCGTTCACATAGGCTTCATCGGCCGACAGGATGACGCCGCCGAGCACCCGGCCCTGGCCGTCAATATGCTTGGTGCCGGAATAGACGACGACGTCGGCGCCGAGCTTGATCGGCTGCTGCCAGATCGGGGTCGCGAACACGTTGTCGACGATCAGCAGCGCGCCGGCCTCATGCGCAATCTTCGCGACTTCCGCGATGTCGATCACTTCGAGGGTCGGGTTGGTCGGGCTTTCCAGGAAGAACGCCTTGGTGTTCGGCCTGACCGCGTCGCGCCACTGGTTCAGATCGGTGCCGTCGACCAGCGTCGACTGCACGCCGTAGCGCGGCAGCAGGTCCTCGACGACATAGAGGCAGGACGAGAACAGCGCCTTGGCGGCGACGACATGGTCGCCAGCCCTAAGCATGCACATCAGCGCTGCGGTGACGGCGGCCATGCCGCTGGCGGTCGCGCGCGCGGCGGCGGCGCCCTCCAGCAGGCGGATGCGCTCCTCGAACATGAAGACGGTCGGATTGGAGAAGCGCGAATAGATGAAGCCCGGATTCTCGCCCTTGAACCGCGCTTCGGCCGCCTCGGCGGTGTCATAGGCGAAGCCCTGGGTCAGGAACATCGCTTCCGAGATTTCGCCGAATTGCGATCGGAGGGTGCCGCCATGCACGAGCTCGGTGGCGGGGCGGCGGGGGCGCTTGGCTTTGTCTTCGGACATTCGTTTCTGATCCCGGATACGAAAAACCCGACACGAGGTCGGGCCAAAATCGGATGTCGGATTTCCGGCAACCGACCTTTTAGCGACATTGTTTAACGTGGCGGCAAGCCGGTCGGCTCAAATAGACCACGGTAGATGCGTTTTTTGATATGCCTCCGGCGGCTTGGCGTCAACGACGACTTAAGCTAAGTGCTTCGTTCAGTCGCGCCGCTGTGTCTTCACCTCTCCCTGAGGGAGAGGTCGACGGTGTAGCCGGCGGGTGAGGGGTTAGGGAATTTTCCGGAGAGGGCTTAAACCCTCACCCGGCCCTGCGGGCCGACCTCTCCCTCAGGGAGAGGTGAAGATAGAGCAGGACCGGAGCGGATGACGGACAAGGCAGCAATCGGAATTCTTTCGGCCGAGCAGATCCGGGCGAGCCTCGCGGCCGGCCAGATCGTCATCGACCGGCCGCTCGACACCGACCAGGTGCAGCCGGCGAGCCTCGATCTCCGCCTCGGCGCCGTCGCCTATCGTGTCCGTGCCAGCTTCCTGCCGGGCCCGAATGTACTGGTGAAGGACCGGCTCGCCGAACTCACCCTGCACGAGATCGACCTTTCCGCTGGATCCGTGCTGGAGACCGGCTGCGTCTACATCGTGCCGCTGCTCGAAGGGCTGGCGCTGCCGGCCGATATCCAAGCCTCCGCCAATCCGAAATCCTCGACCGGCCGCCTCGACATCTTCACCCGCGTCATCACCGACCGGGCGCAGTCCTTCGACACGATCCCGGCCGGCTACCAGGGCCCGCTCTATCTGGAAGTTTCCCCGCGCACCTTCCCGATCGTTGCGCGCACCGGCTCGCGCCTGTCGCAGATCCGCTTTCGTCGCGGCGACACGCGTCTCTCCGACGCCGCGCTTTCGGCGCTGAATGCGCGTGAGCCGCTGATCGATGGCGCGTTTCGCGCGTCGGGCGGGTTGTTGCTGTCGATCGATCTCGAAGGCTCGAACGGCATCATCGGCTATCGCGCCAAGCGCCATACCGGCGTCGTCGACGTCGATCGCCGCGCCGCCTGCGACGTGCTCGATTACTGGGAGCCGATCCCGGTGCGCGGCAAGGCCGAACTGATCCTCGACCCCGACCAGTTCTACATCCTCGTCTCGCGCGAGGCGGTGCATGTGCCGCCGGATTATGCCGCCGAGATGGTCGCCTTCGACCCGCTGGTCGGTGAATTCCGCGTCCACTATGCCGGCTTCTTCGATCCGGGTTTTGGCCATCAGGCCGCCGGTGGCGCCGGCAGTCGCGCCGTGCTCGAAGTGCGCAGCCATGAAGTGCCGTTCATTCTCGAACACGGCCAGACGGTCGGCCGCCTCGTCTACGAGACGATGTCGGTGCGCCCGGAAAAACTCTATGGCAGCGATCTCGGCTCCAACTACCAGGCCCAGGGCCTGAAGCTTTCGAAGCATTTTCGGTAGGGCGAGCCCGGAATGCGCAGGTCTTCCTTCGCCTCTCCCTGAGGGAGAGGTCGGAGCGAAGCTCCGGGTGAGGGTTTACGCCCTCACCGGATAGGTCCCTAAACCCTCACCCGCCGCACTGCGTGCGTCGACCTCTCCCTCAGGGAGAGGTGAGAGACTGCACCTATTCCGAGACCGCCAGCGTCACCTCGCCGAGGCCCGAGATTGCGATTGCGATCCGGTCGCCGGCGTTGAGCCAGCGGGTTTCGACCAGGCTGCCGGTCAGCACGATCTCGCCCGCCCGCAACATCTCGCCTCGTGCCGAAAGGCTGTTGGCGAGCCAGGCAAGGGCTGCGAACGGATGGCCGAGCACATCGGCGCCGACGCCGCGCCCGACCTCGACATCGTTGATCCGCGTCACGCCGACCAGTTCGGCGAGGTCCGGCGTGTCGGCAAGCGCGCGCGGCTGGCCGAGCACGCAGCCGGCGGCAAAGAAATCGTCGGCGATCAGCGTCGGCGTATCGGTGTTGCGCCAGTCGACATAGCGGTCGTCGACCAGCTCGATCGCTGCCATGACGCTTTCGACGGCGCCGGCCATGTCCTCGGCCCGGAAGGGCGCGCCCGTCGCCGGCAGGTCGCGCGACAGCTTGACCGCGATCTCGCATTCGATGCCGACATGGCGGAAATCGGCCGCCCGGATCGTCGCGCCGGAAGCGTGCTTCGTGCCCTCGAACAGGCCAGCGCCGCAGGGGTTCGGAATGCCGAGATAGGTCTGCATCACCGGCGTCGTGCAGCCGATCTTCCAGCCGATCCGCCGGCCGTAGCGGCTCCCCGCCAGGCGCTCATGCACCTTGCCTTGCACGGCATAGGCGGTCGCCTCGTCGGCGGGGCGAAACGCATCCGGCAGCAGGCCGAGCGGCGCGCGCTCGATTCGCGCCGCCGAGATCCGGTCGGCGGCGGCATCGGTCGGTGTAACGGACTGAAGAGACATGGCGATCCCGGATTGTTGCCTGTCGGCATTCGGCTCGAAATGGGCGCGCATGAGTTGCATCGCCGAGACCTGCCCGGCTAGGATCGATCGCAGATCTTGTTCCCGCCCTGTCGGCAGCGTGCCGCGCCGGGGCGCCATGGGCAAGTGCGAACCACGAAATCAGCTGGTGAACAGCGAAATGGGCAGGGAAGTCTGAGATGGAAGCGCGCGCAGACGGCAAGATCCTTCTGGTGACCGGTGGCACGCAAGGCGTGGGCCGGGCCGTGGCGCTGGAGGCGGCGCGCTCGGGCGCGGAAGGCGTGATGCTGGTCGGGCGCAACCCGCAGCGCGGCGCGGCCGTGGTGGCCGAACTGGAGGCGCTCGGCGTCGGCGGCGGCTTCGTCTCGGTCGATCTCTCCGATTCCGACGCGGCCGAAATCGTCATCGACGCGACGCTCGACCGCTTCGACCATGTCGACGCCCTCGTCAACGCCGCCGCCAGCACCGATCGCGGGTCGATCGCCGAGGCCGATATCGACTTCTTCGACACGGTGTTCGCCACCAATGTGCGCACGCCGATGTTCCTGATGCAGGGCGTCATCCAGCATCTGCGCAGCCGCGCCGCCCCCGGTGCGATCGTCAATATCCTCTCCGTCAACGCCTATGGCGGCACGCCGGAGCTGGGCGTCTATGCCTCGTCCAAGGCGGCGCTGCTGACGCTGACCAAGAACGCCGCCCACTCGCACCGCTTCGACCGGATCAGCGTCAACGGCATCAACCTCGGCTGGGCCGACACGCCGGGCGAACGCGACATGCAGGCTAACAAGCTCGGCAAGGGCGAGGGCTGGCTGGAAGAGGCCGAGGCGATGATGCCCTGGGGCCGGCTGATCAAGCCGGATGACGTCGCCCGCCTGGCGCTGTTCCTGATGAGCGACGCCTCGATCCCGATGACCGGCGCGATCGTCGACCAGATCCAGGACTATGTCGTCGGCGTGCGCGATTGAGCGCAGGCCGATAGGCCGGACGGATCGCCAGGGCATGACATTTTCGCAGCCCCGTCGGAAGGGCGCCGTCGCCATCCTTTCGGCGGCGGCGCTGGCGATCCTGCCGGGCGTGGTTGGCCGCGGCGCGGCGGCGGAGGTTCCCGCGCGCCCGATCCGCACGAATTTCCGCGACGACGCGACGGGGCTCGCCTTTTCGGCCCCAGCGTCGCTCGTCATCGGCAAGCGACGCGGGCATCGCGGGCATGATTTCATCATCGAGGTGGACAGCGTCGATCCGGAGCTGCCGCGCGCCGGCACGTCGAAAAGCCTGTGCGGCGTCGGGCTGAAGACGCAGCCGGACGATGTCCGTGCCTTGGATCCGGCGGCGCTGAACGCCCCGGAGATGATCGAGCAGCAGGTGGCGGCGGTGCGCTTGACGCTGGGAATGATGGGCCGTGTCAATGCCGTCGCGCCGATGGGCTTTGGCAATGGCGTTCGCGGCGTCGCCGCGATCGTCATGCCGCAGTTCGGTCCGGACCATGCCAAGGTCCGCCAGTTCATCGCGATCGCCGAAACCCCGGCCTATCGAATCAGCCTTTCCTGTGCGACCACCGCCGCAGCGATCGACAAGGCGCGCCCGCTCTTCGAGGCGCTGGTCGGCTCGCTGCGGATCGAGACCGCCCGGTGACTGGCGTTGCCCCCTGCGGACAGGCATGTGACATGACGCTCGACAAGAACTCGCCCGATGGCGCCATCCTTCGCGCTCTCTTCGACGCCGCGCTGGCGGCCTCGCTGCCGGATGGCCGCTTTGAAGGAAGGCTCCCGGCTGCGCCAAAGGGGCGGACCCTCGTGCTCGGCGCCGGCAAGGGCGCGGCGCGCATGGTGCGGGCGTTCGAGGATGCCTGGGAGCAAGCCGGCAACCCGGCGCCGGAAGGGCTCGCGGTCACCCGCTATGGCCATGGCACTCCGACCCGCTTCGTCGAGATCGTCGAGGCCTCGCATCCCGTTCCCGATGCCGCCGGCATGGCGGCGGCGCAGCGCATTCTCGACATCGCCGCGACAGCGGGGCCCGACGATCTCGTCGTCTTCCTGATGTCGGGCGGCGCCTCGTCGCTGCTGGCGCTGCCGGCCCCGGGGCTGACGCTCGAGGATAAGCAGATGCTCAATCGCGCGCTGCTGAAGAGCGGCGCGCCGATCGGCGCCATGAACCACGTGCGAAAAGCGCTCTCCGCCATCAAGGGCGGCCGCCTCGCCGCCGCCGCTGCGAGGGCGCGGATGGTGACCTTCCTGATTTCCGACGTGCCGGGCGACGATCCCGGCGCGATCGGCTCCGGCCCGACCATTCCGGAAGCCTCCGATCCCGACGGCGCGCTGGCGATCCTCGCCGAATACGGCATCGCCGTCGAGCCACGCATCGAGGCAGCGATCCGCGCCAATGCGGTCTCAGCCGGCGCCGGCGGCGCGGTCGAGATGCTGGCGACACCGAAGATGGCACTGGATGCGGCGGCCGAAGCCGCGCGCGCCATCGGCCTGACGCCGCTGGTGCTTGGTGATGCGCTGGAAGGCGAAGCGCGCGACGTGGCGCGCGTACTGGCGGCGATCGCCAGCTATGCGGCGGCGCATGACCAGCCGGTGGCAAAACCCTGCGTGATCCTCTCGGGCGGCGAAACCACCGTCACCGTGCGGGGGCGGGGCCGGGGTGGCCGCAATGCCGAATTCCTGCTGGCGCTCGCCGTGGCGCTCGGCGGTCATGCGGGCATCGCGGCGATCGCCTGCGATACGGACGGTATCGACGGCTCCGAGGACAATGCCGGCGCCTGGATCGATGCCGGCATTCTCGACGAGGCGAAGGCGAAGGGCATCGATCCGGTCGCACGCCTTGCGAATAATGACGGCTACGGCTTCTTCGAAGCGCTCGACCGGCTCGTCGTCACCGGCCCGACGCTGACCAACGTCAATGATTTCCGGGCGATTTTGGTGCGCTGAGGGCCTTCGTGCCGGCGGCGATGGTTTGGAATTCGATCCAATTCGTGTTGCAGGATCGCCGCCCCGGCAGACTCTTCGCAGCCGGCGCGTGCGCTTGCCTTGACGCGCAGACCGTCAATGCCGATGTCTGGTCCTGATGGGCCAAGATGACGCCTTGTTTCGGAGTCATCTTGGCTATGGGGATTTCGGCGGCGTTCCGGTCGCGAGGGTACGTGATGAGGCATCTGATCTTGGCGGGCGTTGCCCTGCTGGCGCTTTCGAGCGTGGCCGTCGCCGCGGACATCTCCTATGAGCCGCCGCAACCGGTCGTCCCGGCGGCGCCCACCGGCTTCGACTGGAACGGTTTCTATGCCGGCGTGCATGGCGGCTATGGCTGGGGCGGCGGCACCAAGGACGCCGATTTCCTCGACAGCCTGAGCGGCGGCCTGTTCGGCGTCCAGGCTGGCTACAACTACCAGGCCGATCCCTGGCTGGTCGGCTTCGAGACCGACATCGCCTATAGCGGCCTCAGCGACACGGCCGGCAGCGCGGCGCTCGATCTGAACTGGATCGGCTCGACCACCGGCCGCATCGGCTTCACCTATGACAAGTGGTTGTTCTACGGCAAGGGCGGCGTCGCCTATGGCAACCTCGAGGCCAAGCAGGCCGGGCTCGGCAATGACAGCCAGTGGGCGGTCGGCTGGACCGCCGGCGCCGGCATCGAATACGGCTTCACCAAGAACCTGACCGGCCGCCTCGAATACGACTATGTCGACCTCGGCAAGAAGACCTTCTTCGAAGGCACCGAGGCGCAGTCCGAGGCCGGCGCGACCACCAACGCGGTCAAGGCGGGCCTGAACTACAAGTTCTAGGGTTCTTACGCCAAGTCGTCGGCTGTGGGCGGCCGTGATGTCGCCCGCGCGTTGGATGGTCCCCCCGTCGCAACACCCTCCGCCGTCATCCCGGCGAAAGCCGGGATCCATGGCAGCCACATGCTCCCGACCCTCATCCGTCGCGCGCGGTAGATTCGGCGCGGCTGCATCGAAACACCCCCAAACTTCGCTGTATGGATCCCGGCTTTCGCCGGGATGACGGCGAGCGTGAGCGAGGGCCGAGGCGATCATCGAACAAAAAAGGCCCGGTCATGCCGGGCCTTTTGCGTTCGAAGCGATGAGCTTCAGCCGTTTACAAAGGGCTGCAGGAAGGCGAGGTCGGCGGCGCCGAGGCGGTCCTTGGCGGTGGCGGCCTGGTGCCAGTAGGGGTAGTTCAGCGGCGGCTGGCTGACCTTGTCGAGCCGGGCGCGCTCGTCGGTCGAGAGCTTCAGATCGGCAGCGGCGAGGTTGTCCTTGAACTGCGCGTCGGTGCGGCCGCCGATGATCACCGAGGTGACGCCGGGGCGTCCGAGCAGCCAGGCGAGCGCCACCTGCGCGCCGGACACGCCGCGCGCATCGGCGATCGCCACCAGTTCGTCGACGATATCCCAGAGCCGGTCCCAGTCGTGGATCGGCGGCTCGGTCCAGCCCTGGAAGAGGCGGCTGTCCCTAGGCGTTTCCTTGTTGCGGCGGTGCTTGCCCGAGAGCAGGCCGCCGGCGATCGGGCTCCAGACCAGGATGCCGAGCTTCTGGTCGATGGAGATCGGCACCAGCTCCTGCTCGGCCTCGCGCGCCTGCAGCGTGTAGTGGATCTGCTGCGAGATGAAGGGGATGCGGTTGTCGCGGCGTGCGATCTCCATCGCCTTCATGATGTGCCAGCCGGAATAGTTGGAGCAGCCGATATAGCGGACCTTGCCCTGGCGGACGAGGCTGTCGAGCGCTTCCAGCGTTTCCTCCAGCGGCGTCAGGCCGTCCCACTGGTGCACCTGGTAGAGGTCGATGACGTCGGTCTTCAGGCGCTTGAGGCTGGCCTCGCATTCGCGGATCAGGTGATAGCGCGACAGGCCGCGGTCATTCGGGCCGCTGCCCATCGGAAACCGCGCCTTGGTGGCGATCAGCACGTCGTTCTTGCGCTTGCCGCCGAGCGCGTCGCCGATGATCGCTTCGCAATCGCCGCCCGAATAGACATTGGCGGTGTCGAGCAGGTTGACGCCGGCGTCGATCACCATGTCGATCTGCCGCCGCGCCTCGTTGACGTCGGTGATGTTGCCGACCTTCGAGAAATCGCCTTTGGCGCCGAAGGTCATGGTGCCCATGGTGAGCACCGAGACCTTCAGTCCCGAATTGCCGAGTTGCCGGTATTCCATTGTCCGCTCCCATCGCGCCGCGGTGTACCCGCTGAACTTTGACAGCACCGTCCTGTATTCGGACAGCGCTGTCAAAGCGGCAATGGCGTCGGTGCGCCGAAAAATCAGACGGCGATGATCGCCTTGATCAGGCCGCGCTTGTCGTGGCTCCAGACCGGCATGTCGGTGGTCAGCCGGTCGAGCGTCGTGCTGTGCGTCGCCAGCGCGTCGAGCGGCACCAGGCCGGCCTTGATCGAGGCGACGACATGTTCGAAGTCGACCTTGGTGGCGTTGCGGCTGCCGATCAGCATCATCTCGCGCTTGTGGAACTCGGGATCCGAGAACGAGATCCTGTCCTTGACGATCGAGACGAGGACATAGGCGCCGCCATGCGCGACCAGGGCGAAGCCGGCCTCGATCGCCTGGGCGTTGCCGGTGGCGTCGTAGACGACGTCGAAGCGGTCGCCGCCGGTCGCCTCCATCAGCGTCTTCTGCGCATCCGGTCCGGTCAGCGCCGTGTTCGGGAAGCCGAGAGTCTCGCGGGCAAAGGCGAGCCGCTCCTCGCTCGAATCGAGCAGCGTCACCTCGAGCCCGGCGATGCGGGCGAAGATCGCCGCGCCGAGTCCGATCGGCCCGACGCCGACGACGAGGGCGCGGCCGCCTTCCGGCTGCGAGCGGCGGACGGCATGCGCGCCGATCGCCAGGAACTCGACCATGGCGGCGTCGCGCAGCGACAGGCCCTCGGCCGGGTAGAGATTGCCTTCCGGCATCACGATCTTCTCGGCCATGCCGCCATCGGTATGCACGCCGAGCACCCGGATCGAGGTGCAGCAGTTCGGCTTGCCCTTGCGGCAGGCGACGCAATGGCCGCAGGCAATATACGGGTTGACGACGACGGGCGTGCCGACCTTGAGCGAGACGCCTTCGCCGACGGCCGAGACGACGCCGGAAAGCTCATGGCCCATGATGCGCGGATATTCGAGGAAGGGGTGCTTGCCTTCGAAGATGTGATAGTCGGTGCCGCAAATGCCGACATGCTTGACGTCGACCGTCGCCCAGCCGGCCGCGGGCGCTTCCGGGCCGGGCCGCTCGACGAATTCCAGTCGCCCTGGTTCCACACAGATCACGCTTTTCATGAAGTCCTCTTCATCATCATCGCAGTCGCGACGGTCCTAGCGCAGCCGCAGCGCCGCGACCAGACGGCAGTTGGGGCTCCCGGCGCGAATGTCTGGGTTGCAGTCGCCGCGCTTCCCGCATGCGTTGTCAGCGCGTATCGTCCGCAACGCGGTTGGCTGGGTCGATGGCGTTCATTCCGCCACGGACGCACCCGGCCGGTCCGCGGGATCGATATCGGTCCGAAGGCATTGTTTGAAGTAGTATGTCGACTTGAAAAGGAAGAAAGCGATGGCGCCCCTGAAGTCCGCGATTGATCTCAAGTCCAACACAAAGACCGCGTCGATCGAGTTGCTGAACGCGGTTCTGGCCGACAGCATCGACCTGGCGCTGGTCACCAAGCAGGCTCACTGGAATTTGAAGGGGCTGCAATTCATCGCTATTCACGAGATGCTGGACACGTTTCGCGCCGATCTGGACGGCCATGTCGACACGGTGGCCGAGCGCGTGGCGCAGCTCGGCGGTTTCGCCCTCGGCACGGCGCAGTCGGTGACCTCGGCCACGAAGCTCAAGGCCTATCCCACCGACATTTCCGCGATCAAGGATCACCTGGCGCAGTTGACCGAGCGCTATGCGCTGGTGGCGAACGAGGTCCGCAAGGGCATCGACAAGGCGGCCGACATTGGCGACGCCGATAGCGCGGACATCCTGACCGCCTTCTCGCGCAGCCTCGACAAGTCGCTCTGGTTCCTGGAATCGCACCGCGAGCCATAGGCTCGGGCTTCGGCCCCGCGACCGGCCGCGCCGTCGCCTGCCCGCATAGAACAAAGCCCGCCAGATGGCGGGCTTTGTCATGCTTGGGGGAGGGCCGGCCGCGCAATCGGTCCGTGCGCCGGCCTCCGTGTGGCGTTCTAGTAGGGCGAGACGCACTGGCGGCGCGGACCGCTGTTCGGCTGGAAGGTGTTGTCCGACGCCCGGTAGGAGCGATAGCGGCTCTCGCACCACTGGTAATGGGACGAATTGTAGCTGCCGCCATAGTTGTAGGTCGGCTGCGTGATTGCCGAACCGACGGCGGCGCCGACGCCGAAGGCGGCGAGCGGATACCACCAGCCATTGTAATAGCGATATCCCGGCCGGGCATAGTTGTAGCCGTGATAGCCGTTCCAGTAGCCGGGGCGATTGCCCGGATAGCCCGGCCGGTATCCCGGGTAGCCCGGTCGATAGCCAGGGGGACGATAACCCGGACCGTGTCCGGGGCCGCCCGGACGATAGCCCGGTGGACGATAGCCCGGCCCGCCATGACCCGGACGGTTTCCCATGCCGGGCGGGCGGCCGTGACCGCCGCCGGGCCGGTGGCCCCGCTTGATTTCCCGGTTGCCGCCGCCGTGCCGAACCTGAATCAGATCCGCGTTCGGCTGCGAGCTCACGCCGAGGTCCGGCGCAACCAGGGGGGCCGCCTGGGTCGGGGCCGAGGCAGAGGCGAAGAAGGCAATGGCCAAGGCGCCACCGCACAATTTGCTGAAAATCTTGGTCAAAGCGATGAACCCCTTCTTGAAAGCGATAAATCCCCTCGAAGGACTCGTTGAAAACTAAACTTGGCAAGCCAATGGTCAAGTCTCGTCATGAAAAAATGTGAATATTCAAAGATCGATAATATTGCGGTGCAGAGTGCCATCTTGGATCTTGCCGTTTGCTGCATCGACAACTCGATGTCGATTGGAACGAACATAGCGCGGCGCGACCCGCGGCGGCTCGCGTCGCCAAGACTAGCGCCGTTCCTGTTCGGTTGCGGCCCGGGCCCGGTCCGCTGCCGCGCCTCGCCCGTTGAACCGCGGCGCGCCACGGCCTATCCATGACGTGGCGGCCCTTGATGGCGACGCCACGCCATGGACGACAAGACACGGCAAGCATCGAGGCGGCCAATGACCAAGCCACAATCCTCTCCGGTATTTCGCATATCGAGCGAAACCGCCTGGCGCGAGCTGGCGGTGAAGGCGATCAAGGGTGCCGATTTCGCGGCGAAGCTGGTCTCGCGCACCGCCGACGACATCGCGATCCAGCCGCTCTATCCGAAGGCGCCCGGCCATCATACCCGGCCGGTCCGCGCCAGCCTCGGTGATTGGCGCGCCGTCCAGCGCATCGACCTGCCGGATGCCGACGCGGCGAGTTCACAGGCGCTCGAGGACCTGAACAATGGTGCGAGCGGACTGGCGCTGGTCTTTGTCGACGCGGCTTCCGCGCGGGGCTTCGGGCTCGGCGCAGCCGACGAGAAGACGGTCGCCGCGGCGCTGGACGGCGTGATGCTCGACCTGGTGTCGCTGCGCCTCGAAGCCGGACGCTCGGCGGCCGAAGCAGCCCGTTCCGTGCTGGCGCTGGTGCGCAGTCAGGGGCTCGACCTCGACAGCCTGCGCCTCGATCTCGGTATCGACCCATTCTCGATTCTGGCGGCGGAAGGCGGCCGCGTTGCGGTGGTCGACGCCGCGCTCGATACGGCGGCGGCGCTGGCGACCTCCTTTGGTGCCGAGGCGAAGGCTCGCATCCTGCGCGCCGATGGCCGGGTCTTCCATGACGCCGGCGCTTCCGAGGCGCAGGAGCTGGCGGCGACGATCGCCGCCGCGCTGGCGGGGCTGCGCGGACTGGAGGCGCGCGGCCTGCCGCTCGAAATCGCGCGGAGAAGGATCTCCTTTCTGCTGCCCGCCGATGCGGACGAGTTTCTCACCATCGCAAAATTCCGGGCGCTGCGGCGGCTATGGGCGCGGGTGGAAGCGGCTTGTGGCCTGACGCCCTCGCCGATCCAGCTCGATGCCGAAACCAGTTTTCGCATGACGACGAGGCATGACCCGCAGGTAAACATGCTGCGCGGCACGGTTGCAGCATTTTCCGCCGGCCTGGGCGGCGCCGACAGCGTCACGGTGCTGCCCTTCACGGCGCCGCTGGGGCTCGCCGACGCCAGCGCGCGAAGAATTGCCCGCAACACGCAGTCGATCCTGCTGGAGGAATCGGGCCTCGGCCATGTCTTCGATCCGGCCGCCGGCGCCGGCGGCTTCGAGGCGCTTACCGACGCGCTTTGCGAAAAGGCCTGGGCCTTTTTTCAGCAGCTCGAGCGCGGGGGCGGCCTCGCGACGGCTCTTTCCTCCGGCTGGGTCGCGGCAGAAATCCGCGCCGTCGCGGAAAAACGCGAGCGCGACGTGCGTCGTCGCAAGCTGCCGATTACCGGCACCAGCGAGTTTCCCAATCTCGCCGAGGCGCCGGTCGACGTGCTTGTCCCGGCGGCGCATGCGCCACCCGCTGCCGACAATCCGGCCCGCCTCGTTTCGCGCCGCATCGCCGAGCCGTTCGAGCATTTGCGCGACCGCGCCGATGCCTTGGCCGAAGCGACGGGCCGCCGTCCGACCGTCTTCCTGGCCAATCTCGGCAAACCGGCTTCGTTCAGCGGGCGGGCCGGCTTCGCCAAGGGGGTGTTCGAGGCGTCCGGCATCGCGGCGCCAATGAATGACGGCTTCGCTTCGCTCGACGAACTGGTGGCGGCGGCGCGCGCCTCGGGCGCGGCGGCGGCCTGCCTCTGCTCGTCCGACGAGGTCTATGAGTGCGAGACCGGCCACGCGACCTATGAGGGGGAGACCCTGGCCGAGGAAGCCGCGCGGCGGCTGACGGGGGCGGGGCTCTCGCATGTCGTGCTCGCCGGCAGGCCGGGCGAGCGCGAGACGGCCTATCGCCATGCCGGCGTCGAGGCCTTTCTCTACGCCGGTTCCGATGTGCTGGAATATCCGGCGCGGCTGCTCGACCGGATCGAGGCATCGAAATGACCCGTATTCCTGATTTTTCGACGGTTCCCTTCGCCGATGCGCCGCTCGACGTGCCGGCCGGTGGTTCGCCCTGGCAGACGCCGGAGGAGATCGCGGTCAAGCCGGTCTATACCGCCGCCGATCGTGAGCATCTGGAGGCGATCGACAGCTTTCCCGGTACGGCGCCGTTCCTGCGCGGGCCATATCCGACGATGTATGTGAACCAGCCCTGGACGATCCGCCAATATGCCGGATTCTCCACGGCCGAGGATTCGAACGCCTTCTATCGGCGCAATCTCGCCGCCGGCCAGAAGGGGCTTTCGGTTGCCTTCGATCTCGCCACCCATCGCGGCTATGACAGCGACCATCCGCGCGTCGCCGGCGATGTCGGCATGGCGGGCGTGGCGATCGATTCCATCTACGACATGCGCACGCTGTTTTCCGGCATTCCGCTCGACCGGATGAGCGTGTCGATGACGATGAACGGCGCGGTGCTGCCGATCCTGGCGCTCTATATCGTCGCGGCGGAAGAACAGGGCGTCAGCCCGGACAAGCTTTCGGGGACCATCCAGAACGACATCCTGAAGGAGTTCATGGTCCGCAATACCTATATCTACCCGCCGGAACCGTCGATGCGGATCATTTCCGACATCTTCGCCTATACGTCGCAGCACATGCCGAAGTTCAATTCGATCTCGATTTCCGGCTATCACATGCAGGAAGCGGGCGCGACGCAGGATCTGGAACTCGCCTATACGCTCGCCGACGGCGTCGAATATATCCGCGCCGGATTGGCGGCGGGGCTCGACATCGACCAGTTCGCGCCGCGCCTCTCCTTCTTCTGGGCGATCGGCATGAACTTCTTCATGGAGATCGCCAAGATGCGGGCCGCGCGCCTGATCTGGGCGAAGCTGGTCAGCCAGTTCGAGCCGAAGAACGAGAAGTCGCTGGCGCTCCGCACCCATTGCCAGACCTCCGGCTGGTCGTTGGCGGCGCAGGACGTCTATAACAATGTCGTCCGCACCACGGTCGAGGCGATGGCGGCGACGCAGGGCCACACCCAGTCGCTGCACACCAATGCGCTTGACGAGGCGCTGGCGCTGCCAACCGATTTTTCCGCCCGCATCGCCCGCAACACCCAGCTTTTCCTGCAGCAGGAGAGCGGCACGACGCGGATCATCGATCCCTGGGGCGGCTCCTATTATGTCGAGGCGCTGACGGCGCAATTGGCCGAGCGCGCCATGGCGCATATCGAGGAGGTCGAAAAACTCGGCGGCATGGCCAAGGCGATCGAGGCCGGCATCCCAAAACTCCGCATCGAGGAAGCTGCCGCCAGGACACAGGCCCGCATCGACAGTGGCAAGCAGACCGTGGTCGGCGTCAACAAATACCGCCTCGACGACGAGCCGCCGGTCGACGTGCTGAAGGTCGACAATTCCTCGGTCCGCGCCCAGCAGATCGAGAAGTTGCGCCAGTTGCGGGCCGAGCGCGATCCCGCCGCGGTGGCGGCGAGCCTCGAGGCCCTGGCCGCGTCGGCGCGCTCCGGCGAGGGCAATCTATTGGCGCTGGCCGTCGACGCGGCCCGCGCCAAGGCGACGGTCGGCGAGATCTCGACGGCGCTGGAAAAGGCATGGAAGCGCCACAAGGCGGTGATCCAGGTCAATTCCGGCGTTTATCGCGAGGGTTTTGGCGACAATGGCGCGGCGATCGAGCGGCTTTCCACGCTCGTTTCCGAGTTTACCCATGATGAGGGGCGGCCGCCGCGCATCCTCGTCGCCAAGATGGGGCAGGACGGCCACGACCGCGGCCAGAAGGTGATCGCGACCGCCTTTGCCGATATCGGCTTCGACGTCGTCATCGGGCCGCTCTTCGCGACGCCGGAGGAGGTCGCGGCGCATGCGATCTCGGAACAGGTGCACGTCGTCGGCGTCTCGTCGCTTGCCGCCGGCCATCTCACGCTGGTGCCGGAACTCAAGGCTGAACTGGCGCGACAGGGCCGGCCGGACATCATGATCGTCGTCGGCGGCGTCATCCCGCCGCAGGATTTCGAGGCGCTGATCGAGGCTGGCGCGGCGGCGATCTTCCCGCCCGGCACGCCGGTCACGGCGGCCGCGGCCGATCTGCTGGAGAAGCTGCGCGGCCATCTCGGCTTCGCGCAGAAGCATCCTTCCGCCTATGTCTGACCGGGCGGGGAGGGCGGCTTGACGATCTTTCGCCCCGCCCGCCTCGCCGCCATCGTCCTTGCCTGCGCCAGCCTGCTGCCGTTTTCGGCGCGGGCGGCGGAGGAGACGACGGTGCAGACGCTCTGCCGGCTGATCGAGACGGCGGCCGATGCCGAGGGGCTGCCGCGTGATTTCTTCACCCGGCTGATTTGGCGCGAGAGCAGCTTTCGCCCGCATGTGACGAGCGGCGCCGGCGCGCAGGGCATCGCCCAGTTCATGCCCGGCACGGCCGAGGAGCAGGGGCTGGATGACCCGTTCGACCCGGAACTGGCGATTCCCGCCTCGGCCAAATATCTGAGAAGTCTAAAAGATCGGTTTGGCAATCTCGGTCTCGCAGCTGCAGCATACAATGCCGGCCCAACCCGGCTGGCGCGTTGGATCGAGCGCGGCGGCTACCTGCCGATGGAGACCGAGGATTACGTCGCCTTCATCACCGGCCGCAGCGTGCAGGATTGGAAGGGCGGGCAGATCGAGAGGCTCGACCCGCCGAAGCCAGAGGCCGGTGCGCCGGAGCCGAGGCCGTCGGATCCGCGGCCGGCCGAGGCGAGAAACGCCGATCCGAATCCGGCCAGGAAGCAACCGGCCGCCGCCAGGGCCGAGCCGAAGGCTAGGGACTGCGCCACGCTGGTGGCGGCGATCCGTGCCTATCGGCCGTCGCTGATCGAGGGCGCCTATGCGCCGTTCGGCGTCCAGCTTTCCGGCAATTTCTCCAAGAGCATCGCGATCGCGTCCTATCACCGCCAGGTGGCGCGCTATCCGTCGCTGCTGGAGGGCAAGCCGACGCTGATCCTCGGTTCGCGCGTCGCCGGCCGTGGCCGCCGCGCCTTCTACCGCGTCCGCCTGCCGGCCGACACGCTGGCGAAAGCCAACCAGATCTGCAACTCGCTGCAAAAGCTCGGCGGGGCCTGCGTGGTGTTGCGGAACTGAGGGCGTTTCTTCACCTCTCCCTGAGGGAGAGGTCGGAGCCCAGCTCCGGGTGAGGGTTTACGTCCTCTCCGGATGGTTCCCTAAACCCTCACCCGCCAGCCTTTGGCTGTCGACCTCTCCCTCAGGGAGAGGTGAGAAGGCGGGTAGCTGCCGACATCTCACCATGCCCGGGATACCGAAAGCCCCTCACCCCAACCCTCTCCCGCGAGCGGGAGAGGGAGCGCATCGCGCCCAGTCTCTACGCCGATATCGCGCCGGCGGAAAAGCCCTCGCCCGATTGCGGGAGAGGGTTGGGTGAGGGGCTTGCTTGCAGTGGATGAAACGAGAAAATCCGGAAGGCTTTCGCCTCCCGGATCTTGTTCAATCGAAGCTAAGGCTGGATCAGCCCTTGTTCGGCTCGATCTTGGCGGCGATGAACTTGAAGTTCGACCACCACCACCACGGGCCTTCATAGTAGTTGTCGGCGCTCGGATAGTTCTTCCAGTAGGTCTCGTTCACCGGGACGAACTTCGAGGTGCCGAACATCTCGATCGAGGGCAGGCCCTTGACCAGGTCCTTCAGCATCTCGGTGCCGAGCGGCACGATCTGCGGATCGTCGGCCGGAATCGAGCGCAGCGTGTCGATCTTGGCGGAGAGCACGTCGTCGACATAGCGGCCCTGGTTGGAGGAAGCCGCCGTGCCGTTCGGGCGGACATAGTCCTTGTGCCAGCCTTCGAGGCGGACGAACGGATCCGGCACGATGCCGCACGAGGCGCCCCAATAGGAGCCGACTTCGTAGTCGCCGGTGTTCTCGGCCGTGAAGAACGGCCCGTCCTGCATCTGCTGCACCTTGGCGTCGATGCCGAAGGCGACCCATTCATTGGCGGCGGCAAAGGCGAGGCGCTGCGACTGCACCTCGAAATCGGCCGGGGCCAGGATGTTGATCGTCCAGGGCTTGCCTTCCGGCGTCAGCCACTTGTCGCCCTGCTTCTTGAAGCCCTGGGCTTCCAGCATCTTGGTGGCCTGTTCGGGATCGAACTTCCACCAGCCGACGCCGAGCAGGTCGCGCAGCTGGTCCGGATCGGTCGGGATCGCCTCGACGCCTTCCGAGCGCAGCTGTTCGCCAAGCCGGACGGCATAGTCCGCGTCGAACGGCTTGTAGCCGTCGGCGAGCGCGAACTCCTTCAGCCAGGGCACCATCGGCTTGTGATAGGTGTCCATCAGCACCTTGGTCGGCGGCAGGGCGAGCGGCGAGGCGCGCAGCATGCCGGAGAAGGTGGCGATCGAGGCCTGCTGCAGGTTCATCGCCAGCGCCAGCGCCCAGCGGGTCTCCGCCTTGTCATAGGGCGGCTTCGAGGTGTTGAAGTGAATGCCGCGCTCGCAGGGATCGTCGAGGTTGGCATAGGGGAACCCCTTGAACCACGCCTGGACCTTCGGATTCTGCTTCTGCAGGATGTCGAGGCTTTCCGGCGAGATGTCCGTCAGGATGTCCATCTGGTTCTGCGCCATGGCGAGGACGCGCTTTTCCTCGGTGCCATAGGAGCGGAACAGGACGAACTGCGCCTTCGGCTCGCCGACGATCTGGCCGACATCCGAGTTCTTCCAGTCGTCGCGCTTCTCCCACAGGAACCACGAGCCGTTCGGATCGGAGCTCTTGTACTTGTAGGCGCTGATCGTCACCGGCGGGAAATTGGTGAAGGTCGCCGGGTCTTCCTTTTCCCAGATGTGCTTGGGAACGACGTGGAACGGATTGCCGTAGATCAGCGAGCCGAGCACGAGCGCCAGTCGCGGCGTCGGCTTCGTGGTCTCGATCTCGATCGTGTTGTCGTCGATCTTGGTGAAGCCCTTGATCGCGGCGTTGAAGGCGGCGCTGTAGGCGATCGATGGGGTCTTGGCGATCATGTCCGCCGTGAACACCACGTCATCGGCGGAGAACGGCTTGCCGTCGCTCCAGGTCAGGCCCTCGCGCAGTTTGACGCGGAACTTGGTGTAGTCCTTGTTCAGCGCCTCCGGCATCGCGGCGGCGAGGTCGGGGATCTGCTTGCCCGACGCGGTGTCGATGTCCCACATCAGGGCCGACGCCATCTGATGCATGCCCTGGTTGATGGTGACGCCCTGCTGGTAGGGGTTCATCGTGCCGGGGTTGGCGACGCGGGCGTTCAGCATGTCGACGATCAGCGTCTGATCGCGCGGCGTGCCGACATCGGTCATGTCCTGGCTAAAGGCGGGCGCCGCCGTCAGCATGGTGCTCGCCATGAACAGGGCGGCGCCGAGCACGGCAATGCCGCGGCGGCGTGGGGTCCTGGAAATCTCGGTCATGCGTTTCCTCCTCGATTGTGTGGTGCAGTCCGGCAGTCAAACGTCGAAATCGGAAGCGAGGCTCTCTGGATCTGGCGTTCGGCCTCTTCGCGGCTTGTCGAATTCGGCGTCGGTAGGGTTCGGTCTCCTCAGGCCCGCGCGCGAAGCGGCTCGGCGTCGCGGCCTCCGGCGTCGCGGTCGCGGGCATCGGCCTTGATCTGCTCGATCTCGGCCCAGCGCTCACCGAGGCGGGGGATCGCGCCCATCAGCTCGCGCGTATAGGCCTCGCGCGGATTGGCGAGGATATCCTGCGGCGCGCCGGCATCGACGATCCGCCCCTTGTTCATGATCACGACGCTGTCGGACAGATAGTAAGCCGTCGAAAGATCGTGGGTGATGTAGACGAAGGAGACGCCCTTCTCTTCCTTGATCGTCTTGAAAAGATTGACGATGTTCATCCGGAGTGAGGCGTCGACCATAGAGACGGGCTCGTCGGCAACGATCAGGCGCGGGTTGGGGATCAACGCGCGGGCGATCGAGATGCGCTGCAATTCGCCGCCGGAAAACTGGCGGATATACTTGCCGCGCACGCGGTCGAACGAGAGGCCGACCGAGCGCAGCGCATCTTCGACGACGTCGGCGCCATCCGTGGTCTTTTCGGCGACCTTCAGGTTGCGCGCCGTATTGATCAGGTAGCTGTCGAGCGGCAGATAGGCGCTGAAGGCCTCGAACGGGTTCTGGAAGATCGGCTGCACGAGGCGGCGGAATTCGAAATCGTCGATCCGGTCGCGGTGCTTGCCGGTGAGCGGGCGGCCGCCCAGCCGGATCTCGCCGCTGGTCGGTTCGACCAGGCGCAGGATCATGCGGGCGAGAGTGGTCTTGCCGGAGCCGGATTCGCCGACGATGGAAAAGACCTGCGGCTTCGGGTCGAGCGTCAGCGAGACGTTGTCGACGGCGGCGATCTGCTTGCCGCTGAACATCCCGCCAGCCCGGTAAAGCTTGCGGAGAGAATTGATTTCGAGAACGGGCTGATCCGTCATGCTCGGTCCTCAGCGAAAGTGACAGGCGGAGGCGTGGTTGGGCGCCTTATCGACGAGCGGCGGCGATTTCTGGCGACAGATCGCCTGCGCTTCCGGGCAACGCGCGGCGAAGCGGCAGCCATCGGGCGGCGAGGCGAGGCTGGGCGGCCGGCCTTCGAGGCCGACGCGTTCGCCCTTCTGGCCGACGCGCGGCAGGGCGCCGATCAGCGCTTCCGTATAGGGGTGGCGCGGATTTTCGAACACTTCCGCCGTTGGCCCGACCTCGACGATCTTGCCGGCATAGGCGATCGCGATGCGGTCGGTGATTTGATAATGGACGCCGAGATCATGCGAGACGAGCACCAGCGTGTTCTTCAGCCGGCGCTGGATCTCGACCAGCATCAGCAGGATGCGCTTCTGCACGACGACGTCGAGCGCCGTGGTCGGTTCGTCGGCGAGGATCAGGCGCGGCCGCACGAAGGCGGCGATCGCCACCAGCACGCGCTGGCGCATGCCGCCGGAAAGCTGGTGCGGATAGCTGTCGAGCACGGTTTCCGGCAGGCCGAAGCCGGCCAGGAACTCGACGATGCGCTGGCGCAGTTCCGCCTTGCTGCCTTTCTTCTCGCGCTTCGGCAGCGCGTCGACGATCTGCTTCTCGACCTTCATGATCGGGTTCAGAACGCTCATCGAACCCTGCGGCACATAGGACATCACGTCCCACCACAGGTCCTGGAAGTTTGCCGCGTCGCTTTCCGTCGTTCGGCCATTGTCAGGATCGGTGAAGCGGCCGGTCACCTTGCCGCCGTCCATCTTCAGCCCGCCGGAAAAGTCGCCATAGAGCGTCCGCATCAGGGTGGACTTGCCGCAGCCGGATTCCCCCGCAATGCCGAGGATCTCGTTGTCGTGCACCGTCAGTGAGACATCGTCGACGGCGGCGACAAAGGCGTCTGGCGTGCCGTAGCCGGCGCGGACATTCTTCAGTTCGATCATCAGCCGATCCTCCGGGCCGCGGAACGGATCGCCAGACCCGAGGAAATCAGGAACAGCGAGATGAACATCAGCACGATGGCAAGCACCGGCGCGCCGACCCAGAGATAACGTTGCGCCAGCAGCGCCTGATACTTGAGCGCCCAGTAGATCATCGTGCCGATCGTCGCCTGCTGCGCGCTCGAAAGGCCGATGACCGCGAGGCTCGTCTCGGTGGCGATGCCGACCAGCACCGTGTTGATGAAATTGGCCGCCGACCAGCCGGCGATATAGGGGAAGATGTGGCGGCCAAGGATCTTCAGGCGGCTCTCGCCGGAGAACCAGGCGACGTTGATGAACTCGCGCTCGCGCATGGTCAGCGCCACGGCGCGGACCTGGCGGCCGGGATAGGGCCAGTTGAACAGCACCAGCGCGACGCCGACGATCGGCAGCGACAGCTGGCCGCCGAACAGGGCGGCGAGCAGGATCAGGATCGGCAGGCTCGGGATGCAGAGCAGCGCATCCATGAAGAACGACAGCACGCGATCGAGCCAGCCGCCGGAATAGCCGGCGGCGAGGCCGGCGAAGACGCCGATCAGCGTCGAGAAGAACGCGACCGTGAGGCCGAGGATCAGCGAATTCTGCAGCGCCCAGGTCAGCAGCCAGAAGATGTCCTGGCCGAGATTGGTGGTGCCAAGCAGATGATGCAGGCTCGGACCCTGGTTGCGCGGCGACTTGTACCAGGTCAGTGGATTGACCGGCGCGAACCAGGGCAGGATCAGCCCGAGGACGACGAAGATCGCCAGCAGCGCCAGGCCGAGGCCGAGCCGGAACGAGCCGATCTTGGGGAGTTTGAAAGAGCGCATGATCACCTCGCCCGGATGCGTGGATCGAGGAGCGGGTAGATCAGGTCGATGATCATGGTCGCGGTGGCGACCGCGATGATCGACAGGCTGATCGTGCCCATCAGAAGGTTATAATCGCCCTGGATCACCGCCATGTAGATCAGATGGCCGAGGCCCGGATATTCGAACAGGATTTCCGTGACGATCGAGCCGTTGAACATCAGGCCGATCTGCAGGGCCAGGAAGGTGATCTGCGGCAGGATGGCGTTGGGCAGGACGTAGCGCGTCAGGATGCGACCATCGCCAAGACCCTTCAGCCGGGCGTAGCGGACGAATTCCTCCTCGGCCAGCTGCGTCGTCTGCGCCTTGACGCTGATCACCCACCAGCCGAACACGACCAGCACGATCGACAGCGCCGGCAGGATCGAATTCCAGATCACGCTCTTGATGAAAGCGAAGCTCCACGGCGCGCCATGCACCGAGGCGGTCAGCGGGAAGATCGGCCAGATGTAGGAGAACAGGATCGAGAGGACGAGGGCGAGAATGTAATAGGGGATCGGGTAGACGAGGATCGCCAGCCCTTCCATGATCCGCGACGAGGCGCGGTTGGGCCGCCAGCCGGCCCAGAGCCCGACGAAGTTGCCGAGCACCCAGGCGATCAGCGTCGAGGAGAGCAACAGCCCGAAGGTCCAGGGCAGCGCCTGCGCGATCAACTGGCTGACCGGAGTCGGATACATCGCCAGCGACGGACCGAAATCGCCGGTCAGCACGATGCGCTTGACGAAGTTCCAGTATTGCGTGAGCAGCGAACCCTTGAGCCCGAACGCGTCGGTCAGCGAGGCGCGCAGCGCGTCGGCCTGGGCAGCATCCATATAGGCGCCCTGCGAGCTGACCTTGGCGAGCATCGCCTCGACCGGGTCGTTGGGGGCGAAGCGGGGCACGAAGAAGACCACGGTCAAGCCGAAGGCGATCACCAGTATGTAGGAGATCAGTCGGGTCGCGATCTGGCCGAGAAGTCTCATGGGCGGTAGTCCCGTCCTGTTGCATCGGGCTCAGGAGGCCGGCGAGTGGGCGACAGTCATCGCCTTGGGCGGCCTTGTCTTTCCGGAGTGTGGCGCCCCGGAAAGACTTGCTGGATGCGGCTCTTTCGGGCCGGGAAAGGCGGCGGATCAAGAACCGCGCCGCCATCCCTAGATCATCGGCGCAGAACTCAGATGATCTCGAGGTAATCACGGTCCGGCAGCGGCGGGAAGGGGGCGGCCGGAATCGTCTGGTACCAGAAGGCGACCGAGGCGATGTCGTCCTGCAGCGGCAGGTAGCGCCGGTCCTTCTTCTCCGTCCGCCAGCCGAGCGCCTGGATCGTCACCTTCAGATCGCTCTCGAAACGGATCGGGTCCGTGATGTGCCAGCGATACATGCCGAAGCGGGTCTGCGAGCGATAGGTGCCGTCAGGCCGGATCACCTGCGGCAGGCCGGCATAGGCGGTGGTGAACTCGCGATACTCGCTCGTCATGGTCGCGTCGACGACGCCGCCATCGAAGTTATAGGCGCCGCAGAAATAGTCTTCCGTGCCGGTGCCGCAGATGGTCGGGTATTCCTTGTCGCCATCCATGAAGAACTTGATCTCGCCTTCGCCCCACCAGCCGGCATTGTTGACGCCCCAGGCCATGTAGGTGCCGATATACTGGCCCTGGCCCTTGACGCCGTCGAGGATGGTGTAGTCCTCGCCGTAGGGCAGCGGATTGGTGCGGCGGAACTGGGCGTGGAAATAGGCCGCGTCGGCCGGAACCTCGGTCAGCGTGTAGTTGATCTGGTAGTAGATGATGGCGTGATCGTCGGGATCGCGGTTTTCCAGCGTGATCCGGCAATGCTTTCGGAACGGCATCTCCCAGTAGCAGTTGAAGGCGCGGCCCGGATTGACGCAGACGGCGAGCGAGGAGACCTGCGCATACTGGTTCCAGCCGGCGCAGAAAAAGTCGCCGAGCGGGCTTTCGACCGAGGGATGCTCCTGACCGTCCCAGTAGATGCGGATGATCAGGTTGCGCCAGCGCACATTGGCGGGGGTCATCCAGATCTGCTGGATCGCGCCGGGGCCGTCAATGTCGGCGATCACCCGCGTTTCGCCCGCTTCCATGCGGATCGACGGCGACACCTTCCAGCCGAGGCCGCTGCCATCCTTGCCGAGGCCGCGGGCGCAGCTGGCGCCGGTGCCTTCGACCGCCATGCCGCCCTTGCCCTTCGCGCCGGTAAAGTTCTCCGGGCTGATCGAGCGGGTTTTGGCCTTTGAGAGCAGCGAAAGATTCCCGAGATTCATCCCAAGACCGGAAAAGCCCTCTGACATTTTTCCTCCATGTCAGTGCGTGCAAGATCAATCCGCCGAGACCGTCAGGTCTTCGGAAGCGTCAAGCAATGGAACGTTTAGGCAGATTTTTGGCGTAAAGTGACGAAAGCGTCCTGACGTAAGACGCGAGTATCCTGCTCTCAAAGTGCCTTGTCAGCGCTTTGGCGGCATTGTGGCAGCGATGTTGTTACCTTGGCGTTTTGTTTCAGACCGGGACGATTCTGATTATTATTTTTGATTGTCTTGGTAGATCGCTGTTGTTCAGCGTGTCTTATTGATGTGAGATGCTAGGATCCCAGTTTGGAGGTGTCAATGGCCATTGCTATGTCGAGGCGAAAATCTCCGGGCGGCACCGAGCTTCCACAGCGCGACGATCCGTTTCCCGCCGATGCCGTGATTGATCGCTCGCGTCCGATCGGCGAGCAGGTCTACGGGCTGCTCCGGCGGGCGATCGCGCATTGGCATTTGCGGCCTGGCGATCCGATCCCGGAGGCGCTGGTGACGCGGCGTTTCGACATCTCGCGCTCGCCGCTGCGCGAGGCATTTCGCCAGCTCGCCTCGGATGGGCTGGTGGTGATCCGGCCGCAGGCGGGCACCTATGTGTCGCCGGTCGACCGGCTGCGCTGGGAGGAGGGGCGGCTGATCCGCCGCGCGCTTGAGGTCGAGGGGATCCGTCATGCCGCCCGGCATGTCACGCAGGCGAGCCTCGATGAGCTTGATCTGCTGCTGCGCCAGCAGCGGCGCGCCGCCGAGGCGGGCGATTTCGAGGAACTGATCGAGCTCGACGACCGTTTCCACGCGACGATTTGCCAGCTAAGCGGTTTTCCGCGCCTGTGGCGGATGATCGACGGCGCCAAGGCGCAGATCGACCGGACCCGATTCATGGCGCTGCCGGAAATGGGACGGGCCGACGATACGCTCGCCGAGCATCAGGGCATTCTGGACGCGCTGTCGGCGCGTGATCCCGATAATTCGGTGGCGCTGCTGATCCGCCATCTCGACCGTTCGGATACGGCGATGGCGCAATTGTTCGCTGGGTTGGCGTTCTATTCCGGGCTGCGCGAGCCTTCTTAGCGCGATATCGTGCGCAAAAAGAAGGCCCGCCATACGGCGGGCCTTCCGGGTTTGGCGACCGCGGCGATGATCAGTAGTAGGGCGAAACGCACGCCTGGCGCGGGCCGTTATTCGGCTGGAAGCTGTTGTCCGAGGCGCGGAACGAACGATAGCGATCCTCGCACCAGCGCAGATGATCGCGCGACAGGCTCGGTGGTGCGACCTCGCGCGGCTGGTTGGCGATCATGCCGCCGATCAGCGCGCCGACACCGAAGGCTGCCAGCGGATACCAGTAGCCGTCGCTGTGGCGGCGATAGCCGTCGCGCGGCCCGTTATAGCCGTGATGGCCATTCCAGTAGCCGGGACGGTTGTTGTTGGGACGATTCCAATTCGGGCCGCCGTGGCTGGGGCCGCCCCAACTGGGCTTGCTCGGTCCCGGGCGGTTGGGTCCGCCATGTCCCGGGCCGCCCCAGCTCGGGCTGCTCGGTCCCGGACGGCCGGGGCCACCCTGGTTCGGCCGGCCGGGCCCGTCACCCGGACGGCAGCCCTGCGGCGGACAGGGCCTGCCCTGAACCTGAATGACATTGGAGGCCGTGCTGGCACCCGGATCGACGCGCATCAGGGGCGCCGCCTGGGCTGGCCATGCCGAAGCCGCGAACACGAGCGCCATGGCGGCGGAACTGATTCGACTCAAGACCATTTTACCTACCTTCCCGAACAACTTGGCCCGCCGCGCTGCTTCTGCAGACGCAAGGGCGGATCACGCCAGCTGATTGAAACCAAAAATCTCGATCTTACAGATAGATGAGACATTTTGATTCTGTCCAGCTGATCATCAGCTTGGCGGATAAAATGGTCACCGGGTATGACGAACGTCACGCACCATGACGGATTCTCATTGGTGAGGCGACGCGGCTGGACCAAGGCGACAGAACGGCGCCACTGATCGGGCCATGGCAGTCAATTCTGTAGAATTGAACTATTTCAATCTTTGCGTCATATCGAATTGGGAGGGGGGCTCATGATGGATTCGACGTATCGCGCGTCAATCGACGACGGTGATTCCGGCGTTCGATCGGACATCAGCATGTGTCTGGTGGCATTTGCTGCCTGCCTGCTTTTTCGCCTTCCCGCCCTCGGCGATCTTCAGCTCTGGTACGATGAAGTCATAACCGCCGATGCCATCAGGAATTCGTGGGGCGGCATGATCCGGGAGCGGCTCTCTCAAGGGCACTTCCCGACCTATTTTGCCGTTCTCAAGGGACTCGGCTTGTCAGGCAGCTCGGAGTTCGCCCTCCGGCTGCCTTCCGTCGTTGCGGACTGTGCGGCGGGCGGACTTGTTGCTGTGATGGCGAGGCGGATCGGGGGGGCTGTCTGCGCTCTTGCCGCAGCGCTTCTCTATGCAACGTTCCCGATCCTGATCGTCTATGCGCAGGAAGCGCGACCCTATGCCTTGCAGCTTCTCTGCGTGACTCTGGCGATGTTTGGACAGATTGCGTTGTTGCGCAGGGCGGGCTCCGTTCGATGGAGCGCCAGCCTTGCAACGATCGGCGCGCTCGGCGCGATCTTGATTATCCCTGCCAGCGTGGTGATCGTGGCGCTCCAGCACCTTGCCTTGTTGCATTGTGGCGTCGTGCGTCGTGGAGCCCCGGAGCGGCGACTGTGGATCCATCATATCGCAGTCACCTGGATCGCAGGCATTGTGGCGCTCGCATTTCTGGTCCCGTCAGTCCTGGCTCAGGCAGGCAAATCAGAGGGGCTGATGAAATGGCAGAAGAACACTTCGTTGCTTGGCAGGGTCAAGGGAGTCCTGAACGGAACCTA
This sequence comes from Candidatus Kaistia colombiensis, assembly GCA_029203105.1. GTDB lineage: Bacteria > Pseudomonadota > Alphaproteobacteria > Rhizobiales > Kaistiaceae > Kaistia > Kaistia colombiensis. The sequence goes on from CP119318.1 coordinate 1,514,165, forward strand.
TGGTTTCAGCGCGCCGGAGGACCTAGACCGCTATCTGCCACATCAGTTCAACGCGCCGTTGATGTGGAGCTTTTTCGCGCTCGTCGCGATTGGGCTGATCGCGAACCGGCACTCGCTCGTTCATCGCTATTTGGCGGTACTCGCCGTCGGAACCTTTCTCGCCTTCATCGGCATCGCGGTCTTCACGGCAGTCGTAAACCGCTATCTGATCGGAATGATGCCTGCCGCCGTGCTGCTCGCATCGACGGGGGCCGGCGTACTCTTTGCGAATCCCCGCTCGAGATGGCTCGCCGGTTCCTGGATGGCGTTGTTTAGCCTCGGCGTCGGTCTGCAGGGCATCGACACCCTGGGCTCCCCACGGAAATATGACTGGCGACCGATCATTAGTTTTCTGCATGACAACGGTGTTCGAAAGACCGCCGTCCATTCCGACTTCTTTCTCATCAGGAAGGAGTTGGGCTACTATGCAGACGTTACCGACGAGATCGAATTTGGCACGATCATCGGATCTGCAGAGCCGATCGACAAGCTTTGGAAGGCGGCAGCCAACCTGCCGATCTCATGGTTTATCCTGACTGTCCAGCGAGAGGCTCCGCCAGTGCCGATGCCGGCGGGCGTGGCGTGTACATGGTCTTTCGGCAAAATGAAGGTGGTGATGGTGGCGCGCGACCACACGGAGATGCCCGCAAGCCTAGGGAGCGCTCTTGCGGATCCGCGAATTTGCGTGTTTCCGACGTTGAGCCGTTCATATGCCAGCGCGAGATCGGATGCGGACATCACCGCGAGCAATTGAGAGAGTTGAAAAATGTTGGAGCGGGCGATGGGAATTGAACCCACGACATTCAGCTTGGGAAGCTGACGTTCTACCTCTGAACTACACCCGCGCACCAAAGCCTGAAAACCGCGTCGTTTCAGGCGCAAGTCGGGCCGCACGTTTCCGTCCCGGCTGGGTCTTTTTGTAGCCGCTTCTCCCTTGCCGGATCAAGGTCGCGCGCCGGCCGCGAACGGTTTTCTTTGTCCTTTCGCTGCGCAGCCGCGCGGCGGGGCGGACATAGCGGCTCGCCGGATCAACTGGTGAGAGCGACCGGAGGCGCTCAGTCCGGTGCGATGACGATCGCCGCGCCATACTTCATCGCGACGGTTTCGACGTGCCGCCGGATTTCGTCCTCGCTTTCCGCGTGCCGGGGCAGGCGCGCCTTGCAGCGCCGGGCCGAGATGCGGAGATCTACCGGCTCGTGCTGCTCGAGGGCGGTGAGAACTTCGCAGATGATCAATTCGGACATCAGAAGGGTCGTCATCGCTCGGTCCCTCATCTTTTGTAACTCTTTGTGTTATCTGGATTTATCTGCGGGATCCGGCATCCGCTTCGCTCGGATCCCTCTATCGGCGCGAGGCAGTGCGGGACGTGGGGTTTCGCTGCCTATCGGCAGGTTCCACTTCTGCATGGACGGTAGCGCGACCCGTGGTGTGGGGGACGTGTCTCCATCAGGCCAGCCGGTATCCGAGCGGCCCAGCGCGCCTGCGGCGGGCAAGCCTCGCCGCCGGCTTCTCGCTGGCGGATCTCAACGGGATGGATTCTCCTTCGGCGGCCCCGACGCGACCGGATCCGGGGTTGTCGGTGCGTCGTCTCTGGAACGGAGAACGTCGGCCGGGGCATCGTCCGGCCGCTTCGCGTCTTGCGGGATCGTCGGCATCGCCATCCTGGCGTCGCCCGGCTCCGGGCGGCGATGCCGCCGGCTGCCAAGCGCCGCCTCGGGATGAGGCGCGCTGCGGCGCGCCGATCGTTCGGCAGCGGTTGCACGCGCGCGCCCGGACTTGGAGGCGGTCGTTCCCGGACGAGCTGCCGCGGCCGCCCCTCGCTTCCCGGTTTTGCTGCCGCCGGCAACCGATGCTCCGGCCGATCCGGGGGGCGACTTTCTCGCATCCGCCCTGCGGGATCTCAACTCAACGTCGGAGGCGCCCTTGCCCACCTTGTCCGAAAGGCCGGCGCCCGCCGCGTCGAGTTGGTCGGCGATCCAGCGGACATGGTCGACCACCGGAGCGCGTCGGCTCGCGTCCTTGGCTTCGGACAGCTCCAGAAGGTCGGACCGAAGCAGGCCCATCAGCGCGGAAATCTTCTGCAGCTTGTCATTCAGTTCCATCGACGCGGCCATCTTCCGAGCCTCCTTGCCATGACCCGAAACCAACGCGGCCGCGCGGGGCTCGTTCCCTTGCGGTGTTCGCGCTTGTTTCGTCGTCGGGCCGGATCTGGCCCGAGCCGTCTTCAGTCTGGCAGTCGGCCGCGGACGAAGCCGAAGGAGATGCGGGCGGTACGGGCGTCGATCGTCATCAGCAGCGTCTCGATGACGGCGCGCGCGTCGTCCTGATGCGCCGCCATCAAATTGTCGATGCGCTGGTCCAGCGCACTCTGCGCCGGGTCGATCGGGTGGGCGGCTTGGGCCATCACGCTGAAACTCCATAGGGCTATGTTCCTATTTTGTTCTATGCGGAATGAGAGTCAATGCAGGGGCGTGCCTCTATCCACTTGCATGGTGGAGATGGCGATCGGGAACCAGGAACCAGGAACCAGGAACCAGGAACCAGTGTCGGCGCTTCGCGCATCCGCCGCCCTGGTCCCGGGCACAAAGAAAAGCCCCCGCCGAGCATCTCGGCGGGGGCTTTCGGAATGCGGGATCCGGTGCGGATCAGAAGCGGTAGTTCACGCCGACCGTCGCGGTCTGCGACTTCAGGCCGACGTCGTAGGCGCCGTCGCTGTCCGGGAAGTGATAGGTCTTGGAGCCGAAGTCGGAATAGAGATACTCGGCCTTGACGGTCCAGTTCTGCGTGAAGGCGTATTCGACGCCGGCGCCGGCCGTCCAGCCGAAATGGGTCTGGCTGTCCGAGCCCCAGTCGCTGTCGTTGATCTCGTTGTTGGCCCAGGCAAAACCGCCCGTCACATAGGGCAGGAACTTGTCGATCGCATAGCCGGCGCGGACGCGGCCGGTGCCGAAGTAGCGGATCTTCGATTCGGTCGAGTAGTCGAAGACGTCGGAATGGAACGTGTCCTTGGCGTCCGAATAGTAGAGGTCGACCAGGGCGCCGATGACGACATTGCTCGGGAACTGGTAGTCGCCGCCGATCTGTAGGCCGGCGATGAAGCCGTCCGGCTTGATGTCGCCGGGGTTGTCGGTGATCGGGCCGAAGTCGCCATCCTTCTGGTCGGTCTTGCCCCAAGCGTAGCCGACGCTGCCGCCGACATAGAAGCCGGTCCAGCTGCCGACCGGCGCGGCCGCCGGAACGACGGGCGCCGGCTCATAGGTCAGGTCGGCGGCCTGAGCGGCGGCGACGCCCGAGGCGAGGATCGTGGCGGCGGAAAGGATGCGGAGGAGCTTCATGTCAGTTCTCACGTGCGAGAAAGCGATCTACTAAGCCCATCATACATATTACCTAGCGGGATTCTGTTGCCGTTATGCTGCACTCGTCCGCGTTCGAGCGGCGGCAGGGGCGTCCACCAGCCGGTTCGGCGCGAAGCGCCACCCTATCCGCCCGGCTTCAGCATCCGCGTCATCAGGCCGTCGCGCAGCCAGAACTGGTGCCAGAGCGCCGCCGCCACATGCAGGACGATCAGCGCGATGAAGACGGGCTTGCCGAGTTCGTGCAGGCCGCCGAGCGACGGGATGAACCAGTAGGCGAGAATGCCGGTCACCGGCATGGCGACGAGCAGGAAATAGAAGGCGATGTGGGTCAGCCGCGCCAGCAGGGCGAAGATGGCCGGGCCGTCGGGCAGCGGCGGTGCGCCATTGGTCAGCCGGAGGACGATGCGCAGGGCGACGGCGGCCAGGATGGCGAAGCCGACCCAGATATGCAGCGTGGCCTGCGTCGCATCGCTCGGGTCGACCGGCAGGCCGCGCCGGATCGCGCGCAGGCTGTGCGACATGGCATCGCCGAAGACGAGCTGGAAGAAGACCAGGGCCACGATCACCCAATGCAGGGCGATCTGGCTGGCCGAATAGCCTCGAGAAACCGGGTGTTGCATAAAATGCCTCGCGGGTCGCGCCTCAGACTAGAATCATTCTAATCAAAGGCGCGGGCGCGGCAAGCCTAGCCTTCCGCGGCTTTTTCGAACCCTTCGGCGGCCGCTTCCGTCAGCGCTTCCGCGAAGAGGGCGCCCGCGACCTTGGGCGAGAAGGTGAAGGTGTCGACGCCGAGACGGCCGAGGCGGACGAGATCGTCGACGGCGCGCAGGCTGGCAACCAGGACGCGGGTCGGGCTGCCGGCGCCGCGGATGATCTCCTGCATGGCAAGGATTTCGGCGAAGCCGTCGCGGCCGGCATCGTTCATGCGGCCGAGATAGGGCGCGACATAGTCGGCGCCGATCGCGGCGGCGGTGAGCGCCTGATGCGCCGTGTAGACCGCCGTCATGGTGATGCGCACGCCCTCCGCCTTCAGCGTCGCCGCGGCGATGGCGCCGTCCCGGGTGATCGGCACCTTCACCACCATGCGCGGATCGAGCGCCGCGATGACGCGGCCATTGGCGATCAGCGCTTCGCTGGTGCGGCCCCAGGTCTGGGCCTGGAATTCGGCGACGTCGGCCTCGAAGGCGGCGTGCGAGAGCCGGCCCAGTTCGGCCAGCGTGTTGGCCACGCCGGCATTGGCGAGGATGGTGGGGTTGGTGGTGATGCCGTGGAAGAGGCCGGTCGGCAGCCATTCGTCCCATGCGGCCCTGTCGGCGCTGTCGAGAAAGAGGCGCGGGCGGATCGTCGGGGTCGTCTGGGTCATCATGGGCCTGTCGATGGTTCGAATGGAGCGGCATAGTATGGATCGCGCCGCCGATGCGGAAGCGGAATTCGGCCGGTTGCATGCCCGTGGGCCACCTGTCATCCGCGTCGCGCCTTCGGAGTGAAGATCATCACTGACGCTTCCCCTGCGTCATGGTGAAACGCCCCGAGGACAGCAGGCGTCGGGCCTGCGACGAGACAGGGGGGCGTCGTCGGGCGACGCGGATCGAAGATGGCAAATCTCACCATGCGCACGAGCATCAGCCTGGTGGCGACCGCCGCGCTGGTCGCCTTCGGGGTCACGCTCTTCGGCGGCCAGGCGGTGAGCCGCACCAGCGGCGCCAAGGATCCGACGGCACCGAGCCTGTTCGACAAGGTCTCGGTCGGCGGCCGCGCCGGCTGCGAGATCCAGTCCTGGCCCTATATCGCGCCGGAATGCCTGCTCCCGTCGGATGGTGGCGAGGCGGCGCACAAGCCGGTCCGCCGGATCTGAGCCGGCCCGGCCAGCGCCAACTCTTTGGCTTGTCGCGTTTTCTTCCCGTGATCCGGTCTCCACTTCGCTCGAAAACGCTTTGGGCCGGCAGCGACTTGCCAAGATGGAGCATCGGTGGATTGATGCTCTCCTTCTTTGGGGAGAGGTTGCATGTCGTTTGAACATTGGCTCGGCTTTGCCGCCGCTTCGGCCGTCATTCTCGCCATTCCCGGCCCGACCATCCTGCTGGTGATCTCCTATGCGCTGAGCCATGGCCGCAAGTCGGCCGGCGCCACCGTTGCCGGCGTCGCGCTTGGCGATTTCACGGCCATGACCGCCTCGATGCTCGGCCTCGGCGCGTTGCTCGCCGCCTCGGCGGCGCTGTTCACCGTGCTGAAATGGGTCGGTGGCGCCTATCTCATCTATCTCGGCATCAAGCTCTGGCGCGCCCCGGCCGGGGAACAGGCCGAGGCGCAGGCGCCGGAAGCTCGAGCGGTGCGCATCTTTCTGCACGCCTATGCGGTCACGGCGTTGAACCCGAAAAGCCTCGTCTTCTTCGTCGCCTTCCTGCCGCAGTTCCTGGTTTCGAGCCAGCCACTGCTGCCGCAGATGATCCTGTTCGAGGTGACCTTCCTCGTGCTGGCGACGATCAATGCCGCCAGCTATGCGCTGATCGCCGCCGGCGCGCGGAGGACCATCCGCAGGCCGAGCGTCCAGCGCATCGTCAACCGCACCGGCGGCGGTCTGCTGGTCGGCGCCGGCCTTCTGGCGGCCGGCTGGCGCACCTCGACCTCTTAAGCGTCAGTTCTGCAGACAATCGGCCGGCGGCGGCCCTGCCTGCCAGATGCCGCGCCGGAAGCAGCGGGCCTCGGTCTCGGCTGCCTTGTAGCCGTCCGGCGCCTTCGCCGCCGCCGTGGCCCAGCCCTGTTCGATCAGCCAGTGGCCGAGATCGGTCGCGCCGATCCGGCAGGGCGCGACGATCGGGTCGGCCGTGTCGTTGGCGGAGACGCGGCACTCGACGCCGAGCGCCCGCACGCGGCGGCGCAGCGCCACCAGCGCCAGCTTGGCGCAGGCGATCTCGTCCGCCGCCTCGGCCGTCTCGGCCGGGTGGCAGAGACGGGCGTCATCCGGCACGGCGATGCCGGCCAGCCGCACATGCCGCGCGCCGATGTCGAGCAATCCGGCTTCGCGCACGACGACCGGCGAAAAGGCCTTCCAGCGCGGCGGCGCCAGCGGCTTCTTCGGCACGGCTTCGCGCTCGAGCGGCCCCGTCACCGAGGGCGCCGGCGTCATGCCGGGAGCTGTGACGTTGCGCGGCGCCCAGATCGGGGTCTCGACCGCCGGTGCCGGTGCCGGTGCCGGTGCTTCTGCTGCCGGGGCAGCGCCGGCGGGGGCATCGACCCGGCGCGGCGGCGAGGCCGGTGGAGGCATCTCCTGATCGGAGCTGGAAGCATCGGCCGCGTCGACCGGGCCGTCGAACGGATCGCGATCCGCGTCGTCCAGCTCGTTCGAAAGGGTCACCTGTTCCGGCGCGGGGGCGCCCATCAACCCGGCGAGTTCGCGGCGGTCGAGGCCGCCGATCTTCGATGTGACGATGACGGCGAGGCCGATCATCGCGGTCAGGCACAGCGCTGCGAGCGCCGTCCTCACTGGCTCGCCCAGATGATCCGGGCCATCCAGTCCACCTCGCGGGCGGCGATCTCGCGGTTCGGATGCTCCGGATTGATGGACAGCAGTTCGACCATCTTCGTCGTCTTGCGGGCCAGCACCTTGGCCATGACCTCGCCATCCTGCGTGCGCAGGACGACGCGGTCGCCGGGGCGGCAGGTTGCCGTCGGCGAGACGATGATGATGTCGCCGGCGCGATAGAGCGGCATCATCGATTCACCGGAGACCTCGAGCGCATAAACACCCTCGGTAGCGCTACTCTCCGGGATGGCGACCTCGTCCCAACCCTGACCGACCGGGAAGCCGCCATCGTCGAAATAGCCGCCGGCGCCGGCCTGCGCGAAGCCGAGCAACGGCACATGGCGGAACGGTCCGGCCTGCTCCGGCGGTGTCGTCCGCCGCGCCAGGAACTCCATGAAGCTGTCGAGCGGTTCGCCCGTCGCCTCGAGGATCTTGGAAATGCTCTCCGTCGACGGCCAGCGCGGCCTGCCGTCGACGGCGACCCGCTTCGAACGGTTGAAGGTGGTCGGGTCGAGGCCGGCCTTGCGGGCAAGCCCCGAAGCCGTCAACTCGTTGCGGGCTGCCAGGCGATCGATCGCCGCCCAGATCCGCTCGTGCGACAACATGGCGGAAACCTCCGCGAATGCGGGCCCGGCCCGCGTCGTCCCGCGCTTCGCCAGCTGCGGGGAGAGGAATAAATCCCTCTTCAACAGCTTTATCCCCGTCCTTCGGGTCTGTCCAGCGGCGGGACCGGCATTTTGCCGCCTGCGGCAGGCCGCCCCTTGTTGCGGCGCGGCGGCATGACTAGTTTCCTGCCAAATCGTCAAGGATTCCACATGACCGTCATCTTCAAGATCGCCCCCGACACCCTTTGGAGCGAGGCCAGGGACGCGGGCGTCTTCACCGGCGCGCCGATTGATCTCGCCGATGGCTACATTCATTTTTCCACCGCGGAACAGGCGCGCGAGACGGCTGACAAATACTTCCACGGCCAGACCAACCTGCTGCTGGTCGCCGTCGATGGCGACAAGCTCGGCGACAAGCTGAAATGGGAGCCGTCGCGCGGTGGCGCACTGTTCCCGCATCTCTATGGGCCGCTCGATTTCTCTGCCGTGATCTGGACCAAGGCCCTGCCGGTCGGCACGGACGGCCAGCACGTCTTCCCCGAGCTCGCCGCGTGAGCGCCTTCGGCAGCCTCGTCCGGCCGCTGCTGTTCCGGATCGATCCGGAAACCGCGCATGGCCTTTCGCTCAAGGTGCTGTCTTCCGGATTGCATCCTTCGGTCCGCCCCGATCGCGACCCGCGCCTGGCGCGAAATCTGTTCGGGCTCCGCTTTGCCAATCCGCTCGGCATCGCCGCCGGTCTCGACAAGAATGCCGAGGTGCCGGACCCGCTTCTGGCGCTCGGTTTCGGCTTCGTCGAGATCGGGACGATCACGCCTTTGGCGCAGCCCGGCAATCCGAAGCCGCGCCTGTTCCGCCTCGTTGAAGACCATGGCGTCATCAACCGGCTCGGATTCAACAATGCCGGTCACGCGGCGGCGCGGCACCGCCTCGCGGCGCGGCGCGGCAAGCCTGGCCTCGTCGGCGTCAATATCGGCGCCAACAAGGATGCGGTCGACCGTATCGCCGACTATGTCGCCGGCATCGAGACCTTCTCCGACCTCGCCTCCTATTTCACCGTCAATGTCTCCTCGCCCAATACGCCCGGCCTGCGCGACCTGCAGGCGAGGGGCGCCCTGGACGAACTGCTCGCCCGTGTGCTCGAGGCGCGCGACGCACAGGCGCGGCGCGTGCCGGTGCTGCTGAAGATCGCCCCCGACATGGCGGAGGCCGGCCTTGCCGACGTCGCCGAGGTGGCGCTGGCGCGGAAGATCGACGGCGTCATCGTCTCGAATACCACGATCAGCCGGCCGAATCTGATCGACGCGGCGACGGCGAAGGAAACGGGCGGCCTTTCCGGCCGGCCGCTGTTCCGTCTTTCGACCATTCAGCTCGCCCGTTTCCGCAAGCTGGTCGGCCCCGACCTGCCGCTGATCGGCGTCGGCGGCATCGAGTCGGCCGAAACCGCCTTCACCAAGATCGCTGCCGGCGCCGATCTGGTGCAGCTCTATTCCGGCTTCGTCTATGGCGGCCCGGGCCTTCCCGCCGCAATCCTGGCCGGGCTGTCGCGCATTCTCGACCGTCGCGGCATCCCGTCGATCGCCGACGCCGTGGGCATCGAGACCGAGAAATGGGCCGGCGAGACGGCGTGAGCCGTCTCAGGCGAAGGCGGCGCGGGTGCGGATGCCGCAGCGCCACAGCAGGGTGAAGCCGCGCGCCGACAGGAAGACGAGCATGGCCAGCCACAGGCCATGCGCGCCCCAGAGCGGCTCTGCCACCGCCCAGACGGCGAGGTAGAGGGCGAGCGACAGCAGCATCATGTTGCGCATGTCCGCCGACCAGGTGGCGCCGATGAAGACTCCGTCCATCTCGAAGGCGAGCACGCCGGCGAGCGGTGTCAGCGCGGTCCAGAACAGATAGTGGCGGGCGGTGTCGCGCACGGCCGGGTTCACCGTCATCCAGTCGATCAGATGCGGCCCGCCGAACCAGAAGCAGGCGGCGGCGATCAGGGCCAGCACATAGCCCCAGCCGAGCGTCAGCTTCATCGAGCGCAGGAAGGCCGGCTTGTAGCGCGCGCCGATGGCGCGGCCGGCATATTGCTCGGCCGCCGCGGCAAAACCGTCGAGGAAATAGCCGCCGACCAGGAAGAAGTTCATCAGCACGGCGTTCGCCGCCAGCACGACATCGCCCATCTTGGCGCCGCGCGAGGCGAAGAAGCCGAAGGCGAACAGCAGCGTGAACGAGCGGATCATGATGTCGCGGTTGACCGCGACCATGCGCAGGATCTGCGTCCGGTCGAGCACCTGCGCCAGCGACGGGCGATCGGCGCGGTCGAGCCGGCGCATCACCAGCGCCAGGCCGAGAATGGCGGTCATCGCCTCGCCGATCGTTGTGCCCCAGGCCGAGCCGGCGATGCCCCAGCCGAGGCCGAGCACGAAGGCGATGTTGAGGACGATGTTGAGCCCGTTCAGGAAGGTCTGCAGCACCAGGCCGAGCGTCGAGCGGCCAAGCCCGATCAGCCAGCCGAGCATGACGTAGTTGGCGAGCGCGAAGGGCGTCGAGAACACCCGGATGGAATAATACTCGCTCGTCGCGGCCTGCACGGCCGGGCTGCCGCCGAGCGCCGCCAGCGCAATCGTCCGGATCGGGCCGGAGAGCAGGATCACAAGCAGGCCGATGCCGAACGCGACGATCAGCGCGCGAAAGAAGGTCGCCTGGATCTCCTTGCGATCGTCGGCGCCGAGCGCCTGGGCGACCAGGCCGGTGGTGCCGCTGCGCAGAAAATTGAACGTCGCGAAGACAAAGTCGAAGATGACCGCGCCGAGCGCCACCGCGCCGAGCAGCGCCGCGTCGCCGAGCCGGCCGATCACCCCCATGCCGACCAGGCCGAGCAGAGGCGTCGTCAGATAGGCGAGCGTCATCGGCACGGCGATCGCCAGAATGCCGCGATGGGTCACTTCGAAGGGGCGGATGGGGACGGGCGTGGTCATGCGAGGCTCGGTTGTTGCGAACCCACGGATAGCCGGTCGGCGCCCCGGCGTCGATGCCTGCGCCAGTCAGCCGCCGCGGCGGAACCGGCCGACATGAAAGCGCTGGACGCGCCCCGCCGGCGTCACATGGTCAAACTCGTCGCTTTCGAGCGGCGCGAATTCGTCGCCGAGGAAGGCCTCGAGATCGGTCTTGCCATAGCGGCGGACCGGCAAGCCGCTGCAGCGTTCTGGTCCGGTCGGGGCGAAGGTGGCGATGATCGCCTGCCCGCCCGGCTCGAGCGCTGCCAGCAGCGTCCGGCGGTAGGCCTGCCGGTCCTCGTCGTCGACGAGGAAATGCAGCACCGCCCGGTCGTGCCAGAGCCGATACCGTCGATCCGGCCGCCATGTCGTGATGTCGCCGACGATGCCATGTACGGGAGCCGACGGCCCCAGCCGCGCCAGAACCCGCTGGATCGCCTCGGCGGAAAGATCGATCACCGACACATCCGCGAAGCCGGCTGCGACCAGATGGTCGGGCAGGCGTGAAATGCCGCCGCCGACATCGAGAATGGGGTCTGCCTTGCCGACGCCCGAATGGGCGATCCAGTCGAGCGAGCGTTGCGGCACCACCTCGAACCAGCTCACCTCGGTCTCGGTCTTGCTGCCATAGACCGCGTCCCAATGCTCCGATTTCGACGGCGTCGACATGATTGTCCTCCTCGCGGCCAAGGGGAGCATACCCGGTATGGGATCCGGCTGGCGAATTCGACTATCCTGCCGGCATGCTGCCTCCGATCATCCACCATCCCGCCTACACCGCCGAGATCCCGGCCGATCACCGCTTTCCGATGCAGAAGTACCGGCGGCTCGCCGAGATCGTCGCCGCCGACGGGCTGGCACCGGCCGGCTTCGTCGTGCCGGAACCGGCCACGGCCGCCCAGTTGTCGCTGGCGCATGACCGCGCCTATGTCGAGGCAGTGTTCTCGTTCTCCGTGCCGCCGGCGATCGAGCGCGAAATCGGCCTGCCGATGAACGAGACTGTGGTGCGACGCGCGGCGGCGGCTACCGGCGGCACCATTCTCGCGGCGCGACTGGCGCTGGCGCATGGGCTTGCCTGCAACACGGCCGGCGGCAGCCATCACGCCCGGTCCGACCAGGGCGCTGGCTTCTGCACCTTCAACGACGTCGCCGTCGCCATCCGGGTCCTGATGGCGGAGGGCATGATCGGCACGGCGCTGGTGGTCGATTGCGACGTGCATCAGGGCGACGGCACGGCCGAGATCTTTGCCAATGACGCCACCGTCACGACGCTGTCGCTGCATGGCGAGAAGAACTATCCCGTCCGCAAGCGTCAATCGACGATCGATATCGGCCTCGCCGACAAGACCGACGACCGCGCCTATATCGCCGCCCTCGACGGCATCCTGGCGCCGTTGCTCGACCGCACCCATCCCGACATCGTCTTCTACAATGCCGGCGTCGATCCGCATGAGGAGGACAGGCTCGGCCGGCTGTCACTGTCGGATGCCGGGCTTTCGGCGCGCGACCGGCTGGTGATCCGCGCGGTGCGAAGCCGCGGCATTCCGCTCGCCGGCGTCATCGGCGGCGGCTATGGCGCCGACGTCGAGCCGATCGCCCGTCGCCATGCCCTGCTGCACCACGCGGCGGCGGCGTTTTCGGGCTAGGGGAACTGGCTGTTGTCGCCCCCTTACCTCTCCCTGAGGGAGAGGTCGGAGCGAAGCTCCGGGTGAGGGTTTAGGGAACCATCCGGAGAGGCGTAAACCCTCACCCGCCGGCCTGCGGCCGTCGACCTCTCCCTCAGGGCGAGGTGAAGTAAGCTGCCGCTCAATTCTTCCGAAAAGTCAGATCCGACAGCGTGGTGGTCGGGCCGTTCGGCAGCGGCTGACTCACGACCTGGATGCGCAGCTGGCCCTGGCCGTCATTGAGGATCGACATGCGCGCCTTGGTGCTGCCATTGACCGGCTTCGGCCAGGTCATGGTGAAGTTGACGCGGTCGCCATTGCGCTTGCCGACGATCGCGGCCGGTCCGGCGCGCGCGCCGATATAGGTGCCCGAATAGCGGCCCGTCGCCGGGTTGTAGGTCACGTCGGCGCTGATGTTGCGGGTAAAGACGATGGCGCCCCGACAACTGCCGCTGACCGACATCCGGTTGGGGGCGTGGTCGCCCGTTACGGAACAGCTGGCGTCGATGATGGGCGACTGCGCGTTGCGGCGCACCGGCCCGCCGCCGGTCCAGCTGCCGGCAAAGCGGTTCTGAAAGCTCTGCTCGTCGCCACCGGCCGAAAGAGCCGGACCGGCGAGCAGGCAGAAGACGATCGGCCATAGCGGTCTCATCGCGCTCGCTCCCGTTCGGGAAACGAACCCAATAACGCAACCGTTCCGAGCGGGAAGGCCAAAGCGGATCACGGCCGGTTCAAAAGAACCGGATCGCGATCGGCTTTGGCTGGTTCTCAGCTTGCCGCGAGTTCGCCGCGGAGCGCCTTGGCGATGCGATCGCGCGTCTCGGGAATGCCGTAGATCGCCACGAACGAGCCGAAGCGCGGACCCTGGTCCTGGCCGAGCAGCACCTGGTAGAGGCCGCGGAACCAGTCGAGCGAGACGCCGGGCGGGTTGCCGTCCGGCCCCTTCTTGTTCGGATCCGGGAAGTACTGGCGGCCGATGTCGAAGACGATGGTCTGGATCTCGTCGGCGGTCGAGCCGGCCGGCAGTTCGGCCAGCGCCGCGTCGAGGGCGATGAGCGCCTCGCGGATCGCGCCTTCCGGCACGACGTAGTTCTTGCCGGCCTTCAGCACGTCGTTGAAATAGCGGATCGCATAGCCGGCGAGGCGATCGAGCTTATCATGCGTCGACGCCGTCAGATGCGGCATGTAGCGCGAGATATAGGCCCAGAGCACGCCCTTGTCGGTGGCGTCCGAGACGCTGACCAGATTGAGCAGCATGGCGAACGGGATCGGCGAGCCTTCCGCCGGCGGATGGCCGGAATGGATGTGGAACGCCGGATTGCCAAGCTGCTGTTCGATCGGCTGGCGCGGATAGGCGTCGACGAAGCCGAAATACTCGTCGACCGTGCGCGGGATCACCTCGAAGGACAGGCGCTTCGCCGTCTTCGGCTTCTGGTACATGTAGAGCGCCAGGCTGTCATTGTCGGCATAGGTCAGCCACTGCTCGATCGTCAGGCCGTTGCCCTTCGACTTCGAGATCTTCTCGCCGTTTTCGGCCAGGAAATGCTCGTAGGTGAAGCTCTCCGGCGGCTCGGAGCCGAGCGCGCGGCAGATCCGCGTCGAGAGCTTGACGCTGTCGATCAGGTCCTTGCCGCTCATCTCGTAGTCGACGCCGAGCGCGAACCAGCGCATCGCCCAGTCGGCCTTCCACTGGCACTTGACGGCGCCGCCCGTGACCGGGACCTCGACGCGCTCGTTGGTGTCGGGGTCGATATAGGTGATCGTGCCCTTCTCGACATTGCGGTCGATCATCGGCACCTGCAGCACGATGCCGGTCGTCGGCGAGATCGGCAGGAACGGCGAATAGGTGGCGCGACGGTCGGGACCGAGCGTCGGCAGGATGATTTCCATCACCTGGTCATAGACTTCGAGCATGCGCAGCAGCGCCTTGTCGAAGCGGCCGGAGGTGTAATAGTCGGTCGCGCTGGCGAACTCGTATTCGAAGCCGAAGCCGTCGAGGAAGGCGCGCAGGCGGGCGTTGTTGGCCGCGCCGAACGAGGGATATTCGTTCGAGAACGGGTCCGGCACGCGGGTCAGCGGCTTGCCAATATAGGCCTGCATCATCTCCTGGTTCGGGACATTGGTCGGCACCTTGCGGAGGCCGTCCAGATCGTCCGAGAAGCAGAGCAACCGCGTCGGGATCTTGTCTTCGGTCAACAGGCGGAAGGCGTTGCGCACCATGGTGGTGCGGGCGACCTCGCCGAAGGTGCCGATATGCGGCAGGCCCGACGGGCCGTAGCCGGTCTCGAACAGCACCGGGCCGTCCGGACGGCCCTGCCGCTTCAGCCGCTCGACGATGCGGCGCGCCTCCTCGAACGGCCACGCTTTCGAGACCTGCGCTGCCTGAACGAGTTCGGGCGCAAGATCGAGAACTGGAAGCGTGCCGGTCGACATCGAAAACCTCTTCTGGGGAAACACGCGCGAAGGCGCGCGTGGGCGCGGACCCTAGGCAGCGCCCACGCGCGCGTCAATGGCCGGCGATGACATCGGGCGGGCAGACGACATGCCGCCCGGTTGAACGGCGGGGCAAGAGATCATAGGCTAGGGTCGTCAATTCGGGGTGGCAAGGCCGCCCGCGTAAGGAGCGTATCGACATGGACAAGCCCACCGGCAGCACGGTCACCCCGCAGGAGGCCCTGATCTATGCGATGGTGACGCTTTCGGCGGTCGACAAGCAGATGACCGACCGGGAACTGCGCAAGATCGGCGATGTCGTGAACACGCTGCCGATCTTCGGCGGCTTCGACACGGACCGGCTGATCGCGGTGGCCGAGGCTTGCGCCAACATCACCCGCGAGGAAGACGGCCTGCACGCCGTGCTGGCCACGATCGCCACTTCGCTGCCGAAGAAGCTGCACGAGACGGCCTATGCGCTTGCCGTGGAAGTGGCCGCGGCCGACCTGCATGTCGAGCAGGAGGAACTGCGCTTCCTCGAGCTCTTGCGCGACGTGCTCGACGTGGATTCGCTGACGGCCGCTGCCATCGAGCGCGGCGCCCGCGCCCGCCACCGCACGCTCTGAGGTCTTTATCGCTTCTGCTTGAGGCAAATTCTGCATGTCGCCACGCTGGTGTGCGACACGGATCTCGTCGCCCCGGCGCAGGCCGGGGCCCATAGACATTGACCGAGAAACTCTGGCTCAGCCTTCCGGTTGCGGGCTGGTGTCTATGGATCCCGGCCGTCGCCGGGATGACGGCGGAGTCATGAGCAGCCTAGCCGTGAGTGTTAAGGTTGAAATCGATCTCTAAAAATATCCGACCGGGAAATAGCGCAGGTAGAGTTCGGCGAAGACGCCCTTGTCATAGAGGCTGTCGAGCGCCCAATTGAGCGCCAGGCGCAGATCGTCGCGTTTCGGCGGCAGTGCGATCGCCAGGCCCTGGCCAAGCAAGTGCGGCTCGACATAGGGCCCGCCGACGAAATCGCAGCACCCTGCCGCCGGTTCCGATTGCAGCCAGAAGGCGAGCTGTACGCCGTCGCCGAAGGCCAGATCGACGCTGCCCGCTTTCAGCGCTTCCTCGGCCGCGCCGGGCGTGTCGACGGCGATCCGTGTGCTCGCCGGGAAGAAGGCGGCGAGATAGGCTTCATGGGTGCTGTCCTTGGCGACGGCGATCTTGCGGCCGGCCAGGCCTTCGGCGTTTGGCGGCGCCGGCTCGCCCTTGCGGCCGACGAAGCGCGCGACCGGGCGGAGATAGACGTCCGAGAAATCAAGCTTCGCCCGGCTTTCCGGGGTGATCGCGATGCCGGCGAGCGCCGCGTCGACGCGGCCGGCGGCGACGGTGTCGATCAGCCCGTCCCAGGGCCGCGCCTGGATCGTGCAGGGTACGCTCAGTTCGCGGCAGATGGCGCGGGCGAGATCGACGTTGAAGCCGGTCAGCCTGCCGTCGGGACCGGTAAAGTTGAAGGGCGGGAAATCGTCGGTGGTGGTGAAGCGGATGCCGGTCAGCGCCGTCGTTGCCGGCCGGTCGAGACGACGGTTCGGGTCCCAGAGATCGGGTATGGTGACGCCGCTCGAGACAGGGGCGGCCGTGGCGGTCGCCTTGGTTCCGGGCGTGTCGTCGGTGTTCGATGCGCCGGCGCCGGCCGCGGCGAGCGTCAGCGTCGCGATGCCCGCCAGGATTGCGAAGCTTGCCAATCGCCGCCACATGCTTGTATCACTCTGAGTTTGAGGTTTCCGTAACGTAAGCCAAGAGGATGGCGCGTGCGGACTATAGACCAATTGTCGGTGGGCACGAACCCGGACAAGCGGGCGGCTGCGGCAAGCACGGCGGGGGACGCAGGTGCGCAACGACTGGGATCCGCCAGGCAGAGGGCCGCCCGACGAAGCGCTGCATTCGGCTGCCCTGGCCGCGCGGCTCGGCTTGCCTTTCGACCCGGCGCCGAGACGGAATTTCGAGACGGCCGTGCCGCTTGAGGGCGCCGGCGGTGTAGCGCCGCTTGCTGCCGCCATCCGCGCCGGCCGGGTCGCCATGCTGGAAGACGGCGTATCGCGCCGGCTGCTGATCGCGCCGCGCGCGGAAGATGCCGGGAGGCTGGCGGAGGCCTTGGCCCAGGCGCCGGGCCTGGTGTCGCGCCTGACGGTGACGACGCCGTCGGCGATCCGTCGCAGCCTGACGGAATCGGGCGCCGGCCAATTGGTCGATCATGCGGTGTCGGGCCTCGACCGCGCCCATCCCGACTGGTCGGCGCGTCGCCTGCTGACGCCGGCGCAGGCGGCCTTTTTCCTGGTCGCCGCGATGCTGGTCGCGCTCGCCCTGTGGCAGGCAGGTTGGCTGGTGGTGCAGATCTTCAACATCGCGATCGGGATCCTGTTCCTGGCGCTCATCATGCTGCGGCTGCTGGCCATCAGCGTCGCGCTGGAGCGCAGCTTCCGTCCGTCGCCGCCGCTCGATGCTGACCGTGCCAGGCTGCCGGTCTACAGCCTGCTCGTGCCGCTCTATGACGAGGCGCATATGGTGGCCGATCTCGCGCGGGCGCTCGGTCGGCTCGATTGGCCGAAGGAGCGGCTCGATATCAAGTTCATCGTCGAGGAACGCGACCGCGCGACCCGGCGCGCGCTGGAACGACTGGGGCTCGGCCCGCCTTTCGAGATCCTGATCGTGCCGGATCGCGCCCCGCGCACCAAGCCGAAGGCGCTCGATTTCGCGTTGCCGCTGGCGCGGGGCCGCTTCGTCACCGTCTATGACGCCGAGGACCGGCCGGATCCTGGCCAATTGCTGGAAGCCTATCTCGCCTTCGAGGCCGGCGACGACCGGCTCGCCTGCATCCAGGCGCCGCTTCTGGTCGACAATGACGACGTCAACGGCCTGACCGCCCTTTATGCCATGGAATACTCGATGCAGTTCGACGGCGTGCTGCCGACGCTGGTGGCGCTCGACATGCCGCTGCCGCTCGGCGGCACGTCGAACCATTTCCGCATCGAGGCGTTGCGCGCGGTTGGTGGCTGGGACCCCTACAATGTGACGGAGGATGCCGATCTCGGCATCCGCTTCGCCCGTTGCGGCTATCGCTCCGGCACCATCACCCGCCCGACCTACGAGGAAGCGCCGCGCACGACGCGGCTCTGGCTCAAGCAGCGAACGCGCTGGCTGAAAGGCTGGATGCAGACCTTTCTGGTGCATATGCGACATCCGATCCGGCTGTGGCGCGCGATCGGCTCGCGGCGGACGCTCGGTTTCCTGCTGACCGGCTTCGGTACCGTCGTCGCGGCGGCGATTCATCCGGTCTATATCGCTTCGGCGCTGGCGCTGGTGATCGATCCCACCGTCATCTGGCGAGTCGGCAGTCCGCTCGCCGCCGCGGTGATCTTCCTGAACGTCTTCAATTTCGTCGCCGGCTATGTCGCCTTCGCGCTGCTGTCGCGCGCCACGCTCCGGCTGCGCCACAAGAAGCGCCAGCCCGGCGTGCTGCCCTTTCTGCCCGGTTATTGGCTGCTGCTGTCGCTTGCCTGCTACCGCGCCCTCTTCCAGCTGATCATCGCGCCGCATCTCTGGGAGAAAACGCAGCATCACGGGCGGGGCCGCCGGCGAAACCGGGACGGAGCCGGCGGAGCGGCCGGGAGCCTGCGGCCGCATCCGGCGCCGTGAGCGCGGTTGCCGCCCGGGCGCCGCCGCTTGCGCAGCGGCAGCGCCTTCCCGAGGATGGGCGTTCAACCCTGCACCGAATCGAATTCCCACCTCGCGGCGTGGAGCCTGAGATGCCGGCGAAGCCGATCGAGTGATGCGGGCGGCCGTCGCGCCGTGTTCCCGAGCCGGATGGCCGATCAGGCGCCGGGTCGCACGGCAATCCAGATGACGTGCTTGGCGCCCCGCTTGCCGCGATGGGCCCGGACGCCGACTTCTTCCGCCGCAAAGCCGGCCTTGCGCAGCCGCTGCGTGAAGGCGGCACTCGGCCCGGACGACCAGACCGCCAGAACCCCGCCGGGACGCAGCGCCGCGAAGGCCGCGCCGAGACCCTGCAGCGTGTAGAGGCCGTCATTCGACTCGCGCGTCAGCCCTTCCGGGCCGTTGTCGACGTCCAGCAGGATAGCGTCGAACAGGCCTCGGCCGGCGCGGATCGGCTGGCCGACATCGCCTTCATGGATGGTGACGCGGGGATCATCGAGGCAATCGCCGAACACCGGTTTCATCGGGCCGCGCGCCCAGGCGACCACGGCCGGCACCAGTTCCGCCACCGTGATCGTCGCATCCCTGCCGAATTCCGCAAGCGCGGCGCGCAGGGTAAATCCCATGCCGAGCCCGCCGATCAGGATATTCGGCTTCGGCCGTCCGGCGATGCGCGCCGCCGCCAGCGACGACAGCGCCTCTTCCGAACCGCTCAGGCGACTGTTCATCAGCTCGTTGGAGCCGATCATGATGGAGAATTCGGCGCCGCGCTGCATCAGCCGCAGCTCGCCGCCGCCGTCGGGGATGGTTGCCGTGTCGAGCCGGACCCAGGGTATCAAGCGCGCGTTTCCGTTCTCTCGTGAAAATCGCCGGCACCATACATGCGCCGCCGCCTTTCGGGCAGGGCCCGCCGGTCAGGGATAGAAGTTCTTCGCCGCCCATTCGGCATGCGGCACATGCCGGTTCACATGCACGCTCAATTTCGTTGCCCGCATGTGGTCCGACGTGACGGCGCAGCGATAGGAGAATTCGTACCATTCGCCCTTGCGGCGGAAGGCGCCGCCGTCGCCGGCCGCGACATCGCCATGGATCTCCGGGCGATGCAGCATATCGATGAAGGCGCGATCGGTGACGCCTTCCTTGCGGCTCGAGGTCTTGTCCATCACGGCGAGGTCGCAGACCTGGATCAGGCGCGTCGTGGCATCGAGCTCCTTCAGGCTCGCCTCGAGCCCGGGATCGGCGGCGAGCGTCTGGCCGGGCAGGGCGGCAATCAGGGCGGACAGGATCAGGGCCGGGCGGCGCATGGCGGCATTCCTTTCAAGGTAATTCATCGGCGTCAGGGCGCAGCTGGCGACGGCCCGGGGAAGGGCGTGCGTGGCGCGGGGCCGTGCTCAGGGGGAGCACGGTCAAACGTACGGGTCAGTGTCGATCCTTCAGCATGGGGATGGGAAACGCTAGTCGCCGACGAGGCGCCGGCCGGCGATGGCGTGGACGGCATCGCCGAGCACCCAGGCGTGGAAGGCGCGGCCGTCGAACAGGGGCAGGAAGGCCTCGTCGAGAACATTGAGGCCGCCGGCGAGCGCGCCGAAGGCGGGCAGGACCAGCCGCTTCCCATCCGCCGCGAAACAGCGCCGCCGGATCGAGCGGCCACGGCCAACGACACGGGCGGATGGATGCAGATGGCCGGCGATCTCGCCCGGACGGGCGTCAAGGCGCGGTTCATGGCGGAAGGTGAGCGGCCCGATCGAAAGCTCGCGGGTCGCCCAGCCGCCGAGATCGCGCGGCGGTTCGGGGTCGTGGTTGCCGGCGATCCAGATCCATTCCGCCGAGGCGGTCATGGTGCGCAGGGAGGCGCGATCGACCTCGTTCAGGCGGTCGCCGCCGTTCCGGTCGTGAAAGCTGTCGCCGAGTGCGATCACCCGCGACGGCGCCATGCGGGCGAGAAGCGCGCTGAGCCGTCGCAGGGTCGCCATCGTGTCGTAGGGCGGCAGCATCTGGCCGCGTCGCGCGAAGGCGGAGCCCTTTTCGAGATGCAGGTCGGCGACGACGAGCGTCCGCTCGTCCGGCCACCAGAGCGCGCCCTCGACGAGCGGAACCAGCGGCACCGAGGCGACCGAAAGCCCGGCCCAGGCCGTCTCCGTTTCGCTTCGTGCCTTCGCTGCGTTCTGCATTCCAGCCTTCGTTCCAGGGCGGACCCGCCCGAAGCATCCGATTCAATTTGGAGTTTAGCATTCGAAAGCTCTTCGGACACCCCGGACGCGCCTCTGCATCGCCGCACCCCTGCGCGCAAAAAGCGCGATACAATCGTTCTGCCGGGAACCCTTGCGTCGGGCCCGCATCCAATGGATGCCGTTTCCTCGCGAGGCGCGGAAAGGCAAGACCGGGAGGCAGAGCATGGCCAGTCAGGAACTTGCAAATCTCGAACTCGGCGAGGCCGACCTGATTTTTCGGGCGCTTCGGCATGAGGAAGACGCGGTGCGGACAATCATCCGCCAGAACAATCGACGCCTGTTTCGGCTGGCGCGGGGGTTGATGGGCAGCGATCACGAGGCCGAGGACGTCGTCCAGGCCGCCTATGTCCGCGCCTTCACCCGGCTCGGCACGTTCCGCCGGCAGTCCAGCCTCGGCACCTGGCTGTCGCGCATCGTCATCAACGAGGCGCTCGGCCGCCTCCGCAGCCGCCGTCCGACCGTCGAGCTGACGCCCGCCGTCGAGGCGGATGCGACGGTCGCCGACATCATCCCGTTCCCGCTCGGCGGCATGGGACCGGATCCGGAGAGAAGCATGGCCCAGCGCGAAATCCGCCAGCTGGTCGAGGACGCGATCGACGCGCTTCCCGAACCGTTCCGCATCATCCTCGTCGCTCGCCTGGTCGAGGATCTCTCCGTCGAGGAGACGGCCTCGCTGTTCGAACTCCGGCCGGAGACGGTGAAGACTCGGCTGCATCGCGCAAGGCGGCTGCTGCGGCAGGGGCTGGAGGCGAAGGTCGGCGACGTGCTGGGCGACGCCTTCCCGTTCGGCGGTCCGCGCTGCGAGCGCATGGCCAACCGGGTCGTCGCCATCCTGGCGAGCCGAGGCGATCCCGCGCGGGAACCTTCTCCGGGCGGCGACATCTAACGGTCTGTGGTGGGGCCGGGTGGCCGCCGTGGAACAGGAGACCGACATGAAAGCGCTGAGGAGACTATCCGTTGCCCTGGCCGGGCTGATGCTGACGACGGGCCTGTCGCTCGCTGCCGATGCGGCAAAGCCGACCGACCCGCAAATCGCGCATATCGCCTACACGGCCGACAACATCGACATCGCGGCGGCGAAGCTCGCCCTGGAGACGTCGAAGAACAAGGCGGTGCAGGATTTCGCCAAGGACATGGTCCGCGACCACGAAGCGGTCAACAAGCAGGCACTCGCCCTGGCGGCAAAGCTCAAGATCAAGCCCGAGGACAATCCCACCAGCGAGGCGCTGCTGAAGCAGGCCGACGCCACGCGCGCCCATCTGGCGACCCTGAAGGGCGCCGCCTTCGACAAGGCCTATGCCGACAACGAGGTGGCCTATCACCACGCCGTCAATACGGCGCTGGAGACGACGCTCATTCCCGCCGCGCAGAACGCGGAACTCAAGGATCTTCTCACCACTGGCCTGAAGATCTTCAAGGGCCATGAGGAGCATGCTCGCATGGTCGCCGGAGAGTTGAAATGACGGGTGGTGGGGGACGCC
This sequence comes from Candidatus Kaistia colombiensis, assembly GCA_029203105.1. Lineage (GTDB taxonomy): Bacteria > Pseudomonadota > Alphaproteobacteria > Rhizobiales > Kaistiaceae > Kaistia > Kaistia colombiensis. The sequence continues at coordinate 1,536,186 of CP119318.1, forward strand.
GGTGGGCGTGCGTCGCGTTGGCGCTCGCCGGCGTCCTTCTGCTGCCGGCCATGGCGGCGGCGGAGACGATCACGGTCCAGGTGGCCAAGCTCACCTTCGTTCCGGCCAGCGTGACGGCCAAGGTCGGCGACACCATCGAGTGGGTCAATGACGACTTCGTCGCCCATACGGCGACGGCGGCCGACAAGAGCTTTGACGTCAGCTTGGCGCCGGGCAAGACGGGAAGCGTCGTGGTGAAGCGGGCGGGCGAGATCGCTTATTCCTGCCGGTTCCATCCGATGATGAAGGGCACGATCGAGGTCACGGAGTAGGAGCGGGTACTTCCGAACACGCATGCCTCACTCCAGACGGGAGGACGTGTCTCGGCCGCCGTCCCACTCTCGCCGTCATCCCTGCGAAAGCAGGGATCCATGCAGCCGAAGCGTTGGTGGTGCGCGCCATTGAAAAACCGGCTGAATGGATCCCGGGTCAAGCCCGGGATGACGGCGAGGGTGGGGTGACCAGGGAGCCCGTGGACAAAGGAAGAAGCGCGCGGGCTCGTGCGCCGTTCGTCACTCCACCGCCGACCTCTCCACCACCTCGCCCATCGCCTCGCGCACCAGGTCGTCGGCGTTCTCGCGCAGGATGTCTTCCTGCGCCTCGCCGGCGACCGGTTCCTTGCCGATATCGAGCATGACCGGCACGGCAAGCGGCGAGATGCGGTCGAGTGGCTTGTGCAGGATGCGGCCGTGCACGCGCGCCAGCATGTCCGACAGACGGCGCACGTCGAGCAGGCCCGTCGCCGCGTCGGCCCAGGTCGCCTGCAGCAGGATGTGATCGGGCTGGTGCGAGCGCAGCACGTCGTAGATCAGGTCGGTCGAGATCGTCACCTGCCGGCCGGTCTTCTCCTTGCCGGGATGCCGGCGCTCGATCAGGCCGGAGATCAGCGCGCAGCCGCGAAAGGTGCGCTTCAGCAGATGGCTCTCGGCAAGCCACGCATCGAGATCGTCGCCCAGCATGTCCTGGTCGAACAGCTCGCCGATCGCCGGCTTCTGCTTCGCAAACGCCGCCCCCATGTCGCCGAGGCCCCAGACGGCCAGCGCATAGTCGGAGGCGACGAAGCCCATCGGCTTCAGCTTGGCCCGCTCCAGCCGCCGCGTCAGCAGCATGCCGAGCGTCTGGTGCGCCAGCCTTCCCTCGAACGGGTAAGCGACCATGTAGAACCGATCCCCGCGCGGAAACGTCTCGACCAGCAGTTCGTCGCGCTTCGGCAATACCGAGGCCCACTTCTGCAGTGCGAGCCAATCGGCGACCTGGTGCGGCAGCCGGCTCCAGGCGCCCTCGTCGGCAAGCAGGCCGCGCACGCCCTCGGCGAGATAGGTCGAGAGCGGGAACTTGCCGCCCTGATAGGAGGGCACCTTGGGCGCCTCGTTGATCGCGCGGCTGACGATCGCCTCGTTGTCGCGGATGCCTTCGAGGCGGAGCACCAGGCCGGAAAACAGGAAGGTGTCGCCGGGCACCAGCGTCTCGAGGAAATGCTCTTCCACCTCGCCGAGCACCCGCCCTCCCATGCCGAGCGGGCCGCCGCGCCGGCGCGAGGCGAGGCGGACCTTGAGCATCGGATCGGCGACGATGGTGCCGACATTCAGCCGGTATTGCTGCGCGACGCTCGGATGGGTGATGCGCCAGGTGTCGTCATCGACCTTGCGGATCTTGGCGAAGCGCTCATAGCTCCGGAGCGCATAGCCGCCTGTGGCGACGAAATCGACCACCCGGTCGAAGGTCTCGCGGGAAAGCGTTGCATAGGGCGCGGCCGAGGTGATCTCGGCATGCAGGTCGTCGGCTGAGAACGGCGCGGCGCAGGCCATGCCGAGCACATGTTGTGCCAGCACGTCGAGCGCGCCGCCGATCGGGCGCGGCGTATCTTGCGCGCCGGTCGTGCTCGCCTCCAGCGCCACCGTGCATTCCATCACTTCAAACCGGTTCGCCGGCACCAGCAGGGCGCGCGACGGCTCGTCCATCCGGTGATTGGCGCGGCCGATGCGCTGTGCCAGCCGGCTGGCGCCCTTCGGCGCGCCGACATTGACGACGAGGTCGACATCGCCCCAGTCGATGCCGAGATCGAGCGTCGAGGTGCAGACGACGCAGCGCAGGCTGCCGGCCGCCATCGCCGCCTCGACCCGCCGGCGCTGGCCGACGTCGAGCGAGCCGTGGTGGAGCGCGATCGGCAGCACGTCCTCGTTGACCCGCCAGAGTTCCTGGAAGACGCGTTCGGCCTGGCTGCGCGTGTTGACGAAGACGAGCACCATGCCGTTGGCCTGGATGGCCGCATAGATCTCGCCGATCGCATGCACGGCCGAATGCCCCGCCCAGGGCAGCCGCTCCTCGGTGTCGAGGATGGTGATCTCCGGCTTGGCGCCGCCAGCGACGGTGACGAGATCGGCAAGAAGGGGCGGAGCGTCGGGCGCCTGCGGCATCAGCCAGGCGCGCAGATCGTCCGGCTCGGACACGGTCGCCGACAGGCCGACGGCGCGCAGATCCGGCGCGAGCCGGCGCAGCCGGGCAAGGCCGAGCGACAGCAACTCGCCGCGCTTCGCCGTCACCAGCGCGTGCAGCTCGTCGAAGATCACGGTCTTCAGATCACCGAAGAAGCGGCCGGCGTCGGGATTGGAGAGGAGAAGCGCCAGTTGTTCCGGCGTCGTCAGCAAGATCTCCGGCGGTTTCAGCTTCTGGCGCTGGCGCTTGTGCGACGGCGTATCGCCGGTGCGGGTCTCGATCGCGACCTTGAGGCCGATCTCGGCGGCGGGAGCCTCAAGATTGCGGGCGATGTCGACGGCGAGCGCCTTCAGCGGCGAGATGTAAAGCGTGTGCGGCCCGCGCCCGCCCTTTCCCGCCGGCGGTCGCGTCGCGAGATCGACCAGGCTCGGCAGGAAGCCGGCCAGCGTCTTGCCGGCACCGGTTGGCGCGATCAGCAGCGCGGAGCGGTTCTCGGCCGCCTTTTCCAGCAGGGCAAGCTGATGCGGCCGCGGCGCCCAGCCGCGACGGGCGAACCAGTCGAGAAAGGGGGCGGGCAAAAGGTCAGGAGAAGCTGCGGTGTTGGCGCGCGCGGTCACGGGAGTAGAGGTAGGAGCGCGACGTGCGGAAGTCGAGGGCGCTGCCTCGTAGCCTGTCTTTGGCCTGGCGCCGAAGCGGCCCACCCTCCGCCGTCATCCCGGGCGGAGACCCGGGATCCATTCAGCCGTGACGTCGGGAGTTGGAGCGCGCCGTCATCTTGAGCCTCTGGCTGAATGGATTCCTGCTTTCGCAGGAATGACGGAGCTTTTCCCATCTCGCGGAAGACATGGGGCTTCCGTCGCCGGCATCCGTCACTATCCTAAGGAACATGCTCCGCCCCGAAGAACTCCTTTGCCCCACGCCGGAAGGTCTCTGGTGCCCGCTCGGCGGCTTCCACATCGATCCCGTGCGGCCGGTCGAGCGGGCGCTGATCACCCATGGCCATGCCGATCACGCCCGTCCCGGCCACGGCGCCGTGATGGCGACGCGCGAGACGCTGCGGATCATGGCTGCGCGCTATGGCGAGGGCTTCGCCGGCAGCCAGACAGAGGCGCGGCTCGGCGAAACGGTGCGGATCGGCGATGTCGCCGTGCAGTTTCATCCGGCCGGCCATGTGCTGGGCTCGGCGCAGATCGCCGTCGAGGCGAAGGGCATGCGCATCGTCGCCTCGGGCGACTACAAGCGTCGGCGCGACCCGACCTGCGCCTCGTTCGAGCCGGTGCAATGCGACGTCTTCATCACCGAGGCGACGTTCGGCCTGCCGGTGTTCCGCCATCCCGATGACGGCCACGAGATCCACAAGCTGCTCGCCTCGCTCAGCGCCTTTCCCGAGCGGGCGCATCTGGTCGGCGCCTATGCGCTCGGCAAGGCGCAGCGGGTGATCAAGCGGCTGCGCGAAGAGGGCTACGATCGGACGATCTACATCCACGGCGCGCTGGAGCGGCTCTGCCGCCTCTATGAAGAGGAAGGCATCGATCTCGGGCCGATCGAGCCGGCGACGATCGAGGCGCGCCGCCGTCGAGCCGGCGAGGCGATTTCGCCGGCGCTATCGTCGTCGGGCCGCCCTCGGCCTTCGCTGACCGCTGGGCGCGGCGTTTCCCGATCCGGTTTCCTGCTTCGCCTCCGGCTGGATGTCGATCCGCCAGCGCGCCAAGCAGCGCGGCGTCGAGCTGCCGCTGATCATCTCCGATCACTGCGACTGGGCGGAGCTGACCGGGACCATCGCCGAGATTTCTCCCGCCGAGGTCTGGGTCACGCATGGCCGCGAGGAGGCGCTGGTGCGCTGGTGCGAACTGGCCGGGATCCGCGTCCGGCCGCTGCATATGGTCGGCTATGAGGACGAGGCGGAGTAGGACGCCGCAACGCTCTTCTGCCGGGTTTCCCGCCAGAGCAGGAACATCGATGCGCCGACGATCAGCGCCGCGCCGAGCCAGAGCTGGCTTGACGGTACCCAGCCGAACACCAGCCAGCCAGCGAGCACGTTGAGCGGCAGCTTCACATGGTCGAAGGGCTGCACATAGGCGGCGTCGGCTTTGGCGTAGGCCAGCGCCAGAAAACCCTGCGCCGCGGCGGTGAGCACGCCGACCGCGAGGATCGCCATCCAGGCATCGCCCGAGGGAATGGCGATGCCGGAGGGCAGGGCGAGCACCAGATTGACCGGCGCGAGCAACAGCAGCAGCCACGCCGTCACCGTTTCGGGGCTGTCCTCCGCGAGGAGCTTCTTCTGGATCAGCGAGACGCCGGCCCACAGCACCGAGGCCGCCAGCGGGTAGAGGCTGGCGGTGGTGAAGCTTTCGGAAAACGGATCGAGGATGATCAGCCCGCCGGCAAAGCCGACGATGACGGCGAGCCAGCGTTCCAGCGAGACCTTTTCGCCGAGAAACAGCCCGGCGCCGAGCGTGACGATGAAGGGCGAGGTCATGACGAGCGCGATGGCCTGGCCGATCGGCACGGCATGGGAGAGGCCCAGCACCCAGAACTGCACGCCGACGGCGGCGAACAGCACGCGCAGCGCCTGCAGGCCGGGACGGCGCGATTTCAGCGAGGGAAGGCCGCGTCGCGCTGCCCAAGGCAGGATCACCACGAAGGCGACGGCGTATTGCAGGAAGGCCGCCGTCGGCGCCGGCAGGTGCAGATTGACGGTGGCGATCTGTTCGAGTGTGTTGACGCCGGCGAAGGCAATTCCGGCCAGGATCATCCAGAAAGCGCCCGCGACGGGCGCTCGAAGAGCGGGAGATTTTGTAAGGGTCGTCTGACTCATGTTGGTTCCCATCGGGTTCGACAACACGAAATCAGGGCATAGCAAAACACGCACGCACCGGCCGCAAGGGCCGGTTCGCATCGTCTTCGCCGTTCTCTTCCATCCGGACTATGACCGTCGGCTTCGGAATTTAACCGAATCTGCTGACCCTTCCCGTTGGAACGGAAAGGCGCTCGCGGGCTTGAAGGAAAACCTTCTTACCGCCGGTGGGGAGTTGCACCCCGCCCTGAGAACGAGGCCCGGCCGCAGGACCGAGCGAGCCACAGTTAGGGCTTCCGGGGCGCCCGCGCAACCCGGCGCGTCGCCGGGGCTTTTCGCAACCCATGGCAAAACCTAGATTGGCGCCATGCAGGATTTCGCCGCCCTCCTAGACCGCCTGATCCTGACGCCGTCGCGCAACGCAAAGCTGCGGCTGATGGCGGAGTATTTTCGGGTCACCCCGGATCCCGATCGCGGCTGGGCGCTGGCGGCGCTGACCGGCGGCCTCGACGTGCCCTCGGTCAAGCCGGCCATGCTGCGTGCGTTGGTGGCCGAGCGCATCGACGAGGTGCTGTTCGCCTATTCCTATGACTATGTCGGTGACCTCGCCGAGACGATCGCGCTGGTCTGGGACGAGGGGGGCGGCCCCACCATGCGCGCCGCTCCGGCTCCGGCGGATGGCAGCAACATTCCGTCTCTCTCGGCCATTGTCGAAACACTGCTGACCTCGTCTCGCGCCGAGGGGCCGAAGCGGGTGGCGGCGTTTCTGGACGCGCTCGATTCCGATGGCCGCTGGGCGCTGCTGAAGCTGGTCACCGGCGGCCTGCGCATCGGCGTCTCGGCCCGGCTCGCCAAGCAGGCGCTGGCCGATTTCGGCGCAGTGAAGGTCGAGGGGCTGCAGGTCAACGAGATCGAAGAACTCTGGCATGGCCTGAAGCCGCCTTACCAGCCGCTGTTCGCGTGGCTGGAGGGGCGGGCGGAAAAGCCGGTTTCCTCGGCGCGGGCGCCGTTCCGGCCGGTGATGCTGGCGCAGCCGCTGGAGGAGGCGGACTTGCCGCGCATCACGCCGGACGTCTATGCGGCCGAATGGAAATGGGACGGCATCCGCGTCCAGGCGGTGGCGGATCAGGGAGTGCGCCGGCTCTATACCCGCACCGGCGAGGATATCGGCGATACCTTTCCCGACATGCTCGACGCGCTCGATTTCGACGGCGCCATCGATGGCGAGTTGCTGGTCGGCCGGCGCGCGGGCGAAGCGATCGAGCCGGGTTCTTTCTCGGAGTTGCAACAGCGCCTCAATCGAAAGACCGTGTCCGGCAAGCTGGTCGCCAGCCACCCTGCCTTCATCCGCGCCTATGACTGCCTGGTCGATGGCGCTGACGATGTTCGCACGCTGCCGTTCCGCGAGCGCCGGGCGCGGCTGGAAAAGCTCGTCGCCGGCTCGCTGGCGGGCCGCATCGATCTGTCACCGCTGGTCGCCTTTGAGACGACCGACGATCTGATGGAAAAGCGCAGCCTGCCGCCGGTGCCCATCATCGAGGGGCTGATGCTGAAGCGCTGGGATTCGGTTTACGAGCCGGGCCGTCCGAAGGGGCCGTGGTTCAAGTGGAAGCGCGATCCCTACACCGTTGATGCCGTGCTGATGTATGCGCAGCGCGGCCATGGCAAGCGCTCGTCCTTCTATTCCGACTACACATTTGGCGTCTGGAAATCGGGCGAGGGCGGGGATGAACTCGTGCCGGTGGGCAAGGCCTATTTCGGCTTCACCGACGAGGAACTGGTCGAGATCGACCGCTTCGTCCGCCGCAACACGCTGAACCGCTTCGGGCCGGTGCGCGAGGTGACGCACAATGCCGAGGTCGGGCTGGTACTGGAGGTGGCATTCGAGGGGCTGAACCGGTCGACCCGGCATAAATCCGGTGTCGCCATGCGCTTTCCCCGCATCAGCCGCCTGCGCTGGGACAAGCCGCCGCGCGAAGCCGACCGGATCGAGACGCTGGAAGCGCTGCTCGGGCCGGAGGCGCGATGAAACGGGCGAGACGATTTTTGCCCGTTTTCCAGCCGCACTGATCCGCTATCATCCGACCGAATCGAACGCCGGGCCCGTGTTGGGCGCGGCGTCACAGGAGATGACGATGAACGGCCTTCAACGCTTCATGGGCGGCTCGCCCGGCCAGGTCCTGCTTCGGCTTGTCGTTATCTCGCTGATCGTCGGTATCGTGCTTTCGGCCCTCGGCCTCTCGCCCTACGACATCGTCCAGAAGGCGCAGCAGCTGGTCTGGCGCATCTGGAACATGGGTTTCGGCGCGATCGAATGGGTCTGGCAGTATTTCCTGCTTGGCGCCGTGATCGTCATCCCGGTCTGGATCGTCATCCGGCTGCTCAACATGGGCAAGGGCGGCTGAGGCAGGCAGAGCGGTCCGAACCCGTTCAGTCCTTGCGGAAGATGACGCCGGCGAGCCAGCCGGTGAACACCGCCAGGATCACGCAGATCAGGCCGTAGATCAGGCCCTGATTGTGGGCGAGGTCGAAGGTGAACTGCTCGAAGCCCATTTTCGAGATGCGGATCTCCGACTGGTCGGAGGCGAGCATGGCGCCGTCGCGGAAGAGATGGACCGTCACGACATAGCGGCCGACCGGCACGTTGGCGGGGATCTGCACGGCGGTCTGGAAGATCTCCGTGCCGGGGAATTTCACGCCATAGGCTTCGCTGCGATACAGCCCGTCCTGCTGCTTCAGCCGGATGAAGGCCTTGCGGAACTCGTCGTCCGGCCCGGCGGTCTCGGCGTCGTCGTCGGCCGAAACCGGAAAGACGAGATCGTCGGCGCCAATCTGAAAGCGCTTCAGGATCTGTGGCGTCGTGACTTCCGAAAGCGGCCGCGACGAGTTGACGGCATAGAAGGAGGGGATGTTGACGAAGGTGCGCGAGGCGCTGTTCAGCCAGATCCCGACATAGCGCGCCTTGCGCCGGGTCACGACGGTCTCGGAGGGCCCCTTGACCGAGACGACGACGTCGTAGAACTCGGCCCGCGAGACGGTGGCCGCGTCGCGCTCGATGGCGCCGAACACGGCGATGCTGGTGCCGGTGAAGTTGGAGGTGATCCGCACTTCCTCGGTCGAGAGGGCGACGATCAGTTGCTCGGCGCGGACCGGCGCTGCCGCGAGCGCGATCGCCCAGAAGGCGAGAAAGGCCGCGAGCCGCGTCACCTCGTGTCGCCCGCCAGCGTCGCCAGCGAGAACAGGTCCGCCGGCGTGTGCACGAGATCGACGAAAAAGCGGATGCCGACGCCCAGCACCAGAAGCGCCAGCATGGCGCGCAGCTGGTCGCCGCGCACATGTGCGCCGACGCGGGCGCCGAATTGCGCGCCGATGACGCCGCCGACCATCAGGATCAGTGCCAGCACACCGTCCACCGTGTGGTTGCTGGTCGATTGCAGCACGGTCGCCACCGCCATCGTGCCGGTCATCTGGATCAGCGAAGTGCCGATGACGATGTTGGTCGGCACGCGCAGCAGATAGATCAGCGCCGGCACCAGGATGAAGCCGCCGCCAATGCCGAGCAACGAACCCAGAATGCCGATGCCGACGCCGATGGCGATGATCGGGATGACGCTGACATAGAGCTTGGAGCGCTTGAAGCGCATCTTGAACGGCAGGCCATGCGCCCAGTTGTGCTGGCCGGGCCGGCGCAGCGGCGCCGGGCGGCCGAGCCGCGCGTTGATCATGGCGCGGATCGACTCCGTCAGCATTAACCCGCCGACGAGGCCGAGGAAGGTCACGTAGCAGATGGCGATGACGAGATCGAGCTGGCCCCAGCGGCGCAGCAGGCTGAAGATGCCGACGCCGATCGACGAACCCAGGATACCCGAGGCGACCAGCACGCCGGCGAGCTTCACGTCGATCATCCGGCGGCGCCAGTAGATGATGGCGGCCGAGGCGGAGGAGGCGACCACCTGCGCGGTGGTGCTGGCGACGGCGACGGCGGGCGAGATGCCGGAAAAGATCAAGAGCGGCGTCAGCAGGAAGCCGCCGCCCACCCCGAACAGGCCCGACAGAAAGCCGACGGCGCCCCCCATGCCGAGGATGATGAACATGTTCACCGGCAGTTCGGCTATGGGGAGGTAGATCTGCACGACGACAGAACCGCTAGCGAAGGGTGGCGTGGAGGCAAGGGTCGAGGCGTGCCAAAGCTGACCGGAGGCCTTGTCGGACTTCCGCCCGGCACGGCCGTGCGTGGCGCCGCCGACGAGGCCATGACGAAGCGATAGCCAACTGGGCCGATAAAGCCGCTTGCACCTTCTCTGTCAACGCCTGATCCGGCGGCGCCGTCGAACGCGCGTGCGGTTCTTCCCCGTCAGCCGCGCGTTGCGGTACCTGCCTTTGTGTCGCGCATGGTCGTCTGCGGGCTTGTCTGCTTCCATTCCGGCTTGATTGCCGGCTCTGAATTGGCGGTGGTGTCGAGCGGCTTCGGCTTGAAGGTCTGCACGGCGGCGCGGGCGGCGGCGAGCGCGTCGGGCTTCATCGCCTTGGCGACTTCGTCGCGGCGCTTGCCGGCGTCGCGGTCGCCCTGCTGGGCGGCGAGCGCGAACCATTTGTAGGACTGCACGAGGTCGACACCGACGCCGAGCCCGCGGGCATAGAGCACGCCGAGATTGTACTGGCTGTCGGCGACGTTGAGCGTGGCGGCCTGGGCAAAGTACTGCGCGGCGCGGACGTAGTCCGGCTCGGCGGTGGCGCCTTCGCTCAGCAGGACGGCAAGATTGTGCGCGGCGCGGGCGTTGCCCTGTTCGCTCGCCTTCACATACCAGGACTGGGCGGACGACAGGTCGCGCGGAACGCCTTCGCCGCGCTCATACAAGCTGCCGATCCGGTATTGTGCCAGCGCGAAGCCCGCCTTGGCCGAGCGTTCGTACCATTCGGCCGCGAGGCGCGCGTCCCGCGGCCCGCCATTGCTGCCATCGGCGAAGCGACGGGCGAATTCGAAGGCGGCGATCGGGTCGCCCTTGGCGGCGGCGGTCTCCAGGGCCGAGCCGGCCGCCGCCGCGTCGGAAATCGAGCTGGTGAAGCCCGATGCCGGCGGCGGATCGGTGGCGAGCGCCGCGATCTGGTTGTCGGCCGCGTCGGGCGGCGTGAAGGCCAGCGCGCTGGTGCCGTCGGCGGACGGGGCGACCATGGCATGCGGGGCGGGCGCTGGGGCGGAAGGGGTGACGTCCCGCGCGGGCTTGGCCGGAACGGAGCCGGTCGCGACCGGGTCGGTCGGGGTGGCTTCCTTCTGGGCCTGCCGGGAGGGCGGCGGCGTCAGCTGCATGGCGCCGATCGCCAGCACGATCGCGGCAATCGCCAGCACGATCGGCCGGCGGCGCGAACGAAGCGCGTCACCGATGCGGGAGAGCGTGCTCGGCCTGGCTTCGCCGTCTTCGGCGACGGCTTCGGCCGATTCGGCCTGCGCGGCCTGGGCGGCGCGGCGGGCGGCAGCGATGAAGTCAGCCTTGCGGTCGCCCGGACGGGCGGGCTGCGGCACTGTAGTCGCCTGGGTGCGGGCGATGCTGGCATCGGGTTCGACGAAGGGCGGCAGGACGGGCTGGCCGGAGCCGGGCGCCAACGGGCGGTCGGCCTCGGGCAGGCCGAAGGCGAGTGAAGAGGCGGTTTCGCGCAGCTCGCGGCGGGAGGCGGGTGACGTGGCCAGCGGGCCTGGGCCCGTCTCGTCGAATTCCAGCTGCGCGATGCGGTTCACGACCTTGGCGAGCGTGTTGTGCACGGCCTCCAGAGTGTCATGCGTCTGCCGGTCGGAGCGCGTCGCCGCCTCCTGCAACTGGCGCAGGTCTTCGCGCAGTCCCTGGATCAGCGCGTCGTCATTGCGGGCCGGCAGGGCGCCCGCGAACTCGCGGAAGGTCGACCGCGCGGCGTCGCGGGCCGCCTCGATCGTGTCCTGACGGCTATTGCCGATCAGGAGCTGCAGCCGGTCGAGGTTTTCCTCGACGCGCCCGAACGCATCGGTGCCGGGCAGGGCGGAGAACTGCTCGGCGAGCGCGCCGACCTGGGCCTCGAGCTGGGCCAGCGCCTGGCTGTCGTCCTGGCGCGTGGTCGCGTCGAGCCGCCGCACCAGCGCCTGCATCTGTTCCTCGATGGCGTCGAAGCGGCTCGGGCGGGCGAAATCCTCGCGAAGCTGCGAGATCTCGCTGCGCAGGCCGTCCAGAGCGTCAGGCGTAGCCGGGGCCCGCAGCGTCGGCAGCTCGGCGAGCGCGTCGAAGCGGCCGGCCAACGCATCGATCCGGTCCTCGAGCCGCGACAGCGCAGTTGAATCGAGGCCGACCGGGCGCGGGTCGATGTCGTCGATGGTCGAACGGATGCCGGCGATCTGCTTTTCCAGCCGGATCAGCGCCAGCGGATCTGCGCCGCGCGAAAGACCGTCCATGTCGCGGCGCAGCGCGTCGATCTCGCGCTCGAGGCTGGAAAAGTCGACGGGCGGCGCTGGCCGCGCCGCCAGCGTGTCGATGGCGGCGTGCAAGCTGGAGATCTGCCGCTCGACGGCGGCGCTGACCGCGTCGGAACGGGAGATCGACAGCGAGGCGACGGCGTTGCGGATGTCTTCCAGCTCGGTCTCGACCTCGCGCGATGGCGCGACGGTCTCGATCGAATTGGCCAATTGAGCGATCTCGTGCGCCAGCCGGTCGAAGCGGTCGGTCTCGGGTTCGCGACGGACGATATCGTCCAGCCGTTCGATGATGTGGCCGTAGCCGGACTCGATGCTGGCGAGTGTCGTCTCGCGGGCGGCGAGATGCAGCGACTGGCGGATCTCGGCAAGGTCTTGCCGCAGCAGGGCGATCGCGTCCGTTTCGGCAGCCTTGGGGCTCGTCAGTGCCTCCATGCGGGCGGCCAGCTCGTTCTTGAGTGTCTGGCCGGCGTCGTCATTGCGGCGTGCTTCGGCGCTGACACGCCTGGCGAGCAGGGCAATGTCGTCGCGGAGCGCCGCGATGGCGTCCTCGATCGCGATCGCGTCAAAATGGTTGGCCGGCGCGCTCGCCTCGTGATCGATCGCCTTCTGCCGGCTGGAGATCTCGGCGATCGCCGCCTGCAAGCTGCTCAGCGTCTCGCGCGGGCGGGCCGGCTCCGCGACCGGGACAGCCCGGGAGGCGGCAGGTTGGGCCGGGGCTGCCGGAGCGGGAGCCTCCTTGGCGGCGGCGAGCTGGGAGGCGATGGCGGCGAGCCGCGTCTCGATCCCGCTCAGTCGTTCGGACTGGCGGTCATCAAGCTGGCGACCGAGCGCGTCGAAGCGGCCCTCGAGCGAGCTGCGCGGATCCGGATCGCTCTTGACCGGCGCGGACGTGAAGGTCGGGGCGGGCGCGACGGCCTGCTGGAGGTCGCGCCGGATCGGTGGACGCATGGCGGCGCCCTCCATGACCTCGATCTGCTGGGAGAGGCTGTCGACGAGGGCCGATAGCGCCGCCAGCCGCTCGGCACCGTCCGGCTCCGCACGGCGCGTGAACTCGGCCGCAGAACGCGGCGGCACGTCCGAGCCCGATTGGCTCGCTCCATAGCCTGACCTGCTGCCTGTCTTCATGACTTCCAACCCCTGGATGCCCGGACCATCGGCATCGTCCCCGTTTCAGCCGTCTCGCCGCGCCGTCGCAAACCGGCTGCAGCGTCGCGTGATTCCACTCCCGCGTGTTCCTAGAGATTCGGTGCAGCATGGTAAACAACGGGTTAACCGGCCGAGCATTCCTCAACGCTTCGGTAAGGAGGTTTAACCAATTCCTCCGGATTGCGCGCTTTCGCCGCGCGCGCGGCCATTTTTGAAGCCCCACTTAACAGTTATGAGGAAGGAGATTTCCGTTAGGTGACGATAAAGCGCTTTACCTGACGCAGCGACACTTGCATGACTGAGGAAGGCATTTCGGCGGACGCAACGTTGGCCGCCGCGCTTCGAGACGATCAAGAATAAGGATGACAAGATGAGCATGGCCCAACTTGCGGGGATTTCCCGCGACGACATCGATGGTGCCGGCGCCTCTGATGGCAACAAGCAGACCACCTTCACCATCGGCGACCTGTCGCGTGAATTCGATGTCACGTTGCGCACGCTGCGCTTCTACGAGGACAAGGCCCTTCTCAACCCCCGGCGGGAAGGCCTGAACCGGATCTATTCGCGCCGCGACCGTTCGCGCCTCAAGCTGGTGCTGATGGGCAAGAAGGTCGGCTTCTCGCTGACCGAGATCAAGGAGATGCTCGATCTCTACGATCTGAAGGATGGCCAGGTGCTGCAGATGCGGCTGGCGCTTCGCAAGTTCAATGAGCAGATCGACGTGCTGGAGCGCCAGAAGGTCGATATCGAGCAGGCGCTCGATGAATTGCGCCGCACGGTCGATGTTGTCGCGGGTCTGCTCCGCCAGAAGGAAGCCGGCGCCGCCTGAGCGTCGAACGAGGTTGGCTGGCTGCGCCGCTCCGGCGGCGCGCCATCGAGGTCGGTGCCCGGAAATCTCCTCCCGCGGGCGCCGGCCTTGTCTTTCCCGGATCGAGCCGGCCCCACCAAGCCGGGTTCGCTCCATCTCGCTCCCGTGCTATGGTCCCGGCGGGGCCATACGGGGCGAGATCAGGGAGGAAGCCGATGCGGATCATCCTTACCCTAGTACGCATGGGAGAGGGCTCGCGGCGGCGACCGGGTCTCCACGCCGGACTGATCCTCGGCTTGCTGGCTCTGGCGCCGGCGGGCCTGGCCCATGCGCAATCGGCCGAAACCGCCCAGAGTTCCCAGACTGCTCCCGTCTCGCCCGCCTCCGACAGCGCCGGCGTCGGTCGCTACACCATGGTGCCGGCCGAAGGCGGCTTTGTCCGCCTCGATACGCAGACCGGCACGGTCTCGCATTGCCGGCGCGGCGACGCGGCCGCCGGCTCGGTCTGGACCTGCGCCGCCATCCCCGAAAACGTCCTGTCCAGCCCGGACCCGACCGTCGCTCTCTCCGGCAAGGTCGATGCGCTCGAGCGCGAAGTGGCCACGCTGCGCGGCCGCCTCGACGCGGTCGATGGCGAGCTGAAGGCGAAGGGGATCGCCCGGTCGTCCGGGGATCCGGAACTCGACCGTGCGCTTAACTTCAGCGAGGAGCTGATGAACCGCTTCTTCGGCATGGTGCGCGAGATGAAGCGCGAGGCGGACGGGGACAAGACCTGAGCCCGCCGCCGTCTGCCGCGCGGATTGCTTCGCGCGGTTACCGTGTCTTGAACCGCTCGGTCGCCGAGATCAGTTCATGGATGTTGCCGGGCTCCGACATCGCGTGCCCGGCATCCGGGACGATGTGAAGCTCGGCCTTCGGCCAGACCTTCGACAGGTCCCACGCGATCGCCGCCGGGGTGCAGAGGTCGTAGCGGCCATGCACGATGACGCCGGGAATATCGGCAAGGCGTTCGGCGTGGGCGAGAAGATGGTCGTCGCGGTCGAAGAAGCCCCTGTTGATGAAATAATGGGCCTCGATGCGGGCAAAGGCGAGCGCGTAGTACGGCGAGCCGAAGGCCGAGACGCGCAGCGGATCCGGCAGTAGCGATAGCGCATTGCCCTCCCACATCGCCCAGGTCCGCGCGAACCGGGTCTGCGAGGCCTCGTCGCCGGTGGTGAGGCGGCGGTGGTAGGCCGCGATCATGTCGTGACGTTCGTCTTCCGGGATCGGCGCCTGATAGGTTTCAAAGGCTTCTGGGAGCAGCCAGGACGCACCCTCCTGGTAGAACCAGCCGAGCTCGCGCTGGCGCAGCGTGAAGATGCCGCGCAGCACCAGCTCGCTGACGCGCTCGGGATGGGTTTCCGCATAGGCGAGCGCCAGGCAAGAGCCCCAGGAACCGCCGAGCAATTGCCATTTGTCGATGCCGAGATGGGTCCGGATCCGCTCCATGTCGGCGACGAGGTCCCAGGTCGTGTTCTCGCGCAGCTCGGCATGCGGAGTCGAGCGGCCGCAGCCGCGCTGGTCGAACAGGATGATCCGGTAGGCCTCGGGATCGTGGTAGCGGCGCATGTTGGGGCCGCATCCGGCGCCGGGGCCACCATGCACCATCAGCACGGGCTTGCCGTTCGGATTGCCGCATTCCTCGACATGGATCTCGTGCAGGTCCGAAACCTTGAGCCGATGGACGGCATGAGGCTCGATGGCGGGAAAGAGCTGCAGGCGAGTCTGGGCAAATGAATCGGGGGGCATTTCAAACTCCGGGGAGGCGGCGGATCGGTCGGGTTGTCCCGGGCGTGGGGCTCTCGATCTCCGGGAAAGGTCCGAACATGGGGACATTGGCAGGCTGCGGTGCCGGCACCGCCGGGCTTTCCAGCTCGTCGCGCACCGGTTCGGCCGCAGCCGCGGCCGCGGCGGCGGCTGGAGCAGGCGCTGGTACTGGGATTGGGAGACGCGTGCGCCGGGCGGCGATTTCCCGCCTCAGTCGTCGCGCCAGATATCGCAGGCGCAGCCAGAGCAGACGCCATTGCACGCCGGGCAGTATCGATACGGCGAGCAGCGTCGCCAGTCCGCAGCAGAGGCCGATCAGACCCGAGAGTCCGACCGGCAGGCCGAACCACCCTGTCGGACCGAGAACGGTGGGCGTCACCGTGCCCATGCCGAGATAGGCGCCGGAGAATTCCGGCGCGAAACGGGCGAGGAGCACGTCGGCGACGGTCAGCCAGAGTCCGACCGCGATGGCGACGACGACGGCGGTCCGCGTCGCGGCGGCCAACCGCCATCCGACCAGCAAGACCGGGCCAAGGCTCGCGGCGGCGATCGATAGCGATACGCCGGCCAGCATCGCAACGCTGCCGAGCGCCAGCCGATTGATGCCGAGGATCGCGGCGATGACGAGGATCATGCCGAGACGGGCGACGAAGATGCGGCGCCCGGCGGGTGCCCTTCTCTCGATGATGCCGCCATAGAGATCATGGCCCAGGGCCGTCGCCGCCGTCGCGAGCGCCATGGCGATGGTGATCAGCGCCGCGGAGAGCAATCCGCCGATCAGCAGCACGGCCGGCATGGCGGAAAGACCGACGCGGTTGGGAAAGCTGACGACGAGGCCAAGCGGATCGCTGGCGGCGTCGACGCCGGCCAGCCGGCCATAGACTGCGTAGCTCGGCGCGGCCAGCAGGATGGCCGCGGCGAAGGCGACGCCCAGCAGAAGATGCCGCCGCGCCGGTCGCTTGTCCGACGCCGTCCAGGCGGGAAACAACAGCGACGGCATCACGGCGACGCCGACCACCAGCGAGATCGCGAAGGCGAGGATGACGAAATTGGGAATCCGCGTCGCCATTGTCAGCGTCCCGGGCTCGACCAGGCCGATCCACGGCATGGGCAGCCAGGTCTCGTCCAGCGATACGGCGGCGACGGGAACGAGATAGGACAGCGCCACGATCGGACCGAGCACGGCGGCGAGAGCGATCGCGGCGCGCAGACCGCCGGCGATGCAGCCGATCGCAACGAGTCCGAGGATGACGTCTTCCGTCAGGCGCGGCGACAAGCCGAGCATGCGCGAGGCGACCGTGCCGGCAAGTGTCGTTTCGGCGGCAAGGAGCGGCAGGAGCGTCAGCACGATGGCAAGCGCGGTCAGCGCCCGCGTCGGCGCGCCGAATTTGGCACCGAGAGCCTCGGCCAGCGTCGTCGTCTGCATGGCGCGTAGCGCTGGCGCCACAACGAGGCTGGCGAGGGCCAGGCCGATCACGAAGGCGGCGATCAGCACGAGGCCGCGTCCGCCGCCGAGCGCCGTCCCGACCGGACCGGCGACCAGCACGACGGTCGAGAGGGCCGTTCCGCCGAGCGCCCAGCCGACGCCGGACGAATGGATATTGCCGCCGCGCAGGATGTCGTCGAAATCGAGCGATCGCATCGCCACGGCCACCACCGCGGCGATTGCCAGCGGCACGATCGGGAACAGCGCCGGCAATACGGGCCATGCGCCGAAGCGATCGAGCGCGTCGACCAGCCCGAGGCTTGCCAGCACGACGATCATCGCGATCGTCATCATCGTTCCGAGGCGTACTTCTCCGGCCACGCGAGCCTCTCTGTCCTGTCCGCCGGCGGATCGGACAGGAGCCCGCCCGCCTTGTCAATGCGCGCAGGTCTCGACAGGCGGCGGGTCGCCGGTTCGATCTCTTTTCAAGCTTGTTCCGAATATATCCTTCAAGCTTACGTAGCGGATGTGTAGGTTGTCCATAATCGGAACGGCAAGAATGGGCGCGGGATTTCTGGCTCATGTCTCCGTCCCATGAAGGAGCATAAGGTCTGTAAGTATCGGCGAGTTTCTGGGAGGGGAACGCGATGGCGTCGTCGACGACTGGAAAGCTGTCTCTCGGGGCATTGACCGCCATGGTGGTCGGCTCGATGGTCGGGGCGGGCATCTTCAACCTGCCCGGACGGTTTGGTGCGGCCACCGGCCCGTTTGGCGCGATCATCGCCTGGGCGATCGCCGGTACTGGCATGTACATGCTGGCGCGCGTGTTCCAGGCGCTCGCCGAGAAGCGGCCGGACATCGATTCCGGCGTGTTCGCCTATGCCAAGGCCGGCTTCGGCGACTACATGGGCTTCCTGTCGGCCTTCGGCTACTGGCTCGGCAGCTGTCTCGGCAACGTCTTCTACTGGGTGCTGATCGGCTCGACGCTCGGCCGCTTCTTCCCCGAGATCTTCGGCGACGGAAGTTCGCCGACCGCGATCATCGTGTCTCTGATCGGTGTCTGGCTGTTCCACTTCTTGATCCTGCGCGGCGTCGAGCAGGCAGCCCTCATCAACACCGTCGTCACCATCGCGAAGATCGTGCCGATCCTCGTCGCGATCCTCCTCTTCATCTTCGCGTTCAACTACCACCAGTTCTCCGAGAACTTCTTCGGCGGCGTCGGCATGCCGGAGAAGACGCTGGTCGCCCAGGTGCGCGACACGATGCTGATCACCGTGTTCGTCTTCCTCGGCATCGAAGGCGCCAGCGTCTATTCGCGCTTCGCCAAGACGCGCGCTGATGTCGGCACCGCGACCATCCTGGGTTTTGTCGGCGTGACCGGCCTGATGGTCGCCGTCACGCTGCTGCCCTACGCCGCCATGCCGCGCGCGACGATCGCCGGCGTCGGCAATCCGTCGCTCGCCGGTGTGCTCGAACTGGTCGTCGGCCATTGGGGCGCCGTGTTTATCTCGATCGGCGTGCTCATCTCGGTGCTCGGCGCGTATCTCGCCTGGTCGCTGATCTGCGCCGAGGTGCTGTTCGCCGCCGCCAAGTCGAACGACATGCCACGGCTGTTCGCTGCCCAGAACGGCAACCGCGTTCCCGCCAACGCGCTGTGGCTCACCAATATCGTCGTGTCGCTGTTCATCATCTCGACCTACTGGTCGCGCGACGCGTTCAACTTCATGCTCGACATGACCAGCGTCACGGCGCTGCTGCCCTACCTGCTGGTTGCCGGCTACGGCGTGCTGCTGGCGCGCAGCGGCAAGGGCTATGAGGCGACGCCGAGCGAACGCCGTCGCGACCAGATCTTTGCCTGGATCGCCGTCATCTACACGCTGGTGATGTTCGTCGCAGCCGGCCTCAAATATGTGCTGCTGGTGGCCGTCCTGTTCGTGCCCGGCACCATTCTCTACGTCTGGGCCCGCCGCGAGCAGGGCGCGCGTCTCTTCACCAAGACGGAACTCATCGTCTTTGCCGTCACGCTGGTGGCGGGTCTCATCGGGGCCTATGGCCTGCTGAGCGGCACCATCACACCTTGAATCGAAAGGTTGTCCATCATGGCGAATGAAATCCCGTTCGGTGTCCATTCCGAAGTCGGCCAGCTCCGCAAGGTTCTCGTCTGCGCTCCCGGCCGCGCCCATCAGCGCCTGACGCCCAGCAATTGCGACGATCTGCTGTTCGATGACGTGCTCTGGGTCGACAACGCTAAGCGCGACCATTTTGACTTCATGACCAAGATGCGAGACCGCGGCGTCGAAGTCCTCGAGATGCACAATCTTCTGGCCGAGACCGTCGCGATTCCGGAAGCGAAGAAGTGGATCCTCGACAACCAGGTCGTGCCAAACCAGGTTGGCCTCGGCCTCGTCGACGAAGTGCGGTCCTATCTCGACGGACTGGCGCCGCGCGCGTTGGCCGAGACGCTGATAGGCGGGCTATCGACCGAGGAATTCCCGGAGACGCTGGGCGGCGAGATGATGGCGCTGGTGCGCGACGCGGCCGGCGCGAATGAATATCTCCTGCCGCCGTTGCCGAACACGCTCTATACCCGTGACACCAGCTGCTGGATCTATGGCGGCGTGACGCTCAACGCGCTCTATTGGCCGGCACGGCACGAGGAGCCGATCCTCACCACCGCGATCTACAAATTCCATCCAGACTTCGCCGGCAAGGTGAATGTGTGGTGGGGCGATCCGACCGAGGACCACGGCCTTGCCACCTTCGAGGGCGGCGATGTCATGCCGATCGGCAAGGGAAACGTCCTGATTGGGATGAGCGAGCGCACCCCGCGCCAGGCGATCAGCCAGGTCGCGCAGGCCCTCTTCGATAAGGGCGCCGCGGAGCGTGTCATCGTGGCCGCCATGCCGAAGCTGCGCGCTGCCATGCATCTCGACACCGTCTTCACCTTCGCCGACCGCGATTGCGTGCTGCTCTATCCCGATATCGTCAATTCGATCCAGGCCTTCTCCTATCGCCCGGATGGCAAAGGCGGCCTTGAGCTTTCCAAGGACAAGGGCACCTTCGTCGAGACGGTGCGGGACTCCCTCGGGCTGAAGAAGATGCGCGTCGTAGAGACCGGGGGCAACGCCTATATGCGCGAGCGGACGCAGTGGGATTCGGGCGCCAACCTCGTCTGCGCGTCGCCGGGCGTGGTGTTTGCCTACGACCGCAACACCTACACCAACACGCTGTTGCGCAAGGAAGGCATCGAGGTCGTCACCATCACCGGCGCCGAGCTCGGCCGTGGCCGCGGCGGCGGCCACTGCATGACCTGCCCGATCACCCGCGACGCGGTCGACTACTAGGTCCAGCCTCCGCCCTCCGGACCCTGAAGCGAAATAAATGGCCTGCCTGCGAGGGCGGGCCCTATTCGTCGGCCCGTCTGGTGATGTCGGAGCGAGTGCTCGCAGCCCGGTTGCGCGATCCGGCAATGTCGCGCATTGATGGCTCCCTCGAGACGCGCGCTCGCGCGTCCTGGCTGCTCCCACGAACCGGGAAGATATCCGCACGATGCGTTGGTTCCTGCGCAATCTGAAGCGAGCGATCGTGCTCGTCGTCATTGTCCTGCTGACGCTGCTTGCGGCGCGCATCTATGAGACGCAGCGCGGCCTGCCGCTGGCGCTGTGGCACACCCATGTGCCGCACGAGCTGACCGCGAAGCAGATGGATAAGGCTGCCTGGCCCGAATACGTCCAGGCGGAGACGGCGATCTTTGACGATATCCGTACCGCGGTGACCGCCAAGCTGGCTCCCGACCAGAAGGTGGCGTCGAACCGCTATTTCGAAGGCAGTCCCGTCGATCCCGCCACCTTCGCGCAGGATTGGAACCGCTCGGTCATCCTGAGGCCGGATGGCGCGCCCGTCGGCGCCGTCGTCCTGCTGCATGGCCTGACGGACTCGCCCTACAGCCTCCGCCATATCGCCGAGCGCTATCGCGATCGCGGCTTCGTCGCCGTCATCATCCGGCTGCCGGGGCACGGCACCGTTCCGGCCGGCCTGACCCACGTCGACTGGGAAGACTGGATGGCGGCGACCCGGCTCGCGATCCGCGAGGCCACGCGCCTGAGTGGCCCGCAGGCGCCGTTGCATCTCGTCGGCTATTCGAATGGCGGCGCCCTGGCGCTGATGTATGCGCTCGACGCCATCGAGGATCGATCGCTGGCCCGTCCCGACAAGCTGGTGCTGCTCTCGCCGATGGTTGGCGTCACCCGGTTCGCGCGTTTCGCCGGGCTTGCCGGCATTCCCGCCATTCTCCCCGCCTTTGCCAAGGCGGCCTGGCTCGGCGTGATGCCGGAGTTCAATCCGTTCAAGTACAATTCGTTTCCGGTCAACGCGGCGCGCCAGTCGCATCTGCTGTCGTCGACGCTGCAGGACCGGATCGCGCGGATGTCGCGCGAGGGCAGGCTCGACCGGCTGGCGCCGGTTCTGACCTTCCAGTCCGTCGTCGACTTCACCGTCAGCACGCAGGCGATCGTCACGGCGCTCTATGATCAGCTGCCGGCCAATGGGAGCGAGCTGGTGCTGTTCGATATCAATCGCAACGCCAAGCTGGGTCCGTTGCTAAGCGCCTCGACCGATACCGTGCTGGCGCGCATCCTGCCTCCGGCGCAGCGGCGCTATCGGACGACGGTCGTGGCCAATGTGTCGCCGGATACCGGCGCCGTCGAGACGAGGACGGTCGAGCCGGGCCAGACCGCCGAACAGAGGCGAGGCCTCGGGCTGGACTATCCCGCCGACGTGTATTCGCTGTCGCATGTGGCGCTGCCGTTCCCGACCGATGACGGCCTCTACGGCACGCATCCGAGCCCGGCGGATCACTTTGGCGTCCAGCTCGGTGCGATCGCCTCGCGCGGCGAGCGAGGCACGCTGATCGTCAATCTCGACACACTGATGCGGATATCGTCGAACCCGTTCTTTCCCTATGTGATCGAACGGATCGAAGCGCTGATGCCGCCGGTGGCCGTCCCGGCTTCGACGCCATCGCCCTGAAGGGCTCGGGATGATCCTCAGCGGAGGAAGAACCCGATGACGAAGGCGTTGGCGATGTCGATGAAGAAGGCCGAGACCAGTGGCAGGATGATGAAGGCCATCGGCGCCGCGCCATGCACCTTGGTGACGGCCGTCATGTTGGCGATCGCGGTCGGCGTCGCGCCGAGGCTGATGCCGCTGAACCCGGCCGAGATCACCGCCGCCTCATAGTTGCGCCCCATGGCCGGGAAGACGACGAACAGCATGTAGAGCACGGCGGCGAGGGTCTGGATGCCGAGGACGAGAACCAGCGATGGTCCAAGATCGCCCAGAGTCCAGAGCTGCATGCTCATCAGCGACATGGCCAGGAAGATGCTCAGCGACAGGTCGGAAATCAGCGCCAGCGAGCGGGTGCGGGTCGGCCAGTGTATCTGCGGCAGGGCCCGCGGGGCGATGTTGGTCAGGGCGATTGCCGCCAGCAGGCAGGCAACGAAGAGCGGCAGGCGGATGCCGAGCTCGACGAAGATCTCATCGAGGGCATAGCCGATCAGAATCGCGACGTTCAACACGAGCAGCGTTCGCAGCAGGCTGATGTGGTTGAGATCGTCCGTATCGGCAGGGCTGCTGCTCTTTGGCAGGCCGATCAGCGGTCGGCTTCCCGAGGGGCCGCTCAGATTGTAGCGGGCAATCAGCAGCCTGGCCACCGGGCCGCCGACGAGACTGGCGACGACCAGGCCAAGCGTCGCGGCGGCGATGCCGACTTCCAGAGCGTTTTGGATGCCGAACTGCTTGGCGATGATCGGGGCCCAGGCGATCGTCGTGCCATGTCCGCCGATCAGCGATGCGGAGCCGAGCAGCACGGTTATCCCTTCGGGCAGGCCGAGGAGCGCCGCGCTTCCCGCCGCGATCAGGTTCTGAATCACCAGGAACGCCAGGGTCAGCCCCAGGAGGATCAGCAGCGGCTTGCCGCCGGAGAGCAGGTCTTCCAGCCTGGCATTCAGTCCGATGCCGGTGAAGAAATAGAGCAGGAGCAGGTCACGGGCGCTCAGATCGAAGGCTATGGAAACATCGAGGACCTCATGGGCGCAGAGCGTGACGAGCGCCGCGAGCAAGCCGCCGGTCACGGCTTCCGGAATGTTCCAGTGCCGGAGCAGCGCGATGCGGCTGTTGAGCCCCGTGCCGACGAAGAAGACGACGATAGCAATGGTCAAACTCAGAAATCCGGGCACGGAAACGGTCGTCACGAGGCAAACACCTGTTCTGCTGAGCCGTGCGTGGGCTCATGGTCGATCCTCGACGGTGTTCAGAACGATCCGAAGGTGGACCCGAGTAGAATCACTGCCGCCAGCGCGATAAGTGCCCCGACGATACCGACCATGACAATGTCGAAATAGCTTTTGCCATGTGTTGAACCACAAACGGCAAGCAAAGTGACGACGGCGCCGTTGTGCGGAAGGCTGTCGAGCGTACCGGCGCCGATGACGGCGACACGGTGGAGCAGGGCCGGGTCGATGCCCTGCTCGGCGGCGAGCTTCATGTAGGTTTCGCCGAGCGCATCGAGCGCGA
Organism: Candidatus Kaistia colombiensis; assembly: GCA_029203105.1. Taxonomy (GTDB): domain Bacteria; phylum Pseudomonadota; class Alphaproteobacteria; order Rhizobiales; family Kaistiaceae; genus Kaistia; species Kaistia colombiensis. The sequence goes on from CP119318.1 coordinate 1,559,653, forward strand.
TCGTCAGGCCGCCCGAGGCGGAGCCGGTCAGCGCGGAAAGGATGTTGGTGGCGAAGGCGAGCGAGACCAGCGGGCCGCCATCGATCGAAAGCACCCAGTCGCGCACCAGGGCGAAGGCCGGCACGGCGGCGACCACGGCACCGAAGCCGACCAGGCTGGCGACGCTGAAGGCGGGCAGGACAGAGGCGTTGGCGCCGGCGTCGATGGTGGTGCGCAAGGTCGGCAGGCGGTGGCCGCTGATCGCGAGCAGCGTCAGGATGGCGGCCGATAGCGCGACGATCACCGACCAGACGCCACCGACGGCGGTGATCGAGGTCGAGCCCCAGGCAGGCTCCGCCAGATAGGCCGTGTCGAGGCGCGGCAGGACGACGAAACTCATCAGCAGATTGACGAGGATCACCACCACAAGGGGCAGGGCGGCGGCCCAGATGGGCGGCCTCTTGGGGCTCTGGGCGCCGTGCTTGATCTCGGCCGGGTCGAATTCATGGGCGACGGTCGCCCGTTCGCGGATCAGCGCGTCGTCGATGGCCACGTCGTCGGCGTCGCCGAACCCTTCGCCGGCGTTGCGGGCCCTGGCTTCCGCGCGGCCGAGCCACCAGAGGCCGAAGGCCAGCATGATCGCGGAGGCGATGATGCCGAGACCCGGCGCGGCAAACGGCGTCGTGCCGAAGAACGGCATCGGAATGGCGTTCTGGATCGCCGGGGTGCCGGGCAGCGCCGACATGGTGAAGGTCGAGGTGCCGAGCGCGATCGCCGCCGGCATCAGCCGGCGCGGTATGCCGGCCGCCCTGAACAGCGCGATCGCCATCGGCGCGAGCACGAAGAAGGCGACGAACAGGCTGACGCCGCCATAGGTGACGAGCGCGCCGGCCAGCACGACGGCGAGGACCGCCCGCCGCTCGCCGAGCTTCTCGACCATGGCGTTGGCGATGGTCGTGACCGAGCCGCTATCCTCCATCAGCTTGCCGAACAGGGCGCCGAGCAGGAAGATCGGGAAGAACTGCATCACGAACTGCGCCGCGCTCGCCATGAAGGTCTGCGTCCAGTGGGCGAGCAGCGGCTCGCCGGAAAAGAGCGCCGCGATCAGTGCGGCGATCGGCGCCAGGAGCAGGATGCTCCAGCCGCGAAAGGCCAGCCAGATCAGCAGGCCGAGTCCGAGAAGGATGCCGAAGAGCCCCATGTTTCAGCACTCCGCCAGCAGAACATCGAGATCCGTCGACGAGCGCTGCCCGAGATCCTTGCCATGTTCGTCCAGGAACGCGCTCGCGGCGCGGTGTCCTTCCGCCCGCAACATCGAAAGAAACGCCCATTCGGCGTTCAGCTTCGACGAGGCGCTGAGCTCGACCATCATCTCGGTCATGATCCGGTGGGTCCGCATCCCGGCCCAGCGCGCGCCTTCGCCGCTGCCGGGGTCGGCGACCTGGCGCAGCAGCGCGATCATCCGAAGTTCCTTCATCAGCGGGGCGTTGAAGGATATCTCGTTGAGGCGGTTCATGATTTCCGCGGCGGTCCTGGGCGTCGCCGGCCGTTCGCGCGGATTGATCTGCACCAGGATCGTGTCGCTGGCGTCGCTCTCGCGCACGAGCGGCGTGATCGTCGGATTGCCGGCGAAGCCGCCGTCCCAATAGGGCACGCCGTCGATCTCGACGGCCTGGAACATGGTCGGCAGGCAGGCGGAGGCGAGTAGCACGTCGGCTGTGATCTCGGGATTGCGGAAGATGCGGCCGCGGCCGGTGTGGACGTTGGTGGCCGTGATGAACAGCCGGACCGGCGAGCGCGCCAGTCGCTCGAAGTCGATCCTCTCGACCAGCAGCTCCCGCAGCGGATTCTTGCCACCCGGATTGAGATCATAGGGCGAGAAGACGCGCGTCATCAGGTCAACGGCGACATAGGCGGGCGAATGGTCGAGCGTCCACCGGCCGAGCAGCACGTCGATCGGGCTGCGCCGGAACGGGCTGAAGCGGGCCGAATCGGCGACGGCGCGCCAGAAGGATTCGAGCGCGGCACGGGCTCCCTCGGCGCCGCCGGCCGCAAAGCCGTCCGCCAGCACGGCCGCGTTCATGGCGCCGGCCGATGTGCCGGAAATGCCGTCGATTCTCAGGGAAGGCTCTTCCAGAAGCCGCTCTAGGACGCCCCAGGTGAACGCCCCGTGCGAGCCGCCGCCCTGCAGGGCGAGGTCCACCAGAAGCGGGGCAGAGGCTGAACGTCTCGGACGGCTCGATGACGTAGAGGGCATCTCTTGGCTCACGATGATGAAGGGAGGATGAAACCGAATCTCGAAAAGGCCTGCTACCCCATTCCCTAACGGCATTGCTGCATTGCGATATTGATCTACATCATTTGTCACACGCAACCCGTACTGGTAAATATATGGCCTGCCCCCCTGCGGCAGGTTCACGCTTGGAGTCGACGGGGTCGCATGAGAAGTGTTCCGGAACCGGCGGCCGCGCTACCTGCCGAAGCTCTCCCTGTGTTGGTTCAGCCGATCGATTTCAGCACCCGGGCACTGCTGCCCCGCAGCCAGTTCGAGGCGTGGCGCCATTTGATGTCGCCGGTGATCGATTTCGACATTCCGGACGGCCGCGACGGCGGCTTCGCCGCCGAGCAGAAGGTTTTCGACGTCGGCGGCTTTGCCCTTACGCGCGCCCGGATGCCTGCCGACGGGCGGATGCGGGTCTGGCAGCACGTCAAGAAGAACCCGCTCGATCATTGGTGCTTTGTGCTGGTGAATGACGGCACGGGGCCGCCGGTGCCGGGCAATCGTCCGGAGTCCCGGCAGCTCTTCTTCCGCTCGCTGGCCGAGCGGTTCGACGGGGCGGCCAACGATACGAGCGTGCTGACACTTTATGCGCCGCGTGAACTGTTCGGCGAGGGGCTGAGTTCGATCGATCGCGGCGCGGGCACTGTTGCCGATCTCGGCCTCGGGGCCTTGCTCGGCGACTATTTCCTGAATCTCGAGAAGCGCTTGCCCAACATCCCCGTCGCGGACCTGCCCCATGTTGTCGAGGCGACGCGCGCGATGATCGCCGCCTGCATCCGGCCTTCGGCGGACAGGTTCGAGGTCGCCCATGACGCGATCGTCGCGACGCTGATGGAGCGCGCGCGCGTCGTCATCCGGCAGAATCTGCGCTCGGTCACCTTTGGCCCGGACAAGCTCGCCCAGGCGCTCGGCGTCTCGCGCTCGAAGCTCTACCGGATGTTCGAGCCCTATGGCGGGGTCGCCCGCTATGTCCATCGCCAGCGGTTGCTGGCGGCGCACGCGGCGCTCTCCGATGCGGCCAACAAGACGCCGATCATCCAGATCGCCGAAGGCTTCGACTTCAGCGACCCATCCGGCTTCAGCCGCGCCTTCAAGCAGGAGTTCGGCCACAGCCCCCGCGATGCCCGCCTCGCCGCCACGGTCGGCGCGCCGGTCCCGTCCGCCATCCGGCGCCTGAGCGGCATGGGTGGTGCCGATTTCGGCGAGGTGCTGCGGCGACTCTGCGCGTGAGAAGTGGCGCTGCGAGGATGCCGCGTCGCACCAATTGAGTGGCCGTTTGGGATGCGATGCACAGAAGCGGGACGCCGGGCTCATCACTTTGACCGGCCGAGCGGTTAGCTTCCGCGGCGTGAGTCCTGAGGATGTCAGGCTGGCGAAAGGTCTGGTTGCGGTGAGAGTTCCACTCTTGACTGCTCTCGGGTCTCGCTTCAGACAAGAGTTCATGGTGCGCGCAGAAAGCGTGCGGGTTTCGGGTGATGCGTGGCTGAGAGGTGCGATCCCACCCGAGCCATCGTCGTCCGGACATTCTGGTTCGGGGGAATTTTCGTGACGAACAGGGCTGATCGTCGGACGAGTGGGCGCGGCATGATTCGCGTCGCTGCTGTCCTTTTCGCGGCCGCGCCGATCCTGGCGGCGTGCCAGCGGGAGACCGAGGCCGAAGCCCCGGAAGTGCGCCCCGTCCGGACCGTCGTCGCGACCCGCGAAAAGGCCGGCGAGACCGTGGTTCTCACCGGCCAGGTCCAGGCCCAGAACGAAGCGAGCATGGCGTTCCGCATCGGCGGCCGCATGATCGAGCGTCCGGTCAATGTCGGCGACCATGTCGAGGCCGGCCAGCTGCTGGCCCGGCTCGATCCGGTCAATGAGCTGAACGCGCTGCGTTCGGCGCAAGCCGCGCTCGCCGCCACGCAGGGCCAGCTCACCCAGGCCCGCAATGCCTATGGCCGGCAGGAGCACCTCCTGCGCAGCGGTTTCACGACGCGGGCCAATTACGACCAGGCGGCGCAGGCGCAGCAGACGGCGCAGGCGCAGGTCGACGATGCCGAGGCCCAGCTGGAGATCGCGCATGACCGCGTCTCCTTCACCGAGCTGAAGGCCGACGTCTCCGGCACGATCACGGCGCGGGGCGCCGAGCCCGGCGAGGTGGTCCAGGCCGGGCAGATGATCGTTCAGCTCGCGCGCCGGGATGGCCGCGACGCCGTGTTCGACGTGCCGGCGCAGGTGCTGCGCGCTGCTCCCACCGATCCGATCATCACCGTCCGCCTGACGGATGATCCGTCGGTCAGCGCCGTCGGCCGGGTCCGCGAAGTCGCCCCGCAGGCAAATGCCCAGACGCGCAATTTCCCCGTCCGCGTCGGTCTCGACAACCCGCCGGCCGCGCTTCTGCTCGGCTCGACCGTCACCGGCACGATGGTGATGGATTCGTCGCCCGTGATCGCCATTCCGGCGACGGCGCTGACCACGTCCGAACAGAACCCGGCGGTCTGGATCGTCGACCCGGCCACCTCGACCGTCTCGCTGCGCAACGTCGACATCGTTCGGCACGATCCGGCGACCGTCGTCGTATCGCAGGGTCTCGACACGGGCGAGATCGTCGTCACCGCCGGCGTCCAGGCCCTGCATCCGGGCCAGAAGGTCCGCCTGATCGGGGCCACGCAATGAGCGGCTTCAACCTCTCGACCTGGTCCCTCACCCATCGTTCCTTCGTCGTCTACTGGATGATTGCCGTGATGGTGGCGGGCATCGCCTCCTTCATCCATCTCGGGCGCAACGAAGACCCGCCGATCACCATCAAGACGATGATCGTGCATGCCGTCTGGCCGGGCGCGACCATCGAGGACACGCTTAACCAGGTCACCGAGCGGCTCGAGCGCAAGATCCAGGAGATCCCGGAGGTCGATGACGTTCGCTCGTCGACCAGCGCCGGCAGCACGACCTTGTTCGTCAATCTGCGCCAGGAAGTGACCTCGGCCGAGGTTCCCGATGTCTGGTACGAAGTCCGCAAGGGTATTGGCGACATTCGCCAGACACTACCTTCCGGCGTGGTCGGACCGTTCTTCAACGACAGTTTCGGCGATACGTTCGGCATCATCTATGGCTTCACCGCCGATGGCTTCACCCATCGCGAACTGCGCGACTATGTCGAGGCCGCGCGGTCGCGCCTGCTGCATGTGCCCGACGTCTCGCAGATCGAGATCATCGGCGCGCAGGACGAGAAGATCTATGTCGAGTTCTCTACCGAGCAACTCGCGGGGATGGGCATCGATCGCTCGGCGCTGCTGAATGCCTTGCGCGCGCAGAACGTCGTCAGCCCGGCCGGTGTGCTCGAGACCGGCGAGGAGCGCATTTCGCTGCGCGTTTCCGGCGCGTTCGAGAACGAGCAGGATCTGCTCGACATCAACTTCGTCGCGAACGGCAGGCTCGTCCGGCTGAGGGACATCGCCGAAGTCCGGCGTGGCTATTCCAGCCCGCCGCAGCCGCAGTTCCGCGTCAACGGCCAGCCCGCGATCGGCCTCGGCATCGCCATGCGCGATGGCGGCGATATCCTCGCGCTCGGCAAAGACGTTCGCAGCGCGATGGCCGAGATCACGGCCGACTTGCCGCTCGGCATCCAGCCGACGCTGGTGGCCGACCAGGCCGTCGTCGTCGACGAGGCGATCGGCGATTTCACCACCTCGCTCTGGCAGGCGATCGCCATCATCGCGGTGGTCAGCTTCGTCAGCCTCGGCATTCGCGCCGGCACGGTGGTGGCGCTGGCGATCCCGATCTCGCTCGCCATGGTGTTCGTGGTGATGAGCATCGTCGGCATCGATCTCCAGCGCATCTCGCTCGGCGCGCTGATCATCGCCCTCAGTCTGCTGGTCGATGACGCGATGACGACCGTCGACTCGATGACATCAAGGCTGGCGGCCGGCGAGACCAAGGAAGACGCGGCAGCGAACACGTTCAAGACGCTTGCGCTCGCCATGCTGACCGGCACGCTTGTCACCGCCGCCGGCTTCGTGCCGATCGGCTTCGCGCGCAGCTCGGCCGGCGAGTACACCTTCTCGATCTTCGCCGTTGTCGGCATTGCCCTGGTGGTGTCGTGGCTCGGCGCCGTCATCTTCTCGCCGCTGATCGGCGCCGTGCTGCTCAAGGCACCGAAGGAGAAGCCGGACCCGAACAAGGTCAGCGTGATCGTGCGCGTCTTCCGCGGCATCCTGCTGACGGCGATGCGGATGCGCTGGGTCACCATCGGCCTGACGCTCGCCTGCTTCGTCGGCGCGCTGCTGCTGGCGCCGCTGGTGCCGCGCCAGTTCTTCCCGGCCTCGGACCGCACCGAACTGATGGTCGATCTTCGCCTTCGCCAGAATGCCTCGATCTATGAGAGCGGCGACGTGTCGGCGCGCTTCGACGCCATCATGAAGGACGATCCGGACGTCGCGCGCTGGAGCACCTATATCGGCCGTGGCGCCATCCGCTTCTACCTGCCGCTCAATGTCGAGCTGCCGAACGAGTTCTTCGCGCAGGCCGTCGTCATCGCCAAGGACGTCGACGCGCGGCTTCGCCTCGAGGAGCGCCTGGAGACGAAGCTGGCGGAGCAGTTCCCGGACTCGGTCTCCCGCGTCGCCCCGCTCGAACTCGGGCCTCCGGTCGGCTGGCCGGTGCAGTATCGCGTCAGCGGGCCGGACGTCGACAAGGTCCGCGACATCTCGATGAGCCTGGCCCAGATCGTTTCGGCCAATCCCGATACGCGCCGGGTCAATTTCGACTGGATGGAGCCGGCGCGCATGGTGCGCGTCAAGATCGACCAGGATCAAGCCCGTCTGCTCGGATTGAGCTCGCAGGCACTGTCCGCCGCCCTGAACTCGGTGGTGACCGGAACGACGGTGACGCAGATACGCGACGACATCTATCTCGTCGACGTCGTCGCCCGCGCCACCAACGAGCAGCGCATCTCGCTGGCCAATCTGCAGACCCTGCAGGTGCCGTTGCCGAATGGCCGCACGGTGCCGCTGCGCCAGTTCGCAACCTTCGACTATGGTCTGGAATATCCGCTGATCTGGCGTCGTGACCGCGTGCCGACGCTCACCGTGCAATCCGATGTCGTGCCGGGCGGTTCGCCGGAGGCGGTCGTCGAGGCGCTGGCGGAGCCGGTCGCGGCGCTGCGGAGCACGCTGCCGCTCGGCTACGACATCGTCGTCGGCGGCGTCGTCGAGGAGAGCGCGCAGTCGCTTGCTTCGGTGATGGCGGTCGTGCCGATCATGCTGTTCCTGATGGTGTCGTTCCTGATGGCGCAGCTGCAGAGCTTCGGCCGATTGTTCCTGGTGCTTTGCGTCGTGCCGATGGGGTTGATCGGTGTCGTCGGGGCCCTGTTCCTGTTCAACAGGCCGCTCGGCTTCGTCGCGATCCTCGGCATCCTGTCGCTGCTCGGCCTGATCGCCAAGAACGCGGTGATCCTGATCGAGCAGATCGAAGCGGAGAGGCGGCGCGGTCTATCGATCTGGGACGCGGTGCTCGAGGCGACGGTGTCGCGCTTCCGGCCCATCATGCTGACGGCGATTTCGACCGTGCTTGGTATGATCCCGATCGCGGCGACGATCTTCTGGGGCCCGATGGCCTTCGCCATCATGGGCGGCCTGCTCGTCGCGACCTTGCTGACGCTTGTGTTCCTGCCGACGCTCTACGTCACGTTCTACCGCGGCAAGGAGGGCGAACCGGCCCCGGTGGCCGAAGCCGCGCCGCCGGCCCCGGCGACGACCTGATCCGGCGCCGGTTTCTCGACCGGTATGCCGATCGAACAAAAAAAGGGCCGCAGTCTTCCGCGGCCCTTTTCGTTTTTGCTCTGTCGTCCAGCTCGATCTCGCTTCATCTCTCCGTGTGGGAGAGGTCGACGGCCGCAGGCGGGTGAGGGTTTACGGCCTTCTCAGGATGGTTCCCCAAAACCCTCTCCCGGAGCTTCGCTCCGACCTCTCCCTCAGGGAGACCTTTGCGCAACATCGTCGACCTGCGCAGACCGTGCATTTCAGGTCGTCATCCCGACGAAGGTCGGGATCCATACACAATTCCTTAGCCAAAAGGCTCAGCTACGGCCACGTTAAGCCGGTGTTCATGGGCCCCGGCCTTCGCCGGGGCGACGAGTTCTGGCCCATGCGGCGTAGAACGCGTGACGACATCAGGTGTTCTGCAAAGGTCTCCTCAGGGAGAGGTGAAGAGGGGTGCCTTCCAAGCTGAAGCCGACAGGCTCAGGCGCGCTCATTCGAGCGGCGCGCTGGGAATGGTACCCCCGACCGTCTAGTTTCGCGCAGCGCTTTCGAAGATCAGGATCGGGGCGGTCAGCACCGCGCCCGCGGCCGAGCCGAGAACCTGGCCCGCGCCCAGCGTCGTCGTGCCCAGCGCGTTGGGGCCTCCGAGGCTCGAATCCGTCACTGGCTGGCCCTTGATCAGACGATCGCCCATCAACTGCACCACTTCCGGGCTGGTCGCGAACTTGCTGTGGTTGAGGCGGTCGCCATTCTGCAGCGCCGTCAGGTCGAGCACGGTGATGCCGGTCGCGGATTCCATCTGCGACAGATAGGGCTCCCGGGTGATGTCGACGGCGCCGAGGCGGGTCATCCGGCCGGAGAGCAGCCGCGACAGGCGCAGGGCGCGATCGTTCTGCGAGACGAAGAGGGTGATGTGCGGCCGCTTCGGCCCCATCTCGAGCACCTGCTTGCGGAAGACGTCGATGTCGAGATCCGGCGAGGCGAGGATGAGGTTCGACACCTTGGCCGGCACGCGGCCATCCTGCAGCGCGATCTGGCGGATCGATTCGACCGCCAGCCAGCCGCCCATGGAGTGCGCCATGATGGTAACGTCCGAGACGGCGGGGCTGGCCGCCGCGGCGCGGATCACCGCGGCCAGCTCGCTGCGCGAATAATTGGCGCTTTCGCGGTCGTAATTGTAGTCGAACACATTGCCGCGCGACGGCCAGGAGAACAGGATCGGCGCGACATTGGCGTCGGTGTCATGCACGATCTGGGCGAAGCGGAAGACGCTGTCGGCGAATTGCGTGTTGAAGCCATGCACGAAGATCAGCACGCGGCGCGGCTTGCCGGCCGTGCGCTTGAACCAGGCCTTCGCGTCGCTCGGCTGCATCGGCGTCACCTTGGTGGTGACGAAATCGCGTGCTGGATCGCCGGGGACCCGGCTCGGCCACTGGATGCTGCCGACTTCGCGCTTCTCTGGAAGGGAGACGACGATGTTGTCGAGCGCGAGGTCCGGGCCGCGCTCACCGTTGAAATAGACGCCGGGCGCCGCGTCGCGGGCGCGGGTCGTGGCGACGAGGAGGTCGACCTTGTTGGCCGCCGGCGTATCGGCCTTGACGGGGGCCAGCACGCCCTGAGGTCGCGACGCGCAGGCGCCGAGCCCGATCGCCAACCCGAGGATCAGCAGGGCCCTGGACAGAAAACAGGCAATAGACGACACGCGGCCCCCGCAAGTAACCCTGATCCGCCAGCACCCTATCCCGGCGATCTGACGCTACTGTTACACCGCTCTTGGGGCATGGTGAAGCGCGCAGCGAGCCGCCGCCGTTCTTCCGGCGGGGCGAACCGGGCGTCGCCCCCAGGGGGGCGTGGGTTCCGGGACCACCTTGCTCTCCCAGGCCTTGCCTGGCCGATTTTGTTCGGTCGCCGACATGCCATGGCATCATTCTTGCGGCGTTGTTCGCAGGAGGCGGCTATCATGGCGCCGCGGGCGTGACGGTGCGGGTGGGCGACTTCTTTCTTGAGCTGCAAAAAATGTTGGTGGTCATCCAAATTGGAAATGGCCGCTCGAATCTCGCCCGGCGGATGAATGATCTGTCAATCAAGACATACAGGGCCTATTTGGCTATGCGTTTCCGCATTGACAGCGTCATGCGTTCACCGCAATCTCATATGGCCATCAACGATATTCGAGTGACCGGTGCAGGGGAAACTGTCGGGTTCGTCAAGAAGTCGAGGGTGGGCGTCGACTACGAACACGTGTTTCAGCTCCAGAGGTCGGTTTCATCATGTCCAGTTGGTCTCGTCGTCTCGTCGCGCTGTGCGGCGCATCCGTCATCGCGCTTGCCAGCCAGGCAGCGCTTGCCAAAGACGTCTCCGTCGCGGCGATCTCCGGATACTTCTCCCAGGGCTTTGGCGTCGCCATCGTCGAGGGCCTGAAGAAGGCCGAGAAGGATCTCGGCGTGAAGGTGAAGCTGGTTGATACCGGCAACCGCGCCCTCGACTATGAAGAGCAGTTCAACAACCTCGCCAAGGGCGGCGAGTACGACATCGTGTTCGTCATGGGCTGGGAGCTCGTCGACGCGCTGCAGAAGACGGCGGAAGCCTATCCGAACACCAAGTTCGTCTTCATCGACGGCGTGCTCGATTCCAAGCACGTCATCTATGCTAATTTCGCCCAGAATCAGGGTTCCTTCCTGGCCGGCGCTCTCGCCGGCCTGATGGCCGAAAAGGGCAGCGAGATCGACGGTCTCGGCGATGGCAAGGCCATCGGCTTCGTCGGCGGCCGTGATATCCCCGTCATCCGCGACTTCATGGTCGGCTACGAGCAGGGCGCCAAGACCGCCGCTCCCGACGTCCGTCTCGACGCCGTCTTCGCCGGCACCTTCGATGACCCGGCCAAGGGCAGCGAGCTGACCATGGCGCTGTACGGCCAGGGCTCGGACATCGTCTACAACGTCGCCGGCCCGACGGGCGAGGGCGTGTTGCAGGCCAGCGCCGCCGCCGGCAAGTACTCGATCGGCGTCGACGTCAACCAGTGCGACGTCGCGCCGGGCCATGTCATGGCTTCGATGCTGAAGAACGCCAATGTCGCCGTCTACGACCTGGTCAAGGACGTCGTCGACGGCAAGACCCTCGAGCCCGGCAGCATCCACACGGCGGACGTGAAGTCCGGCGGCGTCGAGCTGCTGCTCTGCCCCGGCGTTGCCGACAAGATCCCGGCCGACGTCAAGGAGAAGCTGGAAGCCCTGAAGGGCGACATCGCTTCGGGCAAGATCACCGTCGCGACCACCACGCAGTAAATCAGGCGCAGATCACGGCCGGCCCCGACGCCTATAACGGGCGAAACGGGCAGGCGGTGGGTCCTCCTAGAGCATCATCGAGTGGGTGGCGGCGCGTCCCGGCGGGCCGCCACCTTGTGCTGCCGGCGCATGTTGCGCTGGCTGCGACGTGCCGATCCGTCGGGCCGATGGCCGGAGGCGGCGCGCACAGGCACCAGGGACATATTTCATGTCATTAGCCATCGAGCTGAAATCGATCACCAAGCGGTTCGGTTCGTTCGTTGCCAATGAGGACGTGAACCTCGCCGTCGAGAGCGGCAAGATCCACGCGATCATCGGCGAGAATGGAGCCGGCAAGACCACGTTGATGAACGTCCTGTTCGGGCTGTTGCAGCCGGACGAGGGCGAGATCTGGATCGACGGCGAGAAGAAGGTGCTGCCCAATCCGGCCGCGGCGATCGCCGCCGGCATCGGTATGGTGCATCAGCACTTCAAGCTGGTGCCGTCGCTGACGGTGGCCGAGAATGTTTTCCTCGGCATGGAAATCCGCAAGGGCGGCCTGATCGACCATGCCGCCCAGATCAAGCGCACCGCCGAGCTTTCGAAGCAGTTCGGCCTGCAGGTCGATCCGACCGAGCGCGTTGGCCTGCTGTCGGTCGGTATTGAGCAGCGCATCGAGATCCTGAAGGTTTTGGCGCGCGGCGCGCGCATCATCATTCTCGACGAGCCGACCGCCGTGCTGACGCCGCAGGAAAGCCGCGAGCTGTTCCAGACGCTGCGCGGCTTCGTCGCCCAGGGCATGACCGTCATCTTCATCTCGCATCATCTGGAAGAGGTGATGGAGGTTTCCGACAACGTCTCGGTGCTGCGCCTCGGCAAGAATGTCGCCTCGCGCCCGACGGCGGAACTGACCAAGTCCGATCTCGTCCAACTGATGGTCGGCCGCCTCGTTTCGTTCGATCGCCTGCCGCGCGTCGCGAGCGCCGGCAAGACCGTGCTCGAGGTCGAGGATCTCTGGGCCCGTGACGATCGCCGGTTGCCGGCGCTGCGTGGCGTCTCGTTCGGCGTCCGCGCCGGCGAGATCGTCGGCATCGCCGGTGTTGCGGGCAACGGCCAGACCGAGCTTGCCGAAGTGCTGTCGGGCCTGCGCCCTTCGAGCTATGGCGCGATCAAGCTCAACGGGCGCACCATCACCGGCCTGTCGGCGCGCGAGATCCGCGCCGCCGGCGTCGGTCATGTGCCCGGAGATCGCCTGGTGCGCGGCGTCGACCGCAACGCGTCGATCTCGATGAACCTGCTGATGGGGCGTCAGGACCAGAGCCCGTGGTCGACGCATGGCATCATCAACCGCTCCTATCTGCTCGAGCAGACGCAGTCCCTGATCAAGCGTTTCGACATTCGCGCCCGTGGGCCGGAGTCGACGGCCAAGAGCCTGTCGGGTGGCAACATCCAGAAGATCGTGCTCGCGCGCGAGTTCACCGGCAGCGCCGATTGCCTGCTGATCGACCAGCCGACGCGTGGCGTCGACATCGGCGCGCAGGAGCAGATCCATGGCGAGATCATGCGCCAGCGCGATGCCGGCAAGGCGATCCTGCTGATTTCCGTTCAGCTCGACGAACTGATCCGGCTCGCCGACCGCATCCTCGTGATGTTCGGCGGCACCATCATGGGCGAAATCCCGGGTGATCGGGTCGATGAGGAAGAAATCGGCATGCTCATGGCCGGCGTTGTTCCCGAGCCGCATTCCAACACCGTGGGGGCCGCTTGATGTCGGACCGCTTCGACAGTCTTTTCGGCCAGACTCTGGCCATCCTGTTCGCCCTGGGCCTCGGCGCCCTCGTCATCCTCACCGTCGATGAGAGCCCGGTCCGCGTCTTCCTGACCCTGCTGAATGGCGCCTTCGGCAGCCCCGAGCGCATCGCCGGCACGCTCTTGCAGACCACGCCAATCCTGATCTGCGGCATTGCCGCGTGCATCTCGTTCCGCGGCGGCCTGTTCAACATCGGCATCGAGGGCCAGCTCTTCATGGGCGGCTTCTGGGCGACCTGGGTCGGCTTCTCGTTCAATCTGCCGCCGGCGCTGCATCTGCTGCTCGCCATGGCGGCGGCGGTGATCGCCGGAATGGCCTGGATCGCAATCCCCGCCTTCTTCCGGGCCCGCTACAAGACCAACGAGGTGGTCTCGACCATCCTCGCCAACTATGTCGCGATCCTGTTCACCTCCTATCTGACCATCAACTGGTTCAAGCGCTCCGGCGGCCAGTCCGAGACGCCGCCGATCTTCGAAAGCGCTTATTTGCCCGAGCTGTTCTCGTTCTCGCGGCTGAACTGGGGCCTGATCATCGGTCTCGCGCTCGCGGTCGGCGTCTATCTCTTCTTCACCCGGACCGCGCGCGGCTATGCCGTCAGCGAAATGGGCGCCAACCCGAAATTCGCCGAATATGGCGGCATCGACATCAAGAAGCAGACCTTCCTGGTCCTGATCGCCTCCGGCGCGGTTGGTGGCCTCGCCGGCGGCGTCGAGGCGCTTGGCGTGCATCACCGCTTCATGGAGGGCTTCGCGCCTGGCTTCGGTTTCGACGGCGTCATCGCGGCGCTGCTCGCCAACGGCAACCCGATCGGCACCATCTTTACCGCGCTGTTCTTCGGTGCGCTGCGCAGTGGCTCGTTGCTGCTGGAAGTCGACACCACCGCATCGCGCGAAATCATCACCGTCATCCAGGCGCTGATCATTCTCGCCGTCTCGGCCCAGATCACCATCCGCCGCAAGGCATCGGATTCGACTGCGGGAGAGCGTCGATGGAAGTTCTAGAACGTCTCCTCAACGTCACGCTGGTCATTGCGACGATCCGCACGACCGCGCCGATCCTGCTCGTCGCCCTCGGCGGCTCCTTCACCACCAAGGCCGGCATCTTCAATATCGGCCTCGAAGGCCAGATGCTGGTCGGCGCCTTCTTCGCGGTGATCGGCACGATCGCCACCGGCTCGCCCTGGCTGGGCGTGCTCTGCGGCATCGCCGCGGCGCTGACGCTGGCGCTGATCTTCGCGTTGCTGGTCGTCAGCTTCAAGGCGAACGAGGTGGTGGTCGGCCTGGCGCTCAACATCCTGGCGGGCGGGCTGACCGTCTCGCTGATGAAGGCGATTTTTGGCACGCGCGGTTCGATCTTTGGTCATGGCCTGGTCGGCCTGCCGGCGCTCAAGCTGCCCAATGTCAAGGATCTCGGCTGGTTCGGCCAGATGATCTCCGGCTACACGCCGCTGGTCTATGCCGCCTTCATCCTCGTGCCGGTGCTGATCCTCTTCTACAATCGCACCCGGCTCGGCCTCTACATCCGCGTCGTCGGCGAGAAGCCGGAAGCCGCCGAAGCGCTCGGCATCTCGATCACCCGCATCCGCTATGTGTCGTCGCTGCTCTGCGGCCTGCTGGCGGGCCTTGCCGGCGCGCATCTGGCGCTCGGCTATACGACGATGTTCACCGAGAACATGTCGTCCGGCCGTGGCTTCATGGCGGTGGCGATCCTGATCTTCTCGAATGGCGATCCGCTGAAGATCCTGCTCGGCTGCCTCCTGTTCGGCTTCTCCGATGCGCTGTCTCTGCGCCTGCAGACGCTGGGTATCTCGTCCTATCTGGTGCTCGCCGTGCCCTATCTGGTCGCGTTGTTCGCGCTCTTCGCGCTCTCCTACCGGTCGCGCCCGCGCGTGATCCAGGAGACGCTGGCCAGCATGGGCCGCGCCCTATCCGTCAAGTCCAACACCATCAAACCAGCTGCCGCCACGGACGCTTCCAAGCCGTGACAGGGGATAAAATGGAACGCATCATTCTCGACGTCGACTCTGCGGGCGACGATATTCTTGCGGTGCTTTTCGCGGCGATCTCGCCGTCGATGAAGCTCGAGGGCGTCACCACGTGCACCGGTGCCGCTGGCCCGATCGATCAGGTCACCAATGTCGTCCTCAATACGCTGGCGCTGGCCGGCAAGGGCGACGTTCCGGTTGCCAAGGGCGCCTGGCGCCCGATCGTCGGCAATTCCAAGGAAGACATGCAGGCGCCGGTACATTTCGAGAAGCGGCTCGTCGCCCGCTTCGGCGACCGGCTGAAGACCTTCAACCCGCCGGCCCCGACGCCGGCGCTGAAGGTGATCGACAAGCACGCCGTCGATTTCATCATCGACACGGCGATGGCCAATCCCGGTGAGATCACGCTGGTCGTCACCGGTCCGATGACCAACGCCGCCATGGCCTTCCTGCAGGAGCCGGCGCTCGCCAAGGCGCTGAAGCGCATGGTGCTGCTCGGCGGCAATTTCATCACCCCCGGCAACATCACGCCGCTGGCGGAATACAACATCTGGGCCGACCCGGAAGCGGCCCGCGTTGTGCTGAACCAGGGCGTCGAGACGATCCTGGTGCCGCTCGACGTCTGCGAGGACAACCGCGCCGCCGCCAGCATGCTGACGCGCGACGACCTCTACGATCTGAAGGATGCCGGCGATCATCCCGTCCTCAAGATGATCCAGGAGACGTTCCCGATCTATATCGACATCTGGCGCGAGTTCTTCGATCTCGTCGGCTTCCCGATGGACGATATCATCACCGTCGCGCTGGCCTTCGACCCGACGCTCTGCACCATGACCGAGCCGCTCTTCTGCGACATCGTGCTGGACGGTCGCGTCGCGCGCGGCCAGACGGTCGCCTATCGCGGTCGGCAGCTTCTGCCCGGCGGCGGACCGAAGACGACGCGGATCTGCACCGACATCGACGGTCGCCGCTTCATGAAGCTCTTCAAGGAAACGATCGTCCGCTACCAGACGGCTACGGCGTAAGGGCATCCAAATGACCACGACTGACATCAACAGCATCCGCCCGACGCCGATCCTGCTCGATTGCGATCCCGGCCATGATGACGCCATCGCGCTCGTGATGGCGCATCGCTCGAAGGCGATCGACCTTCTCGGCGTCACCGTCACCTGCGGCAATGCCGAGCCGGAAAAGACCGTCTCGAACACGCTGCGGATCCTGGAGTTCATCGGCGCGCAGGACGTGCCGGTCGCGGCCGGCTGCGTGCGTCCGCTCGCGCGTCCGCTGGTGCTTGGCACCGCTGATGGCCCGAGCGGCCTGGAGGGTTCGCCCTACCTGCCGCAGGCGACCAAGAAGCTCGAGCCGATGCATGCGGTCGACTTTATCGCCAAGACGCTGCGCGAGCAGACGGAACCGCTGCGCATCGTCGCTACCGGCCCGCTCTGCAATATCGGCCTGTTCATCCTGAAGTATCCGGATCTTCTTTCGAAGATCAAGGACATCACCTGGATGGGTGGCGTGTTCTGGCGCAAGAGCGAATACATCACGCCGACCGAATTCAACGCCTTCTGCGATCCGGAAGCGCTGAAGATCGTGCTCGACAGCGGCGTGCCGATCACCATGGTCGGTCTTGACGTCACCATGAAGGTGCTGGTCGAGGCGCCGCAATATGCCGAATTCGAGAAGATCGATACCGAGCTTGGTCGTACCGTCCTCGACTGGCTGAAGTTCTACGAGAAGCTGCATCGCGACTCGATGGGCGTTGGCGGCGCGCTGCACGACCCGCTCGCACTCGCCCTGATCATCGACCCGACGCTGGTGAAGACGCGTCCGGCCCATATCGGCGTCGACCTGACCGGCACCTACACCTTTGGCGCGACGGTGGCGGATTACTGGAACGAGCGCGGCCTGCCGCCGAACGCACAGGTCTGCGAGGAGGTCGATTCCGACCGCTTCTTCGACCTGCTCTACAGCCTGCTGCGCGACTGAGCCGCGCCACACATTTCCATCGACATGAAACATCCCGGGCCTCGCCCGGGATGTTTTTTTATGCGCTCAGATCTTCGTTACGCGCAGCCGCAGCGCGTTGACGATCACGCTGAAGGACGACAGCGCCATCGCCGCCGCCGCGATCACCGGCGACAGCAGCAGGCCGAGGACGGGATAGAGCAGGCCGGCCGCGACGGGGATGCCGGCGGCGTTGTAGACGAAGGCGAAGAACAGGTTCTCCCGGATATTGCCCATCGTGGCCTGGCTGAGCTTTCGCGCCTGCACGATGCCCATCAGATCGCCGCGCAGCAGTGTCACCCCGGCGCTCTCCATCGCGACATCCGTGCCGGTGCCCATCGCAATGCCGACATCGGCCGCCGCCAGTGCCGGGGCGTCGTTGACGCCGTCGCCTGCCATGGCGACAACCTTGCCCTCGGCCCGGAAGGCGGCGACGATATTGCCCTTGTCCTCCGGCAAGACCTCCGCCTTCACCTCGTCGATGCCGAGCCGCCGTGCCACCGCCTCCGCTGTTGTCCGGTTGTCGCCGGTCAGCATGACGATGCGGATGCCCGCCTCATGCAGCGCGCGGATCGCAGCCGGTGTCGTCTCCTTGACCGGATCGGCAATCGCCAGCACGCCGGCCGCCTTGCCGTCGACGGCGACGAGAATGGCGGTGGCGCCGTCGCTACGCAGCCGGTCGGCCTCCGCCTCGATATCCGCGATGTCGGCGCCCAGTTCGGAGAGGTAGCGTGAATTGCCGAGGGCGATCGTGCGGCCGCCGACCCGGCCGATCACGCCCTTGCCGGTAGGCGAATCGAAATCCTCGACCGGATCGAGCACCAGCCCGCGATCCTTCGCGGCAGCGACGATGGCGGCGGCGAGGGGGTGCTCGCTCACGTTCTCCACGCTGGCGGCTAGCCGCAGCAGCTCGTCTTCGGCAAAGCCCGCCGCCGGCTGGATCGCCGTGACGCGTGGCCGGCCCTCGGTCAAGGTGCCGGTCTTGTCGACGACGAGCACGTCGACCTTCTCCATGCGCTCCAGCGCCTCGGCGTTCTTGATCAGCACTCCTGCCTGGGCGCCACGGCCGACACCGACCATGATCGACATCGGCGTCGCCAGGCCGAGCGCGCAGGGACAGGCGATGATCAGCACGCTGACCGCCGCGATCAGGCCATAGGCCATGGCCGGCTGCGGCCCCCCGATCGCCCAGGCGGCGAAGGCCACGAGCGCCACCAGCACAACGAGCGGCACGAACCAGGACGACACCGTGTCGGCCAGCCGCTGGATCGGGGCGCGCGAGCGCTGCGCCTTCGAGACCATTTGGACGATCTGCGCCAGCATGGTGTCGGCGCCGACCTTTTCCGCCCGCATCACGAACGAGCCCTGGCCGTTCAGCGTGCCGCCGATGACCTTGGCGCCGGACGTCTTGGCGACGGCCAGCGGTTCGCCGGTGACCATAGATTCATCGACATTGGAGCGCCCCTCCAGCACCTCGCCGTCGAGCGGCACCTTGTCGCCGGGGCGCACGCGCAGCCGATCGCCGACCTGCACATGGCCAAGGTCGACGTCTTCCTCGCCGCCGTCCTCGGCGATCCGCGGCGCGGTGGCCGGGGCGAGATTGAGCAGCGCCTTGATCGCGCCGGAGGTCCGTTCGCGGGCGCGAAGCTCCAGCACCTGGCCGAGCAGCACCAGCACGGTGATCACCGCCGCCGCCTCGAAATAGACGGCAACCGAGCCGTCATGGCCCTGGAATGCCGGCGGGAACAGTCCGGGCGCCAGCGTGGCGATGATGCTGTAGAGCCACGCGATGCCGGTGCCCATCGCAATCAGCGTGAACATGTTGAGCGAGCGATTGACGAGCGACTGCCAGCCGCGAACAAAGAACGGCCAGCCGGCCCAGAGCACCACGGGCGTGGCGAGGACCAGCTGAATCCAGTTCGACGCCGTCCCCCCGATGAGGTGGCCGATATTGAAAATGTGGCCGCCCATTTCGAGCACGAAGACGGGGAGGGCAAGCGCCAGCCCGACCCAGAACCGTCGCGTCATGTCGCGCAGTTCCTCGCTCGGACCCGCATCGGCGGTGACCAGGACAGGCTCCAGCGCCATGCCGCAGATCGGGCAGCTTCCGGGGCCGATCTGGCGGATCTCGGGGTGCATCGGGCAGGTGTAGATCGCGCCCTCCGCCGCCGCCGGGTGTGTCGTCCCGGTCGGCGCCGTGCCGGTCTTGGCCGCGCCGTGTCCGGCCTGCGCGTAGCGTGCCGGCTCTAGCTTGAATTTCGACAGGCAGCTGTCCGAGCAGAAGAAATAGTCTTCTCCGTCGTAGCGCGCCCGGAACCGCGTCGCCTCCGGATCGACATCCATCCCGCAGACGGGATCCTTCACGCGGTTCGCGCCGCTGCCATGTGAGTCCGGGGGGCCATGACCGGAAGGATGGGCGTGATGGTGCGAATGCCCGGGGGCGTTCAACCGTGCAGCCGATCCGTCGCCGTTCTCCGGCTGGTTGGGATCGCCCCCGGTCGGAATGGTCTTCGTCGTGACAGCCATGGCAACCTCCCGCATTTGCTCATCAGGAGCCTGCGGCTTCCCACGATGGCAAGGTCAAGCAAGATTTTTGGCGTGCAGGGTCCGACGGCTTGCCTACGCCATTCAGCTTCGCCACGCCTCCAATGGCGCGTTTCTGCCTCTCGTGGCGGACTTTGGGATCGACACCGTCACGACCTCCGCTACGCCCTCTCAGGCTGGCCTGATCCTGCGCCAAGCAGCCGCTCGGAGAAGTCCCGGCTTCATTCGGGACTGGGGTTTACCCAGCCCATAAAGCATCCTAAGGTTGACGAAGTACTATTACTATAAACCATGCGTATGCAGTTAGTTAGCTCAAAGTTTGAAGCATATGTCCTCCTTCCGTAGGGGGCGCTTGGTAGTCGTGCCATTGGGGGCCATCTTGCATTCTGCCAATACGGTTTTGTCGTCCGCGCGCCCGCTCGGCGGCACTTCTACCCACGAGAGTCGGGCAGCGCGCATGCTGTCTGCCGGCGGCGCCTTCGCGCGGTGGCTGCGCTGCGGCGTGTCGCATATGGCGCTGGCAATCCCCGCTGCCGGTGGTGCACCGGCAACGCGCATGGCCTGCCGTGTCCTCGGGATGAGGCGCAAGCGATTGGGGTTTGGATTGCTTGGGCTGAGCGCGGCGATGGCCGGCATTGTTTTCTCAGCCTCGACAGCGAATGCCCAGGCACTTGAGGTGACTTCCGGAAGTGTGAATTTCGATGGAAGGAACCCAACCTTCGCTTCTTGGCGAGATGGCGTGAATATCTTCCGCTTCATCGTAGGTGGCGGCGCCGCCGACCCCAGCGCCGAAATGATCCTTCAGGGTGGCGTCGTCATCAACGCGACGCGTCCTGCCTCAAACAATCTTGGCGATACCAACAATATCGGCTCAATTGCGGGCGGAACGCTCAGCATCCTTGGCTCCGGAACGGCCATTTCATCGACCAACTATTTCTTCCTTGCGGCGCGTGCGAATGAGATCGGCCATATGGTCGTCAGTGACGGCGCCTCGCTGCACAGTGCGCAGGTGCGTGTCGGCCAGAATGGAACCGCGACCTTCGTTGCCAGCGGGGCGGGCACAAGGTGGATCACCGGCGGCGCTGGTGCCGATTCATATGTCGTAGTTGGCGCCAATGCCGGGTCAGACGGGACCCTGACGGTAACCGATGGCGCCGTTGCGGAGGTCGAGAGCTTCTTTACCGTCGGTGGCGTCGGTACCGGTCGGGCGACTATCTCGGACAATGCTACCATCACGACACAGACCGAGTTGCGTGTCGGCATGGCCGCGGCCGGTGTCGGCACCCTGAGCGTTGAAAGCGGCGGACGGGTCAGTGGCAATCTGGCCTATATCGGCAATGGCGGCACTGGGATGGTCAGCGTTGACGGCGCGACCTCCCGCCTTGCAATCGAGACCGAGATGTTTCTCGGTGGCGGAACTTTCGCTGCGGGCGCGCGGAACGGCACGTTGAATGTGACGAATGGCGGCCTGGCTACGGCCGAGATCGCCTATATCGGTCACACCGGCACGGGCGTCATCAATCTCACCGGCCCGGGCAGCGGCCTGATCGTCAGCGATACCGGCTATCTGGCCGATCAGGACGGATCGACGGGAGAGATCAACATCGCAAATGGCGCGGGGGCGACCTTCGGAACACTCCACGCCGGCAACAGGGGGGCAGGGACCATCGATATCGGTGGATCGGGCTCGAAGCTGGTGGCCACCGATACTCTCTATGTCGGCACCTATGGAACCGCGACGGGCGCCGTCAACGTCCACGATGGCGCCAGCTTGGCGACGACGCGGGCGGTGATCGCCGAAAGTGGCACGGGCACGGTCTCGGTCAACGGTGCGGGTTCGAGCTGGACCGTCGCCGAGGAGTTGCTGCTGACGTCGGCGGGCGGCAGCGGCACGCTCGACATCGACAATGGCGGTCTGGTCGTCGCAGACAGCATCCGCTTCGGCGCGGGTGACCCGGCCGGCGACGGCGCCATCAATGTTGGCGACGCGGTGCTGGCAGTTGGCCAGATTCGGCGCGATGGAGCAGCCTCTGCCGATCTGCTTTTCGATGGCGGCACCCTGATGCTCACCCGCGATCAGGATGCTCTCTTCGACGGCATGGATGTCAATGACGTGACCTTCGGTCCGGGCGGCGCGACGTTCGACACGCAGGGTTTTGACGTGCGCACGGTCGCCCAGCTCAATGGCGCCGGCTCGTTCACCAAGCTTGGCAGCGGCACGCTCACACTTGGAGAGCGGGCAGCCTATACCGGCGATACGCAGGTGGAGGAAGGAACGCTGGCTGCCGGCGGGGCCGACATCTTCGCCGCAGCGGGCCTGCACAACATCGGCCAGCACGGCACCTTGCTGCTCAACGGTTTCGATCAAACCCTGAATTCGGTCAACAATGCCGGCACCATCCGCTTCGGCGGAGCGTCTGTCGGCACGCGGCTTACGGTTGCCGACAATTATGCGGGCGCCGGCGGCACTATCGATTTCAACGTCGCACTGGGCGACGACGCATCGGCTGCCGATTTGCTGCACGTTCAGGGCGACACGTCCGGCAACAGCTTCGTCCGTGTCACCAATGTCGGTGGCATGGGCGCGGAAACCACCGGCGACGGCATTCGCATCATCCAGGTCGATGGTGCCTCGGCGGCCGGCGCTTTTGCGCTGTCCGGTCCGGCCATCGGCGGCGCCTATCGCTATAACCTATTCCAAAACGATCTGACCGGAACGCTGGATGACGGCGACTGGTATCTGCGCGCCGATGGCCTTGCACCGACACTGCCGACCTATGAGAGCTATCCGGCCGTCATGCTCGGTCTGATCTCGCTGCCGACCCTGCAGCAGCGCGTCGGCGACCGCCGCCCCGGTTCGGACGACAAGACCGGCGGCAACGGCCTGTGGACCCGCATCGAAGGCTCGACCAGCCGCGTCAAGGCGGATAGCTCGACCACCAGCGCATCCTATGACAGCGACCTGTTTCAGTTGCAGGTCGGCATTGACGGCCAGCTTGTCGAGAACGCCAGCGGCGCGCTGATCGCCGGCCTGACGGCGCAATATAGCCGCGCCAGCGCCGACGTGTCCTCGGATCTCGGCAATGGCTCCAACACCACCGAAGGCTATGGCATCGGTGCCAACCTGACCTAGTATGGCACGAACGGCGTCTATGTCGACAGCCAGGCGCAGTTTGCCTGGTTCGACACCGACCTCTCGGCCGATGGCGTCGGCAAGCTCGCCGATGGCAACAACGGCACCGGCTACGCGCTCTCGGTCGAACTCGGCAAGGAACTGGCGGTGGCAAAGGGCTGGACGGTGACGCCGCAGGCGCAGCTCGCCTATGCCTCGGTCGATTTCGACGACCTGACCGACCCGTTCGGCGCCGAGGTCTCGCTGCGCAAGGGCGATAGCCTGAAAGGCCGGGTCGGCGCAGCACTCGGTCGTGACGCCGCCTGGCAGGACGCCGAGGGCCGCAAGGCACGTAGCCATGTCTATGGCATCACCAGCCTGACCTACGAATTCCTGGATGGCGCCACGGTCGCGGTATCGGGCGTCGATCTGGTCGCCGAGCCGCAGAAGTTCGGCGCGGAGCTCGGCCTTGGCGGCACCTACAACTGGGCCGACGAGCGTTTCGCGCTGCATGGCGAGGCCGTTGCCTCGACCAGTTTCGACGGCAGCTACGGCTACAAGGGCACGGTCGGTTTGACGGTCGGGTTCTAGGAAGCATTCCTGCATTGGGGGCGGTCGGCTCGCTGACCGTTCCTCGCCGCAAGATGTCGTGGTCGTTCTGCTAAAGGCCACGATGAGGTCGGTTTTGTTTTTCCCGGAGAAATGTGAGCCGGCACCTCGACAGGCATCGAAGCGTATGACGGGGACGCCATCGCGCTCGGAGAAGTCTTCCTTTCGAAGCTGGCACATCTCGGCGATGCGAGCCCCGGTGAAGGCACACAGCCATGGTGCCCAGCGCTTGGCTGCGGCGGTCTCCTCGTACTCCTGTTCGGGCTTCCGGTACGCGTTGGCGGCCTTCAAGATGTCCAGCGCCTCTTCGTCCGTGAACCCTTTGCCTCGCATCCTCACGCCCTTGGCGAGCTTGACCTTCACGCCTTCTGCAGGATTGAACGGCGGCTTCGCGTTGTCGATGGCCCACCGGAAGCACGCCCGCAGCGCTGCGAGGTCGCTGTCCCGCGATCACGCCTTCCCGCGCCAAGCCGCTATCCGCCATCCTCTCGAAGACCACTTCAAGCAAGGCGTACCAGTCGAGATCAGGCGCGGCCTTCGCGATTTCTGCTTTGGTGAGGACCAGTGGGGCAATGCCAAGTCCTGCCTGGTCGACGAGTAGCCCATCGCGGTCCTGAGATTCTCCGGGGAGCCATCGGCTGCCGTGATCGTGCTCTGCAAGCGTTCCGTGTCGCTCACAAGCTCCGTGATCTTCTCGTCCGTGCTCCCGGCGACGATGTCGCGGTAGACGATACCGACCAATGCCTCGGCCCGCTTGTGGGTCAGGGGCTGAGGTCTCTCGCAACGGCTGACCAGTACCGCAGGACCGCCGCCAAGGCAGCGCTGTGCCGGGCCTTCGCTTCTGTCGGGTCGCGGGTTCGCAAGCTCGCCTCGACAAATTCTCCAATCGTGGTGGGGATCACGTCCTCCCCAATGGGGAGATCGAGCTTCCGGCCCTTCACCTTGGGCAGCACGTCGGAAGGAACGCGCACCTTGAGGCGGAGCATGCCTGATGCGGAATGTCGTAGGGGACGTGCCATCGCCAAAGCCACTGTGTGAAGGCGAGGGGGTGGTAAGTGGCTGGGTTATCTCAATTTCTTGACATCGATCAAGAAATGATGGTGCTGCAAGAGAGGATTGAACTCGCTCCGCACGCTCAAGACCCTAGGAAAACTGCGAGTTTCCGAGAGGTGGCCCGCTAGGCTGTGGCACGGTGCTGTAGCACGGGTCCGAACCGATGATCAAGAATAAGGCCGACTTTAACAGCGCGGCGGAATTCGCGCCCGCGTGGGCAACCAGCATCCACTGCCGCGCGTTTTCGGCGACGTTCCACGAAGCGTTTTGAGACGACTGCCGCGAAGCGCGTCAATAAGGTTGCGATCCACTCACCGCGCCTTATTGACTCACTCAACTGCTTAGCTCTGGAGCCTAAGAAGAGTCAGTACTGGCCTCTAGGATCTGCTCTATACCCCGCATAACGAACTTGGCAGATACATAGCACCCGTACTCGTGAAGTTCATCGCCCTTGGACTGATCCGCCTTATCCACAACGACCTTCGCGCTAAATGACTGCGGATTCTGCGCCGATAATTCTACCGCCCGGTGAAAGCCGTAAATCTCCATATCTATGCCTGCTACTTTGCGATGCTGCTGTTCTACGGCTCGAAGTCTTTTCGAGCTGGCGATAACTGCTGAACCACTTGAGAAAACACCCATGCTCGGGTTCACCCGCTTCGATGGTCGATTAGTACCTGCGTAACCCGATTCCAATTCTGGCAGCAGTTCGGTGTTCTCTAGCAGTTTCAACATGACGTTGCGCGTATTGTGTGGAATTGACACTTGATAGGGTTCAGCTTTTTGAACTTCCCCGAGCCATTTTCCGGACTGATACTCCCAACACACGTCTGTAACTAGGAGTTGGCCCAAAGCGCCTTTGTCTCCGATCCCGCCGCATATGCCAGTCATTGCAACGACCTTTGGAGAATAGTGTGCTAGCACCCGAGCGACCGTAGCGGAGGCCGTTACAAGTCCCATACGCGATAGCAGTACGATCGTCCCGGACCATCCGCGAAAATCACAATCCCAATGGTCGACGCCGTTCCGGGTTACGCTCCGCACGTTAAGTCCGCATATGCGTCCGAAGGGAAGCCGCTCTTCAGAGATGGCCGCAAAAATAATGAAGTCATATCTATTGCGGTCTTTTGCTTGCAAAATGAATATGTCTAGCGCTTGGCTCCATAGATCTTTCTGATCTACGTCAAATATCAAGCAACCCCTTGCCGCAAATTTCTCTCGGTATTTTTCCGCCTCATCGGCATACGCTGTTATGGCAATAACCGGCACGTTTTTCTTGCCAGAAAAGTCAAGCATTTGCAGTATTTCATTTCCTGCGCCGCTCGATTGAACCCCCTCCATTGTCGGCATACGAAGGTCGATCACACATAGATCAAAGTCCTTCTTCACCAAAAGGGCGAACTCAGCGACGGTAGCCGCTCGGATTATGCCGTTCTCGCGTATGTCCTTCGACTTCAACGTGTCGCTTATCAGTTCGAACTTTTCGTTATCGTCTTCGAAAACGGCTATTCTCATTTCTTTGCATTCTCCAGGAGACGGTCAAATGCCGTTTCCCATTCAGGGGTCTTAAAGGAGTATAGAACTGCGCCCAGTACCTGCTGACCGTAACGACTGGAGACAACCTTGCCGATCTGGCTTAGCTTTACTCTTTCGCCGCTGACGGAAATTTCGGGATACTGAGTTACAACAATAATGCGGGTCGACTTCCCTGTGCTTTGAAGAGCGCGCAACACCTCAATCCCCCCGATAGCCTGGGAGACGCCACCGCCGCCTTCCTCCCGGGCCGCACCCGAAAAAGTCGGCAAAGCCATATCAAGGACGACCAGGTCGAAGCTTTTCGTCAATACAGCCAGTACGGCTTCCCTCACGCTCTTCGCAACGCACAGATTCTGGGCATTTAGGTGCGTCTTTAATCTGTTCGTCAAGTCGACAGATTTGTGCTCCTCATCCTCGACTAAAAGTACTCTCATTGTTCACTCTTCGATTGATCGGCCAGTTCGACGGTGAGGATGAAGGAAACCGTGCACATCTCGTCGATGATCTCATGGGACACTGTTGATGTGCCCTCTAGATTGAGTGTGATGTATCTCAATTTTTTTATGCCAGAATAGCCCTCTTTCACCATCGCAGCGCTGAGGTCATCTTCAGCAAAGCACTCCTCCAGCTTTCGAATGTTAACGGCTCTCTCTGGACCTTCCTGTAGCTTCGATGACACCCTGACTTCGATTCGGGCGATATTCAACTGCTGGGTGGCGTGAAGACTGACGTAGACCTCTGTAGAGCTACCTTCTCTGCCATATCTGTGAGCATTTCGGATAAGTACAGATAAACAGTCATACATTCGATGGACTGAAAGGCCGTCGAGGGCTGTCTCGAAGCCGTTCCCTGACCAAGATATTTCTTCGTCAGTCGGCACAGGCCCACCTGTGGCCTCCACGAAAATAAGATCTGCAAGTTCCCGACTCGAAGCGCTGACAAATCCGCTCTCTGGCTGTCTGAACCAACTCCCCAAACGGACAAAGCGAGCATGTATCTCGTTCTGCAACTCCGCGCGCAACTTCAGCTGGAGGTCATCGTCGAAGTCGCCTAGGTTCGCATTGAGCTTCTCAACCGCCATATTAAGGATGTCGACTGAAACAAACTTTGCTGCAGCCTCAAGTTGAGGAGCAATTTCCTGCCAACAAAATCGAATCAGAATCTCGTTAAAGACTTCACCATTTTTTGCAGAGAACGCGGTTTTTCTAAGAACCGCAATATTAAGCTTTGTCGATTCGTCATCCGAATTTAATTCGGAGGTGAAAATTCCTCGCGGCTTCTGTGCGGAGCGAAATTGAAGGATGTCCTTCCTCAGGTGCTCGATAAGCGCCCTGTACTCAGCGACCCAACGAGAATGAGCTTGAATAAAATCGTCATCATAGCTCAAAATTTGGTAATTCGGCTTCTCAATTAGAGTTTCTACCCCGCTTCTCATCATTCCGGTTAAGGTGTTGTGCCTAATCCTTCTGCCAAGATACGACTCTATGCCAAATGTCGTATTCTCACAAAATTGGGTGAAGGCGCCCTTGGCTACTTCAATGAGGATATAGTCAAAGGCGGACAGAGCGATCGCGTCTAAGCTAGATACCGCCGCGCTTCGCACAACATTTATTTTTGATCCAACTGTAATTTCACTCGTGTGCTCTATGAGGCGTAAATATTGCTGGGTATAAGAAGTCGGATTCTCCATCAGCCATTGCTTCATTGCGTATCCGTCAACGTACATTCTGCTGTCGTCAAAGTATCGCTGAAGTTTAGATACCTGCCTTTGCGCCTGTATCGCATCCGCCTCAACAAGGTATGCTAGAATGCCCCGCGCCTTTCCTACTGCTCTCAAAATGTCCTGGCGAACTTGGTCTGCCTCCAGAGGGCTGCTGATGATCCAGTACAGCTTCTGTAGCGTCGCAATATCAAGAACGGAGAGCAAGAACGTCGCTACCGCCGGTGAATTTGGCAGTAACCACTCTATAAACAGAGTAACTTTGCCATCAAACTTCTCTATTATAGTGGTGGATAGGCTCAGACGAAACTTGAAATCAATATCGTCATCGTTTGCCCGTGATTTATAAAGCGCTAGTGCCAAGACCGTTATTAAAGGTTTGGACTGTTCATCGGCCGTCGCATATATATTTTCTATTTCTTGTTCCGAAAGCAACAAGTCTAGAGCTGTCGTGTTGTTAAATATTTGGCGAATCGAGGTATGGTCGAGGGCGTGTGCGGACCGATTCTGCTCAATATAGATCAGAAACCAAACGGTTCTCAGGAGAATTCCCGCGTGCTGTGGCTTAAGGTAGTCGGCAGGATCCCGAAAGCCAATCGGATGACGTGTTAGGTCGCGTACGGTGGGTCGAGGATAGTTGCCTATATTTATATCGTTCGGAAGATGCCGCGTCAGAAGTCGCTTGGCGACTATTTTGTCGATGAACAGGCGATACCGTAGGGGCTCTGGGAATTCTATGAATGCGATTGACCGGCGGTAGAATGTCATATCCGCGCCGTTTGGCTCGGCATCAGAGTATAGTAGCTTGGCTTCAAAATCGACCTGAAGAAAATCCTTAACACTATTCAATATATGGGGGGAGGCAACATTCTCTATTATTTGCATTAGCCCCGGCCACTCATCGGAAAGAGCAATCAGTTGCACCAACGCAACAACTTCATCAACTAGTGACATAGAGTGCGCTTTGCGAAGAAATGCGCCAACATCTGATAGAGATACCGGGACCGGAGCGACGTTATTTAGCGGCAGATATTGGCGAAAATCGTCTGTAACGTATTTAGATAGCACTCGAATTCGGTTGGAAATGCTCCGAAAATACTCAAACTCCGGGTCCATATCCTCCATCGATGTGAAAAATGGAGTCGAATACGATCGCTGGTCTAGCTTATCGGCAAGGCGAGACAGGGGTTCCGATAAGTCGATGTTGTTGCCTTCTCGGGCCACTATGTAGGCGATCTTCTTTGCGAGATAGTTTGATGCGCCCCATCGACATGCGAGAACATACAGAGCCTCAAGCGCGTCTTCTGGACTTGAAGCGGGCAATGCTGCCATGGTCGCCATGGCGGCCAGGATCTCTTGAACCTCCTCGGCCCAGCCATTCAAGTGGCCTACTAAGAATTGCACCTCCATCTCCGGGGAGATCGCGTTTAGCTGGTGAAATCGTAGTAGGGCTCTATAGGTAGAGCCGGTATTCGAAAATGGAAACCCCCCCTTCTTTCCCAGAACAATCTTAGTTGCAGCCGAGAGCGTGGCCGACGTCGCTTCTTTGCGAACCGAATTCATTCGATCTACGGATACTAGTCGGGAACCGCGGCTAGACAGGATTCCGCGCAAGAGGTTCTTGACTCGGCTGTCCGGAATTGACTGCAGGTCGAGAAAAGTACTCCGCTTGTTGAGGCTCCCCTTTAGCGCGGAGTTATGGGGTCTGGCTTGTCTACGACTCATATCTATCTCCGATTGTAGCGCGACGTGAGCAGACATTTCGTGGCAATGCAAATCGAGTGCGCCGCTAAAGTCCGGATCAAGCATTGGCGCGGGCCTCGTTTCGTGAGGGGGGACGGTCGCTGAATTTGGAAGCGGTGAGCAAGGGGGCGTGGCGAGGCAGCCCCTTGGAGAGCAAGTTGCGGGTGGCCCAATCCAACTGAGGTTGATGAAGATCTGTTTTGGTCGTGCGTTATCGGGCCCGAATGTCACACCATCAGGCTACTTCTACAGCCACGCGTTGCGACAGACGAATTTGCGTCTGCCTCTGCTATGTTTGCAGTAGTCACTAGACAGTCGAATCGGCGTTGCAAACTTCGTTCAGGGGTTCCGTAGCGATGGCCTGACTGCACGAAAATGGGCAAAAAAATCTGCTGGGTTGAAATCCAGCTTTGTGGGGCGCGCGTCCCCCCCCTGCAATCACCTGCCGGCAGCCGCCCCGGCTCGGCGTGCACAGCCCATCTAGGTCTCCGAAAATGCTGGGCCGCCACCTCATTCTGTCATTTCCTGCCGCTTCGATTTGGCTGTGCTTCAAGGGAAGCGCCCGAGGTGCCCCGGATTACCGCACTGCATCGCTTCGATAATATCGCTTGACTACTCAAATCGCATCGATATCAATCGAAGCACCTAAAACGAAGCAGAGCGGTTCCCGATGTTCATCCGAGCTTACCTCCGCGCGTCCACGAAAGAGCAGGACGCAACGCGGGCCCAGTCCGACCTTCACAAGTTCGCGGAGGAGCGGGGCCTGAAGATTGCGGCCTCTTACGTCGAGAACGAGAGCGGGGCATCGCTCAAGCGTCCCGAACTCTTCCGGCTCCTCGGGGACTGCTCGCCCGGCGACGTGCTGTTGATCGAGCAGGTGGACCGACTAAGCCGCCTAAACGCCATGGACTGGGAGCGCCTCAAGGACGAGATCAGGTCCCGTCGTGTGAAGGTCGTGGCGCTGGACCTCCCTACCTCATGGAGCATGATCCAGTCGAACCCCGACGACATCCAGAGCCGGATGCTCGACGCCATCAACGCCATGATGCTCGACATGCTCGCTGCCATCGCCCGCAAGGACTACGAGGACCGGCTCCGTCGTCAGGCTCAGGGGATTGCCAAGGCGAAGGAGGAAGGGGCCTATCGGGGGCGCCCCGAAGACACCGAGCGGAACGCAGCTATCCTTCAGATGCTCCAGGGCGGCCAGAAGTGGCGTGACATCGCTGCGGCGACAGGCTGCTCCATGTCCACGCTGTCGCGGCTGGCGAAGCGGCTGGCTGACGAGCCCATACAAACGAATACGGCGGAGGCTTGAGGGTCATGGTCGAGGTGATCGTTATGGTGATCGTGGGCGCAATCGCGGGTGTGTTCGCGGTCGGCGGGCTGGCTGGCGTTCTACGGGGTTTCGGGCTCTTCGATTGAGCTCGGCCTTGGGCAGTCGACGGCCAATACTATTGGCTTACGTCACGTCTAAGTGGCGGCAGAGGTCGCAGACATCGCTGTGAAGGGAGGGGGGGCGTCAAAATCGGGTCCGATAGACTTTTAGAAAGTCTCTCTGTGGTGACTATTGTGGCCATAGCCGTTCAGATACGGGCCGTTCCGTGACGTATATCGGTCTCCATCTAGGGACTATTAATATAGATGTACTAAATAGATCCGCGTCCTTATGATGATTATCATTGACAGAATATGTTTTGACGCCCGAAATCTGTTCGGAATATCAGGATGCGGAGATCTCGTGTGCCGTCGTTCGATAGTGTGCACCCCTAGGTAGGTGCCGGTGAGCGGCCTCCTGCACGATGACTTACTCCGCTTGGTTCTCGAAAGCTCACAGCGAGAGGGGCGTGGCATGGCGAGGGTAAGGGGACGCTTATGGCAAGCCGATGTTCGCGCCGCCAACGGAGAGCGGCTACGGCCGACTTTTTTGACGGAAGAGGCCGCAATCCGGTGGGAGAGCGCCATGCGGGATGCGGTTAGGTGGGGCAAGCCGCGTCCGAAGTCTCTTGTTTTACCAAGGGCAGAGGCTTCCCGCGACCTGGAACTACTCGGTCCCCTCTACGACTTCGTTTGCAAAACAGAGTGGGACGCCATGCGCGCGGCTACGGACCTGAAGCGCAACGGCCTTCATGTGGTCGAGTATTTTGGGCGGAAAAAGGATGTCCGAGAGATCCAAATACCCGACATCGCGGACTTGAAGGCCCATCTCGCCAAGCGCGGCAACTCGACTGCGACGATTAATCGGAAGTGCGCAGCGCTGTCGAAGATGCTCCATGTGGCGGTTGACGCCGATGTTCTGGTCAAGGTCCCAAAGATAAAGCGTAACGTCGAGGTGAAGACCCGCTTCCGATATATCGATGAGCAGGAGGAGCGGGCGATCATGGCCTATTGGAAAGCCCGAGGGTGGACCGACTATGCCGACCTGACTACGCTCTTGGTGGACACAGGGGCCCGCTGCTTCTCGGAAATGATCGCCGCACACTGGGACGCCTTCGGCCATCACAATGGGTCCGTCACGTTCTGGACCACGAAGACGAACCAGCCGCGCACCGTGCCGGTCACCAAGCGGTGCCGAGAAATCCTCGCCAGAAGGCGCGGGCTCCATGGCCACAACGCGGGCCCATTCACGATGATGCGGAAGGGGACGATGGCCGTCCGGTGGGACGCCATGCAGGAGACGCTTGGGCTTCACGATGTGACGCCGCACACGCTGCGCCACACCTGCTGCACCAGGCTAATCCTTGGTGGTGTGGACGTGAAACGTGTCATGGAGTGGATGGGCCACAGCACCATCACCACGACGATGCGATACATGCAGATCCGACCCGGTGCCCTTCATGAGGCGCTTCAGGTGCTGGAACGGGGCCTGGAGTAAGGCTTCGCTTGTGAAGCACGGGCGCCTCGGATGCGGAGTTTCTCAAATTATAGAATTTGTGAGATTACCCATTGACGCGTCTCAGTTCATGTCTCATAAAGGCGATGTCGAAACGCCTTAGGAGTTTAGAGA
Source organism: Candidatus Kaistia colombiensis (assembly GCA_029203105.1). Taxonomy (GTDB): domain Bacteria; phylum Pseudomonadota; class Alphaproteobacteria; order Rhizobiales; family Kaistiaceae; genus Kaistia; species Kaistia colombiensis. The sequence continues at coordinate 1,592,039 of CP119318.1, forward strand.
CGTGGCCCTGGTGGCTTATATAAGAGGGTCCTCAACCGGCCAAAGCCTAGAGGTCCAAAGGGGCAAGATGCTGCAAATTGGTGTCGCAGCGGACCACCTCTTCGAGGAGACCAGCTCTGGAATGGACACCGGCCGTCCGGCGCTGAACGAGGCTCTTAAGTTTGCTCGCAAGGGCGATGTCTTCGTGATCACGAATATCGATCGGTTGGCTCGGTCCGCAACCGGCCTTCTCGCGATCGTTCAGGAGCTCCAGAGTATAGGAGTGCCTCTCAGAGTTCTCGATCAGCAGATAGATACAGGAACGCCTAGGGGGGCGGCGATGCTGCAAATGTTGCCGGTTTTTGCGGAATTCGAGACGGCGGTCCGGAAGGAACGCCAGATGGACGGCATCGCAAAGGCAAAGGAGAAGGGAACCAAGTTTGGGAGGAAGGCGCAGGTAACCCCGGAACTGGCAGCGGACATCCTGCGAATGCGTGAAGGCGGGGATCTGATCCCGGACATCATGCAGAAAACCGGGCTCAGTAAGGCGAGTGTCTACAGGGCTTTAGAGCTAGCTGGGAAGGCGGAGGGGCCCTCTGATGTCTCGCTCTACCCCAGAACGTCCAACGAAGAGGAGGAAGAAGAATAATAGCGTGGAGCGAGGTGGGTCGCCAGACACCACCCACTCCCCCGCGCTAAATGAGCTACCTGTTGAACTCCCCCGGTCTACGGCGGTCAGAACAGCCCGCATTGCGTGACGGGCCCAGAAGGGTTTCTGTGACCGTCCGCTAGATGCAGATCCGGTTCATTCATCTAATGCAGCGGTCTCTACGACCGAGGCACACATTCCACCGCGCCTCTTAGGCGGCATCTCACCTATCGGTCCACTGCCAGCTAGGCGGTTCCGGCAATCGCAAATCCAAATCCTCTGCCCGACCGTGTTTCACGGAACGACGACCTGCGCCCTCGGGCCCGGTCTTCGATCCCTAACGCACGTCATCAGCCCACGAGGCTGCGTTCTTTGACAATTGAATAGGAAACCCAAGTGCCCTCGGGCGCTTTTGGGGCCGGTCCGCACTGTCCGGTTAGCAAGCCTTCAAGTCTTGCGACGATGAACAACAGTGAGAACGAATATCGTAGCCAAGAGGCCGCGAGATTAAGAGAAACATTCACAAAAGGAACTGAATATGAACGAAACAAATTGGGATAATTACGACGATCTCTCGGTTGAGGGTAAGGCGAGGTTCCTTGTGTCTGAAACGGACATCGGCGATATTTCATGCAGCTTCGAGATGGAGGCCGAAATGTTGGATAGGTGCTTCGCGGATGGGAGAGAAGATTTTCTGGCGGCTTCCATTGTAGCTGAGGACCTGGAGGTCGGCCTTCGTGCCATGGAAATCGCCTTTTCTGACCCTGAGCCCGCGCCCTCCAATCTATCGTCCGATTTACCGCCGGTACAGAATAGCCAGTTGGATCAGATCGTTAGAAATGTGCTTCGCAACGTACGGCATTTGCAGTTCTGGCTGGTTACGGAAGGCGCTGTGTCGCTCGACCTCTACGCATCGCTAAGTGTCGTTCGGGAACTCAGGGTAAATCTCGCCCTCATTCTGCGGCTACGGCCCGACTTGCAGGGTGAACAGGCGGCTCTGGATGCGAATAAGCGTCTCCGCGCTGGGCTCCGGGACGAAGACGATGCCTTTATGCAGGAGCTAATCGATAGTGGTGAACTCCGTGTCTTCGAAATCGACGAACATACAGAGTTCAAGGTGGTTTCGTTCGATAGCGTTCTTGAGGGCCTCAAGGCCAGCATCCTGCGCAATCTGCCACCGAGCGTTCAGGATGAGATCGCCCAGCGGGAGGCCAATAGGACGCCCACTAGGTAACAACGGCGTTTTTCGAGCCGATGAAACATTCGATCACGGATTGCGCCGTCCACTAGGACAGGAACCATTCTGTCCGCGTCAGCACCTCGTTCGTGTCCGACTATCTGTCAATAGGCATGTACGAAGGCGGGAGCCACTGGCAGCACCACCGATCCACCTCAAGGCCTCGAAGGGGAAAACCTTCGGGGCCTTCTTGAATTCACGTAAGGAAATCAATGCACTTCAGCACAGCGCAGCAACCCACAGCACGGCCTGACCATCGCCGGAAAGCACCGTCCCGCCAGCCAACCGCCTTCATTGACGAGTTCGGCGCGGCGGCGCTCAAGGTCCCCCTCGACAACCACGGACTAAACCACGCCATCGTCCACCCTCATGCCTATCAGTGGGTTCTCGACAGTGGCCTGATAGGCGCGTGGCTCCTAAACGCCAACGGTCGGGGGCGGCGGTATGTCCGATCTTGGACGCCCGGAAGTAACGGCACACTCACGCTCATCGCCCGCGTGATCATGGATGCAGGTCCGGGCGAAATTATCCGCTACGTCAACGGCGACAGTCTCGACCTCAGGATCATGAACTTGCGGTCGATGCGGGGCCGGGCGACGAGGCGAGACAGTTGTCTGGCATCTATGGGCGGCACCGCGCTTGCCGTCTGACAGGCCCGTTCGCGACCTACGGTTCCGACATGAGTTGTTCCCCGCGACCGACAAGCTTGCCGACCTCGCTTCCGACATCGTGGAGCAGGTGCTAACTCACGAGTACAAGCATCGCCTCAGGCTGCGACAGCGTAAGCCAGATGCCCTTGCGGGGCTGCATAACGCCATCGCCATCATCGTCGCCAACCTCGCCCACTTCATTGTATTTCCGGGTGAGGAGCCCGCGATATTGCTGCCTCTCGGTCATGCCCGGACTGTGCAAAGCGAGGCCATTCAGCCGGGGTTCGGCAAGGGGCTTACGGCGGCTGTGGAAGCGCTTCAGGAGGTCGGGGTGGCAGTGGTCGCCCTGCCAACGGAACACCATCAGGCGACCACGATAGCGCCCTCGGAGGGCTTCCGGGAGTGGGTCCTGTCGCTCTCGCTCACGCAGCATGACTTCCGATGGGTGCCTCTCCGGGATTGCGTCCGTCTCACCAGAAAGGACAGCCAAGGAAGGCGATGGGCTGTGCCCGTTCCAATGATCCCGGAGGCCGATGCATACCGGCAAGAAATGAAAGCGATCAACGGATACCTGGCGTCAGCTGACATCGCCTATGTCGGCAATGACCCTGTCGACACCAGCGACAGGTTGATGGCTCGCTACTTCAATCACCCGTCTCATGAGCACAAGCTTTCCCTCGACCTTGGCGGGCGAATGTTCGGCGGCTTCTGGCAAAGGGTGAAGCGGGGGGCTCGTCAGCATATCCGCATCAACGGGGAGCGCATTGTCGAACTCGACTACGGGCAGATGTTTCCTCGGCTGGCCTACGCTCATGTCCAAGCCAGTCCGCCCTCAGGCGATCTCTATGACCTCCCGAAGCTTGCCGACATAGGGCCGGAGCATCGGGGCACCGTGAAGAAAGCCTTCAATGCCCTGATGTTTAAGGTGGGGACCATGCGGAAGTGGCCGCCCGAGATTGTCGATGGGCTTCCTTCGGGTTGCTCCGTGGGGAGGTTCAAGAAGACGCTCCTCGCCCGACATCCAGCTCTCGCGGGCATCCTCAACACGGGCATCGGGTATCGGCTGATGAACCGGGAGAGCTGCATCATGTGCTGTGTGCTCATGGGCTGCATCGCCCTCGGCATCACCGTCCTACCGATCCACGACGCTGTGCTCTGCCCCGCATCGGCAGCCTTCATGGTGCAGCAGATCATGGCCGACGCTGCTCTCCACGTCGTGGGCCATACGATGCCTGTCTCCGTGAAGACCTAACTGGTTCGGACTGCGTCCGTCGATGGGCTGGGAGCGCCATCCCTGTCCACCAGTTTAGGGCCGCTGCATCTCCTTCTACAGGGGGGGGGGCATCGGATGCCCGTCTCTGTGAAGCCCTAACTGGATCGGACCTCCGTCCGTCCCCGATGGCAGGGGCACCTCATGGACGCAGCCAAAACCTCCACCACCCCCCCCCTCTCTACCTTAGTGAGGCCCATAAGCTTGACCTAAGGGAAGTCTCGACCACGAAACCAACGAAAGCGAAGCTCACACCCATGCACATCATAGACACGACGACCAACCCGACGAACACCGACCACAACCGCATCACCGTTCACACCGACGGAGCCTGTTCGGGCAATCCCGGCCCCGGTGGATGGGCGGCCATCATCATTGACTGTTGCGATGGCATCGAAGCGCCCCGGCAGGACATCAGCGGCGGCGAGCGCGAGCCAACCACGAACAACCGAATGGAACTCATGGCCGCCATCAAGGCCCTCGGCTGGATCAAGGGCCGGAGCGACTTCTCGGCAGCAGTCCCGATCCACCTGCGCAGCGACAGCCAGTATGTCGTCAACGGCATGAACGTGTGGCTGGCGAAGTGGCTCGCGAACGGCTGGCGGGGTTCCGACAAGCGGCCCGTCAAGAACCAAGACCTTTGGACCGAACTGCATGGTCTGGCGGGCGAAATGGACGTGACATGGCAGTGGGTCCGAGGCCACTCCGGCGACCCGTTTAACGAAGCCGTAGACGCCCTGGCTGTTGCGGCAATCCCGAAGGACGAAGCTCGCCGCGCAGCCTGATCGCCGCGCCAATCCCCCTCTTTCACGAACCGTCATCCGGCCTCCGAGTGTCACCGCTCGGGGGCTTTTTCGTATTCATCATCAGCACAAGGAACTACCGCCCATGACCAACGGCCTCTTTGGCACCAATATCCCCGCCCCGGAAATCCGACAGGCGCAGCTACAGCCCACCGGCGTCCCCGGAAGCACCTTCGTCCGTCCCCAACAGCGCGAGACGGGGGGCAACCTCCGTGCCCTCGCGGACGCCCTCGGGGGCCTGAACGGTGCCCTCCAAACCTACGGCACAGTTGTCGCCAAGGAGGAGCAGGACCCGCAGTCCCGAGCGAACCAAGAGTGGATCGCCAAGCGGCAACTCATGTCCGCCGAGGAGCTTCGTCAGGAAGCCAAGATCGGCTCCCCCGCGGGCGTGAGGGTCCGCGAGGACGCCCTCAACTCCCTGCTCGGTGAGAAGGCCAACGAGGACTTCCGCACGAACTGGGCGACCTTCTACAACACCGGCTTCGACCGCTCGAACGGCAACGCCGCCGCCGAGTTTGATCGGATGCGGGAGGAGACCGCCGCCGCCCTCCCGAACGACCTGGCCCGCGCCAACTTCCATCGATTGACGGGCGACTACCGATCCTCGTGGATGCAGAAGGACGTTGAGGAGAAGACGAGCTACGTCAAGCAGCAGATCAACACCACTGTCATCGACAGCTTCCGAAACTCGATCGATGACAGCCTCAACATCCACAACCTCGACCCCGCCAAGGCCGCCGAGATCGTCTTCACTAAGTCGGCTTCGAACCGGGATTTCCTCGGGCTCTCGGGGCAGGAACAGAATGAGACGATCTTCGCGATTGCCGAGGAGTACGCCCTCAAGGGCAACGAAGGGCTGGCCCGCGCGCTGCTGGATGGTGTCCGAAAGGGCGCCGATGGCAACGACCTTCCGCCCCTCTCCAAGATCGCAGGGTATGCCGACAAGGCGATCCGGTTGATCGAACAGGCGGGGGCGATCCGGGACAAGAACACCCGAGAGGGCAGCTTCAAGGTCCGCGTTGAGGATGACGACCTGATCATGCGCGGGGCCTTCACGGAGGCCGAGGCGGAGAAGCGGCGGGGCACCGGCGTTTATACCGACCCCGAACTGGCGAGCATGGTGGACCAGTCCAAGCGGGCGGGCCTCGCCATCCAGAACAAGAAGGCCACCGACGAGCAGAAGCGGGCCCTTCGGGTGAACTCCGAGCGGGAACGGGGTCGCGTGATTGCCCAAGCGTACAGCGCCATGCAGCGGGTCGGCGGCATCACCAGCATCCGGGATGTCGAAATCCCCAGCCCCACAGGCGACGGCACGACGACGCTCTCCCGCGCCAAGTCCATCGAGTTCGTGACGGACCTGTTCGAGGAGAACCTTGAGGATCGTCAGGCGCAGTTGATCGCGCAGGGCACCCCCGAGGATGTCGCCAAGAAGCAGACGCAGAGCGCCCGCATCGCTTGGTACTCGATGAACAAGATCGACAACGACGAATGGTCCCACACGCTCAACAGCATCGCCAGCCTCGTGACCCCTGACACCATCATCGAACGGGGACAGCTTCTCCCCCAGATGGTGGCCAATGCGGAACTCTACCGGACCCTGAAGGCGGCCAATCCCGGCTACCTGTCCACGCTCATCACGGACAAGGTGTCGCGAGAGTTCTTGGAGGTCTACGACAGGGCGATCACAGCGCGCCGGATGCAGCCGGACGAAGCGTTGTTGATGGCGGCAAAAGAGTTGGCCAAGGACGAGATCATGAAGGTGCGGTCGATGGTCTCTCAGCAGGACGCCGTGAAGATTGCCGACCGCCTTCTCCGGGATCTCGGGCTCAAGCGCGAGGGGGCAAACGCAGCCTTCGTGATGGGGCGCATCCACGATATGTCCCGCGCCGGGGCCTCCGAGAAGGAGATCAAGGCCGAGCTTCAGAAGGAGATCGAGGACACGTCCGTGCCGATCAACGGGGTGCTCGTGTTTGACCATCGGGACCTTCCTGACGACTTCCCCGATCTCGTCCAGGACGAACTCAAGGACGTCTTCGATGTCTTCGGGAAGCGCTACGGCCTCCCTGATGCCGGCGATTTGTTCGTCGTTGCCGAGGCCGGCGAGAGCAAGTGGTCCGTGTGGAGCAAGTCGCTAAGGCGGCCAGTCGGGGCGAGCATGATCACCCCTTCGATCCTCGACCGGCGTCGGGGCATCCGACAGGCGGCACAGGACGCACTGACCCGCGACATGGTGGCCAAGGACGACGCCAAGCGGGCGGAAGCCGAGAAGCAGTTCAACGAGGAAGTCGTCACCGACCGGGCCCGCCTAGCGGAGACACGGAAGAACGGCGGGCGCTTCATGAACTGGCTAGCAGACGCGCACGAGGACAGGCTCAACAAGCGCGTTGTGGCGGCTCAGGAGGTTCGCCGCAGGGGAGAGCAGGAGCGCGCCAAGGCTCTCCGTGAGGAGCGTCAGAAGCGCAATAAGAGCGGTCGTCAGTAGACCGGAAAGCGGCCCCGTCGTAGTGGCGGGGTCGCCCTCGGCAGTCACCAAATCGGCGCGTGATTAGTCCGGGCTGGGAACCAGCAGGTTCGGCTTGATGTTGCCCTTTGCGGGCTGCTCGCCTACGGGCTTGCCCGGAGAGACTTCGGTCAGTCCCGTCAGCTTCGCACCGAAGGTCTTCTGGCCGTATTTCTTGCACAAGGCGTCGTTCTGAAGCGGGAAGCACATCGGCTGCTTGGTCGTGTCGCAGTAGTGGCAGATGCCATCGGCAGTCTTGACAAAGCCCGACCTCGCTTGGGCAACACTGATGCCAACAAAGCTGACAGCTAGCGCGAGAGCCATTGCAGGATATTTCATCGTCCAGCCCCTTCGTGGTGCGGAGATCGCTTCCGCCACCAAGATGATCCGGGTGCCCCCTTTGCCCCGGAGCCCCCGCTATCGCAGGGTGCAGAGGGACGTATAGTGCGTTTTAGGTGAACCCTGACTGAACGTCCCGCTGGGTTTGGCGGGCGCAGCACCACATACCGGGCGGCTGTCCTATGCAGCCAATCCCGCCTCTGGCCTACTCCAGCGGCTCCTTCGGGTACTTGTCCATTTCCGCTCGAAGGCCCCCCATGTCGCCATAGGTGTCGCCCAAGCCGGGCAGACGGTGGCCCACCATGTATTCTCGCTTCTCGTGGTCAATTCCAGCCGCTCGCGCACGTGTCACGAAGCGGTGCCGCCAACCGTGGTTAGGCTGTACCTCTGTGTCCGTCACCCCTACGACCCCGCGCACCCATTCGCTCAAGCGGCCGCCAGCCGCCTTCGCCCGTTCCGAATTCTGCTCTTGGCTTCCAGCGTCATTGATGAACAGGGGACCGGCCCCGACTGCATCGATCATCGCCAGAAAGCCGCGCTCCACAAGGTCGGCATGAACCGGCACGTCCCGATAGATGCCTGACTTGGTAGATCCCGCCTCCGGCTTCAACCGCATCACCCACCCGTCCGCTTCCTTTCGGACATCGGAGCCACGAAGCTGTGCCACCTCGGCAACACGAGCCCCGGAGTAAGCCATGAGCCAGGGGAGCCACTGGATGGCCCTGTGAGATGCAGCAGCGCGACGCCCTCTCTCGACAACGAGACATGCCGACAGGATCGCGGTTGCCTCTACGTCGGTCAGGCCCTTCTCGCGGTTCTGCTGCTTCTTGTCGGTGCCAATGAGTGTGCCACTGGCGGGATTGGTCGCCAAAGCGCCATCACCGGTCTGGCGTTCATAGACGGCCCGCACACAAGCAAGCTTTTTCCCGCTAATGGTCTTTGCCGACAGACCTGAGGCCAGCAGGTGGTCACGCCAAGCCGCAATGTCGGCACGCGATACGCGCAAAGGGTCCGTGATCTTGCGCTCGGTCTGGATGAAGATCCCGAACTCTTCCACGAAGATGCTCCGGTAAGAGCGAATAGTTTTGGCCGAGCGGGAGCCGTGTTTGCCGGGAACGCGCACATAAGTGGCAAACACATCCTCGAACGATGCCGCGTCAGTAGCCACAGCGGCGGCAGCGGGCGGCTCCAATGGTACGAAGCGCTGCGCCACCGGATCAGGGGAATAATCATCGCGCGAATAACGCTTCAGCGTGATGGCCGCATCGGTTGAAGCACGCTCAACAGCCAGCAGGAGCCGCACTCGACTATCAGCGTCAACGATCTCGCCGTAGCCCGCCAACACCCAGTCCGCAAGCCAGCCAAAGCGGCTCTCCATGCCATCAAAGGCCGCAGAAGGCATACGGGGCAGGGCGTCGATAGTACCGCTCATATCGGCCCCAAAGGCATTCAGGGCGTCCTGTGCAGGGTCTCCGATATCCGAGGAGAGCAACGGCGGCGACGAAATGCGACCTTCGCGGGTGGCCCGGTTGAACGCCTTCACGGCAATCCACATTTCGGGCGTTCCGGGGTTCTCTTCGAAGCGATCCTTGAACAGCCGATAGACCTCGCCCGACAGGGCGTTGATGCGTCGCTGTGAGAGCGTCGCGGGCCCGGTACGAAGGTTCTGCCAAACGGTCTCAAGGTGCGCCAGAGCGAGCCCCTGACGCTGACGGCCAACCGCCTCGTCGCTCGTTGCCAAGGAACATCGCACGGTGTCGCTTAGGGTGACGACGACGCAATGCTCGGGAGATTTTCCGTTGGCGGGGAAATCAAATCGGACTGGGAGGCCTCGCGCACGTTCTCGGATATCGGCGGGAACACGAAGCTTAAGTTGGTGCCGAGAGCTATCTCGGCGGGCTGTCGGACGCGGCATTCTGAGCACCATTGTGGCACGCTCCTGTGGCACGGTGGAGCAAGCCGAACCCTAGGAATGACGCAGTTTTCTAACGATATCAAGGGGATGAGGTGGTGCTGCAAGAGAGGATTGAACTCTCGACCTCACCATTACCAATGGTGTGCTCTACCACTGAGCTACTGCAGCGCCGGCGGGCGATTGGCCCGGACGGCGGTCTATTGCCACAGCAGGGCGGCGGGATCAAGCGCCTCTCGACTTGCTCCCCAGCCTTTCGTGCCGGAAACGCCAATTCCGCGAAATAAATGCCGAAATCGGCGTGCCGGCTTCAAGTCTTCCACAGGCCGTCCCCCCCCCCCCTTGGGGGCCAAGGGACCCGGCAATCCGGCGCTCCGCCTCGATCGTCGCATGGGCCTTCACGCATGGCCAAGCCCGCCGCTCGAGTTGTCACGGAACGCGAAAGCGGGCCGATCTCGCCGGTGCGCTGTAAATGGCTTTGAACCGCATCGGGTTTGCGACCTATATCTTGCGAACGAATTCTTTCTCGGTGCCGATCTGAATTGCCAAGACCGCGCCGCAACTGCCAAGGCTGAGCTGCCGATGACCCGCAAGTCCGCCCCCCAGACAAACCGCACCAAAGCCGACCCGAACCTGCCGGCCGAATCGGCAGCGGCAGATGCTGCTGCAAGCGCGCCCGGGGAAGGCGACGCCGCCGATGCCGCAGAGCCGATTTCCGCCAACAAGGCCTCCGTTGCGCGCGCCGCCAAGGCGCGGGAGGGCCGGCTCGCCGCCGCGCTTCGCACCAATCTCTCCCGGCGCAAGGCGGCCGCGCGGGCGGCGAGCGAGGTCGAACCGGATGATCCGGCAGAATGACCGGGTGTCGCATCTGGCTTTTCCTTGTATCGGCCTCATTCCTAGATTAGAGCGACAGACCATTCGGGGTGGGGCACAATAACGGGTCGCCGCCGCTCGTTCCCATCGCTTCGGAAAGGCTTGGCAGGTCATGGATAGAATCCGCATCGTCGGTGGCGCGCGTCTGAACGGTACGATCCCGATCTCCGGCGCCAAGAACGCCGCGCTGCCGCTGATGATCGCGAGCCTCCTGACCGACGAGACGCTGACCCTGGCCAATCTGCCGCGCCTTGCCGACGTCGCGCAGCTGAAGCGCATCCTCGGCAATCACGGCGTTGACATGACGGTGGCCGGGAAGCGCCTCGGCGAGCCTGAGCTTTCCGGCGAGACGGTGCACCTGACCGCGCGCACCATCGTCGACACCACGGCGCCCTATGAGCTCGTTTCGGCCATGCGGGCGAGCTTCTGGGTCATCGGCCCGCTGCTGGCTCGCGAAGGTTTTGCAAAAGTGTCGCTGCCCGGCGGCTGCGCCATCGGCACGCGCCCGGTCGATCTCTTCCTCGAGGCGCTGCAGACCATGGGCGCCGAAATCGACATCGAGGGCGGCTATGTCATCGCCCGCGCGCCGAACGGCCTCCAGGGCGCTCGCGTCGTCTTCCCGAAGGTGACGGTCGGCGCGACGCATGTGACGCTGATGGCGGCGACGCTCGCCAAGGGTGAGACTACAATCGAGAACGCGGCGCGCGAGCCGGAAGTGGTCGACCTGGCCGAGTGCCTGATCAAGATGGGCGCCAAGATTTCCGGCGCCGGCACCTCGACGATTCGCATCGAGGGCGTCGGCCGCCTGAACGGCGCGCGCCATTCGGTCATGCCGGACCGAATCGAGGCCGGCACCTACGCCATGGCGGTCACCATGACCGGCGGCGACGTGCTGCTGGAAGGCGCGCGCGCCGACACGCTGATGCGGCCGATCGAGATCCTGCGCGAAGTTGGCGCCGAGATCACCGAGACCAATGAGGGCCTGCGCGTCTATCGCAACGGCGCCGATCTGCAGCCGGTCAATATCTCGACCGAGCCGTTCCCAGGCTTCCCGACCGATCTGCAGGCGCAGCTGATGGCGCTGGTGACGCGGGCCGACGGCACCTCGGTGATCCGCGAGACGATCTTCGAAAATCGCTTCATGCATGTTCAGGAGCTCGCTCGCTTCGGCGCCGAGATCCATCTCGACGGCCAGAAGGCGACCGTCGTCGGCGTGCCGCGGCTGAAGGGCGCGCCTGTGATGGCGACCGACCTGCGCGCCTCGGTGTCGCTGGTGATTGCCGGCCTCGTTGCCGAGGGCGAAACGATCGTCAACCGCGTCTATCATCTCGATCGCGGCTTCGAGCGGCTCGAGGACAAGCTGTCGCGCTGCGGTGCGACGATCGAGCGGATTACCGGCTGACAGCGGGTCGAAGCGCCGTTCCATCGCGGTTCGGTGCAATTGACCTGTTGCGGTGGGGCCACACAGTGACTACCTGTCGGTTCAAGTAAACAGGCCGACAGGTGTCCCAATGGATCAGCTTAAACTCGCCGCGTTCGACGCCGAAGACCTCGCTGTCGTATCCGCACATGTTCAGGATGCGGTGCTGAAGGTTGGCGACATTGCCTTCATTCCGAAGGAGAAGCGTTTTGCCGGCGTCATCAATCGCTTCGTCTGGGAAAAGCAGCCCGAAGGCACGGCGCGCAAGAAGAACTGGGAGCGTCGTCGTTCCGGCTTCCATTTTGACCGTGTGCTCGCCGTCCGTTCGACTGGTATCGATCGCAGCCGTCCCGACGCTGTGCTCGACCTTCTTGCCATCGCCTTCGAGGCGGGCGACGAGCCAGCCGGCACCATCACGCTGATCTTCGCCGGCGGCGGCGCCATCGCGCTCGATGTCGAGTGCATCGAGGCGGCGGTCCGCGATCTTGGTCCGGCCTGGGCGACCCAGTGCTGCCCCGAGCACAGCCTCGACGAACAGACCGCCTGAGCGGATTGCGCCGGTCCGGCGCCTGTCGATGGCCCGGAACGCGCCTGCGGCCTTTCCCGTCCGCCCGAACCGCGCTAGAGACGTCGCTCGCATTTGAGGAGCCGACGTCTTGGCCATTCGCCTGTCCCAAACCGATCCCGATTTCGAACCGCGCTTTCGCGCGCTGCTCGCCGCCAAGCGCGAGGTGTCGGAGGACGTCGACGCCACGGTGCGCGGCATTCTCGCTGATGTGCGGGCGCGTGGCGATGCGGCCGTGCTGGACTATACGGCGCGCTTTGACCGGCTCGAGCTGACCGCCGGCGCGCTGCGCGTCTCGGAGGCCGAATTCGAGGCGGCCGACAAGCGCGTCGACGACCGCACTCGCGCCGCTCTCGTCCTGGCGCGTGATCGCATCCAGTCGCACCACGCCCGCCAGAAGCCGGCCGACGATCGCTACACCGATGCGCTCGGCGTCGAACTCGGCTCGCGCTGGACGGCGATCGAGGCGGTCGGGCTCTATGTGCCGGGCGGCACTGCCTCCTATCCGAGCTCCGTGCTGATGAACGCCGTGCCGGCCAAGGTCGCCGGCGTTGACCGGCTCGTGATGGTGGTGCCGACGCCGGATGGCGTCATTAACCCGCTGGTGCTGGTCGCGGCGCGCCTGGCCGGTGTCGACGAGCTCTATCGCATCGGCGGCGCGCAGGCGGTGGCGGCGCTCGCCTATGGCACGGATACGATCAAGCCCGTCTACAAGATCGTCGGCCCCGGCAATGCCTATGTCGCGGCGGCGAAGCGGCAGGTGTTCGGCACGGTCGGCATCGACATGATCGCCGGCCCTTCGGAAGTGCTCGTCATCGCCGATGGCGACAACGATCCCGACTGGATCGCCGCCGACCTGCTGGCCCAGGCCGAGCACGACACGGCGGCCCAGTCGATCCTGATGACCGACGATCCGAAGCTCGCCGACGCGGTCGAACAGGCCGTCGAGCGGCAGCTCAAGAGCCTGCCGCGCGGCGAGACGGCCGCGGCGAGCTGGCGCGATTTCGGCGCCGTCATCGTCGTCGCCACGCTCGACGACGCGGTGCCGCTTTCCGATCGCATGGCGCCCGAGCATCTGGAGATCGCCGTCGCCGATCCCGAGCCGCTGGTGCGGAAGGTCCGCAATGCCGGCGCCATCTTCGTCGGCCGCACGACGCCGGAAGTGATCGGCGATTATGTCGGCGGTTCCAACCACGTCCTGCCGACGGCCCGTTCGGCGCGCTTCTCGTCGGGACTGTCCGTGCTCGATTTCATGAAGCGCACCTCGATCCTGCGCACCGGGCCGGAGCAGCTGCGGGTTCTCGGTCCGGCGGCGATCGCGCTCGCCGAGGCCGAGGGGCTCGGCGCGCATGCACGCTCGGTGGCGATCCGGCTCAATCTGTAGCAGGATCGATCGCCGATCGATGAACGCGGAACCCGACATGGCTGACGCCTCCGAGCCCGAGATCGCTGGCAAGCTGGTTGCCGTCGATCTCGACGGGGCGACGCTGGGTCGTGCGTCGGCGGATGTCGACCACGAGCGCCAGATCGCGATTTACGACTTGGTGGAGGACAATCGCTTCACGCTGCCGGATCACCCCGCCGCCGGCTATCGGCTGCGCCTCGCGATCCGCGAGAATCGGCTCGTCTTCGACGTCCGCGACGAGAACGGCGCGCCGCTGATCCTGCATGCGTTGTCGCTGACGCCGTTGCGCAAGATCGTGCGCGATTATTTTCTCATCTGCGATAGCTATTACGCGGCGATCCGCACGGCGACGCCGAGCCAGATCGAGACGATCGACATGGGCCGGCGCGGCGTGCATGACGACGGTTCCCACCTGTTGATGCACCGGCTCGCCGGCAAGATCCTGGTCGATTTCGAAACGGCGCGGCGGCTGTTCACGCTGGTCTGCGCGCTGCATTGGAAAGGCTGAGCTTGGCCGCCGCCGACGCTCCGGGTGTGTTCGAGCCCCGCGATGCGCGGCCGCCGACCTCGGTTTTGTTCATGTGCGGCATGAATGCGATCCGCTCGCCGATGGCGGCGGCGATCACGGCCCAGCTCTTCCCCCGCCTCTACGTGGCCTCCGCCGGCGTGCGCAAGGGCGAGCGGGATCCCTTCGTGACCGTGGTGATGGAGGAGAGCGGGCTCGACCTGGCCCGGCACCGGCCGCACACCATCGAGGAGCTCGAGGACACCAATTTCGATCTCGTGGTGACGCTGTCGCCGCAGGCGCATCATCGCGCGCTGGAACTGACGCGCACCATGGCGGTGACGGTCGAATACTGGCCGACGCCGGACCCGACGCTGGTTGAGGGGACGCGCGAGCAGATCCTCGACGCCTATCGCGATGTCCGCGACCAGTTGCGCCGGCATATCAAGGATCGGTTCGGTTGGACGCCGCTGCCGAGCGGGTAGGGGACCGGATCCCGCGGTCTGTTTCCTTGGTCCGGCAATTCGGCTACGGTCCCGCCGCTCTGCCGAAAGCCGTGTAGTCTCGCGGCGCCATCAGCAACATCGACCGGACGGAAGAATGACAGGCACCGCCAAACTCCTGCTTGCATCGGGCAGCCCGCGACGGCTGCAGCTCCTCGCTCAGGCAGGATTGGAGCCGGACAGCCTTCTGCCGACCTCCGTCGATGAGGCGCCGCTGAAGAACGAACTGCCGCGCAGCCTCGCCAAGCGGCTCGCCCGCAGCAAGGCCGATGCCGCCCGTGCCATGGCGGCGCGGACGCCCGACTTCGCCGATTCCTACATTCTCGCCGCGGATACCGTCGTCGCGGTCGGCCGGCGCATTCTGCCCAAGGCCGAGTTCCATGATCAGGCGGCGGAATGCATCCGCCTGCTGTCCGGCCGTTCGCACCGGGTCTATACGGCTGTGTGCCTGCTGACGCCGAAGGGCGCCGTCCGCCAGCGCCTGGTCGAGAGCAAGGTGCGCTTCAAGCGTCTTGGCCGGCAGGAGATCGATACCTATCTCGGATCCGGCGAATGGCGCGACAAGGCCGGCGGCTATGCGATCCAGGGCCTTGCCGGCACCTTCGTGGTCAAGCTGGTCGGTTCCTATAGCTCGGTGGTCGGCCTGCCGCTCTACGAGACGATCGCCATGCTCGACGGGGAAGGTTTCCCCGTCCGCAAGGGCTGGCTGGGGCTGGCCTGAGGAAGGATAGACCGATGACGGAAACGAAGAAGCCGACCGCGCCGCAGAGCGCGGAAATCCTGCCGCTGCGCGCGCCGCGCCGTTGCGCCAATTGCAGCAAGGAGACGGTCCGCGCCTTCTATCCGTTCTGTTCGAAGCGCTGCAAGGACGTCGATCTGCACCGCTGGCTGTCCGGCGCCTATGCCATCCCGGTGGTGGAGCGCGATGCCGGCAATGACGAGGACGAGTGAGCCGGCGCCATGGTTTGGGCGGCGTTCGGCCGCCCCTTCGAGCCGGTAAGGCCAGGTTGTTCACAGGCTTCCATCTTCCGCGCGCGGCCCTCTGGACACGTTTCTCGGCGTCGCCTATAAGGCCGTGACTTCGCGAGCGGGCCACCTGATTGGGCTCCGGTCGCTGGGCCCGGATAGCTCAGTTGGTAGAGCAGCGGATTGAAAATCCGCGTGTCGGTGGTTCGAATCCGCCTCCGGGCACCACTTTCTCCCTCGAGAATGGTTTGGTGCGTTTTGTTCGCGCGGCACAGAACTGCCCATGGCGGCGGTTGAATGCGCCATGGGCAGTTCGTCGGTTTGACGGCGATCTATTGCGGCGCCAGCGATTCAAGCTCCTTCAGTCGCTGCAGCGCCGCCTGCTGCCGCAGCAGGCCGTAATTGATGCCGCTCGCGTTCAGCGAGCTGCCTTCCTGGTAGGGGAAGTCGTTGAAGTCGGCGAAGAAGGCCTTGATCTTCCCTTGCACCGGCACCAGCAGCCACATGTTGCGCGCCAGGAAGTCGACGGCGCCGCCACCCTCCTTCAAGCCGCGTTCGTAGGGATCCATCCGGAGATTGGCGATGTTCGCCCAGGCAGGTACTTCCCGGGTCGCGGTGGCGATGTTGCCTTCGCTATTGATCGCGAAGCTCAGCTTCCAGTCGTTCCAGCGCAGAGCGTTCAGATTGCCGCCCTGGTCGAAGTAGAAGACCGTGTCGCGCGGCGGTTCCTTCGCCTCGCCCTTCAGAAGCTCAGTGAGGTCGTAGCCGTCGAGATGTACCTTGAAGGTCTTGGCACCGGCTTGGAAGCTCTGCTTCATGTCTGACTTGAGGTCGGGAATGCCGGCAGCCTTGGCGAAGGTCGGCATCCAGTCCATCAAGGTCACGGGCTCGTTGATCTGGCTCCCCGGCTTCACCACACCAGGCCAGCGCACCATCATCGGAATGCGGAAGCCGCCTTCCCAGGTCGTGCCCTTCTCGCCGTGGAAGGGCGTCATGGCGCCGTCGGGCCAGAGCGCGATTTCGGCGCCATTGTCGGTGGTGTAGACGACGATGGTGTCGTCGGCGATGCCGAGATCGTCGAGCTGCTGCAGCAGCTGCCCCACCATGCCGTCATGCTCGACCATGCCGTCGGCATGGATGCCCTTGCCGGTCTTGCCGAGCGATTCCGGCTTCAGATGTGTGAATATGTGCATGCGGGTGGAGTTGAACCAGACGAAGAACGGCTTGTCCGCCTTGTGCTGGCGGTCGATGAAGTCCTTCGCGGCGGTCAGGAACTCCTCGTCGACCGTCTCCATGCGCTTGGTGTTGAGCGGGCCGGTATCCTCGATCTTGCCGTCCGCGAAGGAGTGGATGACGCCGCGCGGCCCGAACTTCTTCCGGAATTCCGGATCCTTCGGATAGAAATAGCCCTCCGGCTCCTCCTCGGCGTTCAGGTGGTAGAGATTGCCGAAGAACTCGTCGAAGCCATGGTTGGTCGGCAGATGCTGGTCCTGGTCCCCGAGATGGTTCTTGCCGAACTGGCCGGTGGCGTAGCCCTTGGTCTTCAGCACCTCGGCGATCGTCGGCATCCAGTCCTGGATGCCGTGCGGATCACCGGGCATGCCGATGGTCAGCAGGCCGGTGCGGAACGGCTCCTGGCCGAGGATGAAGGAGGCGCGGCCGGCGGTGCAGCTCTGCTGGCCATAGGAGTCGGTGAAGATCGCCCCCTCGCTGGCGATCCGGTCGATGTTCGGCGTCCGGTAGCCCATCAGGCCCATCGTGTAGGCGCTGATCTGCGGAATGCCGATGTCGTCGCCGAAGATGACGAGGATGTTGGGCGGCCGGTCCGAGGACGGCGTCGCGGATTGTGCGAGCGCTGCCGAGGGGGCCGTGGAAAGCGCGCCGGTAGTGAGGGCCGACGCGGCGATCAGCGCCGTCGTGCCCGTCAGCAAGGACCGCCTGCTGACGCCCTGGTCGGTTGGCTCGGCGGCCTTCGCTCGATCTGTCATGTCATTCTCCCGATATGCTTGAGGGGAACTGGACATCAAATTCGGCTATGGGGATGCTCCGCCCGATCGCTCAGAGATCGGGCGCAATCGGGTCGTATGGGCTAGGGCGGCGCGGTCGCAAGGCGCGCCAATTGCGGGCCGCAAAGTGAGGCTGCCGGGCAGGGGCTCGACACAGCTTGCTTCGTCATCACGAAATCTCCGGCGGGTGGCGGAGCGGGGAGTGTGATCTGCGGCAACAAAAAAACGCGGCCCGATCGGGGCCGGGGAGATGTAGAGTTCTGGGGCGGACGATAGTTCAGTTCGAAGGCAAATCTGTCCTCTAGCTGCTTTCGAGTCAATTCCATTTCGGAAGGTCGCCGAACCTAACGCGAGATTGGCCGCTTCTGAGCGGTTGTTGTCCGTTAGTTCTTGCGGTGTCGGAGTATCCGCGTGTCCCCAAGCCGATGTGGAAGAATAGGTCTCGGGATATTCATTTCAACTATAGTGGCATTTTTTCTGATATTTACGATCGGTGGCGCCCGGTTTCGTTGTGTGAGCGCTTGTCAGGCATTCATCTAAGCCGCCAACCAGATGCTTGACGAGTTCGATCCGGCAGAAGTTGTCTTGGTTTTTTAAGCAAAGGCCAAGACTATTACGCGCGGCAAAATACAAAACGCGAGTCTGACTTGGCGCCCGGTCTTTGTCGTTGCTTGGTTCGCGCCGAGATCCACGGCAATTTCGTCGTAACCGAGGATCTCGTGATCCATCGGATAGACGGCCTTGTAGACCGCTTCCTTGGCGGAGAAGATGAGGCGCCCGGCAAGACCTCGGTCTACGTTGTCGAAAACGTCCGCCCGAGTGACGGCCAGCGTGAAGATATCATCCGGAAGCGGGTGAGGCGGCTCGACGTCGATGCCCAGGCAACGGATCGACGAGACGGGCGCGACCGCTGCCACGGCTACCTCGTCGTCGTGGGCCAGGGAGCCTGTGATCCCGTCAGGCCAGACCGGCGCCCCCGATGGCGAGCGAAGGATCGAGACATCGTCCAGACCCAGATCGGCCAGCAGCCCGTGCGCGACGTGCCGCGCCGCCCCGCTGGCCCGCCGGATGGTGGGATGGCGGGACGAGATCGAGCGTCGCTCGTCAGGGAGCAGATGATCTTCGTCGCCCTCGCATATCCTTCGGCATCCGAGCCGGACGCCCGCCGGCGCGATGGCTGCCATCGCGACCAGCAGGCTTTCCGCCTCGGGAATTGTCGTTGAAACGTCAGGCGTCGCCAGTTTCACACCTCATTTGAGCGCGCCGACCCCTTCGAATTCAGGCCGGCACCTTTGCCGGATCGTGGAGGACCGGCGTCAGGAACCGATCGAGCTTGGCCGGGTTGCCCCGCCAAAGCGTGTTCGGCTCGAGGACTTCGCCTTTCATCACGAATGAGTCAACGTCGACGACCGACCCGTTGCCCATCACCACGCCATAGTGGACGAAGGCAGCCGGCCCGAGCGTACAACCCTTGCCGATACGGACGAAATCGGACTTGAACGCTCCCTCTTCGAGAGAATGGGCCTGGATGACGCAGCCCTCGTTGAGGGTGGCGTCATCGCCGATCTCGACCAAGGAACGCTCGGTCAAGTTGCTGCCGCCGTCATAGACCCTGCGGCCCATCTTGACGCCGAGCAGGCGCAGGATGACGGGGCGGAACGGCGTGCCATTGAACAGGCGGACAATGGGGGAATCCGACAGCTTCCAGTGGCGTTCATGCTTCCAGAAGACGACGTCATAGATCGTCGTCATTTGCGGCTTTAGCCTGCCGAAACCAAGGCTGATCCGCTCCAGCAGAATATAGAACGGAATGGCGATGGCGGAGGTCAGGAGAACGGCACCGTATAGGGCGACCTCGGCCCATTCCGTGTAATAGTTGAGCGCGCGGTCCCAGATCGCCAGCGTGGCGAACAGCATGACCCACTGGGCCATCAGAAACAGAAGTACAGTGACCGCGTTGAAGCGGTTCTTTTGCCTCACCCGTCGGCGGCGTTCGGGCCCGCTGATGCTGGCGATGAGTTCTTTGTCCCGTTCGACCATCCGTGGGATTTCGAACGAAGGCGAGCCCAGGAGGCCGACATTCTCGCGAACGGGTCCGTCGATGGGCACCATCACCTTGGTGCCCAGCAGGCAATTGTCGCCCGTCCGTCCATCCGCGGGATAGTAGATGTTGTTGCCCAGGTAATTGCGGTCGCCCACCCGGGTGTGTTCGAGCCGGAATGCGGTGGCGGATTTGTGCATGTTGATCATGAAAAGTCCGTCCGACACCATGGTCTGGGACCCGATCTCGCACAGCAGGGGGTTCTCGTGCTGCTGGTTGCTGCCGAAATTGGAACCGGTTTGCTCGACCTTGTTGAGATTCCAGCCGATCGACCGAATGTAGTGAACGATGGCCGAACTGTCGCCGAACAGCAGATTGAGAATGCGGGAGTTGCTGCAGAGTTCAGCCCCGGCCTGCAGCCAATAGCGGAACCCGTAGAGGGTGTAGGTTTTCCCGGGCTTCAGGATCAAGCTGAACAGGCGTGGCACGGCGATTGCCGCCAGCAGAGATAGGGCGATGTAGCCAAACAGCGTGACCGTGGTGCCGATCGCCACGACGCCGATCGATTCCTGATAGTCGTCGCTCACATTCTGCCAATAGCTGTGAAACAGAAGCGGCAAAGGCGTAACGATGGCAAACAGCCCCACCAGCTGGACGGCCTCGAACAGGACGCGCCGGATATGGGAGGGATCCACATTGCGGACCTTGCAATAGTCCGCCGAGGTGGGCACCGCCGGCGAGCCATGCCAATGTTCGCCATCGGGAATGCTCTGCCCGCGCTGGAGCGACGAGGCATGGCCGAGTTGGGTGTCGTTGCCCATCTGAGTGTCGATGTCGAGCGTGCTTCCAACGCCGACGAACGCGCCGTGTCCGATGGTCACCGAGCCGGTCTGAATATAGCCAGCCAGGGCCCGATAGCCCAGTATCATCGATTCCTTGCGCAGGATCGAGTTGTCGCCAATGGAAATCAGATCCGTGCAGACGGGCACGGTGCGGCATTCGATGACGGTGTTGCGCCCGAGCTTGGCCCCGAGCAGCCGCAGATAGAGGCTGTAGAGCGGGCTGCCGCGGAACAGAACGACGGGCGCCGTGCGGATCAGGGTCTGGACGACCCAGAAGCGATAGTAACGAAACCCCCAGATCGGAAATACGTCCGCCTTCCAGCGCCCCACCAGCGTCCATTTTGCCAGGATGGCAATCGCGCACATTCCGAAGAAGGCACCGGCGGAAAGCAGCACGCAGCGCTCGTAGAGCAGTAGCGGCTCATCGAGCTTGTCGTAGGTCCAGTTGAGACCGACATTGAGGGCCCACAACCCGACATAACCATAGACGCCGTAGAACAGCAATTGCGCCATTCCGCAGAGCCAGTACGCCAGGTTCGATGCCTTGTGCGTCAGAACCGGCTCATGGGCGGCCGTCATCCTCTCTTCGGGCTTGCGCAGATGCTGGGCGAGCCGCGCGATGGTCGGATAAAGGTAGATGTCCCGCATCGATGTCGTCGCCCATTCCGTCCGCGTGCGTACGCGCGCGCAGAACCGGGCCATGAGCAGGGAGTTGGCGCCGAGATCATCAAAGAAGTGGTCTTCCATCGACACCGCGTCGAAGTTCAGCACTGCCGCCAGCGCGTCGCCGAGAAAGCGCTCGTCGTCATTGCTGGGGGGCACGACGGTGCGTTCTGCGGACAGGCGGACGCTTGTCGGCTTGGGCAGCTGGCGAAGATCGGCCTTGTTCGAGACCGTCATCGGAATGGCCGGCAGCTCTTCGAGATAGGACGGCACCATGTAGTCGGGCAGGCGGCGTTTCATCTCGCCGGCTATGTCGGCTCGCGAGAGTGGCGGCAGTCCGGTCTTGAACGCGTAATAGGCGACCAGTTCGACACGGCCGGGTTCGATCTCCCACGTCGTGACCGCCGCCTGCGCGATGGCGGGCTGGTCCAGCAGGACGGCCTCGATCTCGCCCAGCTCGATGCGATAGCCCCGGATCTTCACCTGGGTATCGATGCGGCCGCGATACTCGATTTCGCCAATGTCGTTGATCCGGCCAAGGTCGCCCGTCCGGTAGATCCGCTTGGACGGGTTGTTCGGCAGGTCGAGAAAGTCGGCGATGAACTTTTGTTCCGTCAGGTCGGGCCGGTTCAGATAGCCGACGGCGAGCCCTATGCCGGCGATGCCGATCTCGCCGAGTTCGCCGGGTTCGGCGAGCGTCGGCGAGGACGGGTCGATGATCACGATGGAATAGGTGGGCAGCGGGGCGCCGATCGTCACCGGCCTTTCCGGCGTCAGCACACCCATCGTTGCCGTGACCGTGGCTTCGGTCGGACCGTAGGTGTTGAGGATCTGCCGTCCCGGTTTCGACCAGCGGACGACGAGATTGTGGGGACACGCCTCGCCGCCGACCAGCAGCGCCCGCAGGCTGGGAACGTCGCTTTCGATCGAGGACAGCAGCGTCGGGCTGCACGCCATGCAGGTGACTTCGTTGGCGCGAAGGAATTCGGCAAGCTCTTCGCCCACGAGGGTGAGCGGTCCGGGAGCCGGCACGACGGTCGCCCCCGCGGCAAAGGGCACCCAGATCTCCTCCGAAGAGAAGTCAAACGCGATGGTCATGCCCTGATAGACGCGGTCGCCCGGCCGATACCCATAGGATGCGGCCGCGACACGAATGAAATTGCAGAAGCTCTGGTGCGTGACGGCGACGCCCTTGGGCCTGCCTGTCGTGCCGGACGTGTAGAGGATGTAGCACGTGTCGTCGGCGTGCGATGCGGCTGGATCGGATGGCAAGGGCGCGTCCGACATTGCCAGGGTTTCGGCGGCGACGCCGTCGATCAGAACATGAGGGACCGGTAGCCGCGCGACCCGGGAGGAATAGGCGGCGATCGTAACGATCAGCCCGACATTCGCATCCTCGATAATGAGCGTCATCCGCTCTTCGGGAAAGGCCGTGGCGAGTGGAACGAACGCTGCTCCGGCCTTCATCACGGCGAGCAGGGCGACATAGGTTTCGGCGGACCGATCCAGCAGGAGCCCAACGCGGTCGCCCGGCCGAACTCCCCGATCCAACAGAACGCGCGCGAACTGGTTTGCGCGCCTTTCGAGATCCCGATAGGTCCAGACACGCCCGTCCGAGATCACCGCCGGCGCTGAATCGAAGGTCTCTGCGAGTTGCTCGAAGAACGAGTTGAGCCGCTCGTCGGTTCGTCCCGCTCCAGCAAAGTCGGCACCGGTCAGAATCGGAGGGCGTGCAATGGGTCCGTTACCGTGGGCAGCGTCGGCGTTTTCAAAGCCAGCTTCGGCGCTGGGCCGGCCCGCAGCAAGTACCGCCGCGCCGCTGTCGAACCCGGTTCCCTCTATTCTGTCGTCCATTTCAACCTCTATCGTAGGCGAGCGTCGCCGAACGTAGGTTCATACGAGACGTCATGGCGACGAACCAAGCGGATTGTGCCGGTTTGAACCCGTCTGAGGGAGGCCCCTCGCCGCAATTATCCCCGATTTGGATCGTCGGACCCTGATTTTGGCCTTCGCAAGCCGGAACGGGGCGTTGGCGCTTGCGTTTCTCGGGTTCGGGACTGGGGTTTGGATCGATCGCCGGTCGAAGCGCTTGGCCGAGATCGGAAGGTGGATGAACGACCAACGGGACGCAGGTGGGCGCCAGGCCGCATTGCCCACCAAGTGGCGCCGATGTAGGTGTTCGATACCCGGTGCGATGATCTAGGCCAGCCTGATCTCCGGCGATATCGAGGTACCATGGATTGGTTGTTCATTTTTGCTTTGGCGGTAGCCTCGAGCATCGATAACTTCGCCGTTGGCCTTTCCTACGGTGTTCGGGACATCCGGATCCGGTTCCAGTCAAATCTCATCATCGCGGCAGTCTGCTTCGCATTCAGCTATGGCGGCATCTATTTCGGCCATTGGATCGGCATCGTTCTGCCTGGTAATCTGCCGGATATCATCGGGTCGGTGCTCCTGTTCTTCATCGGCATTCGCATCCTGCTGCTGGTCTTTCCCCGGGCGCGACAGGGGCAGCCTGCGGCGTCAGGAGGCGGCCGCCGCTCCGACCCGAATTGGTTCTCCCGCGCGCTCGCTGTTGAAAGCAGCCAGATCGGCCCCTTTGAGGCCCTCCTGCTCGGAGTGGCGCTTTCTGCGAACGCGCTCGCCAACGCGGTCGGCGCGGGGCTCCTCCAAATGCCTGCGCTGGCGATCGCCCTCTCGGCCTCGGTCGGCAGTCTGCTCACGATTTCCTTGGGTGTAATGCTGGGCCTGCGGACGACGAAGATCAGCATTGGCCGGTTTGACCTTGGGCAGTTCGGCACCCTGTTGAGCGGCTTGATTCTCGTCTGCCTGGCCATCGGTCAGTTTTGGTAGCCGAGCGAATGGCACGCCAATTCCAGGAGGCGGGCTACAACCCGCCGTCCGTCGCGGAATGACATGAAGGCACCCGGCCTCAGCCAGCGGCGAGGCGCCTGTCGGACGCTGCCTTCAGCCGGGTCATTTCCTTGGCATAGGCAGCGTCGGCCTGGGCCTGCGTGATCTGGCGGCTGTCGACCCGCTTGGCGAGCGCCAGGCGCAATCCCTGTTGCTGGCTCAGGAACTGCCGATCCGGGAATTCGGCGGCGAACCGGGTCTCGGCATCGTTCAGGCATCTCGCCCGCTCGGCCCGCGTCGTGATGATGTGGTTGTCGTAGCTGGTCTGGCAGGCCTTGTAGGCCTGTTGAAGACCCGCGTTCGGCCCCGTCGCGGGACCGGTCGATGTCTGGGTGGTGGCGCAACCCGCGACAAATCCGAGCAACGCCAGAACTGCTATACGCATTTCGATCGCCTCCCGTTTTACGCAGCATCTCTCAGCTCCACTCGCGAGTCGAGTGGTACTTCCGTAACGTAAATTTGATCGATTTGGCGCGGTTGAATTGGCTGGCGGGACACGAGGCGTTCTGTCCGTAGCGCGGAACGAGGCTTCCAGAAAATCGCGGCGTGCCCGATACTGCGCAACGAAGCGTTGTGCGACATGCGAGGTACCGATCGATGCGTCACTCCTGGCCGAAAGCGGGGCTCGTCGCTCTTGCGACTCTCCTGGCTGCCGATCACCTCGCCGGAACCGCAGGCGCGGGATCCTGGCTGATCCCGCAAGTCGAGGCGCAGAGCAAGCTCAAGAGCTTGATCGATCGGCTGCGTGGCAACACCTTGCCCAAGGGCATCGCCCAGTCGAATGGCCGCATCGAGGGCCAGGAGATCGATGTCGCCAGCAAATATCCGGGCCGTCTTGTCTCCGTCGACGCGCATGAAGGCGACACGGTCGAGGCCGGGCAGGTGCTGGCCCGGATCGACGATCGCGAATACCGGGCGCAATTGCTCGGCGCGCAGGCGCAGGTGCTCCGCGCCGAAAGCGCGCTGAGCGAGGTCGACGCGCAGATCGCGCAGCGCGACAGCGACCGCGCCCTGGCACAGGCGAGCTTCGATCGCATCGACGCGCTGTTCAAGAAGGGGCACGCGACGGCGCAGATGCGCGACGAGGCGCAGAACAAGCTGAAGGTCGCGTCGGCCGCCTACCAGGCGGCGGTCGCCGCCCGGGCGCAGGCGGAATCGGCGATCAAGGCGGCCGAGGCGGATGTCTCGCGGCTGAATGCGATCATCGAGGACATGGTGCTGGTGGCGCCGCGGCGGGGGCGGGTGCAGTACGAACTGGCGCGCGCCGGCGAGGTTGTCGGCGCCGGCACGCGCGTGCTGACGCTGCTCGATCTCTCCGACATCTCGATGTCGATCTACCTGCCGGCGAGCGACGTCGCCGGCATCGCCATCGGCGACGAGGCCCGCATCATCCTCGATCCGATCCCGGACTACGTCATTCCCGCCACCGTCACCTTCGTTTCCGGCGAGGCGCAGTTCACGCCGAAGACCGTCGAGACGAAGGAGGAGCGCGACAAGCTGATGTTCCGCGTCAAGATCCAGATCCCGCGCGCCCTGGTCCAGAAATATGAGAAGCAGGTCAAGGTTGGTGTCCGCGGCGCCGGCTTCGTGCGCACCTCGGTCGATGCCGAGTGGCCGGACAGCCTCAAGGTCAATGTCCCGCAATGAACGAAGCCGTCGCCCGGCTGCAGGGTGTCAGCCATCGCTATGGCAAGCGGCTGGCCGTCGATGACTTGACGCTCGCCGTTCCCGCCGGCTGCATGGCCGGGCTGATCGGCCCGGACGGCGTCGGCAAGTCGACCGTGCTCGGCCTGCTGGCGGGCGTGCGCAAGCTGCAGATCGGTTCGGTCGAGGCGCTGGGCGGCGACATGGCCGAGAAGCGCGTGCGCGTCGCGGTTTCGCCGCGCATTGCCTATATGCCGCAGGGGCTCGGGCGAAATCTCTATCCGACCCTCACGGTCTTCGAGAACCTCGATTTCTTCGGCCGGCTGTTCGGGCAGGACGCGGCCGAGCGCCAGACGCGCATCGACGATCTGCTCGAGGCGACCGGGCTCGATCCGTTCCCGCATCGGCCGGCCGGCAAGCTGTCGGGCGGCATGAAGCAGAAGCTCAGCCTCTGCTGCGCGCTGATCCACGATCCGGACTTCCTCATCCTCGACGAGCCGACGACCGGCGTTGATCCGCTCTCGCGCCAGCAGTTCTGGGACCTGATCGATTCGATTCGCGCCCGCCGGCCGCAGATGAGCGTGATCGTCGCCACCGCCTATATGGAAGAGGCCGAACGCTTCGACTGGCTGGCGGCGATGGACGACGGCAAGGTGATCGCCGAGGGCTCGCCGGCCGAAGTCCGCGCCAAGTCGGGCAAGGACACGCTGGAAGACGCCTTCATTCGCTGCTGCCGGAAGAAAAGCGCCAAGGCTACCAGAGCGTCGTCGTGCCGCCGCGCGTGGTCGAGCCCGACGAGGTGCCAGCGATCGAGGCCGAGGGGCTGACCTGCCGCTTCGGCGATTTCACCGCCGTCGACAATGTCTCCTTCCGCATCTCCAAGGGCGAGATCTTCGGCTTCCTCGGCTCGAATGGCTGCGGCAAGTCGACGACGATGAAGATGCTGACCGGGCTGATTACGCCGACCGAGGGCTGGACCAAGCTGTTCGGCCAGTCGCTCTCCGGCAACGAGATGGAGATCCGCCAGCACGTTGGCTACATGTCGCAGGCCTTCTCGCTCTATACGGAGCTGACGGTTCGCCAGAACCTCGAGCTGCACGCGCATCTCTTCCGCATCCCGAAGGACGAGATCCGCGCGCGGATCGAGGAGATGTTGACGAGCTATGATCTGGCCGATGTCGCGGATATGCTGCCGGACGGGTTGCCGCTCGGCATGAAGCAGCGCCTGCAGCTGGCCGTCGCCGTCATCCATCGACCGTCGATCCTCATCCTCGACGAGCCGACCTCCGGCGTCGACCCGGTGGCACGCGATTCGTTCTGGCGCACGCTGGTCTCGCTCGCCCGCGATCGCGGCGTCACCATCTTCATCTCGACCCATTTCATGAACGAGGCGGCGCGCTGCGACCGCATCTCGCTGATGCATGCCGGCAAGGTCTTCGCCGTCGGCACGCCGCAGGATCTGGCCGAGCAGCGCGGCAAGGCGACGCTCGAGGAAGCGTTCGTCTCGTATCTGAAGGAAGCATCCGGCATTCCGGAGGACGCGCCGGCTTCACAGGCGGCCGAAGTGGCGCCGCCGCCGCCGGAGCTGGTGGCGGACCATGCGCGGCCGCGGCGGTTCGATCCGCGCCGGCTCTGGGCCTATGCCCGGCGCGAGACGATGGAACTTCTGCGCGACCCGATCCGGCTCTGGTTCGCCCTGCTCGGGCCGGTGCTCCTGATGATCACCTTCGGCTACGGCATTTCCTTCGACGTTGAGAATCTGAGCTTCGCCGCCTACGACCAGGACAAGACGCCGCAAAGCCGGCAGCTCCTGGAGCAGTTTTCCGCCTCGCGCTATTTCAGCGAGCGGCCGGATATCGCCTCCAGCGCCGAGTTGCAGAGCCGCATGAAGAGCGGCGAGGTCAACATCGCCATCGAGATTCCATCCGGCTATGGCCGCGACCTCACCGCGGGCAAGCAGCCGGAAGTGTCGGTGACGGTCGACGGCAGCATGCCGTTCCGGGCCGAGACGGCGAAGGGCTATGTGACGGGGCTGGCCCTCGGCTATGCGTCCGAGCTGGCGAAGGAGAGCGCCACGACGACTTCCGAAGTCTCGATAGAGCCGCGCTTCCGCTACAATCAGGCCTTCAAAAGCGTCAACGCCATGGTGCCGAGCGTGATCATGCTGATGCTGGTGCTGATACCGGCGATCATGTCGGCGATCGGCATCGTGCGCGAGAAGGAAACCGGCTCGATCGCCAATTTCTATTCGACCCCGATCAGCAAGAGCGAGTTCCTGCTCGGCAAGCAACTGCCCTATATCGGCGTCTCCCTGGTCAGCGCGACGGTGCTGTTCCTTTTGGCGCTGTTCCTGTTCCGGTTGCCGATGAAGGGCTCGTTCACGCTCTTCGCCGTTGCCACCGTGGTCTATCTGGTGGCGACCACCGGCTTCGGCCAGTTCATCTCGACCTTCACCAAGTCGCAGGTCGCGGCGGTGGTGGCGACGGCGATCATCTCGATCGTCCCGGCCGTCAATTTCTCCGGCCTCATCATTCCAGTCTCATCGCTGACGGGCTCGGGCCGCATGCTGGGACTGGCTTTCCCGCCGGCGTGGTATCAGCCGATCAGCGTCGGCGCCTTCACCAAGGGGCTGGGCTGGGCCGACCTCTGGCCCAATCTTTTGATGCTGTTCGTCTTCTGCGGGATCTTCTTCGTCCTGTCGCTTGTCCTGCTGAAGAAACAGGACGCCTGATCATGAAGAACGCTTTCCACTGGTGCGCCA
Organism: Candidatus Kaistia colombiensis; assembly: GCA_029203105.1. Classification (GTDB taxonomy): domain Bacteria; phylum Pseudomonadota; class Alphaproteobacteria; order Rhizobiales; family Kaistiaceae; genus Kaistia; species Kaistia colombiensis. The sequence goes on from CP119318.1 coordinate 1,620,485, forward strand.
ACCTCTTCTATCTGTTCGTCAAGGAACTGAGGAGCATCAAGGCCGATCCGATCATGCTGGTGCTGGTCGTCTATGCCTTCACCTTGGCGATCTACATGGTCTCGACGAGTGCCTCCACGGAACTGAAGAACCTTGCCGTCGCCGTCGTCGATGAGGACGATTCCAGGCTCTCTCGCCAGATCATCGCCGCCATCCAGCCACCTTTGTTCCAGAAGCCGGTGAGACTTCGCGCCTCCGAGGTCGATACGGCGCTGGATGAAGGGCGTTTTGTCCTCGTCCTCGACATCCCGCCGAATTTCGAGCGCGACATCCTCGCCAACCGCGACGCGGAGCTACAGCTCGAGGTCGATGCGACCGCGATGGCCTTCGCCGGCAACGGTTCGGGGGCGTTGCAGAACGTCATCGCCAATGAGATCGCCGAGTTTCGCTATGGCGGCGGCGTAACGGCGGCGATGCCGGTCAATCTGGTGATGCGGGCCGCCTTCAATCCCAACCTCAATTCGGTCTGGTTCGGCTCTTTGATGCAGGTGATGAACAACATCACCATGCTGACGCTGATCCTGTCCGGCGCGGCGTTGATCCGCGAGCGCGAGCGCGGCACGGTCGAGCATCTTCTCGTCATGCCGGTTGTCGCCAGCCAGATCGTGCTCGCCAAGATCCTGGCCAATGCGCTGGTTATCGTCGTGGCGGCGACATTGTCGCTCATTTTCGTCGTGCAGGGGCTGCTCAACGTGCCGATCCAGGGCTCGCTGCCGCTGTTCCTGCTCGGCACGACGATTTACACGCTGTCGATCGCCTCGATGGGGATCCTGCTCGCTACCTTCTCGACGTCGATGGCGCAGTTCGGTCTACTGGCGATCCCGGTCCTGATCGTCCTCAACCTGCTCTCGGGCGGCGCGACGCCGATGGAGAGCATGCCGGTCTGGCTGCAATACGCGATGAAGTCCCTGACAACGACGCCGCATTTTGTGTCGTTTACCCAGGCCGTGCTGTTCCGTGGCGGCGGCTTCCCGCTGGTCTGGCAGTATCTGCTGGTCTTTGTCGGCTTCGGCGCGGTCTATTTCGCACTGTCGCTGATCCGCTTCCGTAGCGCCGTCTTGAAGGGATAGCGCCGGCCGCCATGTCGGCGGCCGGACGATCTGCCGATCGCTCAGGGCAGGGCGGCGACCGCCGTAATCTCGATTCCGTAGTCGGGATCGGCAAGCGGAATGCCGCCCGTGGCGCGGGCCGGCGTGTTGTTCGGATCGACCCAGGCGTCCCAGACGCTGTTCATGGCGGCGAAGTCGCTGATGTCGGCGAGCCAGATGGTGACCGAGAGCAGGTGCGACTTGTCGGTTCCCGACAGCGCGAGCACGCGGTCGATCTCGGCGAGTGCGCCGCGCGTCTGGGTGACGATGTCGGCTTTGGCCGGTCCGACCTGGCCGGCGACATGTACGACGCCGTCATGCGTGGCGGTTTCGCACCAGCGCAGGTCCGGCTCCAGTCTCTTGATCTCCACGAAGGTCTCCTCGGTTGTCGATCTCGCCGTCACGGCGCTTCGGATGGATCTGTTAGTTGAAGCCGCGCTTTGGCGCCACCGGTCGCGCGCAGCAGGATACGAATCGTGGCGGAGCATCGCGGTGCCCGTGTCGCAACCGCTGCGATGCAGCCACAATCCCGTTGATACGGCCGTTAGTGTGCGGCCCCGGACCGAATTCCGGTTGACACGAATGCCGCTTGCTACCTGATATGAACGAGAGGTCTCAAATACAAAAGTCGAGATCCGGATGTTCCGCGAGATTGCGGCCATTCCGGACGAGGGGCGGCTTGAGAAGACCTGGATCGTGGGAGAGCGGGGAACGGGCTTCCGTTGCCTGATCAGAGGGAGAGACAGCACATGACACGGGCGAACAGGATGAAGACGGGTCTGGCGGCCGCCGCTGCCTTGATGAGCGTCGTCGGCGTGGCCAGAGCGGAGACGCCGGCGGCCTTCGCGACGCTGCCGGCAGAAGTGCAGGCGCTCTATCTCGGCGTCGAAGAAACGATCCAGCCGTCGGCCTATGACAATTTCGGACCCGTCAAGCAGCCATGGAAATGGTGCCATTCGGAGTCCTACCAGGGCAATCCCTGGCGTGTTTCCGTCACCCGCGAACTGGAGCGCCTGGTCGATCTCTACAAGGCGAAGGGCTGGATTTCCGATTTCGAGATGTCGGATTCGAACGGCGACACCGGCCAGCAGATCGCCCAGATCCGCGCCTTCATTGACAAGAAGTGCAGCATCATCACCTCGTTCGCCGGTTCGTCGACCGCGCTGAACGAAGTGATCGAGGCTTCGTTCAAGGCGGGCATCCCGTTTGTCACCGGCGCGGGTGCGGTCACCAGTCCGTACGCGATCAACGTCGATTCCAACTACGTGAAGTTCGGCTATGACGTCGCCAAGGGCGTCGTCGAGGGCATCGGCGGCAAGGGCAACGTGTACGCATCGAGGGCATCGCCGGCAGTCCGCTGGTCGCCCAGCAGCGCGCCGGTGCCGACAAGGCCTTCGCCGAGGCACCCGATGTCAAGGTGATCCGCGACGTCAACGGCAACTGGTCGCCCAACGTCACCAAGACGGTGACGCTGCAGGTGCTGGCCACCACGCCGCAGCCGATCGCCGGCGTGTGGACCTCCGGTTCGGAGTCGCGCATCGTCGCCGAGGCGTTCCAGCAGGCCGGCCGGCCGATCCCGGTCGTCTCCGGCTCGATCTCCGGCGACGCGCTCGGCTTCTGGAAGGACAATCAGGAAACGTTCCGCTTCACCGGCGGCGCGCTGATGCCGTCCTGGACGGCGCAGACCCTGTTCCGCGTCGGCGTCCGCGTGCTGGAAGGCCAGCAGCCGAAGCTGAACATCCTGATGATCCCGGTGCCGGCCGTGAAGCCGGACGAACTGGGCAAGTGGCACCGCGACTGCATGACCAAGGACGCCGTCTCGGTGTTCCCGGTCGCGCCGCAGGACCCGATGCCGGAAGCTCTGATGGACGCCTATTTCGCCAAGCCGGCGCATACGGCCCTGTTCGACTACGCCCAGACGCCGGATCCCTGCGCCAAGTAGGCTTGGGGGGCAAGCAACGCATGCCGGTGGCCCGATCTGGCCATCGGCATGGTTTTCTGACGAGCGAGCGACCGGCAGGGCCGGCGCTCGCCTTGATGCGCATGCGGGGAATGACGGCTGATGCTGGAGATCCGGGATCTCTCGAAGCGCTATGGCGAGACGGTGGCGCTCGACGGCGCCCATATCGATTTCACGCCCGGTACGATCCATACGATCCTCGGCGAGAACGGCTCGGGCAAGAGCACGCTGGTCAAGCTGCTCTCCGGCATCGTCTCGCCGGATCGCGGCAGCATCACCTTCGAAGGGCGCAGGATCGCCGGTCGCGATCCCGCCGAGTTCCGCGCCGCCGGCTTCGCGACCGTGTTCCAGGAAGTGCTGATCGCGCCGGACCGCAACGTCACCGACAACATCCTGCTCGGCTATGACGGCCTGTTCCGGCGTCGCGTGCCGCGTGGCGAGCGTCGTGCCCTGGCTGGCCGAATCCTGTCCGAATTCGCCTCGACGCATGTGCCGCTCGACGAGCCGGCTGGCGAGGTGCCGCTGGCGGCGCAGCAATTAATCGTGCTCGCCCGCGCGCTGACCCGTCGCCCGCGCGTGTTGATCCTCGACGAGGTCACCGCCGCGCTCGATTTCGCCGATCGCGAGGCGGTGTTCGCGCTGATGCGGCGGCTGGCGGCGGAGGGTTGCCTGATCCTGTTCATCACGCACCGGATGGACGAGGTCACGGGCCTCTCCGACCGGGTTACCGTGCTGCGCAGCGGCCAGGTGGTGAAGACGCTGGAGAAAGGCAACCTCGTGCCGGATGAACTGCTCGCGCTGATGGCGCCGGAAACCGCGCGGGAGCTGCATCATGGCTGACGCGCCCGCTGCGCTCTTCGTCCGCGGCCTTTCGCTGAAGGCCGGCGCGGCGCCGTTCGACCTGGATATCCGGCGCGGCGAGATCGTCGGCCTCGCAGGCCTCGACGGCCACGGCCAGGACGCCTTCATCGAGACGCTGGCCGGCCTGCGCCCGCCTGTCGCCGGCCATGTCGGCGTCGGCAAGGATGGCGAGCGCATCATCAGGAGCTTCCGCCGGGCGGTTCAGAGCGGCATCGCCTATCTGCCGCGCGACCGTCGCGCCACCGGCATTTTCCCGTCCATGTCGATCCTCGACAATTTCGCCATCGCGACCGTCGGCCGCGACCGCAAGCTCGGGCTGATCAGCGCGGCCGAGCGGCGCAAGCGCTATGACTATTATCGCGACCGGCTGTCGATCGTCGCGCCCGAGCCCGGCCGCATGATCACCACGCTTTCGGGCGGCAACCAGCAGAAGGTGCTGCTCGCCCGCGCCCTGGCGCACAAGCCGGACGTGCTGCTCTTGAACGACCCGACGCGCGGCGTCGACATCGCCACCCGCCGCGTCCTCTATTCCGTGTTCCGCGAGCTGGCGGCCGAGGGCATGGCGCTGGTCATCCTCTCGACCGAGATTGAGGAGGCGCTGGTGCTGTGCGACCGCATCCTGGTCTTCCGCGAGCAGGAGCTGGCCGCCTCGCTGGCGGACGCCGAGCGCTCGTCCGAGCGCATCATTTCCACCATGTTCGGACGCGCAGCATGACGGCAATCACAACCTCCAGCCCGACTGCGAGCCGGGTACCGGCCCTGAAGGCGATCTGGCGCCAGACCGGCTTCGCGCCGATCCTGTTCGTCGTGCTGCTGGCCATCAACATCTTCATCAATCCCGCCCGCTTCGCGCCGGGCGCCTGGGGCACGCTGATCGGCCTCGCCGCACCCCTGGTTGGCGCCGCCATCGCCTCGGCGCCGGCGATCCTCGGCGGCCGCGGCGGCATCGACATCTCGGTCGGCCCGATCATGGGCTTCGTCAACGCCATCGTCGTGCTGGTGCTGATCCAGAAGCTTGGCCTGTCGTCGCCCTTCATCGTCGTCGGCGTCGCCGTGGCGATCGGCGCCGCAATCGGCGCGCTGAACGGCTTCTTGGCCACCATCCTGCGTATCCAGCCGATCGTCGCGACGCTTGGCACCTATCTGCTGCTGGTTGGCACGACCCTGACCATCCTGCCAGCGCCGACCGGCACGGTTCCCGTCTGGCTGAAATCGCTCGGCGGCCCGCTTTCCATTCTGCCGCTCGGCGCGGTCTTCCTGATCTGGATCGGCATCCGTCGCCTGCCTTACTACGACCACCTGATGGCGGTCGGCAGCGATGACCGCGCCGCCTATACGGCCGGTATCCCGGTCACGCTGGTGCGCTTTCTCTCCTATGTCATCACCGGCGTCTTCGCCGGCGTCGCCGGTTTGATGATGACGGCGCTCATCGGCTCGGCCGATCCGTCGATCGGCCCGACCTACACGCTGATCGCCATCTCGGCCGTGGCGCTTGGCGGCGTCAGCCTCGCCGGCGGACGAGGCGGGCTGCTGGGCGCGGCCATCGGCGCGATCGACATTTTCCTGCTGCAGAGCGCGCTGACCTATTTCAACTTCTCGACTTTCGTCCTGCAGATCGCCTATGGCGCGATCCTCGTCATCGCCATCGTGCTGACGGCGTTGCAGGATCGCTGGCTCGGGCGCATGCGGGGAGTGAACTAGATGGCACGCTTGACCAGTGACCAGGCGCGCGTCTTCGGCGCGCTGATTGTCGCCGTCGCCCTGCATCTGACCGGCACGACGTTGATCGAAGGCTATTCGAGCGAGTTTTCGATGCGGGCGATGCTGGTGCTCGGCTCGCTGCTCGCCATCGCCTCGATCGGCCAGACGCTGGTCGTCATCGTCGGCGGCATCGACCTGTCGATCCCCTTCGTCATCGGCTTCGCCAACGTCGTCACGGCGCAGCTCTATGGCGGCGGCATGAACTTCGCCCTGGTTTGCCTCGTCGTCGTCGGGCTGGCCTGCCTGATCGGGGCGCTGAACGGGCTGATCTCGTCGAGCCTGAAGCTGCATCCGTTGATCGTCACGCTCGGCATCGGCACCATCGTGCAGGGCTCGGTGCTGCTCTGGACCGGCGGCTTCCCGTCCGGCTCCGCGCCGGAATCGATCACCGAATTCGTCTCGATCGGCGGCTCGGTCGGCTTCCTGCCGGTGCCCTGGCTGGTGCCGTGCTTCGTCGCGCTCGCGGCCATCGTCACCGTGGCGCTCGCCCGCACCGCCTATGGCCGCCGCCTGTTCGCGCTCGGCAGCAATCCGCGCGCCGCCCCGCTGGCGCTGATCCACCCGGTGGCGATGTGGACGGCGACCTTCGCGATCTCCGCCGCCTTTGCCGCCGTGACCGGCATCCTGCTGCTCGGCTTCACCGGCTCGGCCTATGGCGAGGTCGGCCAGCCCTATCTGTTCCAGACCATCGCCGCCGTCGTCATCGGCGGCACGGCGCTGGTCGGCGGGCGTGGCTCCTATCTCGGCACGGTGGCCGGCGCGCTGGTGCTGACCGAGATCAACACGCTGCTGATCGGCATCGGCCTGCAGCCGTCGCTGGTCCAGGCCGTGCTCGGCGTCGTCATCGTCGTGCTAGTGTCGTTCTACGGCCGCGACGCCCATGTCCGCACGACGATCTAGCGCCTGCTCGGCGGCTACGACGTCCCCTTGATCGGAAATTTCGGTTCCGGCAAATGGCCGCCGATCTGGCGGCAGAGTTCGGCCGCCGCCTCGTAGAGATGCTTCGAGGCGTCCGCCAGCTGCACCTGGTTGGTTACCCAGAGCAGGAACGGCATGGTGATCGCCGCCTGGGCGATGCCGCTGGCGTCGAAGATCGGGAAGGATACGTCGGTGATGCCGCGCAGCGTCTCGTCTGCCACCACCTCGTAGCCGCGCTTTTGAATTTGTTCGACACGGTGGACCAGCGGCTCCGGGTCTTTTTCACGAGAGCGCAGCTCTTCCGAGGCGCGCTCGATCAGCATGGCGCGGGTCGGCTCGTTCTGGAAGGCGATCAGGGTGCGCCCCGACGCGGTCGACAGCATCTTGGTCTGCGTGCCGAGTCGGACGCGAAAACCGACTGGGGCAGGATTGTCGGCTACCGCGATGACTCGGACCGAGAGCCCGTCCAGGATCGACAGGATTATCGCTTCCTCGACCTCGGCCGCCAAGCTCTGCAAGATCGGCTGCGCCGCCTCGCGCAGTCGCCGGATCGGTGGATGGCCGCAGGCGAGGTCGAACAGCTTCATCGAGATCTGGAACGCCTCGCCCGGCGGCTTGCGCTCGACATAGCCGCGCCGTTCCAGCGAGACGACGACGCGATAGACTTCCTGCACCGATCGGCCGAGCGAATGAGCGATCTGCGACAGGATCAGCCCGCCAGACTGGCCGGCCAGCAGTTCCAGGATGTCGAGCCCTTTTTCCAGCGCGGGAGCCTTGTAGGCGAGGGCGGCGTTCGCCTGCTTGTCCGGCTCGCCCTTCGTCGCCGTCCCTGCTTCTTTCGCCATCATTCGTCCCGTAGCTGTGCCGTGTTTTCCCATCGATACAGTATCGCGCCCTTGACAGCACGCGCCAGCCTGTCCCCTATTTCAAAAGCAAGTATCATATGTGGAAAATGGCGCCGTCGCCGGCGACCTTCTCCTGGCGGAACGGGGACATGACGGGGCAGCGCTACAACGGGCCGATCATCGACGCCCATCATCACCTCTGGGATCTGCGGCTCGGCAAGCATGGCTGGCTGGAAGGCGGCCATGCCGATGACGAGCTGGCACCGCTTCGTCGCAATCATCTCGCCGCCGACTACGAGGCGCTGGCGCTGCCGGAAAACATCGTCGCCAGCGTGCATATCGAGGCGAACTGGGATCCGGTCGACCCGGCCGGCGAAAGCCGCTGGCTCGATACGCTGGAGCGCTCGCCCGGCATTGCCGCGCGCTATGTCGCCCATGCGGCGCTGCTCGAACCCGGCGCCGAGGCCGTGCTGGAGCAGCATGCGGCGAACGGGCGCGTCGTCGGCATCCGCGAGATCCTGAGCTGGCATCCCGATTCGGCCAAGCGCCGCATGCCCGACAACGAACGCATGGATGATCCGCGCTGGCGCGCCAATTTCGCCCGCTTTCGCCAGCACGGCTTCAGCTTCGACCTTCTGATCACGCCGCACCAGTTCGAGAGCACCCGCCGGCTGGTGGCGGACTTCCCCGATATCGCCTTCATCCTCAACCACTGCGGCAGTCCAATCGACCGCGACGCCGAGAGCATGCGGCGCTGGCGCGAAGGCCTCGGTGAATTGGCGGCTGCGCCGAACGTCGCGATCAAGATCTCCGATCCCGTTGCTTATGATCCGCAATGGAGCCGCGAAAGTCTGACCGAAGTCGTCCTCGCCTGCATCGACGCATTCGGGCCGCAACGGTCGATGTTCGCGACCGACTATCCGGTTGCGGACCTGCGCATCGGTTTCGCGGAATGGATCGATGTCTTCAAGGATGCGACCGGCGGCTTTTCGGAAGCGGAACAATCGGCGCTGTTCGAAGGCAACGCGCGGTGCTGGTACCGGATGGAATAGTTTCGGTGTCGTAACGAGGGACGACACCTTCCATCCCTACCTTGGACACCGCGCAACACCGTCCTCGACGTGCTGAGGAGGCCTGAGGAGGCCGCGTCGGAGCACGCAGAGCGGTCGAGCGTCAGTTGCTCGCCTGTGTCTGCACGTCGTCCAGCTTGACGAACACCGCGCCGGAGGCCGCGAGGCGCTTGATGCCCTCGACGACGCCGAGGCCGGCCGGATGCCCGGGCTGGTTGATGTGGGCGATGATGATGTCGCCGGACTTGGCGGCGGCGATCCGCTTCGAGACGGTGGCGGCCGGTAGTGACGCGCCCATATCGGCGTTGAGCGAGAAGCCGGCGATAGAGTAGCCGGCGGCGCGGATCGAATCGAGCGCATCGCGACTGTAGACGGCGGTGGCGCCACGGAACCAGCGCGGCTCCTTGCCGGTTGCCTGCCGGATGGCCGAGGCGCCGCCATCGACCTCCTGTTTCACGGCTTCCAGCGAGCCGGCCGTCTTCACGCCATAGAGGCTCGGAATGTCGGTGATCGCCGGGACGTGCTGGTCGCCGTGGTTTTCGATCTGGAACAGGTCTGGATGCGCCATAAGGATGGCCATGGTGGCGGCGTTTCGCTTCAGCCAGCGATGCGTGACGAACAGGGTCGCCGGAATCCGGTTCTCTACCAGCTCGTTCAGGATGCGCTGGTCGATGGCGCCGGAGCACGCGTCGAAGGTCAGCGCCACCACGCGCGGGCCCGGCGGCGGCGCGGCGATGCGCAGTTTCAGCTCGATGTCGTGCGACTTCGCCGTCGCCGGCAGGGCGGCGACGAGGGTCGCGCCGAGCGTGAGGATCGTGGCCAAGATGGGACGACGGTGGAACATGCGGAACTCCGGTACGCAGCGTGCGGGGAGAAAGAGCCAGCACTTCGACTCAAATAAGGCGGCGCGCAAGGGACTTCCCGTCCAACTCCTCCGTTTAGCCAGTATGCCGCTGATGCGGGGCGCCATGTTCGGAGAAGGGCCCCCGGCCGTTCCGCGGCTTTCGGGCGAGATCGGCCAATCCTGGCTCAGCGAGCGAATCCTGAGGCGCCGTGTGTCCGGCGTCAATCTTCGACGAGCATACGGATTTCGGTCAGCTAGGCCGCGAAGGATGATCGTGGTAGCGTTACCTTTACCGGGAGGCTTGGAGCGAACGAACCGTTCAGCCCGGGGCGAGGGCCGCGTCGTGATGAGATTTGCCGCGGAGTGCCATTGTCCATGCCATGCGTGGACCTGGAGGGATCTATCCAGCGCTTCACGCGTCCCTGGCTGTCTTGCGGAAGGTCGTCTGGCGCGGGGAGATGCCGGTGGGTGACCGCGGGCCTGTGATCCTGTTGATCGAGGACGAACCGCTGGTGCGGGCCGCTGTCGCCGAAATGCTGGAAGACCTCGGATTTGTTGTCGCGGTGGCTGGCTCCGCCAGGGAGGCGTCGGCTCTTCTGGCCGGGCCGGACCACCCCTATCACGCCATCATCATCGATCTCGGCCTGCCGGATCGGCCCGGAGATGACCTCGCCAAGGATATCCTGGCGGGTCTCGCCGATGTTCCCGTCATCATCGCCAGTGGTGGCGATCCGTCCGAGCTCGACCCGACGCTCGCGGGGAATGCGCGCGTCGCCTTCCTCAGCAAACCCTATGGCGCCCGCGGCATGATCGAGCTTCTGGCCGGGCTCGGCGTCGCGGCCGCCCCCCCCTGAACGTCGAACGTCCGCGACGGCTTGTGGTGGATGGCCGCAACATACGGTCCGGCGGCCGGCTGGCGCGGCGTCGCAGATATGCGACTATGCCGATCCGTTCGAATATCCGACTGGAGGAGGCTGTCCGTGCCGACGGAGCTCTATCTCGACGTCTGCATGCGCCTGGGGATGGCCGTGCTCTGCGGCCTGCTGATCGGCATCAACCGCGATTCCAAGGAGAAGCCAGCCGGCATGCGGACGCTGGCCATGGTGTCGCTCGGCGCGGCACTGGCGGCCGTCAGCGTCGGCAATATCGCGGCCTTTGTCGGCCATCCCGATGCGCAGAGCCGAGTGCTGCAGGGCGTGATCCAGGGCGTGCTCGCCGGCATCGGCTTCATCGGCGCCGGCGCCATCCTGCGTCCGTCCAAGCGCGGCGAGATCGTGCACGGCGTCACGACGGCTTCGACGGTCTGGGTTTCGGCGGCGCTCGGCATCGCCTGCGGTCTTGGCGACTGGCCGGTTGTCATCGTTTCTCTGGTGCTGGTCTTCCTGGTTCTCATCGTCGCCAAGCCGATCGAGCGGCGCTGGCTCGACTATCTGCGCGAACGCGAAGAGGCGCAGGAAGCCGCCGGCTCGCCGGGCGGCGAGCCACCGGATCATTCGAAACCGGGCTAGGTCAGAACGCTCGCGCCGAGATTGATCGCCAGCGCGAGCAGCGTCGTGTTGAACACGAACGACGCGATTGAATGGAACATCATCACCATCCGGAAATCCGTCGTGCGGACGTTGACGTCCGAGGTCTGGAAGGTCGCGCCAAGGCAGAACGAGAAATAGAAGAAGTCCCAGATCGACGGCTCGGGCGTGTCGGGAAAGATCAGGCCGCCGACGTCGTCTTCCTTGCCGTCGGCATTGCTGTCGGTGCCGGCCGGCGCGTAGTAGAGCCGGGCATAGTGGAAAGCGAACAGCGTATTGAAGGCGACCCAGCCGAGCGGGATGCTGATGATGGCGACCGCGAGATGCGCTGCCGAGGTGTTGGCGCCGTTCAGGATCGAGAAAATCGAGTAGAACGAGAAGGCGATGGCGCCGACTGTCAGGCAGACGATCAGGACGATGCCTTCGTCCTCGCTCCGCGCCCTGAGCCGCAGTTTGTCGAGATTGACCCTCGCCGCGAGCCGCAACTGGAAGAATAGATAGACGATGAAGAACACGTCGCCGGCGGCGATCGTCGCGAATTCCGGCCGCACCACGCGAATGAGGAAATAGGCAACGATGGCGACGAGGATCGACTGGTAGAAATGCGGGTGCTGCTGCCAGTGGCGTCGGAGGAAGGAAATCGGACTGCTCCGCCTTGCGGGTTATTCGACGAATACCGTCACGCGATCCGACCGTCCGGCCGAATCAACCACCGATAGCGTAACAAATCCGGGACCGTCCGGCGCCCAGCTTTCGGCCCGCGCGAACGGCGTCTGGGCGATCGGCACGCCATTGGCGAACCAGGTGAAGGGCGGCTGGCCGTTGCGGATTTTTATCATCAAAGGCATGGGATCCCCGGCGCGGATGCCGAGATCAACCTGGACGCCATCGGGCGGAAAGGCGATCTGCGGCGTATCGGGGGCCTTGTTGGCGAGCGTATCCGTGCCGCGAAAGCGCTTCAGCGGCGCCGGCAGGTCGCCATTGGAGGCGATCAGCGCGCCGCGCGGCGCGGCCATCAGCGGCGCGCGGTCGCCGCCGAGCTTGTCGAACGCCTCGAACAGCACCGGCGCCGCCGTGCCGATGCCGGAAAGGCCGGAGACCGGCGCGCCGTCGGCGCGCCCCGCCCAGACGCCGATCACCGTGCGCCCGTCGAAGCCGATCGACCAGGCGTCGCGATAGCCATAGGAGGTGCCGGTCTTGTAGGCGATGCGGCCGCGCGCGCCGATGGTGGGCGGCGGCACGTCGGCGAGGATGTCGGCGACATACCAGGCGGCGAGCGGGTCGAGCACCGGCGCGGTATCGGCGGAGGCCACGACCGGCACCGGCTCCGGATGCAGCGCCACCGGCCGGCCGCCGCGCGCGATCGCGGCATAGACCGAGACGAGGTCGCGGAGCGAGATGCCGACGCCGCCAAGCCCGACGGCAAGGCCGGCGGCCGACATGTCCGGCAGGCGCGGGCTGGCGGCGGCGCGCTTCAGCCGTGCGATCAGCCGCGCCGGCCCGACCGCGTCCAGCACCTGTACGGCCGGCACGTTGAGCGACTGCGTCAGCGCGTCGTGAATGGTCACGGTGCCGCGATAAAATCCGTCGAAATTGACCGGGGCGTAGCCGGCGAAGGCCGAGGGCTTGTCCTCGATCAGGCTCTGCGGATGGGCGAGGCCCTGCTCGAAGGCGAGGCCGTAGATCAGCGGCTTCAGCGTCGAACCGGGCGAGCGCACCGCCTCGGTCATGTCGACATAGCCGTTGCGGCCGTCATCCATGAACCCGGCCGAACCGACCGAGGCGAGGATATCGCCGGTGACATGATCGGCAACCAGAATGGCGACCGACGCCTTGGCCCCGACCTTTGCCGCGCGGATGCTGGCCAGCGTTTCCAGCTTCGCCTGCAACCGGCCATCGACGGTGAGGCGGATGACGGGATCGGCGGGATGTCGCTTGCGCGCCTGGTCGCCGAGATGGGCGGCGAGCATCGGGAACGGCTTGCGCGCCTCCGGAATGCGTTCGGTCTTGGCCGAGGCGGCGGTTTCCTCGTCGAGCACGCCGGCCGTCACCAGCCGGTCGAGCACGCGGTCGCGCGCCGCCTTGGCCGCCTTCGGATCGCGATCCGGCCGCCGCGCCTCGGGCGATTGCGGCAGGGCGACGAGCAGGGCAGCCTCGGCGATCGTCAGCCGGCGCGGCTCCTTGCCGAAATAGGCCAGCGTCGCGGCGCGGATGCCCTCGAGATTGCCGCCATAGGGCGCGAGCGCCAGGTAGAGCGACAGGATCTGGTTCTTGTCGAGTTTCGCTTCCAGCGCCCTCGCGTGGACGATCTGCTTGAGCTTGCTCTCGGCCTGCCGGGTCGAGCCGCCCTGGACGAGCCGCGCCACCTGCATGGTGAGCGTCGAGCCGCCGGATACGACATGACCGTTGCGCAGGATCTGCCCGGCGGCGCGTCCGAACGCCCGCCAGTCGACGCCGTGATGCTCGTCGAAACGACGATCCTCATAGCCCTTGAGCATGGTAAGGAACATCGGATCGACGTCGGCAAGCGTCACCGGCAGCCGCCAGCGGCCCTCGGCGATGGTGTAGGGACGCAGCAGCGCGTCGCTGCGGTCGACCACGATCTGCGAGGTCGGCACCTTGGCCGGATCGGGCACCGGCGGCAGGGTCCTGTCGATCTCCGCCAGCACGCCGCCTAGCCAGGCATAGGCGAAGAAGGCGACAAGGCCGAACGAGAGGCCGGCAATCGTCCCCCATCGCCGCCATTTCGAGGGCGGGCGATGGCTTTCCCTCGCATCGGTATCCGGCTTGCCGTTCATTGCAGCCGCCCCTGGTGGCTCCGCGCGACTTCCACGCTCTCCGTCATCCCTGCGAAAGCAGGGATCCATTCAGCCTGAGGTTTCGGCTGCATGGATCCCGGGTCTTCGCCCGGGATGACGGCGAGCTTGGTCATGCACATCGCCCGCTCACTTCGTCGTCGTCGGTCCGACGATCTCGACCGTGCCGGTGTCGGTATGGGCCTGGCGGTCGGGGTCGTACATGTCTTCCACGGTCGCGGCCGGATGCACGAACTGGCCCGGCGACACGGCGCGCACGCCATAGGCGACCGAGAATTCGAGCGGGTCGCCGGACGAACGCGTCACCGCCGCGACGAAGCGGTCGGTGCGGGCCTCGGTGTGGGCGACATTGGTCTCGACCTTCAGCCACTCATAGGAGGACGTATCGCCCGAGCGCGAGATGTTGGGGTTCTCGATCTCGAAGCCGGCCGGCAGCGGATCGACCACCATCAGCCGGCCGAAGCGTGCCTTGTCGCCCGTCACGGTCAGCACCACCACCAGACGGTCGTTCTGGCCGACCGTCGCCGGGTCCGCCTCGCTGCCGTCGGTGTTGAAGTAGCTGCGCGTGATGGTGAAGCCCTCGCCGCCCGCCGGTTCCGGCGTGGCCGGGATGCCGGTCAGCGTCAGCGCCGCGTCGAGCGTCACCTTGCTGGTGTTCTCGACCACCAGCGGTCGCGGCGACACGTCGGTGCCGAGCAGCTTGCGGTAGAGCGGCACTTCGGCCGTGTTGCCGTCGACGTCGATCGAGGCCTGCTTCAGGTCCGACATCATCGCGGCGGCCGCCATCAGCATCCAGCCCTGTTCCTGGGTGGAGAGATAGCGGCGGCTGTCGCGCGTCGTGACGATGTCGTCGACCAGCGTCTTGACGTTGGCGTCCTTGTCGCCGCTTTCGGCGACGAGGGTGAGCACCGCGGCCTGGTCGCGCAGGCCCGAGCCATAGTCCTCGCGGCCGGCCAGTTGCGGGCCGACGGCACGGCGGAGATTGTCGATCGCCACCTTGAGGACCGAGCCGGAACGCGCCTTGTCGCCATAAAGCGCAAGCGCCGCGCCGATCTGTGCCTGCGCCAGTGGGGTTGCGAAGTTGTTCAGCTTCGATTCCGCGTAGTAGCGCAGGTCGCCGATCGCCGCCTTGCCGTTGCGGGCGAGCACGTAGAGCGAATAGGCGATCGCCTCGCCACCCCGATCGAAGTCCTGGGCGTAGCCGACCTTGTTGGAGAGATTGTCGAGCGCGTTGTTGAACGCCACCTCGGGCACCAGATAGCCGGCCGCCTTGGCGCGGGTCAGGAAATCAGAGACATAGGCGTCGAGCCAGAGATCTTCATAGCCCGGCCCCCAGAGGCCGAACGAGCCGGCCGAAGACTGGTTGTCGAGCACCTTGCCGATCGAATCCTGGATCCGCTTGCGCAGTTCGCTGTCCTGCGCGATGCCGATCGTCGCCGCCACCTGGTTCAGGTAGAGCAGCGGCATTGCCTTCGAAGTGATCTGCTCGGTGCAGCCATAGGGATAGCGGTCGAGCGAGGCGAGGATCGCCGCCACGTCGAGCTTGGCCGAGCCGCCGATGGCGAGCGTTGCGCTCGTCGTTCCCGGCACGAACTCCGCGAAGGCGTATTCGTCGACGGTCAGCTTGTTGCCGGGAGCCAGCGAGATCAGCGAACGGCGCGAAACCGGCTGGCCGGCCGGGCGGATGCCCAGCATGTAGGTCCGGTCGAAGGTCTGGCCGTTCTCCGGGCTTGCCAGGCTGATGGTGATCTGGTGGTCGCCGATGTCGACCGCCTTGATCGGCAGCGCGAGGGTGGTGCGTCCGGCCTTTTCCAGGCGGACCTGCTTGTCGGCGTCGCCGGGATCGATGGCCACGCCGGGAGCGTCGACGGTCAGCTGGTAGTCGCCTGCCGGGCCTTCGACATTGTTGATCTCGACGAGGATGCGGCTCTGGTCGTCCGGGGTCATGAAGCGCGGCAGGCTGCCCATCACCACGACGGGGTCGCGGATGATGACTTCCTTCTCGGCATGGCCGATGCCTTCCTTCGACCAAGCCATCGCCATGACGCGAACCGAGCCGTTGAAGTCGGGCACGTCGAAGGTGATCGTAGCCTTGCCGTTCTCGTCGACCTTCACGACGCCCGAATAGAAGGCGATCAGCTTTTCGGTCGGCGGCACCGACTTGAGGCCGGGCGCGCCGCCGTCGCCGCCGGAGCGGAGACGGCCGGGAACACCCTGCATGCGGTCGATCAGAAGGCCGTAGAGATCGCGGATCTCCATGCCGAGCCGGCGCTGGCTGAAATACCAGCCATCCGGATCGGGAGTCTTGAACTGGGTCAGGTTCAGAATGCCGATGTCGACGGCCGCGACCGTGACATAGGCTTCCTCGCCCTTCTTCAGATTGGCGAGCGTGACGGGGATGGTGAGGGGGCCACGCGGCCGGATCTGGTCCTCGGTGTCGAACTGGACGTCGATGCGGCGATCGGCCGGGTCGACCGGTACCCAGGCAAGGCCGAGCGCGCGCGTCGGCATCCGCTTGGCCTCGACGTCCATCGGCCGGAACAGGGTGGCGGTCACATAGGCGCCGGGACCCCAGTTCGCCGTCACCGGCAGGTCGACCGTGGTGCCGCCTTCCGGCACTTCCACCGTCTTCATGTCGATGACGCGGTCGTCGATCACCATGATCTGGGCGATGCCAGGGAAGCGCGGGTCGAGCCTGAGCTTGGCGGTGTCGCCTGGCTTGTAGTTCTTCTGGTCGAGCGAGACGGTCAGCATGTCCGGCGTTTCGGACGCGGCGCTGGCGTCGACATACCAGCCGGCGTCGAAATTATAGCTCGACGAGGTCGGCGCGTCGCCGGCGAGCGCCACCGTCAGGCGGAAGCGACCCCAGTCTACCTTGCCCTCGATGGAGGCGGGCTTGCCGGTGGCGAGATCGACCGTGCCGTTGGCGACGCGGGTCGCCGTCGTGATCGCCTCGTATTTCCAGGCGCCGTCGCGGCGATACCACTGGTAGTTCGTATCGAGCTTCTCGATCTGCCAGGTCGCGCTCTTGGCGTCGATGCGCTTGCCGTCCGGGCTGATGGCGATCAGTTCGAAGCCGGCCGAGGCGCCTTCCGCAACGCTGCCGTCGAAATTCGGCTTGATGCCGATATGCGGCTTGTTGCCGTCCGCCGGCAGCGACAGCCGGCGCTCGACGGCTCGGCCATTGGTGTCGGTAACGCGCACGACGATGTCGGCGTTGAAGAGCTTGGTCGTTTCCGGCAGCGACGGCACGGTGGCCTCGAAATTCGCCTGGCCCTCGTCATCGGTGATGGCGCTGGCGCCGAGCGAATCCCGCACGCTCTCGACCGGATCGTCGCCGAGGCCGAAGGAGAAGCCCGGATAGTCGGGGCTGGTGCTGGTCGGCGTCGCGATGATGTCGCCATCGACGCCGAGGCCGATCGCCTTGGCGCCATAGAGATATTTGGCGGTGAGCTCGATCGGGAAGGTGCCGCCCGAGATCAGCCGTTCGGCCGAGGTCTTCAGCTCGAAGGCGACCCGCTCGGGCTCGAAATCATCGATCAGCGCCGAGATCTCGGTCAGCGCCGCGCCATCGGGATCGGCATAGAGCTGGAAGCGCCAGGCGCCGCGCTGGGCGCCATCCGGGATCGCCACGTCATGGCTGTAGCCGCCCTGGCCCTCTTCGGTGACCTTGGTGCGCAGGAACTCGACGCCGTCCGGGCGGTCGACGACCAGCGTCAGCGGCAGGCCGTTGACGGCCTTCGCCTGCGCGTCGCGGAGCAGCGCCGTCAGGTGCACCGTCTCGCCGGGGCGATAGATGCCGCGTTCGGAGGTGAAGAAGGTGTCGAGCGGGCCGGGGGCGGGGCGTCCGTCGACGCCGCGGTCGGTCAGGTCGAAGGCGGTCTTCTTCATGTCGAGGAAGGCATAGTCGCCAGCCGCCGTCTGGGCGACGAGCAATTGCGGCGCCATGCCGCCCGTGCCGCGCGCCAGGCCCGGCTCGAAATGGACGTAGCCGTCGGCATTGGTGGTGGCCTCGCCCAGCACCTCGTCATTCGTGGCGACGAGCTTGACCTTCACGCCGGCCAGCGCCTGCGCGGTGTTGAGCGAGCGGATGACGGCATGGACGCCGTCATTGCCGGACAGCGCCGACAGGCCGAGGTCGGAAACGATGAACCACTGTGTGGCGAGCGAGGAATCATAGCCGCCGTCGCTGGAGCCCTTGGTCGCCGCCTTGGCGGTGATGACATAGACGCCGGGTTCGATCGTCTTGACGGCATCACCGATCGGGATCGCCGTGGTGATGTTCTCGTTCAACTTCTTGGCGCCGACCTCGATCTGGCCCTTCCAGACCGAGACGCCCGACTGGCTGGCGATCTGGCTGGCCGAATAGCTGTCGAGCTGGCGCAGGAAATTGCCGTCGCGCACCGCGATGGCGATCGAGCGGTCGCCGATGCGGTAGACCTCGGCGTCGATCAGGTCGGTGTTGATGCTGTCGATCGGGATCGATGCGCCCTGGCCGGCGGGCAGAACATAGGCGTTGCCGGCGAAGCCGACCCAGGGGGCGCGGTCGCGGATATAGCTGGAGACGGAGGCCGTCTGCGCCAGCTTCTCGCCATCGGCGGAGGGCAGGCCGGCGCGGAAGCGCAGCGTGTAGCGCTGGCCGTGCTTCAGCCCGTCGATGCAGATCTGGTTGTCCTGCGGCTCGACCGCGATGCCCTTGCCGCCCTCGACGACGACATAGTCGGAGAGCGTCGCATCGGCGACCGGCAGCGGGTCCGAGAACACGACGCACATGCGCGGCGAGGCGGCATCGGCGTCGACGGTGTTGGAGACGACACGGAAGCCGCGCTCGGCGATCAGCTTGTCGTAGGCCGCGCGGAACTGCGGATCCTGCTTGTATTCGAGGCTGAGGCGATAGGACTTGATCGCTTCCTTCCACATCTCGCGCCGTTCGAGCGCATGGCCGAGAAGGGCGAGCGACAGCGCCTGGTCGCCGGCGCCGTCGGCGCGGAGATAGGCGTTGAGGGCCGCCGACGTCGCCGCGGCCAGCACGTCGCGGCGGGCGCTGTAGTCGTCGGGATTGCGCTTCAGCAGGCTCAGCGCGAATTCGCGCCAGATTGCCGGATCGTCCGGCGAGATCGACAGCATCGCGCCGAGGTCGCGCTCGAGTTCGGTGGTGTTGCCGTTCTGGCGGGCACGGTCGGCGCCCTGGCTGATCGTGTCATAGCCGACGCCATGCGTGGGATAGTCGCGCGCCAGACTGCTGAGCTGCGCCTTGGCCGCCTCGAAAGGCGAGGGCCCGAGGAATGTCAGTTCCTCGATGCGCTTTTCCTGCGTGGTCTGGTCGATCGGTGTCGACACGACGATGCGCCCGGCATTGGCTCCGGCCGCGACCGACAGGCTGCCGAAATCGCTCTTCAGGAAGCACCACTTCGCCTTGGTGTTGTAGGTGAAGGCCTTGCAGGAGAGATCATCGACGCAGGCGCTCGCGCAGGCCTTCTGGTCGATATCCTTCAGCGTCAGCAAGTCGAAGCCCGGATAGTCGGCGTCTCGGCTGATGATGATGCGGCGGGCGTCGCTGTCCTGCGCTTGCGCGGCCATGCCGCCGAGGCAGAGCACCAGGCCAAAAACGAGCCCCAGCATGCCGCGCACACTCCGAATTCCGCCCACACCGCGCATGATTGTCTCCCGTATCGCCGTCTTTACCAGGCAGCACAGTCTACGGGGCGCGGGGTTGTCCGTAAAGCGGCCAGCGGACCTGACCTGTTAGGCTAAGTTATTTGGAATAAACAAAGATTAGCCATCGCAGCGAACGGCTGTGATGGCAATCACAGCCGCG
This sequence comes from Candidatus Kaistia colombiensis, assembly GCA_029203105.1. Lineage (GTDB taxonomy): Bacteria > Pseudomonadota > Alphaproteobacteria > Rhizobiales > Kaistiaceae > Kaistia > Kaistia colombiensis. Next base: position 1,640,031 of record CP119318.1, read on the forward strand.
CCGTCACGTCTCGATGGCTGACTACGGGGGGCTGGCAGGACGGGGCAGGTAAGGATTTCATCGGCGTGATGACAATTGCTGCCGGAGGCGAGGACCCCCGGGAGGACCGAACGCTTGCTCGTCAAGGAAACGGGAAAGAGCGCTGGGTCGTCTCGGGGGTCGTCCAGATGGGCTCGAACATCGTTCGAGCCAGCCTCACCGTAGGAAGCAGCGCTCCAAGACTCCCAGATCGCGGGCGCGCTGGCGCTTGGCCTCGCTCCGGCGCTCGAACTTATTGTAGAGCGCGCGGATATCCTCGGAGCGCACGCCGTCACTCGCCATGAGAAGGCCAATGATCGGGTCGTGAAGCAGTTCGTTGAGTGAAGCCTCCCGTGGGAAGCAGGCGGTGGAAACGTCCATGACGGTTCTCCTGATCTCGCTTCGGTGTGAGGATATTAACCAGAACCATGTGCGGTTTTTATGACGGATGTCACACGCTGGGTTCACAATCGCTTGAGGCCTTGCGGCGGCTTCGGCGCGGGAACCCAGCTTGTTGTTTTGCCGCCGTAACTTAGCGGCAGCCGGCCGGCAGCGTGCTCGGCAGGATGACGGTGCCGCCGACTGAGAAGGTCTCGCCGTTGTTCTGCGATAGAGTGGTCGATGTCCACGTGCCGGTGTCCGCCACGCAGTTCGCCGGCGCCTGGCCGACCGCGATGCTGCCGGACAGGTTGCTGAGTTCGCCGGCGAGATGAACCGCCTCGTCGGTCGAGCTGAAGACCTTCACATCGTCGAAGCTGATATCACCCAGCGCCCCGCCGAAGAATGACGGGCCATACAGGTAGACGCCATGCGTTCCGGCGTTGGTGATCTCGATGTTCGAGAAGGCCACGTTGGAAGAGCCCATGTTCATCATGATGCCGGCGCGGCTGGTGTCACGGATAGTGACATTGGACACCGCGATGTCGCTGGCCGGGTCGGCGAAGGCGGACGGGCCGATGAACTGCAGCGCGTTGACGCCGCCGGCCAGCGTCAGGCCGTCCATGCTGATGCCGGAGCTCGACATGATCACGATCAGGTCCATGGTTCTGTCCATCGCGATGTTGTCGATGGAAAGGTTCTTGATCGAGATGTCCGAAGCGCCGACGAGCTGGATCGCTTCGCGCCGGGTGTTGGTGATCGAGACGTTCTCGATCGTCAGCCCCGTCGTCGGGTTCGGCGCGCGCAGGCCGTAGATGTCGTTCTCCCAGTCGTCGATATCATCGAAGGCCGCGTTGGCGAAGATGCCATAGGTGACGTCCTGGATCTCGACGTCGCGGATGGTGACGTCCTTGGCCGAGAACAGCGAGATCGCCGTGTTGGGGACGCTGCGCTCCGGATTGAAGATCGAGAATTCGCACTCGGTATTGTTCGAGCAGATCGTCAGGTCGTGGATCTTGCTGCCTTCGATCCGCGCGCCATCGACATTCGCCAGGAAGATGCCGTTGCCGGCCGTCTGCGCGATGTCGAGATTGCGCAGGAGGATGTTGTCGACGCCGTTGGCGACGACGCCGTCGCGACCGCCGCGGATCGACAGACCGACCGCGCCGCTATCGTCCGCCATCGCCAGCACGTCCGCCGTGGTGGTGGAGCCGACCAGCCGCGTCTCGGCGCCGGAACGGGTGAAGGTCGCCGTGCCGCCGCTACGCGCGCCGATGATCTCCAGTCCGCCCTGGCCGCCGACGATGAACTGGCCGGAGGTGAGCAGCAGCGTCTGGTTGAGCAGGATCACGCCGTCGGCGAGGATCAGCGCATTCTCGCCCGCCGCCGCCATGGCGCTGTTGATCGCCGTCGCATCGCCAGTTGCCGAGGAGACCGTGCGGACATTGCCGACGACATTGCCGGTATCGGCGTAGATCGCGGCTTCCGCGTCGCCGGTGGCGCCAACCGCGGTGCGGATGAAGTTGGCGCGTTCGACGCGCTGCATCAGCGGGTCGCGGTCGGCGAGTGCCGGGCCTGCCTTGCCGAGCGGGATGCGTAGGCGGGCGAGGAACTGGCCCTCGGCCCTGTCCTCGTTGTCGTAGGTGAAGCCGGCCGACAGGCTGAAAGTCGAGCCCTGGGTGAAGCCCGGCAGGTCGGAGAAGGAAAGCTCGGCCCGGGCGCTGACGCCGGTGATGTCGTCGAGGCGGTCGCCATCATACCAGTAGCCGCCGCCATAGAGCATCATCCGGGCCGAGGACTTGGCGTCGAACATCGGCAGCCGGAATCCGGCCTCGCCATCGACGCCACGCATGGCTTGTTCGCGGCCGGCCCGGAAGACGAGACGTCCCGCCTCGATCAGCGCCGCATTGGCATCGGCGGCCGAACCGTACTTGTCGCCGAAGGGCAGGTAGCCGTTCAGGCGGAACACCATGTCGCGCGAGATGAGCTCGGCGCCAGCGGAAATCTGGTGGAAGTCGTTGTCGCGATCGGTGTGGAGATAGTCGTAGTAGCCATAGGCGCCGACGGTCCAGACGCCGTCGAGCTTCATGCGCCAGCCGAGACCTGCCGAAAGCTGGTCCATCTGGTCGTTGTTCATGTGGCCGCGCAGGTCGCCGAAGCCGATGGAGCGAGCGCCGAAACCGAAGGGCAGGAAGATGTCGAAGCCGCCGATGGCGCCGTTTTCCTGGCCGCCACCCAGCGTGATTTCGACGGTCGGCCCGATGGCGTCGGCCTTGGCGGAGGCTGTGATGGCGACGGTCGAGGCGGCGCACAGCAGCGCCGCGATCATGGAGTGTCGCATGTGCAAGGTCCCGGTTCTTGAATGCGCCGGGATTTGAAACAGAACGCCCGGCAATTACTGCCAGGCGGTATAGATTCGAATCAAGTCATTGAAAACATTTATGTTTTCGATCTGGACTAATGTAAAGATAGAATTCCGTTACGCCATGCTCGCTGCTGCCTTGAAGGCTGCGACCAGCTTGCTGGCGCGCTCGCCGATCTCGGCTGCGGTCATGCCGGGCTTGTAGATGTTCGAGCCGATGCCGAATCCTGCGCATCCGGCCTGGATATATTCGGCGAAGTTGGTCTCGTTGGCGCCACCGACGGCCAGTACCGGCACGTCCTTCGGCAGCACCGCCTTCATCGCCTTGATGCCGGAGGTGCCGATCAGCTCGGCCGGAAAGAACTTCAGCGCGTCGGCGCCGGCGGCCAGCGCCGCGAAAGCCTCGGTCGGGGTGAAGACGCCGGGATAGGAATCCATCCGCAGCGCCTTGGTCTTGCGGATGACGGCCGGGTCGGCGTTGGGCGAAACGATGAGTTCGCCGCCGACATCCTTCACCGCCACGACATGCTCTTCGGTCAGCACGGTGCCAGCGCCGACCTTCGCGCGACCGGCGGAGCGCTTCACCATCTTTTCAATCGAGCCAAACGGGTCGGGCGAATTGAGCGGCACCTCGATCAGCGTGATGCCGGCCTTGACCAGGGCGTCGAAGGCGGCGTCGGCTTCGGCCGGGGTGATGCCGCGCAGGATCGCGACGACGGGAAGATGGGTGCCGAACAGGGGATGGGTCATCGTTTTCAATCTCAAAGGAGGCCGTTGGCGCGGGCGAGCCGAACGAGGCCGCGGCGGACGAGGGCGGAGCCGTCGCGGGTGTCGGCCGGATGGCCTGCAACCTCAAAGGCGGCATGATAGGAGCGCGCGAGCGTGCGCGAGCCGATGATGCGGATCGGCCGATCGGCGTCGAGCAGGCCGATCTGGCGGGCCGCGGCGATCTCGCCGCCGATCACCAGGCCCGAAAGGTAGGCGAGGTTGTCGTCGCCGGAGACGCCGTCCAGCAACTGGCGGACGCGGACGGAGAAGATGGCGCCAAGGAAGGGCAGGCCCTCGGTGACCGTGCGCTTCACCGCCAGGGCAAAATGCGACGAGCCGGCGATATCGTCGGCATCCTCCGCTACCGAATGGCGCAGGAACGACTTGCGCGCCAAGAGGTCAAACATCTCGCCGGTCAGGAAGGTCTGGAACGTGGTGATCTGGCCGTTCGAAATGGCGGCCCATTTGGAATGGGTGCCCGGAAGGATGGCGATGCCCTCGAAATCGGGCTCCTCTTCCATCAGGCCGACCAACTGGGTCTCCTCGCCGCGAATGACGTCGCCGTCGCGGGCATCCGACCGCAGCACCAGGCCTGGCACGATCGCCATCGGCCGATGGTCGGAGGCCTGGAACTTCAGCAGCCCGCCGGCCAGCGCGTCCGGCGAGGTGGGGACGCCGACATAGGCCGCTTCGTGCCAGCCCTGCCGGCTGCCGACCATGCCCGCCATGATCGCCGGCAGTTTCGGCCAGTCGCTGACGAGTGCGTGAAAGGCCTCCTCGTGGCCGCCGCCGCCGAGCGAGCCGATGCCGTCCGCGCTGTCTGCCTCCGCCAGCATGGCGCCGTCGCGGTCGAGCAGCATGGCGCGGCAGCGCGTCGTGCCCCAGTCAACGGCGATGAGGGCGGCGTTGGCAAAGCGATCGGAGGGCATGTTTCGGTCCGTAGGTTCTAAATCGGTGAAATATGGAACGGTTGTTCGCGGATCGGGGCGCCGTGTCAAGGCGACAGCGAGCCGCTAGCCGCCCGGCTTGTAGTTGCGCAGGGTGAGGGCGCGCGCCTTGAACAACTCGGCGTCCTGCGAGGCGAGCGTGACCGCGATGTCCGGACCGTGTTGGCGGGTCCAGGACGCGGCCTGGAAACGGCGCTCCGCCGCGAGATAGGCTTCCCATTGCTTCTGCGCGCCGCGCAGAATTCCGCGCGAGCGGGCGTCGAGCGTCATCGACAGCGCGAAATAGGCCCTTGTCACTTCCTTCTCCCACGCGTCGCGCGCGGCGGCGAAGCAGGCCACGCTGTCGGCCGTGCCGCTGGCCCCTGGCTCGGCGAGGCAGGTGGCCAGCGTCGCGTCGATCGGATCGACGGCGCTTTCCTGCGCCAAAACCGGGGATGAAAGGATGCCCGCTGCCAGAAGCAGCAGGCCGGCCAGACTGGGACGCATCGCGTTCCGCTCCATTTGAGGCAAATCACCGGGCTGGATTTCGTCCTGAACCGGAGGCGCGGTCAATCCCGCGGCACCGGTCCCGTCGACGCGCGGACGACGAGGTCGACCGGCCACAGCTCGTGGATGCTGGCGGGCGAGCGACCGTCGACGATGATTTCCATCAGCAACTCGGCCACGCGGGTCCCGGCGGCGCGGATCGACGAGCGCGTTGTCGACATGGTCGGCACCATCGCGTCCGGGTTGAGGAACGGGATCACGTCGTCATGCGCGATCATCGAGATGTCGCGGCCGAGCTCGAGGCCGGCGGAGCGGATGGCGCGCAGCGCCCCAAGCGACATCATCATCGAGGAGACGAGCAGGGCGGTCGGGCGCGGCCGCTGGGCCAGGAAGCGCGCCGTGATCCGGTAGCCGGTTTCGTCCGACATGATGCCCTCCGCCACCAAATCCTCGTCGACCTCGACGCCATGGGCGGCGAGCGCCCGGCGGAAGCCGCGGTCGCGTTCGAGGGCGAAGTTATGCCGCGTTTCGCCATTGATCAGGCCGATGCGGCGGTGGCCGAGATCGAGCAGATGCTTGGCCGCGTGTCGGAAGGCGCCTTCATTGTCGATGTCGAGCCAAGCGTAGTCGAGCGGGCTGTTCGTTCTGCCATGCACGACGAAGGGAAGGCCGAGCTCGGTCAGGAGCGCGATGCGCGGATCGTCGACGGTCGGGCTGGACAGGATGACGGCGTCGACGCGCGAACTGATCGCCATGCGCCGGTACGTCGCCATTTCGTCGCCCGCCTTCGACGGCGACAGCACGATGTCAATCTCGTCCTTCATCAGCCTCTCGCCGAGGCCGGCCTGGAATTCGATATAGTGCGGATCGAGCAGCATGTTGCGGTCGGTCGGCAGCACGATGCCGATGGCGCCGGCCCGGCCGGTGGCAAGGCGGCGGGCGCTGGCGTTGGGGCGGTAGTCATAGCGGCGCGCCGCGTCGAGCACGCGCTGCCGCGTCTCCTCGTTGACCTCGGGGTAGCCGTTCAGCGCCCGGCTTACGGTCGTCTGCGACAGGCCGAGATGCAGCGCCAGTTCCTTGAGTCTCATCAGAAAAACCATCCTCCCCTGGGAGCATTCAAAGCGCTTTCAATCTCGCGCGCAAGCGGGCTGGCGGGGCTCGGAGAAAATCCATGTGTCATGCTGCGACGCACCATCGAGATCAGTTCCAGAAAACGGTAATAAATCAATTAAGTACTCTGTTTTGTCATATGAATTTGGAGGCCGTTCTTGCTGCGGCGCCCGTAGGTCGGGGTGGCCTCGGGGTTGACAGGAACCGGAGTTGCCGCTTTGAATGACCTCAAAGCGCTTTGAGGAGGGCGGGGGCTTTCAGCCTTTGCCGGGGCGCTTCGGGGGAGAAGGGGTGGCGCGTCCGTGGCCGAGAGTGCTGGCGGTCGCGACGGCCTCGAGCCCCCCCGTCACGGAATGTCTCTCAGGGAGGTTCTCACAAATGAAGTTGCGCTCCGCGCTTATGGCTTTCGGCGCCGGTCTTGTCCTCATGGGCAATGCCGCCAACGCCGCCAATCTGTCGATCGTGTCGGGTGACACCGGCAACGGCCTCGCCGTGCTGCGCGAGCAGCTCGACATCTTCGAGAAGAACACCGGCAACAAGGTCACGATCGTGCCGATGCCGTCGTCGACCAGCGATCAGTTCGGTCAGTACAAGCTGTGGCTCGCCGCTGGCAACTCGGACATCGACGTTTACCAGACCGACGTGATCTGGGCGCCGCAGCTGTCGGACCAGTTGCTCGACCTCACCGACGCGACCAAGGACGTGATCGGCCAGCATTTCCCGTCGATCGTCGAGTCGCAGACCGTGAACGGCAAGCTGGTCGCGATGCCGCTCTTCACCGACGCGCCGGCCCTTTATTATCGCAAGGACCTGCTCGAGAAATACGGCAAGCAGCCGCCGAAGACCTGGGATGAGCTCGCGGCAACCGCGAAGGAAGTCCAGGACAAGGAGCGCGCAGCCGGTTCCAAGGATATCTGGGGCTTTGTCTGGCAGGGCAATTCCTATGAAGGCCTGACCTGTAACGCGCTGGAATGGGTCAAGTCGAACGGCGGCGGCCAGATCATCGAGGCCGATGGCTCGATCTCGATCAACAACCCGCAGGCAGCCGCGGCCATCGATCGCGCCAAGGGCTGGGTCAACACCATCTCGCCCCCCGGCGTGCTCGCCTATCAGGAAGAAGAAGCCCGCGGCGTCTGGCAGACCGGCAACGCCGTGTTCATGCGCAACTGGCCCTACGCCTACGGCCTCGGCAATGGCGCCGACTCGGCCGTGAAGGACAAGTTCGACGTCGTGCCGCTGCCGGCCGGCTCGGGCGAGGGCGCCAAGTCCGCCGCCACGCTGGGCGGCTGGAACCTCGCCGTTTCGAAGTATTCGAAGAGCCCGAAGGAAGCGATCGAACTGGTCAAGTTCATCGCCTCGCCGGAGATGCAGAAGCTGAAGGCTCTGAAGGCCTCCAACCTGCCGACGATCCAGGCTCTCTATGACGATGCCGACATCGCCAAGGAGCAGTCGATCATCCCGCGCTGGAAGGAAGTGTTCCAGAACGCCGTGCCGCGTCCCTCGGCTCCGGCCAAGGTCAAGTACAACGAAGTGTCGTCCAACTTCTGGACCGCCACGCATGACACGCTGAGCGGCAATGGCTCGGCAGCCGACAACCTCGAAATGCTCGAGGCCAAGCTGACCAAGCTCAAGGGCGCCGGCTGGTAAGCCAGGCAGCATGCCGGCATTCGCCTGAATGCCGGCATCGCCGTTGACCATCCGGCGTGGCGGATACCCTCGGATTCGCCACGCCGTTCCGTTCATGCCGAGCTATCGGCCCCAACAGCGAAAGCCGAGAACATGGCGGTAGCCGAGACAATTGCCGCGCCCGTCGCGGGCATGCGCTCCGACCTGATGCGCCAGAGGGTGCGTTCGGCATGGATTTTCCTGGCCCCCATGCTGCTCGTGCTGGCTCTCGTCGCCGGTTGGCCGCTGGTGCGAAGCATCTATTTCTCGTTCACCAACGCCTCGCTCGCCAACATTGACGCGGCGCAGTGGATCGGCTTTGAGAACTATCTGTCGATCACGCGCCTGAAGAGCGGCAAGATCCTCTATGATGGGTTGCTCGCCGATCCGATCTGGTGGCGCGCCGTCTGGAACACCGTCAAGTTCACAATCGTCTCGGTGACGCTGGAAACGATCTTCGGCACCATCGTCGCGCTCGTGCTCAATGCCGAGTTCCGCGGCCGCGGCATCGTCCGGGCTGCCATCCTGGTGCCCTGGGCGATCCCGACCGTCGTCTCCGCCAAGATGTGGAGCTGGATGCTCAACGATCAGTTCGGCATCATCAACGACGTGCTGATGAATCTCGGCATCATCTCGAGCAAGATCGCCTGGACCGCCAATCCGGACACGGCGATGTTCGCGGTTCTGCTCGTCGACATCTGGAAGACGACGCCGTTCATGGCGCTGCTGATCCTCGCCGGCCTGCAGATGGTGCCGGGCGACATCTACGAAGCCGCCAAGATCGACGGCGTGCATCCGGTCAAGATCTTCTTCAAGGTGACGCTGCCGCTGATCCGGCCGGCCCTGATGGTCGCCGTGATCTTCCGCATGCTCGACGCGCTCCGCATCTTCGACCTGATCTATGTGCTGACGCCGAACAACTCCCAGACCAAGACGATGTCGGTCTATGCCCGCGAGAACCTGTTCGATTTCGACAAGTTCGCCTATGGCTCGGCCGCCGCGACCTTCCTGTTCCTGATCCTGGCGGTCATCACGGTGGTCTACATCGTCGTCGGACGCGTCAATTTCGATGGAGGCCGATAATGCTCTGGTCCCTCGCCAAGCGGACGGCCTTCTACGCGCTGGTCCTGCTCATCGTCTTCATGTCGGTCTTCCCCTTCTATTATGCGATCCTGACCTCGTTCAAATCGGGCACGGATCTGTTCCGGGTCGACTACTGGCCGACCTCGTTCGCGCTCGACAACTACATCTCCGTGCTGACCACGGGCAGCTTCGTCCGCAACCTCGGCAATTCGCTGCTGGTGTCGACGGTGGTGGTGGCGATTTCGCTGCTGCTCGCCATCACGGCATCCTTCGCGCTGGCCCGCGTCCGCTTCCGCGGGCGCTCGCTGCTGCTCTTCACCATCCTGTCCGTATCGATGTTCCCGCAGATCGCGGTGCTCGCCGGCCTGTTCGAGATCATCCGCTTCTTCGGCATCTTCAACACGCCCCTGGCGCTGATCTTCGCCTACATGATCTTCACGCTGCCGTTCACGGTCTGGGTACTGACCACCTTCATGCGCGACCTGCCGATCGAGATCGAGGAAGCGGCCATTGTCGATGGCGCGTCGCCCTGGGTGATCATCACCAAGGTTTTCATGCCGCTGATGTGGCCGGCTCTGGTGACGACAGGCCTGCTTGCCTTCATCGCGGCCTGGAACGAGTTCCTGTTCGCGCTGACCTTCACCTCGTCCAACGCCACCCGCACGGTGCCGGTGGCGATTGCGCTGCTCTCGGGCAGCAGCCAGTATGAAATCCCCTGGGGCAACATCATGGCCGCGTCGGTGATCGTCACCGTGCCGCTGATCGTCCTGGTCCTCATCTTCCAACGCAAGATCATTTCCGGCCTGACCGCCGGCGGCGTAAAGGGCTGATCTGATGAATGAAGTTGTTTCCGGTGGCGTGATTGCTTCGCACGCCGCCGACGCCGACTGGTGGCGCGGCGCGGTCATCTACCAGATCTACCCGCGCTCGTTCCAGGATACGGATGGCGATGGCGTCGGCGACCTGAAGGGCATTGCCGGGCGGCTCGATCACATTGCCTCGCTTGGCGTCGATGCGATCTGGATCTCGCCTTTCTTCAAGTCGCCGATGAAGGATTTCGGCTACGACGTCTCCGATTATTGCGCCGTCGATCCGCTGTTCGGCACACTGGAGGATTTCGATCACCTGATCGCCGAGGCGCATGCGCGCAATATCAAGGTGACGATCGACCAGGTGCTGTCGCACACCTCCGACCAGCACGCCTGGTTCAAGGAAAGCCGTTCCTCGAAGACGAATGCCAAGGCGGACTGGTTCGTCTGGGCCGACCCCAAGCCCGACGGCACGCCGCCCAACAACTGGCTGTCGATCTTCGGCGGCTCGGCCTGGGAGTGGGACACCACCCGCTGCCAGTATTACCTGCACAATTTCCTGACCTCGCAGCCGGACATCAATTTCCATTGCATGGCGGCGCAGGACGCGTTGCTCGACAGTGTCGAGTTCTGGCTGAAGCGCGGCGTCGATGGCTTCCGCCTCGATACGGTGAATTTCTACGTCCACTCGCAGGGGCTGGAGAACAATCCGCCTTCGAAGCTCGAGGACCGCAACTCGCCCGAGGCCCCGGCGGTCAATCCGTACAACTGGCAGGATCACATCCACGACAAGAGCCAGCCGGAGAATCTGGAATTCCTGAAGCGCCTGCGCGCGCTGCTGGATCGCTATCCCGGCCAGACGACGATCGGGGAGATCGGCGACGGTCCGCGCTCGCTGAAGACGATGGCCGCCTATACCGCCGACGGCGACAAGCTGCACATGTGCTACACGTTCGACTTCCTGAGCCCGATCTTCACGAAGGAGCACTTCGTCAATCGGATCAAGGCGTTCGAAGCCATTGTCGGCGACGGCTGGCCGTGCTGGGCCTTCTCCAATCACGACATCGTCCGCCACGTTTCGCGCTGGACCCAGGACGGCGATTTTGACGGCGTGGCCAAGCTCGCCGCCGGCATCCTCCTGTCGCTGCGCGGCTCCGTCTGCCTCTACCAGGGCGAGGAACTCGGGCTGACCGAGGCCGACATCAACTATGAGGATCTGCAGGATCCCTACGGCATCCGCTTCTGGCCGGAATACAAGGGCCGCGACGGCTGCCGCACGCCGATGGTCTGGGAATCGAATGGTGCCCATGCCGGCTTCTCGACCGGGAAGCCGTGGCTGCCGGTGCCGCCGGAGCACATCGCCAAGGCGGTCAATCGCGAGACCTCCGATCGCGCTTCCGTGCTGGCGCATTATCGCCAGATGATCGCTTTCCGCCGCGCCCATCCGGCGCTCCGGAACGGCACGATCGCCTTCGTCGATTCACCCGACGACGTGCTTGCTTTCGTTCGGGAGCATGACGGCGAAAAGATCTTCTGCGCGTTCCATCTGGCCGGCAATGGCGAGCGCTTCGCGCTTCCGGCCGGGATGAAGGTGACGCCGCTCGATGGCCACGGTTTTGCCGCGTCGCTCGATGCGGCCGGGCGCATCATAACCCTCGGCGGCCGCGACGCGTTCTTCGGCAAGATCGCCTGAAACAAGAAAACGGGCACGGGAAGGAAACAACATGGCCGGCTTGCTGCTACGCGATATCCGGAAGGCCTATGGCACCGTCAAGGTGCTGCACGGCATCGATCTCGACATCAGGTCGGGTGAGTTCGTCGTTTTTGTCGGTCCGTCCGGCTGCGGCAAGTCCACGCTTCTGCGCCTGATCGCGGGGCTCGAGGACATCACCTCCGGCACGCTGCAGATCGACGGCAAGGTGGTGAACCAGCTGGCGCCGTCGAAGCGCGGCATCGCGATGGTGTTCCAGAGCTACGCGCTCTATCCGCACATGACCGTCTACGACAACATGGCCTTCGGCATGAAGATCGGCGGCGGCGGCAAGGAAGAGATCGATCGCCGCGTCCGCGAGGCGGCCAACGTCCTGCAGATCACGCCCTATCTCGATCGCCTGCCGAAGCAGCTTTCCGGCGGCCAGCGCCAGCGCGTCGCCATCGGCCGCGCCATCGTGCGCGATCCCAAGGTGTTCCTGTTCGACGAGCCGCTGTCGAACCTCGACGCGGCGCTGCGCGTGCAGACCCGTATCGAGATCAACAAGCTGCATGAGCGCATGGCCGGGGTGACGATGATCTACGTCACGCATGACCAGGTCGAGGCCATGACGCTGGCCGACCGCATCGTCGTGCTGAATGCTGGCCGGGTCGAGCAGGTTGGCGCGCCGATGGAGCTCTATCACCACCCGGACAATCTGTTCGTGGCGAAGTTCCTCGGCTCGCCCTCGATGAACACCATCCCCTGCGTTGTCGAATCCGGCGGCGGCAATCCGACGGTTCGCCCGAATGGCTGCGGTGCGATCCGGGTTCAGGCCACGATCCCGGAAAGCGCTGCCGGCTCGAAGGGAACCTTCGGCGTTCGTCCCGAGGATCTCGAAATCACCACCGGCGACGACGCGATCTTCCGCGGCACGATCGATATCGTCGAGCAGCTTGGCGAAGTGACGCTGATCTACGTCGATATCGGCACCGAGGAGCCGATCGTCGCCAAGCTCGAAAACGACATTCCCTTCGTCAAGGGCGAGCAGATCGCGCTGACCTCGCCGCTCCGGCATTTGCAGGTGTTCGACGAAAAGGGCGTTGCCTATCGTCGGACCTGACCGGCAGGGCGAAAGCCGGCCGCGCGAGACCTTGCATGATAGTTAGGCGTTTGCTTAACTATCATGCGGCGCAGTCGTTGGACTGCGCCGACCATCCTTGCCCGTCCGGTCGGCATCGCTGACCGATGGTGGGATGGTTGTCGGATTCGAAGCGAGGCCAGCCATGACACTCACGTTCTACATGCATCCGCTTGCGTCCTTCTGCCAGAAGGCGCTGATCGCGCTCTACGAGAACGACACGCCGTTCAAGTCGCATTTCCTCGATCTCGGCGATCCGACCGTGCGGGCGGAATTCAACGCGCTCTGGCCGATCGGCAAGATGCCGGTACTGCGCGACCAGCGGCGCGGGCAGTTGGTGCCGGAGTCGACGATCATCATCGAGTATCTGGCGACCTATTATCCGGGGCCGACGCGTTTCCTTCCGGAAGATCCCGATCTCGCCTGGCAGACCCGGCTCGCGGATCGATTCTACGATCTCTATGTGCATCTGCCGATGCAGAAGATCGTCACCGACAAACTGCGCCCCGAGGGGCTTGGCGATGCGCATGGCGTGGAGGACGCGCGGGCGACGCTGCGCACGTCTTATGACATGCTGGAAAGGCAGATGGGTTCGCGCTTCTGGGCGATGGGCGAGACGTTCACGCTCGCCGATTGCGCGGCGGCGCCGGCGCTCTTCTATGCCAACGAGGTGCAGCCCTTCGGCGGCACGCATCCCGCCCTTGCCGGCTATTTCGGCCGGCTGATGGACCGGCCGTCCTTCGCCCGTGTCGTCGCCGAGGCGAAGCCCTATTTCGCAATGTTTCCGCGCTAGCTTCCTGCCGAGCCACCCTATCTCCACACGGCGCGTCACTGGAGGCGCGCCGCAGTGCCTCAGGCCGGCCGCTGCGCGACGATCTTGGCTTTGGCGCTCAGGAGCCCGGCCGTTCATTCTCCTGTCGCCGGAGATCGCAATTGCGGCCGTTGGTGCGATGCTAGCGCGCGAACGGGGCGAGGGCGCTCTGGCAGCGGGGCGACAGCGAGGCGGCGTTGGCCTTCAGGCAGGCAATGACGTTGCCGCCGCCGATCGGCACGCCGCGGCAATGGGTGCGGAAGTCGCGGCGACAGGCTTGACGGACCAGTGCCGCCTCGTGCGGCGCAAGGTCGGCGGCGGCCGGCGCTTTGCCCTTCGGCGCCGCGCCGGTCGTCTTTGCCGTTCCTGGCGTCGCCGCGCCTTGCTGGGCGGCGCCGGATTTGGCGGCGCCACCGACCGGTGGTGTCGGGGTCGCCGGCGTTGCGGCGCTGCCACCGACCGCCTGCACCGCGGTGCGGCAGGCGTCCGAGAGCTTGGCGGCGTTTTGCTGCAGACAGGCGAGCGCCGGCTTGCCGCCCGGCGGCACACTGGCGCAGTAGGTTCGATAGTCGCCGGGGCAGGCGGACCGGATCGCCGATTGCTGCGCCTTGCTCGGCGTTTGCGCCATGGCGGGAAGGGCAGCAAAGCCCAAGACGGCGGCGAATAGTGCCGACGCAATCAATTTAGGGCGAACAAGAAATAGGCGCCGCATGACTTCCTCCCAAAGAGGAAATTCTTACCATGAGGGGCGGCGGTCGGCAATTTGGCGACACACGATGTATATACAAGGATGGATTGCCTTATAGAAAAAGGATCATCTCTTTGTAGAGTCAGGATTTATTATTCGGCTCAAGGAATTCGAGGCGATTGCCGAACGGGTCGCTGACATAAAAGCGCTGGTAGCCCGCCAGCGGCTCGTCGTCCTGCGGCGTATGGCCGTTCGCGATCAGGTGCCGGCGGAGCTCCGCGAGGTCACGGACGAGGAAAGCCGGATGCGCTTTTTTCGCCGGCCGGAAATCCGCTTCGACGCCGAGATGAAGCTGCCGCGCGCCCGCCAGGAACCAGGCACCGCCGCGCCGCGCCAGATTGGCCGGTTTGGCGAGCTCCGGCAGGCCGAGCAGGTCGCCATAGAAGCGGCGCGCCTCGTCTTCGCGGCCGGCCGGCATGGCGAGTTGCACATGGTCGATATCGAGGATCGGCATGGCGCGTTCTCCGCGGCGCGGAATGGCCGGGGCGCGGCGCGCGTCCCGATGCCCGATCGGCGCCCGTCGCCGTATCGGCGAGGGGCGCAGGCTTCCGTCCGACCGCGCCTTGTCGCGCGATCTCGGCTCGCGGCTAGCCGAGCTTGAAGACGTTCTCGGCCACGCCGGCGACGTCGAGCTCGACAGCGAACAGGCCGCCGGCCAGCCGTTCGAGCGGGCCGTTTCCGCCCTGCGCGGTGGTGATGTAGAGCGTCTTCAATTCGGTGCCGCCAAAGGTGCAGTTGGTGATGTTGGAGACCGGCATATCGAGAACGCGGTCGACCTTGCCCTCCGGCGAGACGCGGACGATGCAGCCGCCGTGATAGCGGCAGTTCCAGACATGGCCTTCGCTATCGATCTGCGAGCCGTCGGGCGAGCCGCGCTCGAAGCCCGAGAACCAGACGGACTGGCCGGAGACGGCGCCGGTCGCCGGATCGTAGTCGAACGACCAGATCTCGTTCTTGAGCGTGTCGCCGGTATAGAAGCGGCGGCGGGCGACATCCCAGCACATGGTGTTGGAGATGCCGATCTCGGAGCGGATCGTCTCGCTGGCGCCGTCCTTGCCGACACGGTAGAGCCCGCCGAGGCTAGGATGGGCGTTGTCGACGCCGGAACCGTCCGGCGCGACATTGTTGAACATCGAGCCGACGACAAGGTTGCCGAACGGGTCGGGCCGGCCGTCATTCAGCCGTGCCTTGGGCCAGTTCTTTTCCGGGCGAGCGAAGTCGGTGCGCGTATCGGTCGCCGGCTGCCAGAGGATCACCTTGGAGCCGAGCGCGAGAATCAGCGTGCCGGGCCGATCGGTCAGGCCGATCGTGGTGACGGGCTCGTCGAACAGCCAGTTCTGGGTCGACTTCGTCGCGGGGTCGTAGCGATGGACCAGGAAACGATTGATATCGGTCCAGTACACGGCCTGCTCGGCGGCGTTCCAGACCACGCCTTCACCGCAACGATCGCCCGCAGGCACAACGCAAACCGGATCCGCCATCGATTTTCCCCCTTGGCCCGCGTCATGCGGGTCTCGTCCCTATTCGCGAAATCGCATAGCGTGATGTCGAAGCCATCACACGCAAATCTTGTCGCAAAGATTTTATTTCGGTGCTCTAATTTTTTCCCTCAACTTATGAAGCGGATTTGATTAGGACACTGAGCTGACCAGTGGAGGTCCGGCTGACACCGGAAAGAGGGATTTCATGACCAGTCGTATCATCGCCGTCGACCCCTTCGATCTCGTCGTCTTCGGCGCTACCGGCGATCTCGCCTATCGCAAGCTCATGCCGGCGCTCTATCATCGCCACCGCGACGGTCAGATTCCCGAAGTTGCCCGCATCATCGGCTGCTCGCGTCGTCCGATGAGCGACGAGGCCTACCAGAAGCTGACCGAGGCGGCGCTGGAGAAGTTCGTGCCGATCGACGAGCGCGAGCCGGAGCTGGTCGCCTCGTTCCTGAAACGCATCTCCTATGTCGCCATCGACGCCACCGCCGAGAAGGCCGGCTGGCCGGAGCTCGCCAAGGCGCTGGAAGGCGGCAAGGATCGCATCCGCGCCTTCTATCTCGCCGTGGCGCCGGATCTGTTCGGCATCATCTGCGAGGGCCTCGGTTCGCACCATCTGGTCACGCCGAAGACCCGCGTCATCATCGAGAAGCCGATCGGCAAGAGCCTCGCCTCCGCCAACGCGCTCAATGATTCGATCGGCAAGGTGTTCAAGGAAAGCCAGATCTACCGCATCGACCACTACCTCGGTAAGGAGACGGTGCAGAACCTGATGGCGCTGCGCTTCGCCAATGCGCTGTTCGAGCCGATCTGGAATGCCAACCACATCGACCATGTGCAGATCACCGTCGCCGAGAGCCTCGGCGTCGAGGGTCGCGCCGGCTACTACGACACCGCCGGCGCGCTGCGCGACATGGTGCAGAACCACATCCTGCAGCTCGTCTGCCTTGTCGCGATGGAGCCGCCCGGCCGGTTCGATGCCGATGCGCTGCGCGACGAGAAGCTCAAGGTGCTGCGCGCCCTGAAGCCGATCGTCGATGGCGATGTCGACAACGTCACGGTGCGCGGCCAGTACAAGGCCGGCGCTTCGGCCGGCGGGCCGGTGCCTGGCTATCTCGAGGAACTGGGCCGCGACGATTCCACCACCGAGACCTTCGTCGCGGTGAAGGCGGAAATCGAGAACTGGCGCTGGGCCGGCGTCCCCTTCTATATCCGCACCGGCAAGCGCCTGCCGTCGCGCCTCTCCGAGATCGTCGTCAACTTCAAGCCGATCCCGCATTCGATCTTCGAGGGCGCCGCCGGCCAGCTCGCCTCGAACCAGCTGATCATGCGCCTGCAGCCCGACGAGGGCGTGCGCCTCTGGCTGATGATCAAGGATCCGGGCCCGGGCGGCATGCGCTTCCGCCACGTTCCGCTCGACATGAGCTTCGCCGAGACCTTCAAGATCCGCAGCCCCGAAGCCTATGAGCGGCTGATCATGGACGTCATCCGCGGCAACGCCACCTGTTCATGCGGCGTGATGAGGTCGAGGCGGCGTGGAAGTGGATCGACCCGATCCTCGACGGCTGGGCCAATTCGCGCGAAGCGCCGAAGACCTATACGGCGGGAACCTGGGGACCGTCCTCCGTCGATCGCACTGATCGAGCGCGACGGCCGCACCTGGCACGAAGAAGGCGCCTGAGGATCAACCTCGCCCGCCTTCGATGAAGGCGAGGGGCGCGTGCCGAAATCGACCGAGCGGGACACCCTCTTCCCGCTCATGGAGGGGGTACCGGTGAGGGGTTTGGAGCGAGCAGGCGCCACCCTGCTTCTCGCCCGTTACGGACGTCCAGGAGACACCACATCATGACCATTCACCCCAAGGTCCTCGAAGTGACCGATCGGATCCGTGCCCGCAGCGAAAAGACGCGCGGGCTCTATCTCGATCGCCTGGCCGCCGCCAAGGATGCCGGACCGCGCCGCGCCTCGCTCGCCTGCGGCAACCAGGCCCATGGCTTCGCCGCCTGCGGGCCGGGCGACAAGGCCGTGCTGAAGGGCGACGTCGCGCCCAATCTCGGCATCATCACCGCCTATAACGACATGCTGTCGGCGCATCAGCCCTACGAGACCTATCCCGAGCTGATCCGCCAGGCGGCGCGCGAAGTCGGCGGCGTGGCGCAGGTCGCCGGCGGCGTGCCGGCGATGTGCGACGGCGTCACCCAGGGCCAGACCGGCATGGAACTGTCGCTGTTCTCGCGCGATGCCATCGCCATGGCGGCGGCGATCGGCTCTGTCGCACAACACCTATGACGCCGCGGTCTTTCTCGGCATCTGCGACAAGATCGTGCCCGGCCTGCTGATCGCGGCTCTGACCTTCGGCCACCTGCCGGCCGTGTTCATTCCGGCCGGCCCGATGACCTCCGGCCTGCCGAACAGCGAGAAGGCGCGCATCCGCCAGCTCTATGCCGAGGGCAAGGCGAGCCGCGCCGACCTGCTCGAGGCCGAGAGCGCCTCCTATCATGGCCCCGGCACCTGCACCTTCTACGGCACCGCCAACACCAACCAGATGCTGATGGAGATCATGGGCCTGCATTTGCCCGGCTCGTCCTTCGTCAATCCGAACACGCCGCTGCGCGACGCGCTGACCAAGGCGGCCGCCAAGCGGGCGCTGGCGATCACCGCGCTCGGCAACGAGTTCACGCCGATCGGCGAGATCATCGACGAGAAGGCCGTGGTGAACGGCGTCGTCGGCCTGAACGCCACCGGCGGTTCGACCAACCACACGCTGCACCTCGTCGCCATGGCCAAGGCGGCCGGCATCCAGCTGACCTGGGACGATTTCTCGGACCTTTCGGATGTCGTGCCGCTGCCTGACGCGCGTCTACCCGAACGGCCTCGCCGACGTGAACCATTTCCACGCCGCCGGCGGCATGAGCTTTCTCATTCGCGAGCTGCTGGGGGCGGGCCTGCTGCACGAGGACGTCAAGACCGTCTGGGGCACCGGCCTTGCCGGCTACACCGTCGAGCCGAAGATCGACGACGCCGGCGCGATCCAGTGGCAGGAAGGGGCGAAGACCAGCCTCGACGAGAAAGTGCTGGCGCCGTTCTCGAAGCCGTTCCAGGCGACCGGCGGGCTCAAGGTACTGGAAGGCAATCTCGGCCGTTCCGTCATCAAGGTTTCGGCCGTGAAGGCGGATCGCCATGTCATCGAAGCGCCGGCCAAGGTGTTTCATACCCAGGACGCGTTGCTGGCCGCCTTCAAGGCTGGCGAGCTGACCGAGGATTTCATCGCCGTCATCCGCTTCCAGGGCCCGCGCGCCAATGGCATGCCGGAACTGCACAAGCTGACGCCGACGCTGGCCGTGCTGCAGGACCGCGGCCTCAAGGTAGCGCTGGTCACCGATGGCCGCATGTCGGGCGCGTCCGGCAAGGTTCCGGCGGCGATCCACGTCACGCCGGAAGCCGCCGCTGGTGGCGCCATCGGCAAGGTGCGCGACGGCGACAGGGTTCGTCTCGACGCAGTGGCGGGAACGCTGGAAGTGCTGGTTGATGCCGCGACCTTCGCGGCGCGCGAACTGGCGGTGGCGGATCTCGCCGGCAACGAGTTTGGTCTCGGCCGCGAGCTCTTCACCATGTTCCGCGCCAATGCCGCTCCGGCCGAACTGGGCGCCGGCGTGTTCTAGCCGTAGGTTTCTCGCTCAAGGCGACAAGGAAAGTCGTGTATAGGCCACCGATGTCTTGATCGCGTCGCTGCGGGCCAAGTCATCGCTCGGAAGATTGGC
Organism: Candidatus Kaistia colombiensis; assembly: GCA_029203105.1. Classification (GTDB taxonomy): domain Bacteria; phylum Pseudomonadota; class Alphaproteobacteria; order Rhizobiales; family Kaistiaceae; genus Kaistia; species Kaistia colombiensis. The sequence continues at coordinate 1,659,295 of CP119318.1, forward strand.
TCGAAGGCTAGAAGATCTGCGAGGCGCTGGCGGGAAATACGCAGCGCCTCGTCGCAACTGTGGCCGGGCGTGGAATGTTTTTCCAAGCCGCTTCCTGAGTTTGGAACGCCCGTCGTCGTCTTCCCTCCGTCAACTCTCTACAAAGTCTGCAATCGTTCCAGACTTCGCGCGATCCGGTCCGGGTGGCGTTCAGGGAGAGACGGATGGCCCCGGTCCATCGTTCGGTTCAGCGCAAGCTCGGCACGTTTCCCGCCTTCCACAAGGTCGAGGGGCGTCGAGTCGTGATCGTCGGTGGCGGCGGCGAAGCGGCGGCCAAGATCCGCTTGCTTTCCGAGACGAGCGCCGATCTCGTCGTCTTCGCGACTGAGGTGGAAGACGAGGCGCGACGCGATCTCGAAGCTGCCGGCGCGACGCTGGTGCGCCGCGTGCCGGAAGCCTCCGATCTCGCTGATGCGGCGCTGGTGTTTGCCGCCACCGGCGAGTTTGGGGCTGACCGCGCCGTGCGCGATCTCGCCAAGTCCGTCGGCGTGCCGGTCAATGTCGTCGATCGTCCCGATCTCTGCGATTTCTACACGCCCGCCCTGGTCAACCGCGCGCCGCTTGCGATCGCCATCTCGACCGAAGGCGCCGCTCCGGTGCTGGCGCGCCATGTCCGCGCCCGCATCGAGGCGATGCTGTCGCCGCGCCTCGGCGATCTCGCCGATCTGGCCGAACGCCTGCGTTCGCGCGTTGCCGAGACAATCGGTACGGGCGAGGGCCGTCGCCGCTTCTGGGCACATTTCTTCACTGGCCCGACCGCTGCCAAGGTGTTGGCCGGTCAGATCGAGGAAGGTGCGGCAGACGCGCTCGAGGACATCGATCGCACTGCTGAGACCTTGAAGGCTGCCAGCGCCGGCCATGTCAGCCTCGTTGGCGCCGGGCCGGGCGCCGAGGATCTGTTGACGCTGCGCGCCCAGCGCCTGCTGCAGGAAGCCGACGTCATCGTCTACGACAAGCTGGTTCCCGAGGCGATCGTCGCCATGGGCCGGCGCGACGCGCTCCGCATCTATGTCGGCAAGGCCAAGGGCGCGCATGCCGCCAGCCAGGACGAGATCAACGCCATTCTGGTGCGCGAGGCGCAGGATGGCCGCCGCGTCGTCCGGCTGAAGTCGGGTGATCCGCTGATCTTCGGCCGTGCCGGCGAGGAAATGGCAGCGCTCCGTGCTGCCGGCGTCCCGTTCGACATCGTGCCGGGCATAACCGCCGCCTTCGCCGCCGCTGCCGAGAACGAAATTCCGCTGACGCTGCGCGATGTCGCGTCGAGCCTGGTGGTTGCCACCGGCCATGACATGCGCGGCGATACGCTGCCGGATTGGGCCGGCCTCGCGCTCTCGGGCGCGACGGTTGCCGTCTACATGGGCCGCAGCGTCGCCACCAAGGTTGCCGGCAAGCTGATCGAGAACGGCCTCGCGCCGTCGACGCCGGTTGCCGTGATCGAGAACGCCTCGCGCGCCGATCGCCGCGCTTATGCCGGCCGGCTCGACGAACTGGCTGAAATCGCCGACCGGCCGGAACTCGACGGCCCGGTCGTCATCATCGTCGGCCGCGTGGTCGCCGAGAGCGCGCTGGGCGTTTCGCCGCTGCCGCTCGTGGCGATGGCGGCGTGAAGACACGGATCTGGAAAGCGCAATGACCGACAAGCTCATCACAGCAAACCATCTCGGCGACGGGCTGGTCGTGTTCCTGACCGCCGCGGGCGGCTGGTCCTACAAGCTCGCCGACGCCCGCGTCATTCCCGAGGCCGAACTCGAGGCGGCGCTGGCGATTGCCAAGGGCCAGCACGAAGCGGGGATCGTCGTTGATCCCTACGAGATCGAAGCGACGGTCGTCGAGGGGATCCCTGTCCCGGTCCGCCTGCGGGAAAAGATTCGCGCTGCCGGCGGCCCGACCGTCACCTATGGCGAGGCCGAGATCGCCGAACGCGCCGCCACTTTGAAGCATGCAGGTTGAGTGATGTATCGATACGACGAGTTCGACCATGAGTTCGTGACCGCCCGCGTCGCGCAGTTCCGAGACCAGGTCGGCCGCCGCGTCTCCGGCGAGTTGACCGAAGACCAGTTCAAGCCGCTCCGGCTGATGAATGGCGTCTATCTGCAGCTGCACGCCTACATGCTGCGCGTCGCCGTGCCCTATGGCACGCTGAACAGCGAGCAGATGCGGATGTTGGCGCATGTGGCGCGGAAATATGACCGCGGCTATGGTCATTTCACCACCCGCCAGAACATCCAGTACAACTGGCCCAGGCTCTCCGAAATCCCGGATGCGCTGGCCGAGCTTGCCTCGGTCGAGATGCACGCGATCCAGACCTCGGGCAATTGCATCCGCAATGTCACGGCCGATCATTTCGCCGGTGCTGCCGAGGACGAGGTCGCCGATCCGCGCCCCTATGCCGAGATCCTGCGGCAGTGGTCGTCGCTGCATCCGGAATTCGTCTTCCTGCCTCGGAAGTTCAAGGTTGCCGTCACCGGCGCCGAGCGCGATCGCGCCGCGATTCAGGTGCATGACATCGGCCTGCATCTGAAGAAGGATGCCGAGGGGCGGCTGGGCTTCGCGGTCTATATCGGCGGCGGCCAGGGCCGCACCCCGATGGTGGCGAAGAAGATCCGCGACTTCCTGCCCGAAGAGGACCTGCTCTCCTATTCGGAGGCGATCCTGCGCGTCTACAATCTGAACGGCCGCCGCGACAACAAGTACAAGGCGCGCATCAAGATCCTCGTCCACGAGACCGGCTCCGACGAGATTTCGCGCCAGGTCGAGGAAGAGTGGGAGCGCATCCGCCACGGCGCGCTGAAACTGCCGCAGGGCGAAGTCGAGCGCATCCGCGAATATTTCGCCGCTCCCGATGCGCTGGCGCCGCTCGCTCCCAGCCCGGCGCTGGCGATCGAACGGGCGCGCGATCCGGAGTTCGACGCCTGGGTCGAGCGCAACACCCATCCCCACCGCGTTCCAGGCCACGTCTCGGTGACGATCTCGCTGAAGCCGATCGGCGGCACGCCGGGCGACGCGACGGCCGAGCAGATGGACGTGGTGGCGAGCCTTGCCGAGCGCCTTGGCTTTGACGAGATCCGTGTCAGCCACGAGCAGAATCTGATCCTGCCGCATGTCGCCAAGGCTGATCTGAAGGCGATCTATGACGAGCTGGTGGTGGCGGGCCTTGCTACCGCCAATGCCGGCCTGGTCACCGACATCATCGCCTGCCCGGGCCTCGATTATTGCGCGCTCGCCAATGCCCGCTCCATTCCCGTGGCGCAGCGCATCTCGCAGCGTTTCGGTGACATGGCCCGCCAGCGCGACATCGGCGATTTGAAGATCAAGATCTCAGGCTGCATCAATGCCTGCGGCCACCACCATGTCGGCCATATCGGCATTCTCGGCGTCGAGAAGAAGGGTGAGGAATTCTATCAGATCTCGCTCGGTGGATCGGGCGACGAGAATTCGTCGATCGGCGAGATCATCGGTCGCGGCTTCTCGACCGAAGAGATCGTCGATGCGGTGGAGACGCTGGTCGACACCTATATTGCGCGGCGTGAGAGCCCGGACGAAACCTTCCTTGCCGCCTATCGCCGCCTGGGCCAGGCACCCTTCAAGGATGCGCTCTATGGGACGGCTTGAACCGATCGCATCCGGCTTCGACCATGAGAGCGCCGGCCTGCAGGAGGCCGCGATCCTCAATGCGCGCTTCGCCGGCCTGAGTGCGCAGGATCTCGTCGCGCGTTCGCTCGAGGAGATTTTTTCGGGCCGGATCGCGCTGGTCTCCAGCTTTGGCGCGGAATCGTCGGTGCTGCTGCATCTGGTTGCCTCGATCGATCGCAACGTACCGGTCGTGTTCATGGATACGCTGCGTCTCTTCCCCGAGACCACAGCCTATCGCGACGCGCTGGTCGAACGGCTGGGGCTGACCGACATCCGTACCATCACGCCGGATCCGGCTGTGCTCGCCAAGGCCGATCCCTACAAGGCGCTCTGGATGACCGATGCCGACGCCTGCTGCCGCATCCGCAAGACCGAGCCTCTGGCCCGCGCCATGGAGGGTTTTGACGCTTGGTTCACCGGCCGCAAGCGCTTCCAGGCGGCGACGCGCGCCGCAATCCAGGCCTTCGAGCCGGACGGGGCGCGGATCAAGGTCAATCCGCTGGCGAGCTGGTCGGTCGAGGATCTGAAGGCCTATATTGCCCAATATCAACTGCCGCCGCATCCGCTGGTTGCCCAGGGCTATCCCTCGATCGGCTGCCAGCCCTGCACGTCGAAGGTGAAGCCCGGCGAGGATGCGCGGGCCGGCCGCTGGCGGGGTCTGGACAAGACCGAATGCGGCATCCATCTAGGTCTCGAGAACGACGGAAGCGGCATCTGACATGAGCCTCTGGAAGAACGGATCCTTCGTCGCTGACGCGTTTCGGCGCGTGGCGGATGATGAGGGGATTGGTGCCGATGACGCCGTGATCGTCTCGCTGGCGCGGTTCCGCGCCGAGCGGGACTGGTTGCTGGCACGTTCCGCGCCGCTCGGCGTGGTGATCGAGCCGGGCGCTGACTGGTCGGATATCGTCGACGACCTGCCGCGTCTCGCGGTGGTGGCGGCCGATTTGCCGAAATTCGCCGATGGCCGCGCCTTTTCGATTGGCCGCCTGTTGCGCGACCGCGACGGCTTCGAGGGTGAACTGCGCGCTGTCGGGGCCTTTTTCCTCGATCAGATCCCGTTCCTGAAGCGGGTCGGCTTCGATGCGTTTTCGACCGACGACCCGCTTGTGCTAAAGGGACTGCGCGAGGGCCGCTGGCCCGAAGTGACAGAGTATTTGCAGCCCGTCGCCGATCGTGGCGAAGTGCCGGTTGGAACGCGTCCCTGGGCGCGCAGGCCCACGGCAAGGGCAGTCGAGTAAGGATTAGGGATAGAGTCTATGAAGATCTTCGTCACCGATCATGCCGGCGAGGAGCACGAGTTGGAGGCCCTGGAGGGCTGGCGGGTGATGGAAGTCATCCGTGACTGGAACATCGGGATCAAGGCCGAGTGCGGCGGCGCCTGCGCCTGCGCGACCTGCCATGTCTATGTCGACCCCGAGTGGGTCGACCGGCTGATCCCGATGACGGACGAGGAGGAAGAGCGGCTCGACGACGCCATGGCTGTCAAGTCAAACTCGCGTCTGTCGTGCCAGCTGCTGATGTCGGACGAACTGGACGGCCTCCGCGTCCGCCTCGCGCCCGGCAGCGAGCCGGAAGAACTGGCGGCGTAAGGGCTGCTATTGTTCAAGCCTTGCTTGAGGCGCTGACGCCTATCCACCCTCGCCGTCATCCCGGGCCTGACCCGGGATCCATACAGCCGCCGTCCGCCGGATGCTGCATGGTTCCCTGCTTTCGCAGGGATGACGCGAGAGGTTGGACGAGGGAGGGTTGCTGGCTCACGGAATCCCGGATGCTGCGCAGGCCTTGTCTTGCCAGCATAATCACCAAAAAGCAGCGCGACCCTCTCCCGGACTTCCTTCGGGAGACGTTGACTTTTACGTCAGCTTCCGTTACCTATTTCATGTCGAAAAACGTTTGCCGGTGTGGTTATCCCGGCTGCCGCTCAAGCGGTTGAGTCGCTTCATGCGAACCCACGGCGCCTTTGATCCCGGAATCCGGGTGGCGCTGTGGAACGAATTTTTTCGTCCGCTCCACCCATTTTATACATGGAGCAGACACTTGAACCCCAAGACCATTATTATCGCGCAGTTCTTCATCTCGGGCATGATGGCCTTCATGATGACGGGCTTTTTCGGCTTTCTCCATCTCGGCCTCACGTCCGAATGGCTGCGCGAATGGGCCGGTTCCTTTGTCATCGCCTGGCCTGTTGCCTTCGTCCTCTCGCTCGCGGTCGGCAAGGTGGGCTTCATGATCGCGACCCGGATCACCGGCGAGACTGCCTGAGCCGCCGCGCGGTCAATCCAGCGTCCGGCGATAACGGAACAGCGCCAGTGCGCCGACGGCCAGCCAGAAGGCGACGAGCGGCCAGATCTCGTTGACGAGATCGGACGCGGCGCTGCCCTTCAGCATGATGCCGCGCACCGAGCGGATGTAGTGCGTGATCGGCAGCGCGCTGCCGATCACCTGCGCCCAGTCTGGCATGCCCCGGAACGGGAACATGAAGCCGGAAAGCAGGATCGACGGCAGGAACCAGAAGAAGGTCATCTGCATCGCCTGCATCTGGTTGCGGGCGATCGTCGAGAACGTGTAGCCGAGCGTCACGTTGCAGCCGATGAACAGGAAGGTCACTGCGAGCAGCACGGCGAAGGAGCCCATCATCGGCACGTGGAACAGGATCTGCGCGCAGACGAGGATCACTGCGACCTGCACCAGACCGAAGCCGATATAGGGCACGATCTTGCCGATCATGATCTCGAGCGGCGTCGCCGGCATCGCCATCAGGTTTTCCATCGTGCCGCGCTCGATCTCGCGCGTCAGCGCCAGCGCCGTCATCAGGATTGTGGTCATCGTCAGGATGGTGCCGAGCAGGCCAGGCACGATGTTGTAGGCGGTGATCCCCTCCGGGTTGTAGCGGCGCTGGATGACCAGATCGACCGCGGTCGGTCGGTTCGCCTGCGTCGTCAGCGGCCCGGCCAACTCGCGGGCCAGCGCGCTTGACAGGATCTGGGGCAGGGCGCCCAGCGCATTCGACGTGGCGGCGGGATCGGTGGCGTCGGCCTCGACCAGCAATTGCGGCCGGGTGCCGCGCACCAGGTCGCGCTCGAAGCCCGCGGGGATCGTGATGACATAGCTCGCCGAACCGTCGACCAGCGCCTCGTTCGCCTGCGCTTCGCTCGCGAGGCCCGGCGCGACGCTGAAATAGCCCGACGCCTCCATCGCCGCGACGATCGTGCGCGTGGCCGGGCCGCTGTCGCCGGAGACGATCAGCGTCGGCAGGCGCTTCGGGTCGAGATTGATGGCATAGCCGAACAGCACCAGCTGGATGATCGGGATGCCGATTATCATCGCGAAGGTCAGCCGGTCGCGCCGCATCTGGATGAATTCCTTCATCATCAGGGCGAGGATCCGGGAAAGCGAGGAGCCGGCGCTCATGACGGGGATTCAGCTTTTTCAGACTTGCCATTTGCCGAGCGGTCGCGTGCCTGCGCCGTCTGCATCAGGCGGATGAACACGTCCTCGAGGCTCGTCTCCCCTGGTTCAGCGACGGCGTCGGAGCCGGTCTCGGCAAGCGCCGCCTCGACCGCCCGCTTCAGGGCGGCGGAATCGGGGCCGACGACGTGCAGGTCGTTGCCGAAGGGCGCCGCCTGTTCGACGCCCGGCTTGTCCCGCACGGCCTTGGCGATCGTTCCGACATCGCTGCCGCTGACCACGATGGTCGAAAGGCCCGAGCTTTCGATCACCTCGGCCACCGTGCCGCGCGCGACGATCTTCCCGTAGGCGATGTAGATGATGCGGTGGCAGCGTTCAGCCTCGTCCATGTAGTGGGTCGAGACGAGCACCGTCAGCCCGTCGCTGGCGAGGTCGTGGATCTCGTCCCAGAATTCGCGCCGCGCCTGCGGATCGACGCCGGCGGTCGGCTCGTCGAGCAGCAGCAGCTTCGGCTGATGCATCACAGAGGCGGCGAGCGCCAGCCGCTGCTTCCAGCCGCCGGAAAGCGAGCCCGCGAGCTGGTCGCGTCGCTCATAGAGGCCGAGCCGTTCGAGCGTGGTTTTCACGGTTGCCGCCCGATCCTTGAGGTCGTAGATACGCGCCACGAAATCGAGATTCTCACGGATTGTCAGATCTTCGTAGAGCGAGAAGCGCTGCGTCATGTAGCCGACCTGGCGCTTGATGCGGTCGGCGTCCGTCAGGATGTCGAGCCCGAGGCAGGTGCCGCTGCCATCGTCCGGCCGGAGCAGGCCGCAGATCATGCGGATGGTCGTGGTCTTGCCGGAACCGTTCGGGCCGAGGAAGCCGACGATCTCGCCGCGCCGGACATCGAGCGAGATGTGGTCGACGACCGTCTTGTCGCCGAAGCGCTTGGTCAGGCCGTGAATGTCGATGACGACGCCTTCCGGCCTGTCCGCTGCCATGCCTATTGCCCCGCCGCGAGCTGGATATCGACGGGCTGGCCGGGGTCGAGCTTTTGCGCCTCGCCCTCCGGCCGTGCCTCGACGCGGTAGACCAGCTTGGCGCGGCTCTCCTTCGAATAGATCACCGGCGGCGTGAATTCGGCGTCGGTGGCGACATTGGCGACGGTGGCGCTCAACCCGTCTGCGCAGCCGTCGCAGTGGATCGTCACTTTCTGGCCGGGCCGGACGGCGGAGCGTGTCGCCTCCGGCACGAAGAACAGGATCTTTCGCGCACCGTCGGGGAGGAGCGAGGCGACGGCCTGTCCGGCCGGTACGAGCTCGCCGACCTGGTAGAAGACGTCCTCGATGCGGCCGGAGGCGGTGGCGCTTTGCGTTCGCCGGGCAAGCCTCGTTTCGGCGGCGGTGACGGCGGCCGCCAGCACGGCGACCTGTTGCTCCGCGGCCGCGATCTGGTCGGGCCGGGCCGGCAGATTGGCGACGGCGCGGTTTTCGCGGGCGACCCGGACGCGGGCAGCGGCGGAATCGAGATCCGCCTTCGACTGGTCGACCGTCGCAACGGCGACGACGGCCCGGGTCGAGAGGTCGCGGTTGCGGTCAAAGGTCTTCTGCGCCACCGTCAGAGCCGCCTCGGCATCGGCGAGTTGGGCGTCGAGGACGCGGATTTCCTCCGGCCGCTTGCCGGTCAAAAGGTCGGCGAGGCTGGCCTTCGCCTGCGCCAGCTGGGCTGTCGCCTGGGCGAGCGCCGCAGTCTCGTCGCGGTCGTCGAGGGTGAAGAGCACGGCGCCGGCCTTGACCGGATCGCCGCGCTTGACGGAAAGCGTGGCGAGCCGCCCGGTCGCTTCCGCCCCGACCAGCACGTAGTCGGCATCGACATAGCCATGCTGGGGTTGGTCGCGCGCGCCATCGCCGCAACCGGCCAGAAGAAGCAGCGCGACCAGCCAAAGCGCACGGCCCGTCCGCATGTCACCCCTCGTCTGTCAGCGCCTCTCCGACCAGCTGGTCGATGTGATCGGCAACGATGTGCCGGATCTCCTCGCGGTCCCTTCCGGCCAGCGTATCGCGTCCGAGCCGTTTCAGCACCATCGGCCGGCCGACGCAGAAGATGACGAACTGGCCGGAGATCGCGAAGGAGCGCAGCGTCGCCTCCTCCGAGCGCGGGTCGAGGCCGAGAAGCCGCGCCACCAGATCGGTGGTCGTGCTCTGGCAGCGCATCATGAAGTCGTAGATGACGTCGAAGGTGGAGGAGGGCTCCATCTGCTCGCGCATGATGAAACGCCCCCAGAGCTCGGCCTCGGCCTCGCCAAGCATGCAGTCGATGTGGACGTCGATGATGTGTTGTAGCAGGCGCCGGGTCGTCGGCCGGTCGACTTCGCCGGTCAGCGCCCTCGCCGCGGCGTCGATGCTGTCGCCGATCCGCGCCTCCATCTGCTCGACGACATATTCGGCGACGGCGCGATGCAGGGCATCCTTGCTGCCGAAATGGTAGACGATCGCGGCGAGATTGGCGCCGGCGCGCTTGGCGATGTCGCGCGTCGCCGCGCCCTCGAAGCCGTAGCGGCCGAAAACGTCTAGGGCGGCGAGCAGCAGCTTGTGACGGGTTTCCGCGCCGCGATCCTGGCGGGCGCGACGATAGTGCCGCGAGGCCGGAAGCTGGCTCTGTTCCTCGACCATTCCGACGTCTTCGACCGTCTCGACCGCCGTGTCGAAATCAGCCCGTCCGACCGAGTTTGCATCCGCATTCATCCCGCGCCACTCCGATTCACTCCACCCCCGCGCGCAAGATTGTGCAATTGCGAATCGAGGTCAATCGAATGAATGAATTTATGCGGAACTATAATTTTTCAGCGGAGACCTTGCGCCGGGGGATGAAATTCCTATGGGCGCACCTGCCGAAATGGCAGGCGCGCGCGATCGCCGGGGGCTTCCTGGATCTCGGGTCGTGAGGTCGGCAATGTATCGGCGCAAGGGGGCATCGGCGACGGGCCTCCTGGCGACAGGCCCGGCTCCGGCGCGGCGACCTCAACCGGTTGTGACGATTCCCTGGGCGACGAGCCAGTCGACGGCCTCGCGCACCGCTTCGAACGAGCTGTAGCGCGGCTGGTAGCCGAGATGACGCCTTGCCTTGTCGATGCTGCAATTCGGACTGCGCGAGATGTGGTCGAGCGTCTGCTCGACGATCTCGGCGCTGTGCTGCTGCTTCCACTGCTCCCAGGGCAGATAGGCGAGCTTCGCCTCATGGCCGAACCAGGACGACACCGCCTCGGCATAGCCGCGCAGCGACACCGCCTGCGCGGAGACGGTGTGGAACGCCTCGCCGACCGCCATGCTCCAGCTGCCGATCGCTTTCATGAACATCTGCGCCACGTCGTCGGCATGGACGTGATGCACCGTCTCCAGCCCGAAATTCGGCAGCACCAGCTCCTTGCCCTGCGCCAGCGTCGAGAACACGGAAGGATCGAAATGGCCGGCCGGATTGAGCGGCGCCCAGCCGGGGCCGACGATATGGCCGGGATGCACGATGGTGGCGGGGAAGGCGTTCCGCTGCGCCTCGTGCATCAGATAGGCCTCGATCGCCGCCTTCTGGGTGCCGTATTCGCCGAAGGGGCGACGCGCGACGGTTTCCGGCGTCGGCACGGCGACGCTCGAGCCGTGCACCCAGATCGTGCCGGTATGGAGGAAATGCTCGACCCGGCCGCGCAGCGCGTCGACAAGAAGCTGCGCGCTCGACAGCGTGAAGCAGATCATGTCGATGACGATGTCGGGCCGAAGCTCGCTGATCTTGGCACCGAAGGTGCCCGCCTTGTCTTCCGCCTCTCGGTCAAGCACCACCGTCTCGACCTTCGACCAGGCCGCGTTCGGCTGGTAGGCGGTGCGTTGGCCACGCGCCACGTTGACGACCTCGAAGCCCGCCTCCACCAGTCTCGGCACCAGATAGGTACCGACATGGCCACTGCCCCCGATCACGATGACTCGTGTCATGGTCCCGTCCTCCCGTTCCGTATCACGATAATGTTATCGCAAGACCTGCGGCAAGCCAGAGGGCCTCTGGGCTCCGGACGGGTTGCCAGCATGTTTATGTTGCGGTGTCGCAGGATAGTATCGCTTCGCCCTCGGCGTCCGACAGGAGACCCTGATGCCCAACTGGCCCGACCGCCGCATTCCGGAACTGTTCGGGGTCGAGCACCCGATCCTTCTCGCGCCGATGGCCGGGTTCGGCACGCCGAAGCTGGCTGTGGGCGTGGCGGAGGCGGGTGGTCTCGGCGCGCTGGCCTGCGCGACGATCTCGCCCGAGCAGGCGCGTGCCGATCTCGACGCCTATCGCGCCGCGACGGCGAAGCCGGTCAATCTGAACTTCTTCTGTCATCGTCCGCCGCAGGCGGACTCGGCGCGCGAGGCGGCATGGCGGGCGCGGCTCGCGCCCTATTATCGCGAACTGGAGCTGGATCCGGCGATGCCGGTCGCGCCATCCAGCCGGGCGCCATTCGACGACGCTTTTTGCGAGGTCGTCGAAGTCTATGGGCCGAAGGTTGTCAGTTTCCACTTCGGTCTGCCGGAGCCGCGCCTGCTCGACCGGGTCAGGGCGACGGGCGCGCGGGTGATCGCCTCGGCGACGACGGTGGCGGAAGCGCGCTTCCTGGAGGCGCAGGGCTGCGACGCCATCATCGCGCAGGGCGCGGAGGCCGGTGGACATCGCGGCATGTTTCTGACCGCCGACGTCTCTGGCCAGATCGGAACCTTCGCGCTGGTGCCGCAGGTGGTGGACGCGGTCCAAGTGCCGGTGATTGCCGCCGGCGGCATCGCCGACGCGCGCGGCGTTGTCGCCGCGCTGTCACTCGGTGCCGCCGCCGTGCAGATCGGCACCGCCTTCCTGCTTGCGCCGGAGGCGAAGATCTCGCCGCAGCACCGCCGCGCCCTCGAGACGGCGGAGGCGGACGAAACGGCGATCACCAATATCTTTACCGGCCGCCCGGCGCGCGGCGTCGTCAATCGGCTGATGCGGGAACTCGGCCCGCTCGCCCCCGAGGCGCCGGCCTTTCCGCTCGCTGGCGGCGCGCTGGCACCGCTGCGGGCCCGGACGGAGCCGGCCGGCTCCGGCGATTTCATGGCGCTCTGGTCGGGCCAGGCGGCGCGCCTCGCCCGGCCGATGCCAGCCGGCGACTTCGTCCGGATGCTCTCGGCCGCGGTGTTGGCGAAGCTCGCGTGAAGGTCTTCTCCAGGGGGGGCGAAGGGGCTTGGTGCCACCAGGGGCAGCCGAAGCTGCCCCTTTCGTTCGGAGGTGAGCTGTCTTTCAATGGTTGTTGTTGGGCCCGAGGGCGTGCTCCAGTTCCTCGTCCGACATGCCGGTGATGATGCGCTCGACATCCTCGACGCTGGACTGCTTCGGATTGATGTCGTCGGCGACGATCTGGCCGCCGCGCATCACGACGATCCGGTCCACCACCTGGAACACGTGGTGGATGTTGTGGGCGATGAAGATGCAGGAATGACCGGACTTGCGCGCATTGCGCACGAAACGCAGCACGCCCTGCGTCTCGGCCACGCCGAGATTGTTGGTTGGTTCGTCGAGGATGATCAGGTCGCTCTCGAAATGCATGGCACGGGCGATGGCGACCGCCTGGCGTTCGCCGCCCGAGAGCGAGCCAATCGGCGTCGACGGCGGGATGTTCTTGCTGATGCCGACGCGCTTCAGCAGGTCGCGCGTCACGGCCTCCATCGCGGCATGGTCGAGCCGGTTGAAGATGCGGGGTCCCTTGACCGGTTCACGGCCGAGAAACAGGTTGCGGGCGATCGAGAGCTGCGTCACCAGCGCCGAGTCCTGGTAGATCGTCTCGATGCCGTTGGCGATCGCGTCGGTCGTCGAGCGAATGCTCACCTTCTTGCCGCGCACATAGATTTCGCCGCTGGTCGCCGGCACGGCGCCGGACAGCACCTTGATCAGCGTCGACTTGCCGGCGCCATTGTCGCCGAGCAGGCCGACGATTTCAGTCTCGTTGACGACGAAGTCGACGTCCTTGAGCGCCTGGATCCGGCCATAGGCCTTGGAGACGCCCGCCATGCGGATCAGTTCGGTCATGGTCAGGTTCCCGCCTGGTGCCGGCGCTCGAGGACGGAATGCAGCGTCATCATGCCGAGGATGATGGCGCCGATGAAGATATTATAGGCAAGGCCCGGGACGCCGATCAGCACGATGCCGTTGCGCATGACGCGCAGGATGAACACGCCGAGCACGGTGCCGATGATCGTGCCGCGTCCGCCCATCAGCGCCGTGCCGCCGATCACCACCATGGCGATGACCTCGAGCTCATAGCCGGCGCCGCTGTTCGGGTTGGCGGCCGAGGTGCGGATCGAGCTGATCACGCCTGCGAACGACGCCATCGTCGACGACAGCATGAACAAGAGCACCTTGGTGCGGTTGACATTGACGCCGCGCGCCCGCGCCGCGCCCGGATTGCCGCCCGTCGCCTGGATCCAGTTGCCGGCCTTGGTCTGGGTCAGCACATAGCCGAGCAGCAGCGCGAAACCGATGAACCAGAACAGCGACATGTAGATGCGGAACGGGCCGATATAGAAATCGCCGACCAGTACATGTGCCAGCCAATGCTGGCCCGCGCTCCAGGTCCGCTGCGGGAAGCCGTCCGAGATGAACAGCGCGACGCCGCGCACCACCAGCAGCATGCCGAGCGTGACCAGGAAGGACGAGATCTTGATCCGCGTCACGAACAGGCCATTGGCGAGGCCGATCAGCGCGGCGACGCCGAGCGCGATCACGAAGGCGACCTCGAGCGAGGTGATGCCGGAATTGAACAGGGTCCACATCAGCACCGGCGCGAAGCCGAACACCGAGCCGACGGAAAGATCGAACTCGCCGGCCGTCATCAGAAGCGTCATGGCCAGCGCGATCAGGCCGAGCTCGACCGTGAAGGACAGCGTGTTGGAGATGTTGAGCGGCGAGAGGAAGTCGGGATTGATCGACCAGAAGACCGCGATTTCCGCGAGCAGCAGGACGAGCGGGCCGAACTCCGGCTTCGCGATGAAGCGCTGGATGAGGGAGCGGTTTTCCACGGGCAGACCGATTGGCATGAGGGCAGGCAGGACGCCGCCGCGGGAACGCGGTCATGCGGCCGTCGATCGACGGGGCATCCGCGACGCCGTCGCGGATGCCCGCTCCTGCGGGACTACTTGCCCGAAAGGATGTTGTCGTAGAGCTGCGCCGTGTCCTTCTCGTACAGGGCGCCGGTGATCACGTTGAAGCCCGGGGGAATGCCGCTCGCGGCCATGTTGGCGAGCGACAGGGCGACGTAGCTGGTCGCTTGCGGGTCCTGCCACTGACCGGCGTTGACATAGCCGTTCAGGACTTCCTGGGTGGTATCGAGCGAGTTGCCCCAGCCGACGACGGGGATTTCACCCGGCTTGACCCCGACCTGGTCGAAGACCCGCTTGATCGAGCCGGTGACGAGGTCGCCAAGGCCGATGATCGCCTTCACCTTGGAACGGTTGGCGGTTAGGTAATCGACCATGCGGTTGATCGCATCGGCCTGGTCGAGTGTCGCCTCGGTCACTTCATAGGTGATGCCGAGCGGCTCGAACACGCTCTTGATGCCTTCCTCTTCCTGCACGCCATAGGTGGCGCCCGGGATCTCGACCGGCATCCAGACGAAGTCGCCTTTCTTCACCAGCCCCTTGTCGACGAGATACTGGGCCCAGTTGCGACCAAACACGACATTGTTGCCGCCGACATAGGCGTTGAACGACGCCTTGGGGTCGGGGGTGTTGAAATTGATGATCGGGATCTTGGCGGCGTTGGCCTCCTTAGCGACCTCGACCAGGCTGCCCGGATCCGGGCTGGTGGTGACGATGCCGTCGGCCTTGGCGGCGATGGCGGCACGGATCGCTTCCTGCTGCGAAGCGACATTGCCCTGGTGGAACGAGGTGTTGACCGTGTTGCCGGTATCCTTCGACCATTGCTGCGCGCCGGCGAGGAAATAGGTCCACACCGGGTCGGCCGACGTGCCGTGCGAGATCCAGTAGAAGGTCTTGGCCTGCGCCGCGACCGGAATCGCCAGCGCCAGTATGGCGCCGGACAAGAGTACCGCGAGCTTCTTGAACATTGGCATTCCTCCCGTTGAACGTTTCGTTCGCGCGACCACGGCTATAGCTGCCGCTTCGCCGCTTTTCGCGGCGCGCTTGCTGTCCGGTCGAGAGGTGCGTCTACGCCGGTGGCAGCAGCGGTCTCGGGGGGAGACTGACACAATTGCCGTTTGCGTCAACTGGCGCTGCGACAGATTGTCCAGAAAATGACATCGCTGTCATTGGCGGCGCGCCTCGGCTCCGCCGGCATGGTGTCACAGCCGGTCGCGCAGCGCGTACCAGCTCATGCCGGCGACCAGCGCCGGCCAGCGCAGCAGCTTGCCGCCGGGGAATCGCGGGCAGGGCAAGGCGGCGAAGGCGTCGAGCTTGCCGGGATTGCCGAGGATGGCCTCGGCGAGGATCTTGCCGCCGAAGGGCGCCAGCGCGACGCCCTGACCGGAATAGCCGGAAGCCGCATAGACGCCGCTGCGCACCTTGCGCAGGAAGGGCAGGCGGTTGACCGTCACGGCGAGCGTGCCGCCCCAGGCGAAGTCGATCCGCGTCCGCTCGAGCTGCGGATAGATCTTCAGCAGATGCCGCCGCACGAAGGCGGAGATGTCGCGCGGGTCGGCGTGAGAATAGGTCTCGCCGCCGCCGAACAGGATGCGGCCGTCCGGCGTCGGGCGCCAGTAATAGACGACGAAGCGCGAATCGGAGATTGCCTCGCCGCCGGGGATCAGCCCGCCGGGGCCGCCGGCACCGATCGGCTCGGTCGTCAGGATGAAGTTCTTGATCGGCATGGCGCGGGTTTCGATTTCCTGGTCGATACCGTCGAGCAGGCCGTTGCCCGCGAGGATCACGACATCGGCCTTGATCCGGCCGCGGGGCGTCTCGATCACGGGTGTGTCGCCGTCGACGAGCTTCTTCGCCGCCGTGCCCTCATGGATACGGGCGCCGGCCTTCTGCGCGGCGCGGGCCAATCCTTGCGCAAATTTGAGCGGATGCAGGTGGCCGGCGGTGCGGTCGAGCCGGCCGCCGAAATAGCTGTCGCTGCCGATCATCGCCGAGAGGCGGTCGCGCTCGATCCATTCGGCCGGCGCATAGCCATAGTCGCGGTTCAGCACTTCGACATAGTGCCGCTCCTCGGCCACGAGGCGTTCCTTGTGCACCGCCTCGATCAGGCCGGGCCGCCATTCGGCATCGATTTGGTGCTTGTCGATCAGCTGGTGGACGAGCGCCTTCGCCTCCTCGGCGAGGCCGAACAGCTCGTGCGCGGCCGACTTGCCGAGCCGCTTCTCGAGCCATTCCTGGTCGCGGCGCTGGCCGGTATGCAGCTGGCCGCCATTGCGGCCGGAAGCACCCCAGCCGATCTTTTCCGCCTCGATCAGCACGGTGTCAATGCCGGCTTCGGCCAGATGCAGCGCCGCGGACAAGCCCGTATAGCCGCCGCCGACGATCACGACATCGGCGCGCGTATCGTCCTCGAGCGGGGCGAAGGCGAGGCTCTTGTCGGCCGTTTCGGCATACCAGGAGGGCGCGTGCGGCTTGCTCATGCGCGCCTCATACGAGGCCGAGCCGCCGCAGCTCGGCATGGGTATCGTCGAGCGTCTTGCGGGCGGAGGCGATCAGCTGGTCGGCTTCGTCGTGGCTCAGCGTCAGCGGCGGCGCGATGATGAGGCTGTCGCGCACGGCGCGCATGACCAGGTTGTTGCGGAGCGAGATGTCGCGGGCGATCGTGCCGACCTTGCCGGTGTCGGCGAATTTTTCCGTCCGCGATGGCTTTGCCGGCACCAGCTCGATGGCGCCCATCAGCCCGGTCATGCGCGCCTCGCCGACCAGCGGGTGGTCGACCAGCCCGCGCCAGCGCGCCTGCAGATAGGGGCCGATGTCGTCGCGCACCCGCTCGACCAGCTTCTCCGCTTCGAGGATGCGGAGGTTTTCGACCGCCGCGGCGGCGGCGACCGGGTGGGCGGAATAGGTGAAGCCGTGATGGAATTCGCCCGCGTCATAGATGACGTCGGCGACCTTGTCGGAGACCATGACGCCGCCGATCGGCAGATAGCCGGACGAGACGCCCTTGGCGAAGGCCATCAGGTCGGGCTCGATCGCGAAGGTCTCGGAGCCGAACCAGTTGCCGGTGCGGCCGAAGCCGGTGATGACTTCGTCGGCGACCAGCAGGATGTCGCGCTCGGCGAGGATCCGCTTCACTTCCGGCCAGTAGGTGGCGGGCGGGATGATGACGCCACCGGCGCCCTGGATCGGCTCGGCGACGAAGGCGGCGATCTTGTCCTCGCCGATTGTGTCGATCGCCTTTTCCAGCTCGCGCGCGGCGAACAGGCCGAATTCGTCCTCGTTCATCTCGCCGCCCTCGCCGAACCAGTAGGGCTGGGCGATGTGGTGGATGCCGGGGATTGGCAATCCGCCCTGGCTGTGGATCGACGACATGCCGCCGAGGCTGCCACCGCCGAGCGTCGAGCCGTGATAAGCGTTCTTGCGGGCGATCAGCACCGACTTTTCCGGCTTGCCGAGGCTCGCCCAGTAGTGGCGCACCATGCGGATGACGGTGTCGTTTGCTTCCGAGCCCGAGCCGACGAAGAAGACGCGGTTGAACTGCGGCGGTGTCAGCCGGGCGAGCGTTTCGGCCAGCTCGATCGCTGGCGGATGGGTCGATTTGAAGAAGGTGTTGTAGAACGAGAAGTCAGCCATCTGCCGCTGCACGGCGTCGGCGATTTCCTTGCGACCGTGGCCGATATTGACGCACCAGAGGCCCGACATGCCGTCGAGGATGCGGTTGCCCTCCGAATCCCAGATCCAGGAACCCTCGGCCCGGACAACGACGCGGCTACCCTCCGCGTTCAGGCTCTTCATGTCGGAGAAGGCGTGAATGTGGTGCGCCGCGTCGCGGGCGCGATAGTCGGCGGTGACGTTGGATGGCTTCGTCATGAGCAGGTCCGGTTGTGCTGTTTCGGCGTCGGAATCGAACGCTCGCTATTTCCTTCACCTCCCCCTGTGGGAGAGGTCGACGGTCAAAGGCCGGCGGGTGAGGGTTTGCAGCCTAACGGACAAGTTCCCTAAACCCTCACACGGCCTTTCGGGCCGACCTCTCCCGCCGGAAGAGGTGAAGAACAGGACGCCATCCAGATCGACTTTCCTCTCCCAGAGTGGTCTGGCGCTAGACGTTCAAAAGCAGGAATTCCCGCTCCCAGGGGCTGATCACCTGCATGAACGTCTCGTACTCCGCCCGCTTGATCGCGCCATAGGTGGCGACGAAGCGCTCGCCGAAGATCTCGACCAGCTCTTCCTGCTCCTGGAACAGGGCGACGGCTTCCAGCAGGCCGCGCGGCAGGTCGATCTCGTCCGAATTAGCCGAGCCGGAGACCGGGTCGCCAACCTTCAGCCCCTCCATCAGCCCGAGATAGCCGCAGGCGAGCGACGCGGCGATGGCGAGATAGGGGTTGGCGTCGGAGGAGGGCAGGCGGTTTTCCAGCCGCCGTCCGGCCGGATTGGAGTTCGGTACCCGTAGGCCGACCGTGCGGTTGTCATAGCCCCATTGCGTGTTGACAGGGGCCGAGGACGAACGCACCAGCCGCCGATACGAATTCACATAGGGCGCCAGCATGCAGAGCACGGCCGGCAGGTATTTCTGCGAGCCGCCGATGAAGGCGAAGAATTTTGAGGTCGGGTCGCCATCCGCGTCGGAGAAGATGTTCTTGCCGGTCTCGACGTCGAGCACCGACTGATGGATGTGCATGGCCGAGCCCGGCTCGCGCGACATCGGCTTGGCCATGAAGGTGGCGTACATGTCGTGCCGGAGCGCCGCCTCGCGGATCGTCCGCTTGAACAGGAACACCTGGTCGGCCAAGGCCAGAGGGTCGCCATGCAGGAGATTGATCTCCATCTGCGCGGCGCCTTCCTCGTGGATCAGCGTGTCGATCTCGAGGCCCTGCTGTTCGGAAAAGTCGTAGATGTCGTCGAACAGGTCGTCGAATTCGTTGATCGCGGCGATCGAATAGGACTGGCGCGCCGCCTCCGGCCGGCCGGAACGCCCGGTCGGCGGCTCGAGCTGGTAGTCGGGATCGGTGTTTGGCTTGACCAGGTAGAATTCGAGCTCCGGCGCCACGACCGGCTGCCAGCCCTGATGCGCATAGAGTTCGATGACGCGGCGCAGCACCTGGCGCGGGGCGGTTTCGACCGAGCGGCCGTCGCGATGATAGGCGTCGTGAATGACCTGCGCGGTCGGATCGGTTTCCCACGGCACGACGCAGAGCGTCGACAGGTCGGGCTCGAACATCACGTCCTGATCGGCGGCGTCGCTGACGAAACGGTCGTCGTCTTCCGGATAGTCGCCGGTGATGGTCTGGGTCAGGATCGAGCCCGGCATCGACATAGTCGGGCCGGCGAGGAACTTCTGCACCGGCATCATCTTGCCGCGCGCGACGCCCGCCTGGTCGGGCACGACGCACTCGATGTCCTCGATGCCGCGCGCTTTCAGCCAGTCTCTGGCCTCGTCCAGCGACCTGACGCCACGGACATCACCCTCGATGGCCTTGGCGCCCTTCTTCCGTTTTGCCACGATTTCCCCTCGGCTTTCACGCGACTGTCCTGAAGTGTCGCCACGGCTGAACCGAAGTCAACTTGGATACGTTGTCCGTGCGGCTTCCGGTCCCTGCCAATGGTCGCAGGAAACGGTTGAGGTAGGTCAAAAAGCCTTCTAACGTCTAAATTCGAGGATAGAAATGTGGCTGGATCACCCGGGTCCGCGCGGCCATATCTAGGGGAAATGTATGATCAAGCATGCCTTCAGCGGCGTTGCGCTCAGCGCGATGCTGACCGTCGGAACCATCAGCGGCGCCGCCGCTGCCGACAAGGAACTGCATATCTTCAATTGGTCCGACTATATCGACACGTCGATCATCGAGGATTTCACCAAGGAAACCGGCATCAAGGTCGTCTATGACGTCTATGATTCCATGGAGATCCTGGAAACCAAGATGCTGGCCGGCGGCTCGGGCTACGACATCGTCGTGCCGACCGATCGCAATCTGAAGCGCATGATCGACGTCGGCGTGTTCCAGAAGCTCGACAAGTCGAAGATCCCGAACCTCTCGCATATGTGGGACGAGATCACGACCCGGCTCGCCACCTATGATCCCGGCAATGAGATCGCCGTGAACTACATGTGGGGCACCACCGGCATCGGCTACAATGTCGAGAAGATCAAGGCGGCCATGCCGGACGCGCCGGTCGATTCGATGGACATGTTCTTCAAGCCGGAAGTGGTCTCGAAGTTCAAGGATTGCGGCGTCTACATGCTGGATTCGCCGGATGACGTCATCCCGGCCGCGCTCAACTATCTCGGCCTGCCGGCGGATTCGAAGAACCCGGACGAGATCGCCAAGGCAGGTGAGCTGATCGAGAAGGTCCGCCCCTATATCCGCAAGTTCCATTCGTCCGAATACATCCAGGCGCTCGCCAATGGCGACATCTGCCTGGCCTTCGGCTATTCCGGCGACGTCATCCAGGCGCGTGACCGGGCTGCGGAAGCCAACAATAAGGTCGAGATCGGCTACGCCATTCCGAAGGAAGGCGCGTTGTTGTGGATGGATTCCATGGCGATCCCCAAGGACGCTCCGAATCCGGAGGCGGCGCTCGCCTTCATCAACTACATCCAGAAGCCGGAAGTCATCGCCAAGGCGACGAACTACGTCTCCTATGCGAACGGCAACAAGGATTCGCAGCCCTTCATCAACAAGGAGATCCTCGATGACAAGACGATCTACCCGGATGAGGCGGTGATGAAGAAGCTCTACACCACGACGCCGAACGATCCGAAGGTCCAGCGCGTCGTGACGCGGCTCTGGACGAAGATCAAGAGCGGCACCTGATCCAGTGGACAAAAGAGGCCCGGTCTAGTACCGGGCCTCTTCTTGACGGCATGGAACGCGGGTGGAGGCCCCATGGCAGGTAAGTTGCTTACGGCGGGCAAGTCGCTCGGGCCGATCCGCAGGGCCTTTGCGCCCTGGAACGATCCGGCCGCGAAGCCCTTCATCCAGTTCCAGAACGTCACCAAGACGTTCGGCGATTTCACCGCTGTCGACGATCTTTCGCTGAACATCTACGAGCGCGAGTTTTTCGCCCTGCTTGGCCCATCCGGCTGCGGCAAGACCACGCTGATGCGCATGATCGCCGGCTTCGAGGAGCCGACCAGCGGCCATGTCATGCTCGACGGGCAGGATCTCGTCGGCGTGCCGCCCTATCGGCGCCCGACCAACATGATGTTCCAGTCCTATGCGTTGTTCCCGCACATGAATGTCTGGGACAACATCGCCTTCGGCCTGAAGCAGGACGGCATGCCGAAGCCGGACATCGCCACCCGCGTCGACGAGATGCTGGCGCTGGTGAAGCTGGAGAAATTCGCCAAGCGCAAGCCGCACCAGCTTTCCGGCGGCCAGAAGCAGCGCGTCGCGCTCGCCCGCTCGCTGGCCAAGAAGCCCAAGGTTCTGCTGCTCGACGAGCCGCTCGGCGCGCTCGACAAGAAATTGCGGGAAGAAACCCAGTTCGAGTTGATCGACCTGCAGGTCAAGCTCGGCATGACCTTCGTCATCGTCACGCACGACCAGGAAGAGGCGATGACCGTCGCCGACCGCATCGCCGTGATGGATCAGGGCAAGATCGTCCAGATCGCCACGCCGGCAGAAATCTACGAGCAGCCGAATTCGCGCTACGTCGCGGACTTCATCGGCGACATCAACCTGCTCGAGGGGCATATCAGCTCGACCGAGGGCGGCGTGACGACGCTCGATTGCGACGGCACCGGCGCCAAGGTGCAGGTGTCCCAGGACGGCGGCGCCAAGCTCGGCGACCACGCCTGGTTCGCGGTCCGGCCGGAGAAAGTTGCCATCTCGCTGTCGCCGCCGGCCGATCCGAGCGTCAACGCGGTCACCGGCGAGGTCTGGGATATCGCCTATCTCGGCGACGTCTCGATCTACCATGTGCGGCTCGCCACCGGCGCCACCGTCAAGGCCACGATCACCAACACCACCCGTCTCGTCGAGCGGCCGATCACATGGGACGACAAGGTCTGGCTGACCTGGTCCCGTGACGGCGGCGTCGTGCTGACGAGGTAGCCCGATGGCTCTGACCGACCGTTCTTCCAGACATTCGCGCCTGCGATGGCTGGTCGTCGCGATCCCCTATCTGTGGTTGATCGTGCTGTTCCTGGCACCGTTCTTGATCGTCGTGAAGATCTCGCTGTCGACGACGGCCATCGCCATGCCGCCCTATACGCCGGCGCTCGATTTGACGGCCGGCATCGGCGCCCTGTGGGAGCAGATCAAGGAATTCAGCTTCGACAATTACGTCTTCCTGACCGAGGACGCGCTCTACTGGGAATCCTACCTGTCGAGCGTGAAGATCGCTGCGATCTCGACCTTCCTGATCCTCCTCATCGGCTATCCGATCGCCTATGGCATGGCGAGGGCGAAGAAAGAATGGCGCACCACGCTGCTGATGCTGGTGATCCTGCCGTTCTGGACCTCGTTCCTGATCCGAGTCTATGCGTGGATCGGCATATTGAAGCCCGAGGGGCTGCTGAACCAGTTGCTGCTCAGCCTCGGCGTCATCAGCGAGCCGCTCAACATCCTGCCGTCGACGCTCGCCGTCTATATCGGCATCGTCTATTCCTACCTGCCCTTCATGATCCTGCCGCTCTATGCGACGCTGGAGAAGCTCGACGAGACCCTGCTCGAGGCCGCCGCCGATCTCGGCTGCCCGCCGATCCAGGCCTTCTGGAAGATCACCTTCCCGCTGTCGCTGCCGGGCGTGGTCGCCGGCTGCTTCCTGGTGTTCATCCCGGCCGTCGGCGAGTTCGTCATCCCCGACCTGCTCGGCGGCTCCGACACGCTGATGATCGGCAAGACGCTGTGGGCCGAGTTCTTCTCGAACCGCGACTGGCCGGTGTCGTCCGCCGTCGCCGTCGTGCTGCTGGCGATCCTGGTGGTGCCGATCATGCTGTTCCAGAATGCCCAGAAGAAAGCGTCGGAGTAAGCGGATGCGGACAAGATTTGCACGATCCGGCCACTCCACGGTCCTGATGCGGGAGGCAGCACGATGAGACGCGGCGCTTCCTGGTTCAACGTCACCTCGATCACCCTCGGCTTCGCCTTCCTCTATCTGCCGATCGTTCTGCTGGTCGTCTATTCCTTCAATGCCTCCAAGCTGGTGACGGTCTGGGGTGGGTTCTCGACCAAGTGGTACGTGTCGCTGCTGTCGAACCAGGGCCTGCTCGATGCCGCCTGGGTGACGATACGAGTGGCGCTGCTGTCGGCGACGCTGGCGACCGTCCTCGGCACTCTGGCGGCGATCGCCCTGGTGCGCTTCGGCCGCTTTCCGGGCGGCACGCTGTTCTCCGGCATGGTCTATGCGCCGCTGGTCATGCCCGAGGTCATCACCGGCCTAGCCATGCTGCTGCTCTTCGTCGCCATCGGTTTTGCCCGCGGCTTCTGGACCCTGACCTTGGCGCACATCACCTTTTCGATGTGCTTCGTCGCGGTGGTGGTGCAATCGCGCCTGATCACCTTCGACCGCAGCCTTGAGGAGGCCGCGCTCGATCTCGGATGTCCGCCCTTCCGCACCTTCTTCACCATCACGCTGCCGCTGATCCTGCCGGCTGTGGTGGCGGGCTGGATGCTGGCCTTCACCCTGTCGCTCGACGATCTGGTCATTTCCAGCTTCACGACAGGACCGGGCGCGACGACGCTGCCGATGAAGATCTACAGCCAGGTCCGCCTCGGCGTGACGCCGGAGATCAATGCCATCTGCTCGATCCTGATCGCCATCGTGGCGACGGGCGTCATCATTGCCTCGGCCGTCACCAAGCGCCGCGAAGTGGACCGGCAGCGCGCGGAACGCCTCGCCATCCAGGGCGTTTGATATTCGTCCGAAGAATTACCCGGGTAATATTGACGTTTTTATTTTATCCGGATAGAACGCCGTCTGTTTCAAGAAAGGCGTGACGATGAGCATTCCACAGCAGATCTACTGCACGGCGTTTCAGGGCCTCCGGCGCATCGCGACGGGGCTGCTGCCGGACGTCGCGCTGAAAAGCAAGGAAGCGGCCGATCAGGGCGGCGAGCCGGTGCTTCTCTTCGACGACGACACCAGCCGGCTGATCGAGGTCGATTTTCGCGGTTCGGCCGGCGAGGTTCTGGCCCGGCTGACCGACGACACGCCGGCTTCGGCGTCGGCCGAGGTGGTCGAGATCGCCCCGCCGCGCGGTCCCGGTCGGCCGAGGCTCGGCGTCGTCGCCCGCGAGGTGACGCTGCTGCCCCGGCATTGGCAATGGCTGGGCAGCCAGCCAGGCGGCGCCTCGGTGGCACTGCGCAAGCTGGTCGACGAAGCGCGCCGCACCAGCGAGGGCCGCGATCGTGCCCGACGGGCGCAGGAGGCGACGCAGCGTTTCATGACGGCGATGGCAGGCGATCAGCCCGGCTATGAGGAAGCGGGCCGCGCGCTGTTCGCGGGCGACCGCGAGCGCTTTCGCCAGATGATCGAGAATTGGCCGAATGATATCCGCGAGCACGCCGGTAAGCTGGCCGGTCCCGCGTTCGAAGACGTCTGATCCGAAATGAAGCCGTGGCTGTCCCTGCCGCCGCTCTGGAGGACGTTCCTCGTCTTCCTCGGGCCGATGATCCTGAGCAACATCCTGCAGGCCCTGTCGGGCACGCTCAACAACATCTATCTCGGCCAGATGCTGGGCGTCGGCGCGCTGGCCGCCGTTGCCGCCTTCTTTCCGATCCTGTTCCTGTTCATCTCCTTCACCATCGGCCTCGGTGCCGGCGCCTCGGTGATGATCGGCCAAGCTTATGGCGCTCAGAAGCTGGAGACGGTGAAGGCCGTCGCCGGCACCACGCTGACGGTGGCGATGCTGTTCGGCGCCGTCGTTGCGATCTTCGGCGGCACGTTCACCGGCGCGATCCTGAAGGCGGTCGGCACTCCGGCCAACATCCTGACCGACGCCACCGAATATGCCCGCATCATGCTGATCGCCATGCCAGGGCTGTTCGTCTTCCTGCTGATGACCTCGATGATGCGCGGTGTCGGCGATACGGTGACGCCGCTCTACGCGCTGGCGATCTCGACGGCGACCGGCCTGCTGGTGACGCCGGCGCTGATCCGCGGCTGGTTCGGCCTGCCACGGCTTGGCATCGCCAGCGGCGCCTATGCCTCGATCCTGTCGTTTCTGATCGCGCTCGCCTGGCTGTTCTTCTACATGCGCCGCCGCAAGCATCCGCTGGCGCCCGACGCCGTGCTGATCCGCCATCTGCGCATCGACGGCAAGCTGCTGGTGTCGGTGCTCAAGATCGGCATTCCCTCCGGCGTGCAGCTCGTTCTTGTCTCGCTGGCGGAGATCGCCGTGCTGGCGCTGGTCAATTCGTTCGGCTCGGACGCCACCGCCGCTTATGGCACCGTCAACATGGTGATCAACTATGTGCAGTTCCCGGCGATCTCGATCGCCATCACCGTGTCGATTCTGGGCGCGCAGGCGATCGGCGCCGGCCGCGCCGCGGCGCTCGGCATCATCACCCGCACCGGCATCCAGCTGAGCCTCATCATCACCGGCGGACTGGTAGCGATCTGCTACCTGTTTTCGCGCACGCTGATCGGCTTCTTCATCACCAGCGAACCCGTGATCGAACTGGCGCAGACGCTGCTGCATATCGTGCTCTGGGGCTACATCATCTTCGGTATGTCGAGCGTGCTGGCCGGCGTCATGCGGGCGAGCGGCACGGTGCTGATGCCGACCCTGATCTCGATCGTCGCGATCGTCTGCATCGAGGTTCCGGTCGCCTATGGCCTGTCCGGTCATTTCGGCATCAACGGCGTCTGGGCCGCCTATCCGATCGCCTATATCGCGATGCTGGCCATGCAGGCGAGCTACTACCGGTTCGTCTGGCGCAAGAAGTCGATCCAGAAGATGGTCTGAGGCGGCGTCGCCGCCTCAGACGCTGGGCTCTCCGCGCCGGTACGTGTGCGAGCCGGCGTTCGCTTCCCGTGAAGGGCGGTCTAGCGGATCAGCGGCAACAAGGCGCGAGCAAAGCTCCGGACCGGTCCGATCGCCGGCTCGGTGCCCGTGTCGCTGCGGCGCGATAGACCGCTGAAATCCGGCACCAGGGTCGGATGCTCCCAATTGCCGCCGACGACGAAGGGAACGCGGATCGGCGTGCTGGTGGCGCCGCCGGTGGCGCGCTCGATGGTGAGGTCGCCGCGGGCGCTGAGCGACGTCGCCTGCAGTGGCGCCTCGCCGGAGAGGTTGATCTCGTAGCCGGTTCCCGTCACCCGGATCGCGGGCGCCGTGACATGGTCGGCATCGATGTTGAAGGTGCCTTCGGCCCGGGTGAACTTGGTCGAGCCGCCGAGCAGATTGCCGCTCATAGTCCCGTCGGCGGTGATCTGCTGGGACAGTGCCGTGACGTTGACGCCGTCGAAGCTGCCATCGGCGATCATCGCCCTGCCGCTGCCGGTGAGCGAGGTCATCAGCCCGTTCCAGTTGGCGCCGTGCGCCGATAGGCTAAGCGTGCCGGTGCCGATGCCGTCAAGCTGGCCGATGCCGAACAGGTCGGACAGCGCGGCACGCACCGGCAGGCCGTCGATGCGGGCTTGCAGCGAGGCCGAGGCAGCCTGGTCCTGCAGCGAGGCCGAGAGGCTGGCGGAGAGTCGCCCGCCATAGAGCTGGGCCTCGCCGATCGAGAGGTTCAACCGATCGTCGCGAATCGTCGCCGAGGCCGCCGTGCGCCCGAGCCGGGCGCTGCCGAGCAGCACCTGCGCCGCCGAAATGCGCAGGTCGAGATCGTTGCTGTCGAGCGCGCCAAGCGGCAACGGCTGATCCGGCGTGGCGCGCGCAGCCGTGACCAGGCTGGCCAGCGCCTCGGCATAGGCGGAGAGATCGAGGCTCTCGAACGCCAGCGTGCCCTGGACGGACGGCCGGCCGCGCGCGAAGTCGATCGACAGCGCGCCTTCGCTCTCATTGCCGTCGACGCTGATCTTGGCGGTGGCGAAGGTCAGCGTCCCGGCCGCGAGGCTGGCGTGGGATTCGATCGAGGCACTGCCGAGCGTCGAGCCTTCGCCCATCGGCATGTCGAAGATGCCGGCGAGGCGGCGGATCGACGGCGTCGTTACCGAGAGTTCGCCTTCGCCCTTCGGCTCGGCAAGATTGGCGACCGTGCCGCTGAACGAGGCGCGCAGCGGCGTCGAGGCGATGGCGAAACGCAACGCCGTCGGGCGACCGCTGACGAGATCCAGCGGCGTGCCGATCGAGCCGTTGAAGTCGAACGCCTCGTTCTGCCAGGTGGCGCTGCCCTTGACGCTGGCGGTCGCGGCGGGATCCGGCCAGTCGAGCCGGGCGTCGACGCCAGTCAAGAGCAGTTCCTTCCGGTCCTGGCCGACATAGTGCAGCGTGCCGGAGCGGATGACGAGACGGCCGAGTTCCGAATCGCCGCGCAACGCCCGTGGCAGGCTCCAGTTCGGCTGGCCCTTGTCGTCGACGCCGAAGCGGAACACCGGATTGTCGAGCTCCAGCACCGACGGCCGGACGCGGCCGATCAGCAGTGGTAGGAAGCTCAGCTCGGCCGATAGCGAGTCCATTTCGACCAGCGGCCGCGGATCCTTGTCGGAGCTGATTCGCACCTTGGCGAAGGTGACGGCCGGGTAAGGACGGAACGAAACGGTCGGCGTGCCCTCATAGGTGAGCGCGCGTCCGCTCCACCCTGCGACTTCGCGCGTCAGGGAGCGGCGGACGGCTTCGATCGTGACCAGCTTGGGCGCCAGAAGAACGAACGCGCCGCAAAGAATCAAAATCGCTGCGAGGGCGAATAGGATCTTTTTCATGTCACCCGGTGACGATTGCCCCTAACGTTTCGGAAGGTGCCACGACCGAATGGCTCCCGGATAGGCAGAATTCCGTGATTTCGCAAGGCTTTTCTCGCCAGCGCCAGCACGGATTCCCGCGTGACTTGGCGGTGGGCTGCGGATATCCATGGCCGGGCAGTGAAATTTTGCCGCACTGCAACCTTGCCGGATAGGATCCTTCCCCATGACGTCTGCGAATGTCCCGCCCAGTTCCGAACAGCCCTTGTGGGTGCCGTCGGCTGCGCGTCTCGCCGACCATCCGATGACGCATTTTCGCGCCGCCGCGGCGGAATGGACCGGCCTGCCGCTTTCCGACCACGACGCGCTGCATCAATGGTCGATCGACGAACGGGCGGCGTTCTGGGACCTCGTCTGGGATTTTTGCGGCGTCGAAGGCGACAAGGGCGAGCATCTGCTTATCGATGGCGAACGCATGCCAGGGGCGCGGTTCTTCCCCGATGCGACGCTGAATTTCGCGGAGAACCTGCTCAGGATATCGGGCGATGACGACGCGCTCGTCTTCTGGGGTGAGGACCGGGTGAAGCGGCGTCTTTCCTGGGATGACCTGCATGCGCTGGTCTCGCGGCTGCAGCAGGCGCTCGCCGCCGCCGGCGTCCAGGCCGGTGACCGCGTCGCCGCCATGATGCCGAACATGCCGGAGACGATCGCCGCCATGCTGGCGACCGCCTCGATCGGCGCGGTCTGGTCGTCCTGCTCGCCGGATTTCGGCCCGCGCGGCGTGCTCGACCGCTTTGGCCAGATCGAGCCGACCGTCTTCATCGCCTGCGACGGCTACTACTATGCCGGCAAGACCATCGACATCGCGCCGAAGCTCGCCGAGATCGTGCCGAGCCTGCCGACCGTGCGGCAGACGGTCATCGTGCCCTATATCGGCACGGCGGAGGCGACTGCCGCGATATTGGCGAACGGCGTGTCGCTCGATGCCTTCCTCGCGCCATTCACGGCCGGGCCGGTTGCGTTCGCGCCCATGCCGTTCGCCCACCCGCTCTACATCATGTTCTCGTCCGGCACGACCGGCGTGCCGAAATGCATCGTCCATTCGGCGGGCGGCACGCTGCTGCAGCATCTGAAGGAGATCCATCTGCATTCGGGCGTCGGCGACGGTGACCGGCTGTTCTACTTCACCACCTGCGGCTGGATGATGTGGAACTGGCTCGCTTCCGGCCTCGCCGCCGGGGCGACGCTCCTTCTCTATGACGGCTCGCCCTTTCACCCCGGTCCGAACATCCTGTTCGACTATGCCGACGCCGAGCAGATGACCTTCTTCGGCACCTCGGCCAAGTTCATCGACGCGCTGCACAAATCCGGTGCGCGGCCGATCGAGACGCATGATCTGTCGACGCTGAAGATGATGACCTCGACCGGCTCGCCGCTGGCGCCGGAGAGCTTCTCCTTCGTCTATGAGGGCATCAAGCAGGACATCCATCTCGCCTCGATCTCGGGCGGCACAGACATCATCTCCTGCTTCGTCCTCGGCATTCCCGGCAAGCCGGTCTGGAAGGGCGAGATCCAGGGCCCCGGCCTCGGCCTCGCGGTCGATGTCTGGGACGAGGAAGGCGCGCCGCTGGCGCGCGGCAAGGGCGAACTGGTCTGCCGCAAGGCGTTTCCCTCCATGCCGATCGGTTTCTGGAACGACGCCGATGGCAGCCGCTACCACGCCGCCTATTTCGACCGTTTCGACAATGTCTGGTGTCACGGCGACTTCGCCGAATGGACGGCGCATGGCGGGCTGATCATCCATGGCCGTTCCGACGCGACGCTCAATCCCGGCGGCGTGCGCATCGGCACGGCCGAGATCTACAATCAGGTCGAGCAGATCCCCGAGGTGCTGGAGGCGCTGGCGATCGGCCAGGATTGGGACAATGACGTTCGTGTCGTGCTGTTCGTGCGACTGCGCGAGGGCGTTGGGCTCGACGAGGCGCTGCTCAAGGGGATCCGCGACAAGATCCGTACCGGCGCCTCGCCGCGCCATGTGCCGGCGAAGATCATCGCCGTGGCCGACATTCCGCGCACGAAATCGGGCAAGATCGTCGAGCTCGCCGTGCGCGAGATCGTGCATGGCCGGCCGGTGAAGAACCAGGAAGCCCTCGCCAATCCCGAGGCCCTGGCGCTCTTTCGCGACCTGCCGGAACTGGCCTGAGGGCAGGGGCAGCTCTGCCGGAGGCTGGTCCCTCATCTCTCCCTCTGGGGGAGGTGAGGAAAGCGCCCGATCTAGAACAGGCTTTCCTGCGTCGGCGGCTTTGGCTTGGCGGCCTTCTTGGGGCGCGGTTCGGCGGCGCCGCCGGCGGCCACGGCGCCGATCTTGCCGTCCTGGAACTCGATCGTCAGTGCCTCGCCGCTGGTGATTTGCGACGCCATGCGGACCGTCTTGCCCTCGGCGTCCTTAACGAGCGCGAAGCCGCGCGCCAGGACGCTGCGATAGGAAAGCGTCTCGGCCAAGCGCCAGGCGCGGTCGAGCCGGTCGCGGTTTTTCTCAACGATGCGGATGAAGGCGCGATTGCCCCGGCTGTCGATCTCGGCAATCTGCACGGCGCCCCGCGAAAGACGCTGCGACAGCGGCTCGACGCGCAGGCGGCCGGCGATGCGGGCAAAACCGGCGCGCTTGCGCTCGGCATGAACCTCTAACGCACGACCTTGGCGCTCGCCCAGAGACTTCAGGCGATCGCGGGCGCGAAGGGTCAGGCGTTCGAGCGAGGCGGGTGACAGGCGGCCGGCCGTGCGCTCCAGCCGACCGCGATGCGCCAGCGTGTTGGCACCGAGCGCACGGCCGATACGGGCGGCGAGCTCGTCAAAGGAGCGACGTGGAATGGCAAGCAGGTCGTCGAGGCGCGGCAAGGCGCGGGTCGCGGCGCGCAGTTCGCGGCGACGGCCCTCGACAAGACGCAGCATCGCGCCATCGAGCCGGCGGCCGAGATCACTGACGGACCCGACCAGTTCCGAGCGAACGGGAACCGCCATTTCGGCGGCACCGGTCGGCGTCGGCGCGCGCAAATCCGAGACGAAATCGATCAGCGTCGTATCGGTTTCGTGGCCGACGGCGGAGATCAGCGGGATCGTCGAGGCGGCAACGGCGCGCACGACGATTTCCTCGTTGAAGCCCCAGAGATCCTCCAGGCTGCCGCCACCGCGCGCGACGATCAGCACATCCGGCCGCGGGATCGCGCCGCCGGGCGTCAGCGCGTTGAAACCGGCGATCGCCGCCGCAACTTCAGCCGCCGACGTCTCGCCCTGCACCCGCACGGGCCAGACCAGCACCTGGACGGGAAAGCGATCGGCGAGGCGATGCAGGATATCGCGAATGACCGCGCCGGTCGGCGAGGTGACGACGCCGATCACGCGCGGCAGATAGGGGATCGGCTTCTTGCGGTCCTGGTCGAACACGCCCTCGGCGGCGAGCTTGCGGCGGCGCTCTTCCAGCAGCGCCATCAGCGCGCCGACACCGGCCGGCTCCAGAGCCTCGATGACGATCTGGTACTTTGACGAGCCGGGGAACGTCGTCAGCTTGCCGGTGGCTATGACCTCCATGCCCTCTTCGGGCCGGAAACGCAGCTTGCCGAAATTGCCCTTCCAGATCACCGCCTCGATCTTCGAACGGTCGTCCTTCAGCGCGAAATAGGCGTGGCCCGAGGAATGCGGCCCGCGATAACCGGAGATCTCGCCGCGCACGCGGACAAAGCCGAACGCATCCTCGACGGTGCGCTTCAGCGCCATCGAGATTTCGGAGACGGAATATTCGCCGGCGTTGTGGACGGGATCGGTCAAGTCGGTCGCGGCCTTCCTTGATTCCGCGCAAAGGCGGCGGGGGCTATCGGCCCTGAATGCCCCCACCGTCGGCGTCGGTCAAGCCGGACCGCCGCGCCACCTTGCGGCGGGACGATGCTTTGCGTAATCGAAGCGTATGTCGCGCTATGATTTCACCACCCAACGCCTGTTCATCGACGCCCCGCTTGGCGAGGGCGCCCGCATCGTCATGGACAAGGGCCAGACCAATTATCTGGTCAATGTGCTCCGCATGCGCGAGGGCGACCCGGTCCTGATCTTCAATGGCCAGGACGGCGAGTGGCAGGCGACTTTGGCCGAAGCCGGCCGCAAGGGCGCTGTCTTGACCGCCGACGCGCTGTCGCGCGAGCAGACACCAGCCTCGACGCTCACCTACCTGTTCGCGCCGATCAAGCAGGCGCGGCTCGATTACATGGTGCAGAAGGCGGTCGAGATGGGCGTCGGCCATATCCGCCCGGTGATCACCCGCCGCACGCAGGTGGCGCGGCTGAATGACGAGCGCCTGCGCGCCAACGCCATCGAAGCCGCCGAGCAATGCGGCGTGCTGTCGATCCCCGAGATCGAGGCGCCGGAACAGCTTGCAAGCCTGCTCGCCCGCTGGTCGAAGGACGAGCCAGAGCGGCGGATCGTCTTCTGTGACGAGGACGAGACAGGCGCCGATCCGGTGTCGATCCTGCGAGCTTTGCCGAAGGGGCCGCTCGCCGTACTGATCGGTCCCGAGGGCGGGTTCTCGCCGGAGGAGCGCGAGACGCTGCACGCTCTCCCCTTCGTCACGGCGATCCCGCTAGGCCCCCGCATCCTGCGTGCCGACACGGCTGCGGTCGCCGCGCTCGCTCTGGTGCAGGCGGTCACCGGCGACTGGGTCGAGAGCTAGCCGATCTTTCCCTGTATAGTTGCCAATACACTGCTCACGAAATCGTGATGATAGCCATCATCCGCAGTTCAACCGTGCCACGTCATTTCGTAACAAGAGGAAATCGGGGTACTGGACAGTTCTGTCTTGAATTAGAATAAGTCCAATGTCGCATGGAATTGCGTTCAACTGGTTGACCTCTATTCGTGATGATGGGATGGAGCCGACGCTCATCGTCGGTACACGTCGGCGATGAGGGGTGTCCCCTGAATGAACGGAGTTCACTATGCTTAGCCTGACCCGCCTGATCCAGGGCGCTGCCGCCGCTACGCTGCTTGCGACGACCACGCTTTCCGCTCAAGCGGCCGGCGAAGTGAACGTCTACACGACCCGCGAGCCGGGCCTGATCCAGCCGCTTCTTGATAATTTCTCCAAGGAGTCGGGCATCAAGGCCAATGTGATCTTCGTTAAGGAAGGCCTCGCCGAGCGCGTCGCCACCGAAGGCGCCAATTCGCCGGCCGACCTGCTCTCGGTTGTCGATTTCGGCAATCTGATCGAGCTTGCCGATCGCGGCCTGACCCAGCCTGTCCAGTCGGCCGTGCTCGAGGAAGCGATCCCCGCCAATCTGCGCGATGCCGACGGCCAGTGGTACGGCCTGTCGATGCGCGCCCGCGTCATCTACGCTTCGAAGGACCGCGTCCAGGACGAGACGCTGACCTATGAGGATCTGGCCGACCCGCGCTTCAAGGGCAAGGTCTGCATCCGTTCGGGCCAGCACCCCTACAACACCTCGCTGATCGCGGCCGTGATCGCCAAGGACGGACCGGATGCCGCCAAGGGCTGGCTGACCGGCGTCAAGGACAACCTCGCCCGCAAGGCAGGCGGCGGCGACCGCGACGTCGCGCGCGACATCCTCGCCAATCTCTGCGATGTCGGCGTGGCCAATTCCTACTATGTCGGCCTGATGCGGTCGGGCAAGGGCGGCCCCGAGCAGGTCGAATGGGGCAACGCGATCCGCGTCATCCTGCCGACCTTCAAGGACAAGGCCGGCACGCATGTGAACGTTTCGGGCGCGGCGGTTGCCAAGAACGCCCCGAACAAGGAAAACGCCGTCAAGCTGCTGGAATACCTCGTCTCGCCGGCAGCGCAGGAGATCTACGCCAAGGCGAATTTCGAGTATCCGGTCCGCGCCGGCGTCGCGCCCGATCCGATCATCGCCGAACTCGGCACGCTGACGGTCGATCCGACCCCGCTGACGGACGTCGCCAAGCAGCGCAAGCAGGCCAGCGAGCTGGTCGACGTGGTCGGCTTCGACGGCTGACCGTCTTCATGCGCCGAACCTACGACTCGAACCGCAAGATTTCATGCCCCGGAACCCCCGGGGCATGAGCGATTCCACCATGTCCCTGCCGCGGCTCCGCTTGGCGCCGGCCCGCTCGGATCGGCCCTGGCGGATCGGCGCCGCACTGATCGCCCTGATCGCGCTGGCCCCGATCGGCGGGCTCGTCTTCTTCGCCTCGCGCGGTTCCGGCGCGCTATGGCCGCACCTGATCGCCAATGTACTGCCGGCCGCGGCCCGCACGACGGCGCTGCTGCTTCTCGGCGTCGGCATCCTCGTCACGGTGCTGGGCATCGGCATGGCCTGGCTGGTGACGGCCTATCGCTTTCCCGGCCGGCGCCTTTTCGAATGGGCGCTGCTGCTGCCGCTCTCGGTGCCGAGCTACGTCATGGCCTTCGCCTATCTCGACGTGGTGCATCCTGTTGGCCCGCTGCAGACGGGCCTGCGCCATCTCCTCGGCATCAGTGACCCGCGCGGTCTGCCGTTTCCCGATATCCGCTCGCCCGGCGGCGCTATCCTGCTGCTCGGCCTGATCCTCTATCCCTATGTGTACCTGCCGGTGCGGGCGCTGTTCGTCATGCAGTCGGCCTCGCTGCTGGAGGCGTCGCGCACGCTGGGCGCCGGCCGCTGGCGCGCCTTCCGCACCGTGGCGCTGCCGCTGGCGCGCCCTGCCGTTGCCGTCGGCGTCAGCCTGGCGCTGATGGAAGCGCTGAACGACATCGGCGCGTCGGAATTCCTCGGCGTTCGCACGCTGACGGTCGCGATCTACACCACCTGGGTGACGCGCTCATCGATCGAGGGCGCCGCGCAGATCGCGTTGGTCATGCTGGCGATCGTCTTCGCCCTCGTGCTGCTCGAACGCCTCGGCCGGCGCGGCATGAACTATGCCGCTCCGCGCGGCAACGGCCAGCCGATGGCGCAGAAGCTGACGGGCGGCGGTGCCCTCCTTGCCGCGCTTGCCTGCGCGCTGCCGATCCTGCTCGGCTTCATTGTGCCGGCGAGCTATCTCATCGTCTCGGCAGCGCGACGCATCGCGCTCGGCGGCCTGCCGGCCGATCTTTGGGTCTGGACCGGCAATAGCGTCCTCTTCGCCGGCATCGCCGCGGCACTTACCGTAGCTATCGGCCTGTTCCTCGCCACCGCCGGGCGGATGTCGCGCCGGAAATCGTTGCACGGCATGATTCGCCTCGCGGGGATCGGCTATGCCATTCCCGGCACGGTGCTAGCCGTCGGGCTGCTGGTGCCGATCGCCGGGCTCGACAACTGGATCGCCGACGCGGTGAAGAGCGTCTGGGGCCGTTCGCCGGGGCTGATTCTGATGAGCTCCGGCGCGGCGCTGCTGCTGGCCTATTGCCTGCGCTTCCAGGCAATCACGATCGGTGGCATCGAATCCGGCTTCAGCCGCATCAGCCCGTCGATCGACATGGCGGCGCGCAGCCTTGGCGCCGGCACGGCCCGGCTTTCGGGCGGTATCCATGTGCCGCTGCTGTCGCCGGCCATCGCCGCCGCCGGCCTGCTGGTCTTTGTCGACTGCATGAAGGAACTGCCGGCGACGCTGCTGCTGCGGCCGTTCAATTTCGAGACGCTGGCGACCTATGTCTATGGCGAGGCAGCGCGCGGCACCTATGAGGATGGCGCGGTGGCGGCGCTGGTCATTGTCATCGCCGGCATGCTGCCGGTGGCGCTTCTGGCCCGCGCCGGCACCCGCGAGCGGCGGGGGGCGCCGACGGCTTAGCGCCACCGACGCTAACCCTTCAGGCGCTTGCCCTTGATTTCGTCGATCGTCGCGGAGGGCGAGATCGCCTGCGGGTCGACCTTCACATGCAGGATCGCCGGCTTGCCGCTCGCCTGCGCCCGTTCAAAGGCCGGCCAGAAGTCTGCCGTCGTCTCCACCGTCTCGCCATGGCCGCCATAGGCGCGAGCAAAGGCGGCGAAGTCCGGATTGACCAGTTTCGTCGCCTCGATCCGGTCCGGGTAGCTGCGTTCCTGATGGGCGCGAATGGTGCCGTACATGCCGTTGTCGACGACGATGACCAGGATCGCGGCTCCCTCCTGCGCCGCGGTGCCGAATTCCTGGCCGGTCATCTGGAAACAACCGTCGCCGGCAAAGGCGATCACCGTGCGTTCGGGAAAGCGCAGCTTGGCGGCGACGGCGGCGGGCACGCCATAGCCCATCGAGCCGGAGGTCGGCGCCAGCTGGGTCTTCGAGCCGCGGAAGCGGTGATAGCGATGCACCCAGTTGGCGTAGTTGCCGGCGCCGTTGGTGAGGATCGCATCCTGGGCGAGATGCTCGCGCAGCGTCCGCATCACCGCGCCCATCTCGACGCCGCCGACATTGCGCGGCTTCGGGTCGGACCAGGCGCGATAGGATTCATTGGCGGCGCGCGTCTCGGCGCTCCAGGGAATGGTTGCTGGCGGATGCACCGCCTCGAGCTGCGCGGCAAAGCCGTTCGGCGTCGCGTTGATGGCGAGCGTCGGCCGGTAGACGCGGCCGAGCTCGTCCGAGCCGCCATGCACATGCACCAGCGTCTGCCGCGGCTGCGGGATATCGAGCAGCGTGTAGCCGGAGGAGGGCATCTCGCTCATCCGCCCACCGACCAGGATCAGCAGGTCGGCCTCCCTGACCCGCTTGGCCAAAGCGGGGTTGATGGCGATGCCGACCTCGCCGGCAAAATTCGGATGCTCGTGGTCGAACAGGCCCTGTCGGCGCAGCGAGACGCCGACCGGCAGGTCGAAGCGTTCGGCAAAGCGCTGCATCGAGGCGATCGCCGGGTCGCTCCAGCACGAGCCGCCGAGCACCAGCAGCGGGCGCTCGGCCTTCCAGAGCATCTTTTGCAACTGTGCCGTCTGGGTCAGGCCCGGATAGGTCTCGATCGGCTCCGAGGGCCCGACCGTGCCGACGGCGGCCTTCTCGCGCAGCATGTCCTCCGGCAGCGCCAGCACGACGGGACCGGGGCGGCCCGAGGTCGCGACATGGAAGGCGCGCGAGAGGAATTCGGGAATGCGCGCCGCCTCGTCGATCTCCGCCACCCATTTGACGACGTCGCCGAACATCTGCCGATAGTCGATCTCCTGGAACGCCTCGCGCTCACGCATCGAGCGGCCGACCTGGCCGATGAACAGGATCATCGGCGTCGAGTCCTGCATGGCGACATGCAGGCCGGCGGCGGCGTTGGTCGCACCTGGCCCCCGTGTGACAAAGCAGATGCCGGGCCTTCCGGCCATCTTGCCCCAGGCTTCGGCCATCATCGACGCGCCGCCCTCATGCCGCGCCACCGTCACGGGGATCGCCGAATCATGCAGCGCGTCGAGCACGGCAAGGTAGCTCTCGCCGGGGACGCAGAAGACGCGCTCGACGCCATTGGCCTCCAGCGCCTCGACGATGAGGCGACCGCCTGTACGGGACGAGATGGCGTCGGACATGAAGGGAAATCCTTGCGAGAGGCGGGGTCATTCGACCCTCCGGTTCGAACCGGAGGGATCGCGAAAGAGGGGATGGTGGCATCAACTTCTGTTCGGCGAAAGCCGGTGTCGCTAGACTGTTGGCACGGGGCCAGTCTAAGGACGGAAAAATTGCGCAGCGGATCATTTCTCTGGAGGACGAGTCTGGCTGCCATGGCCATGGCGGCGCTCGTGATAGCGTCGTCCACTACGCTGTGGGCCCAGTCGGACCAGGCCGACGAGGACAAGCCGCTCTATCCGACCGCCGAGTTCGCCGAGGGCGCCAAGGAGGCGACCGTCATCGATTCCGGGATCACGGCGCGGGTGTTCCAGGAACGGCGGCCGCAGATCGATCCGGATGACGACGTCCCGGTCCTGCAAGTCATCGTGAACGGCAAGATGGTGCTGGAGCATGTCGGTACCGCCTCGGGCATGTCTGTGCCGTCGATGAGCGCTTCGATCGTCGACATCGACCCGACCAACAAGAGCAAGGAAGTCTATTTCAGCAGCTATACGGGCGGCGCCCATTGCTGCTCGGAGGTTGTGGTCGCGACCGAGACCGACAAGGGCTGGGTTGCGGTTCCCGTCGGCGCCTTTGATGGCGATGGCGACTATCTGCAGGACCTGAACGACGACGGCGAGGCCGAGATCGTCACGGTCGACAACAATTTCCTCTATACCTTCGACTGCTATGCCTGCAGCGCCGCGCCGCTTGTCATCAAGACGGTGCGCGACGGCAAACTGGTCGACATCACGACGGAGCCCCGCTTTGCTCGGGCCCATCGGGACTGGCTAAGGCAGCTGGAGGCAGATTCCGATCCGGTCGAGCGCTGGAAGTCGCCGGGCTTCCTCGCCGGATGGGTTGCCGCCAGCATTCGGGCCGGCGAGGGCGAGCAGGCGTTCAAGCAGCTGCAGAAGCACTGGAACCTCGCAACCGATCCCGGCGAGGAGACCTGCGTCACCGGCGGTGACATCGACACCTGCGCCGCCAAGGACCGGAAATTGATGAAGTTTCCCGAGCGGCTGAGGCTCTTCCTCGACCACAATGGCTACCATTTCTGATTTTTTCATTCTTGAGGCAACGGAAAGCGGGGCCTCGAGCGTTGAAGCCTATGCGGGTGGCTCTGACCGCGTTCGCGCGTTCTCAAGATATGGGATGGAAAATCATGCTTTCTCGACGTTCTCTGTTGACCGGGCTTCTGGCTGCGGCCGTCGCGGCGCCCTTGGCGACGATGGCTCCAGGCGACGCAGAGGCGCAGCAGTGGGGGCCCAATCCCGATCGTCGGCCGCCGCCGCCGCGTCGTGAGCGCGTTCCCCCGCCGCGCCGTGGCTATTACTGGCGACCGGGCCACTGGGAGTGGCGCCGTGGCCGCTATGTGTGGATGAGCGGCGGCTGGATCCCGGCGCGGCCGGGCTATCGCTATCGTCAGTCGGACTGGGTCTGGCGCAACGGCCGCTGGGTTTACGCGCCGGGTGGCTGGTACCGCTAGATCCGGCAGGTTGAATTGGAAACGGCGCGGAATGTCCGCGCCGTTTCTATTTCAGGATCAACCGGTCGCGGACGTCGTCAGCGATAGGTTGCGCCGAGATGATGCACGCTCAGATCGGCGGCGGTTGGAATGGGATGGCCCGCCTCTGCCTTGAACGCGACGAGCCGCGGTTCGCCGGGCAGGAGCAGGAAGCTCGCATCGTCGAAATGGCCGGGGATCCCTTCCGCCTCGGCGCGGACATGGAAGGCCGGCGCATCGGCCGTAAGCCGGAAGCGGCCGGGGCCGACCTCCTGGATCGAGACGGTCGCCTCCGGCAGATCGAAGCGCTTCGGCACGTCCGGGAAGACGACGACCTGGTGTTCCGGCGAGGCGACGCCGTCGACCTTGGCATCGATCACGTAGAACCGATCCTGCGCCACCGGCGCGGCGATCGCCATGATCTCGATGGCGCGGTCCGGCGGCACATGGCCCTTGGCGTGGCGTTCGTCGATCAGTGTTCCGTCAAGGTCGAAGCTGCGCAGCCGCGTCTCTAGCACCACCGGAACATGCCGGTCGTTGATGGCCCGGACGACGAGCTTGCCGTCAAGCATTCGGGCAGCGAGCGCCACCGGCGCGAAGAACCGCTTGGCGTGGTAGTGCAGCGCCTTCCAGGCGAGCGAATGGTCGATC
Organism: Candidatus Kaistia colombiensis; assembly: GCA_029203105.1. Lineage (GTDB taxonomy): Bacteria > Pseudomonadota > Alphaproteobacteria > Rhizobiales > Kaistiaceae > Kaistia > Kaistia colombiensis. Next base: position 1,698,928 of record CP119318.1, read on the forward strand.
GACGACCACGACACCGCCGGCCAGACGTCGTTCAATTGCCAGTACAGCGCGCCCATCGAATGGGGCTTCAGGCTGCGCCAGTAGCGCACCGCCGTCTCGATCGCCATCGCCTGCTGCAATTGCGACAGGTAGACGAAGCTCTCGAAGCCGGACGGCACGCGGAAATAGCGCGCCATCGTGTCGATGATGCGCGAATTGCCGGCGCCGTCGCGCTGGTGGAATTCCATTACCGGCGATGTCGCATTCCAGTTCTCGCGGCTGCCGGCGAAGGCGCGGATGCCTGTCATCGAGGGGAAGGACTGAAAGCCGAACTCCGAGCAGAAGCGCGGCTTCACCGTGTAGTAGTGTTCGAAATTCTTGTTCGAGTGCCAGACGTCCCAGAAATGCAGGTCGCCCGAGCTGTCGTCGTGCCAGGCGTCGCCATAGTCCATGTCGCCGTTGCAGGGCGAGGACGGCCAGAAACGGCGATCGGGATCGGTGTCCTGCACCGCCTTGTCGATCACCCGGTTCAGCCGGTCGTAATTGACCAGATAGCGGTCGCGGTTGTTGCGCGAAATCTCGAACCAGGTGAGCGAACCGATCACCTCATTGTCGCCGCACCAGATGGCGATCGCCGGCCGGCTCGAGAGGCGCTTGATCTGGTAGCGCAGTTCCGCGTCGACCTCGGTCAGGAAGTCCGGCGTCGAGGGATATTGCGAACAGGAGAACATCATGTCTTGCCAGATCAGCAGGCCGAGCCGATCGCAGGCGTCGTAGAAGGCGTCGAACTCGTAGAAGCCGCCGCCCCAGAGACGGACCATGTTCATGTTGGCCTCCACGGCGGCCGACAGCAGCGAGTCGATCCGCTCCGGCGTGATCGCGGCCGGCAGCGAGTCGGCCGGGATCCAGTTGGCGCCCTTGGCGAAGATGTCGATGCCGTTGACGCGGAAGAACATCGAGGCGCCGGCCTCGTCCTTCTCGGTGACGACCTTCAGCGTTCGGAAGCCGATATTGCGGCGGACAGCGTCGCCGGGGATGGTCACGACCGCCTCGTAGAGCGGCTGGGCGCCATGGCCGGCCGGCCACCAGAGGTCCGGCTTGTCGATGGCGAGCGAAAGGGTCGCCTTGCCGCCACGCTCGGCCGAGACCTTGGCCTCGGCGCTCACGGTCTTGCTGGCCAGCTCGAAGGTGACCGGAACCATGATGTCCGCCTGCGCCAGCAGCTCGATCTCGGCGATCGCCGTCACCGTTCCATCGGCGTGATGGCGCTGGCGGATCTGCACCGCCTCGATCCGTGCGGTTTCGTAGAAGTGCAGGACCGGCTCGGCATAGATGCCGGTGACCATCAGGCAGGGACCCCAGTCCCAGCCGCCATGACACTGCGCCTTGCGGATCATGTTGAGGTCGGGAACCCGATTGTTCGAGACGCTCCAGGGAATCGGGAAGGGCTGCTTTTTCGCGCGCTCGATCGCCTCGGCGCCGGCCGGCGAGAAGCGGATGCGCAGGTCGTTGGCGCCCGGCTTGAGCGCTGCAGTTACGTCAATGCGGTGGCGGATGAAGCTGGAGCCGAGGTGCGCAATCGGCTGGCCGTTGAGAATCACCTCAGCGAAGGTGTCGACAAATTCAAGCTCCAGTATTGCCCAACGATCGGCGAGCTGCGCCGCCGTGACATCGAAGTTGCGGGCGATCTCCCAACTCGCCTCGCCGACCCACTGCATGTCGGCCTCGTTGGTGCCGACATAGGGCGAGCCGATCCGGCCCATTGCCACTAGCGCCGAATGGACGTCGCCGGGGATCGGGCAGGGGCCGAGCGCCTCGCCGCTGGAGTTGAAGAGCTGCCACGGTCCGGCCAGGGAGAGTTTCGACATCAACGCGTTTCCTCAATGCGGTGCTGCTTCATTGGCGGCTCGTCGCGGCAACCGGCGTGGATCGCGCGGCGCGGACCGCATCTATCTGGTTACCGCGTTTGTTTTTGACTGGCGAAGTAATTTTCCAGCTTCCATTTGTCGGGCGGGATGCTCATATGCCAAGCAAATACGTGCGCATGCGCGCATGCCAGCCTTGGAGGAGTGTCCGATGACCTCGAAACTTGATCAGCTTAAAGCCATGACCGTTGTCGTAGCCGACACCGGCGATCTCGAGGCCATCAAGACCTATCGTCCGGTCGATTGCACGACCAATCCGTCGCTGGTTCTCAAGGCGGCCGAGATGCCCGCCTACCAGGACGTCATCGAAAACGCGATCTCCTGGGGCCGCAAGCAGGGCGGCACTCAGGATGCCATTGCGGCTCACGTCGCCGACCGCCTCGCCGTCGCCTTCGGCGCCGAAATGTCGAAGCTCGTTCCCGGCCGCATCTCGACCGAGGTCGACGCCGATCTCTCCTTCGACGTGGAAGCGTCGGTCAAGCGCGCGCGCGACATCATCGCGGCCTATGAGGCTCTCGGCGTCCCGCGCGAAAAGATCCTGGTCAAGCTCGCTTCCACCTGGGAAGGCATCCGCGCCGCTGCGATCCTTCAGAAGGAAGGCATCGACTGCAACCTGACGCTGCTGTTCTCGCTCGCCCAGGCGGCTGCTTGCGCCGAGGCCGGCGTGTTCCTGATCTCGCCCTTCGTCGGCCGTATCCTCGACTGGCACGTCAAGGCTTCGGGCAAGACGTTCGAGCCGGAAGAAGATCCGGGCGTGCTCTCGGTTCGCCAGATCTACAGCTACTACAAGCAGCGCGGCATCGAGACCGTTGTCATGGGTGCGTCCTTCCGCTCGACCGGCGAGATCGAGGCGCTGGCTGGCTGTGACCGCCTGACCATCGCGCCGACGCTGCTCGAGAAGCTGGCCGCCGACAATGGCACGCTGGTGCGCAAGCTCGACCCGACCAGCACGGGCGAGAAGATCGCCACCGTCGCCGCCGACGAGAAGAGCTTCCGTTGGGCGATGAACGAGGACCAGATGGCGACCGAGAAGCTCTCGGAAGGCATCCGCATGTTCGCCAAGGATCTTCGCGCGCTGCGTACCCTGATCGCCAAGCGCCTGGAGGCCGGCGTCCCGGCCTGATCGGCATCTGATTGAATCAAAAACAAGGCCGGCCGCCCGATGGGTGGCCGGCTTTTTTTGTTCCGGCGGCCGTTTGGGCCTCGGCGCAAGCAGGACTGTTTCGCTCGGATATTTTCTGCGTGCAGTCTGTCGACAAATCAGCCAGATTGCGTCTGACGGGATTGCGCAAAGCTTTTCTCAAAGACTTTGGCCCTCGAAAGAAGGGCCAACGCGATCCGTCGTTCACGCCAAGCCGCGCATGGAAACGCCCGATGTCGAAGCCCGAAACGACCCATTTCCGCCGCCTCAAGCCGGTTCCGCACACCCGCGTCGCCTTCACGGACGGCTTCTGGGCCGAGCGCACGCGGGTCAATCGCGAGACGACGATCCCGACCCAGTTCCAGCGGCTGGAGGAAGAAGGCTTCATCGAGGTGCTCGACGTCGACAAGCCGCCCAAGCCGCTGGTCCGGCCGATCAACGAATACGGCCTGTCAATGCAGATGTTCTTCGATTCCGATTTCGGCAAATGGATCGAGGCGGCGAGCTACAGCCTCGCCACCCACCCCGATCCGGCGATCGAGGCGACGATCGACTTCTTGGTCGAGAAGCTCGACCACGCGCAATTGGCCGATGGCTATCTGAACACCTGGTTCATCCGCCGCGATCTCGACCGGCGCTGGACCAATCTGCGCGACTGGCACGAGATGTATTCGATAGGTCATCTCGTCGAAGGCGCCGTCGCCTATTTCGAGGCGACAGGAAAGCGCCGCTTCCTCGATGTGATGATCCGCTGCGTCGATCATATCGCCAGCCGCTTCGGCCGCGAGCCCGGCAAGCGGCGCGGCTATGACGCGCACGAGGAAATCGAGCTCGCGCTAGTGAAGCTGCATCGTGCCACCGGAGAGGCGCGCTTCCTCGATCTCGCCCGTTATTTCATCGACGAGCGCGGCGCGCAGGATCCGCACTATTTCGACGAGGAAGTGAAGGAATTTCCCGGCGGCAAGCCGTTCAACTTCGGCACCTATGAATACAGCCAGTCGCACAAGCCGGTGCGCGAGCAGGATGAAGTCGTCGGCCATGCCGTGCGCGCCATGTATCTCTACAGCGCGATGGCCGACCTCGCCGCTGAGGATGACGATGCCAGCCTGAAGGCGGCGCTCGACAAGCTCTGGCGACACCTGACCAGCCGCCAGCTTTATGTCACCGGCGGCATGGGGCCGGCGGTCGAGAACGAGGGCTTCACCCGCTCGTTCGACCTGCCGAACGAGACCGCCTATGCCGAGACCTGCGCCGCCGTCTCGCTGGTGTTCTGGGGCCATCGGATGGCGGCGATCGACCTCGACCGCCGATTTGCCGACCATATGGAACTGGTGCTGCACAATGGCGCGCTGTCCGGCGTGTCACTCGCCGGCGACCAGTATTTCTACGAGAACCCGCTCGAAAGCCATGGCCAGCATCGGCGCTGGCGCTGGCATTATTGCCCCTGCTGCCCGACCAATCTCGCACGCCTCGTCGCCTCGCTCGGCGGCTATGTCGCGAGCCATGACGACGAGAACATCGCCGTCCATCTCTACGCCGCCTCTACGATCGAGTTGGAGGTGGCGGGCAAGGCGCTGCGGCTGACGCAGGCGACCGCCTATCCCTGGGACGGCGATATCCGCCTCACCATCGAGGCCGGCGCACCCGTGCCGGCAACGCTCTGGCTGCGCATTCCCGGCTGGTGCCGCCATGCTACCGCCAGCGTCAACGGCGTCGCGGTCGATGTCGCGGGCCTGACGCGAAAAGGCTATCTCGGCATCCGCCGCGACTGGATGGGGGGTGACGAGATCCGTCTCGCTCTCGACATGCCGGTCGAGACGCTGCACGCCCATCCCGATGTCGGCATGGACGCCGACCGCGTCGCGCTCAAGCGTGGTCCGGTGCTCTATTGCGTCGAGGAAGCGGACAATGCCGCGCCGCCACAGCACATGCGGCTGACGCCCGGTGAAGCGAAGGCTGCCTACCAGCCAGACCTGCTTGGTGGCGTCGTGACGCTGGAAGTGCCGGCCACGGTCGACCAGACCGACGACTGGGCGGATACGCTCTATCGGCCGAAACCGGCCGCAACCATCCCCGGCACGGTCACCGCCATTCCCTATTTCGCCTGGGCCAATCGCGAGCCCGGCGCCATGCTGGTCTGGCTGCGCGACGGGCGTTGAAACACCCGGCCCGGTCCAGTTCCTCCGACGGAGAGTAGGCCGGGTGAGCCACTTGCTTCGGCTTGGCTGGTCAAGGCATGAAGCTGGCTATGGGTGTCGCGGGACTGAATACCAGGAGAGCTTATGCGCGTTGGGATTATCGGGTCGGGAATTGTCGGAGTCACCATCGCCCACGCGCTGCTCGACGAGGGCCATGTCGTCGACCTGATCGACCGCGCGGGGATCGCGGCCGGCACGTCGGCCGGCAATGCCGGCTGGATCGCCCATCTCGACATCCTGCCGCTCGCCTCGCCAAAGGCCTGGCGCAACCTGCCGGGTTGGGCGCTCGATCCGCTCGGGCCGCTGGCGATCCGCCCGGCCTATCTGCCAGCGTTGATGCCCTGGCTCGCCCGCTTCGTCGCGGCGAGCCGCCCGGCCCGCATCGAAGCCTCCACCCGCGCCATCGCCACCCTGAACAGCGGTGCCCTGCCCGCCTGGCAGAAGCGCCTGGAGGCCATCGGCCTTGCGCATCACCTGCGGGAAAAGGGCCTGCTCTCGGTCTGGGCCGACGAGCGCGGCTTTCGCGCCGCGCTGCCGCTGATCACGCGCCAGCGGGCGCTCGGCATCGCCGTTGAAACGCTCGATGCAACAGCCCTGCGCGCGCTGGAGCCGGCGTTCGGCCCACGCGCCGTCGCCGGAGCGCTCTACCCGACCGGCTGCCATGTCTCCGACCCGCTCGATTTCACCCGCGCGCTGGGTCAGGCAGCGGTTGAACGCGGCGCGCAGGAGCGCAAGTTCGAAGTGGTCGAGATCCGCGCCGGCGGCAGCGACGTGGCGATCCGCACCAGTTTCGACACGCTGGCGCTTTATGACCGCATCGTGGTGGCGACCGGCGCCTGGTCGAAGCCGCTCGCCGCCTCGCTTGGCGACAAGATCCCGCTCGATACCGAGCGCGGCTACAATGTCACTTTGCCCTCCGGCCGCCTCGGCCTCACCCGTCCGGTCATGTTCGAGGGCGAGGGGTTTGTCACCACGCCGCTGGACACCGGCGACCGCGTTGGCGGCAGCGTCGAATTCGCCGGCCTCGAAGCCCCCCCCAACTTCAAGCGCGTCGACGCCATCCTCGGCAAGCTGAAGCGCTTCCTGCCCGAGGCTGAGCTTTCCGGCGGCACGCGCTGGATGGGCTTTCGGCCGTCGACGCCGGATTCGTTGCCCGTCATCGGCTACGCGACGCGCGATCCGCGTATTGTCTATGCCTTCGGCCACGCCCATCACGGCTTGACCCAGGCCGCCGCGACCGCTGAACTCGTCCCCTCGCTGATCGCCGACCGTCGGCCGGATATCGACCTCGCCCCCTATTCTCCAGAGCGCTTCGCAAAGAGGTTCTGAGCATGGCTCGCCACACCTTCGTCTGCATCGATGGCCACACCTGTGGCAATCCGGTTCGCGTCGTCACCGGCGGTTCGATCCCGGTGCTGAAGGGCGCCACCATGTTCGACAAGCGCCAGCATTTCCTGGCCGAGTTCGACTGGATCCGGAAGTCGCTCTGCTTCGAGCCGCGCGGCCACGACATGATGTCGGGCTCGATCCTCTATCCGCCGTCGTGCGACGATTATGACGTCGCGATCCTGTTCATCGAGACCTCCGGCTGCCTGCCGATGTGTGGCCATGGCACGATCGGCACAGTGACGACGATCATCGAGCACGGCCTCGTCACGCCGAAGACACCGGGCCTGCTCAGGCTCGAAACGCCGGCCGGCCTCGTCGAGGCGCGCTATGTCCAGAACGGACCCTATGTCGACAGCGTCACGCTGACCAACGTGCCGTCCTTCCTGCTCGGGCGCGGCTATGAGGTCGAGGTCGACGGCATCGGCGCGTTGACCGTCGACGTCGCCTATGGCGGCAATTTCTACGCGATCGTCGAGGCGCAGGAGAATTATTCGGACCTTTCCGATCTGGAGCCGTCCGACATCGTGCGGCTGTCGCCAAAACTGCGCGCCGCCTTCAACGCGCGCCACGCCATCGTGCATCCGGAAAACCCGGCGCTGAACAAGCTCACTCATGTGCTCTGGACCGGCAAGCCGAAGAACCAGGGCTCGTCCGGCCGCAACGCCGTCTTCTATGGCGACAAGGCGATCGACCGCTCGCCCTGCGGCACCGGCACCTCCGCCCGCGTCGCGCAGCTCTTCGCCACCGGCAGGCTCAAGGCGGGCGAGGCCTTCGTGCATGAGAGCATCATCGGCTCGACCTTCACTGGCCGCGTCGCCCGCCAGACCACGGTCGGCGGCAAGCCGGCGATCGTCCCGACCATCGAGGGCTGGGCCCGCGTCACCGGCTACAACACCATCTTCGTCGACGACCGCGACCCGTTCTGGGCCGGCTTCCAGGTGGTCGACGGCGAAGGCTAGGGCGCGAACTGCAAAGAAGTGTGATGTCCGCGACATCGGACTCGTAGCGTGAGGGGCGCCCCTCCGCTAAAACGGCATTCCCGACGCCAATCTGGATCCTCGCCATGCGTGCCCTCGTCCTCGAAGAAAAGCTGAAGCTCTCGCTCCGCGACATCGACCTGCCGCTCGAGGTTGGTCCGCGCGACGTGCGCATCGCCATCCATACGGTCGGCGTCTGCGGCTCGGACGTGCATTATTACACCCATGGCGCCATTGGTCCGTTCATCGTCAAGGAGCCGATGGTGCTGGGCCACGAGGCGGCCGGCACGGTCGTCGAGATCGGCTCGCAGGTGAAGTCGCTCAAGGTCGGCGACCGTGTCTGCATGGAGCCGGGCGTGCCCGACCTGACCTCGAAGGCATCAAAACTCGGCATCTACAATGTCGATCCGAGCGTCACCTTCTGGGCGACGCCGCCGGTGCATGGCTGCCTGACGCCGGAAGTCGTTTTCCCGGAATCCTTCACCTACAAGCTGCCCGACAATGTCTCGTTCGCCGAGGGAGCCATGGTCGAGCCCTTCGCCATCGGCATGCAGGCGGCGACCAAGGCGAAGATCGTCCCCGGCGACACGGCGCTGGTGATCGGCGCCGGCCCGATCGGCATCATGGTGGCGCTGGCGGCGCTCGCCGGTGGTTGCAGCCGCGTCTACATCTCCGATCTCGTCAACGAGAAGCTGGCCATCGCCGGCCGCTATGATGGGATCATTCCGGTCAATGTCCGCGAGCAGGATCTGAAGGCGAAGATATCCGCCGAGACCGACAATTGGGGTGTCGATATCGTGTTCGAGGCCTCGGGTTCGCCGCGCGCCTATGACGGCATCTTCAATTTCGTCCGCCCCGGCGGAACGATTGTCTTCGTCGGCCTGCCGGTCGAGCCGATCGCCCTCGACATCGTCTCGGCCTCGGCCAAGGAAGTGAAGATGGAGACGGTGTTCCGCTATGCCAACGTGTTCGATCGCGCTCTGGCGCTGATCGCCTCGGGCAAGGTCGATCTGAAGCCGCTGATCACCGGCGTCTACGATTTCGAGGATTCGATCGCGGCTTTTGAACGCGCAGCCTCTGCCAATCCGAACGACGTGAAGCTGCAGATCACGCTCTGATCGGTTCCGCTCTCGGACAGAAAAAAACGAGGCCCCGGAGCGATCCGGGGCCTTTTGGTTTGTCGGCCGCACGATGGATCACTTCGTCCAGGGGTGCTGACCAAAATCTCGAAGTGATCGAGTGCCGTCTCGGTCAGGCCGTCACGGACTTCCTGGCGACCAGATAGATGTGCTCGCAGGCCAGCACGGTTTCGCCGGTCTGCTTGGCGACGGTCACCAGTTCCGAGACGATGCCATGCGTCGCGCGCTTCGGGTGGTCGCGCTTGTCGACGATCTTTGCCTCGACCGTGATCGTGTCGTTGATGAAGACGGGCTTCACGAACCGCACCTTGTCATAGCCATAGGACATGGCGTGCGGATTGATCGTCGTCGCCGTCATGCCGACCGCGACCGACAGGATCAGCGTGCCATGGGCGACGCGCTGCTTGAAGTCCTGCGTCGCGCACCATTCGGCGTCCATGTGGTGCGGGAAGAAGTCGCCCGTCTGGCCGGCGTGCAGGACGATGTCGGTCTCGGTGATCGTCCGGCCCATCGTGCGGCGGGTGAAGCCGATTTCGTAGTCTTCGAAGTACTGCTCGACGATCATGGTTTTCTCTTTCACGGCTCAACGCCGCGCCTCGGCAGGAAGGCTCCGTCATCCCGGGCCCTGACCCGGGATCCATTCAGCGGGAGCCGCAAACGGTAAGGCTCCGGCTGCATGGCTCCCCGCCTTTGCGGAGATGACGGCGGGGGAGGTGTACCGCCTCCGCCGGTCGAAGAAGGCTCTCCCGCGCCCATCCGACATTGCCGGATGGGCGAGAGGGCAGGGCAGCGGGTTTTAGTTGACCCAGCCGCCGTCGATGATGTGCATCTGGCCGGTGGTGTAGGTCGCGGTCGCCAGGTAGATGGCAAGGTCCGCGATCTCGCTCGGCTGGCCGATGCGGCCGATCGGCTGGCGGGCGATGAAGGCGGCGCGGGCCGCCTCGTAGTCGCCCTGGTCGCGCAGGCGCTGCTGCAGCGACGGGCTTTCGACCGTGCCGGGGCAGATGCCGTTGCAGCGGATGCCCTTGGTGACGTAGTCGGCTGCGATCGACTTGGTGAGGCCGACGGTCGCTGCCTTGGTCACGGCATAGGCGAAGCGGTTCGGCACGCCCTTGATCGAGCCGGCGACGGAGCAGACATTGACGATCGAGCCGTCCTTCTGCGCCAGCATGCCCGGCAGCGCTGCCGAGATCGTGCGCCACATCGACTTGACGTTCAGGTCGTAGGCAAAGTCGAGATCGGCCTCGGTGGCCTCTTCCAACGTGCCGGCATGGACGATGCCGGCGCAGTTGAACAACACGTCGATGGTGCCGATCTCGGCGATCAACGCCTTGACGTCGTCATTCGAGAGCACGTTCAGCTTGCGTGTTGTGATGCCGTTGACGCCGTTGAGTTCGGCCAGGACCGTCTCGTTGATGTCGGTCGCCCAGACGATGGCGCCTTCAGCCGCGGCCTGTTCGGCGACCGCACGTCCGATACCCTGCGCCGCTGCCGTTACCAGCGCGACCTTGCCTGCGAGCTTGCCGCCCATAGTCGTCCGTCCCTTCAGTTCTTGGTCGCAAATGTCGAGCCTTCGACCGTCTGTTGGCCGATGGCGTCGAAATCCCACGAAATGCCGAGACCGGCCTCGGTGCTCGGTACGGCATAGCCGTCGGCGATCGTCATACCCTTTGTCGTCAAGCTATCCAATTGCGGGATGTACTCGACCCAGCGTGCATTCGGCACGGCGGCGCAAAGCGCGACATGCAGTTCCATCAGGAAATGCGGGCAAACGACGACATTGAACGTCTCGGCCAGGTGCGCGACCTTGAGCCAGGGCGTGATGCCGCCGATGCGGGCGACGTCGACCTGGACGATCGAACAGGCGCGACGCTGCAGGTAGTCGCGGAAATGCAGGCTCGAATACAGGCTCTCGCCGACTGCGATCGGGATCGAGGTCGATTCGCAGAGGCGGATATGGCCGTCGACATCGTCCGCCGTCAGCGGCTCTTCGAGCCAGCCGATATCGGCCGCCTCATAGTGGCGCGCGCGCCGGATTGCCTCGTCGACCGAGAAAGCCTGGTTCGCGTCGGTGAACAGTTCGAAGCCCGGTCCAACGGCCTCGCGAACCGCCAGCAGGCGCGCCGCGTCCTCGTGGATCGGCCGGCCGACCTTCATCTTGGCGCCACCAAAGCCGTTTTTCTTGGCCCGCAGCGTGTCCTCGATGATCGATTCGATCGGCAGGTGCAGCCAGCCGCCCTCCGTGGTGTAGAGGCGGATCTTCTCCTGCGCGCCGCCGGCCAGGATATGCACCGGCAGGTCGGCCTTGCGGGCCTTCAGGTCCCAGAGCGCCGTGTCGATGGCGGCGAGCGCCAGCGAGGTGATGGCGCCGACAGAGGTGGCGTGCGTCATGAACAGGAGATCGCGCCAGATCTGCTCGATCATGCCGGCTTCGCGGCCGATCAGGGCAGGGGCCAGCGTCTTCTCGATCAGCGACATGATCGCCGGACCACCCGTGCCGATCGTGTAGCTGTAGCCGGTACCGACGACGCCATCGGCATCGGTGATGCGGATGATCGGCGTTTCCTGGCTGACGAAGGACTGGATCGCGTCGACCCGCTTCACCTTCGGCTTCAGGTCGACCATCAGGCCTTCGACACGAACGATTCTAGCCATTGTTTCTCCCGGGGGCTCTCTTTTTAGACCAGCACGCTCATGCCCGATGCCTTGTCGAAGACATGCAGGCGCGACAGGTCGAGATTGAAGGTCAACTGCTCACCCGGCTTGACGAAGCGCGGATTGAGCATCTTGCCCTGAACTTCCTTGCCGCCCAACTCGGTGTAAAGCAAGGTTTCGGTGCCAAGCGGCTCCGGCAGGATGATCGTGCGCTCGATCGTCGCCACTTCATTGTCACCATAGAGGCCGTAGCCGACCGGCGAGAACGCCTCGGCGCGGAAGCCGATGGTGACGGTCTGGCCGTCCGTGACCTTCTCCGCCGCGGCGGCGGGGAGAGCGAGCGTGACGCCATCGTTGAGCTTGGCGATCTTGCGGCCGGCTTCGGTCGCGACCGTCGCGTCGAGCAGGTTCATCGGCGGCGAGCCGATGAAGGAGGCGACGAAGGTGTTCTTCGGCTTCTCGAACACCTCGGCCGGTGTGCCGACCTGCTCGATGTGGCCGTCCTTCATGATGACGATGCGGTCGGCAAGCGTCATCGCCTCGACTTGGTCATGCGTGACGTAGACGATGGTCGTCTTGACCTTCTGGTGCAGCTTCTTGATCTCGACGCGCATCTGCCCGCGCAGCTTGGCGTCGAGGTTGGAAAGCGGCTCGTCGAACAGGAACACGTCCGGGTGGCGGACGATGGCCCGGCCCATGGCAACGCGCTGGCGCTGGCCGCCGGAGAGTTCGCCCGGCGTGCGCTCGAGCAGCGGCGTCAGGCCGAGGATCTCGGCCGCTTCCGCCACCCGCTTCTCGATGGTCGCCGTATCCTGCTTGGCGATCTTCAGCGAGAAGCCGAGATTCTCCTTGACCGTCATATGCGGGTAGAGCGCGTAGTTCTGGAACACCATCGAGATGTTGCGCTCGCGCGGCGCCAGGTCGTTGACCACCCGGTCGCCGATCGAGATCGTGCCGCCGCTGATCTCTTCCAGGCCGGCGATCATCCGCAGCGTGGTGGACTTGCCGCAGCCCGACGGGCCGACCAGCACGACGAACTCATTATGCGCGATGGTGAGATCGATGCCGTGAACGACGCCGACCTTGCCGTAGCTCTTGACGAGCTTTTCGAGTCTGACCTCTGCCATATCGAATTATCCTTTGACGCCGCCGAAGGTGAGACCGGCGATCAGGTGTTTCTGCACGATGAAGGTCAGGATGAGCGCCGGCACGATGATGATCACGGCCATGGCGCACATGCCGGTCCAGTCGACCGTGAACTGTGCGGTGAAATCCATCAGTCCGACCGGCAGCGTCTTCGACGCGGTCGTCCGGGTGAGCTGGGAAGCGAGGGCGAATTCGTTCCACGAGGTCAGGAAGGCGAAGATGCCGGCCGAGGCGATGCCGGATTTGGCGAGCGGGAACTCGATCTTCCAGAATGCCTGCCAGCGGGTGCAGCCATCAACCTGGGCTGCTTCCGAAAGCGACAGCGGGATCTGCCGGAAGAAGCCGTCGATCAGCCAGATCGTGAACGGGATGTTGAGCGCCAGATAGACGAGGATGACGCCGAAATCCGTGTCGATCAGGCCGACCCGGCTCCAGATCATGAAGACGGGCAGCGACAGGGAAATTCCCGGCACCGTGCGGGAGAGCATCAGCCAGAGGAAGGCGACGTTCTTGCCCTTGAAACGGTAGCGGGCGAAGGCGTAGCCGCCCATCATGCCGATCAACACCGCCAGAACCGTGCTCGTCACCGAGATGACGACCGAGTTCAGGAAGTAGCGGACGACCGGGATGCCCTGCTGGTTCTCCGAGAGACCCAGGATGGCGCGGAAATTGTCGAGCGTCCACCGTTCGGGGATCCAGACCGGGGGACGGGCCATCACTTCGACATTGTCGCGGAAGGCCGTCATCACGATCCAGAGACCGGGGACGCAGATGATCGCCATGACGATGAAGACGCCGAAGCGGATCAGCCAGCGCTGCCAGGAGCGTTCCATTTATTCGACTCCGCCCATGGTGCGTCGCGCCGCGGCGAGCTTCCGGAAGAAATAGACGGTGAAATAGACCGACAGCAGGATCGAGGCGTAGGACATGGCGTTGGCCATGCCCATGCGGGCGTCCTGGTAGCCGGTGCGGGCGATCAGCGTCCACAAGAGCTCGGTGCGGCCGGCCGGGCCGCCATTCGTCATGATCTTGACCATGTCATAGGCGCGCGCGACGTCGAGCGAACGGATGGCCATGGCGATGTAGACGAAGGGCATCAGGTAGGGCAGCGTGATGTGGCGGAAGACCTGCCATGGATTGCAGCCATCGACCTTGGCCGCCTCGATCGGATCGCGCGGCATGGCCATCAGGCCCGCCAGCAGCAGGATCGCGAAGATCGGCGTCGACATCCAGACCTCGGCCATCAGGATGGCGAGGTTGGCGGTGATCGGGTTCACCAGCCAGGGGATCGTCACGTTCTCCCAGCCGAGCGACTGGATGGCGTTGTTCACCAGGCCGACATTATCGTTGAAGATGTACTTGAACTGGAAGCCGACGAGGATCGGCGAGAACATCATCGGGAACATCATGATGGTGCGGATGACGCGCTGGCCGGCGGTCAGCTTGTCGATCAGAAGCGCGATGCCGAGACCGAGTACCAGCTCCAGATTGAGCGCGACGGTCAGGAACAGCACCGTTCGGCCAAAGGCCCACCAGAAGTCGACATCGGTGAGCAGGCGCTGGTAATTGCGCAGGCCGACCCACTGCCAGAGCGAGGCCGGCTGCACCAGGCGATAGCCGGTGAAGCTCGTATAGAGCGAGAACAACAGCGGCACCGCCACCACCAGCGCGATGATGACGAAAGCCGGCATCAGCAGCAGGATCGGAGGCGAGAGCCGGCTTCGGAAGAAACGCATGAAAGGATTCCGTGAGCCGTTTGAACGGGCTTGGACCGCAAGGTCCGGGTCTTGTCCGCGAGCCCCGGAATGGGGCGGCGGAGGAGAGCGCCGGCGCAACTTGGCGGCGCTATCCAAAAGACCCCCGCCCGCGGACGGGCGAGGGTCGATTGATGGGGCGTAACGCCTACTGGAGGACGCCGGCGTCTTCCATGATCTGCGTCGCCTTCTTGGCGGCCGTGTCGAGGGCTTCCTGGGCCGTCTTCTGGCCGACGATGGCAGCCTGCAGCTCCGGCCAGATCACGTTCGACACTTCGATCCACTGCGGAACGAGCGGCGGCGTGCGGGCGTCGGCGAGCGACTTCTCCCAGACGGCGAACATCTCGGCCATGTACGGCGTGTCGCTCTTCTTGAACTCTTCGACGACGTCGGCGAAGGCCTTGGTCCGGGTCGGCAGATTGCCGGCGCGGGCTTCGAGCATTTCCGAATCGTAGTCGGTCAGGAAGGTGATCAGGCTGGCTGCGGCCGGCTTGTTGTCACAGGCTTCGGTGACCGAGAAGGAGTGCGATCCGGACCAGCCGCCGCGCTTGCCGGCGGTGCCGAGCGGCGACAGGGCGAAGCCGACCTTGCCAGCGACCTTGGACTTGGCCGGGTCGTTGTAGAAGGCGGCGAAGCCGGGCCAATCCAGGTCGACGGCGAGCGTGCCGGCGGCGAAGGCCTGGCCGATATCGTCCCAGGTGTAGTTGACGGTGCCGGCCGGAACGGCCTTGGCATTGTAGATGTCGATGAACCACTGCAGGGCGTCGACGCCGGCCTTCGAATTGAAGATCGGCTTCCAGTTCTCGTCGAACATGTCGCCGCCATTGGCGCGCACGATCTCCATGAACCGGCCGGTCATGCCCTCGTCCTTGCCGGCGAAAGCGGTGCCGTAGAGGTTCGGCGGGTTCGAGAAGAAGATGACCTGCTGCTTCAGCTCGTCATAGGTGACGGGCGGCGCGAGCTCGGTGCCGAACTTCGCCTTGTACTTCGCCTTGTTGTCGGCGTTCTCGTACAGGTCCTTGAGGTAGTACAGGTTCGACACGTCGGTGACGCGGGGAAGCTGCACGAGACGGCCGCCAACCATCGACGAGGCGAGCGTGCCGGGGACGAATTCGTCCAGCGTCGCCTGCGGGATCAGCGTCTTCAGGTCGACATAGATGTCGCCGTACTGCGGCGCGAAGCTGGTGTGGTTGGAGCCGACGCACCAGGTGATCGAGCCGGAAGCGATGTCCTGCTTGATCTCGCGGTCGAGCTCGAAATGGTTCTTCGAGGAAACGATCTCGACCTTGGCGCCGGTCGCCTTTTCCCATTCGGGAATGCGCGTGTAGAGCTTCTCGTACTGCGTCCCGCCGATCAGCTTCACCTTCAGGGTGTAGCCGGGGAACGAACCCCAATTGGCGGCGTCCTCAGCCGAAGCGACAGCGGTCAGCGCGCCAAGGGCTGCGCACGAAAAAAGAGCGGCCTGAATGCCGCGCATAAAATTCATGTGTCGAATTCCTCCCAGAACACGACCGAACCGCTTTGGTTCGAGGTCGCTACATTCTCCACTACTGAATGGAGTATTCGTATATAAGCGAAATTGACTGGAACGAGTCAATCTCTAACTTGTCGCAGTCCGGGGGAGGGGAGCCGCTGAATGCTGGATGATTCCAACGATCGATATCGCGCGCCGGCGCTGGACAAGGGGCTCGATATCCTTGAGCTGCTGGCGTCCACCGACGAGAGCATGACGCAGGCCGAGATCGCCAAGGCGCTCAACCGCTCGCCGAACGAAATCTACCGGATGCTCGACCGGCTGGTACGGCGCAGCTATGTCGCGCGCGTGCACGGTGACCGCTACGAACTGACCTTGCGGCTGTTCGCGCTCGCCCATCAGCACGCCCCCGTGCGCCGACTTGTCAGCCAGGCGCTGCCGGTGATGCGGCAGTTCTCGCGTGACTCGGAACAGGCCTGCCATCTCGCCATCTATGACCGCGGCCGGATCGTCGTCGTCGCCCAGATGGATGCGCCAAGCTATTGGAGTTATTCGATTCGTGTCGGCGCGCGGGTCAGTCTTTACAACACCGGCTCCGGCCACGTGCTGCTCGCTTTCGCGACGCCGGAGGAGCGCAAGATGATGGAAGCCGAGCGCGAGGAGCAGGCCGAGGACAAGGGCCGGCCGGACAATCTCGACGAGCGTCTCGTGCAGATCCGCCGTCGTGGCTACGAATCGACGCCGAGCTCGCAGTCGCAGTCGGTCTACAATCTGTCGGTTCCGGTTCTGGGCGCCAACGATACGGCGTTGGCGGCGCTGACCTGTCCGTTCCTGCCGCGCGTCGATCGTCCCAACGTGCCCGACATGCAGCAGGCGATGAACATCCTGCTCGCCGCCAGCCGCGACCTGTCGCATGTGCTCGGCCGGGGCGGCGCCGAGATGTGAGGCCGGATTGGCGGCGACTCACCTCGCGCCGCCGGCTTTTGCAAACTGCCCCCTTGCCAGCTTTTCGAGCGCTGTGAATGATGCGCTCACCTATGAAATGAACCGGAACGCCAAGTTTCGGCCGGAGGAGATACGCCATGCGGATGATCGATACCCACCTGCACCTCGTCTATCAGGAGCGGTTTTCCTATCCGTGGCTGGGCGGCGCACCGGCGCTCAACCGCAATTTCACGCTGGAAGACTACCTGCCGCAGGCGAAGGCCGCCGGCATCACCGACATGCTCCACATGGAAGTCGATGTCGCCGAGGCGGATATCGAGCCCGAGACGGCCTTCGTCACCGGCCTTGGCCAGGGCGTGATCGGCGCCATCGCCGCCTGCCGGCCCGAGAGCCCGGATTTCGCCGGCCAGCTTGAGCGCCTCGCCGCCAATCCGAAGGTGCGTGGCCTGCGCCGCATCCTGCATGAATCGCCGGACGAGCTTGGCCAGCAGCCGATCTTCGCGGAAAACATCAAGCGGCTCGCCGCGCACAAGCTGACCTTCGATTTCTGCGTGCTGCCGCGCCAGATCCAGATTGCGATCGCCATCGCCAAGGCCGCGCCCGACGTGCAGTTCGTCGTCGATCATTGCGGCGTCCCTAACGTCAAGGACAAGGCGTTCGAGCCCTGGCGGACCAACATGTCGGCGATCGCCGAACTGCCGAACGTCGCCGCCAAGGTCTCCGGCGTCATCGCCTATGGCGATCCGGTCAACTGGACGGTCGATGACCTGCGCCCGTTCGTCGAGCACACGATCGGCGCCTTTGGCTGGGATCGCGTCGTCTGGGGCTCGGACTGGCCCGTCTGCACGCTGACCGCCGATCTCGGCCGCTGGGTCGCGGCAACGCATGAGATCATCGCGGGCGCGAGTGACGACGAGAAGGCCGGCCTGCTTCACCGCAATGCCGAGCGCATCTATCGGCTCGCCTGAGTTCAAATACTCGGTCGTCATCCCGGGCGAAGCGAAGCGTAGACCCGGGATCCATGTAGCCGCCTGCTGCCGAGTGCCGAATGGATCCCTGCTTTCGCAGGGATGACGGCCGCGACAGCTGCCAGAAAACGAAACAACGGGAGGAAGAACATCATGCAGCGCATGGGAAACGTCATCGGACTGCAGGACGGGGCAATCGCCGAATACAAGCGCCTGCACGCCGACGTCTGGCCGGGCGTGCTGGCCAAGATCGCCGACTGCAACATCAAGAATTATTCGATCTACCTGAAGGAGCCGGAAAACCTGCTCTTCGCCTATTTCGAATATCA
Source organism: Candidatus Kaistia colombiensis (assembly GCA_029203105.1). Taxonomy (GTDB): domain Bacteria; phylum Pseudomonadota; class Alphaproteobacteria; order Rhizobiales; family Kaistiaceae; genus Kaistia; species Kaistia colombiensis. Next base: position 1,716,947 of record CP119318.1, read on the forward strand.
CGGCACCGATTTCGCCGCCGACAGCGCCAAGATGGCGGCCGATCCGGTGACGCAGGAATGGTGGGCCGTCTGCATGCCGCTGCAGAAGCCGCTCGACACCCGCAAGGAGGGCGAGTGGTGGGCCGGCATGGAAGAAGTCTTCCACATCGACTGAGGGCAAGCCCCTCACCGAACCCTCTCCCGCTCGCGGGAGAGGGGGCAGTCCGGCGCCCGTCGCCGAGCCAATCGAGGTTTTCATGACGTCCTTCGACCCCGCATCGCTTGCCCAGGCCTGGCCGCTTCCGAGCGCGCCGCGCCCGATCGTCATCATCGGCGCCGGTGGCATCGTCAATGACGCGCACCTGCCGGCCTATGCGCTGGCCGGCTTCCCTGTCGCCGGCATTTTCGACCGCGATGTCGGACGGGCCAAGGCGCTGGCCGAGGCATGGGGCGTGCCGTTCCTGCGGGCGCTGGACGAGGCCGTCGCCGTGCGCGACGCGGTGTTCGACCTGGCGACGCCGCCGGCCGCGCATCTGGAGATCCTGCGCCGCCTGCCCAAGGGCGCGACCGTGCTGATCCAGAAGCCGATGGGCCGCGATCTCGACGAGGCGACTGCGATTCTGAAGCTTTGCCGCGAGCGCCAGTTCAATGCTGCCGTCAATTTCCAGCTCCGCTTTTCGCCGATGATGCTGGCGGTCAAGGATGCGCTGCAGAAGGGACTGCTCGGCCGGCTGGTCGATGTCGAGATGCATCTGAATCTCGTCACGCCCTGGCACCTGTTCCCGTTCCTGAAGGGGATGTCGCGCGTCGAAATCGCCGTCCATTCGATCCACTATCTCGACCTGATCCGCGGCATGCTCGGCAATCCGACCGGCATTCATGCCCGCACGCTGGGCCACCCCGGCAATGAGCTGGCGCAGACGCGCACCTCGGCGATGCTCGATTTCGGCCCAGACGTCCGCTGCACGCTGTCGATCAACCACGACCATGATTTCGGCCGCAAATTCCAGGACGCGACCTTCCGCTTCGAGGGCGACCAGGGCGCGGCCTCGGTCAAGCTCGGCCTATTGCTGAACTATCCGGAAGGCGAGCCGGACGAACTCTGGATCACGGCTGCACGGGGCGCGAACGCCGACTGGCGGCAAGTGCCGCTGACGGGCGGCTGGTTCCCCAACGCCTTTGCCGGCGTGATGTCGAATTTGCAGCGCTTTTCTGCCGGCGAGGACGAAAGCCTGGTCACCTCGGTCGAGGATGCCTGGCACACCATGGCGTTGGTCGAAGCGGCGTTCCGCTCGGCCGCCGAGCCGGCGACGCCAGTGCCGCAACAGCCCGGATCGGGCGTGGCCTGATCAAATCAATCAATGCGTCCGCGGATCGAAACTTGATTTGTGGATGAGTGAATGATTGATATATGAATTATTCTTTAGGGAGGATGAGCCATGGCAGCCGAGACATTTGCCCCAACCGTCGGTGTGGAATCGACGCATCCAAAGGACATGCCAAAGGAGCATTCCGACCTTCCGGTCTGGAATGCGGAAAACTGGCTGTATGAGGATTGGCCGGTCGGCCAGAAGATCCGTTCGCTGCGCCGCACGATCGGCGAGGGCGAGTCGCACCTCTTCAACACGCTGGTCGTCGACATTCATCCCTACGTCCAGGATCAGATGTTCGCCGAAAGCGAAGGCGTGTTCGGCCGCCGGCTCGTCGCAGGCGCCTTCGTCTTCTCGGCCGGCCTCGGCCTCGTCGCGACGAACTGCGTCAACGCCTTTTCCTATGGGTACGACAAGCTCCGCTTCATCAAGCCGGTCTTCATCGGCGACACCATCTACACGATCCGCACCAACATCGATAAGCGGCCGAAATACGAGAAAATGGGCCTGATCCGCGCGGCCTATGAGGTCTACAAGGGCGACGGCGAGCTGGTGCTTTACTGCGAGCATCTGCAGACCGTCCGCTACCGTGATGCAACCGCGTTCGCCGATCAGGTCGAGAAGAAATAGGCCCAATGTCCCAGTCCGATTTGCCACTCGACGGTCTGCTCGTCGTTGATCTCAGCCAGTTCCTGTCCGGCCCCTATTGCGCGCTGCGGCTTCTCGATCTTGGCGCTCGCGTCATCAAGATCGAGCGCCCGGATGGCGGTGATCTCTGCCGTCGCCTGTACCTGACCGACACCGAGATCGGCGGCGATTCCACGCTCTTCCATGCGATCAATCGCAACAAGGAGAGCTATGCCGTCGACATGAAGAACCCGGTCGAGCTGGAGAGCCTGAAGAAGCTCCTGGCTAGGGCCGATGTCGTTATGCAGAACTTCCGCCCCGGCGTGATCGACCGCCTCGGCCTCGGCTACGAGACGATCAAGGAAATCAATCCCGACGTCGTCTATGGCTCGATCACCGGCTATGGCGACGAGGGTCCGTGGGTAACCCGTCCCGGCCAGGACCTGCTGGCGCAGGCGCGTTCCGGCGTTACCTGGTTGAATGGCGACGAGGGCCAGGGGCCGGTGCCATTTGGTCTCGCCATCGCCGACATGCTGGCGGGCGCGGCGCTCTGCCAGGGTGTTCTGGCGGCGCTGGTCAAGCGCGGCATCTCGGGCAAGGGTTCGCATGTCGAGACCAGCCTGATGGAAGCGCTGATCGACTTCCAGTTCGAGGTGCTGACGACGCATCTGAACGATGGCGGCCGCAAGCCTTCGCGCGCCAATTTCCGCAGCGCCCACGCCTATCTCTCGGCGCCGTACGGCATCTATCCGACCAAGGACGGCTTCCTCGCCGTCGCCATGACGCCGATCCCGAAGCTCGCCGACCTGCTCGATATGCCGGAGCTCGATCTCTATCGCGATACGCCGAAGAGCTGGTTCTCCGAGCGCGACGCGATCAAGCGCCTGATCGCCGACAAGCTGGCGACCGAGACGACCGAGCATTGGCTCGCGATCCTCGAGCCGGCCGATATCTGGTGCGCCAAGGTGCTGGAATGGCCCGAGCTGCTTTCGAGCCCCGGCTTCACCGCGCTCGACATGCTGCAGACCGTGGAGCGCGCCGACAATGTCCGCGTCGTCACCACGCGCTCGCCGATCCGCGTCAACGGCAAGCGCCCGCCTTTGTCGCGCGCCGCGCCGCGCATCGGCGAGCACACCGACGAGATCCGGGCCGAATTCGGCCTGTGAGGGAGTACAGCCGCTGGCATCCCTTCACCTCTCGCCTCAAGGGAGAGGTCGACGGCGAAGCCGGCGGGTGAGGGTTTAGGGAACTATCCGGGTGAGGCCGTAAACCCTCACCCGGACCTGCGGTCCGACCTCTCCCTCAGGGAGAGCTGAAGGCCTGTTTTCAATGCCAGCCATGATCCGGCGCTGCGACGCTCGGAAGTCATGTCCGAGGGGGAAGAGATTTTGACCAAGCCGATCACGCTCAAGGGCATGACCTGGAGCCATCCGCGCGGCTACGACCCGGTCGTCGCCTGCGCCGAGCTGTATCTGAAGGAAACCGGCGTTTCCGTCGAATGGGACAAGCGCTCGCTGCAGGATTTCGAGAGCTTCCCGGTCGAGGAGCTGGCGCGCGCCTATGATCTGATCGTCATCGATCATCCGCATGTCGGCCAGATCACCAAGGAAGGCTGCCTGGCGCCGCTCGACGTCGCCGGCCGCGAGGCCGAGCGCGAGGCGCTGGCCGCCGGTTCCGTCGGCGCGTCCTACAAGAGCTACACCTGGCAGGGCCATCAGTGGGCTTTCCCGATCGACGCCGCGACGCCGGTTCTGGCCTATCGTCCCGATTTGATCGAGACGCCGCCGACGACTTGGGACGAAGTTCTGGCGCTGGGCGCCGGCAAGGCGCTGGTGCCGTTCCGTGCCCCGCATTCGCTGATGAGCCTCTATTCGCTCTGTGCCAATCTCGGCCGTCCGTGCGATGTCACCGGCGTGGGCAATCTGATTGACCCCGAGACGGGCGTTCGCGTCTACGAACTGCTGCAGAGCCTTGCCGCCAACGGCATGGCCGATTTCGACAGCGATCCAATCGAAGTGTTCGAGAAGCTGGCGGCCGAAGGTTCTGATATCGCCGTCGCGCCGCTGCTCTATGGCTATGTCAGCTATGCGACGGACGGCTTCCGGCCGCACCGGCTCGCCTTCGCCGACATGCCGGTGCTGGGCTCGAATGGCCCGGTCGGCTCGGCGCTTGGCGGCACCGGCATCGCCGTTTCCGCCTATTCGGAAAACCGCGACGCGGCCATCGATCTTGCCTATTGGCTCGCCAGCGCCGATATCCAGCGCGGCCCCTATGCTTCGAATGGCGGCCAGCCCGGCCATGCGACGGCGTGGGAAGATCCTGCAGTCAACGCGCCGACGCACGGCTTCTACGAGAACACGCGGCCGACGCTGGAAGGCGCCTGGCTGCGCCCGCGCCACAATGGCTACATGGCGTTCCAGGACGCCGCGGCGAAGCGCATCAATGTGGCGCTGAAGGCCGGCGAGCCCGGCGCGGCGCTGATCGCCGAGCTCAACCTGCTGTTCCGCCGGAGCTTCGCTAACGCGTGACACGGAATTGGGGGGCTGGTTTTGGCCGGCTCCCGCCATTCTTCGTCCAGCTGGGCATGATCTGAAATGCGGCGACCGCTCGGAGCTGCGATTGTCGCCCGATCGCGACGTCGGCCGATTCCGAAAAGTAGCGAAACGCTCTAAGATTGAGGCTCGTGTCGAGTCCGTGCGCAGGCGGCGAGAGGAGCAGTTTCGATGGCGGATTCCGGCAGGCGCGACCCGAACACACCGCGCATCAGCATGAAGGAGATCGCCCGTCGCGCCGGTGTCGCGCCGATGACCGTGTCGCGGGCGCTGGCCGATCCCGACAAGGTGTCGCCCGATACGCGCGCCCGCGTGCTGGCCGTGATCGAGCGCGAGGGCTTCATCCGCAACCAGATCGCTTCGGCCATGTCGTCGACGCCGAGTCGCCGCCGCATCCTCGGCACCATGGTGCCGCCGCTGATCAATTCCGGCATCGCCGAGCAGGTGCAGGGCATGTCGGATGCCTGCCATGAGGCGGGCTACCAGCTCCTGCTGATCCAGGGCGCCTTCGATCCCGAAGGCGAGGAGAAGGCGATCCGCGCGCTGCTCGGCTGGCAGCCGGCCGGGCTGATCCTGCAGGCTTTTGTCACGTCAGATTCGGCGCGCAGCCTGCTGGCCGCCGGCGAGGTCGCGGTGGTGGAGATCAGCGAGATCCGCGGCCACGAGCCAATCGACATGGCGGTCGGTGTTTCGAATTTCGATACCGCCTACGCCATGACCCGCCATCTGGTCGGCAAGGGCTATCGTCGCATCGGCTTTGCCTCGACGCCGGTGCATGGCAATGACCGTTTGCAGCAGCGGCGAATTGGTTATCGTCAGGCGTTGGTCGATCATGGCAATCTCTATCCGCAGACTCTGGAGATCGAGGTGCCGATCACCGCGCAGGGCGGCGCCGAGGCGCTTGCCGCGTTGTCGGCCCGCGATCCAGAGCTCGACGTGCTGTTCTGCTCGTCCGATACGCTGGCGATCGGCGCCGTGCAGGAGTGCCACAGGCGTGGCTGGAAGATCCCCGAGCGGATGGCGATCGCCGGCTATGGCGACATGGACCTCGCTGCCGAGCTCTATCCACGCCTTACCACGCTGCGGGTGCCGCGCTACCAGATGGGCCGGCGCGCCGTCGAGCAGATGCTGCGCCGGCTGAAGGGCGAGGCGGAGCTGCCGCGCATCGTGCCGATGGAATTCGAGATCATCGAGCGCGAAAGCGCCTGAGCGGTCAGGCGAGCGCCGCGCGACCGCGCCCCTCCACCTCCAGCTGCCGTTCGAGATGGAGCGCGAGCAGCGACATCGGCCAGCAGAGCGCGAAATAGATCAACGCCACCGAGCCGAATACCAGCATCGGCTCGAAGGTGACGGTGTTGATCATCGTTGCCGTGCGGGCGAGTTCGGTCAGGCCGATCAGCGAGGCGACCGAGGTGGTCTTCACGATCTGCACCATGAAGCCGACCGTCGGCGGCAGCATCAACTTCAGCGCCTGCGGCAGGATGACGAGGCGGAGGGTCTGCAGATGCCGCAGGCTGAGCGCCTTCGCCGCCTCCCACTGGCCGTGCGGGATCGCCTCGATCGAGCCGCGGAAGATGTCGCCGAAGAAGGCTGCGGCATTGAGCGTGAAGGTGATGGCCGCCGCCGTCCAGGGATCGGGGCTGAGCCCGATGAAGGCGGTGCCGTAGTAGGCCATGAAAAGCTGGATCAGGATCGGCGTGCTCTGGAAGAAGCGGATATAGCCGGCCGCGATCATCCGGACGGGTCGCCTGGCGCTGATGCGCAGCGCCGCGATCACGAGGCCGAGCGCGCCGCCGCCGGCGAAGGCGATCAGCGACAGGAGGATCGTCCAGCGGGCCGAGAGCAGCAGGAAGCTGAACTCGCCGAAGCCGAATTCGCGCAGGTTCATCGTCCCATCCCCCTAGATCTTCCAGCGGAAGAAGATGCGCGAGAAACCCTGGAACAGCAGGCTGAAGGCCTGCACGAGGACGAAGTAGACGACCGCCACGGTGATATAGACCTCGAAGGAGCGGAAGGTCTGCATCACCATGTTGTTGGCGATCGCTGTCAGTTCCTCGGCCGCGATGGCCGAGATGATGCTTGTACCGAGCAGTTGCAGGATGAACTGGCCGCACAGCGCCGGATAGACGGCCCTGAGCGCCTGCAGCAGCAGGATGCGGCGGACGATCTGGATCGGCTTCAGCCCGAGTGATTTCGCCGCCTCGATCTGCCCGGCCGGGATCGACTGGATGCCGGCGCGCAGGATCTCGGTCGCATAGGCACCGAGATGGATCGACAGCGCCAGGATCGCCGCGGCGCTGCTGGAAAGCTTCAGTCCCAGGAAGGGCAGGGTGAAGAAGACGAAATAGAGCTGGATCAAGAGCGGCGTGTTGCGGATCAGCTCGACATAGGCGGCGACGGCGGCGGAGAGCCAGCGCGGCCCGAAGCTGCGCGTCACTGCGCCGAGCAGCCCGATGGCGAGGCCGAGCACCATCGACACGCTCGCGAACCAGACGGTCAGCCAGGCGCCGTGGATCAGTTCCTCCGAGCGGATCAGGATCGGGCCGAACTGGAAGACGTAGCTCTGCATGAGGCCGTCCGATCGGGTTCTGTCTTTGCGGCGCGAAGGGCCGGGTGAGGGTTTGGGGAGCCATCCGGAGAGGCCGTAAACCCTCACCCGCCGGCCTCGCCGTCGACCTCTCCCGCAGGGAGGAGTGAGGAGCAGCAGTCGTGTCTATGCGCCCCGACGCCTTAGAACACCGGCAGCGGCGGCAGCGGCGTGTTGCGGTACTTCTGCGACAGCTGCTCCAGCGTGCCGTCCTGCTTCAGCGTGAAAATGAAAGTATTCAGCCAGCGCAGCAGGTCAGGATTATCGCGCCGGACGCCGACGCCGAAATAGAACGTCTTCAGGATGTACTTCATCTCGAAGTCGTCGCCCTTGGCGCTCTTCTTCAGATAGATGTCGCCATAATCGCCGCCGCCCATCGCGTCGATCTGGCCCGAGACCATGGCCTGCAACAGCGACGCGTAGTCGTCGAAGCGCAGGATCTCGATGCCGGGATTGGCCTTGGCCGCCTCGGTCAAAAGGCCGTCTTCGCCGGTACCGCGCGTCAGCCCGACCTTTTTGCCGACGAGGTCGGCGTGGCTCTTGATCGCGGTCGATTTCGGCGCGAGCACCACGGCCGACTGGCCGGCATAGGGGATCGAGAAGGCGACCTGCAGGGCGCGCGGCGCGGTGATCGAGAAGATCGACACCACCATGTCGGCGCGGTTGGTCAGGAGCGCCGGGATGCGGCCGGGCGAAGTGACGGTAACGAACTCGACCGGCACACCCAGCGCTTCGCCGATCTTCTTGGCGAATTCGATGTCGAAGCCGGCCGGCTGGAATTGTTCGTCGATCATGCCATAGGGCGGCGTCGTCGTGTCGATGGCGATCACGACCTTGCCGCGCGAAATGATGTCGTCGACGGTCTCTGCAGCGGCCGGCTGCGGCGCCGTGGCCAGAAGCAGAGTGGACAGGACCATCGCGGCGCCGGCGGCGATCATAGTCCTCAAGCGTGCCGTGAACATGCATTACCTCCCTGATGCGCGGAACGGATCCGCGGATGCGCGTCGCCGCGCTGACATTTCCTCTCGGTAGCTTCTGGATGGCCCGTCTTCCGGTCGTTCAGACCGCGCGCGCCTTGGCTCCTAGTGTGAACATACTATTATAATCATATCAAGATCTGGATGGAGGTCGGGTCACTTCCCCGATTGTTGGCCGAGCCGCTTCTCCCAACCCTCGGCGTGGATGTTGAGGAACGCCTTCGGGTCGTAGGGGTGCGCCCGCGCGACCTCGTCGTTGAGCTCGATGCCGAGGCCGGGCGCGTCGGGCAGCGACAGGTGTCCGGTCTCGGCATCGATCGTCGGGTGCCAGCTGACGAGATCGCGCGTCCACGGCTCGTTGAAGGCGTCGAAATGCTCCTGGATCAGGAAGTTCTCGACGCAGGCAGCGAGCTGAAGGCAGACGGCGGTGGCGACCGGGCCGCCGCTCTGGTGCGGGGCGATGTAACTGCCATGTGCCTGCGCCAGATGGGCGACGGCCATCGTGTTGCCGATCCCGCCGAGCGACATCGGCTCGGGCTGGAAGATGTTGACGCCGCCACCCTCGGCCAAAGTGAAGAACTGGCCGACCGTGTCGTACATCTCGCCGGTGGCGACGCGGATCGGGCTCGCATGGCCGACGGCGTGCACCGTCTCCTGCCGGTCGCGCGTCGTCGGCTCCTCCCACCAGTAGAGGTCGAGATGCGCCAGCCGGTTGGCGGCGCGGATCGCCTCGGCCTCGGTGAAGCGGGCATGCACGTCGATGAGCAGCAGTGTGTGCGGCGGCAGGCCCTCGCGCAGCGCTGCGAGGATGTCGTGCGCGAGGTCCAGCTCCGGCTCGGAAATAAAGCCCTGCGCCGTGCCGAAGGGGTCGAGTTTCATCGCCCGAAAACCCTTGGAGACGACGGCCTGTGCCGCTTCCAGGAACGCTTCCGGCGTGCGCTCGGCCCGATACCAGCCATTGGCATAGCCGAGTATGCTGTCGCGCACCCGCCCGCCGACCAGCTGGTGCACCGGCACGCCGAGCGATTTGCCGAGGATGTCCCAGCAGGCGACCTCGATCGCCGCGATCGCCGTGCGGTGGATGTGGCCGCCATCGAGCGAGACGCTGTCGAGCATCTTCCGCGCCAGCGCCGTGACGCGGCGCGGGTCGGCGCCGATGACGAAATGCTCCAGCTCGCGGATCGCCGCCTCGGTGGTACGGATGAAGCCGTTCAGCGTGCCTTCACCGAGACCGGTGATACCGGCGTCGGTATGGACGCGGACGAACAGCCAGTTCTTCCAGCCGGCGCCGACGGCGAAGGTTTCTATCTCCGTGATCTTCATGTCTGCCCTCTCGTCGCGGCGGCGACCAGATCGTCCATCATCAGCCCGTAGCGCTTCTGCAGCGTCGGCACGGAGCCGCATTCGATATAGCGGTCGGGCAGGCCGATCCGCTGAAGCCGCGTCGTCACTCCCGCGTCGAACAGGGTTTCCGCCACCAGCGAGCCGAGGCCCCCCCGGACGACGTGGTTCTCGGCCGTGACCAGATGCTCGACGCTCGATGCAAACCGGATCACCGCTTCTTCGTCGAACGGCTTCAGCGTCGGCACATGCAGCACCCCGGCCGAGATGCCGCGCTTTTCCAACGCAGCCGCGGCATCGAGCGCCCGCTCGGTCATGAAGCCGGTCGAGATGAAGCCGACATCTGTGCCCTCGCGCACCAGCCGCGCCTTGCCGATCGTGAACTCGAAACCTTCCGGCTCGAACACCACTGGCACTTTTCCACGCAACAGCCGCATGTAGACGGGGCCCGGGTGGGCGGCAGCGGTGCGAGTTGCGGCGGCGATCTCGGTCGCGTCGCAGGGGTCGATGACAACGAGATCGGGGATCAGCCGCATCAAGCCGGTATCCTCGATCGCCTGATGCGTGCCGCCATAGCCGGTAGTGAGCCCGGGCAGGCCGGCGACGATCTTCACCGGCAGGTTGGAATGGGCGCAGGCGATGGCGATGAAATCGAAGGCGCGGCGCGAGGCGAAGACGCCATAGGTGGTCGCAAACGGCACGAGCCCGGTGCGCGCCAGCCCGGCGGCGACGGCGACCAGGTTCTGCTCGGCCATGCCGACATTGAAGAAGCGCTCGGGATGCGCGTCGCGAAACGGCAATATGTCGGTGTATTTGCCGAGATCCGCCGTCAGCCCGACGATGTCGGAGCGCGTCTTGGCGATCTCGACCAGCGTGTTGCCGAACGGTGCGTCGACTGTGGCGCGGCCGCCCGTCGCCTCGTCCCGACCCATGGCCTGCGTAAAGCTGCGCTCAGCCATGATCGGCCTCCGTCCGTTCCAACTCATTGAGCAGCGCGTCCCATTCGTCCGCTTCGACGCGGACGAAATGCGCCTTCTCCCGCGCGACGAGGGTAGGGACGCCGTGGCCGGGCCGGGTGCGCAGCACGATGGCGTGCGGCTTGCCCTCCGTGGCGCGCGCCTGTTCGAGCGCCGCGACGACCGCCGCCATGTCGTTGCCGTCGACCTCCTGCATGGCAAAGCCGAAGGCGCGCCATTTGTCGGCGACGGGCTCCATGTCGAGCACGACCGGGCCGTCCGCCTGGATGCCGTTGCAATCGATCAGGGCCACGAGGTTGTCGAGGTGGAAATGGCCGGCCGCCATCGCCGCCTCCCAAGTCGAACCCTCCTGCATCTCGCCATCGGACAATTCGCAGAAGATCCGTGCCGGGGAGCTGGCGAGGCGCAGGCCGAGCGCCATGCCGATCGCCTGGCCGAGGCCATGGCCGAGCGAGCCGCCGATCATCTCGACGCCCGGCGTGGTGTCGAGCGTCGACATTTCGAGCCGGCTGTCGTCGGCGCCATAGGTGACGAGCTCGTCGAGCGGGATCACGCCGGCTTCGGCCAGCGCCGCCCAGAGCGCGATCGAATAATGCCCGGTGGAGAGCAGGAAGCGGTCGCGGTCGGTCGCCTTGAGGTCGGCCGGATCCCAGCGCATCTCGTGGAAATAGAGCGCGGCGAGCGCGTCGCTGATGCCGAGGCCCTGGCCGACATAGCCCTGGCCGGGGCCGCGCGCCATCGTGAGCACATGCCGCCGCATCGATTTCGCCCGCGCTTTTAACGCGGCGATGTTGGCCGTCGCCGGCGGATGGTTGGCGAGGGGCATGATCAATCCCTGTCGAGGCCGCCCGAGGCGTTGAGGCGCTCGGCGGTGATGTAGGAGGGCGCGTCGAGGGCGAGCCAGATCACTGCGGCGGCGACCTCGGCGATCTCGGCGCGGCGGCCGATCGGCACACGCTTCGTGCGCTCGTCGAGGAAGGCCTGCACGTCGGCCCGGCCCTCGATGCGGGCAAGGTCGACCTCGGTCGAGCGCTGCATCTCGGTGTCCATCATGCCGGGCGCGACGCTGTTGACGCGGACGCCGAACGGGGCGAGCGCGATCGCGGCGGCGCGGGTGATGGAGTCGACCCCGGCCTTGGAGGCGGCATAGGCGGCGTAGTTCGGAAGCGCCATGCGCGAGGCTGGTGAGGTCAGATTGACGATCCGCCCAGCGCCCTGCCGCTTCATCAACTCGCCGGCGGCGATCGTCATCATCGCCACCGCCGTGACGTTGACGGCGAGCGTCTTCTGCCAGGTAGCGGCCGACATTTCGAGGAAGGGCTCGATGCGACCGAAGCCGGCATTGTTGATCAGGATGTCGAGCCCGCCCCATTCCTGCTCGATCCGTCCGATGATCTCGGCCGGCGCGTCCGAAGCGGTCAGGTCGGCGGCGACCGTGAGCGTCATCGGCGGCGTGTCGCCGATCAGCGCGCGCGTCTGTTCCAGCCCCTTGCCATCAATGTCGATCAGCGCCACGGCGACGCCACGCCGCACCAGCTCGATGGCCAGTTCGCGGCCGAGCCCGGCCGCGGCGCCGGTGACGGCGGCACGTTTTCCCTCGAAGGCCAATTGGATCTCCTCCCCAATTTGCAAGTTATGGTAACGGTACCATCTGAGGTGTCAATCTGGATTGCGCGAGATTTCTCGGGACGGAGGCCGCCCGTCTGCGTGTCTGGGCGCGGTGCTTGCGGATCACTCCAGTTCAAGAGCCGACCGGGTGGTACGCGCAGGCGTCATCCCTGCGAAAGCAGGGATCCACGTGGCAGCGAGATCCGCTTCTGGCGCCGGAGTCGCAGAGGCCTTGGCCTTTCGGCGACAGGCATTTCCCAAGGCTTTGGATGCACGGACTCCTGCTCTCGCAGGGATGACGGCGGAGGCCAGGGGCCCGTGGGCATGCCTCTGTTGAGTGAACCGAGAGGCAAGCCCGCGATGACCGCGAAGCGTGGATCAGCGGTGAAATCTATTCCGCGGCCTTTAGTTTGCCGGCATAGGCCTGCCAGTCGCGATACTGGGCCTCGGCGGCAACGCGAAAATAGTGGAGGTCGCTGCCGGCCGCGACGAACAGGAAGCCGTCGTCGAAGGCCTGCTGCCAGCTCTTGCCGCGGCGCGGCACGGTGGCGAGCGGCTTGCCGGTCGGCTCGACGGCGGCGACGCACTCGGCGATCAGCGCCTCGACCTCCGGCGCATTGGTCTGGCCCGGCAGGCCGATGCTGCCGGAAAGATCGGTCGGGCCGATGAAGACCACGTCGACGCCGTCGACCTCGGCGATGGCGCGAGCGTTTCTGACGCCCTTTTCCGTCTCGATCTGCACGACGATCAGCAACTCGTCATGCACGCGGTCCAGATAGTCCTTGGCGATGCCGTAGCCGGCGGCGCGGGTGATGTCCCAGGCGTTGCCGCGTTTTCCCACCGGCGGGAAGCGGCAGGCGTCGACGATGCTCTGCGCTTCCTCGGCCGTCTCGACCATCGGCACCAGCAGCGCCTCGGCGCCGGCATCGGCGATGCGGCGCAGCATGATCGGGTCGGAGGAGGGGACGCGGATCATCGCCGTCGAATCCGTGCAGGCGGCGGCGCGCATCACATTGACCGCCGTCAGCACGTCACCGGTGCCGTGCTCGAGATCGAGGATGAAGAAATCGAAGCCGGTCAGCGCCGTGATCTCGGCGAAGGTTGGATCGGGGCTTTGCAGCCACATGCCGAAGGATTTCTGCCCGGCCTTCAGATTGGCCTTCAGACGGTTTCTGCGGATCATCTCGGTCTCGGTTGGTGCGGGGTTTCAGGATTCGGAAGGGAGAGCAAAGCGGGCGAGCTTCGCCTGGAAGCCCGGCCGCTCGAGGACGGCGGGATTGACGATCGTGTCGGGCAGGAGTCCCTGCGCGACGCGGATCATGCCGTCGGCAACCAGCGTCATGGTGAGGCGGGCGGCGTCGCGGGTGGAGGGTAGCCAGTGCGGCGTCAGGATCACGTTCGGCAGCGTCACGAGCGGGTCGTCCTGCGGCAACGGTTCATGCTCGAACACGTCGAGGCCGGCGCCGGCAATCCAGCCGTCGCGGAGCGCTGTCACCAGCGCCGCCTGGTCGACGATCTCGCCGCGCGCGACATTGACGAAATAGGCTGATGGCTTCATACGCCGGAAATGCGCCGCCGTGACCAGGCCGCGCGTGCGCGCGTCGAGACGGTTGTGCAGCGAGACGAAGTCGCTTCCCGCGAACAGGTCGTCGAGGCTTTCGACCAGGGTTACGCCGAGATGCGCGGCCTCGATCTGCGAGGCGCGTGGCGAAAAGGCCAGGATGGTCATGCCCCAGGCGCTGGCCAGACGCGCCAGTTCGCGGCCGCTGGCGCCGAGCCCGACAATGCCGAGCGTCTTGCCGGGGAGGTCGATGCCCATGGTCTCGGCTTGCCGATCCCAGCGGCCGTCGCGCACCATGCGCTCCTGCTCCGGCAACCTTTTCGCGAGCGCCAGCATCAGCAAGAAGGCGGAGGAGGCGGTGGCGTGGGTCAGGCTGTCGGGAGCGTTGAAGACGGCGACGTCATTGGCTGTACAGGCATCGAGGTCGATCTTGTCGATGCCGGCGCCGGCACGGCCGATCACGGTGAGCCGCTCGGCCCCTTCGGCGAAGGCGGAGGCCTTCACCCAAGGCCGGAAGATCACGATGCCGTCGGCGCTGGCGACTTGCCTTGGTGTGATTTCCAGCGAGTAGAGCCGGTCCTGATAGCTGGTGTCGCCTGGCGTCGGCGCCTGGTCGCGCAGAAAGTCGACCGTGATGGATGGATGGCCGGCGTAGCGGTCGAGGCCGATGTCCGCGATCGCCGGCTTGCCGTCCTCGCCGAGATAGTCGCCGGTATAGGCGATCGCAAAGGGGGGGCTAGCGTTCACCACCGCTTCAGGCTTTCTTCGGTGGTCACCTCGACCCGCGCGCCCGGCCGCTCGACGATGTCGTCGCGCAATTTGGTGCCGAGGCCGGGCCGGCCGGGCAGATGCAGATGGCCGTCGCGCACCTCGATCCGGTCGGTAACGACGTCGTCGTACCAGCCGTCGATATAACCGCGCACCGTCTCCATGATCATGCCATTCGGGATGTGCAGCATCAGATGGGTCGCGGCCCAGAGCGCCACCGGGCCGATCGTGTCGTGACAGGTGACGGGCAGCATGTAGGTGTCAGCCATGGCGGCGATCTTGCGGCCCTCGGTCAGACCGCCGCCCCAGGAGAGATCCGGCATGATGATGTCGGCGGCGCCCTTCTCGATCCACGGCCGAAAGCCGAAGCGGGTGAAGACGCGCTCGCTCTGGCAGATCGGAATGGTCGTCGCCTGCTTCAGCCGGACATAGCTGTCGACATTGTCGGGCGGCATGATCTCTTCCAGCCACAGGATGTCATAAGGTTCTAGGGCGCGCGCGATCTTCGTCGAGGTGGGAAGATCCCAGCGCGCATGGCCCTCGATGGCGATCGCCATGCGGTCGCCGACAGCGGCGCGGATGTCGGCGACGATCTTCAGCCCGGCGGCGAGCTCGTCGTTCGAGAGCGCATGGCCGAGCGGGCCGGCAGCCGTCTGGGCGCCCCAGATCACCATCGGCTTCTTCGTATCTACCGGGCCGGACAGTGTCGGGCCGAACTGGTCGAACGGCCAGATCTTCATCGCCCTGACGCCCTGGTCGAGCAGGCTCTGCGCCAGCTCGCCCGCCTTGCCGGTCAGCCAGGCATTGAGGTCGTCGTATTTTCCGTAACCGACGCAGGTGTTGTAGATCGCGATGCGGTCGCGGCTGCGGCCGCCCAGCATATTGTAGATCGGCTCGCCGGCGTTCTGCCCGGCCAGGTCCCAGAGCGCGACGTCGATCGCCGAAATCGCCCGCATCTCGGCGCCATTGGCGCCGCAGAAATTAGAAAGCGCGGCCATGTTCGACCAGTGGTTCTCGATGTCGCGCGCGTCGCGGCCGATCAGGAGCGGCGCGTAGATGTCATGGATGATCGAGGCAACGGCGCGCGGCAGGTAGTAGGTCTCGCCCAGGCCGACCAGGCCCTTGTCGGTATGGATCCGGACCCAGAGATTATTCGGCAGCGCCTGCCGCGCCTTGGGGTTCATCCTGGCCCATTCGGCCTGTGGCAGCGCCTCAAACCAGATCGTTTCGATCTTCGTGATCTTCATCGCATTCCCCCAAGAGCATCGTGATGCGGATTCCGGCGTCTGTCATCCCTTGACCGCGCCGGCCGTCAGGCCGCGCAGCAAGTGGCGCTGGATCGCCATGTAGAAGAGGACCGGCAGGATCGAAAACGTCACCCCGGCTGCCATCAGCACGAAGAGCGGCGTATCGAGCTGGGTCATCAGCGTCGCCAGGCCGAGCGAGGCGGTATAGAGGTCGTTCCTGGTGATCAGCGTCGAGGCGAACAGATATTCGTTCCAGCTGGCGAAGAAGGCGATGACGCTGACGGCGACGAGGCCGGGCCGTGTCAGCGGCAGCACAACCAGCCAGAGCACCTTCCAGCGGTCGCAGCCGTCGATCAGCGCCGCCTCGACGATCTCCTTCGGCACAGCGTCGAAAGACGCCTTCAGCACCCAGGCGCAGAGCGGCACGACGAAGGCGGTATGGAGAAGGGCGAGCGCCCACAGATTGTCGGTCCAGCCGAGATTTCTGTAGAGCGCCAGCACTGGGGCGACGACCACGGCCGCTGGCATCATCTGGGTGAACAGCAGCAGGAGCCCGAACGCGGTGCGCCCGCGCCAGTAGAGTCGAGACAGCGCATAGGCGGCTGGAATCACGAGGATCAGCGTGCCGATGACGGTGAGGCTGGCGACCAGGGTCGACAGCAGCAACCAGCGCGCGATCGGTTTTTCGGTGAAGAGCTGGAAGTAGGACGAGAACTCGATGCTGCCGGGCAGCAGCGGTGGCGGGAAGGAGAGCGATTCCGCGGAAGGCCGGATCGAGGAGACGATCATCCAGTAGACCGGAAAGAAGATGATCGCCGAGACGACGAGGATCGTCGCGCCGCGCAGCGCGTCCGCGAGCGAGGGCAGGCGGGATCCTGTGCGGAGCGCGCTCATTCCGGCGTCTCCATCCGGCGCTGCAGCAGGACGAAACAGAGCGTTGCCACAGCGGAGATCCCGAAGCCGACCACTGCGATCGCGCCGGCATAGCTGAAATTGTAGAAGCGGAAGGCCTGCATGTAGATCGCCGGCGCCAGC
This sequence comes from Candidatus Kaistia colombiensis, assembly GCA_029203105.1. Lineage (GTDB taxonomy): Bacteria > Pseudomonadota > Alphaproteobacteria > Rhizobiales > Kaistiaceae > Kaistia > Kaistia colombiensis. The sequence goes on from CP119318.1 coordinate 1,733,576, forward strand.
GTCGTCGTGGCGTCGACCGGCCCGCCACCGGTGATCAGCCAGATCAGGGTGAACTGCTGTGTCGAATAGATGAAGGCGAGCACGGCGAGCAGTGCGACGGTGCCGCGAATGCTGGGCAGGGTGATGTAGCGGAACTGGGCGAGGCGCCCGGCGCGGTCGATCTTCGCCGCCTCATAGAGTTCGGTCGGCACGTTCTGTAGTGCCGAGAGCAGCACCAGCGAGTAGAAGGGAAAGCCCTTCCAGACGGTCGCGCCGATCACGACCAGCATGGCGAGAGTCGGGTCAAGCAGCCATTGCGGGTTCTCGGTCACGCCGGGGAAGAACCGCAGGAAGGCGTTGAACACGCCGAAGCTTGGATCGAGCATCAGCACGAAGGTAATGGCGACGGGCACTTCCGGGATCGCCCATGGCACGGTCAGGAGGCTTCGCACCACGCCGCGGCCTCGAAAGCTCCAGTTCATCAGCAGCGACAGCGACAGCCCGATCGCAAGGATGACGACGACGACGGAAAGCGTGAAGACGAGTGTATGGACAATCATGCGCCAGAAGTCGGGGTCGACCAGCATGGTGCGGTAATTGTCGAGCCCGAGGCCGGCCGGCGTGTCGAGGCTGAACAGCGCACCGCGGAGGATCGGATAGACCACCAGCGCGGCCTCGAGCGCCAGCATCGGAAGGATCAGCAGATAGGGAAAGGCGCGGCTGCCGACCACGCCGGCGCGGCGCGCGCGCCGGGTGCGGCTTGGGCGATCCGTCGTCTGGGTGAGCACCGAAGCCATTGCCAATACGCGATCCTCGAATGCGATGCGACCCCCGTCGCCGGGGTGAATAGACCGCCCGCTCTCCGTCATCCCGGGCGGAGCCCGGAATCCATCCCGCCAGGAACCGGGAGGGACGGCATGGGTTCCCGCTTGCGCGAGGATGACGGGGGAGGCGGTTGGTGCGAACTCTGTCTTCACCCCTCCCTGAGGGAGAGTTGGGGCCGAAGGTCCGGGTGAGGGGCAGGTCATCTCCAACCCCTCACCATCGGCCTTGTCATTGACCTCCCGGAGGTGGGAGGTGGCAGCAGAACCCGCGCCCGGCTCAGAGCCGGGTGGCGAGTGCTTCGAGCTGGCGCTGCGCGCCGTCCATCGCCGTCTTCACGGAACCGCCGGGGCGCAGCGCGCTCTGGAAGTTCTGCATGATGATGCGGCCGAACTGGTCGTCGGCGAAGGCGAAATCACCCATCACGTCGATCGGCGACACCTGCTTCGCCTCGTTGAAGCCCGTCACCCAGGGCTTGTCGGCGAGGAAGGCGCGGAATTTCTCCGACTTTGCCGCCAGGTCATAGGGCGGCATGACGTAGAGATTGGTGATCATCAGATCAGCCATGATTTCGGGCGTCATGACGAACTGGATGAACGCTTTGGCGCCGTCCGAATTCTTGCCCTTGAGCGCGATCAGCGGATGGATACGGTCAAGCGAGCGGCGGCTCGCCCAGGGCGGGGCGGCCGAGCGCAGGTCTGGATAGATGTTGGGGTTGGTGGCGCGTAGCACCACGACCGTTGGGTTGACGCCGAAAGCCTGGGCGACGCGGCCATCGGCGGCGAGCTTCATGATCGCGCTCTGCGCCGTGCCCTGCGGCACGCCCGCCTCGTAGAGGCTGCGCCAGAGTTCGAGGCCCTTCACCACTTCCGGCGAATTGGCGAGCGGCGTCTTGCCTTCGGCCCATTTGCCGTCGAAGGGCAGGCAGAAATTCTGCAGCTGGAACCACCACTCGCCGGAATCGGCGATGACATTGGTCAGCGCGATGCCGAACTGGTCCGGCCGCTTGGTCAGCTTGGCGGTGCTGTCGATCCAGTCTTCCGGCGTCGCCGCCGGCTTCAACCCCGCCTTCTCGAACAGCGCCTTGTTGTAGACGAGGGCGAAATTCACGTCGATCGCCGAAAGGCCGTAGAGCTTGCCGTCCTTGCGCAGGAATTCGTGACCGCCGGAGGGCGTGATGCCGAGCGCCTTGACGACGTCGTCGAGCGGCTCGGCGAGCTGGAACTTGCGGATCACCTGGGCCGAGAGGTCGGGCATCGCCATCAGGATGTCGGCGTCGATGCCGCCAGCCTGGGCCTGGATGACCACGTTGGAGACGTACTGGCTGGCGGGCCAGCCGGTCCATTCGACCAGATACTTGTCCTGTGACTGGTTGAACTTCTCGATGACGGCGTTCCAGCCCTCCTTCTCGCCGGGCTGGAACTGCTCCCAGCTCATCAGCTTGAGCTTGGTGCGCTCGGCGGCGCGCGCCGGCCGGCTCGCGAAGGACGTGGTGGCGATCGCGCCGCCCATGACGGCCGCGCCCGCCAGCAGCTGGCGTCGCGTCGGGCGAATGCCCGACAGCGTGGAAGACGGCCTGTACAGCTTTGTCATGCTCGTTCTCCTCCCTCGGCATGCGGCGGGACGCGCGCACGCGGCAAGGCGGCTTGATCCGCCATTGTTAATTGTTAACAATGAAACGATAGCATGAGAGGGCGGGCTGTCAAGCAAGGGGCCGATGGTCTGCGCTACTCGGCGGCGGCGGGAGCGCCTTGCTGCAGATGTTCGCGGAGGCGGCCATAGGCGGCCTGGATATGTTCGTCGATACTCGCAACGGCCCGGGCGGTGTCGCGATCGCGCACAAGCTTCAGCAGGCCGGAATGGTCCCGGTACCAGGAGGTCAGGTAGTCGTCCGGCAGGCCGTCGCGCAGCAGCAGGAAGACGAAGATCTGCGAGCGCAGCGCCTCCCAGGCGCGGTAGAGCCTGCCATGATGCGCGGCGCGGAACAGCGCGTCATGGAAGTCGATATCGAGTTCGGCGACGCGGCGGCGCGTCATGCTGGCGCGCGGAATGGATTGAAAAAGCAGAAGAATTGCGTCGAGCGGCGCGAGATCTGCCTCAGTAGCCTTCAGGCAGACATTCTCCATGGCCAGTCGCTCCAGCGCCCGCCGCAGGCTGTAGATCTCGTCCGCATCCTCGATCGAGACATGCGCCACGGTGGCGCCGCGATGGGTTTCGTGGACCACCAGTCCTTCCTGCTGCAGGCGGAAGATCGCTTGCCGGATCGGGCCGCGGCTGACGCTCAGATTCTCCGCCAGCTCGTCCTCGATCAGCCGCTCTCCGCTCTTGATCCGTCCGCTCAGGATCGCTTCGCGGATCGAATCGGCGACATCGTCGGTCAGCACCCTGCGCTGGCGGCGCTCAAGGGGAGGCGTCATTGGGCTCTTGCTCATTGCTACAGTCTACTGTTAACAATCCATCGAACGCCAGCAGGAATGTGGCGAGGAACGGCAGGAAGCATTATGCGCATTTTGAAAGCCAATTGGTATCCGCCCGAGAATCCGGAGCTGATCGAGCTCTTCGGGTCGAAGGCGGAATTTGATATCGATCCGATCCCCGCCGATGCCGGATATCGTCTGGCGCGCTCGCGCAGCGCCGCCGCCGATGCCGTGATCAACTGCTCGGCCACCCATCTCCTGCCGGCCGACCTCGACGATTTCGAGAACTGCAAGATCGTCGTGCGCGAGGGCGTCGGCTACGACAATCTCGACCTCGAGGGCTGGGGCGCGCGCGGCGTTCCCGTCTGCAACGTGCCGGACTACGGCACGACCGAAGTGGCCGACCACGCGCTGGCGCTGATGCTGGCGCTGACCCGCGGCACTGACACCTATGATCGTCTGCTGAACAGCGATCCCGCCCATGGCTGGAGCTTTTCGCGGGCGCCGCTGGTCCGGCGCCTGCGCGGCGCGACCTTCGGCGTCGTCGGCCTCGGCCGCATCGGTCTGGCCGCCGCCCGTCGCGCCGCCGCCTTCGACATGCGCGTCGTCTTCTACGATCCGCATCTGTCGAACGGCGTCGAACTGTCGACCGGCTATGAGCGGGTCCACAGCCTTGCCGAGCTGATGTCGATTAGCGACGTGCTCAGCCTGCACGCGCCGCGCAGTGCCGAGACGACCGGCATGATCAACGCGGCCGCCCTGGCCGCAGCCAAGCCTGGCCTGATCCTGGTCAACACGGCGCGCGGTCCGATCGTCGACCTCGATGCACTTTACGATGCGATGAAGGATGGACGCGTCGCGGGCGCCGGTCTCGATGTGCTGCCGCAGGAGCCGGCCGATCGCAGCCAGAAGCTGATCGCCGCCTGGGCGGCGAACGAGCCCTGGATCCTTGGTCGCCTGGTGCTGTCGCCGCACGCCGCCTTCTACAGCCCTGCCGCGATGAAGGACATGCAGCGCAAGGCGGTCGAGTGCATCCTCGCCTATCTGAACGAGGGGCGCCTCACCAACTGCGTCAATCGCGAGTTCCTGGTGACGCCGGCCAAGGTGCGCAAGGCGTCCTGAGCCGAGGGTTCGAGAAACCAGGCAGAAAGAAGGGTGGCGATCGCAGGATCGCCACCCTTCTGCATTTCGAATGCCGAAATTCAGCCGGCGTCGGCGGTGGCGGCCGGGACCTTCACGCCATACTGGGCGGCGAAGCCTTCGAGCGCGCCCCAGGTGACGTTGTCGACCGGAATGCCGTCGACGGCGCGTTTCTTCGCCTCGGCCTTCTCGATGTCGGACGGGGCATAGACCTTCTGGCCGGGCTTGGCCGGCTGGGCGCGCAGGTCGGCGAGAAAGTCTGTGATGCGCGCGTCGAAGGCTGAAAGCGCCTGGAACACTGCCGGCGACAGCACAATGAAGAAATGGCCGATCTGGATCGGCTTGGAGAAGTCCGGACCGTTGAACGAGGCCATCGTCTTGCCATGGCCCATGCCGGTGAAGGCCGAGCAGAGCAGGTCGACCATGCCAGCGAGGCCCGAACCCTTGTAGCCATAGTCGGCACCGCCGACCGGGGCGACCCAGACGGCCGCGTTGGCGTCAGTGGTGAACTCGCCCTTGTCGTCGACCGCGACCTCTTCCGGCAGCGGCTGGCCGGTGGCGCGGCGCAGGCCGACGCGGTTGAACGGGATCGAACTGGTGGCCATGTCGAGCACCATCGGATCCTCGCCCTCGACCGGCACGGCGAAGGAGAGCGGGTTGGTGCCGAAGAAGGCCGAGGCGCCGCCATGCGGGATCACCATGGCATCGGCATGGGTCATGCCGATGGCGACAAAGCCCTTGGTGGCGGCATAGCGCGTGTAGACGCCGGTGGCGCCGTGATGGGTCGAGCGGCCGACGGTTGCGACCGCCACGCCGGTCTTCTCGGCGAGCTTGGCGGCCTCGTCGATGGCACGGTAGCTGGCGTAGTGGCCGAGGCCGTCATCGGCGTCGACATGCACGGCCGAAGCGGCCTTCTCGGTGACGGTGAGCGTCGGCGTCTTGTTGATGCGGCCGCCGGCGAGACCTTGCATATAAAACGGGATCAGGCGGACGCCATGCGTGTCGTAGGCGCGGGCCGAGGCGTCGACCACGGCGCGGGCGCAGGCTTCGGCGCTCTCGCGGTTCACGCCGGCTGCGGTGAACAGCTCAGCGACGAACAGTTCGACGTCACGGGCCGCGGCACGAATGCCCGCGATCTTTTCCAGGGCCATGTCTTCATCCTCGAGCAAGCGCTGAACCTGGATCCGACGGGCGGCGTCGCGGTTCACCAATGTCAAAAGCTGCGGAGGTGGTCGAGCACGGGATTCGCGCGCCAAGCCGCCGCGAGATCTCGTCTAAGGCGAAACCGGTTTCTATTCAAATGATGATTGACAGTGAAGTCGGCCCAAACGCTGGGGAAGCTGCGAGATTTGCAGGGTGTGGCTGGAAAGCGCGGCATTTCTCCGACAGGGCCGGCGAGGAAGGCGGTGGTGGGAACGTTGCTCCGGCCCGCCGCGAGGCGGGTCGGAGCAACGATTTCGAGGCTTAGCGCAGCTTGTTCACGACATCCATGAAGCGCTTGACGCGGTCGGCGTCGACGGCGTTCCAGGTGTAGCCGTCCACCTTGAAGTGGGTACCGATCACGACGCCGCTGGCGAAGTTGAAGATATCGGTGACGTTGTTGATGTTGACGCCGGTGTTGGCGAAGATCGGCACGCTCGTCACCGTCTCAGCCACCTTGCGCAGGTTGGACGCGTCGGCCGGTTCGCCGGTGATCGGGCCCGAGACGAGGATCGCGTCGGCGAGCGACGAGAAGACGGCGCTCTTGGCCCGCAGCTCGATCGGGCGCTGGTCGAGCGAATGGGCGAATTCCGCGTTGATGTTGAAGAGCAGCTTCATGTCATCGCGGCCGAGATTGTGGCGCAGGCGCGAGGCCACGGCGCAATTCGGCTCCCAGATGCCCATGTCGGACGCGAACACGCCGGTGAAGATCTCGCGCACGAAGGACGCGCCGGTGACGGCGCCGATCGAGACCGAGGCGATCGGATCCCAAAGATAGTTGACGCCGAACGGCACCTTCAGCTCGGGCTTGATCGCCTGGACGATGGCCGACATCGCGGCGACGCCCGACGGTGCGCCCTTGAAGACGTAGGGGCGATCATTCTCGTTGCCGAACATGATGGCGTCGACACCGCCGGCCTGGAGCTTCTCGACGTCGGCGAGCGCGTCGTCGATCAGCTTGTTCAGGCCGCCCTTGGCGTCATAGAGCGGCGAACCCGGCAGGGCGCCGATATGCGACATCGAGATGACGACCTTCTTCTTGTCGCCGAAAAAGTCAAAAACCATAGTCCGCTCCATTGCGAGAGAAACAGGGGAAGGGGTGGAACTCAGGGGACGACGTGCACGTCGACCTTGGCGGCCTTCAGCGCGGCCGCGATTTCAGGTGGCGGCGGCGCATCGGTAATGAGGACGTCGATTTCGGTGAGCGGGGCGACATGCACCAGCGACATGCGCTGGAACTTGGACGCGTCGCACAAGGCGACCTTCAGGCCGGACCGGTTCAGGTAGACCTGCTTCAGGTCGACATCCTCGAACGAATAGTCGAACAGTCCGCTTTCCGTGAGGCCGGACAGGCCGATGAAGCAGATGTCGAACCACAGTTTCTCGAACTGGGCGACCGCTTCGGCGCCGCCGACGGAGAGTTCGTCGCGCCGCACCCGGCCGCCGGCGAGGTAGACCTCGGCCTGGCTCGATCCGAGCAGCGCCGCGACGCGCACGCTGTTGGTAAAGACCTTGGCATGCGCCCGCTCGCGCAGGTGGTCGGCGATCAGATAGGTGGTGGTGCCGACGTCGAGCGCGATCGTGCGATGCGCCATGGAAAGCGCGGCTGCTGCGGCGGCAATGCGCTCCTTGGCCTCATGCTGGCGCCGGAGCCTGGCGTCGAAGCTCGGCTCCTCGCTGTCCATCGATATGGTCGTGGTGCCGACGGCGCTGACGGCGCCGCCATGTGTGCGGATCAGCCGGCCCGCGCGCTCGAGTTCGACCAGGTCGCGCCGCACGGTCATGTCGGATACCTGAAGCTGCGCCGCGATCTCGGCGACGAGCACGGCGCCGCTGGCCCGGAGCGCATCCAGAATGGCCGCATGCCGCATTTCCGGCAGGATGCGGCCGCGGGCTGCGGCGTTCGGATCGGGCTTCGGGGCGTCGGTCGGGAATTCGGACAATCAACTTTCCTGCTGCGCACGAGGACGCTGGAGTCAGGCTCCTTGCATAGCAGGAATATAAACAAATTCAAACACGCTAACAGGCCATGTGTTCGATTGTGTTGAATTTGCCGGACTGGCTAAAATTGCACAACATTCGCTTTAAATTCGATTGTGACAATTATGTGAAATTTTTCAACTAGTTATGATTGTGACGAGGGTTTCCGCATGGTCGTTCGCGCAAAAATTAAACAGGATCGACCAAAAAAGATCCTTGAGGCGTTTGAATTTGTGCGCATACAATCGCCCCGCTTGCGCTGGAAGATGTTGGCTCCGTGCCGACAAATTGCGGAGGGCGGACCGAGGGCCGAGAGGCCCTCACCCTACGAGGGACGAAGATGGCATCCATCGAGCTCGATCAAGTATCCAAGATCTACGCCAACGGCGCTTATGGTGTGCGCGATGTTGATCTGAAGATCGAGGACGGCGAATTCGTGATTTTCCTGGGCCCGTCGGGCTGCGGAAAGTCCACCACGCTCCGCATGATCGCCGGTCTTGAAAGCATATCGTCGGGCGATCTGCGGATCGGCGGCCGCAGCGTCAACAACGTTGCGCCACGGGACCGAAATGTCGCTGTCGTGTTCCAGAGCTACGCGCTCTATCCGCATATGTCGGTCTGGCACAACATGGCCTTCGGCCTGAAGATGCGCGGTGTCGGTCTCGCCGAGATCGACAGCAAGGTCGCCAGTGCCGCCGAATTGCTCGGTCTCAAGCACCTCCTGCAGCGCAAGCCCGGTGCGCTCTCCGGTGGCCAGCGCCAGCGCGTCGCGCTCGGCCGTGCCATCGTGCGTGAACCGGAAGCCTTCCTGCTCGATGAGCCGCTCTCCAACCTGGACGCGCAGCTGCGCGCCGAGATGCGGCTCGAGCTGGTCAAGCTGCATCGCCGCCTCGGCCGCACCATCGTGCATGTGACGCATGATCAGGTCGAGGCGATGACGATGGGCGATCGCATCTGCATCATGAAGGAAGGGCGGATGATCCAATCCGGCCGCCCGCTCGATGTCTATGCCAATCCGGCCGATACCTTCGTGGCGCGCTTCCTGGCGACGCCGCCGATGAATCTGATCCCGGCGCATCTCGATCACGAGGGTGAAAAGCTGGTCGTGCGGGTCGATTCCGAGACCAAGATTATAGTCCCCGAAAAGCACTATCTGCCCTATGTGCAGAAGGCGGGCGGACCGATCACGGCCGGCATCCGTGCCGAAGACATTTACGAAACCCAGCTGCAGCCGGAATGGCAGCGCATCACCGTCAAGGTGGTGGCTGTCGAGGCGCTCGGGGCGGAGAATATCCTGATCGGCCAGCTGGGTCGCGACAAGCCGATCGAAATCCAGGCGCGACTGGGCCGGCACGTCTTCGCGCCGGTGGACTCGATGATCGACCTTTATGTCGACGCCGAGCCGATGCATCTCTTCGATTCCGAAACCGGCAAAGCGGTCGCGCGCCCGCCTCTGCCGGTCGGTCGCTAAGGCGAGGGTTCCATGCGTAAGTTCGGCCTGCATTTCGGTTTGATTCTGGCATGCGTGGTCGTGCTACTGCCGCCCCTTTGGGCGCTGCGCACCAGCCTCGTGCCGGAATCGATGTCCTACAGCACGGAGATCTTCCCTGCTTTCACGCTGGACAACTATACTGGTCTGTTCGCCAAGAACCGGTTCGGCACCTTCTATGTGAACAGCCTGATCGTGGCGCTCGGCTCCGTCATCGTGGCGCTGCCTTTCGCCGCCTGCACCGGCTACGCCTTCGCCCGCTTCCGCACGGGCGGCCGCTTCGCCCGCTTCGTCGTCCTGGCAACGCAGATGCTGCCGCCGGTGGCGCTTGTGCTTCCCGCCTTCGCGCTGCTGCGCGGCGCCGGCCTTACCAACTCGCTGCCCGGCCTGATCCTCGTCTATTCCGCACTCAACCTGCCCTTCCTCACCTGGATCCTGATGGGCTTCTTCGAGGGCGTGCCCGTCGACATGGAGTGGGCGGCGATGACGGATGGCGCCACCGCCTGGGGCGCATTCTGGCGCATTGTTGTCCCGATCTCGCTGCCGGGTCTTGCCGCCGCCGGCGTGCTCGGTTTCATTCTGTCGTGGAACGAGTTCCTGTTCGCCCTCGTCTTGAGCGGGCCGCAGACGGCCACGATCCCGGTTTCGCTGGCTGCGTTGCAGACATCGAATGGCGTGCAGATTGCCAAGGTTTCGGCGGGTGTGGTGCTGGCCATCCTGCCGCTCGTGATCGCGTCGCGTTTCATCCAGCGCTTCATCATTCAGGGATTGACGTTCGGCGGTGTCAAATAAGCCGCAAGGCATCCACCGCCGGCACAATGAGGAGACAACCATGATGCTGAAACGGATTCTACTCGCGGCCGCCGGTGTCGGCGCGCTGATGGCGTCGGCTCCGGCCTATGCCGACGACATCGTCCTGCGCGCCCTCATGGAGGATGTGCCGGAGACGCAGATCATCGAGGCGATGCTGCCCGACTTCGAGAAGGAGACCGGCATCAAGGTCGAGTTCGAAAAGATCGGCTATCCCGACATGCACGACAAGCTCGTGTCGCAGCTGGTCTCGCCGCAGAGCTACTACAACCTCCTCGAGGTCGACTTCCTCTGGGCCGGTGAGTTCCCGGCCGCCGGCTGGCTCGCCGACCTGAAGCCGTTCGTCGAGAAGTCGAACTACGATCTGGCGCCGTTCATTCCCTCGACGCTCGACCTGCTCGGCCGCACGCAGGACAGCCTGCAGATCCTGCCGATGTACAACTACTCGATGGGCCTGATCTACCGGAAGGATCTGCTGGCCGATCCGAAGCTGCAGGAAGCCTTCAAGAAGGCGACCGGCAAGGAACTCGCGCCGCCGAAGACGCTGGCGGACTATGTCGAGATCTCGAAGTTCATGAAGGCGAACGCCGGCGTGGCGGGCGCGGCCATGCAGGGTCAGCGCGGCGACCCGAACAGCATGGAGTTCTCCAACTACCTGTTCGCTTCCGGCGGCGCCTATCTCGGCGACGGCAAGAAGGTCGTGCTCGACAGCCCCGAGGGCAAGGTCGCTCTCGACCTCTATGTCGACAACATCAAGAACGGTGCGCAGCAGGGCGCTCTCTCCGCCAATCTCGACGACACGCTGCGCCTGATGTGCAGCGGCAAGGCATTCAGCATGGTCACCTACTGGTGGATGCTGCCGCAGATCGACAATGCCGAGAAGTGCCCGGATGTCGCCGGCAAGGTCGCCCTGACGACCATGCCGGGCGGGCATGGCGAGAGCGGCGGCTGGGGCTGGGGCATTCCGAAGAATGTCAGCCCGGAAGAGCAGGAAGCCGCCTGGAAGTTCATCCAGTGGGTGCAGAGCAAGGACGTCTCGGTCGCCCGCGCGCTGCAGGGCCATGCACCGGTGCGTTCGGACGTCTACACGGACGCCAAGGTGCTCGAGAAGTACCCCTACTACAAGGAAGCCGAGGAGATCGTCGCGACCGGCAAGTCGTTCCCGATCTTCGCCTACTCGGCCCAGTATGAGGACGTGCTCGGCACGCATGTCTCGCAGGCCGGTGGCGGCGAGGCGAGCACGGACGAAGCCCTGAAGGGCGCGGCCAAGGGCCTCGAGGAACTGCTGGCCAAGTAAGGCCAAGCCATCCCACGCGAACTCGGGAGCGCGGCCGCCGCGCTCCCGTCTCCGGGCAGCCGGCAAAGCTGCGCTCACGCGCTCGACAAGCAAGCATCGGACGGATTCCTCATGACAGGCTGGATGAACTGGGCGCATCGTGAAGCGCGGACGGGATGGGGTTTTGCCTCGCCCGGCCTGATCCTGCTTGCCGTCGTCATGGGCTTTCCGCTGGTCTATGCCTGCGTGCTTTCGATCTCGTCCTATACGCTGTTGAAGCCGGCCATCCTGCCGATCGTCGGCGCCGACAATTTCGCCACCATGATGGCGAGCGAGCGCTTCTGGAACGCGACCTGGCTGACGGTGAAATATTCCGTCATCACGGTGACGGGCGAATTCATCATCGGTCTCGGCATCGCGCTGATGCTGAACCGGGTGGTCCGCACCAAGCCGATCTATTTCGCCATTCTGACCATCCCGATGGCGATGTCGCCGGTCAGCGTTGCTCTGATCTGGCGCATGTTGCTGCAGCCCAATCTCGGCATCGTCAACCATCTGATGGAAAGTCTCGGCCTGCCGCGACTCGATTGGCTCGGCTCGCCCAATCTCGCGCTCTGGACCATGGCCGGCATCGATATCTGGCAGCAGATGTCCTTCGTCGTGCTGATCCTGGCGGCCGGCCTCGCCTCGCTGCCGCGCGAGCCCTATGAGGCGGCCGAGGTCGACGGCGCGCTCGGCTGGCAGCAATTCTGGTTCATCACGCTGCCGATGCTGCGTCCGGTCGCCGCGATCACGGTGATCATCCAGCTGATCAATGAATTCCGCACCTACGATCTGCCCTACGTGCTGACCAAGGGTGGTCCGGGGACGGCCACCGAAGTGCTGAGCTTCTTCGCCTATCGGCAGGCATTCCTCGGTCTGTCGATCAATGAGGGCGCCGCCGCCGCGTTCGTGCTGCTGGTGATCGTCCTGGCGATGACCGTCATCTTCTTCGCCCTGCTGGAACGCCAGTCGAAGGCGTAAGGGCAACGGCAGGCGAGTGGCGCGTTCGTTGAGGCGCGGTAAGTCTTGCCTACACCGGTCCCGCAGCATGAAGTCGGACCACAGGGGCGCCTGAGCGGAGGCGCTTCCGGTCCCTCACCCGGCGGCGAAGTCGGCGAGTGAGGGAAGGTGGCGGACGGGCGTCAGCCCTTCAGACCAAGCCCGTCATTGCCGCTGCCGCAGAGGACGACCACGGTCTTCTCGCCGGGCGCGATCTTGACGTGGCCGTTGAGCACAGCCGCCGCCGCGGTCGCCGCGCCGAGCTCGACGGCGAGACCCGTGTTCTTCCACATCCATCCGGCTGCCGGAAGCGGCTCGTCTTCCGGGACCAGAACGAGCTCGTCGACGCAGCGCTCGATGATCTCGAAATTGATCGGCGCGGTGGCGCGCGCTGCCAGGATCGGCACGCTGGTGACCACGTCCTGCATCATCACCGGATGGCCGGCCTTGCGGGATTCATAGAGCGTCGGGCAACCGGCGGCCTCGACACCGACGATGCGGACGCCGGGCTTGCGCTGCTTGATCGCCTCGGCGATGCCGGCGATCAGTCCGCCGCCGCCGATCGAGATCACCACCGTTTCGACATCCGGCATGTCGTCGAGGATTTCGAGGCCGATCGTACCCTGGCCGGCAATCGTCGCCTCATCGGCGAAGGGATGGAGGAGGGCGCCGCCGCGCTCCTCGGCCAGCTTGCGTCCGTGCTCCCAGGAGAGGTCCCAGAACTCGCCGACGACATGCAGCTCTCCGCCATAGGAGGCGATGCGCTGGCGTGCCAACTGGGTCGAGGTGGTCATGACGCAGACATTGGCGGGCACGCCAAGCTGCTGCCCGGCATAGGCGATCGCCGCGCCGAAATTGCCGCCCGATGCTGTGACGACACCGCGATCGCGCACCTCTTCCGGTAGAGACAGCACCGAATTGAATGCGCCGCGCGCCTTGAAGGACCCGGACACCTGCAGACATTCCGGCTTGAACCAGAGCGCGGCCGCGTCGCCCTTGCGGGGCGGCGGGGCGGCCGGAACCAGCGGCGTGCGGCGGACATGGCCCTGGATACGGGCGGCGGCATCGGTATAGGCAGTCGGTTGCATAGGGGTCCCCGTGTGGGCAGGCGGAGCAGGAAGCGCGGAGGTCAGCCCTTGACCGCGCCGGCAAGCATTGACTTGCCGATATAGGGATAGGCGAACAGGCCGAGGATCAGCGGTGGCAGGATGCCGATGGTCATCGCGGCCGCCGTCGGTCCCCATTCGATGCCGCGCGACGTGACGAAGAACGTGGCGCCCACCGTTACCGGCACGGCGCTCTTGGTCGTCAGGATCAGGCCGAACAGGAACTCGTTCCAACTGTAGATGAAGGAGAGCAGGAAGACGGCGAGCATGACCGGGCGGCTCAGGGGCAGCACGACATGCCAGAGCGTCCGCCACATCGAGGCGCCGTCGATCTTGGCGGCATCGTCCAATTCGCGCGGCACGTCCTGGACGAAGCCGACGAACATCACCAGGGCGATCGGGATGTTGATGATGCAGCTGATCAGCGCGAGGCCAATGCGGGTGTCGAGCAGGCCGACCTGCTTGTACATGAAATAGAACGGGATCGCGAAAATGATCAGCGGTAGGGCGCGCAGATTGGTGATGACCGGCAGCAGCCAGTTCTTGCCGACGCCCTGACGCACCATGGCGTAGGCGGCCGGCAGCGTCAGGATGATGGCGAAGATCGTGCCGACCGTGGCGATGAAGACGCTGTTCAGAATGTAGTGGACGTAGTCGACATTCGGCGAGGCGAGTACCGTCCGATAGTGCTCGAGCGTCGGCGAGAAGATCCATTTCGGCGGATAGGCGTTGATGTCCGCATTGTTCTTGAACGAGGTCAGCATGGTCGACAGGATCGGGAAGTTGACCAGCAGGGCGACGGCGACGAACACCACCCAGCGCAGGGCATGGATGACGCTGTCGAACCGGCTGCGACGCGAGACGATCATCTCAGCTCCTCCGGACCACGAGACGCATCGCCACCACGATCAGCGTGAGCGACATCAAGAGCAGTAGGATCGAGACGGCGACGGCCTCGCCCAGCGTGTTCTGCACGAAGAACAGCTTGTAGATGTAGATGCTGATCGAGGTGGTCAGGTTGCCCGGACCGCCGCCGGTGAGCACGTAGATGTGGTCGAACACGCGAAAGCTGTCGATGAAGCGGACGAAGATGACGATCACCAGCGCCGGCTTCATCATCGGCAGCAGGATGTGGAAGGTCGAGCGGAAGCCGGTCGCGCCGTCGACGGCGGCGGCTTCCTCCAGTTCGTAGGAGATCGTCTGGCGCGCCGTCAGCAGGATCAGGAACGCGAAGGGCGTCCACTGCAGTACCTCGATCGCGACCACGGTCTTGTAGATGTTGCCACGGCCGAGGAAGTTCACCGCATGGCCCATCATCTCGAGATAGACCGGGATGGCGCCGGTGAATTCGTTGAGGATCAGGCGGTACATGACGCCCATCAAGGCTGGCGACACCATCATCGGCAGCATCAGGATGGCGGTCATCCAGGGCCGCTTGATCAGCAGCGGATGCAGGATGAAGACCAGGACCAGGGCGGCGGCCACTTCCAGCGTCGTGCAGATGACGGCGAATTGCAGCGAGAAGCCGAGCGCCTGCCACATCTTCGGATTGGTCAACGCCGCGATGTAGTTTTCGGCGCCGACGAAACTGCCGATCATGTTCTGGAACGAGACGTCGCTGAAAGAATACCAGAGGTTGATCAGCGTCGGGAAACCGAGCAGCGCGCCTAGAAACAGGCAGAGGGGAACGAGCAGGGCGCGGGCCGAAGCTTGCTCCTTGGTCTCGAAACTGACGTAGGACATACGGGCTCCTGGGCGCGGAGACTGCCGCGGAAAGTCCGCGGCAGTCTGGAGTGTCGGCGGGAGATTACTGAGCGAAGGCCTTCTTCATGTCGGCGACCACATTGGCGATTGCCTCGTCCTGCTCCATCTCGCCGGTCCAGTAGCCGGTGAAGTTCTCGGCCATGTTGGTGTAGATGCCCATCGCCTTTGCGCTGGTGGCGCCGTCCATGACGAAGCCGTACTTGGCGGCATGCTCGCCCATCAGTACCATTTCCGGCCGGTCACCGGCGATTTCGCTCATCGGCCCCTCGGCCAGCGGCGGCGAACCGCCTTCCTTGGCGTAGAGCTTCATCGGCTCGGCTGTGGCCAGCCAGGTCAGGAACGCCTTCGCTTCGTCCAGCTTGGCCGTGTTCTTGTTGAGGCCGAGGCCGAGGCTGTGGAAGTGGGTCTTCGGGCCTTCCGAGCCTGCCGGCTCGTGCGAAAGGCCGAGCTTGCCGGCAACCGCCGGATACTTATCACCCGTGAACTCCGGCACCGCGGCGTTCCACTGCACCATGAAGGCGACCTGGCCGGCGCCGAAGACGCTGTTGGCCTCGCCATACTCATAGGTCGAGCTGTCGCCCGGTGTCGCTTCGTTGTCGGTGATGATCTTGTAGATCTCGAGGCCGCGCTTGTAGGCGGGCGAGTCGATGGTGATGTTGCCGTCCTTGTCACGCCAGTTGCCGCCATTCGAGGCGACCGTGCCCTGCCAGAGCATGATGTTGTAGAGCAGGTTCTTCATCTGCAGCACGGTGCCGTAGCGGACCGGGCTGTCGGGGTTGATCGACTTGGTGAAGAACAGCGCCGAGGCGATGTAGTCGTCCCAATCCCACTGGTCGGCCGGCTTCGGCGACAGTTTCTTGCCGAGGATCTTTCCCGAGATCTCCTCGTATTTCGCCTTCCAGGCCGGATCGGTATTGAGCTGGTCGATCAGGTCCTTGCGGTAATAGAGGAAATGCAGGCTGAGATCGGTCGGGATGCCGTAGGTTTTGCCTTCGTATTTCTGCGTCTCGATCGCATTCTTCGAAATGACGTCATAGACCTTGTCGGTGACAAGGTCGTCGATCGGCGTCATGAAGGGGGCGTACAACCCGACGTCGTAGGTCGAGGTCAGCATGACGTCGAATTCCTTCGAGCCCGCGGCGACGTCGGCCAGCATCTTTTCCTTGAAGCCCTGCTGGCTGAAATAGATGACCGAGGCCTTCGAGTTGATCTTGGCGCCCTCGGTCGTGTTGTAGAGGTCGAGCACCTTGCGAAAGGCGGATTCGGACGGCTCGCCCGGCCAGGCCAGGATGGTGATGTCGGCGAGCGCCGTCGAAGCGGAAAGCGCGGTCGCCAGGATGGCGGCGCCGGCCGTCAGGAATTTGGATCTCAACATGTTGTTCCCCGTTTCTGATCTCTGGACTTAGATGCGCCGTGCCGACCCAAACCTGGACTGCCGGGCTTCTTCGAGCCGGTCTGCCGGGAGGGCTCTACAGCCCGGCGGCGGAATGGATATTCCATATTTATAGAATTGAATTCATTACAACAGAACCCTAACATGGTGACTTGCGGGGTCAAGGCCCGTTTGACCGAACCCACCGCAGGGGCTGTCCGTGATGAGGCGTTGCTTTCCGGCGGCCGGAACCCGGCCGCCTTTCGTGCCTCGCTTCGGTTCAGTCGAACCGGGCGAGGTTCATCAGGCAATCGCCCGACTGGCTGTGTGTGTGCAGGCGACGCGTCAGCACGATGCCGCTCTCTTCGAAACGCAGCACAAGCGGCTCTTCCAGCGGCCGCTCGAGGTCGTGCAGCCAGCCGCAAATGTCGCCGGCCGTGACCGTGTCGCCGATATCAACGGCCGGTTCGAACCAGCCTTCGCGCTCGGCATAGACGAAGAGCGATTGGCCGCCGGTCGACAGCACAACGGTCTCGGGACCGCGATCCTCCTCCAGATAGAGGATCGGCCGGCTGGTGATGCCGACGGCTTGCAGCAAGTTGTCGACGGCGCGCTGGGTGACGGCCATGCTGGTCTTGGTCGCTGTGGCGCCGCCGCCAAATTCGCCCGACAGAGCAATGCAGCCGGCGCGCAGCGCCGCCGCCATCGAGGTCGGCGAATCCGGGCCGTTATCGGCGATCATGCCGTGGGGAAGCCGCATCGAGCGCATCAGTTCCAGCCCCCGCGCGTAGCGTTCGCCATCTCTCAGCCGCTCGATCAGGCTGCAGATCAGGTGGTCCATGCTGGTGCCGCCGGAATGCAGGTCGAGCACGACATCGTGGCGCGGGAAGATCTCGTGCTCGATGAAATGCGCCATCCGCTGTGTCGGGGTGCCGAAAGGGTTGCCGGGAAAGGCGCGGTTCATGTTGCCGCCGTCGAAGGGCGAGCAGCGCTTGGCCGCCATCACCGCCGGCGTGTTGGCGGCGGTGAGGATGGTGAGCGAGCCGCGAATGTCGGACGCCTGGATCAGCCGGGTCGCCTTCAGCAGCGTCAGCTCGCCCTCATATTCGTCGCCATGGTTGCCCGCCATCAGCACGAGGCTCGGCCCCTCGCCATTCTTGATCCGGCAGACTGGCATCTTGATCTGGTAGTAGGGCGAGCGGTCGATCGAATAGGGGAAGCTGAAAAAGCCGACCTGCTTGCCGTCCTGATCCCAGGATATGTCGGAAAAGGCGCCCGTATGCATTGTCTAGATCCTTCGTGATTCAAGCCTCTGCGGCGGTTGGGGCTGCGCCCGCCCCGCCAGGACTTCTGACGTTTCGTTGAAACTGCTGGCCGAAACTTGGTCAAAGAACTTAGCCTGCGACGGCCTCTCGGCGGCGCGGCGGCCCTGCGCGAGCGGCTCGGGCTGACGGGCCACGCCGGCGCGCATGCCGATCTCGGCGTTCAATGTGCGAACCAGATGCAAATTCCGCCCTCCATCATCTGCTGGCCGCGCTCCCGAGGCTGGCCACGGTGTGGTCAGCGTCCCCGCATGCCGCCGAAGATCATCGCCGAAAGGCCGCCATCGACGCTGATCGTCGAGCCGGTGATGAAGCTCGAGCCGTCCTCGGCCAGGAATACCGCTGCGGTGGCGACCTCGTGCGGCAGGCCGGGGCGCGCCAGCGCCACCTCGTCGCGCACCTCGCCGGCTAGCTTCGGTTCGCTGTAGCCGGTGTTGTTGCCGGTCACGTCGACCGGCCCGGGCGCGATCATGTTGACGAGGATCTTGTACTTGGCGAGGTCGACCGCCATGGCCTTGGTGAGCATGGCGACGCCGCCTTTGGCCGTGACATAGGCCGCCGCGTCCGGCTCCGACAGGAACGAATTGATCGAGCCGACGGTGATGATGCGGCCGCCCTCGCCGCCGGCCACCATGGCGCGCGCGGCGGCGCGGCAGGAAAGGAAGGTTCCGGTCAGGTTGACGTCGATGTAGCGGTCCCAATCGGCGTCGGTCAGATCTATGAAATTGCCAGTGCCGCCCTTGAGCGCGCCGGATGCGACGAAGATGTCGAGGCCGCCGAGCTTCGCCACGGCCTGGTCGGTCGCCGTCTGGATCGCGTTGCGGTCGGCCAGGTCGCAGGCGATCTTGATGACGCCGGAAGCGTTGAACGGCGTCGCGGCCAGCGGGGCGGCGAGGTCCATCGCGACGACCAGAGCGCCCTCGCGGATGAAGGCTTCAACCGTTGCACGGCCGATGCCTCCGGCGGCGCCGGTAACGATGGCGGCCTTGCCGGCCAGGCGGCCGGCCCGCGCAGATTGTTCGTCCATGTCTTTCATCCCCGTCCCGGTTGCGATCCGCGATCCCGGATCGCCGGCTTGGCTTGCCGGGCTTGACCTCGTCGGCGAGAATGCTAACGTTCCGCTTTAATGAGCGCAATTACACAATTATGGAATCGCATCGGGTGAGCCGAGAGTCAGACGATCGGCCTGTATGGCGTCGTCATGCGCCAGTCACCGGATGGAGGACAGGCTCCGATGCGGAGCGGGAAACGGGTCATCGAATGAGCGACAATCTCACTGCCGCCCTGGTCGCCGGGGAGGACTCTGCGTCTGACCGCCTGCGCAGGATGGGCATCGAACTGCCGAGCCCGCCGCCGCCGGTCGCGAATTTCGTGACCCATGTGCGCGAGGGCAATCTGTTGTTCTTGTCCGGGCAGGGGCCGATGCAGCCCGACGGCGTCGAGCATCATGGCCGCGTCGGCGAGGATGTAACGCTCGAGCAGGCCTATCAGCACGCCCGCATCACCGGCATCAATCTGCTGGCGGTGATGCAGGATGCGCTCGGTTCGCTCGACCGGGTGCGCCGGGTGGTCAAGCTGCTCGGCATGGTCAATGCCGTGCCGCAGTTCACTCAGCATCCGCAGGTGATCAACGGTTGTTCGGACCTTTTCCTTGACGTGTTCGGCGAGGAAAAGGGGCGCCATGCCCGTTCCGCCGTCGGCATGGGATCCCTGCCGAACCGGATTACCGTCGAGATCGAGGCGGTGATCGCCGTCGACTGAAGGCAATGGCGCGCCGCCGCGCTGCTTCAGCGCTTGCGCCAGCCGAGCTTGCGTTCGATCGCCTCGGAGGCGTCGCGCACCGCCTTGCCGTAGAGTTCCGGATTGGCAAGGACTTTGTGTTCCGGCAGCACGATCGAGATCGTCGCCACACAGGCGCCCACTGCGTCGCAGATCGGCGCCGCGACGCAGGAAACGAGAAAATCCGTCTCGCTGATCTGGATCGACAGCCGCTTCTTGAACGCCTCGTCCGCGAGTTCGGACAGGGCTGCGGCGTCGGTCGTGGCCCGCTCGGTCGGCGAAGCCTTGGCGCTGCGCCGGAAGACGGCGATCCGTTCGGCATCCGGCAGATGGCCGATCAGCAGCCGGCCCGACGCTGTCCAGTTGAGTGGCACGCGCGTGCCGACCTCCGACATGACGCGGAAATGGCCGGGTCCGTCCGCCATGGCGAGCACCACCATATGGTCACCGTCGCGGCCGCAGATCTGCACGGTTTCGCCGATTTCTCGGCCGAGCTCATGCATGACATGGCTGGCCTCGCCGAGAAAATCGAGCGTCCGTGCATAGGCGAGCCCGTAGTGGTAGAGACGCGGCCCGAGCCAGACGAGACCGTCCGCGCGCCGCGATAGAAGATCGCGTTCGACCAGTTCGTCGATGATGACATAGACGGTCGAGAGCGGCGCCCCGACCGCCTTGGCAATGGCATAGCTGCCGGCCGGCTCGCCGGAAGTATAGAGATGGTCGAGGACCTGCAAGGCGCGATCCATCCCGCTGACACGCGAACGTCGTGGCGTCTTCGCGTCGTCGGCTTCTGGCTTTGCAAGGTTGCGCTGACCGGATTTCATTGCCGTCGGCCATTCTCTCTGGATGGGGTCTATTACATATATGTGGAATATGCGCGCGATGCGTCTGCGTCAATCGAAACCGTTCGGCTGGCATCTGAACCGTAGCGACGGATCGAATCCGGCTGCGGCGCCCGGTCAGGGCGCGGCGCGCAGCTCGCCCGGGAAATGGCAGGCGACGGTGTGGTCGCCGGTCCCGCGCGGCGCGAGTACCGGGCGATCACTGGCGCAGATCGGACGGTCGCGGCCGACCGGGCAGCGGGCGCGGAAGGCGCAGCCGGTGCTGGCGCCGCTTCCCAGCGGCGATACTTCCCCTTCGAGGATGATGCGATTGCTGCCTTTGGTGCCGACCCGCGGCACGGCGGAGAGCAGGCTGACCGTATAGGGATGCTGCGGGTTGGAGAACAGTTCGCTCGCCGCACCACTCTCCATCACTTGGCCGAGATAGAGCACGGCGAGGCGATCGCAGAAGAACTCCGCTACTGTCAGATCGTGCACGATGAAGACGTAGGAGAGGCCGAGCCGTTCCTGCAAATCCTTGAGCAGGTTGAGGATCTGCGCCTGCACCGAGACGTCGAGCGCCGAGATCGGCTCGTCGAGCACGACGAGTTCCGGTTCCAGCACGAGCGCGCGGGCGATGCCGATGCGCTGGCGTTGGCCGCCGGAGAACTGGTGCGGTTTGCGGGTCGCGAATTCCGGTCGAATGCCGACCAGTTCCAGCATGGCGTCGACTTTGGCGCGCCGCGCCGCCGCATCGCCGAGGCCGTGCACGATCAGCGGCTCCTCGACGAGATCGCGCACGCTCATGCGCGGGTCGAGTGTGCCGGTGCTGTCCTGGAACACCATCTGCATGCGACGGCGCAGTTTTCGCATCGGCTCCGGCGCGAGGCCGGCGATATCGATGCCGTCGAAGCTGACGCGGCCGCCGGTCGGCTCGACGAGACGCAGGATGGCGCGCGCCGCCGTCGACTTGCCGCAGCCGGATTCGCCGACGAGGCCAAAGGTCTCGCCGCGCTCGACCGTGAACGAGATGCCGTCGACGGCGCGCAGCTTTTCACGGCTCGGTTTGAACGGGTTGCTGTTTCGCGCGGCAAAACTCTTTTCAAGCCGGTCGACGATGAGCAGCGGGGTTGCGGTTTCCGGGCTCATGATGCGGTGATCTCCCCGGCGCGCGCGGCACGCTCGGCGGCGAAATGGCATTCGACCAGCGACGGGCCGCCCGCCGTCTCGATGGCGATGGGGATCGGCTGGCGCGTGCGGCAGATCTCGCGGCCATGGCCGTGGAAGCAGCGCGGTTCGAAGGCGCAGCCCGTCGGCATGGCGGAAAGGTCGGGCGGCATGCCCGGAATGGCGCGCAGCCGGTCACCGCGTCGGCTGGGATCTGGAATGCTCTCGAGCAGGGCCTGGGTATAGGGATGGGTCGGCTTGGCCAGCACCGCCTCGGTCGGGCCGCGCTCGACGATACGGCCGGCATACATTACCTGCACCCCGTCGCAGAACTCCGCGACGACGCCGAGATTGTGGGTGATCAGCAGGACCGCGACGCCATGGTTTGCGACGACGCGCTCCAGAAGCGCCAGTACCTGCGCCTGGGTCGTGACGTCGAGGGCCGTCGTCGGTTCGTCGGCGATGATCAACGCGGGCGAGTTGGCGAGCGCGATGGCGATCATCACGCGTTGGCGCATGCCGCCGGAATAGTGGTGCGGATAGTCGTCGAGCCGGCGCTCGGCCGCAGGTACCTCAACCTCGCGCAGCAATTCGACCGCGCGGGCTCGCGCCGCCTTGTGCGAAAGGCTGGGTTGGTGGCGGCGCAGCGTATCGATCAACTGCGCGCCGACCGTCTGGATCGGATCGAGCGCGCCCATCGGATCCTGGAAGATCAGCGAAACGACATTGCCGCGGATCTTCTTCATCTCTCGTTCGCTGAGGCCGACAAGATTGCGTCCGTGAAGCCGGACCTCGCCGGCGGCGATCCGGCCGGGCCGGTCGACAAGGCCGAGGATGGAGAGGGCGAGGGTCGACTTGCCGCAACCGGATTCGCCGACGATCGCCACTTTCTCGCCGCGCCGGACGCTGAGCGAGACGTTGCGCACGGCGGCGACCGCGCCTGTGCGGGTGACGAATTCGGTGGTGAGGCCGCGAACGTCGAGGAGGGGCGGCTGGTTGGTCGCGCTCATCTTCCGCCTCCCTGGCTCTGGGCGACGCGCGGATCGAGCAGCGCGGCCAGGATGTCTACCACGAGGCTGGTCAGCACATAGAGGAAGGCGGACAGCAGGATGAAGGCCTGCACGACGGAAAAGTCCTGCTTCAGGACGCCATCGGTGACGAGCGCTCCGGCGCCGGGCCAGACGAAGACGCGCTCGACCAGCACGCTGCCGGCGAGCAATTGCCCGAACAGCAGGCCCGCCGCCGTCAAGGTCGGCAGGAAGGCATTTGGCAGGGCGTGGCGGACATAGGCAGCCCAGCGGGTCAGGCCGCGCCCGCGCGCCACCGTGATGAACGGTTCCCGCGTGACCCCTTCGAGATTGGCGCGCAGCAGCCGATAGAGGAAGCCGAACGGCATCAGCCCGAGCGTCACCGCCGGCAGGATCAGGTGCCGCACCGCGTCCTTGAAGGCAGTCCAGTCCCCGGCGAGGAGCGCGTCGACGGTCATGAGGCCGGTGACGGTCGGCGGCGGGATGACGCGCAGCCCGAGGCGGCCTTCCGGGCCCGGCAGCCAGCCGAATCCCTCGAAGAAGACGAGCAGCATCATCAGCCCGAACCAGAAGGGCGGCACGCCCTGGGCGAAGAAGGAAAGCGCGCGGGCGCCGCCGTCGGAGACCGGCCCACGTCGGTAGACCGAAATCAGCGCGCAGGAGACCGCCGCGACGAAGGCGAACAGGAAGGCGAAGAGGCCGAGTTCGACCGTCGCCGGGAAGCGGGCGAGCAGCAGCTCGGCGACCGACTGGCCGGTCGAATAGGAGAAGCCCCAGTCGCCCGACAGGAATCGCTGCATGTAGATCAGGTACTGGCTGAACATCGAGCCATCGAGGCCGAGTTCGGCCCGCAGCGCCTGTACGGCGTCTTCGCCGGCGAACTGGCCGAGGAAGAGCCGCGCCGGGTCGCCCGGCGTCAGGCGCAGCAGAACGAAGGCGATCAGCGAGGCGCCGAACAGCGAGATCAGCGAGGTGGCGACGCGGCCGGAGATCAATCGCAGCATCTCAGCGCACCTGGTTGCGCGCCGAGCGCGGGTTCAGCGTCTCTTCGAGCCGGTCGGCGAGCAGGTTGGCGGCGACGACGGCGAGCAGCACGCCGAGCCCAGGGAACAGCGCCAGCCACCATTGTCCAGTCAGGGCGTATTGCAGGCCATCGGTGATCATCGCGCCCCATTCCGGTTCGGGGATCTGCGCGCCGAGGCCGATGAAGCCGAGCCCGGCCAGCGTCAGGATCGCATAGCCGAAGACCGAGGCGCACTGCACCAGCATGGTCGGCGTCGTATGCGGCAGCAGGTGGCGGCCGACGATGCGGCTTCGCTTCGCGCCCATGGCGACGCTCGCCTCGACGAAGGGCAGGGTCTTGATGCGGAGGATGTCGCCGCGCATCAGCCGGGCGAAGAACGGCACGGAGGAAAGCGCGATGCCGATGGCGGCGGTCTTTAGTCCAACGCCAAGCGCGACGGTCACGGCCATGGCGAGGATCAGCGGCGGGAAAGCGGCGAGGGCGTCGATCAGGCGCATCAGGATGCTGTCGGCGATCCGCCCGCCGAGCCCGGCGACGACGCCGATCGTGCCGCCGACGATGAGGCCGGCCAGCACGACGACGGCGCCGACGGCGAGCGAGATGCGGGCACCGGTCAGGAAGCGGGCGAACACGTCGCGGCCGTTGCTGTCGGTGCCCATCGGATGGGCGAGCGAAGGGGCGGCGAGCGGTGCGCCGAAATCCATGTCGAGCGGGCTGAGCGGCCAGAGCGAGGGGCCGAGCAGGGGGCCGAGGATCAGCAGCGCCGCGATCAGCAGGGCCAGCGCGAAGACCTTGTCGGCCCAGACCCTTCGCAGCGCGGTCCGCCCCCAATCTCGTTTCAACGACGACACTCCAGAATCGATCGACGGCGCGCAGCTTGCCGCGACGCGCCGTCCGGGATCAACGGGCCGGGCGGTGCCCGGCCCGCAAGGGTTGCTAGCGGCCCCAGGCGTTCAAGTCGAACGGACCGTCCTGGGCGAAGTGCCAGTCCTTGACGTCGGCCGAGACGACGGCGGTGTAGACATCGGCATAGACCGGAATGCGCGGCGCGTCGGCGACCCAGATCTTGGCGATCTTGTCCCAGAGCGCCTGGCGATCGGCGTCGCGGGTCAGGCCATGGCGGGTGTCGAGCAGCGCCTCGGCGTCCTTGCTGCAATAATTGCTGGTGTTGTAGGCCGAGGCGCAGCGCAGGTCATAGTCGAGCAGCCAGGCGGGATCATCGACCGACGGGCCGTCGAAGCGGACGATGGCGGCGGTCTTGGTCTTGGCGCCGACCGCTTCCTGGTAGCCGGAGGCCGGCAGCTTGCGGATCGTCAGATTGACGCCGATCTGCGACCAAGCGGCCTGGGCGATCGTCGCGATCTGTTCCTGGTCGTTCTGGCCCTCGCGGATGATGATCTCGGCGGCGACCGGGGTCTTGACGCCGGATTCGGCGATCAGCGCCTTGGCCTTCGCCAAATCATAGGCGCGCGGCGCGCCGATTTCCGGGTTGAAGGCCGGGAACTGCGGCGGGTAAGGGCCGAAGAACAGCTCGCCATAGCCATGGGCGACATTCTTCAGGATCGCGTCATACGGCGTCGCGTAGGAGAGCGCCTCGCGAAACTTGGCATTGTCGAACGGCGCCGTCTGGTTTGGCAGCGCGATCATCTGCCAGCGGGAGGTCGGCACCTCGATGATCTTCAGGCCATCCGCGCCCTTCAGGCTCTCGACCGAGGCCTTCGAAAGGCCCAGCGTCACGTCGGCTTGCTTGTTGCGGGCCTGCAGCAGCAGCGTCGCGTTGTCGGTGATGAAGTTGACGATCACCTCCTTTTCGCGCGGCGCCGCGCCGAAGAAGTCCGGATTGGCCTTGAGGATGGCGCGAACGCCGGGCTGATAGTCGGCGAGCAGGTAGGGGCCGCTGCCGGCAGCGTGGCCGGCGAGCCAGGCCTTGCCGCCATTGGCCTCGACCGCCTTGACGTCGACGATGCCGAGATTGGGCTGGGTCAGCGCGTGGGCGAGTAGCGGCTCGCCGCGCTTCAGCCGGATCACGACGGTGGTCGCGTCGGGCGCCTCGATCGTCTCGGTGTTGCCGAACTGGGCAGCCTCGAGGAAATAGGTGCCGCAGGTGCCGCTCTTCCAGGCCTGTTCGAGCGACGCCTTTACTGCCGCCGCGTCGAGCGGGTTGCCGCTCGGGAATTTCAAGCCGTCGCGCAGCTTGAAGGTCAGTACCTTGCCGTCTTCGGAGACGGTGAAGCTCTCGGCCAGATAGCCGACGATCTTGGTGGTGTCCTCGGTGGTCACCTCCACGCCTTCCGGCGCCTTGGCGACGGCCTTCGTCTCGTAGCGGAGCAGCGGCGTGTAGAGTGGCGCGAGGAAGCCATTATCGGCGATATCGCAGACGATGGTCGGGTCGAGGGTCGGCGGCGGCAGGGAATAATTGATGACGAACGGGCCTTCGGCGGCGTTCGCGGCGAATGGCGATGCGGCCGTCGCGGCGAGCGCGATGGCCAGGGCCCTTGCCCGGACGCGCGCGGAAATACCAGACATGAGTCAATCCTCGATTGGCTTGCGGATCTCGTTCGCCACGCCGCCCGCGTCAGCATCCGGATGGATGGTTGCGACGCTTCAACGTTTGCGATGGAGCGGCAGATTAGACCCGAACCCCGCCCTTGGCGCGGCGCGATATTTCAACTTGTCCGACAATTCTGGATTTTTGTACCGAAGTGACAATTACCGCAGAAATATTATTCCTTATGCCATGCGCGACGATCTGCTAAAACCGCGTCCTGTTGCGGTCTGAGGGAAATTCTTTTCGTGTCCGGTGACGCAAGGTAATTTCGAGCCTCGATATTAATCTGGATAGCACCATGTCGCATTGGAATGTTGGTATTGACGTCGGCGGAACCTTTACTGATCTCGTCGCTATCGGTCCCAATGGAGAATTCCGTTCGACGAAGACTCCGTCGACCGCAGATCAGTCGGACGGTGTTTTGCATGCGCTCGAGCGTCTGGCGACAGGGCTGGGCCATCCGCTGGCCGATTTTCTTGGCGAGCTGCCGTTGATCGTGCACGGCACGACCGTCGCGACGAATTCCCTGCTTGAGTATAATGGCGCCAAGGTTGGCCTGATCACCACCAAGGGATTCCGCGACGAGATCGAGTTTCGGCGCTCCTACAAGGAGAGCGTGTTCGATCCGCGACTGAAGCCGCCGCATCCGATCGTGCCGCGCCGCTCGCGCATCGGCGTCGCCGAGCGCATCGACCATCGGGGCAATGTGCTAACGCCGCTCGACGAGGCCGAGGTTCGTGCCGCCTGCGCCGAATTCCGCCGCCAGGACATCGAGGCGGTAGCGATCTGTTACCTCTTCAGCTTCGTCAATCCGGCGCATGAGCGCCGCACGGCCGAGATCGTCCGGGAGGAACTGCCGGACGTCTTCATCTCGCTCTCCTGCGACGTGCTGCCGGAAATCCGCGAGTTCGAGCGCGTCTCGACGACGACGGTCAACGCCTTCGTCGGTCCGCGCGTCAACGCCTACCTCACCCATCTGGAAGAGCGGCTGCGCAGCCAGGGCTTCAAGGGCGAGCTGTTCATCATCCAGTCGAATGGCGGCGTGCTTTCCGCAGAGGAAGCCGGCCGCTACGCCGTCAACACATTGCTCTCGGGTCCTGCCGGCGGCGTCACCGCCGGTTCGTTCCTTGGCGACATGGCCGGTTACGATAATCTGATCACCGTCGACATGGGCGGCACCAGCTACGACATCGCGCTGATCGAGAACTTGCAGCCTGCGGTGACGACGGAAAGCTGGATCGGCCGCTACCGCGTCGCGCTGCCGATGCTCGACATCCACACCATCGGCGCCGGCGGCGGCTCGATCGCCTGGGTCGATGCGGGCGGCGCGCTGCAGGTCGGCCCTGCCAGCGCCGGCTCCAATCCCGGGCCTGCCTGCTACAGCCGCGGTGGCATGCGCCCGACCGTGACGGACGCCAATGTCGTGCTCGGTCTGCTCAATCCCGATTTCTTCCTTGGCGGCGAAATGGTGCTCGACCGCGAGAAGGCGATCGACGCGGTGCGCCGCGAAGTGGCCGAGCCGCTCGGCCTTTCCGTGATCGAGGCGGCCTCGGCGATCATCGAGCTGGTCAATTCCAACATGGCCAACGCGACGCGCCTGGTGACGACCAAGCGCGGTCGCGATCCGCAGCAGTTCGCCCTCGTCGCGGCCGGCGGCGCCGGCGGCATTCATGCCGGCAAGCAGGCTGAGGAACTGGGCATCCGCACGGTGATCGTGCCGGGCCTCGCCCCGGTGTTCTGCGCGCTCGGCGACAATGTCGCCGATCTCAAGATCAGCGAGAGCCGCACCCATATCGGCCGGGTCGACGAGCTCGACTTCGAGGCGCTTAACACGATGTTCCAGGAGATGGAGCAGCGGGCGCGCGGCCGTCTCGCCGGCCAGGCCGTCGCCGGCAATTTCGAGACCAGGCGCAGCCTCGACATGCACTATGTCGGCGAGGTGCATGAGGTGACGGTGCCGATCCGCTCGCGCACCCGCCGCATCACCAAGCTCAACCTCGACGCGACGCTGGGCGACTTCCACGAGCTGCATCAGCGGCTTTTCGCGCACAAGGATCCGAACCAGCCGGTCGAGATCCTGACGCTGCGGCTCGACCTGATCGGCGTGCGCGAACGGCCGCGGATGATCCCGCAGGAGTTCGGTGACGAGGATGCGTCGGCGGCGCTGAAGGGCGAGCGGCTGGTCTATTTCGACATCGAGCCGACGACGGTCCCCGTCTATGACGGCGACAGGCTCCAGGCGGGAAGCTTCATTCCGGGCCCGGCGATCATCGAGCAATGGGGCACCACCATCGCCGTCTATCCGGGCCACGAATGCCTGATCGACGCCTATGGCAACGTCATCATCGAGATCGGCCAGGCGCGGTCGGCGATGGAGCGCGCCGCCTGATGATCCGCTCGCAGATCGTCTACAGCCGCATCGCCGCGATCGCCCGCGAATTGGCCGAGACGGTGGGCCGCACCGCCCGCTCGCCCGGCCTTACCGAAGGCCGGCGCTACGCGGCGGCGCTTTTGACCGGCGAGCCGAAGCTCGTCGCGCAGGCGCAATACGACGCCAGCCACGTCTTCCTGATCCGCGACAGCGTCGCGGCGCTGCTCGACCGCTTCGCCTTCAATCTCGGCGAGGGCGACATCGTCCTGGTCGGCGACCCCTATAGCGGCGGCTCGACGCCGCAGGCGATCACCATCGCCGCGCCGCTGTTCTACGAGGGCGAACTGGTGCTGTTCCCGGCCGTGCGCGCCGAGATGGCGGATCTGGCCGGTGAATTCCCCGGCTCGTTGCATCCCTTTGCGTCGGAAACCTGGCAGGAGGCGGTGCGGTTCACGCCGCTGAAGCTCTACCGGCACGGCTTGTTGCAGCGCGACGCGCTGCGCTTCATGCTGCGCAACAGTCGCGCCGAGTCCCAGGTCCGGGCTGATATCGAGGCGATCGTCTCGGCGCTGCGCGCCGCCTCCGACTCGCTTGTCGCGCTGATGGACGAGAAGGGCCGGGCGGCGACCGAAGCCGCCATCGCCCGGACGATCGAGCATAGCCGCGCGCTCGGCTCCGCCCAGATCGACGCCCGCTATGGCGCGATCAATCGCAAGGTCAAGACGAAACTTCCGGTTTCGGCAGAGGCGACGGTCGATCTGTCGGTTCGGGTCACGATCGACGAGGGTCGACTCGCCCTGGATTTCGCCGGCACCGGCGCCAACCGCTCCGGCCCCTACAACATGACACCGGGCCAGACCAAGGGCTACGCGCTGGTCGCGGCGCTGGCCGAGACGCTCGACGACACCACGCTGAACGACGGCCATTTGCAGCTGGTCACGATGACGGCGCCGAAGGGCTCGCTGGTCGATCCGGTCCTGCCGGCCGCGACGGGCCTGTCCGACGCCGTCACGGCGCACCACCTGGTCCGCCTCGTGCGCGCGGCGCTGCATGGCGGCACGGCGCCGGTCGAGGCGCGCCTCGACGGCGTGCAGCCGGCCGTGCTCGCTTTTCTGCCGATCGGCGCCGAGGACAACCCGCCGATCCGCCTCGATCCCGGCTTCGCGCTGTCGGCGCAGGGCTGGGGACCGCCGGTGCTGGCGGGCCGCCGGCTGATGCCCTCCGCCGAGGTGCTGGAAGCGCGCGAGCATTTCAATCTCGTCAGCCGCGAGATCGGCGACGACGGCCGGATCCGCGCCGTGATCCGCAATGACGGCCCGGAGCTCGAGGGCAATTTCCTCGTGCCGCGCGACGGCAGCGGTCCGCAGGGCGGGCTGGCGCTCGTCATCGATGGCGAGCGGAGGGCGCTCGAAAGCGCCGTCCTGGTCGTCATTCCGCCGGGCGCGCGGATCGAATTCGTCTACCCGACCTATGCGGAGCGTGCCGATGGATAAGAGAAGCTTTGTTCTGTCGCAGGTCGTCGCCGGATCGCTGAACACCATCGCCGACGAGATGAGCGCCACCGTGACGCGCACCGCGCGGTCGCCGGTGTTCAACGAGGCGCACGACTTCACCACCGCCGTCTTCGAGATGAAGGACATGAAGTCGCGTCTGGTGGCCCAGTCGCCGGGCTGCACGCTGCATCTCTATGCCGTGGCGATGGCCGTCGACCGGGCCATCGACGCCTTCAAATACGACCTGCAGCCGGGCGACGTGATCCTGGCCTCCGATCCGTACAATGGCGGCACGCATATCCCGGACATCGTCGTCATCACGCCGGTGTTCCACGATCGCAAGCCGATCCTGTTCCCAGCCGTGCGCGCGCATATGGGCGATGTCGGCGGTCCGGTCGCCGGCGGCTACAATCCGCATGCCCGCGACATCTGGCAGGACGGCCTGGTGATGCCGCCGGTCAAGATCGTCGAGCGCGGCGAGAAGCGGGCCGACATGTTCGACCTGATCGTCGCCAACAACCGCATCGCGCACTGGATCAACGGCGATCTCGATTCGATGATCGGCGCCTGTCAGCTGGCAAGCCGCCGCATCGGCGAGCTGTTCGACCGCTACGGGCTGGACACGGTCCGCACCGCCATCCAGTCGAATATTGACTATTCCGAGCGTCGCGTTCGCGCCGAGATTTCGAGCTGGGCCGATGGCGAATATTACGCCGAGACTTTCGTCGATCACGATTATCAGGGCCAGCGCGACGTCAAGGTCGCCTGCAAGGCGACTGTCTCCGGTTCCGACCTGACGCTCGACTTCTCCGGCTCCGACCCGCAGGTGAAGGGCTTCATCAACAGCCCGATCGCCAACACCATGTCGTTCATCTTCATCGCGCTGACGACGTGCTGCGACGAGGATATCCCGATCAACGAAGGCTGCATGGCGCCGGTGACGGTGATCGCGCCCGAGGGCACGGTGATCAACCCGAAGCGTCCCGCGCCCGTCGGCACCTGCACCTGCTCGGCCGGCGCCGAAGTGACGGAGGTCGTGCTGCTGGCGCTGGCGCAATGTGCGCCGAAGCGCGTCGGCGTCAACGCGCACAAGATGCCGCTGGTCATGTCTTATGGCGGCTATGACGACGAGCGGATGTGGGTGTTCCTGAATTTCATCGGCTTCACCGGCGGTGCCGGCGCTGCCTATGAGACGGATGGCTGGGGCCTGTATCCGCCGCTGATGACGGGCGTGATCCTGCCCTCGATCGAGATGACCGAGATCCAGTATCCGACCCGCATCCTGAAGCACGAATATGTCGCCGACCGCACCGGCGCCGGCCGCTGGCGCGGCACGCCGGGGCTGGAGACCATCACCCAGCACCTCGTGCCGAACCAGACCAGCGTGATGATGGAAGGCGTTCGCCATACGGCCAAGGGCATGGCGGGTGGCGGTCACGGCGCGTCGAACCGGGTCTATCTGGCGACGCCGGCCGGCGAGGAGACCGAAATCCCGGAATACGCCTTCATGCATCCGCTCGAGGCTGGCGGCGCCATCCGCACCATTCGCGGCGGCGGCGGCGGCTGGGGCGAGGCGATGGAGCGCGCGCCGGAGAGGGTGCGCGAGGACGTCATCGACGGCTATGTCACGCGCGAGGGGGCTCGCGCCGATTATGGCGTCGTGCTCGACGCGGAGCTTGCGATCGACGTCGCGGCGACGCAGGCTCTGCGCGCCGCGCGGCTGGCCCGCGCCGCGTGAAATCGGAACGAACCGGCCGGGCGATGCGGCCGGTCGCAGAGAGAGCCTGAGACATGTCCGACCTTGATCGCCAGCGTGCCCGGCGCCTGCTGAACGAACGTCGCCTGGATGCCCTGGTGCTGACCCAGCCGGAGAACTTCACCTACGCGACCGGGTTGCCCGCCGGGGTGCCCGCCATGTGGCGGCGGGCCGGCGGCGCGACGGCGCTGGTGCCGTCCGATCCGGAGGCGCGGATCGGCGCCGTGGTCGGCGATCTCAATGCCGACGTCTTGGCGCGGCGCGCGCCGGAGATCGACCTGCGGACCCATCCGCTCTGGATCGATCTCGTCGACATCGACGGCCTGGATCCCGTCGGCATCGATACGGCGGCGCTGGTGACGCATGCCTATCGCCGCGACAATGGCGGCGCGGCGAGCTTCCCGCCGCGCCCGACGACCTATTCCGCCGCCGGGGCCTTCGCCGTGCTGGGCGATCTGTTGCGCGAGAACGGGCTCGCCCGGGCGCGGATCGGCGTCGACCTCGAATTCATGCCGGCTGCCGATTTCTTGACGCTGAAGCAGGCGCTGCCGGAGATCGAGTGGGTCGACGGCTCGGAGGTGTTGCGCCGGCTGCGCATGGTGAAGTCACCGCGCGAGATCGACTGCATCCGCCGCGCCTGCGCGCTTTCCGATTCGGGCTTCCATGCGCTGACCGCCGGCATCCAGGCCGGCCACACGCCAAGGGACATGACCCGGTTCTGGCGCGACGGCGTCGCGGCCGCTGCCCAGGCGCGCGGCGAGACCGGGCTGACCGGCATGTGGGACTATATGTCGGTCGGTCCCGACCCGTGGAGCGGCGGCGGATCGGTGGTTCCCGGCGCGATCCTCAAGGCCGATGTCGGCTGCATCGTCGAAGGTTACAATTCCGATACGGCGCGCAGCTATGTCTTCGGCGCGCCGGACCGGATCGCGCGCGACGTCCATGCCGCACTGGAAGTCGCTTTCGACGCAGGATTGGCGGCGATCCGGCCGGGGGCAGTCATGCGCGACGTCTTCGAGGCTACGGTCGGCGCCATGCGCGCCGCCGGCTATCCAGGCTATCGGCGCGGCCATTATGGCCATTCGATCGGCGCCAGCGTCGGCTCGGAGGAGTGGCCCTTCCTCGCCGCCGACAGCGATGTCGTTCTCGAGCCGGGCATGACGCTTGCCTTCGAGACGCCGTTCTATGGCAAGGGCATCGGCGCGCTGACGATTGAGGACAGCCTCGTCGTCACCGAATCCGGCATCGAGGTTTTGAACGCGCTGTCGCGCCACCTCGTCCAGCTCGGATAGGTTGGCGAGCGGCGCCCGGAAAAAGGCGCTCAAGCGTCGCGCGGCAGGACCTGCATCACCCGCGCGATGAAAATATGGAAGGATTCCATATAGTTCCGCAGGAAGGTCTCGGTGGATTCATCCGAGACTTCGCCCTGCTCATCGATCAGGCCCGGCTTGTACTGGATATAGGCCTCCGGTGCGTTCATCTGCGGCGCGTTGCAGAAGGACAGCACACTGCGCAGGCTCTGCTGCGCCACGGCGGTGCCGATGGCGCCCGGCGAGGTGCCGATCACCGCCGAAGGCTTGCGGGCGAAGGAGTTGGTGCCATAGGGCCGGCTCGCCCAGTCGATCGCGTTCTTGAGCCCGCCGGGGATCGAACGGTTGTATTCCGGCGTCACGAACAGCAGCGCATCGTTCTCGGCGATGGCGGATTTGAACGCCTTGGCAACCGGCGGAAAGTCGGCGTCGTAGTCATAGCTGTAGAGCGGCAGGTCCCTGAACGGGATTTCGCTGAACTGCAGGTTCGGCGGCGCCAGCTTGATCAGCGCGCCGGCGAGCTTGCGGTTGATCGAGCCCTTGGCGAGGCTGCCGATGAAGTAGCCGACCTTGTAGGTTTTCATGATCCATCCCGATCGAAGGCGCGTTGCGGCGGAACCGAAGTCTCGGCCTCATGCACTTAAAGAGTGCGCCGAGGCGTCGTTTCAAGACGCGCGGTGGGACGGGAGACCGATCGCCGCTCAGGACGTCGCCGGATCGTCGAGCCGAAGTTCGCCCTCAAAGCGCTGGATGCGCGCCAGTTCGGGCTGGGTCGAGGCGGAGAAATACTCCGGATAGCGCTCCTGCACCTTGCCGAGCACGGCGAAGACGCGGCGCAGATGATGCCGCATCGCTTCTTCGGCGCCCGGTTGGTCGCCGCGTTCGATCGCGGCGGCGATGGTCCGGTGCTGCTCGATGACCTCGGCGACGCTGTCCATGCGCGGGAAGCTCAGATAGCGGAAGCGGTCCATGTGCAGCTTGGCGGCGCTGATATCGGCCCAGATGCCGGGGAAGCCGGCATAGGCGGCGATGTGCTGGTGAAACAGTTCGTCCGAACGGAAGAAGCGCTGATCGTCGGAGATCTGGAGCAGCGTGTCCTGGATCGCCAGCTCGTTGTTGAGCTTCTGTACCAGCTCGTCGCGCTGCGGGCTTTCGATGGCGCGGGCGATCAGGCCCACCTCCAGTGCTTCGCGCAGGAACTGCGACTTGCGCAGATTGGCCAGCCGCAACGGCGCGACGACGCTGCCGCGCTGGGCATAAATGTCGATCAGGCCGAGGCTCGCCAGCCGGGCCAGCGCCTCGCGCACCGGTGTGCGGCTGACGCCGAGCGCCTCCGACAGGCCCTTTTCCGAGATCAGCTCGAACGGCTTCAGGCGGAACGCCATGATCTCGTCGAGCAGGATGTCGAAGGTCCGCTGCGCCACGGAGCCGGCGGCCGTCGTCTCGGGATAGAAGACTGAGCTGGGTCGGGCCACGCGATCTCGCGCCATTTCCGGAAATCCTACAGGCTTTGCAGTTTCAGACCGTTCATGAAGTGCCTGCGCAGCAGCAGGAACAGCAGGACGCTGGGCAGGCTGGCGAGCAGGGTCGCCGTCATCACGACGTTCGGCGTGGTGTTGGCGTAGCTGCCTTGTAGCACCATCAGCCCGTTCATGAGCGAACGCGCGTCCTCGCGGTTGGTGAGAACCATGGAAAAGATCAGGTCGTTCCAGATCCAGGTGAACTGGATCAGGAACAGGGTCGCCATCGGCGCCCAGCAATTCGGCAGGATGATCGAGCGGAAGATGCGGAATTCCGAGCAGCCGTCGATGCGCGCCGCCTCGTCCATCTCGCGCGGCAGGCCGGCCATGTAGTTGCGCAGCACCAGCACGGGGAAGGGGATGCAGACGGCGGTGTAGAACAGCATCATGCCGAGCCGAGAATTGGTCAGCCCGAGCTTGTTGTAGCCCATGAAGAGCGGGATCAGGTACATCTGCAGCGGGAAGATCGTGCCGGAAAAGATCAGCATGAACCAGAAGCCCTTGCCGCGAAAATCGATCCGGGTCAGTCCGTAAGACGCCAGCGCCGCGATGAAGATCGCCGCCGCGCCGCCGACCACGCCATAGAGCAGCGAGTTCAGCATGCCGGAGCCCATCTTGGCCTTCGTCCAGGCCTCGGCGACGTTCTCGAGCACGGGCGCGAAGGAGGTGGGCAGGGCGAGAGGGCTGCCCATGCCGTATTCGGCGTTCGATTTGAAGATCGAGATGGCGAGGTAATAGAACGGCGTCACCCAGGCCAACGCCAGGATGGCGGTGATCGCAAACATGACGACGCGCTGTGTGCGCGCCTGGTTGCTGCGCCGGGCGATGGCGTCGAAATCGAGGCTGGCGAGGTCGAAGGTCGTTGCGGACATGGAAGAACCTCAGCGCTTGTCGAGACGGTGCTGGAGCGCGCCGAGCGACCAGGAAATGCTCATGGCGATGATGCCGAGGACGACCGCAATGGCCGAGCCATAGGCCCAGTAGCCGGCGCGGAACGATTCCCAGTACTGATTGACGGAAAGCGTCAGCGTCGAGCGGTTGGGGAAGTCGCGGCCCATCACCCAGACCAGATCGAACGAGGTGAAGCCGGCAAGCACCGACACGGTGGTGACCATGATCAGCGTCGGCATCAGCAGCGGCAGCACGATGTGGCGGAAGATCTGGCTGCGCGAGGCGCCGTCGACCTTCGCGGCCTCCATCGGCTCGCTCGGCAGCGCGTTCAGGCCGATCAGCAGCAGCACCATCATCAGGCCGACCTGCTGCCAGACATGGGTGACGATCATCGCCGGCGTGGCGAGGTGGCTCTCATAGAGCCAGCGATTGGCAAGGTTGCCGAGACCGACGGCGCGCAGGCCGGAATTGATGATGCCCTCATTAGCATAGACGTAGTACCAGACGACGCCGACGGCGGTGGCCGAGAACATGCGCGGCAGGAAGAAGATCGACTTGAACGTCTCCTCGCCCTTGACCCCGCGCACCAGCATGGCGAGCGACAGGCCGATGGTGGCCGGCAGCACGAAGGACACGGCGACCCAGATCATCGTGTTCCACGTCGCGTCGAAGAATTTCGGGTTGGAGGCGAGGCGCTGATAGTTGGCGAGGCCGGCGAACTGGTTGAGGCCGGAGAACTTCGCCCATTGCGTCAGCGACGCGTAGAGATTGAAGACCACCGGCAGCAGCAGGAAGATCGCGACGAAGCCGATCGCCGGCGCCATGAAGGCGAGCGCGGTCCACAGCCGTTTGCGCGCGCGACGACGTTCCGCCGCGATCATCGCATCGATCGACGGCGCGCCGGGCGGCAGGGCCCAGTTTCTTGGCAGGGCAATCGCTGGTCGGTCGTTGGTCACGTCTCATCTCCCGATGGGTGCCGGCAGGGCCGCGAGAGGCGGTCCGGCCGGAAGAGTTTGCTGGCTGCGGATTACTGGTGGCTGGCCCAGTACTGCGAAGCGACGGCCTCGATGTTTTCCATCGCCTTCTGCGCCTGCTCCGGCGACGGGTTGGTCATGAAGCGATTGAACTCCTCGACCGCCGGCAGGACGATCTCGGAAGGCGAAGCCTCCCAATAGCGGGTGACCGAGGTGTACTTGCCGTCGGCCGCGATCTTGGCGAGGTCCGCGACGATCGGGTTCGGCGTCTTGGCCGTAAGATTGCCCGCATAGAGGCCGGGGTCGGTGGCCCAGCTGTTCATGGCGTTTTCGCTCATGTACCAGTCGGTGAACTTGACCACGTCCGGGTTTTCCATGCCGGCCTTGGTGATCACGATCGGCGCGCCTTCGACGATGACGGCGTTCGGCAGCGACGGGTCGACATTCGGCATGATGAACGCGCCGAAATCGGTGCCGGCTTTGACGCCGCCCTTCTCGACCAGGCCGATGACCCAATCGCCGAACAGATACATGCCGGCCTTGCCGCGGGCGAAATCAAGCGGCTCTTCCTGGCTGGTCGCGTCTGTGAAATAGCCCTTCTGGTAGAAATCGGTCCAGATCTTGAAGACGTTCTGGACCGGTTCGTCGGTGTATTTGAGCTTGCCCTGGTTCAGCGCCGCATAGGCTTCCGGATTGGTACGCAGCAGCAGTTCCTGGAACCAGACGAAGCCGCGCCAGCCGTCCTGGATGGTGGCGTTGAACGGCGTGATGCCGGCGGCCTTGAGCTTGTCGGCCGCGGCGATCAGCTCTTCCCAGGTTGCCGGAGCCTTGGCGATGCCGGCCTTATCGAACAGCGCCTTGTTGTAGAACACGACCCAGCGGTTCAGGCCGGTCGGCATGCCGTAGATGTGGCCGTCGACGGTGAACGGCGCGGCACTCGAGGCGTCATATTCGCCGGAAGCGATCTTCTTGGCCCAGAGATCGTCGAGCGGCGCGAGCTGGCCGCTATCGACGATTTCCTTGAGCTTGGTGCCGTTCCACCAGGTGAAGGCCTGCGGCGCCTCGCCCGACATCAGGCTGGACTGGATATAGGCTTGGAACTGGTCGGTGGCGTAGGCGCTGAAATTCAGGTCGATGCCGTCCTTCTTGGCCGTGGCGGTTAGGCCGTCCCAGCCGGACTGGTAGAACGGCTTGTCATGGAAGACGGTGACAGGATCGGCTGCGGCGGCCGTCGCCGTAAAGGTCATGCCCAAGGCCACCGCGGCCAGGAGCTTCGTCAGTTTCTTCTGCATGGCTCTCTCCTCCAGAGTTTTGCGTTTTTGGTTCCGATTATCTGCGCATCGAGCGGCCGGTATCCGCGTCGAAGAGGTGGACCCGTTCCTTGTTCAGCAGGAAGGTCAGCGTTTCGCCTTCCGCGACGGGGCGTGGCCGCTGCATCCGGCTGGTGACGTCCGCGCCGCCGAATCCGGCGAAAATCAGGGTTTCGTTGCCGAGCGACTCGGTCAGGTTGACCCGCGCGCTGAAGCGGTAGGCCTGCTCGGGCGGCATGCCGTGGCCCTCGGGCACGATGTCCTCGGATCGTATGCCGAGCGAGACGGGGCGACCCGGTTCGAGCGGTGCGAAGCTGTCCGGGTCGAAGGCGATGACCGGGCCGTTCTCGACCGCGACGGCCGGCTTGCCGTCCGCGTCGCGGGCGATCCGTCCGGCAAGGATGTTCATGGCGGGTGAACCGATGAACTGGCCGACGAACTGCGTTGCCGGGCGCTCGAACACGTCGAGCGGCGCACCCGCCTGCTCGATCAGCCCGTCGCGCATGATGACGATCTTGTCGGCCATGGTCATGGCCTCGATCTGGTCGTGCGTGACATAGATCGCCGTCGTGCCGAGGCGCTGGTGCAGTCGCTTGATCTCGACCCGCATGGCCGAGCGCAGCTGCGCGTCGAGGTTGGACAGTGGCTCGTCGAACAGGAACACCTGCGGTTCGCGGATGATGGCGCGGCCCATGGCGACGCGCTGGCGCTGGCCGCCGGAAAGCGCCGTCGTCCGACGGTCGAGATAGTCGGTCAGGCGCAGGATGTCGGCGGCGTGGCGGACGCGGCGGTCGATCTCTTCCCGCGGGACTTTCGCAACTTTGAGCGCAAAAGCCATGTTTTCGTAGACCGTCATGTGCGGGTAGAGCGCATAGGACTGGAACACCATGGCGATGCCGCGATCGCGCGAAGGCACGTCGTTGACGCGTCGCCCGCCGATGACGATGTCGCCATGCGAGACGCTTTCGAGGCCGGCGATCATCCGGAGCGTCGTCGACTTGCCGCAGCCGGACGGGCCGACAAAGGCGACGAAGCTGCCCGCCTCGATTTCCAGGTCGATGCCTTTGACGGCGACCTGGCGGCCATAGACCTTGACGAGCTCGCGAAGGGTGACGTTGGACACGGGCTTAATCCTTGCGCGGCGAGCCGCCGATGCGGGACAGCAGGCCGCCATCGACGCGGACGACTTCGCCGGTCACGAAGGAGGCGGCGTTCGAGCCGAGGAAGGCGACCACCTCGGCGATTTCCTCCGGTTGCGCCGTGCGGCCGAGCGGATGCATGCCGTCGAGGACACGCCAGAGGGCGGCAGGATCCTCGTTGAGGGCGACGGCGTCGCGCAGCATCGGCGTGTTGACCGCCCCGGGCGCGACCGCGTTGACCCGCACGCCGAGCGGCGCATAGTCGACCGCCATCGATTTCGTCATGCCGATCAGGCCGTGCTTGGCCACCGAATAGGCGAGCACGCCTTCCTGGCTCGCCAGGCCCTGCGCCGACGACATCAGCACGATGGCGCCATGGCTCTCGCGCAGCATCGGCATCGCGGCCTGCGAGATCCGGTAGGCCGCCTTGAGGTTGACGTTCATCACCTCGTCCCAAAGTGCGTCGTCGGTCGTCTCGACCGTGCCGTAGCGCTGGATGCCGGCATTGTGCGAGAGCAGGTCCAGCCCACCGAGCTTTTCGCGCGCCACGGCGGCCGCCTCGGCGCAGATGGCGCGATCGGCGACGGAGCCGATGACGGTATGCACCTCGCACCCCAGGGCGCGAAGGTCGCCGGCCAGCGCCTGAAGCGGTTCGGCGGCGAGATCGAGCAGGACCATGGAAGCCGCGTCGCGCGCCAGTCTTTCGGCGACGGCGCGGCCGATACCCATGGCGGCGCCTGTCACCAGCGCCCGTTGTTGCTGTGCTACCGTCATGCGGCGTCTCCCTCGTTCATTCTTCTCATCTGACTACCATGGTAGTCAGATGAGTGGATTTCGGCATCGGAAGCGGCCGGCCATCGCTGGCCGGCCGGAATTGGTGTCAGCCGCGAACGCTGCGCATCGCGGCGAGCGAGGCGGCCATGCGGTCGCGAACGCTTTCGGTCGAGCCTTCGGCATACATCCAGGAGCCGCCGACCGAGGTGATGTTGCGGAGCTTGGCGTAGCCGGCCAGATGCGAAAGCTGGATCTTGCCGCTCGGCATGAAGGTGGCGGTGGTGAAGATATTGGCGAAATCGGCGAGCACGACCGTGCCGCCGGCAGGCTCCGACGGATAGAACTTCAGCAGATCGAAGCCCATCGCCTGCGCCGCCATCACTTCGCTCGCCGTCTGCACGCCGGGCACCAGCGTGATCGGGCCCTTCTTGGCGTGGGCACAGACTGAAGGCAGGAAGCCCGGGCTGATGCCGAACTGCGCTCCCGCCTGGACGGCGGCGTCATAATGCTCGCTAGTCAGGATGGTGCCGGCGCCAACGATCAGGTCGGGGAAGGCGCGCCGGCAGGCTTCGATCGCCGGCAGCGCCGCGTCGCTACGCATGACGATCTCGATCGCCTCCGCGCCGCCCTCGGCAAGCTCCGCCACCAGCGACAGCACGAAATCGACCGAGCGCGGCTGCACGATCGGCATGATTGCGGCCTGGCGCAGTTTCGGTTCGAGGATATCCGGGGTCATCAGGCGACCTGTCCTTCCAGCATGGCAAGCGTCTCGGCCCGGTTCGGGGCGCCGAGACGGCCGCCGAATTTCAGGCATTTGAGCGCCGCGGCGGCGCTGGCGAAGCGGATCGTCCGTTCCATGTCCCAGCCTTCGGCGAGGCCGACGGCGAAACTGCCGTGGAAGACGTCGCCGGCGGCGAGTGTATCGACCGGCGTGATCTTCGGCGCGGGGGTGTGGCGAATACGGCCGGTTTCGGGATCGAGCCAGAAGGTGCCGTCGCCGCCCGCCGTCACCGCCACGAACACGCCGCTGCGGGTGCTGAGCGCCTGCACCGCCTCCGGCGCGGAGATCTCGTCGCCGCAGAGGATCGCGGCGGCGGGTTCCGAGGCGACGATATGGCTGGCGAAGGGCAGTAGTCCCTCGATCACCGATCGCGCCGCGACATCGGCATCGAGAATGGCGGGAATGCCGGCCGCCTTCGCCGCCCTGAGCGCCATTGCCGCGGCATCCGGCCAGCGGACATCGGCCAGGATGGCGTCGAAGCCGGCGATATCGAAAGGCAGTGCCTCCGGTGCCGTGGTGGCGCGCGGGTCGTAGAACGGCACGATCATCCGCTCGCCGCGCGCGTCGACGAGGATGGTGGCGATCGCCGAGCGCGCGCCGGCGACGCGGCGGACGAACGAACAATCGATGCCCTCGGCAGACAGCTCGGCGATCAGTTCCTGGCCCAGCATGTCGTCGCCGACACTGGCCCAGCGCGCCACGTCGGCACCCTGCCGCTTGGCCGCGGTGGCGGCGCTCGACGCCATGCCGGCGGCGTTCTGCACCGCCTCGGTCGGAATGAATTTGCCCGGCCCGCGCGGTAGCTCGTCCAGCCGATAGATCGTGTCCTGCGTCAGCGCGCCGACGGAGAGGATGCGGGGAGGGCGGCTCATTTAGAACGCATAGCCGCGTTGGTGGGCGAGGGCCGCCATGACGCCGCGCAATTCGGCAAGGCCGCGCAGGCGACCGATGACGGGATAGCCGGGATGGGTGGAACGGGTGACATCGTCGATAAGCTCATGGCCGTGGTCGGGCCGGAACGGTAGCAGAGAATTCGGCAGTCCGGCATCGCGACGACGCTGTTGCTCGGCGAGAAGCACATCGACGACGGCGACCATGTCGACATCGCCGCCGAGATGCTCGGCCTCCATGAACGACCCGTCCGGGTATTTGGTGACGTTGCGCAGATGGACGAAGAAGATCTTGTCGGCGAAGCGGCGCGCGATCGCCGCGACGTCGTTCTCCGGATTGGCGCCAAGCGAGCCGGAGCAGAGCGTGAGCCCGCTCGACTGCGACGGCACGGCGTTCAGGATGAAGTCGATGTCGTCGGCATTCTTGACGATACGCGACAGGCCCATGATATCGCGCGGCGGGTCATCCGGGTGGATCGACATCACCACGCCGGCCTCTTCCGCAGCCGGCAGGACATTTTCCAGGAACTGCACCAGATTGGCGCGCAGCTTCGGGTGGTTCATCTCGGCCTGCTCGGCTAGCACATCGCGCAGCTCTTCGATGCCGTAGCGTTTGAAGGAGCCCGGCAGGCCGGCCATGATGTTGGCGAGCAGCTTGGTCTTCGCCTCCGGCGGCGTCGTGTCCATCCACTCGCTCGCCCGTTGCAGCACGTCCTGACTGTAGTCGCGCTCGGCACCCGGCCGTTGCAGCACATGGCAGTCGAAGGCGGCGACTTCGTGAATGTTGCACTTCAGCGCCCGCGCGCCGCCGGGCAGCTGCACGGCGAGATCGGTACGCGTCCAGTCGAGCACGGTCATGAAATTGTAGCAGACGGTGCGGATGCCGGCCTGGCCGAGATTGCGCAGCGTTTCGCGGAAGTTCCCGTAGAGCCGGTCGAGGTTGCCGCGGCCGAGCTTGATGTCGTCATGCATCGGCACGCTTTCGACGACGCTCCAGCGCAGGCCGAGCGACGCGTCGGCTTCGATCATCGCCTTGCGTTCAAGGATCGCCTCGAGCGGCCAGACCTCGCCATAGGGGATGTCGTGCAGCGCTGTGACGATGCCGGTTGCACCGGCCTGGCGCGCATGGGCGAGCGTGGCGGCGTCGTTGGGGCCGAACCAGCGCCAGGTCTGTTCCATTGTATCCATCCGTCTCTGCGTGTCTGTCCGACGCTTGCCGCGCGGCTCTCGGATCGCCGTTTCGCGAACCAACCGCATCTAACTGTAGGCTACCATGGTAGTCAACGTGAGTCTGATCGACGTTGTCATTCGCGGATTTCGGCGGGCGAGATGCGACGGAGCCGCGTTGGGGCGAGGCGCGGGCGGGCGGCGCGGTGGCGACAAGCGGCGGTTCAGGCCATATGCTGAAGTCGGAAGCTGGCCGATCGCGCCTGAGTCGCGCCGATGCTCTCGCGCCCGGCCCGGACGCCGGGCCAGCGGCAAGGCCACGGGGATCCATGACGTTTCGCTTCATTCACGCTGCCGATATCCATCTCGACAGTCCGCTGCGCGGCCTGGCGCGACGCGGGGAACTGGCCGGCGTTTTCCGCGAGGCCTCGCGCCGGGCGCTGGAGAACCTGGTTCAGGCGGCGATCGATGCGAAGGTTCAGTTCGTTGTCATCGCCGGTGATGTTTATGACGGTGACTGGAAGGATTACGCGACCGGCCAGTTGTTCGTCCGCGAGATGGGGCGGCTCCATCGCGAGAACATCCGCGTCTTCCTGATCCGTGGCAATCACGATGCCGATTCCGTCATCAGCAAGAGCCTGACCCTGCCGCCGAACGTATTCAGCTTTTCCGTTCGCGCGGTGCAGACGGAGGTGATCGAGGGTCTCAACGTTGCCTTGCATGGGCGCGGCTTCGCCAATCGGCATGTGCCGGAGAATGTCGCGCGCACCTACCCGTCCGCCATGCCCGGCCATTTCAACATCGGCGTGTTGCACACCTCGCTGACCGGTCGCGACGGCCATGACGTCTATGCGCCTTGTTCGCTCGAGGATCTGCGCGCGGCCGGCTACGATTATTGGGCGCTCGGCCATATCCATCAGCGCGAGGTGGTCTCGGAAGATCCAGCGATCGTATTTCCC
The DNA here is from genome assembly GCA_029203105.1 of Candidatus Kaistia colombiensis. Classification (GTDB taxonomy): domain Bacteria; phylum Pseudomonadota; class Alphaproteobacteria; order Rhizobiales; family Kaistiaceae; genus Kaistia; species Kaistia colombiensis. The sequence goes on from CP119318.1 coordinate 1,776,996, forward strand.
GGCAACCTGCAGGGGCGGCACGCGCGCGAGACGGGCGCCAAGGGGGCGACGCTCGTCACCGTCACCGATGGGCGGATCGAGAGCCTGGAGGCGCTGACGCTCGATGCGGCGCGGTTCGAGGCCGTCGAGATCGATGTGGCCGACATGACGGAACCGGCGGTTCTGCTGGCGGAGGCGCGTCGGGCCATCGCCGCTGCGCGCGACATGGCGGGCGGACGGCCGCTGGCGTTGCGGCTGACGCTTTCCGGGGCAACGGCGCTGCACGACTATCTCTCGGTCCAGGCCGAGAAGGTGCGCGAGGAAATGCAGGCGCTTGCCTGGGAGGCGGGCTCCGACGTCCTGATCGAAAAGGTGCGCGACAAGACGTCGGCCCGCTCCGGCGCGGCGCGACTCTCGGCTCTGCTCGGTTTCGATGCGATTCTCGCCGACATCGCCGCCGACCCGGTCTTTCGCGCCGAGATCGCCAAGACGCTGGGCGATCTCGGCGCGCGCACGCCGGGCGATGCGCTGGCTCTTCTCGACACGGAAGGCTGCGACGCCGAGGGGCTGGCGGTCGCGGTCATCGAGACGGCGGCGGAGGCGATCCTCGCTGGCCTCGGCCATGTCGGCAACGAACCGGAGGGCGCGCGATGAAGCTCCGTTCGCTCGGGCTGGAGCGCTATGGCCGCTTCACGGGCCGCGTGCTCGATTTCGATCCCGAGGGGCGGGTGACGGTCATCGTCGGCGCCAACGAGGCCGGCAAGACGACGGCGCTGGCGGCGGTCGCCGACGCGCTCTACGGCATCGAGACGCGATCGCGCTACAATTTCCTGCATGATTACAAGACGATGCGGCTGGCGGCCACCGTCGAGGCACCGGATGGTCGTTCGCTCTCCTTCGCGCGGCTGAAGCGGCAGAACGCGACGCTGGTCGACCCGGCAAGCGAGACGCCGCTTGCCGACGACGTACTGGCGCCCTTTCTCGGCGCGCATGACCGGCAAGCCTTTCTTGATATTTTCGGGCTGAACCAGCGTCGCTTGCGCGAGGGCGGCGAAAAGCTGCTCGCCGGCGGCGGGGATCTCGCCGAGACGCTGCTGGCCGCCGCTCCCGGCCTTGGCCAGGTGGCGGCGCTGCGCGACCGCTTCCAGGAGAGCGCGGCCAAGATCTTCAATCCGGCGCGCAAGACGTCGAGCCATACGTTCCATGTCGCCGTCGACAAGCGAACGCAGGCGCAACGCGCCATCCGCGATCTGGAACTGCGCGTCGACGAGGTGAAGAAGCTTCGCGATGCGAGCGAGCGCGCCGCCGAGGCGCGGGGCGCCGCGGAGCGGGCGGAGCGCGCCGCCGACATGGCGCTGGCGCGGGCCCGCTCGCTGGTGCATGGCGCCAAGGAACTTCGCATCCTCGACGCCCAGGCCCGTGCGCGAGGCGAACTTGGCGAGCTGCCGGTGGTGCCGGCGGGCTTCGTGCCGCGAGCGCGCGGATTGCTGGCCGCGCTCGACAGGGCGCGCGAGGCGGCGGCTCGCGCGGCGAAGGAGGACGCAACCGCGACAGCGGTACTGGACGCGATCGCCGTCGATGACGCGATCCTCGCCCTCGCGGCGGCGATCGAAGGCTGCGACGGCGAGCGCGCGGCGGTCGAGAAGGAGCTTCAGAGCCTGCCGAAGCGGCGCGCCGAGGCGGCCGAGGCGCAGGCCGCCCTGCAGCGGATCGCGCTAGCGCTCGGTCTTGCCGATGTCGAGAGCCTGCGGGACCAGCTGCCGGATCTACCATTGCTGGCGCGCGCCGAGGCATTGGTCGAAAAGATGCGTGCCGCGGCCATTCGTGACGAGACGGTTTCGCGCGATCGCGCAAGGATCGTCGCCGAGCGGCGCGCGATAGAGGAAGCGCGCGCGGCGCTTGGCCATGTCGCCGATCCGGTGCCGTCGCTGCGTCGCCTGGCCCTGCTGGATGGCGCCGAGGAGCGCGAGCGGACGCTGCGCACGCTTGATCACCGGCTGGCGGCCCAGCGGGCGCAACTGGCGGAGCGGGTTGGCAGGCTCGGCCAAGGAATCGCGGATGCGACGGTCCTGGCTGCCTTGCCGTTGCCAGCACTTGCCGGGGTCGAGGCGGCACTGAGGGAATTGAGGGTCGCGGCGGACGGGCTAGATCGCCAGCGCGAGGCCTTGCAAGGCTTCGAGGAGCAGCGCGGACAGGCCGAGGCCCGGCTGGCTGCGCTTCGTTCCGGTCGCCCGGCGCCGACCGACGACGTTATCATCGCCGCCCGCGGCGAGCGCGACGCGGCCTGGACGGCGCTCCGCCCGCTGGCGCTCGGCGAGCGCAAGCGGGATGAGGGCGATGGCGCGCTGGTCCAGCGCATCGAGCGCGCGCTGACTACCGCCGACCAGTTGGCCGATGAGCGGCAGGTCGAGACACAGCGCCTGGCCGCCCTGGCGCAGGGCGAGCGCGATATTGCCGAGCTTTCCGTGCGGATCGATATGGCCGGCAAGCGCGTCGCCGAGGCGCGGGCGCACCGCGCGTGGCTGGAGGCCGACTGGGCCGCGCTTTGGGCGCCGTCGGGTCTCGCGCTTCCGGCCGATGAGCGTGCCGCCGCCTTCCTGCGCGAGGCCGAACAGGCCCGTCAGGCGCGCGACACCATCCGGCAGGAGGAGGCGCAAGCCGCCGCGCAGCGCGAGACGGTGCAGGTCGAGCGGGTTGAAACGGACCGGCTGCGCCACGAACTCGGCCTGCCGCCGCTTGGCGATGCGCCGCTCCGCATGGCCGATTTGCGCGAGGCGATCGCCGCGACCGAGGCGCGCTTCCTGCAGGCGCGCGACCATGAACGTGACATGCGCCAGCTGGAGCAGGCTGCTTCCGATTTGGCCTCGCGTCAGCACGACATCGCGGCCGAGGCCGAGGCGCAGGCGGTGGAAGCCGGCGAAATCTTCCCGCGCCTCGCCGTCCGTTCCGGCGCGCTGGCCGGTGAAGCGCGGGCGGCGATCGACCTTTGGCGTGAGGCATTGCCCCAGTTCATGGCGCTCCGTTCGCTGGAGACGCGAATTGCCGGCATCGAACGTGACGAAGTCCTGTTCGTCGGGCGCGTCGGCGAACTGCTGGAGGGGGCCGGGGATAGCGTCGCCGATGGTGACGCCTTCGCCGCGGCACGCCGGCTGCGGGTGCGGCTCGATCAGGCAAGGCAGGCGCGGTCGAAGGCAGACGCGGCGGGCGAAGCGCGGGCGACACGGCGGGCGGCCCTGACGGGCGCCGCCGAGACGCTGCATCAGGCCGAGGCGACGCTCGTCGAATTGCTGGCCGTCGCCCATTGCGCGAATGCGGAGGCGTTGCCGGCGCTGCTGGACCGACTGGATCAGGCTTCCGCATGCGAGGCTCGGATCGCCGAGGCGCGCGAGCGCCTGGATGGCTTGCGCGGCTCGCGCAGCGAGGACGAGGTTCGCGTCGCGATCGATGGACGCGACGACGAGGCCCTGGCGATGGCGGCAGCCGAAATCGAGGCGGCGCATTCCGAGGCGCGTGCCGCCCGCGACGCCGCGATCGAGGAGGATACACAGGCCCGCTCGGCGCTCTCAGCCCTTGACCGTCGCGACGGCGCGGCGGTGGCGGCGCAGGACGAGCAGGATGCGGTGGCCGAGATCGCCGAAGCGGTCGAACGCTTTAGCCGCGATCATGTCGCGGCACGCCTGTTGTCGGCGGCGATCGAACGCTATCGGGCCGAGCACCAGAACCCGATCGTCGAGCGGGCCTCGCGCGCCTTCTCCATGCTGACCGGCGGCCAATGGAGCGGCATCGGCATCGACTATGACGAGGATCCGCCCCGGCTCGCCGCCTTGCGCGACGGCGGCCATTTTTCGCCGGAGACGCTTTCGGAGGGGACGCGGGATCAGCTGTTCCTGGCGCTGCGCATCGCCGCGATCGAGGAGCACGCGCGGCGCGCCTCGCCGCTCCCCTTCATTGCCGACGACCTCTTCATCACCTTCGACGAAGCACGGACGGCGGCTGGCTTCGAATTGCTGGCCGAGCTGGGCGGGGTGACGCAGGTGATCGTCTTCACCCACCACGTTCATGTCGCCGAACAGGCCGCGAGCGTGCTCGGACCCAAGGCGGCGGTGATTGAGCTTTAGGGGTGGCGCCGGAGGCGCTTTCTCTACCCCTCCCTGAAGGAGACCTTCGCGCCCTCAAACTACTCCACCATCATCCTGAAGTGCTTCGCGCAGCGAAGCCTCGAAGGAGGATCCAGCAGGACACTCCCGTAAGGAGACAAGGTCCGGAAATCCCCCCGCGATTCAAAGCAGCGGGGTTCCTTGGCCCCTCCTTCGAGGCCCGGCTTCGCCGGGCACCTCAGGATGATGGCCGAGTTTAGGAGATGGCTCTTGGTGACCGATCGAAGAGGGCTCACCCCGTAGCGGTCCACTCTCCAAGGTTCGTGATGAACCGGTCGACCTCGGCGGCGGTGTTGTATTGCGCGAGGCCGACGCGGACGACGCCGCCCTTGTCCATCAGCCCGAGGCGCGTGGTGGGCTCGATGCCGTAATTGTGGCCGTGCCAGAGCGAGATGTTCTTCGCCGCCATCGCCTTGCAGATCTCCGCCGGATCGGTGCCGGCATAGGTGAAGGAGACCGTCGGCACGCGCCGCGCCAGCGTCTGCTTCTCCGTCAGGCCCTGGATCTTCAGCTTCGGGAAGGATTGCAGCCCTTCGATCAGGCGCGCCGTCAGCACGCGCTCATGCGCGTCGACGGCATGCATGCCGGCAACGAAGCGCTCGCGCCGCGATCCGCTCGCCGAGGCGCCGCCAAACGCGGTGCCGATCCACTCGAAATGCTCGATCGCGCCGAGCACGCCGGCTAGCGCCTCGCGGTTGGTGGTCCCGGTTTCGAACTTGCCAGGCGGCATGGTCGACGAGGCGCGCACCTTGTAGGCCTCGAGCCGGTCGAGTACCTCGCGACGGCCCCAGAGCACGCCGTGATGCGGCCCGTAGAATTTGTAGGCCGAGCAGACGAGGATATCGCAGCCGAGATCCTGCACGTCGATGACGCCATGCGGCGCGAACTGCACGGCGTCGATGTAGACAAGCGCGCCGACGGCTTTCGCCGCCCTTGTGATCGCCTTGACGTCGTGGATGGTGCCGGTGACGTTCGAGGCATAGCCGATCGCCGCCACCTTGAGCTTGTCGGTGATCACCTCGTCGAGCTGAGTCAGGTCGAACTCGAAGCTCTCGGGATCGAAATCGATCCATCGCACGACGAGCCCCTTGTCCTCGGCCAGCATCAGCCAGGGCGCGACATTGGCGTCGTGGTCCATGCGGGTCAGCAGGATCTCGTCGCCTTCCTTCAGCGTGCGGCCGATGGCGCGCGACATCGAGAAGGTCAGGGTGGTCATGTTCTGGCCGAAGATCACCTCGTGCCAGTCCGGGGCGTTGAACAGATCGCCCATCGCCTTGTGCGCCTCTTGTGCCTGGGCGATGGCGCGCTGCGACGTGTCGAAATAGCCGCCAAGATTGGCGTTGTTCTCGATCAGCGCATGGTGGATGCGGTCGATGACGCGGCGCGGCACCTGGGTGCCAGCCGGGTTGTCGAAGAAAATGGGAGCTGCGTCGCCGCGATTGGCGATCGCTGGAAACTCGCGGCGGATGGCGTCGATATCCAGGCGTGGAACGGCCATGGCCACTCTCCCTGTTGCCTACTTCTGGCTGGCTCAGCGATGGATGGCGACGACGCGGGCGGGAAAGCCCGAGCCGTCCCGGACCTTGGGCCAGCTTGCCATGATCAGTGCGCCGACCTCGGGAACCTTGTCGAGATTGGTCATCAGCTCGATCTGCCAGCGATCGAGCGACAGCACGTAGTGCTCCAGCGCGTAGCTGCCGGCCGACGTGGCGAGCCCGGGATCTGTGTCGATCTGTTCATGGCCGATGGCGGTGACGCCGCGCTGCACGAACAGAAGCTCCAGCACATCGCGTCGCCAGCCGGGCGTGTGGACGACACCGTCGGCGGAACGATTGTAGAAGCGATCGGAATCCGGCCAGCGCTTCGACCAGTCTGTGCGCAGCGCGACGAAGGACTTTTCCGGGATGCGGCCATGGCGCGCCTCCCAGGCGGCGACGTCCTCCGGCGTCGGCGTGGCGTCGGCATCTGCCGCCACGCGTTCGCTGATGTCGAGGACGACGAGCGGCAGCAGCATCTCCGAGACTGGGATCGCGTCGAGCGTCCGTCCACCTTCGATGAAGTGGACGGGCGGATCGACATGCGTCCCCCACTGGCCGGGAATGCTGTAGCGATGAACCTGAAATCCATGGCCCTTGGCAAAGTCGAACAGTAGCTCGCGCTCCTCGTCCGGGAATGACGCGAAATGCGGCTGGCCCGGGTGGAAGGCGTGTGCGAGGTCCGTATAGGTCGCATCGGCGAGGCCGTTGCGATGAAGGTCCCAGAGGGTGCTGCTGCCGTGCATGGCTTTAGGGCTCCGGCACGAAGGTCGGAGCGGCTTCGCTGGCGAGCGTCAGCTTACCGTCCTTGACGCCGATCACCGAGACCGACTTGTCCGGCACGGCGACGCCGGGACGGTAGCTGATCGTGCCGGTGACGCCGACAAGACCCTGGGTGGCGGCGATCGCGTCGCGGATCTTGGCGGGTTCGGGCGAGCCGGCGCGCTTGATGGCGTCGGCCATCAGCTTGACGGCGTCGTAGCCGAGCGCGGCGAAGGTGTTTTCCGGGGCGTTACCGGTCGCCTTGGTATAGGCCTCGACGAAGGCTTGGACCTGCGGGCTGGCGCCTTCACCGATGAAGGCGTGGGTGGTGAAGTAGCTGTCATTCGCGGCGGCGCCACCGACTTCCACCAGCAGCGGCGTGTCGTAGCCGTCGCCACCGACGACCGGCAGGTTGATGCCGGCCTGGCGGAGCTGCTTCAGGATCAGGCCGATATCCTCGGCATTGGACGACGAGTAGATGAAGCCCGGCTGTTCCGGCAGGGCCTTGATCTTGGCGATCTGGGCCGTGAAGTTCTTGTCGCCGATCTTGTAGGTGTCCTTGCCGAGCAGCTTGCCGCCGCCATGCTCATAGGCGGAGATGAAGTAGTCCGACAGCAGCGTCGTGTATTCGGAGCCGATGTCGGTCAGCAGGTAGCCGGTCTTGGCATTGAGCTTGTTCAGCGCGAATTCGGCGCCGACGGCGGCCTGCACGTTGTCGCCGAAGGCGGCGAGGAAGACTTGGTCGCCGAGCTGGCCCGGCAGCTTCGGCGAGGTGGCGCCCGGCGTGATGAACGGGATCTTGGCCTTGTCGACCTGCGGTCCGATCGACAGCACGCTGTCGGAATCGGCAAAGCCGATGATGCCGACCACCTTGTCGCTGTCGATCAATTGGGAGGCGACGGTCGAGATGACGGTGGCGTCGCTCTTCGAATCGTAGGTGACGAGTTCGATCGGGCTGCCGAGCACGCCGCCAGCGGCGTTGATTTCGGCCGCGGCCAGCTTGGCGCCGTTCAGCATCGGCCCGTCAAGCGAGGCCTGCACGCCGGTGAGATTGGCCGGGAAGCCGATCTTGATCGGATCCGCCGCATAGGCGCCGGAGGCGGAGAAGGCAAAGGCGGCGCCAAGCCCGAGGCCAATGGCCGCCCGTCTGGAGAGCTTCATCATCTGTCTTTTCCCTCTTTATGATTATGGTTCGCCGATCTTCTGGAAAGCCCGAACGTCAGTTCACGGTCTCCCATGATCCCCTTCGGCCGGAAGATCATGATCAAGATGAACAGGAAGCCGAGCACGATCTGGCTGGCGCCGAACAGCGCCGGCACGGTGAAGTCGCCGATCGTGAAGCCGCGCTCGAAGCCGCGCAGCAACTCGGACAGGATCGAGACGCAGACGACGCCGATGATCGCGCCGGAGAGCGAGCCCATGCCGCCCAGCACCAGCATGGCGATGAGGTTCATCGTCATCGCGAAATAGAAGGTATTGGGTGAGAACGAGCCAAGATAGTGGGCGTAGAGCGAGCCGCCGACGCCGGCGAAGAAGGCGCCGATGACAAAAGCGAGCAGGCGGGCGCGCAGCACACTGATGCCGACGGCGCTGGCCGCGATCGTGTCGTCGCGCACCGCCTTCATGCGTCGCCCGAACGGCGAATAGACGAGGCGCGACAGGACGAGCAGCGTGACGGCCAGCCAGCCGATCACCCAGGGCAGCGTCGTCGCCAGCGGCACGCCGGTAAAGGTCCGCGCGCCCCGGGTGAAATCGGAGGCGTTGATCAGCACGACATTGACGATGATCAGGAAGCCCATCGTCGCCACCGAGACGAAATAGCCGGAGAGCCGCATCAGCGGGTAACCGACGATGACGGCAAGGATGGCGGCGAAGAGGCCCGCCGCCAGCGTTGCCGGCAGGAAGGGCAGGCTGAACCAGTTGAGGAGATCCGGCAGGTGCGGCAGCAGCGCCTTTTTCTGCTGCACCGTCAGCGACAGGATGCCGGCGGCATAGGCGCCGGCGCCGATGAAGCCGACATGGCCGAGCGAGAACACGCCAGTGAAGCCGTTTGACAGCGACAGCGACAGCACCAGGATGCTGTTGAGCGCGATCAAGAGCAGAACGCGGACGAAGTAGTCGCCCACCACATGCGGCGCGCCGAAGGCGACGATGGCGGCGAGGACAATCGCCGCGGCGATGGCAAGGGGAATGCGCATGTCGGCCTTCACAGCTTGATCTCCCGGTTCGGCTGCAGGAGACCGCCCGGCCGGAACAGCAGGAAGGCGATCAGGAGCGCGAAGACGATGGCGTCGCGGTAGGGCACGACGGTATCGGGCAGGAAGGCGACGATGAAGATCTCCAGCGCGCCCAGCATATAGCCGCCGAGCAGCGCGCCCGAGATCGAGCCGAAGCCGCCGATGATAGCGGCGACGAAGGCCTTGAGCAGCGGCGTGAAGCCCATCTGCGGCTGCACGACGCCGGCCTGCGCCGCCCAGAGCACGCCGGCGAGGCCGGCATAGGCGGAGGCGACGACGAAGGCGACGATGATCACCTTGTTGACGTCGAGACCGACGAGCTGTGCCGCCTGCATGTCCTCGGCCGCGGCCCGCATGCCGAGGCCGATCGTCGTCCGGGTGATGAACCAGCCGAGCCCGATCAGCGACACGAAGGTGAGCGCCACCGTCAGCACGTTAATGTTGGTAAAGGTGATCGCCCCGCCGGAAAGCTGCCAGGAGCTGTTCAGAATGTCGGGGAGCGGGAAGTTGCGCGGCGACGAGGTGAACAGCAGGATGCCGAGGTTTTCCAGAATATAGGTGACCGCTAGGCTGGTGAGCAGCCGCGTCACGTCCGGCGCATTGCGGATCGGCCGATAGGCGATGCGCTCGATCAGGAAGCCGGCGATCGCCGAGGCGGCGATGCCGCAGATCATCGCCGGGATGAAGGGCATGCCGGCGGCGATCAGCAGCACCGTCGTGAACGCGCCCACCATCATCACGTCGCCATGGGCGAAGTTGGTGAGCTTCAGGACGCCGAAGACGATGGAGAGGCCGACCGCCACCAGCGCGTAGAGGCTGCCCAGGCTGACGGCGTTGATGACCTGCTGGATGATGTATTCAAGCTGGCTCATTCCGCCGCCCCCAGATAGGCCTGAGCCACGCGGTCATCGCTCCGAAGCTCGGAGGCGATGCCAGAAAGCGCCACCTTGCCGGTGCGCAGGACATAGGCGCGGTCGGCAAGCTCGAGCGCCAGCGCGATGTTCTGTTCGACCAGCAGCATGGTCATGCCCTGCCGCTTCAGTTCGGCCAGCGCATCGAAGATGTGACGCACCAGCAGCGGCGCGACGCCGAGCGACGGTTCGTCGAGAAGCAGCAGGCGCGGCGCCGCCATCAGCGCGCGGGCAAGCGCCAGTTGCTGCTGCTCGCCGCCGGAAAGCGTGCCGGCGAGCTGTCGCCAGCGCTCGCGCAGGATCGGGAATAGTGTGAACATCCGTTCGGTGTCGCGGGCGACGCCATCCGGATCGGAGCGCGTGCAGGCGCCGAGGCGGAGATTTTCCGCCACCGACAGGCCGCCGAACAGGCGTCGGCCTTCCGGGCTGTGGGCGAGGCCAAGGCGGACGATCTGCGGCGCCGTGCGCTTGTTGATCACGGTCCCGGCAAAGGTGATGGTGCCGGATTTCGCCCGCGCCAGGCCGGAGATGCTGCGCAGGGTCGTGCTCTTGCCGGCGCCATTGGCGCCGACCAGGGCGATCACCTCGCCCTCGCGGACGTCGAGCGATATGCCCTTCAGGGCACGTACGGCGCCGAAGCTGACCTCGAGATTGTCGACGCGCAGGAGTGGATCAGCTGTGGCCAAGATACGCTTCCCGCACGCGAGGATGGTTGCGGACCTCTTCCGGCGTACCGACGCAGATGACTTCGCCGGTGGCGAGCACCTGGATGCGTTCGCAGAGCCCCATGATCAGGTCCATGTCGTGCTCGACGACGACCACGGCGACACCATAGCGGTCGCGGATCGTGCGGATGAGGCTCGCCAGAACCTTGGTCTCGTTGGAATCGAGCCCGGCCGCCGGCTCGTCGAGCAACAGCAGTTCCGGCTTGGTCGCCAGCGCACGGGCGATCTCGAGGCGGCGCTGGTCGCCATAGGGCAGGTCGGCAGCGAGGCGGTCGGCTTGGTCGGTCAGCCCCATCAGCTCCAGAAGCTCCGTCGCCACCGTCTGCGCGGCGGCGACGCGGCGCTGGTACAGCGAGCCGCGCACCACCGAGGCGATCGGGCCGATCGGCTGGCGCAGTTGCGCGGCCGCCAGCACGTTCTCCGCCACGGTCAGCGTGCCGAACAGGCGCGAGCCCTGGAAGGTGCGGGCGATGCCGAGCGCCACGATGCGCGAGGTGCGCAGGCCGACGATCGAGCGGCCCTTGAATTCGATCTGGCCGGAATTGGGCTGCGAAAATCCGGTGATCAGGTTGAAGAAGGTGCTCTTGCCCGAACCATTGGGGCCGATCACCCCGACGATTTCGCGCGCCCGGAGCGTAATGGCCTGATCGCGCAAGGCGACGAGGCCACGGAACGACTTGGTCAGCCCCGTTGTTCTGAGCAGGACCTGCTCATCCGATCTGCCTTCACGCAATGCCAAACTCGACCCCTCAAGAGATGCTCGCGTAGTATTTTTGTCCGCAGAGTAAGCTGAGTAACCCCCCGCAGGACGTCCCGTATATATTGACGATTCTTCGTCATTATTATCGTTGTAAGATCGATATTTTGTATATCGATCGTATTGAAGGTGCTGATAGCCAGAGTGTCAAGCGTTTGTGATCAAATTCGTTCAAACTTCGATCATTGCGCGGCGTTGAGTTCTTGGATCAGCGCATCGGTGTCAGTCAGTCGGCAATAGCCCTTGAAGGCGGCGAGCGCGGCGTCATGCCGTTCCCGGCTGTCGGTCGTGCAGGCGTCGGTCGGGCAGATCATGCGAAAACCCCGGTCCGCGCCGTCGCGGACGGTGTGGTCGACGCATTGATCGGTCAGGAATCCGGTGACGATGACGGTGTCGATGCCGATATTGCGCATCAGATATTCGAAGATCGTCGAGTTGAAGAGGCTCGATGAGGTTTTCGGCAGGATGATCTCGTCCTCGCCCGGCTTCAGCGCGTCGATGACGCGGGTCTCCGGCGACCGGGGCGCGAAATGGAAGTTAGTCTGCTTGTAGTCGAGGCTGCGGTCGCGGCCGTCGCGCGTCAGGCTCTCGATGACCGTGAAGACGATTTCCGCTCCCGCGCTGCGACCGGCCTGGAGCAGGCGGGCCATGCTGGGAACGGCGATGTCGCGCGCGCTCTTGAAGAAATAGGGTCGCGCGGCTTCGGCGCCGGGATGGAATATGCCGTCCTGGGTGTCGATGAACAGAATGGCCGTCCGGGACGCTTCGACAGGAGACAGCCGGCCGAGCGGAGCGGGCCGGGTCATGATGCGGCGACCGTGAAGCGGCGATGGGCGGCGGGCAGGACGCGACCGAGGCGCGCCGCCCATTCCGCCTGGCCGGCCGCCTCGCCGATCAGATCCTGGCGGATCTCGAACTCGACATAGGGAAGGCCGCGCTCCTCGCCATGAACGGGGATGGAGTAGTCCTTGTTCAGGTCGACGCCGTACGGCTCGTTGCTACCGACGACGAGATCCGTTTCGTCGGCCAGTTCCTCCAGTACCGGTGTGGTGAAGCGCATGTCCGCGCCATAGCAGAGGCCGATCTGCCACGGGCGCTGGAACGGCTTCGCTCGCAGCGACGGCGTGAAGGAGTGCATTGAGACGAGGATAGTCGGGATGCCGGCCTCGGCGCGGCGATCGAGGATCGTCTCGATCTGCCGGTGATAGGGCACGACGATCTCGTCGAGGCGCTCGGCTCGCTGAGCCGGCGCAAGATCGGCATTCGCCGGCACCACGGTGCCGTCGGAGACGAGCGCGATGCTGTCCGGCGAGGTGACGCGGCGGTTGCATTCGACGACCAGGCGCGAATAGCGCTGGAACACCAGCGAAGCGCCGAGCTGTTCGGCCAGGCGCTCGGACACACCGAGAATGCCGATATCGATGCCGATGTGACGGTTCAACTCGGCCGGCCCGAGGCCGAGGCCATCGAGCGCCGCCGGAACCGCGTTGCCGGCATGATCGCAGATCAGCACGAAGGGCGAGAGATCGCCCCGGTCGATGAGACCGACCGGCTCCGGATCGCCGGGGCCGAGCAGCTTGCGCGTTTCCGTCACCGTGTCGTGCATCTCAATACGCTCGCGCATAGATGCGGCAGAGTTCGTCGATGTCGGTGCCTTCCGCCATGGAAACCTCGCCGCGCTTGTGGATCAGGTAGGCCTTGGAGAGCGCCGGACCGAGCCAGCCCATCGCGACGCTGTCTTCCTCCAGCGCCCGCAGCGCTTCGGGCAGGCTGCGGGGAAGGTCGCCGATGCCGCGCGCGTCGCGCTCGGCCTGGGACAGCGTGCCCGGATCGCCGCTTGACAGGAAGGGCGCCGGCAGATTGGCGCGGATGCCTTCGAGGCCGGCATGGACCAGCATGGCGAGCTGGAGATACGGGCTGGCGGTGGCGTCGGCGCCGCGGAACTCGATGTTGTAGCGCTTGGCGACATTCACCCCCTCGACTTCGGGATAGGGGCAGATGCGTAGCAGCGCCTCGCGGTCGCGGTCGGCGAGGTTGAGATAATAGGCCGACCAAGAATGCGGCTTCAGCCGCTCGTAGGAGATGACGCTCGGCGCGGCGATCGCCGAGATTGCGCGGCCATGTTTCAGAATGCCGGCGGCGAAGGAGGCGCCGATCTTGCTCAGCTTGCCGGGTCCCGTCGGGTCATACATGACGGGATTGCCGTCGGCGTCGATCAGGCTGAAATGGATGTGGACGCCATTGCCGACGATGCCGCGCGTCACCACCGGCGAGAAGGAGAGGTGGTAGCCATGCTTCTTGGCGACCGAGCGACCGATCTCGCGCAGCTTGACCGCCTCGTCCGCCGCCGTCAGCGCCAGGGCCGGATCGACGGTGATCTCGTATTGGCGCGGTCCGTATTCCGGCAGGAAGGTGTCCGGCTGCAGGCCGTTGGCGCGCAGCGCGCCGACATAGTCGCCGATGAAGGGCTCGAGGCCGCGCAGTGTGCTGGCCGCATAGGCGTCGCCCGGGCGCTCCTCGCCGCCGTCGAGCCAGAATTCGTGCTCGAAGCTGGCGAGCACGCGCAGCCCCGTTTCCGCTTCCAGCCGATCGAGCGCGTTCTTGAGGAAGCCGCGCAGGCAGCAATCCCAGCGCTCACCCGCCATGGTCAGGATGTCGCCGAGCACGATTCGCTCGACCGGCGAGCCGTCGCCATAGTCGAGCGTGATGTCGCCTTCCGGGCTCGGCACCAGCATCAGGTCGCCCTCGGCGCCAAACGGCGTCGACGGAATGCGGCCGAAGCAGTTGATCATGATGTTGGTTGGCGTCCAGCCGACGCCGAAGCGACGCCGATTTTCGAGTTCGCGGGCCGGAAAGCCCTTGCCACGAACCTGCCCAGCGATGTCGCTGCAGCAGACTGTGACGATCGTTTCACGCTCGATCGCCATTCTTCCCCCGATGTCTCACACTGCATGCTGCCGTTGCGCGTTCTGCGTCTTTGCCCGGCAGCTCCTGACGCTAGCATGTGTGACGAAAATTTTACAAGGCGCGCAAATAGGCAGTGAAGCTGTAATTTTTCGCACGCCCGTTTCGTCAGGGGATCAGCTTGCCTCGAACCTGTTCGATCGCCTCGAAGCGGGTGCGGGCGATCGGCCATTGCCGGGCGTCGATGGAAAGCGCCAGTGTCTCGACCAGCGCGATCAGGCCGATCAGGCTGTCCCAGGGCGAGGGAAGGTCGACCTGGGCGCGGATGACGACGTCGGCGACCTGGGCGACATCCGACATCCAGCGGTCGGTGAACAGGGCGACGACGGCGCCGCGCTGCTTGGCGATCTCGGCGGTGCGGATCGTGTCGAGCTGGTAGCGGCGGATGTCGAACAGGATGACGACGTCGCGCTTGCGGATGTCGGCGAGTTCGTCGGCGCGGCGGGGCAGCGCCTGCGAAAACAGGCGGACGCGGCTGCGCATCTTGCGCAGGTGGAATTCGAGATGGCGCGCCGCCGGATCGGTGAAATCGCCGCCGAGCAGGAAGATCTCCCGCCGCTCGTCGATCAGCAGGTCCGTCAGCGTCTCCAGATCGGACTGGTTCACCATGGCGAGCGAATTCTCGACGGTGGTGACGAGGCTGCGGGTGAAGGCGGAGAAGGCAGTCGAGGTGCCGTCGGCATGCGGGCGCGTCAGCGGATATTCCGCCTGCGCCTCCATCTCCTCGCGCAGCGCCCGGCGGAAGTCGGCATAGCCGGCGAAGCCGAGCTTGGCGACGAAGCGCAGGATGGTCGGCGCGCTGACCTTGGCCCGCTCGGCGAAGAGTGCCACAGTCTCCATGCCGGTGGTCGGATAGCGGGCAAGCAGGGCCCGCGCCGCCCGCTTTTCCGCCTCGCTGAGCGAGGCCATGCTGGCCGTGACGCGATCGGCGAGCGTTGGCTTGCCAGAGCGGGCGGTGGTGGCTCCGTCGGGCGAAACAGTCTCGTCGATCATGTTTTCTCCTGCTTCGAACTTGAATGTTTCAATAACATTCTGGCAGCATCTTCCCAGAACCGTAATCCCCATTACAGTGTCGGCGCGCATTCAAATGCTTCGCCGGAGATGCCAGATGACCATACTACCGCCAATCGACGCCCCGCACGGCGCCTATCGTGAACGCAGCTTCGTCCCGGCGCGCACGGCGCTGCTCAATGTCGACATGCAGAATGGCGAGTTCAACGCCCAATTGCTGGCGCGGGCGCGCATCGATGGCACGCCCGAATCGAAGAAGCGCGAATTCTACGAGCGCATCGCCGACACGCTGATCCCCAACCAGGCGCGCCTGCAGGACGCCGCCCGCGCCGCCGGCATCGAGGTGATCTTCACCGTTATCGAAAGCCTGACGCAGGATGGCCGCGACCGCAGCCTTGACCACAAGATTTCCGGGCTGAACATCGCCAAGGGGTCGTGGGAAGCGCAGCCGATCGAGGCGGTCGGGCCGCGCGGCGACGAGATCATCATCCCGAAGACCGCGTCCGGCATCTTCAACTGCACCAACATCGAATATGTGCTGCGCAATCTCGGCATCGAATATCTGGTGATCTACGGCGTCGTCACCGACCAGTGCGTCGAATCGGCGATCCGCGACGCCGCCGATCGCGGCTTCCTGGTGACGCAGGTCGAGGATTGCTGCGCGGCCGACACGCCGGAGAACCATGCCGTCTCGATCGAATCGATGCGCGGCCATTATTGCCGGACCCGCACCACCGACGAGGTCATAGCCGAGATCGCCGCTGCCGGCGCGGCGGCCGCCGCCTGAGCTTTTTCCGGGCGAGGCGGTATCGGTTCCGCCCCGCCCATCCTCCGTCGCCGGCCCGATGCCGGACAGGTTTTGAAAGATCGACATGTCAGAACAGCCGACGCTCTCGCACAATGAACTCCACGCCTGGGACCGGGATCACTTCTTCCATCCTTCGACCCACATGGCCCAGCATGCGCGCGGCGACACGCCGAACCGCATCATCGCCGGCGGCGAAGGCGTCTACATCACCGATGTCGACGGCAAGCGCAGCCTCGATGCGTTCGCCGGCCTCTACTGCGTCAATGTCGGCTATGGCCGCAGCAAGATCAGCGACGCGATTGCTCAGCAAGCGTCGCGCCTGCCCTATTATCACGCCTATGTCGGCCATGCCTCCGAGCCGTCGATCCGGCTTGCCAAGATGGTGATCGACCGCGCGCCCGACCACATGAGCCGCGTCTTCTTCGGCCTGTCCGGCTCCGATGCCAACGAGACCAACATCAAGCTGGTCTGGTACATCAACAATGTGCTCGGCCGGCCGGAGAAGAAGAAGATCATCTCGCGCTGGCGCGGCTATCATGGCTCCGGCGTGATGACCGGCAGCCTGACCGGCCTTGCGGCCTTCCACAATCTGTTCGACCTGCCGCGCGCGCCGGTGCTGCATACCGAGGCGCCTTATTTCTATCGGCGCGAGGATCGCAGCCTGACCGAGGAGCAATTCTCGCAGTTCTGCGCCGACAAGCTGGAAGAGATGATCCTGGCTGAAGGCCCGGAAACCATCGCTGCCTTCATTGGCGAACCGGTGCTGGGCACAGGCGGCATCGTGCCGCCGCCGGCCGGCTATTGGGTGAAGATCCAGGCGATCCTCGACAAGTACGACATCATCCTGATCGCCGATGAAGTGGTGACGGCATTTGGCCGCCTTGGCTCGATGTTCGGCTCCGATCACTACTGCATGAAGCCGGACCTGATCACCATCGCCAAGGGCCTGACGTCGGCCTATGCGCCGCTCTCCGGCGTCATCGTCTCGGAGAAGCTCTGGCGCATCCTGGAGCAGGGCTCCGACACTTTCGGTCCGATCGGCCATGGCTGGACCTACTCGTCGCATCCGCTCTGCACGGCGGCCGGCGTCGCCAATCTCGAAGTCGTCGACGAACTGGATCTCGTCAACAATGCGCGTGACGTCGGCGCCTATTTCCGCAAGTCCCTTGCCGATGCGGTCGGCGGCCATCGGATCGTCGGCGACGTGCGCGGCGAGGGTCTGCTGGCGGCGGTCGAGTTCGTCAGGGACCGCGACGACCGGATCTTCTTCGATGCGGCGGACAAGGTCGGGCCGCGCATTTCGACGGCGTTGCTGGGACAGGGCGTCATCGGCCGCGCCATGCCGCAGGGCGACATTCTCGGCTTCGCGCCGCCGCTGTGCCTGACGCGCGAGGAGGCGGACATCGTCGTCGCCGCGACCGCCAGGGCGGTCGACGAGGTCGCCGCCTCGCTCTGACGAGCCGGCGCGACCATACAGACCGAAACGGCCGGGTCATCGTCGATGGCCCGGCCGTTTTCGTGTCTGCGACGCGGGTTCGAACCGGCTATTTGTCGATCCGGGTCAGTTCCCTGCCGCCATCGGCGCGGTGCAGATATTGTGAGCAGACCAGCCAGCCCTTGATCGGTCTTAGCAACAGCAGCGTCGGCAGCAACAGCATCGGCAGCGTCGTGAACAGGTGGACCCAGAGCGGCGCCTCGAACTTCATCTGAATCCAGAGCGCCAAAACGACCGCCGGGATCGCGCCGATCAACTGGGCGAAGAAGGCGGGGCCATCGGCGGGGTCGGCAAACGAGAAATCGAGGCCGCAGACTTCGCATTTCGGCGCCAGCTTCAGCCAGCCGCTGAAGATATGACCGGACTGGCAGCGCGGGCAGCGGCCGGCGACGCCGAGCTTGAAGGCGAGGTGGTATGGAGATTCGGTTTCGCTCATGGCGATCCTTTGGTCTGGTTCGCGGCAGGCCGGCAACCGGGAATGGCAACGGCTTGCCTTCCGAAAGACTTCGCTGGCGCTCCGGGAAGCAGAGTTCCGATGCGCGGTGCCTAGCTTTCGATCTCAGTGGTCAAAATCTAGCCGTTCTCCTTCGTCCGAACGAGGCGACGAAATGTAGCCGGCAACTTTTGTCGCAGCCGCGGGCTATTGTGCCCCTGAAACGCTCTCCGCGACCAGCGAGTCGCGCAGGTTTTTGAATTCGGTGGCGACGAAGGCCGGCAGTGGCGCGGTCTGTTGCGGCCTGTCGTTATGGCGGATCGCCCACCCGAGGTCCGCCAGCGCGGCCAGGATCGTCCGTTCGCCGCTCGAGCCGAATAGCGCGCGTGCCGTTTCCGGCGCCTCAGCAGGATCGCCGTCCTCCATCGCCCAGCAGATCGAGAGCACGCGGTAGCACAATCGTTGTGTCGTGACGACGGCCGGCCACATGCGCTCCGCCTCCGCCCCATAGCGCGGCGAGGAGCCGGCGCTCCGGTCATAGGTTTGAAGCAGGGTGAGGGCGCGATGCTGCAGGTCCCGTCGCGCCTCTCGCGCCGCTGGCGTCAGCACGTCGCCCTTGGCCATGTAGCGGACCGTTTCGGCGATGGCGTCGAGGGTGCGCGCCAGTTCGGCCGGTATCCTCGCCGTGGCAAAACGCGGGTTCGACAGGACGAACACTCCCAGGCCGACGACGCAGCCGATGATGGTATCGATGCCGCGCACCCAGAGCAGATGGCCGACATCGGGGACGGGGTGCCCGCCCGTCGCGATCGTCAGTGCCGCGGCCGTGATGAAGATGACGGCCAGCGCGTAGTTGCGGATGACGATCATCTCGATGACGAACTGCAGGATCATCAGCGTCGCCGCCAGCCAGAGCCCTTCCGGATGGAGCAGCAAGATCGCGCCGGCGAGGAGAAGGCCGACCAGCGTACCCGCCATCCGCTCGAGGCCACGTTGCAGCGTACGGGCCCAATCGAGACCCTGATGCAGGACCAGCATGGCGGCGGCGATGCACCAATAGGCGCGCTCGAGCCCGAGCATCGCGCCGATCGAGCCGGCGATCGCGGTGGCGACGCCGACCCGCGCGGTGACCAGCAGCGCCGGCGACCAGGGCGTCAGGCTCTCCCGGAGCGAGTCCAGCGTGCCGGGGTGACCGAGTGGAACATGGCCATGGTCGGTGCGCTCGGCGTCGGGTTGCGGGCTCCTGGCCTCCGCGGCGAGCCGCCGAGCCTTGTCGGCGGCAGCCGCCGGCATGGGGCCGGCCGCGTTCATCGCCTCGGCGAAGAGCTGGTTCAATTCGCGTCCGATCGCGCGCAGCCGGCTGAGCGTTCCGTCCGGGCGGGGGCGCGGCGGCTGGTGGCTGACCAGCGTCGTCCAGGATTCCTGCATCGAGAGCGCCGCATTGTGCCGGGTGGCGTCCTGGGCCGGCGTGCCGACGGTCTCGATGAACTGTGCGACGGCTTCGGCCGAGGCAGCGACGGCCTTCCGTTCCGGCCCGCGTGGCCAGAAGAACGCGCCGATCATGTGGGCGAGCCAGGCAACGGCGCCGCCGGAGGCAACCAGCAGCGCGGTGTGGGCGATCGTCAGATGTGGCGCGTGGATGGCGGTGCCGGCGGCGCAGGCGAGCGTGAACATATAGGCGCCGGGCGGCAACACCCGCAGCGCGTTGCAGAGGAAGGTGGCGACCATCGCCATCAGCGCGATGGCGGGCACTACCATCCAGGGGGTTGCCTGCGCCCAGACGCCGAGGCTGACGGCGATCGCAAACGAGAGCGCGATCAGGGCCAGGTAGCGCGCGCGGTTGAGGTAAGGCCGGTCGCTGCCATAGAGGGCGGTGAAGGCTCCGGTCGTCGCCATGAGCCCGGCGGTCGTATCGCCCATCGCCCAGCCGGCCACTACCGGAATCCCCATGCAGAGCGCCGCGCGGATCGCAAACGGCCAGCGCCGCTTGGCGTCGCGCAGCTTGAACATCATGCCGAGGCTCAGCGTGCTCCGTGGCGGGGGCGGGGGGATCGGAATGGTCGATGTGGACTGCATCGGGGTCATGTCGCGAGCGCTTCCGGCGTGGAGGGCAATAGAGGCGCGAGTGGCGCAGGGTATCAGTGGGGAAGCAGAAAGACACCGTCGGACGTGGTGCAGGCCTCGCGGAACGCGAAATCCGCCGGACTGACGGGCGTCCCGTCTTACCGGCTCGATCGATTTCCGCTCGAAAGTTCCATTGGCCGCCCCTCGATCAACTGCCCGAGGCGTCTTGTCTCCGGCCTCGTCGCCTGGAGATCCAGATCAACAGCAGGGCGATCACGATCAGAGGCACGGCCACCGTCGCGGCCTGCGCGATAAGAACGAGATTTGAATTCGTGGCGACGGCGCCGGCGCGGATGGTCTTGACCTGATCGACGGTCACCTTGGCGGCGGGGTTGCCGAAGTTCTCGATCAGATAGGCGCCGAGCGTTGCCACCTGCTTGTCCGAGAGCGCATCGGCAAACGCCGGCATCAGAACGTCGGGTTGCCGATGGAGGCCCTGCAGGATGACCGCCACCACATTGTTGGTGTTGGTCGTGCCAAGCGCCGTGTTGTGCAGCAGCGACGGCAGCTTGCCGTCAAAGCTGCCCTGGCCCTTGTCCTGGTGGCAGGTTGCGCAATGGGCGTCATAGATCTGCGCGCCGCTCCAGCTGTCGCGATCTCTCGGCAACGGAACGCCGCGAATGCTGGCCAGATCATCGAACGGGCCTCCCCACATATAGGCCGGCCTCGTATCGGCGGGATCGTGGATCGCGGGTGTCGACTTGAGATAGATGGCGATGGCGCGCAGGTCCGGGTCGGTCAGGAAGCGCAGGCTGTTCTCGACCGCCTCGGCCATCGGGCCGCCGGCCTGTGCCTTGGCGGCGGCATGCCCGTCGCGCATGTAGGCGACGAGTTCGTCGATGCTCCAGCCGCCAATGCCGCTGTTCGCGTCGGAGGTGACGTTGGGCGCGTTCCAGAAGCCGACATCGCCACCGGCCAGTTCCTTGGAGGCTTGCTCCGCCATCAACAGGTTGCGCGGAGTGTGGCAGGCGCCGCAATGCGCCGGCCCGCGCACCAGATAGGCGCCGCGGTTCCATTCCGCGCTCTGCGACGCGTCGGGCGTGAACGGCTTGCCGTCGAGAAACAGAAGGTTCCACGCCGCCATCGACAAACGGATATTGAACGGCAGGGGCAGCTTGGTCTCGACCGGCTTCTGGTCCACAGGCTCGACGCTGTTCATGAAATAGGCGTAGAGCGCGGCGACGTCCTCATCCGAGAGCTTCGCATAGGCGGTGTAGGGCATGGCCGGGTACAGCATTTGGCCATCGCGCCGGATGCCCTTGCGCAGGGCGGCACTGAACTGCTCGAGCGTGTAGTCGCCGATGCCGGCGGTCTTGGACGGCGTGATGTTGGTCGCAATGATGGCGCCGATCGGCGTCTCGATCGGCAAGCCGCCCGCCATCGGCTTGCTCCCGGGGAGGGTGTGGCAGGCGGTGCAGTCCGAGGCGATGGCGAGATATTTGCCGCGCGCGATGGTGTCGGCGTCGGCGGCGTAGGACGGCCCGGGAGCGGCGGCGCCGATCAGGCTCGAAATTGCAAGCGCCAACCAGGCGGGCGCGGATGCGCGACGGCGCGGCCGTCTCATGATGGCACCCGCTCGTCGGCGTCGCGCGGCGGCGGCGCGGACGTCGCCCCCTGCTGCGCCAGCATATGCGTCACCGCGCGCAGGGCGACGGCGAGCGCGTTTTCGGTCGAGTTGCAGGTCGCCGAGGTAGGCAGGACGCCGGTGCCGGCGAGATACAGGTTCTCGTGGTCATGGGTGCGGCCCCACTCGTCGCAGACGGAAATCTTGGGGTCGCTGCCCATGCTCAGCGTGCCGCAGATATGCTGGTTGTTGGCGAAGTCGCCGTCCTTGCTGAAGCGCAGGTTGGTGCCGCCCATCAGCTCGGCGATGCGGCGGAAATCCTGCTGCGAGCGTTCCGCGCCTCGGCGGGTATAGTCCTCGATCGAATAGTGCGTCTCCGGCTTTGGGATGCCCATCGCATCCTTTTCCGAACTCAGCGTGATCCGGTGATCCGGATTGGGCAGCACCTCGAGCACGTTTTTGACATTCATCTCGCGCGCGGCGCTGTGGCGCAGGCGCTTTTCCAGTTCGGGTCCAAACACTCCGGCTGCGATCAGGCTCTTGGTCGAGCCGTCGACGCGCGAGATGTTGGTGAAGTCGAGCCGGTAGGGCGCGTGTTCGCTGCGAAACGGGCCATCGCGCAGGGTGTTGATCGAGCTCGGGCTCTGCGGCCCGCGACCGAGCCAGACATCTTCGTCGGCGTCGAAGGTCAGCGATGTGCTCGGATGGTCCATCAGGTGGCGCCCCACCATGTCGAAATTATTGGCGAGCCCCTTCGGGAACTTGTCGCTGGTCGAGAGGAGCAACAGTCTCGGGCTTTCTATGCCGTTGGCGGCGACGACGAAGGTCTTTCCCGTGATGCGATGCGAGCTCTTGTCCGGATCGTAGTAGAGCGCCGCCGTGACCTTGCCGCTCTCGTCATGCTCCAGCTTGTAGACATTGGCATTGGCGATCAGCTGGACGCCAGCCGCCTCCGCTGCATCGGCCGAGAGGCCGCCGTGATATTGGGCATCGACCGGGCAGATCGGCTGGCAACTATTGTTGCCGACGCAGGCCGGCCGGCCGTCATAGGGCCGGCTGTTCCGGGCCGTCGTGTTGGCGACGACGGGAAAGTCGGACGCCAGCCGTTCGCGCAGGCGGCGCATCGCATAGGGCTCGGCGACCGGCTCCATCGGAAAGGGCTTTGCGCGCGGCGACCCGGTGTTGGGGGCACCCGAGACCCCCATGATCTCCTCCGCCTCCTGATAGAAAGGCTCGAGGTCCTCGTAGCCGATCGGCCAGTCGACGCCGACGCCGTAGAGGCTCTTGATCCGAAAGTCGTTGGGAAGGTTGCGCCAGGCCTGCGCGGCCCAGTGCCAGGTGGTACCGCCGACCTGGCGGATATACTCCGCCGGGTAAGGATAGGGCCCCGCCTGTATCAGATAGCCATTGTCCGCCGGCTGGTAGATCGGATGCGGCGCCCAATCGGCCGGCGGATAGGGCGACATCCAGTCGCTGCGGCGCGGCGAGTTGCGGAAGCGCGCCACCAGTTCGCCGCGCGTGACCCGTGGCCCGGCCTCGAGAATGATCACCGAGGCGCCGGCCAGCGCCAGCTTGCGCGCCACCAGCGAACCGATGATGCCGGAACCGACGACGATATAATCCGCGGACAGGATGTCAGCCATGGTCCGGCCCCTCGGCGGGATTGCGGGTCCAGCTGCCATAAGCGCCATAGGCATAGGTCGGCGGCTTCAGGATATCCGCGACCACCTGCGCGTTGAGCGCGGTCTCGAAGGCGACGCAGCGCGCATTCTTGCCGCTGCCGACGATGCCGAGAAACCAGGCCGTGACGACCTGTCTGGGCAGGTCCTTCAGGGGCGAGTTCTCGTCATTCAGCGTCTGCTGCAGCTGCATGGGGTCGATCTTGCGCTGCTCGACGGTGTCGAGCAGCTGCTTGGCCGCCGCCGGGAAGCCGGGATCATTGGCGGCGAGCGCGTCATAGAGGCGCTTGGCCTGTGCCGGATCCAGCGACGGGCGTCCGACGAGTACGGCCGAAAGCGCCATGAACGGCGCCATCGCGGCGTCCGGAACCGCTTGCGCCCAGGCGAAGGGAACGAGCGACAGGACATAGGTCGCGCCGAAGCCGACGAGCAGGGCGCGGCGAAGGGGATCCGGCGAAGCATCGGGACGAAGCGTGGGAAGGGGGGGCCTGGAGTGACGGCGTTCCATGTCGGAACTCCTGCCTTATCGTGATCGATCGGCAAAAACGGCGCTTGTGCCGCGCCATTCTATCGAAGACGCTGCGTCATGCTGATCACGAACCGAAGAGCCACGGCGAGGGAAGCAAGGCGGCGGCACCGTCGCCGAGCAGGAACAGGACGAACAGGGTGGCGGTCCAGAAGGCCGGATATTCCCAGCCGCCATCCGGGTTGCTGAACAGCCAGCCCTTCTTCCCGTGCACCGTAACGATGGTGCCGATCATCAACGGCATCAGCAGCAACGCGACATAGCGCGGCCAGATGCCAAGGATCAGGCAAGCCGCTCCGCCGAGCTCGATCGTGATCGTCAGATAGGCAAACCAGCCGGGCAGGCCGAGCGAGCGGAAGAAGGCCATGGTGCCCGGGATCGTATAGACGCGCCACTTCAGCAGGGCATGGGCGATGAACAGGATGCCGAGACAGATCCGCAGCAGAAGAATGGCGTAGGGAGCCGTGACGAGATCAATCATGCCAGATCACCACGACGACGGTATCGACGCAGCGAGAGAGTATCGCGGCAGGGGATCGAAATTTGAATGGAGAAGTGATGATTGCGATCAAGATCGATACGCCTTCATGCTTCCGATCGCTCCATTCAGCGCTTCGAAAAGCATGATGTAAAGGGGCTACTTCAGGCGCCTCTTGCGGGCGCGCTAGCGTTCGATGTCTTCGTCGGTCGCGTCCTCGTCGTCATCATCCTCCTCGGCCATGTCGATCGCGTCGCGCATTGGCCGGCCGTCGGTGTCGATCAGCGAATCGAGAAAGGCCTGGTTGGCGCGCTCGTCTATATCGGGAACGGGATGGCTCGGCGGCAGCGGATCGGGAATCGGCTTCTTCGGATCCATCGCTCTGCTCCTCCTGCAGCGGACAGCCTCCCTCGCGCCGCGCCTTCGCGGCGACTGGCGGCGTGGCTCCGATATTCGATCGCATCTGCGACCGCTAATGGACGAGCAACTCGTCGTGCACGCGCAGTCCGCGCGCCAGCAGGCGCAAGGCTTCCTTCGAAATAAGCCACCCGGATTCGCAACGCATGATCTGTGTCACCGCGACGCCGGTTCTGTCGGCCAGATCTGTCTGGCTGATGCAGCGCCACTCGCGAATGGCTTTCAGCGGTTGTTCGCCGGCAGCGATCTTTTCGAGGACATGGTTCGGCAGCCCGGCGGTATCGCGCGGTCCAATATTGGGCTGCTGACGGAAGTGACGAAGCTCCATCTTACCCTCCCACCCGGCGGCACTCCCCTGCCGCCGCTCATAAGAAACGCACGAAAATCCGAAATGTTCCAGACCTTCGTGCGTCGGGGGCGGAAATGAAGCGAGGGGATCAGCCGGCGGGCAGCGCCGGCAGGCCGGCCCGTTCGCGGAAGGCGACCTCGCGGATATCAAGCTCGCGGCCGGCGAGATCGTTCGCCGCCGCCGTGCAGAGATAGACGATGGCGCGCGCCGGGTCGCCGACGCCCGCGAGCTTCTCCCGCGGCAGCTGGCTGACCGGGTTGATGCCGGAGGCGCGGATCTCGACCTGCATGCCGGTATCGACGATCCCGGGGGCGAAGCCGAAGGCGCGGATGCCGCGTGCGCCATATTCGAGCGCCAGCGATTTCGTCACCATGGCGAGGCCGGCCTTGGCGGCGCAATAGGCGCTCCAGCCCTCCATGGCGTGATGGGCCGCACCGGAGGAGAGGTTGATGATCGTGCCGCGGCCCTGATCGAGCATGGCCGGCAGCACGGCGCGCGCCATCGCCGCCGCGCCGATCAGCGTGGCGTTGATGTTGGCGGCCCAGGCGTCGGCGTCGGTTTCGTGCAGGAGCCCGATCGGCTGCACCGTGCCGGCATTGTTGATGAGGATGGTCGGCGCGCCGATCTGCGCCGTCGTCTCGCGCACGGCGGCGCGGACGGAGTCGGGATCCGCGACGTCGCAGGCGAGCCCGATGGCGCGGCCTTCGGCGCATTCGCGTGCGATCGCCTCGGCGTCATCGAGACGGCGGGCGGTCACGATAACGTGCGCGCCGGCTTCCGCCAGCGCCTTGGCGGTTGCGGCGCCGATGCCGCCCTTGGCGCCGGTGACGAGGGCGATTTCTCCGTCGAGCATGTCCGGTCCGATCAATCCATGTGCCATTGCAGGGGCAGAAGATACGCGAAGCCGGTGCGCGGATCGCCCTCGATCTTCATGATCGGCGCCATGGCGACGCCCCAGCGCGCATTGACCGGATCATCCTTCAGATAGGCGATGGTCTTCTGCAGATCGTCGGTCTCGAAATAGCCGATCAGCTTCAGGCCGAGGCGGAAGATCGAGTAGTTGCGCATGCCGGCCGCCTTCAGTGTCTCCAGCATCTCCGGCCAGATCTCGTCATGCGCCTTCTTGTATTCCTCTTCGCAACCCGGACGAACTTCCAGAACCCAGGCGTATTGACCCATAACTTTCCCCTCAGGCGAGATAATCGTGAACGATGCGGCCGGGCACGAGCGTGAAATCGGCCTTCCAGTGCAACCCGTCCAGCATGTCGACCACTGGCAGCCGGTGGATCGGCGCCTGTGCATTCGGTCGCAACTCGACGGTGCAGGGGCCGCCCCAGCATTCATGCACGACGACATTGGCAAGCCGCCGCGCCGTCAGCTGCCGGATCGCCGGGCGCTGGTCGATATGGTCGATGACCTTCAGATTGATGTTTTCGGCGAAATCGAAATGCCGGTTGAGGCTGGCGAGCGTATCGGTGCGCTGCTTGTAGGGCAGGGTGCCGGTCAGGACATCGATGCCATTGCGCGCCACCGAGCCGACGACGAGATCGCCGCGCAGTTCCAGCTTCGGCTCGCCAAGTTTCTTCGGCTGGCCATGCAGTTCGCGGCCATGCGCGACGCCGGCATCCGACGACAGGAACAGATAGGGCGAATAGGACCCTTCCGCGACGCCGGGCAGGCGGCAACCGAGCGAGACATTGCTCTCGCCATAGGGGCCAAGCCATTCCGTGTCGTTCATGCGGTAGATATGCGCCATGACGATGTCGCTGGCTGGCTCCAGCGGAGGCGGCAGCAGCCGGGCGACGGCCGCTTCGGTCGTGCGCCAGACCAGCGTCAGCACGTCGACATTGCGGAAGGTGAACGGATAGGGCGGCACCATCGGCGCGTCCCAGGGCGTCGAGAAGCCGGGCTTCAGGATATCCTCAACCGTCAGCCGCTCGAGGCCGCCATTGCGCAGATCCTTGCTCATCAGTCGGCATCCCTTCCGAAGCGGGCTTCCTTCGGCGGCGCGATGCCATAGCCGACGAAGCCGCCGGTGACGTTGATCAGTTCGCCGGTGACGAACGAGGCTTCCGGCGAGGCGACATAGGAGACAGCGGCGGCGACGTCGGCCGGGCGGCACCAGCGACCGACGGGGATTGTCTTCATCACCTGCGCCTCGAACGCCTCCCACGACAGGCCGAGCTTTTCCGCCTTCTCGCGGAACTGCTTCTCCATGCCGGTGCCAGGGCCGACATGGCCGGGCGCGACGCCGTTGACGGTGATGCCATAGGAGGCAAGTTCGACAGCCAGGCACTGGGTCAGGCCCCAGAGCGCGTTCTTCGACGAGATGTAGGCGCTGGAATACGGGTTGCCGAAATTGAGGCGGGTGATGATGTTGACGATACGGCCGCGCTCGGCCCGCATCATGGCGCGCGCGGCGGCGCGGCAGGTCAGGAATGGCCCGCGCGCATTGACGCTCTGGATCCGGTCCCATTCTTCCGGCGTCGTGTCGACGACCAGCTTCTGCAGATGGATGCCGGCGGCATTCACGAGAATGTCGAGGCCGCCATGCTGGGCGAGCACCGTATCAAAGGCCTGATCGACCGAGTTCGCATCGGTGATGTCTATGCCGACGCCGCTGCCGCCGACGCTCGCGGCAACCTCGGCCGCCCGTGCCTCGTTATGGTCGGCGGCGACGACGTGATAACCGTCGCTTGCCAGCTTCCGGACAATCTCGGCGCCGATGCCGCCGGCGCCCCCGGTTACGAGCGCAATGCCATTTGCCGTCACGCCAGCCACTCCCTTACGCAGTCGCGCATGTCGATGGTCTCGGTCAGCACGTCGTCATGCTGGCCGTCCATGTAGTCCTGATGCACATATTCGATCGACAGATAGCCATCATATCCGGCCGCCTTCAGCGTGCCGAGCATGGCGCCGAAATTGAGGGTCCCGAGCGAGAGCTTGCATTGCAGCACGCCGGAACGCGCCTGGCGCAGGTGTACATGGGCCGCGTGCGGCGCGAGGACGTCGATCTCTTCCTGGCGGTAGCCGAGGCAGGCGAAATGGGCGTAGTCGAGCGTCAGCTTCAGTCCTGGCACGCGATCGAGCAGGTCGAGCACCAGCGTCGGGCTTTCGAGATAGGAATGAACATGCGGCTCTACCGTGAGTTGGACGCCTTCGGGGGCCGAGATCGCCACCAGTCGGCGCAGGCTTTCCGCCGATTCCGCCAGCGCCGACGCGCGGTCCTGGCCGGGATTGATCACGCCCGGCAGTACGAACAGGGTTTCGAGGCCGGCGCGCTTGGCGAAGCGGGCGACCTGCCGGAAATCCGCCTCGTTGCGCTCGCGGTGGCTGGGATCGGCGAGGTTGCGGTCGGCGAGCGTTGTCCCGAACAGATGGTAGAGATTGGGCAGGGCGACGCCGAGGCTAAGCACATGATCGGCGGTTGCGTCGGGATCGGCGATCAGCGCCTCGCGGTCGAGGCCGGGCCGGTAGAAATAGCCGAGATCGAGCGCGCCGATACCGAGCAGGTTGGAGAGGCCGGCGGCCTCTTGCAGCGTCAGGCCGCGCAGCGACCAGGAGGTGAGCGACAGTTTCATGGCGCTCAGACCTGCTCCATCCGGCCACTCTCGGCGGAACGATAGAGCGCGTCGAGTACTTCGACGGCGCGCAGGCCGACCTGGCCTGGCGAGGCGTTCGGCGGATTGAGGCCGCGGCAGATGTCGACCAGCAGATTGACTGGCTCGACGCAGCTATAGGCGCCGGCGCCTGGCTCGATGGTCACAAACTCGTCGCTGCCGTCGCGGCGGCTCACTTCCAGCCGCTCGCGCTCGATGTCGAGCAGCAGCATGCCCTCAGAGCCGAAGATGCGCAGATCGATCTGGAAGCCGCGGTGCTTGGGTACCGTCGACGCTCCGGAAAGCGAGGCCGTGGCGCCATTGGCGAAGCGGACGACGGCGGCGTCGTAATAATCGACGCCGGCCGGCGAGCGGCCGACCATGGCGAAAACCTCTTCCGGCGCGATGTCGGCGATCTTGAACAGCAGGCCGAGCGCATGCACCAGCTGGCCCCAGCCATAGCCGCCGGCGCGCTGCGGATCGGCCCAGGTCGATGCCGGCGGGCGGAACATCGCGCCTTCGGTTTCCTTCATCGGCTGGCCGGCCATCAGATCGCCGAGCGCCGAGGCCATCTGCAGCACGACATGCTCGACCTTGCCGATCTTGCCGGCGGCGACCAGTTCGGCGGCGCGCTCGCTGAACGGCTTGAAGTTCCAGCCATAGGGCACGACGACTTCGCGGCCGAAGGCGGCGGCCTCCCTGACGATATCGCGCGCATCGGCGGCATTGGTCGCCAGTGGCTTCTCGACCAGCACATGGCAGCCGGCGCGGATCGCGGCGATCGCATGCTCATGGTGCAGGACATGCGGCGAAGCGACGATGACGCCGTCCAGTTCGGCCTCGCGCAGCATGTCGCGATAGTCTTCATAGCCATTCGGAATGTCGAAGCGGGCCTGGATCTGCTCCAGCTCCGCCTGGCCGAGCCGGTTGACGGCGACCAGTTCGCAATCCGGGTTCGCTTTCAGGATCGGGATATGGTTTTCGACCGCCCACCAGCCGGCCCCGATGATGCCAATTCTGGCGCGCTTCATGACTTCCACCCCATCACGACTTGATATCCATGGCGTCGACCGTTGATTGATGAACATTGGTCATATGTCTCACCATCGCCGCCTCGGCGGCGTCGGCGTCGCGCGCCTGCAGCGCGGCGAGGATGAGTTCGTGGTCGCGGAAGGACTGACCCAGCACGCCGGGCGTTTCCGCCGCGATGCGCCGGTACTCCATGCCGAGGATGTAGAGCGAGGTGGAGACCCGCACGAGAAACGGGTTGCCCGTCGCCTCGGAGATCCGGCGGTGGAACTCGACGTCGGAGACGCGGAAACCGATCGGGTCGTCGAGCAGGTTGCGCTGCAGCACGAGCAGGTTCTTCAGCCGCGCCAGTTCCTCCGCCGTGATCCGCTCGGCCGCCATCCGTCCGATGCCTCCGTCGATCAGTTTTCGCGACTCGTAGAGCGCGTTGACGTTCTCTTCGTTGAGCGTGATCAGTAGCTGAAGCGGGCCGAGCAGGTCGGAAGCTTCGAGCGACGACACATAGATGCCGCCGCCTTGCCGGACCTTGAGCACGCCGAGGATTTGCAGGCCGCGCAACGCTTCGCGAAGGCTCGGCCGGCTGACCTGCATGGCGGCCGCCAGTTCGCGTTCGGGCGGAAGCTGGTCGCCCGGCCGGAGGTTTTTCGTCCGCACCAGGTCGAGCAGTTTCTTGGCGACCTGCTCGGCCACCGAGCTGCGCTCGATCGGTTCGAAATCGGCGGGGCCCATCTCCGCCATGTTATTCGCCCAGTGCGCGGGTTCGGATCTGGTCGAGGCTGACGGCGAGCATCAGGACGACGCCGCGTGTCACATCCTGCCAGAAGCTGGAAACATTGAGCAATGTCAGTCCGTTATTCAGCGTGCCGAGGATCAGAACGGCCAGCAGCGTGCCCCAGACGCTGCCGCGTCCGCCGTTCAGGCTGGTGCCGCCGAGGATGATCGCGGCGATGACGGTGAGGAGCTGCGATCCGGCTGCGGTCGGGCCTGCCGCGCCCAGCATGGCGCCGAGGATCGTGCCGGCGATGGCGCCGGAGATGGCCGAGATCACATAGAGGATGATGACGGTCTTCTCGAGCGGGATGCCGATCAGGCGCGACGCCTCGGCATTGCCGCCGGCGGCGTAGATGTAGCGGCCGAAGCGCATCTTCGTCATGATGACCCAGAGGCCGACGAAGGTCACCATCATGATGATGAAGGGGATCGGGATGCCGATGACGCGGCCGGAACCGACCCAGTTGAAGCCGGGCACCATCAGCGGCCGGGTCAGGCCGCCGGTCAGGACCAGGGCGATGCCGGAGATGATGCTCATCATGCCGAGGGTCACGATCAGCGGGTTCAGCCGTAAACGGGTTGTAAACAGTCCGTTAACCACGCCGATGGCGCCGGCGACCACGATGGCCAGCAGCACGCCGATCCAGATCGGAAAACCCATGCCGTGCAGCATCGAGATGACGACGCCGGTCAGGCCGGCGATCGCCGCGACCGAGAGGTCGAGGCCGCCGGCGATGATCAGCGGCGTGCCGGCCGCCGCCATCAGGCCGATATAGGCGACGTTGCCGCCGATCTGCAGCATGTTCCTGAGCGTCAGGAAATAAGGCGACAGGACGGAGAACACCGCGATCAGGATCAGGTAGAAGATCCCGAGCATGGCGACGCCCGACCAGGGCTTGCCGAACAGCTGGATCATCTGTTCCCTGGCGCCGCCGGCGGGGTGTGTTTCGATGGATTGGGCCATGGATTGGGTCCTTACGGGGCCTGGAAGGCCGGATCGTTGCCGGTTGCGGCCATGAGTTCGGCTGGCTTTGCGCCGCGTTCGAATTGTCCGACGATGCGGCCGCGATCGAGCACCAGCGAACGGTCGCTGATGCCGGCGACTTCCTCGACATCGGAAGAAAGGATCAGCACGGCATAGCCGCGGTTCGCGAGCTCGCGCAGCTTGCCGTAGATCTCGCGCCTGGCTCCGACATCGACGCCGCGGGTCGGCTCTTCGAGGATCAGCAGCTTGACGCCCTCGACCAGCCAGCGCGCGATGCAGACCTTCTGCTGGTTGCCGCCGGAGAGGGTACGGATCTTCTGCTCGGGGCCGCGGGTGCGGATGCCGAGCTCGCCGATCCAGCGGATGGCGTGCTGGGCTTCCTCGGCCTGCGACATGAACAGGCCGCGCTCGAAGCGTTCCTCGAAGGGGAGGGCGATGTTCTCGCGCACGGTCAGGTCGGCGATGATGCCTTCCTTCTTGCGCTCGGCGGCGACGAAGCCGATGCCGGCGAGCTTGCCGTTGCGGGCGCTCATCGGCCGGTAGCTCTGGCCGCCAAGCCGGACTTCCGCCGTCTTCAGGGGGCCGAGCGCGCCATAGAGCGCGCGGCCGAGCACCTCGACGCCGGAGCCGACCAGGCCGAAAATGCCGAGGATCTCGTTCTGGTGCAGGCTGAAGGCGACGTCTTCCAGCTTGCGCGGAATGGAGAGCTTTTCGACGTTCAGGATCTCGGCGCCGGCAATGCCAGGTGCGCCGACGTCATAGAGATCATCGACCGTGTTGCCGAGCATGGCAGCCAGAACTTCGGCGCGCTGGGTGTCGGCGGTGATGAAGGTGCCGGCGTTGCGGCCGTCGCGCAGCACGACGATGCGATCGGAGATCTCGAACACCTCGGAGAGGTAGTGCGAGATGTAGATGACGGAGACCTTGTTCTCCTTCAGGCGGCGGATGATCTTGAAGATCATCTTCGCTTCCTGCTCGGTCAGCGCCGCCGTCGGCTCGTCCATCACGAGGATGCGCGCCTTGCCGGCCAGCGCCCTGGCGATCTCGACGATGCGCTGCTCGGCGACGGAAAGCCGCTTCACCAGCATGTCGGGCAGGATGTTGGCGAAGCCGAGCTGGTCGAGCAGTTCGCGCGAGCGCACCCGCATGACATCCTTGTCGACTTGGAGGATGCCGAAGCGGCGCTTCAGGGGCATGTCGCCGAGGAAGATGTTCTCCGCCACCGTCATGTCCGGCATGACGGATATTTCCTGCGGCAGCAGTTTGACGCCGGAGGCGACGGCCGCGGCCGGATCCTTGAAGTCGACGGCTTCGCCATCGACCTGGATCGTGCCGCCATCGCGGGTGTAGAGGCCGGTCAGGATCTTCATCAGCGTCGACTTGCCGGCGCCGTTGGAGCCGAGCAGGGCGACCACCTCGCCGGGGTCGACGGTCAGATCGACATCCGAGAGCACGGGCACCCGTCCGAAGGACTTGCCGATGCCATGCATGCCGAGGCGGGGAGCGGTGGTCGCCATGCGGCCCTTCCTGGAAAATTGCAGAAACTGGAAGCCCGAGGCGTCCGGAAACTCAGAAACGGCGGACGCCAGAGGCGTCCCAAGACAGCAATCGATCGGCGGACGCCACAGGCGCCCGCCGAAAGATCCGATCAGTTGGTCGGGATCAGGTTCTGGTAGTCGGCGAGGTCCGGCAGCGCGCGGATCTCGGCCAGGTGCTTCTCGAAAGCGGCCTGCGGGAAGGTGAACTGGATCGGGTCCTTGCCCTCGGCGCAGGCGAACTTGTCGTAGAACTTGCAGACATTGTCCTTGGTGACCATGACATGGTTGACCAGGACCGTGTCCGGCACTTCCTTGCCGGCCAGCTGCATCAGCGCGAGCGGGATCAGGTAGTTGCCGTAGCGCTCGGGGAAGTAGCCCACCGACGACACGAAGGCCGGCTCATCGGCCATGGTCTGGATTTCGTCGGCGCCCATGCCGACCACGATCAGGTCCGCCTCGCGGCCGGCCTGCTTGACGGCGCGGAGCATGCCGGTCGCCGCCTGGTCGTTGATCGCCGTCACCATGATCGGCGCGCCTTCGGGAATGCGCCCGATGACGTTGTTCATCTGGGTGAAGCTCTCTTCGAGCGTGTTCTTGGTGTCGATCTTGATGATGTGGTCGTCCGCGAAGCCCTCGACGGCGGCCTTGAAGCCGGCAACCTGGCCGCCGGTGCGCATGGCCGGGATCGCGCCCGACTGCGGCAGCTCGCCGACGACGAAGAAGCCCTGCTTGACCTTGTCGGCGCCGAACTTGGCGATCGCCGCCTGGCCGAGATACGCGCCGCCCATGAAGCCGGAGCGGGGATTGTTGGCGCCGAAGAAGGTCGCGCCTGGCATCGGGATGTCGATCGCCACCACCTTGGTATTGGCCTCGTTCATCTGCTGCATGATGGTGGCGCCGAAATTGGCGTCGGTCTGGAATTCGGTGACGTGGTCGACCTGGCGCTGCAGGAAGCTCTGCGCATTGGCGAGCGCGGTCGCGCCGTCGAGACGGTTGTCGGTGATCTGCAGGTCGACGCCGGCCGCCTTGGCGTTGTCGACCATGCCGTTCTCGACCTTCAGGCAGAACGACACGTCGCGCTGCAGATTGGCGAAGCCGAGAACGAGGTTCTTGCCGTTGTTGGGCTTATGGGCTGCGGTGGCGTCGGCCACCATGGCCTTGAGCTGGTCGGCGCTGAGCATGGCGCCGTCGAATTTCGTCGGGTCGAAGCCGTGGAAATCCTCGGCATAAGCCGCGCTGCCGAGCAAAAGCGACATGACCGCGAAGCTGGCGACGCGGCGCATGGCATGGAACGGATTCCGAGCGTGCATGGAAAAGTCTCCTCCCTCAAAGAGCATTTTGAATTGGTAAGGCCAATTTCTTGGAAGCAAAACTGGCACGACATCTCGCATCACGCAAGCGTCACTTTGCAATAATTGGCCTGACCAATTCGATTGACGACTTGGCGGTTTTGAATCTAGCCTTGCCGGAAAGGGCCTTGCGGAAAGCGAGGCTATAGGGGAGGAAGCTGCATGCGTCTCGGCGGGGCTGAGTGCTTTGTTTTGCGTTGGCCGGAGCCGAATGATTTCGGTCACGACCGGATGACGCTTCTGGTCCGGGTGGATACGAGCGATGGCATTTCCGGCTGGGGCGAAGCGATCGCCATGTGGCCGGAGGCCCTGCGCGCCACCGAAACCATCATCCGCGACGGCCTGCTTCCCGTTCTTGCCGAGCGGGACCTTTCCGATGTCGAAGCCTGCTGGCAGGCGATGAAGAGCCATTGCTGGTGGTATGGCGAGGGCGGCATCGCCTCGATGGCGATCTCCGCCCTCGACATGGCGCTCTGGGACATCAAGGCGAAGGATGCCGGCAAGCCGCTGGTCGAGCTTTTTGGTGCGCATCACCAGTCCTTGCCGGTCTGCGCCAGCCTGCATGTGAACCAGGCGACGATCGAGGACAGTGTTCGCGAGATATCAGGTCATATCGCGGGCGGCTTCCGCTCGACCAAGCTCGGCCTCGGCAAGCGCGGCCTTTCGAAGGCCGGTCGCGATCCCGATTACGACGTCGCGTTGGTCGCGGCGCTGCGCGAGGCGATCGGGCCGGAGGCCGGCATCATGGTCGACGCCGGCAACGGCACGAAATGGGATCTTGATACCGCCATCCGCACCGTGAAGCGGATGGAGGAATCCGCGATCGCCTGGATCGAGGAGCCCTTCCTGCCGGGCCAGGTGGCCGACCACATCGCGCTGAAGGCTGCCGTCGCGACGCCGGTCGCGGTCGGTGAGCGCGAGTTCACAACGGCCGGCTATCAGCGCTGGCTCGATACCGGGGCGGCCGACGTCCTCGGCCTCGATCCCGCCCGCATCGAGGGCGTGACCGGCTTCCGCAAGGCCGCCGCGGCAATCGAGTCGGCCGGAAAGACGGTCAACGCCCATGCCTGGAGCACGGCGGTCCTGACCGGCGCCAGCCTGCACCTGTCGCTGGCATCAAAGGCGGCGGAATTGTTCGAGCTGAAGCCGCTTGTCGGGCCGATGCAGTTTGATCTGATCGACGAGCCGTTCTGGCACGAAAATGGCCTCATCTCCGCGCCGAACCGTCCCGGCCACGGCGCCGAGCCGCGTGCGGATGTGCTGGCGCGTTACCGCGTCAACTAGGGGATCTGCTTTGCGGCAGCACTCCATCCTTATGCATCCTGAGGAGGCTTTCGGAGAAAGCCGTCTCGAAGGATGCAGAGGCGCCCCTGTCGCGCGTGGTCAGAATGGCTGAAGCGTGGTCGCCGAAGCTCCGTCATCCCTGCGAAAGCAGGGATCCACGCAGCAGAAGCCTTCGCGGAAATGCCTCCCGACGTCTCGGCCGAATGGATCCCTGCTTTCGCAGGGATGACGGCGAGGGTGGGGGAACAGCGGAGGCAGGACTGAGGCATCAATCCAGGCCCAGTTTCCCAGTTGTGATGAGTCTCCTTAGTGAGAGTTGAAGGTGAGAATTGAGATGGTTCTTGCGCAGGAAAACCCGATGAAAACCGTGATGGTCTATGGCGATTCCAACAGCTGGGGCGCGGAACCGCAGCCGCAGCGCGGCGTCGGCGGCCGGTTCGCGCCGGATGTGCGCTGGCCCGGCGTGTTGCAGCAGAAGCTGGGCGCGGGTGTGCGGGTGATCGAGGAGGGCCTGAACGGCCGCACCACCTGCGTCGATGATCCGGTCGAAGGGCATCACAAGAACGGCGCGCGGTTCTTGCAGGTGGCGATCGAGACGCACATGCCGCTCGATCTCGTCATCATCAAGCTCGGCACCAATGATCTGAAGGCGCGGCTTTCGATGCAGGCCGGCGACATCGCCGATGGCGCGGTCCGGCTAGCCGACATCGTGCTCGGCTCGGCGACCGGACCATCGGGCAGGGCGCCCAAAATCCTGCTCGTCGTGCCGGCGCCGATCTCGAAGCTCGGCTGGCTGACCGAGATGTTCGAGGGCGGCACGGAAAAATCGCGAAAGCTCGCGTCGGAGTTTGCCCGCGCTGCGAAGGGGCGAAACATTGCGGTGTTCGATGCGGGCTCGGTGATCGCCTCCAGCGAGATCGACGGTATCCATCTGGACGCCGAGGCGCATGGCATTCTGGGCGAAGCACTGGCCGCGCGTGTCGAAGAAATCCTGGCCGATTGAGGGGCACAAAAAATGGCGCATGACACGCTCAAGGTCGGCCTGTTCGGCATCGGCCTCAACGCCTACTGGCCGCAATTCGCCGGTCTGGAGCCGCGCCTGCGCGGGTATGTCGATCGGGTGGCCGAGAAGCTGGCGCGGCCGGGCGTCGAGATCATCAATCTCGGCCTGATCGACGATCCGGAAAAGGCGATGGATGCCGGCCACCAGTTCCGCACCGCCGATGTCGACCTGATCTTCCTGCATGTGACGACCTATGCGGTGTCGTCGACCGTCCTTCCGGTCGTCCAGCGCGCCAAGGTGCCGGTCGTGATCCTGAACTTGCAGCCGGAAGCGGCGATCGACTATGCGAGCTTCAACGCGCTTGATGACCGCACCAAGATGACGGGCGAATGGCTCGCCTTCTGCGCCGCCTGTCCGGTGCCGGAGATCGCCAATGTGTTTCGACGCTCGGGCATCGATTTCCATCAGGTGACCGGCGTGCTCGATGGCGACGCGCATGTCGACCGCGAGATCGAGGCCTGGATCGAGGCGGCGCGCGTCGCCTATGTGATGTCGCACAACCGCCTCGGCCTGATGGGCCGCTACTACAACGGTATGCTCGATATTTATTCCGACACGACGGCGCAGGTCGCGACCTTTGGCGGCCATCTGGAAATCGTCGAGATCGACGAACTGGCGGCGCTGCGGAAGTCGGTAACGGAACTGGAAGCGGCCGGCCGGGTCGACGCGTTTCGCGGAGAATTCGACATCCAGCCCGATTGCGATCCGGCGGAGCTTTCGCGCGCGGCGAAAACGTCGGTGGCGCTGGATCGGCTGGTGGCGAAGCACAAGCTCGGTTCGCTCGCCTACTACTACGAATCGACGCCCGGCCATGACCATGAGGACGTCATCTCTTCGGTCATCCTCGGCTGCTCCTACCTGACGGCGCGCGGCGTGCCGGTGGCGGGCGAATATGAAGTGAAGAACGCCCAGGCGATGAAGATCCTCGATACGTTCGGGATCGGCGGTTCGTTCACCGAGTATTACGGCATCGATTTCAACGACGACATCGTGCTGATGGGCCATGACGGTCCCGGCCACACCCGGATTGCCGAGGGCAAGACCAAGGTCCGGCCGCTAAAAGTCTATCACGGAAAGGTCGGCTCCGGCGTCAGCGTCGAGATGTCGGTGAAGCACGGCCCGGTGACGCTGCTCTCGGTCGCCGAGGATGGCGCGGGCAAGTTGAAGCTGGTGGTGGCGGAGGCCGAATCGGTCGCCGGTCCGATCCTCGAGATCGGCAACACCAACAGCCGCTACCGCTTTTCCATTGGCGCGCGAAAGTTCGTCGAGACGTGGAATGCCGAATGCCCGGCGCATCATTGCGCCATCGGCACCGGCCATATCGCCGACAAGATCGAAAAGCTCGGCCAGCTGCTCGGCATCCGCACCGTGAAGGTCTGCTAGCCAATTTTTGAAACGCCGTTCTTCACCTCTCCCTGAGGGAGAGGTCGGAGCGGAGCTCCGGGTGAGGGTTTAGGGAACCATCCGGAAAGGCCGTAAACCCTCACCCGCCGTCCTTCGGCCGTCGACCTCTCCCCCAGGGAGAGGTGCAAACGGCGCTCATGCACGGCTTGCCCGGGTCGTCTAGGGCGTGATCGCGACCTTCAGCACGCCGTCGCGCTGGTGGCCGAACAGGTCGTAGGCCGCCTCGATGTCGTCGAGCTTGAAGCGGTGGGTGACCAGCGCCTTCAAATCGACGCGGCCGGAGGCGACGACGTTCAGCAAGCGCCGCATCCGTTCCTTGCCGCCGGGGCAGAGCGAGGTGATGATCTTGTTGTCGCCAAGGCCGGCCGAAAAGGCGCTGAGCGGGATCTTCAGATCGTTCGAATAGACGCCGAGGCTGGAGAGCGTGCCGCCGGGCCGCAGTACGCGCAGTGCCGATTCGAACGTGCCCTGCGTGCCGAGCGCCTCGATCGCGACGTCGACGCCGCGACCGTCGGTGAGCTGCATGATCTGCTCGACCGGGTCGCCCTTCTTGAAATCGACGACGATGTCGGCACCGAGCTTCTTGGCGACGGCAAGGCGTTCCGGCACGGTATCGACACCGATGATCGTCGTCGCGCCCATCAGCTTGGCGCCGGCGACGGCGCAGAGGCCGATGGGTCCGAGCGCGAACACCACCACCGTGTCGCCGATCTTGACGGCGCCGCTTTCCGCGCCGGCGAAGCCCGTCGACATGATGTCGGGGCACATCAGGATCTCTTCATCCGACAGGCCCTCGGCAACCGGCGCCAGATTGGCGGCGGCGTCCGGCACCAGGACGTATTCGGCCTGGCAGCCATCGATCGAATTGCCGAATTTCCAGCCGCCGGTCGCCTTGAAGCCGTGCTTGGTGCCGGGACCGTCCTGCGAGCCGCAGCCGCACAGGCAGGCATAGCTGTAGCCGCTGGGCGTGATCGCGCCGGCGATGACGCGCTGGCCTTCCTGGTAGCCCTCGACTGCGGAGCCGAGCTTTTCGATCACGCCGACCGGCTCATGGCCGATCGTCAGCCCCTTGGCGACCGGATACTCGCCCTTCAGGATGTGGATGTCGGTGCCGCAGATCGTCGTCGTCGTGATGCGCATCAGCGCGTCGCGCGGGCCAACATCGGGGATGGGCTTCTCGTCGAGGACAATACGACCCGGCTCGACGAAGATGGCGGCTTTCATGCGTGGCATCTGGACCTCCTGTTGCCCGATGGGAGCGGGGAGGATAGCGGAGCCATGCGACAGTCGAATTGATACGCGTCAAGGTAACGGCAAAGTGATGCCGCTACCGGCCCGAGCAGGCTCAGCCCCCGGCGGCGGACGATCCGTCGGATGGCGGCTCGCCGCTGTCGAATTCCGGCATGCCGTCCTTGCCCTCGATGCGGTCGCGATAGATGGCGGCGCGTCCGAGCAGCATCAGCGTGACGGGCGTCGTCACCGTGACGAAGACGGTGATCAGCACTTCGTGCAGGGCGAGGCGCGATTGCAGCACCGAGAAGAACAGGATCGAGGCGATCAACACGCCGCCGGCGCCGCAGGTGGTGCCAAGGGTGGGCGCATGGACCCGCTCGTAGAAGCTCTTGAACTGCACGAGGCCGATGGTGCCGAGCAGGGTCAGCCCGGAACCGAGCAGCAGCAGCAGCGAGACGAGGATCGCCGCCCAGAGCGGGAAATCGTCGAGGCCGGTCATTCGATCACCTCGCCGCGCATCAGGAACTTGGCGAGCGCCGCGGTCGACACGAAGGCGAGCAGCGCGATGACCAAGGCCGCCTCGAAATAGATCGTGCTGCCGGTGCGGATGCCGAAGGTGAGGATCAGGAGCATGGCGGCGACATAGAGCGCGTCGAGCCCGAGCACCCGGTCCTGCGCGCGCGGGCCGCGGACGACGCGAAAGGCGGCGCAGCCCATCGCCGCGACCAGCATCCATTGCGACAGGGTCACGGACCAGAGGAGGATCGTCGCGCTCATTCGAAAATCTCCGACAGCATCCGGGCGTAGCGGTCGCGGATCAGGTCGATCCAGGCCTGCTCGTCGACCAGATCCAGCACATGGATCATCAGGCGGCCGTTGTCGGCATGGTACTCGATCCAGGCGGTGCCGGGCGTGGCGGTCAGGATGCAGGCCAGCACCGCCAGCCCGGTGGGGTCGCGCAGCTGCAGCGGGATGACGATGAAGCCCGGCGTCCGTTGCCGGCGCTTACCCTTGAGGATGATGGTCGCGACCGCGAGGTTGGAGCGGAAGATGTCGCCGAGCACCCGGAAGAACAGGCGCGGGATCAGATCCCAGCGGCGGATGCGCGGCTTGGCCGGCTGCAGCGCCGTCATCGCCCAGGACGCGCCATAGGCGATCACGGCGCCGAGGAGCAGATGGCCGAGCGAGAACTTGTTGAGCAGCAGCCACATCAGGAGCAGCGACGCGGTCAGCAGCGGATAGGGCAGGACCCGTCTCATGGCGCCACCTCCGCCGTCGGCGGCGGCGCGCGCGGCGCGCGCATCACGCCCTCGATATAGGTTTCCGGCGAATGCAGCGATTGCGCCGTCTGCTCCATGTAGGTCATCACCGGGCCGCCGAAGATGGTGAGCCCGGCGCAGAGCGCCAGTAGGAAGGCGACCGGCGCGATTTCCATCAGGAGGACGCGCGGCACGCGGCCTTCGATCGGCGCCCAGAAGGTCTGGATGCCGGAGCGGGTGATGGCGATCATCGCCGCGAGGCCGGAGATCACCAGCAAGCCGGCGAAGACCCAACTGGCGAGCGACAGCGTGCTGCCTTGGGTGAGGCCGTTCGGATTAAACACCGCCGTCAGGATCGCGAACTTGCCGATGAAGCCGGAAAGCGGCGGCAGGCCCGCCAAAAGCAGGCCGCAGCTGGCGAAGCAGATGCCGAGAATGACCAGCGTGGCGGGAATGGCGACGCCGATCTCCTCCTCCGCCTCTTCCTCCTCCATGTCGTCGCCATAGGCGTCCATGGTGACGGCGAGCACGTTGGCGGCCGGATCCTGCACGCGGTCGACCAGCTCGATCAGCAGGAAGAACGCGCTGACCGATAGGGTCGAGCTGACCAGATAATAGAGCGCGCCGGCCGTGGTCGGGGCATTGGCCATGCCGATCGACGGCCAGCAGCGTGCCCGAGGAAATGAGGATGTAGAAGCCGGCGAGCCGGCCCTTCGCCTGCGAGGCCAGCACGCCGATGATGCCGAAGGCCATCGTCGCCGTCCCGCCGACCAGCAGCCAGCTGTCGCCAAACACCGGTCGAGGCGCCGGCGCCGGCTGCCGAACAGCAGTCGGTGACAGTCGCATCAGCACGATAGACGCCGACCTTGCGTCAGGATCGCGAACATGGCCGCCACCGGCGCGGCGGCGGCGTTGTAGGCGCCGGGCAGCCAGAAGCCGAGCGGCCACATGCGCGGCCTTGACCAGGAAGGCGATGCCGAGGATGCCGGCGCCGGCTTCGAGCAGCATCGCGCTCGCGCTCGGCACGCCGGCGATCCGGACGGCGAGGTCGGCCATGTTCGAGCGTGCCCTGCCTGCCGTAGATCATGGCGACGCCGATCAGGAACAGCGCGAGGCGGCCAGGTTGATCGCGATGTAGTGCAGGCCGGACGCGCACGCGGCCTGCCCGGAGCCATGCAGGCCAGGCCATAGGACGCGGCGAGCAGCACCTCGAAGAACACGAAGAGGTTGAACAGGTCGCCGGTCAGGAAGGCGCCGTTCAGCCCCATCAGCAGGAGCTGGAACAGCGTGTGGAAATGCGGGCCGCCTGTGCCAGCGCGCCAGCGAGAACATCAGCGCCGCGCAGGCCAGCATGCGCGGTCAGCAGCAGCATCATGCGTCGACAGCCGGTCCGACACCAGCACGATGCCGAACTGCGCCGGCCAGTTGCCGAGCCGGTAGACATGCCGCCGGCGGGCCGCCTGGTTCGGCGCGTCGCCATGTCACCAGATAGCGATGGCAACGCCAACAGCGTGAATGTCGAGAGCAGGTTGATGCCGGCTGCGATGGCGCGCGTTCGGCTCGAACATCAGCAGCAGGCCGCCCGCCACGCAGCGGCAGCACGATCGGCGCATGATCAGGTGTTCAGCCAGTTCACGAGTTGGCCTCCCGGCCGTCGACATGGTCGCTGCGGGTCAGGCCGCGCGAAGCCAGCAGCACGACGAGGAACAGCGCCGTCATCGCGAAGCCGATCACGATCGCGGTCAGCACCAGCGCCTGCGGAATCGGGTCGGCATAGCGCGGAGATCGTCCCTCGCCGACGCCAGCATCGAGGATCGGCGGCCGCCGACCTCAGCCGGCCCATCGAGAAGATGAAGAGGTTCACCGCATAGGACGAGCAGCGACAGCCCGATGATGACCTGGAAGGTGCGCGGGCGCAGGACAGCAGCCAGATGCCGGAGCCGCCAGGACGCCGATGCCGATGGCGAGCAACGAGTTCCATCAGTCGCCTCCTTCGCTTGCGGCTCGGCGCTGTCACGCGGCATCGCGGCCAGGCCGGACGCGCAGCGACTGGTGGGCCAGCGCGATCAGCATCAGCACCGTCGCGCCGAGCACCAGCGAGAACACGCCGAGATCGAACAGCAGCGCGCTCGCCATCGGAATCTTCGCCGATCAGGGCAGGTCGACATAGGCGAAGGCCGAGGTCAGGAACGGGTAGCCGAAGACCAGCGATCCCAGCCGACGGCCGCTGCCAGCAGCAGCCCGACGCCGATCCAGCGCACCGGCAGCACGCGCAGCCTGTCTTCCACCCAGCGCGCGCCGGCCGCCATGTATTGCAGGATGAAGGCCGCCGCCATCGCGATGCCGGCCGCGAAGCCGCCGCCGGGAAGATCGTGGCCGCGCATGAACAGATAGGCCGCGACATCGATCGATCACCGGGAACAGCCACTGCATGATCACGGCCGGGCACCAGCAGATAGTCGCTGACTCGTGTCGCCGAGCTTGCGGTCGGGCCGGGCGTCGTCGCCGCGTCCTGGATCCGCTGCTGCTCGGGCGACTCGACGCTGTCGGCGGCCGGACGGAACCGGCGCAGCAGCGCGTAGACGGTCAGCGCCACGACGCCGAGAA
Source organism: Candidatus Kaistia colombiensis (assembly GCA_029203105.1). GTDB lineage: Bacteria > Pseudomonadota > Alphaproteobacteria > Rhizobiales > Kaistiaceae > Kaistia > Kaistia colombiensis. The sequence goes on from CP119318.1 coordinate 1,820,028, forward strand.
CCGTCATCTCGCCCAGCGTGTCGAAGCCGCGGAAATCGACCAGGATGACGTTGACGACGTTGCGGCCGCCGCCTTCCGAATAGGCCTTCTGCAGGAAGTATGCTCGGAGATCGTGCTCCGGCGCCGCGCGCGTCATGATCGCATAGGCGATGAGCATCAGCCCGACGCCGCCACGCGACGGCGACGATGAGTCGCGATAGCGGCGCAGCCTGGCGCCGAGCGTGCGTCGCCGGTGCGATCTCCTGCGAGCGCTTCGGCAGCCAGCGCAGCCCGAGCAGCAGCAGCACGGTCGTCACGATCTCGACCAGCAATTGGGTGAGCGCCAGATCCGGCGCGGAGAACCAGAGCGAAGGTCAGGCAGGTGCGAGAGCCGGCGCCGCCGAGCAGGATCAGCGCGACCAGGCGGTGATACTTGGCCTGATAGGCCGCGCCGATGGCGCAGACGATGCGCCGATCACCCAGACCAGACAGAAGCCGGATCCGCGCCCGGCGCGCAGCTCGCCCGATGAAGCCGAGCACGGTGCAGCGGACCAGCGCCGCCAGCAATGCACACGAGCACCAGCAGCGAAGCTGCGGCTGCAGCCGGTCGCGTGCCGAGCCAGCCTTCGAGCGAACGGGCCCAGCGCCAGGACAGGTGACCATGACGCGCTCGAAGATGCGCTGTCCCTTCAGGCGGCGGAAATAGGGCGGGCCTTCCTCGACTGTCGGCGAGATAGTTCTTCAGCGCAACAGGACCAGGCCGCCGGCGAGCAGCGCCGATGGCTCATCATCAGCGGCAGGTTGAAGCCGTGCCAGACTGGCGAGGCTGTAGGTCCGGGGTGCGCTGCCGAGCACGAGCGTGACCGCGTGTGCGAGATACGGGCCGATGGTCAGCCGCCGGAATGATGCCGACGACGAGGCAGGTCGAGCACCAGCAGCAGGATCGGGAAGCGCATCCAGAACGGCGGCTCATGCGGCGTCGCGCGGCAGGTCGGTCGGCGGCGGGCCGAAGAACGCCGATGGATGAAGCGCGACCGAATAGGCGACGCGAAGGCGCTGCCGACGAAGGCGGCATAGGGCGCGTCGTGTCGAGGATCGAGTTGCGTGCGTCTCGATCGTCTCGGCGAAGAACATTTCCTTCGAGAGGAAGCCGTTGAGCAGCGGCACGCCCGCCATCGCCGCGCTCGCGACCATCGCCAGCGTCGCCGTGAACGGCATGACGCGGAAGAGCCCGCTCAGCCGGCGCATGTCGCGCGTTCCGGTCTCGTGGTCGATGATGCCGGCCGCCATGAACAGCGACGCCTTGAAGGTGGCGTGGTTCATCATGTGGAAGATCGCGGCAACGGCGCCGAGCGGGCTGCCGAGGCTGAGCAGCAGCGTGATCAGGCCGAGATGGCTGATCGTCGAATAGGCGAGCAGCCCTTTGAGGTCCTGCTGGAAGATCGCGAAATAGGCGCCGAGCAGCAACGACGTCATGCCGGCGAGGCCGACGATCCAGAACCATTCCTGCGTTCCCGCCAGCACCGGCCAGAACCGCGCCAGCAGGAACACGCCGGCCTTCACCATCGTCGCCGAATGCAGGAAGGCGGAGACCGGAGTCGGCGCCGCCATGCGCGTGGGCAGCCAGAAATGGAACGGGAACTGCGCGCTCTTGGTCAGCGCGCCGAGCAGGATCAGGCAGAGCGTCGGCACGTAGAGCGGATGCGAGCGGATCAGGCGCCGGACGCCAGCACGACGTCGAGCTCGTAGCTGCCGACGATGTGGCCGATCAGCAGCACGCCGGCGAGCAGCCCCAGGCCGCCGATGCCGGTGATCGTCAGCGCCATGCGCGCGCCGTCGCGGGCGCCTGGCATTGTGGTGCCAGTAGCCGATCAGCAGGAAGGAGAAGATGCTGGTCAGCTCCCAGAACACGACGAGCAGGATCAGATTGCCGGAGAGCACGATGCCGAGCATCGAGCCCATGAAGGCCAGGAAGAACGAGAAGAAGCGCGGCACCGGGTCTTCCGGCGACATGTAGTAGCGCGCATAGATCACCACGAGCAGGCCGATGCTCGCGACCAGCATCGCGAACATCCAGGCGAAGCCGTCCATCCTGCAGCGAGAAGTTGAGGCCGAGCGCCGGGATCCAGTCGATTTCGTTGCGGACGGCGCCGAGCGCCGCGACCGGGGAATAGAGCATCACCGCAAGGGCGAGGCAGATCAGCGTGACGGCGCCGGCCAGGGCGGCGGCGGCGGTGCGGGCGTTGGTGGGGAGCGCCGCGGCAACGATGCTTCCGGCGAACGGCAGGCCGACCATCAAAATGAGCGATGCGTCGTCCGTCATATCTGCCGTGGCCCGCGCGAACCCAGGCCCCATTGCCTGATCTCACCCATTATGGTTGACTTGGGGGAGGTTAGGCAAGGCTTTGAAACGATGAATTTGCTTCCGGAGCAATGTCGGGCGGCGCGGGGACTGCTTAACTGGACCCAGGAGCATCTCGCGAATGTCGCGGGCGTGTCGCGCAGCACGATCAAGGACTTCGAGTGCAATCGCCATGCGATTCACCGCGCCACCGAGGCCCTGCTGGTCCGGGCCTTCGAGGATGGCGGCGTCCGCCTGATTGCCGCCGAAGGGGAGGGCCCCGGCGTCCGCCTCGCCTGCCGCTGCGCCGGCCCGCAGCCGGGCCTGGTCAATTGAGTTCTGGTCAATTGAGCTACGCGCCGAGTGGCGCAGGCCTAACCTTCACCTCTCCGTCAGGGAGAGGTGAGAGAAGGAACTCCGCCCGACCTTCTCGGCTCCACTTCCCGCCGCCAACGAAAAAGGGCTGCCGCACGATGTGCGACAGCCCTTCTGTGTTCGTCGGAGAAGCGGTGACGCTTACTTGGCTTCCGTGAGGTACGGGGTCAGGTCGAGCTTGGCGCCCATGTACTTCTCGAAGATGGTCGACAGCGAGCCGTCCTCGGCGCCCTTCTTGACCCAGTCCTGCAGCCAGGCCTTCAGCTCCGGCTCGTTCTGGCGCAGGCCGATGCCGAGCGGCTGCTGAACGACGTCCGCCTTCGGCTCCAGCTCCTTGGCCGGGTAGCGCTCGGCGAGCGTCAGGTACATGCCGTAGGGGGCGCACATGGCGTCGACCTGGCCGGACATCAGCGCGGTGATGGTGGTCGCGTCATCATCGAAGCGGACGAGCTTGGTGTCGGCCGGGGCCTTCTTGGTCAGCTCGGTGTCCTGCAGATTGCCGCGGACGACGCCGACGCGCTTGCCGGAGAGGTCCTCAAGCGACTTGATCTCGACGCCCTTCGGTCCGAACACGATCAGGCGGTTGACCGAGTAGGGGACGAAGTCGACGACCTTGGCGCGCTCGGGGGTGATCGCGAAGGACGAGATGACGATGTCGGTCTTGTTGGTCAGCAGGAACGGCACGCGGTTCGGGCCGGTCACTTCGACCAGCTTGAACTTGACGCCGAGATCCTCGGCCAGCTTCTTGGCGACGTCGATGTCGGCGCCGGCCGGCTTCAGGTCGGCGTCGGTCATGCCCCATGGCGGCGCACCGAGGTCGACCGCGATCGCGATCTCGCCCTTGGCCTTGATGTCGGCCAGAAGATCGGCCTTGGCGACACCGGCGACGCCGAGTGCCATGGTCGCGGCGAGCGCGACGCGGGTCAGGAACTTCATTACACTACCTCCAGTTACAACTCAGAGACCACTGCTCAGAAACTGCCGCAGTTCCGGTGTCTTCGGATCCGCGAAAATCTCTGCGGGCGGGCCTGCCTCCCAGACCTTGCCCTGATGCATGAAGACGACGATGTCGGCGAGGCGGCGGGCAAAGGCCATTTCGTGCGTGACCAGCACCATCGTCATGCCGTCGCGCGCGAGATCCTCCATCACCTTCAACACTTCGCCGGTCAGTTCCGGGTCGAGCGCCGAGGTGACCTCGTCGAACAACAGCACCTTCGGCGACAGCGCGAGCGAGCGCGCGATGGCGACGCGCTGCGCCTGGCCGCCGGAGAGCTGCTCCGGATAGGCTTCCGCCTTGTCGGCGAGGCCAACCAGGCCGAGCACTTTGTGGGCGATGGCGTCGGCGTCGGCGCGCGACTTCTTCTGCACCACCGTCAGCGCCAGCGTGATGTTGCGCAGCACGGTCAGGTGCGGAAACAGGTTGTAGCTCTGGAACACCATGCCGACTTCGGAGCGCAGGCGCTTGACCGAGGCGCGATCGTCCATCGCGACCCGGTTGCCGCACACCTGGATGGTGCCGCCATTGATCTCTTCCAGCGCGTTCATGCAGCGCAGGAGCGTGCTCTTGCCGGAGCCGCTGCGTCCGACGATGGCGACCATGGTGCCGCGCTCGATGGTCAGCGACACACCGTGCAGCACCTGGAGCGGGCCGAAGCTCTTCGAGACGTTGTCGACGACGATGATCGGCTCGGCGCCCGGCGCGGTTTCGTTCCGGGGCCGCGTGCCGGCTGCTTCAGTTACCGACATTGAGCTTCCTTTCGAAATGTCTGCTGGCGAGAGAGAGGGGGTAGCACATGGCGAAATAGATGATCGCCACGAAGACGAAGGTGATGAACGGCTCGAACGTCGAGTTGTTGACGATCTGTCCGGCTCTCGCGAGCTCGACGAAACCGATGATCGAGGTGATCGAGGTGTTCTTGATGATCTGGACCATGAAGCCGACGGTCGGCGGGATCGCGATCCGGGCCGCCTGCGGCAGGATGACGTGGCGATACTGCTGCATCCGGCTCAGGCCGATGCAGTTCGAGGCTTCCCACTGCGTCTTCGGGACGGAGAGGATGCAGCCGCGCCAGATCTCGCCGAGGAAGGCGGAGGTGTAGAGCGTCAGCGACAGGCCGGCGGCGATGATCGGCGGGATGTCGAGGCCGAGGATCGACAGGCCGAAATAGGCCAGGAACAGCACCACCAGCAGCGGCGTGCCCTGGATGATCTGGATGTAGGCGGCCGACAGCCAGCGCAGCCATTTGTGCTGCGAGACGCGGCCAAGCGCCAGGACGAGGCCGAAGGCGCCGCCGCCGATGAAGGCCAGGACCGACAGCAGCACCGTCCAGCGGGCCGCCTCGATGAGGTAGATCAGATGGGTGGAGGAAAACGTGATCATGATTTCACCTCACCTCACGTGCGCAGCTTGCGGCGGCGGACGAAGGCGAACTGGCCAATGCCCCACAGAACGACGCGGAAGAGGACGGAGAGGGCGAGATAGACGGCCGCTACGATGAGGTAGACCTCGAACGAGCGGAACGTCTCCGACTGGATCATGTTCGCCTCGGCGGTCAGCTCCTGCGCGGAGATCTGCGAGGTGATCGACGACGAAAGCATGAGCAGCACGAACTGGCTCGACAGCGCCGGATAGACGCGCTCGACCGCTGGGATCAGGATGATGTGCCAGTAGACCTGCAGCTTGTTGAGGCCGAGGCATTCCGCGGCTTCGAGCTGCCCCTTGGCGATCGAATCGATGCCGGCGCGGATGATCTCGCTCGAATAGGCGCCGGTGTTGATCACCAGCGCGATCACCGCCGACGTTTCGGCCGAAAGCCTCAGGCCGAGGCTCGGCAGGCCGAAATAGACGATGAACACCTGCACCAGGAAGGGCGTGTTGCGGATCACCTCGACATAGATGCCGACCAGCCCGGACAGGAGCTTGCTCTTGCCGGAACGAAGAATGGCGCAGACGAGGCCGAGAACGAAGCCGAGCGCGATCGACGTGCCGGCGAGGACGATCGTCAGCCAGGCGCCGCGCAGAAACGCTGGCCAGGCCGTCAGGAGAAATGAAAAGTCAAACGAGTATGAGATCATCCCGTCGCCTGCTGTTGGTGGGCTCGGTGGGGGGAGGCGAGATCGCGCGGTCGAGCGGCTGCGGCTACGGCGCGCGGATCGTCGAGACGGCGTCGCACGTCATGATGTTGCGCGTCATGGCGTGGCGCCGGCCCGGTCTGTCGACGGCGGCATATTCCGCTCCGACCGCGATCGCAACACCACGTGGCTGTGGCAATCCGACATAGCCGGGATCGTAAGGATCCCGTTTGATGCCCGGCTTGGGGTCGGGCGGCGCTCCGTCGCGAGAGCCATAGAATGCGTGGTGTTCATTGCATCGCCTTGATCGAAGACCCCCTCCCGGAGGCATGAGTTGGACTGCTCCGGCCGAGGCCGGTACCGCGCGGGCTTTGCTCCGTTGCCGGGGGCGGGCGCCGCGAATTCATCGCGCAGCCCGACCGCTGCCATGGCCGCCCGACCGTCAAGTCTGGCTACCAATTGGGCTCTGTTTGCCTCTTTGTGCGTCCCGGCACTAGTATTCTAGTCCACTGTCATTGACAATATGCGGGCACAATCGGCCGCGCTCGGCGCGAGGAACGGCGGAAACGTTTGGTTTCATTCCAGGATTCGTCGTATCCAGCCGGGCGGGAATGCGAAAAGCCGGATAAAAATATTGGGGCGGAACGCTGATGGAATTGGCAAACCAGTCGCTCGGAGCGATTCTCGATGACGCCAGTCTCAGCCGGGAGCGGCGGGCGTCGCTTCAGGTCTATGCTCTGCTGCGGCGGGCCATCATCTCGCTCGAGCTGAAGCCCAACCGCCCGATTTCCGAGCAGGATGTCGCGAAGCGGCTCTCGATCAGCCGGACGCCGGTCCGCGAGGCCTTCATCCGCCTGGCGGAGGAGGGGTTGCTGATCAGCTACCCGCAGCTGACGACGGTGATCGCGCCGATCCGCATGGAGGCGCTGCTGGAAGCGCAGTTCCTGCGAGAGGCGATCGAATGCGCGACGGCGGAGCGCGCGGCACGCATCATCGACGAGGACGGCATCATCCGGCTGCGCGCGGTTTTGGCGCGCCATGCCGCCGCGCTGCAGGCGGAGAAATGGCCGGAGTTCCACCTCCTCGACGAGGAGACCCACCGCCTGATCTGCGAGATGGCGGGCCTGCGCGGCCTCGGCCGGCCGGTCGAGCAGGCGCGCGGCCATCTCGACCGCGTCCGCTATCTGACCCTGCCGGAGCTCGACACGTCGCGGCGCGTGGTCACCCAGCACACCACGGTGGTCGAGGCGATCTGCGAGCATCGTCCCGAGGACGCCCGCGAGGCGATGCGGGTGCATGTTCGCGACCTGCTGCCGCGTCTGGAGAGCATCCGCGAGCAATATCCCGATTTCTTCGAGGAGAAGCCCCCGGTCGTGCGGCGCTCGCTGGCGCGATAGCCGCAACCAGGCAAACGTCGGCTCAGAGGCCGAAGAAGTTCGCCATCAGCTCCAGTTGCTGATCGAGCATCGGCTTTCCCAGATGAATGCGGCAACCCCGGGCCTCGGCGGCGACAAGCAGCGGCGTCATGGTCGGCACCATGATCACCTCGGCGACGATCATGTCGGCTGTCAGCCGGGTCGTGTCGAGCGGCGGGGCGTCGTCCGGCCGCATGCCGAGTGACGTGCCGTTGACGACAAGGTCATGGCCGCTCGGGTCGCTGTCGCCGACGATGACGGTCGCTGCGGGGTAGAGCGCCAGGATGCGATCGCGCAGCGCCTCGGCCTTGGCGCGGGTACGGTTGGCGATCGTCAGCTTGGCGACGCCGCCTGCGACGAGCGCGAAGGCGATGGCGTTCGCGGCGCCGCCCGCGCCGGCCAGATAGGCATTGCGGCCATGGATGGAAATGCCGGAGACGGCGAGGCCGGCGACGAAGCCGTGGCCGTCGAGCATGTCGCCGATGAGACGGCCGTCCGGCTCGCGCCGGATCACGTTGATGGCGCCGATGGCGCGCGCGCTTGGGCTGATCTCGTCGCAGAGCGAGGCCATAGGCCCCTTGTGCGGCACGGTGATGATGGCGCCGTCGAAGCTCTTGAGAGCGCGCAGCGCGTTGGCGAACGCGGCGAGGTCGGCCGGGGCGACCTGGAAGGGAACCATGACCGCGTCGCGGCCGCGCTCGCGGGCGATGCGGTTGATGCCGGGCGGCGCCTTCACATGCGCGATCGGGTCGGCAAGGATGCCGAGCACGCGGGTCGTGCCGGTGATTTCTCCGGTCTTGGTCATGGTCGTTGTCTCGGTTCGTCTTGATCTGTCGGGCCGCTAGGGATGTCGGAGGTCGGCCAGCACTCCGGAAGAAAGCGGAGGGGCCTGGCTGCCCCTCCGCGTCTCGCGCTTATTCCGGGATGGATTCCGGCAGGTTCTGGTTGAAGTACTTGACGTAGATCTGGTTCAGCTTGCCGTTGGCAAGGTTGGCGGCAACCCACTCGTCGGCCCAGCTCTTCAGTTCCGGGTCGTTCTTGCGCAGGCCGATCGCCATCGGATAGGCGGCGAGCGTCAGCTTGACCTCGAGGTTCTTGTCGGCATTCTGCTCGGCGACCGAATTGGCGGTCGACAGAGCGGCCGAGAACACGTCCTGCTGGCCGGTGGCGACAGCGGTGTTGGTGGTCGCTTCGTCCTCGTAGCGCACGATGCTGGCGCCGATGCGCCGGCGTCCTTCAGGCGCGCGGGTCAGCTCGATGTCGGCCGTGGTGCCGCGGGCGACGGCGATGGTCCTTGCCGGCGAGGTCGGCGGGCTCGAGGCGATCGCCATCGCCTTCGGGGCTGAGATCACGACCGGAATGACGCCATAGGGCTTCGAGTAGTTGCCACGACCTTCTTGCGCTCGTCGGTGATCGAGAACGAGGCGATCACCATGTCGGCCTTGTTGGCGAGCAGGAACGGCACGCGATTGGCGCCGGAAACCGGCACGACCTTCGAGCTTCACGCCGAGGTCATCGGCGAGCAGCTGCGCGGTCTCGATGTCCGAGCCGGTCGCCTGGGCCTGGGCGTCGAGCATGCCGTAGGGCGGGTGGCCGATATCGACGGCGACGCGCAGCGTGCCGCGCGCCTTGATGGCCGGCGTGCCGGCGTGATCGGGCGCGTCGGGCCGCGAGGCCGGCGTCCGGCGCAGAGCGCGGATCGAAAGGGCGACGCCCCCGAGGCAAGGACGTTTCATATTCGAGGGTACGGCCGTCTTGCCGCGTCCGACTGGGTAGAAATCGGTCCGGCGCCTCGCGCGCCGTTCAGAGGCCGTTGCCGACGAACTGGCGCAGCTCCGGCGTCTGTGGGGATTTGCAAGCATGTCCGCCGGTGCCGCGTTTCCCAGATCCGGCCCTGGTGCATGAACACCACCTGGTCGGCGACGGAGCGGGCGAATGCCCATTTCATGCGTGACGAGCATCATGGTCATGCCCTCCGCGGCGAGTTGCGCGATGACGCGCAGCACTTCGCCGGTCAGCTCCGGGTCGAGCGCCGAGGTGACCTCGTCGAACAGGATCAGCTTCGGGCGCATGGCCAGCGAGCGGGCGATGGCGACGCGCTGCTGCTGGCCGCCCGAGAGCTGCTCGGGATAGTTCTGCGCCTTGTCGGAAAGACCGACCTGCGCCAGCACGCGGGCGGCGAGGTCGCGCGCCTCGCCGGCGCCGATCTTCATGCACCTTGCGAGGGGCCAGCGTTACGTTCTGCTCGACGGTCAAATGCGGGAACAGGTTGTAGCTCTGGAACACGATGCCGACGTCCTGGCGCAGCTCGCGCAGGTCGACCTTGCCACCATGCAGCTCGCGGCCGCAGACGGTGCAGTTCGCCGGCATTGATCCGCTCCAGCCCGTTGACGCAGCGCAGCGCCGTGCTCTTGCCAGAGCCGGAGCGGCCGATCGAGCGCCACGACCTCGCCGCGGGGCGACTTCGAGGGTCGATGCCCTTCAGCACCTCCACGCTCGCCGAAAGCTCTTGCGGACGTTCTGGAAGCGGACGAGCGGCGTATCGGATCGGGTCATGCTCGGGGTCTCGGACGCGCGTTGCGGGGTGGCGGCGATGTTCATGAGGCTCTCCTCAGTTCCGGTTCAGCCGGCGCTCGAACCGGCCGCGCCATGCACCGACATCGGGAAGCAGATGGCGAAATAGAGTGCAGCGCCGCGATGGTGAAGACGGTGAAGGGCATGAAGGTCGAGTTGTTGATGCACCTTGGCCGAGTAGGTGAGGTCGAAGAAGCCGATCACCACCGCGTAGGAGGTGTTCTTGACGATCTGGACCAGGAAACCGACCGTCGGCGGCACGGCTATGCGCAGCGCCTGCGGCAGGATCACGTAGACGAAGCGCTGCGGCCCTCGTCAGCGCCAGGCACTCCGCCGCCTTCCCACTGCGTCTTCGGCACCGCCTGGATGCAGCCGCGCCAGATCTCGCCGAGATAGGCGCTGGAATAGAGCGTCATCGCAATGCCGGCCGCGACCAGCGCCGGCACGTCATAGCCGCCGATCGAGATGCCGAAATAGACGACGAACATGATCACCGGCAGCGGGATGCCCTGCACCAGCTGGACAAACAGCCCGGAGAGCGTCCGCAGCGCCTGCGGCGGCGCGAGGCGCGCGCCAGAGCCACCGGCAGGCCCAGGATCGTACCGCCGACAAAGCCGAGCAGCGACAGGACGATGCGTCCAGCCGGCGCCGCGGAAGATGAAGGCGATCTGCTCGATGGTCAGTCCGAACATGGGCGGGATCCGTGCGTCGAGAATGGGCGGGGCGGGGTGCGGCTACGCGCTAGAGCGGCGTGCCGAGGCGCCGGCGGCGCGGAAACGAGACCTGCGCGACACCGAGCAGCGTCAGTCGCAGCAGGCACGCCATGACGAGGTAGATGCCGGCGATGACGAGATAGACCTCGAAGCCGCGGAAGGTGAAGGATTGGATCATGTAGGCGACGCCGGTCAGCTCTTCCGCCGAGATCTGCGACATGATCGAGGTCGCCAGCATCATCAGCACGAACTGGCTGACAAGGGCCGGATAGACCCGCTCGACCGCCTGCGGGATCTGCACCGACCACAAGCTCTGGCTCGGTTTCAGCGCCAGGCACGCGGCGGCCTCCAACTGGCCCTTCGGGATGCTCTCGAAGCCCGCCCGCATGATCTCGGCGGTGTAGGCGCCGACGTTGATCGACCAGCGCGATCATCGGCGGCCGGTGAAGGCGGCGCGACCCGCGCCTGCAGCACCGCCAGTCCGAAGAACAGCCAGAACACCTGGATGATCGAGCGGCGTGTTGCGGATCGCCCTCGACGTAGACCGTCGCCGCTGCGCCGCACCCAGGCGCGGAGCCGTAGAGCCGGCCGATCGCGCAGCCGAGTCCCGAGCGCGAAGCCCGGCACGATCGAGACGACCGTCATCCCGAGCGTCAGCCAGATTCCGTGCCACAGATCCGGTAGATAATCATTCAGGAACGAGAAATCGAATTCATATGACAAGGCGCAATTCCGCACAATCCGTAACGATTATGAATCGAAACGGAGCCGTATTTCTGGATTCTAAGTTTGGAATTGGCGCATCGACAATCGAGATCTACGTGTAGATCCGATTCCCGCCAGCATAGGCTTGCCGGCGGTGCTCCCATATCCTGGTTATTATTATTGTTTTTCTGTTGACTAGAGTCGATCTAACATGATTGATTGATGCACGCAATAACCATTTTAACGGAAATGATCATGTCGCTGCCGGCGCCGTCATCCCCTGCGATCCAGCTCAACCCGCAAGACAATGTGAGCGTCGCGCGCACGGTCATTCCCCGCCGGCACCCTGCTGCCCGGCAGCAATGTCGTGGCGCGGAACGAGATTCCCTCCGGCCACAAGATCTCGATCCAGCCGATCGAGGCGGGCGAGCCGGTGCTGAAATATGGCCAGGTGATCGGCACGGCGAGCGCCGCGATCCAGCCGGGCGAGCATGTGCATCTGCATAATCTCGCCATGCAGGAGAGCGACGTCACGCACGACTTCGCCGCCGACGCGCGCCCGACGCCGCTGCTGCCGGAGGCCGAGCGGCGCACCTTCGAGGGCTATGTCCGCGCCAATGGCGACGTCGGCACCCGCAACTATATCGGCATCGTCACCTCGGTGAACTGCTCGGCCACCGTGTCGCGCGCCATCGCCGACGCCTTCAATCGGGGCGGGCGCGCTGGACGCCTTCGAGAATGTCGATGGCGTCGTCGCGCTGACCCATGGCACCGGCTGCGCCATCTCGACCAAGTCCGAGGGCTACACCTACCTGACCCGCACGCTGAGCGGTTATGCCAAGCACCCGAACTTCGCCGGCATCCTGATGATCGGGCTCGGCTGCGAGACCAACCAGATCGAGCCGATCTCGAGAAGTTCGGCCTGGAGCCGGGTCCCTGCTGCGCACCATGACGATCCAGCGCCTGGCGGCGCGCGCAAGACGGTCGAGATCGCCTCCGACATCATCCGCGAGATGCTGCCGATCGCCAATGCCGCCAGGCGCACGACCGTGCCGCTGTCGGGGCTGAAGCTGGCGCTGCAATGCGGCGGCTCCGACGGCTATTCCGGCATTTCGGCCAACCCGGCGCTCGGCTATGCCGCCGATCTGATCGTCCGCACGGCGGCACCGCCGTGCTCAGCGAGACGCCGGAAATCTACGGCGCCGAGCACCTGCTGACCCGCCGCGCGGTGACGCCGGCGGTGGCGCAGAAGCTGGTCGACCGCATCGAATGGTGGCGCGACTACACCGAGCGCAACGGCGCGGAACTCAACAACAATCCGTCCCACGGCAACAAGGCAGGCGGCCTCACCACCATCCTGGAGAAGTCGCTCGGCGCGGTCGCCAAGGGCGGCACCATGCCGCTCGAGGCGGTCTATGAATATGCCGAGCCGATCGACCGACCGGGCTTTGTGTTCATGGACACGCCCGGCTACGATCCGGTCGCGGTAACGGGCCAGGTCGCGGGCGGCTGCAACGTCATCGTCTTCACCACGGGTCGCGGTTCCGTCTCCGGGTTCAAGCCTGCGCCGTGCATCAAGGTCGCCACCAACAGCGAGATGTACGAGCACATGCAGGAGGACATGGACGTCAACTGCGGCGGCATCGTCACGGGCGACGACACGATCGAGGCGGCCGGGCAGCGCATCTTCGAGGCGGTCATCGCGACCGCGTCGGGGCAAGTACACCCTCAGCGAGGATTTCGGGTTTGGCGACAACGAGTTCGTGCCATGGCAAATCGGCGCGGTGACCTGACGGTCGCGCGAAAAGGACAGGGTGCGGGCGGCGGCGTCGATCGCACGCCCGCCTATGCCTCGATCACCGAGAGGCTGCGCCGCGGCATCGAGAGCGGCGGCCTGCCCGAAGGCGCGGTGCTGCTGGAAGGGCCGCTCGCCGCGATCTTCGGATCGAGCCGCTCGCCGGTGAAGCAGGCGCTGGCGCGGCTGGAGGAGGAGGGGCTGCTCAGCCGCTTCGACGGCCGCGGCCTGCTCGTGGGCGCTGCCGGCGAGCCGAAGCGCCTCAAGATCACCGCCGAAATGTTCGACATGGACGCCGACGCCATGCCGGCGACCAAGGCCTTCGCCTGGCAGTCGCTCTATTATGAATTCGAGCGCGAGGTCATCCTGCGCTCGGTCTTCGGCCGCTTCCGCGTCAACGAACTGGCGCTGGCCCGCCATTTCGACGTCGGCCGCACCGTGGCGCGCGACCTGCTGATCCATGCGCAGCAGGTCGGCATCGTCGCCAAGGGCGAGAAATCGCACTGGTGGATCGTGCCGCTCGACGAGGCGCGCTTCCAGGACCTCTATGATCTGCGCATCCTGCTCGAACCGGCGGCGCTGGAGACGGCGGTCGGCGCCATTCCCTCGCCGGTGCTGGCGGCGATGGCGGGACGCCTGCAGGACGGCATCAACGGCGCGGGCGACGCCGGCATCGCCGAGCTCGACGTGCTGGAGGAGGAGCTGCATATCGGCTGCCTCTCCTATGGCCGCAATTCCGAGATCGTCGAGGCGCTGAAGCGCACGCGCTGCATCCTGGTTTCCGGCAAGCATTTCCAGGTCGCGCTGCAGCGGCAGCCCTATTTCGATTCCTTCATGGAAGAGCATCTGGAGATCCTGCAGGCGATCGGCCGGCAGGATGTGAACGGCGCCAAGCACTTGCTGCGCGCCCATCTCGAAGCCTCCAGCGAGAAGGCGGCCGAGCGGCTCGCGGCTTTCCGCGCCACCCATCCGGTTTCGCCGACCTCCTATTTCGTCTAGCCCGATCGCGGCGCGCCCTATTCCAACGTCGATTATACGCCTTACGAAGGAATGACGTTGCGTCGTCGGCCAACAACAACCATTCTGCGCGGCACCGTCGTCTGGGACGATGGTACCTATGCGGGATCCGCTGGCGCGGGGCAGTTCCTTCGTTGTGAACGCCCGCGGCCGGCAAGGCCCACGCGCCCCTGAAAAGGCGCGCTGTTCCGGTGTATTCGGGGGGAGATGCCGGAGCGGGGGTAGGGGGCAGCGTCTGACGCTCGCCCCCTCCCTCGGGCGACACGACGCTTGTTTGCCGGCTTGCCGGCGAGGCTTCCGCATCCGTCCCGGCTGTGCAATCGTTCGCAATCGGGGACAATCGGGGGATTCCGGATCATGACGGCCAGGCAGTCGGTGGCGACAGGCGCGGGAATGGCGTTTGGGGACGGTGCACGCCATGCCGTTTGATCTCATTCTGGCGAACGGCCGGGTCATCGATCCGTCCCAGGGCATCGACCGCGTGACCGACGTCGCCTTTGCCGGCGGCAAGGTGGCGGCGATCGGCGACAATCTCGCCGCCGCCGGTGCGGACCGGCGCGATGTCGCCGGCCAGATCGTCACGCCCGGCCTGATCGACCTGCACACCCATGTCTACTGGGGCGGCACCTCGCTCGGCGTCGATGCCGAGGACTACGCCCGGCAAAGCGCGGGTGACGACCAGCGTCGATACCGGCAGCGCCGGCCCCGGCAACTTCCCGGGCTTTCGCAAGCATGTGATCGAGCCGAGCGCGGTCCGCATCCTCGCCTATCTGCATGTCTCCTTCGCCGGCATCTACGCCTTCTCCAACCGTATCATGGTCGGCGAAAGCCACGACATGCGGCTGATGGCGGCGCAGGATGCGGTCGAAGTGGCGGATGCCAATCGCGATGTCGTCGTCGGCATCAAGGTGCGAATCGGCCGCCATGCCAGCGGTGACAGCGGCATCGCCCCGCTCGACATCGCGCTGCAGGTTTCCGACGAGCTCGGCATGCCGATGATGGTGCATATCGACGAGCCGCCGCCCTCCTACGAGGCGGTCGTCGACCGGCTGCGGCCGGGCGACGTGCTGACCCACTGCTTCCGCCCGTTCCCCAACGCGCCGATCACCGGCAAGGGCAAGATCAAGCCGGAAGTGCTCGCGGCGCGCGAGCGCGGCGTCATTTTCGATATCGGTCACGGCATGGGCTCGTTCTCCTGGAAGACGGCCCGCGCCATGCTGGAGCAGGGCTTCGCGCCCGATACGATTTCCTCGGACGTCCACGCGCTCTGCATCGACGGCCCGGCCTTCGACCAGGTCACCACGCTGTCGAAGTTCCTCCATCTCGGCATGCCGCTCGGCGAAGTGATCGCCGCTTCGACACTCAACGCCGCCAAGGCGCTCGGCCGGCCGGAGCTCGGCACGCTGAAGCCCGGCAGTCCCGGCGACGCCAGCATCCTGTCGATCCGCAACGGTCAGTTCCCGCTGGAGGATTCGCGAAACGGCATCGTCACGGCGGAGGAACGCATCTTCGCGGATGGCGTCGTCGTCGCCGGCCGGTGGTGGCATTCGAACTGAGGCGGGTGAACAGCGGCTAGATCAACGGCAGACGCTGCCCGGATTTAGTTTTGCTGAACAAATAAGTCTCGATCCGAATAGGCTCACCGCGCATTTTTCGTCGCATCTGGCAAGAAGAAAGAAATCGCTTGGCAGAAACCGCCCGGGCGACACATGATCGAGAACCAGACGCGGGGTCAGCCTTCAGGATCGGATGTCGTTCAGGTCCTGGGGCAAGTCCATTAACGCGCCGGTAAGCGCAAGGCTCGGCTTGTCCGGGTGAAGCAGAGGAGGGGGGGCTGCCGCACGAGCCGTATCTTCGGCTCGACGCTCGTTCGTGAGGCTGGATTTTCACGACGAGGTCATCCGGCAAGGGTGACGTTTCATTCTGCTTGGACGGTTGCGCGGGGAACCAAAACAATAGCGCCGTCGTCCGCAGCGGAATTCAAGGATACATGAGCCTCTACCTAGTTCGTTCAATATTCACAACGTGAATACGACAGGATCAGCTGAATGTACCAAATCAAAAAAAGCAGGGTTCTCGGTTTGTTGGCTGGCGCCGCCGTCATGCTTGGCGCGTCGTCGGGCGCGCAGGCGGAGACGATCCGCGTCGTGCTCGGCTATTACAGCGCCGCGACGCAGGGCTTGTTCGAGGACATGGCCAAGGACTTCATGGCCAAGCACCCGGGCGACGAGGTCAAGATCGAGGTTATCCAGTGGGACAACCTCCAGCAGCGCCTGACCACCGACATCGCCGGCGGCACCGAGCCGGACATCTCGATGATCGGCACGCGCTGGCTGGTCGACTATGTCAAGAACGACATCGCCGAGCCGCTCGACGGCTATATGACGCCGGAATTCAAGAGCGGCTTCATTGAATCCTTCCTCTCGCCCTCGACCTTCGACGGCCAGATGTACGGCCTGCCGGTCGCCGCGTCCGCGCGCGCCATGTATTACAACAAGGACCTTCTGGCCAAGGCCGGCGTCAACGAGCCGCCGACCAACTGGGACGGCGTCGTCGACACGGCAAGGAAGATCAAGGCGCTCGGCACCGACGCCTATGGCTTCGCGCTGCAGGGCAAGGAAATCGAGACCGACGCCTATTGGTACTATTCGCTCTGGACCCATGGCGGCGACATCCTCAAGGACGGCAAGTCCGGCGTCGCCAGCCCCGAGGCGGTCAAGGCGTTGACCCTCTACAAGTCGATGATCGACGAAGGCTTGACCGAGCCCGATCCGAGCGGCCTCAACCGTCAGGACATCGAACGCCTGTTCAAGCAGGGCCGTATCGGCATGATCCTGACCGGCCCCTGGCTGCGCGGCCAGATCAAGGCCGATGCCCCGACGCTCAACTATGCGCTGTCGACCATTCCCGAAGGCAGCACGAAGGCGACCTATGGCGTCACCGACACGCTGATGGTCTTCAAGTCGAGCAAGAACAAAGAGCTCGCCATGAAGTTCCTGACGGAGACGGCCTTCAGTCCGAAATGGCGCATCGAGTTCTCGACCAAGGAAGGCTTCCTGCCCGTCATGAAGGAAGAGGCGGCCGCGCCCGTCTTCGCCAATGATCCGCAGCTCAAGGCCTTCACCGACATGCTGCCCTATGCCCATTTCGCCCCGCCGGTGGCGAATTGGGAGCAGATGGTCGACGCGGTGATTGCCTCGCTCCAGAAGGTCTATATCGGTCAGGCCCAGCCGGAAGCCGCCCTGCAGGAAGCCGCGGCGACGATCGATGGCCTTATCCAGCAGTAGTGCCGGCAAGGCACCGGAGGCGGGCGTCGGAAGCGCGAAGAGTCGCGCCACGACGTCCCCCAACGGCAAGATAGGGCGCGCCAGCGCGCCCTATCTTCTCATCCTCCCTTCCATCCTGTTCGCCTTCTGGATCATCGGCTATCCGATCTACGACATGGCCAACATGTCGGTGCATGCGGTGAACCGCTTTGGCAAGACGGCGGCCTTCAACGATTTCGCCAATTACCAGCGCCTGTTCTCGCACCAGCTGTTCATCGGCTGCCTGATCCGCACGCTCGTCTGGACGGTATTCGTCGTCGGCGGCACGGTGCTGCTGTCGGTGCCGATCGCGCTGATCCTGAACGAGAAATTCTACGGCCGTACGCTGGCGCGCATTATCATCATGCTGCCATGGGCGGTATCGCTGACCATGACCGGCATCGTCTGGCGCTGGTCGCTGAACGGCCAGTTCGGAATGGTCAACGCGACGCTGAGTCAGATGGGCCTGCTCGGCGCGCCGGTCGAATGGCTGGCGACCTCGACGACCGCTTTTCCGATCCTGATCGCCATCGGCATCCTGGTCTCGATCCCGTTCACGGTGACCGTCATCCTCGGCGGCCTCTCCTCGCTGCAGGCCGACGTATTCGAGGCGGCCAAGATCGACGGCGCGAGCGGCTGGCAGCGCTTCCGCTACCTGACGCTGCCGCTGATCCGGCCGTTCCTCAACATCGTGCTGGTGCTGAATTTCATCTACGTTTTCAACTCCTTCCCGCTGATCTGGGTGATGACGCAGGGCGATCCGGCCAACAGCACCGACATCCTGGTGACCTGGCTCTACAAGCTCGCCTTCCGCTATGGCGAACTGGGCATCGCCTCGGCGCTGTCGATCGTCATGTTCGGGATCTTGTTGGCGCTGACCATCACCTATGCGGCGCTGGCCATGCGCAACGAGCGGAGCACGGTCTGATGGAACATCCGGTTCGAAAATCCATCCTGATGTGGCTCTGCCTGTCGCCGCTGGTGATCCTGATCCTCTTTCCCTTCGCCGTCATGGTTTCGACGGCGGTGAAGCCGCGGGTCGAGGTGCTGATGTATCCGCCGACCTGGTTCCCGTCGGAGATCCGGCTGCAGAACTTCGTCGACATGTGGCAGGCGACGCGTCTCGGCCCGGCGGTACTGAACAGCCTCATCGTCAGCATCGCAGCGACGCTGCTCTGCCTGCTCGTCGCCATTCCGGCCGCCTATGCGGCGGCGCGGATGCAGTTCACCGGCCGCAAGCTGTTCCGCCAGTTCCTTCTCGTCACCCAGATGCTGTCGCCGATCGTGCTGGTGCTTGGCATCTTCCGCCTGATGGCGAAGATGGGCTTCGTCGACCAGCTGCCGGCGCTGGTGCTGGCCTATGTCGCCTTCAACCTCGCCTTCTCGGTCTGGATGCTGCAGGCCTATTTCCAGACCATTCCGAAGGAACTGGAAGAGGCGGCGACGCTGGACGGCGCCTCGATGGTGCAGCGGCTCTGGCGGATCTTCCTGCCGCTGGCGACGCCGGCGATCGGCATTACCGCCGTGTTCATCTTCATCTATTGCTGGAACGAGTTCGTGCTGGCGATGACGCTGCTGCGGACGCCGGAAAAGAGCACGCTGACCCTGCAGACCTTCTCGCTGGTCGGCGGCCGCTATCAGGTCGAGTGGGACCACGTCATGGCGGCGACGCTGGTCGCCAGCGTGCCCGTCGCCGTGATCTTCGCGCTGCTGCAACGCTCGCTGGTCAGCGGGCTGACGGTCGGCGCCGTGAAGTAATTCCCCGCACGGACTGCGAATGGGTGGCGGGCTCCGGCCCGCCGCTTCCAACATGCCAAAAGAGAACCGGAGACCGAGATGGGACTGAAGGATTGGTTCGGGCTGGAAGGCAAGCGGGCGCTGGTGACCGGAGCGAGCCGCGGCCTCGGCCGTGAAATGGCGCTGGCGCTGGCGGAAGCCGGCGCCGATGTCATCATCACCGGCCGCACGCAGGAAACGCTCGACGCCACGGTGGCCGAGATCCGCGCGCTCGGCCGCCAGGCCTTTGGCGTGATGGCCGACATGGCCGAAGCCGTGCAGTGCGAAGCGGCCTGCCAGACGATCCTGAAGGAATACGGCCCCGTCGACATCCTGATCAACAATGTCGGCAACCGCATCGCCAGCATGCCGATCGTCGAGGAGACGCTCGAGACCTGGCAGCAATCGCTCGACATGAACCTGACCAGCTGCTTTCTCGGCACCAAGATCTTCGGCGCCGCGATGCTGGAGCGCGGGCAGGGCGGCCGGATCATCAATATCGCCTCGATGAGCGGCCTGATCGCCAATCGCGGCATTGGCGGGCGCGACTACGAGACCGGCAAGGCGGCGGTGATCCACTTTACCCGCTGCGCCGCCGCCGACTGGGCCCCGCATGGCGTCACCGTCAATGCGATCTGCCCCGGCCTGTTCATGACCGACACCAACCGCAGCTGGAACGAGCGCCGGCCGGACGTGATCGAGGCCATCGTCGCCCATATCCCGATGGGGCGGCCGGGCAATCCGCCGGAGATCGCGCCGCTCGCCGTCTATCTCGCCAGCCCCGCCGCCTCCTATGTCACCGGCGCCGCCTATGTCATAGATGGCGGCTACACCCTCTGGTAGTCTGCATCTCTAAGCCGGCTTAGCAGGCGGCAACATCGCGCTTCACGGAGATATCGTGTCGATTCATTTCTTCGGCCGGATGCCCGACGGCACGGCCATTTCCGAGATCCGCCTGGCGAATGCCAGCGGCGCCACCGCTTCGGTGCTCACCTTCGGCGCGGCGCTGCGCGACCTCGTCGTGCCGGTCCCCGGCGGCGAGCCGCGCCGCGTCGTGCTCGGCTTCGAGGCGCTCGACGGCTATATCGAGAACAACCGCTATCTCGGCGTCACGGCCGGCCGCCATGCCAGCCGCATCGGCGACGGCCACCTGTCGATCGACGGCAAAGACTACCAGCTGTCGCTGAACGAGGGCGGCGTCCACCTGCATGGCGGCGTTACCGGCTTCTCGCGCAAGCCGTGGCGCATCCTCGAGTCGGACGAGGAATCCGTCACGCTCGGCCTGATCTCGCCGGATGGCGACGACGGCTATCCGGGCGAGCTGGACGTGCGCTGCACCTATCGGCTGCTGGCACCGGGCACGATCCAGATCACCCTGACCGCGACCACCGACGCGCCGACCGTCGTCAGCCTCGCCAACCATTCCTATTTCTCGCTGCTGCCGGGCGCGACGAGCCGCGAGCACAAGCTGCAATTCGCCGCCTCCGGCTATACGCCGTTCAGCCCGGCTCTGGTGCCGAGCGGCGAGATCGCCGAGGTTGCCGGCACGCCCTATGATTTCCGCGCCATCCGCCCGATCGCCGACCCGGTCGGCGACGCCGATTTCGCTTATGATTGCTGTCTGGTGGTCGATCGCGATGGCGATGGGCTCGTCCGGGCCGCGCGACTAGAGGCGCCGGATGGCAGCCTCGCCATGGAAGTCCACACCACCGAGCCCTGCGTGGTCTTCTATGACGGCGCCGGTCTCGCGCCGGACTGGCGCGGGCTCGACGGCGTCGGGCACCAGGCGCATGGCGGGCTCTGCCTGGAGCCGATGCGATTCCCCGACAGCCCCAACCAGCCGACTTTTCCTTCGGCGATCCTTCGTCCCGGCGAGGTCTATCGGCAGGAGACGGAATATCGCTTCGGGTGAGGTTTGCCCTTTCCGAAGAAATGAGGATTCAGCGGACGCGCCCCTTGCCTCAGGAGACCTTTGCGCAACACCGAATGTCGTCACGCGTTCTACGTCGCATGGTCCAGAACTCGTCGCCCCGGCGAAGGCCGGGGCCCATGAACACCGGCTTAAGGTGGCGGTGGCGCAGCCCTTTGACCAGGAACTGTGTATGGATCCCGACCTTCGTCGGGATGACGACCTGAAATGCATGGTCTGCGTTGGTCGACGATGTTGTGCAAAGGTCTCCTCAGGGAGAGGTGGGGAGCATTTCCCTGGGCAAAAAAAAGTGCGGCCCTGCGAAAGGCCGCCCTTCTCGATCCCGGAAGCTCGGACGATCAAGCCTTCGGCTTGGCGATTGCGATGCATTCGACCTCGTAGCGCAGCGCCGCGCCGAGGCAGTTGGTGATCGTCGTGCGGGCCGGGAACGGCTCGCTGAAATATTCGCGATAGAGCTTGTTGAAGAGCGGGATGTCGGCCGGATCCTGCACATAATTGCGCGTCTGCAGAACGTGCTTGAAATCGCTGCCCGCGGTCTCCAGCACCTTGCGCATATTCTCCATCGAGCGGCGCATCTCGCCCTCGAAATCCTCCGAGATGATCTTGCCGGTCGCATCGACCGAAGCCTGGCCGGAAACGAAGATCAGTTCGCCGAACTTGGTCGACGGGCTGAAAGGCAGGTGCGAGCGCGGGGTATCGGGTTCGCTCGGATATTCGATCATCTTGGGTCTCCATGAATGGGGCGTTATGCCTTCACCTCTCCCTGAGGGAGAGGTCGGACCGAAGGTCCGGGTGAGGGTTTAGGGAACGATCCGGAGAGGGCGTAAACCCTCACCCGCCGGCTTCGCCGTCGACCTCTCCCTCAGGGAGAGGTGAAAGAGCGGTAGGATCGTCGCCGACCTAACTGATTGGAAAGACCGGCTGGCGCAGCCGGCGATAGGGAAGCGAGGTCAGCACGCTGGTGCAGGGGCCTGGTGTCGCGACGGTGTAGCTCTTGACCGTGATCGGGTCATAGGCGCGGCGGTGGGCGACGGCCGCCTTGACGCCGATTGCCGTCAGTTCCTCCGGCACGATGCCCTGCGAGCGCAGCTGGCCGAGGTCGAAGGGCGGCGTCTTGCGGCTGTTGACGAGGATCTTGATGCCCTCGACCTCCAGCACGATGGAGGGCCCCATGCTGATATGGACGCCCTGCATGGCGGCGAGGTGACTGTTGCGGTCCTCGAGCGTGAATTCGCCGTCGCTGCGGCTGACGAAGGCGGCCTCGATCTCGAGCGGGCCGGCGCCGAGCCGGCTGGCCTTGCCGCCGAGGCGCACCTTATGCACGTCGCCGGGCTTCGCGTCGGCGAACTGGTTCACGGTCTCGGCGTCGGCGATGGCGACGGCGGCATTGCGGATGCCGTGGCGCAGGAAGCCGCGCAGGATCGCCGTATCGTCGCCGGGGGCGCCACCGCCAATATTGTCGGCCGGCTCGACGACGACATAGGGTCCGCCGGCGAGCGTGCCGATCTCGGCGAGCGCCGCGTCGAGATCCCATTCCTTCGGCTGGCCGAGCTCGCGCAATTCGACCGCCAGCGCTTCCAGGCGGTCGAGTGCCGCCTCGGCTCGCTCGACGCTGCCGGTGGTGATCAGCGAGAAGGCGACGCCGGCATCCGGCACGTCGGAGAAGGAATAGCCGCCGATGATGTTGACGGCCCAGATCTCGGCGTCCTCGGCCTCGATCTGGCGGGCGAGCGCCTCGAGGTCGCGCATCGGCCGGTCGGCCGTGCCGGTGCCGGGCGGCGCCCAGACGATGGCCGCGTTGCGGGCATGCATGACCGGCGCAGCCTTTTCGCGAAGCGCGCGCGCCAGCAATTCGGCCGAGCGGACGGCGGATTCGCGCGCGTCGGTATGCGGGTTCTCGCGATAGGCGACGAGGCCGCTGGCATTCTTGGCCATTCCGGCGGTGAAGGTCGCATGCAGGTCGAACACGCCATAGAGCGGCAGCGCCTCCGCGCCCGGGATGGCGCGGATGCGGGCGAGCAGCTCGCCTTCGGGATCGACGCATTCCGTCGTCACCATGGCGCCGTGCAGCGCCAGCCAGATGCCGTCGAGGCCGCCTTCTTCGAGCGCGGCGCGGAGGCCGGCTTCCAGCTCACGCCAGAACTGCTCGAACACGACCTGGTCGGTGGTGCCGGAGGGCAGCGCCGAGTATTCGACGACGGGAACCACCTCCCAGCCTTCCGCCTCGGCAACTTCGAGGAAGCCGTCGACCGTCGAGCCGTCGTCGCGCCGCCCCAGCAGCGCCTCGCCGCGCAGGATCTCATAATCCGCGAGCGTGGTGATCTCGTCCACGAAGGTGTGGGTCTCGTGATACAGCCCGGCCAGCAGGATGCGAGGGCGCTTGTGCATGGGTCTACCTGTTGCGTGACATGTTCGCCGTGATCTCGGCGAGGGTGGCGACGAGAAGCCGGCCGAGCCGCTCGATGGCGTCCGGCTCGAAGCGGGCCGAGGGGCCGGCGATGGAAACGGCGGCGATGGCCTCGCCGCCGGGGGCGAAGATCGGCGCGGCGACGCAGGCGCCGCCGATCTCGTTCTCTTCGAATTCGGTGGTCCAGCCGACGGTGCGGCAGCGCTCGAGCACGGCCTCCAGCGCCTCGGGGTCGGTGATGGTGCGGTCGGTGGCGGCCGGCAGCGAGCCGAGATTGTAGATGATCCGCCGGAACGACAATGGCTGATAGGCGAGCAGCGCCCGGCCGCAGGCCGTCGAATGATAGGCGGCGCGGGTGCCGGAATAGGACGAGACGCGCAGCGTATGGCTGCCCTCGAGACTTTCGACGATCATCGCGTCGGTCGGGCCGGGCAGGGCGAGGTTGACCGTCTCGCGCGTCTCCGCGCACAGCTTGACCAGATAGGGCTGGGCGAGCGCGGCGATGTCCAGCCGCCGCTCCACCGCCTTGCCATAGACGAGATGCTGCAGGCTGAGCCGATAGGCGCCGCCCTTGATGTCGCGCTCGGCCAGGCCGACATCGACGAGCGCCGTCACCAGGTTGAAGGCCGTGGTCTTGGCGAGCCCGGTGCGGGAGGCGAGCTCGCGCAACGAGACGAAATCGCCGCTCGCCATCGCGTCGAGCAGCGCCTTGGCGCGGGCCACGGACTGGATGCGCGCCGCGACGGCGCCGCCGCTCGGCTCGTTCTCTGGCTTCGACATGCTGTTTCCAACCCTGGCAATCGAGGTGCTTTGGGATGCCTGTTCCATATTATAGGACAATTTCCCGGCACCCTCATCGCGGATAAGACATCAAGTCGGAGGCGCGCGCAAGCCGAACATCAGGTGAAATCAGATGAACCTCGGCCCTGCAGTTGACAGTCGCGCCGTCCTCCCGCTTAACTTTCCAGCAGGTAGCCGAAGTTCCGTTCCATAGTATAGAATATCCGCCGCAGTGCGGTGGGCAGGGGTAGGAAAATGCGGGTTTTTGTGGCGTCTCTGGCGACCGAGACGAATACCTTTTCGCCGCTCTTCGTCGATCGAAGGGCCTTCGAGGAGGCATTCTATTGCCCGCCCGGCGCGCATCCCGAGACACCGACGCTCTGCTCCGGCTCCGATGGTCGCGGCCCGCCGCCGGGCCCGCGCCGACGGCTTCGCCCTGGTCGAGGGCACCGCGACCTGGGCCGAGCCGGCCGGCCTCGTCTCGCAGGCGGCGTATGAAAGCCTGCGTGACGAAATCCTCGACCAGTTGCGGGCCGCGATGCCCGTCGATGTCGTGCTGTTCGGCCTGCATGGCGCGATGGTGGCGCGAGGCTATGACGACTGCGAGGGCGACCTCCTCGCCCATGCCCGCGCCATCGCCGGGCCGGACGCGATTGTCGGCGCCGAACTCGACATGCACTGCCACCTGACCGACCAAATGGTCGAGGCGGCGGACGTTATCGTCGCGTTCAAGGAGTTCCCGCATACGGATTTTCTCGAGCGGGCCGAGGATCTGGTCGATCTCTGTCTGCGCGCGGCGCAAGCGGGAGATCGCGCCTGTCGGCGCCGTCTTCGATTGTCGCGCCATCACCGGCTTCATGACCAGCCGCGAGCCGGGCCGCAGCTTCGTCGATCGCCTGCTGGCGCTCGAGGGACGGGACGGCATCCTGTCGATCTCGGTCGCGCACGGCTTCCAGGCCGCCGATGTCCATGACGTCGGCACCAAGGTTCTGGTGATCGCCGACGGCGCCGCGAACCGCGACAAGGCCGCCGCGCTCGCCGAGAGCCTTGGCCGCGAAATCCTCTCCTGGGGCGCCGGTGGCGGCGGGCCGTATCACTTCAAGCCGGAGGAGGCGATCGAGCAGGCGCTGGCCGAGCTTGGCCAGCCGGTCATTCTCGCCGATCGCTGGGACAATCCCGGCGGCGGCGTCGCCGGCGATTCGACCGTGATGGTCGAGGCGCTGCTGCGTCATCCGGAAATCCCCGCCGCCATCGGCGCGCTCTGGGATCCGGTCGCGGTCGCCTTTTGCCGGGCCGCCGGCGTCGGCGCCGAGATCGACCTTCGCTTCGGCGGCAAGGCCGCCGCCACATCGGGCAAGCCGATCGACGCCAGGGTGGTGGTGCGCGGCGTCACCGACGATCTGCTGGTGCCGTTCGAGCAGAGCTGGGTTTCGCTCGGGGCCGCCGCCGCCGTCAGCCTCGGCAATCTCGACGTCGTGCTCGCCTCGACCCGCGCCCAGACCTTCAGCCCGCCCGTCTTTACCGATCTCGGCGTCGACCTCGCCGCCAAGAAGATCGTGGTGGTGAAGTCGTCCAACCATTTTCACGCCGCCTTCGCCCCGATCGCCCACAAGGTGCACTACCTCGATACGGGCGGGCCCTATCCAAGCGACACGGCGAAAATTCCCTACACCAAAGCCCGTCGCCCCCTCGCACCGCTGGACCCCAATCCATGGCTCTGATTCCGCGCCTCGACATCGCGGCGCTTGATGCGCTCGAACTCGATCCCTCGACCAAGGGGCTTCCCTATGATGCGCCGCGCCTCACCGTCGGCGATGTCGCGTCGCAGGGCTGGAGCCTGCTCGGCGGCGACCTGCCGCTGCCGGTCGCCGTCATCCGCCAGAAGGTGCTGGCGGCGAATAGCGCCTGGATGAGCGCCTTCACCGCGCAAAACGATCTCGTCATCGCCCCGCACGGCAAGACGACCATGTCGCCGCATCTGTTCGATCTGCAGATCGCCGACGGCGCCTGGGCGATCACGGCTGCGACGCTGCAGCAGGTCGGCGTCTGCCAGCGCTTCGGCGTCAAACGGGTGCTGCTCGCCAACCAGCCGGTCGGCACCCAGGCGATCGATGCCTGCTTCCGCGCGCTGCACACCGAGGGCGGGTTTGAGCTCTATTGCCTTGCCGACAATCCCGATGGCGTCGCCATGCTGATCGAGGGCGCGCGCCGCAATCCGCCGCCCGAAGGCAATCCGCTGCGCATTCTCGTTGAGATGGGCTTTATCGGCGGGCGCACCGGCGTCCGGACCCGCAAGGGCGCGATCGAACTGGCGCGCACCATCGCCGCGGCGCCGGGGCTGGAGCTTGCCGGCTTCGAATGCTTCGAGGGCATGCTGCCGACGCCGGAGACGGCGGATGGCCTGATCGACGACGTTGCCGCCATGGCGCTTGTCGCCATGCAGGAGGGCCTGTTCCGCTCCGACGCGCCGGTCGTCATCAGTGCCGGCGGCTCGGCCTTCTTCGATCGGGTGGTCGAGCGCTTCGACCGCGTCTCGTTCCCGCAGCCGGTGCTGCGCGTGCTGCGCTCCGGCTGCTATCTGACGCATGACGTCATCGCCTATGCGGCGGCGTTCCGGCGAATCGTCAGCGAGACGTCGCTCAAGCTGCCCGAGGGCGGGCTGGAGCCGGCGCTGGAAGTCTGGGCGATGGTGCAGTCGCGCCCTGAGGACGGGCGCACCATGCTGACCATGGGCAAGCGCGACGTCAGCCACGATGCCGGCCTGCCGGTGCCGCTGCGCTGGTATCGGCCGGATGGCAGCATGGCGGCGCCGGCCGACATGCTGGCCGGCCATTCGGTCGTCGCGCTGAATGATCAGCACTGCCACATGATCACGCCCATCGACAGCCCGCTCAAGACCGGCGACATGGTCGGCTTCGGCATCAGCCATCCCTGCACCACCTTCGACAAATGGTCGCTGCTCTACCTGGTCGATGAGGACTATCGCGTGACCGGCGGGCTGAACACGTTCTTCTGAGCGCGGGCCCGTCGCCGATTGGCGCGCGGCGGGCTCGTCCTGTTTTTCCTGAACTATCAAAGTTGTTTCACCCGGCGAAACCTGCCGGCGTTGACACGAAATTTCTCGATTAATAGCCTGCCTGTCGATCGGTCTGGCTTGTCATTCCCGGTCGTCGTCCGGATCGGGGCCAGACCTATACTGCCTGTCTCGCGGCCGTTTCGGCCGCTGGATCTGCGCGCCCGTGCCTCTATTCGTCCGAGTTCAAAACTAAATCTCATGGAGATTGACCGTGCGTATCGCCGTCATTCACGTCGCGCAGGAAACCAACGACTTCAATCCGGTGCTGACAACGCTGGATGACTATGCCGGCTTCGGCATATTCGAAGGCGCCGAGATCTTCGAGAAGCTGCGCGGCTTCGGTCAGGTCGGCGGTCATCTGCAGGTGATCGAGGAGTCGGGCCTCGAGATCGAGCAGATCCCGATCATTCGTGGCTACGCCTCGGCGGGCGGCCGCCTCTCGGCCGAAACCTTCCAGTTCTTCCAGGACAAGATCCGCGCCGGTCTGCTGGCTGCCGGCAAGATCGACGGGCTGGAACTGCAACTGCATGGCGCCTGCTCGGCCGAGGGCGTCGACGACGTCGAGGGCGCGCAGATCGCGCTCTGCCGCGAGATCCTCGGCCCCGACGTGCCGATCGTGCTTGGCCTCGACCACCATGCCAATGTCACGCAGAAGATCATCGACAACGCCACCGCGATCGTCGGCCACCGTACCCAGCCGCACGATCCCTATGACACCGGCGTCATCGGCGCCAAGCTGCTGCTGCGCATCCTGACCGAGGGGCTGAAGCCGACGACCGCCTGGCGCAAGATCCCGTTGGTCTCGCATCAGGAGCAGTTCCTGACCTCGCAGGGGCCGATGAAGGTCTGGTTCGACGCGGCCCGCGCGGCGGAATCCGATCCGCGCGTTCTGCAGGCGTCGAACTATCCGATGCAGCCCTGGCTCGACGTCGCCGAGGGCGGCTGGGCGACCATCGTCGTCACCGACAACGACCAGGCCCTGGCTGAGCAGATCGCCGACGAACTCGCCGATCTCTGCTGGTCGCTGCGCGACGTTTTTCAAGTTCGCGAGTCAGTCTCAGTCGATGACGCGGTGCGTCAGGCTGATGCGGCGCCGGGCCTCGTCATGTTGAGCGACACCGGCGATACGGTGTTCGGCGGTGCGGCGGGCGACAGCAATTTGCTGCTCGAAGCCATGCTCCGTCTCGGTATTCAGAAGCGCGCCCTCGTGCCGCTGATCTCGCCCAAGGCGGCCGCAACGCTGGTCGCGGCCGGCGAGGGCGCGACGGTAACCCTGCCGCTCGGCGGCGACGCGGCGACGGAGTTCTTTACCCCGCTGGAGGTCACCGGAACGGTCCGGACCGTCGGCGGCGGCCTGCTGACGATCGAGGGCTACAACCACCAGAGCGAGGTCGATCTCGGCCCGTCGGTCATCTTCGACGTCGGCCCGGTCACGCTGATGATCACGACGCTGCGCGGCGTTGCCGGCAACGTGCCCGGCGTCTACCGGGCGATGGGCGTCGAGCCGAAGGACTACGGCATCGCCGTGCTGAAGACGGCGTCGAACTTCCAGTATTTCGCGCCGATCTCGACCGGCGTGGTCCGCGCCGATACGCGCGGCCCCGGCCAGTCCGACGTCTTCACGCTGCCCTGGAAGCGGATCCCGCGCCCGATCTATCCGATCGAGCGTTTCGACGACTGGCGCGCGCACTCGTCGCAGCCGGGCGGTCGCATCGACGCCTGAATGCCGGCTTCCGGCTGATCCTTGATCCTTCGAACCTGAATGGGGGCCCAACCATGAAGACCCAATTTTTCCGGACGCTCAGGCGGCTGGGCTTCCTGTTTCTCGCGGCGACGGCGCCGATTGCCGTCGCCGGCACCAGCCTGGTCGCTCCGGCCCATGCCGAAGCGCCGGCGCTGAAGGGCGGCACGCTTCGCGTCGCCATCCTGAGCGACATGACCAATTTCGATCCGCAGCAGTTCTCGACGGTGAACTTCCACCTGATCAAGAACCTCTATGACAGCCTGATCGAATATGGGCCGGACGGCGAGGCGCTGCCGAGCCTGGCGACCGCCTGGCAGATCGCGCCCGACAACCAGTCGGTGACCGTGACGCTGCGCGACGACGTCACCTTCCATAGCGGTGCCAAGCTCACCTCGGCCGATGTGGCGGCGACGCTGGCCAAGGCGGCCGATCCCGAGCGCGGCAAGAACGTCTATGCCACCATGTCGATCGTCAAGGACTGGACCACGCCGGACGAGAAGACCGTGGTCATCAACTTCAAGGCGCCGACTCCGCAGCGCCAGATCACCGATCTGCTGCAGTTCACGATGCCGATCGAGGCCGCCGGCATCGCCACCGTCGAGACCGTCCCGGCCGGCACTGGCGCCTATAGGCTGGACAGCCGCGCCGTCGGCCAGGGGCTGACGCTGAAGGCCAATCCCCACTACTGGCGTCAGGGCCAGCCGGTCGCCGAGCAGGTCGACTTCACCATTTTCAGCGAGGATGCCTCGGCGAGCGCGGCGCTCGAATCCGATGCGGTCGACATCATCTATGGCGGCACCTCGCGCAGCGCCGTGCGCCTGCAGGATGCCGGCTACCAGGTCGTGCGCGGGCCGGGACCGCTGGTGCAGGTGTTCCGGATGAACTCGACCCGCCCGCCCTTCACCAACGCCAATTTCCGCAAGGCCTTCAACTACATGATGGACCGCGAGGGCATGTTGCGGGTCGGCTATGCCGGTCTCGGCGAGGTGGTGGCGCTGCCCTGGGCGCCGGCAAGCCCGGCCTTTGACGCCGCCTATGCGGACGAGTTCGCCTACAATCTCGACAAGGCCAAGGAACTGCTCGCCGCGTCGGGGCTGACGCCGGCCGAAATGAGCAACTGGAAGATGCTGGTCTGGGGCAATGACGAGCCCAGCGTCGTCCTCAGCCAGATCCTGCAGAGCACGCTGGCCGAGCTCGGCATCAACATCGAGCTCGATGTCCGTCAGGGCGCGGAATATACCGAGGCGCAGCTTGCCGGCGACTATGATGCCACTTTCGGCGCGGTCGGCAATGTACAGAAATTCCCCTCCCGCGTCGCCACCAACAGCATCTACCGTGTCGTCAAGAACCCGGTGCTGAAGGACCCGCATCCGCATCCCGACTATGTCGCCGCGATTGCGCGCGTCAACACGACCTCCGGCCCGGATGCCGACGTGAAGGCGGCCTACGACAATCTGAACCGCGTCCTCGTCACCGATGCCTTCGCCGTTCCGGTCAATTCCTACGACACCGGCCTGATAGTCGCGTCGCCGAAGCTCGGCGGCCTGGCGCTCGATATCGACAATCTCTTCGTCGCCCGCACGGTGGGCTTCCAGTGATGCCAACGGGCACCGATCTCCGGACCGGCGGGTCCACGCATGGTTGACCCGGTTCTCTCCGTCCGGGGGCTGAAAGTGGATTTCGGCGGCGAGGGGCGTTCGGTGCCCGTCGTTCGCGGCGTCGATTTCGACGTCTATCCGAATGAGGTGCTCTGTATCGTCGGCGAATCCGGCTCGGGCAAGAGCGTCACTTCGCTCGCGGTCACCGGCCTGCTGTCGGAAACCGCGCGCGTTCACGGCTCGATCCGGCTCTGTGGGATCGACGTCACGACCGCCGACCCGGAAACGCTGCGCCAGATGCGGGGCCGCGATGTCGGCTTCATCTTCCAGGACCCGACGACGACGCTCAATCCGGTGCTGACGGTCGGCCGCCAGATCACCGAGGGCGAGGTGGCGCATGGCAGGCTGAAGAAGAGCGGGGCGCACGCTCGCGCGGCGGAACTGCTGCGCGAGGTTGATATCGCAGATCCCGAAGGCAGGGCGGGGCAGTATCCGCACCAGTTTTCCGGCGGCATGCGCCAGCGCGCCGTCATCGCCATGGCGATGGCCGGCCAGCCGAAGCTGATCATCGCCGACGAGCCGACGACCGCGCTCGACGTCACCGTGCAGGCGCAGGTGCTGGCCGTATTGGCGCGGCGTCAGGCCGAGATGGGCTCGGCCGTCATCCTGATCACGCATGATCTCGGCGTCGTCGCCGAAGTCGCGAACCGCGTCGCCGTCATGTATGGCGGCCGCATCGTCGAGACGGCACCGGTCGCCGAGATCTTTGCCAACCCGCGCCACCCCTACACGCGCGCCCTGCTGCGCAGCATTCCGCGCATCGACACGTCGGATTCAAGGCTCGATCCGATTCCCGGCCAGCCGCCGATTCCGGGCGCGTTGCCGAAGGGCTGTGCGTTCCAGCCGCGCTGCGCCGTCGGCCGCGACCAGCCGCTCTGCAAGGCCGAGGATCCGGCGCTCGTTGCCGTCGGCGATCAGCGCCAATCGGCCTGCCATTTTGCCGGGGCGCTTCCGGCCGAGGCGATTGCCGCCGAACCGCGCATCCTCGCCGCCTCGGCCGCGAAGCACGAGCCGTTGCTCGTCGTCGACGGATTGAGGGTGCATTTTCCGGTCAAGACCGGTGTGCTCCGGCGCACCACCGGCTGGGTCAAGGCGGTCGACGGCGTCAGCCTCTCGGTCAATCCGGGCGAGACGGTCAGCCTGGTCGGCGAATCCGGCTGCGGCAAGACGACGACCGGCCGTGCCATCATGGGGCTGGTCCGGGCGACCGGCGGCAGCATCCACTTCGGCGGCCAGTCGATCCGCGACCTCGACCATGGCACGATGCGCAAGGCGCGCCGCCAGATGCAATATGTCTTTCAGGACCCGTACGCCTCGCTCAATCCGGTGCTCTCGGTCGAGGACATCGTGGCCGAGCCGCTCCGCATCCACGGCCTCTATGACGAGATGGGCGGTGCGCGGCGGATCGCCGAGCTGTTCGACATGGTCGGCCTGTCGCGCACCATGCTCGGTCGTTATCCGAGCGAATTTTCCGGCGGCCAGAAGCAGCGCATCGGCATTGCCCGCGCACTCGCCCTGCAACCGAAGCTCTTGATCCTCGACGAGCCCGTCGCCGCTCTCGACGTCTCGATCCAGGCACAGGTGATCAATTTGTTGCAGGATCTGCAGCGCGAACTCGGCCTCGCCTATCTCTTCATCGCGCACAATCTGTCGGTCGTGCGCCATGTCTCCGACCGCGTCGCCGTCATGTATCTCGGCCGTATCGTCGAAGAGAGCAGCCGCGACGGGCTCTACGAGCTGCCGGTCCATCCCTATACGCAGAGCTTACTTTCGGCCGCTCCCGTGCCCGATCCGGCGGTGCGCGACACGCGGCGGCGCATCGTGCTGGAGGGTGAGATCCCCAATCCGGCCTCGCCGCCCTCGGGCTGCACGTTTCATCCGCGCTGCTTCCGGGCCACCGAAATCTGTTCGGCCAATGCGCCGTCCTTCGACCGCTATCTCGATTTCGCCACCCGCACCGCCTGCCATCATGCCGGCCCGCTCGAAGGGCGGCGCAACGTCTTTGCATCGGGCGCGATGGAGATCGCGTCATGAGGAAGCTTGGCAGCAAGACCCTCTCCATCCTCGGCCGGCTGCTGGCCAGCAAGGGCTCTGCGCTGGCGCTGATCTTCCTTGTGTCCATAACGCTGGCGGCAATCTTCGCCGATTTCCTGCCGCTCAATCCGGTGGCGCAGAAGCTCGCCAATGCGCTGAAGGGGCCATCGGCGACCAACTGGTTCGGCACTGACGAACTCGGCCGCGACATCCTCGCCCGCGTGATCTTCGGCGCCCGCACCTCGCTGGTGACGGCGGGCGGCGCGGTGGCGATCGCGGCGCTGGTCGGAGTGCCGATCGGTCTCGTCGCCGGCTTCTTCGGCGGCTGGCGCGATGCGGCCTTGATGCGCTTCGTCGACGTGCTGCTGGCGCTGCCGGCGATCCTGTTCGCCATGGCGATGATCGCCGTGCTCGGCCGCAGCCAGGCGGCGGCGCTGATCGCGGTGGGACTCACCGGCATTCCGAGCTTCGCCCGCATCACGAGGGCGCAGGTGCTGACGCTTCGGAAGCGCGATTTCGTTACCGCCGTCGAGGCCTTTGGCGGCACGGCGACCTACAACATGTTCCGCACCATCCTGCCGAATAGCTGGAGCCCGATCTTCGTGCAGGTCGTCGTGCTCTGCTCAGTGGCGATCCTGCTCGAGGCGGCGCTTTCCTTCCTGGGCGTCGGTGTGCCGCCGCCGACCCCGAGCTGGGGCGAGATGCTGCGGACGGGCAAATCCTATCTGCATGAGGCGCCATACTATGCCGTGCTGCCGGGCATCGTGCTGACGCTCACCATCCTCTCCTTCGACGTGTTGGGACGCGCGCTCGCCGACCTGCTCGAAGGGCGTCGCGACGCCGTCATCGCTCCCAAGGCCGAAGAGGTCACGTCATGATCGGCTTTGTGCTGCGCCGCCTGCTGCAACTGGTGCCCGTGCTCTTGCTCGCTTCGACCGCGATCTGGGCGATGATCTATGCGGTTCCCGGCGGCCCGATCGGCGCGATTGCCGGCGACAATGCCAGCCCCGAGCAGATCGCCGCCGCGACCGCCCAGTTTGGCCTCGATCGGCCGGTGCTGGTGCAATATGCGGACTGGCTCTGGAATGCGATCCGGGGTGATTTCGGCATGTCGATCCGCGGCCGCGCGCCGGTGCTCGAACTGATCGGCCAGCGCCTGCCGGCGACGCTGCAACTCGCCGTCGCCGCGACGATCGTCTCGCTCGTCATCGGCATCCCGGTGGCGATCGCCAGCGCGCTGCGGCCGGGCTCCTGGCTTGACCGCATCCTGTCCGGCTGGAGCGCCATGGCGCTCGGCGTGCCGACCTTCTGGCTCGGCATCCTGCTGATCCTCGTCTTCGCCGTCGAATTGCGCTGGCTGCCTTCCGCCTCGGCCTATGTGCCGATCTGGAAGGATCCGCTCGGCGCCATCCGCAATCTGGCACTGCCGGCCCTGACGCTCGGCATCTACGTCTCGGGCATCCTTGCCCGCTTCCTGCGGGCGTCGCTCGTCAGCGAACTTCGCGCCGACTATGTCCGCACGGCGCGGTCGAAGGGTCTGCCGGAACGCCAGATCGTCGGCGTCCACATCCTGCGCAACGCGCTTTTGCCCTTCATCACCATCGTCGGGCTGATGATGGCGAACTTCATTGGCGGCGCGGTGGTGACGGAGGCGGTGTTCACCTATCCCGGCATCGGCCGGCTGCTGATCCAGGCGATCTCGACGCGCGACTACCCGCTGATCCAGGGCTGCATCGTCGTCATCCTGGTGCTCTACATCGCCATCAACATGGCCGTCGACGTGCTCTACGCTTATATCGACCCGCGCATCGACTATCGATGAGGGAGCTGTCTGGAAATCCTGCCGGACTGTGTGGCTGCCACAAGCTCTCCGTCATCCCGGACGCCGCGAAGCAGCGAGCCGGGATCCATGCAGCCGAGGCATCGGGAGGTTCGTGCGTCTAGCAACCCAGCTGGATGGATCCCGGGTCAAGCCCGGGATGACGGCAAGGGTGGGGAGGCAACGGAGCCTCAAGTCTAGCCAGACCTTCACCTCTCCCGGAGGGAGAGGTCGGAGCGAAGCTCCGGGTGAGGGGTTAGGGAACCATCCGGATAGGCCGTAAACCCTCACCCGCCGACCTTCGGTCGTCGACCTCTCCCTCAGGGAGAGGTGAAGGCCAGGGCGGTCGACGGACGGCGAAAAATCAATCCGACAGGCCGCGCGCCTCGATCGGCCAGATGTCTTCCAGCCTGTCGGCGCGGACGACATGCAGGAAATCGTGCAGATTGGCCGTCGGGTCGCAATGCGGCACGCTGCATTCGAGGCGGGTGCCGAGCGCCGGGGCCGGTTGGCCCGGCGCCGTCTCCAGCCGGCCGAACTCGTCGCCGACAAAGGTGATGGTGCCGATCCGGTGGCCGTCGAGATAGGCGCGCGGCAGCGGTCCGTCGACGGCGAAGCTCTTGGTGCCGGCGTCGACGATGGCGTCGCCATGCAAATTGTGGGCGATGACGGTGACGACGACGAACAGGGCGGTGCCGAACACATCGGCGCCCGAACCGTGCAGGTCGACCCGGCGATAGTCCTCGTCCATGAAGACATAGGAGCCGGCCTGCACTTCGGTCAGCACCTTGTCCTCGAGGTCGAGCATATGGCTGCCGGTGCCGCCGCCTGTGACGATCCGGGGCGGCAGGCCTGCCGCGTCAAGCGCCTCGACGATGGCAAGCAGCCGGCCCATGGCGAGGCGGTTTTCGGTTCGTCGGGCCTCATGATCGAAGATATGCTGCACGAAGCCGGCATAGCCCTGGACACCGGCGAAGACGAGTGAGTCCTCGGCCGCGATCTGCCCTGCCAGCGCGACGGCGGCTTCCGGGCTGGCGACGCCGGTGCGGTGCTGGCCGACGTCGCACTCGACCAGAACGGCGAGACGGACGCCGGCGTCGAGCGCCGAGGCCGCGTAGTCGGCGATCTGGGTCGGATGATCGACGGTGACGGTGATCTCGGCGCCCCGGCGGACGGCCTCGGTCAGCCGGTCGATCTTGCGACGGCTGATGACCGGGGCCGTCAGCATCAGCCGGTCGATGCCCGCTTCGAAGAGAGCGAGCAGCTCGCCGGTCTTGGCGCAGGCGATGCCGAGCGCGCCGGCTTCCATCTGGCGTCTGGCGATGGTGGCGCATTTGTGCGACTTGGCGTGCGGTCGGAGAGCGAGGCCGGCGGCGCGCGCCAAGCCGGTCAGGGCCTGAAGATTGGCCTCGAACGCGTCGGCGTCGAGCACCAGCGCCGGCGTTTCCAGCTTGGTCCGGCCGCCGCGCGCGCCGATCAGCGTTTCGTTCAAGCCGGCGACGCCGCGTCTCATTCCGTCTCTCCTGCGCGCAGGCGCGGTTGCGTGTGTTACTCGCTCTCAGCCGACCTTGTGGCCGGGCCAGCCCATCAGCAGCTTAGCGTCCTTCTCGGCGGCGCGCGCCTTGGCCGGATCCTTGAAGATCCGCGTCACGCATTGCGGCTTCTTCCGGTCGATCACGTCATAGACCATGTGATAGCCGGTCTTATCCATGATCGGACCGATCCAGCCGGCGCAATGATCGCAATAGCGCTCCATCGGTTCGGCGTCGTTGTCCATCACCTTGGAAAGGCTCGGGCAGACGTTCATCCTGAGTTCGAGCCGGTCCTCGTTGAAGTCGAGGTCCATGTCGCAGTTTTCCTCGATCTTGATGTGTGACCAGTACTCGTACATGCCGGCGAGACCCTGGGTCTGGATCAACTCGAGGATATGGCGCTCCTGGTTCCCGGAGATCGCCAGCCAATAGGCTTCGAGCGCGCTCTCGCCCTGGCTTTCAAGGAACTTGAAGACCTCGTTGTAGAAACGGGTGAAGTGGTCGCTCGGGATCATGCTCGCCTCCGGATGACCTGCCGGCACGAACCCTCGCCGGTGATTTCGGTGTCGATGGCATAGGGCGAACCTTCTGCCATGGCTTCATTGGTACGGCTGGTCTGGTCGCAAAAATGCGGCGAGACGCTGCCGACGAGGCCCTTCACATGATGCCAGGCGGGGCAGAGGCGTACCGTCAGCACGATCTCGTCGTCGCCGATCGCGATGTCGTAGTCGCCGCCCTCGCGATCGAAGAAATGCCGCCAGTGGCGGACGAGCTGGTGCGTGTCGCCGTCGAGCAGATCCTGACGGATGCTGGCATAGACGTCGCGGCCGACCTTCTTGAAGATCTCGTCCATCGCGGCGACGCCGAAGCGTTCGACGATGAAGTCGATCGTCGTGTTGGCGGCGCCGTGGAAGTCGAGATGGACGTTGCCGTCCTCCTCGTAGCGCATCGGGCTGCTTCGGTCGGTCATTCTCACACGCTCCCGTAGAGTCGCTCGCCACCGACATAGGTGGCCTTCACCGCCAGCGTCGCCGGGTCGAGCACGGCGAAATCGGCCAGCTTGCCACGCGCGAGGCTGCCGATCTCATGTTCCATGCCGAGCACGCGGGCCGGCACCAAGCTCGTCGCATGCGCGGCGCGGACGAGGTCCTTGCCCGAGAGGCGGAGATAGTTGCGCATCGCCTCGTCCGGCGCCAGCGACGAGCCGCAGAGCCCGCCTTGCTCGTCGCGTACTGCCTTGCCGGGCGCGCTGGTGACGACATAGCCGGGATAGAACTCGAAAGTCTTGCCAGGCGTGCCGGCATATTTCATCGCGTCCGTCTCGAGGAAGACCCGATCCTCCGGAAGCTGGGCTAGGAGGCGGATCAGCTGCGGGTCGACATGGATGCCGTCGCAGACCAGGCCGAGCGCCAGCGTCGGCTCGGAAAGCAGCGCATCGGTCAGCGACACGACATGCATGCCCATGCCGGTGGGCGGGTAGGTCGGCATGACATTGTACATGTGGGTGACGGCGTCGACGCCCCACGACATGTAGCGGGGCACATGCTCGGGCCGCGCAAGGCTGTGGCCGAGATGGACCGAGACGCCGGCGCGCTTCATCGCGGCGATGAAGGCTTCCGCGCCCTCGCGTTCCGGCGCGACGGTCACGGCCTTGAGCGTGCCGCTGGTGGCAGCGAGCATGCGTTCGGCGAGTTCGGCGCTGGGGGCGACGATGTTCTCCGGATTATGCGCGCCGGGCGAGCCGAAGCAGGGCCCCTCGCTATGCACGCCGAGCGCCCGCGCGCCTGTCGCCTCGCCGCATTGGGCCGAGAGGCGGGCGAGCACGCCCTCCATGCTGGCCGGCGGCAGGCAACTGATCGAGGGCAGGAAGCCGGTGACGCCATGGCGCAGCATCACCTGCGAATTGGCGGCGACGGCGCCTGTCTCCGTGTCATTGTAGAGATGCGCGCCAAAACCGTGCTGCAACAGGTCGATCATGCCCGGGAAGAGGATCGCGCCCTTGCCATCAACCGCCTGCCAGCCGTCGCCGACCGGTGTTCCGGCCGCGACGATCCCGGCGATGCGCTCGCCGTCGACGAGCAGCTCGCCGGCCTGCTGCCCCTCGGCTGTGACGATTGTGACATTCGTCCATCTTTGCTTGACGCGCATCTGAAAATCCATCGTTATGATGTTAACATGCTAACAAAATAATTTGGTCCAGCAAGGAGAAAGAGATGACGCAGCCCTGCGTATTGGTGACGGGTTCGACCCACGGCATAGGTTATGGAATCGCCGAGGCGTTCGCCCGCCAGGGCGCGCGGCTGGTGATCAACTCGCACCTCGCCGACAATGGCGCGCTGGCGAAGCTTTCGGCGCTGACCGAGTGCCATTTCGTGCAGGCGGATCTCTCCACCGCCGCCGGCGCCGTCGAACTCGTCGAGCGGGCGCATGAACGGCTTGGCCGGCTCGACACGCTGGTCAACAATGCCGGCACCTTCCTCGACACGCCATTCGAAGACCTGACCGAAGAGCTGTTCGACCGCACCTTCAGCCTGAACGTGAAGGCTTATGTGTTCGCCTCGCAGGCCTTCGTGCGCAAGCTGGCGCCGGGCCAGGAGGGGGCGAGCATCGTGCTGGTCGGCTCGACCAATTCGGTGATGGCCGAGCGCCACAGCGTCGCCTATGACGCGTCGAAGGGCGCGGTGCTGATGATGGTGCGCTCGCTCGCCGTATCGCTCGCCGGGCGCGGCGTGCGCGTCAACGGCCTCGGACCGGGCATCGTCGAGACGCCGCTGACAAAGCGCGGGCTCGACACACCGGGCGTGCGCAAGTCACTCAATGCGCAGATCCCGTTCGGCCGCATCGGCCAGCCGGAAGATGTCGGCGGCGCGGCGGTCTTCCTTGCCTCGCCCGCGGCAGGCTATATCACCGGCCAGATGCTGTTCGTCGATGGCGGCATTCTCGCCATCCAGAAGACGTGGGAACCGCCGGTTTGAACCTCGAAGCCTCACCCCGCCATCTCCAGCTCCGCGACATGCTGT
This sequence comes from Candidatus Kaistia colombiensis, assembly GCA_029203105.1. Lineage (GTDB taxonomy): Bacteria > Pseudomonadota > Alphaproteobacteria > Rhizobiales > Kaistiaceae > Kaistia > Kaistia colombiensis. The sequence continues at coordinate 1,859,095 of CP119318.1, forward strand.
TTCGGCGCTGGAAGACGGGCGGGCTCAAGGCCGGCGACCGGATCGAGTCGCAGAACGAGATCGTGCGGTTCTGCGACTTCTCGCTGATCACCGTCGTGAAGACGCTGAAGGATCTGGAGAGCGAGGGCGTCATCCGGCGTCAGGTCGGCAAGGGCTCCTTCCTTGTCACCACGCCCTGGGCCGAGGCGCATCGACGCATCGGCTTCTTCTACAATCGCGACATCGTCGGCGGCGGCATCTTCGACAATGCCTTCTACACCCGCCTTGTGATGGCCTTCGAGAAGGGCATCGTCTCGGCCGGCCATGAATTCGTCATGGGCTCGTTCACCGATGCCCGCATGCCGGTCGGCATGTGGGATGCGCTCGACGCGGTGGTGCTAACTGGCTTCACCTGGCGAACCCGGCTCGAGGCGCTCGCCGAGACCACGAGCCAGGTCAGCCTGATCGACGCCAGCCTCGACGACAATCGCTTTCACACCTATCGCATCGACTACGGTCCGGCCTTCGCCGCCATGTTCACGGCGCTGGGCGATGCGCGGCCGAAGTTCCTCTATCTCGATTCCGAGATCGGCTCGAACGAGCAGGCGGCGCGGCTGGAAGCCTTTCGCGCGGCCGCCGAGGCGGCCCCGACGCGGCAGCGGATCGAGATCGTCGCCGTCAACCAGGAGATCGACGTCGGCAATACAGCGGCGCTCAGCGCTGCTATCGAGCACGTGCGGCCGGACGTGGTCTGCGGCCATGTGCACGAAAGCTGGCGGCTGCTGATCCGGGCCATTTCGCCGGAGGCGCGGATCTATCCGTTCCTGCTCGACCAGAAGGGGGCCGGCTTCGTCGTCGACAGCGCGCCCTGGATGGCCGAGATCCTGCCGAGGATCGAGGCGAACCTCGCCGACCGCCAGCGCCTCCCGGCGGTGCATGTCTTTGCCGCACGGTTCCAGGGGTAGGGGCGATACGCTCGCCGTCATCCCGGGCGGAGACCCGGGATCCATCTATCCGCGGCTCGCTGCCGGGGTATCCACTCGAAACGCCTGCGGGTTCGGCCGCATGGATCCCTGCTTTCGCAGGGATGACGGCGGAGGGTTGGGCAGGCGGGAGTACACCATCGACTGCTGTAGGGGGCGCCTTCGTCGCTAGAGCGCGGCCGCCTGCCCCAAGCTCGCCGTCATCCCGGCCTCCGAGCCGGGATCCATTTCCGCCGGGTTGGTAGCCGCGCGAAACGCCCGAGGCTTCGGATGCATGGATCCCGGGTCAAGCCCGGGATGACGGAGAGGGAGAGGATGCGGAGAGCTGTAGCGACAGCCAACCGTCTACGCCAACGCATTCCCCGCCAACCCTGCCTCGACGGTGAGGATGGCGCCGACCAAGTTGCGGGTCGCCTCTGCCTGCGGCCTCGTGAAGAGATCGAGCGGCTTGCCGACCTCGACGATCCGCCCCGCCGACATCACCGAGACACGGCTCGTCGTATAGGCGACGACCGAGAGGTCGTGCGCGATGAAGACCAGGCTGAGGCCGAGCTCGTTGACCAAATCCTTGAGCAGGTTCAGCACCTGCGCCTGGATCGAGACGTCGAGGGCCGAGACCGGCTCGTCGGCGATCAGCACCTTCGGCGCCGGCATCAGCGCGCGGGCGATGGCGATGCGTTGCAGCTGGCCGCCGGAGAATTCGTGCGGATAGCGCTCCAGCGCCTGTCGGCTCAGGCCGACCTGGTCGAGCACCTCGTGCACGCGGGCGGCATGGTCGCCCTCGATCTTCAGGCTGCGCAACGGTTCCAGCAGCGACAGGCCGATGCGCATCCTCGGGTCGAGCGACGAGCGCGGATTCTGCATCACCACCTGCACCGAGCGGCGGAAGTTGCGCCAGCGCTCGCCGTCGCCGGCCCAGATGTCGGCGCCGTTGTAGAAGACGTGGCCCTGACGCGGCTTCTCCATGCCGGTCAGGATGCGGGTGAGCGTCGTCTTGCCGGAGCCGGATTCGCCGACGAGGCCGACCGCCTCGCCGGGGCGGACATCGAAACTGACCTTGTCGAGCACGGTCAGCGTCGGCCGCGCCCCCAGCAGCGACTTGCGGCTCAGCGAATAGGTCTGCGTCACCTGTCGCATTTCGAGCAGTGGCGGGGTCAGATGAACTTCGTCGACGCGGCGGTTCATGACGCGCTCACTCCGGCTTGGATGGCGGCCTCGGCCGGCGCGGCGATCGGATGCCAGCAGGCCGTGCGGCGCGCGCCCGGCTCGAGCTGCGGGATCTCCGTCCGGCAGCGTTCGGTGGCGGCGCTGCAGCGCGGATGGAACGCGCAGCCCTTCGGCAGGCTGTGCAGCGGCGGCACCATCCCCGGGATCGAGGCGAGGCGCGAGCTGCCGTCGAGGGCGATATTGTCCATGGTCGGCTGCGATTCGAGCAGCCCCTTGGTGTAGTGGTGGCGCGGCGACCGGAACACTTCCGCCACCGGCCCCATCTCGACGATCTTGCCGGCATACATGACGGCGACGGTGTCGCACATCGCCGCGATGATCGGCAGGTCATGCGTGATCATGATCAGCGCGGAACCGCGTTCCTGGACGGCGGTGTTGAGCAGCCGCAGCACCTGCTTCTGCACCGTCACGTCGAGGGCCGTGGTCGGCTCGTCGGCAATGATCAGCTGCGGGTAGCAGGCGAGCGCCATGGCGATCATGACGCGCTGGCGCTGGCCGCCGGAGATCTCGTGCGGATAGGCCCGCATCAATTGCTCGGGGCGCGGCAGCGACATCAGCCGGAACAGCTCGAGCGTCTGGCGCTCGGCCTCCTTCTTGCCGGCGTCGGTATGGCGGCGAATAACCGAGGAAACCTGCTGGCCGATGCGGCGGACCGGATCGAGCGACGAAAGCGGGTCCTGGAACACCATCGAGAGGGTGCGGCCGCGCCGGCTCGAGAGCGCCTTGTCCGACTGCGCGATCAGGTCGACGCCATCGTGGCGGACGCTGCCATTCGCCTGCCAGCCCATTGGCAGCAGGCCCATCAGCGACAGGGCGGTGAGCGTCTTGCCCGAGCCGGATTCGCCAACGAGGCCCATGCGGCCGCCGGCCGGCAGGGTGAAGTCGATGCCGCGCACCGCCGTCAGCGTCGTGTTGTGGACGACGAGGTTGGCGACCTCGAGCACGTTGGTCCGGTCCTGGGCCCGGTCTTGCTGGGGCTTCGTCATGAGGCCCTCCGGGCGAGCTTGGGGTCGAGCACGTCGCGCAGGCCATCGCCGAGAAGGTTGAGCCCTAGCACCATCAGCACGATGGCGAAGCCCGGCCAGATGGCGAGCGGCGACGAGACGCCGACCTGCTGCTGCGCTTCATTCAGCATCAGGCCCCAGGAAATTGACGGCCGGTGGACACCGACGCCGAGATAGGAGAGGCCGGCCTCGGTCAGGATGCCGGCGGCGAAATAGAGCGTGAACTGGACGATCATCACCCCGGCGATGTTAGGCAGCACATGGCGGGCAAGCACAAAGATCTTGCCGCGGCCGTAGAGCTTGGCGGCGGTGATGAAGTCCTCGTTGAGCACGCCCATCGCGGCGGAACGGATGACGCGGGTGAAGGACGGCGTGAAGAAGGCGGTCAGCGCCAGGATGGTGGTGAGCGCGCCGGACCCCATGGTCGCGGCGAGCACCAGCGCCGTCACCATGCCGGGGATCGCCAGCAGGATGTCGGATCCGCGCGAGATCGCCTCGTCGGTGATTTTGCCGGAGGCGGCGGCGGCGAGGCCGGCGATGGTGCCGAGGATCAGGCTGAAGGTGGCGCCGCCGGCGCCGACCAGGATCGAGGTGCGCGCGCCGACCATCAGCTGCGCGATGATGTCGCGACCGAGCACATCGGTGCCGAGCCAGTGACCGGGCGTGCCGGCTGGCAGCAGGCGGTTGCGGATTACCGGGATGTTCGGGTTCGACGGCAGGTAGAAGAACGAGATCAGCGCGATCGCCAGGAACAGGGCCGTGAGCACGAGGCCGATGAGGAGCGACGCGTTGCGCGGCAGCTTGCGGCGCGGCTTGCGCTGCGGCGGCGATATCGGCACGCCGGCCGGCGCAGACATGGGGGAGGGCTGGTTCATGGTCATGTTGGGCTTCTCCCGCTTACCGGCTCGACCGAACGCGCGGGTCGAGAATGCCGTAGAGGAGATCGACGAGGAGGTTCACGGCGATGACGAAGATGATGATCAGCATCACGGTCGACTGCACGACGATCACCTCGCGGGCGGCGACATTGGCAAGCATCATCCGGCTGAGGCCGGGCAGCGAGAACACCGTCTCGATGATGACCGTACCGCCGATCAGCTCGGCGATCTGCAGGCCGACAATGGTGACGAGCGGCAGCGAGGCGTTGCGCAGGCCGACCTTCAGCAGCGCCTCGGTGCGGGTCATGCCGACCGCTCGCGCCGTGCGCAGGTAGTCCTGGTTCATCACGTCGAGCACGGCGGAGCGGACATAGCGGATCAGCACGGCAGCCATGATCAGGCCGAGCGACAGCACCGGCAGCACGAGCGAGCGGATGGCGCCCCATATGCTGACCGACCAATCGGTCCAGCCGCCGGTCGGCAGCCAGCCGAGGCGGACGCCGAACAGCAGTGACAAGAGGATGCCGGCCCAGAACACCGGCACGGCGACGCCGATCTGGCTGACCAGCGCGAGGATGGCGCCGGACGGCGTGCCGACATTGCGCGCGGCATAGGTGCCGACGGGGATGGCGATGAGAAGACCGAGGATCAGCCCGGAAAGGGCGAGCGGGATCGAGACCGAGAGACGCGCGGTGACGAGGTCGGAGACGCGCTCATTGGTGCGGAAGGAGCGGCCGAGGTCGCCGGAAAGCATGTTGCCGACCCAGTCGAAATACTGGACGGCCAGCGGCTGGTCGAGGCCATAGGTGTGGGCGAGCGCGTTGATCGCCTCGGGCGTCGCGCCCTTGCCGAGCACGACCGCGGCGACATTGCCGCCGGCGCCCCGGATCAGCAGGAAGATCGCCAGCGAGGCGATGAAGATGGCGCCCAGGAAGAACACCAGTTTGCGCAGGACGTAGATCGCCATTCAATATTCCCAGCGAGAGGCCTGGTGGGCGGAGGGGCCGCCGCCGGCCAGGGGCCGGCGGCGGCTTGTCGTCAGAATGGGGATCCTACCAGTGCAGCTTGGCCATCTCGATCGCGACACCGACGCGCGGCTCCAGGAAGCCCTTCAGGTCGGGATTGAAGAGGCCGACGCCCTTCTTGGCGATCAGCGGCACGATGACGGCATCCTTGCGCAGGATGTCGGCGGCCTTCTTCATCTGCACGGTATAGTCCTCCTGGCTGAGGGCGGCATCGGCATCGGCGAGCGCTTGGGTGTACCCGGCCGAGCAATAGGTGCTCCAGCCGGCCTTGCTCGGATCCGGGCAGGCCCACTGCACCGGGTTGGCGTCGCCCGACATGATCGTCACGTCGAACTGCGGCGGACGGCCCTGGAAGATCAGCTGCGAGTAGCGGGCGAGGTCGATGGCGTTGCGGTTGACGTTGAAGCCTGCGGCCTGCATGGCGGGAACCATGATATCGGCCGGCAGCGACAGGTCGGGAACATCGCTGAGCGAGGCGTATTCCAGCGGCGTGCTGGCATAGCCCTTCTCCGCGATGGTCGCCATCGCGCCTTCCATATCATACGGGAACGGGCAGGTTTCGGCGTTTTCCGGCGAGTACCAGACCTGGTTCGGCAGCGCGAAGGTGCAGGTATTTTCCGCGCCCCACGCGGCGCCGAAGGCGTCGTTGTAGGACTGGCGGTCAAACGTCCTGGCAATGGTCTCGCGCAGGTCCTTGTCGAGCTTCTGGTTCAGGATGGCGTAGGTCGGCTCGCCGACCTGCGGATAGGTGACGAGCGAATACTTCTTGTCGAGCTCGCGCTTGGAGAGCTGCTCCCAGAGGTCGATGGTGATGACCGGCAGCGCATCGACTTCGCCGGCTTCCAATGCGTTGAGGCCGGCGGTGCCGTCGGTGATGATGCGGACGCTGACGTTCTGGACCGCCGGCTTCTCGCCCCAATAGGTCGGGTTGGCCTCGAACTCGAAGGCGCTGTTGGTGGTGTAGGTCTTCAGCTTGTAGGGGCCGGTGCCGATCGGGTTGGTGGCGATGGTGGCAGCCGAGGCTTCCGGCTGGATCAGGCCGGAAATGGCGCCCATGCCCTGCCAGAAGCTCTGGCTCGGACGCGACAGCGTCACCTTGACGGTGTGGTCATCGACCTTGTCGATCGCCGTCACCGCGTCATAGGCGGCGGAATAGTCGACCATCGGACTGTTCTTCATGGCGTTGAGCGAATAGACGACGTCCTCGGCCGTCACAGGCGCGCCGTTCGAGAAGGTCGTGTCGCGGATCTTGAAGGTATAGGTCAGCTTGTCGTCGCTGATCGTCCAGCTCTCGGCGACGCCGGGCGAAACGCTGCCGTCCTTGTTGAAGTAGACGAGCGGTTCGACGACGTTGGCCGGGATCCACAGCCGCATGGCGGTCAAGTTGCTCTTGACGAAGTCGAGCGTGCCGGGATCCTGCCGGGCGACGAGGACCATCTTGTTCTCAGCCGCGCGCGGCGAAGCGGCCTCGGCCAGATCGGCAGTGCCGCCCAGCGTTCCGGCGAACAGTGCCGCCGCCGCCGTCAGGAGGCCCAGGCGTCTGGCAATCGGATGCATTCTTTCCCGCATGATCTCGGTTCCCTTCTGGAAGTATCGGACGTTCAAACGTCTCGTCGTGGCGTGATCTGATGCGTCACTTGCCACATTCATCTTGGCCCGCGCTCGGCAGCCGGTGCCGGAAATCGTCAGCTGTGCCCGTCGCGGCGTCATCGCGCTGCGGCGATGGTCCTATTCGGATGTCTCGAAGACCAATGGGCTAGCGGCGAGTTGTCGGCACACGCCATGGATCTGCCGGTCCCGGAGCGGTACCGTGTTGTGAAGGCTTGATCCCACTTTCATGCTCAAGACGCCCGTCCCATTATGTAGAACGAAAATTCACTCTAGTCTCGAACAGTTTGAATAGGGTACGGCCAAAATGCAAGGGGCTTACAGCCGCCGCCGGGATGCGTCCCAATTCTGTCGATATCCCGATAACTTTGCATTCTACAGTATGGAATATGACTCCTGCCCGCGGGCGTGCCCGGCCCGACGCCAGGGTACTGCGTGGCATATCAGAGCCGCCCGCGGCGTCGCGCGGAAGCGGCGCAATTCAGCGATTATTGATAGTTGGCGGAACGCCGTGACGCGTCAACGCAAAGTCCCGACCGCGCGATGGCGCGCCGGCGGTCCCGGAATCGGCAGTCTGCAAAGAAATGCCGGGGAAAGTCGGCAGGGCGTCCGGGGAGCGGGAGGGTGCCGTCCGGGGGGGGGCACCGATCGCGCCGTCAATCGGGGCGATCGGGCCCAGGTCAGTCGTCGTCCGACCCCGCGACGGCGGATGCGGGCATCAGGAAGCGAACGGCGACGAGGCACAGCACCGTCGTGAACAGGAGCACCAGCGCGACGAGCGCATTGATGTCGGGGGTGAAGCCTAGCCGCATCATCGCCCAGAGGCGGACCGACAGCGTGCTCTGCGTGCCGGTGACCAGCAGCGTGATCATCGTCTCGTCGAAGGAGAGCGCGAAGGCGAGGATCGCGGCGCCGACCATGGCGCTGGACAGGTTGGGCAGCAGTACGAGGCGGAAGGTCTGCCAGCCGCTGGCGCCGAGATCGTAGGACGCCTCGACCAGGCTGCCGCTCAGCGACTGCAGCCGCGTCAGGATGGTGCGATAGACCAGCGCCAGCACGAAGACCGTGTGGCCGATGATGATGGTCAGCAGCGACCGTTCGAACTCGACCTGCCGGAAGAAAATCAAGAGCGCGAGGCCGGTGATGATCGGCGGCATCAGGAAGGGCAGGAAGATGATGAACTGCAGGAACTGGCGGCCGCGGGCGCGGGGCGAGGCGTAATAGAGCGCGAGGCCGGTGCCGAGCGCCACCGAAAGCACGACCGCGCCGGCGCCGACGACCAGCGTCGTCCAGAGCGCCGCCAGAACGCTGTCGTTCTGGGTCAGGTCCGCATAGGCGGCGGTCGTCGGCTGCGACCAGTCCACCGCACCGTGGCTGACGGTGAAGAAGGACGAGACGATCGGCACCATCAGCGGGCCATAGAGCAGGATGAAGACGAAGAGGGTGAGGGTGATCAGCAGCGCCGGGGCTGCCCTGTCGGCGAGCCGCATCACTGGATCCTCCCGCGGCTGCTTTCGACCCGGCCGCCGAGCCGGATCGCCAGGATCACGACGGCGGCGAGGATGACGGAAAGCGCCGCGCCGAACGGCCAGTTAAAGGCGGTTCCGAACTGGCTGTAGATGATGCGGCCGAAGGTGAAGCCGGACTGGCCGCCGACCATTTGCGGCGTCAGGAAATCGCCGATCGCCAGCACGAAGACGAAGCTCATCGCCGACAGCGTGCCGGGCAGGCTCAAGGGCACGGTCACGCGCCAGAACGTCTGGGCGTTGGTGGCGCCGAGGTCGGCCGAGGCATGGCGGAGCGCCTTCGGGATCCGCTCCAGCGACAGGAAGATCGGCAGCACGGCGAAGGGGATCAGCAGCACGGTGAGCGTCAGCAGCACGGCGTTCAGGTTGAACACGAACAGCATGGACGGCTTGTCGATGAGGCCGGTCGCGAGCAGCGCCCGGTTCAGCATGCCGTTGCCGCCCAAAATGCTGCGGACGGCGTAGATCTTGATGACGTAGCTCATCAGCAGCGGCACCAGCAGCAGCACCAGCAGCATGTAGCGGCTGCGCCCGCGCAGCGTCGTCAGGAAATAGGCGACCGGAAAGGCGAACAGCACGCAGAGAAGGGCGACGGTGAAGCAGAGCAGGCAGGTGCGCCAGAAGATCGGCAGGAATACCGGGTCGGTGAAGAAGCGGATGTAGTTGGAGAGCGTCGGCGAGAAGACGATGCTGCCATGGTCGACGCTGAAGAAGGAGTAGACGAGGAACAGCGCCATCGGCGCCAGCACGAAGCCGAACGGCACCACGAAGGCGGCGAAGCTGGCGAGCCAGGGCGTCAGCCGGTTCGGTCCGGCGGGGGCGATGCTCTCGCTCATGCCGGCACCAGGCGGCAGGCGCTGGTCGGAACGGTGAAGGCGACCGTCTCGCCCTGCGACAGCGCCGTGCCGTCGGGGCGGCTCTGCAGGCGCGCCTTCAGCACCTGCTGCGGCTGGTCGAGGGCGGCCGCGTTGACCATGGTCGAGGCGCCGCCGAAGGCGACCTGCTCGATGCGGGCGGCGATCCGGTTGCCCTCGCCGGCGCCATTGCCGATCCCGACGGCTTCCGGCCGGAACACGGCGAGCGCTGGGCCGCCGGCGGGAAGCGCCGCGATCTGCGGCTGGCCGTCGACGGCGCAGACGAGCCGGCCGATGGCGGTGTCGATCGCGCGGGTCGCGCCGTCGACCGGTCCGAGCGTGCCGGGGACGAGATTGTTCTCGCCGAAGAACTTGGCGACGAACTCCGTGCCCGGCCGGTAATAGACCTCGTGCGGCGAGCCGATCTGCTCGATGCGGCCGGCGCTCATCACGCAGATCCGGTCGGCCATGGCGATCGCCTCCTCCTGATCGTGCGTGACGAACAGGAAGGTGGTGCGGATCTCGGTCTGGATCGACTTCAGGAAGGTCTGCATGTGGCGGCGCAGCTCGACGTCGAGGGCGGCGAGCGGTTCGTCGAGCAGGATCAGGCGCGGCCGGCAGATGATGGCGCGGGCGAGCGCCACGCGCTGGCGCTGGCCGCCGGAAAGCTGGGCCGGAAATCGCTTGCCGAGAGGGCCGAGCTGGACCAGTTCGAGCGCGTCGGCGACGCGCTTGGCGGTCTCGGCGCGCGGCGTGCCGCGCACGGCGAGGCCGTAGCCCACATTCGCCTCCACCGTCAGGTGCGGGAACAGCGCATAGTCCTGGAACACGGTGTTGAACGGGCGCCGATTGATCGGCATGGCGGCGATGTCGCCGCCGTCGAGCAGGATCTGGCCGCCGGAGGGCTGCGTGAAGCCGCCGATCAGGCGCAGGATGGTCGTCTTGCCCGAGCCAGACGGGCCGAGAATGGTGATGAACTCGCCGTCATGCACGTCGAGATCGATCTCGTGCAGGATGGCGGTCGCGCCATAATTTTTCGAAACCGACCGCAGTTTCAGAAGGATACCGGCTTCGGTCATTACCACCCCGAACCATCGACAAAGGGTCCCGTGCGCATCGGCGCGTGGGTTGAGACAGGAGAGGATGGAGCCTTGGCTCCATCCGATTGTCGAGAGCCGGCGCTACTGCGACGCCTTGATTTCGTTCCAGAGATCCGAACGTTTCAACGGGTCCTCGACGCTTTCGAGCCAGACCAGCTTGTCATTGTCATTGGCGTTCGAGCTGGCGGCGGCGGTGTTGCCGAAGCCGGTGCGCTCGGAGAGCTGGGCGCCGATCTTCTTGTCGAGCAGGAAGTTGACCCACTTCTCCGCTGCGGCTTCATCCTTGACGCCGCTGGTCATCGCCCAATTGTCGAGCCAGGAGAGCGAACCCTCCTTCGGCGCGATATAGGCGACATGGGCGCCGACTTTCTGCATCGCCTTCAGCTGCTGCTGGCCGTAGTTGGCCCAGATCAGCGCAACGTCGTTGTTCTGGTAAATCTGCAGGGCTTCGTCGGCCGTCGTATAGAAGCTGAGCACATTCGGCTTCAGCTCGAGCAGCTTGGCCTTGACGGTCGCGAATTGGTCCGAAGACAGCTGGAACGGGTTTTCGATGCCGAGCGTCAGCGCGGTAAACGAGAAATTGTGCTCGCCATTGTCATAGGCCAGTACCTTGCCGGCATATTGCGGATCCCACAGCACGGACATCGAGGTCGGGGCCGTTTTCACCTTGTCGGTGTCGTAGATCAGGCCGATCGAGTCGAAGCAGAACGGGATGCCATAGGCCTTGCCGTCGCGGGTCACGCCGGTGATCTTGGAGAGATCCTGGAAGCGCGGCAGCACCTGCTTCTGGTTCGGGATCTTGGAAAGGTCCCAGGGCTTGACCAGGTCGGCGTCGATGTAGCGCTGCAACTGGGCCGTGTTGACGGCCATGACGTCGAAGTCCTTGCCTTCGCTGCCCTTGATCTTGGCCCAGATCTCGTCATCGCTGCCGACAAAGACGACGTCGACGTCGATGCCGGTCTGCTTGGTGAAGTCCTTCACCCAATCCGGGTCGGCATAGCCTTCCCAGGCGAGGACGCGCAGCGTCTCGGCCGAAGCGGCGGAGACCCAGAGTCCAGCCGCAAGCGCGGTGGCTCCCAGAATAGCTTTCAAACTCATCACGACACTTCTCCTCTGGATTGGTGTTCTGGTGGTGTTTGAGGAGCACCTTCACCGTGGCCCGGCTGGCGCTCTCTCAGGCTTTCTTGAACCTTGTGTCGTCAACTCTTGCGTCGTTGCGCCGTTCAGAGCGGCGTGACGGTAATGAGCTTTTCCTCAGCCCCGGCCACCATGCGGTTGCGCAGCGGCTTGCCGAAGGTCGGCGACACGATCTCGAACTCGTCATTCACCTCGGTCTTCATGTTCGAGGCGTAGCTCATCGCGTCCGCGCCGAAGAAGTAGGCGTGCAGATCGCCCGGCCGGCGGAACATCGGATAGCGGAAGTGGTAGTGCTCGAGATTGCCGATCGAGTGCGACATGTGGCTTTCGCCGGACAGGAACGTCTCGTCCCAGACCACCTTGCCGTCGCGGATGATGCGGACGTTGCCGGAGACTTCCTGCGGCAGTTCGCCGAGCAGAAGTTCCGGGCCGAGCGAGCATTCGCGCAGCTTCGAATGGGCGAGATAAAGGTAGTTCTTGCCCTCGGTGATGTGATCGGAAAAGTCGTTGCCGAGCGTGAAGCCGATGCGGCGGGGATGGCCCGCGCCGTCGACGATATAAAGGCCGACGATCTCCGCCTCTTCCGCGCCGGCCAGGGCGAAGCCGGGCAGATCGAGCGGCGCGCCGGTCGGCACGACGCAGGTGCCGACGCCCTTGAAGAACCATTCCGGCTGTATGCCGATCTCGCCCTCGGCCGGCTTGCCGCCGTCGAGGCCCATCCGGTAGATCTTCATCGAGTCGGACTCGATCGCATCCGGGCCATGGGTGTCCATGTGCATGCGGTTGCGCGCCGTGGCGCTGCCGGTGTGGGTCAGGCCGGTGCCGGTGATCAGGAAGCGGGCCGGCTCGGGATGGTCGAGCGGCGGCAGCACGCGCCCGGCGATGAGGACCGCGTCATAGTCGATTGCCGCGTCGCGCGGGCTGTTGGCGACCAGAGTCTCCAGCCCCGTTCCCGTCTCGACGCTCGCGAGCGCGAGTTCGTGGACGGTGGAGAATCCCTGCAGCGGCAGCAGCGTCTCGCCATCGGCGCCGACGACGGCGACCCTGCGCTCGCCGGTCTCGGTCTTGAACTGAACCAGCCGTGTCCGGCCTGTCTCTACGCCGCGCATCAAACCCAACCCCCGTCCACGATGAAATTCTGCGACGTGCACATGCGGCTGTCGTCGGCTGCGAGAAAAAGCGCCATGCGCGCAATGTCGGACGGCTGGAGCCGGTCCTGCAGGCACTGGCGATCGGCGATCTGGCGCTCGCCCTCGGGCGTCAGCCACAGGCGCACCTGGCGTTCTGTCATAACCCAGCCGGGGATCATGCAGTTGACGCGGATGCGCTCCGGGCCGAACTCGCGCGCAAGCGCCCGGGTCAGGCCGGTGATGGCGGCCTTGGCCGTCACATAGGCCGGGCAGTCGCCGTCGCCGACCATCCAGGTGATCGAGCCGAAATTGATGATCGAGCCGCCGCCGGCGTCCCGCATCATCGGCCGCACGGCCTGCGCCGCGAAGAACTGGTGGCGCTGGTTGACCGCCATGCGGTCGTCCCAATAGGCGACGGTGACGTCCTCGGTGCGATGACGGTCGTCATTGCCGGCATTGTTGAGCAGGACGCGGATGGCGCCATGCTTTTCCTGCGTCGCGGCGATCGCGGCCTGCAGCGTCTCGATGTCGCGCAGGTCGCAGGGGATGAAGTCGGGCGCGCGATGGCCGTCGTCCCGGCACGCTCTCGACCAGGGCGCGCGAGGTGTCCTCGGCCAGGTCGACGAAGGTGACGTTCGCGCCCTGGGCGCTGAAATGCCGGACCAGGCTTTCGCCGATGCCGCTGCCGCCGCCGGTGATGAAGACGACGCGGCCGTCCAGGCTGGGATATACCGCGTAGGCGAACATCTTGTTCCATCAGCGCCTCAGTGAGAATGGCGGGGGATGCCCGCTTCGCGTTTGCCAAGCAGGAAGTCGAAGTCGCAGCCCTCGTCGGCCTGCAGCACGTGTTCGACGAAGAGCTTCTGGTAGCCATTGACGCCTTCATGCGCTCGGCGGGCTCCATTCGGCGCCGGCGCGCGGCGAGCTCGGCCGTCGGAAACGTCGAGATGCAGGCGCCGGCCGGCAACATCCAGCTCGATCATGTCGCCGTCACGAACCAGCGCGAGCGGGCCGCCGGCGGCGGCTTCCGGCGCTGTGTGCAGCACGACCGTGCCATAGGCGGTGCCGCTCATGCGCGCGTCGGAAATGCGCACCATGTCGGTGACGCCCTGCTGCAGCAGCTTGGCGGGGAGCGGCATGTTGCCGACCTCGGCCATGCCGGGATAGCCCTTCGGGCCGCAGTTCTTCAGCACCATGACTGCAGACTGGCGTCGATGTCGAGATCGGGATCGTCGATGCGGCTTATAATAGTGCTCGATGGTTTCGAAGACGACGGCGCGGCCGCGATGCTGCATCAGGGCTTCGGGTCGCCGCCGATGGCTTGATGACGGCGCCACCGGGGGCGAGATTGCCGCGCAGCACCGCGATGCCACCCTGCGGCGTCAACGGTTCGCTCGAGCGAACGGATCACCTCGCCATTGTAGTTGGGCGCGTCGGCTGACGATCTCGCCGATGGTCGGGCCGGCGACGCTCGGCGCATCGCCGATGCAGCAGGCCGTCCTCGTCGAGCGACGCGCATCACGGCGCGCAGGCCGCCGGCATAGTAGAAGTCTTCCATCAGGTAGCGGCCGGACGGCATCAGGTCGACGATGGTCGGCACGTCGCGGCCGAACTTGTCCCAGTCGTCGAGCGACAGGTCGAGGCCGATGCGGCGGGCGACCGCGATCAGATGGATGACGGCATTGGTCGAGCCGCCGATGGCGCCGTTGACGCGAATGGCGTTCTCGAACGCCTCGCGGTCGAGGATCTGCGACATCGTCACGTCCTCGCGCACCAGCTCGACGATGCGGCGGCCGGCATTCCTGCGCCAGGACTGGCGCGGCGCGAATCGACGGCGGGGATCGCGGCGTTGTCGGGCATGCCGATGCCGAGCGCCTCGACCATCGACGCCATCGTCGAGGCGGTGCCCATGGTCATGCAACTGCCGGCCGAACGGCTCTGGCCCTGCTCGGCGGCGAGGAAGTCGTCGACCGACATGCGGCCGGCCTTCACATCCTCGTAGAACTTCCAGACATGCGTGCCGGAGCCGATCGCCTTGCCGCGGAAATTGCCGTTCAGCATCGGGCCGCCCGAGACGGCGATGGTCGGCAGGTCGCAGCTGGCGGCGCCCATCAGCAGCGCCGGCGTGGTCTTGTCGCATCCAACCAGCAGGATGACGCCGTCGATCGGATTGCCGCGGATCGATTCCTCGACATCCATCGCGGCGAGGTTGCGGAACAGCATGGCGGTCGGGCGCATGTTGCTCTCGCCGAGCGACATCACCGGGAATTCGAGCGGGAAGCCGCCGGCCTCATAGACGCCGCGTTTCACGTGCTCGGCGAGGTCCGCAAGATGCGCGTTGCAGGGCGTCAGTTCCGACCAGGTATTGCAGATGCCGATCACCGGGCGGCCGTCGAAGACGTCTGGCGGATGCCCTTCGATTCTTCATCCAGCTGCGATGCATGAAGGCGTTTTTTCCGGCCCCGCCGAACCAAGAAGTGGAGCGATATTTGCGCGGCTCATCGGCCATGGATGCCCTCGGAAACTGTTTCTTATTGAAGAACACTATTTTGTATTACAGGATGCTAGTCCTTTCCTGATGTGAGTCAATCCGCTTGTGGCGGGCCCGGACGGCCCGGTGTCGCGGTGAATGCAGCTGGCGTCGCGCCCCGAGGAAGGCGCGGAAAGGCAAAATGGTTGGGCGTCGCGGCCTTGCCGGTTCGGCGACGACGCGATCGCTGTTGCGATACGAAGTTCTGTATTGTGGAAATATGTTTCCTATTGCGACTCGAAGCGCCGTCGGCGACGCTGGCCGGCATGGCGATCCAACGAAGGGCGAACCGACCATGACGGATGAGCGATATAGGGTGCAGAGCCTCGGGCGCGCCCTCGACCTGCTGGAGCGGATTGCCGACAGCGGCCAGGCCGGTGCGCGGTTGACCGACCTCGCTCGCGACATCGGCCTGTCGAAGCCGGCCGCCTACGCCATCCTGGCGACGCTGCGGGCGCGCGGCGTGGTCACCGATGTCGGCGAGGGCATGACCCGGCGCTACCGGCTCGGCTTGTCGCTGCTGCGGCTCGGTGATCTCGCCGTCGCCAATACGGGCCTCGCCGATGTCGCACTGCCGGTGCTGCGCGACTTGACGCAGGAGATCGGCATGACCTCGCGCGTCGCCATGATGGATGACGGCTTCGCGGTAGTGATCGGCCGCGTCGATGCGCCGGGCGCGATCCGCTTCGATGCCGCGCTCGGCCGTCGCGAAAAGCCGCATTGCTCCGGCGTCGGCAAGGTCCTGCTCGCCGCCATGCCCCGGCCCGCGGCGCTGGCCTTGCTGGAGCGCGTCGGCTATCCGGCCCGGACGCCGAAATCACTGACCTCGATCGTCGCGCTCAGCGACGACCTCGACCGCATCGTCGCCCGCCACTATGCGATCGACGACGAGGAAGACCACGAAGGCATCATCTGTGTCGCGGCGGGGGTGTTCGGCCGTGGCGGCCAGACGCTCGGCGCCATCAGCGTGACGACGCTGAAGCAATTGTTGCCGCTGGAACAGGTCGCGACCATCGCCGAGCCGCTGGTGCGCCACGCCGACCTGATCTCGCGCGCGCTCGGCGGCCCGTCGGCGCAGGAAGCCTGGGCGCTGCGGCCGCTGACGGAAGCGCGGCTGTGACGGCGCCGGGAGCCGCGGTCGAACTGGCGACCGAACGCTTCCGCCTGACGCTGCTGCCGGAACTGGGCGGCCGCATCGCTGTCTGCCAGTGGCGGCATCCGGACGGGCGCTGGCTCGATCTGATCCGGCCGATGTCGTCGCCCTATGACGGCGACGAGGAGGCCGGCTGCTTTCCGCTGACGCCCTTTTCCAACCGACTGCGCGACGGGCGTTTCACCTTCGAAGGCCGCGACATTCACATGCCGCGCAACACGCCGGGGCCGCATGTCGAGCACGGCCATGGCTGGCAGCGGCCATGGGCGGTCGTCGCGAGCGAGCCGGACCGGATCGTGCTCGGCTATGAGCATGCCGGCGACGCTTGGCCATTTCCCTATGCGGCGATGCAGACCATCGAGGTGACGCGGGACCGGTTGCGGGTCCGGCTGACGGCGCATAATCGCGGGACGGAGCCGATGCCCTATGGCTTCGGCCTGCATCCCTTCTTCCCTGCGACGCCGCAGACGACGCTCGAAGCCCGCGTCGAGACGGCGTGGCATGTCGACGACGAGATCATGCCGGTCCGCCTCGCTCCGGCTGCCGAACTCTGGGGCGACGCGCCGCGACTGGTGGTCGGGCAGGCTGCGCTCGACACGGCCTTCGCCGGCTGGGACGGCGCGGCGACGATACGCTGGCCGGAGCATGGCGCCGGATTGGGCATGATCGCCGACGCGCCGCTGCGCCATCTCGTCGTCTATACGCCACCCGGCGCCGGCCATTTCTGCGCCGAGCCGGTAAGCCACTGCACCGACGCCTTCAACCTCGCAACCGGCCGGAACGACACGGGAATATTGGTTCTGGCGCCGGGCACGGCCCTGACGACGGCGATCACGCTCACCCCCTTCGCCTTGTCGTGACACAGCTGCCGCCGTCCGCCGGCAATCGATGAATGCTTCGTCCCAAAGCGGTTTGACTGATTTTCGGGCAGCGAACCCAGAATAGATCGCACCGAAAACTAATACGCGAAGGCCTTACGCTCGGGAAAACGTGCGTTGACATTCGGCTTCAGCAAACCTAGCATTTAATTACAGAACGCTGTTCTGTAATACAGAATAATTTGGGTGAGCCGGGCAGGGTTTTCTTCGCGAGTACTGCCGCGGCTGGTTTCCTTGAAAAGCTGCCGTGCATCGGTTCCTGAGACGGAAGGCGTCCCGTGCTGACGACATTCATCAATCTGTTCAATTTCGAGGGCGTCGGGGACTATTTCCCGGATCTGATGCGCGGCGCTGCCATCAGCCTGCAGCTTACCTTCTGCGTCATGCTTATCGCCCTGCCGCTCGGCCTCTTGCTGGCGCTGGCGAAGATCGGCCGCTCGCGAATTCTTCGTATCGCCGCTTCGTTTTACATCGAGGTGGTGCGTGGAACGCCATGCCTGCTGCAGTTGTTCTACATCTACTTCGTACTGCCGGCGTTCGGCATCCGGTTTGACCCGTTCATGGCCGGTGTCATCGGCCTGTCGATCAACTACTCCGCCTATCTGGCCGAGGTCTATCGCGCCGGCATCGCGGCCATCCCGCATGGCCAGGTCGAGGCCGCCAAGGCGCTCGGCATGTCGCGCCGCAAGATGCTGCGCCTGATCATCCTGCCACAGGCGATCCGTGTCGTGGTTCCGCCGCTCGGCAATTATTGCATCTCGCTGTTCAAGGATACATCGCTGGTATCGATCGTAACGGTGCGTGAATTGATCTTCACCGGCCAGATCATCTCGTCGACGAATTTTCAGTACTTCACCGTATTCACGATCATCGGCGCGATCTATTTGTTCTTCTCCTATCCGGCGGCGCTGTTCGTCCGCTACCTGGAAAAGCGCATGGCGATCGGCGCACGGCGCCCGGCCATCGTGCCGACCGACGTCGCCCCCGTTGCCGCCACCGAGGCCGTCGAAGGGGCCAGCAAGTCATGATCCGCCTCGATTGCATCAATAAGCACTACGGCGCCCATCACGTCCTCAAGGACGTCTCGCTGACGGTCGACAAGGCGGAGGTCGTCTGTGTGATCGGCCCGTCCGGCTCCGGCAAGTCGACGATGCTTCGCTGTATCAACAACATGGAAGAGATCGGCTCCGGCACGATCTCGATCGATGGCCAGCCCGTCTATCGCTACGAGCGGGACGGCAAGCTGGTCGTCGACAGCGAGAAGCAGATCGAGGCGATCCGCGCCAAGGTCGGCATGGTGTTCCAGTCGTTCAACCTGTTCCCGCATCTGACGGTGACGGAGAACATCACGGTGGCGCCGATCCATGTGCTTGGCCGGTCGCGTGGCGAGGCGACCGACATCGCGCTCGCGCTGCTCGAAAAGGTCGGCCTGGCGCAGAAGGCGCAGGCCTATCCGCATGAGTTGTCCGGCGGCCAGCAGCAGCGCGTCGCCATCGCCCGCGCCCTCGCCATGCGGCCGAAGGCGATCCTGTTCGACGAGGTGACCTCGGCGCTCGATCCCGAGCTGGTTGGCGAGGTGCTGCGCGTCATGCGGGCGCTGGCCGACGATGGCATGACCATGGTCGTTGTCACGCATGAGATGGGCTTCGCCCGCGAGGTGTCGGACCGGGTCGTGTTCATGGCCGACGGCAGGATCGTCGAGAGCGGCAAGCCGCACGAGCTTTTCTCCGCCCCGCAACAGGAGCGGACCCGGGACTTCCTGCGATCCGTGCTCGAACGCAACAAGGAAATGAGCGCGGCCAGTCGATAGACGTTTCGAACAAGAAAACGAGGGGAATATCCAGTGAAACTGACCAGTCTTGTCTTTGCTTCCGTGATTGCCGGCGTCATGTCGGCTTCCGCCGCCTTTGCCGGCGACATCGGCGTCGGCAACGCCACCTATGACGGCGGCGACGGCTCCTACAAGCGCGCCATCGCGGACGGCATCACGCTGCTGATCGCCGCCGATCCGCCGAACACCTTCCAGGACGAGAAGACCAAGGAATATGACGGCACCGACGTCCGCATTTTCCGCGAAGTGACCAAGCGCCTCGGCATCGACAAGGTGACCTGGCAGCTCATCCCCTTCGACGCGATGGTGCCAACGCTGCTTTCGAAGCGTGGCGACGTGATCGTCGACAATCTGCATGAGAACGAGAAGCGGCTGAAGGTTCTGGCTTTCACCGGCCCGTCCTACTGGTATGGCTCGGGCGTCACCGTCGCGAAGGGCAACCCGCATGACATCCATAGCTGGGACGATTTTGCCGGCAAGACGGTCGGCACGCTGCGTGGCTCGGTCAATCACGGCCTGCTCGAGAAGCGGACCGACCTGAAGGAACTCAAGCTCTACACCAGCAACGAGGCCGAGTTCTCCGACATCATCGCCGGACGTCTCGACGTCGGCATGGAAGACGACATCAAGGTCGGCCAGTTCCTGAAGAAGCACCCCGACGCCGCCATGGAGCTGGTTTCTGACTACAAGCCGCTTCCGGAAGAATATGGCTATGCCCGCTATGCGCTGCGCAAGGAAGACGTCGACCTGAACAGCGCGATCTCGCGTGCGCTCGCTGAAATCCGCGCCGATGGCACCATGTCCGCCATCATCAAGGAATTCGGCTACACCGACCGCAATCTCTGGTTCTTCCCGGTCAGCAAGTAACGGCGGCTCCGCTCGGTCGCACGGGCCGGGTGGAATTCGGGATCGCGATCTCGCAGGTCGGCTCAAGCCGGCCTGCTTTTTTGTTGGTACCGGCGGGGTTTGCGACCGCATTGCATTTGCTTCCGAGGCCAAGTCGCGCAAGGGTAGGGCGTGCGTCGACCGGCTGTCGCGCCGCATCCTGGGCGACCCTGTCGCCGCGAGCGCGGAATTCTCCCTGGCCGGCCCCAGACCACGGATTCGGGAGCACGCGCGGCAGGGCGCGCACCGGCCGTCCGGCCGGTGAAATGAAAGAACAAGATATGAAGAAGCGGCAGCTTGGGCGCACGGGCGCCCAGATCTCGGAAATCGGCTTCGGCGCCTGGCAGATCGGCGGATCCTGGGGCGATGTGAGCGAGGCGGACGGCAAGAAGGCCCTGAACGCCGCCCTCGACGCCGGCGTCACCTTCATCGATACCGCCGACGTCTATGGCGACGGCCGCTCGGAGAAGATCATCGCCGAGGTGCTGAAGGAACGCGGCGGCGATCGCCCCTTCGTCGCCACCAAGGCGGGCCGCCGGCTCAGCCCGCATGTCGCCGACGGTTATACCGGCGCCAATATCGAGGCCTTTATCGATCGCAGCCTTAGGAATCTGCAGGTCGAGACGCTCGATCTCGTGCAGCTGCATTGCCCGCCGACCGACGTCTACTATCGCCCCGATTTCTTCGGCGAACTCGACGGCCTCGTCGCCAAGGGCAAGATCCGCAACTACGGCGTTTCGGTCGAGCGGGTCGAGGAAGCGCTGAAGGCAATCGAATATCCTGCTGTCGCCACCGTCCAGATCATCTACAATATCTTCCGTCAGCGTCCGCATGACCTCTTCTTCGCCGAGGCGATCAAGAAGAACATCGGCGTCATCGTCCGCGTGCCGCTGGCCTCCGGCCTGCTTTCGGGCAAGATCACCCGCGACACCGCCTTCCGGGCTGACGACCACCGCAATTTCAACCGCCACGGCGAGGCGTTCGACGTCGGCGAGACGTTTGCCGGCGTGCCGTTCGAAGTGGCATTGCAGGCGGTCGACGAGCTGCGCCCCTTGCTGCCGGCCGACGTCGCGATGTCGACCTTCGCGCTGCGCTGGATCCTGCTGCAGCGGGCTGTTTCGGTGGTGATCCCGGGCGCCCGCAACGAGGCGCAGGCGCGTTCCAACGCCGCCGCCAGCGATCTTGCCGGCATCTCTCCGGAGAACCGGGCCCGCATCGTCGAGATCTACGATCGGCTGGTCAAGCCGCACGTCCACCAGCGCTGGTAGGCGCAGACCTGCGTAGGCGGGGCATCCGCGAAGCGGATACCGGGTCGCGCGAAGAAAGTGCGATAGAACAACAGTCAGAGCAGGTTAGCGTTTCCATGAGACGACGATCTGCTCTGACACGCGCCGCTTATTCTGCCGGCGATTGTGCCAGCGCCGACATCTGGCGGCGGGCGCGCAGGCTCGTCCATTGCTGGTCGGCCAGTACGCCGATCAGGATGACGCCACCCATCACCGCGAAATTGAGCGAGGAGGGGATGCCGAGCAGATTGACGAGGTTTTGCAACTCCTGCAGCAGGATCGTGCCCAACACGACGCCGACGATCGATCCTTCGCCGCCGCGTAGCGAGCAGCCGCCCAGCACCGCCGCCGCGATGGCATAGAGCTCGTAGAAACTGCCATGCGACGCAGGCGAGATCGAGCGCGTGTACATGGCGAAATAGATGGCGGCGAGCGCCGTCAGGGCGCCGCAGATGATGTAGGCCGCGGTGATGGTCCGCCCGGTGCGGATGCCCGAAAAACGCGCCGCCTCCTCGTTCTTGCCGATCGCGAACAGATGTCGGCCAAACACCGATCGGTGCAGCACGATCCAGGCAATGATCGCGACCACCACCATGCAGATGAACGAGTTTGGAATGCCATACACCCGGCCGGCCGTCAGCCATTCGAGCGTCGGGAAGCTGACGCCGAAGGCGAAACCGGCGGTGCCATCAGCCGTGTAGAAGCGGGCAACGCCACGATAGATCAGCAGGCCGCACAGCGTCACGACGAAGGGCTGCATTTTGAACCGCGTCACCAGCGTGCCATGCGCGATGCCGATGACAACGCCGATGCCGAGCGTGATGACGACAGCGAGTGGCCATGGCACGCCGCGATTGCCGATCAGGTCGATGAAGATGACACCCAGCAGGGCGACGACCGAGCCGATGGAGAGCTCGATGCCGCCGGTGATGATGACGAACGCCTCGGCGATCGACAGCAGTCCGAACAGGCCTACCTGATTGGCTGTATTGGCGATGTTGATCGGCAGCAGGAAGCGCGGGTTGATGAACGCGACGACCGCGCCCACCACCAGGATCAGCACCAGAAGGCCGAGATCTTTCTTGGTCATGGAAGCCTCCGCTCTTCTTTCTGCAAATTCTTGCTCAGGGGATCCAGCCCATCCTGCCGCATGCCTGCCGGCGGCTTGCCGACCGCCAGCAACAGCACGTTTTCCTGGCTGAAATCGCGCTTCTCCAGCGTTCCGGAGATCGCGCCCTCATGCATGACGGCGATCCGGTCGGAGACCCCGATGACTTCTTCCATGTCGCTCGAGATCATCAGCACGGCGACGCCGGCCTCGGCGAGATCGCGCATCAGCCGGTAGATTTCCGCCTTGGCGCCGATGTCGATGCCGCGCGTGGGTTCATCGAGGATGATGACCTTGGGGTTCATGGCGAGCCATTTGGCGAGCACGACCTTTTGCTGGTTGCCGCCGGATAGGGATCCGGTCCGCGCCAGAACGGTCGGCGCCTTGATACCGAGGTTGCGCCGCGCCGTTTCGGCGGTGACGGCCTCCTTGCGGCGCGAGACGAGGAAATATCGGGAATGGGCGCGCAGGTTCGGCAGGGACACGTTCTCGGCGATCGGCAGATCGAGCAGGATACCGGCCGCCTTGCGGTCTTCGGGAACGAGAAAGATGCCCTTTTCTACGGCGTCGGCGGCGGAGGCGAGCGCGATCGGCTTGCCGTCAAGCCGGATCTCGCCGCCGAGCCTGGCATCGACGCCGAACAGCACGCGCGCCAGCTCCGTCCGGCCCGCGCCGACGAGGCCGGCGAGGCCGAGGATTTCTCCGCGTCGGAGTTGGAGATTGACCTGTCGATGCGGATAGGCGGGGCTGCGCACGCCCAAGGCTTCGAGCGCGACCGCGCCCGGCCGCGCCTGATGCGTGCCGATCTGGGCCTTCAGGTCACGGCCGATCATCAGCTTGACCATTCGGTCATGCGTGTTCTGGCTGCGGTCGAGCGTCCCGGCCAGCGTGCCGTCGCGCAGCACGATGACGCGATCGGCGGCGCGTTCGATTTCGTGCAGCCGGTGCGAGATGAAGATGACGGCGATGCCCTGCGCCTTGAGGCCGGCGATCACGGCGAGCAGCTTGTCGGTTTCGGCGATCGGCAGGCTGGAGGTCGGTTCGTCGAGGATGACGAGGCGAGCGTCGAGCGATAGCGCCTTGGCGATCTCCACCATCTGCTGCTGCGCGAGCGACAGCGACGCAACGGGTGTGTCGGGCGAAAAGCCGGCGCCGACGCGTTTCAGGAGCGGTGCCACGAGCGCGCGCAGGGCCAGGCGGTCGACAAGACGAAGCAGTCCGGCGCGCGTCGGTTCGCGGCCGATATAGATGTTGGCGGCGACGTCCAGGTTGTCGAACAGGTTCAGTTCCTGGTGGACGAAGGCGATGCCGGCGCGAAGGCTCTCTTCGACGGTCAGGCCGGCGTGCGGCTCGCCGTCAATGGTGATGGTGCCGTGGTCGGGCTGGACGATGCCGCCGAGTATCTTCATCAGCGTCGACTTGCCGGCGCCATTCTCGCCGACGAGGCCGATCACCTCGCCGGGCGCGACCGTCATGGAAAAGCCCTGCAGGGCGACGACGCCCGGATAGGCCTTGCGGATGTCTGCCAGTTCGAGGAAAGGCGTCGGGTGGACGGTCACGACGCGGTCGGGGGCCAGGCTGTCTGTCATTCCATCGACCATGATCCGCCGGGTGCGGCAGCAGTCCGATACGTCGGACGGGATGTCGAAAGCGGCTCCGCCTGCCCACACGGGCGGGCAGGCGGGTGTTCAAGAAGATCGTCGGCTAGCCACCACCGGCCATGGCCTTCAGACTGGCCGCATAGGTGTCGACATCGTCCTTGCCGATCACTTTGGTCGGGATGATGATCAGCCCATTCGCCGGGATGCCGGACTTGTCGCCCTTCAGATAGGCGGCCATCAGCTTCATGCCCTGATAGGCCCATTCGAACGGCTGCTGCACCACGGTGGCGGCAATCGTGCCTTCCTTGACCCCGCCGAGGGTGATCGGGTCGTCGTCGAAGCCGATCACGGTGATCTGGCCGAGCTTGCCGGCGTCGCGCAGCGCCTCGTAGATGCGCGGCGTGTTGTAGGAGTAGAAGCCGACCATGCAGGTCACGTCGGGGCTGGCGACCAGCGCGTCCTCGACATTCTTCTTGGCGCGGGTCTGGTCGATGTCGTCGCCGCGCACGTCGATCAGTTCGACCTTCGAGCCGGCGAGGCCTTCCTTCATGCCCTGGATGCGTTCCTTGGCGTTGTCGGCGCCGAGCAGCCCGACGAAGCCGATGCATTTGGCGCCGTTCGGCAGCGCTTTCAGTGCGATCTCGGCGGCCTGCTTGCCGGCGTCGACATTGGAGGAGCCGATATAGGCCACGCGTTTCGACTGCGGCGCGTCGCTGTCGGTGGTGAACAGGGGGATCTGCCCGGCGATGCGGTTGAGCGCCTCGGTCGAGGTGCCGGGATCGATGGCCGAGACCATGATGGCCTTGACGCCGGCGGCGACGAGGTCGTCCATCAGCCTCTGCTGGATCGCCGCGGCGGCCTGCTCGGGATATTTCAGTTCCATGGTGTAGTCGGGCATTTCCGACTGGGCCTTGCGCACGCCGGCCTCGGCGGCTTTCCAGAAGTCCGAGGCGCCGTTCACGACGAAGGCCAGCGTCGGCTTGTCCTGCGCCGAGGCCGGCGCAGCGACGCCGATCCCGAACAGGGTGCCGGCCGTCAGAACGGCAGCCAATTGCTTGGAAAACTTCATAGATCCCTCCTGGGTACAGGAACGTTTCCTATGCTTTTCCGCGCTGCCCTTTGGTTGGGTCTCGCATTGCCCTGTCGAGCAGTATGCGGCAACAGCCTGTCTTCGATACACCTCGCCTTCCCAAGAGTAAACTCGTATGGAAGGCGAGGCTTTGCTTGGCGGTCGGAGTTGGCTTCGCTATTTGGCTGCCGCCAGGCGCTCCATTTCGGACTGAGCCCAGGCGACGGACTTTTCCGCGCTTTCTCCGTCGACCAGCATGCGCTGCAGCGACTGGGTGACGGTCTTGGCGTTGAAGATGGCCGCGGCGAGCGCCGAGGGCGGGCCGGCATACCCGTCGATCAGGCCATTGCGGGCCATTTCGTCGAAATTGGCGAAGGCGGGCGTATCCTTGAACAGCGGCATCGACTTCGTTTGCGCCGGATAGATCGGCACCCAGCGCCCGCCAACGGTCGCGATGATCGTTTCGTATTGCGCGGGCTCGAAGAAGTGGTTCAACCAGGCCTTGCCGTCGTCGGGACGTTTGGTGTCCTTGCTCACCAGCCAGGAAAAGGACGAGATCATGCTGGCCGATCGGCCTTTTTCGCCCGGGCCCGCCGGAATGGCGATCATCTCGGTATTGGCCAGCAGATCGGGATCGTTCTGGGTCATCCACTGGTAGATGCTGGGTGGATTGATCGTGAAGGCGGCGCGCCCGGTCTGGTAGGCGGTATTGTTGCCGGCGTCATCCCACGTCAGGGTCGAGCGGGGGATCGTGCCCTCGGCGAACATGTCGGCGATGTACTGGTAGGCGGCGACGGTCTCCGGCGAGTTCCAGGTGATCGTATCGCCGTCCTCGGCAAACATGGCGCCGCCATAGGACCAGACGATCATGCGGGAGAAGGATTCGGCATCATTGGCGCTGGAGAGCGGCATGGCGAACGGGGCAATGCCCGGATTGGCCTTGAGGATCGCCTGCGAGGCGGTGCGCAGTTCCGCCCAGGTTTTCGGCACTTCGAGGCCGGCTTCCTTCAGCAGATCCGTACGGACGAACATCGGGACCACGTCGACCTCGAGTGGCAGCGCGTGCGCCTTGCCCTCGTACATGGCTTGCGGAATCGTGCTCTCATAGACGCCCCCGGGCACCGCCCGCATGGTTGCGAGAATGTCGTCGAGGGGCATCGTGACGCCGAGCTTGGCGTAATATTGCGTCTGCGGGCCGACCTGCATGAACACGTCCGGCGGCGCGCCGGCCTGCAGCGCGGCTGCAAGGCGCTCCGTCATGGCGTTGCCCGGCACCACCACATATTCCACGTCAATGCCGCGGGCCTTGCCGAATTGGGTGGCCATTTCTGTAATCAGATCATCGGCCTGTTGGTTGAAGGCCTGCAGTCCCCAGATCGTCAGATCGGCGGCTTGCGCCGTCAGCGGCAGCAGGGTCGCTCCCGATATGAGTAGCGCCATGGCGAGCTTCTTCATGATGTCTCCTCCTCTTCTTCGTGCGGGTTTCTTTTGGATAGGCGCGCTATCCCTTGACGCTTCCGGCCGCCAGGCCTTCGACGATGTAGCGCTGGGCGATGATGTAGATGACCAGGATCGGGGCGATGGCGATGACCGAGCTGGCCATGAGCTGGCCCCAGATGAATGTGTCGCCCATGATCAGGCCCGTGAGCCCGGCAGTGAAGGTCTTGGTATCGTTTGAATGGACGAACACCAGCGCGTAAAGGAACTCGTTCCAGGCGTGGGTGAACGCGAACAGAGCCACTACCGCGAGCCCGGGTTTGGCGATTGGCAGAACCACCTTCAGGAGTGTCTGCAGTCGCGTGGCGCCATCCACCTTCGCCGCTTCGTCCAGTTCGATCGGGATGGTGCGGAAGTAACCGATCAGCATCCAGGTGCAGAACGGTACCGTGAAGGTAAGATAGGCTAGGACGAGGCCGGTCTTGGTATTGATCAAGCCGAGATTTTGCAGAACCACAAACAATGGAATGAACAACAACGAGGGCGGCAGAAGATAAGCCATGACGATGGCCCGCGCCGTCACGCCCCGGCCCTTGAACTGCATCCGTGCGATCGGGTAGGCGGCGAGCGCGCCGATCACGGCCGAGATCAATGTCACCGAAACGGCGACGGTGGCGCTGTTCATCACGAATTGCGGAAATTTCGAGTTGAACAGCGCAGTGTTGAAGTTCTGCAGTGTCGCGCGCGCCGGCAGCAGGGTCGGCGGTATCGCGTAGATCTCGCGCGAGGTCTTCAGGGATGTCACGACGATCCAGTAGATCGGCGCCAGCGACCAGAACAAGGCGATCGCCACGCCGATGGTGGTGACGATGCGACCGACGAGAAGCTCGGACCAGCTCTTGACCATCACCCCCTCCTATTGTTTCGACGCCAGCATGCGGCGGGTCAGCAGCATGATGAGGATGAAGAAGACCGGGATCACGGAGACGAGGACCGCGGCGCCGAGCCCGAGTTGGCTCTGGGTGATGCCGTAGTCATAGGCGAGTGTCGGCAGGATATGGGTGCGCATGGCGGGGCCGCCGCCGGTCAGGATGAACACCATATGGAAGGAGTTGAACGTCCAGATCGCCGACAGCATCACCGTGACGAAGATGACCTCCTTCATCTGCGGCAGTGTCACGGCGAAGAAGCGCCGGATCGGCCCGGCGCCGTCGATGGCAGCGGCCTCGTTCAGGTCGCCCGGGATCGCGGTCAGAGCCGCCAGGAACATCATGGTGAAGAAGGGCAGGCCATGCCAGACCATCGCAATGCCGATGGAGAACATCGCGATCTTGGGGTCGGACAGCCAGTAGACCGGCTGGTCTGTCAGCCCGAGCGCCTGCACCAGATAGCTTAGCACGCCGGCCTGCTCGTCGAAGATCCACTTCCAGGAGAGGCCAGCGATCAGGCCCGGCACCGCCCAGGGCAGAAAGACGAGCGCCCGGATCAGTCCGCGCGCCGGCATTTTCTGCGCCAGCAGCACGGCGCAGGCGAGGCCGACCACGAGCTTGATGGCGACAACGCCGGATGTCAGGAACAGCGAATTCATCGCGGCCCGCGCGAAATGCGGATCCGCGAGCAGGGTCGCGAAATTGGCGAAGCCGATAAACTGGCCGTTCCTGCCAACGACGTTGCTGGTGAAGGAGGTCAACACGCCATCGACGAGCGGATAGGCAATGAAGGCGGCGAAGACGGCTGCCGCCGGGGCCAGGAACAGATAGGCCGCTAGCCAATCCGGTCGTCGCGTTGGATGGCGGCGCGGAATGGGTGGCGCGGTAAATCCCTTGGGCAAGCTGGCCTCGGGCGTAGCGGGTCGCATCGACGGGACTCCATCGGGCTTGTGGTCGAACGCGCCCTTAGGGGCATTCCCAAGCCGGTTTGGCGCTTCGTTTCTTCGCCTCTGGGCGTCGAACGGAAAGCGGCGTTTGCCGGGAGATCGCTCCGGCTGCGGCGACGGGATCGCCGCGGCCGGAGCGATGTGTCTAGGTCTTGATCGGATTGAGCTTGCGCCAGGCCTGGTATTCTTCCTGCGCATCGGGATGGAGCGGGTAGTAGCGCTGCAGGGCGCCGCCCTCGAGCAGCTTGATCTTGGAGAACTCCTCCCACTCATGATGCTCGGAGGCTGTGGCGATCACCTCTTCCGCCAGCGCCGCCGGCAGCACCACGGCACCGTCGTCGTCGGCGACGATGATGTCGCCGGGGATCACCGTCACGCCGCCGCAGGCGATCGGAATGTTGTAGTCCATGGGCATCAGTCCGGTCTGGGTATGGAAGTTCGGCGTCAGGCCGCGGATCCACATCGGCATGTCGAGCTCGATCTGGCCTGGATAGTCACGGATGCAACCATCAATGACGAGACCGGCGCCGCCGCGGCCCTTGAAATAGGTCATCATCATTTCGCCGAATACGCCGGCGGTCATGTCGCCGCGCGCGTCGACCACCACCACGTCGCCGGGCTGGGTCTTGTAGAGAACGTGGCGGTGCAGCTGCTTCTCCGGATCGGCATATTCGCCCTCGCCGTAGAGGTCCTCGCGCTTCGGCATGAATTGCAGCGTCAGCGCCGGGCCGACCATCACGCGGCCCTTGAGCCAGCTCACCGGGCCGGTCATGTGCGGGTTGCGGATCCCCATATGGCCGAGCGTGCCGGCGACCGTCGCGGCCCCGATCTTCTTCAGCGCCTCGATCTGCGCCTTGGGCGGACGCTTGATGTCCTTGATGTCCTGGTTCGTCGTCATGGCTGTCTCCTCCTCTGGCGGTAAGCACCGCCGTCAACGCATGTCGGTGTGAAGCGCGTCGCGGCGCCGCGGCGCGCGATCCCGTTGTCGCGGCTCGTCAGGCGTAAGGCGTCTCGCCGAAATAGCTGGAGCCCCTCTTGAGGTGCGCCTTGGCGACGTCCTCGTTCAGCGTCAGGCCATGGCCGGGCTTGTTGTTCAGCGGAATGAAGCCGTCGACGAGCGGGTTGCCGCCCTCGACCAGATCGCCCCACCATTCAACGTCATGGGCGTGGTATTCCATGACGAGGAAATTGCTGACGGCGGCGCAGACATGGCCGCAGGCGACGGTGCCGATCGGGCTGGCGACGTTATGGGGCGCCATGGCGATGTAGTACATGTCGGCATGGTCGGCGACCTTCTTGAATTCCGACAGGCCGCCCATCTTCGGGATGTCGGGCGAGATGATGCGCGCCGCCTGCTTCTCGATCAGGTCGCGATAGCCCCATTTCGTGTAGAGGCTCTCGCCGGTCAGGATCGGCGTTTTCGTCGAGCGGGTGACCTGGACCAGGGCGTCGATGTTGTGCGGCGGGGTCGGGTCCTCGAGCCAGACGAGATCGAGCGGCTCGAGTCGCTGTGCCAGCTTGATCGCGTCGTTGACGCCGAACTTCCAGTGCGCGTCCATCGCCACCATGATCTCGGGCCCGACGGCCTCGCGCACGGCGGTGGCGACGCTGACCATCCAGTCGAGTTCCTGCGAGCCGATGACGCGGTTGTAGGGCTCGACCCACTGCCGGCTCGGATAATCGTCGTTTGTGACGTCGAGCGTGTAGGGGTTCTCGTTGTCGAGATCGAACTTGATCGCCGTGAACCCGGCGGCGACGACTTCCTTGGCGCGGCGGGCATATTCGGCCGGATCGTGCGTGTCGCCCTCGTGGCAATCGGCATAGATGCGGATCTTTTCGCGAAACCGGCCGCCGAAGAAAGTCGAGATCGGTAGCTGGTGGGCTCGGCCCATCAGGTCCCAGAGCGCGATCTCGATGCCGGACATGGCGGTGACGGTGGTGCCGCCCTGCGCGCCTTCGCCGGAAAGCACGCGCTCGATGACGAACATCAGCTTGCCGATATTGGTCGGATCCTGGCCGATGATGTAAGGCGCGGCGCGATGCACCAGCTCGGCGACGCCGGCGCCCCAATAGGCCTCGCCAAGGCCGGTGACGCCCTTGTCGGTCTCAATTCGCACCAGCACCCATGGGAAATTGCCGTCGATGACGGCGGTGCGCACGCTCGTGATTTTCATTCCGGTGGCTTTCTGGAGGTGGACGACGTTTGGAAGTGGGGTTTCAGACGGCGGCGAGAGCCAATTCGGTGGCTCCGTCGAAGAGGTGGATCTTGTCCTGGTCGAATTCGATCCAGACCTTCTGGTCGGGATGCACGGTGACGCTCGGGTCGAGGCTGACGATCACCACCGAGGTGCCGAGGAAGACCTGAACGAAGGTGATGTCGCCGGTCGGCTCGACCGTGTAGACGACGCCGGGAACCGCGCCCGGCGTCTGTGCGCTGTGGAGCTTCACGGTGCTGTGACGGGCGCCGAGGACGACCTGGTTGGACGTCGCGCCAAGAGCCTTGCGCGCATTTTGCGGCGAGAGCGGCAGCTCCCAGCCCTCGGGGCTGCGGAGCGCGACGTCGCTGCCGTGGCTCACCGCCTCGAGCGGGACGAGGCTCATGGCCGGGCTGCCGACGAAGCTCGCGACGAACATATTGACCGGATTGTCGAAGACGTTCTTCGGCGAGTCGTATTGTTGCAGGAAGCCGCCATGCATCACCGCCATCTTGTCGGCCATGGTGACGGCTTCGAGCTGGTCGTGCGTGACGTAGACGACGGTCGCCTCCAGGTCCTGGTGGAAGCGTTTCAGCTCGGTCCGCATCTGCACCCGCAGCTTGGCGTCGAGATTGGAGAGCGGTTCGTCCATCAGGAAGACGCGCGGATCGCGCACCAGCGCGCGGCCAAGCGCGACGCGCTGCTGCTGGCCGCCGGAGAGCTCGCGCGGCTTGCGTTCGAGCAGATGGGTGATGTCGAGCACCTTGGCGGCCGATAGTACCTTGCGCTCGATCTCCGCCTTGGCGAGCTTGCGCATCTGCAACGGGAAGGCGAGGTTCTTGAACACCGTTTTGTTGGGGTAGAGCGCGTAGTTCTGGAACACCATGGCGATGTCCCGGTCCTTCGGATCGAGGTCGTTGACCAGCCGGCCGCCAATATGGATCTCGCCGCCGGAGATCTCGTTCAGCCCGGCGATCAGGCTGAGCGTCGTGGTTTTGCCGCAGCCGGAGGGGCCGACAAGGGCGACGAATTCGCCGTCGGCGACGGTCAGCGAGACATGATTTACCGCGTAGATATCGCCGTAGGTCTTGACGACTTCGTTGAGAACGACTTCAGCCATCGGGAATTCCTTTTGGTGCCGGGGGAGGCAGGCGGGGCAGGACCTTGATCAGGACAGGGGCCTGATCAAGACTTGACCGCGCCTTCGGTCAGCGCACGGACGAAATACTTTTGCAGCACCAGGAACAGCACGACGACAGGCACGCTCATGATGAAGGACGCCGCCATCAGCCCGGGCCAGTTGGTGGCGTATTCGGAGAAGAAGCGCTGCAGGCCGACTGGCAGGGTCAGCTTGTCTTTTGAATTCAGGAAGGTCAGCGCGTAGACATATTCGTTCCACGCCATGATGAAGGCGTAGATCGCCGTCGCGATGATGCCGGGCGAGGACAGCGGCATGACGATATGGAAGAAGGCCTGGAAGCGTGTCGCCCCGTCGATCCTTGCCGCCTGTTCGAGCTGTATCGGGATGTTGTCGTAAAAGCCCTTGAGCAGCCAGATCGACAGCGGCAGGCCGAAGGTGAGGTAGGTCAGGATCAGCGAACCATGCGTGTTCACCAGCCCGAGCCACTTCATCATCAGGAACAGCGGCATCAGGAACACCACCGCCGGGAACATGTTGCGCAGCAGAACCGAGAAGAACAGGGCCTGTCTCCCCGGAAAGCGGAAGCGCGAGAAGGCGTAGGCGGCCGGTACCGCGATGACGACGCCGAGGATGGTCGACAGGATCGAGACGTAGAAGCTGTTCCAGAAATACTGCAGGAACTCATGGCCGACGGCATTGTTCGGCGACAGGAGCTGCACGTAGTTCTCGAAGGTCACTTCGTTCGGCCACCATTGCGGCGGGTATTGCAGGGCGGCGAGCTGCGTCTTCAGCGAGGTGATGACCATCCAGACCATCGGCAGCGCAGTGAAGAGGAGCAGGAAGGCGAGGATGCCGCGGCCGGCCCAGCGCCATCCGCCGATGGGCTTTTTCGAGCGGCGGCGAGTCGGCGCTGGAGACGTCGTCGTGGCGGTCATGGCGGCGGTGTTGCGGATCGGGGTGCTCATTCGGATTTCGCCTCGTCGCCGCGCGTCAGCGCCTTCACGTAGAAGTAGCCGAGCGCCATCATCACGATGAACAGGATCACGGAGTAGGCGGACGCCATGCCGAAGCGGATGCGCCCGAACGCCATCTGGTAGATCTGCGTGATCCAGATGTCGGTCGCGCCGGCCGGGCCGCCGCCGGTCATGATCCAGGGAATGATGAACGAGTTCAGGTTCGTGACGACCAGAAGCAGGATGGTCACCATCGAGACGCCCTTCAGATGCGGCATGGTTACATGCCAGAAGCGCTGCCAGGTATTCGCCCCGTCGACCTGGGCGGCGCGCAGCAACTGGTCGGGAACGGTCTGCAGGCCGGCGAGCAGCATGATCATCGCGAAGGAGAACTCCTTCCAGATGTTGACCACGATCAGCGACGGCAGCGCCGTGTAGATGTTGTCGAGGAAGTTGATCGGCTCGTCGGTGAAGCCGAACTGCACCGAGAGCGCGCCGATGACGCCGAAGTCGGAATGGTAGAGCCATTTCCAGACATAGGAGGCGGCGACGGCGCTGATCACATAGGGCACCAGCAGCACGGCGCGCAGCACGCCACGGCCAAGGAATTCGCGGTTGAGCGCCAGCGCCGCGCCGAGGCCGAGCACATAGGCGAAGAAGGTAGAGACGACCGTCCAGATCAGCGTGTTGTAGGTGACATCGCGAAAGCTCTGCGACGTCAGGATTGCCCGGTAATTGTCGAAGCCGACAAAGACCTTCTGGCTCATTGCCAGGTTGGGCGGCGTTTTGAAGAAGCTTAGCTCGACCGTGTAGTAGATCGGATAGCCGATCACCAGCAGCATGACGACGATCGCGGGGGCGATATAGGCGTAGTCGTTCCAGTGGCGAACGATGCGCCTGAGCAGATTGGGCCTGCGACGCAGGGACGGAGCGGGCACAGCTCCGCCTTGATGAGCGACGTCAATCGTCATCCGGCTCTTCCTCTCGGGGGGGCGGGATCGGCCGTCTGGGGAGACGGCCGATCGAGATGTCAGGATGGACGGCTACATGCCGGAGATCAGGTCTTCGACCTTCCGGGCGGCGTCATCGGCCGCCTGGTCGACCGTCATCTTTCCGGTTAGGGCGTTCTGCAGCATGTCCGGCACGATGATGTTCATGATCTCCGCCTGCTCGGGAATGACCGGGAAGGGGATGCCGCTCGGCAGCATGGAGGTCGTGACATCCAGGAACTTGATCGTATCGAGGCGTTCCTTCATCCACTTGGTGGTGAAGCCGTCGAGATGGCCGGGATTGGAGCCGGTCCAGGCCAGTTTGGTCGACCATTCCGGCCCGGTCGAAAAGCAGATGAAGGCCTTGGCTGCTTCAAGATCGAGGCCGCCATCGACCAGCTCAGGCGCGAAGATATGCACGTTGGAGCCGCCGAACACGACGGCGCGACGGGCCGGTCCCGCAGGCAGAAGTCCGTAGCGCATGTTCGCGACGACCGCGTCGGCCGTCGCCTTGTCGGCGCCGGTCGCGTTTTTGGCAAGATCGAGCATCTTCGCATACTCTTGCGGATGGGCGATCATCATCGCCAATTGTCCGGCGATGAACGGGTTCTGGTTCTCGTTCTGGGTGTTGGTCAGCGCCGAGGCCGGGACCGACTTGTCCCGGACATACATGTCATAGGCGGCCTGCAGCGCCGCCTTGGAGCCGGCATTGTTCAGTTCGACCGTCTTGTAGGTCGGCGAATCCGAGGTTTCGTCGAGGGCACCGCCGCCATAGGACCAGAGCTGCGGCATGAAGCGGAACGGCGTGTTGCCCGCGTTCTGGCGCGCCACCAGGCCATAGCCGTAGAGGCCGAGCTTGTCCTTGATCTGCTTGGAATATTTGACGACATCATCCCAGGTTGCCGGCGGCTTTTCCGGATCGAGGCCGGCGTCGGCGAAGATCTTTGCGTTCCAGATGAAGGCCATGGTCTCGTTGTTGGTCGGGATGCCGTAGGTCTTGCCTTCATAGGTGACGGACTTCATCGCGCCCGGCCAGAAATCGCTGGTTTCGTAGCCGACGTCTTCCGGCTTCAGTTCCTTCAACTGGCCCTTGGCAGCGAATTCGACGCCCCAGAGGATCGGGAATTTGGCCACCATCGGCGCGGCATTGCCGAGCGCGGCCGTGCGCACCTTGTTGAGCATATCGTTGTAGTCGAGGCTCTGCGCGTCGGTCTGGATGTTCGGATAGGCCTTCTTCCAGGCCGCCCAGAATTCGGCATCGATCTTGTGGTCGATCTCCGGCTGCGCTTGCGTCGGGCCGACATACCAGTAGCTGAGCCGACCCTTGTAGTCGCTGGGGACGACCTTGGCACATTCCGCGCTCGTGTCGAATTCAGCCGTTCCGGCGATCGACTTGACGTATTCAGGCGACCATTTCGAGATGTCTATTTCGGTGGCGAAGCCTGCCCCGGGAGCCGCGATGATCGTCGTCACCAGCAGCGCCGCAACGCCTCCGGTCCGGGGCTTTCGGCCGTGCAGGCATGCAGGAGCATTCTTGCGGCGAAGCAAGTCGGGCATCGAGATACCTCCCTATGAAGCATTCTGGACAGCGGATCTTTCTTCGATCTCTTCCGGAATTAAGGGACGCTACCGTTGATCTTCGAGCCGTGTCAACACCCATAGCCGCAACGCATTGCGGTTAAAGTTATGTTGTTAGGTTCGCACTTGCAGCATTTCTATATGCGGAGTTCGCGCTTGCCGCAGCGTCCGCGGACATTGTGTCAGGCGGGGCTGGCCACGGCAATCGCGCTTGTCACGGGTAAGGTCGCGGCCGGCCTCAGGAGGCGGACAATCGACTGCCGATGGTGCGCGCCGCAGCGATCAGGGCCTGGCGCATGCGCAGGCGGAATGCCTCGTCGCGGTCGGCCAGGAAGGGGACGCTGAGGGCTGCGAGGAAGCGGCCGCCGGCATCGAAAACGGGCACCGCTATGGCGTGGACCCGCCCGTTATGCTCGCCAAGATCATTGGCGAAGCCGCGCTTGCGGACACGGGCGAGTTCGCCGGCCAGTTGCTTGGGCTCGTCGATGGTGCGGGGCGTGTAGCGGACGAGCGGCGCCTCCAGCAGTCGCGCCAGGTCTCCGGCCGACATGTGTGCCATGATCACCTTGCTGGCGGCGCCGGCGTGCAGCGGATAGCGCGAGGCCAGGGCGGGCGCGAAGGTCGAGGAGGAGGTGCCGATCGTGGCGGCGATCACATTGGCCTGGTCGCCGTCGCGCACGGAGAGCTTGATCGGTTCGCCCGTATCCTCGCTCAGTTCCTGCATGATCGGAGTGGCTACCTGGGCCAGATCGAAGCCGTGGGGGTCACTGCGAGCATGCGCGGCGAGCGAGACCAGCCTGGGACCCAGCACGAAGTTGCCGTGCGGGCCGCGGCGCACGATCTTGCGCGCGAGAAGCGAGTTCAGGATCCGGTAGACGGTACTGCGCGGAACCGCCAGGACCTCGACCAGGGCTGGCGCGGAAAGTCCGTCCGCCGTCTGCTCCAGCGCATCGAGCAGATCGAAGGTCCGGTCGATGACCGGAACGCCGTTCCTGACCTGAGTCTGTGCCATGGCTGCCTCCCGCTACCAGAGCTAGCATCCGGCAACGGGGTCGGGAAGTTCAGATTTGGGACGCGGAGTGATGTTTCAGGCCAAGGCAGTGAATGCGGGCAGCAAGCTTTTCCAGGGGGGATTGCCAACCGGACCCGTGGAGGCTCGTCTTATGATTTCTGCCGCAAGCGCCATGCGCACCGGCGCGCGCGAGCGGTTTTCCGGCAGGGCTAGCCGATCGGCGATGCAGCGCACCATCGCGGCGCCTATTTCGGATTGCGGCGTCCGAACCGTGGTGAGATGGGGCGAGATCTGCGTCGCGCAGGCGAAGTCGTTGTAGCCGACGATCGAGACATCTTCGGGGATGCGCAGTCCCATGCGCAGGAGTTCCGAAACCGCGCTGACGGCGATGCCGTCATGGGCGCAGAACAGGGCTGTCGGGGTGCCGCCATTGCGGAGATAGGCGAGGAACGGCCGCCGGAAGCCGCCGGCCTCGTCATAGATGAGGTCCTCGACGACCGTTCCCGGCGTCTCCAGCATACCATCCCGGAAGCCGCGGAACCGCTCGGTCCGACCGAGCGGCACGCTGCTGCCATGGATGAAGGCGACGTGGCGATGGCCCAAGCCGGTCAGCATGCGGGCGACGGCGACGCCGCTCTCCCAGTCCGCGCCGACGACGTGGTCGAAGCGCACCAACGGCTCGACATAGCTGGCGCAGACGACAGGCACGCCGCTGCGCGCGGCGATCTCGGCGATGTCGGCGGGGCGCGGCACGGCCAGCATCAGGCCGACGACGGATGGGTCGAGGCCCCCGGTGCTGGTCAGGTAGCGCGCCAGGCGCGGAACCACGGAATAGCCGAGCCGTTCCGCCTCGATCTCGGCACCCTGCATGATGTTGAACCACAGCTCGCTCGAGACCGGGTCGACCTCGCTGCGCACGAACAGGATCTGGCCGACGGGCTGGGTCGCTTCGGCGTGCGTGCGATAGCCCATCGCCCGGGCCGCCTGCAGCACGCGGCTGCGCGTCGTCTCCGCCACTCCCGGTTTGCCGGACAGGGCCCGGGAGACTGAGAATTTCGATAGTCCGAGTCGATCGGCCAGATCCTGGATCGTTACGCGCGTTGATGCCATGGCAGCTCCGTTTGGCTTTGAGGGGGCCTTTGACGATGGCGGCGTGGTTCTGTCAATCGGCGAACGTCAAAATCTACAAAACATATTGCGGTTGGTGTTTGGCAATAGTAGCAATTTACATAACAACAAACAAACACTGGCGAGGAGGATTCGAGATGGCCGCATTGGACCAGGCGCCGATCGAGACGATCGAAAACAATGTCCGCATGAGCTCGCGACCGAGCGCGCTGCGGATCACCGACATCCGCGTCGCCACGGTGGTCGGCCACGGCTACTATCCGATCGTCCGGATCGATACCAATCAGGGCATTTATGGGCTGGGCGAGGTGCGCGATGGCGCCAACCCCGACACCGCCCTGCGGCTGAAGCACCTGCTGGTCGGCCAGAACCCCTGCAACGTCGAGTATCTGTTCAAGTCGATCAAGAGCTATGGCGGCGACAGCCGCGAGGCCGGCGGCGTCTGCGGCATCGAGATCGCGCTGATGGATCTGGTCGGCAAGGCCTATGGCGTGCCGTGCTACCAACTGCTCGGCGGCAAGTTCCGCGACCGTGTCCGCATCTATGGCGATACGCCCGCGCCGCGTCAGCCGACGCCGGAGGCCTATGTCGAGGTCGTCAAGCAGCGCGCCGCGCTCGGCCTCACCTTCATTAAGTTCGACCTGCCGGGCCGCCTGTTCGAAGCGACGCCGGGTGCCCTGGTCGGCCGGGCCACCGAATTCGAATATCCGCAATATGGCCAGTGGTACGTGCCGGGCCGTGGCGCCGGCGCGCGGATCAGCCAGCGCGGCGTCGAGCTGGCCGCCGAGATCGCCGCGGCGGTGCGCGCTGCCGTCGGCGATGGGATCTCGCTCTGCACAGACCATTTCGGCGAGGGTTTCGTCACCGCCGACGAGGCGATCCGCATCGGCACGGCGCTCGAGCCCTACAATCTTGCCTGGGTCGAGGACCCGATGCCGTGGACGGACATCGCCAACCACAAGAAGGTGGCGGACGCGCTGCTCACCCCGGTCGCGGCCGGCGAGGATCTCTATCTCTGGGAAGGCTTCCGCGAGGCGATCGAGACGCGCGCCTTCGACATTATCCATCCGGATATGCTGAGTTCGGGTGGCCTGACCGAAACCAAGAAGATCGCCGACCATGCCGAGCGCTACGGCATTCCGACGGCGCTGCATGCCTGCTGCACGCCGATCGGCTTCATGGCCAATGTCCATCTCGGCGCCTCGATCGCCAGCCTGATCGCCGTCGAGCATCACGGCCTCGACCAGGATTACTGGCCCCGCCTCGTGACCGGCCTCGACGACGACTACCTGTCGGGCGGCTATGTCACGGTGCCGGATGCGCCCGGCCTCGGCGTGGATCTCAATGAAGAGGTCATCCGCGAAAACCTGCGCGAAGGTGCGAGCTATTTCGGCGACACGTCGGAATGGAACCGCCTGCGCGTCGGATTCGACCGCGTCCCGCACGACTGATCCCCGCCCGTCTTCTCCGATCGTCCTGATTGCTCGTCGCCCGCCCAGGGCACCGAAGGGAAATTCCATGAAGATCACCGACCTGCGCTGCGCCGTGATCGGCAAGCATCCGGTTGTCCGCATCGTCACCGACGAGGGACTTTACGGCCTCGGCGAGGTGGAGTTCACCAAGACCTATCTGAAGCCGTTCGTCCTGCATTTTCGCGAGGCGCTGATCGGCGAGGATCCGACCGACGTCGAGCGCGTCATGCTGCGTATCCGCCAGCGCGGCTCGTTCAAGCCCTATGGCGCGGCGGTCAGCGCCATCGAGCATGCACTCTGGGACATCGCCGGCAAGGCGGCCGGCGTCCCCGTCTACAAGCTGCTCGGCGGCAAGGTGCGCGACAAGGTGCGCGTCTATAACGGTTCGATCCGCAAGAAACGAACCGGCGACCGGCCGGAAGACTACGCCGCCGACGTCAAGTGGATGATGGAGCGGCCCGAGAACTTCTTCATGGTGAAGCAGGGCATCAGCTTCCACTCCAACATGAAGACCAGCATCGAGGGCTTCCACTACGGCGTTTCGCAGCCGAACCACTATCACGGCGCCATGGACCAGGGCGTCATCAGTGAGCGCGGCTTCAACCACATGCTCGATTGCGTCGCCGCCATGAAGGAAGTGCTCGGCGACAAGGTCAGCCTGGCGCTCGATTGCGGCCCGGGCTGGATGCTGCCGGACGCCATCCGCTTCGCCCAGGCGGTCGAGAAGTACAATCTGATGTGGCTCGAGGACATGCTGACCGGTGACTATGTGCCCTGGGTCAACCCGCAGGCGTATCGCGAGCTGACCACCTCGACGTCGACTCCGATCCATACCGGCGAGCAGATCTATCTGCGGCACAATTTCAAGGAGTTGATCGAGACCCAGGCGGTGCGCGTCGTCGGCCCGGATCCGGCCGATATCGGTGGCATCGCCGAGCTGAAATGGGTGGCCGAGCATGCCTATATGCACTCGATCCTGATGGCGCCGCACGGCACCGCCAACGGCCTGCTCGGTCTCGGCGCGCTGATCAATGTCTGCGCCACTTTGCCGGCGAACTACATAGCTTTCGAATATCCGAGCGCCTCGGAGCCGTTCTGGAATGAGATCGTCACCGGCCTGCCCGAGACTATCGTCAAGGACAGTATGGTCGACTTGCTCGAGGCTCCGGGCCTCGGCGTCGACATCGATCCGAAGGCGGGCAAGCAGTATCTGCGCGAGGAGGATGCCGGCTTCTTCGACTGAGGCAAGAGCGGGGTGCCCGGCCGCGCGACGGCGCGGGCGCCCCGTTTTTGTGTCTCCGCCGGCCGCTCCGCCGGCAGTTATCCCGGCACGATCGCCCGGATGTCGGCGAAAATGGCATCCCAGTCGTCGGTTTCGAACTGGGCCAGGCCGAGGCCCCGCAGCAAGAACGCGCCCTCCGCCGCCAGGACGGCTGTCAGCGCTCGCCGCCCGGCCTCGGTCTGGGTGTCGAGCTTGTCGAACAGTTCCCGATAGGAGCCCTGGATCGCTCCGCGATAGCCGGGCGACTGAACAAGAGTGGCGAGGAGGGCGCTGGCGCGGATCGCGGCCAATTGGTCCTCGCGATGACTGGCGTCGATATGGGCAGACGCGGCCGAGTGCGGGGCGGCCGCATGGGTCGCCAGATAGTCATCGATCAACCCGTCATAGGATTGTCCGGCCCGGTCCAGCATGGCCTTGATGAGGGCGTCCTTGGTGCCGAAGCTGTACAGGACACCGCCCTTGCTGACGCCGGCCTCCAGGGCGACGGCGTCGATGGTCAGGCTGATCACGCCCCCCCTGGCGATCACCCTGTCCGCCGCATCCAGCAAGGCCTCACGATCGATGGTCGGTCTTCTGCCCATGATTTTTCTCTTTTAATACCGTCTGGACGGATATATATCCGCTCCCCCGGCGCCGGCAATCCCCCGTGGCGCGGGAATGGAGATGAAAATGACCGTCGCGCCGCGCAATCGCTGGCTCGTCCTGACCGCCGTGATCCTGGCGTTCCTGCCGGTGGTCGTCGATATGACGATCCTGCATATCGCCGTCCCGTCGCTGACCGTCGCTCTCGGCGCGTCGGGCACGGAGATCTTGTGGATCATCGACATCTATCCGCTGATCATGGCCGG
The DNA here is from genome assembly GCA_029203105.1 of Candidatus Kaistia colombiensis. Classification (GTDB taxonomy): domain Bacteria; phylum Pseudomonadota; class Alphaproteobacteria; order Rhizobiales; family Kaistiaceae; genus Kaistia; species Kaistia colombiensis. The sequence continues at coordinate 1,899,798 of CP119318.1, forward strand.
CCTTCTCGTGCCGATGGGGACGCTTGGCGATCGCGTCGGCCACCGCCGGCTGATGCTGACCGGCCTGGCGATCTTCGGCACGGCCTCGGTCTGCGCGGCCTTTTCGCCGACAGCGATGATGCTGATCCTCGCGCGTGTCTTGCTGGCCGTCGGCTCGTCGATGATCATTCCGAGCGTGCTGGCGATCATCCGGCAAACCTTCGAGGATCCGAAGGAGAGGGCGCTTGCGCTCGGCGCCTGGACCACGGTCGCCTCGGCTGGTGCTGCCATCGGCCCGCTGACGGGCGGTTTCCTGCTCGAGCATTTCTGGTGGGGATCGGTGTTCCTGATCAACGTGCCGATCATGCTAGTCGTGCTGCCGGTCGTGTTCCTGCTGATCCCGAACCGGCCCGTCGCGGCTGAGGGAAGCTGGAAGATCGGCCATGCGCTTCTGCTGATTGCCGGCCTGATCGCGACGGTCTACGCGGTGAAGACCGGCTTCAAGGCGGGACCGTCCGTCTGGGTTTTGGGCGTTCTCGCTCTGGGTCTCTGCTTGATGGCCTGGTTCGGGAGGCTGCAGGTGGTCGCCGCGGGGCCGATGCTTGACCTGTCGCTGTTCCGCAAGCCGGCCATTTCGGTCGGCATGCTGATGGCCTTCGTCGCATCCGGCTCGCTCGCCGGCTTCGAACTGCTGCTGGCGCAGGAGCTGCAATATGTCTATGGTCGGACGCCGCTGCAGGCCGGCCTGTTCATGATGCCGCTGGTCGTCGCCTCGGCCATTGCCGGGCCGATCGCCGGCAAGCTGGCCGGGCGCTTCGGACTGCGCTGGCTCGGCACGATCGGCCTCGGCGCCGCTGCCGCGGCACTGTTCGGGATCAGCCAGTCGAACATTGGCGGCGACGACGTTGTCATTGGTTGCCTGATGGCGGTGCTCGGTTTCGCGCTCGGCGTCGGCCTGCTGGCGTCGTCGGCCGCCATCATGGGCGCCGCGCCGGTCGAGAAGGCGGGCGCCGCCGGTTCGCTGGAGGCTACCGGCTATGAACTCGGTGCCGGCCTCGGGATCACTTTCTTCGGCGTTCTACTCAGCACGATCTATCGCGCCAATTTCGCCGGTACGGCCGGACTGGGCGCCGATCTGGACGCGGCATCCGGGTCGATCGGCGAGGCGATGGTGATCGCCCGTCGGATCGGCGGGCCGGAGGGAGAGGCTGTCGCGGAAGCGGCCCGGGTCGCGTTCGCCAGCGCCCACGGCTCGGTGCTGGTGGTGACGGCGAGCCTGATCGCCATGCTGGCGGTCGTGGTCTTCTGGGCGTTGCGCCGCGAAAGCGCCTCGCGCGAAGCTGCGGCGGTTACGACGGAGCCGTGAGGCTCGATTGCGAACTCCTGCGCCCGGGCCGAGCGGCCCGATGCTGCAATGCGGGCAATCGATGATGGCCTGCATCAAAAAAGTATCGGTCAGATGAAGCCGGTTTGGTAGCATAGACCTTCATAGCTCCCTACGGTCGGGGGGCATGCAGAGAACCGCGTAAAGCTGGCCTGCTGGGAGTTCCGTGACCATACCGGCCAAGCACCGGCATGGCGCGGTTTAGGGTGGGGAGGTCCGCCGTGACGCCAGATCTGGAAGTCGTGGATATTCGCCGTGGCGAATCCTACAAGGCTTGGGAGCACGGCTACCCGTTTCGCACGGTCCGCTGGCATTTCCATCCCGAATACGAGCTGCACCACGTCGTCGCGACGGAGGGACGCTATTTCGTCGGCGACTTCATCGGCGCGTTCGAGCCCGGAAATCTGGTGCTGACGGGGCCGAACCTGCCGCACAACTGGATCAGCGACCTGCCGGAAGGCGCGACCGTGCCGCTGCGCTGCCGCATGGTGCTGTTCTCGCAGGAGTTCATCGGCAGCCTGATGAACCTGGCGCCGGAACTGGCGGCCTTCGAGCGCGTGCTGGAACTGAGCCGGCGCGGCGCCCTGTTCCAGCCGGCGACAGCCGCGGAAGCGGCGCCGGTGATGAAGGAGATGATCGAGGCGCAGGGCATTCGCCGGCTCGAACTCCTGATCGGCCTGATGGGCATTCTGAGCCGCTCGAACGACACGCGACCGCTCGCCAGCTCGCACTATCTGCCGGACCCATCCGGCTACATGTCGGTCGGCATCAACCAGGCGCTCGCCTATATTGGCGAGCACTTGACCGAACCTTTCAGCGAGACCGACCTCGCCCAGATTGCCGGCCAGAGCGCAAGCGCGTTCTCCCGCAGCTTCCGCCGCCATACGGGCATGGCGCTGGTGCAGTTCGTCAATCGCCTTCGTATCAACCTGGCGTGCCAGTTGCTGATGAGCGACGGAGCGCAGTCGATCACCGAGATTTGCTACGCGGTCGGGTTCAACAATCTGTCCAATTTCAACCGCCAGTTCCTGGCGCAGAAGGGCATGCCGCCCTCGCGTTTTCGGACTTTGCTGGCGGAGAATTCAAGGGTGGCAAGAGCCGCCTGAGAGCAGCGGAGGAGCAGGAGGAAGTCGATTACGGTCGAATGCCCAAGGTGAAGCGCTTGCCCGCTTCGCCAACGGGATTGCTTTTCTGAAATTCCAAGAAAAAAGCGGGGCAAGGCAGTTTTGACGCGAAGGCCCGAAAGGACCCGAGCCGACATGGCAAGTATCGGGATGTCCGAATCTTGCCGTGAACCGCCGCGCCGACGCTTCTCATAAGCACATTCATTTCACAGGGAGAAGACGGAATGACCAAATTTGCTTGGAAGCGCGCCGCCGCTATGGCGCTGGCGACATCGATGCTGGGCGGCCTCATGGCCGTTTCGCACGCCGCCGAGGTCACGGATGCCACCGTGGCGTTCCTGATGCCCGACCAGGGATCGACCCGCTACGAAGAGCACGACTATCCGGGCTTCAAGGCCGAAATGGCCAAGCTCTGCCCCGGCTGCAAGGTGATCTATCTGAACGCCGGCGCCGATGCGACGCGCCAGCAGCAGCAGTTTAATTCGGTCATCTCGCAGGGCGCCAAGGCAATCGTGCTGGATCCGGTCGACTCGGCCGCCGCCGCCTCGCTGGTCCAGCTCGCCCAGAGCCAGGGCATCAAGGTCGTCGCCTATGACCGCCCGATTCCGGACGCCAAGGCCGATTTCTACGTCTCCTTCAACAATGAGGGCATCGGCAAGGCGATTGCGGATTCGCTCGTCGACGAGCTCAAGGCGCGCAACGTTTCGCCGGACGCAGGCGGCGTCTTGCAGATCAACGGTTCGCCGACCGATGCGGCGGCCGGCTTGATCAAGAAGGGCATCCATTCCGGCCTCGACAACAGCGGCTACAAGATTCTGGCCGAATACGACACCCCGGACTGGACGCCGGCCAAAGCCCAGGAATGGGCGAGCGGCCAGGTGACGCGCTTCGGCGACAAGATCGTCGGCATCGTCGCCGCCAATGACGGCACCGGCGGCGGCGCCATCGCCGCGCTCAAGGCCGCGGGCGTCGACCCCTTGCCCCCCGTCACGGGCAATGACGCGACGATCGCCGCGCTGCAGCTGATCATTGCCGGCGATCAGTACAACACTATTTCCAAGCCGAGCGAGATCGTGGCGGCGGCCGCCGCGAATGTCGTGATGGACCTCCTGAAGGGTGAAACCCCGAAGGCGGAAATGGAACTCTACAACACGCCGTCGCAGCTCTTCACCCCGGCGGTCGTCACGGCCAACAACCTGAAGGCCGAGATCATCGACAAGAACATCACGCCGGCTGCAACGCTGTGCGTCGATCGCTATGTCGAGGGTTGCAAGGCACTCGGCATCCTCAAGTAAGCGGGACCGCCCGGCCTCTCCGGAGGCCGGGCGGAACTCTGTCCGCGAAACCGATCCTGTAGAGGCTTGCCAAGGCATGACAAACACAGAGCAAGGCGCTGCCCGCCTTCAAGGCGCTCCTGCGACCGGCGATCCGGTCCTCAGCCTCCGGGGCATTTCCAAGCATTTCGGCGCCGTCTCGGCGTTGACCGATATCGATCTCGACGTCCACGCCGGCGAAGTCGTGGCGCTGGTCGGCGACAATGGCGCCGGCAAGTCGACGCTGGTCAAGATCCTCTCCGGCGTGCACCAGCCAAGCGCCGGTACAATCCGTTTCCAGGGAGAGACGGTGACGCTGGACGATCCGAGCGCGGCGCTGTCGCTGGGCATCGCGACCGTGTTCCAGGACCTTGCGCTCTGCGAGAACCTCGACGTCGTCGCCAACATCTTCCTCGGCAAGGAGCTCAATGCGCTGCAGATGGACGAGGTCTCGATGGAGACGCGTTCGTGGATGCTGCTGAACGAGCTTTCGGCCCGTATTCCGAGCGTCCGGGTTGCCGTCGCCTCGCTTTCGGGCGGACAGCGTCAGACGGTCGCCATCGCACGCTCGCTGCTGCTCGATCCCAAGCTGATCCTGCTTGATGAGCCGACGGCGGCGCTCGGTGTCGCCCAGACAGCCGAGGTGCTCGACCTGATCGAGCGCGTGCGCGATCGCGGCCTCGGCGTCGTGATGATCAGTCACAACATGGAAGATGTCCGTGCGGTGGCCGACCGCGTCGTCGTGCTCCGGCTCGGCCGCAACAACGGTGAATTCACTCCGGATGCCTCGAACGAGGAACTGGTGAGCGCCATCACCGGCGCATCGAATAATTCGGTTTCCAGGCGCGCCGGTCGACGGCAAGCCCAGGCCGCCCAGCACCCGGAGTCTGGCCAATGACCGACAACAGCAAATCCGTCGCTCCCCCCGCTTCGCCGATGCTCGATCGTCGCGATGAACGGGTCGCGCATTCGGCCAGCGTCGGCGACAGTATCCGGGCCCTTCTCGACCGGATCCGCTCCGGCGATCTCGGCATGCTGCCGGTCATCGTCGGGCTGATCATCATCTGGACGGTCTTCTCGATCCTCAACCCGGTCTTCCTGACCCCGAACAACCTGGTCAATTTGCTGTTCGATTCCTCGACCGTCGGCATCATCTCGCTCGGCATCGTCTGCATGCTGATGGTAGGCGAGATCGACCTGTCGGTCGGTTCGGTCAGCGGCGTCGCCTCGGCCATCCTCGGCGTGCTCTGGGTCAACCAGGGCCTTCCCGCCGGGCTCGCCATGCTGGCCGCCGTCGCCGCTGGCGCGCTGATCGGCTTCCTCTATGCGCAGCTCTTCAACCGCTTTGGCATGCCGAGCTTCGTGGCAACGCTGGCGGGACTGCTGACCTTCCTCGGTTTGCAGCTCTATCTGCTCGGAACCACCGGCTCGATCAATCTGCCCTATGGCTCGCCGCTGGTCCGTTTCGGCCAGCTGATGGTGATGCCGGCCATCGTCTCCGTCATCCTGGCCGCCGTGCCGGGGGTGGTGATGCTTTATACCGGCTATCGCACCGCCGCCCGCCGCCGGGCGGCCGGTCTTTCCTCGCAATCGTCGGGCGGCATCATCGCCCGTGCCGCGGCGGTCACGATCGTGGCGGAGCTCATCGTCGCCTATCTCAACCAGGGTCGCGGCGTGCCATGGATGTTCGGCCTGTTCGTCGGCCTGGTGCTGGCGATGCAGTATGCGCTGACGCGGACGCGCTGGGGCCGCTCGATGTTCGCCGTCGGCGGCAATCGCGAGGCGGCGCGGCGCGCCGGCATCAACGTCCGCGCCATCTACACCAGCGCCTTCGTCTGCTGTTCGACGCTGGCGGCCTTCGGCGGCATCATGGCGGCGTCGCGGCTTGCGTCGTCCAGCCAGCAGGCCGGCACCGGCGACGTCAATTTGAATGCGATCGCGGCGGCCGTCATCGGTGGCACCAGCCTGTTCGGCGGGCGCGGCAGCGCTTACTCCGCGCTGCTCGGCATCATCGTGATCCAGTCGATTTCGAGCGGCCTGACCTTGCTCGATCTGTCGTCATCGCTTCGCTACATGATCACCGGTGGCGTGCTGGCCATCGCTGTCATCGTCGACTCGCTCGCCCGTCGTTCGCGCGTCAGCCACGGTCGCGCCTGATCCCCTCATGCAAGGCGCCGCCGGATGCGGCGGCGCCTTGCCGACAATCCGGCGGCAGCAACGCGTCCCCGACGCCACCCGCGCTGCTGCGCCGATCCGGGCCGGTCGCAAACCGGTTCATTTGCCCATTCGGCATTTTCAGGAAGGAAGACGATCGTGATACCCAGGAGAGGCGACGGCCAGGCCGTTCTCATCACAGGTGCCTCGCGCGGCATCGGCCGCGCCATCGCGCTGCGTTTCGCGGCCGAGGGCTACCATGTCGTGGCCATGGACATTTCGCGGCAGGAGGGTGACCTCAAGCAGGTCCAGGACCTGATCCGTCAGGAGAACGGCAAGTGCGATCTCGTCTTCGGCGATGTCAGCAATCCGGAATCGGTCAAGATGTTCGTTGCCGAGGCCAGGACGATGGCCGGCCATATCGATGTTCTGGTCAACAATGCCGGCGTCTTGTCGTTGGCGCTGGTCGACGACATCGAGCCCGACGAATGGGACCGCATGTATGACGTCAACACCAAGGGCACGTTCCTGGTGTGCCAGGCGCTGCTCGCCCAGTTCCGCGAAGCCGGCAAGGGTCGCATCATCAACATCGCCTCGATCGGCGGCAAGCGCGGCGCGCCGCTGCAGGCGCACTACTGCTCGTCGAAGGCGGCCGTCATCGGCTTCACCCATATTCTGGCGCAGGAAGTGGCCAAGGACGGCATCACCGTCAACGCCGTATGCCCCGGCATCATCGATACCGAAATGGGCCGCAACAACTATCGCGACGCGGCGGCGCTGCAGGCGGTGAAGGACAAGACCGCCATGGGCCGTCTCGGCTACCCGGAGGACGTCGTCGGCGCGGTCGCCTTCTTCGCCTCCGACGATGCCTCGTTCATCACCGGACAGGCGCTGAACGTCTGCGGCGGCATCATCTTCCACTGAAACAGGCCGCGCCCAGCCGGGCGAGGTCGCCTCGACGCCGCCACCTCCCATGGCGGCGTCGAGGGCCCGTCAGTCGTCGCCCGCTTCGAAGCCGAGATCCGCCAGCGCCTTCTCGGTCGAGGCGAGGCCCGTATGCGTGAGGCCGCCTATGCCGAGGCCGGCGGCGAGATCGACGAATTCCTTCGTGTTGTCGATGTAGAACACCTGCTCCGGCGGGGTCAGGGAGATCTCCAGCGCCATGCGGAAGATCTCTGGATCCGGCTTGCGGACATGCACGAAGCTGGACGAGATGAAGACGTCGAACAGGCGGTCGAGGCCGAATGTCCGGATCCGGTAGGCGTTCAGCTCCAGCGCTTCGTTGCTGACCGCGACGAGCTTCAGCCGGTAGCGCTCCTTGAGCCGGGAAAGGAGCGCCAGCATGCCGTTGTCGGGGCTCGACTGCGCGCACATGTACTCCCAGAAGGCCTCGCGGCTGAAGGGGCGGGGCTCGTTGAAGATCACGCGGCTCAGATAATCGTCGAGCCCGAGCCGCCCTTCTTCATAGGCGACGACATTCGCCTGGTGCCGGGACTGCATCGCGTCCCAGTCCAGCCCGAAGGTCTGCGCCGCGCGGCGGCGTGCAGCTTGGTCCCAGCCATTGCTGAGCAGGACGCCGCCGATGTCGAGAAAGAGGCAGGTGATCGTCGCTCGTTCCTGCACGGCGGGTCACTCCGTCGCGTCGGATGGCGCCGGCCGCGTGGCGGCTTGCGGCGTGATCGGCGTCTTGCCTTCGAGATGGCCGCCAAAGCCGAAGCGCATCGCCGAGAGCATCTTGTCGCCGAAATGGAGCTCCATCCGGGTCCGGAAGCGGGCATAGAGCGAGGCGGTGAGCACGTCGGCCGGCACGGCTTCCTCGATCGCCGCCTGCACGGTCCAGCGCCCTTCGCCGGAATCCTGCACGAAGCCGGAGAATTCCTGCAGTTGCGGATCGCGCGCCAGCGCGGCGGCGCCGAGATCGAGCAGCCAGGAGGTGATGACGCTGCCGCGCCGCCAGACCTCGGCGATCTCGGCGATGTCGAGCGTGAAGCGCTCGTCTTCCGGCAGCTCGATCGAATCCTTGTTGCGCAGGATGTCGAAGCCCTCGGCATAGGCCTGCATCAGCCCGTATTCGATGCCGTTATGGACCATCTTGACGAAGTGGCCGGAGCCGGCCGGCCCGGTATGGATATAGCCCCGCTCCGCGCGGGAGATGGCTTCGCCGAGGCCGGGCGTGCGCGCAATGTTGCCGAGGCCGGGCGCCAGCGCCGAGAAGATGGGATCGAGATGCTCGACCGCCTCGTTGGTGCCGCCGATCATCATGCAATAGCCGCGCTCGAGCCCCCAGACGCCGCCGGATGTGCCGCAATCGACATAGCGGACGCCCTTTTCGGCGAGCCGGCGGGCCCGGCGGATGTCGTCCTTGTAGAACGCGTTGCCGCCGTCGATCAGGATGTCCTCCGCCTGTACCAGGCCTTCCAGGTCTCCGATCGTATCCTCGGTGATCTTGCCGGCCGGCAGCATCAGCCAGATCGCCCGCGGCCGCTCGGTCAGCGACGACACCATGTCGTCCAGCGACCGGGCGACGATGGCACCTTCCATGGCCAGCGCCTCGCCGGCGGCCGGATTGCGGTCATAGACGACGCAGCGATGCCCGGCCCGCATCAGGCGGCGCGCTATGTTCCCACCCATGCGTCCCAGTCCGATCACACCGATCTGCATTTCCATCATTCCTCGCGAGAGAGCGTTGAAGGCAAGCTTGCTAGGGAAGGGGCGTTTCTCGGGAAGGTCGGGGGCGGCCTTCCTGTCATGGCCCCGGAGGGGTTTGGGAAGAGATAGAGCCGGCATCGTCGAGTGGTAGCCGTCGCGGTCTTGGCGACCGTATCGGCTTGCCCGCGATGATAACCATTCCCGACGACGGAGGGAATTTTCCGGATGACGGAACGGGCCTCTCGCCGATCCGTTGTTGCTGGACCGGCGTGGAATCTCCGCGTTTGGAAAATCTTGCCCGCTCGTATTCTTGCGACCATTCCATTCGTCCAGACGATCCGGATCGATCATGAAAAAGCTGGCTGTCTTCGACCTCGATGGAACGCTCGCCGAAAGCAAGTCGGCGCTCGATCCGGAAATGGCGGAGCTGCTCGTGCGGTTGCTGGAGGTCGTCAAGGTCGCGATCATCTCGGGCGGCGCCTGGGAGCAGTTCGAGAGCCAGGTTTTGCGCAACCTGCCGCAGGATGATCGCCTCAAGGACCTCGCGATGCTGCCAACCTGCGGCACGCAGTTCTACCGCTATGATGGCGGCTGGAAGAAGCTTTATTCGGAAGACTTTGGTCCGGAAGAGAAGAAGCAGATCATCGCCGCGCTCGACAAGGCGCTCGACGAGACCGGCTACCGCCCGGAGAAGCACTGGGGCGAGCTGATCGAGGATCGCGGCAGCCAGATCACGCTCTCCGCCCTCGGGCAGCAGGCGCCGCTCGACCAGAAGAAGAACTGGGATCCGGATTTTGCCAAACGCAACCGGATCAAGGCGATCCTGGAGCCGCTGATCCCACGCTTCTCGGTCCGTCTCGGTGGCTCGACGTCGATCGACGTGACCATGCCGGGCATCGACAAGGCCTATGGCATCCACAAGCTTCGCGAGATGCTGCGCATCCCGATTCCCGACATGGTCTTCGTCGGCGATGCCATTTTCCCCGGCGGCAATGACTATCCCGCCAAGCAGGCCGGCGTCGTCTCGATCCGGGTTCGCGATCCGGAGGAGACCAAGCGCGTCATCGAAGCCTTCATTGCCTGTCTGGAGAAGGGGACGCGGCCGTGAAGGATTTCGAGCTGCAGCGCATCGGCCTGATCATGGAGCCTTCGGCGGACGAGCCGAATGAAGCGGAGGGCGTGCTCAATCCCGCCGCCATTCGCGGCAAGGACGGCCAGCTCTATCTGTTCCCCCGCCTGGTTGCGAAGGGCAATTATTCGCGGATCGGCATTGCCCGCGTGCTTTTCGACGCGGCCGGTGATCCGCGCGGCGTCGAACGCATGGGTATCGCGCTCGAGCCCGAGGCTGATTACGAACTTCGAGAGGATGGCGGCGGATGCGAGGATCCGCGCATCAGCTATGTCGATGCGCTTGACCACTATGTGATGACCTATACGGCGCTGTCGCCGCGCGGCCCCCGGATCGCCATCGCCGTCTCCGACGATCTGTTCCACTGGCATCGGTTGGGGCTCGCGACTTTCCGCAACTATCACGGTATCGGATTCGTCGATGTCGACGACAAGGACGCCAGCGTCTTCAGCGCGCTGGTACCGGACCCGATGGGCAGGCCGACGCTCGGCCTGATCCATCGCCCTCTGTTCCCCGGCACCCGACCCGAGGAAATCATCCACAAGCCCGCGTCGCAGCCGCAGGACACCTATCGCGAATGCATCTGGATCTCTTATTGCCGGCTCGGCAATGGAGGCGACAAGCCGCAGCTCGACCAGTTCGTCGAACATCACCGGCTGATCTGTCCCGAGGCGATCTGGGAGCGGCTGAAGATCGGCGGCGGTGCACCGCCCATCCTGTGCCGGCATGGATGGCTGATGATCTACCACGGCGTCGGCGACATTTTTCACCCGAGCCTGCACGGTCGCAAGCTCTGCTATTCGGCCGGCGCGGCGGTGCTGTCGAAGGAGCATCCGAACCGGGTGCTCTATCGTTCGCCCGATCCGGTTCTGGTGCCCGACGGGCCGCTGGAATGGGAAGGGACGGTCGACAGCGTCGTGTTTCCGACCGGCATCGATCGCCGAGACGACTTGGGAACGCCCGACCGCTTCGATGTCTATTACGGTATGGCCGATGACCGCATCGGCGTGGCGCGGCTGAACGTGCCGGAGGCCCTGCCTATGACGCCGTGAGGCGACACTCGCGACATGCGGGCCGGCCGACGCCGGTCCCGCATGCCACGACTATCCCTTGACTGCGCCCGCGGTCAGCCCGGCCACGATGTGCTTCTGGGCGGCGAAGAAGACGATGATCGTCGGCAGGATGGTGAGCGTGATGAAGGCGAGCACCAATTGCCAGTCGGTCGAGAATTCACCCTGATAGACCATGATACCGAGCGGCCACGGATACTTGCCCTCGGTGTTGAGCAGGATCAGCGGCAGCAGGTAGCTGTTCCAGGAATTGACGAAGGCGACGATGCCGACGGTGGCCAGGATCGGGCGCGAAAGCGGCAGCGTGATATGCCAGAAATAGCGGATATAGCCGCAGCCATCGACCTGCGCCGCGTCGAACAGTTCATGTGGCACGTTCTGGAAGAACTTGCGGAACAGCATGATGCTCATGCCGAGCCCGAAGGCGACCTGCGGCAGCACCACGCCCCAATAGGTGTCGAGCAGGCCGAGGTCGCGGATGCGGATGAACAGCGGCAGGATCGCGGTCGCGACCGGGAACATCAGCCCGATCAGGAAATAGTTGAGCAGGAAGCCCGAGCCGAAGAATTTCACATGCGCGAAGGTGAAGGCGGCCATGGCGGCGACGGCGAGCGTCAGGATCACCGATAGCACAGCGATGATCAGTGAATTGCCGAGCATCTGCCAGTACCGTGCGCCGGCGAGGATATCGAGGTAGTTGGACCAGACCCATTGGTTCGGCAGGCCGAACGGATTGACGCGCAGGTCGCCGAGCGTTTTGAAGCCGCCGACCGCCGTAGTGAGCAGCGGCAGCAGCACCACCGCGGCGATCAGGAGGAGGCTCGCATAGAGATAGAGCCAGGTGACGAAGCTCATCCGATGCTTGGAAAACACCTCGCGTCGGCGGCGCGGCGCGATGACGGATGGTTCGGTGAGGGACTTTCCGGCGATGATGGTCTGATCAGTCATTGCGCATAAAAATCCGTTTGTAGCCGAAGGCGAGCGTCACGCAGATCACGAACAGCACCACGCCGACGGCACTGCCGAAGCCGACTTTCATGCGGGTGATGCCGTAGGAATAGAGGAAGGTGACCATGGTCTGGGTGCTGTTCGACGGCCCGCCGCCGGTCAGCGGCATGATCATGTCGAAGAGCTGCAGCGAGCCGATCACCGAGAAGAAGACGGAAAGCCGGATCGTCGGCGCCAGCAGCGGCAGCGTGATGTTGCGGAAGCGCTGCCAGCGCGTTGCTCCGTCCATCTCGGCCGCTTCGTAATAGCTCTTGTCGATCGATTGCAGGCCCGCGATGAACAGCATCATGTGGAAGCCGAAATACTTCCAGACGATGACGCCGAGCACGGCATAGATCGCGAGGTTCTTGTCGGCCAGCACATAGGGCGAGGCGACGTTGAAGAACGAGGCGATGGCGGCGAACAGGCCGTAATCGCCGTCATAGACGAAGCGCCAGATCAGGCCGGCCGCCACGTCCGCCAGCACATAGGGCATGAAAAAGATCAGCCGGAACGACACCGCGCCGGGGATGCGGTGCGAGACCATCGTCGCGAGCCAGAGCGCCAAGGGGATCTGGATCGCGATGGAGACGAGCATGATCAGCCCGTTATTCATCAGCGCCTGGCGGAACGCGCCATTGCGGAACAGAAGCTCGAAATTCTTCAGGCCAATGAACTTCTCCGGCAGGCCGTAGCCGTTCCAGTCATAGAGGCTGTACCAGGCCGCTTCGCCCATCGGCAGGATGACGAAGAGGGTGAACACCAACAGGGCAGGCGGGAGGAACAGGATGAGGACCGGCAAGGTTCCCTTGTTCCTGGGGCGGCCGCGGATGCCCGGGGCGCGCGCGGCGATCATGGTTTGGCTCATCGGGGCCGGACTCTCTGACTAAGAAGGATCCGCCGCCGCGGTGAGGGAGACCCGCGGCGGCGACGGAAGCGCCTTGCGAACTACTGTTCGAGTTCCCAGGCGTCCTGGATCTGCTGGGCAGCGTCTTCCGGCGACATCTGGCCCGAGACGATCTCGACGGAGACGTCGTTGACGACGCGTCCGACGGCCGGGCCGAGATCCTGGTCGAGGAAGTTCTGGTGCCAGGTCGACGCGGTGAGCTGCTTGGCCGATTCCGCGACGAGCGGATCCTTGACGCCTCCCTCGGAGCCGATGGCGACCGGGATCATGATGCCCTTCTCGGCTTGCAGTCGCTCATTGTCGGCATTGGTCAGGAACGCGGCGAATTCGACCGCTTCCTTGGGGGCGTCCTTGCTGACAACCCAGGCGTTGAGACCGCCCAGCGTATCCGTGACCTTGCCGGCGCCGCCCGCGACTGCGGGGAAGGCGAAGCGGCCGAGATTGGCGGTGGCAATGCCCTTGCCGTCGGCGGCCTGATTGGCCTGGTTCTTCTCGGTTGCCTCGAAGCCGAGGATCATGGCCGCCTTGCCGTCGGCGAAAGTGCCGAGAGCCTGCGGCCACTTGGTGCCGAGATAGCCGGGCTGGAACGGCTCCAGCGCGCCGAGCGCCTTGAGCTGCTCGCCCGCCTTGATGAAAGGTTCAGCCTTGAAGCCGTCGCCACCGTTGGCCTTGGCCGTATCGAAGGCTTCCTTGCCGCCATTTCGCATGGCGAGGTAGCTCCAGTAGAAATGCAGCGGCCACTTCTCGCCGCCACCGCCCGCGATCGGCACGATGCCGGCGTCTTTCAGCGTTTTCACGGCTGCGAGGAAGTCGTCCCAGGTCTGGATCTTGTCGGCGTCGACGCCCGCCTTCTTGAACAATTCCTTGTTATAGAAGAACGAGACGGTGCCCATCTTGTAGGGCACCGCCCAGATCTTGTCGTCGAAGGTCAGGCCGGTGACTGAGGCAGGGTTGTAGCTCTTCTGCCACTTGGCGCCATCGGCCTGCATTTCGGCCGTCATGTCCTTGATCGCGCCCGTTTCGGACTGCGCCTTCAGCACGCCGCCGGCCCAGGAATAGAAAATATGCGGCGCATCTTTCGACTGCAGCAGCGTCGGCAGCTTGGCCTTGAACGCTTCGTTTTCGAGGAACTGCGTCTGTACTGTGACGCCCGGATGGGACGCCTCGAACTGCTTGATGATGTCATCCCAGACCGCGAGCGTGACGGGATCGGTTTCGAGATGCATCCACTTGACGGTAACATCGGCAAGCGCTGTGCTGGCCGAAAGCGCAAGGCCGAGGGCCGCGCCGAAGAGCGTTCTGAACTTCATCGATTGTCCTCCCAGACGGCCCCGGCTGTTTCCTCCCACCGGCGCTCGTTTAATAAACAATGCGGATTAAATCTGTTCTCGTTCCGGGGCGTCTGTCAAGAGAAGCTCATATTTGTTGCGATGCAGCGCGGAATCTGGCGTTGACAGGCCCGCTTTGCAGTGTGAATAACTGCCTGACCCGGAATAAATGGCCCCCAAGAAATGAAGACAGCTGATCCCGAATTGATGCGTGCCATCAATCGCTTCCACGTGATGGACGCGATCCGGAGGTTTGGACCGATCTCGCGAGTCGAGATATCGGACCGCACCCAATTGTCGGCGACGACCGTATCGGCGATCACCGCGGCGCTGCTCGATGACGGCTTGATCATCACCCAGCAACTGGGCGGCATCCGCGATGCGACGCGCGGTCGGCCCCGCGTCATGCTGGAACTGAACCCCGCCGCCGCTCATGTCGTCGGCGTCAAGCTGGCGCTCGACCAGATCACCGTCGCGACGACCAATTTCCGTGCCGACGTGCTGTCGAGTCTGGTGTTGCCGATCCGCTTGCAGCGTCAGTCCGTGTCGGTCATCGCCGATCTGGTCGAGGATGGCATTCGCCGCTCCGTTGCCGATGCCGGCCTCACCATGGAGCAGATTTCCGGCGTCTGCGTCGGCCTGCCCGGCGTCGTCGAGCGGATCGCCGGAATTTGCCGCGCCAGCCCGATTTTCGGCGAACGCGATGTGCCTTTCGCGGCCGAAATGACCGACCGGCTCGGTGGCGTCGTGGCGACGATCGACAGCGACGTCAACCTGGTCACCCTGGCCGAGCACTGGTTCGGCCAGGCTCGCGGTCTTGATGATTTTCTCGTCATTTCGGTCGAGGCCGGGCTCGGCCTCGGCATCATGCACAATGGCGAATTGTTCCGTGGCGCCAATGGCTTGAGCCCGGATCTCGGCGACCTGATGGTCCGCCCCCCGACGGGCAATGGTTCGACCCGGCTGGCAAGTGCAGCGTCCGAGGCGAGCATCGTCGCCGAGGCGCGCGAGATCCTGGCCGGCGAGGCGCACGAGCACGCGTTCCGGCTCGGTCGCGGCCTGGAGAAGATCCTGGAACTCGCGGAAGCGGGAGAGCCGCGAATTCTGGCCCTGCTCGAGCGGGCAGGCGGGGCGCTCGGCTTTGCCATCGCCAATTTGATCACGCTGTTCGCGCCGCCCAAGGTCATCATGGCCGGCGCTGCGCTGGAGGCGGGCGATGCGCTGGTCGGGCCGATCCGGCGCGCGGTGGCGGAGCTGCTGCCGCCGAGCCTTGCCGATGTTTCCGACATCGTCGTCCACCACTGGCAGGACGACATCTGGGCGCGCGGCGCGGCCGCGATGACGCTTCGCGACCTTTATGGCGCGCCCTGGAACACCACGGGACCGGTCGTCCATCGCTGACGACCGACGGGACAGAAATCGCATCCGGGAGAGAGCGCGAGATGGTTGAGCGGGTAGGAATTGGTTTCATCGGCTGCGGCAATATCAGCGCGGCCTATCTGAAGGCGGCGGCGGGCTTCCCGATCCTCGACATTCGCGGCGTCGCCGATCTGAATGCCGACGCGGCAAACGCACGCGCGACGGAATTCGGCCTCAAGGCCATGTCGATTGACGCGATGCTGGCCGATCCTTCGATCGAGATCATCGTCAATCTGACGATCCCCAAGGCGCATGTCGAAGTCGGCCTTCAGGCTGTTGCCGCCGGCAAGCATGTGCATTCGGAAAAACCGCTCGGCATTTCCACGGTTGAGGCGCGAAAGCTGGTTGAGGCGGCGAGGGCCAAGGGCGTTCGCCTCGGCAGTGCGCCAGACACCTTCTTCGGCGGCGCGCACCAGACCAGCCGCAAGCTGATCGATGAAGGCGCCATCGGCACGCCGATCGCCGGAACCGCCTTCTTCATGTGCCCCGGCCATGAACGCTGGCACCCCAATCCCGGCTTCTATTATCTCGATGGCGGCGGCCCCATGCTCGACATGGGCCCCTACTACGTCACCGATCTGGTCAATCTGCTCGGCCCCGTCGCCCGCGTCGCCGGCGTCGCAACCAAGCTGCGCGACGAGCGTCTCGTTACCAGCGAACCGCTCAATGGCACGAAGATCCCGGTCGAGGTCGCGACCCATGTCGCCGGCACGCTGCAATTCGTCTCCGGCGCCGTCGTTACCATCGCGATGAGCTTCGACGTGCCGCGCCACCAGCACAGCCCGATCGAACTCTATGGCTCGGCCGGCTCGATCCTGGTGCCCGATCCGAACCACTTTGGCGGCGATATCAAGCTGGCGACGGCATCGGACGACTGGCAGACTGTGCCGACCCAGCACGGCTATGCCGACGGCAATTTCCGCGTCATCGGCGTCGCCGACATGGCCGAGGCGATCCGCACCGGCCGGCCGCACCGCGCGAGCGGTGATCTCGCCTTCCATGCGCTGGAGGTGATGGAAGCATTCCAGCGCTCCTCCGATACCGGCGAGCACATCACGATTTCGAGCCGTCCGGAACGCCCGGCCGCTCTGCCGGTCGGCGTCGCCATCGGCGCGCTCGGCTGAACTGAAATCAATTCAACAGGGAGGGAGACCATGCGCGAGGCATTGATTGTCTGGGGCGGCTGGAGCGGCCATGAGCCGGAGCAGGGCGCCAACATCATCGCGGGGATGCTCGAGGAAGAAGGCTTCAAGGTCTATCTGGAGAATTCGACCGAGGCGTTCGCCGATCCGGCCATTGCCGACATGAGCCTGATCGTGCCGATCTACACCATGTCGAAGATCGAGAAGGAGGAGCTTCTCAATCTGACCAAGGCAGTGGAGGGCGGCGTCGGTCTGGCCGGCTATCATGGTGGCATGGGCGACGCGTTCCGCGAGGCGGTCGAATACCAGTTCATGGTCGGCGGCCAGTGGGTCGCCCATCCCGGCAATATCATCGACTACCACGTCGATGTGACGAAGCCGGACGACCCGATCATGGAAGGCCTGCCGACGCGCTTCCCCTATCGCTCCGAGCACTACTACATGCATGTCGACCCTTCGAACGAGGTGCTCGCCACGACGACCTTCACCGGCGACCATGCCTACTGGATTGATGGCGTCGTCATGCCGGTGGTGTGGAAGCGCAAGCATGGCAAGGGGCGGGTGTTCTATTCGTCACTCGGCCATGTCGCCAGCGAGTTTCAGGTGCCGGAAATGAACACGATCGTGCGCCGCGGCCTGCTCTGGGCGGCGCGCTGATCTCGACATCTTCCGTCGCGGTCTCTCGGGGCTGCGACGGAATTTCACCTGTCTGGTGCCATTCCGCGGTTTGAGCACGCAAAATGCGACGCCGAACGGCGAGGCACTCTTGTCGGCATGTCGCTTCTCGCGTCCTTTCTCTGCGGCGCCGCATCTTCAGCTCGGCTGATTCGCAGCGTCACCCTGTCAGGGCGGCTCTTCGGGAGCGCGGGCGTTGCGCTTGCTCTCTTGGGCCGTCAAAAGACTAGCGGCTACAAGACTTGCGCCAACGAGTCCCGCTTCAACAAGACCCGCGCCAACTCTGACACCGGACGAGTGATCTCATGAAAGCCTCAGACAAGAAGCACCTTAAGCGTGCAAACATCGACCTGACCCTGCTCGGCCTGGGCACAGCTCCGTTCGGCGGCCTCTATGCTCCCGTCGCGGTCGGCGACGCCGAGGCAGCGATGCAGACGGCCTGGGATGCGGGCCTGCGCTATTTCGACAGCGCGCCGATGTATGGGCTGGGCCGCGCCGAGCATCTGATGGGTCATTTCCTGCGCGAGCAGGACGTCAACTCTTTCCACATCAGCACCAAGGTCGGTCGCCTGATGAGCTTCGAGCGTCCGGGCCGTACCTTGCCGCCGGAAGCACCGAAGAACGAGTTCGACTCCGGCTGGAGCAACGGCCTGCCGTTCCGCGAAGTGTTCGATTATTCCTACGACGCGATCCTGCGTTCCTATGATGACAGTCGCCAGCGCACCGGACTCGGCCGTCTCGACATCCTGTTCCTGCACGATATCGGCCGTGTCACGCATGGCGAACTGCACGATCATCATTGGGGCGCGCTGACCAAGGGCGGCGGCTTCAAGGCGCTGGCCGAACTGAAGGCCGCCGGCCTGATCGCCGGCTTCGGTCTCGGCGTCAATGAATGGCAGGTCATCCGCGATGCCATGCAGGAGGCCGATCTCGACGTCTGCCTGCTCGCGGGTCGCTACACCCTGCTCGATGGCGACGCGGCTGAAACCTTCCTGCCGCTGGCCAAGAAGCACGAGGTCGATCTCGTCATCGGCGGCGTGTTCAATTCTGGCATCCTGGCGTCGACGTCGGGCCGCAAGAAGTTCAACTATGTCGATGCCCCGGCGGAGGTTCTTGCCAAGGTCGAGAAGCTGGAGGCCGTTTGCCGTCGCTTCGACGTGCCGCTGCCGGCTGCTGCGATCCAGTATCCGCTGCGCCATCCGGCCGCGACCGTCGTCGTGATCGGCGCCAAGACGGCGGCGCAGGTGAAGGGCAATGTCGAATGGTTCGAGCGCGACATCCCCGAGGAGCTGTGGACGACGCTTGAGGCCGAAGGCCTGATCCCGTCGCTCTGAGTTTCTCGCCAGATTTGGGACCGCCCCGACATCGGAGCGGTCCTTTCTAGACCGGTAGCTCCACCGAGGGACCTGCGGCTGGGCGGTCCCCGGTGCGTCGCGTTTGCGCGGTCCTCTGCATCGATCGCGTCGGCCGAGCGGAAAAAGCCAAGCCTTCCGGTGGCTCGGGCGGTGCGGACACCGTCGACGCCACAGACCCGTAGCCGCTCATCAGGCGCGCCGTGCCGCCATTGCCGGGCGAGGCCGGCTGATTTCACCCTTGTTGCGATTCCGGCGGAACGCGCACCTGGCACCTGCTGTGCGTCTTGCTCGCCTCCTAACTTGTCTGATGACATGATGTATGATAATCAGCCGATCAGTCAATCATGGGAGGTGAATGTGACTGCTCTGAAATCACTGAACCGGGGCGTTGCCGCCGGTGCGCTGCTGGCGCTTTCGGCTTTCGCGGCGCATGCCGCCGACGGTCCGGTCGCGATCGCCGGCGGGTCGTTTTCGACGGAACTCTGCGAGCCGGCCGACCCGGCCGCGGTCAAGGACATTCCGGCCGCCGTCTCCGGCTTCACCGGCTATGCCTCTGAGCCCGGCGCCTGGCTGGAGCAGCCTGCCGCCAGCGCCCTGACCGGCAAGCGCGTGGCGCTCTCCGTCATGGGGCTCGGTCAGCCCTATTTCCTGGCGATCAAGGGCCACTGGGAGCAGCTGGCTGCCAAGTACAAGTTCGACCTGAAGGTCTATGACGGTCGCTTTGATGCCGGTACGGTGCAGAAGCTCGTCGACGACATCATTTCGGACGCGCCGGATGCCGTCGCTTTCGCACCGCTCGACAGCGGCGCCGCGGTGCCGCAGGTCAAGCGCATGCTCGACGCCGGGCTGAAGGTCGTCACCTACAATGTCCAGCCGGTCGAAGTCGTCGCCCCGCGCGTCTTCGCCAACGATTTCGATGGCCCCCGGCTCGTCGGCTGCAATACCGCCCGCTACTTCAAGGCGAAGTTCGGCGACAAGCCGGCCGTGATCGGCATCGTCGACCTGCCGCAGCTGCCGCAGGTTCAGGATCGCAAGAACGGCTTCCTCTACGGCTTCAAGTCGCTGATCCCGACCGCCGTGGTCGCGCAATCGGTCGATGGCGGCGGCGTCATCGACAAGGCCAATCCAGCGGCGGCCGACCTGCTGCAGGGCAATCCCGAGCTAAACGTCATCTTCGGTATCAACAACGACTCCTCGCTCGGCGCCATCGCTGCGATGAAGGCGGCCGGTTCCTATTCGCCGGATTGGGGCGTTGTGGCGTCGGTGGACGGCTCCGAGCCGGTGATGGCGGAGCTGGGCAGTGATGCCTCGCCGTTGAAGGCCGAGAGCGGTTACCCGCCCTATGACTTCAGCCTCGCGACGTTCAATCTTCTCGGAGCGACCGTCGAAGGCAAGACCAACCCGAACACGCAGGTTGTCGTTGGCTATCCGCCGATCAACCCGACGGAAGAGGGCATCAAGGCCTGGCTGACGCAGCAATATCCGCGCTGATCGTCCCCTTTGGCGTGGCGGCGAAGCAATCCGCCGCCACGCTCGTCTGGTGCTTTCGGGCGTCGCGCGCCCGGGGCACCTCTGCCGCTTAAGGACAGCCTGATGTCGTCGATTGATCTGACGGAGCCTGCGCTTGCGGCAGGGGCCGAACAACCCCTGCTCAAGGCATCGGGGCTATCGAAACAGTTTCCCGGCGTTCGCGCGCTCACCGGGGTCGATTTCGACCTGATGCGGGGCGAGGTCCATTGCCTGATTGGCGAGAACGGCGCTGGCAAGTCGACCTTCGTCAAGATCCTCGCCGGCGCCATCCAGCCGGATGGCGGCGAGATCGTCGTGCGCGGTGAGCGGGCCGGATTGACCGGGCCGCGCGACGCCAAGGAGCTTGGCCTCGCCTTCATCTTCCAGGAATTAAGCGTCGTCGACGGGCTGACGGTGGCGGAAAACATCGTGTTGGGTTCGGAGCCGGGTGCGCACGGTCGCTTCGATGCGAAGTCGGCGAGCGCCACGGCGCGAAAAATCCTGCTCGGCATCGGCTTCGACACGCTGGATCCCGACATGCGGGTCGGGCGGCTCTCGACCGCCGAAAAGCAGGCCGTGATGATCGCCAAGGCGCTCTGCGCCAATGCCGACGTCATTGTCATGGACGAGCCGACCTCGCCGCTCGAGGAGCAGGAGGTGCGTCGCCTGTTCCAGGTCATTGCGACGCTGAAGCAGCAGGGCAAGGGCATCGTCTATGTCTCGCACAAGATGCGCGAGATCGAGGAGATCGGCGATCGCGTCACGGTGTTCAAGGACGGCGCCCGCGTGGCGACGCTGTCCCGAGCAGAGGCGACGCCGCGCGAGCTGATCCGGCTGATGGTCGGACGGGATCTCGGCGACATCTTCCCGGCCAAGGATCGTCGGCCCGGGCGCGAGGTGCTGAAGGTTCGCGGACTTTCTGGCGCGCGCATCCGCGACGTCGACGTCACCGTTCGGGCCGGTGAGATTGTCGGTGTCGCCGGCCTGGTTGGCGCCGGCCGAACGGAACTGTTGCGCTCGATCTTCGGGGCCGATGAGGTTTCGGAAGGGGAGGTGTCCGTCGACGGC
The DNA here is from genome assembly GCA_029203105.1 of Candidatus Kaistia colombiensis. GTDB lineage: Bacteria > Pseudomonadota > Alphaproteobacteria > Rhizobiales > Kaistiaceae > Kaistia > Kaistia colombiensis. The sequence continues at coordinate 1,920,990 of CP119318.1, forward strand.
AACAAGGTGTCGGCCAATTCGGTCCGGGCAGCGATCCGCTCCGGGATCGGTCTGGTGCCGGAGGAGCGGCGCGGGCAGGGCATCGTCGGCGTGCTCAGCGTCTTCGACAATGTCCTCCTGCCCTGGCAGGAATTCCCCGGCAGCCGGCGCGAGGATGGCGAACCTGAGATTGTGGCGCGACAGGCCGTCGAGAGCATGAGCGTCAAGACGCCGTCCATCCGGCAGCGCATCAGCCTGCTGAGCGGCGGCAACCAGCAGAAGGTCGTGGTCGGCAAGTGGCTGACCATGCAGACAAGGGTGTTGCTGCTCGATGAGCCGACGCGCGGCATCGACATCGGCGCCAAACGCGAGATCTACAAGCTGATCGATGACCTGGCGAAATCGGGGTTGGCGATCCTTCTGGTGTCGTCGGAACTTCCCGAGATTCTGGGGCTCTGCGACCGGATCCTCGTCCTCAACAACGGGCAGGTCGTCGGCGAATTGTCCGGCGATGCATCCGAGGCCGAGGTGATCGAACTTTCGATGCTGCACGGGGACCAATGATGAACGCGCCCGTGAGCCGCCAATCCAAAATCCGCCAATTCAAGAACCGCCTTCCGAACGGCGAGGGGAATTCCGTGCAGAGACAATCCGTCTGGCGATCGATTGTCGCCGACCGCCAGAGACTCCAGACCATCGTGACACTGCTTGTGTTGCTGCTGATGATCGTCGTCTTCAGCTTCTTCAATTCGCGCTTCCTGACGATGTCGAATTTCCAGAATCTGGCGCGCAACACGGCGCCGCTGATCATCGCCGCCAGCGCCATGACCGCCGTCATGATCGCGCGTGGCCTCGATTTGTCCGTCGGCAGCGTGCTGGCGGCGTGCTCGGTCGTTGCAGCCAGCCTCGCGGTCAAGGGCGTGCCGCTGCCGCTGGCTTTCCTCGCCGCGCTCGCCTTCGGCGCGTTCATCGGCTTCCTGAATGGCGCGATCATCGTCCGGATGCGGGTGAGCCCGATTATCGTGACGCTGGGTTCGCTCAACATCGCGCGCGGCATCGCCTATCTGATCACGCCCAGCGCCATCCTTGTCGGCTTGCCGCCCGATTGGTCCGCCATCGGCACCGCCAAGCTCGGTCCATTTCCGATGCCGATCCTGATCGCCGCGGTCATCGCGCTGATTTACAGCTGGGCCAGCCAGCGCACCAAATTCGGCAAGCATGTCTATGCCGTCGGCGGCAATGAGGAAGCGGCGCGGCTTTCCGGCGTGCCCGTCGAGCGCACGCTGATTTCGCTCTATGTGCTGAGCGGCATGATGGCGGCTCTCGCCGGCATCGTCCTCTCGTCGCGCGTCGGCTCGGGCGATCCGAATATCGGCGTCGGCTTCGAGCTCGAAGTGATCGCGGCGGTCATCATCGGCGGCACCAGCCTGTCCGGCGGCGAGGGCCGCATCATCGGAACCGTGATCGGCGCCGTCATCGTCGGGGTTCTGTCGAACGGCCTCAACCTCTCCGGCGTAGAGCCATTCTGGCAGTATGTCGCGCAGGGCCTGGTCTTGATTGCCGCGGTTGTCGTCGACAAGCGGGTGAATGAAGGTGTGCTGCGGATGGGGCGTCGCCGACCGCGCGCCGCTTGATATCCTGCATGCCGGAGACGCACCGGCGGAACTTGAATATGCAGTCGATGTTGGCTTGAAGGTGCAAGTCGGCGTATGAGGCCACGATGAGATTCCGCCGAGTGCGTACTACTCGGTGGAACCAGATGAGGGAAACGACGCCGCGATGGAAATCAATCCGAACAAGGTCAGCCGGCAGGGGCTTCCATCCCAGGTCGCCGCCTTTGTGCGCTTCGAGATCCTGCGCGGAAACCTGAAGCCGGGCGACAGGCTGCCGACCGAACAGGAGTTCTCGGCCCAGCATGGTGTCAGCCGCGCGGTGATCCGCGAGGCGATCGCCAAGCTCCGGCATGAAGGGCTGGTCGTGTCGCGGCAGGGCATCGGCGCCTTTGTCGCCTCGCCGGAAGCGGCGAACTCGCTGACGCTGGAGCCGAACAGCCTCGCGGTGCCCGAGGACTACCGGCATCTCTATGAGCTCCGCATGATGCTGGAGACGGGCGCGGCGCAGTTGGCGGCGATCAACAGGACCGACGAGGACCTGGTCGAAATGGCGCGCTGCATCGACAACATGGCGGCGGTCAAGGACCTGCACAGCGCCTATGTCGAGACCGACATCAGCTTCCATCGCGCGGTCGCCGGCGCGACGAAGAACCCGTTCGTCTCGCTGTTCATCTCCTTCGTCGACGTGAAGCTGCAGGAGAGCATCCTCGTCGCGCTGCGCTCGCTCGATTTCACCAAGACGCAGGCGATCTCGCATGACGAGCACCAACTCATCTATACGGCGATCCGGGCGCGCGACCCTGACGGCGCGGCAGCGGCGATGCGCTCGCACCTGACCAATTCCTCGCGCCGGCTGGGGCTTTAGCGACAGGCAAGCCAGCTGGTTGCGCCTCGGCCGTCGAGGCGAGCTATCGTGACGGTGCATAGCCGGCGCCCGCTGGCTCCTGCTCGAAGGGCGCATTGCTCTGCCGGAACCCATCGACTCGAGATCGCATCGGGCGTTCCTCAGATTTCATCGCGGGCACGTTTTCAAAGGGTGCCCCTCGGGCGCGGCCGGTCCTGCCTCCTTGAACGCCAATCACCCCCGCCGGCCTCCCGGCGGGCGATGTCGTTGAACGGATGAACGCTCGCGCCCGGACTTAGCCGTGCGGACGCTCTTGAATCATTGATCGGGGCCGAATCGACTGGATCGGGGTGCCTGTGTATTATTCCGTTGCGTTGTTTCCGACAGGAAGTACTAATTGAGTAAGTTATCATTGCGAAGTACTTTTTTTGGCTGAGACGCAGTTCAGATGAAGGTATTCTTCAATTTAACTGATGGTGGCGGAGAGTTTTGATTGAAGCTCAATTCAAGTTGGTGGTCTGAGTTCGACTTCCTCCGAGATTGATGTGGGTTCGCCCGGACAAGCCCAGCCCATATAGGCCAATGGGCAGCGGCGGCCTCGTCCGCGTCGCGGTGCGCGACGGCGTGGTCGAGCTGACCGGTACGATCTTCGACGAGCGCACCCGCGCGGCGGGGCGGGTCGCCGCCGAGAACGTCGCTGGGGTCAAGGCGGTCAACGACCAGATCGTCTGGGTCGAACCGGTCTCGGGCACGGTGATTCTGCCGTCCGACCGGAAATAGGTCGGGAGCCATCAGGTCTCGTTGCCCGCTGCGGTGAGGCTGGCCTATGGGGCGAGGGGGGCCGATCGGCCGCCGAGACCTTCTCTCAAGCTGCATCATCATCCTGAGTGTCCGGCCCGTAGTGTCTAGGTGGTCCTGATCTGGATGTGATTCTCTTTGATTTGCGAAGATCAGGGAGGCTCACAGCATGGTTTGGACCAAGACCACCCGGCAGCAGCATGAGCGTATGGTCGGACGCTATGCAAGTGATTTGACCGACGCGGAATGGGCGCTGATCGCACCGTTCCTGCCGGCGGCGTCTGTCCTGGGTCGGCCGCGGACGACGTCGATGCGAGCCGTCATGAACGCGCTGTTGTATGTGCTGTCGACGGGGTGCCAGTGGCGGTCGGTGCCGCATGATTTTCCGCCGCGCCCCCCCCTTCAACGCTACTTCTACCGCTGGCGTGACCAAGGCATCTGGGGCCGGATGAACGCGCATCTCGTCGCCATGGCCAGACAGGCGCAGGGGCGATCGATGGTCCCGTCTGTTGGCATCATCGACAGCCAGAGCGTGCCGACAACCCAGAGCGGCGACCCTTCCGGGCTGGATCCTGCCAAGCGGATCAAGGGACGCAAACGCCATATCGTGACGGATGTGGAAGGGTTCGTCCTGATGGGTCAGGTCCATCGCGCCGATATTCAGGACAGTCACGGCGCCGTCTCACTGTTGCAGGCGCTGGCGGCAGAATGCCCGCTGCGCCACATTCTGGCAGACCGGGTCTATCGCGGCCCCAAGCTGCTCGGTGCGGTGGCGGATTGCGGTCCCTGGATCATCGAGATCGTGCAACGGCCGGCTGGCACGAAAGGTTTTCAGCTGCTGCCCAGACGCTGGGTGGTCGAGCGCACTTTCGCCTGGCTCGGTCGCAACCGAAGGCTGGCGAAAGACTATGAGGCGACCATCGCCAGCGCCCACGCATGGCTGATGATCGCCTGCATCAAACTCCTCGTCAGACGCCTCGATCAGGCCAGAAATTGAATTATGGGCCGGATTCTGAGGTGCCCGCCGAAGCCGGGCCTCGAAGGAGGGGCCGCCCCGATGTGGATCGCGGAGCGCGATTTCACCGGATTTCCGGACTTTGTCTGCATGCCGGAGCGCCCTGCTGGGTCCTCCTTCGAGGCTTCGCTGCGCGAAGCACCTTGTATTAGTCGATTGTGCGAAGATGGCTGTGCCGGATTGGATGCGGGCCCGAGCCAGTTCCTCGGACCCGCAGGTGGTCGACGGATCGAACAGCCGGAGGGCTGGCGGGTGACCAACGATCCGCCTGGCTGGCGCCAGCTGGTGGCGCGGTTCCGGGCCGAGGGTGTCGGACGCGTCGGCATCGAGGCCCGCGGCGGCTAGGAGCGCGGCGTCGTCGCGCATCTGCGCACGGCAGGCCTCGAGGTCGCCCTGCACCAGCCGATCCAGGTTCGCGCCTTCGCCGCCATGACGCTGCGCCGGGCCAAGAACGACCGCCTCGACGCCCAGCTGATCGCCGCCTTCACCGCACTGCGCACCGACACCCGCGCCGCGCCGGATCCGCGCCTGCGCGCCTGCGCCGACCTGCTCTGCTTCATCGAGCAGGCGGAAGAGGACATGGTCCGCGCCAGGACCCGGCTCGAACACCAGGCGGATCCGCGCCTGCGCCGCCAGATCGAGAGAGACCTTGCCCGCGCCAAAGCCCGGCGCGACCGCGAGATCCTCCATCTCGAGAAGGCGCTGCGCCTCCATGCCGATCTCGGCCGCCGCCTCGATCTCGGCCGCTCCGTTCCCGGCATCGGCCTCAGGACCGCGCTCGCCCTCGTCGTCGCCATGCCGGAACTGGGCACGCTGTCGCGCGAACAGGCAACCGCCCTCGCCGGCCTCGCCCCCTTCGATCGCGACAGCGGCAAGAGCCACGGCGCCCGCCATATCGCCGGCGGGCGCGCCCGGATCCGCACCGCCCTCTACGCCGCCGCCCTGCCGGCGTCCTACCGCTGGAACCAGTCCCTCGTTGCCATGCGCGAACGCCTCACCCAACGCGGCAAGTCGCACAAGCAGACCATGATCGCCTGCGCCAGAAAGCTCCTCATCTACGCCAACACCGTCGTCCAGAGAGACACACCATGGGTCACCGACGCCTAATGGTTGCTCAGGATGATGGCGGAGCCATGGTGCTGCGCCCATTCCTAAAGGAGGATCTGCCTACAGCCCGAGCCGATAGAAGGCATTGGCGTTGTCGCGGTAGATCTTTCGCGTGTCGGCTTCTGATAGTCCCAGATCGGTGAAGGCGCGGTCCAGCACCTCGACCCAGCGCGGCAGCGTCGTCGCCTGCAGGCAGACCGGATAGTCGCCGGCATAGATGACCCGGTCGACGCCGAAGGTTTCGATCGTCGCGGCGATATAGGGGCGGAGATCCGCCTCGGTCCAGCGCTGCCAGTCGGCCTCGACCGGCAGGTCGGAGAGCTTGATCCAGATGTTGGGATGGCGGGCGAGCTCGGCGATGTCGGCGCGGTATTGTTCGATCGCGCCGGCGCGGATGCCGGGCTTGCCGCAATGATCGAGGATCAGCGGCACGTTGGGGACGTGCTTCACGAATTCCCGGACGATGTCCATCTGGGTGAAGTTGACGTTGATCTCGAAATGCATGCCGAACTTTTCGAGCAGCCTGACGCCGGTGATGAAATCGGGGCTCAGCGTCAAAGCGCGCGGATCGGCGTCGAACTCGACGATGCGGCGGATGCCCTTCACCGCCGGGTGTTTTTCGGCCATCTCCGCCAGCATCGGCTCGGCCTGCGCGCCGCGTTCAAGCGGCGCCATCGGCACGATCGCCTTCAGCCGCGGGTCGCGCCTCGCCTCGTCCTCGACGAAGGCGACCTCCTCCAGATATTGGCCGCGCTCGGCGTCGAAATCGGCGAAGCATTCGAGGAACACCATCGCCTCGACCGCGACCGGGCCGAGGTCGCGGGCATAGTCCTCGACGTGATAGGGCCGGTCGAACAGCGGGTTGCCCTTGATCCAGGCATAGTCGAGCCGGGCCGGGTCCCAGATGTGCAGATGGGTATCGACGATCGGAAAGGCGGGCATGGGCGGCTCTCTTTCTCGGTTCGCCTCAGGGTGTTGGTGCGTCGGCGCGCAGCAGTCCCTCGTGCTTCAACTCGGTCCAGAGCGCGTCCGGGATGGGGTGCTGCATCGAGGCGATGTTGCGGGTGACATGCTCGGGCCGGAAGCCGCCGGGGATCACCGAGGCGACGATTGGATGATGCAGCGGGAATTGCAGGGCGGCGGACGCCAGTGGCACGCCATGCCGGGCGCAGACAGCCTCGATTCCGCGCACATGCTCTGCCTCTTCAGGTGTCGGTGCGTGATAATTGTAGGTCGCGCCGGGCACGACGCCGGTCGCCAGGATGCCGGAGGCAAAGACGCCGCCGATAACGATGCCGACGCCGCGTTTTTCGCAGAGCGGGAATTCGAGGTCGAGCACCGGCTGTTCGGCCAGCGTGTAGGGCAGGGCGACCAGGAAGAAATCGAGATCGATGAGTTCGAGGAAGCGCGGAATGGTGCCGATCCGGTTGACGCCCGCGCCGATCGCGCCGATCTGGCCGGCGGCTTTCAGTTCCTCCAGCGCCCGCATGCCGCCCGTCGCGAGCTCGGCGAGATGGGCTGATACCAGCGCCTCGGAGCCGAGATTGGCGAGATCGAGATCGTGGATCAGCAGCGCATCGACCCGGTTAAGGCCAAGCCGCTGCAGGCTGTCCTCATAGGATCGCAGGATGCCCTCATAGCTGTAGTCGTAGCGATGCTCGAAATGCAGCCCGTTCGGCCAGTCGCGCTGGCTGTTTGCAAACGCGACTGGGTCGGCTGGTGCGGTGAAGACGCGGCCGACCTTGGTGGTGATGCGGAACGCTTCGCGCTTCTGGCGGCGCAGGAAGCGGCCGATCCGATGCTCGCTCAGCCCCCGCCCATACCAGGGCGAGGTATCGAAAAAGCGGACGCCGGCGTCCCAGCCTGCCTGTAGCGTCGCCTCGGCCTCGTCGTCGCTGATGATCGTGAACAGATTGCCGAACGGCGCGCCACCAAAGCCCAGCTGCGGCAATTGGAGGTCGGAGCGCCCAAGCTTGCGCAGCGCAAAAGGATCCATGCTCGCCTCAGGCCGCGAGCCGGCGGAACGGCACGGCGACCGGCACGATCTCACCGATCAGTTCCTCGATCTCGCGCGCCGTGATCGGGTCGATCCTTGTCGTCGGGCTGCGGACGAAGGCGGTGCGGATGATGCCGCGGCGGACGAGGATCTGCTTGTGAATGAAATAGAAGATGTCGCCGCCCTGCACGGCGAGGCGGTTGATCGCCATGATCGTCGCGTCGAAATGCTGGCGCGCCGTCGCCGGATCGCCCTTGCGGAACGCATCCCAGACGGCGACGAAATCGGCTGGCTGGCTGCAGAACGGCATGGTGCCGAGCGCGCCGCGCCGCAGTTCCTCGATGAAATAGCTGCCGCCGGCGCCGCCGAAGATCGCGAGCCGGTCGCCCGCCTGTTCCGCCATCGCGGCGACCTTGCTCGTCACCGGCAGGGTCTCGACCTTGATGTATTTCACGTTCGGGCATTCGGCGGCGATCCGGAGAGCGAGCCCCGGCGAGATCGGCGCCTGCGGCACGTCCTGCAGGATGATCGGGATGTCGACGGCGGCATCGATCGCCTTGTAGTAGTCGAAGATCTCGTCGGAACTTACCGGCATGAAAGAGGGTGGGATCACCATCAGCATGTCGGCGCCGGCCTTTTCCGCTGCCTTTGAATAGAAGACGGCGAGGTCGGTGCCGGCGGCGCCGGAATTGATGACGATCGGCACGCGCTTGTTGGCAGCCTGGATGACGATGCGCGTCACCTGCTCGCGCTCCGCCTCGTTGAACTTGAATATCTCGCTGCCGAGCGCGACACCCAGTCCATGCACGCCCGCGGCAATGTTGAACTCGACCAGATTGACGAGGCTTTCCTCGTCGATGCGGCCGTCCTCATGAAATGGCGTGACCAGGATCGGCACGACGCCGTGCAACGGGGGAAGGGACATGGTGTTGTTCTCAGCTTTTCGGAGGAAACGGCACTATTGTTTGTGAAACATCTCTTCGACCGGGGCCTGCCAGGGCGTGCCGTCGTCGTTATATTCCATGTAGGGCTCCATCATTTTCCACCAGCGCAGCGTGACGGGATCATGCGGCTCGCCTTCCGGCGGCGCGTGGTCGCGCTCCAGATAGGCGAAGAGCAGCAGCCCGTAGCGGTAGATGGAGAAGTTGCGGATACCGTCGCGGTCCATGTTGGCCAGCATCTCCGGCCAGATCTCGTCATGCTTCTGCTTGTAGATCGCCTCAAAGCCAGGCTTCAGCTTCATCACCCATGCGATACGCATGTTCTGCCCCTCAATCGCGTTTCGTTTCGCCGGCGGCCGCCGGCCAGGTACCCCGGAAGCCGAGGCGACGGCTGACATGGCCGCAGGCCTCGTTCAGCATCTCGACCAATGGCAGGACAGCCGGCCCGGGTTCCTTCCGCGACGGCCCGGTGATGCTAATGGCGCCGACCGGCCGCGCCATGGCGTCGAAGATCGGCACCGAGACGCAATAGACGCCGAGCACGACTTCCTGGTCGTCGATCGAATAGCCGCGCTGGCGGATGCGCTTCAGTTCGGCCTCCAGCACGCTGGCATCGGTGATGGTCTTCACCGTGTAGGCAGGCAGCGGACCCTCCAGCACCTCGCGTTGTTCGGACTCGGTCATGAAGGCGAGCATCGCCTTGCCGGCGCCGCCGCAATGCAGCGATCCGCGCGCGCCGATCCGCATGTCGAGCTGCATGCCAACATTGCCGCGCACCTTGTCGATGCACACACCATGCTTGCCGCTCAACGCGTTGATGTTGACGGTCTCGCCCGTCGTCTCGGCCATCTTTTCGGCAAAGGGACGGCAGAGCGCCGGCAGGGCGATGCGCTCCAGCTGCAGGCCGCAGATCTCGAGCAGCCGGAACGACAGTTCCCATTCACCGCCGGGCGTGCGCTCGGCGATGCCCTCCTGCTCGAGATCGAGCAGGAGGCGATGCACCGATCCGAGCGGCAAGGCGAGCTGGGTGGCGACGGCGCGCACGCCGAGCGGGCTCTTGCGGGCCAGCAGTTCCATCACCTGCACGGATCGGCGGATGCTCGACATCGGCGCTACCAGAACTTCTTCTCGAGCGCCAACGGGTCGATCAGATTGTCGTCGATGTAGTCCCACTCGATCTCGTAGCCCATGCCGGGGCCCTTGGGCATATGGACATAGCCCTCGCTGTCGATCCGGTCGCAGGTGTTCTTGAGGTAGGGGTGGGGCGCGTCATAGTCGACGCCGGGCGCGAGCAGGCCCTTCTCGTAATATTCGGACGTATCTTCCGAGGTGGCGCCCAGAACCTGCAGATTGCCCCAGCCCGCCATGTGCATCTCGCAGCGCAGGCCATAGGCCTCGGCGACGATGGCCGTCTTGCGGGCGCCGGTGATGCCGCCGCGCACGACGTCGATGCGGCTCATGTCGCCCGCGCCGCGCAGGATCCATTCCGCCCGGCTGAACACGCCGCCGGCGACGATTTCGGGCGACAGGATCGGGATGGAAAGTTCGCGCGACAGGCGAACATAGCTCTCGACCCGGTATTCCGGCATCGGGTGCTCGTACCAGTAGAAGTTCAGCTTCTCCAGTTCGCGGCCGACTTGGATCGCCTCCTCCATGGTCATGTAGGTGCCCCAGGGATCGAACATCAGCACATAGTCCGGCCCGACGGCTTCGCGGACGAGGTGGCAGGTCTCGATGTCGGCCTTGATGTTCGAAGGCCGGCCGGGCGTCGGCTGGCCGGTCTCCGGGTTCCAGAAATAGTGGGGGTGGATCTTGTAGGCTTGGTAGCCCTCGTTCTTGCAGGCGAGCGCGTGCTCGGCATAGACGCGCGGCACACCGATGTTCGGATAGGTCGAGGCATAGGCCTTGACCTTCTCGCGGCCGGCGCCGCCCATCAGCTTGTAGACCGGTTGGTTGAAGGCGCGGCCGGCGAGATCCCACAGCGCATTGTCGATGACGCTGGCGACGTTTTCCGGAATGTTGGCGACCCAGAGCCATTTCCAGACCATCTCGCGGTCGAGCGGATCCTGCCCGCGCAGCAGCGGCAGGATGCGGCCGCGGATCATCTGCTGGTCGACGACATTCAAACCCTCGGCGTCGCCATGCGAACCGCCGCCGAAGTAATAGCCGGTGACGCCTTCGTCGGTATCGATTGCCAGGACCGTCTGCATCAGATCGGCCTTCGGCACGGGCAGGGCATGGCCCACATCCCAGCGATCGGCCCAGGTCTTGAAGGTCTTGATCTTGATGTCGGTGATTTTCACGGAAGAAGTCCTCTGGCAGGCGGATTGGCGCGATGGTTGTTGAGGGGGTTATTCATAGGCGTCGCCGCCACGCATCCGGTCGAGCAGCACGGCTGCGAGCAGCAGCAAGCCGACGATGATGTTGACGTAGTAGGGACTGATCGCCTTGAGATCGAGAATGTTGGAAACGCCGGCAACGGCGAGCAGGCCGAGCGCGCCGCCAACCGGATTGCCGACGCCGCCGCGCAGGATCGAGTAACCGCCGATCATCAGCGCGGCATAGACTTGGAACTCGAGTCCGAAGCCGGTGGCGCGGGCGGCGCTGCCGAGCTGCGCCGTGAAGACGATGCCGCCGATACCGGCGCCGAGCGAAGCAAGAAGCAGGGCCGCGACGCGGATCTTGCGGACCGGGATGCCGGCGCGGGTCGCCGCCCTGTCATCGCCGCCGACCGCCTGCACATGGCGGCCGAAGCGCGTCTTGGTGACGACAACAGCCGCGATCACCGTCAGCACGATCGCGACCAGGAAGAACAGCGGCAGGCCGAACAGGGTCTGGTTGACTAGATCGGACAGGCCCGGATTGAACGAGAAGATCGCGCCCTGCGGGCCGAGCAGTACCCAGGTGATGCCGCGCAGCGCCACCAGCATGCCGAGCGTCGCCGCGATCGCCTCGGCGCCGAAGCCGACGATCGCGATCGCGTTGATCGCGCCGAAGGCGAGGCAGGCAAGAAGCGTCACTGCGCCGGCCGACCACGGGTCCCAGTTGAGCGTCAGCAGCAGCGCGAAAAGCGCGGAGGAGAAGCCGACCATCGAGCCGATCGAGAGGTCGACGACGCCGGAGAGCAGGGCGAAGCCGGCACAGGCGCCGACAACAAGCGGCACGATCAGGAACGCGCCCATGATGCCGAGATTGCCGAAGCTCAGGAAGCGCGGGCCGACCCAGATCAGCCCGACGGCGACGACGGCGATCACCGTGAAGGCGATGCTGGCGACCGGGCCGGTTAGCAATTCACGGACCGGATGATGCGGCACGATGTAAGGCGCTGGTGCAGGTGCGCTGCGGGGCACGGTGGCGTCGGTCATGGAATTCCCCTCCGCGCCCGGTAGCCGTCAAAGGCGACTGCCGAGATCAGGATCAGGCCCTGGAAGATCGATTGCGTGTCGGAGCTCAGCCCGAAGAAGACGAGCGCCGTCGGAATGGTCGAAAGGAAGCCAACGCTGAGCAGTAACAGCCAGAAATTGCCCCGGCCGCCGGCGAGCGAAATACCGGCCAGGATGACGCCGGCGATGACATTGAGCTGCAGCGTGTTGGCCGAGCTCGGATTGAACGGGCCGCTGGTGGCGCAGAAGAGGACGCCGGCGAAGCCGACGAAACCGCCGGCCGCGATGAAGATCGCGAAGCGGGTCTTCTTCAGCGAGATGCCGCGCGCCCGCGCCGCCATCCGGTTGCCGCCGACCGCGATGGCGCGACGGCCATAGCGGGTTCGCGGGATCAGGAAGCCGACGACCAGCACGAGGGCGAGCATCGGCCACCAGATCGCCGGCAGGCCGAGCAGCTTGGCGCGGCCGAACTGGTGGATCGTGCTGCCGAGCGGCACTTCGGCGAGCTGGAAGGCGAAGAACAGCGCGGCGAGGCCGATGAAATTGGTGGCGAGCGTGACGATGACCGGATTGAGCTTGGCGCCGACGATGATCAGCGCGTTGAGCCCGCCCCAGGCCATGCCGGTCAGTATGGCACCGACGATCACCACGGCGAAGGGCATGCCTGCCTCCGAAAGACGCACGGCGACGAGGCTGGAAGCGATCAGCCCCGCCGGCTGGCTCAGATCGAGGAAGCCGCCGGAAATGGCCACCAATCCTTGGCCGATCGCCAGAACGCCGACGATCGACATGGTGAAGCTGACCGCCAGCACGGTCTGATGCGACAGGAAGGCCGGACGGTAGAGGCCGGTGGCTGCGATTAGCAGCAGCCACACGGCAAGGAGCGTGAGGCCGGTGCCCCAACCCTGGAAACGCATCCCGGACGACATGGCCCGGGCAGGGCTTTCTAAGCGTTGATCAAGGGACATCGGCGAACCCGGCACTTACTTGTTCGGGCAGAAGAGCGAGTAGGCGGTCGTGCCTGCCGGCGCCGCCAGCAGCTTGGCGACACGCTCGGCCATGACAGGCACTGCCTTCGCCTGTTCCGCGCTGACCGGGCAGGGTTCGACGCGCGAGGCCGGATTGTCGGCGGCGGCCTTGAGCGGCGGAATCTGGCCGGCAGCGATCGGCGCGATCACGTCGCGGATGGCGTAAACCGCATAGCCTTCGAGGAAGTAGAACACCGAACCGGCGAGATGCGGATTGACGTTGTCGCCGGTAATGAAGGCGCCATCCTGGCCCCAGCCGATGACTTCGTCGGCGCGGCCGAGCTGTTCGGCGGCGTTGATCAGCGACAGCACGCCGCCGTCATTGAGGCCGACAACCGCCATCTTCTTGGCGTCGGGATTGGCGGCGAGCAGATCGCGCGCTGCCGGCAGGCCGACTGCCGCGTCGCCCTGGCTCTCGAAGCTGACCCATTTCTCGGCCGGAATGTCCGGGCAGATCTTCTTCAGGCCCGTGCGCATGCCGCCTGTGCGCCATTCGTTGACGATGCCGGCGGCAGCACCCTCGGCCGAGACGACCAGATCGGGATTGCAGGCCCACTTTTCCTTGATGACCTTGCCGAGCTGTTCGCCACCGGCGATGCCGGCCGCGAGATTGTCGATGCCGACGAAGTACATGCCGGGATCGGCGATGTCATAGGTGACGACCGGGACCTTGGCCGCCGTCATCGCCTGGCTGATTGCCGGGTTGGAAGCGGGCTGGCCGTTGAACTGGATCATCGCGTTGACGCCCTCCTGCGCGAAGATCTTGGCGTTCTTCAGCGCGACGGCGGGGTCGTTGTTGTTGGAAAGCTCGATGTAGTCCCAGCCGTTCTTCTCGGCGAGGGCGCGGGCGACGTCGCCCTGAGACTTCATCCAGTCGCAGCAGGTATTGCCGCCGACGGCCATGCCGAGCTTGAACTTTTCGGCGGCGTTCGCGCTCCAGGCGATGCCGAAGGCGAGCGGAACGGCGAGCGCCATCGTTGCGATGGCGCGTTTGGAAATGCGCAACATGCTTCCTCCCTTGGGAAAATGTTCGTTCTGGATGGACCGCCACGGGCCGGTTGATCCGGCCTCAGGCGGGGATAGCGAGCTTGGCAGCCTCCTGTTCGGTATCGCCGGGGATCGCCCCGGTGATGAGGCCGACGATCTCCGAGACCTGCGTGTCGCGGACGTTTCGCGTGGCGATCGAACGGCCGAGGCGCATCACGGTGATGCGGTCGGCGACGCTCATCAGCTGCTGCATGTTGTGGCTGACGACGATCACGCTGACGTCGTGGTTGCGCAGGTCGCGGATGACATCGAGCACCTGGCCGGTCTCGCGCACGCCGAGGGCGGCCGTGGGCTCGTCCAGGATGACGATGCGGCGGCCCCAAAGCAGGGCGCGCGCAATAGCGAGGCATTGGCGCTGCCCGCCGGACATGCCCTTCACGCTGACATCGATCGACGGGATCTTCACCGCCAGCATGTCGAGAACTTCGCGAGCCCGGCTGCGCATCTTGCGGTCGTCGACAAGATTGAAAAGCCGCGCCAGCGGATTGGTCGAGAGTTCCTCGCGCCCGAGATAGACATTCTGGAACGCGCTCATCGTGTCGACGAGCGCCAGGTCCTGATAGACGGTCTCGATGCCGGCATCCATGGCATCCTGGGCCCGCTTCAACTGGACGAGCTTGCCATCGGCGAATATCTCGCCGCTCGATGCACCGATGACGCCGGAAAGGATCTTCAAAAATGTCGATTTGCCGGCGCCATTGTCGCCGACCAGGCCGAGAACTTCGCCGCGCCCGAGCGTCAGCGACGCATCGGCCAGGGCGATGACGGCGCCGAAATGGCGCGTGATGTGCCGCGCCTCAAGCACAGGCGTGGTAGATATTTCCGACATTCAAGTACGCCTCCATGCTGTTCCAATATTGGAACGGTCGTACCAGATGATGAACGGTACGAAGGCGATGAATTATTGTCAATGCGGTTTCGAAGATCGGCGTGATCTTTGTATTGCCTTTTTATTTGGCGGTTTTGACTTGGCGGTGCAGCGAGATTTCGTGCTGCGATGCACAAAGCGTCGCCGAAAGACGCGGTTTGGTTCGATTTTCCAGGATCGCGTCTATTGCGGGAGGACTGGCGGACTGAGCGAGCCGTCGCTTGCCATGGCAAAGCCGGTGATGATGGTGTGGAACGACCGCTTGCCGGGCGCGACCTGGTTGGCGTGGGGCAGTCGCGCAAGGGCTTTCCGGTGCCTGTCCGCAACGATGCGGCCTTCCGGACGTTGAACTTTGTCCAGTGAAATCAGGAGGATTGCATGCCGGACGACAAGACTACCCGCGAGGATGCCCCGAACAAGGAAGCCGCGAAGAAGACGGTTCCGATGCCGCCAGAGGGGCCGCATGCGCGGCCGGACCTGACCGATCACGAGAAGACGCCGGGAACCGGATCCTTGCCGGATCCGGCCACCGAGGGCGTTGATATCGGGCCCGGCTGATGCCAGCGCCCTGCTCGAACAGTGGGACTTATTCCGGCTTGACCCAGGTCGAACCCGTCAGCACGCCGCCATCGACGACGATCGCCTGCCCGGTGATGTAGGACGAGGCCGGCGAGGCTAACAGCAGCGTCGCGCCGATCAGCTCTTCCGGATTGGCGAGCCGGCCGGTCGGGATGAAGCGGCGGAACCACTCCGAGCGGTATTCATCGTCCCAGAGCGGGCGGGTGAATTCCGTCTTCACGAAGCCGGGCTCGATGGCGTTGACCTGGATGTTGTCGCCAACCCATTCGCGCGCCATCGCCTTGGTCAACTGGCTGACGCCGGCCTTGGAGGCGGCATAGACCGAGATGGTGTTGAAGGCGTGCTTGGCGCTCAAGGACGAGATATTGACGATCTTGCCGCCACCCTGGGCCGCCATGTGCGGCTGCGCCGCCTGCGACAGGAAATAGATGCTGCGCAGGTTAACGTCGATGATGGCGTCGAAGTCTTCCGGCGTCACCTCGAGGATCGGCTTGCGGCGGTTGGTGCCGGCGCTGTTCAGCAGGATGTCGAGGCGGCCGAGGGCGGCCTGCGCCTCGTCGACCAGCGAGCGGCAGGCCTTGGCGTCGGTGAGGTCGGCCTTGAAGGTCAGGACCTTGCCGCCGGCCTCTTCGATGAAGGCCTTGGCCGAGGCCAGGCGGTCATCATCGAAATCGTGGATGGCGATGGTGGCGCCGCTTTCGGCCAGCGCCCGGGCCAGCACGCGGCCGATGGCGCCGCCGGCGCCGGTGACGAGCGCCGTCTTGCCTTCCAGCGAAAAGAGTTTCTCGGTGATACGAGCCATTTCATTGCTCCAGCAGGATGCTTTGGGTTCCGGGCGGCGGGTCGGCCGGCCGGCTGAGAACGGGGATTCAGGTCGGGAGAGGGGGCGTCAGAGCTCGACGGGGCGCGCCGGATCGAGGATCCATTCGCTCCACGAGCCGATGTAGTGTTTGGCGTCGCCGAGCCCCGCATGGGCCAGTGCCACCAGGTTCTGCGCCGCCGTGACGCCCGAGCCGCAATAGAAGATCGTCTGCGAGGACGGCACGTCGCCGAGCAGGCCGAGATAATGGGCGCGCAGTTCCTCGGGCGAACGGAAATGGCCGTTGGCGTCGAGCGTGTCGGCGCGGTTGGCGAGCCGGGCGCCGGGAATGTGGCCGCGGACGGGGTCGTGATAGACGCCGCCGCCATGGAAGCCTTCCTTGGAGCGGGAATCGAACACGGCCCAGGTGGGATCGAGGCGCACGCGGTCGACGTCCTCCAGCGAAGCGAAGAGCTGCGGCCGTTCGTTGAGCGGGAATTCGGCCGGCTGGCGCTGCACGGCATCCGACGAGACGGGGCGGCCTTCCCTCGTCCACGAGGTCCAGCCGCCATCGAGCACGGCGACCGCGTCATGGCCGGCCCAGCGCAGCATCCACCAGACCCGCGAGGCCGCCATCAGTCCGCCGCTGGCGTCATAGACGACGACCTGCGTGTCGGCGCCGACGCCCCAGGCGGACAGCGTCTTCGCGAAGGTGGCGATATCGGGCAGCGGGCGGCGGCCGGTCTTGCCGGGTATGACCGCACCGGAGAGATCGGTGGCGAGGTCGGCATAGACGGCGCCGGGGATATGGGCGCGCTCATATTCGTTGCGGCCCCACTGCTCGTCGTCGAGCGTGAAGCGGGCGTCGATGACGAGCCAGTTCTGGTCGTCGAGGTGTTCCGCCAGCGTCTGGGCGGAAAGGATGGTGGTATGGGCCATGATCGTTCCTCTGTGGGTCGGCGCGGGGGCAGCGCCGTAGCTAGGCGGTCTCGGACAGGGCGGCTGCCGGGATTGGGATGTCGTCGCCGAGCAGTGTTTCGGCGCGGAGCTCGAGCCAGAAATCGGCGGGGATCGGATGGCGGAAATGCCGGAGGTTCTGTTCGATCTCGCCGACGCGCGACGGGCCGTTCAGCACGCTCGCGACCGCCTGGAAGCCGAGCGGGAACTGCAGCGCGGCGGCCGCAAGCGGCACGCCGTGGCGCGCCGCGACGGCCTCGATCCGGCGCACGCGCTCGAGGATTGCCGCAGGCACGGCGCCATATTCGTAGCGGCCGGCGCCGGACGTGCCCGTCGCCAGGATGCCGGAATTGAACGCGCCGCCGATGACGATGCCGGCGCCCTCGCGCTCGGCGCGCAACAGCTCGTCGGCGAAGATCGTCTGTTCCAGCAGCGTGTAGCGCGAGGCGACGAGGAAGACGTCGAGCGGGTAGCGGTCGAGGAAGCGGTCGATCATGCCGCGTTCGTTGATGCCGGCGCCGATGGCGCCGATCTCGCCGGCCGACTTCAGCTCTTCCAGCGCGCGGAATCCGCCGGTCTCCAGTTCGCGCAGCCGCGCCAGAAGGTCGGCCTCGTCGGGGAAATAGCCGCTGTCGAGATCGTGGATGTAGAGGATTTCGACCTTGTTGATGCCGAGCCGCTGCAGGCTGTCCTCATAGGAGCGCAGGATGCCGTCATAGGAGTAGTCATGCACATGCTCGAAGGCGAGGCCGCCCTTCCACTTCGAGCCGTCGAAATGGGTGCGGTCGCGCGGTCGGAACAGTCGGCGCCCGACCTTGGTCGAGAGCACGAATGCCTCGCGCGGCCGGCGGTAGAGCGCGCGGCCGGTGCGGTGCTCGCCCTGGCCGAGCCCGTACCAGGGCGCGGTGTCGTAGAGCCGGACGCCGCCATCCCAGGCGGCCTCCAGCGTGGCGCTGGCTTCCGCCTCCGGGATCGCCTCGAAGAGGTCGCCGAGCGGGCAGGTGCCGACGCCGAAGACGGGAAGATGGAGATCAGTCCTGCCGAGCCGGCGGGTCGGGAACAGGGTCATGCGGGGTCTCCCACAAGTCGGTCGGGATGGATGAGCCTGCCGCTGGCGGCGGAGAGGTACGCCGCTTCGAGCAGGGCATAGGTGGCGAGGCTGTCGCGGCCGGACGTTGCCGGCTCGGTGCCCTGGCGCAGGCTGCCGATGAAGTGCCGCTGGGTGTGGACGACGCTGTCCTGGATCTGCGTCCAGGGCGCGCTGGTCCAGGCTCGGCCGTCCTGCGGCACGGTGATCTGTCGCGTGCCGCCCTTGCCGTGCACGGTCAGCACCTGGTCGGTGCCGATCACCAGCGTGCCCTCGGTACCCTCGATCTCGCCCAGCGTCTGCGGGAACGGATCGGGATCCCGCTTGGTGGCGTAGCTGAAGTCGAGGATCGACGTCGCGCCCTGCTCGTGGCTGAGCAGGATGGTCGCGGCATCTTCGCCGGCCATGCCTTCCTTGATCTGCTGCGTGCGGCAGAAGACGCCGTTCGCCTCGCCG
Source organism: Candidatus Kaistia colombiensis (assembly GCA_029203105.1). Taxonomy (GTDB): domain Bacteria; phylum Pseudomonadota; class Alphaproteobacteria; order Rhizobiales; family Kaistiaceae; genus Kaistia; species Kaistia colombiensis. Next base: position 1,939,487 of record CP119318.1, read on the forward strand.
AACAGGAAGCGGGCAAGGTCGAGCAGGTGGATACCGACATCCATGATCATGAAGCGTTCGACGTGCACCAGATATGGCTGGTTCGAATAGACGTCGATGCCGGTGCGCCAGGAGAGGCGGCCGAAGGTCAGCCGGCCCAGCTCGCCGCTGTCGAGGATGCCCCGCACCGTCCGGAACAGGTTCTGGAAGCGGAAATCCTCGTGGATCATCAGCGGCACGTTCGTCGCGTCGGCGGCGGCGACGATCCGCCGGCAGCCGTCGAGATCGGGCGCGAACGGCTTCTGCAGGATCACCGGCACGCCATGGGCGAAGGCGAGCGCCGTCAGCGCCTCGTGCGTTTCCATCGTCGTCGGGATGTCGACGAAGTCGAGCGCCTCGGTGGCAAACAGGGTTTCGGCGCTGGTGTAGACGCGGGCGATGCCGAACTTTTCCGCGGCAAGCCTAGCCTTGGTTTCATCGACGTCGCAGACGGCGACGATCTCGACGTCGTCGAGGTCGGCCCAGCCATGCAGGTGGTTCTGGGCGAAGAAACCGCAGCCGATAACAGCGCCCTTCAAGCGTGCGGTCATGCTGCCGCTCCTGTTTCGGAGAGGGTTGCGACCGCGTAGGCGTCGAGCGGCAAAGTCCCCTCGGCGGGCAGGCTGACGGTCGTTTCGCGGAACGCGGACGGGTTGAGCGCGGCGGCCTCGAAGCTTTCGGCATCGAGCCGGCGGAACGTCGCGGCGCCGAGGCCGGTGAGGCGGAGCGCCACGGGCTGATCGGAGAGATTGGCAAGGACGACATACCGCCGCCCGTTCGCGATCCAGCCGAACGCCGCGATGTCCGGGTTCGCGATGTCGATCGCGAGCCGGGTCTTGCCGGAAGCGTCGGCGAGATCGGCGGCGACATGGAACAGCGGATAGGCGCTGCCTTCGGCGACGTCGTCCCACCACGGCCGGGCATAGGCCTGTGGCGTCGAGACGAGGCCGAACGGGCCGACCGGCGCACCGAGGACGAGCGCATCGATGCCGAAGGGCGCGATGGCGGCGGCATAGCCGACATGCCAGGCGGCGCCGAGCAGCGCGCGCTGGCGCGGATCGGCGGCGGCGAGGCCGACGCGGCCATTGTCGGGATTGGGCGTCGGTCCCGGCCCATAGGGGGTGAGCCGCGCGCCGATGCCGATCGGGCCAATGTGATGCGGCGCACTGCCTGCGATCGCCCGCGCCGAGCGCAGGATATGCGGCAGTGATTGCAGCGTTTCGATCACCGAGAGATCGTCGGCGGCGTGCACGGTCGGCGCGGTGGCGTGGGTGATGAAATCGAAGCTGCCGGCCGGCGGCCGCTTGCGGTTCAGCTCGGTGAAGAAGGCGGGCGAGCCGCTGCCGGCCGGAATGCCGGGGAAGCTCTCGCGGAGCGCATTGTGGATGGCCGCCTCGCTGGGCGCCGGCGGCCGCGCCTCGCCCGGCTGGAACGACGCCTCGTCCACCTTGGGGAAGGCGGCGACCGAAAGCGGCGCGATCCCGGCATCGGCGAGCAGGCGGGCCGCCTCGGCGATTTCCGGGCGCGGATCGGCCGGAGCAGCAAGCAGAAGCTCGAAGGCGACGGCGAGGCCGGTGCGGCGGGAAAGCTCCGCCGCCGCGCCGATGTCTTCCGGCGTGTCGCCGGCGGACGGATCGTAGCGGAGCAGAAGATGCTCGCCGGAGAGCCTTGCCAGCTGCGGGGCGATCGCCAGTGCCGCGCCGGCGAGTGCTGCCGGCAGGCCGATGCCGATCCTGGGCAGGCGGACATCCGTCGCGTCGCCGATCGTGACCGTCGTGGGGTCGCTCGCGCCCGAGGCGGCAGCCGCCGGCGGCACTCGCTCGACGTCGTCGCGGACCGTGACGGTCACGGATTGCCGCGTCGGCGTGCCGGCTTCGAGCCGGTAGGGATAGGGCAGGCCGATCGGCCGGCTATAGGTCTTGAACGAGGCGTCGGACCAGTTGCGGTGGTCCTCCATCTCGAACACGTCGCCCTCGAAGCGGACCGCGACCGAGAGGCCGGGCTCGGGCGAATGGGTAATGGCGCGGATATCGAACAGCGGCTGGCCCGGGCTGATCGCCTCCGGCATGACGAAGGCTTCGGTACCGCCCGAGGCATGCTCGACCGCAAGCTCCCGGCCGACGACGCCATCGAGGGGATGCAGCACGACAAAGCCGGTGCGGTTGGTCTCGAAATCCGTCTCCGGCAGGATCGTCGCGGTGGCGTCGAGCGTGCCGCTTGCGGTGCCGACAAAGCGGATCCGGGCCGAGACGAGCTCCGTGCCGTTACGGTAGCGCGCCGTGTAGCCGACCGAGAACTGGGCGGCGTCCTCGGCGATCTCCAGCTCGCTGATCTCGGCATCCGGCGTTCCCCAGCCCGGCGTGCGGACGAGGAAGGAGAGGCCGCGCAGGATTTCCCGGCCATGCCAGCTGACCCAGCGCAGAGCGCCGCGATCATAGGTAGCCGACAGGGCGCCGGCGGCGAGACGGCGGACCGGCGGCTCGAAGCTCGCCGTGCCGGTGAGGAAGAGGGGGCGGCTCATCGCTTGTACTTCTTGATGAAGATGTCGAAGGTGACCGCGCCGACGATGATCGCGCCGATCAGCAATTGCTGCACATAGGGCGACACGTTGAGGATCACGAGACCGTTGAGCAGCACGCCGATCAGCAGCGTGCCGATCACCGTTCCGGCGATGCTGCCGGCGCCGCCATAGAGGCTGGTGCCGCCGATGACGACGGCGGCGATGACGTTGAGCTCGTACTGGTTGCCGGCGACCGCCTCGGCCGAATTGAGCCGCGAGGCGAGCAGGAAGCCGCCGAGCCCGGCGCAGAGCCCGGTCAGCGCATAGACGCTGACAAGCGTGCGGTTGACGTTGAGGCCGCAGAGCCGCGCCGCCTCCGGGTTGGAGCCGATGGCGTAGACCGAGCGGCCGTAGCGGGTCGAATGCAGCACGAAGCCGGCGATCACCACGACGACGAGGAAGACGATGACCGGCACCGGCACGGCGCCGACCATGCCGCGTCCCCACCAGCCGAAGCTCTCGTCGAAGCCGCTGATCGGACCGCCATTGCCGATGATCAGCGCCAGGCCGCGGAAGATGGTCATGCCGCCCAGCGTCACCACGAAGGCGGGCACGCTGAGCCTCGCGACGAAGACGCCCTGCAGCGCGCCGGCGACGCCGCCGACGACGATGGCGGCGAGTGCAGCCCAATACCAGGCGAAGGGCGCGCCGCCGGCCGTCAGTTCGAGCCGGCCGGGAATGCCGCCCTTGGCGACCACCGCGGCGACGAGGCCGGTGAGTGCGATCAGCGCGCCGATCGAAAGGTCGATGCCGCGCGTCAGGATGACGAAGGTCATGCCGACCGCGACGATGCCGAAGATCGAGACCTGACGCAGGATGTTGAACAAATTCGGCGACGACAGGAATCGCGGCGCCAGGAAGGTGAACAGCGCCATGAGCAGCAGCAGGAAGATCAGCGGCGCGAAGCGGGCGAGAAGCGCAAGCGCATGGGTCGACCGCGGGCGGGCGAGGGAGGGAGCGGGGGCCACGGAGGGCGACGGAACAAGGGACATGGTTTCAACCGGGTTGGGATCAGGCTGCCGCCTTGGGGAGCGTCATCAGCCGCATCAGGCTTTCCTCGTCGGCATCGCGGCCGGCGAGTTCGCCGGTCAGGAGGCCGGCGCGCAGCGTCAGGATGCGGTCGCTGAGCGCCAGCACTTCCGGCAGGTCGGAGGAGATGAGCAGGATGGCGACGCCATCGGCGGCGAGTTCGCGCAGCAGGCGGTGCAGGTCCGCCTTGGCGCCGATGTCGACGCCGCGCGTCGGCTCGTCGACGATCAGCAGGCGCGGCTTCAGTTCCAGCCAGCGGGCGAGCACGACCTTCTGCTGGTTGCCGCCGGAAAGCGTGGCGATCGGCGCGTCGGCGCCGGCCGAGCGCAGTTTCAGCCGATCGCGGAAATGCTGGAACGCGCCTTTCTCGGCCTTGCGGCGCAGTATGCCGAGCGGGCCGGCGGGCACGCCGCCTGCGGCCGCGAAATTCTCGCTGATGGCAAGGGACGGAAACAGCGACTGCTGCTTGCGGTCCTCGGGCACGAGGGCGACGCCGGCGGCGATCGCGTCTCCCGGCCCCTTGGGTCGATAGGCCTCGCCGTTCAGCCGGATCGAGCCGCCGCCGATCGGATCGGCGCCGAAGATCAGGCGGGCGATCTCGGTGCGGCCGGCGCCGACCAGCCCGGCCAGGCCGACGATCTCGCCGGCGCGGACGGAGAAGCTGACGCCCTCGACAGAAGCCGAACGGGCGGAGCGCGGCCGGCTTTTCAGCCCTTCGACGTCGAGCACGACGGCCCCCAGCTTCGAGGCGGCGTGATGGCGGTCTTCCTCGAGCAGCTCGCGGCCGACCATCCAGCGGACGAGATCGTCGATCGTCGCGTCGGCGATGTCGCCGCTCGCGACGACGACGCCGTCGCGCAGCACGGTGAAGCTGTCGGCGATTTCCTTGACCTCTTCCAGCCGGTGGCTGACGAAGAGGATGGCGACGCCCTCGGCGGTGAGCGCGCGGACGGCCGCCTTCAGGCGGTCCACTTCGCGCGGCGTCAGCGATGCCGTCGGTTCGTCCATGATGATCAGGCGGGACTTCAGCGTGAGCGCGCGGCCGATCTCGACCAGCTGCTGCTCCGCGATGCTCAGATCCGCGACGCGCCGTCCGGGCGCGATCTCGGCGCCGAGCTGCTGCATCACCTCGGTGGTCTGACGCGCGATGCGGCGCCAGTCGACCAGGCCGAAGCGGTTGACGGGCAGGCGACCGGCGAAGATCGTCTCTGATACCGTCAGGTCGGGAAACAGGCTGAATTCCTGGTGGATCGTCGAGATGCCGCGCTTCTGCGCGTCATTCGGTCCGGTCAGCTCGACCGTCTCGCCGTCGAGCCGGAGCGATCCCCCATCCGGCTTGTGGATGCCGCTCAGCAGGTTGATCAGCGTCGACTTGCCGGCGCCGTTCTCGCCAAGCAGCGCATGAACCTTGCCGGCCGTGAGCGCCAGCGAGACGCGGTCGAGCACCGTCACGCCGAAGAAGCTCTTGGAGAGGGTTTCTAGGTCCAGAAACGAAGCCTCGGGTGGCGTGACGCCACCCGAGGAAACCGTCCCGGCATTGCTGCCGATTTGGGTCATTGCGTGATCGTGCCGATGCGCTCGGCGTCGGCGAGGTTCGCCTTGGTGATGGCGATCGGCTCGACGAGGATGTTGGAGTTGGCGGGCTTCACGCCTTCGCGGATGAAGTCGACCAGCGTCTTGACCGCGACGCGGCCCTGCTTGCCGGGGAACTGGTCGACGGTCGCGGCGAGCGAGCCGTCGCTGACGGCCTTCAGAGCATCGGTCGAGCCGTCATAGCCGTAGATGGCGATCTTGCCGTTGAGCTTGCGGGCTTCGACCGCCTGGGCGGCGCCGAGCGCGCTGTCGTCATTGGCGGCGACGATGACCTGCGGCAGCTCGGCCTGGCCGGTCAGGATGTTCTCGGTGACCGAGAGGCCCTGGTCGCGGCTGAAGCGGGCGGTCTGCTCCGAGACGAACTTGTAGAGGTCGGGCTGCTTGTCGAGGACGTTGTGGACGCCCTGGTTGCGGTCATTGGCGGTCTTGTCGCCGGGGATGCCCTGCAGGTTGACGATGGTCGCGCCCTTCGGGAACTGCGCGGCGATCGCCTCGCCCTGACGCTCGGCGCCCTTGAGATTGTCGGCGGCGACGTTGGCGAGCACTTCCGGCACGCCATTGACGGGGCGGTCGATGGTCACGACCGGCACGCCGGCGTCGATCGCTGCCTTGACGGCAGGAGCGAGTGCGTCGGCATCGGCCGGGGCGATGATGATGCCGTCGACGCCCTGGACGATGGCGGCCTCGATGTCGGCGATCTGCTTCGGCGCGCTGAGCTGGCCGTCGGCGCGAAGCACCTTCACCTTGCCGAGCTTGCCGGCTTCGTCTTCGAGCTGTTCCTGCAGGAACACGAAGTGCGGGAAGGAATAGGTCAGCGAGGAGACGAGGATCGTGACCTCGGCATCCTTGCCCTTCGGTTCCGCGAAGGCGTGCGAAATCGGCGCAGCCGCGAGCGCCGCGAGAGCGATCGCGGAGACTGTCGTCTTGATCGACATGAGTTTGAATTCCTTGGGTTTTTCAGGGCCGCCTCGGGCGGCTTCGCTCAATACTCCATTATGTATATTAAGTTTGTCGTCTTTTAATGAAGGCAGGACGTTCCGTTGAAATCGGATCGCTGGAAACGAAATTCCAAAAATCAGTCGATCCCCGATCTGCCGAATGACCAGCAGACGGCGGATGGCGGCGGAGCCGCGAGGGGACAATGGGAACGAGGAAGGCTGGGCCTCCCGTATCCGCTCATGGCGTGGCGCCGAAGCGTGGCCTATCCGGTGAGGGGCGCGACGACGCGGGAGCCGATCCAGAGGATCTGCGCCGGTTCCTCGCCGGAGGAAACGCAGGCGTGGCCCATCGAGCTGTCGAAATAGCAGCTGTCGCCGGGCGCCAGCAGCGTCGGGGCATAGTGTTCGGTATGCAGCGTGACCTGTCCGGACAGCACATAAAAGAACTCTTCGCCGGAATGGCGCACGAGGCTCGGAAACGCCTCGATCGAGCCGGCCTCGATTGTCGTCAGCAGTGGAATGAACTGCTTGCCGGAGAGCTCGGCCGCCAGCATTTCGTAGGAATAGTGCTCGGTGCGGCGGAGGATGCCCTGTCCGCGCCGGGTTACGGTGCGGCGCCCGCCGACATCCTTCGACGACGTGCCGGTGAACAGGTCGGCCATGTCGAGCCCGAGGCCGTCGGCGACGCGCAGCATCGTGTCGTAGGTGGGCGACATCTGGCCGTTTTCGATCTTCGACAGGGTCGACGAGGCGAGCCCGCACCGGTCCGCCAGTTCCTGTAGCGTCAGATCCGCTTCCCGGCGCAGACGACGCAGGGTCGCCGCTATCGAGTCGCCGTTGCGGGACGTCTCGCCGTCAGAGCCTGCGGGCTGTGTTCGTCTGGCTGGCCTTGGCGGCATGTGGAATTCCTATCGGCTGCATATTTCCACTATCGGATTCTCGCGGTCCTGGCAAAAGCGCGCCCGCCTCAGCCATGGTTGCAGGGCGTCCATTCAGGATTGGTGTTCGCTCGTGGCGAGCTTCGTCAGGATGTTGTAGGCTATTGTTATACAATATGTATTTTCGAAAACGACGATCGAATGGACGCGCCTCGACCGCCATTCCCGGCCAGTCCGTCGGGGATCCATATGTCCATTTGCGACGGTTCGAGCCGCTCTTCGCTGTCGAAGGGAAGGCAAGAACGGGCGTAGTCGACAGAAATTATCCCTATACGAAAAATGTTTCCTCCCTATGGTGTCAAAGGACGACGGGACCTGCCGCGCGAGGTTGCCGGAACCGGGCGGATCCGGGCCGAGGCGATCGCCCACCGCGCCTGGACGTCGGTTGCCTTTCGTAAGCCTGGCCGCGGCGGTCCGGCCGCGCGGCGAGGACGGTACGGAATATCGCCACGTTGGGCGCCGAGGCGTCAGCGCTGACCAATTTCACGAGAACGGGGAATTCCTAATGCCGACGGAGACGGAGATGCGCGCATCGGTCGATCTGGATGCCTTGAGCGCCGTGATCGACGCGAACTGGCAGCGCCAGATCGACTGGCTGGCGGCGCTGGTCCGTTTCGACAGCACGCGCGGCAACGAAGCGCCGTGCCAGGCCTGGCTGGCGGCGGAATTTGCCAAGCGCGGCTGGGTGGTCGACAGCTACACGCTCGATCAGGTCGATATCGCCGGCAAGCCGGGCTATTCGCCCGTCGTCGATGCCGATTATTCCAAGGCGGTGCAGGTGGTGGCGAGCCACAAGGTCGATCAGCCGGCCGGGCGCAGCCTGATCCTGCAGGGCCATATCGACGTGGTGCCGCCCGGCGCGCCGGAACTCTGGGAGCATCCGCCCTTCGAGCCGCAGGTCAAGGACGGCATGATGAGCGGGCGCGGCGCCAACGACATGAAGGTCGGCGTCACCGAGATGGTGTTCGCGCTCGACGCCCTGCGCGAGCTCGGGCTGGAGCCGGCGTCGAACGTGTTCGTCGAGACGGTCAGCGAGGAGGAGTGCACCGGCAATGGCGCGCTGTCGACGCTGGTGCGCGGCTATCACGCCGATGCCTGCCTGATCCCGGAATCGATGGACAATCGCCTGCTGCGGGCGGAACTCGGCTCGGTCTGGTTCCGGGTGCGTGTCCTTGGCCAGCCGGTGCATGTGTTGCAGGCCCAGGCCGGCGCCAACGCCATCCTCTCCGCCTATGAGTATGTCGCCGACCTGATGGCGCTGACGGCGCGCATCAACGCGGAGGCCAAGGACCATCCCTGGTTCGGCCATATCGAGAACCCGGTGAAGTTCAGCCTCGGCAAGATCCGCGGCGGCGACTGGCTCGGCTCGGTGCCGTCCTGGTGCGAGTTCGAGTGCCGCCTCTCGGTGCTGCCCGGCCATCCGCTGCCGCAGGTGCGCCAGCGCGTCCTCGAGGCGGTGAAGGCAAGCGCCGAACGGCTCGGCGCGGCGCGGGTGCCGGAGCTGAGCTGGATCGGCTTCCAGGCGGATGGTCATGTCCTGAAGCCGGGCAGTGATGCCGAGGCCGTGCTGTCGCGCGTGCACGAAACCGTTTTCGGCGCCAAGCTCGAGACCTTCAGCCAGACGGCGACGAGCGACGCCCGGCAATATGATCTCTATTACGGCATTCCGGCGCTTTGCTATGGCGGCTGCGGCAGCGGCAGCCATTCGCCGAAAGAGGCGACCGACCTGACCTCGATGAAGGAGATCACCAAGGCGATCGCGCTGTTCGTGGCGGAATGGTGCGGCGTGCGCCCGATCCGGACCTGATGCGGGGCGCGAGGAACTATTGGCCAGCGGGTCCGCCAAGGCGGACCGCTAAGGCGCACGGCGACGGCCTCAGATGGCGATGCGGGCGTTGGTCCGGCCGTCGGCCGTGATCGAGGCCTGGATATGGCGGACGATCTGGTCGGCATGGGCGCTTGCCAGCGCGTCGGCGCGCTCGACGTCGCGGGCGACGATCGCCGCGATCATGTCCTCGTGCTCGTTGACATATTCCCGCGGCAGCATGTCGTGGAACGAGGAATAGTACAGCCGCAGGATGCGCCGGCCCTCGTCGAGAAGCTGGGTGAAGAGATCCGTGTAGTAGCGGTTGCGGCCGGCGCGCGCGATCTCGATGTGGAAATCCCGGTTGGCCGCGATCATGGCGAGCGCGTCGCGCGCCTCCACCGCCTGGGTGAAGGTGGCTTGAAGCGCGCCGATGCGCCGGATGTCCTCCTCGCGATGGTGCACGGCGGCGAGGCGCGTCGTCACCCGGTACATCAGCGTCAACGCGTCGAAGAACTGCGGCAGGCCGAGAAAGTCGATGTTGGCGACAATGGTCGCGCGGTTCGGCAGCGTCGTGATCAGGCCCTCGGCGGCGAGGCGCACCAAAGCCTCGCGGATGGGCGTGCGAGAGAGCGAGAAACGCTGCGCCAGTTGCACTTCGTCGATCGGGCTGCCGGGCGGCAGCTCCAGCTCGATGATATCGTTTCTGAGCGCCTCATAGACATGGCCGACGCCGGAACCGCGCCGGTGGCTGATCGACGTTTCGACGATCTGCGCGTCATGCTGCTTGCTCATTGTGACACCCGCCTTTCGCGTTCCGCTGTGGTCTTCTTAGCCAACAACACGGTTGTGTGAAAAGTGTCGATGTCGTTTATTTTGTTTGTCGACAACACGAATGCAGCTCGTTACACATGATGCATTCATCCAGGATGGGATCGTGCGCTTCATGAAGATCGGCGTGGTCGGGGCGGGTATCGTGGGAGTTTCGTCGGCGCTGGCGCTGGCGGAACGCGGACACGACGTCACCATCCTCGAGCGGGCCGACGTCGCGTCGGGCGCCTCGCGCGGCAATGCCGGCGCCTTCGCCTTCGCCGACGTTATCCCGCTGGCGACGCCCGGCATCATGCGCCGCGCGCCGAAATGGCTGTTCGATCCCGATGGTCCGCTGTCGATTCCGCCGGCTTATCTCCCCAAGATCGCGCCCTGGCTGCTGTCATTCTGGCGCGCCAGCCTGCCGGATCGCTACCGTGCTGCCGTGGCGGCGCAGGCGGCGCTGATGGCCCATTCGCAGGCCGCGCTCGAGCGGCTCGTCGCCGACCATGCGCTGGAGGGTCTGCTGCGCCGCGAGGGCCAGTTGCAGCTCTATGAGGGCGAGCGCGATTTTCGCAGCAGCCACGGATCGTGGGAAGAGCGCCGCGCCGCCGGCGTCCGCTTCGAATTTCTGGAGGGCGCGGCGGCGATTGCCGAGATCCAGCCCGGCCTCGACCCGCGCTTCACGCATGCCGGCTTCACGCCGGACTGGATCAATGTCGTCGATCCGGTCGTGTGGACGCGGCACCTCGCCGATCTCTTCCTGCAACGCGGCGGCCGGATCGAGCGCTGCGACATCCGCGAGATCGCGCCCGTCGAAAATGGCGTCCGCCTGGACGCGGCGGGGCAGGAACTGCGCTTCGACCGCGTCGTGCTGGCGGCCGGCGCCTTTTCGGGGCGGCTGCTGCGTCCGCTCGGCATCCGCCTGCCGCTGGAAACCGAGCGCGGCTACAACACGACGCTGCCGGCCGGCCGCTTCGACCTGCGCACCCAGGTGACCTTCGGCGGGCATGGCTTCGTCGTCACCCGCATTGGCGACGGCATCCGCGTCGGCGGCGGCGTCGAACTGGGCGGGCTTGACCTGCCGCCGCGCATGGCGCGGGCCGACGCGCTGCTGCGCAAGGCGGCGACCTTCCTGCCGGGGCTGGATACGTCCGGCGGCACGCAATGGATGGGCTTCCGGCCCTCCATGTCCGACAGCCTGCCGGTGATCGACGCGGCGCCGGGCCATCCGGCCTTGGTGCTCGCCTTCGGCCATGGCCATCTTGGCCTGACGCAATCGGCCGGCACGGCCGAACTTGTGGCCGACCTCGTCGAGCGCAAGCCTTCCGTCATCGACATCACGCCCTACCGGGCCTCCCGCTTCTCGAGCGTTTCAGCATGACCAATCACACCTTCTCCTGCATCGACGGCCATACCTGCGGCAATCCCGTGCGCCTCGTCGCCGGCGGCGGTCCGCGCCTCGAAGGCGCGAACATGATCGAGAAGCGGGCGCATTTCCTCGCCGAATATGACTGGATCCGCACTGGCTTGATGTTCGAGCCGCGCGGCCACGACATGATGTCGGGCTCGATCCTCTATCCGCCGACCCGGCCGGACTGCGATGTCGCGGTGCTGTTCATCGAGACCTCGGGCTGCCTGCCCATGTGCGGCCACGGCACCATCGGCACGGTGACGATGGCGATCGAGAACGGCCTGGTGGCGCCGAAGGAGCCGGGCAAGCTCCGCCTCGACACGCCGGCCGGTCTGGTGACGGTCGAGTATCGCCAGGAAGGCCGCTTCGTCGAGGAAGTCCGCCTCACCAACGTGCCCGCCTTCCTCTATGCGGAAGGCCTGACCGCCGAGGTTGAGGGTCTGGGCACCGTCACCGTCGACGTCGCCTATGGCGGCAATTTCTACGCCATCGTCGAGCCGCAGGCGAACTTCCACGATATGGCCGATTTTTCGGCCGGCGAGCTGGTCGGCTTCAGCCCGAAGCTGCGCGCCGCGCTCAACGCCAAGTACGAGTTCGTGCATCCGGAGAACCCCGCGATCCGTGGCTTGAGCCATATCCTGTGGACCGGTGCGCCGCTGCATCCCGAGGCGACGGCGCGCAACGCCGTCTTCTACGGCGAGAAGGCAATCGATCGCTCGCCCTGCGGCACCGGCACCTCGGCGCGCATGGCGCACTGGGCCGCCAAGGGGCGCCTGAAGGTCGGCGACGACTTCATCCACGAGAGCATCATCGGCAGCCTGTTCAAGGGCCGCGTCGAGGCGGCGGTGAAGGTCGGCGATCGCGACGCGATCATCCCGTCGATCGGCGGATGGGCACGCCAGACCGGCTTCAGCACGATCTTCATCGACGATCGCGACCCCTATGCGCACGGCTTCACGGTGATCTGACAAGGCGGGATCGAACCCGCCGCATCCGGCGCGCACCCTTCACGAGGACTGACATGACTGACATCGCACTCATCAATGCCAGAGTTCCCAATCTCGATGCAGCGAGCCTTGGCGCGCCGACGACGGTTGTCGTCCGCGACGGCCGCATCGCCGAGATCGGCGGCGCCGCGCCCGAGGGGCTGCCGCGCTACGATCTTGCCGGCCGCACGCTGATGCCCGGCCTGATCGACTGCCACTTCCACGTCGTCGCCTATTCGCTCGATCTCTGGTCGAACGTCATCGCGCCGGACTCGCTCGCCGCCTTGCGCGCTGCGAAAATCATGCAGGGCCTGCTCGATATCGGCTTCACCACGGTGCGCGACCTCGGCGGCGCTGATATCGGATTGGTGCGCGGCGTCGAGGAAGGGCTGATCGACGGCCCCGACCTCGTCATCTGCGGCAAGGGCCTGTCGATGACCGGCGGCCATTGCGACCTGCGCGCCCGCACCGACATCCGCCCGGACGCGATGGGCTGGCGGCTCGCCAATATGGGCGTGCTGGTCGACGGCGTCGACGAGGTCCGCCGCACCTGCCGCAAGATGCTGAAAGAGGGCGCCCGCTTCATCAAGGTGATGGCGAATGGCGGCGTCGCCTCGCCCAACGATCCGATCGACTCGCTGCAATATTCGGACGACGAGATCCGCGCCATGGTCGAGGAGGCCGGCAACGCCGGCACCTATGTCTCGGCCCATACCTATAGCGACGCCTCGATCCGCCGTTGCGTCCAGCTCGGCGTCAAGTCGCTCGAGCATTGCAACCTGATCACGGCTGAAACTGCTGCGATGGCGGCCGAGGCCGGCTGCACAGCCGTGCCGACGCTGGCCGCCTATGAGGGGCTGAAGCTGGAGGGCGCGGCGCTCGGCCTCGGCGCCGCCGAGCAGGCCAAGGTCGACATCGTCCGCGACAAGGGGCTGGAATCGCTGCAGATCATGCGCGACGCCGGTCTGCCCATGGCCTTCGGCACCGACCTTCTCGGCCAGTTGCGCAAATATGGCGGCCTCGAGTTCGACCTGCTCGCCAAGGTGCTGAGCCCGGTCGAGATCCTGCGCTCGGTCACCGAGATCGGCGCCAAGCTCTGCCGGATGGAGGGCGAGGTCGGCGTGGTCGCCAAGGGCGCGCGCGCCAATTTCGTCGTCGTCGATGGCGATCCGCTCGCCGACGTCACGCTGCTCGGCCGCCCGAGCGAGACGCTCTGCGCCGTGCTCAAGGATGGCCGCGTCGTCCGTGGCGCTTTGGCGGAGGCTGCATAATGGCCGTTCCGTTCGATTTCGAGGAAGTCGCCCGCATCGTCGCCGGCCCGAACGCCGCCGCCAACCTGTTCGCCTACCTGCACGCCGGCATCAATCGCGATGTCGGCTGCGGCCTGTTGACCGCCTCGGTCTACGACATCCCCAATCTGCGCTCGCGCCGCGTCTTCTCCGAGGATCTCGACGCCTATCCGCTCGGCAATTTCAAGCGGCTCGACAAGAACCGCTATTTCGAGACGGTGCTGGCCGGCAAGCGTCCGTTCTCCTCGACGACGATCGAGGAGATCGCCGAGGTCTTCTTCGACTGGCAGAAGATCCAGGCGCTCGGCTTTGAATCCAACCTGAACCTTCCGGCCATCGCCGACGACACGGTGATCGGCACGATCAACTTTCTCGAGAAGAAGGGCCACTACACGGCCGAGCGCGTCGCAAAAGCGCTCGCCTGGCAACCGATCGTGACGCTGGCCTTCCTGCTGCTCGCACGCGAGGGCAGCGACGAAGCGAATTTCCAGCCCGGCCTCTCGGTCGCGGGGAATGCGAGAATGGAAGGGGGCGCTGCCTCGGCTTGAGCCGCCGCCTGCCACCACAACAACAACGAGCCGCAAAGGCCGGGACAACGGATCGCAAGACGGCCGTTGCCGACAACAAACACCTGACGGAGACATGGAAATGAAGATGAAATTTCTGACGGCCGCCGCCCTGTCGGCCTTGACGCTGATGCCGCTGGCGGCGAACGCTGAGGACGCCCCGATCCGCGTCGCCTTCCTCGCTGCTTCGAGCCAGAACGGCTTCAACCAGGCGATCTATGCCGGCATCCAGAAGGCGGCCAAGGAGCTGGGCAGCAGCGTCACCACCGAGATCTTCGACGGCGAGTTTTCCGCGACCAAGCAGTTCAGCCAGGTCGAGGATCTCATCGCCGGCGGCCGCTTTGACGCGCTGATCATCTCCCCGAACGACACGGTCGGCATCGCCACCGCGCTCGAGGACGCCACCGGTGCCGGCCTCAAGGTCGCCACGACCCTGTTCCCGGTCGGCCCGGAACTGTCGAACATGCAGCCGCAGGTGAAGGGTCTGACCACGACGGTTGCCACCGATCCCTCGCTCGGCGCGCGCGCCCAGGCGGAGAAGATCGTCGAGTTCTGCGCCGACAAGAACCCCTGCAAGGTGGCGGTGATCATCGGACAGCTGATCTACCCGTTCGATAATCTGCGCAACGAGACCTACAAGAAGGTTCTCGGCGAGCACAGCAACATCCAGATCGTCGCCACGGGCGAGGGCAATTACGATCCGAACACCGCGCTGAAGGCGATGCAGGACATCCTGCAGGCCCATCCCGACGTCAACGCCGTCCTCGGCAGCGCCGACCAGCACCTCATGGGCGCCGAGATCGCGCTGAGCGATGCGGGCATCGACCTCGGCTCGGTCTACACGATCGGTGGCGGCTTGAACCAGATCGCCGTCGACGCGATCCGCGCCGGCAAGTGGAATGCGACGCTGATGCAGGTGCCGGCATCGATGGGCGCCGCGGCGTTGACGGCCGTCGTCAAGGCCAAGAAGGGCGAAGAAGTCCCGACCTGGATCGACGAGTCGAAGCTGCGCGAAATCCCCCAGATCATCGACAAGAAGTGGCTGGATGCGCATCCGGACTTCGTTGCTGAGTGGCAGGGCTGACGCCTCGGCGTCACGCTTGGGCGGCGCCGCTTCGGCCGCGCCGCCTCCGCCACCCGGACGATACGAAGAAAGGAAAGCCATGACTGCGGAAGGCAATGCCGTCAGCATTCGTGGTGTCGTCAAGAGCTTCGGCGGGACAAGGGTCCTTGACGACATCAACATCGATTTCAGAGCCGGCGAGGTCCATGCCCTTGTCGGCGAGAATGGCGCTGGCAAGTCCAGCGTCGGCAAGATCGTCGGGGGCTATTATTCCGCCGACGGCGGCGAGATCACCGTCTTCGGCGAGCGCATCGGCCGCTTCTCCCCGCGCGACGCGCTGTTGCGCGGCATCGCGATGATTCACCAGGAACTGCAGCTCGTTCCAGAACTCACCGTGGCGCAGAACGTCTTTCTGGGTCTCGAGAGCCACCGCGCCGGCCTGCTGGTGCGCGGCGAGATGGAGCGCTTCGCCACCATCGAGGCGACCTGCGATTTCGGTCTCGACCCCAGGGCCAAGGTAGCGAACCTTCGCATCGCCGAGCGGCAGAAGGTCGAGATCATGCGGGCGATCGCCCGCAACGCCCGCGTCATCATCATGGACGAGCCGACCTCGTCCTTGACCGAGGACGAGGCGGAGCGGCTGCATCAGCTGATCGGCCGGCTGAAGTCGAATGGCGTCACCGTCATCTACGTCAGCCATTTCCTCGACCACATCCTGGCCAATTGCGACCGGATCACCGTCATGCGTGACGGCCGGGTGGTGCGCACCACCGCGGTCGAGGGCGAGACCAAGCAGAGCCTCGTCGACAGCATGCTCGGCCAGGCCTCGACCATCAGCTGGCCCACCTTGCCGCCCGCTCCGGCAGAGACGGCGAAGCCGATTGCCCGGATGGAGCACGTCTCGACCGATACCGGCCTGCGCGACATCTCGCTGGTTGTGCGTCCCGGAGAAATCGTCGGCCTGATCGGCTTGGTCGGCTCCGGCCGCACCGAGATTGGCCGCGCCATGTTCGGCGCCGATCCGATCGCGCTCGGCAGCTATGAGATCGACGGTGTGCCGCAGCGCCGGCTCAGCGTCACCCGCGCTGTTGCCCAGGGCGTGGCGCTCGTTCCCGAGGACCGGCGCAAGCAGGGCCTCGTGCTGACCCAGACGACGCGGCCGAATATCAGCCTTGCGACGCTGGGCGGCTTGAGTCGCTTCGGTCTGCTGCGCCGCGACGAGGAGGTGGACCGCGTCCGCGCGATGATCGAGCATTTCGGCATCGTTCCCGGCAAGGTCGACGGCGAGGTCGCCTTCTATTCCGGCGGCAATCAGCAGAAGGTGCTGCTGTCGAAATGGGCCGTCGCCAAGCCGCGCCTGCTCATCCTCGACGAGCCGAGCCGCGGAGTCGACATCGGCGCCCGCCAGCGCATTCACGAATTCATCGTCGAGATGGCCGCCGCCGGAACTGGCATCCTGCTCATTTCCTCCGAGCTGGAGGAGGTCATCAACCTGTCCCATCGCGGTTACCTCATGAGCGAAGGGCGGATCTTCGACGAGGTGTGCTGCCGCGATCTCACGGTCGATGCCGCGCTGAACCGCATTTTCCGGGAACAGAGCCGAAACCACGAAAACCAGGAGACAACCCTGCAATGACCGATACGCGTGCAACCATGGCAGGCGGACGGCAGGCCCCCCGGTTCTCGGCTGCGTCCTTCACACGGGAATATGGCGTTCTCGTCATCATCGCCGCCTTGCTGATCGGGCTGACCTTTGCCTCCGACAGCTTCCTGACGTCCCGCAACCTGCTCAATATCGTCAACCAGAGCGCGCCGCTGGCGATCATCGCCTGCGCGCTGACCCTGGTCATCATCGCCGGCGGTTTCGACCTTTCGACCGGCGCCATCTTCGGTGTCGCCTCGGTGTCGGCGGGCTGGATCGCCGTCAATGTCGATCCCACCACCGCGATGATCGCCGGACCGCTGATCGGCGTCGCCCTCGGGCTCGTCAACGGCGTGATCATCACCGCCTTCAACGTGCACTCCTTCCTGGTGACGCTGGCGACCAGCCTCGTCTATCGCGGCATCGCCATCCTGATCACCGGCGGCGCGCTGATCCCGGTGCGCATTCCGGAGTTCGCCTGGCTCGGCCGCGAGAAGATTGGCATGGTCAACGTCGCCGTGATCGTCTTCGTCGTGTTCATGCTGATCATGATGCTGCTTCTGAACCGCACCACCTTCGGGCGGCGGGTCTTCGCGGTGGGCGGCAACGAGGAGGCCGCGATCCTCTCCGGCATCCGCACCAAGCTGGTCAGGGTCGCGACCTTCGCGATCAGCGGCGGCGCGGCGGGCCTCGCCGGTGTCATCACCGTGTCGCGCCTGTCGATGGCGTCGCCGCAGGCGGGCGCCGGCATGGAACTCGAGGCGATCGCGGCCGTCATCCTTGGTGGCACGTCGATCATGGGCGGCGCCGGTGCGATCTGGCGTTCCGTCTCCGGCGTACTGCTGATGGCGCTGATCGGTAACGGCTTCAACATTCTGAACGTGAACCCGTTCTTCAAGGACCTGACCACCGGCGTGATCATCGTCGTCGCGGTGGCGCTGGCGGCGTCGAAACCGCGCCGCTGATCCACTCGGGGCGCGACGCGCCCTATTCCCTTCCGGCTCCCGCGGTGACCTTCCGGTCGTCGCAGGCATCGGCGCTCCTTTGCCTGAGAGGTCGTTCATGACTGAGAAGATTACGCGTGTCTCCACCGACGTGGGCGGCACTTTCACCGATCTCGTCTATTTCGAGATGGACATGGTTACCGGCGTCCAGACGGTGCGGACGGAGAAGTCTGACACCACCCCGCCGGACTTCGAGAAGGGCGTGCTGAACGTCTTCGATAAGGCCGGCGTCGACGTGGGCGCGGTCGATTTCTTCGCGCATGGCACCACCGTGGTGATCAACGCGCTGACCGAGCGCAAGGGCGCCAAGGTCGGCCTGATCGTCACCAGGGGCTTTCGCGATGCGCTGGAAATCGGTCGTGGCAACCGCCCCGACTTCTTCAATCTGAAATATGTGAAGCCGGAGCCTTTCGTCGAGCGTTACCTGCGCCGCGAAGTGACCGGCCGCATGGACTATCGCGGCACCGAAGTGACGCCGCTCGATCTTTCGGAACTCGACTCGATCGTCGCGGATTTCCGCGCCGATGGCGTCGAGGCGGTGGCGATCTGTCTGCTGCACTCCTATGCCAATCCCGCGCATGAGACGGCGATCCTCGAGGGCGTGCGCGCGCGCTGGCCAGGTGTCGCCGCGGTCGCTTCGCACCAGATCACCCGCGAATGGCGCGAGTACGAGCGTACCAACACGACGGTGTTCTCGGCCTATGTGCAGCCGAAGGCCGAGCGCTATCTGGAGAGGCTCGAGAGCGGCCTGAAGGGCAGGGGCTATCGCGGCAATCTCTTCATCATGCAGTCCAACTGCGGCGTCGACTCGGTCGATGCGGTGAAGGCCGTGCCGATTACCATGGTCGAGAGTGGCCCGGCCTCGGGCTTCTGGGGCGCGGCGGAGCTTGGCCGCATCATCGGCGAGCCCAATGTGCTGGCGCTCGACATCGGCGGCACGACGGCGAAGTGCTCGCTGATCGAAGGCGGCCAGGTGACGATCAAGACCGACTACTGGATCGAGCGCAACCGCCGTTCGGCCGGCTATCCGATCATGGTGCCGGTGGTCGACCTGGTCGAGATCGGCAACGGCGGCGGCTCGATCGCCTGGGTCGACGATTTCCAGAAGCTGCATGTCGGGCCGCAATCGGCCGGCTCCACCCCCGGCCCGGCCGCTTATGGCCGTGGCGGCAGCAAGGCGACGACGACCGACGCCAATCTGGCGCTCGGCCGCATCAATCCCGACTATTTCTGCGGCGGCACCGTGAAGGCTGACATCGGCGCGCTGAACGGTGCGCTGGCGGAACTGGCCGGCAAGCTCGGCACGTCGCCCACCGACGTGGCGCGCGGCATCGTCCGCATCGCCAATTCCAACATGGTAAACGCGCTCAAGCTCGTGTCAGTCAATCGCGGCTATGACCCGCGCGACTTCACCCTGGTGGTGTTTGGCGGCGGCGGCCCGATGCACGGCGTGGCGCTCGGCCAGGAACTGGGCGTCCGGAAGGTGGTGGTGCCGCGCGGCGCGCCGGTCTTCTCGGCCTGGGGCATGATGATGTCGGATCTGCGTCGCGACTATTTTGTCACCCGCCTGATCGACGCCACCGACCATGCCGGGCTGGACGACCTCCTGCAGGGCATGATCGATCTGGCGCGCGAAGAATTCGCCCGCGAGGGCGTCGAGCGCGAGAAGATCACCATGCGGCCGCAGGTTCGCTGCCGTTACCAGAACCAGGAATTCGCCGTCGAGGTGCCGATCGAGGCCGGCCGCATCGGCCCGGCGGAGATCCAGGCTATGGTGACGTCGTTCCACGAGGTCTATGAGCGCGAATACACCTATCGCCTGCAGGCGGAGGTCGAGATCATCGGCCTGCATCTGATCGCCGCGAGCGAGGTCGGCAAGCTGGAGCTTGTGCCGTTGCCGGTCACCGGCGCCAGTCTCGAGGACGCGATCAAGGGACGCCGCATGGTGGACTACGCCACCGAGGGCGTCCACGAGGCGACGATCTACGACGCGACCCGGTTCGAGCCGGGCATGCGCTTCGCCGGTCCGGCGATCATCGAGGATCCCGGCACCACCATCGTCGTCCATCCCGGCAATCGCGTCGAGATCGACACCTACGGCAACACCCACATCGAAATCCGGGGCTGACCCATGCACGACATCACGACCGTGAAGGACACAGGGACCAAGGATTTCGATCCGGTCACCTTCGACATCATCCAGAGTGCGCTTGAAGCCATTGCCGACGAGATGTTCGTCGCGCAGGTGAAGACCTCGATGAGCGCGATCATCTACGAGGTGCTCGACCTCTCGACCTCGGTGCTCGACCGCCACGGCGAGATCGCGGCGTCGGGCGCCGGCATCCCCGCTTTCATCGGCGTGCTCGACAAGGCGATCAAGGGCATCTTCAAGAAATACTCGCTGGATGAGATCAAGCCCGGCGACGTGTTCGCCTCGAACGATCCCTATTTCGGCGGCGTCACGCATCTGAACGACATGGTGCTGGCGGCTCCCGTCTTCCACGAGGGACGCCTGATCGCCTGGGTCTCCAACATCGCTCACTGGAACGATGTCGGCGGCAGCGTGCCGGGCTCGATGTCGTCCGATGCGACCGAGATCTTCCAGGAAGGCGTCCGCATTCCGGCGGTCAAGCTGTTTGAGGAAGGCCGCGAAAATCGAGCCGTGTTCGACATCCTCTATGTCAACACGCGCCTGCCGGATTATCTGCGCGGTGATCTCTGGGCCGGCATTGCCGGCCTGCGGATCGGCGAGCGGCGCGTGCTGGAGATGGTCGAGAAGTACGGCGCCGATACCTTCGAGGCGGCGGTTGAGGACTACATGCAGCTCGGCGAGCGGCGGGCGCTCGCGGCGCTGCGCAACCTGCCGGAAGGTACCTACACCTTCGAGGAGGAGCAGGACACCGGTGCCATCCATCACGTCACGCTGACGATCAACGCCGATGAGTTCATTGTCGACCTCTCCGACAACCCCAAGCAGAAGGGCTCGTCCAACTCGAGCCGCGAGGGCACGGAGATCGCCGTGCAGCTCGCCTTCAAGTCGTTCACCGACCCCGACGCACCCGGCAATGGCGGCTTCTTCCGCCCACTCAAGGTCGTCACCAAGCCCGGCACGATCTTCCATGTCGAAGCGCCCGGCGCGCTCGGCTACTATTCGGAAGTCGAGATCCGCGTCTTCGACATGCTGTTGCGCGCGCTTGCTTCGCTTTTCCCGGGCGTCGTGCCGGCCGGCAATTTCGCCTCGATCTGCGGCACGGTCGTCGGTGGCCCGCATCCCGAGCATGGACGCCACTACACCATCGTCGAGCCGCAGATTGGCGGCTGGGGCGCCTGGGAAGGCACGGACGGGCCGAGCGGCCAGTTCTCCGGCTTCCACGGCGAGACCTTCAATTGCCCGGCCGAGGTGGCCGAGGCCCGCTACGGTCTCGCCGTCGACCAGGTCGCGCTCAATGCCGAGCCGGGTGGCGAGGGCCAGTGGCGCGGCGGCAAGGGCATCGACGTGCACTACCGCGTCCGCGCCGACAACAACTTCCTGTCGCTCGGCTACACCCGCTCGCGCATCCCGCCATGGGGCGTCGCCGGCGGCCTCGACGGCTCGACCAACTATATCGAACTGCGCCGCACCGACGGCACCAAGGAGCGTCTCTCCTTCGCAACCAATGTCATCGTCAACACGGGTGATGTCATCCGCGTTGTCACCGGCAATGGCGGCGGCTTCGGCGAGCCCTCGCAACGTAGCCGCGAGGCAATCGAGCGCGACATCCTCAATGACTATCTGACGCCTGAGCGCGCCGCCGAGATCTACGGCCACGACGGCTGACGAGCGCCGCAGGATATCGGGTTCCGGACCGCCAGAGGGCGGCCCGGAACTCTGCAATCAGGGCGCGTATGCTTGCGCGTGTCCTCGGACGGTCGACGGGTATCCGCCCCGTCCACTCCTAGCCGTTTCGCGATACCGAACGCTCAATTGGGGCGCTGCTTTCCGCGCCTTTGGACGCGGAGCTATGCTGCCAAGGGGCTTGCCGCTCTGGCGTCGAAGCGAGCAGCTTATAGTTGCCGCAGAGCGAGCAATTATTGTCGACAAATAAAATACAAATGATATAGTGAGTCAGGATCGATGCCGTTTCGGGCCGGCGTGCGGCGAAGCACGCCGAGAAAACAGGCTCTGAAGGAGAACCACATGAAGTCCGCCATTTTTTCCGGCTGCATTCCGGCGCTGATGACGCCGTGCAAGGCTGACCGCACGCCCGACTTCGACGCGCTGGTGCGCAAGGGCAAGGAGCTGATCGCCCACGGCATGTCGGCCGTCGTCTATTGCGGCTCGATGGGCGACTGGCCGCTCCTGAGCGACGCGCAACGCATGGAAGGCGTGGAGCGCCTGGCGAAGGCCGGCGTTCCGGTCATCGTCGGCACCGGCGCCGTCAACACCGCCAGCGCGGTGGCGCTCTCTGCCCATGCGCAGAAGGTCGGCGCCCAGGGCCTGATGGTCATTCCGCGCGTCCTGTCGCGTGGCTCGTCGGTGGCAGCGCAGCGCGAGCACTTCAAGGCGATCCTCGCCGCCGCTCCGGACCTGCCGGCGGTGATCTACAACAGCCCCCACTATGGCTTCGCCACCCGCGCGGACCTGTTCTTCGCGCTGCGCGCGGAGCACCCGAACCTCATTGGCTTCAAGGAGTTCGGCGGCCCAGCCGACATGTGCTACGCGGCCGAGAACATCACCAGCCGTGACGACACCGTCACGCTGATGGTCGGCGTCGATACCTGCGTGTTCCATGGCTTCGCTTATTGCGGCGCGACCGGTGCGATCACCGGCATCGGCAATGCGCTTCCGAAGGAAGTGCTGCACCTCTTCGCGCTCTGCAAGGCGGCGGCGAAGGGCGATGTTGCGGCCCGGGCGCGTGCGCTGGAGTTGGAGAGTGCGCTCAAGGTGCTATCCTCCTTCGACGAAGGCGTCGACCTCGTGCTCTACTACAAGCATCTGATGGTGCTGAAGGGCGACGCGGAATACACGCTGCACTTCAACGAGACCGACGTGCTGAGCGACAGCCAGCGCAACTATGCGACGGCGCAGCTGGCGCTGTTCGAAACCTGGTATGCCGAATGGAGCAAGCAGCTCGGCGACGCGCAGAAGCACGCCGCCTGACATCCTTGGATGGAGTGTCGCGCTGAACGGTAGCGACCTCTAAACTGCGCGCGGTTTCATCGATCGATCGGCTCCGACCGTGCGATTGTTAGCCGACTATCACGCCGAAACGGGCGGTCCGAGACAATCGGACCGCCCGTTCCCGTTTACGCTGCCGGCGTGGACTTCTTGATGCCGACGGTGCATCGACGTGGGGCGTGCGCCCGATCTCGATGCTGTGCCCGCGCTTCGCTCATTGTCGAGAATGGCCCTGGGCGATGCCATAGTCGTCGCGCCAGTTCTGAAGCGCGGGAAGCGCCAGCCCAGCTTGGTCGAAGACGTGCACGTATCGGGGCTCGGCCACGTAGCTTGTCGTGGAATCGCTGGCGAGGTCGTGGATGCCGCGGAACGAGCCGGTGATCTTCTCGCCCGATTGCAGCTGCGCGAACAGGATGGTGTCGGCGCCGAGGAACTCCTTGCCGCTTGGGCGGACCTGCAGCGGTCCTTGTGGGCTGAGCGCTAGATGTTCGGGGCGGATGCCGATGGTGACGGGCCGGCCAACCAGTTCGGGCGCAGCGCGCACCGCGGCTTCGAGAATACCGCGGCCTTCGTCAACGGAAAGGCGGATACCGCTCGCGCCGACGCTTTCGACCTTCGCATCGAGGAAGTTCATCTGCGGCGCGCCCAGAAAGCCGGCGACGAAGCGGTTGTTCGGCCGGGCATAGAGCTCGATCGGCGCGCCAACCTGCTCGACGATGCCGTCGCGCAGCACCACGATCCGGTCGGCCATGGTCATTGCCTCGACCTGATCATGCGTCACATAGATCATGGTCGATTTAAGCCGGCGATGCAGCGCGACGATCTCGCTCCGCATCTTGACGCGCAGCTCCGCATCGAGATTGGAAAGTGGCTCGTCAAACAGGAACGCCTTCGGCTCCTTGACGATCGCCCGGCCGATGACGACGCGCTGGCTTTGGCCACCGGAAAGCTGTGACGGCTTGCGGTCCAGCAGATGGCTGATCTGTAGGATCTCCGCCGCCTGCCGGATCCGGCTCGCGATCTCGGCCTTCGGCGTCTTCTGGTTGACCAGGCCAAAGCGAAGGTTCTCGTAGACGCTCATATGCGGGTAGAGCGCATAGGACTGGAACACCATCGCCATGCCGCGCGCCGACGGCAGCAGGTGGTCGCAGCGCCGGCCGGCGATGTGGATCTCGCCGGAGGAAACCTCCTCCAGCCCGGCGATCATCCTGAGCAGCGTGGACTTGCCGCATCCGGACGGCCCGACGAAGACGGTGAAGGATCCGTCCTCGATGGCGAGATCGATGCCGTGGATCACCTCGGCGGCCTGATAGCTCTTGCGGATGCTCTTCAGTTCGAGCCTTGCCATGCGCGCCTCCCTCAGCTTGCCGCCACGAGGGAGCTTGCCGCCACGAGGGTGAGGCGATCGCCGGCCTTGAGGCTGCGCGTCGCCGGCAGGACGACGGTGTCGCCATCTCGTTCCACGGCAGCGCCATCGACGGAAACCGCGCCCTTGAGGAAGGGCAGGGTGATCCGTGCCACGTCGAGTTCGCCGCCCTTGACCGTCAGCGAGACCCGGCCGTCCTGCCGCTCCAGTTCGCCCCAGCCCTTGCCGGCAGACCAGAAAAGCGTGCCATCCTCATCGCGTTTGGGGGCGAAGCCGATCTGGTTGACGCGCTGGTCGAAGGTGAGCCCGGTCCAGGCATTGACCAGCGCGTAGCTCGACAGCGAGCGCGCATAGTAGCTGCCGCATTCGATCTCGCTCCAGGGGCTGCGGTTGGAGCCGTCATGGCGGGCGCGGGCGGTGCGCACGATCGTCAGGCCCTCCTCGGTCAAGCCACGCAGGATCAGGTGCGAGGCGAGCATGTATTCGAGCCCGGTCCAGACCTCTTCGGCATAGGGCGGCGGGACGGCGGGCTCATGCGTACCCTCCGGATACGTGCAGAGCAGAGTGCCACCCTCGTTTTCATAGGCATAGACGCGGCATGGGTTGAAATGGTCGCGCAAGCTCGGGCGGTAGTTCTCGTCGAAAACCGATTTCAGCGCCGTGCGTACCTTGTCCGGCGCGATCAAGTCGCCGAGGCCGGCGAGGTCGGCGTGCCACTGGCCGAGGATCTGGTCGGTGAGGCAACCTTCGCCGATCTGGTACTTGATCTCGCGATACTCCTCCGACCAGTAGGCATCCATGAAGCTGTCGGCGAGCACGCCGGCGGCGCGGTCGCTGTCGAAGCGCTGGATGAACGCCTTGTCCGAGAGGTCGAGGCCCTGGGCGAAATAGCGGCCATTGAACAACGCCGCGTCGACATAGGCGCCGCCCTTCGCCACCATGGCGTCGAGCTCGGCCGCGAAACCGGTCTCGCCGACGGCCTCGGCCATCCGCGCACAGGCCCGCTGGGCCGCGAGATACATTGTCGTCAGCCAGGAATTCGGGCCGAACAGCTCCATGTCCAGCGTGTGGTGCTGGCGCCCCCACAGCACGCCGGTCCGTTCCGGGTCCCAATGGTCGGGATTCTCCGGCGACCAGGCGTATTCCATGGCACGGCGGATATTGGGCCAGAAGCGCTTCAGCCAGCCATCGTCGCCATGGTTCTTCCACTCGCGATAGGTCTTGATGATTGCGCCGAAATGGCCATCGGCGCAGGGGCCGATGATGTCGAAGCCGGAGCCGAGCGGCAGGCGCTGGCGGAAGGTCAGGCCGCCGGTCGGCAGCTGGTTATATTGCCACTCCGTCTCGCGCAGGCTGCGCTCCAGCGCCGGGAACAGCGAGGAGAGCGCCTGCTGGTAGTTCCAGACGTGGGTACAGGAGCCTTCGCAGGATCCTTCGCGCTCATGCTGGCCCTCCCAGCCCCAGAGCTCACCGCCTTCAAGGCGCAGGACCGTCGCGGTGCGCAGAAGTCCCATGGTGCCGGTGGCGGCGTCGACGATCTCCGCCGGCAGCGCGGCGGCGAAGATCGAATCCCGGAAGCGTGTGGTGTCCCCTTCGAGCGTTTCCCAGCGCTTAAATGTATCGGTGGCGCTCGCCAGAGAGTCCGCCCATTGCGTGGCGTAGTAGTTGGTCCAGGTCGGGTTCGTCGGCGCGTTGGAGGCGGAAGCGAGACTGTCCGGCTTCTGTCGGTTGAACCAGTAGATGCTGCCGAGCGGGTAGTTCCAGGCGATGGCGAAGCGCACCGTCCGTCGCTCGCCGGGCGCAACGGTGATCCGCGCCGCGAGCGTGCCGTGTTCCGGCTGGTTGAACATGTTGCGGGTCTGGCGCGGCTTGTCGTAGCGCCGCTCGTGCAGGCGGCCTGGCCGGGCGAATTCGCGCCAATGCAGGCTGAGGCTGTCGAACCACTGGCCGCGAAAGTGGTAGTCGACGTGATCGACGTCGTCGGCGTCCGTCATGATGGTGAGGTCGCCGCGCTGGTCGCGCGGGCGGTTCTCGTCTGCCGAGGTCAGGTGCAGGGCGGAGAGACCGTCCTGTTGGACGAAATGATGGATGCCGCTGTCGCAGCCGAAATTGCCCAGCGTGCCGGCGATCGTGTAGTCGATCGGCGCATCCGTGGGGTTCTCGATCTCGAAGGCGAACATGGCGACCGGCAGCGAGCTGTCGCGGTCGTTGTGCGGGATGAAGGGCGAGAGAGCCGACATCGTCACCGCACCGGGAAAGCGCGTATCCTGAAAGAGGTATTCGGCGACGGGGAAGCGACCGACGAGGGTAACGTCGTCGAAATGCGGCACGCCGGCCATGGAATCGCGGTTGGCGCCGAAGCCATAGCCGTCGAACCGGCGGATCGAGGGCGAGCCGGTCGGCGTGCCCTCATAGGGGCCATTCAGCACCAGGGCGCTCAGGAGCTTGCCGTCCTGCTCCGCCTTGACGGCGAAGTGGCTGTAGCCGTTGAACTGGTGCAGTTCCGGCCGGTTGCGGATCGACCAGTCGACCATCCGGCCGGCGCCGGTGATCGAAAATCCGCCGGCGCCGATGCCGCCGAGCGGGAAGGCGGCGTAGCGCAGCCGCTCGCCCTTGAACACGAAACGGTCGTCGATCGAGCCCAGATCGTCCAGCATGCTTTGGATTCCCATTGTCTGTCGTTTTTTCATTGGCGGGGCGGCGCAGGGCACGCCCGCTTGAGGCCGTGAAAGCGCTAATTCTTGATGCCGCTCATGGTGACCCCTTCGACCACCAGTTTCTGGGCGACGAGGAAGATCAGGATGACCGGCAGCACCGCCATGCTCATCGCCGCCATCACCATCGAGAGATTGCCCTGACCCATGAAGCCGCGAAGCATGTCCATGGCGACGGGCAGGGTCATCGATTCCTGCGGTTCCAGCAGCACGCGTGCCTGGAAGTAGTAGTTCCAGGTCTGGGTGAAGGTAATGATGCCGAGCGCCGACAGCGCCGGCCGCAATTGCGGCAGCGAGATGCGGAAGAAGATCTTGAAATAGCCGGCGCCGTCCATCAGCGCTGCTTCCTCCAGCGCCTTCGGCTGCGAGCGCATGAACTGGCGCACCAGGAAGACGCCGAAGCTCGAGGTCAGATACATCAGCGCCAGGCCGACGGGCCGGTTGAGCAGCCCGGTCTCGGCATAGCCGAGATAGATCGGGATGATCGTCACCTGCGCCGGAAACATCAGCCCGACCAGCATGATGAAGAACAGGCTGTCGCGGCCGGGGAAGTCCAGCCGGGCGAAGGCGAAGGCGGCCAGCGTGCAGGTTACAAGCTGGCCGACCGTGACGAGCACGGCAATCTGCACGGAGTTCCAGTAGATCCTGAGGAACGGCACGTCGGAGGCGAGTACGGCGCGATAGTTCGTCAGGTCGAAGTTTTGCGGCAGGAAGCTCGGCGGCATCTTGTAGGCGTCGGCGACCGGCCGAAACGACATCGAGAACAGCCACATGAAGGGCAACAGCATGAAGATGCCGAGCACCACCATGACCGCGATGATCGCCCGATTGGCCCAGCGGGCCCTGGATTTTGTCTGCATTGGCGATCTCCTCAGTAGCTGACCCATCGCCGCGAACCTAGGAGCTGCAGCGAGGTGAGAAGCAGGATGACGAGCGTGAGGACGACGGCGATCGAGGCGGCATAGCCGATCTCGAACGACCCGAACGCTTCCTCGACGATCAGGATCGACATGGAGCGGGTGGAATCGCCGGGGCCACCCGCAGTCAGGATGACGATCGACTCGAACACCTGCAGGGCGCCGATCGAGGCATAGACGATGTTGAAGAAGATCACCGGTGAGATCCATGGCAGGATGATCTTGGTGAACCGGCGCCAGTAGGAAGCGCCGTCCATGGTCGCCGCATCCATGATCGTCTTCGGCACGCCCTGAAGCGCGGCGATGAAGATGATCATGAAGAAGCCGGTATTCTTCCAGACGTCCATGATGATGATCGACATCATCGCTGTCTTCGACGAGGTGAGCCAGCGCACCGGGGTCAGGCCCAGCTGGATCAGGTAGTAATTGATGACGCCGAGTTCATCGCCATAGAAATAACTCCAGACAATCGAGACGAAGGCGGCGGCGATGATCACCGGCAGGAAGAAGGCGAGCCGGAAGAAATAGAGCAGCCAGGACGGCATGGCGCGGTTTAGCGCCAGTGCCAGCGCCAGGCCGACGCCGACATTGAAGCTCACGGCGAAGAAGGCGAAGCGCAGCGTATTCCAGAAGATCTGCAGCGAACGGTCGTCGGTGAGGAAGCGACGGAAATTGTCGAGCCCGACAAAGGTCGCCCCCTCGATTGGGTCGTAATAGGTGAAGCTCAGAAGGAAGGTGACGATCACTGGCGCGAGCACGAAGATCAGGTAGAGAACGAAGGACGGCAGGATGAAGAGGTAGCCGGCTCGTGCCTGGGCTCGTTTCAGTTCCGACGGCCGGTCGGCAACCGCCCGCGTCGCGACGGGGGAATTGGCGGCAAAGATGGTCATGGCTTGCGGTTCGCTTTCGCGCTCTCGAACAGGCTCGGCAGCGGACCTCTCCCGCCGGGGCGGGAGAGGGGAGGGAACGACCTCAGCCCTTCGAGGCGAGGCGTTTGAAGGACGCCTCGAGTTCCTCGTGCGTCTTCTTCACGCCCTCGGCGATCGGGATCTCGTCCGCCATCATGGCCTGGTAGTTGCGGATGAAGATCTTCTCGACCTCCTGGAAGTTCGCCGGCGACGGCACGGGGATCGTGTTCGGCAGCGTCTTGTAATAGAGCGCGGCGCTGGGCGGGAAAGCGAGGAAGGCCTTGGTTTCCGCCGCGGTCTTGCGGCCTGGGACGCCACCGCCGCCTTCGCCTTCTTCCTTCTGGGTTTCGAAGCTGGTGAGTTCGCTGATCAGCGCCTTGGCCAGTTCCGGGTGCTCGGAGGTGCGCGACACGGCATAGCCGCCAAAACCGATGACCGTCGCATCCGTCTCCTTCTTCGGCGGAATCGCGACATCCATATCCAGCTTGGCGTTGATGGCGTTCTGCACGATCCAGTGGCCGCGCGAGATCATCGCCACCTGGCCGGCCATGAACTGATTGTCCATTGTCTCCTTGCCGGGGATTGGCGAGACCTTGTCGACATGAATCAGGTCATGCAGGTACTGTAGCGACTCCGCCACCTTCGGGTCGAGCATGTTCGAGCCGCTCCAGTCCTTGTTCAGGATCGAGGTGCCGTTCGAGAAGAACCAGGGCTGCACGAAGAAGAACTGGCTCGGCACTTCATAGCCGAACTGCGTCGCATTGCCGGCGGCGTCGCGCTTGGTCAGCTTCTTCGCCACATCGCGAAACTCGTCCCAGTTCCAGACCGTGTCCTTCGGCAGATCCACACCGGCATCCCTGAACAGGGCCCGGTTGTAGTTGATCATGATGTTGTTCCAGCCGATCGGAATGAAATAGGTCTTCCCCTGATAGGAGGACTGCTCGAACAGGCTGGGCGCAAAATCGGAATAGCCTGGATTGGCGGCAATGTAGTCGTCGAGCGGCACAAACAGCTTCTTTGACTCGAAGGTGCGGAAGGTCTCGATCGCCGTGCCGTAGACATCGGCGGCGTTGCGCGCGTTGAACTGGCTCAGCACCCGCGTGACGTAGTCGCCCCATCCGGTCGAGATCGGATCCATGGTGAGCTCGACGGTGACGTTCGGGTAGTCCTTGTTGAAGCGCTCGATCGCATGCTTGATCGCCGTCGTCTGCGCCTCGCCGCCGAACGACATCAGCTTCAGCGTCGCCTTCTCGTCGGATTGGGCATGCGCCGCCGACAGGGCCGCCAGGCCTATCGCGGCCGATAGAGCCAATTTCGCAATTCCTCGAAACATGTACTTCCTCCCCACTGGCGACTGCCTTTGGCGGCATGCCGCTCGACAGAACGATCCATCGATTCGAAACGTTTCGTGTTTGCGTCGAGAGAATGGCCCGTCGATCTTCCTCCTATCGACGAGCCACCAGATCGGATCTGCTTTGCAGGCACGAAACGTTTCGAATAGAACATCGGCACAGGATGAACGCAAGTGAGGATTCGTGGCGACGATCAAGGATGTGGCCCGGCGAGCGGGCGTGGCGATATCGACGGTATCCGCGGTGATCAATCGGTCCGCGCCGGTCAGTGACGACGTGATCCTGCGCGTTCAGGACGCCATACGCGAGATCGGCTACGTGCAGCACAGCGCCGCCAAGGCGCTGCGAAGCGGCAATTCCAGGCTGATCGGCGTGATTGTTCCCGACATCACCAACCCGCATTTCTCAACGGTGGCGCGAGTTGCGGAGAAGGTCTGCATGGAAGCGGGCTACATGACCTTCGTCTACAACACCGGCGAGGACGCCGATCAGGAGATGCGGATCCTGCAGATGATGCGCATGCAGCGTGTCGCGGGCCTCATCCTGATCTCGACCCGCTCGGATGCTGCCCATGGCGCTCGCCTGATGAGCGAGATCAACGTGCCGACTGTATTTCTGGGTAGCTATGTCGAAGAGGCGCCCTTCGACATGATCACGCTCGACGAGGATCGGGCGAGCCATCTCGCCGTCGACTACCTGTTGGGCCTCGGCCACCGCGACGTCGCCGTGATCAGCGGCCGCGCCGGCGTGTCGACCAACGAGGAGCGGTTGAATGCCTGCCGGAGGGCTTTTGCCGAGCACGGGCTGGAGCTTCGCGACGACCGGATCATACCTGCCAATTTCAGCCAACAGCAGGCCTATGACGGCGCCCTGGCACTCCTTGCCGCCAAGGACCGTCCGACCGCGATTTTCGCGCTTTCCAACATGATGACGATCGGTGTCATGCGGGCGCTATTGTCGTTGAAACTGTCGTGCCCCGGCGATGTGTCGCTGATCGGCATTGACGATTTTGAGTGGCCGGAGATCATGAACCCGCCGATCTCGGTCGTGGCGCAGCCGATCGTGGCCATGACGGAATGCGCGATCCGGACGCTGCTCGACCAGATCACCAGCAAGAAAGATCCGGTCGGGCATCGGACGATGTTCCCGCCCGAGCTGATCATCCGGGCGTCGTGCGCGCCGGTCGGTCGCTGATGTACCGCGGGACTCGACAGACCGGATAAACTTCGGCATGAATCGTACACAATCTTCGGGAGATCGCGTGCACTAGCCTTCGGAATGGCGAGAAAGTGCAGGCGGAGACGGGGTATGCGCGGTCCATGAGCTTCATTCCGAGCCTCGACTTGCCGGGTCTGCAGACGCTGGAACGCGAAGCCTCGGTATATGAGGCGATCCGCGAGGACATCATTTCGGGTCGCCTGCCGGCGAATGCCCGCCTGATCGTCGCGGATCTCGCCGAGCGGCATGGCACCTCGACCAATCCGGTCCGTGAGGCGCTGCATCAGTTGCGCGGCGAGGGCTTTGTTGTGATGGCGCCCAATCGCGGCGCGAGGGTCCGGCCGATCGACGAGGACTTCATCCGCGATATCTACGAGATCGAGGTGCTGATCGAGCCGGCCCTGACCAAATGGTTTGTCGGAATCGCCACCGACGAGAACATCGCGACGCTGGAAGCGCTGCATGCCGAAATGCTGGAGCTCAACTATGCCGATCCGGTGCGGCACGGCCTGCTGGATACGCAGTTCCACCACACGATGTATCAGCGCCACTACAACCGCCACGCGGTCGATCTCTGGTGGAAGCACCGCGAGATCCTGCGCGCGATCAGCCGCCGGCACCGCATTTCGCTTGGCCGGCAGGCCGCGGTGATGCGCGACCATGGTGAGGTACTGGAAGCCATCAAGGCGCAGGACGAGAACGCGGCCGCCGCCATCATTGCGCGGCACGTCGAGGGTTCCGGCCGCCACATCATCGAGCAGATGCGCGCCGCGCGGCGCGATATCCCGAGCAAGGCGGAGTTGCCCCCCTACACCTAGTCCCGTCGAGGAAACGTCATGACGAGTGCGGCCTTGCCGCTGGAATTGACCAGAAGCGTCAATGCTGTCGTCACTGTTGCGCCCCAGCCGCCCGGCGGCTTGCGCGGGGAAACGACTCGTCTCCCCGCGCCGACGAAATCAGGCCAGTTCCGCCATGCGAAGGAGGCCCTGCATGTAGCCGATCGCGTGCGCCCGGCCGCGATGGTTCCAGTCGGTGTCGTCGTCCATATGCGGAACATGGTCGTCGAGCAGGAAGCCGGTGAAGCCGCTCGTCTTCAACAGGGTCATCACCTCGGCCGGGTTGAAATTGCCCTCGCCGATGAAGCACTCGATGAAGTCCGGCACCGTGCCCTGCACATCGCGAAAATGGATGTAGAGGATCCGGCCCTTCGGCGCGAAGAACGAGATCAGGTCGCGGACGTTGTTGGCGCCGCCCGGCATCTCCGAGCAGCAGCCGAGGCAGAGGTCCAGGCCCCAGGACGGGCTGTCGGCATAGCGGGCATAGGCGCGCTTGAAGTCGGTCGGCTCCTTGAAGATGCGGGCAACGCCGCCCAGCATCGGCACCGGCGGGTCGTCGGGATGGAGGGCTATCTTGACGCCGGCCTCTTCGGCGACCGGCAGCACGGCATCCATGAAGTAGAAGTAGTTCGCCCACATCATCTCGGCCGTGATGATGCCGTCCGCCTCGTCGAAGACGGGCATGGAATCGGCGCGGCCCAGCGTCGTCGGCATGAAACCGCGCCATTCCGCCTTGCTCGCCGCATCGACTTTCGCCATCTCGAAGCGCGTGTTGCCGGCGCCGCCGCGCCCCGGCGCCCGGCGTTCGGTGCGCCAGACCGAGTTCGGCATGAAGTGCAGGCCGAGGATCGGCACGCCGGCGCGGCCGACATTGCGCACCGTCCGGCAGTAGTTCTCGATCTGCTCGTCGCGGCCGGGAAGGCCGAGCATCGCCTTGTTGCAAAAGTGCGTCGGCACGTTCTCGATCGCCTCGAAGGTGAGGCCGGCTGCCTCGATCCTCTCGACCAGCTTGCGGATGTCCGCCTCTTCCCAAAGGGTGTCGCCGGGCAGGGTCGGATTGTTCATCTGGATGCCGGTGACGCCGATCTGGGCGGCGAAGCGCAACTTCTCGTCGGAGAGTTCGTGGAACTGGCCGACTGCGACGCGCATGGCGGGCTCCGTCATGGCTCTTTCTTCCTCTGGCTGGTGGTGGGCTCAGGCGATTGCCGGCGTCGTTCCCGCAGCATGGGTTGCCGTTCCGGCGGAAATTGGAATCGTTCGCGAGTTTTAGGCGGCAAAGACCTGTTCGCGGTTGACCGGGTAAGGAATCTGCCATAACGCTAAGGTACTAAATATATAAAATAGCGAATTGAGATTAAAAGATGCAAATCCGCAATCGGAGGGATCAATAAGTTTCACAATTGGATAATTTTGTGAATAGATGGCCCTGAATTCGGCTTAACTAAGCTTGGTTTGCTGGGTTGAGAATTTGTGTCTATTGGCAGGCTGATTGATTTGGTCTGGAGTAGGTGCGGACTGCTGTCAATTGTCGGCGGCGGTCGCTTGGCGTGTCGGTATGGATGCCGGTGCCGAGGTATTTGCGTGCTTTCGGGAAGAGCTGATCAATAAAGATGATGGTGTCCGTATCGGAATAATCCGCTCAAATTCGCATAGCAAAAATCATGGGCGGACTGGCGTAGCATAATAATACTGGAAGTTGTTCCATTCGACAGTTAAGGGAGGAATTCTGTCATATGGTCAATATGAAGAGTATTGCAGGCGCAATGATCGTCATGGCGACGATGCTGGCGCCGTCCGTTTCGTTCGCGGAGGGACCGGGATTACCGGCCGCGCAGGAAATTAAGCCGAAAGGACCTCTCGCCGAGGTTCCTCGCAATGAGTCGCTCGTCCTTGCCTGGGGCGTTTCCGGCGGCACGTCGATTGGCACCACCAATCCATGGGTGCTTCCGGGCTATACCCATCAGGAGGGAAACAATCTCCTGTTCGAGCCACTGATGTATTTCGCCATCTTCAAGGGCGAATATATTCCGTGGCTCGCTGACAGCATGGAGTATACGAGCCCAGACTATACTTCGCTTGAAATCAAGCTGAACAAGGATGCGAAGTGGAGCGACGGCAAGCCTGTCACTGCCAAGGACGTTGTCTATACGTTCGAAGGGCAGATGAAGCTGGATACGTTGCCCTATCACGCGCATTTCGTGCAGTTCGTCGATAGCGTCACGGCCAAGGACGATCTCACCGTTGAAGTGAAATTCAAGCAGCCGGCGCCGCGCTTCAAATTCGAGGTGCTGACGGAGAAGTTCGATACCGGCCTGCCGATCGTGCCGGCCGAATGGATGTCGGCCCAGCCCGATCCGACCCGTGCGGTGGGGCTCGACCAGATTCCGCATTCCGGTCCCTATGACGTCGTTGCCTGGAATGCGAACCAGAAGATCCTGGACCTGCGTCCGGATTGGTGGGGCGTGAAGGCCGGCCGTTCGCCGGAGCCCGCCATCAAGCGGGTCGTCGTCGTCAACATCCTCAATCAGCCGATCGACACGGTTGCCCAGCGTCTGGTCAATAACGAGTTCGACAGTTCGGTCGATATGCGCGCCCAGGTCATCGGCAATATCCTTGAGCAGAACAAGGATATCCAGTCCTGGACCGGCACCGAGTCGCCCTATGGCTATCTCGACTGGTGGCCGAACTCGCTCTGGATGAACACCCAGCTCGAACCTTACAACGACGTCCGCGTGCGCAAGGCGATCAGCCTCGCCGTCGACCGCGACCGTATCGACGAGGTTCTCTACGACGGTGCGAAGATCGCCACCATCTATCCTTTCCCGCTCTACCCGAACCTGAAGAAGTTCGCGGATTCGGAAGCGGTGAAGGCGGAAGAGGCGAAGTACGAGCCGGGCAAGTTCGACCAGGAGGAGAGCGCCAAGCTGATGACCGAGGCCGGTTTCACCAAGAACGGTGACGGCCTGTGGCAGAAGGACGGCAAGACGCTCGACGCCACGATCCAGGCCTTT
This sequence comes from Candidatus Kaistia colombiensis, assembly GCA_029203105.1. Classification (GTDB taxonomy): domain Bacteria; phylum Pseudomonadota; class Alphaproteobacteria; order Rhizobiales; family Kaistiaceae; genus Kaistia; species Kaistia colombiensis. Next base: position 1,974,621 of record CP119318.1, read on the forward strand.
GACACCATCCACGGTGACATCGCCCCGGTCCTGGCGGAAATGCTGCGCCAGGCGGGCTTCGATTCCAACGTGAACTTCGGAACCGACGCCTTCCAGAACATGGTGGATGGCAAGGCGGGTCTCTACATGTTCGGCCACGGCGCCAGCCTGTACGATCCGTTCGAGGCGCTGAACCTCTTCCACGGCAAGTACAGCAACGCCAACGGCACCGCTGCCGGTGCGAACCGCTTCTCGCGCTACAAGAACCCCGAGTTCGACAAGATCCTGGACGAGATCTCTCCGCTTGGTTCGGATGATCCCAAGTTCCAAGAAGGCGCGGCGAAGGCTCTCGGCATCTACTGGCGCGACGTCATCGACGTGCCCGTCATCCAGTGGCTGCACCGTATTCCCTACAACAACCACTACTGGAAGAACTGGCCGAGCTCGACCAACATCGCATCGGGTACCAATGGTGCGTTCTGGGCTCATACCGGCCTGCCGGTGATTACCTCGCTTCAGCCCACGGGCGCGAAGTAGTCCGCTTGCAAACAGGGGTGCGCGCCGTGCAGGCGCGCACCATCCCGACCGGCAAGAACCACCAGGAATGCTCCGTGACCCTCAGATTCATCATTCGACGCCTTGTGTTCCTCGTTCTCGTCATATGGGCCGCGTCGACCATCGTCTTCTTTATTCCGCGCCTGTCGAACCGTAACGCGCTGCGCGAGCGGTTTGGTGAGCTGGCCCGGACAGGCGGCTTCTCGCCGGCGGATCTGGAAAAAATCATCGCTTCGATGCAGCAGCAGTTTGGCCTCGATCGGCCCTTGCTGGAGCAGTACTGGCAGTATCTTCATAATGTCGTGCGGTTCGATTTTGGCTATTCGCTCTATCGTTATCCTTCGACCGTTTCCGACCTGATCGCGCAATCCTTGCCGTGGACGATCGGGTTGCTGCTGGTGTCGACGATCCTGAGCTTCATCATCGGAAACCTGCTGGGCGGCATCTCGGCCTGGCCGCGGGCACCGAGATGGATGCGGTCGATCGCGACGCCCTTCGTCCTGCTGACGGGCGTGCCGCCCGTGATCATGGCCATCCTTCTGCTCTTCTTCATCGGTTTCAAGCTCAAGTGGCTGCCGCTCGGCGGCGCCTATTCGGTCGGCCAGGTGCCGAACCTTTCCTGGGGCTTTGCACTCGATCTGCTCCGGCATCAGATCTTGCCCGCGCTTTCCCTGATCCTGGGCTCGGTCGGCGGCTGGGTGCTTTCCATGCGCGGCATGGGAATTACCATCCAGGGCGAAGACTATGTGAATTTCGCCGAGCACAAGGGCCTGACGGCGGGCCGGATCTTCCGCGATTACTACATGCGAAACGCACTGCTGCCGCAGGTCACCGGCTTCGCGCTGGCGCTCGGCACCGTGGTGACCTCGGCGATCATCGTCGAAGGCCTTTTCGGGCTGCCCGGCATTGGCACGATGCTCAACCTGGCCATCCGCGCCAATGACTTCCCGACGATCTACGGCATCGTGCTGTTCATCACGATCGCTGTCGCCGTGCTGATGACGATCGTCGAGTTCCTCTATCCGCTGCTCGATCCCCGCGTCCGCCAATCCTAGGAGGGCACCATGTCCACTATCGCATTAGCGCCTTCCGTTCAGGCATCGATCGAGCGGCCAGGAAAGCTGGTCCTGGTGCTGCGCTATCTGCGTCGCAACAAGGGGTTGGCTGTCGGGCTCCTGATCCTCTTCGGGCTCGTGGCGTTTACGGTCATCGGCCTCCTGACGGTCAACACCAAGAATGCCTATCCGCTCTCCGTGGCGCTCAAGAAGCCGCCAAGCTGGAAGTATCCGTTCGGCACCGATTTCTTCGGTCGCGACTTGCTCGCCGCCATGGTGGTCGGCATGTGGCAGACGGCTTTCATCGGCGTCCTGGCCGGCGGTCTCGGCACCTTTATCGGCGTCGTTCTCGGCTTCACCTCCGCCTATTTCGGCGGCTGGATCGATGGCACGATCCGCACGGTCTGCCAGGTCCTCGCGCCGATCCCCGTGCTGCTGATCCAGGTCGTGATCGCCGGCTCGCTCGACAAGCGGGACGTCACCATCGTCACCATGGCGCTGATCGTGGTGTTGCTGGCCTGGATGGGGCCGACACTCGTCATCCGGGCCCAGGTGCTGACGATGAAGGAAAGGCAGTTCGTCGCCGTGGCGAAGCTGTCGGGCGTCGGCGACCTCGGCATCATCTTCAAGGAGATCCTGCCCTGCCTGCTGCCGTTCATTGCGGCCGCCTTCGTCGCCCAGGTCTTCGTGGCGGTGTTCGCCGCCTTTTATCTCGCCGTGCTGGGGCTCGGACCGCTGCGCGAACCGCTGCTCGGCAACATCATCTGGGCCGCGCAGAGCCAGGGCGCGATCTTCAATGGCTGGTGGTGGTGGCCGATCATCCCCTCGATCGCGATGATCCTCATTCTGGGTTCGCTCGCGCTCATCAATATGGGCCTCGACGAACTGGCTAATCCCCGCGTGCGCAGGACGGAGTGACGGTGATGAACGTGACGCTCGTGCACAGCGCGGTACAGCCGCATGTTCCGATGTCCATCGCGGCGGCCGAACCGGTCCTGCGGGTGCGCAATCTGGAGGTAACCTACTACACGGATTCCGGACGGGCGAAGGCGCTCGACAATGTGAGCTTCTCGCTCAAGGCCGGCGAGAAGCTCGGCATGGTCGGCGAATCCGGCTCCGGCAAGAGCACGCTGGCTCTTGCCATGATGCGGATGATCAAGCCGCCGGGGCGGATCGAGGGCGGCCAGGTGCTCGTCGGCGATACCGACCTGATGGCGCTGGACCAGGAGGGAATGCGCAAGGCGCGGCTGAGCCGCATCGCCTATATTCCGCAAGGGGCGATGAACTCGCTCAATCCGGTGATGCGGATCGGCGCGCAGATGATCGACGCGGTACGGTCGCACCTGCCGGATGAGCCGAAGCCGGCGGTCGAGGCCCGCTGCAAGCGCGCACTGCAATCCGTCGATCTCGATGCGGGCGTCTTCCGCATGTATGCCCACGAACTCTCGGGCGGCATGAAGCAGCGCGTCTGCATCGCCATCGGCATCCTGCTCGATCCGGATGTGATCATCGCCGACGAACCGACCAGCGCGCTCGACGTCGTCACCCAGCGCCAGGTCATGGAGACGATCGACAATGTCCAGAAGGCGATCAACGCAGCCGTGATCCTGATCGGCCACGACATGGGCCTGATGGCGCAGTTCGTCGACCGGGTGGCGGTGATGTATGCGGGCCGGCTCGTCGAGATGAGCTCAGTGCGCGAGATGTTCACTGATCCGAAACATCCTTATTCGCGCGCGCTGATCCGCAGCCTGCCGAGCCTCGACAACAAGGGCGTGTTCCAGGGCATTCCCGGCTTGGCGCCGTCGCTGTTGCGCCTGCCGACCGGCTGCGCCTTCCACCCCCGCTGTGACAGCGCCATGCCCGAATGCAGCACGGCCCGCCCGGAGGCGCAGATCCTGCCGGGCGGCCGCAGCGTGACCTGCCACCTTTTTGATGGGGAAGCCTGACATGGCCGATCTCTTGCGGCTGGAGAACGTCTCCAAGGTCTATTCGCGCGGGCTGATCAATGCGCAGTCGACGATCGCATTGCGCAACATGTCGCTGACGCTGCGCGAGGACGAGCCGACGATCCTGACGGTTGCCGGCGAGAGCGGCAGCGGCAAGACCACGCTCGCCATGCTGTTGCTTGGCTTCATCCTGCCGACGACCGGGCAGATCATCTATCGCGGCCGGAATATCTCGACCCTCCATGGCGGGGACAAGATGGCCTATCGGCGCGAGGTCCAGGCGGTGTTCCAGGACCCGTTCGCCGTCTTCAACCCGTTCTACACGGTCGATCACCTGCTGACCGTGCCGATCCAGCGCTTCAAGCTGGCGAAGTCGAAGGCCGATGCGCGCTCCAAGATGGAGGAGGCGCTGACGGCGGTTGGCCTGCGTCCGGAAGATATTCTCGGGCGCTTCCCGCATCAGCTCTCGGGCGGGCAGCGCCAGCGCATCAATGTGGCGCGCGCGCTGCTGCTGAAGCCGAAACTGCTGATCGCCGACGAACCGGTGTCGATGGTCGACGCGTCGCTGCGGGCCACCATCCTCGAGACATTGCGCAACCTGCAGCGCGATCACGGCGTGTCGATCATCTACATCACGCACGACCTCACCACCGCCTATCACATCGCGAAATCGATCATCGTGCTCTATCGCGGCTCGGTGATGGAGGCGGGCGACGTCGATACGGTGATCAAGGATCCGCAGCATCCCTATACGCAGCTTCTGGTCGACTCGATCCCCTGGCCCAATTTGGACCAGCGCTGGGGTGCCCAACCGATCAAGGCGCGCGAAGCGGGCGGGGGAGGCGGCGGTTGCCGTTTCCGGTCGCGCTGCCCGCAGGCGATGGAGATCTGTGCGACGGAGCCTCCGCTCTTCGGGCTCAGTCCGAGCCACACCGCCTCCTGCTACCTCCACCAAGAACAGCCGGAGGTCGCGATGGCGCGGCTCTCCGAGCTGCTGCCGGCCTGAAGTCCGGCAAGCCTGCCATCTACGCCTTTCCGATCTCTCAAAATCCATCTGATGCCGGTCGCCGTGACCGGTTACCGATACGGGACGTTTCTGAAATGCTCGAAATTGCCGAATTCATCAGCCCGACGCCGACACCGGTTTGGAAGCTCGCAAAGCAGGCGGGAGTCGATTTGGCCGTCGGTGGCTTACCGTCGGACGATCTCCGGCCTGGCGAGGCGCCATGGGACCTGGCGCCGCTGCAGCGGATGAAGGCGAACTACGAGGCCAACGGCTTTGAACTGCGCGTGATCGAGGCCCGGCCGCCGCTCAACAAGGCGAAGCGCGGATTGCCCGGTCGCGACGAGGAGATCGCCACCGTCTGCACGCTGCTTGAAAACATGGGCAAGCTCGGGGTTCCGGTCTGGTGCTACGAGTGGATGACCGATTTCAACTGGGTGCGAACCAACCTCGCGACGCCCTCGCGCGGCGGCTCTGTCGTCACCAGCTTCGACATCAACGATGTGCCTGCCGATCTCACCAGCAATCCGCCGATCGACGAAGAAGCGCTCTGGGTCAATCTCGAATACTTCCTGAAAAAGGTGCTGCCGGTCGCCGAGAAGGCGAACGTCAAGATCTCGATGCACCCCGATGATCCGCCACTCTCGCCGATCCGCGGCGTCGGCCGCATCATGCGCAGCATCGACAATTATAGGCGTCTGGTTGAACTGGTGCCGAGCCCGATGAGCACGATCACGCTCTGCCAGGGCAATTTCACGCTCATGACGGACGACTTGCCGGCCGCCATTCGTTCGTTCGGCAAGAAGATCTCGTTCGTGCATTTTCGCGATGTGCTCGGTGTGCCGACGCGTTTCGAGGAAGCGTGGCACGATGCCGGCAAGACCGACATGCTCGCCTGCATGCAAGCCTATCGCGACATCGGCTTCGAAGGCGTGCTGCGCCCGGACCACGTGCCGACCGTCGAGGGCGACAGCAACGAGAACGCCGGCTACTCCGCCTTCGGGCGGCTCTATGCCATCGGCTACATTCGCGGCCTGCACCAGGCCGTCTACGCCTCATAGGACCCTTGGTCATGAAAATAGCCATCACCGGAGCCACCGGCAGGATCGGCCGTGCCATCACGGCCGAAGCGCTGCGTCAGGGCCATAGCGTCGTGAGCATCGATCGCGTCGCTCCGGCCGAGCCGGAGACGCGGGAGAATTGCCGTTTCGTCCAGGCGGATATCGGCGACTATGACGCGCTCGTCGCGGCCTTTTCCGGCTGCGACGCGCTGATCCACATGGCCGCCATCCCGGCGCCGATCGGCTATCCGGATCATGTCGTGCACAACAACAATGTCGTCGGCAGCTATAACGCGCTGCGGGCGGCCGTCGAAGTCGGCATCAAGCGGATCGTTCAGGCGTCGAGCGTCAACGCGATCGGCCTCTCCTTCAGCCGCAAGGCGAGTTTCGATTATTTCCCCGTCGATGAGGAACATCCCAACCATAGCGAGGAGCCCTACAGCCTCTCGAAATGGATCTGTGAACAGCAGGCGGACAGCTTTGCCCGCCGCTATGACGACCTTCGGATCGCCAGCATGCGGTTTCACCTGGTCGTCGAAGAGCGGGAAAAGGCCAAGAGTTTCTACGCGGATGTGACGCCGGAAGTGGCCAAGCATCTCTGGGCCTACACGCTCTATGACGCCGCGGCCCGCGCCTGCCTTCTGGCGCTCGATGCTCCCTTCATGGGGCATGAAGTCTTCTACATTATCGCGCCGGACACGCTTTTGGACATCCCGACGCTCGAACTGGCGGCGCGCTTCTTCCCGGACGTGCCGATCCGCAGTGAACTCGACGGCCACCGGAGCTTCTTCTCCTCCGCCAAGGCCGAGCGGATGCTCGGCTGGCGACACGATCTGACCTGACCGCCCCCCCAATCGGGCCGCGTGGCCCAGCTTTCTCCTCAAGGCAAAACTTCATGAAAATCACGGACGTCAAAGTCATTGTCTGCTCGCCGGGCCGCAATTTCGTCACGCTCAAGATCATCACGGACGAGGGGATCTACGGCATCGGCGACGGCACGGTGAACGGGCGGGAGCTTTCCGTCGTCAGCTATCTTCAGGATCACGTCGCGCCCCTCCTGATCGGGCGCGATCCGGCGCAGATCGAGGACATCTGGCAATATCTCTATCGCGGCGCCTATTGGCGGCGCGGGCCGATCACCATGGCCGCGATCTCGGCCGTCGACATGGCGCTCTGGGACATCAAGGGCAAGGCGGCCAACATGCCGCTCTACCAGCTGCTCGGCGGCGCGTCTCGCGAGAAGGTGATGGTCTATTCCCACGCCCAGGGCATGTCGATCGAGGAGGCCGTCGACGCGGTCGGCAAGAAGCGCGACGAGGGCTATGTCGCGATCCGCGCCCAGGTCGGCATTCCCGGCCTGCCGGCGATCTATGGCACGGGCAAGGGCTCGGACCAGGGCAAAGGCGGCATGGTCGATGCGCTGCCGAATGAAGAAGTCTGGTCCACGTCAAAGTACATGGTCCATATCCCGAAGTTGTTCGCGAGGCTGCGCGATACCTATGGCGACGACCTGCACCTGTTGCACGACACGCATCACCGCCTGACGCCGATCGAGGCCGCGCGCCTCGGCAAGGATCTGGAGCCATTCCGACTGTTCTGGCTGGAGGACCCGGTTCCGGCCGAGTTGCAGGAGGGCTACCGGCTGATCCGCCAGCACACGACGACGCCGATCGCGCTCGGTGAGGTCTTCAACACGATCTGGGATGCGAAGCTGCTGATCGAGGAACAGCTGATCGACTATATCCGCGCCACCTCGGTCCATGCCGGCGGTGTCACCGGCCTCAGACGCATCTTCGATTTTGCCTCGATCTATCACATCCGCACCGCCTGCCATGGCCCGATGGACGTGTCGCCGGTCGCCATGGGCGCGAACGTCCATATCGATCTCTGGGTGCCCAATTTCGGCATCCAGGAATTCTCCGGCTACACACCGCTCATGCATGAGGTATTTCCGCATGCCTGGTCGCAGGATGGCGGCTATCTGCATCCGGGCGAGGCGCCCGGCCACGGCGTCGACATCGACGAGGCGCTCGCCGCCAAATACCCGTATGAGCGGGCCTATCTGCCGGTGAACCGGCTCGAGGACGGCACGCTCTGGCACTGGTGAACCAGCGACGGCCCGGCTCCGGTCCAGGACCGCGAGTCGGGTCGTCCCATCCCCCCAATTTCGACATCCGGAATGCCCAACGATGAAGATCACCGCCATTCTCGCCTATCCGGTATGGGTCGGCTCGCGCAACCAACTGCTCGTCAAGGTTGAAACCGATGAAGGGGTCTTCGGATGGGGCGAGAGCGGCCTGTCCGGCCGCGAAAAGGCGGTGGTCGGCGCGATTGACCACTATCGGGAGTTCCTGATCGGCCGCGACCCGCGCCAGATCGGCGCGCTGTGGCAGGAAATGTATCGCAGCCAGTATTTCGAGGGCGGCCGCGTCCTGCAGGCGGCAATCTCGGCGATCGACATCGCGCTCTATGACATCCTCGGCAAGGCGCTCGGCGTGCCGGTCTACCAGCTGCTCGGCGGCAAGCAGCGCGATCGCATCCCGACCTTCGCCAGCACCTCGGTGCCGCCCGGCGAAGCGATGATCGAGCAGGCGCGCGAGCTGATGGCCGCCGGCTGGAACGCCATGCGCCTGTCGCCGGCCTTCCACGGCGGTTCCAACATCTACGAGCCGCGCGAGAGCATCGCGGCGACGGCGAAATGGTGCATCAAGGCGCGGGAGGCGCTCGGCGACGAGGTGGTGCTCGGCATCGACTACCACCATCGCCTCTCGGTCGCCGAGGCGGCGAGCTATTGCCAGAAGATGCCTTCCGGCACGCTCGACTTCCTTGAGGAGCCGATCCGGGACGAGACGCCGGAAGCCTATGAGGCGCTGCGCCGGATGGTCGACGTTCCCTTCGCCATCGGCGAGGAGTTCGCCTCCAAGTGGCAGTTCCTGCCCTACATCGAGCGCGACATTCACCAGTTCAACCGCATCGACATCTGTAATGTCGGCGGTCTGACCGAGTCGATGAAGGTCGCCGGCTGGAGCGAGGCGCACTATGTCGACATGATGCCGCATAACCCGCTCGGGCCGATCTGCACGGCCGCGACGGTGCATTTCGCGGCGGCGGTGCCGAACTTCTCCTGGCTCGAGACGCGCACCTCGACGGCGGAGCAGCTCGGCTTCGACAATTCCGAATTCTTCCCAGTGCAGCCCAGGATCGAGAACGCGCATTACCCGGTTCTCGATACGCCTGGCCTCGGCGTCGAGGTGAACGAGGCGTTGATCCAGCAGCAGAGCTTCAAGTTCTGGGAAGCACCGCATCTGAAGCGGCGCGACGGCTCGGTGACCAACTGGTAGGCCGCCTCGCCAGCGGCGATTGCTCCGCTAGACGTCCCGGCGTTCGCTCGGCGCCGGGGCGAATCACTGACCGATGGGGCCGGCGGCCTTCTTCCAGGCGTCGAAGCCGCCTTCGATGTGGCGGGCGGTCTTCAGGCCGGCATCTTGCGCCGCCTGCACGGCCATGGCCGAGCGCTCGCCGAAGGCGCAGTAGAAGACGATCCGCTTGTCGCCTTCGATTGCCAGCGCGTGCAGCATGCCGCCGGTGCCGAGGTTTTCCTGCAGCGCGGGGTAGGGAGCGTGGATCGAGCCGGGGATGACGCCGTGGCGGTCGCGCTCGGCCTTCTCGCGCAGGTCGACGAGCGTCACGTCGCTGCGGCCGCGCATGTCCATCGCCTGTTTCGCCGATACCGCCCAGCCCTTGCGGGCGATGTCGTCCTGGTGGAGGCCGACGCGGATATTGGCGGGTACCGCGACGTCCATCATCTTCGGGTTCGGCAGGTTGAGGTTGTTCATCAGCTCGACGTATTCGTCGATCGACTTCACCCGGAGCCGCGGATTGAAACGCCTTTCCTCGCCAATCGTGGAAACCGTGTCGCCCTTGTAGTCATGTGCCGGGTAGAGCAGCGTCTCGTCTGGCAGGCGCAGCAGCTTGTTGAAGATCGAGTCATACTGCGCGCGCGGATCGCCGTTCTGGAAATCGGTGCGGCCGGTGCCGCGGATGAGCAGCGTGTCGCCGGTGAAGACGCGCCCACCCATCACATAGGAATAGGAATCGTCGGTGTGTCCCGGCGTGTAGAGCGCATCGAGGCTCAGGCCTTCGATGGTGATGCGGTCGCCGTCCGAGACCCGCATCGAGACGACATCGGCCTTGGTCTGCTCGCCCATGACGGTGATGCACTGCGTGTGATCGCGCAACGCGCCGAGGCCGGTGATGTGATCGGCGTGCAGATGCGTATCGACCGCCTTGACGAGCCGGAGGTCCAGCTCCCGCACCAATTGCAGGTAGCGATCGACCTTTTCGAGAACCGGGTCGATGATCAGGGCCTCGCCGCCCGGCCGGCTGGCGAGGAGGTAGGTGTAGGTACCGGAAACGCTATCGAACAGCTGTCGAAATATCATTGTCCGCCCCATCGTACGCGGCGCGGATCCAGTCCGCCGCCAGCAGAAGCGACGACATTCTATCATGTCGCGCGATCGCTGGCGCGAGCAGCCCGGAGACGGCGAAAGTGGACTGAAGTCAGCCGGTGCTCTCGCGGCAGAGTTCCAGCCGCCGCGCCAGCGCTTCGCGGTCCGGTGCCCGCAGATATTGATCGGTGCGCCGCCGGATGATGTCGTCCGCAGAAACGGCGAGTTCCGCGTCGCGGAAAAAGGCGACTTCGCCGCGGGTCAGGCGACCGTCGTCGGAGATCGGGTCGGCCCCGTGGGCGAGGATCCATTCGGCGACGGTCGCGGCCCGGCTGCCATAGGTTTCGATCAGTCGTGCTGCCAGCACGGGCTCGATGCCCGCCGCCTGCAACGCTTCCGCCAGTTGCTGGCGACCGTCGCCGCCCGAGAAGCGAGGCTTGCCACCGCCAATGGCGAGATCGCGCGTCGAGACCGACCGCCTTCGGCCGAGGATCTGCAGCACCGTGTCCGTTGTATCCTCGGCCATCCGGCGGAAGGTGGTCCATTTGCCGCCGACGATCGTCACGACCGGCAGTTTGTTGGCCTCGTGGCGGAATATGGCGTGGCTGCGGCTGCGGTTGGCGAGGTTGGCCTCCTTGGAGCGCACCACCGGCCGGACGCCGATCAGGTGCGCGACGACGGTGTCGCGGCTCAGGGCGACATCGGGCAGGGCGGCCGCGAGCGCGTCGAGCAGATAGCGTTCGTCGGCCTCGGTTGCCGTCGCGGTGTCGGGATCGTCGCAGGCCCACTCCGTCGTCCCGAGCAGGACGCGGTCGTCAGCGAGGCGGTAGACCACGCAGAGACGGCGTTTCGCCGGGTCGTCATGGTTGTCCTCGAAGAAGAAGAGGTCGTCGCCGAGCCTGGCGGCCAGTTCCGGGGCATCCAGGATGAGATGGATGCCGGCAATGCCGCCGGTCATTTTTTCCCGGATCCCGAACAGCGCCGCCACCTTGTCGGCATGAGCGCCGGCGGCATTGACGACGGCGCGGGCCGTCACGGAAAACGATTGCCCGGACAGCTGGTTTTCGAGGTGAAGGGTGGTGCCTTCCGCCGCGACGAGACGGCAGTAGTTCAGCGCCGCCGATCCGCCGCCGCTCGCGACGCCGTCCTCGACGAGTTCGATCGCGACGCGTTCCGGCGCGTGGATGCGGCCTTCATAGGTCCAGACCGCGCCGGCGAACTTCCGGTCGAGGTAAGGGAAGCGGCGTCGTGCCGACTTGCCCGCGGCGACGCCGCTGCGCGGCAGGACCGGCGATCGGCCGGCCAAGGCGTCGTAGAGCCTCGCGCCGATCGCCATGGGCACGATGCCAGGCAGTCCGTGCCCCGGAAGCAGCCGCAGGAAGCGAAGCGGCGCGGCGAACAGGCCGCCGAAGCGCGAGCGCAGCGGCAGCACCACGCGGATCGGCCGGACCGCATGCGGCGCATTGGCGATCAACCGGTCGCGCTCCTCGACCGATTCGCGGACAAGCTCGATCTCGCCGCGCTCCAGATAGCGGAATCCGCCATGGGCGACGCGGGTCAGCGCGCCACTCGCGCCGCTCGCGAAATCGCCGCGTTCGACCAGAAGCACGCGAAGCCCTTGCATCGCCAGATCGCGGAACGTCCCGGCGCCGGTGATGCCGCCGCCGATGACGACGACGTCGAAGCGGCTGTCGGCGGCGATCTCGGCCTCCATCCGCGCCCGGGCGAGCGGCGGCGCGGGCAGGCTCATGCCCGCTTCGGCCAGTTCTTGAGTTCCACCTCTTCGAAGGAGCGGATCTCGGGAAAGCGGGCGTCGGAGGGCGTATCCTCGCGCAGCACATGCACGACCGGCAGGCCGGCCGCCGTGGCCGCCACCAGCTCGCGCGGGTTATCGGAGAAGAAGAGGAGTTTTTCCGGCGCGACGCCGATCGCGGCGGCGATGCTCAGGTAGGAGGAACGCTCGATCTTGGCGCCGGTGTCCGTGTCGAAATGGCCGGAGAACAGGTAGCGGAGATCGCCGGCCTGGTTGAACTGGTAGAACTGCACCTGCGACTGGATCGAGCCCGAGGAGAAAATGTAGAGCGGCACGCCGGCGGCGTGCCAGCGCTTCAGGACGGCCAGCGCGTCGTCGTAGATGTGTCCCTTGAAGGCGCCCTCGGCATAGCCGTTTTCCCAGACCAGGCCCTGGATCTTTTTCAGAGGCGGTGCCTTCTTGTCTTCCGCCAACCAGCCGAGCAGCACCTCGACCGGATCGCTTTCCGGCGTCGCCAGGGCGCGCGTGGCGGACAGGATCTCCTGGATCACCGGCTCGCCGCGATGCGCCGCGACATAGGCCGGCAGGTGCTCGCGCAGATAGCCGTAGAGGACGCTGACGACATAAGGCAGCGAGCTGATCGTTCCCTCGATGTCGAGCAGGACGACATCGGGCTCGAATGGCAGTGTATCGGACATCGGATTCTCAGCGGTTGGCGTCTGGATTGAGCCCGACATTCTCGAAGCGCGGCACGGCGTCGAGGAAGGCACCGAGATCCGCAAAGCGGGCCGGCTCCTTCAGCACGCAGCGCGCGAAGGCGAGGGCGGAGGCCTGCGTTTCGGCGCGGCGCTTCGTGTCCTCGATGATGCCGAAATCGTCGACCTGCGCGTAGGAGATCACACGGCGGATCATCTTGATCGCGGCGAAGGCGACGAGGTCCTGGAAGACGGCCTGGGTAAAATCGCGGCGGATGGTGGCGAGGCGCGCCTGGCCGCTCGCGTCGGCGAAATGCGTGGCGGGATAGCCGTCGCCGTCGGTGTCGGGCGACGCGGCCCACAGCGCCAGCAATTCGCTCTCGAAGGTCTGCCAGAGCGTCGCGATCTGTTCGAGCAGCCACTGACGGTGCGCGTCCCGTTCGGCCGGGTCGCGGTCATAGCCGCCCTGGGCGTACCAGTTGATGATGAGATTGGCTGCGAAGGCGCCGAGGTCGAAGCCGATCGGGCCGAAGGTCGAGAACTCGCCGTCGATGACGCGCGTGTCGTCCTCCGTCACCATGACCGAGCCGGAATGCAGGTCGCCGTGCAGCAGAGCCTGCCGATTGGAGAGAAAGGCGTTGCGGTGGCGGGCGACGGCGGTCTTGAGCTCGACGTCCTCGCGCAGGGCCTTGGCCCAGGGGTCGATTTCCGAAATGTACCGGTTGCGCCAGACCTCGACATAGGGGTCGACGAAGATCAGGTCGACACTGATGCGCAGCAGCGAGATGTTGCCGGAGAAGAGCCCGATATCCTCGAACTTGCGCTCGAACGGCACACCGAGATCGGAGGTATGGAAGGCCGCAAGGGCGACATAGCGGCCGACATCGGCAGCCGCCCTCGGGAAGCGCCGGCCCTCGATCAGCCCACCGCGCAGCACGATATGCGGCGACAGCTTCTCCATGACGATGAACTGCAGCACGGGATCAAAATGCAACAGCCTGGGCGCGAGCGGGCCGACGATCGCCGCCAGCCGGCGCATATAGCTCGCCTCGAAGAAAGCGCGGTCCTCGGCGAGCGGCCAGCTGTCGCCGTGATAGCGCACCCAGGGTAGCGCCTGCTTGGCGCAGACGCCGCCTTGCGGTCCGTCGATGATGAATACGGCGTTGATGTAGCCGTCCGCGACGTCGCGGATCGTCCAGTCGGCGGGGCTGCCGCCGAGGATCGCCGCGATTTCCGGCAGCGCGGCGAGATGGTGGAGGATCTCGGCTTGCGCGAGAATGCGGTAGTCGTCGGTACGAGCGTTCACAACTGCGGACATGGGGCCTCCTGATCGCGTCTTGACATCATTTTACGCCGCCATGTGCAAGGCCCTCGACCAGATGCCGTTGCATCACGAGGGCGATGACGTAGATCGGCAGGATGCCGGCGAGCGACGCGGCGGCGATCTGGCCGAAATTGACCAGGCGGTCGCCCTGGAACAGCGAGATGCCCACGGTGAGCGTGCGCATGCCGTCGCTGAGCGTCAGGCCGGAGGCAAGCAGGTACTCGTTGAAGCTCAGGATGATGACGATGATGAGGGTCGCTGCGATGCCCGGCGCGATCATCGGTGCGACGACCGAGACCAGCGTCCTGAGACGGCTCGCGCCGTCGAGCGCCGCGGCCTCCTCGATTTCCAGCGGAACGCGGCTGAGGAAGGGAGCCAGCAGCCAGAACGCGACGGGAATGTTCAGGAAGCCGTAGATCAGGATCAGCCCGGCATGGGTGTTGAGGAGGCCGACCGTCTTCAGGAGGAAGAAAAACGGGATGAGGCCGACCACCGGGGGAGCGATATAGCTTGCGAGCGTCGCCTGCGGCAGGAATTTGCGGCCGATGCCGAGCCGGATCATCGCATAGGCCGCCGGCAGGGTGATGGCGATGGTGACAAGGCCGGCCAGGACGGAGATCACCACGGAGTTGACGATGAAGGTCGCGAGCGACGTCGCCTCGAACGCCGCCGGCCAGTTGGCGAGCGTCGGCTCCTGCGGCAGGAAGGCGCCGGTGAGCACATCGTCCTGCCGCTTGAACGAGACGGAAAGGAGATAGGCAATCGGCAGCAGCAGGAAAGCGACGGCCGCGCCGGCGGCCAGGATCTGCAGGATGCGGATGGACGGCCGGGTCATGAATAGTGCTCCGAGGCCCATCGATGCAGCCGGACGACCGGGATCGTCACGATGCCGATGACGATGGCGTAGATCAGGGTCTGCGCCGCCGCGCGTCCGACGTCGAACTGCTCGAGCGCCAGACGCCAGATGCTGAAGGTGGCCGTGGTCGTCGTGAAGCCTGGGCCGCCGAAGGTCAGGACATAGACGAGGTCGAACAGCTTGAAGCCGATGATCAGCTTCAGCAGGAAGATCGAGGCGAGCGGCGCCATGACGAGCGGCAGGGTGATGTGGCGGAACCGCTGCCAGGGGCCGGCGCCGTCGATCAGCGAGGCTTCGTGGACGCCGTCCGGCAGGCTCACCAGCGCGGCGAAACAGAGGATGGTGACGAATGGAACCCATTGCCAGAGATCGGCAACACCGATCGAGAGCCAAGCGGGCACCGGGCGTCGCGAGAAAGGAGATCGGTGCGTCGACGACGCCCCAACTGAGCAGGATGCCGTTCAGCAGGCCGCCCGAGGGCGCAAGGATCAGCTTCCAGGCGACGCCGACCACGACGGGCGGCGTCATCAGGGGCAGCAGCACCAGCGTCAGCAGATAGCGGCCGGCCTTCAGCAGCGCGACGAGCAGGCTTGCCAGGGCGAAGCCGATCGCGAGTTCGACGATGGCCGAGCCGAAGGCGAACAAGATGCTCTTGATCACGGCGGCCTGGAAGATCGGGTCGAGCAGCGCCGTCGTGATCTGCTTGGTCCCGACAAAGGCGCGGAACGGTTTGCCGAGCGTGCTCTTGGTCGTGGCGAGCGCGATGAGGAACAGCGTCGGATAGACCGTCGTCACGATGAGCGCGAAGGCGAGCGGCGCCACCCAGAGCGCCTTGTGCCACTGGCGCAGCCGCGACGCGGCTGTTTCGCGGAACTGCGCGGCGTCGCCACCGTAGGCCGGCCGGGAGAGCGGCAGGTTGGTCATGCGCTGCCTCGCCGCCGATGCGCCATGGTGTCGAGCTCGGTATCGATCGCCCGGCCAAGCGCAGGGGTGGAAAGGTGCGTCTTGCTCATGCTCGTCCCTGCCATCAAAACAAAGCCCGCCCGCGTGGCGCGGGCGGGGAGTTCAGTCCCGAGACGAGGATCAGGCGCCGAGGATCCGCTGCCAGGCGGCATGCGCATCGGCGATCGCCTGTTCCGGCGTCTTGGACCCGGCCAGCGCCAGCGCCAGTTCGTCGGCCAGCGCCTGCTGCAGCTGGGGCGATTCCGGCGTCGTCGGCCAGGGGAGGGACTCCTCCAGCGCGCCGGCGAGCGCGCCCTGGACCTTTGGCGCGAAGGCCTTGTACTTGTCCGAATAGAGCAGCGACTTGCGGTCCGGATCGATGCCGCTACCGGTCAGCAGCAGCAGCTCTTCCTGGTATTGCGGGCTGGTGGCGAACTTGATCAGCTCCCAGGCCGCATCCTTCTTGCCGGAGCCGGCCGAAACCGCGAAGCCGAAGCCGGCATTCAGCGCGAGGCGCGGCTTCGTATTGCCGCCACCGACCGGGATCTGGGTCGCGCCCCACTTGTCGACGATCTTCGAGCCGCTCGGATCCTGCGCGTAGACGCCGAGGTCGCTCCAGAACTCGATGAAGGCGACCTTGCCGCCGAGGAATGCGGGCAGGCCTTCCTCGAAGCGGGTTTCGAGCGGCGTCGGCAGCGCCCAGGGATTGGTCGCGACCAGCGCCTTCGCCGCGGCGACGGCCGCTTCGCTATCGAGCGCGGAGCTGCCATCCTCGTTCAGGAACACGCCGCCGAAGCCGGCGAGGCGGTTGGCGTAGGAGGAGCCGATGATGATCGGCGCCTTGCCGCCAAGCACCGCGGCGCCATAGATGCCGTTCTTCGATTCCGCCACGCTGATCTTCTGGATCGCGGCCTGATATTCGTCCCAGGTCGTCGGCACGGCGACGCCGTTCCGGTCCAGGATTTCCTTGTTGTAGAACAGCAGATGGGAATCGCCGTCATAGGGCAGGCCCCAGCGCTTGCCGTCATGCAGGGTATAGGCATCGTAGATCAGCGGGATGAAGTCTTCCGGCTGGATCTGCGCCTTGTCGCGCTCGATCCAGGCGGTGACGTCCTCGACGATGCCGTCCTCGGCGAGCTGACCCTTGGTCGGATACCAGAAGTCGATCACGTCGAACTCGTTGACGCCGGACTGGACGTCGAGCGTCGCCTTGGCCTGCACCTGATCGTAGGGGACAACGGTGACATTCACCTTGGCGCCGGTCGCCGCCTCGAAGTCCTTGGCCAGCTTGCTGCCGGTCAGGCTGTGCGGCTGGCTGATGAGGATGTTGACCGTCTGGCCCGCCAGCGGCTTGTCCGCCGCCATCGCGATGCCGGTCTTGCCGACGAGCGGCAGCGCCACGCCGGCCGAAGCCGCGGCCAGCAGGAACCGCCGACGGCTCAGACCACCGCTGGAGGAAACACTCGATCTTTTCATCCCACCATCTCCTTCATCGCACCGCGAACTGGCAGGCGATTGCTCATCATTGGAAACCGGGTCGAAGAGTATCGCCCGCGGCTTGCCGTCGTCGACGGATGGCCGTGCCATTCCCAGGGTTGTCGGGTCAGGTTGTTACTTCTTTCTGCGTTCTCTGAGAATTAAATTCCATCGCGATTCACGGGGTTTGCCGGCTCAATGACCTGCCTTAACGGCAGGTTGGAACGCGCCCGGAAGGCATCCGGACGCTTTCGGTCACCAGGGCGATGAGGCATCCGGCGATGCGTTCGGCGGGCGGGAAGGATTGCTAGTCCGGCGCCGGGGCGCCGCGCCACCCCGTTCGACGTCAGGCTCGGTCGGGGGGAAGCGGGAATGGACTCCCGCAGAAGGGGCAACAGTGGTTGCGACTTCGCGGCCTCGCCTCTGCGCCTATTGGTCGTCCTCGTCGTCGAGCAGGATGCGTTCGGCGGCGCCGTCGAGGTCCTCGTACTGGCCGCTCCGGATCGACCAGAAGAAGATCCCCAGCGCGACGAGGCCGACGACGATGGCGAGGGGGATCAGGAAGACGAGGCTCTGCATGGCTAGCGCGCTCCAGGCGCCGCGACCGCCGTCCGCTTGACGGCCGGGGCGGCGGCGGCTTTCTTCTCGGCCGCGTCGCGGCGGCCGGCGTTGTCAGCCCTGAGGCGCAGGGCATTGGCGACGACGACGATCGACGACAGCGACATGGCGAGTGAGGCGATCAGCGGCGTGACGAAGCCGGCGATGGCGATCGGCAGCGCGATCAGATTGTAGAGGATGGCGAGGCCGAAGTTCTGCCGGATCAGGCGGCCGGCCTCGCGCGAGATGGAGAACGCCAGCGGCACCGCCCGCAGGCTTGAGCGCAGGAACACGAAGTCGGCGGCGTTGCGGCCGATATCGGCCGCGGTCGCCGGCGCCATCGACACATGCGCTGCGGCGAGGACGGGGGCGTCGTTGAGGCCGTCGCCCACCATCAGGACCTTGTGGCCGGCCGCGGTAAGTGTGGCCACCCGGGCCAGCTTTCCGGCCGGCAGGACGCAAGCGGCATAGTCGTCGATGCCCAGCTCGCCGGCCACGTTCGCCACGGCCGGCGGCTGGTCGCCGGAAAGGATCAGCGTCGCCAGCCCATCCGTCCGCAAGGCATTGATGGTGGTGGCGGCGTCCGGCCGGAGATCGTCACGAAATGTGAAGCGCGCCAGCGCCGATCCGTCCCGGCCGAGCACCGTCCCCGCTTCAGGCCCGGGCGAGGCGGCCGACGTCGCCCAGTCGGCCCGGCCCAGGCGATAGACGGCGCCGTCATCGGCCTCCGCCTCGATGCCGCAGCCGGGAATCTCGCTGACCTTGGTGAAGGAAAGGCCGGAAGGGCGGGAGCCAAAATGGGTCGCGATCGCCCGCGAGACGGGATGATTGGAGGTCGCGGCGAGCGTCGCTGCCATGGCGGCGGCGAAAGGATCGACGGCTTCGCCATTTTCCAGCCGCAACTGCCCGAGCGTCAGCGTGCCGGTTTTGTCGAAGGCGACGGTGTCGATCTCGGCCATGCGTTCCATGGCGGCGCCGTCCTTGACCATGATGCCGTTCTCGAACAGGCGTCGCGCGGCAACGACTTGGACGATCGGCACGGCGAGGCCGAGCGCGCAGGGGCAGGTGATGATCAGCACGGCGATCGCGATGCTGATCGACTGATGCCAGTCGCCGGTCGCCCAAAGCCAGCCGAGAAAGGCGAGCAGCGCGGTCGCGTGGATGACCGGCGAATAGAGCTGGGCGGCGCGGTCGGCGAGCTGCCGGTAGCGGGCCTTGCCGCCTTCGGCGACTTCCATCAGCCGCACCATCTCCGCCAGGAAGGAATCGGAGCTGCGGGCGGTCGCTTTCACTGTCAGGCCGCCCGTGAGGTTCAGCATGCCGGCCTTCAGCTCGGATCCGATGCCGACCGGCTGCGGCAGGCTCTCGCCGGAGACGACCGAGCAATCGAGTTCCGAGACGCCCGCGACGACGCTGCCGTCGACCGGCACCCGATCGCCCGCGGCGACGATGAGCGTCATGCCCGGCTCGATCTCGGCCAGCGGAAGATAGTCCCGGCCGCCATCGGCGCGCAGGACGGTGGCGCCGCGCGGCGCGAGGCGGACGAGCCCGCTGACCGCCTGCCGCGCCTTGTCGCGCATCATGTGGTCGAACACGCGGCCGATCAGCAGGAAGAACAGCAGCGAGATCGCCGCGTCGAAATAGGCATGCGCCTCGTTATGGTAGGTGTCATAGACGCTCATGCCGAAGGCGAGCAGGACGCCGATCGAGATCGGAACGTCCATGTTCGAGCGGCCGTGGCGCAGCGCGCTCCAGGCCGAACGGAAGAAGACCTGGCCCGAATAGAGCAGGGCCGGCAGCGCCAGCACGGCCGAGATCCAGTAGAAGGCCTGCCGCGTTCCGGCGTCGGCACCGGACCAGACCGACACCGACAGAAGCATGATGTTCATGGCCGAGAAGCCGGCGACGGCGAGCGCGCGCAGCAGCCGGGCGAGCTGCGGATCGCCGTCTTCGGCGTCGGCATCGAACAGATGCGCCGCATAGCCGAGGCCGTCCAGCGCCTCGATCAGCGGCGGCACGTCGCCGTTCCATTTGACGCTGGCGCGCCGCGTCGAGAGATTGACCCGCGCGTGGGTGACGCCGGGCAGGGCGGCGAGGCCGCGCTCGACCTTGCGGATGCAGTCGGCGCAGTGCATCTCCGGCACGGCGAGATCGACCTGGCGCAGGCCGTCTCCGAGATCGCGGCTGGCGAGCAGCAGTTCTTCCTTCGAGACGGCGAGGTTGGCCGGCCGAGCGGCGGCTGCCGCGTCGGCCGCGCAGCAGCTCATTTCATCGCCTCATAGCTATGCCAGGTGGCATGACCGAGCAGCGGAAACACGACGATCAGGCCGACCAGCCCCGTCGCCACGCAGAGCATGAACAGGGCCAGTACGATCGCGCCCCACGCCAGCATGACCGGCAGGTTGTTCCAGACCAGCGAGATG
The DNA here is from genome assembly GCA_029203105.1 of Candidatus Kaistia colombiensis. Taxonomy (GTDB): domain Bacteria; phylum Pseudomonadota; class Alphaproteobacteria; order Rhizobiales; family Kaistiaceae; genus Kaistia; species Kaistia colombiensis. Next base: position 1,994,737 of record CP119318.1, read on the forward strand.
CTGGTGCCCATGGCGGTGAAGGCGTCTGTCTTCTGGTCCAGCAGCATCGGGATCGCGAAGGTGCTGATGGCGAAGGAGAAGGCCGCGAACAGGCCACCCACCACCGTGCCGACCAGGAGCATGGCGAGGCCGACCGGCGTCGTGAACAGCATCGTCGCGACATGGTCGAGGCCGGGGAAGGGGCGAAGGCCGAAGAACAGCGCGTAGATGATCACCGCCGCCCGCATCCACACCAGCATCAGCAGGCAGAGGATCGCGCCGGTGAACAACACCTGGCCGCCGGAACTCGCCCGGACGAACAGCATGCCGGCCAGCGAGATCCGCTCACCCTTGGCGATCGCCCGGCTCTTGGCATAAAGGCCGATCGCGACCAGCGGCCCGACCACCATGAATCCGGCGAGGGCCGGAAACAGGATGTAGTCGAGATTAAACGCGAACAGGCTCCAGACGACGGCGACGGAGACGAGAAAGACGGCGAGGCCGTAGATCAGGCTGTCGAGCGGACGCACGCAGAGGTCGCGCCAGCCGGCCGCGAGCCAGCTGAGGGCGGCGCTCGGAGCCAATCCGCGGCGCCGCGTTTCGGCGAGCGGGCGGGACATCGCGTCGGATGCCTTTGTGGTAGCCATGAGCCTCTCCTCGCTCAGCAAGCGGATTTGGCGGCGCTGTAGGCGCCACCGGAACCATCGGTCGCCTTCGCATGCGCAACGCATTCCGGCTGCGAACGCAGGGCGACATAGACGAGATGCGCATTGGCGCCGAGCAGGCCGAGAATGCCGACCGTCGCGATGGCGATCGAGATCCACTTCCAGTTCAGCGGCCGGCGCGCGACGGGCGGCTGGCTGTCGATCGGACGAGCGAGCGTCATGGCGTCTTGCCTCCCAGCGACTGGACGTAGAGGGCGAGGATCTTGACGTCGACCGGCGTCAGGCGGTTCTGCCAATGCGGCATGTGTCCCTGCCGTCCGCCATGGACGGTGTTGAACACCGACTGGACGTCGCTGCCGTAGAGCCAGTTGGCGTCGGTCAGGTCGGGCGCGCCGACCTCGTGGTTGCCCTTGCCGGCGTCGCCATGGCAGGCGACGCAGTTCGCTGCGAATACCTCGCGCCCGGCCTCGATCCGTTCCGGAGTAGAACCCGCGCCGGGCTCCAGGCCCGAGAGCGAGCGGACATAGGCGACGACGTCGTTGACCTGCGGGCGGGTCAGGATACCGTCGCGACCGAAGGCCAGCATCTGCGAACTGCGCGTATCCGGATTTTCGGCGTTGATGCCGACGCGGATCGTCTCGGCGATCTGGTCCGGTGAGCCGCCCCAGAGCCACGCCTTGGCGCTGAGATTGGGAAAGCCGGGGCCGCCCGAGCCCTCGGTGCCGTGGCAGACGGCGCAATTATCGGCGAACAGGGTCCGGCCGGTTTCCTTCACCGAGCGCATTAGCGCCGGATCGGCCTCGATCTGGGCAAAATCCGAGTTCGCGATGCGATCGGTCCAGACGCCGCGCTCCGTCGCCGCGTCATGGACCGCCTGGGCCACGACCGCGCGGTCGCTGAAGCCCAGCAGACCCTTGGTATAGGTCCAGCCCAGCGGCCAGGCCGGCATCAGCACCCAGTAGATGACCGAGAACAGCGTCGCGACGGCGAGGAAGAACAGCACGACGCGTGGTACGGGCGTATCGAGTTCCTCGATGCCGTTCCACTCGTGTCCGGTGGTCGTCCGTCCGGTGACGGGATCGCGCTTGCCTAGTTCCACGGCTTGTCATCCTTGTCGAGAATGCTCTCTTTGGCCCGGTCGAAGCGCTTCTTGTTCTTGGGCCAGAACGTGTATGCCAGCACGCCGACAGCGAGCACGAGCAAGTAGATCAGGCCCCAGCTCTTGGCGAGGCCGACGACCGTCTGATGATCGAGATCCATCGCCTCACTCCTTGATGGCGACGTTCGCCGCCGTGGCGGCGTTGGTCAGCTTGCCGAGTATCTGCAGATAGGCGACCAGCGCGTCCATCTCGGTCACGCGGCCCGGCTCCCCGTCGAAGGCGCGGATATTGGTCGCCTCGCCATAGCGCTCGACGACGCCGGCCGCGAAGTTCGAGTCCGGATTGGCCTGGCCGTAGGCGTCGTTGGTGGCGTTGTCGATCATCGCCTGCGTGTAGGGAACGCCGACCCGGCTCATCGCCTTCAGATGCAGGCCGAGATCCTCGGTCCGCAGCGTGTTGTCCTCGAGCCAGCGATAGGCCGGCATCACCGAGACCGGAACGACGTCGCGCGGATTGCGGAGATGCGCGACCTGCCAGGCGTCGGAATATTTGCCGCCGATGCGGGCGAGGTCGGGGCCCGTGCGCTTCGAGCCCCAGAGCATCGGATGGTCGTACTGCGACTCGACCGCCAGCGAATAGGGACCGTAGCGCTCGACCTCGTCGCGCAGGGTGCGGATCATCTGCGAATGGCAGGCATAGCAGCCCTCGCGGACGTAGATGTTGCGGCCGGCGAGCTCCAGCGGCGTATAGACCCGCATGTCGGGTGCCTTCTCGACCGTCTCGTCGATGGTGAAGAGCGGCGCGATCTCGACGAAGCCGCCGATCGACGAGACCACGATGATGGCGACGACGAAGCCGATGGCGCTGCGTTCGAGCTTGCGATGGAAGTTCGGCATGGTCGGTTACTCCCCGGCCTGAAGCGCAATGGGGGCGAGCGCCGGTTCGTCGACATCCGGCCCCTGCAGGACCACACGGCCGCCGGCCTGCCGGATCGTCATCCAGATGTTGTAGCAACCGACCAAGGCGCCGAGCAGGAACAGCAGGCCGCCGAAGGTGCGGGCGATGTAGTAGGGATGCATCGCGACAAGCGAGTCGACGAACGAGTAGGCGAGCGTCCCGCTTTCATTGTAGGTCCGCCACATCAGCCCCTGGATGATGCCGGAATTCCACATCGAGAACACGTAGACGACGGTCCCGGCGAGGGCGAGCCAGAAGTGGACCTCGATTAGTTTCGACGAATACATCCGCTCGCGCTTCCACATCCAGGGAACCAGGGCGTAGATCGAGCCGAACGAGATCATCGCCACCCAGCCGAGCGCGCCGGCATGGACATGGCCGATCGTCCAGTCCGTGTAGTGGCTGAGCGAGTTCACGGCGCGGATCGCCATGAAGGAGCCCTCGAAGGTCGACAGGCCGTAGAAGACGGCGGCGACCATCATGAAACGCAGCGTGGCGTCGTCGCGCACCTTGCCCCAGGCGCCGTTCAGCGTGGCGAGGGCATTGCCGGCCGAGGCCCAGGACGGCACCAGCAGGATGACCGAGAAGGTCATGCCGAGCGTCTGCACCCATTGCGGCAGGGCCGTATAGTGCAGGTGGTGCGAGCCCGCCCACATATACATGAAGACGATGCCCCAGAAGCTGATGATCGACAGCCGGTAGGAGAAGATCGGCCGGCCGGCCCGCTTCGGCAGGTAGTAGTACATCATGCCGAGGAAGCCGGCGGTCAGGAAGAAGGCGACGGCGTTGTGACCGTACCACCACTGGGTCATGGCATCCTGCACGCCGGAGAAGAGCGAATAGCTCTTGGCATGGCCGAACGAGACCGGCACCGCGAGATTGTTCACGATGTGCAGGATCGCCACGACCAGGATGAAGGCCATGTAGTACCAGTTGGCGACGTAGATATGGGGTTCCTTCCGCCGCTGCAGCGTGCGGATGTAGATCAGGAAGTAGACGACCCAGACGATGACCAGCCAGATGTCGGCGTACCACTCGGCCTCGGCATATTCCTTCGACTGCGTCAGGCCCATGAAGTAGCCGCTGACCGCAAGCACGCAGAAGAGGTTATAGCCGATCAGAACGAACCACGGGCTGAACTGGTCGGGCAGCCGGGCGCGGGTTGTGCGCTGCAGCACGTGCAGAGAGGTGGCGATCAGGGCGTTGCCGCCGAAGCCGAAGATCACGCCGGTAGTGTGGACCGGCCGGATCCGGCCGAAGCTCGACCAGGCGGCGTCGAAGGTGAGTTCCGGCCAGGCGAGCAGCGCCGCCACCCAGACGCCGAAGAACAGACCGAACACGGCCCAGGCCATGGCCAACACGATGCCGGCGCGGGTCGGATCGTCATAGTAGCGCGACAATTGCTCCTTGTCGGGCTCCGGCGCGTAGTAGCCGGCGATGACCACGCAGGCGAGGCCGATCGCGACCAGCAAGATGATGAAGCCGTGCGTTCCGATCGGATCGTCGTGACCGATCGCTGCGAAGGCCAGCCCGCACAAGGCCAGCACTGTCAGGACGGCAAGCGACAGCTGCCGTTCCCCTTTCGTCAATCCCGCTATCATCCGGGGAGCCCCTATCTTGTCACGCCGCAGCGATCCGGCGTCGTTCGACGTCGAATGCTGGCCCATTACGTGGACGAGATTCGGCAGGCTGTATTTGTTCCAGATCAAATAATGCGGCGATCGCGGCGGCGCGGCCGATCGGCCACACCGACTCAGGCTCAGCCGCGCGGCGCGCGTCCCTCGGCGAGGACAAGCAGGCGCGCCGGCTCGACCACCGTGATCTGCTGGCGGCCGCCGGCGATGATGCCCCGGGCCTCCCTGGCGGCGAGCAGCCGGCTGACGGTATGCAGCGTCGTGCCGGTCATCTCGGCAATGTCCTGGCGGGAGATCGGGAAGTCGATCCGGCGTCCGGCCTCGGTCTGGCGGCCGCTCTGCTCCGCCAACCGATGGAGGGCCCGCGCCACCCGCTGCTCCACCTGTTCCGTCGCCATCTCGACCAGCCGCGCCTGCACGTCCTCCAGGCGGCTGCCGACGGTCTGGTAGGTCGTCGCCGCGAAGCCGGGGATCTGCGCGACAAAGGACGGCCACAGGCTGGACGGCCAGGCGAGCGCCACGCAATCGACCGCGGCGATGGCGCTGGCCGGGTAGGTATCGCGGCCAAGCGCATGGGCGATGCCGATCATTTCGCCGGCGCTGATGTAGCGGACGATCACCTGGTCGCCGGCCGGCGTCGTCTTCACGACGCGGATATGGCCGTCGAGCAGTAGGAAGAAGGAATGCGCCTCAGCTTCCTGTTCGAAGATCGCCGTCCCCTTTGTGACGCGAAGCGGACGCGCGCCGGCGAGGACGCGGTCGAGTTCCGCTGGGTGTGCCGACCGGAAGAGCGGCAGTGTAGCGATCAGGGAGCGGTCAAGTTGGGACACGGCCTACCTCGGTCGGCGTTGCGGTCGCATGGCCTTGCATGTCGTCCTCCTTGGCGGTTCCGCATGCAGCATCGTCGACCCCAACGCACCCGCCCGTTTTGCCGCGTCTCTTTGCGCCAGCGCAAATTCGATCCGCCACTTCCTGCCTATAAGCAGGCCGATGACCGATGTCATTGGCTTGAAGGAAGGAAACGCATGATGAGACGGATGGTGGTGATTGCGGCGGCCTTGGCGACGCTCCTGACGGCCGGGGCCGCGCAGGCCGCGGATCACGAGGTCAAGATGCTCAACAAGGGCGCCAAGGGCGCAATGGTGTTCGAGCCGGACCTCATTCCCGTCGCCGTCGGCGACACGGTAACCTTCCTGCCGACCGACAAGTCGCATGATGCCGAATCCGTGCCGGGCATGGCGCCGGCCGGAACGACGCCGTTCAAGGGCAAGATGAGCGAGAAGGTGACAGTCGAGATCGGCGCCGAGGGTGTCTACGGCGTCAAGTGCACCCCGCATTACGGCATGGGCATGGTGGCGCTGATCGTCGCCGGCAAGCCGGTCAATCTCGAGGAGGCCAGCGCGGTGAAGCACCCCGGCAAGGCCAAGAAGGCGTTTGACGCGCTGCTGGCCCAAGCCGCCGCGCCCGCGCAATAGCGGTATTGGATCGAACAGGCGGCGGTCGCGCGACCGAAGAAGGCAGGATCGAACCGAATGCCCCTTCCTCGGACCCGCCCCGACCGCCTGCCTGCCGTCCTTTCCTACGGCTTTCGTCCGTTCTTCCTGCTCGGTACGCTGTATGCCGGGGTGACCCTCCTGGTCTGGCTGCCGCTGCTCAGGGGCGCGATCGAGACGGCCAGCCTCTTCGCGCCGGTCGACTGGCACAGTCACGAGATGCTGTTCGGCTATCTCGCGGCGGTGCTGACCGGCTTCCTGCTGACGGCGATTCCCAACTGGACGGGTCGGTTGCCGGTCCAGGGCTATCCGTTGCTTGGGCTGGTGGTGCTCTGGACCGCCGGACGGGTCGCGGTCTTTTACTCGGTGGCGCTCGGCTGGCTGGCGACGGCGGTCATCGACTGTTCCTTCCTGCTCGCCGTCACGGCGGCGGCGGCCATCGAGATCGCCGCCGGCCGCAACTGGCGCAACCTGAAGGTCGTCATTCCGGTCGGCGTTTTCGCTCTCGCTAACATCCTCTTTCATCTCGAGGCCCATCTCGCCGGCGCCTCCGACATGGCTCGCCGGCTCGGCATCGGGACGGCCATCGTGCTGATCGTCCTGATCGGCGGCCGCATCATTTCGAGCTTTACGCGCAACTGGTTGGCGCGCGAAAATCCCGGCCGGCTACCGATTCCGGTCGGACGCTTCGATATGGCGACGATCCTTATGACCGCCATCGGCCTCCTCGCCTGGACCTTCGTTCCGGAGGCGTTGGGGACTGCCGTCGTGCTGATCGCGGCCGCTGGCCTCAACCTCATCCGTCTGGCGCGCTGGGCGGGTGACCGGACCCTGCGCGATCCGCTCGTCCTGATCCTGCATCTCGCCTATGCCTTTGTGCCGGTCGGGCTGGCGTTCGTCGGGTGTCAGATTCTCGACCCGGCGCGTATCGCCCCTGCCGTCGGTGTGCATGCGCTCGGCGCTGGCGCCATCGGCACGATGACGCTCGCGGTAATGGTCCGAGCGACCCTCGGTCATACCGGCCGGCCCCTTCGTGCCGGCGGTGCGGGGTGCTTCGTCTTCGCCGCGATCCTCGCCTCCGCCGTTGCGCGCATCATCGCCGCGCTCGGTCTCGCAGGTCCCTGGCTGATGGAAATTGCCGGGGGGCTGTGGGCGGTCGCGTTTCTTGGCTTCGCGCTATTCTACGGCGTCGCCTTGCTGCGGCCCCGCCTCAGTCGGGGCGGCTGAGCCCGTCGAAGACCTTCCCTTTGCGTCAGAGCTTGCGGAACTGCAAAGAGCGCGACTCTGCTCCCCGCTAGATTGCAGGCGTCAAGTCTTGCAAGGGAAAAAGGCAGTACGTTCGATGGCACTACGTCTCGGAAGCTGTCCGGCTGGCGCGTGTGATGCACGCGCGCGGCGCGCGGGCATCGGATCTCTACTGGCCGGAGCCAGGCAAACCGGCTGGCTGGCCGCGATCGCCATGATGCTCTCGGTATTCAGCGCGGCGCCGGTCTTCGCGCAGTCACATGAGCACGGCGGCAAGGCGGCGTCGGCGGACACGACGACAGCGGCAAACCCGACTCCGGCAGCATCGGCCGCCACCGCCGCCGTCAGCTACCATACCCCGACGACCTTCACGCTAAAGACCGGCATTGCCGGCGGGCGGATGGTCTATATCGGCGTTGGCGGCGCGATTGACGGAAAGATCAACCCGACTCTGATGGTGCATGAAGGCGAGCTCGTCCAGATCAACTTGATCAATGGCGAGGGCGCGGAGCATGACGTCATGGTCGATCAGTATCCGGCGCGCTCCGCCGTGGTGGTCGGCAAGAACGCGTCCACGACCATCTCCTTCCTGGCGAGGAAGGTCGGCGAGTTCGCCTATTTCTGCACGATCGCCGGCCATCGCCAGGCCGGCATGGAGGGGCTGATCCAGGTCATGGCGGGGCCGCGCGAGGCCATGGCCAGCGAGGCCGCCGACATCGTGCGCGATCCCGCCGACCTGCCCGGGCCGATCGGCCAGCGGCCGCCCAAATTGGTCAAGGTCGAACTCCAGACCGTCGAATTGGTCGGCCAACTCGACGACGGCACGACCTATACCTACTGGACCTTCAATTCGAAGGTGCCGGGCCCCTTCCTGCGGGTGCGCGTGGGCGACACGGTCGAGGTGCATGTGAAAAACCCGGCCGACAGCGTCATGGCGCATTCGGTCGATTTCCATGCCGCGACCGGCCCGGGCGGCGGCGCGCACGCGACCCAGACCGATCCCGGCGCTGAAACTGTCGTCACCTTCAAGGCGCTGAAGCCGGGCATCTTCGTCTATCACTGCGCCACGCCCAGCGTCGCCCATCACATCACCAGTGGCATGTACGGCCTGATCCTCGTCGAGCCGGAAGGCGGCCTGCCGCAGGTAGATCGGGAATTCTACGTCATGCAGGGCGAGCTCTACACCGTCGAGCCGTTTGGCACGAACGGCGTGCAGGAGATGGACTATGACAAGCTGATCTCCGAGCGGCCGGAGTACTTCCTGTTCAACGGTGCCGTCGGTTCGCTGACCAAGACCCATCCGCTCTACGCCAATGTTGGCGAGACGGTGCGGATCTTCTTCGGCGTCGGCGGGCCGAATTTCACCTCGTCCTTCCACGTCATCGGCGAGATATTCGACAATGTCTATGCGATGGGCAGTGTCGGCTCGCCGCCGCTGACCGGCGTGCAGACGGTGACCGTCCCGCCCGGCGGCGCGACGATCGTCGATTTCAAGATCGACCGCGGCGGCAACTACGTTCTCGTCGACCATGCGCTGTCGCGGGCCGAGCGCGGTCTGGCGGGTCATCTGATCGTCGATGGTCCGGAGAACGACGCGATCATGCATGCCGGCCCGGGCGACGGACCCGTTGACTAGGAGCGGGATCACGCGGTCGGGGCCAGCAGATGGCTCCGGTCGTGATCTGGAAAGGGGCGCCTATTCTCAGGCATCCGGCCGATGACGGCCCCGACCTTGTCGGGGCCGTCAGGCTCTTGCGAGCGTCGCACGAAGCGGGGGCGGCTAGCGGCCCCAAACGACGGCGTTCTCGTGCCGCTTGATGATGTGCTTCAGATTCTCGAAGGCCGTGATGACATGGCCGGCGAAGCGTTCCGCGGCGGGCGAGCGCGGCCCGCCGACCCGGCGCAGGATGCCGAGGGAACGGTTGGGTTGCGGGATTTCATAGGGCAGCACCGTTACCCGGTTTTCCTTGCGCTGGGCGAACACCACCGAGAAGGGCAGCACGGCAAGCGCGTCGGTCTCGGCCAGGAAGTTGATCACGCTCATCAGCGAGCCGCCGGAATAGCGCACGTTCAGGTCCGACATGCCGATGCTCATCAGGATCATCTGCAGATCCGACATCAGCGGCGAGCCGGGCAGGGGCGCCACCCAGGGGAAGCTGGTCAGGTCGTGCGCCCGTAGCCGACGATTGCGCAACAGCGGGTGGTCCGGCCGGCAGGCGACGATGTTGCGCCCCGGCAGGATCTCCGTGAATTCGAAACCGGGGCCAAGGTCGAGCACGCCGATCGGCACGACGCCGAGATCGATCTGATTGCCTTCCAGCGCCGCGACCATTTCCGGCAGGTTCAGATAGCTTTGCTGGACGGTGACTTCCGGTTCCAGGTTCTGGAACTCGCCGACCATCCGGCTGATCATCGCGTCCATGAAGAACGGCACACCGCCGACGCGGACGACGCCCTTCGTGCCCTTCATGAAGCCCTGCACCGCATCCGAGGCCTTGCGCGACGCGGTGATGATCGTGCGGCCCTGCGCCGCCAGCTGGGCGCCAAGCGGCGTCGCCTGCAGCGGGCGGCGGCCCTTGAGAAAGAGCGGTTCGCCCACCCTTGCTTCGAGCATGGCAAGCGATCGGCTGACCGCGGGCTGGGTCAGGCCCAGCATCGCGGCTCCTTCGGATACGCCACCGGCATCGAGGACGGCAGCAAGCTGCATGAGGTGGCGTTCGTTCAGTCGCATAGCAAAATGCTATACCGTTGAGCGTAGAACTCATCAAGAGTAGCTCGGGGCCGTGCTATCCCGTTTTCCAAGGGGAAGGGAGGCCCCGGCGGAATGCACGGCCAGCACGACGGCTCGCGGAGGGGTGGAAGTCCCGATGCGTTTTCGGCGCAGGCGAACGAGTTCGCTCGACGGCTCGCCGCTTCCGACCCGTCCAGGCTCGCCGAGGCAGCCCGGGCGACGGTGAACGGTCTTCATGCCCTGATCTCGACGCTGCGTCCCACGCCGGACGAGTTTCGGCTCGCCATCGATTTCCTGACCGAGGTCGGTCACTACGCCGATGCGCGCCGGCAGGAGTGGGTGCTGCTCGCCGACGCGCTGGGCGTCTCCTCGCTGATCGAGGACCAGAACCGCCCGCGTCCGGCCGGGGCGACTCCGAACACGCTGGCGGGGCCATTCTATCGCGCCGACGTACCGGAGACGCCGCTCGGCGCCAACATCTCGCGCGACCGCAAGGGCGAGCCGATGCAGGTGATCGGCCGAATCCTGGACCTCGACGGCCATGGAATTGGCGGCGCTTCGGTCGAGGTTTGGCACGCCAATGCCGATGGCGTGTATGAGAATCAGGAGCCCGACCGACAGCCGGAATTCAACCTGCGCGGCAATTTCCGGACCGATGCGCAGGGCCGGTTCAAATTCCTGACGATCCGGCCGAAGGGCTATTCGCTGCCATCCGACGGACCGGTCGGACGGTTCATGGCGGCGCTCGGTTTGTGCCTGGATCGCCCGGCCCACATTCATTTTCGCGTCTCGGCGGAGGGGTTCGAGACGCTGACGACCCACATCTTCGATCGGGCGGATCCCGCCATCGGCCGAGATGCCATTTTCGGGGTCAAACCGGAGCTTCTGGCCGATTTCAAAGCCTTGCAGCCGAATGGCGGAAAGCGGACGCACGGCCTCGACTTCAATTTCGTGCTCTGCCCGGAAGGGCGGGGCGATGCTGAAAACACTGGGAGGAGATGAACATGTCACAGGTCAGTGGCTACCACCACCTGACGATGTCGACCGACGGCGCGCAGGAAGACTTCGACTTCTACACCAAGGCGCTCGGCCTTCATTCCGTGAAGCGCACGGTACTGTTTGACGGCGTGGTCCCGGTTTACCACCTCTACTACGGTTCGCCGAATGGCGACGCCTCGACGATCATCACCACCTTCCCGTTCCGCAAGCCGGCCGTCTACGGTCGCCGCGGCACCAACCAGTCGCGCGCCATCCTGCAGTCGATCCCCGTGGGAGCCTCGGATTTCTGGGTGGACCGGCTGAACGGACGCGGCATCGAGGCCGCCAAGGTCACCCGCTTCGGCGCTGATCGAGTAGTCTTCGCGCATCCCTGCGGCATCCCGCATGAACTGGTGGAAAGCGACAGCGATCCGCGCGAGCCGATCACCAATGCGGCGCAGGGCATCGGCAAGGACCACGGCATTAAGGGCATCTACGGCAGTGTCGTGGCCGTGATGGACCGCACCGCCATGGACGACTTCCTCACCATCGCGCTGCCGCTGGAGAAGGAGGCCGACAATCACGAGGGCCTCGTCTACCGCGTGCCGGATGCCGCCGGCGTTATCCAGCGCGTCGAGGTCATCGTCGACCGTGACAGCGCGCAGGGCACCTGGACGCTGGCGGGCGGAACGATCCATCACATTGCCCTCAATACCGGTGGCGAAGAGAACCAGCTCAAGCTGCGGGCGCATATCGAGGGCCTCGGCTTCACCGATATCTCGGAACAGAAGGACCGCAACTACTTCAAGTCCTGCTACGTCCGTTCGCCGGGCGGCGCGCTGTTCGAGCTCGCCTGGACGACGCCGGAAGGCTGGGCCAAGGACGAGCCTCCGGGTGCGATCGGCAAGACGCTGGTCTTCCCGCCGTGGTTCAAGGACCGCGAGGACGAGCTGCGTTCGGGCCTGGAGCAGGCGGAATTCGCATGAATCCAGGCGGCGGTCCGCTCAGGCTTGGCTCGAGGGGCTCGGAGGCGAAGGCGATTTGCGTCTTCGTCCACGGCCGCGGTCAATCGCCGGAAGAGATGCAGTCCCATGTGCTGGCGCGGCTTTCCGCGCCGGCCGTGGCCTTCGTCCTGCCGCGCGCCCCGTTGGGCGCGTGGTGGGATGCGCGTGCCGTCGATCCGCTGACGCCGGTCGCCCGCGCGCAACTCGCGACCGCTTTGGATCACCTTGCCGCTGCTATGGCCGCTGCGCGCGGCGAACTGCCCGGATTGCCTCTGCTTCTGGCTGGCTTCTCGCAAGGGGCCTGCCTCGCCATCGAATATCTCTGCGCCGGCTTGCCGCCGCCGGAGGCGCTTGCCGCCCTGACCGGGTCGCGCGTCGGCGTTCCAGCGGATGCGCGCGCCGAGGCCGTTCCTGCCGGTTTGCCGGTCTATCTGTCCGGCGGCGATGCCGATCCCTGGATTCCGGTCTCGGCCTTCGCCGATGCCGCCCAGACCCTGGGCAGCAAGGGCGCCAGCCTGCGCGCCGATCTTTTTCCCCGTCGCGGCCATGAAGTTTCGGATGCCGAGATCGCCATGCTGGGGACGATCCTCGCCGATCTGGTCGCCGGTCGGCACCCAAGGATGGAGGCGGCGCGATGATGGACCATTTCGTCTTTCCGGGCCTGACAACGCGGGTGGTCTTCGGTGCCGGAGCGATGAGCCGCACCGGCGAAGAGGTCCGGCGCCTCGGCCATGACAAGGTGCTGGTGCTTTCGACGCCGCATCAGAAGCTTGACGCGGAAAAGCTGGCGGAAGGCCTTGGCGGCCTCGCCGCCGGTGTCTTCGCCGGCGCGACCATGCACACGCCCGTCGACGTGACCGAGACGGCGGTCGAGGCTTTTCGCGCCAGTGGAGCGACGGCGATTGTCAGTCTCGGCGGCGGCTCGACCACCGGGCTTGGCAAGGCGATCGCCGTCCGCACCGGCGCCGATCAAATCGTGATCCCGACCACCTATGCCGGTTCGGAAATGACCGACATCCTGGGCGAGACCGCCGCAGGCGAGAAGACCACGCGCCGCTGTCCGGATATCCGCCCCGAGACGGTGATCTACGACGTCGACCTGACGCTGAGCCTGCCGGTTGGCCTCACCGTCACCTCGGCCATGAACGCGATCGCTCATGCGATGGAGGCGTTCTACGCACCGGACCGCAATCCGGTGATCGAACTGATGTGCAAGGACGCGATGGTCGCGTTTCGCGATGGCATCCCCCGGCTGATCGAGGATCCGCAGGATCAGGCGGCGCGCGCGCGGGCGCTCTATGCGGCCTGGTGCTGCTCGACCGCGCTCGGCTACGTCTCGATGGCGCTGCACCACAAGCTGGCGCATGTCTTCGGCGGCTCGTTCGACACGCCGCATGCCGAGACCCACGCCATCCTGTTGCCCTACACGACCGCCTTCAACGAACAGGCGGTGCCGGAGCTCCTGCGCCCGATTGCCGACGCCTTCGGCGGCGGCTCGGCCGGAGGCGGGCTCTGGGATTTCGCGCAGTCCGTCGGCTCGCCGATGAGCCTCAAGGCGATCGGCATCGAGGAGAGCGATCTCGACCGCGCCACGGCGATCGCCGTCAAGAACGCCTACACGAATCCGAGGCCAATAGACCCGGAATCGATACGGGAACTTCTCCAGGCGGCGTGGGAGGGACGCCGTCCGGGGGGCTGAGAACAGACAAGAGGGAGGAGGAACACATGATTTCGAGACGGAGCTTGTTGAAAGCCTCGGCGGCAACGGGTTTCACCCTTGCCACTTCGGGACTTGCCGCGCCTGCCATCGCGCAGGGCGCCAAGATCCGCCTGGGCTATGTTTCGCCGCAGACCGGCCCGCTGGCCGGCTTCGCGGAGAGCGACGCATATAACATAAAGGCATTTCTCGACTCCGACGCTGGCAAGAATTTCGAGGTCATCGTCAAGGACAGCCAGTCGAACCCGAACCGTGCGGCGGAAGTGGCGAAAAGCCTGATCGTCGACGACGAAATCAACCTGATGCTCGTCGGCTCGACGCCGGAAAACACCAATCCGGTCGCCACCACCTGCGAGGCGGAGGGCATGCCGGTCATCTCGACCACGGCGCCATGGCAGCCCTGGTTCATCGGCCAGCAGGGCAATCCGGGCGATCCTTCGTCGTGGAAGCCGTTTGACTTCGCGTTCCACTATTTCTGGGGCCTGGAAGACATCATCGCCGTCTATACCGGCATGTGGAAGCAGCTCGACACCAATGGTCAGGTGGGCGGACTGTTCCCGAATGACGCCGACGGCAATGCCTGGGGCCACCCGGAGAACGGGCTGAAACCCGGTCTCGCAGCGGCGGGCTTCAGCCTGACCGATCCCGGACGCTACCAGAACCTCTCGGATGACTTTACCGCGCAGGTCAATGCGTTCAAGACGGCCAATGCCGACATCGTCACCGGCGTGGTGATCCCACCCGACTTCACCACCTTCTGGAACCAGGCCCGCCAGCAGGGCTTCAAGCCCAAGGCGGTGACGGTGGCCAAGGCGATCCTCTTCCCGCAATCGGTCGAGACGCTGGGCGACGCCGGTCACAACCTTTCCTCCGAAGTCTGGTGGTCGGCCTCGCATCCGTTCAAGTCGTCGATCACGGGCCAGAGTTCGGCGGAACTGGCGGCGGATTTCACCGCCAAGACCGGGCGTCCCTGGACGCAGCCGATCGGCTTCTCCCATTCGCTGTTCGAAGTGGCGGCGAATGTCATGGGCCGTGTTTCGGATCCGACCAATGCCGAGGCGATCGCGGCTGCCATTGCCGCCACCGACATGTCGACCGTTGTCGGCAAGGTGGCGTGGAACGGCGTGGGCGTGCCGCCCTTCGCGGCGAAGAACGTCTGCAAGACGCCGCTCGTCGGCGGCCAGTGGCGGAAGAAGGCAGGGGGCGGCTTCGATCTGGTGATCGTCGAGAACGCCACCGCGCCCGAGATCCCGACCGCCGGCAAGATGGAAGCGCTGGCCTGAATTGGAACGGGGGCGGCGCATGCCGCCGCCCTCATTCCATTCGGCTCCCAAGGTGCGCCCAAGGATGGCAGCAATGATACTCAGGCTCGAAAATGTCTCGAAGTCGTTCGGGGCACTGAAGGTTACGGACGCCGTAACCGTCTCGGTGCCGCGCGGCGAAGCTTTGGGCATCATCGGCCCGAACGGGGCGGGTAAGTCGACGCTGTTCAACCTGATCACTGGCAATGTGCTGGCGAATGAGGGCCGTATCGAGTTTCTCGGTCGCGACGTGACCCGGGCTCCCGCGATGGAGCGCGTGCGCATGGGCGTCGGCCGCAGCTTCCAGATCCCGCAGCCCTTCGAGGGCTTGACCGTGTTTGAGAACCTTTTGACCGCCGCGGCATTCGGCCGGGGCGGGCGCGAGGCCGACATGGTGGATGCATGCGCGCGCATCCTCGAAGAAACCGAACTGCTGAAGAAGGCGAATGTCGTCGCCGGCTCGCTGAGCCTGCTCGACCGCAAGCGCCTGGAACTGGCCCGCGCTTTGGCGACCGGGCCTGAGCTTCTGCTTCTGGACGAGATCGCCGGCGGCCTGACCGAGGGCGAATGCAAGGCGCTGGTCGCGACGATCCGCGACATCCACGCGAGGGGAACCACGATCATCTGGATCGAGCATGTCCTGCATGCACTCACATCCGTGGTCGAGCGCCTTCTTGTGCTGGATTTCGGCCGCGTGATCGGCATCGGCGCGCCCGACGAGATCATGGCCTCGAAGGAAGTCCGCGAGATCTATCTGGGGCTCGAGGTCTGATGCTGCTGCGAACCCGCAACCTCACCGCGAATTATGGCCAGTTCCGTGCACTATTCGGCGTCGATATCGCCGTGGCTGCGGGCGAATGCGTGGCGATCATCGGCGCCAATGGCGCCGGCAAGTCGACGCTGATGCGCTCGATCACCGGCGTGATCCGCAATGGCGCCGACATGGTGCTGCATCGGGGCGAGCCGATCGGCGCGCTGTCCTCGGCCGAGGTCATGCAGCGCGGCATCGCCATGGTGCCGGAGGGCCGCCGGCTTTTCCCGTCGCTCACGGTCGAGGAAAATCTCCTGATCGGCGGGCAGGTGCGCAAGGCGCCGGGACCGTGGAATCTGGAGGCCATCTACGACCTCTTCCCGATCCTGCGCGAGCGGCGCAAGAACCCCGGCACGGCGCTTTCCGGCGGCCAGCAGCAGATGGTGGCGATTGGCCGGGCGCTGATGTCGAACCCCGAATTGCTGCTGTGCGACGAGATCAGCCTTGGTCTCGCGCCTGTCGTCATCCGTGACATCTACGCTGCCCTGCCAAAAATCCGCGCCGGAGGCGCCGCCATCGTCGTGGTCGAGCAGGACATCGGCAAGGCGCTCGCCGTGGCCGACCGCGTCTACTGCATGATGGAAGGTCGCGTGACGCTGGTAGCAAACGCCGCCGACGTCACCCGCCAGCAGATCCATGCCGCTTACTTCGGAGAGGCGGCATGATCTGGCTCGACACCCTCGTGCAGGGCATTCTCCTGGGCGGGCTCTATGCGCTGTTCGCGGCCGGGCTGAGCCTCGTCTTCGGCATCATGCGGCTGGTCAATCTCGCCCATGGCGATCTGATCGTCTTCGCCGCCTATCTGGTGCTGATGGGCGTGACGATGCTCGGCCTGTCACCCTGGATCGCCGCCCTTGTCGCCATGCCCCTGATGTTTGGCCTCGGCTGGCTGTTGCAAACGGTGGTGCTGAACCGGGTGCTCGGCAAGGACATCCTGCCGCCGCTGCTCGTCACCTTTGGCCTGTCGGTCGCCCTGCAGAACGGATTGCTGGAAGCCTTTTCCGCCGACAGCCGCCGCATTCCAGCAGGTAGCCTGGAGGGAGCTTCGCTCAATCTCGGGCTGGTGACGGTTGGCGTGATGCCACTCCTGACCTTCGCGTCCGCCATTGCGGTGATCGTCGCGCTGAATGGGCTCTTCTATCACACCGCGCTCGGCCGGGCGTTCCGCGCAACTTCCGATGATGCGGTGACCGCGGGGCTGATGGGGATCGAGCCGAAGCGGATCTTCGCCATGGCGACCGGCATCGCGATGGTCGTGGTGACGATTGCCGCGCTCTATCTCGGCATGCGCTCCAATTTCGATCCGTCGATCGGGCCCGCGCGGCTGATCTACGCCTTCGAGGCGGTGATCATCGGCGGCCTCGGCAGCCTGTGGGGCACGCTTGCCGGCGGGGTGATCATCGGCGTGGCGCAGACGTTCGGCGCTAGCGTGAACCCCGAATGGCAGATCCTGGCGGGCCACATCGCCTTCCTGATCGTGATGCTGCTCAAGCCGCGCGGCCTTTTCCCGCGTGCCGTGGATTGAGGGGCAACATGTACAGACTGACAACCCGCACCCGCGCCGGAACCGCCACAGCGATCGCCGCGCTCGTTCTCGTCGTCGCCGGACTGGCGCTGCCCGCGATCGCCTCGCGCGGCGTCATCCAGGACCTGTTCTTCATCCTGACCATGCTGACGCTGGCGCAGATCTGGAACCTGCTGGCGGGCTATGGCGGCCTGGTCTCGGTCGGCCAGCAGGCCTTCGTCGGCCTTGGCGCCTATGCGATGTTCGCCGGCGTCATCCTGCTTGGCTGGAACCCGGTCTGGGCCATTCCGCTGGGCGGACTTGCGGCCCTTGTGCTGGCGGTCCCGACCGCCTTCTTCGCCTTCCGCCTGCAGGGCGCCTATTTCGCCATCGGCACCTGGGTGATCGCCGAGGTGACGCGCCTGCTGGTCGCGCAATGGAAGACGCTGGGCGGCGGCACCGGCACCTCGCTGCCGCGCGAAGCCACCAGCAACATCGTCGGCACCGACATGATCCGCACGCTGTTCAGCGTCCGCGAGGCCGCGGCGCGCGACATCCTCGCCTATTGGCTGGCGCTGGTCCTGGTCGTTGCCGTGACGGGGGGGATCTACTGGCTGCTGCGCAGTCGTCTCGGCCTGGCGCTGGCCGCCGTGCGCGACAATGTCGAGGCGGCCCGGTCCGTCGGCGTCGATGCCGGGCGGATCAAATGGGCGGTTTTCCTGATCGCCGCCGCTGCCACCGGCCTGACCGGCGCGCTGATCTTCATGCAGACCGCGCGGATCTCGCCGGATGCGGCTTTCGCGGTAACCGACTGGACTGCCTACGTTATTTTCATCGTCGTCATCGGCGGCATCGGCACCATCGAGGGGCCGATCCTCGGCGTGATCGTCTTCTTCGTCCTGCGCTCCGCGCTGGCCGATTACGGCAGCTGGTACCTGATGACGCTCGGCCTGATCGCCATCACCGTGATGCTGTTCGCGCCAAAGGGGCTTTGGGGGCTGATCTCGGCCCGCAGCGGCCTGCACCTGTTTCCCGTCCGCCGCAAGCTGGTCGGGTTGAAGATTGAGGGAGGGAATGGATGACCCATATTGAAACCGACGTTCTGATCGTGGGAACGGGCCCGGCTGGCTCGGCCACGGCGGCGCTGCTGTCGAGCTCCGGCGTCGCCAACATGGTGGTGAACCGCTACCGCTGGCTGTCGAACACGCCGCGCGCCCACATCACCAACCAGCGCACGATGGAAGTGCTGCGCGACCTCGGTCCCGACGTCGAGGCCGAGGCCGTGATGCACGCCTCGCCGCAGGAACTGATGGGCGAGAACGTGTTCTGCGAGAGCCTGGCCGGTGAGGAGATCGGCCGCATGAAGAGCTGGGGCATGCACCCGCTCTCCAAGGCCGAGCACCTGCTGTCGTCGCCCTCGCTGATGAACGATCTGCCCCAGACCTTCATGGAGCCGATCCTGTTCAAGACGGCCTGTTCGCGCGGGACGCAGGCCCGGATGAGCACGGAATATGTCAGTCACGTCCAGGACGCGGACGGCGTGACGACAACCTGCCGCGACCGTCTTTCGGGCAAGGACTTCACCGTTCGGTCGAAGTTCCTCGTCGGCGCCGATGGCGGCAATTCGCTGGTGGCCGAACATCTGGGCCTGCCGTTCGAAGGCAAGATGGGCGTCGGCGGCTCGATGAACATCCTGTTCCGCGCCGATCTCTCGAAGTATGTCGCTCACCGGCCGAGCGTACTCTACTGGGTCATGCAACCCGGCGCGGATGTCGGCGGCATCGGCATGGGCCTCGTCCGCATGGTGCGTCCATGGAACGAGTGGCTGATCGTCTGGGGCTACGACATCAACCAGCCGCCGCCGGTCGTGACGCCGGAACTGGCGACCGAAGTCGCGCGCCAGTTGGTCGGCGACCCAGAGCTTGAGATCGAGCTTTTGGGCGCCAACACCTGGACGGTGAACAACTGCTTCGCGACGGAGATGCAGAAGGGGCGTGTGTTCATCATGGGCGATGCCGCACACCGGCATCCGCCGTCGAATGGGCTTGGCTCGAACACCTCGATCCAGGACGGCTTCAACCTCGCCTGGAAGCTCGCCAAGGTCGTCAAGGGACAGGCTGGCCTCGGGCTTCTGGACAGCTACTCGGTCGAGCGTGCGCCGATCGCCCGCCAGATCGTGACCCGCGCCAACCAGTCGATCGCCGAGTTCGGGCCGATCTTCGAGGCGCTCGGCATGGATGGCGGCGTCGACCACGACAAGATCCAGAAGAACATGGGTGCGCGCTGTGACGCGACCGCCGCCGCCGAGGCGCAGCGCGAGACGCTCCGCAAGGCCATCGCCTTCAAGAAATATGAGTTCGACGCGCATGGCGTCGAGATGAACCAGCGCTATGCCTCGGACGCCGTGGTGACCGATGGCGAGTCGCAGCCGGCCTTCGAGAAGGATCGCGAACTGCACTATGCGCCGACGACATGGCCCGGCGCGCGGTTGCCGCATGTCTGGGTGTTCGAGCGCTCGGGCCGCAAGGTCTCGACGCTCGATCTCTCCGGGCAGGGCGAGTTCACGCTTTTGACCGGCATTGGCGGCGAAGCTTGGGTCCAGGCTGCCGAAACCGTCGGCGCGGAACTCGGCCTGCCGATCCGCACCCATGTGATCGGGCCGCGTCGCGCGGTCGAGGACCACACCGGCGACTGGGCGCGCGCGAGCGAAATCCGCGATGCCGGCTGCCTTCTCGTCCGCCCCGACCATCACGTCGCCTGGCGTTCGGAAGCGCTTGCCGCCGACCCCGCGGCAGATCTGCGCCGCGTTCTTAAATCCGTACTCGCGCGCTGAGGAAGATCGCATGATCGATGAACACGAATACGGCTATTTCACCGAGGCGAACTCCGCCGAAGTCGTCGTGGCGCGCAACAAGAACGCCAAGGACGAACGGCTCCAGCAGGTGATGGAAGTCATCACGCGCAAGCTGCATGAGGCCGTGAAGGAGATCGAGCCGACCCAGGAGGAATGGTTCGCAGCGATCCTGTTCCTCACCCAGACGGGACAGATCTGCAACGACTGGCGGCAGGAATACATCCTGCTGTCCGACGTTCTCGGCGTATCGATGCTGGTCGACGCCATCAATAACCGGAAGCCGTCCGGCGCCTCGGAATCGACGGTTCTCGGCCCGTTCCATGTCGCCGATGCGCCGGAACTGCCGATGGGCTCCAACATCTGCCTCGACCAGAAGGGCGAGCCGATGTTCGTACATGGCCGCATCCTCGATACCGAGGGCAAGCCGGTCGCGGGCGCCAAGATCGACGTCTGGCAGGCGAATGACGAGGGCTTCTACGACGTGCAGCAGCAGGGCATCCAACCCGAGTTCAACCTGCGCGGTGTGTTCCGCACCGATGCGGACGGCCGCTACTGGTTCCGGGGTGTGAAGCCGAAATACTACCCGATCCCGGATGACGGCCCGGTCGGCAAGCTGCTCGGCGCGCTTGGACGCCATCCCTATCGGCCGGCGCATCTCCACTACATCGTCGAGGCCGAGGGCTTCGATGCGTTGACGACGCACATCTTCGATCCGGACGATCCGTACATCAATTCCGACGCCGTATTCGGCGTGAAGGAAAGCCTGCTGGCCGAGTTCCGCAAGGTCGCGGACGCGGACGCCGCGGCCAAGGTCGATGTGACCGCGCCGTTCTACGACGTGGAATTCGATTTCGTGCTGTCGCGCAAGAAGACGTGACCGCAGCGGGCGTCGGGGAGGCGCCCGCGCGCAGGTCTTTGTTGAACAAACGGGAGGGAAACCATGGCCGCACTGGATAAGATGTTCGATGTGAGGGGCAAGTCGGTGATCGTCACCGGCGGCGCCAGCGGCATCGGCCGGGCCTATGCCGAGATCATGGCCGAGCATGGCGCCAGGGTCTGTATCTTCGACATCGATCCCGAGGGCACGCCGCGGGTCGTCTCCGACATGACGGCCAAGGGTTGGGACGTCTGGTCCCAGATGGTGGATGTGAGCGACCGTCCGGCTATGGCGGCGGCCTTCGACGCCGTCGTCGCGAAGCATGGCCGCATTGATACGGTCTTCGCCAATGCGGGCATCGATCCCGGTCCCGGCTTCAACACGGTGACTGGCGAACGCTTTCCGGGCGGCGCGATCGAGAACATTCCCGACGAGCAGTGGGATCGGGGAATCGAGCTCAATCTGAACTCGGTCTACACGACGGTGAAGAACGCCGTCCGCCACATGAAGCCACATGGCGGTGGCGAGATCATCGTCACGTCGTCGATCGCCTCGATGATCAACGAGAGCATCGTCGGCACCTCTTACATGCCGGCCAAGGCGGCGGTGAACCACTTCGTCCGCCACATGGCCATGGAACTCGGCGCCTATGGCATCCGCGTCAACGCGATCCTGCCTGGCCCGTTCATCACCAACATCGCCGGAGGAAGGCTGCGCAACAAGGCCGACCGCGCCGCCTTCGAGAGCCAGTCGCTGATCGGGCGTATCGGCGACATTGAGGACATCAAGGGCCTGGCGCTGCTGCTCGCGTCGCCGGCCGGTTCGCTTTTCACCGGCTCGCTGATCGTCATCGACGGCGGGGCTCTGACGCGCATGACCTGACGCTTCTACCTGAGGCCGGTTCCGTCGAGGAGGGCGGGGCCGGAGACACCTTATCAACGGGAGGGAACAACAATGACCTACTACAACAAGCTGGTGAAATCGGGCCTGCGCCCCAGCCGCCGGACCATTCTGAAGGGGCTCGGCGCCAGCGCGGCGGCCAGCACGCTCGCCCTGCCGGGCTATGCCCGCGCCGAGACCGCCGGCAAGATCAAGATGGGGTACATCACCCCGGCGACCGGCCCGCTCGGGCTCTTCGGCGAGACGGACGGCTATACCGTCCAGAAGATCCGCGATTTGCTCGGCGGCAAGCTGCAGTCGGCCAATGGCAAGACCTACGAGATCGAGATCCTCGAGCGCGACAGCCAGTCGAGCCCGAACAAAGCAGCGGAAATCGCCAGCAACCTCATCCTGAATGACGAGGTGCATCTGCTCGTTCCGGCCGCGACCACCGACACCATCCTGCCGGCTTCCGAACAGGCCGAACTCTATGAAACGCCCTGCATCTCGGCCGGCGCGCCCTGGCAGGCCGTCGTTTTCCCGCGCGGCGGCGGCAAGCAGACCTTCGAGTGGACCAACCACTTCTTCTGGGGGCTCGACGAGGCCCTGAACACCTTCGTCGGTCTCTGGAACCAGCTCGATACCAATAAGAAGGTCGGCATGCTGTTCCCCCAGAACATCGATGGCGAGACCTGGGGCAACGATGAATACGGTCTGCCGGCGCCCACTCGCAAGGCCGGCTATGAAGTCGTCGTGCCCGGCTATTTCCAGCCGCGCACGAATGATTTCTCGGCCCAGATCGCCGAGTTCAAGAAGAATAACTGCGAGATCATCGGCGGCATCACCTATCCGGACGATCTGAAGACCTTCGTCACCCAGTGCAACCAGCAGGGCTACAAGCCGAAGGCCATCACGGTCGCGGCGGCGCTTCTGTTCGCGGGCAGCGTCGAGGCGATGGGGCCGCTCGGCAACGGCATGTCGTCGGAAGTCTGGTGGACGCCGGCCTTCCCGTTCAAGTCGTCGCTGACCGGCCAGGTCAGCAGCGATATCGCCGCGCAGTGGGAGGCCGACACCAAGCGCCAGTGGACGCAGCCGCTCGGCTATTCGCACGCGCTGCTCGAGGTTGCCATCGACATCCTCAAGCGCTCGTCCGACCCGCTCAGCCGCGAAGCGAACCGCGACTCGATGGTCGCCACCGATCTGCAAACGCTGGTCGGCCACATCAAGTTCGATGGTCAGCCGCACAAGAACGTCTGCAAGACGCCGATCTTCGGCGGCCAGTGGGTGAAGGGCGAGACGTGGCCCTATGACCTGAAGATCGTCGACAACACGGTCAATCAGCTCTTCGCCCCGCAGCAGAAGATCCAGTCGATCGTCTGGTGACATGAACCGGGACGCGGGGGGAGTGATGGACAGGGAAATCCTGCTGAAAGCGCGCGGTGTGTCGAAGTCCTTCGGCGCCGCCCGCGTCCTGCACGAGGTGAGCTTCGAGGTGCATCGGGGCGAGGTGCTGGGCATCCTCGGCCCGAACGGCGCCGGCAAGACGACGCTGTTCAACATGATCAGCGGCGATCTGAAGGTGTCGGGCGGCGAGATCCAGCTCGGTGAAACGGCGCTTCGCGGCGAGCCGCCATACCGGCGCTGCCAGATGGGGATCGGGCGGACCTACCAGATCCCGCGTCCCTATTCGGGCATGACTACCTTCGAGAACCTGCTGGTTGCCGCCGCGTTCGGCGGCGGCCGGTCGGAGAAGCAGAGCTATGCCTTCTGCGCCGAAGTCCTGCGGCAGTGCGAGCTCACCGACAAGGCGAATGTCTCGGCGGGCTCCCTGACACTGCTCGACCGCAAGCGGCTCGAGCTGGCGCGCGCGCTCGCCTCGGATCCGAAGCTTCTGCTTTTGGACGAGATCGCGGGCGGGCTGACCGACGATGAATCGAAGGCGCTGGTGGCTTTGGTGCGCCGCATCCGCGATCGCGGCATCACCATCGTGTGGATCGAGCACGTCCTGCACGCGCTGATGGCGGTGGCCGACCGACTGATGGTGCTGAACTTCGGCGAGAAGATCGCCGAGGGCGTGCCGGCCGAGGTGATCGCGCTGCCAGAGGTCCAGCGCGTCTATATGGGGATCGAGGTATGACCGCCGTTCTTTCCACCCACGGGCTGATCGCCCGCTATGGGGATTTTCAGGCGCTCTATGGCGTCGATACCGAATTGCACGCGGGCGAGGCCGTCGCGCTGATCGGCGCGAACGGTGCGGGCAAGTCGACCTTCCTTCGTTCGATCATGGGACTGCTGCCGGTCGGCCGCGAGATGGTGCTGCTGGATGGCGAACCCATCGGCGGCACGGCAACCGACCGCATGGTACAGAAGGGCATAGCCATCGTCCCGGAGGGCCGCCGCCTCTTCACCGGCATGTCGGTCGAGGACAATCTGCGCGTCGCCATAGACCAGGCCGCCCGCTTTGGCGCCAAGGGCGGCTGGACGCTGACGCGGCTCCAAAAGCTGTTCCCGATCCTCGCCGAGAAGGCCCGCGCACCCGTGCAGAGCCTTTCGGGCGGACAACAGCAGATGGTCGCCATCGGTCGCGCGCTGCTCTGCCAGCCGCGCGTGCTGCTCTGTGACGAGATCAGCCTCGGCCTCGCGCCAAAGGTGATCCGCGAGATCTACGCCGCCTTGCCCGAGATCCGCGCCGCCGGCACGGCGATGATCGTTGTCGAGCAGGATGTGGGCTTGGCCCAATCCGCTTCGGACCGCCTCTACTGCATGCTGGAGGGGCGCGTGACCCTCACCGGCAAGTCCGGCGACGTCACGCGCGAACAAATTGGCAAAGCGTATTTTGGAGCGGGCCATGCAGTGGTTTGACGCATTGGTGCAGGGGATCCTGCTGGGCGGCATGTATGCCCAATATGCGCTCGGCATGGCGCTGATGTTCGGCGTGATGCGGATCGTCAACATCAGCCATGGCGACCTGGTGATCCTTCTGTCGCTGATCGGCATCTCGATGGCCACGGCCTGGGGCCTCGCGCCCGTATCGGTGCTGATCATCCTGGTGCCGCTCGCGGTGCTGATGGGCTGGGTGCTGCAGAAGCTCGTGCTGAACCGCGTCGTCGGTAGCGATCCGCTGCCCTCGCTGATCGCGACCTTCGGCCTGTCGATCGCCTTGCAGAACCTGATGCTGCAGATCTGGTCGGCGAACAGCCGGTCGCTGCCGGGACATGGCATCGAGAGCCAGTCGATCGAGATCGGCGGCATCTATATCGGCCTGCTGCCGCTGATCGTGCTCGCGGTTGCCACCGGCCTGACCTGGGGCGTCGACCTGATGCTGAAGCACACGCGCTTCGGCCGGGCGCTTCGCGCCGCGTCGTCCGACGTCGAGGCGGCGGCGATGACCGGTATCAATCCGCGCGCCGTCTATGCGTTGGCGACCGCGGTCGCCGTCGGCATTCTCGGCTTCGCCGCCGTTTTCCAGTCGCTGCGGTCGACCGTCGCGCCGGCGGATGGTCCCGCCCAGCTGATCTACGCCTTCGAGGCGGTGATCATCGGCGGCATGGGCGCCGTCTGGGGCGCCTTTCTCGGTTCCATGGTGCTCGGCATATCGCAGGCCATCGGCTTCCGCATCGATCCGGGCTTCGGCGTGCTCGCCGGCCATATCGTCTTCCTGATCGTGCTGGCCACCCGCCCGCAAGGCCTGTTCGGAAAGGCATCGACATGAGTGCAATTTCCTTTGCCACGACCGAGGCGCCGGAGGTCCTGGTCCAGCGCCAGACCTCGTCCGGCCGCATCGCGATGACGCTCGCGGTGCTGGGCGTGGTGGCCGTCGCGACCATGCCCTGGTGGGCCTCGACCGGCACGATCCGGTCCATTCTGGTGCTGTGCTGCTACATCGCCGTCGCGCAGATGTGGAACCTGCTGGCCGGATATGCGGGCCTGGTCTCGGTGGGGCAACAGGCCTTCATGGGCGCCGCGGGCTATGCGCTTTTCGTCCTGGCGCAGACCTATGGCGTCAATCCCTTCGCAGCGGTCTTCCTGTCGCTGCTGGTGCCGGCCGTGCTGGCGGTGCCGCTCTACCTGCTGCTCCATCGGCTGGACGGGCCTTATTTCTCGATCGGCACATGGGTGGTGGCCGAGGTGTTCCGGCTGGTCGCCTCGAACCTTCCGATTGTCAACTTCGGCGCCGGCATGTCGCTCCGGGTGATGAAGGACTATTCGGCCTTCGAGCGGAACGTCGCCATGTCGCTGCTCTGCGCCGCGATGCTGCTGCTGACGGTGGGTGGCAGCTACTGGCTGCTGCGCTCGCGCTACGGCCTCGCGCTGATCGCCATGCGCGACAATCCGGTCGCGGCTGCCAGCCAGGGCGTCAACGTCGCCAAGCTTCGCTTCCTGATCTATGTCGCCTCGGCGGTTGGCTGCGGTCTCGCGGGGGCGATCTACTTCATGGCGCAGCTGCGCATCACCCCGGGATCGGCCTTCGATCCGATGTGGGCGAACGTGGCGATCTTCATCGTCATGGTCGGCGGCATCGGCTCGATCGAGGGTGTGCTGATCGGCGCACTGATCTTCTTCATCGCCGACCGCTGGTTCGGAGAGTACGGCGCCACCTATTTCGTCGTCCTCGGCCTGATGACCCTGCTCGTCGCGCTCTACGCCCGCACCGGCATCTGGGGCCTGATCTCGAAACGATGGGATGCGCCGTGGTTCCCGATCCGGCGAAAGCTGGTCGATCCGAACCGGCAATAGGGGGAGTTTCATGAAAGCGGCAATCTTCGATACGGTCGGCGCTCTGCTGCGGATCGGCACCGTGCCCGACCCGTCGCCGGCACCAGACGAGGTAGTCCTGCGCATCGCCGCCTGCGGCATCTGCGGCAGCGACCTGCACATCACCGAAGATCCGGTGCCCTTCGGCATCGGGGCGGGCTTCGTACTCGGCCACGAATTCGCGGGCGACATCGTCGCCGTGGGTTCGGAGGTCACCGATCTGCGCATCGGCGACCGCGTCGCCGTCGTGCCGATGCGCGGTTGCGGCCACTGCGAATCCTGCCGGCGCGGCGATCCGGCCCGCTGTCCAGAAATGGTGCTGATCGGCGGCGGCTATGCCGAATATGCGACGGTCGCGGCGCGCCAGTGCCACATCCTGCCCGACGACGTGCCGCTCGAGGACGGCGCGCTGGCCGAGCCGCTCTCGGTTGCGCTGCATTGCATCGTTCGCTCCGGCATGAAGCCCGGCGACCGTGTCGCCATTCTGGGCGCAGGACCGATCGGCCTGCTCGTCGCCTTCTGGGCGAGGCGGATGGGCGCGTCCCATGTCGTCGTCGCCGACATTCATGAACACCAGCGCGAGCGGGCGCTGGCGCTCGGCGCGACAGGCTTCGTCCTTTCGGGCGAGCGCCTGTCCGAGAACCTCGCAGACGCTTGCGGCGGTGCTCCGGATATCGTCTTCGAATGCGTCGGCAAGCGCGGCCTGCTCGGCGCTGCGGCCGCAGCGGTTCGCCTGCAGGGCACGGTGGTCGGCGTCGGCCTCTGCATCGGCGGCGACGAATGGGATCCGTTCGTGGCGCTGTCGAAGGAAGTGAACCTGCTGTTCTCAGTGTTCTTCCACCAGCGCAACGAATTCGGCGTCGCGCTCGACGCGCTGCGCGGCGGGCCGTTCGCGCCGCAGGCCCTGATCACCGACCGCATCGATCTTTCACCCGTTCCGCCGATCTTCGAGAGCCTTCGCCGCCGTACGACGCAGTGCAAAGTGCTGATCCAGCCGGAACTTGTCTGAGGAGGAGTAAGAATTGGCCGTTCCTTTTGAAACGCTCGAATATGATATCGGTGGCACGAAGACGGTGGTGAAGGCCATCGGCAAGGGCAAGCCGGTGCTGTTCCTGCACGGCGCCTCGACGCTGGAAGGCTTCGACTTTGCCGAGGGCCTTGCCGACCGTTTTCGCGTGCTTTGCGCCAGCCATCCGGGCTTCGGCTTCTCGGGCGCGGCGCCGCACGTGACCGGCATGTCCGACATGGTGCTGCACTATCTGCAGCTCCTCGACGCGGTGGATCTCGCGGAAAAGCCGCATCTCGTCGGCTTCTCCATGGGCGGCTGGATGGCGACCGAGCTCGCCGGCGTGGCGCGCGAGCGCTTCGACAGGGTCGTGCTGGTCGCGCCGGCCGGTCTCAACGATCCCGAGCATCCCGCCACCAATCTCGGCGCGCTCGCGCCGCAGGATCTTCCGGCCTATCTGGCGCATGACGCTTCGGTGGCGCTCCGCTACTTCCCGGACGGCTCGGACGCCGCCTTCGCCGAGGCCTTCGGCGCCGATCGCGCCCGCGAGGGCGAGACGCTCGGCCGCTTGCTCGCGCCTTTCGGCATGGGCCACCCGAACCTGCGCCGCTTCCTGGGCCGCATCAACAATCCCGCGCTGGTCGTCTGGGGCGAGGAGGATCGCCTGCTGCCCGCGAGCCAGGCGCCGCTCTTCGTCGAGGCGCTGCCGGACGCGAGCCTGATCCTGGTCGAGGAGGCCGGTCACTTCGTCATGCAGGAGAAGCCCGGGACCGTGACCAAAATCGGCGATTTCCTCGCCGGCTGAACCGATTTCAAAGTGGAGGACAGATTCATGAACAAGCCCATCAAGCACAGCCCCTGGGGCACCACCACCGACTATCGCGATCTGTTGAAAAAGATCGCCGAGATCGGCCCGATCCTAGAGGCCAATGCCGTCGCCGATGAGGAGAACGGCGAACTGACCGCGGCCACTTTCGAAGTGCTGAAGCCGCTCCGGATGTCGCATATTTTCGCTTCGGAGAACCTTGGCGGCGCGCAGTTGTCCCCGACCCAGGGGCTCGAACTGCTCGAAGCGATCACCTGGCACTCGGGATCGGCGGGCTGGGTCTCGATGGTGCATAGCGGCATTGGTGCGATGTCGGCCGCCTTCCTGCCGGACAGCGCCGTCGAGCGCCTGTTCGCGCCGGGCACTGACAACCGCTTCTCTGGCCAGGGTGCTCCCCTCGGCATGCTGAAGAAGGTCGATGGCGGCTATCGCCTGACCGGTAAGTGGAGCTATGGCAGCGGCTTCAGCCACGCGACCTATTCGCATAGTGCCGCCTTCGTCGACGACGGCACCGGCAAGCCGGCCAAGGATGCCAACGGCAATGTCATCGTCATGTGCGCCCATGCGCCGATCTCCGAGCACAAGCAGCTCGGCAATTGGGACGTTCTGGGCCTCGGCGGCACCGGCAGCATCGATTACGCGGCCGAGGACGTCTTCATCGCCGACGATCTCGTCTTCCCGATCCTGACCGCGCCGCCGCTGCGCCAGAAGGAATTCTTCAGCCTGGGCGTTGTCGGCCTCGCCGCCATCGGCCACACCGGCTGGGCGCTCGGCACCGGACGGCGGATGCTCGACGAGATCGCCAAGTTCGCCCGCGCCAAGTCCGGCCGGGCCGGACTGATCGGCGAGAGCGAGAAGTTCTGGTACGACTACGGCCGCGCCGAGGCCCGTTATCGGGCAGCTCGCGCTTTCGTCTTCGACGTCTGGCGCGACATCGAGGCAACGGTCGAGGCCGGCAACAGCGTTTCTACCAAGCAGATCAGCCTTGTCCACCTGGCCAAGTCGGAGATCCACGAAGTCGGCGTCGATGTCTGCAACTTCGCCTATCGAGCGGGCGGCGGCGCATCGCTGCGTGCCGGCG
Source organism: Candidatus Kaistia colombiensis (assembly GCA_029203105.1). GTDB lineage: Bacteria > Pseudomonadota > Alphaproteobacteria > Rhizobiales > Kaistiaceae > Kaistia > Kaistia colombiensis. The sequence continues at coordinate 2,024,134 of CP119318.1, forward strand.
TGATCCAGCGTACCTTCCGCGAGATGATGGTGGCGGCCAACCACTTCACCATCGCGCCGTCGGTCGTTACCTCGGCCGGCCGCGACATCGGCGGCAGCTGGAACAATCGGGTCTGGCAGTTCTACGATCTGATCGAGAAGAAGTAGTTCGAAGGGCCGGGCGGTCATGCCGTCCGGCCCCCTTTCCATGCCGCAGAAGAGACACGTCGATGAGCATGACGCACCCGATGACCAACGCCTTTCGCGAGGCATTTCGCCGCCATCCGGCCGGCGTCGCCGTGATCACCGCCGATCCCGGCGAGCGGCCCGTCGCGATGACCGTGTCCTCGCTGATCTCGGTGAGCGCCGCGCCGCCGGTCGTGGCGTTTTCTCTGTCGATGAAATCGGGTTCGTCCGAGCCGCTGCTGCGGGCCGAGACCATGGTGATCCACCTGCTGAGCTACACCGACATCGACCTTGCGCAACTCTGCGCGTCGAGCGGCGCGGATCGCTTTCCCCCGGGCGGCGCCTGGGAACGGCTCGCCACGGGCGAGCCGCGCTATACCGGCGTGGCGACCTGGTTCCGTGCCCGCCGGCTCGGTGTCCTGCCGATCGAGGGCGCCACGCTGGTCGCGGCGGAATTGCTGGAGGGCGAAGCGCACCCGCTGGAAGATCCGCCGGAGGACCATTCGCTCGTCTATCTGGACCGCCGCTGGCATCGCCTGCACAAGGAACTCGGAGGCGGCATGTTCGATCTCGTGGATTCGTCGCGGTTCATGTAGGCGATTGTCGCTCTAGGCGATTTCGAGCGAAGTGGGTACTGGTTCGCGTGCAGAAAACGAGATCGAACAAAGAGTTAGAGCCATTCGGCGTTTCCATGAACAAGGTGCGGATCTAGACTGCCCGAAGGCGTTTCTCGCGGCTGACCACGGAACCAACTAGATGAACCATGCCAGCCCTAGGCCGGCCAATTTCGGCACGTTCGACGTCGTGATCGTCGGTGCCGGATCGTCCGGCTCCGTGATCGCCAACCGTCTGTCGGCCGACCCGGCCCGGCGCGTCCTGCTCATCGAGGCGGGCAAGAGCGACAATCACCCCTGGGTGCATATTCCGGTCGGCTATCTGTTCGCCATCGGCAATCCGCGGCTGGATTGGGGCTTCAAGACCGAGGCGGTGCCCGGACTGAACGGCCGCAGTCTGCTCTATCCGCGCGGCAAGGTGCTCGGTGGCTGTTCCTCGATCAACGGCATGATCTACATGCGCGGCCAGTCGCAGGACTATGACGGCTGGCGTGATCTCGGCAATGCCGGCTGGGGCTGGTCGGACGTGCTGCCGCTGTTCCGCCGGTCCGAGCGGCATTTCGGCGTTTCGGACGAGGCGCATGGCACGACTGGCGAATTGCGGGTCGAGCCGCAGCGCCTGCGCTGGCCGATCCTCGACGAGGTGGCGAAGGCGGCCGAGCAGATGGGCATCCCAGCCACCGACGACTTCAACGCCGGCGACAATGAGGGCGTCGGCTATTTCCCGGTCAACCAGAAGCGCGGCATTCGCTGGAACGCGCGCAAGGCGTTCCTGGATCCGGCGCGCCGGCGGCCCAACCTGGTGGTCTTGACGGAATGCCATGTCCGACGGCTGCAACTCGATGGCCGGCGCGTCACCGGCGTAGTCTTCTCGCGCGGCGGCGACCTCTTCAAGGCGCATGCCCGCCAAGAGGTCGTGCTCTCCGCCGGGGCGATCGGCTCGCCGCAGATTCTCGAGCTCTCGGGGATCGGGCAACCGGAGCTGTTGGACCGGATCGGGGTTCCGCTGGTCCACGCGCTGCCGGGTGTCGGCGAGAACCTGCAGGATCACCTTCAACTGCGCACCATCTATTCGATCACCGGCGCGCGGACGCTGAACGACCGGGCCGCGACGCTCCGGGGCAAGGCCGGCATCGCGCTCGAATACGCGTTGACGCGGAGCGGGCCGATGTCGATGGCGCCGAGCCAGCTCGGCATCTTCACCCGCAGCGGCCCGGCGCATAACCGCGCCAATATCGAAGATCACGTCCAGCCGCTGTCGCTGGATGCCTTTGGTCAGCCGCTGCACCGCACACCGGCGCTGACAGTCTCGGTCTGCAATCTGCGACCGACGAGCCGGTGCTCGACCCATGCTGCAAGTGCCGATCCGCAAGCCTCGCCGGCGATCCAGCCGAACTATCTCTCCACCGAGGCGGACCGCACGGTCGCAGCCGACAGCATCCGTCATGCGCGCCGCCTGATGGCGCAGCCGCATCTGGCGCGCTATCGCCCGACCGAGATCAAGCCGGGTCCTGGTCCCGAGGATGGCGAAACGCTGGCGCGGCTGGCCGGGGAAATTGGCACGACCATCTTCCACCCGGTCGGCACGGCCCGAATGGGACAGGATGCACAGGCCGTTGTCGATCCTGAGCTTCGAGTGCATGGGCTGACGGGGCTGCGGATCGCGGATTGCTCGGTGATGCCGACGATTGTCTCGGGCAACACCCACGCTCCGGCGGTGATGGTCGGCGAGAGGGCGGCCGATCTGATCGCCGCCGCGGGCAGGCTCTGAGACGCAGCGTGCGGGGCGTGGTTCAGCGCAGGATTTCCCGCATTCTTGAACTGACGTCCTGAAGCGCGGGGAGATAGCGCTCGATGATGGCCTCGATCGGCTCGCCGCGCGCCGGCAGCCCGAGATTGACGGCGGCGACCGTGACACGCCGTGCCGTCATCAGCGGAACCGCAATCGAGCGCAGGCCCATCTCCACCTCCTGGTCAATGGCCGCGTAGCCATTGGCACGGACGCGGGCGATCTCGGCCAGCACGGCCTCCGGGTCCGTCAGTGTGTGCGGGGTGCGGCGGGGCAGCGGGCCGACGCCCAGTCGCGCGCGCGCCTCGGCCTCCGGCAGTGCGGCCAGCAGGACGCGGCCCATGGAGGTGCAATAGGCCGGCAGGCGCGATCCCGGCATCAGCGCGATCGACATCACCTTTCGCTGGGCGGCGCGGGCGACATAGACGATCTCGTCGCCATCGAGAATCGAGACCGACGAGCTTTCGCCGATCGCCTCGGACAGCTGGTCGAGCAGCGGCTGGACGAGCTGCGGCAGCGGCATGGTGGCGAGACAGGCCGTTCCGAGCCGCAGCACGCGCGGTGTCAGCGTGAAGTACTTCCCGTCATAGTCGGCATAGCCCAGATGGGCCAGCGTCAGCAGGCAGCGCCGCGCCGTCGCGCGGTCGAGGCCGCTCGCCGCCGCGACTTCGGAGATCGACTGCCGCGGATGGTCGGGACTGAACGTCTCGATGACGGAGAGGCCCTTGGCGAGGCCACCCATCAGGTCGCGTTCGGGAACGGTCATGGCGCTTGCGATCCGTTTTGAGCGATATTCGAACAAATGAATGATATCGCACAAGTTGGATGGACGGAAGTGTGGGGCGGGCGCTATCCCTTGGCGGCGCCGGGCAGTTCCGAGCCAGGGCGCGAGGGGAATTCGCATGGACAAGACAGTCACAGACCTCGCCACCGCCGTGGCCGGGATCGGGGACGGAATGACCGTGATGATCGGTGGCTTCGGCGGGGCGGGCTCGCCCATCGAGCTGATCCACGCGCTCATCGATCGCTTCCGCGCCACCGGCCATCCGAAGGCGCTGACGATCATCAACAACAATGCCGGCAACGGTCATGTCGGGCTGGCCGCGCTGATCGAGGCCGGGATGGTGAAGAAGCTGATCTGCTCCTTTCCGCGTTCCGCCGATCCGGTGGTGTTCACGGAACTCTATCTGGCGGGGAAGATCGAGCTGGAGCTGGTGCCGCAGGGTACGCTGGCCGAGCGCATCCGCGCTGGTGGCGCCGGGATCCCGGCCTTCTATACCCCGACTTCCTATGGCACCGACCTCGCCAAGGGCAAGCCGGTCGCGGAATTCGACGGGCGGTCCTATGTGCAGGAGCGCTGGCTGAAGGCCGATGTGGCGCTGGTGAAGGCGGAAACCGCTGACAAGCACGGCAATCTCGCTTTTCGGGCCGCCGCGCGTAACTTCAATCCGCTGATGTCCATGGCGGCGGCCGAGACGGTCGTGCAGGCGGGCCAGGTCGTGCTGGCGGGCGGCATCGATCCCGAGGCGGTCGTGACGCCGGGCATCTTCGTGCAGAAAGTGGTGCAGGTCGCCAATGCGCAGCAGGAAGAGGATCTGAATCGCGCCAACGCCGTCTATCCGGGAGCTGCCTGACATGATCGCCAAGCTGACCAACAATCAGATCGCCTGGCGCGCCGCGCAGGACATCCACGACGGTGCCTACGTCAATCTCGGCATCGGCTTTCCGGAAAAGGTCGCCCAGTATCAGCCGCCGGGGCGCGAGGCGATCTTTCACACCGAGAACGGCATCCTGAACTTCGGCGAGGCGCCGCGGAGCGGCGACGAGGATTGGGACCTGATCAACGCCGGCAAGCGGGCGGTGACGTTGAAGCCCGGCTCGGCGTTTTTCCATCATGCCGACAGCTTCGCCATGGTCCGCGGCGGCCATCTGGATGTGGCGATCCTCGGCGCCTACGAGGTGGCGGAAAATGGTGACCTCGCCAATTGGTCGACGGGGCCGAAGGGCGTGCCGGCGGTGGGCGGGGCGATGGATCTCGTCCATGGCGCCAAGCGCGTCGCGGTCATCACCGACCACGTCACCAAGGACGGCAAGCCGAAGCTGCTGCAGCGCTGCACGCTACCGCTGACCGGGGTCGCCTGCGTGACGCGCGTTTACACCTCGCTGGCGGTGATCGACATCGAAGGCGGACGCTTCGTCCTGCGCGAGAAGTTGTCCGCTTTGTCGCTTGACGAGTTGCAGGCCGTGACCGGCGCCGAATTGCGCGTCAACGGCGCCGTTGCCGATCTGATCGTTCCGGAGCTCTAGCATGACCAACGTCTTCATCTGCGACTATATCCGCACGCCGATCGGCCGCTTTGGCGGCGCGCTGTCGTCGGTCCGCGCCGACGATCTCGGCGCTGTGCCGCTTCGGGCGCTGATGGCGCGCCATGGCGGCGTGGATTGGGAGGCGGTCGACGACGTGATCTTCGGCTGCGCTAACCAGGCGGGCGACGACAATCGCAATGTGGCGCGCATGTCGGCGCTTCTGGCCGGACTGCCGGTTGGTGTTTCCGGCATGACGATCAACCGCCTCTGCGGCTCGGGCATGGACGCCGTCATCGCCGCCGCCCGCGCCATCAAGGCGGACGAGGCGGAACTGGTGATCGCCGGCGGCGTCGAAAGCATGTCGCGCGCGCCCTTCGTCATGCCGAAGGCCGAAACCGCCTTTTCGCGCAATGCCGAGATTTATGACACGACGATCGGCTGGCGCTTCATCAATCCGCTGATGAAGGCGCAGTACGGCGTCGATTCCATGCCGGAGACGGGCGAGAACGTCGCCGAGGACTTTTCCGTCTCACGCGAGGATCAGGACCGCTTCGCGCTCAGCAGCCAAGCCAAGGCGGCCGCCGCGCAGGCGAATGGTCGGCTGGCGCGCGAGATCGCACCGGTCACCATCCCGCAGCGCAAGGGCGATCCGGTCGTGGTCGACAGGGATGAGCACCCGCGCGCCACGACGATCGAGGCGCTGGCGAAGCTGCCGACACCCTTCCGCAAGGGGGGCACGGTGACGGCCGGCAATGCTTCCGGCGTGAATGACGGCGCTGCTGCGCTGATCCTGGCCTCGGCGGCTGCGGCGCGGAAGCACGGCCTGACGCCGATCGCCCGCGTGCTCGGCGGCGCGGCGGCGGGCGTGCCGCCGCGGATCATGGGTATCGGTCCGGCGCCGGCCTCGAAGAAGCTGATGGCGCGGCTTGGACTGGCGGCGGCCGATTTCGACGTGATCGAGCTGAACGAGGCGTTCGCCTCGCAGGGCCTCGCCACCTTGCGCGACCTCGGCATCGCCGATGATGATGCGCGGGTGAACTCGAATGGCGGCGCGATCGCGCTCGGTCATCCGCTCGGCATGTCCGGCGCGCGGATCACCGGCACGGCGGCGCTGGAACTGAGCCTCAACGGCGGTCGCCGCTCGCTCTCCACCATGTGCATCGGCGTCGGGCAGGGTATCGCCATCGCGCTGGAACGGGTCTAGCCCGGGCGGCCCGGGAACAGCGCCCACCCTGGACGGCGCTGTTCCTGATTGCTGTCGAGCCCGTCCGCCTTCGACGGACGGCCGGGCCGAGAGGTTCTATTTCCAGATCGGGTTGGACCAGGCGCTGCGGCCCGTATCATCAATGACGATCACGCGCAGCCAGGGGCTCGTCGCGAGCGGCGCCAGCGAGACACGGGTGCGGGTCATCGCGATGCCGCTGCTGTGGCTCATCAGATAACCCTGTCCGGCGACCAGCACGCGCGAGGCCGGCGAGCAGCGGACTTCGACGGCGTCGGCGGTCACGTCGACATCGTCGATGCGCGGCCCCTGCGTCGAATAGAAGTGCCCGCTCTTCAGCGCATCCAGGATGTGTTCCGGGCTGTTGCTCGCGGCCTTGAGCTCGATCCAGCCGCCGCCGAAATCCGCCGCCTTGAAGTGGGCGTCGTCGCAGGCGTAGGTGGTCAGCCGATGGCCCTTGTCGAGCAGCCCGTCGAGCAGATAGGCGCCATGGCCCTTGTCATGCATGACCTGGCAACCGTGATTATAGATCTCCACCGAATGGGCGGCGTCGACGAGCGTTTCGGCATCGGTGAGCGACAGGCTGTACCAGCCGGGATGGGCGATGCCGACAAAGGCGCCGGCCGCCTTAGCGCGGCGGGCAAGCGCGGGGCCGTCCTCGTCCGGCATCGTCGGGGCGAAGTCGAGCGGCAGGCCGACGGCGACGAGGTGCCAGAGATCGCTCACTTCGGTGCGCGGCGCATGGATCTCGGCGCCCTGCAGCATGGTGAAGGTCTCGTCGCTGAAGGCGCGCGTATCAGTGACCGGGAAGTCGTACTGCTTGAGGAAATGGTCGGTGATCGACAGGAAGTCATAGCCGGAGCGGCGATAGGTCTGGATCACGTCCTCGACCGAAAGCGTGCCGTCGGAGCGCGTCGTGTGGGTGTGGATGTTGCCGCGCAGGAAGCGGCCGGGCATGGAGAAGGGAGCGATGCTGCTCATCGGGAACGGTCCTTTGTGCAATCGGGAAGGCTAGTTCAGGCAAAGGCGGCCGCGTTGGCGGAAAGCCAGGGCAGGGCGGCCAACTCGCGGTGTTCGGTGAGGACGAGGTCGGCGCCGAGCGACAGCAGGCGCTGGTCGTGTCCGGGCAGGATGTGGCCGCCGCCGCAGAAGCCGACGACGCGCATGCCGGCGGCGACGCCCGCGGTGACGCCGGTGACGCTGTCTTCCACCACGAGGCATCTCTCGGGCGGGATGCCGCCCATGGACTTCGCGGCATGCAGGAACAGGTCGGGGGCGGGCTTGCCCCGCGCCACGTCATCGGCGCTGAACACGCGTCCCTCGACCAGCGCGGCGAGGCCGGTGGCGGCGAAGGTGCAGCGCAGGCGTTCATGGCCGCTGTTGGAGGCGACGCAATAGGGCTGGCCGAGCCCGCGCAGCAGTTCGGCGATGCCGGCGATCGGCTGCAAGCGCGTCTTGAAGGCTTCGTCGAGCCGTTCGGCCAGGCTGGCCTCGAAGGTCGCCGGCAACGCGACGCCGTTGGTCTCTTCCAGCTTCCTGCGCGCTGCCACGGCATCGAGGCCGACCAGCGAGAGGAGAGCATCCTCGACCGACATCGCCAGCCCGATGGAGCCAAGAGTCTGGCAGGTCACCTGTGCCGCGAGGATCTCGCTGTCGACCAGCACGCCATCACAATCGAAAATTACAAGGTCTATCAAGGTTTTTACCTATGAGCGTGCCGCGCGTCTGGAGACGCGCGGCCACCGTCTCCCAAGGGAGACTTAGTTGGGAAGGAGGGCGTTGGTTGCCTCGGTGATCTTGACGATGCCGTCCTCGGGGGAGACGTCGCCGCTCATCACCTGGCCGATGATGTCGCGCTGCGCACGCCAGATCTTCACGCCATTGGTGCCCGGATAGCCGCCCCAGGGCGCTGCGCGGGGAATCTGCCGGATGCTGGTGTACCAGTTCGGGTTCTCATCATAGAACTTGCCGAGATATTCCGGCGCCAGCGCTGCCTTGTTGGTCGGCATGTAGCCCGAGCCGAGAACGGCGATCGTCTGGCCTTCGGCGCTGGTCGCGAACTTGATGTATTCCCAGGCCGCGTCCTGCTTCGCCTTGTCCTTGGCGAGGATCATCATGCCATTGCCGCCGGTCGGCACGACGCCCTTCTCGAGGTTCGAGACGGGGAAGGTCGAGGACATCAGCGTGAAGCGGTCGCCGATCAGGTCGGAGAAGCCGCGTGCGCTGTTCGGCGAGGCGAAGATGATGCCGAGCTTGCCGGCGGCGTATTGCTGGCGGGACTGTTCGAAGTCGCGCTGCACCATCTTGCCGTCGGTGACGAAGCTGCGGGCCAGCTTCAGCGCGGTGAGGCCGGAACCGTTGTCGAAGGCGACGGTCTTGTTGTCATCCTTCATCATCGGCTCGCCCTGCTGGAGGATGAGCGAGCGCCACAGCCAGTCGTCCGGCCACGCGTGCATATCATAGGCGAAGCCGTCGACGTCGCCGCCGGTTTCCTTGATCTTGGCGCCGAGCGTGATCATGTCCTTCCAGTTGGTCGGGAAGTGATCGGGATCGCCGCCGGCCTGCTTCACCAGGTCGGCATTGTAGAACACGATCGGCGTCGAGGCATTGAAGCCGATGCCGTAGAGCTTGCCGTCGACCTTGCCGAGATTGAGGATCGAGGGCTCATAATTGGTGTTGACCCAGGCCTCGCCCTCCTTGGCGACATAGTCGTCCAGCGCGATGACCTGGCCGCGCTTCTCGAGCTGATGGACGACTTCCGGCAGCAGGTGATAGCCGGAGTGATACACGTCCGGGAGGTTGTTGGTGATGGATTCGCGCAGCAGCGCCTGGTGCTGCTCGTCATAGCTCGGCAGTGCGTTGCGGAACTTGATGACGATGTCGGGGTGCTTCGCCATGAACGCCGCCGCCACTTTCTCGTGGAAGACGTTGTGGGCGGGCATGAAGTGCTCGACTTCGATCGTGATGGGGTCGGCATGCGCCGTGGACGCGCCGAGCAGGGCGACCGCGCCGGCCAGCGCGGCCTGCTTGAGGGCTTTCATCATAGGCTCCTTGAGAGGTGGGTGCGTAGGGGAGGCTGACGAGGACCCGGCGGCAGAGGGGGCGGGTCCACATTGAGGTCGCGGCCGGGTCGCCGGCCGCGATGAAGGCCGTTACTTCACGCCGGTCATGGTGACGCCCTGGACGAAGTGGCGCTGGGCACAGAGGAAGAGCACCACGAGGGGAGCGGTGAGCAGTGTGGCGGCCGCCATCAGGGCGCCGAAACTGGAGCCGAGATCGGAGTCGCTGAAATACATCATGCCGAGCGGCGGCGGCGCGAGCTCCGGGCTGGTGACGACGATCAGCGGCCAATAGAGGTCGTTCCAGTGCGCGGTGATGGAGAAGACCGCGAAGGCGGCGATCGCCGGGCTGGCGCTCGGGACGACGACACGCCAGAGGATTTCCAGTTCGCCCATGCCGTCGAGCCGCGCGGCGTGGATGATGTCGTCCGGGAAGGAGCGGAACACCTGGCGGAACAGGAAGATCGCGAAAACCGACAGGAAGAACGGCAGCATCAGCGAGAAGTAGCTGTCGAGCGTGCCGGTGAAGGCCAATCCCATGTAGAGCGGCAGCGCCGGCACCTGCACGGGAACGCAAAGGGCGAAGAGGACCAGCGCGAAGAGCAGGTTGCGGCCGCGGAACTCGTATTTGGCCAGGGCGTAGGCGCAGGGGATGGCCGTCGAAAGCTGCACGGCGAGAATGCCGGCGCAGATCACCATGCCGTTGGTCATGAAGCGCAGCAGCGGCGCCTTGGCAAAGGCTTCGCGGAAATTGTCGATACCGGCGAAGGTCTGCGGCAGCCAGTGGAACGTGGCCGAAAACACTTCTGGCGACGGCCGGAAGGCGGTGAGCACCATCCAGTAGAACGGGAACAGCATGGCGAAGGCGCAGGCCAGCAGCACGGCGTGCATGGTGAGCTGGCCAGGGGTAAGGCCCGCCCGCGAGAGGAAGGAACCGGCGCGCGACATCAGTAGTGGACCTTCCGTTCCAGAACCTTGGCCTGGATCAGCGACAAGAGCAGGATGATGCCGAGGAAGACGACCGTGATCGCCGAGGCGAGGCCGATCCGCATGTACTGGAACCCCTCGAGGTAGTTGACGTAGAGCAGCACGTCACTCGCCCCCTGCGGACCGCCGCGCGTCAGCACCGCGACGGTGTCGAACACCTTGAAGGCCGTGATCGAGGTGGTGATGACCACAAACATCGTGGTCGGTCCGAGCATGGGCAGCGTCACCGTGAAGAAGCGCTCGATCGGATTGTCGATGCCGTCGACGGCCGAGGCCTCGTACAGCTCCTGCGGGATCGCCGTCAGGCCGGCGGTGAACAGCACCATGTTGAAGCCGGCGAGCGACCAGACGCCGATGATGGCGAGAGCCGGCATCACCAGCGACGGATTGCCGAAGAACTCCATCGCCGGCAGGCCGATGGCGGTCAGCAGGTGATTGACCGGGCCGATCGTGCCGTGGAGCAGGTATTTCCACACCGTCGCCATCGCGATCAGCGTCGAGGTGACCGGCAGGAAGAAGGCGATCTGGTAGAGCTTGCGGCCGTGCTTCAGCCCGTTGACCATGACCGCGAGCAGGAGGCCGATCACCACCGACGCGGGGACGACCAGCGCGACGTAGTAGATCGTGTTGAACAGCGCTCGCCAGAAGGCCTTGTCCTTCCAGAGCGTGGCGTAGTTGTCGAAGCCGAGGAAGGAATAGTCGAGGGCGCCGAGCTCGTAGTCGGTGAAGCTCATCGTGACCATCACCGCGATCGGCAGCAGCAGCGTGCCGACGAGCAGGATGACGGACGGGGTCGCGAACCAGTAGGCGACGGCGGGCGCGATCTCGGCCCCGAGCCGGCGTCGCGAAACGGCGCGGCTGGCGCCGGACGAAAGAACCATGGCCATGATCAGGCTCCGACCGCCCTGAGGCCCAGGCCGTAGGCCACGAGCTCGGGCGGGGCCGCGCCGTGCAGGCCCGGCAGCCGCTTGCCGTCCGCGCCGAACAGGAGGGCCGAGCCGGCGCGCGCGCCGACCGCGACATTTTCGTTCAGGCGGCCATTCGCCTGCAGCGCGTCGAGTTCCGCCGCCGATACGCGCAGCGTCATGCTCTTCTTGCTGCCGGCGTCGTGCCGCATGTGCAGAAGTACGTCATGACCGAGGCGCTCGATGCGCTGGAGGCGGCTGTCGATGACAATCTCGGACGAGCCGTCGTCAATGGCGAGCACTTCCGGGCGCAGTCCGATCGTGAAGGGCCCGACCGTGTCAGAGCGGAACGCCGTCGTCCGCCCGGCGATGGAGACATGCCCATGCTGGTCGGCGCGGGCATCCAGCAGATTGATCTCCGGGCTGCCGATGAAGCGGGCGACGCGCACGTCGACTGGGTTGGCGTAGATCTCGCTCGGCGTCGCGACCTGGATGATCTCGCCGTCCATCATCAGCGCCACGCGGCTCGACATGGTCATGGCCTCGACCTGGTCGTGCGTCACATAGATGAACGTCGCACCGAGGCGCCGGTGCAATTCGGAAAGCTCGCCGCGCATATGCACGCGCAGGCGGGCGTCGAGGTTGGAGAGCGGCTCGTCCATCAGGAAGACGCGCGGCTGGCGCACCATGGCGCGGGCCAGCGCCACGCGCTGCCGCTGGCCGCCGGAGAGCTGGGCGGGTCGGCGATCGAGCAGCGCCTCGATCTCCACCTGTCCAGCCACCTGATTCACGGCCTCGGCGATGGCGGCGCGGGCGACCGCTTGGCCCGGCATCATCCTGCCGACGACCGGCCAGCGCGCCGCGCTGCTGAGGCGCCGCACCTTCAAGGGCGTGGCGATGTTCTCGCGAACGCTCATATGCGGATAGAGCGCGTAGCTCTGGAACACCATCGAGACGTCGCGCGCTCGCGGCGGCAGATGGTCGACGGGCGCTCCATCGATATGGATCGAACCGCCGTCCTGCGGGATCAAGCCGGCGAGGATGCGCAGCAGCGTCGACTTTCCGCAGCCGGAAGGGCCGACGAGGGTCAGGAATTCGCCGGCGGCGATATCCACCGATACGCCCTTCAGCGTCTTGGTCGCGCCGAAGTTCTTTTCGATCGATGAGATGGATACGGTCGCCGTCATGCTCTGCCCCGCTGGTTTCGGGCGGACCATGGCGGAGTTTTATTTCACCTAGATGACAGAAGTGGATTAAAACTCCACGCGTAGCCCTTCGCCCGACGCGCAGCGCTCATTCGGCCGCGATCGCGCCGGCCAGCGCTTCCACCACCAGGATCTTGGCCGGAACGGCGGTCATCTCGCCGCCCATCGGAGGCGGATCGGTCGCAACCGCCAGCAGGACGGCGTCGGCGTTCTGGGTGAGGGGGCTGTGGGCCCGGCCCGTGATCGCGAGCGTGAAGGCGCCGGCGGCGCGCGCGCCTGCCAGGAACCGCACTGTATCCGGCGTCAGGCCCATTTCCGAGATCCCGATCGCCACGCAGGAAGAATCGAACTTCGTGATGACCTCATGCGCCAGCGTCGCATCCTGGAAGGCCTGAGCGATCAGGCCGACGCGCATCAACCGGTAGGCGACCATTTCGGCCACGATGCCGGAAATGCCGGCGCCGAAGACGTCGATCCGCCGGCTTTTCTTCAACTGGACCGCCAGGTGGAGCAGCAGGTCGGGATCGAGACTCTGCGCCGTGCTGTTGATCGCGTCGCCGAGCCGGGCGGCAAGCGGCGTCAGGCCGCCGACATTGGAAACCCGCATCAGGCGGACGGTTCGCTGGCTCGCGAGCTCCGCCGTCAGGGCGATCTTGAGGTCGCGGTAGCCGGCATAGCCGAGATGCTTGCAGAAGCGCACCACGCTCGCCTCGCCGCTTTGCGCCAACACGGCAAGCTCCGCCAGCGAGGAGCGGACGACCCGTTCCGGATTGTCGAGAATGTACTTGCCGATGCGCGAAAGTGCCTCCGGCATTTCGTCGATGGCCTGCCGCAGGCGCGGAAGGCTCGGAGCGCCGAAAGTTTCACGACGGTCATGCGGGGGCGCTTCGAGCGGCATTGGAGATCTTTTGCGGCCAGACGTCTCATCAGGGATCGGACCGAGAGTGAAACGTCAGGTGTCGATTGTCCAGAAATTGCATAGGCTCGGTTGTGGAGCCTCGCCGCCGCCACGCAGCCCATGACGGCCAAGCGGCGAGACCGGCCATCGTGCCGGCCAGCCACCGAGTATTCCACCTCGACCTCGCGGCCGTGGTTGCTCAACGCTCTTGATGAACTCTGCTCTTCGCCCCATGCGATTTACCTTGAACGCACATGCGGTCTTGATCAGCCCAGCGTCCCGCTACTTTCTCATTCTCGTCGCGTGTCTTGGGCCTAATGTATTTGGAGGTGTCCTTGCGGCATCCTCGCGCGTGACGTCTTACCGCCTATTCCACTGATGGAGATAAAAGATGACTTCGCTTCAAATGAATAATGCACCGATTGCTTTTCATGCCATGACGGCCGGCTCCGGCAATGCTCCCGCGTCCGAGGCCGCGAGGGCGATCCGCGATATCGGCTATGACAACCTGCATCTCGATATCGACACGACCAATTCGACCTGCTGGTGCTACATGGACCCGGTCGACAAGCCTTCCTACACGCACGAACTGATGCATGACATCAGCCGGATGCAGACGGCGATCACCCAGACCTTCTCGAACCTGTCCAGCCCGGCCGACGCGCCGTTCTCCTGGTTCGTCATGGCTTCGGCCGTGCCGGGCATCTACAATCTGGGCGGGGACCTGGGCCATTTCGCGCAGCGCATCCGCAGCCGCGACCTGAAGGCGATGCGCCACTACGGCCATGTTGCCGTCGAGGCCATCCACCGCAATGCCGTGGCGTTCGACGCCCCGGTCGTGACGATGGCGCTGGTGCAGGGCGATGCACTCGGCGGCGGCTTCGAGCACGCCCTGTCCTTTGATCTGATCGTGGCCGAGCGCAGCGCCAAGATGGGCTTGCCCGAGATCCTGTTCAACATGTTCCCCGGCATGGGCGCCTACAGCTTCTTGTCGCGGCGCATGTCCCGCGACAAGGCGGAAGCACTCATCCTGTCGGGCCGCATCCATACGGCCGAGGAGCTGTATGACATGGGCGTGGTCGACGTCCTGGCGGAGGACGGGCAGGGGCAGTCGGCCGTGCTCGACTACATCGCGCGCCACAACCGGAAGCACAACGCTCACCAGGCCCTCTATCGGGCCCGGCGGCGCGTCAATCCCGTGACGCTCGACGAACTCATCGACGTCGTCGATATCTGGGCAGAAGCGGCGTTGAATCTGACGGAGGCTGACCTTCGCAAGATGGATCGTCTCTGCTCGGCCCAAAACCGGCGCCTCGCGAGCCTGCATTCGGACGTATCCGTTCTCGTGGCAGCCGAGTGAGGTCGATTGGCGATGCGCCTCGGGGCGCATCGCCAGCCGCCGGAGATTCAGCCCAGTCCGGCCTCGCGCGTCGAATAGAGGCGCATGGCTTTCTGGGTCCGCCGCAGCTCGGCCCTGGCTTGCCGCGTGAACTCCGCGGCGCCAGCTCGCAGTTCTTCGCCGCGCAGCTCTCGCCAGGACGCGCAGATGCTGCCGAGGGCGAGCGCGCCCATGTTCGCCGAGCAGCTCTGCAGCGCATGGTCGTCGCTGCGGAAAGCCTCCAGGTCGCCCCGGGCCGCGCTTCTGACCAACCTGTCCAGCATGATCTCGGCATCGGCCAGATAGTCTTCCATCAGCCCGTCCACGAATTCCGCGTTGCCGAGCCGCTGCAGTCTTTCGACCGCCTTCTCGTCCAGGCTGGGCAGGATGTTGGTGCGAACCAGGGTGAGCCGCGTATCGGGACGGACGGATGGGGCGGACCCGTCGCCGGTGATCCTGTCGACGGCCGCCAGCAGCGCAGTCGGTTCGACCGGCTTGATCAGGCAGTCATCCATGCCGGCGTCGCGCCAGCGGCTGTCGTTCAGGGCGGTCGCATCGGCCGTCAGACCGACGATCGGAAGCCGCCGGTCGCCCGTGGCCATCACGCGATAGAGCTTGGTGGCTTCCAGTCCGTCGGTATCGGGCATGTTGAAGTCCATCAGCACGATGTCGATCTGATCCGCCTTCTCTTCCAGCAGGTCGAGCGCCTGGTCGCCGGTCTCCGCCAGCAGGACGGAATGGCCGGCCGCCTCGAGAATGCGGGAGAAGACGCGCTGGTTGATGCGGTTATCGTCGGCCAGCAGCACGCGGCGGGGGCGGCTCGGCCGGATTGGGCGCGGCGCGGCCGGCTGGTGCGCGACCGAAGGGGCTGGCGCGTTCAGTCGGCAGGCGAGCGTCAGCGCGCGTCGCAATTCCGCCGCCGTCGGGCGGGCCGAAAGCAGGCTCGTGCAACGCTGTCGGGTTGCCAGGTCCGGAAGTGTCGGCGCGGCTTGCGACTGGATCAGTACGCCCTTGGAGGACGCCCCGGTGGCGCCGGCATAGGGCAGCGGCAGATTGCCGCCATCCGGCTCGAAGAGCAGGCGAACGGCGTTGGCGGCCTCGGGCGGGAACATCCGGGCGGGTCCGAGCAGCGGGTCGGCCACCATGGGTTTCACGCCGAGCGAGGAGAGCGTGGTCACCAGCTCCTGCAGCGGCGCAGCGTCGCGGCAGACGAGGACGACGCCGCGCTCGCGCCAGGGCTCCTCGACCGACAGCCCTTCGTCCGCCAGCGTCGACGCGATGATGTCAAAGCGGAACGTACTGCCTTCCCCCAGCGCGCTTTCGACCGAGATCGAACCGCCCAGCAACTCGACCAGCCGTCGCGCGATGGCCAGGCCCAGGCCGGTGCCGCCGAAGCGGTTCATGATGCCGGGATTGGCCTGGGTGAAATCCTCGAAGATCCGCTCCTGGTCCTTCGGCGCGATGCCGATGCCGGTATCACTGATCTCCATCGTCAGGCGAAGTCGGCCGTCTTCCTCCGGCTGGCCGTCCACCGCAATGGTCACGCCGCCATCGCGGGTGAACTTCACGGCATTGCCGACCAGATTGACCAGGATTTCGTGCAGGTGCTGCCGGCTGCCGTTCAGGCGCAGCGGCGTGCGCGACGTGACGTAGATGTCGAAGCTCAGGTCACGCTCGCGCACCTGACTCTCGACGAGCCGGCGCGTGTCCACGAGCAGCGCGATGAGGTCGATCTCGCCGTTCGACACCGGCATGCGACCTGCCTCGATCCGCGAGAGGTCGAGCAGGCTGTTGATCAGCGATTGGAGCGAGCGACTCGCTACCTCCACGGTTTCGACCATGTCGCGCTGCTCGGCGACGAGCGGACTGGCGCGCAGCAATCCCGTCATGCCGACGATGGCGGTGAGCGGCGTGCGCAGTTCGTGACTGACGCTGGCGAGGAACAGGCTCTTCGCCTGGCTGGCCTCCTCGGCGGCTTGTGTCGCGAGCGATAGCTTGCGGATCAGCGTGCCGGCGTAGGCGGGCAGGATGACGAGGCCGGCCAGCAGGCCCACCGAGAGATGCCAGCGCTGGAACCAGAACGGCGTCGTCAGAACCACGACGCCGAAACACACGGTGGCGACGGGAATGGCGATTGCGAGCGAGGTCAGGCCGAACCGGAAGCCGTTGCCGAAGATGACCCAGAGATAGATCGGGAAAAAGAGCGCCGCGACCTCGCCGCCGAGGTGCAGTTGCCAGGAAAGAAAGCCGCAATCCATCACCAGCGCGAAGAAGCGCCGAGCGCGCGAAATGCCCGGAAAGAGCAGGATGTGGCCAAGCACCCCCAAAGCGAGCGGGATGTAGAGCGCCATGACGTCCAGGGCGTAGCCCATGTCGTCGCTGCTCCGGTACACGAGCAGCACAATGACGATGATGATGGCGAAGACGAGCCGGTTGTAGCTCATCTCATGTTCGCTGTCGGGCCGGTCCCGCAGTCGCGCAGCCGCCCAATGAAGAGGGGCGGCCAGCGCCCGAAGCACCCTAGTCGGCGCGCGCATGCTCATTCTCCGTCGCCGCCTGCGAGGGGCCGGAGCTCACGCTGCCATACTGCGTCACCCAGTCGACAAAGGCATCGGCCGGGATCGGCCCGCTGAAATGGTATCCCTGCACCTCATCACACCCTTCCAGACGCAGAAGCGAGAGCTGCGGCTCCGTTTCGACGCCTTCGGCAAGAACATGCAGATTCAGGATATGGCCGAGATCGATGATGGTCCGCACGATCGCCAAGGCACTGGGATCGCTGCCGAGATCCTGCACGAAGGAACGGTCGATCTTCAACCGGTGCAGCGGGAAGCTGCGGAGATAGCTCAACGAGGAGTAGCCGGTGCCGAAGTCGTCCACGGAAAGCGTGACCCCGAGCGATCGCAGGACGTGCATCTGCTTGACGATCTGCTCGTCATGGCCGAGCAGGATGCCTTCCGTCAGTTCCAGCTCCAGCGATGTCGGGCGCATGCCGCTCGCCCGCAGGGCATCCTTCACCAGGTTTTCCACGCCCTGGCGACGGAACTGGATCGGCGACATGTTGACGGCGATGCGCAGGTCGCCAAGTCCGATGGCTTCCCAGGCCGCCCCCTGGCGGCAGGCCTCGTTCAGGACCCATTCGTTGATCGGCAGGATCAGGCCCGTCTCCTCGGCCAGGCCCAGGAAGGAGCCAGGGGCGAGGAGGCCGCGCTGCGGATGCTGCCAGCGCAGCAAGGCCTCGGCGCCCACGATCTTCTGGCTGCGGAGATCGATCTGAGGCTGGTAAAAGAGCACAAACTCCTGGCGCGATAGCGCGCCGCGAAGTTCTGTCTCGAGATGCGCCGTCTGAATGGCGCGCGGGCGCATGTCGGCCGCGAAGAAGCGCCAGGTGCCACCGCCCAGCGACTTGGCCAGATACATGGCCTGATCCGAATTCTTGAGCAGCTCGTCTGGGTCCGTGCCGTCCAAGGGGGCGAGGGTGACGCCGATGCTGGCGCCGATATTGAGGGCGAGCGGACTATCCTCCTTGCTGTTGAGCAAGTCGAGAATCGACTGGGCCAGCCGGCCGGCGTCGTCGGGCCCGTCGATGTCCGGCTGCAGAATGGCGAATTCGTCGCCGCCGAGGCGGGCAACCGTATGACTGCTGCCGACAAGCGTCGACAGCGCATCGGCGACGCGCTGCAGCAGTGTGTCGCCACGGTGATGGCCGTGCGCATCATTGACCGCCTTGAAGCGGTCCAGGTCAATGAAATGCAGGGCGAAATTCTGGTCGCCGCGGCGACCGCGGGCGAGCTCGCGTCGAAGATGGTCGCGCAGCATCACGCGGTTCGGCAGGCCCGTGAGCGGATCGTGGTTGACGATATGGAGCAGGCGCCGCTCGGCATGGCGTTGCTCGGTGATATCGATCGAGGTCGAGAGGACGCTCGCGATCTCTCCCATGCTGTCATAGAGCGGCGCCTTGCTCGTCAGATAGATGCGCTGCTCGCCATCCGGTGCCCAGACATCCTCCTGACGGGGAGGCATGGGGCGGCCGGTCCGCAGCACCAGCTGGTCGAGCCGGCGGCTGATATGGGCCCGGTCCTCGCCGAGAAGGGCCTCGATTGGCTGGCCGACGAGATCGGCCGGCACCTTGCCGAAGAAGGCCGCCTGATGGGCGTTGACGAAGACGCAGCGCCCGTCCCGGTCGGTCGCGTTGATCATGGCGGGCACGGTGTCGATCACCTGGGCAAGGGCCTCGCGGCTCTCCCGCAGCAGCTGTTCCTTGACGTGCAGGCTGATCTCCAGCTGGTCCGCCCGCTTCGATATCAGCAATTGCTGAGTCCTGAGCTTCAGGAGATTCTTGGCGCGAGCCAGGAATTCGACATGGTCCACCGGGCTCAACAGAAAATCCGTCGCTCCCGCCTCGAATGCGGTGACGCGGAATTCCTGATCGCTATAGGCGGTGATGACAATGACCGGGACGTCCCAGTTGCGGCCGTCGGCCCGGATGGCGGCGGTCAAGTCCGCACCGGTCATCGCGGGCATCTTGTAATCGGTGATGATCAGATCGGCGGTATTCTCGGCCAGCCATTCCAAGGCCGCGCGCGGACTTCCGAATGTGCGGATGTCGAGGTCGAATTCCAGCTGTCTCGCCAGCTTTGAATAGATGCGCTGATTGGTCGAGCTGTCGTCGACGATCACTATCTTGGGCATCAGTGCTGGCGCCTTGAAAACACAGAAGTCCCCTGACCGGTCACATTGGCACGGTGAACTTCCCTGACCGCGCTAGACAAGAGGTTGCTTGGAATCGGCCACAGAGCGTGGTCGAGCATGATTTATCTGTGTACGCCCGCGGTTGAGCAAGTGGTAGCGTGGGCTTGACGTTCGGGGAATTTCTATGAAGCGCCGGCTTCGGTCGCTTTATCAACCGAAGGTTTGTCGACAGGCAGATTGCGCGTCGCCCTTCGCGCCCGTGGGATGCGGCGGTTCCGCGTCCAGTGCAAGGCTCGGCGCGGGCAGTCTTGGTCGACGACCTTCCCTGGGCACAGAAGCCAAAGGGCTGATCGCCGCATACGGCTGAAACGACGAGGCCCTCCCGGCGGGAGGGCCTTTCTTCTTGCCGGAGCGTGAACTTTCCGAAAGCCGCCACGCGCTTTCCGGGATCCGTCTCTATGAGACGGCGTCGAGCCCGAGCGTGAGCAGACGGTCGAGCTGCTCCATCTCGGTGGCGGTGAGCGCGACGCCTTCGGCGTCGGATTTGGCTCGCGCGGCGTAGCGGCGCTGCGACGGAAGGCGCGCCCCTTGGCCCGCGATCGCCTCGAACAGGACCTCTGCCCGGGCGAAGGGATCGCCGGCACGGCCTGCCGTGAAGGCCTCGGGGGAAAAGGCGATGACGAGTTCGCCGTGGAGCGGCGCCAGCGTGGTGGTGCCGAGATAGTCGAGCACCTCCGGGCTGGTCAGGTCGCCGATCATGATGCCGGCGAGCAGCTCGATCATCGTGCCGATGGCCGACCCCTTGTGCCCGCCGAAGGGCAGCATGGCGCCGGTGAGAGCAGCTTCCGGATCGGTCGTCGGATTGCCTTGCGCGTCGATCGCCCAGCCTTCCGGCAACGGCTTGCCCGCGCGCCGGTGCAGCTCGATCTCGCCGCGCGCGGCGACCGACGTGGCGAAGTCAAAGACGTAGGGCAACTTGCCGGCGCGCGGCCAGCCGAAGGCGATGGGATTCGTGCCGAGCAGCGGCTTGTTGCCGCCGGTCGGCGCGACGGTCGAATAGCTGGGGCACATGACAAGTCCGGCAAGCCCCTGCTCGGTCAGCGCCTCCGCCTCCGACCACAGGGCGGAGATATGCGCGCAGTCATTGATGACGAGGGCGGCGAGGCCGCGGGAGCGGGCACGCTCCGCCAGCGCCGGCAGCCCCAATTCAAAGGCCGGATTGGCGAAGCCGCCATTGGCGTTCACCCGCACGATCGCCGAGCCCTCCTGCGGCACGAGTTCCGGTACGGCGTCCGGCTTCACCTTGCCTGCCTTGATCGTGCGCAGCACGCCTTCGATCCGGTAGATGCCATGCGATTTGCAGGCATCGCGCTCCCCGGCCGCGATCACCCGGGCGACGGCGCCCGCCTGGATGGCGTTGAGCCCTGCGTTGCGGAGGATCGCCTCTACGCGCACCCGAAGCGCGCTGATCGGCAGGGCGGTGGCATTGCTCATCATGTCTCTTTCATGTCCGGGTCCGACCAATGCGGGCGAAACGATTGATGTTTTGCATACATAACGTATACAGGAGCTCGGCAAGTGCAATTCGATGATGGGCCGATTGCGCCTACTGCGCGGCGGTCGTCGAGAAGGAGCCTCCATGGTCGGCGTGACGCAGGCCAGAGCGATCTATCTCTTTGTTTTTAAACAATTTCGAACGGAAGATCGCTCCGCGCTTTTCCTGGAATCGATCTGAGGAGCTACCATGCGCAGCACGAAAACCATTCACGTGATCTCGGCCCATGCCGAGGGAGAGGTCGGCGACGTCATCGTCGGCGGCGTGACGCCACCGCCCGGCGACACGATCTGGGAGCAGAGCCGCTGGATCGCCCGCGACGGCTCCCTGCGCAACTTCGTGCTCAACGAACCGCGCGGCGGCGTCTTCCGCCATGTCAATCTGCTGGTGCCGCCAAAGCATCCGGAGGCGGACGCGGCCTTCATCATCATGGAGCCGGAGGACACCCCGCCGATGTCGGGTTCGAACTCGATTTGCGTGTCGACGGTGCTGCTCGACAGCGGCATCCTGCCGATGCAGGAGCCGGTGACCGAGATCACGCTCGAAGCGCCGGGCGGGCTGGTGCGCGTGCGGGCCGAGTGCAGGAACGGCAAGGCCGAGCGCATCTTCGTGCGCAATCTGCCGAGCTTCGTCGAACGGCTGGATGCCAAGCTCGAGGTCGAGGGGCTGGGCACGTTGACGATCGACACCGCTTATGGCGGCGACAGCTTCGTCATCGTCGACGCCGCGGCGCTGGGCTTCAGCCTCGAGGCCGACGAGGCTCATGACATCGCCAGGCTTGGCGTGAAAATCACCAACGCCGCCAATGCGGCGCTCGGCTTCCACCATCCTGAGAATCCCGACTGGAAGCATATTTCCTTCTGCCTGTTCGCCGGTCCGGTTGAGCGCACGGCGGAAGGCCTGCGCGCTGGCGCGGCCGTCGCAATTCAGCCCGGCAAGGTCGACCGCTCGCCGACCGGCACCGCGCTTTCGGCACGCATGGCCGTGCTGCATGCTCGCGGTCAGATGAGGCTGGACGATCACCTGACCGCAGTTTCGGTGATCGGCTCGACCTTCGCCGGCCGCATCGCCGGCACGACCGAGGTGGGTGGGCGCCCGGCGATCCTGCCCGAAATCTCCGGCCGCGCCTGGATCACCGGCACGCACCAGCACATGCTCGACCCCTCGGATCCCTGGCCGGAAGGCTACCGCCTGACCGATACCTGGGGCGCGCGCTGAGCCGCCCGATCATCATCGGCGTTGCGTTGCTGGGCGGTCTCTTCATTGTTGCCGCCCAACATCGTCGTCGACTTTTCTAAATGCAGCCCGATCCGCGCGTTCGCTGGAGGACCCCATGATTATCTCGGAATACACGATCCCCGGAATGCACGTGCGCGATCATGGGCTGGCGGTGCCGCTCGACTGGTCGAATCCGTCCGGGCCGACCATCGAAGTCTTCGCACGCGAGGTCGTCGATCCCGCGCGCAAGGATGAGACCCTGCCGCTGTTGTGCTTCCTGCAGGGCGGCCCAGGCGGCAAGTCTCCCCGACCAACGCGCGGCGGGCCGCCTTGGCTGCATGCTGCCTTGAAGACCCACCGGGTCATCCTGCCGGACCAGCGCGGCACCGGTCGCTCGACCCCGGTCGATGCCGCGACCATGGCCGGCTTTGCCGATGCCGAGGCGGGCGCGGACTATCTGGCCTGCTTCCGTGCCGATTCGATCGTCGCCGACCTGGAGCATCTGCGCAAAACGGCATTCGGGGGGGCCCGCTGGCAGACGCTTGGCCAGAGCTATGGCGGCTTCCTGACGCTGACCTATCTGAGCCGCGCGCCGGAGGGCCTTTCGGCCTGCTACGTCGCTGGCGGCATTCCAAGCCTGACCCCTTCGGCGGACGACGTCTATCGACGCACCTATCCTCGCGTCAGGGCAAAGAACGCCGGCTACTACAAGCGCTATCCCGACGACGTCGCGCGGGTCGGCGCTTTGGCCGATTTCATCGCCGCCAATGATGTACGCCTGCCCGACGGCGACCGCCTGACGGTTCGGCGGCTACAGACGGTCGGTCTCGATTTCGGCATGACGCCCGGCTTCGAGAACATTCATTGGCTGATCGAGGAGGCTTTCGCCGGATCGGCGCGCAACCGCCTGTCGGATCACTTCCTGTCGAGCGTCATGGCGCTGACTTCCTACCACGGCAATCCGCTCTTCGCCGCCATTCACGAAGCCATCTACGGTGACGGTGAAGGCGCGACCGCGTGGTCCGCCGAGCGGTGGCGCGCGCAGTTCCCCGAATTCGCTTCCGACGCGCGACCGCTGCTGTTCACGGGCGAGATGATCTATCCGTGGATGTTCGAGGAAATCGCTTCGCTGCGGCCATTCAAGGCTGCCGTGGAAGCACTCGCCCGCCGCCCGAGCTACAGCCGTCTTTACGAGCCCGGCCGCCTTGCCGCCAACGACGTTCCGATCGCGGCGGCCATTTATCACGACGACATGTATGTCGACGCCGACATGTCGCTGGAGACGGCGCGCGCCATCGGCAATCTGGATTTCTGGATCACCAACGAATTCGAGCATGACGGCATCCGCCAGTCACCCGCCGTCTTCGAGCGCCTTGTCGCCATGGTGACGGAAAAGGGCGGCCCGCTGGCCGCCGCCCGCTAACCGCCAGGGGCATGCAGGGATGAAAACTGCGTCGGCAATCTTGTGCGGTTGCGCAGCTGGCTGGATGAGGAAGGGCTGGACGGACGGATCGTCCAGCGCACCGCCGGTGGCGAAAAGCGGCGCGGCACCGCATCGCCGGTGACGGTGCGGTCGCGAGCTCTAGGCTACGGCTTTATCGTGAATCGTCTTGCGCGGGCCGGGCCGCCTGCAAGCTTGCTGCGCCCTTTGCTGCGTGGTGCTGTCGCGCGGCCATTCTGGCGTGCTTGACGATAACGCTCTCGATCGCGTCCGGGTGCAGGATCGTGTCGATTGCCAGTTGCGCTGCGCCGAGAATGCCGGCGCTGCCGTCCGATTTTGTCCGCACGATGCGTAATTCGCGGGTGGCAAGCGGCAGCGAGCGTTCGAGTACGAGCTGGCGTACGCCGGCGAGCAGATGGTCCTCGGCCCCGGAGAGTGTGCCGCCGATGACGATCAGGCTCGGATTGAGGACGCTCACCACATTGGCCGTCACCTCGCCCAGCACGCGCCCGGCCTCGCGAACGCAGCGGATCGCTTCCGGCTGGTTGTCCTGCACCAGGGCCACGATATCGCGCGCGTTCTGCGCTTCAAAACCCTTGGCGCGAAGGTCGCGCGCCAACGCCCAGCCGGCAGCGCGCGCCTCGACACAGCCGAGCTTGCCGCAGCGGCAGAGCGGCGGGTTGTCCGAATTCAGCTGGATGTGACCGATGTCGCCGGCGGCGCCCTGCGCGCCACGATAGAGCCGCCCGTCTGCAATGATGCCGCTGCCGATGCCCGTTCCGGCCTTGATGTAGAGGAGTTGCTCGACCTCGGGCCAGAAGCGGCGCGATTCCGATAGCGTCATCAGGTTCACGTCGTTCTCGACGACGACGGGAGCGCCCAACTCCTTGCCGAGCCAGGAACGGATGTCGAAATCATCCCAGCCGGTCAGGATCGAGGGGCCGAAGACACGCCCTGCCTTGAAATCGACGGGGGCGGGCAGGCAGAGACCGGCGCCGAGCAGATCCTCCGGCGGTCGGCCAATACGTTCGAGTAGGGCTCGAAACTGATTGGCGACCTGCATCAGCACAGGCAGCGGGCCGCCGCGCAGTTCGATGGTGCAGGTCGATTCCGCGAGGATCGACGGCTCCAGCGTGGTGACGGCGGTGCGTAGGATGCTCTCGCCGATATCGGCGACGAGGATGACGCCGAAGCCGGTGTTGAGTTGCAGCATCTTCGTCGGGCGGCCACCGCTCGGCAGCGTCTTCGCCGCTTCGTCGACGAGACCAAGCGCGATCAGCGCATTGAGGCGCTGGGTGACGGTGGTGCGCGACAGGCCGGTTCGGTCGATCAGTTCGGCGCGGGACTGGGCCCGGCCGGTGGCGATCAGCGACAAGAGGGGGCCGGCGCTCGCCGCCACCCCGATATCGCCCTTGTCCGGATGGTCTTGCACGCGTTCCATGCTTACCCTTCATGAGCCGATCTCTTGTCCGTTGCGCAACGCTCGATCGAGGCTGCGCCACGGGACAAGACGACCGAAACTTCGGCTACCAGAGAGTGTAGCCGCCGTCGACGACGAACACCGATCCTGTCACGAAAGACGAGGCTTCGCTTGCCAGAAGCAAGGCAATCGGGGCGATTTCTTCCGGCGTCGCATAACGCTGCATCGGCACCTCATCGCGCCAATAATGCGCGTAGTCTTCATACTCGGTGCTGGCGATCTCGGTCTTCACATAGCCGGGTGCGATCGCATTGACGCGCACGCCCGACTGCGCCCATTCGGCCGCCAGCGATTTGGTCAGATGATGGACGGCGGCCTTGGAGATGCCGTAGGGCGAATGCCATTGCGGGCGGTTGATGATCAGGCCGGAGATCGAGCCAATATTGATGATCGAGCCGGAGCCGCGCTTGACCATCTGGTTGCCGACGACCTGGCTCGCCTTCCAGACTGCGTCGAGATTGATCGAGAACAGGCGCTGCCATTCCTCGTCGCTGAGCGTCAGCGCATTGGCGTGGAAGCCGATGCCGGCATTGTTGACCAGCACGTCGATCGGGCCGAGTTCCTTCGCCACTGTCTCGACCATCGCCTCGAGGTCGTCGCGGTTGGCGACGTCGGTCTTGACCGCGATGGCCGGCACGCCGAGCTTCTTCAGTTCGGCCAGCGTCTCTTCGCTCTTGGCGTCGTCGCGCGCCGCGATGACGATCGATGAACCGGCTTCGGCGAGGCCGACGGCGATCGCCTTGCCGATGCCGCGGTTGCCGCCGGTAATGACGGAGACTTTGCCCCGCATCGAGAACTTGTCGAGGATCGACATGGGTGTGACTCTCTCTTCGGTGAACTAGTGGCCGGCCGGCTTCGGCGGCGCATCGGTTGCGATAAGGCTCGACTGGACTGCATCGGCCGGCAGCGCGCCGGTCATGACGGCGACGACATCGCTCATCGAGGTCGTCTTCGGGCTGACGACGACGGCGCGGCGGCCGAGGCGATGGATGTGGATCCGGTCGGCGATCTGGAAGACGTCCGGCATCGAATGGCTGATCAGGACGACGGAGAGCCCCTGGTCGCGCACGCGGGTGATCAGGTTCAGCACCTGGTTGGTCTCGCGCACGCCAAGCGCCGCCGTCGGCTCGTCGAGGATGACGACGCGCTTGCCCCAGGCGGCGGCGCGGGCGACTGCCACGGCCTGCCGCTGTCCGCCCGAAAGCGTCTCGACCTTCTGGTTGATCGACTGGATGCGGATGCCGAGATTTTTCATATGGTCGGCCGCCTGCTGGCGCATGCGCGACTTGTCGAGCTGGCGGAAGATCTGTCCACGCAGGCCCGGCTTGCGCAGCTCGCGGCCGAGGAACAGGTTCTGCGCGATGTTGAGCTGCGTCGCGACGGCGAGTTCCTGGTAGACGGTCTCGATGCCGGCGAGCCGGGCGCTGAGAGGGTTCTTGAAGTGAACCTCGGCGCCATCGACGAACACCGTGCCGGCATCGGGGATCGTGGCGCCGGTCAGCACCTTGATCAGGCTCGACTTGCCGGCGCCATTGTCGCCGACGACGGCGAGGATCTCGCCCCTGGCCAGTTCGAAATCGGCGCCGTCCAGGGCGACGACATGGCCGTAGCGCTTGGTCAGGCCCGTGGCCTGCATGGCGAGCGGCGTGGTGGTCTGGGTGCTCATGCGCGCTGTCCCCGGCCCAGATACTGATCGGCGCCGACGGCGAGGATGACGAGGAAGCCGGTGGCGATCTGCTGGTAGAGCGAATCGATGCCGGCCTGCGTCAGTCCGTTCTTCAGCACCACCACGATGAGCGCGCCGATGAACGTGCCGGCGACGCCGCCGCGGCCGCCGAACAGGCTGGTGCCGCCGATGACGACGGCGGTGATGCTGTCGAGATTGGCGATCTGGTAGCCGCTGGGATCGGCGATCGGCGTGCGGCCGAGCGCCTGCCAGCCGGCGAAGGCATAGAAGACGCCGGCGAGCGCATAGACGCTGAAGATGACGCCGTTGACGTTGACGCCGTTGAGGCGGGCGGCGGCTGGCGAATTGCC
Organism: Candidatus Kaistia colombiensis; assembly: GCA_029203105.1. GTDB lineage: Bacteria > Pseudomonadota > Alphaproteobacteria > Rhizobiales > Kaistiaceae > Kaistia > Kaistia colombiensis. The sequence continues at coordinate 2,051,085 of CP119318.1, forward strand.
GATCGCATAGACCCGAACGCCCCAGGCGGTCTGGTTGAGCGCATAGGCGAGGATCAGCGTTAGCGCGATCCAGAGCATGCTGCCATAGGTGATGGTGACCAGGCCGAAGGACGGGCCTTCGCCAAGAATGGTCATGAAATCCGAATTGATCGGGTAGCTGCGCGATTGCGTGTAGAGGCGCGCGGCGGCCGTCAGGATCGTGAACAGGCCGAGCGTCGCGATGAAGGGCGGCAGCCGGAAGCGCGTGATGATCAACCCATTGATCGACGCGGCGACGATGCAGACGGCAAGCCCGACCAGCATGCCAAGCATCGGATCGCCATTGGCGGCGATGCTGCCCGCGACCACCATGCCCAGCACCATGATGGCGCCATTGGCGAGGTCGATGCCGGAAACGAGGATGATCAGCGTCTGTCCGAGCGCCAGCGTTCCGACGACGACGGATTGCTGGAAGATGAGCGACAGATTTCCCGCATTCAGGAAGGTCGAGGTCGTGACCGAGAAGACGACAAGGATCAGGACCAGCGCCACCAGCGGTCCGGTGACCGGATAGGCGAACAGTCCCGTGGCGGCGCGGCGCAATCCGGCGAGGAGACCGGCAGGGGGTGACCCTGCCGGCTCCGCGTCGATCTTTGCCTGCCCGGTATCGGTGCGAGCCCGGTCAGACGTCTGCATTCTTACTCTCCCCAGCAGTTGTCCAGGCCCCACTTGGAGTCCTTGGATTCGATGCCGTCCACCGGATTGTCGGTGATCAGGATGGTGCCCGAATTGTTGATGCCGCTCGGCTTGGCGCCGCCATTGACCGCGGTGACGATCGCCTCGACGGCGAGGGTGCCCATGTTGGTCGGGAACTGCATCACGGTCGCGCCGATCGTGCCGTCGGCGACGCTGCGCACGCCCGAGCAGCTGCCGTCGATCGAGGTCAGCGCGATGTCCTTCTTGGCCCGCTTGATGGCGAGGAAGGCGCCCTGCGCCGCCGGCTCGTTGATCGTGTAGACGGCGTTGATGTCGGGATGGGCCGACAGCAGGTTTTCCATCGACGACTGGCCGGTCTCGACATTCGCCTGGGTCAGCGCGGTGCCGGCGATCTCCGGAGCGCCCTCGGCAATGCCGAAGCCCTTCAGGAAGCCGTCATGACGTGCCTTGGCGGTCTTGTCGGAGAGGTCGTAGTCGAGCATGGCGATGCGGGCCGGCGTGCTGCCGAGCCGGGCCTTCGCCCACTTGCCGATCAGTTCGCCGGCGGCGAGGTTGTCGGTCTCGTAGGAGGCGTCGGCGGCGGTGGCGGGCTCCAGCGAGGTGTTTGTCGTCACCACGATGATGCCGGCGTCACGGGCCTTCTGCACGATCTTGACCAGCGCCGAGGCGTTGGCGGGGTCGAGCACGATGCCCTTGGCGCCGCGGTTGATCATGTTCTCGATCGCGGCGACCTGGGTCGCGGAATCGCCGGCGACGCTCGATTCAGCCGTCATCGTCTCGAGGCCGTGCTTCTTCGCCGCGTCGACACCTGCCTGCTGCAGCTTGGCGAAGAACGGGTTCGCCAGCTGCTGCTCGACGATGCCGATCAGGAAAGTCTTGTCCTGCGCATGGGCCCCGGTCGACAGCGCCATGGTGGCGGTCAGCGCGAGCGTGGCGGGCATGGCCATGGACCGTAGGGTCCGGCGGGTAATCTTCAACATAGTCCTGGTCTCCTCCAACCTGGTTTATTGTCGATTGTCACGGATGTGCCTGGTCAACCTCCCGCTCCGGGCTTGCGGGGTGGCTCGTGCATCGCGGCGCTTCCGACGAGCCGTTCGGAACACCGCCCGCCGTCCCGAGCGCGCGCATCGACCGGCGGAGCTGGTCGTCGGCGGCGAGCTGGCGGTATTGCTGGTAGAGCGAAGCGTAGATCTCGACCGCGGCCGGATCCGGCCGGAACCGGTCGAACCGGCGGGCGCCGAAGCGCGTCGCCCCGGTTGCGAAATCGGTGACCACGCCGGCCGCGACCGCGCCATGGATGGCGGCGCCGACGGCGGTCGGATTGGCGATGTCGGGAACCTCGATCTCGCGGCCGAGCACGTCCGCCATGATCTGCAGCAGCAGCGGATTGCGCCGCGACAGGCCGCTGGTCAGGATGACCCGGTCGATCGGCAGGTCGCCGGCCTGTAGGTGATCGAAGATCGAGCGCGCGCCATAGCAGAGCGCTTCGAGCAGCGCCCGATAGATCTGCGTCGAGGTGGTCTGCAGGTTGAGCCCGACGAGCAGCCCGCTCAGGCTCGAATCGGCGAAGGGAACGCGGTTGCCGCTCCACCAGTCGAGCGCCATCAGGCGGCTCTGGCCGGGTTCCTGCGTGGCGGCGCTTTCGTCATAGAGGCGGAAGCTCTCGGCCACCGTCGCGGCGCGCGGGAAGGTGCGGATGTACCAGGCGAGGATGTCGCCGAAGCCGGCCTGTCCCGCCTCGTAGCAGGCGAGATCGGGCAGCACGGCGCCATCGGCGACGCCCTCGATGCCGGCCGGCAGTTCGCGCGCCCGGTCGCCGAGCAGCAGATAGGCGGCCGAGGTGCCGAGCGCGCCGACCAGGGTGCCGGCGGCGATGCCGTCGACGGCGGGCAGCACGACATGGGAATCGATGACCGCGACCGCCACGACGGCGTCGCCGCGAATTCCGGTCCGTTCGTGCCAATCGGGCGCCAGCAATCCGGCGGGCGTGCCGACCGGAAGCGGCAGCGAGATGCGTTCGGCGAGACCGGCCACGGTATGGCTCGGATAGCCGTCCGTGGCGGAGTACTGAGCCTTGTAAGCCGCGAAATCGAGGCTGCGCGCTTCGAGGCCTGTCAGCTGCCAGACCAGCCAGTCGCCGGCCTCGATGAAGCGGTCGGCCTGCTTCCAGATCGCCGGCGCCTCGGCCTCGATCTGGGCAGCCTTGGCGAGCATCCACTCGCCGGACAGGCGGCCGCCGAAATTCCGGAGAAAGGCGCCGCCGCGCTTGTTGAAGATATCGGCATAGGGCTGCGCCGCCGCATGCTTCCAAAGCTTCACATAGGCGTGCGGCTCGCTCGGCAGCAGGGCCGAGAGCGCCGTGCCGTCGGCGCGGGCCGGCAGCGGCGTGCTGGCGGTGAAGCCGAGGCCGATCCCGGCGACGTCAAAACCCTTGCCGATCGCCGTCAGCACAGCCTCGGCCGCTTCGAGATAGTCGGCCGCGTCCTGCAGCGCGTAGGCGGGCGGCAGCGCCGTGCCATCGGGCAGGGCCGATGTCATGACGCCGTGGCGGTAGGCGTGGGTATGGCTCGCTTCCTGCTCGCCGGTCGTCGCATTGATGCGAACGCCGCGTGCCGACTCCGTGCCGAAATCCAGACCTAGCAGATAGACGTCAGCCACGATGCCCCAAGCTCATTCTTGCGGAAGGCCGAACTGGCCCGCCTCGATCACGTTCCGGGCGAGGGCGACGGATGGACCGCCCCGGTCGCCGGGTGGCCAATAAATGTCCGCATTTGATCTTAAGTCAACATAGTTATGTATATTTTTGTACGTATATAAATCCTGATGGTGGACGGATCGGGGCGGCTTGCTCCGCCAAAACGCAAATCGCCCCGCCGTTGCGTCACGGCCGCGTAGGCCAAGCAGGCAGACAGAGCGCGCCGGCGGCGACCGGCAGGCAATTGCGCACCGTCGGGATGAATTGCGCCAGCAAGGACACGCTTGCGGGGAGCCGGCCTGCCGAACTCGCCGCCCTGGGCGACGCGATCGCGGAGCTGCGCTTTCGACCGACGATGTCCTCAACACTCCCGGCTCACATCATCTTGTCATGTACTCAACGCCTCGGCGTCAGCTTGACAGCCCTCACAGCAACGCTAAGATTATAAAATGAAACGTGAGTTTACCAGATGAATTCAACAGCGGACGGGGATCGATATTCGATCCGGGCCGTCGATCGAGCGATCGACGTGATCCAGTGCCTGGCGGAGCGCGAAGAAGCGTTGACCGCCGACGAAATCACGGCTGCAACCGGCTTGCCCAAGAGCACGGTCTTCCGTGTGCTGGCCACGCTCGTCGGACGCGGATTTCTGGAGCGCGACAACGACCGCCAGACGTTCAGCTTCGGCACGCTGGCGCTGCTGGTCGGGATGCGGGCGCTGGGCAATCTCGACGTCCAGCGGGTCGCGCGACCCTTTATCGAGCAGTTGACCGACACCACCGGCGAGACGGTCCACCTCTCGGTGCTGAACGAACAGTCGGCGCTCTGCATCGACAAGATCGACAGCAAGCGCTCGGTGCGCATGTCCTCCTTTGTCGGCTTCCGCGATCCGCTGCATTGCAGTGGTGTCGGCAAGACGCTGCTGGCCTTCCAGGACGAGGATGTGCGCGAGGCGCTGATCGCCAGGATTGGCTTTGAGAAGCACACCGAACGCACCATCACCGAGCCCGAGGCATTGCGCGCCCATCTCCGCGAGATCGTGGCGCAGGGCTATGCGGTGGATCGCGAGGAGATCGAGGAAGGCCTTTCCTGCGTGGCGGCGCCGATCCGCGACCACACCGGCAAGGTCATCGCCGCGATCAGTAATTCTGGGCCGACCTATCGCCTCGACGACGCGGCCATCCGCGATCTCATCCAGATTGTCCTCACCCACGCCAACCGCATCTCGACCGCGCTTGGCTATCTTCCCAGGAAGCCCGCAGCATGATCATCGACGTCCACACCCACACGCCCCAGTTCCGCGACCGGGTCCCCGGCGACAAGCTGGTGATGAACACGACATGGCGGCCGGATCGGGCCGTTGCGGCCAACTACAGCTGGAACGACTACATGGCGGCGCAGGCGACGGTGGACAAATCCATCGTCTTCGGCATCGCCTGGGAGCCGGGCGAGCGCGTCGGCGGCACCAACGGTTTTGGCGATGTCGGCGATGTCGCGGATGGCGTCAACGATTCCACCGCCGCCTTCGTGCGGGCCTTTCCCGACAGGCTGATCGGCTTCATGGCCGTGCATCCCTATGACCGCAAGGCCATGGACGAGATGGAGCGCAGCCGCGAGGAGCTTGGGCTGCGCGGCGTCAAGCTCGGCGCCAACTACCAGATCTTCGATCCGCTCGAGAGCCGGGCGCTTGCGATATACCACTACGCCGAGAAGCACGGCCTGCCGGTGCTCTTCCATATCGGCACCTCCGGGGTGCGCATGGCGCCGATCGTCTCGGCCCATCCCCTCGTCATCGACGAGGTCGCCATGCGCTACCCGGATCTCAAGATCATCATGGCCCATATGGGCCATCCCTGGACGGTGGATACGGCCGTGGTGGTGCGCAAGCATCCCAACGTCTTCACCGACATCTCGGGCCTGTTCTACCGCCCCTATACTTTCTACGAGGCGATGATCAAGGCGACCGAGTGGAACATCCTCGACAAGGTCCTGTTCGGCTCGGATTTCCCCATCGCCACCCCGGCCGAGACCCTCGCCGGCCTGCGCAACGTCAACGCCATCCTCGAGGGCACGGCGCTGCCGCGCGTTCCGCTCGACCGGATCGAGCAGATCATCCATCGCGACAGCCTCAAGCTGCTCGGCCTGAACTGAAACCACGGGATCTTTATACTTCCATGAACTTCCAGAAATCTGCCGAGACCTATGAGCGCGCCATCCGGGTCATTCCAGGCGGCGTCAATTCCGCGACGCGGCGCCTGGCTCGTCCGATGGCGTGGGAATGGGCCGAAGGCGCCTATATCCGCGATGTCGACGGCAATACCTTCCTCGACTATCACGCAGCCTTCGGGCCGATCGTCCTCGGCCACAAGCATCCGGGCGTCACCGCCGCCGTCGCCGAGGCGATCGAGGGCCTCGACATGGTCGGCGTCGGCGTCACCGAGCGCGAGATCCTGCTCGCCGAGAAGGTGGTCGAGCATGTGCCGTCGGCCGAGATGGCGCTGACCTTCTCGACCGGTTCGGAAGCGACCTACATGGCCGTCCGCCTGGCGCGCGGCGTCACCGGTCGCACCAAGCTGATCAAGTTCCAGGGCACGTTCCACGGCTGGCACGACTACCTGCTGATGAACATCATCACGCCTGCCGAGAAGATCGGCCAGAAGGATCCGGGCTGCGCCGGCCAACTGGCCGATGCCATCGAGAACACGCTGATCTGCCGCTTCAACGACCTCGATTCCGTGGAGCAGGCGATCGCGGCCAATCCCGGCGAGATCGCCGCCATCTTCCTCGAGGCCATTCCGCACAATATCGGCTGCGTGCTGCCGACCCAGGCCTTTGTCGAAGGACTGCGCCAGTTGTGCGACGCGCATGGCATCATCCTGGTGTTCGACGAGGTCATCACCGGCTTCCGCCATGGTCTCGGCGGCTACCAGTCCAAGCTGGGCGTCACGCCCGACATCACCACCATGGCCAAGGCGATCGCCAATGGCTACCCGTGCGCGGTGATCGCCGGGCGGCGCGACCTGATGATGCAGTTCTCCACCGCGCCCGGCGGCAAGGTCTTCGTCGGCGGCACCTATAACGGCCACCCGGTCGGCTCGGCCGCGGCGCTGGCGACCATCGCCGCCATGGAAGACGGGTCGGTGCACAAGCACCTGTTCGCGCTCGGCGACCATGCCCGCAACGGCATGCAGGCGATCGCCGATCGGCTCGGCATCCAGATGACCGTCGGCGGCTACGGCTCGGTGTTCACCCCCTATTTCATGGATGGCCCGATCGACCGCTACGAGGACCTGCTGCGCAACGACAACGCGAAGGATGTGGCGTTCCGTTCGGCCATGGTCGACCAGGGCATCTTCATGCTGCCCATGGCGCTCAAGCGCAATCACATCAGCGCGGCCCATACCATGGCCGAGGTCGAGCGCACGCTGGATGTCGCCGAGACCGTCCTCAAGACGATGCGCTAGGCCGGAAGTAGGGGGGAGCAATTGCAACACGTTGAAACCATGCAGGGCACACCATTTCTGGAGGCCCGCAACATCGGCAAGCGCTATGGCGGCCTGCACGCCGTGCGCGATGTCAATCTGTCGATCTATCCCGGGGAGGTCATCGGCATCGTCGGCGACAATGGCGCCGGCAAATCGACCTTCATCAAGATGCTGGCCGGCGACCATCAGCCGACCTCGGGTGAATTGCTCATCGAAGGCAGCCCGGTGCGGTTTGCCCATCCGCGCGACGCCAAGCAGGCCCAGATCGAGACCATCTACCAGGACCTTGCCCTGTGCGAGAACCTGTCGGTGATGGACAACATCTTCCTGGGGCATGAGCTGACCCGCAATCCGGTGCTGCGCCTGTTGCAGCGCACCAAGATGCACACCGAGTCGCGCGTGCTGCTCGATGATCTCGGCATCGGCATCCCGTCGACGCATGAGCTGGTGGTCAATCTGTCGGGTGGACAGCGTCAGGCAACGGCGCTGGCGCGCGTCGCCAAGGCCGGGGCGAAGCTGATCATCCTCGACGAGCCGAGCGCCGCGCTCGGCGTGCGCGAAACCCGGGCCCTGCTCGACCTGATCCTGCGTTTCCGCACCCAGGGCAAGTCCATCCTCGTGATCAGCCACGAGATGCGCGACGTCTTCGAGATCACCGACCGCATCGCGATCTTCAAGCGCGGCGAACTGATTGCCATCAAGCGCACCAAGGAGACGACTCCCGACGAGATCGTTTCGCTCATCATCCGCGGCCGCCAGTAAGTCAGGACCAGCAATTGACCCAATCTGTCACCCAGACTGACCGTAATGCAGGCGGCTTCAACCTGTTCCGCTTCGCGCGCAGCCAGGAGGGCGTGGTCGTCTTCCTGCTGGTCGCGCTGATGATCATCGTCGCAGTGTTCAGCACCGCCTCGCCTTACTTCTTCGACGTGCGCAACGGCATGAATATCGGCCGCGCCATTTCGATCATCGGCATCGCCTCGGCCTTCACTACTTTGCTGATGATCGCCGGCGGGCTCGACCTGTCGATCGGCGCGGTGATGAACGCCGCCGGCGTTGTCGCCGCCATCGTGCTCAGCGAGACCAGTCTCGGCATCGGCGGCGCCATCGCTGCCGCTGTCGCCGTCGGCGCGCTGGTCGGCTGGGTCAACGGCATGTTCATCGCCAAGCTCGGCATCAACCCGCTGATCATGACCATTGCCATGCAGTTCATCGTGCGTGGCCTGACGCTGGGCCTGGCAGCATCAGCGTCCAAGGTCATCGTCGATCCGATGTTCCTGGCGATCGGGCAGAGCTATTTCCACATCGGGCCTCTGTCCATTCCGGCGCCGTTGCTGTGGATGCTGCTGGCGATGCTGGTGCTGTGGTTCGTGCTGCGTTTCACGTTGTTCGGCAAATATGTCTATGCCGTCGGCGGCAAGGCCTCGGCGTGCCGCCGGGCTGGCATCAATGTCAATGTCATCACCATCCAGCTCTACATGCTGAGCGGTATCGGCGCTGCGCTGGCCGGCGTGGTGCTGGCGGCGATCCAGGGCGCCGGAATTCCCTACGGCGCCGGCAGCGAACTCAGCGTCATTTCCGCCGTCATTCTCGGTGGCGTCAGCCTCGCCGGTGGCGTCGGGCTGATCGAGGGCACGCTGATCGCGGTGCTGCTCGTCGGCGTGCTCAAGAACGGCATGACGCTGATGGGCATCAGCTCGGTGTTCCAGATGGTGGCCGAGGGCCTGGTGCTGGTCGGCGCCGTGACGCTCGACCGCCTCAAGAGAAGGCTCTGAGGAAACCGCCGGCCGCTTGTCGATGGCGGCCGGCGTAAAAAATCAAAAATCGACACACCAACGGGAGAGGATGAAATGCATAAATTAGGACTGACGGCCGCGCTGGCGGTCTCGCTTCTGGGTGCCTCGGCCATCAACGGGGCGATGGCGCAGGACGCCGCGGCAAATCCGACGTTGACGCAGGATCCCGGCAATCCGAACCAGGCCCGTCACTGGGTCACCTATGACGCCGCCGCCGGCGCGTACCGGGTCGATTCCAGCGTCACCGCCGACCCGGCAAGCTGGAGCGCCGCCAATGCCGCTAAGGCGGCCGGCCGCAAGCTGATCTGCTTCACGGCGGAAAGCGAGGAGTTCGACTGGGACGTGGTGCTGGTGAACCCGAGCATGCGCCGCGCCGCCGAGGCCGCCGGCGTCGAGTTGCTGCTGCTCAACAACCAGTATCCGAGCACCACCAAGCCGATCGAGAACGCCGATATCTGCGTGCAGCGTGGCGCCGATCTCGTCGTCTCGTTCAATGTGTTCTCGGAAATCGCCCCGGCGATCATGACCAAGTACAACGACGCCAAGATTCCGGTCATTGCCATGGACGTGGCTCATCCGGGCTCGGTGTTCTACGGCGCCGACAATTGCAAGACCGGTGCGCTGGCTGCTCAGTTCGCCCTGCAATGGGCGAAGGACAAGAATTGGCCGCTCGACCAGCTGCAGGTCGTGGCCGGTGTCGATCCCGCTGTTGGCGGCGCGCCGAACTGCCGCAATACTGGCTTTGTCGACGCCATCAAGGTGGCGGTGCCGCAACTGCCGGCCTCAAACTACTATGATGTCGACATGCGCACGGGAGAGCTTGGACCGGTCGCCGGCGCCATCGCCGCGACCACCGATTGGCTGACCGCCCATCCGGACGCCAAGTACATCATCGCCACCTCGATCAATGACGACCGCGCCTATGGCATCGCCCAGGCGATGAAGCAGGCCGGTCGCGGCGATGCCGCCGTCGACGGCATCGTCATCGGCAAGAATGCCGAGAAGGCGGCGCTCGACGCCGTGCGCGCCGGGGATACGCCGCTGGTCGGCACCGTTTCCTTCTTCGGCAACAAGTATGGCGACGACGTCATCCCGCTGGCGCTCGACATCCTGGCCGGCAAGCCGGTGCCGACGATCACCAGCGTCTCTCACGAGGTGATCAGCAAGGCCAATATCGACAAGTACTATCCGCAGTAGTCGATCGCCTTTCGATCCGTAGCACGGGGCGCGGCGAGGGCCGCGCCCGAAACTGCCAGGGGAAATGCATGAGCTCGCCCGTCAAGATCACTGCCGTCCACGTCTACCCGCTTGCCATCGCCGGCGACGCCAGCAACGAATTTCCCGTGGCTTGCCCGATGTCGATCTATCCGGAGTACCGGCCGAGCCGGCCGCTCTGGCGCGACAATTTCGGCGCCATGCTGGTCCGGATCGAGACCGATGCCGGTGTCGAAGGCATTGGCTACACGTCGATGGGCAGCCTGGTCTGCGCCGTCACCATCAAGCTGCATCTGGCCCGGCTGCTGATCGGGCAGGATCCGACCCGCGTCGAGCGGCTCAACGACATCCTGGTGCGTTCCACCTATCACCAGGGACGAGACGGCTTCCTGATGCATGCCATCAGCGCCCTCGATCTCGCCTTGTGGGATATCAAGGGCAAGCTGGCCGAGAGCTCGGTGTGTAACCTTCTGGGTGGCCCCGTGCAGGAGAGCCTGCCCTGCTACATGACCGGCTATGACGCCGACAAGGTGATCCGCGAAGGCTTCACCGGCCTCAAGATTCCGCTGAAATACGGTCCGGCCAGCGGTCGCGACGGGCTGAAGGCGAACATCGCCGATGTCGCGGCGCTGCGGGAGAAGCTCGGACCGGACCGGGACATCATGCTCGACTGCTGGATGGGTCTCGACGTTCCCTACGCGTTGGAGCTGGCGCGCGCTCTGGAGCTCTATCGGGTGCGCTGGATCGAGGAGCCGCTCATGGCCGGCGACATCGAGGGCTATCGGCAGCTTCGCTCGAAATGGACCTCGGACACGCTGATCGCCTGCGGCGAGCACGAGACGCTGGTGCGCGGCGCCGAGCCGTTCATGCGCGACCGGCTGGTCGACGTCTGGCAGGCCGACGTCACCTGGGCGGGCGGCATCACCGAGATGCAGAAGATCGCTGGCCTGGCCATCGCCGCCGGGATCAAGATCATCCCGCATTACGGCTACACGCCGTGGGCGGCGCATTTCATCCTCGCCTGCCAGGCAAGCCCCGCCATCGAGTGGTACGACTTGACCGGCGACCTCGTCGGCGACGAGCCGCTGTTCACCTCCGACATGGTGCTCAAGGGCGGCCGCCTGTCGCCGGGGACTGCGCCCGGCTTCGGCATCGAGGTCAACTGGGACATGGTCGAGGCCAATCTCGATCGTCGCCTGGCGTTCGCCGAAGCATGAGCCCGGACGCGCACAGCCTGGGCCGGGTCCGCTTCGACTTCAGCGGTCGCGTCGTGCTGGTGACCGGCGTCGCCTCGCCAACCGGCATCGGCCGCGCCATCCTGCGCGGCTTCGCGGCCGCGGGCGCGAGGGTGGCCGGAACCGATATCGACGCGGACGGACTGCGCGAACTGGAGGCGGAGTTTCCGGGCGGGCATTTCGGCCGGGTCGATTCCCGCAATGCAGCCGAGGTCCGCGATTTCGTCGCCGCCTGCTGCGAGCGCTTCGGCGGCGTCGACATTCTCGTCAACAATGCTGGCGTGGCGCCGTTCGCGCCCATCCTCGATCTCAGCGAGGAAGATTGGGACCGGACCTTCGAAACCAATGTGCGCGGCTATTTCCTGTTCGCCCAGGCTTTTGGCCGCAATCGGGTGCAGCGCCGGACCGGCGGGGCCATCGTCAACGTCGCCTCGATCAGCGTGCATGTCTCGGGCGAGAACAAGGTGCATTATTGCGCCAGCAAGGCAGCCGTTGGCAGCCTAACCAAGGGTCTGGCGTTGGAATTCTCGCGCCACGGCATTCGCGTCAACAGCGTCGAGCCCGGCACCATCGACACGCGGATCGTCGCCGATCAGCCGGGCGTCCAGCGCCTTGTCGAGGCGGCGCGCGCCAATCCCGGTTTGCCGATCAACCGGCTGGGCCGCGGCGACGATCTTGTCGGCGCCACGCTGTTCCTGTGCAGCGATGCCGCCAGCTACATCACCGGCAGCGCCATCCTGGTCGACGGCGGCGACCTCGCCGGCAGCTTGTCGGCCATCCCGCAAGGCAATTGAACATGACTATGCCGCTCTACGAGATCGAGGTTGTCACCGTCGGTCGCATGAACGAGGTTCCCACCCCATCGATCTTCCGGCTGGAAGGTAACGGCCGCTACGAGCCGTTCTGCTACACGATCTGCATCCTGCGCCAGGGCGAGCGCACGATCCTGATCAATACCGGCTTTCCCGAGGACGTCGGCGCCATCGCGAAGGCCTGGCGCGACGAGGACGAGCGCCTTGACTTCATCCGCACCGAGGAGATGCGGCTTCCCGCGATCCTGGCCGCGCGCGACATCGATCCGGACAGTGTCGAGGCGGTGTTTTTGACACCGATCGGCCCCTACAACACCGGCAACATCTCGCTGTTCCGTAATGCGCGCCTCTTCATCTCCAGGCGCGGCTGGGCTCATCAGATGGGTCTCGACGAAAGCTTGCCGCGAGCGCCGCGCAACATCGCCATTCCCGATGCCGAACTGGCCTATCTGGTCACCGAAGGTTTCGAACGTCTGACGCTGCTCGACGATGAGGCGACGCCTTTGCCGGGTATCCGCACCTTCCATGTCGGCGTGCATCATCCCGGTTCGATCGCCATTGCCATCGCGACGGCGCGCGGCACGGCCATCTTCTCGGACAGCTTTTTCAAGTTCGCCAATATCGAGGCGATGAAGCCGATCGGCTATTGCCAGGACCTGCGCGAGTGCCTGCGCAGCTACAGGCGCATCGCCGCGGAGGCAGACCTGCTGGTGCCCATGTACGACCCGGAGCTCTTCGTGCGCTATCCCGGCGGGGTGGTGGGCTGACACCGTCCTTGAGTTCAGGCGATTTCGGCTGCGAGGCCATCCACGACGAGTTCCAGAGCGTGATCCAGTCGATCTGGGCCTCATGACAGCACCCATCGCACCGCGCGGTTCAGGGCTGGTCCAGACTTGCTCTCCCACCTCAGCCTCGCCTCGGTGGCCGTCCGGCAGCGTAGGCCTGGCGGATCGTACCCCCGTGATTTCGGGCCCAAAAGTGGGTGCAGAAGACGCTCGGCCTCAAGCGTTCGGACTCCGCTGTAGGAGAGCAGGCGCAGCCAGCCGTAGCCCCGGGGGATGACAGCGGCAGGACGACGATCGCCCGCCGCTGCAACAGCCACATCAAAATGCTCTGAACGCTACGAACCAGGTTCAGGCCGACTTCAGCTTGGCCTGTTCGAGCGACCAGTATTCCATGTCGAACAGGTCGGGTTCCGAGATCGGCGTGAAGCGGCCATAGGCTTCGGCGGCGTTCATGACGCGGGTCGACTGCTCGATCAGGTCGCCGGCGATCGTCGCCGCCTTGGCATTGTTGCCGAGGCCGAACATGCCTTCGCCGCGCACCAGAACGACGCGCGGATAGGCGTCGAGCATCGTCTTCGGCTCGGCAGCCTTGGCGGCGTTGCGCTCGAAATAGGCGGTGTAGCGCTCGATATAGCCGGCCAGCGCCTTGTCGATGTCGGCTGCCGAAGCGCCCGGGTCGACAATCAGCGGGAACGGCTTGATGCGGATGACGTGGTCGGGCGTGACGGTGCCGCGCAGCGCGATGTCCTCGACGTCGGGCTTCGACACATGGCGGCGGATCGCCGGCGTCGAACGGTAGTCGAGCGAAAGGCCCTTGGCGAAGGGCGAGCCGGCGCGGGTCAGCGCCGCGGTCAGACGCTCGGCCAGGGCCGGGTCGGCCTCCTGGTCGCTCTGCTGCGGGCCTTCCAGCGTCACGCCAGCGCGGGCGAGTTCCTGCTCGGCCATGGTGGCGAATTCGATCATCAGCTCATAGGAGGCTTCGGCCGTGTCGGCGAAGCTGAACAGGCCGTGGTTCTCGAGCCAGAGACCCTCGCAGCCGGGATGGGTGCGATAGACCTTGTCGCCCTCGATCGAGAGGTCAAAGCCGGGCATGACATAGGGCACCCAGGCGAGACGGTCGCCATAGACGCGCTTCACGGTCTCCTGCATGTCGGGCTGGTTGGCGAGCGCCAGGGCTGCCGTCGCGTGGGTATGGTCGACGAAGCGGAACGGCAGGAAGCCGTGCAGCAGCGCCTCGACGGAAGGGTTGGGCGAGGCGGCATCGAGCAAGGCGGAGCGCAGCAGCGCGACCATCTCGGGGTCGGAGAGCTTGCCGCCGTCGCGCGCCGCGATCAGCGGCTCCATCCGCACGGCCGGCAGGCCCGGCGCCTCGATCGTGTCGAGATCCCAGCCGCTGCCCTTGATGTGCATGATCTCCTGGCCGTCGTCGCCGGTGACCTTGGCCGAGGTGTTGCCGCCGCCATGCAGCACGAGATCGGGATCCTGGCCGATGATGCGCGAGGTATAGATGCGCAGTCCGAGCGCCTCGCTCTGGCCGGCGGCAAGGGCTGCCTGGATGAAACGATTGGCCTCGTTGCCGTTCCAGCGGCTTTGCATGGGTCTGGATCCGTCTGTTCTGGGAAAGTGGATCGGGCGGCTCCGGTCGGAGCCGCCCGCATGTCGTGTTGCGATCAGAAGTCGAACTTGCCGATGTTTTCCTTGGTGAAGACGGTCCGCTCCGGCAGCAGCACGATGCCGTTGCCATCGGCCTCGTAGTCATAGCCCTGGACGCTGTTCGGCGAGACTTCGATGGTGCCGACGCCGGGAATGTCGAGCTTGTCGCCGATCTTCATCTTGCCGTTCTTCAGCACGTGTTCGGCGACGTGGATCGAGATCTTGCCCTGCTGGGTGACGTCCCAGAGGCCGAAGCGCTTGATCGTGCCGCGCTCGACATAGGGGCGCATGACGTTGGGGGTCGAGAAGCCGACGATGTTGACGCCATCGGCGCGCTTCAGGTTTTCCGCGGCCTGGGCCGCGGCCGGCAGCGCATTGGCGTCCGGCGCGATGATGATGTCGAGGTCGGGGTAGGTCTGCAGGATGCTTTCGGCCGTCTGCAGCGACTTCTGCGCGTCATTGTAGCCGTACTGGGTGGTGACGATCTCCCAGCCCGGATGCTCCTTGGCAATCTTCGCCTTGGCGGCCTCGGCCCAGGCGTTCTGGTCGGTGACGGTCGGGCTCGAATAGAAGAACGCCACCTTGGCCTTCTCCTTGGTCACGCCTTCCTTCGCCATGTCGACCAGCAGGCCGCCGAGCTGGTCCGGGGTGCCCTGGTTGATGTAGTAGCTGCGGCAATCCGGGTTGACGTCGCTGTCCCAGGTCATGACCAGCACGCCGCGATCCATGGCGCGCTTAAGGGCCGGGCAGAGACCGTCGGGCGAGACCGACGACACGACGATCGCGTTGTAGCCCTGGTTGACGTAGTTGTTGATGAACTGGACCTGGGCGGAGACGCTCGGCTCGGTCGGGCCGTCATAGGTGACCTTGGCGCCGACTTCCTCGCCGGCCTTGACCGCACCGGCGCCGCCGCTGGTGAAGAAGCCGACGCCGACCAGCTTCGGAATGAAGGCGATCTGGGATTCGGCCTGCGCCGCGCCCGAGGCGAGCATGGTGCCTGCGAGCAGCGTTGCCGCCATCAGTCCGGACTTCAGGAATTTCATCGTCATTATCGTTTCCTCCTCAAAATGCCGTCGCCTGATCGTTTCGCTTCTGTCGGGCGACAGCGATGAAATCGGCCAGCAGCGCGCTCCCGTGGCGCAATGCGACCGCCGCAACCAGCAAACCTCCCGAAAGCGCGCTGGAAATCTGGCTTGGTACCCCGCTCGCCTGCAGGCCCTGCTGCAGGTAACCGATGACAAAGGTCGCGAGCAGCGTGCCGAGGATCGAGCCCTGGCCGCCATAGATCGACGCGCCGCCGAGCACGGCCGCGGTGACCGCGGGCAGCAGCGTCGAGGCGCCGAGATCGACGCGGGCCGAGCCGAAATAGGCCGACATGACCAGGCCTGCGATCGCGGCGCAGACGCCGGTGATCACATAGGTGATGGTCTGGGTCGTCATTACCGACAGGCCGGAATAGCGAGCGGCCTCGGCCGACTGGCCGATCAGGAAGACGGCGCGGCCGAAGCGGGTGAAATGCAGCAGCACGACCAGCACGGCGGCGAGGCCGAGGAAGACGGCGAGCGGCGCCGGCAGGCCGAGGAACTCGGCATAGCCGAAGGCGGTGAAGCTGGCGGGGAAGTTGCCGATGCCCTCATAGCCGCCGGCGCCGACGACGCCGGACAAGACCGTGGCGGCACCCTGGAACAGATAGAGGCTGCCCAGCGTGACGACGAGCGGCTGGATCTTCGACAGATGGATGACCGTGGCGTTGAGCAGGCCGGCGAGCGCACCGGCGATCAGCGCCAGGCCGATCGCCAGTGGCAGCGGCAGGCCGAAGAAGTTGGAGACGCCGAAGACGATGGCGCAGAGGCCGATCGCCGAGGCGAAGGAGACGTCGATGCCGCCGGCGATGATGACGAGCGTCAGCGGCAGCGCCACGATGCCGATCTGGACGAAATCCGACGTGCCGTAGATCAGGTTGCCGACATTCAGGAAGCGCGGGTTGATGAAGCCGAAGACGGCGAGTTCGGCGACGAGCATCAGGAACAGCGCTGCTTCCCAGCGGAAGAACAGGTTTTTCATCGGCTTGCCTCCGCCAGCAGGGTCTTGTCGGCATGCAAGGTCTGATCGGCCTGCAGGGATTTGTCGTGGCTGCCGGGTGACTCGGCACTGTGCGGCGCACGGGCATGGACGGCGTAGCGGCGGGCGCGGATGCGCCGGTCGATCAGGAGCCGGATGCGGCCGTCGAGCAGCAGCACGATCAGCAGGATCGCGCCGGCGATGAAGTCGTTCCAGAACGCCGGGATCTTCAGGAAGACGAGCGCGCTGTCGATCGAGGTCAGGAAGATCGCGGCGGTGAAGACGCCGGCGACCGAGCCGCTGCCGCCGAGCAGGCTGACACCGCCGAGCACGTTGACGGCGATCGCCTTCAGCTCGATGCCGTTGCCGGCCTGGTTGGGGATGAAGCCGATCTGCGCCGCGAAGATCAGGCCGGCGATCGCCGCACAGGCGCCCGATGCGACGAAGGCGGTGAACTGCACGCGCCGGACCGGCACGCCGAGATGATGCGCGGCGTCGCGATTGTCGCCGACGGCATAGAAGTAGCGGCCGAAGCGGGTGCGGCGCAGGAAGATCCAGGCGATGGCGAACAGCGCCAGTACGGTTACGGTCAGGATCGAGATGCCGAAGCCGATGCTGCCGGCGAGCGCCTTCAGATCCTGCGGCAGGTCCTCGATCCAGCGTCCGCCGGTCTGGATCAGCATGATGCCGCGATAGAGGCCGAGCGTGCCGAGGGTTGCGACGATCGAGGGGATGCGCAGATAGGCGACGAGCAGGCCATTCACCGCGCCGGCGACGATGCCGGTCAGGATGCACAGCGCGATTGCGAGCGGCAGGCTGACGCCGGCATTGAGCGACAGGCCGAGCGTCGCGGCGCTGAGGCCCAGGATCGAGCCGCTGGAGACGTCGATGTTGCGCGTCAGGATCACCAGCATGGTGCCGAGCGAGATCAGCAGCAGCACGAGGCTGTTCGACAGGATCACCGAGGCGGTGGCGGCCGAGAGATAGCCGGGCGCGGCGAAGCCGAGCGCCAGGCAGGCGACGGCCATCACCAGCACCAGCATGATGACGCGGTTGCGGGCGATGATGTTAAGCATGGGCCTGCTCCCCCGCGCCGAATGCCAGGCGGGCAATCGCGTCGACGCTGATCTTGTCGGTGAGTTCGCCGCCGAGCTGGCCGAAGGCCATGACGGTGACGCGGTCGGCGAGCAACTCGATCTCGTCGAAATCGGACGAGATCAGGATGACGGCGACGCCGTCGGCGGCCAGCCGCCGGATCAGCGCGTAGATGTCGTTGCGCGCCGCCACGTCGACGCCGCGAGTGGGTTCGTCGAGGACGAGCACCTTGGGCTTCGCCGACAGGCATTTCGACATCAGCACCTTCTGCTGATTGCCGCCGGAAAGCGCCTTGGCCGCTTGGCCGGGGCCGGTGCACTTGATGCCCATGCTCTGGCGGAAACCGTTGAAGAGGCCACGCTCGCGGCCGGGCCGCAGCAGGAAGGGCAGGCGGTGGATCAGATAGGACGAGGTGTTCCAGTAGAGCGGCGCGTCGAGGAACAGGCCGTTCTGCTGGCGGTCTTCCGGCAGGTAGACGAGGCCGGCGTCGATGCAGCGGCGCGGCGAGCGGTTCGACAGCTCGACGCCGTCGAGCGTGACCGTGCCGCCACTCTGGCGGCGCAGGCCGAACAGGGTTTCGGAGAATTCGGTGCGGCCGGCGCCGACGACGCCGGCAAGGCCGAGCACTTCGCCGGCGCGCACCTCAAGGCTGATATCGCGAAAGCCTTCGCCGCTCAGCTTGCGCACCGAGAGGCGCACGGCGCCGTCTTCGCGGCCGGATTTCGCGGCCGCAATCGGCGTGGCGCCGGTGGCGACCCGGCTCATTGCGTCGATGATCTCGGCGTCGCTATAGCCATCGAGCGGACCGCTGAGGACCACGGCGCCATCGCGCAGCACGCTGATCGTGCCGCAGATCTCGCGGATCTCGCGCAGCTTGTGCGAGATGAAGAAGATGCCGACGCCCTGCGCCTGCAGCTTGCCGACGCGCTGGAAGAGGGCGTGCACCTCGAAGGGCGTCAGCGCCGAGGTCGGCTCGTCGAGGATGAGGACGCGGGCCTCGCGGATCAGGCCGCGCAGGATCTCGACGATCTGGCGCTCGGCGATTTCCAGCGTCGCCGCCTGTGCGTCGAGGTCGAGGGTTACGGAGAGCTCGGCGATCAGCTGCTCGACCCGCCTGCGCAGCGCGCGCGGCGAAGGGCGCAGGCCGAGGCAGATATTCTCCAGCACCGACTGGTTGCCGAGGATGTGCGCTTCCTGCGGCACGAGATAGAGGCCGAGCTGCTGGGCCAGCGCCGGCGAGGCATGGGTGAGCTTCTCGCCATTGATCTCGATCGAGCCGGCATTGGCCGGCACGAGGCCGGACATGATCTTCATCAGGGTGGATTTGCCGGCGCCGTTGCCGCCGAGCAGCGCATGCACCTCGCCCTGTCGCAAGGCGAGCGAAACCCCCTTCAGGACCGGAACCGGGCCGTAGGATTTCCATATGCCGGTGAGCTGTGCAGCCCTCCCGGCCGCCATGTCCGCAGTCATTCTGCACCTGTTCAGATGTCTCTTGTTATTTTCAAGTGATCACAAGATTCGGGGGGCGTCAATATGGTCAGATCGGGTGTTGCGATTCCTGTCCCTTCATATTGCAGCGCAATATAGCCGTTTTCAGGGGATTTCAGCGCGTTTTGCCGGATGCAAGGCCATCGCTGGTTGGTGCTGTTGACGTAGCAAATGTTTTTACGATATCGATGTGATCACAAGTCGCGAGAAGGGAAGCTCGGCGGATGGCCTTGGACAGCAACGAGTGGAGCTATGGCGATGCCGATGAGGAAATCCTCACGCGCATCGCCTGGTACTATTACAATGACGGCCTGACGCAGAACGAGATCGGCGAAAAGCTGAACATGTCGCGGATCAAGGTGTCGCGCCTGCTCGAGAGTGGCCGGCGGTCCGGCATCATTCAGGTCCGCATCAACTCGCGCTATCAGGGCTGCCTGTCGCTCGAGCGCGAGATCAAGAGCCGCTACGGCCTGCTCGAGGCCTATGTCGTGCCCGAACTGCCGGAGCAGGGCGCCAGCGACCGGCTCGGCCAGGCGGCGGCGCAGTTCCTGATGCAGCGGCTGCAGCCGGATGA
Organism: Candidatus Kaistia colombiensis; assembly: GCA_029203105.1. Taxonomy (GTDB): domain Bacteria; phylum Pseudomonadota; class Alphaproteobacteria; order Rhizobiales; family Kaistiaceae; genus Kaistia; species Kaistia colombiensis. The sequence continues at coordinate 2,070,675 of CP119318.1, forward strand.
TCTGCTCGCCGTCGGCTGGGGCGCCACCGTCAGCAACGCGATCCAGCGCCTCGGCCATCTCGCCAATGAACGCAATATCGGCCTGGTCAGCCTGACCGGTGGCGTCGGCACCTATGTCGATGGCATGCGTACGGCCAACTGGGGCAGCAGCGTCCACCTGGTGCCGGCCCCGCTGGTGGTGCGAGATCCAGACGTCGCGAAGAACCTTTCCTCCGAGCCAGCCGTCGCCAACCTGCTCGATATGGCGCTGAACGCTTCCTACCAGCTGGTCGGCATCGGCGAGCTTTCGGGCGCCTCGACGGTGGTGCGCTCCGGCTATGTGACGCCGGACGAGGTCGAGCCGCTGCGTCGCAAGGGCGCGGTCGGCGACATCCTCTGCCAGTTCTTCAACGACAGGGGCGAAGTGCTGGATCTGCAGCTGCATGACCGGGTCATCGGCGTGAAGCTCGCCGCGCTGTCGCGGGCGGAAAAGGTCGTCGCGGCAGCAGGCGGCTTGGAGAAGGTTCCGGCCATCCATGCCGCGCTCAAGGGGAAGTTCGTTGGCATCCTGATCACGGATGAAACGACGGCGCTGGGTCTGATGGACCTCAAGGACTAGGGAGAGGGTTATGGCGGGGACATATCTTCTGGCGGTCGACGCCGGGACGGGAAGCGGCCGCGCGGTCGTCTTCGACGCGGCCGGCAACCAGGTCGCCGCCGCCCAGCACGAGTGGTGGCACAAGCCCGATCCGCGCTTCGACGGCTCGATGGATTTCGATGTCGAGGGCAACTGGGCGCATCTCGCCCGCGCCATCCGCCAGGCGATCGCCGGTGCCGGCATCTCGGCCGCCGACATCGTCGCCGTCAGCGCCACCAGCATGCGCGAGGCGCTGGTCGTCTATGACGCGGAGGGCCGGGAAATCTGGGCCTGCGCCAATGTCGACAGCCGCTCGAACAGCGAAGTGCGCGAGTTGAAGCTAGAATTTCCCGAGCTGGAGGCGAAGCTCTACCAGCATTCCGGCCAGACCTTCGCGCTCGGCGCGCTGCCACGCCTGCTCTGGCTGAAGCGCAACCTGCCTGAAGTCTATGACCGCATGCACCGGATCAGCATGCTGTCGGACTGGGTGCTGGCGCGCCTCTCCGGCGTCCTCGTCAGCGAACCTTCCAATGCCGGCACGACCGGCCTGCTCGACCTGCGCGAGCGGCGCTGGCTGCCGGAGGCGATGCGCTGGGCCGGCATGCGCGACGACATCTTCCCCGAGACGGTCGAGCCCGGCGTGGTGATTGGCCAGGTGACCGCCGCCGCGGCCGAGGCGACGGGGCTCGCGGCCGGGACGCTGGTCGTGGCCGGTGGCGGCGACTGCCAGATCGGCACGGCAGGGCTCGGCGTCGTCAACAAGGGCGATTGCGCGGTGCTCGGCGGCACCTTCTGGCAGCAGATCGTCAATGTCGACCAGACGCTGACCGACCCGTCGATGGATCTGCGCATCAATCCGCATGTGGTCGCCGGCCTCAACCAGGCGGAAGCGATCAGCTTCTTCGTCGGCATCGTCATGCGCTGGTTCCGCGACAGTTTTGGCGCTGCCGAGGTGGCTGCGGCCAATGCCGGTGGCGGCGATGCCTATTCGTTGCTGGAGGCGCAGTCGGCGCATGTCCCGCCCGGCGCCCATGGCATCATCCCGGTATTCTCCGACGTGATGCATTACGGCAAGTGGTACCACGCCGCGCCGTCGCTGCTGAATCTCTCGATCGATCCCGAAAAATCCGGCAAGGCCGCGATCTTCCGCGCCCTGCAGGAGAACGCGGCGATTGTCGCGGCGCGCAATCTCGCCGCCATCTTCAAGCTCTCCGGCGTGACGCCGAAGCAGATCGTCTTCGCGGCCGGCGCGGCGAAATCGGCCCATTGGGCGCAGACCCTGTCGAGCGCGACCGGCCTTCCGGTGGTGACGCCGGTGGTCAAGGAGGCGACGGCGCTCGGCTGCGCGGCCGCCGCCGCGATCGGCGCCGGCCTGCAGCGCGATTTCGTCTCGACCGCCGAAAGCTGGGTGCGCTGGGACCGGCATTTCGAGCCCGACCTCGGCCACAAGGCGATCTATGACGAGGCCGGCGAACGCTGGGCCCGCGCCTATGCCCTGCAGCGGCAGCTGGTCGACGAGGGCGTCACCACGTCGATGTGGAAGGCGCCCGGCCTCTGATTTCCCTGATTTCGCCGCGCTCCGGCGCGGCCTCAGTCTCTTTGCAAAGGAGTGATTATGCTCATCCAGATGGTGACCATCATGGTCAAGCCAGGCCATGCCGACGATTTTCTCGAGGCCTTCCGCATCAACTATGAAGGTACGCGCCAGGAGCCGGGCAATCTGCGCTTCGACGTGCTGCGCGATCCCGACGACGCCAACAAGTTCCTGATCTACGAAGTCTTCAAGTCGGAAGCAGCACTCGAAGAGCACCGCCGCACGCCGCATTACCAGAAGTGCGTCAGCCTGCTCGAGCCGATCCAGACCGGTCCGCGCACCAAGGTCTTCTACCATGCCGAGATGGCGGATTTCCTCGCGGACGCCCCAGCCGCCGAATAGAAGCGTCGATCGACCTCGGCGCCGGGGGCGTTCTGCGCCGCTCCCGAATACCCGTCCGGGACGGAGGTCGCACTGCCGCGGCCGTTTCCCGGGGCGGGATGACCGATGCCCCTGCGAACGGATGCGGGCGGAGAGCGTGGCTCGATCCGGGCCGGCCATGTGGTGCGGCCTCGGCGCGTCGGGGCAGCCCAGCGCCCCGGCTGTCAGTCTGTTGCCGACGCCGCGGCAGCGTGTAGCCGACATCAAGGCACGCTCGGTCGGGCCCGAGTGGAGGTTCAATCCCCAGTGGTTTCTCGAGTATGGCGCCCTAGGTCAGTGAGCGTTGTCGACGCCCTGAAGGCGACGGCCAATCAAGATGGGAAACGCCATGGAAAGGCAAACGTATGTCCTTGTCCGGAGCAACAAGGGCTGGGCATTCAGCGGCCCGCATGAGCTTAGTCCAACCTATCCCAGCAAAGACGACGCCTTTGAAGCGGCGGTAGTCGCGATGAGGTCCATGCTCACCCAAGGAGATGAAATCGCACTGACAATCCCTGGTGGCGATGGACCGTGGGGGAGGTCGAAACACGTCCCGCACTAGGGAGGACTGACCCACCATCCGTAAACCTTGTGATGACTGGAGAGGGTTGAAGCTCCGGGGGGCAGCCCCCAGTTCCGATCATTCAGGGAAATGCTCAACTCTGCGCCCGCCGGCGCTGCCGGGCGGGCTTTCTTTTGGAACCGCGATTGGTCCGAAAGGGGTGATCGGCCCGGGGCCTTTAGCTGCCAGGTCGGTTCGGTCCGATCCCAGACCGGCAGTTTGCGGATCTTGGAACCTCGAATCGCCTACCGCAAAACCCGTCTGAGCTTGCCGAGACGCTCTTCTGTCAACCGACTGTTTGATCAGTGGAACGGTTGGGGCGCTCGTGAGACTGCGAAGGTGGGTGCTCCCATGGCCCGAGCGAATTGGCTCGGTCCGTCGATCACTCTTTGGGATTGGGAGAAAAATGCAGGCAACAGTCCGCTACATTCAAGAGTTGACGGATCAGCTAAGCCAACTGGCCCGCCAGGATGGACTGCACGACCTCGCCTACCTGCTCAGGATGGCTTCTGAAGAAGCACGGGCCACGTTAGAGCATGTCGGAGCGAGCGCGCCCTCCGCCACGCCAAACGGACCTGTTAGCGATCCCGACTAGCCAGTAGCCGGCGCGAAAATACCGATCGGTTTGGTTCGTGGCCCAACACTGTTCTCCGCCGGTCTCATGCCGGCACCATGATTCGAACTCAACCGCCGCCGGCATGGCGATCGTATCGGGGCCGCACCCATCCATTTGTCGGGCCTAGCGCCCTACCTGGCATCTGGCCAATTCAAGGCTTCGTCACTGCCCGAAGCGCGTTTGCGAGCTTCGTGACCGCAACCTCAATTTCAAGAGGCGTATAGGCGGCAAAGCCCATCAGGAAACCGGGTTTGGCTTCGCCGGCGGCGTGAAGCGCCGACAATCCAAGAAGCTCGATTCCGACACGTCGCGCCGCGTCGATGGCGGTGCGCTCCGGGAGGTCGCAGGTCAGAACGCAGGGCATTTGCAGTCCGCCGACGGGAACACGCGCTTCGACAAAATCCGACAGGTGCTTGTCGACCAGTCCGGCAAGCACATCGAGCCGTTCGGCATAGACACTCCGCATCGCGCGCACATGCGCGCCGAAATGTCCGCCTTCCATGAAGCGGGCCAGCGTCAGTTGCGCCATGGGGGCCGTATGCCCGTCCAGAAGGGTACGCGCCACGGTCATCGGTTTCACCAGTTGAGGCGGCAACACGACATAGCCGATGCGTAGGCCCGGAAAGAGCGATTTGGTGAAAGTGCCGATATAAATGGTGCGATTGCGTGGATCGAGACCCTGCACGCAGGCCGTCGGCTTGCCGGCATAGTGGAATTCGCTGTCGTAATCGTCTTCGATGATCCATGCCTGATGCCGGGCGGCCCATTCGATCAGGGCCAGGCGACGATCCAGCGATAGTGTTGCGCCGGTCGGGAACTGGTGCGAAGGCGTCAGGAAAATGGCCTTGGCCCTGCGCGGCTCGGCCATGATCTGCTCGACGACGACGCCCTGCCGGTCAACGCGGACCGGAATGCACTCCAGCCCCGCCGCATCGAAGGCTTTGCGCGCGCCATAGTAAGCAGGGTCCTCAATGAAGATCCGATCGCCGGGATCGAGCAGCATGTTGGCGCATAGTGACAGGGCCTGCTGCGAACTGGTCAGCACCAATACGCGATCGGCAGTGGTGCGCGCACCGCGCTCAAGATTTACATAGTCGGCAATGGCGCGGCGCAGCGGCTCGGTGCCCTGCGGATCGCCGTGGAGCAATGCCTGCGCCCCGACCTCCTTGCGCACCTGCCGCTCCAGCCTCTCCCAAAGTGGAAGCGGAAAAGTTCGGGTTTCCGGCACGCCAGGCGCAAAGGGGCGTGGGATCAGCATCTCGCGCACCCCACCGCCGCGAAACATGGCGTTGCCGCGCTTGCTGAGGTTCGGAGCCTGATTGCGCAAAGGCGCATCCCGCCGGGAAAGGCGGCGACCAGGCATGAACTCTGTCATCTGCGCCACGAAACTGCCGCTCCCGACGCGGCGGTCGATGAAGCCCTCGGCGTGAAGCTGAGCGTAAGCCGCTTCGATCGTGTCGCGCGACACCCCCAGCGACTTGGAGAGGGCGCGTGAGGCAGGCAGCGGTTTGCCCGGACCGAGTGCGCCATCGACGATCAGTTGCCGGATCGCCCGCTGGATGCGCGCATGAAGCGGCATTGCTGCATGGGCGGGGTGGGCAATCCATGCCTTCACGGATTCGAGTTGGGAGTGCTTGAACAAATGGTCTGGATATATCGGCTGAAGTGGATGGGTCTATCAGGCCATTGATCCGCTAGTTGTCAAGGCAACTCATTGCCCTTGTGTCCTAATCTTCAAGAGACCCGTCACGACCATGCCGTCCAGCTCAGCCCCCATCCGTTTCCACGATCTCGCCCATCCCATCGTGGCGGGGCTGATCTCCGTCATCGTCAACTATGGCGGCACCTTTATTCTGGTCTTTCAGGCCGCCAAGGTGGCGGGCTTGAGCCCGGAACTGACTGCCTCCTGGGTCTGGTCGATTTCGATCGGCGTCGGGCTGACCGGGCTTTTTCTGAGCTGGCGGTTTCGCGAGCCGATAATTACCGCCTGGTCAACGCCTGCGGCGGCATTTCTCGCCACCGCATTGGCAACGACGCCCTATGCGGAGGCGGTCGGCGCCTACGTGATCTCGGCAGCCGCCTTCGTCATGCTCGGCGTGTCGGGCTATTTCGAGAAGGTTATCCGGCTGGTTCCGCCGGGCATTGCCTCGGGCCTGCTCGCGGGCATTCTGCTGCAATTCGGCATCGGCGCCTTCGAGGGCGCAAGCGTCGATCCTCTGCTGGTCGGCTTGCTGATCGTCGCCTATGTCGTTCTGAAGCGCTTCTCTGCGCGCTATGCCGTGGTTGGAATTCTCGTTCTCGGGCTGGTGTTCCTGCTGGCGCAGGACCGTGTCGACCTGTCGGGGTTGAAGCTGGAGTTCGCAGCGCCGGTCTTCACCATGCCGGCGTTCTCGCTGAACGCGCTGCTTTCCGTCGCGCTGCCGCTGTTCCTCATCACGCTGACCGGCCAATACATGCCGGGCATGCTGGTGTTGCGGAACGACGGCTTCAGGACGAGCGCCAATCCCATCGTCACGGTGACGGGACTTGGCTCGCTGATCATGGCTCCGTTCGGCTCCCATGCCTTCAACATTGCGGCCATCACGGCGGCGATCGCCACCGGCAAGGAAGCGCATGAAGACCCCTCCAAGCGCTGGATCGCGGGCATCGCGGCGGGCTGCTTCTACGTGCTGGTCGGGGTGTTCGGCGTCACACTCGCCGCCGTCTTCATGGCATTCCCGGCAGCTTTCATCACGACGCTTGCCGGCCTTGCGCTGCTCGGCACCATTGGCGGCTCCCTCGCGGGAGCGCTGGCCGACCCGTCTTCCCGCGAAGCGGCGCTCATCACGTTCCTGGCGTCGGCCGCCAACATCAAGCTGCTCGGTGTCGGCGGCGCATTCTGGGGGCTGTTGATCGGCCTTGTCGCTTCCCTTGTCCTGAACGGCCGCTTGCCGCGCCGCGATCGGGCAAACCTGACTGTGGGAGAGGCAAGAGCACGCTGACGCGCATCATCGCCGGCATCCATCGCCAGCATGAGGGAACGATCCGTCTCGATGGCGAGGAACTGCGTCTCGCCAACGCGAATGACGCGCTCGACCGGCGTATCGTCACCATCCATCAGGGCATCAACCTGATCCCGCCGCTATCCGTGATGGACAACATCCTGCCCAACAACGAGCTGACCAAAGGCGGGCTGCTGCGTTGCAAGGACGGCCGCAAGCGCGTCGCCGACCTGTTCGCCAAATATCATCTCGACGTCTCGCCTGACACTCTGGTGCAGACGCTGCCGAACGACGCCCGCAAGATGATACAGATCATCAAGGCGGTAAACCGCGACGCGCTCATCCGGGACGACCTCTTCGTTGAACCAGACCGAAGTGCGCGTCGGCCTCGACATGATCCGCTCGCTGGCCGCGCAGGGCATCGTCTTCGTCCTCATCGCCCACTACATGTCCGAGATCTTCCAGGTCTGCGACGACATCACGGTTCTGCGCGACGACCAGAACGCCGCCCACCTGGCGCGCGAAACGGCGACGCTCGACGTGGTCGTCGGCGCGATGCTCGGGTCGGAGGCCGCCGCCGCCAAGGCGACGGGCCAGCATGCAAGGCGGCAGATCGCCGACGAGCCGCTATGAGTGGCGCGCTGCCGGGGGTAGACGCCTTGGCGTCTTGGGCGGGTTCAAGCAGTCGTCGCAACACCCTGAAGGAGGCGGTCGGTTCAATCTGGACGAGCACCGTTGCCGTCACCGGGTCGGCCACCTGTGGAGGACGCGATGAACGGAGCCGGAGCCAGCCAGAGCCACGCCAAGCGATTTTCATGCGAATGAACGAGGACAGCCGCTACGCAGGCTCCTAGCCTGAATACGAGGATACGACGCGATGGATCCGGCGCCAAAAGGTTCGAAGTCGACGGTGTTCCTCCGCCGACCGACGTGTTGGAATCTGTCAGCATGGAGAGGCAGGAATGAAACCACATCTGGTTTGCCTTTGCGGCGAAGACCACGCTTTGCTGCGGCAAAACTTTGTTACCTTGCTGGACGTTTCCTCGTGGTTCGAACACGGCACTGGCTGGCAGGCGCACATCGGCTTACCACGATGGCGGTCTCGCCCGAGCCCGGCCAGCACAAGCGTGAAAAGGGCTACATGACGTGCCCCTCTTTCGCGCGCATTCAGCCGCTGTCATGCTGGGCATCTTGGCGACGACGCTGACCCTCCATGTGAGTGGCTCTGCCGAATATCCTGTGCCGCCCCACTATGTTGCGCCAGTGGCGATGGAGCTCCCAGCTTATCTGACGGCGACCAAAGACCCAGCGTTCGGAACCAGTTTCACGCGTATCAGCAAGCCGGGGAAATTGCGCGCCGGCCTCGTATGCGACGCCAAATATTGCAGCCACCGCTACTCAAGTGCCCAAGCCTGGAACGCGGACCAGAGTCTTCTGCTCATCAGCAACGGATGCAACGGCCTATGCTTTTTCGACGGGCAGACCTATGAGCCGCTCTTTCGCAGAATCAGATCGATGGAATGCGAGTGGCATCCGGTAGACCCCAATCTGATGATATGCGTCGGCGGCCGCACGATCTTGACCTGGGCTCCGCGCACCAACCGCGAAGAGGTCGTCTTCATTTCGGATCACTACGAGAACCTCCAATTCGGACCATCCAAGGGCAATCCGAGCCAGGATGGCAAACGCATTGCTGTTCGTGCCATGCGTGACGGCGTTACGTTGGTCACCTTCGCCTTTGATCTCACGACACGGCAGAAGTTCCCCGATATTGATCTCACCAAAGTCGCCGGAACCAACAGTGCCTGCACGATCTCGCCGCTTGGCCTCCACATCCTGTGCTTTCAGGATGCGAAGGATGGTACCGAACAGACGTATATCTTCACCGTCGACGGGACAGTGAAGCAGCACTGGACGGAGCACCATAGGCCCGGTCACGGTGACCTGACGGTCGACGCCGATGGCAGCGAAGTCTATATCGGGATCAGCAAGTCCGATCCGGACATCTACCAGATCATCAAGCGGCGCCTGTCAGATGGGGCTGTCACCTCCCTCATGAGCTATGGCGAGGCGCAACATGCGTCGCTTCGGGCCATCAAGCGGCCCGGTTGGGTGATCGTCAGCTACGGCGGAGATCCCGAGGAGGTGTCGCAGCACCCTGAGTGGGCGCCCTTCGCGCGGGAAGTAATCGCACTGCGAACCGACGGAAGTGGAAAGGTGCGCCGCATCGTCCAGACCCGCAACGTGCCTTTCGACTACTGGAGTGAAACGCACGCCTCGCCGTCGCCGGATGCCTCGCAGATCATCTGGTCGAGCAATTGGGGCGTTCCGGGTGGACCCGTCTTGGAATTTGTAGCAAGGCTTGATTGGCCGCAGGAGCCCGAAGCCGACCATTTGGGAGCAAGTGCCCAATGATCATTTTCCGGAGGAACCGTTCGCTGCGTTCGTATGCCACGGCGTCGCCGGCTATACCAAATATCGCAGCGCCGAGGGACGCCTTGAAGATCGATCCCGCCACCAAACCCCATGAGACGCAGTCCGCAGTCTCCAACCGTCAGGCGCGGGGCAGTACTGGCCCAATTGTGCTCAGATGCAGCCACTATTGCCAACCGGCTGTTCCGTTCCGCACGCCGATTGGAAGGAAGCCGCCGATCTTGGTCAAGCCTCACAATCGAGACTTGGCGATCACTGGCCATCGTCCGCTCCACATCACCTGCGCACTGGGTCCCCAGCGACGCAATTCACGCGATTGGGTGACCGTAGTTCCAAATATCATGTGAACGCATGATGACGTACTACTTTCCCAATTCTAGGTTCCGCGAAATGGGGGCGTTTTCCGCCTCCCCGTCAGGGGTGCTCTTACTTTCCACGTGATCCATGTTGACGAAGGAAGTTCGTCGTGTACGAAAAAACAGTCGTCGACACGACGCGCAGCTCGATGGGCCGCCTTGTCCGCAGTGCGGGGAGCGTCTCGGCCATGGCAATCGTCGGCCAACTCACGATGGTTGCAGCCATTCCAATGCTGACCCGGCTCTATTCGCCAGCCGACTTCGGCACCTTCACGATCTATCTTTCCATCGTGAACATTCTCGGTGCGATCGCCGCGCTACGGTTCGAGTACTCTCTCTACGTCGTCGAAGAAAACGCCCAAGCCCATATTACCGCCAAGCTCATTCTTCTTGCGGTCGCCACGACGAGCACTCTCGTCTTGGTATCGGGAGTGTTGCTCACAGGCGGCGCGCCCGAACGCCTTCGCCATCTCGCCTATCTCATTCCGATCGGAATGGCGGGCGCGGGTCTTGTCGAAGCGATGAATTGCTGGTGCTTGCGTTTCAATCATTTGCGCGAATTCGCCATTGGCCGGGCGATCCTCCCGGCGTCCATGGCACTGTTGCAACTGAGTTTCGGCCTCGCTCATGTCGGAGGTGAGGCAATGGTTCAGGCGCACATCCTCAGCCAGGCTGTTCTGATTGGCTACCTCGGCTCTCGTGCCTTGACCTGGCAGGATGTGCTCAGCACTGCGCGAGCCCCCTGGGGGGCGGTCATCTCCACGGCCAGACGCGAGCACAAGTTTCTGCTGTTCGACGTCCCGGCAACGGTTGCCGGTTTTGCCATCATCAACCTGCCTGCAATTCTGATTGGCGCGATGTTCGGCACCACCTTCGCCGGCCAATTCGGCGTCGCCGCGAGACTGGTGAGCGGGCCGGTCGCTCTGATCGCCACCCCCCTCAGCAACGTGTTTGTTGCCGAGGTAAGCCGGGGCCGCAATGGACCGCACCTGATTGGCACAGCACGTGGTTTTTTAGTTCTGGCCGCTGCCCTGATAGCTGTCCCGATCATGGGATTTGGGCTTATTGCCCCCTATTTCGTCGTTCCGTTGCTGGGTGAAAACTGGGCTGTCGCGGGGCAGATCATGGCGGCTCTGGCGATCATGGGCGCCGCGCAGGCGTTGTCGACCCCCCTCCAAGAGGTTCCCACGCTCTTTCGGCGGCAGGAAGTGCGGCTGGTGGTTGATACAACGCGAATGCTGCTCGTATTTGCGCCTATCGTTATTGGTGCACACGCCGGCTGGGCCCCGCTGCACGTGATCTATCTGATGGCGGCCGGAGGGGCGGCAGGCTTTGCCCTGAAAACAGTCGCATGTCTCATTCTCTTGAGCAGCAGGGGGCGTCCTGCAACGACAATCGCCACCAGTGAAAATTCATTGAAATTTGGGGAGATTGAAATGGAGCCGGCAGCCAGACGACAGCCTGAGGTTGTTCACGCTCCGAGGGGGCGCCCGTTCATTTCGGTAGCCATTCCGACCTTTCGCCGGCCGGGTACAATACGCCGGGCAATCGAAAGCGTCCTGCGTCAGGACTACGCGGATTGGGAACTGGTCGTAAGCGACGACGAGGGGCCGCAAGGCGAAACGTGGTCCATCCTGACCGAGTACGCGCAGGCCGAACCTCGGATACGGATACTCGAAAATCATCGGGGCCAGGGTCAGATAGACAATACGAACAATGCAATGCTCGCCTGTGCGGGAAGCTGGATAAAGCCACTTCATGATGATGACTGGCTTGCACAGGGATCACTGTCGGCATTCGCGAAGGCTGCCAGCGCCAATCCCACTGCCGCGTTTTTGACCTGCGCAACCAACAACGTCTGGGAGAGCGGAACAAAACTCCGCTCGTCACCAGACGGTCCAAACAGGATTGTTCTCTACTCCAGCCAGGAGTGCCTGAGGGACCTCTACCTAGTTCGGACGACGCGCAGTCTTGGGATGGTCCCGTCGACCTTGCTGGTCCGAAATGACGTGATCCATGCCGGATGCCTAATGCGAACATACAGATCCGTGAGGAGCGCTGTTGACCAGTTGTTCTTCATTGACCTGGCTTGCCGCGGAAACATGGTAGTCATCAACGATGGCCTGATATTCTACGACGCGACATCGCATCCTAGCATAACTCAGTCAACATCTTTCAGTCAGGCCGATGAGGAAACACTTGATCTCAAACAGCTCACCTGGAGCCTCATCGAGGATACCAAAAGACTTCCCCGTCCGGAGACGATGGTGCGAGCGTTGCGAGTTGCGCGCTTGCGCGGCAGACTGCGCCATCAAACTTGGGCAGCTTCGATCCGAGATTCTGCGCAAATCATTCGTCCGTCGGTCTTGATGGCGGCTAGCCAGGACATTCTGGCTCGCGTATTTGGAGTTGCTAGTAGAGGATGAAGCGGGGTGTATATACGTAGTAACGCCAGGTCTCAGCCGCTTCCGGTTGCAATTTTTTCTGGAGATAGAATGATATTCTTTGGCTAGGACCGCATTGCTTGCCAGAAGCCAGTCAAACTTCGAGAGAGACCTAGGGCGTTGCCCTTATTGACTGAATTGTCCGGGATTCTCGTTTGGTCAGTTCTGTGTTTCAAGATGCAGGCTGGGCGGAGGCCAGCCTGCATGGTGAGACCTCTTTCGAATGACCTGTGCGAACGGGTGGTGGCGGCAGTGCTCGCCGGCGAGACTCTTCCTCGGAGCCTTGCGCGCCAACGCGCTCACCGCGACTGGATCGAGCAGCAGCTCGTCCCGACGCTGAAGGCGGGCGACATCGTCATCATGGACAATCTCGGTAGTCGCAAATCCGCGGCGGTCCGCCAGGCCATCCAGGCAGCCGGCGCCAGGCTCTGGTTCCTGCCGCCCTATTCGCCGGACCTGAACCCGATCGAGCAGACCTTCGCCAACATCAAGCACTGGATGCGACCGGCGCAGAAGCGAGCCGTCGAAGAAACATGGCGCCATGTCGGCGCACTCGTCGACACCATCGGTCCGACCGAGCGCTCAAACTATCTCGCCAACGCAGGATACGCTTCAGTAAAAACATGAAACGAGCCGGAGGCCAGGAAAAGGCTTTGCGTCGGCTGAGACGAGGGCAAGGATATCGAGCTTTTCAAAGCTACGGAGCGTGCCGGGACCGCGACGGCGCCTGCGGCGGACGCCCAACCCACGGGCTTGCCGTCAGTATTCCGGGCTCGGGAATATCCCAGTTTGGGAGAGGGTGCTTTGGTACACGACGTAGTTTCGTTCGAGCCTCTCTGGTAGCTGAATTCCCTGGAAGTCGGGAAAATACAGGGAGGATGCCGCCGGTGTGAATGCTGCTCGACGTCTGAGTCGAGCATTCCTGCGCTAGGTGCGCCGTCCCAATGAAGTTTTCTCTTCGATAACAGGGAAAATACGGGGAGTGCAAAAAGCAAGAATCTAGCTTGAGCAGGGAGCGCTAGTTGAAGGCGTCGTGAAACGCCCCCTGTCCTTCACGCCGATTCCAAGAGAAATACCGAGTCGGATTACGGAGATCGCCGTCGGCTAATGCTGATGGCGACCACGAAAGAATTACCGCTTTGCGCCTGACTACGGTCGCGTCAGCATCAAAGCTCGGTGTGGGCGCAGTCCACCTGAACAGGTCAAGCTAGTCGACGGGGTCCATTTGAGAGGCTTGTACCTGAGGCTGGGTGTTTAGAGGAGGGATACCGCAGTCGGCTGCAGCATCGAAGCTTGATCACCGAGGCCGTAGGGCCGATCCGTCAGCCTATCGTGACTAGTGGAGAGGCCCATTGCAATCGAGAGGCGAAATTGGGAACGTCAGCCCGGACGGGGGAAACTGATGGATTCAACGCGGGGCGAGGGTCGACCACTTTTCGGATCGGTGCCATCAGGCCTCTTCCGGGTATTCTCCGGAAGTGCGCGGCACTTCTACGCTGATCTGTTGGCGCATCTTGCCGACGATCCGTTCGGCCATGCGGGAGAGGTCGCGACTCGGAAGCGCGTTTTCGACTCCGTGGCGGAGTTCATCGACCGTCGCGGCCGGGCCGAAGTGGTCGAGGCGTTGACATCTGAAGGCACGTGCTACGCCCCCGGACAATCGTACGTGGCCGCATATAATCGCCTTGTCGAGACAGGTTGGCTGGTCGAGTACCGCGACCGTTACCGTCGCGTGGTCGACTTCGATCCAGCGGCCCGACTTGTCCTCCACACGCTGCTCGACATCCAGAAGGGCAGGGTGCGCTCTTATGGCGGGGCTGTGCTGAATGTCCTGACGCTGCTTCAGTCGGTCGAAGATGATCGGTTCAAAAGGGCGCTGAACGTGCGAGAGGCGGCACTTTCTGCTCGTGGCTTCATGAACCACCTGCGGACGGTCGCGGGGACGATGCGGCGCGTCGAGGCGCTGATCATGGCGCAGCCCACCGCCGCGGCGCTCGTACGGCGGTTCGTCACGGACTTCATCGAGTCGCTTGTCGTGCAGGACTATCGAAATCTGCATGCGCGCGAGAGCCCCTACCGCTTCCGGGGCAAAATCCTGGAGACGGGCGAGAGCCTGCTGGCCGATGACAAGGCAATCGATGAAATCGCCTACGGATGGGTTTCGGGCGGCATCGCGAAGGATGCCGCTTCGGCGCGAGATCCTATCATTGCAGACCTGCGCGAGATCATCCGAGTGTTCGCCGGCATTGACGACCACGTGCAGGACATCGAGACCACGACCTTTCGCATCGAGCGGCGCATGACAAACGTCGTGCGGTTCAGTGACCGCATGGCGACCGTCAGCACGGACCGGATCCTGCGGGCGATGGAGCTGATGAGAGGCGCGCGGTTGGTGGAGGACGACGAGGTCGAGGTCCGGACCCGACTTCAGCTTGCAACGCTGCCGATCTCGGCGAAGCAATTCTACATGCTGCCCCGCCGCCGTGCGGAGGTTCCCGAGCGCGAGATCGAACTGCAGGCACCGGATCCTGCGCTGCTTGCCTACATGGCCGCGCTGGATGAGTTCGAGAGCCGAGTGACCATCACGCCGGAGCGACTGGAGCGTTACGTCGAGGCGACGCTGGCTGGTGCGGCCGAAGCGCCAGCCGCCGCGTTTCAGGTCCACGACGTCGAGCAATTCCTGCTGTTCGAGCGCCTGCATGAAGTGGGTTTGGGTGAGCTCTCTGAGCGGTATGAGCTCGAAAGCGTTGACGGCGTCGTCGCGAACGGATGGGTGGAGCGCCAGGCCTTCGTGCTACGGCGCCGGGAAGCAGCGCATGGCTGAGCTCCGCGAGGTCGCTGCCATCCTCGATACCGGCAAAGGTCGACGAGGAAAGCCTGCAGTCCGCGCTCCAGGCGCTGCTGTTCCACCAGTGCCTCTACGAGGACTGGCCGCATGCGTAGGCCTACCGGATCATCGCGCGTCACCTTTCGAATGTGCAGCCGGTCCTGGGTGCCTTCGGATACCGCGTGACGCATCATCCTGTCTCCAACATGATCGTGCTGCAGCCCGGGGACGTCGTCTACGGGACACAGCTCGCGCGTCTCAGGAAGGACGAGACAACCGTCCTTCTGGTCCTGAGGCTGCTCTACGCGAGGGCGTCGGCTCGCTCGATGAGTTCGGCCGAGTCGAGATAACGACCGACGACGTCCATGATCGCCTACGCACTGCCGGGGACGAGCCGCCTGCCATGCGGCGGCTGTCCGAGATCCTGAAGATGTTCCATCGCAAGGGCCTCGTTAGAGTCAGCGACCGGGATCAGGTCGAGCAGCTCATCGTGCTGACCATCATGCCAGGCATCACCGTGCTGGTGCCCGACGCCTATGTGGAAGCGCTGGTGCAATGGCTCGAGGGGCGCGCGGCACATGCTGTGCCTCCGACGGGAATTCTCGCCATCGCGACGGCGCGCGACGGAGAGATCTCCCCGATCCCTGAACCGGTCGACGAGAATTTCACCGCCGAGGATTCTTCGGAAGACGACCAGACGCTGGAGGACGGTGATGCATCTACTTGAGCGTGTGGTCCTCTGCAATTGGGGGCGCTTGGCACCACAGGATATCGCGATCCGCGAAATGACGGCGATCCTCGGTCCTACAGGAGCGGGCAAGAGTACGATCGTCGACGCGATCCAACTCATCGTGACGGGCTCGAACAGCCGCTTCTACGACCTCAACAAGTCAACCGGCGGCCGAAACTCCCGTTCGATCCGCGACTACTGCCTTGGTGCCGACGACCACGTCGATCCCGACGCACCGAAGTTTCCGGTGGCCGATTCGCTGATCGCAATGTCGTTCCGCGACCGGATTTCGGGCAAGCCCATCTCGATCGGCCTGATCTACAGCGCCGATCGCGCCGAGCCGCACGCTGATCTCCGCGCGCGGTTCGTCGCACGGGACCATGCAGTCAGCATCCACGACTTCATTGAAATCAGTGAACCCGCAAAATGGGTGGTTCCGCGCGCTGCGCGCATGATTGAACGCCTGAAGGCGATCTGCCCATCGGTGCGACTGCATCAGAGCAGCACGGCCTATGTCGAGGACTACCTTCGCCGAACATGCAGAGCGGATCCCCACGCATCTCGCGGATTCGCTTAAGGCCGTCAGCGAGTTGACCGCTCTGGCCCGAGGCAAGTCGCAGGAGGCGCTTGTTTCGGTCGACGACCAACTCGCGAGTCTCGAGCGGCGGATCGTTCGCATCGTGCAGGCCGACGCGCATTTCGAGCGACAGATCGGCGTGCTCGATCGCCAGATCGATGAGGAGCGCAAGCGTCTCGACGAGTTGGAAACGAGCCTGCAAGGCGAGGCGACGGGCCAGATGCTTTCGGCTCACGTCGAGCGCTTCAGGCAGATGCTGAACGATGTCGGGATCGAGGCGCGTCCGCTGCCCGATTTGGTCGAGGTGTCGGACCCCGGCTGTCATTCGGCGTGCAAAGTTGACCCCATATCCGGGGGTATCGGCGTCCAAAATTGACCCCCATGTGATCGAGCTGAACAGTCCGTCTCTTTCCTTTCGAGGACAGGCGGGCGGGGATGAAGGGCGTGGACACGGTTGCGCGGATCCGACGTGAGTTTTTTGTGCGAGGTCGGACCATCAAGGAGATCGTCCGCGAGCTGCACGTGTCGAGGAACACGGTTCGCAAGGTTCTGCGGTCGAATGAGACAGCGTTTGATTATGAGCGCTCGGTGCAGCCGATGCCGAAGCTCGGCGCCTGGAAGCCAGAGCTTGACCGGATCCTTGCTGCCAATGAGGGACGCTCCGCCCGCGAGCGGTTGACGCTGATCCGGATTTTCGAGGAGCTGCGTGGGCTCGGATACGAAGGCGGCTACGATGCCGTCCGCCGATATGCCCGAGGCTGGCAGCGCGAACAGGTGTCGCTGTCGGCTGCCGCCTTCGTGCCGCTGAGCTTCGCGCCGGGCGAGGCCTACCAGTTCGACTGGAGCCACGAGATCGTGCTGATAAACGGCACGACGGTGACGGTAAAGGTCGCCCATGTCCGGCTCTGTCATTCCCGGATGCTGTTCGTGAGGGCCTATCCGCGCGAGAGCCAGGAGATGGTGTTCGACGCCCATGACCGGGCATTTGCCTTCTTCAAAGGTGCCTGCACGCGCGGGATCTACGACAACATGAAGACGGCGGTCGAGACGATCTTCGTCGGCAGGGAGCGACTCTACAATCGCCGCTTTCTCCAGATGTGCGGCCATTACCTGGTCGATCCGGTGGCCTGCACGCCGGCGTCAGGCTGGGAGAAAGGCCAGGTCGAGAACCAGGTTGGTCTCGTGCGCGAACGCTTCTTCACGCCGCGGCTCCGGGTGAAGAGCTACGACGAGCTGAACGCCTGGCTGCTTGACCGGGCGATTGCCTTCGCCAAGGCGCATCGCCATCCCGAACTCCGCGACAGGACGGTCTGGGAGATGTTCGAGGAGGAGCGACCAAGTCTCGTGCCCTATCGGGGTTGCTTTGACGGCTTCCATGCCGTGCCGGCTTCGGTGTCGAAGACCTGCCTCGTGCGCTTTGACAACAATCGCTACTCCGTCGCCGCCAGCGCCGTCGGGCGACCCGCCGAGATCCGCGCCTATGCCGATCGCGTCGAGTTGCGTCAGGAGGGTCGGATCATCGGCGAGCATCCGCGCTGCTTTGGGCGAGACCAGACGATCTACGATCCCTGGCACTATGTCCCGGTGCTGGCGAGGAAGCCCGGCGCATTGCGCAACGGAGCGCCATTCAAGGACTGGATCCTGCCGGCGAGCCTCGAACGGGTCCGCCGCAAGCTCGCCACGGTGCCGGATGGCGGGCGGCAAATGGTCAGCATCCTGACCGCGGTTCTCAGCGATGGCCTGCCTGCCGTCGAGGCCGCCTGTGGGGAAGCGCTCGCCGAAGGCGTCCACTCCGCCGACGTGATCCTCAACATTCTCGCCAGGGCGCGCGAACCGGTCCGCACCGTCACGATCATGACGCCGGACGCCCTGCGGCTGAACCATGAGCCGGTCGCCGACTGCGCCCGCTATGACAATCTCAGGAGGGCAATATGATGGAGCGATCCGAGATCCTGGCCACCATGGCCGAGTTGAAGCTTTACGGCATGAAGGCGGCCTTCGATGAGATCCTCGCTACGGCGGTGAAGCGCCAGCACGAGCCGCACCGGGTGGTTGGCGACCTCTTGTCGGCCGAGATCTCCGAGAAGCAGGCGCGGTCGATCAAATACCAGATCACCATTGCCAAGCTGCCGCTGGCTCGGGACATCGACGATTTTGTCTTCGACGACACGCCGATCAACGAGACGCTGGTGCGGGATCTCGCCGGCGGCAACTTCATCGCCCATCAGCGCAACGCTGTCCTGATCGGCGGGACCGGCACCGGCAAGACGCATCTTGCCATCGCCATTGCTCGGGCCTGCATTCGGGGCGGCGCTCGCGGCCGCTTCTTCAATGTCGTAGACTTGGTCAACAAGCTCGAGGCCGAGAGCCGAAGTGGTCGCCAGGGCAGAATGGCAGACTATCTCTCCCGCATGGACTTCATCGTCCTCGATGAGCTCGGCTATTTGCCCTTCGCCCAGTCCGGCGGACAACTCCTGTTCCACCTGATCAGTCGGCTCTACGAGCAGACATCGGTCATCGTCACGACGAACCTCGCCTTCGGCGAATGGCCGTCCGTATTCGGCGACGCCAAGATGACGACCGCGCTCCTCGATCGACTGACCCATCACTGCGATATCGTCGAGACCGGCAACGAGAGCTGGCGCTTCAAGAACCGCCTCTGACCACCCCAAACTTCGCCCGCCACGGCCTCGTTATCGCTCCGCCTCCGGCTGCGCGATAACGAGGCCGTGGCGTTCCAACAACTCCAGCAGGGGTCAACATTGGACGCCGATAAGGGGTCAGTTTTGAACGCCGTTTGACACCCAGGATCTTTCCTTTCGGTTGGGGGACCGAAGGTGGGAACGACCGTCGTTACGCAGGTCGCTTATGGATCGGCTCGGCACGATGCCAGTTGGCAAGGACGCGGCCATCCGTATGGGCCTGCTTCGCCCAGCGGATGCCATTGCCGATCACCTTGTGAACCATCTCGTTGTGATAGATCGGGAAGGTCTCGTGGCCGGGACCGAAATAGAAGATCCGTCCACGCCCGCGCTGGAACGTGCAGCCGCTGCGGAAAACTTCGCCACCCGAATACCAGGATACGAAGATCAACTCGTCGGGCTGCGGGATATCGAAGGGCTCGCCATACATCTCCGAGGCCTCGATCTCGAAGAACGGCGGCAATTCCTCGGCAATCGGATGCGACGGATTCAGGACCCAGACGCGCTCCAGGTCGCCCTCCGGCAGTTCGCGCCAAGAGAGATTGGCGTTGGTGCCCATCAGGCGGCGGAAGAGTTTTGAATGATGGCCGGAATGCAGGACGACGAGACCCATGCCCTGCAACACGCGCTGCTGGACGCGGTCGATCAGCCCGTCGCTGACTTCGTCATGGGCCATGTGGCCCCACCAGAGCAGGACATCCGTATCGTTGAGGAGCGCATCCGGCAGTCCCTCGTCAGGATCGTCGAGCGTGCCGCGCCGGATTTCGAAATCCTCGTGCGCAAGGCCGGCCGCGATCGCGCCGTCGATGCGATCGGGATAGATTTTCTGGACCTCCGGATGAAGCTGCTCGTGGCGGCCTTCGTTCCAGATCGTAACCTTGATCGTCATGCTGTCCTCAGTTGCTAGGTAGAGTTGGTCAGGCGCGATGGGCAGAAACGCCATCCGCGCCAAAAAGGTGGCAGGCCCGCCGGTCGACGGCGAAGCCAACCCGGTCGCCGGGCCGAATGGCGACATCGCCCTCGACCCGGGCCATGAAGGGATCGGAAAGCGAGCCGACTGTCAGATAGGTCTCGACACCCAGGCGCTCGACGACGGCGATCTCAGCCTCGAAATCGCGATCCGAACCCTCGGCGAGCTTCAGATGCTCCGGCCGGATGCCGAGGCGAGCCGGGCCCGCCGGCAACGCCGGACTTGGCTCCGGCAGGTCGATCGACCAGCCGGCCTGGCTTGTAAGCCGCACCAGACCGTTGCCAGGGCGGGAGAGCTGAACCGGGATCAGGTTCATACGCGGCGAGCCGATGAAGGTCGCGACAAAGGTATTGTCCGGCTTATGGTAGAGCGTGATCGGCGACGCTTCCTGCGCGACCTTGCCGCCATTCAGGACGACGATCCGATCCGCCATGGTCATCGCCTCGACCTGATCGTGCGTGACATAGACCGCCGTCGCACCAATATCGCGATGGAGGCGCTGCAATTCGGCCCGCATCTGCACGCGCAGGGCCGCGTCAAGATTGGAAAGCGGTTCGTCGAACAGGATCACCGCTGGCTTCTTGATGATGGCGCGGCCGATCGCGACGCGCTGACGCTGCCCGCCCGAAAGAGCCGCCGGCCGACGATCGAGATATTCCGTCAGTTGGAGGATTTCGGCGACGGCCTCGACCTGACGGCGAATTTCCGGCTTCGGCACCTTCTTGAGATCGAGTGAGAAACCGATGTTCTCGGCAACGCTCATATGCGGATAGAGCGCGTAGGACTGGAACACCATCGCAATGCCGCGCTTGTCCGGCGCGATCTCGTTCATGCGCTTGCCATCGAGCAGGAATTCCCCGCTATCGATGCCTTCCAGCCCGGCGATCATGCGAAGCAGCGTCGACTTTCCGCAGCCGCTCGGGCCGACGAAGACTGCGAACTCGCCATCCTCGACCCTGAGGTCGACACCCTTGATTACCTCAAGAGAGCCGTAGAATTTGCGGACGTTCCTGAGTTCGATCACGGCCATGAAACAGTATCCATCTGGAGGAGCATCAGCCCTTGACCCCGCCTGAGAAGGTCTGGACCAGGAAGCGACGGGCGAAGCCGAAGGCGATCACGGCCGGCAGCAGGTAAACAAAGGCAAGTGCCGCCAGAAATCCGTAGTCGATCGTGTTGACCCTGAGGAATGCGCGGAAGAGGCCGAGCGGCAGGGTCTGTAGCTCCGGCGAGGAAAGCAGGATCAGCGGCAGCAGGAAGTCGCCCCAGGCGGAGATGAAGGCGAAGAGGCCGGCGGCCCCAAGCCCCGGCAGAGCCAGAGGGATCAAGACCCTGCGAATGCGCTGCATCAAGGTGGCGCCATCCATGAGTGCCGCCTCTTCATAGTCACGCGGCACCGTGTCGAAAAAGGTCTTCATGATCCAGAGCGCAAGCGGCAGCTGCATCGTGGCCAGCACCAGGATCAGGCCGAGATAGCCATCGATGAAACCGACATAGCGCAGGATCTGCCGCGCCGGGCCATTGCCGAAGATCTCGCGCAGGACGGTGCCGAGCCCGTTATTGGCGGTGAGCAGGACCTTGTAGAGCGGAACGATCAGCGCTGTTGTCGGCAGAACCCGGATCAGCAGGATCGTGTAGAGGAACGGCCGCTTCCACCAGGCGCGGGTGCGCGACAGGGCATAGCCGCCGAGCCCCGCGAGAACCATGACGATCAAGGTCGCGGTGCCGACGACGAAGAGCGAGTTCAGCAGCCAGCGCGTGCCGTCTTCCTTGACGAAGATCCGGACGTAGTTGTCGATCGTCAGCTCGCGCGGCCATTGCAGAAACAGCGACGCGTTGCCATCGATCGAGGCCAGCAGCACCCAGAAGAACGGGATCGCGCAGAAGATCGAGATGATGGACAGGGTCGCGTAGGCGCCCAGTTCGGCGCCGCGCCGCTTGGACGGATTTTGGGCGTGAGGAGCCGCCATCTCAGACCTCCACTTTCAGCACGCGGACATAGATCACGCCGATCGCGAGCGAGAAGACGAGGGCAACCACCGCAACCGCGGAGCCATAGCCAAGCTGGAAGGCGGTGAAGGACTGGTTGTAGATGTAGATGCTGATCAACTCGGTGGCGCCGCCCGGTCCGCCACGCGTCAGGGCATAGACGAACCCGAAGATCGCGATCGTCGAGACGGTCGAGACGAGCATGTAGAGCAGGATCGTCGGCGCGATCAGCGGCAGGGTTATGCGCGTGAAGATCTGGCGCGGCGTAGCGCCGTCCATACGCGCCGCCTCATAGACTTCGTGGGAAACGGCGCTGAGTCCGGCGGTGAGCAGGATCATCGCGGTCGCGATTCCGCGCCATGTGTTGACGATGATGATCATGGTGAGCGGAAAGGTCTGCAGCCAATCCGTCGGTTCCACGCCGAAGAAGGCAACGATCCGCGAAAGCGTGGCGCGCTCACCGCCGGCGAGCATCGAGATCCACATGAAGCCGGCGACGACCTCGGGCACGGCATTTGGCAAAAGGATCATCGAATTGAAGAGCGGCTTCAGCCGCAGCGGCCGGCGAAGCAGGATCGCCGAAAAAAGTCCAAGCACGAACTGGCCAATGACGGCCGAGCCGATCACGAAGAGGAACGTGACGAGCAGCGAGTTCCAGAACTTGGGGTCGTTGAAGAGCCGGATGTAGTTGCGCGCACCGACGAAGCGCGGATTGAGCGCGGCGGCGCCGGTCAGCGCCTCGTTGGTCAGGCTCAGATAGACAGAATAGATCGCCGGATAGATGACGAAGGCGAAAAGCAGCAAGACGGATGGCAGCAGGATCAGCCGAAGCTGCCAGGAGACGCGTTTCTCATACGTCATGGAACATCCAGGCTTCATAGGCGTGTCACGGAAATCGTCCGGGCGATGGAACCGCCGGTCGAAGCCGGAGGAGAAGCGGATGAGGAACCGCTTCTCCTCCGGCTGGACGAACAACGGGCTCGGAAGACTATTCGACCGCGTCGTCGCCGAGGACTTCCTTGACATAGTCGACCAGGATCTTCTGGGCGCCGGCAGCATCCGTCTCCTTGCGAAGGAGGGCTTCGGTTGCGCGAGCGACACCTTCCGATACAGCCGAGAAGCCGGCGGCCTGCTTCAGGTAGACACCGTTCTCGGCAGCCGCATGGATCGGCACGAGTTCGGCCAACTTCTGGAAGTCGGGATCCGCAGCGGCATCCTTGCGGGCCGGAATGTTGCCGATTAGGGCAGCGTAGGAGACCTCGGTCTTGACCGAGCCGATCTCGAGCAGCGCCTTCTTGGCGAGCTCGACATTCGCGGCTTTGGAATTGACGGCCCAGGGCGCGGCAAGGCCCGCCAGCACGTATTGACCGCTCGTCTGGCCGGGGATCGTCCAGGTGCCGACGACCTTTTCGACGTTCGGGATCGGATTCTTGCTCTCGCGGCCCCAGTCGAAGATGTAGCACCAAGATCCGCAGGTCGTGGCGACGAGCTTGCCGGCCGGGAACATTTCATACTTGGGAATGACCCATGGCTCCGGCCCCAGCAGCGGTTGGACGGGCATCAGATCGTTATCGATCAGCTCCTTGTAGACGCCGAACACGTCCTTGACGCCCTCGCCCGAGAGGCTGAGCTTGCCATCGGCAGCGGCGATCTGCGGATTCTTCGAGCCGACGAGAAGGTGCTGGAAGCCTTCCTCGAATGCGCCGCCGCCCCAGGCGACACCAGCCGGGAACAACAGGCCATACTGGCCGGTCTTGGTCTTGATCTCCTTGGCGCGCTCGATCAGATCGACCCATGTCTTCGGCTGCTCGGTCGAGATGCCGGCCTTGTCCATCACGTCGCGGCGGAAATAGATCTGGTTGATGCCCAGCATCGACGGCAGAACATAGGTCTCGCCGTCGGGGCTGACCGCGAGCTGCTTGGCAACGTCATAAAGCTGGTCGTAGCCGTCCCATGCCTTCAACTCGGCGGTGATCGGCGCGAGATAGCCGGCAGCCACCATGTCGGCGACATAGCTCGCGCTCGGCACCGAGAAGATGTCCGGGCCGTTGCCGGCGCCCAACTCCGTCAGGAGCTTCGTCACATAGTCCTTGTCGGGCGCGGGATATTCGACGACCTCGACCGTGACGCCGTATTTTTTCTCGATATCGGCGACGGTCGCCTTCATCGCGTCGATGCCGGCCTGACCGTGATTGGCGATCCGAATGGTCTCGGCATGAGCGGCCGTTACAGCCATGCTCAGCCCGGCGGCCCAAAGACCCGCCAAGAGCGCTCTCTTCATTGGTTCTCCTCCCTGAGTACCCTCCCGGCCGCCCTCCAGCAGCCAGGCCAGAATTTGTACACGTCTTTCAAGAGCCGACAAGCCTCGAAGATTCTATTTTGCGCATGAAAAACCAACACACTGAAATTACGAGATAATTCATGAATTGCATCACGTTTTAGGATTGTGTAAGCGTGTACAATCATCATTGCTCGGGAGAGAGACATGTCCAATCCATTGCGGCTCGGGGTCGTCGGCGCGGGGCTGAAGGCGGCCGATTATGCGCGGAGCTGGGTGCACATGCCGGAGGTGAGCTTCGTCGCATCCGCCGATGTGAATGTCCCGTCGCGCCGTCGGTTGGCCGACATCTGCAAGGCTGCCGGGAAGCCGGAGCCGCGCGAATTTGACGACTTCCGCGAGATGCTGTCGGCCTGCCGGGATCACCTGGATGCGGTCTATGTCTCGACACCGCACGCCTTCCATGCCGAGCAGGCGATCGCCATCGCCGAGGCCGGTCTCGACCTGCTGCTTGAAAAGCCGATGGTGACAACCGTCGACGAGGCGGAACGGCTCATCGAGGCGCAGAGGAAAACCGGCGTCACCATCGTCATCGCCTTTCAGGGTGGCCTCTCGCCCCTCGTCCTGGACACGCAGCGGCGCGCTGCGGCGGGCTCGTTCGGTGAGCTCGTCAGCGTGGCGGCGACGATCTGGGAGGGATGGTCGGAGAGCTATAACGGCCACTGGAAGCAGCAGCCGGAGATTTCCGGCGGCGGCTTCATGTTCGATACCGGCGCCCACATGATGAATACGGTGTGCCTGCTCGCCGATTCCGGATTTGCGCGCGTCTCCGCCTACATGAACAATCGCGGCAAGCCGATCGACATCCTGTGCGCGGTCTCGGCCCGGCTTGAAAGCGGCGCGCTGGTCACCTTCACGGCGGCGGGCGAAGGACCTCCCGGCTGCGCCTCCTACATCACGCTATTCTACACGAACGCGATCGTCCGGATCGACGCCTGGGGCGGCTGGCGCGAAATCAGCCTGCCGGGGGACGTTGCAAGGCGTGAAACGGCCGAGACACTCGACAATCCGATGAAGAGCTTCCTCGCTATTCGGTCGGGGGCGGCAGCGAACTCATCGACGGTGGAAAACGGCCTCCGTTTCGCGCAACTCTGGGACGCGATCAAGGCTTCGGCGGCGCGCGATGGAGAATCGATCCGGATCGGTGCTACAGCCGGATGACACAAGTCTGCGGGTTCCGATGAACAAGAAGCGAATTACGTCGAGGGAATTGGCCAAGCTTGCCGGCGTTTCGTCGGCAACGATCTCGCGCGCCTTCTCGCCAGAGTCCCGCATCGGCAGCGCCACGCGCGACCGCATTCTCAGCGTCGCCAGGGAGCATGGCTACCAGCCGAATGCGATCGCACGATCGCTGAACAACCAGCGGTCGCGCCTCGTCGCGCTCGTCGTCAATGCGATCGGCAATCCGTGCGAGGCCGAGGATCTGCAGCTCCTCGTCTATCGCCTCCAGGATCGGCAGCTTCTGCCGATACTTTTGTGCTGTGCCGATCACGAGGACCGCCTGCAGCTGATCCGGCTCGCCTCGACCTACCAGGTCGATCATGTCGTCGTCTTTTCCGACACGGTCTCGATGCAAGACGCCGTCGACATCTTCCATACGACCCGCCCGATCATTGTCTCGTCCGAGCCGCTCGACAATGCCGACGTCTCGCATATCCGGATCGACGGTTCGGAAGCGGCCGACCAAATCATCAACAAGATCGTCGGGGACGGCCGTCGGCGCTTCGGCTATCTGTCGGGGACGGCTACCAGTTGGATCGACAAGAAGCGCAAAGCCTGGTTCGCGGACGCGCTGGAAAAGCGAGGCCTCACCTTCGTGGCGGAGGCCTCCGGCGACTATTCCTACGACTCGGGCTTCAAGGAAGCCGTGCTGCTGCTACGTCGCGCCAAGGTGGACGCCATCATCTGCGGCAACGACGTGATGGCGATCGGCGCCGTCGACGCCGCCCGCAAGGTCCTAGGACGCCGGGTTCCGGAGGATCTGGCGATCGTCGGCCAGGACGGCATCGCCATGGCCGCCTGGGAAAGCCACGACCTGACGACGCTCAGCCAGGACCACGTCGCCTTCGTCGATTCGATCGTGGCCCTGATCGAGCGCCACGAGAAGGACGGCGACGCCTCGCACGGCATCCTGCTCGAGTGCACTGCCCGCTGGGGTTCGACGGCGTAGAAGCGCTCCTCTCGGGCGACCTCAGTTAGGTGTGGAGCCTGAACAGGTTGTGCTCGGATAGACCGAGGCGGCTGATTGGTGGCTTGTCGCCGACGCACACATGCTTCATGTATCTCCAGATACGATCTGCGCGCCTCCGGGCTGGGGTCGACTGCGATGGCCGCCAGGACGCCGTCAACAACACGGGTGTCGCTGAACTCGAGCGCCGCCACACAGAGCACGATCGCCAATTGAAGGACGTCTATTCGCCGCTCCTCGGCGGCGTATGCATTCGGTATTTCTGCCTCTAACTCTCCAATCGAAAGGTTGTGCGCGCGCATTATCTTGTCGAGAGGGTCGACGAGATTGACTGGCACCCCGAGGCGGCAACAGTTCGCGTGGATGTATTGGCCGCCGCGCTTGGAATGATCGCGCCGCAGGTAAAGTTGAAGAGCCGGGTCGGTTTGCCATCCATTGTCCCTGTCGATACCCAAGTCCGCCAGGAGTCGTTCCGCTTCGTCTGGGAGCACTGTCATGCCCAGATCGTGTGCATATGCGGCCAGGATCAGGAGAAACAGCTCGGCAGCACCTAATGCTTCAAGTCCATCACCTTCAAGGCTACACGACGACACGACCTGCTCGACGCGCCGAAGAACTCTGTAGCCGTGGTGGGCATCGTGCCGGGTGTAGTAGGGGAAATGATCGATGGTGGTCGACAGTATAGGGGCAATAGCGCTCAGGAAGGTTTCGGCCTTCTTGGCGTAGCCAGCATTCAATTGCGAAAGGCGCTGGAACAGCCGCGTCGACTGCAGTTCTATCAGTGGGTCGCGAATTTCCAAGCGTCACGCTCCAGCAATGCTTTTCGTTGGCCACGTTGTGTGAATCAACGTCCAAGGTGGCCACGATCGATGATGTGCGCCATTAGCTCAAGAAAAAGATCGCTTGGCTAATTGTCCTTCCGCCTTCATCTATCTGCAAGCTCGCCGAACCAATCGACCGAGGCATTTGTGCTCGCCGTCGCCCATGGCTCGGTCCACAGAACTTTAACGCACCCAGGCTGCCAGCTCGCACTTACCGGCAGCTATTCGAGCCTCGATGCCCAGAAGCGGTCGGTCCGGATACGGCCCCATTCCGGACGTCCCCTGATCCTAGCTCGACGACAGCTACTTCGCCCGGGCCAGGCGTCACAAATCCATTCCCCATCCATAAATCCACTTCACTTCTCTTTGCTGGCAAGCATTGGTTGTCCGAGCCGACGCAGTGGAGAGATAGCCATGACCGGGATGGAGTTGCTCAAAGAATACATGGCCCAACTGGAGAGGCGTCTCTACGAGGCCTCCTTGCGGGCGCGCATGCTGATCCGCCACGCGGAACATGAGGATGCCGATGCTGCGATCGCAACTTGCCTAGAGATCGAGCCGCTGATCCGCGAAGCCAATCATATTCTACAGGTCGCCGTGTTTACCGCGAGACGAAGAGGGTAGCTGGAAGTGCGCTGGTAGCTCTCCAGGCCTCGCTGCTGACGCTGCAGGGCCTTGGTCAGTGACGGAGCCTGTTTCCGTCTGCCCAATGAGGTTTGATATGAACGCACCTGCAAAGCTCCGACTGACCCCCGCCCAGCTTACGCTACTCAGCCAATTCGCAGCCGCCGAAGGCAAGGTGGCCTTGACCAGTATTCCTGCTCGAGGGCGTCGGACCTGCGTCGCATTGAGTGAGCGTGGTATCCTTGAGAAGGTCGAAGACGAAGCCGCGGACATCTATAGGTTGACCATCAAGGGCTGGACGAGCCTCGGTCTCAAGCGCGCTTCGGCGCGCGCAGAGACCGCCCACGTATCCGTGACAGGCCGCTAACCCACGGACTTGTCGTCCGTATTCCGGAGAGGGGAATATCGAGGTTTAGGGGAGGGTGCTTTGGTACAGTTGGGTGGGCTCGAACCACCGACCTTCGGAGCCACAATCCGACGCTCTAACCAACTGAGCTACAACTGCCTGCCAAATGCGAGCGGAACCTAGAATCAAAGTTCGCCGGTTTCAAGTGCGGATTCCGACTTATCCGCAGGAGCTTTTTTATCGTGCAAAAACGGCCCGATTTCATGCCGGGCCGTTCCTGCTTTGGTGGAATTTCGCGACCCCGAACGATCGCGCGGAACCGGATCAGTTCGGCTGGAAGCCCTTCAGCGCCTTTTCGACGCCCTGCTTGACCGGTCGCGACGCATCGGTCGCGAGCTTCTGCGTGAATTCCTGCAGATCGCGGGTCTGCGCCGTCAGCGTCTCGAACTGCTTGCGCGCGAACGATGCCTGCAGCTCCACAGCCTCGGCGAACGACTTGACGCCCATGAAATCCCGCACGAAGGCAAAGGTGGCGTCGGAGTGGGTCTTGGCATTGTCGAGCGACTTGTGGCCGAGCGCGACGAGGCCGCTGCGGGTCGTCTCGTAGCTGTCCTCGAGCGCTTCGGTCGCCTCTTCGGCGGCGCTCTTCAGCTTGGCATAGGCATCCTTCGAGCCGGTCACGGCCTTTTCGGCCATGTCGCGGAAGGCGACCGGGACTTCGACGTTCGGCACGGCGAAGCTGAAGGCTTCGAACGGCGCGTCAAACGCCTTGTTCGGCTTGGCGCCGGACTTGCTTTTCGGGGCGGCGGAAATGGTGTCGGACATGAACTGAAAGTCTCCTACGGGCTCGATGGCCGTCGCGGAGCCGGCTCCTGGGCCACTGGCGGCCCCCAGGTAACTCCGATCGACTTGAGGCGACCATACGTCAACTTATTGTGCGTTGCAACAATTTGTTGCGACGCACAATTCCGGAATGATTTCAGGCCGTTAGGCAGGCCGCGCGGGGCGGGATCGCATAAAGAGCGGGCAAACGCTGCGCGAATCTGGCGCTTTTGCCGTCAATCTGCCTCGTTGGCGATCTATTTTTTCGTCTGTTGCTGGACATCGCTCGCGGCCTTGCCAATGGTCTCGGCCATGTGCTTGCCTTGGCTCTGCACGGTCTCGACCTGGCGTGCCAGGAAGTCCTGCTGGATCTGGCCGAGTTCCTCGACGGTCCGGGCCCTGACCAGCTTCTGCGCGAATTCGAAGGAGGCGGCGACATTGGCCTCAAGGAAGGCAAGCGCCTGGCGATTGACGTCGCGGGCGCCGGATTGCAGCGTCTTCGCCGACGTCTCCGAATTCTCCACGGCCTTGACCGTGGCTCCCATGAACTCGTCGAATGCCTTCTTGGCTTGATCGACGCTCTTGTCGGCAAAGGCGCGCATCTGTTCCGGGATTTCGAACGCCGTCTTGTCAGCCATTGCCATCTCCCATGTTGAGGACAAGACAACAATAGACCCTGTTGGGGGCGACGCAAGGCAAAGGCTGTGCCGGATGCTTCCGGGATGGTCGCATTTGAGTGAGTGCGCAAGCAACACATTAACCAAGGGATGGAAGAGATAGGGGGGCGTGGCGGACGCGGCGTGGACCGGGAAGGGTTGGCCCTATATTAGCTTGTCTCTAAGGAATGGCAGATCTTCGCGTGGCGGCCGGTTGTCGGCAGGGGAGCAGGGGCGCGGATGCGTGGCCGATCATGGCGCCGCGCAGGTTGATCAGTACGCCGGGATGGCGGGAAAAGTGACAGCTGTATGAGTGGACGCGATCTTGCCTATCTCGACCTGTCGGCCTTGCCGACCGTCGGACCGGCATTGCTGTCCGCCCGCCCGACTTTCGTCTGGGCGGCGGACGGACGGCGCGTGCTCTGGGCCAACGCCGCCGGCGCCGCCTTCTTCGGCGCCAGCGATCTCGACCGGCTGCTGGAACGCCGCTTTTCGGAAACGCTTCCCTCGACCAGCCAGATCACCCGCTTCGCCCGTGCGCTGCCGAAGGGCACGACGCGGATCGAGCGCATCAGCTTTGCGACCGGCGGCCGGCTGCAGAGCCTCGCCGCCAGTTGCACGCGTATCGGGCTCGCCGATGATGCCAGTGCCGTCCTGATCGCGCTCGAGGCGCCGCGCGGACAGCCATCCTCGCTGGTCGAGCGCGCCGAACGCCTGGCCGATGCGGTCGTCGCCGAGGATTGCCTGGTCGCCATCCTGGATGCATCCGGCGACGTGGTCGCCGCGTCCGGCGGGCTCGAGGCGCTGACGGCGGCGGAGAGCGCCATCGAGGCGCTGGTCGCCGGCATCGATCGCGGCGACCAGCGGCTGCTGAAGCGCGTCATCCGGATCGACGAGGTGCGTCGCCCCGCCGGCGTCGCCCGCTTCGAGCAGGACGATCGGCGCTTCCATCTCCTGATTGTCGGTCCGGCGGAACGGATGGTCCTGGAGCCGGCGTCTGTCGCGTCCGTGTCGCCGCCCGAAGTCGCGGCTGTGAGCGCGGCGGCCGAACCCGATCCGGTCGAAGCATCGGCTCCCGAGCCTGTAGCCGTCGAGGCGGCGCCGGACCAGCCGGTCGTCACGCCGGAAGAGCCGGTCGTGGCGGTCGAGCCGCCCACGGTCGTCGAGCCTGAGCCTGCCGCCAAGCCTTCCGTCGAGGGCGCTGCGCCGCCCGTCGAGCGCGCGCCAAAGTCGATGGCGGATATCGTCGAGGCGGTGAGCGACGCGTCCATCACGGATGTTGCCGTCCCGGGCCAGCCGGTCGCGGTCCCCGAGCCCGTCGTCACGCAGGCGCCGCCTGTCTCGGTTGTCGAGATTTTCGCGCCGTCCGTGGAGCCGCAATCCACGGCCGTCGAGGGCGGCGAGCCCCGTTTCCAGTTCGTGCCTCCTTCCGGTCCGATCCGCTTCGTCTTCCAGATGGATTCCGAAAGCCGGTTCAGCTTCGTCTCGCCGGATTTTGCCATGGTGGTCGGCCCGAAAGCGGCGGCGATCGTCGGCGTTGCCTGGGCCGATGTCGCGTCTGAACGCGGTCTCGACCCGCAGGGCGCCATCGCCGCCCTGATCGCCCGGCGCGATACCTGGAGCGGCGCGACGCTGAGCTGGCCGGTCGATGGTTCGGACCAGCGCGTCCCGGTCGATCTCGCCGCGCTGCCGGCGTTTTCGCGCGATCGAGCCTTCGAGGGCTATCGCGGCTTCGGCGTCATCCGCCCAGTCGAGTTGCGGCGCGAGCCGCCCGCCGCCGTGCCGACGCCGCCCGCCGGGTCGCCGGCGCGTGCGCCGAGCCCCGAACCGTCGAATGTCGTGCGCCTGCCGCGCCCGGCCGTGAGCCCCGGCGACACGGAGCGGCTGAGCATGCCGGAGCAGGACGCGTTCCGGCGCATTGCCGTCGCGCTTGGTGCGAAGGTCGAGAACGCGCCGGCTCCGTCACCGGCGGGGCAGGGCGACGAGACGCCTGTTGCCGAGACGCCGTCCGCCGCCGAGACACCCCTTGCCGAGACGCCGCCCGACGCGGCGCCGGCTGCCCTGGTCGCATCGACCGAGGCGCCGCCGGCCATCGCCGCGCCGGAGACGGCAACCGCCACCGCAACTGCCTCGACCGACGACACGGCGCCGGCCGGGCCGATTGCGGCCGAACCGCCGGCACCGGCCGCCGTCGAGCCGGAGAGCGCTCCCGCCGAACCTGTCGCCGAAACGGTGGCGCTGTCGCGGGAACCGGCTGCGGACGTCGTCGCGGAGCCGCGGGTGGCCGAGCCGTCGCCGTCTCTGGCCGAGATGCCGGCCATGCCGCGCGTCGTGCCGGATCGCCAGCTTGTCGCGGATCTCGCCGCCGCCGGCCAGAAGATCACCGAGCTCGAGGCGATCCTCGATACCGCTACCGATGGCGTCGCGGTCGTCGATGCCGAAGGCCGGATCGTGCGCATCAACCGCAGCGCCGAGGCGCTGTTCGGCGTCGATTCCGCCCATGTCGCGGGCCTGCCCTTCACGCATCTGCTCGCCGAGGAGAGCCGGAAATCGGCGCTCGACTATCTCGAGGGCCTGGCCCAGAACGGCGTCGCCAGCGTGCTCAACGATGGCCGCGAGGTCATCGGCCGGGTGCCGCAGGGCGGGCTCATTCCGCTGTTCATGACGATGGGCCGGCTCGGCGAGACCGGCAAGTTCTGCGCCGTGCTGCGTGACATCACGCAGTGGAAGAACGCCGAGGAAGAACTGATCAATGCCCGCCGCGCCGCCGAAACGGCGTCGATGCAGAAGTCGGACTTCCTCGCCAAGGTCAGCCATGAGATCCGCACGCCGCTTAACGCCATCATCGGCTTCTCGGAAGTGATGATGGAGGAGCGTTTCGGTCCGATCGGCACCGAGCGCTACAAGGAATATCTGCGCGACATCCATGTCTCCGGCGCGCATCTGATGAGCCTGCTGAACGACCTGCTCGACCTGTCCAAGATCGAGGCCGGCAAGCTCGACCTGAATTTCGAGGCCGTGGCCTTGAACGAGATCGTCATGGAATGCGTCGCGATGATGCAGCCCCAGGCCAATCGCGAGCGCATCATTATCCGCACCAGCCTGTCGAGCCAGGTGCCGGGCATCGTCGCGGATCCGCGCTCGATCCGGCAGATCGTGCTCAACCTCGTCTCCAACGCGGTCAAGTTCACGCTGGCCGGCGGCCAGGTGATCGTCTCGACGGCTCTGGAGGAACGCGGCGAGGTGACGCTGCGCATTCGCGATACCGGCATTGGCATGTCGGAGAAGGACGTCGAGACGGCGCTGATGCCGTTCCGTCAGGTCGCAACCTCGGCCAAGCATCGCAGCGACGGCACCGGCCTCGGCCTGCCGCTGACCAAGGCGCTGGTCGAGGCCAACCGCGCCTCCTTCCTGATCGACAGCGCCGTCGGCCAGGGCACGCTGATCCGGGTGACCTTCCCCGCGACCCGCGTTCTGGCCGGATAGGGCGGTAGGCTCTCACCGCAGCCCTCTCGCGCCAGCGGGAGAGGGGGCATCGCCTGTGCCTCTCCAGCCTTTCCGTGCCGCTATTCGGCGGCGATCTGCATGGAGAGGTTGTCGAGCGACGACACGATGTGCTCGGCCAGCGCGTCGACGATCGGCGTGCTCGGCTTGTTCCAGGCGCGCACGAGCCCGATTTCGCACGGCGCGAGGCGCGGGAAGCCGTCCACCTCGCCGAGCACGCGCATGCCGGGCCTGAGCGCCGATTCCGGCAACACCGAAATGGCGAGGCCGGCGAGCACCGCGGCCGAGATCGCCGTCGAATTGTTGCTGGAATAGAGGATGCGATAGCGCCGTCCCTTCCGGGCCAGCGCCTCGATCGCCGCCTTGCGCCAGCAGCAGGTGTCGCGCCCGAGGGCGAGCGGCAGCACGTCTTCCTGTTCGAGCTGATGATGGTTCGAGACGACCCACAGCAGGGGTTCCTGCCGGACGACCTCGGTCATCGGCGTGCCCTTGATGTTGGTGATGATGCCGAGATCCAGTCCGCCGTCGCGCAGGCATTCGATCAATTGCACGGTCGGTTCGCAGACCACCGTCACCTCGACACGCGGGTTGGAGCGCGAGAAGCGCGCCAGGATTTCCGGCAGGAAGCGGTCGGCATAGTCGTCCGGCGTGCCGAGGCGGACGCGGCCGGAGAGTTCGTCATCGTCGAAGGCCGCCATCGTCTCGTCGGAGAGCCGCACCATCCGGCGGGCATAGCCGAGCAGCCGCTCGCCGTCTTCCGTCAACTTGGCGCTGCGGCCGTCGCGGCCGAAGATCGGCTTGCCGATCCGTTCCTCCAGCCGGCGCATCTGCATCGATACGGCGGACTGCGTCTTGTGAACCGCCTCGGCCGCCCGCGTGAAGCTGCCGGAATCCGAGATGGCGACGAAAGTCCGCAACTGATCGAGATCAAGCATCGAGGCCATGGCAGTTCTCTTGCTGGATGCAGGAACCGTTCCGGATCGACCGGTAAAATCCGACGTTTCGTCCACGAACGAAGCATCGGCGTTTCGGCTGGAACGGCCCGCCGGGAGCGTGCGAGAAGCAGCGGCGCCCGGACGACATGCATCATCAAATCCGATGACTGATATTAGAAACATTCGTTGGAATGATCAATCGGGACGGGCCATCTTGATGACGTACCCAAGCGCGTGCCGGGCAGCCCCTTCGATCCAATCGGAGGAACCCTTCACGCTCGCCGACGGAGACCGACATGACCATATTCGAAACCTTTGCCCCGCATGCACGCACGTCGCGTGGCCGCGCGATCGTGACGATCGGCGCCGGCGCCGTTGCCGCCCTGGTGACGCGCTTTCGCATCTGGAAAAATCGCCGTTCCGTCGCGCGGCTGCTGCAATGGGATGCCCATATGCTGCGCGACATCGGCCTGACGGAAGGGGACGTCTATTCCGCCCTCGCGACCCGCGCCGATCAGGATGCGTCGGTGCAGCTCTCGATGCGCTCGCTCGAGCGCCGCTACGCCCATCGCGCGCAGGCGAAGGATCGTCTGGCCCATGCTGCCGAATTGCGCGGTCCTGGCGCCCGTTACAGGCGCAAGGCCTGAGTCGCCGCACCAATCCAGTTTCCCCTGCAGCCGGAACCCCTAGATCCCCTGGCGGTTCCGTACTTGGCCCGCCGCATTCGTGGCGGGCCTTTTTCGTATATCGGCCGCTTCGCCGTTCAGTCCTTCTTGGTCCCGCCGGTAAAGCTGTCGAAGATCATTTCCATCGACTTGCGATAGCTGTCCTGCATGCTCCGCCCGGCATCGAACAGGCGGTCGATGACTTCTTCGTTGCTCATCGGCTCCGGCTCCGGATCGGGCTCCTTCTCCTTGCCGATGAAGCTCTCCATCAGCGCGACAAAGGGAAGGTCGGGACGCCTCTGGGCGGCCGATTTGGGCGGCGCGCCACCCGTCATCTCGCGCATCATGGCGAGGAACGGGTTGTCATAGGCCTCGGTTTGCCGCTGCAGCCCGCCCATCATCATGTTGGCCATGACCGGCATCATCCGCCGGACAACGTCCTGGGCAATGCCCGTCGTCGCCTCGACCTGCAGGGCGACTGCCCTGGCGACCTCCGGCGAACCGAACATCCGCTCGACGATGCCTTCGCCGTCGGCCTGCGCGCTCGGCGTCAGCGCGGCGAGGGGATTTTCGAAATAGGACTGGAACTGGCCGGCGCCGACCTTCTGCCAGAAGGCCGCGACGCCGAACGGATCGGCGGCGGTGCGCCGCAGACCGAGCCAGAAGGCCGGCATCATCGCTTCGAAGGCCTTCGACTGTTGGTCGGGGGAAATACCGAACTCCTTGGCCATCGTTGCGGCGAAGGCGCCTTGCTGGGCCTCCAGAATCAGATCGTAGAACGTCTTCATCGCTTGCTCCCGCAGCCCGTCCGTCGGCTCGTCGCGGCGTCGGTCCGCTTCGATGCCGGGTCCACCGGGCCGGCTAATGTGTCATCAGCACCGGCAGGGCGAGGCCGGTGAGCATTCCCCGCGTCGCGCCGCCGAGGATCCATTCCAGCAGGCGGCTGTGACCATAGGCGCCCATGACGATGATGCCCGCATCGGCGTCGATCGCCGCCTGGCGAATGGCCTTGGCCACGTCCTTGCCGGGATTGGGCACCTTGCGGATGCTGCTCTCAATGCCGTGGCGCAGCAAGTGGCCGCAGAGCCGCTCGCCGGTCGGCAGCTTCTTGCCGTCGTCGACCAGGACCACCTCGACGTGACGCGCCATCTTCAGGAAGGGCATGGCGGCGCGCACGGCGCGCGAGGCGGTGATTGTGCCGTCCCAGGCGATCATGATGCGGCTCGGGTCGATCGTCGTCTTGCCCTGGCGCGGCACGATCAGGAGCGGCGCGCCGGCGTTGAACAGCACCGCCTCGATCAGGGCCTCTCGCACCGGCTCGGGATGATCCGGGTCGTCCTCGCCGATAACGACGAGATCGGCGAGACGGACTTCGTGCACGATGCCGTCCAGGCCGCCGCCGGCCATGACGTCGACAAGATGCGCCTCGCCGTCGATGCCGGTCTCGGCGGCGATCTTGTGGAAGGCGTCGATCGCCGTCTCGGCTTCCTTGAGCGCCTGGTTGCGGGCGCTGATCATGAAATCGGCCGGAACGGGGGCGACGGCATAGCCGGGCACGATCGGGTCATAGGCGAGCGACAGGCCGGTCAGATGGGCGTCGAGACGCTTGGCGAGATCCGCGGCGGCACGCGCCGCCCGCCGATCGCCGGCCAGGTCGACGACGACGCTGATGTCCTTGATATCCATGATGCGCTTCCTTGGCTGTCTCGATCGAGGCGAGGCTAGAGTCTACTCCGCCCGTGCGCTTTGAGAAGGATCAATCGGCAAAAATGCGCAACTAGTAGGCGTGGCGGCGAAACACCTCGCTGATGTCGCCGTTCCATTCCGTCCGGCATTCGTGCAGCAGGCGCTCGGCCAGCGTCTGGCCGCTGGCGACGATCTCCTCGACCGGCTGCAGATAGACCGTCTCGTCATGGCCGTCGCTGTTCAACTGCTTGCGGGCGGCGAGGCCGCGCCGCGCGATCTGCACCATGTCGCGCGCGACGTCGCGCACCGTGCGGTTGCGGAACGGCGTCGCGAGCGCGGTCAGCGGAACGCCGTCGCGCAGGGCCTGACGCTCTTCCACCGTCCAGTCCTTGACCAGATCCCACGCCGCGTCGAGCGAGGCCTGGTCGTAGAGCAGGCCGACCCAGAGCGCCGGCAGCGCCGTCAGCGGCCGCCATGGCCCGGCGTCGGCGCCGCGCATCTCGATGTACTTCTTCAGCCGCACGTCGGGAAACAGCGTGGTGAGGTGGTTGTTCCAGTCGGACAGTGTCGCCACTTCGCCCGGCAGCGATGGCAGCTTGCCCTTGAGCAGGTCGCGGAACGACTGGCCGGCGACGTCGTGATAGGTGTCGCCTCGCTTGACGAAATACATCGGCACGTCGAGCGCCCAGTCGACATAGCGCTCGAAGCCGAAGCCTTCCTCGAACACGAACGGGATCAGGCCGGAGCGCTGGTTGTCGGTGTCGCGCCAGATCTCGGCGCGGTTCGACAGCAGGCCATTGGCCGCGTTGTCGATGAAGGGCGAATTGGCGAACAGTGCCGTCGCGATCGGTTGCAGCGCCAGCGAGACGCGCATCTTCTTGACCATGTCGGCTTCGTCGGAGAAGTCGAGGTTCACCTGCACCGTCGAGGTGCGGAACATCATGTCGAGGCCGCGCGTGCCGACCTTCGGCATGTAGCGCGCCATGATCTCGTAGCGCGACTTCGGCATCACCGGCGTTTCGGCCAGCGACCAGATCGGCGAGGTGCCGAGGCCGATGAAGCCGATGCCGAGCGGCTCGGCGCATTCGCGCACCTGGGCGAGATGGGCGTGCAGTTCGCGGCAGGTCTGATGGATCGTCTCGAGCGGCGCGCCGGACAGCTCGAACTGGCCGCCGGGCTCCAGCGAGATGGCGCCGCCGCCGACCGGGTCGACCAGGCCGATGATCCGGCCGCGATCCTCGATCGGCTGCCAGCCGAGAAGGCCTTCCATCAGGCGCAGGATGCGTTCGATGCCGCGCGGTCCCTCATAGGGGACGGGCGTCAGGTCATCGGTATAGAAGCCGAATTTCTCGTGCTCGGTGCCGATCCGCCATTGCGCCTTGGGCTTGGAGCCGCTGGCGATTACGTCGACGAGCTCGTCGCGCGATTCGACGATCGTGGAATCGGTAGCGTCGCGGGCCATGAATACTCCGAAGCAATGAGGCGCGGCACCTTAACGGCGTGCCGCCGGAACGGCAATGGATGGGCCATTTGCCCGCGAAACTGCGGCTGGCGGTGGACCGAATGCCTGAATCAGTGCACCGATAGCGGCCAGGAGAAGCCTTTTGGGAGGAAAACCAGAATGACCGATTCGGCGAGGCCCGTTGCCATCATCACGGGGGGGACGCGGGGTATCGGCGCCGCGATCGCGCGGGCGCTGGCGGCGCGGGGCGTCGACCTCGTCCTCTCCGGCCGTCACCGTGACGAGCCGGTGGAGAGGCTGATGCGCGAACTGGGCGCGCTCACCGGCGTGCTGTTCCACGCCGCCGACGCGGCCGATCCGGCTTCGGCGCCGGCGGTGGTCGATGCGGCGCTCGCCCGCTTCGGTCGCATCGACTATCTGGTGCCGTCCGCTGGCGGCGCCGTGCCGGGCACCGCGCTGACGGTGACGCCGGAGGCCTGGGAAAACGCCTTCCGCGTCCATGTCCACGCGCCGTTCCACCTCTTCCGCGCCGCGCATGCCTCGCTTGCCGGGCGGGGGGGCGCGATGCTGTTGATTTCGTCGGTCGCCGGCCTGCGCGGCTGTCCGGCCACGATCGCCTACCAGACCGTCAAGGGCGCGCTGCCGCAGATGGGCCGGGCGCTGGCCCGCGACCATGGCCATGAGGGCATCCGCATCAACACGATCTGCCCCGGCATCATCGAGACCCGTTTCCATGAGGCCATGACGCCGGAGGCGCGCGCCAACAACCTTGCCAACCGCATCCCGCTGCAGCGGCTCGGTTCGCCCGAGCAGGTGGCGACGGCCGCGGTCGAGCTGCTGACCAACGAGTTCATCACCGGCGAGACGCTCGTCATCGACGGCGGCATGAGCATGCGAATGGTCTGAGCGCGCCCCCCGGAGGGCCACGGCCCTCCGGGACGCCGATGGCGGTTCAGCGCCTTCCGAGCACGATCGCGTTGCCGATCATGACGAGGGCAAGGCCGGATATTGCGAATACCGTCCAGTGATAGTCCTCGGCGAAGGTCGAGATCAGCAGCGCGAAGACCGGGAAGAGCACCGTCGAATATCCGGCCCGGCCGGAGCCGATCCGGCCGAGCAGCGTCAGATAGGCGAAGAAGGCAATCACCGACGAAAGTAGCGACAGCCAGAGCCATGAGGCGATATACTGGAGCGACCAGTCGATGATGAACGGTTTGCCGAGGATGGCGGCCGTGAGCGCCAGGATCGCCGTGCCATAGGCCATGCCCCAGGCGGTGGCCGAGACGACCGGGATGCCGCGCTTCTGTGTCGTGGCGGAAATCATGTTGCCGATGCAGAAGAACAGCGTGCCGCCGACGCAGAGCAGCAGGCCGACCGCCGCGTCATGGTCGATCTCGGTGCCGGCGATCTCCGGCCAGAACATCAGCGCGACGCCGCCGAAGCCGAAGGCGGCGCCGAGCAGAATGCGCCGGTCGACCGGCTGGCTCAGGAAGACCGCGCCGAGCAGCATGTTGAAGACGGAGGTGAGCGAGAAGATCACAGCGAGCAGGCCCGACGCCAGCTTGGCGCCGCCGATATAGAACTGCAGGAAGTTCATCGAGAAGATGAAGAAGCCGAGCCCGACGAAGCGCAGATGGTCGGCGAGCGGGAAGGCGAGCCGGTAGCGGCGGACGAGCGCCCAGCCGAACATCACCAGCGAGGCGAGCAGGAACCGCCAGGTCAGCGCCACCTGCGGCGCGACGATCCCGAGCTGCATCTTGAGGGCGATCCAGCTCGTGCTCCAGGCGAAGACGGTGACGGCATAGAGCGAATAGTCGAGCCGGGTCATTGTTGCGGGTGATTTTGCCGGCAGCGGCGCGGTAGCAGGCGGATTGGTGGTGCTCGAATCAGGAAGGGAAGACATACGGCGGCCCGGATTGCTGGGGGAGAGGGCCACCGAGAGCAGGAACGCCGGGTCGCGTCCAGCAAATCTTTGTGAGCGAACCCACACGGATATTGATGAGTCGACCCGACGGAAATCTAGAACTCGCGGAGATCCGTGCGGAATTGAGGGGCCGAGGGTGAGGTTTGCGGCATCGGCGGCAGGCGCGGAGAGAGCTTACCGCGATTTAATGAGGAACCCGAAGGCGATCGCTCATAGCTTACATGGACGTAGGGGAAACTCATCATGCGCAGATCTGTCTTCGTTGCTTTGATCGTTGCCGTCGTGCTTGGTTTTGGGGTGGCCCATCAGCGGGGCTTTCTGCCGGCCGCGATCGACGGGTTGCTGGCGAGTTCCGGACTGCCGGCCGGCGGGGGCGGGAGCGGAAGCGGCGCAGGAAAGGCCGGCGCCCGCAACATGGCTCCGTCCGTCACCGTGGCGGTGGCGGAAACCGGCAACCTTCCGGTCCGTCGTTCCACCATCGGCTGGATCAATTCGGTTTCGTCGACCCCCGTGACCACGCAGCAGCAGGGCGTCGTCACCGACATCGCCGTGGCGAATGGCGCCGACGTCAAGGCTGGCGACCTGCTCGTCCAGCTCGACGATCGCGCCGCGCAGGCGACGCTGGCGCGCGACAAGGCGGCGCTGGCGCGTGATCAGGCCACGGTCGTGTCCACCAAGGCCGATCTGAAGCGCGCGCAGGATCTGGTCGCCCGTCAGGTCGATTCCACCCAACAGCTCGATCAGGCCGTCGCCGCGGCGGCGAGCGCGGCCGCGGTGGTACAGCTGGACCAGGCCAATATCGACGCCGACCAGGTCGTGGTCGACGAGATGCACATCACGGCGCCGCATGACGGCCGGCTCGGTGCCTTCGCGATTACGGTCGGTAGCCTCGTCCAGCCGGGCACGACGGTGGTCGTGCTGACCGACATGGACAATCTCGAAGCCAATTTCACCGTCTCCGACGCCGATGTCGGTCTGCTGCGCCAGTCGCTTTCGGCCGGCAACGTGCCCGTCCGGGTGTCGCCGTCCAATCCGCCGACGGCGGCCGTCTCCGGACAGAAGGTGGCCGGCGATCCCGCGCAGGCGACCCCGGCCGCCGTGGCGCAGCCCGCTCCGGCCTCGGCCGGCATTTCCGCCGAGGCGACCGTCGACTTCATCGACAGCAACATCAACTCCGGCTCCGGCACCATGGCCGTGCGCGCGACGGTCCCCAATCAGAGCCGCGCCTTCTGGCCGGGGCAGGCGGTCAAGGTCGAAATCGATCTCGGCATCCACACCGACGTCGTCCTTGTGCCGACCGTCGCCGTCCAGCCCGGCCAGAACGGCTCCAACGTGTTTGTCGTCAAGCCGGACCAGACCATCGATGTCCGCCAGGTCGAACTCGCCGGCATCGTCGGCGACCGCGCCGGCATCGTCTCGGGCCTCGCGGCTGGCGACAAGGTCGTGACCGAGGGCCAACTCTCGCTCGCGAACGGCATGAAGGTGACGGTGCGCGACACCAAGCCGGCAGCGGCCGGGGCCGCGCCCGCCAACGACATCCCGAAGACCGATGCGCCGCAGAAGAAGTCCGGCGCCCCGGAACAGACAAGCGGATCGGAGGCAAAGCTGTGAAGATCTCGGAACTCTGCATCCGCCGTCCCGTCGCCACGACGCTGTTTTTTCTCGGCATCGCCATGGGCGGCATCTTCGCCTACCAGCAATTGCCGGTCGCTGCCTTGCCGGAGGTCGCCTTCCCGACCATCAGCGTCTCCGCGCAGTTGCCAGGCGCCTCGCCGCAGACCATGGCGACGGCTGTCGCCACGCCGCTGATCAAGCAGTTCGAGACGATTTCCGGCATCGACACGATCACTGCCACCAGTTCGCTCGGCAATTCGCAGATCGTCCTGCAATTCGTGCTGAACCAGAATATCGATACCGCCGCCGGTGACGTTCAGTCGGCGATCGATCGGGCCGAGCGGCAATTGCCGCCCAACATGCAGACTCCGCCGAGCTACCGGAAGGTCAATCCGGCCGACGCGCCGGTGCTGCTGCTCGCGGTACAAAGCCCGACGCTGCCGATGTCGACGATCGATGATTTCGCCGAGAACGTGATCTCGCCGAGCCTTTCGACCCTGCCGGGCATCGCGCAGGTCGGCGTTTATGGTAGCCAGACCTACGCCGTTCGCGTCCAGGCCGATCCGAACAAGCTCGCGACCCGCAATATCGGCCTCGACCAGATCGCGACGGCGCTTGCCAACGCGAACGACCAGACGCCGGTCGGCACGATGCAGAACAAGAGCCAGTCGCTGGTCATCGACGCGCCGACGCAGATGACCAATGCGGACGCGTTCAAGCAGCTGATCATCGCCAATCCCAACAACAGCCCGGTCCGCCTCTCCGACGTCGCGAATGTCGTCGATAGCGTCGAGAACACGCAGACCGCCGGCTGGTATGATGGGGCACGCTCGATCGTGCTCGCGATCCAGCGTCAGCCGAGCGCCAATACGGTCGCCGTCGTCGACGCCGTCAACGCGCAACTGCCGAAGCTGATCGCATCGATGCCCGCCTCGATGACGATCAAGGTGCTGAACGACCGCTCGACCTCGATCCGGGCGGCGATTGCCGACGTGCAGACGACGCTGGCGATCACCATCGGCCTGGTGATCCTCGTCATCTACCTGTTCCTCGGCAAGGTATCGGCCACCTTCATTCCGGCACTCGCCGTGCCGCTGTCGCTGGTGGCGGCCTTCGGCGGCATGTATTTCTTCGGCTTCAGCGTCGACAACATCTCGCTGCTTGGCCTGACGCTCGCTGTCGGCCTCGTCGTCGACGACGCCATCGTCATGCTCGAAAACATCATGCGCCATGTCGAGGAGGGGACGCCCCCCTTCGAGGCGGCGTTGATCGGCAGCCGGGAGGTCGGTCCGACGATCGTTTCGATGACGCTGTCGCTCGTCGCGGTGTTCTTGCCGGTGCTGTTGATGGGCGGCGTGATCGGCCGTCTGTTCAACGAGTTCGGCGTCGTCGTCGCATTGTCGATCGGCGCCTCGATGGTGGTGT
The DNA here is from genome assembly GCA_029203105.1 of Candidatus Kaistia colombiensis. Taxonomy (GTDB): domain Bacteria; phylum Pseudomonadota; class Alphaproteobacteria; order Rhizobiales; family Kaistiaceae; genus Kaistia; species Kaistia colombiensis. Next base: position 2,113,442 of record CP119318.1, read on the forward strand.
CGCTGACCTTGACGCCGATGCTGGCGGCGCGGTTGCCGGCCTCCGCGACGAGCCATGTCCGCCGCGGCCCGGCCGCCTGGTTCGAGCGCGGTTTTCTCTGGGTCGAGCGCCGCTACGATCACGGTGTCGACTGGTGCCTCGCGCATCGCATTATCATCCTCGGCGTCTTCCTCGCCTCGGTGGCGGCGTCGGGCTGGCTGTTCATGACGCTGCCGAAGGGCTTCTTCCCGCAGGAGGACATCGGCCAGCTCTCCGTCTCGACCCAGGCGCGCCAGGACATCTCCTTCGACGCCATGGTCGGGCTGCAGCGCCAGGTCGAGGCGACGTTGAAGGCCTCGCCCTATGTCGATCACGTCGCATCCTTCGTCGGCGGCGGCCCGGGGACGGTGACGCTGAATTCCGCCTCGCTGTCGGTGCAATTGAAGCCGAAGGACAAGCGCCCGCCGCTCAACGTCATCATGAACGACCTGCGGGCGCAGCTCGGGCGCATCGCCGGCATCCAGTCCTACATCCAGCCAGTGCAGAACCTGCGCATCGGCGGCATCAGCTCGCAGAGCACCTATCAGCTCATGCTGCAGTCGATCGACCAGGCGACGTTGAACGATTGGGCGACGCAGCTGACCACGGCGATGCGCGCGGATCCACACTTCGTCGACGTCGCCAACAACCTGCAGAACAACGCGCTGCAGGCGCGCATCGTCGTCGACCGCGACAAGGCGGATTCGATCGGTATTTCCGCCGCGACCCTGCGCCAGACGCTGGAGGATGGCTTCGGCACCGCCACGGCCGCGACCATCCAGTCGACTGGCTCGAGCTATGACGTCATCCTCGAATATGATCCGCAGCTCGCCTGGTCGGACAGCCTGCTCTCCGACATCCGCGTCCGGTCGGCCTCCGGCACCCTGGTGCCGCTGTCGAGCTTCGCCACGGTGCAGCGGACCTTCGGGCCGGTGACGGTCAACCAGCTCGGTCAGCTCCCGGCGGCGACCATCTCGTTCAACCTGCCGGACGGCGTCGCGCTCGGCCAAGCCACCGCCCAGGTCGAGGTCCTGAAGCAGCAGATCGGCGTGCCCGCCAATGTCTACACCTCCTATGCCGGCACGGCGCAGGTGTTCCAGCAGTCTCTGGCAACGCAGGGCATCCTGATCTTCGCGGCGATCCTGACCATCTATGTCGTGCTCGGCATGCTCTATGAGAGCTTCATCCACCCGCTGACGATCCTGTCCGGTCTGCCGGCGGCGGCGTTCGGCGCCTTGGTGGCGCTGAAGATCATGGGGCTCGATCTTTCCGTCATCGCGTTGATCGGTATCCTGATGCTGATCGGCATCGTCAAGAAGAACGCCATCATGATGGTCGATGTCGCCATCGACGGTCAGCGGGAGGCGGGACTCGCGCCGGCGGCGGCGATCCACCGTGCGGCGGTGCGCCGGTTCCGGCCGATCATGATGACGACCTTCGCGGCGCTGTTCGGTGCCGTGCCGATTGCGCTCGGCACGGGCGCCAGCGCCGAGCTGCGCCAGCCGCTCGGCATAGCGGTGGTCGGCGGATTGCTCGTCTCGCAGCTTTTGACGCTGTTCATCACCCCGGTGATCTATGTCGAGATGGAGCGCTTCAGCCGCTTCCTGTCGAGACTGCGCCGCGGCGCTGCGGCGAAGCCCGAACGGGAACCCGTCGCGCCCGAGGCGGGGCCCGAGCCGCTGCCCCAGCCCGCCGCGGAATAGGCCGAATTGCGGGTGCCCGCTGCCCCGGTCGTGACCACGACAGGGCAGCGGGGCCAAATCGCGGCGCGCGGGCGGCCCGGAAAAGTCGCCGCCGCAGTCTGGCGGAATCGTTCGGTTCGGCATCTATTGCTGGATGCCCACACCAAGCGAGCCGTCACGTCCATGCGCATTCTCGTCGTCGAAAACTATCAAGCCACCTCGCTCGGCCTGATCCGGCCGGCGCTTGCCGCCGCCGGAGCGGTGATCGACGTCCGTCAGGTGCATGAGGGCGATCCGCTGCCCGACGCGCCGGATGGCTATGACGCGATCATCGTGCTGGGCGGCGGCCAAAGCGCGGTCGACGACGAGACCCATCCTTATCTGCCGCGTCTCGCCCGCCTGATGCGCGCCTTTGGCGACGCTGACAAATCCGTGCTCGGTATCTGCCTCGGTTCGCAGATTTTGGCGCGCGGCTATGGTGCCGAGAACATTCTGGGCCGGCCGACCGAATTCGGCTGGCAGGCGGTGACGCCGACCGAGGCCGGGCGCGACGATCCCGTCCTCGGCGTGCTGGAGGGCCCTTCACCGCTGTTCCATTGGCATTCCGACACCTTCAGCCTGCCCGAAGGCGCTATCCATCTCGCGACGAGCGCGATGACGCCCAATCAGGCGTTCCGCATCGGCCGCGCCGTCTATGGCATCCAGTTCCATTTCGAGGCCGATAGGACGCTGGTGCGCGACTGGAGCGATACCTTCGCCGGCGTCGCCGCCTCGATCGATCCGGGCTGGCCTGAACGCCATGCGCTTGAGGAGGGGCCGCTCGGAAGCCAGGCCGACGAGGCGGGCCGGGCGATCGCCCGTGCCTGGATTGCGACGATCCGATGAACGGATTCGTCAATCGCCGGCCGACGCGCTAAAGCTGAGTATGACCGCGGTCCGGGGGCTTGCGGTGTCCGAATCCTCAATCGAACGCTGGAACCTCACCATGCGCTTTTGGAAAATGCTCGCTCTTGCCGCCGTCACGGCGTTCGCGACTTCGGCCGCCGTCGCGGCCGAGTTGCCGGATCTCAAGGGCCGCACCATCGTCGCCGTCACCGAGAACGCCTATACACCGCTCAATTTCGTCGATCCGAAGACGGGGCAGGGCGTCGGCTGGGAATATGACGCCTTCAACGAGATCGCCAAGCGGCTGAACGCCAAGGTCGAGTGGAAGCTGGCGAGCTGGGACACGATGATCCAGGCGGTGCGCGACGGCCAGTTCGACGTCGGCATGGACGGCATCACCATCAATGACGAGCGCAAGAAGCAGGTCGACTTCTCCGCCCCCTACATGGTCTCGCAGCAGCTGATGCTCGTCCGCGCCGATGAAAGCCGCTTCAAGGACGCAGCCAGCTTCAAGCCGGACGACAAGCTGCTGGTCGGCGCCCAGGCCGGGACGACCAACTTCTTCGTCGCCGTCTACAACGTCCTCGACGGCGACGAAAAGAACCCGCGCATAAAACTGTTCGATACGTTCGGTGCCTCGGTACAGGCGCTGAAGACAGGCGATGTCGACACCGTGCTGATGGATAAGACCTCGGCCGACGGCTACATCGGCGCCTCGCCGGGTTCGTTCAAGGTGGTCGGCGAACCGCTCGGCACGGAAGAGTTCGGCTTCATCCTGAAGCCCGGTTCGGACCTCACCGCGCCGTTCAACGCCGCCATCGCCGCGCTCAAGGCCGATGGTACCTTCGACAAGCTGAACCAGAAGTGGTTCTACGAGTACCGCGCCGGCCAGTAAGGCAGCCCGGTCACACCCATGCCGATGTTCGCACGAGCCTGACGGCCACCGGCTCTTCTTGCCCTCTCCCATCGGGAGAGGGCGGCACCGCCCGAGTTTCTTCATGCCGTCACCGCCGCTAAAGCCGCGCCGCGAAATACCCTATTGGCTGCTCGCCATCGGCTTGCTCGGCGTGATGTTTCTCTGGCTGATCGCCTCGAACGGCGACTACGCGACGATCTTCTCGGCGGTACGGCAGGGTGTGTTCGTCACGCTCTGGGTAACCTTCGTCGCCTTCGCGCTGGCGGCGGCGCTTGGCCTTTTGATCGCGCTGGCGCGCACCTCGCGTCACCGGATCCTGCGCGAGATCGCGACCTTCTATGTCGAGATCGTGCGCGGCATTCCGATGCTGGTGCTGCTGTTCTACATGGCCTTCGTCGGCGCACCGCAACTGGTCGCTTTCTGGAATTGGCTGTTGGCGACACCGATCGAGCACGGCCTGCTGCCGGCTCTTTCCGTGCGCGATTTCAGCATGACGGCGCGGGCGATCGCCGCGCTGACCATCGGCTATTCGGCCTTCATCGCCGAAATCTTCCGCGCCGGCATCGAGGCCGTGCCGAAAGGCCAGGTCGAGGCCGCCGCCTCCCTCGGCCTCACCCGCATGCAGGTCTTCCGGCTGATCATCCTGCCGCAGGCGACCCGCACCGTGCTGCCGCCGCTCGGCAACGATCTCGTCTCGATGATCAAGGATTCGGCGCTGGTCTCGGCGCTCGGGGTGCAGGATCTGACCCAGCTCGGCAAGGTCTACTCGTCCTCGACCTTCCTGTTTTTCGAGACCTACAACGTCGTGGCGTTCCTGTATCTCGTCATGACCATCGGGCTGTCGCTCTTGGTCCGCGCGTTGGAACGCCACATGGCGAGAAGCGACGCGCGGTAGCGATCAGTCGGGCAGGAAATCCTCATTGCGGAGCTGTTCGAGCGTCCAGGGGCATTCCGCCGGGAAGGTCTCGCGCGGCAGGCCGGTTTCGATCGCAGCTTCGCGGACGGCGCGGCGATACATGCGGTCGACGATGGATTTGGCCTGGGTTGTCAGCGTGCGGCTCTCCCGCTCCCGTCCTTCGATGTTGTCGCGTTCGCGTCCGATCGTGATCTCCCAGGAGCTGGAACGCTTCTGAGGCTGGTATTTCCATTTCAAGAGGTGAGCGAGGAGGAGGCGGTAGGCGGATTCGAGTGCATGCAGCTTCTCGCTTCCCATGTCCCCGAGTTCCTCGATCAGATTGGGCAGGTCCACTTCCTGGATGCGCTTCTGGCGCAGCAGCTCGATCTGTTCGTAGAGCCAGAGATAGACGTCGTCCTCATAGTCGGTCGGCGTCTTGTAAAGCGGCTGTTCCTTGGCGAGGCCCATGGGGTTTCTCCGGGCGCTGTGTGATCATGGCATCATGCCATGGTTCCGGGACGGCACCGAATCCTCGTTCATCAACCAATGGCTGGCAGATCTCAGCTCTTCCGCACCGGCCGCTTCGCCGTGGCGCGTTCCTCGAACTGCATCAGCCGCAGCGTGCCGATTTCGGCGCGCGCGCCGGCTTCGGCGGCGTCCCGCATCGAGGCGGAGACATAGGCGATGTGATCGATCGCCGCCTGGCGGGCCGCTTCCGGATCGCCGGCGAAGATGGCGTCGCGCAGCGCCTTGTGTTGTGCCAGAAGCTGGTCGCGCGAGCCGGTCTGGCCGTAGAGCCGGCTGCGATTGTAGAAGACACCATCGGCGAGCAGCCGGTAGCAGGCGCGCAGCACATGGATGATGACGATGTTGTGCGTCGCCTCGCCGATCGCCTGGTGGAACTCGACGTCGAGCGCCGCTTCGCGTCGGAAATCGGCCTTGTCGTGCTCGGCCTCCATCGCCTCGATGATGCGGCCTAGAATGGTGCGGTCGGCCTCGGTGGCGCGCTCGGCCGCCATCGCCGCCGCTGTTGCTTCGATTTCGCGGCGGAATTCCAGATAGTCGCCGCCGGCCTTCGGCGATTGCGCGATCAGATCGACGATCGGCGCGGCGAAGATGGCGCCCTCGATCGCCGCCACATAGGTGCCGCCGCCGGGCCGGCTCTCCACCAGCCCGCGTCCTTCGAGCGCCTTCAGCGCGTCGCGCAGGATCGGCCGCGATACGCCGAGCGTCGCCGATAGGTCGCGCTCGCCGGGCAGCTTGTCGCCGGGATGCAGCACGCCCTCCAGCACCAGCATCTCGATCTGTCGCGCCACTTCGTCGGCGGTCGCGCGGGAAGGAATCGATTGAAAGACCATGCGGAAGAGCCTATCACCAGAACTCAGGAAGTGGTCAAGAAATTGATCCAGTTGGCGGGCGCGACCCGCATCTCAAGAAATCAGATGAAATTGGAGCGGCGCCATGGGCGGCTTGAAGGACGCAACGAGCATTGCAGACCTGAGATTGATGGCGAAGCGCCGCGTTCCGCGCGCCTTCTTCGACTATGCCGATCGTGGTTCCTACAATGAGGAAACGATCGACGCCAACTCGGCCGACTTCAAGGAACTGAAGCTGCGCCAGCGCGTCATGGTCGACGTTTCCAACCGTTCGACCGAGACGACGCTGCTCGGCGAGAAATTCGCCTATCCCTTCGCTTTCGCGCCGACAGGCCTGACCGGCATGCAGCATGCCGACGGCGAGATCCTCGCCGCCAAGGCCTGCGAGAAGGCGAACATCCCGTTTGCGCTGTCGACGATGTCGATCTGCTCTATCGAGGACGTCGCGGCGGCGACCTCGCGGCCGTTCTGGTTCCAGCTCTATGTGATGAAGAACCGCAATTTCGCCAAGCAGCTCGTCGAGCGTGCCATCGCGGCGAAGTGCTCGGCGCTGATCCTGACGCTCGACTTGCAGGTGCAGGGCCAGCGCCACCGCGACATCAAGAACGGCATGACGGTGCCGCCGCAGATCAAGCTGCACAACGTGCTCGACATGGCGACCAAGCTCCCCTGGGCCTTCGAAGTGCTGGCCAGCAAGCACAAGACCTTCGGCAATCTGACCGGCGTCGAGGGCATGAGCGGCGTCAAGTCGCTCGGCCAGTGGATCTCGGGCCAGTTCGACCCGGCGCTGAACTGGGACGACGTCGCCTGGATCCGCTCGATCTGGCCGGGCAAGCTGATCCTGAAGGGCGTGCTCGATGTCGGTGACGCGCAGAAGGCGGTCAACACCGGCGCCGACGCGATTGTCGTCTCCAACCATGGCGGCCGCCAGCTCGACGGCGCGCCGTCGGCGATCTCGCGCCTGCCGCGCATCGTCGACGCAGTCGGCCAGCAGACCGAGATCCTGTTCGACAGCGGCATCCGCTCCGGTCAGGACGTGCTGCGCGCGCTGGCGCTCGGCGCCAAGGGCTGCATGATGGGCAAGGCCTTCCTGTTCGGCCTCGGCGCCGGCGGCGAGGCCGGCGTCTCCAAGGTGATCCAGATCATCGGCAAGGAGCTCGACGTCTCGATGGCGCTGACGGGGCGTCGCACGCTGGCCGAGATCGACGATACGGTCATCGACCGGGGTTGAGCCCGTCGCGTCCCGGCCCTACTGCTTAGTCAGTTGGGCGCGGGATCGAGGGCGCGATGCGCGAAGGACCAAGGCGTTTCGAGGATCATCCGCTTCGAAGCGCGGTGCTGAACGAGATCCATGCGCGGCCTTTCCATATGATGGAAGCGCCGCGCATTGTTTTGAACTACGCCTTCATGACCGATGCCGGCCATGCCGGCGCGGCGCGAGACCGTCTCGCAGCACTTTGCGCCCGCAACGGACTGCCGCAGCCGGCCGCCGAGGCACGGCATCATGTCGTCGACCTCTGCGGCGGCACGCTCCGCTGGGAGAGCCACGCCGAATTCACCACCTATAGCTGGGATGTCCGCGGCAGTGTCGGGGCGCTGCCGGCCGACACGCCGTTCGGCGAGGCGTTCGAGGCGCCGGGACCGCTGATGGTCGCCGTGCGGCTCGACCTCGTGTCCGACGAGCGCCCCGTCGCCGACATGCTCGCCTCCTATGATCCGGGCTCGCTGGCGGTTTCCGAGGTGGCCGGCGGCAGGGGCGTGATCGCCAGCGATTTTCGCGAGGATGGCGACGGCTATACGCGTCTGCTGGTCATCGATCGCGGGTTCGAGCCGCAGGAGGCGGGGCCGGTGGTGCAGCGCCTGCTCGAGCTCGAGACCTACCGGACGCTGGCGCTGCTGGGCCTGCCGGAGGCGCAGCGGCTGCAGCCGGAGATCCGCCGCATCGAGACCCAACTGGTGGCGAATACCGCACGCTTTCGTTCGAGCGAGGGGTTCGAGGCCAACCGGCGGCTGCTCGATGACCTGACCGCGCTCGCCGGCGAGCTGGAGGCGGGCGCGGCCGAGAGCGCCTTCCGCTTCGGTGCCAGTCGCGCCTATTCCGAGATCACCCATCTACGGCTGAACGCGATGAGCGAGCGGCCTACGCCCGGCTATTCGAGCTTCACCGCCTATCTCGCCCGCCGCATGGCGCCGGCGATGCGCACCTGCCAGACAGTCGAAAGCCGCCAGCAGGACCTGTCGCGAAAGCTCGCCCGTGCGGCGGCGCTGCTGCGGGCCCGCGTCGATGTCGAGCTGTCGCAGCAGAACCGGGCGCTGCTCGACAGCATGAACCGCCGCGCTCGCCTGCAGCTTCGGTTGCAGCAGACCGTCGAGGGGCTCTCGGTCGCGGCGATCAGCTACTATATCGTCGGGCTGATCGGCTATCTGGCCAAGGGGTCGTCCGTCGTCGGCTTCGAACTCGACCCGACGCATGCGACCGCTTTCGCGGTGATTCCGGTGGCATTGTTCGTCTGGTTCCTCGTCCGCCGCATCCGCTCGCGGCACGACGACGGGCATGGCGACTAGCGAAGCGACGGCTCAGGCCGGGGCGAGGATGTGTTCCAGCCCTTGATCCCATTTGGGATGCTCGCCGTAGAGCCGGGCGAGATGGTCGATGAACAACCGCACCTTGGCGGCGAGGAAGCGCCGGCTCGGATAGACCGCGTGGACGGCGACATGCCGCGAGGCGCGATAGGCCGGCAGCACGACGACGAGGCGGCCCTCGCGAAGCTCCGGACCGACATCCCAGGTCGAGCGGAAGGCGATGCCGAGCCCGGCCAGGACCGCCTCGCGCACCACCTCGTTGGAATTGGTGCGAAGCCGCCCCTCGACATGCACGGTCACCGGGCCGTCCGGCCCCTCGAGCCGCCACGGATCCTGGCTGGCAGTGGCGAGCAGCGTGTGCCGCGACAGCTCGGCGATCGTCTTCGGCATGCCGTGCTCGGCGAGATAGGCCGGTGTGGCGCAGAGCAGGCGATGATTCGGCGCGAGCCGCCGCGCCACCAGGCTCGAATCCGTCAATTCGGCGATGCGGATCGAGACATCGATGCCGTCCTTGACCAGATCGACGAACTCGTCCGACAGCACGAGGTTGACGGTGAGGCCGGGATTGGCGGCGAGGAAGACGCCGAGATACGGCGCGATGTGCAGCCGGCCGAAGGTGGTCGGCGCCGATACCTTGAGCGTGCCGCGCGCGACGTCGGAACGACGGCTGACAAAGGATTCCGCCTCGTCGATCGAGGCAAGGATCTGCACGACGCGGTCATGGAAGCCGCGCCCGGCCTCGGTCAACGCGATCTGGCGGGTCGTGCGCTGCAACAGGCGCGTGCCAAGCCGATCCTCCAGACGCTTCAGGCGCTTGGAGACGACGGCGGGAGACAGATCCAGCTCGCGCCCCGCCGCCGAAAGGCTTCCGGCGGTGACAACGCGGGCGAAGATCTCCATATCGGATAGTGTGCTCATTGCCTCTATGGTGGCAAAAAAACTGGGTCATTTTCAATCTAGAGGCAAGGATGATTGTTTTCTATCCCGGCTTGGGTACAAAACCGTCCGCGCCTAGACTGGTTCTGAAGTGGGAGGGAGGATGCCATGTCCGCGATTGAAATTCCGAAGCCGGATCCGCGCATCCTCGCGCGCCGGGGAGAAATCCTCGCCGGCCTCGCCGCGCTGGTGCCGCCGACCTCGCTGATCACCGAGGAGGACGAGCGTCGCGCCTATGAGACCGACGCACTTACCGCCTATCGTCGCGTGCCGCTCGCCGTCGTGCTGCCGGAAACCACCGAGCAGGTTTCCAAGGTGCTAACATTCCTGAACCGGGAAGGCGTCAAGGTCGTCGCCCGCGGCGCCGGCACGTCGCTCGCCGGCGGTGCTATACCGAGCGAGGACGCGGTGGTGCTGGGCGTCTCCAAGATGAGCCGCATCCTCGACGTCGACACCGCCAACCGCACCATCCGCGTCGAGGCGGGCGTCACCAATCTCGGCGTTTCCGGCGCCGTGTCGCATCTCGGCTTTTTCTATGCGCCCGACCCGTCGAGCCAGTTGGCCTGCACCATCGCCGGCAACATCGCCATGAACTCCGGCGGCGCGCATTGCCTGAAATACGGTGTCACCACCAACAACGTGCTTGGCGTCAAGATGGTGCTGATCGATGGCACCATCGTCGAGATCGGCGGCGCGCATCTCGACGCGGCCGGCTATGACCTGCTCGGCCTGATCGTTGGTTCCGAGGGCCAGCTTGGCGTCGTCACCGAGGCGACCCTGCGCATTCTGCCCGTGGCCGAGGGCGCGCGCCCGATGCTGATGGGCTTCCAGTCGGCCGAGGATGCCGGCGCCTGCGTCGCCGCGATCATCGCCTCCGGCATCATCCCGGTCGCGATCGAGTATATGGACCGGCCGGCGATCCAGGTCTGCGAGGCCTTCGCCCATGCCGGCTACCCGCTCGACGTCGAGGCGCTTCTGATCATCGAGGTCGAGGGCTCCGAGGCCGAGATCGAGGATCTGATCGGCAAGATCACCAGGATCGCCGCCGGCTACAACCCTTCCGGCCTGCGCATCTCGCAATCGGAAGCCGAGAGCGCCGCGATCTGGAAGGGGCGCAAGTCCGCCTTTGGCGCCATGGGCCGGCTTGCCGACTACATCTGCATGGACGGCACGATCCCGACTGGCCAGCTTTCCGCCGTCCTGACCGGCATCGCCGAAATCTGCGCCGGCTATGGCCTGCGCGTCTCCAACATCTTCCATGCCGGGGACGGCAATCTGCATCCGCTGGTGCTCTTTAACGCCAATGATCCGGACGAGCAGTACAAGGCCGAGCGCTGCGGCGAGGACATCTTGAAGCTCTGCGTCGACCTCGGCGGCTGCCTGACCGGCGAGCACGGCGTCGGCATCGAGAAGCGCGACCTGATGACCTACCAGTTCAACACGATCGATCTCGACCAGCAGATGCGGGTGAAGACCGCGCTCGACCCGCAGTGGCTGCTCAACCCGCACAAGGTGTTCCCGCTCGCGGGGCGCCCTGTCTGATGCCCGAAATGCCCTTCTTCCAGGAAGTCCGCCGATGACATCGATCCTACTCCCCGACAACGAGGCCGAGATCGAGGCGATCGTGCATGAGGCGGCGCAGAGCGGCAGCGCGCTGGCCATTCACGGCGGCGGCACGCGCCCGATCGGCAGGCCGGTTCACGCCGAACGCACGCTGTCGACGCAGCTTTTGACGGGCATCACGCTGTATGAACCCTCGGAACTTGTGATTTCGGCCCGTGCCGGCACGCCGCTCTCCGAGATCCAGGAAACGCTCGCCGCCAACCGGCAGCGCCTGCCCTTCGAGCCGATCGACTATCGCCATCTGCTCGGCAATCACGGCACGCCGACGATCGGCGGCATGACCGCCTCCAACAGCTCCGGCCCGCGCCGCATCCATTCGGGTTCGGCGCGTGACTCGCTGATCGGCGTGCGCGCCACCACCGGCCGCGGCGAGACGATCAAGTCCGGCGGCCGCGTCATGAAGAACGTGACCGGCTATGATTTCGTCAAGCTCTTGGCCGGATCGTGGGGCACGCTCGGCGTGCTGACCGAGGTTACCTACAAATTGCTGCCCGAGGCGGAGACCGAGCGGACGCTGCTGCTGACGGGGTTGTCGGCCGAGCGCGCCGTCGCGGCGATCACGGCTGCACTCGGCACCCCGTTCGAGGTGACGGGGGCGGCCCACCTGCCGGCAACGGATGGAATGCCGACGCGGACCGTGTTGCGGCTCGAGGGCTTCGACGCTTCGGTCGGCTACCGTACCGACCGGCTCGAGCAGGTTCTGAAGCCGTTCGGTAGCGTTGAAACGGTCGCCGCCGAGGCCTCGCGCGTGCTCTGGAAGAGCATCCGCGATGTCGAGGCGCTGGAGGTGCCGCGTGACGCGGCGATCTGGCGGATCTCCGTCCGGCCGACCGATGGTCCGAAGGTCGGCGAGCAGCTCGTGGCACAGCTTGGCAGCCGCGTGCTCTATGATTGGGCAGGCGGCCTGGTCTGGGCGAGCGCGCCGTCGGAGGGCGACGGTGGCGCATCGGTCGTGCGCGGCGCCGTGGCGGCGGTTGGCGGACACGCCATGCTGGTGCGTGGATCGCCGGCCCTGCGCGCGAGCGTGCCGGTGTTCGAACCGGAAGCGCCTGGCGTCGCGGCGATGAGCCGCCTGATCAAGGCGACGTTCGATCCTGCCGGGGTGCTCAATCCGGGGAGGATGTGAGCCATGTGGCAGGTCGGGACAGTGTCGGGATGGCCGCCGGCGCTTCGCAGCGCCGGGGCCGGTGTAGCGCTATTCAGTAAAGCGCACGACGCCGACTTCGCAGACATCGATGCCTTCTTCGACCACTTCGCTACTGTCGACGAAGACGCCCTTGAAGTCGAATTTGCAGTAGCCGCTGCCGTCATCCATGTTGATCGTGACGGAACCGCCGGCGGGAACAACGTCGTCGCCGAGGATATCTTCTTCCCAATCCTTGGAGCCGACGTTCGAGGCGTAGAACTCGTTCAGGTCGGAACCCGTCTCATTGATGATCTTCACCTTGCGGTTCTCGGCGCTGGCAGTTCCAGCGAGAACCAGCGACGCGAAGAAGGCCGCTCCCACGGCGGTCCACAGACGATGCTGCATAGCTATTCCCTTGAGTGCGCTGAAGAAATTTCGCGCGCCTCGCCAATGCCAGATGCCCCTGGGTCGCGCAAGCACGATTGTGCGCCTATCTCAACCCCGCCCGCGCCGGCAGAGTGATCCATGCAAACCTCCTTTACCCTTGCCCAGCTTGCCGACCCGGATGTCCGTGAATCCGAGAAGATCCTGCGCACCTGCGTGCATTGCGGTTTCTGTACGGCGACATGCCCGACCTATGTGCTGCTCGGCGACGAACTCGACAGCCCCCGCGGTCGCATCTACCTGATCAAGGACATGCTGGAAGGCGGCAAGCCGGCGAACGAGCAGGTCGTGAAACATGTCGATCGCTGCCTGTCCTGTCTCTCCTGCATGTCCACTTGCCCGTCCGGCGTGAACTACATGCATCTCGTCGATCATGCCCGCGCGCATATCGAGGAGACCTATGATCGTCCGATCGCCGACAAGGTGATCCGTGCGACGATCGCCGCCGTGCTGCCGCATCGCAGCCGCTTCCGCCTGGCGTTGGTCGGTGCTGCATTGGCGCGGCCCTTCGCCGGTCCGATCGGCAGGGTGCCGGGCTTCAAGCGGATCAGCGCCATGCTGAAGCTGGCGCCGCGTTTCCCGCATGGTCGCACGGCCTCCGAAGGGCCGGGCACGTTCCCGACCACGGCCGAGAAGCGCGGCCGCGTCGCGCTGCTGTCGGGCTGCGTCCAGCCGGTGCTCGATCCCGGCATCAACGAGGCGACGATCCGCCTTTTGAACCGCGTCGGCGTCGAGGTGGTGATCGCCAAGGGCGAGACCTGCTGCGGATCGCTGGCGCATCACATGGGCAAGACCGATCAGGCGCATGAAACGGCGAAACGGACGATCGATGCCTGGATCGCCGAGATGGACGGCGAGGGCCTCGACGCCATCATCATCACGGCGTCGGGCTGCGGTACGACGATCAAGGACTACGGCTTCATGTTCCGCGAGGATGCCGCCTATGCCGAGAAGGCGAAGCGCGTTTCGGCTATCGCCAAGGATATCACCGAATATTTGGAAAGCCTGAAGCTGGCGTCGGTCGCGGCACCCGAGGCGCTCACCGTGGCCTATCACTCCGCCTGCTCGATGCAGCATGGCCAGCAGATCAAGACCACGCCGAAGACGCTGCTTTCGAAGGCGGGCTTCACCGTCCGCGACGTGCCGGAGGGGCATCTTTGTTGTGGCTCGGCCGGCACCTACAACATGCTTCAGCCGGAGTTGTCGCAGCAGCTGAAGGCGCGAAAACTCGGCAACATCGCCAAGGTCGCGCCGGATGTGGTCGCCACCGGCAATATCGGCTGCATCACCCAGCTCTCCGGCGGGGTGCCGGTGGTCCATACGATCGAACTGCTGGACTGGGCCTATGGCGGCCCGAAGCCGGCGGGCCTTGCCGGCTGAGTGCCGCCTGCCGGGGGGGGGGCTTTTCAGAGGTCGTCGGCCGTCAGCAGATAGGATCCGTGCGCGTGGCGGGAATAGACCCGCTCCGCCGCGCGTTCGATCCGCGCCCGGTTGGCGTCGAAGGCCTGCAGCGCCGCCGCTTCGTCCAGCCCCCCGCCCGGGTCGATTTGAGCGAGCGCATCGGGCTCGAGATAGAACGACACCTCCATCGCACTATCGTGGCCCCAGAACTGGATCCGGTGGTGGGACTGGCTGTAACTGCGGCTTTGGTTCGGGAATTGCAGGCGCATGATGCAATCATACGCCCAACCTCTCGCGTTGGCTGCAAATACCCTGGCCTCGCGATCCAATCTATTTGGCCGAATGGCATCGGCTATTCCCGCTCCGGCAGGTCTTTGCCAGGATGGGGGGATAGCAACACGCGCTCGACGCGGCGGTCCGGCACCAGCCAGATCAGCGCCACCCCGACATAGCAGGCGATGGCGATCCACGGGCTGACAAAGGCGAGCGCGATCGCCGCGGCGTAGATGACCACGGAGATCTTGCCCTTCCGGTCATTGCCGAAGGCGACGGCGATGGTCGATTCCGTACCTTCGAGCCGGATCAGCGAGCGGGCGAGGATGTAGTAGGCGACGCCCGACATCATCAGCACGAAGCCATAGACGGCGACTGGCACGGCTTCGATGTGGTTCTCGCCCATCCATGCCGTGGTGAAGGGCATCAGCGACAGCCAGAACAGCAGATGCAGATTGGCCCACAGGACGCTGCCGCGCACATGCCGCACCGCGTGGAACATATGGTGGTGGTTGTTCCAGTAGATGCCGATCATGATGAAGCTCAGGACATAGCTGAGAAACACCGGCACGAGCGGCAGCAACGTATGAATGTCGGCTTGATGCGGAACCTTCAGTTCCAGCACCATGATGGTGATGATGATGGCGATGACGCCGTCGCTGAACGCTTCGATTCGGCTCTTGTTCATGCCCGTCGCTCCGCCGCCAATTCCGTATCACGCTAGTCCCTTGCGCTGCGGCGCTCCATCCTGCGATGAGCAGGGACATGCCGTTTATCCATCGTGCCAGCGGCGCGGCTTCATCGAGCGGACGCCGGTCGGCGTGTCGCCGAAGCGGCGACGGAAGCTGCGGTTGAAATGCGATAGGTCGGTGAAACCCGCCTCGCTGGCGATGTCGATGATCTTCAATTGGCTCGTTGCCGGGTCGCGCAGGCGCCGCAGTACCATGCCAAGGCGGCTGTTCAGCACATGCTGGGCGAAGGTCTGGCCGGTTTCCTCGAGCAGGGTGTGCACATAGCGCGGCGTGACGCCGAGGCGGGCCG
The DNA here is from genome assembly GCA_029203105.1 of Candidatus Kaistia colombiensis. Lineage (GTDB taxonomy): Bacteria > Pseudomonadota > Alphaproteobacteria > Rhizobiales > Kaistiaceae > Kaistia > Kaistia colombiensis. Next base: position 2,128,641 of record CP119318.1, read on the forward strand.
CCACGCGGGCAGCGCTAAGTTTCGGATCGCGGCTCTGGGTCGCGATGGTTCGTAGAATCTCTGCCCGTCGAGCGGCGCGGACCCCGCCGACCTCGGCCTGTTCGCGTGCCTCACCGCTGGCGCCGAGCGAGACGGCGATCAGGTCGATCAGATGCTCGCCGAACACTTTGGCCGTGGTGCCGCCGATCGCCGTGTCGTCGCTGAACAGTCCTTCGAGGTAGCGCGTGAGCAGGCGGAGTGCCAGGCCGTGGTCGCCGAGCGGCGCGCCGGCGAACCGGTCAAGGCGCGGCATCAGCGCCGCAATGTTGGCGCGCGAGGTGCGCACGGCCCAGTAGCGCGTCGCCGTCTCCATCCGGATCCCGCCGCTCTGCGAGCTATCGCAGAGAATGCCTTCACCGGGTGCGATCTGGCGCTGTTCGCCCTGCGCCGCCATCATCCGGCCTTCGACGCAGAGGAAAGCGAACAGCGCGTCGCTGCCGTCGCGCACCAGGCTCGGGGTGCGGAGATAGCTCGCAGCCGAGGTCGAGATGATGGCGATGTCGGCGGGGCCGGCATGGCAGATGTCGATCCGGCCTTCGAACGGGTCATCGTCATGCCGGACGATGTCGAGCGCCACGGCGCGCCGGACGATCTCTTCGCAGAAGATCGGGAATCGCTCGTGATGGGGCAGGGCATGCGTGCTGAACTGCATGCGTCCGGGATGGGGCTGGATCATGCCGGTCGGTCTCGTTGGAGCGGTTGGGCGGAGGCGGAAGCTAGCACGCCGCTGCGGCATGTGGGGTGACTTTCGTCACAGGCCGGATTGCCCACGGGCGATCGACGCGTCCCTCTTGCCTGGCCGCCAAGCCGTGATAGGGTCCGCTCGTCTCATCGGGGTGCCCTGATCCATCGGATTTTCCGGCGGATCCTGGCTGAGAGGTCTTCGGACTAACCCGCGAACCTGATCCGGATCATGCCGGCGGAGGGATTGAGCCAAGCGCCTGGATGCTTCAGCACCTGGATGACCTTGCCATCGTTCCGTCCTGCGTCACAGCAAAGGACGTCTACCTGTGTCTTCCCTCCCCATCCGCAATCTGACCCTCGCCGACGCCGCCAGCGCGTTCGACGCCATGCGCGCCGCCCGCCCGCTCGTCCAGAACATCACCAACTACGTCGCCATGACAATCTCGGCCAATGTGCTGCTGGCTGTCGGCGCCTCGCCGGCGATGGTGCATGCGGTCGAGGAAGTCGACGAATTCGTCGCCATCTCCAGCGCGCTGGTGATCAATGTCGGCACGTTGTCGCCGCAGTGGATCGAGGGCATGCGCCGCGCCGCGAAGCAGGCGGTGGCGCTCGGCAAGCCGTGGGTCCTCGATCCGGTCGGCTGCGGCGCGACGAAGTTCCGCACCGATTTTGCCGTCGAGATGAGCCGGGCCGGCCCGGCGATCATCCGCGGCAATGCCAGCGAGATCATGAGCCTGGCGGGGGCTGCTGGGGCAGGAGGCAAGGGCGTCGATTCGACCGCCTCGTCCGACGCGGCGCTCGAGGCCGGCAAGGCGTTGGCGCTTGCCAGCGGCGCCGTCGTGGCGATCACCGGCGAGACCGACTACGTCACTGACGGCAGGAACGTCGTCGCGATCACCGGCGGCAGCCCGCTGATGCCGCTTTCGACGGCGCTCGGCTGCGCGCTCTCGGCCACCGTCGCCGCCTTCACCGCCGTGCGTCCGCCCTTCGAGGCCGCCGTGGCCGCGCTTGCCGTCTATGGCGCGGCCGGCGCCGCCGCCGCGACCCGCGTGACCGGGCCGGGGCATCTTCCCGCCGAACTCTGCGACGCGCTCTACGTCGCCGATGCCGGCATGCTCGAGCGCTATGCCACGATCCAGACCGTTGAAGAGGTGAATGTCTGATGAGCCGTCCGTTCGATCTTTCGCTCTATCTCGTCACCGACGAGGACCTGGCCGGACCGCGCGGCGTCGTCGAGACGGTCCGTGCTGCCATTGAGGGCGGCGTGACGCTGGTGCAGCACCGCTGCAAGCACGGGTCGACCCGCGATTTCGTCGCGACGGCGTCGTCGCTGATGGAAATCCTGCGCCCGCGCGGCATTCCGCTTGTTATCAACGATCGCGTCGATGTCGCGCTCGCAGTCGATGCCGACGGCGTTCATGTCGGCCAGAACGACATGCGGGTCGCGAAGGTGCGCGAGCTGATCGGCCCGGATCGCATCCTCGGCCTTTCCGCCGCGCAGATGCAGGAACTCACCCCGGATGAACTCGGCCCGATCGACTATCTCGGCGTCGGCCCGGTCTTCGCCACGGCGACCAAGCCGAATGCGCCCGACCCGATCGGCTTCGAGCATCTCGGCCGGATCAAGGCGGCGGCGGGCCTGCCGGTGGTTGCGATTGGCGGTCTCAAGCCCGAGCATGTCGAACCGACGCTGGCGGCCGGCGCCGATGGCCTGGCCATCGTGTCCGCCATCATGGCGGCGGAAGACCCGGCCCGGGCCGCGCGCGACTTCGCCGATCGCATCGCGCGCTATCGTTCGCAATAGGGCGACTTTTTCCAAATTGGAACAAGTTCTGCCCTGATCGTGCAGGTTCAGTTGAAGGCGGTGGCGTGGCATAGTCGCGCCAACGTTCCCACCGAGGAGTTGCCATGTCCGCCACCAATGCTGAACGCCTGGTCGTCAAGGGAGAGATTGGTCCCCGCTTCGACGAGATCCTGACGCCCGAGGCGCTCGCCTTCGTCGCCGAGCTGCATGGCCGGTTCGACGCCAAGCGCCGGGCGCTGCTCGAATTCCGCAACGAGCGTCAGGTCTTTTTCGACAATGGCGGGCTGCCGGACTTCCTGCCCGAGACGAAGGCGATCCGCGAGGGCGACTGGAAGGTCGCGCCGATCCCGGCCGACCTGCTCGACCGCCGCGTCGAGATCACCGGACCGGTCGACCGCAAGATGATCGTCAACGCGCTGAATTCCGGCGCGAAGGTGTTCATGGCCGATTTCGAGGACGCGTCCTCGCCGGTCTGGGCCAACATGGTCGAGGGCCAGCTCAACCTCAGGGATCGCTGGGCCAACCAGATCGACTTCACCGATTCCCGCACCGGCAAGGCCTACAAGCTCGGCGCCAATCCGGCCGTCCTGATCATCCGCCCGCGCGGCTGGCACCTGCCCGAACGCCACATCACGTTTGACGGCAAGGACGCCTCCGGCTCGCTGGTCGATTTCGGCCTCTACGTCTTCCACAACGCCAAGGCGGCGCTGGCGCAGGGCTCGGGTCCGTATTTCTACCTGCCGAAGACCGAGAGCCATCTGGAAGCCCGCCTCTGGGACGAGGTCTTCACCTTCGCCGAGCAGGAGCTCGGCCTGACCCACGGCACCATCAAGGCGACCGTGCTGATCGAGACGCTGCCGGCGGCGTTCGAGATGGACGAGATCCTGTATGAGCTGAAGGACCACATGGCCGGCCTCAATTGCGGCCGCTGGGACTACATCTTCTCGTTCATCAAGACGCTGCGCAACAACAAGGCGTTCCTGCTGCCGGATCGCGGTCAGGTCGTCATGGGCAAGGCCTTCCTGCTTGCCTATTCGGAACTCTTGATCAAGACCTGCCATCGTCGCGGCGCCTTCGCCATGGGCGGTATGGCGGCGCAGATCCCGATCAAGAACAACCCGGAAGCGAATGCCGCCGCCTTCGCCAAGGTGCGCGCCGACAAGGAGCGCGAGGCCAATGCCGGCCATGACGGCACCTGGGTCGCGCATCCGGATCTCGTCCCCGTCGCCATGAAAGTGTTCGATCGCCTGATGCCGGGTCCGAACCAGCTTTCGCGGCTGCGCGAGGAGGTATCCTTCGGCCAGAAGGACATGCTCGCCATTCACGAGGGCACGCGGACGGAAGAGGGCCTGCGCCACAACATCCGCGTCGGCGTTCAGTATATCGAGGCGTGGCTGCGCGGGCGCGGCGCGGTGCCGATCTACAACCTGATGGAAGATGCGGCGACGGCCGAGATCAGCCGTGCGCAGATCTGGCAGCAGCTCAACTTCGAGGCGACGCTGGAAGACGGCCAGAAGGTGACGGAAGAGCTGTTCCGCCGCGCGCTGGCCGAAGAGATGGAAGTCGTCAAGGGCGAGGTCGGCCCGGACAATTATGCCGCCGGCCGCTTCCCGGAAGCGATCGATCTGTTCGCCCAGCTCTCGACGGCCAAGACCTTCGAGCCGTTCCTGACGGTCCCGGCCTACAAGCTGATCGACTGATCCGGGCCGATTGACGCGAAGCCCGCGTCGAGTAAGATCGCGGCAGGCTGATGCAGCCTGCCGCTTGCGCCCTTCGGGGCATGGTGAATGTATCGCGACGTTTGAACCTGATCCGTTGGCTCCCGGCGAACGCCTCAGCAATGCAAGCACTGAAGTGACTGTGTTCGCCTGAGAGACAAGGACAGGAAATATGCGCGATTCTCGCGATGCCAAATCCATGGCAAAGGCGCTGCGGGCCGCGATGGCCGAGCGTAAAATCGAACTCTCCCATAGCGAAACGCTCGAAATCGTCGCCCGCCAGTTCGGCTATGACGACTGGAACATCTTCGCGGCCGAGATCGCTTCGGCAGTTCCGCCGGCCTCGATGGTTGCGCCCGCCGGCCCGCAATTCAATCAGGTCATCCCGATCCTCCGGATCTTCGATATCGCCAAGGCGATGGAATTCTATCGCGACTTCCTCGGCTTCACTGTCGATTGGGAGCACCGTTTCGGCGAGGGGATGCCGCCTTATACGCAGGTGTCACGGGCCGGCATGCTGCTGCATCTGAGCGAGCATCACGGCGACGCCAGCCCCGGTTCGACGGTGTTCGTCTGGATGCGCGGGATCGAGGCTTTCCACCGCGAACTTCTCGGCAAGAAATACGGCTACTCGCGCCCTGGTCTCGAGAAGACGGATTATGACGCGCGCATGTTCCAGGTGCCGGACCCGTTCGGCAACCGCATCCGCTTCAATGAAGCCGACCGGGATCCTGCGCAGCTCTGAAGAAGCCTGGCACTGGTACTGAAAAGAAAAGCCCATCCCGAGCGATCGGGATGGGCTTTTTGCCATTGCCTCACGGCGTCCTTGTGCGAGCCGGCGCGGCCTAGACCTCGACGGCGGTTGGTGCCGGGCCGCGGGCGCCGCGTAGCGGCCGTTCTTCCATGATCGTCAGCAGCGCGAGCGCGATGAAGATGCAGATCGTCGCCGCGATGAACACGCCACTGAACGCGCCGGACAGTGAAACGCCGGCCTCCGCCGCAGCGGCGATCTTGGCCTCGACCGATGTGCCTTCGCCGCCCGAGATCGCACCCAGGCCGCCGAGGAAGATCGCACCGAAGGCGGCGACGAGGATGGCGCTGCCGAGCGAGCGCATGAAGTTGATCGTCGCCGTCGCGGTGCCGAGGTGGTGCGCCTGCACCGCGTTTTGCGCCACGACGATCGTCACCGGGAACAAGGTGCCGAGTCCGGCGCCGATGAAGGCCAGGATGACTTCGATCGACACGAGATTAAGTCGCCCGGCAAAGACCGAGAGAACGCCGGTCAGGATCATTGCAACCGTGAGCCCGATGGTTGGCGAGCGCTTGTAGTGTTGGACGCGGGCCATGACACGGCCGGAGAACTGCGCGCCGAACACGGTGCCGATCGAGAGCGGAATGAGCGCGAAGCCCGATTCCGCCGCCGACATACGCAAGACCGACTGGAAGAACAGCGGCATGTAGATCGACAGGCCCACCATCGTGCCGATGCCGAAGAAGCCGGCGAGCGTCGCGGTTGCCACCACCTGATCGCGCAGCACGCCAACCGGCAGGAACGGCTCCGGCGCGGTCAGGACGCGGGTAAGGAATAGCGCCCAGGCAACCGCCGAAGCGATGAGCAGGCCGACGATCTGCAGCGAGGACCACGGATAGGACACGCCGCCCCAGCTCAACGCCAGCAGCAGCAAAACAGCGGCCGCCACGAGCAGCACCGCGCCGATGACGTCGAGTTTGTGCGGGCGGTCGTTGCGCGGCAGCTTCTTCAGCGCGTTGAAGGTCATGGCGAAGGCGATGAGGCCGAGCGGCAGGTTGATCCAGAAGATCACCGTCCAGTTCAATGCCTCGGACAGGACGCCGCCCAGCACCGGGCCGGCGACGCTGGCCGCCGCGAATACGGCGCCGAAATAGCCCATGTACTTGGCGCGTTCCTTGGGCGAGATCGCATCGCCGATGATCGTATGCGCCAGCGAAATCAAACCGCCGCCGCCAAGGCCCTGCAGGAAGCGGGCGAGGATCAGGCCGGTCATGGTCGGCGCTAGCGCGCAGGCGATCGAGCCGATGATGAAGATGAAGATGGCGATCAGCAGCACGGTGCGGCGACCATGGATGTCGCTGAGCTTGCCGTAGAGCGGCGTCACGGCCGTCGAGGACAGCAGATAGGCTGTCACCACCCAGGCGATGTTCTGCAGATCGCCCAGTTCGCGGCCGATCGTCGGCAGCGCGGTCGCAACGATGGTCTGGTCGAGAGCGGCCAGGAACATGGCCAGCATGACGCCGAGAATGATCGAGCGGACGGTAGCGTGGTCGAGCGGAGCCGGGCCGGAGCGCGCGGAAACGGATGCATCCATGGAAAGTCGCCAATGTGATTGTGTGCCCGCCGAGGAGAGGCCGGGCAGAAAGGGCGCCAATGAATCTGGTTCGGCGAGGGCGGGAAACACTAGCCCTCTTGGCGCATGATCTCAATCCGCAGGCGCACCAGGGTGCGCCTGCGGCAATTTTTAGTGGCCGCCACCACCGCCGGCGGGGGCCGCCTGCGGTTTCTGGGCGAGCGGAACGAGCAGCACGATCGCGGCGAAGATGACGGCCAGCACGAGGAATACGTCCGAGAACGCCATCACCAGGGCTTCGCGCTTGACCGAAAGGGTCAGCGTCTTGATCGCCGCCAGGTTGGCATCGCTGCCCATCGTCGCTGCAAAGCCCTTGGTCATCGCATCGAGCCGCTCGGTCGCTGCCTCGCGGCCCCACTGCACCTGCTCGTGCAGGCGGGTGATGTGCAGATCCCAGCGATTGTTGAGGATCGTCGTGATGACCGCGAGGCCGACGGCGCCGCCGAGGTTTCGCGTCAGGTTGAAGAGGCCGGAGGCGTTCTTCATGCGGTCCGGCGGCAGCGTACCGAGCGCCAGCATCGACACCGGCATCATCGAGGTCATCAGCGCGACGCCGCGCATCGCCTGTGGAATGAACAGCTCGTTGAAGGCCCAGTCCTTGGTGATCGGCACCAGCTCGAGGCAGGACAGCGCGAACAGCGACAGGCCGAACGCCATCATGTAGCGCGGGTCCATCTTCTGGCCGAGGCGGCCGACGATCGGCGCGGTCATCATCATGAACAGGCCGGTGACGAACATCGTCTCACCGATTTGGAGTGAATCGTAGCCGCGCACCCGGGCGAGATAGACCGGATAGAGATAGACGAGGCCGTAGAGGCCGACGCCGAGCATGAAGGAGAACAGCGCGCCGGTGGCGAAGTTGCGGTTCTGGAAGGCGCGCACGTCGACGATCGGCTCGTCGGTGCTGAGGACGCGCCAGAAGAACAACACGCCGGCGACCACCGTCACGACCGCCAGAATGGCGATTGTCTCGTCCTGGAACCAGTCATTCGCAGAGCCTTCCTCCAGCACATATTCGAGGCTGCCGAGGAACGCGGCCAGGGTGATCAGGCCGACATAGTCGAAGCGCTGCAGCAGCTTGAAGTTGGGCTTGTCCCAGTCGACGAAGGCCAGCACGCCGAGAGTCACGCAGATGCCGGGGATGACGTTGACCAGGAACAGCCAGTGCCAGGAGAAGATGTTGGTGAGATAGCCGCCGATCGTCGGGCCGACGGTCGGCGCCAGTGTCGCGATCAGGCCGACGATCGCCGAAACCATGGCGCGCCGGTTGGGCGGGAAGATCGTGAAGGCGGCCGCGAACACGGCCGGGATCATGCCGCCGCCGATGAAGCCCTGCGCGGCGCGCCAGGCGATCATCTCGCCGATCGACGAGGAACTGGCGCAGCCGATCGAGGTGATGGTGAAGCCGCCGGCGGCGATGGCGAACAGATAGCGGGTCGACAGCGCGCGGCCGAGGAAGCCCGATAGCGGGATCATGATGATCTCGGCGATCAGGTAGGCCGTCTGCACCCAGGAGATCTCCTGCGCGCTGGCGGAAAGGCCGGCCTGGATCTCGGTCAGCGACGACGAGACGATCTGGATGTCGAGGATCGCCATGAACATGCCGACCGCCATGGCAACGAAGCCAAGCGTGCGGCGCGGCGTCATCTCGGGAAGGACGGATGGTTGCTGACCGGCCATGATCGTCTCCTGGGGCGTTCGCCCCTAAAAAGCGCCGGGTTCGCAGCCCTGGCGGCACGGCCGTGCGCGGACGGTCGATTGGTTCAACGAGAGGAGAGCCGGAAAGCCGGTAGGGACAGCACGCCCGGCTCTCCTCTCGAAGCGCTCCCCCGAAAGGGAGAAGCTATGGGATCAACGCGCCGCGACGGCGGTATCGCCGCCCGTACGGCTGTCGATGTCGACCACCACGGAGAGGCCCGGGCGAAGAATACCCTTGGCGGCTTCCGAGGCGGGAATGCGGATTCGCACCGGCACGCGCTGCGTGATCTTGGTGAAGTTGCCGGTGGCATTGTCGGCCGGCAGCAGGCTGAACACCGCGCCGGAAGCCGGTGCGACGCTCTCGACCGTGCCTTCGATCGTCGCATCCGAATAGGCGTCGACGCTGACGGTCGCGCGGGCGCCCGGCCGGATCCGGCCAAGCTGCGTTTCCTTGTAGTTCGCGTCGACATAGACGTCCTGCAGCGGCACGAGCGCCAGCAGGCGCTGGCCGGTCGCGACATACTGACCCGGATTGACCGCGCGGTTGCCGATGACGCCGTCGAACGGGGCGCGGATGACCATGTGGTCGAGGTCGAGCTTCTTCTGCGCCAGCGTCGTCTGGTCCTGGTCGAGCGCCCGCTCGGCCTCGACGCGCTGCGCCTGCATGACGGCGACATTGGCCTCGGCCGTGGTCAGGCCGGCCTTGGCCGACTCGACGGCCGCGGCGGTCTTGTCCTTGGTGGCCTGAGCTTGCTGCAACGACTGCTGCGACGCAAACTGGTTCTTGGCGAGCGTGGTGGCGCGTGCCAGATCCGCCACGGCGAGTTCGGCGTCGGCACTGGCGGAGGCGATGGCCGTGCGGGCCTGTGCGACCCCAGCCTGGCCAGCCTCGATCTGCCGGTCGATGCGGTCGATGGCGGCCTGCTGGGCGGCAATCTGGTTCTCGCCGGCGGTGACCGCCAGCTTCTGATCCGAATCATCCAGATAGACCAGCGGATCGCCCGCCTTCACCGACGCGTTGTTGGCGACGCTGACCTGGGTGACATAGCCGGCAAGGCGTGGCGCTACCGTCGACGTATCGGCGCCGACATAGGCGTCGTCCGTCGACACCATGAAGCGGCCGACGGTCCACCATTCATGGCCGAAATAGGCGCCGGCCGCGATCGCGACGACGCCGACGGTCAGGAGAAGAAACCGCCGCCGCCCGCCGCGCTGGGCCGGGGGTGGGGCGATCGCAGGCTTGGCTTTGCCGCTGTTATCGGGCGCGGAGGGCCGCTCGGCAACGGGCGCAGCCGCCGGCGGCGGCGGTGTGACTTCGGCGTTGCGGCGCAGGATTGGCTCCAGCTCGGAAACGCCGGTATCGTCAGGGGTCTCGACAAGTGCGACCTTTGCCATGACTCGTATCCTGTCCTTAAGCCCCCGGGGAAAGGGTTTGACCGAACCGTTCGGTCAGCGGCGCTTGAATTAGGCGCATTGATTGTTTAAATCAAGGTCGAACTGAACGGTTCGGTCAAAAAATCGTGCACTGCAGCATAGCGGCGGTGTCGGTTGGATTGATAACCGCTTCTTGGTACTTTCGAATTGGACAAATGCGATCCCGACTCGAAGGCTGCGCTCATCGCGGCCGGGTCGCGCCGAAGGGGAGAAACGCGGTGTCATTCGTTGACGCAACCCGTGACGCCGAAGAGGGCGGGGCGGGGCAGGATTCGCGCAAACGCGAGCAGATCATGCGGGGCGCCAGCCAAGTCTTCCTCGAGAAGGGCTTTGACGCGGCGAGCATGAATGACATTGCGCGGGCGGCCGGCGTTTCCAAGGGCACGCTCTATGTCTATTTCGCCAACAAGGAACGGCTGTTCATCGAGCTGATCTCGACGGAGAAGCGCGAAGAGGTTTTCCGTATCGTCGCGCTGGATTTCGACAACCATGATGTCGAGGCGGTGCTGAAGAAGTTCGGCCGCGAGCTCTGCGAGATCCTGATCCGACCCTATTACATCAAGGCGATGCGGTCGGTGTTCTCGATCATCAACCGGATGCCGGAAGTGGGCGTCGAGTTCTATTCGAACGGCCCGATGCTCTGCACGCAGTTGTTGGCCAAATATCTCGATGCGCAGACCAAGGCCGGCGTGCTGGAAATCGAGGATTGCTTGCTGGCGGCGCAGCAACTGGTCGAGCTGTCGCAGAGCGGAATCATGCGCAGCGTGCTGTTCGGAGTCATCGATACGCCGGGCCCGGAGGAGATCGGACGGCGCGTCGACAGCGCCGTCAAGATTTTCATGAAGGCCTACAAGGCGCCATCGCCGGCCCTGGCCGGGTGACGGGCGTATCCGGGACGCCGTCGAGCGACGATCCCGGAGCGCAATGCGTTATTGGACGACGACCTTGGTGCCGACCGGCACGCGGGAATAGAGGTCGCTGACGTCGGCATTGACCATGCGGATGCAGCCGGACGACACATTCTGGCCGATCGTCCAGGGCTCGCTGGTGCCGTGGATGCGGAAAATCGTGTCCTGGCCGCCGCGATAGAGATACATGGCGCGTGCGCCGAGCGGATTCTTCGGGCCGCCTTCCATGTAGGCGGGCAGGATCCGGCCCTTCTTGCGCTCGCGGCGGATCATCTCCGGCGGCGGCGTCCAGCCGGGCCACTCGGCCTTGCGGCCGATCTTCACATTGCCCTGCCAGCCGAAGCCGTCGCGGCCGACGCCGACGCCATAGCGCAGCGCCTTGCCGTTGCCCTCGACGAGGTAGAGGAACTTGTCGCCTGAATCGATGATGATCGTGCCGGGCTTCTCGTTGGTCGCGAACCGAACCCGCTGGCGCTGGTACTTGTAGGGGAGCGCGGCGCCCGGACCGGCAACGCGCGGCCCGAAATTGTCGCTGCCCTGGAACAGCTTCTGGAAGAAATTCTCGGCGTTGGCGCTGCCACTCGCGGTCAGGGATACCGCTCCGGCCAGCAGCGAGGCGGCTACGACGCGTCGGAAGTTCATGGAGTCCCCCATTCAGGCCCATCGCACCCAGCGGCGCGGTTCTCGATCGAAGAATAGAATCGCGGTCGTTCAGCGGCAACCGGCGTGTGAATCACGCGGCCGTGATTGTGATCGCGATCACAGAACCGGCATTCTCCGGGACGGCCATTAATGTTCGGTAACGCCGTGGCAATGTCGTCGTCAGGTCGACGCCCCGATAGTGGGGCGGACAGGCAGCAACCGGTGCTGGTCGGAGAATTCCATGTACAAGCTTAAGTCGGCGCTGGGGACGGTCCTGCGGATCGCGCTTCCCTATTTCCGCTCCTCCGAAATGTGGGTGGCGCTCGGCCTGCTCGGCATCGTCGTCGGGCTGCGGTTGTTCAATGTCTGGCTCGACGTCAAATTCAACTACTGGAACAACGACTTCTACACGGCGCTGCAGAAGAAGGACTGGTCGACATTCGCCTACCAGATGTTCGTGGTCTTCTCCTGGATCGCGGCGCTGACGATCATCACCACGGTCTACCAGCTCTATTTTTCGCAATGGCTGCAGATCCGCTGGCGCAACTGGCTGACACACAAATATCTCGACGGCTGGATGTCGAACGGCACGCACTACCGGATGCGCCTGACCGGCAATCCCGCCGACAATCCCGACCAGCGTATTGCCGAGGACGCGGATCGCTTCACCGACGGCGCGCTGTCGATCGGCGTCGCGCTGCTCGGCCAGGTCGTCACGCTCGTCACCTTCATTTTCATCCTCTGGAGCCTATCGTCGACGGCGCCCCTGATCATCTTCGGCAAGAGCTACGCGATACCGGGCTATCTCGTCTGGCTGGCGCTCGGCTATGCGATCCTCGGGACGTTGGTGACGCACTGGATCGGCAAGCCGCTGGTGGCGCTGAGCTACAAGCAGCAGCGCTATGAAGCCGATTTCCGTTTCGCATTGGTGCGGCTGCGGGAAAATGGCGAGGAAGTGGCGCTCTTGAAGGGGGAGCCGGCGGAGCGCGACGGACTCTATGACCGCTTCGGTTCGGTGCTCTCCAATTTCTACCAGATCATGAGCCGGACCAAGCGGCTGACCTTCCTGACGGCCGGCTACAGCCAGCTCGCGGTCATTTTTCCGTTCATCCTGATCAGCCCGCTCTATTTCGCCGGCACGATCGAACTCGGCGGCCTGACGCAGGTCGCCTCCGCCTTCGGCACGGTGCAGGGCGCGCTGTCCTTCTTCGTCACGGCCTATTCGACGCTGGCGACCTGGAAGGCCGTGGTCGATCGTCTCGATGGCTTCGAGCATGCCATCGAGCATTCCGAGGCGCTGGAGCGCGCCGGACCGGCGTTGGCGGCCGATAGCGCCGAGACCGATCTCGTCATCCGGGGCCTTGTCGTCCATCTTCCGGACGGCCGAGAAATCGTCGACGTGCCGGAACTGACGTTGGCGCCCCGCGAGCGTGTGCTGCTGACTGGGCCGTCAGGCTCCGGTAAGTCGAGCCTGTTCCGGGCGCTGAGCGGCATCTGGCCGTTCGGTAATGGCTCGATCCGCATCCCCGAAGGCGCCGATCTCCTGACCCTGCCGCAGGGCGCCTATATGCCGCTCGGCTCGATCCGCGCCGCGCTTGCCTATCCGCGGGATCCCGAAACGCTCACCAGCGAACAGGCGGCGGAAGCGCTGGAGGCGGTCGGTCTGTCGCGCCTGGTGCCCGAGCTCGATGTCGACGTGCATTGGGGCAATCGCCTGTCGGGCGGCGAGCAGCAGCGCATCGCCATTGCCCGCGCCATCCTCGCCGCGCCCGATTGGTTGCTGCTCGATGAGGCGACCAGCGCGCTCGACGAAAAGGCGGAAGCCCAAGTCTACAACCTGATCCGCGAGAAACTGCCGAAGACCACGGTGATCTCGATCGGCCATCGCTCCAGCCTGGCGGCGCTGCACGACCGCTTCCTCGAGCTGGTCGAGAATGGCGGCGGCGGCCATGTCCTGGTCGAACGGCAGGAGGCGGCGCTCCAGATGGCGTGAGACATTTTTCCGATGTCGTCGCCTTGGAGGGAATTGTTTATTCTGAATGAACAGTGTGTCGAGCGACAGCTACGTTTCGGCACCCAATCGGATCGTCTATGTTTTGATCCAGATCAATCGAACTTGCCGGTCCGGCACTTGGAGATTCACATGTCCGATACAACATCGTCGCAGAAGTTGATTGTCCCCGCCTTTGGTGGCGCCTACGCGGCTACCCCGTTCTTCGAAGCGGTTCTCCGTTTCGTTGTCGGTTTCTGGCTGGTCCCGCATGGCGCGCAGAAGCTGTTCGGCCTGTTCGGTGGTGGCGGCATCGAGGGCACCGCCGGCTTCTTCGCCCAGATCGGGCTTCAGCCGGCTGTCCTGCTGGCGACGCTTGCCGGCCTCGGCGAGTTCTTCGGCGGCCTGTTCCTGGCGATCGGCCTGCTGACCCGTCCGGCCGCCCTGGTCGCCGCCTTCGTGCTGCTGGTCGCCACGCTGTCGGTGCATATCGGCAACGGCTTCTTCATGGCCAATGGCGGCTTCGAGTACGCCTCGCTCTGGTTCTTCGCCGCGCTCTACTTCGTCTTCAAGGGCGGCAACGAATATTCGGTCGACGCCAAGCTCGGCCGCTCGTTCTAAGCGCTTCGTTCGCCGTACGCTTCGAAAGGCCGCCCTCCGGGCGGCCTTTTTGCTTTGCCGTTATGCTGCCGTGAGGTTGCCCGTTCAAGGTCGATGCGGTACGAAACGCGCCGCTGAACGAGGCACGAAATGTACCGGATGATGCGGTACAATCGTATCGCTCATGAGACGGGCAAGAGACGGGATCGACGACATGGCCGAGAAAGACAAGACGAACGCCCTCAAGGCGCGCCTGCCGCGCGGGCTCGTCGATCGCCATGCCGGCGCGATCAAGGCGGCGGACCGGATGCTCGCCACGATTCGAGGCGTCTACGAGCTCTATGGCTTCGAGCCGGTCGAGACGCCGCTGATCGAATATACGGATTCGCTCGGCAAGTTCCTGCCTGACCAGGACCGCCCGAACGAGGGCGTGTTCTCGTTCCAGGACGACGACGAGCAGTGGCTGAGCCTGCGCTACGACTTGACCGCGCCGCTCGCCCGCTACGTCGCCGAGAATTACGACCAGCTGCCGAAGCCCTATCGCAGCTATCGCAACGGCTGGGTGTTCCGCAACGAGAAGCCAGGTCCCGGCCGCTTCCGCCAGTTCATGCAGTTTGACGCGGACACGGTCGGTTCCGCGTCGCCGGCCGCCGATGCCGAAATGTGCATGATGATGGCCGACACGATCGAGGCGCTCGGCATCCGCCGCGGCGACTATCTCATCCGTGTCAACAACCGCAAGGTGCTCGACGGTGTCATGGAGTCGATCGGCCTTGCCGGCACCGAAAATGCCGGCAAGCGGCTGACGGTGCTGCGCGCCATCGACAAGCTCGACAAGTTCGGCCCGGAAGGCGTCCAGCTTCTGCTCGGCGAGGGCCGCAAGGATGAGAGCGGCGATTTCACCAAGGGCGCTGGCCTCGACGCGGTCGGTGTCGCGACGGTGATGAAGTATGTCGCGGCCCAGTCGAACGTCGGCAACGAGGCGACGGTCGCGAGCATCCGCCAGAATATCGAGATGGGGCCGTCTGGAGTGGAAGGCCTGAACGAGCTCGACCAGATCGCGGTGATCACCACGGCCGCCGGCTATGCCGACCGTATCAAGATCGATCCCTCGGTCGTGCGCGGCCTCGAATATTATACTGGTCCCGTCTTCGAGGCGGAGCTGCTGTTCGAGACGGTCAACGAGAAGGGCGAACCGGCCCGCTTCGGCTCGGTCGGCGGCGGTGGCCGCTATGATGGGCTGGTGGGGCGCTTCCGCAGCGAATCCATTCCGGCGACCGGCTTCTCGATCGGTGTCTCGCGCCTGATGGCGGCGCTGACCGCGCTCGGCAAGGTTTCGACCGAGGCCGAGATCGGCCCGGTCGTCGTGACGATCTTCGATCGCGACCGCGTCGGCGAATACCAGAAGATGGTCAAGGACCTGCGGGATGCCGGCATCCGGGCCGAACTCTATCTCGGCGGCTCCGGCCCGAAGGCGCAGCTGAAATACGCCGACAAGCGCAATTCGCCCTGCGTCGTCATCCAGGGCGGCGACGAGAAGGCCAAGGGCGTGATCCAGGTCAAGGACCTGGTGCTCGGCAAGCAGATGTCGACGGAAATCACCGACAATGCCGTCTGGCGCGAGGCGCGCCCGGCGCAGGTCGAGGTGCCCGAGGCGGATCTGGTCGCGGCGGTGCGCGAGATCCTCGCGCGGCAGGTGGGGTGACGAAGATGGTCGAGACAACCCGACTTCGCGTTCTCCTTTCCGAGGCGGGCTACCGCTTCGTCGAGCCGCCGATCGTCTCGGAAGCGAACGTCTTTCTGGACGTGGCGGGCGAGGATCTGCGCCGCCGGCTCTATCTGACGACGAGCGCCGACGGGCGCGAGCAGTGCCTGCGGCCGGAATTCACCATTCCCGTCTGCCTGCAGCACATCGCGACTGGCGACGCGCATCGCACCGCCGACTACGCCTATCTCGGCCCGGTCTTCCGCCAGCGCCCCGGCGGCGCGAATGGCGAGTTTCTGCAGGCCGGCGTTGAATCGCTCGGCCGCACCGACCGCATCACCGCCGACGCCGACGTGCTGGCGCTGGCGCTCGACGCCGTCCGGGTCTACGGCCTCGACGAGCCGATCGTGCGGATCGGCGACTCGGCGCTGTTCTCCTCCGTTATCGAGCAACTTGGCATTGCCGCCGTCTGGAAGCGCCGCCTGTCGCGCGCCTTTGGCGATCGCGCCCGGCTCGACGCGACGATCGCGCGCCTTTCCAGCGGCAGGTCGGCCGAGGTGCCGGCGCATGCCGGCTTCCTCGCCGCCATCGACGGCACCGATCACGACGCGGCGCATCGCATCGTCGAGGACCTGCTGTCGATCGCTGGGATCCGCGCCGTTGGCGGCCGTTCGGCCGGCGAGATCGCCGACCGTTTCCTGGAGCAGTCGGCGCTGGCCGCCGGTGGCGGGCTCGACGAGCGGGCGCAGGCCGTGCTGGGCCGCTTCCTGCGCATCGTCGGGAAGCCTAACGCCGTGCTCGACGACCTGAAGGCGCTGGCGAGCGACGAAAAGCTCGGCATGGACGCCTCGATCGAGGGTTTCGAGAAGCGCGCCGAGGGCCTCGCCCGGCGCGGTATCGACCTCGAACGGCTGGACTTCGCCGCCGATTTCGGCCGCCGCCTCGACTACTATTCCGGCTTCGTCTTCGAGATCTACGACAAGGCGCTTCCGGCCGGCCAGCAGGTGGTCGGCGGCGGCCGTTACGACCGGCTGATGCCGCTGCTCGGCGCCAAGTCCACCGTGCCCGCCGTCGGCTTCGCCCTCTGGCTCGATCGCGTCAAGGGAGAAGCGGCATGACCGACGCCCCGCTCGTCCTCGCCGTCCCCTCCAAGGGCCGGCTGCAGGAAAATGCCAACGCCTTCTTCGCGCGCGCCGGCCTGCCGGTCGTGCAGCAGGGCAGCGAGCGCTCCTATCGCGGCCGCATCGGCGGCCTGCCGGATGTCGAGGTCGCCTTTCTCTCGGCCTCCGAGATCACGCGCGAACTCGCCGCCGGATCCGTGCATCTCGGCATTACCGGGCGCGACCTGGTCGAGGAGGAGGTCTCCGATTTCGCCGAGCGTCTCGATCTCGTGCTGCCGCTCGGCTTCGGTCATGCCGATGTGGTCGTCGCCGTGCCGGAGGCCTGGATCGATGTCCGGTGCATGGCCGACCTCGATGATGTCGCGGCGGATTTCCGCTCGCGCCACGGCCGCTGGCTGACGGTCGCTACCAAATACGTCAATCTGACCCGGCGCTTCTTCACCCATAACGGCATCGCCGACTACCGGATCGTCGAGAGCCTCGGCGCCACCGAGGGCGCGCCGGCATCGGGCGCCGCCGATCTGATCGTCGACATCACCTCGACCGGTTCGACACTCGCCGCCAACGCGCTGAAGATCGTCGGCGACGGCGTGATCCTGCAATCCGAGGCGCATTTGGTCGCCAGCCTTTCCGCCACCTGGAGCGGCGCGGCGCGTGGCGCACTGCGCACCATCATCGACCGGATCGAGGCGGAATCGGCCGGGCGTTCGTTGCGCGAGGTCCGCGCCGATGTCGCCGACGCGGAAGGCGCCGCCAAGGTCGCGGCCGACCGTTTCGGCGCGACGACGCCGTTCGGCCAGCCGTCCGGCCACCTGCTGCTGCATTGCCCGGCCGCCAAGGTCTATGCCTGTGCTGAATGGCTCCGCACCGGCGCGGGCGCGCGAACGGTCGCGGTTTCGCGGCTCGACACGGTGTTCTCGGCGACGAGCCCGCTGGCAGAGCATCTGCTCGGCCGCATCGACGGCCGCGCCACGGCCTGAGCCGCGATTGCGTCGCGCCACCGCGTCCGAACGGGCGCGGTGGCGGCGCGACATCCGGCGGATCGTCATGCAGGGATCGCATTGCTGCGTTGCAACATATTGTTTTGCAATGCGGCAGAAATGACTTACCTTTGCGTCATCACCCACAACAGGGAGACACGCAGATGTTCAAGTCCTTGAAGAAGCTTCGCCGCAGTTGGTCCGACTATGTCAATTTCGACCCGGAGGCCGCGCAGCTTGCCCAGGCCGGCGATCTGATCGACCTGGAAATGATCCAGCGGGACCTCGACCGTCGCGGTCGTCGCTCTTACGGCGGCTACTAAGACGCCGATACGGTGCCGGGCAGCTTGAGTTCATAGCGCAGGCGCGTCGCCTCGGCGCGGCAGTGACAGCCTTCGACATGGTCGTTGACCAGACCCATCGCCTGCATGAAGGCGTAGACGGTCGTCGGGCCGACAAAGCTCCAGCCGCGTCGCTTGAGATCCTTCGACAGGCGCACCGAAGTCGGTGACGTGCTGTTGGCCGTCAGGCTCGCCTTGTCGAACGCATCGGGCCGTTCGCTTGCCGGCGGCTCGAAACTCCACACATAGGCGGCGATCGAGCCCTCGCTCTCGATCAGCTCCAGCGCCCGCTTCGCATTGTTGATCGTCGAGACGATCTTGCCGCGATGGCGCACGATTCCGGGATCGGCAAGCAGCCGGGCGATGTCGTCGTCGCCGAATTTCGCCACCTCGGCCGGTTCGAAATTGGCAAAAGCCTGCCGGAAGGTCTCGCGCTTGCGCAGGATCGTCAGCCAGGAAAGGCCCGACTGGAAGCCCTCGAGGCAGAGCTTCTCGAACAGGCGGCGGTCGTCAGTGACCGGTCTGCCCCATTCCGCATCGTGATAGGCCTGATACTCGGCGGTGCCGTTCGACCACCAGCAGCGGGCAAGGCCGTCGGCGCCGGCAAGGATACCATCGGGGAGGGACATCAGCGCTCTCGGGTTCGTGCTTTGTTCCCATGTTTGTACGATTGTCGGGCCGGCGAGAGCAAGGTCTCTCGGGGTGCCGAAACGACGCGCGGGTTGTTAACGGGCCGGTAACACCTCGTTCACCATCGCGATTGACGTTCAGGGCACCTTCACGATTCCTTTGCCTGCTTTATCTAGCCTCAGAGAGAGGCCGCTTCCGGGGTGCCGGTGCCGGCTCGAACGTCCGGTTGCGAGACCGGGTCCAGCCAGTTTCAGCGCGCCGCCGGCGCGCCATTTCGTGTCGAGGCATCCATGCGCAGCCCGTTGCAATCCGTCATCCTGGTCGGCCTCGCCCTTCTCGGCCTGTCCGTGCTTCCCGCCAGCGCCCAGTTCTATGATGGCTACGACCGTTACGACGATGGCTATGATCGCTACCGGCCACGGCCGCCGGTGCTGCTCGATCCCGGTTACGGCCAGCCGGCCTGGTGGATGGAGCGGCCTCCTTATGGCTCTGTCCGCCGGGCGCGGCCACAGACCCAGTCGGCCGGGCTGATGCCGCGGCCGACAATGCCCAAGGCGCGCAGGACCTCGCGTCAGTTCGACCCGGCCTTCCTGCCGACGGTGATCAACTACCACGGCCGCGAAAAGCCCGGCACGATCGTGATCGATACCGAAAGGCGCTATCTCTACTTGGTGGAGGCGGACGGCACGGCGCGGCGCTATGGCGTCGGGGTCGGCAAGCCGGGCTTCGAATGGGCGGGCGTCCATACCATCACGCGCAAGGCGGAATGGCCGAGCTGGACGCCGCCGGCGGAAATGCGGGCCCGCCGGCCGGGCCTTCCGGTCCGCATGGAGGGCGGCCTCGACAACCCGCTCGGGTCGCGCGCGCTCTATCTCGGCTCGTCGCTCTATCGCATTCACGGCTCCAACGAGCCCTGGACGATCGGCCATGCCGTCTCGTCCGGCTGCATCCGCATGCGCAATCAGGATGTCGAGGATCTCTACGAGCGCGTCGGCCTCGGCACCCGGGTCGTCGTCCGCTAGGACACCCCTCCGAAGCGGACATCCGGACAATAAAAAAGGGGGCGTCGGCCCCCTTTCGATTCTGTCTGTGCGTCTCGGCCTAGAACGGCCAGAGCTTGCTGACGTCGAACTTCTTCTTGACCTTCTCCGGCTCGGTCATCGGCGCGTTCGGGTCGGCGGCGCGATAGCCGGCGGGCGGCTCAGTCAGATATTTGCGCGTCGGGTTGCCATTGGCGTCATACGAGCCCGACTTGCCACTGTGCAGCGCCTCCCAGGCCTTCTTGCCTTCCGCCTTGCGGGCTTCGGAATATTCCTCGTCGCGGCGGCTGAAGGAGGTCTGGCCGGGCGCCAGCTTCAGGTTCGGCGCGCCCTCACTGTTCGGCGCGACGGCGTCGTTCTCGCGCTTCTTGCGCCGGGCGACGTCCTTGTCCTTGGGCCAGTTCGGGTCGCCGGCGGAGGCGACGACGGCCTCTCCCGGCTGCGGCAGCGACTTGGACGGCGGAACGACGATGCCACCACGCGGCTTGTAGTCGATCGGCGCGCGGTCTTCGGCGCCGAGGCTGGCGATGCTCATGACGTCCGTCAGCGTCTGCGTCTCGGGCGATACGCCCGTGCCATACGTCGTGCCGGAACAGCCGGCGAGGGCGGCCAGGACAAGGGCTCCCGCGGGGAGAACCAGATAACGCTGAACAGTCGAAGCGGGCATGTCGATCGATCACTCCTGGGCGCGCTCGAATCGGCACACCTTAGCCTGTGTCGTGTTAAACGCAGAAAAGCAGGCGAAATTCCGGCACGGTCTCGCGCGCCCTTCTACCGGATCGGTTCCCCCGGAGCAACACGCGGCGGCGGCGCGATCATGGCCAGGCGCTGGTCGAGCGCGGAACCGGGACCGGACGTGGCGAGGATGCGGCGCGCATCGAGCGAATCCCGGTCCATCTGTTCGATCAAAGCCTCGATCGAGTCGAAGCGCGCCTCGGGGCGCAGAAAAGCGTGGAAGGTCACCACGACGGTCTCGTCGTAGAGCTGCTCGTGAAAATCGAACACATGCACCTCGAGCAGCACGGCGCCATTGTCGAAGGTCGGCCGGCGGCCATAGCTGGCGACGGCGTCGTGCACCGTGCCGTCGGCGCGGGTGAGGGTCACGGCATAGACCCCGAGCGCCAGGCCGCAATCGGCAGGCAGCCGGACATTCGCCGTCGGATAGCCCAGTTCGCGCCCGCGCTTGTCGCCATGCTGGACGGTGCCGGTGACGAACCAGCGATAGCCGAGCTCGGCATTCGCGGTCTCGATCGCCCCCCGTTCGAGCGCCTGGCGAACGCGGCTCGACGAAAAGGCGGCGCCGTGGTCGTCGATGACCGCGCCGAGCACCGACATGGTGAAGCCGCAGCGTACGCCCTCATGCGCCAGGAAGGCCGGCGAGCCCTGCCGGTCATGGCCGAAATGGAAGTCATGGCCGATGATGGCGGCCGAGATGCCGAGCTGCCGCACCAGCACTTCGTCGACGAAATCCGTTGCGCTGGTCTTGGAGAACTCCTGGTCGAAATCGGCGACCACGATGCCGTCCAGGCCGAAGGCCGCCGCGATTCGCGCCTTGGCCTCGACCGGGGTCAGGCGGAACAGCGGTGTTTCGGGCCGGAAGACGCTGCGCGGATGCGGCTCGAAGGTCAGCAGCAGCGCGGGCGCGCGATGGGCATTCGCCTCGCTGCGGGCCGCCTCGAGCAGGGCCTGATGGCCGCGATGCATGCCGTCGAAATTGCCGATGGCGATCGCGCTGCGCCGGTATTCCGCCGGCAGTGCGTCGAGCGGAAGGATCCGGGCTGCGGGCAGGGGCGCGTTGGCGCTCGTCATGATGGCTCCACTTGAGCCGGCCGATGGGGCGACGGCGGCTGCGGCCGGAAACTGGCCTCTCGATCGGGCATGGTCAAGCCGTCAGTTTCGACCGCCCAGGCTTCGTCTGCGCAAGTCCGATGAGCGCCGGCGAGGGCCGCGCCCATTTTGCGGTCGCCAGGCCAGATGCGGGATAAACGCCCGCGCGCCGAGTTCCTTTTCGACCAGGAAGCGATGTACCGCGGCGGTTTCCGGGGCTTCGGTCGGACCGAAGCTGGCCGAATGGATGCCGCCGGTGACGAACAGCACGTCGAGTTCCTGCTGGCAGGCGCCGCGAAGATCGGTGGGGGCGCCATCGCCGATGGCCATGACCTCGTGCCGGGCAATCGGGCTGCCCTGGATCGCCGCCGCCTTCTTGAGCGCTGCCTCGTAGATCGGCGCGTTGGGCTTGCCGGCGACGAAACTCGTGCCCCCCATCGCCTTGTAGCGCTCGGCGAGCGAACCGGCACACCAGACGAACCGGTCGCCGCGCTCGACGACGATGTCGGGATTGGCGCAGATCATCGGCAGGTCGCGCCGCCGCCAAGCTTCGAAGCGCGCGTCATAGTCGTCCGGTGTCTCGACGGTGTCGTTGAACAGACCCGTGCAGGAGATCAGCTCCGCGTCTTCCTCGCCGACCAGTTGCAGGTCGAGCCCGTCATAGAGGGTCTTCTCGCGCTCATTGCCGACATGGAACGTCTTGGCCGCGCCGCGTTCGGCCAGCAGAGCGCGCGTGACGTCGCCCGAGGTGACGATCGCGTCATAGCAGTCCGGACTGACGCCCAGAGTGCCCATCTGCTCGACGATGAAATGGCTGGTGCGCGGCGCGTTGGTGATCAGCACGACGATGCCGCCCTGGGCGCGGTATCGCGTCAGCGCGTCGCAGGCCGGCGGGAACGACCGCACGCCATTGTGGATGACACCCCAGACATCGCAGAGGACGGCGCGATACTGGGCGGCGAGCTCCGACAGGCCGGAGACAGCGATGGGCGAGGTCGTATTGGTCATAAGCGGGGCGTATTGCTTCCGCTCGCAGGGGTCAAGCTCGGCCGCCAGGAATGATGGGCAGCCGCACGAATATGCCGCCCGCCGCGGCAGCAGCGGGCTGCCCGGTCGCCTCCGGCGAGCCCGCGCGGCATTTTTGCGCCATCCGGCCTTGATCTCGACAAGAAGTCGCGATGGGGTTGCGTTGCGTCAGCTTCGGGCAAAACACGGGGATTTCCGATTTCGCCGTTCGGCTTGCCCGAAGTCCATGATACCCAAACTAACGACCTCCCGGTGTGCCGGAGCAGTTCCGTGCCTGTTTTCGCCTCTGGTCGTCTCGTTGTGCTTGAGCGTGCAAAGGGGCGCAAGATGACCGGCATTGAGTGGCCGGCCGCCATGGCCCTGCCGGAACAGGCGGGAGCCGCGTCAACCCGTGCTGGAGATGGGGAAGGGTCGTGAACTACATGCCGCCCGACCCAGGGTCCGCATTCAACCTTGATTCGGTTGCCGCTGCCGAGGTTCGCGCCGCGCTGCGCAAGATCCTGCAGAGCGACGAATTCGTCGCATCGCCCCAGCTCTGCGCGTTCCTGACTTACATCGTCGAGGCCCATCTGGCGGGCAACGAGCATAAGCTCAAGGGGCAGACCATCGGCACGGTCGTCCTGGGGCGGCCGGAAGGCTACGATTCGCAGCGCGATCCGATCGTTCGGGTCGAGGCCAACCGTCTGCGCCGGACGCTCGCCGCCTATTATGAGCACGGAGGCGCCGAGGATCCGGTCCGCGTCGTCGTCGAGCGGGGTTCCTACGTGCCGCGCTTCGAGCGCATCGTCCCCGAGCCGCCGCCCTTGCCGCAGGCGGCCATGCCGCAACCAACCCCGGCCCAGCCGGACTCGGGCGGTTCTTGGCCCGGGGCTATCCTCATTGGCGTCGTCCTGGCATCGATTGCCATCGCGCTGCTCGGGGTTTTCCTTTTCCTGAAGCCCGCCACGGGCATCGCGCCGGCTAAGGTCCAGAGCGCGGATGCCGCAGCCGGTTCCAACAGGGCGGCCACGCCGCACGCTGCCACCCCCTATCTACCCAGCGTCGCGGTCCTGCCGTTCGCCGCACCCGGGCCGGGCGCGGCGGCGGAACGCGGCGAGGAGCTCGTGTCGGGTCTGACGGTGGCGCTCGCCCGTTTCCCGGAACTGCGTGTGCTGGCGAGCGGCGACCAGCCGGCGGATTTTCGCGTCGAGGGCGACATTGCCGTGTCCGATCGGAAGAGCACCGTCTCCATGCGCCTCTCCTCGGCCCGGACCGCCGAGGTTCTCTGGAGCGCGTCGATCGACATGCCCGTCGCCGAACTGGTGACCCGCCCGGGCATCGATCGAATTCTGGCCATCGCGACGACGGCGATCGCCCCGCAATTCGGCGCCATCGCCCAGCATGTTTCGCGCGGCGCCGCCGGCCCGGCCGGCGAGATGAGCGGCTATGATTGCCTGATCGAGGCGCAGCTGCACGGCCATCGGCTCGACGACGCCAACTGGCGGCGCGTCGACGGCTGCCTCGGCGATATCATCGAGCGCTATCCCTCCTTCGGCACGGCGTGGGCGTCGCGCGCGCTGCTTCTCATGGAACGCTATCGGCTCAATCCGGATAGGGCCGGGGCACTGGAATCGCAGAAGGAGGCCGAGGACTTGGCGCGCCACGCGCTGCAGCTCGAGCCGACCAATGTCCGCGCCATGACCGCGGTTGCGACCGTGGCGTTCAGCCGGGGCGATCTGGAGGCGGCGCGCAACATCGGGCTGCGCGCCATCACCGCCAATCCCTACGATCCGCTTTCGCGGTCGCAATATGTGCTGGCCCTTATCGCCTCCGATTATCCCGACCAGGCGCTGCAGCAGGCGGCGGCGGCGCGCTTGCTCGACCCCGCCCATGTTTCCTTCTACGATTCGCTGGATTTGCTGGCCAGGATCGGCAAGCCGGTCAAGACCGAGCCGGTGTCCGGCGCGGTCATAGCGGATGTGTCGCTGTTGCCCTATGGTGCCGTCGCGCGCGTGCTGGCCTATGATGCGACCGGTCCGATCGCCGCTCGCGACACTGCCGTGAAGGCGCTCTACGAACTCATGCCTCTTTTCGCCACCGATATGCCCGCCGCGCTCCGTCGACAGTTTCCGCCTTCGCCCTACACCCGGCGCCTCCAGGAAGCCCTGAGCCGGGCCGGCGTTGGCAGCTGAGGTGGCGGCGCGATGACGAAGCAGATTTTTCTGGAGGAGCCACAGGAGCCGGAGATCGGGCCAGCGCGCATCCGGGCCGCGCTCATCGAGATCCAGGCATCCGCGTCCTTCGCGGCGTCGCGCCAGCTCAGCGCCTTCCTGTCCTATGTCGTCGAGAAAACGCTGGCCGGCGAGGCCGACCGCATCAAGGCCTATTCGATCGCGACCGAGGCGCTTGGCCGGCCGGAAACCTTCGACCCCGCCTCGGATCCGATCGTGCGCGTCGAAGCAGGCCGCCTGCGCAAGGCGCTCGACGCCTATTATCGGGCGGAGGGGGCGTCCGCCCGGCTTCGCGTCGCCATGCCGCGCGGCAGCTATGTCCCGCACTTCGAACGGATCGCCGTTCCGACCGAGGCCGACGCCGTTGCGGACGCCACCGCTGGCGCGGCGACCGATGGTGCCGTCGAGGCGGCCCCGCCCGGCGCGTGGCAGGTCGCATCCAAGGCGCTCTGGCGGCTTCGCATCGGCGGGGCTCTGGCCATCGTGGTGTTCCTGATGGCGCTCGGCGTGTTCGGGCTGCGCCAGGCGGTCCGCGCCGATGCCGAGGCCGGCGCCGTCGCCGCCGCGGTGGCCGAAACGGCACCGCCGTTGACGGCGAGACCGTTGGCCCCGCGCATCTTCGTGGCGCCGTTCGCGATCGCCGACGAAGCGGCCGTCGGCGTCTCCGGCAAGCAGTTTGCCGTGATGCTGGCGACGGCGCTCTCGCGCTTCGACGAGGTCGCGGTGGTGACCCGCATGGACGGCGATGTCGACTATCTCTTGAGCGGCCGGCTCTCGGCCGGCCTGACCGGGATCTCGGCTTCGGCGTTGCTGACCGATGCCGAATCGGGCCGCGTGATCTGGTCGTCGCAGACGACGCTGCCGCGCAATCCGGTCCGGCCGTCGGCGACCATCGGCCTGTTGAACAGCACGATTGCCACCGCCATCGCCCAGCCCTATGGCGTCGTGCTCTCCGATCGCTTGGCCAGGACCGATCTCGCCGATGACGGCTTTTCCTGCGTGATCCGCTCCTTCAACTACTGGCGCAGCTTCGCGCCGAAGACGTTTGGCGAGGTCAGATCCTGCCTGGAGGAACTGACGCATCGCTATCCGGCGTTTGCGCCGCCCTATGCGCAACTCACCTTTCTCTATCTCGCCGAAGGCGAATTGAGCTTCGAGCCGGACTCCCGTCGCTCCGCTCTGGAGCGTGCGGTCAAGGCGTCGGCGATGGCTGTCCAGCTGGCGCCGACCAGCGCCAGGGCGATGCAGGCGCTGCAATTCACCTACTACGCCGATGGCCAACTCCAGCGCGCCATCGAGGCGGGCAACCGGGCGATGACGCTGAACCCGCTCGATACGGATATTCGCGCCACGCAGGGACAGATGCTGATCCTCGCCGGCCGCTACCAGCTCGGCATGCGGCTGATCGAGGAAGCGGCCAGCAGCAACGCCGCCTATCCGCCCTGGTACGATCTCTACCTGGCGCTGGCGGCGTTCCAGGGCGGCAAGACCGAGGTGCTGCGCACGCTGATGGGCCGCGTCGATCTGCCGGACCATCCGCTGGCGGCATATCTCGGCGTCATCGCGGCCGCCGACCCGGCCGCCCGAACGGCGGCGATTGCCCGGGCGCGTGCCCGCTTCCCGGCGCTGGCGACCGATCCGGAGCGCGTCCTGGCCCGCCTGGTGCCGAACCCGGCGCTGGTGGAGAAGCTGGTCGCCGCCGCCAGGCAGGCCGGCCTGCAGAGCTGAAATTGCGCTGTCGTTTCACGCGATTGGCGGATGTTTCGGAAGGTTTTGTTTACCCTGTTCTGAGAAGAATGGTCCGTCGCGAAAAATGTTTCGCGGCGGAAGAGGGGTCTTCCAGGCATGGGTTTCGGTGGCGGCTCGCAAGAGCTCGTTCAGGTTCTGATCGTCGATGCGGATCCGGTGCAGCGACGCACGGTCTCGGCGCAGCTGACGGCGCAGGCGGGGTTTCGCTTCGCGCCCGTGGCCTTCGCAACCAAGGCCGAGGCGCTCGAATGCCTCGCCGGCCGGCCGCATTCGATCGTCGTCGCGGATCTCGAGACGGTGGGTGGCGTCGACCAGCTCGGCGGCCTGTCGAGCAATGATTCTTCCGTCATCGCGATGAGCGCGCGCGGCTCTGTCCATGCCGCGGTCGCTGCCATGCGCGCCGGCGCCATCGACTTTCTGCCGAAGCCGTTCGGCGCGGCAGCGTTGCTCGATCGGCTGGAAGCCGCCATCGCGCAGTGGCCGGCAGCCAGGCCGCTCGAAACCAAATCCGCCGAAATGCCCTTGCCGAAGCCGGCCGCGACGAGCCTGGCGCGCGAGGACTTCGAGGGCTTTATCGGCCGCTCCGCTGCCATGGGCCTCGTCTACGACCAGATCAGCCGCATCGCGCCGTCGAAGGCACCCGTCTTCGTCACCGGCGAGAGTGGCACCGGCAAGGAGCTCTGCGCCGAGGCGATCCATGGACGCTCGGGCCGGGCGGCAGGGCCGTTCATCGCGATCAATTGCAGCGCGATCCCGAAGGATCTGATGGAGAGCGAGATATTCGGCCATGTCCGCGGCGCCTTCACCGGCGCGGCCGAGACGCGTCTCGGCGCGGCCGAGCTGGCCGATGGCGGCACGCTGTTCCTTGACGAGATCGGCGAGATGGATCTCGGCCTGCAGGCGAAGCTGCTGCGCTTCATCCAGAGCGGTACCGTCCAGCGCGTCGGCGACGTCACCACGCGGCGGGTCGACGTGCGGATCGTCTGCGCCACGCATCGCGATCCGTTCGCCGAGATAGCTGCCGGACGGTTCCGCGAGGACCTGTTCTACCGGCTGCATGTGCTGCCGATCCAGCTGCCGGCGCTGCGCGAGCGACCCGAGGACGTCCTGCCGCTCGCCTCGGCCTTCCTCGCCCGCTATGCGGCGGAGGAGGCGCGCGGCTTCCGCAGCTTCGATCCCGAGGCGGCGGCGATGCTGATGCGCCATGCCTGGCCGGGCAATGTCCGCGAACTGCAGAACGCGATCCGCCGGGTGGTCGTGCTGCACCAGGGGACGGAGGTGACGGTCGCCATGCTGCCGTCGACCCTCCGTCGTGGCGGCACGGTGCTCCCGCCTGACTTTGCCGTCGTAGAATCCCGCGCGGCGGCTGGGGCAGTCGCGCCGTTCTGGGAGCAGGAACGATCGATCATCGAGTGCGCCGTCGAGGCGCATGGCGGCAATATCGCGCGCGCCGCGGCCGCGCTCGAGATCAGTCCGTCGACGATCTACCGCAAGCGCCAGGCATGGCTGGAGCGGCGGACGGCATAAGCCGTTGGCGCACTGAATTAATCCTCATTTGTCGAAGCTCTTGCGCAGGACGCGGCGGAACGGCATCTTCGCGCGAAACGGGGCTGTAGGGGCGCTAGCCGCGCCCGAGACGAGGGGAAAGACATGAAGGATCGGGCATCCCGGATCTCCGGGATTGCAATGGCGGGCGCGTTGCTTTTCGCGGCCTGCGGCGCAGCTGTGGCGGGCGAAGTCGCCGACAAGGCCGGCGAGGCGGAGGCTCTGCTTCAGGCCGGCAAGCCGGCCGAGGCGCAGCAGGCGCTCGACGCCGCGGTCGAGGCCTTCTGGAAGTCGGCGCCGCTGACGTTGAAGAATGCGCGTTTCGTCGACGATGCCAAGGGCTTCGGCGACTACACCGCCCATGCCGGCAAAAGCTTCGCCCCTTCGGCCAATCTGCAGGTCTATGTCGAGCCGCAGGGCTTTGGCTGGACCGAGGTCGCGGACGGCTACAAGATCGCCTTCTCCTCCGAGATCGAGATCCGCAATGCGAGCGGCCAGATCCTGACCAAGTCGGCGACGCCGGCGCTGTTCGAGAAGGTCGGCCGCAACAAGAATCGCGAGTTCCAGATCACCGTCGGCTTCCAGTTGCCGGCGCTGAAGGCGGGCGACTACGTGCTGGTCCTGCATGTCACCGACACGACGACCGGTCGTTCGGCACCGCTCGAGTTGCCGTTTTCCGTTTCCGGCTGATCGCAGGCGATCTTTCCTGTGATCGGTTTCATAGCCCTGCCGGTCCGGCCGGGTGCATGAAGGGTGGAACGTTGGGCCGACGTCCGGCGATGTTGAAGTGCGACGCTTTGCATGACCTCCGTCTATGATCTGAAGCCGCGCTTCCAGGCGCTGCTGCGACCGCTGGTCGCCACGCTGGTGGCGAAGGGCGTCACGGCCAACCAGGTGACGATTGCCGCGATGGTCGCGAGCGTCGCCACGGGACTGGCGCTGTGGGCGCTCGCCGGCATCCGGGCCAGCCTGTTCCTGCTGCCGGTGGTGCTGTTCCTGCGCATGGCGCTCAACGCCATCGACGGCATGATCGCCCGCGAGCACGACCAGAAGAGCCGGTTGGGCGCCATCCTGAACGAGGTCGGCGACGTCGTCTCGGACGCCGCGCTCTATCTGGCGCTGGTGCCGGCGCTTGCGCCGTTCGGGGCGCATGGCCTGCCCATCGTCCTGTTCGTCGTCGCCGCGATCCTGACCGAGTTCGTCGGCGTGCTGGGCCAGACGATCGGCGGCGTCAGGCGCTATGATGGCCCCATGGGCAAGTCCGACCGCGCCGCCGCGATCGGCCTGCTCGCCTTCGGGATCGCCGTCGGCGTGCCGGGTGGCGGCTGGATCGACTGGATCATCGGCCTGCTGGCGCTGCTCGCGCTCTGGACCTCGGCGAACCGGGCGCGGCGCGCGCTGGCGGACGGCCGGTCATGACTGACCTGCTCTCCTTCACGCTGTTCGGCTGGTCGGGCGCCAATGTCGTCACCCTGGCGCTGGTCGTGCTCGGCCTCGCCGTCGCCACCGCGCTGGTCTGGTCGCGGCCCGAGCCCTCCGGCGAAGATCCGAAGGCCGTCGAGAAGCATCGCGAACTCCGTGCCCGCATCGGCAGCTGGTGGGTGATGGTGGCGCTGCTGGTCGGTGCGCTGGCGCTTGGCCCGACGACGATGATCGTGCTGCTCGGCATCGTCAGCTACCTGGCGCTCAAGGAATATCTGACGATCATCCCGACCCGGAAGGCCGACCGGGTGGTGCTGCTCGTCGCCTATCTCGCCGTGCCGATCCAGTACTACTGGGTCGGGATCGGCTGGTACGGCATGTTCGTGATCTTCGTGCCGGTCTACATGTTCCTGATCCTGCCGGCCGCCATGGTGCTGCGCGGCGAGACGCAGGGCTTCCTCCGGGCCGCCGGCACGCTGCACTGGGGGCTGATGATCACGGTCTTCTCGATCGGTCACGCGGCTTATCTGCTCGTCCTGCCGCCGCCGGGCGCGCCGTCCGGCATGGGGCCGGGGCTGCTGATCTTTCTTCTGATCGCGACGGAGTTCAACGACGTCGCCCAGTTCCTCGCCGGCCGCCGTTTCGGCAAGCGCAAGATCACGCCGAAGGTGTCGCCCAACAAGACGGTCGAAGGCTTCGTCGGCGGCCTGATCGCGACGACGCTGCTCTCCATGGCGCTGGCGCCGCTGCTGACGCCGATCGGCGTGCCGCAGGCCGCCGCCATCGGCGTGCTGCTGGCGACCGCCGGCTTCTTCGGCGACATCGTCATGTCGGCGGTGAAGCGCGACCTCGGCATCAAGGATACCGGCACCATCCTGCCCGGGCATGGCGGCATCCTCGATCGCATCGACAGCCTGGTCTTCACCGCGCCGTTCTTCTTCCACGCCGTCCGTTATTTCTATTTCTGAAGGCCGCGCATGACCGCTCGTGATCTCCTGCGCCTGTCCTTCTTCGCCCTGCTGGTGCGGCCGTTCCTGCTGGTGGCGATCGGTCTTTCGGTGCGCCATCGCAAGCGCCTCCCCAAGGACGGGCCGGTGATCATCGCCGCCAATCACAACAGCCACCTCGACACGCTGGCGTTGATGTCGCTGTTCCCGCTCCCGATGCTGCGCCGGGTTCGCGCCGTCGCGGCGGCGGACTACTTCCTGAAGAACCGGGTGCTCCGATGGTTCGCGGTCGATCTGATCGGCATCCTGCCGATCGAGCGGGCCAGCGGCCGCGGCGGCGTCGATCCGCTGGCCGACGCGCTGGCGGCGCTCGATGCCGGCGACATCCTGATCTTTTTTCCGGAAGGGTCGCGCGGCGAGCCCGAGATGCGGCAGGCGTTCAAGCGTGGCGTCGCCCACATCGCCCGGCGCCGCCCCGACATTCCGGTATTGCCCGTCTTCCTGCGCGGCTTCGGAAAAGTTCTGCCCAAGGGCGACCATCTTCCCGTCCCATTCTTTTGCGACGTGGTGATCGGCGAACCGATGACCGGCGCGGGCGAAGGCTTCGTTCAGCGGCTCGAACAGGCGGTCGACGCGCTCGGCCGCGAGACGCCCAGCCCGGAATGGGCCTGAGGGCGGCGTCTCGAAACGGCCCGGCCGACCACAGGCCGAAGACGCCGACGGAAAAAAACTGACGCGACCGGCGATGCGGTCTCCTTGACAATGTAGACCCCGGCTCCTAGATCCGTTCGGCTGCTAGCACTCGCCTTGGGTGAGTGCTAATGCGCTAATTTTGGCGGGCGGTCCGAACCGGATCGCCCTGCACGCGAGGAGAGAACAAACATGGCATTCCGTCCTCTGCATGACCGCGTCGTCGTCCGTCGCGTTGCGTCGGAAGAGAAGACCGCCGGCGGCATCATCATCCCCGACACCGTCAAGGAAAAGCCGCAGGAAGGCGAAGTCGTCGCTGTTGGCTCCGGCGCGCGTGACGACGCTGGCAAGCTGGTCGCGCTCGACGTCAAGGCTGGTGACCGCATTCTGTTCGGCAAGTGGTCCGGCACGGAAGTCAAGATCGACGGTGAAGAGCTCCTGATCATGAAGGAGTCGGACATCCTCGGCGTAATCACTGGCAAGGCCGGCAAGTAAGTCGCGCGGGGCTCGCCCCCAGACGTGATTTTCCCTTGCCCGCTACAACCTGGAACGGAGCTATTCAATGGCTGCTAAAGACGTAAAGTTCTCCGCTGACGCGCGCGAGAAGATGCTGCGCGGCGTGGACATCCTCGCCAACGCCGTCAAGGTGACGCTCGGCCCGAAGGGTCGCAACGTCGTCATCGAGAAGTCGTTCGGCGCCCCGCGCATCACCAAGGACGGCGTCACCGTCGCCAAGGAGATCGAGCTCGAGGATCGCTTCGAGAATCTCGGCGCGCAGCTGGTTCGTGAAGTTGCTTCCAAGACCAACGACATCGCTGGCGACGGCACCACCACCGCGACGGTTCTCGCCCAGGCGATCGTCAAGGAAGGCGCCAAGGCCGTTGCGGCTGGCATGAACCCGATGGACCTGAAGCGCGGCATCGATCTCGCCGTCGTCGAGGCCGTCAAGGATCTCGAGAAGCGCTCGAAGAAGATCAAGACCTCCGAGGAAGTCGCTCAGGTCGGCACCATCTCCGCCAATGGCGAGAAGGAAATCGGCCAGATGATCGCTTCGGCGATGCAGAAGGTCGGCAACGAGGGTGTCATCACCGTCGAGGAAGCCAAGACCGCCGAGACCGAGCTCGAAGTCGTCGAAGGCATGCAGTTCGACCGCGGCTACCTGTCGCCGTACTTCGTCACCAACTCCGAGAAGATGGTGGCTGAGCTCGAGGACCCCTACATCCTCCTGCACGAGAAGAAGCTCGGCAACCTGCAGGCGATCCTTCCGGTCCTGGAAGCCGTCGTCCAGTCGGGCAAGCCGCTGCTGATCATCTCGGAAGACGTCGAAGGCGAGGCTCTGGCCACGCTCGTCGTCAACAAGCTCCGTGGCGGCCTCAAGGTCGCAGCCGTCAAGGCTCCGGGCTTCGGTGACCGCCGCAAGGCCATGCTCGAGGACATCGCCGTCCTCACCGCTGGCCAGGTGATCTCGGAAGATCTCGGCATCAAGCTCGAGAACGTCACGCTCGCCCAGCTCGGCCGCGCCAAGAAGGTCACGATCTCCAAGGAGAACACGACCATCGTTGACGGCTCCGGCAAGAAGAAAGAGATCGAAGCCCGCGTCAACCAGATCAAGGCTCAGATCGAAGAGACGACGTCGGACTACGACAAGGAGAAGCTCCAGGAGCGTCTCGCCAAGCTCGCAGGCGGCGTCGCGGTCATCCGCGTCGGCGGCGCGACCGAGATCGAAGTCAAGGAGCGCAAGGACCGCGTTGACGACGCTCTGAACGCAACCCGCGCCGCTGTCGAAGAAGGCATCGTCCCGGGCGGCGGCACGGCTCTGCTGCGCGCCAAGAAGTCGGTCGAGAAGCTGAAGAGCGACAACGCCGACATCGAAGCCGGCATCAAGATCGTGCTCCGCGCGCTGGAAGCTCCGATCCGTCAGATCGCCGAGAATTCCGGCGTCGAGGGTTCGATCGTCGTCTCGAAGGTTCTGGAAGGCAAGGGTGACACGTTCGGTTTCGACGCTCAGTCGGAGACCTTCGTTGACCTCGTCGCTGCCGGCATCATCGATCCGACCAAGGTCGTCCGTACGGCTCTGCAGGACGCGGCTTCCGTATCCTCGCTGATCGTCACGACCGAGGCGCTCATCGCCGATCGTCCGAAGAAGGACTCCGGCATGCCGGCTATGCCTCCGGGCGGCGGCATGGGCGGCATGGACTTCTAAGAAGTCCCGTCCTCAGAACTACGGAAGGGCGCGGCGCAAGCCGCGCCCTTTTTCGTTTCGGCGCTTTCGCGCGCTGACGCACCGGCGCCGATCCGGTAGTATGGGGGTGTTACCTGTTCGTCTTGCCGGCCGGCTAGGGTTCGTGAGCTTGCAACGCGTGGAGGAGACCCGTCTATGGCCAAGAAGATCCTTTTCCTCGTCGGCGACTATGTCGAGGACTATGAAGTGATGGTGCCGTTCCAACTGCTCGCCGCGGTGGGGCACAAGGTCGAGGCTGCCTGTCCCGGCAAGCCCGCCAATGGCAAGGTCGCGACCGCGATCCATGATTTCGAGGGCGACCAGACCTATTCCGAGAAGCGCGGCCATAACTTCGCGTTGACGACCGACTTCGCCTCGGTCAGGGAAGCGGACTATGACGCGCTCGTCATTCCGGGCGGCCGGGCGCCGGAATATCTGCGCCTCGACGACGGCGTGATCGCGCTGGTCAAGGCGTTCGTCGCCGCCGGCAAGCCGATCGCCGCCGTCTGCCACGGCGCGCAGGTGCTGGCCGCCGCCGACGTCATCCGCGGCCGTACCATTTCGGCCTATCCGGCCTGCGCGCCGGAAGTGCGCCTCGCCGGCGGCCAGTACGCCGATATTGCCATCCACGATGCGATCACCGACGATATCTTCGTCACCGCGCCGGCCTGGCCTGCCCATCCGGCGTGGATGGCCCAATTTCTCGCGCGCCTCGGCACCACGATCCGCCATGGCTGATCGGCACGGCGCGCGATCCCTGGGGAGCGCGCGCCATGTGTCATATCTTCGCTTCGACCGATCCCGCCTTGTTCGCGCCGGTGACGCGGTCCGTCCGCATCGCCGGGGTTGTCACCAGCATCCGGCTCGAGGCCCTGTTCTGGTCGCGGCTCGACGAGATCGCCGCGAGCCAGCAGATGCCGACGGGGCGGTTCTTGTCGACGCTGCATGACGAGGTCGTCGAGCTGCGCGGCGAGATCGGCAATTTCGCCTCGCTGCTGCGCGTCATCTGCAGCCGCCATGCCGAGGCACGCGCCGAAGCCGGCGATCGCCGCGACAGTTCGGCCGCCTGAAGCGCTACCGCCGATCCCGGAAGAATTGGCGCAACATGTCGGCCGCCTCGCTTTCGGCGATGCCGGCATAGACGTCGGGGATGTGGTGGCAGGTCGGCTGGCTGTAGAAGCGGACGCCGCTCTCAACCGCGCCGCCCTTCGGATCGGCGGCGCCGTAGTAGAGGCGGCGGATGCGGGCGAACGAGATCGCCGCCGCGCACATCGGGCAGGGCTCCAGCGTCACATAGAGATCGCAATCGGGCAGGCGCTGCGATTGCAGCGTCGCGCAGGCGGTGCGGATCGCCAGCGTCTCGGCATGCGCGGTCGGGTCGTTGAGCTCGAGCGTGCGGTTGCCGTCGGCGGCGAGCACCGCGCCGTCGCGTACGATTACCGCGCCGATCGGCACCTCGCCGCGCGCCGCCGCCTTGCGCGCCTCGTCGAGCGCGAGGTCCATGAAGGAGGTGCCGGCGCCTGTCATGTCCGCTCGCATCGCTCGAATTGGCCTGCCATTTTCCAGATGTCGCATTTTGTTTGCACGAAGCCGTATCCACCCGGCCGCAAAATGCTCTAAGGAACCGTTTCAAGGATGGATAGATGAAGCCGCCGCAGAAACGCACGAAGGACAGCGCCGCGCAAGACGACGCAGAGCACGATCGCATCGCCAAGGTATTGGCGCGCGCCGGCCTCTGCTCGCGCCGGGATGCTGAACGATTGATCGAAGAGGGACGCGTTGCCATCAATGGCCGCGTCCTGACCAGCCCTGCCGTGAATGTCGGTCCCAACGACCGTGTCACGGTCGATGACGAGCCGCTCCCGACCAAGGAGCGCACGCGGCTGTGGCTGTATCACAAGCCGAAGGGCCTGGTGACCACCGCGCACGACCCCGAAGGTCGTCCGACCGTGTTCGATTCGCTGCCGGAACATCTGCCGCGCGTCATCGCCGTCGGCCGGCTCGACATCAACACCGAGGGGCTTCTGCTTCTCACCAATGATGGCGGCCTGGCCCGCGTGCTGGAATTGCCCTCGACGGGCTGGATGCGGCGTTATCGCGTCCGCGCCTGGGGCGACATCCTGCAGCCCGATCTCGACAAGCTGAAGGACGGCGTGTCGATCGACGGCGTCATGTATGGCGCGATTGAAGGCATCCTCGACCGCATCCAGGGCTCCAACATCTGGGCGACGATCGGCCTGCGCGAAGGCAAGAACCGCGAAGTGAAGAAGGTGCTTTCGAGCATCGGCCTCGACGTGAACCGCCTGATCCGCATTTCCTACGGTCCGTTCCAGCTCGGTGATTTGCCGGAGGGCGAGGCCGTCGAGATCAAGGGCCGCGTCCTGCGCGACCAGCTCGGCGAGAAACTCGCCCGTGATTCCGGTGCCGATTTCGACGCGCCGCTGCGCGAGGAAGAGGAAGCCGCGCGCCGCAGCAATCGCAAGGCCGGCGGCCGGACCATCCGCAGGGGGCCGATCAAGCCGCTTGCGCAGGTCAAGCCGACCGGCGAGCGTCCGGTTCGCGTCGATCCGCGCCGCAGCGAAGAGCCGGAAGCCGAGGGCCGTCGTGGTGGCCGTCCGGGCGCCGAGCCGCGTGGCGAAGGCCGCCGTGGCCGCGACGAGCGCCCGACCGAGGGACGTGGCGAAGGCCGCGCCCAGAGCCGCACGCGTCGTGGCGATGAAGCCGAGGCGGGCAACCGCCGTGGTGGCCGCCCGATTTCGGAGGCGCGCCGCGAGGCCAATCGTGGCCGCGACGAGCGTCCGGCCGAAGGCCGCGCGCCGCGTGGTGAAGGCCGTCGTAGCCGTGGAGAACGTCCGGCCGAGGGCGAAGCGCCGGGCCGGACCTCGCATCGTGGTGCAGCCCGGGGCAGGGGCCGCAACGAGATGGGCGCCGAGGGCAACGAGAAGCGCGAGTTCCAGGATGGTCGCCGTTTCGAGGGCAGCCTCCGCAACGCGCGTCCGGTCACCGGCCGCAATCCCGATGGCGACAAGCCGGCGCGCGGTCCGCGTGGCGGCATCGTCAAGAGCGGTGGTGGCGGCAAGGGCGGTCCCAAGACGGGTCGCTCGTTCGACAAGCGCCCGGTAACGGGCCGCAATCCGGATGGCGACAAGCGCGGCGGCAGGCCGGGCGGCGGTCGTCCGGGCGGCGCTGGCGGCAAGCCTTCCGGTGGCGGCGGCCGGCCTTCGGGCGCTGGCGGCAGGCCTTCGGGTGGCGGCCGGCCTTCGGGCGGGAAGCCTTCGGGTTCGGGTGGTTCAGGTAGCAGGTCGGGTGGATCGGGTGCGGATCGTCGCCGGTGAATTTCGGGGCCGCGCTCTCGCGGCTCCGCGTACGCAGACGATAAGGCCCACGGCGGATCGACTGCGGGAAAGTCTCTTCAACGTGCTCGCGCACGCCTATGATGACGTCGTCGTCGATGCGCGCGTGCTCGATCTCTTCGCCGGCACTGGCGCGCTCGGGCTCGAGGCGATCTCGCGCGGGGCGCGCTATGCCATCTTCGTCGAGGAGGGCGTCGAGGCGCGCGGTCTGATCCGCGACAATATCGAGGCGCTCGGGCTGACGGGGCGGACCAAGCTGCTGCGCCGCGACGCGACCAAGCTCGGCCCCGCCGGCACTGTCGAGCCGTTCCAGCTCGTCTTCGCCGACCCGCCCTATGGCAGGGGGCTCGGCGAGGCGGCGCTGCAATCGGCGGTCGAAGGCGGCTGGCTGGCGCCGGGCGCGCTCGTCGTGCTGGAAGAGGAAGCCAAGGCGGAGATCGGCGACATCCCGGGACTCGAACGGCTTGAAACCCGTCAGGCCGGTGATAGTCAGCTCGTCTTTCTAAAATTTAATGGTTGATTGCGACAATATTGTCTCAATCTGGCCACAGCGGCCGCCTAAGTCTGAACCTCGAGTGGCACGCCGAGCAACACGCCGAGCAAATCGAGGATCAATGGCCTCTATTCTCCAGTCGAGGCTGGCTGCGCGCAAGCGCGGTCCAGCCGCCCTGTTCATCGCTGTCGCGATCAGCACGGCAGTCCCGGCCTATGCGGACGAAAAGCCCGCAACTCCGGCCCGGGCGGAACTAAGCGCCGAGTCAGGCCAGCTTCCGCGCATCGCCCCGGACGCCAGCACGTTCCAGCTTGCGAACGGCATGAACGTCGTGGTGATCCCCGACCATCGTTCCCCGATCGTCACCCACATGGTTTGGTACAAGATCGGCGCGGCGGATGATCCGGCCGGCAAATCCGGCATCGCGCATTTCCTCGAGCACCTGATGTTCAAGGGAACCAAGAATCATCCGGCCGGTGAGTTCTCCGCCAAGGTCTCCGAGGTCGGCGGCGTCGAGAACGCCTTCACCACGGCCGACTCGACCGCCTATTTCCAGACGGTCGCCAAGGAACAGCTTGGCATGGTGATGGGCTTCGAGGCCGATCGCATGGAGGGCCTGCAGCTGACCGACCCGGTCGTGCTGCCCGAGCGCGACGTCATTCTCGAAGAGCGCCGCATGCGCACGGACAATGATCCGGGCGCGCAGCTCAGCGAGGCGATGGATGCCGCTCTCTACCAGAACCATCCCTATGGCATTCCCGTCATCGGCTGGGCGCACGAGATGGCCGGCCTGACGCGTGAAGACGCCATCGCCCAGTATCAGCGCTACTACACGCCGAACAACGCCCTGCTGGTCGTTGCCGGCGACGTCACGGCGGACGAGGTCAAGAAGCTCGCCGAAGATACCTATGGCAAGCTGCCGCGCCGCTCGGAGCCGGGCGTCCGCAGCCGTCCCAAGGAGCCCGAGCCGCTGACCGAGCGCTCGCTCGTCCTGCGCGACCAGCGGGTCAGCCAGCCGTCCTGGAATCAGGTCTATCTCGCGCCGTCCTACAATTCGGGCAAGCCGGGCGAGGCCGAGGCGCTGGACATCCTCGCCGACGTCATCGGCAGCGGACCGACCAGCCGCCTCTATCGTGCGCTCGTCGTCGAGCAGGGCATCGCCGGCGGCGCCGGCTCCTACTATTCGGGCGACGGCCTCGACTATGGTCGGCTCGGTTTCTATGCCACGCCGCGCGGCGACGTCGCGCTGGACAAGCTGAGCGCCGCCGTGGAAGCGGTCCTCGCCGACGTCCGCGAGCACGGCATCACGGCCGAGGAACTGGCGCTGGCCAAGAAGCGCACGCGCGCCTCGACGATCTACAGCCAGGATAGCCAGGCGTCGCTCGCCCGCATCTTCGGCTCGGCGATGATCTCCGGCCAGTCGCTTTCCGACGTGCAGGATTGGGCGCGCCGGGTCGATGCGGTGACGTTGTCCGACGTCTCCCAGGCCGCCGCGAAATATCTCGACAAGCGTCGTTCCGTAACGGGTTCCCTTTTGCCTGCGCCGGCCGAAAGCCGCAGCTGACCGTCAGAGGAAATACCATGAAGAAGAACCTTCTGGCGCGGCTCGGCCTCGCCTTTGTCGGGTTGATGGCGATTGTGCCGGCGAGCTACGCGATGGATGTCCAGCGCGTCGTCAGCCCCGGCGGCATCGAGGCCTGGCTGGTGGAAGACTATGCCGTGCCGATCATCGCGGTGAACTTCGCCTTTGCCGGCGGCATCTCCCAGGATCCTCCGGAGAAGCCCGGACTCGCCAACATGCTCTCCGGGATGCTCGACGAGGGCGCCGGCGACATCGACAGCAAGACGTTCCAGGCGAAGCTCGACGAGCTTTCGATCGGCATGTCGTTCGACGCCGGCCGCGACGACTTCTTCGGCACGCTGAAGACGCTGGCCGAGAACAAGGACGAGGCCTTCTCGATGCTGGCGCAGGCGGTGCAGAAGCCGCGCTTCGACGCCGAGCCGATCGAGCGCGTCCGTTCGCAGATCACGATCAGCATCAACGAGGCGAAGAAGGATCCGAGTTCGGTGGCGAGCGCCGCCGTGCGCGAGATGGCCTATGCCGGCCACCCCTATGGCCAGCCGCCGGAAGGCACGCTCGAGAGCATCGCGGCCGTCACGGCGAAGGATCTCGAGGCCTACCGCCAGCGCGTCTTCGCTCGTGACCATCTCAAGGTCGCCGTCGTCGGCGCCATCGACGCCAAGGCCGTCGGCGGCATGCTCGACGAGGTCTTCGGCCCGCTGCCTGCCAAGGGCGACCTGGCCCAGATCCCGGACACCGTTCCCAAGGGCGGCAAGGTCGACATCGACATGCCCAATCCGCAGACGGTGATCACGTTTGGCGGTCCCGGCCCGCGTCGCAGCGACCCGGATTTCATGGCCGCCTTCGTCGCCAACCACATTCTCGGCGGTGGCACCTTCTCGTCGCGCCTCTATGAGGAGGTGCGTGAACGCCGGGGCCTGGCCTATTCGGTCGGCACGACGCTTCTGCCGTTCCGCCACTCCGCCGGGCTCGCCGGCAGCACGGCGACACGCGCGGACCGCGCCGACGAGACGGCGGCGCTGATCAAGAGCGAGATGGCCCGCCTGGCCAAGGATGGCCCGACGGCCGAGGAACTCGCCAAGGCCAAGAGCTTCCTGATCGGCTCCTATGCGCTTCGCTTCGACAACTCGTCGAAGATCGCCCGGCAGTTGCTCGCCATCGAGCTGGACGATCTCGGCATGGACTATATCGACAAGCGCAATGATCTGGTCGAGGCGGTGACGCTGGAAGACGTCAAGCGCGCGTCGCAGAAATACTTCACCACCGGCACCGAGCTGATGGTCC
This sequence comes from Candidatus Kaistia colombiensis, assembly GCA_029203105.1. Taxonomy (GTDB): domain Bacteria; phylum Pseudomonadota; class Alphaproteobacteria; order Rhizobiales; family Kaistiaceae; genus Kaistia; species Kaistia colombiensis. The sequence continues at coordinate 2,168,708 of CP119318.1, forward strand.
GCGTCGGACCGCACGAGAGCTGAGGACGCAGGCAGGGTTCTTCACCTCTCCCTAAGGGAGAGGTCGACGGCCGAAGGCCGGCGGGTTTACGGCCTCGCCGGATAGTTCCCTAAACCCTCACCCGGCTCTTCGAGCCGACCTCTCCCTCAGGGAGAGGTGAAGTCGGGGTCAGTCGCCATAGACAGAGAAAAAAGGGCCGGGAGAAACTCCCGGCCCTTTTTGCATTCTGGAGAACCAAACGGCTCAATCCGCCGAGTCGGCCGCCGCCGACTCGGCTTCTTTGTTGAGGGCTCGCGATTCGCGCTTCGGCACGGTGAGCGGCTCCGGCTCCGGCTTGAAGGCCTTGGTCACGAACAGGTCGCGCCCGGCCGAGAGCATGCCGCCGGCCTGCTGCGCCGCCAGGCGCGCGGCATCGCGCGAGCGCAGGTTTTCTGCGATGTCGGCGATCCGCTCCTGGGCGACGCCGAGGCCCTCCAGCGCGGCGGCGCCGAAGGTGAACGCCGATTCCAGCGTCTCGCGCATCTGGTAGTTCACGCCCTTCTTCAGCAGCCGCAGCGTATGGCCGCGGTCATAGGAGCGGACATAGAGCTGCGCGAAGGGGAACTCGGACTGGATCAGCTCGACGATCTTGTCGGTTACTTCCTGCTTGTCGGTGCAGATGGCGACGATCTGCGAGCGCTCGATGCCGGCGGCGCGCAGCACGTCGAGCCGGGTTCCGTCGCCGAAATAGACCTTGAAACCGAAGCGCGCGGCCGCGCGGATCATTTCCGCGTCGGAATCGATCGCCGTCACGTCGACGCCCTCGGCGAGCAGGAATTGCGCCGAGATCTGGCCGAAGCGGCCGAAGCCGATCATCAGCACGCGGCCGCCGGCGCCGTCGAAATCCTCGTCGAGCTGCTCGGGCGTCGGCGGCGGCAGCACCCATTTCAGCGCCAGGACGCCGAGCGGCGTCAGCGCCATCGAAAGGATGATGGTGGCGGTCAGCATGGCGTTGACCTCGCCGGTGAAGATGCCGACGCCGGTCGCCGCCGCATAGAGGACGAAGGCGAACTCGCCGCCCTGAGCGAGCAGGGCGGCGCGGGTCAGCGCCTCGGCATGATCCGCCTTCAGCAGACGCGCGATGACATAGATGCCCACGGACTTCAGCGCCATATAGGCGAAGACGGACAGGAGGATCGTCTGCCAGTGCCGCGCGATGACGCCGAGATCGAGCGACATGCCGACGCTGAGGAAGAACAGGCCGAGCAGGATGCCGCGGAACGGCTCGATATCGGCCTCGAGCTGGTGGCGGAAACTCGATTCCGACAGCAGCACGCCGGCAAGGAAGGCGCCCATCGCCATCGACAGGCCGCCGACCTGCATGGCGAGCGCCGCACCGAGCACGACGAGCAGGGCCGCCGCCGTCATCACCTCGCGCGCCTGGACATTGGCCAGGATGCGGAACATCGGGTTGAGAAGCCAGCGCCCGGCGGCGATCAGGGCTGCGAGCGAGCCGATCGCGATCAGGATCGACAGCCAGCGCGACTGGTCCTCGTCGGTCGTTCCATGCGCGCCGAGCAGGGCGACGATCGCCAGCAACGGCACGATGGCGAGGTCTTCGAGCAGCAGGATTGAGACGACCCGCTGGCCGGCCGGCGTCGCCGTGTCGCCGCGCTCCTCCAGGATCTGCATGACGATGGCGGTCGAGGACAGCACGAAGCCCATGCCGGCGATGAAGGCGACGGCGGGCGCGAAGCCGGCGGCGATGCCGAGCCCGGTCAGCAGCGCGCCGCAGGTGACGACCTGGGCCAGGCCGAGGCCGAAGATCTCGCCACGCAGGCTCCAAAGCCGCGACGGTCGCATTTCGAGGCCGATGATGAACAGGAACAGGACGACGCCGAGCTCGGCCACGTGCAGGATCGATTGCGGGTCGGTGAACAGCTTCAGGCCATAGGGGCCGATGACCAGCCCGGCGGCGAGATAGCCGAGCACCGTGCCGAGGCCGAGCCGCTTGGAAATCGGCACGGCGATCACGCCCGCGCCAAGCAGTGCCACCAACTGGACGAGATCGGTTCCCTGGGTGTCGACCGACATGGAGGCGCCTCGGCTAATGCTGCGAACCGGGCCACGATGGAGCGTCCGCACCATCCGCGCAAGGCGCGAGGCAAGACGCGAGGCGGTACTGCGAACCGATTGGGCAATCCGCCCTGGGAGCGGCCCCGGCGCCGCCGCGCTTCTCCCTCTCGTCGAAGCGGCGACACGTCGTCGCCGGGGTTGTCGGTCCAGCTTTCGATCCCTACTAAAGGGAGCAACGGAGAAGAGCCATGACCGCGCTGCCTGACCAGTCCCGCCTCGTTGAAACCGCCGCCGAACTCGTCGAGGCCGCCAAGCGGGCGGGCGCGGACGCCGCCGATGCCGTGGCGTTCCGGCGCATCGGCCTTTCCGTCGATATTCGCAACGGCGCCGTCGAGGAGACGAGCCGCTCGGAAGGCGACGAGCTGGCGCTCCGGGTGTTCGTCGGCAACCGCCACGCCAGCGTGTCGACCAACGGCCTGTCGCCGGCCGACGAGCTGGCAGTCCGCGCCGTCGCCATGGCGAAGGTGGCGCCAGAGGATCGCTTCGCCGGCCTCGCCCCGGCCGACCGGCTCGCCAGGACGTTTCCCGAACTCGACCTGCTCGATCCCGGCGCGCCCTCGTCCGAGGAACTGATCGCGCGGGCACTGCAGGCGGAAGAGGCGGCGCTGGCCGTGCCGGGCGTCGCCAAGTCGGGCGGCACCTCGGCCGGATGGTCGCTGTCCGGCGCCGTGCTGGTGACGTCGCATGGCTTCACCGGCGCCTATATGGGCTCGCGCCACAGCCTCTCCGCCACCGCCATCGCCGGCGAGGGCACAGGCATGGAACGCGACTATGACGGCGTCTCGAAGATCCATGCGAGCGACCTGCCGGACCCGGTCGAGATCGGCCGCAGGGCGGCCGACCGCGCCGTGCGCCGGCTGAACCCGACCCAGATGCCGACCGGCCCGGCCACCGTCGTCTACGACCCGCGCGTCGCCGTCAGCCTGCTCGGCCATCTCGCCGGCGCCGTCAATGGCGGCGCCATCGCCCGCAAGTCCAGCTTCCTGCAGAAGGCGCTCGGCGAGGCGGTGTTCGCGCCCGGCATCCGCATCACCGACGATCCGCTGCGCGTGCGTGGCCTCGCCTCGCGCCCGTTCGACGGCGAGGGCGTCGCCGCCGAGGCGTTCGACCTCGTCGCCGACGGCGTGCTGCAGCGCTGGTTCCTCGACAGCGGCACGGCGCGCGAGCTTGGCCTCGAAACCAATGGCCGCGCGGTCGGCGGCGGCAGCAATCCGCATCCGAGCGCCACCAATCTGACCCTGCTGCCCGGCGAGCAGACGCCCGACGAACTGATCGCCGCGATCGGCGAGGGCTTCTACGTCACCGAACTGATCGGCCATGGCGCCAATGGCATCACGGGCGACTACAGCCGCGGTGCCAGCGGCTACCGCATCCGCGGCGGCAAGCTGGCCGAGGCGGTGAGCGAGATCACCATCGCCGGCAACATGCGCGACATGTTCCGTCGCCTCGTCGTCGCCAACGACCTCGAATATCGTTACGCCTACAATTCGCCGACCGTTGCGATCGAGGGCATGATGATTGCCGGGCGCTGACGCCGTGCCGGACCGGACCGCCGATCTGGCGCTGCTGGTCGCGGCGGCGCGCGAGGCGGGGCAGGTCGCGCTCGGCTATTTCGGCCGCGATCCCAAGGTCTGGATCAAGGGCGCCAATTCGCCCGTCACCGAGGCCGATCTGGCCGCCAACCATGCGCTGCACGCGACGCTGACGGCGGCGCGGCCGGACTATGGCTGGCTGTCCGAGGAAAGCACCGACACGCCGGACCGGCTGAGCCGCCGCCGGCTGTTCGTCGTCGATCCGATCGACGGCACGCGCGGCTTCATCGACGGCAATCCCGACTGGTGCGTTTCGGTCGCCCTGGTCGAAGACGGCGCGCCGGTCGCCGCGGCGCTGTTCGTGCCGGCGCGCGAGGAACTGTTCGAAGCGGCGGCGGGCGCGGGCGCCCGCCTCAATGGCGAACCCATCCGCGTCAGCGACCGTGCGGCGCTGGAAGGGGCGCGGATTGCCGGGCCCGCGCGTCATTTGCGCGCGATGGCGGCGCATGGCATGGACCCGAGCGAGCGCCGGTTCACGCCGTCACTCGCCTATCGTTTCGCGCTGGTCGCCTGCGGCCGCGTCGACGTCGCCACGGCCCGTCCCGGCGCCTATGATTGGGATCTTGCGGCAGTGGACCTTTTGGTGCAGGAAGCAGGCGGAACACTGCGCGATCTCGAGGGCGCGCCGCTTCGTTTCAACGGCGCGGCACCGCGCCATCCGGCCCTGATCGCCTCGACGCCCGGGCTTGCTTCGGCGGCCACGGCCATCATCGCTGAAGCCGAGGCCGCGCAGGCCTCGGGGTCCGGCGCGCCCTAGGCGCGCATCATCGGTTTGGACAAGGAGACGCCGGCACATGACTGGTTCGGACAAGCAGCTGCTGCATCTGGTTTTCGGTGGGGAACTGAGCGCGGTCGGAACGATGGAGTTCTCCGACCTGTCGAAGCTCGACATCGTCGGGATCTATCCCAACTACAAGACCGCCTATGACGCCTGGAAGCAGGCGGCGCAGCGCTCGGTCGACAGCGCGCAGACGCGCTATTTCATCGTCCATCTGCACCGGTTGCTCGATCCCGACGCGACGACGGGCTGAGGACACGCCTCCGCGCCACGGCGCTGCTGGCGGATATTGGGACCGCCGCGCTCGCGTCGGTTGGAAGGGACAGAACCTATTTTGGCGAACTCTCAGGCCAAGAGGCGCGCCAAGCGCCCCAGCCTTCTCAAGCGGATTGGAACGTCGGACCAGGTCACGCGGCTGGCCGGCCGCACCGCGGCCGCCTATCTGCGCCTCGTCCGCCGCACCAGCACGCTCGAATTCGAGCCGAGCGATCCCTACGAGTTCTTCGGTCATCTGCTGCCGGGCATCGTCGCGATGTGGCACGGCCAGCACCTGATGGTGCCGTTCATCCGCCGCGAGGGCCATGACGTCCGCGTCATGATCTCGAAGCATCGCGACGGCGAGATCAACGCCATCGCCGCCGAAAGCCTCGGTCTTGGCACCGTGCGCGCCTCGGCGGCGCGTTCGGCGTCGCGCGCGATCGAGAAGGGCGGCCTGCGCGGCTTCCTGGAGATGAAGGCGGCGCTGGCCCAGGGTGCGACCGTCGCCATGACGGCCGATCTCTCGAACCAGAAATCGCGCCGCGCCGGGCCGGGCATCGTCATGCTGGCGCGCGCCTCGGGCCGGCCGATCGTGCCGGTGGCGGTGGCCACGAGCCGCCATTTCGTCATCAAGAACTGGGACCGCACGACGGTCAATCTCCCCTTCAGCAAGGGCATCTGCGTCTTCGGCGTGCCGATCTACGTGCCGGCCGACGCCGACGACGCGGTCATCGAGCAAAAGCGCCAGGAGCTCGAGGATGAGCTCAACCGCGTGACCGAACGGGCCTATCAGCGCGTCGGTCGGTCGCATGTCTGAGCGCAGCGGAGCGGCCCTACTCGCCTATCGACTGGCTGGTTACGCCGCTTTGCCGCTCGTGCCGCTGCTGCTGGCCTATCGCACGAACAAGGGCAAGGAAGACCGCGCCCGTCGCCATGAGCGCTATGGCCGCGCGACGCTGCACCGCCCCGCCGGGGCGCTGGTGTGGATCCATGCCGCCAGCGTCGGCGAGACCAATGCCGTGTTGCCGCTGGTGCGCCGGATCGTGGAGGAGGGCGTCAACGTCCTTTTCACCACGGTGACGGTGACGAGCGCCGCGGTGGCGGCGCATCGCCTGCCGCGCGGCGCCTTTCATCAATATGCGCCGGTCGACATCGCGCCCTTCGTGAACCGCTTCCTCGACCACTGGCGGCCAGACCTCGCCATCTCGGTCGAATCCGAGATCTGGCCCACCAAGATGGACAGGCTCGTCGCCCGGGCGATCCCGCATATCTTCGTCAATGCCCGCATGTCGGAGCGCTCGTTCAAGCGCTGGGCGAAGATCGAGACGGGAAAGCGCGGCCTGTTCGGCAAGGTGACGATGGCGCTGGCGCAGAGCGAGGGCGATGGCGAGCGGCTTTCGGCCCTCGGCGTCCGCAGCGTGCGCGTCACCGGCAATCTGAAATTCGACGTGCCGCCGCCGCATGCCACGCCAGAGATGGTCGAAGCGATGCACCGCGCCGTCGAGGGCAGGGCGGTGTTCGTCGCCGCCTCGACGCATGAGGGCGAGGAGGAGGTCATCGCCGCGGCGCATCGCGTGCTGCGCCATCGACGGCCCGAGCTTTTGACCATCATCGTGCCGCGCCACCCTGTGCGCGGCCCCGCCATCCGCGATCAACTGGTCGCCAAGGGGTTCGACGTGGCGCTGCGCAGCGCCGGCGAACCGATCTCGGCCGGGACCGACATCTATCTCGCCGACACGCTGGGCGAACTCGGCATCTTCTACCGGATCGCGCCGATCGCCTTCATCGGCGGCACGCTGGTCCCGGTCGGCGGCCACAATCCGATCGAGGCGGCGCAGCTCAATGTCGCCATACTGCATGGACCGCATGTCCACAACGCCGCCGAGATCTATTCCGCGCTCGACCGCACCGGCCGGGCCGAGGTGATCCGCAGCTCTGAACAACTGGCCAAGGTGCTCGACGATCTGTTCGCCGATCCCAACGCCATGCGCCGGCGCGCCACCAAGGCGGCCGAGGCGCTGGCGCCCTTCACCGGCGCGCTCGATGCAACGATGCGGGCGCTGGTGCCCTATCTGGAGCCGCTGGCAATCGCCGCGCGGCTGCAGGATCGCGATCCGCCCGCTTCCGCCAGCCGCACAAGGCGGCCCCGATGATCCGGCCGCCGCGCTTCTGGTCGCTGCCGCGGCTTTCGGTGCCGGCGCTGCTTCTGGCGCCGGTCGCCGGGCTCTATGGCTGGGTTGCCGGCCGCCGTATGCGCCGCAAGCCGAAGGCGACCGCCGCCGTGCCCGTCATCTGTGTCGGCAACTATGTCGTCGGCGGCGCCGGCAAGACGCCGACGGCGCTCGCCCTGGCGCGGATCGCCCGCGCCCAGGGGCTCAATCCGGGCTTCCTGACACGCGGCTATGGCGGCACGACGCGCGAGCCGCTGGTGGTGGACCCGGACCTGCATGACGCCGCCCGCGTCGGCGACGAGGCGCTGCTGCTGGCCGAGGCCGGCCCGGTCGTCGTCTCGCCCGATCGGCCGGCGGCGCTGCCGCTGCTGGCGAGCCAGGGCGTCGACCTGATCATCATGGATGACGGCTTCCAGAACCCGTCGCTGCGCAAGGATCTGTCGCTGATCGTCGTCGACGGCGCCACCGGCGTCGGCAATGGCCGCGTGTTTCCGGCCGGGCCGTTGCGCGCGCCTCTGCGGGCGCAGATCGTCCGCACCGACGCCATCATCGTCGTTGGCGACGGCAAGCCGGGCGACCACATGGTGCGACGGGTGTCGCGGGCCGGCAAAGTGGTGCTGAAGGCGAAGCTGGAGCCGGCCTCGCTGCGGGTCTGGGGGCCGCGTTCCTTCCTCGCCTTCGCCGGCATCGGCCGGCCGGAGAAGTTCTTCAACACGCTCGACGCGGCCGGCGTGCCGCTCACCGACGTGAAGGGCTTTCCCGATCACCACGCCTATACGGCCGAGGACGCGCGCAAGCTGCTCGCCCGCGCCGAGGCGGACAAGCTCGACCTGGTCACGACGAGCAAGGACTATGTCCGTCTCGCGCGCAAGGACGGCGACCTCACCGCGTTGCGCGCGCGCACCAAGGTGTTCGAGGTGCGGATGCATTTCGAGAACGAGGCGCGCATCGCCGCGCTGATCGCCGACGTTGTCCGCCGGGTCGCAGCGCGGTAGCGCGATGGATGGGGCCGATCGGGCCGCACCCCGAGGGCAGCGAAGCGGCGACGGCCAGCTTGCCGGTAAGGCTCAGCGCCAGGTCAGGCCGAGCTGCTTGTGGCGGGCGACGCAGGTGGCCGGGTCGATATAGGCCTCCTGGTGCGCGACGTTCCAGTATTTGAGCTCGTCGAGCGGAATCACGGCGCCGGTCACCGCGCAACGCACGAAGGCGCCCGGGGACAAGATCTGATAGTCGCCATCGAGATAACGAATGCGCGCTTCGCCGCCGCGCCCGGCTGGATCAATACGGTTCATGAGCGGGAATATCGTGCGGAACGCCCGCTTGTGCAACAGCGCCGAATGTCGCTTCGCGCGTGCGAGACGGATTTATTGGCCGGTGCTTTGCAAACCCGCCGGCGGCGAGGGTGGTACTGCAGGGTAGCCTTCGATTGGGTCGCCCCTTTACCTCTCCCTGAGGGAGAGGTCGGAGCGGAGCTCCGGGTGAGGGTTTAGGGAACTATCCGGGGAGGCCATAAACCCTCACCCGCCGGCCTGCGGCCGTCCACCTCTCCCTCAGGGAGAGGTGGAGGAAGGCGCTGACCTCTTCTCAGAGGGATGAGGGCAGGGGCTGTAACTGACCTACCGCCGGCCGAACAGGCGCTCGATGTCGGCGAGCTTCAGTTCGACATAGGTCGGGCGGCCGTGATTGCACTGGCCGGAGCCGGGCGTCGCTTCCATCTCGCGCAGCAACGCGTCCATTTCCTCCGGCCGCAGCCTTCGGCCGGAACGGACCGAGCCGTGGCAGGCCATCGTCGCCGCGACATGGTCGAGCTTTTCCCTGAGCCGCGTCGTGTCGTCCCATTCGGCCAGATCGTCGGCGAGATCGACCAGCAGCGAGCGCGTGTCGAGCTCGCCGAGCAGGGCCGGCGTCTCCCGTACCGCGACCGCGCCGGGGCCGAAGCTCTCGATCGCGAGGCCGAGCTCGGCCAGTTCGTCGGCGCGCTTCAGAAGCCGCGCCACGTCGTCTTCCGGCAAGTCGATGATGTCGGGGATCAGCAGGATCTGCCGCGCCACGCCGGAGCGCGCCAGCGCCGTCTTCAGCCGCTCATAGACGAGGCGCTCATGCGCCGCATGCTGGTCGACGATGACGATGCCGTGGTCAGTCTGGGCGATGATGTAGTTTTCATGCACCTGCGCCCGCGCCGCGCCGAGCGGCCGGTCGGTCGGGTCGTTCGCGGCAACCGCATTGGCGCGCGCATCGGCTGAGGGCTGGCTGACCGCCGCGAAGGCCGGCTGCGCCGCCTCGCTGAAATGCGGCGCCGGGGCCGGGGCATTCGCCCAGTCGCGCCAGGAAGGCGCGGCGGCGTTGCCAAAGGCCGGCATCGGCGCCGACGGGCGCCATGCGGCTGCGGAAGGTGGGGCGCCGGTGCGGAAGGCGGCGATGGTGGCGCCGCCGCCGGTCGTCGCCGAACGGTGGCCGGCCTGGTGGATGGCGTTGCGCAAGGCGCCGACGATCAGCCCGCGCACCAGGCCGGGATCGCGGAAGCGGACGTCGGACTTGGCCGGGTGGACGTTGACGTCGACGCCATGCGGTTCGAGGTCGATGCGGAGCGCCGCGACGGGGTGGCGATCGCGCGACATCACGTCGGCATAGCCGGCGCGCAGTGCCCCCATCAGCAGCTTGTCGCGCACCGGGCGACCATTGACGAACAGGAACTGCTGCAGCCCGTTGGCGCGGTTGTAGGTCGGCAGCCCGGCATAGCCGGAGAGGCGCACGCCTTCGCGTGTCGCTTCGATCGCCAGCGAATTGTCGACGAAGTCCTGGCTGAGAATCTGGCCGAGCCGTTCGACGAAAGGCTCGTCGCCGTGCGCCACCGGATAATCGATGGCGCCGCGATCGCTGCCGGCGAGCGAGAAGCGAACCTCGGGATGCGCCATGGCGAGGCGCTTGACGATGTCGGTGATGGCGCTCGACTCGGCGCGCTCGCCCTTCAGGAATTTGAGCCGGGCCGGGGTCGAGAAGAACAGATCGCTGACCTCGACCCGCGTGCCGGCATTGAGGCCGGCCGGGCGCGGCGGATGCACGAGGCCGCCCTCGACGACGATCTCCCAGCCATGCGGCTCGCTCGCATGGCGCGAGGCGATCGACAGGCGCGCGACGGAGCCGATCGAAGCCAGCGCTTCGCCGCGAAATCCAAGCGTGCGGATATCGAGCAGGTCGTCGGTGAGCTTCGAGGTGCAGTGGCGATCGATGGCGAGGCCGAGATCGTCATGCGTCATGCCGCCGCCATCGTCGGTGACGCGGATCAGCGAGGCGCCGCCGCCGGCCGTGACGATCTCGACGCGCTTCGCGCCGGCATCGATGGCGTTCTCGACCAGTTCCTTGACGACGCTCGCCGGCCGCTCCACCACCTCGCCGGCGGCGATGCGGTTGATCATGTCTTCGGTCAGGCGGCGGACGGCGGTCATGGCGATCAATCTGGCTGTTGGCCGGCGATCCTGCCGGATTCGGGCGGGTGAGGGAAGCTGGCCGAAGGATGGAGGGAATTCCTCGGCGCCCGCCTTGGGCCTCAGGCCTTCTTGACGAACTCGGCCCGCAGCACGAGGCCCTTCACCTGCTTGGTGTTGCATTCGAAGGTGTCGGCATCGTCGGTCAGGCGGATGTTCTTGACGACGGTGCCGCGCTTGATCGTCTCCGAGGTGCCCTTGACCTTGAGGTCCTTGATCAGCGTGACGGAATCGCCGTCCCTGAGCTGGGTTCCGTTGCTGTCGCGCACGATGATCTCGTCCGACATGATTGTATCTCCTTATTTTTGCACCTCTCCCTGAGGGAGAGGTCGGAGCCAAGCTCCGGGTGGGGGGTTACGGCCTTAAACGGGTGGTTCCCTAAACCCTCACCCGCCGGCCTGCGGCCGTCGATCTCTCCCTCAGGGAGAGGCAAAAGACGGCGCTCCTGCTTCCATGGAAATGTAGTCGCCTCAGACGGCGCGCCAGCCGATGTCGCGGCGGGCGAAGCCGTCCGGCCAGTCGATCGTGTCGACCGCCTCATAGGCCCGCTTCTGCGCCTCGCCGACCGTGGCGCCGAGCGCCGTGACGTTGAGGACGCGGCCGCCATGGGCGACCAGCCGGCCATCGACCAGCGCCGTACCGGCCTGGAACACCTTGGTGTCGGCGAGCGCGTCGGCCAGCTCGATGCCGGCGATTGGCGTGCCCTTGGCGTAATCGCCCGGATAGCCCTTGGCCGCCATGACGACGGTCAGCGCCGCTTCGTCGCGCCACTGCGTCGTGACGCCCTCGAGCTTGCCCTCGCTGGCGGCGAGCAGCAATTCGAGCAGGTCGCTCTCCAGCCGCATCATCAGCACCTGGCATTCCGGATCGCCGAAGCGGACATTGTATTCGATCAGTTCCGGCCCCTTGGCGGTGATCATCAGGCCGGCGAACAGCACGCCCTTGAACGGCGCGCCGCGCGCAGCCATCGCGGCCATCGTCGGGCGGATGATCTCGGCCATGGTGCGCTCGATCATCGCCTCGGTCATGACCGGAGCGGGCGAATAGGCGCCCATGCCGCCGGTATTCGGGCCGGTATCGCCGTCGCCGACGCGCTTGTGGTCCTGGGCGGTGGCGAGCGGCACGGCGGTGACACCGTCGCAAACGGCGAAGAAGCTCGCCTCCTCGCCGATCAGGCACTCCTCCACCACGACTTCGGCGCCGGCCGAGCCGAAGGCGCCGTCGAAGCAGGCGTCGATCGCCGCGTGCGCTTCGTCGAGCGTCTCGGCGACGACGACGCCCTTGCCGGCGGCGATGCCATCCGCCTTGACGACGATCGGCGCGCCCATTTTCGTCGCGTAGTCGCGCGCGGGGGCGGCCTCGGTGAAGCGCTGGTAGGCGGCGGTCGGGATATCAGCCTCGGCGCAGAGATCCTTGGTGTAGCCCTTTGAGCCTTCGAGGCGGGCCGCCTCCTGGCTCGGGCCGAATACCTTGATGCTTGCCTGCTCGAGCGCATCGGCGAGGCCGGCAACCAGCGGCGCTTCCGGGCCGACGATGACGAAGTCGATCCTGTTGTGGCGGCAGAAGTCGATCACCGCGGCATGATCGAACGGGTCCAACTGCACCAGCTCCGCCAGCGCGCCGATGCCGGGATTGCCGGGGGCGGCGTAGAGCCGGCCGAGACGGGGCGATTTGCGCAGCGCCCAGGCCAGCGCATGCTCGCGGCCGCCCGATCCGATCAGGAGAATGTTGATGCGCGTCTCGGTCATGCTGGCTGGCCCGTCGTTGAATCCCGTGCGCGGCGCTTAGCAAGCAGGGCCGCGCTTGTCGAATCCGGAGAGCGCGACGGGGCGTGAATTGCTGTTCATCGCCGGATGCACGACGCAACGGAATTCGGCATCATGGAAGCATCCTTGCGTCCCTGAGTCGGGGGAGACGCGAGGGCAAACAGCGGGCGCGGAGTGGCGATATGAATGGTCCCATGGCCCTGATGCTGCTGGCGACTGTCTCGATGGCGTCGATACCGAACGCCCGGGCCGCCGATCCGGTCGTGCGAGCGCCGGCGGCGGAAGCCGCGACTTCGGGCAAGACGACGATCGGCATCGAGTTCGGCCCGGAATATTTCGCGCTCGACAGCGACAGCCACCAAGCGGGTGACTGGAGTGACAACACGCTGAAACTCAGCGTGTCGCATGCTTTCGACAAGGGCTGGCTGCTGGGCGGCTATTTCCAGACGACGTTCAAGCCCTCCGACCAGTACCAGTATTATGGCGAGGGATCGCTCGGCTACCGGTTCCGTTTCGAGCGGTTCAGCCTTACCCCGTCCGTGGCGCTTGGCTATACGTGGGACTCGACCGGCATCACCATGGACGGCCAAAAGAACTCCGATGCGCTCTACTATGCCCTTTACCTTGCCGGCGATCTCAAATTGTCGGAAAGCTGGACCTGGAACGTCTTCAATCTGCGCTATCGCAACGCGTTCGATACCACCTGGGAAACGCCGAAGGCGGCGACGGGCCTGACCTTTGCGATGGATCCGGCCAATTCCGTCTATGTCAATTTTGGCTATAGCTGGAAGGACTCGGGCGAGGGGTTGAAGGGCGACAAGATCAATGCAGCCTTCGGCTTCAAACACGCCCTCTGATGCTGCGCCTGCCGCAGGCCTTGGCTTCAACGAAGCGTCAGTGCCATGAAGTCAGCGAAGCGTCAGTGCCATGAAGCAGGTGCCGGCCACGGGCGTTTCGTAATAGGGCGGTATCGTCGCGAAGCCGGCCTGCCGATAGAGCGCAATGGCGGCCGGCATGCTGGGCAGCGTGTCGAGCAGTAGCCGCTGGTAGCCGAGCTGTCGCGCCATGCCGATCACGGTTGCCACCAGGGCGCGACCCACGCCGAGCCCGCGCCCCGTCGGAGCGACATAGAGCCGCTTCATCTCGCTGTCGCCTCCGCCGGGCAGCGGCCGCAAGCCGACGCAGCCGAGCGCCGCGCCGTCGGCGCCGCGCGCCAGCAGCAAGGTGCCCTCCGGTGGCGCATATTTGCCCGGCATCGCGGCAATTTCGGCCTCGAAATCCTGATAGGCGAGGTCGATCGGCAGGGCTGCGGCGTAGGCGCGGATCAGCGTGACCGCGTCGCGGAGGTCGCGATCGCCAGAAACGGCGTTGATCGTGAAGAGTCTTGAAGACATGTCTGAGCCTAGCGCTGGCGGTGACGACCGGCAATCGGCCGGAGGGTTGCGGCGGTTTGCTACGGCTCGTCTGGTGGCTCATGCGCCGATCCGGTGTATGAAGGGGCATCCTGAGATTGAAGCGGAAGAACGCGATGAGCCTGACCCATGGAACCGTCGCCGATGCCAGCCGGGGCAATTGGGTCGACCACTACGCGCCACCTTGGCTCCGCCCCTACGCACGGCTGGCGCGTTGGGACCGGCCGATTGGCTGGTGGCTCCTGCTTTTGCCATGCTGGTGGTCGGCGGCTCTTGCCAGCAATGTCGCTGGCGCGACCTGGCCTGATGTCGCGCATCTGCTTCTGTTCCTGATCGGCGCCGTCGCCATGCGCGGCGCCGGCTGCACCTATAATGACATTGTCGATCGCGAACTGGACGCCGGCGTCGCCCGTACACGCTCGCGACCTATCCCGAGTGGCCAGGTCGGCGTCGGAGCGGCGAAGGTCTTTCTCGTGCTGCAGGCGCTGGTCGGGCTTGCCGTACTCTTGTCGTTCAACTGGTTCTCGGTCGTTCTGGCGCTTTGTTCATTGCTGGTGGTCGCTGCCTATCCGTTCATGAAGCGGATCACCGACTGGCCGCAATTCGTGCTCGGCCTCGCTTTCTCCTGGGGCGCGCTGATGGGCTGGTCGGCCTGGTTCGGCAGCCTGGCGCTGGCCCCGGTGCTTCTCTATGCGGGCGGCGTGCTGTGGACGATCGGCTACGACACGATCTATGCGCTGCAGGACATCGAGGATGACAAGATCATGGGCGTGCGCTCGACCGCGCGCCTGTTCGGCAACCATGCGCCGCAGATCGTCGGGCTGCTCTATGCCGGCGCGGTACTGCTCTGGGCCGGTGCGTTCTGGGCGGCCGGCATCGGCTGGGTCGCCTGGCTTGGTCTGGCGCTGGTCGCGGCGCATTTCGCCTGGCAGATCGTCTCCGTCCGTCTCGATGACGAGGCGCTGGCGTTGCGCCTGTTCAAGTCCAACCGGACGGCGGGGCTAGTCCTGTTCGCCGCGCTGGTGCTCGATGGCCTGATCTGACGCGCCACGGCGCGCAGATAACCTCGGTGGCGGCACTCACGAACACGTCATTTGAAGATGAACCGAAGCGGGCGCGCTATCGGGTGTCAATCCTTGCCTTCACATGGAGAATATCAACACGAATTCATTGGGGAGCGATCGGCCATGTCGACAGATACCCTTGCCGCACAAGCGGATATCACGCCCTTTGGCATCGTCGATGCCATAAACGGCTTTCACAGGACTGCCGCCCTCAAGGCGGCGATCGACCTTGATCTCTTCACTGCGATCGCCCGGGGAAGCGATACGTCGGAGGGTCTCGCGACCCAGGTCCGTGCCGCCGAGCGCGGTGTCCGCATCCTCTGTGACTTCCTGACGACGATCGGGTTTCTGGAGAAAAGCGGGGGGCGCTATCGTCTCACTTCAGCGAGCCAACGGTTCCTCGACCGCCGGTCGCCCGCCTATATGGGCAGCGTTGTCAATTTCTTCGCGGCGCCCGAAAATCTCGAGCTCTTCCTCGAAGATCCCACCGGCTATGCACGCAATGGCGGGTCGGTCGGCAGCGCCAATGTCGCGCCAGACAATCCGGTCTGGGTCAAGTTCGCCGAGGCCATGGTGCCATTCGTCGTGGCCAGTGTCGCCGGTGTCACGGCCGAGATCGTCTCCTGGCCCAATCCGCCCCGGACGGTCCTCGATATCGCGGCGGGTCATGGCCTGTACGGGATATCCGTTGCCAAGGCGCTGCCGCGCGCCGAGATCACCGCCGTCGATTGGGCTTCCGTCCTGACATTGGCCCGGCGCAATGCCGATGAGGCGGGTGTCGGATCCCGGTATCGGACGATTGCCGGCAGCGCTTTCGATGTCGATTGGGGGACGGGCTACGATCTGGTGATGCTGCCGAACTTCCTGCACCATTTCGACATGGCGACCTGCGTCGAGCTGCTGCGGAAGGTGCGGGCGAGCCTTGCCCCCCGCGGTCGTGCGATCGCCGTCGAGTTCGTGCCGAACGAGGACCGGGTCTCGCCGCCATTTCCCGCGGCTTTCGCCCTCATCATGCTGGCAACGACGCCGCGCGGCGATGCTTATACGGCAAGAGATCTGACCGAGATGGCGCAACGCGCTGGATTCAGCGGGGCTTCAGTTCGCCCCTTGCCGCAATCGCCGGCAAGCTTCGTCCAGCTCGAGAATTAGGGCGTTTCGAGCGAAGTGGATACCGGTTCGCGGGAAGAAGACGCGACCGGCCAAAGAGTTAGAGCCCTTCATCGTTGCCATGGAGCGATGAAGGGCTGTCGCCGTCAGTCGCGGGCGATGATCTCGCGGCCGTAGAGCGTCTCGACTTCCTTGTAGAAGCCGGTCTTGCGGCGCTTCAGGAAGCGCGGGCGGCGGCCCTTCAGCGACGACGGCGCGCGTCGCGACTTCGACTGGCCGATGACGAGCGGGCCCAGCTGGTCGAGCGGAGCGCGGACGGTGCCGTCGCCATCGACGATCAGGAGCGGCAGGCCGAGCGCGCGGCCCCAGGCCTGCCAGTCGGCGGCGACATCCTCGCCGTCGCCGAGATCCTCGACGACGACCAGCGGCAGCGACATGGCCGGGTCACGGTGCAGCAGCTCGACCGTGGTGCGGATCGCGCCGGTCTCGGCGTCGCCGGTCATGCGCACGGCAACGCCGCGAAAGGCGCTGACCGGGGTGGAGAGGGTGGTCGGGATGCCGCCGAGGCGGCGCTTCACGATCGCCAGTTCGCGGTCGATGTAGACGGCCGGCGTGGTGGCCGAGGCGGGGCCGGCGAGGGCGGCGGAGTAGCGCACCGGCAGCGCGAAGGGATCGAGCCGCAGGTGGTTGCCAAGAGCGCCATGTGCCGCCTGAACCGTTGCGTTTGCCATTGCCTTGCACTCCATCGCTGTCTCGCTTCGGCCCGGTTAACAGGACCTTAAGGGGGGTGGCCCGGTGGCCGGGGCCCGCTCTCTGTTGAAGCGACAATGCCAT
Organism: Candidatus Kaistia colombiensis; assembly: GCA_029203105.1. Taxonomy (GTDB): domain Bacteria; phylum Pseudomonadota; class Alphaproteobacteria; order Rhizobiales; family Kaistiaceae; genus Kaistia; species Kaistia colombiensis. The sequence continues at coordinate 2,185,290 of CP119318.1, forward strand.
GCGATCCGCCATTCGGAGCTTAAGGGACATGGTTAACGGCCCGGCGATCGCGGGCAGGGTTAGCGGCCGGTGATCGAAGACGGTTGACGAAAACTTGCCGAAATGTGGCACGCCATGCGGCGATGGCGGCAGTCCGCCATTTGCGTCGGGGAGGGCGGCGGGAGGGGCGGGTGCATGCCGCGCGCCTCGCGCAACGCATCCGTGCAGCGGGCCGGCATCTCCCTGTGGACGTCGATCGGCGGGCGGCGGCGAACGTCAACTTTTGCCGCCGACCCGGCGTCGAAGTATCAACATCTGGCGACGCGGGGCCTGCCTCGGTATGGCAGGGTGTCCGGGAGCCCCGCTCAGGGCCGCAGCATCTTGCCGGGATTGAGGATGCCGTTCGGGTCGAGCGCCTGCTTGATCGAATGCATCATCGCCATGGCGACCGGTCCCTTGGCCGCCGGCAGCAGGTCGCGTTTCAGGCGGCCGATGCCGTGCTCGGCCGAGATCGAGCCGTGATATCTAGTGACGATGCCGTGGATGAGGGCGTTGACCTCGTCCCAGCGGTCGAGGAAGGCCTGCTTGTCGGCGCCGACGGGCTGCGAAATGTTGAAATGGATGTTGCCGTCGCCGAGATGGCCGAACGGCACCGGCCGGCAACCCGGGACGAAGGCCTCGATCGCCGTGATCGCCTCGTCGAGGAAGGCCGGCACGCTCGCGACCGGGACGGAGACGTCGTGCTTGATCGAGCCGCCTTCCGGCTTCTGCGCCTCCGACATGCCGTGCCGCATCCGCCAGAAGGTGTTCCGCGCGGCGAGCGACTGGGCGATGCTGGCGTCGGCGACCACGCCATCCTCGAAGGCGGTGGCGAGGATGTCCTCGATCGCGCTTCGCGCCGCCTCGTCGGAATGGCCGGACGAGATCTCCATCAGCGCATACCAGGGCGCGGCGGTGCCGACCGGCTCGCGCGAGCCGGGTATGTGGCGCAGCACGAAATCGACGCCGATGCGCGGCATCAGCTCGAAACCGGTCAGATCATGCCCGGCGCGATCGCGGGCGAGATTGAACAAGGCCAGTGCGGCGGCGGGGTCGGCCAGGGCCGCGAAGGCGACCGCCTGGCCTTTTGGTCGCGGGTAAAGCTTCAGCACGGCGGCGGTGACGATGCCGAGCGTGCCTTCGCCGCCGATGAAGAGTTGCTTCAGGTCGTAGCCGGTATTGTCCTTGCGCAGCGCGCCGAGGCCTTCCCAGATGCGGCCGTCGGCCAGCACCACCTCGAGCCCGAGCACGAGGTCGCGCATGTTGCCATAGGCGAGCACGGCGGTGCCGCCGGCATTGGTCGAGATGTTGCCGCCGATCCGGCACGAACCCTCCGAGCCGAGCGACAGCGGAAACAGCCGGTCCGCCGCCTCCGCCGCGTTCTGCACGTCGGCGAGGATCGCGCCGGCCTCCGCCGTCAGCGAGTAGCCTTGAGGATCGATGGCGCGGATCCGCGTCATCCGGTCGAGCGACAGCACGATCTCATTGCCGCTGCCGTCGGGAACCTGGCCGCCGACGAGGCCGGTATTGCCGCTCTGCGGCACGATCGCCGTCCGGGTCTCGTTGGCGAGCGCGAGGATAGCGGAGACTTCCGCGACCGAGCCCGGGCGCAGCACCAGCGGCGTCTCGCCGAGATATTTGTCGCGCCATTCCATCCGGTAGGGCTTCGTCGCCTCCGGGTCGGCGAGGGCGGCGCCGGGACCGACGAGGGCGGCGAAACGGGCGAGGAGCTCGGGCGTGGGGCGGTTCAGCATGATGGTCGGACTAATCCTTGGCTGCGGCAAGTTGCTTGCCCGCACAACGCAGGATACCCGCCTCGGGGCCGTTGCCGAAAGCAGGCCACCGGCAAAAAAAACGCCGGCCTGCATGCGCGGGCCGGCGAGGTGCATGGATCCGACTCCGGATCGGGCGGGCGATCCGATCGCTCGGACCGCCCCTGGTCTTGGAAAGGGTGGCGCGACGGGCGCGCCACCGGTCTTCATCGCCCTAGCGGCAGTTCTGTCCCGGCCGGCAATTGCGGTTGCGGTTGTGCTGCTGCCGGTTGCGGTTCTGGTTGTTCTGCCGGGCGCGCTGCTGCTGCTGCGGCCGGGCGTTCTGCTGCGGACGGGCATTTTGACCGGGCCGTTGCTGCGGACGAGCATTCTGCTGCGGCCGCTGCTGCGGACGGGCGTTCTGGTTCGGCCGCTGCTGCGGACGAGCGTTCTGGTTCGGCCGCTGCTGCGGACGGGCGTTCTGGTTTGGCCGCTGCTGCGGACGAGCATTCTGGCCGGGCCGCTGTTGCGGACGGGCGTTCTCCGGACGCGACGGACGGGTCGTCTCCGGCCGGTTGGGCCGGTTCGGACGGTTCTCGGCGCCGGGACGACCGGTCTCGGGCCGGTTCGGTCGCGTGCCGGCCGGCCGCTCAGGCCGATTCGGACGACCTGCCTCGGTGCCGGGACGTTCCGGCCGGGCATTCGGCCGGTTCGGACGCCCAGTCTCCGTGCCGGGCCGTTCGGGCCGGTTCGGACGACCCGTCTCGGTGCCGGGCCGGTTCGGACGGCCATTCTCCGTGCCGGGACGGTTCGGGCGATTGTTGTCGCCCGGCCGGCCGGGCCGGTTGTTGTCGCCGGGACGGCCCGGACGATTGTTGTCACCGGGGCGACCGGGCCGGTTGTTGTCGCCGGGACGACCGGGCCGATTGTTGTCACCCGGACGGCCGGGACGATTGTTGTCGCCAGGACGGCCAGGGCGATTGGGCCGTTCGGGTCGGTTCGGCCGTTCCGGCTGCCAGGCGCCCGGCGGACGCGGGCGGTGCGGCGGGCCGGGACGCCAGCCGGGGGCGCCGTGCCAATGATGGGTGACCCAGACATTGTTCCAGCCGCGATTGTTCCAGCCCCAGCGGTTGTTCCAGGTCGAGCCGACCAGAACCGCCGTGCCGAAGATGAGGGCGCTGGTGGCGGCGGTGGTGAACACGTCGGCCGAGTTGTAGACCGGGACGTAGATGCGCTCGGGCTGGGCCGGGGCGATCGAGATGACGCGCGGCGCGCTCGACGTCGCTTCCTGGACAGTGACGACCTGCTGCGGCGTTGTCTTCAGATTGCCGAGCTTCTCGGCCTGGGCGCGCAGCAGTTGGACGACGGTGGTGACATCCTCGGGCTGTCGGTCGAAGGCGAAGCCGAGCGATTCGGTCCAGTCCTCGTGGTCGACGAGCATCTCGATCACGTCGGGGAAGCGCAGCAGTGCCACGATCGGCGCATCGAGGCCAAGTTTTTCGGCTTCGGCGAAGTCTCCGGCTTCCGCCGCCTTCGGATTGGCGTTGAGCCAGTCCTCGGCCTTGATCAGCTGCTCGAACGGCGACGTGCTCGCCGACAGCACCAGCGAGAGCAGCGGATCGGGATAGAGCGCGATCGGGCCGAGCAGGTACTGAAGGTCGGTGACGGTGTAGAGGTCCGCGGCATCGTCGGTGGTGGCCGCTGCCGCGGCGTCTGCCGCTCCTGGCACCTTGTCGGGCAGGGCGGGCGCCGCCGGCGGCGCTTCCTCGGCCGGGGTCGGGGCTGAGTCGGATTGCGCCAGCTTGACCGGGGGCGTCAGCGTTTCGGCGAGAACCGGATAGATGGTGGTCGACCAGCCAAAGACGGCGGCAACCGCCAGGCGGGAATAGTTGCCTGTTCCGAACCAGGACCTTTTCTTTCACTCGTGGCTTCACGGCATGGGCCCTCCTGTCGGCCTAACTGCACCCATAGGTGGCACGTTTGCGCCCGTTTTCAGGAAGCACGCCCGGCCGGTTCGACGGCGAATGGTTAAATTCGAGACGTCACGCCGAGGCGTGGGATCCATGCGCATATCGCGGCTGTGATTCGGCCTGTTCCACTCTATTCCAATTCGATTGTGACCCGCGTTCCGCGACAGGCGTACATCGAGTGTGATGGCCGAGGGCTTGCTTCGCCTTGATGCGCAAAGGACCCTGTGCGATAGGAGGCGCGCCTCCGGACGACACGAAGAGGGAAAAATAGGCATGATTGAAGCAGGCGGTTTGATGAAGGGTAAGCGCGGCCTCGTGCTGGGCGTCGCGAACAACCGGTCGATCGCCTGGGGAATTGCCAAGGCCGCCCACGACCACGGCGCCGAACTGGCTTTTACCTACCAGGGCGATGCGCTGAAGAAGCGCGTGGAGCCGCTTGCGGCTGAACTCGGCGCACTCGTCGTCGGGCATTGCGACGTCACCGACGGCGCCTCGATCGACGCGGTCTTCGCCGAGGTCGAGAAGCACTGGGGCAAGCTCGACTTTCTCGTGCATGCCATCGGCTTCTCCGACAAGGACGAGCTGACCGGCCGCTATGTCGACACCACCGAAGGCAATTTCAGCAAGACCATGCTGATCTCGGTCTACTCGCTGACCGCTGTGACCCAGCGCGCCGAGAAGCTGATGACGGATGGCGGCTCGATCCTGACGCTGACCTATTACGGCGCCGAGAAGGTGATGCCGAACTACAACGTCATGGGCGTCGCCAAGGCCGCGCTCGAGGCGAGCGTGCAGTATCTCGCCGTCGACCTCGGACCGAAGAACATCCGCGTCAACGCGATTTCCGCCGGCCCGATCAAGACGCTGGCAGCCTCCGGCATCGGCGATTTCCGCTACATCCTGAAGTGGAACGAGTACAACGCGCCGCTGCGCCGCACGGTGACGACGGAAGAGGTCGGTGATTCCGGCGTCTACTTCCTGTCCGATCTCTCGCGGGCGGTCACCGGCGAAGTGCACCATGTCGATTCGGGCTACCATGTCGTCGGCATGAAGGCCGTTGACGCCCCCGACATTTCCGTCATCAAGGACTAGGGCGCTTTCAAGCGAAAGCCCTTCGGAGCATTGCCGTGCCGACCATTGTTTTCATCCGGCACGGCGAGACCGACTGGAATGCCGAAGGCCGCTTCCAGGGCCAGCGCGATATTCCACTGAATTCGCGCGGACGCGGCCAGGCGCAGCGCAACGGCCTCGTTCTGGCCGAGCGCATGCCGGAAACGGCGGGCTTCGACTTCGTCGCAAGCCCCTTGGAGCGCACGCGCCAGACGATGGAAATCGCCCGCGGCGCCATGGGGCTCGACCCTTCCGCCTATCGCCTCGACCCGATCCTGAAGGAAATCACCTTCGGTCGCTGGGAAGGCTATACCGCCCCGGAACTGATGCAGCGCTGGCCGGATCTGGTCGTCGCGCGCGATGTCGACAAATGGGGTTTTCAGCCGCCGGAAGGCGAGAGCTATGCCATGCTCTCGGTGCGCATCGGCGCCTGGCTGGCCGGTGTCGTCAAGGATACGGTCGTCGTCTCGCATGGCGGCGTCTGCCGTGTCCTGCGCGGCATCCTGCAGGGCCTCGATACCAGCCAGACACCGATTCTCGACGTGCCGCAGGACCGGATCTTCATCTGGGACGGCCGTGAGGCCTGCTGGCTCTGATCGCCTGGTTGCGCGGGCGCGATCCGCTCCAATCAAGCCAACGCCATATTTCAACGTCGGGTCGGAACGCCGTCGCGAGCCCGATGCGACGTGGCGAAACGGCGCCGGCTCCCAGCGTTGCCCGCCCTCCGTCGAATGCAACCGCCTTGCTCAGGACGAACGAAAACGACGCCCGGAGGCGTCGTTTGATAGTTCCGTCAGGTCGATGATCGAGCCCGATCAGCCCTTGCTGTTGCTGGCGCGGGCGGGGTTCGCCGTGAAGGCGCCGAGGCCCTCGCTGCCGTTGTGGCTGACGCCGACGGCCTGGCCCGGATAGATGCCGAGCAGCTGCTTGCCGTTGGCGAACTGGAAGGTCTGGCCGCCCTGCAGCGTCAGCGTGCCGGTCGAGGCGTTGACGCTGGTGACGGTGCCTTCGGTCTGCTCGGCGGCGAAGGCGGTGGCGCCCGAAGCGAGGAAGGCGACGGAAGCGGCGGCGAGGATGAGATTACGCATTTTCTTGAATCCTGGTCGAACCTGGTTCGACATGGTTGTGCCCGTTTGCGGGAGGGCAATTCCCATCGCCTGTCGGGGGGATGACAGGCGGGAGGTGGGAGACGGTGGCCGGCTCGCCGGACACTGTCTCGAAGCTCAGTCGGTCCGGTCGGGAGACGAGGCTCCCGGCGGATCAGCCGTTGCTGTTGTCGGCGCGGGCACGGCTCGGGTTGAAGGCGCCGAGGCCTTCCGAGCCCTGATGGGCGACGCCGACCGTCTGGCCGGGCAGGATGCCGAGCAACTGCTTGCCGTTGGCGAACTGGAAGCTCTGGCCGTCCTGCAGCGTCAGCGTGCCGGTCGAGGCATTGACGCTCGTGACGGTGCCTTCGGTCTGCTCGGCGGCGATGGCGGCGGCGCCCGAGGCGAGGAAGGCGACGGAAGCAGCGGCGAGGATGAGATTGCGCATCATAAGTCTCCTGGTCGAACCCTTGTTCGACATGGTTGTGCCCGTTCGAGGGAGGGCAATTCCCGTCCGCCGGTGGGGGAGCCGGCGGGAAGTGCAGGTCGGGCCGGCTGGGGGAGCCGGACGCCGGCCTGCGGTCCGTTCAGGTCAGGTAGAGATGAGATCGCGACGTGCGATCAGTCGTTGGCAGGCTTCGGATTGAAGGCGCCGAGGCCCTGGCCGCCATTGTGGCTGACGCCGACCGTCTGGCCCGGCAGGATGCCGTAGAGCTGGGTGCCGTTGGCGAAGGTGAACGTCTGGCCGTCCTGCAGCGTGAGGGTGCCGTTCGAGGCATTGACGCTGATGACGGTGCCTTCGGTCTGTTCGGCTGCGATGGCAGCGGCGCCGGAGGCGAGGAATGCCGCAGCTGCGGCAGCAATAATAAGGTTACGCATCTTTTTTCTCCTGGTCGACATCGGATCGACCTCTTGCGGCGGCGGCCCCGGTTTCGGTGGGGCGGTTCGTTCATCCCGTCGCCGATGAGCTGAATTTGGTCCTCGCCACCGCAGCTTACAAGCGTGAGAATTTTTCTCGAGATCGACCGACTGACCCTGGCATTCCTAATTTTGAGGGCATTATCGGCGATAATCGGATAAAATTTCCCCCAGATATCGAATTATAGGAATTAAATGCGATTGCATGCCCCGATTGTTCACCCTTCCTAACGGCATCGTTCAAGAAGTGGTGATGCTTATTGTTGCCAAGGCTCATCAAATTGCGATTGCCGGGTGCCGCGGGCGATCGGTCCGGGGCGGAATCGCCGTCTGAGTCGGCTGTGCGACGGTCAAAGATCGCCAAGACGATTGTTGCTCAAGCTTCTAAATTGGCGCGCGTCCGCCCCCCGCATCGTGCCTGGCTGCCGGCCGGAGGCGCGCATCTGCGCCAAGCCGGATGGGCGGGGTGGCGCCTCAGCCGGCTAGGCTCGAAGGTCGGTGGTGTGGCCGCGGTCGGGGGGGGGCAAACAGAAAAAAAAAACGGCGCCCGGAGGGGTACCGGGCGCCGTTTTCGGAGAGTAGCGTCAACGGGGAGGTCAGTAGTTTCCGTAGTCGCCGTCACTCTCCGGGTGGGGATCGAAAGCCGTGATGCCGTGGTTCTGGCCGGTGTAGGTCACGCCGACATTCTGGCCAGGCAGAATTCCATAGAGCACCGCCGGATTGGCGAAGGTGAATGTCTGCCCCGATTGCAGCGTCAATGTGCCGTGGGCAACATTGACGCTCGTGACCGAGCCTTCGACTTCTTCGGCGGCGTAGGCGAAGGCGCCCGAGGCGAGGAATGCGACGGACGCTGCAGCGAGAGCGAGTTTGCTCATGATGAGATCTCCAGTTCCTACCTTGCCGGGCCAGGGTCTGATGAAATGTCCCCGAAGGAAAACGTCTGCCCGTCCCTGGTCATATCGGAAGATGGATGCGCCTCATCCGAAGGCAACTCACAAGGAATTCATCAACTTAGATCTTGATCGCCGGTCACGCTCGCAGGGTGGCCGGCTGAGGATCCGAGCTTGGCCGAGGCCTCCGTTTTGGCTGGAAATTGCGGGCCGCCCTGCCATTCGGCGGGTGCGATCACAGTTTCGTGAAAGTCGTTGTTGCTGATTATAGCAAAGCTTACGATCAGTGCAAGTGATTGTGTCCTGTGCTCATTCCCTGGGCGCCGATCCCGCTTATCCATCGACGCGCGAAGCTGGCGTTTGACGGAAGGCCCCCGGCTTTCTAGAACCGGGGCCAATCTTCGGGAGCCGTTCGCCCATGTCGCACAATACCTTCGGCCATCTGTTTCGCGTCACGACCTGGGGCGAGAGCCACGGACCCGCTCTTGGCGCGGTCGTCGATGGCTGTCCGCCGCGCATCGCCATCTCGGAAGCCGAGATCCAGGCCTGGCTGGACAAGCGCAAGCCAGGCACGTCGCGCTTCACCACCCAGCGCCGCGAGCCCGACGAGGTGCGCATTCTTTCCGGCGTCATGCCGCAGGAAGATGGCACGCTGTTGACCACCGGCACGCCGATCGCGCTCGAGATCCAGAATGTCGACCAGCGTTCCAAGGACTATGGTGACATCAAGGACCGCTACCGGCCCGGCCATGCCGACCTCACCTACGACCTGAAATACGGCATCCGCGACTATCGCGGCGGTGGCCGCTCCTCGGCCCGCGAGACGGCGGCGCGTGTCGCCGCGGGGGCCATCGCCCGCAAGGTCGTGCCGGGCATGACGGTTCGCGGCGCGCTGGTGCAGATCGGTCCGCATAAGATCGATCGCGCGCGCTGGAACTGGAACGAGGTCGATCAGAACCCGTTCTTCTGCCCCGACGCCGAGACGGCCAAGGTGTGGGAGGAATATCTCGATGGCATCCGCAAGGCGGGCTCCTCGGTCGGCGCGGTGATCGAGGTGATCGCCGAGGGCGTTCCGGCGGGCCTCGGCGCGCCGGTCTATGCCAAGCTCGACCAGGACATCGCCAGCCTGCTGATGTCGATCAACGCCGTGAAGGGCGTCGAGATCGGCGAGGGCTTCGATGCCGCGGCGCTGACCGGCGAGGAGAATGCCGACGAGATGCGCATGGGCAATGACGGCAAACCGCTGTTCCTGTCGAACCATGCGGGCGGCATTCTCGGCGGTATTTCGACCGGCCAGCCGATCGTCGCCCGCTTCGCTGTCAAGCCGACCTCGTCGATCCTGACGACGCGCCGTTCAATCACGGCCAAGGGCGAGGAAGTCGACGTCATGACCAAAGGCCGGCATGACCCCTGCGTCGGAATCCGCGCAGTGCCGATCGGCGAAGCAATGGTCGCCTGCGCCGTCGCCGACCACTTCCTTCGTCATCGCGGCCAGAACGGCTGATCGTCCATTCGGCCCGGAGGAGACGGATATGAGCGTCGCGCGGATCGGTGAATTCAGGGCGGCCGACGGCAAGGGAGATGCGCTGGCGGATTTCCTCGCCTCGATCCGATCGATCATCCTCGGCTCCGACGGCGCGATCTCCTGCGAGGTGTTGCGCGATCGGGCTGATCCGGGCCGCTTCTTCGTGATCGAGCGCTGGCAGACGGCCGAGGCGCACCAGGCCTCGATCAAGAACATCCCGCCGGAGATGTTCAAGACGGCGATGGCGCTGTTCGCCGAGGCGCCGAAGGGCAGCTATTTCGACAGCCTGGCCTGACCGGCGGGGGAAACGAAACGGTTGACGGACCGTTCACCGCGCTGCGATCTGATGAGTTCTATATATGATCATATAGACTTATCGGATCTGCACAGGACGTTTCGTTTTGCTCAAGCTTCAAACCATCGTCGCGTCGACCCGTCCGGGCCGCGCCGGTCTCTCCATCGGCAGCTGGTTCCACGACATCGCTGCGGCGCACAAGGCCTTTCAGGCCGAACTGATCGACCTGAAGGCCGTCAACCTGCCGATGTTCGACGAGCCGCATCACCCGCGCATGCGCCAGTATGCGCACCAGCACACCAAGGACTGGAGCGCGACGATCGACGCGGCCGACGCCTTCGTGATCGTGATGCCCGAGTACAATCACGGCTTCACCGCCTCGATCAAGAATGCGCTCGACTATCTCTCGCATGAATGGGCGGACAAGCCGGTCGGCTTCGTCAGCTATGGCGGCGTCTCGGCCGGCACGCGCGCCGTGCAGCTGCTGAAGCCGGTGACGGCTGCGCTCGGCCTGGTGGCGGCCGGCGAGGTCAACATCCCGTTCTTCGCCCAGTACCGGAAGGACGAGACTTTCGCGCCGCCGGAGAGCTTCACCGATGCGGCCAACCTGATGCTGACCCGCATCGCCAAGGTCGGCACGACGCTGAAGGCGGGCCGCAAGGAACTGGTGACGGCCTGAGCGGCCGCCAGTTCCTTGCAAAGACACGAAATCTGGCGGCCTCGGGCCGCCATTTTTCTGTCGGGAGCAAGCACGTCAGGGGATCGAACTCCCTTCACCTCTCCCTGAGGGAGAGGTCGACGGCCGCAGGCCGGCGGGTGAGGGTTTACGGCCTCACCGGATAGTTCCCTAAACCCTCACCCGGAGCTTCGCTCCGACCTCTCCCTCAGGGAGAGGTGAGGGGGCGTCTGCATCTTTCTCGGTCCTCAGCTCAGCCGGACCGGCCGTCCCTTGCTAGCGCCCTTGCGGGCGAGTTCGAAGGTGGCGACCGCTTCGATATGGCCGGACCACAGGAACTGGTCGACCGGCGTGACGCGGGTGAGCCGGTAGCCACCGTCGATCAGGATGCGGGCGTCGCGCGCCAGAGTCGCCGGGTTGCAGGAGACGCCGACGATCTTCGGCACGACGGACTTCGCCAGCGTCTCGGCCTGCGCCTTGGCGCCGGCGCGCGGCGGATCGAACACGACGGCCTTGAATTCCTTCAGCTCGACCGGCGCCATCGGGTTGAGGAACAGGTCGCGCCGGCGCGTCGTCACCGCCTTGATGCCCTTGGAGAAGCGCATCGAGCGGTCGAGCGCCTGCAGCAGCTTGGTCTCGCCCTCGACGGCGAGCACCGGGAAGCGCCGCGCCAGTTTCAGCGTGAAGGTGCCGATACCGGAGAAGAGATCGAGGACCTGCCCGCCGGCCTTGCCGACCGCCGCATCGACCAGATCAGCCATGGCGAGTTCCGAGGGCGCGGTCGCCTGCAGGAAGCCGCCCGGGCTCGGATAGAGCACGATCGGATCGTTGCGGATTTCCGGTACGCGGCTCATGACGATCTCGGCGCCATCCACCGTCAGCCGGCAGATCGCTCCATCGGTCGCGGCGCGCCCGAGCGCCTCATAGTCGGCGCGACCGGGCTTGCGTGCGCCTTCGAGCGAAACGTCGAGGCCGGTATCGGTCGAGACCACGGTCATGCGGGCACGCTTGCCCTGATCGACCAGGCGGTTGGCCAGCGCCGCCAGCTTGTCGCGCCGGGTCTCGATCTCCGGCACCAGCAGCGGGCACTCCTCGATCGCCAGCACGTCATGGCTCTCGCGCTTGTTGAAGCCGAGCACGATGCCCTGCTCGCCGCGCGCCAGCGTGAACACTGCGCGACGGCGCGTGTGTGGAGCAAGCGGCACGACCGGATCGACCTCGGTCTCGATGCCGCGCTGGGCGAAGGCATGCACGACGAGGTCGCGCTTCCAGGCCTGGTATTTCTCCGGCGCCCAGTGCTGCAACGCGCAACCGCCGCAGACGGTGAAATGCCGGCAAGGCGGCTCGACGCGGTCGGGGCTCGGCGTGACGATCGAGACGAGATGGCCGCGCTCGCCCTCGATCTCGGCGGTGACGACTTCGCCCGGGAGGGTGAAGGGCACGAAGACCTTCCGGCCCGACGCGGTCTCGGCGATGCCGTCGCCCTCGTGGCCGAGGGAGGTGATGGTGAGGGTTTCAGCCATGGGCTGCTTCTTTCCTAACGCCGAGCAGGAATTCGTGATTGCCATCGCCGCCGGCGATCGGGGAGGGGATGAGGCCGTCGACGACCCATCCCGGCTCCGCGGCAATCCAGTCGACGATGCGCTGGACGGCAGCCTCGCCTTCGCCGGCGTCGCGAACGAGGCCGTTCTTGGCGATGCCGTCCTTGCCGACCTCGAATTGCGGCTTGATCAGCAGGATGCCCCAGCTGCCCGGTTCCGCCATTTCGAGGGCGGGCGGCAGGGCAAGGCGGAGCGAGATGAAGGAGACATCGCAGACGATGGCGTCAAACGGCTCGCCGATATCCTCGGCGGTCAGGTCGCGGACATTGAGGCCCTCGCGCATGGTGACGCGCGAACGGCCGGCGACGCGCGGGTGCAACTGGCCATGGCCGACATCGAGCGCATGGACATGACGGACGCCGCGCTCCAGCAGCACTTCGGTGAAGCCGCCGGTCGAGGCGCCGAGGTCGAGTGCGGTGCGATCGGTCGGGTCGTAGCCGAAATGGTCCAGCCCGGCGACGAGCTTCAGCGCGGCGCGCGAGACATAGCGCTGCGCCGGGTCGTCGATTTCAAGCGTCGCATTGGGCCGGATCGTCGCGGCCGGCTTGGTGATCAGGATGCCGTCGACGCGGACATGGCCGCGCAAGACGGCGTCGCGCGCTTTCGCACGCGAAGCGACCAGCCCGCGCGCGAGCAGGACCATGTCCAGGCGATGTGTGGTGTCGTTCATGGCGCGAGTGATGGCGCGCGCGGCGGCCAAGCGCAAGGGTTATGCGGCCGCAGGCCTGTTCCACGGCGATGAAATGCCCCCAAAAGGGGCCGGACGCTCAGCGGTGGGCGGCGATCAGCATCATCATCGGCCGGTCGCGCTCTTCGGCGAGCGAAGGCTGCGCGGCGATTTCGGCGTCGGTCGGACCCCATTCCTCGAAATGGCTGATGGTAAAGCCCTGCCGGATCATCGCATTGAGCTGGGTGCCGATCGTGCGGTGATGCTTGATCACGCCGTTGGCGAGCCAGTCGGTCGTGCGCGGGCCCTCGGCGCTGTAGCGATCGATCGGCCAGGTCCGGCGGCCCTCGGCATCCATCACCCAGCCGGGCCTGGTCGGCGCCATGTAGATCGGGTGTTCGATCGAGAAGACGAGCTTGCCGCCGGGGGCGAGCGCGCGGTGGATCGTCGCCAGCAGCCTCGGCAAGTCCTCGATGTAATGAAGCGTCAGCGAGCTGTAGACGAAGTCGAAGGCGGCTTCCGGCAATTCCAGCGTTTCGAGATCGGCGCGCTCGTAGCGGATCCCCGGATCGTCGGTCATCGACCCGGCGCGCGCCAGCATCGCTTCCGAAACGTCGAGGCCAAGCACCGCTGCCGCGCCCTGTTCGCGGGCATGGCGGCAGAACCAGCCATAGCCGCAGCCGAGATCGACGACGCGCAGACCCTCGAGGTCAGGCAGGATCGCCCGGATGGCCGGCCATTCGCCGGCTCCGGCCAGGCCTTCGACGGATCGGCGCAGCTGGCTGTAGCCTTCGAAGAAGGCCGGATTGTCATAGATGTTCTGGGTCATGGCGCCATTCTCCGTCCGTCTTGCTGCCGGATGGCGTCGTCTAGCACAATTCGCCCCGTTTTCGCGCTCGCGCGCGATCAGCCGGGCTGGGCGCGCGCGACTTCCACCGTGACATGCGACAGGCCCGCGAGGCCGGAAAGCCGGCGCCGGTAGGCGTCGGGCGTCGCGGGATCGGCTGCGACGAGGCTGATCACCGCCGCATTGTGGCCGGGGCCGACGCGCCAGAGATGCAGGTCGGTGACGTGGCTGCCGTCCTGCTCGATCGTCGCCCGCATGGCGGCGGCGAGCTTCGGGTCCGGCACGGTGTCGACCAGGATGCGGCCGCTGGCGCGCATCAGCTGGGCCGACCAGCTGGCGATCATCACCGCGCCGAGAATGCCGACGGCGGGGTCGAGCCAGACCCAGTCGAGAAACTGCCCCGCGAGCAACGCCGCGATGGCGAGCACCGACGTCGCCGCGTCGGCGACGACATGCACATAGGCGGCGCGCAGATTGTGGTCGCGCGCCGCGCCGTGACCGTGGTGGTCGTGATGCTCATGCTCATGCTCATGGCTATGCGCATGGTCATGATCGTGCGCATGGCCCTCGTGCAGCAGGGCCGCGCTGACCAGATTGACGGCGAGGCCGATGACGGCGATGGCGATTGCCGGGCGGAAGTTGATTTCGATGGGGGAGGCCAGCCGCCATGCCGCGTCGACGGCGATCAGGATGGCGATCATGCCAAGGATGACGGCGCTGGCGAAGGCGGCGAGGTCGCCGACCTTGCCGGTGCCAAATGTGAAGGCCGGATCGCGCGCATGGCGCCGGGCGAAGCGATAGGCGAGGGCGGCGACCAGCAGCGCCCCGGCATGGGTCGACATGTGAAAGCCATCGGCCAGCAGCGCCATCGAGCCATAGACATAGCCGGCGACGATTTCGGCCAGCATGGTCAGGGCGGTGATGCCGACGACGATCATCGTCCGGCGCTGGTTGCGGTCATGCGACGCGCCGAGAAAGACGTGATCGTGCCCGCCGAGGCTCTGGGTTGCGCTCATGTTGGGTACTCCTGCGGGCTACTGGCCCGAACGAGGCCGAAAACCGCCGGCCTCAGAGATATTTGCTGACTTCCTTGATCTCGGCGACCAGCGCGCGGGCATCGGCGGCCGGCAAGGCGCTGGCGGCGGTGCCGAGATGCTCGTCGATGTGATGATGGATCAGCGTGCGCTTGGTGCTCTCGATCGCCTTGATCACCGCCTGCATCTGCTGGGCGATCACCAGGCAGTCGCGGCCGTCCTCGACCATGGCGATGACGCTGGCGAGATGGCCGGAGGCGCGGCGCAGCCGCTGCATGATTTCTGGGTTATGGGCGTGGCTCATGTGAATATCCTATCCTGGGGGAGGGGTTATGGGAAGCGCTAGATTTGAGGCGTGCTTCGGAAGTGGGGTCGGGACGGGGGAGCGGGGAGCGCTGCTTTGGGAGGGGGCCGGGGCGCGGCTTCGGGGAGCGAGGTGCGGGGGCACCAAAGCCGACGCGTCACCGGCCGTCATTCCTGCGAAAGCAGGTATCCATGCCGCCACGCGCGCGAAGTTTTGCGAGGATGGCTGCCCGCATGAGTGGCAACCCGGCGGAATGGATCCCGGGTCTGCACCCGGGATGACGGCGAGCGTGTGCCGGCGTCGGCATCATCTTGCCGTAGAAACGAAATGGTGTGGGAGGGTACGGTTGGCGGCGGGCAGTCCGACAAGATGCGCGCCAAAGCCACCGCACCTCCGGCCGTCATTCCTGCGAAAGTAGGAATCCATGCCCCACGCGCTCGAAGTTTGACGAGGATGGCGGCTCGCATGAGTGGCAATCCGGCGGAGCGGATCTCGGCTAGGCCCGGGATGACGGCGAGCGCGCTTTGCCGGCCGGTGCGGACATCGCGCCGCCGTCCCAAACAGTACCCGGATCAGCCGGCGACGAGGCGCTTCAGCTTGGCCATGATCGTCTCGTCCTTCTCGTGATAGTCGGCCGTGCCGACGAATTTGGCGTCGGAATCGAGCAGGTACACGGCGGCCGAGTGGTCCATCGTGTAGTCCTCGCCCTCGCCGATCTTCTTCGAATAGACCTTGTAGGCCTTCAGCATCTGGTCGATCTGCGGGCGACTGCCCGTCAGGCCGATGATGCGCGGGTCGAAGGCCTGGAGATAGTTGTTCATCTGCTCCGGCGTGTCGCGCTCCGGATCGACGGTGACGAAATAGACCTTGAGCTTGTCGCCGTCCGGGCCGAGCTGCTTCAGCCATTGCGTTGCCTGGAACAGGGTGGTCGGGCAGACATCGGGACAGAAGGTGAAGCCGAAGAACAGCGCCGACGGATGTCCCTTCAGCGCGGCCTCGGTGACGGGCTGGCCCTTCTGGTCGACGACCGTGAACGGTCCGCCGATCGCGCTCAACTGCAGGCCGGGACCGGTCTTCGGCATCAAGGCGAAGCCGGCGACGGCGATGACGGCGATCGCGACCAGGCCCCAGAGGACGTAGCGGATGGTCCGCAGCGTGTTGCGGCCGTCGCCTGGCTTGCTCGTGTCCGTCATTTCGCGGCGCCCTCATGGTGCATGTTGTGCATCGAATGATCCGTCGCCGGACCGGCGGCGCCGATCGGGGAGACCGTCAGCGTGATGTCGACCGAGCCGGCCTTGGCGAAGGTGAGTGTGAGTGGCACGCTCTCGCCCTGGACGAACGGGGCCTTCGGGCGGATGAACATGACGTGGTAGCCGCCGGGCTCGAGCGTCAGCGTGCCGCCCGCGGGGATCTCGACGCCCTCGGCCGCCGGCCGCATCGTCATGACGCCGTCCTCGGTCTTCATCAGGTGGAGTTCGGTCTTCTCGGCGACCGGCGAGGCGACCGCGACGAGCGTGTCGGGCTCTGAGCCGGTGTTCTTTACCGTCAGATAGCCGCCGCCGACGCGGGCGCCGGGCGGCGTGGCGCGCGCCCATGCCTCGCTGATGAGGAGGGGGCCGGCGGTCACGTCGGCGAGCGCCGGGGCGGCCAGCGAGGCGGCGAACAGAAGGGAAAGGGCGATGCGCTTGATCATGGCGCACAGATAGCGCCACGGCTTGCCGTTTGAAAGCGCGGCGGACTGCCGCGCAAGTGCTTCTGTCGCCCCGAGATCCTGGCCGATCAGGCCAGCCGGATTGCCGCCGCTTCGTCGGCGCGGCCAAGCGCCTCGAATACCGTCGCGACGATGCCGCGGGCGTCGAGACCGCTGGAAACGATCATCGCCTCGGGTTTGTCGTGGTCGACGAATTCGTCCGGCATCACCAGCGTGCGGATCTTGAGGCCGCGATCAAAGGCGCCGGCGCCGGCGAGGAAGGCCAGTACCTGGCCGCCGAAGCCGCCGACCGCGCCTTCCTCGACCGTGATCACGACTTCGTGATTGCGCGCCAGATCCAGCACCAGATCGGTATCGAGCGGCTTGGCGAAGCGCGCATCGGCGACCGTTGTCGACAGCCCATAGGTATCGAGTTCCTCGGCTGCCCTCATCGCATCCTTGAGGCGCGTGCCGAAGGAGAGGATGGCCACCTTGCTTCCCTGGCGCAGGATGCGGCCCTTGCCGATCGGCAGGATCTCGCCGCGCTCCGGCATGTCGATGCCGACGCCTTCGCCGCGCGGGTAGCGGAAGGAGGAGGGCGCGTCGTCGATGGCGACCGAGGTCGCGATCATGTGCACCAGCTCGGCCTCGTCGGACGGCGCCATGACGATCATGCCGGGGAGCGCGGTCAGGAAGCCGGTGTCGAACGACCCGGCATGGGTCGCGCCGTCGGCGCCGACGAAGCCGGCCCGGTCGATCGCGAAGCGCACGGGCAGCTTCTGGATCGCCACGTCGTGGACGATCTGGTCGTAGCCGCGCTGCAGGAAGGTCGAATAGATCGCGCAGAACGGCTTGTAGCCCTCGGCGGCGAGGCCGGCGGCGAAGGTCACCGCGTGCTGCTCGGCAATGCCGACGTCGAAGGTGCGCTTCGGGAAGGCCTGGCCGAACAGGTCGAGCCCGGTGCCGGACGGCATCGCGGCCGTGACCGCGACGATCCTGTCGTCGCGCCGGGCTTCCTGGATCAGCGTCTCGGCGAAGACGCGGGTATAGCTCGGCGCGTTTGGCGTCGCCTTGGCCTGCTTGCCGGTGATGACGTCGAAGCGGTTGACGCCGTGATATTTGTCGGCGGCCGCCTCGGCCGGGGCGTAGCCCTTGCCCTTCTGCGTCACGACATGCAGCAGGATCGGGCCTTCCGGCGCGTCGCGCAGATTGCGCAGCACGGGCAGAAGGTGGTCGAGATTGTGACCGTCGATCGGGCCGACATAGTAGAAGCCGAGTTCCTCGAACAGCGTGCCGCCGGTGAAGAAGCCGCGCGCATATTCCTCGGTCTGCTTCGCCTTCTCATGGAGGAAACGCGGCAGCTTGCGGGCCAGCTGCTTCGCCACCTCGCGGAACGAGCGATAGGCGCGACCGGAGACGAGCCGGGCGAGATAGGCCGACATCGCGCCGACCGGCGGCGCGATCGACATGTCGTTGTCGTTCAGGATGACGATCAGCCGCGAACGCTGCGCGCCGGCATTGTTCATCGCCTCATAGGCCATGCCAGCCGACATCGCGCCATCGCCGATCACGCAGACGACGGCGTTGTCGCCCTCCGAGAGGTCGCGCGCCACAGCCATGCCGAGGCCGGCCGAGATCGAGGTCGACGAATGCGCCGCGCCGAAGGGGTCGTATTCGCTCTCGGAACGTCTGGTGAAGCCGGACAGGCCACCCGGCTGGCGCAGCGTGCGGATGCGGTCGCGGCGGCCGGTCAGGATCTTGTGCGGATAGGCCTGGTGGCCGACATCCCAGATGATCCGGTCGGCCGGCGTGTTGAAGACATAGTGGAGCGCGACGGTCAGCTCGACCACGCCGAGGCCGGCGCCGAGATGGCCGCCGGTAATGGACACGGCGTCAATCGTTTCAGCGCGCAGTTCCGCCGCCAGTTGCGCCAGGGCGCTCTCCGGCAGGTTGCGGAGGTCGGCGGGCGAGGCGACGGTATCGAGAAGGGGCGTATCGAGCTTGCCGGTCATCTATCGAGCGTGACTGTTGAATGAACGGGCACGGTTACACGACGCGGCGACGGGTGGCAACGCGCCGGGCCGGGCAAAGGCGCGGCCAAATCCCGCGTGGTTGCGCGCGGGGCCATGACCGCTACTGTGGGCATGTCACGCATTCGAGGGGCAGACATGATCCGGCATACCGTCGTCTTCCGGTTGAAGCACGCGAGGGGTTCCGAGGCGGAGCGGCACTTTCTGGCCAAGGCGCGGGGGCTCGCGTCGATCCCGGGCGTCGAGAAATTCGAGCAATTGCGCCAGGTGAGCGCCAAGAACGACTACGATTTCGGCTTCTCGATGGAGTTCGCCGACCAAGCGGCCTATTCCGGCTACAACGACCATCCCGATCACGTCGCCTTCGTGCGCGATCGCTGGGTTCCGGAAGTCGACTCCTTTCTGGAGGTTGACTATGTCCCGCTGACCAAGGCCGGCTGAGATCGCCCGTCCGGATCGCTATCGGGGTGAACACGGGCCCGCGTGAAGACAGCGCGACCCAATACAGAACAAGAATTGTGCGCCGAACGACCGTGATACGGGACGTCGCCGCGAACGTCCTGGGAGTGGGTTCTTGCTTTTGCGACTGAAACTGCGGCGGCACCGGAGGCGGCTCGACGAGCCCCGGCCCGTCTGGCTCTCGCGTGATCTCTGGCGCCAGCGCGCCGTGTTTTGGATTGGCGCGGCTGCGACCGGGTTGGTCAGTGTTGCCTTTGCCTTCGCGGCCGACCAGGCGCAGTGGCTCTTTCATCGAATCTCGGGCCAGGCGATCTGGGTTCCGCTGATCCTGGCGCCGCTCGGTTTCATGTTCTGCGCGCATCTGGCGCGAACGGTGTTTCCCGGCGCAGCCGGCAGCGGGATCCAGCAGGCGATCGCGGCCTGCGAAATGACGGATGGCGCGGCGCGCGCCAGGCTGCTTTCGCTGCGCGTCGCCATCGGCAAGATATTCCTCACCCTGGTCGCCGTCGCCTCCGGCGGGTCGATCGGCCGCGAGGGGCCGACCGTGCAGATTGGCGCGGCTATCATGCTGAAGGTCGGCACGATCGCCGGTGCGGATCGCGCCCGCGGTCTGATCCTTGCCGGGTCGGCCGCCGGCATTTCGGCCGCCTTCAATGCGCCGCTCGCCGGCATCGTCTTCGCCATCGAGGAGATGAGCCGTTCCTTCGAGCAGAGGACCGCGGGATTGGTGCTGTCGGCGGTGATCATCGCCGGGCTCGTCTCGCTCGGGTTGGTCGGCAACAACGACTATTTCGGTCAGGTCTCCGGCTCCGTCGTCGGTTTCGAGGGCTGGCTGATGGTGGTGTTGTGCGGCCTGTTCGGCGGTCTGGCCGGCGCCGTGTTCGGTCAGACAATGCTCTGGTCGACCCGCAAGATCGCCGTTTGGAACGCCGCCATGCCGCTGCGGCGGACTCTGTTGGTCGCCGGACTATGCGGCCTCGGTGTTGCGCTGCTCGGCCTCGCGACTGGGGGCAGCACGTTCGGAACCGGCTATGAGCATGCGCGGGCGGCGATCGAGGGCGAGGTGCTGCCTTGGTATTTCGCGCCCGCCAAGCTCGTGGCGACGCTGCTTTCCTCAGTCTCCGGCATTCCAGGCGGCATCTTCGCGCCATCGCTCGCCGTCGGTACGGGCATCGGCAGCTTGCTCGTCCTGGTGCTGGGCGGCAGTGCCGGCATCGCGGCGCTGCTTGGCATGGCCGGCTATTTCGCCGGCGTCGTCCAGGCGCCGATCACGGCATTCGTCATCATTCTGGAGATGACGGCCGACAGCTCCGATCTCATTCCGATCATGTGCGCCTCGGTGATCGGTTACAGCGTTTCGAGCCTGTTGGTGCCGCAATCGCTGTATCATGGTCTTGCCAAGGCTCTGTTGCCGAAGGAGGCAGGCGGTGTCGTCCAAACGGTGCCGTCCTGATCGACACCGGCGGTGCGATCCGTCATAGGAAGGCACGAACCGACAGGGGCGACCCTTTCCAGCCAGGACGAGAATGCACGAGATACTGACCGACCATCCGCTCGACAGCTGCAACAGCTTCGGGTTCGGCGCCCGCAGCCGCTACGCGGTCGAAATCCGCTCCGAGGCCGATCTCGTCTCGGCGCTAGCCGATCCGCGTTTGCGGGACCTGCCGCGCCGGCTGCTCGGCGGCGGCAGCAACATCGTGCTCAGCGCGGATTTCGACGGCGTGACGCTGTTGATGCGCAGCATGGGCCGCAGGCTGGTCGAGGCAAGGCCGGACGCGTGGATCGTCGAGTCAGCGGCCGGCGAGACCTGGCATGATTTCGTCCGCTGGACGCTGGCCGAGGGCTATCCGGGTCTCGAGAACCTCGCCTTGATCCCCGGCACGGTCGGCGCCGCGCCGGTGCAGAACATCGGCGCCTACGGCATCGAGCTCGCCGACCGGTTCGACAGCCTCAGCGCCTACGACATCGAGACGGGCGGCTTCGTCACCTTCGGCAAGGACGAGTGTGCCTTTGCCTATCGCGACAGCGTCTTCAAGCATCATCCCGGCCGCTATGTCGTCACCAATGTGCGCTTCCGCCTGCCGCGACCCTGGCAACCGGTGCTGAGCTATCCCGACATCGCCGCGATTTTTCTGGATGTCGTCGACGCCAGCCCGGAAGCGGTGTTCGACGAGGTCGTCGCCGTGCGCGGGCGAAAACTTCCCGATCCGGCGGTGATCGGCAATGCCGGCAGCTTCTTCCAGAACCCGATCGTCGCGGCCGCGAAGCACGAGGCGCTGAAGGCCGACTACCCGAAGCTCGGCGGCTATCCGCAGCCGGATGGCCGGATCAAGCTCTCGGCCGCCTGGCTGGTCGAGCAGAGCGGCTTCAAGGGCATTCGGCTCGGCCATGTCGGCGTGTACGAGCGCCACGCGCTCATCCTCGTCAATCACGGCGGCGGCTCGGCGGCGGAGATCACGACGCTGGCGACGCGGATCAAGGATGGCGTGCTGGCAAAGTTCGGCGTGCAACTGGTCGAGGAGCCGGTTTTCCTCTGAGGGGGCGGAGGAAATGACGGGTGGCTCGTTTTCACCTCTCCCTCAGGAGACCTTTGCACAACATCGTCGACCTGCGCAGACCGTGCATTTCAGGTTGTCATCCCGACGAAGGTCGGGATCAATACACAATTCCTTGGCCAAAAGGCTCAGCTACGGCCACGTTAAGCCGGTGTCCATGGGCCCCGGCCTTCGCCGGGGCGACGAGTTCTGGCCCATGCGGCGTAGAACGCGCGACGACATTCGGCGTTCCGCAAAGGTCTCCGTAGGGAGAGGTGAGTAGCAGCTGGGTTCGGATCGGCTGTCTCGGTCTCGAAACTGAAGAACCTACGGCCCCTCCGGCAGCGGGATGAACTCCTTCTCGTCGCCGAACACCTTGTCGAAGCGGCCGGCCTTCCAGTCGGCCTTGGCCTGTTCGATGCGGTCCTTCGACGAGGACACGAAGTTCCACCAGATATGGCGCGGGCCGTCCATCGGCGCGCCGCCGACCAGCATCAGCCGCGTCGGCGCGCGGGCGGTGAGGGCGATCCGGTCGCCGGGGCGCAGCACCAGCAGTCGTCCCGCCTCGAACACGTCGCCTGATATCTCGATCTCGCCCTCGAAGATGTAGAGCGCGCGCTCCTCGTGCTCGGCGTCGATCGGCAGCCTGCCGCCCGGCTGCAGGACGACATCGGCATAGAGGGTGTCGGAGAAGGTCTGCACCGGCGAGGTCTCGCCATAGGCGGAGCCGATGATCAGCCTGAGATCGACGCCGTCGCCGGTGATCACCGGCAGCTCGCCGCGGCCGTGATGGTGGAAGACCGGCTCATGCTCTTCCTGGTGCTTCGGCAGCGCCACCCAGGTCTGCAGGCCGCCGATCCGCCGGTCATTGGCGCGATGGCGGAAATCCTGGCTGGAGCGTTCGGAATGGGCGATGCCGCGGCCGGCCGTCATCCAGTTCACGTCGCCCGGCTGGATCGCCTGTTCGACGCCGGTCGAATCACGGTGGATGATCTCGCCATCGAACAGATAGGTCACCGTGGCGAGGCCGATATGCGGGTGTGGCCGAACGTCGAGTCCTTCGCCGGCCGGAAATTCGCCGGGGCCCATCTGGTCGAGGAAGATGAACGGGCCGACCATGCGGCGCTTGACCGTCGGCAGGGCACGCTTGACCGCGAAGCCGCCAATGTCGACGGTGCGCGGCACGACGACGAGTTCGATGGCGTCGCTCGATGCGGCGTCGCCGAAAACCGGATCGATATCGGGCAGGCGGCTCATGGCTATCTCCTTTGCATTCGGTGTCGCACCGATAATGGAGAGGCGCAGTATGAGCCGAAAGACGCCGTCGCGGCGACGGACTGTTCAGCGATGCGGGCTGGCTTGCCCGCTTCGCTCCTATTCGACGTCGAGCGGCTCGGTGCCGGTCGCCTGGCCGTTGCCGCCGGTGCGGATCTTTTCGACCTTGGTCTCGGCCTGCTTCAGCAGCGCCTCGCAGTGCTTCTTCAGCGCCTCGCCGCGCTCGTAGATCTTGATCGATTCCTCGAGCGGAACGTCGCCGCGCTCGAGATGGCCGACGATGGTCTCGAGCTCGGCCAGGGCCTTCTCGAAGGAAAGGCCATCAAGGGCGGTCTGGACGTCGGACATGAGCGGGTCTCCGGAATTGTGCGGCCAACCTTTTCGGCCAAAGGGAGCCGCGATGCAAGCCGTGCCTGCCGGTCAGCCGGCGCGCATCAACGCTTCGACATGGGCGGCGGTCGAGGCGGCGAGGGCCCTCAGGTCGTAGCCGCCTTCCAGGATGCTGACGATGCGGCCGCGCGCATGGCGGTCGGCCAGTTCCATCAGCCGCTCCGTCGCCCAGACGAAGTCCGCCTCGTCCAGTTCCAGCTGAGCGAGCGGGTCGCGCGAATGGGCGTCGAAGCCGGCCGAGATGATGATCAGTTCCGGCCGGAAGCTCTCGAGCGCCGGCAGGATGGCGGTGTCGAAGGCGGCGCGGAAATCCGCACCGTCAGCGCCGGGCGCCAGTGGCGCGTTGACGATGTTGCCGGCACCGGTTTCCGACGCGGCGCCGGTGCCGGGATAGAGCGGCATTTGATGCGTCGAGGCATAGAGCACGGACGGATCGTTCCAGAAGATCGCCTGCGTGCCGTTGCCGTGATGCACGTCCCAGTCGACGATCGCGACACGCGCGATGCCGTGGCCGCGCTGGGCATGGCGCGCCGCGATCGCCGCCTGATTGAAGAAGCAGAAACCCATGGCGCGTTCCGGCTCGGCATGGTGGCCGGGCGGGCGCATGGCGCAGAAGGCGTTCCTGGCGTCGCCGTCCATGACGGCATCGACCGCCTGACAGGCGCCGCCGACGGCGATCAGCGCCGCTTCCAGCGTCTTCGGCGACATGGTGGTGTCGGCATCGACGCGGATCATGCTTTCCGAGGGGCTGTAGTGGCGCATCGCTTCGAGATGCGATTGCGGATGGCAGAGCAGGATCATCTCGACATCCGCCATGCGCGCCTGCTCGCGCTTGAGGGCGGCAAACCGGTCGCCCGCCAGGGCAACCTCGACGGCGTGGATGCGCTCCGGTCGTTCCGGATGGCCGAAGGGCACGAGATGCTCGGCGAAGACCGGATGATGGATCAGGAGGGTCGCCATGGTCATCCCGGGTCGGATTTCGGGGCGAACGGCCGCCACGCGCCGCCGATCAGTGTATCTTGCGC
The DNA here is from genome assembly GCA_029203105.1 of Candidatus Kaistia colombiensis. Classification (GTDB taxonomy): domain Bacteria; phylum Pseudomonadota; class Alphaproteobacteria; order Rhizobiales; family Kaistiaceae; genus Kaistia; species Kaistia colombiensis. The sequence continues at coordinate 2,209,384 of CP119318.1, forward strand.
ATATAGGCGACCAGCGTGTCGCGTGCGACCGGGGAACGCAACCGATTGAGAATTTGGGCGATTTCCTGGTCGATGCGGGTCAGCACCTCGCGCCGGTCGCCGCGCATCAGGCGACGGGTGACGCCGGCCGATTCCATCGAGCGGCCGGCCAGCTTGCGGGCGATGGCGAGGGCTGCCCTCTCGACGTCGTCCGCCGGGACGATCCGGTTGACGAGGCCGGCCTGATAGGCGCGCTCGACGTCGAAGCGCTCGCCGAGCACGAGGTATTCGAAGGCGCGCTGATGGCCCATGACGCGCGCGGCAAGCAGGGTCGCGGCGCCGCCCGGGATCAGGCCGAGTTCGACGCAGTTTGATTCGAAGGACGACCACTCGCTCGCGACGACATAGTCGCAATGCAGCAGGATCGCGGCGCCAATGCCCATCGCCAACCCGTCGACGGCGGCGATCAGCGGCTTTTCGATGGTGGCGATGGTCTTCAGGAAGCGGACGATGCTCTCGTCGATGCGCCCCTCATCGGCGAATTGGATCAATTCGCGCAGGTCATTGCCGACGGAAAACACGCCCGGCGACCCGACGATCAAGAACGCCTTGTTGCGTCCGTCGCGCTCGCCCAGCACCAGCGCGTCCGAAATCGTGGCCAGCATTTCGGCCGTCAGGGCATTCTGAGTCTCCGGTCTGTCGAATCGAATGACGGTGATCCCGCCCTTCGCCTCGACACTGATCGGTAAACTCATACTCTCGCTCATCCCCGTTCCGCCTCCCCAGCAGCTTTGGGGGAGGAGCATTGGACAGGTACTATCGCGAAGTAAAGTGGATGTTCAAAAATGCCTGCAATTGCAGCGGCGCGGCGGCGGGGCCAAGTGTCGCTCGGGCCGAGCGCCGATTCGGCTTGACTGACCGGCTGCGGCGGTCCTTCTGGCCTTTTTCCAGCAATTGGTTCCGGGAGGCCGGCTTGGCCACGCAAATTTCCGCCAATATTCGTCCGGCCGACGATCCGGGAGCCTTGCGCGACGCGGTCGCGGCGCTGGCGGCGGGCAAGCTCGTCGGTATGCCGACCGAGACCGTTTACGGCCTGGCGGCCGACGCAACCAATGGCGAGGCGGTTGCGCGAATCTATGCCGCCAAAGGGCGTCCGAGCTTCAATCCCCTGATCGCCCATGTCGCCGATCTGGCGGCGGCGGAGCGACTGGTCCACTTCGATCCGGTCTCGCGCCGTCTGGCCGAGGCCTTCTGGCCGGGTCCGCTGACGCTGGTGCTGCCGAAGCGCGCCGATGCCGGCGTTTCCGATCTCGCCACCGCGGGTCTCGACACGCTCGCCGTTCGCATGCCGTCGCATCCGACGGCGCATGCCCTGCTCAAGGCGTTCGGCCGGCCGGTGGCGGCGCCGAGCGCCAACCGATCCGGCCATGTCAGCGCGACGACCGCGGCGCATGTTGCGGATGATCTCGGCTCCGCCGTCGCGATCGTGCTCGACGCCGGGCCAAGCCATGTCGGGGTGGAATCGACCATCGTCGCGGCAACGCCGACCGGTCTGGTGCTGCTGCGGGCGGGCGGGTTGCCGCGTGAGAAGATCGAGGCGGTGGCCGGCCAGCGCCTCGACGTCGTCGATCTTGCCGATCCGGAGGCGCCCACCGCGCCGGGGCAGTTGGCATCGCACTACGCCCCCGGGGCGACGGTCCGCCTCGATGTCGAGGCGGTTCTCCCTGGCGAAGCGCTGCTTGCCTTCGGGCCCAGTCTGCCGCGCGGCGCTTCCGAAGCGGCCGTGACGATCAATCTGAGCCCGCGCGGCGACCTTATCGAGGCGGCGGCGCGGCTGTTCTCGGCCCTGCGCGAACTGGACGGCAAGGCGGCGACGATCGCGGTCGCGCCGATCCCGACGACGGGCCTCGGCGAGGCGATCACGGACCGTCTCCGCCGCGCCGCCGCGCCGCGTCCCTGAGCCTCGCCGATTCACTGGCGAGCGAGCGGAAGCGTCAGCTCTCGAATTCAGGCCCGCGCGCCGAATAAAACTTCGATTCGTGCCAGCGCTGCATCAAGGCGTCGAACTCGGGATCCGGCTCGGTCGGCAGCATGATCTTGAGCGCGACGAGCAGGTCGCCATGGCCGCCGACGGCGGTCGGCAGGCCCTTGCCCTTCAGCCGCATGACGCGGCCGCCATCCGAACGGGCCGGGATCGTCATCGTGCCGGAACCGGTCAGCGTCGGAACCCGCACCTTGGCGCCGAGCACGGCTTCGTCCAGGGTCACCGGCAGGTCGAGGCGCAGCGCGTCGCCATCGACCTTGAACAAGGGATGCGGGACGAATTCGACCGTCACCAGTGCGTCGCCGGGCTGGCCTCCGGTCGGGCTTGCCCAGCCCTGGCCGCGCAGCCGGATGACCCGGCCCGGCTTTGTCCCGGCGGGGATGGCGATCTCGAGCGTGCGGCCGGTCGGCAGTTCGACGCGCACCTTCTCTTCGCGCGCCATCTGCTCCAGCGTCACCGCTACCGTCGCGGTGACGTCCTCGCCGCGCGAGCGGGCCTGCGACGAGGCGCGCGTGCCGCCGCCGAAGCCGCCGGTCCGTCCACCGCCAAAGCTGCTGTAGCCGCCCTGGCCGCCGGCGATGCCACCGAAAATGTCGTTCAGGATGTCGTCGGCGCCGGCGCCGCTCGACGACCAGCGGAAGCTCTGAGCGCCCGCGCCCGCGCCGCCGCCGCGCGGATCGAAGCCCTCGAAACCCTGGAATTTCGGCTTGCCGTCGGCGTCGATCTCGCCACGGTCGAACTGGCCGCGCTTGTCCTCGTCGCTGAGGATCTCATAGGCGGAATTGATCTCCGAGAACTTCTCCTGAGCCTTGGAGTCGTCCGGATTCTGGTCGGGATGATGCTTTTTGGCGAGACGGCGAAAGGCCTTCTTCACCTCGGCCGCGGTCGCCTTTTTGTCGACGCCGAGCACCTGGTATGGATCACGCATGGGAAACCCCCTCTAAGGGCAGGATTCGTCCCGGCCCAAACGGCGGCACCGGAACTCTCCATAACATAGGGAGGCTAGGAATTGATTCCAATCGCCTCGAATCGTTTGAACTTTAGAGAAGCGCGCTATCTTCGGGAACGACCTCGAAGAGCTGCCACATGCCGTCCGTGGCGCGGCAGGCGTCGCCCTTGTAGCGACGGATGCCGCGAACGTCGCTGACTGTCAGCGCAAAGGCACGGCACTTGCGGCCGTCGGATTCCATCTGCGCCGTGCGGACCGGCGACAGGGTGCCGTTCGAGCCGGTGTCCGGGTTGGTCCAGTCGATGATCTCGCCATTGGCGGAGCCCGGGATGAAGGTCGAAGCGGTCAGCCGGATGTGCTCCCAATCCGACGGGGCGACGGCTTCGACGACCGTACGCGTGGCGGTCGGAACCGTCGGGGTGATCGAGCCGGTCGTCGTCGTGTCGATTTCGGTTTCCGGTCCACCCGGCGTCAGGCCGCAGCCGGCCAGTCCTGCGCACAGCATGATCGGTCCCAATCGGCCAATCATTCGCATTCCCGGTCGATCCCGTCTTGTCTGGTCATTTGCCGTCCGGTCGATATATGTCTGTCCCGTAGCAGCACGAATGATCCTCGGCGGACGCCCTGCGGATCGCAGCATCGGAAAAGATGATTAAGGATGAGTGACTTCACCGCCGCGACGGATCCGCTTGCCCTGTTCGCCAGCTGGCTCAAGGAAGCCGAAGCCTCGGAACCCAATGATCCGAACGGCATGGCGCTTGCCACCGTGGACCCGGACGGGTTGCCGGATGTGCGCATGGTGCTGATGAAGGATTTCGACGAGAACGGGATCGTGTTCTACACGAATTATGGCAGCGCCAAGGGGCAGGAGTTGCTGGCAAACCCCAAGGCGGCGGTCCTGTTTCACTGGAAGAGCCTGCGTCGGCAGGTTCGCGTTCGCGGTCCGGTCGAGCAGGTGACCGACGCCGAGGCCGATGCCTATTTCGCGACGCGCGCCCGCCACAGCCGCCTCGGCGCCTGGGCCTCGAAGCAGTCGCAGCCGCTCGAATCGCGATTTGCGCTGGAAAAGTCGGTGGCAGCGCTCGCCGCCAAATACGCGATCGGCGAAATCCCGCGTCCGCCGCACTGGTCCGGCTTCCGGATCAAGCCGACGCAGATCGAGTTCTGGAAGGATGGCGCCTTCCGCCTGCACGACCGCATCGTGTTCCGGCGCGATGTCCCCGGCGAAGGCGAATGGAGCCGCGAACGGCTTTATCCGTAGCTGGTGGCTGATCTGAAGCGGCGGTTCAGGACAGACTTCGTTCGCCGCAACGAGACTGTTCTTTACCTCCCCTGAGGGGGGGAGGTCGGCTCGAAAAGCCGGGTGGGAGTCTAGGAAAGCATCAGTGATGCCGTAAACCCTCGCCCGCCGGCCTTCGGCCGTCGACCTCTCCCTGAGGAGACCTTTGCAGAACACCAAATGTCGTCACGCATTCTACGCCGCATGGGCCAGAACTCGTCGCCCCGGCGAAGGCCGGGGCCCATGAACACCGGCTTAACGTGGCCGTAGCTGAGCCTTTTGGCTAAGGAATTGTGTGTATGGATCCCGACCTTCGTCGGGATGACGACCTGAAATGTACGGTCCGCGCAGGTCGACGATGTTGTGCAAAAGGTCTCCTCAGGGGGAGGTTAAGCAAGGCTTCTTTCGGGAAAGCGCGGCGATCAGGTCGCGGTGCCGCCCACCGTGATCTGGTCGATGCGGATGGTCGGCTGGCCGACGCCGACCGGCACGCCCTGGCCGCTCTTGCCGCAAGTGCCGATGCCGAGATCGAGCGCCATGTCGTTACCGACCATGGAAACGCGCTTCATCGCATCCGGCCCGTTGCCGATCAGCATGGCGCCCTTCACCGGCGCGCCGATCTTGCCGTTCTCGATCCGGTAGCCCTCGGTGCAGGCGAAGACGAACTTGCCGCTGGTGATGTCGACCTGACCGCCGCCGAACGAGACCATGTAGAGGCCGTTCTTGACCGAGCCGAGGATCTCGGCCGGGTCGTCCTTGCCGCTCTTCATGATCGTGTTGGTCATGCGCGGCATCGGCACATGTGCATAGGACTGCCGGCGGCCATTGCCGGTCGGCTGCATGCCCATCAACCGGGCGTTCTGGCGATCCTGCATGTAGCCGACCAAAATGCCGTCCTCGATCAGCGTCGTCGCCTGGGTCGGCGTGCCCTCGTCGTCGAAGGAGAGCGAGCCGCGCCGGTCCAGGATCGAACCGTCATCGATGACGGTGACACCCTTCGCCGCGACCTGCTGGCCCAACAGGCCGGAAAAGGCGCTCTCGCCGCGACGATTGAAGTCGCCCTCGAGGCCGTGGCCGACCGCCTCATGCAGCATGACGCCCGGCCAGCCGGGGCCGAGCACGACGTCGAACGTGCCAGCGGGAGCGGGGACGGCCTCCAGATTGACCAGTGCCTGGCGCAGCGCTTCGTCGACGGCGTGGTGCCAGCTTTCGCTGGCGACGAACTGGCCGAAGCCCTCGCGCCCGCCCATGCCGTAGGAGCCCTGTTCCTGGCGGTCGCCTTCGCCGGCGATGATCGAGACGCTGACCCGCACCAGCGGGCGGACGTCGCGCCGATAGACGCCGTCCGGCCGCAGGATTTCCACCACCTGCCACGAGCCGGCGAGCGACGCGCTGACCTGACGCACGCGCGGATCCCGGCCGCGGGCATAGGCGTCGATCGCCTCCAGCAGCTTCACCTTCTCGGCGAAGCTCGGGCTGCCGAGCGGGTTCTCGTCGGTATAGAGGATGCGGTTGGTGCCCTGCGGCGGTTCGGCCAGCGTGCCCGTATGGCCGCGCTTCACCGAGGCGACCGCCTCGCCGGCACGGCGGATCGCGTCGAGCGAGACCTCGCCGGCGTGGGCATAGCCGACGGCTTCGCCGGCAACCGCGCGCAGCCCGAAGCCTTGGCGAGTGTCGAAGCTCGCGCCGGAAAGCCGGCCATTGTCGAACACCAGGCCTTCCGACTGCGCATATTCCAGGTAGAGCTCACCATCATCGGCGCCGGAGAGCGCTTCGGCGACGACGCCACGCGTCTCGTCGCGGTCGAGGCCGGCGCGCGCGAGAATGGAAAGATGTTCATCGGCCATGGCAAGCTCCGGAATATTGTCTGAAGTGCAGAAATAGGAGATCGCGCGCGCTTTCGCATCCCCCTTGCCGTCGCCGGTCGCTCACGGCGCGCCGGCCAGTGCATCCATCGCCAGCGAGATTTCGGCCCTGAGCGCGGCGATCCGGGCGTCGTACACCCTGCCGAGACAGGCAGTGTCGCTGCCGCAGGCCGCCCGGAGCTTCAGGAAATCCGTCGCCCCGTCCCGGCGCGCGGCGTTGGCGCCCATCAGCATCGGCACCTTGTTATAGGCGAACCAGAGCGCGGCCATCTCGGTGTCGCGCTCCGAGAGTTCGGGATTGCGGCAGATGGCAATTTCGTCCGGCGCGGTCGCCTTGGCGCAGTTGAAACTGGCGGCGTGCGCCGGAATGGCTGCCGTCAGGCCGAGGGTCGTCAGGATCAGGAGGGCGGAGAGTTTCATGACGATGCACCTTTGCTTGAACGGGCGGAGATTGATCCGACGCCGGGGGCTTGTCGAGGACCATCGCGCGCCGTCCCCCATTGCCTTTCGCCCCCTGGATGGCCCATACGCAGCGGCACGGAACGCATGGTGGGAGACGCCGGCCGGGCGGGCTCGTCCAAGAGCCTGCCGCGCCGCGACCCGCCGAGAGAGGATGGAAAGAGCATGGCGACGGCATTCGGTCTGGACAGGCAGGCATTGACGATCATCCCGGTGTCCGGTCCGTTGAACGGCCGCGTCACGCCGCCTGGATCGAAGTCGATCACCAATCGCGCGCTGCTGCTCGCCGCGCTGGCCAAGGGCACCAGCCGCCTGACCGGCGCGCTGAAGAGCCTCGATACCAAGCTGATGGCCGGCGCCTTGCGCGCCATGGGCGTCACGGTCGAGGAGCCGGACGACACCACCTTCATCGTCACCAGTTCCGGCCGCCTCAACCCGCCGGCCGAGCCTCTGTTCCTCGGCAATGCCGGCACAGCGATGCGCTTCCTTTCGGCGGCGGTGACGCTGGTCGAGGGCACCGTCGTCGTCGACGGCGACGCGCATATGCGCAAGCGGCCGATCGGCCCGCTGGTCGAGGCGCTGCGCTCGCTCGGCATCGATGCCTCCGACGCAGGCGGCTATCCGCCGGTCACCGTGCATGGCAACGGCACGTTCGGCTCCGGCCGGGTCGAGATCGATGGCGGCCTGTCGAGCCAGTATGTCTCGGCGCTGCTGATGGCGGCGGCCTTCGGCAAGGGCCCGATCGAAGTGGCGCTCACCGGTAGCGATATCGGTGCGCGCGGCTATGTCGACCTGACCATCGCCGCGATGCGCGCCTTCGGCGCCGAAGTCACCCAGATCGACGCCGTCAGCTGGCGCGTCGAGCCGACCGGCTACAAGGCGACCGACTATGTCATCGAGCCCGACGCGTCGGCGGCGACCTATCTCTGGGCGGCTGAAGTGCTGACCGGCGGCAAGATCGATCTCGGCGTCGCCTCCGACGCCTTCACGCAGCCGGATGCCAAGGCGCGGGAATTCATTGCGATGTTCCCGAACCTGCCGGCCGTCATCGACGGTTCGCAGATGCAGGACGCGATCCCGACCATTGCCGTGCTCGCCGCATTCAACAACAAGCCGGTGCGTTTCGTCGGCATTGCCAATCTGCGCGTCAAGGAATGCGACCGTGTGGCGGCGGTGGCGACCGAGCTGTCGCGCATCCGCCCGGGCCTCGGCACGGAGGAGGGCGACGACCTGATCGTCGCCTCGGATCCGTCGCTCGCCGGCCAGACGTTGCCGAGCGAGATCACGACTTATTCGGATCACCGTATCGCCATGAGTTTCGCGCTCGCGGGCTTGAAGATCGGCGGCATTACGATCCTCGATCCCGGCTGCGTCGCGAAGACCTATCCCGGCTACTGGGAGGCGATGCAGAGCCTTGGCGTGAAGCTGGCTGACTAAGGGGCGCTGCGCTTTCTTCACCTCTCCCTGAGGAGACCTTTGCACAACAGCGAATGTCGTCACGCGTTCTACGTCGCATGGTCCAGAACTCGTCGCCCCGGCGAAGGCCGGGGCCCATGAACACCGGCTTAAGGTGGCGGTGGCTCAGCCTTTTGGCCAAGGAATTGTGTGTATGGATCCCGACTTTCGTCGGGATGACGACCTGAAATGTACGGTCTGCGCAGGTCGACGATGTTGTGCAAAGGCCTCCCTCAGAGAGAGGTGACGACTCCGGCCGTCTAGGTGCTGTCGCTCATCTGCCTCAGTAAAGCGCCTTGGCGTAGCGGGCGAGCATTTCGGCCTGGGTTTCCGCCGGCTCGGTCGAGCGGGTGTGGTCCCTAAGCATCTCGCCCATCGTCGGTAGCCGGCTGCGCTCGATCCGGCTTTCGTCGACCCAGAGCTTCGAGCGCATCAGCGCCTTGCCGCATTGCAGATAGGCCTCGCGCACCGTGACGACCAGGACGGTCGCCGGGACCTTGTCCTCGGCGATATGGGCGGCGCGCAGCGCCGGATCGTCGTCGATCGCCGCGACGCCGTTGACGCGCAGCGTCTCGTCGACGCCGGGGATCAGGAACAGCAGGCCGATGCCCGGCCGCTCGACCAGATTGGCGAGGGTGTCGATCCGGTTGTTGCCGACCCGGTCGGGAATGACGAGCGTGTTGTCGTCGAGCACGCCGACGAAGCCCGGATGATCGCCGCGCGGCGTGGCGTCGCCGAGGCCGTCCGGCCCCTGGGTGGCGATGACCACGAACGGCGACAGCGCAATGAACGACCGGCAATGCCGGTCGAGCCCGCCGAGCTGCTTGGCGACAGACCGCCCCTTGGGCGCGCCATAAATGGCGCGCAGCGATTCGAGGGTCTCAATGCGGGCCATGTCGCTGCCTCATTTCGGGCTCGTCAGCCGATGGTCAGGGGAGGGCGTCGAATCCCTGCCCGAAGCCGGTCAGCGAGATCGGGATGCCGATACCTTCTTCCGGTGTCTGGAAGATGACAAAGGTGGCCGTCTTGCCGTTGCGCAGCTTGCCGATCAGGTCGTCGTCGAGGATCACCTCGGCCAGGCAGCCATCCGGCAGGCAGCGCACGAAGCCGGCGCGTCCCATTTCGTTCTGATCGATCTTGAGGCCGAGGCCGGAGGGCAACAACACGCCCAGCGGCGCCAGCACGCGCATCACCTTCGACTTCTTGTCCGCCGTCTTCAGGACAATGACGGAGAGGCCGACATTGTCGCGGTCCTCGGCCGTCACGAACTGCATCATGGAGCAGACTTCGCCCTGCGCGCCCGGGGGCTTGTCGCAGCGCGTTTCCCAGTCGCCATGCATGCCCTTGGAGACGCCCTGCGCCGACGCCGCGCCCGGCGCGGCGGCTGCCAGGACAGCCACGGCCAGAGCGCTTAGAACGATTCGCAGGGGCCGGAATGCGCCAATACGCACAGTTGGATACACCTTCACCGGAGCGATCTCCTCGATTCTCACAATTGTCGCACATCCATGCACGACCATACTCGCCGCAGTAACCCTCGCGGGGCGCTTCGGCGAGCGCGATTTGCCGCATCTCTTCTCACGATCCCCCGTTGCTAGGCAAAGGGGCATGTGGTTTGTCTCGGTCGATATTCGGCCGAATCCGAACTGTCCGCATGGCAGAAAACGCCTTCGGCCTATAGTGTTGTGGAAAATGGCGCAACGGAGGCCATTTTTCGAGCTTCGTTGCGCTGATCGGCTTCGATGCCGTTAAGGCATGGATAGGGAGTGTACACGTGACGAAGGCGATCACGCGTCTCGGATCATTTTTGGCGCTCGGTGGAGCGTCTGCGGCGGTACTGGGCGGGTTGACGGGTGCGGCGCTGGCCGATCAGCCGACCCCTTGGGGCATGTGGATGCAGCCCGCTGCGTCGCCGATCATGGAAATGATCCGCCGCTTCAATTTTGGCATTACCGTCGCCATGGCGATCGTCGTGCTCGTCGTTCTGGCGCTGCTCGTCTATGTCGTCGTCCGCTTCAATGCGAAGGCGAACCCGGTGCCGTCGCGCACCTCGCACAACACGATGATCGAAGTCGTGTGGACGCTTGCGCCGATCCTCATCCTGATCGGCATTTCGGTCCCGTCCTTCTCGCTGCTGTTCGCGCAGGAAGACCCGGCCCGCATCATCAAGGACTACGACCCGGCCAAGACGCTGACCGTCAAGGCGACCGGTCTGCAGTGGTACTGGAACTACGAGTATCCGGACAATGAGGGCGTTGCCTTCGATTCGACCATGCTCGAGGACAAGGATCGTACCGATCCGGTCAACCAGCCGCGCCTGCTCGCCGTCGACAACGATATGGTCGTTCCGGTCGGTACGGTCGTCCGCCTCCAGGTGATCGGCGCCGACGTGATCCATTCGTACGCGGTGCCGTCTTTCGGCATCAAGATCGACGCCGTGCCGGGGCGCCTGAACGAGACCTGGTTCCTCGCCGAGCGTGAGGGTGTCTATTACGGTCAGTGCTCCGAGCTCTGCGGCACCAATCACGCCTTCATGCCGATCGCCGTCCGTGTCGTGTCGGCGGATCAGTTCAAGGCCTGGGTCGCTCAGGCGAAGGACGACCTGCCGGGCGCCAACAAGGCGCTTGCGGAGGCGATCGCCAAGGACAAGGTCGCCAAGGCTTCGGAAGCCGCTGTCGAGGTGGCTGCCCGCTAAGGGCAGTCGCTGCGCCGCAGGATTGCAATTGATCGGCTCCGGCGCGTAAGCGCCGTGACGCCGCAGGACACGAAAAGGGAGCAGGCCATGGCCACGGGTGCTGCACACGCTGCTGAACACCACGACCATCCGACGGGTTGGCGTCGTTGGGTCTATTCGACCAACCATAAAGACATCGGCACGATGTACCTGATCTTCGCGATCGTCGCGGGCATCATCGGCGGCGTGTTGTCGGTCGGCATTCGTCTGGAACTTCAGCAGCCCGGTCTGCAGATTTTCGGCAACCCCTACGTCTTCAACACCTTCGTCACCGCGCACGGTCTGGTCATGATCTTCTTCATGGTCATGCCCGCGATGATCGGCGGCTTCGGCAACTGGATGGTGCCGATCATGATCGGCGCGCCGGACATGGCGTTCCCGCGCATGAACAACATCTCGTTCTGGCTGCTGCCGCCCGCGCTGCTGCTGCTCATCATCTCGCTGTTCATGCCGAGCGCGGCTGGCCAGCACGGTGTCGGCGGTGGCTGGACGATGTATCCGCCGCTGTCGGGCTCTGGTCCGGAAGGCGCGGCCGGCCCGGCCGTCGACTTCGCGATCCTGGCCCTGCACATCGCCGGCGCCTCGTCGATCCTCGGTGCGATCAACTTCATCACCACGATCTTCAACATGCGCGCCCCGGGCATGACGCTGCACAAGATGCCGCTGTTCGCCTGGTCCGTGCTCGTCACTGCCTTCCTGCTGCTGCTGTCGCTCCCGGTTCTCGCCGGCGCGATCACCATGCTGCTGACCGACCGCAATTTCGGCACCACCTTCTTCAAGCCGGAAGGCGGCGGCGACCCGATCCTGTTCCAGCACCTGTTCTGGTTCTTCGGTCACCCGGAAGTGTACATCCTGATCCTGCCCGGCTTCGGCATGATCAGCCACATCATCTCGACCTTCTCGAAGAAGCCGATCTTCGGCTACATCGGCATGGCCTACGCCATGGTCGCGATCGGCGTCGTCGGCTTCATCGTGTGGGCCCACCACATGTACACGACCGGCCTTTCCTTCGAGACGCAGGCTTACTTCGTTGCCGCCACCATGGTGATCGCGGTGCCAACCGGCATCAAGATCTTCTCCTGGATCGCGACGATGTGGGGCGGTTCGATCGACTTCAAGGCGCCGATGCTCTGGGCGATCGGCTTCATCTTCCTGTTCACCGTCGGCGGTGTGACGGGCGTGATGCTGGCCAATGCCGGCCTCGACCGCTCCTTCCAGGACACCTACTTCGTGGTGGCACACTTCCACTACGTGCTGTCGCTGGGAGCCGTCTTCGCCATCTTCGCCGGCTGGTACTACTGGTTCCCGAAGATGTTCGGCTACATGTACAATGACAACATCGCCAAGCTGCATTTCTGGGTGATGTTCATCGGCGTGAACCTGGTGTTCTTCCCGCAGCACTTCCTCGGCCTCGACGGCATGCCGCGCCGCTATGCCGACTATCCGGATGCGTTCTGGGGCTGGAACTTCGTGTCGTCGATCGGCTCCTACATCTCGATGGCCGGCGTGGTGATCTTCCTCTATGGCGTCATCGACGCCTTCCTGAAGAAGGTCCCGGCTCCGAACAATCCGTGGGGCCCGGGTGCCACGACGCTCGAGTGGCAGCTGTCGTCGCCGCCGCCCTTCCACCAGTGGGAAGTCCTGCCGCGCATCGGTGACACCAAGCACTGAGCGCAACGATCAGGGGCCGGGATGCGTCCCGGCCCTCCTTTTTGAGTAGCTTGAAACACATGTCTGACGTGCCCCTCAATCGGATCGACACCGTGGCCGGCAATCTCGCTAGCCCATCCGACTACCTCGCGCTGCTGAAGCCGCGCGTGATGTCGCTCGTCGTTTTCACGGCGCTGGTCGGCATGGTGCTGGCGCCGGGCGGCATTCACCCGGTGCTCGGCTTCACGGCGCTGCTGTGCATCGCCATCGGCGCGGGCGCCTCGGGCGCGCTCAACATGTGGTATGACGCCGACATCGACCGGATCATGAAGCGCACCCAGTCGCGCCCGATCCCGAAAGGCACGATCACCGAAGGCGAGGCGCTGGCATTCGGCCTGACGCTCGCCGGCTTCTCGGTCACGCTGCTCGCGCTGTTCGTCAATATCGTTGCCGGCGCACTGCTCGCCTTCACCATTTTCTTCTACGTCGTCATCTACTCGATGTGGCTGAAGCGTTCGACGCAACAGAACATCGTCATCGGCGGCGCCGCCGGCGCCTTCCCGCCGATCGTCGGCTGGGCCGCCGTCACCGGCAGCGTCAGCTATGAGAGCATCGTTCTCTTCCTGATCATCTTCATGTGGACGCCGCCCCATTTCTGGGCGCTGGCGCTGTTCAAGTCGGATGACTACAAGCGGGCGGGCATCCCGATGATGCCGGTCGTCTCGGGCATGGCCGAGACCCGCAAACAGATCCTGATCTACTCGATCCTGCTGGCGCCGATCGGCGTGCTGCCGGCGGTTCTCGGCTTTGCCTCCTTCGCCTACGGCGTCGCGGCCGCCGCGCTCGGCGTCGGTTTCGTGATCCTGGCGGTCCGCGTCTACCGCATGGGCGATGGCGACAAGTCGATGCTGCCGGCCAAGCGCCTGTTCGGTTTCTCGATCCTCTATCTCTTCCTGCTCTTCGCCATGCTGCTTGTCGAACGCTGCCTTGGCTTGCTGGGCTTCGTCGCATGAAGGACATCGCCATGAACGAAGAAGACGGCATCCGTCTGACCGAGGAACAGAAGCGTCGCCGCCGGGCCCGCTCGATCGCCATTGCCGCGGTGCTGTTCGGCCTGGTCGCGCTGTTCTACGTGGTCACCATCGTGAAGATGGGACCGGGCATCCTCGTCAACCGGCCCCTGTGAGGTTCTGAGATGAGCAATCCACCGCGGGGGCGGTCTTACGGTTTAACGGCGGCCGCCTGCGGCGTGTTCGTGGTCGCGATGATCGGTGCCGCTTTCGCTTCGGTGCCGCTCTACAGCATGTTCTGCCAGCTCACGGGCTATGGCGGCACGCCGGTGCGTGCCGACTCGGCGCCGAAGCAGGCGCTCGATCGCACCATCACCATCCGCTTCGATGGCAATGTCGCCAACGGCATTGGCTGGGCGTTCCGTCCGGAGCAGCGCCAGATGAAGGTCAAGGTCGGTGCGATCAACGAGGTGAAGTTCTTCGCCGAGAACCGCACCAACAAGACTTCGACCGGCACGGCGACCTTCAACGTCACGCCGGAAATCACGGGCCAGTATTTCAACAAGATCGCCTGCTTCTGCTTCACGTCGCAGACGCTGAAGCCGGGCGAGAAGATCGAGATGCCGGTTACCTTCTTCATCGACCCTGCGATCATCGACAATTATCAGTCGCGCAACGTCGACACGATCACGCTGTCCTACACCTTCTTCCCGAGTTCGGAGCAGACCCCGGCGCCCGTCGCCGCGATCCCTGCGAAGGACGCGGGAAAGTCGCTTTGAGAAAGACCGGGGAGCATCTCCATGGCTGAGGCCCACGCCAAGCACCACGACTATCACCTCGTCAATCCGAGCCCCTGGCCTTTCGTGGCCTCGGCAGGCGCGTTCGCGCTGGCGCTTGGCGGCATCACCTACATGCATGGCGGATCCCTTCTGTGGATGGTTCCCGGCCTGCTGATGGTCCTCTACACGATGTATGCCTGGTGGGCCGACGTCATCCACGAGGGCCAGCAGGGCCATCACACGCGCGTCGTGCAGCTGCATCTGCGCTATGGCATGATCCTGTTCATCGCCTCGGAAGTGATGTTCTTCGTCGCCTGGTTCTGGGCCTTCTTCGACGCCAGCCTGTTCGCCAGCGAGGCGCAGAACGTCGCCCGCTACGAGTTCACCGGCGGACATTGGCCGCCGAAGGGCATCGAGGTGTTCGATCCCTGGCACCTGCCGCTGCTGAACACGCTGATCCTGCTGACCTCGGGCACGACGCTGACCTGGGCGCACCATGCGCTGCTGCATGACGACCGCGAAGGCCTGAAGTGGGGCCTGGTGTGCACCGTCGTGCTCGGCCTTATCTTCTCCTGCGTGCAGGCCTATGAGTACTCCCATGCGGCGTTCTCGTTCGGCGGCAACATCTATGGCGCCACCTTCTTCATGGCGACGGGCTTCCACGGCTTCCACGTCATCGTCGGCACGATCTTCCTGATCGTCTGCCTGCTGCGTGCGCTGGCCGGCCAGTTCACCTCGAAGGAGCATTTCGGCCTCGAGGCGGCTGCCTGGTACTGGCACTTCGTCGACGTGGTCTGGCTGTTCCTGTTCTTCGCCATCTATGTGTGGGGCGGCTGGGGCGCGCCCATGCACGGCGCCTGATCAAGACACGGACGGGCGGCCTAGGGCCGCCCGTTTCATTTGCGGCGCAGGGTCTCCCGACGCGCCATCGCTTACAGGAGCCGCTCTTGTCCGATTCCCGCGCACCCTTCCGCGACAAGGCGCTCTACCCGCCGCTGACGCCCTCCAGCACGGGCCTGCGCGGCCGCTGCCCGCGTTGCGGTGAGGGGCGGCTGTTCAGCGGCTTCCTGGACGTGGCGCCGCGCTGCGGCAATTGCGGTCTCGATTATTCGTTCAGCGACGCCGGCGACGGTCCGGCCGTCTTCATCATGCTGATCGTCGGGTTCATCGTCGCCTTCCTGGCGCTCTACGTCGAATTCAAGTTCCAGCCGCCCTTCTGGGTTCATGCGCTGCTCTGGATCCCGCTGGTCGTCGCGCTGGGACTGGGGATGCTGCGGCCGTTGAAGGGGCTGATGATCGCGATCCAGTATCGCCACAAGGCAGAGGAAGGCCGGCTCGAGCAGAGCTGAGCCGGCGTGCATATGTCCGATAGATCCGATGTCTGAAATGTCCCCACGCTCTCCCGTGCGCAAGCTGATCGTGCCGGCGATCGCCACGATCCTTGTCTTTGCCTTCCTGTGCTCGCTCGGCATGTGGCAGGTGCAGCGGCTGCATTGGAAGGAAGCGCTGATCGCGCAGGTCGACAGCCGCCTGAAGGAGGCGCCCGTCGCGGCGCCTGGACCGGGGGCCTGGAAGACGCTGGACCTGACCGAGGCCGACTACACGCCGGTCACGGTGACGGGCGAGTTTCTGCATGACGACGAGGCGCATCTTTACAATGCGCTGATGGACCCGCGCGGGCCTGTCGGTGGGGTCGGCTGGTTCGTCTTCACGCCGCTCCGGACGGATGAAGGCTGGATCGTCTACGTCAATCGCGGCTTTGTGCCGGTCGACAAGGAAGCCGCTTCGACCCGGCCCGAGGGCCAGGTGCAGGGCCGTGTCACCGTGACGGGGTTGCTGCGCCGGCCCGAGACGCCGGGCAGGTTCCAGGCTTCCGCCAAGCCGACGAGCCAGCAATGGTTCGCGCGCGAGCCTGACAAGTTTGCGGAGCGAAGCGGCCTGCCATCGCAGTTGGTCGCGCCCTACACCATCGATGCCGATGCGACGCCGAACCCCGGCGGCCTGCCCCAGGGGGGCGAGACGACGGTCAGCTTCTCCAACAACCATCTGCAATATGTGGTGACCTGGTTCGGCCTGGCGCTGGCGCTCGTCGGTGTTTTCATTGCCTATGCGCGCGGTGTTCTGAAGCGCAAGGATTGACGGCCGAGTCCTTCAGTCCGCATCCGGCGGAGGGGTCTAGCCGTGGCCGGCCTCGTCGGAAAGCATGGCCAGGTCAACGCCGAGCAGCGCCATGGTGCGATCATATTTGGTCGCGAGTTCCGGATCGAAGATCAGATCGGACGTCGCGGCGCAATGCAGCCAGCCGTTCGACTGGATCTCGGCCTCGAGTTGGCCCGGTCCCCATCCGGCATAACCAAGCGCCAGCATGGCGTTGCGCGGGCCGGCCCCCGAAACGATCGCCTTCAGGATCTCGAGGGTTGCCGTCAGGCAGACGTTCTCGGCAATCGGCAGCGTCGAATTCTCGATGAAATAGTCGGCGCTGTGCAGTACGAAGCCGCGCCCGGTCTCGACCGGGCCACCGCGCTGCACGATCATCCGGTTTGCCCTGGGGGGCAGGCGGATCTCGGGGCCGTCGGGGATGATGTCGAGCTGGATCAGGAGGTCGACGAAGTCGATCTGCGGGGCGATCTGGTTGACGACGATCCCCATCGCGCCATCGGCGGAATGAGCGCAGATATAAACGACGGAACGGGCGAAACGGCCATCCTCCATGCTTGGCATGGCGATCAGAAATTGCCCGTCGAGATAGCTGGGCTCGACCGGCGCGCGGGGCTGTTTCTCGGTCATGGCGGAAGCCTAGCACGGACCGGTCAAAAGAAAAGGCCGTGCCCGTGTTCCGGCGACGGCACACGAACAAATGATCGGGCTGGCCGCCACCGATCTGGAGATTGCCGGAAAGCCTCGCTAGCCTGATGCAATGCGGATTCGAAAACTCTTCCTCGTCTGTCTTCTCGCCACCGTTTCACAACCTGCTTTCGCCGCCATGGGTGCCTGGGTCTCCGCCGACAAGGTGCGGGTGCGCCTTGTTGCCACCACGCCGGTGGTGGACGGAACGATGGACGGGGCGATCGAGATCGAGCTCGCGCCGGGCTGGAAAACCTACTGGCGGACGCCGGGGGACGCCGGAGTGCCGCCGCGTTTCGATTTTTCCGCATCGACCAACGCCGAGGCGGGGACGGTCGAGTTTCCGGCACCCGAGCGCTACGACGATGGATACGCCGCTTCGAACGTCTATCGTGATCGCGTCGTGCTTCCGGTCCGCTTCACGATTGCCGACCCGGCCAGACCGGTGACGCTCGACGTCAAGATGGATATCGGGATCTGCGAGGAGATCTGCATTCCCGTCCACCTGGCCACGTCGCTGGATGTTGGGGGGGAGGATGGCGACAGGGCTGCCTCTGCCCTCGTCGCGATGGCGCGGGCGGCGCTGCCGGGGCCGGGCAGGCCCGGCGAGTTCGAGCTGATCTCGCTGAAGCGCATCGGCGGACCGGATCAGAAACCCGAATTCGAGGCAAGGTATACGGCGCCGGGGAAGGGCACAGAGGCCCTGTTCGTCGAGGCTCCGGCAGACTGGTTCGCCGACCTGCCGAAGCCGGCCGCATTCGAGGATGGGACGCGGGCCTTGCGTTTCGTGGCCGACCGCCGCTCCGCCGCCGGGACGATCGCCGGTACGCAGATCCGCCTCACTTTGACGGCGGCAGGTGGAGCGACAAGCCGGACTTTCACGCTCGACGCAGACGGCGCGAAGCCGTAACGTCCCGGCGGTTGTTTCCCGGGAGTGTCGCTTCGAGCGGCATTCCTTCCTGAAATTCCTTCACCCACCGCAATTCATGGAGCACGAGATGACCATCTCGGTTGGCGATCGCATCCCCGCAGCGAAGTTCCGGGTCGTGACCCCGGATGGCGTCGTCGAAAAGACGGACGCCGACATCTTCGCCGGCAAGACGGTCGTGCTGTTCGCCGTTCCCGGTGCCTTCACGCCCACCTGCCACAAGAACCACCTGCCGGGCTATCTCGACCAGGCCGCCGCGATCAAGGCGAAGGGCGTCGACACCATCGCCGTCGTCGCCGTGAACGACCAGTTCGTCATGGGCGCGTGGGCCAAGGCCACCGGCGCCGAGGACAAAATCCTTTTCCTCGCCGACGGCTCGGGCGAGTTCACCAAGGCGATCGGCCTGGAGTTCGACTTGTCCGCCAACGGTCTCGGAATCCGCTCCAAGCGCTATGCCATGATTGTTGAGGACGGCGTGGTCAAGACGCTGAACGTCGAGGAAGCCGGCGGAGTCACCGGCTCCGGCGCGGCAGCAGTCCTCGAGTTGCTCTAGTCCAGCTTGCTTCCGTAGCGGAAACTCGTTAGCTAGAAATAGCTGATGGGGCTCCGCGCCATGATACGGGTCAAGATGCACGCAGCGAAGACGACCCTCTCCCGCCTGGTCTTGCAGGCTCAGGCGGGCGAGGAAGTGGTCCTGATGCGCGGCAACAAGGAAGTCGCGCGGATCGTTCCGCTGGACCCGCCGCCGTCCGTGCCAGACCGCGCGCCGCGCAGTCCCGGACGCCTTCGCGGGCTGATCGATTTCGATGATCGCTTGTTTGATCCCTATCCACCGACTGACCAGTCGCAGTGGGATCACTAGCGTCGTTCCGTGTTTCATGGAAACACGGAACGACGCTAGCTCTTTGTTTGATCGCGTTTTCTTCATGCGAACCGGTATCCACTTCGCGCGAAAACGCTCGAGGGACCGTAGGCCATGCGGCTGCTTCTCGACACCCAGGTCTGGTTCTGGTGGATGATGGGGAGCCAGCGGCTCACGCAGACCGCCCACGCCGCCATCGCCGATGCCGGCAACGATCCGCTGGTCAGCGCCGCCTCGGTCCTTGAACTCCTTGGCAAGCGGCGCATCGGCATCCTGCCCGACATGCAGCGGCTGGCGGACCATGTCGAGGAAGAGATCGACCTGGCCGGCTTCGGCCGCCTTTCGATCACGACGGAGCACGCCGCGCGAGCCGAAGCGATTGCCGATGGGCACCCGGATCCGTTTGACCGGATCCTGATCGCCCAGGCGCTGATCGAGGATATCGCCCTGGTATCGAACGAGACGCTCTTCGACGGCTTCGGCGTGCGCCGTCTCTGGGATGGGACGATCAGCCGGGGCTGAAGCTCTTCTTCTTGACCTTGTAGGGCGCCATGCCGTCGCGGGCGAGTTGGTCGGCGCGCTCGTTCGCCTCGTTGCCGGCGTGACCCTTGACCCAGTGCCAGGTCACCTTGTGGCGCTGCAGGGCGGCGTCCAGGCGCTGCCAGAGGTCGATGTTCTTCACCGGCTTCTTGTCGGCCGTCTTCCAGCCATTGCGCTTCCAGCCGTGGATCCAGCCGGTGATGCCGCCCTTCACATATTGGGAGTCGGTATGCAGATCGACGACCGAGGGGCGTTTGAGCGCGTCCAGGGCTTCGATCGCCGCCGTCAGCTCCATGCGGTTGTTGGTCGTGTCGGCCTCGCCGCCCTTGAGATCCTTCTCGTGCTCGCCGGAAATCAGCACGGCGCCCCAGCCGCCGGGGCCGGGATTGCCGGAGCAGGCGCCGTCGGTCCAGATCGCAATCGATTTTTCTTCGGTCAAAGGATCAATCCATAGGCGCTGACGTCCTCCACCGTGCGGTGGAAGCGCAGCTTGCGCAAATATTCGAGCGGGTCTTTCGGCGCGACCAGCGCGCCGGGCGGAACGTTGAGCCAGTCATAGAGACGGGTCAAAAGGAAGCGGAGTGCCGAGCCGCGCGCCAGCAGGGGTAGCGCCGTGAGCTCGTCCGGCGTGAAGGGACGAACCTTCTGGTAGCCGGCCAGCAGGGCACGGGCCTTGGTAACGTTGAGCGAACCGTCCGGCTCGAAGCACCAGGCGTTCAGGCAGACGGCGACGTCATAGGCGAGGAAGTCGTTACAGGCGAAATAGAAGTCGATCACGCCCGACAATTCTTCATGCAGGAAGAAGGCGTTGTCGGGGAAGAGATCGGCATGGATGACGCCGCGCGGCAGGTCGGTCGGCCAGGACCGCTCCAGCAGGTCGAGTTCGGCGCTGATGTCGGCTGCGAGGCCCGGCATCACTTCGTCGGCGCGTGCCGACGCCCGGTCGAACAGCGGCCGCCAGCCATCGACGGTGAGCGCGTTGTGCCGGGTCAGTTCGAAGCCTTCGCCGGCGAGGTGCAGCTGCGCCAGAACCCCGCCGATGGCGTGGCAATGGTCGGCGCGCGGCCGGCGCACCCACATGCCCTGCAGGAACGTGACGATCGCCGCCGGTCGGCCGGCCAGCGTGCCGAGCGCCTGACCCTCGCGATTGCGCACCGGCTGCGGGCAAGTGATGCCGCGACTTGCCAGATGCTCCATCAGTCCGATGAAGAAGGGGAGGTCGTTCGGGTCGACCCGCTTCTCATAGAGGGTGAGAATATGGGGGCCGGCGTCCGTCACCAGCAAATAGTTCGAATTCTCGACCCCCTCGGCGATGCCCTTCAGGGAGACGACACAGCCAATGTCGTAGCCCGCGATGAAGCATGCGAGTTCGTCGTCGGCGATCTCGGTATAGACGGCCATCAGGAAAAGCTCATTCTGCAGCTGGAAGGCGAAGTTCGCGGGGGAGGTTGAAGGCGATCGTCTCGAGCGCGTTCTGGACGAGTTCGACCTTGACGCTGAAGCGCGCGACAAAGGCGTCGATGACTTCCTCGACCAGGATTTCCGGCGCCGAGGCGCCGGCAGTGACGCCGACGCGGCGGATGCCGTCGAGCAGCGACCAGTCGATATCAGAGGCGCGCTGGATCAGGATCGAGACCTTGCAGCCCTCGCGTTCGGCCACTTCGCGCAGGCGCTGCGAATTGGACGAATTGGGCGCGCCGACGACGATCATCGCGTCGACGTCGCCGGCGATCCGCTTGACCGCTTCCTGGCGGTTGGTCGTCGCGTAGCAGATATCTTCCTTATGCGGCGCGGTGATCGCCGGGAAGCGCGCGGTCAGGACCTTGACGATCGCCGAGGTATCATCGACCGAGAGCGTGGTCTGGGTGATGAAGGCGAGCGCCTCCGGGTTCCTCGGCGTGAAGGCCTCGGCGTCCGCAACCGTCTCGATCAGCGTGACGGCGCCCTCCGGCAATTGCCCCATGGTGCCGATCACTTCGGGATGGCCGGCATGGCCGATCAGGACGATCTCGCGGTCGCGCTTGAAATGGATCTGCGCTTCCTTGTGCACCTTGGATACGAGCGGGCAGGTGGCGTCGAGGAAGAACATCTGCCGCGCCTTGGCGTCCGCCGGCACGGATTTCGGCACGCCATGGGCCGAGAAGACGACGGGCTGGCCGTCGTCCGGGATCTCGTCCAGTTCCTCGACGAAGACCGCGCCCTTGTCGCGCAGGCTGTCGACGACATAGCGGTTATGCACGATTTCGTGCCGGACATAGACCGGCGCGCCGAAACGCTGCAGCGCCAGCTCGACGATCTGGATCGCCCGGTCGACGCCGGCGCAGAAGCCGCGCGGCGCGCAGAGCAGGATTTCGAGCGGGGGCTTGGAGGCGTCGGCCATGACAGTTTCGTTCCGCGACATGAGACGGGAATAGAGGGACGGGGCGGGGTTCTGTCAAGCGTCGTGACGGGAATCCAGCCGCAAGCCGGCCGCGTGTGTTCGATCACGAGAACGTGTATAGGTTGGTAGCCTTATGAAATTATGTTCCTCATTTTGAGACTGGGGCAGGGGGTGGTCATACGGGGGCAGTTTCCATGCAGATCTGGGCATTTCACGGTATGAGGAGGAGCGGCAACCACGTCGTCCTGAACTGGACGGGACTAACGAACGCCGCATTCTTCATGAACGACATCCTGCTACGCGAGCAGGTGCCGGCGCTGCTCGGCGACCCGTTTGCGACCAAGGCCTTCTGGCATTGGTTTCCTCGAATCTGCGCTCGCCGTCAGATGCGCAGAATGCTGCGCGAAACCGGCTGGAAGCTTCTTGCCCGGGGCCTTTGCGTCAGCCTCGAGGATTGGCCGATCGACAGGCCGATCTTCACGCCCTGGCCGCGCCGCTGCCAGCATATCCTCCTGCTCCGCGACCCGCTCAACATGTTCGCCAGCCGGATCCGCATGAGCGGTGGCATGCATGTCGTCTATGGAGGCGAGCGGGCGGACGCGTATTTCCAGAATTCGATCGCCCTTTGGAAGATGCATGCGCGTGAATTCCTCGGCGAGACGAACAGGCTGCCCGATCATGTCGGTGTCTACTACGACCGCTGGGTCGTCGACCCGACCTACCGGGCCGAGATCGCCGCGAGCCTGCGCCTCGCTCCGGACGAGGGCGCGCTGAACCGCGTCGCGGTCGAGGGCGGCGGCAGTTCGTTCGAGGGCATGGCACCGCTCGGCGAGGGAGCGATCGAACGACGCCTGTCGCGCCACGACCAGCTCGAGGGGGACGAGAAACGGCTCTTCGCCCGCATCCCCGCCGACAGCGAGCTGATGCAGTTGCGCGAGCGCGTACTGGAGCGTGTCCACGCGTCCGCACGGAGCCGGCAGATCGCCTGATCGGGGACATGGCCGGCCGCGCCGCGCGCGCCGACACCCGCTTCGTCCGAACGCCTGGTCGCCGGAGGCACTGCCTCCGGTGATCCGCCTCAGGCGATCATCGACTCTTCCTCGCGGAAGATCAGCTTGCCGGCCTCGGGCGCCGTCATTGGCTGGCCGAACAGGAAGCCCTGCGCGAATTCGCAGCCGAGATCGTAGAGGTCGAGCGCGTCGTCCTCCGTCTCCGCGCCTTCTGCCACCACGTCCATGCCGAGTTCGTGCGCCAGGCCGATGATGGCCCTGAGGATCACGCGCTTCTGCTTGGCGGAGGGACCGCGGACAAAGCTCTGGTCAATCTTCAGCGTCTCGAACGGGAAGCGCTGCAGATAGGAAAGCGACGAGTAGCCGGTGCCGAAATCGTCGAGCGACAGGCCGGCGCCGAGTTCGCGGACGCGGGTCAGCACCTGCGCCGCATATTCCGGGTTTTCCATCACCAGGCTCTCGGTCAGCTCGAGCTTGAGCGAACCGCGCGTCACAGCCGATCGCGACAGCACCGACTTCACGTCACTGATCAGGTCGTGGCGAAGCAGCTGGCGGCTGGAGATGTTGACGGAGACGAAGAGCGGCACGTCGCGGCCGAGCTGTTCCTGCCAGTCGGAAAGCTGCTTGGCGGCGCGTTCCAGCACGAACAGGCCGAGCGGAATGATCAGGCCGTTGCGCTCGGCGAGCGGAATGAACTCGGCCGGCGGGATGCGGCCGTGCTGCGGATGGTCCCAGCGCACCAGCGCCTCGAAGCCGGCAATGGTCCGATCTTCCAGGCGCACGATTGGCTGGTAGAGGACCTTGATTTCTTCGCGGCCGATGGCGCGGCGCAAATCCGCCTCCAGCGTCAGCGTGTCGGCGCCATGTTGGCGCAGCGCCGGCCGGAAGGCCTCGATGCGGTCGCCGCCGAGGCGCTTGGCATAGTACATGCCGATCTCGGCGTCCTTGACGATCTCGGTCGCCTCGCTCTGCTTGCTGTCATGCATGGCGATGCCGATCGACGCGGTCAGGAAGATCTCCTTGTCGCCGAACGAGATCGGCGCGCGCAGCGTGCGGCGGACCGAATCGGCGAAGCCGGCGATGCGCTCGGGCTCGCTTTCCGAAATCAGCAGGAAGGCGAACTGGTCGCCGGAAATGCGCGCCAGCGTGTCCTGCGGCTTCAGCAGGCGGGTCAGGCGGCGGGCGATCGTCAGCAGGATCGAGTCGCCGACCGAGAGGCCGAAGCCGTCATTGACCTGCTTGAAACGGTCGATGTCGAGCACGAACACGGAGGGACGGGCGGCGCCCTCGGCCTGGGTGCGCGTCACGGCCGAGGCGAGGCGGTCCATGAACAATTCTCGGTTCGGCAGGCCGGTCAGGTTGTCATGCACGGCGTCGTGGAGCAGCCGTTCTTCTGCCGTGCGCTCCTCGGTGACGTCGGCGAGCGTACCGACGCAGCGCGTGACCTCGCCATCGGAACCCAGCACCGGACGGGCGCGCAGGTGGAACCAGCGATAATGGCCGTCTTCGGCGCGCAGGCGGAAATCCTGCGCGATGCGGCCGCGGCGCTGCTCGATCACGGCGTCGAGCGTCGCCTTGAAGCGGTCGCGGTCGGACGGGTGCAGCACGTCGAGCCAGTCGCGTGCCGGGCCCTCCAGCGCGCCATGCTTGAGGCCGAGCAGGTCCTCGGCGTCGGAGCCGGTGAAGATGCGGTCGCGCGAGACGTCCCAGTCCCAGACGATGTCGCCGGCGCCGGTCAGAGCCAGGGCGCGGCGCTCGGTCTCGCCGATCGCGCCCTGGGCGATTGCGCCGCCGGCGAAGGCGTGCTGCATCACCGTGAAGCCGATCAGCAGGACGATCAGCACGAGGCCGCCATTCAGCGCCGGCTGGATCACGTCATTGGCGAGGTTGCCGGTCACCGTCAGATAGGCGCCGAGGATCCACACCATCAGCAGCACCCAGGTCGGGATCAGCATGATGGCGCGGTCGTAGTGGTGCATCGCCAGATAGAGGATGACGACGAAGCCGAGCGTCACGGTCAGGCCGAACGAGAAGCGGGCGACACCGGCGGCGATCCCGGGCTCGAACACGGCGACGCCGAGCAGGATCAGCAGGCCGACCAGCCAGGCGATCGTCGCGTGGCTGTAGCGGGCGTGCCATCGGTTCAGGTTCAGATAGGTGTAGGTGAAGATCAGCAGCGTCGCCGACAGCAGCACCTCGGCGAAGGCGCGCCACATCTTGTCGTCGCCGGGCGCGATCTGGATCACCTTGTTCCAGAAGCCGAAATCGATGGCGAGATAGATCAGCACCGACCAGGCGAGGCCGGCCGTCGCCGGGAACATCGCGGTTCCCTTGACCACGAACACGATGGTCAGGAACAGTGCCAGAAGACCGGAAATGCCGAGGACGATGCCGTGATACAGCGTGTAGCTGTTGATCGCGTCCTTGTAGTTGTCGGGATCCCACAGATAGAGCTGCGGCAGCACCGGCGTGCGCAGTTCGGCCACGAAGGTGACGACGGCGCCGGGGTCGAGCGTGACGCGGAAGACGTCGGCCTCCTGGCTCGCCTGCCGCTCGGGCGCGAAGCCCTGGCTCGGCGTCACGGTGGCGATGCGCGAGGCGCCGAGATCGGGGATCAGCAGGCCGGAATTGGCGAGGCGGAAATGCGGCGCCACCAGCAGCCGGTCGATCTGCTCGTCGCCATTGTTGGTCAGCGCGAAGGAGACCCAGTAGGAGGTGCCGCCCGCTTCGTTGGAGCGCACCTCGATGCGGCGGACGATGCCGTCGGCGCCGGGCGCCGTCGAAACCTGAACGCGATCGGACGGGTCGCGCGAGGCGCGTTCGACGGCCTTGGTCAGGTCGAGCGTCGTGCCGTCGAGCGGAACGTTGACGGCGTCGAGCGCCTGCACGTTGGTGGCCGTGCCGACGACCGCGAACAGGACAAAAAGGACCGCGGCGACGAAGCGGTTAAGCAACAAACAAACCTCCAAGGCCCGAAGGCCGTCGAGAAGTACTATCCGGGTCGAAGCAGCACAAGAAAAATTCGGCTGCGTGACAAGCTGGCAACAGTTCCTTGCGTTCCGTCTGGCGGGGCCCGACGGAGCATGGCGTCTCAGGGTCGTGGATCATCGCTGACGATCGCGTAGAGGAGGTGGTCCTGCCACCGGCCCTCGATACAGAGATAGCGACGAGCGTAGCCTTCGCGGGTGAATCCGGCTTTTTCGAGAAGACGGATCGAGGCCGCATTGTGCGGAAGGCATGCCGCCTCCAGCCGGTGCAGGCGCAACGTGTCGAAAACGAAGGGAATGACGGCCTTCACGGCGGCCGTCATCAGGCCCTTGCCGGCGAAAGGCGCGCCCATCCAGTAGCCGAGCGAGCAGCTCTGCGTGACGCCGCGCACGACATGCGACAGCGTCAATCCGCCGACCATCTGCTGGCCTTCGGTGGTGAAGACGAGGAAGGGATAGCCGGTATTGGCGCGCATTTCGCTGTGATAGCGCCGCATTCGTCGCCGGAAGGCGCCGCGGGTCAGATCGTCCCCGGGCCAGAGCGGCTCCCAGGGTGTGAGGAAGCCGCGGCTCTGTTCGCGAAGGCTCGACCAAGCGGCGTAGTCGGCCATGGCCGGCGCGCGCAGGATCACCGTGTCGGTGGCGATCACCGGCATGGGGTGGAATGGCACGACGGACCGCAAGAACTCCATTTGCCGCGCCGGGCCCCCGCTCCGCGTTGCTCGCCAGAATGACCGATCCGCCTGGGTCGATCGTGGTCGACGTATTCACGGCCCCGGCGGTCGCTGATCCACGACCGACGCGACCGTCAGGAGTGCGCCTCAGACGACGATCGGCGATCCCAGGCGTTCGGCGATCTTGCCATGGTTCACGAGCTTGTCGATGGGGCCGATCGCGGCCACCGTCGGCGGGCTGCCGGTGAAGATGCGGTGCGCGAGGTCGCGCACGCGGGCGACGGAGACGTCGTCGATGCGGGCGACGATTTCCTCGACCGGAATGGGGCGGCCGAACAGCAGCAATTGTCGCGCCACCTGACCGGCCCGGGCCGCAGGGCTCTCGAGGCTCATCAGCAGGCTGGCGCGCATCTGCGCGCGGGCGCGGCCTAGCTCCGCTTCGGTAACGTCGAGGCTCGCGCGCTCCAGCTCGCCGAGCAGCACCGGCATGAGTTCCTCGATGTCGTCGCCGCCGGTCGCGGCATGGACGCCGAAAAGGCCGGTATCCGCGAAGCTCCAATGGAAGGCGTAGATCGAATAGCAGAGGCCGCGCTTCTCGCGCACTTCCTGGAACAGCCGCGAGGACATGCCGCCCCCGAGCATCGAGGCGAGAATCTGCACGGCGTGGAAATCGTCGGACTTGTAGGGCATGCCCTCGAAGCCGAGCAGGATCTGCGCTTCCATCAGGTCGCGCGTCTCGCGCATCTCGCCGCCACGATAATGCGCCGGCTCGCCCTGGGTGAGTTCTGCCGAGGGCAGACTGGCGAAGCGGTCTTCGGCGAGCCTGACCAGCGCGTCATGGTCGACATTGCCGGCAGCCGCCAGCACCATGTTCGGGCCGTGATAGTGCCGGTCGAGATAGGACGAAAGATCGCCGGAGCTGGTGCGACGGACGGTTTCCTCGGTGCCGAGGATGGTCCGGCCGATCGGCTGGTCCGGATAGGCGCTCTCGACGAAAAAGTCGAAGACGCGATCCTCGGGCGTATCGAGCGAGGCGCCGATTTCCTGCACGATGACGTGCTGCTCGCGCTTCAGCTCGTCGGCATCGAAGGCCGAGTTGCAGAGGATGTCGCTCAGGATGTCGACGGCGAGTTCGGCGTCGGGCTTCAGGATGCGGGCGTAATAGGAGGTCGTCTCGACGCTGGTCGCCGCGTTGAGCTCGCCACCGACGGCCTCGATCTCCTCGGCAATGTCGGTCGCAGAACGCTTGCGCGTGCCCTTGAAGGCCATGTGCTCGAGCAGATGCGAGATCCCGTGCTCCGAAGGCTCTTCCCGCCTTGAACCGGCGCCGACCCAGACGCCGAGTGCAGCACTTTCCAGGTGATTCATGTCGTGGGTCGCGACGGTGAGCCCCGACTTGAGTTTCGTCACCTGTACGGTCATGCGCGGGTCACCGGCATGAGGAATGCTTCAGGAGCCATGCTTCACACCTTTTCGTGGATGGCGCGGGCCCGGGCTTCGACGAAGCGGGCGATGGCACCGATATCGTTGGGAAGAACGGTGAAGCGCTCTTCCCGCTGCATGAGGTCGCCGAGCCAGAGGGGCAGCGCGGGATGGATGCCGGTGGCCGCCTCGACCGCAGCGGGGAATTTCGCCGGATGCGCCGTCGAGAGCGTAACCATCGGCGAGCCGGTCTCGGGCTGGCGTGCCGCCACGGCGAGCGCCACCGCCGTATGCGGATCGGCGAGATAGCCGGTGGCGGCGAGCGTATCGCGCATCGTCGCTTCGGTCTCGGCCTCGCTGGTGCGTCCGGCGGCGAATTCGCTGCGGATGCTGGCCAGCGCCGATTCGGGCATCGTGAACGCGCCGGATTGGCCGAGGCCCGCCATCAGGCGACGTACGCCGTCACCGTCGCGTCCGGCAGCCTCGAACAGCAGGCGTTCGAAGTTGGACGAGATCTGGATGTCCATCGACGGCGATTGCGTCGGCACCACGCCGGTCATCTCGTAGCGGCCGCTTTCGAGCGTGCGGGCGAGGATGTCGTTGGTGTTGGTGGCGATCACCAGCCGGTCGATAGGCAAGCCGATCTTCTTCGCGACATAGCCGGCGAAGACGTCGCCGAAATTGCCGGTCGGCACGGTGAAGGAGATCGAGCGGGCCGGCGCGCCGAGCGAAAGCGCGGCGGTGACGTAGTAGACCACCTGCGCGACGATGCGGCCCCAGTTGATCGAGTTGACGCCGGAAAGCGAAACCCGATCGCGAAAGCCGTGGTCGTTGAACAGGCCCTTCACGATTGCCTGGCAATCGTCGAACGTGCCTTCGAGCGCAATGGCGTGGACGTTGGCGTCATGCACCGTCGTCATCTGGCGCTGCTGCACCGGCGAGACGCGGCCATGCGGGAACAGGATGAAGATGTCGGTGGCCGCCCGGCCGCGAAATGCCTCGATAGCGGCGCCGCCGGTATCGCCGGACGTTGCGCCGACAATGGTGGCGCGTCGGCCGCGTTCGGCCAGGACATGGTCCATCAGCCGCGCCAGCAGCTGCATCGCCACGTCCTTGAACGCCAGGGTCGGGCCGTGGAACAGCTCGAGGATGAAGTGGTTCGGCCCGGTCTGTACCAGCGGGGCGACCGCCGGATGGCGGAAGGTCGCATAGGCCTCGGCGCACATACGCGCCAGATCGGCATCGGCGATCTCGCCGGCGACAAACGGATGGATCACCGCATAGGCGACTTCGTCATAGGGGCGGCCGGCAAGCCGCGCGAAGTCGGCGGCGGCAAACGTTGGCCATGTCTCCGGAACATAGAGGCCGCCGTCGCGCGCAAGCCCAGCCAGAAGAACGTCGGAAAAGCCGAGCGCGGGGGCAATGCCGCGCGTGCTTACATATTTCACGGAAGAAACGCCTCCACATACGGCTCGAATTGTGGCAAGCCGCCTTTGCCGCAACCCTATCGTCGCGTGATGCTGCGGGCAAGGTACCGCGGTTCGTCAGCCACTAAGTCGCCAAAGATCGATCGGACTGTTATAGACGTCGCGCATCAGCGTCGAGGATTATTGGGATGCATGGTTCTTCTTTTGGTGGCCCGGCCGGGTCGCGCCGCTTTATGGCTCTTGTGTCGGTCGCCGCTCTGGCCGGCCTGGTTTCTGCCTGCTCGAGCGTGAGCGATGGTTCGTCGGGTGGCGGCAACGTCGTCAACAACGCGCTGTTCGGCGCGCCAAACAAGAACCTTGAGAATGCGACGATCGTTTCGGCCGAGAATTTCGGTGTTGCGGTCGATTGCCCGCCGGTTGCGATCCGCCCCGGGACGGAAGAGCTCAAGGTCCACGCGGGCGGCAAGCCCGATCCGCTGACCGGCGCCAGCCCGCCGGTCGTCTACCAGGCCACGATCAACGACACGGCGCGCGAGTGCCGGAAGGTTGCCGGCGGCGTCAACATCAAGCTCGGCATCAAGGGCCGTGTCGCTTCCGGCCCTGCCGGCAAGGCGCAGACCGTCAACGTGCCGATTCGCATCGTCGTCATGGAAGGGCGCGACAAGGTCCTGAAATCCGACCTGGCGCGCATCCCGGTCGTGTTGGCGGCACCCACCTTCGCGTCGGATTTCACCAAGATCGACGAATCGATCACCGTGCCGCTTACCGAGGGCAATTCCGACTTCCGCATCTATGTCGGCTTCGACGACAAGGCGGCGGGCAAGGGCCGAGGCTAGTCCGGCCGGGTCGATCCGGGTCCGTTCGATTTGATGCGGGCACGGGCGTTCCATCGATTGACAGGGATGCCCGTGATCCGCCACTAACGAGGCAAGCTGGATTCGTGTCGCGATCCAGTCGAGTCGGCGGCCCTGGTCGCCGGCTGAACGACCGCCGGGAGAGTCCGAAGGGGTGAGAGCCCCGTCGGCGCCGAAGGAGCAACCGCCCCGGAAACTCTCAGGCCAACGGACCGGACGGTCGGCGACGCTCTGGAAAGCAGCCCTTGCCGCTTGCGGCGAGGCTCACCGAAGGAGTAGCCGCGTCTGCCACCTTGGCAATCGCGGGAAATCTCTCAGGTTCTCAGACAGAGGGGGCGCGGAACAGGCCAGATTGGGCCTGCCCGTGCCATTTGGACCCTGTCGAGGATTCTGGTGCATGGCTGATTCGGCCGATAATCTTCCGCTTGAGACTCCGCTTGCGGACCTCCATCGCGAACTTGGCGCGCGCATGGTGCCGTTCGCCGGCTACTCCATGCCGGTGCAATATCCCAAGGGCATCCTCGCCGAACACAACTGGACGCGCGAAAGCGCCGGCCTGTTCGATGTTTCCCATATGGGGCAGGCTTTCCTGGTCGGCCCCGACCACGCCACGACCGCCCGCGCGCTGGAAGCGCTGACGCCGGGCGATTTCCAGGCGCTGGCGCCGGGCCGCATCCGCTACACCCTGCTGACGACGCCGGAAGGCGGCATCATCGACGACCTGATGGTGACGCGCTCGGCCGACCCGAGCGAGGACGGCACGCTGACGCTGGTCGTCAATGCCGGGCGCAAGGCCATCGACTACGCCCATATCGCCGCCAACCTGCCCGAGGGCATCACGCTCGAGCCGGCCGACGATCTGGCGCTGGTGGCGCTGCAGGGGCCGAAGGCGGCCGAGGTGATGGCGCGCCACTGCCCGGACGCTGCCGCGATGGGCTTCATGACCGCCGCGCGCCTGGCCTTCGACGGCTTTGATTGTCATGTCAGCCGGTCTGGCTATACCGGCGAGGACGGCTACGAGATCTCGGTCAAGGCGGATGATTCCGAGGCGCTGGTCCGAATTCTTCTGGCCGAACCCGAGGTCGAGCCGATCGGGCTCGGCGCCCGCGATTCGCTGCGGCTCGAAGCCGGGCTCTGCCTCTACGGCCATGACATCGATGAGGCGACGTCGCCCGTCGAGGCCGATCTCGGCTTTGCGCTCGCCAAGCGCCGTCGCGCCGAGGGCGGCTTTCCCGGCGCCGGCCGGATCCTCGGCGAACTCGCCGCCGGCCCGGCACGGCTGCGCGTCGGCATCCAGCCCGAGGGAAGGGCGCCGGCCCGCGAGGGCACCGAGATCCGCGACGCTTCCGGCACCACGATCGGCATCGTCACCTCGGGCGGCTTCGGCCCGACCGCCGGCGGCCCCGTCGCCATGGGCTATGTCGCGGCCGAGCACGCCGCTCTCGGCACGCCGCTGACGCTGGTGGTGCGCGGCAAGGATCTTGCCGCGTCCGTCGTCGCCATGCCTTTCGTTCCGCACCGCTATTTCCGCAAACAAGCCTGAACGGCGCTTCCAGGGAAGATCACCATGACCAGCTATTTCACCCGGGATCACGAATGGGTCCGCATCGATGGCGACGCTGCCTATGTCGGCATCACCGACTATGCGCAGTCGCAGCTCGGCGATGTCGTCTATGTCGAGCTGCCGGAAGTCGGCAAGACCTTCGCCAAGGGCGATGACGCGGCCGTGGTCGAATCCGTCAAGGCGGCGAGCGACGTCTACGCGCCGGTCTCCGGCGTCGTCGTCGCCGTCAATGGCGCGCTGGAGAAGTCGCCCGCCATGATCAACGACGCGGCCGAGACCGACGGCTGGTTCTGGAAGCTGACGCTGACAGAACCGGGCGAACTGGACGGCCTGCTCGACGAGGCGGCCTACCGGGCTTTTGTCGAGACGCTGTAGCCGAAAGACCGTCCCCAAAACCTCACCCGACGGCTCCGCCGTCGACCTCTCCCTGAGGGAGAGGTGAAGGAAAGAACCAGACGATGCGCTATCTTCCCCATTCCGATGCCGACCGGCAGGCGATGCTGGCGGCGATCGGCGTCGGATCGATCGACGATCTGTTCGCCGATATCCCCAAGGACCTTCGCGTGCACGGGCTGGATCTGCCCGGTGCCGCCGGCGAGATGTCGGTCGAGCGCACGCTCGGCCGCCTTTCCGCCCGCAATGTCTCGGCATCCTCCGTGCCGTTCTTCGTCGGCGCCGGCGCCTACAAGCACCACGTCCCGGCCACCGTCGACCACCTGATCCAGCGCTCGGAGTTCCTGACCTCCTACACGCCGTATCAGCCGGAGATCACCCAGGGCACGCTGCAGGTCCTGTTCGAGTTCCAGACCCAGGTCGCGCATCTGACCGGCATGGAGGTGGCGAACGCCTCGATGTATGACGGCTCGACCGCAACCGTCGAAGCCGTGCTGATGGCGCACCGCCTGACCAAGCGGAACAAAGCCGTGCTTTCCGGCGGCCTGCATCCGCAGTATCGCGCCGTCGTCGAATCGCTGTCGCCGATGGCCGGCGACACGGTCGAGGCGCTGCCGGCCGATCCGGATGCGACCGAGGATATCCTCGCCTCGATCGATGCCGGGACCTCCTGCGTCGTCGTGCAGTCTCCCTCCGTCTATGGCCACCTGATCGACCTCGCGCCGATCGCCGCCAAGGCGCACGAGGTCGGCGCGCTGCTGATCGCCGTCTTCACCGAAGTCGTCTCGCTCGGCCTGATCGAGCCGCCGGGCGCGCAGGGCGCCGACATCGTCGTCGGCGAAGGCCAGTCGATCGGCAATGCGCTCTCCTTCGGCGGCCCCTATGTCGGCCTGTTCGCGACGAGACAAAAATTCGTCCGCCAGATGCCGGGCCGGCTCTGCGGCGAGACGGTCGACGCGGAAGGGCGGCGCGGCTTCGTGCTGACGCTCTCCACCCGCGAGCAGCATATCCGCCGCGACAAGGCCACGTCGAATATCTGCACGAATTCAGGACTTTGCGCCCTGGCCTTCACGATCCATATGACGCTTCTCGGCCAAACGGGCTTGGCGCGGCTGGCGCGGATCAACCACGCCAATGCGGTGAAGCTGGCTGAATCGCTTTCTGCGCTCCCGGGCGTAACCCTCTTGAATGACTCGTTCTTCAACGAGTTCACGATCCGCTTGCCCAGCGACGCGGCGGCGATCGTCGAGAAGCTCGTCACGAAGGGCGTTCTCGCCGGTGTGCCGGTCTCCCGGCTCGAACCCGGCAAGCCGGAACTCGCCGATCTTCTCATCGTCGCCTCGACCGAGGTGAACACGGATGATGACCGCGCCGCTTTCGTGGCAGCGCTGACGGAGGTGCTCGCATGAGCATGAACAGCCAGGGTCGCCCCACCGTCGCCGCCACCGCCGCGACCTCCGACCTTCCCGATACCTTCACCGGCAATCGCGCGCTCCAGATCGAGGAGGCGCTGCTGTTCGAGGTCGGCCGCCATGACGTCTCTGGCGTCGATCTCGACGAGCCGGCCGATTTCACGCCGCGCCTCGGCAAGCTCGCCCGCCGGCAGCCGATCGATCTGCCGGGTCTCTCCGAGCCGGAAACGATGCGCCACTATGTGCGCCTCAGCCAGAAGAACTACTCGATCGACAGCGGCCTCTATCCGCTTGGCTCCTGCACGATGAAGCACAATCCGCGCCTGAACGAGAAGATGGCGCGGCTGCCCGGCATCGGCGACGTGCATCCGCTGCAGCCGCTTTCCACCGTTGGTGGCGCGGTCGAGCTGATGGCCGAGCTGGGCCGCTGGCTGCTCGAAATGACCGGCATGACCTCGGTCGCCCTGTCGCCCAAGGCGGGCGCGCATGGCGAGCTTTGCGGCATGATGGCGATCAAGGCCGCCATCGCGGCCAAGGGCGAGACGCGCAACATCGTGCTGGTGCCGGAATCGGCGCATGGCACCAATCCGGCGACCGCCGCCCTGATCGGCTTCAAGGTCGTGACGGTCCCGGCGCGGGCCGACGGCACGGTCGACCCGGAGGCGGTCAAGGCGCTGCTGTCGCCCGACGTCGCCGCGATCATGCTGACCAATCCGAACACCTGCGGCCTGTTCGAGCGCGACGTCGTCGAGATCGCCGCGGCAATCCATGCGGCCGGCGCCTATTTCTACTGCGACGGCGCGAACTTCAATGCCATCGTCGGCAAGGCCAAGGTCGGCGAACTCGGCGTCGACGCCATGCACATCAACCTGCACAAGACCTTTTCCACGCCGCATGGCGGCGGCGGTCCGGGCGCCGGTCCTGTCGTGCTCTCCGAGCGCCTCGCCGCCTTCGCGCCGCTGCCCTTCGTCCGCGCTGGCGCCGATGGCCCGGTTCTGGTCGAGAGCGAGGAAGCGCTGCTTCCGGGCGAGACGCCGTTCGGACGCATGACGGCGTTCCATGGTCAGATGGGCATGTTCGTGCGGGCGCTGTCCTACATGCTGTCGCATGGCTCGGACGGGCTGCAGCAGGCGTCGGAAGACGCGGTGCTCAATGCCAATTACGTCCGCGCCGGTCTGCGCGACCTGATGAGCCAACCATCCGGCGACCGCACCTGCATGCACGAGGTGCTGTTCGACGACACCTTCCTGGAAGGCACCGGCGTCTCGACGCTCGACTTCGCCAAGGCGATGATCGACGAGGGCTATCACCCGATGACGATGTATTTCCCGCTCGTCGTGCATGGCGCGATGCTGATCGAGCCGACGGAATCGGAATCGAAGGCCTCGCTCGACCTGTTCATCGCGACATTGCGGGATCTGGTGATGAAGGCGAAGGCGGGGGAGCTGGAGCGCTTCCAGCAGGCACCGCGTTTCGCACCGCGCCGCCGCCTCGACGAAACGCGCGCCGCGCGCTCGCCCAAGCTCAAATGGGAAAAGCCGGAGCCGTGGGCGGAAGCTGCCGCGGCCGAGTAGCGGGCTGGACCCTCACCCCAACCCTCTCCCGTTAGCGGGAGAGGGAGCTCGGTCGCGTCTTGTAGATGCGATCGGAGACATCTGGAAAACACAAGCGCTTGGGTGATGCCGGTCGCCGGCCGAAAGCCCTCGCCCGCTAGAGGGAGAGGGCTGGGTGAGGGGCTTTCTTGAGGCCTGGCCTTTACAGGTCGATGAGGCGAGTGCCCTCGAAGCCACTACCGGCGACACTGTCGCACAGCCCTGACCACTCGCAGCCGCCGCAGGCCGTTCGTGTCGTGCCGGCGGCGAAGGCGGTCCGGAACCGGGCGAGGAGGGGCGCGTCGAGCGCGAATCGATAGCCGGGTGCGACGGTCGTGCCGAGCAGGTCCGAGGCCGACGCGGCCGCCTGTGCATCGCGCACCAGCACGCTGTCATTGTGGCAATGCGGCGCTTCGGTCGAGAGAAGCGGCGCGCAGACGTCGTCGGGGCCGGCGACGATCTCGATTTCCTCGCCGCGCGTCAGCCGCACGGCGATCTTGTCGTAGTTGGCGCAGAAGTCCGGCGTGTAGCCCTTGCCGACGTAGGTCAGCATGCAGAGCAGGTGATGGGCGCGCAGCCGGACGGTCATGGCGCGGCGCGTCAGACCTCGTCCGGATGCCAGGCGGCGAGCGCCTCGATCGTGGCAGGCAGGTCGCGCATGCGGTTGATGACCGTGATGGCGCCGGCGGCGGTCAGGGCATCGGCGTGGCCGGGCCAGGAGTGGGTTCCGCCGGTGAAGCCGACCACGCGCATGCCGGCGGCGCGGCCCGCATGGATGCCATGGGTCGAATCCTCGACGACGATGCAATCCTTCGGATCGACGCCGAATTCGGCTGCGCCATGCAGGTAGACGTCGGGCGACGGCTTCGGCTGCTTGTTGCGGACGGCGACGGCCGAGAAGATGTAGGGGCGGAAGCGGTCATAGAGCTCGGTCTTGGTCAGCGAGATCTTCAGCCGCTCGGGCGAGGAGTTCGAGCAGATGCAGCGCGGGTAGTCGAGCGCGTTGAGCATCTCCTGCACGCCCGGAATGATCTGCAGATCCTTGGCGAGCCGGCGGTCGAGTTCCTTGTTGGTCTCGTCGTGGAAGTTCTCGGGCAGCGCGTGGCCAAGATCGGCTTCGATCAGCTTGGAGATCCGGTCCCAGGTCAGGCCGGCGAAGCGGTGCGACATCTCCTCGACCGAAATGTCGTAGCCGATGGTGGCAAGCCGCTCGCTGTCGACGCGCGAAGAGATGATTTCGGAATCGACGAGCACTCCGTCGCAATCGAATAGGATAAGCATGGAGGACTTTCCGGTCAGTCTGGCGCAACTCGGGCGGCGGGGACCATCGGCCGAGATCGCGCGTTGCAGGGCAGGATGGCCGAGCGCCAGGCGCGGTCCGATCCATGAAATACGCGGGCTCTCTACCAGATCGGGGCGGAGCTGTCTTGTTCCGATGCCCGACGAGCCCGCGTTGCGGAGGTTTAGCGCACCTTGAGCGGCGCGCGGGCGAAGATCGCCGTGCCGTCGCCGGCAATGTAGCGCAGTTCGTAGCTGCCGGCTTCCGCCGGCACGTCGAGCGTGACGGTCGGCCGATCGGGGCGAATGCGCGCCAGGCTGACGTGCTCGCCGGCCGGCATATCGGCGCGGGCGATCACCACGTCGTCGAAACGCGCCGCCGGGCCCTTCCAGTCAACCTTGATCTGGCTGCCGGGCTTGGCGGTGTCGGGGCCACTGAGCGAAGCCGAGGGCGGGTCGACGGTGAAGCTGGCCCTGGCCGCGATCGTATGATCGGCAGCCGAGCGATAGCGCGCTTCGTAACGGCCGGCGGTGGTTGGTGCCGTGAAGGTCAGGGCGCGGCCGTCCTTGTTGACCTTCAAGCTGGCGAGCTTGGTGTCGGTGAGCTCCGGCGCGATCTCGATCGCGTCGGCTGCGGCGGCCGGGCCGGACCAGCTCACGCTGAACGGCGCGCCGGCGCCGACATGGTCGGGTACCGTGACGGCGGTGGGCCGAACCTCGACATCGATCGACTGGGTTGCCAGCACGACATTGAGCTCGGGGTGATAGTAGCGGATCTCATAGGTGCCGGCTTCGGCCGGAGCGCGCAGCTTGCGCATCTTGCCGTCCTTGGCGACGAGGACGCTGCGGATTTCCGATCCGGCCGGCAGGCCCGGCCAGACGATCTGCACGCGGTCGCCCTTGGCCTTCGGGCCGTCATAGGCGACATCGAAGACGGTCGACTGGATCACCTTCGCCGGCGCCTCGATATGGGCCGAGGGCAGGTTGGGCGGCGGCGCCTTGGCGGCCGCGAGCGCGGCGGCGAGGCCGCCGGCGACGTCGGTGCCGTCCTTGGCGTTGATGAACTTGCCGCCGGTCTTTTCGGCGAGGCAGGCGACGCTCTCGATATCCTTGTCGTCCAGCCCGAGGCCGATCACCTCGACGGTCAGGTCCTTGGCCCGCGCGGCCAGCGATTCCGCCAGCACGCAGGGGTTGGCGTCGCAGGCCTCCACCTTGTCGACGAAGACGATGACGGTCGCGCGTTCCTTCTTGTAGTCGAGGGCGTTGGCGGCGCGCTCGACGGCGACGGCGAGCGGCGCCTTGCCGCGCGGCTGCAGCTTGGCGGCGGCCGCGGCGACGGCATCGTTGTTGTTGCGCTGCGGTCGAACGGTGACCGCGGCATCGGAGCAACTCGTCTTGCTCTTGCCGCCGAAGGCGAGGACGCCGATGCGCGCCTCGGTCGGGAAGTCGGCCACCGCCGCCTCGACGCTGTCGGCTACCAGGTCTATCTTTCGGTCCCGTCCGAGCTTGCCGGCCATCGAGGCGGAGGCGTCCAGGACGAGCATCACGTCGTCGGCGAGCACGCTGACGCTGGTGGCGCAGAGAAGAGCCAGCGCAGCCGGCAGGGCAAGAAAACCGCGGATCATGGTGGCCTCGATGGTGTGGCCCGGCGCCGGGCCCTTTCGAGGCGGAACCATAGACCAAGACTTCCGGCGAAACGATGTCGAAGGCAGCAAAAACGTGCGATTTCGCATGGTTACAATTGATTAACCATGCTTCGTAACGGGTCCTTCACCCTGTTCGCTAACCATAGGCGCATGTTTTGTTGCGTCGGGGAGTTGGGAAAATGAAGGCACTTGCGCGGAAGCCGGCCGAGATCGCGAACCAGGCACCCTGGCTCGACACCATCATCAAGGGCGATTGCGTCGCCGCATTGGAGAAGCTGCCGTCGGCCTCCGTCGACCTCGTCTTCGCCGACCCGCCGTACAACCTGCAGCTTGAGGGCGGGCTGACCCGTCCGGATCACTCGGTCGTCGACGCGGTCGACGATCATTGGGACAAGTTCGACAGCTTCGAAGCCTATGACGCCTTCACCCGCGCCTGGCTGCTGGCGGTGCGCCGCGTACTGAAGCCGGATGGCGCGCTGTGGGTCATCGGCTCCTACCACAACATCTTCCGCGTTGGCGCGATGCTGCAGGATCTCGGCTTCTGGATCCTGAACGACGTCGTCTGGCGCAAGGCCAACCCGATGCCGAACTTCCGCGGCAAGCGCTTTACCAACGCGCATGAGACGATGATCTGGGCGTCGCGCGGGCAGGGCTCGAAGTACACGTTCAACTACGAGGCCATGAAGGCCTTCAACGATGACGTCCAGATGCGTTCGGACTGGCTGCTGCCGATCTGCACCGGCGGCGAGCGGCTGAAGGGCGAAGACGGCCAGAAGGTCCACCCGACCCAGAAGCCGGAAGCGCTGCTGGCCCGGGTGATGCTGGCCTCGTCGAAGCCGGGCGACGTCATCCTCGATCCGTTCTTCGGCTCGGGCACGACCGGCGCCGTCGCCAAGCGCCTCGGCCGCCATTTTGTCGGCGTCGAGCGCGAGCAGACCTATATCGACGCCGCCCGCGCCCGCATCGATGCGGTCGAGACCGCGCCGGCCGCGGCGCTCGAACTCTTGAAGGGCAAGCGTTCCGAGCCGCGCATCCCGTTCGGCACGCTGCTGGAGCGCGGGCTGATCGTGCCTGGTGCTGTGCTGACCGATTCACGCGGCCGTCATCAGGCTCGCGTGCGGGCCGACGCCTCGCTCGAATCCGGTTCGCTGATGGGCTCGATCCATCGCGTCGGCGCGCTGGTGCAAGGCTTCGACGCCTGCAATGGCTGGACGTTCTGGCACGTCCATCACAATGGCCGACTGACCTCGATCGACGATCTCAGGAAGATCGTCCGCGATGAACTGGCTGCAGCCGGAGGCTGAGCCGACGCCGCGGGGCCAAGGTCCCGCGGTGTCCTGACAAGCCGCTGGCGTGCCTTGAACCGTACCTTGGATCAGGCCGCCAGCGGTTCGAATACCAGCGCCTGGTGCAGCGCCGTCCCGGCCATGACGCCGTCCGCCGAGGCAAAGGTGGCGTTGTGCATGCCGCGCGCGATGTCGCCGGCGGCATAGACGCCCGGAACCGTCGTCATCTTCATGGCGTCGGTACGGATCACCGGCCCCAGCAGCCCTTCGTCGAAGGCGCAGCCGAGCTGTTCGGCGATCGGGCTCGCCATCCGGGTGCGCGAGCCGGTGAAGATCGCATCGAGGTCGACGACGCGGCCGTCCTCGAGCCGGACGCCCGACAGATCCTTCTCCGTTCCTTCCAGCGCCACGATCTTGGCCGGTTCGATCGACACGTTCCGGCGACGCAGCTTTTCAAGCGTCCCGGCATCCGGCATCGCGCCGCCGTTGAGGAAGAACGTCGTCGGTCCCCAGTCGGGGATCATCAGCGCCTGGTGCGCCGATTTTTCCATGACGTTGAGAACGCCCAACCGCCGGGCCTTGAACTCGTAGCCGTGGCAATAGGGGCAGTGCAGCACCGACTTGCCCCATTTTCCGGCGAGGCCGGGCAGGTCGGGAAGCTCGTCGACGACGCCGAAGGCCAGCACCAGCTTGGCCGCCTGCAACGTGTCCCCCATGCCGAGATCGATGGCAAAGCCGCCCGGGATGGCGTGGGCATGGATGGCCGTCCCGTTCACGAAATGGACGTCCGGATAGGCGAGCAGCTTCTCGCGGGCCTGGGCGATCATGGCGCGCGGCGCGGCGCCGTCCTGTCCGAAGAAGCCATGCGAGGCGGCCGCGAAGCGGTTGCGCGGGGCGTTGCTGTCGATGACGCTGATCGCGCGTCCGGCGCGGGCAAGCTGCATGGCGGCGGAAAGGCCGGCGTAGCTGCCGCCGATGATGATGGCGTCATACGGCATGGCTGATGTCCTTCTTGGTTCCGCGCTTGGCGAGGTAGCGCTGGTGGAAGTCGGCGGCGAGGGCGGCAAGCGTCACCGCGCCGAGGCGCTTCAGCAGAAGCTGCTCGGCCTCCTGGAAAGCGCTTTCCAACGATGCGTTGACCGCTTGCTCGACGAGGCAGGCCGGGTTTTCGGACCGGTGGCCGAGCGCGAAGACGGGCGGCGATCCGAGCGCGACATAGATGTCGTCAAGCGTGACCGCGGCGGGATCGCAGGTGACGGTCCAGCCGCCGCCATGCCCCTTTTCCGAATGGACGAAGCCGGCGTCGCGCAGTCCGGCCATGATCCGGCGGACCACGACCGGGTTGGTCGACATCATCTCGGCGAGGTGCTCGGAGGTGATCGGCTCGCCGGCCTCGAGCATGTGGAGAAGGACGTGCAGGACGCCCGAAAGTCTGCTGTCGTGTCTCATGAAACAAATAATGTTACATGAGATGCGGAGCTGTCAAGCCGGGCGCGGGATGGGGAAGGGCGCGCCTGCGTCAGGCGCCCGCGACACCGTCGACCGCGATGCGATCGATCTCGATGCCATGGCGGGCGAGATCGGCGCGCATGGTTGCCGCGTCGACGAAGCGCTCGGCCTTCCAGCCGGCCGCCCGCGCTGCTTCGACATTGGCGGCGTTGTCGTCGAAGAACAGCGTCGCCGCCGGCGTCAGGCCAAACGTGTCGGCATGCAGCCGGTAGATTTCCGGATCGGGCTTCACCAGCTCGACGCGGCCGGAGACGGTGACGCCACGAAAGCTGCGCAGATAGGGAAAGCGCTCCTGCGCCTCGGCGAAGGTATCGTCCGCGAAATTGGTCAGCGCCGTGACGTCATGGCCGCTCGCGATCAACCGGTCCAGGATGACCGTCGTCTCTTCGAGTGAGCCCGGCACCATTTCGTGCCAGTGGGCGCGCCAGGCCCGGATCAGCGTCGCGTGCTCGGGGAAGCGGCCGATCAGTTCGGTTTCGGCGTCGGACCAACTGCGGCCGCGATCCTGTTCCAGGTTCCAGTCCTGCGTGCAGATTTCGGCGAGGAAGTGCTGCCGCTGCCGGTCGTCCGGGATCAATCGCCGGAAGGGAATCTCCGGATCCCAGCGCAGCAGAACATTGCCGATGTCGAAGACGATGTGCTGGATCTCGCTCATGGGCGGTTGCTCCTGACAAGCTTGTATCGCGTTCCTGAAACGACGGACCGCCTCCAGTCTCAACTTCATCATGACGGTGTGAAGGCGGTCACTGACAATTTCGCGTGCCTTAATAATGTTCCCGCTGGCTGGAAGTTCTGCCGTGGCGTAGATTTCAGTCAAAGAAGATTAGTCTGCTTCGTGTCTGGGACCGCGGCTCTTCTAACCTATCGATGGCCGTGACCCACGCCACGGACGACGTTCCGGGAGAGGCGACCATGTTCACGGGCTTGATGGCGGCGCGGTGCACAACCAGCGTGGAGTCGTCGGCATCCTCCTCGTCACGAAGCTGGACGCGGCGCCTATCGGGCGCCGTTCTGCTTTTGCTGGCCGGCGCGAGCCTCGCGGTCGGGCCGGCAAGCGCCCAGTCGCAACAGGCCATCGTCGGCCCGGAGGATGCCGTCGTCACCGGCTTCTCCGGCACGGCGGCGGGACCGGCGCCGAACGGGGCCGATCCGCTCGACTATCTCGTCATTCCACCGGACGGTCCTTCCGCCCGCGTCGTCGACCTGTCTCGGCTTGGCCGCCAGGGCGCGCTTTCCGAGGTTCCGAAGCCCTTCACGGTTCAGGCCGGCCAGGTCGGCCAGGTCTTCGGCGTGACGCTGGACGACGCGCCGGCGCCATCGATCTATCTGGCCGCGACCTCCGCCTACGGCCTATCGATCGGCCTCGCCGATGCTTCGGGCGGGCCGGTCAAGCGGCTGCTGCATGGTCTGCCGGGAGCGACCTTCCTTCCCAACCTGTTCGGCCGCGCCGATCCGCGCGGCGGGCCGGCCTCGATCTGGCGCGTTGACGGCACGACGGGCCAGGTCGCGCTGTTCGCGAATATCGGCGCAGCGGGCGCCAACGCTGCCGCGTCGCTTGGCGGCCTCGCCTATGACCCACGCAGCCAGCAGATCTTCGTCGCCGACCGCGCCACCGGGCTGATCCACAAGCTCGGCCTCGATGGCGCCGATCGCGGCAGCTTTGACCATGGGCTCGAGGCGCGCCCGGCCGCCGGCCAGACGGAAGCGCCGTTGACGCCGGTCAGCGTCGATATCGCCAGCCAGTCCTTCGATACGGAACAGCCCGCAACCTGGGGCTTTGCCGATCCCGAGCGCCTGGTCTTCGCACTCGCGATGCATGGCGATCGCCTGTTCTATTCGGTCGCCTCCGGCCCGGAAATCTGGTCGGTCGGCATCAACCAGGACGGCTCCTTTGCTCGCGACGCACGGTTCGAGACCGCGGTCGAGGCGCTTGGACCCGGCATGGAGATTTCCTCTATCGCTTTCGACAACCGCGGCCTGCTCTATGCGGCCGAGCGGGCGCCGCCAACCGGCGTCTATGATTTCACCAATGTCGCGGAGGGCGGCAACAGCCGCGTCCTGCGCTTCCGGCCAAAGACGCAGCCCGATTCCGACCCCGGTCTCTGGCTGCCGATGCCCGAGCAATATGCGATCGGGCTGCTGCCGGACTATCGCAACGCCAATGGCGGCGTCGCGCTTGGACGCGGCTATGATTCGAGCGGCCGCATGCAGATGAACGCCTGCGCCGTCACGCTCTGGTCGACCGGCGAGCAACTGCTCGGCGACGCTCCGTCTGTCGAACCCGTGGACGGCCTGCAGGGCAACGACACCCAGCTGGTGCTGCCCACCAACGCGCCGCCGACCAATAGCTGGTTCATCGCCTATGGCGACAAGGCAGGCAACAGCGCCTATTCGGGCCATATGGGTGCCGTCGTGACGCTGCCTTGCGAGGCGGCTCCGGGCCGTCGCGCCGTCGCGCCGCCGCCGATCCTCCCGCCGCCGCGCTTCTCCGAACCCTTGCCGCCGCCGCCCGTTCTGCTCGGTTGTCCGGTTGGTACTTTCCTCGTCGGCGACGCTTGCCTGCTGCCGCCAAGCTGCCCACCCGGAACCCGTTTCCGCGACGGCTACTGCGTTGCCATTGGCTGCCCGCCGGACATGATTCGCGTGCGTGGCGAATGCCTGCCGCCGCCGATGCATTGCGAGCGCTACGAGACTTTCGTCGATGGCCGCTGCATTCCCTGGCGCTGTCCGCCGGATCTGGTGCGGCTGCCGAACGGCTATTGCGGTTGTCCGCGCGACGAAATCTATGTGCGTGGCGTCTGTATCCCGCCCCGTTGTCCGCCGGACATGTTCATGAACCGCGACGGCCGTTGCGTGCCGCCGCAGGGAGGCTGCCCGCCGCCGATGGTGCGCGACTTCAACGGCCGCTGCGTGCCGCCGCAGGGAGGCTGCCCGCCGCCGCTGGTGCGCGACGACAATGGCCGCTGCGTGCCGCCGCAGGGCGAGTGCCGCCCACCGATGGTGCGCGATAACAGTGGCCGCTGCGTCCCGCCGCAGGGCGAATGCCGTCCGCCGATGGTGCGCGATGACAATGGTCGCTGCGTCCCGCCGCAGGGCGAATGCCGTCCACCGATGGTGCGCGACAACAACGGCCGCTGCGTGCCGCCGCAGGGCGAATGCCGTC
This sequence comes from Candidatus Kaistia colombiensis, assembly GCA_029203105.1. Classification (GTDB taxonomy): domain Bacteria; phylum Pseudomonadota; class Alphaproteobacteria; order Rhizobiales; family Kaistiaceae; genus Kaistia; species Kaistia colombiensis. The sequence continues at coordinate 2,253,358 of CP119318.1, forward strand.
CGCCGATGGTACGCGACGACAATGGTCGCTGCGTGCCGCCACAGGGCGAATGCCGCCCGCCGATGGTGCGCGACAACAATGGCCGCTGCGTGCCGCCGCAGGGCGAATGCCGTCCGCCGATGGTACGCGACGACAATGGTCGCTGCGTCCCGCCTCAGGGCGGTCGGCCTTGCCCGCGCGGCCAGGAGAGGGGCGACAATGGCCGCTGCCGCCCGGTCGCGGCGCAGGCGTGTCCGGACGGTCAGGTAGGGCGCGGCGGCCGTTGCCTGCCGATCGCCGCTCCGCCGGTTAATCCGGGGCCGGAAGCGCCGAATTGCGGTCGTGGCCAGCGTCTGGTGAACGGCAGCTGCGTCGACATTCGCCGGCCGCAGCCGCAATCGCAGCAATGCCCGGACGGCACGGTGTCGCGGCGCGGCCGCTGTGTCCCGGCCCAGGCACAGCAGCCGGAGCGTCCGACACGGCCGGCGCCGGTCGAATGCGGGCCGGATCAGCGGCTGCGCAATGGTCGTTGCGTCGACGTCCAGCCGCAACGCCAGCGCCAGCCCCCGCGCGACCAGGGCCAGCCGCAGCGCGAGCAGCCGCAGCAGCAGCCCAATCGGCAGCGGCCGGAGGCGCAGCCGCAGCGGCAAGCGCCGCAGTGTCCGGAAGGGACGGTCAACCGGCGCGGCCGTTGCGTCCAGGTCCGGCAGCAGGACGGCGGCGACAACCAGCAACGGCCGCCGATCCGCATGCGTGACCAACTGGAGAAGCTCCAGCAGCAGCCGCAATAGGCTGGGGTTCTGATAGGAAAAATGACGGCCGGTCTCCGGCCGTCATTTGCGTTTGCGGGTCGCTCCCGGCACCGCCGCCTCGATGGCCTTCTTCATGACGCTGGGCAGCGCCTCGTGCGGCAGGTCGATGGCACTCGCCCACCAGGAATCGCCTGGGGCGGGATGCGCGTCCGGCAGGCGAGCGTGCCAGACGTCGAGCGTCAGTCGGAAATGGGTGAAGACGTGGATGACGGGCGCAGCAACGCGCTGCCAGTCCGCGGCGAGGGGCGCGGCCTCTGTCCCATGCGCCGTCTTCGCGCCCTGGATCCATTCGGAGCCCGGAACTTCGGTCATGCCGCCGAGCAGGCCGCGTTCCGGCCGCTTGCGCAGCAGGATCGCGCCGTCCGAACGGATGGCAACGAAGGCAGCACCCGCGCGCTCCGGCCGGTCGGTCTTGGCAGCCTTGCGCGGATGAAGTTCCTCGGTGCCATTGGCATGGGCGACGCAGGCCATCTCCCATGGGCAGAGCGAGCAGGCCGGGCGCTTCGGCGAGCAGATCGTCGCGCCGAGATCCATCATCGCCTGCGCGTAGTCGCCGGCTCGCGCCTGCGGCGTCAGCTGCGCCTGCAACGCCGCGATTTCCTTCTTCGCGGCGGGTAGCGTCGTCTCGACGGCGAAGACCCGCGACAGCACGCGCTCGACATTGCCATCGACGACGGCGGCCGGTTCGTCATGCGCGATCGCCGCGATGGCGGCCGAGGTATAGGCGCCGATGCCGGGCAGTTCGCGCAAGCCTGCCGACGTCTCCGGGAAGCGGCCGCCATGGTCGCGCACCACCGTATCGGCGCAGGCCTTCAGGTTGCGGGCGCGAGAATAATAGCCGAGCCCGGCCCAGGCCTTCATCACGTCCTCGGTCGAGGCGGCGGCGAGATCGGCCACCGTCGGCCATTGGCCGAGAAAAGCCTCGAAATAGGGCTTTACCGTCGTGACGTTGGTCTGCTGCAGCATGATTTCCGAGAGCCAGACCCGGTAGGGATCGGGCTTCACGCCAGTGCGTCGCTCGGCCGGCGCTGTCCGCCAGGGTAGCCGGCGGGCATGCCTGTCATACCAGGCAAGGAGATCGGCGGCGCGGGGCGGAGAAAGGGTGGCGGTCGGAATCATGGCGGCGATCATGCTGGAAACGCTCCGGCCGCGCCAGCATCCGCGCGCGTCAGCGGAAAGGCGATTCGGCGCCCGATCCCGATCGCTTCGAGGAAATCCTCGTCATGGCTGGCGATTAGCAGCGCGCCGTCGAATTCGCGCAGCGCCGCCTCGATCGCCGCGATCGAATCGAGGTCGAGATGGTTGGTCGGCTCGTCGAGGATGAGCAGGCCGGGCGGCGTCGCGCCGCCGAGCACGCAGGCGAGCCCCGCCCGCAGCATTTCGCCGCCGGAAAGCGCATGGACCGGCTTCAGTGCCGCCTGGTTGCGATAGAGGAAGCGCGCGAGCACCGCGTGGGCGTGGTTGAGGCTGGCATCCGGGTTGAGGCGACGGAAGTTCTCGACGATCGACAGCGCCGGATCGAGAAAATCGACGTTCTGGCCGAGCATGGCGCTGGTGACCGGGCGCTGCACGATGCTGCCGGTCTGCTCGAGGTTTCCGGCCGCAAGCCGGAGCAAGGTGGACTTGCCGGCCCCGTTGGCGCCGATCAGCGCGATCCGCTCCGGCCCGGTGATGGTCAGGCTGAAGTCCCGGATCATTGCCGGCTGGCCGGGATAGGCGAAATCGACCTTCTCGAAGGTGAGCACGATGCGCCCGGCAGGAAGGCCGGTCGTGGGCAGGCGCAGCGCCAGCGTCTCCACCCGTTCGACCTCCGCCTCGGCGTCCGCGAGCCATTCGGCCGCCTCCTGCCTCTGGCGCTCGGCGCGCTGGCCGAGCGCACCGGCGGTGCGCTCGCTGCGATCGCGCTTGGCGTCGAGCAGGATCTTCGGCTGGTCGTTCTTGGCCCGGTTTTTGGCGCCGCGACCGTCGCGCTTCTGCTGCCGCTCGACGCTCGCCTGGATCCGGCGCTCGGTTGCCTTGGCCTCGGCCTTCGCCAGGTCGAGATCGCGCACGGCGTTCGCCCGTTCGGCCGATTTGCGTTCCGCATAGAGGTCGTAGTTGCCGCCATAGATGCGCGCACCGAGCGTCGACAGCTCGACGATGCGGTCCATGTCGCGCAGCAGCGCGCGGTCATGGCTGACAACGATCGCGCCTTTCTTCCAGCCGGCAAGGATACGCCCCACGGTGGCGCGGCCATCGGCGTCGAGATTGTTGGTCGGCTCGTCGAGCAGGATCAGGTCCGGCTCGGCCAGCAACAGGGCGGCGAGGCCGAGCCGGGTCCGCTGGCCGCCGCTGAGGCGGTCCATCTGGCGGGCGGGATCGAGCCCGGCGAGATCGACGGCGGCGAGCGCCTCGGCAAGCCGGGTTTCCAGCGTCCAGTCGGCTTCGGCGAAATCCTCGTCCGTGCCGAGACCGCTCTCCAGCCGGCCGAGTCGTGCAAGATCGGCGGCGATGCCGAGCGCGTCCGCGACGATCTCGCCGGGCAGGGGCTGCACGATCTGGCAAAGCAGGCCGATCCGGCCGGCGCGGCTGACCGCTCCGCCCGAGGGCAGGGCCTCGCCGGTGATGATCTTCAAAAGGGTCGACTTGCCGACGCCATTGCGGCCGACAAGCCCCGTCCGCTCGGCGCCGAAGGCGAGGTCGATGTGATCGAGGAGGGGGCGGCCGTCGGGAGTCGCAAACGAAACGTCATGCAGGGCCACGAGAGACGTGGCGGCGCGAAGAGACATGGGAGATACCGGGAAATGGAGCAGGGCGCTGGTGGGCGCACCAAGGACAGGCGGGTCTCGGCGATTACGCCGTCGCGATGGCCTGCTGCTTCATTGTCCTGAACTCCTGTTCCGTCAGTGCGCCCTCCTTAAGGCTTTCGCGACGGCTTGCCAAGAGACCGGTGGATATCTGGCTCGCCGACCCAATCTTGCCGCGCCGCCATGGATCTCTATTTCTCATCGAAGCGACCCAGAGGCCGTTCATGGGCAGTGACATCGCACGGTTCGTCGGCGACATTCCCGAGCACTATGATGCCGGGCTCGGGCCGGTGATCTTTGCCGACTATGCGGAAGATCTCGCCCGCCGCGTCGAGGCGGCCAATCCTGCGCTGGTATTGGAGATCGCCGCCGGAACGGGCATCCTCTCGCGCCGGCTGCGCGACATGCTGCCGGCCAGCGTCCGCCTCACCGTCACCGACCTGAACGCGCCAATGTTGGAAATGGCGCAATCGAAGTTCCGGCCGGGCGAGCAGGTCGATTTCCAGACCGCCGACGCCATGGTGCTGCCGTTCCGGGACCATTCCTTCGATGCTGTCGCCTGCCAGTTCGGCATGATGTTCTTCCCCGACAAGGACCGCTGCAATCGCGAGGTGTTTCGCGTGCTGGAGCCCGGCGGTTCCTACCTGTTCAACACCTGGGCCTCGCATGCCGACAATCCGTTCGGTCGGATCGCGCACGAGGTCGTCCGCGGCTTTTTCCCTGACGATCCGCCGCAGTTCTATCGCATTCCGTTTTCCTGCTCGGACCCGGTGCCGATCCGGGCATCGCTGGCGGAGGCCGGTTTCGTCGACATCGGCACGGCCTTCGTGACACGGCGCGGCGTCATCCCCGACGCGAAGGCCTTCGCGGATGGGCTGGTCTATGGCAATCCGGCCATTGCAGAGATCCGGGCGCGCGGCGGCGTCGATCCCGATGTGCTGGTCGACGCAATCGCCACGGCCCTGAGGCGCGAATTCGGCCCCGATCCCGGCCGCATGCCGCTGAGGGCGCTGGTGTTTCAGGCCAGAAAGCCAATCCGTCCCGGTGTCTAGCCCGCCTCGCGGTACTGCTCGGCGGTTTCGAGGTCGACCGAGACCAGCTGGCTGACGCCGCGCTCGCCCATGGTCACGCCGAACAGTCGGCTCATCCGCGCCATGGTGATCGGGTTGTGGGTGATGGTGACGAAGCGGGTGTCGGTCGTCCGCGCCATCTCGTCGAGTAGGTTGCAGAACCGTTCGACATTGTGGTCGTCGAGCGGCGCGTCGACCTCGTCCAGCACGCAGATCGGTGCCGGATTGGTCAGGAACACGGCGAAGATCAGGGCCATCGCCGTCAACGCCTGCTCGCCGCCCGAAAGCAGAGTCATCGTCTGCGGCTTCTTGCCGGGCGGGCTGGCCATGATCTCCAGCCCGGCTTCCAGCGGATCGTCGGATTCGGTCAGTTGCAGTTCGGCCGTGCCGCCACCGAACAGATGGGTGAACAGCCGCTGGAAGTGGCCGTTCACGACATCGAAGGCGGCCAGCAGCCGTTCGCGGCCCTCGCGATTGAGGCTGGCGATCCCCTGGCGTAGCCGGCGGATCGCCTCGATCAGGTCGTCGCGATCCTTGATCAGCGCCTCGCGCCGGCCGGCCACTTCGACCGCCTCGTCATCGGCGCGCAGGTTGACGCCGCCGAGCTTCTCCCGCTCCTGCCGGAGCCGGTCGAGGCGCGTTTCGAGCTGGCCAAGGTCGGGCATGGGCGCGGATGGGTCGATCTCGGCGAGCTTCACCACCTCGGGCGGCGCGCAATCGAGGATCTCGAGGATGCGCGTTTCGATTTCGAGCCGGCGTTCCTGCGTCGCCTTCAGTCGTTCCTCGCCGCGGCCGCGCTGTTCGCGCGCCTCGGAAAGCGCGGTCATCGCGTCCTGCGAGGCCCTGTCGAAACCGGCCAGCGCCTTTTCGCCTTCGCGCAGCGCATCGGCGGCGTCGCGCTTGGCGGCTTCGGCCCGGGTGATCTCCGAGAGCAGCGCCCGCCGCTTCTGCTCGATCTCGGCCGGCGCGTCGGCGAGGCCGGTCCGCTCGGCCTCGATTTCCTTTCGGCGGCCAGCGAGGATGCGGCCCTGGCTCTCGGCATTGGTGGCGCGCTCGCGCCAGTTCTTGCCCTCCACCGCGATCGCCTCAAGCCGGCGCCGGCGAACCTCGGTCTCCCGCGTCAGCCCATCGGCGGCGGCGCGCGCTTCCGAAAGCGCGCCGCGCTCCTCGGCAACGGTACCGCGCAGGATCATGACCTGCTGCTGGGCGGCGAGCGGATCGGCCGCTTCGGCGAGGGCGGATGCGGTGCTCGCGTGCTGCGCTTCCGTCTCGGTGAGCGAGGCAGCAACCCGATCGCGTGATTCTTCCAGTGCGGTGCGTCGGCTGGTCAGGCGGCCGGCCTCGCGCTCGACCGCGGCGAGGCGGCCGCGAGCCTCATCGAGGGCGCGTTGCGCGGCGCGTCCGGCCTCGCGCACGAGGCGCTCCTGCTCCTGCGCGGTGCGGGCGGCGAGGGCCGCCTGCGCCAGGGCTGCCTGATGCGTCTCGACCTCGGCGCGGGCGCTGGTGGCGGCTTCCTGCAGTTCAGCCAGCCGGTTGCGGTTGGCGAGCCGCATGGCGGCCGCGGTCGGCGCCTCGGCGGTGGCGACATAACCGTCCCAGCGCCAGAGGTCGCCCTCGCGCGAAACGAGAAGCTGGCCGGTCTTGAGCCGTTTTTGCAGGGCCGGGCCGTCGGCGCGGGCGACCAGTCCTGTCTGGGCCAGGGCGCGCACCAGCACGTCCGGCGCCTTGACCTTGGCGGCCAGCGGCTGTGCACCGGCCGGGAGGGCGGGGTCTTCGTCGAGGGCGGCGACATCGCGCCAATGCGCGACCATCGCCGTGTCGTCGGAGGCGTCGAGCGCATCACCGAAGGCGGCGGCCAGCGCCGCCTCATAGCCCTTGGCGACGGATAGCGTGTCGAGAAGGGGCGGGCGCTTGCCGGCCGGCGCGCCGGAACCCAGGATTTTTGCCAGCGTGCGCGCTTCCGTCTCGATGCCGGACAGCGCCCGCTCGGCTTCCGCAAGCGGCGCGCGCGCGGCGGTCTCGTTCTCGCGGGCAATCGATGTCTGGCGTTCCGCAGCCTGAGCCTTGGCGTCGGCCTCGGCGACGGCAGCCTCGCCGGCGGCGACGGCTTCCTGCGCGGGGGCGACGCCCGGCAACGCCGCGATCTGGCCTACCAAAGCCGTCAGCTCGCGATCGACTTCGGCCAACTGGTTGCGCGCCCGGCTTGTACGTTCGCCGGCCTCGCGATGCGTGCGCTCCAGCTCGGACTTTCGCGCCGCGATGGCGGCGTGCGCGGCTGTTGCCTCGGCGAGCCTGCGTTCCGTGTCGGCGAGCTTGGTCTCGGCGAGGCGCCGGGCTTCGTCGGCGCCCGCCTGCTTGCCGACGGCCTCGGCCTCCTCGCCGCGCAGCTGCTGTTCCTCGGCGTCGAGCCGGGCCAGAATCTCGGCGTTCTCGCGCACCATGCGCTCTTCGCGCAGGATGTCTTCGTTGAGCTGGGCGAGGCGGCGATCGAGATCGACCAGCCGCTCCTTCATCCGCGTCTCGTCGGCGTCGAGGGCGTCGCGGGCGAGCGTCAGCCGCTGCAGGGCCGCCGCCGATCCAGCCTCCGCCTCGCGCAGTGCCGGCAATCCGCTGGCGGCCACGGCCTGGTCGCGGGCGGCATGGGCCTGTGCCTCGCTGCGCGCCACCACCGTTTCACCGGCAGCCTGCAGGGCGGTTTCCGCATCGCGCATCTGCACGGCAGCGGCGAGCATGCGCAGATAGAGGACGGTCGCCTCCGTCTTGCGGATGTCAGCGGAAAGATTGCGATAGCGGTTGGCTTGCCGCGCCTGGCGCTTCAGCGCCTCAAGCTGGTTCTCCAGCTCTGAAAGGACGTCTTCCAGCCGCTCCAGATTCTGCTCGGCCGCGCGCAGGCGAAGTTCGGCTTCGTTGCGGCGAGAATAGAGACCGGAAATGCCAGCGGCTTCTTCCAGCACGGCGCGACGGGCCTGCGGCTTGGCCGAGATCAGCTCGCCGATCCGACCCTGGCCCACCATGGCGGGCGAGCGCGCGCCGGTCGATGCGTCGGCGAACAGCAGTTGAACGTCGCGGGCGCGCACGTCCTTGCCGTTGATCTTGTAGACCGAGCCCGATTCGCGCTCGATCCGGCGCGTCACTTCCAGGGTGTCGGCATCGTTGAAGGCGGCCGGCGCCATCCGGTCCTGATTGTCGACGACGAGCGTGACTTCGGCGGTGTTACGGGCAGGGCGCTTGCCGCTGCCGGCGAAAATGACGTCGTCCATGCCGGACGCGCGCATGTTCTTGTAGGAGCTTTCGCCCATCACCCAGCGCAGCGCTTCGACGAGGTTGGATTTTCCACAGCCATTCGGCCCGACCACGCCGGTCAGCCCGGGCTCGATCAGGAAATCGGTGTTCTCGACGAAGGACTTGAAGCCGTGGACGCGGAGCCGCGTGAATTTCATGACGCGGGACCGGAACTGGAGGGCAGGGACTGTGCGCGGGGGAACTGCATAGCAAAAACCCTCCCGGCGAGGGGAGGGCCGATAATGGGACAAAGCAAGACGCTCGTCTCGCGAAGGCGCGTCGGCGTCTCCGCGAGACCATAAACGATCACGTGCTGCCGATCAGGCGGCCAGCAGCTTTTCCATTTCCTCGATCGAGAGAGCACCCGGATACCTGGCCCCGTTGATAAAGAAGGTCGGGGTGGAGTTGACGCCGAACTCGTTCGCGCCGCGATCCTTGACCGCGTTCACTGCATCGAGCAGGGCCTGGTTTTTCAAGGTGAGCTCGAAAGTCTCCTGTGTAAAACCAACCTGCTTGGCAAGCTCGAGAAGCGCCGGAACCGGGTTCTCGACGAAGGCCCACTTTTCCTGCTGGTCGAACAGCAAATCGACCATCGGGAAGAAATTGTCGTTGGGCGCGGAGTGGGCCAGCATGATCGCCGCGGTTGCCAGCGGATCGAGCGGGAAGTCACGGAGAATGAAGTGAACCTTGCCCGTGTCGATGTATTTTTCCTTCAGCGGCTTCCAGGTCGTGTCGTGGAAATGCTTGCAGTGAGAGCAGGTCAGCGACATGTACTCGACGATCGTGTTGGGCGCCTTCGGGTCGCCCATCATGTTGTCGCCAAGCGGGCCGGGCTTCAACAGGCTTGCGAGGTCCACCTTGTCGGCGGCATTGGCCGAGGCCGGCAGCATGGACGCGGCCCCGATGGCAAGCGTGCCGACACCAACCTGACCGAGAAACTGTCTGCGATTGAACTTCAAGATCCTGCATCTCCTTTTGCCCCGGCGCGGCTATGGCGTCCGGACAGCGGATTGAATGACACGCTTAGCGCGAAACCTACCACATCAAATATGGCGTTTCTCGGTAAGTTGAACACCGCCGGCTCCACCTGAGACAGTCAGGGACGCCTGACCGAACCATAGACCCCGCGACCAAGGCGAGCGAGCGCTTCCCGCAATCCGTCGCTTTCAACCGATGCAACCGTATCGGCGACGAGCGCTTCGTCGGCGCGCGACAAGGGCGCGGGCACGGCGGCCGTCTTGCGGGGCGCCGAAACCACGCCCTGCACGATCTTCAATTGCGACACGGCGCCGAAGCCCAGAAAGCCGTTGATCCGGTCGAGAACGACGCCGGTTTCGTGCTGCAGATAGATCGCCATGCCCGAGTCGACGCGAATGACGAGCGTCGCCCCGGCCGGTGCCTTTGTCTGATCGCGCCGCGGCCAGGTGATCTTCTCCGGCAAGGTGGTCGTGGCATAGCGCGGGCCGACGATGTCGGCCCAGGCCGAGATCAGGTCGGCGGTCGCAAAGCCGCGCTTGGCGCAGACGGGGGCGATGACGCTGCCGATCAGCGCGCCGATCGACTGAGCACCGCGATTGACCTTGGGGTTGGTATTGTCGCTCATGTTCTTCTTGTCGCACGATGGCGGGGCGCTGTGAACGTGTCGTCCGTCAGGGATTCGTCGATTCCGTCAAAATGTCTCAGCGACGATTTGATTAATTCCAATGAAATCAATGGCTTGTGAATGAATTCCGGCTCCTTGACACGGGTTGGAGGCGTCACTATGGTGCGCGCGGTTTCGGGGCGGTACTAAGCTTTGTGAGGCTTTCTCGGTACTTGGCAGGGATGACGCGATGAGCGACACGGGTTCGCCAGGTGACGAAGAGAAGATCAGGCGAATGGCCGAGGACGAAGCCGCGCTATCGGCAAGGCTGCGCGCGCTGGGTCAGAAGCTGGACAAGGCCTCTGAAGAAGCGAAGGCAGCTGAGCGGGCTCAGCCGTCGAACGAGGTCAATGCGCAGGGCATGCGCCTGGCGTTTCGGATCGTCGGAGAGTTCGTCTCGGGTGTGCTGGTCGGTGCCGGGCTTGGCTGGTTGTTCGACCATTGGCTTGGTACGTCCCCCTGGGGGATGATCGTGCTCTTGCTGCTTGGTTTCGTCGCGGGCGTTCTGAACGTCTTGCGCGCGGTCGGCAAGGTTGCGCCGCCAGAGGCTCGGCAAGTGTCGACCCGAGGCAAGAAGAAGTAGTTACCAATAGGGTCGTGGCATCGGCTGCGGTCAGACTCAGGCGAAGAAGGCGGGCTCGGTGGCTAACGATCCGATCCATCAGTTTCACATCCAGGAATATTTCCCGCTCGGCCAGTTCGGCGGAATGGAATTCCATTTCACCAACTCTGCCTTCGCCATGGGTGCTACGGTCGCCATCGTGGTAGGCTTTCTCGTGCTCGCCACGGCGAAGCGGAGCCTGATCCCGGGCCGTCTCCAGTCGGTCGCCGAGTTGGCTTATGAGTTTGTCGCCGGCACGCTCCGATCGAGCGCCGGCAAGGAGGGGATGCGGTTCTTCCCCCTCGTATTCTCGCTGTTCATGTTCATTTTGGTGGCGAACTTCTTCGGAATGTTCCCCTATTTCATGACGGCGACCAGCCAGATCATCGTCACCTTCGCCCTGGCGATGACGGTCATGCTGACGGTCGTGATTTATGGCTTCATGCGCCATGGCTTCGGTTTCCTCGGCCTGTTCGTACCGAGCGGCGTGCCCATGGCGGTCGTGCCGCTGGTGTCGGCGATCGAGCTCATCTCGTTCCTGTCGCGTCCGATCAGCCTCTCGGTTCGTCTCTTCGGCAACATGCTGGCCGGTCACATCACGCTGAAGGTCTTCGCCGGCTTCGTCGCCAGCATGGCCTCGCTCGGCGCCATCGGCATTGGCGGCGCGATTCTGCCGCTGGCCATGACGGTCGGTCTGACGGCTCTCGAATTCCTGGTGGCATTCCTCCAGGCCTACATCTTCACGGTCCTTACCTGCATGTATCTGAACGACGCCCTCCATCCCGGGCATTGATCAGCAGGTCGGCGAAGGTACACGTTCTTCCAACCCGAAATTACGACTTCAAGGAGCATAAAATGGAAGCGGAAGCTGCAAAGTTCATCGGTGCTGGTCTTGCCTGCTTCGGCATGGCCGGAACGGCTCTCGCCCTCGGCAACATCTTCTCGAGCTACCTGACGGGCGCCCTGCGCAATCCGTCGGCTGCTGACGGCCAGTTCGGTCGCCTCATCCTCGGCTTCGCCGTGACGGAAGCGCTCGGCATCTTCTCGCTGCTCGTCGCTCTGCTCCTGCTCTTCGTGGTCTGATCCCGTCAGGCCGCCTCCGGGCGGCCGGGTGAAGCCTCATGCGGCGGCCTCGTGCCGTCGCATGTGTTTTAGTTTACGATCTGGGGTCTTCGATGACTTGGTTCATCTCGCCTGCCCACGCCGAGGATGCCGCGCCCGCGTCGGCACCTGCCGTCGTTCCGCCGGCGCCGACTGAGACACATACCGAGGTCGGGCACGAGGCAGGGGGGAAGGCACCTTTCCCACCCTTCGACACGCAGAAGTACCCGTCGCAGATCCTTTGGTATGTGGTCTTCTTCGGCCTGCTTTATCTGCTGATGAAGCGCTTCCTGGTGCCGCGGCTCAGCACCATCGTCGAGGGCCGCGCAGCGCGGATCGCCGGCGATATGGAAGAGGCACAGCGCCTTCGCGTCGAGTCCGACAAGGCACTCGGCACCTATGAGAAGGCCCTGGCCGACGCACGTACCTCCGCCCATGCCATCGCGCAGGCCGGAACGGACGAGGCGAAGGCTGCCGCCGTCAAGCAGCGTGCCGACATCGAGTCCTCGCTCACCGCGAAGCTCGAAGAGGCCGAAGCGCGAATCGGCGAGATCAAGGCGAAGGCTCTTGGCGACGTCGGCGCGATTGCCGAGGACGCCGCCGCTGCTGTTGTCGCAGCGCTGTCGGGCCAGCAGCCGAGCGCGGACGAGGTAGCATCCGCCGTCTCTTCCGTGTCGGCGAAGTAAGAGGCGCAGAACCATGCATATCGATGCTTCCTTTTTCGCTCTTGTCGGCCTGATCCTTTTCTTCGTGCTGCTGGCCTTCGTTGGCGTGCATACGAGCATCGGCAAGGCGCTCGACAAGCGCTCCGAGAGCATTGCCAAGGACCTGGACGACGCCAAGCGTCTCCGCGAGGAAGCGGCGGCTCTGCTCGCCGACTACCAGAAGCGGGCGCGCGAGGCCGAGGCCGAGGCACAGACCATCGTCGAGAAGGCACGCCGCGAAGCCGCGGCGCTGGCCGACGAGGCGAAGGTCCAGATGGAAGATTACGTCACGCGCCGCACCAAGATGGCCGAGGACAAGATCACCCAGGCCGAGCATCAGGCGCTGCAGGAAGTGAAGGCGCTTTCTGCCGATGTCGCGATTGCGGCGGCCGAGAAGATCCTGTCGGCCAAGCTCAAGGGCACGGCCGGCGCCGATCTGGTCGCTTCGTCGATTGCCGACGTGAAGAACCGCCTCAACTAACGAGGAATTCCTCGTCGAAACGATCCACGCCGTCGGCCCTGCCGGCGGCGTTTTCTTTTGTCAGCAGGGTGCGGATGGGCGCAAAGCTCGTCCGGTGCAGCGGGCAGGCGCCGAGGCTGGCGAGCGCGGCAAGATGGAAAGCCGTGCCGTAGCCGACATGGCGCTCGAAGCCATAGTCGGGATAGTGCGCCGCCGCGCGCACCATCATCCGGTCGCGCGCGACCTTCGCGACGATCGACGCGGCGGCGATCGACACCGAGCGGCCGTCGCCCTTGACGAACGCCTCGCCGCGGCAGACGATGCCCGGCGGCACGTCGATGCCGTCGACGATGACGTGGTCGGCAGCCAGCGGCAGCCCGTTGACGGCGCGCGCCATCGCCCAGAGCGTCGCCTGGCGGATGTTGGTGGTATCAATCCGCAGCACCGACGCCGCGACGACGGAGACATGCGCCGAGGCCATGATCTGTCCGAACAGGGCTTCCCGCGCGGCTGCCGTCAACTTCTTCGAATCGTTCAATCCCTCCGGAATGTTCTTCGGATCGAGGATCACCGCCGCCGCGACGACCGGGCCGGCGAGCGGACCACGTCCGACCTCGTCGACGCCGGCGATGGCCTTGTGGCCAGCCCGGCGCAGGCGCCGCTCGATGGCGTCGGTGGGGACGGGCGGCAGCTCGAACAGGAGCGGCGATTCGGATTTGCGACGTGCCATGCGGTGAAATTCCTCGACACGGGTCGCGAATGCAAGGCGGCAGATTGGCGGGAAAGGATGTCGCCGCCTGGCTCTTGCGGGCTTTCGAGCGAAGTGGATACCGGTTCGCGTGAAGAAAACGCGATCAAACAAAGAGCTAGAGTCCAAGCAAAACGGGCGCCGGAAGGTCCGGACGCCCGTCTAGTGGGATCTGCAGCGAGGGCCGCCGGTTGCTTGAAAGGGGATGCGAGCCGGTGGAGCTCGCCAGCCCCTTGCCGTCAGCCGCCCAGCTGGCGGAACTCATTCTTCAGGAAGTTGCCGACCCGCTTGCCACGGTTGCGCGCCTTCTGGAAGGCGGTCTGATCGACAAAATAGGTATGCAGGATGCTGTCGCGCGACATCGGCAATTGGCCGGTCGGATCGACGGAGTGCCACGTATTGTCGCCGACCGCGAAGGCGTAGCCGTGATTCGGGATGAACTCCATCTGCTTCACCCGCGTGAACTTGCCGTCCGTTCCCTGGGAGGAGAACACCGTGCCGACGCCGTTCAGCGATTCGTCGCGCGGCAGGTAGAGCTGGACCGTGATGCCCTTCCAGTGCGTGTCAGTGTGCTCGGCGATCCGGTAGCCGGAGGTGTCGCGCGTCAGCATCGGGATCGGGAAGAAGTCGGCCGGCTTGTAGGCACTGCCGAAGCGGCGCTTCAGGCCGGGTCCCAGGCGCTCGACAAAGGCGTCGCGCACGGTATCCGAGCAGAGCGCGGCGCCGACCAGGTTCCAGAGCGCCTTCCGGCGACCCTCAAGGTGGCGCAGATACTCGGGGAAGAGGTCGACCTTGACGCGCGTCGAGCTGCCGTCATTGCGGATGTTGACGTTGCCGCGACCGGCGAGCGCCCGGAAATGTCCGGCGGACGGCATCAGTTCCTGCATCTCGGCATAGGTATCGGCCGGGAAGATGCCGTCGAGGACGAGGTGGTAGAATGGTTCCTCGAAGGCTTCGGCCGAACGGATCGCCTGGGCGATGTGGTTGGTCAGATAGTTGAGATCCGTATGCGCGGACTTGAGCACGGGCGCCTCGCATCAAGGGTTGCTGTTGGTGTCAGCTTAGTCGGCATAACCTGAGGGTGCAATTCCCCAAGGGAAAAGGCGCCCCGTCGTCGCGGGCCGAATTGCTTGCTTATTTCACCTTGAGGCGGATCGTCACCGCCCGCCCGCCGGCCTCCAGATCGACGCGGCGCACTTCGACCCCGGCCATCGTCTCCACGAGATCGACGAGCTTGCGGAAGCCATAGTTGCGCGGATCGAAGTCCGGCATGCGCTTGGACAGGATTTGTCCGACCTGGCCGAGATGCGCCCAGCCGTCGTCGCCGGAGACATCCTCGATCGCGGCGAAGATATCGTCGCGCGGCAGGCGCGGCGCGGTCTTGGAGGGGGCCTTCGTTGCCTTGGCCGTCGAGCCATTGCCCTCCTGGCGTTCCTCGGCCAGGAGCAGGTCGCAATAGAAGAAGCGGTCGCAGGCGGCGACATAGGGCTTGGTCGATTTCTGCTCGCCAAAGCCATAGACGGCGAGGCCATCCTCGCGGATGCGGCTCGCCAGCGTCGTGAAGTCGCTGTCGCTGGACGCGATGCAGAAGCCGTCCAGCCCCTTCTCATGCAGCATGTCCATCGCTTCGATGGCGAGCTTCATGTCGGTGGCGTTCTTGCCGACGGCGGCCGGCGGCACGTGCACCGGCGTCAGCGCGTGCGAGTGGAGCAGGGGCTGCCACTGGTTCATCGCGCTCGACGCGAAATGGCCATAGACCCGCCGGATGACAACGCGGCCGATGGTCGAGGCTTCGCGGATGATGATCGGCAGGAAGTCGGCGCGGACATTGTCGGCGTCGATCAACAGTGCCAGCTTCTGCGTCGCCCCGGGAACCTGATCCGCCAATTCTCACTCCGATCGTCGCGATGGAGACGCCTGTTGGACCGTGACGCGGCGCGCCTGCCACCAGAGCGCCAGATGCTTCCTCCTAGCACAAAAGCGGACGACCGCGGCGTTTTTAGAACAGGCTGAGCTGCGCCGGCGGCTGCACAGGCGGGGAAAACTGGTCGGTCCGGAGCTTCAGATGGCGGCGGTTCAAGCCGAGGCGCTGAGCAGCGATCTCGAAACGCCGGCCGATCTGCCAGGCATAGGGGCCTTCGCCCTTCTGCCGCTTGCCGAACTCGGCGTCGTAATCCTTGCCGCCGCGCATCGAGCGCAGCACTGAAAGGACATGGCGAAAGCGGTCCGGATAGTGCCGCAGCAGCCATTCCTTGAAGATCTCGCTGACCTCGAGCGGCAGGCGCAACAAGACATAGCCGGCTTCGCTGGCGCCGGCCGCCGCCGCCGCGTCGAGAATGCGCTCGATCTCCGAATCGTTCAGTGCCGGAATCACCGGCGCGACCAGCACGCCGACCGGGACACCGGCGTCGGCGAGGCCGCGCAGCGCGTCGAGGCGACGGCCGGGCGTCGCCGCACGCGGCTCCATCTCGCGCGCCAGCTTGCGGTCGAGGGTGGTGATCGAGAGCGCCACCTTGGCGAGGCCGCGTTCGGCCATGCGGCCGAGAATGTCGACATCGCGTAGCACCAGCGCCGACTTGGTGACGATGCCGACGGGATGGTTGAAACGCTCCAGCACTTCGAGGATGTCGCGCATCATCCGATGCTGGCGCTCGATCGGCTGGTAGGGGTCCGTATTGGTGCCGATGGCGATCGTGCGCGGCTTGTAGCCCGGCGCCGAAAGCTCTTTCTCCAGCAGCTGCGCGGCGTCTGGCTTGTAGAAAAGCTTCGATTCGAAATCGAGCCCTGGCGACAGACCCATATAGGCGTGCGTCGGCCGGGCGAAGCAATAGGAGCAGCCGTGTTCGCAGCCGCGATAGGGATTGATCGACCGATCAAAGGCAAGGTCGGGCGAATCGTTGCGCGTGATGATCGTCCGCGCCTTTTCCGGCATGACCTCGGTCTTGAAGGGCGGCAGCTCGTCCAGCGTCTGCCAGCCGTCGTCGAACGGGATCGACTGGAATTTTTCAAAGCGCCCAGAGCCGTTGCTCTGGGCGCCACGTCCGCGTCGACGGTCAGGATCGATCGACGCGGCCAGGGTGGGGTCTGCCGGCATCAGCAGCGGGTCGAGATGTGGAGGGAGGGAGCGGGCGAGTGACATGGCTCAAGCCATACTCCCCCGATAAGAACAAAACAAGAACATTGTATCTTGCGACGCAACGTCCCGGCAGTTTCGTCTCGCGGTCGCAAAAAAGTCGGCCTAAGATCGAGACGATGATCAGCGTGATCCTTTCCACTCGCAATGATGAAATGGCGTTGGCGCATGCGCTGGCGGCGCTCGTGCCGGCGGCTGCCGACGGCATGGTGCGCGAGGTGATCGTGGTCGATGCCCGGTCGACCGACGAGACGCTTGCCGTCGCCGATGCGGCCGGCTGCAAGATCTTCGTCGGTTCCGGCGATCGCGGCGCGGATCTGGCCGCAGGTGCCGCCGAGGCGCGTTCGGACTGGCTGCTGTTCCTGTCCCCCGATGTTATGCTGGAGCCCGGCTGGCAGCGCGAGGCGCGCGAATTCATCGACCGGTTGGCGCTGTCGGGGACGGGGGACAATCGCGCCGCATCCTTCCGCCATGCCAGCGCCGCCTTTGGCTGGCGCGCCCGCCTTTCCGAAATCCGGGCGTCGGTTCGGTCGCGCCTTTTTGCGTCGCCGTCGCACAAGGAGGGGCTGTTGGTGCCCGCCAGCCTTTATCGCGCCGTCGGCGGCCACCGGGCGAAACCCGGCAATGCCGAGCGCGACCTTGCCCGTCGCATCGGCCGGGCCCGGCTGTCGTTCCTGCGCTCCCGCGCTGTGTCGCGGTCTGTCTTGGCCTGACGGACTGTCTCGGCCTGATCAGGCTCTCAGCTTGCCGCGCTTCAGATGCTCATCCAGGCGGGGCATGATCTCGACGAAATTGCAGGGCTGGCTGCGGTAGTCGAACTGCACGCAGATGATGCCGTCCCATGCGTCCTTGCAGGCGCCGGGCGACCCTGGAATCGAGAAGATGAAGGTCGAATTCGCGACGCCGGCCGTGGCGCGCGACTGGATCGTCGATGTGCCGATCTTGTCGTAGCTGATGCGATGGAACACCGACGAGAAGCCGTCCATGCGCTTTTCGAACAGCGGCTCGACCGCTTCCGGCGTCACGTCGCGCCCGGTGAAGCCGGTGCCGCCCGTCGTGATGACGGCGTCGATTTCGGGATCGTCGATCCAGCACGCGACGATCGCGCGGATCTCCTCGATATCGTCGGCGACGATCGCCCGTTCGGAGAGTATGTGGCCGGCCGCCGCGATCCGGTCGGCCAAGGTCTTGCCGGACTTGTCGTCTTCGAGCGAGCGCGTGTCCGACACGGTGAGTACGGCGAAGTGGACGGGAACGAAAGGAAGGTTTTGGTCGGTCTTGGTCATGGCCGGATCCTCGTCATTCGCGCTGCAGCGGCACAGACATATCCCTCGGCGAGGATAGAGGAAAGCGTACTAGCTGCCGGCGGTCGTGGTGGCGACCACCCACCAGCGCGGATGGCTGGCGGAGATCGCGGCCGCGGCGCGCTCGGCCTCAATGATCGTGGCGAACAGGCCGAATGTCGTGGCGCCGGAGCCGGACATTCTCGCCAGCCGGCACCCTGCCGTGGCGCTCATTTCGGCGAGGATGTCCGCGATGACCGGCACGAGCGCGATGGCCGGCGCCTCGAGATCGTTGCGGGTCACTCCGAGCCAATCGGCGACGGCACAGGCGTCGGTGAAGACGGGCGGGAATTCGGGCAGTGGCGGATTGTCGGCGCGGGCGAGTCCTCGGAAGACGGCCGGCGTCGCGACGGTGACCCCGGGATTGACCAGCACCATCGGCAGGGCCGGAAATTGGCGCAGGGGCTGGATCGCCTCGCCGATGCCGGTTGCCCGCAGCGGCGTCGAAGCGAGGCACATCGGCACGTCGGCGCCGAGGCGCGTCGTCAGCGCCAGAAGGGCGCCGGGTTCGGACGCGGGCAGGGGCGCCAGCTCTGCCAGCAGGCGGAGTGTCGCCGCCGCATCGGCCGAACCGCCGCCGATGCCGGAAGCGACGGGCAGGCGCTTGGTGAGCCGGAGGTCGAGCCCGTCGATCCTGCCGCCTGCCGCCGCATGGGCGCGCACCGCGCGCAGGACCAGATTGTCGGGGCCGCTCTCGAGCCCGGCCGCGAAGGGGCCGGCGATCGCCAGACCGGGCTCGATTGCCAAGGGGCTGGCGATGGCCTCGATCGTGTCGCCGACATGGGCAAACGCCACCAGGCTGTCGAGCCGGTGGTAGCCGTCGGAACGGCGGCCGGTGACGTGCAAGGCGAGATTGATCTTCGCCGGGGCGAAGGCCGATCCAAGCACGCGGCCGGGTTCGGCCCCGCGCCCGACGTCCTCAGACGAGGTCACTGCGCCGTGTCAAACTGCGGAATGTCGATGACCAGGCCCGGCACGATGACGTTTGGATTGGGCAGCTTGTCGCGATTGGCATCGATCAGCCGGCCGTACAGCTCGCCGTCGCCATAGACCTTGAGCGCGATCTTCCACAGGCTGTCGCCGGCGCCGATGGTGATGCGGCTCGGGCCGTCGGCATGCGGCGAAGCGGTGGTGCCGGACGCGGAATTGGCTTTGCTCGGATCGACCTTGGCCGGATCCGCCTTGGCGGGATCGGCCTTGGTCTGCGCGGCCTTTTCCTCCGCCTCGACCTTGTCGAGGCCGTGGGCCAGCTTGGCCAGGATGCGCTCCCTGTCGGCCGGCTCCGGGTTCAGGTCGCGGGCATGGGCCCACTGGAAGGTTGCCTCGAGCTTGCGCCCGACCTTCCAGTAAGCATCGCCGAGATGGTCGTTGATGGTGGCGTCGTCGGCCTTGATCGAGATGGCGCGCTCAAGCTGGGCGACGGCCTCGTCGAACTTGCTCTGCTTGTAATAGGCCCAGCCGAGGCTATCGACGATGTAGCCGTCGTTCGGCCGCAGTTCGACGGCCTTCTTGATCATGTCCGTGGCGCGGTCGAGGTTGAGGCCACGATCGATCCAGCTATAGCCGAGATAGTTGAGAACCTGCGGCTCGTCCGGCGCGATTTCCAGCGCCTTGAGGAAGTCCGCCTCGGCCTTCGGCCATTCCAGGGCGCGCTCATAGGCGATGCCGCGGAAATAGTAGATCAGCCAGTTGCGCGGATTGTCCTCGGTGATCGAGCCGATCGCCTTGGTGTAGAGCTTGGCCGCTTCGGCATAGCGCTTGCCGGTGCGGTCGATCGTGGCGAGCGTCGTCAACGCGTCGATGTCGCGCGGGTTGACGGCAATCAGGCGCTTGAGGCGCTTGACCGCCTGGTCCGGCTTGCCGGCGGCGTTGAGGCTGAGGGCCACCTGCAGGTCGGCGTTGCGACGCAACGGCGAGGCTTTCGGCACCTGCTCGAAGATCGGGATCGAGAGCTCGAAGCGCTGCGCGTTCTGCGTCAGGTCGCCGAGCGCCATCAGCACCAGATCGTTTTTCGGCTGCAGGTACAGCGCCAGGCGCAGGTAGATGGTTGCGAGATCGCTGCCGCCGTTCTCACCGCCGAGCGCGGAGCCGAGGCCGTAAAGCACCTCGGCCGCGCCTTCCTGGGCGTTGCGGACGAGCGGCGCAGGCTTCTTGCCGGCGTTGATCTCCTTCTGCAGCGCGGCGACGATCGGATGGCCGACGCTGTTCTCGGTGAAGCTGGCGAGCGCCTGCTTGGCTTCATCGATCTTGCCGGCTCTGGCCAAGATCCGCGCATAGGCTTCGGTGACGCGTAGCGAGCCGCCCTCGGCTTCATAGGCGGCGGTGATCGCCTTCACCGCCGCATCGGTGCGGCCGGCATTTTCGTTGATCAGCGCCGCGTTGAAGTTCTTGAACACCGAATACCATTCGGGGCCCTGCATCGTGTCGACGATCTTCAGCGCCGCATCGGTCTGGCCCTGGCCCTGCGCCGCCCAGGCGGAGAGCAGTCCGGACGAGATGTTGGCGAGGGGGCCGCGGTCGCTCTTGCCGAGATGCTTGCCGGCATCGGCGTAGTTCTTGGTCTTGAGCGCTTTCACGCCGAGGGCCAGTTGGCCCATCCGCATGTCTGGGCTCAGTTCGACGAGCCGTTGGGCAAGCGGTATGGCCCGATCGATATGACCATTGGCGAGCAGCAGCGTGAAGGTTCGCTCGATCAGGATCGGATTGTCGGGATCCTGGCTCAGCGCTTCTTCGAACAGGGTGGTCGCCGAATCATAGTCCTGGGCGGCGATGGCGCCCATCGCGGCCAGATAGCTGCCCGATAGCGTCGGCATCGCATCGTCGAGCAGTTCGGCGACGGATGGCTCGGCGCGCGCCGCGGCTCCGGCCAGCAGGCTGGTGCTGGCGAGAAGGGCAAAGCACACCGCGGCGGTGCGAAGCGGTCGGACGATGGAAGGCAGCGTGCGGCGCATCGAAATCCTGTCTGATACCGAGTGCAGGTATGGAACCTCGATCCTGAGGTGATCCATGAGGATGGCGCTTTTGGGACCACCCCGCAAGCGGCTGCGCCGTGAGCGCCGGCAGTTTCCCTGCCGCCCGTTCACGGTGCCTTGTCTGTCAGTGCGCGCGTTCGATGCAGAAATCGATGACTTCCAGCAACGAGGACTTCCAGGCGCTATCGGGGAAGGTCGCCAGCGCGTCGCGCGCCACCGAACCGAAATGCCGCGCGCGCTCGATCGTTTCCTCGATCGTCTTGTGCGAGCGAAGCAGTGCGATCGCCTTTTCGAGGTCGCCGTCGGCGATCTCGCCCTTTTCCAGCGTGCGCTGCCAGAAGGCGCGCTCGGCGTCCGCGCCGCGGCGGTAGGCGAGCACGACGGGGAGGGTGATTTTGCCTTCGTGAAAGTCGTCGCCGACATTCTTGCCGAGATCGGCGGAATTGCCGCCATAGTCGAGCGCGTCGTCGATCAGCTGGAAGGCGAGGCCGAGATTGGTGCCGTAGGAGCGGAAGGCGGCGCGGGCATCGCGGCCCTTGTCGGCGATGATCGGGCCGACTTCGGCGGCGGCCGAGAACAGTGCCGCCGTCTTGGCCTTGATCACGGCCAGATACTCGTCCTCGGTGGTCGCCATGTTCTTGGCGGCCGAGAGCTGCATCACCTCGCCCTCGGCGATCACCGTGGCGGCGGCCGACAGCACGTCGAGCGCGTCGAGCGAGCCGACCTCGACCATCATGCGGAAGGCCTGGCCGAGCAGGAAGTCGCCGACCAGCACGCTCGCCTGGTTGCCCCAGACCATGCGCGCCGTCTGCTTGCCGCGCCGCAACTCGCTCTCGTCGACGACATCATCATGCAGCAGCGTCGCCGTGTGCATGAACTCGACGCTTGCCGCGAGCTTCACATGGGCGTCGCCGTGATAGCCGGACATGCGCGCCGCCGCGAGCGTCAGCATCGGGCGCAGGCGCTTGCCGCCCGACGAAATGAGATGCTGGGCGACCTCGGGGATCATCTCCACATCCGATCCGGCCTTGGACAGGATGATCTGGTTCACCAGATCCATATCGGCCGACACTAGCGCGACGAGAGGCTCGATCCGGGCTGCGCCCTTCTTCTTGCTCTCGTCGAGCGGAACTACCAATCCCACGGGCAACGCTCCCGGTTCGCCTCTGTTTCGCCGGGGACAATAGGGGGGGAGAGAGATCGGAACAAGTGACACGATGGCTCACGGAGGCGCGGACGGCCTCGATCGGCGATTTTGATGCTGCGGCGCGGCATGATCGACGCCGCGATGCACGCATCATTGCCGCCGCGCCCGGCCGGCCTTAGGGTCGGAGGAATGGAACTTTGCCGGAACCGGCCTTTGAGGGGACATGGAAGAGCTTATTCGTACCAATGACATGGTCCTGATTTCCTTCGTCGAGGCGCTTTTGAAGGATGCGGGCATCGAGCATCTGGTCGTCGACCAGAACATGAGCGTCATGGAAGGCTCGCTCGGCGTGCTGCCGCGCCGGATCCTGGTGACCAGCGACGAGGTCGGCGACGCGCGCGCGCTGCTGACCGACGCGGGAATCGGCGACGAACTGCGGCCGGAGGCGAAATAGGCGATGCTGGATCTCGCGATCGAGACCTCGATCGATGCATTCCTGGGCGGCCGCGTCGAGGCGGTGCAGCCGGCAAAGGGGCATCATCGTTCCGGTCTCGACGCGGTGATCCTCGCCGCCGCGCTCGGCACGGCGGCGGCCGGCCGAGTGGTCGATCTCGGCGCGGGAGCCGGCGTCGCCGGTCTCGTCCTGGCGGCGCGCGCCAAGAGGCTGCGGCTCGTGCTGGTCGAACGCGAGCCGGATCTCGTCGCCTGTGCCATCGAGGCGCTCGCCCAGCCCGCCAATGCCGGCCTCGCCGGCCGGGTCGAGGTGGTCCGCGCGGATCTCCTCGCCGCGGCGACGCGAAAGGCGGCCGGTCTCGAGGCCGAGAGTTTCGACCATGCGCTGATGAACCCGCCCTTTCACGATCCCGGCCGCGTCCGCGCCTCGCCGGATGATTTTCGCGCCCGTGCCCATGTGCTGGGGGAGGGCGGCCTCGACGACTGGTTCCGCGCCGCCGCCGCGCTGGTCCGGCCGCAGGGCACGCTCGCGACCATCCTGCCGGCCGACAGGCTGCCGGCGATTCTCGACGCCTGCGAAGGCCGCTTTGGCGGCTTGACGATCCTGCCGCTGCATCCCCGCGTCGACGAACCGGCGACGCGCGTTCTGGTGCGCGGCGTCAAGGGCAGCCGCGCCGCGATGCGCCTGCTGCCGGGTCTCGTCCTGCATGACGGCGCCGGTTCGTCCTTTGCCCCCGGCCTCGTCGCGATCCTGCGCGACGGCGCGTCGCTCGCCGATATCCATCCCGTCTGGTCCGACCCGCAATGGGGCGAGACCGCAACCGATCCCTCCTGAAGGTTTGATCGCCGTGTTCCAGGATCTCAAAGCAGCCATTCTCAAGCAGCTTCCGGCTCGTTTCCGCAAGGAGGAGGTGATCGTGCCGGTCGTCCGGCTCTCGGGCGTCATCGGTGCCGTTTCGCAGTATCGCACCGGGCTGACGCTGTCCGGGGCGGCGCCGCAGCTGGAGCGGGCCTTCGCGATGAAGCAGGCCCCGGTGGTGGGCATCCTGATCAACTCGCCGGGCGGGTCGCCGGTGCAGTCGCATCTCATCTTCAAGCGTATCCGCGCGCTCGCCGAGGAAAACAAGAAGGACGTGATCGTCGCGGTCGAGGATGTCGCCGCTTCGGGCGGCTATCTGATCGCGCTCGCCGGCGACGTGATCATCGTCGACCCGAGCTCGGTGGTCGGCTCGATCGGCGTGGTGTCGGCGGGCTTCGGCTTCGAGAAGCTGATCGAGAAGATCGGCGTTGAGCGCCGCGTCTATACCGCCGGCGAGAGCAAGGCGATGCTCGATCCGTTCAAGCCCGAAAAGGAAGCCGACGTCCAGCACCTGAAGTCGCTGCAGCGCGACGTGCATGACATGTTCATCGATCTCGTGCGGGCGCGGCGGGGCGACCGGCTTGCCGACGACCCAACCCTCTTCTCCGGCGCGTTCTGGTCGGGAGCGCGCGGACTGGAGCTCGGTCTGGTCGATCGGATCGGCGACCTCCGGTCCTATCTGCGCGGCCGTTTCGGCGACAAGATGCGGATGGTCCTGGTCGCGCCGAAGCGCGGCGTGTTGGCGCGCTTTGGCGGCGGCGGGGCCGGCGGCCTTGCCTCCGCCGTTATTGCGGACAATATGGTGGAGAGTGCGATCTCCACGCTGGAGGAACGCGCGCATTGGGGCCGGTTCGGGCTCTAGCTGCGGGCCGGGTTTCCCCGGACAGTTTTCCAGCGGACAGGTCAAACGAGCCAAGGGCTCGACAGGGAAGGATTGGATGATGCCGCAGGTTGTGATGTTGGCGCTTCTGGGTACCTTGGGCGTCGTCGCCGCCCGGACCCTCATGAAGACGCGCGAACGCGTCGCGGTTCAGCTTCGGGAAGCGGAGCGTGCCATGGCCGGTCGCCCGATGGCGACACTGGTGCAAGATCCCGTGACCGGCATCTATCGTCCCAGCGACCGATTCTGATCCAGGGCTCGGGCGAGCCTTCGTCCCCTCGGGATCGCCGCCTAGAACAGGCGGCGATCCATTTGTGCGCTCTTGGCGCACTGCCGTTCGGCCGCGCGTCGGGCGTTTCGCGTAATCCCCTCACAGCTGGAAGGGGCCCGGTAGTTCGGGTCGCTGTCGTTCGGGCAGATGCAGGCCATGGCCTGCGTCAGGCAGCCGGACGGCATGTTGGCATAGCCAAACTCGCCGCAGCCGGAAGACTGCATTCCGCCATCGCCACCATTGCCCGGGCCGCCCGGGACCGTCGAGGACGGCGTGCCACCGGACGGGTGGGTCGAACCGGGCCGCGTCTGAGCTACGGCCGGGGCGATGTCGGAAAGGAAGAGCGAGGCGACGGCGAGCGCTGCTAGGGCGAAGGGCGCGCGCTTGCTGGACTTTCCGGTATAGGACCTGGCCGTCATGATGGAGTTCCCTCGAACTTGCCATCGATGGCGACGCGATATCCGGACCGACACCCTGTCGTCCGCGCGCCCATGCGATCCCTTCGGAGATCCTGCACCGAGCATTACTGCCCGGCCGACGGCAGGGGCACCATCCGCTTTCCTCCGGATTGCCCCTATGACCGGGGTCACAGGCGCGTGACCCCGGTCTCGTTCGAGCGGATTCTATCCCATCCGCGTCAGTCTATTGCTCGCCCAACTGCGGCAGTGCGCAGTACCCCGGCGCGTTGGAATAGCCGTAGACCGAGCAATTGTAGTCCGGCATGCTGCTACTGCTGCCTGTACTGGCGCCCGGTCCCAGCAGCAATCGCGCCAGCGGCGACGGAACGGGCGTCGGCGTCGGGCTGTCACCGCCGTCGCCGTCATGGTCGTGATGATGGCCATGGCCGTGACCGGACCAGGAACCGCCTCCCTTCCAGCCGCCACCTTTCCAGCCCCCACCATTCCAGCCGCCGTTGTTCGCCCATTTGCCATGGCCGCTTCCGTGATCGTTGCTCCCCCCGCCTTTCCAGCCTGAGCCGGACGGGCCGCCGGACGGCATATTTCCGGCGCTGGGGCCGCCCCAAGAGTTTGGACCACCCGAAGAGTTTGGACCGCTCCAAGATCCCGTTGCTCCGGTCATGGATGGCCCGCCCATGCCCCCATAGCCGTTGCCAGGATTTCCGGGTCCGTTCCGGTCGGCAAAGGCCGGCGTTACCGCAAGAGACAAGGCGGCAGCGAGCGCGAGCGAAATCGCTCTGTGATGGTTCGCCATGATGTGTGCTCCTTGAGCCCATGCCATCGGCAACGACGTGCAACTCGGGAGACAGCACAGCCGCCCGCGCGTCGATTATGACCTGAAGGTTCTTTTTCGGGGATGTCACCCCGGCCGAAGGCAAGGGGGGGACATTTGTCTCTCGCGCCAGAGATCAATGTTTCCGGGCGTCACAACGCCGTGACAGGACGTGAGCGGCGGAGAGCAGGCGACGCGACCGGCCGGATGTTGGGCGGCCGCGAAATGACTGGTCGGGGAAGAGATAGGCGGACAGGCCGGGGCGCTTGCCCCGGCCTGATTTTTCAGCCGCTAACCTTGGCGAAATCGGCCACGGCGAGCGTCGCGCTGCGAAGGGCGTTGAGCAGGCGGAGACGGTTGGCGCGGACCTCGGCCTCTTCGGCGTTGACCAGCACCTTGTCGAAGAACGCGTCGACCGGAGCGCGCAGGCGGGCGAGGGCAGCGATCGCGCCTTCATAGTCCTCGCGTGCCACGGCAGCCTCGGCTTCGGCCCGGGCGGTCGCAATGGCGACATGCAGCGCGCGTTCTTCCGAAAGCTTGAGATGCGCGGCATCGACGGTGCCTTCGAAGCTCTCGCCCTTCTTTTCCTCGGCCTTCAGAATGTTGGCGGCGCGGCGGTAGCCGGCGAGCAGGTTCTTGCCGTCCTCGGTATCGAGGAACTGGCCGAGCGCCTCGACGCGACGGGCGATCAGCAGCAGGTCGTCCTGGCCGCCGAGCGCGAAGACGGCGTCGACGAGGTCGTGCCGCGCCCCCTGGTCGCGCAACTGCACCTTCAGCCGATCGGCGAAGAAGGCGATCAGGTCGGCGATGATCTCCGTCGACTTGGCGTCCAGATCGCGCCGCAGCCGGCGGCCATAGCTCTCCAGCGCGTTGTCGAGATCCTGCTCGCCATCGACGTCCTGGGACGACACGCGGCTTTGAGCCGTTTCATAGGCCGTCAGGGCTTCCGACTCGGTCTGGTCGTTGTAGCCGTCGATCGCCTTGGCAAGCGCCGCATTGAGCGACAGCTTGGCATCGACCGACAGCGCGATGCGGATGACGCCGAGCGCCGCGCGACGCAGCGCGAACGGATCCTTGCTGCCGGTCGGCTTTTCGTCAATCGCCCAGAATCCGGTCAGCGTGTCGAGCTTGTCGGCGAGCGCCACCGCGATTGCGACCGGATCGGTCGGCACGCGATCGCCCGGGCCCTGCGGCTTGTAGTGATCCTCGATGGCCGTGGCGACCGAAGCATCCTCGCCCTGCGCCATGGCATAGTAGCGGCCCATCAGGCCCTGGACTTCCGGGAACTCGCCGACCACCTCGGTGACGAGGTCGGTCTTGGCCAGCAGCGCCGCGCGCCGCGCCTTGTCGATATCGGCGCCAACCAGCGGCGCAATCGCCGCGGCGAGCTTCTGCAGGCGCAGGATGCGCTCTGCCTGGGTGCCGAGCTTCTCGTGGAAGACGATCTGCTCGAACTTGGCCAGCCGGTCCTCGAGCCGGGTCTTCAGGTCCGTGTCATAGAAGAACTTGGCGTCCGACAGGCGGGCGCGGATGACGCGGCCATTGCCGGCGGTGATCGCCGCGCCGCCGTCCTTCGCCTCGATGTTCGAGACCAGCACGAAGCGGTTGGCAAGCTCGGACGTGCCGGGCTTGCGAACGACGAAGCACTTCTGGTTGGCGCGAATGGTGGCGCGGATCACTTCCGGCGGGATTCCGAGGAATTCTTCCTCGAAGGTCCCCACGAGCACGACCGGCCATTCGACCAGGCCGGCGACCTCTTCGAGCAGGCCCTCGTCCTCGACCAGCTCCAGCCCCAGCGCGAACACCTGGTCGCGCGCGTCATGCAGGATGATGTCCTTGCGGCGGTCGGCGTCGAGGATGACCGAGGCATGGTCGAGCTTCTCGATATAGTCGTCGAAACGCTTCACCGGCAGCGCGCTCGGCGCGATGAAGCGGTGGCCATGGGTGATGTTGCCCGAGCGGATGCCGTCGACGTCGAAATCGATGACTTCCGGCTCCTCTGTCTCCGGCCCAAAGGTGCAGACGATTCCCTGCAGCGGGCGCACCCACTGCAGCTTGCCGCTGCCCCAGTGCATCGACTTGGGCCAGGGGAAGGAGCGGATGATGGCGGGAACCGCCGTGGCGATCACGTCCTTGGTGTCGCGGCCCGGCTTCTCGATATGGGCGACGTAGAAATCGCCCTTCTTCGGGTCGGAATGGACGTGCGCCTGGTCGAGCGAGGTCAGTCCCGCGCCGCGCAGAAAACCCTGGATGGCGGCGTCGGGGGCGCCGACCTTCGGCCCCTTGCGGTCCTCATGGGTCGCGGCCGAGTGGGTCGGAATGCCGTTGACGGTCAGTGCCAGGCGGCGCGGCGTCGAAAACGCCTTGGCGCCCTCATAATGCAGGCCTGCCTCGACGAGCGCGTCGGTGACCAGCTTCTTCAGATCCTCGGCCGCCTTGCGCTGCATGCGGGCGGGGATTTCCTCGGAGAAGAGTTCAAGCAGAAGATCGGGCATTTATTCTTTTCCCCCGGCCGCGGTTTCCAGCCAGGCTGCGCCGCAGGCCTTGGCCAGTTCGCGCACGCGCAGGATGTAGCTCTGGCGTTCGGTGACCGAGATCACGCCGCGCGCGTCGAGCAGGTTGAAGGCGTGGCCTGCCTTGAGGCACTGGTCATAGGCGGGAAGCACCATGCCGTCCGGCGGCGCCTGCAGCGCCCGGCATTCCCTCTCGCAGTCGCTGAAGCGACGGAACAGCATCTCCGTGTCGGCAAATTCGAAATTGTGCCGCGAATATTCCTGCTCGGCCTGCAGGAACACGTCGCCATAGGTGACCTTCTCGTCGCCCTCGCGGCCGTTGAAGTTCAGATCATAGACGTTCTCGACGCCCTGCACATACATGGCGAGGCGCTCGAGACCGTAGGTCAGCTCGCCGGAGACCGGCTTGCACTCGATGCCGGCGACCTGCTGGAAATAGGTGAACTGCGACACTTCCATGCCGTCGCACCAGCACTCCCAGCCGAGCCCCCAGGCGCCGAGCGTCGGGTTCTCCCAGTCGTCCTCGACGAAGCGCACATCATGCAGCGTGCATGTCGATGCCGATCGCGCGCAGCGAGTCGAGATAGAGCTCCTGCAGGTTCGGCGGGTTCGGCTTCAGGATGACCTGGAACTGGTAATAATGCTGCAGCCGGTTCGGGTTCTCGCCATAGCGGCCGTCCTTCGGCCGGCGCGAGGGCTGCACATAGGCGGCCTTCCACGGCTTCGGACCGAGGCGAACGCAGCATGGTCGCGGGATGCGAGGTACCGGCGCCCACTTCCATGTCGTAGGGCTGCAGGATCGCGCAGCCGTAATCGGCCCAGAAGCGCTGCAGCGTCAGGATCAGGCCCTGGAAGGACCGGTCAGGGCGCATGTGGGGAGGAAGTGTTTCGAACACCGGCAAACCTTGAGAAATTCGGACGCGTGGCGTGATGCGACGCGAAGGCGGCGCACCCTAATCGGGCGGCGCCCGCCCGGTCAAGGAAGCGCGGGGCGGCCTGGCGCGGAACACGGCGAGAAGGGGAGGGAGAACGGCCCCTTTTCCGATCGGATGCGGGAGATCCGTACTTACCGAACCGGTCCTGGCTTCCTATGATCCGGATGGACGCATTCCTGCCCCGACCGACTCTGGAGGAGACCCCCATGCCCGGCTTCAAGGCCGTCCTGATCCAGAGGGACGCAGGCGGCGGCCAATCATCCGGTTTTGCCACCCTGACCAACGCGGACCTGATGGAGGGCGACGTCACTGTCCGCATCGAGCGGTCGACCGTCAACTACAAGGACGGTCTCGCGATTACCGGCCGGGCGCCGGTCGTGCGCCGTTTTCCGATGGTGCCGGGTGTCGATGGCGTTGGTATCGTCGAGCAGTCGGCGGCGTCCGGCTTCAACCCGGGCGACCGGGTTCTGCTGAACGGCTGGGGCGTCGGCGAACTGCATCTCGGCGCCTGGGCCGAGCGGGCGCGCTGGAAGGGCGACTGGCTGATTTCGCTGCCGTCGGGCTTCTCCCCCGACGAGGCGATGGCAATCGGCACGGCCGGCTATACGGCGATGATGGCCGTGATGGCGCTCGAGCGGCACGGTATCCGTCCGTCTGCCGGGCCGATCCTGGTCACGGGCGCGGCCGGCGGCGTCGGCTCGGTCGCCGTCGCGCTCCTGGCCGGGCTTGGCTATCACGTCGTCGCGTCGACCGGGCGGCCGCAGGAGGCGGACTATCTGAAGGGGCTCGGCGCCAGCGAGATCATCGCGCGCTCCGATCTCAGCGGTGCGGGAAAGCCGCTGGCACGCGAGCGCTGGATCGGCGCCATCGACGTCGTCGGCGGCCAGACGCTCGCCAATCTTCTCTCGATGATCCGCTATGATGGCGCGGTCGCCGCCTGCGGGCTTGCCGGCGGTATGGAGTTTCCGGCCACGGTCGCGCCGTTCATCCTGCGCGGTGTGACCCTCTACGGCATTGATTCCGTCTATGTGCCGAAGCCCGTCCGCATCGCGGCGTGGGACCGTCTCGATCGCGATCTCGACCGGAAGAAGCTGGCCGCGATGACGAGGCGGATCCCGTTCGACGACGTGATCGACGCGGCCCGCCAGATCGTCGATGGCAAGGTCCGCGGCCGCCTGGTGGTCGAGATCGGGTAGGGTGCTGGCTGGGCAGGGGCCCTTCCGGATTCGGCTCTCAGTTTCCCCACGCTCGCCGTCATCCCTGCGAAAGCAGGGATCCACCTGTTCTGCCCGGCTACGGCAGGCGCGCTGCCTGGTTGGAACTAATGGCCGTCCCGACGGAAAGGCCTCAGCCTCGCCATGGCATGGATCCCTGCTTTCGCAGGGATGACGGCGGAGGTGGTGCATCGAGGCTAATAGTTTTCCGGCACGGACTTATTGCGGCCTGCGCCTCGCCGCCTCAGATCCAGCCGCCGCCATAGGTCTTGTAGAAGATGTGGTGGCCGACCTTCTGCATCTTCTTCATCGTCCGGGCCCAGCGCGGCTTCACGTAGTTGGCGTGATAGTGCGTCGAGGAGCCGACATCGGCGTTCCACCAGTTCTCTTCGAACAGGACCCGCTTGGCCAGCATCTGCGCCCGCGCCCAGGAGGTGGCATCGGTGATGCGGTCGGGGATGCCGTCGCAGGCGAAGGAGAATTGGCAGGCGTTGCGCATGTCCTTGTTCTGGTAGACGACGCCGCAGATCGTGTTCGGATAGGCCGGGTTCTTCAGCCGGTTGATGACGACCTGGGCGACGGCCAGTTCGCCCTTCACCGATTCCCCGCGTGCCTCGAAATAGATCGCGGTCGCCAGGCATTTCTGCTCGGAGGCAGAGCGGGCGCTGGCGGGGATCTTGTTCATCACCCACCAGTGATCCGGCTTGCCGTCCTTGCCGATCGCCATCGGGCGGTTCAGGAGCGCCGTGAACGGGGCACTGAGCGCTTTGTCCTGATCCGGATTCGCATAGGCCGAGACGACCAGGTCGCCCGGTGCCTTGGCGGCGTCCTTGGCGTTCGCGGCGTCCTTGTTGCGAGCCAGCAACTCGTTGCGGCGTGGCAGCGGCGCGATCGAGGCGAGCGCCACGATCGGCCTTGCTACCTCTTCGCCCTTCTTGCCGTCAGCGCTGGCCTTCGACGTGTCGGCCTTCGAAGCGTATTGCAGCGGCTGGTTCGGTGCAGCGACATCCTGCGCCGTCAGGAACGCCATCTTTGGAACGGCGTTGGCGGAGCTGAACAGGCTGCCGAGATCGGCGGTCTGCAGCACGCCGGCCTTGAAACGCGCCGCCGCGGTCTTGACCGGCTCGGACTTGCGCTGCGCGACGGTGATGTTGTGCTTGCCTTGCCGGTTTACCGCCGGCGGGGTGAATTCGGGTGCCGAGATGGGGCCTCGCGCCGCCACGTCGAGCACGGGTTCGATCAGGACGCCGTCGCTGACGGCGTTGCCGGCGACGAGCCGAGCGCTCGACGGCGAGAGATTCCCCGGCTGATAGGCCTCGCCCGACGGCCTCGGCATCAGCCGGGCCAGCCAGCGCTGCGAGACGGGAAGGTCCTTGCCGTATTGGCTGGCGACATCCTGCAGCGCGACCGTGGTCGACGACAGCGCGATGAAGCCGCCGGCGAGAATGCCGGAAAGCAGCGCGATCCGGCCAAGCGGTGGCCCGGCGCGTCGACGTCGGAGAACGAATTGGTGAGGGTCGCCCGACTGGGCGCGGGGGGGCATGCCTGACGTCGGACGCCGCTTGGATCCAGCCATGAGGGACGCAACTCCACGCGCACGGAACGAAACCGACCAGTGTTGTTTGCTGGTCACGTGGCTGGAATCTGCGGCATTAACCTAAAAGCGAGGTTAACGGTCTGGAAGCTCGGCGGGCGACGGGAGGGGAGGGGCTTCGAAATTGGCTGTATCTCTGTTTCGTAAGGCGGCCTGAGCGGCTGCCAGGCGGGCGACGGGCACGCGGAACGGCGAACAGGAGACGTAGTCAAGGTTAATTTCGGCGAAAAAATGGATCGAGGCAGGGTCGCCGCCATGCTCGCCGCAGACGCCGAGCTTCAACTCCGGCCGGGTAGCGCGGCCGCGTTCACAGGCGATCCGGATCAGCTCGCCGACGCCTTCGCGGTCGATCGAGGCGAAGGGATCGTGCGGCAGGATGCCCTTGGCGAGGTAGGTGTTCAGGTAAGTCGCTGCGTCGTCTCGCGAAATTCCGAAGGTCGTCTGGGTCAGGTCGTTGGTGCCGAACGAGAAGAAGGTTGCACCTCTGGCGAGCTCGCCTGCGGCAAGCGCCGCCCGCGGCAGCTCGATCATCGTGCCGAGCTGATATTTTGGCGCGCGGCCGTGGATCTGGCGGACGAGCGCTTCCGCCGCACGGATGTGGCTGTTGACCAGGTCCAGCTCCGCCTTGCTGGCGATCAGCGGCACCATGATCTCGAGATCGACCGGTATCCCCGTCTCGTCGGCGACGTCGAGCGCCGCCTCCAGGATGGCGCGCGCCTGCATCTCGACGATCTCCGGGAAGGAGATGGCGAGCCGCACGCCGCGATGGCCCAGCATCGGGTTCGCCTCGGACAGCGCTTGCGTGCTGGCGCGGATCTTCGCCAGCGAGATCCCCATGATCGCGGCGAGCTCGGCGATTTCGGCCTCGCCCTTCGGAAGGAACTCGTGCAGCGGCGGATCGAGCAGGCGGATCGTCACGGGCAGGCCGGACATGATCTCGAACAGCGAGGCGAAATCGCTGCGCTGCATCGGCAGCAGCTTGGCCAGCGCCTCGGCGCGGGCGGCCGGGTTCTCGGCCAGGATCATCTCGCGCACGGCGACGATGCGACGCGCATCGAAGAACATGTGTTCGGTGCGGCAGAGGCCGATGCCCTCGGCGCCGAAGCCCCGCGCCGCGCGGGCGTCGGACGGTGTGTCGACATTGGTGCGGATCTTCAGCCGGCGGAAGCTGTCGGCCCATTCCATCAGCTCGGCGAAGGCGCCGGAAAGCTCCGGCTCGCGCAGCGGAACGGCGCCGAGCAGCACCTGGCCGGTACCGCCGTCGATGGTGATCGTCTCGCCGCGATGAATGGTGCGGCCGCCAGCCGACATCGTGCCGGCGTGGAAATCGACGCGGATGGTGCCGGCACCGGAAACGCAGGGCTTGCCCATGCCGCGCGCCACCACCGCCGCATGGCTCGTCATGCCGCCGCGCGTCGTCAGGATGCCGCGCGCGGCATGCATGCCGTGCACGTCCTCGGGGCTGGTTTCGACACGCACCAGGATGACCTTGCGGCCCTGGGTGCGGGCGATCTCGGCCTCTTCGGAGGTGAAGACGACGGTGCCGCTGGCCGCGCCCGGCGAGGCCGGCAAGCCGCGTGCAAAGATGTCGCCGCCCGACTCGGGATCGATGGTCGGATGCAGCAGCTGCTCGAGCGCGCGCGGCTCGATGCGGGCTACCGCCTCGGCGCGCGTGATCAGCCCTTCATGCGCCATGTCGACCGCGGTCTTCAGTGCCGCGTGGATCGTCCGCTTGGCGGGGCGGGCCTGCAGCATCCAGAGCCGGCCGCGCTCGATGGTGAATTCGAGGTCGAGCA
This sequence comes from Candidatus Kaistia colombiensis, assembly GCA_029203105.1. Taxonomy (GTDB): domain Bacteria; phylum Pseudomonadota; class Alphaproteobacteria; order Rhizobiales; family Kaistiaceae; genus Kaistia; species Kaistia colombiensis. The sequence continues at coordinate 2,286,883 of CP119318.1, forward strand.
CATCGCGTTGGTGCTTTTCGAGCACCGTGCAGACGGCGCGGAATTCGGCGAATACCTCCGGCATCGCCGCCTCCATCGACGGCAGTTCGGAACCCGTCTCGCGACGTGCGATTTCCGTCAGGTCCTGCGGCGTGCGCATGCCGGAGACGACATCCTCGCCCTGCGCGTTCGGCAGATACTCGCCCCAGAGGATCTTGTCGCCGGTCGAGGGATGGCGGGTGAAGGCGACGCCCGTCGCCGAGGTCTCGCCGAGATTGCCGAAGACCATGGCCTGAACGGTGACGGCGGTGCCGCCGGCTTCCGGCAGGTTGTTGATGCGGCGATAGACGCGCGCGCGCGGATTGTTCCAGGAACGGATGACGGCGGAGATTGCGCCCCAGAGCTGTTCGTGCGGTGCCTGCGGGAAGGGGACGTCCAGCTCTTCGGCGACGAGCGCCTTGAACCGGTCGCAGACGGCCTGCCAGTCGCCGGCGTCGAGATCGGCATCGACCGTGAAGCCGCGCTCCAGCTTGTAGTCTTCGAGCTTTTCCTCGAACACCGCATGGTCGAGACCGAGCACGACGTCGCCATACATCTGGATGAAGCGACGGTAGCTGTCGAAGGCGAAACGGCGGTCGCCGGATATCTGGGACAAGCCCTCGACGGTCTCGTCGTTGAGGCCGAGATTGAGGACCGTGTCCATCATGCCGGGCATCGAGACGGCGGCGCCGGAACGGACGGAGACGAGCAGCGGATGCTCGGCATCGCCGAACCGATGGCCGGCGACCTTGGCGATGCCTTCGAGTGCCCTGGCCACCTGGCGCTCGAGCTCTGCCGGGAACCTGCCTTCGGTGGCCAGGAAATGGCGGCAGATTTCTGTCGAGATGGTGAAGCCGGGCGGTACGGGCAGGCCGAGCGCGCTCATCTCGGCGAGGCTGGCCCCCTTGGCGCCGAGGATCTCCTTCAGCGCGCCACCACCCTCGGCGGTTCCGCCTCCAAAGGTGTAGACCCATTTCGTCATCTGCGCAGGCTCCCGCGGCAACCGGCATCGACCGGCGCTGCATCTAGCTAGATCAAGCTCTTAGTGCGCTGCAACACGAAAATGTGGCGAGCCGCCGAAGAAGCGGGCGCTGCGGCGTTTGGCGCCGATGCCGGTGCTTCGGTTGGGGGATGGCGCTGACCCGGAGAATGGGCCGCATGAAGGCGCTGCCTTCATGCGGCGTCGTCGCCCCACCGGGCCGACGCGATCGATTCAGAGAACGTCCAGGGAGAGCTCGTCGAGGAGCGCCTCTTCCTTCTGTTCTTCCGTCAGGGTGATTTCCTCGGAATTGCCCGCTTCGTCCTTCACGTCGAAGGTGTCGGGCAGTTCGTCGTTCAGCGACCAATAGGCGAGCATCGCGGCCTCGGTCGGATTGCTCGCGATCACGTCCACGGTGATGGTCACCTGGAAATGGTCGCCCTCGAAATCGTCGAATTCGGGATCTGTCGCGCTGTCAGTCTTGTCGGACATGGATTTCTTCCAGCTATCTGCTTGCCTGTGGTCGCCCTAATTGCGCGTTGCACCGCAGCGGGTCAAGCCATGGCGCCTGTCGAACCGGGTCTCTGCTGGCCTAGCGCCCGCTATCCAGGTCCAGCGAGAAGGGGTGGCCCTCGAAGGCGTCGCGGCCGCGGCCGATCGCCTCGATCGCGCTGACCATGCGGCCGCGGCGACCGAGAATCTCGTCGGCGAAGCGGACCAGGCGCAAGTTCGGCGTGGCGGATGGCGAGCCGGCGCGGATCAGCGTGGCGATCTCGGCCTCGTCGCGATCGGGGCGCAGCGCGCAGACCGTGATGAACGCCGCCGCCGTCGAGCGGCTGATGCCGGCGAAGCAGTGGATCACGATCGGCCTCTCGGGCTTCCAGCCCTCGACGAAATCGAGCAGCGCCGTCACATGCTCCTCGGCCGGCGGCGTCATGCCTTCCATCGGCTCCAGGATGTCGTTGAAGGCGAGAAAGAGGTGGCGGTTCTCGGGGATGGCGGCGGGACGCTCGACGGGCGTGCCGGCATTGATCAGCGTCACGAGATGGCTGGCGCCGGTCTGGGCAACGGTGGCGCCGATCCGGGACAGCGAGCAGACATGAATGCGGGACATTGTTGTTCTCCTTGCACCTTCTCGGTGTGCGCTTCGTCGTCGGCGGGCGGCGGGCGACCGCTCGGGGGGCTGCCGAACCTTCCGGGAAGGCGAGCTGGCATATGGAGGCTATGTAGTGGTTCGGGGCGGCCGGGTCACGCCGAAACGGCCGCGCCGGCGATCGCCTCGGCGAGGGCTTCGAAACGGTCGAGGAAGCGCCGCTCCGCTTCGGCCGTCGTCCAGGGCTCGATCGCCAGCTGTTCGCGATGGACGCCGCGCGGTCGACCGAAGAACTTTGCCGCCTCGGTCGCGGTGAAGCCGGCGAGTTCGGTCGCCTCGAAATAGGCGGCGATCCGGTCCGCCGACTTGATCGCGTCGGTCAGTCCGGCCGCCCGGTCAGCAGGCAGGCCGAAGCGCAGATGGATCGCCGCCTGCAGCCGCGCCTCCACCACCTTGTATTCGCCGCCGACCAACGCCTTGAACGGCGAAATCATGTCGCCGACGACATATTCCGGCGCATCATGCAGCAGCGCGGCCAGCCGCTCCGCGGCCGCCAGGGCCGGATTGGCGATGCCGGCGATCTGCTCGACGAGCACGGAATGCTGGGCGACGGAAAAGGCATGTGCGCCGCTGGTCTGGCCATTCCAGCGCGCGACGCGGGCGAGCCCGTGCGCGATGTCGCTGATCTCGATGTCGAAGGGTGAGGGATCGGCGAGATCGAGCCGCCGGCCGGAAAGCATGCGTTGCCAGACGCGCGGCGGGGTGGACCTGGCGCTCATGCGTCGTCCCCGGCATCGCTCGGCCAGCCGAACTTCGCGAAGGACGGCAGCGTGATGGAAAGCGGCACGCCGCCGGCCGTCACCGGCGTCCCGAGGTCGAGCGCGCGCTTGGCACGATCGAGCCGGATCAGCCCGATGCCGCCGCTGCCGGCGGTGCCGCCCAGCGTGCCGAGCGGCTTGCCGTCTGCCTCGATCGGCGTGCCGGCCGGGGGTAGGGCGCTGGTGGCGGAGATGGCGACGGCGCGGCGGCGCGCCGTGCCGCGATGTTCCATGCGCGAGACGATCTCCTGGCCGACATAGCAGCCCTTGCGGAAATCGAGCCCGCCGAGATCGTCCATGTCGACGTCATGCGGAAAGGCGTCGCCGAACGGGAAGTCGCGGCCGCCCTCCGGCACGGTCAGTCCGGTCCGCCAGGCATGGTAGTCCGCCTCGGTCGCCACCTCGTAGCCGGCGACGGCGAGTGGCGCCTCGACCGGGACGATCGCCCGGTATCCGAGCGCCGGCAGGCGCGGATCGGCGACGATGACGCCCGCGACGGCCGGCGGCGTCGTGTCGCCGCCCCAAAAGGCGACGACGGCATCGGTCTCGCCGCGGTTGGCGATCTCGACCTTGGCGCGCAGGCGGTAGAGCGTCATGCGCTTCACGAAGTCGGCCGTGAGCGCGCGCGGCAGGTCGACCAGGAAGCCATCATCCGCCGCGACAACGATGAAATCGAACAGGATCTTGCCCTGCGGCGACAGCAGCGCGCCATAGCCCGCGCCGCTCGAAACGACGCGACCCATGTCGGTGGTGATGATATTCTGCAGGAAGGTCTCGGCCTCGAGACCCCCGATGAAGACGGTGCCGCGATCGGTAAGGCGGGCATATGACCCATTACGCATAGACATGGTTCCCATGCATTGGACGCGCTTGTGAAGTTCGTCCGCCTTCCTTAATCCGATGCCAGCAATCCGTCATCGTGCTTCGGCGGATTGGCTATGCACTGGGGAGGGCGGCCATGTCGGATACCTACGAGTTTCTCTTTCGGAACGGAACGGTCGTCAATCAGGACGGCATCGGCACGCATGACATCGCCGTGCGCGACGGGCGGATCGCCGCGATCGGCGATGTCGATCCGCGCCGCGCCGGCAAGGTGATCGACTGCACCGGTCTGCATATATTGCCGGGTGTCGTCGATACCCAGGTGCATTTTCGCGAGCCCGGCGCCGAGCATAAGGAAGATCTCGAAACCGGGTCGCGCGGCGCCGTTCTGGGCGGCGTGACCGGCGTCTTCGAGATGCCGAATACCAACCCGACGACGACGACCGCCGAGGCGCTGGCCGACAAGGTGGCGCGCGCGCGCCATCGCATGCATTGCGATTTCGCCTTCTGGGTCGGCGGCACGCGCGAAAATGTTGACGACATTCCCGAGCTCGAGCGCCTGCCGGGCGCCGCCGGCATCAAGGTGTTCATCGGCTCCTCGACGGGCAATCTGCTGGTGGCGGATGACGAGGGCATCGCCGCGATCCTCTCCAAGGCACGTCGCCGCGCCGCCTTCCATTCCGAAGACGAGATGCGCCTCGAAGCGCGCAAGCCGCTGCGTGTCGAGGGCGATCCGTCCTCGCATCCGGTCTGGCGCGACGAGATCGCCGCGATGCAGGCGACCGAGCGTCTTGTCGCCATTGCCCGTCGCACCGGCGCGCGCATCCACGTCCTGCATATCTCGACCGCCGAGGAGATCGACTACCTGGCGCTGCACAAGGATGTCGCGACCGCCGAGGCGACGCCGCACCACCTGACACTTTCGTCCGAAGACTATGCGCGGCTCGGCACGCTGCTGCAGATGAACCCGCCGGTCCGCGACGCGCGCCATCGCACCGGCATCTGGAAGGGCGTCGCGCAGGGCATCATCGACGTGCTCGGCTCCGATCATGCGCCGCACACGCTGGAAGAAAAGGCGAAGCCCTATCCGGCATCGCCCTCCGGCATGACGGGCGTGCAGACGCTGGTGCCGATCATGCTCGACCACGTCAATGCCGGCCGGCTGACGCTGGAGCGGCTGGCCGACCTGACCTCGGCCGGTCCGGCGCGGATCTTCGGCATGGCGCGCAAGGGCCGGATCGCGGTCGGCTACGACGCCGACCTCACCATCGTCGACATGAAGCGGCGCGAGACGATCACCAACAAGTGGATCGCGTCGCGCGCCGCCTGGACGCCTTATGACGGCAAGCGGGTCATCGGTTGGCCGGTCGGCACCGTCGTGCGCGGCCGCCGCGTCATGTGGGAAGGCGAGATCACCGAGCCTTCGATCGGCGAGCCGATCCAGTTCGTCGAAGCGCTGCCGCGCGGCTGAGCCCGGGGACGCACCCATGAGGCGGCCGCTCAGGCCGCCTCGATGACGACCGATTCCGCCGAACGGCGCGCCGGGCCGTGGTTGACCACCTCGATGTTGTTGCCGGCCGGATCGAGCAGGAACGCTGCGTAATAATTCGGATGGTAGTCACGCAGTCCGGGCGCGCCGTTGTCGCGGCCGCCGGCCTTTAGCCCTGTGGCGTGAAACGCATCGACGGTCGCCGGGTCCTTCGCCTGAAAGGCGATGTGGCAACGGCCGGTCGTCGGCGAGCCCCGGCTGACGACGAGATCATCCGCGTCGAGGAATTCCTCCCCCAGCACGACCGGCACGCCCAACACGCCGAGCACCGCCTCATAGAAGCGTCGATTCGCCTCGTAGTCGCTGACGACCAGCTGAATATGGTCGATGAGTCGGCCGCGATGGAACTGCATTCTATCCATGATCGTTCCCTCCGTGAGGATGGGAACAAAACATGAACATAGCGCCGCGTCAATCAGTCGGACGAAACTCAGTCACCGGCTTCGAAATAGGTCCAGGTTCCGTCCGGCGCGATGCCGAGGCGATAGAACATGTAGGCGCCGAAGCTCTTCATCTCCTCATAGTCGGAGGAGGTGAGGATGCGGAACAGCTCGACCATCTGCGGCGGCGTCAGCGCATCGATCGGGTAGCGGGCGAAATAGGGCCAGATATAGGCTTCCTGCGGCGTGCCGACATCGACATGGACATAGCCGGCATCGAGGATCTCGCTCAGGATCGCCAGGATCTCGCGCCCCTCCGGGTCGCCGGAGAGGGTCTTCAGGAAGGCGATCGGATCCTTGTCCTGATCCTCGTCGGCGCCGAGATTGGGCGGCGATTTGTTGGCGTCGATGATCGGCTTCAGCTGGTTGATGTCGCCGGTCTTGGCGGCCTCCAGCAGCTTTTCGCGCAGCCGCCTCACCGGTTCCGGCAGCTTGGAGACGTCATATTCGATGACGGGAAGCGGTTCGTCCGGCGAAATCTTGGCGGCGGGCGCGGCCGGCTTGGTATCGGCGGGTTGCTCGGCGCTGTCGTCTTCCGGATCCGGCGGGATGGTGATGCTCAGCGTCGGCACCGATTTGGTTTCGCCGGCGACGAGCGCGCGGGACGGGCTCGTCCCGATCATCAGCATCGCGATCGCAATTCCCGTTACCGTCCAGCGCCCGAGCATACCTGTCTCCTACCTTCGTCCGTCAGTGATATCCGACCGGCCGGAGACGGCCAAGCGTCGATGCCGGAAATTCCGCACAAGCCGGATACGATAAAGCCTCGCCGGCGTTTCCGCTGCGAGGCTTCGGCATCGATCGGCTGCGGCGCCGTTCCGGCTACTGGATCGTCCGCTGCAGCGTGAATTCGCCGCGACGGATGCGGTCGGGCAGCGACACGGCGAGGTCCGCGACGGCATCCTCGCCATAAGTGTCGATCAGGTCGGACAGCGCGGCGAACAGCGCCGCATGGGCGAGGATATCCGGCTCGATTCCTTCGGCGATCGCTTCGTCCCAGGCTTCCGTCAGATAGGCGAGAGCAGCCCGCTTCTGTTCGGCAATCTGGAGCTCGTCGGAATCGTGTTCCATGGGGTCGCCTGCTTTCCGCAACATGAATGGGCAGAAATCGAATCGCCCTCATCCGCAGGGTAGCACGAGCGGCGGCTAACGGGCCGAGATCCTGAAGGGGAGGTTAAGATGTCGATAACAATTCAATGCGACTGGTTAACACGTGTGCTCAGCGGCCGTAGCGCGCCGTGATGTCGCGGGTCAGCTTCTTGCCTTCGAGAAGGTAGCGTTCGATCGCGGCCAGCGCCGCCGGCGTGCAGGTTCGATAGACCGTCGCGAAGCTTGAGAAGCCGAGGTTGAACTGCGAGACGATCCGCGCCCGCCGCTCCGGCGTCGGATCCTCGGCGGCCAGGATCTGGTCCATCTGGTCGCGCCAGACGCTCGGTTCCTCGGCGCCGCAAAGCGGCCGGAGATAGTGCAGCGCGCCGAGGATTTCGGCTAGCCGCTGCAATTGCTGCTCATAGGGCGGATCGGCGGCGCCGGCGCCGACATTGGCATCGGCGGCGGAAGCGTGCTGCGAGCCGCCCGGGAGCGGCCCCAGCAAGAGCAGTCCCAGCGCGATCGCCGTCATCCATCCTGAATTGCGCCCTGGCCTGATCACGCCGATCCTGTCTGCTGCTCGTTCGAATTCGCGGTCGGGCCGGATCATGATTTGCCGTGCGCCGCGCCGCAAGGTGAAGCGGCGTCGCGGCCGCACTTTACGCCGGCCGCGCCGGGGCGGAGAGGGCAGCGATCCGCTTCAGGCCGGGCGTCGTGGTGAGGCCGTCGATCTCGGCCAGGGTGAACCAGGCGCAGGCGGCCGCGTCGGAGGCGGCGGCCGGAGTTCCGTCGGCTTCCGCCGTGAAGACGATGATGACGAAATGTCCGCGCAACGTACCGTCCTCGGCGCGATCGATCGCATCGAGCGTGTCAACGAGGCGCGGGGTACCGATGGCGAGGCCGGTTTCTTCGATCAGCTCGCGGGCGGCGGCGGCGGCCAGAGTCTCGCCGCGCTCGACCCGGCCGCCGGGCAGGGACCAGGCGCCGCGCCACGGATCGTGGCCGCGCTGGATCAGCAATACCCTGCCGTCGCGCCAGACGGCGACGCTGACGCCGAGCACGGGCCCGGCGGGCGCGCGATCAGGCGAAGCGGGCGAGGGCGACATGCGCTTCGTCCGCGATAGCGGGTTCTTCGGGTGGGACGGAGCGGGCGATCGCGTCGCGCGCCTCGGCGATCACCGGCCGGATCTCCGTCTTGGCCAGCGCGGCAATGGGCCAGAGCAGGTCGAGCTTGCCGGCACGCACGGCTTCGCGGACGGCATCCTGCGCCGCCATAGCCTGGCGGTCGAGTTGCGTCGCCAACCGGTCCAGCCGGACGCGGTCACCGTGGCCGGCGGCGGTGGCGAGCACGTGCCGACGGTGTTCCGGTCGCCACGCCAGGGCGCTGTCGACGAGGTCGAGCCGGTGCGGCAATGTCTCCAGAAGCAGCGCCAGATCCTCGGCGTGATTCAGATAATTGCTTTCCGGCAGGGCCGGCCCGAACTGCATGCGACGTCTCCCAGGATGCGAAGTCGACAAGCGGCATCGCAAATACGCGGCGAGATAATGATAGGATGGCGATCGTTACCGGCGCTTCCTTACGAAGTCTTTACCAAAATGGCGCGGCGGCCCCAGTTGGAGCAAAATCGATGTGTGGACGCTACGCCCTGGCGGTTCAGCCCGAGGACGTCGAAGCCGAATTCTCGATGATCCGCATCGAGTGGTTCCCGCCGCGCTATAATATCGCGCCGACGCAGCCGATCCTGATCGTGCGGGCCGAGCGCGGCGAAAGGCGCCCGGCGCTGGTGCGCTGGGGGCTGATCCCGTCCTGGACCAAGGACCTTGCGGCCATGCCGCTCTTGTTCAACGCGCGCTCGGAGTCGGCCGCCGACAAGCCGGCCTTTCGCGGCGCCTATCGCCATCGCCGCTGCCTGATCCCGGCGACCGGCTTCTATGAGTGGCGCAAGGACGCCAACGGCAAGAAGCAGCCCTTCTATTTGCAGCCGGCCAGCGGCGGCGTCATCGCCTTTGCCGGACTTTGGGACGAGTGGGCGGACGACAAGGGCAATGTCATCGACACGGCCACGATCCTGACCACGGCGACCAATCGCGAACTGACGCCGATCCACGAGCGCATGCCCGTCGTCGTGCCGCATGCGCAATATGACCTCTGGCTCGGTCTCGATGCCGATCGCGGCGCCGGGGCAGGGCAGGTACTGGTGCCGCCGCCGGACGGGACGTTCGAGGCGATCCCGATCGGCGCCGGTGTCAACAGCTTCCGCAATGACGATCCCGCCATCCAGGTGCGCGTCGTGCCGGTGGCTGAGGCGCCGCAAAAGCCGCAGCGATCGCGCAAGCTCGATCCGCCGGACGACAAGGACCAGCTGAAGCTGTTCTGACCGAGGCTCGCCCTCGCGCGACATTCCGCCCGGCAAACGAGGATGACGCCGCCGCGATCGTCGCCTAATGCTCTTGCCGACGCCCATCTCCTGCCGACTATCCCGGATCTTTTCATGACCGAACTGCTGCGGCCCGCCTTCGAGGGGTTCCTTCTCGGCGCGAGCCTGATCGTCGCCATCGGCGCGCAGAACGCCTTCGTGCTTCGGCAGGGGCTGGTTCGCCGCCATGTTTTTCCGATCGCCACATTCTGCTTCCTGGCCGACGCGCTGCTGATCGCCGCGGGCGTCGGTGGCCTTGGCTCACTGGTGCAGGCGATGCCGCGCGTGCTGTTCGTGGTGACGCTGGCCGGCGCCGCCTTCCTGTTCGCCTATGGGGCGATGGCGATGCGCCGCGCGTTCCACACGATGGGGCTTTCCGCGACGGGGGCGGCGGAAACGCGGCTTGGCCCGGCGCTGGCGACCGTCGCCGCGCTCACCTTTCTCAACCCGCATGTCTATCTCGACACGGTGGTTCTGCTCGGATCGCTGTCGGCTCGCCATGCCGGCGAGGCGCGGCTGGCCTTTGCCCTCGGCGCGATGACGGCGTCCTGCGCGTGGTTCTATGCGCTGGGCTATGGCGCCCGCATGCTCGCGCCGCTATTCGCCCGACCGGTCGCCTGGCAGGCGCTCGATATCGTCATCGGCCTGGTGATGTTCCTGATCGCGGCGTCGCTGCTCTGGCAGGCCTTCGCCTGACGCAGGTCGCCAGTCAGGTCGAAACGACAACCGTGTGGAACGGCATCGCGGCCGAAGCGTTCGCCCCAGGCTCAGCCATCACGCGCAACATTGTTCCGCCAGGCATTCTGGCGGAAACGCGGGCCAAGAGACCCGGTCGGCCGGCCGGGGGGAGCCGGAAGTAAACTGGACGCCGGAGCGTGTCAGTCCCGGTCGCTCGGGGGCAGCGCGGCCTGCATCTGCGGCTGCTTCTCAAGCTTCTTCTTCTGCAGGATCGCCGCGACGATCTCGGGATTGCCGAGCTCGCCATACTTGGCCTGCAGGTCCTGTTCCTGCTCGCGCTGCGCCTTGGATCGGAAGGGGGGGTGCTTCACAATGGTCATGACAGTCTCGAAATCTTGAGCGTTTCCGTCGGATGCTCCGCCGATCTTGCGCCGGCTGGCAACCGAGGGCTGCGCGTATGAAATTCCATTATGGCGGATTCGTGGTTTATGAACTGGTTAAAGAATCAGGGCTGAGGACAATGATTATTACAGGAGATTAAAGGATAGGAATGCCGGTCGGCTGCGCTAGACTGGCCATCCTTGGTTCTCCGAAACAGCGTGGCCGTGGAGGGACAACATGACCGCGCGTCCGTTCGAGCGTGAGGCGAGGACGGCCCCCTGGTCGTTGCGTCTCGCGCTCCTGCCGATCCCGCTCCTCGTCGTCGCCGTGGTGATGCATCGCTACGAGCAGATCGACACGACGCCGTTCTTCGTTGTCGTGGCGATCGCATGGACGATCGCGCTGGTCGCGCTGGTGCTGGGCGGGCTGGCGATGCGGCAGATCTGGCTCGACGGGGTACGCGGCTTCGGACCGGCCCTGGCGGGGGCGTTGTTGGCGATCGTGGTTCTCGCCATGCCGGGTCTGGTCATCGAGGAGATGATCCGGCTGCCGCGTCTGGCGGACATTTCGACCGATACGAGCGATCCGCCCGCCTTCGGTCCGTCCGTCCAGGCCTCCCATCCCTTGCCGGATGCGGCCGACAATACCGAACAGGCGAAAGCCTATCCCGACATCCTGCCGCGTCACTATCCGGTGTCGCCGCCGCGCGTGTTCGATGCCGTCATGACGCTGGTCACGTCGCGGGGCTGGAAGGTCGGCACCGTGGCGGCGCCGGACGCGGAAAACGCCGACGCCTCGGTCGATGCTGTCGCCAAGACCTTGGTCCTGGCGCTGCCGGTCGACGTCTCGATCCGCATTTTGGCCGATGATGACGGCTCGCTGGTCGACATGCGGTCCGCTTCGCGGATCGGCTCGCATGATCTCGGCGACAATGCCCGCCGCATCCGTTCCTTCTTCGAGGATCTCGACGGGGCGTTGCAGGGTGTCGCCGAACCGGCGGAAGGCGACGAGACCGAACTGCCGCCTTTGCCACCGGTATCGCCGCGATCGCGCTGAGGCGGCGCGTCAGCCCGGCTCGAAGACGCCGCGGAGCGTGACGCCCTCCGGCGCGCGCAGCTTTCCGCGCGCCACCAGATCTTCGAGATGGGCGAACACCGAGAGCGCGGCGGCGCCATGCAGGGCGACCGGCGTGTCGCGGTAGATGGCGGCGACGATGTCGGCGATCGTCCGGTCGCCGCGCCCGATGCGGTCGACGATCGCCGCCTCGCGCATGCGCCGATGCGCCTTCAGCCCGCGCACGAAGGAAGGCGCATCCTCGACCGGGCCGCCATGGCCGGGCAGGTAGATCGTCTCGGGACGCTCGGCGAGGCGGTCGAGCGACGCCATGTAGTCGGTCATTGCGCCGTCGGGTGGCGCGACGATGGTCGTCGCCCATTTCATCACATGGTCGCCGGAGAAGAGCAGCGGCGTGCCCTCCAGCGCGAAGGCGAGGTGATTGGCGGCATGGCCGGGGGTGGCGATCGCCGTCAGGGCCCAGCCGTCGCCGTCGATCCGCTCGCCATCGGCAAGCGCCCGGTCCGGCACGAAGTCCATGTCGCCGCTGGCGTCCAGCATGTGCGTCTCGCCGATGGCGAGCGGACGCGCCAGCCGGTGCGGTCCTTCGCCGAGCAGTGTCGCGCCGGTGCGCGCCTTGAGCAGGGCGGCGCCCGGCGAATGGTCGCGATGCGTGTGGGTGATGATGATGTGGCGGATCCGCTCGCCCGCCGTGGCGCGCAGGATCGCCTCGATATGGTCCGGATCGTCCGGACCGGGGTCGATCACCGCGACGTCGCCGTGGCCGACGATATAGCTGTTGGTGCCGTGAAAGGTGAAGGGTCCGCCATTCGGCACCGTCATGCGACGCACCCGATCGCCGATCGGGACGGCGCGGCCATAAGCGGGGTCGAAGTCACGCTCGAATTCGATGGATGTCATGCGCATGAGCTAGCGGGACAGGCGGCGCGGTTCAAGCGTCCGGCCGAAATCAGGAGCCGGAAAAAAAAACGCCCCGGCGATGACCGGGGCGTTTCCAAGCCCGCCACGCCGGAAGGCGGGCGCGGCGGCTTTGGTGCAGCTTACGCCGGCTCCAGGACCTTGCCGGCAACCTTGGCGGCGATGGCGGCGACATGCGCGCCCTGGTACTTGGCGGCTTCCAGCTCGATCGCCGAAGGCTGGCGGCTGCCGTCGCCGCCGGTGATGGTCGAGGCGCCGTAGGGCGAACCGCCCTTGACTTCTTCGACACCCATCTGGCCCTGAAAGGCGTAGGGCAGGCCGACATAGGCCAGGCCGTGATGCAGGAAGGTCGGGATGAAGCCGAGGATGGTCGACTCTTGGCCGCCATGCTGCGTCGCCGACGAGGTGAACATCGAGCCGACCTTGCCGACCAGCTTGCCCTGGGCCCACAGACCGCCGGTCTGGTCCCAGAAATTGCGCATCTGCGAGGCGACGGTGCCGTAGCGGGTGCCGGCGCCGACGATGATCGCGTCGTAGTTTTCGAGGTCGGCCGGGGTCGCGATCGGCGCGGCCTGGTCCATCTTGTAATACGAAGCCTTGGCAACATCGTCCGGCACCAGCTCGGGCACGCGCTTGATGTCGACCTTGGCACCGGTCGAACGGGCGCCTTCCGCCACGGCTTCAGCCATCTTCTCGATGTGGCCATAAGCGGAATAATAGAGAACGAGAACCTTGGTCATGGGAGCCTTCCTTGATTTGCACTGCAGCACATGTCGGCTGCCTGAGTTTTTTTGGAAAGGCGCCTGCTGGTGAACAGTCTGTCTATGCACGGATATGCAAGCCGCTCTGGCATGCAGGCTCTTGCGGCAAAGGTTGCTTCGCCTATGCTTCGGCATCTTTCGACACCAATAAATCGAAGATCGTGGAGGGGACATGCTTACCAAGGATTTCGTGGTCTATGACGACCGGTTCCGGTCGCTGGCGATGGGGAACGTTCATCTCGAGCAGCTCGCGACGGGCTGCCGCTGGTCGGAGGGGCCCGCCTATTTCCCGGCCGGCAAGTATCTGATCTGGTCGGACATCCCGAACGACCGACTGATGCGCTATGACGAGACCGACGGCTCCGTCTCGGTTTTCGCGACGCCCTGCAACAACCACAACGGCCATACCGTCGATCTCGAGGGACGTCTCGTCGCCTGCGAGCATCGCGGCCGCGCCGTCACCCGCATCGAGCATGACGGTTCGCGCAAGATTCTCGCCGACCGCTATCAGGGCAAGAAGCTGAATGCGCCGAATGACGTCGTCGTGAAGTCGGACGGTTCGATCTGGTTCACCGATCCGACCTATGGCATCGACGGCGAATATGAAGGCGACAAGGCGGAGTCGGAGATCGGCGCCTGCAACGTCTACCGCATCGACCCGGCCACGGGCGATGTTGCCGCCGTCGTCACCGACATGGTGCGTCCGAACGGTCTGGCTTTCTCGCCGGACGAGTCGATCCTCTACGTCGCCGACACCGGGCTGACCCACAAGGCGGACTGCTCGCCCGATATTCGCGCCTATCCGGTCGCGGCGGATGGCAAGTCGGTCGGCGCCGGCCGCAAGTTCGCCACCTGCGATGTCGGCCTGTTCGACGGATTCCGCGTCGATATCAGCGGCAATATCTGGAGCTCCTGCGGCGACGGCGTCAATTGCTACGCGCCGGATGGTACGCTGCTCGGCAAGATCAAGATCCCCGAAGTGGTGGCGAACGTCGAGTTCGGCGCCCGCAAGCGCAACCGCCTCTACATTTGCGGCACGACCAGCCTGTATGCGGTGTATCTCAACACCCAGGCGGCCAAGCGGCCGGCGGCGAAGTAGGGCTTCGAAACCAATACGCATTCCGGGCCCACCCCCGGGATGCGCTTTGAGGCGCAGCATTGTCGTCAGCCGTGGGTGGTCGGCGCGATGGATCCCTGCTTTCGCAGGGATGACGCCGAGCCTGAGGTTACATCGCGATTTGCTGGTACAGGTCGAGCCAGTCAGGGTTCTGGCGCTCGATCAGCTCGATTTTCCAGTCGCGCTTCCAGAGCTTCATCTGCTTTCGCGACGGATGGCCGATTCCATCGTGTCATGGACCTCGTAGTAGACGAGCCGCGTCACGCCGTAGCGCTTGGTAAAACCGTCGACGAGATGCTCGCGGTGCTGCCACACACGTTGTGGCAGGTTGCTGGTCACGCCGATGTAGAGCGTACCGCGACGGGCGCTGGCCAGGATGTACACGCAGGGCGTCATCGATCGAAAATTGCATGCCCCACGCTCGCCGTCATCCCTGCGAAAGCAGGGATCCATGCTGCTGACGGATTCGGAGCCGGGCGACGGACCGCCGGCTAAGGCGTCGCGCGCTGGCCGCCGCCTCATTCCGTCGACGCGCTCAGGGGCGCCCCCTCAATGCCTCTCATGCAGGCACGAGCCATGGTCGCCCAGGACCTCGATCACCCGGCATTCGGCGACGCGGCCGTGCTCGCCCTCGTCAACCATGCGCTGGACCTCGGAACGCAGCGCCGTCAGCTTGGCGATCTTCTCGTCGATCTCGGTCAGATGGCTGCGCGCGATGCTGTCGACATCGGCACAGGAACGGTCCGGTTGGTCGGAAAGCGTGAGCAGCTGCCGGATCGCCTCGACCTCGAATCCCAGCTCGCGGGCATGACGGATGAAGCGCAGCCGCTGCACCGCGGCGGCGTCGTAGCTGCGCCGATTGCTGTCGGTGCGGGCCGGCGAGGGCAGCAGCCCGACTTCCTCATAATAGCGGATGGTGGGAACCTTGATGCCGGTCTCGCGCGAGACCGTGCCGATCGGAACTGTCTGGCTCATCGAATTAACCTCTTGATCCTCTAGTCGCTAGAGCATGTAGGCTCGCTTTCGAAACACACAAGAGCCTTCACCACCAGGCTGAATTCGAGAGCAGATCATGGGAATTCAGGACCGCTACCGCATCACCGGCATGGATTGCGCTTCGTGCGCGCAGAAAATCGACACGGCCGTCCGTCGCATCGACGGCGTCGAGGACGTCTCGATCTCGGTGTCGGCCGGCACGATGACGGTGCAACGCGGCGCCGAAACCGATCCGGCGCATCCGATCCGCACCGTCGTCACAAAACTCGGCTATGGCATTGCTCCGCTCGCGGCTCGTTTGACCCCGGCCGGGTCGGCCCATGCGCATGAGCATGCGAAGCATGCCCATGACCACGCGGGGTCCTGTTCTGGCCATGACCACGCCCACGACCATGATCATGGTGCACATGATCATGGCCACGATCACGCCGCTCCGGCGATGGTTGCGGCCACCCCGTCGCTCGATCTGCATGGCCACGATGTCGGCGAGGATGACGGGGCCTGGTGGCAATCGAAGAAGGCGCGACTGACGCTGGCGGCGGGCGCGGCGATCGTCGTCGCCTTCGTCGTCTCGCATCTGTTCCCCGATACGAAGTCCATTGCCTTCGCCGTTGCCATGCTCGTCGGCCTGGTGCCGATTGCACGCCGCGCCCTGATGGCGGCGCGCTATGGCACGCCGTTCTCCATCGAGACGCTGATGACGATCGCCGCCGTCGGCGCCGTGATCATCGGTGCGGGCGAGGAAGCGGCGATGGTCGTCTTCCTGTTCCTGATCGGCGAATTGCTGGAAGGAGTCGCCGCCCGCCGGGCCCGCTCCAGCATTCGCGGCCTCGCCACGCTGCTGCCCGAAACGGCGCGCGTCGAGGAGGCCGGCGGCACGCGTGAAATTCCGGCGGCCGAGCTGAGGCTTGGCTCGATCATTCAGATCCGTCCCGGCGATCGGATCGCCGCCGATGGCGTCATCCTCGAGGGCGAGAGCGCGATCGACGAAGCGCCCGTGACCGGCGAAAGCCTGCCGAAGCGCAAGGGCGTCGGCGATGTCGTCTTTGCCGGCACGATCAATGCTGATGCGCTTATCCGCGTCGAGGTGACGGCGGTCGCCGCCGACAACACGATTGCCCGCATTGTCCGCCTGGTCGAGGAGGCGCAGGAAGCGAAGGCGCCGACGGAACGCTTCATCGACCGTTTCTCGCGCTGGTATACGCCGGCCGTGCTGGTCGTCGGCGCGTTGGTGGCGGTGGGACCGCCGCTCGTCGCCGGCGCCAGCTGGAGCGAATGGATCTATAAGGGCCTCGCCATCCTGCTGATCGGTTGCCCCTGCGCACTGGTCATCTCGACGCCGGCGGCGATCGCGGCCGGCCTTGCCGCCGGCGCGCGCCAGGGCCTCCTGATGAAGGGTGGCGCCGTGCTGGAGACGCTCGCCGGCATCAACCGCGTCGCCTTCGACAAGACGGGAACGCTGACGCTCGGTCGTCCCGTCGTCAGCGACATTGTCGGCTATGGTCGCCCGGAAGCCGAGGTGATCGCGCTCGCCGCCTCGCTTGAGGCAGGTTCCAACCATCCGCTTGCCCGCGCCATTCTCGGCAAGGCGGTCGACATGGCGGCGCCGACGATCGTGGCCGAGGCGATCGCCGCCGTCGCCGGCAAGGGCATGACCGGCAAGGTCGGTGGCGATGCGCTGCTGCTCGGCTCGGCCGCCGCAGCCGCCGAGATCGCGCCGCTGACGGCCGCGCAGGACGCCGCGATCGCCGCGTTCGGCAGCGAGGGCAAGAGCGTGTCGGTGCTGCTCGTCAACGGCGCGGTCGCCGGCATTGTCGCCATGCGCGATGGCCCGCGCGCCGACGCCAAGCAGGGCCTGGCCGCGCTGGCGGCGCTGAACGTGTCACCGATCATGCTGACGGGCGACAACGCACGCGCGGCCAAGGCGGTCGGTGGCGATCTCGGCATCGAGGTGCGCGCCGAACTGCTGCCGCAGGACAAGCAACGTATCATCCGCGAGCTTCAGGCGGGCGGCGCGACGGTGGCCAAGGTCGGCGACGGCATCAACGACGCGCCGGCGCTTGCCGCCGCCAATGTCGGCATCGCCATGGGCGGCGGCACCGACGTGGCGCTGGAAACGGCGGATGCGGCGATCCTCAACAACAATGTCGGCGATGTCGCGCGGCTGATCCGGCTGGCGCGGCGGACGATGACGAACATCCACCAGAACATCGTCATCGCGCTTGGCCTGAAGGCGGTGTTCCTGGTGACGACGATCGCCGGTATCACCGGCCTCTGGCCGGCCATCCTCGCCGACACCGGCGCCACGGTGCTGGTGACGATCAACGCGCTGACGCTGCTGGTGGTGAAGAAGGGGTAGGACTCGAGGTGTCTCCGAGGCCCTTGGGCCGCGCCTCTTCAGGCCTCGGCCCGTGCCAACGCACTGCCGTCATCCCTGCGAAAGCAGGGATCCATATCGCCGCCAACCTCAGTGGCAGAGGGTGGTCTGTCCCCCCGATGGATCCCTGCTTTCGCAGGGATGACGGGGAACTCGGGATGACGGGCGGAGTCGGATGCGGGACGCCTCACCGCAGCGCCGCGTTGGCCGTCGCCTCGTCGACTGCCAACAGCGCGGCCGCCGCATCGACCAGCCCCGCGCCAAAAATGTCGTCGCGGCCGGGCCTGCCGAGGTCGCGGGCGGTGCGGGTCAGGATCGCGCGCACCTGTTCGGGCGAAAGCTCCGGCGCGTGCTGGAGCAGGAGCGCGACGACGCCGCTCACCTGCGCCGCCGCCAGCGACGTTCCGGAGAGTTGGGCATAGGTCTCGCCGGGCGCGGCGGTGAGGATGTCGACGCCGGGGGCCGCCAGAGCGACATAGGCGCCGCGATTGGACGCGGGATAGATGGCATCGTCGGGGCCGGTCGCCGTCACGGCGATGACGGCGGGATGCGCCGCCGGATAGGCCGGCGCCGCCTTGGGACCGCCATTGCCGGCCGCCGCGATCAGGATCATGCCGCGCTGATGAGCGGCTGCCAGACCCCGCGCCAACAGAACGTCTTCCGGACCGGCAAAGCTCAGATTGACGATCCGCGCGCCGGCTGCCGCCGCCTTGTCGAGGCTTTTCAGGATGTCGAGCGTCGAGCCGCGAGCGGTCGCCCCCTCCGGTCCGAGGAAGCTGTCGAAGGCGACGATCCTCGCTTGCGGCGACACGCCGGCCAGGCGCTGGTGCGCCGCGATCACGCCGGCGATCGCGGTGCCATGCGGGCCGATGGTCGTCGCCAGGCTGGCGGGATCGAGCGTTCCGGCCAGTTCGGGATGGCGGCCATCGACACCGGAATCGATGATCGCGACCAGCACCGTGCTGCCGTCGGCGAGCACATGCGCCTCGTCCAGCCGCATCTTGGCCGGCGCATATTGCGCGGCGGCGAGGTCGCCCTTCGCGCTCCCGACCGCTTCCGCCTGCAGCGCGTAGAGATGGTTCAACTCACTGGAAAGCAGGGATTTATCGGCGCGGAGTGCGCGCAGCAGGCGGCGAGAATCGTCGCCCCTGGCGACGCGGGCGCGCACCACGGTCGTGCCGGTCAGCGCCAGTTCGGCCGTTTCCAGTCGGGTCAGGCGATAGCGCTTGAGGATGGCGTCCGTGATCTCCGGCGAGGGAGCGGAGAACAGTACTTCGCCGTCGACGAAGCTTCCGTCCGTGGCGCGGGGAATGGCCGCCACCTGCTTCAGCTCGGGCGATTTCTTCTTTGCCTGCCGTGGCTTGGCGCTTTTCGGTTTGGCGCTCTTGGGATTGGAGGCCTGCTGCCGGTCTGCCTGTTGCGACCGGGGCCGGACGCGGCGCGGAGCGGGGCCCTCGTCGTCATAGGGCGGCGCTATTTCGCGATCCGGGATCGCCTCGAGGATCGGCGCGATCAGGATGACCGGGCCGGGTTGCGGGTAGCGCGACCGGCTGGGGCGTTTCTGCCGCCGCCAGTCCTCGCCGCTCGAGCCTTCGTCCGGATAGGCCTGGGCGACGGAAAACCTTTCGGTGGCAAAGACTTGCGCGGTCGGCGCCGTCGCCAGGAGAATGGAGCAGAGGGCGATCCAGCCGATTTGATGCGTGTTCATGGCGTCGCTCCCTGAAGGGCTCGCAGATGAGGTCGCCGGCAGCTTGGTCCACTTGTCAGGGGGCCGCTATGACCAGCTTCACGATGTCTTTCGCCGCCGCGAGCTTGTCGTTCGCCGCCTTGCGGTCGGCGGCGCTCATGGTCGCCTCGCCGATTCGCAGCCTGAACAGACCGCCGGCACGGGGACCTTCGACGATGCTGCCGCCGACGGAGGCGACGATCTGCTCGATCTGGGCGGCGGTCGCCGTCGGCTGGAAGGCGATCAGCAGGAACGCGCCGGCGGGGTTAACAGCCGCCTCGCCGGAGGCGGTCTGGTAACCCCCTGTTACCTCGTGCCGCGCCACCAGCCCGCCAAGCGCGCCGCCGACGACGAGCAGCACCAGCGCGGCAGCGACCGTCGCATAGCCAAGCTGTGGCGGGGATAGCGAGGCGATCTGCTCTCCCAACCTTCCGAACAGGCGGAGGAGCAGGGGACGCCGGGGAGAGGAGGCCGATCCGGCCATCTCGGCGAACAGACGATCGGCCATGCGCGACGAGGGCAGGGGCAGGGCTTCGGCGCTCTCGATCGCGGCAATCCGCTCGTCCTCGATCCGCGCCAGATGGGCGCGCAGCAGCGGATCGGCGGCGAGCGCCGCCTCGACTTCCGCCGCCTCCTCGGCCAAGAGCGTGCCGTTGGCGTACCAGGGCAGCAGCGCCTCGATCCGGCCGGGCTCGTCTTTTTGCTCCGTCATGGCCAACCTCTATCCAGTCCGGCGTCCCGGCAGAGTTCCGAAAGCCGCTTGCGGGCATGGAACACGCGGGTCTTCACCGTATTTTCCGGTATGCCGACAATGCGGCTGACATCTTCGATCGATTGTTCCTGGTAGTAGACGAGGTCGATCACCTCGCGGTGCTCGCGCGACAGCCGGTCGATGCAGGCGCGCAGCACGCCGGCTTTGTCGGACTTCTGCAGCGTCACTTCCGGCGTGTCGTCCTCGTCTTCGATCGTCTCGGCGAATTCGTCGTCGAGTGGTGCCTCGCTGCGGCGGCGCAGCGCCGAATAGGCCTTGAAGCGGGCGATCGACAGCAGCCAGGTGGAGACGCTGGCGCGGCCCTCGAACCGGGCCGCCTGGCGCCAGACATCGAGGAAGACCTCGGTGACGATGTCTTCCGCGATATCCTCGCGCCGGACCAGCCGCAGCACGAAACGGTGGACGCGGATGTTGTGCGCGGCGAACAGGGTCCGCATCGCGGCCTGTTCGCCGCTTGCGATCCGCGAGAGAAGCTGTTCGTCCGTGCCGTGTCTGTCTTGGCTGCCGAGCATCGGGGG
This sequence comes from Candidatus Kaistia colombiensis, assembly GCA_029203105.1. Lineage (GTDB taxonomy): Bacteria > Pseudomonadota > Alphaproteobacteria > Rhizobiales > Kaistiaceae > Kaistia > Kaistia colombiensis. The sequence continues at coordinate 2,307,426 of CP119318.1, forward strand.
CCCCGTCCATCCCGCCCACTGACCGGGAAGGGTGGAGGCTTGCACGCCCCCGGTCAACTCTCGCGGCGGTTGCCAGGCGGATCCGGGAAACGTCCCCATCGCCGCCTGGCCTGGCCCGGGCATCGCTGCGATCACTCGCAGACCACGACCCGCTTGTAGACGCGGCCGACGCCGGGGACGAAGACGCGCTTGCGGACCGTGTAGCACTCGTCGCGGACGCCGACATAAGCGGGGATGCCGATATAGATGCCGCCGCCCCAGCGCGGGCCGCCCCAGCCGCCATTGCCCCAGCCGCCATGTCCGCCATGGCCACCATGCCCGCCGCCGTGACCGCCACCATGTCCGCCGCCGAAGCCGGGCGCAGCCTGGGCGCTGCTGGCGGTGACGAGCGAGGCCGTGCCGATGGCGGCGATTGCCAGCGCTGCGACGGTGGCGGTGGTGCGGATCGTCTTGAGAATGGTCATCTTGGATCTCCCTCTGGAAGCTCCGGCGCCGCCCGTTGCGGCCCCGATGACCATTGGTCGCGATGACGCGGAAAAAGGTTCACGCGCCGCGACGAATTTTTTGATTTTTTTGAGATCGGCCGGAAATCGGCCCGGAATCGACGTTTCGGCGGCCAATTCGGCCATGAGCCGGGCTTAGGCCTTGACCATCGTGCCGGTTTCTTCATCGTCACGGTCGCGCTGCACCGGATTCTTGCCGGGCGCAGCCTGCCGAGTGCTCCTGAAAAACAACAATCGAGCTACGACAGGTCTTCCTGATGGCATCCTCCGAAACGATCGCGACCAGCGTTCCCGGCACGCCCGAACAGCTTTCGACCCGTATCGCCTTCTTCATCGCCGGTTTCGGCATGGCTGCCTGGGCGCCACTGGTGCCTTTCGCCAAGGCGCGGGCCGGGCTCGACGATGGCATGCTGGGATTGCTGCTGCTCTGCCTCGGCGCCGGCTCGATCGTCTCGATGCCGCTTTCCGGCGCGCTCGCGGCGCGGTTCGGCTGCCGGCGGATGGTTGTCGCCGGCGTCGCGATGCTCTGCGTCGCGCTGCCGCTGCTGGCCAGTGTCTCGAGCTTCGGATTGCTGGTGCCGTCGCTGCTGCTGTTCGGAGCGGGCGTCGGCCTGGTCGATTGCGTCGTCAACATCCAGGCCGTCATCGTCGAGCGCGCCAGCGGCCGCACGATGATGTCCGGATTTCATGGCCTGTTCAGCGTCGGCGGCATAGCGGGCGCCGGCGGCGTCAGCGCCATGCTGGCGCTCGGCGCCTCGCCCTTTGCCGCGTCGCTGGTCGTCGTCGCGCTGGTCGCGGCGGCGCTTGCCTTCGCCGCGACGAACCTGCTGCCCTATGGCAGCAGTGCCGGTGGCCCCGCCTTCGCGGTGCCGCATGGCATCGTGCTGTTCATCGGCGCGCTCTGCTTCATCGTGTTCCTGACCGAGGGCGCCGTGCTCGACTGGAGCGCCGTGTTCCTGAGCTCGGTGCGCGGCGTCGATCCGAGCCATGCCGGCCTTGCCTATACCGCCTTCGCCATCACCATGACGATCGGCCGGCTGACAGGCGACCGGATCGTGCGCGTCGTCGGGCAGAACCGGATCATCGTCTTCGGCGGACTTTGCGCCGCTGCGGGACTTGCCATCGCCACGCTGGTGCCGATCTGGGAGGCCGCCGTGCTCGGCTACGCGCTGGTCGGGGCCGGCTGTTCGAATGTGGTGCCGGTGCTCTACAGCGCCATCGGCCGGCAGAAGGTGATGCCGGAACACATCGCCATCCCGGCCGTCACAACGCTTGGCTATGCCGGCATTCTGGCGGGCCCCGCGGCGATCGGCTTTGTCGCCCAGATGACGAGCCTTTCGGCAGCGTTCCTGGTCGTCGCCCTGATGCTGGTCGGCGTCGCCGCCAGCAGTCGTTGGCTGCGCTAGAGTCGTTCCGTGTTTCATGAAAACACGGAACGGCTCTAGCTCTTTGTTTGATCACGTTTTCTTCACGCGAACCGGTATCCACTTCGCTCGAAAACGCGCTAGAACGGAGACCCGTTTCAATGCCCCAGATCTGCCTGATAGCGACCGGCGGAACCATTGCCTCCCGGCTCGATGCCGACGGTCGCGACGTCGTCGCCATCGTCTCCGGCGCCGCCCTGCGCGCCACGCTGCACGATCCGCTCGAAGGCATCGAGATCAGCATCGACGAGTTCTGCAATGTCGGCAGCTCCGCCATCGACCTGCCGCTCGCCTTCGATCTGGCGAAGCGCATCGCCGGGCATCTCGCCAACCCGGCCTGCGATGGCGTCGTCGTCACCCATGGCACCGACACGATGGAGGAGAGCGCCTGGATGGCCGATCTCCTCGTCGCCAGCGACAAGCCCGTTGTGTTCACGGGCGCGCAGAAAAGCGCCGATACACCCGACACGGATGGCCCGCGCAACCTCGCCGAGGCGATCCGGATCGCCGCCAGCCCCGCCGCGCGCGGTCTCGGCGTCATGATCGCCTTCGAGCAGGATTTCCACGCCGCCCGCGATGTCACCAAGACCCACACCTCGCGTGTCGATACCTTCCGTTCCAGCGAGCATGGCAAGCTCGGCGAGGTCGATGGCGAACGCGTCCTCGTCCATCGCAAGCCGCTGCTGCGCAAGTCCTATGCGCCGGAGCATATCGAGATGGATGTCGAACTGATCAAGATGGTGATGGGCGCCTCCGACCGCGCCATCCGCTTCGCCGCCGCAAGCGGCGCCAAGGCGATCGTGCTGGAGGCATTTGGGCGCGGCAACACGACGCCGATCGTCACCAAAGCCGTTGAGGAACTGGCCGCGAGTGGCCTTCCGGTCATCGTGACGTCGCGCTGCCCGGAAGGCCGGGTCAAGCCGATCTACGGCAATGGCGGCGGCAAGGATCTGGCGCGCGCCGGCGCGATCTTTGCCGGCGACCTGACCGGCATCAAGGCGCGCATTCTCGCGTCCGTGCTGCTCGGCCTCGGACTCGATCGGGAGCAGATCCGCGCCGAATTCTCGCTGCTCGGCGGGTGAATCGCGCGCGCCAAGATCGGGAATCGCTGCCCGATTGAGACAATCAAAGAATCGCATCCAAGCGATGCGCGGGCGGGGCCGGCGCATTTTGCGCGATGCGGATGCCGGTTGGCGTCAAGAAGCGATCCAACAAAGGGCTGGGTCAGTTCCGCATCTCCGCGAAGCGATGAACCGACCTAACCGCCGATCATAAACGCATCGACGCCGAGCACGGCGGCTATGGCGGCCCGTTCCTCCGGCAGCAGATCGCTGCCGCGCTCGGCCAGCATGATGATGATCAGGTCGACGCCGGAACGCTCGGAGAGTTCGGCGCAGGTGAGGCCGCCTGACTGGCGCAATGCCGCGAGCGGCGATTTTTCGCGAACGCGGTTCGCCACGCCGCGACCCGGCGGAGCGTTGTAGGCGCGGGCGATGCCGGTGAACCCGGGGGATGGTTGCGTGGGCATGGGACACCTCCTGCCTTCCCAATGCTCTCGAGGCGGGTTCGATCCCTCGGCCTCGCATCGCGGGCACCGACAGGGAACCGAACGGGCTCAGGGCCATTTTGACGATGCGGGGGATCGTCAGGAGGATCCCATGTCCAATCTAAAGCCGTCCAGCCGAACGCTGATCGTTCTCGCAGTCCTTGCCGCGATGCCCGGTATCGCCGAGGCGGCCGCCTCCAAGGCGGCACAGCAGTTCGTGGCCACGGCGGGCCATGCCGGCACCTATGAAGTGCAGGCGGGTGAACTGGCGGTGCAACGCGCGACGTCGCCCGACGTCAAGAGCTTTGCCCAGCAGATGGTGACGGACCACACCAAGATCGGCGAAGCGCTGAAGACGGCGGCCGGCGCGATGCCCCTGCCGGCCAAGCTGGACGTCAAGCACACCAAGGAACTCGCGGAGCTCAAGGTCGCGCCGGCGGGGAGCTTCGACGCCCTCTATCTGAAGCAGCAGCTCGATGCGCATGAAAAGGCGGTCGCGCTGCTCAAGGTGGAAAGCAGCAAGGGCGATGATCCGGCCCTGAAGTCGTTCGCCGCGACGAACCTGCCGACGCTCCAGCACCACCTCGAGATGGTCCAGGCACTCGAGAAGACCCAATCGAAATAGGAAGCCAAGCCAGCAGGACCCGAGCGCTTTCAGGCGAGGGGTACCGGTTCGCGTGAAGAAAACGCGATCAAACAAAGAGCTAGAGTCGTTCCGTGTTTCCATGAAACACGGAACGACTCTAGCTGGCCCAGTTGAGCGCGATGGCCGCCAGCACCAGATAGCGCCCCACCTTGGCGATGGCGACGAGCGCGAGGAAGATCGGCATGGGCTCGCGCAATACGCCGGCGATGACCGTCAGCGGATCGCCGACGACCGGTGCCCAGCTCAGGAGGAGCGACCACTTGCCATATCGCCGGTACCAGGCCTCCGCACGGGCGAGGCCGTCCGGCCCGACCGGAAACCAGCGCCGATCCTGGAAGCGCGCGATGCCGCGACCGAGATACCAGTTGATCACCGAGCCGAGCACATTGCCGACGCTGGCCACGGTGATCAGCCAGAACGGCGAATAGTCGGCGAGCAGCAACCCGACCAGGGCGGCTTCCGATTGCATCGGCAAGATGGTGGCGGCGGCCAGCGCGGCGAGGAACAGGCCAGTATAGACGGCGAGATCGGTCATGCGGCGCGACGATAGGGGATGGGTGCGGGAGAGTCATCGACGCTGTCCCGGTATCCACATCGGCGCGTCATAGAGCACTTGGCCGGTATTCGGCCCTAATTTCCGCAGCGTAAGTATGGTTTACTTCCAATATATTATTAACCATGAAAGCGCTGCGGGCCCGGTCGGGTCCGGGGTTCCTCGTCAGGACGGCGTGGCGACCCGGGCAACATTGCGATCCTCATTTTTGCCGCAAAATGGTCCAAATTTCCGCCGTTTTTCGCCAATTCTCGTGCCGGATTCACAGAAGTCGCGTCAATTTGGATCGCTCGATGCATGCTGAATGCGCGGTTTGCCGGCGATTTCCTTCGGCTTCCGATTCAAGCTGGTGCTGTGTCCTCTGCACAACAGTAATTCGGATGAGCTGTGATATACGTAGCCTAACACTTTCGAACTGGAGTTTTCCCCCGTGAACATCCTTCGCCTTTCCGTCCTCGCTTCCGCATCCGTCCTGGCGCTCGGCGTCGTCGGCGCCCAGGCTGCCGACCTGACCTACGAGCCCGCTCCGGTCGTCGCCGCGGCTCCGGCCGCCTTCAACTGGACCGGCTTCTACCTCGGCGTCCACGCCGGCGCGGCCATCGTCGACGGCGACTTCAGCTATGACGGCTACAGCGCCAGCGCAGACAAGACCGGCTTCCTCGGCGGCGTCCAGGCCGGCTACAACTGGCAGTTCGACAACATCGTCATCGGTGCGCAGACGGACTTCGCCTACACCTCGGCCAAGCTGTCGAACGACGATTACGCCGGTATCGAGGACAAGCTCGAGTGGCTGGGCAGCACGACCGCCCGCGTCGGCTATGCCTTCGACAACCTGCTCGTCTACGGCAAGGGCGGTGTCGCCTACGGCCAGTCGAAGATCTCGGTTGACGTTCTCGGCGCCAGCGAGTCGAAGTGGCACACCGGCTGGACCGTCGGTGCCGGCGCTGAATACGCCTTCACCCAGAACATCACCGGCCTGCTCGAGTACAACTACGTCGATCTCGGCTCGCAGGACTACACCTTCGATGGCCTCGCCGGCAGCGCCGACCTGACCACCAACGTCATCAAGGCTGGCCTGAACTACAAGTTCTGATCGGCTTCGAAGATCGAATAAGAAAGGCGGCCCATCGGGCCGCCTTTTTTGTTGGCCGCATCGGCGTGGCGCCCGTCGCATCTCGCGCTGCCGGCGTCTGGCGGCTATCGCGCCCGGGGCAGGGCGGCTCGCTCGAAAGCGGCGGGGATCAGCGGCCGTGGCCGCCCATGCCGCCACCGCCACCCATGCCGCCGCCACCCATGCCGCCACCGCCGCTCGAATGGCTGCTGTCGTCGCCCATCCAGGTGCCGTCGGGGCTATAGCCGAAGCTGCCCGAGCTGTTGTCGTTCATGTAGTTGTTGTAGGGGCCGGGTTCGCGCTGGATCCACCGGCAATGGCCATTCTGATTGCGATAGCGGCCCTGTCCGCAGCCGTCGCGAATGAGGAGCAAGGGCGACGCGTCGGCGGCGGCTCTGGCGACAGGGCGCGAGAGCGCCTCGGCCGGCAGGGTTGCGGCGATCGCGAGCAACGAGGCGGCTCCGATCGCGATGAGCCCGAGGGGTCTGGTCATGGCACTGTCCTTCCGCCTCCCGTCGCCCGGGCGAAACGAAGCGAAGGCCGGAAGGGTTGCCTCCGGCCCCGTTCCATGGCCTCACGTTTTCGTGATCGTCTCGGCTGTCGCCCATTCGAGCGGCCGGCGCGTTCTGCTGGCCGGACGTCGCGACGCTCGCCGCGTGACCGGATCCGCCGATGGGGTAGGAGCGCCATACGGAGGCGCTGACAAGGGCGGGTGCGGGTCGATCCGGGCAAGCCCGGGACAACTCGGATGCAGCGATATGGAGTAGGGGGAGATGGCAATCCGGATCTCTGTCCGGCAACCGACAAGCCCATGGGGCTCTCGGGAATTCTCCTTGTCGTCAAGGAGATCGATGGTCGGAGTGGCAGGATTTGAACCTGCGACCCCCTCGTCCCGAACGAGGTGCGCTACCAGGCTGCGCTACACTCCGTGACCGCCGATGAGCCGGGTTATAGACAGTGGATTCGCCAGCCGCAAGGGGGCTTGTGCAGCTGTCGCACGACCCTGTGGATGACGGATGAAGAGGGCTGTTGATGACAGGGGGGCGGTACCGTTGCGGGCGCGCTCCCAACCGTCTATACGACGGTCGCGCGGTGTTTTCGAACCCGCCTGCTGGGGCGTCGCCAAGCGGTAAGGCAGCGGTTTTTGGTACCGCCATTCGGAGGTTCGAATCCTCCCGCCCCAGCCAGCCATCCAATTAGCTCATAAATGTCAGGGGCTTGCTTGCTCCCGCAGGTCTGGCTGTACTAAAAGACTGTACTAAAATCGTACAGGAGCCCAGATGAAACTTCCCCGGTACACCAAGCTCCGAGGCAACATCTTCTGGTTCCAGATGGGCGTCCCGGTTGCGCTTCAGGCGTACTATCGGGTGAAGATCATCCAAGAGACCCTGAGCACGACCGACCGCACCGTTGCCGCCCACATGGCTCTGGAGAGGGCGGTCCATTGGAAGCGAGAGTTTCGTCTTCAGGCGAATTCGGGCACTACCCATGCGCCCCGCGCGGTCTATCAGGAGACGGTGCGGAAGGTTGAGTGGATCGTTGACAACTACCGGGATCCGGATGCTCGGGACATGCAACTCGACGTCCTGTGGGACGGTATCGCGGACAAGGAAGCGATCCGTCTGGGCTATCTCGATATCAGCGAGGCTCCCCCTGAGCTGTCAAACGGCGTTCAAAACTGACCCCTTATCGGCGTCCAATGTTGACCCCTGCTGGAGTTGTTGGAACGCCACGGCCTCGTTATCGCGCAGCCGGAGGCGGAGCGATAACGAGGCCGTGGCGGGCGAAGTTTGGGGTGGTCAGAGGCGGTTCTTGAAGCGCCAGCTCTCGTTGCCGGTCTCGACGATATCGCAGTGATGGGTCAGTCGATCGAGGAGCGCGGTCGTCATCTTGGCGTCGCCGAATACGGACGGCCATTCGCCGAAGGCGAGGTTCGTCGTGACGATGACCGATGTCTGCTCGTAGAGCCGACTGATCAGGTGGAACAGGAGTTGTCCGCCGGACTGGGCGAAGGGCAAATAGCCGAGCTCATCGAGGACGATGAAGTCCATGCGGGAGAGATAGTCTGCCATTCTGCCCTGGCGACCACTTCGGCTCTCGGCCTCGAGCTTGTTGACCAAGTCTACGACATTGAAGAAGCGGCCGCGAGCGCCGCCCCGAATGCAGGCCCGAGCAATGGCGATGGCAAGATGCGTCTTGCCGGTGCCGGTCCCGCCGATCAGGACAGCGTTGCGCTGATGGGCGATGAAGTTGCCGCCGGCGAGATCCCGCACCAGCGTCTCGTTGATCGGCGTGTCGTCGAAGACAAAATCGTCGATGTCCCGAGCCAGCGGCAGCTTGGCAATGGTGATCTGGTATTTGATCGACCGCGCCTGCTTCTCGGAGATCTCGGCCGACAAGAGGTCGCCAACCACCCGGTGCGGCTCGTGCTGGCGCTTCACCGCCGTAGCGAGGATCTCATCGAAGGCCGCCTTCATGCCGTAAAGCTTCAACTCGGCCATGGTGGCCAGGATCTCGGATCGCTCCATCATATTGCCCTCCTGAGATTGTCATAGCGGGCGCAGTCGGCGACCGGCTCATGGTTCAGCCGCAGGGCGTCCGGCGTCATGATCGTGACGGTGCGGACCGGTTCGCGCGCCCTGGCGAGAATGTTGAGGATCACGTCGGCGGAGTGGACGCCTTCGGCGAGCGCTTCCCCACAGGCGGCCTCGACGGCAGGCAGGCCATCGCTGAGAACCGCGGTCAGGATGCTGACCATTTGCCGCCCGCCATCCGGCACCGTGGCGAGCTTGCGGCGGACCCGTTCGAGGCTCGCCGGCAGGATCCAGTCCTTGAATGGCGCTCCGTTGCGCAATGCGCCGGGCTTCCTCGCCAGCACCGGGACATAGTGCCAGGGATCGTAGATCGTCTGGTCTCGCCCAAAGCAGCGCGGATGCTCGCCGATGATCCGACCCTCCTGACGCAACTCGACGCGATCGGCATAGGCGCGGATCTCGGCGGGTCGCCCGACGGCGCTGGCGGCGACGGAGTAGCGATTGTTGTCAAAGCGCACGAGGCAGGTCTTCGACACCGAAGCCGGCACGGCATGGAAGCCGTCAAAGCAACCCCGATAGGGCACGAGACTTGGTCGCTCCTCCTCGAACATCTCCCAGACCGTCCTGTCGCGGAGTTCGGGATGGCGATGCGCCTTGGCGAAGGCAATCGCCCGGTCAAGCAGCCAGGCGTTCAGCTCGTCGTAGCTCTTCACCCGGAGCCGCGGCGTGAAGAAGCGTTCGCGCACGAGACCAACCTGGTTCTCGACCTGGCCTTTCTCCCAGCCTGACGCCGGCGTGCAGGCCACCGGATCGACCAGGTAATGGCCGCACATCTGGAGAAAGCGGCGATTGTAGAGTCGCTCCCTGCCGACGAAGATCGTCTCGACCGCCGTCTTCATGTTGTCGTAGATCCCGCGCGTGCAGGCACCTTTGAAGAAGGCAAATGCCCGGTCATGGGCGTCGAACACCATCTCCTGGCTCTCGCGCGGATAGGCCCTCACGAACAGCATCCGGGAATGACAGAGCCGGACATGGGCGACCTTTACCGTCACCGTCGTGCCGTTTATCAGCACGATCTCGTGGCTCCAGTCGAACTGGTAGGCCTCGCCCGGCGCGAAGCTCAGCGGCACGAAGGCGGCAGCCGACAGCGACACCTGTTCGCGCTGCCAGCCTCGGGCATATCGGCGGACGGCATCGTAGCCGCCTTCGTATCCGAGCCCACGCAGCTCCTCGAAAATCCGGATCAGCGTCAACCGCTCGCGGGCGGAGCGTCCCTCATTGGCAGCAAGGATCCGGTCAAGCTCTGGCTTCCAGGCGCCGAGCTTCGGCATCGGCTGCACCGAGCGCTCATAATCAAACGCTGTCTCATTCGACCGCAGAACCTTGCGAACCGTGTTCCTCGACACGTGCAGCTCGCGGACGATCTCCTTGATGGTCCGACCTCGCACAAAAAACTCACGTCGGATCCGCGCAACCGTGTCCACGCCCTTCATCCCCGCCCGCCTGTCCTCGAAAGGAAAGAGACGGACTGTTCAGCTCGATCACATGGGGGTCAATTTTGGACGCCGATACCCCCGGATATGGGGTCAACTTTGCACGCCGAATGACATGAGTAGAATGTCGGTCGGACGGTTGATGATCTGGCGGGGCTTTTGACGAGCCGAAATGGGCTCGATCCAATTTGTGGACGGATCCGAGGGTGAAATGGAAACTACAGAGGAAACCTTAAGGTAGGCGTTTCGTTTGAGTCAGATGTCCGCCCCTTGAATTGAGATATGAATTTCAATCCAGGAGGTGAACGCCTGATGTCAGGATTCCCGTCCCATGGTTCACATCAGGCTTAGCCGTTAAGTCGCGTGGGAGAGTTGCTGACGAGTGTCGCCCTTCTTGGCTACCCACCCAGCCGAAGCTCTCAGGAAGCCACTGAGCGACTCCCGCAGGGCGCGGCTGTAGTGCGGAGCATGCGTATGCGGGGCGATCTCAAAAAATGGTGCCGTATTCTCAGGCATATGGATCCCCACGTGCGTTCTCACCAGCGCCCCCGTGGCCCGGCCTCGATGGCCCCCGGTCAACGGAATGAGAATTTCCACGCCTGTCCGCCAGCCGCCGCGTGATTGACCACGGAGGCCAGCCTCGGTTCGCTGCATCGACGTCTGCCGGGCCTTGGGCTTCAGCTTGGAAGCGGGATCGACGCGCTATCTGGGCAACCTCGATAATTCTGAGGTTGGTCGGTGGAGATCAAGCCCACTCACGGTGGGATTGCTCCCGAACCAGCGCCCGCGAACATCAATCGTCCAATAGCCCTCGCCCTAGCGGACGTTCCCGCTCCGGCCTCCGATGCGTCCATTAGAATGGGTATTGACATTTTGGACGCGAGCGACTCTCATGCCTGGACCTTTTGGACACTCTGGGCAGGAACTGGAGTTGCCCCCGTTTTACCGGACAGTCGGCTATTGAGCCTGTGCTCTGATGAACCCTCGTGGGGAATGCATCCTGAGCCCTGAATGAGGATGGTTTTCGTTGTAATCCTTGAACCATCCGGCGAACTGCCGGAGCGCTGTAACTGCGTCCGGCAATGGATTGACGCGAACATAGTCGCGCTTGAAGGTTTTGACGAAGCTTTCGGCCATGCCGTTGGATTGCGGGCTTTTGACGGGTGTGAAGCAGGGAACGAGATTGAGCGCGACGGCGAAGTCGCGGGTCTCTTTGGCCGTGTAAGCGCTGCCGTTGTCCGTGAGCCATTCGACGGTCTGGGGCGCCCTGAGCCCGGCAAACCGGGTCTCGACCGCTTCCAGCATCATGTCGCGAACTATACCGCCGCTGATCCCGGAGCCAGCGACGGCATTCCAGGCGATGATCTCCCGGTCATGGGCATCGATGATGAAAGCAGCCCTGACGACCTCGCCGTTCCAACAGGTGACTTCGAAGCCGTCCGAACACCAGCGAAGGTTCGATCGCATGACGACGACCTTGCCGTCATGAACACGTCCGGTCCTGGTGCCGGTATGCCGGGAGAGCAGAAGGGCGTTCTGGCGCATCAGCCGAAAGACCCGTTTGTGGTTGACCGGCGGGCTCCCGGCCGTTGCCAACTCCCGGTTGGCCAGCGCAGTGATGCGCCGATAGCCATAGGTCGGCCGCTCATCGACCAGGCGGCGGATCAGGGGAAGCAAGCCATCGTCCTCCGCCTTACGGTAGCTTCCGCGTGGCTTTCGAACCTGTCGGACCTTGTCGTGCAAATGCGATCTCGCGACACCGAGCGTCTCGGCGAGGACCTTCATCGGATACCGCCCTTCAGCCGCGACAAGAGCTGCAAGCTCGGTTTTTTTGACTCCGACTTGGCCAAGGCCTCCTTGAGGATCTCGACCTCCATCGTCTTGCGGCCGAGCAGCCGCTCGAGGTCGCGCACCCGATCTTCGAGCCGGCGCACCTCCGAACTCCCGACCACAGGTTCGTCCGATCCCACCGCCGCCACGCCGCCCTCCGTCATCAGACGGCGCCAACGATACAATAAATTCGGGGCAACGCCGCGTCGGCGAGCCACCGATGAGACGCTCTCGCCAGGCAAGAAACTCTCTTCCAGGATTTGCAGCTTCTGCTCCGTCGTCCAATGACGGCGACGGGCTTCACCCGTGACCACTTCGATCCGCTGATACTCGTCAGACATAAGCCTATGCTTGAGGATAGCCTCAAGCCTCCGCGTTATGCCAAATGTCCGGTCGAAACGGGGGCCAGTTCAGGAACCTCATGACGACAGCGCATCCTTCAACCCGGCACCTCATCGGCTATGGCCGAACCTCGACCACCGAACAGGAGGCTGGCCTTGAAGCCCAGCGTCGCGATCTCCTCGCGGCTGGTTGTGACAAGCTCTACCTTGAACAGGCGTCGTCGGTCGGCGACCGGCCTGAACTAGGGCGGGCCATGGACTACGTCCGTGAGGGCGACACTCTTGTAGTGACCAAGATTGATCGACTGGCTCGCTCCACAATCAATCTCTGGGACGTTGTCCGGGTGTTGGACGAGAAGGGCGTCAATCTCAAGGTTCTCAACCTTGGCGGAGAGACGGTCGACACCAAGAGCGCGACCGGACGGCTGATCCTCAACATCTTCTCCGGCTTCGCTCAGTTCGAGCGTGAGATGATGCTGGAGCGTCAGCGCGAGGGCATCGCCAAGGCCAAGGCAGAGGGCAAGTACCTTGGACGCAAGCCGACCGCGCGGCTTAAGGCCGACGATGCCCGAACGCTCCACGCCGAGGGCAAAACACCGACCGAGATAGCCAAGGCGCTTGGGATAGGCCGTGGGAGCGTCTATAGGGCCATCGCTGCTGACAAATGACCGCAGAGCAGAAGTATGGCGATGTCGGTCCAGTGGGGCAGCCCACGAGGCTCCCCGCGCGCAGTCGAGATGGGGCGGCACGTCCTATTGGATGGCGGACTGAAGTTTACGCCGAGAGCGATGTTCCGTTGTGTTCTGCCCAACGAGCAGCGAGTGCAGTGCGACACGGGCGGTGCTTTGGGTTTACAGGCTCTCGAATTCGTCTCCCATGCAGTTTGCCAAAGCTGCTCTGTCGAATGTCAGGGCTCGCTACAACGCTGAGGCTCTGCGGGTCAATTTGAAGTAGCCCGAGGTCGAATAGGTTGTGGATGTCCGCGCGCAGCAGGAGGCCGTTTGATACCGAGTTGGTGGAGGGGCCGTCGTAGGGTTTGATATGGGCGGCTTGGAGTGTCGCGATGATGGGCGTTCCGGTTATCGCGCACCGCCCCCCATAGGCGTCGATCAACTGATCGCGGAATCGTGCTTGGCCCTGGCGAATCGCGATCTGCCGAAGCAGCCACTGTTTCCCGTCGGAGGATGCGGGGAGGGGCAACTCGCTAAGTTGCTCGGCAAACTTCCTGACGGCCTCGCTGTTGTCGATTACTGATCGCTCGGCTGCAGTTGGAACAATGGTTCTCATTAGCGGCGCGAAGAGCTTCACCGTCCGACTGAACTCCGCCTCAATATTGAATGCACTCCCCACGGCGGACAACGGCACGAGCTTGTAGATTGAGCCGCCACCGCGCTCAGGGCTGGTCGCCTTGAGAAATCGGAGGAGCTCCGAGAGGTTGGCAAAGCTGCCGTCCGGACCCTGTCGAGACTTGATGCCGAATTGCCACCCCCCGTCGTCATTGAGAGAGCTTGAGAGCGTATGAACAACTGCGCTGTCTGGTTCCGGTAGCTTTCGGTAGAGTGCTGGAATGATCTCGCGGTTCCGAAGCTTGACCGTGTTGTTGTAGTAGTCATCCTCGTGAATGGCGACGGAGAAGCCCAGCTCTAGTCCAGCTTCGGATGCGATAGCGTAGGTCTGAGGAAATGGCCCAAACGAGTTTGGCTCTTGGTTGATCACTGATGCCCAGAGATCTAGCGGCCTCTGACCTTGGACCCCGCCATTGCGATAAAAGCGAGTGCTCCACGTCTTGCAGACGGAGCTAAGCCCATTCTGTTCCAGTGCGATGTGGGCTGCCGATGAGAGGGCATCGAATATCCTGAGGTAGGCGTCCTTGTCATCCTCTGTGACCGTGCCCGTACTAAACGCATGGGAACCAGCATTGCGGTATCTCTCGAAGACCTGGAGGTCGTCTCTATTGAGTATCATGCACCGTCCTCAACGGTTGTTTCTCGTCAACTTGTAGGTATAACGTAGTTTACCTGCGCCATCGTCGGATGTGAGCCCCTGTTTTTTTGCCTGATCTGTAGGTTTACGACCCGCAGCACACCTCTCGCACATAGGTGTTTCCAAAGGTCAGGAGACTGTCCTTGGGCACGAGGTTGCGTGACTTCATTCGCTGCAACAGCTTGAGTCCTAGCGCACGGTCTTGAACTTGTTCCCGAAGCGTGACGGCAAACCAGCCACTCGTGGTCAGGTAGGCGGCTAGCGGAGTCGACGATGCCTCTACGAATGCCTTGGCATCTTCAAAACGACGGAAGCTCTTCACCTGGATGCGTCTCACTCCGGGGATTGCCGCCTCGAACTGGTCAACAAGGATCCACGACGTGTGCGCGTATCCAACCAGTCCGGCCGCGCGGACGCGGTACCATTCATCGGTGCGCCCCAGGATTGCGACCTGCGTTCCGTTCGCTATCTGGCGAACGACAGGCGCATTTTCGAACGGGCTTTGTTTGAGATCGACATGCTCGCCCGGATGCTGGACGCGCCCGGATGTCGGGTTGGGGATCTTGAACTTGGACGTCGTCGCTTCTGCGGCGGTCGAGTTTCGAGGCGGGAGTGGGGCCGCCGCCGCCCTCGGGGCAGTCGCAGAGCTATCTGCGGACAGGGTAGTGACGCGATATTCTTCCATCTCGCGCCGTGACAGGTAACGCATGTCGTCGGAATCGTACTGCAGGGCTAGCTTTAACAACGATGGATCGGACCCCATCTCGCCGATGTAGATCATCATGTCAGCAGTCAGCGCTTGGATCGACGAGACCGCGTCATTGGTGGTGACGCCAGAAGTGTTGCTGAAGGAGCTTTTGTGAACGCCGATGGCTCCGGGCATTGCTGCTCGCCAAGTTCCCCCCAGGAAAGCGAGCGCACACGCTGATGCGCATTCACCGGATCGAAGTTGTATGGTGGCCAAGCCATGACGGCGGATCAATCTGCCGAGTTCCATGGCTTTGTATGGGTTGCCGCCGATGGAATCGAACGTCACCACCTGAGCGCCGCTCGACTGGGCGATCCTTTCAAAGGCGGTGAGATCGTCGGTGAACTCAATCTCTCCTGATGCGATGATGATCGTCATCTCATCCGAGGCGCTCGTTTGAAACTGAAGCTGCGCGCTGGCTGGCTGAATGAGCGCGTTCGCGGCCACAATCATTGCCGCCAAGTACCAGAGTTTTCTCGATGTCATCAGTCCTGCCCCCGCGTCCGACCGTACGATGGGCGCGGGGTGGTGTCGAGCGCGGCCGACGGTCTGTCTCGGCCTGGGAAGTGTACTAAAGTTATGTACTAAAATAGCTTGATCGGCGCCTATTAAGTCGTTGATTTTATTGTATAACGGATGCGTGACTTGGGCTCCTCCCGCCCCAGCCAGCCATTCAAAATCGCGGAATTCAGCCATCTTCAAGTTGAGCGCTCGTAGCGCGTCGTAGCAGACTTTCGTTGCTCGACGCGCTTTGCAGAATCGCGCCAACACGACTCGCCGCCGCTGGCAACTATGGCGGTGCCCGCGGCGCGCTCCGTGGCGACCGCACTCCTCGCTCGGCCACTGACCGCCCGAACCGACCGCGGTGGTGTGGCGGCCTGCGCCAAACCCAACCCAACCCAACCCGCTTCACGGGTCGCCTCAGCGGTGGTCGCAAAGCCCCCTCCCATGCTCTCGCAATGTCTGTTCCACAAAATCGAAAGCAAGATGCCGCTTTGGCTTACTGACCTGAAAGTCACCGTCGGATTCCCCGTTGACATTCGCCAGTCCGCTCCAAAAAGCCTTCGCATCGGCTTGATTGGCTCAAATCCACATGCTACAGGCCTTTCGATTACTGACATGAAAGTATGTTTTGTCTGGGAGGATGTAATGGAGCGAGCTGAGTTGGGGGGCGCGAGCTCTCCATGGAGACGGACTGCGCAGCTATCGAGCCGATTCACTCACAGCCTTGGGTTGGTATGGGTGCTCATCGCTCTCTGCGTTGTCGCAGTTCTGATCTCGCCGAGCTTTACCCGGATCGACAATATTCTCGACGTCGCCCGTCAGATGGCGATGTACGGCCTGATAAGCATCGGTCAGACCTTCGTCATTTTGGGCGGTGGGATTGATCTGTCCGTCGGGTCGATCATCGCGCTGGCTTCGACGGTAAGTGCTCAAATGCTTGCGGCAGGCTGGCCCGTCTGGGTGGTCGTTGTGCTGGGCATCTCGATCGGGATCGTGTTCGGCGCCGTCAATGGCATCGGCATCACGGTTTTCCGCCTTCCGCCATTCATCATGACGCTCGGTACGATGGTGATGGGGCAGGGCTTGGCGCTGACGATCTCGAACGGCTACCTCGTCGACATTGGCGAGCGTGCCGAAGAGTTCTCGTTTCTGGGGTTGGGGCGTGCCTTCGGCGTTCCGAATCCGGTCTGGATCATGCTGGCTGTGGCCATCGCGGCGTTCCTGGCACTCAAATTCACGACCTTCGGTCGCGCCTTGTACGGCGTCGGCAGCAATGCGGAGGCTGCCCGGCTGGCCGGTATCGGCGTGAAGCGGACGATTTTCGCAACCTATGTGATCTCCGGTGCGCTGGCAGGGCTGACGGCTCTCGTCTTTGTGTCCCGCTTGACTGTGGGCGATCCGACCTTCGGCAAGGGGATGGAGCTTGAAGCCATCGCCGTGGTGGTCATCGGCGGCACAAGCCTCTTCGGCGGTGAGGGCGGTGTGGTTGGGACCCTTATCGGCGCCGCCATTGTCGCCGTGCTCGCCAATATTCTCAATCTGATTGGCGTCTCGCCCTTCGCCCAGCCGATCGTCAAGGGCGCCATCATTCTGATCGCCGTTCTGGCGGAGGTATTCCAGCGGTCGCGTCGTCGCTAGCGCTGCTGGTTTCACATTCTTGTGCGACAAATGGGGAGGATTCAATGCTGACTATCAACAAGCGCAACTTTCTCAAGGCTGTAGGGATGGGTGGCGCAGCTCTTCTGGCTGGCGCAAAGATCGGCGTGGCGGAGGAGCGCAAATACCGCATCGGCCTGGCCATGAATGCGACGGGTCATCCGTTCAACATCGCCATGATGGACGGCAACAAGCAGTACGCGGCCGAGCATTTTCCGAATGTCGAGATCCTCGTCACCGATGGCCAGGCGCAGACGCTGAAGCAGGTGCAGGACGTCGAAAGCCTCATCGCTCGCGGCGTGGATGCGATCATGATCTCGCCGAATGCCGATCAGCCGCTTCATCCCGTCCTCAAGGCGGCCATGGCGAAGAACATCCCTGTCATCACGCTCGACAGCGCGGTCAGCCTGCCGGTGACGAGCAAAATTGGCGCCAATAATCGCCTGATCGGTGCCGAAGTCGGCAAGTTCGTCACCGAGAAGCTCGGCAAGGACGCGCGCATCATCGAAATCCAGGGCACGTCCGGGCGCCTGCCAACCATTGAACGTGGCCAGGGCTTCAGCGACGGTCTCGGCGGGGTGGGCAAGATCATCGCGCAGCAATATTGCGACTATGCTCGGGCGCCGGCGGTCCGGTTCATGGAAGACATGACGAACCGCTTTGCCGAAGGCGAGTTCAACGTCGTCTACGCGCACAACGACACGATGGCTCTCGGGGCGATCCAGGTCCTGCGCGAGCGGGGTCGTTTGAAGGACGTTGTCGTCGTCGGCATCGATGGCGAAAATGCCGCTTTCAAGGCTGTGGCAGCCGGCGAAATGGCGGGTTGCTGGATCTACCCGGCCTGTGCCCCGGACGGTATCAAGGCCGCCTACGCGATTGTCACCGGCGCAGGGTTTGAGCCGGAAATCGTCTTGCCGACGGTCGCTGTCACCAAGGCGAACGTTCAGGACTACCTCGGTAAGGGTATCTAACACGTTTGAAGGACCGGGCTCGCTCGCGAGCCCGGTCCTATTGGGATTTGAATAGGCTGGAGGGGTCGGGAAACTGGCCGGAGGGGATTGATGTACGACTTCATCATCGTTGGGGCGGGATCGGCTGGCTGCGTACTGGCGGATCGGTTGAGCGCCGACGGCAAGTCTCGGGTGCTTGTGATCGAATCCGGTTTTAAGGACAACCATCCCCTCATGCATATGCCCGGGGCGACCGGGAAAATCCAAAACTCGAAGCGCTACAATTGGGGATACGAATCCGTTCCCCAGAAACATCTGAACAATCGCAAGCTCTTCATCACTCAGGGCAAGGGGATAGGCGGCAGCAGCTCGATCAACGCCATGATCTACATTCGCGGCAATCGCGAGGACTACGATCAATGGCGGCAGATGGGCAACAAGGGCTGGGGTTGGGACGATGTCCTGCCGATCTTCATGGAGCTGGAGAACAACGCTCGACTGGGTGGGCCGTTCCACGGTCAGTCAGGCCCGCTTACGGTTACGGATCCGATTGCTCCGAACAAGATGAGTGTCCTGTTCACGGAGGCTTCGGAACAGGTCGGCGCTCCTCGGCGTGATGACTTCAATACCGGCGATCAGGCGGGGACGGGACTTTTCCAGTTCACCATTCGCAACGGCGTTCGGTGGAGTGCTGCCCGGGCGTTCCTCGACAAGGCGCGCGCCAGGAAGAACGTTGAGGTCGTTACGAATCTGACGGCCTGCAAGATTCTTGTCGAAAACGGCAAGGCCGTCGGGGTCGTGGCGAAGTCGGACGACGGCGCGCCAACGACGTTTCGTGCGTCGCGAGAGGTCATTCTTGCCGCGGGCGTTTTCGGCTCGCCCAAGCTTCTGCTGCTATCCGGCATCGGTCCGGCCAGCGAGTTGGCGGACGTTGGCGTTGCGTCGGTGCACAACCTTCCCGGCGTCGGCAAGAATTATCATGATCACGTCGACATTCGTACCGTGCATCAGTGCCTGAGCCCGTGGACCTATGACGGCCAGGACAAGCTTCTGCCGGCGCTCCGGCATGGTCTGGAATACATCCTTCTGCGCAAAGGCATGGTGTCCTCCTCGCCTTGCCAGGCTGCGACCTTCGTAAAAAGCCGGCCGGACGTCGGAACGCCGGACATCTCGCTGTACTTCCTTCCGGTCGGCTTCGTCGATCACGGTCGAGTGAAGGTGCCGGGCAGGGCGGTCACTCTGCACAACAACATCATGCGGCCCCTGAGCCGGGGCGAGATCAAGCTTCGTTCGTCCAACCCGACCGATATGCCGTTGATCGATCCTAATTTCCTCGCGCATCAAGCGGATATGGACATCATGGTGGAGTGTGTTCGGTGGGCGAGAAAGGTGATGGCGGCACCGGTTCTCGCGAAACACATTGGACGTGAAATCTTTCCCGGTCCCGACGTCCAGTCCGTCGAGGACATCGAGGCCTATGTGCGTGCGAACGCCGAGATCGACTACCACCCCGTCGGAAGCTGCAAGATGGGCCATGACAACCTCGCGGTTGTCGATGACCGGCTGAGGGTCCATGGCCTTTCCGGCCTGCGCGTCGTGGATGCGTCGATCATGCCGAACGTAATCAGCGGCAATACCAACGCGCCGACGATGATGATCGCCGCGAAGGCGGCCAAAATGATCATCGAAGATCAGCGCGCTGGGCACTCGACCGCTCGTGCAGACTTGGGAGGACTGGATCATGCTTGAAGGTTTGCGCGTCGTCAGTTTTTGCCACTATCTACAAGGCCCTTCGGCGACGCAGTACCTTGCCGACATGGGCGCCGACGTCATCAAGATCGAGAGCACCAATGGCGCGTTCGAACGACATTGGTCCGGCGCCGGGACCTATATCGACGGCGTCAGCGGGTTCTTTCTTGGCGTCAACCGCAACAAGCGCATTGTAGCCCTGGATCTGAAGTCGGAGGCCGGCAAGGAGGCCGCGCTTCGCATCATCGACAGCGCCGATGCGGTTGTCGAAAATTATCGTCCTGGCGTACTCGACCGCTTGGGGCTCGGCTACGAGGCGCTCAAGGCGCGCAAGCCCGACATCGTGTTCGCATCGGCGACAGGGTTTGGATCAACAGGCCCGCTGAGCTCCAAGCCTGGCCAAGATCTGCTGGCGCAGGCGAGGTCCGGCCTCATCTATGCGACCGGAGCCGGTGCGACAGGCGTTGGCGCCGCAGTGTGCGATCAGCACGGCGCAGCCTTGCTCGCTCTTGGTGTTCTCGGTGGCCTGACCCGAAAGCTGCTTTCCGGTCAGGGCACCCGTGTCGAAAGCAATCTCCTGAACGCCGGCCTCGATCTGCACGCGGAGTCCTTGATCAATTTCTTCTCGGGTGGCTTCCGCAACGAACAGTTCGATCGCGACAAGCATCTGGTGACGTGGTTTCACGAGGCCCCCTACGGCGTCTACCGGATTGCGGGCGGAGCGATTGTGCTGTCTTCGAACGATCCCCGGAAACTGGCGCGAGCCCTTCGGAGCGACGTGCTGGCATCGATGGTCGAGTTGGATCGGTACGAGTCACGCGATGAGTACGTGCAGGTTATCGCCGAATTGCTGGCGGAGCGGACCCTCGAATCGCTGGAGCCAGATCTGGACGCGGAGCAAATCTGGTGGGCTCCGGTGCAGGATTTCGAGGGACTGCGGAACGATCCGCAAATCAAGCACAACAATGTCTTCCGGGAACTCCCGGTTCGGGGCGGTAAAGTCGTCCTCGTCAATCATCCCATTCGATACGACGGAGAGGTGCCGCCCTTGCGACACTTCGGAGTCGAGATTGGCCATCACACGCGGGAAGTGTTGCTGGAGGTTGGTTATCGCGACGATCAGGTCGATGCCATGCTTGAGCAGGGTTGCGCCAGGACGGACTCGGAGCAAGGCCGCGATGCCATGGCGGAATACGCGGAGCATTCCCGATGAAAATCCTGGAGATGAAAGGCATCCACAAGAGCTTTGGGCCGATCCGCGTCCTGAAAGACGTCAGCCTGACTCTGGAGGCGGGGAAGGTTCTGGCGCTTGCCGGCGAGAACGGGGCTGGCAAGTCAACGCTCATGCGGATCCTGTCCGGCGCGGTCAAGGCTGACGGCGGTGACATTCTGATCCAGGACCGTCTGGTTTCGGATCACTCGCCGGCTGCGATGCTCTCGCAAGGCGTTTCGATTATCTATCAGGAACTCATGCTGGCGCGGCAACTGACCGTTGCGGAGAACGTCTTCTTTGGGCGCCTCAAGACGAATGCCCTTGGCCTGGTCGACTGGAGTTCGA
Organism: Candidatus Kaistia colombiensis; assembly: GCA_029203105.1. Taxonomy (GTDB): domain Bacteria; phylum Pseudomonadota; class Alphaproteobacteria; order Rhizobiales; family Kaistiaceae; genus Kaistia; species Kaistia colombiensis. The sequence goes on from CP119318.1 coordinate 2,328,555, forward strand.
TCCGATCGGAAACGAGCTCCATCATGGCTCGTCTCGGGTTCGACATAGATCCGAATGCGCGCATGTCCACATTGAGTATTGCTCAATGTCAGATCGTCGAGATCGCCAAGGCGCTTACGCGGAACTCGAAGGTGATCGTGCTGGACGAGCCTTCCGCGGTGCTGGGCGATAGCGAGCTGCAAAAGCTCTTCGCCGTGATCCGGCAACTCAAGCAGGAAGGCGTTTCCTTCATCTATATCTCGCACCGCATCAGCGAGATCATGGAGCTCTGTGATGACGTCATGGTCCTGCGGGACGGTTCCGTGGTTCGCAACTCGCCGATATCCGAGGTTACGTCGGCGGATATCGTTCGATCGATGGTTGGCCGTGAGATTGATGACATTTTTCCCGAGAGAAGCGCTCAGCCCGGCAAGGTTGCGCTGAAGATCTCCGGATTGTCGCGAAAAGATATTCTGAAGGACATCAATCTCGAAGTGCGCTCCGGCGAAATCGTCGGCATTTGCGGGCTCGCCGGAGCCGGCCGAACCGAGCTGCTTCGAGCCATCGTCGGGGCAGACCCTTCGGAGAAGGAAGTTCAAATCGGCGGCCGATCCGTCGAGATTGCATCGCCGAAGCAAGCGCTCGATCGAAGGGTCGGGTTCGTTCCGGAAGATCGAACGACCGAGGGGCTGTTCCTGGAGCATCCGATCGCGTTCAACGTCACGATCTCGAAGCTCAAGAGTATTGCCAAATTCGGCTTTATCAATCTTGGCCAGGAAACGTCGCGGGCGGAGTATTTCACCAAAGCCCTCCGCGTGAGAACTCCATCGGTGAAGCACAAGATCGGCAAGCTCTCCGGTGGCAACCAGCAGAAGTGCATGATCGCCAGAAGTATCTTCGGCGGCTGCGACATCTTGCTGATTGATGAGCCTACGCGCGGCGTGGATGTCGGCGCCAAGCGGGAAATCTATCAGATCTTGGCCGATATGGCCGACAAAGAGGGGAAAGCTATTCTCTTTGTCTCGTCGGAACTTCCTGAAGTGCTCGGTTTGAGCGATCGCATCTTGGTAATGCGTGAAGGCGAGATCTCTGCGGAGTTGGCGCGTGGCGCCGCTACCGAGGAGAAAATCATGCAGCACGCAACCTTCAACAGTTAGGATCTGAAATGACCAGGCGTTACGATCACTTCTTCTCGGGTCGAGAAGTAAAGCCGGCTTCCGGTCGCTACATCGACCGCCGGTCGCCTGCGACCGGTGAAGTCGTGGCAAGCTTTGCAGAGGGCACGCATAGCGACGCCAGCGACGCGATTGCCGCGGCTCGCAAGGCTTTCGATGAGGGGCCGTGGCCGCGGATGACCGGTGCGGAGCGCGGCAACATCATGTTCCGGTTTGCCGAGCTCATCGAACGGGATCTCGAGCGACTTGCGCGTATCGAAATGGAAGAGGTCGGCAAACCCATCCGCTTCGCACGCGCCGACATTCGCGGCGCGATCGGCATGACCCGCTTCGCCGCAGGCATGGCAACGCAGATTCACGGCGAGACGTTCACAAATCTGGGGCCCGATAGGGTTGCCTTTGTGAAGCGGGAGCCGATCGGCGTGGTCGGCATGATCATTCCGTGGAACTTTCCGGCCGACGTGCTGGCAAAGAAGCTGCCCTATGCCATGGCGTCTGGTTGCACCTGCGTCGTCAAGCCGTCGGAATTTACGTCGGGTACGGCGCTGGAAATCGCAAAGCTTGCGATTGAGGCCGGCGTTCCCCCCGGTGTTGTGAACGTTGTAACGGGCTTCGGCGACCCGGTCGGCGAGGTTTTGACGACGAGCCCGGACGTGAACCTGGTATCGTTTACCGGATCAACCCGCGTCGGCAAGCGGATCATCTCGAACTCCGCCGAAACGATCAAGCCCGTTGCTTTGGAGCTCGGCGGGAAGTCGGCGAATATCGTCTTCGCGGATGCCGACCTGGATGCTGCCATCGACGGCGTGCTTTTCGGCATATTCCTGAACACCGGGCAATGCTGCGTATCCGGGTCGCGTCTCCTGGTTCAGGACACGATCGCCGATGACTTCATGGCGAGGCTGGTGCAGGCTGCCAAGAAGCTCAAGGTGGGTGATCCCAGCGACGAGAGCACCGATATCGGCACCATGATCCACGCGGATCATATGAACAAGGTCCTGGGCTACATTCGCGGCGCCAGGGACGAGGGGGCCGATCTCCGTTTGGGTGGAGAGCCGCTGGACGGCGGCGGGCTGTACCTCGCGCCGACGATCTTCGATCATGTGGATCCGAAGATGTCGATCTTCAGGGAAGAAGTGTTCGGCCCTGTCTTGAGCGCCAGCCGGTTCTCCACGATGGACGAAGCCATCGCCCTGGCAAATGACAGCGCCTACGGGCTCGCCAACTCCGTCTGGTCGAGCGACTTCAACACGGTCATGACGGTGTCGTCCAAGGTGAAGAGCGGCCTGGTCTGGGCCAATACGACGCTTGAAGTTGCGCCTCAGCTTCCGTTTGGCGGCGTGAAGGCGAGCGGATACGGCGTAGAAACCGGTGCTGCCGGCGTCGAGGAATTCACTGTCTCGAAGACGGTCCTGATGAATTCTGGCAAGCGCGCTAACATCTATTCGCTGTAAGCATAGCGGGATCGCCGCCGCGGCAGCGGAAAAAATCCAATAAAATCTGACATGTAGGTCAAGGTGTGATTGACACCATCAAATTACTGACCTACATGTCAGTCAGTATCCGGTTTCATGGAGAGGTTGATGTCCACGGTAGCATTCAAGGCGGAGGGGGTTATCCCCGCTACCCTTCTTGCCTTCAAAAGCGATTATTCGATCGATGAGGCAGCGACGCGCGCGCATCTGAGCGACGTCGGCAATGTGCGCGGCATTTCCAGCGTCGCGGTCAACGGTCACGCGTCAGAGGTTCATGCCTGCTCTTTTGAAGAGCAGCGGCTTCTGGTCGAGCTTGCGGTCGACGAGATCGGCAAGGTCGTGCCGGTTACCTGCGGCATCTATGCCGACAGCGGCGTCCAGGCGGCCCGCATCGCGAGAATGGCGCAGGATGCCGGCGCAGGCGCGCTCTTGCTCTTCCCGTCCCAGGTCTTCTGGATGGGAGCCATGTCCCGGCCGGAAATGATCTTTTCCCACTTTGAGGCGGTCACGGCGGCGTCGGATCTTCCGATCATCATCTTCCAGTATGCCTCCAATTCCGCGCTTTGCTACCCGGTGTCGATCATCGAGCAGCTGGTCGACCGATTCCCGCAGATCGTCGGGATCAAGGATGCTTCCTACGATCCTCAGACCCACGAATATCTCACGCGTACACTGCAGGCGCGGCCCAATCCGGTGACGATGTTCACCTCCCACAGCAGCTGGTTGCTTGGCTCGTTGTCGATGGGTGCGAAGGGCATTCTGTCGGGCTCCGGCAGCGTGGTCGCCGCCCTTCAGGTGGCGCTATTCGAGGCCATTGGCCGGGGTGATTTGGAAGCCGCGAAGGCGGTTCACAAGTTGATTCAGCCGACCGCAGACATCTTCTACAGCCATCCGCTTGTCGACATGCACAATCGCATGAAAGAGGCGCTCGTCATGATGGGGAAGCTGGATGAGGCAATCGTCAGGCCGCCCCTGATGAAGCTTCATCCCGAAGAGATTGCGCGCGTTCGGCAAGCGCTCGTATCAGCGAAGCTGATTGCTTCCTGATAATCTTAACGGCGGGAGATGAAGCCGATGGCTAAGTTTGTACGACACGACGTGGAAGATGGCATTGCCATCGTGACCTTGAATAACCCGCCGTTGAACCTCGTAACCATCGCGCTCATCGAGGAGCTTCAAGCTACCCTCGATGAGCTGCGAGACAATGACGAGGTTGGCGCGGTCATCGTGACCGCATCCGGTCAGAAATGCTTCTGTGCAGGCTCGGACATCAAAGAGTTCCCGGAGCTGTATCAGCAAAACAATCTGATCGAGCGCAAGCTCCGCCCGGAGAACGAGGCATTCAGCACGCTCGCCGAGTTTCCCAAGCCAACGATCGCTGCCGTCAACGGACTGGCGTTTGGCGGCGGTCTGGAAATTGTAGCCTGTTGTGACCTGATCGTCGCGGAAGCGCATGCCACCCTCGCGCTCCCGGAGATTAGTCTCGGAACCTTTCCCGGAAGCGGCGGCACATTTCGTGTGACCCAGCGCATCGGGATCGGGCGGGCCAAGCGGATGATGTATTTCGGAGAGCCGATTTCGGCGGTGCGGGCTTACGATTGGGGGCTCGTTGATTACTTGGTTGAATCGGGCGAATCGTTGGCGGAAGCAAAGCAGTTGGCGCGCGTTCTGCGAGAACGACCAAGAAATTCGTTCGCCATATGCAAGCGCTTGATCGCCGATGCCTATCGGCTGGACAACCAGGAAAGCGTCGATGCTGTACTCCGGTATTCGGAGGAGGCCTTTCACCACAAGAATGCACGTGAAGGCATAAGCGCGTTCTTTGAAAAGCGCGCGCCCAGATTCAACCGCGATGGTGAAAGCTAGACAGTTCGAGAGGGGCGACGCCTTGAGCGAGCCGCCCGTCGAGCTTGGTTTGAAGCGGCATGCCGCTGAATATTGATGTAAAATTTTGAGGTTGGACTGATGTCTGGTGCTTTGGATGGAAAGAAGATTGTTGTTACCGGAGCTGCCAGTGGGATTGGTCGGGCGGTCGCCAATAGGTTTGTGAAAGAGGGAGCACAGGTTTTTGCGGTCGACCTGAATTCCGATGGCCTGGCAGGGTTTCAGAATGCGCTGACCGTGGATATCACCAAGCGCAGCGACGTCGAGGCGCTTGCTCGCGAGATCGGCCCCGTGGATGTGCAGTTCAATTCGGCAGGGTTCGTCCATGTCGGCAATATTCTGCAGACCTCTGACGAGGAATGGGATCGGTCCTTCAACGTCAATGTCAGGGGCACCCATTTCATGATGCAGGCGTTTCTTCCCGCGATGCTTGAGCAAGGGCATGGGAGTTTCATCAACGTTGCGTCCGTCGGCGGAGCAATCCGGGCGGTTGCCGATCGATATGTATACGGCGCGACGAAAGGCGCCGTCATTGGCTTGACGAAAGATATCGCTGTCGATTTCGTCGGCCGCGGCATTCGTGCGAATTGTATCTGCCCGGGCAGCATTCTCACGCCGACTATGGCAGAGCGCATCAAGTATGTCGCACAGCGGGATGGTCGCTCTGAGGACGATGTTCTCGTCGAATACTCGGACCGCCAGGCCATCGGACGTATGGGACGCCCAGAAGAAATGACGGGGCTTGCAGTGTTTCTGGCTTCGGATGAGTCCAGCTTCTGCACCGGAGCTTGCTATGTCGCCGATGGTGGCAACTCGATGTGAGTCGAGGCGGCTCCGCCACTGAAAAACAGGAGCCTAAATGGTTGCAAGACGTAAGGATTCTCGGCTAATTGAGCTTGGAGATTTCGTCGTTCGTGGCGATGGTTGCGGGGACGAATAGCATGGTGGCAAATTTGCAGAAGGACCACAGTCCTCAGGATCGAATCAAAGCGAGCGCGCTTCGGCTTTTGATCCTGAACGGTTGCAATGGGCTTCGTATCGGCGATGTCGCGGACGAGTTGGGCATTACCCGTGCGAACATCCACTACCATTTCGGCTCCAAGGATAATCTCGTTGATGTCGTGATCGAAGACTATATGCGCGATCTGCTTCAGCGGTACGACGAGATATGGTCAAGTATTACGACGACTTACAGGCAAAAGGTCGAGGCGACGATCGAGTTTAACAAGGGACGCTACCGTCAGGCGCATGGCGGGGCGCTGGTGGGAAGCAACCCTTGGAGTTTGATTGGGCGCATGCGCAACGATGCGGCCTTCATCTCGCAGAAATCCCGGAGTGCGTTGGCGCGCCTGGAGATCGTCGATGCCTATGTCGCCGGCGCGGTTCGCCTGGCACAGATGTCCGGTGAGATTTCCGTAGACGCCCCGACGGATGCCATCAGCAAGCAGCTGATTGTCATCATCAACTGTGCATCCGAGATCACGCAAATCCGGGGTGGCTTTGAACCCCTACAGAGCATTTATCGCGCCCATGTTGAACTCGTGATGGATGCCTACGGGAAGCCCTCGGAATAGGCGGGTTTCAAACGATGCGCAGCCCGACGCCTGCTTCGTGAATGCGTCTCCACGGGAGATGGCCGAGCGCATCCTAGATGGACATATGTCGGCGTTCCGCGAGATCGGGCGTGCTCGCGCGGTGCCGACCATGTCTGCACTCAGGCGACGGCAAGGCTTGCCTCTACGGCCGACATTGGGCGCAACCGCGACCTCCAGCTGCCGGCGGTGTCTGTTCTCAGGCAGTGGGAAGGGAACCCTGAATGGCAGGCATGCGGCGCGAAGCCGACCTTCTCCAATAGGGCAGTGATCCAATTGGCGTCGTGATGGCCGAGGAGCTCTCGCGCCTGACTGGCGTTCGCTCTTCCGCTGCCGGCGATCGATCGGGCGGATGCCACCGGAGACGGGCGTCTTCGTACCCTCGATGTGTCGGCGTCCGGCTGCCAGAGCGAACGAGAAGATTCTGCTCTCTGCCCTGGCCGCCTACGTAGACCGGACCGGCATCGATACGGCCCACGGCGTTGACGGAACGACTCTAGCTCTTTGTTTGATCGCGTTTTCTTCGCGCGAACCGGTATCCACTTCGCTCGAAAACGCTCTGGCATCGAACTCCGCGATCTACCGGGCGAGCATCTTTGTCCAGCTTGCCGCGCATAGCTGTCGTCGGATTGATATCGATGACACCGCGCCGGACCAGCCAACTACAGAAACTTCCCTGTGCCGACAGGTACTTGTTCGTGGTCTGCTTGGAGATCGTCGGGCGCAGCAGCTTTTGGTTCAGCGCTACGACCTTCCGAATAGGCAACCCTCGGAATTCCGTGACCACTGCTGCCTCAATCGGGAACTGGCGCAATAGGTCGTGCCACTCCAGCAGCGGGAGCTTGCCAAGCGTAATTTTCTTTGTCAGACATATGTCATTCAAGAGCTAAACGGGAACTAGCTCGCGATCACGAAGAGTATCACCCCATACGGACCATCGCGCCGAAGAAGTCGAATGAACGACTCTCGCTGATGCATGCGGATTCGGAAGGTATTGCAACCTTAGGAGGGGATTTTTATGAAGCGACTACTCAGGATATTAGGCGCCGCGGTGGTCGCGGCGGGTCTTTCTACGCCGGTTCTGGCGGAATCGACGATCGTCGCCCCCGGCCAATCGACCACCGGCACCTATATGGACTACATGAAGACGGTCTATGCGCGGGCCACCTTCGCCGAACTACTGCAGGTGCCGCTGACCAGTTTCGACAAGGATTTCAAGCTGACGGCGCTTGCCGCGGAAAGCTGGAAGCAATCGGAAGACGGGCTCACCTGGACCTTCAAGCTGCGCGACGGGCTGGTGTGGAGCGACGGCCAGCCGCTGACCGCCACCGACTATGTCTTTGCCCTGCAGCGGGCCGCCACCAACGGCTATGATTTCGCCTGGTACTGGGATTTCGCCGGCGGCATCAAGAACTGGAAAGAAGTCACCGAGGGCAAGGCCGACGTCTCGACGCTCGGCATCAAGGCCGTCGACGACAAGACGATCGAAGTCACGACCGTGGCGCCGAAGCCCTATCTGCCCAGTGTTGTCAGCCTCTGGTACCCGGTTCCCAAGCACAGCTGGGACAAGCTCGGCGATGACTGGGCATCGAATATCGACACCGTCATCTCATCCGGGCCCTTCACGCTGGCGGACTGGGAAAAGTCGAACAACACGGTCACTCTGCAGAAGAACGCCAAGTATACCGGTCCCTGGCAGGCGCAGGTCGACAAGCTCGAAGTCTCCCCGCCGCTCGGCGCTCCGGAAGTCGGCCTGCCGGCCTTTCTCGCCGGCGACGCCGATTATTCCTACCTGAACACCGGTCAGGTGCCGGTCGTGAAGCAGCGCTACCCGGACGGCCTGCGCAAGAACGCGGTCTTCGCCGTCTCCTATATCTCGTTTGACCTGAACTCGAAGCCCTTCGACAATGTCGACGTGCGCAAGGCGCTTTACTACGCCGTCGACCGCAACGAATTGACGAACACGGTCCTCAAGGACATCGCGATTCCGGCAGGCTCGCTGCTGGCCCCCGGCTATCCCGGCTACAACGCCGACATCGCTGCCGAGGCCAAGTTCGATCCGGAGAAGGCCAAGGCCTTCATGGCCAAGGCCGGCTATCCGAACGGGGAGGGCTTCCCGGACGTCGAAATCTGGTACCGCGATGAAGGCGGCTACAACAGCGCGATCGTGCCGCCCATGGCGCAGTACCTGCAGGCTGCCTTCAAGAAGACCCTCGGCATCAACATGAGCATCCGCTCGATGCAGACGAAGGACTGGATGGACGGCCTTCTGAAGAAGAAGAACAATCTGTTCATCGCGCCGTATGAATACGACTATCTCGATCCGTCGAATTTTTATGGCCTGTTCTACAATGGCGGCCGGCACGATCACCATGTCGCCAAGTATGACGAGCTGGTCGCGGCGGCGGACTCGAACTCGAACTGGGACGAGCGCCTGAAGCTGTACGCCCAGGCCGAGCAGGTGCTGATCGACAATGCCTCGATCGTGCCGCTGGTGCATCCGGTGACCATCGCCGTCATCAGCGACCAGCTGAAGGGTGATGCCTCGCAGCCGAACGCCCAGGGCTTCACGCCGCTCGACCGCCTCGGGCACTACTTCTTCACCCATCTGCAGAAGCAGTAGCGTCCGCCCGACACGCTCCCCGGCCAGTCCGGGGAGCGTCACGAACCGCATGGTCGCCATCGCCGCGGCCGAGGCGCGTCCAGGCCCGAGGGGCAGTTCCATGAATCTTGTCGATATCAGCGAGCTGACGGTCAGCTTTCGCCAGCACGAAGGGCTGGTCCAGGCGGTCCGCGGGATATCGCTGCGGGTCGATGCCGGGGAAAGCGTCGGCATCGTCGGCGAATCCGGCTCCGGCAAATCCGTCACCTGCATGGCGATGCTGCGCCTGCTGCGCGAGCCGCCGGCGCGGATCACGGCCGGGAAATTCGAGATCGCCGGCACCGACATTCTGCGCGCCGATAACAGGACGCTCGCCTCGCTGCGCGGGCGCGTCGCGGCGATGGTCTTCCAGGACCCCATGACGGCCTTCGACCCGGTCTTTACGATCGGCCATCAGATCATCGAGACGATCCGCACCCATCGCAACGTCTCCAAGGCGGAGGCGCGCGCCGAGGCGGAGAGCCTGCTGCGCCGGGTCGAGATCAAGCAGGCCAAGGACGTTCTCGGATACTACCCGCATCAGCTTTCCGGCGGCATGCTGCAGCGAGCCATGATCGCCATGGCGCTCTCGTGCCGGCCGCAGATCCTTCTCGCCGACGAGCCGACCACGGCGCTCGACGTCACGATCCAGGCGCAGATCCTGCAATTGATCAAGGAATTGCAGGCCGAGTTCGGCATGAGCCTGATCATGGTCACGCATGATCTCGGCGTCATTGCCGAGACGGTCGACCGGGTCGTGGTGATGTATGGCGGCCGGGTGATGGAGCAGGGGCCCGTGGAGGCCATCTTCGATGATCCGCGACACCCCTACACCCAGGCCCTGCTGCGAAGCATCCCCGGACATGCCGGCGGCCGCCGGCGGCTGACCGAAATCAAGGGCGCCTCGCCCAATCCGGCCAATCCGCCGACAGGCTGCCCCTTCCACCCGCGCTGCGCAGCAGCGGAATCGGCGTGCCGGGAATCGATGCCGGTGATGGTCGCCGTCGGAGCCCGCCACGACGCGGCTTGCTGGAGGCTGCAATGACGGCGCCGGCTCTCGAACTGCGCGGCCTGAGCAAGAAATTCCCGATCCGGGTCGGCGGCCGGCTGCTGCCGCGTTATGCGGAGCATGTCGCGGTCGACGGCGTCAGCCTCGTCGTGCCGACGAACCGGATCGTCGGGCTCGTCGGCGAATCCGGCTCCGGCAAGACCACGACGGGCCTGATGGCGATGCGCCTGATCGAGCCGACCAGCGGACAGATCCTGATCGACGGCAAGGACATCAGCCGGCTTGGCCATGCCGAACTGAAGCCGTTCCGGCGGCAGATGCAGGTGGTCTTCCAGGACAGCTATTCCGCCCTCGACCCGATGATGACGCTGGCGCAGATCGTCGCCGAGCCGCTGCATATCCACGGCCTGATGACGGCGCGCGCCCAGACGGAGGCAGCGCTCGGCTGGCTCGAACGGGTCGGGCTCGACCGCAGCTATGGCCAGCGCTATCCGCACGAGCTCTCGGGCGGCCAGCGCCAGCGCGTCGCGATCGCCCGCGCCTTGATCCTGCGCCCTTCCGTCCTGGTTGCCGACGAACCGACCTCCGCGCTCGATGTCTCGGTCAAGGCGCAGATCATCAATCTGCTGCAGGATCTGCAGGAGGAGATGGGGCTTTCCATCCTGTTCATCAGCCACGATCTCAGCGTCGTTCGCTCGCTGACCGACACGGTGGTGGTCATGCATCGCGGCCGCGTCGTCGAGCAGGCGCCGACCGAGGCGATCTTCCTCGAATCCCGGCATCCCTATACGCGCTCGCTGCTCGATGCGATTCCCGTGCTCCATCCGCGCGACAGGCGGCGGCGCACCTTCCAGTCGGCGGAGACGATCGCGACCGGGATACCGCGCCTGTCCGCGCGCGATCTCGCCGCGCCGGCAATGCCCTCCGCCACGCCGCAACTCGTGACCGTGACCCCTGACCATCGGGTCGAAGCCATCGTAACGGCATAGGAGCAACGACGATGATCCTCTACATCCTCCGCCGTCTCGTCTCGATCGCCGTGACCTTCTTCGTCGTATCGGTGCTGGTCTTCCTGATGATGCATTCGGTCCCGGGCGGTCCGTTCGACGGCAACGACATGCCGCTCTCGGCGGCGGTGCGGGCCAAGCTGATGGCGCAGCTCGGTCTGGACCAGCCGCTCCATGTTCAATATTTCAACTACATGGCCGGCGTGCTGCGCCTCGATTTCGGCGTTCCGTACCAGAGCCCGGGCGAGACCGTCATCGGGTTGTTGTCGCGGGCCTGGCTTCCGAGCCTGGTGCTGGGTGGCCTCGGCGTGCTGATCGGGGCGCCGATCGGCATTCTACTCGGCATGGCGGCGGCGCTGAAGCGCAACAGCTGGATGGATTATCTGGCTTCGGGACTGGCGACGCTCGGCCTGACCGTGCCGGTCTTCGTCATCTCCATGGGCCTGATCCTGATCTTCGCGGTCTGGCTCAACTGGCTGCCGGCCAGCGGCTGGGGCAAGCCGGAACGCTGGATCCTGCCGATCATCGCCTTCGCCGCCATTCCGCTCGCCACCTATGCCCGCTACACCCGCTCGGCCATGCTCGACACGCTGAACAAGCCTTTCGTGACTGTCCTGCGCGCCAAGGGCCTCTCGGAACGGCGGATCATCTTCCAACACGTGCTGCGCAACTCGGCCATTCCGATGGTGACGGTGTTCCTGCCGATGTTCATCGGTACGGCGACCGGCAGCATCTTCGTCGAGGCGATGTTCCGCGTCCCGGGGCTCGGCTCCTATTTCGTCTCGAGCATCCAGTCGCGCGACTATCCGCTCGAAATGGCACTGGTTCTGATGGTGACGCTGATGTTCTGCTTCGCCTACCTGATCTCGGACATTCTCTACGCCCTGCTCAATCCCAGGATCCGCACGGGAGGGCGCCGCTGATGAGCGTCGAAATCAGCGAGACCGGCGCCCCGGTCGCGGCGCCGGTCTACAAGCAGCGGGGCCCGCTCTATTTCGCCTGGCGGCGCTTTTCCAGCAACAAGGCGGCGGTCAGCGGCGGCATCGTGCTGGTGATCCTGGTCGCCATGGCCGTCTTCGCGCCGCTGATCACCAAGACGCGCTACGACGCTCAGGACTTCCTGGGCCAGGCGCTCGCCTTTCCCTCGCGCGAGTTCTGGTTCGGCATCGACGATCTCGGCCGCGACTTCTTCACCCGCATCGTCTACGGCGCGCGCGTCTCGCTCAGCATCGGTTTCATCGCCGCCGCCTGCAGCGTGCTGATCGGCATCCCGCTCGGCGCCATGGCCGGCTATTTCGGCGGCCGGGCCGACTGGATCATCATGCGCATCATCGAACTGTTTTCGGTCGTGCCGCCGCTGCTCGCCGCCATGCTGCTCGGGGCCATCACCCGCGGCGGCTTCGCCACCATCGTGCTGATCGCCGCCCTTTTCGGTTGGGTGCAGGTCTGCCTGCTCGTTCGGGCTCAGGTGAAGGCCTTTCGCGAAAAGGAATTCGTCCGCGCCGCGCAGGCATTGGGCGCCACGCCGTGGTACATCATCCGGCGTCACCTCATTCCGAATTCCGTCTCCCCTATCATCGTCGGATTCGTGCTTGCCATTCCGCTCGCCATGATGCTTGAGGCAAGCCTCAGCTTTCTCGGCATCGGCGTGCCGCCGCCGACCCCGAGCTGGGGCCAAATGATCAATACGGGAATGAACTTCATGTTCTTCTACTGGCATCTCGCCGTCTTCCCGACGGCAGCGCTTGCGATCACCGTCCTCGCCACCACCCTGTTCGGTGACGGGCTGCGCGATGCGCTCGATCCGACTTTGAAGGGACGCTAAGTGTCTAGCAATCTGGCCCGCCATTTCCTCCTCCGGGATGACGTCGTCTTTCTCAATCATGGTTCGTTCGGGGCCTGTCCGCGCCCGGTCTTCGAGACCTACCAGAACTGGCAGCTCGAGCTGGAGAGCCAGCCCGTGGCCTTTCTCGGCCGCGATCTCGAGGCGCGCCTGCGGATCCCGCGCGTGGCGCTCGCCGCCGAGCTCGGAACGGCCGCGGACAACATCGTCGGCCTGACCAATGCGACGGTCGGGCTCAATATCGTGGCGCAGTCTCTCGACCTGAAGCCGGGCGACGAGATCCTGACGACTGACCACGAATATTCGGCGCTGGAGAAGACCTGGGCCTATGTCGCCCGCCGTACCGGCGCGCGTGTCGTCCCCGTCACGATCCCGCTGCCGCTCACCGACGAGGCGTCGTTCACCGACGCCGTCCTAGCGGGCTTCACCGAGCGGACCCGTGTGCTGTTCCTCAGCCACATCACCTCGCCGACCGCCCTGGTGTTTCCGATCGAGCGCTCGATCGCCGCCGCCCGCGACCGCGGCATCCTCTCCGTCATCGATGGCGCCCATACGCCGGGACACATCCCGCTCGACCTCGACGCGCTGGGAGCGGACTTCTACGCCGGCAATTGTCACAAATGGCTGATGGCGCCGAAGGGCTCGGCCTTCCTCTACGCCCGGCCGGAGGTGCAGGGGCTGCTCAATCCGCTGGTCATCAGCCATGGCTGGACGTCGGATTCGAAGGAGCCGGGCGCCAAGGGCGCGTTCGGCAATTCCCCCTTCATCGACGGGCTCGAAATGCAGGGCACGCGCGATCCCTCGGCCTGGCTGGCCGTGCCGGCGGCGCTCGAGTTCCGGCGCGAGCATGGCTGGGATATCGTCGCGGACCATTGTCGCGCGCTGGCGCAGGAAACCGCCCGGCGGGTCGCGCAGCGCTTTGGCCTCGCCCCCGTCAGCGCGCCGGAGTTCAGCGCGCCGCAGATGGTCGCGATGCCGGTCCCCCGTTGCGATCCGCTCGCGCTGCACGACGCCCTGCTGGCGCGATACCAGATCGAGATCCCGGTGTTCAACTGGCAGGACCGCACCATCGTCCGTCTCTCGGTCCAGGGCTATAATACGCGCGCCGAGATGGACATTCTTCTCGAGGCGCTGGGGAAGTTGGTTCCCGAGCTTGTGCAAGCCGGTGCGGTGGTCGAGCCGGTGGAGTAGGGGGCGGCGGATCGACCGACATTCGACGATCGGCGGGAGGAAACAACAAAGTGAAACGGGAGAGCCCCCTCAGCTATCTGGAACCGTTGGAAACGCGGACGCGCGGCGTCGCCATTCTGGACGCCCTGGCCGATATGGTGGAGCGCGCCGGCGTGCAGATCGGCGACCGCCTGCCGCCGGAGGTAGCGCTCGCCCAGCAGCTCGGCGTTGGCCGTTCGACCATCCGCGAGGCGCTCAATCGCTGGCAAGGCCTCGGCATCATCCGGCGCCGCCGGGGCGACGGCACCTATCTCTCCGCCCGCGTGCGCACCTCGAAGAGCATGGTCCCGACCATGGTTCGGCTGGAGGGCGAGGCGCTGCTGCGCCTGATGGAGGTCCGCCGCGCCCTCGAAAACGACGTGGTGCGCCGGGCGACGATCCATGCGAGCGCCAAGCAGCGCGCCGAGATCCTGCGATTGTGCGACGTTCTGCTGATCGAGGTCGACGCGCGCCGACCCTGGCACAAGGTCGATGCGGAGTTCCACCGCGCCATCTACGATGCTTCGGGCAATCCGATGTTTGGCGAGATCCTGTTTCGGCTCGATCAGGCCCTGGAGCGGTCAAGCGAGTCGCCGTTCGGCAGCGAGGAATTCGGCCTGGACTCGTTTCCGCTGCACCGTCCGCTCGCGGCGATGATCGCCAGTGCCGACCCCGACGGCGCGGTCGCAGCCGTCAACAAGATGCTCGATTCCGTCGAACACGAGATACGGACGTTGATTGGCGGGGATCCGGGTTGACCCCAATGGACGTCGGGGCGCGTCTCCGGCTGGTCAGTGGACACAGCAGAATTCAGCCATTTTCGACCCGGTAGGTCATGGCTTCCCTCTTACTGGCAGCATGTCGCGCTATGGCTGCGCTGGTCGAGGAGCTTCACCAGAAGCTCGACCCGCGACGAGACCTCCAGCTTCTGATAGGCGCGCTTGCGGTGGGTCTTGATCGTTTCGGTGCCGACCTGGAGCATCGCCGCGATCTCCCTTTCGCCGACGCCGGAGAGCAGCAGCCGCAGCACTTCCATTTCGCGCGAGGAAAGATTGTTGCTGCCGAGCTTCTTGAGCGCGGCGTGGATCGGATCCTCGCGGGTCTGCAAATGCAGCGTGCGGTTTTCCCAATGCCGCTGGCAGATCGCCATCAGCGAGGCCTGGATCGGTTCGATCGTGGAAAGATCCTGCGAGCTGAAGCCGCGATTTCCCGTGCGATAGAGCGCCACCTGGACCGTGTCGCGGTCGGAGACGCGCAGCGCGATGTCCAGTTCCTTCAACCGCTTCGGCCAACCGGCGGTCAGGTAGCCGATCTCTTCCCCCGTATCGATCTCCAGGATCTCGGTCGCCGTCGACGGCTTGTCGAGCACCGGGATCTGCGCCAGCGTCTCCATCAGGTAGAAGCCGCTCTGGATCTGACGCCGGTGCAGCTGGAAGAACGGGCTGTGCCGGAAGGTGTGCTTTGCGTAGGAATCGAGTACGTCGCCGCCGATCCGTTCCGGCGACGAGGTCGAGCTGACTTCGACCAGCTGGTCGTCGTGATAGAGCGAGATCATCGCGAGGTCGAAGGAGATCAGCTCGCGCAGCGTCTCGGTCAGGTGGCGATCGAAGTCCGGCTGCTGCGAGGCGAGGATCAGCCGCGCCAGGGCATCGTCCGACCGCCGCGTCGAAAGGGAACGGCCCGTCCGTGGCGCCGCCAGAGGCGAAATCGGTTTGAGGTTGGACGAGGACATTCTTTCTACCTTGCCTTCGAGCTCGGCCCCGCAGGGATTCAGCCGATTGGAAGGCCTTCGTCAATCGGAATCACCACTTCCATCCCTCAGCCGGCGTTGGGGCCGGGACGGAAGCGAGCTTCCCATGCGGCAGGTCCGTGTCCCCCCGCCGGAGGATATTTGTGGCCGATCCCGTCTGGTATGGAAGCCGCTCTGAAAGTTAACCGGGAGGATTCAATGAACGCCAAGACCCTGCTTGCATCGGTATTCGTCATCGCCAGCGCCGGCATCGCCCAGGCCGCCGATCCGATCATCGTCGCGACGAACATCGCCAACGTCCCGTTCGAATTCCAGGACGGCAGTGGCACGCTGATGGGCTTCGAAGTCGACATCATGCGCCTCGTCGGCGAAAAGCTCGGCCGTCCGGTCGAATTCCAGGAAATCCCGTTCCAGAGCCTGTTCGCCGCCGTGCAGTCGAGCCGCTCGGACGTCGCCATCGGCTCGATCACCATCACGCCGAAGCGGCTTGAATCGGTCGCCTTCACCCAGCCCGTCTTCGACGCGGACCAGTGCCTGACCGTCGGCGCCAAGAGCGGCATCGAGGGCGTCGAGGGCATGGAAGGCAAGGCGCTCGCCGTCATCACCGGCACCACCGGCGAGATCTGGGCGACCGACAACGAGGGCAAGCTGAAGTTCGGTTCGGTCAGCCGCTACGAGGGCAACCAGGATCCGATGATGGACATCGCGACCGGTCGCGTCGATGGCTTCGTCCATGATTGCCCGATCGACGCCTACTACATCAAGGACAAGCCGCAGTTCAAAATCGTCGCCACCATCCCGACGAACGAGCAGTTCGGCCTGATGCTGCCGAAGAACAGCCCCTTGCTCGACGACGTCAACAAGGTCATCACCGAGCTCAAGGAAGGCGGCCAGATGGCCGAGCTGCATGAAAAGTGGTTCGGCATGGCTCCGGCCAAGGATTCCAGCACCGTGAAGGTCCTGCCAGTCCCGGCGCTCTGAACCCTTCCCCCATCCCAATAAAGTCCGGCCTGCCCGATCGGCGGGCCGGACCTGTATCCGAGGGGGTCGCATGGACCTGATTACGACGTTCTTCAACATCGATGTGCTGCGGCAGGCGGCGCCGCTGCTGCTGCGGGGCTTCTGGCTGACCATCCTGCTCGGCCTCACCAGCCTCGTCATCTCGCTGTCGCTCGGCCTGGTCGTGGTGCTGATCCGGCTCTATGCGCCGAAGCCGATCCGCTTTCTGGCGATCGCCTATATCGATCTCTTCCGCGCGCTGCCGCTGCTGGTCCTGCTGATCCTCGTCTACTATGCGCTGCCCTTCGTCGGCATCCGGCTTTCCTCGTTCTGGGCGGCGACGGCCGCGCTGTCGCTGGTTGCCTCCGCCTATATGGCCGAGACGTTCCGTGCCGGCATCGAGGCGGTGCCGCGGGGCCAGTTCGAGGCGGCCCAGACGCTGGGCTTCAGCTGGCCGCGCATGATGGCCGACATCATCCTGCCGCAGGCCATGCGCCTCGTCGTTCCGCCGACCACCGGCGTCTCGATCGGCCTGATCAAGGACACGGCGCTCGCCTCGGTGGTGGCGATGCCTGACCTGCTCAAGCAGGCGACGCAGACGCAGGCCTTCTATGCCAATCCGTCGCCGCTCGTGGGCGCCGCCCTTCTGTATCTGATCCTGCTGCTGCCGCTGGTGCGTCTCGTCAGCGTCCTCGAAGCTCGCCAGAAGCGTTCGCGCTGATGGTCGCCCGCAATCCAGGAGCAACCGCCATGAGCCAGAACCCGGCTTCGACTTCGGGCACCGATCCCATCATCACCATGCGCAAGGTGGAGAAGCACTACCAGAATTTCCACGCGCTTCGGGACGTCAACCTCGACGTCCGCCGTGGCGAGGTCATCGCGATCATCGGGCCGTCCGGCTCGGGCAAGTCGACGCTGATCCGCTGCATCAACCGGCTGGAGACCATCTCGTCGGGCGAGATCGTCGTCGACGGCGCCAAGGTGGAGGAGGGCAAGAACCTCGCCTTCGTGCGGGCCGAGGTCGGCATGGTGTTCCAGCAGTTCAACCTGTTCCCGCATATGAGCGTTCTGCGCAACGTGGCGATCGCGCCGATCCGCGTGCGCGGTATTCCCAAGGCGGAAGCCGAGAAGCGGGCGCGGCAATTGCTGGAGCGCGTCGGTCTGTCCGACCACGTGGACAAGTATCCCGATCAGCTTTCCGGCGGCCAGCAGCAGCGCGTCGCGATCGCCCGCGCGCTTGCGATGGAGCCGCTGGTCCTGCTGTTCGACGAGCCGACCTCGGCGCTCGACCCAGAAATGGTCGGCGAGGTGCTCGACGTGATGCAGAGCCTGGCCGCGACCGGTGTCACCATGCTGGTCGTGACGCACGAAATGGGCTTCGCCCGTCGCGTGGCCGACCGCGTCGTCTTCATGGAGGCCGGCCAGATCATCGAGCAGGGCGCCCCGAATGACCTCTTCGACAATCCGCAAACCGACCGCGCCCGCGCCTTCCTCAGCGCGATCATGCACGGCGACTGAGCCTGACTGCCTCCCTTACGAAAGCTCCGCAAGATGATGGATACCACCGTTGAAGCGCGGCCCGCCGTCCGCGCGCTGTCCAGTTCGCTGATCCGCGAGGTCGCCAACGCCGCGATGGGCAAGGCCGACGTGCTGCCCTTCTGGTTCGGCGAATCCGACCGGGCGACCGCGCAGTTCATCCGCGATGCGGCGGCGGCGTCGCTGGCCGGTGGCGAGACCTTCTATTCGCAGAACCTCGGCCGTCCCTATCTGCGCGAGGCGATCTCCGCCTATCTGACCGACCTGCATGGCCGCTCGATCCCGGTCGAGCGCATCGTCGCGACGGGTTCGGGCATGACCGGCCTGCAGATCGCCAACCAGCTCGTGCTGTCGCCGGGCGACCGCGTGGTGGTGGTGACGCCGCTCTGGCCCAACATCAGCGAGGCGCCGCTGATCCTCGGCGCCACGGTCGACCGGGTGTCGCTCTCGGTCGAGAACGGCCGCTGGACGCTCGATGTCGACAAGCTGATCGCGGCGTTGACGCCCGACACGCGCATGGTCATCATTAACTCGCCGAACAATCCGACCGGCTGGATGATTGACGACGAGAGCATCGCGGCGATCCTGGCCCATTGCCGCAAGCACGGCATCTGGGTGCTGGCGGACGACGTCTATGAGCGGCTGGTCTATGACCCGGCGCCGCGCTCGGCCCCGTCCTTCCTGCGCCATTACCAGGAGGGGGACCGGATCCTCTCGGTCAACAGCTTCTCCAAGGCCTGGTCGATGACCGGCTGGCGCGCCGGCTGGATCGTCCTGCCCGAGACGCTCGCCCGCGATGCGACCAAGCTCGTCGAATACAATTTCTCCTGCATCTTCGAGCCGACGCAGCGCGCCGCCGCCGCCGCCATCCAGCATGGCGAGGAAGAGGTCGCACGGATGCGCGCGCAGATGGTCAGCACGCGTGAATTCCTGGTCGAGGGGCTGCGGAAGCTGAACCGCGTCAGCGTCCCCGATGCCGGCGGGGCGATGTACGCCTTCCTGAAGATCGAGGGTTACGACGACTCGCTCGAACTGGCGCAGCGCCTGGTACGCGAGACCGGCCTCGGCCTCGCCCCCGGCCGAGCCTTCGGCCCGGAAGGCGAGGGCTGGCTGCGCTGGTGCCATGCGACCTCCGAGGCGAAGCTCGAACAAGGCCTCGCCCGCCTCAGCGACTTCCTGCGCAAGTAGGACTGCCGCGAATTTCGCGTCAGATCGAAAGCCGGCCCCCTCAGGGCCGGCTTTCTGCTTTCGCGGCGTCCCGGATGGCCGCTCTGAGCACGGTGAAGACGCGCTCATCCTGGCATTGCGAGACGTTGAAACGCAGGAAAACGCCGGCCGATTGGGCGACGCTGAAGGCGTTGCCGGGCGCCAGCACGATCTTCTGCGACAGCGCCGCCCGGGCCACCGCCGAGGCCTCGATGCCGTCGGGCAACCGGCACCAGAGGAACATGCCGGCCTGCGGCTCGATCCACGGCTCCAGGCCGAGATCGCGCAGCTTCGCGCCAACCTCCGCCCGCGCGCGCGACAGCCGCAGGCGCAGCGTTTCGAGATGCTTGCGATAGCTGCCGTCGCGCAGCACGGCGAGCGTCACCTCGGCATTGAGGCGGCCGGCGCCGAAGGTGGTGGCGATCTTCAGATCCACCAGCCCGTCGATCCAGTCGGGGCGGGTGGCGATGAAACCGCAGCGCGCCGAGGCCGACAGCGTCTTCGAGAAGCTGCCGATCTGGACCACCCGCTGCAGTCCGTCGAAGGCGGCGAGGCGCGGCGCCGGCTGGCTTTCGAAATCGGCGAAGATGTCGTCCTCGACGATGGTGAGCGCGAACTGGTCGGCGAGCTTCAGCACGCGATGCGCCGTGACGGGCGAGAGCGTCGCGCCGGTCGGATTGTGGATCGCCGAATTGGTGATGTAGAGCCGCGGCCGGCGCTCGGCGCAGACCTTCGCGAAGGCGTCCAGATCAGGGCCGTTCGGCGTATAGGGCACGCTGACCATCGTGACGCGATGCGCCCGCAGCAAAGCCTGGAAATTGAAATAGCAGGGGTCGTCGACCAGCACGACATCGCCCGGCTCGACCAGGAAGCGGCAGATCAGGTCGATGCTCTGCGTGCCCGAATCCGTCAGCAGGATCTGGTCGGGCGATGCCTCGACGCCTTTTTCCGACAGGCGCCGGCCGATCAGCTGGCGCAGCGGCGCGAGGCCAAGGGGCGTTCCATAGTCGGAAAGCGCGGCGCTGTCGGCGCGGGCGAGGCCGCGCAAGACCCGGCGCAGCCCGTCCTCCGGAAACCATGGGGGCGGCAGCCAGCCGCAACCGGGCTTCAGATCGTCGTCGCCCGCCTCGAGCGACTGACGCGACACCCAGAGCGGGTCGATGGCGCGGTCGAGCTTCGGGCCGATTTCCGAAAGCGCCAGCGGCGCCGTCTGGCTGGCGACATAGAAGCCGGAGCCGGGCCGCGACTGGATCGCGCCCTCGGCGACGAGGCGCTCATAAGCGTCCGCCACCGTCGAGGTCGAGACCTGCTGGCTCTGCGCCAGCGCGCGGATCGAGGGCAGCCTGGCGCCGGCGATCAGGCTGCGATTGGCGATGCGCTGCCGGATCACGGTCATCACGCGCGCCGTCAGCGGGCCGCCGCCCGGCTCAAGGCTCATCTGTATTGCTCCGCACGCCATGACAGTTTGTTCAAACTGTATCGCTCTGTCTCTGGCACGGAAAGTCCTTTGCGCGCATTCAGTCGACCACGATCTCGGAACAGGTGCGACATGGACAAGGCGACGGGCGGCTGGATCAGCGGATTTATCGGCGTGCTCATCTTCAGCGGTTCGCTGCCGGCGACCCGCATGGCCGTGCTGCAGTTCGACCCGATCTTCCTCACCGTGGCGCGGGCGACCATCGCCGGCACTCTGGCGCTCGTGCTGTTGCTGCTGATGAAGCAGAAGCGCCCGAGCGGCCGTGACCTCGCAGCGCTCGCGGTCGTGGCCGGCGGTGTCGTGCTCGGCTTCCCGCTGCTGACGGCGCTGGCGCTGCAGCATGTCACCTCGGCGCATTCGATCGTCTTCATCGGCCTGCTGCCGCTCGCGACCGCGATCTTCGGCGTCCTGCGCGGCGGCGAGCGGCCGCGCCCCGCCTTCTGGATCTTCTCGGGCCTCGGCAGCGCCGCCGTCGCCGGCTTCGCCCTGTCGCAGGGGCTGACGGCCTCGCCGACCGGCGACCTCTTGATGCTGGCGGCGGTCCTCGTCTGCGGCCTCGGCTATGCCGAAGGGGCCAGGCTGTCGCGCACGCTCGGCGGCTGGCAGGTGATCTCCTGGGCGCTGGTGCTGTCGCTGCCGGTCATGCTCGTCGTGGCGCTCTATTGCCGGCCGGCCACCTTTGACGGCATCGCCGCGCCGGCCTGGCTCGGCCTCGGCTATGTGTCGCTGTTCAGCATGCTGATCGGCTTCGTCTTCTGGTATCGCGGCCTGGCGCTGGGCGGCATCGCCGCCGTCGGCCAGCTGCAATTGCTGCAGCCGATCTTCGGCCTGGCGCTCGCCGCCTGGCTGCTGGGCGAGCCGGTGAGCTGGGCCATGCTGGTCGTGACGCTCGCGGTCATCGCCTGCGTCGCCGGCGCAAGGCGGTTCGCCCGCTGAGAAGACCCTCACCCCAGCCCTCTCCCGCGCGCGGGAGAGGGGGCGATCCAGCCAAGCTCCCCCATCGCCACGACACCGGCCGAAAAGCCCTCGCCCGCTTGCGGGAGAGGGTTGGGTGAGGGCCTTGCTTGCCGACGCCCCGCAGGAAACCCGGCGACAGATCGTTCACCGAAGCCCGCGTGGCGGGGCAGGGGCGGCTCGCCTACATTCGTTTCCGAAACGAGCGCGCCTTTCGCGCTCCGCAAAGAACGGGAGACCCCCATGTCGAACGGCATCCACCACGTCACCACGATCTCCGGTCCGGCGCGCCGCAACCTCGAATTCTACACCGGGGTGCTCGGCCTGCGCCTGGTCAAGAAGACCGTCAATTTCGACGATCCGCGCACCTATCATTTCTACTACGGCGACGAGTTCGGTCACCCCGGCACGATCCTGACCTTCTTCCCCTGGGAACGGGCGCCGGCTGGCCAGGTCGGCGCCGGCGAGACCTTCGAGACGGCGTTCCGCGTCCCGGCCGCCTCGATCGGCTTCTGGGCGCAGCGCCTCCTCGAAAAGGGCGTCGAGCACGAGACGCCGGCGCGCCGCTTCGATGAGCCGATCCTCATCTTCCGCGATCCGGACGGCGTCCGCCTGTCGCTGGTCGGCGTCGCCGGTGCGGAAGCGGAGTCGGGCTGGAGCGGCAGCGCCGACGTGCCGGCCGAATTCGCAATTCGCGGCTTCCATTCGGTGACGCTGCTCGTGAACGACGCGCAGCCGACCGGGGCGATCCTCGGCGACGTGTTCGGCTTTGCCGAAGCGGGCAGCGAGGCGCAGACGGTGCGCTACCAGGTCGAGGGCGCGACGGCGGGCGGCATCGTCGATCTCCGGGTCGTCGGCGGTTTTCCGCGCGGCAATCTCGGCGTCGGCACCGTGCATCACGTCGCCTTCCGCGCGGCGGACGACGCGGCGCAGGCGGAGATGGTGCGCAAGCTCGCAGAAAACCACGGCCTGCGCACGACGGCGCAGAAGAACCGGGACTATTTCCGCTCGGTCTATTTCCGCGAGCCGAACGGCGTGCTGTTCGAGATCGCGACCGACGTCCCGGGCTTCGCCGTCGACGAGCCGCAGGCCAGCCTCGGCCAAGCACTGAAACTGCCGGCCTTCCTCGAGCCGCGCCGGACGGAGCTGGAAGCCGTCCTGCCGCAACTCGCCTGAGCGGCGGGCGCGAGCCGAGAGCCAAGAAAAAGCCCGCGCGGGCCTTTTGTTATGCCAGGCATCGATGTGGATTTTCGTAAGGCCACTTCGGCTATTTTGGAATTGAGGAGGGGGGCGGCAGGCCGATCGCAGCGCGCGTTCGCTGCCAAGCCTCGCGATCCGATGTGGACGGCTGGCGCATCGAAGCAAGCTTCCCAAAGAATGCGTCGGCTGCAGCGTGAACATTGTTGGCGGCGGCCCTGTGGGCGAGCCGTTCGATGGCGTCGGCCATATGCAGCCCGGCGGCGCCGATTGCAAAGACACCAAGGTCGGCCGATGGTTCCTTGTCGCACCGAAACAGGATCTCTCGGGCCGTGCAGCTTGCCTGTTCCTCTCCGGCGAACATCAGCAGGTAGCAGAGATCGTCAAATGCCATGTGACTGTGAACGATCTCGGTCGCCCGGGGGGAATTCAGGAGATCCCGGGTCGCTTGGATGTCGTAGCGAAGCGTCCAGGCCAGGATGGAGGCCGCGGCCCGGTCGGGTGTTCCGGTATCGAAGAAAATGGAGCTATAGATCGTAGGGAACCCATTTCTGGCAGCGCCCAGTTGCAGCGATCGGGAGGCTGAATCGAAGAAGCCATCCCAGTCCTTGTGGGCACGATGGGCAATCGCCTTCGTCGAATGCCACTTTGCTTCCATGACATCCTCGTCTGTCATCGCACTCAGGGGGCGATCCTCGCCGAAACTCTGGCGGAAATAGTCGACCGCTGTCATGGCGTTGGAAATGTCGCGTGGCGAGGACGTGTACCTACCGGCATGGTTCCACGGCCGATCGGAGGCCAGGCTGTCGAATGCGGACCTCAGGGATCCATCTTCCTTCCACTTGATCTCAATTCCGTGGTCCACATTCAGGTAGTGGATCTCGACGGAGGGGGAGTGGACCTCCTGCGCATCGAGTACGTGAATGCTGTCTCGAATAGAGTGGGTCGGAATGTAGATCTTGAACCGCGTCGTTCCATCGTGACGGTTCAATGCGTCGACCAAATCCGGAAAATCGACATCTTCGGGCAGTTGCTTCTCCTGCTGCGCCCGCGAGACGGGAGCATTCAGCCGGAAGTGCGGTGAAATGGCAACGGCGCAGGCGATAGACTGGCTCTCGTCCAGCCCCAGCCGAATTGACGCATACCCCCCCATGGAGAAGCCCCAGCACACGGTTCGCTGCGGAGTCCACAAGGCACTGAGTGCGCGAATGTGAGCGAGGATCGCCGACCAGTCCCTGAAGAAGAAATCCATCGATCGAGATTGAAAGATGACGTAGTTGCAATCGATCGGGGCGAGCAGGCCGCGATAGATAGGTCGGTTGTAGTCAAGGTCGGCGGGTCCGAAGATCACCAGCATTGGTTTGCCATTGCCGAGAAAGCGCTCTCGCCGAAGCGTGTTGTCTCCCAGATCCGCAACATGCTCCGGCAGTCTCGCGGGCAATCGTCCCAGGGACTTCAGCACTCGGGCGCGCAAACTGTGAAATAGGGCCAACATCGTCCAACGCTCCGGATCTGGGCAATTTCGCTAGGTGACGGTCTGGCCGTCGTCGAGCTTGGCAGACGCAGCCTGCCATACGAAGTCCAGCGGGATGTCCATGCAGCGATGCTTGAACAGGCATTGAGTCATTCTCGTTGCATGGCAGGGCGCACATGGCACGTCGTTTCGCAAGATGCTGACGTCAGGGCCGTCCGGCGCCCAGACTTCGTGGTCTGCGTGTCCGGAGAACAGCACCAATGCCGGTGACCCGGTGGAAGAAGCGATATGCGACAGTCCGGTATCGAGCCCGATGAACAGTGCGCTGTCAGCGATCGCCTCGGCGACCTCCGGGAGCGTCATCTGGCCGGCTCGATTGACGAAGGACGCCCCGGGCAGACCATCGGCGATCGCGTTGCACGTCTCCGCATCGTGCGTGTCTCCGAGGAGGACGATGTCGAAGTCCTGCGCGATGAGGCGGTTGCACAACGCAATCCAGCGATCGGTCCGCCACATTTTGATGGGCGAACGCGCGCTGGGGGCGATGGCTATCGTCCTTCCGTCCTTCCGTCCTTTTGGCGCTGTTCCGTCCGGCTTTGGCGGTCAGGCCGAACATCTGCGACCTGGATGCTCTGAATCGCGGCTTCGACTAGAAGTGAGAGGCGTGCGCGATTGTTGATCCCCCGCCGGCCTCGGCGGCGCGCGCTCTTCTCGAGTTCGGGGAGTGCGATATCGAGCTGCGGCCCTGGATGCTTGGAGGCGTATCCTACCAGGAAGCGGGCTCGAAATGCCGTGAGAAGGTGCCGAGTGTCGCCATCATGCCGAAGGTCGATCGCGACGTCGTAAGGAACCTGCCGCAAGGCGATGACGTCCGGCTCGTCGACAAGCGATGGTGACGAGGCTACGCCCAAAACGCGATCTACAACCTGGAGTGTTTGGACGAATTCGACCAAGCTGTCCGTGCAAAGCAATGTGATGTCTGCGTTTTTCCATGCAGACCGAAGTCTCTGCAGCGCTGGAATAGCTGTGACAAAGTCACCCAGGTGATCGATCTTAATAATCAGGACAGAAAACCGGCCATCCACCCCGCAGTCCACTCTTTTAGGGATGTCGAGCGTCAGATTGTCGCCAACGGGCCGGATTGCCTCTCGGGCCCGCTGCAGGATGGTTTTTAGTCGTGCCATAAATGAAATTTGCTTCGCGAACGCGGTTTCCCGATCAATCGGCTATCATTTTCATGCCTTACGAATAATATGTCCAGCGGCAAGTGAGATCTCGGCGGGAGGGCCCGTTCAATATCGGGATTTCACGCTATTGCTTCCGTTACGAGATGGACGAAGGGCTATAGCCAGGTGAATAAAGTATTAGCCGAGTTCCGTCGGTTCTCCCGTCGCGTCGCTGCGGGCCAGCAGGCGCGACGCATTGCCAGGGATATACGGCAAGCACGCCAGAGCGTTCAGTCGGAATATATACCTAAGGTTGCGGTAAGGGTAACCGGCGGTATTGGAGACCACATTGTGGCTGCGCGGTTTCTGCGCGACGTGCTGGCGGTCACCGGCCCGCTGGCAATTGACATCTACTCGCCCAAGCGAGAGGTCTCCGCATGGATCTTCCGTTCGCTGGCTGCGCCGGTGCGTTGTTTCGACGAGAAAGTCCTCTGGGAGCGCCTTCGGCCGAGCTATGTCGCTTCGTTCTACGTTACGCAGTTCGCCATGGTTCACGCCGAGACGGCGGATTGGGCCTTTCTGTCTGATCATGCGCCGAAGCTGTTCGAGGTTTGCACAAAGCTCGAAGAGTTCCGTCCGAGTATTGAGGAGTGCATCCAGCATCATCCCCGGCTGGATGGCCATCTCGGCCGGATCGCGACGTTCATGGGTTTCAGCCGACGGACGTTTCTGCAGGGCATGGCGAACATCCCCTATCGAGGCGACGTACTCCCCCTCGAGATCGATCCTGGCGCCCTGGAGAAGTTCGGCCTTGCCGATCGCCCCTATGTCACGGTTCACAACGGCTTCGACGCGGAGTTCGACAAGGCGGCGCCAACCTCCACCAAGGTTTATGCTCAGTTCGAAGATGTCATCGTGAGGCTGAAGAGGCTGTTTCCTGACATCTGCGTCGTTCAGATCGGGACGGTCACCAGCAAGCCGATCGGCTCTGCCGACGTCAATCTGATCGGGGCGACGACGATCCGAGAACTTGCCGCCATCGTCAAACATTCGCGCCTCAACATCGACAACGAGTCCGGCATCGTCCATCTGGCCAGTTGTTTCGATGTCCGATCCTGCGTCGTGTTCGGGCCGACCTCCGTCGACTATTATGCCTATCCGCAGAACATCAATCTGCGGCCTCCGGTCTGCGGCGAATGCTGGTGGGTGAATGAGACCTGGATGAACCGGTGCGCGAAGGGGCATGAGCAGGCCCTGTGCATGTCTCAGCGATCGCCGGAATCGGTGTTTGCTGCGCTCAAGGAGGAAGTCTCTGCCTGGTATGCGGTGGAAAGCGGTGGCGAATCGTTCGACGCGCTACTGCCGAATGATCGGCGGGAGAGGATTCCCGCACTCGGCTTTACGGCCGGCAGGGAAATTGTCGACAATGCGGTTCGCATTCTCATGGGATTGATGCCCGCATGGCTGACGATCAGCCAATTGGTAGCTTGATCCAGAGCGTAGGGTCTCAGATCGCCTGAATGACGAAAAGAGCCCGCGCGGAGCGATCCGCGCGGGCTCTTTTTTACCAGTTCCGTCCGGGGCGCGCCTCAGGCGTTGATGTCAACGTCCTTGGTTTCCTTGCCGAGGAGGAGCGCGATCAGCGTCAGCACGCCCATCGCCGACAGGTAGACGCCGACCCAGAACGGGCTGCCGCCGCCATAGCTCCAGAGCGCCACCGCGATAAACGGCGCCACCGCTGCGCCGAGGATCGACGAGACATTGTAGGAAATGCCCGAGCCGGTGTAGCGGACGTTGGCCGGGAACAGTTCCGGCAGCAGCGCGCCCATCGGGCCGAAGGTCATGCCCATCAGGGTAAAGCCGAGGATCAGCCAGGCCATCACGCCGAACGTGCCGAGCGACAGGATCGGCACCCAGAGCAGGCCGAACAGGATGATGCCGAGCGTGACCCAGATCAGCGTCTTGCGACGGCCCCAGCGATCGGCCCAGGGGCCGGAGGCGAGCGTGAAGATGCCGAAGAACACGACGCCGACGATCATCATCAGCACGAAGGTGCGATAATCGAAGCCGAGGCCGGGCAGCGCCGCCGTGACGCCGGCCCGGCCATAGCTGAGCGAGAAGGTCGTCATCAGGTAGAACAGCACATAGGTCGCCAGCATGTAGAAGGTGCCGAGGATCAGTTCCTTCCAATGCAGCTGGAAGGCGGCGGCGAGCGGCACCTTCTGCACCTTGCCGGACTCGACCGTCTTCTCGAAGGCGTTGCTCTCGACGAGATTCAGCCGGACCCAGAGGCCGACGATCACCATCACGACCGAGAACAGGAACGGAATGCGCCAGCCCCATTCGAGGAAGGCGGTCGACGGGCGCGACGGATCTTCCGACGGCAGCAGCGCCGCGATGGTGAGGAACAGGCCGTTGGCGATGATGAAGCCGAGCGGCGCGCCAAGCTGCGGGAAGGTGCCGAAGATGGCGCGTTTTCCCGGCGGGGCATTCTCGGTCGCAACCAGCGCCGCGCCGCTCCATTCACCGCCGAGCGCGAAGCCCTGGGCAAGACGCAGGATCACCAGCAGGGCAGGCGCCAGCCAGCCGACCGTCGCATAGGTCGGCAGCACGCCGATCAGGAAGGTCGCGATGCCCATCGTGAGCAGCGCGCCGACCAAGGTGATCTTGCGGCCGCGTCTGTCGCCGAGATGGCCGAAGAAGATCGCGCCGAGCGGACGGGCGACCATGGCGGCGCCGAACACGGCAAAGGAGGCAAGCAGCGCCGTCGTCTCGTTGCCGGTCGGGAAGAACAGGTGCGGGAACACCAGCACCGCCGCCGTCGCATAGACATAGAAATCGTAGAATTCGATGGTGGTGCCGACGAGGCTGGCCAGGATGACGCGCGAGCGCGAATTGGCCGGCGCGGCATTCCTGGCTGTCGCGGCGAGGGTCGATGACATTGAAACGTGCTCCACGAGGACGCGGCAGCAGCGACGGGCAGGGGCCTTCGACGGCATCAGGCTCGCGATGGCAGGCTGGCAGGTCGCGAGCGCGGCGAAAGGCGCCGTGTGCTTTGCGTCAGGATGATGGCAGCTCGTATAGCCGAGCTTTCGCCCGATTGCACCCCATGAAACGCGGCGAGGCGCGGCTTTCGACGGTGCGGCGCAGCATCGGGTGCCTATGGGCATCGTGGTGCGGCGGAGCGGGCAAGATGACGCGCGAGACGGGGTTCGCGCGTCGAAGTCGCGGGGAGCGTGAATGCTCGCTTGGCGTGCGCCGGGCGCGGCCGGTGCGGCGCGCTTACTTGTCGGCCATCCGCTTCAGGCGGTCGAGCACTTCGGCGACGACGATGTTCGGCGGCGGCTGACGGGTGCCGGCCTGCAAGTTGCTCGGCACGTTCAGCCGCACCTTGACCGCTTCGATGTCGACGTCCTTGGCGCCGGGGATCGAGGCGACGAAGGCCATGATCGCCGTCATGCCGGCATCGATGTTGCGCATGGCGTGATTGATCTCGTCGATCAACGCCTTGGTGTTGGTGTCCATTCGCCGTTCTCTCCTTGGATGGGCGCGGCTTGATCCCACGATTTGCCGGAGCTGTCGAATCCCGCCGCGGGCAGGCCGGTGGCGGGGTGCTTCCAGGGGTGATTCGGGCAATTTTGCGAGCCAAGTGGCGTTTTCCCGACATCCGCAACCGATGTGGGTGTGCCGTAACGGCAACATGGCGAATTTTTTGCCATCGGCTTGCAACCGGGAATTCGCCAGACGTGCCCCGGGTACGGCTTGCGATAATTGGTTCGGCTTACGAAGCATATTTCGGACAGATAGTTAAAAATTCGAAGTAAATTTGCGCTCGTTGCTCGACTAGGTTGCATCGATGATCAGTATGCGAGAGTTCGAATCCCTCCGGTTGCATAATTCAACCGAAAAGGGCGCTGGATGGACTCTGCTACCGGCATCCGTCTCATATCTCAGTCATGTGGAGGCGCTGCGCGGCATGAGGGGCTTGCCGCCGGCGCGGACTGTGATCCGAGAGACCCGGGGGACTGGATGTCGACTTCGAAATGGAATGCCGGCCGCAAGGCCTCGCTGCTGAGCTCCGCCTCGGGGGCGGTCCTGCTCGCGGGCATGGCCGTGATGACACCGCAGCAGGCGGTGGCGCAGTGTGTGAACGCATTTGGGACGGTCACCTGCTCCGGATCCAGCGGAGACGTAACCGGCACGGTGCCGAAGGTCGTTGTGGTTCCTTTCGGCGGTGGGGCCAGCTACAACTTGAACATCGGCACGAGTTCCAATACCGGCACCGTGCAGGCTGCTGCCGACGGTGTCACTGCGGTGTTCCTGCGCAGTTTCAATCTCAATGTGACCTCCGGGTCTTCGGTCACCGGCGGAAATGGTGTCGTATCTACCGTCACGGGCAACATTGTCGTTGACAATAAGGGCGAGATCACAGGCGCAGCAGGCGACGGTATTCGAATTGGAACTCAGGCTGTCGTTTCTGGTGTTACCACTCCATTGCCTTCCGTTGGCAATGTTACGGTTACCAATACTGCGGGACCCAATGGGCAAGGTCTCATCAAAGGCAGTCAGAACGGTATTTCAGTCTTCGCCATCGGTGAACTGAAGATCGACAACAAGGGCGGCATCGTCGAGGGGACGGCCGGGGATGGCGTCCAGATCGGACGCGAGTTCGTCATTTCCGGCACGACCACGCCGCTGCCTTCTCTCGGCGACGCCACGGTGACCAACACGAACGGCATCATCAGCGGTGGTCAGAACGGTATCTCCGCGTTCATCACGGGAGACCTGAAGGTTGAGAATACGGCGTCCAATGTCACAAATGGGATCATCTCCGGGACGGCAGGCGATGGCATCCGGATCGGAAGAGAGGTCCTGATCTCCGGCACGACTACCCCGGTGCCCTTGATCGGGAATGCCACGGTGAGCAACACGGGCGGTATCATTGCCGGTGGCCAGAACGGCATCTCTGCGTTTCTCACCGGCGACCTGAAGGTCCAGAACAACGCGGCTGGCCCGCTCTCGGGCACGATCAGCGGCGGGGTCAACGGGATCAAGCTGGGTACGACCAGCTCCGGCCTGCCAGTTCCCGTGATCGGGAACGTCTCGATCCAAAACGGCGCAGGCAGCTCGATTCTTGGGACGACGGGCAGCGGCATTGTTGGCTCGGCCAGCGGCCAGATCGAGATCGCCAACGCGGTCGGCGGCTCGATCGGCGGCGGCACGGACGCCATCAACGTCCTGTCGCTTCTCAAAGACGTCAACATTGAGAATGGCGGCAGCATCGGCGGCGAGCAGAATGGCATCATCGCCCTCGCGTTGGCCGGCAACGTCGTCCTCGGCGGTGTGGACAATGGTGATGGTACATTCACTTACGGCGACGTGGACGCGACGGCCGGTACGGGTGTTTTCGCCGCAGCCGGTGGAAGTGTGACCATCGACGCCGGCGCCGTCGACGCCGGCGGAACCGGGGTCAATCTGTCCAGCATCATCCCCGGCGTTGATCTCGGCGCCATCATTGGAGGCGCCACGGGCGTCGACCTGACCGGCGTCGATATCGGCGGCGGCGTCGTCGGCATCGCGGTTGCGGGAGACGCGGAGGTCAATCTGCATGGTGACGTGGCGGTCGCCGACGGGTTGTTCGGCGGCGCCGCGATTGCGCTCGGCGACGGAGCGGCTACGGTGACGCTCGACGACGGGAAGACGATCGACCCGCCGCTGATCGGCAAACTGGCGGCGACCCTGGGAGCCGGCAACGCGACCGTTAACATCGGCAATGGCGCGACCGTCGATGCCGACCTGATCGGCGCGGCTGGCCTGAGCCTTGGAACCGGCGCGGTCAAGGTTAATGTCGGCAACGGCAGCAAGATTGGCAGCACGCCAGCAACGACCCCGTTGGTCGGCATCCTTACGCTCGACACATCCGGTTCGGCCGGTACGGAAATCAAGATCGGGACGGGCTCGACGATTAACGGCAGTGTCAGCGCCATCCTCGCCGCGGCGACGGATGCTGGCGCCACGGTCGTGATTGACAACAAGGGCAGCGAAATCGTTGGCGGCGGCGGGATCGCACCTGTCATCGGTGTCTATTCGGATAGCGGCAACACGATCAACAACCAGAATGGCAGCTACGGCGGGACTGGCTATCGCGGCACAATCCGTGGCGTCGGATCGTCTCCTGGAGACATCGCCGTCCTGTCGGCCGGCGGCAATCTCACGCTCAACAACGCCGGCGACATCATCGGCTCGGTGATCGCCTACACGACCGGCGACGATGGCGATAATCTCATCGACAACCAGACGGGCGGCACTTGGACCACGTCCGGCCTCAGCGTTCTCGCCACCGAGGGGGCAGGCGCCAACATCATCGACAACGCGACCGGCGCGACAATCCAGACCTCGGGCACCACGGTGATCGCGCAGATTGCCGACATCGGTGGCAATCAGATCTCGAACCAAGGCCTGATGACGCTTGCCGGCTCCACCAATTTCGTCCAGTGGACGGATGAAGGCATCAACGTCGTCGTGAATGGAGCCTCCGGCGTCATCAACGCCACGGGCTTGACCACCTTCGCGCTCGGCACGGACAAGGGGGCGAACCTCCTCCTCAATGCCGGCGCGATCAACGGCGAAAACCTCGCCTTCACGCTGTTGAGCGGCGAAGGCAGCAACATTGTCGGCAATTTCGGTGCGATCCAGGCCAGCGGCACCGCCGTGCTCACGCTCGGCACCGAGGCTGGCGACAATGCGGTTTGGAACAGCGGCGGCATTACGATTGACGACGTGGCCGTCGTCACGCTCGGCACCAAGGCTGGCGACAACTTCGTCGACAACACGGGCGCGTTCACGGTTGGCGACACCTCGGTGTTCACGCTGGCGAGCGGCAAGGGCCACAACACGGTCGACAACAGCAACACCTTCACCGGAACGGGCGCGACGGTGTTCACGCTGGGCACGGTCGATGGCAACAACAGCCTGACCAATAGCGGCCTGTTCACGGTCGGCGACACCTCGGTGTTCACGCTGGCGAGCGGCAAGGGCCACAACACAGTCGACAACAGCAACACCTTCACCGGAACGGGCGCGACGGTGTTCACGCTGGGCACGCTGGATGGCAACAACAGCCTGACCAATAGCGGCCTGTTCACGATCGGCGACACCTCGGTGTTCACGCTGGCGAGCGGCAAGGGCGACAACACGGTCAGCAACACCAACACCTTCACCGGCACGGGCGCGACGGTGTTCTCGCTCGGCACGGTCGATGGCGATAACAGCCTGACCAATAGCGGCCTGTTCACGGTTGGCGACACCTCGGTGTTCACGCTGGCGAGCGGCAAGGGCGACAACACGGTCGGCAACACCAACACCTTCACCGGCACGGGCGCGACGGCGTTCACGCTGGGCACGGTCGACGGTGACAACAGCCTGACCAATGACGGCCTGTTCACGGTCGGCGACACCTCGGTGTTCACGCTGGCGAGCGGCAAGGGCGACAACACGGTCAGCAACACCAACACCTTCACCGGCACGGGCGCGACGGTGTTCTCGCTCGGCACGGTCGATGGCGATAACAGCCTGACCAATAGCGGCCTGTTCACGGTTGGCGACATCTCGGTGTTCACGCTGGCGAGCGGCAAGGGCGACAACACGGTCGGCAACACCAACACCTTCACCGGCACGGGCGCGACGGTGTTCACGCTGGGCACCGACGAAGGCAACAACAGCCTGACCAATAGCGGCCTGTTCACCGTTGGTGACACGTCCGTCTTCACGCTCGGCACATTGGATGGCGACAACACGATCGACAACGCCGGCGACTTCAGCGCCTCCGGCACGACCGTGTTCACGCTCGCCACCGGGAACGGCGACAATTTCGTGCACAATGCCGCCGGGGCGAATTTCGAGGTCAACGGCGTCACCGTCTTCAACTTCGTCGACGCGGGCGGCAGCAGCCTGGTCGAGAACGAGGGTACATTCCAGTCGACCGGCCGGACGATGTTCCTCGGCCTCGACACGTTCGAGAACAGCGGCCTGATCAGTATGCAGAACAGCCACCCGGATAACGGTTGGGGTCCCGCGCCCTATTACGGTTCCTCCGTCGGCGACGTTACCTATATGTCCGGCAACTTCAATGCCCTTTCCGGCAGCAAGCTTGCCATCGATG
This sequence comes from Candidatus Kaistia colombiensis, assembly GCA_029203105.1. Taxonomy (GTDB): domain Bacteria; phylum Pseudomonadota; class Alphaproteobacteria; order Rhizobiales; family Kaistiaceae; genus Kaistia; species Kaistia colombiensis. Next base: position 2,362,289 of record CP119318.1, read on the forward strand.
CGATCCTGGCCGGGCGCTACAACTCCGCGTCGGATCTTCTGGTCATCAACGGCGATGTCACGGGCAAGACGGCCGTCCACGTCAACTTCGATCCGACAGTGACCGCCGCATACAACCCGGTCGGCACGCCTGTCGTCGGCGTCATGAATGGCGGAACGGTCGTCGGCGACTTCCATCTCGCCAATGGTCCGATCGATCGCGGTCTCTTCACCTATGACCTCTTCCTCGACAATCCGGGCACCCCGGCACCCGACTCGGCCAAGGCTTGGGTTCTGGCGAACTATGCCGACAGCAGCGCCTATAACCTCTCCGAATTCACCGGCCTGGCCCAGGGCATCTGGAATACGACGTCGGATAGCTGGATCGACCGGGCGGGTGACCTGCGCGTCAGCGCCCAGCAGGGCACGGCCGATCCGACCAAGAAGTCCGGCCTCTGGGGCCGCATGATCGGCAGCGGCGCCGACCGCAGCACCGACGTCACCATCACGCCATTCGCGGACCAGTCCGTGAAGATCGACACCGGCTACAACCAGACGCTCTGGGGCTTCCAGGCCGGTATCGACCACGAGTTCGAGGGCACGGTCGCCGATGGCGTCCTGATTGCCGGCGTGCTTGGCGGCATCGTGACGAGCAAGGCCAACTTCGACAATGGCGAAAGCGTCAAGCTCTCCGGCCCGCAGGTCGGCGTCTATGCGAGCTGGGTCAAGGGCGGCCTCTATGTCGACGGCCTCGTCAAGGGCGACTTCCTCAAGGCCGACTACAATATCGCCGGTTCCGATGACAAGACCGACTCGACCACGATCGGTGTCCGGGTCGAGTCGGGCTATCGCTTCCTGACCTCGACCGGCATGTTCATCGAGCCGAATGCCAGCCTTGCCTATGCCCATACCAAGTTCGACGACATCAACGTCGCGGGCACGCCGGTCAGCTTCAACAATGGCGACGGCCTCGAAGGCAAGCTCGGTGCCCGCTTCGGCGGCTCGACGTTGAAGGACGGGGTCAAGTACGATCCCTATGTCAGCGTCGGCATCGCCGGCGAAATGCTCAGCAACCATTCCGTCTTCTTCGACAGCGGTCCGGGTCTCGTCGTCGAGGACGATGCGCCGGACGTCTTCGGCGAGGTGGGCGCGGGCATCAACATCTTCTCGTTCAAGAGCGGATGGACCGGCTTCGCCAAGGCCGACCTGCGCTTCGGCGACGACTATATCGGCGGCACGGGCAAGATCGGCGCCCGCTGGGCCTGGTAGCGCGCATGATCGATCGCGGCACCGCCGGCCCCTGGGCCGGCGGTGATCGTCTGAAGAGGCCTCTCCGGATCTCGCCCGCCTGGGGGCGGCGGCGGCGAGGGACAGTGTCGGGGCGGTCCGTTGGCGCGGCCATGATGGCAGGGCTGGCGTGCGGCATGGGCCGGACGAGCGAGGCAAAGGATGGCGCTCTTGGCCTTGCCGCCCGCTCGGTTTGCGCTGGTGGCCGGGCCGGGCGGTGCCGGTGGCGGCGATGCCGCCGATGCCGCCGGCGTGGACAACGTGCCGCTCTCGCCTTGCGGATGCTCGCTCGCGCCATGTTCCGCTGGCATGTCGGCGGCGCTTGTCTATAGAGGGACATTCATCGTTTCCTGCCGTGGCGGCATTTGCGACGCGCCACGCCGCGAAGCGTCATGTTGGGGGATTGGAATGAACAGCGAATTCGCGTGCCTGCGGTGGTCCTCGCTCTTTGCCGCGGCGCTTTTGCTGCTGGCGCCGGGCCTCGCCGGCGCCCAGGGCAAGGATGGCGACGTGCCGGTTCTCGGCGCCAGCAAGGCGGCTGCCGCGCCGAGCTGGCTCAGCACCTGTCAGGGACCTGGCCGCGCCGCCGAGCTTGAATGCCAGATGGAGCAGCGGGCGGTGATCTCCGGATCGGGTCAATTGATCGGCTCGATCACGATCCGCGTCCCCGCGCAGACGCGCAAACCCGTCCTGATGATCCGCGGACCGCTCGGACTGTCGCTGGCCGATGGCGTCACCCTCGATGTCGACGGTGCCATGCCGCTGGCGCTGCCGCTGCAGACCTGCGACGCGGGCGGCTGCTATGCCGGCGCGCCGGTTTCGGACGAGCTGCTGGCCGCGATGCTCAAGGGCCAGAAGCTCAATGTGACGTTCCAGAATCTCAACAAGGAGCCCATCAAGCTGCCGATGTCTCTCGCGGGTTTCTCGGGCACGTACGGCAAGATCAAGTAGGGCGGGAGCGCGGGGCGTTCCTCGCGCGGGCGTTTGGTTGAGGCGGATAGAGGCGCCAGGCGATGCGCGATGCATATGATGATGAGGAGGAAAGGAGAGGGCGGCCGGTACTCTGGTCGGTCTTTGTCGGGCTGGTTGTGGCGTCGATCATCGCGGTCGGACTGACCTGGCGCAGCGCGGGCTTCGATCGCCTGCTCGAGATGGTCGGCGTGGGTGGGGCGACGGCGGTCGATGCCGCCGATGTCGGTGCGCCGGCGGTCGATGCCGGGGAACGGATCGGCGACTGGTTCGTGGCCTGTGATGCGGCGGCGGCTTGTTCGCTGACGCAGACAATCCGCCAGGCGGGCATGCCGGCCGCTTCGTGGCGGATCGAGCGAAACGCTGCCGGCGATCTGGTCGGCGTCTGGACGTTGCCGACCGGAGTAATGGTCGGGCGCGGCATGCAGCTGGCGCTGGACGACGGCAAACCGAGCGGTGTTCCCTACGATTCCTGCGCGCAATCCTCCTGCGAGGTGCGCGCCAAACTGGGTCCCGACTTTGTCGAGCTGATGCGGGCGGCCGGCAAGACCGGTGCGACGGTGACCCTGAAGGGCGGGGCCACCCAGACCTATGGCTTCAGCCACGACGGTCTGGCGGCCGGGCTGGAGCGGCTGACGGCGGCAATGCCGCAATAGCGCGGGGCAAGGGCCGATCGCACGCGACGATTGACGCCGGTCTGCGACATCGGCAGCATGCATCCCGCAGCCGGAAGTTGCGATTTTTCGGCTGGCCAGAGCGGCTCATTGTTTGAGGGCAACGCTGAACGGCGCTAACTCGTTGCGTGGCAGCGTTTTCTTCACGCGAACCGGTATCCACTTCGCTTGAAGACGTTCTAGATCTGGTTGTGCAGCAGGCGGCAGGTTCGGATGAACGGCAACCCGGCTCCCTTCTTTCGTTGGTCGGCGCTCGCGGCGCTGGCCCTGATGCTCGCCAACGATGCGCTGGGTGGACCGGTCCGATTTTTCCTGGCGCCGCTTGGCCTCGTCGGCCTGTCCTATGCGCCGTTTCTCGTCGCCCTCGCGGTGATCGCCGTCCATTCGCTCACGGCGCTTTTGTCGCTCCGCCGCGACGCGATCGCGATGGCCGCCTTTTTCCTGTCAGGTGTCTGGCTGTTCCATGCGTTGCTGCTCGGCCTGTCGCCGGCGCAGGTCGCCTTCGGCTTCTACACGTGGATGCCGTTCTTCCTCGGCATGCTGGTGGTGGCCCTTGGGGCGTGGAACGCGGCGCTGCGCATGGTCGCGCTCGTCTGGGGCGTCGCCGTTCTCGGCGTGCTTGCCAACGCCGCCTTTCGGTTTCCCTGGGTCGGCGAGAGCTATGAGATACTCGGCGTGCGGGCCGAGTTCGCGCGCCAATGGCAGGTGTTCGGCATCGAGCGGTTGCCGGGCCTTTCGCGGGCAAGCTTCACCGCCGCCAACCAGATCGCGATCGGCGGCGCGCTGCTGCTGGCCGGACAGATGCCGCGCCTGCAAAAGCTCGCCATCTGGCTGGCTTCGGCCCTGGCGATCGGGCTGACGACGTCGAAGGCGCCGCTCGCCGCCCTATTCGTCGCGCCGCTCTGCCTTCTTGCCTACGACCGGCTGTCCGGCCGGCCCCGTTTTCGCTTCAGCCAGGCCGTGATTTTCGGATTGCTGGCCGTTGCCATCGGCCTGCCGGTCGCGGCGCTGCTCGGCCTTCGCTTCGGCGAGAGCGGCAATCTCGCCTTCCTGTCGCTCGGCTCGGTCGGCGTGCGGATGGACGAGATGTGGCCGCGCGCCTATGCGCTGCTCGATCCGTCGTGGCCTCGCCTCGTGCTTGGCGTCGGCTTCGGCGGCATCGGCGCGGGACAGGCCTATTTCGATCCAGCCCGGTTCAGTCCGGGCGACAATCTTTTCGTCTTTGTCTATGCGACGTTCGGGGTCGGCTCGCTTCTGTTCGTCGCGGCGTTCTGGCGCGGCAATGCGGCGCTGTTCCGCGTCGCCCCCCCGGTGCATCGCGACTTCTTTCTGGTCGCCATGCTGGTGCTGGTCCTGGGCGCGATGGCCAATATCGTTGAATCAGTCCTTTCCGGCTTCCTGCTCGGGCTGCTGGCGGGCAGGGCCGCCGATCCACAGGCGGCGATCGGCGCTATCGCGGCGCGCATCAGGCCCGGCGTGCCGCTTGGCGCGCCCGTGCGGATCTGAGCGCGATGCGCATCCTTGTCGTCGCCGCGCTCTTTCCGCCCGATGGTCGCGGCGGAGCCGAGAATTCGGCTGGGAACCTCACCGGCTGGCTGGCGCGGCGGGGGCACGAGATGGCGGTGCTGACCACGGCCGCGTCGCGGCAAGAGGAACTGCACGGTGTCGAGGTCGATGGCGTCCGGATCTGGCGGTTGCGCACGCCGCATCTCTATCCGGTCCGCGATGCGTCCGTCGCGGCTTCCTGGAAGAAACCGATCTGGCACGGGCAGGATCATGTCGATCCGCGCAATCGACGCCTGGTCGCCGGGGTTCTGGACGCGTTCCGGCCCGATTTCGTCAATATCCACTTCATGCAGGGCATCGGCTACAACGCGCTTTCCGAAATCGCGGCGCGCCGGGTGCCGACTCTGTTCCTGTTGCATGATCTGGGGCTCGCCTGCATGCGGATGTCGATGTTCCGCGACGGCGCCAACTGTGTCCGGCCCTGCATCGGTTGCCGGATATCGAGCCGCTACAAGGCGGCGCTGGTCCGTCGTTTCGAGCGGATCGGCTTCTGTTCCCCCTCGCGCGCCAATCTGGCGGCGCTCGCGGCGCTGTTCCCGATCGCGCGCTATCCGCATACCAGCATCCCCAATCCGAACTTCTACGCGCCACCGCGCCGGGAACGGACGGCGTCGGACCGGTTGCGGTTGCTCTATGTCGGCCGGCTGCACCGCAGCAAGGGCGTCGGCGTCCTGCTCGACGCGGCGGCGGCTTTGGCCGCAACGCATCGTTTTTCGCTGGCGGTTGCCGGAGACGGGCCGGAAGGCGGGCAACTGCGGCGCCGCTATCCGGACGCCGAATGGCTCCGCTTCCACGGCTATGTGCCGGAGGCGGAGGTTGGCGAGTTGATGGGCGACGCGGACCTGCTCTGCGTGCCGTCGCTTTGGCAGGAGAATTGGCCGGGCGTCGCGGTGCGCGCGCTGGAGATGGGGCTGCCGGTTCTGGGCAGCCGCATCGGCGGCCTGCCGGAGCTCGTCGAGCCTGGCGTCACCGGCGATCTGGTGCTGCCGGGCGACCGTTCGGCCTGGGTCGAGGCGCTGCGGCGCGTCCTGGTCGACCCGGCGGAGATTGGGCGCTGGCGGGCCAATCTCGAGGTCCGCCGGGGGCGGTTCGATCAGGACCGCCTCGGCGAGCGGATGCTAGCCTTCATGGAGACCATCGCCGGCCGCTCGATTGCGGAGTGAGGTAACTCAGACCGGCGCGTTCTGCCGCCGTGTCGAGAATGCGGGCCGGGATGCCGACGGCCGTGCGGCCGGAAGGAACATCGGCGAGCACCACCGCATTGGCGCCGATCGTGACGTGATCGCCAAGCGTGATGGCGCCGAGGATCTTCGCGCCCGCGCCAAGCAGGCAGTGATCGCCGATCGACGGCTCCTCGGCAATATCGGGATCGCTCCGGCCGAGGGTCACCTGTTGGTAGATCGACGCATGGCTGCCGACCCTTGTACCGGCGCCGACGACGATGCCGGCCGGATGCGGGATGAACAGGCCGCCGCCGAAGCTGGCGCCCGGCGCGATATGGCAGCTCGTCCAGATCGTCGTGCCGTACCAGACCAACCGGCGCAGCAGCCGGCCGATGAACGGCACGCGGCCGAGCGCTTCCTGCAGCCGCAGCGACAGCGCCAGCTGAAAGCCGGGCTCCAGCAGACAAAGCCGGAGCAGGAGGCGGAGATCGGCCGGCCGGCCGCTGGCCCGCGCCCAGGCATCGAGATCCTGCCGCAGCCTGGCGGCGGGCGACGGGACGGCATCGGCTGGCTGCGCGGCGATGGTCATGGCCGGCGGCCGGCTGGCGCAGGTGCGGCGTCGAGGCCCGATCGCGCGTTTCGCTGGCCGGGTTCCGATCTCGCTCGATGCCGGACGATCCGGAATATGCGCATATGCCGTGGCATGCATGCCCTCCGCATTGCAAGGCGACGGCAAGTCTGGATGGGAAAGCTGCTGGCTGCAATGGCCGGATCCTCCGACGCGCCGCTGCGCGTCAGAGAAGTTCATCGTTTCATGAGGCGTTCTAGCGGATCGAGCTCCGGCGCAGCGCCGGGACCTGGCCGAAGTCGCGGATAAAGTCGGGAACAGCGTCGGCCGGCATCGGCTCGGCGATCAGATAGCCCTGGATAATCGAGCAGTTCAGCGCGGAGACCGCCTCGAGCTGGGATCGTGTCTCGACCCCCTCGGCGATGATTGCGAGATCGAGCGCCCCCGCCAGCTCGATGATCGAGCGTACGATCGCCAGCGTCTTCGGATCGTGTTCGAGGTCGCGGATGAAGGACCGGTCGATCTTCAGGCTGTTGACCGGGAGGCTGCGCAGGTGGCTGAGCGAAGCGTAGCCGGTTCCGAAGTCGTCGAGGGCGAGCGAGAAGCCGAGCCGGCGCAGATCTTCGAGGGTCGAGGCGATGCGCTCGGCATCGCGCGACAGGATCGTCGTCTCCGTCATCTCTATGGTGAGTTGCGAACTGGACAGGCCGTACAGGCGCAGGCGCGCATCCAGGTCGTCGGCGAAGCCCGGATGGCGGAGATCGAATGCCGTGACATTCATGTTCACGCCGGTCGACAGGCCAAGCTTGTCCCAAGCGGCGAGGTCGGTGATGACGCTTCGGATCATGGTCTGCGTCAGCGCCTGGGCAATATCCGGCTCGTCGAAGGTCTCGGCGAAGGTGGCCGGCTGCAGCATGCCGCGCTCGGGATGCAGCCAGCGGGCGAGGGCCTCGAAGCCGATCAGCTTGCCGGAACGAATATCGAGCAGGGGCTGGTAGTAGGGAATGATCTGGCCGGCATCGAGAGCCTGGCGCAATGCCTTGAGCAGTGTGTAGCGCCGTTCGGCATCGTCGCGCATCGACGGCGTGAAGAAGACGGTGCGTCCTCGTCCAGCACGCTTGGAGCGATAGACGGCGATGTCGGCATCGGACATCAGCTCGCTGGACGTGCGTCCGTCGGCGGGGAAGATGGCGACGCCGGCGCTGAGGCTGATCGGCACATCCTGCTGCTTGACGGCGAAGGGGCGGGCGACCGCCTCCATCATGCGCTTAACGGCGGTGGCGGCGTCCTGGGTGTCCTGCGCGTTGGTCAGCACGACGGCGAACTCGTCGCCGCCCAGGCGGCCGATGACGTCGGATTTGCGGATCGTCCCGCGCAGCCGGTTCGACACCTCGCGCAGCACCATGTCGCCGGCGTCGTGGCCGAGGCTGTCGTTGATATCCTTGAAGTGGTCGAGATCGATGATGCAGAGCGCGGCCCGTCGTTTGGCGCGCTTCATCTGCCGCAGCTTTTCCTCGAAACGCTGCTCGAAATAGCTGCGATTGGGAAGCCCGGTCAGCCCGTCATGATGGGCGAGATGGACCAGTTCCGCCTCGAGGGCGCGGTTCCGGGTGATCTCCTCGCGCAGTTCGTTCGTCGTGCGTTCGAGCGAGGCGTAGCTGGTCATGAGGTCGACGGCGCGGGCCTCGAGCAGTTCGTTTGCCTGCAGCAATTCGTTGTGCTGCTTCTCGATGGCGCGGGTCGCGGCCAGCGTCGGCCCGATGTCGACATCGGTGACGGTCAGCCCCTCGCCATGCGGGGCGAGGCGCAGCTGACGCTCGACGATCTTGCCGTCCTGCGGATAGCTGGCGTCGAAGACGTCCGACAGCTGGCTGTCGACGGAACGGATGAACCGATCCATTAGCCCGTTCGTCTCGGCGAAGGGCCAGACTTTCAGCAATCTCGTCCCGATCAGCGCGTCCGACGGAGCTTTCAGGCGGCGGGCGGATTCCGCATTGGCGGCGGCGATCGAGAAATCGACGATGACGCCTTCGCCGTCGCGGACGGCGTGAAAAACGGTGATGGCATCGGCGCTGACGTTGAAAACCGAGCGCAGGACATTGGTGGCGTCCTCGCGCGGGCGGACGTAGCAGAGTAGGTAGTGGTCGTCGCCGGAACGGACGGGGAGCACCAGCCGTTCGGTGATGCCGACTGTCGTCGCGCTGACATTGCCATGCAGCGCCAGTCCCGGTCGTCCCGATTTCAGGATCTCGAAATAGGTGGCGCGGAACGAGCGCGCGCCGGCATTGTCGAGCTGTTCCAGCACCTTGCCGGTCGGGTCGTGTCCGAATATGGCGACGACGTTGCGGCCGACCCGGTCGTAGACCAGAGTCTGCGCGCAGGCGCGCATCACCATCACGCGTTCGGCAATCGGGCCGGCCAGCGCGAACTCGAAGTGTCTGATGTCAGGGATCCCGCCGTCGTTCGCCGATAGCCAAACGGCGTAGAGATCACGAACGTCACTGAAATCGGTCGTCTGCTCTATATCGTCGGAACGGACGTCTACATAGCTTGTCAAACCGGGGGCCTTCCTTAGGTCAGCACTTGGGTGAAAGCTATCGGAGCCCATCTTTATAACCGATTAAGTGATGCCGGCATTCGCCGCAATTGTGGCGATTTCCTGTTCGCAGGCCATACTATTTTTGCGACTGTCGCCACGGCGCGGGGGCAAGCCGCGCCCCGGACGGCGCCTTGCACGACGCGAAGCCGGAAATCGACTTCTCCTTCGATCGGGCTGCTTGTCTGGGAAGCTCCAGGTGGATGAAGAAGGCCCGAAGCGGCGCAGTATCGGGAAGTTGCGTCGCTTCGGGGGACCTGGCCGCGGCTACGACGCCCTGGCGGACGTCGCGGCGGGAATTCGCCGGATCCGGCGCGCCGCGCGTTCGGCCGCGACCGCATCGGCAAAGACCTGCCCCTCGAGCGTTGCGAACGCGCCTTCGAGGGCGTGAAACGCAAAGGACCTGCCGGACCGGATCAAGATGCCGGCTGCCTCGTCATCGATCTCGATGATGTAGTTGTCGAACACCGAAATTCTCCTTTCGCCGCCTGAAGTCCTGCGATGCAAGCTTCGGGCCGCGATCGTTCATGTTGCTTGGCGCAAGCGCCGCCCGGCGCTTTCGCCCGGTGCGCACCAATGTCGGAAGTCAGCGGGAGTTCCAGGGACAGCGAAAAAAATCGAACTGTGTGAAGGGTTTACGTAGGGACGCTGTCGTTTTTGGCATCGGAGACCTCCTTGTCGGAATCCAGAGCCACGAACCCGTTCGTGACGCTTTAGCGTTTGGTTTCGCGGCGCAAGCTGCTTCTCAAATCACCGCGGCATCGCATCGGATGCGACGTCCATATGGGGCCGACACCCCGGTTTCTACCAGCCATGCGTTTCCGTTTTTTGACAGTTGGCGAGGAAGCCGTTCCGGTTGCGTCCCCGCGCGAGGAAACGGGCGCGGCACCGGGAGACGTCTTCGATGGAGGCGGGCGGAGATTGACAAGCGTCGCGTCTTGCAAGTTCTTGGGCCCGCAACGTTGCAGTCGGGGGGACACACATGGCCTGCTACATCGGCATCGACATCGGCACATCGGCGGTCAAGGCGCTGCTGGTCGACGAGCGCCAGACCGTGCTGGCGGAGACCGACGTGCCGCTGTCGATCTCGCGGCCGCATCCGCTCTGGTCCGAGCAGGACCCCGAGGATTGGTGGCGCGCGACGGAATCCGCGCTCGGGGCGTTGAAGGCGGCGGCCCCGGCCGCCTATGCGGCGACCGTGGCGATCGGTCTTTCCGGGCAGATGCATGGCGCCGTGCTCATGGACAAGGCAGATCGCGTGCTGCGGCCGGCCATCCTTTGGAATGACGGCCGCAGCCATGCCGAATGCGCGGCGCTCGAGCATCGCGTGCCGGATCTCGGTCGCATCGCCGGCGTGCCGGCCATGCCCGGCTTCACCGCGCCTAAGCTGCTCTGGGTGGCGCGGCACGAACCGGAGATCTTCGCCCAGGTGGCGCATGTGCTGCTGCCGAAGGATTATGTCCGCTTCCGCCTGACCGGCACCTATGTGTCGGAAATGTCGGACGCCGCCGGCACGCTGTGGCTCGACGAGGCGGAGCGGCGCTGGTCCCCCGAGATCGTCGCGGCGACCGGCCTCGATCCCGCGGTCATGCCGCGCCTGGTCGAAGGCTCCGCCGCCGCAGGCACGCTGTCGTCCGCGACGGCTGCGGCGCTCGGACTGAGCGCCAGGGTGATCGTCGCCGGCGGCGCCGGCGATGCGGCGGCGGGTGGCATCGGCATCGGCGCCATCGACGAGGGCGATGCCTTCATCTCGCTCGGCACGTCGGGCCAGTATTTCGTCGTCAACGAGACCTATCGGCCGTATCCGGCCGCCTATGTCCACACCTTTGCCCATGCCTTGCCCGGCCGCTGGTTCCAGATGGCGGCAATGCTGAACGGCGCCAGCGCGCTGGCCTGGGCGGCGCAGCTGGTCGGCGAGGCGGATATCGGCAGTTTGCTGGCCCGCGTCGAGGCGACCCCGGCCCGAAACCGCGACCTGCTGTTCCTGCCCTATCTGGCCGGGGAGCGTACGCCGCACAACGATCCCTACGCGCGCGGCGTGTTCTTCGGTCTCGATCCCGCGACGGAGACGACCGACCTGATCCGCGCCGTCCTGGAGGGCGTCGCCTTCTCGTTCGCCGACGCGCAGTCGGCGCTGGCGACCGCCGGCACGCGGCCGACCCGGATGGGCGCCATCGGCGGCGGTGCCAAGAGCCCGGTCTGGATGAAGATGTTCGCCGATGTGCTGGGCGTCCAGATCGTGCTGCATGAGGGCGGGGCCAAGGGGCCGGCCTTCGGCGCGGCGCGGCTGGCGATCCTGGCGGCAAACGGCAGCACGACCGCCGATGTTTGTACCGCGCCGCCGATCCACGCGACGATCGATCCCGACCCCACTGCCACCGTGCGCTATACCGATAAGATCGAGCGCTTTCGGCGGCTCTATAAGGTGCTGCGCCCGGAATTCGCGCCGCGCTGACGCGGCGTCCGCCCGCAACCGAACCCGCTGGCGGCTGGCATCCGGCCGATTGTTCGATCGTCGCCAGCTGCGCGGGGGCGCCCCGTAGCCGGCGCGGCTGGTCGTGTGCGCGGCATCGCCAACCAGCTCGCAGGCTGGCGCCGCGACGCACCTGCGTTGCGCCAATCTCCTGTTCGCCGTGGTCGGTTGCCGGGCCGGTCGGCGCCATGAGGCGGGCCTTCAAAGCAACGCGGCGGAAAAATCCGGATCTTGATCGTAAAATTCAAGAAATCCTGATCTTGCACCGCCGTATTCGATTCGCTTGCGTCGTTGCGGTGCAAGATTGAATGCCGCTTGACTTGCCTGCCGTGTACCGCCAATTAACTGCATCAGGTTAAATTAATAAGCGGCCGGCCAACGCCCTGCCCTGGGAGGCAGCGCTTTGGAGAGGCCCGGCATCCGTCGCGGCAGCAATTCCGCCCAGCTGCGCCGCTACAATGAGCGGCTCGTCCTGCAGCGGCTGCGCCGCGCGGGCGAGGCCTCCAAGGCCGATCTCGCCCGCGCCGCCGACCTCACCAACACCGCCATCGGCGGCATCATCCGCAAGCTCGACGACCTCGGCCTGATCGAGGCGGTCGGCAAGCGCCACGATGGCGGCCGCGGCCAGCCGGCGACCATGCTCCGCCTCAATCCCGAACGGCGCCTATGGCATCGGCGTCCGTCTCGACCGCCGCTCGATCGAGACGATCCTCATCGATTTCGACGGCACGCCGCTGGCGCGCCGGTGCCTACGACATGGTGCTGCCGCAGCCGGACCAGGCGCTGGCCATGGTGGCGCGCGACGTCCGCGCGCTGCTCGAGCGGCTCGATCCCCAGGCGCGCGAGCGCTTCGCCGGCATCGGTCTGGCCTTGCCATACAATCTCGGCGCCTGGCTGCGCCGGCTCGATCTGCCGGCGGAGATCTTCCGTCGCTGGGACGATTTCGATTTCGCCGCCCAATTGGAAGAAGCGACGGGGCTCCCCGTTTTCAGCGAGAATGACGGCAACGCCGCCGCGATTGCCGAGCTGTTCTACGGGCTTGGCCGCCGCGTCGACGACTTCCTGTATCTCTTCATCGGTCCGGCGATCGGCGGCGGCATCGTCGTCAAGGGCGATTGCCTGCGCGGCAGCACCGGCAATGCCGGCGATGTCGCCGTGATCGCGGTGGCGCCCGGCCGGCTCGGCTCGTCGCCGAAGTCGGAGGACGGACGTGAGCTGCTGATCACCCGCGCGTCGCTCAACGCGCTCGGCCGGCATCTCCAGGCGCGAGGCATTCCGGTGGCATCGCCGGCCGATATGCAGGCGGCCTTCGCGGCCGGTCATCCTGCCGTGCAGGAGTGGATCGAGGATGCCGTCGAGGCGCTGGCGCCGGCGATCTGGTCGGCGATCGCGCTGCTCGACGTACCGCTGATCGTCGTCGATGCCGATATCGATGGCGGCCTGGTCGATGCGCTGATCCGGCGGCTGGCCGTGGCGCTCGACGAGCACGCGCCCGAGGCGCGTCGGTCGCCGCGAATCCTGCATGGCACGCTCGGTCGCGACGCCGGCGCCATCGGCGCGGCGACGCTGCCGATGTTCTTCAATTTCTCGCCCCGCGCCTCGATCCTGACGCGGGACGGCGGCGACAGCGAATTCGAGACCGGCCCCGCGCGGTTCGCCGGTCTCACTTGAAATTCTCGGGAGGGACCGGGAGCGTCGCGGAGAAGCTGGTCGCTTCGCAGACGCAGAACAAAAATCGGCCAGGGAGGAACGGACATGTTGAAGAAGCTTATGCTCGCCGCCAGCATCCTCGCGATGTCGGCAGCGCCCGTGCTGGCCGACGAGGTCATCGGCCTGATCACCAAGACCGAGACCAACCCCTTCTTCGTCAAGATGCGCGAAGGCGCCCAGGCGAAGGCCAAGGAGCTCGGCGTCACGCTGATCACCGCCGCCGGCAAGTATGACGGCGACAATGATGGCCAGGTCGCCGCGATCGAGAACCTGATCGCCGCCGGCGCCAAGGGCTTCGCGATCGTCCCGTCGGACTCGAAGGCCATCGTGCCGACGATCCAGAAGGCCCGCGCCGCCGGCCTGAAGGTGATCGTGCTCGACACGCCGCTCGACCCGATGAACGCCGCCGACGCCACCTTCGCTACCGACAATCGCAAGGCCGGCGTGCTGATCGGCGAATGGGCCAAGGGCACGCTGGGCGACAAGGCCAAGGACGCCAAGATCGTTCTGCTCGACCTCGCTGCCAACCAGCCGACCGTCGATTATCTGCGCGACCAGGGCTTCATGCAGGGCTTCGGCATCGACGTGAAGGACCCCAACCGGTACGGCGACGAGACCGATCCGCGCATCTGCACGCATGAAATCAGCCAGGGCGACCAGGAAAAGGGTCGTACCGCGATGGAGAACGCGCTGCAGAAGTGCCCGGACGTGAATGTCGTCTACACGATCAACGAGCCGGCGGCGGCCGGTGCGTGGGAAGCGTTGAAAGCGGTCGGCAAGGATGACGGCAGCGTGCTGCTGGTCTCGATCGACGGCGGTTGCCCGGGCGTCAAGAACGTTCAGGCCGGTACGCTCGGCGCTACCTCGCAGCAATATCCGCTGAAGATGGCGACGATGGCGCTTGAAGCGATCCATAGCGGCAAGATCCCGGACATCGATCCGAAGGTCGGCTTCCTCGATACCGGCGCGCAGCTGATCACCGCCAAACCGGTGGAAGGCGTGCCGTCGATCTCGGTGGAAGAGGGCCTCAAGCTCTGCTGGGGCTGATGCCTCGGCGGGGTTGATTTCGTCCAGAATGCGTGGGGGCGCCGCTGGCGCTCCCACGAAGGCGCGTCGGGGAGGATGGCCTTATGAGTGACAATGCAACAGGTTCGGCGGCGGCCGAGCGTGGCCTGACCGACGCCGATCCTGGCGGGGTTGCGAGCTTCGAGGATCCGGATCGCGGCGTGATCCGGCGGGCGCAGGAATTCCTGCACCGCTTTCCGACCAGCATTCCTTTCATCGTGCTCCTGATCGGCGTCGTCATCTTCTCATTCGCCGCACCCGGCAAAGTTCCTGGCGCCGTTCAATTTCTCGCTGATCCTGCAGCAGGTGACGATCATCGCCATCCTCGGCGTCGCGCAGACGCTGGTGATCCTGACCGCCGGCATCGACCTTTCAGCGTCGGCGTCATCATGATCCTCGCCTCGGTGGTGATGGGCCGCACGGCCGTCGTCTATGGCGTGCCGGTCGAGATCGCCTTTCCGCTCGGCCTGCTGGCGGGTCTCGCCTGCGGCTTCCTGAACGGCGTCATCGTCACCAAACTGCGCCTGCCGCCCTTCATCGTGACGCTCGGCACCTGGAGCATCTTCGGCGCGCTCAATGTCTGGTATTCGCGCAGCGAGACCATCCGCCAGGCCGACATGCAGGAGAGCGCGCCCTTCCTGCAATGGACCGGCACGATCTTCAAACCCTATGATCTTCTTCGCCGCGCATCGGGCTCGATCTCGGCTTCCTGAAGGGCTGGGTTCTGAATTACGGCTCGATCGTCATGCTCGTCGTCGCGGCGGTCATCTGGTACGTGCTCAACAAGACGGCGTTCGGCCGCCACGTCTATGCCTCGGGCGACGACCCCGACGCCGCGCGGCTCGCCGGCATCAATACCGACCGGACGCTGATCGGCGTCTATGCGCTGGCCGGCTTCATCTGCGCCATCGCCGCCTGGGTGCTGATCGGCCGCATCGGCGGCGTCAGCCCGCAGGCCGGCCAGACCGCCAACCTCGACTCGCATCACCGCCGTGGTGATCGGCGGCACCAGCCTGTTCGGCGGCCGCGGCTCGATCGTCGGCACGCTGGTCGGCGCGCTCATCGTCGGCGTCTTCCGCAACGGCCTCGCGCTCTCCGGCCTCGAACTGCTCTGGCAGGATTTCGCCGTCGGCGTGCTGATCATCGTCGCCGTCACCATCGACCAGTGGATCCGGAAGATTTCGTCATGAGCGCCGAGACCAGCCACCGTGCAACCCGCCCTCAAGGCCCGCGCGCTCAACAAGCGCTACGGCCGCGTCGTCGCCCTCGACAATGCCGATTTCGACCTGATGCCGAACGAGATCCTCGCGGTCATCGGCGACAACGGCGCCGGCAAGTCGACGCTGATCAAGGCGCTGACCGGCGCCGTCACGCCCCGATCATGGCGAGATCTGGCTGAGCGGCCAGCCGGTCAGCTTCAGGAGCCCGATCGAGGCGCGCAATCTCGGCATCGAGACCGTGTACCAGAACCTCGCCCTGTCGCCGGCGCTCTCGATCGCCGACAACATGTTCCTCGGCCGCGAGAAGCGGCGCGAGGACTTCTTCGGCCGGATGTTCCGCACCCTCGACAAGCCCTACATGCAGAAGGTCGCGCGGCAGAAGCTGACCGAGCTCGGCCTGCTGACGATCCAGAACATCAACCAGCCGGTCGAGACGCTCTCCGGCGGCCAGCGCCAGGGCGTCGCCGTGGCGCGCGCCGCCGCCTTCGGCAGCCGCGTCGTGATCATGGACGAGCCGACCGCGGCGCTCGGGCGTCAAGGAATCGCGAAAGGTGCTGGAGACGATCCTGCGCTTGAAGGAGCGCGGCCTGCCGATCGTGCTGATCAGCCACAACATGCCGCATGTGTTCGAGGTGGCCGACCGCATCCATATCCACCGCCTCGGCAGGCGCATCGCCGTCATCAACCGAAGCGGCACACCATGTCCGATGCCGTCGCGATCATGACCGGCGCGATGGCGCCGCCCGGCGAAGAAGCGGCCTGATCGGAGAGCTTTCCGTTCGCGCCCGCCTTCGGCTATCGTCCGACCGCGAGCGCGAACGGATTTCCATGCGATACCTAGGCAGGCCCGTCTATTACCTGGCTGTCGCGGCCTTTCTGGCCGGCGCTGCGCTGCTGCGCGTCGCCGATCCGTTTCCCGTCCAGGCCATCCGGCTCCTTGCTTTCGACCTTTACCAGCGCATGGCGCCGGTGGCGGCGCAGCCGGAGCATCCGGTCCTCATCGTTGACATCGACGAGGCGTCGCTGAAGGCGGTCGGCCAATGGCCCTGGCCGCGCACCGTGCTGGCCGAGCTGACCCGCAAGCTGGGCGAGGCGGGGGCGGCCTCGATCGCCTTCGACGTGCTGTTCTCGGAACCGGATCAGAGTTCGCCCGAGGAAGTGGTCAAGCGCCTGCCGCCGGAGCAGGCGAGGCTGGTCGCCGCCTCGATCGGCGAGACGCCGACGCATGACCGCGTCTTCGCCGAGGCGCTTGCCACGACGCCCTCCGTGCTCGGCCTGTCGCTGTCGGGCAGCGGCGCGCCGCTGCCGCCTCTCAAGGCCGGCTTCGCCACCGCCGGCGACGACCCACGGCCCGTTCATCGCGAATTTTGCCGGCGCGGTCGCCAATGTGCCGGCGCTGGACGCGGCGGCGAAGGGGCTCGGCTCGATCAACTGGCTGCAGGATCGCGACCAGATCGTCCGCCGCGTGCCACTGGTGTTCCGGGTCGGCGATGCGCTGGTGCCGTCGCTGGCGGCGGAGGCGCTGCGCGTCGCGCAGGACGCCGGCTCCTATATCCTCAAGGGATCCAATGCCAGCGGCGAGGCGGCGTTCGGCCGCTCGACCGGCCTCAACCATATTCGCATCGGCGCGCTGGTGGTGCCGACCGACGCCGACGGCGCGATCTGGCTGCGCTTCCGGCCGAGCGATCCGGCCGGCTTCGTTTCCGCCAAGGATGTGCTCGACGGCAGCATCCCGGCCCATCTGATGGAGGGCCGGATCGTGCTGGTCGGCACCTCGGCGGCGGGGCTGCTCGATTTGCGTGCCACGCCGCTCGATTCCGCCGTGCCCGGCGTCGAGATCCATGCCCAGGTGATCGAGCACATCCTGAGCGGCCGCTCGCTGACCCGCCCCGATTTCGCCAGCGGGGTGGAGATCGCCGGCATTGTCGGGCTCGGAGCGCTGCTGGCGCTGATCCTGCCGCATGTCTCGGCCGTCACCGCCGCGATCCTCGGCGTGCTCGCCGTCGGCGGCATCCTGGCCGGCGGCTTCGTCGCCTATTTGCGGGCCGGACTGCTGTTCGATCCGTTCTATCCGGCGCTGGTCATCGCGCTGCTGGTGACCGGATCGGTGCTTTACACCTTCCGCCAGGCCGAGCGCGCCCGCGCCGGCATCCGCCGCGCCTTCCAGCATTATGTGTCGCCGGCGGTGGTCGACGAGATCATTGCCGATCCGACCCGGCTAGAGCTGGGCGGCGAGATGCGCGAGCTGACGCTGCTGTTCTGCGACGTCCGCAACTTCACGACGCTGGCCGAGGGGATGAGCGCCGCCGAGCTGACCGGCTTCATCAACGAACTGATGGCGCCGCTTTCCGACATCATCCTTAGGCATCGCGGCACGATCGACAAATATATGGGCGACGCCGTCATGGCGTTCTGGAATGCGCCGCTCGACGATCCCGACCATGCCCGCCATGCGCTGGACGCGGCCGAGGCGATGATGGCGGCGATGGCGGGGCTCAACGCCAACTGGCAGCGTCTGGCGGCGGAGCGCGGGCGCGCCATGCCGGAGGTCCGGATCGGCATCGGCATCAACACCGGACCCTGCTGCGTCGGCAATCTCGGCACGGCGCAGCGCTTCGACTATTCGGCGATCGGCGACGAGGTGAACATCGCCAGCCGGCTGGAACAGCTGACCAAGGAATATGGCCTCGGCGTCATCGTCGGCGAGCCGACGGTGCGGGCGGCGGGGACGGCGGGGCTGGTCGAGATCGATCGCATCCGGGTGCGTGGTCGCAGCGGCATGAGCCGCATCTTCACGATGGCGCCAGCCGACGCGGCGCCGGATTTCGTCGAGGCGCAGCGCGCCTTCGCCGCGGCGCTGCCCGAGCTCGATCCAGCGATCTGGCGGACGGCGCTCTATCGCGCAAAATCCGCCGCGCCCGCTCGCTTTGCGGGCTACTATCACTTTATGCTGGAGCGACTTTCCGCACGCGGCGTCTTCGAGGGGCAATCGGCGCCGCACATCACGATCGACCTGTGACGCAGGTCACATTCTGGCTGCTTTCCATCTGCCAGATTCGACCCGCTACCGGCTCGTAACAGGGAGGCCGGGGCATTCCGGGGGACCGTGTTGATCGACCCTACGCTCGCACCAATTGCCGTCATGGCGGTGTTTCAGGTCAAGCACGTCATCTGTGACTATTTCCTGCAGACGACCAGCCAGATCCGCAACAAGGGCCTCTATGGCCACCCGGCCGGACTGGCCCATGCCGGCATCCACGCCTTGGGTTCCGCGCCGGTCTTTCTGATCTATCCGACGCGTCTGCCGGTCGCGTTGCTGATCCTGGTGCTGGAATTCGTCGCCCACTACCACATCGACTGGCTGAAGAATGGCTTGAGCAGCCGCTATGGCTGGGAGCCGAAGGACAAGCAGTACTGGTGGGCGATGGGGCTCGACCAGCTGGCGCATCAGGCGACCTATCTCGCCATGACGCTGGCGCTGGTCCTGGTCAATCGATAGGGCTGGAGACGGACGCTCTGGCCCTCCTCATACCTCTCCCGCCGGGAGAGGTGAGAAGCAAGATGGATCTTGATGTGCGCCTCAGAACCGGGTGACGACGCGCGCCGTGAGGATGTGGTTGCCGAAATCGCGCTCTTCGTCGTTCGACTGGTTCCACTGGAAGCGGTAGTCGAAGGCGAGGTCGGACTGCATGCCGAAGGCGCGGTTGAACACGGCGCTCAGGAGCGGTTCGATCAGCACGTCGTCGCGCTTGCCGCCGTCCGGCGTGTAGAGGCGGCTGTAGAGCGTCTGGGTCACGTCGACGCCGCCGCCTAGCGTGAGCCAATCGGCGACCTGGTTGAAATATTCGAACCGCGCGCCCCAGGAGACATAGTCGCCCGGCTTGATGTCGTTGGGGCCGAAGACGTTGTTCGAGATGTCGACGCCGCCGATGTCGCTCCAGCGCGCGTGCGGCGTGATCACCAGCACGTCGTCCTGGTTGACGACCTGAGGCAGCGCCCAGCGCCAGACGAAATCGGCATAGAAACCGTCGGTCGAGAAGGACTGGTCGCCGAAGCTGCGATAGCCGCCGCGCAGCCGCGCCAGCTGGTAGGCGCCCTGCAGATAGCCTTCGAACTGCAGGCCGGCGATCGCCTCGGAATAGTAGTAGGCGTTGTCGAGCGACGAGATGCCGCCGCCGACGAACGGATTGACGGTGACCTTGCTGCCGGCCGGCAGAATGGGGCCGGTGACGCCACCGAGATAGCCAAAGTTCAACGCGCTGACATCGCCGAAATATTCGGCATTGCCGAGCAGCAGCGTCCGCCACCGCGTGTCGCCGATCCGCCGCTCGTCCTCGATCCGGCCGGCGGCATAGGCCTTCAGCGATCCTTCGAGATCGCTGTGGCGCTGCAACGGGTTGCTCTCATAGCCGAGACCCGTCTCGAGGGTGACCAGCGTGGTGTCCGGCTGAAGCTGGCGGCGGATGCGCACCAGCGCGGCGAGCGCCTCGGCATTGTCGGGATCGTTGAGCAGCACGCGCTCATAGGTGGCCAGCGCCTTGCGCGGTTGGCCGACCGCCTCGGCGAGGCGCGCATATTCCATGTTGGCGGCGGCGTCGGTCGGATCCGCGAGAACACGCTTGTAGGCCTCGCCCAGCGCAATCGCCTGGTCGCGATCCACCGCGGACGCGCTTTCCCCGCCCGCTCCGAGCAGCATTGCGCTGGCGACGAGTGCAACCGCCAGAAGACTGCGCTTCATGATCGGAGCCCCCGACAAACATAAGCTTAATCCAGAGTAAATTCGCCCAGGCCTTGCCGCAACCGCTGGCGGCCATCTGGCCGGAATTTGCCGCCGAGCGGTGCAGATCGGCAACGGCTGGGGCAAAATCGGCGCTTCCGCGGCAGGAAGCCGGATGGCCCGGGCCACCGGCCTTGGTTTGTCGGGCCGCCGGTGCCAAAATCGAGTGACGTCCCGTGATCCCACGCAACAGGGAGCTCATCATGCGAATCGGCCGTATTGTCACGACCGCGATGGCAGGTGCGGCGCTGCTGATGCTTGCCGTGAGCGCGGGTTCCGCCGCCGAGACGACGATCGGCCGCGCCGGCGCGGTTCATAACAAGGTCGAGGGCATCGTGCGCGGCGCCGCGCGGCCGCTCGCCGCACGCGACCCGATCGTCCTCGACCAACAGGTGCGGACCGGCGCGGATTCGACGGCGCAGCTCCTGTTTCTCGACGAGACCAGCCTGAATGTCGGGCCGGGTTCCGACATCACGCTCGACCGCTTCGTCTATGATCCGGGCCGCTCGAAGAACGACATCGCGCTGCGGGCGACCAAGGGCATCTTCCGTTTCGTTTCCGGTTCGTCGGATCCGCGCAGCTACCACCTGAAGACGCCGGTGGCGACGATCGGTGTGCGGGGGACGATCTACGACACGATTGTCGGGCCGGACGAATCCGTCATCGTGCTGGTCGAGGGCAAGCTGGTGATCACGCTTCCCGATGGCCGCGAGGTGACGCTTGACCGTCCCGGCAAGGCGCTGCGCATCCACAGGGGCGGCCGCATCGAGGGGCCGATGACCTGGGACGGATCGCTGATCCGCGTCACGGGCGTCGTGCCCTATCCGCTCTATGGCGACAGCTTCCTGCCCTATCCCGAGAAGCTGCGCGCCCAGGACGGCGGCCGCACCGACATCGTCAACGATCTCGGCGCGCGTGCCCTGACGCACGATACGAGGCCGCCGACCGGCCCGTGCGACAACAGCCGCGAGTGTCCCAACAACGGAGCCAACGGGCCCTAGTCCAGCGTCACCGCGCCGGAGCAGGGCAACAGGACGCGCATCTCGGCCGGCGCAACCATCGGTCGCGGGCGCGTCATCAGCGGCCGATGTTGAACACGATCGGCACGTTGAGATCGAGTTGCGGCATGCCGTTCGGCATCGGCGGGAAGGGCGAAGCCTTGCGCACGGCCGAGAGGGCGGCGTCGTCGAGCAGGGCGTTGCCGGTGCTGCTCGCCAGCACGATGTTCCTGGCGGCGCCCGACGGCGTCACCGTGAAGCTAACCTGGGCGCGGCCGGAGATGCCGAGCCGGGCCGCTTTGCTGGGCATCCGCGTCATGCGCCGGATCGCGGCCTGAACCTTGCCCTTATAGTTGGAATTGGCGGCGGCGCCGGCTCCGGCCTCGCGCGAGCGGCCGATGCCGCTGTCGCGCGCGCTGGCGTTGCGCGTGGTTTCGGCCGCGCCCTGACGGCTGTCGGCCTCGGCATTGCCACGCTTCGGCGCTTCGGCCTTGCGCGTCTTTTCCGCCTTCTCGGCCTTTTCCCGCGGCTTGCGGGTCGGTTCTGCCTTGTCCGTCACCTTTTCGGCCGGCTTGGTTTCGACCGGTTCGGCTTTTGCCGGCTTGGCTTCCACCGGTTTGGCCTCGGGCAGCGGAAGCAGTTCCTCGGCCGCCCTCGGTTGGGATATCAGCTCTTCCGCCTTCGGTGGCTTCACGGCCGTCAGCATGGCGGTCTGGACAGGCTTCAGAGCCTCTTGTTCGACCGGTTCCGCCTTGACGGCGGGGAGGGCGGTGGCGGCGATCGTCTCCGGCCTGGGGCTGGTCGCCGGCTCGGTCGTCGCCGCCTCCTGCGGTGTTGGCGGGATGGCGGCAAGGGCTTCGGTCGGGGCGACCTCGGTGAGCTCGGTCGCGGCAACGGCCGCGAGATCACTCTCGATCGGCGTGGCGGAAATATCGGCGACGAGCACCGGCGTGACGGTGCTGGCGGGAGGCTCGACCGGCGTCAGTTCGGCCGTGGCCATGGCTTGAAGGCTTTCGGTGGGTCCGGTAGCCGACGCCGCTTCCGCAAGTCGCGCGTTCGGTTCGGCGTCGATGGGCGAGGGGGCCAGCGCAACGAGCGTCACGGGCTCGGCGACCGGCACGACTTCGGTGTCGCTTGCCGTCCGGAGCTCTTCGCTGAACAGGTCCGCGACCTCGACATCGGTTCCAAGCGTTGCGTCGATGGAGCCTTCGACCTCGCTGCCGGCGCCGCCGCCGGCTTCCGCGACTTCATTGGCGTCGGGGGTGAACGCCGCCACGACGGCGCCGTGCGCCGCGATCGACAGGATCAGAGCCCAAACCCAGGAGCTACGCCGAATGCCCATGTCCCAGCCCCGCTGCCATCAATCGTCGAAACGGATGTCGGTCCGTGTCGACACCTTGAGGCTGTCGGCGCAGAGGGTCGGGACGAGGCCCGCGCCGGCACATTCCTTGACGTCGTTGACCAGAATGCGGGCGATCGAGGTGCAGGCGGTGTCGGGGACGCCGAACTGGCGGACGCGGCTCTTGCTGGCCGGCACCTTGCCGGTGCGGACGACGACGAAGCGGCCAACCCGGCCGTCTTTCTCGAACAGCACCAGTTCCAGCGCCATGTCGTTGATCGTGGTCGTCAGTCCGTTGTCGATGACGAAGCTCAACTGACAAGCCTTGCCATTGGGCTCGGCGCCGTTGAGCTCGATCGCGATGGCGCGGGGCGCGTCCTGAGCCGCCGCGGCCGACGCCGCCGCCATCAGGACCAGCGTCGCCGCCGCCAGGCTGCCGAGACGGCCTGCCTGTCTGTTGCCACTCGAAACTGCCATGTTCCACCCCGTCATCCGAAGGAAGCCGACGAGCCACGTGAACATGGTCGCCGCATGAGCAGGTATTAAAATATGATGCCGAAAGTCAACTATGAATCGAGCGACGGTTCCGCTCAGGACGGCTGATGGGCGAAGGACGTGGCGGCGATCGGGTGCATCACCTCGTGTTCGAGGTCCAGGAGTCCGCGCAACTGGCCGCGATCCTTGGCCACGTCGGCGATCGTGTAACCGTCGAGGACCGCGAAAAAGGCCCGCAGCGCCTCGGCCAGAATCTTGTTCACGCCGCAGGAATCGACCAGCGGGCAATCGCGATTGGTCGTGTCGAAGCAGTCGGTCAGGAAGAAATTGCTCTCGGTCGCGCGGACGACGGCGCCGATCGAGATGGCGCTGGCGGGCTTGGCAAGCCGGATGCCGCCATTGCGGCCACGGATCGTCTCGACGAAACCGCTCTCGACGAGAACGTGCATGATCTTGAAGAGATGCAGCTCGGAGATGCTGTAGGTGGTCGCGATATCCTTGATCCGGCTGTTGCTGTCCGGATTGGCGGCGCAATAGAGCAGGATGCGGATGGAATAGCTGGTCTGCTGGGTCAGGCGCATGGCGTCCCTCTTTTACCCCCGTTCGAGCACGCGCGCCGGAATCGGTCGCAGTTCGAGCGGTCGTTAATACCTTCTCATTAAAGTCTTGTTTTCCGGAGTTCAACCGAATCGATGCGTCGCGCCCGGCCGGCACCGGCGTTGCCGGCCATCCCGAGCCTCCGCCGGCGTCATTCCCGGGAGCAAAAAAGCCCGGAAGACGAGCTTCCGGGCTTTCGGGCGCTGCGAGGCAGCGTAATGGCCGGCGACGTCCGGAAGGCGCGAACCTTCCGGGGCGTGCCTCAGATCAGCGAACCGTTGACGATCGCCTTGCCCGACTTGTCGAACAGGTGGACCGTCTCCGGAGCGACGATGATGCGGATCTTGTCGCCCGAACGCTGGCCGGCAAGGCCATCGGCCTTGACGACGGTCGGGTCGGAACCGTCGACGTCGATATAGAGCATGGTCTCGCCGCCGAGATGCTCGGAGAGCGACACGGTGCCGGGGATGCCGCCGGTCTCGGTCGGGGCGATCGTGAGATGCTCCGGACGAACGCCGAGGGTCATCGGACCCGGCGTGATCGAAGCGCCGCGCGTCGGCACTGCCAGAGTCGAACCGCCGGGGAGGGTGACGATGGCCGCTCCACCCGTCACTTCCGTGACGTTGACGTTGAACAGGTTCATCTTCGGGCTGCCGATGAAGGTGGCGACGAAGACGTTGTTCGGGCGGTGGTAGAGCTCGAGCGGCGAACCGACCTGCTCGATCCGGCCGGCGCTGAGCACGACGATCTTGTCGGCCATGGTCATGGCCTCGACCTGATCGTGGGTGACGTAGATCATCGTCGCCTTGAGATCATTGTGCAGCTTCGAGATCTCGATGCGCATCTGCACGCGCAGCGCGGCGTCGAGGTTCGAAAGCGGCTCGTCGAACAGGAACACGTCGGGCTCGCGCACGATGGCGCGGCCGATGGCGACGCGCTGGCGCTGACCGCCGGAGAGCTGGGCCGGACGGCGCTGCAGCAGCTCCGTCAGATGCAGCATCTTGGCTGCCTTCTCGGTGCGGGCCTGGATCTCGGACTTCGGCATCTTCGCCATCTTCATGCCGAAGCCGATGTTCTCGGCGACGGTCATGTGGGGGTAGAGGGCGTAGGACTGGAACACCATCGAAACGCCGCGCTCGGCCGGAGCCAGGCGGGTCACGTCCCGGTCGCCGATGCGGACGGTTCCGTCCGTCGTGCCTTCGAGCCCGGCGATCAGACGCAGAAGCGTCGACTTGCCACAGCCCGACGGACCGACGAAGACGCAGAACTCGCCGTCCTTCACCTCGAGATCGACGCCGCGGATGATCGCAACCTCACCGAACGACTTCTGGACTTCGCGCAACGTCAGACTTGCCATTAATCAACCTCCAAGATGGCACGCAGACAGGCGCCGCCGCTTTCGCGGCCGACAATCCCGCCAGCAGGATCATTCCTCCTTTGCTACCGTCCACGATCCCGGCGTTTGAGTAAAGTCCCGAAATGCAGCGGCTTCGCAGGCGAAGGCCATTCCGGTCGATCGCCGGTTGCCTGAGTTGCGGCGGCGGATGCCTCGGGCAGGCTCGGTCGCGCCGGTGGAGGCGCTCTGACGGCGGGTTTTGTGCGCTGCAATTCGCGAAGTCAGACCGCCAATGCGGGTATCGCGGTCGTGATAGATCTGTTGATAGATCAGTCCGCGCCCCATTTTCTTTTGGCGACAGGCCGTGGCGGTGCGCCGTCCCGGCCGGGGAGGTGCCGCCGCGCGAGATCGCCGGCACCGCCGCCGAAGTCGGTGGCAGGCTTGGCCGCACCGCCACCGGCGCGACGAAAGCTTTTTCGCAGCGCCGCGACGGAAGTCAGCCGCCGCCGCGTTCAAGCTCTGAACGGGCCTCATTCACCGGACTTACTATGCCGCTTTGGAAACAGATCCTGCTGTGCGTTGTCGTCGTCATTCTCGCGGCGGGGGGCTGGTATGCCTTCCAGCATCGCGAATCGTCCGGTAGCGGCGCGGGCGCGGCTGCCGGCGGTGGCGGCGGCCGGGCGGGCGGCGGCGGTCCGACGCTGGTGGTGACCGAGGCGGTCGCCAGCGAGGTCGAGAGCGATCAGGTGCGCTCCGTCGGTACGGTCAAGGTGCCGCGTTCGATCAAGATCTATCCGCAGGTCTCGGCCATCGTGAACGAGGTGCTGTTCAAGGCGGGCGACAAGGTGGTCAAGGATCAGCCGCTGGTTCGCCTCGATGATTCCGACCAGCTCGTGGCGCTCGACCTTGCCAATGTCGCGCTCAAGGACGCCCGGTCGGCGCTGGATCGCGCCCAGAAGCTCTCGGCCAGCCGCAATCTCGCGCTCTCGGCGCTGGAGGATGCGCAGTCGGTCGAGCGCAAGGCTCAGATCGCGGTGCTCGGCGCCCAGATCGCGCTGGATCGCCGGACCATTACAGCGCCCTTCGAGGGCGTGGTCGGTCTGAGCGATCTGGCAGTCGGCGATTTCGTGACGTCCTCCACGGTCGTGACCACGCTCGACGACGTGTCGACGCTGCTGGTCAGCTTCCTGGTGCCGGAGCGCTATGCCGGCCGGGTAGCGGCGGGGCAGGCGGTGACGGCGACGGCGGCCAGCAAGCCCGACGCGACGATTTCCGGCAAGGTAACTTCGATCGACACGCGCATCGACCCGACGGCGCGTACCCTCAAGGTCGAGGCTTCGCTGGACGCGGCGGCCGCCAGCGCCGTCGGCGTCAAGCCCGGCATGTCGGTCGTCGTCGCGCTCGGCTTCGAGGGGCAGCAGCGCGTCGCGGTTTCGGCGCTGTCGATCCAGTGGGACCGCACCGGCTCCTATGTCTGGAGCGTGGTGGAGGACGCGGCGAAGCGGATGCCGATCACGGTACTGGAGCGGCAGAGCGGACGCGTGCTCGTCTCCGGCGATCTGAAGGAGGGCGACAAGGTTGTCGTCGAGGGCCTGCAGCGGCTTCGCGAGGGTTCCAAGGTGGTCGAGTTCGCCACCGCCGCGACCGGCGCGAAGGCGTCCGGCGACGCGACGGGGAGCTGATCGTGCGCACCGACGCTCCCGACACGTCGCTCGAGCCGGCCGATCCCGATGCGCCAGGTGCCGGCATGACGCATGATCCGATGCCTAGGGACGGCGCGGTGCCGGGCGGCATCTCGGCGCTGTCGGTCCGCCGGCCGGTGCTGGCGATCGTCGCCAACCTCCTGATCATCATCGCCGGCCTCGCCGCCTATCGCGGCGTCGAGATCCGCGAGCTGCCGAACATCGACCAGCCGGTCGTCACGATCACCACCACCTATACCGGCGCGACGCCGGACACGATGGACAAGGAGATCACCAGCGTCATCGAGAAGGCCGCCGCCGGCGTCACCGGCTGGACCGACATCCAGTCGCAATCGACTAGCGGCCGCAGCCGCGTGACCGTGCAGTTTTCCGATTCCGTCGACATCAACGTCGCCGCCAACGATCTTCGCGACGCGGTCGGCAACGCGCAGCGCAACCTGCCCGACGACGCCGATCCGCCGACCATCGCCAAGGCCGATACCAATGGCGACGCGATCATGCGGCTCGCCGTCACCTCGCCGACGCTGAAGATCGAGGACCTGACCAAGCTGGTGAACGACGTCATCGTCGATCGGCTGAAGGCCGTTGACGGCGTCGCGGACGTCCAGATCAACGGCGACCGCTCGCCCAATATCAGCATCTATATCGATCCGATGCGGCTCGCCTCCTTTGGCCTCACCGTCGCGGATCTGAAGACGGCGCTCGCCACCGTCGCGCTCGACGTGCCGGCCGGCAATCTCAAGGACACGAACCGCAACATGTTCGTGCGCGCCGACGCCAGCGTGAAGAGCGCCGACGACGTCAAGGCGATCCGCATCCAGGGCGATACCCGGGTCGGCGACGTCGCCGACGTCGTGTTCGGCCCGTCCGCCAAATCCTCCAGCGTCCAGGTTAACGGACGGGTCGGCGTCGGCCTCGGCATCGTCCGCCAGGCCAGCTCCAACACGCTCGAGATTTCGGCTTCGGTCCGCAAGGCCGTCACGGAATTGGCGTCGACCTTGCCGAAGGATGTCTCGGTCCGCGTCACCTCGGACGACGCCGACTTCATCGCCGGCTCCTTCGAGGAGGTCGAGCGCAGCCTCATGCTGGCGATTGTCATCGTCATCGGCGTGATCTACCTGTTTCTCGGCTCGCTCCGTTCGACCCTGATCCCGGCCGTCACCGTGCCGGTCTCGCTGCTCGGCACGATCGCGGCGATGTATCTGATGGGGTTTTCGCTCAATATCCTGACGCTGCTGGCGCTGGTGCTGGCGACCGGCATGGTGGTCGACGACGCCATCGTCGTGCTCGAGAACATCACCCGCCGCCGCGCCGAAGGCATGGGCGCGCGCGCCGCCGCCGTGCTCGGCGCCAAGCAGGTGTTCTTCGCCGTCATCTCGACGACGGCGACGCTGGTCGCGGTTTTCGTGCCGATCTCCTTCTTCAAGGGCACCGCCGGGCGTCTGTTCTCCGAGTTCGGCTTCGTGCTCGCCTTTGCCGTGACCTTGTCCGGCTTCGTGGCGCTGACGCTGGCGCCGATGATGGCATCGCGACTGCTCGACAAGGGCGGCCATGGGCATGGCGCGGGCGGCAATTTCCTGCAGCGCGGGCTGAATGCCATCGGCAATGCCGGCCATCGCCTCTACGAGGGCGTGCTCGATTTCTGCCTGAAGGCGCCCGCCGTCGTCATCCTCGTCAGCGTGATCTTCGCCGGCGGCGCGGTGCTGGCGTTTGAAATGCTGCCGCAGCAGCTGACGCCGCAGGAGGATCGCGGCGCCGTCATGATCGCCATGAACACGCCGCAGGGTTCGACGGTCGACTACACCCAGGGCCAGATGGCGCTGGTGATGCGCGCCGTCGATCCGCTGCTGAAGTCCGGCGAGGCGACCAACGTCTTCTCGGTCGCGGGCAATTTCGGCAGCCCGAGCAACGGCTTCATGATGATCACGCTGGCGCCCTGGGGCGAACGGACGCGCAGCCAGGCGCAGATCGCCGCCGAGATCAACCAGAAGATCCGCTCGATCCCGGGCGCCGTCGTCAATCTGCGCCAGCCGAACAGCCTCGGCATCCGCGGCGGTGGCCAGGGCCTGACCTTCGCCGTCACCGGCGTCGAATATGACGGCATCAGCAAGGCGGCCCAGCAGCTGATCGGCACGCTCGGCGCCAATCCCGCTTTCTCCAACGTCCAGCTCAATTACGACCTGAACCAGCCGCAGCTCTCGGTCGACATCGACCGCGATCGCGCCGCCGATCTCGGCGTGTCGGTGGCCGACATCGGCACCATCGTCTCGACGCTGCTGGCCGGCGCCGACATGGGCAATTTCTATGTCGGCGATGACAAGATCGACATCACCGCGCTGGCGCCGGACGGCATGATCGTGACGCCGAGTGACCTGATGAACGTGCAGGTCCGCACCGCCGGCGGCACCATGGTGCCGCTATCCTCGGTAATCTCGGTCAGCGAGGGCGCGACGTCGCCGACGCTGGCGCGCCAGTCGCTGCGCCGCGCCGTTCCGATCACCGCGACGCTGAGCCCGGGCGTCGATCTCGGCTCGGCCATGCAGATCCTGAACGAGGAAGCCGCCAGGCAATTGCCGGCCGGCATGAGCATCGTTCTGACGGGCGAGGCAGCGACCCTGAACGAAACGTCGAGCGGCATCCTGCAGACCTTCCTGTTCGCCGTGGTCATCATCCTTCTGGTGATGGCGGCGCAGTTCGAGAGCTTCGTCTCGGCGGTGATCCTGTTCACCACGGTGCCGTTCGGCGTCGCGGCGGGCATCTACGCCATCCTGCTCTCGGGCGGGTCGCTCAACATCTACACCCAGATCGGCCTTGTCATGCTGGTCGGACTGATGGCGAAGAATGGCATTCTGATCGTCGAGTTCGCCAACCAGCTGCGCGACGAGGGCCAGTCGGTCTACGACGCGATCCGCAATGCCTGCCTGATCCGGCTCCGGCCGGTGCTGATGACGATGATCGCGACGGTGCTGGGCGGCCTGCCGCTGATCCTGACCGGCGGCGCCGGCTCGGAGGCGCGCGCGGCGCTCGGCTGGATCATGGTCGGCGGTCTCGGCGTCTCGGCGCTGGCGACGCTGTTCCTGACGCCCGTCTCGTTCCTGCTGCTGGCCCGCTTCTCCAAGCCGCGCATCGCCGAGGAGCACCGTTTGGCGACTGAACTCGCCGAGGTCGAGGCAAGCGAAGCGCGCCGGCGCGAGAGCAAGACGGCGGAGGCGCCGCATCCGCATTCCCTGTCGATCGCCGCGGAATAGGGAAAAATTCTCGTGGCTTTGCTCCAACCCGACGATCCTCGCCTCAAGGCTGCCACTCCGGTAGCTATACGCTATCGTCTGATCCTTGGCGGGAAAGCCGGCGAAAATGCCGGCGGGGACGATTTGAAAGGTCGGGCGCAGGCATTGGCGGGTATGGACGATCCGGGTGACGACGAGGCGATCCGCGCCGACCATGCGCTCATGCGGGCGGTGGCCGACGGCCAGGAGGGGGCGTTTGCGCGCCTGATCCAGGCCGAGGCGCCGAAGCTGACCCGGTTCGTCGTTTCCGTGCTCTCCGATCTGGCGGAGGCCGAGGAGGTCGTGCAGGAGGCGCTGCTGCGGCTCTGGAAGCAGGCGGCGACCTGGGAGCCGAATGCCCGGATCGGCACCTTCCTGCACCACGTCGCCTACCGCATCGCCATCGACCGGCTGCGCCGCCGTCGGCCGCATGTCGACATTGACGGCTTCGACGACATTCTCGAGGACGAGGGGCCGTCGCCGGAGCATCACCTGGCGCGCATGGACGACGGCCGCATCGTGCAGGCGGCACTCGACAAGCTGTCGGAAAGACAGCGGACCGTCATCGTGCTGGCCCACTTCCAGGAGCTGGGGCAGGCGGAGGCGGCGGATATCATGGGGATTGGCGAGCACGCCTATGAATCGCTCCTCGCCCGTGCCAGGCGCCGGCTTCGAAGCCTGCTCGGTGGCAGGGACGCGGACGATCGACAGGAAGGAAGGCGATCATGAGCAAGGCATCGGGAGAGGGGCGTTTCGAACTGGCGAATGGTCCCGCCAACCTGCATGACGCCATCGATCGCTGGGGCCCCGATCTCAATCTGTGGCCCGACCTGATGCTCGTTCGGCGCGCCCGCGAGGCGCTGCTGGCGGACCGCGATTTTCGCCAGTATCGCGACCGGACGGTGGCGGAGGCCGAACGGCTCCGGCGCGCTGCGCAGCTGGTCGACAAGCGGATCGCCGAAAGCGGCTCGGTCGAGCGGATCACCCGGAAGCTGCTGGAAGCGACGGGATCCAGGGTGATCCACTGGCGGCGCCGGATCGCGGCACTCGCCGCCGTCATGGTGGTTTCGGCGGCGCTTGGCAGTGTGCTGGCGGATCTGATCCCGGCCGAATCCGATCAGCCGCGGATCGACGTCGTGCAATTGGATACGCTGGTCTTCGGGCCGTCAGAGGCAGATTTTTGATGGCTTTCAAAGTGGAATCTCGCACCCGGCGCGCGCTGCTGTGGGGCCTTCTGGTCGCGTCGCTCGGCGTGAACGCCTTCTTCGTCGGCGCGACCGTGACGGACTTCATTCGCTTCCGCCACGGGGCCGAGGACAAGAGCCCGCGCATCATCCGCACCGAATTGCGCTGGCTCAAGGATCGGCTGTCGCCCGATGCGGTGAACAGCATCGAGGCGCAGCTCGACGGCCTGAAGCCCGACATCGTTGCCCGGCTCGACCGGCTGAAGACCCTGCGGGACGAACTGAACGCGCTCGTCGCCGCCCCCATGCCTGACAAGGCGGCGATCGACGCGCATCTGCGTAGCATCCGGCTCGAGGTCGGCGCGATGCAGGAGCAGATCCAGTCCCGCACCTTCGAGGCGTTGCTGAACCTGCCGCCGGAACAACGCGCCGCGCTGGCGAAGCCGTCGGATTAGAGCGTTTTCGAGCGAAGTGGACTCCGGTTCGCGTGAAGAAACGCGACCAATCAAAGAGTTGGCGGAATTCGCCGTTTCGGTGAAACGGTGAATTGCTCTAGGGGCGCGCTTACCTTCACCTCTCCCTGAGGGAGAGGTCGGAGCGAAGCTCCGGGAGAGGGTTTAGGGAACTATCCAGAGAGGCCGTAAACCCTCACCCGCCGCACTGCGTGCGTCGACCTCTCCCTCAGGGAGAGGTGAAGAAAAGTCATCCCTCTGCAAACGAAAACGGGGCCGCGAGCGGCCCCGTTCGGGTTGATGGAAACCGGGCTAGCGCGCAGCCGTCAGTCTTTCCGCGTCGGCGGCCGTCAGCGGGGCGGGGCGCTCCGTCGTGGTCGAGAGCGTGATCACATTTTCCTGCGCCGCCGCGTCGAGGATCGAGACCATCGCGTCGAGCGCGTGCAGGGCGACGCGGCCCGAACAGCGCGGCTCGCGGCCATGGTCGGCAGCGTCCAGAAGATCGGCGACGCCGAGCATGCGGTAGTTCGCATGCTTGCCGTCCTGCCAGTTGGACTTGCCAAACGGCGCGCCCGAGGTGTCGACCTCGATATAGTCGCCGTTCTGCTCCGAATAGCGCACGCTGCCGCCGAAGAAGTTCGGATCGGGCACCAGCATCGTGCCTTCCGAGCCATAGAGCTCGATCGGGTTGACGTGGCCATGCTTCCAGACGTCCCAGCTGGCCGAGAGCGTCACCTGCGCGCCGGAGAGGAAGTGCAGGATGGCGTTGATCGTCGTCGGCGTGCCGACGGGCACGGTCTTGCCCTTGAGCGGGCCCTCGGCCGTGACCAGGCGTTCGTCGAAGCCCTTGGTCGCGACGGCCGTCACGGTGCGGATCGGGCCGAGCAGGTTGACGAGGGCGGCGATGTAATAAGGGCCGAGATCGAGGATCGGGCCGCCGCCGGGCTGGAAAAAGAAGCCCGGATTGGGATGCCACATCTCCATGCCGCGGCTCATCACATGCATGGTGCCGGCGATGACGCGGCCGATCTTGCCTTCGTCGAGCAGCTTGCGCGCCGTCTGGCCCGCGCCGCCGAGGAAGGTGTCCGGCGCGCTGCCGAGCTTGAGGCCCTTTGCATCCGCGAGCGCTACCAGCTTCTTGCCGTCCTCGACGGAGAGCGCGAACGGCTTTTCCGAATAGGCGTGCTTGCCGGCCGACAGGATGGCATTCGAGACTTCATAGTGCGCCGCCGGGATGGTCAGGTTGATGACCGTGTCGATCTCCGGATCCTTCAGGAGCTCGTCGACGGTCAGCGCGCGCACGCCGAACTGGCCGGCGCGCGCCTTGGCCGCCTCGGCCGAGAGGTCGGCAACCGCGACGATCTTCGTGCCCGGGAAGAGCGGCGCGAGCTTCAGATAGGCTTCCGAGATATTGCCGGCGCCGATCAGGCCGATCTGGTGAACCTTGGACATGTCGAGGGAGCCTTTCAGGAAACCAGCGCCTTGATGGCCGCGAAGGAACGCTCGGCGAAGCGCTTCCAGTCGGCCGGATTGTCGTGCTCGGCGACAAGGATATTGGCCTTCTTCGCCTTCTCGATGTGCGGCCAGAGCACCTTCCAGTCGATCGTGCCATGGCCGACATCGGCCCAGCCATCTTCCTCGGTGGTGCCGGCGGGGGCGATGTCCTTGATGTGGAAGGCGATCGTGCTGTCGGCGAGGCGGTCGATCTCGGCGGCGGCATCCTTGCCGGCGCGCGCGACCCAGCCGATGTCGAGCTCGGAGACGACGCCGTTGCCGATCAGGTGGTCGATCGGGCGCGAGCCGTCGGCGAGCGTGACATATTCGAAGTCGTGGTTGTGGTAGCCGAGGCCGAGGCCGGCGGCCTTCGCCTTCTCGGCGGCGCCGGCGAAGCTCTCATGCAGCTTCTTCCAGCCGTCGACATCGGTCGGGCGCTGTTCGGCGACGAGATAGGGAATGACGATCGTCTCAGCGCCGATGGTCTTGGCGATGTCGATGAAGCGGCTGGTGTCGCTGACAACGCCGTCGAGCGGCGCGTGGAAGGTGGGGGTCACGAGGCCGACAGCGTCGACCTTGCTGCGGTAGCCTGCGGCATCATCGCCATAGAGCGGATAGTAGGGCTCGACCGCGTCGTAGCCGATCTTGGCCAGCCCCTCGAGGACGGTCTCGAGCGGCGGGAAATTGCGGGCGGAATAGAGCTGAAACGAGATCTTGTGCTTCGACATGAGATGTCTTTCTTGAATCCGTTCGTAGGAAGAGTGCCGTGAACCGCAGGCGGTAGAGAGGGGAGGCGAGGGCCTCCGCCGGATGGCTTGGAGGTCCGCGTGTTGTCGTCGTGCTGGAGCGTGTCATCCTTTCACGGAAACGATGAACCGATCCAATTCTTTCTCGGATCGCGTTTTCGGCGCGATCCGGCATTGGCGCGCTAGAGGCGCGCGCCGCTCGCGAGATCGAAGATCGACGCGTGTGCGGGCTGGAAGAAGGCGTCGACCTTGGACGGCGTCTCGACATGCGCGTCGCCGTCGATGCGCACCGAGAACTGCGTGCCGGCGACGTCGCCCCAGACCAGGCTGTCGGCGCCCATCGGCTCGAGCAGGGTCAGGTTGACGGGCAGCGATTTCGCGCTCGCATCGCCCCGCGCGAGGTCGATCTGCTCCGGCCGGATGCCGAGCGTGGCCGGACGGCCATGCTCGGGCGGCGCTTCGAAATCATAGCCGGCGAGGTCGACGAGGCCGCCATTCGCCAGCTTGAACGAGGCATTGCCGCCCTCGACCGAAAGCGTGCCGTCGACGAAGTTCATCGAGGGCGAGCCGACGAAGCCGGCGACGAAGCGGTTGACCGGCCGGCGGTAGATCTCCTTCGGCGAGGCGAGCTGCTGGATGACGCCGCCATTCATCACCGCGACGCGGTCGGCGAGCGTCAGCGCCTCGATCTGGTCGTGCGTGACGTAGATCATGGTCGAGCCGAGCTCGTTGTGCAGGCGCTTCAGCTCGACGCGCAGTTCCGTGCGCAGCTTGGCGTCGAGATTGGAGAGCGGCTCGTCGAACAGGAACACATCGACGTCGCGAACCAGCGCGCGCCCGATCGCGACGCGCTGGCGCTGGCCGCCCGAGAGCTCGGACGGGCGGCGCTTCAGCAGCGGCTCGATCTGCAGGATCTTGGCGGCGCGGGCGACGCGCTTGTCGATCTCTTCCTTCGCCACCTTGGCCATCTTCAGGCCGAAGGAGAGGTTGCCGGTGACCGTCATGCGCGGATAGAGCGCGTAGGACTGGAATACCATGCCGATGCCGCGGTCCTTCGGCTCCTCCCAGGTGACGTTCTTGCCGCCGATCCAGATCTGGCCGGCCGAGACGTCGAGCAGGCCGGCGACGGCGTTGAGCAGGGTGGACTTGCCGCAGCCGGACGGTCCGAGCAGGACGATGAACTCGCCGGGCTGGATCTCGAGGTCAAGGTTCTTCAGGACCTTGAGATTGCCGAACTCGATCTCGAGGTCGCGAATGGAGACATTAGCCATGGATCACCCCTTCACGGCGCCGGAAGCGATGCCGCGAACGAACCAGCGTCCGGACACGAAATAGACGAAGAGCGGAACGAGCGCGGTCAGAATGGTCGCGGCCATGTTCACGTTGTACTCCTTCTCGCCGAAGCTCGAATTGACGACGTTGTTCAGCTGCACGGTCATGGGGAAGTTCTCGCGACCGGCGAAGATCAGGCCGAACAGGAAGTCGTTCCAGATGCCGGTGATCTGCAGGATCGCGGCTACGACGATGATCGGCGTCGAGAGCGGCAGCATCAGTCGGAGGAAGATCGCCCAGAAGCCGCCGCCGTCGACGCGCGCCGCCTTGAACAGGTCGATCGGGATGCCGGCATAGAAATTGCGGAACAGCAGCGTCATCAGCGGCAGGCCGAAGATCGTATGCACGAACACGACGCCGGGGATCGAATTGTAGAGCGACACCATCGAGAGGATGCGGACGAGCGGATAGAGGAACACCTGGTAGGGAATGAAGGCGCCGAGCAGCAGCACGCCGAACAGGACGTTGGCGCCCTTGGGCCGCCAGAAGGAGAGGGCGTAGCCCGTCACCGAGCCGACGGCGATCGAGAGCAGAACGCTCGGCACCAGGATCTTGACCGAATTCAGCATGCCGACATGAATGCCGTTGCAGTTGAGGCCGGTGCAGGCCTGCGACCACGCCTTGATCCAGGCGTCGAAGCTCGGCGATCCGGGCAGCGCGAACAGGTTGCCGAGCCGGATCTCGTCCATCGGCTTCAGCGACGTGACGATCATGACGTAGAGCGGGATCAGGAAGAACAGCGCCGAGATGATCAGGAAGGCGTAGACGCCGTAGCGGCCGGGGCCGATGCGCTTCGGGCGCGGGCCCGAGGGCTCGACAGGCGCGGATGCGGTGAGCGAAGCCATGTCAGTGCGCGCTCCTCGGCTGGCGGAAATACTGCACGTAGAGCCAGGGCGCCAGGACGCAGAGGACTGTGATCATCATGACGGTCGAGGCGGCGGTGGCGAGGCCCAGATTCTGGCGCTGGAACAGATATTCGATGACGAACTTGGCCGGCACTTCGGTCGAGATGCCGGGGCCGCCATTGGTCAGCGCCACGACGAGGTCGTAGACCTTCACCACGGCGGTGGCGAGCAGCACGGTCGCGGTCGCGAACATCGGCGCCAGGATCGGGATGACGATGTGGACATAGACGCGCCAGGTCGGAATGCCGTCGACCTTGGCCGCCTTCCAGAGTTCGCTATCGACGCCGCGCAGGCCGGCCAGCAGGATCGCCATGACGAGACCGGAAGCCTGCCACATGCCGGCGAGGGCGATGACATAGATCGCCCGGTCGCCGCGCGACAGCCAGTCGAAGGTGAAGCTTTCCCAGCCCCAGTTGCGCACGGTCTGCTGGATGCCGAGCGTCGGGTTCAGTGTCCACTGCCAGACCAGGCCGGTCACGATGAACGACAGGGCGTAGGGGTAGAGGAAAATCGTGCGGAACATGCTCTCGGCGCGGATCCGCTGGTCGAGGAACACCGCCAGCAGGAAGCCCAGCACCAGGCAGCCGATGATGAAGATCACGCCGAAGATGGCGAGGTTCTGGACGGAGATGATCCAGCGCTCGGAGCCGAACAGCCGCGTATACTGCGAGAAGCCGACATAGTTGGAGACCGGGAAGACCTTCGAGCTCGTGAACGAGATCTGGATCGTCCAGAGGATGGTTCCGATATAGGCGAAGATCACGATCAGCCAGGCGGGCGCGAGCGCCACCTGGGCCATCCAGAAGCGAAAGAAACGAGGTTTCACGTAGCCGCACTCCACATGTGCGTTCGGCGCGGATGCGCCGTTCACCTGGCCGGCCCGAGCGGGGCCGGCCGGCTGCGAAAAAAGCCCGGCCGGAGGAAATCCGGCCGGGTTCTCCGTGGTGGAGCCGTTAGTTGGACGAGGCGAAGATGTCCGCGATCTTGGCCTGCAGCTCTTCCGGCGTCTGCGACGGGGTCGTCCAGAACTGGCCGACGACGTCCTGGAGCGAGCCGAGAACGTCCGGCGTCTGCAGGAAGTCGGAACCCGGGACCGAGGCGTTCGGGTCGGCGAGCAGCTTCAGGCCAGCCTGGGCGCAGGCGTCGAGCTTCGACATGTCGACGTCGCCGCGAACCGGGACGGAACCCTTCTTCGCGTTGAAGGCGACCTGGGTCTCCGGCGTCAGCATGGTGTGGGCGAGCAGCGCCTGCGCCTTCTGGGCGTCGGCATTGTCGGTCTTCGGGAAGACGAACACGTCGCCGCCGATCCAGTAGACCTGATGGCCGATGCCCGGGACGCAGCCGACTTCCTTGCCCGGCGTCATGCCGGCGGCGATCACTTCGCCCTTGGCCCAGTCACCCATGAAGTTGAAACCGGCCTTGCCGCTGACGACGAGGCCCGTTGCCTGGTTCCACTGGCGGCCCTGCTGGCCTTCGTCGCCATAATTGCGCAGCTTGCCGAAGGTCTCGGTGACCTTCAGGAATTCCGGCGACTTGATCGCGTCGACGTCGCCGTCCTGGAACACCTTCATGAACAGGTCGCGGCCACCGACGCCGAGGATGACGTCGTTGAACAGCAGGACCTGCGTCCAGGCATCGCCGGACTGCGCCATCGGGATGACGCCGGCAGCCTTCAGCTTGTCCATGGCGGCGAACAGCTCGTCCCAGGTCTTCGGCGGCTCAATCTTGTTCGCCTCGAGCAGGGCCGCGTTGTACCAGAGCCAGTTGTTCGAATGGATGTTGACCGGAACGGCGTAGAAATGGCCGTCACGGCTCACGGCCTTGGTCAGGACCGGTGACAGGAACTTGTCCCAGCCGTCGGCCTTGGCGACGTCGTCGAGATTGCCGAGCAGGCCCTGTGCGACGAGATCTTCGAACTGCTTGCCGGTGTTGAACTGCATGGCGGTCGGCGGGTTGCCGCCAACGATGCGGTTGATGCCGGCGGCGCGTGCTGCTTCACCACCCGCGATCGCCGCGTCGACCCACTCGCCGCCCGCTGCGTTGAACTGGTCGGCGAACACCTTCACGGCAGCGGACTCGCCGCCCGAGGTCCACCAGTGGATGACCTCGGCCTTTTCCGCCGCGACCGACGGGCCGGCCATCAGGGCCACGACTGCTGCCGCACCGAGCAGCGCCTTGGTGAAATGCTTCATGCTTCCTCCTCCCGGGGTTCAACGCCTTGCTTGAGGCGCTTGTTCGCGAACGTCCGTCCGATCCACCGGACTTGAACGTCCGAATTCTTGTAATCGATTACATCTACCGTATACTCCCCAAGCCGGCTGTCAACGCAAAGTTATTTTGCACTGCAAAAGAAAAGATCCGGCTAGCTCGCTTTGCCGCAAAGCGGCTACCGGAGCGGAGGACGCGGCCAGGCGGCTGGAGGGCCGGGTGGCCGGACGGTAAGTGGAACGCTTCCTCGTCCGTCACGAGGAAGTTCCAGGAAGGGAAAAACGGGTGCCGACACAAGAACCGGACGCGGAAAGCGCCCCCCGCACCGTGACGATCCAGGACGTCGCGCGGCGGGCCGGGGTATCGACGGCGACCGTCAGCCGCGCCATCGCGCTGCCCGACCGGGTCGCCGAGGCGACGCGCGCCGCGGTTTTTTCAGCGATCCGCGAAACCGGCTACACCCCCAACGCTGCCGCTCGCTCGTTGCGCGCCAAATCGACCAAGATGGTGCTGGTGCTGTTGCCGGGCATCGGCAATTCGTTCTTCACGCCGGTGCTGAACGCGCTGGAAGAGGTGTTCACCGAGGGCGGCTATGGCGTGCTGATCGGCTACACCCGGCAGAGCCGCAGCCGCGAGACCCACTATGCGCGGGTCATCCGCGCGGGTCAGGTGGATGGCGTCCTGGTCGTCACCGGCAACGTGCCGCGCGACGAGGAGTTCGTATCGGTGCCGGATACCGTGCCGATGTCGCTGATGTTCTCGGAGATCCCCGGCACCGAGCAGTTTTCCGTGTTCGACGTCGACAATCGCGGCGCTTCGGCCGAGGCAGTGCGCTACCTGATCGAGCAGGGGCACCGCCGCATCGCGCATATCCCCGGCGCCGAGGGCGGGCTCGAGGCCAATGAGCGCCTCGGCGGCTATTGCGACGCACTACAGGAGGCGGGCCTGCCGGTCGACGAGGCGCTGATCTGGCGCGGCGCCAGCAATTTCGACTTCGCCTCGGGCGACCGCGCGGCGCGGGACTATTTCGCGCTCGCTGACAAGCCGACGGCTGTCTTCGCCGCCGCCGACGAAATCGCGCTCGGCTTCATGCGCGCGCTGAAGAACGGTGGCGTCAGCATTCCGGGCGACGTCTCCGTCATCGGCTTCGACGATACGGAATATGCCGTCCATTACGACCCGGCGCTGACGACGATGCGGCAGCCGCGCACCGAGATGGGCCGGCTCGCCGCCGCCGACCTGTTGCGCCGGATGGCGTCCGCGCGAGGGGGCGCGGTGCCGACCTCGAAGGTGCGGCTGCCCTGCGAACTGGTGGTGCGCGACAGCGTGCGGCGGATCGGGTAGGGCGGCTCCGGAACCCTCCGCTCGTGGGGGGGGGCGAAAACGCCTTGGCGTTTTCGGGGAGGGGGAGCGTCGCTTCGTAGATCGAGTGGATGGGCGGTCGAGCGCATTCGGAATGCACCCCTCCCAAAACCGCGACGCGGTTTTGACCCTCCCTCAAGGGGAGGGTTCAAGGAAGGTCCAGTCGGCGCTTGCTTGAATTCGCCGCCAGCCTAGCCCGCCAACTCCTCGCGCAGCATTTCCAGCGTCAGCCATTCTTCCTCGGCCGTGTCGCGCTCGTTCTGGGCGGCGGCGAGGCGGGTGTTGGCGGCGTCGAACGCCTTGCGGTCGACGGCGAACAGGTTCGGCTTGGCAAGGGTCGCTTCCAGCTTGACGATCTCGGCGGTGAGCGCATCGATCTTCGAGGGAAGTGTTTCCAGCGCGTGCTTCTGCTTGAACGACAGCTTGCTCTTCGACGGGGCCGCCTTGTCGGCGGCGACCTTCTTCTCGTCCTTGCGCTCGACCTTGGTGACGGCGCGGGCGGGGGCTGCGGCGCCGCGCTGGATCAGCATGTCGGAATAGCCGCCGGCATAATCCGTCCAGCGGCCGTCGCCCTCGGCCACGATCACCGAGGTGGCGACGCGGTCGAGGAAGTCGCGGTCATGGCTGACCAGCATGATCGTGCCTGGATAATCGTCGAGGAGTTCCTCGAGCAGGTCCAGCGTCTCGAGATCGAGATCGTTGGTCGGCTCGTCGAGCACCAGCAGGTTGGAGGGGCGGGCGAGGGCGCGCGCCAGCATCAGCCGGCCGCGCTCGCCGCCGGAAAGCGCGGTGATCGGCGCGCGCGCCTGCTCGGGCGTGAACAGGAAGTCCTTCATGTAGCCGATGACGTGACGGGCCTCGCCATTGACCATGACGCTGTCGCCGCGGCCTTCGGTCAGCGCATCGGCCAGGCGAAGGCTGGGGTCGAGGCTTTCGCGGCGCTGGTCGAGCGTCACCATCTGCAGATTGGTGCCGAGCTTGATAGTTCCGCTGTCGGGTGGCAGCACGCCGGTCAAAAGGTTGAGCAGCGTCGTCTTGCCGGCGCCGTTGGCGCCGACCAGGCCGATGCGGTCGCCGCGCTGGATGCGGGTCGAGAAATCCTGGACGATCGGCCGCTCGCCGAACGACTTGGAAACGCCGATCGCTTCGACGACGGCCTTGCCGGAAACATCGCCCTCGCTGGCCAGCAGCTTGACGCTGCCAACGGCGCGGCGCTGGTCGCGGCGTTCCTGGCGCAGGCCCTCGAGCTTGCGAAGACGACCCATGTTGCGCTTGCGCCGGGCGGTGACGCCGTAGCGCACCCAGTCGAGCTCCTGGCTGATCTTGCGATCGAGCCGCTCGCGTTCTTTTTCCTCTTCGTGCAGGACGTTGTCGCGCCATTCCTCGAAGGCGGTGAAGCCCTGTTCGAGCCGGCGCGTCGTGCCGCGATCGAGCCACAGCGTCGCCTTCGACAGGCGCTCCAGGAAGCGGCGATCATGGCTGATCAGGACGAGCGCCGAGCGCATCGATTTCAGCGTCTCTTCCAGCCATTCGATCGCCGGCAGGTCGAGATGGTTGGTCGGCTCGTCGAGCAGCAGCACATCGGGCTCCGGCGCGATGGCGCGCGCCAGCGCGGCGCGGCGCGCCTCGCCGCCGGATAGCTGGTCCGGCGCTTCATTGCCGGTCAGGCCGAGCGCTTCCATCAGCATGGTGGCGCGGTAGGGATCGTCGCCCGGTCCGAGCCCGGCCTCGACATAGGCGCGAACCGTCGCGAAGGCGGAGAGATCCGGCTCTTGCGGCAGGTAGCGCAGCGTCGCGCCGGGCTGCACGAAGCGCGTGCCGGCATCGGCCTCGACCGTGCCGGCGGCGATCTTCAGCAGCGTCGACTTGCCGGAGCCGTTGCGGCCGACAAAGCACAGCCGCTCGCCGGCGGAGACGGAGAGCGTTGCGTTTTCGATGAGCGGACGGCCACCGAAGGTGAGGCGGATGTCCTGGAGGAGAAGCAGAGGAGGAGCCATTCGACGGGATGTAGCGATGAGCGACGGCGGTAGCAAGGCGGATCGCGCGCCGTCCGGAACCACCGCTTCGTCCGGCCATTGTCCAGGCCATGGCCGGACATCGAAGTTTGGCCTAGACTTTGCCAACCCGCTCGGCCGGGACGGGAGGATGACCGTGGTCCATCAGGTTTCCGACGTGGCGGCACAGGCCGAACTGGCCGCTCTCATGCGGGATGTCGCCTCGCGCGACGAGGCCGCGTTCAAGGCCCTCTATGACCGGACGTCCACGAAACTTTTCGCCGTGATCCGCCGTATCGCCGTCAGCGAGGCAGCCGCCGAAGAGGCGTTGCAGGAGGCGTGGGTCCGGATCTGGAGTCATGCCGATCGGTTTGACCCGTCGCTGGCGTCGCCGATGACATGGATGACGACGATCGCGCGTCATGCGGCGATCGACGCCATCCGCAAGGGGCCGGAGCGGGTCTCGAAGACGGCGGTCGTCCTCGACGAGGAACTAGCGGACACGTTGCCGGCGCCCGGCGCGGCGCCGGACGGCATGGCCGGGCCGCAGCTGCGGCGTTGCCTGGAAGGGCTGGAGCCCGAACGGCGCGGCATGGTGTTGCTCGCCTATAGCTACGGCTATAGCCGGGAAGAACTGTCGCGGCGTTTCGACAAGCCTGTCGCGACGGTGAAGACGATCCTGCGGCGGAGCCTGATCGCATTGAAGGAGTGCCTCGGTGGCCGATGACGACGACATGGAGGGGCTGGCCGGCGAATATGTGCTCGGTACGCTCGATCGGCCGGAGCGCGAGGCGGTCGAGGCGCGCGGCGTCCGCGAACCCGCGCTTCGCGCCGCCATCGGCGATTGGGCGGAGCGGCTGCAGCCGCTGGCCGATTCGGCCGGTGAACAGGCGCCTCCGGCCGGTCTCTGGCCCGCCGTGCTGGCGCGCATCCGTGCCGGTGGCCCTGCGGTCGCCGACACCGCCCGGGTCCTTCTGCTGGAGCGCACGGTGCGCCGCCTGCGGATCGCCACCATCGGCTTCGGCGCCATCGCCGCGGTGCTCGCGATCGTCATCGCCAGCGACCGGATGGTGCCGCCCCCCCCGCGATCGGAGGGCAACTTCGTCGCGGTGCTGAACGGGGAGGGCGGCAAGGTGGCCTTTGTCGCTACGGTCGATACCCGTCATGGCACGATCCGCCTGCGGCGCATCGGCGACGCGCCGCCGCCGGACAAGAGCTTCGAGCTCTGGCAGGTGCCGGCCAAGGGGCCGACCGTCTCGATGGGCGTCGCCGACAACATCTCCGACCTGATGCCGATGAACGTGTCGCTGAAGCCGGGCGAAAAGCTGGCGATCTCCGTCGAACCGAAGGGCGGCTCGCCGACTGGCCAGGCGACCGGACCGGTCGTCTTCGTAGGCGACCTGCTGCCGGCGGAGTGACCGCCGGCAGGGGGCGGTGCTAAGCTACCGCCTTCACACGCTTGTCGATCCAGGCGCCGAGTCTTTCCAGCGCGCCATCGAGGATCTCGTCGCGCTTCGAGAAGCAGAAGCGCACGAAGGTCGCCGGGGCGTCGCCGTCATAGAAGGCGGAGACCGGCACCGCGGTGACGCCGGCTTCCACCGTCATGCGCTGGCAGAGTTCCGCGTCGCTGCCGGAAAGGCCGAGCGGCGAAAAATCGGCGGTGACGAAATAGGTGCCGGCGCAGGGCACGACGCCGAAGCCGAGCGCCGCAAGCCCGGCCGCGAGCCGGTCGCGCTTCTTCGCCAGGTCGCCGGCCAGTGACGCATAGTAGTCGTCGCCCTTGCCGAGGCCGTAGGCCACCGCCTGCTGCAGCGCCGCCGGCGTCGTGAAGGTGGTGAACTGGTGTGCCTTGGCAATCGGGTCGAGCAGGCGCGGCGTCGCCGTGACATAGCCGACCTTCCAGCCCGTCAGCGAGAAGGTCTTGCCGGCCGAGCCGATGCGGATGGCGCGCTCGCGCATGCCCGGCAGCGTCATCAGCGGGATGTGTTCGCGTCCGTCGAAGACGATGTGCTCATAGACCTCGTCGCAGATCGCATAGGCGTCGTGGCGCACGCAGAGCTCGGCGATGAAGGCGAGTTCGTCCCTCGAAAAGACCTTGGCGGCGGGGTTCATCGGATTGTTGACGAGGATCGCCTTGGTCCGGTCGGAGAAGGCGGCGGCGAGCGCGTCGGTATCGAGCTCCCAGTTCGGCGGCGTCACGCGCACCAGTTTGGCGACGCCGCCGGCGCGGCGGATCAGCGGCAGGTAGCAATCATAGAGCGGTTCGATGACGACGATCTCGTCGCCGGGCTCGATGATCGCGGTGAAGATGTCGGCGAGCGCCTCGGTGGCGCCGGAGGTGACCAGCACCTCGGTCTTCCAGTCCACGTCGAGGCCGTAGAAGCGCTTGTTGGCGGCCGCGAC
Source organism: Candidatus Kaistia colombiensis (assembly GCA_029203105.1). Classification (GTDB taxonomy): domain Bacteria; phylum Pseudomonadota; class Alphaproteobacteria; order Rhizobiales; family Kaistiaceae; genus Kaistia; species Kaistia colombiensis. The sequence goes on from CP119318.1 coordinate 2,406,149, forward strand.
CGCCTGGCGGAGTGCCGGCACGCCCATCATCGGCGGATACTGGTTCGGCCCGGCGATTAGCGCCTCGGCCGCCGCCCGGCGCACGTCCTCCGGTCCGTCGACATCGGGAAAACCCTGGCCGAGGTTGATCGAGCCATGTTCGATGGCGAGCCGCGACATCACTTCGAAGATGGTGGTCGGAAGGCCGGTAAAGACGGGATTGGTCGGTTTCATCAGGAACTCCACTCGGCGCGGACATTATGGCGCGTCCTTCGCCGGTGCAAGCAATCGCATGCCATCGAGGTGCCCCACTGCGGGGCGGATTTTCTCCGCTCCGCGCAGCCCGTCGTCCTCTTGTGCGATTTTTGTCCGGTTCCCTGAAACCGTTTCGGTCGAGGCACGTATAGGAGAGTGGAAGAACGCTTCGGATCCAATCAAGACTGGAATTTCTATTGTATAGAACGAAGGAATCTGCCGAAATTGGCAGTCTTCTTCGACGCTATCCCTTTGTCTCGAGTCGGCCTTCTTGGCGGATCCGCTGCGCGGCTTCGAATTCTGGGTGTGGAACGACGTTCGGGGAGATCCCGACGCGACAGGAGGAAGTCTGATGTCTCGTATTGCCAATATCGTTCGTGCCGCTGCCGTCGCCGCCATCGCGCTCGGCGGCGTCGCCACCGTGGCGACCCCCAGCTTCGCCAAGACCGTCATGGTTGGCGGCGCGCCGATGTATCCGACCAAGAATATCGTCGAGAATGCCGTCAATTCGAAGGATCACACCACGCTGGTCGCCGCCGTGAAGGCGGCGGGCCTGGTCGATACGCTGGCGGGATCCGGTCCGTTCACAGTCTTCGCGCCGACCAACGAAGCCTTCGCCAAGCTGCCGGCCGGCACCGTCGACACGCTTCTGAAGCCCGCCAACAAGGACAAGCTGACCGCCGTCCTGACCTATCACGTCGTTCCCGGCAAGATTTCCGCCGCGGACATCATGAAAGCGGCCAAGAAGATGAACGGCATGGCCGAATACAAGACCGTGCAGGGCGAGCCGCTCAAGTTCCAGGTGGACGGCAAGAAGATCTGGGTCATCGACTCCAAGGGCGACAAGGCGCGCATCACCATCGCCGACGTCAATCAGTCGAACGGCGTGATCCACGTCATCAACGGTGTCCTGCTGCCCTGATCCCTACTCGGCGCGCAAATCTGGACCCGACCACGAGGTCGGCGGGCTTTTCGCGCCCCGGGGCGATCCCGTGCCGCCGTCGACATCCTGAAAAATGAGGGTCGCTGAAACCATTTTGGCGACCGTCGCGTAGACAAGGAGGCCGGTTGACGATCTGCCCATACCTCCCGGCATCTTCGCCAACCTCCCTGCGCGCCGTCGCCTCCGCGATTGGCGCACCGGCACTGTTCCGGAGGCCGCCCCGCCCGCCGGAACGGTGACCGGATTGTCTTAACTACATACGGTAAAGCTCACGCAATCTGCGTGTCTTCGCGGCGGAGCATTGTTGCGCATGACAATAATGCCGAGCGACCAAGTCGCCCGCATCATCGACCAGCCGGCGGCGGCGCCTTGATCAGTAGGTGAGCATCGGCGGCAGGTTCTTCGCCTGCTCGATCCAGCTTTCCACCAGCTTTTCCGACGGCAGTTGGCGCACCAGCTTTTTCGCTCCATTGATCTCGACCATTTTGGCGGTGAGATGATCGGCCCGGCGCATCTTGAGCTCCTTGACGGTGTCGACGCCGGCCGCTTCCAGCAGCTCGGAATACTCCTCCGCCACGCCCTTGATGCGCATCAGGTCGGCCATGTTGGCCCATTTGAGGATCTTGTGTTCGTCGAGACCGGACGAAGCGGCAAGCGCCTTGCGACCCTTCGGGTCCTTGGCCTGCTCAAGAAGAGCACCGGTCGTGCGGACACCAACCGCCGTCAGCTTCTCGGTGAAGACCGGACCGATACCTTCGATATCCTTGATGGGGTAAGACATTCTCGAACTCTCCTGAGCGAATCCCAAGTGTTAGAAGTCTAGACTTGAATGTCGCCCGTACGTTGCGGGATGGCAAGCCGTCTCGTCGCCAGGAACGCTGCGACGGCAGATTGCGCGGATCGAATGGGCGTCTATAAGGTCGCGATAGCCCTTCGATCCTCGAAGCGGCGGCGCCCAAGGGAATGTGTCGATGCCGATGCTGGAAGCGGACAAGATCTATCTCGGGACGAGCGACAAGCCGGAATATCTCCTGCTCGGCCTCGCCAACCGGCATGGACTGGTCACCGGCGCCACCGGCACCGGCAAGACGGTGACGCTGCAGGTGATGGCGCAGGGCTTTTCCGACGCCGGCGTCCCGGTCTTCTGCGCCGACGTGAAGGGCGATTTGTCCGGCATCGCCGAGCCGGGCGAGCCGAAGGACTTCCTGCTCAAGCGGGCGGAAGAGATCGGCTTCGCCGACGAATACAAGCTCAGCGCCTGCCCGACGGTATTCTGGGATCTGTTCGGCCAGCAGGGCCACCCGATCCGCACCACGGTGAGCGAGATGGGGCCGCTGCTGCTGGCGCGGCTGATGAACCTGAACGACACCCAGGAAGGCGTGCTGACCATCGCCTTCCGCGTTGCCGACGAGGAGGGGCTGCTGCTGCTCGACCTCAAGGATCTGCGCGCCATGCTCGGCTTCATGGCCGAGAATGCCGACCGCATCCAGGCGAAATACGGCAATGTCACCAAGGCCTCGGTCGGCGCGATCCAGCGCCAGCTGCTGGTGCTGGAGAACCAGGGCGGCGACGCCTTCTTTGGCGAGCCGGCGCTCAACATCGCCGACCTGATGCGCACGACGATCGACGGTCGCGGCATGGTCAACGTGCTCGCCGCCGACAAGCTGATGAGCTCGCCGCGCCTCTATGCGACCTTCTTGCTGTGGCTGCTTTCGGAACTGTTCGAGGTGCTGCCGGAGGTCGGCGATCCGGCGAAGCCGCGCCTGGTCTTCTTCTTCGATGAGGCGCACCTCTTGTTCGACGAGGCGCCCAAGGCGCTGCTCGAAAAGGTCGAGCAGGTGGTCAAGCTGATCCGCTCGAAGGGCGTCGGCGTCTATTTCGTCACCCAGAACCCGCTCGACGTGCCGGACAGCGTGCTGTCGCAATTGGGCAATCGCGTCCAGCATGCGCTGCGCGCCTACACGCCGCGCGACCAGAAGGCGGTGAAGGTTGCCGCCGATACGTTCCGGCCCAATCCCGCCTTCAAGACGATGGACGTGATCACGCAGCTCGCCGTCGGCGAGGCGCTGGTCTCGACGCTGGAGCCGAAGGGCGTGCCGAGCGTGGTGGCGCGCACCTTCATCCGCCCGCCATCCTCGCGTATCGGGCCGCTGACGGAGGCCGAGCGTCGCCAGATCATCGCCGCCAGCCCGATCGGCATCGCCTATGACAAGACGGTCGACCGCGAGTCGGCCTACGAGATCCTCGGCCGTCAGGCGGCGGCCAATGCGCCGGCCGAGGCCGATGCCGGCGCGGCGCCGTCGACGAGCGGTTTCGATATTGGCGGCATCCTTGGTTCGCTGCTCGGCACCGACAAGAAGCGCGGCGAGCGCTTCACGGCGACGCAACGCGTGGCGCGCGAAGTGACCCGCACGGTCACCAACAAGGTCGCGGGGCAGGTCGCCGCCGATATCGGCAAGAGCGTCGCAGGCTCGATTGGCGGCTCGGTCGGCCGCTCCATCGTGCGTGGCGTGTTGGGCAATCTGCTGCGCACGCGCTGATCGCGTCTTTCCGGATGGCAGAAACGAAAAATCCCCGACGCCGAAACGCCGGGGATTGTCATTTCGGTCGCGAATCCGGCCGGCTCAGGCGGCGGCGAGCAGGCCTTCGGCCTCGAGCGCAGCCTTGACCGCCGGGCGGGCGGCGACGCGGTCGAAATAGGCGTCGAGGGTCGGGCCGAGCTCGAACTTGAAGCCCTTGGCCCAGCGCAGCACGGTGAACAGATAGCCGTCGGCGGCGCTGAAATTGTCGCCCATCAGATAGGGCTTGTCGCCGAGCGCTTCCGACAGATAGGCGAAGCGCAGCATCAGGCGCTCCTTGAAGCTCTTCTTGGCTTCGTCGTTCACCGCCGGGTTGAAGAACGGGCTGAAGCCCTTGTGCAGCTCGGTCGCGATGAAGGCGAGCCAGTCCATCAGCTGGTAGCGCTCCGCGGTGCCGAGCGCGGGCGCGAGCGACGTCTCGGGGGCGAGGTCGGCGATCACCTGCACGATGATCGGGCCTTCGGCAACGACGCGGCCGTCATCGAGCTCCAGCGCCGGCACGTAGCCGCGCGGATTGATCGCCTTGTAGTCGCCGCCGCTTTCCGTCGTCTTGGCGCGAAGGTCCACCTTTTCCATGGTGAAGGGGAGGCCGGCCTCGCGCAGCGCGATATGGGGTGAGAGCGAGCAGGCGCCGGGGGCGTAGTAGAGCTTCATGCAGCTTTTCCTCGGGGAAAGCCGTCCTCTGGACGGCAAGAACACTTCATAAGGTGGGCTTTCTAGCGCTTCCGTTCAATGAGTCTCTTGTGACTTCAGCGTCAACCAGTCCTTGCCTTTTCTTTTGCGGGATGCAGGCGTATCAGGAGCGTTTCTCGCGCGTGCCAGCGCGCGCTCAATTGCCTGGAGCCCGCTCGTGTCCGATCGCCTCGCCGACGTTCTCGCCCATATCGACGCCGATATCGAGAACAGCCTCGAAAGGCTGTTCAAGCTGATCCGTGTCGAAAGCATCTCGACCGATCCCGCCTATGCCGGCGCCTGCCGCGAGGCGGCCGACATGATCGCCGCGGATCTCGCCTCGATCGGCTTCGACGCCAGCGCGCGTCCCACCGCCGGCCACCCGATGGTCGTCGGCCACCAGGATGGCGGCAAGGGCCCGCGCGCCCTGTTCTACGGCCATTACGACGTGCAGCCGGTCGACCCGCTCGAACTCTGGGAGACGGCGCCGTTCGAGCCGAAGATCGTGACGGCGGCCGACGGCACCAAGCAGATCGTCGCCCGCGGCACCTCCGACGACAAGGGCCAGCTGATGACCTTCATCGAGGCGTTCCGCGCCTGGAAGGCCGTCACCGGCACGCTGCCGATTCCCGTCTCCGTCATCCTGGAAGGCGAGGAGGAATCGGGCGGCGCCAATCTCGTTCCGTTCATGACGGCCAACAAGGACGAACTCGCCGCCGATTTCGCCTTCGTCTGCGACACGAACATGTGGAACGCCGAGACGCCGGCCGTCACCACCATGCTGCGCGGTCTGGTCGGCGAGGAGATCACCATCACCGCCGCCTCGCGCGACCTGCATTCCGGCATGTTTGGCGGCGCGGCGCGCAACCCGATCCACGTCCTCGTCTCGATCCTCGACGGGCTGCGCGACGAGAACGGCCGCGTCACGCTGCCGGGCTTTTATGACGGGGTCGGCGAGATTCCCGACAGCATCCGCCAGCAGTGGCAGTCGCTCGGCTTCGATCCGGAGGCGTTCCTCGGCGATGTCGGCCTTTCGGTTCCCGCCGGCGAAATCGACCGCAGCGTGCTGGAGAAGATCTGGGCGCGGCCGACCTGCGAGGTCAACGGCATTTCCGGCGGCTACACCGGCAAGGGCTTCAAGACGGTGATCGCCTCGCAGGCCTTCGCCAAGGTGTCGTTCCGTCTGGTCGACAAGCAGGATCCGGACAAGATCCGCGCCGCCTTCCGCGCCTATGTCCAGTCGAAATTGCCGGCGGATTGCAGCGTCGAGTTCACGCCGCATGGCGGTTCGCCGGGCATTCGCCTGCCGGCCGACAACCCGGCGCTGGTCAAGACGCGCGCCGCGCTCACCGACGAATGGGGCAACGAGTGCGTCGTCGTCGGCTCCGGCGGCTCGATCCCGGTCGCCGGCGATTTCAAGACCGTGCTCGGCCTCGACGCGCTGATGGTCGGCTTCGCGCAGGAGAATGATCGCATTCATTCGCCGAACGAGAAATACAACCTCTCCAGCTTCCATGGCGGCATCCGCTCCTGGGCGCGCATCCTCGCCGCCCTTTCCGAGGAGGGCGCCGCGTGAAGATCTGCGTCTTCTGCGGTTCGAGCGCCGGCTTCCGGCCGGACTATCGCGAGGCGGCGGTGGCGCTCGGGCGCGCCATTGCCGCGCGCGGCGCGTCGCTCGTCTATGGCGGCTCGAAGGTCGGGCTGATGGGCGCTGTCGCCGATGCGGCACTTCTGGCCGGCGGCGAGGTGATTGGCGTCATCCCGACGGCGCTGCGCGACAAGGAGATCGCCCATCCCGGCCTGACGCAGCTGCATGTTGTCGCGTCGATGCATGAGCGCAAGCAGATGATGGCCGATCTTTCGACCGGCTTCGTCGCGCTGCCGGGCGGTCTCGGCACGCTGGAGGAGTTGTTCGAGATCTGGACCTGGGGTCAGCTCGGCTATCACCGCAAGCCTGTCGGCCTGCTCGACGTCGCCAATTTCTACGAGAAGCTCGACGCCTTTCTCGATCACACCGTCGAGGCCGGCTTCGTGCGCGCCGAGCATCGCGACATGCTGATCGTCGACGACAATCCGGTCACGCTGCTCGACCGCTATGAACACTACCAGCCGGTGGCGCTGGCCAAGTGGATCGGCCCGACCGAGCGGTGATCCGGCGCTTCAGGACAGAAGCCGCGCCCGCCGTTCGCTGAGATGCTGGCGGATGGCCGGGTCTTCGGCGAGCGCGATGGCGCGGTCATAGGCAAGGATCGCGTCGCCCAAGGCATCGGCGCCTCCGGTGCGGGCGAGCAGGTCGGCCCGCACCGCCCAGAATGGCTGATACTGCGCGACACGGTCGGCATCGATCGCGGCCAGAAGCCGGAGCCCTGCCTCGGCGCCATCGGCTTCGGCCGTCGCCGCCGCGCGGCCGACGGCGACGCCGAGCCGGGGTGAGCGGCGGAAGAGGCTGTCATAGAGCGCGACGATCGTCGCCTTGTCGGGCTCGCCGATGAGGCGGTGGCCGGCATGCGCCGACTGGATCGCCGCTTCCAGCTGGTATCGACCGGTTTTGCCGAAGGTGGCGGCGCGCCGCAGCGTCGCCTCCGCCTCGGCGAGCAGGCCGCGCGACCAGAGGCCCGTATCCTGGTCCGACAAGGGCACATAGGCCCCGTCGCGCGCGCGACGGGCTGGCCGGCGAGCTTCCAGATGCAGCATCAGGGCAAGCAGACCCAGCGCCTCGGGTTGGGCCGGCAGCAGTTCGTTCAGCGTCCGGCCGAGCCAGATCGCCTCGGTTGCGAGATCGTCGCGCCGGCTGTCCCCGGTCAGCCCGTCCCAACCGCTGCCGTAGGCGGCGTAGATGGCGTCGAGCACTGGTTCGAGGCGGTCGGCGAGCTCCCGGGCGTCCGGCAGTTCGAAGCCGATGCCGGCGTCGCGGATCTTCAGCTTGGCACGGGTCAGCCGCCGCGCCATGGCGTCCGGCGAGACGATGAAGGCGGCGGCGATGCGCGCCGCGCTGAGGCCGAGCACGGTTTGCAGCATCAGCGGCGCATGCACGGCCGGGTCGATTGCCGGATGGGCGCAGACGAATAGCAGCCTGAGTCTTTCGTCGGGATAGCGCGGCGCGGCCGGATCGGGCTCTTCGGAGATTTCCGACAATAGCGCGAGCGACCGCGCCAGTGCCGCGCCGGTAGCGTTGCGACGGGCGCGATCGATCAGGCGGCGGCGCGCCACGGCGACCAGCCAGGCCTCGGGCTGGTCCGGAATGCCCTGTTCCGGCCATTGCTCCAGCGCGGCGACGATCGCATCGGCCAGCGAATCCTCCGCGGCCGCGATATCGCGGTCGCGGGTGGAGAGGATGGCGATCAGCCGGCCATAGCTCTCGCGGACCGCGTGCTCGATGCGTTGCGTCGCCATGGCCGGTATCCCGTCTGCCCAGTTCAGATCCGGGGGAGGGTCGGCCGGATCTCGACGCCGCCATAGGGCGCGCACGGTGCCTTGGCGGCCCAGCCGAGCGCTGCATCGATGTCGTCGACCTCGATCACGAAGAAGCCGCCAAGTTGCTCCTTGGTGTCCGCGAACGGCCCGTCCTGCACCTGGTTGCGGCCGTCGCGGACGCGCAATGTCGTCGCCGTCTGCGGCCCGAGCAGGCCTTCGCCGCCGCGCACGATGCCGGAGGCGATGATCTCGTCGACATAGGTCTTCCAGGCGCCCCAGTAGGCGTCGGACTTCGGGTTGTGATCCCATGCCGCGAACGACGTATCGGTTTCGTAGAACAGCAAAGCGTATTGCATGACGGTCTCGGTGCGGTTCGAGAAGCGGGACCATTCCCGTTCTTCACGACAATGTCGCTGGGCAAATTCCGATTCGGACAGATTGCCAAAAAAAATCTCAGGGCGATGGCGGCGCCGCCACCGGGGGCACCTGCTTCAGATATTCGCCGATCGCCTCGCGGTCCGCGGCCGGCAGTTTCGCCATGTTGCGCTGGACCTCGGCCATCGTGCCGCCGATCGAGTCGAACGAGGGCGTGAAGCCGGTTTCGAGCGCGTTGGCGATATCGTCGGCGCTCCAGTCGCCGATGCCGCCCGGCCCGGAGGTGATATCGGGGATGCGGCCCTTGCCGGACGGATTCGGTGCGCCGCCCAAGGCGCGGCTGCGATCGAGCCCGCCCAGTATCGTGCGCGGCGTATGGCACTCGTTGCAGTGGCCGGGTCCTTCGACAAGGTAGGCGCCGTGATTGACAGCCTCGCTCTTGGCCGGGTCCGGCACAAAGGTCTTGCCGTCGAGATAGAGCCGTTTCCAGAGACCGATGCCCCGCCGGACCGAGAACGGGAAGGGCAGCTCATGCGGCTTGCTGGCCGTCGCCTCTGCCGGGAGCGTGTCGAGAAAGGCCTTGAGATCGACCAGATCCGGCACCGTCATGCGCTGGTACGAGGTATAGGGGAAGGCCGGATAAAGGTGCGAGCCGTCCGGCGCGATGCCGCGCTTCATCGCGTTGATGAAGTCGAGCGTGCTCCAGGTGCCGATGCCATGCGTCTTGTCCGGCGATATGTTGGGCGCGTGGAAGGTGCCGAAGGGGGAGGCGATCGCGATCCCGCCGGAGAGTTTCAGCAGGTCGTCGCCAGTCGCGCCGGGCGCTGCATGGCACGAGGCGCAACCGCCTGCCCAGAACAGCAACTCGCCCTTGGCCGCATCGCCCGGCCTGTCGGGCAGCACGGGCGCGTCGAGCGGCTGCGGTTCGGTCAGGACCCAGAACGCCGCCGCGGCAAAGGCTATGGCGGCGACGAGCGCGAGGACGGCCGAGCGAAGTCGCACGGTCAGGGTTTCTTGATGCGGAATTTCTCGTGGCAGCTCTGGCAGCTGCCGCCAACGGCCATAGCTGAGGCCTTGATCGCATCCAGCCCGCCGTCGGCCGCAGCCGCGCCGGCCGTCGCATCGGTCACCAGCTTCGCGGCGATCGCCTCAAACCCCGTCTTGTCGTTCCAGATCGCCGGCGATGCCGAAGTCTTGCCCTGGTCCGATCCGTCCGGAAACAGCGCCACCGCCGCCTTGAGGTCGCCGGCGAGCTTCTCGAACGCCAACCTGGCGGTGGCTTCGTCATAGGGCGCCTTGCCCTGGATCATGTCGAAGATCGTCTTGGCCGCGGCGGCATTGGCCTTCATCAGCGCCTGGCGCTCGGCGATGACATCGTCGGCTGCATGGGCCAGCCCCGCGGTCCCGAGCGCCAATGCCAATCCCAATCCGGCCAGCATGATCTTGAGTCGCATCCGCTATCCTCCGCTGTGGTGTTCGGAATCGTTCGAAGTTTCGGCTGCGAAGCATGACCGAAGCAAGTCAGGGACCGGCGTCGTCACGCAAATATGATCGCCGGATCGACATTGCGGCGTGGGATCGGTTCCACCGGTGGAGCGGTGAAGAAAATCTGCATACCTTTGATTGTGCATCGGAGCCGAGACGAGTTGCCGGAAGGGGCGGCGGTGCCTATGTTGCGTTCGGAACCTTCCCGCCGGGGCGCCGTTTTTCCCCCGCGCCTCAAACCAACCGACAGGGTCGATAGGAGTCCTTCCATGGCTTTCGAACTTCCGCCGCTGCCCTATGACTACGAGGCACTCGGTCCCTTCATGTCGAAGGAGACGCTCGAGTACCATCACGACAAGCATCACCAGGCCTATGTCACCAACGGCAACAACCTGCTGAAGGACTCGGGCCTGGAGGGCAAGAGCCTGGAAGAGATCGTCAAGGAGAGCTACGGCAAGAACGCCGGCCTCTTCAACAATGCCGGCCAGCACTACAACCATCTCCATTTCTGGAACTGGATGAAGAAGAACGGCGGCGGCAAGAGCCTTCCCGGCAAGCTGCAGGCGGCAATCGACAGCGACCTCGGCGGTTATGACAAGTTCCGCGCCGATTTCATCGCCGCCGGCACGACGCAGTTCGGGTCCGGCTGGGCCTGGGTCGCGGTCAAGGACGGCAAGCTCGCCATCTCGAAGACCCCGAACGGCGAGAGCCCGCTCGTCCACGGCGCGACCCCGATCCTCGGCGTCGACGTCTGGGAGCACTCCTATTACATCGACTACCGCAACGCCCGCCCGAAGTATCTCGAGGCGTTCGTCGACAACCTGATCAACTGGGACTACGTCCTGGAGCTCTACGAGAAGGCTGTCTGATCGCGGCGATCGGATATTCCCAACGGAAACCCCGGCCTCGCGCCGGGGTTTTTGTTGATAGCCCCCCAATGTGAGGGGCGCGGAGGGGGAACCCGGAAGGAGCGTCAGCTGGCCGAACCGGGGCCACACCACGCACCGTTCTCTCCGTTGGATTTCGCTCTGTCCCTCAGTTCACCTGTTCGACCGCCGGTGGCGTCCACGTGCAGGTCCGCGGTCCCTCCTTCGGCACATAAGTCCGGAAGGTGAGCGAAAAGCGCTTCCCTTCCGGCGAGGGCAGCCAGTTTGTTTCGGCGATGCCCGGTACGGGCTTCGGTCCGATCGCAATCTTCAACGAACCGTCGGGCTCTTTTGCCAGCGGCGAATGGTTGTTGAAATTGTATCGCTTGAGCGGGTTGGGAACGACGCGATAGCCCGGAAAATCGACCAGAATCACCGACCAGTAGGCATCTACGACGGTTTCCGGCAGCCCATCTGCCGGGAAATGGATGACGTAGTTGTTGCTCCCCTCCAGCGGCTTGTCCTGCGCGTCGTTGACCGCGCCGAAATACACGACCTCGCGGGGGTTGTTCGTCCAGATACCGGTATAGGCGGCTCCGGTGCGATGCCTGTATTCCCATCCGTAGTTGCCGGCGCTGGCCGCGCAGGCCCAGTGGTTCACATACGGCACGGTCGTGACGAGGACTTCTTCGCGGTACTTCGGAATGAACTTTCGGAGAATTCCGTCGACTTCGGCGCGCGCCTCCTTGCTGGAGGCGGCATAGGCAGCAACCGCGCGGACCTGCTGCTGCATCTCGGCGGCAGGCGGCGAGACGTCGAGAGCGCTCGCCAGCCTTTCATCCAGATTGTCGAAGATTTCGGCGCCGATCAGATCGGATTGGCTAAAGAGCGGCATCGCCGGCGGCGGCGGAATGTTCGGCTCGCCGATGGTCGTGATCTTGAATTCGCGCTGCAACTTCACCGCGCCATCGGGGTCGCCCTTCAGCTCGATGCGGCCGAGCATCTTGGCCTTGCTGGAGTGCAATTCGATCCGCCCCATGCCTTCGGGAATGACCGCTTTCGAGCCGGGCTTCACGATTGCGTACTTTCCAAACGGCTTGCTCGGAAATGTCCGGTCGTTGATGTTGGCGATAACTTCGCCCCACTCGTCGAGAATCTGGACGGTGTAGTAGCGGCCCTTGATCTCGGGGATTTCCAGGACCGCCGCCGAATTGTCGTCCACCGCGAACCAGGCTTCGAAATAGGCGACATCGAAGTTCGGGTTGGTGAAATCGGCCGACGCGAGCGGATTGTACTTGATGGTGTTATAGGCGAAGCCTTCGCCATTCCGATCGAGATGCTCCTGCCGGATCACGAGCGCGCGGTCGAGCAGGTATAGATAGGCGTCCGTGACTGTCCTCTCGTCCGGCTTAGGCGCTTGCGCGAGTGCCGGCATGGTCAACACCAGGCCGGATACCACTGCGATGGATGCGAGCATGGATCTGAGCATTATATCTTCCCCGGTGCTTACCGAATTCAGTATTTTAAAATTAGATTCAGAACAGAGGCGGCGTCGGAATAAGTCATATCACGGCGACGCGCATGACAATCGATCGCGTGCAAAGTTATTTTCAGTGCTCCGTCTTCGACAAGTGATTTTGCCAGGCTCGAGGCCAACTGTCTGGCCTTCATTACACTCGCATCAATCCGAGTTTGGCTGCGTGTGAATGAATCCGCGCCCTGGCCGTCCAAAAGGGGAGGGAATGGCGGCAAACACGGCTCCGCGGGCGCTTCTTCCAGCGCCTGCGTCAGATCTCAAATGCGAGATGGCTAGCGCGAATCTCTCAGAACCGCGCCGGCAGGCCCTGCGCACAGCGGGTGAAATTCATCAGCCGCGGCCATTCGGTCTGGGTGTCGTAGAGCCAGCGCTTGCATTCTTTCTGGGTGCGGAAGCAGCCGACGCCCCAGGCAGGCTCCAGGCCGCGATCCCAGACATCCGGCTTGGAGCCGGTGAAGCGCGAGAACCAGACCTTTCGCGCGCCGATCGCGTTGGCGAGCGCCTTGCAGTCGCCCTGCGAGACGTTCTGCCCGTAGCTCAAGCCGAACATCACCTGCGCGCTGGCCGGCCCGGGCGCGGCGATTGCCCCGATCCATGCCGCCGCAGCCAGGGCGGTTGCCGCCAATCGTCTCATCGAAATTCCCTCCAGGGTCCCGGCGCTTAGGGTGCGGCGACGCCGGATGAAGTCAAGCGCCGCCACGAGGATCGAGACGGAGGACTACCCGTTATCGTTGATTTTGCCGGCGACGACCTGGATGGCGAAGGCGGTCGAGAAGGCAGTCTCCTTCAGCCGGTCGAACCGGCCGGAGGCGCCGCCATGGCCGGCGTCCATGTTGGTCTTGAGCAGAAGCGGCGCGTTGCCGGTCCTGCGCTCGCGCAGCTTGGCGACCCATTTGGCCGGTTCCCAATAGGTGACGCGGGGATCGGTCAGGCCGCCGATCGCCAGGATCGGCGGGTAGGCGTGCGCGCCGACATTGTCATAGGGCGAATAGGCCGCGATCGTCGCAAAGTCCTCGGCGCTTGCGATCGGATTGCCCCATTCCGGCCATTCCGGCGGCGTCAGCGGCAGCGTGTCGTCGAGCATGGTGTTGAGCACGTCGACGAACGGCACTTCGGCGATGATGCCGCCGAACAGGTCCGGCTGCATGTTGGCGACGGCGCCCATCAGCATGCCACCGGCCGAGCCGCCCCAGGCGACGATCTTTCCGCGCGACGTGTAGCCTTCCTTCGCCAGATAGTCGCCGACGGTGATGAAGTCGGTAAAGGTGTTCATCTTCTTCTCGCGCCGGCCATCCGCATACCAGCGGAAGCCCTTGTCCTTGCCGCCGCGGATATGGGCGATGGCATAGACGAAGCCGCGATCGACCAGCGACAGCCGCGAGATCGAGAACGAGGCGGGAATGGTGATGCCATAGGCGCCGTAGCCATAGAGCAGGCAGGGCGCGCTGCCGTCGAGCTTGGTGTCCTTGTGGTAGAGCAGCGACACCGGCACCGTCTCGCCGTCGGCGGCTCTAGCGAACACCCGGCGGGTGACATAGTCGGCCGGGTTGTGGCCGGAGGGGATTTCCTCTTCCTTGCGCAACGTCCGCTCGCGCGTCGCCATGTCGTAGTCATAGACGCGCGAGGGCGTCGTCATCGACGAATAGGTGAAGCGCAGCGTCGTGGTGTCGAACTCGTAGCCGTCGCCCATGCCGAGCGAATAGGCTTCCTCGTCGAAGGCGATCGCGTGCTCCTCGCCGCTGGCGAGCGCCCGCACGATGATCCGCGGCAGGCCCGCGAAGCGCTCGAGCCGGACCATGTAGTCCTTGTAGACCGTCATGCCGAGGATCAGCGTGCCGGGCGTATGCGGCACGAGATCGACCCAGTTCCCGCGACCGGGCGCGGCGACCGGCGCGGTGACGATCTTGAAGTCCTCGGCGCCGCCGGCATTGGTCAGGATGTAGAGCGTATCGCCGCTGTGATCGACGGAATATTCCTCCGCCGTCACCCGCTCGGCGATCAGCCGGTGCGCGCCGGTCGGATCTTCCGCGTCGAGCAGATGCACTTCCGATGTCTCGTGGTCGTGGCTGTCGATCAGGATGTAGCGCGAGGATTGCGTCTGGCCGACGCCGAGGAAAAAGCCGGGATCCTTTTCCTCGAACACGAGCACGTCCTCGGACTGCGGCGTGCCGACGACGTGGCGATAGATTCGGCAGGGGCGGTGATTGTCGTCCAGCACCGTGTAGAACAGCGTGTTGCTGTCGGCCGCCCAGGCGCCGCCGCCCGTCGACGCCTCGATCGCGTCGCTCAAATCGGCGCCGCTGGCGATGTCGCGCACATGCAGCGTGTAATATTCGGAGCCCTTGTCGTCATAGGCGAAGGCGAGGCGCTTGTGGTCGGGGCTGTGATCGGCGCTGCCGAGCCGGAAATAGGCGCGGCCGGCCGCCATCTGGTTGCCGTCGAGCAGGATCGTCTCCGGGCCGTTGCCGTCGCGCGCTGTCCGCACGATCAATGGCTGCTCGGCGCCCTCGGTGAAGCGCATCGCATAGGCGAAGGCGCCATCGGGCGAAGGCACGGAGGAATCATCCTCCTTGATGCGGGCGCGCATCTCGGCGAACAGCTTCGCCTGCAGTTCTTCCGTCTCGGCCATGGCGGTCGCCGTGTGGGCGTTTTCGGCTTCGAGATAGTCGCGGATTTCCTGCGAAAGCAGTGTCGGGTCGCGCATCACCTCCTGCCAGTTCTCGGCGCGCAGCCAAGCGTAATCGTCGGTCAGGGTGACGCCGTGAACGGTGTGAGTCGCGGCGTGCTTGGCGGCGAGGGGCGAGGTCAAAGGGGGGCTCCTGCGGGAATGCGAGTTGGGTTGCCGGATCCTGGTCGGGGCGAGGCTGCGCCCTTGGCGACCCGGCAGGGTCTCACGGAATGTTGCGGCACAATATGGCACAAACGGCGAGAGGGTGAGACGCCTGCTTCAGGGGTGGCCGAGGCGTCGGGCGGAAACCGTCAGTCCTTCGAGCCGTCGTCCGGCTTCAGCTTCAGCGCCGTGCCGTTGGTGCAGTAGCGCAGTCCGGTCGGCGCCGGCCCATCGGGGAACAGATGGCCGAGATGCGCCTCGCAGCTGGCGCAGACGATCTCGGTGCGCACCATGCCATGCGAGCGATCCGTCACTTCGCCGACGGCGGCGTCGTCGACTGCCGCGAAGAAGCTCGGCCAGCCGCTGCCCGATTCATACTTCGTCTCCGAGCGGAACAGCGGCGCGCCGCAGGCGACGCAGGCATAAAGCCCGGCGCGCTTCTCGTGCAGATAGGGGCCGGTGCCGGGCCGCTCGGTCGCCTGCTGGCGGGTCACGGCATATTGCTCGGGCGTCAGTTCGGCGCGCCATTCGGCATCCGTCTTCTCGACCTTGCGTCCGGCTTCGGGGCGGTTGTTCGTGGTCATGCGCGCTCCTGTCGATCAGCGGCCGAAAGGGCGGCCCGCCAGATGGCAATCGGGTGAAACACAAGCTGAGCCCTCTAGATAGGCTATCGGTGCAATTTCACAATTGGCCGTGATCACGTTGTCGCGCCTGTCGCTTTACGGTCCGACTTGTCTTGGGTTGGCGCTCTCACCGTGCTTTATCTGTGACCATCCATCGAATCACCCGCTGATTGTCCGAGATGTCCTGAGCAGGAGGAGCCGATTACATGCTGCGCACCGCTAGTCTTGCGCTCGCGCTGTTCGTCTTCTGGCTGCTTCTATCCGGCCATTACACCGTCTGGCTGGTGGTTTCCGGCCTTGTCGTGTCGATCCTGCTCGCGCTGGCGGGGCGCCGGCTCGGCTTCGCCGACGACGAGGGGCATCCAATCGAGCGCATCGTCGACGGATGGCTCTATTGGCCCTGGTTGGCGCGCGAGATCGTCAAGTCGTCGATCTCGGTGACCAAGATCATCCTCGACCCGAAGCTGCCGATCTCGCCGCAGCTTTTCCACACCAAGGTGTCGGCTCGCACGCCGGTGGGTGTCGCGACCTATGCCAATTCGATCACGTTGACGCCGGGCACCATCACCGTCGGGGTCGATCGCGAGCATGACCGCTTTCTCGTCCATGCGCTGACCAAGGCCGGCGCCGACGACGTCGAGGCAGGTGAAATGGACCGCCGGGTCAAGCAGTTCGAGGGGAGGGCGGAATGATCGCCGCCGCCCTTCTGGCCGTCCTCGTCGCCATGGCGCTGGTCGTGGTGCGCGCGTTGCGCGGACCGACCACCTTCGACCGGCTGCTGGCCGCCAACACGATCGGCAATGGCGCGATCCTGGTGCTGGCCCTGTTCGGCTTCCTGACCGGCCGGCCGGAATTCCTCGATCTCGGCTTGACCTATGCGCTGCTCAACTATGTCGGCATCTTCGCCGTGCTGAAATTCTTCCGGCAAGGCTCGCTCGGTGCCGAGGCGGAGGCCGAAAAGCGATGATCGATCTCCTGCGCGACATCGTCGCCGGCCTGTTCCTGTTCGCGGGCGCCTTCTTCCTGCTTGCAGGCGCCATCGGCATGAACCGGATGCCGGATCTCTTCACCCGCATGCACGCCGCCTCCGTCGCCGACACGCTCGGCGTCAGCCTGATGCTGGTCGGCATGGTGTTCCTGGCCGGCTTCACGCTGGTGACGGTCAAGCTCGTCTTCCTGATGGCGTTCCTTCTGTTCATGGGGCCGGTGGCGTCGCATGCGCTTGCCGCGGCGGCGCTGCAGGCCGGCGTCAAGCCGGTGCTGGCCGATGATCGCGGCGCGAAGGCCAAGCTCGCCGCGAAGGCTCCCGCGCGCAAGAAGTCCACTCGCAAGCGGGGCAAGGCATGATCGACGCCGCCATGATCGAGACCGCGGTCACCATCATCCTGCTGCTGCTCCTCGGCGCGGTCGCCATCGGCATTGTCCGCGTGCGCGGGCTTTTCGCCGCCGTGGTGCTGCTTGGCGTCTACAGCCTGCTGATGGCAACGCTGTTCATCGTGCTCGACGCCGTCGATGTCGCCATGACCGAGGCGGCCGTCGGTGCCGGCGTTTCGACCGTCTTCTTCCTTGGCGCCCTATGGCTGACCGACACGGTCGAGGCGCCGGCCAAGCGCCGCCAGCTGATGCCGCTCATCGTCGCGCTGGTGACGGCCGGGGCGCTGCTCTGGGGGCTGAGCGACCTGCCGCAATTCGGCTCTCCCGACCAGCCGATCCACCGTCAGGGCGCGGATTATCTGGCCAGCTCGCTGCCGGATACCGGCATTCCGAACGTCGTCACCTCGGTGCTGGCGAGCTATCGCGGCTTCGACACGCTGGGCGAGACCACCGTCGTCTTCACCGCCGGCATCGGCATCCTGGCGCTGTTGCGGCGCCGGCGCGGCGAGGGAGGAAACTGATGCGGCTCGATGTCGTCCTGCGCGTCACCACCAAGTTCATGCTGGCGCCGCTGCTGCTTTTCGCGCTCTACGTCCAGTTCCATGGCGATTACGGCCCCGGCGGCGGCTTCCAGGCCGGCGTCATCGCGGCGGCGGCGATCATCCTCTACGGTCTGATCAACGGGCTCGGCCCGGCACAGAAGATCGTTCCGGTCGGCCTGCTTGAGGTGCTGATCCCGGGCGGCGTGCTGATCTATGTCGGCGTCGGCATCGCCGGCATGCTGCTGGGCGACAATTTCCTCGACTACAATCATCTCGCCCATGACAGCGTCCATGGCCAAGAATGGGGCGTGTTCCTGGTCGAGATCGGGGTGTTTCTCACCGTCTTCTCGACGATGATCGCGATCTACTACGCCTTTGCCGGCCGGAGGCGCTCGTGATCGCGCATTTCAGCCAGATCGCCACGATCTTCCTGCTGGTCGCCGGGCTCTATGTCGTCATCGCGCGCGGCAACATGGTCAAGAAGCTGATCGGCCTGTCTCTGTTCCAGACCTCGGTCTACCTGCTCTACATCCTGCCAGGAAAAGTGCTGGGCGGCACCGCCCCGATCCTTGATGCGAGCTTCGCGGTCTATGCCAATCCGCTGCCGCATGTGCTGATCCTGACCGCCATCGTCGTCGGCATCGCGACGCTCGCCCTTGGCCTGACGCTGGTGGTGCGGATCAAGGAGGCCTACGGCACGATCGAGGAGGACGAGATCCTCGCCCGGGACGGCTCGAAGGAGAGCGTGACGGACAAGGTGAAGATCGCCGGCAACAAGACCGGCCGGGGCGGGAACGGGGCATGATCACTCATCATCTGCCGGTCCTGCTCATCCTGGCGCCGCTGCTGGGAGCGATCCTCGCGGCCCTGTCGCGAAACGGCTTTGCCGCCTGGCTGATCGCCCTTGTCGCCTCGGCGCTGACGGCGGCGATCGCCGTCGCGCTGCTCTGGCGGGTGCAGGCGGAAGGCGTCATCTCCTATCGCCTCGGCGGCTGGGCGCCGGAACTCGGCATCGAATATCGCGTCGACGCGGTCAACGCGCTGATCGTCCTGCTCGTCGGCGTCGTCGCCCTGGTGACGATGATTTTCGCCCGCCGCAGCGTGCTGGCCGAGATCATCCCCGAGCGAGTCGCCTGGTTCTACACGATGATGCTGCTCTGCATCGCCGGCCTACTCGGCATGGCGGTGACGGGCGACGCCTTCAATGCCTTCGTCTTCCTCGAGATCTCGTCGCTTTCGACCTATACGCTGATCGCGCTCGGTCGCGATCGCCGGGCGCTGGTCGCCGCCTACCAATATCTGATCGTCGGCACCATCGGCGCGACCTTCTACGTCATCGGCGTCGGCCTGATCTATCTCGTCACCGGCACGCTCAATCTCGGCCTGATCGTCGAGCGGCTCGGCGCGATTGAGAGCTCGCGCGCGCTGATCGTGGCCGAGGCCTTTATCGTCGCCGGCATCGGTCTCAAGCTGGCGCTGTTCCCGCTGCATGCCTGGCTGCCGAACGCCTATGCCTACGCGCCCTCCAGCGCCTCCGTGCTGCTCGCTTCGACGGCGACCAAGGTGGCGGTTTACCTGCTGGCACGCTTCCTGTTCACCGTCTTCGGCGGCGATGTAGGGCCCGGCGGCATTCCGATCGGCGCGATCCTGATCGTGCTGTCGGTCGCGGCGATGTTCCTCGCCTCGGCGGCGGCGGTTTTCCAGAACGACGTCAAGCGCATCCTCGCCTTCTCGTCGGTCGGCCAGATCGGCTACATCACGCTCGGCCTGGCGCTTGTCAATCCGACCGGCCTGACCGGCGGCCTGCTGCACCTCTTCAATCATGCGCTGATGAAGGGCGCCGCCTTCATGGCGATCGGCGCGATCGTGCTGCGCGCCGGCACCGCCAAGCTGGACGAACTCTCCGGTATCGGCCGCGTGATGCCGTGGACCGTCGCGGCGCTCACCGTCGCCGGTCTCGGCCTGATCGGTGTGCCCGGCACCAGCGGTTTCGTCTCGAAATACTATCTGATCCTGGGCGCGCTCGAGGCCGGCCATGGCTGGCTGGCGATCCTGATCGTCGCGAGTTCCTTCATCGCCGTGCTCTATGTCGGCCGCTTCGTCGAGGTGATGTGGTTCCGCGAGCCGGCGCAGGCCGCGCGCGAAAGCCGGGAGGCGCCGCTCGAAATGCTGCTGCCGATGTGGGTTCTGGCCGGCGCCACGATCTGGTTCGGTCTCGACGCCGAGGGACCGGCCGCTCTCGCCCGCGCGGCGGCGAACGCGCTGCTCAAGGTGGCGCCATGATGACGATCAGCGATCCGACCCTGCTGGCGCTCGCGCTTGCCGTTCCGGCGCTGGCGACGCTCGCCATCGCCTTGCTCGGCCGCCGGCCGAATTTTCGCGAGGCGTCGACCCTCGTTGCTTCCGCGCTGCTCTTCGGCGTCGTCATGACGCTTCTGGCGCATGTGCTGGCGGGGGCGCGGCCGGAGCTCTTCCTGCTCTCGGTCGCGCCGGGCCTGACGCTGGCGCTGAAGGTCGATCCGCTCGGCATGCTGTTCGCCGCCGTCGCCGCGACGCTCTGGATCGTCAACTCGGTCTATTCGGTCGGCTATATGCGCGGCAATGACGAGCCGCGGCAGACGATCTTCTACGCCTGCTTCGCCATCGCCATCTTCGCCACCATGGGGCTGGCTTTCTCGGGCAACCTGTTCACCTTGTTCGTCTTCTACGAGGTGCTGTCGCTCTCGACCTATCCGCTCGTGACCCACAAGCAGGGCCCGGCGGCGATGCGGGCAGGGCGGGTCTATCTGCTCACACTGATCGGGGCCTCGATGGTTCTGCTGTTGCCGGCGATCGTCTGGACCGGCCTCGTCGCCGGCACGCTCGATTTTCGCACCGGCGGCATTCTCTCCGGCAAGCTCGGCGACGGCGCTTTGGCGCTGCTCTTCGCCATGTTCGTGTTCGGCACGGCGAAGGCGGCGGTGATGCCGCTGCATCGCTGGCTGCCGGCCGCGATGGTGGCGCCGACGCCGGTGTCGGCGCTTCTCCACGCGGTCGCCGTGGTCAAGGCGGGCGTCTTCACCATATTGAAGGTGGTCGTTTCCGTCTTCGGCCTCGAGACCCTGCAGGCGACCGGCGCAAGCGAATGGCTGGTCTATGTCGCCGGCTTCACCATCGTGGCGGCGTCCGTCGTCGCGCTCCGGGCGGACGATCTGAAGCGCCGCCTCGCTTATTCGACCATCGGCCAGCTTTCCTATGTCGTGCTGGCGGCGGCGCTGGCATCCCCCGTCGCCGTCATCGGCGCGGCGCTGCACATCGCCGCCCATGCCGTTTCGAAGATCACCCTGTTCTTCGCCGCCGGCTCCGTCTACACGGCCGAGCACGTGACGAAGGTCAGCCAGATGGACGGGATCGGCCGCCGCATGCCCTGGACGATGGGCGCGTTTGCCATCGGCGCGCTCTCGATGATCGGCCTGCCGCCAACGGCCGGGTTTCTCGGCAAATGGTTCATCCTCGATGCGGCGACCGGCGCGACCAACTGGTTCGCGGTCGGTGTCATCCTCGTCTCGACCGTGCTGAATGCCGCCTATTTCCTGCCGATCCTGATGCGCGCCTTTTTGCGGCCGGCGGAGGGGCCGCGCAAGGAAGCGCCGCTCGCGATGGTGATCGCTCTGACCGTCACGGCGGTCGGGACGATCCTGCTTTTCCTGTTCCCCGGCGTGCCGTTCCGCCTCGCTTCGATGATCGTGGGAGGGTGAGATGGATCGCTTGCGTCGCCTTGTGTTGATCGCCCTGGCCGTCGTGCTCGTCCTGCTGGTCGTCGCCGACACTTTCGTCACCCATCACGCCAGCTTCGGCATCGACGGCACGCCGGGCTTTGCCGCCAGGTTCAGTCTGGTCAGCGCCGCCATCGCGGTTGCGGTGTCCTATGGCTGGGGGCTGCTGATGCGGCGTCCGGGGGAGCGGGCGGATGACTGAAACCTTCGGGCCGCTGTCGCCCGCCCTCATTCTGATCCTTGCCGGGCTGATCCTGCCGCTCGTGAAGGGACCGCTGCGCAACGCGCTGTTCCTGCTCGCGCCCGTGGCAGCCCTCGCGCTCGTCTGGGCGCTGCCGCTCGGGCCGGGCCTTGCCGTCGACTGGCTCGGCCTGAACCTCGTGCTGATCGCGCCCGACAACATGGCGCGCATCTTCGGCACGGCGTTCGGCATCGCGGCCATCGCCGGCGCGCTCTTTGGCGTGACGCAGCCGAGCGCCACCGAGAAGGCGGCGGCGCTGCTCTATGCCGGCGCGGCGCAGGGCATCGCCTTCGCCGGCGATCTCGTCACCTTGTTCGTGTTCTGGGAAATCCTGGCGATCGGCTCGACGCTGGTGATCTGGTCGAACGGCCATGCCCGGGCTGGCCTGCGCTATGCGCTGATCCACGTGCTCGGCGGCGTGCTGCTGTTCGCCGGCATATCCGCCGAGATTTCCGGCTCCGGTAATGTGGCCTTGCATGCGATGCGGGCCGATACCATCGGCCGCTGGCTGATGCTGGCCGGCATCCTCGTCAATGCCGGCGCGCTGCCGCTTTCGGCCTGGGTTGCCGACGCCTATCCCAAGGCGTCGTGGTCCGGCGCCGTATTCCTCTCGGCCTTCACCACCAAGGCGGCGGTTCTCGTGCTGATCCGGCTGTTTCCCGGTGAGCCGGCGCTCACCTGGATCGGCCTCGCCATGGCGATCTACGGCCTGACCTACGCGCTGCTCGAGAACGACATCCGCAAGCTGCTTTCCTATTCGATCGTCGGCCAGGTCGGCTTCATGGTCGTGGCGGTCGGCATTGGTTCGCCGCTGGCGCTGGCCGCTGCCGCCCTGCACGCGCTGGCGCACATCCTCTACAAGTCGCTGCTGATGATGGCGGCCGGATCGATCCTGCGCGCGACCGGCGAGACGCGACTGACCGCGCTCGGCGGGCTCGCGCGCAGCATGCCGTTCACGGCGGTGGCCATGCTGATTGGCGGCTTCTCGCTCGCGGCTCTGCCGCTGACGGCGGGCTTCGTCAGCAAGTCCGCCATCCTGGCGGCGCTGGCGGAAGGCCAGGCCGGGTTCTACTGGTTCGCCCTGACGGCGGTTTCGGCCGGCTCGTTCCTGTATATCGGGCTGAGGCTGCCCTGGTTCGCGCTGTTCGGGCCGGGGAGCGCGAAGGTGATGGCGGGATCGGCCCCGTCGATGTTGGCGGCGATGGGGCTGCTTTGCGTTTTGCTTGTCGTGCCCGGTTGCTTTCCCGGCTTGCTCGAAAGACTTGTGCCGGAAATCGCCGGCGTGCCGATCCTGACGGCGGACCACATCCTGTTCCAATTGCAGATGTTAGTCGCCGCGAGTTGCATATTTGCCTTGTTGCTGCCGTTACTTCGCCCAAGTGCTGGATCTACGCTCGACTTCGATTGGCTGTGGCGCGAACTGCCGCGCCTGGCCGCGCCGCACTGGCGCCGCGCCTGGGCTCTCTTCGGCAAGCCGGTCGTTGGCATCTGGGCCGAGACGCGCGGGCGCTGGGCTTCGTTTTCGCAGCGATCGATCCTGCTTCTTGGCGCTGCCGGCAACTGGCGCACCGGCAAGATCGCCATCTGGGCCACGGCGCTTCTGGCGATCTATGTGTTGATCGCGGCATTGTGAACGGGGTTTTGGCCCGGGCCGTGTGATCAGGGGAAGATTGCCCGAGACGAATCGCCGCGACCATAAAGATGTGCCATCGGCAAACAATGCACCGACTTATCGCTTGTCTTTGCGGAAACTCACTTATATAGGTGCCACGAAGTAACGGATTTAGCGCGCCGATGGCCTCTGCCGATGCTTGGATTTGTCCGGCTCTGGCGCCGTCGAAGCTGCAAGCTCTCAATTTCTTCGTTACAGAATTGCTATGACACAACCGAAGTTAGGGTAGACCATGATTGAAAAAACGGCAGGAAGCGACCTGATAGATCTGACGGCTGACATCGTTTCCGCCTATGTCAGCAACAATTCAGTTTCGGCGCATGACCTCCCGGGTCTGATCACTGAAGTCTATCAGGCGCTGAACCGCACTCATGGTGGCGTTGTCGAGCCGGAACCCGAGCCGCTGAAGCCGGCCGTGAACCCGAAGAAGTCGGTGTTCCCGGACTATATTGTCTGCTTGGAAGACGGCAAGAAGTTCAAGTCGCTGAAGCGCCACCTGCGTACGCATTACGATCTGTCGCCGGAAGAATACCGCGAGAAGTGGGGTCTCCCGGCTGATTATCCGATGGTCGCGCCGAGCTACGCCGCCGCCCGCTCGGAGCTGGCGAAGAAGATGGGCCTCGGCCAGCAGCGCAAGCGCCGCTGATCGAACCCGTCAATCGAATCTCAAAAGGCCCGGCATTTGCCGGGCCTTTTTTGTTGGACGACGTTCCAGCCGCCGCTCAGGGCCGCAGGTGCTGCCGTTCGCCCTCATAGGCCTGGTGCAGGGCGATGTGCCGGTTGAGGTCATAGGTCCAGTGGCCGGCGCGGCCGCGCATCCGTTCGGCCCGGAGCGCGCGAGCGAGCCGGGCGACGATTCGCCGTCGCGCCGCGTCGCTTTCGTCGGCGAGTTCGGCCGGTGGCAGGGGCAGCAGACGCGGCAAGCAGGTCTGGCGCCGGTAGAGCGCGATGCCGGCGCCGATCGCCGCATGGACGGCGTGGCGGGCGCGGCGCCGGATCGGCGCGTCGGTGGGATCATTGGGGCGTGGCGCGGCTTTGGTCATGGGGCGGCTCCGGATTTCGAAGCCGCCATTTTCGCGCCGCGCCGGCAACCGGGGATAAGGGTGCATTCTATCCTCGGTTGCCGCTATTGTCCTGATGGGCGCGAAGCGTGTGCAAAAATCTATCCCCGTCGCCGCCATCCTGGTCTATGTTTCTATAGGATTTAAATCCTAGTCACGCAGATGGGAGGTTCTGATGGAGATTCGGACAGGTCCGGCGGTCAAGATTCGCGAGAGCCGGCTGCGGCACGCTCGGGACGATGGCACGAAGCGAATGCTGGTCTCGCTGGTCGGATCGGCGCTCGCCGTGGATGCGGACCGCCTGTGCGGCGCCGGCCGCGGCACGGCGCAGGAGGCCCATGCCCGCCAGGTCGCCGTCTATATCGCCCATATCGCGCTGGGGCTTTCCTATACCGAAGCCGGCCGGCTGTTCGGCCGCGACCGGACGACGGCGGCGCATGCCTGCCGCCGGGTCGAGGAGCAGCGCGAGAGCGAGCGGATCGACCAGTTCGTCGACCGATTGGAGCGGGCCGCCTGCCACGCCACTTCGCAAGCGGGGAGGGCATGATGGCCGGCCGGGAAGCGGCGCGGCTGGCCCGCCGGCTCGCCGTGGCCGGGGCGCGCGTCGAACCTTGTTCGGATGGTTATGGCCTCGTCTCGCCCCTGACCGCGCGGCGCGGAACGGTCGAGGCGGCGAGCGTCAAGGCGCTGCTCGCCGATGGTGCGCTCGAGGCGGATGGCGCGGGCTATGTCCTGTCGCAGGCGGGCCGGGCCATGGTCCGGCGGTTGCTCGCGGGAGGCGATCATTTCGCCGGCCAGCACCAGAGCCGCGAGCGTCGGACGCTCGACGAAGATGGGGTGCGCGCCACGGTGTTGGTCGACGCCAGCGAAAGTCCGCTCGCCTGGCTGCGCAGCCGCAAGGGCCGCGACGGCAGGCCGTGGATCGACGATGCCGCGTTCAGCGCCGGCGAGAGGCTGCGGTCGGATTTCACGCGCGGGCAATTGATGCCGCGCGTCACCTCCAACTGGTCGGCGGCGGTGGCGAGCGGCCGGCGCGGCGGCGCCGGCGGCATGGCCGACCTGACCGAGACGGCGCTGTCGGCGCGGCTGCGGGTGGAGCGCGCGCTGACGCAGACGGGGCCGGAATTCGCCGGCATCCTCGTCGATTTCTGCTGCTTCCTGAAGGGGATCGAGGAGATCGAGCGCGAACGTGACTGGCCGAAGCGCTCGGCCAAGCTGGTGCTGCAACTGGCGCTGTCGGCGCTGGCGCGGCACTACGGCCTTGCCGCAAGCGCGCAGGGACGCGCCTCCGGCGGCGGCGTCCGCCACTGGGGCACCGACGACTTCAAGCCGAAGGCTGGCTGATCAGGCGGCGGCTTCGGCCGCCGCTTCGGTCTTGATGCGGTTGACCATCGAGCGCAGGCCGTTCGAGCGCTGCGCCGTCAAATGCTCGCGCAGGCCGATGGTCTCGAACACGGCCTCGGCGTCGGTCTCGACGATCTCGGTGGCCGGACGGCCGGAGAACAGCGCGATGACGATGGCGACCAGCCCGCGCACGATCATCGCGTCGCTGTCGCCCTTGAAGTCGAGATGCGGCCCGTCGGCTTCCTGCCGTACGTCCTTTTGCAGCCAGACCTGGCTGGCGCAGCCATGCACGCGGTTGGCCTCGCTATGCGCTTCCGGCGATAGCGGCTCGAGCGCGCGGCCGAGTTCGATCAGATAGCGATAGCGATCGTCCCAATCGTCGAGAAAGGCGAAATCGTCGAGAATCCGGTCGATGGGCGCAAGCGTGGCGGTGATGTTCATGGCACTCCGCATATAGCGTTTCGCGGGCCATGATGAAACGGCCGGGGCCGAAAAGATTGCGTCCGTTGTCGGCTACCGGCTCAGGCCTTGCGCTGGTGCGGCGTCGGCGCGCGCCAGTTCGGCTCGATGGCGGCCGGCGTCAGCGTGCCGCCCGCCGGACCGGCGCCGGGAAGCACGGGGGCTGCGCCGCCAATCGTTCCGTCGATGGCGCTGTAGAGGAACTGCGCGCCGTAACGCGCTTTGGCGCCGAAGGCGGCCAGCGCCGCGCCGCCATGGCTGCAGACTTCCGGCTGACGCTCGCACATGCCGGAAAGATCGGCGACGGCGCCGCGGGCAGCGAGAACTGCGTCGATCGCGCTGACGCGCGGCGCTTGCACGCCATGGCTCGGATCGCCGGGGATCAGCAGCACGACGACCGAAAACCAGAATGCCGCCCGGAGGATAAACATCGATCTGCCCTTCCGCCTTCCCATAAGCGCCGCCTCGTCACGATCTCGCGTCGTGACGAGTGTCATCCTAGGCGATGCAACTGAAGGTCAGGTTCAGAGAAAACGCAGTATTTGAAAGAGGTTGGTCAGGAGTTGTTAACCATGGCGTCGCGCCTTGCGCTGTTGTCGAACGTCCCCGCTTTAGGGTTCCCTTAAGCGGGGGCTGGCATGATGCGGACATTGCCGGATGGTCCTGCGCGGTGCCTCCGCCGCCGGGCCGCGAGGCCGGAACGAGCGTCATTGGTGTGTTGTGTATGACGGTTTCATTCGAGCCCTTGCGGCGAATCATCGACGGGTTGGTCCATAGCTCGGTCGCTGACGAGCCGCTTGTCGCCGCGCGCCATCGCGCCTTTATCGCGGCGCATCTGGCCGTCGGGCTCGGCGTCCTGCTGCTGTTTCCGATCTGGCTGGCCCTGTCGGGCCGACCGTCCGTCACGTCCGCCGTCGCCTTTGCCTGGCTCGCCGCGCCGCTGCCGATCGCAGCCTTCCTGTCGCGCACCGGCCGGTATGGCGAGGCGCATCTTCTTTCCGCCGTGGCGCTGGCCGGGCTCGTCGTTTGGGCGGGCGCGCTGACGGGCGGGCTTGGCTCGCCGGCGCTCGTGCTTTTGGCGATCGTGCCGGCCGAGGCGGCGCTGTCCGGCTCGCGCCGGATCACGCTGGCGTCGATGGCGATCTCCGCCTGTGCGCTGACCGGCCTTGCGCTGGTGGCCCTTGCCGGCTGGATGCCCGCGCCGATGGCCGGTCCCGTCTCCTTCGCGCCGATCCTGATTGCCGCCGCGATCCTCTATGGCGGAGGGCTGGCGCTGCGTATCGAGCTGGTTCTTCGTGTCGCCGAAGGCGCGGCGCGCGACGGCGAGGCGCGCTATCGGATGCTGGCCGACAACACGATCGATCTCGTCACCCGCCACGACAGCGTTGGCGCGGTCGAGCTCGCCTCGCCCGCCGCGCGTGCCATGCTCGGCTGCTCGTCGGTCGAGCTGATCGGCCATGGCCTGTTCGACCGCGTCCATGTCGCCGACCGACCCGGCTATCTGCACGCGCTGTCGGAGGCCGATCGCACCGGCGAGCCGCGCCAGCTCGAATTCCGCCTGCGCCGGACGGCGAGCGACGATGCTGCCAGCTTCATTTGGGTCGAGATGCGCTGCCGCCCGGTTCTCGACGCTGCCGACGGCACGCGCTCGGTGGTCGCCGTCCTGCGTGACGTCACCGCAAAGCGGAGCCAGCAGAACGCCTTTGTCGAGGCGCAGTCCTCAGCCGATCTGGCCAACCAGTCGAAGGTGCAGTTCCTCGCCCATATGAGCCATGAGCTGCGCACGCCGCTCAATGCCATCATCGGCTTCTCGGAGCTTCTGCAGCGGGAGCTGTTCGGCAAGTTCGAAATGGCGCGCCACCGCGACTATATCCGGCTGATCCATTCCTCCGGCGAGCATCTGCTGCAGGTGGTGAACAGCGTGCTGGACATGTCGAAGATCGAGGCAGGCAAGTTTGACGTCGTGGCGGCGCCGTTTCCGATCGTGCCGGTGATCGACAGCGCCCTCGACATGATGGCCCAGCAGATCGCCAGCCGCGGCGTCAGGCTCGTCCGTCGCATCGACCGCGACCTGCCGGACATCGTCGCCGACCGGCGCGCGTGCCGGCAGATCCTGCTCAACCTGCTTTCCAACGCGGCCAAGTTCACCGAGGCCGGCGGCATGGTGACCGTCACGGCCTCGCTGGAGCATGGCGATCTGGTGGTCGAGGTCCGCGATACCGGTATCGGCATTCCGGCCAATGACCTGCCGCGCATCGGGACGCCTTTCGTCCAGGCCGATCTTTGCGCCGAGCGGCGCGGCGAAGGCACCGGCCTCGGCATCTCCGTCGTGAAGGGGCTTGTCGCGCTGCAGGGGGGCACGTTCACGCTCGAGAGCGAAGCCGGGCATGGCACCCGGGCGACCGTGCGGCTGCCGATGCGTCCCGCGCGTCGCCCGACGTCGTCCCTGCCGGCTCATCCTGCCGATACCGTCTTCGAGGAGAGGGAGCGCCGACGTGCGTGAGCGTGAGGCGCCAGCACGGCGGAAGCGCCCGCCGAACCGGTCCCGCCGCGTCGCGCAGGAGAGCGAAAGCCTGATCGGCCGCTTGGCGGACAAGATCATCGAGAATCCGGGACGGGCGGGCGGCATCGCGCTGATCGCCATCGCGGTGACCTCGATCGTCTCCAACGCGGCGTTCCTGCAGACCAAGCATCATCCGGACCCGCTCTTCGTCACGCGCGGCGTTGCCGAAAGTTCTCCAACGCCTGAGCCTGCTGCCGCCGCGACCGCGGCGGAGACGGTCTCCGTACCGCTGCCGAAGAGCCGGGTCGCTGCCACCCAGGCACAGACACAGGCCGCGCCCTCGGCACCGCAGCCTGCGGCGCCGAAACCTGTGGCGGCCGTAGCCGCGACCACCCATGCCTCGCTCGATGGCAATATCGTCGCCGACACGCAAAAAGCCCTTCTGGATGTCGGATTCTATGACGGCTCCGTTGACGGCGTCTTGGGGCCGCAGACCAAGGCGGCGATCTCGGCCTTTGAAAAGAGGATCGGCCTGATCCCGACCGGGCAGCCGAGCGCCCGCCTGCTCGGCGAGATGCGCAAGAGCCGGGCCCGCGCCCAGCTTGCCGATCCGGTCTCGACCGGCTCGATCGAGGATCCGGCCGAGCGCGCCCGCGTGAAGCGCGTGCAGGAGGCATTGAACCAGATCGGCTATGGGCCGATCGATGCGGACGGCCGCGGCGGCGGCAAGACGGCCAGCGCCATTCGCCGCTTCGAACTCGACAATGGCCTGCCGATGACGGGCGCCGCCGGCGACGCTGTCATCGCCAAGCTGGTGCTGATCGGGGCGATGAACACGCTTTGACGTTTCCGAGGCAACCATGCGCGTGACATCTGGCTTCTGGGTCGCGGCCTATATCCGCCGCGTCTTCGCCGAAGGCGCGTTTGCCGCCGTTGTGCGGCGTGGCTCGGAAGAGGCCGGCGCTATCTTTGTCGTCGTCGATTGGCTGGACGGGACGGTCGATCTGTATGGCCCGGCGCCGCAGACGGCTTTCGATGACAGCCGGCCAACGGACCGGCTGTTCTCCCGCATCGGCGAACGCATTGACCGGCTTGCCATGCAGGAACGGATCGCCTCGGAGAGGCGGTTCGATCCGGACATCTGGCTGGTCGAGACTGAGGATCGCCAGGGGCGATCCTTTCTCGAGATCGCCACTGGCTGATTGGCCTCAGGCGAACTTTTCGGTCCGCAGGCTCGGCTCGACGACGACCGGATGTTCGATGGAACCTGACCGCGCTTCCCTGCGTACGGCATTGGCAAAATGCGGCTGATGCGCGGGCACGGGTTCGGCATCGCCGCGCCACTCGCCGACGAGCCGGATGGCGCTTGGCTGTGCGACGCCCGCCAGCAGTTCCGTGAGCCGGAAGAGGGCTTCGACCGCCTCGCGCATCACCGGATTGGCGAAGAGCAGAACCTGCTGCGCCTCGCTGTCGGAGAGGCCGATCGCCTTCAACAGCACGATCAGCGCCTCGCCGGAGCGATCGTCCAGCAGGGCGATGACCTGCGCGGCGTCGAGGCGAAGCCCTTCGGCGAGCGCCGCGATCAACTGTTCGCGCTGATGTTGGCGCGCCAGCATCGGCAGGCGGGCCCGGCTGAGTGCGGCGCGAAACGCCTGGTCGATCTGGATCGACGAGAGCTTCGGCTTCGATAGCGGCGTCGGCGATAGCGCCGCGATTCGCGCCAGCCGGCCCTCGCGGTCGAGGCGAAGGAACGCCGCGGCCGGATCGACGTATGCGGTCGGAGCCGCTGGCTCGGCGACGACGGGTTCGGGCCGCGGCGCAGCTTCCAGCGCTGCGGCGACGGGCTCGACCCTCACCGGCTCAGGGACGGGGATGGTAACTTCGGCTTGAGGCGGCGACACCCCGGCAGCCGCCAAGGCCGCAGCGAGCGCCGCCGGACCGGACGCCGGCGCGGCAGCCGGGCGAGACAGTGGCTCGAAGCGCCAGCGCGCAGCGGCGGATGGCACGTCGCTGGCCAGTGCGCTCATTTCCGCGCTCAGGCTGGCGGTCAGGATACGTGCCGCGGCCAGTGCGGAATGGGGCTCTGATATCGCGGGGACGACGAGGTGATTCGCTCGCTCGGGAACCGGGACGGTCGCCTCCGGCGCCGAGATCGGCGCTTCTGAAGGCATTTCACCGATCTCGGCCGATGCCGTTTCGATCGCCTCGAACGGCGCCGGCAGGTCGAGTGTCGGCAGGGCCGGAGCAAGATCGGGCGCTTGCGGCTTGTTGTCGGCGACGGCCGGCAGCAGCGCCATCGTCTCGGTGTCGCCGGTCATCCGCAGCGCGGCGACGATCTCCGGCGCGAGACCCTCCCGCGTTGCCATCATCCGCCAGTGGGCGGGGCCGGTGGCGGCCATGATGGCGAGCAGGTCGAAGGGGTTCAGCCCCGGCGCATGGCGCAGGATCGGCGAGGCGATCTCGGCCAAGTCCTTGCCGAGCATGCGCAAAATCGATCCCGGCGTATCCGGGTGACGGGCCAGCCGCTCGGCCACGAAGGCGCGGTCGGCGGGGGAGACCTTGGCGAGGAAATGCGCTGCCAGTTCCTCGAAGCGACGAATGCCGGCCTGGTCGTGCGTCTTGTCGAGCACGAACAGTTCGGTCGTTGCGCGAAGCAACGCGGCGTCGCGACTTTGCTGACTCGACACGGCCATGGCCATGAGACCATCCGAAAAATGCGAGGGTTGCATGATGACGCGTTACCTGAAGAGCAGTCGACGCGATCGCAATCCCCGTTGGTAGCCCCGATCGCCAAGCCCGGACCGATCATGCCGGAAAGTTGTTAGCGATCCGTTAACCTTGCCGGTCGGTAAATGATGCTATTGTTGACGAGAGCGTCCGCCAGGCAATCGGGGCGTCGATGCAGCCGGACGGACCTCCAAGGAGGTCACATGGGCACCATCCTGAGCTACTCGGGCGACCGGCGCAGACGCGTCCGGTCCAGCCTGCCGAAGCAGGGGACATGCGAGATCATCATCTTCTCGGGTGTGCGCATCGATCGGCCGCGTCCGGAGCGACCGCTGCCGCCACAACCCGCGGCTGCGCCGCAGCCGAAGCCCGGACGCGGCGGCTAGGGCGTTTTCAAGCGTTAGGGCGGGCTCGCGGCAACGGTCACGGTTTCTCGCCCGGATCGGCGGCGGGCGGCGTGTCGTCCGACGGCAGTTCGGCCGAGCAGCTGGCGGCGCCGAGCAGCGCCTCGGCCCGGCCGACCAGCGTCGGGTCGGCGACGAAACTGCGGATCAAGGCGAAGCCGCGCGTGATCGGCACCTCGATGACGATCGACTGGTCGAGCGCGGCGATCGGGTTCTCGCGCAATTGCGCCATCTGCACCGGCGTCGCGATCACCAGGTCGATGTCGGCGCGCTCGGCCGAGCGGTCGTTCAGGCTGTAGACATTGCTGCCGCGCCGGTTGAACACCGCGATCGACCAGAAATCCTCCGGCATCGTCGCCTTGATGCGGATCGGGCCGTCGTCGAGCGAGAAGCGGCAGGCGGCATACGCCATCTGCGGATCGAGATAGGGCAGCGGCTCGGTGCCCGGTTCCGACATTGGCAGCCGATGGAAGGCGCCGTCCGGCCCGAAGCGGCCGAGCGAGGTCCAGGCGTCGCGATTGGCGAAATCGGGCAAGAGCAGGATGACGGCGATGTGGATGATGCCGCCGAGCAGCAGCCCGCCGAGGATGTAGAGCAGGGTGCGGATCCCGTTCCGCCGGGCGAAGCGGGTCATGGGCAGCCCGCCTTCTCGAGCGCCGGCATGACGACGGCGCCGACCCGCGCGCCGCCGGCGAGCGGCGTGTCGTAGAGGCGCAGGATCAGCCGGATCCCCTCCGTCGTCGTGACGGGCAGCCAGTTGCCGGGCTGGGCCGCGCGCGACACCGAAATGGTGAAGCTGCCGTCCTCGTGCCGCAGCACCTCGCGCGAGTGAAACGCCGTGCGGTGGGCGGGATTGT
Organism: Candidatus Kaistia colombiensis; assembly: GCA_029203105.1. Taxonomy (GTDB): domain Bacteria; phylum Pseudomonadota; class Alphaproteobacteria; order Rhizobiales; family Kaistiaceae; genus Kaistia; species Kaistia colombiensis. The sequence continues at coordinate 2,438,646 of CP119318.1, forward strand.
CCATCAGATGGCCGTCGGCATCATAGACGGTCAGCGTCCAGAGCCGCGCTGGCGGCGTCTGGCCGCTGATGCGATAGGTGCAGCTACCGCTGAGCCGCGCTCCGGCGCCATCGGCCTCGGCCGAAAAGGCGAGGCCCTCGCCGGCGCCGAGCGGCACCTCGCCGGTGCGCGCCAGCATGGCGGCCGTATAGGGGTCGGCGTCCGGGCTGCCGGTATCCGGCCATGCCGTCCAGGCGCCGCGCGTCACCGCGCCGAACAGCCGCTCGCGGTCGAGCACGAGCGCGGCCGAGCCGAATCCGACGATCACGGCGACAGCAATGGCGATGGCGAGGTTGATGAGAAGTCGCAAGCACGGGCCTCGGGTCGGAGCGCCGCGAAGATAGCGCGGGAGGGCTCCCGGCGATAGCAGGGTTGATGCGCCGCGCCTGCCTTGCACGCCGCGCCGCGCGTTTCCGCCGCAACAAACGGGTTGCCGGCCGCGCCGAAGCCGGGCAGAGCAGGCGGGGCACAAAAAGATCCTGCGAGGCGATGATGACGACGGCGATCCGCCAGACGATGACGCGCGGCGACTGGGCGCTACTCGCGACCCTCTCGGCGCTCTGGGGCGGCTCGTTCTTCTTCAATTCCGTCGCCGGCAAGGCGCTGCCGCCCTTTACCGTCGTGTCGCTGCGCGTCGGCATCGCGGCGTTGATTCTCGTGGCGCTGATCCGCCTGACGGGCAGGGCGCTGCCGGCCGACGGGCGGGTCTGGCGCGTGCTGTTCGGCATGGGGCTGATCAACAACGTCATCCCGTTCTCGCTGATCGTCTGGGGCCAGACCCAGGTGCCGAGCGGGCTGGCCGCCGTGCTCAACGCCACGACGCCGTTCTGGACGGCGCTGGTCGTCAATTTCCTCACCAGCGACGAGAAGCTGACGGCGGCAAAACTCACCGGCATCGCGATCGGCGTCGCCGGCGTCGCGGTGCTGATCGGCCCGCAGGTCTTCTGGAACCTCGGTTCGCACGGGCTCGGCGAATTCGCCATTCTGCTGGCGACCCTCTCCTACGGCTTTTCCGGCGCGCTCGGGCGGCACTTGCCGCGCCTCGGCGTCGCGCCGGTGACGGCAGCGACCGGGCAGATGATCGCGGCGACGACGATGATGGTGCCGCTCGCGCTGCTGTTCGACCGCCCGTGGCAATTGGAGATGCCCGGCTGGCCTGTCTTGCTTTCCATCCTCGGCCTCGCGGCGCTCTCGACCGCGCTCGGCTACATCCTGTTCTTCCGCCTGCTCGCCCGCGCCGGCGCCACCAACACCTCGCTGGTAACGCTCCTCGTCCCCGTTTCGGCCATCCTGCTCGGCACGCTGGTCCTCGGCGAAACCCTGGAACCCAAGCATTTTGCCGGCATGGCGCTGATCGGCGCGGGGCTGGTGGCGTTCGATGGCAGGGCGTGGCGGTGGGTGAGGGCGCGCAGGGTGGTGGAGGCCTGATAGGGACTGCTGGCGGAGCCGGTGCCTTCGAACCAGCAACGGGCCCTGGCTGAATCGTTCAATGCGTCAACGTCCGTTTCCAGACGATGCAGCCTCCAAAACCCTCGCCCGCTCGCGGGAGAGGGTTTTGGAGGCCTGTTGGCTTGCTGTGCAGGACAAGCTCCGTCTTCATGTCCTATGCCGGCTTGCCCGGGCACGGACATGGCTGTGGGCTTCCATCACCGCCTTCGACCCAAAGCGAACCGTCGGCTGGCTACACGGGGGAGCAGGATGCCGACGGTGCGTTTGGTTTGTCGATTGGGATGGCCGGTTGTTCGGCGACTTTACTTCACCGTGATCGCCAGTCCGCTGAGATCGGCGTTGACCTGCAGGCCCACCTGCCTGCCCGAGAGTTCGAGTTGGGCGCCCTTCCCGTTCTTCATGACGATCATCTGGGCCCCTCGGCCGACGGCACCGCCGCCGCCCACCGCGGCATAGACGCCGGTGACGTCCTGGGCGCGGCGGATGTTGCGCACCTTGCCCTGGAAATAGGTCTTGGAGGCGCCGAACGCCAAACCGCCCGAGACGCCGGCGATCGAGATGGGATAGCGACGCCCCTGGAAGGTGAGCGTGCCGTCTCCTCCGGACCCGCCGACAAAGAAGGCAGCCTTGAAGACGGAGAAGCGGATCGTGCCGCTGTCGGCATGCGCGGCGCTGGATAGGGAAACCGCCCCGGCGGCTATGACGGCAGCCGCGATGGTCCGAATCCTGGGCGAAATCATCATGATGAGCTTTCCTCCTGATGCCGCTTGCCCAGCGGCGGGGCCTGTCAGCGTGGTGACAAGGCTTGAACAGTCTAGCCGCTTCCTGGTTCCAGGCACGCGGTTTGAATCGGGTTTGCGAGCCGGCGGCGCAGCGGTGCTTCGGTTCGGACGGGCTCGGCGAATTTGCCATACTGCTGGCGACGCCCGGATACGGCTTTTCCGGCACGCTCGGGCGCCATCTGCCGCGGCCTCGCACCGATGACGGCGGCGACGGGCCAGATGATTGCCGCAACGACGATGATGGTGCCGCTGGCGCTCCTCTTCGACCGCCCGTGGCAGCTCGCCATGCCCGGCTGGCCGGTCGCGATCCTTGGCCTCGCGGCGCTCTCGACCGCGCTCGGCTATCTCATCTTCTTCCGCCTGCTGGCGCGCGCCGGCGCGACGAATACCTCGCTGGTGACGCTGCTGGTCCCGGTATCGGCGATCCTGCTCGGCACGCTGGTTCTCGGCGAAACCCTGGCGCCCAAGCATGTTGCCGGCATGGCCCTGATCGGCGTGGGTCTGGTGGCGTTCGACGGCAGGGCGTGGCGGTGGGTGAAGGGGGAGGCGGGTGGTGGAGGCGGGGTGAGGGAGTTGCTAGGTGACCACTTTTATTGACTGTGTTGCCCAAGCATAGACACTGGCCTGTATCTGGATGGCCGTTTTCGTGGCCGTCAGCTAGCAGTCTGCCAATGGCCTGTCCCTCACACAATAACTGCCATTACGCTTCCGACCCCATTGCAGCCATTCGGAGTATTTCCGTCCCGGAACGAAACCTGCCGTTCATTCCGCTGCATCTGACCGAAAGCTGAACCCCGTGAGGAATGACGGCTTCCAGCGTCAGGAATTGCAGTTGCAATCATCGCGCGGCGAGTCTTGGCAATGCGCATGGACGAGTTCTGTTATTCAATATTTTCGAGATATCCTGGCCCGTACGATTCTTTCCATATTTCGGTAGTTGCGAAGGTTACGACGTTGTTCACTGCCTCTTGCAGCCGGACGTTAGGATATTTTTTGTGCGCTACGAGCAATTCATTAGCGTATTGCTGAGCAATCACTTTAGCGCTTTCGACGCCGAAAAACTTCAGTACGACTGAAAGATGTCCTTCAGCAAGCGTTACGATCGGATATGTGTCTGTTACATTTGCTCCCCGGTTCAGTTCACGCAGCGCTTCTAAGGCTTCATTGAGAAGCGGCTCAGCGTCGGGCCAACTCGGCGACATAGACGCGATAATGAGCAACTGCTGCGCATAAGCGTGCTCGATTTGAGGAGAATCAAACGCCTCGCGAGCCGTCTTTAACTTTTCTAGCGCCCTACCGTGCTCCCCAAAGTCGCGCAGCGCTAAGCCGTATTGCAGCCAATACAGACCATCGATATGAAATTTTGTCTCAAATGCTTCGTATACGGACAGGACTTTTTCCTGATCGTTGCGCATCATCTCTTTGACAAAGCGATGGTTTATAATTGACTTAAAAACTACACCATCTGACCTTCCGACATTTTTAATTACCGGAGTCTCATAATCAGAAAAAGCTTCCAAAACCGAGATTAGACAATCGCGGATCATAGTTGTCTCGATTATCTTTTCAAATAGTTCTCGAATATACACCGGGTGACGAGCAGAATAGTTCTTGGAATTTGTCACGATAATGCCCTCTGTTTCGCGGGCCATCACGTTGACATCTTCTGCGATGCTGAGGTTGGAGAGAGCAGATCCAACAATGTGGGAGCTCAGAGTCGACCTGTGGATGCTAGCGAGGCCAACAATAACCAAGAAATTCTTGTGTCGATCGTCGCCTACGTTCTTAAAGTCCCTATCGATAATCTGCGTAAAGCCGAGTCCGGTAGTTGCTTCCATTAAGCCGATAAGCAATTGCCGGTCGGCCTTATTGAATATTTCCTTGATACGTTCTTCTGGACTCATCGGCTGCAGGCGTGTCCATGGTCCGAATTTCTCTAGCTTTTCGAGTATCCGAACTGCGTCAGGTCTACGTATCCTCTCGACGTTGAATGTCTTGGAAATGACTGGCTCGACAGTCGCCTTAACCCGTCTGTTCCAGATGTTGAGCCTTTCAGATGCCACAATGCAGATGTGCTGAGTCTGCGTCCCTGCAAGCAATTCCGCGACCTCGTTGTGCATCGACTCGATCTTGTCGATGAATAGATAGAACGGGGAGGTGTTGAGCTGCTCCAAAGCGACGACGACATCTTTAAGGTCGCTGACTGCCTCTCTCAGAAAGTAGACAGGGGTGTTTGACGCATTGCTAACATGGAGCGCGGCAGCCATCAGAGCGGTGCTTTTCCCAGAACCTGCAGGTCCGACCAACGCAATACACTTTCTACTGTCGTGCCCTTCCTCTACGAGCTTAGAAAATTGCTTGATGAACGAGAGTTCGGCCGGAACGCCATCGAGAATGTCGGCCCAACGCGGCTTGTATCCTCTATAAAACTCGCGAATTGCGCCGAGAGTATTGGCTGATTCAGAGCGCGGGAGGCTGTCGGCGCTCACGAGCGTAACGCTATTTAACGCACGCTTCTGCATGTCTGTCAGTGCTTTATGAATATTCCGTAATTCGGGACGCCGTGCTGTGGCCAGGTCCCACCCGGTCGGGCGCTTCGGCATTTCGCGAGAGAGCCATTCTGCGAAATCGGTGAGTGTGCCGGGTACGTGAATCAGGTTGAGACTGTTGAGATGATGTTTGTCTATCTCGCTAGCGGAGGGGGTTATTACGTACCCCCGAAGCGGCGCTCTTTTCACTACCGAACGCATCTCCGCCATTGCGTGCTGGAACAGTGGTTCGTTTAGCTTGCTGCCGATGAAAACAAACGCGTAGTTGCTATGGTTCTGGCCCAATTCCCGATACCACAAAGGGAGTCGGTTAGAACCGTCGCCGTATTCTTGGGGTGAGAAGATGAACCCGTCTTCGGGGCGATCTGCTGACCCATTCAATTTGATAAGCTGGACAGACCTAAATATCGGATCGACTTCTTCGAGCGGAGAATTGCGGGCAAAGACTTCGACTTTTTGCGTCCCCGCCCTACGAAGCGCCGTTTCGGTGCAGTCATCGATGTTTAGAGTGAAGATGCGCGACCATGGGAATGACGCAATCGTTTGAAGATCCGGTGAGGGCTTCGTGTTGGACAGTCGCCTCCTTAGGAAAGTGTGGAGTCGCGCCGAGTCGATTGCGTTGATCGCCGAGTAAACGTTGCTAAGAGCCTCGCCACCGTATGGCCAGCCCATCAATGCAGCGAGTTCTTTGGCAAGGCCATCGCCCATGGGCATTCCCGTACCGTCGGAGTCGCGTGATCCGTAAGACGCACCGGCGCCTAGCAAGAGCATCAGCCGCCCATTCAGGTATGCGTTCTTTATGTCGGGCAGCATTGCGACCTCCGGCGTTTACTTCATTGATCCGAACTAGGCTTATTCGCGTTCGATCGTTCCTTCCACCTAAGAAGTTCGGTGGCTGGAAGAATTACCGCTTTCCCGGCATAGTCAATCAGAACCAGCCATTCCGCTTCCCTCCCCATCCCGGACGGTCCCGGCAGCCGGCTTCCCGACCCAGCCAGTCCGGCGATGATGTGGATGATGATGCGTATACCCGACTTAGCGCTGCGCGCATTGGAGGAAGTAGATCGTCCATGATGCAGTGCCCCTTTCCTCAGACTCAGCTAAACCCTCCTCGAACGCCCCGGGACCGCAGACAACACGCATGCTCGAAACCGACCTCTACCTGCCCCTGAAGGCCTTCCTGGAAAACGCCGGTTATGCCGTGAAGGGCGAGGTCAATGGCTGCGATCTCGTCGGCGTCCGGGAGGGTGAGCCGGCTGTCCTCGTCGTCTGCGAGATGAAGCTCTCCTTCAACCTCGAACTGGTGCTGCAGGGCGTCAACCGGGCGGCGATCTCGGACGAAGTCTGGCTCGCGGCGCGGGCCTCGAAGGGGAATGGGCGCGAGCATGATGCGCGCTTCCGCAATCTCTGCCGGCGGCTCGGCTTCGGGCTCGTCGCGGTTTCGGCATCCGGCACGGTGGATGTCATCCTCGAACCCTTTGCCGCCACGCCGCGCCGCGATCCCAAGCGACGCTCGCGGCTGCTCGCCGAGCACAGGCGCCGGGTCGGCGATCCGCAGATCGGCGGCGGGCGCGGCAAGCCGATCATGACCGCCTACCGGCAGGACTGCATCCTTCTCGCCACGGCGCTGCTCGCGGGACCGCAGAGCCCGAAGCAGCTGAAGGCGCATGTGGCGCGCGCGCCGGGGATCCTGCAGGGCAATGTCTATGGCTGGTTCGTGCGCGAGAGCCGGGGCATCTACGGGCTGACGGATGTCGGCCGCGCCGCCGTGCAGCCGCCTTCGGACTGATTTCGTTCGGGACCGCCCGCGGCCGCTAAAGCAGGCGGCGCATGTAGACGTCGCAGCGCGCATAGGGCGAGACCGGCCGTTCCTCCGGCGCGAGGTGGCGGAAACCGCTGCGCTCGTAGAGCGTGACCGCCGGGACCAGCACGTGGTTCGATTCGAGATAGACCGAGCGGCAGCCCATCTCTCGCGCCTGCACGAGCGCCGCGTCCATCAGCCGGCGGCCGACGCCGCGGCCCTGCGCGCTCTCGGCGACCGCCATCTTGGCGAGCTCGACTTCCGCCTCGCCATGCGGGACGAGCGCGACGCAGCCGATCGCCACTCCGTTCTCGTCCTCGGCGATCAGGATGCAGCCGCCCTTGTCGAGGATGCGCGCCTTGGCGTCGTGCAGCTGTTCGCGGTCCTTGTCCTCGATCGCGAAGAAGCGTTCGAGCCAGGCGATGTTGAGCGCGGCGAAGGCTTCCGCGTGGCGTGGCGCGAACGCCAGGATCGAAATGCCGCCCCGCGCCTCTGCCATGCTGCCGCGCTCCCGGATCGTCAGGTCTAGGCCGGCAGGACGACGACCTTCGTGTCCACCGGGGTCTTGGCGTAGAGGTGGATCATGTCCTGGCTCAAGAGGCCGACGCAGCCGCTGGTGACGCCCTTGCCGATCGATTCGGGATGGCTGGAGGCGTAGATGGTGTAGAGCGTGTATTGGCCGTTCTGGTAGAGATAGAGCGTGCGGGCGCCGAGCGGGTTGTCGAGGCCGCCCGGCATGCCGGCGGCATATTTGGCCGCCTCGGGCTGGCGCGCGATCATCTCCTTGGGCGGCGTCCAGGTCGCCCATTCCGCCTTGCGGCCGACATAGGCGTCGCCGCTCCAGCGGAAGCCGTCGCGGCCGACATTGGCGCCATAGCGGGTGGCCTTGCCGTCGCCCTCGACGCGGTAGACATAGTGCTTGCCGGGATCGACGATGATCGTGCCGGCCGCTTCCTTGGTCGTGTACGGCACCGTGCGGCGGTAGTATTTCGGATCGAGCTTGCCGATGTCGGTGGCGGGAATCGGGAATTTTTCCTGCGGCACCGGGCCGTAGGCGAGGCGCGCCTCCGAGGCGCTCATGCCGCCGGTGGAGCAGCCGGCGAGCCCCAGCGCGCCAAGGCTGGCGGCGCCGACCAGGAACGAGCGGCGGCTGACGATCCCCGGATCATGCCCGAGCAGGGCCAGTTCGTGCAGGCGGCGGGCATCGGCATTGCGACCGTGGATCATGATCTCGGATTCCCCGTGTTCTAGGCGCGGCGGGAGCATGTTCCGGCACCTGCCGCGACGCATCCCGCCCGACTGAGATACCCGCTAACGTGCCCTACCGGCAAGCTCCGGATTTGGGCGGGTGGGAAGGGGGGCGGCGACCTTCGCGCGCCTCACGCGTCCTTCAGCAGCGCCACCAGCTCCTGGCCCGCCTTGCCGGGCGGATTGTGGCGCATCCAGCGCAGGTGCAGCGGCAGTTTCAACCCGTTGGCGACGTTGGAGAAGGGCAGGATGCGGACGCTGCCGTCGCGGGCGAGCGGCGTCGCCACCGAGAGCGGCAGGTTGCCCCAGCCGAGACCGGCTTTCACCATATTGACGGCGGTGGCGAGGCTGTCGGTGCGCCAGTAGGAGCCGGCGATCAGCTGGCGGAAATCGCGGATCGGGTGCTCGGTGCTGGCGATCAGGATCTGCCGGTGATGGAACAGGTCGTCGAGCTTCAGGCTCTCGACCGCAAGCAGCTCGGAGCCGTGCTGCGCCGAGACGACGGCGACCAGCGTCTCCGTGCCGATGAAATGAAAATCTTCCCGGAGGCTCGTCTCCAGCCCACCATAGGCGATGCAGAGATCGACGCGGCCGGATTGCAGCCGCTCGACGACGTCGTCCTGCGGCGCGGTGGTGATTTCGATCGCGAGCAGCGGATGGCGCGCCGAGACGGCCGAGATCGCGTGCATCAGCCGCGCATTGTCGATATCGGCGGCGATCCCGATCGCAAGCCGCGTCTCCAGCCCGTCGGAAAGCTCGGTCGCGTGCGCCGCGAGCTGCTCGAGCTGCTCGGCGATGACGCGGGCGTGCGGCACGAGCGCCAGCGCCTTCGGCGTCGGGCGGACCTGGCGCGCGGCGCGCACGAAGAGCGGGTAGCCGAGCTCGGCCTCGAGATTGGCGATCGCCATGGAAACGGCCGAGGGAACCCGGCGCAGGACGCGGGCGGCGGCCGAGAACGAGCCGTGGTCGATCACCGCCAGGAAGGTCTCGATGCTGTCGCTGGAGAACATCATGAACCTCGATCTATCAGTATGATTGATAGATAGCAACTTTTCTTGTCTTCGATCCTGGTGCTAGAGAGCTGCCCCAATGGCCGTTTCGGCCGCTCCCCCATGCTGCTCCCAACGAGGTGTTGACGTGCAAGGTCCTCTTCGCAGGGTGGTCTACATATCCGTTTTCGAGATATCCGGGACCATCATCTCGGCCTATATGCTGGCCTATCTCTCCGGTTCCGAGGCGTCGCTGACCGGCCCGCTCGCGATCATGATCTCGACGACCGCGGTGACGGTGAACCTGATCTACAACTGGCTGTTCGAGCGCTGGGAATCGCGCCAGGCGGCGCGGACACGCTCCTTCGGCCGCCGGCTGCTGCATGCGCTCGGCTTCCAGACGACGCTGGTGATGTTCCTGATCCCGCTGATCGCCTGGTGGATGCAGATCTCGCTGCTTCAGGCGCTGCTGCTCGACGCCGTGCTGATCGTGTTCTTCCCGATCTACATGTTCGCCTACAACTGGGCCTTCGATGGGATCTTCGGCCTGCCGGATTCGGTCACCAAGGGCCGTGTCGGCGAAGAGGCGGAAGGCGTCGCCTGAGCGCGCTTCGCGCCGTCATCCCGGCCTTCGCGGGGATGACGGCGGCGCGTGGCCTCAGCCGTAGACGGCGGCGCGGATGGCGTCGGGGTAGGGGCCGTTGACGCCGGCGAGCGCCGTGTTCGAGAACGAGACGACCGACAGCTTGCGGGCCGGATCGACGAACCAGGAATGGCCGTAGACGCCGCCCCATTGCCAGGTGCCGGGCGAGAAGGGCGAGGCGCTGGCGGCCGGATCATAGGTGATCGACCAGCCGAGGCTGAAGCCACGCCCGGGCACGGTGGTGTCGAAGCCGCCGATCGCATTCTGCGACAGCAGGGCCAGGCTTTCCGCCGACAGGATCTGCGCGCCGCCGCGGCGCATCGCTTCCAGGAAAGCCAGGATGTCGCCGGCGGTGCCGAACATGCCGGCGCCGCCCGAGGGGAACGAGTCCGGATCGAAGCTGCGATTGGGCGCGAAATGGACGGTGCCCATCTTGCCGGTGACGGGCTGGTACTCGGCCATCACCACCGGGCGCGGCTCGCCGTCGGCATAGGCGACGGAGAGCCGGTTCGGGTCGCTCGGCAGGAAGGCGGTGTCGGCGAGGCCGAGCGGCCGCGTCACGCGGCTGGCGACGATCTCCGGCAGGCTCTGGCCGGTCGCCTTCTCCAGCAAGCCGCCGAGGACGTCGATGCCGACCGAATAGCACCAGGACGTGCCCGGCGCGAAGGCGAGCGGCTGCGCGGCGATTTTGGCGAGATTCTCCGCCATGCCGCGGCCCGGCTGGTCGAGCCCTTCGGAAATGCCGGCTTCCTTGGGGTAGCCGTAGATCAGGCCGCTGGTGTGGGTGAGCAGATGGCGGATGGTGATCACCGGTTCGCTGCCATCGGCGAGCTTCGGCCGGAAATCCGGCAGGAAGCGCGTCACCGGATCGTCGAGCCCGATCACGCCGGCCTCGGCCAGCGACAGCGTCGCGACGGCGACCAGCGGCTTGGTGACCGAGGCGAGGCGGAAGATCGTGTCTTCGCTCGTGCGGCGTCCCGCCTCGCGATCGGCATGGCCGGCCGTGCGCCGGTAGACCAGCTCGCCATCCTCGGCCACCAGCACCACCGCGCCGACGATCACGCCGTCGCGGATCGCCGCGTCGATGACCGCGTCGAGCCGCGCGGCGCGTTTGTCCTGGCTTGTAGAGGTGGCGGTGTCGGCGAGGGACATGAGGAACTCCGGGCAAGAAGCGGGGCGACAGAATGATCAGGAAGACGGCGCGATGCAACCCGGCGCCGAGGGCGGGACGCTACAGACTGGCTGCGCGCGCAGGGCTCGTGGCGGACAGCTGGTTCAGAGGTGGATAACAAAAAAGTCCCCGCGCAGGTTTGCACGGGGACTTCAGGAGCCGGTCGCGCGCGGTGCCGATCAGAACTTGTAGTTCAGGCCGAACTTGGCGGTCTGCATGGTGAGGTCGCCCTTGTACTGAATGTTCTGTTCGGCCGCCAGGCCGGAGAAATCCTTTGAGCCGAGATCGGCATAAAGATACTCGACCTTGGCGGTAATGTTGGTGGTGATGGCATATTCGAGGCCAGCGCCGACGGTCCAGCCGGTAAAGGTCTTCGTGCCCCCGGCGGACAACAGGGTAAACTGTGTGTCCTGAACGTTCGCGGTAGCGGAAATTTCCTGCTCGGCCCTGGCCCAGGCCAGACCACCCGTCAGATAGGGCAGGAAGCGATCGGCCGCATAGCCCACCCGACCCCGGACGGTCCCGAAGGCGTCCAGCTTCGACCATACGTTGAGGTCGATCGGCGCGAGAACAGTCCAGGACTCGCTATCCTTGAGATTGCCGAACGAGGCGTCTGCCTCGACACCGAGGACGACATTGGTCGAGAACTGGTAGTTGTAGCCAAGTTGACCGCCGCCGAAGAAGCCGTCCGGCTTGTCGCCGCCGAGGACTCCGGTATCTGCGCTGTCGAGCTTGGCCCAGCCATAGCCGCCATGAACGCCGGCATAAAAGCCGGTCCAGTTGAAGACCGGAGTGGCGGTGACGACGGCTTCCTCGACCACGGTCAAATCCGCCGCATGAGCTGCGGAACCGAAGCCGCATGCCGCGATGAAGGCCAATCCGAGAGCGCGTTTGATCATGTAAGTCCCCCTTACCTAGGGGTAGCTTAGTGATTTCACGTGTCGTCGTCTGTGTGGAATTGGCAACAGCTGAACTTATTGATGGGGCTTGAATTTTGGTTAAGCTATTGAAAAGTTTGTCGTTTTTTATTGGCGAACAGGCGTTGTCAGTCACCGTGCGCCGCTCTGCAAAAACCTCAGAACTTGTCGTTCAGGCCGAACCTGACCGTCTGCTGGGTGAGATCGGCGCGGATCGCGGGCCGAACAAAAAAAGCTCCCGGCAGGATCTGCGCGGGAGCTTCCGAACTCGGCCGAGAGGTCGGGCGATCAGAACTTGTAGTTCAGGCCGAACTTGACGGTCTGCATGGTCAGGTCGCCCGGAATGGCGGGAAGGCCGGCACCGAGCTGAAAGTCCTTCGAGCCGAGATCGGCATAGAGATACTCAACCTTGGCAGTCACGTTGTTGGTGACGGCGTATTCGAGGCCGGCGCCGAGGGTCCAGCCGGTGAAGGTCTGCTTGTCGGAGAAGTGGATCCCCGGGAAGTCGGTCTGGTCTAAGCCGAATTCATAGCTCGTCCGGGCCCAGGCCAGGCCGCCCGTCACATAGGGCAGAAAGCGGTCGGCGGCATAGCCAAGGCGGCCCCGCACGGTGCCAAAGGCGTCGATCTTCGAACCCTGTGAAATGGTTGCGCGGTCGGAGCCACTCGTCAAAGTGAGCTCGCCGATACCGTCGAGATCCGCGATGGACGCGTCGATTTCGAAGCCAGCGACGAGATTGTTGCTGAACTGGTAGTTGTAGCCAATCTGGCCGCCGCCGAAGATTCCGTCCGGGTTCCGGCTCAGGTCTCCGAGGAAGAAATTGGCGCTGTCGAGCGGCGAACTGAAATCACCCCAGCCATAGCCGGCATGGACGCCGGCATAGAGGCCGGTCCAGTTGAACGCCGGTGCCGCCACGGCAGCCTCTTCAACGACCGTCAAATCCGCTGCGTGGGCCACGGAACCGAGGCCGCACGCCGCAACGAAAGCCAGCCCAAGAGTGCGCTTTATCATTATGAATCCTCTGATTGATTCGCGGACCGTAGTGATTTCGCGACGGGGCGTCTGTGCTTTTCGGGCAACAAATCAACCTATTGACGTGATCTCCACCGGCGCCAAGTCCTTGATCGCGCGCCTGTTTTTCGATGCCGGCCGATGACGCAGCGTCAGTCTCTCGCCCATCAGAACTTGTAGTTCAGGCCGAACTTGACCGTCTGCAGGGTGATGTCGGCGCGGATCGGCGTGCCGAGGTCAAAATCCTTCGAGCCGAGATCGGCATAGAGATATTCGACCTTGGCGGTGATGTGGTCGGTGACGGCATATTCGAGGCCGGCGCCGAGCGTCCAGCCGGTGAAGGTCTGCTTGTCGGAGGCGCGGTTGTCGACGGCGACGTTGCCGTCCGCCGTGATCACCCGATGGAAGTCCAGCCCGGCATTGGCCCAGGCAAGGCCGCCGGTGACATAGGGCAGGAAGCGGTCGACGGCATAGCCGGCGCGGGTCCGCACCGTGCCGAAGGCGTCGATCCTGGTGGCGTAGTCGAGCCCGAAGGAAACCTCGTCCGAAGCGAGCAGGACGGAGATATCGTCCTTCTGGTCGCCGAACGAGGCGTCGGCCTCGAGGCCGAGGACGATATTGTTCGAGAATTGATAATTGTAGCCGGCCTGGCCGCCGCCGAAGAATCCGTCCGGCTTCTGGCCGCCATAGGCGTCGGTCGGCTCGGTCTTGAAGTCCGCCCCGGCATAGCCGCCATGGGCGCCGAGATAGAGGCCGGTCCAGGTGAAGGCGGGCGCCGGTGCGGCCGGCGGTTCATGCGGCAGTGGCGAGGTCAGGTCGGCCGCGTGCGCCGCGCTGACAAGCCCGAATGCAACCATGATCCCGATCGCGACCTTCATCCGGCAGTCCTCCAGTCTCTGGTTCCAGCTCGTGGCAGGATAGAGACCATAGTCGCAAATAAATGATGAGCGTCGAGTGTAAATAGATGGATGTATTTCTTTCTTCTATATGCCTGTGACTATTTTGTTGGGGATATAATTGCCGCGACAATGAAGTTTATTTAGATGGTTTAATAATACTAACATGATGATTGTTTGTTTTGAATATTGAATGAAAATATTGCGATCGTCACAACGGCGGATGATCGCGCCCGGCAGGTCAAGGGGAGGCGAGCGCCTGCGCGCCGCTTCGTTGCACGGCGATGGGATCATCGGCCCCGTCATTGGCTCGAACCGTTTCGTCCGAGCGCGGAAGCCGGAAGTTGCTTCGCCCAGACCCAGGGTTCAGCGCGGCGCAGTTTCGTCGCCTTCCAGCGCGGCGGCGCGGATCTTCTGGCCGGATCCCACCGACGCCGCGCTCTGCGGCTGCAACGGCGGCGTGGTCTCAAAGAGCTTTTCCAGCGCGATCAGCCGTTCCGTCGTCCGGGCGGAAAGCGACAGCGGCCGCTGGTCGGCGTCGTTGCTGGCGACCGCAGGCGCCGGACGCGGACCGTCGGAGGCCGGCTCGTCGATGAACGGGATCGGCTTCAGCTCGATGCCGTTATGGGCATAGGTCATGACCCGGTTCCAGGTCTGTGCCGGCAGCGAGCCGCCGGTCATCTTGTTCGACGAAGTGAAGTCGTCATTGCCGAACCAGATGCCGCCGACATAATTGCCGGTGAAGCCCATGAACCAGGCGTCGCGATAGGCATTGGTGGTGCCGGTCTTGCCGGCGGTCTTGATGCCCTGCAGCTTGGCGGCGCGGCCGGTGCCGCGCTCCGGCACCTGGCCGAGCATGTAGTTCATCATGCCGACGGTCTTTTCGTCGAGCACGCGCTCGGGCGGCGGCACGTCGCGCTTGCGGTCGAACACCACCTCGCCCTGGCTGTTGAGAATCTGGGTGAAGGCATAGGGCGTCGCCTTCATGCCGCCATTGGCGAACACGGCATAGGCGCCCGTCATGTCGAGCACGCGCACATCGGTGGCGCCGAGCGGCAGCGACTTCGAATTGATGATGTTGGTGGTGATGCCCATCTTGTGGGCGAGGTCGATGATCGCCGGCCGGCCGACCGCGCCGGCGAGCCGCACGGCGACCGTGTTCAGCGAATGGATCAGCGCCGTGGTCAGCTGGATCGAGCCCATGTAGCGGCCGCCATAGTTCTTCGGCGACCAGTTGCCGATCGAGATCGGCGCGTCGACGACGATGCTCTTCGGCGTGTAGCCGTGCAGGATCGCCGTCGTGTAGACGAAGGGCTTGAACGACGAGCCGGGCTGGCGCAGCGCATCCGTGGCGCGGTTGAACTGGCTCTCGCCATAGTCGCGGCCGCCGACCAGCGCGCGCACCGCGCCATCCGGCTCGGCGACGACCATGGCCGCCTGGCTGACCCGGTAGCGCTCGCCGGAATCGCGCAGCGCGCCCTCGATCGCCTCGTCGGCGGTTTTCTGCAGGTTCATGTCGACGGTCGAGCGGACGATCAGGCTGCGGTCGCCGTCCGGCACCTGCTTCTTGACCTCGTCGAAGGCCCAGTCGAGGAAATAGTCCGGTGCCGTGTCGGCCGCCTTGCGCACGACGTCGGCGGGCTTCCGCCGGGCGCCCATCACCTGGCCCTCGGTCATGAAGCCGGCCTGCACCATGTTGGTGAGCACGTCGTTGGCGCGGGCGCGCGCCGCCGGCAGGTTGATGTGTGGCGCGTAGCGGGCCGGGGCCTTGTACAGGCCGGACAGCATCGCCGCCTCGGCCAGGTTGATGTCCTGCACCTTCTTGCCGAAATAGAACTCCGCCGCCGCCGCCGCGCCGAAATTGCCGCCGCCCATATAGGCGCGGTCGAGATAGAGCTGCAGGATGTCGTGCTTGGAGAGGTTGCTTTCCAGATAGAGCGCCAGGAAGGCTTCCTTGATCTTGCGGTCGAGCGTGCGCTCGTTCGACAGGAACAGGTTCTTCGCCAGCTGCTGGGTGATCGACGAGCCGCCCTGGCGCACGGCGTCGTTGCGCAAATTTTCCACCAGCGCGCGCGCCGTGCCGATGATGTCGATGCCGAAATGGGTGTAGAAGCGCCGGTCCTCGGTGGCGAGCGTCGCCTTGATCAGGCTGTCCGGCATTTCCTCGAGCGGCACGGATTCCGAATGGCGCACGCCGCGCTTGCCGATCTCGGCGCCGTAGCGGTCGAGGAAGGTGACGGAATAATCCGATTGCGCCAGCCAGTCCTGCTTGGTTGCGTCGAAGGCGGGCAGCGCCAGCGTCAGCATCACCACGGCTCCGCCGGCGGCCATCGTCAGCCCGTCGCCGAGGATTTCGAACGGCGCCCGCCGCCAGCCGGTCATGCGGAAGTGGCGGGCGAAGCGCGACAGCGCCTCGGCGCCGTCCTTCAGCCCCGTCCAGATCCGGTAGAGCGCCGAATCGATGAAGGCGTCGATCTCGATCAGCCGCAGCCGCGGCATTTTCCCGCCGGAAGTGTCTTTCCCTGCCTCGTTGGACCCTGGCGCGTCGGCGGAACGGCGCGTGCCGGGCTTCAAGCCGGCGAGCCATTCCGAGATCCGATCCTGAAGCTTGCGCAAGGGCTGTTCCATTGAAGGTCGAATGGTTCTAAAAGGCGGTCGAAACATCGCATTCCGGCGCTATATGGCGCCATTCGGAATGCCCGGTGAACGGACCGCCCCCAGCCCTGGCCGGTTCTCGCCGATCGACGAAGGATACGCAATCTCCATGCCCTTGCAAGGAAAGGACGCACACGACGCTGCGACCTCCGCGCAACAGGATGCCGCAGCCGCATCCGCGCCCGAAACCGAGGAAGCGCCGTTCTGGAAGCGCCTGACGCTGGAAGAGATGAGCCCGGCGCAATGGGAATCGCTCTGCGACGGTTGCGCCCGCTGCTGCCTGAACAAGCTCGAGGACTGGGATACTGGCGAGATCGTCTGGACGGCGATCGCCTGCGAGCTGCTCGACGAGGATAGCTGCCGCTGCCGCGATTATCCGAACCGGCATGATTTCGTGCCGGATTGCATTCCGCTCGATCCCAAGACGGTGCGGACGCTGACCTGGCTGCCGCCGACCTGCGGCTACCGCCTGATCGCCGAGGGGCACGACCTCTACTGGTGGCATCCGCTCGTATCCGGCGACCCGGAGACCGTGCACGAGGCGGGCATCTCGACCTCCGGCCGCACCATCAGCGAGAGCGACATCCCGGTCGAGGAATACGAGGATTATATCGTCGCCTGGCCGGGCGAACTGCCCGAGCCGGAGAAGCCGAAGGGGTAGGGGAGGTCCCGCAAAGCCCTTCTTCACCTCTCCCCGAGGGAGAGGTCGGAGCGAAGCTCCGGGTGAGGGTTTAGGGAACCCTCCGGATAGAGCACTCACCGCGCCGACCGGACTCGAGAGGCCGTAAACCCTCACCCGCCGGCCTGCGGCCGTCGACCTCTCCCTCAGGGAGAGGTGAAGGTCTTGCCTGCGTTGGCGCTTGGCTGAAACCCTTGCTGTCCACCTCACACACCGGCGTCATCCCGGGCTTGATCCGGGATCCATGCATCCGGGTTCTGTCCCACGCGAGGCGCCGAGGGCGCAGTCTGCATCTGCATGGATCCCTGCTTTCGCAGGGATGACGGGAAGGGTGTCTTCGCCTTCGGGAGGATGATGGCGGAGGTTGGGGTAAGGGGCTTGTCCTATCCCCCCGCCCGAAACCGCTGCCGATACTCCCTCGGCGTCACGGCGCGCTGCGCCTTGAATTGGCGGTTGAAATTGGCGAGCGAGTCGTAGCCGACATCGGAGGCGATGCTGGCGATCGGCCGGTCGCCGCCGGAAAGCAGCGCGCAGGCGGCGCCGATGCGCAGCCGCGCCAGATAGCTCGTCACGCTCTGGCCGGTATGGCGCAGGAACAGCCGGTGCAGGCCGGAAGGGCTCAGCGCCGCAATGTCGGCGAGCGCGTCCAGGCTCAATCTCTCGGCATAGCGGCGGTGCACATGGTCGAGGACGCGGTCGATGCGGCCGCGGTTCGCCGGCCTGTCGGCGGCGAGCGCCAGCGGCGAGGCGAGCGGCGCCGCATCGCCATCGCGGGCGAGCACCGCCAGCACGCGAAGAAGCTGGATCAGCCGTTCGTCCGGCGGCAGGGCGAACAGCTCCTCGATCAGCGGCCGCGCTTTTGCCGCCGCGGCGGCGGAGAATTTCAGCCCGGTCCGCGCCCGCGCCAGCATGGCGGCGACGGCGCGCAGCTCGGTGAAGACGCCGCCGATCGGCGCCGCCCATTGCGGCAGGAACCACATCACCAGCGCCACATGCGGCGCGCCGTCGTCGAGCTTGGCGGCCGAGCACCAGCTATGCGGCAGGTTGGGTCCGACCAGCACCAGGTCGCCGTCGTCGTAGCTGCCGATGTGGTCGCCGATGAAGCGCTGGCCGCGCGAATTCAGCGTCATCGTCAGCTCGAATTCGGGATGGTGGTGCCACTGGAACGGGATCTCGCCGTCGAGGCGACGGTTCAGCGTCGCCCAGGAGGCACCGTCCGGCAGCGCCAATCGCTCAAGAAATGGCTTCATCTGGATCCCGTCGGCCTTCTGACGCCAGAATCGTATCAGTTTTTGCCGGGATCGGCGAACATGGCGTCGGCGGCGCCGCTAGTGTTTCTCCATGGCATCCGCGAGGGATGCCGCGATCCGGGAGAGAGACGATGATGTCCATGGCCGCCAATGCGGGTCAGAAGCGCGACAGCCACCCGACGACCCAGCAGGAAACCCAGCTGAAGGACATCGTGAAGACGCTGCCGCTGCGCGTCCTGAGCGAGGCCGACTGGCAGCACTGGGTGACGCGCGGCTATGTCATCGTCCGTCAGGCCGTGCCGGCGGAAAATGTCGCGCGGCTGGTCGAGACGCTCTGGGCGTTCGACGAGAAGGATCCGGCCGATCCCGCCACCTGGTATGCGCCGCAGCGCCGCGACCACCTCATGAAGGAGTTGAACGGCACCGGCATGCTGGAGATCTACAATCACCAGCATCTCTGGGACAATCGCCAGCAGCGCCGCGTCTATGACGCCTTCGTCGACATCTGGGACTGCGAGGACCTCTGGGTGACGATCGACCGCGCCAATCTGAACCCGCCGAAGCAGGCGAAGGGCAATCCGAACGGCTTCATCCATTGGGACGCGGATACCTCGCTCATGCCGCCGCCGATCGGCGTGCAGGGCGTCTTGAGCCTGAAGAAGCAGGATGGCGACGTCGGCGGCTTCCAGTGCATTCCGGAACTGTTTTCCGGCTTCGACCAATGGGTGAAGACGCAGCCTGGAGACCGCGACCCGATGCATCCCGACACGACGGGGCTCGCGATTACCAATATCGAGATGGAGGCGGGCGATCTCTTGATCTTCAACTCGCTGCTCGCCCATGGCGTTCGGCCGAACCATTCGGACGGTCGCGTTCGCATGGCGCAGTACATCTCCATGCATCCGGCCGAGGAGGCTGATGTCGCCGAGCGGACCGAGCGCATCCGCCTCTGGCGCGAACAGGACCACCCGCATCGCGAGGCGTTTCCGGGCGACCCGCGCGATTGGGAGAAGCACAGCGCCGAAATCGCGGAGCTGTCGCCGCTTGGTGAGAAGCTGCTCGGGCTGAAGAGTTGGCGGGAGTAGGGGCTCGCGAGGCCGGCGGATCGATCTCAGCAGGCCGGTGACACGTTTGCATCCTTTGTCGTCGGCCAGAAAAGTCTAGGGTTCAGCGAATACGATACGGGCTTGAAAGCCGATTTCCTGCAAAAGATACAGTAGCGCACCGCCGTCAAGCAGTTCGATAGGCTTATCTTTTGCGAAGTCGAATGCGTCGGGTCCGTATCCGCTTGTTGTCACAAGAATTCCCTTGTTCGCTCCTTCGTTCATCTGGTTCCAAACAGATCCCGAACGGCCGATACGCCGACCGTGTTGCGGTAGCGCTTGGCCTGAATAACGACTTTGCCGCCGAGCACGGGTCGCGCGTCATAGGCGACGCAGTCAACGCCTCCATCACGTGACGACCGCGTCAGCTTGCTTTCCAGCCCCATCTGGCCAAAGAGGTTCGCGACGAGCTGCTCAAACTCATATGGATTGAGTTCCATGAGATTGGTCGCGGAATCCAGCGCGGATATCAGATCCGATTGATCGATGAATCGAGCATCCGCCATCTGAAATTCGACGATCGGCTTTACCGCCTGAGCTTCATCTGGCCGTGAGGAGACCTGTGCGCCGAGATTCTTGAGGCAAGCGCGCTTGTCGACCCGCGCCAAGTCAATGTCCGAGAACCGTTCTTTACTCGTGCGGACCGAAATCAGATGAGGCTGGATGTCCTTGCCGGTAGCTGGGTCGATCGTCCGGATGAAGCCATTGAAGCAAACAGCATCGATATGCGATGCCTGATCAGACTCAAAGATTTCATGAATCGTGCGCAGTGCGACACTCGCGATCAGCTCTTGATAGGATATTTTGATATCCGCTTGTTTGTGTGGCTTTTCGCTGACTGAATCCGTTGCTTTGACGTATCGATACTCTAGTGCTGTCGGAATGCTGGATACGCTCGGAAGCTCATATTGAACGACGAGCTGCCTGGAGCTGGACGTGTAAGCCACAGAGAATGCGTGCGGAAAATCATCGGGATAATTGGATCGCTCGAGAACCATGTTGTGATAGGCGACAATAGCATCAGGATCGCCGATCAGGTAGTCTGTCTGGAATATATCGACTTCGGCGTTGCGTTTAGCCTGCCGCTCGTCATGCATTTCGAGGGCAGCAAGATGTTCTCGCTCAATCATAGAGAGTGTTGATCGCCTGCGTTCTTCTGCGTTGGTCCACTCCTCCATTGCTGCGCGGAACTTCGCTCTTCCGGCATCGAGAGCTGACTCGAACTTGCGACGGGCTCCCGGGATCAACGACTTGAGGCCGCGCGGCTCTTGCAACCCTCCGATGAAGGCATCCTGCTCCGGCTCTGGAATTGCCAGTTTGAGGTGGGCGGGAAGTTTCTGGGCTGGGGGCTTGTCCCTGAGTTTGAGGCTATCGAAGGAGATGGTGTCGTCGATAGAGAGCGTGTGGCTCAGGATATTGGCCAATGTCGTGACCCTATCCTCCAGCTCGACGTTGAGGTCCGCAACGGCATCCTCCCGCTCTCGCAAGTAGGCAACTCGTTCTTCCCGCTCACGTTCCTTCAAGGTGCGCGCGTGTAGGCGGAGTGCTTGGCCCTGCTCGCGCTCGGCGCGCGCCGCTTCGCGAGCGACGGATCGAGCGTGGCGCTCAGCCTCCCTCAATCGTCTGTTGCGATCCATTTCGGCGTGGCGCTGCTGCCTCGCAATGTCTCGCGCGATTGCCATCAGAATTCCTGCGCCACCCCGTCGAGCCATGCCCAGTCCCCCAACTGCTAAACCTAAAGGTGCATGATCTCGTGAATACATCCGTTTCCCAAGGCCTGACTAGAGGACATTCACCGGTTTGTTTTCTTGGGATCTCCCCGGTGGGCCACGTTGCTCGCGCGCAACCGTTTCTTCTCTTCACGCTTCCGTGATCCAGCTCCCCCTTTGACCGGGGGATCGGCGCGCCCATGTCTTCGGGACCCTTCCCAGGGGTATCCGTCGCGGCGCTGCTATGCAGGGTCCTGCGACGGATTTCGATCCCGGCCGGACGATCGTGCCTCGATGGCCGATCCTTCCGGTCTCCTCATCGAAGGACGACACCATGCCAAACGACATCAACGCCGCCGCTTCCGGCCAATTCAAGATCGGCGGCGATCTTACCGTCAACCGGCTCGGCTTCGGCGCCATGCGGGTCACCGGCGACGGCATCTGGGGCGAGCCGAAGGATATCGCCGAAGCGAAGCGCACGCTGAAGCGCGTGCCGGAACTCGGCATCGATCTGATCGATACGGCCGACAGCTACGGCCCCTATGTCAGCGAGGACCTGATCGCCGAGGTGCTGCATCCCTACAAGGGCCTCGTCATCGCCACCAAGGGCGCGCTGACCCGGCATGGCCCGAATATCTGGCAGGTGGTCGGCCGGCCGGAATATCTGCGCCAGTGCGTGCTGATGAGCCTGCGCCGGCTGAAGATCGACCGCATCGATCTCTGGCAGTTGCACCGGATCGATCCGCGCGTGCCGCGCGACGAGCAGTTCCAGGTGATCGCCGACATGCGCAAGGAAGGCCTGATCCGCCATGTCGGCCTGTCGGAGGTCTCCGTCGCCGAGATCCAGGCGGCGCAGAAGTTCTTCCCGGTGACGACGGTGCAGAACCAGTACAACCTCGTCGATCGCAAGAGCGAGGCGGTGCTCGACTTCGCCGAGGCCAACCAGATCGGGTTCATCCCGTGGGCGCCGCTCGCCTCCGGCGATCTCGCCCGGCCGGGCTCGGCGCTGACCAAGATCGCCGGCAAGCTCGGCGCCACGCCGGGCCAGGTGGCGCTCGCCTGGCTGCTCAAGCGCTCGAAGGTGATGTTGCCGATCCCCGGCACCGGAAGCGTCAGGCACCTCGAGGAAAACACCGCCGCCGCCTCGATCCAGCTTTCCGACGAGGATTTTGCCGCGCTCGACGTCGAAGCCCGCCGCGCGGCGTAGGCCGCTCGTGTCTCTCGCCGGTCGCGGTATTGTCGCGGCCGGCGGGTGACCTTCTTGACGCACCCCGAGGGCGAGGGTCTTCATCCGGCGATCCCAGGGGAAACCCCGACCCGGCGCGTCGGCTCAACCCGTCTGGCGAGACGCGCGATCAGGCAGGTGCATACGTCAACCGGATCACGTCCTCGCCAACGCGATCGGTGGAAACAAGGCGGAGCGGCGGGCGCGGGCCGGCGAAGAACGGCTTGCCGCGACCGAGAACGACGGGATGCAGGTAGAGCCGATACTCATCAACAAGACCAAGCTCGGTCAGGCTTCGCGCCAGCTCGGGTCCGGCAACGGCAATCTCCCCGGCGAGCCGAGCTTTCAGGTCGCGTATCACCGTCTCGATGTCATCCCCGACAAGCGTTGCGTTGGGGCCGACGGACTCCAGCGAGCGCGACACGACCCACTTCGGCTGGCGCCGCCATGCCGCCACGAACTCGCGTTGCTCCGCGCTCCACTCAGCACGGTCTTCGTCCCAATAGCGCATGAGCTCGTAGATGCGGCGACCGTACACACTGCCCGTCAGGTCGCGGACATGCTCGATCCAGTGACGAAAGAGGGCGGGGCCGGTCGACATTTCCTCGTGGTCGACGTAGCCGTCCAGGGACTGGTTCATTCCAAAGACGAGCTTCGCCATGCTGCAAATCCCCACCGCAGGCCATTCGGAATAGCTGGAGGCAATGCTCCGCAAGTGAAGTTGGGCATGGGCCGCGCGCGCTCGGGGAAGAGGGCACGCCGCAGCCCGATGCCCTCTGACGCGCCTCGCGCCCGTCAATCCGGCAGGGCGAAGGCGACGACTTCGTCGGAAACCCTCGGCGTCAGGATCGAATTGCCGCCGACGGTGAACACCACATATTGCTTGCCCTTGTAGTCGTAGACGGCCGGCATCGCGACGGCCGGCGCTTCGACCAGCGATTTCCACAGCACGTCGCCCGTCTTCAGGTCGAGCGCGCGGACGCGCGAATCCATCGAGGCGCCGATGAAGATCACGCCGGTCGCGGTGACGACCGGGGCGCCGATGGTGATCGTTCCCCAGGATTCCGGCATGTAGAAGCCCCATTTCTGGATCTGGCCGAAGGGCCGGTTCCAGAGTTGCGCGCCGGTCTTCAGGTCATAGGCGGCGATGGTGCCATAGGGCGGCTTCCAGCAGGGCATGCCGATCGGGTTCAAGAAGGTGTTCAAATTCATGCCGTAGGGGCCGCCGGTCTGCGGAAACAGGCCACCGGTCTCGCCGCCGCCGCTGACCGCCTTGTCGTAGTCGGCGCGCGTCAACAGCTGGTAGGTCTGCACCGCGCTGGACGAATTGACGACGAAGGTCTGCGAGCGCGGGTCGACGGCGCCGCCGCCCCATTCCGTCCCGCCGATCGTGCCGGGATAGACCAGCGAGCCCTGCAGGCTCGGCGGCGTGAAGCGGCCCTGGTCGACCAGCGATTTCGCCGTGCGGCTGCAATAGCCGAAGCTTGCCCAATCGGCGAGATCATAGACGCCCGGCCACTTGTCCGGCACGACCGGCTTCGGCAGGTCGACGAAGGGCTGCGTCGGGGCGGAATGCTCGCCCGGCACCGTCGATTTCGGCACCGGCCGTTCTTCCATCGGATAGATCGGTTCGCCGGTGGTGCGGTCGAGCACATAGATGAAGCCCTGCTTCGACGTCTGCACCAAAGCGGGGATCTTCTTGCCGTCCTTGTCGAGGTCGATCAGCGTCGGCGCGGCGTTGGTGTCGAGGTCCCAGAGGTCGTGATGCACGAGCTGGCGGCTCCACAGCATCTTGCCGGTCGGGATGTCGAGCGCCGACACCGAGGTGATGACTTCCAGGCCGTCCGGGATGTCGCCGCCATAGAAATTGGGGCTGGGCGAGGAGACGGGGATGTAGAGGATCTGCCGCTCCGGATCGATCGACATCGAGGCCCAGACATTGGCCGTTCCGGTCTTGTTGATGATCTCCTGCGGCAGCGAGTGGAACTCCCAGCGCAGCGCCCCGGTGCGGGCGTCGAACGCGAAGACGGTGCCGGGGCTGTCGACCATCTGGTCCCAATCCTTGCCGGCCCAGCCGACCAGGAGATAGTCCTTGAACACGGTCGGCGGCTGCAGGATCGACAGCGGCCATTTGGCGTTCTGCGTGTTGTAGACGTTGATGTCGAGCACGCCCGCCTGGCCGAAATCGGCGCAGGGCTTGCCGGTATCGGCATCGACCGCATGCAGCTTGGCGTCCATCGTGCCGATATAGACGCGCTTCTCGCAGGGCTGGCCGGCGACGGGCGCATCGGCCTGCCAGTAGGCGACGCCGCGGTTCTTCAGGTCCGGCTGCGTCAGCGCCTTCAGTTCGCCCTTGCTGTCATAGGTCCATTTGACCTTGCCGGTGTCCGGCTCGAGCGCAAAGATCCGGTAGAACGGCGTGCCGAGATAGACGGTGTCGTTGACGAAGAGCGGCGTCGCCGACCAGACCGAGGGCGGCGTCGGGCCCGAGCCATCCGACATGTCGCCGGTATGCACCTTCCAGGCGAGCTGGAGGTCCTTGACGTTTTCCGGCGTGATCTGCGTCAGCGGCGAGAATTTCTGCGCCTGCAGGTCGCCGTTGAAGGTCGACCAGTACTTGGCCGGATCGTTGAGGTTCGGCGGCGCGGCAGCGTCCTGCGCCAGACCGACCCCGGACATCCCGAGAAGGCTGGCAAGGCCGACGAGGCTGGAAAGCGCGAGGCGTTTGCAGAGGGCGAGATCCGGGAGACGAGCTTCGGTCCGAGGCATGATCGGCGCTTTCGTCAGGAGGAGGGGATCGCTTTCAGGTCGCGTGCGGGTCCGAACACATGCAGCAGCCAGCCGACGAGGGCGACGGCCATCAGCCAGAGCAGGGCCTGGCTTTCGAGCAGGTAGGCGGCGAATCCGGTGCCGAAGATGTCGATCAGGCAGCCGATGACGAGGAAGCCGCGCAGAAACCCGCCGAGGCGCGCGGCGCGCGCCAGGATCACCGCCGCGACCAGCAGGATCGCCGTCGAGGCGATGACGAGGAGGGTGCCCGGCTCGCCGGCAATGCCGCTGTCGCGGCTGAAGTAGTTGGCGATCGAAACGGCCAGCCCCGCCAGGGCGGCGAGCGCCATCAGCCAGGCGCCGGAAGTGACAATGCTGCCGTTACGCATGCTCATGCACCCCCATCGTCGGCACGCACCAAAACGCGCCGGAAGAGCCGGACCTTACGTTGCGTCATAGTAAACGATAAGTGGCTCGTGCATAGAGGCTTTATGGTTCACATTGCCGGGATAGCCGATCCGCGGCGGAGCGTCGCCTGCGCGGGATCGTGTCCGGTCGTCGAAGGAGCCTTCCATGGAATATACCCGTCTCGGTCGCACTGGCCTTGAAGTTTCCCGTCTTTGCCTCGGCTGCATGAGCTATGGCGATCCGGCGCGCGGCAACCATGCCTGGACGCTGCCGGAAGCCGAAAGCCGTCCCTTCATCCAGAAGGCGCTCGAGCTCGGCATCAATTTCTTCGACACCGCGAATGTCTATTCCGACGGCTCGAGCGAGGAGATCGTCGGCAAGGCGCTGAAGGATTTCGCCCGGCGCGAGGAGGTGGTGATCGCCACCAAGGTGCATGGCCGCATGCGCCCGGGCCCCAATGGCGCCGGGCCTGTCGCGAAAAGCGATCCTGCATGAGATCGACGAGAGCTTGCGCCGCCTCGGGACGGACTATGTCGACCTCTACCAGATCCACCGTTTCGACTATGACACGCCGATCGAGGAGACGATCGAGGCGCTCGACGAAGTGGTGAAGATGGGCAAGGCGCGCTATGTCGGCGCCTCCTCGATGCATGCGTGGCAATTTGCCAAGATGCTGGCGAAGCAGGAAAATCTGGGCCTCGCCCGCTTCGTTTCGATGCAGGACTACGTCAATCTGCTCTACCGCGAGGAGGAGCGCGAGATGCTGCCGCTCTGCGCGGCGGAGGGCATCGGCGTCATTCCCTGGAGCCCGCTGGCACGAGGACGTCTGACCCGCGACTGGGACGCGAAGACGGCGCGCGCCGAGACGGACGAATTCGGCAAGGGGCTTTATTCCCGCACCGCCGACGCCGACAAGCTGGTGGTGGAGGCGGTTGCCCATGTCGCCGCCCAGCGCGACCTGCCGCGCGCCCAGATCGCGCTCGCCTGGGTATTGTCGAAATCGGTCGTCACGGCGCCGATCGTCGGCGCGACGAAGACGCAGCATCTCGACGACGCGGCGGCGGCGCTTTCGATCCGCCTCGACGAGTTCGAGATCGCCGCGCTGGAGGCGGCCTATGTCCCGCATTCGGTGGCGGGCTTCGTCTGAGGGCGTCCGGCTTTACCTTGCGCCCGCGCGGGCGCACGATCTTCGTGCAAGGAGGTGGGCGCGCTGATGGATGCGATTGCCGCCGCCCGGCGGGCTTATGCCGAGAATCTGCGGAGCCGGGCCGGTCTTCGTTCGGAGGCGGTGGTCGCCGCCTTCGCCAGCGTGCCGCGCGAACGCTTCGTCGGGCCGCCGCCCTGGCGGATCAAGGATCCGTCCGAGTGGGTCGATTTCTGGACGGCGACGAGCCGCGATCCGACGGCGCTCTATCAGGATGTGCTGGTGACGCTCGACCGGGAGCGCGGCATCAACAACGGCCAACCCAGCCTCTGGGCGCTGGTGGTCGACCATCTCGCGATCCGCCCCGGCATGTCGATCGTCCATCTCGGCTGCGGCACCGGCTACTACACGGCGATCCTGGCGGAGCTGGCCGGCCCCGAGGCGACGATCCTGGCGGTCGAAATCGAACCGGCGCTGGCGGAGCGGGCGCGCGAGGCGCTGCGGCCCTGGCCGCAGGTTCGCATCGTGCATGGCGACGGCGCGCATCTTGGCCTACCGCCAGCCGATTGCGTCGTCGCCAGCGCCGGGGCGACCCATCCGCTCGCCCTCTGGCTCGACGCGCTCAAGCCCGGCGGCCAGTTGCTGTTCCCGATGACCTCGGCGCACGGCCCGGGCGGCATGCTGCTGATCACCCGCCTCACCGCCGGCGGTCATGCGGCCCAGTTCCTCTGCGGCGCCGCGTTCATCCCCTTCGTCGGCGCGCGCGACGCGCGGTTCGACCGCTCCCTCGCCAGGGCGCTGCTGCGCGATCGCGGCGCTTCCGTCCGTTCGCTGCGCCGGCGTGCCCATGGCGAGGAAGAGTCCTGCTGGCTGCACGGCGACGGCTGGTGCCTGTCGCGGCTGGAGCCGGCGGCTACCAGGTGAAGCCCGGTTCCGGCGCGGCGGCGAACAGCGCCGTCGCCGCCGCGACGAGCGGGCGTGGAAAGCTCTTCAGCGCCTTCGGATCGAAGGCGAGATGGGGCATGTGGCTCGCCACCAACTGGCCGACGGCACGGGCCTGCGCCAGATCGCGGGCTCGCTGTTCGGGCGCGCGGTCGAGCCGCGCCGACAGCCAGAGCTTGTGGACCGCGAAGGCGCGCGGGTCGCTGGCGACGATCCGCGTCGGGTAACCGCGCTGGTCGATTGCCACCGCTTCGAAGGGCGGGGCGTTTTCCTGCCAGTTGAGCCCTTCGATCCCGACGGCGGCGAGATCATCGGCGTCGGGCGTACCACCATGGGCTGCCAGCGAGACGGGCTCGGCTTTCCAGGGCGGATCGCGCATCGGCCGGATCAGGTCGACCAGATAGCCATCGCGGTTGCGGGCGCGAAATTCGGCGTTCGTGCGGGCAAATGAGCGGTCCACCTTCCGGAGCAAGGCCAGCAGGCTTCGCTCGTCCTGGCCCTCCTCGGCCGAGAAGGCGAGGCGGGCGCGGGCATCGAACAGGATGTCGATATCTTCCGTCGTCGTCACCCTCGACGGGAAAGCGGATGCCGGCGGCCGCCTCATAGGCGAAGAGCGCATTGGTGCCGACAACCCGCAGCCCTTGTCCGAGCAGGTCGGCCGCATCCAGGGCGCGCAGGATGCGAGCGCCTGGATCCGGTACCCGGCCGAGGCCGATGGCCCGGTTGATGGCCGCCTGGCGCTCGATCGCCGCGCGCGCAGCGGCAAGATCGTCCTCGGCTTCGGCCCTTCCGGCATCGAAGGCTACCTTTATCGCCTCTGTCTCGGGGCTCCGCCGGCCGAGCGATTTCTGCCGCCGGAGGCCGGTTTTCGGGTCGTAGTAGCTGCGCAGCAGATAGTCCGTCCCGGCCGTTTCGGAGAAGACCATCGAGCCGCGATAGCCCTCGGCGCGCTTCACCGCAGCTCGAAATCCCTCGAAACGCTGCCGGGAATTGACCATTTCCCGGCGCTGGTCATTGTCAAGTTGTTGAAATTGCATGATTCCAACAGTCTGGTTCGAATTGAAGCCGAGGTGTTGGAAGGGATTGAAGCACGAACGATCGCCGTTTCCAACAGTTGAGTTGGAAACGGCGTATGGGTGTTGGAAGTGGTCTTGAGCGCGCTACCGCGCCGTCCAGCCGCCATCGACGAGGATGGTCTGGCCGGTGATCATCGAGGCGGCGTCGGAGGCGAGGAAGACGACGACGCCGGAAACTTCCTTCGGCTGGCCTATACGGTGCAGCGCGGCGATGCGGTCGAGCACGTCGGCGTGGAACTTTGGATCGGACAGCATGTCGGCGGTGCCGTCGGTGCGGATGAAGGTCGGCGCCACGCAATTGACGCGGACATTGTGCTGGCCCCATTCGACCGCGAAGCACTTGGTCATGTGGCCGACGGCCGCCTTGCTCAGGCAGTAGATCGCCTCGCCGGGCAGCGCGACCGAGCCGGCCTGCGAACCCATGTTGATGATGGCGCCGGCGCGCCGGCCGATCATGTGGCGGCCGACATATTGCGACAGGAAGAAGGTCGATTTCACGGTGAGGTTGATGGTGAAGTCGAAATCTTCCTCCGGAAAATCCTCGACCGGGCCGATCGTGCCGCCGCCGACATTGTTGACCAGGATGTCGAGATGACCGAGCGCGCCGATCGCCGCGTCGACGGCGGCATAGGCCTGCTTCAGGTCGAGCACGTCCATCTGCAGCGGCAGGGCGCGGCGGCCCATCGCCTCGATTTCCGCGACCAGTCCGGCGTCGGCCTTCGCGTCGCGCAAGCCGAGGGCGATGTCGGCACCGGCGGCGGCGAGCGCCAGCGCGGTGGCGCGGCCGAGGCCGCGAGCGGCGCCGGTGACAAGGGCCGTGCGGCCGGTAAGGTCGAAGCTCGGCAGGTCGTTCATCCGGTTCCCCTCCCAGGGATTCTCTCGGGTTTTGCGGCAGGATAGAGCAGAGCGCGCCGGTCCTTGTCTGGTGGCGGTTGCACTGTGGTGGGTACCTTGTCGGAATGCCACATATCCCACAGACTGGTGGTTGGCCGTGACTTTCGCGAGGGGGCAATGAATTCAGAAATTAAACTTCCGAGAACTAAGCCGCCTATCACTGAATGCGATCAGGTGCTGGGGCATTTTATGAGGAGTTGGAATCAGGTTGAGATAAATTACTTCCTGCTCTTCAGTAAATTACTAGATACAAACCAGCCAGCAGCTAGTGCAATCTTCCACGCGATTGATATGCGGGCCCGTAACGCCATTATGGCAGCCCTTGGCAGTCAACGCCTAAATGAATTGGACAAAGCTGGGCTGGACGCTTTGGTCGAAAAGACAAAGAAGGCCAGCACCATCAGGAACCGCGTAGTTCATGGTTATTGGCAGCTCAAGATCCGGATCACGCGGCACGACAATGGGACTGAAACTGGGCGGTCTGCTACGTGGGTGAGATTCTACCATCCGACGGATCCAGATGATTTGGATCGAATGTTCGGAGAAAAGGACAGATCCTTGCTGTCTAGGCATCAATTTACAATCAAGGATATTGAGGCCAACTCAAAAAATATCTATAATTTATCGAGGGAAATAAAGAAATTTAACGATAATATTGTGCTTACGTTGCCGCCAAATCCTCAGCCGCTGGATTTTTCCTGACTGTGCATGGGTGTTGACGAAGCAGAATGCCCCGCTCAGGCTGCGTTGAGTTTTCCCCGTTCCTCATCTCTATCAATAGGAAAATAATCCTTGACAGCGTGACGCTGCTCGGATAGGGTTCAGGCATGGTCGAAGAGTTGCGTTCAGCGGTCCGGGTTTCCCAGATGGCAGGATCCTTCAACAGCTTGGCGCCAACGGACTCACCCACTCCGCCGTCATCCCGGGCTTGATCCGGAATCCATCCGGCCGGGTTGCTACCGCGTGAAGCTCCCGAAAACCGCGCTGCATGGATCCCTGCTTTCGCAGGGATGACGCCAGAGTGGGGATGACGGAGAGCGCGGCCGCGACGCCGGGTGCTGCCCCGACACACGCCGCACCACAATCGAGGCGAGAGAGAAAGATGCCCGAACGCACGCTCGACCAGTGGGCGGCGATCCGTGTCGCTTATGAGACCTCTGGCGTGCCGCTTCGCGACATCGCCGCACTGCATGGCGTCAGCCATGTATCCGTCGCCAAACATGCCGAACGGCATGGCTGGCTGC
Organism: Candidatus Kaistia colombiensis; assembly: GCA_029203105.1. GTDB lineage: Bacteria > Pseudomonadota > Alphaproteobacteria > Rhizobiales > Kaistiaceae > Kaistia > Kaistia colombiensis. The sequence continues at coordinate 2,469,239 of CP119318.1, forward strand.
GGCCGGGCGAAGCGCCGCCGCTGCCGGATGGGGCGGCGGCGGAGAAGCTGGTGGCGCGGCTCTATCGCACCTTCGAGAAGCAGGTCGCCGAACTGGAATTGCGCTTCGCGAGCGGGGAGAGTGGCGTCGAGGAGAAGGACGCCCGCACGCTGGCCGTGCTGGCGCGGACGCTGGAGACGCTGGGAAAATTGCGGGAGGGGACGGAGGATGCCGCTGGAGCCGCGCCCGTCGACATCGACGCCGTCCGGTCGCGGCTTCAGGCGCGCCTGGAACAGCTCGATGCGGCGGGGGCGGAGGCCGGCGCGCCTGCTGGCGGAGCTGCGGCCGGAGGAGATCGAGGCCTTCCAGCATGACTGGGATTTTTGGGCCCGCGACGACCAGTATCCGCCCGATGGCGACTGGCTGAGCTGGCTGATGATCGGCGGGCGCGGCGCCGGCAAGACGCGGGCCGGAGCCGAGTGGATCCGTGGGCTTGCTGGTGGAAGATCAGGCTTTGCCTTGGCTCCGGTCGGCCGCATTGCCCTGATTGGCGAGACGCTGGCCGATGTCCGCGACGTGATGATCGAGGGCGTCTCGGGTCTGCTATCCGTTCATCGCCGCCACGAGCGGCCGAACTGGCAGCCGTCGCGCCGCCGGCTCGAATGGCCGAATGGCGCGGTGGCGCTGTGCTTCTCGTCGGAGGATCCGGAGAGCCTGCGCGGGCCGCAATTCGAGGCGGCCTGGGCGGACGAGCTGGGCAAGTGGCGCTATCCGGAGGCGTGCTGGGACATGCTGCAATTCGGCCTTCGGCTGGGCGACATGCCGCGCCAGCTCGTCACCACGACGCCGCGTCCGATCCCGCTCTTGAAGCGGCTGCTCGCCGCCGAGCGCACCGTCATCAGCCGCGCCGGCACCTCGGCCAACCTCGCCAATCTGGCGCCGGGTTTTCTGGAGCGCGTCGTCGGCCGCTATCGCGGCACCCGGCTCGGCCGGCAGGAGATCGATGGCGAATGGATCGAGGATCGCGCCGATGCGCTCTGGAGCCGTGATGACATCGAGCGGGCGCGCGTCGACCGCGCGCCCGAACTGGCGCGCATCGCGGTCGCCGTCGATCCGCCGGCGTCCCGGCGCAAGGGCGCGGACGCTTGCGGCATCGTCGCCTGCGGGCTGGCGGCGGACGGCACCGCCTATGTGCTCGCCGATCGCAGCCTGGCCGAGGTGAAGCCGGCGGCCTGGGCGGCGGCGGCGGTCGGGCTCTATCGGGCGCTCGATGCCGATCTGCTGGTCGCCGAGGTCAACCAGGGCGGCGACATGGTGGCGAGCGTGATCAACGAGGTTGATCCGGCCGTGCCGGTGACGTCCGTCCGCGCGACGCGTGGCAAATACCTGCGGGCCGAACCGGTGGCGGCGCTCTATGCGCAGGGCCGGGTGCGCCATGCCGGCACGTTCCCGGCGCTGGAGGATGAAATGGCCGATTTCGGCCCGGAAGGCCTCGCCAATGGTCGTTCGCCGGACCGGCTCGATGCGCTGGTCTGGGCGCTGACGGCGCTGATGCTGCGGGCGCCGGGCGAGCCGAGGATCCGGACGATGTGATCGTCGCGACGGGGCGCCATGTGGTTCTTTCGCGCCATGCGGTGCTTCGATGTCTTGCGCGGTTGTCTTGCGCGGCGAATCCGCCGAAGCATCGGGAGCGGATGCATTCCATCGGAAGTCGGTGGGGGGCTGTTTCGACGATGTCAGATGGAATGGGGTCATTCGATGGAGTTCGCCACTCAACTCTCGGTGCCGATGTTGTTCGTGCTGTTCACCACATTCGGATTGATCTTCTATCTGGTCGGCCGGCTGGCGCTCCATTTCCTGTCGAAGCACGCGGTCCGCGACACGCTCTCGATCCCGCAATCTGCCTTTCTGAGCACGATCGCCACCGCCTGGGCGCTCTCGCTCGGTTTCATCGCCGCCGACATCTGGACCGTGAATTCCAGGGCCGATCAGGCGACCAGCATGGAGCGGTCGGCGATCGCCCGCCTGCTGCGCAGCGCCGAGCCGGATATTCTCGCTTCCGCAAAGCTGACGGCGGGCATCGAGGCCTACCGCCAACAGGTCGCCAGCAAGGAATGGCTCGAAGGCAAGAACGAGACGCCGGATGAGCAGGTCGAGGCCATCCTGTACGGCGTTCGCGGCGAGGTGGCGAACCTGGCGCGCGGCAATGCGCCGGCCCCGCTGGTCTCGCAGGTGATGACCGACTTCAACGATCTGCAGGACGCCCGCAACTTGCGCCTCGCGGTCGGCAACACGTCGATCGACTACTACAAATGGTATCTGGTGATGTTCCTGACGCTGCTCACGGCAATCACCATCGCCGCGACCCATGCCGACAGGAAGCGCGCCGGCCGGCGGGCGCTGGCGATCTATGCGATCACGGCGTCGATGAGCCTGTGGATCCTGGCGATCCACGCCAACCCCTATGACGGTCTCGAGGCGCTCGATCCCTCGCTGCTGTTCACCAACCAGAAGAATGCCGGCATCGCCTTCGGCGGTGCGTGATCGCACCGGCGAACCGGCACTGCGAACTCAGCCGCTGCCGATCTCGGCCGGGCTGGACGCCTGCAAGGGAGCGACGACGACCCGGTTGCGGCCGGCGCGTTTCGCCTCATAGAGGGCGCGGTCGGCATCCGCGAGCATCCGGTCCGTGCTGATGCCGTTGGCACCGCTGGCGGCGAGGCCGGCGCTGGCGGTGCAGGGGAGGCCCGCCTCCTTCGCGGCGAGATCGATGAAGCGCCGGCGCACGGCGTCGGCATGGCGCAGAGCGTCGTCCAAAGCGGTGTCGGGCAGGATCAGCGCGAATTCCTCGCCGCCGATCCGCGCCGCCGAAGCGTTGGCCGGCAGGTCGTGTTTCAGGGCCTTCGCGAACAGGGCGATGACACGGTCGCCCATGGCGTGGCCGTGGGTGTCGTTGATTGTCTTGAACTCGTCGATATCGAACAGGATGGCGGCGCCGGAAGGCGGCGGCTCGGCTTCATGCGCGTCGAACAGAGCGCGGCGGTTCATCAGCCCGGTCAGCGGGTCGGTGAGCGCCTCGCGCCGGTGCGCCTGGGCCGTGCGGATCTGGCTGAGCGCCATCGTCAATGCGCCGAGCGCCGGGATCGCGCCGATCACCAGCATGATGGAAAGATCCTGTGCCCAGTTTCGCGGCGGCCCGGTGACGACGATGCCGTCGTTCAGCAGCACCAGCACCGCGCGCGGCAGAAACGATAGTCCGACCAGAAGATAGAGGGCGGCAATCGTCAGGGTGGTCATGGGTGCTTGTTGGCGCGCTTCCCAGAACTGGTGCGAAATCAGGAACAGCAGGACTGCGGAGGCCAGGAAGCCGACAGCATAGGCGATGCCGCTGAAGCCGAACAAAAGCGGCAGCAAGGTCAGCGTCCCCGAGACGACGGTTGCCGTCGCGATGCGTCGCCAGGGTGACAGTCCGAGCCGAAACTGTGCGGCGCTGCCGTAGAGATTGGCCTCGCCCGCCAGCAGCAGGCCGAAGGCGATGCCCAACGCCCAGGACGAAGGATGGAAGCTGTCGATGGTGGAAAAGCCGACGCTGACGGCGATCAGCACGGCGCCGACGGCGCAGGTCAGGAGAAAGCCGTCCCGCCGCGACGTCTTCCAGGCTGCGAACAGGATGACTGAAAGGAATGCGGTGGCGAAGCCGATGGCGACGAGGAGCGAGGCGAAGTCGAGCACCGGTGTGTCCTCTTTCGGCCGGAAGGCGACGGGCCGGAAAGTCTTGAGCGAGCACGATGGCAGGGCCTTGTTTCAGGCTTCGCCTTGAAAACTGCGCCCATAGTTCAGTTGACGGAACGGAATGCAAGCGAAAGCCGTACCGGCTTCGATGGACCCGGCCCCCAGGGGGACGATCATGCGGGCGGGCCGCGACCTTAATCTCGATCGGAGACGCGATGAAAGCGAACCTCTTGGCCCGCCTTTTCGGCGGGCCCGTTGCCGCGCCCGCGACGAAAGCCTCGAGGGCCGGGCCGCTGATCGCGCTGCAGGGGCAGGGGCGTCCGGTCTGGACGCCGCGCGATCTCGCCAGCCTCGCCCGCGAAGGTTTCATGAAAAACGCCATCGTCTACAGGGCCGTATCGATGATCGCCGAGGCGGCCGCCTCCGTGCCTTGGCTCGCCTATGAGGGCGAGGCGGAGCGGCCGGATCATCCTCTGCTGGCGCGGCTGGCGCGGCCGAATGGCCGCCAGTCCGGCACGGCCTGGTTGGAAACGCTCTATGGCAATCTGCTGGTCTCCGGCAACGCCTATGCCGAGCTGGTGCAGCTCGGCGGGATGCCGGCCGAGCTGCATGCGCTGCGGCCGGACCGGATGAAGGTGGTGCCGGGGCCGGATGGCTGGCCCGAGGCCTATGACTATTCCGTTGCCGGCCGCTCGGTCCGATTTCCGGTCGAGGACGGCCAGTCGCCGATCCTGCATCTGCGGCTCTTTCATCCGCTCGACGATCACTATGGCTTTGCGCCGCTGGAGGCGGCGGCCATCGCGCTCGATCTGCACAATGCCGCCGGCGCTTGGAACAAGGCGCTGCTCGACAATGCCGCCCGGCCTTCCGGTGCGCTGGTCTATCGCGGCGAGGGCGGCGCCAACCTCTCGCAGGACCAGTTCGAGCGGCTGAAGCGCGAGCCGGAGGCAAACTACACCGGGGCGGTCAACGCCGGCCGGCCGCTGCTGCTGGAAGGCGGGCTCGACTGGACGTCGATGGCGCTCACCCCGCACGACATGGATTTCATCGAAGCCAAGAATGGCGCGGCGCGCGAGATCGCGCTCGCCTTCGGTGTGCCGCCGATGCTGCTCGGCATTCCCGGCGACAACACCTTTTCGAACTACGCCGAGGCCAACCGCGTGTTCTGGCGCCAGACGATCCTGCCGCTGGTCGGCCGCACCGCCGATGCGCTGACCAATTGGCTCGCGCCACACTATCCCGGCGCGCTCCGGCTCGGCTTCGACACCGACGCCATTCCGGCGCTTTCGGACGAGCGGAACGGGCTCTGGAGCCGGGTCGGGGCGGCGGACTTCCTGACGCGAGCGGAAAAGCGCCAGGCGGTCGGCTACGGCGCGATGGCAGCCGGCGCAGGGGATGGGGAAGGAGACGCGGGGTGGACGACTTGACCCGCACCTTTGCCAGCCGTGGCGATCTCGCCCATCTGGCGCTCTTCCTCTGGGCCTCGGGCGCCAGCGGTCTTCTGGTCTGGGCGCTCCGAGAGCTGGCTAGCTCGAACCGTCGCTTCAACGACTTCGTCGCCGAGATCGCCCGGTTGACCCGGTTCTTCAACGATCGGCGGTAAGGGACTCTGCGGGCGAGGCTTTTTTGCTCCGGCCCTCGGGTGAGGGCACAGCTCGTCGCCACACCCTCCGCCGTCATCCTCGCGAAAGCGAGGATCCATGTTCCCGGGGGCGCGGGCGTTGGAGGCTGGGAGCCGTACGAACCTCCCAAAACTCTCGCTGGATGGATCCTTGCTTTCGCGAGGATGACGGCGAGCGTGGGCAGGCGCAGAGGTCAAATCGAAGAGAGGGAAGCAATGACCCAGATGCTGAACCGCATCCTGCAGCGTCTCGCGCCGGACCACCGCAAGGTGTTTCGCGATTTTGCCGGGGCGCTGGAGAAGCTCCTGGCGCGAAGCTAACCGACGCGGCACCGACCGGGCTCGCGCGCTCGCAAGGCGGGAGGGGGCGGGCGAGGGCCTTCATCTCCTGAATTGATGCCTCGCCAAAGTCCCGCAACCCTTTGATCCGACTCCCCCTTCCACGCGGTGCGTACCGCGAAGGAGACCGCATGACCCCTTCCTCCGCGCCTGCTCTCGAGACGAAGTTCGCCGCCGCCGACCTCTCCGGCGTCGATGGCGAGGGCGTCTTCTCCGGCTATGCCAGCCTGTTCGGCACGGCCGATCTCTCCGGCGACGTCGTGCTGCCGGGGGCCTTTCGCGGCTCGATTGCAAAACGCGGCGCGGCAGGAATCCGCATGCTCTACCAGCACGATCCGGCCGAGCCGATCGGCGTCTGGCTGGAGATCCGCGAGGATCCGCGCGGCCTCTTCGTGCGCGGCCGGCTGATGGCCGATGTGGCGCGTGGACGCGAGGTGGCGAGCCTGATGCGGGCCGGCGCGCTCGACGGGCTCTCGATCGGCTTCAAGACGGTCAAGGCCCGCGCCGACCGCACGGCCGGCATCCGCAGGCTGGTCGAGATCGACCTCTGGGAGATCTCGGTCGTCACCTTCCCGATGCAACCCGACGCCCGCGTTTCGAGCGTCAAGACAACCGGCCTCGCCGCACGGATGCGCCGGGCCGCCCGCACCCTCCATCCGGCCAGCCTTTCCCTCCACCCGACAAGGACAACGCGATGACCGAGATTTCCCCTGCCGCCCCCGAAGCCAAGGCCGCCGAAAGCGGCGACGTTTCCGCCGCCTTCGACGATTTCATGCGCGCCTTCGAGGCGTTCAAGGACACCAACGACGAGCGGCTTTCCGAGATCGAGACCAAGCTTTCCGCCGACGTCGTCACCACCGACAAGCTCGACCGCATCAACAAGGCGCTGGACGAACTGACGCTGAAGGGCCGCCGCCCGCCGCTTTCCGCCGAGCGTGGCGCTGCGCGACCGTCCGAGCACAAGCAGGCCTTCGAGAGCTATGTGCGCGGCGGCGACGAGGACGGTTTTCGCAAGCTGGAGCAGAAGGCGCTTTCGGCCGGTACCAATGCCGATGGCGGCTATCTCGTGCCGATCGAGACGGAGACGGAGATTGGCAAGCGCCTCGCCGCCATCTCGCCGATCCGCGCCATCGCCGATGTCCGCCAGGTTTCTTCCGGCACCTATCGCAAGCCGTTCATGACGGCGGGCCCGGCGGTCGGCTGGGCCGGCGAGACGGACGCGCGCAGCCAGACGAATTCGCCCACCATCGCCGCGCTCGATTTCCCGGCGATGGAGCTCTACGCCATGCCGGCGGCGACCGCCGCGCTGCTCGACGACAGTGCCGTCAACATCGACGACTGGATCGCCGCCGAGGTGGAGAGCGCCTTCGCGGCGCAGGAAGGCACCGCCTTCGTCTCCGGCGACGGCACCAACAAGCCGAAGGGTTTTCTTTCCTATACCACGGCCGCTGAGGGCTCCTGGAGCTGGGGCAAGCTCGGCTATGTCGTGACGGGCACGTCCGCGGCACTTCCTTCCAGCAATCCATCCGATGTGCTGGTCGACCTGATCTACACGCTGAAAGCAGGCTATCGCGCCAATGCCCGCTTCGTGCTCAACCGCCGCACCCAGGCGACGGTCCGCAAGCTGAAGGACGCCGACGGCCATTATCTCTGGCAGCCGGCGGCGGTGGCGGGCGGAGAGGCGTCGCTGATGGGCTTTCCGGTGACGGAGGCCGAGGACATGCCCGACATCGCCGCCAATTCGCTGTCGCTGGCCTTTGGTGATTTTCGCCGCGGCTATCTGGTTGTCGACCGTCTCGGCGTCCGCGTCCTGCGCGATCCCTATTCCGCCAAGCCCTACGTCCTCTTCTACACCACCAAGCGCGTCGGTGGCGGCGTCCAGGATTTCGACGCGATCAAGCTACTGAAGTTCGGCACGAGCTAGGCGTCTCTCTTCGCACACCCTCCGCCGTCATCCTCGCGAAAGCGAGGATCCATGCAGCCGGGTTTCCGGGCAGGCGAACCTCCCGACGGCACGGCTGAATGGATCCCGGATCTCCGCTTCGCTGCGTCCGGGATGACGGCGAGGGTGCATCAAAAGCCGGCCCCGGTCCCCTCCCATCGGAGCTGGCCCGGAGCGGCGCGTCGCTTTCGCGGGCGCCGCTCCACTGTACCGAAACACCCAAGCCCAAGGAGCCATCATGACCGCAGCGCTGATTTCCGCGCCGGCGACCGAGCCGGTGTCGCTGGCCGACGTAAAGGCGCATCTGCGCGTCGACGGCACGGCGGAAGACAGCCTGCTGCAGGCAGCGATCCTGGCGGCGTGCACCCATGTCGAGAGCGAGACGCGGCGAAAACTGATCGCGCAGGGCTGGCGCCTCTATCTCGACGAATGGCCGTCCGGCCGGGCGATCGAGCTCACCGTCGCGCCGCTGATCTCGGTCGAGAGCATCACGCTCTACGACATCGTCGGCGCCGCGCATGTTCTCGACCCCGACGACTACCGCGTCGATGCCGCCCGCCTGCCGCCGCGCATCGTGGCGAAGCTCCGGCCGCAGGCCGCGCTCTATGACAATGGCATCGAGATCGACGTCACCGCCGGCTACGGCGTCTCCAGCCTTGCCGTGCCGGCGGCGCTCAGGCAAGCGATCCTGATGCTGGTGGCGCACTGGTACGAGCATCGCGGCGCCGTGGGTTTTGATCGCGCCGGCGACGTCGCGCCGCTCGGCTTCGAGGCGCTGATCGCGCCCTATCGGGTCCGCACGCTGTGAACGGTCTGGACCCCGGTCAGCTGTCGAACCGCGTCACGCTGGCGCGAGCGGTGCGCAGCGACGATGGCAGCGGTGGCGCGACGGTCGACTGGCAGGAAGTCGTGACCTTCTGGGCGAGGATCGAGCCGGTCGGAGCGAGCGAACTTAACGCCGCCGATCGGCTTGCGACCCGCGTCACGCATCGGGTCACGATCCGGTTTCGCGATGATGTTGAAGGCGGCATGCGGCTCGTGCATCGCGGACGGAGCCTCAAGATCGCGTCGTGGCGCGACCCGGATGAAACGCGGCGCTTTCTTGTGCTCGAAGTGGTGGAGGAAGGGCCATGAACGCGCGCGCCCTGACGGGACAGGCGCTGGCGGCCGCGCTCAGGAAGGCCGTCGATCCCGCGATTTCCGAGGCCTTGCTGCGTAATGCCGAAAGGCTGCGGGTGGAGCTCGATGAAGCGGACCTTTCACCTCTCCCTGAGGGAGAGGTCGGCCCGCAGGGCCGGGTGAGGGTTTACGGCATTTCCGGAGAGCTCCCTAAACCCTCACCCGCCGCGCTTCGCGCGTCGACCTCTCCCTCAGGGAGAGGTGAAAGAAGCACTCGTCCGTTAGGGAGCGGCGCCCCGTCCGGCCTCTCCCTCGACATCGCCATTTCCGGCTCAAACCTGTTCGCTCGCGAATTCGGCGCACTCGATGCTGCGGCTGACCCCGTCATCGCCCCGGTGCTGAGCCGCCTGAGAAGGAGGTCGCGATGATCGCCGCGCTCGACTTGCAGAAGGCGCTGGTCGCCTGCCTCGCCGCCGATGCCGACCTCGTGGCGCTGGTGGAAGATCGCATCCATGACGGTGCGCCGCGTGGCCTCGCCTTTCCTTCGGTGACGCTGGGCGCGAGCGGGCAGGCCGACTGGTCGAGCGGGCTGGAGCCGGGCGGCGATGTCCGCCTCGACCTGCATGTCTGGTCGCGCCAGATCGGCAAGCGCGAGGCCTGGAGCATGATCGGCCATCTGATGCGGCTGCTGCATGACGCGCCGCTCGTCCTCAACGATCACGCGCTGGTGCTTCTCCGCGTCACCTATGCCGAAGTCCGGCTCGATCCGGACGGCATCACCGAGCACGGCGTCGTGCGCGTCGCAGCCTTGGTGGAAGACTAGGGCTCGCTCTGGATAGCGTTTTCTTCACGCGAACCGGTACCCACTTCGCTTGAAAACGCTTCAGCGCCGCGCCAGCCAGTCGGGCCGCAGCATCGCCATCACCAGCTCATCGTGATGCTCGCCGCCAATGAATGCGCTGCCGCGTGAAACTCCTTCGGCTTGGAAGCCGACGGATTCATAGGCGCGGCGGGCACGCAGATTGTGCGGGAACAGGCCGAGCGACAGCCGGTGCGCCTGCGTCTCGCCGAAGACCCGGTCGATCAGCCCGTTGAGCAGAGCCGTGCCATGTCCCTGGCCTGGCTCGGTGACGGCGATGCGCTTCAAGAGCGTCGAGCGTTCCGGTGCGTTCCAGTCGCGCAGCAGGGCGAAGCCGAGCGGTTCCGGTTCGCCGTCGTCGCGAAGGGCGCGGGCGAGAAAGTAGGCATAGCGCGGCTCGGTCATCGCCTCCGCGTGCTGCGCCGATTCCCAGCGGCCGACGAGGCTTTCGAAGCCCGGCCGCCGCTCGGTCGCGACGATGAACGGGATGTCGCTCTCCGCGGCGCGGACGACTTCGATTTCGGGCATCGGCGGCCGGCTCCATGCGGGCGAAACAGATTTGGCGAATGAAAAGGGGATAGAGGATGACGGCGCAGAAGGGCAAGGATTTGCTCCTGAAGATCGACACCACCGGCTCCGGCGACTTTTCCACAGTGGCCGGGATGCGGACGCGGCGCTTCGCGCTGAACGCCGAGACGGTCGACATCACCGATACGGATTCCGCCGGCCGCTGGCGCGAACTCTTGGCCGGCGCCGGCGTGCGTCGCGCCAGTGTCTCCGGCTCAGGCATTTTTCGCGATGCCGCGACGGACGCCGCCATCCGCACCCTGTTCTTCGATGGCGCGATCCGCGATTTCCAGCTGATCGTGCCGGATTTCGGCACGCTCGAAGGGCCGTTCCAGCTCACCGCGCTCGATTATGGCGGCGAGCATGACGGCGCCGTCACCTATGAACTCGCGCTGGAATCGGCCGGCCCGGTCACCTTCGCGGCGGCTTCGTGATGGCGAACCGGCATCGCGGCGAGATCGAGGCCGAACTCGATGGCCGGCCGCACGTGCTCTGCCTGACGCTCGGCGCGCTGGCGGAACTGGAGTCGGCGTTTGGAGCCGAGGATCTATCGGCGCTTGCGGCGCGCTTCGGCGAGGGTCGGCTTTCCGCCCGCGACGCGATCCGCATCCTCGGCGCCGGTCTTCGCGGCGCGGGCGAGAGCATTGACGACCACCAGGTCGCGGCGATGCGGACCCCGCATGGCGCAGCTGGGTTTGCCGCGATCGTCTCGGAGCTGCTCGGCGCGACGTTTGGCGGGGGCGGAGGGTGAGTTCCGTTGACCCTCACCCCAGCCCTTTCCCGCAAGCGGGCGAGGGGGCGGATGGCGGCCTTCATCGACTGCAAAGCCATTCGCTTGGAGCGGAAGCGTCGAATGGACTGGCCTCGGACCTGTCGCCCGAAGCTCGATCAGAACCGTTGCCCGATGCTCGGTCTGCCCCGTCGCCCAACCCTCTCCCGGCTCCCTCTCCCGGAAGCCGGGAGAGGGTTGGGGTGAGGGGCTTGCTTGCCTCTGGAAAGGAACCGCAACCCTTTCCCTGGCGCGAGGCGATGGCGATCGGCTTTGGCATTCTGAAGCTTTCGAGCCGCGAGTTCTGGTCGCTGACGCCGCGCGAACTCGCCGCCGCGATCGAGGGACTGACGGGGAGGGCAAACGCGCCGATGGATCGCGCCGCGTTCGAAAACCTGGCGCGGCGCTTTCCGGATCAAGCTCGGCTTGAACCCTCCCCTTGAGGGAGGGTCGAAAACGCCTCGGCGTTTTCGGGGAGGGGGGCGAGCGGCGGCGAAGCGCTGCTTCGAACGGAACCAGGCCGATTCAAGCAACCCCTCCCCAAAACCGCGTCGCGGTTTTGACCCTCCCTCAAGGGGAGGGTTCAAGGAAGAAGCAGGAGCTCTGCCATGACCACGCCGATCGACGAACTCTCCGTCCGCATCACCGCCGACACCTCCGCCTTCACTGCCTCGCTGGAGGGGCTCGCCAGGCAGGCGGATGGCTTTTCCGGCGCCGTCAGCCGCGCGTTTCGCGAGGCGGTCGTTGGCGGCAAGGAATTTGACAACATCCTGAAAGGCCTGGCGCTTCGCTTCTCGACCATCGCCCTGAACGCCGCGCTGAAGCCGATCGAGAGCGGCATTGGCAGCCTGCTTTCCGGCCTCGTCGGCTCGATCGGCGGCGTAAAACCCTTCGCCAAGGGCGGCGTCGTCGCTAGCCCGACCTATTTTCCCCTGTCCGGCGGGCTCGGCCTGATGGGCGAGGCCGGGGCGGAAGCGATCATGCCGCTTTCGCGCGGGCCGGATGGCCGGCTCGGCGTTTCCGGCGGCGGCGCGCCGATCACCGTCAACATCGCCATCCAGACGCCGGACGCGCAGAGCTTCCGCAAATCCGAGGCGCATGTCGCCGCGACGCTCGCCCGCGCCGTCGGGCGCGGCCGGCGTGGGTTGTAGAGATCTTCACACCGAGGAGACTTTCGCACGACCTCACCGACCTGCGCAGACCGTGCATTCGAGCTCGTCATCCCGACGAAGGTCGGGATCCATACGCGCCGTCACTGGGCGAAAAGGCGGAACCACGGCCGCTTCAGGCCGGTGTTGATGGGCCCCGGCCTTCGCCGGGGCGACGCGTTTTGTCCCATACGCGCTGAACGCGTCATGACATCGAAGCTCTCCCTCAGGGAGAGGTGAAGACGGAGCCCGCCCATGCCGCTTATTCCTGCCTTTCACGAGATCCGCTTCCCGACCAACATCGCCTTCGGTTCGTCCGGCGGGCCGGAGCGGCGAACCGAGGTGGTGACGCTCGGTTCCGGCGGCGAGCGGCGCAATGCGCGCTGGGCGGAATCGCGCCGTCGCTACGACGCCGGCTATGGCGTCCGCTCGCTCGCAGACGTCCATCAGGTGATCGCCTTCTTCGAGGAGCGGCGCGGCAAGCTGTTCGGTTTCCGCTGGCGCGACCGGGCGGACGATGCATCCGCGCCGCCGGGGACCGAACCGACCGCGACCGACCAGACGGTCGGCACCGGCGATGGCGCGACGACGGTGTTTGCGCTGAAGAAGACCTATGGCGGCCTGCATGCGCCCTATGAACGGCCCATCGCCAAGCCGGTCGCGGGCAGCGTCCGCATCGCGATCGACGGCGCCGCGCTTGAGGACTTTTGGGTCGATCCGGCGACCGGGGTCGTCACGCTGGCCGAGGCGCCGGTCGAGGGCGCGACCATCACCGCCGGCTTCCGCTTCGATGTGCCGGTGCGCTTCGATACCGACCAGATGGTGATCAACCTCGCTGCCTTCGAGGCGGGCGAAATCCCGTCGATCCCGATCGTGGAGATCAAGCCATGAGGCCAATGACATGAGGGCGATCCCGGACGGCCTCGCGGCGCATCTCTCCGGTGACGCCTCGACGACCTGCCATGCCTGGCGGTTGCAGCGAAAGGACGGCGTCGTGCTCGGCTTCACCGATCACGACCGCGATCTCGTTTTCGACGGCGTCACCTTCGAGGCGGCGACGGGGTTTTCGGCGAGCGAAGCCAGCGCCGAGACCTGCATGGTGACGGGCGGCATGGAGGTCGCCGGCGCGCTGGTTTCCGACCGGCTGTCGGAGGCCGAGCTTGCCGCCGGCGCCTTCGACCATGCGCGGATCGAGACCTTCCTGGTGAACTGGTCGGCGCCGGAGGAAAGGCTGCTGCTGCGCGTCGGCCATATTGGCGAGGTGCTGCGCGAGGATGGCGCCTTCCGGGTCGAGATCCGGGGTCTTGCCGCCGGGCTGGACGAACCACTGGGGCGGGTGTTCCGCGCGCCCTGTGACGCCGATCTCGGCGATTTCAAATGCCGGGTCGATCTCGACGATCCCGCCTTTCACGGCAGCGGTGTCGTCGTCACCGCGTCGGATGGTCGGCGGATCACCGTTTCGGGGCTGGAGGCGTTCGCGGCCGGCTGGTTCGAGCGCGGCACGCTCGCCTGGACTAGCGGCGCGAACGAAGGCCGCAGCGCGGTGGTGAAGTCACAACGCGATGTCGCGGGCACGCCGACGATCGAGCTCTGGAACGCGATGACCGGCGTGCTCGAGCCGGGCGACGGCTTCACCGTCACCGCCGGCTGCGACAAGCGTTTTGAAACCTGCCGTGAAAAATTCGGCAACGGCCTCAACTTCTGCGGCTTCCCGCACATGCCCGGCAATGATTTCGCGCTCGGTTATGCCCGCAATGGCGGCCGCAACAATGGCGGCAAGCTGTAGCTAGGCCTGCTTCGCCGCGTCGAAAACCCGTTCCAGTTCGTCGATGGCTGCGAGCCCGTCGCGGATGGCGGCGGTGCGCTTCTCCGCGTCGGACGAGGCGCGGCTGACGATCTGCAGCGTCTCGAAGCAGCGCGCCGCCCCATCGGTCGCGGCCGCACCCACCGCCGGCGTCCATTCGATCGTCGAGAGCGCGATGTCGATGTTGCGGCTGACCTCGTTCTTCTGCGGCCACGCGGTTTCGCGCGTCAATCCGGTCAGGATTTCGCGCAGGGCGCGGATGGTCTCGGTGTGCCTGGGCATGACGGGCCTTGTCTCGATGAAGCCGGCGGAACGTCGCAGATTCGACAGGAGATCGAAATGGCAAACCCTCTCTCCCGCCGGGCGATCGTCGCGACGGCGCTCGCCTGGCTCGGCACGCCCTATTGCCATCAGGCGTCGCTCCAAGGCGTCAGCTGCGATTGCCTCGGCCTGGTGCGCGGCGTCTGGCGCGAGCTTTATGGCGGCGAGCCGGAGGAGATGCCGGCCTATACCGCCGACTGGGCCGAGGCTCGCGGGCAGGACACGCTGGCGGAGGCTGCCGGTCGGCATATGGCTTCCGTTCCGCTTGACGCTGCGACGACGGGCGACCTGCTGCTGTTCCGCTGGCGCGAAAACCTGCCGGCCAAGCATGCGGCGATTCTGATCGCGCCGGATCGCTTCCTGCATGCGCATGACGGCGCCGCCGTCGCCACCGCGGCCTTGTCGCCCTGGTGGCGCCGCCGCGCCGCCTTCGCCTTCCAATTTCCCGGAGTGACCGACTGATGGCGACCCTCGTCCTGCAGGCGGCCGGCGCCGCGATCGGCGGCCTGTTCGGCCCGGTCGGCGCGATCCTTGGCGGCGCGGTCGGCGCCATGGCCGGCTATGTCGTCGACCAGACGCTGTTCGGCCAGAATATCGAGGGGCCGCGCCTCTCCGATCTCTCGGTGCAGCGTTCGGAGGAAGGCACGCCGATCCCGCGCGTCTATGGCCGCGCGCGGCTTGCCGGCCAGGTGATCTGGGCGACGCGCTTCCAGGAGGTGAAGCAGGAGGAGGGCGGCAAGGGCGGCCCGACCGTCACCACCTATTCCTACTATGCCAATTTTGCCGTCGGGATCGCGGAGGGGCCGATCGCCCGCATCGGCCGCGTCTGGGCCGATGGCGAGCTGATCAACCTCGCCGATGTGCATCATCGCATTCATCTGGGCGGCGAGGACCAGCCGGCCGACAGCCTGATCGAGGCGAAGCAGGGCGCGACCGGTACGCCAGCCTATCGCGGCACGGCGATGGTGGTGTTCGAGCGCCTGCCGGTCGGCGACTACGGCAACCGGCTGCCGCAGCTCTCCTTCGAGGTGTTCCGTCCCGTCGGCGGCGTCGAGGACGAGATCCGCGCCGTCGTCATCATCCCCGGCGCGTCGGAATTCGCCTATGACCCGTTGCCGGTCTACACCTCGAAGGGCCCCGGCCGGCGCATCACCATCAACCGCCATGTCGATGGCGCGCGCACCGATTGGGAAGCCCCGATCGACGAATTGCAGGCGCTTTGCCCCAACCTTGAGCGGGCCGCGCTCGCCGTCTCCTGGTTCGGCGACGACCTGCGCGCCGGCCATTGCACGGTCTCGCCGCGCGTCGAGGATTTTTCCACCGTAACGAGCCCGACCAGTTGGCGCGTCGCCGGGCTGAACCGGAGCGCGGCGCGGGCGGTGAGCCGGATCGAGGGCCGGCCGGCCTTCGGCGGCACGCCCTCCGACGCCAGCGTCATCCGCGCCATTCTCGACCTGAAGGCGCGCGGCATTGCCGTCACCTTCTATCCCTTCCTGATGATGGATATTCCGGCAGACAATGACCTGCCGCATCCCTGGTGGGACGCGACCCAGCCGGCCTATCCCTGGCGCGGCGAGATCACCGCCTCGATCGCGCCGGGCCGCGTCGGCTCGCCGGACCAGACGGCGGCGGCGGCGACCGAGATCGCCAGCTTTGTCGGGACAGCGGCGCGGACGGACTTTTCGGTTTCGGGCGGGGCGGTGCACTATTCCGGCCCGGACGAATGGACCTACCGGCGCATGGTCCTGCACGCGGCGAACCTCTGCAAGGCGGCCGGCGGCGTCGACGCTTTTCTCATCGGCTCGGAACTGCGCGGTCTGACGACGCTTCGCTCCGACGCCTCGACCTATCCCTTCGTCGCCGCGTTGCAGGCGCTCGCGGCCGAGGTTCGGATCATCCTGCCGACGGCTGACATCACCTATGCCGCCGACTGGAGCGAGTATTTCGGCCACCAGCCCGGCGACGGCTCCGGCGACGTAAACTTCCATCTCGATCCGCTCTGGGCGGATGACGCCATCGACGCCATCGGCATCGACAGCTACGTGCCCTTGTCCGACTGGCGCGACGGCTACGATCACCTCGACGCGGCGGTCAGCGAAAGCGGTCGCGACGTCGACTATCTCAGGGCCAACATCGCCGGCGGCGAGGGGTTCGACTGGTACTATGCCAGCGGCGCCGACCGGCTGGCGCAGATCCGCTCGCCGATCACCGATGGCGGCGCGGGCAAGCCCTGGGTGTTCCGCTACAAGGACCTGGTCAACTGGTGGTCGAACGAACATTTCGACCGGCCCGGCGGCGTCGAGGCGGCGACGGCGACCGGGTGGAAGCCGAAATCGAAGCCGATCTGGTTCACCGAGATCGGCTGCGCCGCGATCGACAAGGGCGCCAACGAGCCGAACGTCTTTCCCGATCCGAAGGTCGGCGGCGCCCGGCTGCCGCATTTCTCCAATGGCAGCCGCGACCCGCTGATGCAGGAGCGCTTCCTCACAGCCGTGCTCGGCTATTGGGACCCGGCCGCGCCCGGTTTCGTCGCGGCCCATAATCCCGCTTCCGACGTCTATCCCGGCCGCATGGTCGATCCCTCGCGCACCCATGTCTGGTCCTGGGATGCACGGCCCTATCCGGCCTTTCCGCAGCTGACGGAGGTCTGGTCGGATGGCGGCAACTGGCAGACGGGGCATTGGTTGAACGGCCGGCTCGGTAACCTGACCACCATCCGCCTGGTCGAGCGCATCCTCCGGGATTACGGCTTCGAGCCCTACCGGATCGGCGATCTCGACGGGCTGGTCGATGGCTTCGTCATTGCCCGTATCGGCTCGGCGCGGCAGGCCTTGCAGGGGCTTGCCGAGTCGCTCGGCTTCGAGGCAGCGGAATCGGGCGATGTCGTCCGCTTCATCCGGCGCGGCCTGCCGAGACTGGCGCTGACGCCGGCCGATCTGGTCGAGGAAGGCGAGCAGCCGCTGCTGGCGATCCGGCGGGCGCAGGAAACCGAACTGCCGGCCGAGCTTGCCTTCGGCTTCATCGACGGCGCCGGCGACTATCGCGACCGCGTCGTCGCCTCGCGCCGGCTGGAGGCGGCGGGGCATCGGCAGGCGACGCTCTCGACTGGCATCGTTACCGACGACGCGCTTGCCGTCGCGCTGGCCGATCAGCGGCTGCAGGAGATCTGGGATGGCCGCGAGACGGTGTCGCTGGCGCTGACCGATCGCCGCCTGGCCGTCGAGCCGGCCGATGTCGTGACGCTGCTCCGGCCCGATGGACCAATGAGCTTTCGCGTCACCAAGGTAGAGGATGGGCTGGCGCGGCGGATCGAGGGGCGGACGGTCGATCCGTTCGGCGCGCCGGTGCCGGCAGGACACCTCACCGGCGGCACGCCGGAATGGTCGGCCGATCCCGGTCCGCCGGAGGTCATCGTGCTCGACCTGCCGTCCCTGACCGGCAGCGAAGCAATGGCGGCGCGCGTCGCCGTCTTCGCTGATCCCTGGCCCGGCGCCTTCGGTATCTCGATCGGCTCGCCCGCCTCCGGCTTCCCGCTCCGCCAGAGCGTGCCGCAGCCGGCCACCACCGGCACCATGGCCGGTGCTGTGCCGCCGGGGCCGGTCGGTCGCTGGGACCTTGCCACCAAGCTCAATGTGACCCTGCCGGTCGGCGCGCTGGCGGGCCTGCCGGATGAGGCGGTGCTGAACGGCCGCAACCTGGCTGCGATCGGCAGCGAGGCGGACGGCTTTGAAGTCATCCAGTTCCGCGCCGCCGAGTTGATCGGCGACGGGCTCTGGCGCGTCTCCGGGCTGCTGCGCGCGCAGGGCGGCACCTCCGACCTCGCGCAAAGCGGCCATGCCGAGGGAGCGCGCTTCGTCCTGATCAATGCCGCGACACCTCCACTCGATCTCGACCCGGCGGAGATCGGCCTGGTCCGGACGCTGCGCGCCGGGCCGCTGGCGATCGCCTACGACCCGGATCGCTTTACGACGCAGGATTTCACCGTTGCAGGACGCTGGCGCATGCCCTTCGCGCCGGCGCAGCTTCGTGGTCTTCGCGACGCCGCCGGCGACGTCGCGCTCACCTGGATCCGCCAGACGCGGGTCGGTGGCGACAGCTGGGACGGCGTCGAGGTGCCGCTTGGCGAGGAATCGGAAGCCTACCGGGTCGATCTCGTCGAGGGCGCGACGCTGCGGGCGAGCTTCGAGACGACCGTTCCCGCGCTGGCGCTTTCGGCAAGTGATCTCGCGGCCGTGCTGAGCGTGCCGGATGCCGATTTCACCGTCCGCGTTCGCCAGATCAGCGCCACGGCGGGGCCGGGCATCGCAACGGAGATTGTCGTCCATGGCTGACCAGACCGCGCATCTCGAGCTGCCTTACCTCGCGCCGTCGCAGGCGCAGAAGCACGTCACCCACAACGAGGCGCTGCGGCGTCTCGACGGGCTGGTGCATCTCGCCGTCGAGTCCGTCGGCGCATTATCGGCGCCGGGTTCGCCGGTAGAGGGCGAACGCCATCTGCTCGCCGCCAGCCCGACCGGCGACTGGGCCGGGCACGGCGGCGACCTCGCTGTCTTCGCCGACGGCGCCTGGTGGTTCGCAACGCCCGAAATCGGCTGGCTCGCCTATGACAAGGCCAGCGAGACGCTGCTCGTCCTGAAGGTGGCCGGCTGGACGAGCGTGTAACGCCCACCGGCGTCATCGCCCCCTCCGCCGTCATCTTCGCGAAGGCGAGGATCCATCCAGCCGAAGCCTTGGCCATAAGAACCTCCCGAAAACGCGGCCGCATGGATCCCGGATCTCCGCTTCGCTGCGTCCGGGATGACGACGGCGTGGGTGGCGAGAGAGAGCCAAATCTGGGCTGACCCTAAGCGACCGAAATCAGCAACCTCACGGAGACCATCATGAGCGATCCCTTTGCCGGGGCGGCGTCGGGCCTTTCGGGTCCGGCGACGCGCCATTTCGCCATCTCGCCTTCCGACAGCGCCGATCTCGCCATCCGGCCGCGCGCGCTCCTCTTCCAGACGGACGGCAACGCCGTGCTGCGCGACGAAAGCGGCACCGACATCACCTATGGCCGCTATGCCGGCGACGTCCTGCCGATCCGTGCCGTGAGGGTGCTGGCGACCGGCACGACGGCGACTTTGATCGGGTGGATCTGATGCGGATGCCCGGTCTCGGCCTGGCGGTGGGGACGAGCGTCGGGCGGCGGGTGGCGCCGCCCTCCGGTCTCGGCTTTCCCTTCGCTGATTATCCGCTCGCTCTGCGCCGTCGTGGCGAGCGCTATCTTGCCGATATCGAGCCGGAAGCCTACGCGGCGGCCGCGCTCGCCGGTCCCGGCTATTTTGTCGATATCGCCACCGGCCATGACGGCAATGCCGGCACCAGCTGGGGCGCGGCGCTGAAGTCGATCTTCGTCGCCACCCAGCTCGGCAATGCCGGTGGCCTGCCGTTCAATGTATCGGTCAAATCCGGCGTCTATCCGCGCGCCAACAGCTTCACCAATAGCGGACCGATGGTGATCCCGACGCAACCCGTGGTCTACCGCGCAGTCGGCGGTCGCGTTACCTGCTGGGCCGGCGGCGATCTCGGCTGGCCGGGCGCCCCGGATGGCACCCATGGCGCTTGCTACGCGGTCGCCCGCTCCAACGTCACGGTCGTGCTGGATCTGGCGCAGGCCAATTCGTTTGGCGATCCGGCGGAACTGGCGCGGGTGGCGGATGCTACGACCTGCAACGCCACGGCGGGATCGTGGGCGCAGGTCGGCGGCACGCTCTATGTTCATCGCGCCGATGGCGCGGCGCCGACCAACGCCAATACGCAAGTGCTGCTCGTCGTCGATGCCTTCGTGCTCGATGGCACGGCCAAGTCCGTCTATCTGCAGGGCTTCGATTTCCAGGGCGGCGCCAATGGTGGCGTCTTCGTCTATGGGGCGGCGACACGATCGCTCGTCTTCGTCGATTGCTCGGCCCGCTACGCCGGCGGCCCGAGCCACCTCTATGACGGCTTCCGCATCCTCGACACCAGCGGGCTGGCCGTTCTGGTCCGCTGTCTCGCGGGCTCGAACGCCAAGGACGGCTTCAACTTTCATTGGGGGCAGGGCGGAACACCGTCGCTCTATCACCTGACCGTCGATTGCCGTGCCTATGACAACGGCCGCTTTGAGAGCCAGTCCAACAACGGGCTGACCAGCCATGACGGGCTGGTCGGCATCGATGTCGGCGGACTCTACCACGACAATTTCGGCGGCAATGTCGTGTCTAATGGCGCTTCCAGGCTCTGGTGCCTTGGCACCGAGACGCGCGACAGCCTGGGCGATGGCCCGCGCGGCGGTGCCGTCGAAGCGGTCGACTTCAACACCCAGGACACGACCACGTTCTGGCTGGAGCGGACAAAATCCTCCGGATCGGCCCGGTCGCTGGTCGCGGGCGACGCCTCGGCCATCCGTCTGCGGCGCCATCGCGCTGGCGAGGGACAGGCGCAACTCGCCGCATCGGGCGCGACGATCGCGGCCTATTGAGCGAACCCGGTGCGGGGAAAATAGAGGGCCCGCCGCCTTGGGGGGGCGAAGCGGCGGGCTCTTTCCGGCTTTCGGCCGGGAATGAGGTGCCTTGGCATCTCGTTCCATCAACGTCGCCGTGTGGCGGCGGGTTCCCTGCAATTCCACTTTTCCGGGAATTTTCTTTCACCGTCGCAAGCGGGGATCCGGGATGGCTGAAATCAGTCCGGCAGGGCTCGAGCAGCTCGTCGCCGAAGAAGGCGAAGTGTTGCGTGCCTATCGCGACGTGGCGGGCGTCTGGACCATCGGCGTCGGTCTGACGGCGGCCTCCGGCGTGGTGACGCCGAGGGCCGGCATGGTGATCACCAAGGCTGAGAGCCGACGGCTTCTCGCCGGCGCGCTGAGGCGCCGCTACGAGCCGGGCGTCGAGGCGGCGATGCCTGGCGCGCCGGAGCATGCGTTCGACGGCGCGGTGTCGTTTCATTTCAATACCGGCGCGATCGCCAGCGCGTCCTGGGTAAAGGCCTGGCGCAAGGGCGACCGGCGCGCGGCGCGAACCGGCATCGCCGCCTGGAACAAGGCCGGCGGTCGCGTGGTCGAGGGGCTGGCGCGCCGCCGCGCCCGCGAGGCGGATCTGATCCTCGACGGTCGTCGCATGGTGCCGGAAACAACGTTCGTCGCGCTCAAGGCCGGCGATGTGGGCGACGAGGTCCGAGCGCTGCAGGCGGATCTGGTCCGCGCCGGGATTTGGGAAGGCCCAGCCGACGGCGTGTTCGGGACCGCGACGGAGAAAGCCGTGCGCGCCTTCCAGGCGGCGCACCCGAACCTGACCGTCGACGGCGTCGTCGGCCCGGCGACGCGCGCGCAGATCGCCCGCCTCATCGCGGCGCGCAAGACGCTGGCCGCGACCGCGGCCGGTGGGGCGCTCGCGGCGGGCGGCGCTGGTGTCATCCCCGCGGACGCCTCTGCACTCGATCTCAACCTGCCGCCCGGCGTCATCCTGCTTTCCGTCGCGCTCGCCGCCATCGCCACGCTCGCGCTCGTCGGCTGGCGCTATCGCGACGAAATCCGCTCCCTGATCCGGCTCTGGAGGTCATGATGATCCGGCTGCCCACGCTCAATCCCGTCGATATCGTCCTCGGCGCGCTCGAAGGCGCCGTCACCCGCATGGCCGGGCGGACCGACAATCCGCTGACGCCGGAGATCGCGCCGCGTCTCAGCAAGGCTATCGTTGAGGAGATCGTCGCCGATCCGGCCGTGATCCATGCGGCGAATGCCGAGCCGTGGTACGTTTCGCGCGTCACCTGGGGCGCAATCATCGCCGCGCTGGCGCCGATTCTGGGCCTGGTCCTCGGCCATGCGATCTCGGCCGAGGACCAGGCGTCGCTCGGCCAGATCGCGGTTGCGATAGGAACGCTAGTTGGTGCCGGGCTGACGCTTTACGGCCGATGGCGGGCGCGCGCGTCTTTCGCCGGAAAGTGATAGGGTTCGCGTGAAAGTTGCCGGCATTCAGGCCGCGTTCATATGAACGCGCTTAGGACAGGGGCATGTCGAAGAACTTCATCGCAATCCTCTTTCTGGCCGCCATATTCGTCTGGTTCGGATCACCCGATTACGGTCCGACGGCAGCCTATGGCGATACATGCCTGTCGCAGGGCGAGGCCCGTCAGGCGGTCCAGAAAGGCGACGCCATATCTTTGAGCGAAATTCGTGGTTCGCTGGCGGGCGATGGCGGCGAAGTGGTTTCGGCGCAGCTCTGCAGGGCCGGCAATCGCCTCGTCTATATCGTCAATGTTCTTGGCAATGGCGGCGAGGTGAAGCGCGTGCGCGTCGATGCGCGCAGCGGCTCCATCATGGGACGCTAACGCAATGCGAATTCTCGTCGTCGAAGACGATCCGGATCTGAACCGCCAGCTCACCGATGCCCTGAAGACGGCGGGCTATGTCGTCGATCAGGCCAGGGATGGCGAGGACGGCCATTTCCTCGGCGATACCGAACCCTATGACGCGGTCGTGCTCGATATCGGCCTGCCGCGCATGGATGGCATCAGCGTGCTGGAAGCCTGGCGTCGCGCCGGCCGCAAGATGCCGGTGCTCATCCTCACCGCGCGCGATCGCTGGAGCGACAAGGTGCAGGGCATCGATGCCGGCGCCGATGATTATGTCGCCAAGCCCTTCCATATCGAGGAAGTGCTGGCCCGCATCCGCGCGCTGGTGCGCCGTGCCGCCGGTCATGCCACCAACGAGATCGAATGCGGCCCGGTCCGCATCGACACCAAATCCGGCCGCGTCTCCGTCGACGGCAACCCGGTCAAGCTCACCGCGCATGAATACAAGGTGCTCGAATATCTGATGCACCATCGCGACCGGGTCGTATCGCGCACCGAGCTGATCGAGCATCTCTACGACCAGGACTTCGACCGCGATTCCAACACGATCGAGGTGTTCGTCGGCCGCCTGCGCAAGAAGGTTTCGGGCGACCTGATCGAGACGGTGCGCGGCCTCGGCTACCGCGTTGTGACGCCGGGATCGGGATCTGCCGGCGGCGCCGACTGACATGCGCGTCAACTCGCTCGCGTTTCGGCTGATCGCCGGCGCGTCGCTGTGGAGCGCCATCGCGTTGGTCGTGGCCGGCGTGATCCTGACGTCGCTCTATCGCGATACCGTCGAACGCGCCTTCGACGAGCGCCTCTCCGTTTATCTGAAGACGCTCGTCGGCAACCTCGCCACCCAGGCGCCCGGCCAATTGGGTGATCCCGGCAATCTCGGCGAACAGCGCTTCGAGCTGATCTATTCCGGTTGGTACTGGCAGATCCGCCAGGTCAACGGGCCGGTCCTGCTCGCCTCGCGCTCGCTTTCGACCGATACGCTCGACATTGCCAACGCGACCTCCCGCAGCTCGGTCGACGGCGTCGAGCAGGCGACGATGGAAGGGCCGGACAAGCAGCAATTGCGCGTCCTGCAGCGGACCATCACCTTCGACGTCGACCACCGCTACGACGTGCTGATCGCCGGCAATGCCTCCGAGCTCCGGGAGGAGATCGCCGATTTCCGCACCAGCGTCGCGCTGACCCTGGCCGTGTTCGGCATCGGGCTGGTCGCCTCGACGGCATTCCAGATCCGCTGGGGCCTGCGGCCGCTCGATCAGGTGCGACGCGGCCTCGCGGCGCTTCGAAGCGGCAAGGAGCAGAGCCTCGATGGCCCGTTCCCGGCCGAGATCGAGCCGCTCGCCAAGGAACTCAACGCGCTGATGACCTCCAACCAGCAGATCATCGAGCGCGCGCGCACCCATGTCGGCAATCTGGCCCACGCCCTGAAGACGCCGCTCAGCGTCATCGCCAACGAGGCGCGCTCGGACGAGGGTAAGCTGGCCTCGAAGGTCGGCGAGCAGGCCGAGATCATGCGGATGCAGATCAACCACCACCTCGATCGCGCGCGGATCGCGGCGCGCTCGCAGGTGATCGGCGCGGTGACGGAGGTCGAGCCGGTACTGGCGCGCCTCGTCCGCGCCATGCGCCGCATCCACGAGGATCGCGGCCTGACGATCGAGTTCCACGCCGCAGAGGCGGCGCGCTTCCGTGGCGAGCAACAGGATCTCGAGGAAATGGTCGGCAATCTGGTCGATAATGCCTGCAAGTGGGCGGCGTCGAAGGTTGCCGTCGAGGTCAGCCATATTCCGGCCGCCGGCGAGATGGACGGATCGCTGGTGATCCGCGTCGATGATGACGGCCCGGGATTGACGGCGGCGGAGATGCTGGAGGCGACGCGGCGCGGCAAGCGCCTCGACGAAAGCAAGCCGGGTTCCGGCCTCGGGCTCTCGATCGTCACCGATCTGGCGTCGCTCTATGGCGGCGCTTTCGAGATGGATCGCTCTCCGCTCGGTGGATTGCGGGCGGAAGTCCGGCTGCCGGCCGCATGAGTTGGTTTGGAATCGCATTTCCGCCATGCTGATGTCGGATGTGCGGTTCGCGGGTAGGGCGGTGTCCGTGCGACGCGTGCGGACAAACGAGGTGTTGAACATGCGGCTTGCATCGATGGTTGTCCTGGGTGTCGCGGGAGCGACCTTGGCGGGCTGCGCCAGCACGGGCCCGAACGAGGGCATCGGCACGGTGAGCGGCGCGTTGATCGGTGGCGCCATCGGCAACCAGTTCGGCAGTGGCGGCGGCCGTGTCGCCGCGACGGCGGCCGGCGCGCTGATCGGCGGCGTCGTCGGTCAGTCGATCGGTCGCAGCCTCGACGAGCGCGAGCGCGAGCAGGCGCAGCAGGCCGAATTCCAGGCGCTCGAATATGGCCGGCCGGGTTCGCCGGTCGACTGGCGCGGCGACCGCGAGGGCTATCGCGGCGAGGTCGTTCCCGGTCCGCGCTATCGCGTCAACGCCTCGGACTGCCGCGACTATACCCACCGGATCTGGATCGGCGGCGAGCCGCAGGTGGCGCGCGGCACGGCCTGCCGTCAGGAGGACGGCACCTGGCGTCCGATCAACTGATCGGTTCCTGCAACGCCCGGTTCCCCTCCGCGACAGAATGCGGCGTGCGCGGGCGCAGCTGACAGGCTAAAACGCGTCCAGGAACCGACATCATGCTTCTCTGGATCGTCATGGCCGTTTTGACGGCCGCAGCCTCGCTTGCCGTGCTCATTCCCCTGGGCAGGCCGCCCCGTGCCGCCTCGGCCCACGCCGGGGCCGCCCGCTCGATCTATCGCGACCAGCTCGACGAACTGGCGCGCGACCGCGAGCGCGGATTGATCGGCGACGCCGAAGCCGACGCCGCCCGCGTCGAGATTTCCCGCCGTTTGCTGAACAGCGATGCGCCCGCGCCCGGCGATGCGACCGGGGCGAGCCCGGCGTACCGGATCGAGCGGCTGGTGGCGCTGGTCGCGATTCCGATCGTGGCCATCGGCACCTATCTTTATGTCGGCGCGCCGCAGCTGGCCGATCGTCCGGTCGCCAGCCGGCAGGCGGAGCCTGCCGTGGAGGGCAGCGTCGACAACCTGATCAGCAAGGTCGAGGCGCATCTCGCCGCCAATCCGGAGGATGGGCGAGGCTGGGAAGTGCTGGCGCCGATCTATATGCGGCTCGGGCGTTTCGACGACGCCGTGCGCGCGCTCGGCAATGCCAAGCGGCTGCTCGGCTCCACGGCCGATCGGGAATCGCTCTATGGCGAGGCGCTGACGCGCGCGAGCGGCAATGTCGTCACCGAGGATGCGCGCGCCGCCTTCGACCGGGCGCTGAAATTCGATCCCGAGGACGTGCGGTCGCGCTTCTTCATTGCGATGTCGCTCGGCCAGGCGGGGCGCAAGGACGACGCCATCGCCGCGTGGAAGGCGCTGATCGCCTCGGCGCCGGCCGACGCGCCCTGGCTTTCGGCGGCGCAGGCCGAGCTGGCGCAGTTCCAGCCGACCGCGACGGTCACTCCGGCTGCCCCGGTCGCGCCGGGCCCGACCGCCTCCGACGTCGCCGCGACGGCGGAACAGACCCCGGCCGAGCGCCAGCAGATGATCGAAGGCATGGTCGCGGGCCTCGCCGGCAAGCTGGAGGCCGACCCGGTCGACACGACCGGCTGGGAGCGCCTGTTCCGTGCCTATATGGTCCTTGGCAAGCCGGAAGCGGGCAAGGCAGCGCTGGTGCGCGCCCGGGCCCTGTTGGCCGAGCGGCCGGATCTTCTCGCCGTGGTCGAGCAGGCGGCGCACGATATTGGCATTGGCAAGGATTGATCGTTCGACATGACGCGTAAGCAGCGCCGCCTGACCCTCATCAGCCTTGCCGGCGTCGTGCTGGCGAGCGCCGTCGGGCTCGTCCTTTTCGCGCTCTCGGACGGCATCACCTTCTTCACCTCGCCCTCGGACGTCCTGGCCAAGCCGCCGGCGCCGGACCAGCGGGTGCGGCTCGGCGGCCTCGTCGAGCAGGGCTCGATCGTCAAGGAGGCGGACGGCGTTGTCCGTTTCGCCGTGACGGACGGCAGGGCGACCGTGCCGGCGCGCTATGTCGGCATCCTGCCCGACCTGTTCCGCGAGGGGCAGGGCGTGGTGGCCGAGGGCAAGGTCGACGCCAACGGGCTGTTCGTGGCCGATACCGTGCTCGCCAAGCATGACGAGACCTACATGCCGAAGGAGGTCGTCGAGGCTCTGAAGAAGAGCGGCGAATGGCGGCCGGAGGAAGGGAGCGGCCCGGCGCCGCAGGCGGTGCAGCGATGATCGTCGAGATCGGCCACTACGCGCTCGTCCTGGCGCTGGCGTTGGCGCTGGCCGGCGGCACGCTGCCGTTCTGGGGCGCGCTGCGCGGCGATGTCCGGCTGATGGCGGTTGCCTCGACCACGGCGGTGGCGCAGTTCCTGCTGGTCGCGCTGAGCTTCGCGGTGCTGACCTACGCCTATGTCGTTTCCGATTTCTCCGTTCAGAACGTCGTCGAGAATTCGCATTCGCTGAAGCCGCTGCTCTACAAGGTGTCCGGCGTTTGGGGAAACCATGAAGGCTCGATGCTGCTCTGGGTTCTGATCCTGGTGCTGTTCGGCGCGCTCGTGGCGATGTTCAGCGAGAACCTGCCGCTGAAGCTGAAGGCGCTGGTGCTTTCGGTGCAGTCCTGGATCAGCGCTGCCTTCTTGCTTTTCGTCCTGATCGCCTCCAATCCGTTTCTCCGTCTCGATCCGGCGCCGCTTCAGGGCCGTGATCTCAACCCGCTGCTGCAGGATGTCGGCCTCGCGATCCATCCGCCGCTGCTCTATCTCGGCTATGTCGGCTGTTCGATCTCGTTTGCCTTCGCCATCGCCGCCCTGATCGATGGTCGCATCGACGCGGCCTGGGCGCGCTGGGTCCGGCCCTGGACGCTGACGGCGTGGTGCTTCCTGACGCTCGGCATCGCCATGGGCTCCTACTGGGCCTATTACGAGCTCGGCTGGGGCGGCTGGTGGTTCTGGGACCCGGTCGAGAATGCCAGCTTCATGCCCTGGCTCGCCGCCACGGCGCTGCTTCACTCGGCGATCGTCATGGAAAAGCGCGAGGCGCTGAAGATCTGGACGATCCTGCTCGCCATCCTGACCTTCTCGCTGTCGCTGCTCGGCACCTTCCTCGTGCGTTCCGGCGTGCTGACCTCGGTGCATGCGTTTGCCACCGATCCGACGCGCGGCATCTTTATCCTGTGCATTCTCTGCGTCTTCATCGGCGGCGCCTTCTCGCTGTTTGCCGCGCGCGCCGGCTCGCTCGGCCAGGGCGGGCTGTTCGCGCCGATCAGTCGCGAGGGCGCGCTCGTCCTGAACAACCTGCTCCTGACGGCGGCCTGCGCCACCGTCTTCGTCGGCACGCTCTATCCACTCGCGCTGGAAGCGCTCACCGGTGAGAAGATCTCGGTCGGCGCGCCGTTCTTCGACATGACCTTCGGCCCGATGATGGTGCCGCTCCTGATCGCCGTGCCCTTCGGCCCGTTCCTCGCCTGGAAGCGCGGCGACATCGTCGCGGCCGGCCAGCGCCTGCTTTTCGCCTTCGGCGCCGCGATGACGGTGGTCGTGATCGGGCTCGCCTTGATGGGCACACCGTCGGCGCTGGCTCTGTTCGGCATCGCGCTGGCGGTCTGGCTGATGGTCGGCGCCTTGTCGGAAATCGGTTTCCGCACCAAGCTCGGCCGCGTTTCGCTGGCGGAGAGCTGGCGCCGGGGCGCCGGCCTGCCGCGCTCGGCCTGGGGCACGACGGTGGCGCATTTCGGCATTGGCGTCACGGTCCTCGGCATCATCGCCTCGACCGCCTGGAACAGCGAGACGATCCTCACACTGAAGCCGGGCGAGACGGTGACCGTCGGCTCGCGCGTCTTGACCATGGACGGCTTCGTGCCGATCAGCGGCGGCACCTATACCGGCACTAGCGTTCGCTTCACGGTGCGGGAGGGCGGCAACGTCGTTGCGACGATGGAGCCGGAAAAGCGTCTCTATTCCGTGCAGAACATGCCGACCACCGAGGCCGCCATCAAGACCTTCGGCTTCTCGCAGCTTTATGTCTCGCTGGGCGACATCTCGGCGGATGGCTCGACGGTGGTCCGGGTCTACTGGAAGACGCTGGTCGCCTTGATCTGGCTCGGTGCCCTGGTCATGACAGCGGGCGGCGTGCTGTCGCTTTCCGACCGGCGCCTGCGCGTCGGAGCGCCGAAGCCGGCCCGGCGCTCCGTCCCCCTACCGGCGGAGTAGCGCCATGCGACGCTTGATGCTGATGCTCGGACTGATCCTGTCGGCGCTGCCGGCCTTCGCCGTGCAGCCGGGCGAGATCCTCAAGGATCCCGCGCTGGAGGCGCGCGCGCGCGCGCTATCGGTTGAGTTGCGCTGTCTCGTCTGCCAGAGCCAGTCCATCGACGATTCGGATGCGACGATCGCGCATGACCTGCGCGTGCTGGTGCGCGAGCGCCTGCAGGCCGGTGACAGCGACGAGGCGGTCAAGGCCTTCCTCGTCGACCGATATGGCGAATACGTGCTGCTGAGGCCGCGCCTGACCTGGCATACGATCGTGCTCTGGGGCGCGCCGCCGGCGCTGCTCCTGGTCGGTGGCGTGCTGGCCTTCGGCCTGTTCCGCCGGCGCCGCGCGACGGCCGCCACGGAACTAACCCAAGATGAACAGGCGCGCGTCGAGGCGCTGCTTGCGCGCGAGGAATAGAGCGGCGCCGTTCCGGCAAGCGCAACACGCGACCGGAGCTAACTGTTTGATCCGATGCGGTTATTCCTGAGGCGCTCTTCAGGATCGGCTCGACGCTCCAAACTTTGTCCCAACATTACCAACCTTTCATGATGATGACAGACGGCTGTAAGGTTGGCCGATGCATCTTCGGACGTATGAGCAGCGCCCCCCGAACGCTGCTTTCCAAAAATACGAGACGGAGACCATCATGACCGAACAGAATTCCGCTCCGAAGTCATCCCAGACACGCTTCCGCAGCCGCGCCCTGCTTGGAACCGCACTCGCCGCGCTGATCGTTGGCGGAGTGGCGGGGCAGGCCGTGGTCGGCTCCCACACGCCGGCCTATGCCGACGCCGTCCGCGTGCAGCCGACGGCGCAGCTGCCGAGCTTTGCCGACCTCGTCGACAAGGTGAAGCCCGCCGTCGTCAGCGTGCGCGTCAAGTCGACGACCACGGAAGCGGATGACGCTTCGGCCGGCCCGGACTCGTTCGGCTTCCCGAGCCCGGACCAGTTCCCGCCCGGCTCGCCGATGGAGCGCTTCTTCCGTCAGTTCCAGGACCAGCGCGGCCCGCAGGGCCAGTCTCCGCGCATGCAGCGTCCGCGCGCCCATCAGTCGGTCGCGCTCGGCTCGGGCTTCTTCATCTCCGAGGACGGCTACGTCGTTACCAACAACCACGTCGTCGACGGCGCCACCGACTTCACCGTCACCAATTCGGATGGCAAGGAGTTTACGGCCCGCCTGATCGGCACCGACGAGAAGACCGATCTCGCGCTTCTGAAGGTCGATGACGCCCAGAAGTTCACCTATGTCGATTTCGCCAAGGGTCATGCCCGTGTCGGCGACTGGGTCATGGCGGTCGGCAATCCGTTCGGTCTCGGCGGCACGGTGACGGCGGGTATCGTCTCGGCGCTTGGCCGCGAAATCGGCGCTGGCCCGTATGATGATTTCATCCAGATCGACGCGTCGGTGAACAAGGGCAACTCCGGTGGCCCGACCTTCAACCTTTCCGGCGAAGTGATCGGCATCAACACCGCCATCTACTCGCCGTCGGGCGGCAGCGTCGGCATCGCCTTCGATATTCCGGCTGCGACCGCCGAGCGCGTGATCAAGGACCTGAAGGATCATGGCGAGGTCGTCCGTGGCTGGCTCGGCGTCCAGATCCAGCCGGTCACCAAGGAAATCGCCGACAGCCTCAACCTGAAGGAAGCCAAGGGCGCGCTCGTCAGCGAGCCGCAGGAGGGCAGCCCCGCGCTGACCGCCGGCATCAAGTCGGGCGACGCGATCCTGACCGTCGACGGCAAGACCGTCGAGGACGCCCGCAACTTGGCCCAGATCATCGCTGGCTATTCGCCGGACTCGACGGTGAAGCTCGGCATCTGGCGCAGCGGCAAGGCTGAGGACGTCAACGTCAAGCTCGGCAAGCTCCCCGGCTCCGAGAAGCTGGCAAGCGCCAAGCCGGCCGCTGAAAAGGCCGCCTCGGTCGCGGATCTCGGTCTCTCGCTGTCCTCTTCGCCGGACGGCAAGGGCGTGGTGGTTTCCGACGTCGATCCGAACGGCGCGGCGGCCGAGCAGGGCATCCAGACGGGCGATGTCATTCTCGCCGTCGGCGGCAGTGAGGTCACGCGTCCCGGCGACGTCGAGCGCGAAGTCGTCGATGCCAAGAAGCAGGGCATGAAGGCCGTGCTGATGCGGGTAAAGTCTGGTGATCAGACTCGTTTCGTGGCGCTTCCCTTCGGGAAGGCATGAGGCGCCTGCCTTGAAAGCCCGAGGGGGCGCTGTGTGAGCCCCTCAGCGTTTCCTCTGGGCTTTGGCAGGCGGGAGTTATCCCGCCTGCCTCTTTTTTGTGATGACGGTATTCTGCCCCTGGTTGCAAAAAGCGTTTAACGTGAAGCCATGCGAATCCTGCTTGTCGAAGATGATCGAGAGACGGCCAGCTACCTCCTGAAGGCCTTGCGTGAGGTCGGTCATGTTCCCGATCACGCGGCCGATGGCGAGGAGGGGGCGTTCCTTCTCGACGCCAACAAATACGACGTCATCGTTGTCGACCGCATGCTGCCCAAGAAGGACGGGCTGACGCTGGTCGAGGAAACGAGGCGCAAGGGCAACGACACGCCCGTGCTGATCCTCTCGGCGCTCGGCCAGGTCGACGACCGTGTGACGGGCCTTCGGGCCGGCGGCGACGACTATCTCGCCAAGCCCTATGCTTTCGCCGAATTGCTGGCCCGGATCGAGGTGCTGGCGCGCCGCCGCAAGCCTGGCGAGGCGGAGACCGTGCTGAAGGTCGGGGAACTCGAGCTCGACCGGCTCAGTCACCTGGTCCGGCGCGGCGATATCAACATTCCCTTGCAGCCACGCGAATTTCGCCTGCTCGAATACCTCATGAAGCATGCCGGGCAGGTCGTCACCCGCACCATGCTGCTCGAGAACGTCTGGGACTATCACTTCGATCCGCAGACCAACGTCATCGACGTCCATATCTCCAGGCTGCGCTCCAAGATCGACAAGGGATTCTCCGAGCCGCTGCTGCATACGGTCCGGGGCGCGGGATACATGGTACGTGACAGCGTTCGGTAAGGTCGTCCGCACCACCGCGTTCAAGCTGTCCGCGATCTATTTCGTGGTCTTCTCGGTCTTCGCCATCGCCTTTGTCGGCTGGATCACCCGCGAGACCGACCGCTTCCTGACGCAGCAGGTCCGCGACACCATCGAGGCCGAGATCGGCATCCTGGCCGATGAAGGGCTGCGCAGCGGTCTGACCGGCATCGTTGCCGCCATCGACCAGCGGAGTCGCGTCCCTGGCGCCAGCCTCTATGTCGTTACCGATTCGGAGGGACGCGTGGTCGCCGGCAATGTCACCGAGGTCCCGCCGGCCCTGCTGAAGCTGAGCGGTCTGGACCCGGTCACCGTCCCCTACAAGCGCCTCGAAGGCGAGAAGACGCATCACATCGCCATGGTGCAGGTGCTGCCGCTGCCGAATGGCTTTCGCATGCTGGTCGGCCGAGACATCAGCGAGATCGAGCGCATCCGCGACCTGATCGGCAAGGCGATGATCAGCGCCGTCGTGCTGCTGATCTTTCTGGCGCTCGTCTCCTGGTTCTTCGTCAGCCGGCGCGTGCTGAAGCGGATCGATTCCGTCACCGCGACCAGCCGCCAGATCATGGCGGGCGACCTCTCGGGCAGGTTGGAAATCACCCCCGCGGGCGACGAGTTCGACCGCCTGGCGGAAAACCTCAACGCCATGCTCGACCGGATCATGCATCTGCTGCACGGGCTGAAGGATGTCTCCGACAACATCGCCCATGATCTGAAGACGCCGCTGACCCGCCTGCGCACGCGGGTCGAGGCGACGCTGGCCGGGCCGGCGGAGATCGATGTCTATCGCAACGCGCTGGAAGCGACGATCGAGGAATCCGACCAGCTCATCCGCACCTTCAACGCGCTGCTGATGATCGCCCGCGTCGAGGCGGGGTCTCCGGATGGCGCCGTCGGGCCGCTCGACCTGGCACAGGTCGCCGCCGATGTCGTCGAGTTCTACGAGCCGGTCGCCGAGGAGGCCGGCGTTGCCTTGACGCTCTGCGTCGAGGGGCCGTTGCCGCTGAGCGGCAGTCGCGAACTGATCAGCCAGGCGCTCGCCAACCTGCTCGACAATGCGATCAAGTATGTCGCGAGCGGCGATCCGGCCGTCGACGCGCCGACCGTGTCGGTGACCGCGCAGCAGGTCGAGAACGAGATCGTCGTGACCGTCGCCGACAATGGACCGGGAATTCCGGAGTCAGAGCGACTTCGGGTGTTTCAGCGCTTCGTCCGGCTCGAAAAGAGTCGTTCACAGCCGGGCAGCGGCCTCGGGCTCAGTCTTGTCGACGCGGTCGTGAAGCTACACCATGGTACGGTCGCCATGGGCGATGCCGGACCGGGGCTCGTCGTGACCCTGCGCTTCCCGGCGGAGAACTGAAGGACCGGATGATGGAAGCCAATACTCCGCGGTCGACGGCCGGTTCGGTCGGACTATCGCTTGCCGCATCCATCCGAGCCGATATCCGTCCCCCCAAGGCAGCCCGGGCGCGCGAGATCCTTCAGGATCTGCAATCGGCCGCCAAGCAGGCCGGCGTCGGGCCGGCGCTTTCCGATCTGCTGCAGGCCGACAAGCAACTGGCCTCGTTCCTGGCAGCCGTTTTCGATGCCTCGCCCTTCCTGCGTGAAATCGCCCTCTCTGACTCGGCGCGCCTGGTTGCGACCCTAGCCGGCAATCCGGACGAGTATTTCCCGCGCCTGATGATCGATGTCGCCGGCTATTGGCGCGACACCGACGAAGCCACCTTGATGACACGCCTGCGCCAGGCGCGCGCCGAAGTGGCGCTGCTGGTCGGGCTTGCCGATCTCGGCGGCATCTGGCCTGTCGAGCGCGTCACCGGCGCGTTGACCTCCTTCGCCGAGGCAGCCGTCGGCGCCACGGCGGACTTCCTGCTCGCCGATGCGCACGCGGCCGGCAAGCTGACGCTGCTACACCCGGACGAGCCGTCGCGCGGATCGGGCTGGATCCTGATCGGCATGGGCAAATGCGGTGCGCGCGAGCTCAATTATTCGAGCGATATCGATCTGATCGTGTTGTTCGATCGCGAGCGGGCGGTGGTCGCCGATCCCGACGAGATTGGCGCGCTGTTCGTGAAAATGACGCGCCGGCTGGTGAAGATCCTGCAGGAGCGGACCAGCGACGGCTATGTCTTCCGCACCGATCTGCGCCTGCGGCCGGATCCGGGCTCGACCCAGGTCGCCATCTCGACCCGCGCGGCCTTCCTCTATTACGAGGCGAGTGGCCAGAACTGGGAGCGCGCCGCCATGATCAAGGCGCGCCCATTCGCCGGCGATATCGAAGGCGGCGACGCCTTCCTGGCGGAGCTGGCCCCGTTCATCTGGCGCAAGTATCTCGACTTCGCCGCCATCGCCGACATCCATTCGATCAAGCGCCAGATCCATGATCATCGTGGCCATGAGACGGTGGCCGTCGCCGGCCACAACATCAAACTCGGGCGCGGCGGCATTCGCGAAATCGAGTTCTTCGTCCAGACCCAGCAATTGATCGCCGGCGGCCGCGACCGCGAATTGCGCGGGAGGCGGACGCTCGACATGCTCGAGACGCTCCGCGCCAAGGGCTGGATCGCCGATGAGGCGGCCGAGGACATGGCGCGTTGCTATCGCTTCCTGCGCGCCATCGAACATCGACTGCAGATGATCGCCGACGAGCAGACGCATACGCTGCCGGAGAGCGAGGAAGGGCTCGATGTCGTCGCCCGGCTGATGGGCTTCAAGACGGTCAAGGCGTTCTCCAAGGCGCTGGTCGAGACGCTGGAGACGGTGCGCGATCACTATATCCGCCTGTTCGAGGCGGCTCCGCCCTTGTCGTCGGCGCTGGGCAGCCTGGTGTTCACCGGCGACGACGAGGACCCGGAAACGGTCGCGACGCTCGCGAGCCTCGGCTATCACAACCCGCGCGAGGTCAGCCGGACGATCCGCGGCTGGCATTTCGGCCGCTATGCGGCGATGCGCTCGGCGGCGGCGCGCGAGCGGCTGACGGAGATCACGCCGGCGCTGCTGGAAGCCTTCGCGACGACCGACAATGCCGACGCGGCGTTCAACGCGTTCGATCGCTTCCTCGCCCGCCTGCCGGCCGGGGTGCAGCTCTTCGCGCTGCTCGGATCCAATCCCGGTCTCCTGAACCTGCTCGCCACCATCATGGGCACGGCGCCACGGCTGGCTGAGATCGTCACGGCGCGCCCGCATGTGCTTGACGCCGTGCTCGATCCCGCCTTTTTCGGACGCCTGCCGGACAAGGCGACCCTGACGGCTCGGTTGCAGGACATGCTGGCCGAGGCGGTATCGCTGGAGGACGTACTCGACCGCGCCCGCATCTTCGGCAAGGAGCAGGGCTTTCTCATCGGCGTGCGCGTCATCGCCGGTTCCGTCAGCACGCGCGCCGCCAGCATCGCCTATTCGGATCTCGCCGATCTTCTCGTCTCGACCCTGCTCGATCACGTTAGGGCGGCGCTGGAAACGCAGCATGGCCGCATCGCCGGCAGCCGCATCGCGCTGGTCGCCATGGGCAAGTTCGGCGGCCGCGAAATGACCGCCGCCTCCGATCTCGACCTGATCCTGCTCTATGATTTCGCCGAGACGGAAACCGGCTCCGACGGGCCGCGTCCGCTCACCGGCAGCCAGTATTATGCGCGCCTCACCCAGCGCCTGATCGCCGCGCTGTCGGCGCCGACGGCGGAGGGCTCGCTCTACGAGGTGGACTTCCGCCTGCGTCCGTCCGGCAATTCCGGCCCGCTCGCCACCCATATTCGCTCCTTCGTCGAGTACCAGATCAAGGAAGCGTGGACCTGGGAGCATATGGCGCTGACGCGGGCGCGGCCGATCCATGGCGACGCGACGCTGATCGCCGAGGCGGTCGAGGCTATCCGCGCCATCCTGTCCGCACCGCATGATGCGAAGAAGGTCGAGCGCGACGTGCTGGAAATGCGGCAGCTGCTCGAGGCGGAGAAGACCGCCGAGGGCCCCTGGGATCTGAAGCAGGTGCCGGGCGGGCAGGTCGACATCGAGTTCATCGCCCAGTATCTGCAACTGGTGCACGGCGCCGCCCATCCCGAGATTCTCGACGTCGAGACGGAAACCGTGCTGGCGACAGCGTCGCGCATCGGGCTTCTGCCGGCGACCGAGACGGAGATCCTGTTGCCGGCGCTCCGGCTCTATCAGCGGCTGGTGCTGATCCTGCGGCTCTGCGTCGACGGCCCGTTCCAGGCCAGTGAAGCGCCGCGCGGCCTGCTGGGGCTGCTGTCGCGGGCCGGCGAACTGCCGGACTTCGCCACGCTCGATGCCCATGTCCGGGCGACGCAGAAGGAAGTCCGCGCTTCGTTCGAGCGGATCATCGGGAAGGTTCGGCGGAAGCCCCGAGCCTGAGCGCGACGCCGGCCGAAGCGCCGGTCGGCGGCTCCAGCTGCGCCGTTTGCAGCAGCGGCAGGCGGATCGAGACGATCGTGCCCTTGCCCTCGTGGCTGCGGATGCGCATGGCGCCGCCATGCAGCTCGGCCAGCGAGCGGGTGATGGCAAGACCGAGGCCGGAGCCCTTGTGGCTCTTGGTGAACTGGTTCTGCACCTGCTCGAACGGCCGGCCGAGCTTCTTCAGCGCTTCCTTCGGGATGCCGATGCCATTGTCCTCGATCGTCAGCGTCACGGCGCCGCCGATCTTGCGGGCGCGGACGCTGATGTGACCGTTTTCGGGCGTGAACTTCACGGCGTTCGACAGCAGGTTCAGCACCATCTGCTTGACCGCACGGCGATCGGCATTGAGCCCGAGCGAGCTTTCGAGGTCGGCCTCGATCCTCACCTTGCGGGCGGTGGCTTCCGGCGACATCACGCGGGCCGCCTCGTCGACGATCTCGTCGAGCATCAGCGGCTGCATGTCGAGCGTCATGCGTCCGGCCTCGATGCGGGCCATGTCGAGCACGTCGTTGATGACGTTGAGCAGGAAGTTGCCGCTGGCGTTGATGTCCTGGCAGTACTCGCCGTATTTGGGCGAGCCGAGCGGGCCGAACAGGCCGGACTGCATGATCTCCGAGAAGCCGATGATCGCGTTGAGCGGCGTGCGCAGCTCATGGCTGATATTGGCGAGGAATTCGGACTTGGTGCGGTTGGCGGCCTCGGCGCGGTCCTTCTGCTCGGAATACTTCTCGGCCAGCTCGACCATCTCCTGCGCCTGCTGCTCCAGCTTCTGGCGCGACTGGCGCAGGTCCGCGATGGTCGCCATCAGGCGGCGTTCGCCGTCTATCAGCTTTTCTTCGTGACGCTTGATCGTGGTGATGTCGGTGCCGACCGACACGAAACCGCCATCCTTGGTGCGGCGTTCGCTGATCTGCAGCCAGCGTCCGTCATTCAGCTGGGCCTCGAAGGAGCGGGCGCCTTCCTCGGCGCGGCCTTCGCTCGGGATCTGGGCCTGCACGACCGGCTGGCGGCCGGCGGCGATTACCTGGGCATAGGGCGTGCCGGCCTCGAGCGCCGAATCCGGAATCCCGTGCAGCTGCTGGTACTTCGAATTGCACATGACGAGACGATTCTGCGTGTCCCAGAGCACGAAGGCCTCGGAGATCGTCTCGATGGCGTCACGCAAGCGGATGTCGGCGGTGCGCGAGCTTTCGGCCAGACGCATCTGCTCGGTCACGTCGACAGCGATGCCGATCAGATGCGGTTCGGTGCCGTCGGCATCGACCAGTTCGACGCGGATGCGCAGCCAGACATAGCTGCCATCGGCCTTGCGCATGCGGAACATGCGGTCGACCGTCGTCTCGTTCGCCTCGTAAAGCGCCTCGACGAGGTTCATCAGGTCGCCATCGTCGGGATGGACCAGCTCGTTGACCTCGCCGAAGCCGAGCAGCGTGTCTCGCGGTGGCAGGCCCACCAGTTCGAACATCGACTTCGACCAGAACAGGCGCCCCCGCGCGACATCCCAGTCCCACAAGCCGCAGCGGCCGCGGCGCAGCGCCGTGTCGAAGCGGTCATAGGTCTCCTGGTAGATCTCGTCGGCTTCCTGGGCGCGAGCGGATTGCGAGAAATAGCCGTAGAGGATGACCAGCAGGATGCCGCTGGTGCCGACGAAGACCGAGACGTTGAGCGACACGTCGGCGCGCCAGTCGCGATAGATCGCGGGCAGCGGCGTCGCGACGGCGACGAAGCCGAGTCGGCCGTTCAGATGGCGCAGCGTGGCGAAGGCGGCCTGGTCGCCGTCCAGGTCGACCTTGAGCACGCCGGCTCGGTCGCCGAAGATCACCAGCGGCTGCGCGCCGCTGATGATCTCGGTGAAGTTGCGGCCTTCTTCCGTGACCGAGCGGGGCGACGTCGCGATGACGCGGCCGGTCGCGTCGGCGACATAGATGCGCTCGCCGGCATTGGCGGCGCTCTGCGGCACGAAATTGTCGAGCGCGTTCTGGACCGCCATCTGGTAGCGGTCGGTGGATAGCGTCGGCTCGGCCTGGTCGAGCGACTGGGCGAGGTAGGACGCGACCATGCCCATCATGTCGCGCGCCTGGTTCTCGCGCTCCATCCTGAGGTCGTAGAGCTGGATGAAGCGGGCGAGCGCGACGATCAGCAGGAAGAGGATGATCAGAACAGGAATGCAGCGGCGCAGGATCGGCTCGGACGAGACGAGCTTTTCGTAGGCCGGCTTGGCCAAAAGCCGAGCGTGCCCCTTGATCATCTGCTTGCGTCGAAACAGTACCCCTGCAATAGGCATGCGTTCGCTCGCAGACGCACTGGCTGTCTCTGCCCGCGCCATGTCAGCCCCCTGATATCGGCTATCATCGGGCCAGTCCCACGCCCCGAATCACCCCCATTTGAATCGACGCGAATCGCAATGTCCAGATCGGATTAGGGATTCGTTAAGCATAATTTTGGGAACGGATTCGGGCGGCAAGCCGGGCGTCGGGCGCCTGGCTTGCCGAGTAGGGGCGGGCGGCTAAAATCCCTCTGGCCGACGCTCAGGCAAGCGTCCGTGTGACGATGTCGAGCGTGTCCGGAGAGAGGTCCTCCGCCGCGGCGATCCGGCGCAGCGCCGCCTCGGCGCGGGCCCGACGCACCGGCTCCAGCGCCCGCCACGACCGGAAGCTGACCAGAAGGCGGGCCGTCGTCTGCGGGTTGCGCTTGTCGAGATCCAGCGCGAAATCGGCCAGGAAATCGTAGCCGGCGCCGTCCCTGCGGTTGAACTGCGTCTGGTTGGCGCCGGCGAAGCTGCCGACGAGCGCGCGCACCCGGTTCGGGTTGTTGGGCGAATAGGAGGGGTGCTTGAGCAGCGCCTTGACGCGATCAAGCGTTTCGGCGGCGGGCACCGTCGCTTCCAGCGCCAGCCATTTGTCGAGCACGAGCGCGTCATTCGCGTAGCGGGCGTGGAAGGCGTCGAGGGCGGCGCGCCGTTCGGGCAGGGCGGCCTGCGTCATCGCCGCAAGCGCCGCCAGCCGGTCCGTCATGTTGTTGGCGGTCTCGAAGTGGCGCAGCGCCGCGGCGGTCATCGTTGGCGTGCGGCGGGCGAGCAGCAGGTCGAGCAGCGTGTTGCGCAGCGCCCGCCTGCCGGCGCTGGCCGCGTCCGGATGGAAGGAGGCGTCGCCGGAGAGGGCACCGTAGTGGCGCTCCAGCCGGTCGCCGAGGCCGTCGGAGATCGCCAGCCGCAGTTCGCGCCGCGCCGCCGCGATGGCGTCCGGGTCGACGTCCCGGCCGAGTTCGCGGGCGACGTCGGCCTCGCTCGGCAGCTGCAGCACCTGGGCGCGGAACGCCGGCTCGAGCGCCTCGTTGTCGAGGACACTGCCGAGCGCGTCGATCAGGGCCGGCTCGGCCTTCGGCGCGCGTCCGGCGATCTGTTCGTGCGTGCTGGCGACGAGATTGCGCATTGCGAGCGTCTGCGCCGCCTGCCAGCGGTTGAACGGATCGGCATCGGTGCGCACCTGGAACAACAGGTCGGAGGCGGAGATGTCGATGGCGAGGCGGACGGGCGCCGAGAAGCCGCGCAGCAGCGACGGCACCGGCCGCCCGCCGACGCCCTCGAACACCAGCGTCTGGCTGGCCTCGGTCAGGTGGATGACGTCGCCCTCGACACGGCCGCCGCGGACCGCGTCGAACGCCATGTCGTCGCCGTTCGGTCCGATCAGGCCGAAGCGGATCGGCATGTGCATCGGCAGCTTGCGGGCCTGGCCGGGTGTCGCCGGCGTGCTCTGGGTGAGCGTCAGCCGGTAGGCGCGGGCCGCTTCGTCATAGCTGCCATGCGCGGCCACCTGCGGCGTGCCGGCTTGCGAATACCAGAGCTTGAACTGGTCGAGGTCGACGCCGGTGGCGTCCGCGAAGCTGGCCAGAAAATCCTCGATCGTCGCGGCGTCGCCGTCATGTCGCTCGACATAGAGGTCCATGCCCTTCCGGAAGCCGTCCGGACCGAGCACGCTCTTCAGCATCCGCACCACCTCGGCACCCTTCTCATACACGGTCGGCGTATAGAAGTTGCTGATTTCATGATAGATTTCGGGGCGTACCGGATGGGCGAGCGGGCCGCCGTCCTCCGGGAACTGGCGTGCCTGCAGCGTGCGCACATCGGCGATCCGCTTGACCGCGCGTGAGCGCATGTCGGACGAGAATTCCTGATCGCGAAAAACCGTCAGGCCTTCCTTCAGGCAGAGCTGGAACCAATCGCGGCAGGTGATGCGGTTGCCGGTCCAGTTGTGGAAATATTCATGCGCGATCACGCCCTCGACATTGGCGTAGTCAGCGTCGGTGGCGGTATCCGGGTCGGCCAGCACGTATTTGTCGTTGAAGACGTTGAGGCCCTTGTTCTCCATCGCGCCCATGTTGAAGTCGGACACGGCGACGATGACGAAGATGTCGAGGTCGTATTCGAGACCGAACACCTCCTCGTCCCACTTCATCGAGCGCTTCAGCGAATCCATCGCATAGGCGCAGCGCGTTTCCTTGCCATGCTCGCAATAGATGCGCAGTTCGACCGCGCGCCCGGACATCGTCGTGAAGCGGTCGGTGATGACGCCGAGGTCGCCGCCGACCATGGCGAACAGGTAGGACGGCTTGGGGAAGGGGTCGTGCCAGATCGCGTAGTGGCGGTCGGTGCCGGGAATGTCGCCGCTCTCGACCGGATTGCCGTTGGCGAGCAGGATCGGCGCGTCGGATTTCGCCGCCTCCAGCCGCGTCGTGTAGACGGCGAGCACGTCCGGCCGGTCGAGGAAATAGGTGATGCGACGGAAGCCCTCGGCCTCGCACTGGGTGCAATAGGTGCCCGTGGTCCTGTAGAGCCCCATCAGCTTGGTGTTGGCGGCCGGATCGACGATGGTCTCGATCTCGAGCGTGAACGGCCGGTTCGGCACGTCATGCAGCGTCAGCAGGCTCGGGGTCGCCGTGTAGCGGCTTTCCGGAAGCGGCGCGCCGTCGAGCTTCAAGCCCTTCAACGTGATCTCGTCGCCGATCAGTTCGAGCCGGCCGCTGCGGGCCTCGTCGGTGTTCGGCCGGATGGCGAGCGTGGCGGTGACGCGGGTCGCCGACGGGGCAAGCTGGAAATCCAGGCCGACCGTGTCGATGGTGAAGGCGGGAGCGCGATAATCCTCGAGCCGGAAGGGCGCGGCTTCGGTCTTCATAGAGCAATACTCCCGTCGGCGACCGGCTGGGCGCGGCCGATTGTGCAGCCTCCAAGATAGGGGCTTCGACGGGAGGTCGCTATGGCAAAGCCGGAAATCCCCGGAACTCGGGAACCTTTGTCTCCGCGCGGCATCCAAGCGATTACGTCGCACTGGCTGGAACGCAGGAAGCGTTGTAGCTTTTGCCGAAGGTGTGGGCGCCGGGCCTGATGGGGCGGTGGGATGCGGAATTCGTGGCGGTGGATCGCGGGAGAAGTGGGGAGCGCCCTTGGCGTTCTGTCCCTGCTCGTCCTGACGCTGCTGATGCCGCTGCACACCACCGCCGAGGCGCGGCTCGCGCTTGGCGACCGGACCGGGCTGACGATCCTCTGCATGCCCGACCGCGATGCGGCCAATCCGGCCGTGGATCCGGCGAAGGGCACGACGGCGGCTTCCTGCGATCTCTGCATTCTCGCCCATGCCGCCAAGGCCTTCGGGCCGGGCGCGACATTCCAGCTGGCCGCGCCGCCGGCCATCGCGCCGGTCCGCCTCGCCATCCATCGCCCGCGCGTCGACGCCGGCGCAATGCTGGTGTACCTGCCGGACGCGCGCGGACCGCCGCTCGCCTGATTTCGCTGACGGTCCGTCGAGGGCCGTCTCTTGTCCGGCGCGATTCCGCGTCGGCGTTCCATCGCGATTTCAGGTATTTCCATGTCCAAGCTTTTGTTCGCGGGCGCGTTCGGCGTCCTGCTCGTTTCGGCTTCGGCCGCCTCCGCCCATGTCACGCTGGCCCAGTCCGATGCCAAGCTCGGCTCCACCTACAAGGCCGTTCTGCAGGTCGGCCATGGTTGCGCCGGCTCGCCCACCGTCAAGCTGCGCGTGCAGATCCCGGAGGGCGTCATCAACGTCAAGCCGCAGCCGAAGCCGGGCTGGACGGTCGAGACGGTCAAGGGCGCCTATGCCAAGACCTACGATCTCTGGGGCGCCAAGGTCTCCGAAGGCGTCAAGGAGATCGTCTGGTCGGGCGGCAGCCTGCCGGACGACTTTTATGACGAGTTCGCCTTCCGCACCTATCTGACGCCGGATCTGCCGGCCGGCCCGCTCTATTTCCCGGTCGTCCAGGAATGCGAGAAGGGCAGCGAACGCTGGATCGAGATCCCGGCGGCGGGCAAGTCGGCCGACGACTATGAGCAGCCCGCGCCGGCCGTGACCCTCTCGCCCAAGGGGTGAGGCATGTCCCTGCGTGGCCTGTTTCTGTGCCTCGCCCTGATCATCCTCGCGGCGCTGGTCGCGCCGCGGGGAGCCTCGGCGCATGCGGCGCTCGTCGCCAGTGAGCCCGCGACCGGCGCGGTCCTCGACAAGGCTCCGTCCGCCGCGACGCTGAGCTTCAGTGAACCGGTGGCACCGCTCGTCTTCCGCCTGCTCGGTCCGGACGGGAAGCCGGCCGATCTGGCGGGCGTCACCGCCGCCGGAAGCCGCGTGACGGTGCCGCTGCCCTCGGACCTCGCGCGTGGCACCCATGTGCTCTCCTGGCGCGTCGTTTCCGAGGATGGCCATCCCGTCGGCGGCACGCTGGTGTTTTCGATCGGCGCGGCGAGCGGCGGTGTGAATGCCACTTCGGCGACCGATCGCGACCCGGTCGTCGCGGCGGGGCTGTGGCTGGCGAAGCTCGGCCTCTATGCCGGGCTGCTTCTCGGCATTGGTGGCGTCTTCTTCCGTTCATTCGCGGTGGTGGGCCCGCTTTCACCGGGCGGCTTGCGACGGGCCCTGGCGGCGCTGCTCGTGGCCGGTATGGTAGCTGCCTTCGTCGGTCTGGCGGCGCAAGGGCTGGATGCGCTCGGCCTGCCGGCGAGCCGGCTCGCTTCCGCGTCTGTCTGGCAGGCGGGCTTCTCCACCAGTTTCGGCCGCACGACGATCCTCGCCGTGCCCGCCTGCGCCGTCGCAATGGCAGCGCTCTTTGCCCGGCGGCGAACCTTTCGTCGGATCTTGG
This sequence comes from Candidatus Kaistia colombiensis, assembly GCA_029203105.1. GTDB lineage: Bacteria > Pseudomonadota > Alphaproteobacteria > Rhizobiales > Kaistiaceae > Kaistia > Kaistia colombiensis. Next base: position 2,512,701 of record CP119318.1, read on the forward strand.
CGGCGCTTGCCATGCTCGGACCCGGTCTGGCCCTGGCCGCGACGGGGCATGCCGCCGCCGCCGAACCACAGATCCTGATGCGGCCGCTGGTGTTCCTGCACGTATCGGCAATCGCGGTCTGGGCGGGCGCTCTGCTGCCGCTGGCGGTAGCGCTGGGGGAAGGGGGCGGCCGCGCCGCGCTCGCCCGCTTCTCCATGGCCGCGCCGGCGGTCTTCGCTCTTCTGTTCGCCTCCGGCGCCGCGATCGCCGTCGTCCAGCTCGGCGCCGTCGACGCGCTCTGGACGACGGAATATGGCCGCATCCTCGCCGCCAAGCTGGCCGCGGTGGCACTGGTGCTGGCGATCGCCGCGCACAACCGCTTTGCGCTGACCGCGCCGGTGCTGCGCGGCGATGGGCGCGCGGCGCGGCGTCTCGTCGGATCGATCGTCGCCGAGATTGCGCTGGTCCTTCTGATCTTCGGCCTCGCCGCGCTCTGGCGCTTCACCCCGCCGCCGCGTGCGCTCGATGTCGCCTTGCCCGCTGTCGAGGTGCATCTGCATGGCGAGAAGGCGATGGCCGAGGTGGTGGTGACGCCGCATCGTCGTCGTGACGCCACCGTCGAGATCGAGCCGCTCGATGCCGACGGCGTGCCGTTCCGGCCGCTCGAGGTGACGCTGGCGCTGGCGCCGGCAGGCGGCGGCATGGAGCCGATTCGGGTGGTGGCGACGCCTGGCGCCGACGGTCGATGGCTGGCGACGATACCGGGTCTCGCTGTTGGCGGGGTCTGGACGATCCGGCTCGACCTGCTCGTCAGCGATTTCGATAAGGCGCAACTTCAAGGCGAGATCGCGCTTCCCACGCCCTGATGCCAGCTCCCGCGGCCGATGCACAGGGCCGGCGCGGGAGCCGCCTCGACCAAGTCTGAGTTGCCTACCTCATTTCCTGATGATATTTCATCACCAGGGAGGAATACCTCGTGGGTAAGACGACGCTTCAGGACGTCGCCCGGGAGGCTGGCGTCAGTCTCGCGACGGTCGATCGCGTGCTGAATGGGAGAGCCGGCGTCCATGCGCGAACGGTCGAGAGGGTGCAGGCGGCTGTCGATCGGCTGAATTATCAGCCGGATCGGATGGCGTCGCGCCTGGCGCGCGGGCGCGACTATCGCTTCGAGATCATCCTCCCCATCGGCTCGAACGAATTCATGCGCGTGCTCGAGACCGAGTTCCGCGCCACGGCCGAGCGCTATGTGCACGAGCGCGTCCTGCTGAACATTACGCTGGTCGATGTCTTCGACGGCGAGGCGCTGGCCAATGCGCTCGAGGCGCTGCCGGACGAAATCGACGGCGTCGCCGTGGTGGCGCTCGATCATCCCGCCGTCGCCGAGGCGATCAACACGATTGTCGATCGCGGCATCGCCGTCGTCACGCTGGTCTCCGACCTGCCGGGCACGCGCCGCGCCCATTTCGTCGGCATCGACAATTCCGCCGCCGGTCGCACTGCCGCCAGCCTGCTCGGCCGGTTCCTCGGTCATCGCAGCGGCAAGGTCGGGCTGATCGCCGGTTCGCTGGCGCTGCGCGACCATATCGAGCGGCAATACGGCTTCGAGCAGGTTGTGGCGCGCGAATATCCGGATCTGGAAGTGCTGCCGGTGCGCGAGGGCCGCGACGAAGACGACCGAGTTCGCCGTGTCGCCGAGGCGCTGCTGGCCGAGCATGACGATCTGGTCGGCATCTACAATGTCGGCGCCGGCACGCCGGGCGTCGTCGCGGCTCTCGAAAAGACGGGCCACGCCCGCGACATCGTCTTCGTGGCGCACGAACTCACCGCCGCGAACCGCCGCAACCTGATCCGCGGCTCTATAGACGCCATCATCAACCAGGATCCGGGCCACATGGCGCGCAGCGCCGCCCGCATCCTGCTGGCGATGCGCGAGGGGATGGAGATCGTCCCCGGGCAGGAGCGCATCAAGATCGACATTTTCATCCGGGACAACGTTCCATAGCGGGCGCTTGAACCAGTTTTCAACCGACGACGGGCGCCAGCCCGGGACGAAATATCCGAAGGAGGTTTTCGATGAAGACGATCAAGGGACCGGCCATTTTCCTGGCCCAGTTCGCGGGCGACGCGGCGCCGTTCAACTCGTTCGACGCGATCTGCGGCTGGGCTGCCTCCCTCGGCTACAAGGGCGTGCAGATCCCGACCTGGGACAGCCGCCTGATCGACCTGAACAAGGCGTCGGAATCGAAGGATTACTGCGACGAGCTCGCCGGCACCGCCGCCAAGCACGGCCTTGAGATCACCGAGCTCGCCTCGCACATCATCGGCCAGCTGGTCGCCGTGCATCCGGTCTATGACGAGCTGATGGACGGCTTCGCGGTTCCGGCCGTGCGCGGCAACCCGAAGGCGCGGCAGGAATGGGCCGTCGATCACCTGAAGCGCTGCGCCCGCGCCTCGAAGAATCTCGGCCTCAAGGCGCATCCGACCTTCTCCGGTGCGCTTGCCTGGCCGTTCCTCTATCCGTTCCCGCAGCGCCCGGCCGGTCTGGTCGAAGAGGCCTTCGCCGAGCTCGGCAAGCGCTGGACCCCGATCCTCGACGTTTTCGAGGACAATGGCGTCGACGTCGCCTACGAAATCCATCCGGGCGAAGACCTGCATGACGGCATCACCTTCGAGATGTTCCTCGAGGAAGTGAAGAACCATCCGCGCGCGAACCTGCTCTACGATCCCTCGCACTTTGTGCTGCAGCAGCTCGATTATCTCGACTACATCGACATCTACCACGAGCGCATCAAGGCGTTTCACGTCAAGGACGCCGAGTTCAACCCGACCGGTCGCCAGGGCGTCTATGGCGGCTACCAGAGCTGGGTCAACCGCGCCGGCCGTTTCCGTTCGCTCGGCGACGGCCAGGTCGATTTCGGCGCAATCTTCTCGAAGCTGACCGCCTATGACTATGACAGCTGGGCCGTGCTCGAGTGGGAATGCGCGCTGAAGCATCCCGAGGACGGCGCGCGCGAAGGTGCCGAGTTCATCAAGCACCACATCATCCGCGTCACCGAACACGCCTTCGACGATTTTGCCGGTTCCGGCACCGACGAGGCGGCCAACCGCCGCATTCTCGGCATCGCCTAAGTCCCGGCAACGCATCCAGAATCGGAGAAAACAATGGCAATCGGAGCCAGCAAGGAAGAAACCGCCGGCCGTCGCATCCGCCTCGGCATGGTCGGCGGCGGGCAGGGCGCGTTCATCGGCGCCGTCCACCGGATCGCGGCCCGCATGGACGACCAGTATGAGCTGGTCGCCGGCGCGCTGTCGTCGGACGCCGCCCGCGCCAAGGCGTCGGCTAGGGATCTCGGCATCGCCGAGGACCGCGCCTACACCTCGTATGAGGAAATGGCCAAGGCCGAAGCCGCCCGTCCGGACGGTATCGAGGCGGTGTCGATCGTCACGCCGAACAATGTCCACGCCCCGGCAGCGAAGGCGTTCCTCAACGCCGGCATCCACGTCATCTGCGACAAGCCGATGACGCTGACGACGGATGAGGCGAAGGAACTGGTCTCGCTGGTCAAGTCGACCGGCAAGATCTTCATGCTGACGCACAATTACACCGGCTATCCGATGGTCCGGCAGGCGCGCGCCATGATCGCCGCCGGCGACCTCGGCGAGCTCCGTCTTGTGCAGGCCGAATATCCGCAGGATTGGCTGACCGAGCGGGCGGAAGCCTCCGGCACCAACAAGCAGGCCGAATGGCGCACCGATCCGGCCCGCACGGGCGCCGGCGGCTGCATCGGCGATATCGGCACCCACGCCTACAACCTCGCCTGCTACGTCACCGGGCTGGAAATCGACCAGCTGCTGGCTCAGCTTTCCACCTTCGTCGAAGGCCGCAAGGTCGATGACGACGTGCAGATCCTGCTGAAGTGGAAGGGTGGCGCCAAGGGCATGCTCTGGGCGAGCCAGGTCGCGGTGGGCCACGAGAACGGCCTGAAGCTGCGTGTCTACGGTACCAAGGGCGGCATCGAGTGGACGCAGGCGGACCCGAACTATCTCTGGTTCACCAAGTTCGGCGAGCCGAAGCAGCTTCTGACCCGCGCCGGCGCCGGTGCGTGGCCTGAGGCTTCCCGTGTCAGCCGCGTTCCCGGCGGTCATCCGGAAGGCTATCTGGAAGGTTTCGCCAACATCTACACCGAGGCGGCCCGCGCCATCCACGCGGCCCGCGACGGCAGCGCGGTCGACCCGGCCGTGAACTATCCGACGGTCGAGGACGGCCTCGTCGGCATGCAGTTCATCGAAGCTGCTGTCGCCTCGTCCAAGGCCGGCAACGTCTGGACCAAGGTCGGCTGATGACAACCGCCGAGGAGAGAGAGATGGTGACGCCTGCGCAACCGCCTCTCCTCGAGGCGGTCGGGATCTCCAAATCGTTCGGACCCGTCGAGGTGCTGGGAGACATCAATTTGTCTCTCGCTCCCGGCGAGGTCCACGCCATCATCGGCGAGAACGGCGCTGGAAAATCCACTCTGATGAAGATCCTCGCCGGCCATTTGCCGCCGACGAAGGGGGAACTGAAGCTCGACGGGAAGCCGGTCGTCCTGGCCGGCCCCGTCGATGCGGAAGCGCGCGGCATCGTTCTGGTGCACCAGGAAATCCTGCTCGCACCCGATCTGACGGTCGCGCAGAACATTTATCTCGGTCGCGAGGTCCGCAAGGGACTGACGCTGGACGACAAGGCGATGAACAAGGGCGCCGCCGAAGCGGTTCGCGCGCTCGGCATCGACATCGACCCGACCACCGTCGTCGGTCGCCTCTCGATCGCCCAGCGCCAGCTGGTGCAGATCGCCCGCGCGCTGCTGGTGCCGCATCGCGTCGTCATTTTCGATGAGCCGACGGCGTCGTTGACGTTGACCGAGACCGACGCCCTGTTGCGCGTCATCCTCGACATCAGGAAGAAGGGCGCCGCCGTCCTCTATATTTCCCACCGCCTGCCGGAGGTGAAGGAGATCGCCGACCGCGTGACGGTGCTGCGCGACGGCAAGCTGATCACCACGCGCCCGGCCGAGGGGCTGGAGGCGGTCGACATGGCGCGGCTGATGGTCGGCCGCGACGTCGCCAAGCTCTATCCCGACCGGGTTGCCACTAGGGCTGTCGACTATGCGCTGGAAGTCGAGGGCATGAACGTGCCCGGCTATGCGCACGACGCTTCCTTCAAGCTGCGCCAGGGCGAAATCCTCGGCTTCGCCGGGCTGGTCGGTGCCGGACGCACCGAACTGCTGGAAGGCGTGGTCGGCCTGCGCACGTCGCATGGCAAGGTCAGGCTCAACGGCAAGCCGGTGCACTTCGTCACTGTCCGCGATAGCCTGCGCGCCGGCATCGTCTATCTCAGCGAGGACCGGAAGGGCAAAGGCCTGCTGCTGGGGCAAAATCTCGGCATCAACCTGACGCTCGCCGCGCTTGGTCAGTTCGTGCGCGGGCTGCGGATCGACCGCCGCAAGGAAGCCAAGGCGCTCGACGCGTCGATCGCCGAATTCGACATCCGCACCCGCAACAAGGACCTGCTCGCCGGCCAGCTTTCGGGCGGCAACCAGCAGAAGCTCTTGCTCGCCAAGATGATGCTGCTGAACCCTCAGATCGTCATCATCGACGAGCCGACGCGCGGCATCGACATCGGCACGAAGGAACAGATCTACAAATTTATCGCCGAACTGGCGGAAAGCGGAAAATCGGTCATCGTCATCTCGTCCGAGATGCAGGAGGTGATCGGCATCTGCGACCGCATCCTCGTGATGCGCAACGGGCGGATCGTCGGTGAGGTGAGCGGCAATCACATGACCGAAGACGAGATCGTCGTTCTGGCGACTGGCGTTACATCGAGGGAGGCCGCCTCGATGGCGGAACAGGCATGACCGATACGACAAGTGCTGCCCCGTTGCGTCGATCCTGGCGCGATATCGACCTTCGCGCGGTCGCGCCCTTCGTTGCGCTCGCCCTGCTGCTTGTGCTGGGCAGCTTCGTCAATCCGAACTTCCTCGGTCTCGACAATCTGTCGAACGTGCTGACGCGCAGCGCCTTCATCGCCATCATCGCGGTCGGCGCCACCTTCGTTATCTCTGCCGGCGGTCTCGATCTTTCGGTTGGCTCGATGGTCGCCTTCGTGGCCAGCCTGACGATCATGTTCCTGAACAGCGGGATGATCGGCAATCCGTTCCTGATGCTGGTTGCCGCCATGCTGCTCGCGATGGGGATCGGCGCGCTCTGCGGGCTGGCGAATGGCCTGATCACCACGGTCGGCCGCATCGAGCCCTTTATCGCGACGCTTGGCACAATGGGCATCTATCGCGGCCTCACCACCTGGCTGTCGCAGGGCGGCGCGATTACCATGCGCCAGCCGGAGCTGCAGCAGCTGTATCGGCCGGTCTATTTCGGCAAGGTTTTCGGCGTGCCTTTTCCGCTGGTCGCGGTGGCGCTCAGCGCGATTGTCGGCGCCTTCGTGCTCTACCGCACCGCCTTCGGCCGTCACGTTGTGGCTGTCGGTTCCAACGAGGACGTCGCGCGCTATTCCGGCATTCCGGTCAATCGCGTCCGCAACGTCACCTATGTCATCCAGGGGCTCTGCGTCGCCGTCGCCTGCCTGCTCTATATTCCGCGTCTCGGCTCGACGTCGGCGACGACAGGTCTGATGTGGGAGTTGCAGGCGATCACGGCGGTTGTGGTCGGCGGCACGGCGCTGCGCGGCGGCGTCGGCCGTATCTGGGGCACGATCTGCGGCGCTTTCATCCTCGAAATCGTCGGCAACATCATGCTGCTCTCGAACTTCGTCAGCGAATATCTGCTTGGCGCCATCCAGGGCGCCATCATCATCATCGCGATGCTGGTCCAGCGCTCGCTGGTTCGGAGGTCGTGAGGAAGGCCGGGTTTTCGGGTCGCCCGGCGCTCTGATGCCGATCCGAGACAACAGGGAGGAGAACCAATGCGCAAATCAATCATAGGGCTCACCGCCGTCGCCATGGTGGCGCTGATGGGCGCCGCCCAGGCAGAGGACAAGAAGGTCACGATCGGCGTGTCGATCCCGGCCGCCGACCATGGCTGGACAGCCGGTGTCGTGTTCCATGCCGAGCGCGTCGCCAAGCTGCTGATGGCCGAGCATCCTGGCCTCAACGTCATCGTCAAGACCTCGCCGGATGCGGCCAGCCAGGCCAATGCGGTGCAGGATCTCGCAACGCAGGGCCTTGATGCGCTCGTCATCCTGCCGTCCGATCCCGATCCGCTGGTCAACGCGATCAAGGAAGTGAAGGACGCCGGCAAGTTCGTCACCATCGTCGACCGCGCGCCGAGCACCAACGATAATTCGATCCGCGATCTCTATGTCGCCGGCAACAATCCGGCGCTAGGCCAGACGGCGGGCGAATACATCAAGGCGCAGACCCCCGATGCACAGGTGGTCGTCATTCGCGGCCTGCCGATCCCGATCGATCAGCAGCGCCAGGACGGCTTCGACAAGGGCATTGCCGGTTCGAACATCAAGGTTCTCGATCGCCAGTTCGGCAACTGGAACCGCGACGACGCCTTCAAGGTCATGCAGGACTTCCTGACCAAGCACCCGAAGATCGACGTCGTCTGGACGCAGGATGACGACATGGCCGTCGGCGTGCTGGAAGCGATCGATCAGGCCAAGCGCACCGACATCCAGTATGTCATCGCCGGCGCCGGTTCGAAGGACATGGTCAAGAAGGTCATGGACGGTGACAAGTTGATCCCGGTCGACGTTCTCTATCCGCCGGCGATGATCGGCACGGCGATGGCGCTCACCGCCGCCAACTTCTATGACCAGATCCCGGTCCGTGGCACCTACATCCTCGACGCCACGCTGATCACCAAGGACAACGCCAAGGACTTCTACTTCCCCGACTCGCCGTTCTAGTCGGCCGGTTTGGACGCTCTGACCCTCTCCCGCCTCGCGGGGGAGGGTTTTTCTTTGCCGCTTTTTCTGCCGATCTGCAGTGCCAGCTGTCCCACGCTCTCGGCATCCTGCCTGTGCGGGGATGACAGCCTGAGCTTCCGTGGGCGAACAGTGTTGCGGCTGCAGTTCTTCACCTCTCCCTGAGGGAGAGGTCGACGCACGAAGTGCGGCGGGTGAGGGTTTACGGCCTCACCGGATGGTTCCCTAAACCCTCACCCGGCTCTTGCGAGCCGACCTCTCCCTCAGGGAGAGGTGAAGAGGCACTTTGTGGTCCCTCCGGCTGCAAGGTAGTCAACTATGGTCACCCCCTAAAGCGGCAGCAGATCCGTATTCTTGACCTCTTCCATTACCGCATAGGTGTGCGTCTCGCGCACGCCCGGCAGCGACAGAAGACTGTCGGAGAGGAAGGCGCGGTAGGCGTTCATGTCGCTGACGCGCGCCTTGATCAGATAGTCGAAGCCGCCGGCCACCATGTGGCACTCCATCACTTCCGAAGCCCGCCGGACCGCGATGGCGAAATGCTCGAACACGTCGGGCGTCGTGCGGTCGAGCTTGACCTCGACGAAGACGAGCAGGCCGAGATCGAGCTTTTCCGCCGAAAGCCGGGCGTGATAGCCCTCGATATAGCCCTCGCGCGTCAACCGCTTGACCCGGTCGGCGGTAGCCGTTGGCGACAGGTTGACCTTGGCGGCCAGTTCCAGCGTCGTGATGCGGCCATCCGCTTGCAATGCCTTCAGGATGGCGCGGTCGATGCGGTCCATGGGTATCCGGTCTCTTTCGATTGTCAGGGTCGTCAGGTCGGCGGCAGCGTCGCGAGAAATTCGGCAATCGCTTCGTTGAAAAGCCTTGGCCGCTGCAACGGCGCGAAATGGGTGACGCCCCGCAGCAGGCACAGGCGGCCCTGCGGCAGTGTCCGCGCCAGATATTCCGCGTGTTCGATCCGGATGAACTCGTCGTCGGCGCTCTGGGCGACGACGACGGGCACGCCAATCGCTGCGAGGTCGGCGGCGCCATAGTCGGGCTGGGTCCGCTGCATGACCCCGACCGCCTCGGAAAAGGCCTTGAAATCGGCCGGCGTCGCGGAAAGCGCGGCATAGTCCGCGACATGGCGGCCGAAGCAGCGATCGATCAGCGGCGTTGGAACGAACGGCTTGGTGCCGCTCGGGTCCATGTTGCAGGCGAAGAAGAACACGCCGGAAACGCGCTCGGGATGGCTGCGCGCCAGCACAAGGCCGGCGCAGGCGCCGTCGCTCCAGCCGACGATGGCGGCCTTCGGTATCGCCAGCCGATCCATCACCGCGAGAACATCCGACGCCATCAACTCGTACGAATAGGGCTGTTCGTCGCGCGTGCTGCGGCCATGGCCGCGGCTGTCGATGACGGTGACCGCATATCCGGCCGCGACGAGCGCCGGCACCTGGTAGCCCCAGTTGCCGCTATGGCCGAGCCCGCCATGCAGAAGGACCACCGGCGCTCCTGAGCCATGCTGCGCATACCAGATGCGGGCGCCGCGATGCGACACGGTCCCCTGTTCGCGGGGCTCCGGCAACCGCTCGGCGCCATGGGCCTCGAACTGGATGAGTTCGTCGTCGGCAGGGTCCATCAGGAGATCCATCGTCATATGGCGGAGGGCTAGTGAGTATCACGGCAAACTCGATTCCGGCCGAGATAATCACGGTTTGGGCCCTCATCAAACCCCAAAGCAGCGCTCGGGGAGGGGCTAGATTGCGGCAAACGCCAATCCGGAGCTCTTCATGCCGACTGCAGCCTTCGAACCCTTTCGCCCTGCCTACGCCGGCGACGACGCCACGCTGATCCGCCATGCGATCCGGGGCGCGATGCTCGACGCAAGCGCCGAGGCCCGGATCGACCGCCGCGCCACCGCCTTCATCGAGGCGATCCGCGGCCAGTCCGGCGCCGTGGGCGGCATCGAGGATTTTCTGCGCGAGTTCGGGCTCTCGACGCGCGAGGGGTTGGCGCTGATGGTGCTGGCCGAGGCGCTGCTGCGCGTGCCGGATGCTGCGACTCAGGACCGGCTGATCGAGGACAAGCTCGGCGGCGCCGATTGGAGCGAGCACAGCGGCAAGGCCGAGGGCTGGTTCGTCTCCGCCTCGACCTGGGCGCTCGGGCTTTCCGCCCGCATCGTCCAACCGGGCGACAGCGCCGATGGCATCATTGCCGGCCTGGTCAAGCGCGTCGGCACGCCGACCGTCCGTACCGCGACGCGGCAGGCGATGCGCTTCCTCGGCTATCATTTCGTTCTCGGCCAGACCATCCAGGACGGGCTGAAGCGTGCGAAGACGCTGGAAAAGCAGGGCTTCCGCTATTCCTATGACATGCTGGGCGAGGGCGCCCGCACGGCCGAGGACGCGCAGCGCTACTTCGACAGCTATGCCATGGCGATCGACGCCATCGGCAAGGCGGCCGGCAAGAAGGCGCTGCCGGACCGGCCGGGCATCTCGGTCAAGCTCTCGGCGCTGCACCCTCGCTACGAGGCTACCAACCATGCCCGCGTTATGGCGGAACTGGTGCCGCAGCTTGTGAAGCTGGCGGCGCAGGCCAAAAGCTATGATCTCAACTTCACCGTCGACGCCGAGGAGGCCGACCGGCTCGAACTGTCGCTCGATGTCATCGCGGCGGCGTTCGCCGACCCGTCGCTCGCCGGCTGGGATGGCTTCGGACTCGCTATCCAGGCCTATCAGAAGCGTGCCGGCGCGGTGATCGACTGGATCGGCGAACTGGCCCAGAAGCTCGATCGCAAGATGATGGTGCGCCTGGTCAAGGGCGCCTATTGGGACACCGAGGTGAAGCGGGCGCAGGAGCGCGGGCTGGACGACTATCCGGTCTTCACCCGCAAGGCCGCCACCGACCAGAATTATCTGTTCTGCGCCAGAAAGATGCTCGACCTCCGGCCGCGCATCTTCCCGCAATTCGCCACCCACAATGCGCTGACCGTCGCCACCATTCTCGAAATGGCGGGCGAGGCAACCGGCTTCGAGTTGCAGCGGCTGCATGGCATGGGCGAGGCGCTGCACAAGGCGGTGCATGAGAGCGTGCCGTCCGTCTCGACCCGCATCTATGCGCCGGTCGGCGGCCATCGCGACCTGCTCGCCTATCTGGTCCGCCGCCTGCTCGAAAACGGAGCAAACTCGTCGTTTGTGGCGGTGGTCGGTGACCGCTCGATACCGATCGCCGGCCTCCTGGTCCGGCCCGACACGACTCTCGAAGGCGGCGCCCGCGCCCGCCATCGCCATCTGCCGCTGCCGGCCGATCTCTATGGTGCGACCCGCAAAAACTCGGCCGGTCTCGAATTCGGCTGCGAGGCGGTTCTGGACATGCTGCTCGAAGGCATGAAGGCGCATGACGGGACGGCGCTCGTGGCGAAGCCGATCGTCGCGATGGCGATCGACGAGGCGAAACCGGCGCCGGCGCTGAGCCCGGTCGATGGCCGCACCGTGGTCGGCTCCGTTGCCAATCTCCCCGTCCAGGCGGTCGACGCCGTGATGCAGGCGGCGCAGGCGGCCTTCGGCGACTGGTCGACGAGGCCGGCCGAGGATCGCGCCGTCATTCTTGAAAAAATGGCGGATCTGCTGGAGGAAAACCGCAACCGGCTGATGAGCCTGCTGGCGCGCGAGGCCGGCAAGACCTTGCCGGATGGCCTTTCCGAAGTGCGCGAAGCGACGGATTTCTGCCGTTACTACGCTGCCGAGGCGCGCCGCCACTTCGTCGAGCCGATCCGGATGCCAGGCCCGACAGGCGAACGCAACGAACTCAACTATCGCGGCCGCGGCGTGTTCGTCGCCATTTCGCCCTGGAATTTCCCGCTGGCGATCTTCCTCGGCCAGGTGACGGCAGCGCTCGCCGCCGGCAATACGGTCGTCGCCAAGCCGGCAGAGCAGACGCCGATCATCGCCTTCGAGGCGGTGCGGTTGCTGCACGAGGCCGGCGTGCCCGTCGCCGCCTGCCAATTGGCAACCGGCGACGGCCGCATTGGCGCCCAGCTTGTAAACCATCCGTTAACCTCGGGCGTCGCCTTCACCGGTTCGACCGAGACGGCCTGGTCGATCAACCGCGCGCTTGCGGCGAAGAAGGGACCGATCGTGCCGCTGATCGCCGAGACGGGCGGATTGAACGCCATGATCGTCGATGCGACGGCGCTGCCGGAACAGGTGACGGACGACGTCATCGCCTCGGCCTTCCGTTCGGCCGGCCAGCGCTGCTCGGCGCTGCGCATCCTCTACCTGCAGGAAGATGTCGCCGATCGCATGTTGGAGATGATCAAGGGCGCCGCTGCCGAGCTGACGGTCGGCGATCCGCGCAAGCCCTCGATCGACCTCGGCCCGGTGATCGACGCCGAGGCCAAGGGCAATCTCGACCGCCACGTCGCCGCGATGCGCAAGAGCGAGACGGTGCGCTTCGAGGGCAGGGTGCCGAACGCCGGCACCTATGTCGCGCCGACCATCGTCGAGCTCCGCGACGCCAGGACGCTCGACCGCGAGGTGTTCGGGCCGATCCTGCATGTCGTGCGCTGGAAGGCTAGGGATCTCGACAAGGTGATCGAGAATGTGGCGGCGACGGGCTACGGCCTGACGCTCGGCGTCCATAGCCGTATCGACGACACCGTCGACGCGGTGGTGGCGAAGCTCGCCGTCGGCAATGTCTATGTGAACCGCAATGTCATCGGCGCGGTCGTCGGCACGCAGCCCTTCGGCGGCTCCGGCCTCTCCGGCACGGGCCCGAAGGCAGGTGGCCCCAACTATCTGCTCCGCTTCGCCGAAGAGCAGGTTGTGTCCGTCAATACGGCCGCAGCGGGCGGCAACGCCTCGCTGATGGCGATGGGCGACGGCTGACCGGCGACCCTTTCGGATCGCGATTCGAGATGGCTTGCGCGAAGAAAGCGTGAGAATACAAAGGCTTGGATCAAAACCCGGCTTCGCCGAACGCGCGCCGCGCCCGCGCCGGCTGGAACCGGCCGGACTGCGGGCCGGTCTGGAAACCGGCCCGCTCGAACCCTTTTCTTCCAGGCGGCGCCTGGAAGAAAAGGGTGATAGGATGGATGTGACGCAGGGGTTTCCTTCGGTTTCGTGGGGCGCGTTGTATGCCGTACGTCATCTGCTATAAGCACGCGCGGCCGCCGGTACGTGCGGTGAATGAGATGACCAGTTCATGACTCTGAATGCGCAGGGTTCCGGAACCGGAACCCCTACTCCGGGATTGGCCAGCGATGCGCCGACCGGATCGGCCTCCGACGACAGTGGCGCCGGCGGCCCGGTAGTTCATGCTGGCCTGTTCACCCTGGCGCTCGGCTCCGTCGGTGTCGTCTATGGCGATATCGGCACCAGCGTCATCTACGCCTTGCGCGAGGCGCTGCACGCGGCCCAGCGGACGCATGGCGAACTCATCCGCGAGGATGTCATCAGCGTCATTTCGCTGATCATCTGGACGCTGACGATCATCGTCACGCTCAAATATGTCGTCATTTTGCTGCGCGCCGACAACAATGGCGAAGGCGGCACGCTGTCGCTGATGGCGTTGGCCAGCCGTACCATGGGCAAATCGGCCCCGATCGTCTTCGTGCTCGGCGTGGCCGGCGCGGCGCTGTTCTACGGCGACGCGGTCATCACGCCGGCGATCTCGGTCCTCTCCGCCGTGGAGGGCCTGACGCTGGTGACGCCTGCCTTTGATGGCTACGTGATTCCGATCACCATCGTCATCATCGCCGCGCTATTCCTGGTGCAGCGCTACGGCACCGCCAAGGTCGCTGCCTGGTTCGGGCCGATCACCGCCGTCTGGTTCATCGTCATGACCATTGGCGGCTTCATGCACATCGCCGACGATCCGGGCATCTTCGCTGCGCTCAACCCCTATCATGCGGTCCGCTATGTCACGACGCATGGCCATACCAGCCTGTTCGTCATCGGCGCGGCCTTCCTGTCGGTGACCGGCGCCGAGGCGCTTTATGCCGATCTCGGCCATTTCGGCCGCCGGCCGATCCAGGCCGCCTGGCTCGCCTTCGTCTTCCCGGCGCTGACCGCCAATTATCTGGGGCAGGGCGCGCTGGTGCTCGCCAATCCGGAAGCGATCAGCAATCCGTTCTATCTGCTGTTCCCGGAATGGGCGCTGCTGCCGGTCGTGCTGCTGGCGACGATGGCGACCGTCATCGCCTCGCAGGCCGTCATCTCCGGCGCCTATTCGATGACGCGCCAGGCCATCCAGCTGAAGCTGCTGCCGCGCATGGAGATCGAGCACACCTCCGAGACGCATGTCGGCCAGATCTATATGCCGCAGGTCAACACGCTGCTGATGATTGCCGTTCTGGTGCTGGTCGTCATGTTCGGCTCGTCGAGCAAGCTCGCTACCGCCTACGGCATCTCGGTCACGGCCGAAATGGTCATCACCGCCTGCCTCGCCTTCATCGTGATCTGGCGCTTCTGGCGCTGGCCGCTGTGGGTGTCGGCGCTGCTGATCGCTCCGTTCCTGATCATCGACCTGGTGTTCTTCGGCGCCAATCTGATCAAGGTCACGGAGGGCGGCTGGTTGCCGTTGGCCTTCGCCTTCACGATCATGTTCATCATGCGCTGCTGGGTGCGCGGCACGCGCATCCTGTTCGATAAGAGCCGTCGCAATGACGTGCCCTTGAACGAGCTTGTAAAGAACCTCGAGAAGAGCAGCGTGGTCCGGGTTCCCGGCACCGCCGTGTTCCTGACCAGCGATCCCGAAACGGCGCCGTCCTCGCTGCTGCACAGTCTGAAGCACTATCGCGTGCTGCATCAGAAGAACGTGCTGCTGACGGTCGTCACCAGCAACACGCCGCGCATCGAGGATGCCGATCGCGTTCGCATCGAGCCGATCAACGATAGCTTCACCCGGATCTTCATGAGCTTCGGCTACATGGAGACGCCGAACGTGCCGAAGGCGCTCAGCCTCTGCCGCAAGCAGGGCTGGAAATACGACATCATGTCGACGTCGTTCTTCCTGTCGCGCCGCTCGATCAAGCCGGCGAGCCACCACCTGTTCTCGCGCATCCAGGACAAGCTGTTCATCAAGCTGGCGATCAACGCCAGCGACGCGACGGAATATTTCCACATCCCGACCGGCCGCGTCGTCGAGATCGGTACGCAGATGTCGATCTGACCGGCCGGGCGTCGCTGCGGCGCCGGATGTGCTGCAAACAGAAAGGCCGCCGCGAGCTATCTCTGGCGGCCTTTTCTATTGGGCGGTTGGGAGACACATCTTCAGAAAGGCGAATGTCACATTGGGTGGATTGCGAACGGGCGGCGACCTCTCCGGGAGAACTGCCATCCATTGGGCCAGCTCAAGCCGTTAACCCGGCTAAAGATACGCGTCATTCGTCCGGTGGCGGGCTGCATGCCACTATCCAGGCTGGCGTCCTAAGATGATCAGTCGGGGTATAGATTCTATCTTTCGACGCCTGAGAGGCTCCACCGACATGGTGGTGAAGTTTCGGACGGAGACCGTCCATAAGCATCTTCCCATGAGTGTGCTCGAAGGAAACGTCTACGAGACCGTTGGCAGGCACGAAGTCTCCTATTGGGGGAGCATTGTCGGGCATGCCTGACGCAGCCCATTCGGGCTTCGCGCGCTTGCGCGCGCTGTCGTAGAGCGATGATCGGACCTGCTCACGAGCAACGCGCGCAGCGTTCACTAGGTCGTCTCGTTTGAAGGTGGTCACGTCTGTGATCGCGGCGTCGACCAAGTCTGGAGCGAGGTTATTGAAAACCTCTTTAAGATGCGCCGCTTGGGTGAACGAATGCTCGACGTCATTGAAGGGCGTAAAAACCTCATTGACGCGGGTTACGCCGTTCCTCTGGCGCTCGGCGGCGGCGGTGGACAGCTCAAATTGCATCTCTGCATCGGTCCGAAAGTCGCGATCTCGGTGTAGGACAATCCGAGCGTCCGGCCGCATGTCGGTGATCATATTCGCAAGAAGCCTTGCCGCTGGTAGGTTTCCGCAACCATTGTAAGAGAGGACAGCAAGGTTCTCAGGCGCGCCGTTCGCCTTAGCTAGCACCGTTACCGGCTGTTGCAACTTGTCCTCGGTCAAAAGGATTACTGGCCGTGCAGGATCGAATGCGTCGGCACCGGCCGATAGCGCGCCGAGCGTCATGAGGATTGGTATTGCGGGACGTTGGGCATCGTCGACCGGAACCTTCGCGCCTTCGCTCATCCAGACTACCGTGGCGTCGGGGTCATACATGAGGCGTTGGATCATTTGGGGCGAGTGGCTAGCGAAAAGAATTCGGGTCTGTGTCTCTGATGCGACCCCCCTCAGCGCTTCGTAGAGCCGGGACTGGCTGTCGGCATGGAGGTGCGCATCGGGCTCGTCTAGCAAGAGTAGTGGCGGGGCGTAGAAGCAGGCATAGGCAAGTATCTGGATCACCTGCAGCATGCCGGTCGACGCCATGTCGATCGTAACCTTAGTGTCGGGTGTTTCGACATCAACGTTTACGTATCTATCATGGAGGTGGTTGTGCTTCACGATGATACGCGTGCCTTGGTAGCAGCGATCGAGCAACGTGGAGAAGGTCTTCCACCCGCTAACCGGCAGGAGGTCAATGTCTCGTCCATGACGCCATGCTGCCCTCGCCAAATCATCCAGATCACGAGTGAAAAGATGGTCGAGCACGGTACGGAGGTATAGATTCGCGTCGCCATGCATGACGGCGGCATCCATCGATCCCTTGGTTCTCCATTCCTCGCGCATCGGAATACCCGAGAGACCCGGAGTGAATATCGAGAAGGGGTGGTCTCCATTAGCTAGCACAGCAGCTAAGTCGTCGTCGCCCGCTCGAGTAATGGCAATGTTGGCATTCTTTCCACGACGGATCTCGACCGTCATTTCTTTGTTTGTGTTCGTGTCGAGATCCACGCCACGGTAGGTGATGGAATAGCCGAGATTTTGTGTCGCCGAGTCCCCGCGCCTCAGGTCCAACAGTTGCTGCGTTGGGCGAAACAGCACGGCATCGTTAGCGACCGTGCCCGCGAAATCTGGACTGCCGTTGGCGCGGGTGCCCCGGTATGCCGCTTGCAAGATCGAAACGCCAAGCTGCGCAGCCTGTAGAGCGCTGCTTTTGCCGCTGGTATTGCCACCGACCAGCGCGGTCACTGGCATCAGATCTATTATGAGTGCCTCAATCCGCTTAAAATGGTTGACGACGATTTGATCAAGTCGAATCCGCATTCATTCATCCCCCCAATGAGTTGACTAAACGTGTATGGACTACCAAATGCAAGGCGAGGCACTTTCGGATATTGGGGCGATTCTTACGCAGGAGACGCCCAAACGGCAGCGTTTGGTAGGCCGGCCCTAGAAGCGGTCAAAAGATCTTACGCCACAAAGTTCTGCTTCGGAAACCATCGCCTAGTTGGCTGCTGTAGCGTCAGAAGCGGACCCACCACTTTGGCAGGATTTCCTCCTACCGTTGCGCGGCGCTAGCGACAGGCCCGAACCGTCCCCCTCACTCCACCGAAACTTCCGCCGTCTTCTTCTGGCTCGGCCGCAGCAGGAAGACCAGCAGCGCGATGAAGCCGGCCGCGACCGTGACCGGCAGCGCCTCGGCGCCGAAAAGGTCCATCAGGAAGCCGATCGGCGTCGAGCCGATGACGGAGCCGGCCGAATAGGCCATGGCGAAGCCGGTCGAGACCACCGCCAGCCGCTGGCCGTGAAAATCCTGGCCGATCAGCACGATGCCGAGCGTGTAGAGGCCGGACACGGTGCCGCCGGCGATGAAGACGACCGGCTCGAGCAGGAACGCGTTGTCCATGACGAAGGGGAAGGCGAGCGTGCTGACAACGGCGATTCCGGCGCAGCCGATCAGGGTCAGCCGCCTGCCATGCCGATCGGCGAACCAGCCCAATGCGACGATCAGCACGGCTTCGCCGAGGCTGAAGGTGGCCACCAGTCGCGAGGCGCCGGCGTCGGTGAGGCCATGCGCGAGGCCGTAGAGCGGCAGCAGGCTCTGCATCGCCGTCTCGCCGATGCCGGTCAGGAACGCGGCGGCGATCAGGCTGCCGGCGAGCGTCAGCGACATCCTGAGCGTATGGACGTCGCCGCTTTCTTCCTCGTCGTCGACTTCGCCGACGGCCGAGCGGATCGACAGCGCCACGGCGACGCCGATGGCGAGCGGCACCATGGCGGCGATGAGCGGCAGATTGCCCGTCGAGCCGGTGCCGGAGAGCAGCAGCGGGCCGAGGAACTGGCAGGCGGCGTAGAGCGTGCCCGAGGCGCCGACGATGCGGCCGCGGTTGCGGTCGTCGACGACGCCGTTCAGCCAGATCTCGGTCGTCGTCCACAGCGCCGCGAAGCAGGTGCCCATGACGAAGCGCGCCACGAACCAGACGACGATGTCATCGAAGACCAGGATCGCCGCGAAGGACAGTAGCGAAAGGCCGAACTGGGCCGCGACCAGCAGGCGCAGGCCCATCCGGTCGATCAGCCACGGCACGAACGGCCCGAAGATCAGGATGCCCGCGCCGGCGATCGAGGCGTTCAAGCCGATCAGCCAGGTCGCGATGCCCTTCTTTTCCAAGGCCAGCGAGAAGAACGGATAGGAATAGCCGAACAGCAGCGCCTCGATGCCGATCAGCACTAGCACGCCGACGACACGCCAGAAACGCGGTTGGCCCACGGCCGCTCTGAGATCGAAGGAAGGCATCAGATCTCGCACTTGGGCTCGGGGCACCAGCACGGGATTCCCTGCGGAACCAGATCGAAGGTCCGGTAGTCGGCCGTCAACTCCTCGCCCGGCGCGATCTCGCGATCGGCATAGACATAGAGCTGCTCTTCGACGCGGGTGTTGGGATGGCAGGAATGGTTCAGGAAGTCGATGCCGGCCGGCTCTTCCATCGGCAGGAGGCAGAGCAGCTTGCGGCCGATCAGCTTGAGATGGACGGATTGCCGCCACCAGTAGTCGTCGAGCTCGCTCTGCTGGTCGAGGTCGATCAGCATCGCCTTGCCGTCGAAGAAGCCGAGCAGCGTGTCCTTTGCGATGGTCGCCTTGGCGTGGATCGTCTGGTGATCCTCGCTGATCGCGCGAACCTCGATGCATTCGTCGTTGGTGTAGCTCATCGGATCACTTTCTGAAGTCGAAGGCGGGAATGCCGCCGGATTGTCCGTCGCGGGCGGCCTTGAGGGTCTGCCCGTCGAACAGGGCGGCAATCCAGCGCGCGCAAAGCCGGTTCGCATAGACCGCCGGCATCTCGTGATCGTGCGGCTCCTTCACCATCTCGGCGAAAACAGGGTCGTTGTGCGGCGCGGTCCAGGTCTGCTGATCTGCCGAAAGGTGCACGGCGCGCTCCGGGATCTCCGAGATCTTGTTGTAGCTCTGGATCGTGTTGGCCGACATCTTCTGCCAGACGGTCGCGCACTTCTGCAGCAGCCGTTCCAGTTCA
This sequence comes from Candidatus Kaistia colombiensis, assembly GCA_029203105.1. Classification (GTDB taxonomy): domain Bacteria; phylum Pseudomonadota; class Alphaproteobacteria; order Rhizobiales; family Kaistiaceae; genus Kaistia; species Kaistia colombiensis. Next base: position 2,532,043 of record CP119318.1, read on the forward strand.
TGCCGGTCGCGAACCTCATGCGGCGCGCAATGGAAATGGCGCAGGCTCAGATCGCGCACCAGCATGCCGAAGGCAAAGGCGTCGGAGGTGGTGTTGATCGCCAGGAACGGTGCGCTCAGGGCCGGATCGTAGAGCGGGTCGACGACGGAGCGGGCATGGGGGCAGAAGGCGACGGGGAAGAACTCGTAGACGGTCGGAATCCCGGTCACCGGACAGGTGACGTCAAACGGAATGGCGACGGTCTGGCTGTTGATCAGCGCTCCGGCGCTGTCCGCCAGCCCGGCATCGACCATGATCTGGCCGAGCGTGCGAAGTTCCGCGACGGAATCGTCGAAGCGCTCCGAACTCGGAACGATGGCAAGGAAGCCGGTCTTCCGATAGTCCTCGACATCCTGGCGGAACGCCTTCAGCGCTTCGGAAAACTGATAGCCGTTGCGTATATGCGCAACCGTATAGCGTCCGAGCTGGAATTCGCGCTTTCCCGCCGAGCAGCGAAGGTCCGTTTGCAACCAATCGTCAAATTCAGATTCGGACGGTGCTTTGGCGGTAGCGTGAAACGGGCAGCCGGAGGCGTCGGCGGACGCCATCCCAGCCGAATCCTCATCCGGTGGGAAGTTCATGTCGCCCCCGCAACGTCGTCCACTCTAAATACATACGGCTTGATCCAAAATTGTGGGCAAGTTTGACGCTTTGTCAACCATATTATATTTGAATCTACTGAACTTTTTCACGGCAGCGCCCTGGCCGGAATGGATGAAACGAGGATCATCCGGTTGCTGGCATGAGCCTCCGGCAGGTGGCGGCGACGCGCGGTGAGTCGCCTCCCTCGATTTTATCGAAAATCGTCTTTATTGAATTAAGTCGGCATAAAAGGGCCGGTGCAAGAATGCGCGTGTCGCCAATTTAGATGGACTCGACATGTCTCACCCGATCGCCGGGCGCATAACGTTCAACCTCGTCGCCGGCATCCTCGTCACGGTGGTGACGGTCATCGCAGGCGTGGCCTGGATGGCCTTTCGCCAGAATGACCAGGCTGCCGAGCAGACGCGCACCATGGTGATGGGCGGCGTCGACGCCATGCATACGCGCGTCCAGGGGTTGGCGAACGACTACTCCTGGTGGGAGGAGGCGTTTGACGCCTATCAGCGCGGTGACGAGGGCTGGATCGAGGCGAATATCGGCACCGGCATCGTCGACACCCAGATCGCCGATTTTCTGGCGATCATCTCGCCGGACCGGGAGCTGCGATATGGCTGGTGGACGCCGGCCGATGCGCCCAATTCGCAAACCGTCATGTCGCCGGAGCTGATCGCCAAGATCGAGGAACTGATTCGCACCGCGCCGGTCGAGAACAACGCCGCGCGTTCGAGCTATGTCCAGACCGAGGCCGGGACGCTGCTGTTCGCCGTCGCGCGCATTGCGCCGGTTTCCAAGGCCGGCACGGTCGACCCGTCGACACTGCCGGTGCTGGTGATGGGCTTCTATCTGAGCAGCCAGCGCCTATCCGAGCTCGGTCGGAGCTTCCTGATCGACGACCTGCGTCTGCAGCCCGAGGACGCCAGCCATCCGGCCGGCGACTTTCCGGAAATCCGCGACGTCTATGGCAAGGTCGTCGGGCGATTTGTCTGGACGCCGCCGACGCCGGGCTTCGCCGTCCTGCGCAACGTCGTGGCGCCGATCGCCGGCGGTCTGCTCGTCTTCTGCCTGATCGCCATGTGGACCGTGCTGCGCGCCCGTCGCCTGGCCCTCTCGCAGGCCTTGAGCGAGCGCCAGGCGGTCGAGGCGGCCCGCACCGACAGTCTTACCGGGCTCACCAACCGCTTCGGCTTCAATGAACTCAGCGCCAGCCCAATCTTCGAGGCGGCTTGTGCCGGGGGCGAAGCGGCGATCGTCTATCTCGACATCAACGGCTTCAAGTCGGTGAACGATTCGATCGGTCACCAGGGCGGTGACGAGCTGGTCAGCATGCTGGCCGACCGCCTGTCGATGATCCTGCCGCCGGACGCCCGGTTTGCCCGCGTCGGCGGCGACGAGTTCGCGGTGGCGCTCACGGGCCGCGCCGCGCTCGGGGGTGTCGCGGGCGTCGCCTCCGCCATGGTGCATGCGCTGGATCAACCCTTCACGGTCGCCGGCTTCCAGTTCCAGGTGACGGCAGCGGTCGGCTACGCGATTTCGGACGGTGGCGACATCACGCCGGGCGAACTGCTGCGGCGCGCCGACCTTGCCATGTATCAGGCGAAGAACGCCGCCGAACGCGATGCCGTGCCGTATCATCCGGGCCTCGAAACCGGCGCGCTGCATCGCAAGCGGCTCGGCATGGCGCTTCGCGGCGCCATCGAGGCGAACGAGATGTCGGTCGTCTACCAGCCGATCGTGCGGGCCACCGATCTCGCGATCGTTTCGGTCGAAGCGCTGGTTCGCTGGGACTCGAAGGAGTTCGGTCGTGTCTCGCCGGTCGATTTCATCCCGGTCGCCGAAGAGACGGGCGCGATCCACGACATCGGCAAGTTCGTGTTCCAGCGCGCCTGCCAGGACATGATCGACTGGCCCGGCCTGAAGATGTCGATCAATGTCTCGCCGGCCCAATTGCGCGATCCGAGCTTCGCCAACGATCTCGGCGCCATTGCGCGGCGGCATGACGTGGTGCCCAACCGCTTCAAGCTCGAGCTGACGGAAGGCCTGCTGGTCCGCAATCCCACCATCGCCAAGCGCAAGCTGGCGCGACTGAAGTCGATGGGCTTCGGCCTGTCGCTCGACGATTTCGGCACCGGCTTCTCCTCGATCGGCTATCTGCGCCAGTTCCCGTTCGACTGGCTGAAGATCGACAAGTCGTTCATCTCCGAGCTCGGCAGCAATCCGACGGCGAATGCGCTGATCCAATCGATGATCGCGCTGGGCGACGCGATGGACATCGCCGTCGTCGCCGAGGGCATCGAGACGGTCGAGCAATTGCAGCTGCTGCGCCTGCTGCAATGCGAGTTCGTGCAGGGCTACTACCTGGCGAAGCCGATGCCGGCTTCGGAAATCTCCGCCCTTCTGGCCAAGCTCGGCGAGACCCGCCGGATCCTGCCGGAACTGGAGTTGCCGGGGTTCGAGCCGGGCCGTTCCGTCCTGACCGCCCAGTTCTGATCGTCAATCTGGTTTCGACGTTCCGGCTTTGCCATAAAGGGGAATGAAGCGGGGGGATTGCGGGTGAAGGAAGTTCTGACGGCGGAAGAGGCCCGCCGCGCCGCGCTTGCCGCGCAAGGGTTCGGCGGCCGGCGCCATGTCAGCCTGTCGCCGTGGCGGCAGATCGCGCCGGCGATCGGCCGGATGGGACTGCTGCAGCTCGATTCCGTCAACGTTCTGGTGCGCTCGCACTATCTGCCGACCTATAGCCGGATTGGCGCCTATGACCGTGCCGCGCTCGACGCTCGCGCCTTCGCCGGCGGCAAGAAGCGGGCCCTGTTCGAATATTGGGCGCATGAAGCCTCGCTGCTGCCGCTCGACCTGCATCCCTTGATGCGCTGGCGCATGCAGCGCGCCGCCGCCGGCATCGGCATCTATTCCGGCATCGCCAAGTTCGCGACGGAGAATCGCGGTTATGTCCGCGCCGTCGTCGACGAGATCCGGCGCCGCGGGCCGCTTGCGGCGAGCGAGCTCGACGACCCGGGGACCCGCAGCGGGCCGTGGTGGGGCTGGCACAAGGGCAAGACGGCGCTCGAATATCTGTTCTGGGCCGGCGAGGTGACCACCGGACAGAGGCGCGGCTTCGAGCGGGTCTACGATTTGCCGGAACGTGTCATCCCGAGCGAGATCGGCGGCGCCGCGACGCCGGGCGAGACCGACGCCATCCGCGCCCTGACGCTGGCCGGCGCCCGGGCGCATGGCGTGGCGACGGAGATCGACATCCGCGACTATTTCCGCCTGCCGGCGCCCGAGACGAGGACGGCGCTGCGCGAACTGGTCGAGGAGGGGACGCTGATGCCGGTGCGTGTCGAAGGGTGGCAACAGGCGGCCTACCTCGCCGCCGATGCCGTCATTCCGGCGCGGGGAACGCCGACGGCGCTGCTGTCGCCGTTCGATCCGCTCGTCTGGCATCGCCCGCGCACGGAACGGATCTTCGACTTCCACTACCGGCTGGAATTCTACACGCCGGGTCCGAAGCGCACTTTCGGCTATTTCGTGATGCCGTTCCTGCATCGGGGCCGGCTCGAGGCGAGGGTCGATCTGAAGGCGGACCGGGCCGCCGGCCGCCTGCGTGTTCTTGGCGTCTTCGCCGAGGCGAAACTGCGCCGGCCGGATGCCATGCTGGAAGCTCTGGCCGAAGAATTGCGCCACCTGGCGATCTGGCTGGGCTTGGCCGATATCGCCGTGGAAGCCGAAATGCCGCTTGCGGTTTCATTGAAAAAGCACGTTACCTAGGTTGTGATTGAGTGTATTTGCAGGATTAAGTTGCGGGCGGGGCTAGGCAGGGCAATGGCGGTGCGAAGGAAGATTTTGTTAGTGGTGTCATGAGTTTAATCAAGCGATCCACCCTTCGATTTGCGTTTCGTGTCGCCCTGCCGGTGTTGCTGGTATTGGCGGGCTCGATCATGTTCATGATCTTCGCGCTGAACGAAATGGCAGAAGAGGTCGACCGGATCGACGATGTCGCCACGGAGCGCTCGGCCGACGCCTCCCTGCGCGCCTTCCTGAAGCGACTGCGCGAAATCCATGGCGACTACGCCGTCTGGGACGATGCGGCGACCAAACTCTACGGCGAGATCGACAAGGAATTCGCCTTCGGCAATTTCAAGGATGCGACGCGCTCCGGTGTGTTCTTCGATGCCGCCTATCTGCTCGACGAAAACGGCCAGACGGTCTTTTCCTTCCGTCGTGGCGGCTTGGCACCGCGCGGGGCGCTCGAGGAGTTCGGTTCGCCGCTGCAGGCGCTGGTAACGGGACTCGCCGGTCAGTACAGAGCCTTCGATTCCAAGGTCGGGGTGATGAGGGATCGCTCGGGCGCCATCTCGGCCGTCGCGGTCGGCTCGATCTTTCCCGCGTCCGCGGCCGTGCCGCGACCGGTCGGGCGACCGCGCATGCTCGTGCTCGCTCATGTCCTCGACGATCTCTCGATCCGGCAGATGGGGCAGGATTTCGTCATCGACGGCATTGCGCTCTCCTTCGATCCGAACCGTACCGGTCAAGGGGTTCGCCTGATCGATCCGACCGGCAAGCCGATCGGCGCGTTGACCTGGGCGCAGAGCAACCACGGCAGCAAGGCGTTTTCGCGCGTGGCGCCGACGGCCTACATCACGCTCGCCGTCATCGGCCTGACGATCCTGTTCCTGCTCGGGATCGGCTATGCCAATCTCGTGGCGGTCCGTCGACGAGAGCGTCAGGCCGTCTACGACGCCAACCATGACAGCCTGACAGGATTGCCCAATCGCGCGGCGCTGACCCGCGCGCTGGAGGAGGCGGTGCGTCGCCAGCCGCCGCAGCCGCTCGCCGTGCTGTTCCTCGATCTCGACGGGTTCAAGGAGGTCAACGACTCATACGGGCACGAGATCGGCGACCGCTTGCTGCAGGAGGTCGCGCGCGGCTTCGAGTCGATCTGCGCACGGCGGGGGCTGCTGGCGCGGGTCGGCGGCGATGAGTTCGCCCTTGTGCTCGACAATCGCGACGCGGTCGTCGCGGCGGAGGAGATCGGCAGCCGGCTGGTCCGCTACCTCGACAGCCCGATCGTGCTCGACGACCGCGTCATCGTGATCGGCACCAGTGTCGGGATCGCCGTGGTCGAGGAGGAAGGCGTCACCGCGGATGAATTGCTGCGCCGCGCCGACGTCGCCATGTATCAGGCCAAGGAACTCGGCCGCAGTCGCGTCGCGCTCTATGACCGGTCGATCGATGCCGAGAAGATCGATCGCAAGCGGCTGGCGAGCGAATTGCGCGAAGCGTTGAAGTCCGATGCGCTGCATGTCGTCTATCAGCCGATCTTCGAGGCCCAGACGATGCGCCCCGTCCAGGTTGAAGCGTTGCTGCGCTGGCCTCATCCGCAAGAGGGAATGATTCCGCCGGACTTGTTCATTTCGGTGGCCGAGGAAAACGGCCTGATGGACGCGGTCGGCAACTGGGTGCTGCGCAATGCCTGCCGCGATGCGCTGAACTGGCCGGATATCCGGCTGGCGATCAACGTCTCGCCGGTCCAGTTCCGCAATCCCGGCTTCGACCGAAACCTCGCCGCCATCCTCGCCGAGACCGGGCTGCCGGCGGAGCGGCTGGAGGTCGAGATGACGGAGACGCATCTCGTCACCTTCCCGGATCGCGCCCAGCACATTGTCGCGTCGCTGCGCGTGCTCGGCGTCAGCGTCGCCCTGGACGATTTCGGCACCGGCTATTCGTCGATCGGCTATCTGCGTCGGTTCTCGTTCGACAAGCTGAAGATCGATCGGTCGCTGGTGCATGGCGTCTCGGTCGATCTCGAAACGCGCCGTCTGTGCGAGGCGACCATTGCGCTCGGCCTCGCGCTCAATCTCGAGGTCACGGCCGAGGGCATCGAATCCGAGGCGGATGCCGAGATCATGCGCCAGGCCGGATGTTCCTATCTGCAGGGCTTCGCCTTTGCCCGGCCGATGCCGGCTGCGGCGATCACCGAACTGCTGGAAGATCGCGGCGACGATGCGGGCACCGGCGAAGCCCTGCGGACGGCCTGATCGATCCGGCCGCCCGGAGCGTTTCGGGCGAAGCCGTCTCTTCGCAAGAAGCGAACGCTACCCGGCGAGAGGACAGAGCGCTCCATCGCTTCGATGACCGGCGAAGCGCTCTGTCGCTGGATCGGAACCCGATGATCAGGCGAGCGTCTTGACGGCAGCGGCGATGGCCTTGCCGAGGGCGGCATGGTCGGCCGGGTCGAGATGGATGCCGTCGAAGGCGCTGGAGCGGATGTGCTGGCCGGCATCGAGGAAGGCGGCGCCATGCTCCTTGGCGACGGCCGCATAGAGCGGGGCGAATTTCAGCGACTTGGCATAGCCGCCTTCGAGCATCGGCGTGTATTCCGGCTTCTCGCCGGTATGGTCGAGGATCGGAGCCGGCGCCACCACCAGGATCTTCGGCACGCCGGCGTCATTGCCGGCTTCCGCCTGCTTGATGACCTTGATCAATTCGCCGACGCCCTTGGCTATATCCTCCGCCGGCACGTGGAAGCGCGCCTTCAGGTCGTTGGTGCCGAGCATGATGACGACGACGTCGAGCGGCCGGTGGCTCCTCAGGCAGGGCAGGAGATAGGTCTTGCCGTTCATATATTCGCCTTCGACCGGGTCGGAATGCACGGTCGAGCGGCCCGGCAGGCCTTCCTCGATCACATGCCAGCCGGATCCGAGCTCCGCCTGCGCCACGCCGGTCCAGCGCTCGTCGCGGCCGTAGCGATCATCGCGGCGGGGGACCGTGGCGGCGCCCCAGGTGTTGGAATCGCCATAGGCGAGAACGGTCTTCATCGAATGCTGCTCCTCCGGGGCGAATCTGCTCCGCCTCCACGGCGTCGATCAAACATCATGCCCCGCAATTCTCAAGCCGGGGGCTTTCCCGAACGCAAGGGAGCTTTACCATTGGCGCGAGCGCACCCAGCCGGTGCGCGCGCGATGGAGAATGCTGCGAAATGCGGAAGCCTGCCGATACCGCCGTGCCGATCCTGCCGGCGATTGCCGAACGCTGGAGCCCGCGCGCCTTCGATCCCGAGAAGACGCTGACCGAGGCCGACCTGAAGCCGCTGTTCGAAGCCGCCCGCTGGGCGCCGTCCTCGAGCAACACGCAGCCCTGGCGTTTCGTCTATGCATTTCGCGGCGAGCCGTTCTTCGACACGCTGGTCGAGTGCGCCGTCGAGGGCAACCAGCCCTGGGTCCGGCGCGTCTCGGTGCTGGCCTATGCCGTCGCCAGGCTTCACTCCGACAGCGGCCGCGCGCTCTGGCACAATCGGCACGATACCGGCATCGCGCTCGGTTATCTGCTGCTGCAGGCGACCGCCAATGGCCTCGCCGTGCATCCGTTCGGCGGCTTTGACAGCGACAAGGTGATCGCCGCCGCCAAGGTCCCGGAGGGGTTCGAACCCTGCACCGGCATCGGCATCGGCTTTCCGGGCGATCCAGACGTTCTGCCCGAGCGCGACCGGATCCGCGAACTCGGCGGCCGCGAGAGGCTCGCCGTCCGGGATTTCGCCTTTCACGGCACATGGCCGACAGTCTGACGGCGCAAGATGTCGACTCGGCGTTTCAAGGATTCGAGGACGCCGATCGGCATCTTGTGGCGATCGGGTGGGTAATTTTGTGCGCTGGGATCGTGGCGATCTAATATATGAGATGTCAGTCTATACGTATGCTGTCATAGTTTCACTATTGATAGTATAGTTTAAGGATATCGATCCGAGCTTGGGTGTTTTCGTGCTGTCTGGTCTTGCTTCGGATTGCTCCCGGCCTTGCATTGACAAGGCCGGATGCTCGCCCCCTAATGCCGGTGGACTACGGGATGGAGGCTTCGATCGCTCGGGGGCGGCACTATGCGGTTGGAGGGCCGCGCCGACCAAAGGGCATCGTTGAAAAGGGTCCTTGGGAGGAACAAGCATGAAGAAGCGTTCTGACGTGCCCTTCGGCACGGCTAGTCGGCGTACTGTGCTCAAGACGCTGGCGGCCGGCGCCGGCGTGGCGGCTCTTGGAGGCGGGTGGTCCGGAGCGGCGTTTGCCGAGGACCGGGTCCTCACGATCAACACCAACATCAGCGGCGAGGGCCAGCGCAAGCTGATGGCCCAGTTCATCGAAGAGTTCACGAAAGAGACCGGTATCCAGGTCCAGCAGAACGCGATGGACCACGAAGGCTACAAGACGGCGATCCGCAACTTCCTCGTCGCCAATCCGCCGGATGTCTGCCTGTGGTTCTCCGGCGACCGCATGCGCGCCTTCGTCAATCGCGGCCTGTTCGACGACATGTCCGACCTCTGGGTCAAGGAAGGCTGGGCCGACAAGGTCGGCGCTCTGACGACGACGGTCACCGTCGACGGCAAGCAGTATGGCGTGCCCACCGGCGCCAGCTTCTGGGGCATCTGGGCCCGCAAGGACTATCTCGACAAATATGCCGACGGCAAGGCGCCGGCGACGTGGGACGAATTGCTGGCCTTCGGCGACAAGATGGTCGCGGACGGCATTTCGCCGTTTGCCATCGGCACCAAGGATCTCTGGCCGGCGGCCGCCTGGTTCGACTATCTGAACCTGCGCATCAACGGCTACGACTTCCACATGAAGCTGATGGCGGGCGAGGCGTCCTACGAGGATCCGAAGCTCGATGCCGTCTTCGACAAGTGGCAGGAACTCGTCGACCGCAAGTTCTTCATCCCGAACCACACGTCCTACGACTGGCAGGGCGCCGTGCCCTTCCTGCTGCAGGGCAAGGCCGGCATGTATCTGATGGGCCAGTTCCTGACCCGCAACATCCCGGCCGCCGACCTCGACAAATACACCTATCTGCAGTTCCCCACGATCGACCCGGCGGTTGCCATCGCCGAGGAATTCCCGGTCGATTCCATGCACATCCCGTCCGGCGCCAAGAACAAGGACCTCGCCCGCCAGTTCATCGCCTTCTTCTACCAGCCGCAGCGCCTGGCGCTCTGGGTCGAGCCGGAAGGCAACATCCCGACCCGCTCGGACGTGCCGGTCCTGAAGAAGGATTGGCTGCTCGAGAAGGGGCAGGCGATCCTGCAGTCGGCGAAATCGGCATCGCAGTATTACGACCGCGATACCGATCCCGACATGGCGCAGATCGGCATGAACGGCTTCCAGCAGTTCATGGCGGATCCGAAGAGCCGCAAGGCGGTCCAGGCCCGGCTCGAGCAGGCGCGCAAGCGCATCTACAAGCAGAGCTGAGCCGACTGGCCGGCGCGGTCCCGCCGCGCCGGCTTCTGACGGGCCGGGTTCGCCATGCGCCGGGTAGCCCCTGTGCGCTTGCGAGCCGGCGGAACGGGCCGTCGGGACCGTTCGGCATTGCGCCGAACGCGTCCGGGCGACCGATCTGAAATGACCGGGTGGATGACGGATGACTGACGTGTTGCGTGCATCGGCGGTTCGGACCGCGACGAGGCGGCCGGGTTCGCTGTGGCGGCGGCATCGCGAGTGGATCACGCCGGTTCTGCTGCTCGCGCCCGGCTTGATCCTGTTCCTGCTGATCATCGTCATTCCGACGCTGCAGAGCTTCCGGCTCAGCCTGTATGACTGGGACGGCATCGGCCCGATGAGCTGGGTCGGCCTCGGCAACTACAGTGAGCTCTTCGCCGATCCGCAGTTTCTCACCAGCCTGAAGAACAACATCATCTGGTTGATCCTGTTCCTGCTCGCGCCCGTCGGCGGGCTGGTGCTGGCGCTGCTGGTGAACCAGAAGGTCAAGGGCATCCGGCTCGCCAAGTCGCTGTTCTTCATGCCGCTGGTGCTGGCGCCGGTGACGGTCGGCGTCGTCTATTCCTGGTTCTACGATCCGACCTTCGGCATGATGGCGCTGATCTTCAACGCCTTCGGCGCGACGCCGCCGGCGATCCTGTCCGATCCCGATCTGGTGACGTTCGGCATCGTCGCCGCCGCGCTCTGGCCGCAGGTCGCCTTCTGCATGGTGCTGTTCCTGGCCGGGCTGAACAATCTCGACGAGGACGTGCTGGGCGCCGGCCGCGTCGATGGCGCCAGGGGCTTTCCGATGTTCTGGCATGTCGTGCTGCCGCAATTGCGCGCCGCGAGCTTCATCGCCCTGACCGTGACGGTGATCGGCGCGCTCCGCAGCTTCGACCTGATCGCGATCATGACGCAGGGCGGGCCCTATGGCTCGTCCTCCGTGCTCGCCTACCAGATGTACGAGCAGGCGATCTTCTCCTACCGGATGGGCTATGCGGCGGCGATCGCCACCGTGCTGTTCGGCGTGATGGCGGTGTTCATCATCTGGTATCTGAGCCGGGTGGTCAGCGCCGAGGCGAGGCGCGACCGATGAGCTATCCGATTCCCGTCCAGCAGGCCCGCCCTGCCATCCGCGCGCTCTATCCGGTCGCCATCGTGGTGGTGCTCGCCCTGTGGCTGCTGCCGCTCGTCGCCATCACCGTCACCTCGATCCGTTCGGCCGAGGATTTGATGGTCGGCAATTACTGGGGCTGGCCGAAGAGCTTCAACCTGTTCGAGAATTACCAGGCGGTCTTCACCCAGACCGCGATGGCGCGCTTCTTCTTCAATTCGCTGGTCATCACGCTGCCGACCGTCTTCTTCGTCATGATCCTCTCGACGATGATGGGCTTCGTGCTGGCGCGCTACCGCTTCCGCGGCAACATGCTGCTGTTCGCCTTGCTGATCGGCGGCAATTTCATCCCGCACCAGATCCTGATGATCCCGGTGCGCGACTTCATGCTGAAGATCGGCCTCTATGACACGCCCTATGCGCTGATCCTGTTCCACACCGTGTTCCAGACCGGGTTCGCGACGCTGTTCATGCGCAATTTCATCGCCGATCTGCCGGGGGAACTGTTCGAGGCAGCGCGGGTCGAGGGCACGTCGCCTTGGCAGGTGCTCTGGCACATCGTGACGCCGCTGGTGCGTCCGGCGCTGGCGGCGCTCGGCGTGCTGATCTTCACCTTCGTCTGGAACGACTATTTCTGGGCGCTGGTGCTGACCCAGGCCGACACGGTTCGCCCCGTCACGGCAGGGCTCGCCACGCTGCGCGGCCAGTATGTCACCGCCTGGAACATCATTTCGGCCGCGACGGTGCTCGTCGCGATCCCGCCAGTGCTGATGTTCTTCCTGATGCAACGCCACTTCGTCGCCGGCCTGACCATGGGCGCGGTGAAGGGCTAGCGATCCGCCCGGTTTCCCTCCAAGATCCGGTGACGTAGCGCCGGACACATGCAACGAAAGAGACTGAAATGACGACTTCGGCCGATAGCCAGAACCCGGTTCGCTGGGGCATCATCGGACCAGGCGGCATCGCCAAGGCGTTTCGCGACGGCCTCAGCCATTCGAAGACCGGCAAGCTGGTCGCGATCGGTTCGCGCAATCCCGGCAAGGCCGGCCTCGGCGAGGATTTTCCCGGTGCGCGCATCCATGACGGCTACCAGGCTTTGCTCGATGACGCCGAGGTCGAGGCCGTCTACATCGCGACGCCGCATCCCGGCCACGCCGAATGGGCGATCAAGGCGGCCGAGGCCGGCAAGCATGTGCTGGTCGAAAAGCCGCTCGGCCTGACCGCCTATGAGGCGGAAGCGATCTTCCACGCGCACAAGAAGGCCGGCACCTTTGCCGCAGAAGCCTTCATGTACCGCGTCCATCCGCAGACCAAGCGGCTTTACGATCTCGTCGCCAGCGGCGCGATCGGCGAAGTGCGCGCCATCAAGTCGAGCTTCGGCTTCGCCATGCCGGGCTTTGATCCGGCGCACCGGCTCTACGCCAATGATCTCGCCGGCGGCGGCATCCTCGATGTCGGCTGCTATCCCGTCTCGATGACGCGCCTGATCGCGGGGGCTGCCTCCGGCAAGCCGTTCCTCGATCCGATCCAGGTGCAGGGCTCGGCCCATCTGGGAAAATCCGGCGTCGATGAATGGGCGGCGGCGATCCTGACCTTCCCGAACAACATCATCGCCGAAGTCTCGTGCAGCGTGTCGCTGGCGCAGGACAATGTGCTGCGCATCCTCGGCACCAAGGGCCGCATCGAGGTGGCCGATTTCTGGTTCGCCGGCGGCAAGCAGGGCGGCACTGGCGAGATTCGCATCGTTCGTTCCGATGGCAGCGTCGAACTGGTCGAGGTCGCGGAATCGGGCTGGCTCTATTCGTTCGAGGTGGACGCAGCCGGCGAGGCGATCCGCGCCGGCAAGCAGCAGCTCGCCTCGCCCGGCATGAGCTGGGCCGATACGCTCGGCAATCTGCGCACGCTGGACAAGTGGCGCGCCGGCGTCGGCCTCGTCTTCGACATCGAGAAGGCATCGCGCAAGACGACCACGATCAAGGGCGCCAGGCTTGCGCGCGGCGCAAAGTCGATCCCGAAGCGGCAGCTCGCCGGCGTCAGCCAGCCGACCTCGGTCGCGGCGCTGGGCTTCGAGTTCTTCCCGGATTTTGCCAGCGCCTCGGTGCTGCTCGATGCTTTTCACGAGGCAGGCGGCAATCTGTTCGACACCGCCTACATCTATGCCGGCGGCAAGACCGAGAAGATCCTCGGCGACTGGCTGACCAGCCGCGGCGTCCGCAATGAATCGGTCGTCATCGGCAAGGGCGCGCATTCGCCGCTGGTCTATCCGGACGTCATCGGCAGGCAGCTGACCGAAACGCTCGACCGGCTGCAGACCGACCATGTCGACCTCTATTTCATGCATCGCGACAACCCCGACGTTCCCGTCTCCGAGTTCGTCGACGCCATGGATGCCGAGGTGAAGGCCGGGCGTATTCGCGGTCCGTTCGGCGGCTCCAACTGGACGCGCGAGCGCATGGACGCGGCGATTGCCTATGCCGAGAAAACCGGCAAGCAGAAGCCCGGCGCGCTTTCCAACAACTTCTCGCTGGCGGAAATGCTCGATCCGATCTGGGCCGGCTGCGTCGCTGCCTCGAATGACGAGTGGAAGGGATGGCTTAACCAGCGCCAGATCCCGAACTTCGCCTGGTCGAGCCAGGGGCGCGGCTTCTTCACCGATCGCGCCGGTCGCGACAAGCAGGATGACGAGGAGATCGTCCGCGTCTGGTATTCGGAGAAGAACTTCGAGCGCCGCGACCGCGCGATCGAGCTGGCGAAGCAGCTTGGCCGCGAGCCGATCCATATCGCGCTCGCCTATGTGCTGGCGCAGCCCTTCCCGGTCGTGCCGCTGATCGGCCCGCGCACGCTGGCCGAGCTGGAAGACAGCCTCTCCGCGCTCGACATCCAGCTGACGCCGGAACAGGTGACCTGGCTGGATCGGGGTTAAGTCTGCTGGACCCTCATCTCCGGCGGAGGTGAGGGTCCTTCGCCAACCTGGCGGCGCGCTATTCCATCTGCGCGTCGCGATCCTTGCCCGCCTGTCCCTGGGACTGCGTCATTGTCATTTGCGGCGTCTTCGCTTCCGCCGGGCGCGCGTGCAGAACGGCGGCGGCAAGGCAGGGGGTCAGCGCCTTGTAGTGGTGATCCAGATTCTGTTCGCGGATGCTGGGTTCGCTGGCGAGAACGGATTGCCGTGGCCAGGGCATGGGTATTCTCCTCTCACGTCAGCCGCTGCGTTCAGGCACAGCGGCTGTCTGACTCTGGGGCGAAAGCCGGCGGTGCATGGACCGGCTCGGGACCGATCGGAAGATCGGCCAGCTCGCGGGAGCTCCGCTGCCAGAGCGTGTTTTCCAAAGACGCGTTTTCATTGTCGGTGATGACCATCGGCTCGACCGCCCATTCGAGCATGGCGCGATAAAGTTCCCGGATCGTCATGGTTGGTCTCCTCGGCTGACGCTGAGGCAGCATGGTGCTAAACCGATCGCGGCGGTATCGACATGATCTCGGTCACACCTTAGAAAATCTATATGGCCGATAGGTTCAAAGTCCCACTCAATGCGCTTCGGGCTATAGAGATCGTAGCGCGCACGGGAACGCTCGCCGCAGCGGCGGAAGAACTCGGCGTAACTTCGGGTGCTGTGAGCCAGCATCTTAATCGCGCCGAAGCGCGGCTGGGTATTCACCTTTTCGAGCGCACACCGCGAGGTCTGGTCGCGACGCCGGCTCTGGAAGCGGCGCTGCCGGCTCTGCAGGCGGGCTTTCGGGGGATCGCCGACGCGCTGGCGCTCATCGACGCCGGCCAGCGCGGCATGCTGACAATCACCACGGCGCCGACCTTCGCGGCGCGCTGGCTGGTGCAACGTCTTGGACATTTCACCCGCGTGCATCCCGATATCGAGATCCGCTTCGTTGCCACCACCGACGTGATCGACCTCGCCCGCAGCGATGTCGATTGCGCGATCCGGCTCGGGCGCGGCGCCTGGCCGGGCGTGGTGGCCGAACCTCTGACGCCGCAGCCCTTCTTCCCGGTCTGCGCGCCGGTCTGGCGCGACCAGCTGCGCCGGCCGGCCGATCTCGCCAACGTGCCGATCATCGCCGACGAGGGAACGCTGGTCGACTGGGACGCCTGGTTCCTGGCCACCGGCGAGGCGCCGGTCAAGCTGACGGGACCGTCCTTTACCGATCCGGTGCTGGCGCTGGAGGCGACGCTGGCCGGGCAGGGCGTCATGCTCGCCTGGCAGATGGTGGTCGCCGACGCGCTCGCCGCCGGCCGGCTGATCCGGCCGTTCGAACAAGAGGCGAAGACGGATCTCGCCTACTGGTTCGTGACGACCGAGGCCAAGGCGCGCAGCCGCAAGGTCCGGCTGTTCCGCGCCTGGCTGCTCGACCAGATGGCGCATTCGCCCTGAGGGTGGGCGCCGCTTAGGCTGTGGGTTCCATCGGATGGTGCTGCAGCATCGCCTGAAACAAGCGGGGATCATCCCAAGGCGCATCATGAAGAAAGTTCCGTATCGCGCGGCTTTGAGGATCTCGCTGCCTCTCCTGCGGAAAGAACGCGACAGAGAGATCCTTGTTGGCGTTGGAGCGCGGTTGCGAGGGAGAGCGCCCCTGGGATCCTTCCAGCCGGCTTCTAGCCAGATCCACGCCAATCGGACCGCGGCCTCATCGACCGAGCGTCGATTTCAGCTTTGATAAGGTGTCTCGTGCTGCACTTGCTTCGGTGGCCATTTCGCTGTGACGGAAGGGCTTGGCGTCGCTGCGGCATGGGCAATGGAAACGGCAAGGAAATGCGGATGACGGATTGGAAAGATCGGGTTCGCGAGCGCGAGCGCATCCTGCTCTCGGAGAGCTGGGGGCGCCTCTACAAGAACATCTTCGATTATCGCCGCTCGGACGGAAGCTGGCAGACGCAGACGCGCGAGACCTATGATCGCGGCGATGGCGCCGCCGTGCTGCCCTATGACCCTGATCGCGGCACGGTGCTGCTGATCCGACAGTTCCGCTATCCGGCATGGGTGCGCGGCCACAGGGAACCGCTGATCGAGGCCTGCGCCGGCCTGCTCGATGCCGACGATCCCTTCACCTGCATCCGCAAGGAAGCCGAGGAGGAGCTGGGCGTCACCCTCGATGCGCCGCGGCGCGTCATGATTCCGTTCATGTCGCCAGGCAGCGTCGTCGAGCAGCTGCATCTGTTCGTCGCCCGCTATTCGCCGCGCGACCGCACGGGCGAGGGCGGTGGCGAAGTGCATGAGGGCGAGGATATCGAGGTGCTCGAATTGCCCTTCGCCGAGGCGCTCGCGATGGTCGATGACGGCCGGATCTGCGACGCCAAGACGATCCTGCTGATCCAGCATGTGGCGCTGAAGGGGTTGCTGCCGCGCTAACCGCGCGGCGGCCCTCAGCCGTCGTGCCTCGAATCATAGGCGCGGCGCGCCGCCTTGACCCGATCGTGGTGCGACGACGCCCAATGGGTCAGCACGCGCATCGGCTCGGCCAACGACCTCCCCATCTCCGTCAGGGCATATTCGACCTGCGGCGGCGTCGTCGGGAAGACCTGTCGGCTGACCAGGCCGTCGCGCTCGAGGCTGCGCAGGGTCACGGTCAGCATCCGCTGCGAAATGCCGTGGACCGCCCGCCTGAGCGCGTTGAAGCGATGCGCGCCGCCGGTCAGCCGCAGCACGACCAGATAGCTCCACGCATCGCCGAGCCGGTCCAGAACGTCGCGCACCGGGCATTGATCGGCCGGAAGCACCACCGTCCCGGCGAACGGACCGTTCATCAGCGGCGCGACAATCGCCGTGGATCCGGGCAGCTCGATCGTCTTTGAATCAAGCCTTTCCGCCATTTCTTCCATGATTCCGCTCCTTGGCGAGCAAGGCGGTTCCCTCGCTGTGCTCTGGTGCGGTGGAAATGCGTCCTTCACGCATGCAAGTCAAGCGCCTAGTTATCTTTCGTAACCGCATCGGCGGTGAAGGAATGCGGCGGCGGGCGTACCGATCGCGCCGCCTGGACGAAAGAGGTTTCGATATGAAGATCGCAGTCATCGGCGCAACAGGATTTGTCGGCGCGCATGTCGTGGCGGAGGCGCTGGCGCGCGGCCATAGCGTCGGCGCAATCGCGCGCCATCCGGAGAAGCTGGCCGACGCGCCGGGCCTGACCCGGATCGCCGGCGACGTCCGCGACGCCGACCGGGTCGCGAGACTGGTCGCCGGCTATGACTATGTCGTCAGCGCCTACAATCCGGGCTGGAGCAACCCGAACATCTACGACGAGTACAGGGAAGGCGCCGCCGCGATCATTGCCGGTGTCAAGAAGGCGGGCCTGCCGCTGCTCGTCATCGGCGGCGCCGGCAGCCTGGAAGTCGCGCCGGGCGTGCAGGCGGTCGACCTGCCCGAATTCCCGGACGCGTGGCGGGCTGGCGCGCGCGCGGCGCGCGACGGCCTGACCGAAATCCGCAAGGAGAAGGACCTCGACTGGGCGTTCCTGTCGCCGGCCTCGTTCGTGGAGCACGACACGCCGCGCACCGGCCATTATCGCCTTGGCCGCGACAATCCCGTCGTCGATCCGGCGACCGGCACGGCGCATATCTCGATCCACGACCTCGCCGTGGCGGTCATCGACGAGGCCGAACAGCGCCGCCATCGGCACCAGCGCTTTACCGTCGGCGTCTGACTGGCCCGAATCGCAAACGCCGCCCGGATCGCTCCGGGCGGCGTTCTTCTTCGTGAGGGTAGGCGGAGCAGTCCGCTGCCCCTTCACCTTTCCCTCAGGGAGAGGTCGACGGCCGTAGGCCGGCGGGCGAGGGTTTACGGCCTCACCGGATGGTTCACTAACCCCTCACCCGGCTCTTCGAGCCGACCTCTCCCGCCGGGAGAGGTGAGAGAGCATCCGGCCCTCCTTCATTCGATGACGATTCGCGGCGCCGGCCGCGCACCGGCGCCGCCGGAGACCGTCGCCCAGATCTTGGCGGCGATATCCTTGTAGACGCGCGCATGCGGACCCTCGGGCGACGTCGCCGTCACCGGTCTGCCGCTGTCCGATGTCTCGCGAATGATCATTTCCAGCGGTACCTCGCCGAGGAACGGAACGCCCAGCCGCTCGGCCTCCCGCTTCGCGCCGCCATGGCCGAAGATGTCGTAGCGGGCGCCGGTGTCGGGGGCGACGAAATAGCTCATGTTCTCGACGATGCCGAGCAGCGGCACATCCACCTTCTTGAACATGGCGAGGCCCTTGCGCGCGTCGATCAGCGCCAGGTCCTGCGGCGTCGAGACGATGACGGCGCCGGCGAGCGGCACCTGCTGCGCCATGGTGAGTTGGGCGTCGCCGGTGCCGGGCGGCATGTCGACGACGAGAATGTCGAGCGGCGCCCAGGCCACTTCGCGCAGCATCTGGGTGATCGCCGACATCACCATCGGCCCGCGCCAGATCATCGGCGTTTCTTCTTCCACCAGGAAGCCCATCGACATCGCCTTGATGCCATAGGCCTCCATCGGCTTCAGCGTGCGGCCCTCGATCGCCTCGGGCCGGCCGGAGAGGCCGAGCAGGCGCGGCACCGACGGGCCATAGATGTCGGCGTCGAGCAGGCCGACCTTGAGCCCGTTGGCGGCGAGGCCGAGCGCGATATTGACGGCGGTGGTCGACTTGCCGACGCCGCCCTTGCCCGAGGCGACGGCGATGATCGCCGCCACGCCGGGAATGCCCGGCTTGCCGGAGGCGGAGGGGCGCGTCGGCGCCGGCCGCGGCGGATGCGCGGCGGGCGAGGACGGCGGCGCGGCCGGGCGCGAAGCCCCGGCGGCGCCGGCCTTGTGTTCGGCCGTCAGGATGACAAGCGCGCTTTCGACGCCTTCGAGATTGCGGACCGCCGCCGCCGCCTTTTCACGCAACGGCTCGAGCGCGTTGGCGCGCGCCGCGTCGACGGTGATCGAGAACATCACCTTGCCGCCATGGATCAGGATATCCGAGACGAGGCCGAGGCTGACGATGTCGCCCTTGCCGTCCGGGCCCTCGACGGAGCGCAGCCGCTCCAGAATCGCATTTTGGTCGAGAGCGGTCATGGCTGGCGGTCTTCCCTGTGGTTGGAATGGAACTGGGGACATTAGCGCCGTCCCGGGCGGGATCAAGCGCGATGGGCCGGGGCGGGGCCAGGCCGGATTTTTCAAGCGCTGTCGATAGTTATAAGGTTAACGACAGTTAAGAATACTTGCCGCGAGCTTAACCGCTTACGCTCTACGGAAGGTTCTTGGTGTTGCATTTCTGTCATAGCGCGTGATCGCGCTTTCGCTATGATCAGGATCACGGAATCACGAGATGGGATTCCGGTTGCATCGGCCGGCCACCCTGGGGTGGGAAGCCAAGAAAAGCAGATGCAGCTGAACGGGGATTAGGACGGACTTCGTACGGGCTGTCGAGAAGGGGTGATCCTGCGGGGTCTACTCGATGGCGACGAGAAGAAAGAAATACTCTCCTGGATTTACCTTTTTGGAGGTCAGGATATGAACTTTAAGACCCTTCTCCTCGGCTCTGCAGCAGCCATGCTGATGGCTGGTGGCGCTCAGGCGGCGGATCTCACGGTCGCCGAGCCGGTCGACTACGTGAAGGTCTGCGACGCGTTCGGCGCGGGCTTCTTCTATTCGCCGGGCACCGACACCTGCATCAAGATCGGCGGCTACGTCAAGTTCGGCACCGCCTTCGGCGACAGCGACTTCGGCCGCTTCAATGCTGGCTACGCCAACAGCAACTGGGGCAACTTCTACACGGAAGTGTCGATGCAGGCGACGGCGTCGACCGTCACCGAATTCGGTAACCTGACCGGCTTCATCGACATGCGTGCTGCCACCGGCAACACCTATACCGGCGGTCAGACCTTCTCCAATCTGGTCAACTCGGCGACCAACTCGGCTTACGTCGACAGCGCCTATTTGGAGCTCGGCCCGCTGAAGGCTGGTCGCTTCACCTCGCTGTTCGACTTCGGTCGTGGCTATGACGACACCGGCATGTTCGGTTCGGACTCGACCACCGATCACATCCAGCTGACCTATGCCGTCAACGGCTTCGGTCTGGCGATCTCGGTCGAAGACAACCGCGACCGCGGCGCTCTCGGCAACACCAATGGCGTCGTGTACACTGTTGATGAGTTCGGTGATCCGGCTCAGTACTTCACCGGTGGCAACAGCAACATCCCCGATATCATCGGTGCGGTGACCTACGCTTCCGGCATCTTCAGCGCCAAGGTTGCGGCTGCCTATGTCAACGAAGCCGTGAAGTTCGGCAACGGCTCGGGCCTTAGTGCTGCTGACCCGATCGATCTGGACAACCAGGCGGGTTGGGCGATCGGCGGCGGTCTCGAGATCGCGCTTGACAGCTTCTCGGCTGGCGACCGCTTCTTCGTGTCGGCGGCTTACGGCGACAACGCCAACTCGTTCACTGGCATCACCGGCGGCACCTCGGTTGCTGGCACGTTCAATCCCTTCAGCGCCAACATCACCGCTTCGGTTTCGCCGGGCACCAGCTGGAGCGCGCTGGCTTCGTACAAGCACGTCTGGACCCCGCAGCTCTGGTCGTCGCTCTCGGGCGGCTATGCCAACTTCAGCGGTCGCGATCAGATCGATGGCACCAACATCGACGCTTGGCGTGCTGGCTTCACGACCGCCTACACCCCGGTCAAGGGTCTCGACCTGGTTGGCGACGTGTTCTACACGAACATCAAGGGCCATTTCGCGAACGGCGACGACCTGAACGACGACAACGGCAACAACGCCTGGAACCTCAACCTGTTCCTGAAGCGTTCCTGGTAATCTGACCTAGTCAGACTATCGAAGGCCCGGCGGAGCAATCCGCCGGGCCTTTTTGCTTTTGGGTTCGTTTGGGGCTGGCACGGCTCCGAGTGGCTAGGCCCTCCACAGACGCCGAGTGGGTCGGGGTGCCTTCGCGCGACCTGCCAATCCGGGTGCTCGGGAGCGATGGGCGCCGCCGCCAACGTCTGTCTCATCTCGACCTTGCCCTGAGGAGCCTTCGCGCAACTCCGCTCGCATTCTGCTCCGCCATCATCCTGAGCAACCATTAGGCGTCGGTGACCCATGGTGTGTCTCTCTGGACGACGGTGTTGGCGTAGATGAGGAGCTTTCTGGCGCAGGCGATCATGGTCTGCTTGTGCGACTTGCCGCGTTGGGTGAGGCGTTCGCGCATGGCAACGAGGGACTGGTTCCAGCGGTAGGACGCCGGCAGGGCGGCGGCGTAGAGGGCGGTGCGGATCCGGGCGCGCCCGCCGGCGATATGGCGGGCGCCGTGGCTCTTGCGCGCAGGCGCGGATCCGGCGCGGCGCGGGTGTCGGTGCGCAGTGCGGTGAAGGCGGCGATCAGCTGGGCGTCGAGGCGGTCGTTCTTGGCCCGGCGCAGCGTCATGGCGGCGAAGGCGCGAACCTGGATCGGCTGGTGCAGGGCGACCTCGAGGCCTGCCGTGCGCAGATGCGCGACGACGCCGCGCTCCTAGCCGCCGCGGGCCTCGATGCCGACGCGTCCGACACCCTCGGCCCGGAACCGCGCCACCAGCTGGCGCCAGCCAGGCGGATCGTTGGTCACCCGCCAGCCCTCCGGCTGTTCGATCCGTCGACCACCTGCGGGTCCGAGGAACTGGCTCGGGCCCGCATCCAATCCGGCACAGCCATCTTCGCACAATCGACTAATACAAGGTGCTTCGCGCAGCGAAGCCTCGAAGGAGGACCCAGCAGGGCGCTCCGGCATGCAGACGAGGTCCGGAAATCCGGCGAGATCGCGCTCCGCAATCCCGATCAGGGCACTGCCTGGCCCCTCCTTCGAGGCCCGGCTTCGGCGGGCACCTCAGGATGATGGTCGAGTTTTACAAAGGTCTCCTGACGGAGAGATCGACGGCCGCAGGCCAGCGGGCGGAGGCCTACGGCCTATCTGGGAGGGCGCGAAGCGACCCGCCCGGATCTCACATCCGGCTTTCCCACGCGGCGAAGGGCGAAGGCGGATTTCGCCAGCATGGCCCTTGCTCTAGAATAGCAGCATGGAATGGACCGATCAGGGCCTGGTACTAGGCGTCCGGCAGCAGGGCGAGACGAGCGTCATCCTCGAGCTGATGACGCCGGAACGCGGCCGCCATCTCGGCCTCGTGCGCGGTGGCCGTTCGCGCCGGCTTGCGCCGGTGCTGCAGCCCGGCAACACCGTGCAGGTGGTCTGGCGGGCACGGCTCGATGAGCATCTCGGCATCTTCACGGTCGAGCCGCTGACGAGCCGGGCGGCGCGGCTGATGGCCGATCCGGGCTCGATCTTCGCCCTACAGACGTTGACCGGCCATTTGCGGCTGCTCGCCGAGCGCGAACCGCATCCGGCCCTGCATGGCGCGGTCGAGGCGGCGCTGGACGCTTTCGCCAATGCGGATCGGCCGGCGCTGCTCGATTTCGGCGCCTTCATCGCCCGCTTCGAACTCGCCTTGCTGGAGGAGCTCGGCTACGGGCTGGATCTTTCTGTCTGCGCCGCGACCGGCGCGCGTGACGAATTGCACTACGTATCGCCGAAGACCGGTCGGGCTGTCAGCCGCGCTGGCGCGGTTGGCTATGAGGATCGCCTGCTGCGCCTCGCGCCGTTCATGACCGGCGGGCGGAGCAATGGCGGGCCGGAAGAGCTCCGCGATGCCTTCCGTTTGACCGGCCATTTTCTGTCGCGCCACATCTATGGGCCGCGCGGACTGCGCGAACCGACGGCACGGACGGAGTTCCTGGTTCAGATCGACCGGCTGGTCAGCGCGCAGGCGATCTGACGCCGGAGGCGGCGCCTTGGCGAGAAGGGCAAACGGCCACGGCTTCGCGAGCGGAAGATGTCACGAGACCCGTCGCTGCAACGTTTCACCGTCCCCCGGGAAAAGGGGCGTCGTTGGGGATCAGCGCGACCAGCAGAAATCGCGAACCTTCGGCGAATAGCGGAAGGGCTGGAGCGTGATGTCGTAGCGGCAGCGATTGGCGATGCCCTGCTGCGTCCACGGATCGAGCGAAGTGCGGAAGGCGGCGAGCGACGCCGGGTCATCCGGCACGCTGGACAGGTCGAAACCGAACACTTCCCAATCGGCCAGCGGGCCGGTATTGGGATCGAGGATGCTGGTCGGGCCGTGATTGGTGTTGCTGCCGGCGAGGGCTGGCGACGAGGCCGAAAGAGCTGCCGACCCGGCCACGAATGCGAGTGCGGCGAGACCGAGGGCGGATTTGGACAGGCTCATCTTGGATCCTCGTTCGATCGAATGACTGCAGGCTGTGTGTAGACGGGATATCGTTGCCGAACCGTGAAATGCAACGCCCCATTGCATGGAAAGCGGCACGAGCCGCGTTTTTGTGATCAGGCGTGCGGCGTCGCAATGTCTCCGTTCCGCCATATGGCTTGCGCTACACTGCGGATCCACGATTCGGCCCCAACTGTCGAGACGATCCTTGCGATACGCCATCTACGCCACGCCTTCCGCCGATCATCCCCTCGCGCGCGCCGCCGTCCGTTGGCTCGGGCGCGATGCGTTTACCGGCGAGGACCATCCGCTGCCGCCGGTCAACGGCTTCTCGGGCGGCACGATCGAAGCCTATCTGGCGGATCCGGCGCGCTACGGCTTTCACGCGACGCTGAAGGCGCCGTTCACCCTGGCCGATGAGCAGACCGAAGCGGATCTGATCGCGACGCTCGACGCTTTCGCGGCGCAGTCCGCCGCCGTCGTCGTGCCGGAACTGGTTATTCGTCGCCTCGGCCGCTTCTTCGCGCTGGTGCCGAACGAGCGCGTGCCGGAGCTGGACGATCTGGCCGGGCGGATCGTCGCCGAGTTCGAGACCTTCCGGGCTCCGCTTTCGGAGGCCGACATCGCTCGCCGGCGGGTTGCCGGGCTGACGCTGGACGAAGAAACGAACCTGATCCGCTGGGGGTATCCCTATGTGTTCGATGCCTTCCGGTTCCATATGTCCCTGACGGGGCGGGTTCCGAAGGATGATGCCGAGGCGATGGCGATCGAGTTGAAGAAGCATTTTGCCGGGTTCGACGGCGTACCGTTCGCGCTCGATCGGCTCGGCCTGTTCGTCGAGCCGGAGCGGGGCGCTCCGTTCCGGGTTCGCCATGTCGCCAGGCTGGCGGGGAGCCTCGCCTGATGCGTGAGCAGGTCTTTACCAACGCCCGCATCGTGCTGGAGGACGAGATCGTCGAGGGAAGCCTCGTCGTTCGCGACGGGCTGATCGCGGAGTTCGACAGCGGCGCCGTCCGGCACGGCGAGGATCTCGGCGGCGATTTCCTGGTGCCCGGCTTCGTCGAGCTGCATACCGATCATCTCGAAAACCACTATGCGCCCCGTCCGGGCGTGCGCTGGAATCCGGTCGCGGCCGTGCAGGCGCATGATGCGCAGGTCGCCGGCGCGGGCATCACCACGGTGTTCGATGCGCTGCGCGTCGGCATGGACGAGGATGCGCGCACCACGACTTCCGAGATGCAGATGCTGGCCGAGGCGATCGAGACGGCGAAGCGCGAGGATCGCCTGCGCGCCGATCATCTGCTGCATCTGCGCTGCGAGGTGTCGGCGCCGGACGTGCTCAATGGGCTTGCCGGCTTTCTCGACGTGCTGCCGGTCCGGCTGGTCTCGCTGATGGATCATTCGCCCGGCCAGCGCCAGTTCGCCAGCCTCGACAGCTATCGCGCCTTTTATCAGGGCAAGATGGGCATGTCGGACGCGGCCTATGAGGCCTTCGCGGCCAAGCGGATTGCCCAGGCGGACGAGTTTTCCGCTCGCCACCGCCGCGAGATCGTCGATCTCTGCCATCCGCGCCGCATCGCGGTCGCCAGCCATGACGATGCGACATCAGCGCATGTCGACGAGGCGGCGGCGGATGGCGTCTCCATCGCCGAGTTTCCGACGACGGTCGAGGCGGCGGCCGCGTCGCGCGCGGCGGATATCCGCGTGCTGATGGGCGCGCCGAACCTGGTTCGCGGCGGCTCGCATTCCGGCAATGTCTCGGCCGCCGTGCTGGCCGAAGGCGGGCATCTCGACATCCTGTCGTCCGACTATGTGCCGTTCAGCCTGATGATCGCGGTGTTCGCGCTGCCGGAGCTGGTGCCGTCGATCCGGTTGCCGGAGGCGGTGCGCCTGGTGACCCGGGCACCGGCCGAGGCGGTCGGGCTGACCGATCGCGGCGCGATCCGGCAGGGGCTTCGCGCCGATGTCGTGCGCGTGCGCGCCGGCGAGGGCGTGCCGGTGGTGCGCAGCGTCTGGCGCCACGGCCAGCGCGTCGCCTAGAGCGTTTTCCAGCGAAGTGGATACCGGTTCGCGTGAAGAAAACGCGATCAAGCAAAGAGCTAGAGTCGGCTATCGCGCAGACGTGCGTGCCGCGCGAGGCCGTCGGGTCTATGCTCCAGCCCGGATCATCAGGGTCCACCAGTTGGAGGAGCCGTCATGGCTACGCAACAACACGCCGCACATCCGCACGTCGCGATGAATCCGATGAGCCGCAAGCTCGCCGACGAATTGCAACCGCTCTTCGACGAGATTGCGTCCTGCATGGACCGCGGCGATGTCGCCGAGGCGATCAAACTGTTTACCGAGGATGCCACCGTCATCAGCCCGACGGGCCTGCGCGGCACCGGCCAGGCCGGCGTCCAGAGGGTTCTGGCGTCCGACATCGCGTCGATTCTCAAGGGCTCGCACAGCCAGTTCACCATCGAGGCGGTGCGACAGGTCGGTGACGCCGTCTTCATCGACGCGCTGCATGAAATCACCAGCGCCCGTACCGGAAGCAGGGCCCCGCTCGAGATCCACGTCGTGCTGCTCGCCAAGAAGAGCAGCGGTGCCTGGAAGCTGATGGAAGCGCGCCCCTACACCTTCATGGCGCCGGCGAAGACCCACTGAGACACGGCAGACAGAAAAAGGGACCGTCGAACGCTCGACGGCCCCTTCTCCTTGAGGGGCCGTCTACTTCTCGACGACGATGGCCGTCCGCATCATGCCGATCTCGTTGACCGCCTTGAAGAACACTTCGGCGCTCGCCTTGTCGAGGCGCACGCAGCCATGCGAGGCCGGGCGGCCGAGATGCTTCGTTTCGGTGGTGGCGTGCACGGCGATGCCGTCGTTGAAGAACACCGAATAGGGCATCGGCGCGTTTTCGTACTTCGTCGAATGGTGCATTTCGTCGAGATAGTCGGGACGGAACTTTCCGGGCGGCGTCTCGAAGCCCTTGCGGCCAGTCGATACCTTCCAGCTATAGGTTTCCTTGACGCCATTGCCGCGGTTGACAACGACATCCATCTGCTGCTTGGCGAGGCTCACCGTCGCAAGCACGCCGGCCGGACCGGGGAAAAGCGAATTGGCGGAGGCCGATTGCGGCGCGGCGGCTACGGCGATCGCGGCGACGGTCAGGGAGGCGAGCAGGCGGACGATCATGGGAGCGGTTCCGAGAATGGACCGGCGCCATCCTGAGGCACCCGGCCGGGTCAAGTCGTAGCTTTCGGGCTGGCAGGTCGAGACGATCTCTGCCCGCTCCCGATGTTGTTCTAGCGAGCCGCAACCGGAGTGTCAGTGACCTTCGTCACGCGGAGGCGGCAGGACGCACGATTTCCTCAGCGTGTGATCACGACGCGCGCATTGTTCATGCCGCGCTCGGCGATCAGCTGGTAGAGCGTGCGCGCGTTTTCGGGGGCAAGCCGCACGCAGCCATGCGACGCGGGACGGCCGAGCGCGCGCACGTGCGGGGTGCCGTGGATGGCATAGCCGCCGCGGAAGAACACCGAATTCGGCATCGGCGCCATGTCGTATTTGCGCGAGTACCACATGCGATGCATACGCGTCGGGCGGTAGCTGCCGACCGGCGTGGTGTAGCCGCTACGGGCCGTTGAAACATCCCAGCCATAGCGAGCGCGTCCATCGACATAGACGACCATCTGCTGGGAGCTCAGATTGATGCGCGCCACGACATCGGCCCGTGCGCTTCCGGGCGCGGCACCCAGAAGGCCGGCGAGGCCGATCGTCAAGGACAGACCAAGAGCTGCAAAACAACGGTGCATTGAGGACTTCTCCGGGGACAGTTGGTGCTGCATTTCCTCATGGTAGCAAGGAAGGCCTGAACAACCGGTAATCTGGAAGGAGAAATTCTGCTGTAAAGAAGCCAGTCGTTGCAATTATAGCTAGCAGCCCTGCGCGCGCGGCGGTCGAATGCCGCGGCGAACCGTGCTAGCAAGACTCCGCCGGGGGCCAACGGAATGATCCGGGACTCCCCGGGCGGTCGAAGCCAGCATCGAGCGCCCGATCCAGAAGACATCCGGCTTCCGCGCCAAAGGAGACCTCCATGTCCGTCGAGCCCCAGACCCGCCGCCTGACCGCGACCGATATTCGCAGCCGCAAGGGCGGCACGCCGATCGTCTCGCTAACCTCCTATCATGCGCATACCGCCGCGATCATGGATCCGCATGTCGACTTCATCCTGGTCGGCGATTCGCTCGGCATGGTCATGCATGGTCTGGAGAGCACGGTTCCCGTCACGCTCGACATGATGATCCTGCAGGGGCTCGCCGTCATGCGCGGCTCGAAGCGGGCGCTCGTCGTCGTCGACCTGCCGTTCGGCTCCTATGAGGAGAGCCCGGCGGCGGCCTTCCGGTCGGCGGCGCGGATCATGAAGGAAACCGGCTGCGGCGCGGTGAAGATGGAGGGCGGCGTGCATATGGCGGAGACCGTGCGCTTCCTGACCCAGCGCGGCATCCCGGTCATGGGGCATATCGGCCTGACACCCCAGTCGATCAACACGATGGGGGGCTTCAAGGTGCAGGGCAAGAGCGAGGCGAGCGCCGCCGCGGTCATGGCCGACGCCAAGGCGATCGCCGAAGCCGGCGCGTTTGCCATCGTCGTGGAGGGCGTGATCGAACCGGTCGCCCGCGACATCACCAGAGAGGTCGCGGTTCCGACCATCGGCATCGGCGCTTCGCCGGATTGCGACGGCCAGGTCCTCGTGCTGGAGGACATGCTGGGCCTGTCGCCGCGCGTGCCGAAATTCGTCAAGAAGTTCGGCGATCTCGGTGGCATGATCGGCGAGGCGGTCACCGCCTATGCCGACGAGGTCAAGGCGCGCACCTTCCCGTCGGCGGACCACGTCTACAAGACCAAGACCTGATTGGCAGAAGACCCGACCGGCGTCAGCCCTGGATGGCGGCCGGGCAGGGCGCTGGCCGGGCACTGACGGCGGGTCTGGGTGACGTTGGATGCGTGGACGGTCGAAAGCCGGCGCGGATCGCGACGTTTCCGGGCCCAAACCGTCATCATCGATTTGCCAGCGCAGGGTCGCTTCGTTATGGTGCGCGCCGCTGACCGGAGCCGGAAAGAAGAGCATGACCGACATTTTTCACGAAGTCGAAGAGGACCTGCGCCGCGAACAGGCGAAGCGCCTCTGGGCCCGCTTCGGACCTTACGTTCTTCTGGCTGCGGTTCTGATCGTCGTCGCGGTCGGCGGCTGGCGCGGCTGGGAATACTGGCGTGAGCAGCAGGCTGCCGCCGAAGGCGACCGCTTCGTTGCGGCGCTGCAGCTGGCGAACGACAACAAGCATGACGAGGCCATCAAGGCGCTCGACGAGATCGCGGCAACCGGCACTGGCGGCTATCCGGTTCTGGCCGGCTTCCGCGCCGCGTCCGAGCTGGCGG
This sequence comes from Candidatus Kaistia colombiensis, assembly GCA_029203105.1. Lineage (GTDB taxonomy): Bacteria > Pseudomonadota > Alphaproteobacteria > Rhizobiales > Kaistiaceae > Kaistia > Kaistia colombiensis. The sequence continues at coordinate 2,560,663 of CP119318.1, forward strand.
CGACCAAGAAGACCGACGAGGCCGTGAAGGCCTTTGACGCGATCGCCGCCAAGGCGGACACGCCGACGCTGCTCAAGGCGATGGCGCGGCTCCGCGCGGCCTTGCTCGTCGTCGATACGGCGGATCTCGCCGCGATGCAGAGCCGGGTCGGCGATCTCGCCGCCGTTGGCGGTCCCTGGCGCCACAGCGCCCGCGAATTGCTCGGCCTGACGGCCTGGCGCGTCGGCAATCTCGAAGCGGCGCGCGGCTATTTCCAGGCCATCGCCGATGATCCGGAGACGCCGCAATCGATGCAGAGCCGGACGCAGCTGATGCTCGACCTGATCCGCTCCAAGATCGGTCCGGCGGCGGCTCCCGCCAAGGGCTGATCGAGACGCTCACCATCGCTTTTTCGTCGTTCCGGGGCCACGCGGGGCGTGTTGCCGGAACCTCGACGTGGCAGTATTTCGGGAAGTCGCGGACGCCGCGGCTTCCCGACGCCATTTGAGGCCGTAGCTAACATGACCTTCACCGTCGCCATCATCGGCCGTCCCAATGTCGGCAAGTCGACCCTCTTCAACCGCCTCGTCGGCCAGAAGATCGCGATTGTCGACGATACGCCGGGCGTGACGCGCGACCGCCGGCCGGGTGAAGCCCGCATCGGCGATCTCTATTTCACCATCATCGACACCGCCGGCCTCGAAGATGCCGATCCCGAGAGCCTCGAGGGCCGCATGCGCGCCCAGACCGAGATGGCGATCGAGGAAGCCGATGTTTCGCTGTTCCTGATCGATGCCCGCGTCGGTGTGACCCCGGTCGACGAGTATTTCGCCGAGCTGCTGCGCCGCGTCGGCAAGCCGGTCGTGCTGGTTGCCAACAAGGCGGAAGGCAAGCTCGGCGAGAACGGCGTGCTGGAAGCCTATTCGCTCGGCCTCGGCGAGCCGGTCGCGCTCTCCGCCGAGCATGGCGAGGGCATGGCCGATCTGTTCGCCGCCTTGCTGCCGTTCGAGCGCGAGGAGGAAGAATTCGACGACGAGGACGATGATTTCGACGCGCCGCTGCCGATCGATCCGGAGACGGGCGAGGAGATTGAAGCCCCGCTCGATCTGACCAAGCCGATCAAGGTGGCGATCGTCGGCCGCCCCAACGCCGGCAAGTCGACGCTGATCAACACCATGCTCGGCGAGGACCGCCTGCTGGTCGGCCCCGAGGCCGGCATCACGCGGGACTCCATCTCGGTCGACTGGACCTGGAACGATCGCCGCATCAAGCTGTTCGACACCGCCGGCATGCGCAAGAAGGCGCGCGTCGAAACCAAGCTCGAGAAGCTCTCGGTCGGCGACTCGCTGCGCGCCATCCGCTTCGCCGAAGTCGTCGTGCTGATGCTCGACGTGACGATCCCGTTCGAGAAGCAGGATCTGCAGATCGCCGATCTGGTCGCCCGCGAGGGCCGCGCGCTGGTCATCGCCTTCAACAAGTGGGATCTGGTCGAGGATCGCCAGGCGAAGATGGCGGAACTGCGCGAGATGGCCGAACGCCTGCTGCCGCAGGTGCGCGGCGTGCCGCTCGTGCCGCTTTCCGGCCTGACCGGCTCGGGCATCGACAAGCTGATGAGCGAGTTGCTCAAGGTCTATGCGACCTGGAACCGCCGCATCCCGACGGCGGCGCTGAACCGCTGGCTGGCAAGCGTGCTGGAGCACCATCCGCCGCCGGCCGTGTCGGGCCGCCGCGTCAAGCTGCGCTACATGACCCAGCCCAAGGCGCGTCCGCCGACCTTCGTCGCCTTCTGCTCGCGCCCCGAGGCGCTGCCGGACGCCTATACGCGCTACCTGCTGAACGGCATCCGCGAGACCTTCAAGCTCAACGCCGTGCCGCTGCGCCTGCAGCTTCGCAAGGGTGAAAACCCGTTCGAGCACAAGGCGAAGAAGCGGTAGGGTCTCCAACAGGGCGCCAACTTTCACCTCTCCCATGGGAAGAAGTCGACGGCCGCAGGCCGGCGAGTGAGGGGGTACGCCCTTTCCGGATGGTTCCCTAAACCCTCACCCGGAGCTTCGCTCCGACCTCTCCCTCAGGGAGAGGTGAAAGTTCAGTCTCGCTGGATGGGAATGAGAGCCATGGCATCGCCCATTCACGTCCTGATGACGGGCGATGATCTGCTGGAGCCGGCGTCCCGCGTTCTCGCGCCGATCGGCGCCACGATCGAGACGATGAGCGGGCCGATCGAGCAGGCCCGCATGATCGCCACTCTGTCGGCCCGGCGCTTCGACGCCATCCTGGTGCGGGCCAATCCGCCGCTCGGCGCTGCCGTGCTTGACGCGGCGCCCGATCTCGTCCTGATCTCCAAGATGGGGGCAGGGGTCGACAGCGTCGATCTCGCCGCCGCGACCGCGCGCAATATCGCCGTGATGACGGCGGGCGACGCCAATGCCGATGCGACGGCGGAAATGGCGATCGCGCTAATCCTGGCAATTCGGCGCGATGTCGTACGCCTCGATGCGCGGCTGAAGGCCGGCATCTGGGATCGCGGCCGCTATATCGCCACCGAACTGCGCGGCCAGACGCTCGGCATCGTCGGGCTCGGCCGCATTGGTCGTCGGGTGGGTGAAATGGCGGAGGCGTTGGGCATGCGCGTCATCGCATCTGGCAGGCCGGGGGCCGCCGCCTCGACGGCCGCGGGCTTCGCCGTCCTGCCGCTGGATCAACTCCTGGCCGAGAGCGATATCGTCAGCCTGCATTGCCCGATGGACGCCTCCAATCGCGGTTTTCTCAATCGCGAGGCGATCGCGCGGATGAAGCCGGGGGCGCTGCTGGTCAATACGGCGCGCGGCGGACTGCTGAACGAGGCCGATGTGGCCGAGGCGCTCGCCTCGGGCCGCCTCGGCGGCGCGGCGCTCGATACGCTGGCGGCCGAGCCGCCGAAGGCCGACAATCCGCTGCTGAGCGCGCCCAACACCATCATCACCCCGCATATCGCGGCCGAGACGGCGGCGACGATGGAGCGCATCGCGGTGATGGGGGCGGAGAATGTCGTGAACTGGTTTGTCCGGCGCGAGATGATCGTCGACCGGCTGGTCAACCGCGCGGTGCTGCCGCGGCTGAAGAACGTTTCGATCCTATAGGGGCCGGGCTCCGCGTCGCCCCGGCGGAGGCCGGGGCCCATAAACACTGGCCGAGCCAATCTTGGCGCAGTCATGGGCTGGAGTGTCTGGATCCCGGCCTCCGCCGGGATGACGGCCGAGGGCTGCATGGCGGAAGCAGATCATCCTTGGCAGGTGGAAACTTTCCTCTCCCTCAGGGAGAGGTGAAAGAGGGTTCAGTCCATCGCGCGGGGGAGCGCCTACGCCAGAAAGCGAGTGACGTTGCCGGTCGGGAATTCGAAGCGCGTGCCATTGTCCATGAAGCCGGGCGCGATCATCCGCACGATGTCGGCGGCGACGACGCTCGGGAGGTTCAGCGTCTCGGGATCCTCGCCGGGCTTCGCCTTGGCGCGCATCTGGGTGCGCAGCCGGCCCGGATCGAACAGATTCGCACGCACCGTGCTCGAATCGATTTCCGCCGCATAGGTGCGCACCAGCGCTTCGAGGGCCGCCTTCGAGGCCGAATAGGCGCCCCAATAGGGACCGCACTGGACCGCCGCGCCGGAGCTGAGGAACAGGGCGCGGCCGGCGTCGGACTGGCGCAGCAGCGGATCGAGCGAGCGGATCAGGCGATAATTGGCGGTGACGTTGACGGTCATCACCTCGTCCCAGATCTTCTGGTCGAGATGGGCGACGGGCGTGATGATGCCGAGCTGGCCGGCATTGCCGACGAGCCCGTCCAGCTTGCCCCAGCGCTCATAGATCGAGAGACCGAGCCGGTCGATCGCCTCCAGATCGCGCAGGTCGAGCGGCACCAGCGTCGCGGTGCCTCCCTTGGCCTGGATCTCGTCGTCCAGTTCCTCGAGCGCGCCGACGGTGCGGGCGATGGCGATGACATGCGCGCCGGCCTCCGCAACCGCGAGCGCTGCGTTCCAGCCGATGCCGCGCGAGGCTCCGGTGACGACGACGATGCGGCCGGAAAGGTCGGGAGTGGTCACAGGAGCGTCCAATCAGGTTCTGGTTCAGCCGGGGCAGGGCGCCGGGTAGGCAGCGCCGCCGATCCCGGCAGACGGGAAGGGAAAGGGAAGTGGCAGGGAAGCGGGCCGGTCAGCTCGCTTCGGCCAGTCGGGTCAGCGGCTGAATCTTGCCCCGGTCTTCGAAATCGGCAAGCCGGGTCGGGTAGTCGCCGGTGAAGCAGGCGTCGCAGAACTGCGGCGCGACGTTGTCGCGCTGCGCTTCGCCGACGGCGCGATAGAGGCCGTCGATCGACAGGAAGGCCAGGCTGTCGGCCTTGATGTAGTCGGCGATTTCCTGAACCGACATATGCGAGGCGATCAGCTTCGACTTCTCCGGCGTGTTGACGCCATAGAAGCAGGAATCGGTGGTCGGCGGGCTGGCGATGCGCATATGCACCTCGGCCGCGCCGGCGTCGCGCACCATCTGCACGATCTTCATCGAGGTGGTGCCGCGCACGATCGAATCGTCGACCAGGACGACGCGCTTGCCGGCCAGCACGCCCGTATTGGCGTTGTGCTTGAGCTTGACGCCCATGTGGCGGATCGCGTCGGTCGGTTCGATGAAGGTGCGGCCGACATAGTGGTTGCGGATGATGCCGAGGTCGAACGGAAGACCGGCGGCCTCCGCATAGCCGATCGCCGCGGGGACGCCGGAATCCGGCACCGGGACGATGACGTCGGCGGCGACGCCGCTTTCGCGCGCCAGTTCGGCGCCGATGCGCTTGCGGACCTCATAGACGCCGCGGCCGTCGACCGAGGAATCCGGACGGGCGAAATAAACGTATTCGAACATGCAGAAACGCGGACGCTGGCGTTCGAACGGGAAGAAGCTCTCGATGCCGTCGTCGGTGATGAGGACGACCTCGCCGGGCGCGACGTCGCGCACATAGCTGGCGCCGATGATGTCCAGCGCGCAGGTCTCGGAGGCGAGGATATGCGCGCCGTCGAGCTTGCCGAGCACGAGCGGGCGCACGCCGAGCGGATCGCGGCAGCCCATCATCTTCTTTTCGGAAAGCGCGACCAGCGAATAGGCGCCCTCGATGCGGCGGATCGCATCGATGAAGCGGTCGAGCAACTGGCCGTGGATCGAGGTGGCGATCAGGTGGATGATCGTCTCGGTGTCGGAGGTCGACTGGAACAGCGAACCGCGACGCTGCAAATCGCGCTTCAGCGTCATGGCGTTGGTCAAATTGCCGTTATGCGCGACGGCGAAGCCGCCGCCGGCGAATTCGGCGAACATCGGCTGCACGTTGCGCAGGCCGACGCCGCCGGTCGTGGCGTAGCGGTTGTGGCCGATGGCGCGCCGGCCGGGCAGCCGGTCGATCACCGCCTTGCGGGTGAAATTGTCGCCGACGAGGCCCATGTGGCGCTCGATCGAGAATTGCCGGCCGTCATGCGCGGCGATGCCGGCGGCTTCCTGGCCGCGATGCTGGAGCGCATGCAGACCGAGCGCGGTCAGCGCGGCCGCATCGTCGTGGCCGAACACGCCGAACACGCCACACTCCTCATGGAGGTGATCATCGTCAGCGGGAGCTGGCAGCATCGAAAAATCGTCCATATCCGGTCCTTTTGGCCTGACGGGTGATCGATGGAGCGATCGCGTCAGGGATTGGTGCTTCCCGGGTCAGTCCGGTGCCGGCGTCTGGTCCGGCTCTTCGGCCGGTGCGTCGCCGCTATTGTCGAACAGGTTGTCGAGACCCTTGCGTTCCTGCGTCCCGTAGCTGGTGCCGGGCTGCTGGGCATCCGGCTGTGCGGGCGCCGCGTCGGGCGCATCGTCGGCCGGTGCATCCGCCGGCGGCGTGGTGGTTTCCTCGCCCTTGCCGTGCAGCCGATCCTGGATCGTTTTTTCGATGTCTTCCGGCAGCGCGGCGACAAGCTTGTCCGCGAGTGACTTCAAGATAGGAGCGCTCTGCGCATTCGCAACCCATGCCGGCTGCCGGTCGGACAGGATCCAGGACAGGAAGGCGAAGGCGATGACGACCAGAAGCAAGCCGCGCGCCACGCCGAAGCAGAAGCCGAGGATCCGGTCGAGCAGCCCAACCCGGCTGTCGATGACGAAATCGGAGATCTTCATCGCGATGTAGCTGGCGACGATGAGCGCGACGAAGAAGATGCCGGCGGCGGTCGCGATGATCGCCACGTTCTTGTTGGCGATGTAAGGCTCCACGAAGGGGAGCAGCGACTTGTAGAAGAAGAAGGCGGCCGCGGCGGCAAGCGCCCAGGAGGCGACCGATAGCACTTCCCGGACGAAACCGCGCACCATCGCGAGCATCGCCGAAATCAGAATGACGACAAAGACCACACCGTCGAGAATCGTGACCGGCATTCCTACGATGACCCCTTGCCTCGCGCCGCAGAAGGTTGCGGTTTAGCCCGTCGCTCTCACGAATCCAATGCCTCATCGGCCACACTCGACCGCCGTCGCGCCGCCGGATCCGGCACGGCCCGCTGCTGCGGCCGCGTCCCCGAGGCGGCGATCATGGCGACAAGACCGGCCAATTGATCGATCCCCTGCAGTCCGGAACCGAGATTGGCTTCCTTGTCGATCGACGCGACCGGCAGGACTGCCCGGGCAAAACCAAGCTTTTGCGCCTCTTTCAGGCGCTGCGAAGCGTGGACGACCGGCCTGACGGCTCCCGACAGACTGACTTCGCCGAAATAGACGCAATCAGCCGGCAGAGCAATACCGGAGAGCGAGGAGACCAGCGCCGAAGCGACCGCGAGATCCGCAGCCGGCTCGGTAATTTTCAGGCCGCCGGCCACCGCCAGATAGACATCGTTGGATCCGAGCTTCACGCCGCAATGCGATTCGAGCACGGCGATCACCATGGCGAGGCGGCCGGAGTCCCAGCCGACCACCGCGCGCCGCGGCGTGCCGAGCAGCGACGGGGCGACAAGCGCCTGGATTTCGACCAGAACGGGACGCGATCCCTCCATGCCGGCGAATACAGCCGCGCCCGGCGAGGCAGCGTTGCGTTCGCCCAGGAAAAGCTCGGACGGATTGGGCACCTCGCGCAATCCGCTGCCGGTCATCTCGAACACGCCGATCTCGTCGGTGGCGCCGAAGCGGTTCTTCACCGCCCGAAGAATGCGGAATTGCTTGCCGCCTTCGCCCTCGAAATAGAGCACGGCATCGACCATGTGCTCGACGACGCGCGGGCCGGCGATCTGGCCGTCCTTGGTGACATGGCCGACCAGCACCAGCGTCGCGCCGGAATGCTTGGCATAGCGGATCATCGCCTGGGCGGAGGCGCGCACCTGCGTCACTGTGCCCGGCGCCGATTCCGCCGTTTCCGTCCAGAGCGTCTGGATCGAGTCGAGGATGACGAGGGCAGGGACAGGGCCGGCCTGCAGCGTGGCGAGGATGTCCTCGACGCTGGTTTCGGCCGCCAGCGCCACCGGCGTGTGGGCGACGCCCATGCGCTCGGCCCGCAGGCGGACCTGGGCGATCGCCTCCTCGCCGGAGATGTAGACCACGCGCTCGCCCTTGGAGGCGAGTGCGGCGGAGGCCTGCAGCAAAAGGGTCGACTTGCCGATGCCGGGGTCGCCGCCGACCAGCAGTGCCGAGCCGCGGACAAAGCCGCCGCCGGTGACGCGGTCGAGCTCGGCAATGCCGGAAGGGATGCGCGGCGTCTCGTTGCTGCCGCCGGAGAGCGCCTGCAGCTCGACGATGCGGCCGCGCTTCGCCGGGCCCTTGGCCGGGCCGCCGCCGATGCCGCCCGAGGCGCTTTCCTCGACCATCGTGTTCCATTCGCCGCACGCTTCGCAGCGACCCTGCCAGCGCGGGCTGACGGCACCGCAGTTCTGGCAGATGTACTGAATCTTGGCGCGCGCCATCAGGCGTCTCCGAGGTAGTGCCGCGCATAGCGGGCGCCGAGGCTGGTCAGGAGTTCATAGCTGATGGTTCCGGCAGCCGCCGCCACTTCCGCGACGGGCATGCTGGGGCCGAACAGCTCGACCCAGTCGCCGCGCCGCGCTTCTGGAATGTCGGTGACGTCGATGGCCATCAGGTCCATCGAGATGCGCCCGACCAGCGGCGCGCGGCGGCCGCGCAGGCACACGCTGGCGCCGGCATGGCCGTCGGTGGCGCTGGCGCTGCGATGATACCCGTCGGCATAGCCGGTCGAGAGGATGGCGATGCGGCAGGGCCGGGCAAGCGTCTGCGCGGCGCCATAGCCGACAGTCTGGCCGGCCGGCACGTCGCGGATCTGGACGATGCGCGCTTCGGCGGTGACCACGGTCTCCAGCGGCGGCGCGCCTTCGATGTAGGGGCCGCCATAAATGCCGATGCCGGGACGGACCAGATCGAAATGATAGTCACGGCCGAGCGCGATTCCGGCGGTATTGGCGAGCGAGACGGGCAACCCCGGGAACAGGGCGCGGACTTCCCGCATCGTCGCCAGCTGGCGGGCGTTGAGCGGATGCGCCGGCGTGTCGCCGCAGGCGAGATGGCTCATCACCAGTGTCAGCCCGAGTCGGTCGACGAGGCCGGTATCGGCGGCGAGTTCCTGCGCCTCGGCAAAGGTGACGCCGAGACGGTTCATGCCGGTATCGACATGCAGTGCAGCGTGGCCGCTGCCGCCGGCGGCGCGATAGGCCGCCCATTCCTCCAGCTCGTCGATCGATCCGATCACCGGGCGGAGATTGCCGGCGGCGTGCGCGGCGGCGAGGCCGGTCGCCAGCCCGTTCAGAACGTAGATTGTTGCTTCCGGCGCCGCGGCGCGAACCCGAAGTCCTTCCTCCGGCAGCGCCACGAAGAAGGTGCGGCATCCGGCGCGGGAAAGGGCCCGTACGGCCGGTTCGGCACCGATACCATAGGCATCGCCCTTCACGGCGGCGGCGGCTTCCGCCGGGCTCGCCAGCGCGGCCAGCGTCTGCCAGTTGCGGGACAGCGCGCCGAGATCGATCGTCAGCCGGTTGCCGGCCATGACGGGCGCCTGGACGCGGGTGGGGTCCGAATGTTCCATCAGGGGAGGGTACGCGATTCTTGGTCGCCAGCACGGCGAGCATGGAGCAGGAACTTGCTATAATCGGTCTCGGCGATTTTCGCGGCGATCTCAAGGCGGTTGGTCGCCGCAGCCGGGGCGTGGCGCTGGCGATTCCGCAAATGGCGGGAATGGGGAGGCCTTGTTGACCACAGACGGACCGGGACAGCGCAGGCTGGCCGCCCTGGCACTGGTCGTGCGCGACTATGATGAGGCGATTGCCTGGTATCGTGACCGGCTCGGCTTCGTGTGTATCGAGGACACTCCGCTGGGCGAGGGCAAGCGCTGGGTGTTGATGGCAGCCGGCGAAGCGGCCGAGACGCAGATCCTGCTGGCCCGGGCGCGCGGCGATGAGCAGCAGCAAGCGGTCGGCCACCAATCCGGCGGCCGCGTCTTCCTGTTCCTCCACAGCGATGATTTTGAACGCGACTTCGCGGCCTTGCGGGCGCGCGGCGTCTTGTTCCTCGAAGCACCGCGCCACGAGCCCTACGGCATCGTCGCGGTGTTCGAGGATCTCTATGGCAACAAATGGGACCTGTTGCAGCCGGGGCCTTGCCGGCCTCGGGGCGCCTGATCGGCTCGGCTATTCGTACGATTCCGGCAGGTGGTCGCGTTTGGCGAGGTTGGAGAAGCGGGTGATCTCGGCCTCGAACTGCAGCGGCACGGTGCCGGTGGGGCCGTGGCGCTGTTTGCCGATGATCACTTCGGCGACGCCGGCGACCTGCTCCATCTCGGCCTGCCACTTGAAGAACTCCTCGGTGCCTTCCTTCGGCATCTTGCCCTTCAGGTAGTACTCGTCGCGGTAGACGAACATCACCACGTCGGCGTCCTGCTCGATCGAGCCCGATTCACGCAGATCCGCGAGCTGCGGCCGCTTGTCTTCGCGGGATTCGACCTGACGCGAGAGCTGCGAGAGCGCGATCACCGGCACGGCGAGTTCCTTGGCGAGTGCCTTCAGGCCCGTGGTGATCTCGGTGATTTCCTGCACTCGGTTGGCCTGGCCCTTGCCGGAGCCCTGCAGCAGCTGGAGGTAGTCAATGATCAAAAGGTTGAGGCCGCGCTGGCGCTTCAGGCGGCGCGCGCGCGCGGTCAGCTGCGCGATCGAGAGACCACCGGACTGGTCGATGAAGAGCGGGATGCGCGCCATTTCGCGCGATGCCTCGACGACCTTGGCGAACTGGTTCTCGTCGAGCGAGCCACGGCGGATATGCGAGGACGAGACGCCGGATTGCTCGGCGACGATACGCGTCGCCAGCTGTTCGGCCGACATTTCCAGCGAGAAGAAGCCGACAATGCCGCCATTGACGGCCTTGGTCGAGCCGTCGGGCTGCAGCTCGCCGCGATAGGCCTTGGCGATGTTGAAGGCGATGTTGGTGACGAGCGAGGTCTTGCCCATGGCGGGGCGCCCGGCAAGCACGATCAGATCGGAATTCTGCAGGCCGCCCATCTGGCGGTCGAGATCGTCGAGCCCGGTCGAGATGCCGGAGAGATGGCCGTCGCGCTGATAGGCCTCGCTGGCCATGTCGATCGCGGCCTTGAGCGCGTCTTCGAACGACTGGAAGCCGCCGTCGTTGCGGCCGGTCTCGGCCAGCGCGAACAGGCGGCGCTCGGCGTCCTCGATCTGCGCCTTCGGCGGCATGTCGATCGGCGCGTCGAAGGCGATGTTGACGACGTCCTCGCCGATGCCGATCAGCGAACGGCGCAGCGCCAGATCGTAGATCGAGCGGCCATAGTCCTCGGCATTGATGATCGTCGTCGCCTCGGCGGCGAGGCGAGCCAGATACTGCGCCGGATTGAGCTCGCCGATGGCGAGGTCGCCGGGCAGGAAGTTCTTCAGCGTGACCGGATTGGCGATCTTGTTCTGGCGGATGATCTGCGCGGTGATCTCGTAGATCTGCCTGTGCACCGGCTCGAAGAAGTGCGCCGGCTCGAGAAAATCGGAGACGCGGTAGAACGCCTCGTTGTTGACGAGGACGGCACCAAGAAGCGCCTGTTCGGCTTCGATGTTTTGCGGCGGCTGCCGATAGAATTCGGCAGGTTGCGGCGGCACGGCTCGCGCTGGAACGTTCATGGTCGGTTTGGCTCTCAGATCCCTGAACCCCAGTTAAGGTCAGGAGCGGCCGTCTGGCCAATGCTCGCTGGGTTCGTGCCCGTTATCCATAGGTTTGCGCCAACGGCTTCGCACAAGCGGCACTTGCCGCTTGCGCGAAGCGTTTTGGTGACAGTTTCGTGAAGGGGGGCGATTCGGCTTGCCCGACCGGAGCGTTTCCTCGTTTCAGGGAAATGCTCCGGTCGCATGTGCGGGCGCGTTTGCGCCGCGCGACGCGGGATCCGCCTCTTCCGAAAGGGGCTAGCCGCCGCCAGCGATCTTCAGCGACGGCCGCTGGCCGGCATGGTCGCGGAGCCGCAAGGCTTCCTCGGCCTGCCAGATATAGTCGCGCGTGAGCGGCAGGGCGTTCTGGTCGCGGACGATCTGGATCTGGAAGATCATCATGTCCTGGTAGCGGAATGCCGTTTCCGAGGCTGCGAGGTAGAACTCCCACATCCGGCAGAAGGCCTCGTCATAGAGCGCCACCGCCTCGGCGCGGCGGGCCAGGAAGCGCTCGCGCCAGGCCTTTAGCGTCTCGGCATAATGCAGCCTGAGGATCTCGACATCCGTGACCTTCAACCCGGCCTTCTCGATCGCCGGGAAGACTTCCGACAGGGAGGGAATGTAGCCGCCCGGGAAAATATACTTCTGGATCCAGGAGTTGGTCTCGCCGGGCGAGTCGAAGCGACCGATCGCATGCAGGACCATCACGCCGTCTTCGGTCAGGAGCTGGCGCGCCTTATCGAAATACTCGCGGAAATGGCCGACGCCGACATGCTCGAACATGCCGACCGAAATGATCCGGTCGAACTGGGTCTTGAGCGCGCGGTAGTCCTGCAGCTTGAAGCTGGCGCGGTCGGCCAGGCTCATCGACGCGGCGCGGGCGTTCGAAACCTTGTGCTGCTCCTCGGAGAGCGTCACGCCGGTCACGTCGACATCGGCATGGGTGGCGAGATAGAGGCCGAGACCACCCCAGCCGGAGCCGATATCCAGCACCTTCTGCCCCGGCGCCAGCGCCAGCTTGGCCGCCAGATGCCGTTTCTTGGCGATCTGCGCTTCCTCGAGGCCGGTGTCCGGCGTCTCGAAATAGGCGCAGGAATATTGCTGGTCGCTGTCGAGGAACAGCGAATAGAGCCGTCCGTCGAGATCGTAGTGGTGGGCGACGTTCTGGCGCGAGCGGAACGGCGTGTTCCACTGCCGGAAGCGCCGGGTCCAGACGCGCAGCTTGTAGACGGCGCGCATCCACCAGGATCGGCCGCCGCCCCCGACATTTTGCAGCACCACCTCGAGAAAGTTGTAGATCGAGCCCTGCTCGACGACGAAGCTGCCATCCATGAAGGTTTCGCCGAGCTTCAGCTCGGGGTTCATGATGACTGCCCGTTCGGCAGCCGCTGTGGTGAAGCGGACGCGGACTGGAACGCCGCTGCCATCGCCGAAGCGATGACGCCTCCCCTTGGCGTCGATGATTTCAAGCGATCCGCGTTTGAGGACGCTTGACAGATAGTTGATGAGCAACCGGTTCATCGTGATCCGCTGCCCCCTCCCTGAATGTCTTGGTTTACCAAGGCAGGTTACGACAAGGCGGTCGGTGACGTCCGGCCGTCACAGGGATGGTAGCCCCGATTTTGCCGCAATTTCAAGCGGGTACGCGCTAAGCCGATTTCGTAGCGTCCGAAAAGGAAAAAGGGCGCTGCGAAAACCGCAGCGCCCTCCCAGAAAATAAGGCTCCCTTCGTGTGAAGGGGCTGGATCAGATCTCTTCTTCGTCGACGCCGGCGAAGCCTTCGCCTTCCGGAAGCGGCTCGAGCTCGAAGTCGTCCTGCACGGCCGAGAGGTCTTCACCCTTCGACTGGCGGGCTGCTTCGTCGACGCTGCGGGCGACGTTGATCGAGACGGTCGCTTCGACTTCCGGATGAAGCGCGATCGCGACATCGTGCAGGCCGATGGTCTTGATCGGAACTTCGAGCACGACCTGGCTGCGGCCGACCGAGAAGCCGGCCTCGGTGACGAGGTCTGCAACGTCGCGGCTCGAAACCGAACCGTAGAGCTGGCCGGTCTCGCCCGCCTGGCGGACGACGATGAAGGACTGGCCGTTGAGCGCCTCGGCAACCTTCTCGGCGTCGGTCTTGCGCTCGAGGTTGCGGGCCTCGAGGTGGACCTTCTCGGCCTCGAAGCGCTTCTTGTTCGCTTCATTGGCGCGCAGCGCCTTGCCCTGCGGCAGCAGGAAGTTGCGGGCATAGCCGTCCTTGACGTGCACGATCTCGCCCATCTGGCCGAGCTTTGCGACGCGCTCCAGCAGAATAACGTCCATGAGTGTGACTCCTTCGTTCTTTAATTAAATCAGTTACTTACGAGATGCCGCGACCGGCCGTGAAGCGACGGGCGCGGAATTGGAGAGCCGTGTCGGCCAGTCCGACCACGGCCATGATGCCGAGCGGCAGCAGGAACACGAAGCTGACGGCATAGACCAGGAAGAGCAGCAGCGGCCGCGCCGCCTTGCCGATGAGCATCGCGTGCAGCAGCCCGAAGCCGGTCAGCGCGAAGGCGAAGCCCATGGCGCCGGCGAAGGCGCCGGCGATCTGGCCGGGGACGCCGGGCGTCAGGCTGACGACAAAGGCGATGCCGAAAATCAGCGCGGCCGACTGCGGCAGAACCACGGTCCAGAGCGGCGTCCACGTACGCGTCAGGAGACCGGACATGCGGGCGATCCGCGCACCGAGCCAGGTGGCGAGCACGAGAATGCCCAATGTCAGGCTGGCAGAGGTGAACGGCATCAGCGCGATGTTGAAGCGGACAAGCGGCTCGATCTCGGCCTCGGTCGGCACCATGCCGTCGGTCGCCGATTGCGCCAGCCAACTCTTGAGCACGGTCACCGTCTGGCCGATCAGCGCCTCGGGATCGTAGCCGAGCAGGAAGCCGGTGACGACGACGGCGGCGCCGGTGACGAGGGTGGCGCGCACCAGCACGCCATCCAGCGGAAACCACTGGCGCCCATCGGGCGCGGCTTCGACGGGCCGCGACAGGCCGACGAGATGCGCCGCCCAGGCGACGGGCGCCGCGAACAGGATGAAATAGAGGCCGCCGGCGAGATGGCCGATGGCGAGGCCGATCATCGCCGACGCGAGGGCGGCGGCCGCGGCGGCGGAATAGGTGCCGAATCCGAGCCCGGCAATGGCGATCGGCAACGGCGACAGAATGAAGAGGGGGAAGGCGAGGGCAGTCCCGCTGACGAGCCCGGCAAACAGCAGCGCTGCCGCCAGTCCGGCTCCAAGGCCAATCAGGATGTTCCGCATCGACATGATATCTCGCTGTCCCGCTTCGAGAGCGGTTAGAGGCAGGTCACGGGAAGCCCGGCCGTACCCCAACCAAGTCTTGCCTTTTCAGGCGTTGGAAAGTCTTGCCTCATGGAGGCATTCGATCTTCTGCCCCGAAGGGCGGTGTCGGACCGGCGTCGAGCGTCGGTCCGACGAATTCGCTCGGTCGCCATCGGAGACGAAAGTCTCCGGCGACCGCGATCTTACTTGATCACGTAGGGCAGCAGGCCGAGGAAGCGGGCGCGCTTGATCGCCTGGGCGAGTTCGCGCTGCTTCTTGGCGGAGACCGCCGTGATGCGGGACGGAACGATCTTGCCGCGCTCGGAAATGTAGCGCTGCAGGAGACGCACGTCCTTGTAGTCGATCTTCGGCGCGTTCGGGCCGGAGAACGGGCAGGTCTTGCGGCGACGGAAGAACGGCGGCGACGGGCCGCCAGCGGAGGTGCTGGTGGTGCCGATCTCAGCCATTATTCAGCCGCTCCTTCAGATTCTTCCGAGCGCGGACGGCGCTCGCCACGGAAACCGCCGCCGGCGCCGCCTTCACGGTCGCCACGGAAGCCGCCGCCACCACCGAAGCCGCCACGCGGACGGTCGCCACGGTCGCCGAAGCGGCCGCCACGGTCGCCATCGTCACGATCGCGCTTCTGCAGCATAGCGGACTGGCCTTCCTCATGCGCCTCGACCTTGAGGGTCAGGATGCGGAGGACGTCCTCGTTCATGCGCATGCTGACGCTCCAGCTCGGCCATGGCGGCGGCCGGAGCTTCGATGTTCATCAGCGTGTAGTGCGCCTTGCGGTTCTTGCGAATGCGGAACGCAACAGACTTCAGGCCCCACTGCTCGATCTTGCCGACCGTGCCGCCATTGGCCTCGATCAGGCCCTTGAACTGCTCGGTAAGTGCTTCGACCTGCTGTGCGGACACGTCCTGTCGCGACAGAAATACGTGCTCATAAAGCGGCATGATTGCCCTTCCTTTTTCTTTCCCAGCGCCAAGCCTCACCGAAGCCTTCGAGAAAGGCTGATCGGTACGAACTTCGAGAGCGGAGACACGGGAAGACGGGATGCTGTGATCCCTACGGCTTGCGCCGCCTTCCGTTCAACCCCCGGCCGGGTGTCGATACGACGGGCGGTGCATATACGGGAAGCGTCCGAAAGGCAAGGCCTTGGCGGGCTTATCCTGCTCGGCCGGCGTCGATCCGGTCCAGTCGGGCGATCGCCTCGTCCGGCAGGACCAGCGCCGCGACGGCGAGGTTTTCGCGCAGATGCGCGACGGAGGAAGTGCCGGGGATCAGCAGGATGTTGGGCGAGCGGCGCAGCAGCCAGGCGAGCGCCACCTGCATCGGCGTGGCGTCGAGACGCGCGGCGACCTCGTTCAACGTCGACGATTGCAGCGGGCTGAAGCCACCGAGCGGGAAGAACGGCACATAGGCGATGCCGTCGCGGGCGAGATCGTCGATCAGCGCGTCATCGGCCCGGTGCGCCAGATTGTACTGGTTCTGCACGCAGACGATATTGGCGATCTTCCGGCCTTCGGCGATCTGGGTCGGGGTGACGTTGCTGAGGCCGATATGGCGGATCAGGCCGTGGCGCTGCAACTCGGCCAGCACCGTCAGCGTCGGCTCGATCGAGCCCTCGGCCGGACCGTGCGTGTCGAACATGATGCGCAGGTTGACGACCTCCAGCACGTCGAGGCCGAGATGGCGCAGATTGTCGTGCACGGCCGCCTTCAGTTCATCCGGGGCGTAGGCCGGCAGCCACGATTTGTCCGCTCCGCGCCGGGCGCCGATCTTCGTCACCAGCACCAAATCGTCCGGATAAGGATGGAGAGCCTCGCGGATCAGCAGGTTGGTGACGTGCGGCCCGTAATAGTCGCAGGTATCGATGTGGTTGACGCCCTGCGCGATCGCCTCGCGCAGCACGGCGAGCGCGGCGTCATGATCCCTAGGCGGACCGAAGACGCCGGGCCCGGTAAGCTGCATGGCGCCATAGCCGAGGCGCTTCACGGTGCGGTCGCCGAGCGTGTAGGTGCCGGCTGCGTCGAGATTGGACATGGTCTGTCTCCTTCTGGGATGACGCAGAGATAGATGGTGCCGGCCCTGACAATAGTCCGGTACAATCGGAACGAGCTGTGCGGCCCGGCGCGCCTGAGCCTCCTATCGGGATTTCCACGCCGGCTTTGCATTCTTCCCGGTTTCGTCGACCGGTTTCACATGGGTGTCATGCGCAGCTTTTAGGCCCGGTCCGTTGGCCGCTGCGCGGTCCCCCATTTTGAAGAGGCTCCCGATGCGCAAATTGCTGTTCACGCTCGCTGCGACGACCATGCTCGCCGGCACGGCACAGGCGACCACGGTCTATCCACTGGATCGCGCCACGATTCTCGCCGGCTCTCCGTTCGACTTCAAGGTCGAGTTCACCGAGACGGTGAAGACCGAGGACATCAAGATCACGGTCAATGGCCAGGACTACAAGACGGTCTTCGGTTCGGAAGCGGCCTTCACCGAGACGGAACTGGGCAAGGACGACAAGAAGCTCGGCTCCGCCGTGATCCTGCGCAAGCTCGTGCTCGCCACCCCGGGTGACTACACCGTCGAGGCCTCGGCCGGCGGCGAGATCAAGTCCGTGACGTGGAACGTCTACGGCACGGCCGAACAGCCCAAGGTCAAGAACGTCATCTTCCTGCTCGGCGACGGCCTGTCGGTCGCGCATCGCACCGCGGCGCGAATCATGGCCAAGGGCATGACCGAGGGCAAGGCAGATGGCCGCCTCGCCATGGATGACCTCGACCACATGGCCTTCATCGGCACTTCGTCGACCGAAGCGATCGCCACCGACAGCGCCAACACGATGTCGGCCTACATGACCGGCCACAAGACGGCCGTGAACGCGCTTGGCGTCTACGCCGACCGCACGCCGGACACCCTGGACGACCCGAAGGTCGAGACGCTGGGCGAGGCGCTCCGTCGCCAGACCAAGAAGTCGATCGGCATCGTCACGACGTCGGAACTGCAGGACGCGACCCCGGCCGCCGTGGTCTCCCATACCCGCAAGCGCGCCGACAAGGCCGAGATCACCGGCATGATGTTCGACGTCCAGCCGGAAGTCGTGCTCGGCGGCGGCTCGGCCTACTTCCTTGGCAAGGCGACGCCCGGCTCCAAGCGCAAGGACGACAAGGACTACATCAAGCAGTTCCAGGACGCCGGCTACACGCTGGCGACCGACAAGGCGGAACTCGAGAAGGCGGCCGGCACCAACACCGGCAAGATCCTCGGCCTGTTCCACACCGGCAACATGGACACGCTGCTCGACCGCAAGTTCCTGAAGAAGGGCACTGTTGAGAAGTTCCCGAATCAGCCCGGCCTCGTCGAGATGACGGAAACCGCGCTGGCCGAGCTCTCGAAGAACCCCGAGGGCTTCTTTCTGATGGTCGAGGGCGCGAACATCGACAAGATGTCCCATCCGCTCGACTGGGATCGCGCCATCGTCGAAACCATCGAGTTCGACAAGGCGGTGGGTGCGGCCCGCGCCTTCGCCGAGAAGAACCCGGACACGCTGATCATCGTCGCCGGCGACCATACCCATGGCGTTTCGATCATCGGCACGGTCGATGACGACAAGCCCGGCACCGAGATGCGCGAGAAGGTCGGCACCTACGCCGACGCCGGATTCCCGAACTACACGCATGAAAACAAGGACGGCTACCCGGACCGCGTCGACGTCTCCCGCCGCCTGTTCCTCGCCGCCAACAATGGCCCGGATCACTACGAGACCTTCCGTCCGAAGCTCGATGGCCCGTTCGTGCCGGCCGTGCAGAACGAGAAGAAGGAATACGTCGCCAACGAAGCCTACAAGGACGTTCCCGGCGCCGTCTTCGTCCAGGGCAACATCCCGAAGGAAGGCGATAGCGGCGTTCACGCCGTCGACGACGTCGTCCTGCAGTCGACCGGCCCCGGCTCGGAAGGCTTCAAGGGCTACATGGAGCAGAGCGACGTCTATCGCGTGATCGTCGACGCGCTGGCGCTCGCGCCTGCCAAGCAATAATCCGCCGGCCTTTGGCTGCCCTCTGAAATCCAGGCTTCGGGCGCAAGCGCCCGGAGCCGACACGATTGAGGCTTGGATCTGTTTCATGGGTCCGCAGCCCTTCACCTCTCCCTGAGGGAGAGGTCGGCTCGAAGAGCCGGGTGAGGGGTTAGGGAACCATCCGGAGAGGCCGTAAACCCTCACCCGCCGGCCTTCGGCCGTTGACCTCTCCCTCAGGGAGAGGTGAGAGGGCACAGCTTTCCCGGGCGAAGCCGGTCCTTTCACCAGAAGGAACCACCGGATGGTCCTGGTTTGGATTTCGCGGCGCGAGGCGCTGCTCTCGGGTCTCGCTGCGCTGGCCGCCCCCGCGATCCTGGCGGGGCCCGCGCTCGCCGCCCTGCCGACACTCACCTTCGACGAGCTCTATGGCTCCGTCGGCGTCCTCGGCCTGACCTTCTCCGACAAGGTCAAGCAGTTGGCCGGCCAGAAAGTGACGATGCGCGGCTTCATGGCGCCGCCGCTGAAGGCCGAGGCCGACTTTTTCGTCCTGACCGAAATCCCGATGTCGCTCTGCCCATTCTGCTCGTCGGACGCCGACTGGCCCGACAACATCATCGTCGTCTATCTCGGCGCGAAGCAGACTTTCGTGCAGCCGAACGCCGTGATCGAGGTAGCGGGCGTGCTCGAATACGGCTCGTGGACCGATCCCGAGACCGGCTTCGTC
Source organism: Candidatus Kaistia colombiensis (assembly GCA_029203105.1). Lineage (GTDB taxonomy): Bacteria > Pseudomonadota > Alphaproteobacteria > Rhizobiales > Kaistiaceae > Kaistia > Kaistia colombiensis. The sequence goes on from CP119318.1 coordinate 2,579,861, forward strand.
AGCCTGCTGCGGCTGCGCAACGCCAGCTTTGGCGAAGTCTAGCCCGATGCTCGGATTGCACCTCGAACGCCTCGCCGTTTCGTTTCCGGGATTGCCGACGCCGGTCCTCTCGATCCCGCAGCTGGAAGTCCCGCCTGGCGCCCGCGTTGCCGTTACCGGGCCGTCCGGCTCCGGCAAGAGCACGCTCGTCAATATCGTCACCGGGCTGGAACGCGCGACACAAGGCGTCGTGCGCTGGCGCGACACCGACATCGCGACGCTCCCCGAATCGAGGCGCGACGCCTGGCGGGCCGAGAATGTCGGTCTGGTGATGCAGGATTTTCATCTCTTTCCCGGCCTCTCGGCGCTCGAAAACGTGCTGTTGCCCGTCCGGCTGCGCGTCCGCGGCGTCGCTTCGCATATCGACAGGGCGCGGGAGCTGATGCGCCGGGTCGGGCTTGCCCGGCACGACCAGTCGATCACCACCATGTCGCGTGGCGAGATGCAGCGCGTCGCTGTCGCCCGCGCGCTGTTGCGCAAGCCGGGCGTCATCATCGCCGACGAGCCGACCGCGAGCCTCGACCCGGAGAGCGGCGCGGTCGTGGCCGATCTCCTGCTGGAACTGGCCGGCGAGGAGGGGGCAACGCTGCTGGTCGTCTCGCATGACGCGCGGCTGGTCGAGCGCATGGACCGCCGTATTCGCCTCGTCGCGGGCCGGATCGTTGCCGAGCCCACCGGAGACTCGCCCACCGGAGCCTTGCCTGGAGACCTGGTCGCATGATTCGCTTCGTTTTCGCCGATCTCCGTCGCCTCTGGGCCGGATCGCTTGTTGTCATCCTGCTGGTGGCGCTGGCGACCGCGCTCGGCATGGCCGTGACGCTGCAGGAGCGGGCGCTGCGCCTCGGCAGCGCGCGGGCCGCCGACAAGTTTGATCTCGTCGTCGGCGCTGCCGGCAGTGAGACGCAATTGGTGCTCTCGTCGGTCTTCCTGCAGGCGGCACCCTTGCCGCTGGTGCCGGGCAAGGTGCTGCACGATCTCGCCGAGGATCCGCGTGTCAGCTGGGCGGCGCCAGTCGGCTTCGGTGACTCGTTTGATGGCAACCCGATCGTCGGCACCACCACCGCGCTGATCGACGGCGCAGGCGGCGGGTTGGCCGAGGGGCGCGCTTTCACCGCCGGTGCCGAAGCCGTCATCGGCTCCGCCGTGGCGCTGAAGCTAAGCCAGGACGTGAAGCCGATGCACGGCATGCCGGGCGAGGGGGGCCATACCCATGCCGAGATCGCCTATCGCATCGTCGGCCGAATGCTGCCGACCGGCACGCCCTGGGACCGCGCCATCCTGGTGCCGATCGAGGCGGTCTGGGGCATTCACGGCATGGAGGCCGCGCACGAACCGCAAGCCGCCGACCATGACCACGACCATGATCACGACGCGGAAGCCGATCCCGCGCATGCAGTGGAATCGGATCACGGCCCCGAGGCGGGCCATGACGCCGGGAATCACGATCATGCCGGAGCCCAACCGGCAGCGCTCGGCGGACCGTGGAGCGAGACGACGCCCGGCGTGCCGGCCATCCTCGTCAAGCCGAAGACGTTCGCGGATGCCTACAAGCTGCGCGCGCAGTATCGTGCCAGTGGCACATTGGCCGTCTTTCCGGGTGAGGTACTGACCAACCTTTACGTCACGCTGGGCGACGCCAAGAAGGTGCTGAGTGCGGTGGCGATCGGCGCGCAGGCGCTGGTGGCCGCCGCCATCGCGCTGGTGACGATCGTGCATGTCGGGCAGCGCCGTCGCCAGATCGGCGCGCTGCGGGCGCTCGGCGCGCCGCGCCTGGCCCTGTTCGGCATCGTGTGGACGGAGCTGTTCGCGCTCGTCGCCGTGGGCATCCTTGCCGGCTGCGCGCTCGGCTATGGCGCGGCGCGTTTCCTGTCGGCGCTGTTCACCCGCGAGAATGGCGTCGTGCTGCCGGTCGGCTTCGCACCGGTCGATTGGCTGCTCATCGCCTCGCTGCTGGGCGTCGCGGCCATTCTGGCGGCGATTCCCGCCGTGATGGCCTATCGCCAGCCGCCGGCGGCGGCGTTGCGCGCCTGAGGGCTTGAGGCCGTATCTTCAGCTGGTGGTGATGGCGTTGACGACGATCATCATCGCGATGCCGGCCGCCGTCAGGAGAAGGCCGAGCATGAAGTGATTCTTGGCGCGCAGGTAAACCGGGATTTCGAGGGAGTCGATCCTCAGCATTTCGGCGAGCGCCACGATCTGCAGGGCAATGCCGATCCCGAGGGCGGCGGCCTCGAAATAGTCCGTCGGCATCCAGGGCGAATCGTCGGTCGCCCATCGCACGGTGAAGCCGAGCGAGAAGCCGATGACGATGCCGATCGCGGTCAGCGATCCGTTGCGGAAGGTCGAATCGATTCGCGGCGTCGGCTCGCGCTGGCTGTTCGATTCCGTTGCCATCGAAACGCCTCCAACTGGACGATGCGGCGGCGCGGCTTCCCAAGCGTCGCGGCGGTTGCGCCTGTCCTGTTGTTTATCGCATCTGCGGGAAGATTGGACATCACGTTGCTGCCATGCCGCCCGGGCGGCGCGGGTTGCCTTCGGCCATGCTTTCGGCATTGCAAAACATCGATTTTCGTTATGACAGCATCAATTATTCGGCACTTTTCTTTCCAACCGACCGCGGCCATAGTGCCCATCCTCGGAAAGACCTCCGGAATCGCCGCCTTTAGGCGGGCCCTTCCCCAGGTCATCCTCAATCAAGGACTTTGGAAGTGAGCGAGAGCGCGCAAGTTATGCCCGCGTCGTCCGCCCGCGGCATCGCCGAGCGGACCTCCCTGGGTATTTTGGTGGCCATCAGCATCTCCCACATGCTGAACGACCTGATGCAGTCCGTCATTCCGGCGATCTATCCCATCCTCAAGGCAGAATTCACCTTGAGCTTCGGACAGATCGGCCTGATCCAGCTGGCGTTCCAGCTGACCGCATCGATTCTCCAGCCGGTGGTCGGCATCTACACCGACAAACGCCCGCAGCCCTTCTCGCTCGCCGTCGGCATGGGCGTCACGCTCTGCGGCCTGTTGATGGTGTCGATCGCCTCGACCTATCCGATGCTTCTGCTCGCGGTGGCGCTAATCGGCATGGGTTCGTCGATCTTCCATCCCGAAGCGTCGCGCGTCGCCCGCATGGCGTCGGGCGGCCGGCATGGCTTCGCCCAGTCGCTGTTCCAAGTCGGCGGCAATTTCGGCTCTGCCATCGGCCCGCTGCTGGCGGCGGTCATCGTGCTGTCGCGCGGCCAGGCCAGCGTCGCCTGGTTCTCGCTCGTCGCGCTCGCCGGCATGATGATCCTGACCCGGGTCGGCTTCTGGTATCGGGACCACCAGCGCGAGCGCAAGAAGGCCAATGTCGCGCCGGTCGTGCAGACGCTGCCCCGCAACGTGATCGTCCGCTCGATCCTGATCCTCGCCGTGCTGATCTTCTCGAAGTTCTTCTACATGGCGGCGCTGACCAGCTACTACACCTTCTACCTGATCGAGACGTTCGACGTGTCGGTGAAGGACTCGCAGCTCTACCTGTTCGTGTTCCTCGCAGCGGTTGCTGCCGGCACCATCGCCGGCGGTCCGATCGGCGACCGTTTCGGCCGCAAGTTCGTCATGTGGTTCTCGATCCTCGGCGTGCTGCCGTTCACTCTGCTGCTGCCGCACGCCAGCCTCGGCTGGACGATCGCGCTGTCGGTGGTGATCGGCTTCATCCTGTCGTCGGCGTTTCCGGCGATCATCGTCTACGCGCAGGAACTGGTGCCCGGAAAGGTCGGCCTCGTGTCCGGCCTGTTCTTCGGCTTCGCCTTTGGCATGGGCGGTATCGGCGCGGCGGCGCTCGGCGAGCTCGCCGACTGGACGTCGATCACCTTCGTCTTCCAGATCTGCGCCTTCCTGCCGGTCCTCGGCCTGCTGACGGCCTTCCTGCCGAACATCCGGAAGCCAAAGCAAGCCTGACGAGGTGACCTCAGCGTCGGCGGTGGACAACAGTTCGCCGCCGACGTGCGTCCGCGCTACCCGGAATCCTTGCCGGCGCAGCGTCGCAGACCCGCCAGGACGGCTTGCGGAGCGGTGTTGCCTCGCGGTGGCTTCGGGTTGAAATCTGCCTGTTTGGAGGACGAAATCGGTCATCGGCGCGGGCGCGAAAGCGCTCCGAGACTTGACTCGGCGGCCGTAACAGAGGATTAGCCGCCGCCGAACACGCGATTATCATCGCAGTAACATTTCGTGCGGGGCCAGCCATGACGATTGCTCTCACATTTCCCGGCCAGGGCAGCCAGGCCGTCGGCATGGGCAAGGCGCTCGCCGATAATTTCGCCGAGGCGCGCGCCGTTTTCGACGAGGTCGACGCAGCTCTGGGCGAAAAGCTCTCCGCCGTCATCTGGGACGGGCCGATCGAGACGCTGACCCTTACCGCTAATGCCCAGCCCGCTCTGATGGCGGTCAGCCTCGCCGCGTTGCGCGTGCTGGAGGCCCAGGGCTTCTCCGTATCCAAGGCTGCCTATGTCGCCGGCCATTCGCTCGGCGAATATTCGGCGCTGGCCGCTGCCGGCAGCCTGTCGATCTCCGACGCGGCGCGCCTGCTGCGCATTCGCGGCACCGCCATGCAGCAGGCCGTTCCGGTCGGCGAGGGCGCCATGGCAGCTCTGCTCGGGCTCGATTTTGATACGGCGAAGGCCGTTGCCGACGAGGCCGCCCAAGGCGACGTCTGCGAGGCCGCCAACGATAATGGCCCCGGCCAGGTCGTCATCTCGGGCGCCAAGGCCGCCGTCGAGCGGGCGCTCGACATCGCCAAGGCCAAGGGCGCCAAGCGCGCGCTGCTCCTCCCGGTGAGCGCGCCGTTCCATTGCCGCCTGATGCAGCCCGCCGCCGACGTGATGGCCGATGCGCTGGCCAAGGTCACCATCAACGCGCCCGTCGTGCCGCTGGTCGCCAATGTGCTCGCCGCGCCGATCTCCGACCCGGCCGAAATCCGCGCTCGCCTCGTCGAACAGGTGACCGGCATGGTGCGGTGGCGCGAGTCGATTGGCTGGCTCGCCGCCAACGGCAGCGACCTGTTTGTCGAAATCGGCGCCGGCAAGGTGCTGTCGGGTCTTGCCAAGCGCATCGCACCCGAGGCACAGACGCTGAATGTCGGCACGCCCGACGACGTGGCGGCGGCGATCGAGCGTCTCGCTTGAGCACTGGCCGCTTCGCAGCCAAGCTAGACCTGAACAGGGTAATCAGAAGGAAGTCGTCATGTTCGATTTGACCGGCAAGCGCGCGCTGGTGACCGGCGCGAGCGGTGGCATCGGCCGGGCGATCGCCCAGGCACTGCACAAGCAGGGCGCCACCGTTGCCATCTCCGGCACCCGCCGCGAGGCGCTGGATGCGCTGGCGACGGAACTGGGCACCAACGTCCATGTCCTGCCGTGCAATCTCTCGGTCGCCGAGGAAGTCGAGACGCTGGTCCCGCGCGCCGAAGAGGCGATGGGCGAGATCGATCTGCTGATCAACAATGCCGGCATCACGCGCGACATGCTGTTCGCCCGCCTGTCGGACGAAGCCTGGCAGGACGTTCTCGACGTCAACCTGACCTCGGCCTTCCGCCTGACCCGCGCGGCGCTGCGCGGCATGATGCGCCGTCGCTATGGCCGCATCATCTCGATCACCTCGATCGTCGCGGTGACGGGCAATGCCGGCCAGGGCAACTATACCGCGTCGAAGGCGGCGCTGATCGCGATGTCGAAGTCGCTCGCCCAGGAAGTCGCGAGCCGCAACATAACGGTCAATTGCGTCGCGCCCGGATTCATCGAAACGGCGATGACCGACGCGCTCAATGAAAAGATCCGCGCCTCTCTCCTGGAGCGGGTTCCGGCGAAGCGTCTTGGCTCAGCCGACGACATCGCGTCGGCGGTGGTCTATCTGGCCTCCGAAGAAGCAGCCTACGTGACCGGCCAGACACTCCACGTCAACGGTGGTATGGCTATGATCTAATTGAGGAATCTGCGTTCGCGCAGACCTCTTGGAGAGGGTTGTCACAACCCCTCGCGGCGGCTGGTCAAGGTTCATAAACTATGTTAGGACCGCGCAATATCAGTGCCACGTCTTCGTCGCTTTCGCGGCGGAGCAGGTGTGGATTGACGATCGCCGAAGACTAGTGACGATATCGCGGTGCGTTTTCGGGGGATTGCCGAGACGTCCGGGTTTCCAGCGCGCGAGAAGTCGCGGCAATAGTAGACAGAGAACAATCGAGGTTTTGAGACATGAGCGACATCGCTGATCGGGTAAAGAAGATCGTCATCGAGCATCTCGGCGTTGAGGCCGACAAGGTGACCGAGGGCGCGAGCTTCATCGACGATCTCGGCGCTGACAGCCTCGACACGGTCGAGCTGGTCATGGCGTTCGAGGAAGAATTCGGCGTGGAAATCCCGGACGATGCAGCCGAGACGATCCTGACGGTCGGCGACGCAGTGAGCTTCCTGGAGAAGAACGCCGGCTGATCGCCGATGTTCATCCATCGTAAGCCAATGACAAGAACGGCCGGACCCGTCTGGGTCCGGATCGGGGGAAGCGTATGAGACGAGTCGTTGTAACCGGGATGGGTATGGTGACGCCGCTCGGTTGCGGCGTCGACGCCAACTGGTCGAACATTCTTGCCAGCAAGAGCGGCGCCCAGAAGATCACGAGCTTCCAGGTCGATGACCTGCCGGCTCAGATTGCATGCCTGATCCCGCATGGTGACAAGGCCGACGGCAAGTACAATCCGGACGATTGGATGGAGCCGAAGGAGCAGCGCAAGGTCGATGATTTCATCGTCTACGCGATGGCCGCGGCCGACCAGGCCGTGCATGATTCGGGCTGGCTGCCCACCGCCTACGAGGACCAGATCCGCACCGGCGTGCTGATCGGTTCCGGCATTGGCGGCATCCAGGGCATTGTCGATGCCGGCTTCACGCTGCGCGACAAGGGTCCGCGCCGCATCAGCCCCTTCTTCATTCCGGGCCGCCTGATCAACCTCGCCTCCGGCCAGGTCTCGATCCGCTACGGCTTCAAGGGGCCGAATCATTCGGTCGTGACGGCCTGCTCGACGGGTTCGCACGCGATCGGCGACGCCGCTCGCCTGATCGCACTCGATGATGCCGACGTCATGATCGCCGGCGGCACCGAGGGTTCGGTTTCGCGCATCGCGCTGGCAGGCTTCGCCGCCTGCAAGGCGCTGGCGACCAATTTCAACGATCGCCCCGAAGAAGCATCGCGTCCGTATGACCGCGACCGCGACGGCTTCGTCATGGGCGAGGGCTCCGGCATCGTCGTGCTCGAAGAGCGCGAGCATGCGATTGCCCGCGGCGCCAAGATCTATGGCGAGGTGATCGGCTACGGCATGTCCGGCGACGCCTATCACATCACCTGCCCCGTCCGAGGACGGCGATGGCGCCTATCGCTGCATGCAGGCCGCTTTGAAGCGTGCGGGCCTGCAGCCTTCCGACATCGACTACGTCAACGCCCATGGCACATCGACCATGGCGGACGGCATCGAGCTGAAGGCCGTCGAGCGCGTCGTCGGCGATGCCGCTTCGAAGATCGCCATGTCCTCGACCAAGTCGGCGACTCGGCCATCTGCTCGGCGCGGCGGGTGCTGTCGAGGCGATCTACTCGCTGCTGGCGATTCGCGACAACATTGCGCCGCCGACGCTCAATCTCGACAATCCCTCCGTCGAGACGGCCATCGACCTTGTCCCCAAGGTTGCCAAGAAGAAGCAGATCGACGTAGCCCTTTCCAATTCCTTCGGTTTCGGCGGCACCAACGCGTCCCTGGTCTTCCGTCGGCATGCGGATTGAGAGCGCGTCTTCGCGCTTTCGCCATAATCCTCCATACATTCGCCTCCCGGTACCCGGATCGGCTCCGGGTGTCGGGCAGGTGAGAAGTAGGGTGTGATGAACGAGACGAACCAACCGGGCGCCAAGGACAATAAAGCTGGCGATGCCGGTGACGTCGGCTCGGCCGAGTTCGGCAATCGCATCAACCCTCGCAGTCCCGGCGACGCCCTGCGTCCCGAGCGCGTGCCGCCGCCGCCGCCGCGTTCGCAGCAGGCCCGCCACCCCGTCGTCATCATCATGAACTTCGCCATGACGATCCTGGTCGTCGGCGTTCTCGGCGCGGTCGGCCTGTTCTTCTTCGGCAAGCTGCGTTTCGAACAGGCGAGCCATTTCGGTCAGCCGCGGACCGTCTCGATCGAACGCGGCAAGAGCCTGCGCGAGATCGCCGAGGAACTGCACGAGCGCGGGCTGATCTCGTCGAAATGGATCTTCATCGCCGGCGTGCGCGCCAACCAGATGCAGGATGACCTGAAATCGGGCGACTATTTGATCGCGCCGAATTCCAGCATGCGCGACATCATGAACGCCATGGTCAGTGGCAAGGCGATCCTCTACTCCGTCTCGATTCCGGAGGGCCTGACCAGCCAGCAGATCGTCGACCGGCTTAACGCCGATCCGGGTCTCGTCGGCGAGATCAAGGACGTGCCGCCGGAAGGCAGCCTGCTGCCCGACACCTATCGCTTCTCGCGCGGCGACAGCCGCCAGAACATCATCGACCGGATGCTGCGCGAGCGCGACCGGGTGATGACGGCGATCTGGACCAGCCGCGACAAGGACCTGCCGATGAAGACGCAGGCCGAGCTGGTGACGCTCGCCTCGATCGTCGAGAAGGAAACTGGCATGGCCGACGAGCGCAGCCGCGTCGCCGCCGTGTTCATCAATCGCCTGCGCAGCAACATGCGCCTGCAGTCGGATCCGACCGTGATCTACGGTATCTATGGCGGCGCCGGCCTGCCATCCGGGACGCCGATCCGCCGTTCCGATCTGGACGCGGTCAACGACTACAACACCTACAAGATCAGCGGCCTGCCCAAGGGACCGATCGCCAATCCGGGTAAGGCGTCGCTGGCGGCCGTCGCCAATCCGTCGCGCACCAAGGATCTCTATTTCGTCGCGGACGGAACCGGCGGCCACGCCTTCGCCGAGAGCTACGCCGACCACCGCAAGAATGTCGCGCGCTATCGCAAATGGGCGGCCGAGCAGAAGGCGAAGGGCGATGCCGCCGCCGCCGATGAGAGCGCGGGACCGGGCGACGCGGTCGATGACGGCGATGCGGCCGACGATGGCGCCGATACGGCTCCGGTGCCGACCCCGAAGCCCTGATCGTTCTCGCGACCGGCCGGATCCGGATCAGCCGGGCAGGCCATCGAGGCGGGGAATTTCTTCCAGATGCTCGTCCCAGTCGGCGCGGCTGGCGACGTTGATATGCGCGTTCGGCCGCATCGGCAGCGGGCTGTCGAGGCTGCCGGCCGGGACGACGAGCAGCGCTCCGCCCATCTGAAGTCCCGGCAAGGCCGAGCCGCAATCAGCGCAGAAGCTGCGCTGATGCCGCGTCTCCGGCAGCTGGAACGTCCGGACCTTCTCCTCTCCTGACAGCCAGTCGAGCTGCGCCTCCGACGAAAACAGATTGGCGCTGTGGGCGGAGCCGCTGTCCTTGCTGCAGCGTGAGCAATGGCACAGGAAGAAGCTCTGGAAATCGCCGGAGACTTCGAACCGGGCCGCGCCGCAAAGGCACGAGCCGTGATGGGAAGCGGACATGGGATCTCTCGCGCCAGGATCGGGGCGCGAACGCTATCTGCCTCCCCTCAGGGCGGCAAGCGTCAGCTCGCCTTGCGCAGTTCGCCGGCGATGGCGAAGCCGTCCGGCGAGGCGAGGGCCCAAGCCTGTCGGTAGAAGGGATGCGGGCTGTCGCCGCCGAGAAGCTCGCTCTCGGCCAGATAGGGAAAGAGCTGCGAATAGAGGCGGATCTCGTTCGAGCTCACGCGGCGGGCGACGTGGTGCGGCTTGAGGCTCGACGGGTGTTCCAGCCCCGCCGCCGCCAGCAGCTCGGCCAGCGCATGCAGCGAATTGCGATGGTAGTTGGCGACGCGCTCGGCCTTGTCCGGCACGACGAGCGCCCGTTGCCGCAAGGCGTCCTGGGTGGCGACGCCCGTCGGGCATTTGTTGGTGTGGCAGCTCTGCGACTGGATGCAGCCGATGGCGAACATGAAGCCGCGGGCCGCGTTGACCCAGTCGGCGCCCATGGCGAGCACCGCGGCGATGTCGAAGGCCGAGACGATCTTGCCGGCGACGCCGATGCGGACGTGCTGACGCAGTCCGGCGCCGACGAGCGTGTTGTGGACCAGCAGCAGCGCCTCGCGCATCGGCACGCCCATATGATCCGTCAGTTCGACCGGGGCCGCCCCCGTGCCGCCTTCGGCGCCGTCGACGACGATGAAATCCGGGACGATGCCCGTCTTCAGCATCGCCTTGACGATGGCCATGAATTCCCAGGGCTGGCCGATGGCGAGCTTGAAACCGACCGGCTTGCCGCCGGAGAGTTCGCGCAGCCGGGCGACGAACAGCATCATCTCGGCCGGCGTAGAGAAGGCCGAATGACCCGCCGGCGAAACGCATTCGCGGCCGACCGGGATGCCGCGCGTCGCTGCGATTTCCGGGCCGACCTTGTTGGCGGGCAGGATGCCGCCATGGCCGGGCTTGGCGCCCTGGCTCAGCTTGATCTCGATCATCTTGACCTGGTCGTCGGCCGCCTGCGCCGCGAATTTTTCGGCCGAGAAGGTTCCGTCCGCGTTGCGGCAGCCGAAATAGCCGGAGGCGATCTGCCAGACGAGATCACCGCCATATTGCCGGTGATACGGGCTGATCGAGCCCTCGCCGGTATCCTGCGCGAAGCCGCCCAGCTTGGCGCCGCGATTCAGTGCCAGGATGGCCTGGCTGCTCAGCGCGCCGAAGCTCATGGCTGAGATGTTCAGCACCGAGCCGGAATAGGGCCGTTTGCACTGCTCGTTGCCGATGGTGATGCGGAAGGTCTCGGGATCCTGTAGCGGTGCCGGCCGCATCGAATGGCCGATGAACTCGTAGCCATCGGCATAGGCGTCGAGCAGCGTGCCGAACGGCCTCTGGTCCGCCTCGTTCTTGGCGCGCTGATAGACCAGCGAGCGCTCGGCGCGCGAGAAGGGCAGCTTGTCGGAATCGGATTCGAACAGATACTGCCGAAGCTCCGGCCGCACCGATTCGAGAAGGAAACGCATGTGGCCGATCACCGGATAGTTGCGGGTGATGGCATGGCGCTTCTGCAGCAGGTCCCACACGCCGAGGACGCTCAGCGCCGCGAAGATCATCGTCAGCAGGAAGTTGAGCGTCGGATCCATCGGGATCAGCGGGACCAGCAGCGCGCCGAGGATGCACAGGGCGAAGGCGCTGTAGCGGGCGATGAGCGACAATTTCAGGATCGATGGCATGCGTCGTTTCCAGCACGGGTGGTCGGCCGGATCGTGGCGGGAGAGCGCGCCGGCCTGGATTGGTTCGGACCATAGACCATATCAGAGGCGATCTGTGTGTCGGTTTGACGGATATCCGTGGCCGCGCCCTTGAGCGGTACCGGCGCGCGCATTACTGTCCGGCTCCAAACCGGCGGGCCTGACCGGGGACATTTCATGGCCAGAGACCTTTTCAGCCGGGGAATTCCGATGGCACTGACGAGCATGACCGGCTTCGCGCGCGCCGCCGGCGCGGGACACGGCTATCGCTGGACGTGGGAGCTGCGCAGCGTCAACGGCAAGGGCCTCGACATCCGCCTGCGCCTGCCGCCGAGCTTCGATCACCTTGATCAGCCGGTGCGCGAACGTATCGGCAAGGCGCTGCAGCGCGGCAATCTGCAGGTCGGCCTCAGCCTGCAGCGCGAGACGACGGCCTCGGCCTTGCGCGTCAACGAGGAGTTGCTTCGGCAGGTGATGGATCTGGTCCGCCGGGTCGGCAGCGAGATCGACGCCACGCCGCCGACGCTGGATGGCCTGCTGTCGATCCGCGGTATCCTGGAAACCGTCGATGCGGAGGATGATCCGGCCGTCGCCGAGGCGCTGGCTGCCGATCTGCTCGCCGATCTCGACACCGCGCTCGCCGAACTCGTCGTCGCCCGCAATCGAGAGGGCGCGGCGATCGGCGTCGTCCTGAACGCGCGCATGGACGAGATCGAACGCCTGACGGCGGCGGCTGAAGCCTCGCCGGCCCGCACGGTGGAGGCGATCAAGAAGAAGCTCGCCGATCAGGTCACGGCGCTGCTCGACGCCTCGCCGGCGCTCGATCCCGACCGGTTGCACCAGGAAGCGGCGCTGCTGGCGACGCGCGCCGACATCCGCGAGGAACTCGACCGGCTGACAGCGCATGTCGCGGCCGCCCGCGCGCTGCTCGCCGAGGGCGGCCCGGTCGGCCGTAAGCTCGATTTCCTCGCCCAGGAATTCAACCGCGAAACCAACACGCTCTGCGCCAAGGCGAATGATCGCTCCCTGACGGCGATCGGCCTCGATCTGAAGGCCGCCGTCGACCAGCTGCGCGAGCAAGTCCAGAATCTCGAATAGGAAGTCCCTGATGTCGCTTGCCGGAAATTCACCCTCGCGCCGCGGCCTGATGCTGGTCCTGTCCTCGCCGTCCGGCGCGGGCAAGTCGACCATCGCCCGGCACCTGATGGCGGAGGACAAGGACATCGTCCTGTCGGTCTCGGTGACGACGCGCGCGCGCCGGCCAAGCGAGATCGACGGCGTGCACTATCATTTCATCGACCAGCCGACCTTCAACAAGCTGCGCGACAAGGGCGAGTTGCTCGAGTGGGCCGAGGTCCATGGCAATTGCTACGGCACGCCGCGCGCCCCGGTCGAGGCCTGGCTGACATCCGGCAAGGACGTGCTGTTCGACATCGACTGGCAGGGCGCCGACCAGGTGGCGAAGGCGATGCCGGAAGATCTCGTCCGCATCTTCGTGCTGCCGCCGACCATGACCGAGCTGGCATCGCGTCTCGTCCGCCGGGCGGAGGACGCGCCGGACGTGATCGCCAAGCGTCTGGCCAACGCCAGGGCCGAGATCCAGCATTGGCGCGACTACGATTATGTCCTGATCAACAAGGACCTGCAGACCTCGCTCGAGAAGGCGCAGGCGATCCTCTACGCCGAGCGCATGCGCCGCGCCCGCACCACCTGGCTGGAAGGCTTTGTCGAGGACCTGCTGCTGCAGGAGTAGAGCTTCGGTTCTCCCAGTCGGAGGATAGAGCCCTAGCTTTCTTGGCCCTCGCCCGCTTGCGGAAGAGGGGGCAGGACTGCGCGCGTTCTTGCTGGAGCGGATGTCGGCATTTGCGTTCGGTCCGGGCCGCTGCGACAATCGCCCGGCAATGTCTATCTGGAGCCGATCATGACTGTCCCCCGCCACGGCCTCGTCCTCGCCCTTGGTTTCGCCGTCGCCATTCTGGCATCCGGGGCCGATGCGGCCGATCTGACGCCAGTCGACGCCGTTGCAGCCGAGTCGGCCGCAGCCGAGCCCGCGGCGACCGCAGTCGCTTCGGCGAGGAGCTTCGAATATCAGTGCGAGGACGGCACGAAGCTGACGGCGACATTCAGTCCGCCGGAGCAAGCCGAAGGCACGGCGGATCTGGTGTTCGCCGATGGCAAGAAGGTCGCGCTGCCGCAGGCCGTTTCAGCCGATGGCGGTCGCTACACGAAGGATGGCATCGAGTTCTGGATCAAGGGCAGCGGTGCGATGCTCACCGTCGCGGGCAAGACCACGAACTGCAAGACATCCGAATAGGCGGGGAAGCCGTCCGAACGCAGCGGCTCGGCAGGCGATGACCGGCTGCGCGGGAAAAAGCCTCAGGGCAGCGCGTTGGCGAGCCGCACGAAGCCGGCGACGTCGATCTCCTCGGCACGGGCCGTCTCGACGATGCCGGCGGTCGCCAGCAGCGGCAGCGGATCGGTGCCGAGGCTCTTCAGGCTCTGGCGCAGCATCTTGCGGCGCTGGCCGAAGGCGGCGGCGGTGACGCGCTCCAGCCTGGCCCGGTCGCAGGCGAGCGGCGTCTGGCGCGGCACCAGTTCGACAACGGACGAGACGACCTTGGGCGGCGGCGTGAACGCCTTTGGCGAGATGTCGAACAGGATGCGCGCTTCGCTGCGCCAGCCGCACATCACGCCGAGGCGGCCATAGGCGTCGTCGGCCGGCGTGGCGACGATCCGCTCCGCCACCTCGCGCTGGAACATCAGCGTCATCTTCTCGTAGAAGGGCGGCCAGGGCTCGCTCTGGAGCCAGCCGAGCAGCAGCGGCGTCGCAATGTTGTAGGGCAGGTTGGCGGCGATCCGGACGCGGCCGGTCGCCAGCTTCGACATGTCGACCTTCATCGCGTCGCCCTCGATCACCTCGAGGCGGCCGGGATAGTGGGCGGCGATCTCGGCAAGCGCATCGAGGCAGCGACGGTCGCGCTCGATCGCGATGACCTTCTCGGCGCCCTCGGCGAGGAGCGCCCGCGTCAGGCCGCCGGGGCCCGGGCCGACCTCGATCACCGTCACGCCGGCGAGCGGCCCGGCGGCGCGGGCGATGCGGCCCGTCAGGTTCAGGTCGAGCAGGAAGTTCTGGCCAAGCTGCTTCATGGCCTGCAGGCCATGCGCGGCGATTACGTCACGAAGGGGAGGGAGCCCGTCCTGCGCCTTGGTCACGAAGCGGCGCCCGCCGCTTGCTCGTGCTGGCGATACTCGGCCTCATGCCGCGCCAACTCGTCGGCGAGGCGCAGCGCCGCCGCGAGGCTCGAAATATCGGCCTTGCCGGTTCCCGCAATGTCGAAGGCGGTGCCGTGGTCCGGCGAGGTCCGGACGAAGGGGAGGCCCAGCGTCACGTTGACCGTCTCCGAGAAGGCGATGGTCTTGGTCGGGATCAGGGCCTGGTCGTGATACATGCAGAGTGCGACGTCGTAGCGCGCGCGCGCCTCGGAATGGAACATGGTGTCGGGGGCGAGCGGTCCGAAGGCGTCGATGCCCTCGGCGCGGAGCGCCGCGACGGCCGGACGGATCACAGCGTCGTCCTCGGTGCCCATGACGCCGCCTTCGCCGGCGTGCGGATTGAGGCCCGCCACCGCGATGCGCGGCGCGGGAATGCCGAAGCGACGGCGCATGTCGTGGTCGATGGTGCGGCCGGTCCGGATCAGCATTTCTTCCGTCAGCAGGCTGGGAACGGAGGCGATCGGCACGTGGATGGTGGCCGGCACGGCGCGCAAGCCGGGGCCGGCGAGCATCATGACCGGATGGGCAGGCGATCCGCTCCAGGCTGCCGACAGCATGCCGAGAAACTCGGTATGGCCGGGATGCTGGAAGCCGGCGTCGAACAGCGCCTTCTTGTTGATCGGATTGGTCACCAGAGCCGAGGCGAGCCCGGCGCGTACGTCGCCGACGGCCCGCGCGATCGCCTCGATGACGCCGCGCGCGGCGCTCCGTTCGGGAACGCCGGGGGAGGCGACGGCCGGCGACTCCAGCGCCACGACCGGCAGCACGCGGTCGAACGCGCCGATTGCCTCCGGCGCCGTCATCGTCTCGATCGGGATGTCGAGCCCCATCAGCGCCGCGCGGCCGCGCAGCGCCTCAGGATCGGCCAAGACATAGAAAGGCGGCAGGCGGCGTTCGCGTCGTTCCCGCCAGACCGCCAGGGTGACGTCCGGACCGATGCCGGCCGGCTCCCCCATGGTTAGTGCGAGCGGCCTGAACGATGCGGATTCAACCATGTCGTCTCACTTGAAAGGAACCGCAGAAGCGCGGGATCCGCCTACTTGTAGGTGATCTTGGCATTCTTACGCAGCTCGGCAACGAAATCCTTGCCGACATTCTTGCTCTGCTCGGTGGCGAGCTTTTCTTCGATCTCGGCGCGGACGCCGGCGGAGCTGCGGATTTCCTTGGCTTCGCAGACGGCGATGACCTCGACGCCGCGCTCGGTGACATCCGGCTTCAGCGTCCCGCCGACGGGGGCCGACTTCAGCGCATCGCCGGCCGGGCCCTGAATCTGGGTCGTGTCGCGGCGCCCCATGTTGAGCACGACGACGCCCTTCATCGCCTTGGCCTGGGCGAGGCTGCCGTCGCAGCCGGCAAAGCGCTTGCGGAACGCCTCGGCTTCGCGTTGGCGCTGGCCGACATAGCCGGGCGACGAGCCCTTCGGAACGACGAAGACGATCTGCTGGAGCTTGAACTCCCGGATCGTCGCGTTCTCGGTCTGGATGCCCTGCTTCTCGATCTGCGCCTGGACGTCGGCTTCGCTGACCTTGACGCTGCGGGCGCGCGCCTTGATCACCATCGCGCCGGTGATCTGGGCCCGGAGGAACTTGCGCAGCGTGTCAGCCTGCACGCCCTGCGAGCCGAGTGCCTTGACGAGCTGGGCCGGCGGCAACTTGACCTGCTTGGCGATACCGTTGAACCGTTCTTCGACCATCGAGTCCGGCACGCTCATGCCCCGGCGCTTCGCCACCTGGTCGAGCAGCACTTCGTCGACCATGTCGTCGAGCACCGCCTTGTCGCCGGATGGCTGGTGGAAGAGCTTCATCAGCTTCACGCGCTGGCTGACGTCGTAGGAGGTGATCGCCTGGTCGTTCACCGTTGCCCGAACGGCGGACTGGGCCGACGCCGTGGCCGGCAAGCTTGCGCTCGCCAGGCCAAGAGCGATCGCAAAGGCCGGCAGAAGAAGGGAGTTCAGTCGAGTGCGCATGGCGAAAATCCGAGTCCTGTCAGCTGCTGGGCGTCGCCAGCAGCGCTGGCGCTCCGAATCATCCTGCCGCCACGGAGGAGTTCATTCCGACCGGATAGACCCTGTAAATTCGGCGAAACCATGAAGATCAATAGTTGCTGTTGTTGCTCGTCAGGGAGCCGACGTCGCTCTTCAGCTTCGTTCCGCCGAGTGTGCGAAGCTCGAGGCGCACCATGAGCTGCTTCGAGGTCTGCAGGTCGGTGTAGTCCTGGCGGATTTCGCTATAGGCGATCGAGAACGTCGTGCACTCGTCGTCATAGGCGATGCCGATGCCGCTGGAGGCAACCTGGTCGCCCTCGATATCCCAGGCGAGCGATCCGAACAGGCGCCAGGTATCGGTCATCTGCCAGGATGCCTTGCCGCTGATCGTGTCGGTGCGGGAGTCATTGCCGATCGCCGGCTGCTCGCGCAGGAACAGGTAGGATGCGGATGCGGTGACGTCGCCGAACTTGCCGGTTGCAGTCAGCTCGGCCCGATTGACGTCGAAGTTCTCGTTGTCGAAGCGGCCACGGGCCGACAGGAAATAGCCGTAACCGGTATCGAGCGTCATGCCGGCGACAAAGTCGGAGACGTTGGTCTCGAGGCCGGAGACGGCGCCGGTCGCGGTCAGGTCCTCGACGGCGAACGAATTCTCTCCGGCGACCTGGTAGGACTGGCCGACCACGCCCTGGATCGTGGCGAGCTGGCCGATGCTGGCCAGGTAGCGGAAGCCGACATTGGCGCGGGTGCCGCCCTCGATCCGGTCGTAGCCGGAGAACTTGTCCCAGTCGAACAGGCTCGAATCGTCAAATACGAGGCTCTGCGCATCTTCATTCGGCAGCTTGCCGGCCATCGGCTCGTTCGGGCGAACGATCATCTGCGCCACCGGTTCGAACAGGAAGCTGGACGAGAGGCCGGCGGCCATGATCGGCCAGCGCCACTCAAGGCCCATCGCCGGCATGCCGCGGAAGAACGAGCCATCATCATTCAGGCCAGCGATGATCTGGTCCTGATTGAGGAAGTAGCCGTCGCCGCGCAGGTAGCCGAACGGCTTGAAGACCATGCCCATCGGGCCGATCATGCCGCGTTCCCACGTCGCCTGCGAGCTGACCCGGTTGTAGTTGCCCGACAAGCCGAGAATGTGCGCGTTGTTGTCGAGAACGCCATTGGTGACGCCCTCGGCGACAGTGATGCCGTCACCCTTGTTGTTGACGATATCGGTCTCGTCGCGCGACAGGCTGGTCAGGTTCGACTTGATCGACAGCTGGCCGCCGAGGACCGAATTGTCAAACAGGTAGCTGTGGTCGATCACCGGGTGGACGATCGCCTGCCGGTCCTGGTCGTACTTGATGTCGTCGTCGTTTGTCAGGACCTGGAAATAGAGTGCGCGCGCGTCGAAATAGTTGCGCTCGCTGATGCCGGTCAGGTGGACGTTCGAGACATTGATGTCGGTGCTGGTTGACAGCAGGTTGTAGTCGCGGCTGAAGGTGCGGTCGCTGAGCAGTGTCGCGTCCCAGCCCACGGTCCAGTAGCGGTTGAGGTAGAATTCGCCTTGTGTCTGCACGCCGCCGCGGAAATCCGTGACGCCGGAATTGCGCGTGCCTTCGTCGTAGAAAGCGTCGGGGTTGAGCTGGCTGATGCCGGCCATGCGCAGCGAATACTGGCCGTATTCGAGGCGGTGTCGCCATTCCACATCCGCCAGGAAGCCCTGGTTGGTGTAGATGGCGGGCGCCAGCGTCAGGTCGTAATTCGGGGCCAGCGCCCAGAAATAGGGGGTCTGGACGAACGCGCCGAGGGCCTTCTTGTAGCCGGCGGACGGGAAAAGGAAGCCGCTCTTGCGCTTGACCGTCGGATCCGGCGCCGAGAATGCCGGGAAATAGGCGATCGGCACGCCGAGGAATTCAAGCGAGGCGTGCTTGAAATAGACGATGTGCTCGTTGTGGTCGACGATGATCCGCGCCGCCTTCACCTGCCAGATCGGCGCCTTTTCGGGCTTTTCGCGGCAGGGTTCGCAGGCGGTATAGACGCCGCGATAGAAGGTGGTGGTCTTGCCCTGGTCGCGCAGCGCCTTCTCGGCGGCGAAATGCGTCTGCGTCGGCGTGTCGAGCCGGAGCGCATTGACGAAACCATTGGCGAAATCGTCGGTGATGTCGATCGTGTCGGCGGTGGCGACGGCACCGGTCCTGTCGACGATCTTCACGCGCCCTTCGGCGCGCATCTTCTTGTTCTTCTGGTCGTAGGTGACCCGGTCGGCTTCCAGCGTGTAGCCGTCATAGTAGATCTTGACCTTGCCGACGGCCGAAACCGAGGACTTGTCGTAGTCATAGACGAGCTGATCCGATTCCAGCACCATCTGCGCGTCCTTGGCGGGACGCGGTAGGTTGTCGGCGCCGAAGCCGAGCGTGCCGGGGCTGGATTGTGCGAGAGCACTGCCGGAATGCGCCAGGAGGCCGATGCCGAAGCCCAGCGACGCGGCGACCACGAGGGCGCCCAGGCCGCGCTTGGCGCGAGACATCATGCTACGCCCTCGGAGAGGAACGGAAACAACCATCATCCGTCCTCCCGATGCAGAAGCACTGTGATACTCAACAAGCTGGCGACGATGGCTGGAGTCCAAGCGGCAATCATCGGTGACACGACGCCGCTCCTCCCCAAACCCCTCGCCAATTCCGTGACAACATAAAGCACGAAGCCTACAGCGACACCAGTCAAAATCACCTGCCCGAGATCCCTTGAACGGGAGAATCGGAGCGACACGGTGGCTGCCACAAACACCATGGCGAGGAACAGCAGAGGCTGCGCCAGCAGCGACTGGAACTGCATTTCGTACGCATCACTCGGAACTGCTGATTTTCTAGATATTTCAATGAGTTCCGGCAAAGACCAGAACGAGACTGTCTCAGGGTCCGCCAGCCTTTGGCTGACCTGGTCGGCGTTGAGATCCGTGGGCAGGCGGACCTCCGCTTCCGGGGCTGGACGGCTGCCCGGCCGGGTGATCGTGGCGTTGCGGAACACCCAGTCGCCATCCTCGAAATCGGCTGTGGATGCATCGATCCGATGGTCCAGCGTGCCGTCCGTCTTGAACACGAATGCCGAGGCGTCGACGAGCGAAAGACCGCGGTCGAGGCTCTGCTTGGCGCCGATGATCGACGAACCCTCGCGCCCGGTCTGCCGCATCCAGATCGTCCAGTCGGATGATGATTCGGGCGCTGCAGACACTTCCTCGGGCAGGGCGGGCGCAGGTGCAGCGGCTGGGGCGGGCGCTGCCGGGGGCGCGGCTTTCGCTTCCAGCTTGGCCCTGTTCTGCGCCAGCTGGTTGGCCAGCAGGATCGAGCGCTCCTTGAGGTCGGTCGAGATCGGATTGAAGACGGTGGTCGCGAAGACGCCGATCATCACGGCGACCAGGCCGGCCGGCAGGAGGAATTGCCAAGCCGAGACGCCGGAGGCGCGCGCCACCACCAGCTCGAGCTGCCGATTCGCCATCACGAAGGCGGTGATCGCGGCGAACAGGATGGTGAAGGGCAGGGCTCTCTCGATGACGTTCGGCACACGGGCCAGCGACACCAGAAGATAGAGGAATGCGTCGAAGCCTTCGCGGCGGGCCGCGCGGCGCGCGAGTTCGAGATAGTCGATGAACGCCATCAGGACGAAGATGACGATGAACATGATCAACGCCGTCTTGGCGAAGCGCTTGGCGAAATAGAGACTGAGCGTCGGGCTGCGGAACATGGCCTAAGTCCGGCCCCCTGCCGATGGGCGCGGACCGATCCTGAACCGATTGGCGATTCGTTGCACGAACTCCGTTGCCAACGAGGCGATGCTGTCCGAGGCGGAGAAGCGGAACGAGCTGTATGCGGCGATCAGCGAGAGGATGATGAAGCCGATTGGCAGCGCGTAGAGCGCCGGGATCAGCCGTGAATCATTGGCCGCGAGGCTGGCGAGGATCAGGCCGCCAATGCGCACGCCGGTGGCGATGGCGATGGTGCCGAGCACGACAATGCTGCGCCCCTGGCGGGTGGTCTGGGCCTGACCCAGGGCGGCGACGGGCAGGATCGCGAAGAAGATGGCGTAGAGCGGCGCCGAGAGACGGTCATGCAGCTCGGACAGGAAGGCGCCGGGCCGCTTCTGGTATTCCGGATCGTTGGGGCTCGGCGACAGCAGATAGGCGGTGCTGCGCTCGGAGGCCGTATAGTCCGGCAGGCTGCCGCGGCTGCCGAAGGTCGAGAGATCGAAGGCATAGGACTCGAACTCGATGATCGACATCGAGTTGTTGGTCTCGGACTTCTGCTGGATCGTGCCGTTCTGCATGATCAGGAAGGTGCCGAGCGGGTTCTTCAGAACCGCGCCGCGATTGGCGATATAGACCGAGGTTTGATCGGGCTGGCGGCCATCCTGGATGAAGATGCCTTCGAGCGTGCCGTCCGGCTTGCGGTCCTTCACATGGAAGACGAGCCGGTTGCCGAGTTCCATGAACTGGCCCTCGCGCACGAAGCTGGTGATCAGGTCGGCGTTGATGCCGGTCAGCAACCCGCGAAACGCCTGCAGCGACAGCGGCACCAGATAGAGCGACATCGAGCCGACGATGATCGCCGTGATCAGCCCCATCGACAGCGCCGGCTTCAGCAGCAGCGACTGCGACGCGCCGCTGGCGTTGATGACGACGAGCTCCGAATCGGCATTGAGTTGGTTGAAGGTGTAGATTGCGCCGATCAGCAGGGCGACGGGGCAGACGATCAGCAGCAGGCCCGGGAAGATCAGGCTCGACACCTGGAAGAAGGTGGCGAAGTTCTGGCCCTTGCTGGTGATCAGGTCGAGTTCGCGCAGGGCCTGACTCAGCCACACGGTGCCCGACAAGCCGCAAAGGCTCAGCAGGAACGCTGCGAACATTCGTTTGAAGATGTAGCGCTCGATGAGCTTCATCTTGGTTTCGTCGATCCTCGAACTCTGAACGCCCCTGCGATGTCAGCCTTGCCTGGCTGCGAGATATTGGCGGACCAGTCTCCTTCTGGGCTCGGGGTCGACCGTCCATGGGTGAACCAATTGGGTGAATCAAACGCGAATGAACGCCGTTAATAAAGCGTAAACGTCTAGCTGGAAGACGCGCCACTTGCCAGAGACGCCGTCGGTGGACAGATTGATCATCCTCTGGGTGTGGCTTTACCCACGCACCCGCCGTCCCAGACAGCGCCGCCCGGCGCCTGCCGTCCTTGCCCCGCGAGACCCAAAATGAGCGAAAGCCCTGCTGTTTCCTTCCACAAATCCGTCTCGGCCGAGACCGGGACTGTGGTCGTCCTGACCGACGAGACGCTGACCTTCGGTGCCGAAACGGGCGGATTGGGGATCGCCGATCTGGTTCGAAAGGCCGCAGGCATCGCCGAGTACAAGGGCAAGGCGCTCGCGGTTCTAGATCTGCTCGCGCCGGCAGGCCTCAGCTTCGATCGCCTGGTCGTCGTCGGTCTCGGCGCGGCGGAAGAACTTGTGGAAGGCGATTGGTCTCGCCTCGGCGGCACGATTCTGGGAACCTTGCGCAAAGGCGAGCAGGCCACTTTGCTGGCCGAGCGGCCGGACGGCACGCCGATTTCCGGCGACCAGCTCGCCGACATCGGCCTTGGCGCCGTACTGCGCGCCTATTCCTTCGACCGCTACAAGAGCGGCAGGAACAACAAGGATTCCAAGGAAGGGAAGAACGGCGACAACGGCAAGGCGTCCAAGGGAGCGGTGAAGCTGGACATCGTCGCCGGCGAATCGAGCAAGGCCAAGAAGGCGTGGGTTGCCCGTTCGGCGATCGCCGAGGGTGCCATCCTGGCGCGCGAACTCGTCAACGAGCCGGCCAACGTCCTCGGGCCGGTCGAGTTCGCCGACAAGGCGGCCGAGCTGGCGGCGCTCGGCGTCACCATCGAGACGCTGACCGAAAAGCAGATGAAGAAGCTCGGCATGCGGGCGCTGCTCGGCGTCGCGCAGGGCTCCGTCCGGCCGCCGCGCCTCGTTGCGATGCACTGGAACGGCAGCAAGTCCAAGGATTCGAAAGACGGAAAGGACAAGCCCGTCGCCTTCGTCGGCAAGGGCGTCGTCTTCGATACCGGCGGCATCTCCATCAAGCCGGCCGGCGGCATGGAGGACATGAAGGGCGACATGGGCGGCGCGGCCGCCGTGGTCGGCCTGATGCACGCGCTCGCCTCGCGCAAGGCCAAGGCGAACGTCGTCGGCATCATCGGTCTCGTCGAAAACATGCCCGACGGCAATGCGCAGCGCCCTGGCGACATCGTCGAAGCGGCGTCCGGCGTGACGATCGAGATCATCAACACCGACGCCGAAGGTCGCCTCGTGCTGGCGGACGCGCTCTGGTATGCGCAGAAGACCTATGAGCCGAAGGTGATCGTCGATTTGGCGACGCTGACCGGCGCGATCATGGTGGCGCTCGGCAACGACCATGCCGGCATGTTCGCCAATGACGACGCGCTGGCGACGGCGCTGTCAAAGGCGGGCGAGGTCACCGGCGAGAAGGTCTGGCGGATGCCGCTCGGTGCCGCCTACGACAAGATGATCGAATCGAAGTTCGCCGATATCAAGAACACCGGCGGCCGCTATGGCGGCTCGATCACGGCGGCACAGTTCCTGAAGCGGTTCGTCGACGATGGCGTCGCCTGGGCCCACCTCGACATTGCCGGCACGGCGATGGGCTCGCCGCAAAGCGAGATCAACCGCTCCTGGGCTTCGGGCTGGGGCGTGCGCATCCTCGACCGCCTCGTCGCCGACAATTACGAAGGCTGATCTGATAGAAGAGACGAGACGCCGGCCGCACCGAATGCCTCGGGGCGGCCGGCTCCGTTTGAGAAGGCGTGATGACCGAAGTCCTGTTCTACCATCTGCAGCAGCAGCCGCTCGAAACGCTCCTGCCGGGACTGCTGGAGAAATCGCTGGAGCGTGGCTGGCGCGTCGTGGTCGAGGCCGGCTCGGTCGAGCGCTGCGAGGCGCTCGATGCGCTGCTGTGGACCTATGGCGAGGACAGCTTCCTGCCGCACGGGCTGTGGCGCGACGCGGATGCCGCGCAGCACCCCGTCCTGATCACGCCCGGAGCCGGGCAATCCGAACGGCGCCAATGTCCGCTTCCTCGTCGCCGGGGCCTCGGCCGGCGACCTTTCCGGCTATGTCCGGGTGGTGCTGATGTTCGACGGCAACGACCCGGAAGCCCTCGACTCGGCGCGCGCCTCCTGGAAGCGCGTCAAGGCCGAGGGCCACGACGCCACCTACTGGCAGCAGTCCGAACAGGGGCGCTGGCAGAAGAAGGCGTGAGGCGGCACGGCGCTCTCCTGTCGACGCTCTCGACCTCAGCCGAGCAGGTCGACCGGCTCGCAGGCGCGGCCGGGTGAGGGTTTACGGCCTCACCGGATGTTTGCCTACAGCGCGTCACCCGGCTCTTCGGCTGGATCCTCTCTCTCAGGGAGAGCGTGTCGAAGGGCGCGCAGCCACCCTTCAGGATGTGAACGGCCGCAGCCTGAGTCTAGACCGCCTCGACGGCTTCCTCGTATTCGGCCGACATTTCCAGCCACGCTTCCTCCCGCTCGGCCAGCGCCTTGACCGCGTCGGCGCGCTGCTTGGCGAGCGTCGTCGCCTTGGCGGGGTCCTTGGCGTAGAGGTTCACGTCGGCCAGCGCCGTGTCGAGCTTCTGAATCTCTTTCTGAAGCTTCTCCATCAAGGATTCGGTTTCCTTGATCTTTTTGCGGAGCGGCGCCAGCTCGGAGCGCTTGGCGGCGGATTCCGACGGCGGTCCTGCGCCGAGTTCTTCGACGCGTCGCTTTCGGTCTTGCCGGAGGACGTCTCCGGGCCCTTCACGATCAGCTTGCGGTAATCGTCCATGTCGCCGTCGAAATTCGACACCGTGCCGTCGGCCACCAGCAGCAGCCGGTCGACGGAAGCCTCGATCAGATGGCGGTCGTGGCTGATCAGGATGACGGCGCCGGGATAGTCGTTCAGCGCCTGCACGAGCGCCTCGCGGCTGTCGATGTCGAGATGGTTGGTCGGCTCGTCGAGGATGAGCAGGTTGGCGCCCGCGGAACGTCGCGATGCCCAGCAGCAGGCGCGCCTCGCTCGCCGCCCGAAAGCTCGCGTGCCGGCGTGTCCATCTTGGCGGTCGGGAAGCCCATCGCGCCGACGCGGGAGCGCACCTGCGCCTCGGTCGCGTCCGGCATCAGCTGGCGGATGTGCTGCACGGCGGTCTCCGCCGGGCGCAGATCGTCGAGCTGGTGCTGGGCGAAGAAGCGCGATGTCGAGCTTCTCGGCCCGCCGCATGGCGCCGGTCAGGTCGGGAAGCCGCCCGGCCAGAAGCTTGGCGAAGGTCGACTTGCCGTTGCCGTTGGCGCCGAGCAGGCCGATGCGGTCCTCGACGTCGATGCGCAGGTCGAGCTTGCGCAGGATCGGCTTGCCTTCCTCGTAGCCGACCGAGGCATTGTCGAGCGCGATGATCGGCGGCGCGAGGATCTTGGCCGGCGGCGGGAAGTGGAACGGCGTCACGTCGCTGTCGACGATGCCGGCGATCGGCTGCATCTTCTCCAGCGCCTTCATGCGCGACTGCGCCTGCCGCGCCTTCGAGGCCTTGGCCTTGAAGCGGTCGACGAAGGCTTGCAGGTGCTTGCGCTGGTCGTCCTGCTTCTTCTTGAGCTTCAGCTGCAGCGCCTGCTTCTCGCGGCGCTGGCGGTCGAAGCTGTCATAGCCGCCGCGATAGATCGTCAGCTTGCCCTGGTCGAGATGCACGATCATGTCGACGGCGCGATTGAGCAGGTCGCGATCGTGGCTGATCAGGAAGACCGTGTGCGGATAGCGCGCGACATAGTTCTCCAGCCACATCGTGCCTTCGAGGTCGAGATAGTTGGTCGGCTCGTCGAGCAGCAGCAGGTCCGGCTCGGCGAACAGCACCGCCGCCAGCGCGACGCGCATGCGCCAGCCGCCGGAGAAGGCGGAGCAGGGGCGCAGCTGCGCCGCCGCGTCGAAGCCGAGGCCGGACAGGATCGTGCCGGCGCGCGCTTCGGCGGCGTGGGCGCCGATGTCGGAAAGGCGGATCTGGATCTCGGCGATCCGGTGCGGGTCGGTCGCGTGCTCGGCCTCGGCCAGCAGCGAGGCGCGCTCCGTATCGGCGGCGAGCACGAACTCGATCAGCGATTGCTCGGTTCCGGGCGCTTCCTGCGCGACCTGGCCGATGCGGACGCCCCGCGGCAAGCCGATCGAACCGCTCTCCGGCGCGATCTCGCCGGTGACCAGCTTGAACAGGGTCGTCTTGCCGGTGCCGTTGCGGCCGACGAAGCCGGCCTTGACCCCGTCGGGCAAGGCAATGGTCGCCCCCTCGAGGAGCGTACGGCCGGCGATGCGATAGGTGACTTCGTTGACGTGCAGCATGGCCGGCTATGTGCCGTGCCTAGCGGCCGGAAGCAAGCGCGGCGCGCGAAGATGTCGCCGGCAAGGGGCTCAGCGGCCCTGGATGTCGCGGACGATCAGCTCGGCGTGGTAGCTCGCAGCTCGTAGCAGAACACGATCTCGTTGCGGACGGCATCGTAGCTCGACGTGATCGCGCCGCAGCTCTTGGCCCGCAGGGTCGGCGGCTGCGCCAGGGTGAAGTCGTTGGCGAGGCGGGTCGCGACCTCTTCCAGCACCTTGTTGTCATGCAGGATCGTCAGTTCGGCGATCTCGTTGCCGGTCGGCGCATCGTAGACCACCGGGATCACCGACATCGGCGCGCCCGCAGCGCGCTGCAGCGGCTTCAGCCCGTTGGCCCAGACAGCGCGCTTCTGCTGGTAGGAGGTGGCGCAGTTGGCGCGCGTTGCCGGCGTCAGGGCGGCGGCCTCCGCGATATCGGCGAAATCCTTGGCGTCTGAGCCGACCATGTTGCAGACGATGGCATTGGCCCGATCGCTGTCGACCGAATGCCGGTCGGGCAGGCCGATCGTCTCCGGCTGGGCCGAGGCGGTCAGGTGGTTGGAAAGCATCCAGCTGTCGACCGCGTCGACCAGCGTCTGGTCGCCGGCGCCGGTTCGCGGTTCCAGCAGCGTCATGACGGCGAAATCATCCGCCGCCTGCTCGCCGCCGGCAGCATCGATGCCGAAACGCTCCATCATCATGTGGCCGGCCTGGTGGTAGAGCGCGAAGACGGCGTTGCCGACGACGAAGTCGACTACTTCCGCCATTTCGGAATCGGAGAGCCCTTCCGGCGGCTCGACTTCGACATTCGGGGTCGCAGCCTCAGCGGCCGTGACGGAGAGAGCGAATGCGAGGAGCAGGGGCCGGAACATGGAGACTCACAGGGCACAGAAACGAGCTTCAGAAAACGTGCGCCTCGCCCCCGGTTGAATCAAGCGACCGCCGTCACACATCGCCGAAATATTTCCGCGACTGGCCTGCGAGGGGCTGGATTTTTCTCAACCGAGCCCCATGCCGGACTGGCGCTGGAACAGGATCAGATCGAGGCTCGGGCAGGCGTCCCGGCCGGCGAATCCGGGTGAGGATCGCCGTCGCCTGGCCGCGATGGTGGGTCTGGTGATTGAAAAGATGGGCAAGCGCCGGGCCAAGCGGCTGCGTGATCTCGACCGGATTGGTGATCGGCCGATAGGTGAAATTGCCGGCGATTTTGCCCTCGTCGAGGCTGCCGACATAGCCGGTCAGCCGCGCATCCTCGCTGGCCCGGAGCGCCGACAGTTCGGCGAGATCGTCGGTCAGCAGCTCGTTGAGCGCGGCATGGACGGGACCATCGCCGGTGAAGCGCCGCATCCAGATCCGGTCCGTGACCAGAAGATGGTTGAGCGTTCCGTTGAGCGAGCCGAAAAAGGCGCCGTGATCGGCGAGATAGTCTCCCCGGGACAGCTCGCGCGCGGCCGCGTACAGGCGGTCATTGGCCCAGCCATTATAGGCGGCGAACATCATGAAATGCGGCTTCATCGTGGGGGCTCGTCCTTGTCGCGATATCGTCGCGTTCATCGGGGCAGTATGGCTGACATAAAACGTCGCGGCCCGGCTGCTGGCAAGGCTGGCGCCCTTGCCCGGTGCCTGCGCCAAGGCTATACAGCGCCACCCAATTACCCCTCTCCAATCGATATGACAGGACTGAAGACATGGCGATCGAACGCACCTTCTCGATGATCAAGCCCGACGCGACCAAGCGCAACCTGACCGGCAAGATCACCGCCAAGCTGGAAGATGCCGGCCTGCGCGTCGTCGCTTCCAAGCGCGTCTGGATGTCCCGCCAGCAGGCGAAGGCTTCTACGCCGTTCACAAGGAGCGTCCCTTCTTCGGCGAGCTCGTCGAGACGATGACCGCCGGCCCGACCGTCGTGCAGGTTCTGGAAGGCGAAGGCGCCATCCTGAAGAACCGCGAAGTCATGGGCGCGACCAACCCGGCCAACGCCGACGCCGGCACGATCCGCAAGGAATTCGCCCTGTCGATCGGCGAGAACTCGGTCCACGGTTCGGACGCTCCGGAGACCGCTGCCGAGGAGATCGCCTACTGGTTCTCGGGCACCGAACTCGTCGGCTAAGCCGCCGAACCTTCAGAAGTTTGCGGAATGGCCGGGCTCGTCCCGGCCATTTTCGTTTGGGTGGCTCGTTCTTTACCTCTCAGAGGTAGAGGAACCAGGGACGCGCTCTCCTAGCTAAGCCCGATCATCACCGCCTTCTGATAGGCCGGCCGCTCCTTCAGCCGCTGGTACCAGGCGGCGAGGTGCGGCAGCTCCGGGCGCTCGATCGGCATTTCGAACCAGGCATAGGTGAAGCAGCCGAGCGGGATGTCGCCCATGCCGAAGCGGTCGCCCGACAGCCAGGGCTGTTCGGCCAGCGCGTGGTCGACGATCGCGAAGAGCGCGGCACAGCGTTTGCGGCCGGCTTCAATCGTCGCCATGTCGCGCTGTTCCGGCGGCGTGCGGACCATGCCCCAGAACACGTCGCGAAACGGCCCGGCGACGCTGGAGGTGTTGAAATCCATCCACCGATCGGCGCTGGCGCGCGCCTGCGGATCTTCCGACGCCAGTGAGCCGAAGGCATAGCGCCCGGCCAGATAACGGACGATGGCGTTCGATTCCCACAGCACGAAATCGCCGTCGCGAATTGTCGGCACGAGGCCGTTCGGGTTCATGGCGCGATAGGCCGGATCGGCGGTCAGGCCGAAGCTGCCGCCGGCCGGAATCCAGTCATAGGCGAGGCCCGCTTCCTCGGCGCACCAGAGCACCTTCTTCACGTTGTTCGAGTTGTTGCGGCCCCAGATCGTCAGCATCCAGCGTTCCTCCCAATGGCGGCCTTGATCGAGGCCCGCCTCAGATCTCGTCGAGAAATTCGTCGTAGAACCGGCGCAATCGCGCCTGTCGCAATTCGGCCAGGCGGGCGCCCGTCCTGGTCTGGAAGCCGGCGGCGAGCTTGAACAGCTTGTTCTCGAAATGGTCGATGGCGAAGCGCTTGTCGTCAAGCGGGCGAAAGGCTGCCTCCGGATCGGCCGGATCGTAGAGACCGCTGCCCATCCTGCCGGCGATATAGAAGCAGCGTGCTACGCCGACCATGCCGATCGCGTCGAGCCGGTCGGCATCCTGCAGAATCCTCGCCTCCTGCGTCTCGGGCGGGATCTCGGCAGAAAAGCTGTGCGCCTCGATCGCATGCGCCACGGCGCCGATAAGGGCGCCATCCCAGCCCAGATCCCGCAGGACGGTCTCCGCCTTGCGGGCGGCGAGGCGAGAGGCTTGCGCGCGCATGGGATCGTTTTTCTCGACCGTCACGCAGTCATGCAACAGTGCCCCGGCGGCGACGATCTCGGCGGCGCCGCCTTCCTCGGCCAGAATGGCGGCGGCATTGCTCCAGACGCGCTGCAAATGGGCGATGTCATGCGAGCCGTCGTCGCTCGACGTCGCATGCGGCAGCAGCGCTTCGGCCAAAACCTCGTGCGGCGCGAAGGCGCCGCCGGGTCGATGCGTCGGGGAATGGCTCAATCGGAGTTGTTCCAGCGCTCTTCCGCTTCGTCGTCGGCCTGCTTGGCCGCGACCCAGGCCACGGCGCCGGCCGCCGTGTGTTCCTTCTTCCAGAACGGAGCGTGGGTCTTCAGGAAGTCCATGATGAACTCGGCCGATTCGAAGGCGG
This sequence comes from Candidatus Kaistia colombiensis, assembly GCA_029203105.1. Taxonomy (GTDB): domain Bacteria; phylum Pseudomonadota; class Alphaproteobacteria; order Rhizobiales; family Kaistiaceae; genus Kaistia; species Kaistia colombiensis. Next base: position 2,609,568 of record CP119318.1, read on the forward strand.
CGTGCCGATGCTTCGAGGCCGTCACCACCAGCACGATGATCTCGCCCGGCCGCACCTTGCCATGCCGGTGCAGAATGCTGACGTCGGAAATCTCCCAGCGGCCGGCCGCCTGTTCGGCGATGCGCTTGACCTCGTTCTCCGCCATGCCGGGATAGTGCTCGAGTTCCAGGGCCTCGAGCCGGCCGTCCTCGTCGCGGCAAAGACCGGTGAAGGTGACGATCGCGCCGATATCGCCGCGTCCCGCCGACACCCGCTCGATCTCCGCCGTGATGTCGAGTGGCTCGGAAACGATTGCAACGCGGACATGGGCCATGGCGAGCCTAGCCTCCGGTCATGGGCGGGAACAACGCGACTTCGCGGATCCCGGCGATGGATGCATCGTGATCGGCGTGGTCATGGTCGAGCGCGACGCGGATCGCCCCGGATTCACCGAGCGCAATATCATAGGAATCGCCGCGCGTTCTCAGCCAACCCAACAGGTCTGCGACCGTCTCGACGCTTCGCGGCGGATCCACCGTCTCCTCCGCCATGCCGATCCGCTCGCGGACCCAGGCGAAATAGACGAGCTTCACGGCTCTTCCTCCAGGATGTGCCCGAGACCGGCGCGGAAATAATCATAGCCGGTATAGAGCGTGACCAGGGCCGAGGCCCAGAGCAGGACGAGCCCGATCAGCGTCGTATAGGGGAAATAGGCGTCGCCCGCCGGGCCGGCGAGCAGGAAGCTGATCGCGACCATCTGCAGCGCCGTCTTCCACTTGGCGAGGCGCGACACAGGCACGCTGACGCGGAGTTCCGCCAGATATTCGCGCAACCCCGAGACCAGGATCTCGCGCGACAGGATGATCAGCGCCGCCCATAGCGACAAGCCGTCGATCGTGCGCTCGAAGACAAGAGCGAGCAGGCAGGCGGAGACGAGCAGCTTGTCGGCGATCGGATCGAGCATGCGTCCGAGCGAGGATTGCTGCTTCCAGATTCGCGCCAGATAGCCGTCCAGATAGTCGGTGATGCTGGCGATGACGAACAGCACCAGGGCCGTCCAGCGCCACGTATCCTTGCCGCCGACGACGCAGAAGACGACGAGGGGAACCGCCAGGATGCGGCCATAGGTCAGAATATTCGGAAGCGAGAGCAGGAGCGCCCGCTGCGGCCGTCTGACGTCGAAGGTGCGAAGTTCGCTCATGTCTATCCTGAACCCTTCCCCTCATATTGCATCCGGACCAAGCCCTGCCAAGGTATGCGGGAAATAATGGCACGGTTGCGTTGCCCGGGGAGGCAATCGCGGGGAATCGCGTAGATGATATCGTGTCGCGCGAGAATTGCGCCATCGTGGAAGAATTCAAGGGATCCTGGCTGCTGGTTGTGGCGCGGATAGGACGGGGAACAAGCATGCGGGCCTGGATCGATCACTTTTTCTCGGCCCTGCGCTGGTCGGGCGCCGGCGCCGTGGAGCTATTTCGGGGCGAGATGGCGGCGCGCATGGAACTGGCGGCCGGCGTCGTCGGCCTCGTCTGGATCGTCGCGATCGGGCGGTCGCTGGCCGAGATCGGCGTCTATCTGATGCTGGCCTTCGCTTCGCTCGCCGTGGAGGCGCTGAACACGGCCATCGAGGAAATCGTCGACCGGGTCTCGCCGGAACACTCTGAATTCGCGCGCCGCGCCAAGGATCTCGGCTCGGCCGCCGTGATGTTCATGCTGATCGGGACGGGGCTCTATGTCCTGCTGCTGACGGTCGCCGCCGTGCTGGGCCGTTGAACCGCGTCTCAGGCGGGTTGGCAGGACCGTGCCGTCCCGCTATGTCTCCCGGCCAATGCTTATCGATTTGAAGGCTTCATCATGACCGACACGCTGCCCGACCGTCTCTCGAACGACCCGAAGAGCCCTTTCCATGACGAGGCTCTGCTGGAGCGCGGCATCGGCATCCGTTTCAACGGCACCGAGAAGACCAATGTCGAGGAATATTGCATCAGCGAGGGCTGGGTCCGCGTCGCTGCCGGCAAGGCGCGCGATCGTTTCGGCAATCCGCTGACGATCAAGCTCAAAGGTGTCGTCGAGGCCTATCTGCGCAACGACGCCGAAGACGCCGGCTAAGCCGACCAGCCGGTCTGGCTCGCGAGATCCATTCGGCGCGAGCCGGATCCTTGCCTTTCCTTAAGGGAAAGGCCGGCTCGAAGAGCTAGGTGAAGGGTTAGGAAGGCGTCTCGCCTTCCTCTTCGTCGGCGAGAGCGCGCTCGACCAGGCCATGGCCGAGGGCGACCCGCTCGTCGAACACGAAACACTCGCCCTGCCAGAGGCTTTGCTCCGGCGGGATGGTCTCGAGATATTTGAGGATGCCGCCCTTGAGGTGAAAGACCTCGGCGAAGCCCTGCGAGAGCAGATAGGAGCTCGCCTTCTCGCAGCGAATGCCGCCGGTGCAGAACATCGCGACCTTCTGGTTCTTGTCCGGATCCAGCGTGCGGCCGACGAAGTCGGGGAATTGCGAGAATTTTCGCGTTTCCGGGTCGAGCGCGCGCTCGAACGTTCCCATCTTCACTTCGAAGCGGTTGCGCGTATCGACGACAATCACGTCGGGATCCGAGATCAGCGCGTTCCAGTCCTCGGCCGCGACATAGGTGCCGACCTGCTGGGTGGGATCGACATGCGGCTGCGCCAGCGTGACGATCTCTTTCTTCAGCCGGACCTTGAGCCGCTTGAACGGCATGGCGGCCGCAGTCGAGAATTTCAGCTCGAGATTGTCGAGCCGACTGCCGAACAGGGCGCCCTTCTCGAACTCCACCACAATGGCGTCGATCCCGGCCTCCGGACCGGCGATCGTGCCGTTGATCCCCTCCGGCGACAGCAGCAATGTGCCGCGAATCTCGTGCGTGTCGCAGAGTTCGAGCAATGGCGCGCGCAGGTCTTCGAAGTCGGGAAGCGACGCGAACTGATAGAGGGCGGCAACCTTGTATGTCATGGCGCGAGCCAATAACACGATGTCGCGATTGAAGAAATCGCAAGAATGACGCGGTTCGCCCCTAACCAAGGGCGTGCATCGTTCCTACATGGCGTCGGAGGGCCCGGAGGGGTCCGCCAGCTCAAACAAGGGACGAGACATGTTTTTCGGCAAGCGCACACCGGTGTTTCTGGCGATGATCGGCATCGCCACGGCGATGAGCTTCGCTGTCGTGGACGACGCGGACGCCCGCCGGGGCGGGAGCTTCGGCAGCCGCGGCACGCGTACCTTCCAGGCCCCTGCCACCACGCCGACGGCGCCGCGCACGGCCCAGCCGGTCGAGCGCTCGATGACGCAGCCGAACGCCGGCCAGACCACCAATGCCGCTCGTCCGGCCCAGGCCTCGCGCCCCGGCTTCCTGGGTGGCCTCGGCGGCTCGATGCTCGGCGGCCTGCTGGTGGGCGGCCTGATCGGCATGCTGCTCGGCAACGGCCTGGGCGGCATGGCCGGCGCTTTTGGCTTCATCCTGCAGATCGCGCTGCTCGCGATCGGCGCCATGTTCCTGTTCCGCTTCCTCAGCAATCGCAATCGCCCGGCCGGTTCCGCCGCGGGCATGGCCGACGCTGCACCGGCTGGCATGGCTCGCGGCATGCCGGCGGATGCTCCGGCGACGGATGCCCCCACCGCGACCGCTCGCAACGGCCTCGGCGCGGGCCTTGGCGGTTTCGGCGGACTCGGCGGCTTCGGTTCGGGCGCCAAGGCGGCGCGGCCGGCCAATGCGATGAATGCCAATGACGAGGTCGGCATTACCGGCGACGATCTCGACGCGTTCCAGAAGCTCCTCGGCGACGTCCAGGGCGCCTTCGGCCGCGAGGACTATGCCGCCCTGCGCCAGCATACGACGCCGGAGATTATGTCCTACCTCTCCGAGGAACTAAGCCAGAACGCCACCAGCGGCCATCGCAACGACGTCACCGACGTCAAGCTGTTGCAGGGCGATCTTGCCGAGGCCTGGCGCGAGGGCGATACCGACTATGCCACGGTCGCCATGCGCTATGAGAGCCGGGACGTCATGCGCGACCGGGCGACCGGCGCGGTCGTCTCGGGCGACGCAGACGCGCCGACGGAGACGACGGAGATCTGGACCTTCGCGCGCCAGTCCGGCGGCGAGTGGAAGCTCTCGGCGATCCAGGAGGCCTGATCGACCGTCGCGCCGCCAAGGCGCCGGCATGGAAATGCGTGGCGGGTCCGGCTAGTCTCCGGATCCGCCATTTTTGTCTGGGCGCCCAAATGGGAATTCGGATGCCGTCTCGCAGATCTTCCCTCACCGCCATCGGTTTCGACGCCGACGACACGCTCTGGCAGAACGAGCAGTTCTACCGGATGACGGAGCAGCGCTTCCTCGATCTGTTGGCCGAGCATGGCGACAGGGAAGAGATCTCGCGCCGGCTCAACGAGGCCGAGCGGCGCAACCTCAAGCTCTACGGCTTCGGCATCAAGGGCTTCACGCTCTCCATGGTCGAGACGGCGATCGAGATGACAGGCGGGCGCATCCCTTCCGCGGCGATCAGCGAGATCCTCGCCGCCGGCCGTGACATGCTGGTGCACCCCGTCGAGACGCTGCCGCATGTGCGCGAGACGCTGGAGCAGCTCTCCGGCGCCTATCGGCTGATCCTGATCACCAAGGGTGATCTGTTCGACCAGGAACGCAAGCTGGCCGCGTCCGGGCTCGGCGATCTGTTCGACGCCGTCGAGATCGTCAGCGACAAGAACGCCTCGACCTATCAGCGCATCTTCACCCGCCATGCCGACGGGCCGGCGCATAGCATGATGGTCGGCAATTCGCTGAAATCCGACATCGTGCCGGCGATCGAGGCGGGAAGCTGGGGCGTCTATGTCCCGCATGACCTGACCTGGTCGTTTGAACAGGTCGAGGCGCCCCATGGCGCGCCGCGTTTCCGCGAGGTGCCGCATCTGGGAGAGTTGCTGGCGCTGATCGCCATGCTCGACTGACGCCGTCGACCACGGCGCCATGAAGAGAAAGGGCGAGGCCTCGTGCCTCGCCCTTCTGCTTTCTGACGGGTACCGTGGCCCTATTGCGCCAGGATCTGCGCTGGCTCCGCCTTTTCGATCGGCGGGGGATTCCAGCGACCGGTCAGCGCGGCGCTTTGCGGCGCGTAGAGGCGCATGGTCAGGTTGAATGGGCCCTTGGGCGCCGGCAGCCAATTGGCCTCCCTGTCCTTGCCAGGGCTGGCGTTCTGGAAATGGAGGTCCAGCGAGCCGTCGGCGTTCTTGACGAAGGGCATCCAGCTCGACACGGCGAAGCGGTTGAGCGGATTGGCCACCTGGAAGCCTTGCGGATCATAGAGCGTGACCGACCAGAAGGCGTCGACGGGCGGCAGCTGGCTGGCCTCGAAATGCAGGACGTAGTCGTTGGCGCCATCCAACGGCTTGCCGGACGCATCGCCGAGATTGAGCGGATAGATCGCGTCCTCCGGCAGGTTGGCGCCGAGCCCGAGCTGCGAGACGATCGCCCGCTTCAGATAGTAATTGCCATAGACGCCCATGGTGTTGGTGTTCATGGACCAGCCGTTCACGACATCCGCTAGCGTCTTTACCTTCCACTTCATCAGGTCTTGGGCTGCCGCCGGTGCCGCCTTCAAGCCCTCCTGGACCTCCGGCGAAAGCGTGGCGAAGTTGAAGTCCTGGCCGGGTACGATGCCGATCCTGGCGAGACCCGCGACCATCGGCTGGTCGGTGATGTGGGGCGGATGCAGTTTCAGGAGATCAGCGGCCCGGGCGAAGTAGCTGTCGGCCGACATGCTGTCGACAATAACCTTGGGCGGCGTCTTCATGTCGATCGCGGGATCGATCTTCGCGACCGGGGCCTTGGCGTCCTTGCCCCATTCGGACAGGGGAACGATCTTGTAACCCGCCTGCACCTTGTGGACAGCGTCATAGTCCGCCGGACCGTCGGTCTTTGTCCGGCCGATGATCCAGACATAGGGCGTGGGCGCCTCGATCCGGCTCATTCCTTCTGGCAGGTTGAATTGCTCGCGCCAGCCCTCCTTGAGGTCGGGTCGCCATCCGGGCGGGGTGATCAGATAATTCGCCGCCGCCGTTCCGGTCGTGCGCCAGCCGGGCGAGGCGAAGACATCCGTCCACATATCGAGCATCGGCAGCAGGAAATAGCGGCCGCCCGTATCGGGGCTGGAGACGACCATCGGCTCCTTGGTCATGTCGAGCCACGCGCTGGAATAGAGCGTGTCGAAGTTGGGACGGACAACGACCTTGAAGTCGGCCGGGGGAAACTCCGGGATGTTGTTGAACATGTTCATCGGGCCGCGACCGAGTTCCTTGCCCGGCTCGATGTTGGTGCTCTGCTGCCGGGTCAGGTCCATGGTGATGAGCGGATAGAAATAGAGATAGGCGTCGACGCCGATGGCCTGGGCCTGATCCTTGGTCAGGGCCGGCTCGGCATGTGCTGGTAGCGAAACGGCGGCTGCCAGCGCAGCCCCCAGCGTCGCCGCGATCCATTGAGTACGCATCAGCCTGGCCTGCTTTCTCCGCCTGTGGCGGGCATGGGTGAGGTGTTCTGCGGGTTGCAACTATGGTGATCGGCAGCATTCCGTCGAGTAAATTCGGATTGAATTCGAGGTTTACTCCTGAAAGCCCTGCTTTCCGACGCTGAATGCGGATCATTTATGTTCTGCGATCCGTATCAACTTGATCGTTGCCGCCACGCAGTGAAAATGCGTCGCTCGCACAGTCTTGACCGGGCCGACGGAACGAGCCTGCGGCCGGCGAATTGTTCATCGATGCCCTCCGGGGGCCGAGAGGAGACATGCGCCATGGTCAATGTCGTCGGGATCGATCATCTCGTCATCCGCGTCGGCGATTTCGAAAGATCGAAGGCGTTCTACGGGCGTCTGTTCGCCTTTCTCGGCTTCGAGGTGCTCGGCGACTACGGCGATACGATCGGCTGGACCAACGGCAAGACGCGCTTCTGGATCGGCGAGGCCGACGCCGAGGGCAAGAAGCACCGGCACCGCATCGGCGACATCGGCTTTCACCACTATGCCTTCGAGTTGCGCAACCGGAAGGACGTCGACGACCTGCAGACGTTCCTGAAGCAGGAGAACGTCGAAATCGTCGATCCGGCGGCCGAGTATTACGATGACTACTATGCCGTGTTCTTCCTGGATCCCGACGGGCTGAAGCTCGAAGGCATGAAATATGGCGAGAACGCCGCCCGCCACGCGGCGAAGGGCACCACGGCGGGGAGGGGCGGCTGAATGCGTCCGAAGGCGGTGTGTCCTGTGATCGGACCGGGAGCAGACGGATGACCAACGTCGAATCCGCGCTCGTCCGCTTCCATGCCGGTGTGGCGACAGACATCGAGGGCCGCCGGATCGCGGAGATCCTCGGCTGGGGAGACGACGATCTCGAGCGGGTTCATGACTACATCCAGTGGCTGTTTCCGCTTCCGGAGCGGAGCGGCTTCAATCCGGATGCGCCGATCCTGACGCCGGCAGATATCGCGGCATTCCGGCAGCGCGCCGACCTTCGCGCCTCACTGCATAAGGCGTTCCTGCGGCTGCTGGCGTTCTACGGTTTCGCCGAGGCGAGGGCGGATGGCGGCATCGAGATCGTCCGGACCGAAGAGTTCCCGCTACAGGCGCGGAACTGGCTCCGGCCCGGCAATCACAACCTGCTGCGCATCAGCCGTATCCTGCGGGCCCTGACGCTACTGGGCCTCGAGCGCGAGGCGCGCGCCTTCCTGGCCGCGCTCGAAGCGCTCCATGGCGAGGCCGGCGATCGGCTCGGGCCGGTAGCGCTCTCCTACTGGCGACGGGCGGTCCAATAGTCTCGGCTGGCCCGCGGGGCCATGGCCAAGTCATTGCTAGGCGCCGATGCCGCTTTGTGCGCGCCTCGCCGCGGGAGGGGAAGCTAGTCCGTCTTGTCGTGGAAGAAGTCGTAGATCGTGCGCGCCATCTGCTCGGAAATGCCGGGCACGCCGAGCAGGTCCGGCACGCTGGCGCGACCGACGGCCTTGGCGGTGCCGAAATGGGCGAGCAGGGCGCGCTTGCGCGTCGGGCCGATGCCGTCGATCTCGTCGAGCGGGCTCTTGGTCAGCGCCGCCTTGCGCTTGGCCCGATGGGTGCCGATGGCGAAGCGGTGCGCCTCGTCGCGCAGGCGCTGGACGAAATAGAGCACCGGATCGCGCGGCTGCAGCATGAACGCCTCGCGCCCGGGCACGAAGAATTTTTCGCGGCCGGCGTCGCGGTCGGGACCCTTGGCGATGCCGATCAGCGGCACTTGGTCGGTCAGGCCCAGTTCGTCGATGATGGTTTGCGCCGCCGAGAGCTGGCCCTGGCCGCCGTCGATGAAGACGAGATCCGGCCACGGACCGAAGCCGTCCTCGTCGCGCGGCGCGGTCTCGCGCGAGCCGACTTCCTTGACCAGCCGCGAGAAGCGTCGGGTCAGCACCTCGCGCATCATGCCGAAATCGTCGCCGGGCGTGATGTCTTCCGAGCGGATATTGAACTTGCGGTACTGGTTCTTCACGAAGCCGTTCGGCCCGGCGACGATCATGCCGCCGACGGCGTTGGTGCCCATGATGTGGCTGTTGTCATAGACCTCGATGCGGCGCGGCGGCGCCTCGAGGCCGAAGGCTTCGGCGACGCCTTCGAGCAGGCGGGCCTGGCTGGAGGTCTCCGCCAGGCTGCGGCCGAGCGCCTCGCGCGCATTGAGCAGCGCGTGCTCGACCAGATCCTTCTTCTCGCCGCGCTTCGGCACGGCGATCTCGACCTTGTGCCCGGCATGCTCCGAAAGCGCCGCGGCAATCAGGTCCATCTCCTCCACCTCGTGGCTCAGGAGGATGAGCGCCGGAACCGGCTTGTCTTGATAGAACTGCGCCAGGAAGGCGCCAAGAATCTCGGCGGCGTCGAGGCTCTTGTCGGCGCGCGGATAGAAGGCGTGGTTGCCCCAGTTCTGGCCCGTGCGGAAGAAGAACACCTGCACGCAGTTCTGGCCGCCTTCCTGATGCACCGCCAGCACGTCCGCCTCGTCGACGGATTGCGGGTTGATGCCTTGGTGCGACTGCACATGCGAGAGCGCGGCGATGCGGTCGCGATAGATGGCGGCGCGCTCGAAATCGAGATCGGCGCTGGCGGCCTCCATGGCGCGGGCGAGGTCCGTCTTGATCGCCGAGGACTTGCCGGTGAGAAAACCCTTCGCCTCGCGCACCAGTTCGGCATAGTCGCCGAGCGCGATCTCGCCGGTGCAGGGGGCGGAGCAGCGCTTGATCTGGAACAGCAGGCAGGGCCGTGTCCGGCTCTCATAGACGGAATCGGTGCAGGTGCGGATCAGGAACGCGCGCTGCATGGCGTTCATCGTGCTGCCGACGGCGCCGGCCGAGGCGAACGGGCCGTAATAGTCGCCGCCGCGGCTGCGCGCGCCGCGATGTTTCACCAGCTGCGGGGCTTCGTGGTCGGTGATCAGGATGTAGGGGAACGACTTGTCGTCACGCAGCAGCACATTGTAGCGCGGCCGCAGGCGCTTGATCAGGTTCGCCTCCAGCAGCAGCGCTTCCGTCTCGGTGCGCGTCGTGACGAATTCCATCGTCGCCGTTTGCTGGATCATGCGGATGATCCGGTTCGACTGCATGCCGATGCGCGTGTAGCTGGTGACGCGCTTCTTCAGGTTCCGCGCCTTGCCGACATAGAGAACGTTGCCGTTCTGGTCGAACATGCGGTAGACGCCAGGCGCGTTGGGCAGGCGGGTGACGAAGTCGGCGATGACCGCCGCCCCCCGGCCGCGCGCCACCAGTTCGCCGCCCGCCTCGAAGGCGGCCTCGGCCGGCTGCGCGTCGTTGGTCGGCTTCGTGCCGTCGGTCGCCTTGGCGTCTTCGGTCGGCAGCGCCGAGGGCTCGCCGGTTTCGGCGGCGATCTCGAGCTTGTCGTTGTCGTTGGGAGGCAGGGTGTTCACTCGCTGATGCCTACGATATCAGGCGTTTCCCATGCAAGATGCTGCCCGCCATCGAGCGCGATCATCTGGCCGGTGATGGAACGTGTCTCATACAGATATCGTATCGTCCGTCCGAATTCGCAAAGATCCGGTCCGTGCCGCAGCAGGACCGCTTCGGCCTGCTTACGGAACTCAGCCGGATCCTGACGCGGCGATGGCAGGGTGGGCCCCGGCCCGATGGCATTGACGCGGATGCGCGGCGCCAGCGCCTGCGCCAGCGTGCGGGTTGCGGTCAGCAGGCCTGATTTCGAGAGCTGGTAGGACAGAAAATGTGGCGTCGTCTTCCAGGCGCGCTGGTCGATCATGTTGACGACGAGACCCTCGCGGTCGGCGGGAAGCTGGGCTGCGAAGGCGTCGGCAAGGAAGACGGGCGCGGCGAGGTTGACCGCCGTCTGGCGCTGGAAGCGCGCGGCGTCGAGCTCGCCGATACCGTCCGCTTCGAAGATCGAGGCGTTGTTGACCAGCAGCGTCAGCGGGCCGAGCGCCTCCGCGGCCCTGGCGGGCAGGGCGCGGGCGGCATCGAGATCGGAGAGATCGGCTGTGACCACGACGGCGCGGCCGCCCTGGCGACGGATGTCGTCGGCGAGTGCCTCCGCGACGTCGACGGAGCTTCGGCAATGGATGGCGACGGCGAAGCCGTTTTGGGCGAGGTCCTCGACGATCGCGCGGCCGATTCGTCGCGCGCCGCCGGTGACCAGCGCTGTGCCCTTTTCGTCCGTCATTTTGCCTGCCGTTCGTGCGAATCCGTTGAGCTGCGAAGATAGGGTGGCGGGCCCATTTCGGTAAGCCTTGATTAGGCTTCGTTAAATGTGGTCAACACCTGCGTCGACATGATGTCGGAGAGGTTAACAACCGGCTTTCGATATCGATAAAACATTCATGGAATCAGTTGCTTAAAGCGAAGTTGCGTGATTTTGGCAACGCGGTGCGAATGCCTCGAACATGCCGCAATTCCTGTCATGTTCTGCCGCAATGACAGGGTTAATTCTGACCATCGGATCGGGGGCAAATGATCGCTCCCGGATCAAGTTTTGTAGCGTTTCGTTTAGTACGCATGGAGACCAAGATGCTGCGTATCCGCACCCTCTCCCTCGGCGCCATGGCGCTGGCCCTCTCGGCAGCCCCGGTTCTGGCTGCGGATCTCACCTACGAGCCCGCTCCGGCTCCGATGGCTCCGGCTGCCCAGGCATTCAGCTGGACCGGCCCGTATGTCGGCGCTCTGGTCGGCTATGGCTGGTCCTCCAACGATGCCAATGCCTACAACGCTTTCGGCAGCGTCAACGGTGACGGCTTCAAGGGCGGTCTCTACGCCGGTTACAACTTCGACCTGGGCAACCAGTGGGTGATCGGCGCGGAAATCGACGCCAATCTCGATGACGTCAGCGGCTCGAATGCCCGCGGTGGCGTCCGTCAGAAGTGGGACGGCACGGCCCGCGCCCGCGTCGGCTATGCCTTTGACCGTTACCTCGCTTACGGCACGGGCGGCGCGGCCGTCTCCGGCGCCACGGCTTCGGTTGACGGCGCTGGTTCGGACGACCAGACCCATCTGGGCTGGACCGTCGGCGCCGGTGTCGAGGCCCAGGTCTGGAACAACGTCACCGCCCGCGTCGAATACCAGTACGCCTCCTTCGGCAAGGAGCACTACAACATCGGTGGCAATGGCGGCACCGACGTCGACTTCAGCACCAACACGATCCGTGCTGGCGTTGGCGTGAAGTTCTAAGATCGGTTCTTCAGAATCGGATCAAAGCGCCGGCGGGGCAACCCGCCGGCGTTTTTCGTTCTGCGCGCCTTTCAGGCGCTTGCGGCGATCGAGCAGGCTCGACCGCGCAAACGAAAAGAGCACCGGCGCGACACCGGTGCTCTTCCGGATGGATGGCGCGCCGGTCAGACGGCGGCGTATTCCGTGCCGGCGAACAGCGCCGCTTGCAGTTCCTGCCAGCTCGCCTCGTCCGGCGCGCAGAGCAGGCCGCCGTCGCGATGCGTCGGCAGATAGGCGCTGCCGTCGAAGCGGGCAGAATAGCCGCCGGCCTCCTGATGGATCAGCCAGCCGGCGACGTGATCCCAGACCGTCAGCTTGGCATAGAGCGCGAAATGGCTGTGGCCGCTGGCCAGCATCCGGTACTCATGCGCCGCGCAGCGATAGCCGGCCGCCGAACGGGTGGCGGCGAGATTGGCACAGACCTGCGCGCGCAGCGGCTCCGGCAACAGTGACCAGGAGGCGGTGCCGGCCATCTCGCCGACGGGCTTCGGCGCCGCGACCTTGAGGTCGTTGCGCTCGCCCCTGGCATTTTCGGTCCAGGCACCTTCACCGCGCAGGGCGGTGGTCCAGTCGCCGCCGATCGGATCGAGGATCACGCCGCCGACCGCCTCGCCACGAACGACGACGCCGGCCATGACGCCGAACAGCGTCAGGCCCGAGGCGAAATTCTTGGTGCCGTCGACGGGATCGACGACAAAGGCGAGATCGGCCCCGTCCAGCCGGTCCAGCAGCGTCTCGTCGGCGGACACGGCTTCTTCGCCGATGACCACCGCGCCGGGAAACGCCTTGACCAGCGCGGCGGTGATCATCCGCTCCGCCGCCTCGTCCGCGTCGGTGACCAGGTCCTCGGCGGAGGTCTTCTGGCGGATCGCGCCGGCGCCGAGATGCCGGAAGCTCGGCAGGATCTCGGCCTCGGCCGCGTCGTGCAGGATCCGGGCGACCGTCTGGGCATCGCCCACTGAAAAGCGCATGGGAATCTCCGGGGTAGATCAGGTTTTGACGCGCGTTCGTTCGAAGCTGGGGACGCGGGTCGCGAAGTCGTCGAGGAAGGCGACGAGCCTGGGATGCGTGTCGCGCCAGGTCCCGCCGAAGCGAAGGTCGAGATAGCCGAGGGCACAGGCGAGCGCGATCGTGCCAGCATCGATCGTTCCGTTGAAAGTCTGCGCCTCGGCGGCGGCGAGGCCACGCTCGACCTTGCCCCGTTGGTGTGTCGACCATACGACGCTCTGCTGCGCCTCGTCACGCCAGCGGCCTTCATACACCTGCAGCAGCGCGGCGTCGGCGATGCCGTCGGCCAGCGCCTGCATCACCAGCGCCGGATAGCGCGTCGCCGGATCGGTCGGGATGATCTTTCCGCCGCCGGCGAGATGATCGAGGTAGTCGACGATGACGCGGGAGTCATAGAGCACCGTGCCGTCTTCCAGAATCAGCGCCGGGATCTTGCCGAGCGGGTTCTGCTTGCGCAGGATTTCGTTCGGATCGGTCGTATCGGTCGCCACGATATCGATCCGGTCGATCAGGCCGAGATGATGGGCGGCGATCTTGACCTTGCGTCCGAAGGGCGACGCGGGAGAGCTGCGCAGGACGAGCAAAGCGGTGGGTCCTTGTCGGAAGGTGGGAGAAGTGCCCGGCACTCCGGACCGCCGCCTAGCGGACCGGCGGCATGACCAGGCTGTTGCTGCGGCAGGCCTTACGATCGACTTCGGCGCAGTCGCGGAAGCGCAGATCCTTGGTCATGCAGATGCGGACTTCCTTCAGCCGGCGCGAATCGCAGCTGACCGCGATGCCGTTGGCCTTGAGGCCAGGGTTGGCGGCGATGAAGGCCGCTTCCACGTCGCGGGGGGAGACGGTCAGGTAGTCCGGCAGGTCGACGAACTGCCCCGGAATTCGAACGGCTTCGCGCGCCTGACGGGTCAGGTCGAAATAGTCGTTCGGTCCCAACCCGGAGCAGGAGCCATGCGTTCTCCATTCATGCCGGACCAGCGACGGGCTCGGCATTAGATCGAGCATGCTGTCGACGAGACGGCGCGGGAGGCCGCTGCGCGGGCCGACATCGCAATCGCGCGGCGAGCCGCGCTCATATTGCGGCCAGAGGCCATGCACGACAAAGGCGAACGGGCGCGGACCACCGCACTGGATGCGATCCGAGCGGCCGCGATCCTCGCAATAGGTCGGCGACCAGGACAGCGACAGGACGTAGAAATCGAAATCGCCCGGCGTATCGGCCGAGGCAGGCAGATTCGTCAGCCAGCCGGCGATCGCAAGGACGGCGGCGAACAGATAGCGGGCGGCTGATGAGGGCTTCACGCTCAGAACCAGCCGGGGCGGACCGTGCGGCACCAGCCGTCATGCACGCGCCAGGGATCCTGACCCGAGACGCAGAAATCGACATACCAGCCGATCGAGGCGAAGCCCATGCGCTCCTCGATCAGATAATAGACGGCGGTCGGGCGGACATTGTCGGCGATATACACTTCGGCCTTGCAGAAGCGGCGGTCGATCAAGCCCGGATCGCCGGGCCGGAACTGGGTCTCGGTGACCGAGGCGACTTCGCGGAAGGCGAGATCGTTGCCCCAGGTATGCGTATTGGCCCAGTGATAGCGCTCGGCGATGTTGGAGAGAACCTTGGGCGCGTCGCAGGGAGGGACGCTGCCGCGATCCCAGCCGCGGCGCACTTCCTGGCCGTAGCTGCCGTCATAGTCCGCCGCATGGGCGGCGCCGGAGCCGGCAAAGGCGGCGATGAAGGCGAGGGCTGCGACTAGGCGACGGATCATGATTGCGATTCCCCAGAGGACGCTTTGAAAGACGATGCGTCACAGTCGCCGTTACGGTCAAGCATCCAGCCGCCGTCAGCGGCCCGAGTGGTGAACAGAGCGTCGCTGTGTGGGCGGCTGGCAACAACTCCTGATCGGGGCAATATATCGTTCAACCAACAATGGAGCACGGACGATGGGTCTTCTGGTCGACGGCATTTGGCAGGACCAATGGTATGATACGCGCAATACGGGCGGCCGCTTTCAGCGCAGCACAGCCGGATTTCGCAACTGGGTGACGCGGGACGGTAGCGCCGGCCCGACCGGCGAGGGCGGTTTCAAGGCGGAGCCCGGTCGCTATCACCTCTATATCGCTCGCGCCTGTCCCTGGGCCCATCGCGTGATGATCTTCCGAGCCCTGAAGGGGCTCGAAGGCATGATCGACTACTCGGTGGTCAACTGGTTGATGGGCGAGAATGGCTGGACCTTCGAGCCGGGGCCGGGCGTCACGACCGACAAGGTCAACGGCTTCCGCTATCTTCATCAGGTCTATACCAAGGCGAACCCTGAATATTCCGGTCGCGTCACGGTGCCGGTGCTCTGGGACAAGCAGACCGGGACGATCGTTAGCAATGAATCGGCCGAGATCATCCGCATGCTGAATTCCGCCTTCGACGGCATCGGCGCCAAGCCGGGCGACTATTATCCGGAGCCGCTGCGCTCCGAGATCGACGCGCTCAACACGCGCATCTACGACACCGTCAATAACGGCGTCTACAAGGCTGGCTTCGCGACTAGCCAGGCGGCGTATGAGGAGGCGATCCACCCGCTCTTCGCCAGCCTCGACTGGCTGGAGGGATTGCTGGCGGAGCAGCGCTATCTGACCGGCGACCGCCAGACCGAGGCGGATTGGCGGCTCTTCACCACGCTGCTGCGCTTCGACCCGGTCTATGTCGGCCACTTCAAGTGCAATTTGCGCCGGCTGGCCGATTATCCCGCGCTCTGGTCCTACACGCGCGAGCTCTACCAGATCGAGGGCATTCGCGAGACGGTCGATTTCGACCATATCAAGCGGCACTATTACGAGAGCCACAAGACGATCAACCCGACCGGAATCGTGCCGGTCGGCCCGATCCTCGACTTTGATGCCAGACCCGATCGAGCCTTCTCGGCCTAGCGATCTCGACTGCGGGGCGTCCGAGGTTTCGAGGACGCGCTATGTCTCGCCGCGGATCCACCACACGCGCCGGCCGGCCTTGTCGGTCTCGCCGAGGATCGGCGCGAGGCCGGTCAGCAGCCCGTCGAGCGTCCGGTCGAGCTGCCAGGGCGGATTGCAGATGACGAGGCCCGTGCCGTTGAAGGTGTCGGGCGTCGCCCGCTCGCGCACCCAGAGCTCGGCGCCCAGGATCTTCGGGATGCCGCTCTCCGCCAGACGCTTGTGGAAATTCGTCACGGCGCCGATGTCCTTGATCGGATACCACAGCGCATAGATGCCGGTCGGCCAGCGCTGATAGGCCTTTTCGAACCGGTCGAAGAGCGTCTTGAACTCGTCTGGCTGCTCATAGGGCGGGTCGATCAGCACCAGCCCGCGCCTTTCCTTCGGCGGCACGAAGGAGCCGAGCGCCAGCCAGCCGTCGAGCTCGATTGCCTTGACCTGGAAATCGCCGGCGAAGCGCGCCGCCAGCGTCGCGTGGTCGTCCGGGTGCATCTCGACCGCGGTCATCCGGTCGGTCTTGCGCAGCAGGTGACGGATCAGCCAGGGCGAGCCCGGATAGTGCTTCAGCCCGCCATCCGGGTTGGCGGCCTTCACCGTTTCGAGATAGGGGGCGAGCGCCTCGGCCAGTTTCCGCGTCAACTCGATCGCCGGCTTGCCGTCGGCGTCGAGCAGCCGGCCGATGCCGGTCTGCCATTCATTCGTCTTGCCCGCCTCGACCGCCATGAGATCGTAGAGGCCGATGCCGGCATGGGTGTCAATCACCCGAAACGGCTTGTCCTTGGCCTTCAGATGCTCGACGAGCAGGGCGAGGATGGCGTGCTTGACGACATCGGCGAAATTTCCGGCGTGGTAGGCGTGACGATAGTTCATGCCAAGGTGTTGGCATTGCCCGGCGGGCGGTGCAAGGGCCATTCATGCATCGGCCGGTCTTATGGGGCGCCGTCAGGCGACGCGGCTGCGGCAGGATAGCGTATTTCAATTTTAAGTTGTTATTTGACTCAAATTTGAAATTGTGCGTGCTGCACCCTATCGAATGGGGCGACTCGATCGTCCGGGCACATTTGGCCAGATCCCTCCCATCGGTTCCGGATTCCGAACATCGCCATGGTTCTTGATTTTCTGACGCTGTCCATCGTCATTCTGCTCAACGCTTTCACGATGGCGATCGTCTGGGGCCTGATCTGGTGGACCTATCGCGGATTTGGCGCCGCCCGGATCTGGATGCTCGCCTGCCTGACGACAGCGCTCGGTGGCCTCGTCCTGTCGCTGGAGTCGCTGGCCAAGGTACCAACGAACGTCATCGGCAACGGCGTCATCTTCTTCGGTTTCTGCCTTTACTGGGTCGGCGTGCGCCAGTTCTATGGCGACCGGCGCCCCTGGCTCGAGAGCATCGTCATCACCGTCGCCGCAATTGCCGTCCTGATCGTGTTCTCGACGATCTACCCCAGCAATGCGGCGCGCAACGCGGTCTATGCCGTCGGCCAGTCCATCCCGCTCGCTTTCGCGATCTTGGACCTGACCCGTCCGGGCCGGCGGTCGCCGGGTAGCCTGCTGGCAGCTGTCGCCATGGCCATCGCCATTCTCGTGCATGGCGTCGAGACCGTAGCGAACTTCGCCTTCAGCACCGGCGGCATCGGCCAGCTCCACTACGACACGATTGAGACCGTGGTGATCCTGCTCGTGATCTTCAGCGGCGTCGTCTGGAATTTCGGCATGATCGTCATGGCGATCGACCATTTGCGCGCCGAACTCGCGGTGCTCACCTATCGCGACGAGCTGACCGGCATCGCCAATCGTCGCTTGCTGCTGGAGCGGCTTTCCGCGGTGGAGAGCCGGTCGCGGCGCGAGGGGCGTCCCTTTGCGGTGCTGATGGTCGACATCGACAACTTCAAGACGATCAACGACGATCACGGCCACGCGGCGGGCGACGCCTGTCTGCGCCATGTCGCCGACATCGTCAGCGCGACGTTGCGCCCGAGCGACCTTGTCGCGCGGCCGGGCGGCGACGAATTCTGCATCCTGCTGTCCGACACGAACGCCTCCGAGGCGGCCGGTATCGCGGCCGAACTCGTCGCGACGTTCCGCGAGCGGCCCGTCGCATGGGGCGCGAGGACGATCGCGCTGACGCTCAGCATCGGCGTGGCGGAGTCGAGCGCCGCGCATCCGCGAACCGGACGGGAGCTGGTGGAATTGGCGGATCGGGCGCTCTATGCCGCGAAACGGGACGGCCGCGATGGCTATGCGTTGGCCGCGTAGGCGGGTGTCGGACTAGGCCGCGAGCAGCCGGCTGATCTCGCCGATCGGCGTCGATGTCAGCGTCTTGGTCATTTCGCCATGGATGCGGTCGCTGACCTGCTTGTGAAAGCTCTGCCGGAGCGTGCCGAGGATCTTGGGCGGGGCGACGATCACGAGCTCGCTGAAGGTGTTGGCTATCGCCGCGCGATAGAGAGCTTCGGCGATGGTGACGGCGAATTTCTGCTCTTCGAGCGTGTGCCAGTCCGTCTGCTCGACGGCGCTGCGCGATTGACCGACACCCTGCACCACGCGGCCGGGCCGATCCGTCCCCTGTTCCCGCGTCGGCGGATTTTCGGCCCCGTCGAGAATATCCTCGACGGCCAGATCGAGCGCTTGCGGGGTGCCGCGATTGCGCAGGAAGAGCGCCTTGCGCCCATCTCCGACAAGGACCAGGGCGTTGTGATGGATGAGGAAATCGGGCATGGGAAACCTTCCTGCGGGGACCGATGCGGACAATGGCGGCCTCCCGGAATGGCAGGCGCGCCTGTCGCGCCAACGCGCCCTGCGCCGTTGGGTTGCGTCATTATGAGCCCGCGCGCGGCGCGCTGACATCGCAATCCGCGTCCCCACGATCAGCTTTGCGTGTTCGCGGTCGCTCGTTTTCGCCTCTATCCGTCTTCTCGTCGGAAGAAGGCAGGGCGCTGTTTTCCGGCTCAGGCGGGCGGTATCTCGCCTGCCCAGGTCGCCGCATAGCCCGCGATCATGTCGCCATACGCGTCTTCCGGCGGCAGTGCCTCGAAGCTGCGCACCGCCGGCGTCGTCGCCCAGGGGAGTTTTTCGCTCGTCCAGGTTTCCATATAGGGGACGAACCAACTCGGGTCGTCGAGCATCGTCGGCCGCAGGTTGACGAAAAAGTCCATCCCTTCGGGCCGGGTGAACATCCACGTCATGCAATGGCCGCAGAAATAGTGCCGGGATGCGCCATGCAGGCCGGCGATGACGGGCTCGCCTTTCGTCACTTCGAAAGCGGCGCTAGGGATCGCGGCCGAGAGCGAAAAGGCGCTCGCCGACATCGTCTGGCAACCGGTACAATGGCAGGCCATGGTCAGGAGAGGACGTGCGCTGATCTTCAGCCGAACCGCGCCGCAGCGACAGCCGCCCTCCTGCACGAACGCTTCGCCGTCTGCCTTCACCGGTTCGCTCATCCTCGCCTCCTTGCCTGCCTGCCGTCCAACCATCGGCCTGCGCGGACGATTCTGTCAAAGGGCGCGGCGACGCGTCACCGTCTCGCTGTTGCCATGGACCGCGCGGCAATATCGCGCGATAACGGGGCAACACACGGAACCCCCTCGCCATGAACGCTCCCGTCTTCCCCCGTATCGGTCATTCGGCCTGCCCGCATGATTGCCCGTCCACCTGCGCGCTCGATGTCGAGCTGCTGGAGGGCAACAGGATCGGCCGCATCCGCGGGGCGAAGGACAATGACTATACCCAAGGTGTCATCTGCGCGAAGGTCGCGCGCTATGCCGAGCGGGTGAACAACCCGGACCGCCTGAAGCAGCCGCTTCGCCGCAAGGGCGAAAAGGGTTCCGGCGAGTGGCTGGTCATCGATTGGGAAGACGCGCTCGACGAGGTGGCCGAGGCGTTTCTGAAGGCGGAAGCGAAGCTCGGCGCCGAGACGGTCTGGCCCTACTACTACGCCGGCACGATGGGGCTGGTGCAACGCGACGGCATCAACCGCCTGCGTCACGCCAAGCGCTATTCCGGCTTCTACGGCACGATCTGCACCAACATGGCCTGGACCGGCTATATCGCCGGAGCCGGCAAGATCGCTGGCAGCGATCCGCGCGAAATGGCGAAGTCGGATTGCGTCGTGATCTGGGGCACCAACGCGGTGGCGACACAGGTCAACGTCATGACCCACGCCATCAAGGCGCGCAAAGAGCGCGGCGCCAAGATCGTCGCGATCGACATCTACCAGAACGAGACGATGAAGCAGGCCGACATGGCGCTCTGCCTGAAGCCGGGCACGGATGGCGCGCTGGCCTGCGCCGTCATGCATGTGCTGTTCCGCGATGGCTTCGCCGACCGCGCCTATCTCGCCCGCTACACCGACGAACCGCAGGCACTGGAGGCGCATCTCGCCGACAAGACGCCGGAATGGGGCGCGGCCATCACCGGGCTCTCGGTCGACGAGATCGTGGCTTTTGCGACGCTCATCGGCACGACCCAGAAGACGTTCTTCCGGCTCGGCTACGGCTTTTCCCGCCAGCGCAACGGCGCCGTGGCGATGCACGCGGCGCTGTCGATCCCGGCGGTGACCGGCGCCTGGCAGTATGAAGGCGGCGGCGCGTTCCATTCGAACAGCGGCATCTTCCATCTCGACAAGACGGCGATCGAGGGGCTCGATCTGCTCGATCCGAGCGTGCGCCAACTCGACCAGTCGCGCACGGCGTCAGTGCTCACCAATGATCCCGATGCATTGGCCGGCGGGCCGCCGGTGACGGCGATGATTATCCAGAACACCAATCCGGTGACGGTCTGCCCGGACCAGACGCTGGTGAAGCAGGGCTTTGCCCGGCCGGATCTGTTCGTCGCCGTGCATGAGCAGATCATGACCGACACGGCCAAAATGGCCGATATCGTGCTGCCGGCGACGATGTTCCTGGAGCATGACGACATCTACAAGGGTGGCGGCCATCAATACATCATCCTCGGCCCCAAGCTGGTCGAGCCGCCGGATTCCTGCCGCACCAACCATCAGGTGATCGCCGGATTGGCGAAACGCCTCGGGCTGGAGCAGCCTGGCTTCGCCATGACCGAGCGCGAGCATATCGATCTGATGCTGCAGCGTTCGGGCTGGGGCACGCTGGTGGATCTGGAAGAAAAGCGCTGGATCGATTGCCAGTCGGATTTCGACACCGCCCACTTCCTCAACGGCTTTGGCCACGACGACGGCAAGTATCATTTTCGCGTCGATTGGACTTCTGTCGATAGCGAGAATTATGGCGCCGTTGGCCCGCATGCAGAGATGCCGACGCTGCCCGACCACTGGGGTTCCATCGAGGCGGCGGATGAAGCGCATCCGTTCCGCCTCGCCACCTCGCCGGCGCGTCAGTTCCTGAACTCCTCCTTCAACGAGACGCCGACCTCGATTGCCCGCGAAGTTCGGCCGGAACTGATGATCCACCCGGAGGACGCGGCCGGCCTCGGCGTTGCCGGTGGTGATCTGGTCCGCGTCGGTAACCGGCGCGGCGAGGTGAAGCTGCACATCAAGCTGTTCGAGGGTCTGAAGCGCGGCGTGGTGATCTCGGAAGGTCTTTGGCCGAACAGCGCCTTCGTCGACGGCAAAGGCATCAACACGCTGACCGGTGCCGACCCCGTCGCCCCCTTCGGCGGTGCCGCCGTTCACGACACCAAGGTATGGGTGAAGGCCACCTGAGGCCAACCGCGTACCCCGGATACGGGGCCATCTCGGCCGTCACCTTGCTGGCCGGGACGGCCGCTTTCCTGCTGACGCGGGTCTTGTCCGGGTGAGTGGGCCGTTCGGCCGGGCCACCGCCGCCCGGCGAGCTAGTCGCCGAAGCTCGGGCTGACCAGCATGCTGGCGATATCAGCGGGCAGGTCGCCTCGCATCACCAATCGTTCGTTCTCGACCGTGGCGAGGCCGGAGGCGACGAGGGCGAGCGCCAGCGGGTAGATCTGGTGCTCGGCCGTCAGCACGCGCTTCGACAGCGTGTCGGGCGTGTCGTCGAGGGCGATCGGCACGGCCGCCTGGCCGATGATCGGCCCGGAATCCATTTTCGCGCGCACGAAATGCACCGTGCAGCCGGTGAGCCGCATGCCGGCCTCGATCGCCCGCTCATGCGTGTCGAGACCGGGGAAGAGCGGCAGCAGGGACGGGTGGATGTTGATCATCCGGTCGCGCCAGCCCTCGACGAAACCATCGGTCAAAAGCCGCATGAAGCCGGCAAGGCAGACGATGTCGATGTTTTCGGCGCGCAGGCGCGCATCCATCGCCGCGTCGAATTCGGCGCGCGAGGCAAAGGCCTTGTGGTCGATGACGGCCGTCGCGATGCCGGCCTCGGCGGCGCGGACGAGCCCGCCGGCATCGGCGCGGTTCGAAAGCACCAGCGCGATCTCGGCGGGATAGTCGGGATCGGCGGCCGCCTCGATTAGCGCCGTCATGTTCGAGCCGCGGCCCGAAATGAGGATCGCGACCCGCTTTCTTGCCATCGTCAAAGCGCCAGCGCGCCGGAGAACACGACGCCTTCGCCCGTGCGCGGCACAAGCGTGCCGAGGCGCATGACAGTTTCGCCCTCGGCGGCCAGTGCCGCCGTGACGGCGTCCGCCGCCTCCGGGGCGACGACGACGATCATGCCGACGCCGCAGTTGAAGGTGCGCAGCATCTCGTGCTCGGCGACGCCACCGGTCCTCGACAGCCAGCCGAAGACGGGCGGCACGGTGACGGCGTCGAGATCGACGGCAGCGGCCAGCGCGTCCGGCAGGACACGAGGAATGTTGTCGACGAAACCGCCGCCGGTGATATGCGCCATCGCCTTGATCGCGCCGGTGGCGCGGATGGCGGCGAGGAGCGGCTTCACATAGATGCGCGTCGGTTCGAGCAAGGCGCGGCCGAGCGAAAGCTCGGGTGCGAACGGCGCCGGCGCGTCGAAGCCGAGGCCGGAGAGCTCGACGATCTTGCGCACCAGCGAGAAGCCGTTCGAATGAACGCCGGAGGAGGCGAGGCCGATGAGCACGTCGCCTTCGGCCACGTCGGGACGCGGCAGCAGGCCGGTGCGTTCGACGGCGCCGACGGCGAAGCCGGCGAGGTCATAGTCGCCCGCCTTGTAGAGGCCGGGCATCTCGGCCGTTTCGCCGCCGATCAGAGCGGCGCCGGCGATGCGGCAACCCTGCGCGATGCCGGCGACGACGGTCGCGGCCTCGGTGGGGTCAAGCTTGCCGGTTGCAAAATAGTCGAGGAAGAAAAGCGGCTCGGCGCCCTGGACGATCAGATCGTTGACGCACATGGCGACGAGGTCGATGCCGACCGTGTCATGGATGCCGGTGTCGATCGCGACCTTGAGCTTGGTGCCGACGCCGTCATTGGCGGCGACGAGCAGCGGATCGGTGTAGCCGGCCGCCTTTGGATCGAAAACCCCGCCGAAGCCGCCGATATCGGCGTCCGCGCCCGGGCGGCGGGTCGCCTTGACGAGCGGCTTGATCATGTCGACGAGACGGTTGCCGGCGTCGATATCGACGCCTGCGTCGGCATAACTCAGGGCGTTTTTGGCGCCGGTCTTTTCGGTCATCGAAGGATCCCGGTTGCTTTGGGCAGGGAGGACCACATCCGCGCCATCGTCGTCAACCCGGAATCACGGAATGATCGCCATTGCGGCGGTTTTGACGCCGATGCGGCTCGGCGGCGGCAGGGAGCTCTTCCTCTTCGCTCGAGGCTATCGCGACAGGCGTCTCGCCGGAAGCGGGGCGCCGCCGCTGCGGGCGACGTCGCGCCCCGTTCGCGGCGCAGGGCAAACCGATACGAACGGATCGGTGGACAGCGATCGACTGTGCCCAGAGCAAGTGCCGCATGCCGACGGTCTGCCTTGACCACCTTGCCGTGCAAGTCCTATCTGGAGCGCAATGGGCCGTGGCAGATCGCCGTCAGGTCTGACCATGGAAAGAAGGGGCGCCGGCGCCGTGAATCTGCAACGTCAGATCGGATTTTGGCTGTGTACGCTCCTGATCTTCATATTGTTCCTTTTCGTCTTCCGCAACGTGCTCTTGCCGTTCCTGGTCGGCATGGCGGTCGCCTATGGCCTGGATCCGATCGCCGACTGGCTCGAACGGCGCGGCTTGAGTCGGATGACGGCGTCGCTGGCGATTCTGGTCGGCTTCGTGGTGCTGCTGGTGCTGCTGGTGCTGCTGATCGTGCCGCTGTTGGTCAACCAACTGGCCGGGCTGGTCGACAAGATCCCGACCTATGCGCTGCAATTGCAGGCGCTGGTGCAGGCCTTCCTGGAAACGCGCCTCGGCCAGATGCTGAAGGTCGATTCCGGCCAGTTGTCGAATTCCATGGGCACGCTGATGAGCGAGGCGGCCGGCTGGCTGTCGACGCTGCTGAAGTCGCTCTGGAGCGGCGGCTCGGCGCTGGTCGACCTGGCGGCGCTGTTCGTCGTGACGCCGGTCGTCGCCTTCTACATGCTGATTGACTGGGACAAGATGGTGGCGCGGATCGACAGCTGGGTGCCGCGCGACAATGTCGAGACGGTGCGCGGCATCGCCCGCGACATCGACCATGCCATTGCCGGCTTCGTGCGCGGACAAGGGCTCGTCTGCATCCTGCTCGGCTGCATCTATGCCTTCGGGCTGATGCTCGTCGGGCTGAATTTCGGGCTGCTGATCGGCATCGGCGCGGGCATTCTGTCCTTTATCCCCTATGTCGGCACGACAGTCGGCTTCATCGTCGGTGTCAGCGTGGCGCTGGTGCAGTTCTGGCCGGAATGGCAGTGGATCGGCGCCACGGTGCTGGTCTTTGCCGTCGGCCAGTTCGTCGAGGGCAACATCCTGCAGCCGCGCCTGGTTGGACGCAGCGTCGGCCTGCATCCGGTCTGGCTGATGTTCGCCTTGTTCGCCTTTGGCGCGCTGTTCGGCTTCGTCGGATTGCTGGTGGCTGTCCCCGCCGCTGCGGCGGTCGCCGTCTTGATGCGCTTCGCCATTGCGCGCTATTTGACCAGCCCGATTTATCGGGGCCGGGCGGGTGGCGACGACCAACCGCCTGCGCTCCGTTGAGCGTTTGTCGTCCGAGCATTTGCCAAGATGAGTGATTCCCTGCGGCAACTGCCGCTTTCGCTGCCGCACAGCGCAGCCATGACGCGTGCCGACTTCATCGTCGGGCGGGCCAATCAGCCGGCCGTCGCCCTGATCGACCGATTTCCAGACTGGCCCAATCCGGTGGCGCTGCTGGTCGGCCCTGTGGGGTCGGGCAAGACCCATCTTGGTCAGATCTGGAAGGCGGCGACCGGCGCCGTCGAGATCGCGGCGCGCGATCTCGCAACCGCCGGGCTGGACGAACTCGTCCACGCGAACCCGGTGCTGGTCGAGGATCTGCATGACGAGGGCGTCTCGCAGCCGGCGCTGTTCCACCTGTTCAATCTGGTGCGCGAGCGCCGGGCGTCGGCGCTCCTGACCAGCCGGAAGCCGCTGCATGCGCTGAATTTCGACCTGCCGGACCTCGCCTCGCGCCTGCGCGCCGCCCTGCCGGTCGAGCTGCAGGAGCCGGACGACGAGCTGCTCGCCCGCGTCATCGTCAAGCTGTTCGCCGACCGGCAGGTGACCGTCGACCCTGCGGTGATCGACTTCATCAGCCATCGCATGGAGCGTTCGCTGGGCGCGGCCAACCGGCTGGTCGATCTGCTCGACCACGAAGCCCTGGCAGCCGGTCGGCCGATCACCCGCCAGTTGGCGGCGACGGTCCTGTCGCGCGAGGCCGGCGATGAACCGGAGCTGCCTTTCGACGACTAAAGATCGCGTTCCGGTCCGACCCTGACGCAATTGTCACAATTCGCGTGTATCCTGCCGGGGAAACGCGGGTGGAAAAGCGGTTATGGACCAGAAGAATCCTGACGCCAGGGCAGCCTTGGCTGCGATTGAGGTAGAGACGACAGAGGCGACCCGGCTGCGTCACAGCTCGGAGCGCTTCATCAATCGCGAGCTCTCCTGGCTGGAGTTCAATCGCCGCGTCCTTGAGGAATCGGGCAATCCGCAGCATCCGCTGCTGGAGCGGCTGCGCTTTCTCTCGATCTCGGCCAACAATCTCGACGAGTTCTTCATGGTGCGCGTCGCCGGCCTGCGCGGCCAGCAGCGCGAAGGCGTGAGCATGACTAGCGACGACGGCCTGACGCCGAGCGAGCAGTTGGTCAAGATCGCGGACGCCGTCTCCTCTCTGGCCTCCGATCAGCAAAACCGCTGGGCCGAGCTGCGCGGCGAACTGGCGATCGCCGGTATCGTCCTGGTCGACTCGGCTGGCCTCAGGGAAGGCGAGCGGGACTGGCTCGAGGGCTATTTCATGGACTCGGTCTTCCCGGTCCTGACGCCGCTCGCCATCGATCCGGCGCATCCGTTCCCGTTTATCCCCAATCTCGGCTTCTCGCTGGTGCTGCAGCTGGTGCGCCCGGCGACCGGCAGTCGCATGACGGCGCTGCTGCGCGTGCCGATGACGCTCGACCGGTTCATCCGCCTGCCGGCGTCGGAGACGGGCATCGAGCGGTTCATCAGCCTTGAGAACGCCGTGTCGCTGTTCACGGCCCGTTTGTTCCCGAGCTACTCGATCGAGGGTATTGGCGCCTTCCGCATCATCCGCGACTCCGACATCGAGGTCGAGGAAGAGGCGGAGGATCTGGTCCGCTTCTTCGAAACGGCGCTGAAGCGCCGCCGCCGCGGTTCGGTGATCCGCCTGGAGATCGAATCCGCGACGCCGGACGCGCTGCGCAATTTCGTCGCCGGCGCGCTGGCCGTGCTGCCGGACGAGATCTTCCTGGTCGACGGCATGCTGGCGCTGAACGACCTGTCGCAACTGGTCGGGCTGGATCGTCCTAACTTGAAGTTCCCGCCCTACCAGGCCCGCTTCCCGGAGCGCATCCGCGAAAACGGCGGCGATTGCTTCGCGGCGATCCGCAAGAAGGACCTGATCGTTCACCACCCTTACGAGTCGTTCGACGTCGTGGTGCAGTATCTGCGCCAGGCCGCCCTCGATCCGGACGTCGTGGCGATCAAGCAGACGCTCTATCGGACCTCGAAGGACAGCCCGATCGTCCGCGCTTTGGCGGAAGCCGCCGAGGCCGGCAAATCGGTGACGGCGCTGGTCGAGCTCAAGGCGCGCTTCGACGAGGAAGCCAACATCAAGTGGGCTCGCGACCTGGAACGGGCCGGCGTGCAGGTCGTCTACGGTTTCATCGAGCTGAAGACCCATGCCAAGCTGTCGCTGGTGGTCCGTCGCGAGGGTGGGGCGCTGGTCAGCTATGTCCATATCGGTACCGGCAACTATCACCCGGTCACGGCGCGCGTTTATACGGATCTTTCCTATTTCTCGGACGATCCGGCGATTGCCCGCGATGTGGCGCGCATCTTCAACTACATCACCGGCTACACCGAGCCGGTCGAGATCGAGCGCCTGTCGACCTCGCCGCATTTCCTGCGCAAGCGCATCCTCGACCTGATCTATGCCGAGATCGACCATGTGAAGGCCGGCCGGCCGGGCGCGATCTGGATGAAGATGAATTCGCTCGTCGATCCGCAGATCATCGACGCGCTCTATGATGCCAGCCGGGCCGGGGTTGAGATCGATCTCGTGATCCGCGGAATCTGTTGCCTGCGGCCCGGCGTACCGGGACTTTCGGATCGTATCCGGGCCAAGTCGATCGTCGGTCGCTTCCTGGAGCACGCCCGCATTCTCTGCTTCGGCAACGGCCACGGGTTGCCCTCGCCGGAAGCGATCGTTTATATCGGGTCGGCGGACCTGATGCCGCGGAACCTTGATCGTCGTGTCGAAGCGATGATCCCGATGCTGAATCCGACCGTGCACGAACAGGTGCTCGATCAGATCATGGTCGCCAACTTGAAGGACAACCAGCAGAGTTGGGAGATCCAGCCTGATGGAACGTCCAAACGGATCGTGCCGCGGAAGGGCGAAGAAGTCTTCAACGCCCATCAGTATTTCATGACGAACCCGAGTCTCTCTGGCCGTGGAAAATCGCTCAAAAACAGCTCCCCTCGGTCAATCGGAAGCCGACCTGCCAAGTCTTGAGATGGATATCGGCATCGGGGGAACCCTGCTGACGCATGAACATGCGCCGGGACGGCTGAACGGCAGCGGTCCCGTCGCGATCATCGACATCGGTTCCAACTCGGTTCGCCTCGTCGTCTACGAGCGCTTGAGCCGCACGCCGATGGCCGCTTTTCAACGAAAAGGAACTGGCCGGCCTCGGTCGCGGCATCGCCGCGACCGGCCGTCTGAACGACCAGGC
This sequence comes from Candidatus Kaistia colombiensis, assembly GCA_029203105.1. GTDB lineage: Bacteria > Pseudomonadota > Alphaproteobacteria > Rhizobiales > Kaistiaceae > Kaistia > Kaistia colombiensis. The sequence continues at coordinate 2,637,517 of CP119318.1, forward strand.
CGTCGAGGCCTCGCTGGCGGCTATCCGCCGTTTCATGGGCCTTTGCGAGCAGATGCAGGTCGACGTCCGTGCATGTGCTGGCCACCGCCGCGGCGCGCGAGGCCGCGAACGGCCCCGAGTTTCTGGCCCAGGTCGAGGATATCACCGGCGCCGAGTCGGCGCTGCTGAGCGGTCCGGAAGAGGCGCGGCTTTCCGCCATGGGCGTGCTGTCGGGCATCCACGAGCCGGATGGCATCGCCGGCGATCTCGGCGGCGGCAGCCTTGAGGTGGTCGACATCAAGGGCCGCGAGATTGGCCTCGGCGAGACCTTCCCGCTCGGCGGCCTTCGCCTCGAGGAAGTCTCCGAGAAGACGCTTGAAGAAGGCCGAGAAGATCGCCTCCGACGCGCTCGCGGGCTCGGCCGTCCTCGCCAAGGGGCAGGGCAGGCCCTTCTACGCCATCGGCGGCACCTGGCGCTCGCTCGCCCGCCTGCACATGCGTCAGAAGGGCTATCCGCTGCATATCATGCACGAATATGCGATCCCGGCCGGACGAGGCGCTCGACTTCTGCCGCATGGTCGCGCGCCGCGACGCGGAATCGCTCGATTCGATCGAGGCCGTGTCGAAGAGCCGCCGCCTGCTGCTGCCCTATGGCGCGATCGTGCTGGAGCAGGTCATCCGCGCGATGAAGCCGTCGATGATCATCCTGTCGGCGCTCGGCGTGCGCGAGGGGCTGCTCTACGACCTCCTCGACACCGAGACGCAGCAGCTCGACCCGCTGATCGCCGCCGCCGACGAACTGGCGTGCTGCGTTCGCGCTCGCCCGGCCATGCGCGCGAACTTGGTCCCTGGACCGGGCCAGGCGCTGGCCGCCATCGGCATCGAGGAGACGCCCGACGAGGTCCGCCTGCGCACGGCGGCCTGCCTGCTGGCCGATCTCGGCTGGCGCGGCCATCCCGATTATCGCGGCGAGCAGAGCCTCAACATGATCGCGCATGGCTCCTTCGTCGGCATCGACCATCCCGGCCGCGCCTATCTGGCGCTCGCCAACTACTATCGCCACGAGGGGCTCGTCGACGAGCACATCTCCTCGCGCATCCGCGAGCTGGCGACGACGCGCCTGCTGGAGCGGGCCCGCGCGCTGGGTGCCGCGCTGCGTGTCGCCTATCTGGTCTCCGGCGCCATGTCCGGCGTTATCCCGCGTACCCGGATGGAGGTGCGCGGCGATCAGTTGACCCTGGTGCTGCCGCCCGATCGCGCCATGCTGGCCGGCAGCCGCCTGCAGCGTCGCGTCGCCCAATTGGCCAAGCTCGGCGCGATGAAGCCCGCCATCGTCGTCGAAGAACTCACCTGATCCGCCGCGGCGGCAGGCACAAAAAGAAAGCGCCGACGGCGGGCCGTCGGCGCTTTGTCGTTCGAGGGATCCTCGATCGGATGGATCAGGCGGCTTCGATCGCCGGCTTCGGTTCGTCGCTGACGATCGTGACGCGGCGACCGTCGAGACGCAGCGAGATATCGCCCCGCTTCAATTTGAGCGCCTGTTCGCCGAACAATTCGCGACGCCAGCCATGCAGCGGCGGCACGTCGGCATTGTTGTCGCCGGCGATCGCTTCCAGGTCGTCGACGGTGGCGATCACGCGCGCCGCGACGCCATGCTCCTCGCTGGTCATCTTGAGCAGGACCTTCAAGAGGTCGACCGCGGCGCCGTTGCCCTCCGAGGCGGGCTTGACCTTCGGCACCTTGGGCAGCTTGTCCTTCGGCAGATCGACGGCCTTCTTGACGGCGGCGAGGATGTCCTCGGCCGTGCGCGAGCGCTCGAAGCCGCGCGGAATGGTGCGCAGGCGCGCCAGCGCCTCGGCGGTGGTCGGGTGCTGCTCGGCGATCTCGTAGATCGCATCGTCCTTGAGGATGCGGCCGCGCGGCACGTCGCGGGCCTGCGCCTCGCGCTCGCGCCAGGCGGCGATTTCCATCAATACGGCCAGCTGCAGCGGCTTCTTGATGCGCATCTTGAGGCGCTTCCAGACATTGGCCGGATCCACCTGGTAGGTGTCGACCGAGGTCAGGACGTTCATTTCCTCCGCAACCCAGTCGTTGCGGTTTTCCTTGTCGAGCTTGGTTTTCAGCGCCTTGTAGACATCGCGCAGATGCGTGACGTCGGCGATCGCATACTCGACCTGCTGCGGCGTCAGCGGACGGCGGCTCCAATCGGTGAAGCGCGACGACTTGTCGATCGGGTGGCCGGTAATGCGCCCGACGAGCTGATCATAGCTGATCGATTCGCCAAAGCCGCAGACCATGGCGGCGACCTGGGTGTCGAAGATCGGATGCGGAAGGATGCCGCCGAGATGCCAGACGATTTCGATGTCCTGCCGGGCGGCATGAAAGACCTTCACCACGGCCTCGTTCGCCATCAGGGCGAAGAAGGGGGCGAGGTCCAGGCCCGGCGCTTCGGCGTCGATGACCACGGCTTCGTCCGTGCTCGCGATCTGGATGATGCAGAGCTTCGGCCAATAGGTGGTCTCGCGCATGAACTCCGTATCGACGGTGACGAAATCGAACCGGGAAAGGCGATCGCAAGCGGCGGCGAGGTGTTCAGTTGTCGTAATGATATCGGTCATGAAGCTTCTAATAGCGCAGGCCGGCCGGCTTGTCGCGGGGGGAGGCGGCGTCTGCGGATGGAGATAGCCCAGGCTCCGGCGACACCGGGCGCCAGGAGAAAGCGCCTCATGCGTCGACTGCGGGCCTGGGCAATCCGATTTCCCGCCATGGCGCGCGACGACTAGTCAGTCGCGAGCCAACCGAAAGGGCCGGAGTACATCCGTCCTGACCCGATCGCTCGGACTGCGACACCTTTCGGTGCGCGGCCCGCATGAAGTGGCTGGGATGAAACTTAGATAGGCGACGAATCCTGTATTACAAGGGGAGGCCGCGTGCCGGGGCCGGTTCTTGACAAAGCGGGACCCGCATGCGCTCTTCCGCGCGCGTATGGGCTGAATCCTCGTCGTCGAGGCCGCTTGTCCGTTCGCCCTGTTGACGCCAGACCAAACCGGATCCCAGCACCATGCACCGCTATCGCACCCATACCTGCGGACAACTCCGCGAGACCCATGCGGGCGAGACCGTCCGTCTCTCGGGCTGGGTCCATCGCGTGCGAGATCATGGCGGCCTGCTGTTCATCGATCTGCGCGACCATTACGGCCTGACGCAGATCGTCTGCGATCCTGACTCGCCGGGCTTCAAGGTTGCCGAGTCGCTCCGCTCGGAGTGGTGCATCAAGATTGATGGGCTGGTGAAGCAGCGCACGCCCGAGACCGTCAACGCCCACCTGCCTACCGGCCAGATCGAAGTGTTCGCGCAGGGGATCGAGGTGCTTGGCGCGGCGAAGGAGCTTCCGCTGCCGGTGTTCGGCGAGCCGGAATATCCGGAGGACATCCGTCTCAAGTACCGCTTCCTGGATCTTCGCCGCGAGACGCTGCACGCCAACATCGTCAAGCGCACCCAGATCATCGCCTCGATGCGCGAGCGCATGACCGAGATCGGCTTCCACGAATACACGACGCCGATCCTGACCGCGTCGTCGCCGGAAGGCGCGCGCGACTTCCTCGTGCCGTCGCGCATCCATCCCGGCAAGTTCTACGCGCTGCCGCAGGCGCCCCAGCAGTTCAAGCAGCTCTTGATGATGGCCGGCTTCGACCGCTATTTCCAGATCGCTCCCTGCTTCCGTGACGAGGACCCGCGCGCCGACCGCCTGCCGGGCGAATTCTACCAGCTCGACCTCGAAATGAGCTTCGTCACCCAGGAAGACGTCTGGGACACGATGGAGCCGGTGCTGCGCTCGATCTTCGAGAAGTTCGCCGACGGCAAGCCCGTCAGCCAGAAGTTCCGCCGCATTCCCTATGATACGGCGATCCGCACCTATGGCTCGGACAAGCCCGACCTGCGCAACCCGATCGAGATGCAGGCTGTCACCGAGCATTTCGCCGGTTCCGGCTTCAAGGTGTTCGCGCGCATGATCGAGGCCGACCCGAAGGCCGAAGTCTGGGCGATCCCGGCCAAGACCGGCGGTAGCCGCGCCTTCTGCGACCGCATGAACTCGTGGGCGCAGCAGCCAGGGCCAGCCGGGCCTCGGCTATATCTTCTGGCGCAAGGAGAACGACGTCCTCGAGGGTGCCGGCCCCGTTGCCAAGAACATCGGCCCGGAGCGCACCGAAGCGGTCCGCCAGCAGCTCGGCCTCGATGATGGCGATGCCGTCTTCTTCGTCGCCGGCGATCCGTCGAAGTTCTACAAGTTCGCCGGCGATGCGCGCACGCGCGTCGGCACGGATTTGAACCTCGTCGACAAGGACCGGTTCGAGCTCTGCTGGATCGTCGACTTCCCGTTCTACGAATGGGACGACGAGACGAAGACGCTCGACTTCGCGCACAACCCCTTCTCGATGCCGCAGGGCGGTATCGACGCGCTCAACGGCCAGGATCCGCTGACGATCAAGGCCTACCAGTATGACGCCGTCTGCAACGGCTTCGAGATCGCCTCGGGCTCGATCCGTAACCAGCTGCCGGAGACGATGGTCAAGGCGTTCGAGTTGGTCGGCCGCTCCAAGGAAGACGTCGAGCGCGATTTCGGCGGTCTCTACCGTGCGTTCCAGTACGGCGCGCCGCCGCATGGCGGCATGGCCGCCGGCGTCGACCGCATCGTCATGCTGCTCTGCGGCGCGCAGAACCTGCGCGAGATCACGCTGTTCCCGATGAACCAGCAGGCGGAAGACCTGCTGATGGGCGCGCCGAGCGATCCGACGCCGAAGGCGCTGCGCGAGCTGCACATCCGCCTGAACCTGCCGACCTGATCGGCAGGGGAGCCGCGAGCCTGTGGACGACGGCGAATAGTTGTTTAGCCGGGGTTCACAAGCGGCGGGTGTCCGTCTATATCACCACTGCGCGACGACGGAAGTCGCCGCGCTTGACGCGGGGTGGAGCAGCCCGGTAGCTCGTCAGGCTCATAACCTGAAGGTCATCAGTTCAAATCTGGTCCCCGCAACCAGCACAATGAGAAAACCCCGGTCCTCGCGGCCGGGGTTTTTCTTTTTGGGAGTCTGGCGGGAGATCACTCTCGCGAGGCGCCTCCGAGGGCTTCTCAGGGATGGCCCGCAGGCTTCTTTCCAGAGGGCGTGCCATCGGGATTCATTCCGTAACGGCGATAGAGCTCCTGCTCGTCGCGCGCCAGTTGTGCGTTCATGCGCGCGTCGGCGCTTTTCGCCAGCGCATTTCGCGCCGCCAGCGCGACCGGCGCCTTGACGAAGCTGGAAATGCCCGTGGGATCCGCGGAAGCCGCGAGGCTTGTCGCGCCCTGGGCGGCGCCGAACGCGACGGCCTCGGCATTCAGCTGCTTCTCCAGCGCTCGTGTTTCGTTCGAGAATTGCGGGCCTTGGAAATTGGATTGCGAGCTCTGGCAGGCGGCCAGCGCGAGCGCTGCGACGAGCGAGAGCGCGGAGCGGGCGACAGGGCCATTCCGATACAGGTTCAAGATGACGACCTCGGATGTTGAAAACGCGGTCAGCTTGAGCAGCGCCTAGTAGCAGGCGACGCTGAAAGGCGCCTGGCGCGTTGCGGCCGCGGTGACCGGCGCCAGCGAGCGAGCGGCCAGCGCGCCACCCGGTCCGGCGAAGCTGACTGCGGCCATTGCCCCCGTCGCCGCCATGTGTGTCGCTTGCGCCGCTTTTCCATGCGCCCGGATCTGGTCGATGCAGGATTGCGCCGAGGCATAGCCTCTGGCGCGTTCCTTATCTTCCGCCGTCCCTCCGGGACGGCTGGCTACCGTCTCGGCCGCCGCCTGGCGACCGGCCATGTCGGCCTTGAGCGCGCCCATCCGCGCGTCGCTGGTGCAGCCGGCTGAGAGCAGGCATAGCGCCGCAGGCAGGAGCCATCTGGTTCTCCGGATGGGGTGTAGCCCTTTCGGTTCGCGGACACGCGGACGCCGGCCGGCGAGGCGCCGATCTTCTCCGTAGCTGCGCGCCGCCCCCATAAGATCGAAAGTCCCGTCCTGCAATTCCACGCTCCCGTTTTGGCCGGCTGCGGGCAAAACGCCGCCGACGACGGGCGCAGGCGCGCCCGAAGGATGAAGAGACCCAATTGTGTGTGTGGCGTCTTGCGCCAGCCTCAGGCCAGGCGCAGATGCCGCCCAGGCCGCCTTGGCCCTTGCCCGTTACGGCAAGCTCCGCCTCGGAGGACTGATCTCGCCGAGCACTAGCGAAATCCTTCGCATCCCCGAAGGGGCAATTGGCTACAATTCTTCTGCTATTTTTCTCGGGTCCAGCTGCGTAAGGCGCGATCGCAGGGCATTGGGTCCGTCCCGATGGCCAGGTGTGACCGGGTTCGCAGCGCGACACGGCAGGGAACGTAGAATGGTCATTTGTTCAGCATCGGAACTCGAACGCATGAAGAACGCCGACCCCGAGATCGCGCCAAGAGAGGTATTCGACGACGTTTTGCAAATCGAGCGGCATGCAGACGTCGCGCTCGATCCGGAGCAGCGCGCGTTGCTGGCATCGGACGTGTCGTGGCTCGAATATCGCGCGGAGTTCCGCAGGCAGATGATCAAGCAGGGCTTTCTCAAGCATCCCTGGCGGAGCATCTTCGAAGCCGACATGATCTTCACGCTGATCGGCCACAAATGGCTGCAGGGCGAGATCCTGACCGTGAAGCAGGTGGCGACTTACTTCGAAGCCTTCACCAGTGACGTCACGATCACCCGGCACATCGACGATATGGTGGCTTCCGGCACGCTGGTTCGCAGCCCCGATCCGAAGGATCGCCGGCGCTTGCTCCTGATACCGACCCAGCGTCTTTTCGAGATCGGCCGCATCTTCCTGCAAGCGCGCAAGGAGATCGCGCGCAGGCACGGCTACGTCTACGACCCCGTGCGGGCGGGCGCAGGAGAATAGACGTCAAATTGCAGTCGATCCGCTTTGATCGCTCCGATCGCAATCAATAGGCATGGCCAGCACCAGGGGAGAGGCCATGCTGAAGCGTCTGATTGCCATTTCGTCCATCCTTGCCATCGTCGTTCCGAATGCCGCCGCAATCGCCAGTGACGCGGCCTGCTCGTGCCGTCATCTCGAGAGCATCCAGCAGGATCTGAAGAACTCTGAGGCGCTGCGGAAGATACAGCAGGAGATCAGCGAGAAGCTCGACGCCATCGAGGCGCCGCTGATCGAGGCCAAGAAGCGGCCGACCCACCCGGATTCCGACGTCAACATCTACGCTCGCTCGATCCGGGAGCGGAACCAGATCATGAGCGGCTTCCGGCTCCCATACCCTGAGGTCAAGGGCTATACCGGCCCGGATTCGGTCAACATGCCCTTTGGAACCTGCGAGCAGTCGGCAAAGGCCCTCGACGATCTGCGTGTCGGTTCGCCGTGCCGGGAATTGGCGGAAATCGCCCTCGCGCATGAGAGCGGGCACAGGACCGAATGCCAGGGGGAAGGTGCGAGCGAATACTGGAAGCGGCTGCCGAGCAAGATGGCTGCGGAAGAGGTCGTCCGCTACACCGGGCAGATCGCCGCCTTGCGGAGCCTGCTGAAGAAGGTGCTCGATGAGGGCGAGATGATCGTCGAGGCGCGCATGGAGCCCCGGATCAAGGGGCCGCAATTCGACGTCACCTACTCGTATCAGACCGGTCCCGTCACCTTGAAGGGCAAGAGCTCTCCCGGATCGGACCGGTGGGCGCTGAGCGGCAAGGGCGTCCAGGTCGCCCGGATCGGCAAAATGCGCGTGGCCGGGATGACCTGCACGTCGACCGGCCAACTCAACACCGACATCGATCTGACGATGCGGACGGACGGCCTGACCATGGCGCTGACGGGCAAGTCCAGGAGCGCGCCGGGCGATGTGAAGGTCCAATGCCGCGGCGGCCACGGCATGTCGATGCGACCGCAGCAGGAGGTCGGCGGCGGCGCCTATTTCTCCGATCAGGAGGTGAGGGCGGAGGCAACCCTGTCTCGCGCCGTTGGAAGCATGGACTTCGCCAAGATCCTGAGCCAGGGGGGCTTGTCGGCCACGGGCACCGAGACGGTCAAGGTGAAGCTGATATGCCCCGGCGACTAGAGCGTTTCGAGCGAAGTGGATACCGGTTCGCGTGAAGAAAACGTGATCAAACAAAGACCTAGAGTCGTTCCGTGTTTCCATGAACACGGAACGACTCTAGGTCGGGACGGCAAGCCCTGACCCGGAAGCTCGGGCGGGGCAATGTCCCGCCCGAAGGGCTGCCGTGGTCATGTTCCTGGCAAGCCCCGGGGCCGCGGCTTCCGTTGGCGCCGCGACCGGGCCCGTTACTCCCTGCGCAGCCGGTAGGGCTGAGGGAGCTTGAAAAGCCGGCCCAGCAGACCCTGGGGGAACAGCACCACCACGGCGATGAAGACGATGCCGGTCACCAGCAGCCAGTAATTGCCGATGGTTTCCGACAGATAGCCTTCCATGTATTTCACGACGATGGCGCCGATGAAGGCCGCCATCAGCACGCTCTTGCCGCCGACCGCCGCCCAGATCAGGATCTCGGTCGACAGCGCCAGTCCGATGACGGCAGGAGACACGAAGCTGAACTGCGTCGCGAACAGCCCGCCGGCCAGTCCTGCGACGCCGCCCGAGATCGCCAGCGCCATCATCTTCCAGAGCGGCACGAAATAGCCGAGGCTCATGATGCGGCGTTCATCGCAGCGTATGCCGCGCAACACCGTGCCGAAGGGCGAGCGCTCCACCGCAAGCAGGAACAGGAACGCCAGTAGTGCGAAGACCAGCACCAGCAGAAACCCGCCGAGCGGGTCGGCGCTGTCGATGCCGCCCGGCAGCGGCAATGGCGGCACGTCGAGAAGGCCGTTGAATCCGCCGATATAGCGCCAGTTGGTGGCGACGCGCTCCGCGATGACGGCGGCGGCGATGGTGATGATGCCGAAATAGGCGGTGCGCAATCCCCTGCCGAAGAACAGCGCCGCGCCGATCAAGCCGCCGGATAGGGTGCCGGCGGCGATGGCCAGCAGCAGGCCGAGCCAGGGCGAGGCCGGAACGCCGGGCAGCATTCCCTTGGCGGTCAGCGACATGGCGTAGGCGCCGGCGCCGAAGAACAGCGCCTGGCCGAAGCTGACCAGCCCGCCCTGGCCCCAGATGAAGGCAAGGCTGATGGCTGCGATGCCGTAGATCAAGAGCTGACCGAACATCGCCAGTTCCCACTGACCCAGAAGCAACGGCAGCGCTGCCAGCACGGCCCAGACCGCGATTGTCGGAAGAAGACGAACCATCATTTTTGGCGAAGCCCCGACAAGCCGGAGGGAAGGAAGCGGATGGTGACGATGGCCAGCAGGAACACCACGATCTGCGCCACCACCGGGGTCCACCAGGCGGAAACCAGCGTGGTCGAGCCGCCGATGACGACAGAACCCCAGATCGCGCCGACCGGACTGCCGACGCCGCCGACCAGGATCGACAGGAAGGCCGGCAGGACGAAGCCCATGCCCATCTGCGGATCGACGCTCATCAGTGGCGCCATCACCGCGCCGGAAAGGCCGGCAAGGCCGGCGCCGACGCTGAACGTGGTCCGGTCGAGCCTGCGCATGTTGATGCCGAGGCACTGCGCCATCTGCCGGTTTGCCATGGCCGCCCGAGCGGCCAGGCCGATCGAGGTGCGGTAGAGCACCAGGAACACGGCCAGAGCGACCAGCACGGCAATCAGCATCACCACCAGCCGATAGGATGAATAGGAGACGCCGAAGAACTCCACCGGCTCCGTCAGTGGCGCGATCACCTGCTGGGACTGTGCGCCGAAGACGATGACGATCGCCTGCCGGATCGCCAGCGACAGCCCCCAGGTGGCCAGGATCGTGTCCACCGGCCGATCATAGATGAATCGCAGGATCGCCGCGTCGCATAGCAGCCCGACCAGCCCCACGGCGACGAAGGCCATCGGCACCGCCAGCCAGAAGGGCACGCCAACGCCCTGGGCTACCAGCACCGTATAGGCACCGAGCAGGAAGAATTCGCCATGGGCGAGGTTGATGACCTGCATCAACCCGAAGATGATCACCAGTCCGATGCATACCAGCAGCAGGACCGAAGTGTAGTTGAGGGCGTCGAGCGCGAGCCCAAAGACAGTTCCCATCGCGTCAAAGTCCCATGTTCTGCGTGATGAGCTCGGGCTCCGCGATCAACCGGGCGGTGGGGCTCTCGCCCGTGATCCGTCCGTTTTCGAGGAAGGCCACCCGTTCGGCGAGGATTTCGACCATCTCGAAATTCTGTTCGATGACGATCACGGTCAGCCCCTCGGTGGCGCTGATCGTGCTCAGCTTCTCGGCGATCTCGTGCACGATGTTGGGCTGGATGCCTTCGGAGGGCTCGTCGAGCAACAGCAGCTTCGGCCGCCCGATCAGCGCGCGTGCAATGGCGAGCTGCTGCATCTGGCCGCCCGACATGGTTCCGGCGCGCTGCGTCTGGCGCTCGCGCAGGATCGGGAACCAGTCGTAGATCTTCTCCAGACCCTCGAGGCCGAGATTCGGCTTGCCGATCACGCCCATGCGCAGGTTTTCGAGAATGGTGAAATCGCCGAAGATCTCGCGCCCCTGCGGCACATAGGCGACGCCCAGATTGCTGATCCGATGCGCCGGCATGCCGGCGATCGGCTCGCCTTCCAGCCGGATCTCTCCCGCCGATGGCTTCACCAGCCCCATGATCGTCTTGGCGAGCAGGGTCTTGCCCATGCCGTTGCGACCCATGATCGCCAGACGTTCGCCGGGAGCGACCTTCAGGTCGATGCCCTTGAGGACGTCGGCGCCGCGCGCGTAGCCGGAGCGAACCCCTTTGATCTCAAGCATGACGATCTCCCAGATAGGCGGCCCGTACCTCCGGGTCGGCGCGGACTTCGTCGTAGCTTCCCTCGCGCAGCACCTCGCCGCGCATCATGACGATCAGCGGGCAGGCGAGGCTGCGGACGAAGGTCATGTCGTGCTCGATGACGAGAATCGCCGCGCCGGTCGTCTGGTTGATCCGGTGGATCAGGTCGATCGTCGCCTGCGTCTCGGTCGCGGTCATGCCGGCCGTCGGCTCGTCGAGCAGCAGCAGCTTCATGCCGCGCGCGACGAGCATGAGGATTTCCAGGCGCTGCTTGATGCCGTGCGGCAGTTGAGAAGCGATCTGTTCGCCATACTCGGCGAGGCCCGCTTCCTCCAGCATGGCCAGGGACTCGGCGCGATTGCCCCGCCAGCGCAGGGTGCTCCAGACCTTGCCGCCGGTCGCCCGGGCGGCAAGGGAGATTTCCATATGCTCCATGACCGTCAGGTCGGAGAGCACGCCGGGCACCTGGAACTTGCGCCCGACGCCCAGTCGGCTGACCCGGTGCGCGCTCAGACCCGAGATCTGACGCCCTTCGAGCTTTGCCGTGCCGCTGTCCGGGGTGAGTACCCCGGTCAGCACGTTGAACAGGGTGCTCTTTCCGCAACCGTTCGGCCCGACGATGCACTTGATCCCGGCGGTATCGAGCGAGAAGCTCACCCCTTGCAGGGCATGGATGCCGCCGAAGCTCTTGCGCAATCCGTCAATGTTCAGGAAGTCGACGGTCACAGACGGCCCCATCAGACGCTGCACTGATCCGGAGCAGCGACCTTGCCGATATACTCTTCCATCGCCAGCTTGCCGCCCTGTACGGAGGCAATCAGGATGTTGAGATCGACGTGACGGTCGGAGGGCCGCAGGGTGACCTCGCCATTGCCGGACATCTGCGTCTGGTTGGGCAGGGCAGCCATGATGGCGGCCTTGTCGTCGGTGTCGGCCTTGCGCACGGCGTTCAGGTAGAATTTGGTCAGCCCGTAATGGGCGTCGGCATAGTAGGTGACGACCACGTCGTCGCCGAACATCTTGCGCTGCTTGGCGACGAACTCCTGGGCCTCGGGACGGTCGAGCGACTGCATGAACGGCAGCGGCGCGATGATGCCCTCGGCTTCGGTGCCGCTGAAGCCCGGCAGATAGTTCTCGTTGAAGCCGAGGAACGACAGGCCGACCTTGCCCTTCAGGCCCGAGGCGGCGAACTGCTTGACGAAGGTCACGCCATCGGCGCCCGGCAGGGTCAGGATGACGAAATCGGTGCCGGATTCCTCGATCTTGCGCAGCGTCGGCGCGAAGTCCTTCATGCCGAAAGGCGTGTATTCCTCGCCGGCGACGGTGCCGCCAGTCGACTCGATCTTGGCGCGGATTGCCGCGTTCATCTTCTGCGGCCAGGTGTAGTCCGCGCCGAAGAGATAGAAGCGCTTGGCGCCCTTGCCGGCCAGGAAGGGGATCAGCGGCTGGACGAAATGAGCCGGAACGGCGCTGTAGCAGGCCATCCAGGGGCTGCAGACGCCGCCCTCATAATCCGTCGCGTAGAGCAGCGGGGTCTTGCCGCGCTCGATCGTCGACTTGATCGCGTCGCGGTTGGCGCTGGTCACCGGGCCGACGATGGCGTTGACCGCGTCGCGGCGGATGAGCTGCGTGGCGCGCTCAACGGCGGTGCGCGGATCCGTCTTGTCGTCGGCCTGGACGATCTCGATCTGGCGGCCGAGCACGCCGCCATCGGCGTTGAACTCGTCCACGGCCATCTTCACGCCCTGCATGCCCTGCTGGGCAAAGAGCTCGAGGCCGCCGGAGAACGGCAGCAAGACGCCCAGCTTGAAGCTTGACGATTGTGCCCGCGCCAGGCCGGGCGCCGCCAGCGGCAAGGCAAGCGCCGCGGCGCCGCCCAGAAAGGAACGGCGGCTCAGCCGGCCACCCAGAATGAGGTTTTTGTCGTGCGTCATGATCATCCCCCTGTTTCGCTGCTCTTGTCTTCGCAAGTCCGCAGCAGATGGGAGATCATTTCATTTGTACACAAACAGTCAAGCGGGTCGCGGGCTCTTTCTGAGGCATGCTCGCAATTTGCACATAATGACTTGAAATCGCACGATAAGTGCGGCTATCGCAACGACGCATATGGCGGCTGTCTCTGTTGGATCCATGGAGAATCGTTATTCATCATATGAGTTTTGCGGAACCGGCGCCGACCGCGGTACTTCCCAGGCCATCGCGAGATGCGGGGCCGGCCAGTGCGCTCGATTGGTGCTTGCGACCGGCATCTGACGGAGCCCAGGATCGCAGGATCCAGGGCTCCTGTTGGGCCATCGGGTAGCAATCGTCGCAAGGCAGCCCGGCTCGGCTGTCGCCGGACGAAGAGCGATCCGCATGCCAGCGCCCCAACGCTCATGGGTCAGGGGTGGCCGGCAAGCTTGAAGCCGGACAGGAGCATTTCTATGCCGAGCGCCACTTGCAGCACGCCGAAGACCGCGCCCAAAACCATCAGTGGCACCATCCCGATCTTCGCCATGAACCAGTGGGCGATCCGCATCGCGCCATAGTCGAGCAGGAGGATGAAGGCCGCCACCGCCACGACGGTGAGCTTTGCCGGTCCCGATTGGAGGAAGGCGACGAAGATGATTACCACGCCGATCCCCTGAGGCGAGACGATCGTCGGAAACGCCAGGGGGCGGACGGCGATTGCTGCAGGATCTCCGCCGATGACGGGCGGGGCGGGAGCGGCCGAAGGCGGCAGCGTGCCGCGGATCGCGCTCAGCGTCAGGATGACGCCGGCCGCGACCACCAGCGAGGCGTTGCTCACGCCCCAGCCGCGCAGGATCGTATCGCCGATGAGAACCGCGACCAGCACGCCGATCGCGGCAAAGCTTGCCGAGCGCAGGGCCACGCGATTTCGCGTCGGTGCGTCCATCTGGGCCGTCATGGCCGCAAAGACCGGCATCAGGCCGATCGGTCCCATCATGTTGAACAAGAGCGGCAGCAGCTTGCCGATGATCGCGCCTGGTTCCATGGGTTCAATCCCCGTGTCTAGAAGCCGCCGTAGAGGCTGAGCTGGAAGGTCGTCCAATCGCTGCCGGCGCCGATATTGCGCAGGGCAGCCCCCGGCATTGCATAGGATACGAGCGCCTGCACATAGAGGCTCTTGGTGGCGGACCAGCGTGCCGAGAGCGCCACTTCCTGTCCGAGATCGTGGGAGGTCAGCGTGGCGAGCGCGGGATTGGAGCCGAGATTGTTCAGCTCCGGCGCGTGAAGCCAGTAGTAGTCGAGGGTCAGGTTGAGCGCATCGTTCGGCGCCACGTTGAACTGGAGCCGTTGCGTCTGCAGGTTGGAGTTGGAGGCGATCTTGCCGAACGAGACGCCCTGCAGCCAGACGCCCAGCCCAGTCGAGAGCAGCGGATCGAAGCGTTCGTAGCGACGCGTAGTCGGGTCGTCGCCCGAGAAATAGGCGTAGCGATAGGAGAGGCTCGGTGTCCAGGCCGTGCTCTTCGCGATGTAGCCGACCGTGCCGTAATAAGCCCAGGCCGAGATGTCTTGGTCGGGATGGAACTGGTGTGCCGCCTCGGCTTCCAGCCAGACGCCCGGCAGTTTGAAGGCATTGGCCCACAGGCCATGGCCGGCGATGGTGTTCAGCCCCTCGCGCTCCAGCTTCAGGCCGAAGGGATTGGCATAGGTGGATTTCGAGGTCGGGATGGTGACGAAGGTCGCGTCGGCGGAGATATCATCGCCGAAGCGGTATTTCAGGTTCGCGCCGAGAAAGGTCGTGTCGCTCTCGAGCTGCTCGAGTTCGTTTGGGTCGATGTAGAAGACGTTGTAGCTCCACGCGCCGGAATTTCCCTGCGCCAGCACCGAGAAATCATTGGTGAGGCGAGGGCCGAGATAGAGGCCGCCCCGGTCGCCGGCATTCGTCGAGCCCTTCACGGCATTGATCAGGAAGCCGTCATTGAGCGTATAGCTCTGGCGACCGATCGAGAGCTTGAGATTATTTTTCCTGTTCTCCGGATCGACATAGAGCAGGCCGGCATAGGCCTTCTCGAAGTCGAGGAAGCCGCGCGGATCGTCGCGAAAGATGTCCTGCCCGAGCGACCACGAGAACAGCCCGGTCAGGGCTCCGAAGGCGTAATAGGGGCTGCCCCAGAGCTGACTCGCGCCGCCGAGCCCGAGTTCGGCATAGCCCTCGGCCCAAGCGGTGCTCTTGCCCGGCAGGTGACCCGCCAGCAGGTTGTGGGCGTTGAAGAGTTGCGGGTTGCCGAACCAGGCGTTGAGGTCGCTATAGCCGCCGAAGCCCGCACCGACGATCGCGGTAAGCAGCGAGCGGTTGTCCTTGTAGAGCACCGGAAAGGCTGAAATCTCGCCGAGCAGCATGCCCGATACGGCCGGACCGGGCGGTTTGGCGGGGCTCGCCGCGTCGATGTCGAAGACGAGCCGGACGGAGGACCGCAGCATCGCGTTGGCGACGTCTTCAGGGCGGCCCGGGCGCCCGGTCAGATTGTCTGGATGGCGCAGTTTCTCCTGCATGGCTTTATCGATGCCGGCCGAACCATAGCCCGCCGTCATCACCGTGCCGATCAGCACGGAATTGATGCGCACCTTCTTCGCCAGCATGTGCGCGAGCGAGATCATCATCTGGTTCAGCGCCGCCTTCGCCGTGCCATAGGCGAGGATGTCGTAGGCGGGCGCCGCCGAGGAGAAGGATCCCGAATTGGTAATGGTCGCGTTTTCCGCCCTGAGCAGGTGCGGCAGGCAGGCCATGCTCATGCGATAGGCGCTGATCGTGTTGAGCTTGTAGGCGGCGATGAACGCGTCCTCCGGGATCGCCGCCGGATCCTCGTGGCGACCGCCCCAGCCGACATTGTTGACGAGTGTCGAGATTCCGCCGAACGCCTTGGCGGTCGCGGCAACCAGAGCCTCGATGTCGGCGAGCGAAGTCACGTCGCACGTCATGCCGAGGCAGCGATTGCCGGTCTCCTGCTCGATCGCGGCCGCCGTCTCGCCCGCCTTGTCGCCGTCAAGGTCGGCGATCATCACCCTGGCGCCGGCGCCCGAGAGGATCTTGGCGATGCCGGCGCCGATGTTCTGCGCCGCCCCGGTGACGATGACATTGTGCCCGCCCATGCGGAATTCGGCGAAAGCGTCGTAGGGCATGGTTGATCCCTCAGGTTAGGCGCAGTCCGCGCTGACGAGCCCGAATGCACATCCCCGTAGGCCGGGCACGGCCTTGGGCTAGTCGAGTTCCTGCACGCCGCCACCCGAAACGGTCAGGATCTGGCCGCTGATCCAGGCAGACGCCGGCGAACAGAGGAACAGGGCGGCGTTGGCGATATCCTGCGTCTCGCCCAGCCGGCCGAGCGGCGTATGCTTCAGCATCGCCGCCTCGATCTCGGGCGTCAGTACCGTCATCAGGGCATGGGTCTTGATCGCACCCGGCGCGATGGCGTTGACCCGGATGCCCATCGGGCCGAGGTCGAAGGCGATGTTGCGCGTCAGGTGGTTGACCGCCGCCTTCGACGATCCGTAGGAGGCCATGCGGACATTCCTGTTCTCGCCCGCCATCGAGGAGATGTTGAGCACGGCGCCGCCGCCGGCCTTCTGCATGTGCGGGGCGGCGAGCTGGGTCAACCGGAACAGCGAGAAGACGTTGAGGTCGAACGCCCATTCGAAATCGGGCATCGGCATGTCGAACGGCTTGGGGCCGCCGCCGCCGGCATTGTTGACCAGTAGGGTGATCTTGCCGAACGCCTTCAGCGCGGCGTCGATCACCGCTTCGCGGTGCTTCTCGTCGGTGACGTTGCATTCGATGCCGATCGCCTGGCCGCCCGCGGCGACGATGCCTTGGGCGACCGCGTCGGCGCCCGCCTTCTTGAGGTCGGTGACGACCACCGAGGCGCCGGCGCTCGCGAAGGTTTCCGCTATGGCACGCCCGATGCCGGCGGCGGCTCCGGTTACGATAGCAACGCCGCCATCGAGGCGGAACGGGTTCTCGGCCGGCATGGGGACCTCCGCCTGAATATCGCAGCTTCGCTACGAAACAAGGAACTCGTGGCGCCCATAGTTAGGAGCCTCGCACTCGTTGTCGAGCCTCTCTTTGGATCGGGAGGGTTTGCAATGGCATTCGATGGCGACGATTGGAGGCTCGCGGGAGCGGGCCGCGAGGGGGCTGCGGCACACCTCGATGACGGCCGGCAAATGGCATTGCCGTGGATAAAGCCGATTAAATTCCGAAATGGGGTTCTCATCTCCGGCGCGACCCCCTATATGACCACTGCGCGACGACGAAAGACGAAGCGCGTGACGCGGGGTGGAGCAGCCCGGTAGCTCGTCAGGCTCATAACCTGAAGGTCATCAGTTCAAATCTGGTCCCCGCAACCAGCAAAGAAAAAGCCCCGGATCGCAAGATCCGGGGCTTTTTCTTTATCTGCGGTTCCGCGACCCGCCGGCGTCTGATCCGACGCCGGCGGAGAGGGCCGATCCAGGATATCAGAGCTTGACGTCGAAGTTGATCTTGAAGGCGTGCGCCTGGACGTCGTTGGCGATCTGGCCGGAATAGGACGCGCCGAGCGTGGCGCTGTCGGTCAGCGAAACGTCGAAGCCGGCTTCCAGCGCCAGCGCATCCTTGGCGATCGGCACACCGGAGATGTCGAACGATGCGCCGCTGCCGAAGGCGAGGCTGGAGACGGGCGTCACGTCCTGATAGGCGTGCTGCCAGCCCAGCATGCCGTGCAGGGCGGTCTTGGTCTTGCCCATCTCGAACTGGGTCGATGCGCGGGCACCGAAGGTCGAGAAGGTGTTTTCCGTCGTTGAGTCGTCGGTCGAGAGGGCTGCGGTGGTGCCGCCGGTCTCGGAGAAGCCGTCGGTGTCGAGATGGACATAGGCGAGGTTGACGAAGGGCTCGATCGCGCTCTTGCCCATGTCGAGACGGTAGGCAAGCTCGCCGAAGACCTGCGTCGTCGCGGCGTTGTAGTCGGCCGCGAGCGACTCGCTGAAGGCCGGGAAGACGACGTTGCGGCGGGTGTCGATCTCATGCCAGCCATACATGGCGCCGGTGCGGAGGCCGAGGGCGCCCCACTGGGTGCCGGCATAGACGCCGAGGTCGTAATTGTCGCTGGAGCCGGACGAGGCGCGGTCATCGACATTGTAGCTCGAATGGCTGTAGCCGCCGAGCATACCGACGCGCCAGCCGCCGATCGGGGCGTCGATACCGGCGACGAAGCCGGCGCTGGTGCGGTCGAAATCAGCGGCATAGCCGGAGCCGCTGGCATCCGCCGTCATGGCGAGAGCCTCGCTCCAGATGACGATGCCATCGGCATTGGCGGGCGCTGCATGCAGGCCGTCGGCGTCGATGGCGACGGTTGCCGAGGAGGGCGTGGCGATCGCGCTGAAGGCCGAGCGGATTCGACGGTTGGCCGCGTCGCGGACGAAGCGGCTGTCCTCGATCAGGCCGCCCTTGATATCGGCATGGATCTCGCCGGACAGTACGTTTCCATACGGGCGCAGATATTTGTAGAACGCGACGCCTTCCTCGCCATTGCCGGGAAAGCTCTCCTCGCGGTCGAGAACGTTCAGCGACCAACCATCCTTGGTCCACTTGAAGGAAAGGCCCTCGATCTCCTGCTCGGCGTCGAGCTTGATATTGCCGAGGATCTCGACTTCGCCGGTCTTGAGATTGGCGCGGCTGAGGGTCTTGTCGGCGTCGTCGCTCGAAAAATACATCCAGCCATTGAGGATCTTGCCGCCCTGCGCCTGGTCGACAGTCTGCGACAGCGGAATGTATTCTTTAAAGCTGAAATCGGACAGGTTGTAGACGGCGATCTGCGTGGCGTTGTCATAGGCCATGCCATAGGCGACACCGGCCTTGGCATCGACCGCCACCCAACTGGCAACGTCACGAATGCCGTCCGGCGGATTGAGCCTATAAGCCTTGCCGGTATATTCCAGCGTCTTCGCGTCATAGATGGCAAAGACCGGATTGGTGTACTTCTGGTCGGTGTTCGGATCCTTCTTGCTGGAATCGAGCGAGATGTAGAGCAGCCCGTCGGCGTAATCGATGTCGCCGATGTGGTTGAGGCCGATGCTCGAGAACTCGGACGGGATCAGCAACTGGGGCGCGATCGCGTCGGGGTCGATCTTGATGGTGCTGAAGCTGCCGTCCGTGATCTCGAGTGAATGCGTTCCCGAGAAATACCAGTAGGTGCCGTCCGAGGTGACACCCTGGCCACGCGCCGGGTCGGCGCCGAGGAAGAAGTTGCGCTCGACCATGATCCAGGGCTCGACGGCCAGAGCCGGCAACGACGTCGCGACGAGGGCGGTGGACCAGAGCAGGCTGGACATCACGGTCTTCGGAAGGCGGGCGGCGACCGTGTGCTTCAGGGCGGCGAGGCGGCGCTGATGCGGAGCCGGTCGGCGGGCGGCTTCGCCGGCTGTATCGATCATCATGGATGGCATTCTGTCGAATTCCTGTTGCTGCATTGCGTCGATTTCTCAGCTCGCGCGACATCGTTCCACGACGGCGGCAGCCCTCGACGGCGAAATAACTCAATTTTTTGGTGACTAGTATTTGGATCGGCTGAATTACGTAATAATATCAGCAAACATAAATCTATTTGATCGTGAGAATGGAAATTATGGTCAAGTTTTATTGTTGGCCTATGAGTATAAGTTCATCAGGCTATTCCATTAATTCTGTTTGTTATACAGATTAAGTCTGTGATGTATTGCGTCGGATTGCTCTGAGTGTTGGCTCGATGGTGTGCTTGGTAGCTCCGGGGCGTGACAGTCGTGTGAATGGTGTGAATGATATGAAGAATGCCGCCGCCCTCGCGAGGGCATCCCGCACGAGGCCTCGCATCGAGGGCTCGTCCCGTTCCGGCCTGCATGCGCGGCTGCTCAACGAGATCGGCCTCAGCATCGTGCGCGGCGAACTCGTTCCGGGCGATCAGCTGCCGAACGGCGACGACTGGAGCGCCGCCTTCGGCGCCAGCCGCACGGGGCTGCGCGAGGTCGTCAAGGTGTTGGCCGGCAAGGGCATGGTGGAGATGCGCCCGCGCACGGGAACGCGTGTCCGCCCGCGCAAGGACTGGAACTTCCTCGATCCCGACGTGCTGCTCTGGCGCTTCAGCGCGCGCACGACCGCCGAGGAGGCGCGCTCCCTGTTCGAGCTGCGCCGGGCGATTGAGCCGATGGCCGGCGCGCTGGCGGCCGAGCGCGCCGCGCCGGAGCAGATCGCCGAGTTGCGCGCGCTGCTCGACGAAATGGAGCAGGCCGGGAGCGATGGCGAGCGATTCGCCGTCCCGGACCTCGCCTTCCACCAGGCTATCCTGCACATGTCCGGCAACGAGCTGATCGGCTCGTTATCCGCCCTGATCGAGACGGCGCTGGTGATCAGCTTCCGGCTGACCGACGACAATCCGGCCGGGCAGCTTCATTCGCTCGGCTTGCATCGCGAGATCGTCGAGAACATCGAGAAGCGCGATCCGGAGGCCACCTCCCGCGCGCTGGTCGTCCTGCTGGACGGGGCGGAGGAGGATGTCCGCGCCTCGCTGGCCGCCCGGCTCGGCCGGCAGACCTAGCGCCGGCCCCAGGCCATCCAACCGACAAGGCTCTCCCATGCACAGCAGCGACATTGCCCGCCGACACGCGTTTGCCCAGGAGATCGCGCGCGAGGCTGGCGCGATCGCGCGCCGCTACTTCGACGCGGGCGACAGCATTCGCACCACGGAAAAGGGCGTGCACGACCTCGTCACCCAGGCGGATCTCGACATTGACCGCTTCCTGATCGAGCAATTGCGCCAGGCCTTTCCGGACGACGGCATTTTGACCGAGGAGTCCGGCGGTGGTGCGGCCACGCGCCTGTGGGTGATCGATCCGATCGATGGCACGACGAACTTCGCGCGGCGGGTCCCGCATTTCGCCGTCTCGATTGCCTTCCATGCGGAAGGGCGCACCGAGAGCGGCGTCGTCTACAACCCGATCCGCGACGAGATGTTCGCCGCCCGGCGCGGTTTCGGCGCCGCCTGCAACGGGCGACCGATGCGCGTGCGGCAAACCCGCGACGCGACCGACGCCCTCGTCGATGCCGGCTATTCGCTGAAGCGTCCGGTTGCCGACTACGTGGCGCTGGTTGGCCGGCTGCTGGAAGGCGGATTCTCCTTCGTCCAGAACGGTTCGGCCGCGATCGGTCTCGCCCAGGTCGCCTGCGGCCGGATCGACGCCTATTGCGAATTGTTCCTGCACAGCTGGGATGTGCTGGCCGGCCTGCTGCTCGTCGAAGAGGCGGGCGGTTGGGTGAGCGATTTCACGGCCGGCGGTGGCCTGCTCCACGGGAATGCGGTCCTTGCCGGCACCCCGGCCATCCGCGAGCCGCTCGAACGCATCCTGCCGCCCGAAATCACCGGCCGCGGCTGATACGCCGTTCGGAACCTCACCCCGGCGGCGCTTCCTGCAGATGCGTCTGGATCAGGGCCGCGACTTCGGCGGCGTGGGTGATGGCGAGGTCGTGATCGGCGCCGGCCAGTATGTGCAGGCGCGCATGGGGCAACAGGCCGAGCAGGCGCTCTCCCACGGCGACCGGGCTGATCGGGTCCGAATCGCCCCACAGAAGCAGGCACGGCGCGCTGATACCCGGCAGCCGTGCCGACAGGTCTTCCGTCGGATCGGCGATCCAACCGGCCGCCTGCGGAAAGCTGGCCCGGTAGCTCTCGCGCCAGTTGCTGGCGCCCAGTTCGCCCATCGGCACGCCGGCGGAGGTGACGGTCAGGACTATCCGCCGGATGCGGTGCGGCACCGCCAAAGCTGCCTGCATCGCCACATAGCCGCCCATGGATTGCGCGACGAGGACGGATGGGCCGGGCGCCGCCGCGAGCGCATCGAGCACGCGGCCGACGAGATCGTCGATGCTGCGCACGTCCGGGTCGGGCGGTTCGTTGCCGAGGCCGGGCCAGGCGAAGAAGCGCCGATCCTCGGCGAGTTCGAGCCGCTCCGAGACCGGACGCCAGAACGAGGCGCTGCCGCCGGCGCCGGGGAGAAAGAAGATCGTCATGCAACGGCCCGTCGGATCGGTGGTTGGGGGGTGGGTAAGGCGCCCGCTCAGGTTTCTAGCAGGCTCTCGGCCGCGAAATCCACGAACACGCGCAGCCTTGGCGACAATTGGCGGCTGGATGGCCAGAGCACGTTCAGCAGGGTTGTTTGCGGCAGGTAGTCGTCGAGCACGGTGACGAGCGTGCCGTCCCGCAATTGCCGGCGAATGGCGATGTCGGGGATGCAGGCGATGCCAAGACCCTGTTCGGACAGGCATATCTGCGGCTCCAGCGTGTTCATCACCACGCTGGCCGGCAGGGCGATCTCGACCGGCTCGCCGTCACGGCGCAGCGGCCAGCGGTCGAGCTTGCCGGTCGTGGCGTAGCGGTAGATCAAGCAGGCATGATGGGCGAGATCCTCCGGCCGGGCCGGGCGGCCGTGCTGCTCGAAATAGGCCGGCGAGCCGACCAGCGCGCGGCGATAGCTGCCGATCTTTCGAACCATCAATCGCGAATCCGCCGGTTCGCCGGTCCGGATCACGGCGTCGAAGCCTTCGTCGATCACGTCGACCAGCCGGTCGCTGAAATCGAGCTCGACCTCGATCTGCGGGTGGCGGCGCTTGAAGGCGGCAAACTTCGGCATGAACAGGATGCCCATCGACGGCAGGCTGATGCGCAGCTTGCCCTGCGGCTCGGTCTGGGTCTGCGACAGTTCCGTCTCGGCCGCCTCCACCTCGCACAGGATGCGCCGGCAGCGCTCGAGAAAGCGCGAGCCCTCGGCCGTCAGCGTGATGGTTCGCGTCGAGCGATGGAACAGGCGGACGCCGAGGCGCTCCTCGAGCCGGCCGACGGCCTTGCTGACGGCGGATGGGGATACGCCGAGCTTGCGCCCGGCTTCGGTGAAGCCATTGGCATCGGCCGCCTGTACGAAGGCGCTGAGCGCTCCCAGACTGTCCATTCGCTCTCTCGATGCACGACATTCTTGTCAGAAGTGTTGTGAACTATAGCCTATTTGTCGGTCTGCGACGAGCCTCTAGCTTCCGGTCGAACCCGGGCCCGATCGCGCGCCGTCCTCCCGACGCCGTTGCCTCCCGCCTCGATCCAACCTCTGAAAGAGGCATGCTTCATGACATCCATCACCCCAACCGACCTGCAGCCGGACGGTCATGCCGCCGCTCGCCCGGCGCCGCTTCCGCTCGCCGGCCTGCTGGCGCTCGCCATGGCCGGTTTCATCACCTTGCTGACGGAAGTGCTGCCGGCCGGGCTGCTGCCGCGAATGAGCGCCAGCCTGGCCGTTTCGGAAAGCATGGCCGGGCAGTTGATCACGGTCTATGCCCTTGGATCGCTGCTGACGGCGATCCCGTTGATATCAGCGACGCAGGGCCTGCGCCGCCGCCGTCTGCTGTTGCTGGCGATCGGCGGCTTTGCCGTGACCAACACGGTGACGGCCGTCTCTGGCGATTACCTGCTGACGCTGGTGGCGCGCTTCTTCGCCGGCGTCTCCGGGGGGCTGGTCTGGGCTCTGGTTGCCAGCTATGCCGCGCGCATGGTGCCGTCGCATCTGGCGGGCAGGGCGATCGCCATCAGCGGCATCGGCGCGCCGCTGGCCTTCTCGGTCGGCGTGCCGGCCGGAACCTTTCTGGGTGGCATGGTCGGCTGGCGGCTCGCCTTCGGCATCATGAGCCTGCTGACGGTCCTGCTGATCGGGCTGGTCGTCGCCAAGGTGCCCGATTTCCCCGGCCAGCCGGCCGGCGAGCGGCTGTCGCTGCGCGCGGTGGTGCGGATCCCGGGTATCCGGCCGATCCTGTTCGTCATCTTCGCCTTCGTGCTCGCGCACAACATCCTCTACACCTACATTGCCCCGTTCCTCGCGCCGCTCGGCCTGCTCGACCGCGTCGACGGCATCCTGCTCGTCTTCGGCATCGGCGGCCTGGCCGGTCTCTGGATCGCCGGCGTGCTGATCGATCGCTGGCTGCGCGAGGTGGTGCTGGTCAGCATCGCGGCCTTCATCGCCGCCGTCCTGGCGCTCGCGTTCTGGAGCGGATCGCCGATGGTGGTCTATGTGGCGGTCGCCGTCTGGGGCGTCGTCTACGGCGGCGCGCCGGCGTTGTTCCTGACCGCCTCGGCCAAGACCGCCAAGGAAGCCGCCGACGTCGCGCAGGCGATGATCGTCACGGTCTGGAACCTGGCGATCGGAGTGGGTGGCATCTGCGGCGGCGTGCTGCTCGAGGCCTTCGGTGTGGTCTCGTTCCCCTGGGCGATGATCCTGGCGCTGGTCCCGACGCTGGCGGTCGCCTGGTCGGCCAAGCGGCATGGATTTCCGGCGCTGCAGTTGGCCCGGCCGGCGGAGTAGTCGCCAGGGCGGTGGGAACCATCCCCTGGCTCGGCGGTTGTCCTCCCGCGAACAAGCATGAGGATTCTTCGATGAGCAGCACCAGCGACAAGATCAAGGGCCTTGCCAACGAAGCCGTCGGCAACGTCAAGCAGGGTATTGGCAAGGCGACCGACAATGATCGACTGCGCGCCGAGGGCAAGGCTCAGGAACTGAAGGGCGAGGCCCAGCAGGCGGTCGGCAAGGCCAAGGATGCGGTCAAGAGCGCCATCGACAAGGCCTGACCTATCTTCACATCGTTGACGAACGACGAGGCCCTGGCCGGTTCGCACCGGCCGGGGCCTTGCATTGGGGCGGCGCGTCAGGCGACGTCGAACTTGACGCCCTGCGCCAGCGGCAGCGTCTTGCCGTAATTGATGGTGTTGGTGGCGCGGCGCATATAGGCCTTCCAGGCGTCGGAGCCGGATTCGCGGCCGCCGCCGGTCTCCTTCTCGCCGCCGAACGCGCCGCCGATCTCGGCGCCGGACGGGCCGATGTTCACATTCGCGATGCCGCAATCCGAGCCGCGCACCGACAGGAAGGTCTCCGCCTCGCGCAGATCGTTGGTGAAAATCGACGAGGAGAGGCCCTGCGGCACGGCATTGTGCAGTTCCAACGCGTCCTCGAAGGCCGAATAGCGCATGACATAGAGGATCGGCGCGAAGGTCTCGTGCGCGACCGGGCCGCTCTGTGCCGGCATTTCGACGATGGCGGGGCGGACGTAATACGCGTTCGCCGCCTTGTCTGCATCGACGCGGGCGCCGCCGGTGACGGTGCCGCCGGCAGTCCGGGCGGCGTCGAGCGCCGCCTGCATGCCCTTATAGGCGGCCGCGTCGATCAGTGGGCCGACCAGCGTGCCGGTCTCGAGCGGATTGCCGATCGTCACCGAGCCATAGGCCTGCTTCAGTCGCGGCACGAAGCCGTCATAGATGCTGTCATGCACGAACAGCCGCCGCAGCGAGGTGCAGCGCTGGCCGGCCGTGCCCATGGCGGCGAAGGCGACGCCGCGCAGCGTCAGGTCGAGATCGGCCGACGGGCAGATGATGGCGGCGTTGTTGCCGCCGAGCTCGAGGATGGCGCGGGCGAAGCGGCCGGCTAGGCGCGGGCCGACGACGCGGCCCATCGCGGTCGAGCCGGTGGCCGAGACGAGCGGCACGCGCGGATGGTCGACAAGCGCCTCGCCGATCTCGCGGCCACCGATCAGAAGGGCGGTCAGCCCCTCGGGTGCGCTGCCTCCCTCGGCGATGAAGCGCCGGACGGCGCGCTCGAACAGCGCTGAAGTTGCGAGCGCCGTCAGCGGCGTTTTTTCGGAGGGCTTCCAGACGACGCTGTTGCCGCAGACGAGCGCCAGCGCCGCGTTCCACGACCAGACGGCGACGGGGAAATTGAAGGCCGAGATGACGCCGGTGACGCCGAGCGGATGCCAGCTCTCCATCATCCGGTGGTCGCCGCGCTCGGTGGCGATGGTCAGGCCATAGAGCTGCCGCGACAAGCCAACGGCGAAATCGCAGATGTCGATCATTTCCTGAACTTCGCCAAGGCCTTCCGAGACGATCTTGCCGGCCTCGATCGAGACGAGGCGGCCAAGCTCGGCCTTGTGGGCGCGCAGTTCCTCGCCGAGCAGGCGCACCAGCTCGCCGCGCTTCGGCGCCGGCACGGTGCGCCAGGCCAGGAACGCAGTGTGGGCCGCTTCGATCGACTGCCTGGCCCCGGCGGCGTCGGTCTCGGCGAGGCGCGCCAGTTCCTCGCCGGTGATCGGCGAATGGACGGCGAGCGTGCCGCCGGTGCGCGTGGCCTTGACGCCCATGCCGGTGAGCAGGGCGTCAACCTCGGTCGCGAGGGTGTTCTTGATGGCGATCGTCATGGTGCTTCCTCGAGTTCCGTGGCTTCCGCGCCGATGTTCAGAGCCGGGCATCGGCGAGATGGGCGATCTGCGCCCCTAATTCGTAATAGGCTTCCTTGAGCCGGCGCAAGCGCGCCTCCTGCGGAGCGGTGACGGGCAGCGGCAGGTCGGCTTCGTCGATCCGGCCTGCGATGTGGTCGGCCAGCACGCGGCCGAACACCGTTCCCGGCGCGATGCCGCGACCATTATAGCCCGAGAAGCCGATGACGTTCTCCGCCAGCTTGTGGAAGCGCGGCAGGCTGTTGTCGGTCATGCCGATCTGGCCATACCACTCGGCCTCGAAGGCGACGTCGCCGATCTGCGGGTAGATTTTTGCCAGCGCCCGCCTGGCCCAGGCGCGATGCACGGGAGCGCCGGTGCCGCGCAGCGCGCCGACGCTGCCGAATACCAGCCGCCCGGCACGATCGAAGCGGAATGAGGTCAGCACGTCTCGCGTGTCCCAGGCGCCCTGCCGCTCGGGCAGAATCGAATGGCGCAGTTCCGCGCTGAGCGGCACGGTGGCGAAGTTGAAATAGGGCAGGTGGACCTGCTCGGCGCGGATCTCCGGCCACGGCATGTTGGTGTAGGCGTCGGTCGCGACGACGACCCAGCGGGCGGTGACGCTGCCGCGATCGGTCGTCACGCGCCAGCCTGCGGCTGTTTTCTCGGCCTGCCGGACCGGGCTTTGCGTGTGGAGCCGCGCACCGGCGCCGAGGGCGGCATGGGCGAGGCCGCGTGCATAGGCGAGCGGCTGAACCGTGCCGGCGCGGAGGTCGAGCAGCGACCCGGCATAGGCGCGGCTGCCGAGTTTCGCCGCCGTTTCGTCGGCATCGAGCAGGCGTACCGCGGCGCCGCGCGCGCCCCATTGCGCCGCCCGCTGCCGGATTTCGACAAGGCCCTTGGCGCCGACGGCGCAATGCAGCGTTCCGGCCGTTTCCAGCTCGCAGGCGATGTCGTAGGTCCGCACCAGCTCGAAGACGAGTTTGGGCGCGTTGCCGAGCAGGTCGAGCAAGCGGTCGCCATAGTCGCGGCCGAGCGTGCCGGGCAGGTCGTCCGGCATCACCCACATGCCCGCATTGACCAGGCCGACATTGCGGCCCGAGCCGCCGAAGCCGAATTCCACCCCTTCCAGCAGGACAACGTCGAGGTCGTCGCGCGCCGCGTGCAGCGCTGTCGAAAGCCCGGTATAGCCGCCGCCGACCACCACGACATCCGCCTTGAGATCTCGGTGGAGTGGCGTCGTGACGGGGGCGGGAGGCGCCGTCCGCTCCCAAAGGCCGTGCGATCGCGGGTCGTTCTGCATGTGCCTGTTCCGCCAGATGCCGGAGGGTCCGCTACGATCATGGCTGGCGAGCGGCCTGCCGACAACGAAAATCCGGTTGCTGGCCCCGGTGCGCCATCGTGGTCCTCTGGACTGTCATCGTTCTGTCATGGCTGTTGTCGCAGTGATGCGGCAGCGCCGCGCCTGGACGATATCGAGTTGCCCGACGATCGATGAGCCACCCACAAAATCCATTGCCGGCTGACCGGATGGCGCGGCCCGTGTCCGGGGTGATCTGGGCCTATCAATTCGATGACCGGGGGCAAGCGCGCCCGGTGCCGCTCGACGAGACGATCCTGCCCGCCGCCCCGGGCGAGGGCTTCCTCTGGGTGCATCTCGATTTCGTCAACCGGCTGGCGCGCGACTGGGTCAACGGCGTCGGCTGGCTCGGCCAGGACGCGCGCCGGCTGCTGCTCAGCGCCGACGACTATCCGGCGCTCGAATATGACACCCTGTCGGTCTGGGGCCGGTTCTCCGACACCTTGCAGGATCCGGACGAGGACAGCGAGCGCACGGTGCCGATGCGGTTCGTCTTCGGTCCCGGCTATCTGGTTTCCGGCCGTCGCCATCCGGTTCGCGCCGCCGCCCTGGCCCGCAAGAAGATCGAAAACGGCCATGTCGTCGGCGGACCCGTCGCGCTGTTCGAGATGATGATCGAGCAGGTCTTGCGCGCCGTCGCCGAGACGTTGCGCGCCTCGCGGGCCGAGGCGGATTCGATCGAGGATCGCGTTCTCGACGAAAGCCTGCATGACGAGTCGCGCCGGCTCGGGCCGCTCCGGCGCACGGCGGTGAAGCTGCATCGCCAGCTGTCGGGGCTGCGCAGCATCCTGCGCGAATTCGCCGAGGACGAGCATGTCGACGGCAGCCATGTCGCGTCCCGCGCGGCGGCGGAGCGACTGCTGCGCCGGATCGAGACCCTCGACCAGGAGGTGCAGGAAGTCCAGGATCGGGCGCGCTTCCTGCAGGACGAGATCGCGGCGAAGCTCGCCACCATCAGCAACCGGCATCTCTACGTGCTGTCGATCATGACGGCGTTGCTGATGCCGCCGACGCTGGTCACCGGCTTCTTCGGCATGAATACCGGCGGCTTGCCCTTTCTCGAGGGCGCGCATGGCTGGATTAGCGCCTCGCTGATCGGCGCGCTCGCCTCCGGCTGCACGTTGCTGCTGCTAAAGCGGCTCGGCCTCTTCGACTAGAGTTTGATCGCGTTTTCTTCACGCGAACCGGTATCCACTTCGCTCGAAAACGTTCTAGGCGCAGCCTCAAAACGAAACGACCGCCGGGCGGGATCCGAAGATCGCGCAAGGCGGTCGCTGTCGGTTCGGCCGGCGCGGGAGCGTCGGCCGAGGGCGGGTTCAGTCGCCTAGTCTTCCGGTGGCGTGATCGCGACGCGCCCCTTCAGTCGATCGTCGCGCAACTCGTACCACATGGCGTTGAGGATGCCGAAGGCGCAGGCCAGGCTGAGGCCGAGGATCCAGGAGAAGTACCACATTGCTCGTTTCTCCGATCAGTAGGCGTTGGGGTTCTTGGCCATGCTGTCGCCCGTGACCTTGCCGCGCATCACCCGGTACACCCACGCCGTGTAGGCAAGGATGATGGGCAGGAAGAAGCAGGTCGCCAGCAGCATGACCCAGAGCGTCAGCTTGGACGAAGACGCATCCCAGAGCGTCAGTCCGGCATTGGGGCTGATCGAGGATGGCAGCAGGAACGGGAACAGCGAGACGCCGGCGGTCGAAATGATGCCGAAGATCGCAATGCCCGAGGTGATGAAGGTGAGCGCCGGCTTGCGGGCGGTGAAGCCGACAAGGGCCAGCGCCGCGCCGACGAAGCCGAGGATCGGCGCGGTCATCATCCAGGGATAGGTCGTGTAGTTGGCGAGCCAGGCGCCGGTGACAACAGAGGCCGTCTTGCCAAGCGGGTTGGACGGACCGTTGGGATCGACGACGCTGGTCAGGACATGTCCGCCGATGCCGTAGGCGACCCAGACGCCGGCCAGCGCGAACAGCACGATGACGGCGAGCGCGGCCCAGCGGCCGAACGTGCGGGCCCGGTCGGCGATCGGGCCGGAAGTCTTCCACGTCAGCAACGCCGCGCCGTGCATGACCAGCATGGAGAGGCTGACGAGACCGGCAAGAAGCGCGAACGGCGTCAGCAGCTGGAAGAAGTTGCCGCGATAGAAGGTGCGCAGCGTGTCGTCGAACTCGAATGGCAATCCGAGCAGCACGTTGCCGACGGCAACACCCAGGATCAGCGCCGGAACGATGCCGGAGAAGCAAAGCACCATGTCCCACTTCGAGCGCCAGCCGGGATCGCCGATCTTGCTTCGGTACTTGAAGCCGACCGGCCGCAGGATGAGGGCGATCAGGATCACCATCATCGCCAGGTACAGCCCGGAGAACGACACGGCGTAGAGCATCGGGAAGGCGGCGAAGATGGCACCGCCGCCCAGGATCAGCCAGACCTGGTTTCCTTCCCAGACCGGGCCGACGACGTTGATCACGATACGCCGCTCCTCGTCGGTCTTCGCAACGAAGGGCAGAAGGGCGCCGACCCCGAGATCGAAGCCGTCCATCACCGCGAAGCCGATCAGCAGCACGCCGAGCAGCAGCCACCAGATCAGGCGGAGGGTTTCATAGTCGATTGGAACGATGTCGTGCATGGCGAACCTCGCGGATCAGAGCTTGGATGCGGCGGTTGCCGTCGCCGGCAACGCGTCGCCATCGGCGAGCGCGGGCTGGAACGGATTGTGGTCCAGCGGCCCCTTCTTGATCGTCTTGACCATCAGGATAACCTCGATCACGGCGAGGATGCTGTAGAGGATCAGGAAGATCGCGAGGCTGAGGGCGAGATCCCAGAGGGTTAGGCCGGACGCCGCATAGAAGGTCGGCAGCACGCCTTCGATCGCCCAGGGCTGACGGCCATACTCGGCCAGCAACCAGCCGCACTCGATTGCGAGCCAGGGCAGCGGCAGGCTGAACAGTGCCAGCCACAGCGTCCAGCGCTGTTCGCCGAGCTTGTGGCGCGAGGCGACGTAGAAGGCGGCGGCGAAGAAGCCGATGAAATAGAAGCCGAGCGCCACCATCACGCGGAAGCTCCAGAACAGCACCGGCACATTCGGGATCGTCGTGGCCGCGGCCTTGGTGATGTCTTCCGGCGTGGCGTTCTCGATGTCGGTGCGGAACTGCTTGACCAGCAGGCCGTAGCCGAGGTTCGGCCACTTGGCATCGAACACGGCGCGGGCTTCGGCGTCAGCCGGATTGGCCCGGACCTTCCGCAAGGCCACATAGGCCTCGATTCCGTCGCGGATCCTGTCGTGAGCCGAGTCGACCAGGTTGACGATGCCGGGAAGCTCCGTCGTCAGCGAGCGCGTGCCGATCAGGCCGAGCAGGTAGGGAACGCTGATCGCGAAGCTGTTTTCCTGCTTCTCCATGTTCGGGAAGGCGATGATGTTGATCGCGGCCGGGGCCGGCTCGGTGTGCCACATGGATTCCATGGCGGCGATCTTCATCTTCTGGTTTTCCGTCGCGACATAGCCGCTCTCGTCACCGAGCACGACGACGGAGAGCGCTGCGGCGAGACCGAAGCTGGCGGCCACCGCCATGGAACGCTTGGCAAATTCCTGGTGCCGGCCGCGCAGCAGGTACCAGGCGCTGACGGCCATCACGAACATCGCGCCGGTCACGTAGCCCGCGCTGACGGTATGGACGAACTTGGCCTGGGCGACGGGGTTGAACAGCACGGCCATGAAGTCGGTGACTTCCATGCGCATCGTGTCGGGATTGAAGACGGCGCCGACCGGGTGCTGCATCCAGCCATTGGCGATCAGGATCCAGAGCGCCGAGAAATTCGCGCCGAAGGCGACCAGCCAGGTGACGATCAGGTGCCCGATCTTGGACAGGCGGTCCCAGCCGAAGAAAAACAGGCCGATGAAGGTCGCCTCGAGGAAGAAGGCCATCAGGCCCTCGAGGGCGAGCGGCGCGCCGAAGATGTCGCCGACATAGTGGCTGTAATAGGACCAGTTCATGCCGAACTGGAACTCCATGACGACGCCGGTGGCGACGCCCATGGCAAAATTGATACCGAAGCAGGTGCCCCAGAACAATGTCATGCGTCGCCAGATCTCGCGACCCGTCATAACATAGACGCTCTCCATGATCGCCATCAGGAAGGAGAGCCCGAGCGTCAGGGGCACGAACAGGAAGTGATACATCGCGGTGGCAGCGAACTGCAGCCGCGACAGAGTAACAATATCGATATCAATCATGGCCTATACCTTTTGAGTCGCCAGGATTTCACAGCTACCGGGCCATAAGGCGCTCAACATTGAGCGAAATCAATGCAGCGAGCTGACGCGTGCGGTGGATTGGCACAGGGATCGCCCGGATGATCCTGAACACTGTAAGCTTGGGTGCATGAACACCGTCGAACCCGCCACGGGCGCGAAGCCTGCCCGTACCAACCCGGTCATGATGAAGTGGCTCAAGGCGCGCGGCCGTGTCGGCCGCCGCGCCATGGGGCTGGCGATAGTGGTGCCGCTCGTCAGCGCCTGCCTGACGGTCGCGCAGGCCTATCTGCTCGCCACCATCCTGCACCGGGCCATCGTCGACCAGGCGCCGACCGCGTCGCAGGCGACGGCGGTTCTCGGCTTGGCCGGACTGGTGGCCCTGCGCGCGCTGCTCGCCTGGATCGGCGAGGCGGCCGGCATCCGCGCCGCCGAGGATATCAAGCAGGCCATCCGCAAGGATCTTTTCGCGGCGCTGATGCGGCGTGGCCCGGACTGGATGCGCCAGCGCGCCTCGGGCGAGCTGGCGAGCCAGATTCTCGACCAGGTCGAGGCTCTTGACGGCTATTTTTCGCGCTTCGTTCCGGCAATGATCGCCGCCGCCGTGGTGCCGGTCGCCATCGCGATCGGCCTGATGCCGGTCGATCTCGTGGTCGGCCTGTTGCTGCTCGTCACGGCGCCGCTCATTCCGCTGTTCATGGCGCTGGCCGGCTGGGGGGCCGAAGCGGCGAGCCGCCAGCATCTGACGGCGCTGTCGCGGCTTTCCGGCATGTTCGCCGACCGGCTGCGCGGCCTGCTGGTGCTGAAGCTGTTCGGCCGGGCCGAGGACGAGATCGTGCGGGTCCGTGGCGCCAGCGACGAATTCGCGACGCGCACCCTCGCCGTGCTGCGGATCGCCTTCCTTTCCTCCGCCGTGCTGGAGTTCTTCGCCGCCCTCGGCGTCGCCGGCGTCGCGCTCTATGTCGGGCTGACCTATATCGGCCTGCTCGACCTGCGCGGTGCGGAGCTCGGGCTGCAGGCCGGACTGTTCTGCCTGCTGATGGCGCCGGAAGTCTACATGCCGCTGCGCACGCTGGCGGCCCATTATCACGACCGTGCCTCGGCCAAGGCGGCGGTGACCAACCTTGCGGCGGCCTTCGGAAGCCTGCCGGCCGTCGACGAAGCAATCGCGACGCCCGGCGTTCCCTGGGCGCCGCGCGGGGCGATCGCTGTCACGGCGCGCCACCTGACCGTCGACACGCCGGATCGCGGCGCCATCTTCGCCGATGCGATGCTCGATATCGAGGCGAGCGATTCGGTGGCGCTTCTCGGCCCGAGTGGCATCGGCAAGTCGACGCTGATCGAGGTGCTGGCCCGCCTGCGCGGCCATCAGGGCCGGGTCGAGCTCGGCGGCGTGGCGCTCGCCGATATCGACGAAGCGGCGCTCCGCCGCCATGTCGCGGCGCTCGGCCAGCGCTCGCGCCTGTTCCATGGCACCATCGCCAGCAACATCCGGCTTGGCCGCGTCGATGCGACCGACGCCGAGCTCCGCGCCGCCGCCGAGCGCGCCTGCGTGCTCGACTTTGCCGACAGGCTGCCCGAGGGGCTGGATACGCCGATCGGCGAACGGGGCAGGGGTCTGTCGGGCGGCGAGGCGCAGCGCGTCGCGCTGGCCCGCATCTTCCTGCGCGACCCGGCGCTGGTGCTGCTCGACGAGCCGACCGCCTATCTCGATCGCGAGACGGAGGCCCGCGTCATGCGCGCCGTGCTCGATTTCGCCGCCGGCCGCACCCTGCTGATCGCGACCCATTCCATGGCCGTCGCCCAGCTGATGAACCGGATCTGTGAGATCGACGGCCAGCGTCGAATCGTGAGCCGCGTCGTGGCGCCGACATCCCTTGTCATGCAGGGAGTGGCGTGATGCGGCTCCTGTTCAGCCTCTACGCGAAGCGATCCGGCGGACTTCTGCTGGCGCTGCTGCTCGCCTGTCTCACGCTCGCCGCCGGCGTGGCGCTGTTCGGTGTCTCGGGCTGGTTCCTGACCGGGGCGGCACTCGCCACCTCGGCGATGACCTTCAATCTGTTCGGCCCCTCGGCCATGGTGCGCGGCTTCTCGTTTCTGCGTATCGTCGCGCGCTATGGCGAGCGACTGGCCGGCCATTCCACCACCTTCAAGATCCTGTCGGATATCCGCGTTCGGATCTTTTCGCGGTTGATCCCACTGGTGCCGTTGCGGGCGGCGGCGCACCGGACCGGCGATTTCGTCGCACGGCTCACCGCCGATGTCGAAACCCTCGACATGATGTTCCTGCAGGTTGTCGCCCCGATCGCCACCGCGATTCTCGGCGCACTGGGGCTCGGCTTGTTCCTGTGGATCGTGCTGCCGGACAGCGTGCCGGTGGCGTTGATCGGCTTCGGCCTGACGACGTTGTTCTTGCCCGGGCTGATCGTGCTGGCCGGCCGCCGCAGTGGCGCCGCGACGGTCCGGACGGCGGCCGAGCTGCGCAGTGCCGTGCTCGACGGTATTGACGGCCACGCGGATCTGGTCGCGCTCGGCGCCGTTGACGGCGCCCGCCGCTCGGTCGACGAGGCGGCCGCGGCCGTGCGTACTGCGCGGCTGCGCCAGGGCCGGCGCATCGCCTTCGGCCCGGCATTCGTCGTGCTCGGCACCGGCGCCACGGCGATCGCCACGCTCTATGTCGGTTTGTCCGTGCTGGAAGCGGGCCGCGTCTCGGGGCCGGTTCTGGTCGGCGCGCTGCTCGCCGTCATGGCCATCTTCGAGGTTTCGGGTCCGATCCTGCGCGGGGCGGGCCGTCTCGGCGCCGCCAGCGCGGCGGCGCGGCGCGTCCAGTCGCTGGTCGATATGCAGCCGGCCGTCGTCGACCCCGCCCGACCGGTCGCCGTGCCGGGGGCGGGCGATATCGTCTTCGAGAAGGTCGGCTTCACTCATGGCCGCGACCAGACGATTCTCACCGGTCTAGACCTGACCCTGCATGCGGGCGAGCGGATCGCCGTCATTGGCGAGAGCGGTGCGGGCAAGTCGACCCTGCTCGGCCTGCTGCTGCGGCTCGTCGACGTCGATTCCGGCTGCATCCGCATCGGCGGCGTCGACATCCGCGCAGTTCGCCAGGCGGACCTCCATGCCCATGTCGCGCTGCTGTCGCAGGATGCTCCGGTCTTCATCGGCACCATCCGCGACAACCTCCGCATCGCGGATCCGGCGGCGGATGACGCGGCTTTGTTCGCCGTCTTGGAGAAGGCCCGGCTCGACGGCTTCGTCCGCCGCCTGCCGCTGGGGCTCGATACCTGGCTCGGCGAATCTGGTGAGACGCTTTCGGCCGGGCAGGCGCGCCGCCTCTGCCTTGCCCGCACGCTGCTGTCGCCCGCAAAGGTGCTGCTGCTCGACGAGCCGACCGCCGGACTCGACCGGCCGACGGAGGCCGAGTTCCTGGCCGACTTGCTGGCCGTTACGACCGGGCGCACGCTGGTCCTCGCCACCCACGCCGCGCTGCCGGATGGCGCCGTCGATCGCGTCTATCGGCTGGAGGATGGGGCGCTGACGCTGGAGGGGTGAGGCTCGTTCTTCACCTCTCTCCGAGGAGGCCTTCGCATAGCGGCAAATGGCATTCCTGGCTCCGCTGGCTGCCACACCCTCGCCGTCATCCCGGGCGGAGACCCGGGACCCATGCGGCCGTCGCGTCGGAAGGCTATTCCGGCCAAGGCCTCGGCCGCATGGATCCCTGCTTTCGCAGGGATGACGGAGTCGACGCGGCCACGCCTCGGCTGGTCCAGCTGGCGGCGCTCCTTGCCGAATAGGGTTGATAGCCCCTACCGCCGGTGCGAGGCGATGATGCCGGCGGCCAGCGTTGCGAGATCGGCGCCCGGCCGCGCGTCGCCGACATTCTGCCAGGCAACGCGCGAGCCTTCGATCAGCAGGAACAGCTGATCGGCCAGAAGCTCCGGCTCGTCGAGATCGGAGGCGCGGCAGAGGCGGATCAGATTGTCCCGGTGCTGGCGCGTATTCGCCTCAAGCACCTGGCGGCCGGGATGCGACGGATCGGTGATCTGGACCGCCGCTTTCGCCAGGGCGCAGCCGGCTTCGTTGCCGTGTTCGACATGGTTGGCGATCCGCATCAGCCAGGCGTCGATCTGCGCCAGCGGCTGGCCGGGATGCTCGTTTTCGATCTCGCACCAGACCGCCGCGCCTTCGGCCGCGAGCCCGCGTAGATATTCGGCCACCAGCAGATCCTTCGATTCGAAATGCCGGTAGAGCGTCATCTTGTTGGTGCCGGCCGCCTCGGCAATTGCATCGACGCCGACGCCATGGACGCCATGCCGCGCGAACAGTTCCCGTGCCGCCACGAGAAGGCGCTCGCGCGGCGGCAAGGCTCTGCCCGTCGCGCTGCTGTGAACAGACTGTTCAGCGGTCTTCACATCCAACCCATTGACTCGATGTTACCCGATAGTAACATTTAGTAATGTTACTCTACGGTATCGACACAGCTCCCCCCGGATTTGGGCCGGTTTCCGTAACATAGTGAAGGGAAGACCAATGACCAACATCCTTTTCGTTACCTCCAGCCCCCGTGGCGGCGCGTCGCATTCCAGCAAAGTGGCCGAGCGCGTGCTGGCCGACCTCGTCGCCCACAACCCGAACGCCACCGTCGTCCGGCGTGACCTGGCGCGCGATCCGCTGCCACATGTCGACGAAGCCTATCTCGGCGCCGTCTTCACGCCCGCCGATGCCCGCAATGACGAGCAGAAGGCGATCGCAGCCCTTTCCGACACGCTGATCGACGAGCTGTTCGCCGCCGACATCATCGTCATCGCCTCGGCGATGATCAACTTCACCATCACCTCGACGCTGAAGACCTGGCTCGACTACATCACCCGTGCGGGCCGCACCTTTGCCTATGTCGACAATGCCCCGGTCGGGCTCGTCACCGGCAAGCGCGTCGTGCTGGTCGAGTCGAAGGGCGGCATCTATTCGGAAGGCCCGATGAAGCCGAACGACTTCCAGCTGCCCTACCTGCGCTTCATCCTGGCCTTCATCGGCCTGAAGGATGTCGAGGAGATCACGGTCGAGGGCGTCGCCTTCGGTCCGGAGCAGGCGGCCAGCGTCGTGGCGGCGGCCGAGATCAAGGCGTCGGAGACGGCCCGCGCCATCGCCGCCTGATCGGACATCCTCACAAGCCAAAAGAAAACGGCCGGATCTTTCGATCCGGCCGTTTTGCATTACGGGTTGGTCTTGATCTCGACCTGCAGCAGGTCGGGCAGCTTTTGCGGCGCGCTGTCGGCCGTCTCGATCAACTGCATCAGCGGCACCGGCGTCGCCGGCGCGGCGGTGATCGTCATCGTGCCCGGCGTCTTGATGAAAGCCTGCAGGGCTGGGGCGAGCTTGGCCTGGAAGCCCGGGTTCTTCAGCACCATCAGGAACAACGGCATGGCGCCGGCGATCTGCTGGCGGAACTTTTCCGGCTCGACCTTCATCTTCTTCGCCTGCATGCCGACGGCGCGCTCGACGATCGACTTGTCCTCGATGGCGAGCTTGCCGCGCGTGAACAGCAGCGACGCCAGCGCGCCTTGCAGCCGCTTCGGGTCCTCGATTGCCTGGCGCGTCAGCCCGGTCAGCGTCGCGTCGACATTCATCGTCGCCAGGTCCTTGATCGCCAGCTTGAAGCCGTCGAGGATCACGCTATCGTCCGCCTCGCGCCAGGAAAGGCGGAAGCCGTAATCGGCGACCAGCCGGTCGTAGCCGAGGCCCTTGATCATCTCGCGAGCGCGACGGTTGTCGATCTGCGACAGGTCGAGATCGAGCCCGCGCACGTCGCTGGCGATGCTGGTCGGGACCGGGCCGATATAGGCGCCGAGATCGATGCGGGCGCGATCGACGGCGCCGAGCTTCTTGCCGGCCTGGGTGACGTCGACGCCGACCGCCTCGGCGAAGCCCATGGTCGGGATGACCGGCAGCGGATCGAAGTCGAGGCCGCTCTCGCTGGCATAGATCGACGAGACCAGCAGTTCCGGCGCCGGGAACTTGAAGCCGCCGACCGCCAGCCGTTCGGCGCCGATCGAGCCCTTGTCCTGGATGGCGACGTCGAGATCGTGAACGCCGATCTCGCCGATGCCGTCGCTGGAGAAATCATTGATGTGGAAGTCGCCGAGATGGAAGCGTTCCACCTCGGGGGCCGTCACATCGAGATCGCTGAGGCGCATGGCGCCGACGCCGACGAAGCTGAACAGGCCGGCGAAGTTCTCGCGGATCAGCCGGGCCGATTCGGCGTCGGAGAGATCCGGCGTCGACAGGACGGTGTCGAGGAAGCCGGTGAAGCTCTTCTTCGGCTGGCGCAGCCGCAGGTTCTCCATCTCGAACGAGCCCATGCGGATCGCGGCGCCCGGCATTTCGATCGAGACGTTGCGATAGACCTCGAGACCGAGCGCGGTGCGCCACTGGCCGTCGCCGCCGCCGCCGACATAGCGGTCGGGATCGAACACCGCCGAGATCGCGTCGAGGTCGTATTTGCGCGCCTCGATCTTGTCGATCGTGAACTTGAGCAACCCGTCCGGCGACGGCATTTCCTGCGAGATCGGGCCGATCGTCACCTGGTCGATGACGCCGTTGGCCATGCCCTTCAGCTCATAGGAGCCGAGGCTGGCGACCGAGGTCTGGCCCTCATTGGTCTCGGTGGCCTCGATGCGGCCGACGCGGACGCTGTCGACGGACGCCTTGGCGACGATGCCCCAGCCCTTGGCGAGCGAAGTGAAGATGCGGTTCTGGTCGAACACGTAATTGACGAAACTCGGCACCGACAGATTGTCGACGCGGATATCGGTGAGCGTCGAGCTGCCGAGGTCGCCGACCACCAGCTTGCCGTTGTCGGCGGTGATCTCGGTCGCCTTGAAGCCGCCATCGGCGGCTTCGGCGTAATTGGTGATGGCGATCGTGCCGAAGCTGATCTCGAGCTTGGTCGCCAGCGTCTCGCTGCGGATCGTCAGGTTGCGCAGCGTCGCGGTGCGCTGGCCCTCGTCATAGGAAAGCTCGGAGAAGCCTGCTACCCAGTTCGGCGAGGCGTCGAGGGCCGAAACCCAGTTGCGGATCGCCGTCTCGATCGGCTCCGCGGCGAGCGCCGGCAGCGACGCCGTCATGGCTGCGGCGCTGACACCGACGGCGAGAAGACGGACGCGTAGCGACGAACGGCTCATAGGGTGCTCCATGGCGGCAGGACGATCCGGCTCGGCGAGCGATCGGCCCCGACAGTCTGATTTTCCCGATCCGGGATAAGAAAAAAACCGGGCGGTCTGCACCGCCCGGGATCCGTTTGGCGCGCCTGGCGCGCAAGTCTCGGAGAGACTTACTGGTTGGCCTGGATATCGACGGCCAGCACGTCCGGCAGCGTCTGCGGCGCGGTCGAGGCGGCGCCGAAGATCTGCATGATCGGAACCGGGTTGCCGGGGGCCGCCGTGATCGTCAGCGACTTCGGATCCTTCAGGAAGGCGGTCGCCGCGGTGGCGATGCGATCCTGGAAGCCCTGATTGCCGACGACGGAAAGCAGCAGCGGCAGCGCGCCCGAGATCTGCTCGACGAACTGGTCCGAGGTCGCGCCCATCGCCTTCGCCTGCATCTCGATGATGCGGCCGACGATGCCGGCGTTGTCGAAGCGGATCTTGGCGTTGTCGACCGTGGCGGTGGCGGCGAGCTCCGAAAGCTTTTCCGGATCCTGCAGCTTTTCGCGCGGCAGGCCGCCGAACGTCCCGGTGATCACCAGCTTGCCGACATCCTTGCCGTCGAGGCTGATCGAGCGGAAGGTGAAGGTCTGCTTGGAGTTGTCATAGGCGCCGTCGATGCCGACGTCGAAGTTCAGCTTGTCGTAGCCGAGCTGCTCGACCCAATCCTTGGTCTGCTCGTCCGACTTCAGCACTTCGCCGGGGACGTTGACGCCGGTGATGCGCAGCTGGCCGTCATTCGGCGCGCCCTCGATGATGTCGCCGAGCGTGACATTGACGCTGTCGACGGTGATCGGGGCCGGCGCCTCCGCGGAAGCAACGTTGATCGCCGAGATCTCCATGTTGGAGAAGGGCGTGATCTTCGCCTTCGAATTGATCTCGGTCGGGGCGGGGACGATCGCGTCCTTGAACAGGCCCTTGTCCCAGGTAATCGTCGTCTGGTCGTCGACGACCTTGCCCGCGTCGAAGGAGATGCTCGCCGCGGTGAAGCCGCCGCTGGTGCGCTCGAGCGGGCTCTCGATCACGACGGCCGGGATCGTCACGTCGCCGCCGTGCTTGGAAACCATCTTCACATTGCTCAACGTGACGTTGTCGCCATCGGCCTTGGCCGCATCGAACGTCACCTTTGCTTCGCCGCGTGCCTGGGCGGCGGCGACGAAGGCGTCTGCGATTTTCTGGGCGTCGGGGGCCGCGAAGGCGGCCGTCGACAGCATCAGCGCCGATGCGAGCGTGAGGCTGCGCACCGCGAAGCCGGAAACCGTCAGGTTCATCATGTCCTCCAAGGAACGAATCGAGTGTGCCTCGGCAAAGGGCCGAAGCAAGGTCCGGCCGGCATTCTGGCCGGACTTCATGGCGAGAGCAAGAACGGCAGCCCTGCGTGTGATGATCGTCACCCGTGTCGAAACGGGGGCTTGCACCCTTCCGAATCTGCGGGGCCAACCCGGACTGCCACACCTCGACGAGGCGCGGCCCCGGCAAGCCCGCGGCTTTGATCGCTATGACTGGATTCGTTCCGTGCTTCGTGGAAACACGGAACGAATCTAGCTCTTTGTTTGATCACGTTTTCTTCACGCGAACCGGAATCCACTTCGCTCGAAAACGTTCTAGCGGCGGCCGCTCGGACAATCCTCGGCATCGCTTGAGCCGCCCGGACCGCAGGCGTTGACCGGCTCCATCGCCTTGATGGCGGGTGCGTTGGGATTGCTGGTGCAGCCGGCGAGGCTGGCGAGGCCGGCGCTGATCGCAAGGGCGGCAAGAAGGATGCGCATGGGTTTTCCTCTGATTGACCCGCCTGGCCGGCGGGTTCCCGGCAACACGGCCTGCATTTCGCTCGATCCGAAACTCGCGCAACCCAGGGTCGCGCGCAAGCGTCCTTTTCAGAGCACGATCAGTCCGATGCCCTTCAGGAGCTCGGTTGCCTGCGACTTGGAGATGATCGCCTTGCGAAACAGGCCGGCGTCGGCCAGCGTGATGGCGCCGAGATCACAGCCGCGCAGATCCGCGCCCTCGAACTTCGCCGCCCTGAGGCTGGCCGAGCGCAGCGACGCATCGAGGAACACGGCATCGCGAAAATCCGCGCCGGCGAGATCGGCATCGGCAAAATCGACGCCGTCGATTTTCTCCTTGCGAAACGACACATTGCGCAGCATGGCGCCATTGAGCCGCGTGCGCAGGAAGGAAATGCCGACGGTCGCGGCGCCCTGAAAGTCGCCGCCGGTCAGTTTGCAATCCTCGAAGCGCGCATTGGTCAGCCGCGCCCGCACCAATTCGGCATTGCTCAGATTGCAGTTCGTGAAGCGGGCATCGGCGAGTTCGGCGCCGGAAAGGATCGCCTTCGTCGCTCGCACCTCGTTCCAGTGCGATCCGGTCGCCTCGACGCCGCGAAGGTCGCTGCCGGAAAAGTCGCAGCGTTCGAAGGTGGCCTCGGCGAGGTTGAGCCCCTTCATGTCGCATTCGACAAACTGGCAATCGACGAAGTGGGCGCCGGAAAAATCGGTCTCGTCGTCGAAGAAAGCCGTGAGGCGAACCCGCTCGGCGGAGAGGTTCTCAAGGATGCGGGCAGGGGACTTCGTCATGGAATCGGGCGCCTCGTTGGTCGCCCCGTTGTAGCGCCAAGCGCCTGCCGGCTCCACGGCCGCGCCGCTGCCGTCGCGCTTCCCGAGGGAGGCGCTCAGAGCGCGTCGGATTGCCAGAGCCGGGCATCGAAGCGGAATGGCCGCTGGCTTGTCACGCGGAGTCCGGCAGTGGCCGGATGGGAGGGGTTGACCAGCAGGTTGCGGCTTTCCGGCACGATGAAGGACGGCACGCGGAGAACCGGCGAGCGCGCCGCCGCCAGCCATGCGTCGCCAAACGCCCGGGCAAGGCGTCCAGGTCTCGATGGCGAGGCCGTTCAGGGAGACTCCGGTGAGCACGTAGTCATCGGGTAGCAGGTCGGGCGTCAGGTCAAGATGCACGTCGCCGGCTGGGGAAGGGAGGCGCGTGGTCAGGTACCGCTACTCGGAGGTCACGTTGACACCAATGAGTTTCGGACGGCCGCCGAAGCATTCACTGTTGTGGACGGTGATGACAACGCGCTTGCGGGTTGTC
The DNA here is from genome assembly GCA_029203105.1 of Candidatus Kaistia colombiensis. GTDB lineage: Bacteria > Pseudomonadota > Alphaproteobacteria > Rhizobiales > Kaistiaceae > Kaistia > Kaistia colombiensis. Next base: position 2,679,507 of record CP119318.1, read on the forward strand.
ACGGCGGCGAGGGCGGCGGCGTAATAGGTGGCATAGCCCGGCAGGGATTTGTCGGAGATATAGCCGTCGGCGGTGGCACAGCCGGCCGGATTGGCGATCGGTTCTGCGGTGACAATGGCGAAGCTGTCGGCGTTCCAGCCGGTTCGGACCATCGTCACCGACCCGGCCTTCATGGTCTGGGCGGAAGCCGTAGCCGCGATGGCGAAAAGGGTCGCGGTGACGAGCATGAGCATAGCAATGCGCATTCACTTCTCCATCGGCTAAGCGACATTTTCGATCAGTTGGCGGCCTGCATGGCGGCGTAGACGATGGCGGGAATGGCACAGGCCGGGCCGAGCGGGCAATGCGGCGTTTCCCGGATCGCAGTACGGATCTCGCTCTCGAACGGTTCGGTCGCGACATAGGAGCAGAGGGTGATCCCCGTGGCCCACGGCCATGTCCGCGACGGTGCGTTGGGGACATAGCCGGTCGGCGCGCAGGTAGATTGGACGCCCGCGATGCCGATCCCGGCATTGTTGACGGTGACGACGGAGGGGCCGCCGCTGTCGCCTCCATGCCCGACCTGGTTGCCGGCGTTCATGGTGAGATCATAGTGCGTGGCGGAGATGTTGGAGGGCGTGAAGCGTCCCGAACGGTACGTGCCCAGGCCGGTCGCCTGGACGGCCGCCGGCGTGCCGCCAAACACTCCCGTCGCGAATGTGTCAAAGCCCCGACCGTATTGGGTCACGGTATCGCTCGCCCGCAATCGACCACTGAGCCTGACCGAACCGCCCCCTTCGTCGCGTGCGATCACGTAAATGCGCTGGTTGTCGACCGGCCCGAGATCGGCCTTACCCAGATAGATGAGGACCATGTCCCTGTCGCGCGACGAGCCGGCGGCGGCGTTGATGGCGAAGTCGCGATAGCGCGAGGGGATTCCAACCTGGCCGGGCAGCCAGGCCGCCGAGATCCGGCCGTCCTCCGGCACTCCGAGCATACCGGTGATGCTGCTGTCCGTGGTGACACAGTGGCGAGCCGTCAGAACCCAGTAGCGGTTGAGCAGCGTGCCCGAGCAACCGCCATTGACGGTTACCAGCCCGAGTTGGCGCTGCGTGATGACGTCTACGAGGGTCCCCAGCCGGATCGGTTGGGTGACGCGGCAGACGCGTCCATCGGCCGTGTCTGTACAGTCCTGCGCACGGGCCGAACTGCCGCTGCTGATCGCGGCCAGTATTGCCAGCACTCCGCATGCGATTCCAAGACGCAGAGCCATATCCGAGCCCCCACAGTCCATCGACCGACTGCCACCAGAATAGCTCGGACATTCCGTAACGTAAAGCTTCGGTGGTGAACTTCGGCAAAAGGGGCTGCCGTCTGCCACGCCCCCTGAGCGGGCAGTGATCATGCGGCTGGTTAGTCGCGGTGAGTGTCTCATCCGGATGGATCCGGAGGCCTGCAACGACTGCCCCCGAAAAAGGGAAGGCCGGCCACCTCCTCGGCAGCCGACCCTATGATCACGGGCCTGCTTGCGCGCAGCCCACCGCGATCTAGCCCTTTACGAGCAGCCGCTCGTGTTGCCGCACGTATCGCACTTCAAGCACGTTCCGTTGCGCACCATGGTGAAGTTGCCGCATTCGGTGCAGCTTTCGCCCTCATAGCCCTTCATCCGCGCGATGGCGACCTGTTCGGCCGCCTTCGGCTTCGGCTGGGCGGCGGTGGGCGCCGGCTCGGCGTGGCCTACGGCAAGCTCCGCCTCGGTTGCGACGTCGCGCTTGAAGGCGGTGGCCGCCGCGCCGCCGAGGCTCGTCGTGCGCAGCGCCGTTACCGTCGAGCCGGTGGTGGCGGGAGCGGTGGCCGCGCCCTTCGATTCACCGGAGCGGTCGACCAGCTTGAAGCGCTCGGTCTTGCCACGGACCAGGCCGTGACTGACCTGCGGCGGCTTCGCCGTCGGCTGGTCGCCGCCGCCGAGCGTCGTGGCGTTGTTGTCGTCGGGGATGACATGCGCCAAATCGTTGCGGCCGAGATAGGAAACGGCCAGCTCGCGGAACACGTAGTCGAGGATCGAGGTCGCGTTCTTGATCGCCTCGTTGCCGGTGACCATGCCGGCCGGCTCGAAGCGCGTGAACACGAAGGCCTCGACATATTCTTCCAGCGGCACGCCATATTGCAGGCCGAGCGAGATGGCGATGGCGAAGTTGTTCATCATTGCGCGGAAGGCGGCGCCTTCCTTGTGCATGTCGATGAAGATCTCGCCGATGCGGCCGTCGCGATATTCGCCGGTATGGATATAGACCTTGTGGCCGCCGACATTCGCCTTCTGGGTGTAGCCCGTGCGGCGGTCCGGCATCTTCTCCCGCTTGCGGACTTCGCGCTCGATGATCCGCTCGACGATGCGCTCGGCCAGCTGCTCGGCGCGCGCCGCGGCCGGCTTGGCGACGAAGGCTTCGACCACGTCGTCGGCATCCTCGTCGTCATCGGCGAGGAGTTGCGAGTTCAGCGGCTGCGACAGCTTCGAGCCGTCGCGATAGAGCGCATTCGCCTTCAGCGCCAGCTTCCACGACAGCATGTAGGCGTTCTTCGCGTCCTCGACGGTCGCGTCGTTCGGCATGTTGATCGTCTTGGAGATGGCGCCCGAGATGAAGGGCTGCGCCGCCGCCATCATGCGGATGTGGCTCTCGACCGACAGATAGCGCTTGCCGAGCTTGCCGCAGGGATTGGCGCAGTCGAACACGGCATAGTGCTCGGTCTTCAGGTGCGGCGCGCCCTCGAGGGTCATCGCGCCGCAGACATGCACGTTGGCGGCTTCGATGTCCTTCTTCGAGAAGCCGAGCGCTGGCAGGATCTCGAAGGCGGGATCGTTCAGCTGCGCCTCGGTGAAGCCGAGGCCCTTCAGGAAGTCCTCGCCGAGCGCCCACTTGTTGAAGACGAACTTGATGTCGAAGGCGGAGGCGAGCGAGCCTTCCAGCTTCTCCAGCACGTCGTCGGTGAAGCCCTTGGCCTTCAGCGTCGTGTGGTTGACGCCGGGCGCCTGGCGCAGCGAGGCGTGGCCGACCGCGTAAGCCTCGATCTCGGCGATCTGGTGCTCGGCATAGCCGAGAGTCGCCAGCGCTTCCGGAACGGCGCGGTTGATGATCTTGAAGTAGCCGCCGCCGGCGAGCTTCTTGAACTTCACCAGCGCGAAATCGGGCTCGATGCCGGTGGTGTCGCAATCCATGACGAGGCCGATCGTGCCGGTCGGCGCGATCACGGTCGACTGGGCGTTGCGGTAGCCATGCTGTTCGCCGAGCGACAGCGCCTTGTCCCAGGCCGCCTTGGCGTGCTCGCCGAGGCGGGCATCCCTAAGCGAGGCGTGGTCGAGCAGCACCGGCAGCACCGACAGGCCTTCATAGCCCGTCGCCTCGGCATGGGCCGCGCGGCGATGGTTGCGGATGACCCGCAGCATATGCTCGCGGTTCTTGGCGAAGCCGGGGAAGGGACCCTGTTCCCTAGCCATCTCGGCCGAGGTGGCATAGGCGGTGCCGGTCATGATCGCGGTCAGTGCGCCGCAGATGGCGCGGCCTTCGGCCGAGTCATAGGGGATGCCAGCGGTCATCAGCAGGCCGCCGATATTGGCATAGCCGAGGCCGAGCGTGCGGAACTCGTAGGAGAGCTCGGCGATTTCCTTCGAGGGGAACTGCGCCATCAGCACGGAGATCTCGAGCACGACCGTCCAGAGGCGGCAGGCATGCTCGTAACGCTCGACGTCGAAGCTCTTGTCCTCGTTGCGGAACTGCAGAAGGTTCAGCGAGGCGAGGTTGCAGGCCGTGTCGTCGAGGAACATGTATTCCGAGCACGGATTGGACGCGTTGATGCGTCCCGAGGCCGGGCTGGTGTGCCACTCGTTCATCGTGGTGTTGAAATGCAGGCCCGGATCGGCGGAAGCCCAGGCGGCGTGGCCGATCTGCTCCCAGAGGTCCCGAGCCTTCAGCGTCTTGGCGACCTTGCCGTCGGTGCGACGGATCAGATCCCAGTCCCCATCCGTTTCCACCGCGCGGAGAAAATCGTCGGTGATCGAGACGGAGTTGTTCGAGTTCTGGCCGGAGACGGTCAGGTAGGCTTCCGAATCCCAATCGGTGTCGTAGACGGGGAATTCGATGTCCGTGTAGCCCTGCTTGGCGAACTGGATGACGCGCAGCACATAGTTCTGCGGCACCAGCGCCTTCTTGGCGGCGCGGATCTCGCGCTTCAGGGCCGGGTTCTTGGCCGGGTCGTAGCAATCGTCGCCCGAGCCCTCGCAGTTCACGCAGGCCTTCATGATGGCCTTGAGGTGCTGCGCGTTGATCTTCGAGCCGGTGACGAGGGCGGCGACCTTCTGCTCCTCGTGGACCTTCCAGTTGATGTACTTCTCGATATCGGGATGGTCGGCGTTGACGACGACCATCTTGGCGGCGCGACGCGTCGTGCCGCCCGACTTGATGGCGCCCGCCGCGCGGTCGCCGATCTTCAGGAAGCTCATCAGACCGGACGACTTGCCGCCGCCGGAAAGCTTTTCACCCTCACCGCGCAGGGCGGAAAAGTTGGAGCCAGTGCCGGAGCCGTATTTGAACAGGCGCGCCTCGCGGACCCACAGGTCCATGATGCCGCCTTCGTTGACCAGGTCGTCGGAGACGGACTGGATGAAGCAGGCATGCGGCTGCGGGTGCTCATAGGCGGTCTTCGACTTGACCAGCTTGCCGGTCTTGAAGTCGACGTAGAAATGGCCCTGGCTCGGGCCGTCAATGCCATAGGCCCAGTGCAGGCCGGTGTTGAACCACTGCGGGGAGTTCGGCGCCACCTTCTGGGTCGCCAGCATAAAGCGGTGTTCGTCGAAGAAGGCCTGGGCGTCTTCCTCGGTGTCGAAATAGCCGCCCTTCCAGCCCCAATAGGTCCAGGTGCCGGCGAGACGATCGAACACCTGGCGCGAATCGACCTCGCCGCTGAAGCGCTCCTTCTCGGGCAGGCTTGCCAGCGCCTTCTCGTCGGCGACCGAGCGCCAGAGGAAAGACGGAACGTCGTTTTCCTCGACGCGCTTCAGCCGCGCCGGGACGCCTGCCTTGCGGAAATATTTCTGGGCGATGATATCGCTGGCCACCTGGCTCCAGGTGGCGGGCACGGCGATGCCTTCCAGGCGGAAGACGACCGATCCATCGGGGTTGCGGATCTCGCTCTTCGTCGTTCGGAACTCGATACCCGCATAGGCTGACTGGCCCGCTGTGGTGTAGCGCCGTTCGATCCGCATCGTCTCAAGCCCTTTTTTCTGCTGGCGCTGCCCCAGGCGCGCCGCTGGCCGGCGCTATCGCGCCCGCTCTGTCCCTTGCCCAACGCATTACACGTGGATGGGGTTCTACCCATCCATCATCTTGTGCTCAAGATACGCCTGAACTCTAAATGTAGTATTTACACACCCGAATGTCACGGGGCGCGAACTCACATTCCGGACACAATAGGGCGATCAGACGGGGAAGGGAGTCCACCCGTCCGCCGTATGCTGGCCCTGCCGACAATGTCCTGGAAAATCTGGGCCGAGCGACCCAGAGCGCATTCCAACTCTCAGCCGGAAGCTATGACGAGTCCGACGAAACCGTCAAGGAATAGTGGCAGCGAATTCTAAGCCGGCTAGATGTGGATTTAGCATTGCAATTTTTGGCGGCGGTTGCGTAGCGCTTGGGGCCGGCGGTTTGAAACGACAGGAGTTTCAAGGTTAACAAAGCCTTGCGCCGGGAGGCTGGAACGGACGACACCCGTATGACGCGTTGCCGAGGCGCGCGGGGAGGGGCGCCTTATCCTCAATCTCCACAGGAGGCGACGATCCGGTTCGGGATTGCCAAAGCGACCTTGCAGAAATCGAAACGGCGGAAAGCCGCCATGCCACCGAGGCGGGCGCTCATGGCGGCACGCACGCCGGCGAATCGGCCCGCGCGTTGGGGAGCGGACGGACGGTCTGGCGGGCTGGTGGAAGATGCCGGATTGGACCGGTCGGACGCGCAAACGAAAGAGCCCTCCGAAGCGGAGGGCTCGCAGGCCGGCCGTGATGCCGGGAAAGTAAAGCGGGACTACGGCGTCCAGGCCTCGTAGTCGCCGGTTGCGCGCGGGCGCTGGTCGGCGCCGACGATCGAGCCCTTGGGCCGGTAGGCGGCGGCGGTGCCGGTGCCGTTCGGCACGTGCGGTTTCTGCCAGTCGCGCGGGGTGTAGGCGAGCTGCGACGGCGGCGTTTCGAGGCGGTGATGGATCCAGCCATGCCAGCCGGTCGGAATGGTCGAGCTGTCGGCATAGCCGTTGTAGATCACCCAGCGGCGCTCGGGAAACCCGCCTGCGGTGCAGGCTTTATCCGGGGTGCGGTAATAGGTGTTGCCGAATTCGTCCGTGCCGACCTTTTCGCCCTTGCGCCGCGTATAGAGGCGCGTGCCCATGGTCTGGCCGTTCCACCAGGTGAACAATTCGGTCAGGAACCAGCCCATTTTCGACCCTTCTCTCGACAGGTATTTCTCCCTGCTTATGCAGCGATGACGCGGCCAAGTCAAAGGCCGGAACGCGCAATCCGGAGGAATGCAGCCGGTCTTGCGCTCATCCGTCGCGGTCGACATCTGCCGGCCCAGGCGTGTCGCGCCTGTCGCAGGGCGGCGTCGCGTACTTCCCGGCGATCACACCGCTGGGCAGGCATCCGGCGGCCGCGTCGGGGCAACGAGGGGAGATTGTGGTTCGTCGGTCGTGCGCGACGATGCGGGGGGATGCGCAGCCCTCCCGCCGTTGGTGCTGACGCAGCCCCGCCGCAGCAACCATCGTCAAAATGAAAAGGCCCGGCGAATGCCGGGCCTTTTCTGTTTCATTTCACTGCCGCGGAGGCTGGTCGCGTTGTCTTCACGCGAAACCGGCGTCCACTTCGCTCGCGAACGTCCTAGAAGAACGAGCGCCGCTGCCACCAGCCGCCGCGCTTCGGGCGATCTTCCTCGGGCTGCGCCTGAGGAGCTGCCGCTTCTGTCGCGGATGGCTCGGCCTGCGGCGCCGCCGCTTCGGTATCCAGCTCGCGCTCCACCGCCTCGGCCTGTTCCTCCGCGGCGATCGTGTCCTCGGAGATCACGCTGAAGCTCGGGCGCTCCTCGGCCGGGGCATCGTCCTCGCTGTCGCCGACTTCCGGCATGTCGAGTTCCGGTTCGTCGCGGATCTCGTCCAGGAACGGCTCGGACATGTCGGCGATATCGACGACCGGGATGTCCGAGGCGATCAGGCGATCGCCGGCATCTTCCGGCTCGACGTCGCGGATGCCTTCTTCCTCGACCTCGACATAGCCCTCGGACAGTACTTCGCCGGTCTCGTCGAGTTCGAGCGTCGAGCTCTCCTCGGCGCCTTCGCCTTCGCCTTCGCCTTCGGCGCCACGGCGACCACGGCGGCCGCCCCGGCGACCGCGACGGCGCCGACGACGCGGCTCGCCATTCTCGTCGTGCTCGACCTCGTCGCCCTCGGCCTCATGGCCGCCCTCGGACGCTTCGCCGGCCGAAGCCTCGGCGGCGGCGGTGTCGCCGGCCTCGCTATCTTCTTCTTCCTCGTCACCGGCCTCGTTCGCCACGCCGGCTTCCTGGCCGGCTTCGCCGGCGCCCTCGCCACCCCGACGCCGACGACGGCGACGGCGCTTGCGGCGTCCGCCTTCGTCCGCGCGGGCGCCTTCGGCCGAACCTTCGCCGGCGGCTTCCGCCTCGGCCTCGGTGCCATCGGCCTCCGCCTCGTCCTCGACGTCCTCATCGACGGGATGGATCGTGTCGGGATGGACGATGGGCGAGGGCGCCGCGACCAGCGGCACGTCGCGCGGCTGAACCGCTTCGCCGCGCTCGAGCATGTAATGCTGGGCGGAGTTGACGGTTTCATCGGCCAGAACGGTGATGGCGATGCCGAAGCGCGCCTCGATCTCGGCCAGGTGGTTGCGCTTCTGGTTGAGGATGTAGAGCGCGACGACCGTCTTGGTGCGGATGGTCAGGTTATGGGTCGCGCCCTTGAGGAGGTTGTCCTCGAGCGAGCGCAGCACATGCAGCGCGACCGATGCCGGCGCGCGGACATAGCCGGTGCCGTGGCAATGCGGGCAGGTCTCGACCGAGCTCTCGACGACGCCGGTGCGCAGGCGCTGGCGCGACATTTCGAGCAGGCCGAAATGCGAGATCCGGCCGACCTGGATGCGGGCGCGATCGTTCTTCAGCGCATCCTTGAGCTTGCGCTCGACCGAACGGTTGTTGCGCTTCTCTTCCATGTCGATGAAGTCGACGACGATCAGGCCGGCGAGGTCGCGCAGTCGCAACTGGCGCGCCACTTCTTCCGCCGCTTCCAGGTTTGTCTGGTGCGCGGTGTCCTCGATATTGTGCTCGCGCGTCGACCGGCCCGAGTTCACGTCGATGGCGACGAGCGCTTCGGTCTGGTTGATGACGATGTAGCCGCCGGACTTCAGCGTCACCTGCGGCGAGAACATCGCGTCGAGCTGCGCCTCGATGCCGGTACGGGCAAAGATCGGCTGGCTCTCGCGATAGGGCTGCACGTTCTTCGCATGGCTCGGCATGAGCATGCGCATGAAGTCCTTCGCCTCGCGATAGCCGTCATCGCCGGCGACGAGAACCTCATCGATGTCCTTGTTGTAGAGGTCGCGGATCGAGCGCTTGATCAGACTGCCTTCCTCATAGACGAGGGTGGGGGCAGCCGAGCGCAGCGTCAGCTCGCGGACATTCTCCCAGAGGCGCAGCAGATATTCGAAGTCGCGCTTGACCTCGGCCTTGGTGCGCGAGGCGCCTGCCGTGCGCAGGATGACGCCCATGCCCTCCGGCACCTCCAGATCGGCGGCGACTTCCTTGAGGCGCTTGCGATCGGCGGTGTTGGTGATCTTGCGGGAAATACCGCCGCCACGCGCCGTGTTCGGCATCAGAACCGAATAGCGGCCAGCGAGCGACAGATAGGTGGTGAGGGCGGCGCCTTTGTTGCCGCGCTCTTCCTTGACGACCTGGACGAGCAGCACCTGGCGGCGCTTGATCACTTCCTGGATCTTGTACTGACGGCCGCGACCGCCGCGCCGCCGCTCGGGCAGTTCTTCGAGCGCGTCTTCGGCGCCAACCGACTCGACGACGTCTTCCTCGTGCTCTTCGTCGACGCCGCCGATTTCCTCGACGCTGTGGTCGGAATCAGGCGCGTCGAGGTGCGAGGACGAATCGTCCTCCGCGCCGTTCTCGTCGGCATGGTCGGAAGTCTCGGTCGAGGCGCGATGCTCGCCATCCGTGTCGTCGCCACGATGGTCGTCGGCATGCGACTCGTCGGCGTGAGCCTCGTCGTGCGGGGCGTCCTCGTGATGGTCGTCGTCGAGATGCGCGGTTTCCGACGGCGCGCCGTCATGGCCTTCCTCGGCGCCGATACCTTCGGAGCGCGCCTCGTCGGCGGCCTTGGCGGCGGCCGAGCGATTGCTGCGCCGACGTCCGCTCTTGGCCTTGGCGGCGGCGCGCTCTTCAGCCTCGCGCTCTTCCTGCTCTTCGGCCTCGATCAGCGCCTGACGGTCGGCGACCGGGATCTGGTAGTAGTCGGGATGGATTTCCGAGAAAGCGAGGAAGCCGTGGCGGTTGCCGCCATATTCGACGAAAGCGGCCTGCAGCGAGGGTTCGACGCGCGTGACCTTGGCTAGATAGATATTGCCGCGAAGTTGCTTCCGGCTCGCCGACTCAAAGTCGAATTCCTCGACCCGATTGCCGCGCACCACCACGACCCGGGTCTCCTCCGGGTGGGTGGCATCGATGAGCATCTTGTTTGCCATATTGGAATTTCTCCATGGCTCGACGCGCGAATCTCCGGCCGGCGCAGGGCGCCGATGCCGTGTTGGTCGCGAAGAAGCCGTGATGGGGGAAAAGTGAACGTGCGCGCGCCAGCGCCAGCACCGTCGATGCCATCCGACCGGCAATGGCCGGTTCCTGGTTGGCGGAACGATGGGGGGTCGGCAAGAACATGGGTACGCGCTTTGAGCCTCTTGAAAAACACGCCGGCAGAGCTTCCCCCGCCGGCAATCCCAACCGCAGACGCTTTCGCGTCCCGCAGCCGCCGGATCGCAGGCTCGCTCGTCGTGCGCTCGGAAAAGTCGAGCGTGCACGACAAAGATACCTGTCCCATCCCCCAACCATGCACCGAAGTGACCGCGGAACGCTCTTGAGCCAGCAAACCCTCGATCGGGTCGATTGTCTCTCGCGTCCCACCGCATCATGCCGATCACGCCACGTTGGGCAGCAAATCGGTCGGAGGATGAATTCCGTAGGTTCCTTTTATGGAAGGTGACGATTCTTGGCAAGGATATTGGGTGGCGGGGAGCGTTGATGGAGCGGGGTCGACTTTGCTTGTTTCAGGTCCGATTCCCCTTGCACGCAACTGTGCGCGACGCGGCTCTGGTCAGAAGCTCTTAACCATTCGATCCTATTCGTCTAAACAGCCAAGATCGGGGCGGGGGCCGTACCGGGCGATACGACAGGCATGCGAGAGCGACACGGCATCAACGCCGATCAACCGAGTTGGCGAAGGACCCGCGAGGGAGCCGGGCGATGGCTTGGCGCCGGATTCATCGTCCTGTTCTCCGCCCTGACTTCGGCGGCGCAGTCGCCGATCGACAACAGCGTCACCTCTGCCATCTCGCCCGTCGGAACCGCCGTGGAAGACAGTGCGTCCGTTTCAGCGACTGGCGGCGTCGATGCGCCGGCCGTCGACAGGCCGTCCGCGAGCGCGCCATTGGTTGCGGAAGCCGCCCCCGTCGTCGCGCGTGAGGCGCGGGTCGTCGGCGATGGCGCGCGCACCCGCTTCGTCATGGATTTGAGCGGGCCATCGGTCGTGTCGGTGTTCACGCTCGACGAGCCCTATCGCGTCGTGGTCGATCTCCCCGAGATGCATTTCGATCTCTCGGCCGATGCCGGCAAGACCGGCAAGGGGCTGATCTCCGCCTTCCGCTACGGCCTGATCTCGGCCGGCAAGTCGCGCATCGTGCTCGATGCGACCGGTCCGGTCGCCGTCGACAAGGCGTTCGTGCTGCCGGCCGAGAAGGACCAGCCGGCGCGTCTCGTCGTCGATCTGGTCAAGAGCAGCCGAACCGCCTTTCTCGACACGCTGCGAATCTCGCGTGACCGCGACCGCACGGCGGCCTCGCATGAACGCGAGGCGGCTCCCGGGCCGGCACCCAATGACGGCAAGCTGCGCATCGTGCTCGATCCCGGCCATGGCGGCATCGATTCCGGCGCCATCGCCCGGTCGGGCATGCTGGAAAAGACGATCGTCCTGGCCTTCGCCCAGACGCTTCGGGAGAAGCTCGAGGCGAACGACCGGTACGAAGTGCTGATGACGCGGACGGACGACACGTTCGTGCCCCTGCGCGGCCGCGTCCAGTTCGCCCGCGCGAAGCACGCCGACCTGTTCATTTCGATCCATGCCGATTCGTTCTCGGGCGGCGATATCCGCGGCGCGACGGTCTACACCCTGTCGGAGCGCGCCTCGGACAGGATGGCGGCGTCGATCGCGGAATCGGAGAACAAGTCGGACATTCTGGCCGGGGTCGAAGTTCCGGAAGATACGAATGAGGTTTCCGACATCCTGATCGATCTGGCGCGGCGCGAGACGAAAAATTTCGCCGTCGTGTTCGCCCGCAACCTGATCAAGGAGTTGAAGCCGGCGGTGCGGTTGTTCAAGCGCGCCCACCAGCAGGCGGGCTTCATGGTCCTGAAGGCTCCCGACGTGCCGTCGGCCCTGGTGGAGCTCGGTTATCTGTCCAATGCGGATGATGAGAAATTGCTGACTTCTCCCGAATGGCGCGACAAGACGGCGGTCGCGATCACGCGCGCGATCGACGAGTATTTTCGCAATCGGGTTGCAAACATGGCTGCTTCCGAGGTCCCGAATTCGGGGATTGGCGCGCCATGATTGCGCTGTTGCCCGAAAATCACGCAGCCGTCGGCGCTTCCCTTCCGGGCCTCTGCGCCCAAGTTTCTCCACAAATCGACTGGAAGAACGGACCTGTTGGGTCTATCGAGGCCAAACGAACCTGTAGTTCGCCTCCAGTCAACGGGCGGTTGAGCCCGAAGCCTTCAGGCGTTGATCGCGCGGCGAGCGTGAGCGGTGTCGTTCTTTTTTCGGGACCGGCCGGGCAACGACTGCCAGGCAGTTCAACCAATTTCGAACCGGGGTTCGTCTCGTCGGCTTGAGCTCGTCGCCGGCAAGGCGATCCAGCGGGGAACGCGAGCGATATGTTTCTGCGACTAATCGGCTATTTATTCGGGATTGGCGCCGTGTTTTTCTTGGCAGTTGCTGCAGGTGTGGCTTGGTATGTCTCCGGCTTGACGGGCGGTTTGCCCTCCGTCGAGGTGCTGGCGAAATACGAGCCTCCGGTGATGACGCGCATCCACGCATCGGACGGCCAGTTGGTCGGCGAATATGCCCGTGAGCGTCGCCTCTATCTGCCGATCCAGGCGATCCCGGATCGGGTCAAAGCCGCCTTCATTTCGGCCGAGGACAAGAACTTCTACCAGCACGCCGGCCTCGACTATTACGGCATCGCCCGCGCCGCGCTGCAGAACGTCGCCGCGCTCTCGTCCGACAAGCGCATGATCGGCGCGTCGACGATCACCCAGCAGGTCGCCAAGAACTTCCTTTTGACCAACGAGCGCTCGCTCGACCGTAAGATCAAGGAAGCGATCCTGTCGCTGCGCATCGAGCAGGCGAACTCGAAGGACAAGATCCTCGAGCTCTACCTGAACGAGATCTTCCTCGGCCTTGGTTCCTACGGCGTCGCTGCCGCGTCCTTGTCCTATTTCGACAAGTCCGTGCATGAGCTGACCCTGTCGGAGGCCGCCTATCTGGCGGCGCTTCCCAAGGGCCCGAACAACTACAACCCGTTCCGTTACGCCGACCGCGCCATCGAGCGCCGCAACTGGGTCATCGACCGCATGGTCGAGAACGGTTTCGCGACGGCCGACGAAGGCGAGGCCGCCAAGGCCCAGCCGCTCGGCGTCAAGACGCGCGTCGCCAGCCCGCACATCTTCGCTGCCGACTATTATGTCGAGGAAGTGCGCCGCCAGCTGATGCAGATCTATGGCGAGAAGGCGCTCTATGACGGCGGTCTTTCGGTCCGCACCTCGCTGGATCCCGGCATGCAAGTCATGGCGCGGCAGGCGCTGATGAACGGTCTTGTGCAGTTCGACGAGCAGCATGGCTGGCGCGGTCCGGTCAAGAACGTGCCGATCGAAGGCGATTGGGGCGTGGCCGTCGGCAGCGTGCCGGCGCTTTCCGACGTCATCGAATGGCGCCTCGCCATCGTCACGGCGGTCGACAAGGACCAGGCCGAGATCGGGCTGCAGCCGGGTCGCGATGAGACCGGCAAGCTGCTGGCAGCCCGCGAGACCGGCGTCATTCCTTTCTCGGAAATGAAGTGGGCGAAGCCGGCCGGCAAGAAGCTGACCGGCGCCAGCGACGCCCTCGAAGTCGGCGACGTGGTCTATGTCGAGCCGGCCGATGGCAAGCCGGACGCCTATCGCCTGCGCCAGGTTCCGAGCATTGCCGGCGCCATGGTCGTGATGGATCCGCATACCGGCCGCGTGTTGGCGATGGATGGCGGCTTCTCCTATGCGGAGAGCCAGTTCAACCGCGCTACCCAGGCGCTGCGCCAGCCGGGCTCGTCGTTCAAGCCGTTCGTCTATGCCGCCGCGCTCGACAACGGCTATACGCCGTCCTCCGTGGTGATGGACGCCCCGATCGAGGTCGATCCGGGCTATGGTCAGCCGATCTGGCGTCCGGAAAACTACGCCCAGAAGTTCTATGGACCGTCGACGCTCAGGACCGGCATCGAACAGTCGCGCAACGTGATGACGGTGCGCCTGGCGCAGGACATGGGCATGCCGCTCGTGGCCGAATATGCCAAGCGCTTCGGCGTCTACGATAAGCTCGGCCCGTTCCTGCCGAACGCGCTTGGCGCTTCGGAGACGACGGTGCTGCGCATGGTTGCCGGCTATTCGGTGTTCGCGAATGGCGGCCGCCAGGTCAAGCCGACGCTGATCGACCGGATCCAGGACCGTTTCGGTAAAACCATCTTCAAGCACGAGGAGCGGGTCTGCGAGGCTTGCGACGTCGAGCAATGGTCGCATCAGGACGAGCCGGTCATCGAGGACAATCGCGAGCAGGTGCTCGATCCGATGACCGCCTACCAGATCACGTCGATGCTGGAAGGCGTGGTGCAGCGCGGCACCGCGACCGTGCTCAAGGGCGTCGGCAAGCCGCTCGCCGGCAAGACCGGCACCTCGAACGACTACAAGGATGCCTGGTTCGTCGGCTACTCGCCCGATCTCGTCGTCGGCGTCTTCATCGGCTACGACAATCCGAAGCCGATGGGGCGCGGCATGACGGGCGGTGAAATCGCGGCGCCGATCGCCGGCGACTTCTTCAAGCTGGCGCTGGCCGACAAGGCGGCGGTCCCGTTCCGCGTGCCGCCGGGCCTGACGCTGATCCCGATCGACCGCAAGACCGGCATGCGCTCCGCCGCCGGGGGCGCGGGCACGATCCTCGAAGCCTTCAAGCCGGGCACCGGTCCGCCGGATACCTATTCGATCATCGGCCAGACCGATGCGAATGGTCAGCCTCTGACCGTGACGCCGGAAGCAGACCGCGCGGTCATCTCCGGCACCGGTGGGCTCTACTGATCCCTACAGGCCGCGGGCGATCCCCGCGGCCTCTTCATTTGCCCAGTGTTCGTTGAATCAATGATGAGAGAATTCCCGACGATGACGGGCGCCTGGCGGCCGATGCGGAAGGACGATCTTGCGGCCGTGGCGGCGATCGCGGACCGGGTCCACGCGGCCTATCCGGAAGACCCGGAGGTCTTTGCCGAGCGTCTGCGCCTCTGGCCCCGGGGGTGCTGGGTCTTCGAGAAGGATGGCGCGCTCATCGCCTATGTGCTGAGCCATCCGGCGCTCGCCTTCGCGCCGCCTTCGCTCAACACCCTTCTTGGCGCGCTGCCGGATTGTCCCACCACCTATTATATCCACGATCTGGCTCTGCTGCCGGAAACGCGCGGGCAGGGCGCCGGCTCGGTCATTG
The DNA here is from genome assembly GCA_029203105.1 of Candidatus Kaistia colombiensis. Lineage (GTDB taxonomy): Bacteria > Pseudomonadota > Alphaproteobacteria > Rhizobiales > Kaistiaceae > Kaistia > Kaistia colombiensis. The sequence goes on from CP119318.1 coordinate 2,694,576, forward strand.
TCGGCATTTTGCTGGAGGGGGCCGCACAGGCCGGTTGCCCGAACGTCTCGCTGGTCGCGGTGAACGAGTCGGCCGGGTTCTGGACCCGGCATGGTTTCGCGACGGTGTCGGATCCCGCGCTCGACGCGAAGCTGCGCAGCTATGACGACGACGCGCGCTTCATGGTGCGCGCGCTGCCCTAGGTCCGCCAGCTTCCGGCGATTGCGCCCCGCGCGGCCATCTGCGAGTTTGGTCTGGGCGATGCGAGGGATGCGGAATGCGGGACATGCTGTCGTCATGGGTCTTCTGGGCGCTGCTTTCGGCCGGATTCGCGGCGCTGACGGCGATCTTTGCCAAGGTCGGCATCAGCAACGTCAATTCCGACTTCGCCACCTTCGTCCGCACCGTCGTCATCCTCGCCACCATCGCCTTCATCCTGACGGTCACCGGACAATGGCAACCATTCGGCTCGGTATCGCCGCGGAGCTATGCCTTCCTGGTTCTTTCCGGTTTCGCGACAGGCGCGTCGTGGCTCTGTTATTTCCGGGCCCTGAAGCTTGGCGATGCGGCCCGCGTCGCGCCGATCGACAAGCTCAGCGTGGTCCTTGTCGCCATTTTCGGCGTGGTTTTTCTCAGTGAGAAGCTCTCCGTGAAGAACTGGCTCGGCGTGCTCCTGATCGCGTCCGGGGCGGTTCTGGTGGCCATGCGCAGTTGAGGCTATATCTGGCTGGTTTTGTCGGGATGGGCGCCGCTGCGCTCCGTAGCCGCCTTAAGGCACCGTCGCCCGGAAATTTTGCGCGATATGCGATTTCGTTGCGGCCGATGCGCGAAAAGGCTTGACGCCGCGCGCGCAGTGGCGCACCTGACCACAGTCAAGTCGGTTCGCGCAGGCGACCGACCCCCATCGGAACCCCCGTTTCATGTCGAGCGACAGTAGCTGTCGAATAAAGGCGCCGCCCGCGGCCGTCGTGACCTGATCGCTCGATCGGCTCACGCGACCGGCGGGTGGCCGATCGGAGTGAGTCATGGAAGAATTCGTCCGCGCAGACGAGGCGACCCTGCGTTCTCGCGCTTTGGACCTCGAAGGCGAGCATGTCGCCGACCTCGTTGAACATCTGAACGAGCACGAACCCGAGGAAGCTCCGGCCATTCTGGCCGGTCTGTCCGAGGATCGGCTGATCGAGGTTCTCGACCAGCCGGAGTTCGAGGCCTCGGTCGAATTGATGTCGAGCCTGCCGACGGGGCGTGCGGTCCGGGTGCTCGCCGGCATGGCGGCGGACCGGGCCACCGACCTCCTGGCCGAGATCGAGGAACCGCGCCGGTCGCAGCTGATCGCGAAGCTCGATCCCGAGACGCGGAGCGCCGTTGCCCGGCTTGCCGCCTATCCGGAGGGCAGCGCCGGCTCGATCATGACCACAGAGGTGGTCAGCGTGCCCGCCAACTGGACGGTCGGCCAGACCCTGCAGCACATCCGCGTCGTCGAGAAGAGCCGGGAGACGATCTACACGATCTGCGTGCTGGATCCGCTGACCCAGGCTCTGGTCCAGACGGTGACGCTGCGCCGCCTGATTGCGGCTGAGTCGAACGCGCCCGTCCTGTCCGCCGCCCGTCATCGCCGTCCGATCACCGTCACGCCCCGCACAGACCGCGAGGAAGTGGCGCGCCTGTTCTCGAAATACGATCAGATCGCCGTGCCGGTCGTTGACGAACGCTACCATGTGGTCGGCATCGTCACCGTCGACGACATCATCGACACCATCTTCGAGGAGAGCACGGAGGACGTGCAGAAGTTCGGCGGCATGGAGGCGCTCGACGAGCCCTACATGGACATCGGCTTCCTCACGATGATGCGCAAGCGGGCCGGCTGGCTCTGCGCGCTGTTCATCGGCGAGATGCTGACGGCGACCGCCATGCAGCATTTCGAGCACGAGCTGGAGAAGGCGATCGTGCTGACGCTGTTCATCCCGCTGATCATGAGCTCGGGCGGCAATTCCGGCTCGCAGGCGACGTCGCTGATCATCCGCGCGCTGGCGCTCGGCGAAGTCAAGCTCCGGGACTGGTGGCGGATCGCGCTGCGCGAACTGCCGAGTGGCCTCACGCTCGGCGCCATTCTCGGCACGCTCGGCGTCATCCGCATCACCGTCTGGCAGCTGCTGGGCCTCTACGACTATGGCGAGCACTGGGTGCTGGTCGCGGCGACCGTCGGTACCGGGCTTCTCGGCATCGTCACCTTCGGCTCGATGACGGGTTCGATGCTGCCTTTCATCCTGAAGCGGCTTGGTTTCGACCCGGCCAGCGCCTCGGCGCCGTTCGTTGCGACGCTGGTCGATGTCACTGGCCTGGTGATCTACTTCTCCGTGGCTCTCGTCATCCTGAGCGGCACGCTGCTCTGAACGAATCCGGTTGAACGGCAGCGCGGAAAGCGCTGCCGTTCCCGGTTCGCGCCCGGTCGCGCCGGGCGCGAACCGGATTGCGATGGACGCCGACTGGCAGGCGAAGCTGCTGCGCGTCCGCCCGGCCGGGGGGCGAACAATCTCATCGTAGGTTGCGGTGCGAGGCGGGGCTTGTTTGGTTTACAGCCGGGGAGGGCGACACTATGGTGCGCCACCCTGGTGGCCCTAGCCGCCGAAATCGACAGACGGACTTTATCCAATGCGAGCCGAGATCGAATCGATCGTCGACGAAATCAAGCAGGGCATAACCCTGCTGAGGAGGCATCTTTGACTGGGATCGTGCCCAGAGACGCCTGCTCGAACTGAACGCCCTCTCCGAGACGCAGAATTTCTGGGACGATCCCCAGAAGGCGCAGAAGCTGATGCGCGAGCGCCAGGGTCTTGAGGACGGCATCAACGCCGTTTTGACCAGCGAGCGCGAACTCGCCGACAATATCGAGCTGATCGAGCTCGGCGAGATGGAGAACGATCCGTCGATCATCGCCGAGGCCGAGGCTGCCATCGTCGCGCTCAAGGGCGACATCCGCAAGCGCCAGGTCAATTCGATGCTGTCCGGCGAGGCCGATGGCAACGACACCTATGTCGAAGTCCATGCCGGCGCCGGCGGGACGGAAAGTCAGGACTGGGCCAACATCCTGCTGCGGATGTACACGCGCTGGGCGGAGAAGAGCGGCCGCAAGGTCGAGCTGCTGGAAGTCCATGACGGCGAAGAGGCGGGCATCAAGTCGGCCACCATCCTCGTCAAGGGCGAGCAGTCCTATGGCTGGCTGAAGACCGAATCGGGCGTGCACCGTCTGGTCCGCATCTCGCCCTATGACAGCGCCGCGCGCCGCCACACCTCGTTCGCCTCGATCTGGGTCTATCCGGTCGTCGACGATTCGATCGATATCGAGATCAACGAGAGCGACTGCCGCATCGATACCTATCGCGCGCAGGGCGCCGGTGGCCAGCACATCAACACGACCGACTCGGCCGTGCGCATCACGCACATGCCCTCCGGCATCGTCGTGCAGTGCCAGAACGAGCGCTCGCAGCACAAGAACCGGGCCGCGGCCTGGGACATGCTGCGTTCCCGCCTCTACGAGGCCGAGCTGGAACGGCGCGAGGCGGCCGCGATGGCGACCGAATCGAGCAAGAAGGACATCGGCTGGGGTCACCAGATCCGTTCCTACGTCATGCAGCCCTATCAGTTGGTGAAGGACCTTCGCACCGGCGTGGAAAGCACCAGCCCGCAGGACGTCCTGAACGGCGACCTGAACGACTTCATGGAAGCCGCGCTGGCCCAGCGCCTCGGCGGCCCGTCGGCCGACGTTCAGGATATCGACTGATCCTCTCCGGGCGGGGCATGGCTCCGCCCGGACTTTTCCCGCGCCGCCCGGCTTCAGTCTGGCCTGAGGGCGGTGACATAGAGCCAATCTGTCGGCTTGTTGTCATAGCCACTGCCGACGCCCGCCTCGACGGTGACCTCGGCCCAGTCCAATGTGCCAAATCGTTCCCGCAGCCAGTCTTCCGACGGGTAGTTGTAGTACCGGTCGAACTGGTCGCGGCCTTCTGCCTCGCCGGCCTTGAAGCTTGCGTGGAAGACACCGCCCGGCTTCAAGGCGGCATGGATCCGCGCGAGGATGCCGGGCAGTTCGGCCCTTGGCACATGCAGCAGGCAGGCATTGGCCCAGATGCCGTCGCAGGTTTCGCGCTCGTCGAGTTCGTCGAAGAGCAGGGTGGCGACCGGGATGCCTAGCCGCCTTTCCGCCGCCCGTGCGATCTCCGGCCTGCCATCGGTGGGACGGACGGCAAATCCCTTGGCCAGCATGAATTCGGTGTCCTGTCCGGCGCCGCACCCCAATTCGAGCACGGTGGCGCCCGTCGGCAGGCGAGACAGGAATTGCAGCAGACGCCGTTCGTTCGGACCCTTGCCCCGCGCGGTGTAGGCCGCCGCCTGCCGCGCGTAGAAGTCGAGCGTCTGGTCGTCCTGGGCTGTCATCGTTTGTCCGGTGTGCGGGTACTCCCGCCGCAGCGAGCGAGGCGCGGCGTACGGCAGGAATGTATAGCAGGCGTGCCGGGATGCCATCAGTCTTCGCGGGCGATCCAGTCCTGCGTCACGACGAGCGTGGCATAGCCGAAGGCCAGCGCCGCCATGTTGGCGGCATGGACCCGCGCCGCTGGCACCGTCGTACCGCCAACGGCGGCGCCCGGGCTGCGCGGAGGGCCTACAGCAGGCTGGTGATTTCCTGGCCGGCGCGCAGATAGATCATCGGGTCGATCGCCTCGCCGTCGATGCGGATCTCATAGTGGAGATGCGGACCGGTCGACCGTCCGGTCGAGCCGACCGTGCCGATCTTCTGGCCGGCGACGACGCGTTCCCCGACTTTGACGCTGATGCTGCGCAGATGGCCGTAGCGCGTCACCACACCGTTGCCGTGGTCGACGTCGACGCAATTGCCATAGCCGCCATTGAAGGCGGCGGCGATCACAGTGCCGGCGTTGACGGTGCGTGCCGGTAGCCCGGACATGGCCCTGAAATCGATGCCGGTATGGGTCGCCAGACGGCCGAGGAAGGGGTCGCGGCGCGTACCGAAGCCCGAACTGATGTCGGCGTCCTCGAGCGGGCGCTTCAGCGGCAGGGCGAGCGCGATCTGGCGGAGCTTGGCGAGCCGGTCGAATTGGTTCGTCAGCGTCGCGACGTCGGACCGGAATTCGGCGGGGCTGGAGATTGTGCCCTTCGGGGCCGGCACGAACGGCCCGCCGATGCCGGAAGGCGCCGGCGGCACCCGGCGGCCGAGCTTGCGCAGCGCCGCGTCGATCTTCTGCGTCCGCTTGCTGACGCCCACCATCAAGCCGCCAACCAAAGCGTCCTGATCGGCGGCCATCGAGGCGATCTTGTCCTCGAGCGGATCAAGGCGGGGGGCGATGACGGCCGGCATCGCCTGCGGCGAGCGCAGGCCCATATCGGCGAATTGCACGGAAGGCTTGGCGACGGCCGGCGAGATCGAGCCGGTTATTTCCGGGTCGAGCGCGGCCTTGCGGCCCTTGGCGGGCTTCGCCTTGGCCGGGGCTTGCGGTTGGACCGGCACATCCAGCCCGGCGCGCCGAGCGGCTTCCGCCACCTTCGCCAGCGCCTTCTGACGCGCTTCGAGTTCCTTCTGGCGGTCGAGCAGGCCGCGAACCTTCTCGTCGACGCCGGCACTTTCCTTCGAGCGCGTCTTGTTCAGGCTCTCGATCTCGGTGTTCAGCTTGCCGACCTTGTCGCGCAGCGCCGCGACCTGTCCCTCATAGGCCGAGATTTCGCCCTCATGGATGGCGCTGGCTTCGACCTCGCGGGCTTCGCGCACGTTCTGCGAGGCGATGATGGCGTTCTGGCGCTCGGCGGCAGCGTTCAGCAGCCCGTCACGGAAGAACAGGTAGGCAGTGGCGCCGAAATACAGCGACGAGAGTAGGAGCAGGCAGACGCCGCCGATCGCCATCGTGCGCGGCCGGATGTGGATCGCCCGGACACCCTCGCCATGGGTGACGACGAGCTTCGTTTTGCCGCGGCCGCCGGGGGACCCGCCCTGCTGCGGCTCGGGCTCCGGCAAAGGCGGAGCGGGAAGGTGGGAGACGAGGCTCTGGCGGGGGATGGGGTGATAATCTTGATACTGACTCGGCATCTGCGTTCCAACCGTGACGTCGGTACTCGGACCTTTGGCCGAGGAGAACGACCGATCGCAACGATTAGAGGCGGTTAAGGTTAAGGCTTGGTTGATGTCGTCCCGATTCAGCGATCACGCGAGGGCGCCAGCGGCCGGTAGAAGCCTGGCGTCATCCCCGCCTCGGAGCGGGCCGCCTCGTTGAAGGGAGGCTTCAGCGGACCGCGGAAATGCTTGATTACCAGCTGCCGGAAGGTTGGCTCCGGCGCCAGCTTCTGCCGGTCGCACATAAAGCGGAACCACTTGGCGCCAAAGGCGACATGGCGCTTTTCGTCGCGGTAGATGATCGAGAGGATGCCGGCGCTTTCGGCGTCGCCGACCTCGATCATCTTGTCGATCAGCGGCGGCGTCACGTCGAGCCCACGTGCCTCCAGCACCAGCGGCAGGATGGCGAGGCGGGCGGTCAGGTCGTGGCCGGTCTCCTGCGTCGCCTGCCATAGCCCGTCATGCGCCGGCAGGTCGCCATAGGCGGCGCCCAGCGAGCGCAGGCGGTCGGCCAGCAGCGAATAGTGCTTGGCCTCTTCCAGCCCGACCTGCACCCAATTGTCGAAGAACGAGCGGGGCAGGGGCACCCGGACGAATCGGCCGACCAGATCCCAGGTCAGGTCGACGGCGTTCAGCTCGATATGGGCGAGCGAGTGGATCATCGAGATCCGGCCATGCTCGGAATGGACCGAGCGCTTCGGCAGTTCGCGCGGCGGCACCAGCACGAGGTTGGCGGGACGGCCGGGCCGGTCCGGCATGGCGCCGTCGAGCGCGCCCGCCGACAGCGACAGGCGGCGGCCGAACCAGGCCTTGGCGGTGGCGAAGGCAAGCTCGACCTTCTCGTCGAGATCGGCAGTGGCGACGATGCGGGCGGAAGCGGCGGCGAGGCTGCGGAGATCGGAGGACTGCATGCTGGCTTCAGGCGCTCCGGGCGGCGGCGAGGACCTCGTCGACGTGTCCCTTGACCTTCACCTTGTCCCAGACCCGGAGGATCGTGCCGTCGCGGCCGATCAGATAGGTGGTGCGCACCACCCCCATATATTTGTGCCCGAACATCGATTTCTCGGCCCAGACGCCATAGGCCTCCAGCACCACCTTGTCTTCGTCGGAAGCGAGGGCGATCGAGAGTTCGTGCTTCTTCTTGAAGCGCTCGTGGGATTTGACGCTGTCGGGTGACACGCCGACGACGATCGTCTCGGCGGCCTCGAAATCGGCCTCGCGGTTCGAAAAGTCGATCGCTTCCAGAGTGCAGCCGGACGTGTTGTCCTTCGGGTAGAAATAGAGGACTACCTTGCGGCCCTTGAAGTCCGACAGCTTGATTCTGCTGCCGTCATCGGCCGGCAGGTCGAATTCGGGGGCGGGTGTGCCTTGGGCCGGGGTGGACATGCTGCCTTCCTTTCGTCGCACTTGTCTGGCGTGAGAAGCAGAATTGACGGGGAATTTGCAAGTGGGGCTTGGATCGGCCCGCGATTCCGGCTGAGATCGGAATCAGTCAGTCGGCCTGCTCCTTCGGATCGGTCGACGTCACCGATGGGTTTTATGCCGCTCCCGAAACGGGAACGGCCGGCAAGGGGTGTTGACGCCTGACAATGCGCCTCGACGAATATCCATCGGCGCGCGCTCATCGGCCTCTCTATGAGCGCCCGCCGCCAAGACGGCGTGGCTGGCCGAGATTGCTGACGCGTCTGCTCGGGGTGCTTCTTCTGCTTGTGGTGATCCTGTTCGGCACGCTGGCGGCGATCGTGGCCGCCGGCCCGGTGGAACTCGATGCCGTGCGTGATCGTGTCCGGGCCTCCATTGCTTCGCGCCTCGGACCCGACTACGCGGTGAAGGTCGGTCGGGCGATGATCGACGTCGATCCGGTACTAGGCCTCGTGGTCCAGATCGACGACATTTCGGTGCGCGATCGCGGCAATGCCGTGGTCGGAACCGTTCCGGCCGCGCGGCTGGCGATCGATCCGCTCTCGCTGCTGCGTCTGCGCCTCGACATCCGGACGGTGGAGATCTCCGACGCCGAATTGTCGCTCGTGCGCTCGCCATCCGGTTCCGTCTATCTCGGCACGGCCGATACAATCCGCCGCTCCGAACCGACCTCTGCCACGGCCGACGCCGCGTCATCCGTGCCGGATAGCCCCGGACTTGCCGATGGCGGTTTTCCGGACTTGCTCCGGGCGCTGCGGACGGTGAACGGCGCGCTCGACCCTGCCGTCGACTTCGCCATCGCGCGCGGATTCGAGCGGCTGTCGGTCGATGCGTCGACGATCCAGCTCTGGGATGCGGCACAGCTGCAGCAGCGCACGTTCGGGCATACCGACATCGCGCTGACGGTGGATCGCGATACGGGCGCGGTAAAGGCCAATTTCGACACGTCGGGCTATGCCGGCCGCTGGGGCGTCCTGGCCGAGCGCACGGTCGACGCCGACAATCACGATCGCAATCTGTCGCTGATCTTCTCGCAGCTGTCGCTGGCGGATATCAATCCGGCTTTCGGCCGGCCGGACAGTCTGCTGCAATCCGACGTGCCGATGTTCGGGCGCGCCACCGTCAGGCTCAATGCCAAGGGCGAGATCCAGGCTGCGACGGTCCGCCTGGATCTCGGTGCCGGCAACATCGTCTCCGGACTGGGCAAGGATACCGTGCTGCTCGACGAGGCGACGGTCCGGATGCGCTGGGATGTTCCGGGACGGGCCATCGTCGTCGAACCGTCCTCCTTCTTCTTCGGTGACACGCGCGCCGTGGTTGCCGGCGAGATCAAGCCGCTGGCCGACAAGGCGGATGGCCGCTATGGCTTCGCGCTCGAAAGCCGCAATGCGGTGCTGTTCGCGCAAGATGCCAACGCGCCGCCGATCGTCGCCGATCGCATCGCGCTGGTCGGCACGGCCGATGTCGGGGCGAAGCGGATCGACTTCACAGACGCCTCGATCACCACGCAGGGCGGATCGGTGGCCGCCGCCGGATCGCTTGGCCTGGAAGGTCCGACGCCGTCCCTGGCAATGGCCGCCTCCTTCACCCCGATGGCGCTCTCGACGCTGAAGCAGATGTGGCCGCCTTTCCTGGCCGGAGCGGCGCGCAAATGGGCTTATGAGCATATCAAGGGCGGCACGCTCGAGGCGGGTCGCTTCGAGGCGTCCGTGCCGTCCGGCGTGCTGTGGACCGGCGAGCGGGTGATCCTGCCGGAAGAATATATGCGCCTCGACATGCGTCTCGATGATGTCTCCTTCACCACGATCGGAACGGTTCCGGCGGTGACGGGGGCGAGCGGAAACGCCGTTCTGGCCGGCTCGACCTTTGGCGTCGACATCGAGAAGGGCCGCGTCGTCACGCCGCTCGGCAGGACCGTCGACGTGACCGCCGGCGCTTTCGCCATCTCCAACACGGCGCAGCGCTTCCCCGACGGCCAGATCGAGATGCAGCTCGAAGGCGATGCCGGCGCCATGGCCGAGATCGCCGACAGCGAGCCGATCCGCGCCCTGCAGCGCCGCTCGATCGATCCGGCGACGCTTTCCGGCAAGTCGCGGGCGACGGTTTCGATCAAGCTCCCGCTCCGACCCGCTTTGGCGCCGAGCGAGGTGGACTGGCGGGTCGGCGTCACGACGACCGGCTTCGCCAGCAGCCAGCCGATCGAGGGCAAGCTGATCCAGAACGGGGCGTTGTCGATGTCGGCGACGCCGGCGGAGGTCGGGGTCCATGGCAAGGCCACGATCAACGGCGTCCTCGCCTCGATCGATGTCACCCAGCCGCTCGGCGACGCCGATGGCGATGGTCTCGCCGAGGGAGGGCGCCGCAAGGTCACCCTGAGCCTCGATGAGAAGGCCCGCAAGGCCCTCGGCATCGGTCTCGACAACGTCATCGGCGGTACCGTCGGCGCTACGGTCTCCGATCTCGGCGACGGCAGCAAGGGCCAGCACTACGAGCTCGACCTGAAGCAGGCCCGGCTGGTTCTGCAGGCTGTCGGCTGGTCCAAGGGGATCGGCGTCCCGGCCAAGCTGAGCTTCGACCTGCGCCCAACCGGCAACGGCTTTGTCGTCGAGAACATGGTCGCGACGGGCGACGGTTTCGGCTTCCGCGGTAAGGCGGTGCTCGACGCCAAATACGGCCTCGTCTCCGCCGAGCTCGAACGATTGGCGCTGCGCAAGGGCGACCAGATCTCCGTCAATCTGAGCCGCAAGGGCAATGGCTATGCGATCGTCGCCCGCGGCTCCTCGTTCGATGTCCGCGGTCTGATCGCCCAGTACAAGGCGGCCGCCACCGCACCGAGCGAGGGCGCCGCCGATGTCTCGATCGACGCCAAGGTCGCGACGCTGATTGGCTTCAATCAGGCGACGCTTTCGGACGCCGCGGTCGTCGTGCAGGCGCGCGGCGGCGTGGTGCAGAAGGCGTCGCTGGAGGGCATGCTCGACAAGGGCGGCATCTCGATGAACTTCGTCGACAGCGGCGACGCGGCCGACCTGCGGCTGAATTCCGGCGATGCGGGCAGCGTGTTCCGCTTCATCGACATCTATAGTCGCATCTTCGGCGGGCGCATGACGTTAACCGGCAAGCGGGCGGGCCCCACGGGGCCGTTCTCCGGCGTGTTCGACGTACTGAATTTCCGCATCGTCGACGAACCGTCGATGGGTCGGCTGGTGTCGGCGACCAACGGCAACGGCCCGGAGGCGACGCGCACGGGACTGGATCCGTCGAACGTTCCGTTCGACCGGATGCGGCTCGACTATACCAAGCGCGGCTCGATCGTCGTGATCGATGACGCGACGCTGCGCGGCGCTTCGGTCGGCGCGACGTTCAACGGCACGCTGGACCTTGCCAGGCAGACCGTGTCGCTGGCCGGCACCTATCTGCCGGCCTACGCCTTCAACAATTTGTTCGGCAGGCTTCCGATCATCGGTCTGGCGCTTGGCGGCGGCAGCAAGGGCGGCCTGATCGGCGTGACCTTCAAGGTCGACGGCAAGCTGAACGCGCCGAGCCTGATGATCAATCCGCTTTCGGTGATCACCCCCGGCATCTTCCGCAAGATCTTCGAGTTTCCGGTGAACTGAGGCTCAGTCGGTCTGCGGCGCGAGCGCCGGCCGGTCGTCGCAACCTCGCGCTTTGCGTCCACTGCGGAGCCCGTCGCGATTTTTTCCGGCTGCACGCCTGCCGCTATTTTTCCAGACCTGCTTCAACTTGACCGAGCAAGAGTTTGCAGCGGCTGAACCGTATTGCACACATCTTTGTATGATAAGGCAGGCGTTGCATTGTGCGAAATGAAGGCAAGGCAGGCTTCTGGATTCGAGCTTAACTGCAACGTTAATATTTCAATTCTATATTCGAAGCGCAGGATACAGGGAAGAATAGCTCCGTTTCTTAGAATATAGAACGTCGATTGAATTTACGATGAATCTAGATGTGACTCTAATTCGATTCACAAGAGCGATTTATACGATTTAGTGTGAGTCATGGTGATTTTGAATTACTTTAAGTCGAGTATTGATGTGGGTGGTTCTGGTTGATAGCCTTGGCTCGTCATTTTCGTGGAGGCGCGAAGACGAGGTGCCATGGCGGAGCGTTGCTCCCGGTCGCGCCGCAGGCTTCGGCGTGAATTTCTTGGGGGCGTCATGTCATCGTTCAAGGCAGGCCGGACACATTGTTCGGCGCTGGGTTTCGGCCGCGCGGGCTGGGCCGCGAGTGTCTCGCTGGTCGCTGTTGCCGCCATGCTGGGCGGCGTGGAGAGGGCATTTTCCGCCCCGGTCACGACAGAATCCGAACTGAACGGCCTGGTCGGCCAGTCGCCCAGCCTGCCAGGCACGATCAATGTGCCCGCGTCCACGCCGCTGGTCCTCGACAATGCCGGCACCGTCACATTCTCCGACACGATTGCGCTGGATGGCGTCAACTGGACCAATCCCTACGCCACCTTCACCAAGATGGGCGCCGGGACACTGACACTCAACGGCGCGACCATCAGCGGCGGCGAAGCCTATGTCGAGGGCGGCACCGTGAACTTCACCGGTTCCAACATGGTGGACTATCTGGCGGTCGGTTCGGGCACGACCGGCATCGTGTCCAATAAGGGCGCAATGACGATTGGCGATGGCGCGTCCGTCTCGTTCGGCGTTGGCCTTTCGGTCGGCTACTATGGCGGTACCGGCACGGTCACGCAGACCGGCGGCACGGTCATGGTTTCGCCGACCTGCAACGTGGTAGCCCGCTGCGCGGCGCTCCATATCGGCAACCAAGGCGGCGATGGCACCTACACCATCAGCGGCGGCGAACTTATCGTCGAGGGGGCATCGACGCGCCTGACGCTCGGCCGCAATACGACGCAGAATACGATAAGCAACGGCGTCCTCAACATCGATGGCGGCGTCGTCACCATTCGCGATAGCGCCTATCTGACCATCGGTTTCGGCAACGAGGTCGAAGCCGCGGCCGGTGCGTCTTCCGGAACGCTCAATCAGAATGGCGGTATTCTACGCATCGGCGCTGATTCGGAGCTTCATCTCGCGGGTCGAGGGACTGGCACGTACAACCTCAATGGCGGTACGTTGGAGATCGGCGGGGCGAGCCTCCAGGGCAATCGTGGCGGGACATCGGGCTCGTACTATTTCAATCTCGGCGAAGGCACGATCAAGGTCATCGGATCCGCGCTCGACACGAACGTCGATGCGACACTCTTGGACTATAAAGTCGCGACCTTTGACACGAATGGCTACGGTGCGACGTGGGCGGGACATCTTGAGGGCGAAGGCGGCCTGCGCAAGATCGGCTTGGGTAACCTCTCTATCGGCACGCTCTCCAACGCCATCAGCGGTCTCGAGATCGCAGCTGGAACTGTGACGGTCGGTTCGGGCTTGGACTTCGGCGATAGCTCGAACGCTACGACGCTCGATGTCGCTGCTGGCAGCGCATTGAATGTGACCGGCGATTTCTCGCTCGGCAGCGAAGACTCCTTCATCGTCGGCACCGACAATCTCGGCAAGGTGGGTCTGATCGCGGTCACCGGGACAGCCACGCTGGGCGACGCCACGTTGGAGGTCGACGCCTCCGCAGGCCTCAGGCTCGGGTCGCATGCAATCGTTACGGCCGATCAGGTTGATGGCGCGTTCGACTTCACTGCCCGACACTTTGCCTTTGCCGACGTCGGCGTGAGCTATTCGGATGACGCGGCTTACCTTGACGTCACCCGCAACAATGTCGCGTTCGCGACCGCCGCTACGACGCCAAATCAGGCGGCGGCCGCCAATGGGCTCGATTCCGTTTCCGGCCCCAGCGATCTTTTTGACGCGGTTGGCGGGCTCTCTTCCGCCGACGCGCCCGCTGCCTTCGACGCCATTTCCGGCGAGATCCATGCCGGTGCGTCCAGCGTTCTGCTGAACGAGAGCTTCTTCCTGCGCGACGCGGTGCTCGGCCGGCTGCAGTATCCGTCCAAGGGCGCGGCAACACCCTCCGCCAGCCTCGCCTCCGGCTATGCCGAGGCGGACAAGCGCAGCGCGGCTCCATTCCCTGGCAGCGCCAGCGCGCCGGTCGCCGAGCCGAACACCTTCTGGACCCAGGCCTATGGTTCCTGGGGCCACAGCGACGGCGATTCCAATGTCGCCAAGCTCAACCGTTCGACCGGCGGTGTCCTCGTCGGCTACGACCACACCTTCGGCCAGGATTGGCTGATCGGCGCCGCCGCAGGCTACAGCCGCACCAGCTTCAACCTCGACGACCGTGCCTCGTCCAGCGACAGCAACAACTACCACCTGCTGGGCTATGCCGGCGGCAAGGTCTCGGACGTCAATGTCCGCCTTGGCGCCAGCTATACCTGGAACGAAGTCGATACGACGCGCCACGTCTCGCTGCCCGGCTTCTTCGAGACCGAGAAGGCGGACTATTCGGCCGGCACGGCGCAGGTCTTCGGCGAACTCGGCTATGACGTCGCCGTCAGCGCGGCGACGACTATCGAGCCCTTTGCGGGCCTCGCCTATGTCCATCTCTCGACGGACGGCTTCGGCGAGACGGGTGGCTCGGCCGCGCTCAACGTGGACGGCGCCAACCAGAGCGTCACCTATGGCACGCTCGGTCTGCGCGCCGAGCACAAGATCGTGGTCGGCAATGCCGGCGTGACGCTGCAGGGCGCGGCCGCCTGGCAGCATGCCTGGGGCGACGTGACGCCGACCTCGGTTCTGGCCTTTTCCGGTGGCGATGCCTTCCAGGTCAGCGGTGCACCGATCGCCCAGGACGCGCTGCTGCTCAAGGCAGGCTTCGACGTCGACGTGACGGCGGGCGCCAAGCTTGGCCTGTTCTATGCGGGCCAGCTCGCCAGCGACGCGGCCGACAACTCGGTCCAGGGCCGCCTGAGCATCGCGTTCTGAGGCAATCGACCTTCCTGCATTGAAAAGGCGGCGCAGTCACCTGCGCCGCCTTTTTTGTTGACGGCTCACGGACCAGGGGGCCTTCATCCCTCGAGGGAAATCTTCGCGCAACGCCAAAGATCTGCCGTGCCGCCCTCACTTTCCAACATCCTGAGGAGGCTTGCGTAGCAAGCCGTCTCGAAGGACGCACGGCATTCAGGCAGTCAAATCGATGGCACATCCGCTCTGCGTGCCTCGAGACGGCCCTGCGGGCCTCTTCAGCATGTTGAGACTGAGGTTGTTCGAAGGTCTTCTCAGGGAGAGGAGCAGAAGTGGCCGTCCAACTTTGTGGCCCGCTGAAGAGCGCGCACAAAAAAAAGGCGGCGCAGTTGCCTGCGCCGCCTCCAATTCAAAAAGATCGCGTCGCTCAGAGCGGGCGAACCAGGATGTGCTTCTTGCGGCCGAGCGACAGCTTGACGACGCCTTCCGCCGTCAGCGCGTCGGGGCCGACCAGCACCTTCTCATCGGTCACGGCCTGATCGTTGACCCGCAATCCGCCGCCCTTGATCTGGCGGCGCGCTTCGCCGTTCGAGGCGACGAGGCCGGCCTGCACGAACAGCGACAGCACGCCGAGGCCGTTGGCGAACTCCGATGCCGGCACTTCGATGGTCGGCAGGTTCTCCGCCAGCGCGCCTTCTTCAAAGGTGCGGCGGGCGGTTTCCGCCGCTTCGTCGGCGGCGGCGCGGCCATGCGCCAGCGCCGTCACCTCGGTGGCGAGGATCTTCTTCGCCTCGTTGATCTCGGAACCGCCCAGCGCCACGAGGCGCGCGATCTCGGCCATAGGCAGCTCGGTGTAGAGCTTGAGGAAGCGCTCGACGTCGCCGTCCTCGGTGTTGCGCCAGAACTGCCAGAACTCGTAGGAGCCGAGCATGTCGGCATTGAGCCAGACGGCGCCGTTCGCCGTCTTGCCCATCTTGGCGCCGGACGAGGTGGTGAGCAGCGGCGTCGTCAGCGCATAGAACTGCTTGTCCAGCATGCGGTGGCCGAGTTCGATGCCGTTGACGATGTTGCCCCACTGGTCGGAGCCGCCCATCTGCAGCGTCACATTGTGGCGCTGGTTCAGCTCGACGAAGTCGTAGGCCTGCAGGATCATGTAGTTGAATTCGAGGAAGGACAGCGACTGCTCGCGGTCGAGGCGCAGCTTGACCGAATCGAAGGATAGCATGCGGTTGACCGAGAAATGCCGGCCGACATCGCGCAGGAAGTCGATGTACTGCAGGCCGTTCAGCCATTCGGCATTGTTGGCCATGATGGCCGGCCGCTCGGCGCGGTCGAAGTCGATGTAGTTGGCGAAAACCTTGCGGATGCCAACCAAGTTCTCGTCGATCATCTCGTCGGTGAGAAGCTTGCGCGCCTCGTCCTTGAAGGACGGGTCGCCGATGCGGGTGGTGCCGCCGCCCATCAGCGCGAGCGGCCGGTGGCCGGTCTTCTGCATCCAGCGCAGCATCATGATCTGCATCAGCGAGCCGACATGCAGGCTCTTCGCCGTTGCGTCGAAGCCGATATAGCCGGTGACCGTCTCCGTCGCGAAGCGGCGATCGAGCCCCTCGCCATCCGAGCATTGGTGGACGAAGCCACGCTCGGTCAGGATCTGCATCAACTCGGACTTGAAGGCGCTCATGACGGACCTTTGGAGAATGTTGGGATTGGCCGGCTTTCTAGCAGCCGGAACGGGAAATTTCACCCTTGCGGCGAAATTTCCCGGATCGTTGCTCAGGCGGCGCGGCGGGCTTTGGCGCGGCGGGCCTCGACGGCGGCTGCGAGGCGTTCGAGCACATCGACCGAGGTGTCCCAGTCGATGCAGCCGTCGGTGATGCTCTGGCCATAGACGAGCGGCTGGCCCTCGACGAGGTCCTGCCGGCCGGCGACCAGGTTGCTCTCGACCATCACGCCCATGATGCGGCCGTCGCCGGCTTCGATCTGGCGGGCGATGTCCTCGACGACGATCGGCTGGTTTTCCGGCTTCTTCGACGAGTTGGCATGGCTGGCGTCGATCATGATGCGCGGCGTGATGCCGGCCTTTTCCGAGGCCTTGGCTGCGTCCTCGACGCTGGCGGCGTCGTAATTGGTCGATTTGCCGCCACGCAGGATGATGTGGCAGTCCTCGTTGCCGGCCGTCTCGGCGATCGCCGCGCGGCCGGTCTTGGTCACGGCCAGGAAATGATGCGACTGCGACGCCGAGAGCACCGCGTCGAGCGCGATCTTGACGTTGCCGTCGGTGCCGTTCTTGAAGCCGACGGCGCAGGAGAGGCCCGACGCCAGTTCGCGATGCACCTGGCTCTCGGTCGTGCGCGCGCCGACCGCGCCCCAGCTGACCAGATCCGCGAAATATTGCGGGGTGGTCATATCGAGGAATTCCGAGCCGGCCGGCACGCCGAGATCATTGATGTCGACAAGCAGGTTGCGGGCGATGCGCAGGCCCTTGTCGATCTCGAAGCTGCCATCGAGGCCGGGATCGTTGATCAGTCCCTTCCAGCCGACCGTCGTGCGCGGCTTCTCGAAATAGACCCGCATGATGATCTCGAGCCGGTCGGCGAGATAGGGGCGGATTTCGGCGAGGCGGCGGGCGTAGTCCATCGCGGCGGCAGGGTCATGGATCGAGCAGGGGCCGATCACGACGGCGAGGCGGTCGTCGGTGCCGTGCAGGATGTCGTGGATCGCGCTGCGGGCGGCGGTGACTGTATCGGTCGCCGTTTCGGTGCGCGGGAACTCGCGGATCACCTGCTCCGGTGTCGAGAGTTCCTTCAATTGGCGGATGCGGAGGTCGTCTGTAATCAACACGGTATGGGTTCCTTATGATTTGACCCACCCGGCGGCATAAAAAAAGCCGCCAGGTGTCTGGCGGCTTCGGGACTTTTTGCGGTTTTTAGGCCGCGCGCACCCCTACCTCCGCCAACGGCAGCGGATAGCTAAAATACCAAGCATAGGTGGCGGCGGCGAAAGTCATGACAGCGCATATAGATCAGCCGGAGCGGTTTGTCACGCGGCCGATCGCGGGTTTCGACGAAACCGCGCGACTGTTGCCGATCTGCTCTTTGCCGATGCGGCGCTTGTCGCTATCCCGAAGGCAGGATGCTTATCGGGGGAACCAATGCGCAGAACCGTCGTTGTCGGGCTCATGAGTGGAACGTCGATGGATGGCGTCGATGCGGCTCTGATCGCGACCGACGGCGAAGAGGTCGAGGCCTTCGGCCCGACCCATTTCCGGCCCTATGAGCCCGATGAACGCGCGGTGCTTCGCGCCGCGCTGACGGCCGCCGTCGATCTCGACCGCCGCGACGCCCGCCCGGGCATTTTGGGCGAGGCCGAGCGGATCGTCACCGAGGCGCATGCGGAAGCCGTCGAGGCCCTGCTGGCGCGCCAGGATGTCGACGCGCCGCGGGTCACCCTCGTCGGCTTTCACGGCCAGACCGTCTTCCACGCGCCGGACCGCCGGCTGACCATCCAGATCGGCGATGGCGCCGCTCTGTCGCATCGGCTCGGCATCCCGGTTGTCTATGATTTTCGCGCCGCCGACGTCGCGGCGGGCGGGCAGGGGGCGCCGCTGGTGCCGGTCTTCCACGCCGCTCTGGTGCGCGCCGCCGGCCTATCGGGCGATGTCGCCGTGGTGAATGTCGGCGGCGTCGCCAACGTCACCCGCATCGGCGCGGACGGGTCGATCGTCGCCTTCGATACCGGGCCCGGCAATGCATTGATCGATGATCTCGTACGCGAGCGGACCGGCGCCGCGATGGATGTCGATGGCGAACTTTCCGCCGCTGGCACCGTGCAGCCACAGTCGCTGGCCGAACTGATGGACGATCCGTGGTTTGAGCTGCCGCCGCCGAAATCGCTCGACCGCGATGCCTTCTCGCGCGCGCCGGTGGCGCGGCTGTCGACGGCCGACGCGGCCGCCACGCTCGCCGCCTTCACGGCCGAGGCGATCGCCCGCGGTGTGGCGCTCGCCGGCGGAGCGCGCGAAGTCATCGTGTGCGGTGGCGGCGCGCACAATCCGGCCATCCTGCGCCTGCTCGCCGAGGCGAGCGGCGCGACGGTCACCACCGCCGACGCGCTCGGCTGGTCGGGCGATTTTCTGGAGGCGCAGGCCTTCGCCTATCTCGCCGCCCGCAGCGTCGCCGGCCTGCCGCTCAGCCTGCCGGAAACGACGGGCGTGCCCTATCCGATGCCGGGCGGCGTGCTGGCCGAGCCGCGGTTGCCAGTATCGTGATGGACGAATCGCGCCCGTGTCGGCCACCATCGTTGCAACGTCTTCCTGGGGAGAGATCCGGATGCTCAATCGCATGCTGAAATTTGGCGTGTTGTGGATGGTCGGCGCGGCGCTGGCCGTGCCGCTGACGGCTCCGGTCCAGGCCGCCACGGTGCAGCAGGCGATGGCGGCCGAGGCGCCGCCGTCTCCGGCGGTGCCCGCCGCCCCCGCCACGTCGGTCGCGGCAGAGGCCATCGCGGTCGCCGGGCCGGAACAGAAGACCGTCGTGCGGCGCGCCAAGCCGGCCCCGCGGGTCGTTCGCGAGCCGCAGGTCTATCTCTTCCGCGGTCTCGCCAACGTCTTCTCGCTCGGCATGGACGACATGTCCAAGGAGCTGCGCGCCCAGGGCGTTCCAAACGAAGTGCTGAACCACGCCAACTGGCCGCGGATCGCCGCCGAAATCACCGCCAAGTACAAGGCAGATCCGAAGGGGACGCGTCCGATCATTCTGGTCGGCCACTCGCTCGGCGCCAACGCGGTTCTGGTCATGAGTCAGCAGCTGGTGCGCAACGGCGTCCCCGTCGATCTCGTCGTCACCTTCGATCCGACGACCAGCGGCCCGATCACGCCCGGCGTGCGCCGCTATCTGAACCTCTATCAGTCGAACAATGGCTGGAGTTCGGCGCTCGTGGTTCCGCCCGGGACCGGCAAGCGCGTCGTCAATTCCGATGTGCGCAAGCGTTCTGACATCAAGGCGCAGCTGTCGCATTTCGACATCGACAAGAACCGCGTGCTGCATCAGCAGGTGGTGTCGGAGATCGTCCGCCTGACCGGCGGCAAGCCGAAGCCGCAGTCCAGGCACCCCAAGATGCAGCCCAAGACCGGCACGATGTGAGGCATCCGCGTCTCCCGGCTTCAGCCGGCGGAGACTGCATGCCCGGATCGACATCGACCGAGACTGAATGGAGGGCTCCGCCATGGCGGAGCCCTTTCGTTTTGCCGCGGCCCGTGGGCGGTTCTTGTGCTGGACGCCGCGGGCGCCTAGCGGCGGATCTCACCGAAACGCCGGTCGTGGTGGCGCCGGAAGTGTTCAACTGGACCGGCTTCTATGTCGGCGTCCACGGCGGCATCGCTGCCGGCAAGAGCGACTACTCGCTCGATGGTAGTCAACGCGGTGGAATGGATGCCGCTATGTTTCCACCGACTTCGGCAATAGCTTTGATGAAAACGCCAATGGCGGCTTCGGCGGCGTACAGGTCGGCTACAACTATCAGTTCAGCCCGAACTTTGTCGTTGGTGTCGAGGCTGACATCGCGGCGGCGAGCATCAAGAGCGATTCCTCAGCCCACTCCACGGATCCGCGAACAGGGTGTCCCCTGCTACCCGCGATGTTGTGACGCCGGATCGAGAACGGGCGCCGCTGCACTTTCTGCACGAGTTGGCTATCGACCAGAGATTCGGCGGCTTTCAATGGGAGGTAGGGTATGTCCGCCCGGTTCGGTACCGTGTTTTGCTGAATTCTGGTCTGCTTGCGCCCTTCTGGCGCCTTTCCTATCCCGGACCGAACTATTTCTCGACGACGCTGCGTGTCGCCGTTCCGTTGGCATGCGCGCAAAAATCCAACGTCCTGTCAATTGCTTGCCTCCAAAAAGCTAAGGGATGTAGCTCATCATGGAGCGAAAGCGAGGGTATCCCTGCGTCACTTGTTGCTTCGGTGATGCTCTTCCGCAACAGTCAAACGAACGGCGTTGCGCTAGCTTGATGCTACCCGGATGGCCTCCCCCAAGAAGATTGGTTGTCTGGACCAACGTTTCCGAGCGAAGGGGCTCACGATGAAGTTCATTCTGCGCAGTGCAACGATGGCATCTGTTCTGGCGCTCGGCGTGGTTGGCGCGCAGGCCGCCGACCTGACCTACGAGCCGGCCCCGGTCGCCGCCCCGGTCTTCAACTGGACCGGCTTCTACATCGGCGTCCATGCCGGCATCGGCGGCGGCAAGTTCGATGGTTCGTTCAACGGATTCGACCGTGAAGAAGATTATAGTTCCAACTGGAGTGACAATGCGTTCGGCGCGTTTGGCGGCGCCCAAATTGGCTATAATTATCAATTTTCTCCCAATTGGGTAGCCGGCGTCGAGGCTGATATCGCCGCTTCGGGCGTCAAGTCCGATCATCAGTACAGCAATTACAACGGTGGAGGTCTCAACGACACCGAATCGGCCGAGACCAAGGTGGACTGGTTTGGTACTATTCGCGGTCGCGTTGGTTATGCATGGGATAACGTCTTGTTCTACGGCACCGGCGGTGCCGCCTATGGCAATGTGAAGTCGAACTTTTCATTGGGCGATGATGGTGGAATCTATGCTAGCTCGTCCGACTCCAATACCAGGTGGGGATGGACTCTCGGTGCGGGTGTTGAGTATGGAATCACCAAGAACATTACATTCAAGACCGAGTATCTTTATGTCGATCTCGGCAAGACCAACTTCGATGGATTTAGCGGGTTCGAGGACCGCGACGGCAACACTGAGGTCAAGACGAATTTCCACACGCTCAAGGCTGGTCTGAACTACAAGTTCTGATCCCGCATCGATTGGTTGTTATGTGAGTGGGGTCCCGCATCGCGGGGCCTCATTTTTGTTTGCCTCCAGCGCGACTGATGGGGGGGCGGTGCCGAATACGCCTTCACGCCGAACTGGATCGCCCGCGCCGAACTTCGCTACACCGATTTCGGCAGCAAGGCCTACCAGCTGCTGGAAGGTCCGGTCGATGCGAGCTGGACACAGACAGCCGTCACGGTCGGCCTGAGCTACAAGTTCTGATTTGGCCGTCCGGGAGATCGGGGAAGCGTCCTGCCTGTCGGGGCCCTTTACCTTGCCCGCCCCGAGCCATGTGCCTCGATCGATCGCCCGGCTAAGGTGACGCCGCCCATCATCGCTCGGGCCGCGCCGGGTCGTTGCGCCGGCGTGTGAGTGGATGCTCGCAAGCCATTCATCTGCAAACAAAAACGGCCCGGGCGATGTCGCCGCGGGCCGTTCTCTATTTCGTCGGCGGACCGGCGGCCCGCCGTGGGCAGAATCAGGCGGCGCCCAGCATGGCGAGGCGCTTGTCGACATAGTTGCCGCAGATATCAATCAGCGGCTCGACCTGGCCTTCGAAGAAATGGTTGGCGCCCGGCATGATCGTCTGCTCGACGACGATGCCCTTCTGCGTCTTCAGCTTGTCGACCAAGGTCTGCACGTCCTTGGGCGGCGCGACCTTGTCCTGGTCGCCATGCACGATCAGTCCGGAGGACGGGCAGGGCGCCAGGAACGAGAAGTCGTAGAGATTGGCTTGCGGCGCGATCGAGATGAAGCCCTCGATCTCCGGCCGGCGCATCAGGAGCTGCATGCCGATCCAGGAGCCGAACGAGAAGCCGGCGACCCAGCAGGCGCGCGCGTCGGGATGGATCGTCTGCGCCCAATCGAGCGCGGAAGCCGCGTCCGAAAGCTCGCCCTCGCCATGGTCGAACTCGCCCTGGCTGCGGCCGACGCCGCGGAAATTGAACCGGAGCACGGCGAAGCCACGCTTCGCGAACATATAGAACAGCTGGTAGGTGATCGCATTGTTCATCGTGCCGCCGAACTGCGGATGCGGATGCAGGATGATGGCGATCGGGCCGTTCTTCTCCTTGGACGGCTGGAACCGTCCCTCGATGCGGCCGGCCGGGCCGGTGAAAATAACCTCGGGCATGTTGAGCCTCGGACCTTTCGATCTGTTCAGAACGCCCCGATCGACCTATATCAGCGTCAAATCGTAACTTGACTCTGAGCCTCAGGGTTTCTAGAACACTTTAGAATTATTCGAAATTGGCGTCGGATGTCGATCCCGCCTTGTAGCGGGCCTTGTAGCATGAGGCGGGGTCCGGATTTCAAGCATAATGCGACATCCGCCCTGCGACTGGAGACTGCAAGCCGTGGCCGCGCCGCGTATTTACCTCGATTACAATGCCGGTGCGCCGCTTCGTCCCGAAGTGCGCGCGGCCATGATCGAGGCGCTGGATGCTTCCGGCAACGCGTCGTCCGTGCATGGCGAGGGCAGGGCTGCCCGCGCCAGGGTCGAGACGGCCCGCCGTCGCGTCGCCGCGCTGGTGGGTGCCGATCCCGGCCGGGTGATCTTCACCTCGGGCGGCACCGAGGCAAACGTCACCGTGCTCAGCCCGCGGATGCGTGTCGGCGCTGCCGAGGTGGCGGTCGACCGGCTGCTGGTTGGTGCGACGGAGCACCCCTCGGTGCTCGCCGGTGGCCGCTTTGCGGCGGACACGGTTCGGCAGATCGCCGTTGACGGCGAGGGCCGGCTGGTGCTGGCGCAGCTGCGGGCCGAACTGGAGCTGGCCAGGGCCGAGGGCAAGCGGGTGCTTGTCTCGGTGATGCTGGCCAACAACGAGACCGGTACGCTCCAGTCGGTGGCCGAGATCGCGGCGCTCTCTCGCGAATTCGGCGCGCTGGTTCATACCGACGCGATCCAGGCTGCCGGCCGGGTTCCGGTCGATATCGCGGCGCTCGGCGTCGACTTCCTGACGCTGTCGGCGCACAAGCTTGGCGGGCCGCAAGGGGCGGGCGCGATCGTGCTGGGCGGCGATCTGGTTTCGCCCGTTCCGCTGCTCGTCGGTGGCGGCCAGGAAAAATACAGCCGGGCCGGCACCCAGAACGTGGCGGCGATTGTCGGCTTCGGCGTCGCGGCGGAATTGGCCGGCGCCGATCTCGAACGTTCTGCCGAATGGAACCTCTGGCGCGATCAGCTCGCGGCGGCGGCCGAACCGGCCATTCTCTTGAGCGGGGGCGCCGAGCGGCTCCCGCAGACGCTGTCACTCGGCGTCGCAGGTCTCCAGGCGGAAACGCTGGTGATCGCGCTCGATCTCGAAGGGGTCGCGGTTTCGGCCGGCTCTGCCTGTTCTTCGGGAAAAGTCGCTGTTTCGCATGTGATGAAGGCCATGAATGTGCCCGATGCGCATGCGAAGTCCGCGATCCGCGTCAGTTTCGGATGGGAAACCGCCGAATCCGACATACGTAGATTTACGGAGGTCTGGGGACGTGTCATGAGACGGCTCGCGCCGGGCGTGACACGCGCCGCATGACAACGCACTCAACCCGCGGTCCTTGAAACCGCTGTGGATGGAGTAGGCAATGCCTGCAATTCAGGAGACGGTCGATCAGGTTCGACAGATCGACGTCGATCAGTACAAGTACGGTTTCGTGACCGATATCGAATCCGAACGCGCCCCCAAGGGCCTCTCGGAGGATATCGTCCGCTTCATTTCCGCCAAGAAGAATGAGCCGGAGTGGATGCTCGAATGGCGGCTCGACGCCTATCGGCGCTGGCTGACCATGACCGAGCCGGCCTGGTCGCGCGTCCAGTATCCGAAGATCGATTTCGACGATCTCTATTATTACTCGGCGCCGAAGAGCACGTCGGGTCCGAAGTCGCTCGACGAGGTCGATCCCGAGCTGCTCGCCATGTACGAGAAGCTGGGCATTCCGCTGCGCGAGCGCGAGATCCTGGCCGGCGTCGAGGGCGCATCGGATCGTCGGGTCGCGGTCGACGCCGTGTTCGATTCGGTCTCGGTCGTCACCACCTTCAAGGAAGAGCTGAAGAAAGCCGGCGTGATTTTCTGCGCCATCTCGGAAGCCATCCGCGAATATCCGGAGATCGTGAAGAAGTATCTCGGCTCCGTCGTTCCGGTGACCGACAACTTCTACGCGACGCTGAATTCGGCCGTGTTTTCCGATGGTTCGTTCGTCTACATCCCGGAGGGCGTTCGCTGCCCGATGGAGCTGTCGACCTATTTCCGCATCAACGAGCGCAACACCGGCCAGTTCGAGCGCACGCTCATCATCGCCGAGAAGGGGGCTTACGTTTCCTATCTCGAGGGCTGCACGGCGCCGATGCGCGACGAGAACCAGCTGCATGCGGCGGTCGTCGAGCTGGTGGCGCTGGAAGACGCCGAGATCAAGTACTCGACGGTCCAGAACTGGTACCCGGGCGACAAGGACGGCAAGGGCGGCATCTACAACTTCGTGACCAAGCGCGGCGATTGCCGTGGCGACCGCTCGAAGATCTCGTGGACGCAGGTCGAAACCGGCTCCGCCATCACCTGGAAATACCCGTCCTGCATCCTGCGCGGCGACGACAGCCAGGGCGAGTTCTATTCGATCGCGGTGTCGAACGGCTATCAGCAGGTCGATAGCGGCACCAAGATGCTGCATCTCGGCAAGAACACGAAGAGCCGGATCATCTCGAAGGGCATCGCCGCCGGCCGCTCCGACAATACCTATCGCGGCCTCGTCTCGGCGCACCGCAAGGCGTCCGGCGCGCGCAATTTCACCAATTGCGACAGTCTCCTGATCGGCGACAAGTGCGGCGCGCATACGGTGCCCTACATCGAATCGAAGAACGCCAGCGCCGTGTTCGAGCATGAGGCGACGACGTCGAAGATCGCCGACGACCAGCTGTTCTATTGCCTCCAGCGCGGACTTTCGTCGGAAGAGGCCGTGGCGCTGATCGTCAACGGCTTCGTTAAGGACGTCATCCAGCAACTGCCGATGGAATTCGCGGTCGAGGCCCAGAAGCTGATCTCGATCAGCCTCGAAGGGTCGGTCGGCTAAGTCCTTTCTTTCTGAACCTCCCCATCGAGGGGGGAGGTCGAAACCGGCAAAGCCGGTTTCGGGAGGGGGCGTTTGGTCAGACACCGGAAACCCCTCCCCGAAACGCTTGCAGCGTTTCGACCCTCCCTCAAGGGGAGGGTTCAGACAGCCAGTTTTGAACGGAACAACGATATGCTCGAGATCAAGAACCTCCACGCCTCCATCGACGGCAAGGAGATCCTGCGCGGCGTCGATCTGGTCGTCCCGACCGGCGAAGTCCATGCGATCATGGGTCCGAACGGCTCCGGCAAGTCGACGCTGTCCTATGTGCTGGCGGGCCGCGACGGCTATGACGTCACCGATGGCGAGATCATCTTTGACGGCCAGAACATCGTCGAGACGCCGGCCGAAGAGCGCGCCGCCGCCGGCGTGTTCCTCGCCTTCCAGTATCCGCTGGAAATCCCGGGCGTCGCCACCATGACCTTCCTCAAGGCGGCTCTCAACGCCCAGCGCAAGGCGCGGGGCGAGGATGAGCTGACCACGCCGGACTTCATGCGTCGTGTGAAGGCGGCGTCGGAAAAGCTTAACGTGACTCAGGAAATGCTGCGCCGCCCGCTCAATGTCGGCTTCTCCGGCGGTGAGAAGAAGCGCAACGAGATCCTGCAGATGGCGCTGCTCGAGCCGAAGCTGGCGATCCTCGACGAGACCGATTCCGGCCTCGACATCGACGCGCTGCGCATCGTCTCGGAGGGTGTCAACGCGCTCCGTTCGCCGGATCGCTCCATGCTGGTCATCACCCATTATCAGCGCCTGCTCGACCACATCGTGCCCGACAAGGTGCATGTGATGTCGGCCGGTCGCATCGTTCGCACCGGCGGTCCGGAGCTGGCGCTTGAGCTCGAAGCCAAGGGCTATGCCGACTATGCCGGCGAGCCGGCCTGAGCAGGGAGTGGCATCGATGAACGCCGAGCCGCGCATCCTGCGCACACAGGCCGAAGAGACGCTGGCGCTGGAATTCGCCGCCGCCCGCACGCAATTGCCGGGCTCGCCCGCGATCGCCGCGGCGCGCGAGGCCGCCTTCGCCGCCTTCCAGAAGCTGGGGCTGCCGCATCGCCGGACCGAGCCCTGGCGCTATACCGATCTGCGCGCCCTGCTGCGCACCGTGCCGCCGCTGGCGATCGGCACCAGCGGCGATGATGTCGTCGTCGCCGACCTGCTGCCCGGCCTCGACCGCGCGCGCCTCGTGGTGGTCGACGGAGCCTTCCGGCCGGAGCTGTCGGATCTTTCCGGTCTTGACGGTGTCACCATCCGTCCGCTGGTCGATCTCCTGCGCGACGGCGATACCCGCGTCGGCCAGCAGATCGCCCCGCTCAACGATGCGGTCGTATCGCTCAATTCGGCCCTGATGGTCGGCGGCGTCGCCATCGACGTGCCGGCCGATGCCCGCATCGCCCGCGCGATCGAGATCGCCCATGTGACGAGCTCGGCGGTGGCCTCGCATGTCCGCAATCTCGTGACCATCGGCGCGGACGCGTCCGTTCGCATCCTCGAGACTCATCTCGGCCCGGCCGGCAGCGCCTACCAGGCCAATATCGTGACCGAGGCGACCGCGGGCGACCGTGCCAAGGTGATCTGGGCCAAGCTGCAGTCGGAGGGCGACGCCGCCGTCCATCTCGGCACGCTCGCCGTGTCGATCGCGACCGAGACCCAGTTCGATCACTTGACGCTGATGACCGGCGCCGCGATCTCGCGGGCGCAGACCTTTGTCACCTACACCGGCGAGAACGCCCGCGCCGGACTGTTTGGCGCGACCATGATCCGTGGCAAGCAGCATGCCGACATTGCGCTCGGCGTCGATCACGCCGTGCCGAATGGCGCCAGCCGCGAATTGTTCAAGGCGGTGATGGATGGCCGCGCCGAGGGCGTCTTCCAGGGCCGCATCGTGGTCCGCCCCGATGCCCAGAAGACCGATGGCCGGATGATGACGCAGGGCCTGCTCCTCTCCGAGGACGCCTCCTTCTTCGTCAAGCCGGAGCTGGAGATCTTCGCCGACGACGTCCAGTGCGCGCATGGCGCGACCAGCGGCGAGATCGACGAGGACATCCTGTTCTACCTGCTCTCGCGCGGCATTCCGCGCGCCGAGGCCGAGACCCTGCTGGTGACGGCATTCCTCGCCGAGGCGATCGAGGGGCTTGGCGACGAGGCGATCGGCGACGCCTTCGAGGAGATCGCCCGCAACTGGCTCGCAACGCGCGGGCAAGAGGCAGCATGAGCGAACAGGGCGCCTATGACGTTCAGGCGATAAGGCGGGATTTTCCGATCCTGTCGAGGACGGTTTATGGCAAGCCGCTCGTCTATCTCGACAATGGCGCCTCCGCGCAGAAGCCTCAGGCGATGCTGGACGCGGTGACCAAGGCGTATACGGAAGAATACGCCAACGTCCATCGCGGCCTGCACTACCTCTCGAATGTCGCGACTGATGCCTATGAAAAGTCGCGCGAGACCGTCCGGCGTTTCCTGAACGCCGGTTCGGTCGACGAGATCATCTTCACCCGCTCCTCCACCGAGGCGATCAACCTGGTCGCCTCGTCGCTGGGGGCTGACATCGGCGAGGGCGACGAGATCATCGTCTCGATCCTCGAGCACCATTCCAACATCGTGCCCTGGCATTTCCTGCGCGAGCGGAAGGGCGCGGTGATCAAATGGGCGCCGATCGCCGATGACGGCACCTTCTTGCTCGACGAATTCGAGAAGCTGATCACGCCGCGGACCAAGATCGTCGCAATCACCCATATGTCGAACGTCACCGGCACGATCGTCCCGATCAAGGATGTCGTCCGCATCGCCCATGCGCATGGCATCAAGGTGCTGGTCGATGGCAGTCAGGGCGCCGTGCATCTGCCGGTCGACGTTAGGGATCTCGACGCCGATTTCTATTGCATCACCGGCCACAAGCTCTACGGCCCGACCGGCATCGGCGTGCTGTATGGCAAGAAGGCGTTGCTCGAAGTGATGCCGCCCTTCCTCGGCGGCGGCGAGATGATCCGCGAGGTGACGGAAGACAACGTCACCTATGGTGAGCCGCCGCACCGCTTCGAGGCCGGCACGCCGCCGATCGTCCAGGCGATCGGCCTCGGCGCGTCGCTTGAGTATATGGAGCGGATCGGTCGGGCGCGGATTCTGGCGCATGAAGAAGCGCTGCGCGATTACGCGCATGAGCGCCTTTCGGCCATCAACAGCCTGAAGATATTCGGCACGACGAAGGACAAGGGCGCGATCGTCTCGTTCGAGATGGCGGGCGCGCATGCGCACGACATTTCCACCATCATCGATCGTGAGGGCGTCGCCGTCCGGGCCGGAACCCATTGCGCCCAGCCGCTCTTGCACCGGTTCGGCGTGACCTCCACATGTCGGGCGTCGTTCGGTCTCTACAATACCTTTGACGAGGTCGACCGCCTTGCCGATGCGCTGGTCAAGGCGCATGCTTTCTTCGCATGAGGATCTGAAATGGACGATATCGCGCTAATCGGCGAGGCGAAGGACGAAGCGGCGGCGGCGACAGTCGAAGCGCCGGGTTCCGCCATTCCGGCCGAGGAACTGGAGCGTCTCTCGGGCGACATCGTCGCCGCGCTCAAGACGGTCTATGACCCCGAGATCCCGGCCGACATCTACGAACTCGGCCTGATCTACAAGATCGACATCGACGACGACCGCAACGTCGCCATCGAGATGACGCTGACGGCCCCCGGCTGTCCGGTGGCGGGCGAAATGCCCGGCTGGGTCGAGAACGCCGTCGGATCCGTCCCCGGCGTCGGCCGCGTCGACGTCACCATGACCTTCGATCCGCCGTGGTCGCAGGACCGCATGTCGGACGAAGCCCGCGTCGCGCTCGACTGGTACTGAGCCGTGGGCAAGGCTCCGCCGATTACCGGAGTTCTGGAGACGGCGATCTATGTCGACGACATTTCTCGCGCGGCCGCGTTCTACCGCGACATTCTCGGCCTTCAGGCCCTGATCGAGGATGACCGGCTGGTCGCTTTCGACGCCGGACCGGCCAGTGTGCTACTGGTCTTCCTGCGGGGCGCGACGTTGAAGGATGTCGTGCTGCCCGGCGGCACGATTCCGGCGCATGACGGCGGTGGCCCCTATCATTTCGCGCTGCGCATCCCGGCGGATGCGATTTCCGCGTGGCGGGACCATCTCGTTGCCCGCGGCGTGCGGATCAAGGCCGAGATGGCCTGGCCGCAGGGCGGCGAGAGCCTCTATTTCCACGACCCGGACGGCCATGTCGTCGAACTGGCGACGCCGGGCATATGGTCGAATGATTCCGATCTGCCCGTCGCTGCCTTGCAGAACGGGATCTGATCGCCGATCTTTGGATCGACAAGGGCGCTTTGCGCCGCGAACTGGAGAATTGCCATGGGCGTCCGTTCACGCTTCGCCGTGATGTCCCTGACCGAAGCCGCCGCCGAGCGGGTCCGCGAGATCGTCGAGGATTCCGACGAGCCCGTGCTCGG
Organism: Candidatus Kaistia colombiensis; assembly: GCA_029203105.1. GTDB lineage: Bacteria > Pseudomonadota > Alphaproteobacteria > Rhizobiales > Kaistiaceae > Kaistia > Kaistia colombiensis. The sequence goes on from CP119318.1 coordinate 2,724,374, forward strand.
CCTGCGCATCGGCGTCAAGAAGGGCGGCTGCGCCGGCATGGAATACACGATGAAGGCGGTCGCCGAAGCCGACCCCAAGGACGAGCGCATCGAGGGCCACGGCGCGACGGTGTTCGTCGATCCGGCCGCAGTACTCTACCTGCTCGGCACGGTGATGGATTTCGAGACGACCAAGCTTCGTTCCGGCTTCGTGTTCAAGAACCCCAACGAGGTGTCGGCCTGCGGCTGCGGCGAGTCCGTCATGCTGAAGCCAGCGGATCCCTCCGAGACGACCGCCGCGGCGGCCGACCGCTAGCTCGTTCTTCACCTCTCCCTGAGGGAGATGTCGACGGCAGAAGGCCGGCGGGTGAGGGTTTGCGATCCCTACGGGGATCTGCTGAACCGCAACCCGCAATCCTCACCATGCTGAGGAGGCCCGAAGGGCCGTCCCGAAGCACGAAAGCTCTATCAAGTCTCTCTGCCGTCATCCCGGCGAAGGCCGGGATCCATACTCACCGCCGGGTATCCCTGAAACTACGCCCTACCGACGGCGGCCTGCGGTTATGGGCCCCGGCCTCCGCCGGGGCGACGGGTCTACGCCCACGCCACAATCCCTCTTCCGGAGTCTCCCTTGTCGAGCCTGTTCGAGCGCCTGAAGTCCGATGCCGCCGCCGATTGGCAGGCCTATGTCGGCCACCCCTTCGTCCTCGGCCTCGGCGACGGCACGCTGCCCCGGCCGTCGTTCCAGCACTATCTGGTGCAGGACTACCTGTTCCTGATCGAGTTCGCCCGCGCCTATGCGATCGGAGTCTACAAGGCGCCGAACGCGCTCGAGATGCGCAAGGCCTCGGCCGGAATGCACGCCATTCTCGACGAGACCAGCCTGCATCTGAAGCTTTGCGCCGAATGGGGCCTCTCGCAGGAAGCGGTCGAGAACACGGCCGAATCCCGGGCGACGATCGCCTACACCCGCTTCGTTCAGGAGGCCGGCCTGCGCGGCGACATGCTCGATCTCGTGGTGGCGCTGTCGCCCTGCGTCGTCGGCTATGCCGAGATCGGTACGGCGCTCAGCCTTTCGGGCAGGGGCCTCGATGGCGAGAATCCCTATTCGGCCTGGATCCGCGAATATGCCGGCGAGGGCTATCAGGCGGTGGCCGAAGCCGGCCTTGCCCAGATCGACCGGCTTGCGGCACTCTATCTGACCGAGGCGCGCTATCCGTGCCTGCTCGAAATCTTCCGGCAGGCCGTCCGCTTGGAGGGCGATTTCTGGCAGATGGGCCTCGATATCGCAGACTGAGGATCTCTGGATGGCGGCCGATCTCGACTATCTCGCCGAATTGTTCGAGCCGGTCGGAGGCGTCCGCGTCCGTCGCATGTTCGGCGGCCTCGGCTTCTTCCGCGACGGGCTGATGTTCGGCATCTGGCAGGACGACACGATCTACCTGAAGGCGGACGACGCCACCCGCCCTGCCTATGAGGCGGAGGGCTGCGGTCCCTTTGTCTACGGTTCGAAAAATGGCCGCGAGACGGCGCTCGGCTACTACCGCCTGCCGGAGCGCCTGCTCGACGACACCGATGAATTGCGCGATTGGGCGCTGGCGGCGATCGACGTTGCCATCCGCGCCAACGCCGCCAAGCCGGTGAAACAGCGGAAGTAGCGGCAGTCCTTCATGCGTTCGCGCCTCAGGGCGTCAGGCTTATCGCCTTCAGCTCCTTCCGGGCCGTGCCGAAGGTGCCGAGTTGATAGACGGATGCGCCCGTCGCGGAAAAGGTGAACGAGTCGAACGGCTCGGCCAGCATCTTGTTGAGATAGGCCTCGGTTCCGACGCCGATCGTCACATGCGGATTGAAATGCTCGCCCGCCGCGACCTTGGTGAAGCCGGCGACGTATTCGATCAGCGACTTCTGGATGTCGCGCCCGCCATCCTCGCTGAAGAACGCCGCGGGGGGGCCGGTCTTCACGGTATAGGGTTTGACCGCCGCGATGAGTTCATCCTGCAGCCGATGCAGGTCATCCGTCGGCTCGACCACGATGCCGGCAAGGCCGACCGGCGGCGATGGAATGTAGTAATATTTGATCGCCTTCAGCGTCCATGTGGTGGGCTTTTCCTTGTTCAGCACGGCGGTCGCGGCCGCATACACCTCGTCGAGATCGTCGGTGCGGACGAACTGCTGCAGCAGGGTGACGTGCGGGTGGTGGGTCTCATCCAGCGCGAACCCCTTCGGGAAGGATTTGAGCAGCCGGGCGTTGGCGTCCTTGGCGTGCTGAAGCATCGTCGCGTCGGGTTCGAGCGCGATGTCGATCGCCGTCACGGAATCGGATTTCGCGGCGGCGCTATGGATTGGCCCGAGCGCCAGGGCCAGCCCGAGGCAGACTAGGAACAGGGCTGGCGGGCGCCGATGGCGCGGCCGGGATTTGACTGGGCTCGTCGGAACCCCATGCATCATCGTTTTTCTCCCGCAATCCCCGCCTTCCGCAGGGAAGGTTGGTCGACTGCGCGTGTAGGGGAAAAATATGTGCCGCCCCACGGCTTCAAGGGCGCTTCACGCAATCGTGGAGCGGACCGCGCAGCCGGACTCGCGCTCGGCAAGCAGGACCCTCACCCAACCCTCTCCCGCGAGCGGGCGAGGGCTTTTTCCGCCTGCGGCTTCATCGAGCGCGAGGGCTACCTACGAGGATTGGGCACCGTGTTCTGGGCATCCGGCATTACCGGTTGCTCCGAGCCCGCCGTGATCGCCCCCTCTCCCGCGAGCGAGCGGGAGAGGGCCGGGGTGAGGGTATTTCCCTCATTCCACCGCAACAGCTTCCGGCTGCGGTGCCTTTGCCTGCAGCGCCAGTTCCGTCACGGCGGCGTTGTCGACCTTGCCGGAGCCGAGCAGCGGCAGTTTCTCCACGAACAGCACCGTGCGCGGCAGCATGATTTCCGAGAGACCGCGGCTCCGCGCCAGGCGCTGGAACGCCGCCAGATCGGCATCCGGCCGCTCCGTCACCAGCACGACTTCCTCGCCCTTGCGCTCATGCGGCACCGCCGCGGCGGCGGTGGCGTGGTGCGGCCAGAATTCGCCGGCCAGTGCCTCCAGCGCGGCCAGCGAGACCATCTCGCCGCCGACCTTGGCGAAGCGCTTGGCGCGGCCGGAGATGGTGATGAAGCCGTCGTCGAGGGTGACGATGTCGCCTGTGTCGTACCAGCCGTCGACCGGCGGTTCGAGCACGCCCGGCGCCGCCACCCGGTAGTAGCCGCGCATGACATTGGCGCCGCGGACGAGCAACTTGCCGCCCTCCTCGATGCCGGCGACCCTCTCCAGCCGCATCTCGATGCCAGGCAGTACCCGGCCGACGGAGCCGGGCCGGTTGGCCATCGGCGTATTGATCGAGATCACTGGCGCGGTCTCGGTGGTGCCATAGCCTTCCAGGAGGCGGATGCCGAACTTCTCCGACCAGACGCGCCGGGTTTCCGGCTTCACCCGCTCGGCGCCGGCGAAGACGTAGCGGATCGAATAGAAGTCGTAGGGATGCGCCATCCGGGCGTAGCCGGCGAGGAAGGTGTCGGTGCCGAACAGGATCGTGGCGTTCACGTCATAGGCCATTTCCGGCACGATCCGGTAATGCAGCGGCGAAGGGTAGAGCATCTGCCGGACGCCGGAGAAGAGCGACAGCAGGCAGCCGGCCGTCAGCCCGAAGGCGTGGAACAGCGGCAGCGCATTGAGGACCACGTCCTCGCTGGAGAAATCGATGACGCTCGCGATTTGCTGGCGGTTCGCCTGGATGGCGTGGTGGCTGAGCGAGACGCCCTTTGGCGTGCCCTCCGAGCCGGAGGTGAACAGCACCACCGCCTCGCCCTCCGGATCGGTCGGGCGCTGGAAGGCGACGCGGCTGAGGAAGCGCGGCGCGACGCCGCCGAGCATGGCGAAGAGCTTGCGGGCGAAGCCGATCTCGCCGCGCAGATCTTCCAGATAGACCAGACGGGCATTGGCACCGAGGATGTCGGCGAGCGGCTGCAGGCGGCCCTTCTCGATGAAGAGCCGGGAGGTCAGAACCAGCTTGACCTCGGCCGCCTGGCGGGCGGCGTCGATGGCGGCCGGACCGGCGGAGAAGTTGAGCATGGCCGGGATGCGGCCCGTCACCTGCAGGGCGAAGAAGGTGACGACGGCGGCGGTCGTGTTGGGCAGCAGCACGCCGACCCGCTCGCCCGGCGCGGATAGCTTGGCGAAGGATTTTCCGAGCGCGAAGGCACCGCGGATGATCGCGGTATAGCCAATGGGATTGCGCGTCACGTCTTCGAGGACCGGTCGCTTGCCGTGGATGTGGCGGGCGCGAAGCAGGGTGGCGAAGAGCGTCTCGGCGGCCGGGCTGGTCGCATAGACCATCTCGGTCATGATCGCCTGCAGGTGGTGGCCGGCCTCGTGCCGCCGCTTGCGGCCGACCAGGCCGGGCGTCAACTCGATCTGCCGCGCCGGCAGTACCGTCATCTGGATGTCGGGGAAGAGACGCCGCCGCACCTTGCCCTTCAACCGCGAGAAGATCGTGTACTGGGCGCCGTCGATGCGGACGGGAATGATCGGCACGTCGGCGAGTGCCGCGATCATCGCCGGGCCGTCATAAACCTTCATCAGCGCCCCGGTGACGGTGATGCGTCCTTCCGGGAAGATCACCAGCCTCCGGCCCTCCTTGACCAGCTTGACCATCTTGCGGACGGTGAACGGGCTGGTCGGGTCGACGGGAACGAGATCGAAGAACAGGAAGGCCGGCTGCACCCACCAGCGTTCGGCGATGTACTTGTTGATCGCGAAGACGGGCTTGCCGGGCAGCAGGCAGCCGATCAGCGCCGCGTCGATGAAGGAGGTGTGGTTGACCACGACGACCGCCGCATCCTCGCCGTCGCCATAGTTTTCCAGCCCCTTTACCCGGGCGCGGAAGAAGATCTGCAGCAGGCGGTGGCCGATCGCCTTGACCAGTTCGTCGGGGACGAATTTCAGGCATACGATCGCCGCCAGAATGTTGGCGAGGCCGAGCCAGAACAGCAGTTGCAGCGTCGTGACGCCGACCGCGAGCAGCGCGGCGGCGACGACGGTGCCGAGCACCATGATGGCCGCGTTCATGATGTTGTTGCCGGCGATGGCGGCGGAACGCTCATGCGCCTCGGCGCGCGACTGCAGCAGCGCATAGAGCGGCACGGTGAACAGGCCGCCGCCGAAGGCGACGCCGACGAGGTCGATCAGCACGCGGATGCCGGCGGCCGAGGTGATGAAGGCGCCGAAGCCGAGCGCGCCGCCGGCGCCGACCGCGCCGAGCGCGCTGGCCGAATGCGACAGGTCGACCATGAAGGCGGCCATCACCAGCGCGCCGATCGGCGTGTGGCGGGCCGAGATCCGGCCGGCGAGCAGCTTCGCCGTGGCGGCCGAGCCGAGGCCGATGCCGACGACGAAGGCGGCGACGAGCAGGTTGGCGACGATCTCGTCAACCTTCAGCGTCGACTTGGCGAAGTCGGGAAAGACCGACATCACGATCAGGCCGATCATCCAGAACCAGGAAATGCCGGAGACGGCGAGGAACAGCGAGCGCTTGCGGCGGATTGCGGCGAAGGCGTCGCGGCTGGAGCCGATGAGCGAGAAGCGGAACGTGCCGGCATTCGGCGCCGGCGGCGCGGAGGGAATGAAGAAGGCCGCGACCGCGCCGATCAGCGCGACGGTCACCAGGCCCGCGATCGCCACCCACTTGCCGCCGAGGCCGACGCTGAGGCCGCCGAACAAGGTGCCGAGCAGGATGGCGACGAAGGTCGAGCCCTCGAACAGCGCATTGGCGGCGACCAGCCGGTCTCGGCCGACGAATTGCGGCAGGATCGAATATTTGGCCGGCCCGAAAATGGTCGATTGCACGGCGTAGAAGAACATGCCGAGCAAGGCGAGGGGGGCCGAGTGGATCATGATGGCGATCGACGACAGGATCGCCAGCGCCACCTCGGCGAGCCGGGTCCAGCGCACGACCAGCTTCTTGTCGACCGTGTCGGAAAGCCGGCCGGAGACGCCCGAGAACAGGAAGAAGGGCAGCATGAACACCGCGCCGCCCAGCGTCACCGCCACCTGCGGCGACAGCCCGAACAGCTCGGCGCCGCCATAGGCGACCATGAAGCCGAAGGCGCTCTTCAGTGCATTGTCGGCAAAGGCGCCGAACCATTGCACGATGAAAAGCGGCAGAAAACCCGGCGTCTTCAGCAGCGGCGGCGAGCCGTCCTGCGCATGGCCGGGCGGCGGGGCGTCGGGCGACGATGTCTGTGCGGAAGCGTCCATGGCGTCAAACCTCGGCCTGTTCGCGGCATCTCGCAAGCCGCATCAATTGAACGATGTTCAATTTCATACCAACGTTTTGAACGATGTTCAATATGTGTTACTGGACCGGATGGACGAGATCATACGCCGGGCGATTGTCTGGCAGGAGGCGACATGGCACGACGCAGCGACCACGCCCCGGAAGAGCTGAAGCGCCTGGCGCTCGAGGCGGCGCGCGCGATCGTTACCGAGGAGGGGTCGCGCGGCCTGACCGTGCGCCGGGTCGCCGAGCGGATCGGCTATGCGCCGGGAACGATCTACAATCTCTTCGCCAATCTCGACGACCTGATCGTCCAGGTGAACGCGGCCACGCTCGATGCGCTGGCGGTCGTGTTGGTCGAGGCGGCGCAGGCGGAGCCGCGCGCGAGGCCCGAGCGGCTCGTCGAGGCCTATTTCGATTTTGTCGAGAGCCGACCGCGCCTCTGGAGCATGCTGTTTGAGCACCGCCTGCCCGAAGGCGAGGATCTTCCGGACTGGTATCGGCCGAAGCTCGCAGCCCTGATCTCCCTCGTCGCCGAGGCGCTCGGGCCGCTGATGCCGGAAGATTCCGCCGTGGCCCGGCAGGCCGCCACCGTCACGATGTGGGCCGGCCTGCATGGCATTTCGACGCTGGCGGTATCAAGCAAGCTGGCGCTGGTCGCCGACACCAAGCCGCGGGCCTTGGGACATCTCTTGGTACGGCGGATGCTGGGATAGGAGCTTCGCTGGACCCTCCTTCGAGGCTTCGCTGCGCGAAGCACCTCAGGATGATGGTCGGGGAGGGTGAGGGAATGGTGGAGCGATGCGAGCGCCGTCAGTGCCGACCTCAGCCTATTGTCGAGACATCAGCTCCCGCCGGGAGCCAAAGCTCCCAATTCCATCCGACCCAAAGACCATCATCCTGAGGCGCCCCGCGCAGCCGGGCCTCGAAGGAGAGTCCAGGGAACTCCCCAAGCTTCAGCCAGCCTCAAGCTTCCGCCGCCTGAGCCTCGCGCCCGATTCCGAGCGCCGCATCGAAGGCCGGCGCGATGCGGTCCGGCTGGTTGCCGGCATCGAGGCGGAAGGTCGGCGTCGTGCTGACGAGCCTGGACAGAAGCCGGAACAGCACCTGTTGCGCGCGCGGAACGCCGCCGCCGAGCAGGCCGATATTGTCGCTCAGGATCACGGTGAGCGCGTCGCCCTTGCTGAGGCGCGTGAGGCTCGCTTCGCGTTCCGAGCGCGGGCCGACCACGACGACGGCGGCGATCTTGTAACTCTTCGTGGCGTCCGGCAGCGGCATCAGCTCGGCGAGCGCCGCGCGGGTCAACGGTGCCTCGTCCTCCTCGCCGCCAAACGCGCCGAGATGCGGTGCGATCTCGGGAAACATCGCCGCCGTCCGGCGCTGTACCTTCAGGGTGCGCGGCATGCCCCAGCCCAAGAGATCCGTGCCCTCCTGGCGCAGGATCACCACGTCATCGCCCATATGGCCGTAGCCGCCGAGCGCCAGCGCCAGCGAGGTCGTCGTCTTGCCGAAGCCGCTCGGCGCGAACAGAAGCATGAGTTCGTCACGGCCGGACAGCATCAGCGACGCCGAGTGGATCGTCATCAGCCCGTGCCCGCGCAGCACCATGTCGAGCAGAACCGCGCCGGCCATCGAGCGAAACGGTTGCTCGGCCGAGGCCGTGACCTGCACTTCGGTCTGCGCCCGGCCGATCTCTTCGACGATCGAGAGCTTGCCCGGCACGCGGAATTGCTGACGGTCGCCGCGGCAGCTGATCTCGCCATAGAGGCCGTCGACCAGCGTGCCGGACCAGATCAGCTCGCCCTCGGTGGCGATGTCGTCGCCGGGAGCCTCGCGAATGACGATCTCATGCGCGACCGGACCTTCCGGCTGCTCGAAACCGGCAAGCTGCGGGAAGATCGGCGCGCCCAGCCCCTCGCGCTCGGCGACGATGTTGAAGGCGAGGCCGGGGATGACGAAACGGCTCTTGTGCATCAGGCGGATCCGGCGCGGTTCGTTTCGATGAAGACCGTCACCATGGTCGGTTCCGGCGGGTTGAGAAGCGGCTTGTCGTCGACGACGACCCAGCAATGGGCGGAAAGCTTGGCGCTGCCGATGCTTTTGCGGTCGACGCCGAAATACATGGCGGCCGGGATCCCCGCGAGCGTCAGGAAGCGATAGGCGAGGATGCCCTCGCGCAAGCAGCGCCGGTCGCGCATCGCCCAGGGGCGGCGCGCGGCACGTTTGGCGCGATGGGCGATATAGGGCGCGGTCAGGCCGAGGTAGCGGCGATTGGCGCCGGCATCGGCGATCTTCATGATGTCGGCAAAATCGCGCGATTTTCGACAGCGCAGCGGCAGGGTCCGGGCCCAGAACCACATCTCGGCCCGGAACATCACCCGGCGAAGGACGCTGCCGGATGTCACTTGTCGATGCGGACGATCAGGCCTTCGGCGGCCAGATGGTTGGCGAGTTCCGACATGTCGTCGCGCAGCATGGCGGCGTCGACGTCGAAAACCGCCTCCAGCTCCGTCAGGATGCCGGCGAAGTTCCGAGTCCCGTCGACGGTCGACAGGAAGGCGGCGGTGGTGTCGTTGCAGGTGAAGAGCTGGCCCGACACGGTGTCGAGCAGGACGCCGCCTTCGCCGTCGCCGAGCGGCTGAAAGCTCGTGTTTTCATGCAGCGCCCAGACGGCGCTCGGCTCGATTCGTGACACGGTGTCTCTCCGGAGGGCTGGTGCGAAACGTGGGATAGCCGAACCTCGTGTGCTTGACCAGAGGTGCGGCTTGCGGTTGGCTTACCAAGCGTCGGGTTGGTCCGATCGATTCAGAATTGCCAGCAGGGAATATGGAATGAAGAAGGCATATGAGAAGCCGGCGCTGCTCAAGCGCGAGCGTGTGGCGATGATCGTCGCAGGACCGTCGGTCGGCGTGCCGCCACCGCCGCCGCCGCCGCCGCCGCCGCCGCCGTAGGCGGATCTTGGTTCGGTCGTGTCAGGCGTCGCTGGACGTCACCCGGCCATACCGAACTTGCGGGGCGGTGCGGAGGCATCGCCCTTTGTTCATCCGGATCGGCGGTGTCCGCCCTGCCTGCCGCTGGAGTGAGGAATGAATGTCCGCCGTTGATTCTGTCGCGACCGCGCCGCTTTCGAGCGGGACGCCGCGCCGTCTGTCGCGCGCCGACGGCCGACTGCTGATCGCGCTCGCCGATCCGGAATCGAGCCTTGCACCGATGTCGCTTACTGCCGAGCGGGCTCGCTTGCTGCTGTCGCAGGCCGAGCGGCATGGCGTGCTTCCGGCCGTGCTGCGTAAGCTGCGGCCTGTCATGTCCGGCGCTGAGCTTCGGCCGGTTCGCGATGACTTCGCCGCCCGCTTTTCTGCCAGCGTCGCCTTCAACATGCAGCTGCGCGCGGAAGCGAAACGCCTGGCGACGGCGCTGCGGACCGGCGGTCAGCCGGCCCTGCTGATCAAGGGGCATGATTTCGCCGACAACCTCTATCCCGACCCGGTTCTGCGCCCGACCAGCGACATCGACCTCATCGTTCCGGTAGAGCGTCTCGCGGCGGTCGAGGCGGTGGTGGCGACGGCCGGCTTCGAGCTGCTGCCGGATCAGCGCGACGATGAGCAGATGGAGCGCAAGTGGATCCACTCGGTTCATCGCCGCGTGATGCTGGAGATCCAGGGCAACCTGGTCCATGCGCCCGGCCTCCGCTCCAAGCTCTCGCTCGGCTTTGTCGAGCTCTGCCCGCATGGCGATCCGGCCGAGGCGGCGCGGCCGTCGACACGGTTGGCGATCGCGGGTGTCCACGCCGCCAGCTCGCATCATTTCGAGCTGCTGCGGCTGGTGGTCGACGTGCTGCAGGCGGCTCGCCAGTTGAAGGGAGCGGCCGAGGAACAGGCGCTCGACAGCCTGGTTCGCCGTTCCGGCACAAGACTGGCGCTGGTTGCCGCTCTCGATCTGGCGGCAGCGCTCTATGACGACAAGCGGTGTCGGGAGCTGGCGCGGGCGCTGGCGCCGGTGCGCTTTCGGGCGGCGGCGCGGCTGCTGATCAGCGGCGATGTCGTGATGGCGATGGAGACAGGCGAACGGGCCCTGCAGTCGTGGCGGCGTTCGTTGTTCCGCGAATTGCTGAAGCGCGGCGAGGGGCGGGCTTCGCTTCCCTCGTCATGAGGCGAATTGAATGCTATCCGTTGTGCAACGCATCAGGGTGGTGCGCGGATTTCGACGGGGGGCAGGGTGCAGGTCGCCGAGATTGTTTCCTGGCTCGGTCGAACGAGCTTCTTCAACGGCCTTGAGAAGGACGACCTGACGCGTCTCGCCCAGATCGCGCGCGTCACGACCTATCCGGCCGATACGGTGCTGTTCTCGCAAGGGGACGAATCGGACGGGCTCTATTCCGTCGTCGATGGCATCGTCCGCATCTTCCTGACGGCGGACGACAGCCGCGAGCTGACGATCCAGCTTTTCGAGGAAGGCGAGGTGATCGGCGAGATCGCCCTGATCGACGGCCTGCCGCGCAGCGCTGGCGCCGCGACGCTGACCGAGACGCGGCTGATCTTCGTGCCGCGCCAGTCCTTCCTGAACCTGCTCGACAGCTCCAGCCAGCTCCAGCGCCAGATCATTCTCAGCCTCTGCGAGCGGCTTCGCCATACCAATGATCAGGTCAACCGCGCCGTGTTTTCGGATCTGCGCCACCGTCTGCTGGTGCTGTTGCGCCAGCTTGCGCTGATCCATGGCCGCATCGAGCGCGCCGTCGCCGTCGTCGAGCTGGATTTGACCCAGGGCACGCTGGCGCAAATGCTGGGCGCGAGCCGCGAGGCGGTGAACAAGCAGATCCGCGCCCTGATCAAGGAGGGCCGCCTCTCCGTCGAGGGGCATCGCATCATCGTGCATCGCTCGATGCGCGAAACCTGAGCCGACCGAGGCTACGCGTCCAAAAATAGGCTGTCGTCTAGTCGAAACGGACTATGGCATAAGGTGCCGTAGCGACGAGTTGCCGTTCTCTGCCTTCCGGGCGAACCCCTGGGGCGTTGCAATCCGGCATTGTTGTTGCATGGAGTTCTGTCTGGCCCCAGCGATCACCGTCGGGCCGGATGCAACGCAATTCGCGGCGAGCCAGGACGAGGCCAATCGATGCAAGACGCTACCATGTCGATATCGACCGAGGATGCTGAGGTCGCGGAGCCCGCGCGTCGCTTCGCCGCTCCGGCGACGGAAGCCGAGATCGCCGCCGCGCGCGATGCCATCAATGCCAAGCTGACCTATGCCGTCGGCAAGAACGCCGTCACCGCGAGCGATCGCGACTGGTTCGTCGCCACCGCGCTCGCCGTGCGCGACCGCATGGTCGATCCCTGGATCGCCTCGTCCAAGGCGACCTATGCCGAGGGCCGCAAGCGCGTCTACTATCTGTCGCTCGAATTCCTGATCGGCCGCCTGCTCTTCGACGCGATGAACAATCTCGGCCTGACCGAGGCGTTCCGGGCAGCCCTCGGCGATCTCGGCGTCGATATGGAGCGGCTGCGTACGGTTGAGCCGGACGCCGCGCTCGGCAATGGCGGCCTCGGCCGTCTCGCCGCCTGCTTCATGGATTCGATGGCCTCGCTGTCGATCCCGGCTTACGGCTATGGCATCCGCTATGATCACGGCCTGTTCCGTCAGGTGGTGAAAAATGGCTGGCAGCAGGAATATCCCGAGACCTGGCTCTCCTTCGGCAATCCCTGGCAGTTCGAGCGGCCCGAGGTCGTCTACGACATCCAGTTCGGTGGCTCCGTCGAGGCGATCATGGCGCCGTCCGGCGTCGCCCGCTATGTCTGGCACGCCGCCGAGACGATCGAGGCGGTGCCCTACGATACGCCGATCGCCGGCTGGCGCGGCCGTCACGTCAACACGCTGCGCCTCTGGTCGGCGCGCGCCGTCGACCCGCTGCGCCTCGACGCCTTCAACTCCGGCGATCATATCGGCGCGCTGGTCGAGCAGGTCCGGGCCGAGACGATCTCGAAGATCCTCTATCCGAGCGACGAGAGCGCCGCCGGCCAGGAACTGCGTCTGCGGCAGGAGTATTTCTTCGTCTCCGCCTCGCTGCAGGATTTGATCCACCGCCACGTCCGCACCTATGGCGACATCCGCTCGCTGCCCGACAAGGTCGCGATCCAGCTCAACGACACCCATCCGGCGATCAGCGTCGCCGAGCTGATGCGTATCCTTGTCGACCTGCGCGAAATTCCGTGGGACGAGGCCTGGGACATCACCACCCGCACGCTCGGCTACACCAACCACACGCTGTTGCCCGAGGCGCTGGAAACCTGGCCGGTGCCGCTGTTGGAGCGCCTGCTGCCGCGCCAGATGCAGATCATCTATCTCGTCAACGCGCTCCATCTCGAGAAGGCGAAGAAGCTCGCCGAATCGAATGACCGCTTCCTCTCCTCGGTCTCGCTGATCGACGAGAACAATGGTCGTCGCGTGCGCATGGGCCACCTCGCCTTTATCGGCTCGCATTCGATCAACGGCGTCTCGGCGCTGCATTCGGAGCTGATCCGGAAGACGATCTTCCACGATCTCGATCTCGTCTATCCGGGACGGATCAACAACAAGACCAACGGCATCACCTTCCGGCGCTGGCTGCATGAGGCCAACCCCGGCCTGACGCGCATCCTTGTCGATACTTGCGGTCCGGCGATCCTCGACGATGCCGGGATGTTGTCGAAGCTTGAGCCGCATGTCGGCGATACCGGGCTGCACGACGCTTTTGGCTCGGTCCGGCGAGACAACAAGGTGGCGCTCGCCAAGCTGATCCGCGATCGGCTCGACATTCGCGTCAACCCGAACGCGTTGTTCGACGTGCAGATCAAGCGCATCCACGAATACAAGCGCCAGCTGCTCAACATCCTGGAGACGATCGCGCTCTACCAGGCGATGCGCGCCCAGCCGCACAAGGAATGGGTGCCGCGCGTCAAGATCTTCGCCGGCAAGGCGGCGGCGAGCTACCATCAGGCCAAGCTGATCATCAAGCTGGCCAATGACGTGGCGCAGGTGGTGAACAGCGATCCGACGGTGCGCGACCTGCTGAAGGTGGTGTTCCTGCCGAACTACAATGTCAGCCTGGCCGAGATGATCATTCCGGCGGCGGACCTCTCCGAGCAGATATCGACCGCCGGCATGGAGGCCTCCGGCACCGGCAACATGAAGCTGGCGCTGAACGGCGCGCTCACCATCGGCACGCTCGACGGCGCCAATGTCGAGATCCACGAGCGGGTCGGCGACGACAACATCTTCATCTTCGGCCTGACCGCCGAGGAGGTCGCCGCCCGCCGCGCCGCCGGCATCGACGCCGGCGACACGATCGCGAAGTCGCGCATGCTGGCCGATGTGCTGGAGGCGATCGAGAGCGGCATTTTCTCGCCCGGCGAGCCCGGCCGCTTTGCGGCGCTGACGACGGCGCTGCGCCATCACGACTACTTCCTGGTGACGGCCGACTTCGATTCCTACTATGCCGCGCAACGAGACGTTGACGCGCTGTGGCTCGACAGAGCAGCATGGTGGAAGGCGAGCCTCCTGAATACGGCTCGGGTCGGCTGGTTCTCCTCGGACCGCACCATCGCGGAATATGCCGGGGAGATCTGGAACGTACCCGTCCGGCCAGCAGGCTAGAGGGCAGGGAGATGCGATGACGGGGTGGCGGGCGAGCGGAGCGGATGTCGAAGCCCTGATTGCCGCGCGCCACGGCGATCCCTTCGCCCTTCTCGGACCACATGAAACGGAGGACGGTCTCGTCATCCGTGCGTTTGTGCCCCATGCCCAGACGATTGCCGTCGAGGATCTCGACGGCCGGCGGGTCGCGCCGCTGGAGCGGCGCCCCGGAACCGACTTCTTCGAGGGGTTGATTCCCGGTCGCACCAAGCGCTTCGGCTATCGCCTCAGGGCCGAAAATCCCGGCGGCGGCTGGACCTTCTACGATCCCTACAGCTTTGCCGGCGTGCTCGGCGCCACCGATGACTACCTGCTGGTCGAGGGAACGCACCGACAGCTCTATGAGAAACTCGGCGCCCACCTGCTGCACCATGAGGGCGTCGACGGCGTGCATTTCGCCGTCTGGGCGCCGGATGCCCTGCGCGTCTCCGTGGTTGGCAACTTCAACGGCTGGGACGGCCGCCGCCACCAGATGCGCAAGCGCGTCGATAGCGGGCTGTGGGAACTGTTCGCGCCGGGCTTCGGCGAGGGCGCGATCTACAAATACGAGATCGTCGGCGCCGATGGCAGTCGTGCAGCCGCTCAAGGCCGATCCCATCGGCTTTGCCGGGGAGCTGCGTCCCTCGACCGCCTCGATCGTGGCGCGGACCGACAATTTCGCGTGGCACGACGACGCCTACCTGCGCCAGCGCGGCGAGGGCCAGGCGCGGCGGCAGCCGATGGCGATCTACGAGGTGCATCTCGGTTCGTGGCAGCGCGGCGCCGGCAACGCGTTTCTCTCCTATGACGAACTGGCCGACCGACTGATCCCCTATGCCGTCGAGATGGGTTTCACCCATCTCGAACTGCTGCCGGTCAGCGAGCACCCGCTCGACGATCGCTGGGGCTACCAGCCGATCGGGCTGTTCGCGCCGACGCGCCGGCACGGCGAGCCAGCCGGCTTCGCCCGCTTCGTCGATCGCGCCCACCAGGCCGGACTTGCCGTCATTCTCGACTGGGTGCCGGCGCATTTCCCGATGGACCGGCACGGCCTCGCTCATTTCGACGGCAAGCCGCTCTACGAGCACGCCGATCCGCGCCGCGGCTTCCATCCCGACTGGAACACGGCGATCTATGATTTCGGCCGCGCCGAGGTGTCGAACTTCCTCGCCGCCAGCGCGCTCTACTGGCTCGACCGCTTCCATGTCGACGGACTGCGCGTCGATGCCGTCGCCTCGATGCTCTATCTCGACTATTCGCGGAAAGCGGGCGAGTGGCTGCCCAATCCCGACGGCTCCAACGACAACAAGGATGCGGTCGCCTTCCTGCGCCGCGTCAACCAGCTCTGCTATGGCGAACATGCCGGCACGGCGACCATTGCCGAGGAATCGACCTCCTGGCCGGGCGTGTCGCAGCCTGTGCATGAGGGCGGCCTCGGCTTCGGTTTCAAGTGGAACATGGGCTGGATGAACGACACGCTCGACTACATGTCGCTCGAGCCCATCCATCGCCGCTACCACCACGACAAGCTGACCTTCGGGCTGCTCTACGCCTTCTCGGAGAACTTCGTCCTGCCGCTCAGCCATGACGAGGTCGTGCACGGCAAGCGCTCGATCCTCGGCCGCATGCCGGGCGATCGCTGGCAGCAGTTCGCCAACGTCCGCGCCTATTACGGCTTCATGTGGGGCCATCCCGGCAAGAAGCTGCTGTTCATGGGCCAGGAGTTCGGCCAGCGCAAGGAATGGAACTTAGACCGGAGCCTCGACTGGCATCTGCCGCCGAAGCGGCCCATGCCGGGCTGCGCGACTTCGTGCGCGACCTGAACCATGCCTATCGCCGGCATCCGGCGCTGCACGCGCGCGATTGCGAGGGCGACGGCTTCCGCTGGGTGGTCGCGGACGACAAGGATCAGTCGGTCTTCGCCTTCCTGCGCTTCGGCGCGCCGGGCGACAAGCCGGTCTGCGTGATCTCCAACTTCACGCCGGTGCATCGCGCTTCTATCGCTCGGCCTGCCCGAGATCGGGCGCTGGCGCGAGATCCTCAATTCGGACGCCACCATCTATGGCGGCTCCGGCGTCGGCAATCTCGGCGCGGTCGAGGCCGACCGGTTGCCGCGCATGGCTTTCCGGCTTCGGCCACTGTCGCTTCCCCCGCTCGCGACGGTCTTCTTCGAATACGATCCGTAGGCGGACTGCGGCGCGGGGCTTGGTTTGACAAAAACACTGCAGGGCAACGACGTTACGGGAGGGACTGAGGATGGAACGGCCGCAAACCAATGCGCCGCTGGCGCGTAATGCCATGGCCTTCGTGCTGGCGGGTGGACGCGGCAGCCGCCTCATGGAACTGACGGACCGGCGCGCCAAGCCGGCGGTCTATTTCGGCGGCAAGTCGCGCATCATCGATTTCGCGCTCTCCAATGCCGTCAATTCCGGCATCCGCAAGATCGGCGTCGCCACGCAGTACAAGGCGCACAGCCTGATCCGGCACCTGAACCGCGGCTGGAACTTCTTCCGCCCCGAGCGCAACGAGATCTTCGACGTGTTTCCCGCCAGCCAGCGCGTCTCCGAGGACGCCTGGTATCGCGGCACGGCCGACGCGGTGTACCAGAACCTCGACATCCTGAAGGACTACGACGCCAAGTACTTCGTCATCCTCGCCGGCGACCACATCTACAAGATGGACTATGAGTTGATGCTGCAGCAGCACGTCGACTCCGGCGCCGACGTGACGATCGGCTGCCTCGAAGTGCCGCGCATGGAAGCGACGCGGCTTCGGCGTCATGCATGTCGACGAGACGACCGCATCTCTCATTCGTCGAGAAGCCGAAGGATCCGCCCGCCATGCCCGGCAAGCCGGACAAGGCGCTGGCCTCGATGGGCATCTATGTCTTCGATACCAAGTTCCTGATCGAGGAACTGGAGCGCGACGCCAACGATCCGAATTCGAGCCGCGACTTCGGCAAGGACATCATCCCGAACATCGTCAAGAACGGGAAGGCGATCGCGCATCACTTCGAGATTCCTGCGTGCGCTCCAGCCAGGAATCCATCAGCTACTGGCGCGACGTCGGGACGGTGGATGCCTATTGGGAAGCCAATATCGACCTGACCAGCATCGTTCCCGGACCTCGATCTGTTCGACCGCAACTGGCCGATCTGGACCTATAGCGAGGTCACGCCGCCGGCCAAGTTCGTCCACAACGAGGACCCGCCGCGGCTATGCGCTGTCCTCGCTGGTCTCCGGCGGCTGCATCGTCTCCGGCGCCTCGCTGGAGCGGGCGCTGCTGTTCACCGGCGTGCGCTGCAATTCCTATCTCGCATGTCGAGAACGGCGTGATCCTGCCCTATGTCGAGGTCGGCCGTTCGGCCCGGCTCAGCAACGTCGTCGTCGACGCGCGCGTCGCAGATCCCCGAGGGCTCGTCGTCGGCGAGGATCCCGGAGCTCGACGCCAAGCGCTTCCGCCGCACCGATAACGGCATCTGCCTGATCACCCAGCCGATGATCGACGCGTGAAGGCTTGATGTTTCGATTGAAAGACCCTCACCCCAACCCTCTCCCGCACGCGGGAGAGGGGGCGCTCATCGCAAGCCGCGAGGTCGATGACGAGCAGACCGAAGCCCTCGCCCGCTTGAGAGGGTTGGGTGAGGGGCTTGCTTCCTGTTCCAAGGCAAATCTGATGACCCTGAAGATCCTCGCCGTCGTCTCCGAGATCTATCCCGCTGGTGAAGACCGGCGGGCTGGCCGATGTCGCCGGCGCCTTGCCGGCGGCGCTTGCGTCCGAGGATGTCGCGGTCACGACGCTGGTTCCGGGCTATCCGGCCGTGATGGCGGCGCTGAAGAAGCCGGAGGTGGTGCATAGCTTTCCGGGACTGTTCGGCCAGGATGCGCGGCTGCTGAAGGCGCATGCGGCCGGCCTCGACCTGCTCGTCCTCGACGCGCCGCATCTCTTCGACCGGCCGGGCAATCCCTATGTCGATGCCGCCGGCAAGGACTGGCTCGACAATCCGCTCCGCTTCGCGGCGCTTTCGCGCGCCGCCGCCGAAATCGGCCAGGGCTTGGTGCCGAAGCTGACGCCGGATAGTCATCCACGCGCATGACTGGCAGACCGGCCTGACCGCCGCCTATCTGCGCTATTCCGGCCGTCCGTCCGTGCCGACGGTGATGACGGTCCACAACCTCGCGTTCCAGGGCCAGTATGGCCATGACCTGCTGCCGGCGCTGGGCCTGCCGGCCCGCGCCTATGCGATCGACGGCGTCGAATATTACGGCACGATCGGCTTCCTGAAGGCCGGCTTGCAGCTCTCCGACCGCATCACCACCGTTTCGCCGACCTATGCGGCCGAGATCCGCACGCCCGAGGGTGGCATGGGGCTCGATGGTCTGCTGCGCAGCCGCGGCAACGCGGTTTCCGGCATTTTGAACGGCATCGACATCGGCGTGTGGAATCCGGCGACGGATGCCGCCATCGCCGCCCCGTTTGATGTGACCCGGATAGCCGGGCGCGCCGCCAACAAGAAGGCGCTGCAGCAGAAGCTCGGGCTCGATGTCGATCCGAACGCGCTGGTCTTCGGCGTGGTCAGCCGGCTGAGCTGGCAGAAGGGGCTCGACCTCCTGCTTGAGCGGTTGCCGGCGCTGCTCGGCGCTGGCGGGCAACTGGCCTTGCTCGGCTCGGGCGAACCGGGGCTCGCGCACGGCTTTGCCGCCGCCGCCACGCTGCATCGCGGCCGCGTCGGTATGATGAACGGTTATGACGAGGGGCTTGCGCACCTGATCCAGGCCGGTTCGGACGTCATTGTGGTGCCGTCTCGTTTCGAACCCTGCGGCCTGACACAGCTTTGCGCGTTGCGGTATGGCGCGTTGCCGCTGGTCTCGCGCGTTGGCGGCCTGGCGGATACCATCATCGACGCCAACGAGGTGGCGCTCGCCGCCGGCGTCGGCACCGGCATTCAGTTCAACCCGGTCTCTGGCGACGCCCTGGAGGGCGCGATCCTGCGTAGCTGCGAGCTCTGGCGCGATCGGCAAGCCTGGAGGAAGCTGCAGAAGAACGCCATGAAGACGGATGTTTCATGGAACCGGCCGGCCGCCGCCTATGCCCGGCTCTACCGGGATCTGGCGGCGGGAGGTTGAGGGTGATCGCCATGTCGGTTGGCGAGGGATCGGCGGAGCCGCTCGGCGTGACGCCGACCGCGACGGGCGTCAATGTGGCGGTCGTCTCCGCCCATGCCGAGGCGATCTTTTTCTGCCTGTTCGATGCGGCAGGGAAAGTCGAGCTCAGCCGCGTCAGCCTGCCGGGTCGCACCGGCGACGTCCATCACGCGCATGTCGAGGGTGTCCGGCCCGGTGCGCGCTATGGTCTGCGCGCCGAGGGGCCGTGGCGCCCGAAAGCGGGCCAGCGCTTCAACGTCGCGAAATTGCTTGTTGACCCCTATGCGCTGGCGATCGACCGGCCATTCCGGCTCGACGATACGATGTTCGATGCCCGCCGCCTGGGCGCGGCAAGCGACGATCGCGACAGCGCCGCCGTCATGCCGAAGGCGATCGTCACGGCCAGGGCAAACCCGCAGCCGCGCCTGAATCCGCCGATCGCCTGGGACCGGCAGGTGATCTACGAACTGCATGTGCGCGGATTCTCCAAGCTCAACCCGGCTATTCCCGAGGCTATCCGCGGCACTTTTGCCGGCCTCGGCCATCCCGCCTCGATCGCGCATCTGCGCCGGCTCGGCGTCACCACCGTGGAACTGCTGCCGGTCGCCGCCTGGCTCGACGAGCGCCATCTGCCGCCGCTCGGCCTCGTCAACTACTGGGGCTACAACCCGGTCGCCTGGATGGCGCCCGATCCGCGCCTGGCGCCGGGCGGCTTCGCGGAAGTGGCGGCCGCCGTCGCCGCGCTGCATGCGGCCGGTATCGCCGTCATCCTCGACGTCGTCTTCAATCATTCCGGCGAGAGCGACCATCTCGGCCCGACCGTCTCGATGCGTGGCCTCGACAACGCCACCTATTACCGGCTCGAGCAGGGCGACCCGTCCGGCTATGTCAACGATGCCGGCACCGGCAACATCCTGGCGGTCGACCGCCCGCCAGTGCTGCGTCTCGTCATGGATGCGCTGCGGACCTGGGCCGAACGCACCGGCATCGACGGCTTCCGTTTCGACCTCGCCACCACACTTGGCCGCCGCACCGAGGGCTTCGATCCGGCCGCGCCTC
The DNA here is from genome assembly GCA_029203105.1 of Candidatus Kaistia colombiensis. Taxonomy (GTDB): domain Bacteria; phylum Pseudomonadota; class Alphaproteobacteria; order Rhizobiales; family Kaistiaceae; genus Kaistia; species Kaistia colombiensis. The sequence continues at coordinate 2,744,507 of CP119318.1, forward strand.
TCCTCGCCGCCATCGAGCAGGATCCGCTGCTGCGCGATCTCGTCCTGATCGCCGAGCCATGGGACATCGGACCGGGCGGCTATCAGCTGGGAAACTTCCCGCCCGCCTGGGGCGAGTGGAACGATCGCTACCGCGACACGGTGCGGCGCTTTTTTCGCGGCGATCCAGGCATGGTTGGCGATCTCGCGACGCGCCTCGCCGGCTCGGCCGACATCTTCGCGCCGCGTTACCGGAGCGTTACCAGAAGCATCAATTTCATTACCGCGCATGACGGCTTCACGCTCGCCGATCTGGTAGCGCATGCGCGCAAGCACAACGACGCCAATGGCGAGGGCAATCGCGACGGCACCGACCAGAACGCCTCCTGGAACAATGGCGTCGAGGGTGCGACCGCCACCCCCGCGATCCTGGCGCGGCGAAAGGCCGACATCCGCGCGCTGTTGATGACGCTACTCCTCTCGCGCGGCACGCCGATGCTGACGATGGGCGACGAACTGGGCCGCAGCCAGCAGGGCAACAACAACGCCTATGCGCAGGACAATCCGGTCGCCTGGCTCGACTGGGGCACAGCCGACGGGGAGCTGATTGATTTCGCCGCCGAGATCCTGGCCCTGCGTCGCGAGCATCCGGCGCTGCGCGACCCGCGCCCGTTGACGGGAAAGACGCCGGAGGACGGCGGTGAGCCGGACGTTGGCTGGTATGGTCCGGCCGGTAGCGCGCTCGACGAGTCCGGGTGGCACGCGCCGGACGGCCGGACGCTCGTCGCCGTTCTGGCGGTGCGTGCCGGAAATGGGACGACCGACCGTGTCTGCATCGTGCTCCATGGTGGTCCAGCGCCGATCGAGGTCCAACTGCCGCCCAACGCCGGCGGCGTGCCTTGGCGGCTTGCAACCGCGTCGTCGGGGTCGGATGCCGTCAGGGCGGCCCTGTCCAATCCGCCCCAGTCCCTGCGTTCGGAGCCTCGCTCGGCGCTGCTCTTTGTGGGCTGACCGATCCTAGATGCGGGGAGGCTTCCGCGTCGTTTACTCTGTTGCCGGAAATCGATAGCCCGGGTGGGCGGCTTTCGATAAATTTGCATGCAAGAGTTGTGGGCTGCTGACGGAGGCCGTTGTGCCGGAAACCATTTTCAGGAATTGGACCAGCGATCTGAGCAGGGACTGGGGCAAGAAGCCGATCCAGATCGATCATTCGTTGAGCCAGAATGAGCTGTTCTCCAAGGACGCCCTGGCCGAACTGATCGAGCGCTACCCGATCGAGCACTATTCCCTGATGCGCACCAGTTCGCGCGGCGAGGAAAAGAAGATCTGGCGCCGGGGTGAGGTGGGCGGTCTCAGCGGCCATGAAGTGATGGCCCAGATCGCCTCCGGTGGCCTGTGGCTTCAACTGCGCGAGTTGAAGCTCGTCGACAAGCGCTACCACGACCTGCTGCAGTCGATCTATGGCGAGGTCGAGCAGCGCGTGCCGGGATTCGACTCCTTCAATCATGAAATGGGCGTTCTGATTTCGTCGCCGAATGCCAAGGCGCACTATCACGCCGATCTGCCGGGACAGGCGCTCTGGCAGATCATGGGACGCAAGCGCGTCTACATCTATCCGGCGGAAGAGCCCTATCTGCCGCAGGAGGAGCTGGAGAAGATTGCGCTGACCGGGCTGGAATCGGCTCTGCGCTATGATCCTGAGTTTGATCGCCACGCGCTGGTGCTCGATCTTGAGCCGGGCCAGATGCTGACCTGGGAATTGAACGCGCCGCATCGGGTCGAGAACCACGACGAACTGAGCGTCTCGATGACGACCGAGCACTGGACAGAGGAAATCCGCCGCGAGCAGATGCTGACGGTGGCGAACGGCATCCTGCGCAAGCATTTCGGTGTCTCGCCGAAGCGCCGCTCCACCGAGGGTGCCGGATTCTGGGCCAAGGCAGTCCTGCAGGCCGGCTGGCGGCGCAGCCCCTGGTACAAGCGCGAGCAGCGCAAGATGATGCCGGTCGATTTCCGCCTCGCCCCAGGGACGAGCACCACGATCGTCGACATCCCCGCTTATGTCGTCTGAGTCTGCGTCAGTACGACCGGCGGTGATCGTGGGAGTTGCGTCATGACGAATCCGCCGCGCGATCGCTGGACGGTCACCGTGCACGGATCCTGGCAGGAGGCCGCCCCGCATTGGCGGCCCTTCTTTGCCAGCGACGCCCCGCGGTCACCGTTCCAGACCGAACACTGGCTGTCGCATTGGTACGCGGCGTTCTCCGGCCGGGCCGATGTCGAGCCGCTGCTGATGCACGTCGCCGATGCGAGCGGCGCCGACGCGCTGGCGCTGCCACTGATCCTGCATCGCGACCGGCTGCGGACGATCGAGTTCGCCGATCTCGGCATCACCGACTACAACGCGCCCTTGCTCGGCCCGGCCGCGCCGGTTGACGAGGCCGAGGCGCGCGCGCTCTGGCGCGCCGTTCGCAGCGCCATGCCGCCGGCGGATCTGATCGAATTCACCAAGGTGGTGACGAAGATCGGCGAGCGTCCCAATCCGCTGGTGCAGGCGCTGGGCGGTGAGGTCTCGCATCTGTTTGGCAATTATGTCCGCATTGACACCGACTACGAGGCCTGGCTGCGCAGCCTCAGTAAGGAAAATCGCAAGGAACTCGGGCGCTTCTGGCGCGTGTTCACGCGCGATGAGCGGGCACGTTTCATCTTCGCCGACGATCCCGAGATGGTCCGGAAGATCTACGGGCATCTGACGGCGCAGCAGAGCGCGCGCATCCGGTCGCTCGGTCTGCCCTATCTGCTGGATGAGCCCGACTATGATGCCTTCTATCGTGAGCTTTTGCTCGACGGTCTGAAGGATGGCTCCGCCAAGGTATCGGCGCTGGTCGCTGGCGATGAGTTGGTCGCCGGCCTGTTTGGCGTCGCGCATGGCGATCAGTATTCGATGGTGCGGATCAGCACGGCGGGCGGCGCATGGGCCAATTGCTCGCCGGGGCGGCTGTTGATTGAGCGGACGATGGAAGCGCTGCATCGGCAAGGCTACCGCACATTCGATTTCACCATCGGCGACTATGGCCACAAGCGCAGTTTCGAGGTCGAGCACATCCCGCTCGTCGACATCCACGAGAGCGTGTCCTGGCGCGGCTGGGGAACCGTTGGCTATGAGGGCGCCAAGGCGTTCGTCAAGCGACACCCGTCCATCGAGCGGCTGGCCCGCAAGGTTCTGCGCCGGGCCGCCTGAGGTTCAGAGCCGTTCAGCGTTTCGTCGAGACGCTGAACGGCTTCAACTCATTACCTTCCGTCTTTCTTCACCCGAGCCGGTATCCGCTTCGCTCGACGACACTTCAGACGGAGGCCTGCGCCCGGCGGTCGAGCCTGCGCTGCAGTATGCCTCGCGCCTCGCCACGATAGGCGATCAGGATGGCGAGGGCATAGAGGACCATGCCGTACAGGATGGTCAGCACCAGCGCGGTGATGCTCTGCGCCGCCGGGATCACCGCGAGACCGAGCGCCATCGTCCCGGTCGCGGCCATCACCTTGGCGATATCGATGATCGGCGGAATGAAGTCGAGCTTTCGCATGGCGAGGTACATGCTGACGATCGCGGCCATGGCTGAGCCCAGCGCGGTGCCGATCACCGCGCCGACCGGGCCGTACAGCAACAGACCGGCAATCGTCAGGAGCACGGCGGCGACGATTTCGACGATGTCGACGATGCCGGCATAACTGAGCCGCTTCTCCAGGATGAAGATCTGGTCGCTGACATGCACATGCAGGAAGCGGATGGCGGCGGCGAGCGCTGAGAGGCCGAGGATCGCCTTGGTCATTTCGCGATAGGGCTCGGCGATGAGGAGATCGGTGGCCGGCGTGCTGATCATGGCGATGCCGACAACGGTCGGCGCCATCACGCCGATCAGGAGGGCGGCATTGGTGGCGAGTTGTTCCAATGCTTCGGCGCGCTTGCCCTCGTTGAGCAGGCGGGCGGCGATCGGAAAGGCGGCGGCCGCCACCAGCATGGCGCCGAACGAGGCGCAGCGCCGGCCGAGGCCCCAGCCGACGGCCATCAGGCCGAAGGCGGCGGCGCCGGAGATATGGCCGATCACGTAGCGGAAATTGTTCTCGGCGATCCAGCCGAGGCCGTAGAGGATCAGGATGGGGCCGCCATAGGCGAAGGCGGCGCGCAAGATGCCGCTCTCGATCCGGCGCGGCACGATGGCGATGCCGATCAGCGGCGCGGCGACCAGGTTAGCGATGAATTGGGCGGCGCCATAGGCGAGGATCAGCGCCTCGCTGGTCGGCTGCCACCAGGCGAGAAGCGCCAGGCCAATTCCGAAGCCGAGGATGGGCCCGAGGATCTGCAGCAGCGTATAGGCGAAGATGTTCGACTGCGCTCTTGCCCGCTCCGAATAGTGGGTGTTGAGACCGCGCGTCGCAAAGAAGAAGGCGATCACCAGCACCGACCGCCAGGTCAGGTGCGTGACGTCGATGATCGCGACCGTCGCGAGCGCCGCGATCAGGCTGATCGGAATGGAGAGCGCGACGATCGCCGCCTCGGTATGCAGAAAGGCAGTGCGCTCGGCGCGACCGCGTTCGAACGGCATGAAGCGCAGCGCATAGACCGAAAACCAGGATAGCGCGATCAGATAGGCGAATTCCTGCGTGGCGGTGATGAGCACGTAGGAACCCATTTCCGCCGGCGGGAGGAAATAGGTCCATACCACCATCGACAGCAGCTGAAACGCCGGCGACAGCAACTGGGCCGGGAGGTAGCGGATCGTCTGGCGGATCAGCATGCGCGGTGTTCGTTCGTCAAAGTCGGAATGAAGCGGCGATCGAGAAGAATGAGAATCATCGCCATGATGAGCGCCATGTCCGTCGTCTTGTTGGCGATGCCGGTCGAGGTCGAGGACACGAGGAAGAAATAGGCAAGGGGGAGCAGGCCCGCCGTCCCGACCGCGCGGATGATCTCGGCGCAGAAGAAGAGAAGACCGATGAAAAACAGCAGGGTGGTGGCGATGCCATAGTAGGCGAAGAACGCCACCACGAAGCTCTCGATGCCAATGGCGAGATCGAGCCGGCGTTGGTTGGAGGCGACGTGGGCGAGGTCCGGCGCAAAGAACACGTCCCGCAGCGCCATGCCGTCGAAGATGTGAAACATGGCGACGCGGGTCGCGGCGCTGCCGGAATCATCCTCGAATCGGCTGAGGAACGTGTCGAGGATGCCGCCCTGGACGAGCAGCGAGCCGATCGTCGCGATGAGGGTGAGGACGACGATCACGGCAAAGGCGTCGCGCAGGCGGAACGGCCGGCCGGCGAGCACCTTGGCGATGCTCCAGGCGCTGCGAACCGCCAGCAGGGCGAGCAGCAGGACGGTTGCCGCGCGGCCGCCGAAGGCGACCATGGCGCCGAGGTTGTAGATCAGCAGGAAGGTTCGGATCGGCAGGTCGAAGCGTCGCCCGCCGGGGCCGGTCAGGATCAGCAGGTACATTCCGGTGGCGAGCGCATTGATGAGCGGATGGCCCAGCAGCGCCGTCGACCGCCAGTCATAGGTGATGATCGTGCCACCCTCGTAGTTGGGCGTCAGCCGCCAACCGGTGAAATACTCCGCGAAACCGAGAGTCGAATTGAGCAGGAAGAACAGGTGCAGCGCGATGATCAGGCGCTCCATCACAGGCGCGCGCAGTGCCGCAAGCGAGATGAAGAGCGCCAGCGGCAACACGAAGGTGTCGACGATCGCCGAAATCGGCAGCTTCTGCACGATGGCGGTCTGGAAGGTCAGCAGGGCGATCGCCATCATGAAGACGAGGATGCCGGGGCGCCGGATCGCCAGGGCCGTCAGCATTCGGCCGGGGCCGATCGCGATCGCCCACACACCGAGGGCTGCCAGCGACAGAAAGGTGGCCGGATGGAACTTGGCCAGCGGCGCCCCGCCAGCCGTTCCATAGGGGAGGCCGAGCGCATGCAGCACCTTGGAGGAGATGAGAAACAGTGCTGCGACGGCCAGCACCGTCAGCCCGGCGGCAAGCCCGAACGGGCGCGCGATCTGGATCGGTCTAGAAGTCGGCGCGGTCTGGGACGCGCTCATGTCGTCGTGGCTTTCGCCGGCCGCGGTTCGATGTCGCGTGCGCGCACATCGGAGGGGCGGCGCAGCGCGATGCCGAGCAGCAGCAACGCGGTCCAGCGCGATCGAATGAGAAGCTTGTGCAGCACGATGGGCAGGCCGAGGCCGACGGCGAGTGCCGCTGCAAAGTAGACGCCCATCGACAGCCCGGGCGCCAGAATGCCGAGCACCTTGCGCAGCGCCGCTGTGAAGAAGACGTGGAAAAGATAGATCGTATAGGAATAGCCGCCGAGGAGCTCGAGCGGGCGCCACGACAGACGCGCGAAGAAGAGGAACAGGCAGGCGGACAGGCCGAACAGCAGACCAAGCGCGGACTGACGTGCGAAATTCAGTTGGTTCAGGCCGATATATTCAGCCAGGTCGAGGGCGAAGAGGATTGCGACGAGCAGGCCGAACCGCGCCACGACGACATGGCGTCGCGCCGGCACGTCGCCGATCCGCGCGTTGAGCGACCAGACGCGCAACAATTGGCCAAGCAGGAAATAGGGCAGGAGGTAGAGCGCCGAGTCGACTGCGAAGATGTCGGGATCGAAGGTCGGTGCGATGATGAATATCGCGCATGCGACCGGAAACAACCCCGTCATGAACGCCCGGGCATGGCGTCCGGCAAGACAATTGGCGATCAGCAGCGCCGCCATGATCAGCATCGTCGCCTGCAGATACCAGTAGTGCTCGTAGGGCAGAATGTAGATCTGCCAGATCGGGGTGGAGAAGTCGTGATTGACGAGGCCGAAGCAGAAATAGAACAGCGTCGAGACGACGACGAAGGGAATGCCGATTCGGCGCAGCTTTTTTCCGAAGGCGGTCGAAAGCGCGGTTCTGTCTGCGACGATGGCCTGAAACACGAAGCCAGAAAGGAACGAGAACAACGGCATGCGGATGTGGATGAACAGCTCCGTGAAGAGCCGCCAACCATCATGCGCGGCAATGTGCATGCCATGCTCGGGGTCGTTGCCGATGACGTGGTAGGCGACCAGCAGCACGCAGGCCAGCCCGCGCAGCGCCTCGATATGCCGGTCTCGTCGAAGGGGGATAGTCGCCATGCCGTCGAGTTTGTCCGTTGCCCAAGGTTGCGCGCGCACAACCTATAGGGCCATTTTCGCCAGCCGCGGTCGAGTTTCTGGCGACAGCGTTAACCGTTTCAATCCGGCAAGAAAACGGACGTGAAATGCGAGTTTAACTTGAGGTCCATGCGTTCGCTGCACCACGAAAAACGGCGGCGACTATCCAATTCGTGAAGGCTTGGATATCGCGCGCGATGAAAATCAACGTTTAGGTATCCTTAATCGCGCAACGGCATAGTCGCCGGGCTGGAATAGCGGTCCGGCGATCCGTGAAGGTCGCGGAATCAATTCTCGTCCGTGGAAAGCAATGGCGGCCAAGGCAAATTTCTCCATGAGTCGCCCCGCGGAGCCGGTCGGCGGAGCCGGCGGGGCATTCGACCTGGCCTCGGATTCCATCGACCTCTCTGCTCTTATGGCGATGCTGCGCCGCCAGATTCTGCTGATCGTCCTGACGGTTGTGCTCTTCCTTGGCGCGGGTTTCGCCTATTCCCACCTCGCCGATAAGGTCTACCAGGCGACGACGCGCGTCCTTCTCGATCCGCGCGACAAGCAGCTCGTCGGCCCGGAGGTCGTCCGGCCGACCCAGGGTGTTGATCTGAGCTGGATCGAGACGCAGGTCGATCTCGTGACGGCTTCCGGCACGCTACGCAAGGTCGTCGAGAGCGAGCATCTCCTCGATGATCCGGAATTTGGCGGCACTGGCAGCCCTTCCGATCTCGACGCCGTGTTGACTTCGTTCGCGCGCCACGTTCGTGCCGAGCGGGGCGCGCAGACCTACGTCATCGATATCGTCGTTTTCTCGACATCGGCCGAGAAGTCCGCGCGGCTGTCCAACGCGGTGGCCGAAGCCTTCATGGCCAGCTTGACCGAGGCCAAACAGAACGCCGCGCGCCAGGCCAATCTGCTGATCGCGCGTCAGATCGACGATCTGAAGGCCAAGGCACGCGAGGCCGAGGATCGGGTCGAGGCCTATCGCAAGGAAAGCGGTGTCGTCCAGATCGATGGGCGCCCGGTCGACGAGCAGACGCTGAAGCAACTGAACGAGGCGAATGTCACCGCGCGGCTGAAGGCTGACGAGGCTTCCAGTCGTCTAGCCAAGCTCGACACTATCGCTCGTTCCAGCGGAGGCGACCTTGCCTCGGCGCTGTCCTCCGTCGATTCTCCGGTGCTCGGCCGCCTGAAGGTCGAATATGCCCTGGCGCAGCGCCAGCAGGCCGAACTGCAGCAGACGTTGGGGGACCGCCACCCGCGCATGCAGGCGATTGATGCCGATATCGCCCGGAGCCGAAGCCTGATCACGCAGGAATTGAAGACGCTTGTCGACCGGGCCCGCGTCGACGCCGACCTCGCCAAATCTCAGGTCGCGAGCTCCGCCGCGGCGCTGGTAGCCGCGACCAACAAGGTCAGCGAGACAAGCGACGCCAGTGTCGTGCTGCGCGATCTTGAGGGCGAGGCCGCGATCCGTCGCGACGTCTATCGCGCTTTCGTTGCCCGCGCGCAGGAGACCGGCCTGCAGGAGAACCTTCAGGTTTCGGATGCCCGCATCATCAGTCCGGCGCAGGTCCCGCTCTATCCGTCCTGGCCGCGCAAGAAGATCATCCTGGGTCTTGCCGGAATTGGCGGTCTCGGCGCCGGCCTCGCGCTCGCACTCTATCGAGGCCGGGCGCGGTTGGTGCAGCCGCGCGCCGCGACGCTCCCGCAAACCACCGACGCGCCGATGCTGCGCGAGATCGCGGTCGCCGACGGCGCCGCGCCGCTTCGACAGGCCGGCGACGTCCTGGCCGAGATCGGCGTGCATGGATCGCTGGCGCGCGGGGAAGCGCTCACCGAAGAGGTCGCCGGCAGATTGATTGGCGGCGCTGCCGGCGATTTCCGTCCGGCCCTCCAATCGGTCGCCGACGCATTGACGAAGCCAAGGGATACCCGCGGCCCTGCCGTCCACGTCCTGTTCGGCACGGCTGCCAGCGGCGCCATCGCCTCGGTCGCCTACGGGCTGGCCCGTGTCATGGCGGAGGAATCGGTCGAGACGCTGCTGATCGACGCCAATAGCGGAACCGTGACGACCGGTGCATCGTTGATCGGGCGTGACGCGTCGGGCATTCTGGATGTTGAGTTCAAACACGCTGAGGCAGAGTCCATCGGTACCCGGCTCACCGACGCATCGATCGTGCTGTTGCCGGCGGCGAGCGGTCGCCTGCGTCACGAGATCGGCTTTCATGGCGACCGTCTGGTCGAGACAATCCGCGACGTCGCCGATGGCTTCGAGCGGGTGGTGGTCGATCTCGGCCCGTCTTGCCCGCCGGCGCTGTTTAACGCGCTGGTTGCAATTGCCGACGACGTCGTCATGGTCGTCGATGCGCCGGAAGTCGACTCGCCGGAGATCCGCGCGATGTTTGCCGACCTGCGGCATCTCGTACCGGAACTGCGCGGCATGGTCGCGACCCGGGCCACCTCGGCCGTCCTCGTAGAGCCCGCTGCCGAGGCAACCGCGTGAGATCATGACGCAGCGTCCCGTTATCCATGTCGATGAGAGCCATCTCGGCCGTTATGTGACAGGGCTGGAGCGGATCACGCTCGAGCTGTTTTCCGCCGCCGCTCTCGCCCCGCTTCCAATCGAGCCGCTGCGCGCTTCCGGGACGCGCGGTATGATCGCCGCGCAGACGATGCGCCTGCCCGCGCGGCTCGTCGCCAACCGCCGGTCGCTGGCGCTCTGCCCGGGCTTCCCGCCTTCGATCCCGCTGTCATGGTTCGGCGACCGCGTCATCCCCTATATCCACGACACCTTCCTGATGACCCGCCGGCAGGATCTGAACTGGCGCGCCAGGATCTATATGGCGCCGGCGTTCCGGCTGGCTCTGCGCCGTCTGCCCTGGCTGCTGGTCAACTCCGAAACGACCCGTTCGGAGGTTGCCGTCTTCGCCCGGGCCGATGCGGATATCTCGCTCTATCGTCCCCGCGTGCGCGACGTTTTCGGTATCGCCGATCAGGCGAGCCGGCCACGACGTTGGTCGGAGGGGCAACCACTGCGGCTGATCGCTATCGGCACGGTTGAGCCGCGGAAGAATCTGCGCGCTGCCGCCGCCGTCGTCGGTGCGCTGCAAGCGATCGGCGTGAACGCGAAGCTCGACATCGTCGGTCGCCTGGGCTGGGGCAACGAGGCGGAGGCGCTGAAGGCGCTGCCGCATGTGACGTTGCATGGCTATCAGGAGGCCGATCGCGTCCGGGAACTGATTGCCGCCGCCCACGCACTGATCACGACGTCGCATGACGAAGGCCTTGGCCTCGCACCGCTCGAGGCGCAGCAAGGCGGGCTGGCGACGATCGCGGCCGACATCAAGGTGTTTCGCGAGGCACTCGGTGCGTCCGGGCTGTTGATCGACCCCGCCAACCCGGCCGAGGCGGCCTCGCGGATCCGCGCCCAGTTGATCGACACCCCCGATGCGCTCGTCGCCGCCGCGCAACGGGCGAAGGCCAATCTCGACCGTTGGAACGACGCCGCCGATCGCGATCATGGGCAACTGATCGAACGTCTGGCCGCCAAGCTGGCAGCTCGCCGCTAGAGCCTCTCACTGCCTCTTCGCGCGGGTCTCCAGTGCCGCAATGATCGCATCGACCGCGGGTTTGGGCCGATAGTTCGAGTCATAGGGCAGCGGACGGGGCAACCGCTTCGAGTTCGGGTTCGCCTCGCGCGCCTCGTGCGCGTACCAGCTGGCGGAATCGGCAAGCTGCCAGGTGATCACCGTCTTCACCGCCGGCACGGTCAGCACGGCGTTCAGGAAGTCGCGATAGCGCTCGGCGACGGCCGCGTCGCGCTCGGCGACGTTATCTGGAAAGCTGCTGTCATCCACGTCCAGCTCGGTGATCATGATGTCGATGTTGCGCTCGGAGAGTTGGTGCAGGAAATCGGCGAAGCGCGAATCGTCATGGGGCAGGGCCGGGTTCAGATGCCCCTGCAGGCCCACCGCATTGAGCCGCGCGCCGTCGTGCTGGAGACGGTCTACCAAAGTCAAAAGGCCCGCGCGGATCCTGGCGCCGTCCTCGGTCCAGGCTTCGGTCAGGGCCTCGTTGAGAACGAGCCTCGCCTTCGGATCCGCCGCCTCGGCCCGCTTGAAGGCGCGTCTCACATAGTCCTGGCCGAATGCCTGCAGCCACGGCCCGCCGCGAAAGTCGCCCGCGAGGCCGTGACCCGGCCAGAACGGCTCGTTCACGACATTCCACGACGGCAAGCGGCCGGCGAAATGGCCGACCGTCTCGTCGATATGGCGGTCGAGCGCCTTCTGCTTGCCCGACTTCGATAGCGCCATCAGCCAATCCGGCCGGCTCTCGTTCCAGGCGAGTGCGTGGCCATGCACGGGAATGCCGGCCGGATTGGCAAAGGCCAGGATCGCCTCGGCGTCGCCGGGCGGGAATGCATCGGCCTCGGGCCGGAGATGGTCGAAGATGAGCGCCCAATCGACGGTGAAGATTCGCGCCTGTTGCAGGTAGAGCGAAGCCTGCACGGGATTGTCCAGCGTATCGGCAGCGATGGATGTCCCGAACTGTATGCCGGCGCGTTGCGCGATCGCGCCGAGCTTTCCATTCTCCGAGGCTGCCGAAACGCGACCCGACTGCAACAGTGCGGCAGACAATCCGGCGCCAGCGTACAGAACATCCCTGCGGGAGAGCTTCATGGCGGTATCCGGCGGATCCGGTTCCAGTCTTCTTAACCTTCTCAGCTATATCGGTAGCGGGCAAGCCACTGGAAGGCGCGCTGGCTTGGCCAGAGTGTCGGGTTCGGCATGTCGCGGGCATTGAACGACGGAACGAGGAGACGAGCGGGCGATCATGGCAAGTCCTGAACCCATGCGATCGACAACACTGCCCGATCTCGTTCGGATCGACGCAGGCAGGGTCAATGTGGCGACCCAGGCCGAACTGGTCGCGCGCGTCATCGCGGATGCTGCGAGCGGCATGGGCGGCGCCGTCTTTACGCTCAATCTCGATCATCTGGTGAAGCTCCGTGACGATGCCAGGTTTCGGGAGGCCTATGATGCTGCGACCTATGTGACGGCCGATGGTGCGCCAGTCGTCAGCATCGCGCGGCGGCAGGGCGTATCGATTGATCGCGTCACGGGCGCCGATCTCGTCGTTCCGCTCTGCGAGGCCGCTTCCACCGCTGGCGTTTCCATCCATCTCTTCGGGACGTCGGACACCATCCGACAAGACGCTGCCGCCAAACTGCGCGCCGCGATTCCGCGCCTCGTCATCGCGGGATCGGAATCGCCACCGCGCGGCTTCGATCCGCAGGGGGAGGAAGCCAGGGCCGCAGCCGGTCGGATCGCTGCCTCCGGCGCTGGCATCTGCTTCGTGGCACTCGGGGCGCCGAAGCAGGAGCTTTTCGCCCATGCTGCCGTCCAGCGTTCCGCCGGTGTCGTCTATATCTGCATCGGCGCCGCGCTCGACTTCATATCCGGCCAGAACAAGCGCGCGCCAATCGCCTTTCAGCGCACCGGCACCGAATGGGTGTGGCGTCTCATCCAGGAGCCGCGACGGCTCGGGATGCGCTATGCGCGGTCGATGGCCTACTACATCGGCTATCTGCTAAAGGGTCCAGAGCGCGGCTGAATGGAGTCGAGAATGCCACACCGGCTGACAATGCTGCATCCGATCGATCCGCGCGGCTCGAAGGTTGGCGGTATCGAAACCCATGTCCGGCTGATGTTCGAGCGCCACCCGCCCGACTTCTCGGTGTTGTTGGTAGGGGTCGACGAGCGCGGCGATCTACCGCTCGGCAAGGTGGTCAAGCTGCCGGTCGGCGACCACACTATCGATTTCCTGCCTGTCGTGCATATCCCGGACGAGGAAATCCACGGCGCAGCCAAGAAGCTCTGGCAGTCGGTGACGCTGCGCTTTGCGATCGGCGCGCTACGCTATCTGCCCACGATCCGTCGCGAGGGCGCTGCGCCGCGGGCGACGACGGAATTGCAGCGCTTCGAATTCGCGCCGATCGGCCGGATGCTCGGCCGGCCTGTCGTGCAACTGGTGCATGGCGAGGGCAGCCGCAAGGACCAGATGGATTCGCTGATCAAGCGCTTCTGGTACATCAACGCCGTCAACGAGCGCATTGCGCTACGCCTCGCCAGCCGCATCGTCTGCGTCAACCAGAACATCATCGAGCGCTTCAAAAAGGTGATGCCGCAATTCGTGGCGAAGTCGGAGCTCCTGACCGTCTCGGTCGACATGGAACGTTTCGGGCTGGCGCCGCTTCCCGAGGGCGATATCTTTCGCATCGTGTTTGCCGGCCGTCTCGACGCGTTCAAGGATCCGTCGTTGATGTTCGAAACCATGCGCCGGCTGCACGAGGCGCGTGGCGGCCGCTTCGAGTTCCACTATATCGGCACCAGCGATCCGCATCGTTTTGCCGAGTTCGCCGCAATCGAGCCGTTCACGGTCCGGCACGGCTTCCAGAATTCGGACGGCGTCGCCGCGATCATGCGAGAGTGCCATGCCGGCGTGCTGACCTCGTTCTTCGAGGGCATGCCCTGCTATCTGCTCGAACTGCTGTCGACGGGCCGCCCCGTCGGCGCGATCCGGCTGCCGCAATTCGACCCGTTGATCGTCGAGGGCGATAGCGGCTTCCTGGTCGATCGACCGGCGGATGCGACCGCCTCGGCCGAGGCGATGACGGCGGGGTTCCTGAAGCTCTGGGACGATATCGCGGCTGGCCGGCTAGCGCCGGACGCGATCCGCGCCAAGGCGGTGCCCTATTCGACCAAGGTGCAGATGCCGAAACTGTTCGAGCGGCACCGGGATCTGGCGGCGGCGAGGGCGTAGCCCTCAGCGCCTCGACCTTCAGCGCTTGCGGATGATCTCGTCGAGCAGGCTCTCCCAGGCGGCGAAGCCGGCATCGCTGGAAAAGAGCCTGGCCCGGGCGATGCGGGGCGCCGGGTCGCCCGGATCGGCCAGCGCTGCGTCGATGGCGTGGGCCATCGCCCGCGTGTCGCCGATCGGCACGATCTTGCCGAATTGGTCCCCCAGCAGGATCTCGCGCGGACCGGCGCAGGCCGTGGCAACGACTGGCAGCCCGGCCCCCAGCGCTTCCACGGCGACCATGCCGAAGGCTTCCGTTCGCGACGGGATCACGCAGAGCCGTGCCTTGCCGTAGAGCGGCGCCGGATCGGTGTAGCCGACGAGATGCACCTTCCAGCCGAGGTCTAGTTCACGGATCCGCGCCTCCAGCGCCGGCCGTTCCGGTCCTTCGCCGGCAATCGTCAGTGTGGCGTGATGGGTGGCAACATGGGCAAAGGCGGTGATCAGATCGTCGAAGCCCTTCTCGCGCGAGAGGCGACCGACGGCGACGATGCCCGGAGGACGGGCGGCCAGGCTCACGGCGTCGATGGCGACGTCGGGCAGGGGGACCGGATTGTAGATTCGCACCGTCTTGCTCGCTTCCGCCCCCCAGCGATCGACCATGACGGTCTTCAGGGTCTCGGAGACGCAGACAATACGGCTGCAAAGCCTGGTCAGGATCGGCATGCCGTAATAGGCAGCCGCGCTGAGCTTGCCGGTCTTGTACTCCTCGAAGCCGTGGAAGGAGACGACAAGCGGCACGGAGCTGCGGGCCAGGATCTTGGCGAGCGCCAGCTTGGTGGCGTTGCCCGAGAGGGCGGAGAGCGCGACGTCGGGCGCGAAGCTGCGGAGCAGCCGGGCGAGGTCTGCGACGCCTGCGCGGTTTCCCGGGCGCAGTACCTCGACGCGCACCGCCGAGTCGAGCGGGGCGGCGCCGTCGCCGGCGCCATCCACGGCGAGGATGACCTCGTTGCCTTCCGCCGCGAAATAGGAGGCGAGCAGCGCCCAGACACGCTCGGCACCGCCGCCGCCGGCGAGCGATCGCGTGTAAAACAGATACTTACGCTTTGCCATTAGCCTGCTCGTTGCGCGCCGGAATTGTGTGCACCGAGCCGTATTGCCGAATGCGCGTCGCGCCAAGGAGAAAGATGCCATGCGGATCGATATCCGGCTCGACCCGACGCAATTGCGAGGCTGGCAGAGCGAAGTCGTCGCCGGGCTGAAGGCGCGGCCGGGCTGTGAGGTCCGGCTCTCGAGAGGTACCGCAAGCGCTCGCCTGCCGAAATCCGCCGATACGCTGTTCCTGTTCGAGCGGACGCTCTTTCACAGCGAGCATGGCGCGCTGGCGATCCGGGCCGACTGGCCGGATCTCCCTTCCGCCGGCGATGGCGACACGTCCTGGAGCGCCGATCTTCTGATCGATCTGTGCGGCGACGGCGACAACTGCGACGCGAGAAGCATTCTGACGATCCGCTGCGACGGTGAAGGTCTGGAGGCGGGCGCGCTTGCCGCCGTGCTCGACACACGCGCTCCCTATCTGGAAACGTGCCTCGCGATCGATGGTGGCATGCGTGTCCTCTCCATCTGGCGGCCGGCGGTGGAGAATTCCCGCAGCGCCACGGCGGCGCTCGGAATGCTGCTGGGCCGTGCCGCCCATATGCTGGTGCATGATGCGTCGCGCCTCGTCGACGGCGTCCCGCCGGGTAGCCTGACTGCCGCGCCGACGCCTGCCCGGCCTCGCCGTTCCGTTGCCGGGTTCCTGACCGCCTCGCTGGCGGAACGAATTCGCGGCCGGATCGAACGCCAGCTTGGCCGGGCGCCGAACTGGTTCGTCGCCTGGCGCGAGCGCAGCGGTGGTGACGAATTGCCGGTGATCGGTCCAAACGGCTTTCGCCGGCTCGCCGATGACGGCCAGCGCTTCTATGCGGATCCGTTCCTATGGGAACAGGAAGGAAGGCGCTTCCTCTTTGTCGAGGAGTTCCCCTATGCGACCGGCAAGGGCGTCATTTCCCTGGCCGAGATCGGCAGTGACGGCGCGATCGAGCCGCCGCGCATCATTTTCGAGACGGACTGCCATCTCTCCTATCCGTTCCTCTTCGAGCATGACGGCGCCGTCTGGATGATTCCCGAGACCTCGGCGCGGCGCACGGTCGAGCTCTATCGCGCCGATCCGTTTCCGGATCGCTGGACGCTGCATTCAGTGCTGCTGGACAATGTCGATCTCGGCGATGCGACCTTGCAAAGGATCGGCGACGAATGGTGGATGTTCGCCGCCTCGCGCGAACGCTGGACGTCGAGCTGGGACGCGTTGTCGCTCTATCGTGCGCCGTCGCCCTTCGGGCCATGGGAGGCGCATCCCGGCAATCCGGTGCTGGTCGATCTCCATGCCGCGCGGCCGGCCGGCCGCATCCTCGAGATTGGCGGCCGGCTGGTGCGGCCGGTGCAGGATTGCGACGGACTCTATGGCGCGGCGCTCGGCTTCGCCGAAATTCGCACGCTCTCGTCGCAAGCCTATGGGCAGACGCTGTCGGTCTCCGCGCTGCCCTGGGGCGACAATATCGGCCTGCACACCTTCAACCGCAGCGCCACGCTCGAGACCATCGACCTTTTCGGCCCGCGCGGCTGAGACGCTCCCAAGGAGCGCTTTCACCCAGCCCGCGCTGGCGTGCGGGAGAGGCTCGTCTGTTCGCGCGGCTCTTCCGTCTGAGACCGGGTGACCGCCGCTCCCTCTGCCGCCTGCGGCAGAGGGTTGGATGAGGGGCTTGTGGATTGGTCCGTTCTCGACAAATATGAAAATAATTTTTGCATAGGAAATCAACGAGAGGGCTTCGATGTCGGACACCTTGGCGGAGAGTGAGCAGATCGAGCGCGGCGGCAAGCGCATCAACTGGATCCGGTCGCGGATGCGGCTGCTGGCCGGCGTCAAAGCCGATTTCGAGCGTGACAAGCCCTTCGTCGGTCTCTCCATCGGGGTCTCGCTGCATCTGGAGCCGAAGACGGCCGTGCTGCTCGAAGTGCTGCAGGCCGGCGGCGCGGCGATTGTCGGCACCGGCAATTACGGCTCGACCCAGGACGACATCGTCGCCGTGCTCAAGGCCAGGGGCATGCAGCTCTATGGCAAGCGTGACGACGATCTCGACCAGCACCTGAAGAACGTTGCCAAGGTCGTCGCGGCGCGGCCTGACATCCTGCTCGACAATGGTGCGGATCTGGCCGCACTGGCGATCGCGGCGGGCACCGAGGGCTCGATCCGGGGCGGCACCGAGGAAACCACTTCCGGCGGTGATCGCCTGCGCGATGAACTCTCCGGCAAGGTGCCGTTCCCGGTCATCGTCATTAACGACAGCCCCCTGAAGCAGATCGCCGAAAACCGCCACGCCGTCGGCCAGTCGATCGTCGAGAGCTTCATGCGGATCACCAATCTGATGATCCCCGGCCGCCGCTTCGTCGTCGTCGGCTATGGCTGGTGCGGCCGCGGCATCGCACAATATCTGGATGCACTCGGCGGCCGCGTCGCGGTAGTCGAGACCGATGCGATCAAGGCGCTGGAAGCGGCGCTCGACGGCTATCGCGTCGGCAAGATCGAGGATCTGGCGAGCTGGGGCGAGGTCTTCATCACGGCGACGGGCCGCCCGGGCGTTATCGGCGGGGCGGCGATCGGAAAAATGCGCTCGGGCGCGATCCTCGCCAATTCCGGCCATTTCCCGTGGGAGATCGATGTCGCCGCGCTGCGGGCGCAGGCGACCGGCTCGGAATTGGTCGATGACTCGCTGGAGCGGATCGAGCTTGCCGATGGCCGGCATGTCGTGCTGGTGGCGGATGGGCGGATGTTCAATCTCGCCGGCCGCGAGCCGAAGGGCAATTCGATCGAATCGATGGATATCGGCTTCATGCTGCAGGCGCTGTCGCTGGCGCGCGTCGCGGGCGCGGGCCGCGCCGCGCTGGTGCCGGGCGCCCAGCCGGTTCCGGACGATATCAATCAGACGATCGCCCGCCGCATGGTGGCCGAGATGGGCGCCGATCTGTAGCGGGAGCGCGGCCTCGACAGGATCGCTCTTTACCTCTCCCTGAGGGAGAGGTCGGCTCGAAGAGCCGGGTGAGGGTTTAGGAAATTCTCCGGTGAGGCCGTAAACCCTCACCCGCCGGCCTTTCGGCCGTCGACCTCTCCCTCAGGGAGAGGTGAAGCACGGGAATGAGCGGAGCTATCGGATGGCGGTCGAAGGCGGTATCGAGAGTCCGAACTATGGCGTGCCCGCCCTCGACAAGGCGCTCGACATCCTGGAACTGCTGGCCGGCAGCAAGGAGGGCATGACGCTGGGCGAGATCGCGGCGGCGGTCGATCGTTCGGTCAACCAGATCTACCGGACGCTGGTGACGCTGGAACGGCGCGGCTATCTGTTTCGCGCCCGCCCGTCCGGGCTCTATTTCCTGTCGCTGATGCTGTTCGAGATCGCGCACAGGCAGGAGCCGATGCGCGGCCTGATCGACATGGCGCTGCCGGCGATGCGGAGCTTGAGCGAGGCGATCGGCCAGTCCTGCAATCTCAGCATCCACGACGCTGGCCGCGTCGTCGTCATCGCCCAGATCGACAGCCCGAGCCCGTTCGGGTTTCGCGTGCGGGCCGGCGCGACGTTTCCGCTGTTCGAAAGCGCCACAGGCAGGATGTTGATGGCGTTTGAAACAGAGGAGATCGTGCGGGCATGGCTCGATCTATCCGTCGCGGAGAGTGAGCACGAACCCATGCTCGGGCGGCTTGTCGGCATTCGCGAGCACGGCTTCGAGGAAGAACCGGACAGCCTGCAGCCTGGCATTACCGATCTCGCCTGTCCGATCCTGAGTCGCGATGGCCGCGTCGTCGCGGCGCTCACCGTTCCCTATGTGGCGACAAGCTACAGCCGCCGCCCGATCATCGAGGTCCGCGAAGCGGCGGTATCGGCCGCCGCCGCCATATCGGCCGCCATCCGCGGCGACGCCTAAGGGGGCTAGCCCTCGTATTTCTCCAGGAAGGCTTCGATCGGCAACGCGCGAAAATCCGGCAGCGCGATGCGCAGGCTTTCGTGGTCCCAGTCCCACCAGGAAAGCGCCGTCAGCCGGTCGGCGATCACGACCGGAAAGCGGCGCTTGACCGTCCTAGCGGCGACGCCGACGGCGATCTCGTAGGGGCCGACATCCTTGGCGACGACGGCGCCCGAGCCGATGATCGCGCCGGTGCCGATCGAGACTCCGGCGAGGACGGTGACGCCGTGCCCGATCCAGACGTCATGGCCGATGGTGCAGGGGGTCGAGCGTCGCCAGTCGAAGAACGCCGTCTCGTCCGCCTCGCCCTCGAAATATTTCGAAGCGCGATAGGTGAAGTGGGACTGGCTGGCCCGCCATTGCGGGTGGTTGCCGGGATTGATGCGCACCGCGGCGGCGATCGAGCAGAACTTGCCGATCGTCGAATAGATCACGTCGCCCTGTTCGGAGATGTAGGAATAGTCGCCCATCGTCGTCTCCTGGATCGACGTGCCGGCGCCGACTTCGGTGTAGCGCCCGAGCGTCGAGTGCTCGACGCGGGCGGTCGCATGAATGGACGGCGTCAGGCCGAGCGGCATCGCGGAAGCTCCCTTTGCTGGATCTCGGATAAGTGGATCCAGTTCATGACGTTGCGATGACTAAGCCGGCGAAGCCGATTTATGCTTCTGCCGCCGTCGAATGCTGTTCGATTCCCAGGTGGAAAAGGCTGTCACAAAAGTTTTGCTTCGAAATTGCATGATCCGCCCAATCGGGAGATCATGACATGTTGGTTCTGGACGGCGTCGCACGACACTTCAACAACAAGGCTGCCGTCAGCGACGTTAGCCTGACGATCGGTTCGGGCAGCTTTGTTGGTGTGATCGGACGCTCCGGCGCCGGCAAGTCGACGCTGCTGCGCATGGTCAACCGCCTGGTCGACCCCACCGCCGGCTCGATCCGCTTCGGCGATGTCGACGTCACCAGGCTGAAGGGCCAAGCGCTGCGCGACTGGCGCGCTCGCTGCGCCATGATCTTCCAGCAGTTCAACCTGGTCGGCCGCCTCGACGTTCTGACCAACGTTCTGATGGGCCGCCTCAACACCGTCTCGACGCCGCGCTCGATGCTGCAGCTCTGGAAGGACGAGGATCGCGCCGTGGCGCTTTCGGCGCTGGAGCAGTTCGATATTCGGCGCTTGCCGCCCAGCGCGCCGACAGCCTTTCCGGCGGCCAGCAGCAGCGCGTCGCGATTGCCCGCGCGCTGGTGCAGGAGCCTGAGATCATCCTCGCCGACGAGCCGATCGCCTCGCTCGACCCGCGCAACACCAAGGTCGTGATGGATGCGCTGCTGCGCATCAATCGCCACTACGGCATCACCGTCATGTGCAACCTGCACTCGCTCGATCTGGCCCGCACCTATTGCGACCGGCTGATCGGCATGTCGGCCGGCCGCGTCGTCTTCGACGGCGTTCCCGAAGAGCTGACCGAGGATGTCGCTCGCGATCTCTACGGCCTCGAGGCCGATGATGTTCTCGATTTCGATCCGGCGATTGCGCCGGAACGTTTCCGCGGCGCTGTCGCCGCCGCGGCCTGATCCCGGAAAATCCGCTTCCAAACCGGTGCCGTGGCGGCACCGTCAACACCAAAACTACTGCCAACACCTGGAGACTACCGATGTTGAACCGTCGTACCCTTATCGGCGCCGCTGTCGCTGGCCTCGCGCTGGCCGGCGTTGCTTCGCCCGCTTTCGCCGACTGGAAGGCCGAGTATCCCGAGCTGACGATCGCCGTCATCCCGGCCGAGAACGCCTCGACCACCGCCGACCGCTACCAGCCGCTGGCCGACTATCTCGGCAAGCAGCTCGGCGTTCCGGTCAAGCTGGCCGTCGCCACCGACTACGCTGCCGTCATCGAGGCGCAGCGCGCCGGCAACGCCCAGATCGCCATGTACGGCCCGGCTTCCTACGCCCGCGCCGTGCTGACCGGCGTCGAAGTCGACCCGGTCGTCGTGCCGCGCCATTCGAACGGCGCCACCGGCTATTATTCGGTCATCTACACGCTCGCCAACGGCCCCTACAAGTCGATCGACGACCTGAAGGGCAAGACGCTGGCGCTGGTCGACTCCAACTCGACCTCGGGCAACAACGCACCGCGCTTCTTCCTGCATCGCGATGGCAAGGACGTCGACTCGTTCTTCGGCAAGGCGATCTTCGCCGGCAGCCATGACAACGCCGTCCTCGCGCTCGCCCAGGGCACCGTCGACGCCGCTGCCAATTCCTGGAACTCGGAAGACGATTCCAACCTGACCCGCATGATCTCCAAGGGCATTCTCAAGAATGCCGACGGCAAGCCGATGACGAAGGAAGACTTCCGCATCGTCTTCAAGACCGACTTCCTGCCGGAAGGCCCGTTCTCGGTTCTGTCCGGCCTGCCGGCCGACCTGAAGGCCCAGATCAAGCAGGCCTTCCTCGACATGCCGAAGAACGACGCCAAGGCCTTCGCCGGCCTGTCGGACGGCAAGGACACGGAATTCGTCGCGATCGAGCCGGCCACGCTCCAGCCGATCATCGACATGGTCAAGTTCAACGACGAGCAGCGCAAGAAGGGCTCCTGAGCCTCTTCAAGCCTTTCGAGAGGCGGCCGGTTCATCCGGCCGCCTTTTTTGTAACCGGCCGCATGTCGCGGTTGTTCGCCTTCTCGGGCGGATGAAGAACGAGCGGAGACGGCTCTTGGCGACCGCCATTGCAAAGCTTCCGGACCAGCAGGCGGCGGCGCTCAGCCGTGCCTATGCCAGCTCCGTCGCGCCAAGCGGATGAAGACGCTTGGCGTTCTCGCTGTCCTGGTGGTGCTGATCCTCATCAGCGGCCAGATGGCGGATATCCGCCCGTGGAAGCTGATCACCAATATCGGCAATTTCGGCTCCTTCATCGGCCGCACGCTGCCGACGCTGACCCTGGGCAATCTCTTCCCCGACATCGCCGCCTGGTACTGGAATTTCGGCGCCTGGTTCCGCCTGCTGATCGAGACCATCCTGATCGCCTATCTCGGCACCTTCCTCGGCGGCATCCTCGCCTTCTGCCTCTGCTTCTTCGCCTCGGCCAACCTCGTCCGCAACAAGACGACGCGGTTCGTCGCCCGGCGCTTCCTCGAATTCTGCCGCACCGTTCCCGACATCGTCTTCGCGCTGATCTTCGTCATCGCCTTCGGCCTCGGGCCGATGGCGGGCGTGCTGGCGCTGACGATCCACACGGTCGGCGCGCTTGGGAAAACTGTTCGCCGAGGTGGTCGAGAACATCGACATGAAGCCCGTCGAGGGCCTGCAGGCGACCGGGCGCATCCTGGCTGCAGACGGTGCGCTTCGGCGTGCTGCCGCAGGTCTCCTCCGGCTTCGCCTCCTATGCGCTGCTGCGCTTCGAGATCAATGTGCGCGGCGCGGGCGTCATGGGCTTCGTCGGCGCCGGCGGCATCGGCCAGGAATTCCTGATCGCCATCCGCAATTTCTACTACACCGACGTCAGCGCCATCCTCCTGATGATCATCGTCACCGTGATCCTGATCGATCTCGGCACGGAGCAGGTCCGCCATCGACTGATCGGCATGGAGCGCATGCGATGAACACGGCTGTCCCACGATTTCCCCCGGCAAGCGCGCCATCCGCGAGACGGCGCTGGCCGATCTCGACGGCCTCGACGCACGCCACCCCGGCGCCTTCGCCAAGTCGGCGATGCGGCGGCTGTTCATGATCGGCCTGCCGCTGGCGATGGTGCTGCTGGCGTTCGGCGCCATGGTCTGGCTCGATTTCTCGCTGGTCAGGATCTGGAACGGCCTGCATCGGCTTGGCCAGTTCGCCATGCTGATGATCCCGCCGGCGCCCGAAGGCCGGTTCATGGCCTTCTCCATCGCGCTCGGCGAAACGCTGGCGATCGCCTTCCTCGGCACGTTGACGGCGGCGTCCTCGCCTTTCCGGTGGCGTTCCTGGCCGCCAAGAACGTCATTCCCAACATCTTCGTCCATTTCGGCGCACGCCGGACCTTTGACGTCTTCCGTTCGGTCGACACGCTGATCTGGGCGCTGATGTGGATCAATGTCGTCGGCCTCGGCCCGTTCGCCGGCGCGCTCGCCATCGCCTGCGCCGATTTCGGCGCGTTCGGAAAGCTGTTCTCCGAGGCGATCGAGGCGACGGACGGCAAGGCGTCCGAGGGCATCGCGGCGTCCGGCGGCAGCAAGGCGCATCAGGTCCGCTTCGGCCTCGTGCCGCAGGTGCTGCCGGTGATCGCCAGCCAGGTGCTCTACTTCTTCGAGTCGAACGTCCGCTCGGCGACGATCATCGGCATTGTCGGCGCCGGCGGCGTCGGCGCCTATCTGACCGAGCTGATCCGCGTGCTCGAACTGAAGCAGGTCGCCTTCCTGATCCTGATGATCCTCGTCACCGTCGCCGTGATCGACTTCATCTCGTCGAAGCTGCGCATGGCGGTGATCGGCAAGTCGAAGATGGTGTGAGGGCTATACCTCGATAGGGCGGCCGTGCGTGCTTCGAGACGCCCGCCTTGCGGGCTCCTCAGCATGTTGAGAGTGGGAGAGGGGCTCGGAGTGTTTCGCTCGATCCGCACAACCCTGTCACCTCTCCCTGAGGGAGAGGTCGGAGCGAAGCTCCGGGTGAGGGTTTAGGGAACTCATCCGGAGAGGCCGTAAACCCTCACCCGCCGGCCTTCGGCCGTCGACCTCTCCCTCAGGGAGAGGTGAAGCCTAGGCCATTTCTTACCTCTCTACGAGGGAGGGACCCTCAGCTCTCGATCACCAGCTCCGTCCGGTCGGCCGAAAACGCCGCGCGCGTAAACTGGATCGGCGTGCCGGCGGGGTCGACATTGATGCTCTCGACCGTCAGCAGCAGGCGGCCCGGCGCGAGGTCGAGCTTCTGCGCTTCCTCGACGCCGGCCGGCCGTGCCGTGATCCGCGTTTCCAGCCGGCGATAGTCGCTGACGCCGCAGGCTTCCAGCGCCTGTCGTCACCGTGCCGACCGCGCGATAGGCCTCGACCAGCCCGGCGAAGCGGGGCAGGGGGAAATAGGCGTTGCCGAGCGAGATCGGCGCTGCCATCGGCCATGCGGACCGTATCCAGCCGGACGACCGGCGCGCCTCTCCGCGATCGCCAGCGCCTTGGCGACGCCGGGATCGGCCAGTCGTTTCATAGGCTTCCAGCAGCTTGCCGCCGGCCTCGCGCCCGGCGCGCGAGACGTTTTCCGAGAAGCGCGTCCGCGCGCCGATCGGGTAGGGCATCGGCCTGTCCTCGACGAAAGGTGCCGCGCCCCTGCGTCGCCCGCACGAGGCCACGCGCCGCGAGTTCCGCGAGGCTGCGCCGGACCGTATGCCGGTTGACCGCGAAGCGGGTGGCGAGCTGGCTTTCTGTCGGCAGCTGCATCCCGGCCCGCAGGCGTTCGCTGCGGATATCCGCCTCGATCTCGTCGGCGATCTGCCGCCAGGCCGCGATGCCGCGGCCGCGGGCCACTTCCGTCACGCCGTTGTCGCCGGCCGGGAGCACTGTGTCTGTCATCAAATCGTCACTGGACCTATTCATGCAGTTGTCTATATCATTAGACAACTCGAATGAGAAGCCTCGTAGGTGATGGATCTGGTCATGCGACATGAAGCGAACGGCGCCAAGCCGGCAACCGACCCCGATATTGCCGCTCGCCAGGCGGTGATGGCGACCTGCACCGGCGCGACGACCGCTGAGCTCGAGCAGGCGCTGCAAGGTCTGGGCGACATTCCCGCGGCGAGTGACCTGCGCGGCACCGAGAACGGCCTCGTCATGCTGCGCGGCCGGATGGGCGGCGATGGCCGCGCCTTCAACCTCGGCGAGGCGACGGTGACGCGCGCTGCCGTTCGCCTGGACGATGGCCGCACCGGCTTCGCCTACCAGCTCGGCCGCGATACCGCCAAGGCGCGGATCGCCGCCATTCTGGATGCGCTCTGGCAGGGGCCGGAACGCGCCGCCGTCGAGGCCGTGCTCACGCCGATCCGCGACCGGATCGCCGGGGAAGCCGCCGCCAAGGCCCGCCGCGTCGCCGCGACCCGGGTCAATTTCTTCACCATGGTTCGCGGAGAGGATTGATGTCCGCCCTCGCTATCACCGCCGGCTTTGCCGATCCCGTCATCGAGGCGCAGGCGCATTTCCATGCCCTGATGAACGCGCTGGCGCGTCCGGGTTCGATCCAGCCTTTCCCGGCAGCGCTCGACGCCCCCGCGCCGCTGACGCCGGAACTCGCCGCCGTCGCGCTGACGCTCGCCGATCATGAGGCGACGCTCTGGCTCGACGAGACGCTGGCCGCCTCGAAGTCGGTCGTCGACTATCTCCGCTTCCATACCGGCGCCCGTCTGGTCGCCAATCCGTCCGACGCCGCCTTCGCGCTGGTGGCCGACGTGGCGGCCATGCCGTCGCTCGCAAGCTTCGCGCAGGGGACGGACGAATATCCCGATCGCTCGACGACGATCATCGTCGCCGTCGAGACGCTTGCCGCCGGCGGCGAACTCGAACTCGCCGGCCCCGGCATCGAGGATCGGACCCGCTTCGATCTCTCCCCCCGCCCTGCGGGCCTTGCCGCTCAACTCGCCGCCAACCGCGCGAAATTCCCGCGCGGCGTCGATCTGGTTTTCGTCGGCGCCCGCGAAGTCGCGGCGCTGCCGCGCACGACACTCGTTTCGGAGGTCTGATCATGTATGTCGCCGTCAAGGGTGGCGAGGAAGCGATCGACAATGCGCATGGGCTGCTCGCCCATGAGCGTCGCGGTCCCGTCTCGGTCCCCGATCTCTCCCCCGACCAGATCGAAAACCAGCTGGCGCTCGCCGTCGACCGCGTCATGGCCGAAGGCTCGCTCTATGATCCGGCGCTGGCCGCGCTCGCCATCAAGCAGTCGCGCGGCGATCTGATCGAGGCGATCTTCCTCGTCCGCGCCTTCCGCACGACCTTGCCGCGCTTCGGCAATGGCGAGCCGGTCGATACCAGCGCCATGGCGATCGAGCGCCGCATCTCGGCCACCTTCAAGGATCTGCCCGGCGGGCAGGTGCTCGGGCCGACCTTCGATTACACCCACCGCCTCATCGATTTCATGCTGGCGGCCGGCGTCACCCCGCCGGCCCCCGCCGAAGTCGAGACCGATTTCGAGGCGACGCCGCGCGTCACCGACCTGCTCGACGGCCAGGGGCTGATCGAGCAGGAGCTTCCCGACGACACCGCCGAAGTTGGCGACCTGACCCGCGCGCCGCTCGATTTCCCGGCCGATCGTGACCTGCGCCTGCAGGCGCTGGCGCGCGGCGACGAAGGCTTCCTGCTGGCGCTCGGCTATTCGACCCAGCGCGGCTATGGCCGCACCCACCCCTTCGTCGGTGAAATCCGCTTCGGCGAGGTGATGGCCGAATTCGTGCCGGAAGAGCTCGGCTTCGCCGTGCCGCTCGGGCCGGTGACGCTGACCGAATGCCAGATGGTCAACCAGTTCCACGGTTCGGCCGAGCTGCCGCCGCAGTTCACCCGCGGCTACGGGCTGGTGTTCGGCCAGAGCGAGCGCAAGGCGATGGCGATGTCGCTGGTCGACCGGGCGCTCGCACCCGCGAGTTCGGCGAGGACGTCACCGCCCCGGCGCAGGACGAGGAATTCGTGCTGTCGCATTGCGACAACGTCCAGGCGACCGGCTTCGTCGAGCATCTGAAGCTGCCGCACTATGTCGATTTCCAGGCCGAGCTCGGGCTCGTCCGCCAGATGCGCGCCGAATACGCAGGCGCGCCAGCAAGAGCTGAAGGAGGCGGCCGAATGAGCGCCGTGGCAGCGCCGCAGGCGAGCGGCTACAATTTCGCCTATCTCGACGAACAGACGAAGCGGATGATCCGCCGCGCGATCCTGAAGGGGATCGCCATCCCCGGCTATCAGGTTCCCTTCTCCAGCCGCGAAATGCCGATGCCCTATGGCTGGGGCACCGGCGGCGTGCAGGTGACGGCGGCGATCATCGGCCCGGACGACGTGCTGAAGGTGATCGACCAGGGTTCGGACGACACCACCAACGCCGTCTCGATCCGCAAGTTCTTCGCCAAGACGGCGGGCGTCGCCACGACGACCGAGACGAAGGACGCGACGATCATCCAGACGCGCCACCGCATCCCGGAGCGGCAGCTGACGGAAAAGCAGACGATCGTCTTCCAGGTGCCGATCCCGGAGCCGCTGCGCTTCCTCGAGCCGCGCGAGACCGAAACCCGCAAGCTGCATGCGCTCGCCGACTACGGGCTGATGCATGTGAAGCTCTACGAGGACATCTCGCGCCACGGCCACATCGCCACGACCTACGACTATCCGGTCGAGGTGGCGGATCGCTACGTGATGAACCCGTCGCCGACACCGAAATTCGACAATCCGAAGATGCACATGTCGCCGGCCCTGCAATTGTTCGGCGCCGGTCGCGAGAAGCGCATCTATGCCGTGCCGCCCTTCACCAAGGTGCGCAGCCTCGATTTCGAGGATCATCCCTTCGAGGTGCAGAAGTTCGACAAGCCCTGCGCGCTTTGCGCCGCGACCAACGTCTATCTCGACGAGGTCGTGCTCGATGATCGCGGCGGCCGGATGTTCGTCTGCTCGGACTCGGATTATTGCGAGGAACGCCGGGCCGATGGCCATCGCGGCGAGCTTTCCGGCGAGGCGCCGCACCTCGTCGGGGGAGCGGCGTGATGGCGGACATCCAGGTTCGCAAGGCGACCGAGGCCGACCTGCCGGCCCTGCTCGCGCTCTATGGCCAGCCGGACTTCAACAATGGCCGCGTCACCTCGCTTGAAGTGGCGCAGGCGACGCTCGCCCGCATGGCGCAATATCCCGATTTCGCCGCCTATTGCGTCGAGCGCGGAGGCGAGATCGTCGGCACCTTCTCGCTGATGGTGATCGACAATCTCGCCCATTGGGGCATGTCGTCGGCGCTGGTCGAGAACGTCGTCGTCGCCAATGGCCATCAGGGCGAGGGCATCGGCCGCGCCATGATCCAGCAGGCCTTCCGGTTGGCCGAAGCGAAGGGCGCCTACAAGGTGGCGCTCTCGTCCAACATCAAGTCGACCCGGGCGCACGCCTTCTACGAAAGCCTCGGCTTCGAGAAATACGGCTTCAGCTTTCGGCTGGAGCCCGTTTCCGGCCGAGCGCGCCCCTCAGGTTGAACTCATCGACGGAGCCGCATCATGATGGCGAAGCTGAACGACAAGCCGCTGCTTTCCGCCCGCAATCTCGGCAAGCATTACGGCCAGCGGCTCGGCTGCCGCGATGTGAATTTCGACCTCTATGAGGGCGAAGTGCTGGCCGTGGTCGGCGAATCCGGCTCGGGCAAGTCGACCCTGCTGAGCCTGCTCGCGACCGAGCTCTCGCCGACCGCCGGCGCCGTCAACTACCGGATGCGCGACGGCGAAACGCGAAACCTGTTCGACCTCTCCGAGGCGGAGCGCCGCTTCCTGCTGCGCACCGACTGGGGCTTCGTCCGCCAGGATGCGCGCGACGGCCTGCGCATGGGCGTCTCGGCCGGCGGCAATGTCGGCGAGCGGCTGATGGCGGTCGGTGGCCGGCACTATGGCCGCATCCGCGACACGGCGAGCGACTGGCTCAACCGGGTCGAGATCGAGCCGGAGCGCATCGACGACCTGCCGAAGAGCTTCTCCGGCGGCATGCGCCAGCGCCTGCAGATCGCCCGCAACCTCGTCACCCATCCGCGCCTCGTCTTCATGGACGAGCCGACGTCGAGCCTCGACGTCTCGGTGCAGGCGCGCCTGCTCGACCTGATCCGCGGCCTGGTTTCCGAGCTCGGCCTCGCGGTCATCATCGTCACCCACGACCTCGCCGTCGCCCGCCTGCTGTCGCACCGCATCATGGTGATGCGGCAGGGCCGGGTGATCGAGACCGGCCTCACCGACCAGGTGCTGGACGATCCGCGCGAAGCCTACACCCAGCTTCTCGTTTCCTCGGTGCTCGCAGCATGACCCGGAATCTTGTGACCCTCGAAGGCGTCTCGAAGGCCTTCACCCTGCATCTGCGCGACGGCATGAAGATCAGCGTCGTCGACAATGTCTCGTTCGGCGGTGAAGCCCGGCGAATGCGTCGTGCTCGGCGGCCCGTCGGGCGCGGGCAAATCCTCCATTCTCAAGATGATCTACGGCAACTACCGCTGCGATCATGGCCGCATCCTGGTGCGCGACGGCGACGAGCAGGTCGATGTCGCCACTGCCGAGCCGCGCCGCATCCTGGCGCTGCGCGGGTCGGTGATGGGCTATGTCAGCCAGTTCCTGCGCGTCATCCCGCGCGTTTCCTCGCTCGATATCGTCGCGGGTGCCGCCACCGATAGCGGCGTATCGCAGGCCGATGCCTGGGCGCGGGCCGAGCGTCTGCTGACGCTGCTGAACGTGCCGGAGCGGCTCTGGAGCCTGCCGCCGGCAACCTTCTCCGGCGGCGAGCAGCAGCGCGTCAACATCGCGCGCGGCCTCGCGGCTGACCGGCCGATCCTGCTGCTCGACGAGCCGACCGCCTCGCTGGACGCGGCCAACCGCGCCGTCGTGGTGCGGCTGATCGAGGAGAAGAAGCGGGCGGGCGCCGCTGTTCATCGGCATCTTCCATGATGATGATGTCCGCGAACTGGTCGCCGACCGCATCGTCGACGTGACGGAATTCGCCTCCTCCAGGGCAGCCTAGAGGGTCTTGGCGACGTGGTGCGTGGTTCGAGACGCGAGCCTCCGGCTCGCTCCTCACCATGTTGGGGTTGGAAGGAGAAGCCGGAACTCCCAAGCCCAACATGGTGAGGAGCCCGCCTGGCGGGCGTCTCGAACCATGCACGGACAGAAAAGCATCGCATCGGCGCGACGAACGAATGAGAACGGGACAATGACCGAACCGACCGAATTCCTGATCGAGAATGCCAGCCTCGTCCTGCCCGACCGGGTGGTGGAAAAGGGCTGGGTCGCCGTCGTCGATGGCAAGATAGCCGAAATCGGCGAAGGCAACGCGCCGGAGCGTGGCCTCGACTTCGCCGGCGACTATCTGGTGCCGGGCCTCGTCGAACTGCACACCGACCATCTCGAAGCGCATTTCGCGCCGCGCCCGCATGTGCGCTGGCACGCGCTGTCGTCCGTCATGGCCTATGACGCGCAGATCGCCGCCGCCGGCATCACCACGGTGTTCGACTCGCTGCGCGCCGGTTCCGACGCCGATTCCATCTCGATCGGCACCGATCTCGCCGTGCTTGCCTCGGCGATCGAGGCGGCCCGCGCCACTGGCCATCTCCGCGTCGATCACCGCACGCATCTACGCTGCGAGATCGCCTGCGGTGACGTCATCGAGCACGTCGAAGCCTATGCCGCGCTCTATCCCGTACACATGATGTCGCTGATGGACCACACGCCCGGCCAGCGCCAGTTCAAGGATCTGGAGACCTGGCGCCGCTACTACATGCGCAAGAAGCCGATGACCGACGAGGCGGCCAATAGCTTCATCGCCAACCGGCTCGAACTGCACGCCAACAATGCCGGCCCGAACCGGCTGAAGCTGGTGACGATCGCCGGCAAGGCTGGCGCGGTGCTGGCAAGCCATGACGATGCGACCGAGGCCCATGCGGCGGAAGCTGTCGGCAACGGCGTCGCCCTGGCCGAGTTCCCCACCACGATCGAAGCGGCCGTGGCGCTCAACCAGGCCGGCATCAGCGTGATGATGGGCGGACCGAATGTCGTGCGCGGCGGCTCGCATTCCGGAAATGTCGCAGCAGAAGAGCTCGCGCGCGCCGGCGTTCTCGATATCCTGTCGTCGGATTATGTGCCTGCGAGTCTGCTGATGTCCGCCTTCGAACTGCCCCGCCGCATCCCGTCGATCGATCTCGCCTCAGCGATCCGCACGGTGACGCAGACCCCGGCCCGTGCCACCGGTCTCGCCGATCGCGGCGCGCTGGAGGCGGGTCTGCGGGCCGATCTCGTCCGCGTGCATGTCTCGGGAAGGGATTCGGAAAGCCCGACGCCGATCGTGCGCCGGGTCTGGCGCGAAGGGCATCGGGTTTCGTGAGGCCAGCATGAGCAAGGAAGACGGCGTGGGAGTTCTGGTAGCGGTCGTTGGGCCGAGCGGTGTCGGCAAGGACACGCTGATCGGCCATGCCAAGGCGCAGCTGGCGGCGGAGGAAGGCTTTGTCTTCGTCCGCCGGCTGGTGACGCGCGGCGAAAATGCCTTCGAGGATCACGACACGCTGGACGAGGCAACCTTTTCACGCGGCGTCGAGGTCGGCCAGTTCGCGGTTTCCTGGCGGGCGCATGGCCTTGGCTATGCGCTGCCGATCGACACGCAGGACGCGGTCGCCAGAGGCGCGGTGGTCATCTGCAATTTCTCGCGCGGTGCCATCGGGGCCGCGCGGCAGAGATTTCCGGCGGTTCGGGTCGTTGCCGTTTCAGCCCCCGATGCGGTGTTGGCTGCCCGGCTAGCCGCCCGGGGGCGCGAGAGCGACGAGGCCATTGCCGCGCGCCTTGAGCGTGAAGCAGTGTGCGCGCGGGAGATTCAGGCCGATTTGACCATCGTCAATGACCGCCCGATCGATCTATCGGGTGGCGAACTGGTCGCCTATCTGAGGGGCCTGCGGGGCGGCGCCCCGGCTTGATGCCGATGTCTCGGAATGGGCGAGGTGGGCGGCCGCTTCAGGCGGCCGTGCACGCCCGAACATGCGGGAAGTCGGCGCGCCGCGCGTTGGCGATGACCGGCTCGGCGTCGGCCTGATCCTCGGCTCGCCGGAGGATTCGACGACGAACCCGGCGTTTACGCTGGTCCCAGCCGTCAGTCCGTGACGGCGTCCCAGGGCAGGTCCGTGATGCGGATCGGCCAGCGCTCGAATACCAGGGTTTCCTTGTTTTCAGCGGAGCGCTCGAAAACGCGCGCGGCCATACCGAGTTCAGAGGCGGAATGACCGAGATGCTTGGCCATCGACACCGCGACGTCATGCGACGTGAAAGCTCCGATTTGCGACCCGCTCTGGCTCACGATCGCATAGCCCCGGTCTTCATTGGGCTGAACATAGTAGACCGCCGAATCGAACACTTAACTTCTCCTTAAGCTCTTCCCGATGCTTAACTGAGTCGGACGGCCGTGTGTGCGGCGAAAGCAACCGGGGCGAGAATTTCGGTCGGTTGGGAACAGACTGTGTCTATTCGGCCCTTGGCGTCTCAACGCCCGGCCTTGCGGGACCGCCGATTGCCAGGAATGCAAGGACGGCGAAGGTGCTGAGCACGGCGATGAGCGAGAGCGAGATCGGATAGCCGAAGCGCTCGGTCATCAATGCGAAGGCGAAGGGGGCGGCGGACGACACGACCAGCCGCACCGAGGTGAGGCGGCCGAGGCGCTTGCCATAGCCTTCGCTGCCGAAGAGTTCGAGCGGCAACGTTCCCTGCACGATGCTGGAAAGGCCGGAACTCAAGCCGAACACGATGGCGAAGGCGAAGGCACCGGCCAGGCTGGGTGCTGTGGCGAGCAGGATGGCGGTCGCCAGCGGCAAAAAGCCGGAGGCGATGATGGCCAGTGTCCGCTGCGACAGCCGACCGCCGAAGGTCATGTTGGTGAAGCGGCTCAGCACCTGCGCCGGTCCGAATACCGAGGCGACCAGAACGCTCGCCTTGGCAAGCCCGAGCCCGGTCAGCATCGGCAGCATGTGGACCAGGAAGGTCGAGGTGACGAAGCTCTGGATCGCGAAGCCGACCAGCATCAGGGCGAAGGCGCGAGGCCTCGCTGCGCCATCGACGACGCCGGCCACGGCTGCCGTCGATCGCGGCGCCTGGTCCAGCGGTGCGCGGCGGTCGGAGATAGCCCGGGTCTGCACCATCAGCCAGCCATGCACGGGCAGACAGATGAAGAGATGCATCAGCGCGAACAGCAGGTAGACCTGATGCCAGTCGAGACGTGTGTGTAGCGCTGTCGTGAAGGGCCAGAACAGCGTCGATGAAAAGCCGGCCATCAGTGTCAGGTAGGTGATCGAGCGCTGCGCCTTGGTCGGGTTTAGTTGCACCAGCAGCGTGAACGAAGCGCTGTACTGCACCAGTGTCGAGGCGATCTGGATGGCGATCAGGCCGAGCACCAGCGTCGTGGTGCTTTCCGCCAGTGCGCAGGCGGTCAATGCTGCCGCGGCCGTCAGCGAGCCGATCGTCATGACACGGCCGGCGCCGCGCCGGTCGATCCAGCCGCCGACCCAAGGCGCGCAGAGGCCGCCGACCAGCAGCGAGACGGAGAGGGCGCCGAAGATCCACTCGGTCGAGAGGCCGAACTCGCGCGCCATCGCCGGCGCCAGGACGCTGAAGCTGTAATAGAGCGTACCGTAGCCGATGATCTGGGTCAGGCCGAGGGCGAGGACCGCCGTGCGGGACTTCATGCTGGACGCCTTGGGTATCTGCCCGTTGCCGGCCGTTTTCGGTACCGGCGGCGCGTATGCCCGCGATTCGCGCCGGTCGACGGTTCTATGCGGGTTCGCCGCCGGCGAATACAACAGGAAAGGAGCCTGCATTCGTGCGCCAGCATGCTGCGCGGCTGTTGGACGAACTCGGGAGGGGCTGGCGTAGCATCGCGCGGCGAGCCGGGGAGCGACCTTGCTTCCGGCTGTCGCAGCATCCGCCAGACCCCGGGCCGGCTTTGTTTTCCCCTTAGCCGGCGTGTCATCCGAGCGTTACGGGTGGCGGGCTAAGCGGTGGCCGTCGCGCCGGACCCCGGCGCTCCCTTTCCTTCGTGAGGCTCTCATGAACGCCAAATTCCTCGGCGCCGTCGGCACCTTTGCTGTGGCCGCGCTGCTCGCCGGCCCGGCTGCGGCTGACAAGACCAAGATCGATTTCTGGTTCGGCAATTCGGGCGATATCGCCAAGCGCGTGCAGGAGCAGTGCGATCGCTTCAACGCCAGCCAGACCGACTACGAAGTCGTCTGCACGAGCCAGGGCTCGTATGACGCGTCGCTGCAGAACACCATCGCGGCCTTCCGCGCCGGCCAGCAGCCGACCATCGCCCAGGTGTCGGATGCCGGCACGCTCGATATCATGCTGTCGGGCGCTTACTACCCGGCCAACAAGCTCATGACCGACATGGGCTACACGGTCGACTGGAAGGACTATTTCTCCGGCATCGCCAGCTATTACGCGACGTCGAAGGGCGAGATGTACTCGTTCCCCTTCAACTCCTCGACGGCGCTGATGTACTGGAACAAGGATGCCTTCGCCAAGATCGGCAAGGACCATGCTCCGGCGACGTGGGAAGAAGCAGCAGCCGATTTCAAGGCGCTGAAGTCTGCCGGCTACGCTTGCCCGCTCGGCTTCAACATCTCGCGTGACGAAGTCTGGCAGCTCGAAGAGCAGTTCAACGCCATTCATGGCGAGCCGATCGCCACCAAGCAGAACGGCTATGAAGGCCTCGACGCCGAGCTGATCTTCAACAAGGGCAAGTGGGTCCAGTTCGTTCGGGATCTCAAGGGCTGGTACGACAATGGCGAAGCCGTCCTGAAGTCGAAGGAAACCGGCCAGACCTTCGTCGAAGCCTTCGCCAATGGCGATTGCCAGGTCATCCTGACCTCGGTCGGCGATCACGGCAATATCGGCCGCACCGCCAAGGAAGGCATGAACTGGGACGTCGCGATGCTGCCCGTCTATGAGGGCACCGAGCGCAAGAGCTCGTTCGTCGGCGGCGCTTCGCTCTGGGTCCTGGCCGGCAAGTCCGACGCCGAGTACAAGGGCGCAGCCGCCTTCTTCGACTTCATCGCCAAGCCGGAAGAAGCGCTGACCTGGTCGACCGTGACCGGCTACATCCCGGTTCGCAACTCGGGCTTCGAGTACCTGAACGAGCAGGGCTTCTACGGCAAGGCGCCGTACAAGGGCCGCGAACTGGCGATCCAGAGCCTGACCGCTTCGCCGGCTGACGACGTCGCCCCGCATGGCATCCGCCTCGGCGGGCTGCTGCAGATCCGCCAGGAAGTCTCCAACGGCCTGCAGGCGATCTTCATCAAGAACGAAGACGTCCAGGCTTCGCTCGACACGGCCGCCCAACGCGGCAACCAGATCCTGCGCAAGTTCGAGCAGACCTACGCCGGCAAGACGCTTCCGTAGTCCACCACACCAAGCTCCCACCCCACCCTTCTCGCACAAGCGGGGAGGGACACGGGAGGCCGGGCGGAACGTGGCCCGTTCACGTTCCGCCTATCCCTCGATCCGGCCTCGTCCCCCATGCGAAGCGCCGGATCCAGGCGGTCGTCGCCCGTCCCGGGGCGCCGGCAGCCTGAAGAATGAGACCGTCCGATGGAAAAGCGCGCTACCTTCTCCTCCACGACAATCGGCCTGCTGTTCGCGGCCCCGATGCTCGTGCTGATCTTCGTCTTCTTCTACTGGCCGAGCGGCCAGGCGCTCTATTGGGCCTTCACGCTCGAGCAGCCCTGGGGCGGCGGCAATACCTGGGTCGGCCTGCAGAATTTCCGCCAGCTGCTGATGGATCCCTATTACTGGGGCGCCATTTCGCGCAGCATGGTGTTCGGCCTGGGATCGACCAGCATCGCCATGGGCGTCGCCCTGCTGCTGGCGCTGTTCACCGATCGCGAGATGCGCGGTCACAAGGCCTATCGCAGCGTCTTTATCTGGCCCTATGCCATCGCCGCGCCGGCGCTGGGCCTCGCCTTCCGCTTCATCCTGGCGCCCGAAGCCGGCTTCCTGTCGCTGATCAACCAGATCTGGCCGGGGCTGTGGAATCCGGCGATGGACGGCACCGACGCGATGATCGCCGTCATCATCGCCTTCTCGTGGAAGTATATCGGCTACAACTTCATCTTCTTCCTCTCGGCCCTGCAGAGCATTCCCCGCTCGCTGATCGAGGCCGCCGCGATGGACGGCTCCGGCCCGATGCGTCGCATGTGGGACATCCAGCTGCCGCTGCTGACCCCGACGCTGTTCTTTCTGCTGGTGATCAACATCACCGAGAGCTTCCAGGACTCCTTCGGCATCGTCGACATCATGACCCAGGGTGGCCCGGCAAGGGCGACCGAGCTGATGGTCTACAAGATCTATTTCGACGGCTTCAAAGGGCTCGATTATTCGGGCGCCGCCGCGCAGTCGATCATCCTCATGGGCCTCGTCGTCCTCCTCACCATCGTGCAGTTCCGCTTCGTCGAGCGGCGCGTGCACTACAAATAGGGGGCGGATCCGATGGTCGAACGCACACCTATCTTCAATGCCATCTGCCAGATCGTTCTCCTGATCGGCCTGCTGACGGTCCTGCTGCCCTTCGTGATCGTCATCGTCGCGGCGACGCATGACATCCGCGCCGTCAACACCGTGCCGATGTCGCTCGTCCCGGGCTCGGACCTGTTCGTCAACCTGCACGAAGCCTGGGTTCGCGCCGATCTCGGCCGCAAGCTCTTCAACTCGTTCCTGTTCGCCGGTGCCGTGGCGGCCGGCAAGGTGCTGCTCTCATCGATGGCCGCCTTCGCCATCGTCTATTTCCGCTTCCCCGGCCGGATGCTGATGTTCTGGCTGATCTTCATCACTCTGATGCTGCCGCTCGAAGTTCGCATCGTGCCGACCTATGCGGTGGCGGCCAATGCGCTGGCGCCGTTCCAGGCGATCCTGGATATCACCGGCATCTCCTGGCTGATCCATCAAGTCTCCGGTTTGCAGGTGAAGCTCGAATGGGGCCTGCTCAATTCCTATACCGGCCTGATCCTGCCGCTCGTCGCCACCGCGACCGGCACGTTCCTGTACCGCCAGTTCTACCTGACGGTGCCGGACGAGTTGGCGGAGGCCGCCAAGATGGACGGTTCCGGCCCGGTCCGCTTCTTCGTCGACATCCTGTTTCCGCTGTCGAAGCCCAACATGATCGCGCTCTTCACCATCATGTTCGTCTGGTCGTGGAACCAGTATCTCTGGCCGCTCCTAATCACCACCGATCCGAATTTCGGCATCGCCGTGACGCAGCTGAAGAACCTCATTCCTTCCGAATTCGGCCTGCCGGACTGGAACGTCGCCATGGCGGGGACGCTCATCATCATGGCACCGCCCCTCATCGTCGTGATCCTCATGCAGCGCTGGTTCGTGCGCGGCCTGATCTCGACCGAAAAATGATCTGAAAGGCTGGTCCGATGTCATCGATTGCCATCAAGGGCGTCAAGAAGAACTACTCGAAGACCGCTGTCGTGCATGGCGTCGATCTCGAGATCGCAACGGGTGAATTCATCGTCATCCTCGGTCCGTCCGGCTGCGGCAAGTCCACGCTGCTCCGCATGATCGCAGGCCTCGAGGATATCTCGGGCGGCGAGATCTGGATCGACAACAAGCTGGTCAACCAGATGGAGCCGCGCGAGCGCGGCTGCGCCATGGTGTTCCAGAACTACGCGCTCTATCCGCACATGACGGTGGCCGAGAATATCGGCTACGCGCTCAAGGTCGCCGGCGTACCGAAGGCCGAACGGATGAAGCGCGTCGCGGCCACCGCCAAGGTGGTCGGCCTCGAAGCCTTCCTCGATCGTCGCCCGGCCGCCCTTTCCGGCGGCCAGCGCCAGCGCGTCGCCATGGGCCGCGCCATCGTGCGCGAGCCGAAGGTGTTCCTGTTCGACGAGCCGCTTTCCAACCTCGACGCCAAGCTGCGTGTTGCCATGCGCGCCGAGATTCGCCGCCTGCATCGCCGCATCGCCGCCTCGCCGCTACCTCCGTCTTTGTCACGCACGACCAGACCGAGGCGATGACGCTGGGCGACCGTCTCGTCGTCATGAATGGCGGCCGCATCGAGCAGGTCGGTACGCCCGGCCGAGGTTTACAACCGGCCGGCCACCCGCTTCGTCGCCAATTTCGTCGGCTCGCCGTCGATGAATCTGATGGAAGGCGCGATCGATCGGCATGGCGTGTTTGTCTATGACGAGCAGCGCCGCATCCCGCTGCCCGGTGCGATCGAGGCCCGCTTGGTCGGCCACAAAGTCACGCTCGGCGTTCGTGCCGAAGCCGCGAAGCTTGTCGCCGCCGGCACAGCCGGTTCGATCCCCGCTACCGTCGATTTCATCGAGGAACTGGGCGCGGGCCGTGTCGTCCATACCGATTTCGATGGCCTGTCATTCGCCGTCGCGCTGAGCGATGCCACCGCGTTCCAGACCGGCGACGCCGTCGGCGTCATGATTGATCCGGCCGACGTGCATCTGTTTGCGATCGACACCGGCAAGCGCATCGATGCGGTCGCGCCGCAGCCGGTCGCCGTCGCTGCCCCCTGACCCCCATTCTCGAGAGACCTGCCATGACCCAAAACCTGATCACGCAAGATCTCATCACCCATGTCGGCTTCGCCACCACCTCCGGCGACGGCGACATGAACCATATCGAGGCCTCGCTCGCCCGCATCGTCGAACTCGGCGCCGACGTTGCCGAGCTGTCGCTTTGTGGCGACGACCTGATCTCCGGCGGCCGCGTGATCGAGAGCCGCGCGAAGCGTCTCGCCGATATCTGCGCCAAGTTCCCGCTGCGCTACACCGTGCACGGGCTGATCGTCTCCAACTTCATGGATGCGCCGAACCTCGAATTCCAGAAGGCCGCCGCGCGCGCCATGGTCGAGCTCAGCCAGCGCGTCGGTTCCGACATCCTCGTCCATCACAGCGGCCATGCACCGATGGCGCCGCGCCGAGTCATCGCCGGCTATGACCGCATGCAGCAGGATGCGCTGACGGAGCTGGCCGATTTTGCCGGCGAGCGCGGCGTTCGCATCGCGCTGGAAAACATCTTCGCCGTCGATGACGACATGTATCGTCAGCAGCCGTCCGAGGTTGCCGCCACCGTCGAGGCGATCAACCATCCCTATCTCGTCACGACGATCGATTTCGGCCACGCCTATATCGAGGCAACCCGCACCGGCGGCGATTTCCTCGATGAAGTCGCGTCGATGGGACCGGTCGCCGGCCATCTGCATGTGCATGACAGCTTCGGCCGTCCCTACACGATGTCGAAATTCTACCACCAGAGCGAGGCGATCGCGCTCGGCATCGGCGACCTGCATTTGCCGCTCGGCTGGTGCGATCTGCCGTGGGAGAGCGTGTTCGACACCATCGACGTGCTGCCCGGCACGGCGCTGATCATGGAGATCGGCGAGCGTTTCGACTCCGAACGCGCCGAGTCGATCGAGCGCGCCCGTGCCCTCGCCGCCCGCCTCAACGCTCGCCACGCCGCGGCGCGCGCTGCCTGATCCGATGAGCGACGCAATGCCCCTGAACGAAGCCGTCACGACCCAGTCCAATCTGGTGACGACCGTGGTGCCGCAACTGCCGGCGCCTTCCTCCGCGCTACTTCACGAGGCGTTGCGTTCCAACAAGTCGAGGGCGGAGCATGATCGTCTCGCCCTCGACCTGCCGGCATTCAATGCCGTCGAGATACGGGGGCCGGCTCCCGTGACGCGACCGGAGGGGCCACTCCGCATTGCGGCCTGGAATGCCGAGCGCCTCAAATATCAGACGCCTTCCGCCGATCTGGTCGCGGGCGTTGCGCCCGACATCCTGCTGCTTTCCGAGACGGATCTCGGCATGGCGCGGGCTGGCAACCGCCACACCACGGCCGATCTCGCCGCCGCGCTCGGCATGGGCTACGCCTATGGCGTCGAGTTCCTCGAACTGGGCCTTGGCGACGACCGCGAGCGCGCCTGGCATGCCGGCGAGACCAACGCGGTCGGCTTTCACGGCAACGCGCTGCTGTCGCGCCTGCCGTTCAGCGATGTGGCGCTGATCCGCCTCGATGACGGCGCCATCTGGTGGGTGGATGCCAAGGACGGCGAGCATCGGCTTGGCTGGCGCATGGCGATCGCGGCAAAGATCGAGACCGGGCAGGGGCCGCTCTGGGCCGTCGTCGTCCATCTCGAAAGCAAATCCGACGCGGCCGACCGCACCCGCCAGATGGCTAGGCTGCTGGAGGCGGTCGAAGGCTTGGCGGGTGACCTGCCTGTTGTCATCGGCGGCGATCTGAACACCAATGCCCTGATGGGGCATACGCCGGCTAACTGGCTCGCCGGCCCGCAAAAGCATGAACCGCTGTTTTCGCTCATGGCCGAAGCGGGCTTCGCGTGGCAGGAGGCGAACACCGCCGATGCGACGCTGCGCATGCGCCCGGACGGCACGCCGCTGCCGCCCTATTGCCGGATCGACTGGCTGCTTTCGCGCGGCCTGACGGGCTCGAACCCGCGCACCGTGCCGGCGCTCGACAAATCGGGCAACGCGATCTCCGACCACGATCTGATCGTCGCGGATTTTTCGGTTCGCGCTTGAGTTGCCGGAGGGGCCGTTCCTTCACCTCTCCCTGAGGGAGAGGTGACGCCCAACGGGCGGTGGGTGAGGGTTTACGGCCTCTCCGGATAGTTCCCTAAACCCTCACCCGGAGCTTCGCTCCGACCTCTCCCTCAGGGAGAGGTAAATCCAGTCCTGCGGCGCCGGCGCTACCCGTACTTCGGATGCCGGTTCGCTCTACTCCCAGCCAAACACGCTGCGGCCGGCATAGGTGGCCGATCGCTCGCGCTCGTCGGCGATCATTTCCTCGACGCTCGGACCGGTGGCAACGCGCTCGAGCCGCCGCGACTGTTCGTCGAGCCGCTTCAGCGCCGCCATCTCCTCCGTCTCGCCGAGCTTCGCCTTCTGCACGGCCGAAGCCATGACGCGGATCGTGTGGTCATAGACCCGCAGCGGCACGGGGAAGGGATGGCGATCCTTGCCGCCATGCGCGAAGGAGAAGCGGGCGGGATCGCTGAAACGATAGGGCGCGCCATGCACGACTTCCGCCACCATCGCCAGCGCCTGCACCGTGCGCGCGCCGACGCCCGGCACCAGCAGCAGATCGGCGAAATCGACCGGCCCCTGGTCGGCGGCGGCCGCCAGCGCGCCATGCAGCCGCCGCGTCACGACATCACTCGACCGCACGTCATGATGCGCCGGCATGATCAGATGCGGCAGCATCCGCTGGTCGGTCGCGGGCGGCGGCGGAGCCGTCTCCGCGCGGAGCGCCGCGAATTCCAGTGCGATCCTGTCGGGACCGAGATCGGCCAGCATGTCGATCTGGCCCAAGCGCGAGGCCTCGGCGCGCTCGTCGGTCAGGTTGACGATCTCGCCCTGTCGCTCGCCGTCGATCGCCGCATGCGGCGCGTCGACGAAGCTCGTCAGCCCCTCCGACAGCCAGTGATAGCGACGCGCCTGGTGGCTGTCGTCGTTCATGCCCTGCTGCACGACGACCCAATGACCGTCATCGGTGACGATGAAGCCGTGCAGATAGAGATCGAATCCGTCCTGGATGGCGGCGCTGTCGACCTTGGCGACCAATCGGCTGGCCTTGGCGAGCGCCATGCCATCAAAGCCGACGCGGTCGCCGATGCCGATCAGTTCCTGCGGCGTCTGCCGCGAATGTCCGCCCTTGCCGCCGCAGACATGGATCCCGAGTTCGCCCGAAAGCGGCGTCAACCCGCGCTTCAGCGCGCCGAGCACGCTGGTGGTGATCCCCGACGAATGCCAGTCCATCCCCATGACGGCGCCGAAGGACTGGAACCAGAACGGATGGGCGAGGCGGCGCAACAGCTCGTCGCGGCCATATTCCTGGACGATCGCCTCGCTGATGACGGCGCCGAGCTTCGTCATCCGGTCGGAAAGCCAGCGCGGCACATGCCCGCCATGCAGCGGCAGATCCGCGCTCCCGGCTCGCTTGGCCATGAGTGATTTCCGTTCGTTAC
Organism: Candidatus Kaistia colombiensis; assembly: GCA_029203105.1. Classification (GTDB taxonomy): domain Bacteria; phylum Pseudomonadota; class Alphaproteobacteria; order Rhizobiales; family Kaistiaceae; genus Kaistia; species Kaistia colombiensis. The sequence goes on from CP119318.1 coordinate 2,786,204, forward strand.
GCGTGGATGCTCTCGGGAGAGTTTAGCACGCCGGGTACGCGGATCGCCTAGGCGATCCGCGCCGGGCGCAGGCTGCGGAGGCTGTTGCCGAGGTGCCAGCGCGGTGCGTCGGCAAGGTCGGCGGGCGTCAGCCGGTGCTCGATCGCCCTGCCGCTCTCGAGCAGGCTCCGGCGCAGGATGCCGGGCAGCAGGCCGTCGGCGATCGGCGGCGTCAGGAGCAGGCCGTCTTCGCGCTCGACGAAGATGTTGCTGCGCGTCGCCTCTGTGACGAAGCCCGAACGGTTGACGAGGATCGCCTCGTCGGCGCCGAGAGCGGCGGCTTCGGCGAAGGCGGTTTCATGGAGCCGGCGCCGCGTTGTCTTGTGGCGCAGGAAGGGATCGCCGGCATCGGCGCGCGCGCTGGCGATAATCGTGACGACCGGCCGGTCCGGTTCGGGCGGCAGGGCCGGGGCGGCGATGTCGAGCGTTCCGTCGCGGCGCAGTTCGAGACGCACCCGGCGATCCTGTTCCCGGCTGAACGTCGCCGTCAGGGCCTTGAGGCGGGCTTCCGCTTGCCCGCGATCGAAGCGGAAGCCGAGCGCTGCGGCGGACGCGGCCAGACGGTCCAGATGCAGTTCCAGACGCGCAAGACCCGTTTCGGCCGAGCCGCGCAGCGTTTCGATCAGGCCATAGTCTTCGGCAAGGTCGGTCAGCACGCGCGCCTTCAGCAGGCATTCGGCATATTCGGCTTCGGCTTGCGAATCCGCGACAACCCCGCTGCCGACGTCATAGCGGCCCCGGCCATCGGCTAGCAGCGTTGCCGTCCGGATGGCGACATTGAAGCGAAGGTCGCCGTTCGGCGCGATCGTTCCGAGCGAGCCGGTGTAGATCTCGCGCGGTGCCGTTTCCAGTTCGCGGATGATCTCCATCGCGCGCAGCTTCGGCGCGCCGGTGATCGAGCCGCAGGGAAACACGGCGCGCAGGCGTTCGTCGAGGGAGGTTCCCGGCGACAGGCGTGATGTCACGGTCGACGTCAGCGCGTGGAAGGTCGCATAGGTCTCGACGTCGAAGAGGCGCGGCACGCGCACCGAACCCAGTTCGCTGATCCGGCCGAGATCGTTGCGCAAGAGGTCGACGATCATCAGGTTCTCGGCGCGCTGCTTCGGATCCTCGCGCAGTTCTCGCATCGCCGCCTGGTCGGCATCCGGTTCGCTGTGGCGGGGCACGGTGCCCTTCATCGGGCGCGTCGTGGCCTGGCCGGCGGACACGTCGAGGAACAGTTCCGGCGAAACCGACAGGATGGTGGTGCCATCGAAGGCGACGATGCCGCCATGCGCGACCGGCTGGTTGGCGCGCAGCGCTGCGTAGAGTGCGAGTGGGTCGCCGTCATGGCGGAAGTCGATCGGGAAGGTGAGGTTGACCTGATAGGCGTCCCCGGCGGCGAGATAGTCGAGCACGCGGGCGACCTTCGACGCGTGGCCCGCCGCGTCCAGCCGGGGCAGGACGTCGACGACCGGCGGCGGCGGGGCGAGGGCGCCGAAGACGGCATCCAGCTCCGCCGCTTCCAGACGGAGCCCCTCGCGAAACAGACCGAACCAGATGAGCGGCAGCTCGCGCCCGGCGGGAAGCGCGGCGACGAGGCGCTCCTGTAGCGCGTAGCCGAGCTCATAGCCGAGGAAGCCGGCCGCATGCAGCCCGCGCGCCAAGCCGGCCTCGATCCGCGCCAGAGCGTCCTGGACCGCGTCCGCGTCATCGCAGCGGACGATCTCGACCGGATCGACATAGAGCGTCGCCCCCGCGGAAGCGGCAAGGCGATCTTCCAAAAGGACGAAGGGGGACGATGCCGTCAGCAAGTCGGCGAGGGCGGGCGGCATTGCGAGCGTTGATCCTGAGCGAAGCGGAGGCCGGAACCGGCAAGGGTCCCTTCCATAGCCCGCGGAGCGCCGATTGGCGACGGTCGGCGCATCTCGTCTCGCGTTGGCGGCCCGGCGGCGATGGTTCGCCTAGGCTTCGCGGCCCAGCGCCTCGAAGCGGGCGGCGACGGTGGCGGTATCGGTGACCCAGCAATAGCCGCCAAATGCCTTCAACGCATTGGCATGGCGCTCGGGCGTCGGCGCCGCGCAGGCGTCGGCTACACAGGTCACCAGGAAGCCCCGATCGGCGCCGTCGCGTACCGTCATGTCGACGCACTGGTCCGTCAGAATGCCGGCGACCACCAGATGGCGAGTGCCGAGATTGCGAAGCAGATAGTCGAGATTGGTCGAGTTGAAGACGCCGGAAGAGGTCTTCGGCAGCAGGATCTCGTCGCCTATCGGCGCGACGGAAGGCGAGGGCAGGCCCGCCGCAAGGCTCGGCGGAATGTGGATCGGCGTCAGCTTGTGATCGAGCGAGCGATCGCGGCCATCCTCGGTCAGGCTCTGGATGATGGTGTGCAGCACCTCGACGCCAGCGGCCCGCGCCGTCGCCAGCAGCCTCTGCTGGTTCGGGATCACCGTCTCCCGGGTCTGGCGATAGAAATAGTGGTCGGATCCCCAGTCCGCATGGTCGGGATCGAGGCCCGGCTCCAGCCAGATGCGTTGCATGTCGACGATGAGAAGCGCGGTCTCGTCGCGTCGAAACGGCTCGTCGCGGCGCGGCAATGTCGAGTTCATCGTTGGTTTTTCTTTCCGGCTTGGAGACGTTTGTCTTGTCGTCGGGCGGTTCGTCGCCCGTGACCTAGAGCGGACCGATCTCGGAGCGCGCATCCGCTGCCAGTTCGCTCGCCTTGGTCTTCGCGCCCGATAGCGGCGGGTCGATCGCCTCGATGTCCCGTACCCATTCGCGCCAGATCGCGACGAGGAGGGCCATGAGCACCGGGCCAATGAAGAGGCCAAGGAAGCCCAGCGTCTTTACGCCCCCGACAAGGCCGAAGATCGTCGGCAGGAAGGGCAGCTTGATCGGTCCGCCGACCAGCTTCGGGCGAAGCGTCTTGTCGACGATGAACAGTTCGACCGTTCCCCAGACAAACAGCGCGATGCCGGCCACGATCGAGCCGCTGGCGGCGAGGTAGACCGAGACCAGCGACATGGCCAGCGGCGCGCCGCCCGGAATCAGCGCCATCATGCCGGTGATCACGCCGAGTGTGATCGGCGAGGGGGCGCCGGCGATCCAGTAGGCGAAGCCGAGCACGATGCCCTCGCCGATGGCGATCAGCGTCATGCCGGTGACGGTGGCGCTGATGGTCGCCGGAACCACGCGCGAGATCCGTTCCCAGCGCATCGGAATGATGCGCTCGCCGATCAGATCCACCTTGGCAACGAACAGCTCGCCATCGCGGAAGACGAAAAACAGCGTGATCAACATGAAGATCAGGGTCAGCAGCAGGCCGAACAGACCACCGCCCGCGGCGAGCACCGCGCGGTAGATGTTGCCGATATTGGCGCCGCTAACCGCATAGATCATTTCGCCGATGGCGCCAGGGCGACCGACATATTCGGCCCAGCGGACCGACAGCCATTCGCCGATGCCGGGGATGTTGGCCATCCACACGGGCACTTCGGCGCCGAAGCGGTTGGTCTGGATCGCCCAGGCGGAGAGCCCGCGGACTTCGTCTATGGCGTATGCCGCCGCGATTGCGATCGGCACGATCAGAAACAGGGTGAAAAGCGCCAGCGCCAGCGTCGCTGCCGCCGTCCGGTTGCCACCGGTGAAGTCTACGATGCGTCGATAGATCGGCCACCCGGCAAAGGCGATGACCAGCGCTGCCAGGACGGGGACGACAAAGCTGTGAAAGAAATAGATTCCGGCGACCCCGATCAGGATCAGGAGCCAGCGTGCGGCGGAAAGCGGGGCGATCAACCCCGATCTTGACGATCCTGCAGCGCCGAGCAGCCGTGGCTCACGCGTCGGTATCAAGGGTTCCACGGGAAGGCGCGCATCAGGCAAGTCATTTTCTCCAATGGGTTAGCGCGGATGACACGGAACGCCCACATGGCACGATCCTGCCGGATGCGGAAACCGTTGCCAGTGTGGCGGATGCCGCCGTCCATGCCAACGCACCCAGTCTCGCATTTTTTGGCCCTTCCTTGTGAGAGCCCGGGAATGGCCCATCGTCGCAGTGACCTGCGGTCGCGCTCTGTGCTCGCCCCCGACATCGATCGGGGCAGCGCGCCAGCCAGAATTGGATTGACGGCGCGCGGGCCGGGGTAGATGTTTTTCAAGCCGGTCGAATTCCGACGTTCGCGACGAAGGTACAACAATCCATCTCGAGTGAGTGCAGCTGCCGATTGTGTTGGCCGATGACGGCGCACGCGCGGACCTGACGCTACGGCGGGCTCAGCGTGCTTGTGGCATAGCAGAGTGGGACGAGCGTCATGAAGCGGCCGATCCTCGATGCAAGGCACCTTGCTCCCCTCGGGGCCTATGCTCCCAACATCTTCGATGTCATTGCCTTCGTTCTCGTGATCGCGGTGCTCGCGGCGATCGGGCACTCGGCCAGCGAGATCAAGGCGCCGCTGACCGAGCTCGACATTGCCCCCGTCCACCTCGATCCCTGGTTGCTGCCGGGCTACGCGCTGCGGACGACCTTGCGCATGTTCGCGGCGATGGGAGCGTCCCTGATCTTTACCTTCGTCGTCGCAACTCTGGCGGCGAAGAGCCGCAAGGCCGAGCTGATCATCATCCCGGCCCTGGATATCCTGCAGTCGGTCCCGGTGCTCGGCTTTCTGACCTTTACGGTCGTCTTCTTCCTGCGGCTTTTTCCCGGCAGCCAGCTCGGCGCCGAATGCGCGGCGATCTTCGCGATCTTCACGGCCCAGGCCTGGAACATGGCCTTCTCCTTCTATCAATCGCTCAGGACGCTGCCCACGGACCTGAGCGAGGTCAGTCGGCTGTTCCGGCTGTCGCCATGGCTGCGCTTCTGGCGGGTCGAGGCCCCCTTCGCCACGCCGGGGCTTGTCTGGAACGCCATGATGTCGATGTCGGGGAGCTGGTTTTTCGTCGTGGCGTCCGAGGCGATCTCGGTCGGCGACACCAAGATCGCCTTGCCCGGCATCGGGGCCTGGCTCGGCTTGGCCATCGAGCAGCAGGACATTGCGGCGGTTGCCATGGCCGTTGCGGCGATCGCCGTCGTCATCCTGCTCTACGACCAACTGGTGTTTCGGCCGATCGTCGCCTGGGCCGACAAGTTCCGCTTCGAGCAGACGGCCGCCCAGCACCGCCCTCGTTCCTGGCTCTATGACCTCCTTCGCAAGACCCGTCTCCTGAAGCGTCTCACCATGCCGATCGTGGCGCTTGCGGAAATGCTGAACCGGATTTCGGTGCTCCGGTGGCCGCTTGCGCCGATCAAGGCGCCGCCGGGCTGGGCGCGATTGACGAATATCGCCTGGCTCGTCCTCACTATCGGCCTGACGGCCTATGGTGCGTGGCTGATCTTCAGCTACTTGTCCGCGACGCTTGGCCTTTCGGACCTCCTGCAGTCAATCTCGCTCGGCGCCATGACGCTCCTTCGTGTCCTTGTCCTGATCGTACTTGCCAGTCTGGTCTGGGTGCCGATCGGGGTCTGGATCGGGCTCAGGCCCGCCGTTTCGGACCGCGTCCAGCCCTTCGCGCAGTTTCTCGCTGCGTTTCCGGCGAATGTCCTCTTTCCGTTCGCCGTCGTGACGATCGTCCATTTCAAGCTCGACCCGAATATCTGGCTCTCGCCCCTGATGATCCTCGGGACGCAATGGTACATCCTGTTCAACGTGATTGCCGGCGCCAGTGTGTTTCCGACGGATCTGCGCGAAGTATCGACGATGTACCGGCTTCGCTCGGCTCAATGGTGGCGCAAAGTCATCCTGCCTGGCATCTTTCCCTACTATGTCACGGGCGCGCTGACCGCTTCGGGCGGCTCCTGGAACGCCAGTATCGTCGCCGAATTGGCGAGCTGGGGAAACACGAAGGTCGAGGCCGCCGGACTCGGCGCCTATATCGCCAAAGCCACCGATGCCGGCGACTATCCGCGCGTCGTCCTTGGCATCGCGGTCATGGCGGTCTTTGTCGTGGTATTCAATCAGCTGCTGTGGCGACCGCTCTATCGCATCGCCGAACGACGGTTCCGCATGAGTTGAGGAGGCTTGCGATGAGTGTCCTTGAGCCGGCAATTGCCGCCAAACCGATCGTTTCGGTCGAGAATGTTGGTCATTTCTACCAGAAGGGCGGTGCGACCGACTTGCTGGTACTCGACGGCGTCAATGTCACGCTTCGCAGCAACGAGATTGTTTCGCTGCTGGGGCGATCCGGATCGGGAAAGTCGACGCTGCTTCGGATCATAGCCGGGCTGATGCCCGCCAGCTCCGGATCCGTCACGATAAGCGGACAGGCCGTCAATGGGCCGGCCAGTCAGGTCGCGATGGTGTTTCAGTCTTTTGCCCTGTTCCCCTGGCTGACGGTGCTGCAGAATGTCGAGATCGGGCTCGAGGCTCAGGGCATGGCTCCCGGGCTTCGGCGCAAGCAGGCCCTCACCGCGATCGACCTGATCGGGCTGGATGGCTTTGAGAGCGCCTATCCGAAAGAACTGTCCGGTGGCATGCGCCAGCGCGTTGGATTGGCGAGGGCGCTGGTCGTGCAGCCTGAGGTTCTCCTGATGGACGAGCCTTTCTCTGCCCTCGACGTCCTCACGGCCGAGACGCTGCGCACCGATCTGCTCGACCTCTGGTGCGAGGGCCGAATGCCGATCCAGGCGATCCTGTTGGTGACCCACAACATCGAGGAGGCAGTGCTGATGTCCGACCGGATCCTGGTCTTTGCCTCCAATCCCGGGCGGGTGATCGCGGAGCTCAAGGTCGACCTGCCCCAGCCGCGAAACCGCCTGGATCCGGCATTTCGCCAGATTGTCGATGATATCTACGCCCGGATGACGATGCGGCCGGCGGCCGCGACGGCGCCGCGCGAGGGCGCATTCCCGGGAACCGGCATCGGCCTCATTCTGCCGCATGTTTCGACCAACGTTCTCGCCGGCTTGATCGAGACCGTCAACGGGCCTCCCTATGACGGTCGTGCAGACCTTCCGGCGCTGGCCTCGGTGCTGCAACTGGAAATCGATGACCTCTTCCCCGTGGCGGAGACGCTGCAACTGCTCCGTTTCGCGGAGGTGGAAGGCGGCGATATCCGCCTGGCCGAGGCCGGGCGCCGCTTTGCCAATGGTGAAGTCGACGAACGCAAGCACCTCTTTGCGCAGCATCTGATCGCCTATGTGCCGCTGGTGGCCCATATTCGACGTGTGCTGGACGAACGATCGAGCCATCGGGCGCCAGCGGCGCGGTTTCGCGATGAGCTCGAGGATTACATGCCGGAGGAATTCGCGGAAAAGACGCTCAGGACCGTCATCTCCTGGGCGCGCTACGCGGAGACGTTCGCGTTCGATGAGGGCACCGGGGTGTTCAGCCTGGAAAACCCGACCTAGAGTCGTTCCGTGTTTCATGGAAACACGGAACGACTCTATCTCTTTGTTTGATCGCGTTTTCTTCACGCGAACCGGTATCCACTTCGCTCGAAAACGCGCTAGCGTCGCCGTCGATCGCATCGCGCCCTGCGCGCAGCTCCCGTTGGTAGGCGGTGGCGGGCCAGACCCGCCACCGTCGCTCGGGTTACAGGCGAATGTCTGCCAGCCTGGCCGTCAGTGTCTCCCGATCAGCGACCGATTTGAGCCGGATCGTCAGGGTGTCGGTCTTGGCCGGCACCTGAGGCGGCAGGCTGACGGCGATCTCCGCGGCGTGCTCCGCCGCCCAGGCCCGGAAGCGCGGCAGCTTGTTCGGTCCGCTGATCGCGAGGGTGAAGGTATATTGGAAGGTCATCGGATAGATCCCAAAGGTGTAGCCTTCGGCGTCGGACAGCGCGCAAAACTACACGCGGCAAATCTCTCGGCCGGCGCACGTACATCTGAATGTCGTGAGGGTGCGTCCCTGGCGCCGCTCTTGCTATCGCAGGTAGCGGCACCAGGCATTCAGCCTGTTTGAAGGCTGCCTTTGCAGATCTTGATCCGGGCAAAGCAAATCGTTTGCATGGCCGATATCTCGGCCAAATAGTCTGCATTGTCAATTTTACCGCCCTTGGTCGTTCGGCAGCACGGCGAAAGGCCTGGCGGGGAAACGCGAGCATCAGGACACCAGCAAGGCCCGGAAAGTGGCGTCGGGGCCGGGCTCCGAAACCAACACGGGCGTCGAGCGCATGCTGCCCGGGCGAAATGATCACTGCGCACGAAGCCGAACTCGGCAGCGACCTCGGAGATGCGTCGGGTCTCGTTCGCATCCGTAAGCCGGGACCGGATCCGTTCGAGCCGTCTCGCCTGGATGTAGTGCTGCACGCCGCCCTCCTTGTCGAAGAGCCGGTAAAGCGTCCGCCGCGATACGCCGAGCGCATTGCATATCGCGTCCGAGTCCAGCCTTTCCGAGCCAAGATGAGCGTCGATGAAGGATCTGGCGCGACGCCGGAGCACGAGTTCATGGTCCGGCCGCGCGGCCTCCACATGGGCGATCGAGGGCTTGACGCATATCGAGCGTAGCGCGGCTGAGACTCGGCAATGACCATGTCGCCCAACTGGAGCGCCTCGACGTCTGCGCTGAATTCCGTCGACACGTCTTCCGTACGACCCGCATCGAAAACGACGCGGATGTTTTCTCGCTAGACATCAAAATCCCGCGTGGAAATGAAGCTTCGGGAGATGCTCGCGGATCCCACGACTGCCTCCTGACGCAGATGGCGGCGACGATGCCATCGGCACGCGCGGTCAAGTATTGGCGCGGCACGGGTCTTGAGACGAGTCCGGCACGATCTATCCTTCTAACCACTTCGTCTAACTCAGTTTGCCAGGCGAAATCGGGTTGGGAGGAACGTGCGCATGTCGAGTTGCCCGCATTCCGTTCGTCCGCTCCGGAGGATCGACGCATGGATGACCCGGCATCACCCGGACCGCCTGCCGCTGTTCCGTCCGGCCGCCGATCCTGCCTCGCTGGCGCGGATCGAGACACTCTTCGGCAAGGCCATGCCGTGCGAGATCCGGACGCTCTACGCCGCCTATGATGGCCAGTCGGTGGGCGCGCCGAGTCTTTACCTCAACCAGCGCTGGCTGCCGCTCGACCTTGTGCGTGTCGCCTGGGAGGACCTGTGTCAGCGCTACGGCCCTTGTGGCGCCGACGCCGGAGGCAACTGGCTGGTCTGGTCGAGCGAGTGGCTGCCCCTCTTCGGTAACCCGCGCGGCGACCACTACTGCGTGGACCTTGGAACGACGCCGGCCGGTCGTTGCGGCCGGATCCTCTGGTTTCTCTACGACGAGCCTAGGCGCGCGGTCATTGCCGCGAGCCTGAGACGATGGCTCCAGCGGATCGCTGACGGCGTCGAGGACGGCACCTGGCGGCTGGATGACGGCTATTGACGGGCTGAGCGACGAACCGTCGTCCGGCCTGCCTCTGCATCCCAAATGAACCGGTTCTGACTATCTGGAGAGGATGATGCGAACCAAAATTGTATGCCGGACCGTCGCGGCAGTTCTGTTCTGCGGCGTTTCCGGACTATCCGTCTCGGCCCAGGAACGGGCGGCCTCGCCCCTCGTCCAGCAGATCAACAACGGCAACTGGCTACCGCAGGCCGAGGCCGAGCAACTTGTTGACGATCTCTATTTCAATCAAGCGATCCAAGCCTACATCACCCTGCTACCGGCCCTGAACATCATCGGTATCCGCGACGGCTCCGAGGCGACCTTCGGCAAGGGCTACAATGTCCTGCCGATCTGGAAGGAGCGCATGGACAGCCGAACCTGGATCCCGACACCCAATGCCGATGTGATCTACTCGATGAGCTATCTCGACCTGAAGGAGACCGGTCCGCTCGTCGTCGCCGCGCCGCCGAACGTCATCGGCATGTTCACGGATTTCTTCCAGAATACCATCACCGATGTCGGCGCCATCGGCCCGGACCGGGCGCGCGGCGGGCTCTACCTGCTGTTGCCGCCGGACTATGCCGGTGAAGTCCCGCAGGGCTATTTCGCCTTCAGATCCAAGACCTACAACGTCTTCCTGTTCTTCCGCACTGTCATGAAGCAGGGCGAGAAAGGTCCCGACCCGGCACCGGCGGTCGCCCTTGCCGAGACGACTCGCGTCTATCCGCTGTGGGAGATGGAAAAGGACGTCAAGCCGATGCAGTTTCCGGACGGCAGCGGCAAGGGCATCAACATGATGTATCCCACCGACAACACCTTCTGGACGAAGCTGAAGGCCTTTGTCGACTATGAACCGGCCGAGGCGATTGATCCGCTAACGCGGGGGGTTCTCGCCAAATTCGGCATTGTGAAAGGCAAGCCTTTCGCCCCGACTGAGCGGCAACAGGCCCTGTTGAAGAAGGCGGTCGAGACCGCGCCGAAGATGATCCTGGCGACCCGCCAGCTCGGGCGCCCCGACAAACGCAACCTCTACTACACGGACCGCCAGTGCAGCGGGGATGGAGGCGAGACCAAGTGGGTGGTGCCTGAGAAGTTCTTCGAGGAGTTCGGCGAGGTGCTCGCGAGCGTTGATCCGCTGCCCGGCGAAGAGGCGCTCTACGCCCAGTTTCGCTTGCTGCTCGACAGCGCGGCCAAGGATCCGAGCATGCAAGAGCATCCTGGTCGATACGGCCATCGCGACGGAGGCGGAGGTCATCAAGCCGTTCTTCGAATGGCGGCACAACGGACGACCGGCTGGCAATGGCTGGAACCGCTCCACCAACAATGCCCAGTTCGGCATCGACTACTTTAACCGGACGGGAACCGCGAAATCGAACATGTTCGAAAACCGGCCGACCGAAACGCAGTACTTCTACACGGACAATGACGCTTCGGGCACCCAAATGAGCGGCGGGGAGAGCTATGAAATCACCTTCGCTCCAGGCCAGGAGCCGCCGGTCGACGGCTTCTGGTCACTGACCCTCTACAACGACAAGCATCTCTTCCACGCCAACGAGCTGAAGCGCTACTCGCTCGGCACCAAGAACAAGGACCTCAAGCGCAACCCGGACGGCTCGCTCACCCTCTACGCCGGCGCCAAATCGCCAGGCAGCGACAAGGAGGCGAACTGGCTGCCAGCGCCGGATGGGACCTTCTCGCTCTACATCCGCGCCTACTGGGGCAAGGAACCGATCCTGGACGGCTCCTGGCAGCCACCGAGCATCAAGCGGAGAGCCTGACCGCTCGTTCGATACAGCCTTTGGTGACGATCTACGCGAGCAGCGATTTCTGCCGAAAGCCGCCAAGGCTGTTCCCGGCCAGCTAGACCTTCCATGAACAGGACCATTTGGACCATCCGACTGTACCAGGGCGGGCCGCAAGTCACCGAAACGGAAGGACTGCTTTCAGATCAACGACTTAAAAGGGGAATGGCGGAGAGGAAGGGATTCGAACCCTCGAGACGGTTTTAAGCCGTCTACTCCCTTAGCAGGGGAGCGCCTTCGGCCACTCGGCCACCTCTCCGCCGCTGGTGATAGTTGGACAAACTGCAGGATACAAGCGGTTTCGTGCCGATCCTGACCTTTTCCACACTGGGAGATCTTGCAGCATCTCGTGGCGAGGCGTGAAACGAAGCAGGATCCGGCGAGGTTTGGCGCGCCAGAACAGCGGCCGCCTTGTCGCGCTACTCCAGCCTGCGGGCGGGGCAGTCCTGACATTTGCGAAGAGGCAGGGCGGCGGGGGGCATTGCGGCCGGACGACGCCTATTCCCCGCCGTTTGGATCCTGCAAGGATGGACCGCACCAGCCGGGCAGGTAGCTCGCACTCTTGGTTTTCGACAGGGTCAGCGCGTCGCCGAGGGCGTCCGCGAAGTTGTCGTCGATGCGAGACTTCTCGATGTTTCGCCGCAGGAAGTCCGCCCACAGAAACTCGCTGTAGAATGACATGTCCTTCGCATAGCCGCCGACCCGACGGAGCGCTCCGGCCAAGGAGCGAAAAGGATCGTCCTGCATCTGGTCGACCGACTTCGGGATGTCCTTGTAGGTTCGGAGTTTCCCGTCCGCGTCGTAGAGGTGCATCCAGTTCCTGTGGGCCATGACGAACCAGAATGTGTGGGCGTCGAGGCTGCGAAGATTGGCGACGGGGCTCGTCAGGACATGTTTGACCCCCTCGCGCTGCAAGGCGAGGGCGAGATGATGGTGGTCGAGAATGTAGTGACGGCCCTTGGGGCCGAGGACGACGGGGATCAGATGCCGTCCGAGGAACTCCGGCCCGCGCTCGCCTTCGTCGCGCCATTGCCGCTGCTTCTCGTTGACCTCCAGCATGCCGACGGTCAGCTGGGTCGGTCGCAGCGTCGAAAGCTCAACGGGCTGGAGGGCGGGCTCACCGATTTCCATCGTCGCCATCTGGGGCTCCTCATGACGGCGGGCCAACAGCTGCCAGCGCCGCGGCGATTCCCGCCACGCTCCGCATGCCCGCGCGTGTCTAGCCTTCGTCGCGGTCGGGCCTGCGCATCACGAGAGCGCGGCCCGCTCGTTCTGCAGGGTCTCGAGCTGCTGCTCCAGCTCGGCCATCCTGTCCGCCAACCGGCTCTCGCTGGCGGCGCCCGATGCGGATGAAGCCTGTTCGGTCAACCGCTGCATCGTTTCCCGGATCGCGGCGATCCGGGCATCAATCTCGATCAGGACCTTGGCGTCGGTCATCTGGCTCCTCCCAGCAGCGTTCTCGCCAGCCGCATTGCCAGCAGCGTTCCTGCGAATATAACACGGGAGCGCCGGCAAAGGTTCAATCGTCGTGGGGCGTAGGGGCGGCTTTCGAGGCAGTCTCAGCGCCGGCTGCGGGAGAGCCCCTTTTCCTGCAACTCGGCCAGATAGGCCGCCCAGAGCCTGTCGTGGTCGCGGCCGAGTTCGGCGAGATAGGTCCAGGTGAACAGGCCGGTGTCATGGCCGTCATCGAAACCGAGCCGGATGGCATAGTTGCCGACCGGGCTGATCGAGCCGATCGCGACGTCGATCTTGCCCGGCACGGTCTGCTTCTGCGCCTTGCTGTGTCCCTGCACCTCGGCCGAGGGGCTGGTGACGCGAAGATACTCGGCCGCCAGCGCATAGCGTGCGCCGTCCTCGAAGGTCACGGTCAATGTGCGCTTGTCGGGCGACAGGCGGATCTCGGTCGGCCATGGCGTGGATGCTGTATTCATTGTTGAACCCTGACGGCGCTTGGCCGTGAAAATTGCTCTCGCGGCCGCCTTGCGACGCCCGCTTTGGGTCGCGTGCCTTTGAAACGACGCGACATCTCGTCTACATAGCAGAGATCGCCGCCCTGACACCAAGACAGGCGGTTTGAGGATTTCGTATGAACCAGATTGTGCCTCTGGTGGCCGAGACGTCGCCGATGATCGACCCCTTCGGTCGAGCCATCACCTATTTGCGTGTTTCCGTGACGGATCGGTGCGATTTCCGCTGCGTCTATTGCATGGCCGAGGACATGACTTTCCTGCCGAAGCGGGACGTTCTTTCGCTCGAGGAGTTGGACCGGCTCTGCAGCGCTTTCATCTCCAAGGGCGTCCGGCGGCTGCGGCTCACGGGTGGCGAGCCGCTGGTTCGCCGTAACATCATGTCCCTGGTTCGCTCGCTCGGCCGCCATATCGAGAGCGGCCGACTGGACGAGCTGACGCTGACGACCAATGGCTCGCAGCTTTCCCGCTTCGCTGCCGAACTGGCCGATGCCGGCGTGCGCCGCATCAACGTTTCGATTGACACGCTCGATCCGGCCCGCTTCCGCGCCATCACGCGGTGGGGCGATCTCGACAAGGTGATGGCCGGACTCGATGCCGCCCAGGCCGCCGGCCTCAAGGTCAAGATCAACGCGGTCGCGCTCAAGGACGTCAACGAGAACGAAATCGATGATTTGATCCGCTTTGCGCATGGGCGTGGCATGGATCTGACGCTGATCGAGACGATGCCGCTGGGTGAGATCGCGGTCGATCGGACGGAGCAGTATCTGCCGCTGTCAACCGTGCGGGCGCGGCTTGAAGACAACTGGACGCTGAACGACATCTCCTACAAGACCGGCGGCCCCGCGCGCTATGTCGAGGTCGCCGAGACGGGCGGGCGGCTCGGCTTCATCACGCCGCTGACCCATAATTTCTGCGAAAGCTGCAACCGGGTGCGGGTCACCTGCACCGGGACCCTGTTCATGTGCCTCGGCCAAGAGGATGCCACCGACCTGCGCGCGCCGCTGCGGGCCTCCGAGAACGACGCGCTGCTTTCGGCCGCCATCGACGAGGCGATCGGGCGCAAGCCCAAGGGGCATGACTTCGTCATCGACCGCGACCATCGCCGCCCCGCCGTCGCCCGCCATATGAGCATGACGGGCGGCTAGGTCGGCGAAGATATTCGCGGCATTGCTGCGCTGCAACGTGGTCCGTTGCAGTAAAATCCGGCCGCTTTTCTTGCTGTGCACGTATTTCTCGGCGCGTGGTCCTCGGCCTCGATTGCATCAGGCTGACTTATTGGTCAATCTTGGCCCGTCAGTGCCGATCTGCCCTGGCCCGGATCATCTGCGGCGCCGCGTTGCCGCGCATTGCCTGAAGACCCATGCCCGCCCTGGCCGACAACTCTCGCGGCATCATCATGATGGTGCTTTCGAACCTGGCTTTCATCATCAACGATACCTGGATCAAGTTGGTCAGCGAGGGACTGCCGACCGGCCAGATCCTGTTCATGCGCGGCTCGATCTCCTTCGCCATCATTCTTGTCGCCGTCTTCGTCACGGGAGCGCATCGGCACTGGCGCTCCGTGCTCGACCGGCTGGTCGCGTGGCGCACCGTCGGCGAAATTGGAGCGACGCTTCTCTATCTCTACGCGCTGTTCAACATGCCGATCGCCAATGTGTCGGCGATTGGCCAGATCGTTCCGCTGATGACGACAGCGGCCGCCGCGGTCTTCCTGGCCGAGCCGGTTGGTTGGCGACGCTGGACTGCGATCGGCGTCGGCTTTTTGGGCGTCCTGCTGATCATGCGGCCGAGCCTTTCGGGCTTTGACGTCTATTCGCTGGCAGCGCTGGCATCGATGGGTTTCATAACGCTGCGCGATCTGGTGACGCGCGAGTTCAGGCCGGGCATGTCTACCTTGCTGGTCATGGCTGTCACCGCCGCCTCGATCACGTTCACCGGCGCGGGCTTGGCGATTGTCGAGGCGTGGTCCGTGCCCGATACCCGGCAAGTGTCGGCGCTCGCCGCCGCTGCCGTGCTGCTGGTTGCCGGGTACGGCACCTCGATCCTGGCCATGCGCTACGGCGCCATGGCCGTCGTGGCGCCGTTCCGCTACGCAGGCATCCTTTTCGCGGTGGTGATCGGCTACATGGTCTGGGGTGATGTGCCCGACGCGGCGACGCTGATCGGAACGCTGATCGTCATCGCAACCGGCGCCTATACGTTCCGGCGCGAGATGCGTCTGGCGCAGCAGGAGCCGCAGCCGGTACCCATCAACCAGTCCAGCGTGTGACGATCGCCTCCAGCTCCGGGCGGACCCGATCGGCGGGGCGCTCGGTCTGGCGGCCGAGATGGATGAAGCCGGCGACGCGTTCATTCGGCTGAACGCCCAGGATGGCGGCGGCCTCCGGATCGCGGCCCGGCCATTTCAGCAGCCATTGCGTCGCATATCCGTGGGCGGACGCGGCAAGAATGAGGTTCATGCCAACCGCCCCGGAACCGAGAATTTGATCCCATTCCGGAATCTTCGCGGCGGGGTCTGTGCGGCTGACGACGACGATCGTTACGGGTGCGCGCATCATGTAGAGCGTCCACATATCGCTCTTCGAAGCATCCAGGCCCGGATTGCGGGCCGCGTAGAGCGCGTCGAAGCGCTCGCCCGACAGCTGGCGCGCCTCGCCTTCCAGGACGATGAAGCGCCAGGGCGCCAGGCGGCCATGGTCCGGGGATCGCGCGGCAATCTTCAGGATGCGCTCGAGATGCTCGGCCGGGATCGGCATCGGGTCGAAGGCCCGCATGGGGACCGAACGGCGGGTCTCCAGCTTGGCCAGCATGTTGGGCGAGAATTGCAGTTCGAAGGCGTCGTCGTAGATGGGGACGGCAGCCGTTGCCGAAGTGACGTGATGGGCGGAGCCTTGATGGGTCATTTGGGGGGCAGGCTTTCATCTTCAGTCGCGTTTTACGCGAAAGAGATGCTCCCCGACCGGACGATTTGCAAGGTTTGGGGGAGGGGGGAATACCCTGCTTCCGACACACGCGGAGGACGAATTCGCGTCCCGTGTTGCGCGGATTCGACAGTGCCCGAACGGAAAAATGCCTCGTATCGGGCTTTAGACGGCAGATAACGGGTCCGGGCGGCGACCCGGCGCCTGCCATCGCGCCATCCTTCCAAGCCCGGCAAAGGCATGCCGGTGCCTTCCGAGCCTATGGGGAAGGTACCGGCGGATTGTCTTCTTTAGCGTTCGTCTTGCGACCCGGTTGCCGGCTCGCGCGAACGCGGGCTAGGCGGCGCGTCCGGCCAGCGCCTGGTCGGCGGTCAGCGCCGTTTCGGGCGTGCCGGAAACGATCAGCTCCAGTACTTCCTGCTCGGTCGTGTGCTGGATGTAGCGGTCGCCGACGTTCTGGCCGCGCTTCATCACCATGATGCGGTCACCGACTTCGAAGATGTCGGTCAGGCGGTGCGAGATGATGATCTGCGCGACGCCCTGGCGCTTCAGTTCCGCCATGGTCTCGAGCAGGCGTTCGGTCGCCATGACCGAGAGGTTCGCCGTCGGCTCGTCGAGGACGACGACGCGCGGGTTGAAGGAAATGGCGCGGGCGATGGCGACCGATTGCTGACGGCCGCCGGACAAGCTCTCGACCTTCTGGAACACCGAATTGACGTCGACCTTCAGCCGCTTCAGCACCTGGTCGGCCTCGGCATACATGCGGTTGCGATCAACGAAGAGGCCCTTCTTCGGCCAGCGGCCAAGGAAGATGTTCTGCGCGATATCCATGTTTCCGCACAGCGCGAAGTCCTGGTAGATCATCTCGATCCCCTCTTCGCGGCTTTCATGCGGGTTCTTGAAATGTGTCGGCTTGCCCGAGACCAGCACGTCGCCGGAATCGCGCTGATAGGCGCCGGTCATCACCTTCATCAGCGTCGACTTGCCGGCGGAGTTGTCGCCAACGAGGCCAAGGATCTCTCCTTCGCCAAGCGTGAGGTTGATGTCCTTGAGAGCCTGGACAGGGCCGAAGGCCTTGGAGATGTGACGCATCTCGACGATCGGCTTGGCAGTCTTGTTTTCTGACATGGGCGTTCTCAGACGTGCGCTGTTTCGCGGGCGGGCCCGGATTTTCGGGAAAAGCGGCGGCGGACGGAGCCGGCGAGGTCGCCCTGCCGGAACCAGATGTCGCCGACGACGGCGATGACGAGGATCAGGCCGATGAAGACGTTGACCCAGTGCTGCGGCATCACGAAGGACTGGCCGTTGCCGAGGATCAGCTGCAGCGACAGCAGCGCCCGGATGAGCGCGATCACAGCCGCGCCGGCGAGCGCGCCGAGCACCGTGCCGTAGCCGCCGAAGATCGAGCCGCCGCCGATGATGACGGCGGCGATCGCATCCAACTCGCGAAGCTGGCCCGCCGACGGATTGAACGAGCGCAGGAAGGCGACGTAGATCACGCCGGCGAAGGCGGCGCAGAGCGCCGAGAACACCAGGCTGATCGCCCGCACCCGCGCCGTGCTGATGCCGGCATAGTCGGCGGCGCGGCGGTTGCCGCCCGTGGCATAGACCATCTGGCCGAACGGCGTCTTGGCCAGCACGATGCCGGCGAGGATCGCGACGATGACCATGAAGATCGTCTGGACGCTGAGCGCCGCGGCGATGTCGTAGAGCAGGGTTCCCTTGGCCGGCGACACGCCGAAATAGGCGAGGGCGTCGATCAGCTTCCGGCCGAGCAGGTTGAACGCCTCCGGGAAGGAGGAGAGCTGCCGTCCCGCCGTCAGCCAGGCGCCGATGCCACGTGCCATGTAGAACATGCCGAGCGTCGCGACGAAGGCCGGCAAACCGAAGCTCACGGTTAACAGGGCGTTAACAACGCCGGCCGCCGCGCCGGCGATCAGGGCGATGAAGACGGCCTGCCACGGGTCGAAGCCCATCTGCTTCATCAGGAAGGCGCAGGTCGCGGCCGACAGGGCAAGGACCGATCCGACCGAGAGGTCGATATCGCCATTGGCGATGACATAGGTCATGCCGATGGAGAGCAAGCCGACCTCGGTGAAGGACAGCATCAGATTGAAGGTGTTGTCGAGCGAGCCCCAGAAATCGGGGCGCAGATACAGTCCGGCGCACCAGAGCACGACGGCGAGGATGATCGCCGCCGCGTCGCGGCGGGCCAGGAAGTGGCCGATCGGGCCGCGTGCGCGCATCGAACGGTCGGAGGCCGACGAACCCTTGGTCTGCGCGCCCTCGATGGCGACGCCGCCCATTTCGATGATCGGCGGCAGCGGGCGACCGCGCAGGCGCGCCCAGAGGCGCGGGAAGACGTTGCGGCGGATGATCCAGGGCTCGATCAGTACCGAGATCAGCAGGATCAGGCCAAGGAAGGCCGGCACCGCGCCGGGCGGCAGCTGCGCCATGCCCTGCACCTGCATTTCGACGTCGCCGACCTTGACGGTCCGCGTCATCGGGATGCCTTCGCGCAGCACCTTGTCGATCAGGGTGACGAGGATGGCGCCGAGCGCGCCGCCCAGCAGCCGGCCGCGGCCGCCGAGGATCGAGGCGCCGCCGACGATGACGGCGGCGATGACGATCAGCTCGGCGCCCTGGCCATATTGTGATGTGATGCCCTTGTCCTGGGCAACGCTCATCAGGCCCGCCAGGGTGGCGGCGAGCGCGGACAGGACATAGGCCCGCATCCGGACGCGGCGCGTCGGGATGCCGGCATAGGTCGCCGCCAGCTCGTTGCCGCCGGTGGCGTAGGTCTCGTAGCCCCATCGCGTCTTGGCCAGCACGAACATGCCGACGATCGTCACCAGCGCGAAGATCAGAATCTGGTTGTTGAAGCCGAGCGCATTGGTCTCGCCGATCTGGAAGAACCAGGGCGCCGTCAGGGCCTTCTCGCTGTAGGAGACCGTCTTGCCGCCGGTCAGCCCAAGCACGAAACCGCGACCGATGAACAGCATGGTCAGGGTCGTGATGAAGGACGGCACGCGCAGGACGGTGACGAAGAATCCGTTCAGCAGGCCGACGCCGAGGCCAACGATGATCGCGGCGGCCAGCGACGGCACGATGCCGAGATCGTAGTAGGAGGTCGAGAAGGCGAGCGAGAATACCGTCGCGACGAGGCCGAAGGTCGAGCCGACCGAGAGGTCGAGATCCTTATTGATGATGACGAAGGTCATGCCGGCGGCCATGACGCCGTAACGGGCCGTATCGCGCAGGATCGCCGAGATGGCGTCGGTCTGGCCGAAGAACTTCGGATTGATGAAGACGCCCGCGATGTAGAGCAGGACCATGAAGATCAGCAGGCCGACTTCCCAGCCCCCGATCAATTCGAGCGGCAGGCGTCTGCGGGCTGGGGCAAGGGTCGTCGATGTCATAGGCTTTGCATCTTTGCGTCGAAACGAGCCTTCGGGCTCCAAGGCGCGTCCCGTCCCTCCGCCCGGGCTCGCAAAGCCAGCCGGGACAGAGAGACGATAGCGTCGTCCGCCCGCGCCTCGTTGTGAGGTGCGGGCGGAAAGCGGCTTAGTTTTCGAAGCGCTTGCCGACCAGGTCGACCGTGTCCTTCGTCACGAGCTGCGCGCTCGTGTCGAGATTGGCGGCGGAAACGCCGCGGTCGATCTGGAGATAGAGCTGGGCGACGGGCCAGAAGCCCTGCAGGAACGGCTGCTGGCCGAGCGAGCCGGTAAGCGCGCCGGTGCGGATCTGTTCCTGCTGCTTCGGGCCGAGGTCGAAGCCGAAGGCGCAGATCTTGCCGTTCTGCTTCAGCTGGGCAACGGCGTCGCCGAGCGCCGGCGTCACGAAGCCGTTGGCGGCGAAGGCGCCGACAACGTCACCGCGCGATTCGATCAGCGAGACGACGGAGTTGGTGATGTCGTCCTTGTTGACGTCGATGCCGATGTTCTCCGGACCCGCGTCGACCTTGAAGTCGGCCAGGCGGCCGGCGTCGTTGAGCACCTTGACGGCGGCCTCGAACGCGGCGGTGACGCGGCGGTTCACTTCCTCATTGCCGAGCGTCGTCGTCGACGGGAAGATGATCGAGCCGCCCTTGGCGCCGCTGTTGAGCACGCATTTGGCGAGGGCTTCGCCGCCGATGCCGGCTGCCGACGAGGACTGGCCGGTATGGCTGATTTCGCTGCGATGGGCGAGCTTCGGGTCGAACGAGTTGGTGGTCGCGACCGGAATGCCGTTGGCGAACGCCTTGTTGACGATGTCGTCATAGGCGCCCGACTGCGGCGTGGTCATGATCAACCCGTCGATCGTCGGGTCGTTGATGACCTGGTTCAGGATCTCGATCTCGCGCGGGATGTCGTCGACCGGCGCTTCCGAGCCGAGCTTGATCAGATTGATGCCGAACGCATCGGCCGCGACCTGGGCACCGACATAGGTGGGGTCGAAGAAGCCGTTGCCGGCCGTGTGCGTGACAATCGCGAAGGTGAGCTTGCCATCCTTCGAGTGGAAGTCCTTGGTGGTCGGCGCTTCCTTGGCCGCGTCCTCGAACGAGTAGCCGCCGACGGCCTTGCCGAGGCTACCGCCCTGCGCGTGTGCCAGCGTGGCGATCAGCGAGACGGATGCGCCAAGCGCCAGCGTCTTCAGAACCTTCTTCATAACTATCCTCCCCAATAGCCAAACTCGGGACGCTCAGCGTCGATCCGAGATGGCGGCAGCATAGGCAAGGCGCGGACGTGTCGCAACGGCCAGATGACCCAAGTTGCCACCGTTCTGAGGTTCGCACCTCATCGCATATCGCCGAACCTCAGTTACTTCACGGGCAATGTTGCGGCGCAACAGACATTATATGTTTCGAATATTGGAATAAATTACGACTTCCGTGCCGCGTTGTTGCGTTGCGGCATCCGGCGAGTATCCTGTGAATTCAGGGAATGAAATACTGGTCGGGCGGCTCGGCATCCGGAAAGCGCGGTCGCTCGCGCGAGCCGATCTGGGCCGGGTTTGTCTGGGCCTTGCCCTTCAGGGGAGAGCGTCGGGGTCGCCGGAGAATTCGAGGCTGGAAAAGCTGCCGCCCTGTGTGCGTTCGGCGATCGGGTCGTCCGTCGTCCTGCCGGCGAGCGCAGCGATGAAGCGGTCCGCGCTGTCTCCGGATCTGTAGCCCAGACGCTCGGCATTCGCATTGTTCCAGAAGGAACGGGAATTGTCGGAGACGCCATAGACGATCTCGTAGGTATAGTCGGCGCTCAAGCCGATCTCGACCATGCGCAGGAGGTCGTCGAAGGACATCCAGGTCGACAGTTGCCGCGCGTCAGCTGGCTCTGCATAGGCCGAACCGATGCGGATGCAGAGGGCCGCGATGCCGTGCTTGTAGGCATAGAGCGCGGCGAGATCCTCGCCGAATGCCTTTGACAGCCCATAGCGGCAGTCGGGCGCGGCCATGGCGCGATGGTCGATGCGCTCACTGCGACGATGCAGGCCGATCACATGGTTCGAGCTCGCGAAGATGATGCGCCTGACGCTCGCCTTTCGAGCCGCCTCCCAGAGATTGATGGCGCCGATGATGTTGGCCGGAAGAACCGTATCCCAGCCTGCCTCCGTCGAACGGCCGCCGAAATGCAGGATGGCATCGACATTGCGGCAAAGCTCGGCCACGGCGTCGGCGAGGTCGCAGCGCACGACCTCTTCGCCGGGGTCGGCGGGACCCATTTCGGCGACATCGGAAAGCCGCAGGACGGGAAAGCGGCCGGCGAGCCGCTCGCGCAGCACGCGGCCGAGATTGCCAGCGGCCCCGGTCAGCAGGACGCGATAATAGGCCACGATCCGTCCTCCGCTCCGATACCGTCGAGGGTCACTCTACGGTCGCGGCGCGTCCATGCTCAAGGCTCGCGGCGCGCAGCGTCTCCGCGGCGGCGCGGATTGCTGTCAGTACGGTCGGATCATCGAGATTGCTCAGGAACGGCGACATCGGCCCGGTGGCGCTGATGCCGGCCAGCGCCACCGCTTCATGCAGCACGCGAATGGGCGAATGGCGGTCGCGCAGGTCCTCGAGCGGAATGAAGTGTTCGCGCAGGCTCGTGGCCTTGGCGATGTCGCCTTGCTTCAGCGCCTTCAGGATTGCGGTGGAGAGATGCGGGGCGATGCACACGGATCCCGAGGTGAAGCCATTCAACCCAAACCCGGTCAGATGATCGATGACCGGACGCTCGCCGATGCCGCTGATGATGCGTTCGGCCGAGCCGACCGCGTCGAGCAGCGAGGCGAGCAGGGCGTCCTCGCGCGTGTCTTTGCGAACCACGGCATACTTGACCGCACATACGGCGCCATCGGCGAGGAGGGCGGCGAGATCGCGCGGCTCGAGATAGCCCTCGTTCTTGACATAGGCGACGATCGGCTTGCCGTAGCGGTCCGCGAGCTTGCGAATGCCAGTGGCGACGCCGCTGGTCGTCGCCGGGAAGGTGAGCGGCAGCAGCATCGCCGTCGGGAAGGCGCGCTGCTTCAAGAGGTCGATCTGGTCGCATGATTTGCCATAGTCGGCGCCGAAGGACGGGATCATCCAGCCGTCGGCCGGCGAGATCCGCTCCAACATGTCGAGCAGGGACGCGAACTCGGAGACGCCCATATTGTAGAGATTGGCATTGCCCCCGAAGAGATAGGTGGTGACCCCGCCGGAATGCAGCCAGTCGATCAGGCGCTTCGTTTCGCCTTCATGGATGACGCCATCCTCGCCGCGCGGCAGCGGCGGCACGGAGAGAACGGACCGGGCGAGATCGGTGGGGACGACGGCATCGGTTTTCATCAGGGCGCTCCGAATTCAACTTGTAACTTAATATTACATATTATCTCGGCGCTGGCGATCGAAATCCAAGATCCGGGCAAAATTGGCTGTCGGAATGCGTGATGACATGACAAATCATCGGTGGATTCGGGCGGGGCTGGATCATGGCGGGGCGGTCGACGCGCCGCAACGGGCATGCGATGGTTCCGCCCTCGCAAATATCTGGAGTCTTTCATGACGGATCTTGGCCTTCGCCCGCTCGTTCCCACCCTGCACCAGCTTGCCGAGAGCGCCGTCTATGACGATCGCAACAATCGGCTGCTCTATTGCGACATTCCGGACAAGGCGATCCACGCGGTCGACCTGGCGACCGGGGCGACACAGGTGTGGCGCTTCCCGACGGTCGTCGGCTCGTTCGGCCTGACCGAAAGCGGCCGATTTGTCGTGGCGCTGCGCGACAGCGTCGTGATCTTCGACCCGGAGACGGGCGATAGCCGGACGCTGGCCGAGATCGAGGCCGACATGCCGGATACGCGATTGAACGATGGCAAGGTCGGGCCGGACGGCTGCTTCTGGGTCGGCAGCATGGATGCGAATCGCCAGCCGGTCTGCGCGCTCTACCGCGTCGCGCCCGACGGCACGGTCGAAAAGAAGGTCGATGGCCTGATGGTGTCGAACGGTCTCGCCTTCAGCCCGGACGGGCGGACGATGTTCCATTCCGATTCGCGTGGCCCCTGGATCGACCGCTGGGCGTTGGATCCGGCCACCGGCGAAATCAGCGAGCGCAAGCGCATCGCCGTGCTCGACGACACGATCGGCCGGCCGGATGGCGGCGCCACGGATGCCGAGGGGTGCTACTGGAGCGCGGGTGTCTCGGGCGCCAAGCTGAACCGCTTCTCGCCGGATGGCGAATTGCTGGCGAGCTACGACGTTCCGGCTGCCGCGCCGACCATGCCGGCTTTTGGCGGCCCGGACATGAAGACGCTGTTCCTGACCAGCCTGCGCGACGGGCGCACCGAAGAGCAGCTGCAGCGCTGGCCGCTGACCGGTTCGGTCTTCATCGGTACGTCGCCGGTAGCCGGCTCGCCGGTCTCGCGGTTCCGCGACGCCTGAAGCGGGAAGGGCTCTACGCTTCTTCCGGCGGAAGCGGCCGGGACTTTCGGGCGGCGTCGATCGCCACGAAGGTAAAGGTCGCTTCCGTCACCTTGGTGACGTCGTCGCTTTCGCGGTTGCGCCGCCAGGCCTCGACGAAGACGCGCATCGATGACCGTCCGGTCGAGAGGATGCGTCCGTAGATGGTGACTTCGTCGCCGACGAAGACCGGGCTCAGGAACGACATTCCGTCGACCGAGGCCGTCACCGTGCGTCCTCGCGCGCGGCGGGTCGCAATCGTGCTCGCGCCCAGATCCATCTGCGACATCAGCCAGCCACCGAAAATGTCGCCGGCCGGATTGGTGTCGTGCGGCATCGCGATGGTGCGGATGACGGGGATCGTGGTCTCGTGCGGAAATTCCGGCGCGTTCTGGGCGGTCATGGCAATTCCTGAGGCTGGCGATCGGCTGGCGGGTCGCTTGAAACGGAACGGGGCGCCCCGAAGGCGCCCCGCTGATAGTGCATCCTGATTCGGTTAGACCGAATAGTACATGTCGAATTCGACCGGATGCGGGGTGTGCTCGAAGCGGATGACTTCTTCCATCTTGAGCTCGATGTAGGATTCGATCATGCCCTTGGAGAAAACGCCGCCTTCCAGCAGATAGGCGTGGTCCTTCTCGAGCGAGACGAGCGCCTCGCGCAGCGATGCGCAGACCGTCGGGATCTTCTTCAGTTCCTTCGGGGGCAGATCGTACAGGTTCTTGTCCATCGCGGCGCCGGGATGGATCTTGTTCTTGATGCCGTCCAGGCCGGCCATCAGCATCGCTGCGAAAGCGAGGTAGGGGTTCGCGCCCGGATCCGGGAAGCGGACTTCGACGCGCTTCGCCTTCGGCGAGGTCGCGAACGGGATACGGCAGGAGGCCGAACGGTTGCGGGCCGAATAGGCGAGCAGGACCGGTGCCTCATAGCCCGGGACCAGACGCTTGTAGGAGTTGGTCAGCGGGTTGGTGAAGGCGTTCAGCGACTTGGCGTGCTTGATGATGCCGCCGATGTAGTAGAGGCAGGTCTCGGACAGGTCGGCATATTCGTTGCCGGCGAAGACCGGCTTGCCTTCCTTCCAGATCGACTGGTGGACGTGCATGCCCGAGCCGTTGTCGCCGTAAACCGGCTTCGGCATGAAGGTTGCCGTCTTGCCATACGAGTTCGCGACGTTGTGGATCGCGTACTTGTAGATCTGCATGTGGTCGGCCATCGTCACGAGCGTGCCGAACTTGACGCCCAGTTCGTGCTGTGCCGAAGCCACTTCGTGGTGGTGCTTCTCGACGACGACGCCCATGGCCTGCATGGCTGCAAGCATGTCGCCGCGCATGTCCTGGAGGCTGTCGATCGGCGGGACGGGGAAGTAGCCGCCCTTGGTCTTGACGCGGTGACCGAGGTTGCCGCTCTCGTAGTCGGTGTCGGAATTGGTCGGCAGCTCGATGTCGTCGAGCTTGAAGCCCGTGTTGTACGGGGTGGCAGAGAACTTGACGTCGTCGAAGACGAAGAATTCAGCTTCCGGGCCAACGAAGATCGTGTCGCCGATCTTGGTCTGCTTCAGGTAGGCTTCGGCCTTCTTGGCGATGCCGCGCGGATCGCGGTCATAGGCTTCGCCGGTCGTCGGCTCGAGCACGTCGCAAACGATCGAGAGGGTCGACTGCGCGAAGAATGGGTCGATGGTGGCGGTCGACGGATCGGGCATCAGCAGCATGTCGGATTCGTTGATGGCCTTCCAGCCGGCGATCGACGAACCGTCGAACATCGTGCCCTCGGCGAAAATCTCTTCGTCGATCATGCCGATGTCGAACGTCACATGCTGCCACTTGCCGCGCGGATCCGTGAACCGGAAATCCACATACTTCACGTCCTGCTCCTTAATGAGTTTCAGGACGTCTTTCGCGGTCGTCATAAGTCTCTTCCTTCTATCAGGTGAATTGTGCCCGGTCGTGGCGGAGGCAAGCAGGAAACCGGCGGAGCCGGGGGAGGGAACGCCGGCAAACCGAGGTGCCGGCGGAATGAAAGGGCCTAGATTGCGTCCAATCCGCTTTCGCCGGTCCGGATACGGACCGCTTCTTCGATGTTGGAGACGAAAATCTTGCCGTCACCAATGCGACCCGTTTGCGCGGCCTTGCGAATGGCGTCGACGGCGCGTTCGACGAGTTCGTCGCCCAGCACGATCTCAACCTTCACCTTCGGCAGGAAGTCGACCACATATTCCGCGCCGCGATACAGCTCGGTGTGGCCCTTCTGCCGGCCGAAGCCCTTGGCCTCGGTGACGGTGATGCCTTGCAGGCCAACTTCCTGCAGCGCTTCCTTCACTTCATCGAGCTTGAAAGGCTTGATGATGGCTTCGATCTTCTTCATTGCCTCCGCATCTCCGAATGCTTGCCTCAAATGCCTGCCGCCTAGCCGATATGTCGGCCTGGCTATTCACTTGCAGTCTCCGTGCCAATTGCCGGGCGTGGTTGAAAACGCCGGATAATTGGGCTCTTCGCACCGCATCATAGCGCGTATCGCGCAAAAGCGATCCGGTTGTTGTTCAATTTATAGGCAAATGAACAACTAGTCGGCACCGGCGCTCCCGACCTTGGCCGGTCAGTGGCCCTGGCGTGCCAGCCACGCGTCGGCTCCGCGCATGTCGATGCCGTGCTCGGCGCCAAAAGCGGGCAGATCCTCCCGCTTCAGGCGGCCGTCCAGCACTTCGCCGATCGCAAAAAGCGTAAGCGAGCGGGTACCGCTGCGACAATGTGCCAGCACCGGCCCGTCTGACTTCGCCAGCACCGCCTGCAAGGCACGCACATCCTGCTCGCGGATCGAAGGGCCGGTGACGGGAATGTGGGCATAGAACAACCCGGCATCGGCGGCGGCCGCCGCCTCCTCGGCCGATGCTGGCTGGGTCGGTTCCTCGCCTTCGGGGCGATTGTTGATGACCGCCTTGAAGCCGAGGCCGGCGAGAACAGCGAAGTCCTCGAGCGCGATCTGCCCCGCGACGGAGAGCTTGTCGTTGATCTTGATGAGGGCGGTCATGAGCGGTGTCCCCGTTTTGAGGTGAAGTTGGCGGAGAACTTATCGCAGCGCGGGAAATGAACAACCATGTCCGCCGCGTCGAAGGGCCGCCTTCGTCGTCGCGACAGGCTTGTCGGGTCGATGTCACGATTGCGATGCGGCCCGCGTCGATCCACTCTGGTGCGGCGGCAAGGCAATGTGGCGGGTAGCGTGTTCGAGTTCGGAGGAGGGTGGGGCAGTATGAACGAGCTTCTGGCGCCGGCTGAGATGGCGGAAGCGGACCGCCTCACCATCGCCGGCGGCAGGCCGGGGATCACCCTGATGGAGGCGGCCGGTCGGGCCGTCGCCGATGTCGCGGCGCGATCGCCGCTCGGTACGCGAATCGTGATTGCATGCGGGCCCGGCAACAATGGTGGTGACGGGTTTGTGGCGGCGCGCATCCTGACGGCGCGGGGCTATCGCGTGCAGCTGGGTCTGCTCGGTTCGCTGGGGCGGCTCAAGGGCGATGCGGCGCTGGCAGCGGCCGAATGGCGCGGCGAGACCCTGCCGCTTTCCGACATCGACTTTGGTGGCGCCGGACTGATCGTGGATGCTCTGTTCGGTGCCGGGCTGGATCGGGCGGTCGATGGTTCGGCCGCCGCGACGATCGCCGCCATCAATGCTTCGTCGGCCCGGGTCGTCGCCGTCGATTTGCCGAGCGGCATTCAGGGCGAGACAGGGCAGGTTCTGGGCGTCGCGGTCCGCGCCGACGACACGGTAACCTTCTTCCGGCCGAAGCCCGGCCATGTGCTGATGCCGGGCAGGGTCCATGTCGGCCGGCTGACGGTCGCTGATATTGGCATTCGTTCTAAGGTGCTGGACGAAATCCGGCCGCGCGCCTCCCTCAACCGTCCGGAGTTGTGGCTACCGCAACTGCCGACGCCGAAGGTCGACGGCCACAAATATGATCGCGGCCATGCCGTCGTAGTCTCTGGTGGTTTCACGCAGACAGGTGCCGCCCGTCTGGCGGCGCGCGCCGCGCTTCGCGTCGGGGCAGGGCTGGTGACGCTCGCCTCGCCGCCCGCCGCGCTGGCGGTCAACGCGGCACATCTGACGGCGATCATGCTGAAGAGGATGGACGACGGGGCTGGGCTTTCCGAGCTTCTGGCCGATACGCGGCTGAACGCCGTCGCAATTGGGCCTGGGCTCGGTCCGGTCGAAGTCGCACGGCCGCTGGTCGAGGCGACCCTCGGTTCGTCGGCCTCGGTCGTCCTCGATGCGGATGGCATCTCGGCGTTTCGCGACGATCCGGAACGCCTCTTCGAGAGGATACGCGCGCGAAGCGCTCCTGTCGTCTTGACGCCGCATGATGGCGAGTTCGCGCGGCTGTTCCCCGATCTGGCGACCTTGCCCGGCAAGCTCGATCGCGCCCGGCAGGCCGCGTCGCGCTCCGGCGCCGTCGTTTTGCTCAAGGGGGCCGATACCACGGTAGCCGAGCCGGAGGGGCGCGCCACCATCGCCGACAATGCGCCGCCCTACCTGGCGACGGCAGGTTCCGGCGATGTTCTGGCGGGAATGATTCTCGGTCTGCTGGCGGAAGGCATGCCGGCCTTCGAGGCGGCGACGGCAGGCGTGTGGTTGCACGGCGACGCCGGGGCTCTCCTCGGACGAGGATTGATCGCGGAAGATCTGGCCGACGCGCTTCCACGGGTGTTCACGCGGCTTTTCGTTTGACCCTGCGACCGCTAGTGCTATAGAGGCCCCACCTTGGCCGGAGCCTAGCCGCGACCGGGTTATTGCGGGCGTGGTGGAATTGGTAGACACAGCAGGTTTAGGTCCTGCCGCCTCACGGTTTGGGGGTTCGAGTCCCTCCGCCCGCACCATTGCCCGGAATAAGCCGTGAACGCAGCCGGGCGAACGCCAAAGACCGATCGGATCCAGACAGAAAGCGCTGAACATGCAGGTGACCGAGACCCTCGCAGAGGGCCTGAAACGTGAACTCAAGATCGTGGTCCCGGCGACCGAACTCGACAGCCGCCTTTCGGCGCGTCTGGAGGAGATGAAGGGCCAGGTCCAGCTCAAGGGCTTCCGTCCGGGCAAAGTGCCGGTCGCGCATCTGCGCCGGATCTACGGCAAGTCGGCCATGGCTGAAATCGTTCAGAACGTCCTGAACGAGAATGCCCGCAAGACACTTGAAGAGCGCGGCGAGCGCGCTGCCATGCAGCCGAGCTTCGATCTGCCCGAGGACGAGTCCGATGCCGGCGAAGTGCTCGCGGGCAAGAAGGATCTGGCCTATACGATGACCTATGAGGTCCTGCCGAAGTTCGAACTCGGCGATTTCAAGGGCATCAAGATCGAGCGTCCGGTTGCGGAAATCTCCGACGAGGAAGTCGAGTCCGAGCTCAAGCGCCTCGCGCGCGATTCGGCCGACTACGCCGCCAAGGATGGCGCGGCCGCCGATGGCGATCGCCTGACCATCTCCTATCTCGGCAAGCTCGATGGCGAGCCCTTCGAGGGCGGTGCCGACGACAATGCGTTCGTGACGCTCGGCTCCGGCCGCTTCATCCCGGGCTTCGAGGAGCAGCTTGCCGGCGCCAAGGCCGGCGAGGAACGCGTCCTCAACGTGACCTTCCCCGAGGAATACGGCGCGAAGCAGCTGGCCGGCAAGGCCGCTACCTTCGACGTCGTCGTCAAGGAAGTGTCGGCTCCGGTCGAGGCGACCATCGACGACGAGTGGGCGAAGAAGTTCGGCATCGAATCGCTCGACGAGCTGAAGGCGACGATGCGCCAGCAGCTCGAGAGCCGGCTTGGCGTTGCAACCCGCACCAAGGTCAAGCGTCAGCTGCTCGACCAGCTCGACGAGAAGCACGCCTTCGAACTGCCGCCGACGATGGTTGAGCAGGAGTTCCAGAACGTCTGGAACCAGGTCACCCAGGATCTGCAGCGTTCGGGTAGCAGCTTCGCCGACGAGGACACGACAGAAGAGGCTGCCAAGGCCGACTACCGCAAGATCGCCGAGCGTCGCGTGCGCCTGGGCCTGGTCCTGTCGGAAATCGGCGAGCAGAACTCGATCCAGGTCACCGACGAGGAAGTGCAGCGCGCGCTCGTCGACCGGATCCGTCAGTTCCCGGGCCAGGAGAAGCAGGTCTACGACTTCTACCGCGAGAACCCGGACGCGCTGGCCAGCCTGCGCGCGCCGATCTTCGAGGAGAAGGTCGTCGACTACGTTCTCGGCCTCGCGGAGATCACCGACAAGACGGTGTCGCGCGAAGAGCTGATGAAGGACGACGAGGAAGAAGCGACGGCCTGATCGGCCCTCGCTCACGCCTCCGGATCGGGCCTGGCCCGCATCCGTAACGAAACGGTGGCCCGACGAAAGCCGGGTCACCCGACGCGGAGCGGTTGCGACCACGTCGGGATGACGGTCTGCGAGAGGGTCTTCCACCACCCCCTTTCGAACGCAGACGGCGTACCATATGTATGGGCCTTCAAGCCCCGGGAATCGGTCATGCCGAGTGAGGTCGGGCCGGGGCATCTCAAGGTAATCGTGGCAGCCCACTGCGCCGAAGGAAGATCATGAAAGATCCTATCGACCTCTACATGAACACGCTGGTGCCGATGGTGGTCGAGCAGACCAATCGCGGCGAGCGTGCCTACGACATCTATTCGCGACTGCTGAAGGAGCGGATCATTTTCGTCACGGGTCCCGTTGAGGACTATATGGCGACGCTGATCACCGCCCAGCTTCTCTTCCTCGAGGCCGAGAACCCGAAGAAAGAGATCGCGATGTATATCAACTCGCCGGGCGGTGTCGTCTCGTCGGGTCTGGCGATCTATGACACGATGCAGTTCATCAAGCCGGCGGTATCGACGCTCTGCGTCGGCCAGGCCGCGTCGATGGGCTCGCTGCTTCTCACCGCCGGCGAAAAGGGCATGCGCTTCGCGCTGCCGAACGCCCGCGTCATGGTGCATCAGCCTTCCGGTGGCTATCAGGGCCAGGTGACGGACATCCTGATCCATGCCCGCGAAGTCGAGAGCCTGCGCAAGCGGCTCAACGAAATCTACGTGCATCACACCGGCCAGGACATGAAGAGCGTTGAAGACGCGCTCGAGCGCGACAACTTCATGGTTGCCGAGCGGGCCGTCGAGTTCGGCCTGATCGATCAGGTCCTGACGAACCGTGACGCGCTCGATTCGATCAAGAAGGACTGATCGGATCGATCCGGAATAACCCTCCCGCGCTAGCCTGGTCGGCTGTTCGACAGCCGGCCGCGACATTAAGTATCTGTTGATCATGTCGCGCTTAGCATGATTGGATCGCAATCATAGGATTGCTTCCGTCGGAAGGGACATCAGGGTCCGAATTTTCGACCACCGGTTCGACCGCAGTCGAGCCGGACGAGACATCGAAGAAGTCGTTTGGAGGTCCCAAGCCTGAACGACAGCGAGGTAGACGGATGAGCAAAGTCAGCGGAAGCGACACCAAGAATACGCTCTATTGCTCGTTTTGCGGCAAGAGCCAGCATGAGGTGCGCAAGCTGATCGCAGGGCCGACCGTGTTCATCTGCGATGAATGCGTCGAGCTGTGCATGGACATCATTCGCGAGGAATCGAAGTCCTCGCTGGTGAAATCGCGCGACGGCGTTCCCACGCCGCTCGAGATTTGCGCGGTCCTGGATGATTACGTGATCGGCCAGCGCCACGCCAAGCGCGTGCTGTCGGTCGCCGTTCACAACCACTACAAGCGGCTGAACCACGCGGCGAAGAACAACGACGTCGAGTTGTCCAAGTCGAACATCCTGCTGATCGGCCCGACCGGTTGCGGCAAGACGCTGCTCGCGCAGACCCTTGCCCGCATCCTCGACGTGCCGTTCACGATGGCCGATGCGACGACCCTGACCGAAGCCGGCTATGTCGGTGAGGATGTCGAGAACATCATCCTCAAGCTGCTGCAGTCGGCCGACTACAATGTCGAGCGGGCCCAGCGCGGCATCGTCTACATCGACGAAGTCGACAAGATCTCCCGCAAGTCGGACAATCCGTCGATCACGCGCGACGTGTCGGGCGAGGGCGTCCAGCAGGCGCTGCTGAAGATCATGGAAGGCACGGTTGCCTCCGTGCCGCCGCAGGGCGGCCGCAAGCACCCGCAGCAGGAGTTCCTGCAGGTCGACACGACGAACATCCTGTTCATCTGTGGCGGCGCCTTCGCGGGTCTCGAGAAGATCATCTCGGATCGCGGACGTTCCACCTCGATCGGCTTCGGCGCGCGTGTTTCGGCACCGGAAGATCGCCGCACCGGCGAGCTGTTCCGCAATGTCGAGCCCGAGGACCTGCTGAAATTCGGCCTGATCCCGGAGTTTGTCGGCCGTCTGCCCGTGCTGGCGACGCTCGAGGACCTCGACGAGCCGGCGCTGATCACGATCCTGACCGAGCCGAAGAACGCGCTCGTCAAGCAGTACCAGCGCCTGTTCGAAATGGAGAATGTCGAGCTGACGTTCCATCCGGACGCGCTTTCGGCGATCGCCAAGAAGGCCATCGAGCGCAAGACCGGCGCGCGCGGCCTCCGCTCGATCATGGAGGCGATCCTGCTCGAGACGATGTTCGACCTACCGGGCCTCGATGGCGTGCAGGAAGTCGTCATCTCGGCAGAGGTCGTCGACGGTTCCGCCCGTCCGCTCTACATCTATGCGGAGCGGCAGGACGAGGCGGTGGCGAGCGCCGGTGCGTAAGCCAAGGCGGCCATAGCGAATTGAAACGGCGGGGCTTGTCCCCGCCGTTTTTTTTGCCCGTCATCCGGTCGCTTCAGTCATCCGTGCGGCTCGCGATATCGGGTGGATCCGCTTGGTCTTCAGGGGGGATCGGCGCCTCCGAGCCGGCGAGCAGCCGAGGTGAGGCGGGACTTGTAAGGGGGCCGACGAAAACCAGTGCCGCGAGGGCAGGAAGCGTACGGCCGACAACTTGACACCCCGATGGTGCGACGCCACCTATTGGACAATGCATCGCAAGATGCTCCGACCCCTGAGTCGACCCGCCGGCCAATCCTCCATGGCAGGCGGCTCATCTCCCAAGCCGAACGGTGCCAATTCTGGGCCGTACCCGGTTCGAAAGGAATGCCTCATGACAGCTGATACCAAGCGTTCGATCGGCCTCGAAGCAGGCGACGAACTCTATCCGGTTCTGCCGCTGCGTGACATCGTCGTGTTCCCGCATATGATCGTGCCGCTGTTTGTCGGGCGAGAGAAGTCGATCCGTGCGCTGGAAGAGGTGATGCGGGCGGACAAGCAGATTCTGCTGGCGACCCAGCAAAATGCCAGTGACGACGATCCGGCGCCGGAAGCGATTTTTCCCGTCGGCACGCTCGCCAGCGTGCTGCAGCTCCTGAAGCTGCCGGACGGAACCGTGAAGGTTCTGGTCGAAGGCATCGCGCGCGCGGAAATTCAGCGCTACACGGACCATGAAGCCTATTATGAGGCTTATGCGAAGGTGCTCGCCGACGACTTTGGCGACAAGGTCGAGGTCGAGGCGCTGTCGCGCTCGGTGGTCACCGAGTTCGAGAATTATGTGAAGCTCAACAAGAAGGTCTCGCCCGAGGTGGTCGGCGCGGTCACCCAGATCGACGACTATTCGAAGCTGGCCGACACGGTTGCCTCGCATCTCGCCATCAAGATCCCGGAGAAGCAGGCCATTCTCGCTCTGCCGACCGTAGCGGGTCGTCTGGAGCGGGTGCTCGGGCTGATGGAGAGCGAGATCTCCGTCCTGCAGGTGGAAAAGCGCATCCGCTCCCGCGTCAAGCGGCAGATGGAGAAGACGCAGCGCGAGTACTATCTGAACGAGCAGATGAAGGCGATCCAGAAGGAACTGGGCGACCAGGAGGACGGCAAGGACGAACTGGCCGAACTCGAGGAGCGCATCGCCAAGACCAAGCTGTCGAAGGAAGCCAATGAGAAGGCGATCGGCGAGCTGAAGAAGCTGCGCCAGATGTCGCCGATGTCCGCCGAGGCGACGGTGGTCCGCAACTATCTGGACTGGCTGCTCGGGATTCCGTGGGGCAGGCGCTCCAAGGTCAAGCACGACCTGCGTTTCGCGCAGGAGGTGCTCGACGCCGATCACTA
This sequence comes from Candidatus Kaistia colombiensis, assembly GCA_029203105.1. Lineage (GTDB taxonomy): Bacteria > Pseudomonadota > Alphaproteobacteria > Rhizobiales > Kaistiaceae > Kaistia > Kaistia colombiensis. The sequence continues at coordinate 2,820,261 of CP119318.1, forward strand.
CAGCCTCGACAAGGTCAAGGACCGGATCATCGAGTATCTGGCCGTGCAGAGCCGCGCCAACACGCTGAAGGGACCGATCCTGTGCCTCGTCGGACCTCCGGGCGTCGGCAAGACCTCGCTCGCCCGCTCGATCGCCAAGGCGACCGGCCGTGAGTATGTGCGCATGTCGCTCGGCGGCGTGCGCGACGAGGCCGAGATCCGCGGCCACCGGCGCACCTATATCGGCTCGATGCCCGGCAAGGTCATCCAGTCGATGAAGAAGGCGAAGAAGTCCAACCCGCTGTTCCTGCTCGACGAGATCGACAAGATGGGCCAGGACTTCCGTGGCGACCCGTCTTCGGCGCTGCTCGAGGTGCTGGATCCGGAGCAGAACAACACGTTCAACGATCACTACCTTGAGGTCGACTACGACCTGTCGAACGTGATGTTCGTGACGACGGCGAACACGCTGAACATCCCCGGCCCGTTGATGGACCGTATGGAGATCATCCGGATCGCCGGATACACCGAGGATGAGAAGCTCGCCATCGCCAAGAACCACCTGTTGCCCAAGGTCGGTGAAGAATCACGGCCTGAACGACAAGGAGTTCTCGCTGGACGACGAGGCGTTGCGCCTGGTCATCCGTCGCTACACGCGGGAAGCCGGCGTCCGGAGTCTCGAGCGCGAGTTGGCCACGCTGGCCCGCAAGGCGGTTAAGGACATCCTGCTGAAGAAGGTGAAGTCGGTCGAGGTCAACGAGCAGGTCGTCGAGGAATATCTCGGCGTTCCGCATTATCGCTATGGCGAGGCGGAGCTCGAGGACCAGGTCGGCGTCGTGACGGGCCTCGCCTGGACGGAAGTCGGCGGCGAGATACTGACGATCGAAGGCGCCATGATGCCCGGCAAGGGCCGCATGACCGTCACCGGCAATCTCCGGGACGTGATGAAGGAATCGATCTCGGCGGCGGCGTCCTATGTCCGCTCGCGGTCCGTCGATTTCGGCATCGAGCCGCCGCTGTTCGACAAGCGCGACATCCATGTGCACGTGCCGGAAGGCGCGACGCCCAAGGATGGGCCGTCGGCCGGCATCGCGATGGTCACGGCGATCGTCTCGACCATGACTGGCATCGCCGTCCGCAAGGACGTCGCGATGACGGGCGAGATCACGCTGCGCGGCCGCGTGCTGCCGATCGGCGGTCTGAAGGAGAAGCTGCTCGCGGCGTTGCGCGCCGGGATCAAGACCGTGATGATTCCCGAGGACAATGCCAAGGATCTCGCCGAGATCCCGGACAATGTGAAGAATGGCCTCGAGATCATTCCGGTCGCCCGGATGGACGATGTTCTGGGCCATGCCCTGGTGCGCAAGCCCGAGCCGATCTCGTGGGATGAGAGCAAGGCGGTGGCCGACAATACGGTCGTCGCCGAGGACGATCCCGCATCGGCTCTGACCGCCCACTAACGGCAGAATCCTGCGAAAATGACGACGCCCGCCGCTTCGGCGGGCGTTTTCATGTGGTATTTCGACCAAATATCGATCAAAAGCGCGGAATTCCGCCAGTTTCTCTTGCCTTTGGCCTCATTTTCAGTGATTTCTCGCGCTCGGTCGGGGCATGCGAATCGTCCCGGCTCAAGACCTGAGAAAGGATCATCCATGGCTAACAAGAACGATCTCATCGCTGCCGTCGCCGAGCGTACCGGCACGTCCAAGGCCGCCGCCGCGGAGGCTGTCGACGCAACGTTCGACGTGATCACGGCTGCCCTGAAGTCGGGTGACGAAGTCAAGATCATCGGCTTCGGCAATTTCAGCGTCGCCGCGCGCGCCGCGAGCGAAGGCCGCAATCCGCGTACCGGCGAGACGATCCAGATCGCCGCTTCCAAGACGCCGAAGTTCAAGGCCGGCAAGGGCCTCAAGGACGCCGTCAACTAAGCCATTCCGGGCTTGTTGGGTTTCTACGGCCTTACGCCTCGAGCGTGAGGCCGTTTTATTTTGTGCGTGCGACCGAAAGCCCGTCTTTCCACCCTTGTAAGGCGGGGCGCTTTTCGCCTAAACGTCTCGGCGCTGCAGGACACTGCGGGCGGTTAGCTCAGTTGGTAGAGCGCCTCGTTTACACCGAGGATGTCGGGAGTTCGAGTCTCTCACCGCCCACCATGCCTCCGCGCCACCCGCGCCGGCTGCCCGCGCCCCAATCCATCTCGATCCTCTAGCTTGTCCATCCGGGCGCAAACCGCGCTCCACGACCTCGTATGGCGGTTTTCGTGCCACTTGCCACGCCGCGGCACGGGGCGGGCTGGAATCCGACCGGCCAACGGCGTCGGCACGGACTGCCGCCGAACCTGTCCATCAGGCCGGGAGAGGTGGTTTTGGCGGTTCCTCGCGGTTTTCGCCGGCTCACCCGGTTTTCCACAATGCCGCTGGACAGCGTGCTTGACTTGGATAGGTCGGTACCGTACTTCAGCGCTCAACACGACGCGGCGACGAGCTGCGGCGGCCCCGGAAGGGGACCCCAGCGGGGGTGTAGCTCAGTTGGTTAGAGCGCCGGCCTGTCACGCCGGAGGTCGCGGGTTCGAGCCCCGTCACTCCCGCCATTCTTTCTCCGAGCATCGGATTGCATCGCAGCAATTCGCTTGGAATGCGGATCGAAGCGCGCGGGCCTGCTGTGCCTGGTAGCGCTTTCGATCTCTCTCTGCACGATGCGGCCGAGGCTGCGTCGACCCGTAAGGGGCACCCGCGGGGGTGTAGCTCAGTTGGTTAGAGCGCCGGCCTGTCACGCCGGAGGTCGCGGGTTCGAGCCCCGTCACTCCCGCCATTCTCTCTCCCAGTCTTCCTTTGATTCCTGTTTGTAGGCCCCCTTGGCCCGTCAGCAGGCGTAGTCATTCTGTTGGTGCCGGAATTCTGCTGATGCCGGAATTGCGCCTGCGCCGGGCGTCTGCGGTGGCGGCTGGCGCTCCGGGCTTTCTTTGCCCGTTCTCGTGCCTTTCGGCCGCAGGCGGCCCGCGTAGACGGCAGGAGAGGGCTCTGATGCCGGGTGGGGTGATAGGCGGTATCGCCCGCCGGGTCGGTCGGATCCGCGCACGCGTGGCGCTAGGGGTTCTCGACGCTCATGTTCCTGGTGTCGCCGCGAGCGAGCTCGCCCCCTATGCGCGCGATCGAGCTGGCGCCTCCGCCGATGGGGAGGGCGTCCCTGCCATTCTTGGCGCCCGGTCTGGCCGTGTCGCGGACGCCGCCTCAGAAGCCGCACGGCGATGCGTCCGGAAGCTGTTGTTGTCGGCATTCAAATCTGGCCAGGAAACGCAGCGGATAGCCGCAATACTTATGCTGCGACGCAGCGTCAATAAGATTAGGTCCGTCGCCGTGACAAGTTTATCATCTCGTTGCTGCCGTCGGTCACGAATGATTCGGGCTCGGTCGGCCTCTTAGGGGGTTCGCATGGAAACTCTACTGCCTTTGATCATCCAAGTGGTCGCCGGCTTGATCGGCGGCAACGCGGCCGGCTCGGCGCTCAAGGACAAGAGCCTCGGCGCGACGGGTAACTCGATTGCCGGCGGCATCGGCGGCATCGTCCTCGGCCAGATCTTGCAGGCCGTTATGGGCGGCGCGGCTCCTGGCGCGGGCGCGGCGATGGCCGGCATGGATATCGGCAAGATCGTCACCGATATCGTCGGCGGCGGCGCGGGCGGCGCAATCCTGACCGCGATCGTCGGGATCTTGAAGAATCAGGTTTCCGGCGCCCGCTAAGCGCTGCCTGACATCCCGCGCGGGGTGGCTTTCATCTCGGTCGGTTTTGGGCAATGGGGGCGATTCGCCCCCATTTTTTTATGGAAGCGAACTTTCCCTGCGGCCGTCCGTTCTGGGTGATTTCCGCGCCGCGTTCGGCCGTTCCTGCGGGACATCTCGCCGCATACGTCGTTCCTTTCATTCCTCCAGTTCTAATTTTCGCCGGTTTTCGGCCGGGATGCGCTAAGTTGGCGTTCCGGGGCGCCGTCTGCGGCGGGCTTGGGGCTTGCCACGTCTGTTCGCCTCCGATAAGCCTCGCCTCATGTTTTCGACCGCCGCCCCGGCGGATCGCCGCTTTTGCCGCGGCCGGCCGATATCTTAGTCGAGTGAAACGCTTGGCGGCCTTTTTGCGCCGCACCATCTCAAGGCAGCGGCGCGGCTGCTTGAGAGGGAGCAACGGAGCCGGATACATGGAAGACCTGTTGCGCGAATACCTTCCGATTGTCGTTTTTCTCGGGATCGCTCTCGTGATCGGTCTGGCGCTGCTGATCTCGCCGTTCCTGGTCGCGTACCGCAATCCGGATCCTGAAAAGCTCTCGGCCTATGAGTGCGGCTTCAACGCCTTCGACGATGCGCGCATGAAGTTCGACGTCCGGTTCTACCTCGTCGCCATTCTGTTCATCATCTTCGATCTGGAAGTCGCCTTCCTGTTCCCGTGGGCTGTCGTGTTTGGCGATCTCGGCTGGTTCGGCTTCTGGTCGATGATGAGTTTCCTGGCCGTGCTCACCATCGGCTTCATTTACGAGTGGAAGAAGGGAGCGCTCGAATGGGATTGAGCGGAACCTCTGGCACCCAGGTCGCGCAGCGGCCGAAGGGGCTTGTCGATGCGTCGGGCCGTCCGATCGGTCATGACGATCCCTTTTTCATGGACGTCAACAACGAACTGGCCGACAAGGGCTTCCTCGTCGCAGCCGCCGACGATCTGATCACCTGGGCCCGCACCGGCTCGCTGATGTGGATGCAATTCGGCCTCGCTTGCTGCGCCGTCGAGATGATGCAGGTTTCGATGCCGCGCTACGACGTCGAGCGCTTCGGCTTCGCGCCGCGCGCCTCGCCGCGCCAGTCGGACGTGATGATTGTCGCCGGCACGCTCACCAACAAGATGGCGCCGGCGCTCCGCAAGGTCTACGACCAGATGCCGGAGCCGCGTTACGTTATCTCGATGGGCAGCTGCGCCAACGGTGGCGGCTACTATCACTATTCCTACTCGGTCGTGCGTGGCTGTGATCGGGTCGTTCCGGTCGATATCTACGTTCCGGGCTGTCCGCCGACGGCCGAGGCATTGCTCTATGGCGTTCTGCTTCTGCAGAAGAAGATCCGCCGCACCGGCACCATTGAGCGCTGAAGGTACAGCATGGAAGAGACCCTCAAAGAGCTCGGTGACTACATCGTCGCGCAGCGCCCGAGTGATGTCGTTGGCTTCGAGGTCGCCTATGGCGAGCTCAACGTCACCGTCCAGCGCGAGGCGATCCGCGGTCTGGTCGAGTGGCTGGCCAAGGACGTCAACACCGGCTTTCTCAGCCTCATCGACGTCTGCGGCGTGGATTACCCGCAGCGCGAGATGCGTTTCGACGTCGTCTATCATCTGCTGAGCCCGACGCGGAACCTGCGTATCCGCCTGAAGGTCGAGACGGACGAGGTCACGCCGGTTCCGTCGATCACGCCGATCCTGCCGGGTGCGGACTGGTTTGAGCGCGAAGCCTACGATATGTATGGCATCCTGTTCATCGGTCATCCTGACCTTCGGCGGCTGCTTACCGACTATGGCTTCGAAGGGCATCCGCTCCGCAAGGACTTCCCGCTGACAGGCTATGTCGAGGTTCGCTACGACGATCAGCAGAAGCGCGTCGTCTACGAGCCCGTCAGGCTGACGCAGGAATTCCGCGACTTTGACTTCCTCTCGCCGTGGGAAGGCACCGAATACGTGCTGCCGGGCGACGAGAAGGCCAAGGAAGCACCCAAGCCCGAACAGAAGTCGAGCTGAGGCACGAGATGGCAGAAGCCCAGGTTCGTCCATTCAATATCAATTTCGGCCCCGAACACCCCTCGGCGCACGGCGTGCTCCGTCTGGTGCTCGAGCTCGATGGTGAAATCGTCGATCGCGTCGATCCGCATATCGGCCTGCTGCATCGCGGCACCGAGAAGCTGATCGAGTCGAAGACCTATCTGCAGGCCGTGCCCTATTTCGATCGGCTCGACTATGTCGCGCCGATGAACCAGGAGCACGCCTTCGCGCTCGCGGTCGAGAAGCTTCTCGAAATCGAGGTGCCGAAGCGTGGCCAGCTGATCCGCGTCCTCTATTCCGAGATCGGTCGCATCCTGTCGCACATCCTGAATGTGACGACCTGGGCGATGGATTGCGGCGCGCTGACGCCGCCGCTCTGGGGCTTCGAGGAACGCGAGAAGCTCATGATTTTCTATGAGCGCGCTTCCGGCTCCCGCATGCATGCGGCCTATTTCCGCCCCGGTGGCGTCCATCAGGACCTGCCGGAACAGCTCGTTCGCGACATCGGCGATTTCTGCGATCCATTCCTGAAGCGGCTCGACGATCTCGACCGCCTGGTCACCGGCAACCGCATCTTCAAGCAGCGCAACGTCGACATCGGCGTGCTGACGCAGGAAGAGGCGTGGAAGTGGGGCTATTCGGGCGTGCTGATCCGTGGCGCCGGCGCCGCTTGGGATCTGCGCCGGGCGCAGCCCTATGAGTGCTACTCGGAACTGGAATTCGACATCGCTGTCGGCTCGCATGGCGACAACTATGACCGCTACCTCGTCCGCATGGCCGAGATGCGCGAGGCGATCCGGATCATGAAGCAGTGCGTCAAGCGTCTGCTCGGCACCGAGAAGGTCGGCCCGGTCTCCTGCACCGACAACAAGATCGTGCCGCCGAAGCGCGGCGAGATGAAGCGCTCGATGGAGGCGCTGATTCATCATTTCAAGCTCTACACCGAGGGCTATCACGTGCCCGCCGGCGAGGTTTATGCAGCCGTCGAGGCGCCGAAGGGCGAGTTCGGCGTCTATCTGGTGGCGGATGGCTCGAACAAGCCGTATCGCTGCAAGATCCGCGCTCCCGGTTTCGCGCATCTCCAGTCGATGGACTTCCTGTGCAAGGGCCACATGCTGGCCGACGTCTCGGCGGTCCTTGGTTCCATCGACATCGTGTTCGGAGAGGTTGACCGCTAATGTCCGTACGTCGTCTCGCATCCGAGCAGCCGGAAAGCTTCACCATCTCGCCGGAGAATCTGGCCTGGGCTGAAAAGCAGCTGTTGAAGTTCCCGGAAGGGAAGCAGGCTTCGGCCGTGATACCGCTGCTGTGGCGCATTCAGGAGCAGGAAGGCTGGGTCTCCGAGCCGGCGATCCGCTGGGTCGGCGAGTTCCTGGATATGGCCTATATCCGCGTGCTCGAGGTCGCGACCTTCTACACAATGTTCCTGCTGGCCCCGGTCGGCAAGAAGGCGCACATCCAGGTCTGCGGCACGACGCCGTGCATGCTGCGCGGTGCCAACAAGCTGATCGATCGCTGCCGCGAGCGCATCCATCCCGAGCCGTTCCATGTTTCGGCGGACGGCAACCTGTCGTGGGAAGAGGTCGAGTGCCTTGGCGCCTGCGTCAATGCCCCGATGCTTCAGATCGTCCCGGACACCTATGAAGATCTGACGGTCGAGACGCTCGACAAGCTGATTGACGACATCGAGGCCGGCCGGCCGATCAAGCCGGGCCCGCAGATCGAGCGTCATCATTCGGCGCCCGTCGGCGGCTTTCGTGCCCTGACCAGCCCCGAGCTCTATGACGGCTCGATGGTCGGGCAGGGCGCCGGCTTGGCTGCCGCGCGCGAGGCGATCGTCGCGCGTGAAGCCGCGGCTGCCGAGGCCGCCCGTGCCGCATCCGCTGATTCCAACCAGGCCAAGCAGACCGTACCGGCTGCGGACGCCGCCAAGAAAGAATAGAGGAGCGGACGATGCTTTCGGACAAAGACCGCATCTTCACGAATATCTACGGTCATCACGACTGGGGTCTGCAGGGCGCGCTGAAGCGCGGTTCCTGGGATGGCACAAAGACCATCCTCGAGGCCGGCCGCGATTGGATCGTCGACCAGATGAAGGCCTCGGGCCTGCGCGGCCGTGGTGGCGCCGGCTTCCCGACCGGCCTGAAGTGGTCGTTCATGCCCAAGCAGAACGATGGCCGGCCGCACTACCTCGTCATCAACGCCGACGAATCCGAGCCGGGTACCTGCAAGGATCGCGAGATCCTGCGCCATGATCCGCACCACCTCGTCGAAGGCGCTCTGATCGCCGGCTTCGCGATGGGCGCTCATGCTGCCTACATCTATGTGCGCGGCGAGTTCATCCGCGAGCGCGAGCATCTGCAGGCCGCCATCGACCAGGCCTATGACGCGCGTCTGATCGGCAAGAACAATGTTCATGGCTGGGACATGGACATCTTCGTCGCCCACGGCGCCGGCGCCTATATCTGCGGCGAAGAGACGGCTCTCCTCGAGAGCCTCGAAGGCAAGAAGGGCCAGCCGCGCCTGAAGCCGCCTTTCCCCGCGAATGTCGGCCTCTATGGCTGCCCGACGACGGTCAACAATGTCGAGAGCATCGCGGTCGCCCCGACCATCCTGCGTCGCGGCCCGGCCTGGTTCTCGTCGATCGGCCGCCCGAACAATGTCGGCACCAAGCTGTTCGGCATCTCGGGTCACGTGAACACTCCCTGCATCGTCGAAGAGGCGATGGGCATTCCGTTCAAGGAATTGATCGAGAAGCATGGCGGTGGCATTCGCGGCGGCTGGGACAATCTGAAGGCGATCATCCCCGGCGGCGCTTCCTGCCCGATCATCCCGGCCGACCAGTGCGAAGACCTGATCATGGACTTCGACGGCACGCGCGCCGTGAAGTCGAGCTTCGGCACGGCCGGCGTGCTCGTTATGGACAAGTCGACCGACGTCATCCGCGCGATCGCCCGCATCGCCTATTTCTTCAAGCATGAGAGCTGCGGCCAGTGCACGCCGTGCCGCGAAGGCACCGGCTGGATGTGGCGCGTGATCGACCGCATGGCGCGCGGCGAAGCCGAGAAGCGCGAAATCGACATGCTTCTGCAGGTCACGACCCAGGTCGAAGGCCACACGATCTGTGCGCTCGGCGACGCCGCGGCCTGGCCCATCCAGGGCCTGATCCGGCATTTCCGGCACGAGATCGAAGAGCGCATCGACCTCTATTCCCGCAACCCCCGGCCGCTCGAGCGGCAGATGATGGAAGCGGCGGAGTAAACCATGGCCAAGATCATCGTTGACGGCATCGAAGTCGACGTTCCGCCGGACTACACGCTGCTGCAGGCGGCGGAAGCCGCGGGCGCCGAGGTGCCGCGCTTCTGTTTCCACGAGCGTCTGTCGATCGCCGGCAATTGCCGTATGTGCCTCGTCGAGGTGAAGGGCGGACCGCCGAAGCCGACCGCTTCCTGCGCCATGAACGTGCGCGACCTGCGTCCGGGCCCGAACGGCGAGCCGCCGGTCATGCTCACCAAGTCGCCGATGGTGAAGAAGGCACGCGAAGGCGTGATGGAGTTCCTGCTGATCAACCATCCGCTCGATTGCCCGATCTGCGATCAGGGCGGCGAGTGTGATCTGCAGGACCAGGCCATGGCCTATGGCGTGGACAAGAACCGCTTCTCCGAGAACAAGCGCGCCGTCGAGGACAAGTATATCGGCCCGCTCGTGAAGACGGTGATGAACCGCTGCATCCATTGCACGCGCTGTGTCCGCTTCACGACGGAAGTCGCCGGCATTTCCGAGCTCGGCCTGATCGGTCGCGGCGAGGACGCAGAGATCACCACCTATCTCGAGAAGGCGCTGTCGTCGGAGTTGCAGGGCAACGTCATCGACCTCTGCCCGGTCGGCGCGCTCACCTCGCGTCCCTTCGCCTTCACGGCGCGGCCGTGGGAACTGACTAAGACCGAGTCGATCGACGTCATGGATGCCGTCGGTTCGAACATCCGCGTCGACACGCGCGGCCGCGAAGTGATGCGCGTGCTGCCCCGCCTCAACGAGGCGGTCAACGAGGAATGGATCTCGGACAAGACCCGCTTCATCTGGGACGGCCTGCGCACGCAGCGCCTCGACCGGCCGTATCTGCGCGTCGACGGTCGCCTGAAGCCGGCTACCTGGGCCGAGGCATTCGCCGCCATCGCCGACCGTGTCAACGCGACCTCGGGTCCGAAGATCGGCGCCATCGCCGGTGACTTGGCCGCGGTCGAGGAGCTCTATGCTCTGAAGGCGCTGATCGGTTCGCTCGGTTCGGCCAATCTCGATGCCCGTCAGGATGGCGCCAAGCTCGATCCGGCCCTTGGCCGCGCGAGCTACGTGTTCAACCCGACCATCGCCGGCATCGAGCAGGCGGACGCGATCCTCATCGTCGGCGCCAATCCGCGCAAGGAAGCGTCGGTGCTGAACGCCCGCATCCGCAAGCGCTGGCGCGCCGGCAATGTGCGCATCGGCGTCATCGGCGAGCATGTCGACCTGACCTATCCGCATGACTATCTCGGCGCCGGTCCGGAGACCCTCGCCGAAATCGTTGCCGGCAAGGGCTCGTTCGGCGAGATCCTCGCCAACGCCAAGCGGCCGATCGTCATCGTCGGGCAGGGCGCTCTTGCCCGCGACGACGGCAAGGCCGTGCTGGCGGCTGCCGCTGCCATCGCTTCGGCCCCCGGCCGCGACGAAGGCTGGAACGGTCTCGCTGTCCTGCACAGCGCCGCATCGCGCGTCGGCGCGCTCGACGTCGGCTTCGTGCCGGCGGATGGCGGGCTGGACGTCGCCGGCATGGTCGCCGCGGCGGGGCAGGGCGCGCTTGACGTGCTCATCCTGCTCGGCGCCGACGAGATCGACACCACCGCGCTCGGCTCGACCTTTGTGGTCTATGTCGGCACGCATGGCGACGCGGGCGCTCACCGCGCCGACGTCATCCTGCCGGCCGCTGCCTACACCGAGAAGTCGGGCACCTTCGTCAACACCGAAGGCCGCGTGCAGATCGCCAACCGGGCCGGTTTCCCGCCTGGCGACGCGCGCGAGGACTGGGCGATCCTTCGCGCCCTCTCCGACGTGCTCGGCCACCGGCTGCCGTTCGACTCGCTCGGCGAGCTGCGCAAGGCGCTCTACGGGGCGCATCCGCATCTCGCGGCGATCGACACGGTCCGCGCCGGCGACCTCGCCGACGTGGCGGCTCTGGCTTCGGCCGGCGGCTCGCTCGGCTGGGCGGCTTTCGCCAATCCGATCCAAGATTTCTACCTGACCAACCCGATCGCACGCGCTTCGGCCATCATGGCGGAATGCTCGGCGCTCGCGGCCGGCCAGCTTGCCGCTGCTGCGGAGTGAGGCGGGAATGAACGGCTTCGTCGAAAACTACCTCATCCCGGGCGCGATCATTGTCGGGCAGAGCCTGCTCGTGCTCGTGCTGCTGCTGGTGTTCATCGCCTACGTGCTATTGGCGGACCGCAAGATCTGGGCGGCCGTCCAGATGCGCCGTGGTCCCAACGTCGTCGGCGCCTTCGGCTTGTTCCAGTCCTTCGCGGATCTGCTGAAGTTCGTCTTGAAGGAACCCATCATTCCGTCGGGCGCCAACAAGGGCATCTTCCTTCTGGCGCCGCTCGTCACGGTGACGCTGGCGCTCGCCGGCTGGGCGGTGATCCCGTTCAATGCGGGCTGGGTGATCGCCAACATCAATGTCGGCATTCTCTACCTGCTCGCAATCTCGTCGCTCGGCGTCTATGGCGTGATCATGGGCGGCTGGGCCTCGAACTCGAAGTACCCGTTCCTGTCGTCGCTGCGCGCCGCCGCGCAAATGGTCTCGTACGAGGTGTCGATCGGCTTCGTGCTGATCACGGTGCTGCTCTGCGTCGGCTCGCTCAACATCTCGGATGTGGTGCTGTCGCAGCAGTCGGGCCTCGGCACGAAGCTCGGCCTGCCGGGCAGCTTCCTCGACTGGTACTGGCTGCCGCTGCTGCCGATGTTCGTCATCTTCTTCGTCTCGGCGCTCGCGGAAACCAACCGTCCGCCCTTCGACCTGGTCGAGGCGGAGTCGGAACTGGTCGCCGGCTTCATGTCGGAATATGGCTCGACGCCGTACATGATGTTCATGCTCGGCGAGTATGCCTCGATCTGCCTGATGTGCGCGCTGACCACGATCCTGTTCCTCGGAGGCTGGTTGCCGCCGGTCAACGTGGCGCCCTTCACCTGGGTGCCGGGCATCGTCTGGTTCGTGCTCAAGGGCACCTTGGTCTTCTTCATGTTCGCCATGGCGAAGGCCATCGTCCCGCGCTACCGCTATGACCAGCTGATGCGGCTGGGCTGGAAGGTCTTCCTGCCGATCTCGCTTGGCATGGTCGTGCTCGTGGCCGTTGTTCTGCAGACCATGGGATGGGCACCGTGATGCGCCTCGACCAGACCGCCAAGTCGGTATTCCTGTCGGAGTTCGTCTCCGCCTTCTTCCTCGCCATGCGCTATTTCTTCGCTCCGAAGAAGACGCTGAACTACCCGTTCGAGAAGGGGGCGCTGAGCCCGCGATTCCGTGGCGAGCATGCGCTACGCCGCTACCCGAACGGGGAAGAGCGCTGCATCGCGTGCAAGCTGTGCGAGGCGATCTGCCCGGCGCAGGCGATCACGATTGAGGCCGGCCCGCGCCGCAATGACGGCACCCGCCGCACGACGCGCTACGACATCGATATGGTGAAGTGCATCTATTGCGGCTTCTGCCAGGAGGCATGTCCGGTCGACGCTATCGTCGAGGGACCGAATTTCGAGTTCGCGACGGAAACGCGCGAGGAGCTCTACTACGACAAGGAAAAGCTTCTCGCGAATGGCGACCGGTGGGAGCGCGAGATCGCGCAGAATATCAGCATGGACGCACCCTACCGCTAGGCGGGGTGTGGTTCCGACGCAATTTTGGAGGGATGCCGCGGCTTGCCGCGCTGTCCGAGGGCACGGATCATGATCCTGCATACCATTTTCTTCTACCTGTTCTCGGGCATCACCATTGCGTCCGCGCTGATGGTGATTTCGTCCCGAAATCCCGTGCACTCCGTGCTCTTCCTGATCCTCGCCTTCTTCAACGCGGCCGGGCTCTTCGTGATGCTCGGCGCCGAGTTCCTGGCGATGCTGCTGGTCGTTGTCTATGTCGGCGCGGTGGCGGTGCTCTTCCTGTTCGTCGTCATGATGCTCGACGTCGATTTCACGGAGCTGCGCCAGGGCTTCCTGCAGTATCTGCCGGTCGGCGCGCTGATCGGCGTCGTGCTGTTGGCGGAACTGCTGATCGTGCTGAGCGGCTGGGCCTTCGCGCCCAACGTCGCGGGCAACGCCGTGCAGCCCATCCCTGACATGAACCAGGTCACCAACACGGCGGCGATCGGGCGCCTGCTCTACACCCACTACATCTTCTTCTTCCAGATCGCCGGCTTCGTGCTGCTGGTGGCCATGATCGGCGCCATCGTGCTGACGCTGCGCCACAAGCCGCGGGTCAAGCGGCAGAACATCGCCGACCAGGTCGCGCGGTCGCAGAAGGTCGATATGCGTCCCGTTGAACCCGGCAAGGGCATCTGAGCGAGAGACGAGGAAAACACCATGGCAATCGGTCTCTCCCACTATCTGTCGGTCGCGGCGATCCTGTTTACGATCGGCGTATTCGGCATCTTCCTCAATCGGAAGAACGTGATCGTCATCCTGATGTCGGTCGAATTGATCCTGCTTTCCGTGAACCTGAACTTTGTCGCGTTCTCGTCCTTCCTGGGCGATCTCGTCGGGCAGATCTTCGCGCTCCTGGTACTGACCGTCGCGGCCGCTGAATCGGCCATCGGCCTTGCCATCCTCGTCGTCTACTTCCGCAACCGCGGCTCGATCGCGGTGGAAGACATCAACATGATGAAGGGCTGAGGCCTGCCATGTATTCAGCCATCGTCTTTCTCCCGCTTCTCGGCGCCATTCTCGCAGGCATCATCGCCCTCAGCGGCAGCTATGCCGCTGCCATGGTGGGCGCGCCCAAGGATGGGTCTGACGCGCATGATGATCATGCCGCGCATGGTCATGACCACGACGATCATGGTCATGATGATCATGGCCACGATCATCACCACGCCGCCGCGCCGGGTTCGCGTCCGGCCGAGCTGATCACCACGGGTCTGCTGCTCGTTTCGGCGGTGCTGTCGTGGATCGCCTTCCTGACGATCGGTTCGCCGGAAGGCGAGACCGTCCGGGTAAAGGTGCTGCCCTGGGTTGCTTCCGGCACGCTCTCCTTTGACTGGGCGCTGCGCATCGACACGCTGACCGCCATGATGCTGGTGGTCGTGACTTCGGTCTCCTCGCTCGTCCATGTCTACTCGATCGGCTATATGAGCCATGACGAGAACCGGCCGCGCTTCTTCGCCTACCTGTCGCTCTTCACCTTCGCCATGCTGATGCTGGTGACGTCGGACAATCTGTTCCAGATGTTCTTCGGCTGGGAGGGCGTCGGTCTCGCCTCGTACCTGCTGATTGGCTTCTGGTTCAAGCGTCCGGCCGCCAATGCGGCTGCCATGAAGGCCTTCGTGGTCAACCGCGTCGGCGATTTCGGCTTCGCGCTCGGCATCTTCGGCATCTTCGTGATGTTCGGCTCGGTCGATTTCGACACGATCTTCGCCAACACCGGCAGTGTCGCCGGCCAGACGATCCACTTCCTGTCCTGGGACCTGGATGCGTTGACGGTGATCTGCATCCTTCTGTTCATCGGTGCGATGGGCAAGTCGGCCCAGTTCCTGCTGCACACCTGGCTGCCGGACGCCATGGAGGGCCCGACGCCGGTTTCCGCGCTGATCCATGCCGCGACGATGGTCACGGCCGGCGTGTTCATGGTTGCCCGCATGTCGCCGCTGTTCGACCTGGCGCCGACGGCGCTGACGGTCGTCACCTTCTTCGGCGCGACGACGGCGTTCTTCGCCGCCACCGTCGGTCTGGTCCAGAACGACATCAAGCGCGTCATCGCCTACTCGACCTGCTCGCAGCTCGGCTACATGTTCGTCGCCCTCGGCGTCGGTGCATACGGAGCGGGCGTGTTCCACCTGTTCACGCACGCCTTCTTCAAGGCGCTGCTGTTCCTCGGTGCCGGCTCGGTAATCCACGCCGTCTCGGGCCAGCAGGACATGCGGCACATGGGTGGCCTTAGGAAGCAGATCCCCTTGACCTACTGGACGATGATCATCGGCACGCTGGCGCTGACCGGCTTCCCGCTGACCGCCGGCTATTATTCGAAGGATGCGATCATCGAGAGCGCCTTCGTCGGTCACAATGCCTTTTCGGGCTACGCCTTCGTCCTGACGGTGGCCGCCGCGCTGATGACGTCGTTCTACTCCTGGCGCCTGATTTTCATGACCTTCCACGGCAAGCCGCGCGCTTCCGACGAGGTGATGAGCCATGTCCACGAGTCGCCGCCGGTCATGACGGTGCCGCTGCTGCTGCTTTCGGTCGGCGCGTTGTTCGCCGGTGCCGTCTTCGCCAACCAGTTCATCGGCGAGGGTTATGGCGAGTTCTGGAAGGGTGCGCTGTTCACCAATCCGGACAATCACATCCTGCACGAAATGCACGGTGTGCCGTCGCTGGTGAAGTACTCGCCGTTCATCGTGATGGTGATCGGTCTGCTGGTCGCCTACTGGTTCTACATCCGGTCCCCCGAAACGCCGAAGCGCCTCGCGGCGGAGCAGCCGGTGCTCTACCGGTTCCTGCTGCACAAGTGGTACTTCGACGAGATCTACGACTTCCTGTTCGTCCGTCCGGCCCGTTGGCTCGGTCGCTTCCTCTGGAAGAAGGGTGATGGGATGATCATCGACGGGCTCGGGCCCGACGGCATCTCGGCGCGCGTCATCGACGTCACCAACCGGGTGATCCGGCTGCAGTCCGGCTACATGTACCACTATGCCTTTGCCATGCTGATCGGCGTCGCTGCGCTGGTCACCTGGATGATGTTTGCGGGTTGAGGGGTTTTAGATGACTGACTGGCCGATCCTCTCGACCGTTACCTTCCTGCCAACGGTCGGCGCACTCCTGCTTCTGCTCGTTCGCGGCGATGACGCCGCGGCGCGGCGCAACGTCTACTGGATCTCGCTCTGGACCACGATCGTCACCTTCTTGGTGTCGCTCCTGATCTGGATCGACTTCGACAATTCGAGCGCCGGCTTCCAGTTCGTCGAGCGGGCCGACTGGCTCGGCGGCAAGATCGCCTATTCGATGGGCGTCGACGGCATTTCGATGCTGTTCGTCATCCTGACGACTTTCCTGATGCCGTTCTGCATCGTCGCCTCCAAGTATTCCGTGAAGATCCGCTTCAAGGAATACATGCTCGCGTTCCTCGTGCTCGAAACGCTGATGATCGGCGTGTTCTGCGCGACCGATCTGGTGCTGTTCTACGTCTTCTTCGAAGGCGGCCTGATCCCGATGTTCCTGATCATCGGCGTCTGGGGCGGCCAGCGCCGCGTCTATGCCGCGTTCAAGTTCTTCCTCTACACGCTGCTCGGCTCGGTCCTGATGCTGCTGGCCATCATGGCGATGTACTGGCAGGCCGGCACGACCGACATCCCGACGCTGCTCGACCATTCGTTCCCGACTTCGATGCAGACCTGGCTGTGGCTCGCCTTCTTCGCCTCCTTCGCGGTGAAGATGCCGATGTGGCCGGTGCATACTTGGCTCCCCGACGCACACGTCGAGGCGCCGACCGCGGGCTCGGTCATTCTGGCGGGCGTGCTGCTGAAGATGGGCGGCTACGGCTTCCTGCGCTTCTCGCTGCCGATGTTCCCCGTCGCTTCCGCCGATTTCGCCCCGATCATCTACACGCTCTCCGTCGTCGCCATCATCTACACCTCGCTGGTGGCGCTCGTTCAGGCGGACATGAAGAAGCTGATCGCCTACTCGTCCGTCGCTCATATGGGCTACGTCACGATGGGCATCTTCACGATGAACGCCCAGGGTGTCGAAGGCGCGATCTTCCAGATGCTGTCGCACGGCATCGTGTCGGGTGCGCTCTTCCTCTGCGTCGGCGTCATCTACGACCGCATGCATACCCGCGAGATCGCGGCCTATGGCGGCCTCGTCAACCGGATGCCGTTCTACGCGACGGCCTTCCTCGTCTTCACGATGGCGAATGTCGGCCTGCCGGGCACCAGCGGTTTCGTCGGCGAGTTCCTCGTCGCTGATCGGCGCTTTCCGCGCCAATACCTGGGTTGCCGCCTTCGCGACCACCGGCGTCATCCTGTCGGCGAGCTACGCGTCTGTGGCTCTACCGCAAGGTGATCTTCGGCGCGCTCGACAAGCCGTGATCTCAAGTCGATGTTCGACCTGTCTCGGCGCGAGATCGCCATTCTCGTGCCGCTGGTCGTGCTGACCATCTTCTTCGGCGTCTATCCGACCCCGGTCCTCGACGTGACGGGCCAGGCGTGGACAAGCTGATCACCAACTATCAGGCCGCGCTTCCGCTGCCGGCAAGCTCGCGCTGGCGGCGCAGTGAGGGACACGGATAGATCATGATGGACCTCGCTACGTTCCCCTCGCTCTGCCCTTCCTGCCGGAGCTCGATCTGGCGGTCGGTGCGCCTTGTCCTGCTGATGATCGGCGCCTTCGGCGGCGAGCGGACCACCTCGCTTGTCACCGACCCTGGCCATTCTGCTGGTTCTCGTCGCGGCGCTGCTTCTCGTCTTCAAGGCCGAGGACGGCGTCACCTTCAACGGCGCCTTCGTGCTCGATCCGCTTCGCCCGCTTCATGAAGCTCTGGCGTTGATCGCCTCGCGGTCTCACCATCCTGCTTTCGACGGCTACATCGAGCAGGAGAAGATCGCCCGCTTCGAGTATCCGGTGCTGATCCTGCTCGCGACCCTCGGCATGATGCTGATGATCTCGGCCAATGACCTGATCGCGCTCTATCTCGGCCTCGAGCTTGCAGTCGCTGGCGCTCTACGTCATCGCGGCCAGCAACCGGGAATCGGTCAAGTCGACCGAAGCGGGCCTGAAGTACTTCGTGCTCGGCGCGCTGTCGTCCGGCATGCTGCTCTACGGCGCTCGCTGATCTACGGCTTCACCGGCCAGTACCTTCGCAGGGCGTCGCCGACGGCGCTGAGTCCGGCCCATCGCATCGGCCTGGTGTTCGGCCTGGTTTCGTGCTCGCCGGCCTCGCCTTCAAGGTCTCGGCCGTGCCGTTCCACATGTGGACGCCGGACGTCTATGAAGGCGCGCCGACCCCGGTGACGCCGTTCTTCGCCGTCCGCCCCGAAGGTCGCGGCCATGGCGCTGTTCATCCGCGTGCTCGTCGGAGCCCTCGGCCCGGCCGCCTCGGAGTGGCAGCAGATGATCATCTTCATCGCGCATCGCCTCGATGGTCGCTCGGTGCCTTCGCCGCGATCGGCCAGCGCAACATCAAGCGCCTGATGGCCTATTCGTCGATCGGCCATATGGGCTTCGCGCTGGTCGGCCTCGCGGCCGGCACGCCAGGCCGGCGTGCAGGGCGTGCTGGTCTACATCGCGATCTATGTCGCCATGACGCTCGGCGCCTTCGCGGTCATCCTGTCCATGCGCCGCAAGGGCCAGGCGGTCGAGGAGATCAGTCGACTCTCGCCGGCCTGTCGCGCACCAATCCGGTCATCGCCTTCATCTTCGCGATGATCCTGTTCTCGCTTGCCGGCATTCCGCCGCTCGCCGGCTTCTTCGCCAAGTTCTACGTCTTCCTGGCCGCGATCGAAGGCGGCATCTCTACGTCCTCTCGCGTGATCGGCGTGCTGTCGAGCGTGGTGGGCGCCTACTACTACCTGCGGATCGTCAAGATCATGTATTTCGATGAGCCGGCTGGCGCCTTCGAGCCGATGTCGGGCGAACTGCGGTTCGTTCTCGGCCTGTCGGGGCTGTTCGTGATGCTCTTCGTCTTCATCGCTGGGCCGCTTGGCGCGGCGGCGACGGTCGCAGCCAAGACCTTTTTCTGATTGATGGAGTTCAAGCTCGGCCGGACCTCCGCAGAGAACCACTACCGTCTCAAGTCCTTTGAGACGGTCGGTTCGACGAATGCGGAGGCGATGGCAGCCGCGCGCGCCGGGGATCCCGGCGGGTGCTGGTTCGTTTCGGCGCATCAGACGCAGGGCAGGGGGCGCCGCGGTCGCCACTGGGTAACGCCGGTGGGGAACATGGCGGCCAGCCTGCTGGTGGTCGTTCCCAATCACCCGGCCACGGCCGCGACGCTTAGCTTCGTGGCCGGGCTGGCGCTCGACGAAGCCTTGCGGGCCGTGGCGCCGGATCTCATCTTCCATATCGGACTGGATGGGCTCGAGGGGGCGGGAGCCGCCGGCCGTCGCGATCGTCTCCGCCTCAAATGGCCGAACGACGTGCTGCTCGACGGCGCCAAGTTGGCGGGTATCCTGCTGGAGGCCGAGCCGCTTCCGGATGATCGCCTCGCGGTTGTGATCGGGATCGGCGTAAATGTCGTCGCGGCACCCGAGGGCTTGCCCTATCCTGCGACGGCATTGGCAGAGCTCGGAGTCGGAATCGATGCGTTTCGCCTGTTCGAGGCGCTTTCCGATGCCTGGGCCAGCGTCGCGCGGGTCTGGAATGGCGGTCGCGGTTTCAAGTCGGTAAGACGGCTATGGCTCGATCGCGCGGCCGGCCTCGGTGAGACGGTCGCAGTGCGGGTAGGCGAGCAGGTATTCTCCGGCGTCTTCGAGACGATCGACGAGGAAGGCCGGCTTGTCATCCGTTCACCCGATGGTTTGGTTAGGACGATCGCCGCCGGCGAGGTCCATTTCGGTACAGTGGCGACGTCGAGACAATGAGCGCAAAAAAAGCAGCTACGGACGACTTCGTCTTCCTTCCCCTGGGTGGCGTCGGCGAGATCGGTATGAATCTCGCCCTCTATGGCTACGGTCCTTCCAACCGCCGCCGCTGGATCGGCGTGGATTTCGGCGTCAGCTTTGCCGGTCCGGACCTTCCGGGCGTGGATCTTGTCCTGCCCGACATCCGCTACATGGTGGAAGAGCGCGACTTCATCGACGCGATCATCATCACCCACGCGCATGAAGATCATTTCGGCGCGCTGCTCGATCTGTGGCCACGCGTGCGCGTACCGGTCTATGCCAGCGCCTTCACCGCCGGCCTGTTGAACGCCAAGCGCGCGGCGCAGCCCGGCGCGCCGGAGATTCCGATCACCATCGTTGCCCCGGGCGAGCGGGTGACCATCGGCGAGTTCGAGGTCGAGTTCATCGCCGTCGCCCATTCGATTCTCGAGCCGATGGCGCTTGCGATCCGCACGCCGCTTGGCACCGTGGTCCATACCGGCGACTGGAAGCTCGATCCGGAACCCGTCATCGGCCCGCAGACCGATGCGGCGCGCTTGGCGGCAATCGGCGACGAGGGCGTTCTGGCGCTTGTCTGCGATTCGACCAACGCGATGCGCGACGGCCGCAGCCCGAGCGAGACCGAAGTTGGTCTGTCCCTGACCGAAATCGTCAAGGAAGCGACCGGCCGTGTCGCCTTCACGACCTTTGCCTCGAATGTCGGTCGCATTAAGTCGATCGCGCTGGCCGCTCAGGCCGCGGACCGTCAGGTCGTGGTGGTCGGCCGCGCGCTGCGGCGTGCGATCGAGGTAGCGACCGAACTCGGCTATATGGAAGGATTGCCTCCCTTCCTCGACGAGGAATCCTACGGCTACCTGCCGCGCTCCAAGGTTGTCGCCATTTTGACCGGCAGCCAGGGCGAGCCGCGCGCGGCTCTCGCCCGGATCGCCGAGGACGAGCACAAGTTCGTCGGCCTGTCGCCGGGCGATACCGTTGTGTTTTCCGCCCGTCCCATTCCGGGCAACGAGAAGGCCATCGGCAACATCATCAATTCGCTCTGCGATCAGGGCATCGTGGTAATCACCGACCGCGACCGCCTCGTGCATGTCTCCGGCCACCCGCGCCGCGACGAACTTGCCGAAATGTATGGCTGGGTGCGGCCCGAGATCGCCATACCGGTGCATGGCGAGGCGATGCATCTCTGGGCCCATGCGGCGTTTGCTCGCGACATGGGCGTCAAGCAGGTGATGCTGACGGAGAACGGCAACATCGTCCGTCTAGCGCCGGGGCCCGCCGAAGAGATTGACGACGTTCCGGTCGGCCGTCTCTACAAGGACGGCATCATCATCGCCGACGAAGACGGCGTCGGCGTCCCCGAGCGGCGCAAGCTCGGCTTCGCCGGCCATGTCGCTGTTTCCGTCGTGCTCGATGCCAAGGGCGGTGTCGCCGTCGATCCGGAAATCGCGTTGACGGGCCTGCCGATCCAGGGTGTCTCTGGCCACCCGTTCGAGGAGACCGTCATGACGGCGGTTCTCGGCACGATCGAGAGCATTCCGCGGGCCCGCCGCCGTGACGCCGACCTGGTCCGCGAGGCGATCCGGCGGTCGGTCCGTGCCTCGGTCCGGCAGGCTTGGGGCAAAAAGCCACTTTGCACTGTCTTCGTCGCGATCGTATGACGCCTGTGCGGACGTAATGTCCGCCAAGGAGCCAGGGCATGATCGGCCGACTGAACCATGTCGCGATCGCGGTGTCGGATCTCGACGCCGCGATGCGGACCTATCGCGATACGCTGGGCGCGCGCGTTTCGGCGCCGCTGAGCTTGCCTGAGCATGGCGTGGTGACCATCTTCGTCGAGCTGCCGAACACCAAGATCGAGCTGCTGGCGCCACATGGCGAGGATTCGCCGATTGCGAAGTTTCTGGCTCGAAATCCGGACGGCGGGATTCATCACCTCTGCTACGAGGTGGACGATATCCTGGCGGCGCGCGATCGGCTGAAGGCCGATGGCGCCCGGGTTCTGGGAAATGGCGAGCCGAGGATCGGCGCGCATGGCAAGCCGGTGTTGTTCCTGCATCCGAAGGATTTCTGCGGAACGCTGGTCGAACTCGAGGAGGCCTGAAACTTATGCCGATCTACAGCATTTTCGCCGTCTACTTCATCACCTGGTGGCTGGTGCTTTTCATCGTGCTGCCGTTCGGCGTGCGCACGCACGAGGAAGAGGGCAATGTGTTGCTCGGCACGACAGCGAGCGCGCCGGCCAATCTGCATCTGGTTCGCAAGGCGATCATCACCTCGATCGTCAGCGCCATAGTCGTCTATGGAATCTGGTACGGCTACGTGAAGATGGGTTGGACGGCCGAGGTTCTGAGCGAGGTTTCGTTCTGAGCTGAACGAGAATATCGCCTGCTGCCGGCAAACAAAAAAGGCAAGATCCATGAGGATCTTGCCTTTTTTAGTTCGCGCTCAACCCCTCAGCCGAGCTTTTCGCTCGATTGGCTTTGATCGAGCTCATTATGGTGAGCTCAGCGGCAGCTGCTTTTCAGCGCGCCAGAGGGGGCTTCCTCCCAAGACTTAGACCGCGTGCCTTTGTTTGGAGTCACGCTTTACCGCGTGGTCCTTTGTTATGACCCGACGTTACCCAATGCCTTCGCGCTTGTCATCCAATTGTGCAAGCCCAGCCCATTTTTTTTGCGTCAACCTGGCTGACCTTAGTAGTACCGTCGCGCAAATGGCCTATTTCGGCGTTTGAGTGTGCTTGGGCCGGTTCGGCATGACTCTGCCCAACGCTTGTTCAATCGCCGCGACAAAGGCGCTGATTTCCAGGACTTGTGTTTTCGTCCGCGTATGGCTTGATGTGCGCCCATTCGACTCGCTGGAGCCCTTTTCTGATGCGCCTTTCCCGCTCGTTCCTGCCGACCCTCCGCGAGACGCCGAAGGAAGCGGAGATCGTCTCGCACCGCCTGATGCTGCGCGCGGGCATGATCCGCCAGGAGAGCCGCCGGCATCTATGCCTGGCTGCCGCTCGGCCTGAAGGTGCTGAACAACATCCAGCGATCGTCCGCGAGGAGCAGAACCGCGCCGGCGCCATCGAGACTCCTGATGCCGACCATCCAGTCGGCCGATCTCTGGCGCGAAAGCGGGCGCTACGACGCTTACGGCAAGGAGATGCTGCGCATCAAGGACCGGCACGAGCGCGAGATGCTCTACGGCCCGACCAACGAGGAAATGATCACCGAGATCTTCCGGCTATGTGACGCTCCTACAAGGACCTGCCGCTGAACCTCTACCACATCCAGTGGAAGTTCCGGGACGAGGTGCGCCCGCGCTTCGGCGTGATGCGCTCGCGCGAGTTCCTGATGAAGGACGCCTATTCCTTCGACCTCGACGAGGCGCGGCCCGCACGTCCTACAACCGCATGTTCGTCGCCTATCTGCGCACCTTCGCGCGGCTCGGGCTGAAGGCGATCCCGATGCGCGCCGATACCGGCCCGATCGGCGGCGACCTCTCACGAGTTCATCGTGCTGGCCGAGACCGGCGAGAGCGCCGTGTTCTGCACAAGGCCGCTGCTCGACACGCCGATCCCCGCCGGCGACTCGATTTCGCGGCGACCTGACGCCGATCGTGCGACAGTGGACCAGCCTCTACGCCGCCACCGAGGAGATGCACGACGAGGCGCGCTTCGAGCCGAGTCGCCGGAAGGCAAGCGCCTCCGGCCCGCGGCATCGAGGTCGGCCACATCTTCTACTTCGGCACCAAATACTCCGAGCCGATGGGCGCCAAGGTCACCGGTCCCGACGGCGCGACGTTCCCGTCCACATGGGCTCCTACGGCATCGGCCCGTCGCGGCTCGTCGCCGCGATCATCGAGGCCGGCCATGACGACGACGGCATCATCTGGCCGGATGAGGTCGCGCCGTTCAAGGTCGGCCTCGTCAACCTCAAGCCGGGCGATCGCCGCGACCGATCGGCCTGCGACCAGCTCTACGAGCAGCCTCGAAGCGGCATCGACGTGCTCTACGACGACACCGACGACCGGGCCGGCGGCGAAGTTCGCGACCATGGACCTGATCGGCTGCCCTGGCAGCTCGATCGTCGGTCCGAAGGGGCTCGCGCGTGGCGAAGTCGAGCTGAAGCAGCGCGGCGACGGCGCGCCGCGAATCGCTCAGCGTCGGACGCGGCCGTGCAAAGCTGCTTGACAGCACTTACGCCGCGGTCGCGCCCGCGCGATCAGGACGGAATGGCTGAGCCGAGCCGGCGACCGCACCTTTTGCCCCTTCGAATGGCTGCTGCGCGGCGCTATCTCCGCGCACGCCGCCGCGAGGCTTCATCTCCGTCATCGCGGGCTTCTCCTTCCTCGGCATCATGCTCGGCGTCGCGACGCTGATCATCGTGATGGCGGTGATGAACGGCTTCCGCAGCGAGCTGCTCGACAAGATCCTCGGCATCAACGGCCACGTCGTGGTGCAGCCGATCGACGCGCCGCTCACCGATTATGCCGACGTCGCCGCCGCTCGCCAGGTCAACGGCGTCACGGCGGCGATCCCGCTCGTCGAGGGCAGGCGCTGGCGTCGTCGGCGTACGACTCGCCGGCGTGCTCGTGCGCGGCGTCCGCGCGCAGGACTCTGCACAGCCTGCCCTGCATCGCGAAGAACATCCGGCAGGCACGCTCGAAGGTTTCGACGAGGCGAGGGCGTCGCCATCGGCCGCCGGCTCGCCGACCATGCTCGGCCTGACGCCGGCGACAATCTGACGCTCGTCTCGCCGCGCGGCGCGGTCACGCCGATGGGCATGACGCCGCGCTTCAAGGCCTATCCGGTGGCGGCGATCTTCGAGATCGGCATGTCGGAGTACGACGCGCCTTCGTCTTCATGCCGCTCGCCGAGGCGCAGGCCTATCTTCAACCGCAGGACGACGTGCCTCGCATCGAGGTCTATCTCGACGATCCCGACCAGACGGACGCGCCGCGAGCGTCGAGCCGGCGGCCGGCCGCGCCGGTCTTGCTGCCGACTGGCGCCAGCGCAACAGACCTTCTTCTCGCGCTGCGAGGTCGAGCGCAACGTGATGTTCATGATCCTGACGCTGATCGTGCTGGTGGCGGCGCTCAACATCATCTCCGGCCTCATCATGCTGGTGAAGGACAAGGGCCCGACATCGCCATCCTGCGCACCATGGGCGCGACGCGGGCTCGATCCTGCGCATCTTCCTCATCACCGGGGCGGCGATCGGCGTCGTCGGCACGCTCGTCGGCGTGCTGCTCGGCACGCTCGTCTGCATGAACATCGAGTCGATCCGGCAGTTCGTGTCCTGGATGACCGCGCACCGAAGTGTTCTCGCCGGAGCTCTATTTTCTGTCGAAGCTGCCGGCCGATATCGAATCCCGGCGAAACGCGCTCGATCGTCATCATGGCGCTCGTGCTCAGCTATCTCGCCACGCTCTATCCGGCGTGGCGGGCGGCGCGGCTCGATCCGGTCGAGGCTCTGCGATACGAATGAGCAACGCTTTGGCAGCAGAACGGCAAAAGCCGAAATCCGGCGCGGAGCGGGCACCCGCCCTCCGCCTGCTCGGCGTCGAGCGGCACTACAAGGAAGGCAGCGGCAGGCTCTCGATCCTGACCGGGGCCAATCTCGCCATCCATCCGGGCGAGATCGTCGCGCTCGTCGCGCCATCGGGCGCCGGCAAGTCGACGCTGCTGCACCTGGCCGGCCTGCTGGAGCGGCCGGATGGCGGCGATGTCGAGATCGGCGGCCGGCTGGCCGGCTCGCTCGGCGACGCCGAACGGACGGCGATCCGCCGCGCCGCAGATCGGCTTCGTCTATCAGTTCCACCACCTGCTGCCGGAGTTCTCGGCGCTCGAGAACGTGATGATGCCGCAGCTGATCCGCGGGCTCGACCGCAAGGAGGCGGCGCGGCGGGCGGCGGAGCTGCTTTCCTACTGGCTGGCAAGCGCGGGTGACGCACCGGCCTGCGGAACTCTCCGGCGGCGAGCAGCAACGCGTCGCGATTGCGCGCGCGGTCGCCAATGCGCCGCGGCTGCTGCTGGCGGACGAGCCGACCGGCAATCTCGATCCGACGACCTCGCACTATGTCTTCGACGCGCTCGACGCCCTGGTGCGCGCCTCGGGGCTGGCGGCTCTGATCGTCACCCACAACATGGAGCTGGCCGAGCGGATGGACCGCCGCATCACCCTCGAGGCCGGGAAGATCGTCGAGTTCTGATCGCTCCACCTTTGCGTGGGCGGGGCGTTTTCTAGGACGTGGATCCTATCGCCCACGGCAATTGAGACGCCCATTCCTCGAAGCCCGTTGGGGCGCTTGCTACTTTGCTCATCCCTTTCATCGGCTTGGCTTCCTCCCGGCCGGAATCATGAGCAAGGAACCACGATGCGACGCCTTTCGGTTGTAACGGCTGCCGTCCTTTTTGCGCTTGGCGGGCTGCCGGCCTTCGCCGAGGCGCCGGGCACCATCCTCAACGCTTCCTACGACGTCTCGCGCGAGCTCTTCGTCGCCATCGACAAGGCCTATGCGCAGAAATACGCCGAGGACACCGGCAAGACGCTGGAGATCAAGCAGTCGCATGCCGGTTCGTCGAAGCAGGCGCGCTCCATCCTCGAGGGGCTCGAGGCCGACGTCGTGACCTTCAACCAGGCGACCGACATCCAGGTCCTGGCCGACAAGGGCTTCGTCGCGGCCGACTGGACGGCCAAGTTCCCGAACAACGCCTCGCCCTATTATTCGCTGCCGGTGTTCCTCGTGCGGGCCGGCAATCCGAAGGGGATCAAGGACTGGAACGATCTGGTCCGCGACGACGTCAAGCTCGTCTTCCCGAACCCGAAGACCTCCGGGAATGCCCGCTACACCTATCTGGCCGCCACCGCCTACGCCAGGGAGGCCTTCGGCAATGACGAGGCCAAGGTGAATGACTTCGTCAAGAAGTTCCTCGCCAATGTCGCCGTGTTCGACACCGGCGGCCGCGCCGCGACGACCACCTTCGTCGAGCGCGAGATCGGCGATGTGCTGATCACCTTCGAGACCGAGACGACCGGCATCCGCAAGGAGTTCGGCGCCGACAAGTTCGACACCGTCGTCCCCTCGGTCAGCCTGCTGGCCGATTTCCCGGTCGCCGTCGTCGACAAGGTGGCCGAGAAGCGCGGCTCCAAGGAGATCGCGACGGACTATTTGAACTTCCTCTATTCGCCGGAAGGCCAGACGATCCTCGCCGAGAACGGCAACCGGGTGCGCGACAAGGCCGTGGCCGAGACGTTCGCCACCTCGTTCAAGCCGGTGCGACTGGTCACGGTGGAGGATGTGTTCGGTGGCTGGCCTGCCGTCAACAAGGCCTATTTCGGCTCCGATGGCCTGCTCGATCAACAGCTCGCCGGCCAGTGAGCGCCGTCGGTGTGAGCGTGGGCGGGGTCGGTGCATTACCGCGCCGCCGCCCATCGCGGACCAAGGGAAAAGGGCAGGGCCGGGTCGTACCCGGCTTTCGCCTTTCGCTGGGCCTGACGTTGCTCTATGCGGCGCTGATCATCTGCCTGCCGCTGGCCACGCTGATCGTTGTCGGTGCGCGACTGGGACCGGCCGACTATTGGGCCGTCGTCAGCTCGCCACGCGCGGTCGCCAGCTATCGCGTCACGCTGGGCGCGGCCGCGCTCGCGACGCTGTTCAATACCCTCTACGGCTTCGCGCTCGCCTGGGTTCTGGTTCGCCATGACTTCCCCGGCCGCCGGGTACTGGACGCCATCGTCGATCTGCCCTTCGCCCTGCCCACGGCTGTCGCCGGCGTGGCGCTGACGGCGATCTTCGCCAAGAACGGCTGGTTCGGCGAGCCGCTGGCCGCCCTCGGCATCAAGGTCGCCTACACGCCGATCGGCATCGCGCTCGCCATGGCCTTCACCAGCCTGCCCTTCATCGTGCGCACCCTGCAGCCGGTGATGGAGGAGCTGGACGGCGAGATCGAGGAGGCGGCCCGTACGCTCGGCGCCGGCAATGTCACCATCTTCTTTCGCGTCGTGCTGCCGATCCTCGTGCCGGCGCTGCTGGCCGGCGTCTCGCTCGCCTTCGCGCGTTGCCTGGGTGAGTTCGGCGCGGTGATCTTCATCGCCGGCAACCAGCCCTACAACACCGAGATCACGGCCTTGCTTGCCTTCATCCGGATCGAGGAATACGACTATCCGGCCGCCGCCGCGATCGCGACGGTCATGCTCGCCACCGCTTTCGTCCTGCTCGTCGTCACCAATGCCTTGCAGGCCTATGCCCGCCGTCACGAGTTGGCGCCATGAGCGCGGCCTCGCATCTTTCTCGCGGCGCCCCGCGCAGCGGCTGGTCGCGATTCCTGCTCATCGGCCTGGTGCTACTGGCCACGGCCTTCGTGATCGGCGCCCCGGTCGCCGCCGTGTTCGTACAGGCTCTGTCGCAGGGGCTCGGCTTCGCGCTCCAGTCGCTCGCCGATCCGGATACGCGCGCCGCGATCTGGCTCAGTGTCATCGTCGCGGTCGTCGTCGTGCCGATCAACACGGTGTTCGGCATCGCCGCCGCCTGGGCAATTGCCAAGTTCCGCTTCCCAGGCCGCAAACTGCTGCTGGCGATCGTCGAGCTGCCGTTTTCGGTCTCGCCGATCGTGGCCGGTATCTCCTACCTGTTCGTCTATGGCGGGCAGGGACTGTTT
Source organism: Candidatus Kaistia colombiensis (assembly GCA_029203105.1). GTDB lineage: Bacteria > Pseudomonadota > Alphaproteobacteria > Rhizobiales > Kaistiaceae > Kaistia > Kaistia colombiensis. The sequence goes on from CP119318.1 coordinate 2,848,491, forward strand.
GGCCCCTTCCTGGAGGCGCACGACCTGAAGATCATGTTCGCGCTGCCGGGCATCATCCTCGCCACGACCTTCGTGACGGCGCCCTTCGTGGCGCGCGAACTGCTCCCGCTGATGCAGCTCCAGGGCAATGGCGACGAGGAAGTGGCGGCGACGCTGGGCGCGCATGGTTGGCAGACGTTCTTCCGCGTGACGCTGCCCAACATACGCTGGGGCCTGCTCTATGGCGTCGTGCTCTGCAATGCGCGCGTGTTGGGCGAATTCGGTGCCGTGTCGATCGTTTCCGGCAACATCCGCGGCGAGACCAACACGCTGCCGCTGCATGTCGAGCTGCTCTATCACGACTACAATGCCGCCGGCGCTTTCGCGGCGGCGGCGGTGTTGACGCTGGTGGCGCTCGTTACCCTGTTCGTCAAGACGATACTGGAACGGGTGACCGGCAGCGCGTGAGCGGTGCCGGGCGCTCCATTCAGCAGAGGCTGAGGCGCTCCAGCTCGTGCGGGCGCTTGATCAGGACGTGGCGCGAGGTCGGCAGGGCGATCGTGCCGGCGCTTTCGAGCTGCGTCATAGTGCGCGAGACGGTCTCGATGGTGAGGCCGAGATAGTCGGCGATGTCCTGGCGCGACATCGGCAGGTCGATCTCGTCGTCGCTGCCCTGCCGTTCGGCCATCTCGCTCAGGAACGAGCCGATCTTTTCCAGCGCCGTCTTGCGGCCGAGCAGCAGAGCATGTTGCTGGCAGGCGTAGAGGCTGCGGGCGGTGATGTCCCAGAGCGAGCGGGCGACCGCCGCGTCGCGGCCGGCTGCCGCGAAGGCGGCGCTGCGGCTGACCATGACGACGGTGAGGTTGGTGATCGCCTCGACGGCGAAGCAATGCGTGTCGCGCGCCTCCATGCCGAAATAGTCGCCCGCCATCAGGAAGGCGCCGATCTGGCGACGGCCGTTGCAGAGCAGCTTGCAGGTGCGGGCGGTGCCGCTGATCACCTGGTAGATGTGTTCGGCCGGATCTTCCTCGGCGACGATCTCGGCGCCGCGCTCGAAATGCAGCGGGATGCCGATCAGGCCGAGGAAGTTCGTGTGCCGGGTTGCGGAGGGGACGAACCCGTTGGCGCCGTCGGTCCGGTTGGAAACGATGCTCCGGGTGGTTGCAACGGACGTCAACATGTCGTCATCCTCGAATTCATCCAGTGTTGATGCTGGATTAGGATGCCGGCCGCCGGGATTGAATTCAGATCATGTACCTAAGGGATTCCCCTTAGGTGAGCAGGCCGGCTCCCGGAGCGGCCGGTTCCTGTGTCGAGAGGTGAGTTGCTTGTTTCGTTTTCCTGAGCCGCGCGCCGGCGAGAGCGCCAGCGTCCGTGGCAACTCGGCGGCTCGGCCATGAAGATCCCCTGGCCCGTCAACCACGCCGGGCGGGTGCTGCTGGCGTCGTTGCTCGTCGCTGTGTTGATGGCGGCTGCAAGCTGGTTGTCGGTGCAGCCGGTGTTCCGGATGCAGGCGACGTTCCTGCTCTATATTCCCGCCGTGATCGTTGCCGCGGGGGTGGGCGGGCTTTGGCCCGGTCTGGTCGCGATTGCCGTCAGCCTGCTGCTCGGCACGGCGATTCACGGTCAGGTGGAGGGATTACAGGCGCCGCATGTCTGGAATGGCGCCGCCTTTGCCGTGATCGGTGGCGGTCTCGTCGGGCTCGGGGAATGGCTGCGCCGGGTGCGCCGGCAGCTCGCGACAGCGGCGGCCGATCTTCGTTATCGCGAAGCCCATCTCCGCTCGATCCTCGAGACCATCCCGGACGCGATGATCGTCATCGACGATGCCGGGTTGGTGCAGTCGTTCAGCGCCGCCGCCCAGCGCATGTTCGGTTATTCCGCCGACGAGATTCTCGGCAGCAATGTGAAGCGGCTGATGCCGTCCTCCTATCGCGAGCAGCATGACGGCTATCTGGAGCGCTATCGAAAGACCGGCGAACGGCGGATCATCGGCATCGGCCGCATCGTCGTCGGCGAGCGCAAGGATGGCTCGACCTTTCCCATGGAACTGGCGATCGGCGAGATGCATTCCGGCGATCAGCGCTTCTTCACCGGCTTCGTCAGGGATCTCTCGGAGCGGCAGGAGACCGAGGCCCGGCTGCAGGAGTTGCAGTCGGAGCTGGTGCATATCTCGCGCGTCACCGCCATGGGCGAGATTGCGTCGACCCTGGCGCATGAACTGAACCAGCCGCTCTCGGCCGTCGCCAACTATCTGCGCGGCTCGCGCCGGCTGCTGGAAAGCGGCGCGCCGGAGAACATCCCCAAGGTGCGCGCGGCGCTCGAGAGCGCCGCCGATCAGGCGCTGCGCGCCGGAGAAATCATCCGCCGGCTGCGCGACTTTCTGGCGCGCGGCGAAACGGAGAAGCGCGTCGAGAGCCTGGCGCGCCTTATCGAGGAGGCGAGCGCGCTGGCGCTCGTCGGCGCCAAGGAGAAGGGGATCCGCATCCGCTTCGCCCTCGATCCCGAGATCGATCTGCTGTTCGGCGACCGGGTGCAGATCCAGCAGGTGCTGGTGAATCTGATGCGCAACGCCATCGACGCGATGGACGAGGGCGGCGGCAAGGATCTCGTCATTGCGAGCGAGGTCGAGCCGGGGGGCGAGATGATCCGGGTCCAGGTGTCGGATCGGGGAACCGGCATTGCGCCGGAAGTCATGGCGCGGCTGTTCCAGCCCTTCCTGACGACGAAGCAGAACGGCATGGGCGTCGGCCTTTCCATCTGCCGCACCATCGTCGAGGCGCATGGCGGGAGGATCTGGGCCGAGGGCAATCCCGGCGGTGGCACAGTCTTCAACTTCACCGTGCCGGTAGTCCGAATCGAGGAGACTGAGCGTGTCCACTGAAGCCATGGTTCACGTCATCGACGATGACGATGCGGCACGCGATTCGCTCGCCTTCCTGTTCGAGAGCGCCGATATCGCCGTCGAAACCTATGCGTCGGGCGCCGCCTTCCTGACAGTCGCGCCGAGCCTGGCGGACGGTTGCATCGTCACCGATGTGCGGATGCCGGAAATCAACGGCATCGAGCTGTTGAGGCGGCTGAAGGCGCAGGCGATCACGCTGCCCGTCATCGTCATCACCGGCCATGCCGACATCGCCCTTGCCGTCGAGGCTATGAAGAGCGGCGCCGTCGATTTCATGGAAAAGCCGTTCGATGACGAGGCGATGCTGCGCGCCGTCCGCACCGCGCTGGCGCGGCAGGGCAAGGCGCGCGAGGAGGGGCGAGAAAAGGCGGATATCCGTCAGCGCCTGGCCGCACTGACCAATCGCGAGCAGCAGGTTCTCGAAGGCCTCGTCGCCGGCCACGCCAACAAGCGCATCGCGCATGACCTCGACATCAGCCCGCGCACGGTCGAGATCTACCGGGCGCATGTGATGACCAAGATGGACGCCGCCAGCCTGTCGGAACTGGTGCGGATGGCGCTGATCGTCGGAGCAACCGGGGACAGCAATGTCGGGGACTGAGCCACTTGCGATGGATCAATGCAGCGCCGGCGGGCGTGGTCCAGGGTTCGGGCTTTCCGCGCGAACCCTCGATCGATGGCAGCTCCCGCAGTTTCCGACCCTCCACCGCATGGCCTGGTCTTCGTCGTCGACGGCGATGGCGCCGTGCGTCGGTCGCTTCGCTTCGCCCTCGGCATAGACGGCTTTGCGGTCGAGACCTTCGGTGACGCTGAGACGTTCCTGAGGCTGGCCGAATGCCGACCGGACGCCTGCGTCGTTGTCGACTATCACCTCAAGGGCATGAACGGTGTCGAACTGATCGAGACCGTCTGGCGGCGCGGCTGCCGGATGCCGGCAATCCTCACCGTGACGAATCCGTCGCCCGCGCTGATCCGCCGGGCCGCCGCCGCCGGGGTCGCGCTGGTCGAGAAGCCGCTGCTTGGATCCGCCCTGCTCGACCGGATCCGCGAGGCGCTCGCGGGCGTCGCACCATCTTCCTGAGACGCCAGATCCAAGACCACCGCGACGTCCGTCCGCGTGCTCCCGTCATGTTGGCGGCGCCTCGCTCGCGTATGGATTGCGCAGTCGAATCAGGTCGCGCGTGCTACGACGCTGCGGAGCGATGGTGCGAACAGGACGTAGTCAGGTCTTTTCATGAGCGATTCGACGAGCAACGCAGGCCGCAGCCCGGTACCGGCCATGATCGGCCTTTGCGCCGTCATCCTGATCATGGCGGCGATGTATTGGGCGAGCAACGTCTTCGCGCCGATCTCCTTCGCGCTGCTGATCATCGCCATGGTCTGGCCGTTGCAGCGCGCCTTGCAGGCGCGGCTGCCGCAGCTGGTCGCGTTGCTCGTCTGCCTGATCGGGACGATCGTTGTGATGGCGATCTTCGCCCTGCTGCTCGGTTGGAGCCTCAATCGCGTCGGCATCTATGTCCTGAGCGACACGGCGCGTTTCCAGGCCATGTACAATCAGCTGGCGACCTGGCTGGAAGGCTACGGCATCGCGGTCAACGGCCTGTGGGAGCGGCATTTCAACGTCAGCTGGATCCTGCGTGTCGTCCAGCAGGTCACGGGCCGCCTGAACAGCACGCTGACCTTCTCGCTGGTGGTGCTGATCTACGTCATGCTCGGCCTGCTCGAGGTCGGCGACATGGGCCGCAAGCTGCGCCGCTTCGAGATCGGCAGCGTCGGCCAGGCCTTCCTGATCGGCAGCCGCGAGACCGCGGCCAAGCTGCGCCGCTACATGCTGGTGCGCACGCTGATGAGCATCATGACGGGCGTGCTGGTCTGGGGCCTGACCTACAGCGCCGGCCTCAGCCTTTCGGCCGAGTGGGGCGTGATCGCTTTTGCGCTCAACTACATCCCGGTGATCGGCCCGCTCTTCGCCACCGTTCTGCCGACGCTGTTCGCCATCGCCCAGTTCGATACCTGGCAGGCGGCGATCCTGATCTTCGTCCTCCTGAACCTGATCCAGTTCTTGGTCGGCAGTTATCTGGAGCCGCGGATCGCCGGCCGGTCGCTGGCGCTGTCGCCGGTCATGGTGCTGTTCGCCGTGTTCTTCGGCACCTTCCTGTGGGGCATCGCCGGCGCCTTCATCGGCGTGCCGATCGCCATCGCCGTCGTGACGATTTCCGCCCATCATGAATCGAGCCGCTGGATCGCCGACATCTTCGGCGCCGGCGGCACCGATCCGACGGAGCCGAAACCCGGCTGAGGCCGGGTTAACAGCCTCCCGACTTGTTAGTGGATCGTTAGCCCTCCGTCAGCGCCGGGGCGGCTTCCCGCTCGGGCGCCGGAACGACGATGCGCTCGGGCCGTGCCAATGCCAGTCGACCGCTCTCGACATGCAGCGTGTGGACGTGGAAGTAGCTGTCCTTGGCGTTGGTGCCCTCCATCACCGGCGAGGGCGCCGAGAGGATCGGCAGGCCGCCGCTCTCGCCGATCCAGTCGACATGGCGGTGGCCATGCAGGATCACGGCGCGGCCGGCGAAGCGCATGAGCCGGCGCACGAACCAGGTGCCGTTGATCAGCGCCGTGCCGATCCGCTCCGACAGCGCGCTGGCCGGCTGCGGATATTCGACGACATGGTGGTGCAGGGCGATCAGCCAGCATGCCTCCGGATAGTCCGCCTTGACCGCGTCCATCGCCCGCGCCTGCTCAAGGGATACCATGCCGAGCGCGTTGGTGAAGGAGAAATGCGTCTCGGCGTTTGAGTTCAGCACGATGATGCCGAGGCCGTCCGGGCGCGACGGCGGCTGGACCATCGGGAAGACGCCGGTCCAGAGATTGGCCACCGGCCGCCCGGCCCGGCGCGAGGCCCGGTTGGCGAAGGCTTCGATCGCGCCGCGCTGGCGGTTCATCGCCTCGCCGAAAGTTTCGCCGAGCCGCCGCCTGTCGCGGTCGACCAGCCGGTAGCGTCCGCCCTGCAGCGCCTCCATCGCCGAAAGCGTCCGCAGCTGCCGCAGCCGCTTGTTCGGGCTGGTCGGCAGGTCCATGCGGGCCGGATTGTTGCGGTCGACGACGTTGACGTCGTGGTTGCCGGGCAACACCGTGACGAGGGGGGTCAGCTCCGGGAACGGCTCCAGCGCGTCGAGGAAGGCGGCCCATTCGGTCGAGATGCCGGCGTCCGTCATGTCGCCGGTGATCAGGATGGCGTCGAGCGGCTTCGCCGCATGGACGGCGCGCAGGCGCTGCAGCGTCGCGTTGAACTTGTCGTTGCCGCGCGGGCCGACGCGGCCGCTTTCGATCCGGAAGCCATAGCGGTCGCCGACGCAGTGGATGTCGGAGAGATGCGCGACCCGCCAGCGCGGTGCGCCGGCCGGGACGGGGCTGAAGGCGGTGAAGGTGCGTGGCTGCGCCATGGTGGCGTCGGCGATGCCCCAGATGAGGGCGGCGATGGCGAGATAGGCGCAGAGCAGGACGGTGGCGTTGGCGAGCGCGAGGATCACGACGCGACGCGGCGCGGCGAGGTCGGCGAGCGTGCCGGTCCAGTGCGTCGCCGGCCAGACCAGGGCGGCGACGCCGATGGCGAGGATGCAGACGGTGAGGCCGGCGATCGCCGCGGTCATGGCGCGCGCCTTTGCGATCGTCGCCGGCTTGGCGTCGATGCGGCGCAGCAGCCGATGCTCGATCAGATGGCGCAGCGTCTCGCGGCAGAGCGCATAGCCCGGCTGTACCGCGATCGAGTTCAGCGACCAGAAGCTGCTCTCGATCATCCGGAACAGCGGCCTTCCGCCGAACCAGGCGACGAGGCCGAGAACCACCAGCAATGCCGCCGGTACCAGCCCGGAATAAAGCTCCGCCGCCTGGCGCGAGACGTTGCTGATCCAGATCGACAGGAAGAAGGGGATCAGCCCGAGCGCGAGCCCGGGCAGCCCCATCAGCAAGGTCCAGGCGATGACCAGCTTCAGCGGGCTGATCTCGGCCAGCAACGACCCAGCGATCGAAAACAGCGAGCGCTGCTTCGTGCTGGAGGCGTCGTCTTCAATGTCGCCCTTGCGGGGATCGACAATCGGTTTCATCGGCGGCACGCAGGCAAGGGCGACATTCCGGATTGAGGCCGACTAGCTGGTGGCCGGGGACGCGCCGCCGGCGGGCGCGGCGTCAGCCGGCGTGGCGGCCGGGGCGGCGGAGTTATCGGCCAGCGCCTCGCGCAGCGCCTTCTCCTGCTCGTCGGTGAGCGAGGTGCGCATCACCGTGCCGCCGACGCCGCGCAGATCCGCCAGCACCTTGTCGGTGGTCATCTTGCGGATGAGCAGGAACAGGCCGGCATTGCCGGGCGCCAGCGACTGCGCCGCGTCCTTCATGAACTGGTCATTGATGCCGACATCGGTCAACTTGCCGCCGAGCGCGCCGGAAGCGGCGCCGATCGCCGTGCCGACCAGCGGCATCAGGAAGATGAAGCCGATCAGCGTGCCCCAGAAGGCGCCCGAGACGGCGCCGGTCGCCGTCGTATTCATCAGCTGGTTCAGCTTGATGCGGCCATTGGCATCGCGCACGGCGACCACCGCGTCGCCGAGCTCGATCAGATATTCCTTCTGCATCTCCAGGACGCGGTCGCGCACTTCCTCAGCCTTCTGCTCGGAAGGGAAGGCGATAAAGACGAGGTCGCTCATCGGGGAAACTCCATCGTTCGGGACGATACTGAATTGCTGGCGGCTTGGTCTTCCGACAGATGCGCTTCCGGCCGCCAGCCACCGGACCAATGCATTTGTCGACCGACGCTACCATAGCGCGATGGCAGAATATTGCGAGCGCGCCAAATCCCGCCGCCCGGCTCCGCGTTCCGAAAATGCCGCCCGTCCACAGTCGACTTCCACCGGGTTTCCGGGCGCCCCGGCGCCGACCCGTCGCCGCGATCCCGCCCCGGCAATGCCACTTCTGCGGGAACTCTTGACGACTAGAACAAAACGTGAACATATGCGGTATCGACAGTCCGATAGGGAGATTGCCATGACCGCCTATATCCGTGACGTTGCCGCTCTCGGCGCTTTGATGCTGTTCATTGCGATGGTGAGCCTCTGGTCTGATCTGCTCGTTCACGTCGTCTGATCCGACCCGACTGGGGAAAGGCGCCGACGTGATGGACAGGCGCGGCGCTCTGGACGTAAATCAGGCGGAAGAGGATCGCCTGATGAGTCATATCGCCCGGGACGTCGGATTTGTTCATCTGCGCGTCCACTCCGCCTATTCGCTGCTCGAAGGCGCGCTGCCGCTGAAGTCGCTGATCAAGCTGGCGGCGGCCGACAAGATGCCGGCGCTCGGACTGACCGATACCGGCAATCTTTTCGGCGCTCTGGAGTTTTCCGAGAAGACGGTCGAGACCGGCATCCAGCCGATCATCGGCTGCCAGGTGGCGGTGCAGTTCGACGACGGGTTCGAGCCGTCGCGCCGTCCGGTTCCCGGCCAGAAGAACCTTTCCGACCTGGTCATGATCGCCTCGAACGAGGCGGGGTACTGGAACCTCGTCAGGCTCGTCTCGCGCGCCTTCATGGAGACGGATGCCGGCGACAAGCCGCATATCAAGTTCAGCGACCTGGAAGAGACGCATCAGGGCCTGATCGTGCTGACCGGCGGCGGTGCCGGTCCGCTCGACCAGGCGATCCGGATCGGGCAGGGCGATTTTGCCGAGCGGCGGATCGCGCGCATGGCCGGTCTTCTCGGAGATCGGCTCTATGTCGAGTTGCAGCGCCACCACGCGATCGAGGAACAGCGGGCCGAGCCGGAGCTGATCGATCTCGCCTATCGCCACGGGCTGCCGCTGGTCGCCACCAATGAGGCGTTCTTCCCGAAGCGCGACGACTATGAGGCGCATGACGCGCTGGTCGCGATCGCCGAGGGTTCGGTGGTGGCGGACGAGAAGCGCCGCCGCCTGACGCCGGAGCACTATTTCAAGTCGCGCGCCGAGATGGTCGAGCTGTTTTCCGACCTGCGCGAGGCGACGGACAATTCGGTCGAGATCGCGCTGCGCTGTTCCTATCGGCCGATGAAGCGCAAGCCGATCCTGCCGCGCTTCGCCGGTGCCGATGCGGATGCCGAGGAAGCGGAGCGCGCCGAGGTCAAGGCGTTGCGTGATCTGGCGACATCAGGCCTGGAGAAGCGGTTGGCCTTCCACGGCCTCGCGCCGGGGCTGACCGAAAAGGAGTATTGGGACCGGCTCGAATTCGAGCTGTCCGTCATCGAGAAGATGAAGTTCCCCGGCTATTTCCTGATCGTGGCGGACTTCATCCAGTGGGCCAAGCTGCAGGGCATTCCGGTCGGGCCCGGCCGTGGTTCGGGCGCCGGCTCGCTCGTCGCCTGGTCGCTGACCATCACCGATCTCGACCCGATGCGCTTCGCGCTGCTGTTCGAGCGCTTTCTCAATCCCGAACGCGTCTCGATGCCGGATTTCGACATCGACTTCTGCCAGGATCGGCGCGGCGAGGTCATCGACTACGTCCAGCAGAAATACGGCGCCGCGCAGGTGGCGCAGATCATCACCTTCGGAACGCTGCAGGCGCGCGCCGTGCTGCGCGACGTCGGCCGTGTGCTGCAGATGCCGTATGGCCAGGTCGACCGGCTCTGCAAGATGGTGCCGCAGAACCCGGCCAATCCCGTATCGCTGGCCCAGGCCCTGATCGACGAGCCGCGCCTGCGCGAGGCGCGCGACGAGGACCCGACCGTCGCGCAGCTGCTCGGCATGGCGCAGAAGCTCGAGGGCCTCTATCGCCACGCCTCGACGCACGCCGCCGGCATCGTGATCGGCGACCGGCGGCTCGACGCGCTAGTGCCGCTCTACCGCGATCCGCGCTCGACGATGCCGGTCACCCAGTTCAACATGAAGTGGGTCGAGAGCGCCGGTCTGGTAAAGTTCGACTTCCTCGGCCTCAAGACGCTGACCGTGCTCGAGACGGCGGTGAAGCTGATCGCCAAGCGCGGCATCGCCGTCGACCTCGCCGCGATTCCGCTCGACGACAAGCCGTCCTACGAGATGCTGGCGCGCGGCGAGACGGTCGGCGTGTTCCAGCTGGAAAGCCAGGGCATGCGCAAGGCCCTGATGGGCATGCGGCCGGACCGGTTCGAGGACATCATCGCGCTGGTGGCGCTCTATCGCCCCGGCCCGATGGACAACATCCCGACCTACAATGCCCGCAAGCACGGCGAGGAGAAGCCGGACTACTACTCATCCGCTGATCGAGGTCGTGCTGAAGGAGACGCACGGCGTCGTCATCTACCAGGAACAGGTGATGCAGATCGCCCAGATCCTGTCCGGCTATTCGCTTGGCGAAGCCGACATGCTGCGCCGCGCCATGGGCAAGAAGATCAAGGCGGAAATGGACGCCCAGCGCGACCGTTTCGTCAGCGGCGCCATCAAGCAGGGCCTGACCAAGGACCATGCCGACACGATCTTCGACATGCTGGCGAAATTCGCCGACTACGGCTTCAACAAGAGCCACGCGGCGGCCTACGCGCTCGTCGCCTACCAGACCGCTTATCTGAAGGCGAATTATCCGGTCGAGTTCCTGGCGGCGTCGATGACGCTCGACATGGGCAATACCGAGAAGCTGAACGATTTCCGCCGCGAGGCGATGCGGCTCGGCTTTACCGTCGAGCTGCCCTCGGTCAATCGCTCGGGCGCGGTGTTCGACGTCGAGGAGAGCCGCATCATCTATTCGCTGGCGGCGATCAAGGGCGTCGGCAGCCAGGCGGTCGAGCATCTGGTCGAGAGCCGCGGCAAGCGGCCGTTCCGCGATCTCGCCGATTTCGCCGCCCGCATCAATCCGCGCGTCCTCAACAAGCGCACGCTGGAAAGCCTGATCTGCGCCGGCGCGCTGGACGGTCTCAACCCGGATCGCGCCCGCGTCATGGCCGGCGTCGAGCGTATCATGGCGATCGGCAGCCGCGTCGTCGAAGGGCTGGCGATCGGCCAGGATGAACTGTTCGGCGGCGGCGGGCAGGGCGAGGCGTTGACCCTGCCCTTCGCCGATGCGTGGATGCCGTCGGAGAAGCTTCAGCGCGAGCACGCCGTGGTCGGCTTCTATCTGAGCGCCCATCCGCTCGATGAATATGCGCCGATCCTGAAGCGGATGCGCGTCCAGACCTGGGCCGAGTTCTCGGAGGCCGTGCGCCTCGGCTCGGCCGCCGGCCGGCTTGCCGGCACCGTGACGACCCGGCAGGAGCGCAAGACCAAGTCGGGCAACAAGATGGGCATCGTCCAGTTCTCCGATCCGACCGGCCAGTTCGAGGCGATCATGTTCTCCGAGGCCTTGAACGAGTTCCGCGACAAGCTGGAGCCGGGACAGTCGGTGATCGTCCAGGTCGCCGCCGAGGATCGGCCCGAAGGCATCAGCGTACGCATCATCTCGGTCAAGCCGCTCGACCAGATGACCACCGGCCTGAAGCAACTGCGCATCTTCATGCGCGGCGATGAGCCCCTGAAGAGCATCGAGCGGCATCTGGCGCGCGGCAAGGGCGACGGCGACGTCAGCCTGGTGCTGATGCTGGACAAGGGCCAGCGCGAGGTCGAGGTGCAATTGCCCGGCCGCTACCTGCTGTCGCCGCAGATCGCCGGCGCGCTGCGCGCCGTCAGCGGCGTCGTCCAGGTCGAACTGGTTTAGGGCAGGGCGTCCGGGGATGCCCTGCCCTGAGCCGCGGCAACACGCTCGCCGTCATCCCGTCCTCCGAGACGGGATCCATTCAGCCGGGCGATCGGGAGGCTGGCAGAGGACCGCGCCCCTTGAGCAGTCTGATGGAAACCGGCGTCGGCTGTATGGATTCCTGCTTCCGCGGGAATGACGGCCGCGCGCGTGGCAAGCACGGTGGCTACCGTGCTTCGCGATCCCCATCTTGTGTTGGCGCGCTGCAGCGAAACCCTTGCGCTCTGGCCTTTCGCCCCCTATAAGGCGCGCATTCCACACGTGGGGCTCGGGCTCCGGCGGCGAATGGTTTTTCGTCCGACGGAACCCACCGGTGTCGCAATCGCGGCTTTCCCCACGGAGGCTGAACCGGTAAAAAGGAGATAGGGCTATGGCTCTTCCGGATTTCTCTATGCGTCAGTTGCTCGAGGCTGGCGTTCACTTCGGTCACCAGAAGCACCGCTGGAACCCGAAGATGGCACCGCATCTCTATGGCGTGCGCAACAACATCCACATCATCGACCTGGCCCAGACCGTGCCGATGCTGCACCGCGCCCTCCAGGCGGTCAGTGACACCGTCGCCGGCGGCGGCCGCGTGCTCTTCGTCGGCACCAAGCGCCAGGCTTCCGAGCCGGTCGCCACGGCTGCCAAGCGTTGCGCCCAGTACTACGTCAACTCCCGCTGGCTCGGCGGCATGCTGACCAACTGGAAGACGATCTCGCATTCGATCCAGCGCCTGCGTCACCTCGACGAGCTGCTCTCGTCGGACGTGCAGGGCCTGACGAAGAAGGAGCGCCTGACGCTGTCGCGCGAGCGCGACAAGCTCGAGAACGCTCTCGGCGGCATCAAGGACATGGGCGGCATCCCGGACCTCCTGTTCGTCATCGACACGAACAAGGAAGCCCTGGCGATCCAGGAAGCCCGTCGTCTGAACATCCCGGTCGCGGCGATCATCGATTCGAACTCCGATCCCGATGGCATCACCTACCCGATCCCCGGCAATGACGATGCCGGCCGCGCCCTGACGCTCTATGGCGACCTCGTCGCCCGTGCGGCGCTCGACGGCATCATGCGCGCTTCGGGCCATGCCGGCGTCGATCTCGGCGCGCAGGACGACGTCTACGAAGAGGCGATCGCCGAGGAAGCTCCGGCCGAGGAAACGCCGGCCGAGCCCGCCGCCTGAGGCCTGCCGCTGCCACGCGCCTGAGCGTGGTGAAGGACCTGAAATCAAACGCAGCCGGGCGCTTTTGCCCGGCTGTTCGTTAGAACAACGAGAAACGAGGCAGACGATGACCATTTCCGCTTCGATGGTGAAGGACCTGCGCGAGAAGACCGGCGCGGGCATGATGGATTGCAAGGCGGCGCTGATCGAGAACGGCGGCGACGTCGAGGCTTCGATCGATTGGCTGCGGACCAAGGGCCTCGCCAAGGCTGCGAAGAAGGCCGGCCGCGTCGCGGCGGAAGGTCTCGTCGGCGTCGCGTCGTCGGGTACGACGGCGGTTGTCGTCGAGGTCAACTCCGAGACCGACTTCGTTGCCCGCAACACCGAGTTCCAGCAGGTCGTGCAGAACGTCGCACAGGCCGCTCTCGGCACGGACGGTTCGGTCGCAGCGGTCGCTGGCGCCAATTTCCCGGGCTCCGACAAGACCGTTGAAGCTGCGATCACCACCGCAGTTGCAACGATCGGCGAGCACATGAACCTGCGCCGTTCGGCCGCCGTTTCGGTGACCGATGGCGTCGTGGCGACCTATGTCCACTCGGCCGTTGCGCCGAACCTCGGCAAGATCGGCGTCCTCGTCGGCCTGCAGTCGACGGGCGACAAGGACAAGCTGGTCGCGCTCGGCCGCCAGGTCGCGATGCATATCGCCGCCACCAACCCGCTTTCGGTTCGCAGCGAAGAGCTCGACGCCGACGTGGTGGCGCGCGAGCGCGCCGTCTATGCCGAGCAGGCCCGTGAATCCGGCAAGCCGGAAGCCATCATCGAGAAGATGGTCGAGGGTCGCGTCCGCAAGTTCTACGAGGAAGTCGTCCTTCTCTCGCAGGCTTTCGTGATCAACCCCGATCTGACCGTCGAAAAGGCCCTCAAGGCCGCCGAGGCGGATGTTGGCGCGCCGATCGAACTCACCACCTTCGTCTCCTTCCGCCTCGGCGAAGGCGTCGAGAAGGAAGAGTCCGATTTCGCGGCCGAAGTGGCTGCCGCAGCCGGCACCAAATAACTCGGGGAACATCGGTTCCTATCCGAGAAAAGTCAGGGCGCCGGATGACATTCCGGCGCCCTTCGTGTATCCGAAGGCGCCTTTCATAAAGCGAAGAGGAAGCAAGCATGGCGGAGTCGGTCCGTTTTCGACGTGTCCTCCTCAAGGTCTCCGGCGAGGCGCTTCTCGGTGATCAGCCCTTCGGCATCGACGAGAAGGTCATCGATCGGATCGCCGGCGAAGTCGGGCAGGCGGTCGAGCTGGGCGTCGAAGTCGGTCTGGTCGTCGGCGGCGGCAATATTTTCCGCGGCATGACGATCGCCAAGGCGGGCGGCAATCGCGTTGCGGGCGACCATATGGGCATGCTGGCGACGGTGATGAACGCGATTGGCATGCATGAGGCGCTGGAGCGCCGCGGCATCTCCTCGCGCGTCTTCTCGGCCGTGCCGATGCCGACCATCTGCGAGACGTTCAGCCAGCAGCGCGCCGAGCGGGCGCTGAAGCGCTCCAAGGTCGTGCTGTTCGCCGGCGGCACCGGCAACCCGTTCTTCACGACGGATTCGGGCGCGGCGCTGCGCGCGGCGGAGATGGGCTGCGAGGCGCTGTTCAAGGGCACGAATGTCGACGGGATCTATTCCGCCGATCCCCGCAAGGACCCGAACGCCGTGCGCTTCGAGACCATCAGCCATGCGGAAGTGCTGGCGCGCGGCCTGCAGGTCATGGATACGGCCGCCGTGGCGCTGGCCCGTGACAACGGCATTCCGCTTGTCGTATTTTCGATCCAGGAACCCAACGCGTTTGTCGATATTCTGCGCGGCAACGGCCGCGCGACGATTGTCGCTGACGAGTGATGCGCGCATCGGTAATCTCCGACGCGCACCAGTAGTAAGAGGATGCCATGAACTTGGACGACCTGAAACGCCGCATGGACGGCGCCATCTCGGTTCTGCGGACAGAGCTTGCTGGCCTTCGCACCGGCCGCGCGTCTTCGGGTATGCTCGACCCGATCATGGTCAATGCCTATGGCTCGCATATGCCGATCACGCAGCTCGCGACGATCAGCGTGCCGGAGCCGCGTCTGATCATGGTGCAGGTCTGGGACCGCGCCACGGCGTCGGCCGTCGAGAAGGCTATCCGCGAGTCTAGCCTCGGGCTCAACCCGGTCGTCGAGGGCCAGGTGTTCCGCATTCCGATTCCCGAGCTCAATACCGAGCGTCGCCAAGAATTCGTCAAGGTTGCGCACAAATATGCCGAGGCCGCTCGCGTTTCGGTGCGCCATGTCCGTCGCGATGGCATTGACGGCCTGAAGAAGAGCGAGAAGGACGGAATGAGCGAAGACGAGAGCCGCAAGCTCTCCGACAAGGTCCAGAAGCTCACCGACGACACCATCGCCGAAATCGACGCGATCCTCGCGGCGAAGGAAGCGGAGATCATCCAGATCTGAACGGGGCGAGGCGGCCATGAACTCGAATGCCGACGATTCTGGCGCCGAGCGGCTGGCGAATGCTCCAGGCACGGCGGAGGTTGCGCTCAGCGTCCCCAGGCACGTTGCCATCATCATGGATGGCAACGGTCGCTGGGCGCAGGGGCGCGGCCTGACCCGCACCGAAGGCCACCGTCGCGGCATGGAGTCGGTTCGCGCCGCCGTCGAGACGTCGCGCGAACTGGGTGTCTCCCAGCTGACCTTATTCAGCTTCTCCTCGGAGAACTGGTCGCGGCCGCCGCTCGAAATTCAGTTCCTGTTCGGCCTGCTGCGTCTGTTCATCCAGCGTGACCTCGCCGATCTGCATCGCAACAGCGTGCGCGTCACCGTCATCGGCGACCGCGTCAAACTCTCCGCCGATATCCGGTCGCTGCTCGATCAGGCCGAGAAGCTGACCCGCGACAACACCGGCCTGCGGCTGGTGATCGCGTTCAACTATGGCGCGCGCGACGAGATCACCCGCGCGGTGCGCCGCATCGGCGCGGAAGTCGCCGCCGGCCGGCTCGAGGTCGACGCCATCGACGAGAACACGATCCGCTCGCATCTCGACACCGCCGACATGCCGGATCCGGACCTGGTGATCCGCACCAGCGGCGAGATGCGGCTTTCCAATTTCCTGCTCTGGCAGGCGGCCTATGCCGAGCTGGTTTTCCTGCCGGCCTACTGGCCCGATTTCGACCGCGCCGCTTATCTGCAGGCGGTCGAGGAATATTCGCGCCGCACGCGGCGCTTTGGCGGAATTGCCGCCCGGAGGAGCGGTTGAAATCTCTGGATCCCGTGGGCGCGCCCGCGAATGACGGCGGCAAGCCGCGCCGAAGCGATCTGCGGCTGCGGCTCTTGTCCGCCGCGGTCTTGATACCGTTCGCCCTGGTCGTCGCCTGGTGGGGCGGCTTGCCCGCCTACCTGCTGGTCGCACTCGTTTCCGCCATCGTCTTCGCCGAATGGGCGAACATCATCGGCCGTTCGCCGCGTCTGCTGCCCTCGACGGCCGATGTCTCGATCGGCGTGGCCTTTGTCGCGCTTTCGGCGATCGTCGCCGGAATGCAGGGGTTGGGGGCCGGCCTCGCCGTGCTGATCGCCGGCATGGCCGGCGTTGCGTTGATCTCGCGCTCGGCGTGGCTGGCGTTCGGCGTTGCCTATGCCGGCCTGCTCGGCGTCTGCCTCGCCGCGTTGCGCGGCGGCGACGCGGCCGGGCTCACCGCCGTCATCGTGCTGCTCGTGCTCGTCTGGGGCACCGACAGCTTTGCCTATTTCGCCGGCCGGACGCTGGGCGGCCCGAAACTCTGGCCCCGCGTGTCGCCGAAGAAGACCTGGTCGGGCTCGCTCGGCGGTTTGGTCGGCGGCGTGCTGCTGGCGTCCGTCGCGGGGTCGCTGTTTGGCGTCCGCGTCGGTCCGGTGCTGATCCTCTGCCTCGCGCTGCTCTCGATCGTCTCGCAGGCGGGCGACCTGTTCGAATCGGCCATCAAGCGCCACTTCGACAAGAAGGACTCGGGCAGCATCATCCCCGGCCATGGCGGCATGATGGACCGCGTCGACGGCTTGATCTTCGCCGCGATCGGTGCCGCGCTGATCGGGTTTTGCCATGGCGGCGACCAGCATATCGGGCAGGGGCTGCTCTCATGGTGAGAAGCCCTGCCTTGCCGGCGGGGCGGACGCGTGCCGACAAGGCCCGCCGTACCCTGTCGATCTTCGGTGCCACCGGCTCGATCGGGCGCAGCACCGCCGATGTCGTGCTTCAGCACCGCGATGCGTTTGACGTCGAGGTCGTGACGGCGCAGAGCCGGGTCGATGAACTGGCGGAGACGGCGATCCGGCTCGGTGCCACGCTCGCGGTGATCGGGGACGCGTCGCGATTGGAAGCGCTGCGCGAACGTCTGGCGGGCACCGGCATCGAGGTCGCGGCCGGTCCGGCGGCGATTGTCGAGGCGGCGTCGCGTCCGGTCGATCTCGTCGTGGCGGCGATCGTCGGCGCGGCCGGGCTCGAGCCGACGCTGGCGGCGATCGATGCCGGCGCGGATATCGCGCTCGCCAACAAGGAATGCATGGTCTGCGCCGGCGGACTGTTCAATCGCCGGGCGGCGGCCGCCGCGGTTCGCGTGCTGCCGGTCGATTCCGAGCATGATGCGATCTTCCAGTCTCTGGAGGCGAATAATCTTCGCGCCGTCGAGCGGATCACCATCACCGCATCCGGCGGCCCGTTCCGGACCTGGACGCCGGACGAGATGCGCCGCGCCACGCCGGCCCAGGCGCTGAAGCATCCGCGCTGGGCGATGGGGCCGAAGATCTCGATCGATTCGGCGACGCTGATGAACAAGGGCCTCGAATTGATCGAGGCGCACCATCTCTTCGATATCGAATCCGCCCGGCTCGACGTGCTGGTCCACCCGCAGTCGATCGTGCACGGCTTCGTCACCTATGCGGATGGATCGGTCATCGCGCAGCTCGGCGCCGCCGACATGCGCATCCCGATCTCGCATTGCCTGAACTGGCCGCGCCGCGTCGAAACGGCGACGCCGCGCCTGGATCTGGCCGCTATCGGTGGCCTAACCTTCGAAAAGCCGGATTTGGAGCGCTTCCCGGCCCTGTCGATTGCGCGGGCGGCGCTGGAAAATGGGGATTGGGCCACCAATATTCTCAATGCTGCCAATGAGGTCGCCGTCGCGGCGTTTCTCGATGAAAAGATCGAGTTCCTGGAGATCGCGGCGATCGTCGAGGCCGCTCTCGACCGTGCGAGCGCGACCGTTGGCGGAACGCCGCTCGACACGGTCGAGACCGTGCTGGCGCTCGACGGCGAAGGGCGGCGTCTCGCCGCCGAACGAATTGAGTCCCGAGGACGGCGCGCCGGCTGACGGCGCAGCCCGCGCAAGCGGAAAGGTGATGTGAGGAATGGACGTTCTGGCTCCCTTGGGACATTTCGGATCGAGCACGCTCGGCTACCTGATTCCGTTCCTGTTCGTTTTGACCATCGTCGTCTTCTTTCACGAACTGGGACACTTCCTGGTCGCCCGCTGGTGCGGGGTGCGGGTCAAGGCCTTTTCGATCGGCTTCGGGCCTGAGCTGATCGGCTTCAACGATCGTCGCGGCACGCGCTGGAAGATTTCCGCGATTCCGCTCGGCGGTTATGTGAAGTTCCTCGGCGACGAGGACGCGGCCAGCACGCCGAGCCGCGCCGCCATCGAGACCATGGCCGAGGAAGACCGCAAGGACACCTTTTTCGCCAAGAATGTCTGGCAGCGCGCGGCCATTGTCGCCGCCGGCCCGATCGCCAATTTCATCCTCGCCATCGTCATCTTCGCCGGCATCTTCGCGGTCTATGGCCGCGAGGTGACGAGCGCGCGCGTCGACCAGATCGTCCCCGGCGGCGCCGCCGAGGCGGCCGGCTTCCAGGTCGGCGATCTCGTTCTGTCGATCGACGGTAGCCCGATCTCCTCGTTCAGCGACCTGCAGCGCATCGTCAGTGCCAGCGCCGACGAGACGCTTTCGATTCGCGTCGAGCGTGCCGGCAGCGAGGTGACGCTTCAGGCGACGCCGCAGCGCCGCGAGGTGACCGACCGTTTCGGCAATGTCCACAAGATTGGACAACTGGGGCTTTCGCGCAGCGCCACCGGCGGCGACGTCAAGCTCGAGCGTTTCTCGCCGCCGCAGGCCGTCTGGCAGGGCGCCAAGGAGACGTGGTTCATCGTCACCCGCACCTTCGACTATATCGGCGGCATCTTCACCGGTCGCGAGTCGACGGAAGAGCTGGGCGGCCCGATTCGGGTGGCGCAGGTTTCGGGGCAGGTGGCGACGCTCGGCGTGGTTGCGCTGATCAATCTGGCGGCAATCCTGTCGGTCTCGATCGGCCTGCTCAACCTTTTCCCGGTGCCGATGCTCGATGGCGGGCATCTGCTTTTCTATCTTCTCGAGATCATCCGCGGCCGTCCGCTCAGCGAGCGCGCCCAGGACATTGGCTTCCGCATCGGCCTCGCCGCCGTGCTCATGCTGATGATCTTCACAACCTGGAACGATATCATCCACTTGAGCTCTCTTTGAGCCAGCGTGGCGCGTTGGCAACGGACGGTTAAATTCCTTCGTGCCACTATGGGGCTCGGCTTGCGAACGGTACGGGCGCATGCCACAAAGCTGCAGTTGATCGGTCCGGTACGAATCCCGTCATGGGGCTTTATCCGGGAAGTCAGAATAGAGCAGGGCGTTTGAACCCAATGAATTCCTTCAAGACTTTCACGCGGGGAGCGGCCCGTGCCGCGGTCATGACTGTGGCCGTGCCGGCTCTCGCCGCGCAGATGTCCGTCATTGGGGCAACGCAAGCCCACGCTGACGTGGTGCGTAACATCGTCGTGCAGGGCAACTCGCGCGTCGATCCGGAAACCGTCCGCAACTACCTGACGATCGAGCCCGGCCGGAACTTCGGCGCGGCCGAGATCAACGAATCGGTCAAGGCGCTCTACGGCACCGGATTGTTCTCGGACGTGAAGATCACGCGCCAGGGCAATTCGCTGATCGTTCACGTCAAGGAAAACAACGTCGTCGGCACGGTCCGCTTCCAGGGCAACAAGAAGCTCAAGAAGGACATGCTGCAGCCGATCATCGAGACGAAGTCTCGCGGCGTGTTGACCCAGGAGAAGCTGGACGGCGACGTCGAGCGGATCAAGGAAGCCTATCGCCGCAACGGTCGCTCGGAGGCCGGCGTCACGGTCCAGACGACGCCGCGCGACAACGGTCGCATCGACGTGACCTTCGTCATCAACGAAGGCACGCGCACCGGTATCGCCAGCATCGACTTCGTCGGCAACAAGGCGTTCTCCAACAGCCGTCTTCGCGATACGATGACGACGAAGCGGACGAACATCACGAGCTGGCTGTCCAAGCGCGACACCTTCGACGAGGCGCGCTTCCAGTCCGACCAGGAACTCATCCGCCGCCTCTACATGCGCAACGGCTTCGCCGATTTCCGCATCGTCTCGGCGGACGCGAATTTTGACGAGGCGGCGAACCGCTACCGTCTGGTGATCACCGTCGATGAAGGTCCGCGCTACCGCTTCGGTACCGTGAACGTCGACTCGTCGATCCCGGAAGTGGATGCCGCCAATCTCAAGGGTCTGGTGCGTACCCGCGAAGGCAAGGTCTTCAACGCGACGCTGGTCGAGCGCACGACCGAGGATCTGAACACGGCCGTCGCCCGCAAGGGTTACTCCTTCGCGCAGATCCGTCCGCGCGGCGACCGCAACTACGAGAACCACACCGTCGATCTGACCTACCTGATCGATGAGGGTCCGCGCCTGTATGTCGAGCGCATCAATGTGCGCGGCAACACCCGGACACGCGACTACGTCATTCGTCGCGAGTTCGATCTGGCCGAGGGCGATGCGTACAACCGCGTCATCATCGACAAGGCCGAGCGTCGCCTGAGGAATCTCGGCTACTTCAAGACGGTCTCCGTCACGACCCAGCCGGGCAGCACGCCCGACAAGGTCGTCATTGACGTCCAGGTCGAGGATCAGTCGACCGGTTCGTTCCAGGTTGGCGGCGGCTACACCACCGACCAGGGTGGCGGCTTCATCGCCTCGGTCTCGATGACCGAGAAGAACTTCCTCGGCCGTGGCCAGTATCTGAAGGTCTCGGTCGGCGGCGGCGTCGATGACCGTACGGCGAACGTCTCGTTCACCGAGCCCTACTTCCTCGGTCGCCGCATGTCGCTCGGCTTCGACGTGTTCTACAACCAGGCCAAGGATACGGATTTCCGTCCGTACAACATGGACAGCTGGGGTGGCACGGTTCGTCTCGGTCTGCCGATCACGGACGATTTCAACGTCCAGTTCAACTACAAGCTGGTCCAGCGCGACGTAACGTCATACGGCGGCAACTACGAGCAGGACATCCAAAGCGGCCTGCTCGAGACGCTCTATCCGCTCGGCTCGACGATCAACTCGTCGGTCGGCTATCAGCTGGTCTATTCGACAATCGACAATCTGCAGGATCCGCATGACGGCGTGTTCCTGAAGTTTGCCCAGGACTTCGCGGGCGTCGGCGGCGACGGTCAGTTCGTCCGCAGCGCGCTGGATGCCCGTATCTACAAGGAGCTGTGGCCGGATAGCGGCGTCATCGGCTTCCTGAAGGGCGGCGCCGGCAATGTCACCGGCTATGGCGGCAAGGACGTCGCGGTCCTCGACAATTTCTTCCGTGGCGGCGAGACGATCCGCGGCTTCCAGTCGTTCGGTTACGGCGGTCGTGTCCAGGGCGCCAACGACGACTACGCCATTGGCGGCAAGAACTACTGGAACATCACGGCGGAAGCGCAGTTCCCTCTGCCGGCCTTCCCGGAAGAGTTCGGTCTGCGCGGCGCCGTGTTCGCCGATGCCGGTTCGCTCTGGGGCCATGACGATCTGGGCGGATTCGACGTTCACGACAGCTCGATGGTCCGTTCGTCGGTCGGTGCCTCGATCATCTGGAACTCGCCGTTCGGCCTGCTGCGTGCCGACTTCGCCGAAGCGCTCAGCAAGGCCGATTGGGACAAGACGCAGGTGTTCCGCTTCAGCGCTGGCACCCAGTTCTGATAGTCTCTATAGAAATCTGCGAGGCCGCCGGGTGAGCCGGCGGCCTTTCTATTTGTGGACCCTCGCGGCATGACAGATCCCGTCTTTTTCGTTCCGTCAGGCCCGATCACGCTCGATGACATTGTCGCCCTCACGGGCGCGCGGATCGCCAACGGCATCGATGGAAGCCGTGTGATCCTCGGTGTCGCGCCGCTCGATCAGGCGCGTTCGTCGGACCTGACCTTCATCGACAATCCGCGTTATGCGCCGCTGCTCGCCGACACGCAGGCGGCGGCCTGCTTCTGTTCGCCCAAGCACGCCGCCTCGGTGCCGGCGGGCGTCGCGGCGCTCGAGACCGCCAAGCCCTACGAGGCCTATGTCGCGGTCCAGACCAAGCTCTATCCCAGTTCGCTGCGGCCAGCCGTCGTCTTTGGCGAAGGCATTTCGCCGGCAGCGCATGTACATGCCACGGCTCGGATCGAGGCCAACGTCACGATCGAGCCGACGGCTGTCATTGGCGCCGAGGCCGAGATCGGCTCCAACACGGTGATCGGCCCCGGCGCGGTCATCGGCGCAGGGGTCCGGATCGGTCGCGATTGTTCGATCGCCGCTGGAACAACCGTCACCAACGCCTTGATCGGCAACAGGGTCATCCTGCATCCAGGCGTCCGCGTCGGCCAGGATGGCTTCGGCTACCAGATGAGCGCCAAGGGCCACGCCAAGGTGCCGCAGATCGGCCGGGTGGTGATCCAGGACGATGTCGAGATCGGCGCCAACACGACAATCGACCGCGGCGCGAATCGCGACACGGTGATCGGCGAGGGCACCAAGATCGACAACCAGGTGCAGATCGGCCACAACGTCGTCGTCGGCCGCCATTGCGTCATCATTTCACAAGTGGCACTCGCCGGCAGCGCGACGCTCGGCGATTTTGTCGTGCTCGGCGGCAAGGTCGGGGTGCTGGGCCATGTGACGGTCGGCTCGGGCGCGCAGGTGGCGGCGACCGCGAGCGTCAAGGACGACCTGGCAGCCGGGGGCCGCTATGGCGGTGCTCCCGCGCGTAACGTTCGGGAATGGTATCGCGAGGAGGTGGCGATGCGCCGCCTCGCGCAGCGGGAAATCAAGTCCGGGCACAACAAGGACAATGAGGGGGAATAATCCCATGACCGAAGACGCCAAGGTGCTCGGTACTGCCGACATCCACAAGATCCTGGAACTGCTGCCGCACCGCTATCCGTTCCTCATGGTCGATCGCATCGTCGATATCGACCGCGACGAAAGCGCCAGGGGAATCAAGAACGTCTCCTTCAATGAGCCGCATTTTCAGGGTCATTTCCCCGGGCATCCGGTCATGCCGGGTGTTCTGATCCTCGAGGGCATGGCGCAGACGGCCGGTGCGATCTGCATCGCCAATGCTGCCAAGGAAGGTCCGCCGCGCGTCGTCTATCTGATGACGATCGACGGCGCGAAGTTCCGCAGGCCGGTGGTCCCCGGCGACGTGCTCGAATACCACGTCCGCAAGACTCGTTCGCGCGGCGCGGTCTGGAAATTCCAGTGCGAGGGTATCGTCGCAGGGACCAAGGTCGCAGAGGCTGAGATCAGCGCCATGCTGATTGATCAGTGAACGGAGCTTCATGAGCAACATTCATCCCACAGCCGTCATCGAGGATGGGGCGCGTCTCGGCGCCGATGTCCGCGTCGGCGCATTCTCCCTGATCGGCCGCGACGTCGTGCTCGGCGACGGCGTGGTGGTTCAGAACCACGTCTCGGTCACGGCCCGCACGACGGTCGGCGAAGGCACGGTGATCCACCCGTTCGCCTCGCTCGGCGGCAATCCCCAGTCCGTGCATTACAAGGGCGAACCGGGCCTGGTGACGATCGGCAAGAACTGCGTCATCCGCGAGAACGTCACGATCAGCATCGGCTCGGTCGGCGAGCGGCGCGAGACCAAGGTCGGCGATCGCTGCTTCCTGATGACCGGCGTGCACATCGCCCATGACTGCTCGCTCGGCAACGACGTCATCATGGCGAACTGCGCCACGCTCGGCGGCCATGTCGAGATCGGCAACAACGTCTTCCTCGGCGGCCTCTGCGCGCTGCACCAGTTCGTGCGCGTCGGCGACCAGGCGATCATCGGCGGTCTCTGCCCGATCTGGCACGACGTCATTCCGTTCGGCGCCGTCCGCGAGGGTGCGGAAGGCTTGGGCGGTCTCAACATCATCGGCCTGAAGCGTCGCGGTTTTGACCGGCCGGCGATCCAGAGCCTGCGCGCCGCCTATCGCGATCTGTTCTTTGGTCCCGGCCAGTTGGCCGAGCGCATCGAGACGGTGGCCGAGCGCTATACCGACGACGCCAACGTCATGCATGTGATCGACTTCATCCGCAATCGCGGCAAGCGCCGGCTGACGACGCCGCGCGCGGCGGCGACCGAACATCACGACGCGGACGCGTGAGAGGCTGGCCGTGACGGAAGCGGCCCAATTCCAGCCGAGCGCGTCCGATCCGGGCACGCTCGGCATTATCTGCGGCGGCGGCGCCTTTCCGCTCGTCGTCGCGGAAGCGGCGCTGAAGGCGGGTCGCAAGGTCTTCCTGCTGCCGATCTATGGTTTTGCCGAGCCGATCGTCGAGCGCTATCCGCATGAGTGGATCCATATCGGCGCCTTCGGCAAGCTGTCCTCGGTGCTCCGCAAGAATGGCTGTCGGCAGGTTGTTTTCGTCGGTACGGTGTTGCGTCCCAGCATCTGGAAGCTCCGGGTCGACTGGGGCTCGCTGAAGCTGGTGCCGCGCGTGCTCGGCATGTTCCGCGGCGGCGACGATCATCTTCTCTCGGCTGTCGGCCGCATCTTCGAGGAAAACGGCTTCGAGCTTGTCGGCGCGCATGAGATCGCGCCGGATATTCTCGTGCCGGCCGGCGTCCTCGGCGCGCACCAGCCGAGCGCGGACGATCTGGCGGCGGCGCATTTCGGTCGCGACGTCGTCCGCGCGCTCGGTCCTTTCGACATCGGGCAGGGGGTCGTCGTCGGCGGTCGCCACGTGCTCGCCGTCGAGGCTTCCGAGGGGACCGACCTGATGTTGGCGCGTTGTCGCGAGCTGCGCGCCATTGGCCGCATCAAGCTGCATGGCAAGTCGGGTGTGCTGGTCAAGGCGCCGAAACCGGGACAGGACCGCCGGCTCGACCTGCCGTCGATCGGACCGCGCACCATCGAACTCGCCGCCGAGGCCGGGCTTGCCGGCGTCGCGGTCGAGGCGGGCGGCGTGATCGCCGCCGAAATCGAGGCCATCGTGCGGATTGCCGATGACAAGGGCCTGTTCATCATCGGGCTCGACAAATGACCCTGCCGGCCGCGAAGCCGCTCGACGTCTTCATTATCGCAGGCGAAGAATCCGGCGATATCCTCGCCGCCGGCCTGATGCGGTCGCTGGCTGAAAAGCGGGTCGGCCCGGTTGCCTATCGCGGCGTCGGCGGCCATCGCATGGCGTCGGCCGGGTTGGTCGGCCTCTATCCGATGGACGATCTGACCGCGATGGGCTTCAGCGCGGTGCTGGGCAAGCTGCCGACGATCCTGAAGCGCATGCGCCAGACCGTCGAGACGATCGTCGCCAACCCGCCCGATATTCTGATTCTCGTCGACGCGCCGGATTTCACCCACCGCGTTGCCGCGCGGGTGCGCAAGCGGCTGCCGAACCTGCCGATCGTGAAATATGTGGCGCCGACCGTCTGGGTCTGGCGACCGGGGCGCGCCCGGGCCATGCATGGTTCGATCGATCACGTGCTGGCGCTGCTGCCGTTCGAGCCGGAGGCGATGTATCGCCTTGGCGGGCCGGAAACGACCTATGTCGGTCACCCGCTGCTGAGCGAGATCCCCGATCTGCAGCCGACGGCGGCCGATCTCGCGCTGCGCAATGGCGAACCGCCGATCCTGCTGGTGCTGCCCGGCAGCCGCCGCATGGAACTGAAGCGGCTCGGCGAGCCGTTCGGCCAGGCGCTCGGCCTGCTGAAAGCGCGCGGCCATGATTTCAAGCTGGTGCTGCCGACGCTGCCGCGCCTGGTCGACCGGGTCACCGAGATGACGCGCGACTGGCCGGTGCGTCCGCATATCGTCGCCGGCGAGGAGGCGAAGCTGGCGGCATTCCGCGCCGCGCGGGTGGCGCTGGCCGCTTCCGGCACGGTGACGCTGGAACTGGCGCTCGCCGGAGTGCCCTTCGCCGCCGCCTATCGCGTTCCCGGATGGGAAGCGAAGCTGGTGAAGTATTTCATCACCGGCCGATTTGCTACGCTGCCTAACATTATCCTGGATGGCCCGGTCGTGCCCGAGCTGATCCAGCATGATTGTACGCCGGCAAAGCTGGTCGAGGCGCTGGAGCCGCTGATCGCGGATGGTCCGGCGCGACAGGCGCAGCTCGACGGCTTCGCGAGGCTGGACGCGCTGATGAGCACCGGCGGCGTGCCGCCCTCCGACCGCGCGGCGGAAACGATCCTGACGGTGCTGTCCGCCCGCGGGTAGGGTGGCCTTGGCCACCGACTTCCGATCTGTCCACTCTTTCGCAGGCTAGACCCTCACCCAACCCTCTCCCGCAGGCGGGCGAGGGCTTTTGGGCGGCGTCCTCCAATGGCACCATTCGTGTCCATGTTTCGGCTGCATGGATCCCGGGTCAAGCCCGGGATGACGGCGAGGGTGGGGTGACGGGGTGCGTCGCTGGTCTGGTGGTTCGTTCTGCTGACCGTGCCACTCCTGCCTGCCATGTCTCCCCACCCTCGCCGTCATCCCGGACGCAGCGAAGCGGAGATCCGGGATCCATGCAGCTGGGTTTTCGGCTCGACGGCCCGGGTCTATCGGCGTCAACAAATGACGACTCGCAAGCGAGCCGCAACTTCTCCATGCCTCGGCTGTATGGATCCCGGGTCCAGCCAGGGATGACGGCGAGCGTGGGGGTGAGAGACGGCGAGGGTGTGGCTACGGCGGAGGCTCGCTCCCTCTCCCGCGCGCGAGAGAGGGTGGGGGTGAAGGACTGGCCGACCCGAAACAACAAAAAAGGGCGCCCGGGGGCGCCCTTTTGCATTCCAGAGTGAACCGCCTTAGTGGCGCTTCGAGACCGGGACGTAGTCGCGCGAGGCGGCGCCCGTGTAGAGCTGGCGCGGACGGCCGATGCGCTGGCTCGGATCCTCGATCATTTCCTTCCACTGCGCGATCCAGCCGACGGTGCGGGCGAGCGCGAACAGCACGGTGAACATCGAGGTCGGGAAGCCCATCGCCTTCAGCGTGATGCCCGAATAGAAGTCGATGTTCGGGTAGAGCTTCTTCTCGATGAAGTACTCGTCCTGCAGCGCGATGCGCTCCAGCTCGACGGCGACTTCGAGCAGCGGATCGTCCTTGATGCCGAGCTCGCCGAGCACCTCATGGCAGGTCTTCTGCATGATCTTGGCGCGCGGGTCGTAGTTCTTGTAGACGCGGTGGCCGAAGCCCATCAGGCGGAACGGATCGTTCTTGTCCTTGGCGCTGGCGATGTATTCCGGAATGCTGTCGACCGAGCCGATCTCCTCGAGCATCTTGAGCGCCGCTTCGTTGGCGCCGCCATGCGCCGGGCCCCACAGGCAGGCGATGCCGGCCGCGATGCAGGCGAACGGGATTGGCGCCCGACGAGCCGGCGAGGCGGACCGTCGAGGTCGAAGCGTTCTGCTCGTGGTCGGCGTGCAGGATGAAGATGCGGTCCAGCGCGCGGGCGAGCATCGGGTTCACCTTGTACTCCTCGCCGGCACCGCGAAGCACATGCGCAGGAAGTTCGACGCGTAGTCGAGCGAGTTCAGCGGATACACGAAGGGCTGGCCGATCGTGTACTTGTAGGCCATCGCGGCGAGCGTCGGCATCTTCGCGATCATGCGCATCGAGGCGACCATGCGCTGATGCGGGTCCGAGATGTCGGTCGAGTCGTGATAGAAGGCCGACAGCGCGCCGACGAGCCGACCATGACCGCCATCGGATGCGCGTCGCGGCGGAAGCCGTGTGAAGAAGCGCGCCATCTGCTCGTGCACCATGGTGTGGCGCGTGACGCGCTGATCGAAATCGGCCTTCTGCGCGGCGGTCGGCAGCTCGCCGTAGAGCAGCAGGTAGCAGGTCTCGAGGAAGTCGCCGTTCTCGGCGAGCTGCTCGATCGGGTAGCCGCGATAGAGCAGCACGCCCTTGTCGCCGTCGATGATAGGTGATCTTGCGACTCGCAGCTCGCCGGTCGAGGTAAAGCCGGGGTCGTAGGTGAACATGCCCGGTCTGGGCGTAGAGCTTGGCCGATGTCGATGACGTCAGGGCCGACGGTGCCCTGCTTGACGCGATGTCGCCAGGTCTTGTCGCCAACTGTGAGTGTGCTTTGGTTTCGCTCATCGATACCTATCCTCCCTTGAAGAATCGCTGTTGTTCGGCGCGGGTGCTCGCGGCGCCTGTCGTGAGTCCGAATCGCGGGCAGCGCTGCCGAGAAATTAACGGTCCGATGGGTATCCGCATTTATTGCACGCGCGCGCAAGCGGTCCGGGACTGGCCTCATAGATAAGGCTGGTTGATATCCAAGGACGCTGCGGCCAGGCCGCGGATTGTCACCGGCCGCAGCGGTCGGTTTTCAGATCTAGCTGGTCCGCAATGCGGCCAGCGCTCTCGTCGCGGCCAAGAACGACCAGCACGTCGAAGATTCCCGGCGACGTCGCACGGCCGGTCAGCGCCGCGCGCAGCGGCTGGGCGACCTTGCCGAGCTTCAGCCGCGCGTCTCGGCGAAGGCCGACCGCCGCCTCCGTCGGCTCGCGGTCCACTCGGTCACGCCAGTGAGCACCTCGTGCAGCGTCTTGGCAGCCGGCGCGCGGCTTCGTCGAGCAGGCGCCGGCCTTGTCGTCGAGCGCGAGCGGGCGCTGCGCCATCAGGATAGTAGGCGCTGTCGAGCATTCGACCAGCGTCTTGGCGCGCTCCTTGAGGCCGGGCATCGCGGCAGCGAAGCTGCTCCGGTCTCCGGCGTCAGACTGGCCTCGCACGCCTCGCGCGCCGGCAGATCTCGGGCAGGATGCTCGATGCGCTTCAGCAGCGTCTCGTCGTCGGCTCGCGCGCATGTAGATGCCGTTCAGGTTCTCCAGCTTGGCGAAGTCGAAGCGCGCCGGCGGAGCGGCCGATCGAGCGAGGTCGAACAGCTCGATCATCTCCTGCGTGCGAGAAGATCTCCTGGTCGCCATGGCTCCAGCCGAGGCGCACCAGGTAGTTGCGCAGCGCCGCCGGCAGGTAGCCCATGGCGCGATAGGCATCGACGCCGAGCGCGCCATGGCGCTTCGACAGCTTGGCGCCGTCCGGCCCGTGGATCAGCGGAATGTGCGACATGCCCGGCACGTCCCAGCCGAGCGCCTCGATAGATCTGCGTCTGGCGCGCGGCATTGGTCAGGTGGTCGTCGCCGCGGATGACGTGGGTCACGCCCATGTCGTGGTCGTCGACCACGACGGCAGCATGTAGGTCGGGTTGCCGTCCGAGCGCAGCAGCACGAGATCGTCGAGATTCTCGTTCTGCCAGACCGACGCGGCCCTGCACCTCGTCCTCGATCACGGTCTCGCCGGTCTGCGGCGCCTTGAGGCGGATGACGGGCTTGACGCCGGCCGGCGCGGTCGGCGGGTCGCGGTCGCGCCAGCGGCCGTCATAGCGCGGCGCGCGGCCCTCGGCCCGCGCCGTCTCGCGCATCTGCTCGAGCTCGGCCTGGGTGCGTAGCAGCGATAGGCCTTGCCGGCGGCCAGCATCTGCTCGGCCACCTCGCGATGCGCGCGGCGCGCGTGCGAACTGGAAGACGGTCTCGCCCGTCCCAGTCGAGGCCGAGCCATTTCAGGCCGTCGAGGATCGCGTCGATCGCGGCGTCGGTCGAGCGCTCGCGGTCGGTGTCCTCGATGCGCAGCAGCATCTTGCCGCCGTTGCGGCGGCATAGAGCCAGTTGAACAGCGCGGTGCGGCCCCGCCGATGTGCAGGAAGCCGGTGGGCGAGGGGGCAAAGCGGGTGACGACCGGTTTGGACATGGACTGTTCTCGATGTGCGGGAAGCCGCAAAGGGGCATGGAGTCTCGCCATTCGGCGATCTGCGGCTGGTCATGTAGCATAGGGGGGCGCAGGGGCCAAACGGGTTTGGGAGCGCCCGGCCCGGTTTGCCCAGCTGCGCAAAGGCGGGGGCATGGCTGAAAGCGATCCGCGCGAGGAGGAGGGCGTCCGCGAGCGACCGGCGCGCCTTCGCACGCGCCGCCTTTTCGTGCCGGCCGGTATCTCGCCGGGCTTTCGCGCCGCGGCTGCGTTCGACCGGCTCTGGCTTGGCGCCGGCGCCTGGCTGGAGCGCGAGATCGAGGCCGGGCGCGGCTTTTCCTGGCTGCCGGTCGCCTTCGGCATCGGCGCGCTGATCTATTTCGCGCTGCCCTCCGAGCCGTCGCTGCTGGCGCTGGCGGGCCTCGCCACCCTGCTCTGGGGCCTGGCATTCGCGCGCCGCCATCGCACCGCCTCCGTCCGGCTGCTGATCGTGCTCGCCATGGCCGCGTCCGGGGCCACCGCGATCAAGCTGCGCACCGATACGCTGGCGACGCGGGTGCTGGAGCGGCAGGTGACGGGCACGGTCATCGGCTGGGTCGAGGAACGCAAGGCGCGGCGCGGCGGTTATCGCCTGACGATCCGCGTCGAAAGCCTCGACGCCAAGCGGGTCACGACCGTTCCGCAGCGGGTGACGGTCACGGTTCGCGGCAAGGCGGCGCCGGAGGTCGGCGACGGCATCAAGGTGCTGGCGCGGTTGCGGCCTGCCTCGGGGCCGGTGCTACCCGGCGGCTATGATTTCGCCCGCGATTCCTATTATCGCGGCATTGGCGCCACCGGCTTCGGCTATGGCGTAGCGCAGCCGGCCGATATTGGCCCGCCGCCGCTGTCGATCCGCCTGCGGGAGCCGCTGGAAGCGATCCGCGAGGCCGTCCGCGCCCGCATCGTCGCCAACCTTGACGGTGAAAGCCGCTACATCGCCTCGGCGCTGATCCTCGGCGATGCCGGCGGGCTCGCGGAGAAGACGGAGGACGACCTGCGCCTGTCCGGCCTCGCGCATGTGCTCTCCGTTTCCGGCCTGCACATGGTGCTGGTGACGGGTGTCACCTTCTGGGGCGTGCGGGCCGGGCTGGCGCTGATCCCGTCGCTGGCGCTCCGGCGGCCGATCAAGAAATGGGCAGCGATCGCGGCGCTGCTGGTGAGCGGCTTCTACCTGCTGATCTCTGGCCTCGATGTCGCGGCGCAGCGTTCCTTCATCATGACCTCGATCGTCTTCCTCGCCATCCTCGTCGACCGGCGGGCGATCTCGATGCGCAATGTCGCGCTGGCCGGGCTCGTCGTGCTGGCGCTGACGCCGGAGAGCATCCTTTCCGCCAGCTTCCAGATGTCGTTCGCCGCGACGATCGCGCTCGTCGCCGGCTTCGAGATGCTGTCGGAGCGTCGCCGCAACCATCCCGTCCTGCGACTGGGCGCTCGAAGCGGCGCGGCGGCCCTGCCGAGGCGGGCCTTCCTCCTCGTCGTCGGCATGGCGCTGACTTCGCTGCTCGGCGGCCTCGGCACGACGCCCTTCGCGCTCTATCACTTCCAGCGCATGGCGCCGCTGTCGATCCTGGCGAATGTCGCCGCGATGCCGCTGACGGACTTTCTTATCATGCCCTTCGCGCTGCTTTCGGTGCTCGCCATGCCGTTCGGGCTGGAGGCGCTGCCGCTCGCCGTCGTGCATTGGGGGATTAACGGCATGCTCGGAGTCTCGGCGACGGTCGCCCGATGGTCGGGCCAGTCCGGCGGCGCTGCGATGCCCGGCGTCGCCGCTCTGCTCCTTTTCGTCGCCGGCTTCGTCTGGCTGGCGCTCTGGCGCGAGCGCTGGCGACTGCTCGGCATCGCGCCGATGCTGGCGGGAATAGCGCTCGCTCTATCTCCGGCGCGACCGGAACTGCTGGTCAGCGCCGATGGCCGGCAGTTGGCGATCCGGGGCGCGGACGGCACCTATCGCATCCTTGCCCGCAAGCAGGATCGCTTCGTCACCGATATCTGGCTGCGTTCGGATGGCGATGAGCGGGACGCGAAAGAGGCGTCGGTGGCGCAGGCCGTCGGCTGCGACGCGGCTGGCTGTGTCGGCAAGCTGCCCGGCGGAACATGGGTGGCGCTGGCGCTCGACCGGGCGGCGTTCGAGGAAGATTGCCGGCGCGCAACGCTGGTGGTGACGCCGCTCGTCGCGCCGGAGCGCTGCGCTCGCCATGCCGCCGTCATCGATCGCGGCGCGCTGGAGCGTTCCGGTTCGCTGGCGCTGTGGCTGCGTGCCGACGATGGCGCGGGTGTCGTCCCGGACGAGGATGAAAGCGTCGTCCAGAACAGCAACTCCAGGAAGGGTGAAGCGCCGCCCATTGGGCGCGGCCCTGCGCCGTCAAGCCTCGACGAGACTTCAGGGCAGGGGGGACGGGAACCTCCGCTTGAAATCGGGGCGCCGCCGTCGGGTGACAACGCGCCGGGCAATGCCCGCGTCGACGCGCCGTCAACTCCGGCGGCATCGTTGCGGCTCGCGGAAGCGAGATTTCAAAAATCCGGGCCCACGCGCCGTCCTTTCGCAGAGGCTGAACCGGAGCCATCGGCAGCCGGAAATCGCGCTCCAATCACCGACGACACGCCGCCGCCGGACACGGCACCGTCGCGCTACGATCGCGTCGAGCGCAACGCCGACGATGAGGATGTTGTCCAGTCCGAGCCAGTGGTCGAGCCAGGATCAACCGCCGCAGGGCACGATCCGCGCCTCGGCGATCGCTTCGAGGTGCGCACCGCCTATGCGCCGGTGCGGCGGCCGTGGATGCCGGCCTTCGAGCCGGAACCGGCGGATCAGTAGGTTCGCAGCAGGCCGACCAGCTTGCCCTGGATGCGGACGCGGTCCGGTCCGAAGATGCGCGTCTCATAGGCCGGATTAGCCGCTTCGAGCGCGATCGACGCGCCCTTGCGGCGCAGCCGCTTCAGCGTCGCTTCCTCTTCGTCGACCAGCGCCACGACGATGTCGCCGGAATCGGCATTGTCGCTCTTGCGGATCAGGACCGTATCGCCGTCGAGAATGCCGGCCTCGATCATCGAGTCGCCGCGCACTTCGAGGGCGAAATGCTCGCCGCCCCGCAGCATTTCCGGCGGCACGGCGATCGAATGGCTCTGGGTCTGGATGGCCGAGATCGGCACGCCGGCGGCGATCCGGCCCATGACCGGGACGATCACCGGCTCGGAGACGTCATGCATGTCGTCAACCGGGCGCACCTTGCCGAGGCTGCCTTCGATCACGCTGGGCGAGAAGGCCTGCTTCTTCGGCCGGGCCATGGCCGGCGTCATCGTTTCGGGCAGGCGGACGACCTCCAGCGCGCGGGCCCGGTTGGGCAGGCGGCGAATGAAGCCGCGCTCCTCCAGCGCCTTGATCAGGCGGTGGATGCCCGATTTCGAGCGGAGATCCAGCGCATCCTTCATCTCGTCGAAAGAGGGAGGAACGCCTGCTTCCTTGAGCCGCTCCTGGATGAACATGAGGAGTTCATACTGCTTCCGGGTAAGCATCTCGTTCTCGCGCTGCGGGCATTATCAATGGGGACGACAGAATCGCTACGGTACAAAACACGAACAGAATAGCTGTTCCCCATGTGTTCCGCAAGGCGCGCTGTTGGCGTGGTCGCCCGATCCAATGCTTGGCTTAGAGGCCATCCTGAGAATCGTCGATACGAGGTAGCGCTCAACTCGCGCACAGGATGCATCGCGGTGGGATGTCCCCAACATTTCTCGATACCGAAGTCGGTCCCTGACCGTGGCGCGGGCCTGCGGCGCGCCGCTACGACATGACGTGAGCTGAATGCTGCACTGCCAGCCGCTCGATCTCCAATAGGTGCCGAAACCCGGCCGTTTGACTGCAATCCAGATTGATCCATGGAGAAAAACGCGACGCCGGTCGAGACCAGCAATCGACGCGGATTGCCTCGCTCCTGGCGATGCGTTCTCGATTCTCAAAATTCATAAGCTTTTTATATAATAATGCTGAATCAACATCTTTAGGTTGAGCTGGATCTGTCATGTGCCCTGAATGGAGGGGAGTCTTCGCGCCTCGATCTTCTCCGTGGCGACCGTCAATATTGGCGAATGATCTTCACTTGCCGCAGGTGATGTGAACTTATCTATTGGCGTCTAGTCGAGCTTGAGAGGCTAGATAATCTTATCACGGATTGACATATGCTTTCATGAATCCGTGATGCTTCGGCTTCGTACCCGCATTGCGCCGGTATTGGGCAGCTCGGACGCGCGCTGTCCCAATGTTGATCGAAAGAATTTCGCGCGCGGTATCTTTTGCAAAAAGTAACGATCCGATAACGGTTCGCAAAATTGCCCGCGATTCTGCGAATCTGAAATGATGATCAATTGACGTAAAGTAAACTCGGCCTGCATATCAATCTATCGATCCTGTTGTTCCTGTCGTTGGGACGATTATTAGAATCGATATCGAATTTTATTCCACCATGACTCGGGTCATCCGGATTTCGGTGGGGTCTACAGGGATTTTTCAGTGCCCGTCATTTCGAAGGTTGTCGCCAGCTGTCTGTCCAAGGCAGTGGTCGCGATTGTATTTAGCTCGCTATTCGCTGTTTCGGCGGCCTACGCCAAAGTAGACGGCGGATGGACGCTCAATATTGATAACACGGGCTACAATCCGATCCCGGCCGGCGGCTCGCTGCCCTACGCGATCCGGATCGACAACAACGACAACGCGGCCACTCCGGCGACGACGATCGCGTTCACCATCCCCGCGAAGACCGTGTTCGTCGGCGTCGAAGGCCTGCTGAACTGCACACCGCAGCCGGGCGGCGCGGAATTGACGGCGCCGCTGTTGGTGACCTGCGACGTGCCCGAGCTGCCGCCCGGAAGCACGCACAACGCCAAGGTGAACGTGCGCCCGATGGCTGCGGGCAACGTCTCGCTCATGGCCAAGATTCCCGATCCGGGTCCGGTCTTCACCCGCATGACCACGGTGGAGCTTGGCGCCGATCTGTCAGTCGCGGTCCAGATCAATCCGTCGACGGTGCAGGCGGGCTCGAACGCCAACTTCAGCGCCACGGTAACCAATGAGGGCCCGTATCCGGCAGACGGGGCGACACTGACCATCCCGTTGCCGACCGGCCTGTCGCCCAACGTCTCCCTTCCGTTCGGTTGCTCCTATGCCGCGCCCGACATCACCTGCCAGGTCGCGGGACCGATCGCCTCCGGCGCATCGCTCTCCTTCGATTTCACGTCCCAGGTGACCACGGAGAACGCCTCGACGATCACCGTGGCGGCGGGGATCGCGACGAAGGGGCCGCGAGACCCCAATCCGACCAATAACGAAGACACGACCGACATCGTGATCCTGCCGGGCACCGATGTCAGCCTTGGCAAGACACGCGCTCCGCAGGGCCTGATCCTGGTGGGCGACACCGTCACCTTCACGCTGCAGCCCCGCCATGCCGGCGCCGCGCCGACGCAGGCGACGATCGTCGACACGCTCCCGGCCAACTACGCATTCGTGAGCGTTACCGCCGGCGGCGGTTGGACCTGCGCGTCCGGCCAGACGGTCAGCTGCGGCTACATCGCTGCCTCGGGCAGCAACTACGGCAATCCGATCACCATCACCGCGCGCGCCATTTCCGCGACGCCGGAAGGCTCGGGCGTCACCAACGTCGCGACGATCAGCTCTCCCAGCGAGAACGCCGATGCCGGTGCCAACAATGCGGGCAATGACGGCGCGGCCTTCATCGCAGAGCCGACGGTCGACCTGGTTGCCCTGAAGTCCGGTCCGCCCCGCGGCCTGGTCGTGGTCGGCAATGTCTATGATTTCAGCCTGAGCACCCGCAATGACGGCAATTCCGGCTTCTTCGGCAGACTGACGATCACCGATCATCTGCCCGCCGGCCTTACGGTCACCGCGATCTCGGCGCCGGCAGGCTGGACCTGTCCGACAGGCCCGATCGTGGGCGCCGCCGACGTGGTTTGCACCACCGATCAGTACACCGAGGCCTCGCCGCTCGGCGCCGCCCAGCGGACCGGGGCGATCACCCTCACGACGACCGTGACCGAGCCCGGAACCATCAGCAACGGCATGTCGGCGACGTTCGACGGCTATCAGGACGACGACGCGCAGCCCGGTAACAATACGACGTCGTTCGACGTGGAGAGCGCCGACGGTCCCAACTGGGCCGATATCCGCGTCATCAAGACGCTCAATCCGGTGCCCGCCAAGATTTTCGCCGGAGAGCCGCTCACCTTCGACATCGAGATCGTCAACGCCGGACCCGCGACCGCCACCCATGTGGTGCTTGACGACCGGCTGAACGACATCGTCGCCGGAGCGGATGGCGGCGTGCCGGGGCCCGACGACGTCGGCATCGACTTTGTCGCGGGACTGGCGACAGGCATGAGCTGCCAGACCCCGACCAGCAGCGGCTACTCGCGCGATCTGCAATGCCTCTTGCCGTCGCTGCCGGTCTGCGTCGCCGGAAGCGGCGATTGTCCGGTCGTCTCCGTGACCGTCCGTCCCGGCAGCCAGGGCTCCAAGAGCAACACGGCCGTCGCCTTTTCGACGAAGGTGCCTGACAACAACACCGGCAACAACACCAGCAGCGTCGGCTATACGGTCGATCCGCGCACCGACGTGACGGTGAGCAAGCTCAGCCCGTCCTCGGCCGCCGGCGCCGCGGCGGGTCAGGAACTGATCTATGTGCTGACCGCCAGCGTTCCGCGTAACGGCTTGAGCCATGCCGAGAACGTCACGCTGACAGACACGCTGCCGATTGGCCTGCGTTTCCTCGACGCGGTTCCGAGTTCCGGTTCGTGCACGACCGCTCCACCTGCGGGCACGATCACGGCAGCCGGCGCTCAGAAACTGGTCTGCAATCTCGGCACCGTCAACAACGGCGCCCAGCAGACGGTGACGGTGCGCGTGGTGCCGACGACGCCGCTGACCAACACCTCGATCCGCAACGAGGTGCTGGTTTCGACGACCACGGCCGAGACCGATCCGGACAACAACGATGCCAATCTGTCGATCGCGATCCTGCCACCCGAGCTGGACCTTATCGTCACCAAGACCGACGGCCCCGATCCGGTGCTGATTGGCACCGACACGCAATACATCGTGACCGTCCGCAACAGCGGCCCGTCGGAAGCGACCAATGTCCGGATCGTCGACACGCTTCCGGCGGCCGGACTGGCGGACCCGCGAGTCGTCACCGCGCCGAGCGGTGGTACCTGCACGCTGAACGGCACCAGCGCGACGACGCCCGGTGGCAGCGTCACCTGCGACATCCCTCATCTGGCAGCTGGAAGCACGATCTCCTTCCCGATCGCCATGCGCGCTGTCGCGCGTGGCCGGCACACCAACAACATTTCCGTCAATTCCGACGAAACGGAGCTCGGCTACGAGAAGCCGACCGACAACAACGCTTCCTATGAAGACACCACGGTTCGGGTTCTTTCCGACCTGCTGGTAACCAAGGTGCCGAGCGTCGACACAGTCGACCTTCGCCAGGAATTCTCCTGGACCATCACGGTCACCAACAAGGCTGCGGATGGAATCGACGTGGCCGAATGGGTCACGCTCGAGGATACCATGCCGGACGGCATGGAGCTGACGGCGCTGCCGGTGCCTTCGGCCGGTACCTGCACCGGCGCCATCGGACAGCGGACCATCAGCTGTGAGCTCGGCGATATCGAGCCCGGCCAATCCGTGACCATCCTGCTGACCAGCAAGATCACCAAGATCTCGGCCCAGTCGGCGTCGAACTCTGCCACCGCCTCGACGCTGTCCTTCGACAAGGATCCGACGAACAACACCGGCACTGGCAGTGTGAATACCGTCCTCGGCAGCACGATCAGCGGCACGCTCTATCGCGACTTCGACAACAGCGGCACCCAGCAGGCAGTCGATACCGGCATTGCTTCGGTCACCATGAACCTGGTGGGCGTCGCACTCCATGACGGAGCCGCGATCACCCGGTCGGTGACGACGGATGCGCAGGGCGACTACAGCTTCGGCGAACTGCCGCCCGGCACCTACAGCGTCTACTACGGCCCGATTTCCGAGTCGCATCTGATCGATGGCAGGGCTGTGCCGGGAACCGGCGCGGGAACGGCTGTCGCCAGTGGTGTGGGAAGAATCGACGGGATCGTCACCACCAACACGGTGAGCGGAATCGATCACGATTTCACCCGCGTACCCGTGCCCCGTATCGGCCTCGGCAAGGTGGCGGGCGCCGTGGTCGTCCTGGCGGACGGCAGCTACACCATCCCGTACACGCTGACGGTCAAGAATTTCAGCCTTGAGCCGATGACGGGCATCTCCGTCACCGACATTCTCGATGGTGCCTCGCAGAACTTTGGCACCAATAGCGGCGGCAGCGTACCGACGGAGGGGCAGTATCGGGTCAACTCGGTTTCGGGGAACTTCGGGTCGCTCAATGCCGGCTTCGACGGAGCGACCAGCACCGGCATCGTGACGGGAGGAACGCTGGCTGCGGGCGCGACCGGCACGCTGAGCTACACGGTTCAGGTGAACCCGGCGATTCCGCGCGTCGTTCCCGCGCTTGTCCATACCAACCAGGCGCAGGTTATCGGCAACGGCCAGCATTCGGGCCAGACCGCCACCGATCTGTCGCACAACAATTCCAACCCCGATCCTGACGGCAACGGCATCCCCAACGAGGACGGGAACAACACGCCGACCACGGTGACGCCCGCGGCCTCGCCGGCCATCACGCTGGTCAAGACGGCGACCTACCGCGCAGTCGGAAGCATGCCGGCGGTCGGCGAACTGGTCACCTATAGCTTCACGGTCACGAACACCGGCAAGACGCCGTTGCTCAACGTGAAGGTCACGGACCCGAAGGTCGGCTTGATCGGCCTCCCGGACGTCGTCATCCCGCGGCTGAATCCCGGCCAGTCGGATAGCACGACGTTCAGCGCGACCTACGCGCTGACGCAGGCAGATATCGACAATGGCAGCACTGCGAACACGGCGTCGGTCACGGGACAGTGGGGCGTCAATGGCGGCGCTCCCGTCAATGTCACCGACACGGACAGCGCCACGGTTCCGACGCTCAACATGCCGGGCCTTACCCTCGTCAAGACGCTTGAATCGACCACCGTCGCCAACCCGACGGTGGTTGGCAGTACCGTCCGCTACCGGTTCACGGTCACCAATACGGGCAATACGACACTGCGCAACGTCGCGGTGGCGGACGCGCTTGCCGGAATCGTACCGGATCCGGCAGGTGCCTTCACCATCGGCACGCTGGCTCCGGGGGGCACGGCGACCGTCTTCGCCAACTATGCCGTCACGCTGGCCAACATCAATGCCGGCAAGGTCGACAACAGCGCCACCGCCAGCGGCGTGCATGGTCCCGGCAATACGGCGATCACGACACCGCCGAGCACCGTTTCGGTGCCGCTGTTCAGGAACCCCGACCTGAGCCTCACCAAGACGCGGATCGGCACCATTCCCGCGGTGCCGCGTGCCGGCGACATACTGAGCTGGACCGTGACGGCCCGAAACACGGGCAACGTGACGCTGACCAATCTGGTCGTCAGCGATCCGTTCCCCGGCGCCACGGTGGCGCCGGCCAAGGTGGCCAGCCTCGCGCCCGGTGCGACGGTCGACTTCACGGTCACCGCGCCCCTGGCGCAGGACGATATCAATGCCGGCCAGGTGACCAACCAGGCGAAGGTCGATTTCGACAGTCCGGCGGGTCCCGAGACGCCGAAGAATTCCAACGTAGTCATCACGGAGCTGCCGGCGCAGACACCCAAGATCGCCTTGACCAAGGTGGGCGATGTCTCGGGCCTGTCCAGCCCTCCGCGGCCCGGTGAAACGATCGCCTATAAGATCGTGATCCGGAATACCGGCAACGTTCCGCTCGACACCATCACGCTGGTCGATCTGCTGCCAGGCGTGGTGGTCGACGCCGCCGATGCGGCGGCGCTGGCGACCGTCGTGCTGCAGCCGCAGAACGCGGCCGGCAACGCGACCGGCACGGAGATCGTGGTCCACGCCACCTATCCACTCCTGCGGGAGGATATCGACGCCGGCTCGGTGGTCAACACCGCCGTCACCACGGGCACATCCACCGTCGACCCGGATCAGACGGTGACCGATCAGGGCGGTACGACCTTCGAGACCGATGATCCGACCACCACGGAGTTGTCGCGTGCGCCGCAGATCCGTCTGGTCAAGACGATCACCAGCGCTGCGCTGAGCACGCCGCCCGCGCCGGGCGATGTGATCACCTATGCCTTCGCTGTCCACAACACCGGCAATGTGACGCTCAACAATATCGTGCTGACCGAGCAGGTCACGGGCGTCACGGTGAAGAACCCGTCCGGCTGGGCCGGGCCGCTGGAGGCGGGCGACGTCAATACGGATGCGTTCACCGCGACCTACGCGCTGACGCAGGCCGATATCGACCGGGGCAGCTTTGCCAATACCGCGCTCGTTTCCGGGGCAGGCCCCGGCGCCGGCGGCGTGCCGGAGACGGTGACCGATACCTCGGGCACCGACGTCACCAACGACACGCCAACCGATCAGACGATCGAGATCGTGTCGTCGCTCACGATCGTGAAGTCCCATACCGCCGTGCTCAGCACGCCGCCGACGCCCGGCGACGTGATCACCTACTCCTTCCTGGTCACCAACACCGGCAACGTGACGCTACGCGATGTCGCAGTCAGCGATCCGCTGGCCGATCTGGTCATGCCGGTGAAGACGATCGAAACGTTGCTGCCCGGCGCTGAACACGCCGTCACGCTGACGGCGACCTACGAGGTCAAGCAGTCCGACATCCAGACGGGCGAGGTGCGCAACACCGCGTCGGTCGAGGGCGTCTATAAGCATCCGGTCACCGGTACGGAAACCGCCGTGCCGCCGGTCGACTCCAACGAGATCGTGGTCCCGCTCGACCGGGTGCCCGCGATCGCGCTGGTGAAGACGGCGGTGTCGGGGCTCACCGAGCCGGCCGTTGTCGGCCAGACCATCACCTATACCTTCGAGGTGACGAATACCGGCAATCTCGACCTGACCAATGTCGTGATCGTCGATCCGCTGCCGGGGATCACGCCGTCGTCGTTCAATGTTGGCGATCTGCCTGCCGGCTCCCCCTCGCAGAGCTTCACCGCGACCTACAAGATCACCGTCGACGACATTAATGCCGCCCAGGTCGAGAACCAGGCGACGGTCACCGCCAACTATACCGACGGCCCGACGACCCGGCCGCTGGAGGACCTGTCGGGTCCGACCAAGGAGACCGACGAGCCGGTCATCGTTCCGATCGTGCCGCCGGCGCCGTCGCTCGAAATCGTCAAGACCGGCGCGTTCGAGGACACCGATGGCAGTGGCGCGCCGACGGTGGGGGATCTGCTGATCTTCCGCTTCACGGTGACCAACACCGGCAACATCCCGCTGGACGCGGTGATCCCGCTCGACGCCGGCCCGACCTTCAATGGCCTGCCGGCCGGCGCCAAGCTGTCGGCCATGTCGCCGGCCGCGCTGACGCTGGCTCCGAACGGAGAAGCGACCTTCACCGCGACCTATCCGATGACGCAGGACGACATCGACAATGCCGCCGGCATGGTGGCGGGCGTGACCAACACGGCGTTGGCGCAGGGCTATCGCAACGATGGCATCGGCTCGACGAACCTGGTCGAATCCGGTCCCGGCGAGGCGGTGGTCGAACTGCCGGCGGTGCCGCCGTCGGATATCAGCCTGACCAAGCAGGCCGGCCTGCGCACCATCCACATCGGCGAAAAGGTGCCCTACACGATCACGGTGACCAACAATTCGGTCGCCAAGATCCGCGGGCTGACCGTCACCGACGTGATTCCGTCGGGCTTCCGCTTTGTCGACGGCACGGCGACGATCGACGGCGTGGCGGTGACGCCGGTCGTGGGTGGCCGCAACATCGCGTTCGAGAACCTGACCCTGTCGGGCGGCGGCAAGGCTGTCATTCGCCTGCAGTTGCTGGCGCTGAGCTCGGCCGGACCGGGCAAGCACGTCAACACGGCGATGGCTACCGATGAAGATGGCGTCAAGGTCGCGCCGGATGCGAAGGCAACCGTCGAAATCCTGGCCGATCCGGTCTTCGATTGCGGCGAAATCATCGGCAAGGTCTTCGACGACAAGAACCGCAATGGCTACCAGGACGAGGGTGAACCGGGCTTGCCCGGCGTACGGGTCGCCACCGTTAGGGGCGTCCTGATCACGACGGATGCGCATGGCCGTTTCCACGTCGCCTGCGCCGACCTGCCCGACAAGCGCATCGGTTCGAACTTCATCATGAAGCTCGACACCCGCACGCTGCCCTCGAGCTACAGCCTGACCACCGAGAACCCGCGTGTCGTGCGTCTGACCGCCGGCAAGATGACCAAGCTCAACTTCGGTGCCGCCATCGGCCGCGTGGTCAAGCTCGACCTCCAGGACAAGGCCTTCGTCGCCGGCACGCCGAAGCTGCGCCCGGAATGGGGGAAGGGCCTCGACCAGCTCGTGGAGCTGCTCGGCAAGGAGCCGTCGATCCTGCGCATCCGCTACCTCGGCACCGCCGAAGGCAAGGCGCTCGCGGACGCCCGCATGCGGGCATTGGAGAAGGAAATCGCCAGGCGCTGGCGAGCGGCGGGCCATCGCCAGTCGCTCGATGTCGAAACGCGCGTGGAGGCAAGCAAGTGAGAACTGTTGTGAAAGTCCGCCTCATCGATGCGACCTCGGCAATGCGCGCTGCGCTCCTTGCCGGGACGGCGGGCGCGCTGCTCGGTTCGGCCGACATGGCCTGGTCGGCCGAGGGCGGAGCGATTCCCTTCTCGATCAGCGTCGACGGCGAACCCGTCGCCGAGGGAGCAAAGCCGACGGCCGAGGATGTCGTCCGCAAAACCGATGTCGACCTCGCCGAGGTCGACATCCAGGTCAAGTTCGACGGGTTGGAGGCGAAGCCGCTTCTCAACGTGTCGACGGCCCCCGTGCGGCGCAGCTACCGGGCAGGCGAGCCGGTCACCTTCCTGTCGACCTCCAACTATCCGGCCTTCATCGACCGCTCCGAAATCCGCATCTATCCAGCGTCCGGCAGGGATACCGAGACGCCGGTCGCGGTGATCCCGACCGGGATCAACGAGACGGCATCCTGGACGATGCCCGCCACGTTCGAGGGCGAGCCGGAATTCAACTATGTGCTGCGCGTCTATGACGCCAAGGGACGCTACGACGAGACGGTGCCGCTGAGCATCGTGCGGACCACGCGCGAGTTCAAATCGGCAGCCAAGACGGCGGCGATCGCCCCCGGTATGGGCGAGGACCGCACGGCGACGCGCAACATCGCGGTGAGCGGTGGCGCGGTGACGGTCTACGGTCGCAATGTCCCTGAGGGCCATCGCGTCAGCGCGCTGGGCGAGGCCGTTCCGCTCGACGCCGAACGCGCCTTTGTCGTGCAGCGCATCCTGCCGCCCGGCGACCATCGGGTCGACGTCGCCGTGCAGGGCCTGTCGAAGGCGAGCGCGCTCGACTTCAACCGGCAGATCAACATTCCCGACAATGACTGGTTCTATGTCGCGCTTGCCGATCTGACGGTTGGCAAGCGCATGGGCGACGCCAACATCGAGACCGTCCGGCCCGGCGAGTATGACGACATCTACACCAACGGTCGGCTGGCCTTCTATGTGAAGGGCAAGATCAAGGGCAAGTACCTGCTCACCGCCGCCGGCGACACGGGCGAGGACAAGTTCGAGAACATGTTCCGCGGTCTCGACAGCAAGGATCCGCGGCAGCTGCTGCGACGCCTCGATCCCGACGACTACTATCCCGTCTATGGCGACGACTCGACCATGATCGAGGATGCGCCGACCAACGGAAAATTCTTCGTCCGTCTGGAGCGCGGCGACAGTCATGTGATGTGGGGCAACTACAAGACTCAGATCACCGGCACGGAATTCATGCGCTCGGAACGCGCCCTTTACGGCGCGAGCGCCGTGTTCCGTTCCGAGGGGACGACCTCGTTCGGGGCGCGCAAGGGTGAAGTGACGCTCTATGCGGCGCAGCCCGACACGCTGCCGCAGCGCGACGAGTTCCTGGGCACGGGCGGCTCGGCCTATTTCATGAAGCGGCAGGACATCACGGTCGGATCCGAGACGGTGACCGTCGAGTTCCGCGACGCGGTCACCGGCCGCATCGTCGAGCGCCGGACCCTCGCCTATGGCGAGGACTACAGCTTCGACTACATGCAGGGCGTCATGATCCTGAAGCGGCCGCTGTCGTCCTCGACCGGCACGAGCAGTCCGGTGCGCGATGGCGCGCTCGGCGGCAACAAGGTCTATGTCGTCGCCCAGTACGAATACACGCCCATCGCGAGCGAGGTCGACGGCTATGTCTATGGCGGTCGCGGCCAGCAATGGCTGAACGACAAGGTTCGCGTCGGCGTCACCGGCATGAGCGAGACGACCGGCGAGGCGGATCAACTCGCCTATGGCGCCGACGTGCAATTGCGCCATTCGGAGAAGACGTTCCTGGAGGCCGAAATCGCTCGCTCCGAGGGGCCCGGCTTCGGCACGTCGCGTTCCTATGACGGCGGTCTGACGATGAGCGAGGTCGGTGGGCCGGCCGGCCGCAGCCGCGACGCCACCGCTTGGCGCGTGCGCGGCCAGGTCGATCTCGAGGACATCGCCAAGGGCGGCGTCAAGGGAACCATCGGCGGGTACTACGAGGAGAAGCAGGCCGGCTTCGCCACCCTGTCCGAACAGGTCTGGACCAACCAGCAGATCTGGGGCGCCAAGGCTGA
This sequence comes from Candidatus Kaistia colombiensis, assembly GCA_029203105.1. Taxonomy (GTDB): domain Bacteria; phylum Pseudomonadota; class Alphaproteobacteria; order Rhizobiales; family Kaistiaceae; genus Kaistia; species Kaistia colombiensis. Next base: position 2,893,122 of record CP119318.1, read on the forward strand.
TATCGACCTCAACGACCGCATCGGGCTCGGCCTCGTCTATGACGCCTTCTCCGACGGCGACGGCAAGCGCAAGAGCGAAGGCAAGGCCAGCCTGCGCTACAAGTTCGACGAGCGTTGGGAGGCTTCCGTCGGCGTCAGCCACACGGAGCTGATCTCGCCGCTCGCCGTCGCCTCCGGCAAGACCGGCTATGACGGCTCGCGCGTCGATGCCGGCGTCCGGCTGGAATACAAGGCCGACGACGACTGGAAGCTCTACGGCTTCGGCCAGGGCACGCTCGGCCGCTCCGGCGATATCCGGCGCAACGACCGTGCCGGCGTCGGCGGCGAAACCAAGCTGACCGACAAGATCGGCCTGGCCGGCGAGGCGTCCTACGGCACTGGCGGCGTCGGCGGGCTCGCCGCCGTCACTTATGATCCGACGGCCGACGACCACTACTATATCGGCTATCGCCTCGATCCCGATCGCGCCTTCGATGTCGACCGTCACTACGATCTCGTGGGCACCGATCGCGGCGCTATCGTCGGCGGCACGCGTCGCAAGATCGGCGATGCCGCTTCCGCCTATGCCGAGAACAGCTACGACATGTTCGGCAGCCGCCAGTCGCTGACGCAGACCTATGGCGTCGTCTACACGCCGGATGCCGTCTGGACGATCGACACCGGCTTTGAGGCCGGCACCATCCGCGACAGCACGGTCGACGCGGCTACCGGACTGGAACGCTCCGATTTCGACCGCAGGGCCGCCTCGGTGTCGGTCGGCTACAATGACGAGCCGGCCGGGATCAACGGCCGCGTCCGCGGCGAGGCCCGCTTCGAGGATTCCGACGACGGATCCCGCGACGTGAACTCGTATCTGTTCGCCACCGGCCTCTCCTGGAAGACCAGCCAGGACTGGCGCTTCATCGGCAAGGTCGACGCGGTTCTTTCCGATTCGTCCGCCGGCGCCTTCCACGATGCCGATTATATCGAGGCCTCGCTCGGCTACGCCTACCGTCCGGTCGACAACGACCGGCTGAACGCGCTGTTCAAATATACCTGGCTCTATGATCTGCCCGGCCCCGACCAGGTCGACGTCAACGGCAGCCTGGCCGGCCCCAAGCAGCGCAGCCACATCCTGTCGGCCGACCTGATCTACGACGTGGTCCCGTGGCTGTCGGTGGGCGGCAAGTACGGCTTCCGCATCGGCGAGGTGCAGCAGCGCGTCACGGACGGATCGGAAACCTTCTCCGGCTGGGACAATTCCTCGGCGCATCTCGCCGTCCTGCGCGCCGACCTGCACATCGTGAAGGAGTGGGATCTTCTGGTCGAAGGACGGGTGCTGTTCATGCCCTCTGCCGACACGACCGATACCGGCGTTTTGGCGGCGATCTACCGGCACGTCGGCAGCAACTTCAAGGTCGGCGTCGGCTACAATTTCGGCCGCTTCTCCGACGATTTGCGCGACCAGACGCTCGACGATCGCGGAGCCTTCCTCAACGTCGTCGGCAAGCTCTGACGAAGGCAGGCTTGGGAGCGGCCCGGGCGACGTGCAGTCTCCCGGCCGTGCTTGCGGGGCAGGCGGCTAGCGCTTTCCCGGTCAGTCCGGCGGGTTCGGAATGGCGGCCATGCGGCCGCCATTCTCTTGAGGGCAGGGGCTTGCTCGATTCCGGGAAACGAGAGCACTTGATCGTTTCATCGACGCGCTGAACTGTTCCAGATCTTCGTTCGATCGCGTTTTTCCACGCGAACTGGGGTCCAATTCGCTCGAAAACGCGCTAGCCAAAGGTGCGGGTAACCAAGCCCTGCACGCGTTCGAAAGCTGCCCTGGCGCCCTCGATCATCCGGGATTCTTCCGCATCGTCGAGGTCGACCGCGTCGAGCGCCTCGGTGAACGTCTTCCAGTGCAGGCCGCGTCCCTCTGGCGCGCCGGCGAGGTGGCGGGCGCCGAACTCTTCCGACAACCCGATCTTGCCGGCAGCCTTGATTAGGAAGGCGGCGCCGAGATTGGAGCCCTCGGCGACGTAGAGCCAGCCGAGCGCGGTCGGAATGTCGGCGGCGTCGTCGAACACCGGCTTTGTCGCCTCGGCCGGCGTCGCCACGCCGAGATCGGCGAAGTCCTGCTGGATGTCGCTAAGACGCCGGCGGCCACCCAGGTCGGGCAGAAGACGGTCGAGCGCGGGATTGGAATAGAGCGCGTCGATGTCCCGGTGGAAGTCGTGTTGCACCGCCAGGAACATGGCGTAGCGCTCTTGGCTCTCGAAGGGCCTTCCGGCCATGATCGAACCATCCAGCCGCTCATGCGTCTCCCGCGTTTCCGCCTTCAGGATCTTGGCGCGGCTTGCGACGGGCGGGGGCACCAGATCGATCGTGTCGGACATGGCTGAGTCGTGCTCTCTCTTAAAGTTGACTTCTTCCCCTTGGTATCGCGCGTCGCGGTCCAGTCAAGTCCGTCCGTCGTCCCGCGGGCGGAGTGGGCGGTCGAAACCGCACAACGCCTGCGATGCGGACTGGGATCTGATATCCACCGCTGCGGCTAGTTCGGTCGCCGGGGATCGTCTTCGAGTTCGCGATGGAAAGGACTTTCGCCCTTGCGCGCGAGGCTCCTGGACCATTTTTCGAGCCACCAGCCATACGGCGCCGGCCAGCCGGAAAAGTCGCCCGGTGCGGCGAGCTCCTGAAAGGCGTGCGCCGCCCAGCGCGGGTTGAAGAGCATCTGGCGGCCGAGCGCCACCATGTCGGCCTTGCCATCTTCCAGCAACTGGTTGGCGAAGGCGGCCGAGCGGATCAGGCCGACGGTCTGCACGGGAAGGCCGGTCGCGGTTCGGATCTGGTGCGCGAAGTCGGTCTGATAGCCGCTGCGTTGCGTCAGCGCGCTGTTCGCCACGCCCTGCACCATGTTGCCGCCGCTCGAGACGTCGAGCATGTCGACGCCGGCCCCCTTGAGCAACCGCGCCAGAACGAGACTGTCGTCCAGGGTCCATCCGCCCTCGATCCAGTCCGTGGCGGAGATGCGGGCGACGAGCGGGATCTCCGCCGGCATGGCCTCTCTCACGTCGCCGGCGATCTCGGCCGCAAGCCGCATCCGGTTCTCGAGGCTGCCGCCATAGGCATCGGTGCGGTGGTTCGCGAGCGGGCTCAGGAAGCTCTGGATCAGATAGCCATGGGCGAAATGCAGCTCGATCATCTTGAAGCCGGCGCGCACGGCGCGCTGGGCGGCGGCGACGAAGTCGCTTCGCAGCGCCGCGATGTCATCGAGGCTCATGGCACGCGGCGTCTGCCAGCCCTCGGCAAAGGGGACGTCACTCGGTCCGATCGGTTGCCAGAGCCTCTCTCCGTCGGCGAGCGTGACGGGCGTCAGCGGCGCCCCGCCGGCCCAGGCCGGCTTTGCCGCCGCCTTCCGGCCGGCATGGTTCAACTGAATGCCCGGCACGGCCCCGAAGGACGCGATATGGGTCGCCAGGCGTGTCAGACCGGGAAGCTGGGCCTCGTCCCATATGCCAAGACAGCCATTGGAAATCCGCCCCTCGGGGCGGATGGCGGTCGCTTCCAGCCAGACCAGTCCGGTGCCGCCCATCGCGAAGCCGGCGTAGTGCGACATGTGGAAGTCCGACACGAGGCCGTCGCGCGCGCAATACATGCACATCGGCGACAGGGCGACGCGGTTGCGGATCGAGGCTCCCCGCAGGCGCCAGGGCGAGAAGAGGGGCGGTTGGGACATCATCGCGATTGCCGTCCGTGAAAATGGCGGAAGCGCCGCGCCGGATGTGCCGGCACGGCGCTGGATGCGTGCGGGATAGGGGCGGCGGTCAGCCCACGAGATCTTCGCTGTATTTGCGCGTCATCGGTACTTCGCCGGCGTTGTTGTTCTGGCCGCCATAGAGCCAGTCGACGGCGTCATACCATTCCTCGTCGGTCTTCGAGCGCATGATGGTGTTGCGCAGTTCGGCATGAGCGCCGGCGGGATGATAGATGTTGTCGCCGATCCAGCGCGACTGCAGCTGCACGCGCGCCGTGCGCATCTGGCGCTTGCCGATATAGCTCTGGATGGCGCGCTCGATATCGCCGGCGGCGGCTTCGAGCTCGACGCCGATGCAGACGGCGTCCTCCATCGCCATGCAGGCGCCCTGGGCGAAATACTGCATCATCGGGTGGGCGGCGTCGCCGAGCAGGACGACCCGGCCGTCGGACCATGTCTGGATCGGATCGCGGTCGCAGAGAACCCAGAGCTTCCAGTTCTGGCCGTGCTCGATGATCTTCTGCGCCTGCGGGTGGATGTGGCGGAAGCCGCGCAGGACCTCCTCATGCGTCACCGACAGGCCGGCGACCGGCTCGGGCGCGTCGTTGTGATAGGTGACGACGAGGTTGAACACTTTCCAGCCCGAAAGCGGGTAGTGGACGATGTGGCATTTCGGGCCGGCCCACAGCGTCGCCGCGTTCCAGCGCAGATCTTCCGGCATCAGTTCGGTCGGAATCACCGAGCGATAGGTGGTGTGGCCCGAGACGCGCGGCGGACCGTCATTCGCGACCTTCTTGCGCATGTTCGACCACAGGCCGTCGGCGCCGATCAGCATGCGTCCGGTGATGCGCTCGCCCGTCGACAGGATCGCCGTGACGGAGCCGCCGTCCTGATCATAGTCGACGACGTCCGAATTGGTGCGCAGATCGACGAGCGGGTGTTCGCGGCAGGCGCGCAGGAAGACGCTGAACAGGTCGCCGCGATGGATCACCGCATAGGGGTTGCCGAAACGCTGGCGGAAGCGGTCGCCGAGCGGGATGTTGGCGATCTCCGTCGCCGACATGGCATCCATCAGGCGCAGGCTGTCGACATAGACGGCCATGTTGCGCGCGATCTCGCCGACGCCGAGCGTATCGAAGGCATGGAACGCGTTCGGGCCGAGCTGGATGCCGGCGCCGATTTCGCCGAGCTCGGGCGCCTTTTCAAGCACGATCGATGCGAAGCCGCGATGAGCGAGGCCGATGGCCGTGGCCAGGCCGCCGATGCCGCCGCCGGCGATGAGGATAGGCAGGTCTTGAGACATGAGCATACCTTTCCGGTCGGTAGTGGTGCTGCACTACCGCGGTCATGAAGTTCGGTTCAGGCGCCCTGGCGCCGCGGATTTGGGGCTATTCGGCGTCCGGTTGGCCGTCGGGCGCCGCGCTGGCGAAAGCTTCCAGGGCCTCGCAGGCGGCGCGGATCTCCGCCAGGCGGCGCAGGTCCGTTATGTCGACGCCGAAGCGATCCGCCGAGGCGAGCTGCGGGATCAGGCAGATGTCGGCGAGACCAGGCGCATCGCCGAAGGTGAATGCGCCGCCATGCGTCTGTGCCGCAGCGAGCGCCTCGCAGGCCTCGAGGCCGGGACGCAGCCAGAGGGCGCACCAGGTGTTCTTCTCGGCCTGGTCGGCGCCATAGCGGCCTTCCAGCGCGGCGAGGACGCGCAGGTTCTGTAGCGGATGCATGTCGGCGGCGATCATCTGGGCGAAGGCGCGCACCTCGGCCCTGGCGAATGGCGCGTCGGGCAGCAGGCGCGCTCCGGCCTGCGTTTCGTCGAGCCATTCGATGATGGCGAGCGACTGGGTCAGAACCTTGCCGTCCACCTCGAGCGCCGGCACCAGACCTTGCGGGTTCAGCGCAAGATAGGCTTCGGCGCGCTGTTCCTTGCGCCGCAAATGCACGGGCCGGAACTCATAGCTCAGGCCCTTCAGGTTGAAGGCGATGCGACAGCGCCAGGCTGCCGAACTGCGGAAATAGCCGTGAAAGATCATGACTCGGCCTTGGAAATCGCCAGTTCGACATCGGCAAGCCCGGTGATGGAGCCGCGAAGCACGTCGCCGGCGACGACCGCGCCTACTCCGGCCGGGGTGCCGGTGAAGATCAGGTCGCCCGGCTGCAGGTGATAGTAGTGCGACAGGTGCGAGACGATCTCGGGCACATTCCAGACCAGGTCATCGAGATGCGCCGCCTGCCGGCGTTCGCCATTGACGTCGAGGACGATTTCCTGCGGGCCGATTTCGGCGAAAGCCGTGGCGCGGGTGATCGGCGCCATGATGGTCGATTGCTCGAAGTTCTTGCCGAAATCCCAGGGGCGGCTCTTGGCGCGGGCGTTCAGCTGCAGGTCGCGCCGGGTCATGTCGAGGCCGCAGGCATAACCGAAGATCGCCGCCGAGGCGGCGTCGACCGGGACCTTGAAGGCGGGCGCGCCGATCGCGATGACGAACTCCATCTCGTAATGGTAGTTCGCGGTGCCGGGCGGGTAGGCGATCGTGGCGCCGGTCTGGACCAGCGACTGCGCGTCCTTGAGGAAGTAGAACGGCTCCTCGCGATCGACCTCGACGCCCATTTCCTTGGCGTGCTCGGCGTAGTTCCGGCCAACGCAGAAGATGCGGTGAACCGGATAGAGGCTGTCTTCGCCCGTGACCGGAACGGCCGGGTATTGCGGGTCGGCAAAAAGACGATTGCTCATGGAAGGTGCCTTTTCTCAATAATCGGATCGGCCATGGGCCAGGGGTGCTGCGGCCAGGGCCTGCAAGTCGGTCGGGAGGTTGACGGGAGAGCTCAGGCGCTCGGACAGCAGCCGAACGTGGAAATCCCGCGGAAAATCGCGCGGGCTGGCGCCGTTGCGGAGGTCGAGGGCACGCAGCCAGACCTGTTTGGCGCGCAGCCAGGGCGCATGTCGGGCGGTCGGCAAAGCCGCGTAGGGCAGGGGCCCGTCCCAAGCCTCGGCCGAAAGGTCCCGCCATTCGACGTTCAGATGCACCGCGGCGTGATCGACGAGGTGGCGCAGCGCACTGGCGGGCAGTGTCGCGCCATCCTCGATCTCCGCCTCGCGCTGGCCGGCGTGTTCGTAGAGCGCAATCGCCGCCCCCGTGCGGGCCGCCTCGACCGCGCGCGCCAGCATTCTGGCGTGATAGGCGGTGGCGGCGATCACATGGCGCCGGGTCCAACCTGCGACCGCGCTGTCCGCCCCCAGCTCGCTGTCGCGCAACTCGTTCAGCTTGCGCGCGAAATAGGCGGTGCCGCGACGGGCCCAGTCCAGTTCCTGCGCCGGAGCCTCGGCGGCGTCGTAGCGCGCCCCGAGGCCCTGGCGCCGGCGCAGCGATGCACGCGCCGCCTCCAGCGTGCTCGCGTCAGGCATCCTGACCTTCCACCCAGCTGCGGTCGAAGTTCAGACGTTCGATGATCGGCGCATCCGAGAAACGGAAGAGGTCGAAGCCGGTTTCGGCCTCGAGCGACCAGGCGACCCAGGACGGCACGACGAAGATATCGCCCTTCTCGACCCGGTGGGTGACATCGCCGAGCACGATCTGGCCGCGCCCGTCGAACACTTGGAACACCGAGCCTCCGACGTCGCGGCGCAGCGGCGTCTTGGTGCCTTCGCGCAGGCGGTGGAACTCGGCGCGGATCGTCGGCATCACGTCGCCACCGGTGGTGGGGTTGGTATAGCGGATCGCGGCATGGCCTGGTGCCACGGTGGCCGGCACGCCTTCCTCTTCGAGCAGCAGCTGTTCGGTCAGGGCGCGGTCGGTGTGCTCCCAGCGATAGGCGCAGAGCGGCGACGAGACCGTGTTCTGCAGGCTCGATAGGGGACGAAGTCCCGGATGGGACCAGAGCCGCTCACCGCGCGAGAATTGCGGCGTGGCGTAGTCGGTCACGCGGTCGGAGCCGAACTCGAAGAAACCGACGTCGTTCTGGTAGCTGAAGGGGATGTCGAGCCCGTCGATCCAGGCCATCGGCTGGTCCGTATCGTTATGGTGGCCGTGGAAGTGCCAGCCGGGCGTCAGCAGGAAGTCGCCGCGGCTCATGCGCACCGGGTCGCCGTTGACGACCGTCCACACGCCCTCGCCCTCGACGACGAAGCGGAAGGCATTCTGCGAATGACGGTGTTCGGGCGCCGTTTCGCGCGGACCGAGATACTGGATCGCGCACCACAGCGTCGGCGTGATGTAGGTATGTCCGCCGAGGCCGGGATTGGCGAGGCCGAGCGCGCGGCGTTCGCCGCCGCGGCCAACCGGCACCAGATCGCCGGAGCGCTTCGCCATCGGGTACAGCTCGGCCCAGCGCCACAACCAGGGTTGCGCCTGCGGCCTGGGGTGGCGCGGCATCAACCCGCCAAGCTGCGTCCAGAGCGGCTTGATGTGATTGCGATCGAAATCCGCGTAGAGCTGCTGGAGCTCGGGCGTATCTTCGGGCTGCATCGCGTCAGTTCCTCCTGCATTTCCCGTCTTGCGAGGCGCGCCAAAGTAATCCCAAGGAAGTAGCTTCCTTGGGAAAGAAAAGAACGGAAAATTGGCGCCCCCATCCTCCAGGGTGAATTAGACAGTATACTGCCTAAATTGGAGTGTCAATGTCGGGTGAGCGTCCCGTTGATGGTCGCGGGCGCAGGCCGACGATTTTGCGTCCGTGATCGGCGAATTGGGGAGGGTGATCTGGGATGCCTCGCTATCGAATGCCCGGATTTGGGGCCGATTCGCGTTGCGGCGACAATGCGCGGCTATTGATCAGCTCACCTACATTTGAGGGGGCGATGCGAAAAGCCCGATCACCACGACAGGGTGAGTGCAACTGCAGGATTTGTGGAATGTCGGACTGCAATCGGCCTGCGAAATGAGCTCGCCTGGCTATGGAGACGCCCTTTTGGCGTGCGTGACGCGAATCCTTGCTTCTATGCGTCGATTGGCGGCCGGCGTAGCCACAATCGATTGACAGTATACCCCGCAATCAATATTGACAGCATACCATCTATATGAATACTGATTAGTGATTGGAGGCGGGGAGGACGCTTTTCAGCGCCTCGCCTCATCGCGCCGATATGTTTGGGAGGACCTATGGCCGCTGTTACCCCCGGATTGGACGCCTCTACTCGTCGACCTGTTTGATGGGGGCCGAGGTGATGTCGTTGTTCAGCTCGACGATGCGGGTCAGCAGTTTCAGGAACTGCTCCCTTTCTTCGCGGCTGAGAACGCCGACGATGCGGTTTTGCACGCGTGTGACGGCGTCTTCGCAATCCCGCAGAAGCTGACGACCTTGATCCGTCAAAGAAATCAGCTTCTGGCGGCGATCGTGGGGGCTGGGGTCGCGCCGGATCAAGCCGCGCTTCTCGAGCCGGTCCAGAATGCTTCCGATCGTCGAACGATCGTAGGCGATCATGCTCGAGAGCCGCGTCGCATCGGTCTGGTCATGGGCTTCGATGGCCGACAAGGCGGCGTATTGAACCGGCGTCAGGGCGAATTCGGCGCACTCATCCAGAAAGATCGCCCAGGAGATCTGGTGCGCGCGGCGGATGAGATGGGCCGGTTTTGCATAGAGGGCCTCAAGGGACATGGTCTTCTCCGGGCGGGCTGAGCGCGATGTATTTGTAGGTTTACTGAACATTTCTGGCATCACCGACCTTGAAAATTCAAGCGATAATCGGCGGGCGGGAAAAGTCGAGGAAAGAATTGATGAAGCTTAACGGGAAAGTCGTCGTGATTTCCGGCGGCGCACGCGGTGTCGGCGCGGCCGATGCCGAGCGGTTGGTCGCGGACGGTGCCGCGGTCGCCATCGCGGACGTGCTCGACGCGGATGGCGAGGCGTTGGCCGAGCGCCTGCGGGGCGACGGGCATCAGGCTCGCTTCTGGCATCATGACGTCACGTCCGAAGCAAGCTGGCAGACGCTCGTCGACGCGGTGCGGGACTGGCAGGGCGGCATCCATGGCCTGGTGAACAATGCGGGCATCGTCAATCGCTCGGGCATCACGGGCACCAGCCTCGAAGCCTGGAACCGCATCATCGGCGTGAACCTGACGGGCGTGTTCCTCGGCATGAAGACCGTCGCACCGGCCATGCGCGACGCCGGCGGCGGCGCGATCGTCAACATGGCCTCGGTGGCGGCGTGGGTCGGTCACAATGATCCGGGCTACACCGCCACCAAAGCGGGCGTCCTCGGCCTGACGCGGACCGGTGCGGCCGAATATGTCGACTGGAACATCCGCGTCAACGCAATCTGCCCCGGCATTGTCGTCACGGCCCTCAACGAGGGCGGCGCGCATCTCGAGCCCTGGCGCCGGGCGACGCCGCTCGGGCGATTTGGCAAGACCGCCGAGGTCGCCACGCTCATCTCGTTCCTGCTGAGCGACGATTCCGCCTACATCACCGGCGAGGACATCGCCATCGACGGCGGCTTCCTCGCCGCCGGTTCCGCCCGCCGCATCTCGCTCGAGGCCGGTATCGACCTGACCGCCGAACAGAAGGTCGCATCATGAGCGCGACGCCGCACCATGACGCCGACATCATCGTCGTCGGCGGCGGCGGCTCCGGCCTGACGGCGGCGATCTTCGCCCGCAAGGCCGGCGCCAGCGTCATCCTGCTGGAGAAGTTCCACGAGGTGCGCGGCAGCACCGGTCTCTCGATCGGCTCGATCACCGCGACCGGCACCCGCCTGCAGAAGAAGGCTGGCATCGTCGACACCACCGAGGCGCATTTCGAGGACATGCCGAAATTCGCGCCGGAGCTGGCGAAGGACGATAACGAGGCGTTGCGGCGCATCCTGGTCGAGAATGTCGGCGCGAGCGTCGCCTGGCTCGAGCAGCTCGGCGTCACCTTCTACGGCCCGATGCCCGAGCCGCCGCACCGGCAGCCGCGCATGCACAACATCCTGCCGAATTCGCGCGCCTACATCTATTTCCTTGAGAAAGAGGCCCGCCGGGTCGGCGTCGACATCCGCACCAGCAGCGAGGTCAAGGATCTCGTGCTGGCCGATGACCGGGTCGTCGGCATCCAGCTGTTCGCCAACGGCCAGGTGCTGATGGCGAAAAAGGCGGTGATCCTCGCCTCCGGCGATTATTCGTCCTCGCCGGAATGGAAGGGGCGCTTCAATCCGGCCGTGCGCAACACGGACGGCGTCAACACCACCAACACCGGCGACGGCCACCGGATGGGCACGGCGCTGGGGGCCGATGTGAAGTACGGCCAGGTCGTCTATGGCCCGAACCTGCGCTTCATGCCGCCGCCAAAGCCGAATTTCCTGCAGAAACTGCCGCCTTGGCCTTGGCTTACCCGGCTGATGCGCTGGTCGCTGAACTCCATGCCGTCCTGGCTTCTGCGGCCCTTCATCCTGTCCTTCGTGACCACCTATCTTTCGCCGGAACCCACCATGTTCCAGCAGGGCGCGATCCTGGTGAACCGCAAGGGTGAGCGCTTCGCGGATGAACTGGGCAAGCCGAACTTCGCCTTCGGCGACCAGCCGCAGAAGCAGGCGTTCATCGTCTTCGACGATGAGGTGGCGAAGAAGTTCTCGTCCTGGCCGTACTTCATCTCGACGGCGCCGGGCGTCGCCTATGCCTATCTGCCGGACTACAAGCGCACCCGGCCTGACCTCTATTCGACCGGTGCGACGATCGCGGAGATCGCGGCCAAGATCGGCGTCCCGGCGAAGGTGCTGGAGGCGGAGGTCGCCGCACACAACAGATCCGCGGCCGAAAAGGGCCTGCCCACGCCGAAAAAGGGTCCCTTCCACGCGCTCGGGCCGGTGAAGAGCTGGATCATCCTGACCGATGGCGGTCTGACGGTGAACACCAACCATCAGGTCATCCGGACTGATGGGTCGGTCGTCGACGGGCTCTATGCCGTGGGTTCGGCCGGACAGGGCGGCCTGCTCCTGGAGGGGCATGGCCATCATCTCGCCTGGGCCTTCACCTCCGGCCGCCTCGGCGCCCAGCACGCCGCCAAGGCCTAGCGAATGCCTCCGGCCCGGGTCCCGGGCCGGATTTCTCCGCCGGCTTCTCCGTTTCGAGCATGTGAGGACGTGTTCCATGTCGCATTCCACCCAGCCGCCGTCCTATCCGGCGATCCGCTTCATCACCAACTGGGGTGACGCGCTGGCGATCCTCGTTGCCGTGTCCTGCATGGCGGTCGGCATCTATTTGACGTGGCTCGGCTACGCCTGGCCGGTCGGCGTCGCGGGCGTCGCCGCGGGATTGATCCTGTGGCTCGTGCTGCGCAGCTACGTCGAAGTTCTGCGCATCCTCGCCGATACGCTGATGCCGCGCTGAGGATCGATCGAATGTCGCGTTCCGGCTCCGGGTTGGATCTGATCGTAATCGGCGGCGGCCTGGCCGGCATGGCGACCGCCATTCGCGCCGCGGAGCTGGGACTTGTGGTCCGCGTTCTCGAGAAGGGCGAGGGCGATCACTATCTCTGCAACAGCCGCTACACCGGCGGACTTTTCCATATCGGCATGGACGACATGCGTTCCTCGCCTGACGAATTGGTCGCGCGCCTGACCCGCGTGACCCATGGCGAGACGCGTCCCGATCTGGCCCGCACCCTCGCCAGCAATGCCGCGCGCGCCATCGGCTGGCTCGGCACGCACGGGGTGGGGCTGATCCGCGTCGGACCGGACGGCCTGCGGCAGAACTCGCTCGCGCCGCCCGGCGTGCGCAGCACAGGGCTGAACTGGCGCTGGCGGGCGGGCGACGTGATGTTGCGCACGCTCAATGCCCGCCTGCGCGCCCTGGGCGGCGCGTTCGATCAGGGGACGACGGCGCTCGCGCTGGAGGTAGAGCACGGCCGCGTCCGCGGGGTGAAGGTCGAGCGCAACCACCAGACGGAGGTCTTGCGCGCCTCGGCCGTGGCGATCTGCGACGGCGGCTATCAGGCGAATCCGGATCTCATGCGCCGCCATATCACGCCGGCACCCGACCGCGTCCTGATGCGGAATGCGGAGACGGGATGCGGCAATGGTCTGGTCATGGCCGAAGCAGTGGGCGCGAAGCTCTGCGGCATGGGTAGTTTCTACGGCCATATCCAGTACCGCGAGGCGATGACGGACGGCCGGTTCTGGCCTTATCCGGTTCTGGATTCGCTCTGCGTTTCGGGCCTGCTGGTCGATGGCAATGGCAGACGCTTCTGCGACGAGTCGCTCGGCGGCGTGCATATCGCCAACGCCATGGCGCGGCTGGAAGATCCGTTGGCCTGCCACGTCATCCTCGACGAGGCGATCTGGCAGGGGCCGGGCCGTGACTGGCTGCTGCCCGCCAATCCCTATCTCGAGAAGGCCGGCGGCCGGCTGGTCAGCGCGTCCACGTTGGAGGAGCTGGCTGGCAAGATCGGGCTCGATCCGGCCAAGCTGAACTCCGAAGTCGAGGCCTGGAACGGAGCGGTTCGGGGGCGTCATCCGTTTTCGCCGGATCGCACCAACCCTGCCTACGCGCCGCATGCGGTCAAGCAAGCACCCTTTCACGCTGTCCCGCTCTGCGCCGGCGTCACCTACACCATGGGCGGCATTCTGACCGACGCGGCGGGCCAGGTGCTCGATCGGGACGAGCTGCCGATCCCCGGCCTGCTGGCCGCGGGCGCCTGCACCGGCGGCCTCGAGGGTTTCAGCCGCAACGGCTATTCGGGCGGACTCTCGAAATCCGCCACCTTCGGGATGATTGCCGGCGAGACCGCGGCGGCCCTCGTGCGCGCCAACCTGACCTCCACTGTTCACACAGCGCGCATCGGCGCCTGATCCGGCTGGAAAAAACCATGCATAGCAACCCCGATCCCGCCCTTCCGCATCAGACCGTTGACTTGCTGGTCATCGGCGCCGGACCCGCGGGCATGGCGGCCGCCATCTTCGCCAAGCTCAAGGGCCTGGACGTGATGCTGGTCGAAAAGTCGAACTATGTCGGCGGCACCGCCTCGACCTCGGCGGGAACACTTTGGATCCCCGAGAACAGCCAGGGCGAGGCAGTCGGCGACAAGGATTCGATCCCGGCTGCGAAGCAATATCTCGACAGCCTGATCTCGACCCGCACCCCGCGCACCGATCGCCAGCGCGAGGCCTATCTCGCAACCGGCGTCGAGGCGGTGGATGTGCTGCACGACCAGACCGACGTCAAATTCGTGCCGTGCGGCGCCCACCCGGACTATCACGCCCGGGATGGGGCGGCGATCCGCGGCCGTGCCATCGTGCCCGATGTCTTCGACGCGCGCGTGCTGGGCCGCGATTTCGAGCATGTCCGTCCGCCGATCCGCGAGTTCATGATCTTCGGCGGCATGATGGTCGGCAAGATGGATATCCCGCGCCTGCTGGGACGGTTCCAGTCGGTCGGCAACTTCCTGTATTCCGGCGGTCTGTTCTTCCGCTACCTGAAGGATCGCCTGCGCTATTCGCGCGGCACGCGCCTGGTGATGGGCAACGCGCTGGTGGCGCGGATGTACTATTCGCTGCTGAAGCTGGGCGTCCAGCCCGCCTTCCTGACCGGGCTGGTCGAGTTGATCCGCGACGGGGAACGCGTGGTCGGCGCCGTTGTGGAAGGCTCGGCGGGGCCGCGTCGCGTTCTTGCCCGCAAGGGCGTCGTGCTGGCCACCGGCGGCGTCGCCCATCATGCGGGCTACCGCGAGCGGTTGATGCCGCGTCCGACGCCGCAATTCTCGCTTGCCTGCGAGACCAATCAGGGCGAAGGCATCGCCGCCGCCGAGCGGCTCGGCGCGCGCATCAATGCCGTGGAGAATGGCTCGGGCGGTTTCTGGACGCCGGTGTCGGTCACCCGGCGCTCCGACGGTTCGCAGGGGCTGTTTCCGCATCTCTCGCTCGATCGCGCCAAGCCCGGCATGATTGCCGTGAACGCACGTGGCAAGCGCTTCGTGAATGAAGGCGACAGCTACCACGATTTCGTCGAAGCCATGTATCGCGACGCGGGAGACGGGCAATCGATCCCCGCCTGGCTGATTTGCGACAAGGCCTTTGTGCAGAAATACGGCGTCGGCCAGATCTACCCCGATACCCGCGATCTCTCGCCCTTCGAAGGCTCCGGCTATCTCGTCACCGCGACGAACCTGGATGCACTGGCGCACAAGATCGGCGTCGACGGTGACGGACTGAAGCAGACAGTCGCCCGCTACAACGAGAACGCGGCCCGCGGTGTCGATCCCGACTTCCACAAGGGACATTCCGCGCTCAACCGCCACAATGGCGATGCCTCGGTCAAGCCCAATCCCTGCCTCGCGCCGATCGACAGCTCGAACCTCTGCGCCGTGCAGGTCTGGCCCTGCGAGATCGCCTGCAGCGCCGGCATATCGACCGACGAGGACGGACGGGTCGTCGACGCGGTGGAGCACCCGATCCCGGGTCTGTTCGCCATCGGCAACGACATGGCCTCGGTGATGGCCGATTCCTATCCCGGCCCCGGCACGACGCTCGGCCCCGCGGTGGTCTTTGCCTATCGCGCCGTGAACCGCGCCGCGACGGAATGACCGGCGGGCTCAAAGAAAAACGAAGGAGGAACCCATGAAATCCTTGCGGCGGGATTGCGGAGCTGCGTTGGCCCGGAAGGGCGCGCCATGTTGATCCAGATTCTGAACGGCCTCGTCTATGGCGGCATGCTCTACATCGTGTCGGTCGGGCTGGTGCTGATTTTCGGCCTGCGCCGGGTGGTGAATTTCGCCCATGGCGGCCTCTACATGTTGGGCGCCTATATCGGCTTTGCGGCGGGGCTCTATTTCGGCTTCTGGGGCGGACTGGTCGTCGCGCTGGTCCTGATGGCGCTGCTCGGCGTGCTGTTGGACTATGGCGTGTTCCGTCCGCTGCAGGACAAGGACCACATGACCACCGTCCTCGTGACCTTCGGCATTCTGCTGGTCATGGAAGACATGGTGCACATGATCTGGGGGGCTGACACGATTTCGGTCGCGATGCCGGCCCTGTTCGACGGCACCGTCGACATCTCCGGCAGCCCGTTTCCGATCTATCGCCTGCTGGTGATCGCGGTCGCGATCGTGGTCGTCCTCGGCCTGACGCTGTGGCTGCGCCACAGCCGGGCCGGGCTCTATGTCCGCGCGTCGAGCGTCGACGCCCTGACCACCGGCATGCAAGGCGTCGACACGGAGCGCCTTAGCCTTGCCGTCGTCGGGCTGGGCACGGCGCTGGCGGGCTTGTCCGGCGTGATCGCCTCGCCGCTGATGGCGCTGTCACCCGCGATGGGCAGTTCGGTGCTGATCGAGAGCTTCATCGTGGTCGTGATCGGCGGGCTCGGCTCGTTCAGCGGCGCGTTCTTCGCCGCCCTGGTGATCGGCCAGGTCCACAACCTCGGCATCGTCTACCTCCCCAACGTCTCCTCCATGTTGCCGCTGCTTCTGATGGTGGTGGTCTTGATCCTCAAACCGTCGGGCTTTGCGAGGTCGCACTGATGAGCAGCATTTCCTCTCCGTCCGTCCGGGGCGCCCAGGCGGCTCCGGGCCAGGGCATCGGCCTCTACCTCGCGATCGGTTGTCTCGTCGCCGTCCTGGGCTTCGCGCTGCCTTTCGTGGGGCTGCCGAAAAACCTCCTCGCGTTGCTGACCTCGGCCAGCATTTCGGCCATCCTTGCCACGGCCGTCGGCTTTCTGGTGCGTCAGGCAGGTCTGAGCAGCTTTGGTCACGCCGCCTTTTATGGTGGTGCGGCCTATGCCATCGCTCTGCTCGTCAAGTACACGTCCTTGCCGGCCGAAGTCGTGGTTCTGGCCGCGCCGTTGCTGATCGTGGGGCTGGGCGTCGTCGTCTCGCTGATCCTGCTGCGCACCAACGGCATCGCCTTTTCGATGCTCAGCCTCGCCATGGCGCAGGCCGTCTACGAACTGGTGATGAAGTGGCGCGATCTGGCGAATGGCGAGGACGGCCTGCGCATTCGCTTCGCGCGTGAAATCTTCGGGTTGAAGCTCAGCTTCTTCCAGAAGGCCGACACGATGTTCCTTGTCACCTGGGCCGTGCTGGTGGTGGTGATTGCGATCCTGGTGCTGGTGAGCCGGTCGAATTTCGGCACGCTGACCATCGCCATCAAGAACAACGAGGAACGCGCCCGCTTCCTGGGCTATCGCACGCTTTGGCCGCGTGTCGTCATCCTGGCGCTGTCGGCCTTGATCGCCGCGCTCGGCGGCACGCTGTTCGCGCTCTACAACGGCTATGTGACGCCGTCGCTCCTGCATTGGACGCTCTCGGGCGAGGCGCTGATCATTGCCATCATCGGCGGGACCCGTTCGGTCTGGGCGCCGGCCGTCGGCGCTTTTGTCTTCGTGATCCTGCGCGATGTCGCGGGCAACTATACGACCCATTGGCAATCGATCGTCGGGCTCGTGCTCATCGCCGTCGTGCTGACGCTGCCCAACGGCATTGGCGGCGCGCTGACCGCCTTCACCAACCGTTTCGGAGGGCGGCAGAATGGCTGATGGCTACATGCTCGAGGCACGCGGTCTGACGCGCCGATATGCCGGCTTCACCGCGCTGAACAATGTGAGCTTCGCCCTCCGGGAGGGTGAGATCCGCGGGCTGATCGGCTCGAACGGCGCGGGCAAGTCGACCTGCATGGACGTGCTCACCGGGCGCGGCAAGAACCCGATCGGCACCGTCAGGCTCGGCGGCGAGGACATCTCCAAGCTCTCCCAGCGCGAGCGCCGCGCCAAGGGCCTGTCGCGCTCGTTCCAGAAGACCTCGATCTTTCCGGATCTGACCATTCGGGAACAGGTTCGTCTCGCCGCGCGCAACGCCGAACTGGACAATTCCGAAGAGGTCATCTCGGAACTGGCGCTGTCGTCCATCGCCGATCGTCTCGCCTCGGATGTCTCCTATGGCGACCAGCGTCGTGTCGATCTGGCGCTGGCGCTGGTCGGCCGGCCGAAGCTGTTGCTGCTGGATGAACCGGCGGCGGGCCTGACGGTCGAGGAGTCCCTCTCCATGGCGCGCATGCTGCGCGATCTGTCGGAGCGCTGGAAGCTGACGGTCATGCTGGTCGAGCACGACATGGAGGTGATCTTCGCGATCTGCGACCGGCTCACCGTGCTGCATCTCGGCGAGGTGCTCACGGAAGGGGATCCGGAGAGCGTTCGCTCCAATCCTGAAGTCATCCGCGCCTATCTGGGGAGCAGTTTCGCATGACCTTGCTCGAACTTGAAAAGGTCCAGTCCTCCTACGGCTCGGTTCGCGTGCTGCACGATGTGTCGCTCCGGGTCGCCAAGGGAGAGCGCGTGGCGCTGGTCGGGCGCAACGGCGTCGGCAAAACGACGGTGGTGAACACCCTGATCGGCGCGGCGCGCCTCAATGCGGGCAGGGTCGCCTTCGCGGGCAAGTCGCAGTCGCCGATCCGGCCATATCATGCGGCGCGCAGCGGCATCTCGATCGTGCCGCAGGGCCGGCGGATCGTGCCGGGCCTGACGGTGCGCGAGAACCTGCTCCTGGGTTCGGCGCCGGATCGTCCCGGCCCCTGGAATCTCGAGAGCATCTTCGGCATGTACCCGATCCTGCGCGAACGCGCCGACGGTCTGGGCACGGCCATGTCGGGAGGTCAGCAGCAGATGCTGGCGATCGGCCGCGCCCTGATGGCCAACCCGGATCTCCTGATCCTTGACGAGCCGAGCGAGGGCCTTGCCCCGGTGGTGGTCGACGAACTCGGTGCCAGCCTCGTGCGGCTGGCCGAGCGCGGAACCGCGATCCTGCTGATCGAGCAGAACTTCGGACTGATCCGATCGGTGGGCGATCGCTACTACGTGATGTCGAAGGGCTCCGTCGTCGAACAGGGTCGGCTGGCTGAGCTCTCGGCCGAGGATCTCAAGCGACACGTATCGGTCTGAGTGCGTCGAATGGCGCGGCTCCGCCGCTCCATTGTCAAACGCCGGTTTCCGGCATGGAGGAAAACATGAAAGTCAGAGGTCTTCTGGGCGCCAGCGCGCTCGCCATCGTCCTTGCGAGCCCCGCGCTTGCGGCCGACCCCATCAAGATCGGCGTCGCCACCGCGCTGACCGGCGCCTATGGCGATCTCGGCAATGAGGTGCGTCGCGCTGTCGAGTTTGCCGTGGAGGAGGTGAACGCCAAGGGCGGCATCGACGGCAGGCTCGTCGAAACCCAGTTCCTGGATACGCAGGCCAAGGCCGACATCTCGCGTCAGCAGGCCGAGAAGCTGGTCAATGACGGCTATACGCTCCTGACCGGTGCCATCGCTTCGGGCGAGGCGCTTGCCATCGCGCCGATGCTGGAGCGTTGGGACGCCGTCTATATCGGGACCATTCCCAAGGCGGACGCGCTGACCGGCGCCGAATGCAGCCCGCGCTATTTCCGCGCCAACGTGCCGGATTCCGCCGACGCCGCCACGGTCGGCACCTGGCTGAAGGATCAGCCCGAGAAGAAGTGGGCGATCATGGGTTCCGACACCGCCTGGGGGCGCAATTCCGGCGCAAGCTTCGTCGGAACGTCGAAGGGGCTCGAGCGCGAGGTCGTGACCGAGGGCTATGCCGGTTTGGGCACTTCGGACTTCGCGCCCTACATCCAGAAGATCGCGGATTCGGGCGCCGAAGGCGTCTGGGTAGCGCTGGCCGGTCGCGATGCCATCAATTTCGCCCAGCAGGCCAAGCAGTTCGGCCTTCTCGACAAGGTGAAGGTCGCCGGCGTCAGTTTCGTGACCGACAGTACCGTGAAGTCCCTGGGCGACGTGTCCAAGGGGATCTTCGGCATCGTGAACTACTCCTCGACCCTCGATACGCCCGAGAACAAGGCCTTCGTCGCGGCCTGGAACAAGAAGTACCCCGGCACCTGGCCGGCCAATTTCGAGGCCGACACCTATGTCGGCATGCAGATGTTGTTCGCCGCCATCGACAAGGCCGACAGCGCGGAGCCCGAAGCGGTGGCCGAGGCGCTGAGCGGTCTGACGGTCGATTCCATCGTCGGGGAGGTGACGGTTCGCCCTGAAGACCATCAGCTCGTGCGCGGCAATTTCTTCGGCCGGATCGCGGAGCATGACGGCGTGTTGCGTCCGGTCATTTCGGCCACCATTGATGCCGCGGTTGCCATGCCTGCCGCCAATCGCGACTGCCAGCTCTAGGACCGACGTGCCGGCGGGGTCGACATCCCGCCGGCCACAAGGAAGAAGAACATGATCGAATTCGATTTCAGGGGCCGTACGGCCATCGTGACGGGCGGCGCGCGCGGCATCGGCCGGGCCATCGCCGATCGCCTGGCGGCTTCCGGCGCCAAGGTGGCAATCTGGGATTTGCTGGCGCCCGTGCCGGCTAGCGACCTCTACACCCAGCCGGCCGAAACCTATGCAAGCCATCGCCTGGACTGCACGGACGGCGCGCAGGTGCAGGCCGCGTTCGACCGCTCGCTCGCGCAGCTTGGCAAGGTCGACATCCTTGTGAACGCTGCCGGCGTGACGGGGCCGACCAAGCCGATCGAGGACTATTCCCTCGACGAGTGGCAACGGGTGGTGCGGATCAATCTCGATTCCGTCTTCCTGGCCAGCAAGGCGGTGATCCCGCAAATGCGCAGCAACGGCTATGGGCGGATCGTGTCCATCGCCTCGGTCGCCGGCAAGCAGGGCAATCCGTTCATGGTTGGTTATTCAGCAGCCAAGGGCGGCGTTATCTCGCTCACCAAGGCCCTGGCGCTGGAATTGGCCGACACCGGGATTCTGGTCAACTGCATCACGCCGGCGTTGATCGGCACGGAGCTGCTGAAGGATGAGCGACGAGGCGATCGAGATCTCGCGTCGCAAGATTCCGCTTGGGCGCTATGGCACCCTGCAGGAGGCAGCGGCCATGGCCGCCTGGATCGCCTCGGACGAATGCGGTTTCACCACCGGATCGGCTTTCGATCTTTCGGGCGGGCGCGCGAGCTACTGAGACTTCGCCGATCGGCCCTGGACATCGCGTGAAGTCGACCGAGTCGCCCGGATCTCGGTCGGCTTCGCCATGATTTCGCGCTCGGCGCGCGGCGCCGGGCGAAAGGGGCAGGCCTCCATACGGTTCGCCGCTCGCCGCCGACGGCCAGAGGCGAGATTCTCGGGCGCACGTCGTCCCGTCGCAACTTGCCCGGCTGCGACATTACGAAGGGCGGCAACACGACGGCGTGAACTCGACCCGGCCCGCCGCAGCATTATATGCCATTTGTCGCCGTCAATCGCCTGAGCGCGTTTGCCGTGCACGACCTTCGTGGAAGGTGGCGAGATGATCAAGCGCATGGTGATCATGCTGGTTCTGACGGGCCTCGTGCTCGGCGGTGTCTTCGGCTTCCAGCTGTTCAAGGCGTCGATGATCCAGAAGGTGATGGCGTCGCTCGCCAATCCGCCGCAGACGGTGTCGACGACGGTGGCCGCTTCGCAGGACTGGCGTTCCACCCTCGAGGCGGTCGGCAGCGTGCGGGCGGTCAATGGCGCCAATCTGAGCGCCGAGGTGCCGGGCATCGTCTCGGCGCTGCATTTCGAATCCGGCGCCGACGTCAAGGCGGGCGATCTTTTGCTCGAGCTCGAGGCCACCGACGACATCGCGCATCTCAACGCGCTCAAGGCGACCGCGGATCTGCAGCGGATCGTGTTCGAGCGCGACAGCCGCTTGCTGAAGAGCCAGGCCATTCCGCAGCAGCAGGTCGATACCGACAAATCCAACCTGCTGAGTGCCCAGTCGCTTGCGGATCAGCAGCAGGCGCTGGTCGACTACAAGTCGGTCAAGGCGCCTTTCTCCGGCCGGATCGGCATCCGCCAGGTCGATCTCGGCCAATATCTCCCCGCCGGAACGACGATCGTCACGCTGCAGCAGCTCGATCCGATCTATGTCGATTTCTACGTGCCGCAGCAGGCTCTGGCGTCGATCCGCAAGGGGCAACCGGTCAGCGTCAAGGTCGACACGTTCCCCGATCGCATCTTCAAGGGCGAAGTCTCGTCGATCAACGCGCAGGTCGACACCGCGACCCGCACGGTGCAGATCCGCGCCTCCGTCGAGAACAAGGACTTCCGGCTGCTGCCGGGCATGTTCGCCACGGTCGACATCGAGACGGCGGCGTCGCAACGCTATGTGACGCTGCCGCAGACGGCGATCGCCTACAATTCCTATGGCGACATCGCCTATCTGATCGATGACAAGGGCAAGGACGCCAACGGCCAGCCGCAGCTCTTCGCCCGTCAGGCCTTCGTCACGACCGGGCCGACGCGCGGCGACCAGGTCGCGATCCTCGACGGGGTCAAGGATGGTGAAACCGTCGTCACCGCCGGCCAGCTCAAGCTGCGCAACGGCACGCCGGTGCATATCGACAACACCGTGCAGCCGGCCAACGATTCCAACCCGAAACCGGTCGACAAGTGATGCTTCAGGCGGGGCGTCGCACGCGCCCCGGCAAGGTGAGCCATGAACTTCACCGATCTCTTCATCCGCCGCCCGGTCCTGGCGATCGTCGTCAGTTTGATGATCCTGGTGCTCGGCCTGCGCGCCATCGGCTCGTTGCCGGTACTGCAATATCCGCGCACCGAGAACACCGTCGTCACCGTGACGACCACCTACTACGGCGCCGATCCCGACGTCATCGCCGGCTTCATCGCCACGCCGCTGGAAAATGCCATCGCCCAGGCCAACGGCATCGACTACATGAGCTCGACCAGCCAGACCGGCGTCAACATCATCACCATCTATCTCCGGCTGAACTACGATGCCGACAAGGCGCTGACCGAGATCAACACCAAGGTCGCCTCGGTCATCAACCAACTGCCGTCCGGCACCCAGCAGCCGGTGCTGACCGTCAAGGTCGGCCAGACGATCGACGCCATGTATATGGGCTTCGACAGCGACGTGCTGCCGCGCAACAAGATCACCGACTATCTGACCCGCGTCGTGCAGCCGAAGCTGCAGGCGGTGCCCGGCGTGCAGACGGCGGAGATCCTCGGCGGCCAGAACTTTGCCCTGCGCGCCTGGCTCGATCCCGCCAAGCTCGCCGCCTACAATCTGACCGCGACCGACGTCGCCAACGCGCTGCAGCAGAACGACTACATCGCCGGGCTCGGCACCACCAAGGGCCAGATGGTCGAGGTCAACCTGACCGCTTCGACCAGCCTGCACAATGCCCGCGAGTTCGCGGATCTGGTGGTCAAATCGGCCAATGGCGCGATCGTCCGGCTCAAGGACGTCGCCAATGTCACGCTCGGCGCCGACGACTATGAATCGCAGGTCGCCTTCGACGGCAAGCAGGCCGTCTATATCGGCATCCAGGTGGCGCCCGGCGCCAATCTGCTCGATGTGATCGCGGGCGTGCGGGCCATCTTTCCCGAGCATTCACGCGCAACTGCCCGCCGGGCTGCGCGGCGCCATCGTCTACGACTCGACCGATTTCGTGAACAGCTCCATCCGCGAGGTGATCCTGACGCTGGGCGAGGCGCTGGTGATCGTCACGCTGGTGATCTTCGCCTTTCTCGGCTCGCTACGCTCGGTGCTGATCCCGACCGTCGCCATCCCGCTGTCGCTGATCGGCGCCTTCGCCGTCATGCTGGCGCTCGGCTTCTCGATCAATCTCCTGACGCTGCTGGCGCTGGTGCTCGCCATCGGCCTTGTCGTGGATGACGCCATCATCGTCGTGGAGAACGTCAACCGGCATCTGGACGAGGGCGTGCAGCCGGTTCCGGCGGCGATCATGGCGGCGCGCGAGCTCGGCGGCCCGATCATCGCCATGACGGTGGTGCTGATCGCGGTCTATGTGCCGATCGGCTTCCAGGGCGGGCTGACCGGCGCCCTGTTCACCGAATTCGCCTTCACGCTGGTGGGCGCCGTGACCGTGTCGGCGATCGTCGCGCTGACGCTGTCGCCGATGATGTGCTCGCGCATCCTCAAGGCCGCGCGATCGGAGGGCCGCGGCTGGCAGGACCGCTTCGCGGATTTCATCGATCGCACGTTCGATCGCGTCCGCGACCGCTACGAGCGCTGGCTGCACGGCAGCCTTCAACTACCTGCCGGTTACCGTGACTTTTGCGCTGATCGTGCTCGGCAGCATCTATTTCCTCTATTCGGCCGCCAAGAGCGAGCTGGCGCCGCAGGAGGACGAGGGCGTCATCATCACCTCGTCGACGCCGGCGCCCAACGCCACGCTCGAGCAGAAGCTGCTCTATTCTAGCAGATCTACGATATCATGGCCGGCTATCCGGAAACCGCGCATGTGTTCCAGATCGACGCGCCGGGCACCTCGATCGCCGGCATGGTGTTCACGCCCTGGGACCAGCGCACGCGGACCACCAACGAGCTGCAGCCGGTGATCCAGAAGCAACTCGACGGCGTTGCCGGTTCCGGCGCGGCGCTTCCAGCTGCCGCCGCTGCCGGGCAGCCAGGGGCTGCCGATCCAGTTCGTGCTGCGAACCACGGAGTCGTTCGACCGCCTCAACCAGGTCGCGCAGAACTTCCTGCAGGACGCCGCTGCAAGAGCGGCATGTTCATCTTCCTCGACAGCGACCTGAAGATCGACAACCCGCAGTCGATGGTCCAGATCGACCGCAACAAGACCGCGCAACTCGGCCTCAACATGAGCGAGGTCGGCGCGGCGCTCGGCGGCATGCTGGGCGGCGGCTACGTCAACTATTTCAGCCTCGACAACCGCTCCTACAAGGTGATCCCGCAGGTGCAGCAAGCGCAGCCGGCTCAATCCCAGCAATTGATGAACTACTATGTCGGCTCGGTGAACGGCGTGCCGATCCCGCTGTCGACGGTCGCCACGATCACGACCAAGGCCATTCCCGAATCGATCAACCACTTTCCAGCAGCTGAACAGCGCGACGATCCAGGGCGTCGCGGCGCCGGGCGTCGCGCAGGCGGACGCGCTGAATTACCTGCAGGATCTCGCCGCGCGCACCCTGCCGCAGGGCTATTCGGTCGATTATGGCGGGCTGTCGCGGCAATACATTCCAGGAATCCTCGGGCTTCCTCGTCACCTTCGGCTTCGCGCTGATCATCATCTATCTGGCGCTTGCCGCCCTGTTCGAGAGTTTTCGCGATCCCGTCATCATCCTGGTCTCGGTGCCGATGTCGATCGCCGGCGCGCTGATCTTCATCAGCGTCGGCATCGGCGGCGCCAGCCTCAACATCTACACCGAGGTCGGGCTGGTGACGCTGATGGGGTTGATCAGCAAGCACGGCATCCTGATCGTCGAATTCGCCAACATGCTGCAGCAGCGAGGGCAAGTCCAAGCGCGAGGCGATCGAAGCGGCGTGCGGCATCCGGCTGCGCCCGATCCTGATGACGACGGCGGCGATGGTGCTGGGCGTCATCCCGCTGATCACCGCCACCGGGGCCGGCGCGGTTCGCGCTTCAACATGGGCCTGGTCATCGCCAGCGGCCTGGCGATCGGCACCCTGTTCACGCTGTTCGTCGTGCCGGCCGTCTACCTCCTGATTGCGGCCGAGCACCACCGCGCGGCCGCCGAGCCCGACATGACGGCGCCGCCGGGGCCAGGGGCCAAGCCGGCCGAAGCCTGACGGCACGATCGCTCTGGGGAGGGCGGGCGATGGCGTGCAAGTTTTCGTGCGACGGGCTCCGTAGTGGAAGGCGTCGGTCGGCGCTTCGCCGCGCAACCGGCGGTATTGGGGGATTTGTCGTGCCTCGGTAGATTTTGTGCGATCGGGCGAGATTTATTTTTTCTTGCCGCGCGTATCCGTTTCGCTTCCGGATCGATTATCTGTGGTGAATCTTTCTTTCACTAGCAAGTTTTCGGAAATAAAATGGACGATGTTCTGGACTAATTGCCAGAAATTTAGTCGGTTTTTGGCAAGAAATTGTCACATTTGACACAATTGGACTGAGTGTCTACCGTTATGATCATCAACTGACACGAGGTGTTATCTAATGATGTTCAAATCCGGTGGCATTGCCGCCGCGATCGCCGTTGCGCTTTTGACCGCGACGAGCCACTCCGCGCTTGCCCAGGAATCCGATACGCAAGCCACTGAAGCCGCCAGTTGCGGCACCGACAAGACCATTGATATCGCCGAGATGACCTGGCCCTCCGCGGCCGCCCTGGCCCATATCCACGCCATCATTCTCGAAAAGGGCTTCGGCTGCAGCGTCGAGATCGTCACCGGCGACACCGTTCCGACATCGTCCTCGATGTTGACGCGCGGCAGCCCGGCGATCGCGCCCGAACTCTGGACCAGCACGATCCAGGAGCCCTGGGCGAAGGGCCTTGCCGACGGCAATGTCGTCGAGCTTTCCAACGCCATCACCGACGGCACCGTCGAGGGCTGGTTCATTCCGCGCTATGTCCAGAAGGCCCATCCGGACATCAAGACCGTCCAGGACGTCATCGGCCATCCCGAGCTGTTCAAGGACCCCGAGGACGCCAGCAAGGGTCGGCTCTATTCCTGTCCGCCCGGCTGGGCCTGCGAGATTTCCACCGGCGCGCTGTTCGAGGCGCTCGGCATGAAGGACAAGGGCTGGAACCTGTTCTCGCCCGGCTCCGGCGGCGCGCTCGACGCCTCGATCGCCCGCGCCTTCACGCGGGAAGAGCCGATCCTGTTCTACTACTGGGGTCCGACCGCGGTCCTCGGCAAGTATGACGCCGTGCAGCTCGACCTGGGCCCTGCCAAGCCCGAAGTCTACGAGTGCAACACCAACCGGGATTGCGACAAGGCGCCGGAAGTCACCGCCTATCCGTCCTCGCCCGCCGTCGTCGGCGCCGCGAGCTGGATCAAGACCGACGCGCCCAACGTCGCCGGCTATCTCGCCAAGGTCGGCCTCACCAATGCCGAGATCAGCGAGATCCTCGTCTATGGCGACGAGAACAAGGCCGACGCGGCCGCGACCGCGATCAACTTCCTGAAGACCAAGGAAGATCGCTGGACCCGCTGGGTTCCGGCCGCCGTGGCCGAGAAGGTCAAGGCCAGCCTCCACTGAGGTTGCATCCTGGATCTCCCGATTGGCGGGGCCGAACTGTCCTTCCCTTCACCTCTCCCTGAGGGAGAGGTCGACGGCCGAAGGCCGGCGGGTGAGGGTTTACGGCCTCACCGGTCGGTGGTCTCCGCATCGTGATTCTCATCCTGACGGTTTCCTAAACCCTCACCCGGAGCTTCGCTCCGACCTCGCCCTCAGGGAGAGGTAAAGGGCAACGTGGGTCGCGCGGACGGCCGGGTGGTTTCCCGGCCGTTTCCGTTTGGCCGTCGCCTCTTGGTCCCGGCCATGCCGCCGGGCAGGGCGGACGCCTTGCCGTCGCCATCCCGATTTCTCCCCGCTCGCGCGGGGCTCAAGAAAGAAAAAAGCTTGTTCCCTCAACTGATGGATACGCGGCCTTGGCGCCGCGCGGTCGATGACGGCCTGAACTGGGTCGTCCGCCATTGGGGCGGCACCTTCGAGACCGCCGCCCATCCGCTGCTGATGCTCCTGAAGGCGATCGAGGACCTGCTGGTCGCGACGCCCTGGTGGATGATCATCGCCGTCCTGACCGGCATCGCCTGGCTCGCCACCCGGCGCTGGCCGCTGCCGCTCGTCGTCTTCGTCGCGCTGATGTTCCTCGGCGTGATGGATCTCTGGAAGGACGCCATGACGACGATGGCGCTGATGATCACGGCGACGCTGGCGGCCATCCTCGTCTCGATTCCGGTTGGCGTCTGGATGTCGCGCTCGCTGCGGATCCGACAGGTCTTCGCGCCGATCCTCGATCTGATGCAGACGCTGCCGAGCTTCGTCTACCTGATCCCGACGGTGATGATCTTCGGTCCCGGCAAGATCCCGGCGCTGATCGCCACCATCGTCTATGCCGCGCCGCCGCTGGTGCGCCTGACCGATCTCGGCCTGCGCTCGGTCGATCCGGCCGTGCTGGAAGCGAGCCGCGCCTTCGGGACCAATCCGCGCCAGCGCCTCTTCGGCGTGCAGATCCCGCTGGCATTGCCGACCATCCTCGCCGGCATCAACCAGACGACGATGATGGCGCTCTCGATGGTGGTGATCGCCTCGATGATCGGCGCCGGCGGCCTCGGCTATCAGGTGCTGCAGGGCATCGGTCGATTGGAAGTCAGCCGCGGCCTGTTCGCCGGTCTCGGCATTGTGGCGCTGGCCATCATCTTCGATCGCACCACCCAAGCCTTCGGCCGCCAGTTGCAGGCCCGGATTGGCATGCAGGAGGCCCGCTAAATGTCGGACATCAACGAAAAACCCAATCTGGCCATCGCCATGCGCGGGGTTACCAAGATTTTTGGTAGCGATCCCATGGCGGCGCTGGAACTGTTGCGCTCAGGCAAATCGAAGGCCGAAGTACAGGCCGAAACGAACCATGTCGTCGGTCTCGACAATGTCTCGCTCGATATCGCCGCGGGCCAGATCTTCGTCGTCATGGGGCTTTCGGGCTCCGGCAAATCGACGCTGATCCGCCACGTCAACCGGCTGATTGAGCCGACGGCGGGCGAGATCCTCGTTCATGGCGACGATGTGCTGAAGATGAGCCTCGACCAGCTACGCAGCTATCGCCGCACCAAGGTGGCGATGGTGTTCCAGAAGTTCGGCCTGCTGCCGCATCGCTCTGTTATCGACAATGTCGCTTATGGCCTCGAAGTCCGGGGAGTCGGCCGCAAGGAGCGGCTGGAGACGGCCGCGAAATGGATCGAGACGGTTGGTCTCGCCGGCTACGAGAACTCGCGCACCCGCCAGCTTTCCGGCGGCCAGCAGCAGCGTGTCGGCCTGGCGCGAGCGCTGTCGATGGATAGCGACATCATCCTGATGGACGAGGCGTTCTCGGCACTCGATCCGCTGATCCGCTCTGGCATGCAGGATCAGCTGATCACGCTGCAGAAATCGCTCAACAAGACGATCCTTTTCATCACGCATGATTTCGACGAGGCGCTGAAGATCGGCGACCGGATCGCCGTGCTGAAGGACGGCGCCGTGCAGCAGGAGGGCAGGCCCGAGGATATCGTGCTGCGTCCGGCCAACGAGCATATCGAGGAGTTCGTGCGCGAGGTGAACAAGGCGCGCGCCATCCACGTGCGCTCGATCATGGAGCGCGGCGCGACGGAGCCGTGCGAACAGTCGGTGTCGATGGATGCGCGCTGCGAGGACGTGCTGCCGCTGTTCGCCGAGCATCAGTGGGTCGGCGTCAACGATGGCGACGGCCGGCAGATCGGCCGCGTCACCGCCAAGCAGGTGATCAAGGCGCTGGCCCGCCACACGCCGGGTGTTGGCTAGGGCGGATCGCATCGGGAACGCGGGAGAACGGGCGCGGGGCGCCCTTTTTCCGTGCGGCCAAGGATGGGAGAGGCGAGACCCGAAAGAATCTATACTTCGAAAGAGGTAGGGTATTGCTCCTTGCAAAGAGGAATGCATTGCTATCCGAATGATAGTGAATGCGGTTTTTACAACCAAAGTTGAACCGGCCTATAACGACCTCCCCGAGGCGCGCTATCATTTTCCAAGAACCTATTTGAACCAGGTCGAGGCCGCGCAAGGCAACTGGATCGTTTACTATGAGCCAAGGCGCTCGACGGCGGATCTCGCTAGTTCTGGCGGGCGGTCGGCCTATTTCGCTGTTGCCCGGGTTGAGGCCATAGTGTCGGACCCTTTCCAAGCAGACCACTTCTACGCGCAAATGGTCGATTATCTCGAGTTCAGCCGCCCCGTGCCTTTTAAGGAGGGCGGGCACTACTACGAGGGTGCGCTGCGCAAGGCGGACGGGTCGACTAACAAGGGCGCCTTCGGCCGGGCTGTGCGCAACCTCCGCGGTCACGAGTTCGATCAGATATTTGCAGCCGGATTTGCGCGTATCATTGGAGATCTGCCATTGGGGCCAGCCAATTCCGATGGCGCAACTTTCCCGCAACCTGGGTTTTTGCTGGCCGCTGAGAATCCCGCTCCCGCATTTGAACATGAATTGCCGAGCATGCCGGCCCGACGTATCGAAACAAAGTTGGTTTCGCGCCCGTTCCGCGACCGGGCATTTGCCTCGGCCGTGATGACGGCCTATGGCAACCGGTGCGCAGTGACTGGGATCCAGATGATCGATCAAGGCGGTCGATCTGAAGCCGAGGCCGCGCATGTCAGGTCTGTTGCCCAAGATGGGCCGGACAGCATTCGGAACGGTATCGCGGTCTCACGCACCGTGCATTGGATGTTCGACGCGGGGCTTCTCTCGGTTGCCGATGACTACACGATCCTGGTCGCGAAGCGCGTAGCGCCCGGTATCATGCAAGATTTGCCTCCCCTGCACGGAAAACTGAGCGTTCCCGCGCGAGCTGATTTACGGCCGCATCCCGGCTATCTGCGGTTTCATCGGGAAAATGTCTTCGAGGGCTGATCTCGCGCTGTTGGGGAGCGATGGGACCCTGCATGAAAGATGTAAGACCTATTTTCGGCCCGAAGTAAAAAGGGCGAGGGGTGCTGGCTGCCCCTCGCTAGGTGGAGTGGGTCAGGCCGGATTGGTGCGGGCGCCCATCGACCAGGTGACGCCAAAGGGATCGCGCAGCTGGCCGTAGCGGTCGCCCCAGAATTGCAGGTCGAGCGGCAGGACGATCTCCATGCCGGCGTCGACGGCGCGCTGCCACCACATGTCGATGTCGTCGCCGAGCTGCAGATGCAGCGTGTAGCCCTTCGCCTTCTCCAGCGGGTGGCCGTATTCCTCGTAGGGGTCGGCGAGCATGACCGAGCCGCCATGGATATAGAGGTGGATATGCATGGTCCGCCCCTTCTCGTCGACGGGAACCCGCATCACTTCTTTCGCCGCAAGCGCGCGCTGGTAGAACTCGGACGCCTTCACGGCGCCGCCGACATTGAGATAGGGCACCACCCCGCTCAGCACCGGGGGCATGTTGGCGAAGGCGCTGGTCTCGTCGGTCTTGGTGTCCATGGTCCGGTCTCCTCTCGCGGTCCTTTGATGCGGTGCCCAGGGCAGCCGTCATCGTGACGACGAGCGGGCCGGGATGGATTCGACAACGGCAATGGATTTTTGTGCCGACGCGAAAAAGGCGCGGACGCGAACGTCCGGGCCTTTCTGGCGAGGGCACCGCGATCTTTACCTCTCCCTGAGGGAGAGGTCGGAGCGCAGCTCCGGGTGAGGGTTTAGGGAACCATCCGGAGAGGCCGTAAACCCTCACCCGCCGCACTGCGTGCGTCGACCTCTCCCTCAGGGAGAGGTGAAGAGCAGGGCGGAGTGGGTCCCATGCCTAGATGTCCTGGTTCTGCGGCAGGATGACGAGGTCGCGGATGGTGGCGTTGGGCGGGCGGGTCACCATGAAGACCAGCGCGTCGGCGATATCTTCCGAGCGCAGGCCCTCATGCGCCTCGGCGCGGCGCTCGATCTCGGCCGGGTCCGTGATGCCCCAGAGCTCGTTCAGCACGATGCCCGGCGACAGCGCGCCGATGCGGACATGGTGCGGGCCGAGCTGGCGGCGGACGCCATGCACGAAGGACTGCACGGCGTGCTTGGTGGCCGAATAGACCGGCTCCCAGTGGATCGCCTGGTGGCCCGAGATCGACGACGTCACGACGATGTCGCCGGAACGGCGGGCGATCATGCCCGGCAGAACGGCGCGGACGGTGCGGAACACGCCATTGACGTTGACGCCGATGACGCGGTCCCACTCGTCGGGATCGCCCGTGGCGACGTCGCCGGTGACATAGCTGCCGGCATTGGCGAACAGGATGTCGATGCGTCCGAAATGGGCCTCCGCCTTGGCGACCATCGCCTCGACGTCGGCGGCCTGGGTCAGGTCGGCCGGAACGGCGATGGTGTCGCCGCCCAGTTCCTTCGCCAGCGCCTCGAGCTTGTCGGCCGAGCGCGCCACCAGCACCAGCTTCGCGCCCTCGGCGGCGAAGCGGCGGGCTGCCGCGCGGCCGATGCCGGAGCTGGCGCCGGTCACAATCATCACCTTGCCGGCAATCGATACGGCCATGGTGTTTCCTCCCTCAAATGTCTTGAAATCAGCGGACGGTATAGCCGCCGTCGACGAGCAGATTGGCGCCGTTGACCATCGCCGCGCCGTCGCTGGCGAGGTAGAGGGCGGCGAGCGCGATCTCTTCCGGCTGGGCGAAACGGCGGGTCGGGATCTCGGCGCGGGCGCGCTCGCCCTTTTCGCCGGCCCAGCCGACCTTGGCGAGCTCGGTCTCGACGACGGTCGGCGAGATGCAGTTGGCGGTGATGCCCTTCGGGCCCCATTCCAGCGCCATGCAGTTGGTCATGCCGAGCAGGCCGGCCTTCGAGGCGGAGTAGGCGACATGGCCTTCGATGCCGATGATTGCGGCCTGCGAGGCGATGGTGACGATGCGGCCATAGCCGGCGGCGATCATGTGGCCGGCGACTTCGCGCGAGAAGATGTAGGGTGCGCGCAGATTGACCGCGAGCTGCAGGTCCCAGCTCTCCGTCGTCGTCGCCTCGGCCGGCGCCAGCATGCCGATGCCGGCATTGTTGACGAGGATGTCGATCTTGCCGAAATGCGCCGCGATCTCGGCCACGGCGCGCTCGATCGTCGGCGCGTCGGTGACGTCGCCGGTCCAGCCCTTGTGGCCTTCGCCGAGCGAAGCCGCGAAATCGTGCACCGCCTCGTTCTTGTCGAGAAGCGCGAGGGTGGCGCCATTGGCGGCGAACAGGGTGGCGAGCGCCCGGCCGATGCCGCCCGCCGCGCCCGTGATCAGCGCCACCTTGCCCGTCATGTCGAACGGACGGGTCATGTCGGCGGTAAACGCCTGATTGGCAGACATTTCTGTTTCCTCCCAAAGCCGCGGCGAACCTCATGTCCGCACGGGGCGCACGGCTTGTCACCGCTCGTTCGTGGCGGTGCGTTTCACCAAACTAGCCTTGCGCCCCGCTTGAAAGCAAGTTTGTTTGCTGCTACTGCCAACAAATAAGCGATGACGAAATCGCACTCGATGTCGACCCCGGCCGGAAGCCGGAGCGGCGATGGAACCGTGAGGAAACGCTGATGAAGAAGCTTGGCATTCACTCGTTCGTCTGGACCGGCGGCACGACGCGGGAAGACCTCGAGGGCGCGATGAAGAAGTCGCACGACCTCGGCTACGGCCTGATCGAGTTCCCGCGCCTCGACCCGAAGAAGTTCGACGTCAACTGGCTCGCCAAGCGCCTGGCCGATTACGGCCTCAAGGTCGTCGTCACGATGGGCTTGCCGGTCGACAGCGACGTCTCGTCGGAAGATCCTGAAGTCGTGAAGCGCGGCGAGGCGGTTCTGGCCGAAGCGATCTCGATCACCCGCGACCTCGGCGGCTCCAAACTCGGCGGCATCATCTTCTCCGCCCACACTAAGTACCAGAGCATGCCGACCCAGAAGGGCTGGGACAACAGCGTCGCGGCGCTCGCCCGTGCCGCCGACATCGGCAAGGCCGCCGGCGTGTCGATGAACCTCGAGGTCGTCAACCGCTTCGAGAGCAACCTGCTCAACACCACCGCGCAGGGCCTCGCCTTCATCGAGCAGTCCGGCTCGGACAACATCTTCCTGCACCTCGACACCTTCCACATGAACATCGAGGAAGCGGATCCGGTCCAGGCGCTGCGCACCGCCGGCACGAAGCTCGGCTACTTCCATATCGGCGAGAGCAACCGCGGTTTCCTCGGCTCCGGCGTGATCAATTTCTCGGCGATCTTCGACGCGCTGCTCGAGATCGACTACCAGGACTGGATCACCTTCGAGAGCTTCTCGACCGAGGTCGTCGACAAGGATCTGTCGATCACCTGCGCGATCTGGCGCAATACCTGGAAGGACAATGTCGAGGTGGCCCGTCTGGCCAAGGCCTATATCGAGGCCCGCATCGGCGAGTCCGCCCGCAAGGCGATCACCGCCCGTTCGCTCTGATTTGAGGGCAGGGGGCGGCTGACCCCTGGCTGCCCCTGATAAGCGGTTCGTCCCATCCCTCCTCCCGGGGACGCTCCGCACCTTGATGGATGGCGCCTGCAATGGCTGCCATCCATCCTTTCCTGCCTGTCGCAGGCGGGATCCGGATGCTGGATGGTCGCCGAAGGCGACATCTCTCGCGGGAGGAGGGCGGCCGAATATCAGGCCAATTTCCTCGATTTCACAATATCTTGCGCAGATCGGCGCAAGCGATGCGTGCAATGGCTCGCGTCGCCATCCGTCCGCCGAACGACCGCTGCAAAGTCCGTCATCAACCTGCCGCCATACCCCAACGGCAGGT
Source organism: Candidatus Kaistia colombiensis (assembly GCA_029203105.1). Classification (GTDB taxonomy): domain Bacteria; phylum Pseudomonadota; class Alphaproteobacteria; order Rhizobiales; family Kaistiaceae; genus Kaistia; species Kaistia colombiensis. The sequence goes on from CP119318.1 coordinate 2,926,948, forward strand.
TGACTCCGCGAAACCAGGCAAATATGTTTGGTGTCGCAACGAACAAAAAGAATTGAGCCATAGAGCTCCAGTCAGTTGGGAGAAACGTCGTAGTGGCCGAGCCTGCCTCCCTTGGTGAGGGCAAGCCGGAACAGGCGCATCACGTCCTGGTTCCGCCCGCCTCCATATCGCAGACCACGCCCGACGACGGCGCGGTCAACGATGCGGATCTGCTCCTCGCCGCCACCAGCATTTCCAAGGCCTTTGCCGGCGTGCCGGCGCTGGTCGACGGCCGCATCCGGCTCAAGCGCGGCAGCGTGCACGCGCTCTGCGGCGGCAATGGCGCCGGCAAGTCGACCTTCCTCAACATCCTGATGGGCCTGCACCGCGCCGACGCCGGCACGGTCATGGTCAAGGGCAGGGTGGTTCACTACGCCTCCGCCGCCGAGGCGCTCGCCGACGGCATCGCCATCATCACCCAGGAACTGAGCCCGGTTCTCGACATGACCGTGGCCGAGAACATCTATCTCGGCCGCGAGCCCCGCCGGATGGGATGGTTCGCCGACAAGGCCAAGATGGAGGCGGACGCGACCGCTCTCTTCGCCCGCCTCGGCTTCGACATCGACGCGCGCGTCACCATGCGCTCGCTCTCCGTCGCCAAAATCCAGCTCGTCGAGATCGCCAAGGCGATCAGCCGCGAGAGCGACATCCTGATCATGGACGAGCCGACCTCGGCGATCGGCGAGAAGGAAGCCGCGACGCTGTTCAAGGCGATCCGTTCGCTGCAGGACCAGGGCGTCGGCATCATATATGTCTCGCACCGCCTGACCGACATCTTCTCGATCGCCGACAGCTACACGGTGTTCCGCGACGGCCGCTTCATCGAGGCGGGCGATCTGGCCAACATCGACCGGCAGCGGCTGATCTCGCTGATCGTCGGCCGCGACCTGCGCGACCAGGAGGCCCGCAAGAGCACCAGCACAGGCCAGTCGATGCTGTCCGTATCCGGCTTCGCCCGGCACGGCCAGTTCGAGGATATCTCGCTTGATCTCGCCAAGGGCGAAATCCTCGGCCTCTACGGCCTGATGGGCGCCGGACGCAGCGAGTTCGCCAATGCGCTCTACGGCAACGAGCCCAAGGATGCCGGCACCGTCCGCATCGAGGGCAAGCCGGTCGAGATCCGCTCGCCCTCCGACGCGCTTGCGAACGGCATCGCCATCGTCACCGAGGATCGCAAGGAGACGGGCCTGGTCCTGACCTCCAGCGTGTCCGAAAACGTCGTGCTGGCGGCGCTCGACCAGTTCTCGAAGCTGGGCTTCGTCGACGGCAAGAAGGTCGCGTCGAATGTCGACGGCCAGATCGCCCGCTTCCGTATCCGCACCGCCTCGCGCGACCTGCCGGTCCAGAGCCTTTCCGGCGGCAACCAGCAGAAGGTGGTGTTGGCCCGCTGCGTCGAGACCGAGCCCAAGATCCTGATCTGCGACGAGCCGACCCGCGGCATCGACGAGGGCGCCAAGCGGGAGGTCTACGCGTTCCTCTCGGCCTTCGCGGCGGCCGGCAATTCCGTCCTGATGATCTCTTCCGAAATTCCCGAAATTCTCGCCAACGCCGACCGGATCCTCGTGTTCCGGCGCGGGCGGATCGCGGGCGAACTCGAGGGCGCCAAGGCGACCCAAGAGGCGCTCGTCCATCTGGCAAGCTGAGCGACCGAGGCGCCTCCATGTCAACCGAACTCACCACCAACGCCATTTCCGCATCCGCTGCCAGAAGCCAGGCAGTCGGCCGCTTCCTGTCGCGTTACGGCATCCTGCTGTCGTTCATCATCCTGGTCGTGATCCTGTCCTTCGCGCATCCGAATTTCCTGTCGAGCGGAAATTTGATGAACGTGCTGCGGCAGGTGTCGATCAACGGCATCCTCGCCATCGGCATGACCTTCGTGATCCTGACCGGCGGTATCGATCTGTCGATCGGCTCGGTGCTGGCGCTGACCGGTGTGGTCGCCGGCAGCCTCGTGACCGGCGCGGATCCGTACAATCCCGCGATCGCCTTCTTCGCCGCAGTCGGCGTCGGCGCCCTGTTCGGCGCCGTCAACGGCACGCTGATCGCGCGCTTCTCGGTGCCGGCCTTCGTCGTCACGCTCGGCATGCTGTCGATGGCGCGCGGCGCGACGCTGCTCTATTCGAACGGCCGGCCGATTCCCAATCTGTCGCCGGATTTCCGCTGGCTTGGCCAGGGCTTCGTCGCCGGCATCCCGGTTCCGGTCATCATTTTCGCGATCGTCTTCTTCGCGGCCTGGATCACGCTGCGCTACACGGTCTATGGCCGCTGGATCTACGCCGTCGGCGGCAATGTGAAGAGCGCCAAGACGAGCGGCATCCCGACTCGCACGGTCATCTTCTCGGCCTATCTGCTGATGGGGGCGCTGGCCGGTCTCGCCGGCATGATCCTGACCGCCCGCACCACCTCGGCGCTGCCGCAGGCGGGCCTCGGCTACGAGCTGGACGCAATCGCTGCGGTCGTCATCGGCGGCACGTCGCTTACAGGCGGCGTCGGCTCAGTAGTCTACACGCTGATCGGTGCGCTGATCATCGGCGTGATTTCCAACGGTCTCGATCTGATGGGGGTGTCGTCCTACTACCAGCAGATCATCAAGGGCGCGATCATCGTCGTCGCCGTCCTGATCGACCGCTCCAGAAACATGAATCCTTGATGGGATCCGCGTGCTTGCACGCGGGAATAGAGAGCTATGACTGAGGGAGGAAACCCATAATGGCACTTACCACCTTTACCCGCCGCGGCCTCGCCATGCTGGCCGGCGTCGGCATCGCGGCCCTGACGATCGGTCAGGCTGCGGCCGCCGACCCCGTCCGCATCGCCGCCGTCGTCCAGAGCCTCGACACGGAATTCAACGTGCTCTGGGCCAACGCTGCTAACCAGCATCCGCTGGTCAAGGACGGCACCGTCAAGCTGACCGTCCTCGACGGTCGCATGGACGCGCTGACCCAGTCGAACCAGTTCGACACGGCGATCAGCGAGAAGTATGACGCGATCATCTTCGTGCCGGTCGACATCGATGCCGGCAACGACCCCGTGCAGCGCGCCAAGGATGCTGGCGTCACCGTCATCGGCTCCAACACGCTGATCTCGAACACCGACCTCTACAACGCCTACATCGCCTCGAACGACGTCGAAGCCGGCAAGCTGCTGGCCAAGTCCGTCTTCGAGAAGATGGGCGGCAAGGGCAACGTCGTCATCGGCGAAGGCATGATCGGCCAGTCGGCCCAGGTCCAGCGCCTGCAGGGCATCGAAGAGACCCTGAAGGACTATCCTGATATCAAGGTTCTCGAGCAGAAGACCGCCAACTGGTCGCGCGCCGAGGCCCTGTCGCTGATGGAAAACTGGCTGACGGCCCATGCCGGCGAGATCAATGGCGTCATCGGCGAGAATGACGAGATCGCCATCGGCGCGCTTGAGGCGATCAAGGCGCACGGACTCGACCCGAAGACCATTCCGGTCGCCGGCGTCGACGGCGTTACCGACGCCCTGCTGGCCGTCAAGCGCGGCGAGATGATGTCGACGCTGCAGGATGCCGACGCACAGGCCCAGGGCGCGATCGATCTGGCGCTCGCCGCCAAGCAGCCCGACTACAAGCCGCAGGCCAAGGTCTGGGACGTGAATGGCGGCAAGCTGGCCTGGGAAGGCGGCAAGCTGCAGCATTACTCCGTGCCGTGGGTTCCGGTCACCGGCGAGAACGTCGACGCTCTTCTCTCGATGCGCAAGACGCAGTAATCAGGCGTGGCGCGCAGAGATTGCGCGCAGCTACTCCGGAGAGGCGGTCTCGGCCGCCTCTCCCTCTCCGCCCGCGCGGGTTCGCTTCCCGCGCGTTCCGGGAAGCCTCCAAGTCGTTTCAGAATGAGTCCCAGATCTTGGCAACGCCTCAATCCGTCCGCTACCTCAACGAAATCCGGGCGCTCAATGCACTGTTTCGCAGCGGCGGGATGAGCCGGGCCGATCTGGCACGGCAACTCGGTCTCAACCGGTCGACGACCGGCAACATCATCACCAATCTGATGGCCGATGCGCTTGTCGTCGAACTGCCGAATGGCGGTCGCGGCGAGAGTGCCGCCAAGACCGGCCGTCCCGGCATCAACATCGAGATCAATCCGGCGGGCGCGACCTTTCTCGGCGCCGAGATCGGCGTCGACAGGCTGACCGTCGTCGCCATCGATCTTTGCGCGCATGAGATCCGTCGCGTCTCGACGCCGTTTCCGACCCATCAGCAGCCACTTGAAGACGGCATCGACCGCATCGCGGCGATGATCGGCGATGTGATCGATGTGCTGCCGGATGCCGCTCATATCCGCGGCCTCTGCGTGACGCTGCCGGCGCTGCTCGATGCCGACGGCAAGGTCATCAACGCGCTGATCATCGGCTGGCGCGACGTCGACCTGAAGACGCTGATCACCGAACGTCTCGCTGCGCGCTTCCCGCAACTGACGCTGCCGGTCTCGATCGAGAACGACGCCAACGCCTTTGCCATCGCCGAGACCTATCGCGATACGTCGCACAGCGCCGAGACAGTCGCCTTCCTGCTGATCGAGAACGGCGCCGGCGGCGGCATCGTCATCGGCGGCAGGCTGTTTCGCGGCTCGACAGGCTTTGCCGGCGAATTCGGCCAGATCGTCGTCGGCAGCGAGGGCTTCTATGCCGGACGCCACAAGCCGGGCCATCTCGAAAGCTACATCGGCAAGGACGCCGTGCTGGCGCGCTATCGCGCCAATGGCGCCGACCCGTCTGCCGATCTCGACCAGTTGATCGCAGCGCTTGGGGCCGGCGACGCCAGCGCGATCCGCACCGCGCGCGAATGGGGCGGCGGGCTCGCCATCGGCCTGATCCAGCTTTCCAGCGTGCTCAATCCCGGCGTGATCATCCTCGGCGGCACCGTGGCGCCGCTGTTCCGCTTCGTCGCCGATGAGGTCGAGGCGGCGATGCGGCGCGAATTCCTCGAAGGTTTTCCGATGCCCAAGATCGAGGTCTCGGCGCTCGGACTCGAAGGGCCGGCGCTGGGTGGCGCGCTGATCATGCACCAGCGCATGTTCTCGATCGATGAAAGCGCGATCTATGCGAGCGCGCAGCCGATCACGCTGTTTCAGACATAGTGCTTGAGCGCGCGAAATGCACCGTCTCCACTGGAGCGAGATCGATTCGGATCTGCTGCCCTCTCACCTCTCCCCGAGGGAGAGGTCGGCTCGAAGAGCCGGGTGAGGGTTTAGGGAACTATCCGGTGAGGCCGTAAACCCTTACCCGCCGGCCGTTGGCCGTCGACCTCTCCCTCAGGGAGAGGTGAAGAATGGCGTATGTGTCTGACGCAGGAGTTTTGTCCGCGCAGGCGAGCCCGGGGAGGGGCAAAAGCATGATTGAAGGCAAGATCGTCACCATCGGCGAGATCCTCGTCGAGATCATGGCGACCACGCTCGGCCATGGTTTCCTGGAGGCTCAGACGCTGATCGGGCCGTTCCCGAGCGGGGCTCCGGCGATCTTCATCGACCAGGTCGGCAAGCTCGGCCATCCGGCGGCGATCGTCTCGGCCGTCGGCGACGATGATTTCGGCACCGTCAATCTCGACCGGCTGAAGCGAGACGGCGTCGATATCTCAGCCGTCGCCATTCATCCGGGCGCCGCCACCGGCAGCGCCTTCGTCCGCTACCGTCCCGATGGTGGCCGCGATTTCGTCTTCAACATGCGCGACAGCGCCGCCGGCCGAATCGCCGCGACGCCGGAGGCGCAGGCTGTTCTGGCCGAGGCCGGGCATCTGCATGTCATGGGTTCCGGCCTGCCGGTCCCGGCCGTGTTCGGCATGGTCAGCGCCTCGATCCCGGCCATCAAGGCGCGCGGCGGCACGGTGTCGTTCGATCCCAACATCCGCGTCGAGATGCTGCGCGACCCGGCCGGCAAGGCGGCGTTCCAGACCGTGCTGGCCGCCACCGACCTGTTCCTGCCCTCGGGCGAGGAGCTGTCGCTGTTCTCCGGCGAGGCGGACGAGGGCCGCGCCATTGCGGCGCTGCTCGATGCCGGCGTCAAGGAAATCGTGCTGAAGCGCGGCAAGGCCGGCGCCAGCCATTTCGATCGCAACGGCGCGACCCACATGCCGGGCTTCGCCGTCGAGGAGATCGACCCGACTGGGGCCGGCGACAGTTTTGGCGCAACCTTCCTGGTCGCCCGCCGTCTCGGCAAATCGGTCGAGGATTGTCTGCGCTACGCCAACGCGGCCGGCGCGCGCACCGTCACCGTCAAGGGGCCGATGGAGGGCACCTCGTCCTTCGCGGAACTCGACGCCTTCATTGCCGCGACGCCGGTGGGAGCTGCGGCATGAGCCTTCTGACCGAACTCGCCGCCGACTATCAGGCCGGCCGCACGCGCGGCATCACCTCGGTCTGCTCGGCCCACCCTTCGGTGATCCGCGCGGCGCTGCGCGAAGGCCACCGCGCCGGCACCGTCGTGGTGACCGAGGCGACCTGCAACCAGGTCAATCACGAGGGCGGCTATACCGGCATGAAGCCGGCCGATTTCCGCCGCTTCGTCGAGGGCATCGCCGCCGAAGTTGGCTTCGATACGGCCAAGCTGATCCTCGGCGGCGACCATCTCGGCCCCAATCCGTGGCGCAGCCTCCCGGCCGCGGAGGCTCTTGCCAAGGCTGAAATCATGGTCTCGGCCTATGTCGCCGCCGGCTTCACGAAAATCCATCTCGACGCCAGCATGGGCTGCGCCGGCGAGCCGGAAGGCCTCGACGACGAGACGACGGCGCATCGAGCGGCCCGCCTCGCCAAGGTCGCCGAGGCGACCGCGAAGGCGAACGGCCTGACGCTGCCCGTCTATATCATCGGCACCGAAGTACCGACGCCGGGCGGTGCGCTGCACGATCTCGACGACGTGCCGCCGACGCTCGCCTCCGCCGCCCGCGAGACCATCGCCACCCATCGCCGTGTGTTCGCGGAGCAGGGCCTGGACGAGGCGTTCGCCCGCGTCATCGGCCTCGTCGTGCAGCCGGGCGTCGAATTCGGCCACGACAAGGTCGTCGTCTACCGGCCGGAGCGGGCGCGCGACCTGATCGCCGTGCTCGGCGACGAGACGCAATTCGTGTTCGAGGCGCATTCGACCGATTACCAGCCGGAGGCGGCGCTCGCCGCGCTGGTTCGTGACGGCTTCCCGATCCTCAAAGTCGGACCCGGTCTCACCTTCGCGCTGCGCCAGACGCTCTATGGCCTCGACCTGATCGCCTCAGAGCTTGATGCTGCCTATGGCGGCAGGGCGCTGGCGAATGCGATGGAAACGCTGATGCTGGCCGAGCCGAACTATTGGCAGCGCTATTATCCCGGAACGCCGGACGAGCAGCATGTGCTGCGTCATTACAGCTACAGCGACCGCATCCGCTATTACTGGCCGCATGAGCAGGCCGAGCGGGCGGTAGCCCGGCTGATGGTGACGCTTAAGGGGAGGACAATCCCGGAGCCGCTGATCGCGCAGTTCTTGCCGGAGGACGCGGAAGCAGTGCGTAGCGGCGAATGCATGGCGACGGCCGAAGCGCTTCTCGAGCGCGGCGTGACAAGGATGCTGCGGCTCTACGGCCGCGCCTGCACGGCGGACTGACAGCCGGGCGGGGCGTTGGCGGCGCCAGCGACTACGGACAGATCACGTCCGTGGTGCCGCCGTCGCCGATTGCCTGGCAACTCGTGAAACTGCCGGACGAGGTCTGGTCCGTTTGGCAACCGGCCAAGGAGACTGCGCAAAGAAGCAGGGCCATGATGATTCTCATGCCGTCCTCCACCTGCCGTCTCACTGAGGGTAGATTGCCACCGCGAGCCGCGCGTCAAGGCTCCCGCGAGACGCACGGCAAGGCGAGGTTGGTGGGCAGCGGGCCGCCGGACCCGCGGCGTTCCTCACATCGCCGTCATCCGGGGAACAGGCCCGGGACGACGGCGGCTTTTGGCGCTGCGGTCGGTCGCTACGTTCCACGCTTGCGCAGTTCGTCCACCTGTTCCGGCGTCAGCGGTCGGGTGGCCTGGCCGCGCAACATCAGGAACAGCTTGGCCGTCTCCTCCAACTCCTCGGTCGCATACATCGCGTCTTCCAGGCTCTTGCCGGCGACGACGGGGCCGTGATTGGCGAGCAGCACGGCATGGTGCTTGTCGGCCAACTTCTCGACCGCCAGCGCCAGGCTCTCGTCGCCCGGCGGGTGATAGGGGACGAGCGGCAGCTTGCCGACGCGCATGATGTAATAGGCCGTCAGCGGCGGCAGGCAGTCGTGATGGTCGATGTGGTGCAGGCAGGAAACCGCCACCGAATGGGTCGAATGCAGGTGGACCACCGCCTCGCAGGTCGGGCGCTGCTTGTACATCACCCGGTGCAGGAAGGCTTCCTTGGTCGGCTTGTCGCCGCCGACATGATTTCCATTGGCGTCGATCTTCGAGATCTTCGCCGGGTCGAGATCGCCGAGCGAGGCATTGGTCGGCGTCATCAGCCAGCCGCCATCCGGCAGGCCGACCGAGATGTTGCCGGTCGAGCCGAATGTCAGGCCGCGCTGGAACAGCGAGGCGCCGCATTTGCAGATCCGTTCGCGGAGCGCGGATTCGGTTTGGGAAGTCTGGCTCACGCGAGCGAACTCCATGCCTTGAGGAAGAAATCGGGCGCGCCGAAATTGCCTGATTTGAGCGCCAGCGCAACATCCGGACCCGAACGGCTGCGCGTCCACGGCACGCCGGGGTCGATTTCCGGGCCGATGGACAGCGCCTTGACGCCGAGCGCGTTGACGACCGCGCCGGATGTCTCGCCGCCGGCAACCAGAAGACGGGTAAAACCCTTCTCCGGCAGCGCCGCCGCGACCGTGGCGAGCAGGTCCTCGACCAGCGTGCCGGCCTTGTCACGGCCGAGCTTTTCCTGCACGGCGCGGACGCTGTCCGGATCATCGCTCGAATAGACGAGCGGCGTGACATCGGCGGCCTGCGAAACCAGCCAGTCGATCACGGCCGCCGGCGTCAGCCTGCCGGCGGCAATCTCCAGCGGGTCGATCCGCAGCGTCGGCAAGCCGGCTTCCTGTGCCTTGGCGACCTGGCCGCGCGTCGCGGCCGAACAGGAGCCGGCGAGGATGGCGCCGCGCCCCTCGGGGGCGGCGATCGAGGTCGCCGGCGGCGTCAGCGTGTCAATCAGCCCGGCGTCGCGATAGGCGGCGGGCAGGCCGATGGCGATGCCGGAGCCGCCGGTGACGAGCTTCAGCTCGACCAGGGCCTTGCCGATCTCGCGCAGATGCGCGTCCTGCAATGCGTCGACGATGGCGATCCGAATTCCCGCCGCCTGTTCGCGCTGGAAAGCCTTGGTGATGGCGCCGGCGTCGACATCGGCATAGGCGACCAGCCCGACCGGCAGCTCGGTCTGCCGCTGCAGCACGCGGCGAAGGTCCGAATCGCGCATCGGCGTCAGCGGATGGTCGCGCATCGAGCTTTCGTTCAGCGGCACGCCGTTGACGAAGAGGTGACCCTGGTAGATCGAGCGGCCGGTCGCTGGAAAGGCCGGGCAGGCGATGGTGAAGCCGGCGTCGAGACGCTTCAGCAGCGCCTCCGTCACCGGGCCGATATTGCCGTCGTCGGTCGAATCGAAGGTCGAGCAATATTTGAAGAACAGCCGCTGCGCGCCATGCGCGAGCAGCCACTCGGCCGCCGCGAGCGATTGCGCCACCGCGTCGGCGGCGGGAATGGTGCGCGACTTCAGGGCGACGACGAGTGCATCCACTTCCGACAGGTCGAGGTCGTCGCCGGGCAGGCCGGTGCTCTGCACCGTGCGCAGGCCCTCGCGCGACAGCATCAGCGAGAGGTCGGTGGCGCCTGTCAAATCGTCGGCGATGCATCCAAGCAGCATGCGATCAAGTCCTTCAAGGAGGTTCGGTCCGAGGGGCGGGCAGGGGATGGCCCGGCTGGCGGCGACATGGTGCGTTGCAAGACACTTTCGCCCTCCCTCGGGCTTGACGGCGGCCATGCCAGCTCGGCAAGTAGGAAGTTACTGTTAGCGCTGTCATGACGATTCCGCAAGAAATGACAGCGCTAGCATATGGCGACGCGGGAGCGGCCGCCCTTTGCAGAAGGAATTGACGCATGAGCGCGAATGAAGTGTCCAGGGGGCGGGTCTCGGTGATCGGCCTCGGTTCGATGGGCTATGGCATGGCGCAATCGCTGGCGCGGGGCGGCTTCGCCGTGACCGGGTTCGACACGCGGCCGGCGGTGGTGGCGAAGTTCGCGGCCGGCCACGGCGCCGGTGCCGCGTCGCTGGCGGAGGCGGCCGCCGGGGCGGACATTCTCGTCATCGTCGTCGTCAATGCGGATCAGACGGAGCAGGTGCTGCTGGGCGAGGGCGGCGTGCTGGCCTCGGCCAGGCCGGATGCCGTGATCGTCTCCTGCGCCACCATGGCGCCGGAGCGGGCGCGGGCGCTCGCCGCCGCCGTCGAGGCGAGTGGACGGCGCTATGTCGACGCGCCGATCTCCGGCGGCGCGACGCGTGCCGCCGAGGGGGCGCTGACCATGCTCGTTTCGGGCAGTCCGGCGGCGATCGACAAGGCGCGCGCCGCGCTCGACGCCATGTCGGCCAAGCTCTATCTGCTCGGCGACGAGGCGGGCATCGGCGCTTCCTTCAAGATCGTCAATCAGTTGCTGGCAGGCGTTCACATCGCCGCCGCGTCGGAAGCAATCGTTTTTGCCAAGCGGCTCGGGCTCGACATCGCGAGGGTCTATGAGGTGATCACCGCCTCGGCCGGCAATTCCTGGATGTTCGAGAACCGTATGCCGCATGTGCTCGACGGCGATTATTCGCCGAAAAGCGCGGTCGAGATATTCACCAAGGACCTCGGCATCATCGCCGACATTTCCCGCAGCGAGAAGTTCGCGACGCCGATTGCATCTTCGGCGCTGCAGATGTTTCTGATGACCGCCGCCGCCGGAATGGGCAAGGATGACGATGCCTCAGTCGCGCGCCTCTATGCGATGATCGCCGGCATCGACCTGCCCGGCGCACCCGCCTCTGACAAGGACTGAGACTCCGATGCCGCGTTTTGCCGCCAATCTCTCGATGATGTTCAACGAGTGGTCGTTCCTCGATCGCTTCGCCGCCGCCGCCGATGCCGGCTTTGATGCCGTCGAATTCCTGTTTCCCTATGATTTCTCGCCGGAAGATGTGGCCGGCAAGCTGAAGGCTGCGGGGCTTGAACAGGCGCTGTTCAACCTGCCGCCGGGTGACTGGGCCGCCGGCGAACGCGGTATCGCGGCGTTGCCGGGACGCCAGGACGAGTTCCGGGCCTCGCTGATGAAGGCGCTCGACTATGCGCTGGCGACGGGCGTCAGGCGGCTGCACATGATGGCCGGCCTGGCGCCGAGCCATTCGGCCGAGGCGGGCGAGCGCTACCGCGACGCCGTGCGCATGGCCTGCGCGACGATGGAGCCGCACGGCATCGACATCGTGCTGGAGCCGATCAACCGGCGCGACATGCCCGGCTATTTCCTGAACGATTTCGACATGGCGGGCGAGATCATCGACGAACTCGGCCTGCCCAATCTGAAGCTGCAATACGACATCTACCACCGCCAGATCCTGCATGGCGACGTGACGAAGAGCCTGGAGGAACTGCTGCCGGTCATCGGTCACGTCCAGGTCGCCTCGGTGCCGCTGCGCAACGAGCCGGGCACGGGCGAACTGAACGATTTCCGCATTTTCGAACAGCTCGACCGGCTTGGCTATGCCGGCTTCGTCGGCTGCGAATACCGCCCGGCCGGCGCGACGCTGGACGGTCTCGGCTGGTTGAAGCAGACGGCGCTGCGCTGAATCCGGGACGGGTGCCGCCAGAGGCGGCGCCCGTCATGCGCCGGCGCCGAACCGATGGCCGGGCAGGCCGCGCACGCCGGCATCGACGGCAAACAGCCCGCCTTCCTGCGGATTGGCGGCCAGATGCTCGGCCGTCATGGTGAAGCGGGCCGAGGTGACGAACAGGGTCGAGAGATCCGGGCCGCCGAAGGCGCAACTGGTCGGCCACGAGCAGGGCAGTTCGACGACGCGATCGATTCTGCCATCCGGAGACATGCGGGTCAGGCAGGCTCCGCCCGCCACGCGCGCCGTCCAGATGAAGCCCTCCGCGTCCATCGTCGAGCCATCCGGCAGGCCTCGGCCATAGTCCTGCAGGACAGTCTGGCGGTCGGCGAGCGTGCCGTCCGCGCCGATCCGATAGCTATACAGCGCGTTCTTGGGCGTGTCGGCGGTGACCAGCCGATCGGATGCGGGCCAGACGAAGGTGTTGGTGATGGAAAAGGCGTCGTCGCAAAGGCGCGTCAGCCGGCCATCCGGGTCATAGCGATAGAGCTGGCCCGTGGCCTCGGGGGCGTCGCGGGGGCTATCGTCCGGGGCGATATTGTTCAGCATCGTCCCGATCCAGAAGCTGCCATCCGGCCCGACAACGCCTTCGTTCAGGCGATTGGCGGGCATGTCGGGCTCGACTTCGCGGACGGGGACCGGCTCGCCCTGCCAGTCCCAGAGGCAGATGTTGCGCTCCATTCCGACAATCGCGCCGCCATCGGCGCGCAGGCCGATCGACGTCGGACGACCGGCCAACCGCCAGATCCGGTGGTCGCCGGTCGCCGGATCGAAGGCGTGGATCCGCCGCCCGATGATGTCGACCCAACTCAGGCGCTGGCGGGCTGCATCCCAGACGATGCTTTCGCCCACGCTGTCCGCAGCATCGAGAACAAGGCTGACTGTCATGGCTGTACCTGTTGGAGGAAAGCGCGGGGCGGAGCGGGCGGTGCGCCGCTACCAGCCTCCGTCGACGGCGATGTTCTGGCCCGAAATCATCCGGGCGGCGTCCGAGCTCAGGAAGACGGCCAGATCGGCGATGTCTTCGGGCTGGACGCGCGACTTGAGGCTCTGCTGCTTCAGGACCCAGTCCTGAAACTCCTGCAGCCGGTCGGCGAACACCCGGTCCTCGGCCTCGGATACCACCGCGCCCGGCGAGATCGCGTTCACCGTGATCGAGTATTTGCCGAGTTCCCGCGCGAACGCCTTGGTCAGGCCCAGCATCGCTCCCTTGGAGGCGACATAGGGGACGTAGCCGTCCCATTGGCCGTTCAGCGTGATCGAGGTCAGGTTGAGGATCCGTCCCCACTGCCTGGCCTTCATGCCGGCGGCGCAGGCGCGGGTCAGGGCGAAAGCGGCCGAGGAGTTGACCCGGATCTGGTCTTCGTATTCCTGCAGGCTGAATTCGTCATGCGGCTTGTTGATGATCAGCGCCGCATTGTTGATCAGGATGTCGACAGGGCGATCGAGCGCGGCAATGGCTGCTTCGGCCCCCGCGAGATCGTTCAGATCCACCCCGAGCCAGCCCATGCCGGGAAGCGGCTCCGCCTCCGGCCGATCCAGTACGGTCACCGTGGCGCCCGCCGCGGCGAATTTCCTGGCCATCGCGCTTCCGATGGTCCCCAGTCCGCCCGTGATGAGGGCGTGTCTTCCCGAAATCGTCATGGCGCGCCCCTCACAATACGTCGTGGACTTCTTCGATCGATGTCTCGGAGATCGGCTTGTCCAGCACGACCTTGCCCAACGCCATTGCGACGACGCGGTCGCAGCAAGCAAAGACGTGGTGCATGTTGTGGCTGATGAAGATGCCGGTCACGTTCTGCTCCTTCAGCGATTTGACGAAGCCGATCACCTTGGTCGTCTCCTTCACCGACAGATGGTTGGTCGGTTCGTCGAGGATCATGACCTTGGACTTGAAGTGCATGGCGCGGGCGATCGCGACGCCCTGCCTCTGTCCACCGGACAGCTCTCCGACCAGCGCGTCGGGCGAACGGAGGTGCAAGTCGACATTGGCGATGGCGGCAACGCTCTCGGTGCGCATCCGCGACTCGTCCAGCAGGCCGACCCCCATGAACGCCGCCTTCATCGGCTCGCGGCCGATGAACATGTTGCGGGCGATGCTCATGTTGGGGACCATCGAATTATACTGGTAGATGGTCTCGATGCCGAGGTTCATGGCGTCGCGCGGCTTGTTGATCTCGGCCCGGCGCCCCTCGACGAAGATCTCGCCTTCGTCCTTCGGATGCAGACCAGCCAGAATGGAGATCAGCGTCGATTTTCCGGCGCCGTTGTCACCGACCAGGCCGACGGCCTCGTTGCGCTTGAAGTCGAGGCTCACCCCCTTCAGGGCGTGGACGCCCGAATACCATTTGTGGAGGTTGCGGACCGAGATGATCGGCTGTTCGTCCTTGGTTCCAGCGGTCATCGTGCAGTCTCCACCTTCATGGCGCGGCCGCGCTTGCGAAGCCACGAATTGCCGACGACGGCCAGGATCGTCAGGGCGCCGATCGCGAACTTGAACCAGTTGCCATTGACCTGGCTCAGCACCATGCCGTTGTCGATGACGCGGATCAGGATCGCGCCGACGATGCCGCCGACGATCGAGCCGATCCCGCCCAGGAGCGAGGTCCCGCCGATGACGGCGGCGGCCACGGCGGCAAGCTCCAGGCCTTCGCCGATGGAGGGCAGCGGCGAGCCGAGGCGCAGCACCTGGATCGTTCCGGCGAGCCCGGCGAGCACGGAGCAGATCATGAAACAGGCGATCTTCACCTTGGCCGCCGGTATGCCCATGGCATTGGCCGCCGGCAGAAAGCCGCCGGTCGCCCGCACCCAATTGCCGAAGTTGGTCTTGGAGAGCAGCAGGCTGACGAGAACAGCGATGGCGACGAACCACAGGAACGAAGCGCGGAAAAGGTTGCCGGGGCCGACGAATTCGACGAACAGCCACATCGGGATTTCGCCCGTCTTCAGGCGCGGCGGGAAGCCGCCCGAGATGACGATGGTCAACGAGCGCGCCATGAACAGCATGCCGAGCGTCGTGATGAAGGAGGGGATGGCGAAGCGGATCGTCAGCCAGCCATTGACGAAGCCGATGGCGGCGCAGACCAGCAGGCCCGTCAGCATGGCCGGCCAGAAGCCCCAGCCCATCGTCATCAGCACCGCCATCGTCATCGGGCTGAGGGCAAAGACGGAGCCGACGGACAGATCGAATTCGCCGCAGATCATCAGCAACGTGACGCCGATGGCCACCAGGGCCATTTCCGGCATCAGGCCGAGCATGCCACGCATGTTGGCAACGCCAAGGAACACGCCCTGCGACATCACCTGAAAGAACAGGATCAGGCAGATCAGCAGCAGGCCAGCCGCAAGTTCGGGCTTTTGCAGTGATATTTTTAGAAGCCGTCTCATCGCGGCAGTTCCTTTTCGTCGGGCAGGTCCCGCAGGCGGCACGAGGCTGCCTGCGGGATGTCAGGTGCGGTTAGCGAAGACCTTTGGCGGCCAGTTCCATGACGCCGTCGGCATCGGCGGCTTTGACAATGCCCTGGCCGGTGTCGACGTTGGCGGGCGCCAGACCGAAGTTCTTGTTCAGGTAGACCATCATCACCGGCATGAAGCCCTGCATGTAGGGCTGCTGGTCGACCTCGACCTGGATGTAGCCCTTCTGCATCTGCTCGACGGCTTCGGGAACGAGGTCGAAGCCTCCCAGCAGCACCTTGCCGGGTGCATCGCCGCGATCGGCCAGAACCCGGGCGACGCCGGCGTGCCAGAAGCCCGTGTCGAAGTAGGCGGTTGTGTCCGGATGGGCCGCGAGATAGGCGCCGACGCGATCCGAGGTGATGGCGAGGTCGGTGCCGCTATCGATCTTTTCCCAGCTGATGTCGCGTCCGGAAGACTTCTTGTAGTCTTCGAGGAAGTTGATCACGCCCTGGCCGCGCTGCTCGGACCAGTTCTGGCCGGGAGCCGAAATGCCCATCAGCACCTTGATCGGTCCTTCGGCCGGGAAATTGGCGGACTGCGCCTTGCCGAGCGAGTAGCCGGCGGCGAGGAAGCCCTGGCCGACAAAGGCCTGGCGCGCATTGCCGTTCGCGCCTTCCAGATCGTCCACGTTGACGCCGATCACGACGATGCCGGCATCGCGGGCGCGCTGGATCACGTCATCCAGGGCGGTGTTGTCGACGATGGTCGTCAGGATCGCCGTGGGCTTCTGCGCCAGCGCCGCTTCCAGATTGGACAGCTGTTCGGGAACGGAGCCCTCCGTCTGGGTGAACAGCATTTGGCAATTGGCCGAAACCTTGGCGCAGGCGTCGTCGTAGCCCTTCTTGGCGGCCTGCCAGAACGTGTTGGAGGCCGAGGAATGGACGGCGAAGACGATGTCGAGCTTTTCTTCGGCCATCGCCATGCCGGAGACGGTCGTCAACAGGGCGGCCGCGAGTGCCGTTGTCTTCAGTTTCATCATGATTGCTCCTCCCGAGCGTTGGTTGTCCTAGAGTGACGTCGCGTCCGAGATCTTGCGGGTGACCGAATAGGTCCGCTCCAGATCCGGATGCAGTTCCATTCCCAGCCCCGGGCCCGGCGGGACGGTGATCATGCCGTTCTTGACCTCCGGCAGCGCGGTCACGAGGTCGCGATACCAGGTGCGGTAGAAGGCGCGTACGCTTTCCTGAACCAGCGCATTGGGGGCATTCAGGGAAAGATGGGTGGATGCGCACAGGACCACCGGGCCGGTGCAGTCATGCGGTGCGATCGGAAGGTGCCAGGCCTCGGCCATCGAGGCGATCTTGCGCGCCTCGGACAGCCCGCCACACCAGCTCAGATCGAGCATCACGATGCCGGCGGCGCCGGTTTCCAGAAGATCGCGGAAGCCCCAACGCGAGCCCAGCGTTTCCGAAGCGGAAATCGGCGCGGGCGAAACGTCGGCGTAGCGGGACAGGCTCGAAAGGCTGTCCATCTTGATCGGGTCTTCGTGCCAGAAGGTCCGGAAGGGCTCCAGCGCCTTGGCGATCTGCATCGCCGGCAGCAATTGCCACATCGAATGGAATTCGACCATGATTTCCATCCGGTCGCCGACCGCGTTGCGGATTTTCTCGAATGGGACCAGCGCCTGCTTCAGATCTTCCGTCGAGATATACTGACCGCGGGATTTTTCGGCGGCGACATCGAACGGCCAGATCTTCATCGCCGTGATGCCGTCTTCCAGCAGGGAGTGCGCCAGCTCGTCGGCGCGATGCAGGAAGCCGTTCAGGTCGTCATAGTTCCGGTGACCGCCGCCGAGATCGTAGTTGCTCGTCGTCTGACCGGTGGCCTTCTTGATGTATTCGGTGCCGGCGCAGGTGTTGTAGGTGCGGATTTCGCGACGGGTGAAGCCGCCAAGAAGCTGCGCGACTGGCTGGTTCACCGCCTTGCCGAACAAATCCCAGAGCGCGATGTCGAAGGCTGAATTGCCACGCACTTCGGCGCCGGAGGAGCGGAAGCCGAGATAGCCGACCAGGTCGCCCGACAGCTTGTCGATCTCGAGCGGATCGCGGCCGATGACGCGCGGGGCGATATACTCATGGACGTGCGCTTCGACCGTCGCGGCGCCGAAGAAGGTCTCTCCCAGACCAACCAAACCTTCGTCCGTATGTACCTGTACCCACAGCAGATTGGGCCGTTCGGCAATTCGAACCGTCTCGATCGCAGTTATTTTCATGGATTCCTCAGGAGAGTCCCGCCGACAGAAGGGCGCGTACGCTTTCGTCAAAATGGACGGCCATTGCTGAAACGGCCTGCTGTGGATCGCCCGCGGCCACGGCCCGGGCGATCTGTTCATGGGTCGCAATCATCGCTTCGCGCGCTTCATGCGTTGTTCGGCTCTTCCAGCCGATCGGCCAGGTCTGCCGGGCGATGCCCTGGAAGGCGCCGACGATCAGAGCGAAGACCGGGTTCTTCGACGCCTTAGCAAGCGCCCTGTGAAAGGCCAGGTCGTGCTCCATCAACTGGTCCGGATCCAGGATCGAGGCCCGCATCGCCGCCGCCTCGGCGATGATCTCGGCCGCTTCCGCGTCGCTGCGCCGGATGGAGGCGAGCGTCACGATCCGCGTCTCGATCGTCCGGCGCACATCGTAGATCTGCTGCACGTTGATCTGGTCGGTGTGCACGCCGTGCTCGATGATCAGCGACATCGCGCCGTGATCGATCGGCGAGACGGTCGCGCGCTTGCCGGTGGCAAGCTCGATGATCTGCATCGCGGCGAGCGACCGGAAAGCCTCCCGGACGACGGTGCGCGAGACGTTCAGTTCCTTGGACAGCGTCGCTTCCGACGGCAGCCGGTCACCCGGCATCAGGTCGTTTTCGCGGATGTGGCGGGTGATGGCGCCAATGGCGTCGCCCACCAATCCTCCGCCATTCACTCGATTAGGCTGCATGCCGAAACCCTCTTACCTGTATGACAGGTTATTCATGACCTGTGATTAGAATTCGCATTCGTGTCTGTCAAGTGCCGGCAGCGCGGGGCTTCATTGACCGCGGCCCGCCTGTCGACGCGTGGCAAGCGATCGTTGCCGCGCTAGCGCCTTCACTCCGGCGGCCCGTCGGGCGATGGGAGGCTGTTTGTTGGTGCCGGGTGTGGGGCGATGCGCCCCCCCCCCAGGCCTCCCGATGCGGCTGATCTGCGCGCCGTCGACCGGCCATGCGGGGCTTGTCGGGCGCGCTGGAGGCGGCTGCGCCGGGATCCGCAGTCCAACCGGTCGGTCGAGCGCACCGAGGTCGGACCTCCCGCTGCCGGGCGTCGTCTGGATTTCGGCCCTTGGCGTGACGGTGCGCCTGCTGAAGAAGTTCGCTGCCTTCCTCCGCAATCGGGGAGTGTCGGACCTGTTTTCGGGCGGGTGGAGATAGCTGGACGCCGACGTCTCATGGCATCCAATGCGGGGGCGGGTGAGATCGCCGGCTTTGCGGGCCGGGTGATTGGCAGTCGCGCGATCCGACACTCCAGATGTACTGGATGGACGGGCCGAGTTTTCTGTCGATCCCGATGTTCCAGGCTGATGGGCTGGCGGCTTGACTGAATCAGATCAGTCTAAATCACATCGAAAACCCTCTGGCGAGTTTGTCGATCAGATGTTGCGAGCTCCTGCCGTAACGCCTTGTTTGTATTTGATGATCCTATACCCGATATCCATCACGATATGGCGCTCGGAATGGTGGCGTCAAGCGTAAAGGAGAGGGGCAACATTGTGAATTGGACTGCGTTGACTATTCTGACAGCGCTGTCATAGTTCTAAATCCAAGCTCGCGTTTCGACGAGCAGGGAGGGAGGGAATAGATGTCTGAAGACAAGCATTCCAAGTCGCGCCGTGATTTTTTCCGCACCGCCGGCGTCACCGCCGCCGGTAGCGCCGCCGCCATGTTCGGCGGCCTCGGCATCAGCCCCGCATTGGCCGAGGAAATGGCCGCCGCCACCGGGCGTTCCGAGAAGCCGCTGAAGGCGGCCTTCTCCAATGCCGGCCTGCAGGCGACCTGGTGCGCCCAGGGCAAGCAGGCTGCCGAGCATTGGGGCAAGCTGTTCAATGTTGATGTCACCTGGTTCGATGGCCAGCTCGACGCGGTCAAGCAGCGCGCCGCCATCGACAACATGGCATCGCAGAAGTGGGACTTCGTCGCGATCCAGGCCTTCGGCATCGGCACGCTGATCCAGCCGGTGCAGAAGATGATCGATGCCGGCATCCCGGTCATCGACATGGACACGCTGATCGCCCCGCTCGAGAAGATCAACGTCCACACCTTCCTCGCCCCGAACAACGAGTTCATGGGCGCAGCAGTGACCCAGGCTCTCGTCTCCAAGCTCGGCGGCAAGGGCAAGATCATCATGACGCAGGGCGCGCTCGGTCATACCGGCGCCCAGGGTCGCGCCGCCGGCTTCAAATCGGTGATCGCCAACAATCCGGGCATGGAAGTGCTCGACGACCAGCCGGCCGATTGGGACGTCACCAAGGCTTCGCGCCTGTGGGACACCTATCTGACGAAGTACCCGCAGATCGACGCGGCCTTCTTCCACAATGACGACATGGCGCTCGCCGCCTACAACGTCATGAAGTCGCGCGGCCGTACCGACATCCTGATCGGCGGCGTCGACGCCATGCCGCCGGCGATCGCCGCCGTTGCCGATGGCCGCATGTACGCCACCGTCCGCAATCCGTCCTCCCGCATCCATGGCGGCGCCATCGTCGCCGGCGTCGCGGCCGTGACGGGTGGCGAGAAGACGGGCGAGGGCATTCCCAAGAATGTCGTCACCGACGGTCCGGTCGTCACCAAGGAAAATGCTGCCGGCATGCAGTGGATGCAGAACCACTTCCTGATCTGATCCATCCGCGTACGCGGCTGCTTCCGAGAGGAAATCTCGCCGGAGGTGGCCGCGACGGTTCCCCGACAGGCGTCGGCGGCTGGCTTCATCCAGCCGCTGCCGTCGTCGTGCGAAGCGTTCCTTGCCGTCGAACCGGTGAAATTGATGACGACTGATCCCCTCGTTCCCAGCGATACGCCGCGCCTGCAGATGCAGGGCATCTCGAAGTCGTTTGGCGGTGTCGCCGCGCTCCGCGAAGTCGATTTCACGCTGCGCGCCGGCGAAATCCATGGCCTCGTCGGCGAGAACGGCGCCGGCAAGTCGACGATGATGAAGATCATCGCCGGTGTTCATACCGACTACGAAGGCAAGATGCTGATCGACGGGAAGGAAGTGCATTTCCGTTCCGCCCGCGATGCGCTCGCCGCCGGCATCGGCATGGTGCATCAGGAGCTGAGCATCATGCCGGACCTGTCGGTGGGCGAGAACGTCTATCTCGGCAAGCAGCCGGTCACCGGCGCCGGCATCATCGACTGGCGCACCATGATGGCAGGCGCGCACGAGCAGCTGAAAAGCCTCGGCATCGACGTCGATCCGAAGACGCGCATGGGCGACCTGCCGATCGGGTTGCAGCAGCTGATCGAACTGGCGCGCGTGATCTTCTCCGGTGCGCGCATCATCATCCTCGACGAGCCGACCTCGGCCCTGTCGCCGCCGGAAGTGCAACTGCTGTTCAACGTGCTGCAGGGCGTGCGCGCCAGCGGTCGCAGCATCGTCTTCATTTCGCATTTCCTCGACGACATCCTGTCGATTTCCGACACCGTCACCGTGTTCCGCAACGGTCGCCTGATCGTGACCCACCCGGTCGCGGGCATCGACAAGGGCTGGCTGATCGAGCGGATGATCGGCTCCGGTCACGAGGATCTCGAGGAGAGCTATACCGGCGCGATCGCGCTGGCGTCGAAGCCAGGCCAACCCGTCGTGCTGGCGGCCGAGCATCTGGGCTATGGCCGCGCCTATGCCGATGTCAGCTTCGACGTGAAGGCCGGCGAGATCCTCGGCATCTACGGTTTCATGGGCTGCGGCCAGATCGAACTGGCGCGCACCCTGTTCGGCAAGATCAAGGCTGATACCGGCACGCTCGCCATCGACGGACGCAAGCGCCGGTTGCGCAACACGACGCAGGCGCGCGACGCCGGCATCGCCTTCGTGCCGGAGAACCGGCGCTCGATGCTGTTCTACGAGCAGCCGGTCTACAAGAACGTCTCGATCAGCATTCTTGGCCGCATCTCGCGGCTCTGGCTGAAGCCGACGATCGAGCGTTCGATCGCCCGCAAGCATGTCGAGAGCCTGCATATCCGGCCGCCACGTGCCGAAGTGGCGCTGGGGGCCCTCTCGGGCGGCAATCAGCAGAAGGTGGCGCTGGCCAAATGGCTGACCCACCGCCCGAAGGTGCTGGTGCTGAGCGAGCCGACGCGCGGCATGGATGTCGGCGCCAAGGACGATGTCGTGAAGATCGTCCGGGCGCTTCGGGACGAAGGCCTCGCCGTCATCGTCGTCTCGGCCGAGCCGGAGACGGTTCTGTCGCTCGCCGATCGCGTCCTCGTCATGAAGAAGGGGCGCATCGTGCGCGAATTCGCGAATGAGACGATCAGCAAGGATCGGCTGCTGGAAGCGGCCTGAGAAGGATTTGACATGACGTTTCAGCAAACCAGTGCGGCGCGGGGCTCCAAGTCGAGCCTGTTCCTGCGCAGCCAGATGCGCAACATCGCGCCGTTCGCGACCCTGATCCTGCTGCTGATCTTCTTCAGCATCGCCAGCCCATCCTTCGCGACCATCGACAACGCCTCGAACATCCTCACCCAGATTTCGGTGACGGGCATCATGGCGGTCGGGCTGACCTTCGTCATCCTGTGCGGCGAGATCGACCTCTCGGTCGCCTCGATCGCCAATGCGACCGGCATCGTGGTGGCCTATTTCACGCTGCAGGAAAGCTACGTGAACATCGCCAACATCCCGGTCGCGGGCTGGCTGGCGGTGGCGCTGGCGCTGGCGGCCTGCACCGGCCTCGGCCTGATCAACGCCTTCGGCACCACGGTCATCGGCATCCCGTCCTTCATCATGACGCTCGCCATGATGCAGATTGGCGCCGGCATCTCGGCGCTTCTGGTGCGCGGCCAGATCGCCTACAACGTGCCGGATATCGTCTCGACACTCGGCGCCGGCAATGTCGGTGGCTTCCCGACCATCGCGCTGGTGCTGCTGGCCTTCCTCGTGGTCGGCCATGTGACCCTGACCTACACGCGCTTCGGCCGCTACATCTACATGGTGGGCGGCAATCGCGAGGCGGCGGAATATTCCGGCGTCAACGTGAAGCTGATCCTGGGCGCGGCGCTGGTGATCTGCGCCGTCTGCTCCGGCATCGCCGGCATGGTCGGGGTCGCCCATTTCGGCAGCGCCCAGCAGAACGAGTTCGACGGCTACCTGCTCGACGCGATCGCGGCGGTTGTCGTCGGCGGCACCAGCCTGTTCGGCGGCCGCGGCGGCATCGGCAACACGATCGTCGGCCTCTGCGTGCTCGGCGTCCTCAACAACGGCCTCGATCACATCCAGATCGACAGTTTCCTGAAGATCCTGATCCGCGGCCTGATCCTGCTCGCCGCCCTGATCGTCAACGTCTACGTGCAGAATATCCGCAGCGTCGAGCGGGCGGAGGGCGCATGAGGTCCGGCGGCAATCGACGCAACTCGCAGCTGGCGGAAGGAGAGCGTCTTTGACGTCAGCACCATCCTCCTACAAGCCGCGCTACGGTGCGGCCTATCCTAGCCTGGTCGACAGCGTCGTGCTGGTTACCGGCGGCGGGAGCGGCATCGGCGAGGAGATCGTTCGCCAGTTCGCCCGCCAGGGCTCGAAGGTCGGTTTCATCGACATCATCGAGGAACCGTCGCGGGCGCTGGTGGCCGAACTGGAAGCCGAAGGCTGCACAGTCGTGTTCGAGAAAGCGGACTTGACTGACATAGACGCGACGCGCGCCGCGATCGAGGTCATCCGGGCGATGTTGGGCCCGATCGTCATGCTGGTCAACAATGCGGCGAATGACCAGCGTGCCACCATCGACGAGATCACGCCGGAGTTCTGGGATTCGCGCCAGGCCGTGAACCTGAAGCACCAGTTTTTCTGCGCGCAGGCGGTCTACAAGGACATGGCGGCGCTGGGTGGCGGTTCGATCGTCAATGTCGGCTCGTTCGCCTATGTGGCCGGCGTCGAGGGACTGACGCCCTATCTGGCGGCGAAGTCGGGCGTGATCGGCTTGACGCGCGGCCTGGCGCGCGAACTCGGCCCGCATGGCATCCGCGTCAACTGCGTGATGCCCGGCTGGATCATGACACAGCGCCAGCTCGATCTCTGGGTCACGCCCGAGGTGGAGCAGGCGATCTACACGCGGCAATGCCTGAAGCGGAAGATCTATCCGGCCGATATCGCCCGGGTGATCCTGTTCTTCGCCTCCGACGAATCCGGTGCCTGCACCAACCAGACCTATGTTGCGGATGGCGGCTGGACGTAGGAAGCACAGGGGGCGGTTCAGACGCGGCGATCCGTGATAAGGAGCCGCGTCCGGCACGGTCGGGCGTCTCTTATCTGGGTGGCGTCGTCTCTATGAACGTGAAGAACTCCTATACCCTGGCCGATGTGGCGCAGCGCGCGGAAGTGAGCGAGATCACCGTTTCGCGCGTGCTGCGCAACAAGGCGTCGGTCGCCGAGAAGACGCGCGAGCGCGTGCTCGCCGTCGTCCGTCAGATGGGCTATGTGCCGAACCGCGTCGCCGGTACCCTGGCCTCCGCCGGCTCCAATCTGATCGGCGTCGTGCTGCCGTCGCTGTCCAACATCGTGTTTCCCGACGTGCTGCGCGGCATCCATGCCTCGCTCGCCTCATCCGGCTACCAGCCGGTGGTCGGCGTCACCGACTACGATATGGAGACGGAAGAGGAGCTGGTCGCCTCGCTGCTCTCCTGGCAGCCGGCCGCGATGATCGTCTCCGGCCTGCACCATACCGACTACACGGTGGCGATGCTGAAGCGCTCCGGCGTACGCATTGCCGAGCTGATGGACATCGACACGCCGCCGCTCGATATCGCCGTCGGCATGTCGCACAAAAGCGCCGGTTACGACACGGCGCTGCATCTTTACCGGCGCGGCTATCGCCGCTTCGGCTATGTCGGCCACGACCGCAAGCGCGACGAGCGCGCCGCGCGCCGCTACGAGGGCTTTCGCGAGGGGCTTCAGGCGGTCGGTCTGTCGCTCGTCGGCGAGGCGGCCTCGGACGGACCGAGTTCGACCCAGGACGGGCGGGAGCTGCTCCGCCGGCTGCTGGCCACGCACCGCGATCTCGACGTCATCGTCTTTTCCAATGACGACATGGCGGTCGGCGGTGTGTTCCATTGTTTCGCCGCCGGCATCCGGCCGCGCGAGGATCTGGCGCTGTTCGGCTTCAATGGCCTCGATATCGGCCAGGCGCTGCCGCAGCCGCTCTCGACCATCCGCTCGCACCGTTTCCTCATCGGTCGGCTGGCGGCCGAGATGATCCTGGAATCCCCGACCTATCCGGGCAGCCCGACGATCCGTGACACCGGCTACGAGATCATCGAGGGCGAGACGGCCTGACGGGCCGTCTACTGCTTCGCGATCGACGTGATCTTGTTGTCGGTGCCGAGCACGAGGCTGTACTGGACATAACGCGTGCCGTCGTCGCAGGTGACGACGACCACGCGGCGTTTCGGCGTCGAGACCTTGGTGTCGACCGCCATATGGCTGACGCGGTCGCACCAATGGCCGGCATTGCGGATGGCGCGCCCGGTCTGGCGCTCCAGCATGGTGGCTCCGGCCGGCAGCGGCACCATGACGACGGCCAACGCCGCGAGCGTCACGATCCTCATATTCATGCTCCTGCGTGGTTGCAGATCCTTTGCATCGGACGTCGAGACTAGCACACTCTTTACGCGATCAGTCACCGGCGGCAGGTGCCATTGCGAGCATGCGGGAAACGGGGGGCTCGCGCGATCCTCTCGTTTTGCGGGCAACTCAATCGCTTGGTTTTGTTAAAGTTGTTGCCTCGACGCGATTCTATCGGGGTAAAATGAACGTCTCGAAATGGATGCAACTGGATAGCGAAGTCTGGCAGGCCGGCCTGCGAACGGCGGCTGCCGGAGGCCTGACGTTGCTCGTTGCCGACCTGTTGGCGCTGCCGCAGGGCTACTGGGCGGTGATCTCCGCCGTTATCATCGTCCAAAACCGGATCGGCGCCTCGCTGCAGGCGGCGGCGAGCCGGATCATCGGCACGCTGGTGGGTGGTCTGGTCGGCTTCGCCGTCGCCATGATCATGCCTGCCACGCCGATCGGCGCGTTTCTCGGTCTGGTGCTCGCCATTGGCGCGCTTGGCATGATGGCGGTGCGCCAAGTCAATTTGCGCGTCGCGCCGCTGACCGCGGCCATCCTGCTGGTCAGCGCCCCATCGCATGTGGAGGTCTGGATCTCCGCTACGCATCGCATGGTCGAGATCCTGATCGGCAGCGCGATCGGCGTGCTGGTCTCGATGACGATTGCGCCCGGGCGCTCGGATACCTGGATGCGTACCGAGGCGGCCGAGATCCTGTCGCGGCTCGCGACCCTCTTCGGAATCGACCGCAGCGGAAAGGATGCTGCCCGGGACAGCGGGATCGCCGAGGCCGATACGGCGATCGACAAGGCCTTCCGCTCGTTCGATACGCTGACGCGGGAGATCACCGAAGAACGGGCGAGCCACATTTCGCGCGGCGTCGTCGAGCCGGAACGGTTGCGGCACGATCTGCGCGACCTGCGCACCTCGTCCTCCTTCCTGTTTCGCATGTCGCGATTGCCCGAGCCGGCGCCGGTCGCCGATGCGCTGGCGCAGCCGCTCGCCGATGTGACCGAGGCGGTGCGGACGGCGCTGACGGGTCTGGGGCAGAGCCTGGTCGCTCGCGAAGCGCCTTCCGATCCGGATGCGCTCGATCAGGCGTTTGCGGCGTTCCAGGATTCGGCGCAGACCCTCATGGGCGGTAGCGCGACCTTGGATGCTCCGGCGATCGCCTATCTCAACAACCTGTCCTTTGCGCTGGAGCAGGTTCGGCATTCGATCGCTAGCTTGACAGGTTGCGTGTCCGACATGACGCACGCGCCCGCCAGTGCGTGATCAATTTTTGGCAAGACGGGAGGCAGCGGAATGCGACCATTGGATGTCATGTGGGTGGGGCTCGGCGGCGGCGCAGGGTCGCTGCTGCGCTGGTGGATTGGGCGCGTCGTCGGGGAGCGCTATCACGGCGGCTTTCCGCTCGCGACCTTCCTGATCAACGTCTCCGGCGCCTTCGTCATCGGCTATCTGTCGGTGCTGTTCTCCGTCGACTGGCGCGATCGCTATGGCTCGGTCCTCAACGCCGGCGTGCTGACGGGCATCCTCGGCGGCTACACGACCTTCAGCAGCATGCAGCTCGACGCGGCGAAGCTGGAGGATGCGGGGCGAGGGAAGATGGCGGTGGGCTATCTCTTGTTGTCGACGGCGGCCGGTCTGATCGCCGCCGCGCTGGGTGCGGCGCTCGCGCGCCTGCAGGGCTGAGGAGAGAGGCACATGATCAATCTCGTCATACTCGTCTTCATCGGCGGCGCCATCGGCGCGATGGCCCGTGAGTTCCTGATGCTCGGCGTGCCCAACCTTTCCGACGGCTTCCCGATGGCGATACTGGTTGCCAACATCGTTGCCGCCTTCCTGCTCGGGCTCGTCACCGGCCTGCACAAGCGCCGCGTTGTCAGCGATGACGTCAACACCATGGTCGGCACGGGCGTCATGGGTGGTCTGTCGACCTTTTCCAGCTTCGTCTACGGCTCCGTCGTGCTGATGACGGCGTCGGCTTCCGGTGCCGCCGTTGCGATCCTCTACGTGCTGATCAGCCTGGTGCTCGGCTATGGCGCGGTGCGCCTGGGCATCAAGCTCGGCGAGCGCGGCGCCCCGGCGAAGGGGTAGCCCGCTTCCGATCGCGCGAGCGTCCCGGGGCGGCTGGCCCGCCCCGGGGGCCGCATGTCAGGCGAGAGTGGGCGGCGCGCCTACCGGCTCGGTCTGGTGGGCGTGCGGCAGAATCCATGGCTCCTCGACCGGCATCAGCGTCGACTGGGCGAGCAGGCGTATGCTGGTCTCGTAGTCCGCCCGCAACGCGATGAACGCATTTCGGCACTCTTCCTTGTCCGGCTTCGTCGGCAGGCCAATCTCGCCCAGCCGGGCATAGAGATGGTCGAAGTGCTCGATCAGCTTCCGGTCGACGCTGCTGTGGGTCCAGGCGTCGGCCGGAATGCGCGGATTCAACTCGATGGCCAGGCTCTTCAGCGCGTGGCAGCCGATCTCGCGGCAGATGCGGGCCGATTCCGTATGCTTCGCCTCGAGGCAGGCGGTCAGCAGCGAGGTGGCATCCAGCACGGCGGCGGCGGCGCCGACCCAGCTGGTGCCGCGATAGACCGCCGGAACATAGGCGAGGATCGGCGAGATCGAGTGGGTTTCGAGAAGGCCGCGGAACCACTGCTCCCAGTCTTCCCAGACGACGCCGTGATGCTCGATCTGGCCGCTTCGCTGCAGGGATTCAATCAGGCTGGACGTGGTCGGGCGCCGACCGGTGCGGGCGTAGAGCCAGCCGACCTTGCGCTCGCGAACCTGGATGGCGGCCTGGTAGCCGGGCACGAAGGTGAACAGCAGGATGACGACGGCGAGGCCGATTGCGGCCTCGAAGACGGCCAGCACCTCGCCGGTGAGCGTGGGCGGTGTCTTGAAACCGAGCGTGCTGAGGGCGGAGCCGCTGGCCGTGAAGGCGTAGCCCCAACGCGGTTCGATCTCCAGCCCCCAGAGGATCAGCATGAAGCCGATCTGAACCAGCAGGAACCAGGAGGCGATTGCGAGGAACAGGAAGAGCGGAAGCGCCCAGGCCTGAAGTCGCTGGGTCTCGCTATAGTCTTTGGCTTCGCCGGCGAGGGCGTGGATGATCGAGACCGCGCCGAAACGAGCTCCCTGTTCGATGAAATCCCGCTCCCGACGGTTGAGCAGGACAACCTTGACGATCGAGCGGAAGTAGAGGACCAGGGCGACGATGCCCAGGAGGACGGCAGCGAAGTGGAGCACGGTATCCATCTGCATCTTTCCATGCGTGTCGTGGCGGGCGAGGCCCGGGGCAGGACTGCAGCACGTTGAGGAAACCGGCAGAAAAGCGCGCGCTGCTCTCTCGTGGTGCCGCCCCCGGATCGGTCCAGCGGACGCGACGTCGGGCGGGCCGCATCAGCTTGCGCCCTGGCACGGCGGGGTCAAGAGCCTGCACTGCAACGACACCCGGCAGACGCAGGAGGCCGACGCATTCCGACCGGCCAGGCGCGCGACGCCCGCGCCACCCGGTCGACCCGCCGTTCGATGGTGGATCCCAGATGGTCAGCAAAGAAAGAAGCCGCCACGGGCACGCAGATCCGTGGCAACTCGGGCCGCCAGCGGCGGAGGGCGATTGATCCCGGGATCTTCGACGCGCCCGCATCCGGCAGGTCCGCATGACAGCGGCATTGCCAATCAGCTGAAGAAATAGAGCTGATTCAGGGCAATGTTCTGGGGTGGCTTTACCGTGGCGTGCACGCCGTCGACGATAACAGCGAAGGTCTGGGGATTGACCTCGATGTTTGGCAAGTAACTGTTGCGCACCATGTGAGCCTTGCCGAGCACGCGGGTGCCGCGCACCGGCTTGACGAGGCGCTTCAGGCCGTAGCGTTCGCCGACATTATTGTCGTAGGCGGCGCGCGAGACGAAGGTGATTGAGCTCTTCGGCATCGCCGTGCCGAAGGCGCCGAACATTGGCCGGTAGTACGTCGGCTGCGGTGTCGGCAGCGAGGCGTTCGGGTCGCCCATGTTGGCCCAGGCGACGAAGCCGCCCTTCAGCACCATCTTCGGCTTGGCGCCGAAGAAGGCCGGCTCCCAGAGCACCAGATCGGCAAACTTGCCAGGCTCGACGGAGCCGATCTCGTGCGCCAGGCCGGCGGTCAGCGCGGGGTTGATCGTCACCTTGGCAACGTAGCGCAGGACGCGGAAATTGTCGTTTTCTGCCGCGTCCTCCGGCAGCGGGCCGCGCGCCTTCTTCATGGCGTCGGCGGTCTGGATGGCGCGCAGGAACGTTTCGCCGATGCGGCCCATCGCCTGCGAGTCGGAGCCGATCATCGAGATGGCGCCGAGGTCGTGCAGCACGCTTTCCGCCACGATGGTCTCGGCGCGGACCCGGCTTTCGGCGAAGGCGACGTCGGACGGGATCTTCGGGTTCAAATTGTGGCAGACCATGATCATGTCGAAGAGCTCGGCGACCGAGTTCTGTCCGCAGGGCAGGGTCGGATTGGTCGAACTCGGCAGCACATTGCTCTGGCCGACGACCTTCAGCAGGTCGGGGGCATGGCCGCCGCCGGCGCCCTCGCTGTGGAAGGTGTGGATGGTGCGGCCGTCGAAGGCGGCGATGGTGTCCTCGACATAGCCGGATTCGTTCAGCGTGTCGGTATGGATGGCGACGGAGACGTCATAGTCGTCGGCGATCGAGAGGCAGGCGCGGATGGCGGCCGGGGTCGAGCCATAGTCCTCATGCACCTTGAAGCCGGCCGCGCCGCCCAGCAATTGTTCGACGAGCGGTCGTTGACCCGTGGAGTTACCCTTGCCGAGCAGGCCGATATTGATCGGCAGGCCCTCGATCGAGCGCAGCATCATCTCGAGGTTCCACGGACCGTTGGTGGTCGTGACGCCGTTGCTGCCGTCGACCGGGCCGATGCCGCCGCCCCAGAGCGTGGTGATGCCGTTCGACAGCGCCGCATAGACCTGCTGCGGCGAGATGTAGTGGACGTGGGTGTCCATGCCGCCGGCGGTCAGGATCAGGTGTTCGCCGGAGATGGCGTCGGTCGAGGCGCCGGTGACGAGGCCGGGGGTGACCCCCTCCATGGTCGATGGGTTGCCGGCCTTGCCGAGGCCGACGATGCGGCCGTTGCGGATGCCGACATCGGCCTTGACGACGCCGAGCGTCGGCTCGAGCACGGTGACGTTGGTGATGACGAGGTCGAGGCAGCCGGCCTCCTGGGTCAGATGGTTCTCCGATCCCATGCCGTCGCGCAGCGTCTTGCCGCCGCCATACTGCAATTCGTCGCCGTAATTGCCGCGCAGGTCCTTTTCGATCTCGACATAGAGATCGGAATTGCCGAGCCGGATCTTGTCGCCGACGGTCGGGCCGTAGAGGTCGGCATATTGTTGACGGGATATCTGCGTCATGATCATGCACCTCCAGAAAGCGGGGCCTGCGCGTTCATGCCGATCGAACGGCGGGAAGACGGTCTACTTGGTGGGGGATTTGCCGCCGGTCCGAAACTTGAAGCCGAGCTTCCGGGCCCGCTCGATGGCGGCCTCCCGGTTCGGCTGATAGTCCGGTGTCGGTCCATCGCCGGACCAGCCATCGACGAGATTGCTGAAGCCGTAGACGAACTGCTTGCCGGCATAGGGAACGAGCGTCACTTCCTTCTCGTCGCCCGGCTCGAAGCGCACGGCCGTGTTGGCCGGGATGTCGAGGTGCTGGCCAAACGCCGCGGCGCGATCGAAATCGAGATATCGGTTGGCTTCGAAGAAGTGATAGTGGGACCCGACCTGGATCGGCCTGTCGCCCGTGTTGCGAACCGTCAGCTTGGTGCGCGGCCGGCCGCGATTGATCTCAATCGGCTCCTTGGCCAGGATATAGCCGCCGATCGGGCGGACGGCCTTGTGCGCCTTCTTGGTGTGCTCGGGTTGCGGATGAACGGCCTTGGTCGGAGTCGTGGCCATGACAGCCTCCTCGTACAGTCTCGTTCAGACGTCGTCCTGCGGCGCCGAAAGCGGCGGGCTGCTAGGACCGGCGGCGGTTCACGTGATCGGATTGTGCAGACTGACCAGCCGGCTGCCGTCTGTGAAGACGGCCTCGACCTGGATGAGCGGCAAGAGATCCGGCACGCCCTCCATCACATCGCTGGCACGAAGGACGTTCCGCGCGCCGTCCATCACTTCCTCAACCGTCCTGCCTTCGCGGGCGCCTTCCAGCACATAGGCGCATAGGACGGCGACTGTTTCCGGATGGTTCAGCTTGAGACCCTTGTCTTTCCGCTTCAACGCCACGTCGGAAAGCATGTGAATCAGAAGCTTGTCGAATTCTCGGGGAGTTAGATGCACGGACGCCTCCTGCGAGTCTCAGGAATATAACTTGGGGTCGGACCAACGCCCTCCACGCATGGAAAAGATAAGGTTCAGACTTGTTGGCAGGTAAGACAAGTTCCGGTCGCTCGTGCGAGCCTCGGATATCCTGCGGCCTCGCTAGAAAAAGCGCTCATTGGTGCTGTACGGCAATAGTATCACGAAAAGATGATCTCGATATTATCGAAAATCATGCGTTTCACTTTGGCGCGATGCGCCAAAAAAAGCGGCGGCGCTTGGGGGCGCCGCCGCAATGCATTCTAGCCGCGCTTCATAGCGCGAGCCGAATATCCCTTCGCGTGAAGCTCAGCTTGCGAAGAACTTCTGCGTGCCGTGCGACTCGATGGCGCCAGCGACGCGCGAGAGGGCATGCACATAGGCCGCGCTACGGATGGTGATACCGCGATCCTTGGACAGGTTCCACACCGAGCGACCTTCGCGATCCATCGTCTCCTGCAGGCGCGACCGAACCTCTTCGGCCGTCCAGTAGTAGCCCTGACGGTTCTGCACCCACTCGAAATAGGAGACGGTGACGCCGCCGGCATTCGCAAGGATGTCGGGAAGAACGACGACATTCTTCTCTGCCAGGATGATGTCGGCTTCCGGAGTGATCGGGCCGTTGGCGAGCTCGAGGATGACGCGCGCCTTGATGGCGGCGGCGTTGTCCTTGTGGATCAGATCCTCGAGCGCGGCCGGGACCAGGATCTCGCAGTCGACCGCGGTGATCGCGTCGGCGTCGATCGCCTTGATGCCGTCCTGGCCGACCAGCTGCAGCACCGAGCCGGTCTTCTTGGAAGCGAGCAGCTTGGCGACGTCGAGGCCGGCGTCATTGTGGATCGCGCCCTTCGAGTCGGAGACGGCGACGATCTTGTAGCCGTCGGCGCCGAGCAGGCTGGCGATGTGCTGGCCGGCATTGCCGAAACCCTGGATCGCGACGCGGGCGCCGGGCGTCAGGCCCAGTTCCGAGGCGAGGTTGCGGACGAGGTAGTAGCCGCCGCGCGCGGTGGCGTCGTCACGGCCGAGCGAGCCGCCGAGCGAGATCGGCTTGCCGGTGATCACGGCCGGCGTCGACTGTCCGACGATGGAGGCGTATTCGTCCGCCATCCAGCCCATGATCATCGAATTGGTGTAGACGTCCGGCGCCGGGATGTCGCGGTCGGGGCCGACGATCTTCGAGAAGGCCTGCATGTAGGCGCGCGACAGGCGCTCCAGTTCTGCCTTCGAGAGCGAATGCGGATCGACGCGCACAGCACCCTTGCCGCCGCCATAGGGCAGGTTCATGACGGCGCACTTCATCGTCATCCAGAAGGCGAGCGTCTCGACTTCCTCGATGGTCGATTCCGGGTGGAAACGGATGCCGCCCTTGGTCGGGCCGCGCGTGTCGTCATAGCGGCAACGCCAGGCCATGAAGGATTTGCGCGATCCGTCGTCCATGCGGATCATCAGCCGCACCTTGGTGGTCTCGCGCGGATACTTGAGCTTCTCCAGGACGTCGCCGTCCAGGTTCAGGTGAGCTGCAGCTTCGTCGAGGCGCGTCAAAGCCTGGTCGAGCATGGAAACGTCGGTCATCCCGGCATCGCTCCGCTTGTTGGTTGTCATGGTTTTCCCCCGCTGGGGTCATCGCCTGCGTTATGACCCCTCTGCCGGAATAGGGCAACATTTCTGACGCATCTCAGGGCAGTTGCGCCACTTTTTTGCGTTCGGACCGCCTGAAATGTAGACAAATTGCCGCAGCGATGGGCGGATTGAGCCTCGCCGAAGGACCGAAATCGCCTTGATGACGTCGGGGCGCGCTAGTGGTTCAGTGCGCGAGCCATGTCGTCGGCCGGGACGAAGCCGAGCCAGTCGACGGCGTTTTTCAAGCTCCAGGCCATGCCCGAATTGTTCGACACCGCATTGACGACGATGCCGGCTGTCGGCCAGCCGGCGGGGTCGGCGCGAAGCGAGGCGGCGAAGATGTCGAGGAGGTCGCGGTTCGAAAGCCACATGCCACGGAACCAGGCCAGGTCGCGCGCCGCCGCGTCGTCCAGCGGGTCGAGGCGGCTGTTCGGCGTCCCGGATGCGGAGATGGTCGAGGGGTGGTTGGCGCCGGGCTGGCACCAGCCAATCCGCAGGGCGACCGCCGTCATGCCGCTGCGGTCGGCCAGCGCGCAGCAGAGGCGCTCGCCCATCAGCTTGGCGACGGCGTAGGGCGTGCTGTCGTTGCCGCCGGCATCGTTTCTCCAGCGCGTGCCGGGCAGGGGTGGCAGGTCTTCGGTGAGGGCGCCTGGCGTCGTTGCGACGTCGGTATCCTTGTAGCCGCCCATGACGTGGTTTGACGTGGCGAAGACCAAGCGGCTCACGCCGGATTGCGCGGCGGCCTGGACCACAAGGGCGGTCATGTCAAAGGAGGCTGCCGAGTCCGTCCAGTCGGCCTCGGGATACGGATTCTGGGCGGCGAGGTGCACGACCGCGTCGACGGAAGCGATCGCATCGAGCCAGCGACGGTCGTCCGGTTGGCGCAGATCGGCCTCGACGCAGGCGAGCGTGGCATGCGCGGGCGGCTCGATCGGATCGAAGCGGCGGTCGAGCGCCACCAGGGCGTCGCACCAAGGCTCGGCGCCGATGCCGGCGATCAGCTTGCGGGCGAGGTTTCCGTTGCCGCCGGTGATGGCAATGCGCATGGCGATTTTCCGGTTCGAGGGAAAGGACTATAGGCGGCCGCCATCCGGCGCCAGATTGGCGATGATGCGGTCGCGCGTGACGAAGATGTGCGCCGACATGGCGGCCTCCGCCGCGGCGAGATCGCCGGCGCGGATGGCGTCGAGGATGGCGCGATGATCGGACTTGATGCGGATCGCCGCCTCGAGCTCGCGAAAATAGTGCACCCGCATGATGTGCAGATGCACATGCAAGGTGCCGTAGAGCTCCTCCAGCCTGCGGTTGCGGCTCGCCGTCACGATGGCGCGGTGGAAGGCGCGATCCCATTCGGTGAACAGGTCGTAGTCGACATAGGCGTCGCCAGCTGTTGCCGCCTCCATCGCCTCGCAGGCCGCCGCCAGCGTGTCGGCGAGAGCGGCGTGCCGGCCCTCGCGGATCGCCACGCGGACGCCATGCAGCTCGATCGCCTCGCGGACCTCGAAGATCTCGCGGACGTCGTCGGTGGTCAGCGCGCGGACATAGCAGCCGCGCCGCGCCCGGATCTCGACCAGCCCCTCGGCGGCAAGGCGCTTCATGGCGTCCAGCACCGGCGTTCGGCTGACGCCGAGCTCGGCAGCGACGATGTCGATCGGGATCTGCTGGCCCGTTTCCAGCTCGCGCCGGAGGATGCGCCGACGGATCGCCGCATAGGTCTGTTCGCTGAGATCGGCGTGCCGCAACGGCTCGAAGCCGATGCCGGCCGGCGCCGCACCTGGATCGGGAGAGGATTTTTCGCGGGGCAAGTCGGTCCTGTGTCGCAGAGTGGAAGCCGCCTTGACATGTAGCATGTGAAATTTTACGGATCAATTGTATCCGTCTTCCAGCCGAAGGGCCTCCATCTTGAAACAGGCACTCGTTACCGGCGGTGCGCGCGGCATTGGCTTCGGCGTTGCCGAGGCGCTGCTCGCCGCCGGCTATGCCGTCACCGTCACCGGGTTGAGCGAGGCGGAGGTCGCCGCCGTGCCGGCGCGCGAACGTCTGTCGGCGATGGTGCTCGACGTCACGAACCAGGATTCCGCCGATACGGCGCTGGCGCGATTCGAGCGGCTCGACGCACTGGTGAACTGCGCCGGCGTGATCTTTCGCGGCAAGGAATACGATATCGACGTGTTCCAGAAGGTCATCGACGTCAATCTGACCGGGACGATGCGGATGTGCGTCGGCGCGCGGCCGCTGCTGGCGAAACAGGGCGGTGCGATCGTCAACACCGCGTCGATGCTCGCGATCTTCGGCGGCCCGCTGGTGCCGGCTTATACGGCATCGAAGGGGGGCGTCGCGCAACTGACCAAGGCGCTCGGCGTGGCCTGGGCCGAGGAGGGCATCCGCGTCAACGCGGTCGCCCCCGGCTGGATCGCCACAGAAGTGACGCGCGGCATCGTCGAGGATCCCGTGCGCTCGGCCGGCATTCTCGGCCGCACGCCCATGAAGCGATGGGGTGAGCCCCGCGATATCGGCGACGTCGTCGCCTTCCTGTGTTCCGACGCCGCCCGCTTCATGACCGGAACGGTCGTGCCGGTCGATGGCGGCTATGCCTCGGTTTGAGACGAGAGAGTGAAACGATGAGCGACAACACCACGGTCAACCATTCCGGCCTCGAGACCGATCCGGACTCGAAGCGCATTCCCTATCGGCATCCGCAGCCGAAGGAATCCTTCCCCGAGATTGTCATCCCGAACGCGATCCCGACCGACGAGCGCCTCTGGGTGCCGCAGCAGGAGAATGTCTGGTTCCGCCCCCTCTGCCTTTCGGCGAGCCGGGGCTACTGGATGAACCTGCTTCGTGTGCGAAAGTCCGGCGTGCTGTCGCGCCACCGCCATCCGCAGCCGGTGCATGGCTGGGTGCTGAAGGGCAGCTGGCACTATCTCGAGCATGACTGGACGGCGGAGGAGGGCTCCTATGTCTACGAGGCGCCGGGCGAGACCCACACGCTCGTCGTCGAGCCGCATGTGACGGAGATGATCACGCTGTTCCAGGTCAATGGCGCCATGATCTATGTCGATCCGGACGGGGCCGTGCAGGGCTATGAGGACGTCTTCACCAAGATCGACAATTGCCGCAAGCACTACACCGAGATCGGCCTCGGCGAGGGGTATGTCGATCAGTTCATCCGGTAGGGGGCTGTTCTTTTACCTCTCCCTCAGGGAGAGGTCGACGGCCGCAGGCCGGCGGGTGAGGGTTTATAGCCTCACCGTATAGTTCCCTAAACCCTCACCCGGAGCTTCGCTCCGACCTCTCCCTCAGGGAGAGGTGCGCTTGGGACCCCCCCTCCGGTACCCAAACAAAAAAAGGCCGGCATCTCGCGATGCCGGCCTTTCGCATTTGAAGCCAATCGCCTAGCGGATCGGCGGGGCGTACTGGATGCCGCCGAGCGACCAGAGCTGGTTCAGGCCACGCGGAATGCCGAGCTTGGAGCCGACGCCCAGATTGCGCTCGTAGACTTCGCCGTAATTGCCGACCGTCTTGACGACGTTGATCGCCCAGTCATTCGACAGGCCGAGCTTTTCGCCGAAGCCGCCGTCGGTGCCGACGAGGCGCATGACGTCCGGCTTCTTCGAAGCCTTGGCTTCGTCGACGCGCTCGGACGAGACGCCAAGTTCCTCGGCGTTCAACAGCGCGAAATGCACCCAGCCGACCAGGGCCCGCCATTTCGCATCGTCCTGCCGGACCACCGGACCGAGCGGCTCCTTGGAGATCACGTCGGGCAGGATGACATGGTCGGCGGCGTCGGCCAGCGTCGCGCGCTCGGAATAGAGCTGCGACACGTCCGTGGTCAGCACGTCGCACTTGCCGGACTTGTAGTTCTCCAGCGACTGCTCGGGGCTGTCGGCGGCGACCGTGGTGAACGTCATCGTGTTGGTGTTGAAGTAGTCGACGAAGTTCTGTTCGCTGGTGGTGCCGCTCTGGACGCAGACCTTCGAGCCATCCAGCTCCAGAGCGGAGACCTTGCTGCTGTCGCGCTTTACCATGAACCCCTGGCCGTCATAATAGGTGACGCCGACGAAGGCGAGCGGCAGGTCCGTCTCGCGCGACATCGTCCAGGTCGAGTTGCGCGACAGGAGATCGACCTTGCCGTCCTTCAGCGCGTCGAAACGCTCGGCCGCCGACAGCGGGACAAAGGTCACCTTGTCGGCGTCGCCGAAGACGGCGGTGGCGACTGCGCGGCAGAAGTCGACGTCGAAGCCGCTCCACTTGCCGGCGTCGTCCTTGGCCGAGAAGCCGAGGAGGCCCTGGCTGACGCCGCAGATCAAATTGCCGCGCTGCTTCACCGTATCGAGTGTGCCGGCTTCGGCGACGGCGGCGCTGCCGAGCGTGACAGCCAGGGCCAGGGCCGCCACTCGGCCATAGATCACCTTTGCAGGAAACATCATGGTCGCTTTCCCGTTGATCGCGTGCTGAGGCCGTCCCGGACGAGGCGGCCGGAGAATTCTGCTAGAGCTTCGCCTGCTGGCGAACGATCACCTTGGTGCCGACCGGTACGCGGTCGAACAGGTCGATGACGTCGTTGTTCACCATGCGGAAGCAGCCCGACGACAGCGCATGGCCGATCGTCTGCGGCTGGTTGGTGCCATGGATGCGGTAGATCGTGTCGCCGAGATAGAGCGCGCGGGCGCCCATCGGGTTGCCTTCGCCGCCGGCCATGAAGCGGGGCAGATAGGGCTGGCGCTGGATCATCTCCGCCGGCGGCCGCCAATCCGGCCATTCCGCCTTGCGCGAGATCTTCAGCAGGCCGGACCATTGGAAGCCGTCACGGCCGACACCGACGCCGTAGCGAATGGCGCGGTTGTCCGGCTGAACCAGATAGAGGAACCGTTCATCCGTATTGATGACGATCGTGCCCGGCGGCTCGTTGGAGCGGAAATAGACTGGCTGCGGCCGGAATTCCGGCGGCAGCTGTGATTCCTGCTTCGTCGGCACGACGCCCGGCTGTTCGGGAATATTGAGGATGTCGCGAATGCCGGCTTCTGCCGGAACTGCGGGCGCAAACGCCACGGCGGCGGCGCAGCCCAGCAGGGCGAGCGACAGGGGGCGTTTCAGCAATCGGCGGAGAAGACGGGCCGCTTTGTCTCGCATGGGGACCTCGAGTCTGAAGAGGCGGGGGAGAAGGTCTGACTGTGACGGTACCGAAATCAGCCCGAAGCAGCCGGCCGGGGGGCGGCGGGCGCGGAAGCGGGCTGGCCGCAGCGTGCGAAAACCATGGTGCCATAGCGTGCCGTCACGCTGGGATCGACCCAGGGAGCGACAATAACGCCATCCTGAAACGACGTGATCTGGCGATCCTTCGGCGTTCCGGCCGGGCCGGGCGGGCCGATATAGACGCGGCCGCTGGCATTCTTCAGCACCAGCTCGCTCGGCTGCGACTGGTCGGCCAGATACATCATGACGCCGTTATTGGGGCCGCGGGTGATGACATAAGGATTGCTGCAATAGCGGCGCGCTTCGTTGATCGTGCGGGGCAAGTCGGCTTCCTGCCGGAACGAGCCGAGGCCCCAATTGCCGACGAGATCTTCCGTCGTGATCGAGACGGATGGCGTCGCCGGCGCCACGGACGGCACGACCCGCTCCGTAACCGAAGCGCAGCCGGATATGGCGAGAAGTGCCGCGGCGCCGGCAAGCCAGCAGGTGGCGTTGCGGCAGAGGGCTCCGAAGGGGGCTCCATCCACCGATGTCGTTGCGGTTTGTTCCATCCGTCCCCCCTTGGCCGCGGTCCCCGGGCAAATTCCAACGGGGAGGCGCAGCTGTTCACGCCAAGCCAGCGCGTGATTCTGGGCAGCATGATGGCGGGCATGAGGCAGAGAAAGCAACTGCCTGCTGTATCTTCCGCAGCGTCCTATTCGGCCGGGCGGGCGGAGGGCAGGGGCAGCATCGGCGCGCGCCGGAGCGGATCGACCTTCTTGATCGGTCCCGCCTTGGGCGCGCCCGGCAGGGTGCGCCAGTTGACGCCGGCGATCGTCACGATTCGACTGCCGCGGAAGTCTTCCTCACTGCGGATGTGGCCGTGCTCCGACATATAAGTGAGCAGCCAGCGGCCGCGCGACGGCGAACGGCTGCCATAGGCATTGGCGAGCGCTTCGTCGGTGGGGCAGGGTGCCTCCTCGCGCGCGGCGCGGGCCAGCAGCAGGAACACGCCCTGCATTTCTTCGGGCAGGCTTTCCGCCACCGCGAGAACCTGCTCCCAGGCGTCGTCGCCCCTATCCGAGCTGACGCCTGCGCGCGCGAGCGCCAGGCGCTTGCGGAAGCTCGGCATGTCCTGGCCATAGGTGCCGAGCTTCTTGATCCGGCAATGGAACAGGAAATCCTGGTAGATCAGCGGCGCCGGGCGGAAGGCCGTGTCCGGGTCCGACATGATCTCGGCATAGACGGAATCGAGCAGTTCCTGCCTCTCGGCCTCGGTGCGCGTGTCGGTCTCGACCTCCGGCGTTGAATCGAGGGGACCGGAGATTTCGATTTCCCGCAGCAGCTCGGCCGTGCCGCGGGCGCGCGAAACGCTCGGCGCCGGCATCGGCAGCAGGTCGTCCTCGCCGCCAACGAAGATCAGATCCTGCATCTCGGCTTGCGGCATCTCCGGCAGCGGCATCAGCACGGGTCGGCCGCTGCGGCCGGCGGTGTCGACGGCGCCGATGCGCAGGGGGATGGGTTTGCGCGAAAGCGCCGGCCCGAGCGCGACGAACTGGCCGGGATCGAGATCGCGGAATCCTTCGGCCTGGCGACGGTCCATGCCGAGAAGGTCGGCGGCGCGCGCCATGTCGATGTCGAGGAAGGTGCGGCCCATCAGGAAGTTGGACGCCTCGGCCGCGACGTTCTTGGCAAGCTTGGCGAGGCGCTGCGTCGCGACGATGCCGGCCAGTCCGCGCTTGCGGCCGCGGCACATCAGATTGGTCATGGCGCCGAGCGACAGGCGGCGGGCCTCATCCGACACCTCGCCCGCCACGGCGGGCGCGAAGATCTGCGCTTCGTCGACGACGATCAGCATCGGATACCAGACGCTGCGGTCGGCATCGAAGAGACCGTTCAGGAAGGCGGCGGCACAGCGCATCTGCTCTTCGGCGTCGAGGCCTTCGAGATTGAGAACGACGGAAGCGCGATGCTGGCGGATGCGGAGTGCGATTCGCTGCAGCTCGCTCGGACTGCGCTCGGCGTCGACGACCGTATGGCCGAAGCGCTCGGAGAAGGAGACGAAGTCGCCCTCGGGATCGATGATCGCCTGCTGCACCATGCCGGCGCTCTGCTCGAGCAGGCGGCGCAACAAATGGGACTTGCCGGAACCGGAATTGCCCTGCACCAGCAGACGCGTCGAAAGCAGTTCCTCGAGATCGAGAAGCGCCGGCTGACCGGTCGTGTTCGTCCCGAGTTCGATTCCAGCCTTCATAGTGCTCCACATAGCCTTTGCGCGTTGGCCGGACCCTATCACGGGAGGCCGAGGCGTCGGGCCGCCTCATCCGAACTCCACAGGAGATCGCGCGCGGAATGCGCAATCCGCCGTCGCCGCAAAGCCGAGCGGCCCACAGACCTGGGGCACGGCAATCATCTCAGGGGCGGTCGAAGGGGAATGGTGCGCCCTAGGGGAATCGAACCCCTCTCTCCACCGTGAAAGGGTGGCGTCCTGACCGATAGACGAAGGGCGCAGCGATGCGCGTTATAGGTATTAACCTCGAGCGTTACAAGCTCGAGGCCCGATTCCAACACCCGTTTGAAAGGGTGGTACGCCCTAGGGGAATCGAACCCCTCTCTCCACCGTGAAAGGGTGGCGTCCTGACCGATAGACGAAGGGCGCGGCGAGGCGGTTTATAGGCGGCAACCCCCGGAGTGACAAGGCCGTTCGCCGATCATGTCTCCCGCCTGTGGATAGAGTGCCGTCTCATGGCTGAGACGGCACGCAATCACTTGTTTTACCACTTGCCCGTATTCGGCATCGAGGCCCAAGGCTCCTGCGGCGGCAGCGGATCGCCGGCCTGAATCAGCTCGACCGAGATGTTGTCGGGCGAACGGACAAAGGCCATGTGGCCGTCGCGCGGCGGGCGGTTGATGACGATGCCGGCCTTCTGCAGCTTGTCGCAAAGCGCGTAGATATCGTCGACGCGATAGGCGAGGTGGCCGAAATTGCGGCCTTCGCCATAGGCCTCGGGATCCCAGTTGAAGGTTAGCTCGACCTGCGCGTCCTCGTCGCCGGGAGCGGCGAGGAAGTACAGCGTGTAGCGGCCCTTCTCGTTGTCGATCCGACGCACCAGGTTCAGGCCCAGCTCGTTGTAGAAGGCGATCGACTTGTCGACGTCGGTCACGCGGACCATGGTGTGAAGATACTTCATTGGCGCGTTGTCCTTTCCCAAATGTTTTCGATCGGAGTCCGCGCTCGGATCCGGCACGGCCCGTCATATGGCGTTGTCACCATAGCTGCCGGCGCCGCAAACAGAAACCCGCGCGGGCCCGCGACACCACTCCTTAACCGGCGTTAACGGAAATCCACGGTTGTGGCCGGGATGTCACTGGTCATGGTCACATCCGATGTTATTCTCATGCGGGGAATCGGTCGTAACATTGCCGCATTGACGGTTTTGCGCGATCGGTCATGTGGAATGACGGCCTCAGGAAGGCCTATTGGGGGCCGACAAGATGGGTTCCAAGAACAGCGCTGAACCATCGTCCGCCACGCGGCGCGAGGACGAAGGCGGGCTGGATCTGATCGAAGTGGCGGGCTCGATCAAGTGGTTCGACGCCTCGAAAGGCTATGGGTTCATCCTGCCGGACGATGGTTCGCCGGATATCCTGCTTCATGTGACGTGCCTCCGTCGCGACGGCTTTCAGACGGCCTATGAAGGATCGCGCATCGTCTGCGAGGTCACCCAAGGCCAGCGCGGGTTGCAGGCTTTCCGCGTCCTCAGCATGGATGATTCGACGGCCTTGCATCCGGCACAGGCCGGCCCGCCGCGCACCCACACCGTCATCGTGCCGACCAGTGGCCTCGAGCGCTGCGTCGTCAAGTGGTTCAATCGCGTCAAGGGTTATGGCTTCGTGACGCGCGGCGAGGGGACGGAGGATATCTTCGTTCACATGGAAACGCTGCGTCGCTATGGCCTGACCGAGCTGCGTCCCGGCCAGACGGTGCTCGTCCGCTTCGGCGATGGCGACAAGGGGCTGATGGCCGCCGAAATCCGCCCGGATGACGGCTCCGGTCCGTCGTCGCACTGATCGCCGTGGCGCTGTCCCGCTCCCGCTTTCGCTTCCTGTCGGCTCTCTTCGTCGCGGTTGTCTTCGGGCTTGCGTCGGCCAGCGAAGTTGCCTCGGCGGAGAAGCAGGGCGAAATCCATGTCGCGACGAAGTCGGGCCAGCACAAGCTCAGCGTCGAATGGGCCGTGACGCCGTCCGAGCGCGAGCACGGCCTGATGGGGCGCGAGACGATGGCGCCCAACCACGGCATGCTGTTTGATTTCGGCAGTGAGCAGCCGCTCTATTTCTGGATGAAGAACACGCCGCTGTCGCTCGACATGATCTTCATCAAGGCGGATGGCCGCACGTCGCACATCGAGCGCGCCACGACTCCCTTCTCTGAAGACCTGATTCCGGGCGGCGAGCCGGCGCGCTATGTCCTGGAGCTCGTCGCCGGCAGTGCCGAGCGACTGGCGCTAGCGCCGGGCGATCGTTTCGCCATCCCTAGGCACTGACATCGAGCTGCGCATCCTCTTTGGTGCGGCGAGGCCGGTTGACGCTGGCGCGTCGACGACCTCCGGAAGACGGTGCCTATCGAGACTGACCCTCACTGTCGTCGCAGGCCGTGTATGGCTTGAGTCGCGCCGAAGCGGACGCCCGCGCGGACTGATGTGGCCGCTCTGGCGCAATGGCAGATGCCCGCCGGTGCGAACACGGGCAGGCCAAATGTGGTTCGGCGAAATGATTGGCGACCCCGGCAGGGCTCGAACCTGCGACCTGCCGCTTAGAAGGCGGCTGCTCTATCCAGCTGAGCTACGGGGCCAATTGCGTCGACCCGTCCTAGACGGAGCCAATACGCAGAAGGGCGCTCAATGCGTCCAGGACTGCAGGCGGCCGAACTTGAAATTGTCGGAATAGGAGATCTTCTTGCGCGTGTCGTCCTGCGCCGGCATCAGCTGATAGGGAATGCCGTTCTTCTCGGCATAGGCCACGGCTTCTTCCTGCGTTTCGAAGCTGAGCTTGATCTGTCGCTTCATGTCGGAAGACGAGGTGTAGCCCATCAGCGGCTCGACGGAGACCGGGATTTCCGGCTCATAGGAGAGCGTCCAACGCTCGGTCTTCGCCCTACCCGACTGCATCGCAGTCCGCGCCGGCCTGAAGATACGCGCAACCATGTCAGCTCGCCTCCATGAGATCTCTTCGGTCGAATGGTCGGGGCAGTAAGATTCGAACTTACGACCCTCTGGTCCCAAACCTCCAGACCCGGCGGTTAAGGCGTTCTCCAATAAGGGCGAACTTATAGGTGTGTCAACACTTTATCGCCAATCGCCTACAACAACTCTCTGACTTTATTGCGCTATTCGGAGCACCCCTTTTTGTCCCACTTTTGTCCCACTCGGCACATTGCCGACATCGAGAAGCAGATCCGCCGGGAGATGCAGGGCATCGAGCATGACGTCGAAAGGATGTGCGAGCAGATGAACAGCCAGACGATCGGCGAGGGTCATTTGGGCATCAAGCTGATGCAGCGCATCGCTCCTCCGCTCATCGCAAAAATCACCGCGGCTCAGGCTAAGGCGCTGGCCGGTGTGACCTCCGAGAAGCGCGGTCGCCCGCAGCTCTGGTGGTGGATGATCCAGATGATGTGGTCCGGGTCACTCGCTGTGATTGTGCTGAATGACTCCTTCAGAGAGAGGCAGACACCAATAATCGCCACATGCCTAGTT
Organism: Candidatus Kaistia colombiensis; assembly: GCA_029203105.1. Taxonomy (GTDB): domain Bacteria; phylum Pseudomonadota; class Alphaproteobacteria; order Rhizobiales; family Kaistiaceae; genus Kaistia; species Kaistia colombiensis. The sequence goes on from CP119318.1 coordinate 2,970,944, forward strand.
GCGCGTATACTTAAGGTACAATACAGATCCCGTAGTGAGCAGACCGTTGTACGATGCCGCTTCAAAGCTAGGAAAAATCCATGAGTTACAGTCACCCCCAACAAGGGAAGGAAGCGGAGAGGCTGCGCAAGGAGGCTGGAGCCTATCTAAAGAAGCTCCGCGAGGCCGAGGAGATCACCCAAAAGGATCTCGCTGCGACGATCGGGTTCGAGTACTACACGATGGTCTCGGCTGTGGAGTCCGGACGGACGCGCATCCCGCCGGATCGGATGCGGGCCTGGGCTGTCGCCCTGAAGCGCGAACCGGCGGAGTTCGGCAAGCGGATGCTCCAGTACTACGACCCGCATATGTGGAGCATGCTTTTCGGGGAACAGAAGGTCTAGCTGACGGTCCCTGCGGGACGACCGTCCATCCGAGCACCGCCCGGGACGGGCAGAGATGCTCCAGCAGATCAATGGGCTCGCCATCGATACCGATCCCCACCCCGATGCCGCCTCTACATGTCCGAGGCCTCCGCGACGCGTTCGCTTCGAAGCTGCGGATGAACGGGATGGCGCTCGATGGGATCCAGAAGCTGCTCGGTCACTCCGACCCGTCGATGACCCAGAAGTACGCCAACCTCACCATCGACAAGGCATCGTTCGACGCGGTCGACATGCTCAACGCACTGTAAAAGGAAGTCGCATGACCCTGCAGGAATTCCTCACGGCTATGTCCCAGGTCGAAATCCCGACTGTTGGAGAGCCCCGCGAAGTGACGCCGGACAACTTTGACGCGTTCAAGGAGGGGGTGATTTTTGCAGCGGCAGTCCTCGACCGAGTGAACCGGACCCACGTCCGCGGCCATGCCGTCGAGGGTCTGACTGGTGGCCAGGATCAGCGCTCTGCAGCCGACGTCGTCGGTGCGCTGTCGCAGTGTCGCGAGGCGTTCACAGGCGCTCTGAATTCGGTCTGCAATAGTTTTGAGGAGCGGACGAAGGGTGGCGGCAGTGTTCGCTAGGGTGAGTCGGTCGCCTCTCTGGGGCGAAGTTTCTGCCCCAGATGCGCCCCATACAATAACTTGAACAGTTAAGGATGCTTAATCGTCGCTTCTAACCCCTTGATATTTAAGGGGGAAAATGGTCGGGGCAGTAAGATTCGAACTTACGACCCTCTGGTCCCAAACCAGATGCGCTACCAGGCTGCGCTATGCCCCGACATTCATGACAGGGGTGGATTACACGGTCCGCGTCACGTCTTCAAGGCATTGCGCCGCGACAATTCTCTGCCTCAACAGCGCATCCGCGGCTTGCGCCGCATTTGGCCGGGATGGCCGCCCGGCCGCGCCGTCCGTCCGGCGCAATGCGATCACGAAAACCCTTCGGATGGTGCCATCTTCCGTGGCACGCGCCGCGATTCCGACCACGCGCCAAGTCCCAATACGCCCGGATTCGACCGGGCAACCTGTCAGGAAGCGAGCGCGGTGGGCAGGGGGCGACCGAGCAACCAGAGGCTTGTCTGCTCGGCCGAGATCGGCTTGCCGAACAGGTAGCCCTGGCCGATATCGCAGCCGAGCTCACGGAGGGTCGCAAGGATTTCCGGCGCTTCGATGCCCTCGGCCGTGGTGGCAAGATCGAAAGTGCCGGCCAGCTGCACGATGGCGCGAACGATTCGCCAGCCCTCTTCGTCGCGCCGGGCGCTTTCGACGAAGCCGCGATCGATCTTCAGGCGATCGACGGGTAGATCGCTCAGGTGCCGCAGGCTGGAGTAGCCGGTGCCAAAATCATCCAGCGCAACCGATACGCCGACATTGCGCAGCGTGGTCAGGATCAGGCGGGCCGAAGAGACCTCGTCGACCAGCGCGTTTTCGGTGATTTCCAGCTCCAGCCGGGCCGGTGAGAAATTTTCCTTGGCGAGGATATCCAGGATGCGCGTCGCCATCTGCGGCTCGGCGAACTGGGTCGGCGAGATGTTGACCGACAGGCGCAGCTCCGAAGGCCAGCCACGGGCGTCGCTGCAGGCGCGCACAAGCAGCTTGTCGAACAGCTCGCCAATCCGGCCGATCTCCTCGGCGACTGGAATGAATGCCGCTGGCGGAACCAGGCCGCGCGTCGGATGCTGCCAGCGTGCCAGTACCTCGAATCCGATGAGGCGATCGCCGTCAAGGGCGATCAGCGGCTGGTAGTAGGGAACGATCTCGCCTTCGTCCAAGGCGCGCCGAAGATCCGCCTCAAGGGCGTGGCGCTCCTTGACGGCCTCCTCCGTACCAGCCTCGAACCGGTGCACCTTGCCGCGCGCGCTTCGTCTGGCTCCGCCAAGCGCCATTTCGGCAGCGCGGAACAGTTCGTTGCCGCTGACCTGCGGCTGTTCCGCGACGGCCATGCCGATCGAAGCGCTGATGCGGACGCTGCCATTCTGGATCGGAACCGGCGCAGCGATATCTTCCAGCATACGATGGCCGACGCTCTCCGGGAGGGCGCCGACGTCCCCTTCCAGAAGGAGGGCGAATCGATCTCCGCCGACACGTGCAACCGTGGTGCCGGCGGTCTTGGGGGTGGAAAGCCGTCGCGCCGTCTCGACCAGCAGGAGATCGCCGGCCGCGTGACCATGTGCGTCATTCACGGACTTGAAGCGATTGAGGTCAACGAGAAGCACCGAGACCGCTGGTCCGCCGCCACGCCAGCGTCCGAGCGCCTTATCGAGCGATCGCATGAAAGTGGCCCGGTTGAGCAGGCCGGTGAGAGGATCGATCCTGGAGGTCGCGCTGAGCCGCCGCTGCTTGCGGTGCGACAGATTGAGAGCGTGGCGCAGCCGGACCAGGTTCCGCTGCATAGAAAGGCCGATGGCCAGGAAAAGGGCCAGGGCAGCCGCAAGGTAAAGGGGGGAGATGCCCGCACCCATGCCAAGGGGCGCTGCGAACATACCGATTGCGGCCAACAGAAAGGCGCTGAACCCCAGAAGAAGGATGCCGATCAACATGATAACTGCCTACCGCGCCCCGGGGCTGTCGCGCACAACAACGCACTGATTTCTCGATGCACTTGCCCAGGACCCATTCCGACCCAGCACTAGAGTCACGGATAACATCTAAACAAGTCAATCGAATAATGGGATTAGATACTTAGTCGAGGCGCTCGCGCCCGTTGCTCCCGTTTATTTCGATGGAGACTGGCCGGTCGAACCCGGACGGACGAGCGTCTGGCTGCGCAAAGAGGTCGGCCAGGTCCGCGAGTATCGAGTCGATCGCTCTGATTCCTGGCGTCTGCCGCATGGTACGAGGGGCGGAGCGGCACGATAGATCTGATAGACAAACAAAAACGGCGCCGGGCGGGAGCCCGACGCCGTTCGAAGGAAACGCTTGCGGCGAGTCATCCGACTCCGAGCGACTCAGTCCTTGGCGCGCTCGACATAGGAGCCGTCTTCGGTCAGCACGACGATGCGCGTGCCCGGGCCGATATGCGGCGGCACCGTCGAGCGGACGCCGTTCGACAGGATCGCCGGCTTGTAGGACGAGGAGGCGGTCTGGCCCTTGGTCACCGGCTCGGTCTCGACGACTTCCAGCGTCACGCGCTGCGGCAGCTCGATCGCCGACGGCCTGTCGTCGAAGACCGAGAGCGGACGACTCATGCCTTCCTGGAGATAGGGAGCGGCGTCGCCGACAACGTCCGTCGAGACGATCGCTGGTCGTAGTTCTCGGTGTTCATGAAGGTGAAGCCTTCGCCGTCCTGGTAGAGATAGGTGAAGTCGCGATCCTCGACGAAGGCGCGCTCGACCTGCTCGGTCGTCTTGTAGCGCTTCGAGATCTTCACGCCGTCGGCCAGGCCGCGCATGTCGATCTGCGTCGTCGGCGTGCCCTTGCCGGGATGGAAGCTTTCGGCGATCAGGACGGAATAGAGCTTGCCGTCGATCTCGAGAACATTGCCCTTGCGGACCTGGACTGGCGATGACCTTCACGAATTAATCCTCAGATTGGCGTCGGCGCCCGTACAAAGGCGCGATAATGGCGCGCACCATAGCGATTCCGCTGGTTCGCGCCAGTCGAATCTCGCCGATGCCGGCAGGCTTGCCCGGTGTCGATGACAGGAGAAGCTTGAGAATGACCCGCGCATCCCCCTGGTGGACGCCGCATGTGCATGCGGATCGCCGTCCGTTCCTGATGAAGCGCGGACGCATCAAGGCAGCGGTGCACAACTGGTTCGAGCAGCGCGATTTCGTCGAGGTCGAATGCGGCATCGTCCAGGTCTCGCCCGGCAACGAGGCGCACCTGCATGCCTTTGCGCACCGAGCGCGTCTTTCCGGACGGACGCGCCAGCCGCTCTACCTGCACACCTCGCCGGAATTCGCGGCCAAGAAGCTGCTGGCGGCCGGCGAACAGCGGATCTTCACGCTTCGGCCCGGTGTTCCGGAACCGCGAGCGCGGCCCGCGCCACGCCTGTGAGTTCACCATGCTGGAATGGTATCGCGCCGGCGAGCCCTACGAGGCGCTGATGCGCGACTGCGCCGAGCTGCTCGCCGTCGCGGCGGACGCAGCGGAAACGCGCCGGTTCACTCCATCGCGGCTTCGAATCGGATCCCTTCGCCGAGCCCGAGCGGCTGACGGTCGCCGAGGCCTTCCTGCGCCATGCCGGCATCGACCTGCTCGCAACGCTCGACGCCGACGGGTCGGCCGATCGCGACGCGCTGGCGGCGCAGGCGACGGCGACCGGCATCCGCATCGTCGTCGACGATAGCTGGTCGCGACATCTTCAGCCGCATCATCGCCGAGAAGGTCGAGCCCAATCTGGGGCAGGGCCGGCCGACGGTGCTCTGCGAATATCCCGCTCGTCGAGGCGGCGCTTGGCGCGCCCGAAGCCGAGCGATCCGCGCGTCGCCGAGCGCTTCGAGCTCTATTGCCTGCGGCGTCGAGCTCGCCAACGGCTTCGGCGAGCTGACCGACCCGGCCGAGCAGCGCCGGCGCTTCATCGCTGAGATGGACGAGAAGGAGCGCGTCTATGGCGACCGCTATCCGCTCGACGAAGACTTTCTCTGGCCGCGCTCGCCATCATGCCGGAGGCCTCCGGCATCGCGCTCGGCTTCGACCGGCTGGTCATGCTGGCCACTGGCGCACGGCGTCTCGAGGTTGTGATCTGGACACCGGCGGCCGAATGACCGAAAGAGTGCGGAATGTCGCGCTCACCCGTCATTCCGCTCGAAAAGTCACTGACCCTGCGGTCGCCAGCCGCCCTGGTCGAGGCCGGTCTTGTGCCGGTGTCGGCGCGCGAGGGGCTGGACCGCGTGGCGGAGCGCTATGCCGTGGCGGTGACGCCGGCGATGGCCGAAGCTGATCGATGCGAGCGATCCGACGACCCGATCGCGCGCCAGTTCGTGCCGACGACGGCCGAGCTGACGACGCTGCCCGAGGAGCGGGCCGACCCGATCGGCGACGATGCGCACAGCCCGGTCCGGGGCTGGTGCATCGCTATCCCGACCGCGTGCTGCTGAAGCTCGTGCATGTCTGCGCCGGTCTATTGCCGCTTCTGCTTCCGGCGCGAGACGGTCGGCCCCGGCGGCCCGACGCATGCTGGGCGACAGGAGCTGGAAGCAGCGCTCGCCTATATCCGCGAGCGCCCGGAGATCTGGGAAGTCGTCTTCACCGGCGGCGATCCGCTGGTGATCGCGCCGCGCCGGCTGGCCGAGCTGCTGGCGCGGTTTCGCGCCATCGACCACGTCAAGATCCTGCGCTTTCACACCCGCGTCCCGATCGTCGACCCAGCCCGGATCACGGCCGAGCTGGTCGCGGCGCTGCGCAACACCGGCAAGACCGTCTATGTCGCCATCCACGCCAATCATCCGCGTGAGCTGACGGCGGAGGCGAAGGCGGCATTGGCGCGGCTCGCCGATGCCGGCGTCTCGATGGTCAGCCAGACGGTGCTGCTCAAGGGCATCAATGACGATCCCGAGACGATGGCGGCGCTGATGCGTGGTTTCGTCGAGGCGCGGGTGAAGCCCTATTACCTGCATCACGGCGACCTCGCGCCGGGCACCAGCCATTTCCGCACCTCGATCGCGGAAGGGCAGGCGCTGATGCGCGCCCTGCGCGGCCGGCTCTCCGGCCTGGCCCAGCCGACCTATGTGCTCGATATTCCCGGCGGCTATGGCAAGGTGCCGATCGGACCGGACTATGTCGGCGAGGATGACACCGTCACCGACCCGAATGGCGGCGAGCACGCCTACCGGTTCAACGACGCCGTGTGAACGACCGCGTCCGGTCGGCTTGCGATGCGCCGGCCGGCGATGGCAGTGTTGTTCGATCATTCCGCAAGAGGTTCCGTTTTGTACCAGCCGCCCGCATTCCGTGAAGACCGGCTCGATGTCCTGCATGGGCTGATGCGCGCCCATCCGCTCGCCATGCTGGTGACGGCCGGCGAGGGCGGTCTGATGGCCAATCTGATCCCGTTCCTGATCGACCCGGTCGGCGCCGAGAAAGGCCTGCTGCGGGCGCATCTGGCGCGTGCCAACGATCAGGTGGCGGCATTGCGGGCCGGCTCCGAGGCGATGGTCCTGTTCCAGGGCCCGAATGCCTATGTGACGCCGAACTGGTACGCGACCAAGGCTGAGACCCACAAGGTGGTGCCGACCTGGAACTACATCACCGTGCATGCTTGGGGCACGCCGCGCGTTCTCGATTCGGGCGAGTGGCTGCGCCGGCAGGTCGGCGAGCTGACCGATGAGAACGAGAAGGCACAGGCGCATGCCTGGCGGGTCGACGATGCGCCCGAGCCATTTGTCGCGGCGCAGCTGAAGGGCATTGTCGGCCTGGAAATCCCGATTTCGCGCATCGAAGGCAAGTGGAAGGTCAGCCAGAACCGGCCGGCTGCGGATCGCGAACGTGTCATCGACGGATTTCGTCAGCTCGATCATCCAATGGCCGAGCTGATCGCCGAGCGCCACCGCGGCGATGCCGAGTAGGCGCGGAGAAGGTGACTTCGGCCCGCGATCCTGAGGCCTTGTGAGGGCGACAGAGCTACGCGGCGGTGCCCTGTGGCTGTGATGACGCCGGATCAGGCTTTTCGGCAATGCCGGGCTGACGGGCCGGGCGGCGCGACGGCTTCTTCGCCGGCAGGAAGCGGCGGAAGATTGCCACGGCCAGCACGGCGAGCCCGATGCCGCCGACGATCCAGGTCGGTCGGATGCCGGCGGCTGGATTGAAGTTGGTCGGCAGCACCCGGCTAAAGGCGACGCCGATCTTCAGATAGTAATAGAGCGACTCGCCAAATGCCGTCGTGATGGTCACGGCGGCGCCAAGCGCGATCGTCGCCGGCAACGAGGCGATTCGGGCCTCGCCGAGCCAGGCTGCGAGCAGCCGCCAGACCAGCAGCCAGACGGCGAGGGCGGTGATGACGATCGGCTCGGTGACGCCGAGCTTCGACTGCAGGAAGAAGTGCAGCGCCGCCAGCAGGATGATCGGATAGACGAGATGGTGTAGCCGGCGCCAGTTGAGGCCGCCCATGCGCCGCATCATGGCATTGGTCGAGGTGATCGAAAGCGGCGTCAGCAGGATCAGCACCATCAGGCCGATGGTGAGATAGACGCGGGCGAAGATCTCGGAAATGACCTTCGGGATATCCCAGGCGAGATCGCCGGCATAGGCAACGAGGTGGATCAGCCCATAGGCGAACACCGCGTTGCCGAGCGTGCGCCGGACGAACACCAGTTCCGGCCAGCGCCAGACATGGCGCAGCGGCGTCACCGCCAAAGTGAGCAGCAGGAAGCGGATTGCCCAGAGGCCGGTCTGGTGGTTGATCTCGATCATCTGCCGGGGCCCGAGCGTGCCCATCATGGCGCGGACAACCAGCCAGAGGCCGGGCAAGAACACGCCGACGAAGACGAGTGTCTTCAACAGTGAAAAGTCGCCCTTCCTGTCCTGCCAGGGATAGAGGCGCGGGGCCGGTGTGGTGGTTCGGTTCATCGGGACCTCATGCCATCGCTCTGGTCCTCATACGGGACCGAACAGCAATTGGCGTCACCGGAGTGATCAGCTTTCCGTGAACGGGACCATGCCGGCTAGTCGCTCGAAGGCGGTGGGATGCCTGGCGCCGCGTTCCAACTGCGCGTGGATCCGGGCGGCGCACTCGGCGGGGTTGAGCCGCGACGTGTCGACTTCGAGATCGTAGAGGCCGGGGACATGCACCGCGTGCTGCCAGCGCAGGACGGGGGCGGGGATCGGTTCTTCGGCGGTGCTGACCGCGTAACGGCCCTCGCGTCCCGCATGGCCGACGTTGCGCCGCTCCATGATCGTCTCGATCGGGCAATGCACGCCGACGAACAGCACGGGCAGACCGGCCAGACGGCGGGCGCAATCCGGCAGGATATGCAACGGCGTTGAATAATCGTCGTGGTGGGCGACATCGACGACGACGTCGAAGCCGAGCCGGCTATGGGCCGCGATCGACTCGTAGAGGGCTGCGTAGAAGCGCGGCACAAGCGGCTCGAGATCCGGCCGCTCGCCGCCGGGACGCAATCCCAGCCCGGGGCGATACGGCGCCGGCGTGACGGCCTCGATGTAGGCGTCGACGCCGAGATTCATCCAGGGACCGTCAAAGCCCTGCTGGATCGCCGCCGCGATGCTGGATTTTCCGGATCGCGGCGCGCCGTTCAGGATGACGATCTGGCCTGGTTTCACTGTTTCCAGCACGAGACGCCTCCTCGCGCGGAATGCCTACGCGTCGACCCCGACCAGTTCGCTGCGCCAGGGCGGGTTGGCGCCGGCCCGCGAGCAGGTGATCGCCGCGACGCGGTTGGCGAAGTCGAGCGCGTCCTTCAGGGCCGCCGGGTCGATGTTGCGCACGCCGTCGATGGTCAGGTGGCCCTTCTCCGACAGCCGCGCCAGCAGGCCGCCGGTGAAGCTGTCGCCGGCGCCGACCGTATCGGCGATGGTGACGGGAATGACGGGGCTGAACACCGAGCCGGAAGGCGTGTAGGCGGTGACACCATTGCCGCCGCGCGTCACGACGACGAGGCCGGCGCCGGCGGCGAGCCAGCCGGCCGCGATCGTTTCCGCCTCGATGCCGGGATGCAGCCATTCGAGGTCGGCGCCGGAGATCTTCACGATGTCGGCGCCATGCGCGAATTGCTCGACGCGGGCGCAGTAGGCGTCCCGGTCATGGATCAGCGTCGGGCGGACGTTGGGGTCGTAGCAGAGGACGCGCTTGCCTCGGTTGGCGTCCATGACGGCAGCGAGCCGGCTGACGCTGGGCTCGGGGATCAGCGAGATCGAACCGAAATGGATCGCCTCGACTTCGTCGCCGATCGGCTCATGCGCGGCCGGATCGTGCAGGCGGCCAGCGGAGTTCTCGTCGAAGAAGGCGTATTGCGGCTCGTCATGCAGCAGGCTGACGAAGGCGAGCGTGGTCGGACGCGCCGACAGCCCGGTATATTTCAGGCTGACCTGGCTGCGCTTCAGTTCCTCGACCAGCATCTCGCCGAAGAAGTCGGTCGAGATGCCGCCCAGAAATCCGGTCGGGATGCCGAGGCGCCCGGTCGTCAGCGCGACATTGTACGGCGAGCCGCCAACTTTCGGCTGATAGGAATCGTTTCCGCCGGCATCCTTGACCGGCAAGAAGTCGATCAGTGCCTCGCCGCAACTCACGATCATGTCGGTCGTCCTCCCGATGGCCTCTACCGCCCATGCCCATTAGCGGAAGCGCGGCGCGCCGCCAAGCGGGTTGGGCCAACTGCATCTGTCCGACTGTCGGAGCCGGAGAGGCTGCGATCCGATGTCCGCGTGTTTCGCATCCGGCTTTGCCCTATAACCGCCTTGCGACGGTGGCATCCGCCGGGTCGCCGAACCTTTGTGCCGGGAACGACCGAGAAGCCATGCCGTCCGACGTTACGCTCTGGGGTGCCCTGATCGCGGGGCTGCTGTCCTTTATTTCGCCCTGCGTGCTGCCGCTGGTACCGCCTTATCTTTGCTACGTCACTGGGCTCAGCCTTGACGAGGTGGCGGGAACCAAGGCCGACGGCCGCATCCGTCGCATGGTGCTGCGCTCGTCGCTCGCCTTCGTGCTCGGCTTCACCACGGTCTTCGTCCTGCTCGGAGCGACCGCTTCGGTGCTCGGCCGGATGGTGGCGCGGCAGCAGGAAATCCTGTCGGTCGTCGCCGGCCTCGTGATCATCGTCATGGGCCTGCATTTTCTCGGCGTCTTCCGAATCGGCTTCCTGCAGCGCGAGGCGCGCGTGCAGGTCGCCAACCAGCCGGGCGGCCTTGTCGGCGCCTATGTGCTCGGTCTCGCCTTCGCCTTCGGCTGGACGCCCTGCATCGGGCCGGTGCTCGCGGCCATCCTCGCCGTCGCCGGCTCGCAGGATACGGTCGGCCGGGGCGCCGGGCTGCTGGCGATTTATTCGCTCGGCCTCGGCATTCCCTTCATGATTGCCGCGGGCTTTGCCGAGCGCTTCATCGGCGGCCTGCGCCGCTTCCGCCGCTATATGCCGATGGTCGAGAAGGCGATGGGCGTCTTCCTGATCCTTGCCGGCGTGCTGTTCCTGACCGGCCAGATGACGGCGATGTCTTTCTGGCTGCTCGAGACCTTCCCGGCCTTGTCGAGGATCGGCTGAAACCGTCATCGGATCGGCGGGCTCTCCGTCGATCGTCACCATCCAACAAATGCAGCAATAGCTATTTAGGCTTTTCGCTTCATAGCTACGCTCCAAAGCCTGTCGTTCTCTCGGAGGAAACATGCCGGATCGCTCTTCGCTCGCCATTGTGCTCGCCGCAGGCGAGGGCACGCGCATGCGATCGGCCTTGCCCAAGGTGATGCACCCGGTCGCCGGCCTGCCGATGATCGGCCATGTGCTGAAGGCGGCGACCGGCGCGGGGATCGACCGCTTCGCCGTCGTGGTCGGCAGCGGCGCCGGCGCCGTGCGCGACTTCGCGGCGAAGACGGCGCCTTCCGCGGTCATCGTCGAGCAGGTCGAGCGGCTCGGCACCGCCCATGCGGTCCTGGCCGCGCGCGAGGCGCTCGAGAACGCGGCCGATGACGTGCTGGTGCTCTATGGTGACACGCCACTGGTCACCGCCGAGACGCTGGCATGGATGCGTGCCGAACTGGCCAAGGGCGCCAGCGTCGTCGTGCTCGGCTTCCGTCCGGACGTGCCGACCGGCTACGGCCGTCTGATCGAGCGCGACGGCCAGTTGCTGGCGATCCGTGAGGAGCACGACGCGAGCGATGAGGAGCGCGCCATCGGCTTCTGCAACGCAGGCCTGATGGGCTTTCGCGGCGAGACGATCCTGGCGCTGCTGGATGCGGTCGACGACAGCAATGCCAAGGGCGAGTTCTACCTGACCGATGCGGTCGAGATCGCCAACAAGCGCGGCCTGTCGGTGGTCGCCATCGAGGCGGATGCGGCCGAGGTTGTCGGCGTCAACAACCGGGCCGAACTGGCCGCCGTCGAGCGGATCTGGCAGAATCGGGCGCGACAGGCGGCGCTGCTCGCCGGCGTCACCATGATCGCGCCGGAGACGGTGTTCCTGGCGCACGACACGCAGCTTTCGCGCGACGTGCGATCGAGCCGAATGTCTTCTTCGGCCCCGGCGTCAGTCGTCACGAGGGCGTGGTCATCCATGCCTTTTCGCATCTGACCGGCGCGCATCTGAGCGCGGCGCCGAGATCGGCCCGTTCGCCCGGCTCCGTCCGGGCGCGCAGCTCGGGCCAAAGAGCAAGGTCGGCAATTTCGTCGAGGTGAAGAACGCCGAGATCGGCGCCGGCGCCAAGATCAGCCATCTGACCTATATCGGCGACGCCAAGGTCGGCGCCGAGGCAAATGTCGGCGCGGGCACGTCACCGGCAATTATGACGGCTACGACAAGGCGCTGACCGTGATCGGCGAGGGCGCCTTCATCGGCTCGAACAGTCGTGCTGGTCGCGCCGGTGACGATCGGCGACGGCGGCTATGTCGCTCGGGCAGCGTGATCACCGAGGACGTCGCGCCGGATGCGCTGGCGATCGCGCGCGGACGGCAGGTCGAGAAGCCCGGCTGGGCAGCGCGCTTCCGCGACTGAAGGCCAGGACAAGCGGTCCGCGTCTAAGCCGCTTCGGTGAAGGTGCGAAACAGGAAGTGATTTCCGTCACTTGGCTCAAAGCTAAGACATCAACGGATTTGCTTGGACTAGGACCGCCTCCGATGGCATTGCGAACGGGGAACCTCACTATGTGCGGAATTATCGGTATTCTGGGCCGGACGCCCGTCGCGCCACTGCTGGTCGATGCGCTGAAGCGGCTCGAATATCGCGGCTATGATTCCGCCGGCATCGCGACGCTGGAAGCGGGCCGGCTCGACCGGCTGCGCGCCGAGGGCAAGCTGCGCAATCTCGACCTGAAGCTCGCCGGTTCGCCGCGCTTCGGCCTTGTCCGGCATCGGCCACACCCGCTGGGCGACGCATGGCGCGCCGACGGAGCGCAATGCCCACCCGCACGCGACCGGAACGCCTCGCCGTCGTCCACAACGGCATCATCGAGAATTTCCGCGAGCTGCGGCTGGAGATGGAGGCGGCGGCCGCGCCTTCTCGTCGGACACCGATACCGAGGTCGATCGCCCATCTGGTGACGGTCAATCTCGCCGCCGGCATGTCGCCGAAGGAAGCCGTGCAGGCGGTCTCGGCCGCCTGACCGGCGCGTTCTCGCTCGCCTTCCTGTTCGAGGGCGAGGAAGACCTGCTGATCGGCGCCCGTCGTGGCAGCCCGCTGGCGGTCGGCTGGGGCGAAGGCGAGATGTTCCTCGGCTCCGACGCGATCGCGCTCGGCGCCGTTCACCGACGAATCACCTATCTGAACGATGGCGACTGGGTCGTGCTGACGCGCACGCAGCGCCGAGATCTATGACCAGGCCGGCAACCCGGTTCGCGCGCGCTGACGCAGCTGCAGGGCTACCGCCCATGTCGTCGACAAGGGCAACCACCGCCACTTCATGGTCAAGGAAGTCCATGAGCAGCCGGAGGTCGTCGGCCATACGCTGGCGCATTATCTCGATCTGGTGAAGGGCAGTCGCCAAGCCGCCGGCCGGCATCGACTTCGCCGCCATCGACCGGCTGTCGATCACCGCCTGCGGCACGGCCTTCTATGCCGGCTTCGTCGCGAAATACTGGTTCGAGCGCTACGCCCGTCTGCCGGTCGACATCGATATCGCCTCCGAGTTCCGCTATCGCGAGCAGCCGCTGTCGAAGGACGGCCTCTCGATCGTCATCTCGCAATCGGGCGAGACGGCCGACACGCTGGCGTCGCTGCGCTATGCCAAGGGCGAGGGCCAGAAGATCGCGGCCGTCGTCAATGTGCGCGAATCGACCATCGCCCGCGAGGCCGATTTCGTCCTACCGACGCTGGCCGGTCCGGAGATCGGCGTCGCCTCGACCAAGGCATTCACCGCCAGCTCTCCGTGCTCGCGGCGACCGCCGTGGCGGCCGGCAAGGCGCGCGGCGTGCTCAGCGGCGACGAGGAGCAGGCGCTCGTGCGCGCGCTCAGCGAGGTGCCGCGCCTGATGCATGAGGCGCTGAAGCTCGACACCCAGATCGAGGCGCTGGCGCGCGACCTCGCCAAGGTCAAGCACTGCCTCTATCTCGGCCGCGGCACCAGCTATCCGATCGCGCTCGAAGGCGCGCTGAAGCTGAAGGAAATCTCCTACATCCATGCCGAAGGCTATGCCGGCCGGCGAGCTGAAGCACGGCCCGATCGCGCTGATCGACGAGGACATGCCCGTCGTCGTCATCGCGCCGTTCGACCACATCTTCGAGAAGACCGTCTCGAACATGCAGGAAGTCGCGGCGCGCGGCGGCCGGATCATCCTGATCACCGACAAGAAGGGCGCCGAGGCGGCCGGCCATGGACACGATGGCGACGATCATCCTGCCGGAGATGCCCTCCAGCGTGACGGCGCTCGTCTACACCATTCCGGTGCAGCTGCTCGCCTACCATACGGCCGTCTTCATGGGCACCGACGTCGACCAGCCGCGCAATCTCGCCAAGTCGGTCACCGTCGAGTAGCACTGGGACGCGGCATAGGCGGGCGGCGGCGCGGGAACGATTTTCCGGGCGAGGCCGTTGCCATGGAGTATCTTCTGGCCAACCGTATGCCAGCCGTCATAATGGCAGCTGGCAGGCATGATTCAGGCGCGCGGGCGGTGGAATGAGCTTTCAGGACCCTCAACTCCCTCCGGTCGTCGAGACGGGCGGCAGTCGGCTGATCAAGCGGTTGCGGAACTACTTTCTGACTGGCCTCGTCATCGCCGCGCCGATTTCGATCACGATCTATCTTACCTGGTCCCTGATCAAATGGATCGACGGCTGGGTGAAGCCGGTCATTCCGCTCGAATACAGCCCGGACGCCTATCTGCCGTTCTCCGTGCCCGGCTTCGGCGTGTTCGTCGCGGTGATCGCGTTGACGCTGCTCGGTTTCCTGACGGCGAACTTCGTCGGCCGCTCTTTGGTCCGGTTCGGCGAGCAATTGCTCAACCACACGCCTCTGGTCCGCAATCTCTACAGCGCGCTGAAGCAATTGTTCGAGACGGTGCTGTCGGGCAAGGGCGGCAAGTCGTTCCAGAAGGCGGCGCTGTTCGAGTTCCCGCGCAAGGGCGTCTGGTCGATCGTCTTCATCGCGACGGAGACCAAGGGCGAGATCCGGCAGCGGATCAGCCAGGACGGCGAGGAATGGGTCACCGTCTTCCTGCCGCCGACGCCGGCCCCGACCGCCGGCTTCATGATGTTCGTGCGGCGCGCCGAACTGATCGAGCTCGACATGACGGTCGAGGAAGCGGCGAAGCTCGTTATTTCGGCCGGCCTCGTCGCCCCCGACTATGAACCCGCCGACCGTCTGCCGGTCGACCCGCCGGCTCCTGTCCTGACGCGACGCTCCGGCGGATAAGGTATCATCCTTCGCCGGCGAGGCTGCGACGGGCCTTGTCCAGCTCTTCGGCATAACGCCGGAACAGATGCGCCTCGGTCAGCAAGCCGACGACATGCCGGCTCGACGCGTCGTCGACGACGACCAACTCCTCGCTTTCCGACTCGTCGAATACCTTGGCGGCCGTCTGGGCGCTCATGTTCGGAAACAGCAGCTTGTCGGGTTGCCGGCAGAAGGGCTGGATGGTCGCGTCCTCGGCATCCTCGGATGACGGCGTCGAGTGGATCTCGGCCACCAGGATGATGCCGGCATAACGGCCATTTGTGTCGGTAACGACGACGCGCTGCGTCGAGCCGAGCGGGAACAGGCTACGGAAGGCATCGACCGGCATGGTCGCGAGCACGCTGCGCACATCGGTTCGCATCATCCGCCCGACGGTGAGGCCGCGCAGCCAGCCGACGTCGATGGCGCTGCGGATCGTTTCGCCGCGCAGGTGCAATCGCCAAGTCGAGAAGGAGTAGCCGAAGAACTCGCGTACCGTGATCGCGGAGAGGATCGAGGCAGCCAGCACGATGCCGGTGATGGCGAGGTCGCCGGTCGCCTCCAGCGCCAGGAAGGTCATGGTGAGCGGGCCGCCGACGATCCCGACGCCGAGCGCGCTCATGCCGACGATGGCCGCGGCCACCGGGTCGACACCGGCGGAAGGAGCCAGCCAGGTGACGAGAATGGCGAACAGCTTGCCGACGATGACGCCGAGAAACAGCGACGCAAAGAACATGCCGCCGCGAAAGCCGGAGCCGAGCGAGATCGAGACGCCGGCGATCTTGAGCACCATCACGGTCAGCAGCAAGCCGACCGGGACGACCTCGGTCAGGTTCAGATGCAGCGCGCCATGGCCGGCGGCCAGCACTTGCGGACTGTAGAGGGCGAGGGCGCCGATGATGGCGCCGCCGACCGCCGGGCGGATGGCGCGCGGCAGCCGGCTCTTCTGGAACGCCACCTCGATCAAAGTCACCAGCCGCATGATGCCGATGGCGGCCAAGCCGGCGACGACGCCGAGAACGAGATAGGGCGGATAGTCCGCTGCATGCAGCGTCAGCGCGTTCGGCACTTCGATTGTATAGGCCGCCGCGCCAAGCCCCTGGGCGACCAGAAAGCCGGCGATCGACGCCGTCATCACCGGCGCGATGTTCGCCACCGTATAGACCCCGATGATCAGCTCGAAGCCGTAGAAGGCGCCGGTCAGGGGGGCGCTGAACGCGGCGGCGATGGCCCCGGCGGCGCCGCAGCCGACGACGGTGCGCAGGTCGGTGCGGCGCAGATGCAGCCGCTGGCCGATGCGCGAGGCCATGGCGCTCCCGACCTGGGTATAACCGGCCTCGAGGCCGACCGACGCGCCGGAACCGTTGGAAATGATGGCCTCGACCGCGACGCGCAAGCTGTCGCGCAGCGACATCCGCCCGCCATGCAGCGCATTGGCCTCGATCGGGTCGACGATCTGGCGGGCGCGCCGGAAGAACAGGAGATAGAGCGCGCCGAGCAGCAACCCGCCTCCCGCCGTCGCGGCGGCGCGCCACGGCGGCGAGATCGTCGCCGTAGCGCTCAGGAAATCGTCCGGCTGGATGGCGAACAGCAGCACATGCAGCCATTGCGCCAGCCGGCTCATTACCGTCACGGCGACGCCGGCGAGGCTGCCGATGACCGCCGCCACGATCAGCAGGGATGGTTCCTGCGTGCGGATCAGGGCGCGGGCGCGGCTGGCGGCGCGGTCGAGGAGAGCGGAGAGTCCCATTCCGTCGAAATGCCTTGGCGATTCTGATCGTTGATTACGCGCTCTTGTCGATAAAAGCGCGGCGCAAATTGGCCTCAACCGGCGCGCAGAAGCTTGATCGCCTCGTCGCGGCCGAAAAGATAGAGCAGAAGCTGCAGCGCCTTGCCGCGTGGCGATTGCAGCGCCGGATCCTTCTCGACGATCAGGCGCGCATCGTCGCGGGCGATTTCGAGCAGGTTCGCGTGGTGCTCGAAGCGGGCGATCTTGAAGCCTGGCGTGCCGGATTGGCGCGTGCCGAGCAGTTCGCCCTCGCCGCGCAGCCGGAGGTCCTCCTCCGCGATGCGAAACCCGTCCTCGGTGTCGCGCATGATGGCGAGACGGTCGTGCGCGACTTCGCCGAGCGGTCCCTTATAGAGCAGCAGGCAGGTCGATGCCTTCGAGCCACGGCCGACGCGCCCGCGCAGCTGGTGCAACTGGGCCAGACCGAAGCGTTCGGCATGCTCGATCACCATGATGGTGGCATCCGGCACGTCGACGCCGACCTCGATCACCGTGGTGGCGACGAGAATGCGGGTTTCGCCGCGCTGGAAGCGCTGCATCGCCTCGTCCTTCTCGGCCGCCTTCATCCGGCCGTGGACGAGGCCGACGACAGGGCCGAGTGCGTGCTGCAGGTCGACGAATCGATCCTGCGCGGCGGCGGCGTCGACTTCCTCGGATTCCTCGACCAGCGGGCAGACCCAATACGCCTTGGCCCCTTCGGCGATGGCGGCGCGGATGCGCTCCACCACTTGGTCGAGCCGATCGAGCGGCACCGTGCGGGTCTCGATCGGCTGGCGGCCGGCCGGCTTGTCCGGCAGCTTGGAGACGTCCATGTCGCCGAAGGCGGTGAGAACGAGCGTGCGCGGGATCGGCGTCGCCGTCATGACGAGGATGTCGGTGGCGGCGCCCTTGGCCGAAAGCGCAAGGCGCTGATGCACGCCGAAGCGATGCTGTTCGTCGACGATCGCCAGCGCCAGATCGCGAAACTCGACGCCGGCCTGGAATACGGCATGGGTGCCGACCACGAGGTCGATGCTGCCATCGTCCAGCCCGGCGAGAATCTCGGCACGCTCCTTGCCCTTTTCGCGGCCGGTGAGGATGGCCATGCGGATGCCGGCGGCCTCGGCTAGGGGGTGCAGCGTCTTGGCGTGCTGGCGGGCCAGCAACTCGGTTGGCGCCATCAAGGCCGCCTGGCTGCCAGCCTCGATCACGGTCGCCGCCGCCATCAACCCGACCATCGTCTTGCCGGAGCCGACATCACCCTGCAGCAGGCGCAGCATCCGCTCGTCGGAGGCCAGATCCTTCTCGATATCGGCGATTGCCGCCTGCTGGCTGCCGGTGAGGGTGAAGGGCAGGGCGGCGGCGATGGCGCGGCGCATCCGCCCGTCACCGATCCGCGCCCGGCCGGTGGCGCGGCGCAGATTGGCGCGCGTTAGCATCAGGGCGAGTTGGTTGGCAAGGAACTCGTCATAGGCAAGGCGGCTGATTGCCGGTCCTTCCGGCGCCAGCTCGGCCGGCGTCGCCGGGGCATGCACGGTTTCGAGCGTCGGCTTGAAACCGGCCCAGCGCTGGCGCGACATCAGCGTCGGGTCGAGCCATTCCGGCAGTTCGGGCAGGCTATCGAGCGCGCCGCGCATGGCGCGGCCGAGCGCCTTGCGCGCCAGTCCGGCCGTCATAGGATAGACCGGCTCGACCATCGGCAACTGCTCGAACGCCTCGCGGTCGACGATATGGTCGGGATGGACCATTTGCGGCCGGCCGTTGAACCACTCGACCTTGCCGCTGACGAACCGCGTCTCGCCGACCGGCATGGTGCGTTCGAGGAAGCTGTGCTCGGCGCGGAAGAACACCAGCGCGATCTCGCCGGTGTCGTCATGCGCCATGACGCGATAGGGCACGCGTCTGTTGCCGCGCGGCGCCGGCAGATGGCGATCGATGCGGACTTCGAGCGTGACGATCGCGCCTTCCGGCGAGAGCGCAATGCCGGGCTGATTGCGGCGGTCGATCAGGCCGACGGGAATATGCAGCAGCAGGTCCGCGACGCGCGGCGGCTCCGGCGCGTCGCCGCCGACGAGCAGGCGTCCCATCGCTTCGCCGATCTTCGGGCCGACCCCGGCCAAGCTGGTGACGGGGCGGAACAGCGGATTCAGGATTTCGGGGCGCATCGCAGCATGATTCTCCTCGGCCGGGAGATTAGAACGTTCCGGCAACCTTTCGCCATGGCGGAGGGCAGGGTAGGAACAGCACAAATTGTGCGTGAGAGACCGATGAATCAGGAAGCAACCACCGGCGTCTATGGCAACCCACCGGCTGAACTGGCCGAGGTGCCGCGCGACGCCGTCCAGTTTTCGCCGCTGATGCCGGGGAGCGCGGCGCTCGAGCGCTGCGCCGAGAGTTCGCTCGCCGGCATGGTGATGCTGGCGCCGCCGGGCACGTTCGAACGCCGGCACGACATCGCGCAGGCGCTGCGGGCCCTGCGGCCCGGCGGCCAGCTGACGGTGATGGCGCCGAAGGACAAGGGCGGCTCCCGGCTCGCCAAGGAGCTGAAGGCGTTCGGCTGTGCGTTCACCGAGACGGCGCTCCGCCATCACCGCGTTTGCGTCTGCGAGCGTCCCACCGACCTCTCTGCCCTGGACGAGGCGATCGCCGAGGGCGCGCCGCGTCTGGTCGAGGAGTCCGGGCTGTGGTCGCAGCCGGGCGTGTTCTCATGGAACCGGGTCGATCCGGGCAGCGCGCTGCTGTTGAAGCACTTGCCGCCCTTGTCTGGCCGCGGCGCCGATCTCGGCTGCGGCGTCGGTTATCTCGCGCGCGCCGTGCTGTCGGTGTCCGGCGTCGAGGCGCTCACCCTTGTCGATATCGACCGGCGCGCCGTCGAGGCGGCGGCGAAGAACATCGCCGACGCGCGTGCAACCCTTCAGTGGGCCGACGTGCGCAAGGCGGGCACCATCCCGGAAGGGCTCGATTTCATCGTCATGAACCCGCCTTTCCATGATGGCGGTGCCGAGGATCGCTCGCTCGGCCAGGCGTTCGTCCGGCGCGCGGCCGAGAGCCTGCGCAAGGGCGGCCGCCTTTGGCTGACCGCCAACCGGCATTTGCCCTATGAGGACCATTTGAAGACGCTGTTCGCCCGCGCCGATCTGGTGGCCGAGGCGGAAGGCTTCAAGATCTACGAGGCGCGCAAATGAGCAAGTCCGGTGGCAAGGCAAGCTTCCCGACAGCCCGACTCGACCGGCTGCTGGCCAATCTCGGCTATGGCTCGCGGCGCGAGGTGCAGGGCCTCATCCAGGGCGGCCGCGTCATCCTCGACGGCGAGGCGGAGACCGATCCGGCCCAGCATGTCTATGTGAAGCCGGACCTCGCCACCCGCATGACCGTGGCCGGCGAGCCGCTCGATCCGCCGCCCGGCATGGCGCTGATGATCCACAAGCCGCTCGGCGTCACCTGCTCGCACAAGGAGACGGGGGCGCTGATCTATTCGCTTCTGCCGGAACGCTGGCGGCGCCGCGATCCCGTCATCTCGACCGTCGGCCGTCTCGACAAGGAGACGTCGGGTCTGCTGCTGATGACCGATGACGGCGCGTTGCTCCATCGCATCATCTCGCCACGCCATCACGTGCCGAAGCGCTATCAGGTGACGCTCGACCGGCCGCTCAACGGCGACGAGGCGGCGACCTTCGCCGCCGGCGGGCTGATGCTCGAAGGCGAGGACAAGCCGCTCTTGCCGGCCGAGATGGAGAGCTCCGGCCCGAAGCAGGCGACGCTGACTCTGCATGAGGGGCGCTACCATCAGGTCCGCCGCATGTTCGCCGCCGTCGGCAACCATGTCGTGGCGCTGCATCGCGACCGGATCGGCCTGCTCGACCTGCCGACGGATCTCGAGGCCGGTGCCTACCGGTTGCTGACCGCCGCCGATATCGATGCGGTGTTCGGAGCCTCGGCGTGACCCTTCCCGGTTCGAAATTTTACGACGTCGTCGTGCTCGGCGCCGGCGCGGCCGGCATGATGTGCGCCATCGAGGCTGGCAAGCGCGGCCGCTCGGTGGCGATCATCGATCACTCGCCCTCGGTCGGCGACAAGATCCGCATCTCCGGCGGCGGCCGCTGCAACTTCACCAACATCAACGCGTCCGCCAAGAACTTCATCTCGCGCAACCCGCGCTTCTGCATTTCGGCCCTGTCACGCTATACCCAGCGCGATTTCGTCGCCCTCGTCGAGCGCTACGGCATCGCCTATCACGAGAAGACGCTGGGCCAGCTCTTCTGCGATGGTTCGGCCAAGCAGATCATCGAGATGCTCGTCGCCGAGATGCTGCGCCATGGCGTCGAGATGCGCCTCGGCACCGCGATCAAGCGCGTCGAGCACCGGGTCGATGGCGGCTTCCGCGTTTCGCTTTCGACCGGCGACGTCGTCTGCAAGTCGCTGGTCATCGCAACCGGCGGCAAGTCGATCCCGAAGATGGGCGCCACCGGCTTCGGCTATGAGATTGCCAGCCAGTTCGGCCTAAAGCTGGTCGAGACGCGCCCGGGCCTGGTGCCGCTGACCTTCGATCCCGCGATGCTGGAGCGCCTCGAGCCGCTGGCCGGCATCGCCGTCGATGCTGTCGCCCAGCATGGCAAGACGCGCTTCGCCGAGGCAATGCTGTTCACCCACCGCGGTCTGTCCGGCCCGGCGATCCTGCAGATCTCGTCCTATTGGCGCGAGGGCGACGAGATCACGCTATCCATGCTGCCGGCGATCGATGTGTTCGCGACGCTGAAGGCGGCCAAGGCCGAACGCGGCAAGCAGGCGCTGCATACCGTGCTCGCCACGCTGCTGCCGAAGCGGCTGGCGCAGCTGATCGCCGAGGTGGAGCCGGGGCTGGGCAACCTCGCCGACCTTTCCGACAAGGCGCTCCGCCGCGTCGAGGCGGCGATCAACGCCTGGCGCGTCAAGCCGTTGGGCTCCGAGGGCTATCGCACCGCCGAAGTGACGCTGGGCGGCGTCGACACCGACGAACTCGATCCGAAGACAATGGAGGCGAAGGCCGTCCCGGGCCTCCATTTCATTGGCGAAGTCGTCGATGTCACCGGTTGGCTCGGCGGGTACAATTTCCAGTGGGCGTGGTCATCCGGCTGGGTAGCGGGGCAGGCGGTCTAGGATTCCCTTGCCCCTTTATTCGGCCAGCACGCCGGATCGCTTCGCCGCGAAGATCGCCAGCGCGTCCATCAGGGGCGGCGACAGGCAATCATAGGGCTCGATGCCCAGTTCGCGGATGCGCGCCCGGATCGCCGCCATGCGGTCCGGCTTGCCCCCGCCCTCGATCAATGAAGAGATGAAGGCGCCGAACTGCGGCGCCTGCCATCCTTCTTCCCGCGACAGCTCGGTGTGGACGAAGGTCAGGCCCTTGAAGGCGTGATCCTTCTCCACCGGTCCGTGCATATGCACACCGCAGACCTTGCAGGCATGGCGCAGGATGGTGGCGGACGGATTGACGACGGCGAGCTTGTCGCCATTGGCGACCACGGTCACATGATCGGTCGGCACGACGGCGACGATGGCGACAATGGCGCCCTCGGGCTTCCAGCACTGGGTGCAGCCGCAGGCGTGGTTGTGGGCGACCTGTCCCTTGATCTCGACCTTCACCGGCTTGTCGAGACAGTGGCAGACCAACGTTCCGCCGGCGAAGTCATCCGCGCCCTTGCGGATGCCGTGGTCGATGGCTGGGTGAAGAAGGACCGTGGCAGGCATTTCAGACTCCCTCGTTCGTTCTTGCCGGAGGATCCGGACCCACGAAGGGTAGCGCTGACGCCACGTGAGGGGAACAGGGCGGCCAGCCGGTTGCGAAGAATTGCGCGGTCGCGCAGACGAAAACGGCCATGTCGTCGAGCCGAAGCGCCGGCGACATGGCCGTTGATCAATACCCCAGTCGAGAGGCCGCCTAGTTGAGGCCGCTCGCTTCGTCGAGGCCGAGAACCAAGTTCAGGTTCTGTACCGCCGCGCCCGAGGCGCCCTTGCCGAGATTGTCGAGCAGGGCGACCAGGCGGGCCTGGCCGGCGCCTTCGGTGCCGAAGGTGAAGAGCTTCATCTGGTTGGTGCCGTTCAGCCCCTCCGGATCGAGCCCGGTCATGGCGCCGGATTCCGCCAGGTTCGCGACGGTGACGAAACGCTCGCCGGCGTAGTGGGCGGCAAGCGCCTCGTTCAGCGCCGCCAGCGACGGCTTGCCCGGGATCAGGTCGAGATGCAGCGGGATCTCGACGATCATGCCCTGCGCATAGCGGCCGACGGACGGCGCGAAGATCGGGCGCAGCTCCAGTTGGCCGTGCTTCTGGATCTCCGGCACATGCTTGTGCTGCAGCGGCAGCGCATAGATGCGGAAATTCTCGTGGCTGTAGTTGGCCGCGTTCCGATCTTCGAATTCGGCGATCATCGACTTGCCGCCGCCGGAATAACCGGAGACGGCATTGATCGTCACCGGCCAGGAGGCGGGCAGGAGCCCGGCCGAAACCAGCGGCCGCAGCAGCGCGATGGCGCCGGTCGCGTAGCAGCCGGGATTGGAAATGCGAGTCGAGGCGGCGATCTTCGCCCGCTGCGCCTTGTCCAGCTCGGCGAAGCCATAGGCCCAGTCGGCAGCCGTCCGGTACGCGGTCGAGGCGTCGATGACCTTGACCTTGGGATTGTCGATGAGGCTGACTGCTTCCTTGGCCGCGGCATCCGGCAGGCAGAGGATGACGGCGTCGGCGCCGTTCAGCAGTTCGGCCCTGGCTGCCGTCTCCTTGCGACGCTCGGGCGCGATCGACAGCAACTGGATGTCGTCGCGGCCTTCCAGGCGCTGGCGGATCTGCAGACCCGTCGTGCCGGCTTCGCCGTCGATGAAGACCTTGGATACCATGGGCTTGCCTCCGTTCAGGCATCAGAAGATGGGGGCGCTCGCGCCACCCGCAAGGATGTCGTGTCAGCATGACCCCGCGATGAAGCAGGACCGCATAGAAAAAGGGCGCTGCGGTTGCCCGAAGCGCCCTTTCGAAAACGTCGCGAGGACGCTGATTAGCGCTTCGAGAACTGGAAGCTGCGGCGGGCCTTGGCGTGGCCGTACTTCTTGCGCTCGACGACACGGCTGTCGCGGGTCAGGAAGCCGCCCTTCTTGAGAACGCTGCGCAGCTCGGGCTCGTAGTAGGTGAGAGCCTTCGAGATGCCGTGACGGAGCGCGCCGGCCTGGCCGGAGAGACCGCCGCCAGCGACCGTGGCGTGGATGTCATACTGGTCGGTGCGCGCAGCGACGCCGATCGGCTGCTGAACGAGCATCTGCAGAACCGGGCGAGCGAAGTAGCCGCGGTATTCCTTGCCGTTCACGACGATCTTGCCGGTGCCCGGCTTGATCCAGACGCGGGCAATGGCGTTCTTGC
This sequence comes from Candidatus Kaistia colombiensis, assembly GCA_029203105.1. Lineage (GTDB taxonomy): Bacteria > Pseudomonadota > Alphaproteobacteria > Rhizobiales > Kaistiaceae > Kaistia > Kaistia colombiensis. The sequence goes on from CP119318.1 coordinate 2,994,981, forward strand.
GCTTGCCGGTCGCGTAGGCGCGGCCCTGGGCGTCAAGCTTCTGCACATGGACAGGAGCCGCGTTCTCGGTCGAGATGACGGCGAGGTCCTGGAGGGACTGGAGATCAGCCATGTTCAGGCAATCCTCTTGTTCTTGGCATTCAGGGCGCCGACGTCCAGCACTTCCGGCTGCTGGGCCACATGCGGATGCTCCGAGCCGGCATAGACGCGCAGGTTCTTCAGCTGGCGACGGCCAAGCGGACCCTCGGGGATCATGCGCTCGATGGCCTTCTCCAGAACGCGCTCGGGGAACTTGCCCTCGATGATCTGGCGCGGGCTGCGCTCCTTGATGCCGCCGATGTAGCCGGTGTGCCAGTAGTACCGCTTGTCGGTGTACTTGGCGCCGGTGAAGACGACCTTGTCGGCATTGATGACGATGACGTTGTCGCCGTCGTCGACATGCGGGGTGAAGCTGGCCTTGTGCTTGCCGCGCAGGCGGTTCGCCACGACGACGGCGAGACGGCCAACGACCAGCCCTTCAGCGTCGATCAGAATCCACTTCTTCTCGACATCCGCCGGCTTGGTGGAAATGGTGCTCATTGTTGAACTCGTTTTCTCGTGCCCTTCTCGGGCAGGATTAGCGGCAACAGGACGCGCGGTCCTGTCGTTCGTGGCCGGTGTTTAGCTTGTGTCACAGATTCCGTCAAGCGCGGCCGAAATGGTGATCGTTCAATTATCGCATTTAAATCAATGACTTAACCGTATGGTATTATTTTACCGCGTCCAAATGGCGGTTTGCGTCGTCTGGGTGGGGCCGGCCTGGCCATGCTGCGGGCCGCGAATACACCAAATACGCGAAGTCGGAGGATAGTCTGCGAGGGGAGCAGTTGCCACCGCGAAGCGTGCTATGGGGTTGTTCGGGGTGAGCCACGTCGGCTCGCATGGCTATCGGGGACTGGACTATGTGGACGGTTTGGAAGCATCCGCTGGTGAAGTGGATCGTGTTGCTGGTGCTGCTCGGTGCGACGGGCGCCTTCATCCTCGCGACGACATAGCGGGGATCGGGACGGATTGTCGCGCTGCGGAGGGCAGGGGAGAGAGGATCCGCTGCCTGCCGCGCGCGCTTCGCCCCGCCATCCGGCTGTGCCGTGAATGACGGCGAACGGACCCTGTACCCGGCCGGCCGATCGGCTATGCTGCCGGCCGGATCGTGACGGGGAAGACAAGATGACGAATGTAGGCCTCGCACCAAGGCTCAGCATTGTAACGCTCGGTGTCGCCAATGTGCCGAAGGCACGGGCTTTTTACGAATCGCTTGGCTGGCCGGCATCGACGGCGAGCCAGGAAGAGATCACGTTCTTTCAGCTCTCCGGCGTCGTGCTGGCCCTGTTCCAGCGCAATGCGCTCGCTGATGATGCGAATGTCGCGCCTGCCGGAGACGGCTTTCGTAGCGTGACGCTGGCCCACAACGTCGAGAGCGAAGCCGAGGTGGATGCGGCGCTGGCGCATGCCGAGAATTGCGGCGCGCGCATCATGAAGCCGGCCACCAAGGTATTCTGGGGCGGCTATTCGGGGTATTTTGCCGATCCGGACGGTCATCTCTGGGAGGTGGCCTACAATCCGTTCTTCCCGTTTGATGAGGCCGGTCGCCTCGCACTGCCAGGGCCCCAATCATGAAGAACCTTCTTTGCAGCTGCGCGATTCTTGCCCTCCTCGGCTCGACGGCCCTTGCCGCCGAGGATCCGGCCAGCCAGGCCAAGCCCTATGAGGCTGTCACCGTCACCTATGACACGACGGGAGCGGACGATGCCGAGCTGAAGGCGCTTGTCGAGGCGCTGAAGGCGGCGATCGCCACCGGCGACGTCGCGACGCTCAAGACCAATGCGGCGCCGGAAGTGAAGATCTATTCGCCGATGATCGGCTTCCCGGACGCGACGCCGCCGGCCGCGCTGCCGGATCCCGACAAGCATCCGGGCGACCAGCGGCTCGACGAGGCCGCGATGCTGACGGCGACGGGGGATGTCGACTACAGCCGCGAGGATCTCGACGGGCTCGTCGTCGATCTGTTCGGCAATGCGCTCGATCCGGGAACGCTGGGTCATTCCAAGACGGCGGGCGGCGCTATTTGCTCGCCGGCGGAGCCGATCTTCGACCGCGACAAGGCGCTGGCCGTCGCGGACGCCGCCGGTGTGCCGTCGGGCAATCTCTGGATCCTGTCGGAGGAGACGGAGTTCCACGAGAAGCCGTCCGAGACGTCCGCCGTTCTGGCCAAACTCCCGGCCGGCACGATCGTGCCTTTCGTCGAGGGCTCCGTCGATGGCGAGGATGGCGATGCCGACTGGTATTCCGTGGCGCTGCCTTCGGGAAAGACCGGCTATTCGACCAACGATATCTCGCTCGGCTTCCAGGCCACCAGCGTCTGCTACGGCAAGGTCGACGGCAAGTGGATGGTCACCGCCGTGGTCGTGCCCGGGCTGTGACGCATGAACCATGACCGCTATGACGACGCGTATCTTCGCGACATCCTGACCGAAACCAGGACCATCGCCCTCGTCGGCGCGAGTCCCAATCCGGCACGGCCCAGCCATGGGGTGCTCGGCTACCTGACGGCGGCGGGCTACGAGACCTATCCGATCAATCCCGGCATTGCCGGGCGGGAACTGTTCGGCCGGATGGTCTATCCGCACCTCGCCGACATTCCGGTCGCGATCGACATGGTCGACGTGTTCCGCAATTCGGCTGCGATCGGCGGCGTTGTCGACGAGATTCTGGCGCTGCCGGTGCCGCCCAAGGTGATGTGGCTGCAACTCGGCGTCCGCAACGACGTCGAGGCGGCCCGTCTGGAGGCAAAGGGCATTCGCGTCGTCATGAACCGTTGTCCGGCCATAGAGCGGCCGCGTCTGATCGGCTGATACAATTTCGCGGCGTTCGGCGCCGAAAGGGATGAATTTTCGCCAGAGGTTGTAACCTGGCGAAATGCATGGCTGCGAATTGCGGCTCCGCCGGGTTATCGGTGGTGACCCGAGAAACACTCGAGCCAGACATTTCACGAATGAAGATGGAGGAGACAAGAATGTCCGAAGACAGGCTTCCCGGTTTCGCGACACTGGCGGTTCATGCCGGCGCCCAGCCCGACCCGACCACGGGCGCGCGCATCACCCCGATCTACCAGACGACCTCGTTCGTCTTCGACGAATGTCGATCACGCCGCGTCGCTGTTCGGCCTGCAGGCCTTCGGCAACATCTATACCCGCATCACCAACCCGACGACCGCCGTGCTGGAGGAGCGCGTCGCGGCGCTGGAAGGCGGCACCGCCGCGCTCGCCGTCGCCTCGGGCCACGCGGCCCAGCTTCTCGTCTTCCACACGCTGCTGCAGCCCGGCGATGAATTCATCGCCTCGACCAAGCTCTATGGCGGCTCGATCAACCAGTTCAACCACTCGTTCAAGAGCTTCGGCTGGAACGTCGTCTGGGCCGATCCCGACGATATCGGCTCGTTCGAGCGGGCGATCACGCCGAAGACCAAGGCGATCTTCATCGAATCGATCGCCAATCCGGGCGGTATCGTCGTCGACATCGCGGCGATCGCAGCCGTCGCCAAGCGCGCCGGCGTGCCGCTGATCGTCGATAACACACTGGCGACGCCCTATCTTTGCAAGCCGTTCGAGCATGGCGCCGATATCGTCGTGCATTCGCTGACCAAGTTCCTCGGCGGCCACGGCAACTCGATGGGCGGCGTCATCGTCGATGGCGGCCGGTTCAACTGGGCACGCGAGGCGCGCTATCCGAAGCTGTCGCAGCCGCTGGCCGAATATAACGGTGTCGTGCTGGCCGAGACGTTTGGCAATTTCGCCTTCGCCATCGCCTGCCGCGTGCTCGGCCTGCGCGATCTCGGCCCGGCCATCTCGCCGCAGAACTCGTTCCTGATCCTGACCGGCATCGAGACGCTGCCGCTGCGCATGCAGAGGCACTCGCGACAATGCCCGCGCCGTCGCCGAATATCTGATCGACCATCCGGCCGTGGCCTGGGTGAGTTATGCCGGCCTGCCGGGCGACCGCTATCACAACCTTGCCCGCCGCTATGTCCCGAAGGGCGCGGGCGCCGTGCTGACCTTCGGCCTGAAGGGCGGCTATGACGCAGGCGTCAAGGTCGTCTCGACCGTCAAGCTGTTCTCGCATCTGGCCAATATCGGCGATACGCGCTCGCTGATCATCCATCCCGCCTCGACGACGCATCGCCAGCTGAGCGATTCCCAGAAGGTCCTGGCCGGAGCCGGCCCGGATGTCGTCCGTCTGTCGGTCGGTATCGAGGACAAGGAAGACATTATCGCCGATCTCGAGCAGGCGCTCGCCGGCACCTGATCGGAACTCGGGGAGGATAGGCCCTCACCCCAACCCTCTCCCGCCAGCGGGAGAGGGAGCCGGGCCGAATTGGACGGTCCGGAACAGTTCTCTCGAAAATGTCTGCAGAAATGGCTCGCGCGCTGGAAAGCGCGCCGGCCGAAATCCCTCGCCCGCTAGCGGGATGGGGCAGGGTGAGGGGCTTGCTTCAGGCCGAGCGCCCTACGCCATCACCTTCACATAGCTGCCCGGCGCATCCTCGATCGCCTTGACCTTGCGGCCGCCGGGCGTGCGCGCCTTGGCGCGCGTGTCGTCCTGCGCCTCGATCCAGGCCTGCCAATGCGGCCACCAGGAGCCGGGATGCTCCTGGGCTGCCGAGCCATCCAGTCCAGTCCGTCGCCATGCGGTGCGGGCCGGTCCAGTACTGGTACTTGCCGCGCGAGGGCGGGTTGATCACGCCGGCGATGTGGCCGGAGCCGGCCAGCACGAAGGTCGACCGGGCCGCCGAAGAAGGACGAGCCGAAGAACACCGAGCGCGGCGGCGCGATGTGGTCGTCGCGGGTGGCGAGATTGTAGATCGGAATGGTGACGTCGCCGAGCGACAGCGGCTTGCCGTCGACCGAAAGCTCGCCTTCGGCCAGCTTGTTGTCGAGATAGCAGTTGCGCAGATAGAAGGAATGGTTCGCCGCCGGCATGCGCGTGGCGTCCGAATTCCAGTAGAGCAGGTCGAACGGGATCGGTTCCCTGCCGCGGAAATAGTTGTTCACGACATAGGACCAGATCAGGTCGTTCGAGCGCAGCATGTTGAAGGAGGCGGTCATGTTCTTCCCCTCCAGATAGCCGCGCACGCTCATCTTCTTCTCGACCGCCTCGATCTGCTCCTCGTCGATGAAGACCTTGAGGTCGCCGGCATGGGTGAAGTCGACCTGGGTGGCGAACAGCGTCGCCGAGGCGATCCGCGTGTCGCCGACGCCGGCCATGTAGGCGAGCGTATAGGAGAGCAGGGTGCCGCCGACGCAATAGCCGATGGCGTTGACCTCTTCTCGCCGGTGATCTTCTGGACCTGTCGAGCGATTCGAGGATGCCTTCGCGCATGTAGTTCTCGAAGCTCTTCTCGGCCTGTCGCTCGTCGGGATTGACCCAGGAGACGCACGAAGACCGTGTGGCCCTGCTCCACCGCCCAGCGGATGAAGGATCTTCTCCGGGTTGAGATCGAGGATGTAGAACTTGTTGATCCAGGGCGGCACGATCAGCAGCGGCCGCTTCAGCACCTCTTGGTCGCCGGCTTGTACTGGATCAGCTGGCAGACAGTCGTTCTGCAGGATCACCTTGCCCGGGCGACAGCGCCAGGTTCTTGCCGATCGCGAAATGCGCATTGTCGGACTGGCGGATGATCAGCTCGCCATTGCCGGCCGCGATGTCCTCCGCCAGCATGTCCATGCCGCGCACGAGGTTGTCGGCGCTCGAATCGAGCGTGTCGCGCAGGAGTTCGGGATTGGTGAACAGAAATTCGACGGCGAGACCGCATTGGCGATCTGGCGACATAGAAGCCGGCCTTGAGGCGGATATGCGGATCGAGGTCGTCGGCCGTCTCGACCATCTCCTCGGCCCAGCGCGTGTGATCAGGTAGAACTGCTTCACGAAGTCGAAGAACTGGTTCTCCGTCCACTGCGGATCCTTGAAGCGCCGATCGCGCGGATCCGGCACCACGACCGGCGGCATCTGCACGCCGCCCATGCGCTGCATCATGCTCGTCCAAAGCACGAAGTATTGCCCATAAAGCTTTGATTGCGCTTGAAGGCTTCGACCCGGCTCGGACGTCCAGTACTCGATCACCCTGGCCAGCGTGCGGACGATCTCGGCGATCTCGTCGGTCAGGTCGGCGGAGAGCCTGCCGTCCTCCCTGCGGCCTCAGGAACGCGTTCGCGGCCTCGCGTCATGCCCTCGACCATCTTGGCGATGTTCTGGGCGAACTTCTCGGGGTCCTTGATGATCAGGCTGATCGGGGCACCGCCGGACGTGGTGCCGTCGCTTCCGGATTTGTCTTTGGCCATCGTATCCCCGAATGCCATTCTACAGCCGGGAAGGCGGCGCTGCTTTCCCCGACGCGCGGAGTGTAATAGCTTCGCGCTCACAGGGATATGATGCGCATGCTATCGACCCGCTTACCACAATGAGTTCAAGATGAATCCGTTCGGAATCAAGCGGTCTCGCTCCGCCTCGGTCGTTCTTATGGTGACGCTCGCCGTTTCGCTGGCGGCCTGCTCGCAGCAGCTTTCGAGGACGCTGGACAATTCGCCCGATCCCGAGCTCGATCGTCCGGGCGTGTTTCCCAACATCAATGTCGCCGGCGGTCAGCCGCCCGGCAAGCTGATGACTCCGGCCGAGTTGCAGAGCGCTACTGCGGGCCTCAAGGCCAAGGGTGCCCGCAACGATCCGCGGACCGCAGAGGCGGCGCGCAAGCAGAGCGCGGCCTCCAACGCGGCCCTTGAAAAGACCGCTGCCACGCACGCCAAGAAGACGCTTTCCGAAATTCAGGAAAGATGTGACCAGCCCGGCGAAGACGCCACGAAATGCCCGCAATAAGGGTGCTTCCTTAGACGGCGGTTCGGTGTAGAACCGCCCCGCGCCAGGTGAGGCGCATAACGACTATCCAGGAAAGATGGATTCGGAGTCATGAGCGAGTTCCACAGCGTGCGGCGTCTGCCGCAATACGTCTTTGAGCAGGTCAACCGGCTTAAGGCGAGCGCTCGAGCCGCGGGCGCCGACATCATCGATCTCGGCATGGGCAATCCCGACCTGCCGACCCCGGCGCATCGTCCGAGAAGCTGGCGGAAACGGCCGGCGCCGCGCACGGCACGGCTATTCGGCCTCGCAGCGGCATCCGGGCCTGCGCCAGGCGCAGGCCGCCTATTACGACCGCCGCTTCGGCGTGAAGCTCGAATCCCGACACGCAGATCGTCGCCACGCTCGGCTCCAAGGAAGGCTTCGCCAACATGGCGCAGGCCATCACGGCGCCGGGCGACGTGATTCTGGTGCCCAACCCGAGCTATCCGATCCACGCCTTCGGCTTCCTGATGGCCGGCGGCGTGATCCGCTCGGTGCCGGTCGAGCCGGGGCCGAGTTCTTCCACGCGCTGGAGCGCGCCGTCATGCACTCCATCCCGAAGCCGCTCGCGCTCGTGCTCTGCTATCCGTCCAACCCGACGGCGCATGTGGCCGATCTCGATTTCTATCGCGACGTCGTCGCCTTCGCCAGCAAGCACGACTCTATCGTGCTGTCGGACCTCGCCTATTCCGAGATCTATTTCGACGACGTCCCGCCGCCCTCGATGCTGCAGGTGCCGGGCGCCATCGACGTCGCCGTCGAGTTCACCTCGATGTCGAAGACCTATTCCATGGCCGGCTGGCGCATGGGCTTCGCGGTCGGCAATGAGCGCCTGATCGCCGCGCTGTCGCGGGTGAAGTCCTATCTCGACTACGGCGCCTATACGCCGATCCAGGTGGCGGCGACCACTGCGCTGAACGGCCCGCAGGATTGCATCGAGGAGATGCGCCAGATCTACAAGCACCGCCGCGACGTCGCTGGTCGACAGCTTCGGCCGCGCCGGCTGGCAGATCCCGGCGCCGCGCGCCAGCATGTTCGCCTGGGTGCCGATTCCCGAGCGTTCAAGGCACTGGGCAGCCTCGAATTCTCGAAGCTGCTGATCGAGAAGGCCGATGTCGCGGTCGCTCCGGGCGTCGGCTTCGGCGAGCATGGCGATGATTACGTCCGCATCGCCCTGGTCGAGAACGAGCAGCGCATTCGCCAGGCCGCGCGCAATGTCCGTCGCTTCCTTGAAACGGCGGACAAAACGTTGCACAACGTCGTCCCGATCAGCAGCGCCCGGCGGTAAGCCGGGCCCCTCTGGGGCGTTTATATGAATCAAGTACTTCGGCTGGGCGTCGCCGGTCTCGGCACCGTTGGTCGCGTCCCTGCTGCGTCTGACGCAGCGCCATGCCAATGAACTGGCGCTGCGTTGCGGCCGGCCGGTCGTCGTGACTGCCGTGACGGCCCGCGATCGCTTCCGCGATCGTGGCCTCGATCTCTCCACGGTGACCTGGTTCGACGATCCGATGTCGCTGGCGCAGTCGCCCGACATCGACGTCTTCGTCGAGCTGATGGGCGGCGCGGACGGCTCGGCCGCCGATTCGGTTCGCGCGGCGCTCGATGCCAGGAAGCATGTCGTCACCGCCAACAAGGCGCTGCTCGCCAAGCATGGCACCGAACTTGCGCGTCGCCGAGAACAGTGGCGTCTCGCTGAACTTCGAGGCGGCCGCCGCCGGCGGCATTCCGATCATCAAGACGCTGCGCGAATCGCTGCCGGCAATCGAGGTTGGCGCGTCTACGGAATCCTGAACGGCACCTGCAACTACATCCTGACCCGGATGGAGCGCGAGGGCATGGCCTTTGACGCCTGCCTCGACGGAAGCGCAGCGGCTCGGCTATGCCGAGGCCGATCCGACCTTCGATGTCGACGGTTTCGACACGGCCCACAAGCTGGCGCTGCTGACTGCGATTGCCTTCGGCACCGAATCAATGCCGACGCCATCTATGTCGAAGGCATCCGCTCGATCTCCACGGCGGATATCGAGGCTGCGGACGAGCTTGGCTACCGGATCAAGCTGCTCGGCGTCGCCACACGTACCGAAACCGGCATCGAGCAGCGCGTTCATCCGACCATGGTGCCGAAGTCCTCGCCGATCGCTCGCGTCGACGGCGTCACCAATGCGGTGGCGGTCGAGGCGGATTTCGTCGGCAGGCTGGTTCTTTCCGGCCCGGGCGCCGGCGGTGACGCCACGGCCTCGGCCGTGATGAGCGACATCGCCGATCTGGCGCGTGGCGACACGGTCGGCACGTTCGGCCGTCCCGCCCATACGCTGCAGCCCTACCAGCAGGCGGTCATGCGGGCGCATGCCGGCGGCTACTACATCCGTCTTTCAGTCTACGATCGGCCGGGTGCTTTCGCCTCCATCGCCAAGCGTATGGCGGAAAACAACATTTCGCTGGAATCGATCGTGCAGCGGCGCCGCGCGCCGAAGGCGGATGCGCCGGAACATCCGCAGCCGCTCGAGCCGCAACCGGTTATGCTCATCACCTATGAGACGACCGAGTCGCAGGTCAAGGAAGCGCTCGATCGGATTACGGCGGATGGTCATATTGCGGAGCGCCCGCAGATGATACGCATTGAACAACTGGCCTGAGAGCGGAGCAGCAGCACTATGGCGATAACGGGGAATGCGAAGGCAGCGGGTCTTGACCGGATCCTGACGCTGGAGCTGGTGCGCGTTACAGAGCGCGCAGCCGTTGCGGCGGCGCGTTGGCGGGGGCGGGGTGACGAAATGGCGGCCGACCAGGCTGCCGTCGACGCCATGCGTCGCGAACTCAACCGCCTGCCGATCGAGGGCACCGTCGTGATCGGCGAGGGCGAGCGCGACGAAGCGCCGATGCTCTATATCGGCGAGAAGGTCGGTCGCGGCTCCGGCCCGCGCGTCGATATCGCGCTCGATCCGCTCGAGGGCACGACGATCTGCGCCAAGAACCAGCCCAACTCGCTGGCCGTGATCGCGATCGCCGAGGGCGGCAGCCTGCTCTACGCGCCCGACGTCTACATGCAGAAGATTGCCATCGGTCCGGGCTATGCCACGGGCGTCGTCGATCTCGATGCGTCGCCGATGGAGAATATCCAGGCGCTGGCCGCCGCCAAGGGCGTGCCGGTCAACGAGATCACCGCCTGCATCCTCGACCGTCCGCGCCATGCCAAGCTGATCGAGGATGTGCGCGCCACCGGCGCGGCGCTTCGACTGATCGGCGACGGTGACGTCGCCGGCGTCATCCACACGACCAATCCGGACGAGACGGGCATCGACATCTATCTCGGCATCGGTGGCGCGCCCGAGGGCGTTCTCGCCGCGGCGGCGCTTCGCTGCATCGGCGGCCAGATGCAGGGCCGCCTGGTGACCCAGTCGGACGCGCAGCGCGAGCGTGCGGCGAAGATGGGCGTGAAGGACTTCGACAAGAAGTTCACCCATGACGAGATGGCGAAGGGCGACGTGCTGTTCGCGGCGACCGGCGTCACCGACGGCAACCTGCTGTCCGGCGTGCGCTTCGCCCGCAATGGCGAGATCACGACCGACACGGTCGTCATGCGCTCGTCCTCCGGCACGGTTCGCTGGATCAAGGCGACGCATCGCGATCTCGAAAAGTTCGATAGCGAGGGCTGATCCGGCTCCCATGTCCATGACATCCAGCGACGCACGGCGCGCCTTTCTCGGCGTAGAGGGATCCGTGACGGGGCGCCGCTGGACCGAACGGGTCGATGCCGGTTCGAGCCTCGCTGCGACGGCGATGTCGCAGCGTTTCGAGATCCCCGAGCTGGTTGCCCGCGTGCTGGCGGGCCGTGGCGTGGCCATCGACGACGCGGCCCATTTCCTCGATCCGAGCCTCCGCCGGCTGATGCCGGACCCGTCCGTCCTGACCGATATGGATGCAGCGGCGGCGCGCATTGCCGATGCCGTCGAGGCTGGCGAGCATGTCGCGATTTTTGGCGACTACGACGTCGACGGCGCGACCTCCTCGGCGCTGCTGGCGCGCTTTCTTCGCCATCAGGGCGTCGAGACGCGGATCTACATTCCCGACCGCATCTTTGAGGGCTACGGCCCCAATCCAGACGCCATCCGCACCCTCGTCGAAGAGGGTGCGCAGCTGATCGTCACCGTGGATTGCGGCTCGACCAGCCATGAATCGCTTGCCGTCGCCCGCGATCTCGGCCGTCTCGCCGTCGTGCTCGACCATCACCAGATGGGCGCGGAACTGCCGCCGGCGCTCGCCGTGGTCAATCCGAACCGGCAGGACGACCTGTCCGGACTGGGCCATCTCGCGGCCGTCGGCGTGACCTTCCTGGCGATCGTCGCGACCAATCGCGAGCTGCGCAAGCGTGGATGGTACAGTCCGAGCCGGCCAGAACCGGACCTGCTGCAATGGCTTGACCTCGTGGCGCTCGGCACGGTCTGCGACGTGGTTCCGTTGATCGGTCTGAACCGCGCATTCGTCACCAAGGGGCTGCTGGCGGTACGACGCCGGGCCAATCCCGGCCTCGCCGCGCTGTCGCAATGCGCGCGGATCGACGCGCCGGTCGCGCCCTATCACCTTGGCTTCCTGCTCGGACCGCGCATCAACGCCGGCGGCCGGATCGGCGATGCCGCTCTCGGAGCCCGCTTGCTGTCGCTGGATGATCCGGCTGAGGCCGAGCGGATCGCCATCGAACTCGACGAGCTGAACAAGCAGCGCCAGGCCATTGAAACCTCGATGCTGGAAGAGGCTGTGGCCGAGGCGGATGCCGAGATCGGGTCGGGCGAGGGGCCTGCCGTCATCGTCACAGCCAGCGACCGCTGGCACCCCGGTATTGTTGGCCTGATCGCCGCCCGGCTCAAGGAACGCTTCCGTCGGCCGGCCTTCGCCATCGCGCTGATGCCGAACGGGCTGGGCACCGGCTCGGGCCGATCGGTCGCCGGCGTCGATCTCGGCGCGCTCGTTCGCGGTGCCGTCGAAAAGGGCCTGCTGGTCAAGGGCGGTGGCCACGCCATGGCGGCCGGCCTCACCATCGAGCCGTCCAGATTCGCGGAATTCCGCGCCTTTCTGGAGGCCGGCGCTGCCGAGGCCTCGCGCCGCGCCCGCCAGGCCGACCAGCTGCTGGTCGACGGCGCGCTCACCGCCCGCGCGGCGACGCCCGACTTCATCGACATGGTGGAAAAGGCAGGGCCGTTCGGATCCGGCCATGCCGAGCCGGTCTTCGCCCTGCCGGCTCACATCGTCGGCTATGCCGATACGGTCGGCAACGGCCATGTCAAAGTCACGCTTTCGGGCGGCGACCAGAACCTGAAGGCGATCGCCTTCCGCGCCGCCGACAACGACCTCGGCCGGATGCTGCTCGGATCGCGGGGCCGGCCGCTGCATGTCGCCGGCACGCTGTCGATCGATCATTGGCAGGGCCGGCGGCAGTCGAGCCTCCGCATTCTCGACGTCGCCCAGCCGCAACCGCTGCGTTAACAGCGACGATCCGCGTTAGCCTCCCGTTACCCTTGCGGTATTCCCGCGCGCGCATGGCTCCTAGCAATCGGACTCGGCCGAACGAGCGGTTGCATTTTTTTCGTCAGACTGTTGAACTAATTTCGTCACGATTGAATTATCTGACCGTGCGCCCGCATCGCGCGTGGTCCTGCGATGGCGAGCGGCTGGTGACTGGGCGCATAGCTGGCACAGGACACAGGGCCGCGCATCATCCGCAGTTCATTGGCCGGGGAGGCTGGTGACACGGTCTTATCGGTCATTCCACGCCACCGACTCGAGATGCGGATGGGCAAAATTGAGTGGCGAAACAAGGTCGTAGAACTGCGCGGGCAAAGGATCTTGCCTTAAGATTTTAGCTATGGTGAAATAATTGGAGCGCCGCTTGAGCGGCGGGGAGGCCGGCATGAGCAACGATCCCTTGAAGGTTGGATTGAAGATCAGAGACGCGCGCAAGCAGCGCCGGCTGACATTGCAGCGGGTTGCCGAGGCGACGGGCCTCTCGATCGGCTTTCTGAGCCAGGTCGAGCGCGATATCACAACGCCGTCGCTGTCCTCGCTGGTGACGATCGCCAAGGCTCTGGACCTGCCGGTCAGCGCCTTCCTGCACCAGCCGGACATTCCAAACGCCGTGTCGCGGCGCGAGGGCAGGGTGACCTACGGGATCAATCCGGCCTGGATTTCCTATGAGCGGCTGTCGACGACGTTTCCGGGCCAGATGCTCAACGCCGTCAAGATGAACGTGCCGCCGCGCTATCTCTCCGAAACGACGTCGCACGAGGGCGAGGAGATCGTCTACGTGCTGACCGGCTCGATCCGTTACGTCATCGACGAGACCATCTACGAATTGCATGCAGGCGACACCCTGCATTTCTCGGCCCATCGTCCGCATCGGGTGCACAACCCGGCGGATCATGTCGCCGAAGTTCTTTCTGTCGGGACACAGCAGCTCTTTTCGGAGACATCCCGCCATCGCGGCCCGTCGCATGCGGGCGCGGCGGAATTCCGCAAGAGCCAGGACAAGATCGCTGTGCACGACATGGCCGAGGGTGAAACGAGGTAAGACGATGAAGAAGCTGGGTGCAACGCTGCTGCTGGCGGCGCTTTCGACGACGGCCCTGATCACGGCGCCGGCCTATGCCGAGACGGTGCTGCGACTGGACGAGGCGCCGATCGGCGAGCTCGATCCCGCCAAGGCGACCGACTATGCCGACTCGATCCTGATGTTCAACGTCTACGACACGCTCGTCGCGCCGACGGCCGGCAAGCCGGGCATGCAGCCTCTGCTGGCATCGGGCTGGACGGTCGACGGCAATGTCTACACCTTCACGCTGCGCGACGACGTCAAGTTCCATTCCGGCAATCCGCTGACCGCCGACGACGTGGTCTATTCGTTCGACCGCATGATCGCGCTCGGCCAGGGCTTCTCGCATCTCTTCGTCGACAGCGTCGAGAAGGCCGAGGCCGTCGATGGCAAGACGGTCAAGTTCACGCTGAAGGGGCCCTACGCCCCCTTCCTATCGGCCCTGGTGCGCCTGCCGATCCTCGACTCGAAGCTCGCGAAGCAGCATCAGGCCGACGGCAAATATGGCGCGTTTGGCGATTATTCCGAGGCTTGGCTCTCGGCCAACGACGCCGGCTCCGGCGCGTATTCGGTCACGAAGCAGAACCCGCAGGAAGAGACCGATATGGTCAAGTTCCCGGGCTATTTCCTCGGTGTCGCCGCCAAGGCGCCCGACAAGGTCCGCTTCCGTTACGGCCTGGAAGCCTCGACCGTCCGCGCGCTGCTGTCGAAGGGCGAGCACGACATCGGCTCGCAGTGGCTGCCGCCGGAAGTCGCCAAGGCGCTTGCCGCCGACGACAAGATGCAGCTGCTGACGGAAGTCGGCACCAACGTCTTCTACATCAAGCTGAACACGGCCAAGGCGCCGCTCGACGACGTGCACTGCCGCCTGGCCCTGACCTATGCGTTTGACTATGCGACCGCCGCCAAGATGGTCGCCGTCACTGACAAGGTCTCGCTCGGCAAGCCGGCCAATGGCCCGATCCCGCACGGCATGCTCGGCTCCTCGAACGAGGTGCCGAACTACGCGCAGGATCTGGACAAGGCGAAGGCCGAGCTGGCGCAGTGCAAGTACAAGCCGGAAGAGACGCCGCTGGAGATCTCCTGGATCGCCGAAGTGCCGCTCGAGGAGCGCTTCGCCCTGCTGATGCAGGCGAACTTCGCCAAGCTTGGCTTCAAGCCGGAAGTGAAGCGCGTGCCCTGGGCGCTGTTCACCGAAATGGTGACCAAGCCGGAGACGACGCCGAACATCTCGCAGATCTTCAACAGCGCCACGACGCCCGATCCGGATTCGTTGCTCTACAACACCTATCATTCGTCCGCGAAGGGCACCTGGCAGTCGCCGGAATACCTGCAGGACGCCGAGGTGGACAAGCTGCTGGCCGCCGGTCGCGCCGAAGTCGACCCGGCCAAGCGCCAGAAGATCTACGAGGATCTGAGCCAGCGCCTGCGCGATCTGGCACCGACGATCTACGCCTATGACCAGGTCGCCGTCTTCCCCGCCCGCAAGGCCGTGACGGTGCCGGCGCTGTCGGACGATGCGCACCGCTATGCGCTGTCCGCCTTCGGCTTCTCGTTCCGCGAGATGGAGATGGCGGAGTAAATCGCCGTCTTCCATCCGATCCCGGTCGTGGGCGCTTCCCTTCAGTCGCGCCCACGAGCCCTTCTTCGGAGCAGGGCTGACAATTCTCTCCGGCTCGACTTCGGATCTGCACCTCTCCCTGAGGGAGAGGTCGGCTCGAAGAGCCGGGTGAGGGTTTAGGGAACTATCCGGTGAGGCCGTAAACCCTCACCCGCCGGCCTTCGGCCGTCGACCTCTCCCTCAGGGAGAGGTGAAGAAACAGGCCCAGCAAGCGGGTAGACAATGTCGAATATCCTCAGATCCCTTCTGCATCGTCTCGGTGCCGCGCTGATCGTCATGATCGGCATCTCCATGCTGATCTTCGCGATTGCCCGCGTCATGCCGGGTGACCCTGCCCGCATCGCCCTTGGTCCGAACGCGACGGCCGAGCAGGTCGCGGCGCTCCGGGTCGAGCGGCATCTCGATGCCTCGCTGCCGGTGCAATACTGGGAGTTCGTCAAGTCGCTCGCCCAGGGCGATCTCGGCAAGTCGCTCTATACCAACCGGCCGGTGACGACGGACATCGCCCAGTTCCTGCCGGCGACGCTGGAGCTGGTCTTCGTCTCGGGCATCCTGATGGTGCTGATCGGCCTGCCGATCGGCATCCTGTCGGCGCATTTTCGCGGCCGGTTCCCGGACCATGTCGGCCGGCTGATCTCACTGCTCGGCGTCTGCACACCCGCCTTCGTCTGGGGCGTCATCCTGCAGCTGGTGTTCGGCTATTTCTGGGGCTGGTTTCCGATCGAGGGCCGGCTGCTGGAGGGAACGCCGATCCCGGCCGGACCGACCGGATTCTATCTCATCGACATGGCCATGGCAGGCAACGGCGCCGGCTTCCTCGACGCGTTGCATCATCTGATCCTGCCGGCGCTGGCGCTCGCCATGTCCGGCCTCGGCCAGACGGCGCGGCTGACCCGTTCCAACATGAACGAGGTTTATGAGCGGCCCTATGTCGAGATGGCGCGCGCCTATGGCTTTCCGGCAAGGCGGATCGCCACCCGCTATGCCTTCCGGCCGGCGCTGATCCCGACGCTGACCATTCTCGGCCTCGAATTCGCGGCAATGCTCGGCAACGCCTTCCTGGTCGAGAAGGTGTTCGGCTGGCCCGGCCTGTCGCGCTACGGCGTCGAGGTGATCCTGCGAAAAGACCTCGACGCCATCGTCGGCACGGTGCTGATCATCGCCGCCGCCTTCCTGATCGTGAACATCATTGTCGACATCCTGGTGAACGTCATCAATCCGCGCATTCGTCTCGCAGCGGGGAGGGCATAAGATGTCGGAACCCGGCTCCCCCGTCATCGCCTCGCGCACCCGGTCAAAAGCCTGGACCGCCTACACCGCTGACCCGCTCTCGGTCGTCGGGCTGGTCATCGTCGTGGCGATCGTGCTGCTGGCGATCTTCGCGCCCTTCGTTACGCCCTATCCCGACCATGTCGGCCCGACCGGCGATTTCGCCGCCATGACCGCGCCGCCCAGCGGTGACTACTGGTTCGGCACCGACATGATCGGCCGCGACCTGTTCACCCGCATCATCTATGGCTATCGGCTGTCGTTGATCATGGCGGTCGTCGTGCTCGCCATCGCAACTCCGATCGGCGTCATTGTCGGTCTCGTCGCCGGCTACAAGGGCGGCTGGACCGACTATATTCTGATGCGGATCACCGACGTGTTCCTGGCCATTCCGCCGCTGGTGCTGGCCATGGCGATCATGGGCTTCCTGCAGCCGACGCTTTTGAACGGCATGCTCGCCATCACCGCCATGTGGTGGCCGTGGTATGCGCGCCTGATCTACAACGTCACCCGCGCCGAGGCGCAGGAGGGTTATGTGCTGGCCGCCGAAACGGTCGGCGCGTCGACCGCCCACATCCTGTTCCGCGAAATCTTGCCCAATTGCTGGCCGTCGATCCTGACCAAGATGACGCTCGATGTCGGCTTCGTCATCCTGATGGCCTCATCGCTCTCCTTCCTCGGCCTCGGCGTCCAGCCGCCGACCCCGGATCTCGGCTCGATGGTCGCCGATGGCGCCAAGTACATGCCGGATGCGTGGTGGCTGACCGTGTTCCCGGCCGTGGCGATCCTGCTGGTCGTGCTCGGCTTCAACCTCGTCGGCGATGGCCTGCGGGAAGCCTTCGAGGCGGAGAGCTGAGATGGCCGCAACCACGCTCCAGAAGCCGGTCCTGACCATCCGCGACCTGCGCCTTGCCTTTGGCGACCGCCGCCATCGACGCCGGTGCTGCACGGCATTTCGCTGCACATCCAGCCGGGCGAGAAGGTCGCGCTCGTCGGCGAGTCCGGTTCCGGCAAGTCGGTGACGGCCCGCCTCGCCATGGGCCTGCTGCAGGACCAGAAGCGCGCGCACGTCTCCGGCTCGATCTGGTTCGACGGCATCGACGCCGCCAAGGGCGGCCCGGAAATCGCCAGGCGGCGCGGCAACCGCGTCGCCATGATCTTCCAGGACCCGACCTCGGCGCTCAACCCCACCTTCAAGATCCGCGGCCAGTTCCGCGACGTGCTGCGCTCCGGCGATCGCTCGATCTCCAAGAACGAGGCCGACCGCCGCGCCGAGGCGGCGCTGGCCGAGGTCTCGATCCCCGATCCGAAGCGCGCGCTCGATTCCTACGCCTTCCAGCTTTCCGGCGGCATGAACCAGCGCGTGATGATCGCCATGGCGCTGGCCAACCGGCCGCAATTGCTGATCGCCGACGAGCCCGGCACCGCGCTCGACGTCACGGTGCAGGCGCAGACGCTGAAGCTGATGCATGAGCTGACCGAGAAGACCGGCACGTCCGTGCTGCTGATCTCGCACAATCTCGGCGTGGTGCGCGAATTCGCCGACCGGGTCTATGTGATCTATCGCGGCCGCATCGTCGAGCATGGCACGACGGCGCAGCTGTTCCACGATCCGCGCCACCCCTATACGCGCGCGCTGCTCGCCGCGATCCCGAAGATCTCGGGCGGCGGGTTGCCGGACCTGCCGGAGCGCAGCCCCGAATTCGAGAGCCCGCTCATCGTGCATGAAGGCTGCGGCGAGCCGACGGAGGCCTTCGCATGAGACGCCACGCCCCGGTCCTCGAACTCGACCAGCCTCGGCAAGGTCTTCTCGGCCGATGGCCATAGCGTCACGGCGCTGGACGATGTCTCGCTGTCGTTCACGCGCGGCGAATGCCACGCCATTGTCGGCGAGTCCGGTTCCGGCAAGACGACGCTCGCCAATCTGGTGCTCGGCCTGATCGGCGCGACCTCGGGCGAATCCGCTTCAACGGCGCGACGCTCGGCCGAAGCCGGACGCGCGACCAGAAGCGGGCGATCCAGCTGGTCCAGCAGAACCCGCTCTCGGCGCTCAATCCGCGCCGCAGCGTCGGCGCCTCGCATCCGCCTGCCGCTCGACGTGCATGACCTCGGCCGCAAGCGGCGAGCGCAATGCGCGCGTCGCCTCGCTGCTGCGGGAAGTCGGGCTGGAAGCGGAGCATGCGCGCCGCTCGCCGCGCGGGCTCTCCGGCGGCCAGCGCCAGCGCATCGCCATTGCCCGCGCGCTCGCCTGCGAGCCGGAACTGCTGGTGCTCGACGAGCCGACTTCGGCGCTGGACGTGCTGGTGCAGGCGCGGGTGCTCAGCTGTTGCAGCGGCTGCGCCGAGGAGCGCGGCCTGACCTATCTCTTCATCACGCACGACCTCGCCGTCGTGCGTGCCATCGCCGACCGGGTGAGCGTGTTCCAGAAGGGACGCCTCGTCGAGACCGGGCCGGTCGAGACCATCTTCTCCGATCCGAAGAGCGCCTATACGCGCGAATTGATCGGAGCCATTCCCGTCGTGACGGAGGCCGAGGCGGCGCTGCGCGCTGCCATCCGCGCCGGGACGCCAATCCCCGCCGGGGCCGAATAGGAAGGAACATGATGAGCACTACCGCAGAGCTGAAGCCGGTCGATCCCGTGTCGGATCCGAAGGCGTGGGACGCGCTGATCGCAGCGCTTGGCGAAGAGGGCCAGCCGACCGCGACGCTCGCCAAGGTCGAGGAACTCTACCAGCGCGAAGTCGGCGCGATCATCTTCACCGTGATGAGCGCGGATTTCGACACCGGCATGTCGCGCCGGCTCTATTCCAACCATCCGGAGGAATACCCGACCTCCGGCTACAAGCAGTCGGCCGCCGGCACAGTGGAACGATCTCGTCTTCGGCGAGAAGAAGCCCTATGTCGCCAACACGATCGAAGAGATCGCCACCGTCTTCCACGACCATGAACTGATCCAGTCGCTCGGCTGCGGCTCGTGCATCAACGTGCCGGTCGTGTTCGAGGGCAACGTGCTTGGCACCATCAACATCCTCGACAAGACCGGCGCCTATACGCCCGACAAGGTCGAGCGCGCCATGGCGCTGCGCCCCTTCGCGGCGATCGGCGTCCTGGCCGCCACCGTCACCGAGCAGGCATCGAAGATCCGCGAGGGAAGGTCTGACATGAGCGACAAGACCATCCGCGTCGCCACCGACGTCGGCGGCACCTTCACCGACCTCGTCTATTTCGAGACCGACACCGCGACGGGCCGCCAGACGGTCCGCACCGCGAAATCCGACACCACGCCGCCGAATTTCGAGCAGGGCGTGCTGAACGTGCTGGCCAAGGCCGATGTCGATCCCGCCGACATCGCCTTCTTCGCGCATGGCACCACCGTCGTCATCAACGCGCTGACCGAGCGCAAGGGCGCCCGGACGGCGCTGATCACGACCGAGGGCTTTCGCGATGTGCTGGAGATCGCGCGCGGCAACCGGCCCGATTTCTTCAACCTGCAATATGTGAAGCCCGAGCCCTTCGTGCCGCGCTATCTCTGCCGCGAAGTGCCGGGCCGCATCGCCTATACCGGCGAGGAGCGCAGCCCGCTCGACCTGTCCGGCCTGCCGGCGATCCTGGAAGACTTCAGGGCCGAGGGCGTCGAGGCGATCGCGATCTGCCTGCTGCATTCCTATGCCGATCCGCGCCATGAGGAAGCGGTAGCGAGCGAGATCCGCCGGCTTTGGCCGGAGGTCTCCGTCGTCGCCTCGCACCAGATCACCCGCGAATGGCGCGAATATGAGCGCGCCTCGACGGCGGTGCTGTCGGCCTATGTGCAGCCGGTCGCCAGCCGCTATCTGGGCCGGCTCGAAGAGCGGCCTCGCCTCGAAGGATTTCGGCGGCCAGCTCTACGTCATGCAGTCGAACTGCGGCGTCGACTCGCTGTCGGCCACCCGCGAGATCCCGATCACCATGGTCGAGAGCGGCCCGGCCTCGGGCTTCTGGGGCGCGGCCGAGCTTGGCCGCATCATCGGCGAGCCGAACGTGCTGGCGCTCGACATCGGCGGCACGACGGCGAAGTGCTCGCTGATCGAGAACGGCCACGTCCGGATCATGACCGACTACTGGATCGAGCGCGACCGCACCTCGTCGGGCTATCCGATCATGGTGCCGGTGGTCGATCTGGTCGAGATCGGCAATGGCGGCGGCTCGATCGCCTGGGTCGATGATTTCCGCAAGCTGCATGTCGGCCCGCAATCGGCCGGCGCCAAGCCGGGTCCGGCCGCCTATGCCCGTGGCGGCACGCAGGCGACGACGACGGACGCCAATCTGGCGCTCGGCCGCATCGACAAGGACTATTTCTGCGGCGGCACCATCACCGCCGACATGAAGGCGGTCGACGGCGCGCTGAACACGCTGGCCGACAAGCTTGGCCTGACGCCGATCGAGGCAGCGCGCGGCATCGTCCGCATCGCCAACAACAACATGATCAACGCGCTGAAGCTGGTCTCGCTCAATCGCGGCCACGACCCGCGCGACTTCACGCTGGTCGCCTTCGGCGGCGGCGGCGCCATGCACGCGGTGGCGCTCGCCACCGAGCTCGGCATGAAGAAGGTCGTGATCCCGCGCGGCGCTTCGGTGTTCTCGGCCTGGGGCATGATGATGTCGGACCTGCGCCGCGATTATTTCGTGACGCGGCTGATCGAGGGCGGCGAAGGCCGCACCGCTGCCCTGGCCGCGCTCGTCAACGAGACCCGCGACCGGGCGCTGCGCCAGTTCGAGGCGGAAGGCGTAGCGGTCGACAAGGTGAAGCTCGTTCCCTTCATCAAGTGCCGCTACCAGAATCAGGAGCATGCGGTCGAGGTGGAACTGCCGGCGACGTTTGTCGACGACGCGGCGATCCAGTCGATGATCGAGCATTTCCACGCGGCCTATGAGCGCGAATACACCTATCGCCTCGACGCGCCGGTGGAGATCGTCGGCCTGCATCTCGTCGCTTCCGCCGAAGTCGGCAAGCTCGAGATGATCGCGCTGCCGACCACGGGGGCAACGCTCGACCAGGCGGTCAAGGGCCGCCGCGACGTCGACTACGCTCTCGAAGGCGTTCACGAGGCGACGATCTACGACCTCGAGAAGCTGGAGCCCGGCATATCCTTCGCCGGTCCTGCGATCCTCGAGGATTCCGGCACGACAGTGGTGATCCATCCGGGCAACCGCGTGTCGATCGACGCCTATGGCAACACCCATATCGAACTGGGGGCCTGACACATGAGCAGCCCAACCTACGATCCCGTCACCTTCGACATCATCCAGAATTCGCTGCAGGCGATTTCGGATGAGATGTTCGCGGCGATGCGCAAGACGGCGATGAGCGCCATCATCTATGAAGTGCTCGACATGGGCACCGGCATCTGCGCCGCCGATGGCGAAATCGCCTCGTCGGGCGCCGGCATTCCGGCCTTCATCGGCGTGCTCGACAAGGCGGTGAAGGCGGTGCTGCGCAAGCATCCGGTCACCTCGATCTATCCGGGCGACGTCTTCGCCACCAACGATCCGTTCTATGGCGGCGTCACCCACCTGAACGACATGGTCTTGGTCATGCCGGTGTTCGCCGAGGGTGAGATCATCGCCTGGACCGCGAACATCGCGCATTGGAACGATGTCGGCGGCATGGTGCCGGGCTCGATGTCGACCGACGCCAAGGAGATCTTCCAGGAAGGCCTTCGCGTTCCGGCGATCAAGCTGATCGAACGGGGCGTGTCGAACCAGTCCGTCATGGACCTGATGATGGTCAATTCCCGCCTGCCGGCCTATCTGAAGGGCGATATGTGGGCGGCGATCGCGGCGGTCCGCATCGGCGACAAGCGCATCCTCGATCTCGTGGCCAAATACGGCAAGGGCACCTTTGTCGCCGCCATGAACCATTTCATGGACTACGGCGAGCAGGTAACCCTGAAGGCGCTCAAGGACCTGCCGAACGGCAAGTATTCCTTCGCCGAGGAGCAGGATAGCGGCCAGATCTACAAGGTGACGGTCGAGATCACCGACGACCAGTTCATCGTCGACCTGACCGATAACCCCGACCAGACGCCGACGCCGAACAATGCCAGCCGCGACGGCGTCATCGTCGCCTGCCAGATGGCGATCAAGGCGATCACCGACGTCGCGGCGCCCGCCAATGGCGGCTCCTTCCGTCCGCTCGTCGTCAAGACGCGCCCGGGTTCGATCTTCGACGCGCAGGAGCCCGCGGCGCACGCCTTCTACTACGAGGTCGAGATCCGCGTGTTCGACCTGATCCTGCGCTGCCTGGCGCAGCAGGTTCCCGACAAGCTCTCGGCCGGCAGCTTCGCCTCGATCTGCGGCACCGTCGTCGGCGGCCCGCATCCCGATACCGGCCGCCACTACACGATCGTCGAGCCGGAGATCGGCGGCTGGGGTGCCATGCCCGGCCGTGACGGCAACAACGCGATCTTCTCCGGCTTCCACGGTGAGACGTTCAACTGCCCGGCCGAGATCGCCGAGGCCCGCTACGGTCTGTTCGTCGACCAGCTGGCGTTGAACCCGGAAGAGGGCGGCGAGGGCCAGTGGCGCGGCGGCAAGGGTATCCGGATGGACTATCGCGTCCGCGCCGATGGCAACTTCCTGACCTGTGGCTATACGCGTTCGCGCATCCTGCCCTGGGGCATGGAAGGCGGCCATGAAGGCACCAGCAACCATATCGACGTCATCAAGACCGATGGCAGCCGCAAGCGTTATGCGTTCGCCACCGGCGTCGAGCTGAACCAGGGCGACATTGTCCGCGTCGTCACCGGCAATGGCGGCGGCTTTGGCGATCCGAAGAAGCGTTCTCGTGCCGCGGTGATCGAGGACATCAAGAACGGCTATCTGAGCGCCGAGCGCGCCAAGGTGGTTTACGGCGTCGAACTCTGACGACTGGCAGCGATCCGGGCGCTACGGTACGGCGCCCGGATCGTGATTTTTGCCGGGGAGGGTGCGTCTGAGGCACGGCGGTCGGGTCGCCCTCGGTCGTCATCCCTGCGAAAAGCCCGCAGCCGGTTGTCCGGCCTCGGCCAATTCCACATAATTCGGCTGAATGGATCCCGGACCTCCGCTGCGCTCCGTCCGGGATGACGGCCAGCGAGGGGAGAGTGCGGAGCGCCGTCGGTGCTTGTAGCGCTTTCCGGATGGATCGAGGCTCCCTCGCATGGCTCTGCTTCCTCGCGGCGCAGACAAGCTGTCCTGCACTCGATTTCGGCGAGATCACCTATATGGCAACCGGAAAGCAGCGGCATGCCGACAACTCTGCATCACGTACCTATCTGGTTCGGAGCGCTCGCGAGAGCTTGGACGCCTCGCGCATTGAGCTAGATTCCCAGGAGGAGGCTCTCCAGGCCGCCCTTTCCACTTTAGGGCCTGTATTGTCGGCTATCTTTACTTGGGCCGTGGAGAAGTATTCGTCTGGTAAAGTTGAGTGGTCTATTTGGTGAAATTTCGCTCACGCATCAGGTAAATTTAGTGTGACGATCGCGTTTGTTATCGGACTGTGAGTTCCAGTCGCGCTAATTTTGCTGGCGGGGGGCTGTAGGAAGGATGCCCTGACCATGACACGTCATTTGCTAAGTGCATTTGCATCTCTGTGTATTGTCGTGGCCGTCCCCGCCATGGCCAAGGAAATCGACGCTTCGAAATTGACCTGCAAGGAGGTTGGCGCCATGGCGCCTGCCAGGATTGCTGGCGTCGCCATGTGGATGAGCGGCTATGTCCACGGCAAGGCCGGCAATAGCATGGTGGACACCGAGAAGTCGCATGCCAATGCAGAGAAGATCGTTGCCTATTGCAAGAGCAACGCCGGCGCTACGCTGGCGAGCGCGGTAGAGGCGGTGTTCAAATAGCGCAAGGGGCGGTCTCCGGGCCGCCCTTCATTGTCTCGGTCGCTATTGGGGCGCCTATTGGGCTTCCCTGCGAGGCGGTCGATACATCCCCGCTGTCTGCGAGAGCCAGGATTCAGGGTCCCACTGCGCCTGTATCGATCGCCAGGCTCTCCTGTGTTGGGCCACGGTAAGCCGGCACCCGCTCCGTCGTCATCGCTGCGAAGGCGGGGATCCATGCGGCCGCTCCGCCTGCTCGTCCTGCTGCAATCGGCGACCAATCCCCCATACTTCGGCTGAATCGATCCCGGGCCCTGCAAGGGCTCGCCCGAGATGACGGTGAGTGTGCGGAGGCGAAGAGCGAGACGAGGACACCGAGGGCGGGCACTGCCTTCTTCGGCTGACAAGCGCATCCCTTGGGGCTATACCTCGCCGGATCGGATAGCAGCGGCGGAGTTTGAGATGAGCGGCACGACCTTGTCGAGCGATGGGCTGGACGTTCGCCGCCGGCGTACCCATTTTCGCTGCTGGCATCGCGGCATGCGCGAGATGGACCTGATTCTCGGCCGCTTCGCGGATGCCCATATCGCAACCCTTGATGATGGCGAACTCGACCTCCTCGAAACTCTGATGGAGGAACAGGATCGCGATCTGCTGATCTGGCTGACGGGCGAGGCCCCGACGCCGGACGACGTCGACACCGCATTTTTCCAGAAGCTCGCCGCCTTTACCGGCGCCACTCCCCGTCAGGCGTAATGGTCACATTCCCGTACATTCTTGGCCGTCCGTCGACGGTCCTTTCGGGCGTTCCGGATGGCTTCGACGGCAAGGTCGTGGCGGATATCGCCGCGCTGGCCGCGCGCGAGAGCCTTCCCTTTGTCCTCGTCGTGGCGCGCGACGGCAATCGCATGGCCGATCTCGAGCAGGCGATGCGCTTCTTCTCGCCGGGCACGGAAGTGGTCGCGCTGCCTGCCTGGGACTGCATGCCCTATGACCGGGTATCGCCGAACACCGCCGTGGTGGCGCGGCGCATGGCGGCGCTTTCCTATCTGGCCAATTACCAGCCGGTGAAGGGGCGCGCTCTGGTCGTGCTCACCACCGTCAACGCGGCGGGCCAGCGTCTGCCGCGCCGCGACCAGGTCGCGCGCCAGAGCATCTCGATCGCCAGCGGCAACCAGATGTCGATGGACCGGCTGATCGCCTGGCTGGAGGATAACGGCTTCCTGCGCACCTCGACCGTGCGCGAGGCGGGTGAATATGCCGTGCGCGGCGGCATCATCGATCTCTTCGCGGCCGGGCAGGGCGAACCGGTCCGGGTCGACTTTTTCGGCGATACGGTCGATTCGATCCGCTCCTTCGACGTCGAGAGCCAGCGCACCGTGGCGCAGAAGAAGCGCCTCGACCTGGTGCCGATGAGCGAACTGGTGCTGTCGCCGGAGGCGATCGCCCACTTCCGCGAGCGCTATGTGGCGCTGTTCGGGGCGACCGACCGCGAGGACCTGCTCTACCAGTCGGTCAGCGAAGGCCGCCGCTATACCGGTGTCGAGCATTGGCTGCCGTTGTTCGTCGACGGCCTCGACACGCTGTTCGACTACCTGCCCGGCGCGCCGCTCGTGCTCGATCACTTGGCCGAGGAAGCGATCGCCGAGCGTTTCGACGACATCAAGGATCACTATGACGCGCGCAAGAGCGGCATGGGGCAGGCGCAGGGCGGCGTGCCCTATCGGCCGGTGCCGCCCGACCAGCTCTATCTAACGCGCGAGGAGTGGAAGAGCCGCGAGAAGACGGCGCCACTGCTGCGCATGACGCCATTCGCCGAGCCCGACGACACCATGGTCGCGGATCTCGGCGGCCGGCATGGCCGTACCTTCGCGGCCGAGCGCACGGCTGGCGACGTCAACGTCTTCGACGCGGTCATCGGCCATATCTCCGGCCTGCGCGAAAAGAAGCGCGTCATCATCGCCTCGTGGAGCGATGGCGCCCGCGATCGCCTGGCCCAGGTGCTGGACGATCACGGCCTGAAGCGGGTCGAGCGGATCGACGACTGGGCCGCGGCCGAGAAGCTCGGCAAGGGAGTCGTCGGTCTCGGCGTGCTCGGCCTCGAAGCCGGCTTCGAGACGCCGGACATGGTGATCATCGGCGAGCAGGACATTCTGGGCGACCGGCTCGTGCGGCCGCGCAAGCGTTCCAAGCGCGCTTCCGACTTCCTGAGCGAAGTGACCGGCCTTTCGGAAGGCGACATCGTCGTCCATGTCGATCACGGCATTGGTCGCTTCACCGGGCTGAAGACGATCACGGCCGTCGGCGCGCCGCATGATTGCCTGGAGATCGTTTATCACGGCGGCGACCGGCTCTATCTGCCGGTCGAGAATATCGAATTGCTGTCGCGCTACGGCTCGGAAGACACCGAGGCCGTGCTCGACAAGCTGGGCGGCGTCGCCTGGCAGGCGCGCAAGGCCAAGCTGAAGCAGCGCATCCGCGACATGGCGGGCCAGCTGATCAAGGTCGCCGCCGCGCGCGCCATGCGTCACGCCGAGCCGCTGGCGCCGGCCGATGGCCTTTATGACGAGTTCGCCGCCCGCTTCCCCTATGAGGAGACGGAAGACCAGCTCGCGGCTATCGAGGCGGTCATTGCCGATCTTGGCGCCGGCACGCCGATGGACCGCCTGATCTGCGGCGATGTCGGCTTCGGCAAGACGGAAGTGGCGCTGCGCGCCGCCTTCGTCGCGGTGATGAGCGGCAAGCAGGTGGCGGTCGTCGTGCCGACGACGCTGCTGTCGCGCCAGCATTTCAGGACCTTCTCGTCCCGCTTCGCCGGCTTCCCGATCCGCGTCGAGCAGGCTTCGCGCCTCGTCTCGACCAAGGACATGGCCGAAACCAAGAAGGGCATCAAGGAAGGGCAGGTCGATATCGTTGTCGGCACCCATGCGCTACTCGGCAAGGGCATCGAGTTCAAGGATCTCGGCCTGCTGATCATCGACGAGGAGCAGCATTTCGGCGTCAAGCACAAGGAGCGGCTGAAGGAGATCCGTGCCGACGTGCATGTGCTGACGCTTTCCGCCACCCCGATCCCGCGCACGCTGCAGCTGGCGCTGACGGGTGTTCGCGAGCTGTCGCTGATCACCACGCCGCCGGTCGACCGCATGGCGGTCAGGACGTTCATCTCGCCCTTCGACGCGCTTGTCGTGCGCGAGGCGCTTTTGCGCGAGCGCTATCGCGGCGGCCAGAGCTTCTATGTCTGCCCGCGACTGTCGGATCTGGCGGATCGCAAGGAGTTTCTGGAAAAATTCGTGCCGGAGGTGAAGATCGCCATCGCGCATGGCCAGATGCCGCCGACCGAGCTCGAGGACATCATGACGGCGTTCTACGAGGGCGCCTATGACGTGCTGCTCTCGACGACGATCGTCGAATCCGGCCTCGACATTCCGACCGCCAATACGCTGATCGTCCACCGCGCCGATATGTTCGGCCTGGCGCAGCTCTACCAGCTGCGCGGCCGCGTCGGCCGTTCGAAGACGCGCGCCTATGCGCTGTTCACGGTACCGGCCGAGAAGCGGCTGACCGCGATGGCCGATCGCCGCCTCAAGGTGCTGCAATCGCTCGATACGCTCGGCGCCGGTTTCCAGCTGGCGAGCCACGACCTCGACATCCGCGGCGCCGGCAATCTGCTCGGCGAGGAACAGTCGGGCCACATCAAGGAAGTCGGCTTCGAGCTCTACCAGCAGATGCTGGAAGAGGCAGTTGCAGCGCTTCGCGACGGCGGGGTCGAGGAAGCGGAGGCCGATGGCCGCTGGTCGCCGCAGATCACGGTCGGTACGCCGGTCATGCTGCCGGAAACCTATGTGCCCGACCTGCAGCTGCGCCTGTCGCTCTATCGCCGCCTTGGCGACCTGGAAGAGCCGGAGCAGATCGACGGTTTCGGCGCGGAGCTGATCGATCGCTTCGGCCCGCTGCCGGACGAGGTCGAGCATCTCCTGAAGATCGTCTACATCAAGGCGCTGTGCCGCAAGGCGAATGTCGAGAAGGTCGACGCCGGACCGAAGGGCATCGTCATCGCCTTCCGCAATTCGACCTTCGCCAATCCGGCCGGCCTGATCCGCTATATCGGCGAGCAGGGCAGCCTGGCCAAGGTTCGGCCCGACCAGAAGATCGTGCTCATCCGCGACTGGGAACAGCCGGAGCAGCGCCTCAAGGGCACGGCGGTGATCCTGACGCAACTCGCCCGCATGGCGGCGGAAGGCAGCAAGAAGGCGGCGTAGGGGGCAGGTTGGCTTGCCGGCGAGGCACGGCAGGCCATGGTAGGACGCAATCCCTTCACCTCTCCCAGAGGGAGGGGATGCGATCTCACGGGTGAGGGCTCAACCCCTCACCCGCCGGCCTTTGGCCGTCGACCTATCCCTCTGGGAGAGGTGAAGAAAAGCGCGGAGGCGCGGGTCCCGCTCTGCCGTCATCCCTGCGAAAGCAGGGATCCATGTATCGGCGCGCTCGGGGCTGCCGTGCATGGCGCGGCGTCGGATCCGCCTCTTCCCGCACGGAAAAAGTGCCAACCGTCTCAGGCGGCGGCTGGATGGATCCCGGATCTCCGCTTCGCTGCATCCGGGATGACGGCGAGGGTGGGGCGCTACGCTAACCCACTCCCCGCCCTCACTTCGCCGGTGTCGCGTACCAGGTCGGATATGTGTAGCCGCTGATCGACTGCTTCTCCGGGTGGCCGACATTCGACCAGCGGGCAACCCATTGTTCCGGCAGGTAATAGAGCGGCACGACATAGTGCTGCGAGATCAGGACGCGATCGAGCGCCCGCACCGATTCGACGAAATCCTCGCGCCGGTCGGCGGTGAGAATCTCCTTCAGCATCGCGTCGATGGCCGGGCTTTTGGCGCCGACATAATTGTAGGAGCCCGGCACGTCGGCATTGGCGCTCGACCAGCGGAAATTCTGCTCGTTGCCGGGCGACAGTGACGCCGGCCACGACGTCATGATCATGTCGAAGTCGAATTCCTGCACGCGACGCTCATATTGCGCCGAATCGACGGTGCGGATGCTGGCCTTGATGCCGACGCGCGCCAGCGTGCGGGCATAGGCGAGGCCGACGCGTTCCTGCTCGCGATCCTTGAGCAGCAGTTCGAAGGTCAGCGGCTGGCCCGTCGCGGTGTTGACCAGCGCGTTGCCCTTGAGCTCGTAGCCGGCCGACCGCAGCAGCTCGAGCGCGGCGCGCAGCAGCTTGCGGTCGCCGCCGGTGCCGTCGCTTTTTGCCGGCCGGTAGGTTCCGTCGAGTACGTCGGGCTCCACCGCGTCGGGGAACTTCGCCAGCAGCGCCTTCTCCTTGTCGGATGCCGGGATGCCGATCGACGACAGTTCGGAGCCTTCAAAGTAGCTGGCGTTGCGCTGGTAAACGCCGAAGAACAGGTTCTTGTCGAGCCATTCGAAATCGAGCAGCGAGGCGAGCGCCTTGCGGACGCGGATATCCTCGAAGGTCGGGCGGCGGGTGTTCATGGCGAAGCCGAGCATGCCCTTGGGCAGGCCGGTCTCGACGCTTTCCTTGATCACGCGTCCGTCCGCCACGGCCGGGAAATTATAGCCGTTGCGCCAGGTCGCTGGATCGGTCTCGGCGTTGACGTCGTAGAGGCCCTTCTTGAACGCCTCGAACATCGAGCTGCGGTTGCGGTAATAGTCGACGCGGATCTCGTCGAAATTGTCGAAGCCGCGCTTGATCGGAAGGTCCTTGCCCCAGTAGTTCGGGTCGCGCTTCAGCGTCAGCCGCTCGCCGGGCTTTACCTCGCCCATCACATAGGGGCCGCTGCCGATCAGCGGCTTCAGCGTCGAGCGGTCGAAGTTCTCGATGTCGGTGGCGTGCTTCGGCAGGATCGGCATCAGGCCGATCAGCAGTGGCAATTCGCGATCGGCGCCGTCGCCGAAGGTCATGTGCACGCCGTGCTCGCCGACCTTCTCGACCTTCTTCACCTTCGAATACCAGGACCGGTAGTTCGGGCGGCCCTTTTCGCGCAGGATCTCGAGCGTGAAGATCACGTCCTCGGGCGTCACCGGCTGGCCGTCCGAGAAGCGGGCCTTCGGATTGAGGTTGAAGGTGATGGCGCTGCGGTCGTCGGCGACGTCGACGCTTTCGGCCAGGAGACCGTAAAGGGTGAAGGCCTCGTCGCGATTGCGCGCCAGGAGCGCCTCGAACACGTTGTTGCCGAGCGACACGTCCCAGATGCCGCGCGCCGTCGTCTCCGCGCCCTTCACGATGAAAGGGTTCAAACTGTCATAGCTGCCGACGAAGGCGTAGGTGATTCTGCCGCCCTTCGGCGCGTCGGGATCGGCATAGGGCAGATCGGTGAAGTCGGCCGGCAGGGCGGGATCGCCATGCATTGCAAGCCCGTGGCGCGGGTCAGCCTGCACGGCTTGGGCCAGCGGCAACGTCGCGAAGATCGCGAGGGCA
Source organism: Candidatus Kaistia colombiensis (assembly GCA_029203105.1). Classification (GTDB taxonomy): domain Bacteria; phylum Pseudomonadota; class Alphaproteobacteria; order Rhizobiales; family Kaistiaceae; genus Kaistia; species Kaistia colombiensis. The sequence continues at coordinate 3,025,664 of CP119318.1, forward strand.
AGGGCGGCCGCCTTGGGCCCGAGGGCGGCCGCTTTGGGCCAATGGGTGCCGATCGGCATGGCAAACTCCTCCCGAATGAGGCTCGGGCAACGAATCGGATGAAAAAAACCGTAGCACGGCCACTGGGGCAATCTTGTGCCCGCTAGAAATCCTGCCGTTGTCCAGCTATTGATGCGGCATAGCTTCACCGTCACCGTGTCGCCTCATTTGCTGGTCATCCAGCCTCGGCGCGCGGCCAGCCTGCGACGTTCGCAGGCGGACCGTCGGTCGCCGAAGCGCAGGGTTTTGAGATAAACGCAAGGACACGCTCGATGTCGCATCGTTGGAATTCTGGCCTGGTTCGGGTGCCGCATCTGGCTGCTGCCGCGCTGATCATGGGGCTGTCCGCACCCGTGGCGTTCGCTCAGGACGCCGCGCCGGCAGACGCTCCGGCCGCCAAGGCGCCTGCCGCTGCGGCGAACGCCGCGCCGCCGGCCTCGCCCTGGATCAAGGAATGCGGCCAGGACCCGCAGTCCAAGAAGAAGCTCTGCATCACCTCGCAGGAGCTTCGCGCCGAGACGAACCAGTTCATCGCCTCGCTGCAGATCCGCCAGTTGGAAGGCGAGCCGAAGATGGCGCTGACCGCCGTCGTGCTCACCGGCCAGCTGATCCAGCCGGGCCTGCGCGTCCAGGTTGACCAGAACAAGCCGGCCGAACTGAAGTACGTCGTCTGCGAGCCGAGCGTCTGCTACGCCCAGGCCGAGATCGACGCCGGCTTTATCTCGGCGATGAAGAAGGGCAGCAAGGTCGTCGCGATCTCGCTCAACCCGCAGGGCAAGCCGATGGTCTTCCCGTTCTCGCTCGCGGGCTTCACCAAGGTCGTCGATGGCGAGGGCCTCGATCGCGCCGCCGGCAAGGCGCGCCGCGACGCGCTGCAGGACCAGCTGCAGAAGAACGCCGAAGAGAATCGCAAGAAGCTCATTGAGCAGCAGAACAAGGAGCGCGGCTCGACCAACTGAGCCGTCGATCCGACGAATCAAAAGGCGCGTCCGCAAGGACGCGCCTTTTTTCGTTTTTGGGCCAGGTGATGCTCTCACCTCTCCCTCTGGGAGAGGTGAGAAGGCGGCTCGCAGGTCCTCCAGGGCGGACACTCGTTCATTCTCGTCACCCCGGCGGAGGCCGGAGCCCATAAACGCCGGCCAAGGCAATCGTGGCGCAGCCTTCTGGTCATGGGCCGGAGAGTCTGGATCCCGGCCTCCGCCGGGATGACGACGGAGGGTGCTCGGCCTGCGCAACCCATTCATGATGCGATGGCGCCCTTTCCTGTCTCTTTCCGGAGGCGCTGCGACCACCCAAATGGCGACGAAATCTCAGCAAACTGATCCACCGGTTGATTGCGCCCGGGAATACCGGCACCTTGCGGCGATTCTAATTTGAGAGTGGTCGTCGTCGTGAATTCCTACGAGCCATGGAGCGCAGCGCGCGCCGCCGAGATCATCGCCGCCAATGTAGGGTGCGAGGGGCCGGCTCTGCCAATCCTCCATGCGATCCAGGCGGCCTTCGGCTTCGTGCCCGAGGCGGTCGAGCCGATGATCGCCGACGCGCTCAATCTGTCGCGCGCCGAAGTGCATGGCGTCGTCACCTTCTATCACGACTTCCGCCGCAAGCCGGCCGGCCGCCACGTACTGAAGCTTTGCCGCGCCGAGGCCTGCCAGTCGATGGGGGGCGAGCGTCTGGCGGCGCGCGCCGAGGCCGCGCTTGGGATCTCGCTGGGTGAGACCACCGCCGACGGCCGCGTCACGCTGGAGCCCATCTATTGCCTCGGCCTCTGCGCCACGGCGCCTTCGGCGATGCTCGACGGCCGCGTCGTCGCCCGGCTCGACGAAGCCCGGCTGGATCGGCTGGTCGCGGAGGCGCAGCGATGAACACGCGGCTTTTCATACCCTGCGACGCTGGCGCTGTCGCGGTCGGTGCCGACGACGTTGCCGCCGCTTTCCAGGCCGCGGCGCTGGCGAGGGGCGTGACGCTCGACATCGTCCGCAACGGTTCGCGCGGCCTCTACTGGCTGGAGCCGATGGTCGAGCTTGATACGGCGGAGGGCCGCGTGGCCTATGGCCCGGTCGCGGCCGAGGACGTTCCGGCGCTTCTCGACGCCATGCTCGCGGGCGAACTCCACTCCCTGCTGGTTGGACCGACGGAAGACATTCCGTGGCTGAAGCGCCAGACGCGCCTTACCTTCGCCCGCTGCGGCGTCGTCGATCCGCGCTCGCTCGACGACTATCGCGTCCATGGCGGCTATCGCGGGTTGGAGCGGGCCCTCGCCCTCGGCGCGGAAGCGATCATTGAAGAGGTCGTGCAATCGGGACTGCGTGGTCGTGGTGGCGCCGGTTTCCCGACTGGCGTTAAATGGCGCACGGTAGCGGCGGCCGCCGCCTCGCAAAAATACATCATCTGCAATGCCGACGAGGGCGATAGCGGCACCTTCGCCGATCGGATGATCCTCGAGGGCGATCCCTTCGTCATGATCGAGGGCATGACGATATCAGGCATCGCCGTCGGCGCGACGCGCGGCTATCTCTACATCCGCTCCGAATATCCGCATGCCGTGGCGGCGATGGAGACGGCCATCCAGACCGCCCGCGCCAGTGGCTATCTGGGCCGACGGATTGCCGGTTCGGCCTACGACTTTGACATGGAAGTGCGGGTCGGCGCCGGCGCCTATGTCTGCGGCGAGGAAACGGCGCTGCTCGAAAGCCTCGAAGGCCGGCGCGGTGTCGTTCGCGCCAAGCCGCCATTGCCGGCGCACAAAGGCCTGTTCGGCCAGCCGACCGTGATCAACAACGCGATTTCGCTGGCGACCGTGCCGTGGATCCTGGCCGAGGGCGCGGCCGCCTATCGTGATTTCGGCATGGGCCGCTCGCGCGGCACCATGCCGATCCAGATCGCCGGCAACGTGAAGCATGGCGGGCTCTTCGAAGTGGCCTTCGGCGTTACGCTCGGCGAACTGGTCGACGAGATCGGCGGCGGCACCGCGAGCGGCAGGCCGGTGCGCGCCGTGCAGGTCGGCGGACCGCTTGGCGCCTATTTTCCGCGCGCGCTGTTCGATACGCCGTTCGATTATGAAGCCTTCGCCGGCAAGGACGGCCTGATCGGCCATGGCGGCATCGTTGTGTTCGACGACACCGTCGACATGGCCAGGCAGGCGCGTTTCGCGATGGAGTTCTGCGCGCTCGAATCCTGCGGCAAGTGCACGCCCTGCCGCATCGGCTCGACGCGGGGCGTGGAGACCGTCGACAGGATCATCCGGGGCGACGAGCGCGAGAAGAACCTCGTCGTGCTCGAAGACCTCTGCCACACGATGAAATTCGGATCCCTCTGTGCACTCGGCGGCTTCACGCCCTATCCTGTGATGAGTGCGCTTCACCACTTCGCCGAGGATTTCGGCGTCACCCCGCCTGTCCGCGAAGCCGCACGCTAGGAGATCGCCATGTCGCTCATCCACGAGATTGATCACGGCACGCCGCGCTCCAGGGCTGAAACCATGGTGACGCTGACCATCGACGGCGAGACCATGACGGTGCCGGAGGGTACCTCGATCCTGCGCGCCGCCAGCGAGATGGGAACGGCGATCCCGAAACTCTGCGCTACCGATATGGTCGAGGCCTTCGGCTCCTGCCGGCTTTGCCTGGTCGAGATCGAGGGCAGGGCGGGAACGCCCGCTTCCTGCACCACGCCGGTGATGCCGGGCATGGTGGTGAAAACCCAGACCGAGCGGCTGAAGCGCCTGCGCAAGGGCGTGATGGAGCTTTACATCTCCGATCATCCGCTCGATTGCCTGACCTGCGCGGCGAATGGCGATTGCGAGTTGCAGGACATGGCCGGCGCGGTCGGCCTTCGCGATGTCCGCTATGGTCATGAGGGGCACAACCACCCCAACCCCGGCCTCGACGAGTCGAACCCCTATTTCACCTACGACCCGTCGAAATGCATCGTCTGTTCGCGCTGCGTGCGCGCCTGCGAGGAAGTGCAGGGCACGTTCGCGCTGACGATCGCCGGGCGCGGCTTTGGCTCCGTCGTTTCGCCCGGCATGGAAGAGAGCTTCCTTGGTTCGGAATGCGTTTCCTGCGGCGCCTGCGTGCAGGCCTGTCCGACCGCGACCCTGACCGAGAAGTCGGTGATCTCCATCGGCCAGCCCGAACACTCGGTCATCACCACCTGCGCCTATTGCGGCGTCGGCTGCACCTTCAAGGCCGAGATGCGCGGCAATGAGGTCGTGCGCATGGTGCCGTGGAAGGATGGCAAGGCCAATCGCGGCCATTCCTGCGTCAAGGGCCGCTTCGCCTGGGGCTATGCAAGCCACAAGGAGCGCATTCTCCATCCGATGATCCGCGCCAGCATCTCCGATCCATGGCGTGAAGTGTCGTGGGACGAGGCGATCGCCTACACGGCGTCCGAGTTCAAGCGCATCCAGGCGAAATATGGCCGCCTCGCCATTGGCGGCATCACCTCGTCGCGTTGCACCAATGAGGAGACCTTCCTCGTCCAGAAGCTGATCCGTGGCGGCTTCGGCAACAACAATGTCGATACCTGCGCCCGCGTGTGTCACTCGCCGACCGGCTATGGCCTCAGCCAGACCTATGGCACGTCGGCCGGCACGCAGGACTTTGACTCGGTCGAGCAGTCCGACGTCATCCTGCTGATCGGCGCGAACCCGACCGACGCGCATCCCGTCTTCGGTTCGCGCATGAAGAAGCGGCTGCGCGAGGGCGCCAAGCTGATCGTGCTCGATCCGCGCCGCATCGATCTCGTGCGGATGCCGCATGTCGCGGCCGCCCATCACCTACCGCTGAAGCCCGGCACCAATGTCGCCGTGCTGACCGCGCTCGCCCATGTCATCGTCACCGAAGGCCTCGCTGACGAGGCGTTCGTGCGGGAGCGCTGCGACTGGGACGAGTTCCAGGATTGGGCCGCCTTCGTTGCTGAGCCGCGCCACAGCCCCGAGGCGATCGAGGCTGTCGCCGGTGTTCCGGCGGCGGAGATCCGCGCCGCGGCTCGCCTCTATGCGACCGGTGGCAATGGCGCGATCTATTACGGCCTCGGCGTTACCGAGCACAGCCAGGGCTCGACCACCGTGATGGCGATCGCCAACCTCGCCATGGCGACCGGCAATATCGGCCGCCCCGGCGTCGGCGTGAACCCGCTGCGCGGCCAGAACAACGTGCAGGGCGCCTGCGACATGGGCTCGTTCCCGCACGAGTTCTCCGGCTATCGCCACGTCTCGGGCGACGAGACACGGCAATTGTTCGAATCGCTCTGGGGCGTGGCCTTGGACAGCGAGCCCGGCCTGCGCATTCCCAACATGCTCGACGCCGCCGTCGATGGCGTCTTCAAGGGCCTCTATGTCCAGGGCGAGGACATCCTGCAGTCCGATCCTGACACCCGCCATGTCGCGGCCGGCCTCGCCGCCATGGAGTGCGTCGTCGTGCAGGACCTGTTCCTGAACGAGACGGCCAACTACGCCCATGTCTTCCTGCCGGGCTCGACCTTCCTGGAGAAGGACGGCACTTTCACCAATGCCGAGCGCCGCATACAGCGCGTTCGCAAGGTGATGCCGTCGAAATCCGGCAAGGCCGACTGGGAGATCACGCTCGATATCGCCCATGCCATGGGCTTCGACATGAACTACGCCCATCCGTCCGAGATCATGGACGAGATCGCGGCGCTCACTCCGAGCTTCGCCGGCGTTTCCTATGCCAAGCTGGAGGCCGAGGGCTCGGTGCAATGGCCCTGCAACGACAAGGCGCCGCTCGGCACGCCGGTCATGCATATCGATGGCTTCGTGCGCGGCAAGGGCCGCTTCATGGTTACCGAATATGTCGCGACCGACGAACGCACCGGTCCGCGCTTCCCGCTGCTGCTCACCACTGGCCGCATCCTGTCGCAATACAATGTCGGCGCGCAGACGCGGCGGACCGAGAATGTCGTCTGGCATGGCGAGGACCGGCTGGAGATCCACCCGCACGACGCCGAGCAGCGCGGCGTCCTTGACGGCCAGTGGGTCAAGCTCGCCAGCCGCTCCGGCGAGACCAGCCTGCGCGCGCTGATCACCGAGCGCGTCGCGCCGGGCGTCGTCTACACGACCTTCCACCACCCCGGCACCCAGGCGAACGTCGTCACCACCGACTTTTCCGACTGGGCCACCAACTGCCCGGAATACAAGGTGACGGCCGTGCAGGTCATGCCTTCGAACGGGCCGACCGCCTGGCAGGAGAGCTATGACGATCACGCCCGCAACAGCCGGCGGATCGTCGAGGCGGCGGAGTAGGGCATGCGACCGCCCTTCCTCTGCGTCGCCCGGACGCTCTGGCGCGCCGATGGCGCGGTGGCGGGCGAGCGCGCCATCCCCGAGGAGATCGCGGTCGCGCTGACCTATGACGGCAGCACACAGGCCGTGATGATGGCGACGCCTGCCGATCTCGAGGATTTCGCCGTCGGCTTCAGCCTGTCGGAAGGCATCGTCGCGGATCTCTCCGAGATCGAGCGGTTCGAGATCGTTGAGCGGGAAATCGGCGTCGAACTGCGCATGTGGCTAGCAACCTCCAGGGCGGAAGCTCTGGCGCAGCGCCGGCGCTATATGGCAGGCCCGACCGGCTGCGGCCTCTGCGGCATCGACAGCCTCACCGAGGCGATGCGCAATCTGCCGCCGGTAGCAGAGGCGGCGCGCTTCGGCGCGTCAGCGATCCGCGGCGCGCTGGCGTCGCTGGCGCCGCTGCAGCTGCTGAACGGCGAGACCCATTCGATGCATGCCGCCGCCTTTGCCGTGCCGGGCGAGGGCGTTGTCGCGCTGCGCGAGGATGTCGGCCGGCACAATGCGCTTGACAAGCTTTGCGGGGCGCTCGCGCGCGGCGGGATCGACGGGGCGTCCGGCATGGTGCTTTTGACCAGCCGGGTTTCGGTCGAGATGGTGCAGAAGACCGCGATGATCGGCGCGCCGCTGATCGTCGCCGTCTCGGCGCCGACGGCGCTCGCCGTCCGCACGGCCGAGGCGGCCGGCATCACGCTGGTCGCCATCGCACGCGGCGACGGCTTCGAGGTCTTTTCCCACCCCCATCGTATCGCCGAGGAAACCGTCGCCCATGCTTGACCGTTCGTCCGACAAGCTCGTCCACATGGCGAACCAGATCGGCAAGTTCTTCGCCAGCCAGGGCGCCGAAACCGCCCCTGTGGCGATCGCCGAGCATCTCAGGAAGTTCTGGGACCCCAGGATGCGGGCCGGCATCCTGAGCCATCTCGAAGCCGGCGGCGCGGGCCTGGATCCGCTAGTCCGGCAGGCCGTCGAACGCCTGCGCGAGACGGCGGCGGCGCGCTGAAGGATAGGGGCCGGGTCAGGCGCGGGATGACGGCGGGAGTGGCGCGCGCCTCGCGGCCTCGATGAACCCCCCGGACGAAATTTATCCGGCTGTGGATCCAAGGACGATCTCCGGAGTTATCCCCACGCGAAACCGGCGGGAACGCTGCATTTTGACGCCCTTGGCCGCATCGGGGCCGAAAACATGCGTTTTAGGACTTTGCAAGCCGACACAGGCTTTGCTATAGCCTCGCTCACAGCAGCGGCGACGCTGTTCCGCGATAGCTCAGTTGGTAGAGCAGGTGACTGTTAATCACCGGGTCGTTGGTTCGAGTCCAACTCGCGGAGCCAAATTCGATCAAGGGGTTAGATGGATTGCCATCTGGCCCCTTGATTGTTTCCGAGCCTCGACAGCGAGGCGACGGGCAGGGGCCGCAAACGCTGTTCCGCGATAGCTCAGTTGGTAGAGCAGGTGACTGTTAATCACCGGGTCGTTGGTTCGAGTCCAACTCGCGGAGCCAGTTTTGATCAAGGGGTCGGATGGGTAGCCATCCGGCCCCTTGATTGTTTCTGGACCTCGGAACCGGCGGCCCGAGGCGCGCCGTCGAACCAGCTTCGCCACCCCGCATCCGCTGCGCCGAGGGGGCGGCTCCCGTTTGCGCATATTGCGCCCCAGCATTCTTTCTTGCGGTGCACAGTATCTCCGAATCCGCCCGCCTCCGTCGAAAGTTTATCCCGCCAATCCCCTGCGTTATCACAGGAGAGATCGGGTCATTCCGTTTGGTAATACGATGTTTGCGTTGACAGACTATCCTGCGGACTGAATAGTTTAGGAACTAATCCGGACGAGGATCGGATTTGCCGGCGACTGGAGCGGGGAGGCTTCGTCGCAATGGTACAGTATTGTCAGCATTCTGGGAGGAAACCATGCTGCGACGTACGCTTCTTTGCACCGCGCTGGCCTTTGCGTCGGCCGCCGTTACCGTCCCAGCCATGGCGCAATCGGCCTATCCCGAGCGGCCGATCCAGTTGATCGTGCCGTGGAACGCCGGCGGCGGCACGGACGCGGTCGCCCGCATCATCGGCACCATGTTGCAGCAGGAACTCGGCGTTCCGGTCAATGTCGTCAACCGCACCGGCGGTTCGGGCGTCGTCGGCCACAGCGCCATCGCGACGGCGAAGCCGGACGGCTACACCATCGGCATCGTGACGATCGAGATCGACATGATGCACTGGCAGGGCCTGACCGAGCTGACCTACAAGGATTTCGACTTCCTCGCCATGGTCAATGCCGATCCTGGCGGCGTGATGGTCTCGGTCGATTCACCGTTCAAGACGCTGCCGGAGCTGTTGACCGCGATCAAGGAAAAGCCGGCCGGTACGTTCAAGGCGTCCGGCACCGGCCAGGGTGGCATCTGGCATCTCGGCCTCGCTGGCTGGATGATGTCGCATGGCCTGAAGCCCGACCAGGTCACCTGGGTGCCGAGCCAGGGCGCCGCTCCCGGCATCACCGACATGGTTGCCGGCGGCGTCGACCTCGTGCCGACCTCGCTCGCCGAAGGCCGTTCGATGATCGATGCCAAGCGCGTCAACGCGCTCGGCTCGATGTCGCCGGAGCGTCAGGAGTTGTTCCCGGATGCGCCGACGCTGAAGGAAGCGGTCGATTCCGACTGGACGCTGGCGGTCTGGCGCACGGTCGCGGCGCCGAAGGGCCTGCCGGAGGACGTGGCGGCCAAGCTCGGCGCGGCGCTGGAGAAGGCCTACAACAGCCCCGAATACAAGAAGTTCATGAACGAGCGCGGCTTCGGCATGCGCTGGGCCGACGGCAAGGAAGCAACCCGCATCGTTGCCGAAGACGACGAGACACTTGGCAAGATCATGAAGGAAGCCGGCCTCGCCAAATAGGCGGCCGCTCGCTTTTTGGATCTCATGCGTTCGGCGCGGCCGGGACCGGTGTCCTCGGCTGCGCCGGCTCCCGGTCTCGACGGAACGTCCATGATCAAGCTCAGTGAACTTCATCTCGGGGTTCTGACCGCCTTCGGCGGGATTGCCCTTCTCCTCGCCTCGGCGCATTTCGGCCCGCTTCCCGGCCAGGCCTATGGCGCCGGCACCATGCCGCGACTGATCGGTTGGTGCGCCATCCTGCTCGGCGCGTTCATGATTTTCGCCAGCTTCCGGCAGCTGCCGGAAATGCTGAAGCCGCATCTCGCCGCCTGGGTGCGGACGCCGCGCCTCGCCGGCGCCGCGCTGGCCACGATCGCCGTTGTCGTCTTCTACATCCTCGCCTCCGAAGCACTTGGCTTCATCCCGACGAGCTTCATCGGTCTGCTGGGGCTGATGCTGGCGCTGCGGGCCCATCTCCTGACGGCCGTGCTCGCCAGCGCGGTGACCACGCTCGTCGTCTACTACGGCTTCTCTCGCCTGCTCATGGTGCCGCTGCCGCGCACCGAATTCCTCTCATTCCTCGGGTGACGCATGCTGATCTTTGAACAGGCTGCGGCACTGGTCTTTCAGCCTTACGTGCTCGGCGTCATCCTGGCCTCCGCCGCTTTCGGCATGCTGGTCGGCGCGATTCCGGGCCTGACGGCAACCATGGCCACCGCGCTGCTGGTGCCGATGACCTTCTTCATGGACCCCGTGCCGGCAATAGCGGCGATCGTGACCGCGACCGCCATGGCGATTTTCGCCGGCGACATTCCGGCCGCGCTGTTGCGCATGCCGGGCACTCCGGCCAACGCCGCCTATGTCGACGACGCCTACAAGATGACGCAATCCGGGCGGGGCGACGAAGCCCTCGGCGCGGCGCTCGTTTTCTCGGCGATCGGCGGCCTGTTCGGCGCGATCGTGCTGATGACCGTCTCGCCGACCTTGGCCGAGATCGCCCTGAAGTTCAGCTCGGAAGAGTATTTCTGGCTGGTGCTGCTTGGGCTTTCCTGCGCTGTCTTCGTCAACCCCGGCTCGCCGACGCGCGGCCTGATTTCGCTGCTGATCGGCCTGTTCGTCGCGACAATCGGCATGGAGAACCCGTCGGGCGAGCCGCGCTTCTCCTTCGGCAACATCGAGCTGATGGCCGGTATCCAGTTCATCCCGGCGATGATCGGTCTGTTCGCGGTTTCCGAAGTGCTGCGCACGGTCACGGCGACGTCGCCGCGCCAGAAGATCCAGCGTTCCGACGGCGGCGGCATCTTCAAGACGCAGTGGAAGAACCTGAAGCAGTATCCGGTCCAGACCGTTCGCGGCAGCATCACCGGAACCGCTCTCGGCATTCTGCCGGGAGCTGGAGCCGATATTGCCGCCTGGATTTCCTACGCGATCTCCAAGCGCTTCTCGAAGCACAAGGCGAAATTCGGCACGGGTCATGTCGAAGGCCTCGTCGAGGCCGGCGCGTCGAACAATTCCGCCGTCAGCGGCGCCTGGATCCCAGCCCTCGTGTTCGGAATTCCCGGCGATTCGATCACCGCGATCGTCATCGGCGTTCTCTACATCAAGGGCATCAACCCGGGTCCGACAATCTTCATCAACGATCCGCAGACGGTCTACGCGATCTTCATGGTCTTCATATTGGCCAATCTGATCATGCTGCCGCTGGGCTGGCTCGCCATCCGCGGCGCGCGGCCGATCCTGTCGATCCCGCCGTCGATCCTGATGCCGATGATCCTGATCTTCTGCATCGTCGGCTCCTTCGCCATCGCCAATTCGATGGCCGGAATCGTCATGATGCTCGTGTTCGGCATCATCGGCTTCTTCATGGAGGAAAACGACATCCCGATCGCACCCGCCATTCTCGGCATGGTGCTCGGGCCGATGCTGGAGCAGAACTTCATCACCTCGATGATCAAGGGCGATGGCAACATCCTGCATTTCTTCGAGCGGCCGATCGCCGGAGGATTGGGCTTCTTCACCATCCTGATCTGGCTGTTCCCGCTGGCGATGCTGCTTCTGCGTCGGCGCAAGAAGGCCAGCTTCGCGACCTAACCGCGCGCAGTCTTCGAGAGACTAGCCATCGATCCCGGCGCGGAGAAATCCACGCCGGGATTTCTGTTTCGGCGGGATCGAGCCGTTCGACCCGGGCAAAAAGCGTTGCAATCCTGTCGCTCTCTTCCACATAAGAGATAGTGCCCGGGTCACGGCGCCGCCTGCGTCGCGAAGCCGATGACGGGTATTTCCCGACAATTCACGGAGAGAACGAGCCGCATGCCATCCATCCGTTTCGGCAACAAAGCGATTCCGCTTCCCAAGAACCGGACTGCCCGCGTTGCGATCGGAAGCGGCTTCCTGCTCGGTGGCGCACTCGGTTTCCTGCCGGTTCTGGGCTTCTGGATGGTGCCGGTCGGGCTGGTCGTACTGTCGCATGACTCGCCGCGCGTCCGCCGTATTCGCCGCAAGTCGGAAGTGGCGCTGCTGCGCCGTTGGGCCAAATGGCAGGGCAAGACGGCACCTGCCGCCAAGTAAGACTGCGCCTCCTGCCAGGGAAGAGCGCCCCCGTCGCCATGAGGCGCGGCTTGCGCCGGGACCGCAATCAATCTAGCGTCATTTTGCGTCGGTTCCCCCGATGGGCCCAAGGCTCAGGGGGATGAAATGGGAATTCGGTGCGGAATGACCCTTTATGGGATTCCAAAACCGAAGCTGCCCCCGCAACTGTAAGCGGCGAGCGACCTCGCGATGGCCACTGGGAAACCGGGAAGGCGTCGAGGAAGCAGCGACCCGTGAGCCAGGAGACCAGCCAGCGCCTCATACCAACCAGCCGTCGGTGGGACGGCTAAGGAGACGCTATGACCCATTTCATCAATACCGTGAATCGTGCGACCTCGTCGGCTACCGCCGGCACGCAGACGCGCGCGACTTCGCGCATCGTCCCGGCGCTGTTCGCCGTCGGCTTCGGCCTGTTCCTGTTCGTCGGCACCGGCTTTGCCGCGCCGAGCCTGATCCATAATGCGACGCATGACACACGGCATTCCCTCGGCTTGCCCTGCCACTGACGCCATAGGATCCAACATGTTCAAGACCATCATCCTGAGCGCCTTCGGCGCAGGGCTTGCCGTGGGCGTTGCGCTGTCCGTGGTGCAGGCTGTCACCACCGAGCCGTTGATCCTGCACGCCGAAACCTTCGAGAACGCCGAGCCGGCTCCCGCCGTAGCGAGCGCGCCGCACGAGCATTCTTCGACTGAGGCGCATGCTCATGAGGCAGCGGCTGCTCCCGTCGCCACCGAGGCCGCCGCACCGGCGCATGAGCATGACGAAGACGCCTGGTCGCCGGCCGATGGCTTCGAGCGCTCCGCCTATACGCTGATCGCCAACCTGCTGATGGGGGTCGCCGTCTCGGCCGTCCTGCTCGGCCTGATGACGATCCGTGGCGGCAAGATCGATGCGCGCACCGGCGTGCTCTGGGGCGTCGCCGGCTTCTTCGCCGCTTCGCTGCTGCCCTCGCTTGGCCTGTCGCCGGAGCTTCCCGGCACGGCCGCCGCCGAGATCACCTCGCGCCAGATCTGGTGGCTTTCGACCGCCGCCGCTTCCGCCATCGGGCTTGCGCTGATCGTCTTCAGCGGCTCGTGGCTGCTGAAGGTCGCCGGCCTCGTCATCGCCGTCCTGCCGCATGTCATCGGCGCGCCGGTGCCGCCGACGCTGGAAGCCTCGTATCCAGCGGCTCTGGGCGCCGAGTTCGTCGCCGCCTCGCTGGTGGTGAGCGCGCTGCTCTGGGCGCTTTCCGGCCTGTTCTCCGGCTGGCTGTATCAACGCCTTTCGCGGTCGGCCTGAGATCGTGACATCCCCCGCGCCGCGCACGGCGCTCATCCTCGGCGGTGCTCGCTCCGGCAAGAGCCGATTCGCCGAGGATATCGTGGCCCGCACCGGGCTGCCCGCCGCCTATCTGGCTACGGCCGAGATCCGCGATGCTGAAATGCAGGCGCGGATTTCGACGCATCGCGACCGGCGCGGCCTCGACTGGACCACAGTGGAAGAGCCGCTCGACCTGACCGGCAGACTCGCTGCATTGGCGGATCCGACCCGCGTCATCCTCGTCGACTGCCTGACGCTCTGGCTTTCCAATTTGATGGAAGCGGAGCGAGACGTGGCCCGCGAGGGCGACGCACTCGCGGCACAGCTCGCCGAGGCGAGGGGGCCAATCGTGCTCGTCTCGAATGAGGTCGGCTCCGGCATCGTGCCGATGAACGCGCTCGCCCGCCGCTTCGCCGACGAGCAGGGTCGCCTCAACCAGAAGATCGCCGCGGCGGTCCAGACCGTCTTTCTCGTGGCCGCCGGCCTTCCGGTGCGCCTGAAGCCCAATCCCAATCCGGAGTTCGTCCTTTGACCGCCCGTATCCCCGCCACCATCGTCACCGGATTTCTGGGTGCCGGAAAGACCACGCTGATCCGCAACCTGATCGCCGGCGCCGAAGGCCGTCGCATTGCGCTGATCGTGAACGAATTCGGCGACATGGGCTTTGACGGATCGCTGCTTTCCGATTGCGGCGTCGATGATTGCAAGCCGGATACGGTGATCGAACTCACCAATGGCTGCATCTGCTGCACGGTCGCCGATGATTTCCTGCCGACCATCGAGACGCTGTTGGCGCGCGACAACCCGCCTGATCACATCGTCATCGAGACCTCGGGCCTCGCTCTGCCGCAGCCGCTGGTACGCGCCTTCACCTGGCCGACCGTCCGCCATCGCGTCACCATCGACGGCGTCATCACCGTCGTCGATGCCGAGGCCGTCGCGGCAGGCCGCTTCGCCCATGACGAGGAAGCCGTGGCGGCCCAACGCGCTGCCGACGAGTCGCTCGACCATGAGGACCCGATCGAGGAACTGTTCGAGGACCAGCTTTCCTGCGCCGATCTCATTGTCTTCTCGAAGACGGATCTCGTTGACGCAAAGCAACTTGAGGAAGTGGCCGAGATCGTTGCCCGCGATGCTCGCAAGGAAGCGCGCGTCGTCCATGCGACCGCTGCCGGCCTGCCGGCTTCGGTGTTGCTCGGTGTCGGCGCTGCAGCCGAAAACGACGCCTTCGAGCGCAAGAGCCATCACGACCTCGAAGGCGAGGAACACGATCACGACGATTTCGACACCTTCATCGTCGATGTCGCCGAATTCGCTTCCATCGACGCTTTGGCGACCCGGGTTCGCGCTGCCATGGCGGAAAAGGGCGTGCTGCGCATCAAGGGCAGGGCGTCGGTTGCCGGCAAGGCGGCGCCTGCCGTCGTGCAGGCCGTCGGCCCGCGCGTCGATACCTATTTTGCGCCGGGCGGCGCTGCCGGCCGTCTCGTGGTGATCGGCGAGCGCGGGCTCGACCAAGCTGCCATCTCCGCGCATTTCAAGGCCTGAGCCATGCATCTTGTCGCCGGAGAGATGGAGCGGATCGACGATGGTGGCAGCGCCGTCGATCTCGACCAGTCGCCCGGCGACATCGTCATCCTGTCGGCCGCCGATACGGAGCTCGCCGCCTTTGCGTCGGCCTTTGCGGGCGCGCCGGAAGGACCTTCGCTGCGCCTCGCCAATCTGATGCAATTGACGCATCCCTATTCGATCGATCTCTATCTCGAAAAGACGGCCGCGAGCGCGAAGCTCGTCTTCATCCGCATGATGGGCGGCGTCGGCTATTGGCCTTATGGGCTGGAGGCGCTCAGGGCGCTGTCGCGTGCCGGCGGGCCGCAGATCGCCGTCGTGCCGGGCGAGGATCGCTGGGACGCGGCGCTGGAGGCTTACACCACCGTCGCGCCGGAGATCGCCCAAAGGCTCTGGCGCTATTGCGCCGAGGGCGGCGCGCTCAATATTGGCCGGGCGCTTGCCTATTGCAGACACGTCATCGGCGAGGGCGAACAGCCGCCGGAGCCGCAGGTCCTGCCCGAAGTCGGCTTCTACCGGCCGGGCGAGGGCGTCGTCGCGGAGGCGTTGCAGCCCGGCGATGCCGGTAGGCCTGTCGCGTTTCTGACTTTCTATCGCTCGGTCATTCCGGGTGGCTCGACTGAGCCCGTCGATGCGCTGTTCGAAGCGCTCCACCGCGAAGGCATCGCGACGGTGGCGATCTTCGCCTCCAGCCTGAAGAACGAGGCCGCCGCCGCTTTCATCGACCAGGCATTCGATGCGTTGAACCCTGCCATCGTCCTCAACGCCACCGCCTTTGCGATTTCACGCCCCGGCCGGGCGCATGAGCCGACTGTGCTCGACCGCGCCGGGCGGCCGGTGTTGCAGATTGTCTTTGCTGGCACCAGCCGCGAGGCATGGCTGGAATCGAGCCGGGGGCTCGGCCCGCGCGATCTGATCATGAATGTCGTGCTGCCGGAGGTGGATGGCCGCATCGGCACCCGCGCCGTCTCCTTCAAGGAAGAGATCGAGAGCGACGGCCGGACTGACAGCCGCATCGTCGCATATCGCGCCGATCGCGAGCGCATCGCCTTCGTAGCCGAGCAGGCGGCGCGCTGGATCCGGCTCGGCACGGCAGCTCCCGCCGATCGCAAAATCGCGCTCATCCTCTCCAATTACCCCGACCGTGACGGTCGATTGGCGAATGGCGTCGGCCTCGATACGCCGGAAAGTGCGGCGCGGATCGCTGCCGCTATGAAGGCATCCGGCTATGCGTTGCCTGGCTTCCCGGAAACGGGCAGGGCGCTGATGGAACGGCTGCTCGCCGGCCCGACCAACGCGCTGGCGAGGCGGATCCAAGACGGCTCAACTTCTTCACCTCTCCCTGAGGGAGAGGTCGGCCCGCAGGGCCGGGTGAGGGTTCACGGGCTATCCGGAGAGGGCGTAAACCCTCACCCGCCGGCATCGCCGTCGACCTCTCCCTCAGGGAGAGGTGAAGGGGCTTCGCTCTCCCTTGCCGACTACCGCGCATTTCATGACGCGCTGCCGCAATCCGTTCGCGACGGCCTGGCCGAACGTTGGGGCGAGCCGGAGGCGGATCCGTTCTTTGCCGACGGTGCCTTCCGCCTCGCCATTCATCGCTTCGGTAATGTCGTCGTCGGCATCCAGCCGGCGCGCGGCTATGGCATCGATCCGAAATCGACCTATCACGACCCCGATCTCGTGCCGCCGCACCACTATCTGGCCTTCCATGCCTGGCTGCGGCGGAGTCTTGATGTCGATGCGATCGTGCATGTCGGCAAGCACGGCAATCTGGAGTGGCTGCCCGGCAAGGCGCTCGGCCTGTCGAATGCCTGCTGGCCGGAAGTCGTGCTGGGCGCAACGCCGCTGATCTATCCCTTCATCGTCAATGATCCGGGCGAGGGCGCGCAGGCGAAGCGCCGCGCCTCGGCCGTCGTCGTCGATCACCTGATGCCGGCGCTGACCCGTGCCGAGGCGCATGGCGCCTTCGCCGAGATCGAGACGCTGATCGACGAATATCACCTGGCGCTCGGCGCCGATCCGCGCCGCCGCGATCATCTCGAACGTGAAATCCTCGATCAGGCGGTGCGCCACGGCATCGACCGCGATCTCGGCATTGGCGGCGATGCGGATCAGGGCAGTGCGCTCCGCGCCATCGATGCGCATCTCTGCGAGATCAAGGAACTTCAAATTCGCGACGGGCTGCACATCTTCGGCAGTTCGCCGCAGGATGAGCATCGTCTGGACACGCTGGTTGCCATCGCTCGCATCCCGCGCTCCGGCGGACGCCCGGAAGATGCCTCGCTGCATCGGACAATCGCCGCCGATCTTGGCCTCGATGGTTTCGATCCGCTCGCCTGCGATCTCGCCGCCGATTGGGAGGGCTTCCGGCCGCGGGCGCTGTTGGGGGCAACCGACGCGCCGTGGCGAACGAATGGCGACACCGTCGAGCGGATCGAGATTCTGGCCAAGGCGACCGTGCGGGCGTCTCTCGCGTCGGACAGCGCGTCGCCGACGCCCGGCCAAAATACCGCGCCCGTTCTCGACTGGATCGCAGAAGCGCTGGCGCCGTCGCTTGATCGCTGCGGGCTGGAGGAAACCGCTGCCGTCTTGACCGCGCTCGACGGCCGTTTCGTCGCCCCCGGCCCCTCCGGCGCGCCGTCGCGAGGCCGGCCGGATGTGCTGCCGACCGGCAAGAACTTCTACTCGGTCGATACGCGTGCCGTGCCGACCGCCGCCGCCTGGCGGATCGGCAAGGCAGCCGCCGAAGCGCTTGTGCTGCGCTACATGCAGGATGAGGGCGAGTGGCCGCGCTCGGTAGCGATCTCCGCCTGGGGCACGGCGAATATGCGCACCGGCGGCGATGATATCGCGCAGGTACTGGCGCTGATCGGCGCCGAGCCGGTCTGGGAGACCAGCACCGGCCGCGTCACCGGCTTTCGCGTGCTGACGCTCTCCGAGCTGAAGCGCCCGCGCGTCGATGTCACGCTGCGGATTTCCGGCATGTTCCGCGACGCGTTCCCGGAGCAGATCGACCTGATCGATTCCGCCATCCGCGCCATCGCCGCGCGCCAGGAACCGGCGGACGCCAACCCGATCGCGGCCGCGCATGGGGCAGGGCAGGATCTCGCCCGCATCTTCGGCGCCAAGCCCGGCGCCTATGGCGCTGGTCTACAGGCGATGATCGACGAGAAGATCTGGGACAGCCGTGCCGATCTCGGCGAGGCGTTCCTCGCCTGGTCCAGTTTCGCCTATGGCGGCGGCGCCGAGGGCGAGGCGGCGGGCGACCGGCTGCGCGCGCGTCTCGGCGCGACCGACGCCGTCCTGCACAACCAGGACAATCGCGAGCACGATATCCTCGACAGCGACGACTACTACCAGTTCCAGGGCGGTCTCTCGGCTTCGATCGAAGCGCTCAAGGGCGTCGCGCCCCGCCTCTATCACGGTGATCATTCGCGGCCCGAAAACCCGGTCGTTCGGCCCTTGGCGGAAGAAATCGGCCGCGTCGTGCGCGGGCGGGCGATCAACCCGAAATGGATCGCCGGCTGCATGCGCCATGGCTACAAGGGTGCTTTCGAGATGGCGGCGACGCTCGATTATCTCTTCGCCTTCGCCGCCACCACCCACGCCGTGGGCGACCATCATTTCGATGCGCTCTACGACGCCTATATCGCCGATGAGACGGTTCGCGATTTCATCGCCGACGCCAACGAACCCGCGCTCGCCGAAATGGCCGACCGCTTTCTCGAAGCCATGGATCGCGGCCTCTGGTCGCCCCGCGCCAACAGCGCGTATGAACGACTGGCAGCGCTCGCTTCCGGCCGTCCCGCACGAAAGGAAATCGCATGACCGTTGAAATGACCGAAGACGAACTGAACGCGCGTCATGCCGAGAAGATGCGCAAGAAGAAGGTCGTCCGCGACAAGATCCTTGCCTCGAAGAATGTCGAGAAAGGCCTGCTGATCGTCCATACCGGCAAGGGCAAGGGCAAGTCGACGGCAGCCTTCGGCATGGCCTTCCGTTCGCTCGGCCACGGCCTGCCGGTCGCGATCGTGCAATTCGTCAAGGGTGCGATGGATACGGGCGAGCGCATGGCGCTGGAGCGCTTCGGCGATCTCGTCTCGATCAACCGGCTCGGCGAAGGTTTCACCTGGGAAACGCAGGACCGCCAGCGTGACATCGCCGCCGCTCAACACGCCTGGGAGACGGCGAAGGAACTGATCAAGAGCGGCGAATATCACCTCGTCGTGCTCGACGAGCTGAACATCGTGCTGCGCTACGACTATCTGCCGGTCGACGAGGTCGTGGCGTTCCTTTCGACCGAGAAGCCGGCCGACGTCCATGTCGTCATCACCGGCCGCAACGCGCCGGACGCGCTGATCGAGATCGCCGATCTCGTCACCGAGATGGAACTGATCAAGCACCCGTTCCGCTCCGGCGTGAAGGCGCAGCAGGGCATCGAGTTTTGAGGATTGGTGGGGGACCTCCCTACCTTTCCCTGTAAGGACCTTCGCGCAATATCGTCGATCAACGCAGACCTTGCATTTCAGGTCGTCATCCCGACGAAGGTCGGGATCCATTCACACGGTACCTTGGCCAAAAGGCTGAGATAGGGCCACCTTGGGCCGGTGTTCATGGGCCCCGGCCTTCGCCGGGGCGACGAGTTCTGGCCCATGCGGCGTAGAACGCGTCACGAAATTCGAGTCATGCAAAGATCTCCTCAGGGAGAGGTGAAGAAATGACCGCCGCGATCATGTTCCAGGGCACCGGCTCGAATGTCGGCAAGTCGGTGCTCGTTGCCGGTCTGGCGCGGCTCTATGCGCGAAAGGGCATCCGCGTCGCGCCCTTCAAGCCGCAGAACATGTCGAACAACGCCGCCGTGACGGCGGATGGCGGCGAGATCGGCCGGGCGCAGGCGCTGCAGGCGCGCGCCGCCGGCCTGGCGCCCAGCGTTCACATGAACCCGGTGCTGCTGAAGCCGGAGAGCGATACCGGCTCGCAGGTCATCCTGCAGGGCCGCCGCTTCGGCACCATGCGGGCGCGCGAGTTCGGCCAGCGCAAGCGCGAGCTTCTGCCGAGCATCCTCGAAAGCTTCGAGCATCTGAAGCAAAGCGCCGACCTGATCCTCGTCGAGGGCGCGGGCAGCCCGGCCGAGATCAACCTGCGCGCCGGCGACATCGCCAATATGGGCTTCGCCGAGGCCGCCGACCTGCCGGTGGTGCTGATCGGCGACATCGATCGCGGCGGCGTCATCGCCAGCCTCGTCGGCACGCGCGCCGTGCTGCCGCAGGCCGATCGCGAGCGGATCAAGGCGTTTCTCGTCAACAAGATGCGCGGCGATATCAGGCTGTTCGACGGCGGCATTGCCGCCATCCGCGCCGCCACCGGCTGGCCGTCGCTCGGCGTCGTGCCGTGGTTTGCCGAGGCGCATCGGCTGCCGGCCGAGGACATACTCGATCTCTCCGGCGGCACGGTCCGCCCCGATACGCTTGTGATCGCCGTGCCGGTGCTGCCGCGCATCGCCAATTTCGACGACCTCGATCCGCTGACACTCGAACCCGGCGTCTCGGTCGTGCTGATTCGGACGGGCGAACCGATTCCTGTCTGCGATCTCGTCCTGATTCCCGGCTCGAAATCGACCATTGCCGACCTGACGTTCCTGCGCGCGCAGGGCTGGGACATCGATATCCTGGCGCATCGGCGGCGCGGCGGTCGCGTCATTGGCCTCTGCGGAGGCTACCAGATGCTGGGACGCATGATTGCCGACCCCGATGGCCTGGAGGGGCCGGCGCAGAGCGTGGCCGGTCTCGGCCTGCTCGATGTCGAGACGACACTGGCTGCCGACAAGACGACGGCGCCGTTTTCAGGTCGAGAGGCGCAATCGGGGCTCGCCGTTTCGGGCTATGAGATCCATCTCGGCCGGACCATTGGGCCCGATACGGCGCGGCCCTGGCTGGAGCGCGATGGCGTCGGCGAGGGCGCGATTTCAGCCGATGGGCTGGTGCGCGGCAGCTATGTGCATGGGCTGTTCGGCGGCGATGCTTTTCGACGCGCGTTCCTTGTGAGCATCGGCGCGGAAATATCGGATCTCGCTTACGAAATCGAGGTTGAACGCACGCTCGATCGGCTCGCCGATCATCTTGAGGAACATGTCGATACCGACGCGATCCTTAGGTATGCAGGTATAGCCAGACGATGAGGGTCAAGACCGCCCCGGCCGCCGTCGCGACGCGAAGTATCTTCAGCGCTCGGGCGATATCTCCCGGCCCCGCTTCATGTCGGCCGGCATCGTTCAGGAACGGATCCTCGACCACCCGCTCGCCATAGCGGCGCGGACCGGCAAGCGCGATGCCGAGCGCACCGGCCATGGCGGCCTCCGGCCAGCCGGCATTAGGCGAACGATGCTTGCGGGCATCGTCGAGCATGACCAGCATGGACTGCTTGATCGTGCCGCCGACGAAGGGGGCCGCCATCGCGATGAGGAAGCCGGCAAGGCGGCTTGCCGGCAGGTTGACGAGATCGTCCAGCCGCGCCGCCGCCCAGCCAAAGGCCTCATGGCGGGCGGAGCGATGACCTATCATCGAATCGGCCGTGTTGATCATCTTGTAGGCGAAGATCCCCGGCAGGCCGAAGACGGCGAACCAGAACGCCGGCGCCACGACGCCATCGGAAAAATTCTCGGCCGTCGATTCGATCGCGGCGCGGGTGACCCCCGCCTTGTCGAGGCTGTCGGGATCGCGGCCGACGATCATCGAGACCGCCTTACGCGCTTCTTCGAGCCCGCCTGAATGGAACGCGTTCAGGACGCGAGCGACGTGGTCGTAGAGGCTGCGGCTGGCCAGGAACACCGAGGCGATGACCGGGACCAGCACGATGCCATAAGGGATGCGAGCGAGAAGTCGCTCGACCAGAACGCCGGCGAACCAGGCGATGGCGACGAGCGCGATCACGACCGCGACGCCGGCGGCGCGGCGGAGGCCGGGCGCTGCCGTGTCGCGGTTGAACGCCCGGTCGCAGAAGCCGATCAGCGCGCCGAACCAGGTCACGGGATGGGGCAGGCGACGCCAGAGCCAGTCGGGATCGCCGACCAGCGCATCGAGGGCGATGGCGGCGATCAGCAGCAGAAGGCGAACGTCGAACGGAAACTCGGTCATGCGATCACGAACCGCCCATCCGCGCGCGCTCGGCGGCGAGCGTCTCGATCGCTTCCGGCAGTGAAGGGCCGGCGCAGAGGGTCAGCCTGCCGGGCAGGGCAATGCGGCGCTCGGGCGGATAGAGTTCGCGCAGCGCCGGATGGGCGAGCAGCGCGCTGCCCTGGTCGGCGGCGACGACATGCGCGTCTGCGACGACCAGCAGGTCCGGCTTGGCGGTGACGATGCGTTCGAGCGGCACGAAGCCGCCCGTCTTGCCGGCGAGCTGGCCACCCATATCGGCGAAGCCGGCCAGGCGCAGCAATTCGCCTGTCAGCGTATTCTGGCCAGTGACATAGCCGCGGCGCTGATAGACGGCGACCGTCGGCTCATGCGCTCCGGCGGGAACGGCGGCGGCCGCCTTCGCCCGCGCTTGCTCGATGCGGGCGATGAGCGCCTCGCCGCGATCGGGATGGCCGAGCAGCGCCGCCACGTCGCGAATCTGCGCGATCGAATCATCGATCGACTTCACCGTGTCGAGTTCGACCACCTTGAAGCCGAGCCGCTTCAGCATCGATCGTGTCTCGCGCTTGGTGAAGCGGCCGGCGAAGACGAGGTCGGGCTCATGCCGGATCACCGTCTCGGCGGCGCCCGCGTCATGCGAAAACGCCTTCGCCTGATCGGCGAGATAGGAATAGGCGGGGTCGGTTGCGTAGACCGAAAGGGCGGCGATCTGCGAGGGATCGGCGAGCGCGAGCAGCAGCTGGTCGGCGCAGGCATTGATCGAGACGATGCGCTTTGGCGCGGCCACGGGTGCGGGAGCGGCCAGCGTTGGGCCGGTGAGTGCCCAAGCCGCCACAATCAGTCCGAACCTGTTGACCCATGCGCGCATGAGGTGCGCTCCCGCTTGCGGAGACCAGGGTCCTCGTCTACCGCTTCTCGAGCGGGCGGCAAAGCCGTTCGCGGGGTCCGGGACACAAACGTGACGGGCGCGACGACCAGATCGATCCAAACCGAGGTCTGCCTGATGAGTTTCTTCGAACGGCGCCGGGGGCGCGCCGCTCTCCCCCTTCTTGCGACTCTTCCCGTCCTGCTGGCCGCCCATGCGGCGCGTGCGGACGACCTGGAAGAAATCGTGGTGACCGCCTATCGCGGCCCGACCGACATCACCAAATCCGGCAGCGCGATCACGGTCATCCCGGGTGACAAGATCAACAATGCCTCGCCCGGCTCGTTGGTCGACGTCCTGCGGCAGGTGCCGGGCGTCACCGTCACCCAGTCGGGTGGCCCCGGCGGCACGACGGAAGTCAGTATTCGCGGCGCCGAGGCGGGCCATACGCTCGTCATGATCGACGGCGTCCGGGTCAACGATCCGGCCAGCGCCCGCAACAGCTTCGACTTTGCCGTCTTCTCGCCGACCGACATCGAGCGCGTCGAGATCCTGCGCGGACCGCAGAGCGCGCTCTACGGCTCGGACGCGCTCGGCGGTGTCATCAACATCATCACCCGCAAGCGCACGGGCGCCCTGTCGATGACGGTGGCGGCCGAGGGCGGCAGCTACGATACCTTTGCCGGCAATGCGGCCGCCGGCGGCCGCATTGGCCCGGTCAGCCTTTCGGTCAGCGGTACGCTGTTCGACACCAACGGATTTTCCCGCGTTGGCGACCGCGACCATGGCGAGGCGGACGGCACCAAGAAATTCGCCGGAACGGCACGCACCAGCTACAATTCGGGCGAGGGGCAGGCCTTCGATTTCGGAGTCACCGCCTATCACCAGAAGTCCGAGGTCGACAAGGGCCCGAAGCCGACCGACGACCTGCCCGGTTATGAGCGCGACCGCGACGTCCTCTCCGGCTTTGCCCGCTTCGACTTCGAGGGCTTCGAGGGCAAGCTCAACAACCAGTTTTCGTTCTTCGGGTCGCAGACGACGAGCGCCTATATCGAGCCGAACCCGCGCTCGACCGATACGGACGGCAGCGATGTCGGCGTCGAGTATCAGGGCACGCTCGACATGGGGCAGGCCGGCACGCTGATCTGGGGCGCCCGTGCGGAGCAGGAAGCGGCGACGCAGAGCACGACCACCCGGGTTTCGACGACCACGAGCTTCGACATGCAGCGCACGCTGCTCGCCGTCTTCGCCATGCAGCAGTTCACGCTGTTCGACCGGCTCAACCTGTCGCTCGGCGGGCGCTATGACGAAGATGTCGACGGCCAGGGCTTCCTGACCGGGCGCGCGACGGCGGCCTATCTTATCGACGAGACCGGCACCAAGTTTCGCGGCAGCTTCGGCAATGCCGCCAAGCGGCCGACGATGTTCCAGCTCTTCGACGGCCAGTATGGCAATCCCGAACTGATCGACGAGGAGAGCTATGGCGGCGACGTCGGCATCGACCAGGAATTGTTCGATGGCCGGCTGACCTTCTCGGCGACCGGCTTCTACAACCACTTCACCAACCTGATCGAGTTCCAGTCCAAGGCGCTGCCGGTCTACCCGAAGTCGAGCTACTACAACATCAAGAGCGCCGAGACCTCGGGCCTGGAACTGTCGGCGGACGCGATCCTCTGGCCGTCGGTGTTGAAGGCGACCGGTTCCTACACCTACCTGCACGCCATCAACCTCGACACGAACCTGCCGCTGTCGCGGCGGCCGCAGAACAGCGGCTCGCTGACGCTGACCTATACCGGCATCGAGAACTTCGAGTTCGGCGTCATCGCCACCTATGTCGGCGAGCGCTTCAACAACGACGCCAAGACCGCTGCGGCACTGGTTCCGCTCGACGCCTTCACCAAGATCGACCTCAGCGCCTCCTACAAGATCAATCCCGAGACGACGCTCTATGCCCGGCTCGAGAACCTGACGGATGTCGTCTACCAGGACGCGTTCGGCTACAACAATGCCGGCCGTTCGGCCTATGTCGGATTGAGATGGACACATTGACCGCAGCGAGGCCGGATCTGTTGCGAGCGCGAGCCGCGAGCCGCTGGCTCGTTCCCGGCCTCGTCGCGCTCGTGATCCTGTTGTTCCTGCTGTCGCTCGGCGTCGGCCCCGTTGCGCTGTCGCTTGGCGCGGTGGCGGACGGTCTGCTCGGCACGGGCGACGAGGCGGCCCGCCTGATCGTCCGCGAGATCCGCCTGCCGCGCGCCATTCTCGCGGTGGCGATCGGCTTCTCGCTCGGTCTCGCCGGCGCCGCGCTGCAGGGACTGCTGCGCAACCCGCTGGCGTCGCCGTCACTGTTCGGCGCGCCGTCGGCGGCCGCCTTCGGCGCGGTGCTGGTCATCGCCTTCGGCGTGTTCGACGCGCTCTCCTACTTCCTGCCCATCGCGGCGATGCTGGGAGCGCTGCTCTCGGTCGGCTTGCTGCTGCTGATCGCCGGCCCGCGCGCCAGCCTGCTTGTCATCATCCTCGCCGGCCTCGCCATTTCGAGCCTGGCGGGCGCTGCCACTTCGCTCGCCCTCAACCTCGCGCCAAATCCCTTCGCGGCGCTGGAGATTGCGTTCTGGCTGCTCGGCTCGCTGGAAGACCGCAGCATGCAGCATGTCTTCATCGCGCTGCCCTTCATTGCCGCCGGTTGCCTGCTGCTCTGCGTTGACGGCGCCGCCTTCCGGGCGCTGACGCTGGGCGAGGACGCGGCGGCGAGCCTCGGCATTCGATTGAATCGTGTGCGGCTGCGCGTCGTGCTCGGCGTGGCGCTGGCGGTCGGCGGCGGTGTCGCCGTCGCCGGTACGATCGGCTTCGTCGGCCTCGTCGCGCCGCATCTGGTGCGACCGTTCGTGCGCCATGATCCGGCCCGGCTGATGTGGCCGGCGGCGCTGGCCGGCGCGGCGCTGCTGACCGCGGCCGATATCCTGGTCCGCATCATCCCGGCGCAGAACGAGATCAAGGTCGGCGTGGTGACGGCGTTGATCGGCGCGCCGCTCTTCATCGTGCTGGTGTTCCGACATCGACGCGGGCTGACGGGGGAGGTGGCGTGATGGCGGCGCTCCTGCGTGCCGAGGGCGTCGGCGCCACGCTCGGCCGGCGCACGATCCTGAGCAGTGTGGATCTCGGTGTTTCGGCCGGGGAGATGGTGGTCGTCATCGGACCGAACGGCGCCGGCAAGACGACGCTGGTGCGGCGGCTCGCCGGGCTGCTCCCGGGGGACGGCGCCGTCCTGATCGGCGGCCAGCGCTCCGAAACGGTATCCCCCCGGTTGCGGGCGCGAAAGATCGGCTATCTGCCGCAGGGCCATGTCTTCCACTGGCCGCTCTCGGTCGCCGACGTGGTGGCGCTAGGTCGTATTCCGCACGGGGCAGGCGCTGCCGAACTTGGCAGCGAGGACCGCGTCGCCGTGCTCGCCGCACTCGAGGCGACGGGCACGCTCGACCTTGCCGACCGGACCGTGACGACGCTCTCGGGCGGCGAGCGGGCCCGAGTCGCGCTGGCGCGCGTGCTGGCCGGCGAACCGCAGATCATCCTCGCCGACGAGCCGGTGGCGGCGCTCGACGCGCGCTACCAGTTCGTCGTGCTCGATCTGCTGCGGGCGCGCGCCAAGGCAGGAGCCGCCATCGTCGCCGTCTTGCACGACCTCTCGCTGGCCGCCCGCTATGGCGACCGGGTCGTGCTGATGAATGACGGGCGGATTGCGGCCGAGGGGGCGCCGGCGGCGGTCCTCACGCATGAGAATCTCGCCGCGACCTTCGGCATTCGCGCCACCATCGAGACGCTCGAGGGGCGCCTGGTCGTCACCCCGCAGGCGGCGCTCTGAACCGTTCCAGCGCCGCCGCGATCGGGCAGGGGATCTAGACCTGCGCCAACGCCTTCGCCAGCCGCGCAAAACCGCTCTCGTCCGGCAAGCCGAAACGGATGCGCCCCGGCTGGTCGGAGAAAATGCGCGTCCAGATGCCCTGTCGGGCGAGTGTCTCATGCACCGCCACGGCGCGCGGCGTGTCGACGAGCACGAAAAGATCAGTGCCGCCGACGACCTCCAAACCGGTCTGTTCGAGCAGGTCTCCGAGGCGCTTCCGCGCCGCCTGCAGACGGACCCGCGCCTCCGCCTGCCACGCCGTATCCAGCAGCGCCCGGCGGCCGAGCGCGATCGCCGGCCCGGAGACCGGCCAGTCACCGACTTGCCGTCGCAGGGCGCCGACAATGTCGTCGGGACCGAGGACGAAGCCGAGGCGCAGGCCGGCCAACCCGTAGAACTTGCCGAAGGAGCGCAGCACCACGATCCGCTCGCCCGCGCTGTTGGGTAGGACGCCGAGGGCAGGGGCTACGTCGGTAAAGGCCTCGTCGACGACCAGGACGCCGCCGCGCGCCGCCAGCGCTCGCGCCGTTGCGATGAGCGCATCCGGCGCGAAGGCTCGGCCATCCGGATTGTTCGGATTGACGAGGACGACGATGGGCGCGAGGCGGGCGCCCTCCTCCAGCGAGGCGACGGCGCGAACCGTCCTGCCGGCGGCGTGCCAGGCCTCGGCATGGCCGGAATAAGTCGGCGACAGGATCGCGACGTCGCCGGCGGGGCACAGCAGCGGCAGCAGCCGGAGCGCGAAATCCGAGCCGGGTACCGCGGCTACGGTGCTTGCCGGCGGCACGCCATAGCCGGCGCGCGCGGCTTCGACGAGCGCGCTCAGCGCCGCCGGATCGGGCAAGCGATGGAAGTCGGTGGGCGAGAGCGCGGGAAGCGGGTAGGGATGCGGATTGATGCCGGTCGAGAGGTCGAGCCAGTCCCGAACCGCGACGCCGTAGCGTGCGGAAGCCGCCGTGAGAGCGCCGCCATGGCGAGGAGCAAGGGCAAGATCGAGCATGGTCGACTTATCGCCTTGGGCGAGGCCGCTGGCAATCGGCATGGCCTCACGAACTTGGTTTGACAGCCGTGCCAAGGCTGGCGCGGCTCATGCGTCGGGCACTTTCGACAGGCACCGTTCGGGTCGGGTCGCTGAGATCGGGAGCCGGAACTTGTCCGCCGGATCGGAGAGTGGAGGCCTCGCCCGGAATCGAACCGGGATGCAAGGATTTGCAGTCCTCTGCGTAACCATTCCGCCACGAGGCCAACTCGCTGATACTCCGTCCGAAATCAGGTTTCGGACGATTTATCCGGCAGACGCAATCCAAGCATGACAAAAGCAAGCCTGAACCGCGCACTCAGTCTGCGAAAACAAAGTTCCACGACTGTCAGGCGGCTTCTACAAGCTCATGATGACGCCGTCTAGTGCCAAGTCGGCAATGCCGACCGGAAGCCTGTGGACGACAATCGGATCGATCCTGACGCCGGACGGAGGACCGTCATTTGGGATGGGCGCGGCGCGCTGCGGCGCCAGCGCCGCGCGGAATGGCTTGTCACCTTGCCGAACGCCCGGTATTGGAACGTCCATTGCCACATGACGATAAAGGGTCCCGGATCATGGTCGATTTCGCCAAGGCGCGAACCACGATGGTGGACTGTCAGATTCGCACCGTCGACGTCACCGAGTACGATGTGCTCGACGCCTTCGCCGCGGTGCCGCGCGAAACCTTCGCGCCGGATCATCTGAAGCCGCTTGCCTATATCGATGAAGACATTCTCGTGTCCGCCCCCGGCGCGACGCCGCGCTATGTGATGGAGCCGGGGCCTCTGGCCAAGCTGGTGCAGCTCGCGGAAGTTGGGCCGACCGACCGCGTCCTCGATATCGGTTCGACGACCGGCTATTCCGCCGCCATTCTGAGCCACCTCGCGGCCTCGGTCGTCGCGCTCGAATCGGACGAGACACTCGCCGCGGCCGCGCGCGACAATCTCACCGCACTCGGCATCTCGAATGTCGAAGTCGTGGTCGGCCCGCTTGAGGGCGGTCATGCCGCCAAGGCGCCCTACGACGTGATTCTGCTGGAGGGCGCAATCGAGCTCCTGCCGCAGGCTCTGATCGATCAGATCGGCGAGGGTGGACGAATCATTGCCGTGGTCGGGGCGAACGGCCTGGCTGCAAAGGCAACGATCTACACGCGTTCCGGTGGTTCCGTCAGCGGCCGGCCGGCGTTCAATACCTCGGTCCGGACGTTGCCGGGCTTCGCCAAGCCCAAGGCGTTCGTTTTCTAATTTTCCATTTGGAAACAAAGGGTTATATCGTTGCTGCCGCTTAGGATGTCGAGCGGCAGCTGTGGCTTTCCCGTCGCACGGCGCGCATTATCCAGTTTTTCGAACCCCATGCCATTTGACCGTCATCGGGGCTCGCGTACATTAGCAACGTATTGTCCGACGGTGGACGTCCGGTAGGGGGGCGTCGCCTCGCAACGCCGAGGTTTCGAACGTGGTTTTTTCCCGGGTCTATCTGGCAACCGTAGCTATGGCTGCGGTTATCGTAGCTGCCCCCTCGGTATATGCCGAAACGCTGACATCCGCTCTGTCGCAGACGTATAATAGCAACCCGACGCTGAATGCGATGCGCGCCCAGCTGCGCGCGACCGACGAGAATGTTCCTCAGGCATTGTCGGGTTACCGCCCGGTGCTGACGGGCAGTGCATTTATCGGCCCGAGCTATATGAGAGGGACGTCCTCGCCTCAGGTTCCCGTCGGCTCGTCGACGGCTTGGCAGCGCGGCTACGGTCTGACGATTGAGCAACCGATTTTTCGTGGATTTCGCACCCAGAACTCCGTGAAGCAGGCCGAGTCGTCGGTGCTTGCCGGTCGGGAGATCCTTCGCGGTACCGAGCAGGATGTGTTGCTGGATGCGGTCTCGGCCTACACCAATGTCATTTACCAGAAGGGCATCGTCAGCCTGCGCGAGCAGAACATTGCCTTCCTGCGCGAGCAGCAGCGCGCCGCTGCCGACCGCCTGAAGGTGGGCGAAGGCACGCGCACCGATCTGGCGCAGACTGACGCGGCCCTGAGCCAGGGCCAGACGGCCTATGACGTGGCGATTGCCGACCTGAACTCGGCCGATGCCACCTATGTGCAGATCATCGGTACGGCGCCGAAGAGCCTGCAGGCTCCCGCGGTGAACGCGCGCATGCTGCCCAAGTCGGAGAGCGCCACGGTTTCGTCTGGCCAGTCTCGCCATCCGGCCATTCGCGCCGCCAGCTACAATGTCGATACCGCCGCGTTCAACGTGAAGGTCATCGAGGGGCAGTTGCTGCCGACCGTGTCGCTGCAGGGCCAGCTTGCGCACAGTGACGACACGTCTGGGACCGGAACGTGGAATGATTCCGCGACGATCACCGCCAATCTGAGTGTGCCGATCTACGAAGGCGGTGTTGTCTATTCGCAGACGCGACAGGCCAAGGAAACGCTCGGCCAGTACCGTATCCAGCTGGATGTGGCGCGCGATCAGGTTCGGGCAGCCGGTGTGTCGGCGTTCGGGCAGCTTCAGGCCGCCCGCGCATCGATCACCTCGGCCCAGGAGCAGATCCGGGCTTCGCAGCTCGCGCTTGAGGGCGTGATCGAAGAGCAGAAGGTCGGACAGCGCACCACCCTCGACGTGTTGAACCAGCAGCAGTCGCTGCTGCAGGCGCGCGAGACGCTGATCCTGGCGCAGCGCGCGGAGATCGTCGCTGCCTACACGCTGATGTCGACCACCGGGGCGCTTTCGGCCGAGAATCTGAGCCTCAAGGTCCAGACGTATCAGCCGAAGCAGCATTACCAGGCGGTCCGCGACAAGTGGATCGGCCTGCGTACGCCGGATGGCCGGTAGCGTCTCCAGTCGGGGAAAAGCGACCGGCCTTGTTCCGGCCGGTCGTCCATTTCGCTACTCTGGCCGATGAGATCGCCGGATTTTCAAGGCGATTCGCCAGAGTTCGGTCGGTGTGGGGTAGCGATGGCCAAGGTTAGTGCGGCGCAAGAGCCTTCGATGGAGGAGATCCTCGCTTCGATCCGGCGGATCATCTCCGAGGATGAGCACGGTCTTGCCGCCCCCAAGACATCGGAGCTGACGGCACTGCCGCCCCAGCTTCCCAGCGTTCCTGTCTCCGCCGCCGATATCGATGCGCTGTTCAGCGCCCGGGTCGCGGAGTTCGCATCGCCGCTGCCGCCGGTCGAGTTGCGCGCGGAGCCGGCCCGGATCGAACCGGAGCCGGAACCGATGCCTGCACCGGTGGTTGAGCCGCGCATGCTGCGACCGGTCCCGCCGACGCCGGTTCGGGTATCTGAACCTGTCCGCACGCCGGTTCGCGCCGAAATGCCGGCTCCGGCTCGGCCCGCCATGGCCGTCGCCGACGAGTTGCCGGCCGGCGCGCCGCTGCTCTCGCCAGCCGCCGACGTCATCGTCAACTCCGCCTTCGGCAATCTCGCCAGCTCGGTGCTTGCCGGCAATTCGCGGACGCTGGAAGACCTGGTCAAGGACATGCTTCGGCCGATGCTGAAGACCTGGCTCGACACCAATTTGCCGCCGCTCGTCGAGCGGCTGGTGCGCGACGAGATCGAGCGCGTATCGCGTGGTCGCTGACGTGCGTGGGCCTCTGCCGGCCCCGCGCCGCGGCTCCGACCGTGTTCTTATCTGTCGCGCCCGCGCTTCCTATATAGGTCGTTCGACGAGGGCGGCCGGATGGTGGCAGCGGCTGCGCGGTTGACTCGCCCGCGACCATCCGATTTACACCAGTTCAAATTCCTCATCCGGAAACGGTCATGCTCGATAAGAATTATGACGCGGCCGCGGTCGAGCCGCGCATCTATGAAACATGGGAAGGCCAAGGCGCCTTCAAGGCAGGCGCGGGCGCGAAGCCCGGCGCGACACCCTTCTCCATCGTGATCCCGCCGCCGAACGTCACCGGCTCGCTGCATATGGGCCACGCGCTCAACAACACGCTGCAGGACGTTCTCGTCCGCTTCGAGCGCATGCGCGGCAAGGATGTGCTCTGGCAGGTCGGCCTCGATCATGCCGGCATCGCGACGCAGATGGTTGTCGAGCGCCAGATGATGGAGCGGCAGGAGCCAGGCCGTCGCGAGATCGGCCGCGAGGCCTTTGTCGAGAAGATCTGGAAGTGGAAGGCCGAATCCGGCGGCACGATCATCGGCCAGCTGAAGCGCCTCGGCGCCTCGGCCGACTGGTCGCGCGAGCGCTTCACCATGGATGAGGGCCTGTCCAAGGCCGTGCTCAAGACGTTCGTCGAGCTCTATCGCGGCGGCCTGATCTACAAGGACAAGCGCCTGGTCAACTGGGATCCGAAGCTGGAGACGGCGATCTCGGATCTCGAGGTCATCCAGGTCGAGACCAAGGGCAAGCTTTACCATTTCCGCTATCCAATCGAAGGCAAGACCTTCGATCCCGACGATGCGACGACCTTCATCACGGTGGCGACGACGCGGCCGGAAACGATGCTGGGCGACACCGCCGTCGCCGTCCATCCGGAGGATGAGCGCTACCAGGCCTTCGTCGCTGCCGGTGCGCATGCCATTCTGCCGCTCGTCGGCCGCCGCATTCCGATTGTCGCCGACGAGTATTCCGACCCCGAGAAGGGCTCGGGCGCGGTGAAGATCACGCCGGCGCACGACTTCAACGATTTCGAGGTCGGTCGCCGCCACAACCTGCCGATGATCTCGGTGCTCGATCGCCAGGCCAATGTCGCGATCTCCGGCAATGCCGATTTCCTCGCGGGCCTCGCGCCGACGGCCGGGCTTGCCGATACCATCGCCGCTCTCGAAGGCCATCGATCGTTTCACGGCGCGCAATTCCGTCGTCGCGATGATGGAAGAGCAGGGCTATCTCGCCGAGATCGAGGATCATGGGCACACCGTGCCGCATGGCGATCGCGGCGGCGTTCCGATCGAGCCGTTCCTGACCGAGCAGTGGTATGTCGATGCGCACACGCTGGCGCAGCCGGCCATCGCCTCGGTGCGTGAGGGACGCACGGACTTCGTCCCGAAGAATTGGGAAAAGACGTACTTCGAGTGGATGGAGAACATCCAGCCGTGGTGCATCTCGCGTCAGCTCTGGTGGGGACACCAGATCCCGGCCTGGTACGGTCCGGACGGCAAGGTGTTCGTCGCCTATGACGAGGCCGAGGCTTCGGCGCTCGCCGCCGCCCATTATGGCGCGCCGACCGCTCTGACGCGCGACGAGGACGTGCTCGACACCTGGTTCTCGTCGGCGCTGTGGCCGTTCTCGACGCTTGGTTGGCCGGACGAGACCAACGAGCTTGCCCGCTACTATCCGACCAGCGTGCTGATCACCGGCTTCGACATCATCTTCTTCTGGGTCGCCCGGATGATGATGATGGGCCTGCACTTCATGAAGGACGAGAACGGCGCGCCGGTCGAACCCTTCAAGGACGTCTACATCCACGCGCTCGTCCGCGACGAGAAGGGCGCCAAGATGTCGAAGTCGAAGGGCAACGTCATCGATCCGATCACACTGATCGACGAATATGGCGCCGACGCGCTGCGCTTCACGCTTGACCGCCATGGCGGCGCAGGGCCGCGACATCAAGCTCGCAACCTCGCGCGTCGAGGGCTATCGCAACTTCGCGACCAAGCTCTGGAACGCCTCGCGCTTCGCCGAGATGAACGGCGCGACGCGGGTTGCCGGCTTCGAGCCGTCGACGGCCAAGGAGCGGCTGAACCGCTGGATCGCCACCGAGACGACGCGCACCGCGCGCGCCGTGACGGAGGCGCTCGAGGCGTATCGCTTCAACGATGCCGCCAACGCGCTCTACCGCTTCGTCTGGAACTCGTTCTGCGACTGGTATCTCGAACTGGTCAAGCCGGTGCTGAACGGCGAGGACGAGGCCGCCAAGGCCGAGACCCGCGCCACCATCGGCTGGACGCTCGACCGCATCGTCACGCTGCTGCATCCCTTCATGCCCTTCATCACCGAAGAGCTCTGGGACCGCACGGCGGACGAGGGCGGCCGCCGCGACGGCCTGCTGGTGCTCAACGCCTGGCCGACGCTCGATTTCGAGGACGAGGCCGCGGCTGCCGAGATCAACTGGCTCGTCGACCTCATCTCGTCGGTCCGTTCGGTCCGCTCCGAGATCAACGTGCCGCCCGGCGCCATGGTGCCGCTGATCATCGTCGGCGCCTCGGCCGAGACGACGGCCCGGCTCGCCACCCATGACGCGCTGATCAAGCGGCTTGCCCGCGCTTCGGAGATCTCGGCTGCCGACACGCCGCCCAAGGGCGCGGTGCAGACCGTGCTCGGCGAGGCGACGATCGCGCTGCCGCTCGCCGGCGTCATCGACCTCGTCGCCGAGCGCGCACGCCTCGGCAAGGAGCTCGACAAGGCCGCCAAGGAGATCGCGAAGATCGAAGCCAAGCTCGGCAACGAGAACTTCGTTTCGCGCGCCCCGGAAGAGGTGATCGACGAGCAGCGCGAGCGCCTGGCCGAAGCGCAGGAACTGACGGCCAAGATCAACGCCGCGCTGGAGCGCCTGAAGGACTGACGGCGCGCGTGTCTTGATTGTGAATTGAGGAGGGCTCGCGGCTTTGTCGCGGGCCCTCTTTGTTTTTCGGGCGCGTCTTTCACAAGCCAGCCACAGAGGTCGTCTCTTCACCTCGCCCTCAGGGAGAGGTGAAAAGAATGCGCCGGTAATGCGCCCAACAAAAAAGGCCCGCGACGATGTCGCGGGCCTTTTGATTCTCAGCCGTGAAAGCGCTTAGCCGTCGTTGCGGTCGCGCTTCTTGAAGCCGGGCTTGAAGCCAGGCTTACCGCCGGGCTTGCCACCGGCGCCACCCGGCTTGAAACCGGCGCGGCGGGTCGGCTTCTTGCCGGGGCCACGGGCACCGGCGCCGCCGACGGGTGCGCCATCGGCCGGCTCGATGCGGATCTCTTCCTCGCCGCCGCGACGCAGCGCGACGGTGAAGCGCTCGGCTGCCTCGGCGGTGATCTCGAAGCGCGTGTCGCGCTCGAAGATCTTGATGGCGCCGATCTCGTTCTTGGTGACGTGGCCACGACGGCAGATCAGCGGCAGCAGCCACTTCGGATCCGCGTTCTTCTGGTGGCCGATGCTCATGCGGAACCAGACCATGTCCTGCTGCGGACGCTCGATGCGGCCGTTCTCGCTGCCGGGACCGCTGGTCGGCCACTGCTGGTCGTCGCGCGGGGCGCGGGGCGGACGCTCGCCGCGCGGGGCATCGCGATCGCCACGCTCGTGCGATCCGCGCGCGGGCCGTCGCGACGGGACTTGCCGTCGCGCGGCGCCGCGATCCTGCTGCTGGCCGGGATCGAACAGATCTTCCGGGGACGGCAGGCGCGAGCGATGCAGGCGGATCAGCGCGGTGGCGATCTCTTCCGGCGTGCGCTTGGCGAGCAGGGCGGTTGCCAGCGCCAGGATCTTCCTCGGTCGCGGGCTCGGAGATCATCGCCTTCTCGAGCAGGCGCTCCTGATCCTTCGCGCGGACCTCGTCGGCGGACGGGGCGGCGGTCCAGTAGGCGTCGACGCCGGCGGCGCTGATCAGGCGGATCGCCTTCGAGCGGTTGGTGTAGGGAACGAGCAGGGCCGAGATGCCCTTGCGGCCGGCGCGGCCGGTACGGCCGGAACGGTGCAGCAGCACCGCGGGGCCGGTCGGCAGTTCGGCGTGGACGACGAGGCCGAGATCCGGAAGGTCGAGACCGCGGGCGGCGACGTCGGTCGCGACGCAGACGCGGGCGCGGCCGTCGCGAAGCGCCTGCAGCGCATGCATGCGCTCGCCCTGGCTCAGTTCACCCGACAGTGCCACGACCTCGAAGCCGCGCTCCTGCAAGGCTGGCATGCAGCCGGCGCACCGATTCGCGCGTCGAGCAGAACACCAGCGCGGCAGGCTGGTCGTAGAAGCGGAGCACGTTGACGACGGCGAGGTCGATCTCGTTCGGCGCGACGCGCAGCGCGCGATACTCGATGTCGCCATGCGGCTGGCTCTGGTCGATCGTGTCGATGCGGACGGCGTCGTGCTGGTAGGACTTGGCCAGGCGCACGATCTCGCGCGGCAGCGTGGCCGAGAACAGCATCGTGCGGCGCTCCTTCGGCGACGCGTCGAGGATCAGCTCGAGATCTTCCTTGAAGCCGAGGTCGAGCATCTCGTCCGCCTCGTCGAGGACGACGACCTTGAGCTTGGAGATGTCGAGGCGTCCGCGCTCCAGATGGTCGCGCAGGCGGCCCGGCGTGCCGACGACGATATGCGCGCCCATCTCGAGCGCGCGCGCCTCGCGGCGAACGTCCATGCCGCCGACGCAGGACGCGATTCGCGCGCCGGCCGGGCCATAGAGCCAGATCAGCTCGCGCTGGACCTGCAGCGCCAGTTCGCGCGTCGGGGCGATGATCAGCGCCAGCGGCTCGTTCGCGTGGCCGAAGCGCTCTTCGGCGCCGAGCAGGGTGGAGGCGAAGGCCAGGCCGTAGGCCACCGTCTTGCCCGAACCCGTCTGGGCCGAGACCAGCAGATCGTTCTCACCGACATTGTCCTGGAGGACCGCGGTCTGGACGGGGGTGAGGGTTTCATAGCCCTTTTCCGCGAGGGCGCGGGCGAGAGCCGGATTCTGGACGAGCGAGACCATGGTGGACGAAAGCCTGAAATTGGAGAAGCATTCCGGGTCGCGAGCCAACTGATCGCGAGCGGTGAGGGGTCATGCGGAATGCGAGTTGGCCCTCCCATACCCTGAGTGGGGCCAATAGCCAAGGATTCTCTATTGCCGGAGCGGTTCTAGGAGGGGTGACGCGTTCGCATGGCTCGATCGCCTTGGAGGCCGGTGCGGTCAACATCCGTGCGCTGAAGAAAGTGGTGCGTATTGCGGTCCGTGGCTATTTTCCACGCCTTTCCGGCCGGTCGATCCGCCTCCGGAAACTCCGCGTTAATCGTCTTGGCCCATCCTTTCGTTCATCATGTTGCACCGCGTTCAGATTCCCTCATGACGACCAGACAGCGCAAGCACTCCAAGCTTCGGCGACTCATCCTGCCGCTCGGCTCGCTCGCCGTGATGGGCTACTTCGCCTACCATTCCTTCAATGGCGACTACGGAATCTGGTCGCGCGAGCGCATGGAGCGGGAAGCCATTGGCCTCGAAAAGGAATTGGCGGAACTCAAGGCGACGCGGCTGTCGCTCGTCGCCCGGGCGCAGCTTGCTGCGGCCTGAGAGTCTCGATCCCGACATGATCGACGAGCGGGCCCGCGCCAAGCTCAATGTCGTGCAGGCGGACGAGCTTGGTGATCGGCATTGCTGCATCGCAATAGACCCTGCAGCATTGCGGATGGCGGCTAAAATTGCAATGAACCAAATTTCAGTTCATTGCGATTTTGATAGTCAAGTCATGTAGTTGGCGCATGGCTCCGATGCTTGCCGTGCATCTTGGAATGCCCATCGGCTTCGGATAACGTCCCGCATCAGTTTGGGACACGCCCCGGAGAACAAGGCATGGCCGTAGCCAAAGCGAAAGTCGGCAGCAAATCTGCGCCGGCCGCCGGACGGAAGACTGCAGCGGTAAAATCGGCAAAGCCGACCGCCGTTGAGAATTTCTCCAAGGATCAGGAACTCTTCGCCTATCGCGAGATGCTCCTCATCCGCCGCTTCGAAGAGAAGGCCGGCCAGATGTATGGCATGGGCCTCATCGGCGGCTTCTGTCACCTCTATATCGGCCAGGAAGCTGTCGTCGTCGGCATGCAGATGGCGATTCGGACCGGTGAAGATCAGACCATCACCGGTTATCGCGATCACGGCCACATGCTCGTCGCGGGCATGGACTCCGAATGGCGTGATGGCAGAGCTCACCGGCCGGCGCGGCGGTTATTCGCGCGGCAAGGGTGGCTCGATGCACATGTTCTCCATCGAGAAGCAGTTCTTCGGCGGCAACGGCATCGTCGGCGCCCAGGTGTCGCTCGGCACCGGCCTCGCCTTCGCCAACCGCTATCGCAAGAACGACAATGTCTGCCTGACCTATTTCGGCGACGGCGCGGCCAACCAGGGCCAGGTCTACGAGAGCTTCAACATGGCGCAGCTCTGGAAGCTGCCCGTGGTCTACATCATCGAGAACAACCGCTACGCCATGGGCACGTCCGTGTCGCGCTCCTCGGCGCAGACCGACTTCTCCCGTCGTGGCGTCTCGTTCGGCATTCCCGGCGAGAAGGTCGACGGCATGGACGTCCGCGCCGTGAAGGCCGCCGGCGACAAGGCCGTCGCCTGGTGCCGCGCCGGCAAGGGTCCGTACATCCTCGAGATGGAGACCTACCGCTATCGCGGCCACTCCATGTCCGACCCGGCCAAGTACCGGTCGAAGGACGAAGTCCAGAAGATGCGCAACGAGCACGATCCGATCGAGCAGGTTCGCGCCCGCCTTCTCGAGAAGGGCTGGGCCACCGAGGACGATCTGAAGAAGTTCGATGCCGAGGTGCGTGAAATCGTGAACAATGCGGCGGAATTCGCCACCAATGACCCGGAGCCGGATGCATCCGAGCTCTGGACGGACATTGTGAAGTAAGGCCGGGAGACAGCCATGCCCATCGATATTCTGATGCCGGCCCTCTCGCCGACCATGGAGGAGGGTACGCTCTCCAAATGGCTCAAGAAGGAAGGCGACAAGGTCAAGTCCGGTGACGTGATCGCCGAGATCGAGACCGACAAGGCGACGATGGAAGTCGAAGCCATTGACGAGGGAACGATCGCCAAGCTTCTCGTGGCCGAAGGCACCGAGAACGTGAAGGTCAACACCCCGATCGCCGTGATCGCCGCCGACGGCGAGGACGTTTCCGCCGCCGCCAGCGCGCAGCCCGCCCCGCAGGCGTCGCTGCTCCCGGCCGCAGAGGCGCCCGCCGCCTCCGGCTCCGGCCGCTGCCCGCTGCTCCTGTTGCCGCCGCGCCGATCGCGATCCAGGTCGCGGCCGATCCGGCCATTCCGGAAGGCACGACCTTTGTCTCGACCACCGTCCGCGAAGCGCTTCGCGATGCGATGGCGGAAGAGATGCGTCGGGATCCCGACGTCTTCGTCATCGGCGAGGAAGTCGCCGAGTACCAGGGCGCCTACAAGATCACCCAGGGCCTGCTGCAGGAATTCAGTGCCGAGCGCGTCATCGATACGCCGATCACCGAGCACGGCTTCGCCGGTCTCGCGACCGGTGCGGCGCTGGCCGGCCTGCGTCCGATCGTCGAGTTCATGACCTTCAACTTCGCCATGCAGGCGATTGACCAGATCATCAACTCCGCCGCCAAGACGCTCTACATGTCGGGTGGCCAGCTCGGCGCTCCGATCGTCTTCCGTGGTCCCAATGGCGCGGCCGCCCGCGTCGGCGCGCAGCACAGCCAGGACTACTCGTCCTGGTACAGCCATATCCCGGGCCTCAAGGTCGTCGTGCCCTACACGGCCGCCGACGCCAAGGGCCTGCTCAAGGCGGCGATCCGCGATCCCAATCCGGTGATCTTCCTCGA
Source organism: Candidatus Kaistia colombiensis (assembly GCA_029203105.1). GTDB lineage: Bacteria > Pseudomonadota > Alphaproteobacteria > Rhizobiales > Kaistiaceae > Kaistia > Kaistia colombiensis. Next base: position 3,064,708 of record CP119318.1, read on the forward strand.
GAACGAGATCCTCTACGGCCACTCGTTTGACGTGCCGCAGATCGAGGACTTTCGTCCTGCCGATCGGCAAGGCGCGCATCCACAAGGTCGGCAAGGACGTGACGATCGTCTCGTTCGGCATCGGCATGACCTACGCGACCAAGGCCGTGGCCGAGCTCGCCGAGCAGGGCATCGATTGCGAACTGATCGACCTGCGCACGCTGCGTCCGCTCGACATCGACACGGTCATCGAGTCGGTCAAGAAGACCGGCCGCTGCGTCACGGTCGAAGAGGGCTGGCCGCAGAACTCGATCGGCTCCGAGATCGCTTCGCAGCTCATGGAGAAGGCGTTCGACTTCCTCGACGCGCCGGTCCTCAAGGTCACGGGCAAGGACGTTCCGATGCCTTACGCCGCGAACCTCGAGAAGCTCGCGCTTTGCCGAACGTCGGCGAAGTCGTCGCGGCCGTCAAAGCCGTAACCTACCGGTAGCGCCATGGCCGGACACAAACGCGAGCTGGAAATTCCGCCCGGCGCCCTGGAATCAGAAGAGGCCGCGGAAGTGTTCCGCGCCTGGATCGTCGACAAGGGGCTCGATGTCAGCTTCCGGACGGCCTTTGACAGCCCGTCCACTTGGGGCATCCTGCTGGTCGACATAGCTCGCCATGTCGCGCGCGGCTTTGCCAGCGACGGCGTCTGCTCGGAAGAGCAGGCGCTGGAGCAAATCAAGGCCATGTTCGACGCAGAGTGGGATCGTCCGAGCGATCTGGGCACGACAGACACACGCCAATAGGTGCTTTATGCCGATCAATATCCTGATGCCCGCGCTTTCGCCGACCATGGAAGAGGGCAACCTCGCCAAGTGGAACGTGAAGGTTGGCGACAAGGTCAAGTCGGGCGATGTCATCGCCGAGATCGAGACCGACAAGGCGACGATGGAAGTCGAATCCATCGATGAAGGCACCGTTGGCCAGCTGCTCGTGCCCGAGGGCGCGCAGGGCGTGAAGGTCAACGCGCTGATCGCCGTTCTTCTGGCCGACGGCGAAGAGGCCAGCGCCATCGGCGCCGCGCCTGCGGCGGCTCCGGCCGCTGCATCCGCAGTTGCCCCTGCCGCCTCGGCTCCGGCTCCGGCCGCTGCCCCCGCTCCGGCTGCCGGCCGCCGCTGCTCCGGCTCCGTTGCGCGCTGCCGCTGCCCCGACAGGCGAGCGTGTGTTTGCGTCGCCTTTGGCGCGTCGAATCGCGAAGGACGCCGGGATCGACATCGCGACGCTGGCCGGCTAGCGGTCCGCGTGGCCGTGTCGTCCAGGCCGATGTCGAAGCCGCCAAGAAGGGTGGGGCCGTCAAGGCTGCGCCGACCGCGCCGTTGCTGCGCCGGCTCCGGCTGCCGCGACGGCTGCTCCGGCTCACTCCGGTCCGACCGACGCCCAGACGCTCAGGCTGTTCGCCGAAGGCTCCTACGATCTCGTGCCGCATGACAACATGCGCAAGACGATCGCCCGCCGCCTGACGGAATCGAAGCAGAACGTTCCGCATTTCTACGTCACCGTCGATACCGATCTCGATGCGCTGCTGGCGCTTCGCGAGCAGATCAACGGGGCCGCTGCGAAGGATGCGGACGGCAAGCCGGCCTACAAGATCTCCGTCAACGACATGGTCATCAAGGCGATGGCAATGGCGCTGAAGAAGGTTCCGGGCGCCAACGCTTCCTGGACGGATGGCGGCATGCTCGTCCACAAGGTCGTCGATGTCGGCGTCGCCGTCTCGATCCCCGGTGGCCTGATCACGCCGGTCGTGCGCAATGCCGATGCCAAGTCGTTGTCTACCATCTCGAATGAGATGAAGGATTTGGCCAAGCGGGCGCGTGATCGCAAGTTGAAGCCGGAAGAATACCAGGGCGGCACGACTTCGGTCTCCAACCTCGGAATGTTCGGCGTCAAGGACTTCGCGGCGATCATCAACCCGCCGCATGCGACGATCCTCGCCGTCGGCGCGGGTATCCAGCAGCCGGTTGTGCGTGGCGGCGAGATCAAGATCGCGACCGTCATGTCGGTCACGCTCTCGACCGACCACCGCGTCGTCGACGGGGCGCTCGGCGCCGAGCTTCTCCAGGCCTTCAAGGGCTATATCGAGAAGCCCATGGCGATGCTGGTGTAGCCAACACCGTCGTTTCGGCTCCCTTCCCCCCGTGAGGAGGGAGCCGCAAGACCTTCAACGCGCAGCGAGACGAACATGGCCGCACCCTACGACGTCATCATCATCGGTTCCGGTCCGGGCGGCTATGTCGCCGCCATCCGCGCCGCCCAGCTCGGCCTCAAGGTCGCCGTGGTCGAGAAGAGCCATCTTGGCGGCATCTGCCTGAACTGGGGCTGCATCCCGACCAAGGCGCTGCTGCGCTCGGCCGAGGTCTACCACTACATGGACCACGCCAAGGACTACGGCTTGGCCGTGGAGAAATTCAGCGCCGACATGTCGGCGATCACCAAGCGTTCGCGCGGGGTCGCGGCCCAGCTGAACCAGGGCGTCACCGGCCTGCTGAAGAAGAACAAGGTCGACGTCATCTGGGGCGTCGCCGAGATCGCTTCGCCGGGCAAGGTTGTGGTCAAGCCTGCGCCTGACGAGGCCTATGGCAAGCCGAACCCGGCTCCGAAGAATGCGCTTGGCGCCGGTGACTACGAAGCGAAGAACATCATCATCGCGACGGGCGCCCGCCCGCGCGCTCTGCCCGGCATTGAGCCGGACAAGAAGCTGATCCTGACCTATTTCGAGGCGATGATCCCCGAGGCGCTGCCGAAGACCCTTCTGGTGATGGGGTCGGGCGCGATCGGCATCGAGTTCGCGTCGTTCTATCGGACGATGGGCTCCGAGGTGACGGTCGTCGAGGTGCTGCCGCAGATCCTGCCGGTCGAGGACGAAGAGATCGCGGCGCATGCCCGCAAGCGCTTCGAGAAGCAGGGCATCAAGATCCTGACCGGCGCCAAGGTGACCAAGGTCGTCAAGGCGGCCAATTCGGTGACGGCGACGATCGAGACGGCGGACGGCAAGACGCAGGAAATCTCGGCCGAGAAGCTGATTTCGGCGGTCGGCGTCGTCGGCAACATCGAAGGCCTCGGCCTTGAGAAGCTCGGCGTCAAGACGGATCGCGGCTGCGTCGTCATCGACGGCATCGGCAAGACCAATGTCCCCGGCGTCTGGGCGATCGGCGATGTCGCCGGCCCGCCGATGCTGGCGCACAAAGCCGAGCATGAGGGCGTCATCGCCGTCGAGGCGATCGCCGGCCTGCATCCGCATCTTATGGACAAGGCGAAGATCCCGGGCTGCACCTATTGCAACCCGCAGATCGCTTCGGTCGGCCTGACGGAGAAAAAGGCGAAGGAAGCCGGCTACGACGTGCGCGTCGGCAAGTTCCCCTTCATCGGCAACGGCAAGGCAATCGCGCTCGGCGAACCCGAAGGTCTCGTCAAGACGATCTTCGACAAGAAGACCGGCCAGCTGCTCGGTGCCCATCTCGTCGGCGCGGAAGTGACCGAGCTGATCCAGGGCTTCGTCGTCGCCATGAACCTCGAGACAACAGAGGAAGAGCTGATCAACACCGTGTTCCCGCATCCGACACTGTCGGAGACGATGCACGAGAGCGTGCTCTCGGCCTATGGCCGGGCGATCCATATCTGAGCCCCGAGATCGCGCAGGGAGCTTAACATGCGCCCCTGCGTCTACATCAAGGCGAGCAAGCGGTACGGAACACTCTACATCGGTGTAACGAGTAACCTCGCGGCTAGAGCTTGGCAGCATCGCGAGGGATTGATCGAAGGGTTTTCCAAGCGCTATGGCGCCAAGTTGCTGGTGTACTTCGAGATGCACGACACGATGGAAGCGGCCATTCGTCGTGAGAAGCAGCTGAAGGAATGGCAACGGGATTGGAAGATTCGTCTGGTAGAGGAAAGCAATCCCGATTGGACCGATCTCTACTCCCTGACGATGGATTGAGCTACACCGCCGTCACCCCGGCGAAGGCCGGGGTCCATAAATACCGGCGGTGGTTTTCTTGGCATGGATCCCGGCCTTCGCCGGGATGACGAAAGAGTTTGACGACGGAATGGAAACGCAAACGATCCTGATCTGGGTCGCCATCGGCCTGATCGCCGGCTGGCTCGCCAGCATCGTCGTCGGGGGCGGCGGCTTCTTCCGCAACATCATCACGGGGCTGATCGGCGCCGTGGTGGGCGGTTTTCTCGTCCGCTACTTCAACATCCCGGTCGATCTCGGCAACGAGTTCGTCAACCAGATCGTGATCGCGGCGGTCGGCGCGGTCATCGTCGTCGGCCTCGCCAAAATGATTGCATGACGGCCATGCGCGACACAAAGCTGGTGTTGCGCGCGGACTTCCACCATATGTTCTGAAACAGGAACGACCGGGGCTTATCATGAACGGTGTCGGCATTTTCGCGACGATTCTCATCGGCATTCTCGCCGGGTGGATCGCGTCCCGCGTCATGGAGCGCCGTCATGGCCTGATCATCAACCTGATCGTCGGTCTTGTCGGCGCCTGGATCGGCGCCGCACTCGCCGCCGCGTTCAACATCCATTTCGCCGGGTTCGTCGGCAGCCTGGTTGTCTCGACGGTGGGTGCCATCGTTCTTCTGTTCCTGCTCAGCCTCCTGCGCCGCGCGTAAGGGAAGATCGGAGTTTCCATGGTCGTCGTTCTCGATACGCGGGTTCCCGGCAAGGACCTTCGGCCCCGTCACCCGGAAAAGGTCAACCGTCCGGAGACGCCGTTGCTGCGCAAGCCGGAGTGGATCCGCGTTCGCGCGCCGGGTTCGCCGGTCTATCGCGAGACGCAGGAGATCGTGAAGAAGAACGGCCTCGTCACGGTTTGCGAGGAGGCTGGTTGCCCGAATATCGGCGAGTGCTGGTCGAAGAAGCACGCGACCTTCATGATCATGGGTGACACCTGCACGCGCGCCTGTGCCTTCTGCAACGTCCGCACCGGCATGCCGCAGGCGCTGGATTTGGCGGAGCCGGAGAAGGTCGCTGAGGCGGTCGCCAAACTGGGTCTCCAGCACGTTGTCATCACCTCGGTCGATCGCGACGATCTCGCCGATGGCGGCGCGAAGCATTTCGCCGACGTCATCTATGCGATCCGTCGCGCGGCCCCAGGCACCACCATCGAGATCTTGACGCCCGACTTCCTGCGCAAGCCCGGCGCGCTCGAAGTGGTGGTCGAGGCGCGTCCCGACGTGTTCAACCACAATCTCGAGACGGTGCCGTCCAAGTATCTGAAGGTGCGCCCCGGCGCGCGCTACTTCCATTCGCTGCGCCTGCTGCAGCGGGTGAAGGAGCTCGATCCCAACATGTTCACCAAGTCCGGCATCATGGTCGGGCTCGGCGAGGAGCGGAACGAGATCCTGCAGTTGATGGACGATCTGCGCGTCGCCGAGGTCGACTTCATGACCATCGGCCAGTACCTGCAGCCGAGCCGCAAGCATCACCCGGTGATCCGCTTCGTCACCCCGGACGAGTTCAAGTCGTTCGAGACGATCGCCTATGCCAAGGGCTTCCTGATGGTTTCGTCGAGCCCGCTGACGCGGTCCTCGCACCATGCCGGCGAAGATTTCGATCGCCTGCGTGCGGCCCGTCGGGCCCAGCACCAGAGCTGAGGTCGACGATGCCGAGTTTTGCGACCGAACGTCGTGTCGGTCATTCCGCCGAGGAGATGTTCGCGCTCGTCGCGGATGTCGAGAAATATCCGCAGTTCGTCCCGCTGTGCGAGCGGCTGGTGATCCGCGGCCGCAAGCCGGATGGCGCGCGCGAGGTGCTGATCGCCGACATGACGGTCGCCTACAAGATCGTCCGCGAAACCTTCACGACCAAGGTCGTGCTCGACCGCGACGCCGGCACGATCCGCGCCGAATATCTCGACGGTCCGTTCAAGCATCTGGACAATCTCTGGACGTTCGCTGCGTTGGATGGCGGCCACAGCAACATCAGCTTCACGATCGACTATGAGTTTCGCTCGCGCACGCTTTCGGCGCTGATGGGCACGGTCTTCGACAAGGCCTTTCGCAAATTCGCCGACGCCTTTGAGAAGCGCGCCGACATCATCTACGGCGCGGTGCCTCAGGTCAGCACGTAGTCGACCGGCTCAGGCCTCCTGCGTCGCGGCCTCGCGCAGCAGAGCAAGCGCCTCGACGACGGTCGAGAAGCGCACGCCGGAGCGGTCGCGGTCGGCAAAGACGTGCACGGCATGGCGGGCCGGGCGGCCGCGGCGCATGACGCCGAAATGGACCAGGCCGACCGGCTTCTCGGCCGAGCCGCCCGTGGGGCCTGCAATGCCGGTGACGGCGACGGCGAGATCCGCGCCCGACTTGGCCAGCGCCCCGGCTGCCATGGCGAGCGCGACCTCCTGGCTGACGGCGCCGACGCGCTCGATCAGATCCTTCGGCACGCCCAGCATGTCGGCCTTCGCTGCGTTGGAATAGGTGACGAAGCCGCGATCGACGACGGCGGACGAGCCGGAGATTTCCGTCAGTACGCCGGCGATCAGGCCGCCGGTGCAGGATTCGGCGGTGGCAATGGTGAGGCCGCGGGCGATGCAAAGCTCGATCAGCGCCTGGGCTGTATCCTGAAGCGGCGTGAGGTCGGTCATGCGTCCTCCGTGAAGGGCAGGCGAATCGTGGCGCTGGCGATGGCGGCGATGCCTTCGCCCCGGCCGACAAAGCCCATCTTTTCGTTCGTCGTCGCCTTCACGCCGACGCGGCCGGCACCGATGCCGGCGATCTCGGCGATCCGCGCCCGCATGGCGTCGCGATGCGGACCGATCCGCGGCTCCTCGGCGATGATGGCGAGGTCGAGATTGACGATGACGCCGCCGCGGGCGCGCACGCGCTCGGCGGCGAAGGCCAGGAAGCGATCGGACGAGGCGCCCCGCCATTGCGGGTCGGAGGGCGGGAAGTGATCGCCGATGTCGCCATCCGCGATTGCGCCGAGCACGGCATCGGTCAGCGCATGCAGGGCGACGTCGGCGTCGGAATGGCCAGACAGCTTACGGTCGTGCAGGATCTGCACGCCGCCAAGCCAGACGCCGTCACCCTCGGTGAAGGAATGCACGTCATAGCCGGTGCCGACCCGGGTCTCGCCGACCCGCAGGACTTCTTCCATGCGCAATCGTGTATCGGCCACGTCAATGTCCTCCGGCAGGGTCAGCTTGATGTTAGTGCGCTCGCCGAGCACGATCTTGACCGGAATTCCAGCCCATTCGGCGATGCCGGCGTCGTCGGTGAACGGCTCGGATGCCGTCGCCGCGAGGCGATGGGCATCGAGGATGGTGGCGAGGCGGAAGGCCTGGGGCGTCTCGGCGGCGTAGAGATCTTCACGTGCCACCGTGCCGTCAACGACGAGGCGGGCATCGGCGCGCTTCAGCGTATCGGTTACCGGCGAGGCGGCGAGCACGGCGTCGGATGCCGCCAGTCCATCGATGACGCGATCGATCAGGGCAGGGGACGCGAACGGGCGCACCGCGTCGTGGACGAGGACATGGGTGACGCCCCGCGCTGCCAGCGCCTCGAGCCCGCGACGGACCGATTCTTGCCGCGTCGCGCCGCCGGTTACGAAGGGAAGCAGGCCGGTCTCATCGCCGACCGCCGCCTCATAGAGCGCCGCGTCGTCGGCGTGAATGACAACGAGGACGTCGTCGATGCGGGGGTGCGACAAGAAGCGCGACGCCGTCCGCCGCAGGATCGTCTGGCCCGCCAGCTTGCGATACTGCTTCGGCATCTCGCCGCCGGCGCGCACGCCGCGTCCCGCCGCCACGATCAAGGCGGCAATACGCGGAGAGGTCATGGTTTCGCTCATGCGCGACGGATCCTCACTTGGGCCCGGCACCGTCCGGTTCCGGCCTGCCATCGACCGCATGGATCGGAGATTCCACTTCGCAACGCAACAAGTCTCTTGCCGTCATCCGATCCGTGACTAATATGTGGGCATCTGAACTCGTGCCTATTCGATAGTCAATTGTCTGACCTTTCCCATTCCATCTCCCGCCTGGCTGAGCCTCTCGATATCGGTGGTGTCACAATCGCCAACCGGGTGTTGCTCGCGCCGATGTCGGGCGTCTCCGACCGGCCGTTTCGCCGCGTCGCGGCGTCGTTTGGCGCCGGCTTGGTGATTTCCGAGATGGTCGCCAGCGAAGAGCTGGCCAATGGCAATGCTGAAACCGCGATGCGCGCGGAGGCGACCGGCGACGGTTTGCACGTCGTGCAGCTCGCCGGCCGCGAGCCGCACTGGATGGCGGAGGGCGCGCGCGCCGCGGCCGATGCCGGCGCCGACATCATCGACATCAACATGGGCTGTCCGGCCAAGCGCGTCACCACCGGCTATTCCGGCTCGGCGCTGATGCGCGATCTCGACCATGCGCTGACTTTGATCGAAGCGACCGTGGCGGTGAGCCCGGTTCCCGTGACGCTGAAAATGCGGCTCGGCTGGGACGACAAGACGATTAACGCGCCGGAGCTCGCGCGTCGTGCCGAGAATGCCGGCGTGTCGATGATCACCGTGCATGGCCGCACCCGTTGCCAGTTCTACAAGGGCACCGCCGATTGGGCTGCCATCGCGGCCGTGAAAGCGGCGATCTCGATCCCGCTGATCGCCAATGGCGATTGCCTCAGCCCCGAGAGCTTGGCGCCAATGCTGGACCTTTCGGGCGCCGACGGGGTGATGGTCGGACGTGGCTCCTATGGGCGCCCCTGGTTGCCCGGCCACCTGGCGCGCTTTGCCGCCACCGGCCTCATGCCCGAAGCGCCGCGCGGCGACGCGCTGATCGATCTGGTGGTTGGTCATTTCGAGGAGATGGTCGCGCTCTATGGGGCGACCCTCGGCGTGCGCAACGCCCGCAAGCATCTGAGCTGGACTTTCGAGGCGCTCGGCAACGATGTCATCGAGCCGTCGGCTCGTCTCGCCATCCTGACGGAGCATCAGCCGGAACGCGTCGTTGCGCTGCTGCGCCAACATCTGGGCGAAGCCGAAATCAGGAGAGCCGCTTGAACAAGAACTTGGCGCCCATCGATACCAGCATCGCGAACGGCAACGGGGCGGCGTCGATCCTGCTCGACGCGCTTCCCCATCCGATCATCATGATCGACGGCGCCGGCCACGTCTCCGAGGCGAACAGCGCCGCTCAGGACTTTTTTCAGGCCTCCATTGCGGTCCTTCGCCGCCAGCCCATCGAGCATTTCGTGCCGTTCGGCAGTCCGCTTCTCGCCCTGATCGAGCAGGTGCGGAGCCGGGGCGCCGCGGTCAATGAATATCGTGTCGATGTCGGAACGCCGCGCAATGGCAGCGACCGCATCGTTGACATCTACGCCTCGCCGGTGCCCGAGCGACCCAGCGCCGTCGTCGTCCTGCTGCAGGAAAAGACGATGGCCGAGAAGATTGACCGGCAGCTCACCCATCGCGGCGCCGCGCGCTCGGTCACCGGGCTTGCCGCGATGCTGGCGCATGAGATCAAGAACCCGCTTTCCGGCATTCGCGGCGCGGCGCAGCTGCTCGAAACCTCCGTCGATGATGACGACCGGGCGCTGACCCGGCTGATCTGCGACGAGACCGACCGGATCGTGAAGCTGGTCGACCGGATGGAGGTGTTCTCCGACGAGCGCCCGGTCGAACGGGCACCGGTCAATATTCACGTCGTGCTGGAGCATGTGAAGCGCCTGGCGCAGGCCGGATTCGCCCGCAACATCCGCATTGTCGAGGAATATGATCCGTCGCTGCCGCCAGTTTACGCCAATCGCGACCAGCTGGTTCAGGTGTTCCTGAACCTTGTCAAGAATGCCGCCGAGGCGATCGGCAACGCCGATGACGGCGAGATCCTGCTCTCGACCGCCTTCAAGCCGGGCATCCGCCTTTCCGTGCCGGGCTCGACCAACCGGGTCACGCTGCCGCTCGAGTTCTCGGTGCGCGACAACGGGCCGGGCGTTCCCGGCGACATGCTGCCGCATCTCTTTGACCCCTTCGTCACCACCAAGACGAACGGCACAGGCCTTGGCCTGGCGCTCGTGGCCAAGATCATCGGCGACCATGGCGGGGTGATCGAATGCGACTCCCAGCAGAACCGCACCACCTTCCGGGTGCTGATGCCGGCTTTCCCGGGCGCTATGCCCGCAGACAGGGATGATTGAAATGGCAAGCGGCACCATCCTCGTGGCCGATGACGATGCGGCCATCCGTACGGTTCTGAACCAGGCCCTGTCGCGCGCCGGCTATGAAGTCCGATTGACGTCGAACGCGGCGACGCTCTGGCGCTGGGTCAGCCAGGGCGAGGGCGATCTTGTCATCACCGATGTGGTGATGCCGGACGAGAACGCCTTCGATCTCCTGCCACGCATCAAGCGGGCCCGGCCGGAGCTGCCGGTCATCGTCATGAGCGCCCAGAATACCTTCATGACGGCGATCCGTGCCTCCGAGCGCGGGGCGTACGAATACCTGCCCAAGCCCTTCGATCTGAAGGAGCTCATCTCGATCGTTGGCCGGGCGCTGGCCGAACCGAAGCTGCGCGGCAAGGACGCGCGCATCGACGACGGCAACGAGAATATCCCGCTGGTCGGGCGTTCGCCGGCCATGCAGGACATCTACCGGGTGCTGGCGCGGCTGATGCAGACGGATCTTACCGTCATGATCGCCGGCGAATCCGGCACCGGCAAGGAGCTGGTCGCCCGCGCGCTGCATGACTACGGCAAGCGCCGCACCGGTCCGTTTGTCGCCATCAACATGGCCGCCATCCCGCGCGATCTGATCGAGAGCGAGCTGTTCGGTCACGAGAAGGGCGCCTTCACCGGCGCGCAGGCGCGCTCCGCCGGCCGCTTCGAGCAGGCCGAGGGTGGCACGCTGTTCCTTGATGAAATCGGCGATATGCCGATGGAGGCGCAGACCCGGCTGCTACGCGTTCTGCAGCAGGGCGAATACACCACGGTGGGCGGCCGCACGCCGATCAAGACCGATGTCCGCATCGTCGCCGCGACCAACAAGGATCTGCGCATCCTGATCAATCAGGGCTTGTTCCGCGAGGATCTGTTCTTCCGCCTGAACGTCGTGCCGATCCGCCTGCCGGCGCTGCGCGAACGTTCGGAGGACATTCCCGACCTGGTGCGGCACTTCTTCACCCTGGTCGAGACGGAAGGCCTACCGCACAAGCAGATCGAGACGGCGGCCGTGGAGCGCCTGAAGCGCTATCGCTGGCCGGGCAATGTCCGCGAGCTGGAGAACCTGATCCGGCGCCTGGCGGCGCTCTATCCGCAGGACACGATCACCGAGAACATCATTGATGCCGAACTGGACCAGCCGGCGACCGTGCTCTCCTCGAACGGGGCCGACGTGGAGGACACGCTGATGAGCTCGGTCGAGCGGCATCTGTCTACCTACTTCCACGGCTTTGGAGACGGGTTGCCGCCGCCGGGGCTCTATCACCGCATCCTGCGCGACGTCGAATATCCGCTGATCAGCACGGCCCTCGCGGCGACGCGGGGCAACCAGATCAAGGCGGCGGAGCTGCTCGGCGTCAACCGCAACACGCTCCGCAAGAAGATCCGCGATCTGGATGTCCAGGTGATCCGGAACTCGCGTTGAAAAGGGGGGACAAAGAGCAGTTCGAAATCCTGCGCTCAGATCGAACGGACCGAGAGCCCTCGTCGCGGCCCCGCTTATTGACCTGTCGCGGTTGCGAAGATCCGCTCAATAGCGGCGTGGCAGCTTCTATCCGTTGTTCGACTTGCCAATGAGCAAGCTCAAAAGGTTTGCATAGCCGCGAGCGTCGTCAATCGCGCGATGAGTATGTTCAACAGAACCCAGCCATTCCGGTGGATAGTCCTCGACATCGCAATTCCAGTGATCGCGCCCCGTTTTTCCTGTGACCATAGACATGATGCAAAGCGGGGCATGCCTGAAGAGGCGATCACTCACCCACGGCCCTTCAAAGAGTGGCCTTCCCGTAAAGCGCTTCAGATAGTAGTCGAACCACGGCCCGTCGAGCGCAACGGGATGTGCCGCAAAGATCGGCTCCGCTTGAAATGACCTTATCCAGTGGGTGAAACGATCGATGACATTGGCGGAAGGTTGGGCATTTTCGGTCGCTGCTTGCCATGCCTCAGGATGCTTTTGCCAAAAAGCCATCGTGACAGGATCGGATGTCGCGCCGTCCAGGCTTTCCAGAACTGCTTCGAACTCTCCGAGTGTTTCGCCGGTCTCGGAGAGTGCCACCGAGCCGAACGAAAGCATTGAGTGCGCCCCGGGGACGGGGCCGTCAAACTCACAATCGGCAACGACATAAAAATATCCCATGCCCGCTCCTGGAGTCCGAACAAAAGTCGCCAAATCGCGCGTTAGCCCCGCCCGAGGCGTGAGCCTTCATCGCGAACTCGCATGACGGTCTGCCGGCTTTAATCGTTGAGCTGACGTCGTTGGCGTCGCGGCCGATTTCCGGCCCCTGAGAACTCCCGGAATATTAGCCGTGGCCGCATGATGTTCGCACTCCGTTCGACTTTAGGGCAGGATTTTTAACTCCTCTTGTTCCGACCCCCCAAAAGGCATGGGGGAGGTGGGCGGGCTGTTGCGCGCTCGCCACATTGCTGTTGCAATTCGGTCCCAGGGTCCGCTCATGAAGGGCTCAGACTACTGCAACAGAATCAGCTTGGCTTGTCGATTCGACGGGAGCGCGACGTGATCGCGACCGTCGAACCGAACTTGCCAGCCGATCCGAACTCCGAGAATTCCGAACGCCGTCGGCGTCGTTTCACGTTGCGCGCCGCCGGCTACATAACGGTTATTCTGGCGCTGACCTGCGCCTGCTTCAGCTTCTTCCTGCTGATGGGGCTGACGCCGATCCAGCCGACGGAGCAGGTCGTTTTCTGGGCGCTTGCCGTCAACGGGCTGCTGACGGGGTTGCTGGTCATCGAGCTCGGTCTCGAAGTTGCGCTTCTGATCCGCGCCAGGCGGCGCGGGCGGGCGGCGGCGCGGCTGCATATCCGCATCGTCGGTCTGTTCAGCATTGTGGCGGTCGTGCCGGCGATCCTGATCGCCGTTGTCGCCTCGATCACGCTCAATCGCGGGCTCGATCATTGGTTCTCCGAGCGCACGCGCGCCATCGTCGCCACCTCGCTGTCGATCGCGCAAGCCTATGCCGAGGAGCATGCTCGCACCCTCAAGGTCGATATTCTCGGCCTGAAGTCCGACTTCGAGCGCGCTCAGTCGCTGCTGGAGCAGAATCCCGACCGGTTCCAGGCCTTCATGAATTCGATGGCGGCGTTGCGCGGCATTCCCGGTGTCTTCCTCGTCAAGCCGGACGGCACGCTGATCGCGCAGGCGAACTTCCAGTTCTCGACCGGCTATCTGCCGCCGCCGGCCGACGCTTTGAACCGGGCGGCAAAGACCGGCTCCGATCCCGTGCTGATCGCGCCCGGCGCCACCAATGTCGTCGGCGCCATCGCCCGCCTCGACAACTACACCGACGTCTTTCTTTACATCACGCGCGAGATCGATCCGAAGGTCATCCGCTATATCTCCGAGACCACGGCGAGCGTGAACGAGTACAAGAACCTCGAAGCCACACGCTGGGGCGTGCAGATCGCCTTCGGCTTGCTCTATCTCGGCCTCGCGCTCGTCGTGCTGCTTTCGGCCGTCTGGCTCGGCATCGGCTTTGCCAACCGGCTCGTGGCGCCGATCCGCCGTCTGATCGACGCTGCCGACGAGATCGGCCGCGGCAATCTGGAAGTGCATGTGCCGTTCCGCAGCGCCGATGGCGATCTTGGCGCGCTCGGGCAGACCTTCAACACGATGACGACCGAACTGCGCAGCCAGCGCCATGAACTGGTGGCGGCGAGCGAGCAGATCGACAGCCGCCGCCGATTCACGGAAGCCGTGCTGGCGGGCGTCAGCGCCGGCGTGGTCGGCACCGATGCGCAGGGCATCGTCACCATCGCCAATCGCGGAGCGATGCGCCTTCTCGGGCTGCATGACGACGTGCCGATCGGCCAATCGGTGATCGACGTCGTGCCGGAACTGAGGAGCGTCGTCGAGGCGTCGTTGAACGAGCCGCACCGGGCCGAGCACCGTGATCAGGTGTCCGTCGTTCGCGATGGGCGCGAGCGGACGATCAATGTCCGCGTCACGACCGAGGAATCCGACACGGCCGAGCATGGCTATGTCATCACGCTCGACGACATCACCGACCTTGTCTCCGCGCAGCGCAGCGCCGCCTGGGCTGATATCGCCCGCCGCATCGCGCATGAGATCAAGAACCCACTGACGCCAATCCAGCTTTCGGCCGAGCGCCTGAAGCGCCGCTTCGGCAAGCATATCGTCGAGGGGCGCGAGGTCTTCGACCAGTGCACCGACACTATCGTCCGCCAGGTTGGCGATATCGGCCGCATGGTGGACGAGTTCTCGTCCTTCGCGCGGATGCCGAAGCCGACCTTCGAGGAGCGCAATCTGGGTGAGGCGGCCCGCGAGGCCGTCTTCCTGATGGAGGTCAGCAATCCCAACATCGCGTTCGAGACCGACCTGCCGGAAGAGCCGTTGATCGGCCGCTTCGATCCGCGCCTGATCTCGCAGGCCTTTACCAATTTGGTAAAGAACGCGACCGAGGCGATCGGGGCGCTGCCGCCGGAAGACGCAGGCGGCGCGAAGATCACGGTGCGCGGCCGCGTCGAGGGCGATTCCAACATCGTCGAATTCATCGATACCGGCATCGGCCTGCCAAATGAAAACCGGCATCGCTTGCTGGAGCCGTACATGACGACGCGAGAGAAGGGCACGGGCCTGGGCCTCGCCATTGTCAGCAAGATTATCGAGGAACATGGCGGGCAGCTCGATCTGCTCGATTCGCCCGCCGTCGCCACAGGGGGCCGCGGGGCCATGGTGCGCATCACGCTGCCAAGGCCCAATCACGACGGCAGCGATGGCAGCGCGGCCGCAGACCACAAGACCAATCCCGTAGACGCCTGACGAAGATAGAGATCATGCCGTCCGATATTTTGATCATCGATGATGAAGCTGACATCCGCGGGCTCGTTGCCGGTATCCTCGAAGATGAGGGCCATGGCACCCGTACCGCAGGCGATACCGACACCGCGCTGGCCGAAATCGAGAAACGGCGTCCAACGCTGATCTTTCTCGATATCTGGCTGACCGGTAGCCGGATCGATGGCCTGACCCTGCTCGATATCATCAAGGGGCAGCATCCCGATCTGCCGGTCGTGATGATCTCGGGACATGGCAACATTGAAACCGCCGTTTCCGCCATCCGGCGCGGCGCCTACGACTATATTGAGAAGCCCTTCAAGGCCGACAGCCTGCTGATGATCGCCGAGCGCGCGCTGGAGGCTTCCAAGCTTCGCCGCGAAGTCCGCGATCTGCGCGAACGGGCGGGCGATGCCGGCCGCCTGGTCGGGTCGTCGATCGCCATGAGCCATTTGCGGCAGACGATCGAACGCGTGGCGCCGACCAACAGCCGGATCATGATCTCGGGTCCGTCGGGCTCGGGCAAGGAACTGGTCGCCCGCGCTATCCACGAATCGTCGCTGCGCATGGATGGCCCCTTCGTGGTGCTGAACGCCGCCGCGATCACGCCGGATCGCATGGAGCATGAGCTGTTCGGCACCGAAAACGGCACCGGCGCAGCCCGCAATGTCGGCGCCCTTGAAGAGGCGCATGGCGGAACGCTCTATCTGGACGAAATCGCCGACATGCCGCGCGAAACGCAGGGCAAGATCCTGCGCGTGCTGATCGACCAGAGCTTTCAGCGCGTCAACGGCTCCACCAAGGTCAATGTCGACGTCCGCATCATTTCCTCGACCGCCCGCGACCTCGAGCACGAGATCGCCGAGGGGAGCTTCCGGGAGGATCTGTTCCATCGTCTTTCGGTGGTGCCGCTGCGCGTGCCGGCCCTGGCCGAGCGCCGCGACGACGTCCCGGAGCTGGTCAATCACTTCATCGATCAGATCTCGCGCGCGACCGGACTGCCGATCCGTAGCGTGGGCTCGGATGCGCTCGCCGTGCTGCAGGCGCATGATTGGCCCGGGAACATCCGCCAGCTCCGCAACAATATCGAGCGGCTGCTGATCCTGGCGCGCGGCGACGAAAGCCAGGCGATCTCCGCCGACATGCTGCCGCCGGAAGTCGGCGAGATGCTGCCGACGACGCCCAATCGCGGCGGCGAGCATCTGATGTCGCTACCGCTGCGCGACGCGCGCGAGATCTTCGAACGCGAATATCTCACGGCACAGGTCAACCGATTTGGCGGCAACATTTCCCGCACGGCCGAGTTCGTCGGCATGGAGCGCTCGGCCCTGCATCGGAAGTTGAAATCGCTCGGCGTCGGTTGACGCTGCCGCCGTCGCACGGTCCGATACGGCCTGATCCGAGATCAACGCCTGATTCTCTATGCCTCGCAGGAATGCCATGTCGCGCTTCGCCTATGTGAACGGTCTCTATCTTCGCCACGCGGAGGCTGTCGTTCACGTCGAGGATCGCGGTTATCAGTTCGCGGATGGCGTCTACGAAGTCTGCGAGATCCGCGATGGCCGACTGATCGATGAGGCGCTGCACATGGCGCGCCTTGAACGCTCCCTGAAGGAGCTTCGCATCGTGCAGCCGATGAGCCTCCCGGCGCTTGGCGTCGTGATGCGCGAGGTGGTGCGCCGCAACCGTGTGCGCGAGGGACTAGTCTATCTTCAGATCACGCGCGGCGTCGCGCCGCGCAATCATCTCTTCCCCGCCGAAGGCACGCCGCCATCGATCGTCGTCACGGCGAAATCCGCGCCGAGCGGCGCTGGCGACAAGAAGGCGGAAAAGGGTGTCTCGGTCATAAGTGTGCCTGATAACCGCTGGGAGCGGGTCGACATCAAGACCGTCTCCCTGCTGCCGAATGTTCTTGCCAAGCAGGCAGCGAAGGAAGCCGGCGCGTATGAAGCCTGGTTCGTCGACGCCGAGGGCATGGTGACGGAAGGGTCATCGACCAATGCCTGGATCGTGACCGGCGATGGCGTGCTGGTCACGCGTCCGGCCGAAAGCGGAATCCTGCGCGGCGTCACCCGCACCGTGCTGTTCGACGTCGCGAAGGCGGCCGGATACCGGATCGAGGAACGCGCCTTCAGCATCGCCGAGGCGCTCGCCGCGCGAGAAGCGTTCTTCACGGCCGCAACCGCGATCGTCATGCCGGTCGTCGAGATCGACGGCAAGCCGATCGCCAATGGGGCTCCGGGCACGATCGCGACCGAATTGCGCCGTCGTTTCCACGAGTTCGCCGTTCAGGCGCCGGCCCGTTCTCACGGCTGAAGGGCAGGGCCGGGATCCTCACAGGTTTGGGAGAGGATCGAATTTCTTGGATGACGCGAAGCGATTATCCGGGCAAAGTGAAGGCAAGGCTGGGCGCACTTCCGGCCGTCGGGACTATGGTCCCCAACAACGTCAAGCGTGAGAGATAGAATGGCAGAACGCGCACAGAATCTTCAGGACACGTTTCTCAACCACGTCCGGAAGAGCAAGATCCCACTGACGATTTTCCTGGTGAACGGCGTCAAACTGCAAGGCATCGTCACCTGGTTTGACAATTTCTGCGTGCTGTTGCGCCGGGATGGCCATTCCCAGCTCGTCTACAAGCACGCCATCTCCACCATCATGCCGGGCGCCCCTGTCCAGCTCTTCGAGCCGGGCGAAGAGGGCGAACGGCCGGGAGCCTGATTGACCGACCATTCTGATCTGCCGGAAGGCGCCGAAGGGCCCGAGGCAACCGATACTCATATCGAAACAAAGCGCATCCCCGAGCGCGCCCTCGTTCTCGTGCCGGTTCGGCCGGCACGGACGCGGCGTCGCGCCGAGGGCGAGCCTCGTGGCGCAGAGCGCAGCACGGCGGCGCGGGTCGAGGAAGCCATCGGCCTGGCGCTGGCGATCGAACTCGACGTCATCGAGGGGATTGCGGTCCCGCTGCCGATGTTCAAGCCGGCTACCTTGTTCGGTTCCGGCAAGGTGGCCGAAATCGCCGAGCGCGTCGCCGCCGACCATATCGGGCTCGTCATCGTCGATCACGCGCTCACTCCGGTGCAGCAGCAGAACCTCGAGAAGGAATGGGGCACCAAGGTCATCGACCGCACCGGACTGATCCTCGAGATCTTCGGCGAACGGGCGCAGACCAAGGAAGGCACGCTGCAGGTCGAGCTGGCGCATCTGAACTATCAGAAGAGCCGTCTGGTCCGAAGCTGGACCCACCTTGAACGTCAGCGCGGCGGCTTTGGCTTCCTCGGCGGCCCAGGCGAGACCCAGATCGAAGCGGACAGGCGCGCGCTGCAGGAGCGCATTTCGCGCATCGAGCACGAGTTGGAAACCGTTGTCCGGACGCGGCGATTGCAGCGCGAGAACCGCCGCAAGATCCCGCATCCGATCGTCGCGCTCGTCGGCTATACGAACGCCGGCAAGTCGACGTTGTTCAATACGCTGACGAAGTCGGAGATCTTCGCCAAGGATCTGCTGTTCGCGACGCTGGATCCGACGCTCCGCCGGCTCAAGCTGCCGCACGGCACCGAGGCGATCCTGTCGGATACGGTGGGTTTCATCTCCGATCTTCCGACCCATCTGGTCGCGGCGTTCCGCGCGACTCTGGAAGAGGTGATCGAGGCGACGCTGATCCTGCATGTCCGCGACATCGCGCATGAGGACAGCGAGGCGCAGGCGCGCGACGTCATGGCGGTTCTCGAGCAATTGGGCGTCGAAGTCGGCAAGGCGGATCGTTTGATCGAGGTCTGGAACAAGATCGACCTGATGCCGGCCGACGCACGTCCGGCGGGGCGCATCCACAGCGAGAAGGGCAGGCCGGCGATCGTGCCGATCTCGGCCCTGACCGGCGAGGGCATCGATACGTTGCTCGATCTCGTCGAGCAGCGGCTGAACGAAGATCGGCCGGTCTTCACGCTGTCGCTCAGCGGACATGCGCTGGCCAAGCTGCACCGCCTCTATGATCTCGGCGAGGTGCTGTCGCGCGACGATCTGGAAGACGGCACCACCGTTGCGCGGATCCGCGTTCCGGAGAAGAACGAGGCGGTCTTCCACCGCGAGTTTCCAGGCGCTCGCCTTCTCGTCCCGTCCGAGAAGGTCAAGCCCGAGACCGATCCCCAGCCCTGGGATCCGATCAAGAAGTCCTGAAATTCCGCGCCCGGTTCGGGCGCGGAACGCCTATTTCCGCTCGCGCGGCCGGGATTTTGCCTCCACCCAGAGCGCTTCCATTTCGTCGAGACTGGCTTCGGCCGGGCTTCGGCCCTCGGCCGCGAGGCTTGTCTCGATATGGCGGAAGCGATGCCGGACCTTTTCGTTGGTTCCGCGCAGCGCCGCGTCGGGATCGACATCGACGTGGCGGGCCAGGTTCGCAACGGCAAACAGCAGGTCGCCGATCTCGTCCTGAACCCGATCCCTGGATAGGACCGCGCGGTCGAGTTCGTGCTCGATCTCGCCGATCTCCTCCTTGATCTTGTCGAGCACGGCGCGCGGATCGTTCCAGTCGAAGCCGACGGTGCTCGCTTTTCGCTGAATCTTGACCGCGCGGGCGAGCGCGGTCATCCCGGCGGGGACATCATCCAGCAGGCTGGTCGGCGCCGCTTCGGATTGCCCGGCCTGAATGCGCTTTTCGGCGCGAATGCGCTTTTCTTCCGCCTTCACAACTTCCCAGAAGCCCTTGGCCGCGCCGGCACTGCGAGCCTCCTCGCTGCCAAACACATGCGGATGGCGTCGGATCATCTTCGAGGTAATCGCCATCACGACATCGCCAAAGGCGAAAGCGCCCGATTCCTCGGCCATGCGGGCGTGATAGACGACCTGAAGCAGCAGATCGCCAAGCTCCTCCTCCAGATCGACAAGGTCGCCCCGCTCGATCGCGTCGGCAACCTCATAGGCCTCCTCGATCGTGTAGGGAGCAATGGAATGAAAGTCCTGAACTTTGTCCCAGGAGCATCCCGTCACGGGGTCGCGCAGCGCCACCATGATCTCGATCAGGCGTTCAATGTCTCGGGATGGCTGCATCGAAGGATCCTTGTATGCGGCAGAAGAGCGCTGGCCTACCGTCCGAAAACCCAGCGACCAGACTGTGGAAAGAGTATCACCACTCTATCCGAACCGTGCAGGATCGCGACGATCTGGCGATCGATCAAACCGTGTGTTTGTTGTTTTGTCCGTTTGTGCCTATATAGGGCGAATTCGATATTTAGCTCTGCCTTGATATTTGCCCGCGTGGCGCGTCCCAAGACATCGCTGGAACTCGGATTGGCCGATGCGGCGTTCGCGCGGCCATAGCCACGGCAATGACAAAGGACATGAAATATGGCTACCGGTACCGTCAAGTTTTTCAATAGCGAGAAGGGCTACGGCTTCATTCAACAGGACGGTGGTGGACCGGACGTTTTCGTTCACATCAGCGCCGTTGAGCGTGCTGGCATGCGCAGCCTGGTCGAAGGCCAGAAGCTGAGCTTCGACGTCGAACCCGATCGTCGCAGCGGCAAGTCGGCTGCAGCGAATCTCCAGAGCGCCTGAACGCATCCGTTCGCGTGACCGGGTCCGGCGTTCCAACGCCGGACCCTTTTTGTTTAAAGGCCGAGATTGCTGGCGAGGGCGGCGTACCGCTCGGGGCGTCCCATGGCCAAACAGCCCGCCGCGCGCAGCGAAGTCGTTCTGTTTGACGCGACTACGAATGCGGCATCGGCATTCCAACCTGCGTCCCCGGCGACTTTTCGTAGGGTAATGCACACCGTCCGAACAAAACTGGTAAAGTAGATCGCCCGACGAATCCGTCGATGTCGCCGGTCAGGCTGTTCGTCTCGTTCCCGGATTGACGATCCAGTTGCCGAGCGCCGCCCTGCGGCACGAAAGGATGGCAATGTCTCCAAGCGATACGAAAGATGCCGCCAAGGCGCGCGCCGAAGAGCGCTTCAAGAAGGCCGAGAAGCTTCGCAGTGGCGAGGCGGCGGTCATGGCAGGTGAGCGTGATCGCGTCGCCGCCCAGGCCGCCAAGACGGCCAGATTGCGCCAGTTGCGGCTCGCCAAGGAAGCCGCCGACGAGGCACAGCCCAAGGCGGTCGTGGAGAAGAAGGCTGCCGCCAAGCCGAAGACTCGGACCTAGGGTCCGTAGCCCATTCATGGAAATAGTGAGCGGCTTCATTGCATTGATTGATCGCGTTTGCTTCAGGCGAACCGGTGTCCGCTTCGCTCGCAAACACTCCCGGGTCAGCGTGCGGGTTCCGCCGAGCCTCCCATCCGCCATGGTTCGATGATCAGGCGCTACCTGCCATGACACGCGCTCGAACGCGTCGTCGCAAGGCGCCGCCCCTAGTTTTTCTCGTGCTGCTCGTCGTCGGACTTCTGCTCATCGGTTATGTCGACCAGCAGATGCGCGAGATTCGCGCAGCCGACGGTTCGATCATCGCGGTTCGCGATGGTGACTCGCTCGCCATCGACCGAACGGAATTTCGGATCCACGGCATCGACGCACCGGAACTGCGCCAAACCTGCCTGGACAGCAATGGCAAGCCCTGGCGCTGTGGCGAGGCGGCCAAGGCCGCCTTGCGGAAACTGGTCGCTCGCGGCGCATTGCGCTGTGCGCCACAAGCGCACGATCGCTTTCATCGTGTGGTTGCCACGTGCCGGGTGGACGGCGATGTCGATATTGGCATGGCCATGCTTCGCGACGGCTATGCGGTTCTTTTCGGTGGCGTCACGGAAGGCGGGTATGTTGCGGCCGAAATGGCCGCCCGACGCGACAAGCGCGGCATTTGGCAGGGTTCGTTCACCTCGCCGTCGGATTGGCGCCAGAACCACCCCCGGGGCGACTAGGCTTCTTCGACGTCATTCACCGGCATTCGCGCTTTGTTTGATCGCGCTTTCCTCCCGCGAAGCGGCGTCCACCTCGCGCCAGAACGCCCCGGAGGATCGATCGATGCAACTGCACAACCGAAATATTGACCCACTCATCATCCTGTGGTTGCGGCGATCGGATTTTGGTTGTATAGGGTTGTGCATACGTGGTGCCGATAAGCCAACTTCTTCTGGTGATCCGAATGGAGCCGGGCATGAAGACTAGCGAATCCGTACAATTGGCTGGGGCGGAGCTCTCCGCAATGGCCTCGTCGCCGACCTCAGTGACGATCGCACTGATCGACCGTCGCGCCCTGGACAGGGAATGCCTGGCCCGCGGTCTTCTGGCCAGCCAGCCCAATCTCGAGATCCTGCTCTCTGAGACCGTCGAGGAGTGGGGGCGCAAGGGATCCGGCCAGAACGGACCGTCCGCGGTGATCCTGAGCATCGGCGGACAAAGCGTCAGCGAGCCGGCGGTGGAGGCCGCGCTCGGTCGCCTGGAACGCGAGCAGCCCGATATTCCGGTCATCGTACTGGCCGACAGTGAGGCAGCGAGCCAGGTTCTGATGGCGCTGGATCGAGGCGCCAAGGGATACATTCCCTCCAGCATCGGGCTTCGCGTCGTCATCGAAGTGGTCAATCTGGTGCGGGCAGGGGGCGTCTATGTACCGGCGAGCAGCTTGACGGCCTCGCGACAGGAGATCCTGGCGCCGGAGACCGATGCGGACGACGATCCGCTCCACGATCTGCTGACCGCACGTCAGTCGGCAGTGGCAGAGGCACTTCGCCAGGGCAAGGCGAACAAGATCATCGCCTATGAACTCGACTTGAGCGAAAGCACGGTCAAGGTTCACATCCGGGCCATCATGCGAAAGCTCCAGGCCCACAACCGCACCGAAGTCGCCTTCAAACTCAACAGCCTGTCGCCGGCGGGGCGCGGACCCGCACGCGTCTTCAGCCTGCCGTCGCATCGCGAGAACGCTTCGAGCGGCCAGCCGCAGTCCATGCGCGCGCCGACCTTGGCGGCATCCAGAACAGCAGCCTACGCCTAGAGCATTCGCTCGAGCATAGCGCGACCAGGCATAGAGCTGGAGCGCTTGGCCGTTCCAGAGCCACGCGATGACGTCCTTCGATTCGGAGGTCATGATGATCGTCTCGTCCTCGCCTTTCACACGGCGCGAGTTCTTGGCGCTGCGCGACGTAGCGGCGATGCTGCGCCGCCGGTCGGCGTGGCTCGTGCTGTTCGCGACGGCAGGTCTCGGCGCGGGCGCCGTCGTCTATGCCAACCAGCCTCGCCTCTATCGCGCTGAGGCCGTGATGGCGCTCGATGCCCGCCGCATCCAAGGCATGCCGATCGACCAGGTCGTCACGCCGCTGCCCCAGGAAAACCCCGTCCTTCGGACCGAACTCGATCGGATCGGCTCGCGCGTGATGGCGCAGCGCGTGCTGACGAAGCTGGCGAATGCGCGCGTCGATCCATTTGCCGCGGCCGGGCCGTACGCCGTACCGACCGGCGACGAGGCAACGACGGCGGACCACCCGAGCGGCCCCCCCGGCAACGCAACGCCGCCGCCGC
The DNA here is from genome assembly GCA_029203105.1 of Candidatus Kaistia colombiensis. Classification (GTDB taxonomy): domain Bacteria; phylum Pseudomonadota; class Alphaproteobacteria; order Rhizobiales; family Kaistiaceae; genus Kaistia; species Kaistia colombiensis. Next base: position 3,088,131 of record CP119318.1, read on the forward strand.
TCCCGGACGGCGCAGGCCATCCGGAAGTGGCGGCGGCGTTGCGGGAGGACCGGCTGCGCGCCGGCCTCAAGGTGGTCAATGACGGCCGCTCCTACACGATCTACATCTCCTATACAGCCGAGGATCCGGACGTCGCGGCGCGGGTCGCCAACAGCTATGCGCAGGCCTATCTCGACTATCAGGATGATGTGCAGATGGAGGCGACGCGGCGTGTCAGCGACTGGCTATCCGATCGCCTCAAGGTTCTCGCCACGAGACTGGAGCAGGCGGAGCAGGGCGCCGAGCGCTATCGTGCATCGTCCGGGCTACTGGAGATCGACGGCGTAACGCTCGCCGCGCAAAGGCTGAGTGCCCTCAACATCGAACTGATGGCGGCGCGCGCCGCCCATGCGACGGCCGAGGCGCGCCAGAAGACCGCGGCTCGCCTTGCCGCCGATAGCGACGGCCTGGACAGCTTCACCGAAGTCCTCGGCTCGCCGATCATCCAGCAACTACGTGCAAGTCAGGCCCAATTCGAGCGTCGTCTGCGGGTGCTCAAGGATACTGGCGTCGCCCAGAGTGCGGAGATTCCCGCGCTCACGGCGGAACTGGAGGCGGTGCGGCAGCAGATCGCACAGGAGGTCGACCATATCCTCGTCAGCCTCCGCAACGAGATCGATGCCGCCGCGCGGCGGGCCGCCTCGCTGGAGGAAGAGCTTCGCCTCGCGCAGGCAAACTACGGCGCCTCGGATCTGGCGCGGGTCAAGCTCGAGGCGCTCGTGCGCGAGGCGAACGCGGACCGGGCGGTGTATGAGAGCCTGCTCGGACGCTCCAAACAGATCGTCGACCAGAACGGGCTGGTCGATCCAGGCGTGCGTCTGATCTCCGAAGCGATCGCGCCGAGCCGCCCATTCGGCCTGCGCCTTCTTCCGGCCCTCGCCATGGGACTGATAGCGGGCCTTGCTAGCGGCCTCGGGCTGATCCTGATCCTGGAACGTCTGGACGACCGCGTTCGCTCCCGCCGCGCGATCGAGACCGCCGCCGATGTGCCGGTCCTCGCAACCATCCCGATCCTGCCCTGGCGCCTCCGCAGCAGAACCTCCGGCCTGTGGGGGCAAATGCCCAGTGCAGGCTTTGTCGAGGCGATCGCCAGCCTGCAATGGATGTTGCGGCTCTCTCCGGCAACTCGCCGGGCCTCCACCTTCATGATCACGTCGGCGTTGCCGAGGGAGGGCAAGACGACGATCGCGCTGTCGCTCGCCCGTTCCATGGCGACGGCAGGGCGGTCCGTCGTGCTCGTAGATGCCGATCTGCATCACCAGGGTCTTGCCCGAATGGCAAGATCCAGGCATCCGGAAACGGGCGTCGCGCGCGGCCTGGACGCCTTTTTGCGCGGCGATGCCGAAATCGATGCCATCCTGACGCCGGACCCGGCGACGCCGCTGCAGATCATCGTCGGGTTCGAGCCGGTCATCGATCCGCAGGTGCGTCTGGGCAGCGCACGAATGGCATTGCTGATCGATGGATTGCGACAACGCTTCGATGTGGTGATCCTCGACGCGCCACCCGTGCTAACGACTTCCGACGCGGCCCAAATCGGCAGTCATGTCGACGCCATTCTCTTTGTCGTACGCTGGAGCAGCACAACTTGCGAGGTCGTGCTTTCGGCGTTGCAGAAGCTGGCCTTTTGCGGCCTTGATGTCCCGGCTTTGATCCTCAATCGGGTCGAACGCCGGGCTCACCGGAGTTATGAAGGGCCGCGCGCAAGGCCCCGCGACGGGGGCGCGCCGAGACACAGCGCCAGTCCCGTTGGTCAGGCCGAAAGTCGGCCAGCTGTCCAGGCCAGGGAGGGGTAGATGCTCCACCCGCTCCGCATGGTTTGGCATGGTGCGGGCCGACTTGCCTGGATCGGCCTGATGGTCGGCCTATTCGCGGCGGGGGGAGCCCTGGCGCAGGACAGTTACAGACTTGGCAAGGGCGATGTGCTGCAGATTTCCGTGTTCGGCCAGCCGGACCTGAGCGGCAGATTTTCCATCGGTTCGGACGGTGCCATCCGCTATCCGCGGCTCGGCCGGGTGGACATGGCCGACCTGACGCAGGAAGAGGCCTCGCAGCGTCTTGCCGATCGTCTGGCCGGCCGCATTCCCGCCGACCGGATGGTGACCATCGACATTGTCGGCCACGCGCCTGTCTTTGTCACAGGCGATATCCAGGCGCCGGGACGCTACGAATACCGGCCTGGCATGATCGTCCTCGAGCTGGTGGCGCTCGGCGGTGGGCTTCGACGCCCGGCAACTCCGATGACGGGCGCCGCGCTGCAGATTCTGGCGCTTCGGCAAGACTATGCCGACCAGAAGCTGATCCGTTGGTCGCAGAGGGTTGAGCGCGCCCGCCTGACAGCGGAGATCGCGGCCGCTGAATTCGACAGCAAGGGGCTGATCACATCGGGTGCCCCGCGCGACATGGTCGATGTCGAGGCAGCATTGTTCCGCGTGCGCAAGGACACGCTGGTGGCGCAGGAGAAGGCCGCCGAAGCCCAGCGGCATACGCTCGACGGCGAAATCGAGACGTTGCAGCAAAGCCTCAAGCTGCATGACCGCGACCTGATCCTGATCGAACAGGATGTCGACGCCACCCAGCAGCTCGCCGATCAGGGCCTGACGGCGCATTCACGGCTGCGCGACAGCCAGCGCCAGCAATCGGCGCTGAAGCGGGACCGGCTCGAAGTGATCGGTCTCCTCGCCCGTGCCCGGCAGAACCGGCTCGAGGTCGATCAGCGCGTCGCGGCGCTGATGGAGGCCCGCGCGGCCGAGAACGCGGCCGCGCTGCGGGCGGTCGAGCTGGCCGCGCTGCGGACGGAGCAGAGGATCGCCTCTCTCGCCGCCAGCCTGGCGGCCGCCAACGATGATCTGGAGGCGGGCAGCATCCGCCCGATCCCTGCCGCGACCTATGCCGTCGTCAGGACAACGCGGGCCGGCACAACCCAGATCCTAGTTGGTGAACACGACCGGCTGCAATCGGGTGACATTCTCGAGGTGGACCGCCATTTGGCCGAACTGGAAGCGCCGATGCGGTCGCCACGGCCCGCATCGACGCCCGATCCGATCCCGACCCGATGAAGGGGCGAAAATATGTCGATCAGTCTCCCGCTGGATCCGAAAGGCCCTTGCGACGCGCCAAGCGAGCGCGCCATGCCGATGATAACCGTCGCGCTGGTCATGGCGCATCTGTCGCGGAGATCGGGCGGGGTGTTCGAGGCGATTTCCGGCATGGCGCCGGCGCTCGGCGCGCGGTCCGGCTTGGAAATCGGCGTTTTTGGGCTCGATCATCCGGCCCTGGATTTCGAAGCGTTGGCACTGCGTGGTGTGCGGACCCACGCCTTCGCCGTGCGCGGTCCGGCGGCCTTCGGCTATGCGCCAGCCCTCGGCAGGGCGCTGCGGAACGATCCGCCGGACCTGATGCATGTGCATGGGCTCTGGATGTATCCCTCGATCGCCGGCATGGGTTGGCGGGGGCGGCGAATGCCCTATGTCGTGACACCGCACGGGATGCTGGATCGCTGGGCGCTTGCACAGCGCCGCTGGAAGAAGCGGCTGGCGGGGCTCGCCTTCGAGACGCGTCACCTGCGCGGCGCGGCGTGCCTGCACGCGCTCTGTGCTGTCAAACGGCGTTCAAAACTGACCCCTTATCGGCGTCCAATGTTGACCCCTGCTGGAGTTGTTGGAACGCCACGGCCTCGTTATCGCGCAGCCGGAGGCGGAGCGATAACGAGGCCGTGGCGGGCGAAGTTTGGGGTGGTCAGAGGCGGTTCTTGAAGCGCCAGCTCTCGTTGCCGGTCTCGACGATATCGCAGTGATGGGTCAGTCGATCGAGGAGCGCGGTCGTCATCTTGGCGTCGCCGAATACGGACGGCCATTCGCCGAAGGCGAGGTTCGTCGTGACGATGACCGATGTCTGCTCGTAGAGCCGACTGATCAGGTGGAACAGGAGTTGTCCGCCGGACTGGGCGAAGGGCAAATAGCCGAGCTCATCGAGGACGATGAAGTCCATGCGGGAGAGATAGTCTGCCATTCTGCCCTGGCGACCACTTCGGCTCTCGGCCTCGAGCTTGTTGACCAAGTCTACGACATTGAAGAAGCGGCCGCGAGCGCCGCCCCGAATGCAGGCCCGAGCAATGGCGATGGCAAGATGCGTCTTGCCGGTGCCGGTCCCGCCGATCAGGACAGCGTTGCGCTGATGGGCGATGAAGTTGCCGCCGGCGAGATCCCGCACCAGCGTCTCGTTGATCGGCGTGTCGTCGAAGACAAAATCGTCGATGTCCCGAGCCAGCGGCAGCTTGGCAATGGTGATCTGGTATTTGATCGACCGCGCCTGCTTCTCGGAGATCTCGGCCGACAAGAGGTCGCCAACCACCCGGTGCGGCTCGTGCTGGCGCTTCACCGCCGTAGCGAGGATCTCATCGAAGGCCGCCTTCATGCCGTAAAGCTTCAACTCGGCCATGGTGGCCAGGATCTCGGATCGCTCCATCATATTGCCCTCCTGAGATTGTCATAGCGGGCGCAGTCGGCGACCGGCTCATGGTTCAGCCGCAGGGCGTCCGGCGTCATGATCGTGACGGTGCGGACCGGTTCGCGCGCCCTGGCGAGAATGTTGAGGATCACGTCGGCGGAGTGGACGCCTTCGGCGAGCGCTTCCCCACAGGCGGCCTCGACGGCAGGCAGGCCATCGCTGAGAACCGCGGTCAGGATGCTGACCATTTGCCGCCCGCCATCCGGCACCGTGGCGAGCTTGCGGCGGACCCGTTCGAGGCTCGCCGGCAGGATCCAGTCCTTGAATGGCGCTCCGTTGCGCAATGCGCCGGGCTTCCTCGCCAGCACCGGGACATAGTGCCAGGGATCGTAGATCGTCTGGTCTCGCCCAAAGCAGCGCGGATGCTCGCCGATGATCCGACCCTCCTGACGCAACTCGACGCGATCGGCATAGGCGCGGATCTCGGCGGGTCGCCCGACGGCGCTGGCGGCGACGGAGTAGCGATTGTTGTCAAAGCGCACGAGGCAGGTCTTCGACACCGAAGCCGGCACGGCATGGAAGCCGTCAAAGCAACCCCGATAGGGCACGAGACTTGGTCGCTCCTCCTCGAACATCTCCCAGACCGTCCTGTCGCGGAGTTCGGGATGGCGATGCGCCTTGGCGAAGGCAATCGCCCGGTCAAGCAGCCAGGCGTTCAGCTCGTCGTAGCTCTTCACCCGGAGCCGCGGCGTGAAGAAGCGTTCGCGCACGAGACCAACCTGGTTCTCGACCTGGCCTTTCTCCCAGCCTGACGCCGGCGTGCAGGCCACCGGATCGACCAGGTAATGGCCGCACATCTGGAGAAAGCGGCGATTGTAGAGTCGCTCCCTGCCGACGAAGATCGTCTCGACCGCCGTCTTCATGTTGTCGTAGATCCCGCGCGTGCAGGCACCTTTGAAGAAGGCAAATGCCCGGTCATGGGCGTCGAACACCATCTCCTGGCTCTCGCGCGGATAGGCCCTCACGAACAGCATCCGGGAATGACAGAGCCGGACATGGGCGACCTTTACCGTCACCGTCGTGCCGTTTATCAGCACGATCTCGTGGCTCCAGTCGAACTGGTAGGCCTCGCCCGGCGCGAAGCTCAGCGGCACGAAGGCGGCAGCCGACAGCGACACCTGTTCGCGCTGCCAGCCTCGGGCATATCGGCGGACGGCATCGTAGCCGCCTTCGTATCCGAGCCCACGCAGCTCCTCGAAAATCCGGATCAGCGTCAACCGCTCGCGGGCGGAGCGTCCCTCATTGGCAGCAAGGATCCGGTCAAGCTCTGGCTTCCAGGCGCCGAGCTTCGGCATCGGCTGCACCGAGCGCTCATAATCAAACGCTGTCTCATTCGACCGCAGAACCTTGCGAACCGTGTTCCTCGACACGTGCAGCTCGCGGACGATCTCCTTGATGGTCCGACCTCGCACAAAAAACTCACGTCGGATCCGCGCAACCGTGTCCACGCCCTTCATCCCCGCCCGCCTGTCCTCGAAAGGAAAGAGACGGACTGTTCAGCTCGATCACATGGGGGTCAATTTTGGACGCCGATACCCCCGGATATGGGGTCAACTTTGCACGCCGAATGACAGGGCAATGTCGGCGCCGACGGCGAAATGGTCGTTGTCGATGACGTCGTAGCCCTCGCGAACCCTCGCATCGTCCATGCCGAGCGCAGTCAGATAGCGACGATGTGGAGCTCCGCCGACGAGCCCCGCGCTGAAGAGCCTCACGATGCGACGCTTGACCGCCTCGCGCCAAGGCCGGCGGGGCTCGTCGATCTCAGCGCTCTCCGACATCACGACGGCCGGGACTCTCTTTCGCGCGCACCAGAGCAGTGCGGCCAAGGCGGCCGGATGCGACCAGCCGGCGATCGCAACAGCGTCGGGCGCGGCCCGGTCGAGCGCGGACGCGACCTTGCGGACGAGGGCGGGGACACTCTCTCGTTCGATGTCCGGCGAGACCACCCAGCGGGGGAACGGGTCGCTACCGGCGACGGTTTCCCACGCATAGGTGCGATCCGTACCGCTGAATTCGATGCCGACGACCGACATGTATCGTGCCGCCGCGCTCAGTCGGCCGAGGTGATAGGGGCCGAAACGGTGGAACAGGACGGCGACGCGCGGGCTGGCAGGATCGCAGCTCGCGGCCCTCATGACGGCACCGCGACGGCGCCAGCACCGGCGACGGCTGCGGGCCGGGCCCTGGCGAAGGCAAGTGCCGGCAGCAGGAACGCCGACATGTGCAGGAAGGTCGAGAGCGGCAATTGCGTGTGATGGGTGATTGACAGCATGGCCGGCGCCAGCAGCAGCGGATAGGCCAGTTGCCAGACCGTGCTGCCCGCCATGGCGGCGTCGTAGATGCGCCGCATGCAGAAGCCGATCAGGAGAAATTTGAGCGCGCCGAAATAAGAAAACGAGGCGAAAGCATCGGAGAGCCCTGTCTCCGTCGAGCCGATCGGCGGCGCATAGTCGCGAGTGACCTGGCCGTCAAAGGTGAAGGTCAAGCGCTCTTTCATCTCCGTCCCGACAAGCTGTGCCGGCACATAGTTGAAGACCAGCGTATTCCAGTGAAAGAGCCCGAGGTCGTAGGCATGCGTGTCCCGGACCGAGCTAAGACGCAGAACGGCATTGCGCACCTCGGGCCCCCCATTCGCGAGAACGCTGGCGAAATTGTCGACGAGATCGATCTTTAGAATGTCCGACCAGCCGGGTTCCTCCTGCTCGGTGGTGAGCGAGCGGTAGTCTCCGGCGCTGTGCAGGGCGACGGCCCCGAACAGCACGAAGCCGGCGGTCAAAAGCCGGGGGGCGGCGCGCCGCTTCTGAAACCACCAGGCGAGCGCGATCAGGAAGACGAACTCCACCGCCTCGCCGCGACGGCCGAGGATCAGAATGCGCTCGGCATAGACCAGTGTGTCGAAGCCGATGATGGTGAGCGCCGGAAGACTCGTTCGACGCGCGCCACACAGAAGCGCGATCGCGAAGCCGTAGTTGAGCAACTTCGCGAAGAACAGATAGACGACCGGCATTCCAGTATAGATTGAATATTTGATCTCCGGCGGCAGATGCGAAACCTTGAAGTAGAAATAGCCGCCGACCACGGAAAGTGACGCCGACGCGATCAGCAATCTCCGTTCCTCGAACCGCGACGGCGGCCCCACGGCTCGCGGCAGGGTTAGTTGCCAGCCAAGGCCGCAGGCGCCAACGCAGAGGATCGCGAACAGCGTGGTCCGGACCATCGCGCCTGCCGGCAGGAAGGGGTCCTCGATCAGGGCAGGAAGCTGCGGCGCAATGAAGGCGAGGAATGTCGCGCCCGCCAAGAACGGATACTGATAGACGTCCTCGGGGCGGCGCATGCCGGAGATGACCAGCCACGACGAGACGGCGACCAGCACCCAAATCAGCGGCATGCCCATGCGTTCGCCTCCCCGAACCGGTGCCGCGCCACGCCTCTCACAACGGTAGTCCCCTGTCGCGCCGGCGGATCTCCATCATCTTGGTGACGATCATCGTCTCGTAGGCCATGAGCAGCCGGCAATAGACGAAGCCGGCGCGGCCATCGAGAAAGCCGCCGCGCAGGACGTACATGTAGAGGAACCGCAGCAGCGGCCGGCACGGCAGCCGGTAGGACAGCGTCTTGAGGGCTCGCCGCCGCGCCGCCCCCCGCCCGAGCAGGACCGCGCCCCAGTCGACCCTCTCCGCCTCTAGGCTCTTCAGCGACTCCCGCGCCTCGTGCGATTGTGCTTGTCGTACCAGGCGTTCAGGCCCTTGTTGAACGTGTAGTGCAGCAGGTGTCCCTCAAGCTTGCCCTCGGGTCCATCGGCGACCGTCCTCAGATTGATCTCGCGTTCAAATTGAACCCGGTGCGGCTCCACCAGGCGAACGAACCACGTCGGATACAGGCCGCTCCAGCGCAGCCATCGGCCCATGAACATGGTCCGAGAGCGAACCTGAAAGGCGACTTCAGCGCGGTGCGGCGAGCGCGCGATGCGCAGGATCTCGTCGCGAAGCTCGGGGGGCGTGATCTCGTCGGCGTCGGGCAAGTAGACGAGAGGGTTCTTGTAGCCAATGCCGCGCAAGCCATGGCTCCGTTGAGCCGGCTCACTATCAAATCGACGTTGGTACACGCGCGCGCCGAACGATCTCGCGATCTCGACGGTCCGGTCACGGCTAAATGAATCGAGCACGACGATGTCGTCGCTCCAACGAACCGAGGCGAGGCAGGCGGCGAGGTTGGCCTCCTCGTCGAGTGTCAGAATGAGCACCGACACGTTGCCGTCCGCAGGATCGGCACCTTGTGCGGCCGACGGTTCGATCATCGCCTGCACGCTCATGCCGCGCGCTCCCGGATGGTTCTCAGCCAGTTCTTGAGTGGCGTGGGCAGATGCGAGCGGAATCCGTCGCGCAATCCCCGTGGCTGGCACCAGGTTTCGATCGGTAGCGGTCGGGCGATGAGGGACGCGTTCTTGTCCAGGGACGCGAGCAGAGCTCCGTAGTTCTGCGCCATGCGTTCAACGCCGAAACGTTCGCGCGTCTCGGCTGCGCCATGGCGAGACATCGTGTGCCAAAGCACCGGGTCGTCGGCGAGACGCCGGATCGCGTTGGCCGCTGCCGCGACATCGCCGACCGGGAAGAGGAACCCGGACGCGCCCCCGTCGACGATGGTGTCGGTCACGCCCCGAATTCTCGACACGACCGGAACGCAGCCGGCCGCCATCGCTTCGGCCAGGGTAATCATGAACCCTTCGAAACGCGACGGCGCGATGAGAACATCATGCCGTGCCATCAGTGCCGGCACTTCGGCGGGCGCAACGCCACCGAGAAAGTGGATGCGCCCTCCAAGCGCGGCGGCGGCGCGCCGGAGCCGCGCGAGATCCGGACCGTCGCCGGCGACGGTCAATTCGATGTCCTGCGGAAGCCCGGCGAGAATGTCGGGTAGCCACAAGACACCCTTGGCCTGATCTTCAATGCGGCCAAGCGAGAGGAGACGAAGCGGCTCGTTCGCCGCGCGGCGTCGCGTCGGCAGAGAGGGTGGGAGGTCGACCGCATTGTCGATCGTATGGGTCACCGCCGGGGCGAACCGGTAGTGCACGACCAGGTCGTCCCGGATGCGACGGGAGACGCAGACGGTCACATGAACATGGTCGCGAACCGCTCGCGCCGCGGCGTAAGTTGCCGGCGTGATGTTGTGGACGATCATCACGCGGAGCATGTCGATCGGCAAGTAACGCGCGAGATTCGTCTGTACGCGGTCTGCGTGGACATTGACGAAGACGCCATCGAACTTGTGTTCGATGAGATGGGAGACCATCGCCTCGGCCTGGGTCCGCTCGCTGCTGTCTGCCATGCCGCAGGCATGACCCGTCGACCACTCCGAGCGCCAGTCCGGATCGCGCATGACGGCATGGGCACCTGGTCCGACCCCGAGCCACTCGACGACGATGCCTGAAGCGGCGAGCCCGGCGCGGAGATGCCGGAACACCGTGAATGTGCCGCCGAGATGCGGATAGCCGAAGAAGGCGAGCTTCATCGCTTCATCCTCGATCGAGGCGAGACCGTCGTGGGGCTCGCCGGTAATCTGCTGCGATCTCTCCCAGAGTTCGATTGGTGCATTCGGACAGCTGGGGCACCCATCCGGGCAGGAGTGGGCAAGCGCGTCGGGGAGCTGTGCCTGCGACCGTGCCGACGTTCATCCGAGGCAGGCCTTGCGCAGGACAAACGCCTCCGCGTACCGGCCAGGCGAACGGCACTCCATGCCGCGCAGGCGCGCCAGGCCGCGAAACGTCTCGGCGTCGAACCAATCCTTCGTGCGCTGGGAAGCGAAATGCGCAAACAGCAACTCGATCTTTCGCGCCAGAATGTCCTCGCCGAACGGCGCATAGAGATTGGGGCGGCCGAGGTCGCCGTCCCATTTCGGAATTTCGTATTCGAGGATCGTGTGATCGCGAAACGTATTCCACGTCAGCCTAGAGATGGCGCGATGGTCTTGATGTGCGTCGTCGCGCCGGTGCGTCAGGATGACATCCGGCACGGGGCCCGCCTTCAATTCCTCCATCCAGCGCTTCAGGGTTGCTTCCTGCTGGGGAAAGAGCCCGTCCTCGAACCTCGCGAGCTTGACGTCGTTCCGCGCCGCGCCTGCAAGGAAGGCGAGGGCGGATCGCTCGGCCTCGGCCGCTCGGGCACCGGCCGCGCTGAGCACGCACCACTGCACCTCGAGCCGGACGCCGCAGGCGAGCCACTGCAACAGCAAGCCGCCGGCTCCGATCTCTATGTCGTCCGCATGAGCCCCGAGGCACAGCACCGAGAGCGCCTCGCCGGGTCGGGCAAAGGGCAGGGCCCTCATGATCCGGCCATGACCATGGGCGGGCGGCCCGCATTCGCGCCAGCCAGCCGCCATGGCATGGTGCCTCCCTCGACCAGATCCTCCAGGATCTGGCGATCCTTGAGTGTATCCATGGCGCGCCAGAAGCCCTCATGCTTGTAGGCCATCAGGGCGTCCGCCTCGATCAACCTCGCGAACGGCTCCAGCACCAGTTCCTCGCCGGGTCGGATGAAATCGAAGATGCCCGGCCGGAACAGGAAAAAGCCACCATTGATCCAGAGATCCGATCGGTCGGCGGTGCGGAATCCCTTGAGCGACCCGTTTGGCTCGATGTCGGCAAAGTGGAAGCTGAGATGCGGGCGCACGGCGAGGAAGCAGGCGAGCTTGCCGCTGGCGCGGAAGCATTGGATCATGTCGGAAAGATCGACATCGCTGAGCCCGTCGCTGTAGTTGGCGAGAAAGATCTCTTCGTCGCGGACGTGGTCGCGCACGGCCAGCAGCCGTTCGCCGATGTTGCGCCAGATGCCCGTATCGATCAGCGCGACGCGCCAATCCTGCTCCGGCTCACCCAGGAGTTCGACCTTGGTGCCGTAGGCGGATACCACGCAATCAGCATAGGCCTGAGGCCGATAGTTCAAGAAGAAGTCCTTGATGACATTGGCCTTGTAGCCGGTGCACAGGATGAAATCGCTGTGGCCGTACTGGCTGTAGTAGTTCATCAGGTGCCAGAGGATCGGCTGATTGCCGATCGGGATCATCGGCTTCGGGATGCTCTCCGGATATTCGCGAATCCGCGTGCCCAGGCCGCCGCAGAACAGGATGACCTTCATCGGCCGAGCTCCTCGGGTTCGACAATGCGCGGAGCGGGGATCGGCACGATGAAGCGCCCGCCCCAATCCTCGATGTGGCGCATCTGGATGACGATTTCTGCCTGCAGGTTCCAGGGCAGGATCAGGACATAGTCCGGCCGGGCCACGTCGATCGCGGCGACGGGCAGGATCGGTATGTGCATTCCCGGCGTGAAACGCCCGTGCTTGTGCGGGTTGCGGTCGACCGTGAAATCCAGAAAGTCAGGCCCGATTCCGCAATAGTTGAGCAAGGTGTTGCCCTTGCCGGGTGCGCCATAGCCGCAGATCGTTTTTCCGGCGTTGCGCAGGCCGATGAGCAAGGCGAGCAGGTCGCGCTTGGTGCGTTTGACGCGCTCGGAAAAGGCGGAGTAGCTCGCGATGCGGTCGAGCTCGAACCGCTTCTCTTCGGCCAGGATCCGGGCGACGGAAGGCTCCTGCGGCCAGGCCGCGTCTCTCCGCGCCAGGTAAACCCGCAGCGAACCGCCATGCGTCGGCAGTTCTTCGACATCGATGATCTTCAGATCATGCCGTGCTGCCAGACCTTGCAGCGTCAGAAGCGAGAAATACGAGAAGTGCTCGTGATAGATCGTATCGAACTGCGCATCCGCCATCAGGCGCAGGAGATGCGGAAACTCGAGCGTCACGACGCCTTCGGGATTCAGCAGGATACGGATGCCGGCGACGAAGTCGTGCAGGTCGGGTACCTGAGCCAGGACATTGTTGCCGATGATGAGGTCGGCGGTTCTCCCCTCGCTCACCAGAGTTTGGGCGAGGCAGGATCCGAAGAACTCGATCCGAGTCTCGATACCCCTGCGTATCGCGGCCCTGGCGACATTGGCGGCAGGCTCGATGCCAAGCGCGGGAACGCCCAACGGGCGGAAATGCTGGAGCAGATACCCGTCATTGCTGGCGATCTCGACTACCGAGCTCCGCTCGTTCAGGCCCAGTCGGCACGTGATGGCCGCGCAATAACGTTCGGCGTGCGCGACCCAGCTCGGCGAATAGGACGAGAAGTAGGCGTAGTCGCCGAAGATCTCGGCCGGCTGCACATACACCGGGACCTGAACGAGGAAACACTCGGTGCAGACCAGGGCGCGGAGCGGAAAATGGGCTTCCACGCCATTGCACTGTTCGGCCGAGAGAAAGCTCTCGCAAAGCGGCGACATGCCGAGATCGACGAAGATGTGCCGCAGGTCTGCACCGCAGAGTCGGCAGCGATCGAAACGGGGTGTCTTGATTCTGGAGAGCTCGAATGGCGCCGTCATTGGGGTTTCCTCCGAGAAAAGCCGCCTTCGCCGGGCGCAATCGCTTCGGCTGAACTTCAATTACAAGTAGAATGCCAAGAGTATTTTCAGAACAAAAGATGAACTGAAGTGGCAGCCGCTCTCATTCGTTCGGGTAGGTTTCAGTCGTGCGGAAGCGAAACCTACCGCTTTCGGTGGGGAAGCCTTGATGATCCAGCCCGGAAGTTGGACGCCATCCGCCGTTTGAGCCGGTTTCCTTCCGCGGCCGCGTGCGGATCAATGAACCGAGGGCATTGGTTCGCATCGAACAGGTGAACGGCCAGACATGACCAGCATCGACGTCGCCATTCCCAACTACCAATATGGCCGCTTCCTGCGTGACTGCGTGGAGAGCGTGCTGGGGCAGGGCGTGCCGCAGCTGCGCGTCCTGATCATCGACAACGCCTCCACCGACAACAGCGCCGAAGTCGCCCAGCAACTGGCAGCGGAGGATGCGCGCGTCAGTTTTGTGCGCCACGGCACCAATCTTGGTCACCAGGCGTCCTTCAACGAGGCGATTGACTGGGCCGCTGCCGACAGCTTTCTGCTGCTTTGCGCCGACGATATGCTCGCGCCGGGGGCGCTGATGCGTTGCCTGCCCGTGCTGGATCAGAACCCGCAGGTTCATCTCGCCTTCGGCCGTTCGGCCGCCCTGCGCCCGACGGGGATGCCACGGCTTGACGATCTTTCCGCTTGCCGATGGTCGCTGCTGCCGGCGCGCAAGCTGCTCGAGCGGTTCTGCCGGACGGGAGCCTGTTGCATCTGCAGCTGCGCTGCCGTCGTTCGAACCTCGGCGATGAAACGCGTCGGCCACTATCGCTCGACGCTGCAGCACACGGATGATTTCGAGTTCTGGATGCGGGTCGCCGCGCTGGAGGGCTCCGTCGCCGAAACGCGGTCGACGCTGGCCCTGCTGCGCGTCCATGGCAACGCCCGTTCGGCCGCGATCCGGGCCGACCACAGTCGCGACATCCTCAACTGCCAGGCGGCATTCGCCTCCTTCTTCGCCAATGAGGGCGCCGATCTCCAGGATGCAGCTCGGCTGCAGCGATGGGCGGCGAGGGCGTTGGTCGGGCGATCCTATTGGTCCGGGTTGAGCCATGTCTGCCGGGGCGAACCGGCGAATGCATTTCGCCTGCTGCACTATGCCGTGCGCCGGTCGTGGGAAACGGCGATATTCCCTCCGTTCGACCACCTGTTGCGCATGGAGCGTCCGGTCGGCCGCATCGCGGCGGTGCTCGACGAAGCCTGGAGCGGCCCAAAGCCGGAGGACCGAAACCGGCAGATGGGCAAGCTGTGATGCGCTTCATGCAGACGTCGCTTCACGAGGCCGTCTTGATCGAGCCCACACCTTTCGAGGACGAGCGTGGCCGTTTCGAGCGCAGCTTCTGCACGCGCGAGTTTGAGGCCGCTGGACTTGCGACCCGCTTCGTCCAGCACAGCCAGTCCTGGTCCCGGGCAAGGGGGACCTTGCGCGGAATGCACCTGCAGAAGCCGCCTCATGGCGAGATCAAGCTGGTGCGATGCCTGCGCGGCGAGATCTGGGACGTCATCATCGACCTGCGGAAGGACTCCCCGACCTTCCTGCGTTGGGAGGGGTTCGAGCTTTCGGCCGGCAACCGCCGTCAGCTCTACGTGCCGGAGGGTTTTGCGCATGGCTTCCAGACGCTGCGCGCCGATGTCGAGATCGGTTACATGATCTCGGCGCCCTATGCGCCGGAATCCGCGAGCGGCTGGCGCCATGATGATCCGGCGTTCGGCATATCATGGCCATCGCCGGTCGCAGCGATATCGGCCAGAGACAGAAGCTGGCCGGATTTCCGCTGCCCGGACTGACTGCGACCGAGGGACCTATCTCACCAGCAGCCCATGATCCTGCAGACGGCGCGCCGTCGCGAGAAGTTCGGCGAAGGGCATCTCCGCCCGCTCGGCGATATCGAGCAAGGTGTGGTGCCCGTCGGCAAAGTTCAGAATCCACAGCATCGCCATGTTGCTCGCCTGTGTTGCGGGCGCCCCATCGCCGCCGACATAGAGCCCATGCCGGCCAAGCTGCCGCTCTCCCTTCAGCAGGGTGCCGAGCGGCGTAAAATCGTTCTCGATCACGTCGAGGATGGCGTCGATCATCGCATAGGAAGAGGCGAGGTGCTCCGGCCGGACGAAATCGAGATCGTCGGCCGAGGTATGATACTCCGGAAACGTGCCGAACAGACTGCGCTGAAACAGGCCGACTGGCAGGTTGAAACCGGGCGAGCAATATTGCCGCTCGTCATAGCCATATGGGCTGAAATCGAGGATGGCCGACGCCGGCGCCGCATGGCGCAGGACATGGCTGGCGGCGCGATCGATGACGGCGTTTCCGCGCCGGCTTTTCTTGTAGGTGGGGCCACCGCCATCGCCGACGCAGGAGACGACGAGGCCATGCCGAACGCGCTTCGTGCCGGGTTCGTTGCTCGCGAGCCAGGCAAGCGCCCCGATCGTCCCGGGCGCAAAGACGAACCGGTAGCTGTAGCGCGTGCGTCGGCCGGACAAGCCTTTAGCCAGCTGGGTCAGCAGGGCAAGGCCGGAGCAATTGTCGTTGGCGAGCGACGGATGACAGATGTGGGCCGACAGCAGAACCTCCTCGTCGCTCGTTCCGGCATGAACATACTCGCCGTATGAGAGGCTGCCCTCCTCCAGGCTCGAGTCAATCACGGCTTCATAGTCCCCGTCCGGCAGCGCCATGAGCCGCTCATGCGCCATGCAGAATCCCCAGCTCTCGGCATAGGCCGACTTGCGATAGGGGATCCGATCCGGCTGGTCGGGGAGGGTGAAGATATGGTGGCGAAGCTCGCTGAGCGGCATCTTCGTGTGGACAGGGGCGCTGTGGTTCAGGACGTGGAGGTTGCACGATTTGAAATCGACCACCTTTTCGCCGGCGGCGTTGCGGATATAGGCGTCGCGGATGGTCCATTCGCGCGGAATGGTCCAGTCGTAGGCTTGCGTACCGCTCGGCACTTCCCGGATGGTCAGGCCGATCTCCCGTTGCAATCGGCGCAGCGTTTCGCGGACGCCTTCACCCGCGACGGAGCGGCAGATCGGAAAGATCTCCGCCACCAATTGGTAGATCTCGTCGCCGATGCCGATGTGGGAGTGGCTGGCGACCGGGGCGCCGCCTTCGGCGCGAGACGACTTCATGTCGCCACCAGACCGGCTCGCCACGCGACGTCGCGGCGCCGCAGATTGGCGTCGAGCCGTCCGTCGGCCATCAGCTGGCGGATCTGTCCGATGCGCTGATAGCGCGGGCTCAGGAACGTCTCGGCGCTGAGCGCAGCGGCACGGTAGGCGGCATAGAGCTGTTCCGCGCCTTTGCGGGCATCCCATTTTGGCCGGAAGCCGGGCAGCATGCGACCGATCTTCTCGAATGAGACGCGATAGGAGCGCGGATCGGGCCCCGCATCCGGCGCCACGCTCCATTCGCAGCCGGGAACGACCTCCGAGACGATCCGCGCAATGTCGCGGATGCGATAGTTGTGGTCCGTCTGGCCGACATTGAACGCTTGGTTCCGGACCGTATCCTCCGGCGCGGCGAGCCCGGCAAGGAAAGCGCGGGCGATATCCTCGACATGCACGATCGGCCGCCACGGCGTCCCATCCGATTGCAGATGGATCACGCCGCTTGTCGCGGCCCCCGCGACGAGATTGTTGAGCACGATATCGAAGCGGAGCCGCGGCGAAAGTCCATAGGCGGTCGCGGGACGGAAATAGACCGGACAGAACGTCTCATCCGCGAGGCGAGCGATCCCGCGCTCCGCCATCACCTTGGACTTGCCGTAGGCAGTCACGGGATGGAGTTCCGACGTCTCGTCGACCATGGCGTCGCCGGCGCGGCCGTAGTTGCTGCAGGACGACGCGAACAGGAAGCGCCGGACGCCGGCCGCCTTGGCGAGCGTCGGCCAGCCGCACGCTGGCGCGATGGTTTACTGTCGTAGGTGACGTCCGGGTCGAGTTCGCCGAGCGGATCGTTGGAGAGCGCGGCGAGGTGGATCACCGCGTCGAAGCCGACCAGCGCCTCGCGCTGGATGTCGCGGACGTCCATCTGCATCGCCGACGATGGCGGCGATCGGCCCGCCAGCCGGAAACGTGCTCTCGGCGTAGAAGTCGCTGTCGCAGCCGACGACCGTATGGCCGGCGTTCAGGAGCATGGGCGCCATGACCGTGCCGACATAGCCTCGATGGCCCGTGACGAGAACTTTCATGCCATGTCCTCCCCGACGATCTCTCCCGCGCATTCCAGCGATTGCGAAGCGTTTCCGATGGAACGGCGGCGACAGGCTAGGACGGCTGAACCCGGCCGCCTTCCTGACCATCCGTGCAGGCGGCTAAGGCGTTCGGTCAGGGCGGGTGAGCCGGTGGCCGTTCCTGCCCGGCGCAAGGCGTAGCGCCTTCGCCCGATAGGCAAGGGGAGCGCGAGACGCGGCTCCGCTAGGCTGCTGCCCCGGAGCTGGGTCAGGGCCACGCCGAAGAGGGACGCGCATGCGGGATCTGCGGCAGAAGACGATTCGCAGCGGCCTTGCCAAGGCGATGGGGCAGGGCGTCGGCGCGCTGATGCGGCTGGTGTTCATGGTGGTGCTGGCGCGCCTGCTCGACCCGCGCGAATTCGGGCTTGTCGCGATGGCTACGGCGATCACCGGCCTCCTCGGGATGTTCGCGTCGGCGGGCCTGTCTTCCGCCACGGTCCAGGCTCGCTCGATTACCCAGACGCAGGTGTCGACGCTGTTCTGGGTCAACCTGCTGATCGGCGTTGTGTTTGCCATCCTCTGCGGCCTGCTCGCGCCGGTTCTCGTGCGCTTCTATGGTGAGCCGAAGCTGTTTTGGCTGACCATCCTCCTGGCGCCGGGCTTTTTGTTCAGCGCGGCCAGTGTCCAGCATCTGGCGATCCTCCAACGCGAGATGCGCTATGCGACGCTCACGATCGTCGAATCCGCCGGGCAATTTCTCGGCCTGATCGCAGGAGTTGCGCTGGCGCTCGCCGGGGTTTCGCTATTGGGCGCTGGTCGGGGCGGCCATCGTCACGCAACTCAGCACGGCGTCCGGCGTTTGGGCGGCAACCGGCTGGATTCCGGGGCGGCCCGGGCGCTTGGCCGGCGTCCTGCCGCTGCTGCGCGTCGGCGGGACGATCACGCTGAACACGCTCGTTACCTATGTCGGCTACAATCTGGAGAAGATCCTGCTGGGCCGCTTCTGGGGCGCCGACGCGCTCGGCAATTACGGCCGCGCCTATCAGCTGATTTCCGTGCCGATCGACAATCTCAACAGCGCCTTTGGCGGCGTCGCCTTCTCGGCGCTGGCACGGCTTCAGGACGACCCGGCGCGCCTGCGCCACTACTTCATCCACGGCTATTCCCTGATCGTCTCGATCACGGTGCCGCTGACCCTGTTCCTGGGCTTCTTCGCCGACCAGATCTTTCTCGTCCTGTTTGGGCCGAAATGGCTGGAGGCTGCGGCGATCTTCCGCCTGATGACGCCGACCGTCCTGATCTTCAGCCTGATCAATCCTTTCGGTTGGCTGCTGTTCGCCACTGGCCGGCAAGGGCGCAGCCTCCGCACCGCGCTGGTGATCGCGCCCATCGTGATCTCGGCCTGCATCATCGGTCTGCCCTACGGACCGCGCGGCGTGGCGACCGCCTATTCGATCGCGATGGCACTGTGGTTCGTGCCGCATATGCTCTGGTGCGTGCATGGAACGCCGGTGTCGGTCCGCGATCTCCTGCCGTCGATCGGTCGTCCGATCCTGGCGAGTCTCGTTGCCGGCACGCTGGGAGTTCTCATCGACCGCTATACGATGGCGGACAAATCCCCTCTGGTTGAGCTGGTGCTGGGGGGCGGCTTCATGCTCGCTGTCTACGGAGTCATGATCCTGTTCGTACTCGGGCAGGGCGGATTCTACCGGGATCTCTTCCGCGACCTGCGCAAGATCACGGTCCCGCTCTGATCGGAACGACGGGATCGTCCCGCTCCCGCCACGCGTTTGCGGCGCTCCCGCGCCCCATCAGACATCGTGGTGCGATGGCGTTGGACGGGCCGGGCTCCGGCCGCTCGAGCAGCAGCTGGACGCGCAAGTCTCGCAGACGTGAGATGCCGGTGAGTACGGAGAGCGGGGTTCAGGGCAAGTATCGTTTATTCGGCCAACCAGGCGTGGTAGCTGGCCTCTATGCCGGCGACCAGTCCGATCGAAGGTTTCCAGCCAAGTGACGCCATCCGGCTGCTGTCCATCAACTTGCGCGGCGTGCCGTCCGGCTTGGTCAGATCGGTCTCGATCGCCCCCGCATAGCCGACGATATCGGCGATCAGGGTGGCGAGATCCCGGATGGAGATCGCCTCGCCGGAACCGACATTGATGAGTTCCGGCCCTTCATATCGGCGCAGCAGCAGCGCGCAGGCATCCGCCAGGTCGTCGACATGCAGGAATTCGCGCGTCGGAAGGCCGGTGCCCCATATCGTCACGCTCGCCGCTCCGTCGACCTTGGCCAGATGGATCCGGCGGATCAACGCGGCTAGGACATGCGAGCTTTCCGGATCGTAGTTGTCGTTCGGCCCATAAAGATTCGGAGGCACCACGGTGATGAAACGACAGCCATGCTCGCGGTGATAGCTTTCGGCCAGCTTCAATCCAGCGATCTTGGCAATCGCATAGGGTTCGTTGGTCGGCTCGAGCGGGCCGGACAGCAGGACCGTCTCGCGCATCGGCTGCGCCGCCTCGCGCGGATACATGCAGCTGGAGCCGAGATAGAGCAGCTTCTCTACGCCGGCGCGCCGGGCGCCCTCGATGATGTTGGTCGCGATGGCGAGGTTGTCGTAGATGAACGAGGCCGGATGGGTCGCATTGGCGATGATGCCGCCGACCCGCGCCGCCGCGATCACGATTGCGTCCGGCGCGTTGGCGTCGATCCAGGCTTCGGTGGCCGATTGGCGCCGAAGGTCCAGCTCGGCGCTTGCGATCGTAAGGATTTCACAGGGCTCGCGCCGGAGCCGCCGGACGAGCGCTGATCCGACCATGCCGCGATGTCCCGCGACCCAGATCCGCTTGCCGGTCAGGTCGAAGCGGTCCCCGTCAGGCATGGCGGTCATTGCGGCCAACCTCCCGCAGCACGGTTCGAAGGTCTGACTGCACCATGTCGGCGATCAGATCCTGGAAGGACGCCTTGTGCGTCCAACCAAGTTGCTGGCGCGCCTTGGTGGGATCCCCCAGCAGCAGGTCCACCTCCGTCGGCCGAAAATAGCGCGGGTCGATCTCGATCAGCGTGGCGCCGCTGTGCGCGTCGCGTCCCTTCTCGGCGACACCCTCGCCACACCAGTCGATGGACCGGCCGATCTCGCCGAAGGCGCGCTCCACGAACTCGCGCACCGTATGGGTCTCGCCCGTCGCCAGTACGAAATCATCCGCCTTTGGTTGCTGCACGATCCGCCACATGCCCTCGACATAGTCGCGGGCATGGCCCCAGTCGCGCCGGGCATCGAGATTGCCAAGATGGATCGTCTGCTGCAGCCCATGGGCGATGGCCGCCACGCCGCGCGTGATCTTGCGCGTGACGAAGGTTTCGCCGCGCAACGGGCTCTCATGGTTGAACAAGATGCCGTTGGAGGCATGGATGCCATAGGCTTCGCGGTAATTGACCGTGATCCAGTAGGCATAGAGCTTGGCCGCGGCATAGGGGCTGCGCGGCGCGAAGGGCGTGGTCTCCCGCTGCGGCACCTCCAGGCTGCCGCCAAACAGTTCCGACGTCGACGCCTGGTAGAAACGGCAATGCGCGGCGATCTCGGCAATCCGCATCGCCTCGAGCAATCGCAGCGCGCCAAGCGCATCGGCATTGGCCGTGTATTCCGGTGTCTCGAAGGACACCTGCACATGACTCTGCGCGCCGAGATTGTAGATTTCGTCCGGTCCGATCTCGTGGATGATCCGGCAAAGGTTCGTCGCGTCCGTCAGCTCGCCATGGTGCAGGTGAAAGCGCAGTGGCCCCCCGCCATGCGGGTCCTGATACAGATGGTCGATCCGCTGCGTGTTGAACGACGAGGAGCGGCGCTTGATGCCGTGCACGTCATAACCCTTGTCGAGCAGGAGTTCGGCCAGATATGCCCCATCCTGTCCTGTCACGCCGACGATCAGAGCTTTCTTCGCGCCCATCGTGCTGCTCCGTCCGTTTCCCTTTCGGCGACTATACGAAGGGTGACAATCCCCGCCGTCCTATCAATCCGGATGGAACGAGCCGGCAAGCCCTGGACGAACGGGCGAGGGCGGCGGATCACCTAGCGCTTCCGAACAGTGTGTCTCGATCCGATGGAGTTCCGACGGTGCGAACAGCCGCCTTGCCGCTGTCGGCGCGAGGCGAAACGCTGCCGATGCCAATTGCGGAGGCGTCGATCCCGATGCGCATCGTATTCGTCAATCGCTATTTCGATCCCGATGAATCGGCGACCAGCCGGATGGTCTCCAGCCTCGCCTTCGGGCTGGCGCAGACGGGCGTCGAGGTCGCGCTCGTCACCGGCCGATATCGCCATGATGATCCGGCGCGCACGCTACCTCGCCGCGAGACCATCCGCGGTGTCGGGGTGCACAGGATCGCGACCTCGCATTTCGGTCGCCTACGCCTGGCTGGACGCGCCGCCGACTATGCCAGCTTTCACGCTGGCGCGGCGCTCTGGTGCCTCACGCATCTCCGTCATGGAGATATTGTGGTTGCATGCACGGACCCGCCGCTCCTGTCGGTGACGCTGGCGGCAGCCTGCGCGACGCGGGGCGCGAGGCTGGTGAACTGGTTGCACGACATTTTTCCCGAAGTCGCCATCGAACTCGGCATGATCGCCAGACACGGTCGATTGGCGCGACTGTGCCTGGCGGCGCGCGACTGGTCGCTCCGCCGCGCCGTTCGCAACGTCGTTCCGACTGTCGCCATGGGGCGCGGGCTCCGGAAGCGCGGCATCGACGACCGTATGACCACCATCATCCCCTACTGGTCCGAGGAAGACGAAATCCGACCCATCGCGATGATGGACAATGCGCTCCGCGCCGAGTGGGGGCTCGAAGATTGCTTCGTCGTCGGATATTCGGGCAATTTCGGACGGGCGCACGACTTCGCCACCCTGCTGGACGCCGCCGAGAATCTGCTGGGGGAGCCGCGTATTCGCTTTCTGCTGATCGGTGGCGGATTCGGTCGCCAGTGGCTCGAAGACGAGATCCGGCGGCGCGGGTTGATCAACGTCGTCCTGCGTCCGCAGCAACCGCGCGAACGGCTGGCAGAGAGCCTGTCCGTCGCCGATGTGCATCTGGTGTCGTTACGGCCGGCGCTCGAACCCTACATCGTGCCCAGCAAGCTCTACGGCATCATGGCCGCCGGGCGGGCTGTCCTGTTCGTGGGGGCGAGCGACGGCGAGGTTGCGATCATCCTGCGGTCACAGGGAATTGGCCATACTGTCGCAATCGGCGAAGGGGCGGCGTTGGCGGCCCGCATCGTCGAATTGCGGCGCGACCGGAACGGGTGCGAGGCGATGGGGTGTCGGGCTCGCGAGGCCTTCGAAAGCGACCATCGGCGTTCCCGGGCCGTCACCGATTGGCTGGAACTGCTAGGGACGGTGGAGACGCAGGGACACCACGCCACCACGCGCCATATCGACCTATTCCGCTGGCTCGGACGAGACCGCTAGCGCCTGGTTCTGCGGCGCTCGCCGCCGCTGACGATACCCGCAGGCCAAGACGAACGTCGTATGCGCCATGGCAGGAGCCGCGAGGCCAGCCATCATCAACGGCGCCGACGCTCTCGTGACGATTCCAGCAATGCCAACAGCGCCGAGAATCGCGGCGATAGCGATCAGCAGCGCGGTCGCCAGCATCGGCGACGCCCCGGAATCCAACAGCAGATGATGCAGATGCCTCCGATCCGCCGCCATCGGACTGCGCCCGGCGAGCGGCCGCCGAACCATCAGGCTGAGCGTATCGATGGCCGGAATGGCGACCAGCCAGAGCAGGGCGGGGAGCACCGCCACATCGCCCTCCGTCGCGATCGGGCTCGACGAAAGCTCCACGACAAGCGCCGCGACCGCGCATCCCAGCATCATGCTGCCGGCATCACCCATGAAGGCGAGGGCGCGCGGCAGACCGGGACGGCGCAGGTTGAAGACGAGGAAGCCGAGGATAACGGCCAGCAGAAGCAGGCTGTCATCGACGAGCCGGGCATGGCCCGTCAGCGTACCGGCCAGCGCAAGCCCAGTGAGCGCGACCGCAGCGATGCCGCCGGCCAGTCCGTCCAGGCCGTCTATCATATTGAACGCATTGATGACCCCAACGACAAAGACGAGCGCGACGGGCATCGCGATCCAGCGGTGCATCGACATCGAAGCCGGAAGGTGCAGGATGCCGACATCGGCGCGGATCTCCACGCCGAGCCCCAGCAGAATGCCGACGGCGATTATCTGCAGCGCCAGTTTCGGGAGCGCGCCCAATTCCCAACGGTCGTCCGCAACGCCGATCGCGACGAGCATCGCCAGTGCCCCGACAAACGGCCACGAGTCGAGACCGAGCGCGCCGGCCGGTCCAACGCCATCGGAGGACCCAAGTCCTTCGCGAACCGCCATGCCGGCGAGCAAGGCGATGAACATCGCGATCCCGCCACAAAGCGGCACGCGTCCGTGATGGACTTTTCGGGCCGTCGGCGTGTCGACCAGTCCGATCCGTGGGGCTACCCGGCAAAGCGCGGCGACCAGCGCCGCGGAAAGCAGGAAGGCAAGTGCCAGCGGAACGCTGCCGATCGACATGGGCGGGGCCCTTCATCGTGCTGCTGCGCGTGCCAACGGGACGCGGGGAAGACGCCGGAGGGCAGGGGGCCACGGCTCGAGCACGATAGGGCGGAGGCTGATGGGCGGCCGATTCAGCCAAGTTGGCCGGATCGCCCGCCTTGCGAGGTAGACGGCAAGGGCGTCTACCTCGTTCGTATAGGGTGCTCAAGCGCGGGACTGGCGCGAGACGGGGAAGGATTGCAGACTGTCTTCAGCCGGACGCGGCGCATCCAACGACGCCGCGCCGTCTGGCAGTATTGCCGCCAAGGGAGGGCCGAATGCCGTTCGTCAATATCCGTATCGTCAAGGAAGTCATTGCCAGCGATCCGGCGGGCAAGAAAGCGGCGATCGCCGCCAAGGTGACCGAAGCCATCAAGGATGCCACCGGCCTCGCCGACAGCGACGTTTGGGTCGTCTTTGAGGAAGTGCTGGCGCGCGACTGGTATCTCGGCCCCAACAATGTTGAGACGTTGAGAAAGGGCTGACGGCTCCGGTCGCGAGCCGGATCGGCAACAGAGGCAGGGTCGGCTGAGCCCTCGGTGACGGTGAAGCTCCTTCGCCCTGCCGCTCAGCGGCCGCACGCAAGCGGAGCGTTGCCGAGCGAAATGGATACCGGTCCGCGTGAAACGCGACGAAACGAAGAGACAGAACGTTCAGCGTTTCCATGAAACGATGAACGTTCTAGTCGGTCTTTGCGCCCTTGCTCGACTTCGCCACCGATGAGGGATCGTCCCTGGATCCATCGGCGTTTCGGGTTCCATCCGCCTTTTCGCGGGCGATGCGTTCGCGGCGCTCGGCGCGGCGGGCCGCGATCTCTTCGGGCGTGCTGATCTTCAGCGGCGGCAGGCCGGCTGCGGCCTCGATCAAAGCGAGATCCACGCCCTCGGCGAGCAGGGCAGCCTTGAATTCGTCGCGGTGGGGCAGGACTGGCTCCTCGAGAAGGGACCCCAAACCATGGATGGAATGGCCCGTTTGCATCTTGGCGGCACGGCCCCGGCCGACAAGTCGTCCGCCAGAACTCGATCCGCAGCTGTAGGCACGCGCCCAAATCCGGTCAATAGCGAAGGCCGGGATCTCCCTGGCCATGGAGGCGCTTGCGGGCAATCACCGCGGTGCTGAGCCTGTTGGATCATGCTCACCTTGTTGCGGCTCTCAGTTCGAGGCTGTTGGCGAGCGTCGCCTCGATCACGTCGCCGGGGAGAACCTCGGCGTCTTCGTCGACGGGCATCGGGCGCCATTCATTTCCAACCTTGCGAACGATGGTGATCTTCACCCCGGCGGTGCCATCCGGGAGCGGGGCCAGGTTGCCACCGCCCAGCGGGTGCAATTTCTCGCTGGCCGCGCGAAGCTTGATGCCGAGATCCGCCAAACGCACATTGGAATCCGTCAGATTCTGCGTCAGGGTGATCCGCTTCTGGTTGGCGGTCCGCTCCAGCTGGCGCGCATAGTCGCCTTGCTGGTATCGGGCACGCATCAGTTCCGCGGTCGTCTCCAGCCTGCGGCTGGAGGACATTAGAAGCGCCCGTCGGATATCGGCCATCCGGGTGTTGGTGAGATTGCCGGTTTCATAGAGCTTCTTTACCCGCGCCAGGTCCTCCTCGTCCGACTTTACGGCCTCTTCTTCGTCGTGTTCTCGCTTCAGCAGAATTTCGATCTGGTCGCCGGCACCTTTCAGCGCTTGCTCGAGATAAGCCTGCTCTCGCTGGCTATCGTCACGCGCGAGCCGCATTGCCTCGATCTCGCCCTGGGCGATGGCCGACACGGTGCCGGGAGGAAGCGGGGATCCCGCCGGGGCGCTGGCGTCGAAAGTCGGCCTGTCTTGAAGCTCGGCCTCGGTCCGCAGGTTCCGGAAATGCTCCCGGATGTAGTCCGTCCAGAGCGAGCCATAAATGCCCTGAAGATCGATCGGATCCTGAGCGGTCTGGTTCATGCGGGCCCGCATCACGCTGTATCCGCCGGCAACCGCGACGGCCTGCCGAACTGTCATCAGGGGGCGGTAGGCCTGCTGGCCGGGCGTCAGCACATCGCCTTTGATGTAGATCGGGCGATAGTCCACGATCGCGGCGGTCACATCGCTGGATTTGAGAAGGATTGCCTGCTCCCGCCCATCCGGAGTGCGGATGCGGAAGATTATCCCGGGCAAGGCCTGCTCCATGCGCGTCTGCAGTTCGGCGAGAGTCAGCCCGGCGACGTGCACCATGCCGACTTGCGGCAGCGCGACGGTGCCGTCGAGCTGGACCACGGCCTGGTGCGTCCCATCGGGAATGGTGGCTATATTGATCTGCACGGTGTCGCCGGGAGAAATCTGGTACTCGGCTGCCGCCTCCGCCGCTCTGGCAACATGTGTTGCCGCGGCTATGGCGAATGCTGCTGCCAGCACGATCTGTCGCATGAGGGTCATTTTCCGGTATCTCCCACGGGATTGGAGCCCAGTTCCGTCGGCCAATCGAGCCGGGACACGAATTCCAGAACCGGGCCGCCGGGATTGTCCCAATTGCTTGACCAGATGATCTGCGACGCGTCCGGGGAGGGCGAGGCTCCAGCATATGAGCGCGCCCCAGTCTCACGTCATGTAACCCTTTTCGCGCCGCACGCGGCCCTGGTCGAGCCGGTCGTGCCACCAGGCGATCGTCTTCTCGACGCCGCTGCGCAGGCTGGTGCGCGCGTACCATCCCGTTTCGCTTTCAAACAGCGATGAGTCGGCCAGCAACGCACGGACCTCGGAATTCTTCGGCCGCAGGCGGCTCTTGTCGTGCTGCACCGCTTTTTTGCAGGCGCTGAGCTCGACGACCAGCGAAAGCAGGTCCGCGATCGTCACCGCTCGCTGGCTGCCGGCATTGTAGGCGCGGCCGAACTCGATGCTCTCCGAAGAACCGGCGGCGAGAAACGCCGCGGCCGTGTCTTCGACAAAGGTCAGGTCGCGGACCGGACTGGTGTCGCCCACCAGGATTGTCGCGCATTCGGGATCGAGCGCCTGCCGGATGATCGTTGGCAGAATGGCGCGCTCACTCTGTCGCGGACCGAACGTATTGAAGGGCCGCAAGATCGCGACGGGTACACCGTAACAGCGCGCATACGATTCCGCCATCATGTCAGCGCCGATCTTGGAGGCCGAGTAAGGCGACTGGGCCTGAAGCGGATGCGATTCCCGGATCGGCATCGTGAGCGCGGTGCCATAGACCTCGCTGGTCGAGGTATGGACGACGCGCTCAGTTCCCCATTCGCGCGCCGCTTCCAGGACATTCAGCGTGCCAATGACGTTGGTTTCGACATAGGACTGCGCCGCCGAATAGGAATACGGGATCGCGATCAATGCCGCCAAATGGAAGACCACCGCCTGGTCGCGCAGGATGCGGTTGATGAAGGCGCTGTCGCGCACGTCACCGCGGATCAGCCTGAGTTCGCTGCGGATCGAATCCGGCACGTCGTCCAGCCAGCCATGACTGTCGAACGAGTTGTAAAGCGCCAGCGCCGTCACCTCGGCGCCTTCGCGAACAAGCGCCTCCGTGACATGCGAGCCGATGAACCCATCTGCGCCGGTTACAAGGACCTTCTTTCCCCGATACTGAATCATCTTGCGCTCCATGGCGACGATCACGTTCTGGTTCGGTCAGGTGGCTCCCGGCATCACGGTAGATGGCGTCGGGACTCTGGGTTCGGTGCGGCCGGCACCCAGCCCAGGATCGCCATCGCCCCGCGCGCCATCCAGGCGACGTCGGAGGCAATCGTGCGATGCGGGAAATAGGCGAGGTCCAGCTTGGCCTTCGCCGGAAACAGCACCCGCCGGTAGAAGCGCGTCGGTTCCTCACTCGACGGATAGAGCCGCGCTTCATGGCGGAAGAGGACCTGGCTGGGACCGAGCAGCCCGGGCTTGTAGCGCAGAACGTCCTCATAGCCGCCGCGAAAGCAATCGATGAAGGCGAGGCTTTCGGGGCGTGGCCCGACGATCGCCATATCGCCGCTCAGGACATTCCATAGCTGCGGCAGTTCATCGAGCTTGGTGGCAGCCAGGATGCGCCCGCTCGGCGTCATGCGGCTGTCGTGCTCGACGGTCAGCGGGCAGCCGCTGGAATCGCAGCGTGTGTGGAATTTGCGGAACTTGTACATCCGGAACGGCCGGCCGCCGGCGCCAATGCGGGTTTGCGCGAAAAGGATCGGCCTCCCGC
This sequence comes from Candidatus Kaistia colombiensis, assembly GCA_029203105.1. GTDB lineage: Bacteria > Pseudomonadota > Alphaproteobacteria > Rhizobiales > Kaistiaceae > Kaistia > Kaistia colombiensis. Next base: position 3,116,088 of record CP119318.1, read on the forward strand.
CTTCGAGATAGAGCACGAGCGCGATCAGCCCGAACAGCGGCGCCAGGACGATCACTGCCGAACCGGCAATGCCGAGGTCGAGCGCCCGTCGCACCCAGCCATGAACGGCGCCCGCGACGTCGGGCAGTTCCAGCGCGCCGTGCCGGATACTCATGCGACCGACCCGTAATGCGGGAGGTTGATCGATGCCGCCAGCGCGGCCACAACGGCTTCGACCATCTTCGAGGTGATCTCTGGATGCAGGGGGATGGTTAATTCCCGCTGGGAGAACGCTTCCGTCTTCGGCAGGTGAATGTCAGGAAAACGCGCCCGATACAGCGTCATCTCGTGCACGGGCGGATAGTGGATCGTGGTTTGGACGCCGTGCGTGCGCAGCCGGTCGATGACATCCTGCCTCTGCACGTTTTCTGGCAAAATGACGGGCATGATGTGATAGGCGGACGTGCGCGGCTCGCTGAACGGGACTGCCACGGTCGGGCAGTGCTGCGCAATCAGACGCCGGTACAGGACCGTCAGGATGCGTCGAATCTCGTTCCATTCCAGCAGGCCCTGCAACTGAACCAGACCGATGGCCGCCCGCATTTCGTCCAAGCGATAGTTGAAGCCGAGCATCGTCACATCATAGGTGGGCGTGCGGCTGTTCAACCTCTGATGCGTACCGCTCGACATGCCGTGGCCGCGCGCCAGGCGGATCCGATCGCGCAGGGCGGGATCGCGGGCGATGACGGCGCCACCCTCCGCCGTCGTCATGTTCTTGTTGCCATAGAAGCTGAACGCGGCCGCGACACCATAGGTCCCGACCTCCTTCAGACCCGGCGCATGAGCGGCATCCTCGATCAGCAAGAGGCCGCGACGGGCAGCAAACGCCTGCCAGGCGTCGCGGTCGGCCAGATAGCCTGCGAAGTGAACGAGAATGATCGCCTTGGTGCGGGGGCTGCAGCGGGCCTCGGCCTCGGCAATCGACATCAGCGGCACGTCGGCGGACTCGATGTCGACGAAGACCGGGGTCGCGTTGACATAGAGAACCGCGTTGCTGGTCGCCACGAAGGTCAAGGCGGGAACCAGGACCTCGTCGCCGGGGCCGATGTCGAGGGCGTGCAGGATGAGGTGGAGTGCGGCGGTGCAGGAACCGACTGCCACGCAATCCTCCGCGCCGTGCAGATTGGCAAAGGCCTGTTCGAAGGCCAGCACCCGATCGCCCATCGTCAGCCATCCGCTGTCGATGACCTCCGACAACGCCGCCTTTTCAGGTATCCCTACAATTGGGGCGCTCACCATTAGCATTGTCGTGTCCTCGGCCGTTGCGGTTGGCGATGGGGCTGCGTCAGTCTTGTCGTGATCAGGCCGCCGTGGCGGATGCCTCGATGGACGCCGAGTTTTCATCCCAGGCGATGGCCTGCGCGCTCTGGAAATCGTCGATGCGACCGATGTCGAGCCAGAGGCCGGTGTGCTTGTAGACATGTACCTGGCTTCCGTTCTGCAGCATCTGCAGCATCAGGTCATCGAAGCCGAAGGGCACGCCGGAGGGAACGAACTGCAGGACATCCGGATTCATGCAGTAGAGCCCCATGCTGACCAGGTGCGACAGGGTCGGTTTTTCCCGGAACAACTGTACGGTATCGCTTTCTTCATCGATCACGCCGAAGTCCATCTTGATGGTTCGGAGCGTCGTCGCGATGGTTACGGGGCCTTGATGCTTGCGATGCGCCGTGATGAAACGGCTGAGGCTCAGGTCCGTCAGGACATCCCCGTTCAACACCAGGAAGGGTTCCGTCAGCTCGTCCCGGATCAACGACAGCGGGCCGATTGTTCCGAGCGGCTCCATCTCCTGCGTATAGTGGATGTTCAGGTTCCACTGTTCGCCATTGCCGCAGAAACTGCGGATCAGATGGCCGAGATAGCCGGTTGTGATGTAGACGTCCTGGATTCCATTGCGCCGCAGCCATTTCAGGAGCAGTTCGAGCACGGGTCGAGCGCCGATCGGCATCAGCGGCTTCGGCAGGACGGACGTGAAGGGACGCAACCGCGTGCCCATTCCACCGCATTGAATGACTGCTTTCATCAGTTCCTCCTTGGTCAGGCCCTTCGGCCCTCTACCCTTGGGAAGCGCCAATTGCGGCATCGGATGGAGCTCGGGGCCTGCGCTGACACGGGGCAGGCGGCTTGCTCTGGCTGGCTCTGACGCTCCTTCCAGAGCCGGCACATGGATCGTATGTTCCAGTTGGGGTGCTGTCTTCGTGCGTTTGAATGGTACTGAAACGTTAACCCTGCTGTACGTTCAATGGACTAAACTGAGGTCCGGTCAGTCCATTGCCGTTCTCTGCGTGCCCTAGAGGAATGATTGTTGACAGCAGGCATGGGACGAGCGTCGACTTGGGAGGGCCGATGTCGGATCGGGCGCTTGTTACCGGCGGCATCGATGGATCTTGATGAGACGGGAAGGAAATACCGTGCGAGGGCTCTTCGAGCCAGCAAAGGGCAGTCAAGATGTGCCGCATTGTAATCGCCGATGATCACGGTCTCTATAGACGCGGGCTGCGTGACGCGTTGGTCGCGACCATCCCGGACGCCGAGACATTCGAAGCGCAGAATTTCGACACGGCGGTCTTCCTGCTGGAAGAGAAGACGCCCGTCGACCTCGCCATTCTCGACCTCCACATGCCGGGCCTGATGACTCCGGAGGTGCTCGTCGACGTGCTGCCGATCTATCCCGATACGCGCTTTGCAATCATCTCTGGATCGGAAACGAAATCCGCCATTCTGGCGACGCTTTCCGCCGGATTGCACGGCTTCATCGCGAAGTCGCAATCTGACGAGGAGGTCGCCCATGCGGTCAAGGAAATCCTGGCCGGACGCATCTATGTGCCGGCCCTGCTGTCCCAGGCCTCAGAACGGTCCCGGATGCAGCCGGCGGTGATGCCGGATGGGCTGAGAAATGGCCGATCGATCGGAATCGGCAGCCTCGAGGGGCTGACCCAACGACAACGCGACGTTCTGAAGCTGATGGCGGAGGGCTACTCGAACAAGGAAATCGCGCGCGATCTGCAGATCGCCGAGGCGACAACCAAGATCCACGCCGCGGCCGTCATGCGCCGCCTCGGTGTGCGCAATCGCACCGAGGCCGCCGTCATGTTGAAGACGCTGCTCACGAAAAAGTCGAACTAGGCCTTATGTCGTTTCGCGACAGGCGCAGCGAGTAGCGCAGGCCATCGTCCAGTATCTCCATGCTGGGAGAGTGCCCCACAAGCGGCGCTCCCCCGGCACCGAGAACGCTGGATCCAAAGCCGCGACGGGAAGCCGTCGTCGTCGTCTGGCGTCCTTGCTCTACCCACAGGAACAGGATATCGCCGTTGGCGTCCGCCGGCACCGACCATTCCACGCTGACGTGGCCATCCCCGGTGCCCAACGCACCGTACTTCACGGAATTCGTCGCGAGTTCGTGAACGATCATGACGAAGCTCTCCGCCGCGCCATCGGACATCAGGATGGGCGGTCCGGCGATCGTGAGATTGTGCGCCTGCCGGTAGGGCTTCAATTCCTGGGCCACGATGTCCCGGAGCAGCGCCGCGCCGGTTGCGTGGCGAGCGAGCAGGTGATGCGTCGCCTCGAGCGCCCGAATTCGGCCGATCAGCGCCTGCTTGTAGCTCGCGATGTCGTTCTCCGGAGCGTCCATCAGGTTCACAAGCGCCATGATCACGGGAAACAGGTTGCTCAGCCGATGGCGAAGTTCCAGCACGATGCTTTCGCGCTTCTTGGCATTGGCACGGAGGAGGGTTCTTTCCCGGCGGTCGGTCAGGTCTGCGGCAATGCCGGTCCGCAGCGTCCTGTCGGCGCGATGCTCCTCGCGGGCTCGCAGGGCGACCCAGCGGATATGGCCATCCGGCCTGAGGACACGAATCTCGATGTCGAGATCTTCGGCCGAGGCGAGGGCGCCGGAGGCCACAAACCTGGGCCAATCCGCCGGGTGAATGACGGCGGACAATTCGTCGAGGGAACGGCCGCTGGCGGACGGCAGGCCGAGGATGGACCAAAAATTGTCCGAGCCGAGCACCGTGTTCCGTTGCAGGTCGATCTGCCATATGCCCAGCCGCCCGGCGGCGAGCGCCAGAAGCAGCAACTCCTTCTCGGCGTCAAGCGCATGGCGCTGATCCGTGATGTCGTTGATCGCCACCAAGATGCTGCGCGGAAGCGCGGCATCGGCGGGGCAGAGCGACAGGGTTATCCGGGCCCAGAACATAGCGCGGTCCCGTCCGACCAGCCGGGCCTCGAACTCGAACGGCGCGCCGACGCCGGCGAGCAGGCTGCCCAGCCTGTCCCGGCAGGAGGGCTGATCGGCCGCCTGGATCAGGCTGTCGAGAAAGCGCGGGGGCCGGGCCTGCTTGCCATATCCGAGCAACTCGCATAGGCGCCGGTTGGTTTCGAGCAGTTCGCCATCGGCGCCGAGGATGGCCAGGCCGACGGCCGCATGCTCGAATGCCTGCTGATGCAGGCTCGCGGCGTTGGCCTCGGCTGCGGCAAGCGGCGGTGCGACGGGCGAGAGCGCCGCCGCGGTCTGGTTCTCCCGGCGCCAGTACTCGTGCAACAGGAAGGCGAGCCCGGCTCCCAGTATCAGGAAGAAGGGGATTGTTCCTTTGCCGTGAAAATCTGCCCGATGGGAGAATGCCATCCATATAATAAAGCAGGCATTGAAAAATGTCGCAGTCAGGGTCAGGAGATGGCCGCGAAGCAGCACTACCGCTGAGATGAGAGCCAATAGGCCGAGTTCAGCCGCGATTTCCTCGTCCGACAGAGGGATCAATTCGAAGGCCAGCGATGCGGCCAAAGCAAAAGATGCCAAGGCAACATTAGTTGTTTTGGCTCGCAGATCGACGACTTTGGACAATCCCGATGTCGGTCGCATAAAATTTAATACAACTTTTGAACTAGTTCGTCGAGATTGGGGTCTCCTTCCGGCGTAGTACCAGCGTCTGATTGTGGCCCCACAACTTTGAAGAGATATTTGGAGCGGGCGGGAGGTTTCGACGTCACAAGGCAATCGATACATGGCGAATTGTTTCGACCATGAATGCCGGAAGGCGATGCCGCAATTCTTCCTGTGGGTACCGGGTCCAAATACACCCGGTGGTACATTTCAAAGATTAACCAGCGCAAGCCATGAAAAAAATCAGTTCATGATTTGTAATTTTTGGCAGGGTTGTGTGATGTCTATTGTAAACAGTTCCAATAAAATCGATTTTAAAGGCACGTCAGACAATATAAATGGATATGGCGCCGGATTGGCGCATTCGATGCAGTCGGTGCATGCACGCGCGTGGCCGGGCGGAGACGAAGATGCCGCGGATGGGCGCAATGCGGAGTCAGCATTGGCAATTCTGGAGCGCATCGGCTGCGGTTATCTCGTCCTCGATGCCCAGCGCAAAGTCGTCGATTGGAATGTCGCCGCGCAGACGACGCTTGAGCGCCAGGGTGAGAAGGTCGGCACGCCAGCCGAGCTTTCGGGTGCCTTCCGGCGGTTGACTTCGAGCCTGTCGTTCCGGTTCATGCCCAACACGGTATCCTGGGTGGTCATGCCCAGTCGATTTGGCGGGCCGGTCGTGCTGCACGATCCGCAGCATAGCGCGTCGGAGGGGGCGAGCATCGTCGTCTTGATCGATCGCGACGCCCGTCCGCAACCCAATCCCCAAACCCTGCAGAGGATGTTCGGCTTGACGAGTGCGGAGACCCAGTTGGCGCTCTGCATGGCACGTGGGGATGCACCCCTTGAAATCGCCCGCAGCCGGCAGCTCAGTCGCACCACCATCCGTTCGCAACTTGCCTCCCTCTTTGCCAAGACCGAGACGAAACGTCAGGCCGAGCTGGTTTCGCTTCTCGGCCGCATGGCGGTGCTGCCATGATCGAGCTGCCCGTCGCATCATGCGGCGGGCGCCGTGCGGTGGCGGTCGACGGGACGTTAACGTCCCGTCGACGCGGTCGCGTGTGACGGCTGCCCGTGCCGGTTGGCAACGTGCATCGCATTTCCTGCCCCACAGTCATCACATCATGAGGCCCGCGTGCCGAGGCGATACTTGTCGCCGCCAACGGCACGCACCTTGTCGTGCCTGTCACTGACGCCCGAGCGGCCCCGCCGCGACGCCGTGCAGGGGGAAACCCGTTGCCAGCCACTCGCCTCTAGCCTAGCCCGCAAATGGGCGCCCAGTGGTGCCTCGCCGCTGACCGTCGTCACCGAGCCACTCCGAGGTTCGGTCGTGCCCGGCCGGCTTCGGCCTGGCGGGCTCGCATGCTGGTCGGATCTCGGACTGGTCGGTTCCGCGTGTGACGCGCTGCCGTCATCGGGGATCGCGCTCCCCTGAACCGACGTTCGGGATCCGACGGTTCAGGTCCAGCCGCCAAGCGTGGCGCTGACGACCGCGTCGCAGCTCTAAAGCTTGGGCGGTGCTGGCGAGGGGCGTCCGCTCCAGTCCTGCGTGCTGCGCTTCAGCGCGAGCGCCGCGAAGACGAGGCCGGGCAGCATGTTCAATCTTCTGTAGATGTAGAATGCCATTGCCGAGTGCCAGACGATGAGGGCGAAGGTGACGCCGATCGCGGCTCCGACCGGGCCGTACACGACCACGCCGATGGCTCCGGCCAGGATGTTGGTCACCGCGCCGGCAACCATGGTCGTGGCGGCCGCCCATTCATGTCCAGTCATGGTGAGAAGGTTCTGCTGCGGTCCCCAAAGCGATGCAAAGGCATAGCCGAGCACGAGGATCCGGGTGATCGGCGCCGCGGCGACGAAGTCTGCGCCAAACCATTGCAGGAATGGCTCGACGATCAACAGCAGCGGGACAGCCAGCACGACCGCGCTGGCGAAGCACAGGACCGAGGCGCGCGCGAACAGGCGCTGGACGGACTCCAGATCGCCACGGGCATGAAGATGAGCCGCCGTCGGCGAAAACATGGTGCTGATGGCTGTCCGCGAGAGGCCAACCAGCATCGCGACGTTGAGGCCGACGGCAAAAATGCCGGCATTGCGGACGTCGCCTGTCCATCCGAGCAGCATGACGCCGATCCGGCTGATGAAGACGTCGAGGCCGGTAAGGAGCATGATCGGCGGGACGGCCGCCCACCACTGGCGCACAGCATAGCTCGCCTTCGGGCCGCGGAGGCTGGACGGGCACAGACGGATGGCGGTGGAGAAGGCCAGCCCGACGGTCACGGCGGAACTCGTCACCGCGGCCATCATGACGAGCGGGGCATCCAGCGTCCACGAGCCGGTCAGCGCCGCCAAACCTACCATGGTCAGAAGCAGTCCATCCCGCACGATGCGTTCCGGCAGCAAGGCGGAAATCACGCCGCCAAAGGCTCGCACCAGCGTCGCTCCGAGGAGATAGGCGGTGACGAGCGGGACGCCCGCCATGCCGAGCAGCAGACTGGCCTCCAACTCGCTACCCACTTGATCGGAGAAGATCAGGACCAGCACCGCGCCCACCAATCCGGCCAGAGCCGCGGTTATCAGCGATCTCCGCAGCGCGAAGATGATTACTCCGCGCGCCAGATCGATGCGGCCAACGGCGTTGTAAGCCGGCACGAAGCGCAGCAGCGACACATTGAATCCGAGCGTTGACAGATAAGCGAGCACCGTGGTCCAGGCCATGGTGTAGGCGTAGATGCCATAGCTCGCGGTGCCGACCAGACGCGCGATCAGCAATTGCGCCAGGCTGGTCAGTCCGGCCCCAGCGACATAGATGAACAAGGCGAAAACGCTTGCATAGGCCAGGCTCCGACTTGCTTTACCTTGCGGAAGGAACATCGCGCCGACGCTCTTGTCGACGTCCTGGGCCGCGGCGGCGGGCGACTCGGCGCAGACGGTCAGGCTGGATGTCTGCGGTTGGCTCCGTTTCCCTTGCGCGCGGCCGTTCATCTGCTTCGTCCAGTCTTTCTATGTTTCGGCTCAGATTTCGTCCGACAGCTGTGTTCGCTCCGCGGCATGCATATCGCCAATGCCGAGCAGATGGGCCAAGATGATTTTTTCGATATAGGCAACGCAATGTTTCGTAGATGCTTGGTCTGCTGGCGCTATCGACAGTATGCTTCGACTTGTTTTAGATAGAATTCTGCTCATGTCGTCAAAGATGCCGAAAGCCTCCAGGTTTGTTGAGATTCTGGCTTCGAACAGGCGTTCTGCCTTCGACTCGCGCCGCATCCGCTCGCGCAGACGGGTCTCGACGATGTCGCGTGGCGCCATCAGGCGGATGGCGAAATCGGCCTGCGGTGCCAGATCCAGGGCCTCCGAAAGCAGCGCATCATTGGCGGCGCCGTGGAAGATCGCCAGAGAACCGATCGCCTGCACAAAGCCCTGATCGAAGATGACGATGTCCTCGGACTTCTTGGCGGCGCTCCAATGTCTGGACAAGTTGACGATGTATTGCCAGAGCCGTATCCGCCAGATCATCCTGGATGGCGGTATGATTTTCAACAGACCGCCAGAGATATCGATCTCCTCTTGGGCGATCGGTGATCTCGCAATCGTGTAGGTCGTGTGAACGAGAGCGGTACAAATCCGATAGACGAAATACAACATGCCGTATCGGTCGACGTTGTTCTGCGCCGTGCTCTGCTGATAGCTGAGCATGACGTCGGCTTTGTATCCGTTCTCGCGCAAATGGCGGGAAAGTTCATGCGCGAAGGTGGTTTTTCCAGATCCGGGAGGACCGAAGAGCTCAATGATCATGGTAGGTCAAATCCGAGTGGCTGGAGCGCCTCGGGGAACAAGCGACGGCTGGCTTGTTGTTCATCGCGGACCCGCGAGCAGAAGATCGCCGCTATCTCCGAACCGGAAACCGGCATGCTGCTTCAGACTGACCTGGATCAGGACGCTGACGACGGGCGGGGTCCGGTCGTCGAACGGATGGTTGCCGCCGATTCTGTCCAGCACGTTGCGCGCCAGGCTCCGGGGTGTCACCCCCCAGCGAACCGCATAGAGGATGGCGTCGGCCCAGCCCGTCACGAGCGTCGCTTCCGGGCCATCCCGCCCGGAGGGGCCGTCGATGATCACCACGGTATAGGCATGGCGCAGCGGATCCATCAGCTTCGCGGCGTCCGCCGATGCCATGAGCGGCAGCAGATCGCAGGCGGCATCCGGGGCCGGTATGAAGTCGATACCGATGCTCGGCATCTCTTCTACCGCGTCGGCAAGCGCGCAGGTGCCTTGCAGGAAATCGGCGAAGGTCGCGCTGGCCGGCGAACGGCTGAATGCATCGCGGAACTCGCGCGTTAGCCCTCCGCCTTTCTGATCGAGATCCAGAAAGAGCACCCGCTCTCCGAGTCGCGCCGCGGTCAAGGCGATGCTCCAGGCGAGCGTGGTCTTGCCCTCCTGCCGATCACTGGAGGTAATCAGCAGGACATTGGGCAGGCGCAAGCCCGCATCCGGCGACGCCAGCGAAATCAGCAGGGATCGAAGGGCGCGGGTGTAGATCGATTTTGGCTCCGTCAGCAGCATCCGGCTCAACCGTTGCGCTTGCGGCCGGGCAATCTTGGGCAGCAGCCCGACACACGGGACCCCCAGCGCCGCCTCGACCTCGGCCTCGCTGCGCAGCGCCCGATCGGTCTTGCGCCGCAGAATGGTAAACATGGCGCCGATGATGCCGAACACGACCATTCCCGGAGGAATGAGAAATGCCGGGGACATAGTGGTCGGTTTGGTCGGCGGCCGGGCCTCGGACCAGACCGCGATCCCGGGGGCGGGCGACTCAATTTGCTGGGTCAGCTCCTGCTGGCGCGTCAGCAGATCGTTGTAGCGCCGCGATGCGACATCGACCTGTAGCTCAAGGGCGCGCAGACCGGACTGGCGGCCAGCCGCGTCGTCCGCCGCCGCCTTGAGCGCATCTCGGCGTTGCGCAAGCAATGCCAGCTGGGTGCGATCGATACTTGCCTGCTCGTTCAGGTGCGCGATCGCCTGCTCGATCTGGTCGGTTGGGTTCGGGACGGCGGTGGCGTTTCCTGCCGATGCGCCGTTGGAACCGGTACCGGCTGCCTTGCCCGCAGCGAGATCCATGAGCGACGGCGATCCGATTGCCGCTGCCTGCTTCGGGACAGGCGCGCCGGCGCTGCGCAGCGCCTCGGTCGTGTTGATCCGCTTGGTGGTTTCGGCGAGATCGGCATTGATGAGGGAAATCTGCCGGCCGAGTTGGGTGATCTCCTGGCCGCGGCTGTCCGTGCCGGCCGGATCGCCGGACCCATGCGTCAGGCGATAGGCTTCAAGTTGGTCGGCGGCGCTGGCCAGTTGGCGCTGCGCCACCGGCAAAATGTCTTCGATCGCGGCGAGCGCCTGTTTCCTCGAGGCAAGGCTGCGCTTCGCCAGCTCCTCGACATAGACGCCGACCACCGTGTTGGCGACCCGGGCCGCATACTCCGGATCCGGGGCGATGAAGCTGATCGTGATAATCCGCGAGCGAAGCTCCTGGCCAACCCGCAAGCCGGCCTTCAGCGCAGCGTAAGCCGAGGCGGTGGCCGCCTCCGGGGACGGCGGGGATGACGCCCCGCCAGGCAGGATTCCGCGCAGGAAGTGGCCAACCGAGGAGCGCGCCGACCGAAGCGCCTCGACCCAATGGCCCAGGAATGACGGGGACGGTGGGCTCGCATCGGCGGTTGTCGCGGCTGGTTCCGTGCCCCCCTTGCGAAGCGCATCCAGAACATGCCGCAGATGGGCGTCGGAGATCAGCATCGTCAGGTGGCTGTCGATGGTCGAGTCCAGCGCATCCTGCGGGGCTGTTCCGGAACCGGATGGCGCGCTACTGCCGGCCGGGTCGACGATGATCTGCGTGCTGGCCGAGTAGAGCGGCGGGCGGGTGAGGCCGATAAGCCCGGCGAGGGCGCCGCCGCAAAGGGCGAAGCCGAGAATCAGCCATTTTTTCCGCGCCAGGGTGATGGCGACCTGCCGGGCCGGCGCCGAAGCGTCGGCCATATCGGGCGGCGGCTGTCGAAGGTGTCTGCCGGTGTCGCGCGCGGTCGTCAGTACCTGAGGGGCACGCCGCCGGTGAATATTGCTGACAATGGAGCCTTCCATTTCATTCCCCTGCCAACGCGAATTCGAGAGAAGGGTTTACCTGGGCCGCGGACGACTGTTCCCGGCGCCAGGCCTGGAACATCAAGACCGACCAAAGGTCGCGCGAGTGATCCCGTCGGCCGGCCAGATGTTCGCGCCAGCAGGTGTCAACGAGATCCAGATCGAAGAAGCCGTCCTGGCTATGACGCAGATCCGCCAGCAGGTCGCATGACCACGCGCGCAGCGGTCCCTTGAGCCAGTCGCCGATCGGCACGTCGAATCCATGCTTCGGCCGGTCGATCAGCTGCTGCGGCAGATAACGGCCGAGCAACTGGCGCAGGATCCACTTCCCCTTGCCGTTGCGCACCTTCATGCGGGTCGGAAGCTGCCAAGCATATTCGATGACGCGATGATCAAGGATCGGGCACCGCGTTTCCAGGCTGTTCGCCATGCTGGCGCGATCGAGCTTCACCAGGATGTCGCCGGGGAGATAGCCGGTGGTGTCGTCGAGGAGGAGCCGCGACACGAGATCATCAAGCGGCGGGCCCGCCTCGACCAACGGCGGCGGATAACGCGTAAGGTTCTTCTCCGAGGCGCCGACCAGCCGCCGGTACATTTCCGGCTCGTCGTCGGCCGCGAGCAGGCGGGCCAGGCGGTCGAGCTGGTCGGCTCGCAGGGCGTGGCGCATACGGTCTGGGATCGGCAGTCGGTTGAAGAGGTCCTGGCGCGTGCCGCGCGCCAGAAGGGCGAACAACCCGGACGAGGTTCGGCGCAGCGGCGCGCGCCATCCATGCCAGCCGGCCAGCCGCGCGCCGATGAAGTGGCGCGAATAGCCGGCGAAGCTCTCGTCGCCACCATCGCCTGTGAGGGCCACGGTCACATGCTGGCGGGCGAGCCGAGAGACGAGCAGGGTCGGGATCTGCGATTCATCGGCAAAGGGTTCGTCCCAGATGCGTGGCAATTCGGGAATGACCTCGCGCGCTACCTCCGGCATCAGGCGAAGCTCGGTGTGTTCTGTCCCGAGATGGCGTGCCACCTCCGCGGCCTGGGACGATTCGTCGTAGACCGCGTCGCCGAAAGCGATCGTGAAGGTCCGCACTGGCTTGCGGGACTGTGACTGCATCAAGGCGACGACCGTCGCGCTGTCGATGCCGCCCGACAGGAACGCGCCAAGCGGGACGTCGGCGATCATGCGCTCCCGAACGGCGCGCTGCAGTCGGGTGTCGAGGCCGGTCGTCAGTTCCTGGTCGCTGCCGTCGAGAAGGCGCTGGCGCGCCCGGACCGCGACGCTGGCGAGCGACCACCATGGCTGGATCCGCGCGCGCAGGGCATCGACATCGGGAGCCGCTCCGAATTCGGCTGCGGTCACGGATAGCAGCGAGCCGGGCGGCAGCTTGAAGGCGCCCTGCCAGATGCACTGATGATCCGGCACCCAGCCCCTGGCCAGCATGGCCGAGGCGGCCTCGAAATCGAGCTCCCGGCGGAAACCCGGAAAGGCATTTAACGCCTTCAGTTCCGAAGCGAAGATCAGGGCGTCGCGGGTCGGCGCGATATAGAGCGGTTTCTTGCCGACGCGGTCACGGGCGAAGTGGAGCGTTCGGCTCTGGCGATCCCACAGCGCGAAGGCGAACATGCCCGCGAAGCGCTGGAGCGCCGGTTCGAGGCCCCAGCTCTCGATCGCGCCCAGCATCACCTCGGTATCGCTGCCGCCCCGGAATGCCCGACCTTCCCCTTCCAGTTCGCGGCGCAGCTCGCCGAAATTGTATATTTCGCCGTTGAAGGAGATGACGAACCGTCCGCTGGCCGACAGCATCGGCTGATGGCCGGCCTGGGACAGGTCCACGATTGCCAGGCGTCGATGACCAAGCGCGAGACCGGCCTCGCGGTCGGTCCACAGGCCTTCGCCGTCCGGTCCGCGGTGACGCAGGGTCTGCGTCATCGCCGCGATCGCCCGCAGCGGCCGGGTATCGGCTGCGTCTGGCGCAAGAAGGATTCCGGCAAACCCGCACATGGCATCATCCTTCACGGAGGGAGGCAGCTGTGGCGTTCGGAGTTGTTCCCGCGACGAGACAAAGGGTCAGGGCGAACCACACGATCGGATGTCGGATAATCAGGTGCGGGAGGCTGAAGACGCCGAGTGACACGAGGAGGGCGAGCATGGCGTCGAGCTTTGCCTGCCAGGCGAGAACCGCGGCCGCACCGACCAGCCAGATGAGCGCACCGACGGCGACGAGGCCGCCTTGGGTGTAGAGATCGAGCAGCGTGCTGTGGGCCTCGAAGGGACGGGGCGTGTCCCCAGTTTCGACAATATTGGGGCGCTCGAGGTGCGCGCCGGGACCCAGTCCGAGCGATGCGGAGGCCAGGCCCCGCCGAACCGCCTGTTCCCAGAGGTACATGCGCAGTTCCGCAGTCTCCGCAGTCGCTTCGCCGCCCTTGTCCTTGGTCAGGCTCTTGGCAAAACTCTCCGCGTTGCCGAGTTCCGTCAAGCCGAACGGTGCGAGAGCCATCGTTAGCGGAAGCGCCGCAAGGATCAGGACCATGGCGGCCTGCCGGCCGTAGCTGAGGGTTCCCCTGCCGGCAGCAAGCCAGGTGCGGAGGCGCAATCCGAGAAAGATCAGCCAGCCCAGCACCGAGGTATACAGAAACGTGTCGCTCTTGGTCAGCCGTCCGACATAGAACGGCAGGATCATGCCGGCGAAGCCGAGAACCTTGCCAATCGGCTTATTGGTTGTGGTCGCCAAATACAGTGCGAGCGGGCCGAACGCGGCGCAGTAAAGGGCGATCTGGTTTGGATTCAACGACCAGCCGCGAAAACGGTCCCAATACCAAAGCTCGACGCCGGCCTGAGGGATCCAGCCTGATGCCTGCATCAGCTGGATCGCCAAGGTCGCATTCGCAATGGCGATGACCCACCATGCGGAACGGCGCAGATGGCGATAGGCATCCGGCTCAGCAGCTGCCAGGCAAGTCATGCACACCAGCAGCACATAGGCTACGCCGTCGTGCCAGATGCCTGTGAGGTAAAGGATATCCGTGAAATAGCCGACAAGCGTCCCGACTCCAAGCGCCAGCGCAAAGATGGTCCAGAAGCTGGCGAGCCGAACCAGCGTCGGGGTGATTTCGGTACGGCCGCCGGCGAGGATGCGGACCACCGACAGTGCGATCCAAAGAAAGAGGCAGAGCTCGCCATAGCCGAACGGGATGCCGGGAACATCGATCTGTGATGCGAAGGGCATCACGACCCCTATGGCGAGAAGCGCGTCGCGGGTCATTGGCGACCTGCGCGCAGCTCGCGGGCAAGCCCATCTTCCGCCGTCCGCGACGACGCGGGGCGTACGGGATCGCCGATCGGGCGGTTGTTCAGGATTTGTCGGTAGGTATCGCAATATTGCTCGACCACCTGCGTCAGTCCGAAGCGTTCGCGCACGAGCGCAACGGAGCGAGCGCCCATGACCCTTGCACCGATCGGATCGCGGAGAAGGTCGACAATCCGGGCCGCGAGCGCGTCCGCATCGCGCGGCGCGACGAGGTAACCGTTCCGGCAATCCTCGACGACGTCGCTGCAACCGGGCATGCGGGTGGCGACGATCGGCAGTCCGGCCAAGCCGGCTTCCAGCAAGACCCGGGGCACGCCCTCGCGGTATTCCGTCGGGAAGGCGAAAACGTCCGCCATGCCCAGCAGTGCCGGCACGTCAGAACGCGCCCCCAGCGCGATGACGTGCGGAGCCAGCCGATCGATGTCGGCCTGATCGACCGAGAATGGGCCTTCGGAGTCGCGCGGGCCGACCAGCACGAAACGGGCATGCTTCCGGTGTGCCAGAACCGCGGGGATCGCCTTGAGAAGGGTCGGAATGCCCTTCTGGCGCGTCAGCCTGCCGACGAAGAGAACAATCTCGGCAACGCCGAGCCCCAATTGATTGCGCAGCCCATCCGAGGGCAAACCGCTTTGTTGCGCCATCGCGAACGCATCGGCGTCGATTCCCGAACTGCCGATCAGCCGGCCTTGGCTGGGGCCAAGCATGCGGCGGCGTTCGAAGAATGCCTGATCCTCCCGGTTCTGGAAAACCGTCACCGCAGTCCATCGCGAAACCAGTCGCTGCAGGCCGCAGAAGACCGGCCGCAGGGCGAGGGCGCGCGGCTCCTCCGACGAGAAGACCCAGCCGAGGCCGTTGATCGTCCGGACGATCGGAACCGCGTTGCGGCCGGCCAGCGGCATCAGCAGATTGGGCTTTGTGTCGAAGCTCTGAACGATATCCGGCCGCAATTCCTTCATCAGGCCGCGCAACTGTCGGATCGCAGCCCACGCGCCGCCGAAACTGCCGAAGCGGTCGAAGGCGTACTGGCGATGAGGCAGTTCGTGGCGGGCGAAGGCGGCGCCATCGCTGCTCGAAACCGCAGTGATCCTGAACCCGCGATCCCGGAGCGCCAGAAGGAACGGAATCCGCAACGCATGATCCTCGCCGCCGACGCAAACCAGATGCGGGTTCATTCCTGCCTCTCCACACTCTTCTCGACACGTTGACCAGCGAGGAAGGAACGCGCTGGCTTCAATGTCGAAGCGGCACCGAATTCATCGCGCCACGTCTTCGAAATCAGGCTAGGACCGCGCGGGATCGCTGTCCTCGTTCATTCGCATGAAGTAGCGTTTGACCCGGTGTCGTGGCTCGCGCCGCTCAGCGTGTGAACGCATGAAAGCGGCGCGGCGCGCGGCGCCAACCTTCCCCCAATCGCCGGGTTCCACGCTTCGGAAAAGTCCGGCCCGCTGACGGCACCCTGTCTCAATGCCATGGAACGAGCAGCAGACCGGAGCCAACAACCTGACCGGATGACGCGGCATCTCGGCCCGCGGATGAGGTGGCTGTGGCGCTCTGTCAGTCTGTCTCGGGATAGGCCGTTGCCGGCAATGAGCGAGGTAGGTGCTAGACGCCGCCTCCGGCTCCCAGGAGGCGGCGGGCAAAATGGGTCAGAGGTTTCTCGAACCAGCGGTAGGTGATCAAAGCTGCGCCAAACGAAGCAGCCAGCGCCATGGTGACAAAGGCCCATGGGCCCAGAAGCCCGATCAAGCCGGTTCGCCAGAAGATAACGCGCATGGCGCGGATCACGAAGGGGTGGAGCAGGTAGATGGCGTAGGACGCGTTGCCAATTCCGGCGCCCCATCGGGCCGCCAGACGTTCGGGCTCCCGCCCGCTTGGCGCCAGGGCGCCCCCCCATACAATCAGGGCTGCGGGGAGGCCGTAGGCGAGTGGTCGGGGGAGCAAGACCGAGACGTCGGGAAATGCCGCCACCAGCATCAGGGCGGCAAGCCCGGTTGCGGCGACGCAGGCGCGGATCACGCCAGAGGGGCGCCATCTCCAGACACCCATGATTCCGATTGTTACGCCGAAGGCGAACTCGAGGAGGATCGGATTGGTCCAGAATTCCAATGGCTGTGGCAGCGGCGCAGCGAGACGGCCAGCTACCACCAATCCCGCCAAAATCGCGAGCAATGCAGTCACGGCCCAGCGCAAGGGCAGCACGATGACAACCGCGAACAGAACATAGAAGAGCATTTCATAATTGAGGGTCCATCCGAGCTCGTAAATTGGCTGGACGACGCCATCCGGCCGGGTGGCCGGAATGAACAAGTAAGATTCAACGACGAACCGGAGATTGATGTAATTCTGATTGAGCAACGTTGGGGCAATGAGCGCCACTGCAATGTAAAGCACGGTAGCAGCCCAATAAAGTGGAACAACTCGGGCAATGCGACGGGTAAGGAACAGTCGCGCGCCGCCCGGCTTTGCGAACAGCTGTTGCGTCGCGTGCACCATGATCAGGCCGGAGATCACGAAGAAGACGTCGACTCCGGCACTCCACGGGATGGGATTCCACGCCTGGAAGGCGCGCCCGTTCTGCAGTTCCAAGGTCCCCGCGTCGTGCTGGGCATGGCTCACCGCGACCGATGTGGCGGCGACGGCGCGCAGGACCTGAACCTGTGTCAGCGTCTCACGTTGCCGGGCCTCGCCATGGGCCGATCGCTCGGGCGGGCTCCGCGTCGGAAGCGTAACGATCGCGGCCCGTTCTGGTTCGCCAGGCATGGAGGTACACCGGAGCTTTGCGCAGGCATCATCTCACGGCCCCGGAGCCCACGCATCCTTCGAATGACGGACGCAGCCTCGATGCCGGGTGCGCACGTGACCCTCAGGGCGAAGCGCCGCCACCAGTGTCATTCGTTCAAACGATGCGATCCATGGCCTGGTCCGGTACGGGTTCTGTAACACCCTATTCGGCCAACGCTGGAGCTGTGCATGTTTGACACGGAAACGCGCAGTTGCGCGGCAGGTTTGCCTACCCGACCTCCGTCTCGTCACGCAGGGGAGGCTTCCGAAGCGAACCTGGAGGGCCAAGGCGACGGCGGCGGTGACGGCGGCGCTCCCCACCTTATCTGGTCGGCTGCGCCCGAATGTCCCCTCGATCTGAATGGCCCGGTCGCGCGTCCCTTCCCGAGCCTGGACGAGAGCTTTTCCGACGTGCCCGCCTTCGAGCATCTGACGCGGATCGCCGCCGGCCAAGGAAACAAACTGGCGGTCAGCGATGGCGTCACCGAGCTGAGCTATTCGGAGCTGCTGGGCGCCGTCAGGGCCCTGGCCAGCGTGATTGCCACCGCTGTTCCGGAGGGGCGGGCCGTCGGATTGCTGCTCGGCAATTGCACCTGGTATCCGGTGGCCATGCTGGCTGCGATGGCGGCGGGACGCCCGGCCGTTTCGCTCAATCCCAGAGACCCGTCCCAGCGCCTGATCGACGTTTCTTCCCGGGCGCGCCTGTCGGTGATTGTCAGTGACCACCCCGTCCTCGCATCCGAATTGGCTCACGAGCATGGGCGGCGGATCGATCCGGCGAGCTGCCTGGCCGCCGCGATGCCGGAAGATCTCGCGGCACTGCCGCAGGATGTCTCCGTCGACGCGCCGGCGCTCGTCCTGCATACCTCGGGTAGCACCGGCGTGCCGAAAGGCGTCGTCAACAGTCAACGCGCCATCCTTGAGCGCGTTCGGCAATCCGTGAATGCCTGTCACATCGATGCGAGCGACATCTTCATGCCGCTGACAGGCCCGGCGACCATCGCCGGTTGTCGAGAAATGATGACCTCGATCCTCTCGGGAGCGACGCTCTATCTCGCCGACGTCGAAAGCGCGGGCATACGCCTGATCCGCCAGTTGATGCAGTCGCGACAGGTCACGATAACCTATGTTGTGCCGGCCCTGCTGCGCGTCCTGATGAAGGATGCGCAAGCCGGTACCTTCTCGTCGTTTCGGATCGTACGCGTCGGCGGCGAAATGGTGCTGTGGTCGGACATCGATGTCATCCGCCAGCAAGTCGACGAGTCCTGTTTTATCCAGGTGAGCTATTCCTCGACCGAGACGACCGGCACCCAGTGGTTCCTGCCAAAGGACTATCCAGAGCAGGGCGCGACCGTTCCCGTCGGCTATCTGGTGCCCGGCATCGAATATGCGGTTGTGGATGAGGACGGACGCGCTGTGCTGCCGGGCGGCGACGGCGAAGGCGAATTGTGGATCCGGAGCCGGCATACGATGCTCGGCCACTGGGAGAACGGGCAGGTCGCCCCGCTTCAGGCGCCCCCGGATGATCCCGGGCGACGGATCTTCGCGACGGCGGATCTCGTCCGGATCGACGCGCTGGGCCTGAGCTGGATTGCCGGCCGGAAAGGGCGTCTGGTCAAGATCCATGGCCGCCGGGTCGAGCCGGCGGAGCTTGAACTCGTCCTGCGCCGTTCGCCGGACGTTCGCGAGGCTGTCGCCATCGTGACCGCCGCCAACCAGATCGTCGCCTTCGTGGTTCCCGAGGCCGGCGCAGGTCCCGACTTCGTCCAGTTGTTGCGCGATATCATGCGCACATCACTGCCGGCCGCAGTCCTTCCGACGCGCTTGCACTGCGTCGAGGACATACCGCGGCTGCGCGGCGGCAAGGTCGATGGCGCCGCGCTTCGCGCCCTGGATGGCGCGTTGACCGATACCCACGATGTGCCGTCGTCGGCGGACGTCTCAGAGACGGAAGGCGTCGAGCCCGTGGTGGCGCAGATCTGGAAGGCGGTGCTCAAGCGGGGGACGGCGGCCGGACGCTGGGACGAGGCGGGCGGAGACTCGTTGGCGCTTCTGCAATTCGCGCTAGCGCTTGAATCTCGGCTCGGCCGCGAGCTCAGCCTGGATGCGTTCACCGTCGACATGAGCTTTTCCGATATCGTCCGCGCCGTCTCCGCTTCCGGATCCGACCGGGCGTCCGCGGAAACCGGGGACCGTGCTCTGCCGATGCTCTTCATGCTGCCCGGATCGATCGGCTACGGCCCGAGCCTGGCGGCCTTCGGCGTCGAGATGGGCGACGTCGCCCACGTTGTCGCCGTGCGCTATCCGGACTTGGTGGATATTCTGGCCGGGAACGAGTCGATCTCCGTCATGGCCGATATGGCGTTCGAGCAGATCTGCCAGGCCCAACCCGAAGGGGAGGTGGCGCTGATCGGGTATTCGCTGGGCGGCGCCGTGGCCTTCGAAGTGGCCAAGCGGCTCGTCGCGGCCGGCAGGGCGATCCCGTTTCTCGGAATCCTCGACACCAACATCCAGCCGGTCGCACACGACTATCGCGAGACCATCACCCGCACCATGCAGCGCATCCGGGCGCACCGGATGACCTTCGATCGGCTGCTGTGCCGAGCGGTCGCCAAGCTTTGCGTCCGGCAGGGGCAAGAGGCGTGGCTCGCCCGCTGCATCGACCGCTTGACCTGGTCTCCGCTCGCCAGAGCGCGCTTCCTGCTGCGCCTGGAGCTCGAGGATGTGCTGCGGATGCAGGCCTTCTGGCGCTGGCTCGCGCATCCGAGATCGCCGCTGCCGATGGCCGCCACCCTGTTCCGCTGCGACCGCCAGCACCTGCCGGCGGATCTCGGCTGGAGCAAGCTCTTCGCCCATCTCGATGTTGTGTCGATCGCGGGCGGCCACCTCGACATGCTCGTCGAGCCGCACCTAGCTCACAATCGCCCTCTGATCGCAGATGCGTTCCTGGCCGCGGGCGATCGACTGGCGGCTCAACCTGGCGCTGCGTCAGCATATCCCAGGCGCGTCTCAATCGGCGGCTAACGGGCCCTGCATAGCAGCGGGACTGCATCAGATCCGGGATCGGCAGATGCCTGATCAGGCTTGGCGACAACTCCAAAGACGTTCAAACCAACCGAACCAGCTCTCGAGCTGATCAGTCTGGCGGCGGGCTCACGGGCCCAGCCAAATGGCCAGCCCAGCAGGTGGGCGCTATTCAGCAGAGTTCACGGAAGCTCCGCTATGGAGAGTTATGGGCGCTGGCCCTGCAAACGCCTGACAAAACCTGACATCGCGCCCCGTTTCCCAGCACCCAAAAGGGCGGCGGGGAAGGTTTGGCAAGGGTCGTCACGCGAGGAACGGCATGTATAGTCATCGTCCAGGAGAGCGACCGCCCGGTTTGGGGCGGCTCAGGAGGAAGGTCCGCTATGCCAGCCGAATCCCATGAAGGCCTTGATCGGCGCGATTTTATGATGGCTTCGCTTGCTGCGGTGAGCGCGTCGGCGGTTGGCGTGAGCAACGCTAGCGCCCAGGCCATTGAGGCGTCGAACGATGGCACCGCACCCGCGGCTCCGCACGGCACGGTCTACACAGGCGATGTAATCCAGGGGAAGAAGGTCGTCAGCGCCCTCAACGTCAACGACCTGGAACCCGGGCAGAAGCATCTCTTGTATTTTCAGGGCGTGGAGATGTCGACCGGACAGCACTGGTATGCGTCGGTGGCTGTCGCCAGAGGGGCAAAACCCGGCAAGCGCATCGTTCTGGTGAGCGGTGTGCATGGCGACGAGATGAGTTCCATCCATATGGTCCAGTCTGTGATGAACGCATTGGACCCGGCGCAGATGTCGGGCACGGTTATGGCTGTCACGGACGTCGCTCGCCCGGCCATAGAAAGCATGCAGCGCAGATGGCCCAATTCCGGCAGAGGCGCGGATCTGATCGACATGAATCGGGAATGGCCCGGGAACGAGAACGGTATCACCGCGCCCGGCCGGCACGCGGGCCTTCTGTTCAACCGACTGCTGCGGCCGAACGCCGACGCGGCGATCGATTTCCATACCGGGACAACGGGATTCGAAGTGACGGCGTTCAACATTGCCGGCATGGATGTGCCCGAGATCAAGGCGATGGTGGATCTGTACCCGGTTGGCCAGGTTTTCGACAACCATGTGTATCCCGGGGTCCTGCACAATGCGTTTGTCGACGTGGGCATCCCGGCCTTCTGCGCGGAGGTCGGCGCTGCACGTGTTCTGGACCTCGAGATGGCCTCCCTGTTCGTGGAAGGCACAATGAACGTTCTCACGCACTACGGCATTCTGGCCGGCCCCATGGGCCGCACCGGCAAGGATGTGGGGGTTTTCATCGGCAACAGCTCGTATCCGATCCTGGCGACCCAGGGCGGGCTCGTCGAGCATCTGGTGAAGCTCAATGACAAGGTTGAAGCCGGACAGAAGGTGGCCATCCAGCGCAACAGCTTCGGCGAGGTGGTTGCAGAATACACAAGCGGCGTGGCCGGAGAGGTCACAGGCCAACGCAGCGACGCAATGGCCGAGCCCGGCAATCCTCTGGCATTCATTCTCTTCCACAAGTCGACGCCGGACGGCGTTGAGATCTATCCCGAATGACCCCAAATTTGATGGCCGGATAGGTATCGATGGCCTGCACCGATTGCCTGCAAGAACTCGGTGCAGGCCGTCATGCTGAGGCAGTCCCATCTCCTCCGCCGCGATTGCGCTCAGAGGCCCCGGCCCAGCGCCTCGGATGAGGAGACGCGCACATGTTTGACACGCCTCGGAAGGTCGCCGCCGGGCCTCACGACAGCCCCGAGGCAAGCAATGAGTCTAGTTCTTCTGCGGGTGTATCGTTTCACCGCGTTTGAGCATTTCGACGAAAGCGACGATGCGCTTCTGACGACCGGCCTCGGTCTTCAGGTTGTTCAGCCGGAAGATCAGCGCGAACCGGTTTTGAGCGCTCAGTCTGTCGAACGTCGCTTTTGCCATTGGGTCGACCTCAATCGCTGCCAGCAGATCGACCGGCGTCTCGGCCCCGCTGATACGATAGGCCTTGTCCCATCGGCCATCCGCTTTGGCGGCTTCAACGTGTTTCAGGCCGTGTTCGGTCATGCGGCCTTCCGCAATCAGCCGGCCGACATTGTCGACGTTGATCTTGCTCCAGACGCTGTTCTTGCCGCGCGGGGTGTAGCGCTGGAGAAAGCTCGTCTGGTCGAAGCCTTTGCGGATGGCGTCGATCCAGCCCCAACACAAGACGACGTCAATCGCCTCTTTTGCCGTGATCGAGGGTAGCCCGGAAGCCTTCTTGTGGAGTTTGATCCACACTTCCGTCTCGGATGCATGGTTCTCGACCATCCAATCATGGAAACCCTGGATATCGGCAAATGCCTGGACCTTGTCCATGTCGACAGTAACGATGGCCATTGGGACTCCTGACGTTTGCACCTGAGGAAGGCATCCTGCCCGCGGGACAATCAAGCACACCAAGGATGCGATCTTCCAGACGCTCCCGGCGTGTGCATCAGCGTCAGGCGGAAGCCCAGACCTAGGCGTGGACGAAACCTGCGGCGAGCCTGCGCGCCTCGGTTGCGGAAAGTCTGCCAGTGCCCCGGCGAGCTTCCGCCCGGCGCCCAAGCGCGGAGACCGCTTGAGCGGCGGAGGAGTGGTGTCTCGGAGGACATTGAAGCAAGCCGCCTGTAGCAGAGAACTGTCGCTCGTAGACCCGATTGCCCAATCAAGGTCTGGAACTTGGCAGTTTCCCTGGCTGTCGAGGCAGGATGGCGGACTGGTTATCCGCCAATATACTTCTATCAAATAATCTCATTTCGTATCATACGATAACGTATCCTTTTGTTTATTAATCGCTTTGTTTGCACAACGCTCTTTAATGCGTATCATTCCGTCCTATCGGATATCGCCCATTGTGATGGGCCGAATGATGGGCCACTCTCCGGAGAGTTGGATGCTGACGGATCTGAAAGCCCGCAAACTCAGCCCATCTGAGAAGCCAGAGGCGGTGAAGACGATCGCGGTGACGGAGACGACGTATTTTCGCTGGCGGGCGGAGTACGGCGGCATGAAGACCGACCAGGTCAAACGGCTCAAGGCGCTGGAGTGGGAGAACACGCGGCTACGCCGCGCGGTGTCGGACCTGGCGCTGGACAAGCTGATCTTGACCGAGGCCGCCCGGGGAAACTTCTAAGCCCCGCCCGTCGCCGGGCCTGTGCGGACAAGGTCCGCTCTGAACTGAAGATCTCTGAGAGGCGGACGTGCGCGGCCCTGGGCCAGCATCGGTCCACGCAGCGCAAGCCCGCCCGAGGGTGTGATGATGAGGCGGCGCTGACCGCCGACATCATCGAGCTGGCCAAGACCTACGGTCGCTACGGCTACCGGCGGGTCACGGCCCTGCTACGCCATGCCGGCTGGGCGGTGAACGCCAAGCGGGTCCAGCGGATCTGGCGACGGGAGGGGCTGAAGGTCCCACAGAAACAACCAAAACGCGGCCGCCTGTGGCTGAACGACGGCTCGTGCGTGCGTCTGCGCGCCGAGCGGCCCAACCACGTCTGGTCCTACGACTTCGTCGAGGACCGGACCCATGATGGACGCAAGTTCCGGATGCTGTGTCTGATCGACGAGTTCACCCACGAGGCCTTGGCCATCCGGGTGAAGTGCAAGCTCAACTCCACCGACGTGCTGGAGACCCTCGCCGATGTGATGATCCTGCGCGGCCCGCCGGCCTATGTTCGGTCAGACAACGGTCCGGAGTTCATCGCTATCGCCTTGCGCGAATGGATCGCCGCAGTCGGCTCCCAGACCGCCGACATCGCGCCCGGCAGTCCCTGGGAGAACGGCTACTGCGAGAGTTTCAACAGCAAGCTGCGCGACGAGCTGCTCGACGGCGAGATCTTCTTCAGCCTGGCCGAGGCCCTCGTCCTGATTGAGGCCTGGCGGCGCCACTACAACGGCGTGCGCCCCCACAGCTCTCTAAACTACCGACCGCCGGCGCCTGAATCCTTCGTCCCTCACAGCGGCGGCGTCGTGCCGTGGGCGCCGGCGCCAGCTCGATCGGAAAGCGCGCGATCGCCCACCCCAAACGTGGCGTCAGAGACCGTCGTGCACTAACATTGAAACCGGATCACCCCTCGGGGGCAGCCACGTCGTCTGCGAGCCGAGCGTCTGCTACGCCCAGGCCGAGATCGACGCAGGTTTTATCTCGGCGATGAAGAAGGGCAGCAAGCTCGTCGCGATCTCGCTCAACCCGCAGGGCAAGCCGATCGTCTTCCCGTTCTCGCTCGCGGGCTTCACCAAGGTCGTCGATGGCGAGGGCCTCGATCGCGCCGCCGGCAAGGCGCGCCGCGACGCGCTGCAGGACCAACTGCAGAAGAACGCCGAAGAGAATCGCAAGAAGCTCATCGCGCAGCAGAACAAGGAGCGCGGCTCGACCAACTGAGCCGCCAATCCGATGAATCAAATGGCGCGTCTGCGAGGACGCGCCATTTTTCGTTTTGAGAGCGTGCGAAGCGCGTGACCGAACGCGCTATTCGGTCAAAAGTCGTGCCGACGCCTCGAGTTCGGCCCGCAACGCCTGGATGAAGGCTGCGGCGACGAAGCCGTCGACGATCCTGTGATCGAAGGACGATGACAGGTTCATGATCTTGCGGATGACGACAGCGCCGTCGCGCACCACGGGCCGTTCGACGATCTTGTTGATCCCGACGATCGCCACTTCCGGCATGTTGATGATCGGCGTCGCGGCAATGCCCCCGAGCACGCCCAGACTGGTGACCGTGATCGTCGAGCCGGACAGTTCCTCGCGGCTCGACTTGCCGGCACGGGCGGCTTCGCTCAGGCGGAAGATCTCGGCCGCGATCTCTCGGATCGTCAGCGCCTCGGCATGGCGGATGACCGGCACGAGGAGGCCGCGCCGGGTCTGGGTCGCGATGCCGACATGGATCGCGGCGTGGCGGCGGATGAGCCCCGCCTCGTCGTCGAACAGTGCGTTGATCTCCGGATGAACGGGCAGGACCTTGGTCAGCGCCCGGATCAGGAAGGGCAGCACGGAAAGACGCGGCGTGCCCGCCTTGTCGCCCTCGTTCAGTTCGCGCCGCATTTCCTCGAGCGCGGTGACGTCGACCTCCTCGACATAGGTGAAATGCGGGATGCGCCGCTTCGCTTCCTGCATGCGCTGGGCGATCTGCCGGCGCAGGCCGATGATCTGGATTGCCTCGACGCCGTCGCGTGGCGCTACGCGCTGTGGTTGGGGCGCCTGCCGATGTAGCAGGATCGCGTCCAGATCAGCATGAACGACACGGCCATCCGGCCCTGTGCCGGGGATCCCGGCGATGTCGACGCCGAGCGCCGCCGCGCGGGCCCGGACGGCGGGCGCGGCCATTGCCCTGTGGGATCGCACGTCCGCTACCGAACGGCTTGTCGCGACCGGAGCCGACGCGCGGGGCGGGGATTGGACGACGCCAGCGACAGGGGGAGCCACTTGCGGCGAGGGAGATGTCGTCGCGGCGTCGATCGTGCTGATCACGACGAGTTCATCACCGATCGCCGCCATCTTTCCCGCCTCACCCTTGCGGGACAGGATCGTGCCGGAGACCGGCGCGCCGATCTCGACCGTCGCCTTGTCGGTCATCACGTCGACCAGCGGCTGATCCTCCAGGATCGTCTGGCCGACCTCTACATGCCACGCGACGATCTCGGCCTCCGCGATCCCTTCGCCGACATCCGGCAGCTTGAACACATAGGTGCCCATCGATCGTGCTCCCCCCTAGATTGCCATCGCTTGCCGGATCCCCTCGGCGACCCGCTGCGGGCCGGGGAAATAGTCCCATTCGAACGCATGCGGATAGGGCGTGTCCCAGCCGGTGACACGCAGGATCGGCGCCTCGAGATGATGGAAGCAGCGTTCCTGCACCAAGGCCGAGAGTTCGGCGCCATAGCCGCCGGTCCGGGTTGCTTCATGCACGATCAGGCAGCGCCCGGTCTTCTCGACGGACGCGACGATCGTCTCGACATCGATTGGCAGCAGCGTGCGGAGGTCGATGATCTCGGCGTCGACACCGGTCTCCGCCGTGGCGGCGAGCGCCACATGAACCATCGTGCCATAGGCGAGGATGGTCAGATCCGCGCCGGAGCGGACGATCGCCGCCTTGCCGAGCGGCACGTTGTAATATTCGATCGGAACCTCGCTGGCCGGATGTCCGGCCCAGGGCGAGACGGGCCGCTCGTGATGGCCGTCGAACGGGCCGGAATAGAGCCGCTTCGGCTCGAAGAAGAGGACGGGATCGTCATCCTCGATCGCGCTGATCAGCAATCCCTTCGCGTCGTAGGGATTGGACGGGATCACCGTCTTCACGCCGCAGACATGGGTGAACAGCCCCTCCGGGCTCTGGCTGTGCGTCTGGCCGCCGAAAATGCCGCCGCCATAGGGAGCGCGGATCGTCAGCGGCGCGGTGAATTCGCCGGCCGAGCGATGGCGTAGCCGCGCCGCTTCCGAGACGATCTGGTCGAAGCCCGGATAGATGTAATCGGCGAACTGACATTCGACGACCGGGCGCAGGCCATAGGCGCCCATGCCGATCGCCACGGCGATCAGTCCGCCCTCGGCGATCGGGGCATCGAAGACGCGCTGGTCGCCATGGCGCTGCTGCAACCCCTCGGTGACGCGGAACACGCCGCCGAAGAAGCCAACATCCTCGCCGAAGACGAGAACGTCGGGATCGCGCGACAGCATCACGTCCATGGCGGAGTTGAGCGCCTGAACCATGTTCATGGTCGCCATCAGCCCGGCTCCTTCTCTGCCGCCTTGAAGCGGGCGAGTTCCGCCTGCTGCTCACGCAGATGCCAGGGCATCTCCCGGTAGACATCCTCGAACATCGTCGCGGGGTCGTGATGCGGCCCGTCGCTCAGGATGCCGTAGCTCTGCGCTTCGACATTCGCCGCCCGCACCATCTCCTCCAACTCCGCGAAGAGCGCTGTGTGGCGGACCTCATCCCATTCGCCAAGGCGAACCAGATGCGCCTTCAGCCGCAGGATCGGGTCGCCGAGCGGCCAATGCTGGCCCTCGTCGCCCGGCCGGTAGCGGCTCGGATCATCGCTCGTCGAATGCGGCGCGACGCGGTAGGTGAAGAGTTCGATCAGGGTCGGGCCGTGATTGGAGCGGGCGCGATCGGCCGCCCAGCGCGTCACCGCATGGACGGCGAGCAGGTCGTTGCCGTCGACCCGGATGCCCGGAATGCCGAAGCCGATGGCGCGCGAGGCGAAGGTCGTTTCCTCGCCGCCGGCGACGCCCTGGCTCGACGAGATCGCCCACTGGTTGTTGACGAGGTTGAGGATGACCGGCGCGTGATAGACGGCGGCGAAGACGAGGGCGTGGTGGAAATCGCCTTCGGCCGAGGAACCTTCGCCGGTCCAGGCGGCGGCAATCCGCCGGTCGCGCTTGTAGGCGGAGGCCATGGCCCAGCCGACCGCCTGCGGCACCTGGGTGGCGAGATTGCCGGAAAGCGTGAAGAAGCCCGCCTCGCGCGCCGAATAGAGTACGGGCAGCTGCCGGCCCTTCAGCCGGTCGCGCTTGTTCGAGTAGATCTGGCACATGATGTCGAGCAGCGGCCAGTCGCGGGCGATCAGCAGGCCCTGCTGGCGATAGGAGGCGAAGCACATGTCGCCGGGATCGAGCGCGAAGGCCTGGCCGACCGCGATCGCCTCCTCGCCGGTGCATTTCAGATAGAACGAAGTCTTGCCCTGGCGCTGCATCTTGAACATGCGTTCGTCGAGGGCGCGCGTCAGC
The DNA here is from genome assembly GCA_029203105.1 of Candidatus Kaistia colombiensis. Lineage (GTDB taxonomy): Bacteria > Pseudomonadota > Alphaproteobacteria > Rhizobiales > Kaistiaceae > Kaistia > Kaistia colombiensis. Next base: position 3,143,994 of record CP119318.1, read on the forward strand.
ATCATGGCGCGGAGCGCCTTGCGGAGCGTCTCGGTGTCGAGCTTCGGATCCCACGGACCGAGGGCGTTGCCGTCCTCGTCCAGCACGCGCACCAGCCCGAAGGCGAGTTCCCGCGTCTCCGAGGCCCTTGCGTCGACGGCAGGCCGCGGCGCCGCACCCGCCTTGGGCAGGTCCAGATAGCTGAAATCCGGCGTGTCGCCGGGCCGGAAGCGCGCCTCCGGAATGTGCAGGCTGAGCGGAACGCCGTGCTTCATCGACTTCTCCATCACATCCGTTCCACGGCCATGGCGACGGCCTCGCCGCCGCCGATGCAAAGCGAGGCGACGCCGCGCCGGCCGCCATGCGTCCGGAGCGCCGAGAGGAGCGTCGCCAGAATGCGGGAGCCGGACGCGCCGATCGGATGGCCGAGCGCGCAGGCGCCGCCATGGACGTTCAGCCGCGCATGCGGGATCGCCAGCTCGCGCATGGCGATCATCGCGACGACGGCGAAGGCCTCGTTGACTTCGAAGAAATCGACATCGGCCGGCGACCAGCCTGCCTTGGCGAGTACGGTGCGGATGGCGGGAACCGGCGCGGTAGTGAATTCGGACGGCGCCTGCGCATGCCCGGCATGGGCGACAACGCGCGCCGCGACCGGCAGATCCAGCCGGTCGGCGACCGAGGCGCGGGTCATGACCAGCGCGGCCGCACCGTCCGAGATCGACGAGGCGTTGGCGGCGGTGACGGTGCCGTCCGGGCCGAAGGCGGGCCGGAGGGTTGGAATGCGGGCCGGATCGACCTTCTGCGGCTGCTCGTCCTGGCGGACCAGGGTGCTGCCGCTTCGCCCCGCGACCGTGGCCGCCGCGATCTCGTAGTCGAAGGCGCCGTTATCCTGCGCGGCGCGCGCCCGACCCAAGCTCTCGAGCGCATAGGCGTCCTGGTCCTCGCGCGTGATCTGGTGCGTGCGGGCGGTGTCGTCGGCGAAGGATCCCATCAGCCTGCCCGGCTCATAAGCGTCCTCGAGCCCGTCGAGATAGAGGCTGTCGAGGATGCGGTCATGGCCTATGCGGGCGCCGGCGCGATGCTTGGCCAGCAGATAGGGCGCGTTCGACATGCTCTCCATGCCGCCGGCAACGACGATGTCGGCGCTTCCCGCCGCCAGCATGTCGGCGGCGAGGATGGCGGCCTGCAGGCCCGAACCGCACATCTTGTTGATCGTCGTGGCCTCGACGCTCTCGGGCAGGCCGGCGCCGAACGCCGCCTGCCGCGCCGGCGCCTGGCCGAGCCCGGCGGCCAGGACGCAGCCCATGACGATCTGCTCGATCATTCCCGGATCGATGCGCGCCCGCTCGACCGCCGCCTTGACGGCGACGGCGCCGAGATCCGTCGCCCTCAGCCCGGCGAGACTGCCCTGGAAGCTGCCGATCGGCGTCCGCGCATAGGAAGCGATCACGACCGGGTCATGATCGACATGTCGTTTCCCTCCAGTCATCATCGGCCCTCCTGAAACAGTTCCCGACCGATCAGCATCCGCCGGATTTCCGACGTTCCGGCGCCGATCTCGTAGAGCTTGGCGTCGCGCAGGTAGCGGCCGGTCGGGTAGTCGTTGATATAGCCGTTGCCGCCGAGCGCCTGGATCGCCTGCAGCGCCATCTCTGTCGCCTTCTCGGCGGCGAAAAGGATGCAGCCGGCGGCGTCCTTGCGGCTTCGCTCGCCCCGGTCGCAGGCGGCGGCGACGGCATAGACATAGGCCCGGGCGGCGTTCGCCGTCGTGTACATGTCGGCGAGCTTCGCCTGCATCAGCTGGAACTCGCCGATCGGCTTGCCGAACTGCTTGCGCTGATGGACATAGGGCACGACGATATCGAGACAGGCCGCCAGGATGCCGAGCGGGCCGGCCGCGAGCACGACGCGCTCGTAGTCGAGACCGGACATCAGCACCTCGACGCCCTTGCCGACCTGGCCGAGCACGTTTTCAGCCGGCACCGCGCACTTGTCGAAGACGAGTTCCGACGTGCTGGAGCCGCGCATGCCGAGCTTGTCGAGTTTTTGCGCCGGGTGAAATCCGGCGAACACCTTCTCGATGATGAAGGCCGTGATGCCACGCGGGCCGGCCGCCGGGTCGGTCTTGGCGTAGACGATCAGGACATCCGCATCCGGGCCGTTGGTGATCCACATCTTCGAGCCGGTGAGCACGAAATGGTCACCCTTCGCCTCGGCGCGCAGCGTCATCGACACGACGTCGGAGCCGGCGCCCGTCTCCGACATGGCGAGCGCGCCGACATGTTCGCCGGAGATGAGCCTGGGCAGATGGCGCTGCTTCTGCGCCTCCGTGCCGTGGCGGGTGATCTGGTTGACGGCGAGGTTGGAATGGACGCCATAGGAGAGCCCGACAGCCGCCGAGGCGCGTGAAAGTTCCTCGACCGCGATGCAATTGGCGAGATAGCCCATGCCGGCGCCGCCATATTTCTCCTCCGCCGTGATGCCGAGCAGGCCGAGCGCGCCCATCTCCGGCCAGAGGTCGCGCGGAAAGACGTTGTCGCGATCGATCGCGTCGGCGCGCGGCGCCACCCGGTCGCGGGCGAAGCGGCGGACGAGATCCCGCAGCCCATCGATCTCATCGCCGTGACCGAAGCTCAGCCCCGCATCGAACATGGTGCATCCTCCTCCTGCCGTGCCGCGAGTGCCTCGGCCGTGCGTGACCGCGATGGCGTGCCGAGCACGGCGCAGATCATCCGTCCGGCTTCCGCCAACCGGTCGAGATCGACGCCGGTTTCGACGCCGAGGCCGTTCAGCATGTAGACGAGGTCCTCGGTCGCGAGATTGCCGCTGGCGCCCGGCGCATAGGGACAGCCGCCAAGCCCGGCGACCGAGGCATCGACGATCGTCACGCCGAGATCGAGACAGGCGAGCACATTCGCCAGCGCCTGGCCGTAGGTGTCGTGGAAATGCACTGCGACCCGCTCCGCGCCGATCGCCTGCATGACCGCCGCCACCATGGCGCGCGCCTTGTCGGGCGTGCCGACGCCGATCGTGTCGCCGAGCGAAACCTCCTGGCAGCCCATGTCCGCCAGCGCCGTGGCGACGGCGACGACCCTTGCGACCGGGACGTCGCCCTCATAGGGACAACCGAGCGCGCAGCTCACATAGCCGCGCACCGTCAGGCCCGCCGCGCGCGCCTCCGCGACGATGGGCTGGTATTGCTCGAGGCTCTCCGCGATGCCGCGATGGATGTTCCGGCGGCTGAAGGTTTCCGACGCCGCGGCGAAGACAGCGATCGAACGGGCACCGGCGGCGCGTGCCTCGGCAAAGCCATGCGCGTTGGGGACCAGAACGGGCAGGGCGATGCCGGGATGCAGTCCGAGGCCGACCATCACGGCGCCGGTCCCGGCCATTTGCGGCACATACTTTGGCGAGACGAAGCTGCCGGCCTCGATCGTCCGCAGGCCCGCATCGGCCAGAGCCCGGATCAGCGCGATCCTGTCGGCGACGGGAACGACCATGGCCTCGTTCTGCAGCCCGTCGCGCGGGCCGACCTCGACGATTCGGATGAAGGATGACCGGCTCATGCCGCATCCTCCATCACGACGAGTTCCGCTCCGGCCGCGACCTGATCGCCGATGGCGACCTTGACGGCGCGGATGCGGCCGTCGCGCGGCGCCGTGACCGCATGCTCCATCTTCATCGCCTCGACGATGACGAGCGGCGCCCCCTTGACGACCGTCTGCCCGGCGGCGGCCGTGACCGCCACGACCAGTCCCGGCATGGGCGAGGTGAGGCGGCCAGGGGCGACGGCAAGCTCCGATGCCGGCCGGCGCGGATCGACAAGCTCGAAGGCTGCTTCGTGTCCGTCGACGAACAGCGTCATCCGCTCGCCGATGATCACGCCATGCGCATGGACCAGCCTGTCGCCGATCCGGGCAAGGATCGCGCCATCCGCCGCGACGGTTCCCGTGACCGCGACATGCCCGGTCGGCGTGTCGAAGACATACCCGTCCGCCCGGCAGGCGCCTTCGAGGGTCATGGTTCTTTCGCCGATGGCGAGCGTCACGCGAAGCGTCGCCGGTTCCCCGAGCCGCCAGCCGGTCGGCTCGCCCCAGGGCGAGAACGGATCGGCGGCATCGACGGCCGTCGATCGCTCCTGGGCGCGAAGCGCTGCGAAGGCGGCAAGCAGCAGGATCCGCTCGTCGAGGTGATCGGCGCGGCCGAACAGATCGGCCTGGTGCGCCTCGATGAAGCCCGTATCGATTGAGCCTTGCGCGAAGGCCGGATGCGCGACGATTTCGGACAGCAGGCCGCGATTGGTCTTGAGCCCGACAATCTCCGTCCCGGCCAGCGCCGCCCGCAGCCGGCCGATTGCCTCCGACCGGTCGGAGCCATGGGCAATGACCTTGGCGATGAGCGGATCGTAGTGGATCGACACGTCATCGCCCTGGCGCACGCCGGTATCGATGCGGACACCGTCAAGTTCCACCGGAAAACGCAGATGATCGAGCCGGCCCGTCTGCGGCAGGAAACCGGCTTCGGGGTCCTCCGTCGAAAGCCGGGCCTCGACTGCATGGCCGCGCATCGCGATTTCGTCCTGTGCGCGCGGCAGGTCTTCGCCGCGCGCCACCCGGATCTGCCATTCGACGAGATCCAGGCCGGTGATCGCTTCCGTCACCGGATGCTCGACCTGCAGCCTCGTGTTCATCTCCATGAAGAAGAACTGGTCCTTCGTGACGAGGAATTCCACGGTCCCGGCGCCGACATAATCGACGGCGCGGGCGCAGGCGATCGCGGCATTGCGCAGTTCCCGGCGCAGAGGTTCGGAGAGGCCGGGGGCGGGGGCCTCCTCGATCACCTTCTGGTGGCGGCGCTGGATCGAGCAGTCGCGCTCGAAGAGGTGGACGGTCCGTCCCGTCCTGGCGGCGAAGACCTGCACCTCGACATGGCGCGGCTGGCCGAGATATTTTTCCAGGATCATGCGGTCGTCACCGAAGGCGGACAGGGCCTCGCGCTTGGCCGACGCCAGTGCATCCCGGAATTCCGTGGCCGATCCGACCACGCGCATCCCCTTGCCGCCGCCGCCGGCGGAAGGCTTGACCAGCAGCGGAAAGCCGATCGCGACGGCGGCGGCTTCCAGCGTCTCAATACCCTGATCGGCGCCGTCATAGCCGGGCACCACGGGCACGCCGGCCGCCTGCATCAGGCGGCGCGCGTCGGCCTTCGACCCCATCGCGCGGATCGCTGCCGCCGGCGGGCCGACGAAGATCACGCCCGCGGCGAGGCAGGCCTCGGCGAAATCGGCATTCTCTGCCAGAAAGCCATAGCCCGGATGGATCGCATCGGCGCCGCTGACGCAGGCCGCGTCGATCATCGCCTCGATGGCGAGATAGCTCGCGCGTGCCGGCGCCGGGCCGATCCGCAGCGCCTCGTCCGCCATTGCGACGTGCAGGGCATCGGTGTCGGCATCGGAAAACACCGCGACCGTGCGGATGCCCATGCTCCGTGCCGTGCGGATGATGCGGACGGCGATCTCGCCGCGATTGGCGATGAGCAAGGTGCGGATCGGCCGGGTCATGGCGCCCATCCCGGCTTGCGCTTGTCGAAGAAGGCGGCGAGGCCCTCGCGCGCCTCGGCCGACGAACGGATGCGCATCAGGCGGCGCGTCGTCTCCTCGATCATGGCGTCGTCGATGGGGCGATCAACGAAGGGAACGAGCCGCTTGATCGCCGCGAGCGCCTGCGGACCACCCGCGAGCAGCGTCGCGACATGCCGGGCAACGGTCCTGTCGAGCGCCTCGGCGGCAACCACTTCATGCACCAGGCCGAGGCGACGGGCCTCCGAGGCCGGAATGCGTTCCCCGGTCAGGGACAGGAACCGGGCGGCACGGGCGCCGACGGCGCGCACCAGATAGGGGGCGATGACGGCCGGGATCAGGCCAAAGCGGGCTTCCGTGACCGCGAACTCGGCCTCGGGGACCGCTACCGCGATATCGGAGCAGGCGATCAGCCCGAGCGCGCCGGCAAAGGCGGAGCCCTGGATGCGCGCGAGCGTCGGCTTCGGGCAGGTATCGACGACGTGCATCAGCGCCGCGAGCCCGCGGGCATCGGCCCAGTTTTCCGCTTCCGGGGCGGACGCCGCGCGGCGCATCCAGTTGAGATCGCCGCCGGCGGAGAAGGCCGGCCCGATGGCCATCAGCACGACGGCGCGGACCGCCGGATCGCGTGCGGCCAGGGCATAGGCGCGGGTCAGTTCCACGATCAATTCCGCGTCGAAGGCGTTGCGTACCGCCGGGCGGTCGAGGGTCAGGATCAGGACCCGGTCGAGATGTTCGATACGCAGGCTCACATCCGGAACACGCCGAAGCGTGTCTCCCTTGGCGGGGCGTTGCGCGCGGCGGAAAGCGCCAGCGCCAGCACCATGCGCGTATCGAGCGGGTCGATAACACCATCGTCCCAGAGTCGCGCCGTCGCATAGTACGGACTGCCTTGATCGTCATATTGCGCCCGGAGCGGCGCCTTGTAGGCCTCCTCGTCGTCGACGCTCCAGATCGTGCCCTTCGCTTCCAGTGCGTTGCGCCGGATGCGTCCAAGGACGTTCGCCGCCTGCTCGCCGCCCATCACCGAAATGCGGGCGTTCGGCCACATGAACAGGAAGCGCGGATCATAGGCCCGGCCGCACATGGCGTAGTTGCCGGCGCCGAAGCTGTTGCCGATCACCACCGTGAATTTCGGCACCTGCGCGGCCGCGACGGCGGCGACCAGCTTGGCGCCATCCTTGGCGATGCCGCCGGCCTCGTAGTCGCGCCCGACCATGAAGCCGGTGATGTTCTGCAGGAAGACGAGCGGGATGCCGCGCTGGCAGGCGAGTTCGATGAAATGCGCGCCCTTGAGCGCCGATTGCGAAAACAGGATGCCATTATTGGCGAGGATGCCGACCGGATAGCCCCAGATGCGGGCAAAGCCGGTGACCAGAGTCGGACCGTAGGCCGCCTTGAATTCGTCGAACTCGGAACCGTCGACGAGGCGGGCGATGATCTGGCGGACGTCGTAGAACTTCTTCGGATCGGCCGAGACGATGCCGTAGATCTCCCGCGGGTCGTGGAGGGGCGGTCGCGGCGCGACGACATCGCCGGATTCCGCCTTCCGGCCGTTGAGCCGCCCGACGATCTCGCGCGCCACGCCGAGAGCCTGCGCGTCCGTCTCGGCCGCATAGTCAGCGACGCCGGAGATCCGCGTATGCGTGTCGGTGCCGCCGAGATCCTCGGCGCTGACCGTCTCGCCGGTCGCCGCCTTCACCAGCGGCGGACCGGCGAGGAAGATCGTCGCCTCGTCGCGGACCATGATAGCCTGATCGGCCATGGCCGGCACATAGGCGCCGCCGGCCGTCGAACTGCCCATCACCACGGCGATCTGCGGAATGCCTTCGGCCGACATGTTGGCCTGATTGTAGAAAATCCGGCCGAAATGCTCGCGATCCGGGAAGACTTCGTCCTGGTTCGGCAGATTGGCGCCGCCGGAATCGACCAGATAGAGGCAGGGCAGGCGGTTCTCGCGCGCGATCTGCTGGGCGCGCAGGTGCTTTTTCACGGTGATGGGAAAATAGGTGCCGCCTTTGACGGTCGCGTCATTGGCGATGATCACGCATTCGCGCCCCGAGACGCGGCCGATGCCGGTGAGGATCCCGGCCGCCGGCACCGCATCGTCGTATAGGCCGAATGCGGCCAGCTGCGACAGCTCGAGGAAGGGCGTGCCGGCGTCGAGCAGGAGGCCGATCCGGTCGCGGGGCAGGAGCTTGCCACGACCGACATGGCGGGCGCGGGCCGCCTCGGGGCCGCCGCGCGCGATCCGGCCGAGATGCGCCTTGAACTCGCCGACGAGCTTCGCCATCAGGCCGTCATTGGCGACATAGGCCTCCGACCGGCGATCGACAGTATCCCCTATGACCGGCATGGCTTTGCCCCGCCTCACCGGAAGCACGGTCTTGCGAAACCGACCGACTTCCGTCATAAACGAACGTACGTTAGTTTTTATATGGGAGATCGATGCGATCGGCAAGGGGTGGCGCTGACGTCGCGTCTTGCCCGGGAAACGGCATCGACGGATCGGACCATCGTGGCGCGCAAGGCAGGGTCGGACGGATCGAGGACGGCGGAGGCGATCCGCGCCGCCGGCCTGCGGCTGATCTACGAGCATGGCTATGAGGGCATGAGCCTGCGCGACCTGGCTCAGGCCGTCGGCCTGCAGCCCGGCTCGCTCTACAACCACATCGCAACCAAGCAGGCGCTGCTGTTCGAGCTCGTCTCGGGCCACATGTGCGCCCTGACGGAGGCGCTCGACGCGGCGCTCGCCGGGGTCGAGGGGCCACTGGCGCGGCTCGACGCCTTCGTCGCCTTCCACCTTCGCTATCACCTTGACCGCAAGATGGAGGTCTTCGTCAACAATTCGGAACTGCGCAGTCTCGAACCGGACAACCGCGCGGCGATCACGGCGATGCGCCGCGACTACGAACGACGGCTGGCCGATATCCTCGCCACGGGAGCCGCAGAAGGCGTCTTCGTCGTCCCGGACGTGCCGGTGACCAGCTACGCCATCCTGGCCCAGCTCACCGGCGTGGCGAGCTGGTATCAACCGGACGGCCGGCTCAATGCCGAGGCGATCATCGCGCTGCATCGCGATCTGGTCATGCACGGATTGACCGGAAGGCGGATCCCGACAGCGGGCGGTTGATTGCGGTCGGGATCACCGGCGGGTTGCGATGATTCCAATTTGAGAGTGATCGGTCCCAGTGACGTCATACAAGCCATGGAGCGCGGCGCGCGCCTCAGAAATCATCGCCGGACATGCGGGCCTCGAAGGCCCGGCCCTGCCGATCCTGCATGCGATCCAGGTGGCGTTCGGCTTCGTGCCGGAGGCGGTCGTGCCGATGATCGCCGGGGTGCTCAATCTATCCCGGGCGGAAGTGCATGGCGTCGTCACTTTCTATCACGACTTCCGCCGCAAGCCGGCCGGACGGCATGTGCTGAAGCTATGCCGGGCCGAGGCTTGCCAGTCGATGGGCGCTGATGCCTTGGCGTCGCGCGCCGAGGAGGCGCTTGGCATCGCGATGGGCGAGACCTCGGCGGATGGCCTATACGCCTTCTCGCCGCCCCGGTGAGATTGTGCAAATCCCCCCTAAATCTGAGGTCAACCATGAACCCGTCGAATGAACGGCTGCGGCACGCCTATATCGAGCACTTACGCGACGCCAGGAAGGTCAGCGAGAAGACGATTGACGCCGCCATGCGCCACCTGAGCGAGCTCGAGCGCTTCATGGGCGGCAAGGATTTTGAGGGCCTGACCAAGTCTGAGGCCAAGGCCTTCTCCGACCGGATGCACCAGCGCCCCTCCAAGGCCGGTGCCGAGACGCTTTCGGACTCCTCTGGCCTGCCCCCGAGGGGGGATCCGGTTTCAATGTTAGTGCACGACGGTCTCTGACGCCACGTTTGGGGTGGGCGATCGCGCGCTTTCCGATCGAGCTGGCGCCGGCGCCCACGGCACGACGCCGCCGCTGTGAGGGACGAAGGATTCAGGCGCCGGCGGTCGGTAGTTTAGAGAGCTGTGGGGGCGCACGCCGTTGTAGTGGCGCCGCCAGGCCTCAATCAGGACGAGGGCCTCGGCCAGGCTGAAGAAGATCTCGCCGTCGAGCAGCTCGTCGCGCAGCTTGCTGTTGAAACTCTCGCAGTAGCCGTTCTCCCAGGGACTGCCGGGCGCGATGTCGGCGGTCTGGGAGCCGACTGCGGCGATCCATTCGCGCAAGGCGATATAATACACTCCCTGTTTCCCTGCTCGGATTGTGCAAATCGTCCCCCTAAAAGGCAGTCCCTTCGATGAACGACCAAAACGACCAACTGCGCTATGCCTATCGGGTCCATTTGAACGGAGCCGACGGCTACAGCACGAAGAGCATCGACGCCGTTCTGCGACACATCGTTGAGTATGAGGCGTTTATAAAATACCGGGATTTTAGGTATCTCACCAAAGAGGAAGTTACCGCCTTCCGAGATTACGTCTTGGAGCGACCAAGCCAGGCGAAAGGCGGCGAACTTTCCTCCCGGTCGATCGTCCAGACCTTGGCCCACCTGAAAGCATTCTTTCTCTGGCTCGCCAACAAGCCAGCCTTTCGCCGGATGGATAGGGCGGCGATCGACTATTTCAGGCCACCCAGACGAACCGAGGTCACCGCGCGGACTGGACCCGATCAGCCGATTCCGTCGCCCGACGATATTCGGAAGATGATCGCAGCCCTGCCGGCCGACACGATGATCGAAAGGCGAAATAGAGCGCTGGTTGCCTTCATCTATCTGACCGGAATGCGGGACGGTGCCGTCATCTCGATCCGGTGCAAACACATTCTTCTCGAAGCGCGTCAGGTCAACCAGGACGCCCGAGAGGTTCACACCAAGTTCGGCAAGAACATGCTGACGACGTGGTTTCCGGTCGGCGATGATATTGAGCAGATCGTCGTTAACTGGGTGAAGGAACGTCTGACGCGTGGCGCCGAGCCTGACGATCCCCTATTTCCAGCGACACCCTCCGCCGTCCCGCCCCTGGCGCCCGCTTCCGGGGATGTGTTCTGGAAGACGACGGGGCCGGTGCGCGAGATCTTTCGGCAAGCCTGTCAGGCGGCGGAGATCCGATATTTCCCCCCGCATCTGTTCAGAAAGACGCTGGCGCGGCTGGGGGAGAAAATGTGCCGGACGCCCGGAGGAATTCAAAGCGTGGAGCCAGAACCTCGGGCGCCACAAAGTGTCTACAACCTTCGAGCATTACGGCCAGGTCGACACGGACCGACAGCATGGACTCATCCAGGCACTTGCCTCACGGAATGGGCCAAGCGAGCGAGAGCAAGAGCTGATCGACCGGTACCGCGCGGCGTCGCCGGAAATACAGAACGCAATCATGACGCTGGTCGCGAGGTGACGGATCGCGCCTGTTCGAGCAGCCGGCTCGCGAAGCTGGGGCGGCTCTGCCGCGGCGGATCCCCGCCATCGCCCCCTGGCAGCATAGCTACGAGGCTACCTTATTGACTGCGATTTCCACCGTATCCCGCAACGGGAAGCGACCGCCATGTTGCGCAGCCGCGGCATGCATTCTTCGTCTCTAGAAACCGAATCCGAGGCGTCAACTGCCATGAGTTGGCTCCTGATCCTGAGGGGCTTCTAAGCATGCGGGCGTCAATGACCGCTTAGCGCCCCAAGTTGGACGTTCAGACTACCGTGGCCCGCCCCGAAAGCGGATGATCGGAACGTCGTCGACGATCTCATCCTTGGGTTCGCCAGTTCCGCGACCCGCCAATGATGGGCTGTGTCGTTTTCAACGTTTTGATCGGATCTTTTTTGAGGCGCATCGCCGTGATGGGCTCGCTGATGGGCCCAAAATGCAATCCATATTTCAATTGGTTGGGTAAAAAAATGGCGGACGGGGTGTCCGCCAACTTACTTCTATCAAACAATCTCATTTCGTATCATACGATAACGCATCCTTTTGTTTAATAATCATTTTGTTTGCACAACGCTCTTTAGTGCGTATCATTCTGTCCTATCAGATATCGCCCATTATGATGGGCTGAATGATGGGCCGCGACCCGGAGAGTTGGATGCTGACGGATCTGAAAGCCCGCAAACTCAGCCCATCTGAGAAGCCAATTTCGGATGGTAGCGTATCGGGTTTGTATCTCTTCCCTTCTACCCAGACTGGAGTTGGGAAATGGATATTCCGGTACGTATCGCCGCGGACCAAGAAGCGCCGCGATATGGGACTTGGCCGATATCCTGACGTTCCGATCCGCGACGCTAGAAGCGTCGCTCTGGAAGCCCGTCAATTGCTAGATGCTGGCCGCGACCCGCTGGAATGCAAACGTGAGAACGAGGCCACAGCGCGTCAGGCCATCTCGATTCCAACCTTCGAGGCCGCGGCACGGCTGGTTCACGCTGATATTGCTCCGGGCTTCAAGAATGAGAAGCATGCGGCCCAGTGGATCACGACGCTGGAGCGCTACGTCTTTCCAAAGATCGGAAACGTAGCTGTCACAGATCTCAGGGCCAACGACTTTGCCACATCACTGCGCAGTATCTGGCTCACCAAACCGGAAACCGCGTCACGGGTGCGGCAGCGCTGTCGCGCCGGCTGTGCCCCTCCACGAACACGAAGCGTCGAACGGCGGCATAACTCTCCACAGCAAACATCCCCGGCCGCCCCCCAAAAAGAGCAGCCTACCAACGGCTGGATTTTACTCCGCCACGCTCAGCACAGCGCTGGCGTTCCGATGGCATGTTTTGTCACCGCCGCATCCATTCCACAGAGGCGGCCTACCACCGTACCGATCTTCTCGATCAGCGACGGGTAATGCTGGCATCGTGGGAAAGCCACCTGTCGAGCTAAGCCACAATACGGTCGCCGTATTGACCTCTTGTCGATCGTGCACCGGTTTTGATCGAGGCTTGGCGGGGTCACTACAATGGCGTTCGCCCCCACAGCTCCCTCAATTACCGAGCGCCGGCGCCTGAATCCTTCGTCCCTCGCAGCGGCGGCATCGTGCTATGGGCGAGCGCACCAGCCGTGGAGGGCGCGCGTTCGCCCACCCCAACCGTGGCGTCAGAGGGCGCCATGCACTAACATTGAAACCGGATCACCACGCGGGGGCAGGCCAATCCCCGGCGCGCATTGAGACTGTGCCGATCGGGATCGACGGCAACGCTTCGCGCGCGTCCCGGCTGCGCCATAGGGGGCAGACCGTTTCCCCCCCCCATAGCAGGCGTTTGGTTGGCGAGTGTGAGCCACCAGCTCTCGGAAGCGTGGATTGGACGTTCGAACGTCCAAAATGGGGCGCGAAACGGACCTGATCGTCCGAACCAAAGGGGCGACCCGACGATTGTCGCGACCGAGCGCACCAAGAGTTGAAGGCGGATTGCAGTTGAAATGCTGGCGGGCCGTAGATGCGGGGGCGCCAACAGACCGCACCTCAAACAACCGTGCCGAATGCCGCGCCAATGTGATCGCCATGGCGAGCGCGCCCCAGAAGCTCACTCGGATCGTCGCCTTCAGAACATTGGCGCTACCCGCCTTCGCCCCGATCGCCCTGAGCAGGGGCAGGAATGCGAGAGACGCGACCGACACCGCCGGAACCAGCCAGGACGTCGGGGCGACGAGAACCATCAGAAGCGGCATCAGCGCGCCAATGGAGAAAGCTCCAGCCGAAGCCATTGCCGCCTGGATGGGGCGCGCCGTCGTGATTTCCGAGATGCCCAACTCGTCGCGGGCGTGCGCCCCGAGCGCGTCCTTCGCCATCGACTGTTCGGCGACCTGGTGGGCGAGATCCTTGTCCAGCCCCCTTTGCTCATAGATATGCGCAAGTTCCCGATGAACCCGCGCGACGATTTACCGATGGCCAAGGCAGGCGACAGGTTCGAATGCGCGCGACCCGCGTCGTGCTTTCGGGGCCGAAGCCTTCGATCCCTTCAGGGAGCCTGAAAGGTCCATCGCCCATCGTGCTCGGAGATACCGGCGCCAGCAGCTGGAATTCTGGATAGAGCGGGCCATCGCCTTGCTCGACGCTCTGGACGGTGACGCTGTCGGGCGGATGTCACTGTGCGCGTATCGTTGCGATGTCTTCCGGCTTCACGTTGGGCTCCTGACCACCCCAGTTGGCCCGCATCCAGTTTGTCAGGTCGGCGACCTGCTGGTCGGTCAGTTGGTCTCCGAACGCAGGCATGGGCTGCATGCGCTCAAGGCCAGGAAAACGCTGGGCGGGAAGGCCGTGAAGGACGGTGTGGACGAGATTGCGCGCGTCGTTGAGCCGAAGCGATGCATTCGTCGCCAACGGCACCACCACATGGGGAATACCCTGCCCTTCAACGCCATGGCATCCGGAACAGAGACTGAGATAGGTTCCGCGCGCTGTTACCGCCAGCGCAGGGTCGATACTCACCGGTTTCGGCGCGGCAGGCGCTACGGATCTGTCGGGCGCCGTATCCAGATCGAACAGATAGGCGGACAACGCTGCCAGATCCCCGTCGCTCATGTACTGCGTCGAGAAGTGGACCACGTCAAACATCTGATTGGTCATGGCGCCCTGAGCCGAAATGCCGGATTTCATGAAACTGGCGAGCAACGGGGCGTCAAAGCCCATCTGCGTCAGGCCGGCCTTCGTGATGTCGGGCGCCGCGATGCCTTCGATCGTCGCGCCTTGCAGATACTTGGCCTGTTCCATTCCCTGCAGCAGATTGCGCGGCGTATGGCATTCGCCGCAATGCGCCAGCGCATCCGCCAGATAGCGCCCGCGATTCCAGACTTCCGAATGCGCGGGGTCGTTTATCGGCTGCTCGCCTTGCAGGTTCACCAGGTTCCAGAACGTCATCAAGCGGCGGATATTGAACGGGAACGCGAGGGCGTTCTGCCTGTTCTCGACCTTCATTGGCTCGCGCGTCATCAGATAGGCATAGATGGCATCGACGTCCTCGGGCGTCATCTTGCGATAAGACGCATAGGGCATGGCCGGATACAGGTGCTTTCCGCCTTTGCCGATACCGTCGCGCAGCGCGCGATGGAATTCGGCGCGGGTCCAGTTGCCGATCCCCTTGTCCTTGTCCGGCGAAATGTTGCTGGCGTAGATCGTGCCGAAGGGCGTTTGGAACGGAAGGCCGCCAGCCCAAGCAGCGCCGTCCTTGGCCGTGTGGCAGGCATAGCAGTCAGCAGCCACCGCCACATAGGCGCCCCGCTCGGCCAGCGTCTTCATCTGGTCCGCCGTCAGAGGCTGATCGACATCCTTCGAGACCACGCTTTTCTCGAACAGGCCGGCAAATATGCCGCCGACGACAAGCGCGCCGCAGACAACCACAACAGCCACACTCCACAGCAGCCCGCGCAATGTCATGGCGTTCCTCTAGGTTTTCAAAAGACCCGGCGTCTTCAGCACGAGATCGCGCACCGCTTCGTGATAGCGAACGTAGCCGGTACAGCGGCAGATATGCTTGTCGAGTGCATCGGTGATTGCCTGCTCGAGTTCCGCTTTCGCGATCGGCTTGCGTTTTAACTGTTCGATGAAGACTGTCGCTCCAGTAACGAAACCCGGGGTGCAATAGCCACATTGGAACGAGAAGTTCTCGATGAAGGCCTGCTGAACGGGTGACAGCTCCGTGATAGCGCCGGAGGCATCGCGCTTCGCGTGCCCCTCCACGGTGCGCACCTTCTTGCCCTGGAACCAGTGGGCTCCGGTGATACAGGTGCGTGTCTCGTCCAGTGTGCCATCGTCCTGCTCGACGATCACTGTGCAGGCATGGCAGATGCCTTGACCGCAGCCCATGCGCGAACCGGTGAGGTTGAGGTATTCGTGGAGGAAGTCCTGCATCATCATGGTTTCGGGAACATCGACAGGATCGATGGCCCTTTCGTTGACGGTCAGCGACAGCTTCTTCATGGCCAGGGTCATGCCAGCGCTCCCCTTATCTTTTCCGGGGTTATCGGCAGGTCATAGAAGCGCTTGCCGATGGCATGCGCCACAGCGTTTGCGATGGCCGGCACCACCGCGATCATGACAACTTCGGCGATACCCTTGGGCGGGTCGGTCTCGGATAGAGGCGGAAGAATTTCCGACGTCTGCGTCCAGACCGCGACATCCTTGCTGCGCGGTAGCTCGTAGCGGTTCCAGTTCCAGGTACCATCGCCCGGTCCGTCTTCGTAAAGTGGCAAATATTCCTTGAGCGCGTGGCCGATCCCCATGGCAACACCGCCCTGGATCTGCCCGGAAACTAATTCCGGCACGACCTGGGTCCCGCATTCCATGATCGAGTGGTGCGAAAGAAGGGTTACATCGCCTGACGCCGTATCGACGACGATTTCCGCAAGTGTCGCCATGGGCGCGTAATAGGTGACGCCGGCATTGTTGCGCTGCACGGGCGGGTATTGGACTGCCGCCCGGTCGACGAAGTGCCAGCCGTCCAGTGTCATCAGGGCCTTGGTTTCGGCTGGTGCGCCGTCGCCATATTTCAGCGCGAGCGCGTCGGTCGACAGCCGGATCCTGCCGGCATTCGCGACATCGAACTCGGCCTCCGTCCACTGCCACCGGTTGAAAGTGTGAACCGTCACGCCTGTGACGAGACCCAAACGATGCGCCTCCGCCGCCACGTCCTTGAAGGGCAGGGGCGGCAAGCCGCCGGCATTCACCAATCCGTTCGAAAGGCGAAGGTCCTCGCGCCGGATCGCATAGGGCGCCATCGCACCACCGCCGATTCCTCGCGACCATAGCGATTTCGCTGCTGGCCAGATTGCAAGATCGACGAGCGTCCGGGTCGCCTCGCGCGTCGCGTGGCCGAGATAATACACACTGTTGGTGGCGCTCATTGGCGAGGTGAAGCTCGGCGTCCAGCGCGGGTTCTGTTTGCGCTTGTCCTCTTCTTCCTGCGACAGCGTGTAGGGCTCTTCCGTGGTCTCGAGGGGCATTTGCGGCCAACGCACCTTGCCGAATTCGGTCTGATCGGGAACGCGGCCGAGAATGTCGCCAACCATGATGGCCTGCGAGGTGGTCGTTCCTGTTCCGATCTCATGCGCTACATGGGAGAAGCTGATGCGGCCGGCGGCGTCGAACTGGAGCGCGGCGAGCGCCCCCTCCGCGCCGGTCCCGTAGTCCTTCTGCACATGGCCATAGCCAACGCCATATCTCTTGCCTGGATTGGCGGCATCGAAGGCCGTCTTCTTTTCCGCTCGATTGGTCCACAGAGGATGCTTCCTGGCGATGAGCAGTATTTCCTCATTGCGCATCGCGCCCCCAGGGATCGCGCCTTGCGTGTTCTTCATCCCGGACTTGAAGACGTTTCTCAGCCGCAGATCGATCGGGTCCACACCGAGAAGCTCGGCCGCTTCGTCGATCATCATCTCGGTCGCCGACATCGACTGCAGCGTTCCGTAGCCGCGTGTTGAACCAGCATCGACAGCTCGAGAGGCAAGCGCCGCAGCGGAGAAATCGCTCTTCGGCAGGTAATAGATCGATTGCGCGGCCGTCGCGCCGACGAGCGCCACCGAGAAGGAGAAGTTGGCCCGCCCGCCGCCATCATTCTTGAAGTGGCCGGTCATGGCCCGGAACCGGCCGGTCTTGCGATCGACGACGAGGGTATTGTCCATCCAGAAGGCGTGCCGTTTCAGCCCCATCTGGAACTGCTCGTACCGGTCATTGGCAAGTCGCACCGGCCGCCCCTCGCCGTAGAGGCCCGCCAGAGCGCAATAGAACGGAAAGATCGAATGGTCCTTGGTGCCGTAGCCGACGGTGTAGCCGACCTTGAGGTCGATTTCCTTCAGGGCGAACTTCGATTTCGAAACCAGAGTGGCGGACACCTGGGCCACTTCATACGGCGACTGGGTCGCCACCATCATATGCAGAACGCCGGCATCCGCCTCGTACCAGACATTGCCATTGTCGGCCTCCATCGCCGAAGCATCGACCGACTGCGAGAAGTATCGCCGCTTCAGCACCAGTCCATCATCGCCCGTCGCGTCGATTTCCTTGGCGATTTCAGCGGCGGCGGCCATGCCGCGCGCCATGCCATCTGCCTGTCCCGCAGCCGGCCATGTTGGGTCATCGCCGGCAAAGCCGCCATAGATCACGGCGTCCTTCATCGGCGAATAGCGGTCTTCCGCCTCCGGCGTGCCGCCATCGATGCGGACGTAACGCGCGGCACCATAGTGCGCCGGATGGCTGTATGCCGCCTTTGCCCCATAGCGCACGACCGTATCGTCGAAACGGATCATGCGCTTGGCTGCGTCATAACGGGCAAAATCCCGGTATAGGAGCAGCGCCACCGGCTGGCCTAGCAGTCGCGCGGTTTGTCCCTTCGGAACGAGAAAGACATCTCCGTAAAAGCCTGGCACCGGAATTTTAATGCCATCGGCAACGAGGTCCTCGTGCAGGACGACCCGGTCCGGTTTCAGGTCCTCGCCGAGGAGGCCGAGATCGATTCCGTCGAAGATCTGGTCCGCCCGGGTCGCGTGGATGAGAAAGGCATGAGCCTGTTCCTTCGGCCAGCCATCGAGATCGCGGGCTCGATAATCACGCGCGAACGTCTTTTCGCCGGTCACCTTGGCAAGGGCGTCGAGCCGGTATTTCGGCCTGCCATCCGCCTTGAGCCAGTCGGGCCCTGGCAAAGGCGGAGTCTCGATGAGCCGGGCTTGGGCCGTAGAAGGCAGCCAGGACACCTTGATGGCGATGCCCGCGACAACGCTTGTCTTGAGGAAGTCTCTGCGTGAAACGCCCGCTTTCATCGTCTCCACTCCCACACGACGGAAAGACTGCCGCGCCTGCGGCGAGCCTACACCTTCTAAGGGAAGGTCCATATGGATTGTTGAAACAGCAAAAGCGGAAAGACCGAGACTCCAATGTCCGAGAGCCAGAAGCGCTTGATCTATGGCATGAAGGCGACGGTTATTGAACCGCTCCTGTCTCTTTGAGCCCCACCGGGTTTCCCGGAGGCCGTTTCGTTTGAGTTACGCCGCCATGGCTGGTTCGCTCAGCGTGGCGTAGTAGCGTTCCTCGGCCTCAACTGGCGGAATGTTGCCGATAGGCTCCGGCAGCCGACGATTGTTGAACCAGTCGCCCCAGGTCAGCGTAGCGAACTCGACGTCCAACAGTTTTCGCTCCGCAAATGGAAGTTGCGAGCGCACTTCGAGCAAGATCCCTCTTGTCCGGACGGTTGACCCATGCGTCGCCGCGGGCGGGAGCGCCCGTTCTCGGCAGATCCTGGTTGGAAGCTTCTGTTTCGGTGATCGCGTCATGGGGAGGCCTTGAAGTGAGCTCCCCCCTGCTCAAGGCCGAAAATCTTGTTCTCCAGCCTGGCAATGCGTTCGATCGTAGGCGAGGGCGGTAGCGCTTCCGTCTGCGCTGCGGCTCGGATGAGCTTCTGCTGCTCAGTGCAAAGAACGCTGATGGCCTTTTCGGCTTCAGACGGGTGACGACGAGCAGGGGGCATGAGCACTCCACAACTACGACGATCGCCCATGGCTACCAGATACGTAGCGGCCGAGAAAGGGCGCTTCAACTCGTCGGTCACCGAATGTGGCCGCGAGCAAGCGCCTGCGGACTCTCAGGGCTGGCTCAGCGCGTCAGATGCTGTCGGGTAGCTGCGGTGGCGCTGGTGCTCGCCAGTGAGCTTGCCTGACTCGGCAATCGCTATGTGAATGTCAGGTGCTGGTTCTGAGCGCGCCTGGTCGTTATCGACAGGGTTGACCGTGGCGGCGGTAGGTGGACTTGTGCGCGGTGCAGAAATGGCCATGGCGGCTCGTTCGCGCGCCACAGCCGGGCACGCGGCAAGTTCTCATATGCATGATGATGATCCTGAAAATGTGAAACCCGCCGGGGTGAACCGAGCGGGTCGTTGGAGATGTATCTAGCGGCCGGTCATCTGGATCTGCGTATGAACCAGGATGAAATGGCTGAGGACGCAGTTGGCTATCTCGATATCCGTCAAAGCAAGGTGCAAACCCACCGGGGCGATTGGCTCAGTCTTCGCGAAGGAGGCGAGATCGACGAGGGCTTCTACGTGAGCTTCGACTTGTTCAATCGCTGTCGGGAGATCATCGTGGGACGTGCCCTCAAGGACGGTGAGCAGGTTCTGTGCCTGAGCAATGCTCAGCTGGAGACGTCGAATGTGGCTGCGGATCTCGCTGGCACGTCCCGCCTTCAGTCGAGCATGGATTTCGTCGAGCGGGTGCTGGGCGTCGTTATTGGTCATTTGGATCTTTCGTGGTGGCAGCCTAAATCAACATCCCGGCCCTTACGGACAGACGCAGAAGCTAGGCAGGTGCGAGAACTAGGGGAGGAGGGGCGAGTGGAGGCTCACAGAGGACCGTCGCGGCCGTACTCAGTGGTACGCCGGACGCCTGTGAGTATCCTGGGGTGGGTGGTAATCGATAGCCTCTGGAATGCGCTGCGGAGCTTTCCTGACGCGACCGCCCAAGCCGGCGCCCCTCCTAGCTCATCTATCAATACCCACCTGAGTGGCCACCTAAAGGCGATTATAGATGCTGTGCATCCTTGGGTGATTGCTGTTATCGTTCGCAATCCAAGCGTGTCCACTGGCGGGACTTGAGGTGAGCTCCTCTCGGCTGCAGCGACGACCGGCCTTGTGGCAATCATCGGTGGACACACGTGGATTTCGGTCCCTTGCGCGAGATCACGCGGCCGGCGCAGCTTCCCTGACGATGCGGTCGACCGTGCTGACGCCGATGCCAAGTTCCTTGGCGATCTTCACCTTGCCCTTGCCAGTCGCACGGGCCTCCAGCACGGCGGCATGAACGCGAGACCACTCGGCGGCCTTCTTCCGGTCCTTCTCGGTGCCCTTGGCGGGCCGGCCAAGCTTGGTGCCGTTGGCCTTGGCGCGGGAGAGGCCGGCGTTGACGCGCTCGCGGATCATCTCGCGCTCGAACTCGGCGAACACGCCCATCATCTGGAACATCGCCTTGCCGGCCGGTGTCGACGTATCGAGGCCCTGCTGGTGTAGGTAGAGGTCGACGCCCTTGGCGTGAAGTTCGCCCAGGAAGGTGAGAAGGTCCGTCAGCGAGCGGCCGAGGCGGTCTACGCTCCAGGCGGCGATGAGATCGATCTCGCGGCGGGCGACCGCCTTCATCATGGCGTCGAGCCCTAGGCGCTTGTCCCGCCCTTTCGCTCCCGAGATCCCGGCATCCTCGAAGGTGGCGACCACCTGCCAGCCATGGCGCAGGGCAACTGCCTCAAGCTCGTGGCGCTGGTTCTCGACCGTCTGGCCGGTGGTCGAGACGCGGAGGTAGAGGGCGACGCGCTTGGTCATGTTGGACTTCCTTGCCGGGCACGGCGGTGGTCGTGCGATGGCAGGAGTCTAGGGAGAGATAGATACGGAAATCAAGTGCTTTTGGTATGGCCGGGCAGCCTCTTAGAGGGCGCGGAAACCCTCGGCTTTGCGGCAAGGACCTCGGACGGGTTTTCCGTATACCGCTGCATGGCGCCGTTCGTCTTCTTCGGGAGGAGACCTGCGGGCTACTGCTTGCGATGTTGATGTGCGGTCGCATGTCCGCTCGCCGGCTAGCACCGCATCATCGCCGTGGGCGGCGCCCGGCGACCCGTGACGGGCTCGTGGAGCCGATATATTTGGCTAGCCGCATGACCCCTGACGGGTGGCACGGGGGACAAGCGCTTCGGCGCCTTTCGAGGTGCCGGCTCACACTTCTCCGGAAAAAACAAAACCGCCTTCCTGCCGGCCTCAGGAGGCAGCGATTATTCGTGACTGGGGAGCGGTCAGCGAACCGCCCCCTCGCCCGATGTTTGGCGTCAGAACCCGACCGTCAAACCGACCGTGCCCTTGTAGCCGTAGCTGCCGTCGAAGCTGGTTGAGGCAACGGCCTCGCCATGCAGCGCGAAGCGTTCGTCGGCCCAGTTGTAGGTGCCGCCGAGGCCGAACTCGGCGCCGAACTTCTGCGGCTCGGCGACCAGATCGATGCCCGAGACTGCCACCGTGGCGCCATCGAGGAACTCGTAGGTCAGGCTGGTGATGCCATAGACGTGCGCGCGCGCCTTGCGACCCTCGGCGTCCTGCCAGGCGGCGTCACGACCGAGTGCTGCGCCGACCCGGCCCTTCAGGCTCTCGCCCTTGCGCAGGGAGATCTCGGCGCCGAACGGGTCGGTCATGTCGTCGAAGTCGACCGAGGCATAGGCGAGCTGCGCCTGCGGCGTCACCGTCCAGCCCTTTGCCACCGCCAGTTCCTTGCCGAGTTCGACCGAGAGCGCGTAGCCGGTGCCGTTGTTGCCATCCGCGAGCTTGCCGACACCATCGGCCGAGAGGTCGGTGTTGAACCAGGCAAACTGCGCCTGGCTGTCGACATAGACGCCGTTCGCGCCATACCAGGTCAGGTTGGCGCCGATGCCATAGCCTTCGGTGGTGTTGGAGCCGTTGCCGAGCTCCGAGGACACGTCGGCGCTGGCGCGGCTGTACTGCGCGGTCAGGCCGGCGATGAGCGCGCCGCTGGCGTTCTCGACAAGCTGGCCATCGACGCCGACCTGCAGCTGGAACAGGTCGCTGTCATAGGATGCGCTGGTGGTCGAGCTGTCCGCCTTGACGCGGCTGGTCGAGCCTTCGATGCGCGTCCACAGGCCGTTGCCGCCGGCCTTGTCGTCCAAGCCCGGCCGGCGGTCGCCGACCCTCTGCTGCAATGTCGGCAGCGAGATCAGGCCAAGCATGACGGCCGGATAGCTCTCATAGGTCGGCAACGTCGGCGCCAGGCCATCGGAGCGCAGATACCAGTCGCCATCACTAGACGTCACATCGGAGAGGCCGTTCTGGAACAGATTGTAGCGGTAAGCGCCACCGATGGCCGGGCCGGACAGGACGAAGGCGTCCGCCGCTGATACGTCACCATCGACCTGGACGATCTTGATGCCGTCAGCGGTAGTCTGGGCACCCGCGCCGCCGACATTGAGGACGCGAACCTGCGTTGCACCGGTGCCGAGCAGGCTATCGCCGGTGATGCGGAGAAGATCCGTCGACGAATTGTCCGCGCCGAGTATCGCCTCGATCTCGAGTGCGCCACCATCGCTGGTGTAGTTGCCGTTGACCGTCAGCGTGCCGATCGAATTGCCGGGCGCGACGGTACCGCCTGTGACATTACGGGTCGCCCCGACCGTGCCGGTGCCCTGCAGGCGGCCGCCGAACACGTCCACGGTGCCACCGAGGGTGCCGTTCACCTCGAGGATGCCGGCCAGCACATTGCTCTTGCCGGTGAAGGCGGCCTGGTTGGCGGTCAGCACGGTCTTGCCGCTGCCGATCTGGTTGATGGTGCCGGTGCCGGCTCCGCTCGTGATCGCCACATCGAAGCCGTAGGCCGCGTCGGTGTGGTTGAAGTTGAGAATGCTGGTGCCCGCGCCGAACACGATCGAACCGGCGTTCAGCGTGCCCGAAGCGGTCGCCGCCTCGCCCGAGCCGCCGCCGATATTGATGATGCCGGTCGAAGTGGCAGTGTTCGCGACGTTGATGGTGCCGCTCCCTTCGGCGGCGCTGACCTCACCGCCCTCGGCGATGGTAAGCGCACCGCTGTTGCTTGTGGAGGCGACGCCACCGCCGATCTGGAAGGCATTGGCGCCGGTTCCGCTCGTCGTGAGGCGTGTCCCCTCGCCGGAGACAAGCACTTTCGCATTGACGGTGCTAGTGTTGCTGGACACAGCGATGTGCAGGCTCCCCGTCTCCAGCAGGCCCCCGTCGAGCACATTGACGGTTCCGTTGAAGTTCCGGTAGATGCTCGAGTTGCTCCAGCTAGAGCCGTCACCCGAGATGGTCACAGTGCCGGTCCCCCCGAGGGCCAGCGAATTGGATCCCAACCCGCCAAGGCCAAACAGGCTTGTGCTCATCTCGCCGCCATCGGTAATGTTGATGCTGCCGATGCCTGACCTGATCGCGACCGACGTGCCGTCATACAGCGAGTCGGTTCCCCTGACGTTGATGGCGCTTGTGGCTCCTCCCATGAGGAGACCCGCTGCGGTATCGAATATCGCCCCGTCCAGAATGGACAGGGTGCCGTTGGCGACGGTGCTCGAGGCGGCGCCCGCGTTGCCGGTCAGCTTGGTTCCGGCGCCGCTGACAATCAGCGAGCCCCCCGCCAACCGCAGGCCGACCCAGGAGCCGCCCAGCCCGCTGCTGACTTGGCTACCGCCCTCGATGCGCACGACGCCGCCGTCGACCGCCAGCGTGCGAGACTGGTCGCCGCTCAGGTCGTCGAGCACGAGCGTGCCGGCGCCGCTGTTAATCAATGCTCCGTTGGTGGCCATCGACGAGCCCGAAAGCGTCAGCGTCACTCCCGAGGCGACGTTCCAGTCCGTGTTGCCGGTCGCGTTCAGCACATAAGAGCCGGTGTCGATTGTCAGGTTCGCCTCGATACCGGGTAGAGTAGCGCCGGCGATGGAGAAGCTGCTGGTGAGGGTGATCGTGGATGTCGGGTCGCCATCGCGATTGACTGCGCGGATGGCGTCAAACAGTTCTTCCTCATTGGCCACCGTGTAGGTGGCTGCATGAGCGGAACCGAGCGCTCCACCGGCCACCGCCAGCGCCAGTACCATTTGCGAAACGCCGGAGCGCAGCCAGCGCGCGAACGTTCCACCGACGAGCGGGACGAACCTGGCTCGAAGTGCGTGCGTCGAAGCGTCGCCGAGCGGGCGTGTGGCGGACGACAAAATCGTATTGGCAGAATGCAAGATGGCCCCCATGTGGCGCTACAACCAAGCACACCCCTACGGAAGGAGTGGAAATGCTTTAAGGTTTGAACTAACTAGCTGTCCGCGCACGAATTTCTCGGCCGGCACATGAACAGTCGTTCGGGAACCTTAGGTTGCTTTGTGGGCTCGGTAAACCGCAGTACCGAAAGAAACTGGTAATTCTCCGAGCGGTCGCTTGGCGTAGGATCAGGCTGGCCGAGGCGGAGCTAGCGGAGGCCGTGACGGCGCCGACCCCGAAGCCCGCTACGAGAGGTAGATATGCGCGCTGGAGGAAAGACGAGTTGAGGCGCCGTCGATGCGGATCGGCATCGTCTAGAGCTTCGCATGAGTAAGGGCGGGGCGTCGGGCTGGACGCTGGTCCAGCCAGCTGGTACAGAACCGTCTTCTGACGGGTGCGCAATGTCCGCAGAAACGCTGGATTTCGCGAGGGTCTTGGCTCAGTCTCCCCCTCTCCGCCACTAACTTCATGACATTGTTGTGTTTTTAGCCGTTGGTCCGATGGACCTGGCGGTTGTTGGTGTTGGTTGGAGCGCGCCCCTCGTTAAAGGGCCACGACCGAGGCACTCCGGCTGAGAAAACCAGCCTAGAGGCTGCCTCTCGCATTGAAGGTGCGAATGACGTCCGCCCCGAGCTGCTGCGTGTTCTTCAGCCAGCCCTTCGAATTGAGCAGTTCCACGCCGACCTCCGTCGCGATCGGAATCAGCAGCGCCGTCGCAGCCTCCGGCACGGTCTCGCCATGGCGATAAATTCGGATTGCATCGCTTTCGTATTGTCGGATTTCGAGATCGGCGAAAGATGCCTGCGCGGTGATCTCCAGGTCCTCGACGGGACGCTGCTCCTGCTTGCGGCTATTAATCGGATTTGCGCGCCACGGTCTATGAGATCGAGCAGACCGAGGAATATGTCGATCGCTGTATGAAGGCTGCGATCGAGCACTACGACGGCATCTTCCTCCCCGGGCAGCTGGGCGAATACGAGGTCAAGGGCACGCGTCCGGCGGACAACCGTGCTACTAGACCCACAGCCAGTTGGAGCGCCCTGCACCGCCTGACGAACAAGGTCAATCACTGCCACGTCGGCACGATTGACCGAGAGTCCCGCGAGGCTTTCGTCGACGACACGATCGCGTGATGAACCAGATCGACCAGCTCCAACGATCCAGTCCAACCATCCGTAAAGGACATAGGGCCTCGTCCCCATGTCCCAACTAAAAGTCCTTAATTGAAATGTCCGGTCCACGGTCAATTTTGGATGGGTCGATTTTGGAAATCGTATCCATCGTTGATAGATCCACTAGTTGGGACAAACGTTGACAAAAATTCTCCACGTCCATCTTATCTTTTTGCTGAGCAAAGGGGTAAATTTGCATCATCATCGAGTAGGTAAATAGCAGCGTGTTGAAGGTTCCGTCCGTCGACTTCTCTTCATTCGCTAATTTCCAGAGCTTATCAGGATCTTTGCCGGTTTCTCTCAAGGCATCATCCATCTTCTTAAGGCCCGGTTTTACCGGATCAGCGCTCTGGACCGCTCCGGCTTTTTCGCATCCCCTCAGCAATATGTAGTGCCGATAGGCGTCCTTCGCCGCTTCATCGACCGCGTCAATTGCAGGGGCGGGAGGGGTCGTTTCCGGCACAGCTTCTTCCTTCACCGTAGGTTGTTGCTGCTGAGGTGGCTCGGGCTTCGACGGAGCTAAGTTCGCGACCTGTGGCTCCTTACCCTCTGTAGGATTCGGCATGGCAGGTTCGGGCATAGGCGCCTCGGCAACTTTAGCCACGGGTTTGGGTTTTGGCTGAGGCGGAGATGCCGATGCTGCTCTCACTCCCGGACCGGTATCGTTTTCTTCTGGTCCTTCCATATCGCTCTCGCCCAGGGTCTGGAGTCGAGCCTGAAGCTGCTCAATGCGGATCTCTAGCCGCTTCGCCACACAAGCAAAGGCGGGACGATTCACAGGCCGTTCAGGTGGGCACTCACGATCTCGGGTCTTCATCCACGCGATTTGTTGCTTTGTGAGCGCTGCATTTTTAGGATCGACTCTGCGCAATTGGACGTAGAGTTCGCCCATATACTCATCCATATCTGAGAGTTGCCTGTTGTTGCAGATCAGCTTCTCAACCGGAGACATGGCCTTCCGACAATCAAAACTTGCAGAATTCGCGCCAATCGTCGAAGCCCCGAGTAATAATGTGGCAGCCAATATTACGCGCAATTATTATTTCCTCTGCCCCTGGCACCCTTTGGGACAGATAGATCCCCTACGTCAGGTTGTGTCAATGCGATCCATCGACAGACCTGCAACACCCCAATCAGCAGCTTGCTACAAATCAAATGTAAGTAAGCGTTGACTGAAGAAGAGAGTGCAATGATACCTCGCCTGGTTCGCACTGCTCACACGGCAGCAGTCAGTCTTCCCGCTTGTGCGTTCATCGAAGTCGCGATGAGGTCATCCTTGGCACCCCTCCGGCCCCGTCCTAACACGTTCCGAAGCGTCACCGGCAGTCGGTGCGCAACCGGAGAGTGCTACAATGTATGCCCTGCTGCTCAGCGTATTCGTGTTCGGCGAGAAGCCGCCTAAGGTTGTCATGATGCCGTTCGTGATGACGAACGAGCGCTGCGAGGCGATGCGTGCCGAACGGTCGGACACGGTCGCGGACGGCATGAAGATCGTATCGATTTGCTATCCGCTCGAGGGCGACAAGGTCGAGTCTCTCCGCTTCAGCGCCGATGCCGTTCTGAAGGGCATAGTCGACTGATCTGACTATTCCGGCAGACCCTCCGGAATGTGCCTTGGACGGCCTCCGGGGGCGTCCTACGCAATGTGCTCATATGATGGGAGCACGACATGGCGACGATCCGAAAGCTCAGAGGCAGATGGCAGGCGCAGGTGCGCAGGCGTGGGACGAAGCCCCGTGCCAAGAGCTTCGACACGAAGACCGAGGCTGAGGCCTGGGCGCGCGCGCTGGAAGCAGAGGTCGACAAGCACGGCCTGGCACCAGACACGAAGATCCTCGAATCCACCACGCTCGGGGATCTGCTCAAACGCTACCGGGAAGAGGTGTCGCCGACCAAGCGTGGCGCTCCCCAGGAGATCCAGCGCATTGGCGTCCTGGAGCGTCACGAGATCGCCTACCGGACCCTAGTGGGTCTCTCTCCAGCAGACATGTCCTCCTTCCGGGATGAGCGCCTCGCCTCGGTCAGTCCCGCGACGACGCTCCGCGAGATGGCGATTCTCTCCCACGTCCTCGAGGTCGCGATCCGGGATTGGGGATTTCCACTCGGTCGCAACGTCGCCAAGCTGGTGCGCCGACCGAGCGTCAAGAACGAGCGCAAGCGTCGTCTTCAGAACGGCGAGGAGCAGCGCCTGCTGCTCGCCTGCGACGGGGGTAAGACGCCTTATATGAAGACGCTGCTGATCTTAGCTATCGAGACCGGTATGCGTCGGGGCGAGCTCCTCGGGCTCACCTGGAGCGATTTCTCGCACAATCGTCGTGTCATCACGTTGGACCTCACCAAAAACGGTGAGAGCCGCGAGGTGCCGCTGTCTCAGCGTGCCTTCGACGCGTTGGTGTGCTGGAAGGCTAACGCCAATCCGGACGAGCCTCGCATCTTCCCGATGTCGCCTGGATCACTGGAGCAAGCCTGGCGACGTCTCCTGGTCAGAGCCGGTATCGAAGCTCTGCGCTTCCATGACCTCCGACATGAGGGTGTCAGCCGTCTATTCGAGCTTGGTCTGAACGTCATCGAAGTTTCGACGATCAGCGGGCACAAGGAGCTCCGTATGCTCCGCCGCTACTCGCACCTCTCCGCCGACAACCTGGTGGCGCGGTTAGGGTAGGGCTCAAGCTACACGCCCATGTTGGTTGAAGGGACGCAAAGTCCTAGAAAATGTCCACGTCACACAAGGGGATGCCTTCTGGCGCCGCGAGATTTCGGGTCGTGAGCCACCGCTCATCGTGGTGTCGCTCGTGCAACTTGCCAGACGTAAGCATTTTACGCCCTGGAGGAGTTGTCCGGACCAATGTCTCAACTGGCGGTCCGGGGGACGCTCTTAACTCTCCTAAGAGACATCTTGTCGCCAACTTTACGCTAAGTTGACGGAAAAATTCGATTTCCGCGCTATTAGGCTCGGACGTAAACTTACCCCGGCGCGTATTGTCGTCATCCAGGGTTTGGTTCGGTCAAATCGCCAATCATTCTTGACTGTGGATGCCGTCAAATTTCCTTTGTCCACCGACCTCCAGTAAATTCCGTATAACGTTAATCCTATTAGGTCTTCATCCCTGCGGAATAGAGCTATCCCCCCCGTGATTGAAACTAAGGCTAGAAGCCAAAGCCAGTCGAAGCTGGCTGAACTGGCCCCCGTTTCGACCGGACATTTGGCATAACGCGGAGGCTTGAGGCTATCCTCAAGCATAGGCTTATGTCTGACGAGTATCAGCGGATCGAAGTGGTCACGGGTGAAGCCCGTCGCCGTCATTGGACGACGGAGCAGAAGCTGCAAATCCTGGAAGAGAGTTTCTTGCCTGGCGAGAGCGTCTCATCGGTGGCTCGCCGACGCGGCGTTGCCCCGAATTTATTGTATCGTTGGCGCCGTCTGATGACGGAGGGCGGCGTGGCGGCGGTGGGATCGGACGAACCTGTGGTCGGGAGTTCGGAGGTGCGCCGGCTCGAAGATCGGGTGCGCGACCTCGAGCGGCTGCTCGGCCGCAAGACGATGGAGGTCGAGATCCTCAAGGAGGCCTTGGCCAAGTCGGAGTCAAAAAAACCGAGCTTGCAGCTCTTGTCGCGGCTGAAGGGCGGTATCCGATGAAGGTCCTCGCCGAGACGCTCGGTGTCGCGAGATCGCATTTGCACGACAAGGTCCGACAGGTTCGAAAGCCACGCGGAAGCTACCGTAAGGCGGAGGACGATGGCTTGCTTCCCCTGATCCGCCGCCTGGTCGATGAGCGGCCGACCTATGGCTATCGGCGCATCACTGCGCTGGCCAACCGGGAGTTGGCAACGGCCGGGAGCCCGCCGGTCAACCACAAACGGGTCTTTCGGCTGATGCGCCAGAACGCCCTTCTGCTCTCCCGGCATACCGGCACCAGGACCGGACGTGTTCATGACGGCAAGGTCGTCGTCATGCGATCGAACCTTCGCTGGTGTTCGGACGGCTTCGAAGTCACCTGTTGGAACGGCGAGGTCGTCAGGGCTGCTTTCATCATCGATGCCCATGACCGGGAGATCATCGCCTGGAATGCCGTCGCTGGCTCCGGGATCAGCGGCGGTATAGTTCGCGACATGATGCTGGAAGCGGTCGAGACCCGGTTTGCCGGGCTCAGGGCGCCCCAGACCGTCGAATGGCTCACGGACAACGGCAGCGCTTACACGGCCAAAGAGACCCGCGACTTCGCCGTCGCGCTCAATCTCGTTCCCTGCTTCACACCCGTCAAAAGCCCGCAATCCAACGGCATGGCCGAAAGCTTCGTCAAAACCTTCAAGCGCGACTATGTTCGCGTCAATCCATTGCCGGACGCAGTTACAGCGCTCCGGCAGTTCGCCGGATGGTTCAAGGATTACAACGAAAACCATCCTCATTCAGGGCTCAGGATGCATTCCCCACGAGGGTTCATCAGAGCACAGGCTCAATAGCCGACTGTCCGGTAAAACGGGGGCAACTCCACTGGCCGTTTCAATCACGGGGGACGATATCTATAACCTGCGTCACAGAGAGTTGAAGCAACTAGCGCCAATCAAGCGCGGAGGGCGGATGCCATTGTCCCTCCATAATGCCGCGTCCAGAGCCCCTTCGAGCTCACATCGGTAATCACTTCCAGCAGGCACATATCTCAACCGGCCGAAAGCATCGGATTGCGGTCCACGCTATGAAGCGACCACGCAGAGCCCGAATCTTTTAGTGTCCTTTTGTGCCGGAGCACAGGCGACGACGAATGTAAGCTGTCCATTGCTTGTCACAATGGGGGCGCTCATATCCCTCATTCCCTTCATGTCCCAGAACATGGCATTGGCGCCGCAACAAAGTGCGCCTTGGATGCTGAGCTCGTGGCTGAAGGGATCGGACCTTCAGCCCCTGGGATATATCACCACAAGGCTGATTAGCCCCTGTGGCGTAGTTAGCGACAGTTGCCGCGTCTCCAGTATCATTATAGCAATGCGCGGGCGGCGTTATTGGGAAAATTATCTTAAATTGTTCTTTTTTTGAGGTAACCAGAACTGCCGCAATCTTCGCGATAACTTCGAAAGCCGTATTGGTTGGGATTCGAGGAGTAGCTGTATCGATCCTCGTGACGATCAAAGTCGCCTGCGGTGACTCAGGGCTGGCTCCGCGCTCCAGACGTTGTTGGCTGGCTACAATGGCGCTGGTGTTCGCGAGTGAGCTCCTCTGACTCGGCAACCGCTATTCAGTGCAACACCGATCGCCTGGTCGACGTGCATCAGGCTCGAATTCGTTCGATGACGCGCTGGAGTTCGTTGAGGTAGCGCTCGCGTCTGTTTTGATCATCCAGCGCCGAGATCGGAATGCGGATATCGCCATTCAGCGAGCTAAGAGAAGACTCGAGACCGGTCGCCCTGGGCGCGTCTACCAGTTGCTGGCGATCGGCCTCCTCTGCGTATTTAGGCGATGAGGCCAAATACGCCAGCGAGGTCGCGGCCTTGCCATTGCCGGTCAACAGTAGGGGATAGCGCCGTGCTTCACCTTCCAGGACAGACCAGCCGATTGATGGGGTCTGCGCGGCCGTGATGAAGAGTTCCAGCCCCTGAGCTTCAGCCCAGGCTTGAATTGTGCCCGCTATGGCCTCTGTGCCTGTCGTGTTTTCCGGGACAGAGTGTGATTCCGATAAGACCCCAGCCCGGTCGAACTGAGATTTCGGCAATTTGTAGCGGGTCCGTTTGGCTAGTGCGGATCATGAGCTGCCCCCCCCTCTGTCATTGATCGACTGGCTAGTTCGTGTTAAAAGAACACTACCATGAATTAGGGTGGTGTAGTCAATACACTAAGTATCATGTTTGAGTATGAATTTCCGCGTCCGGCCGTAGCCGCCGACATCGCCGCTTTCGCGCTCGACAACGGCAAGCTTAAGATCCTCTTGGTGCGACGAGGGGTGGAGCCATTCCTCGGGGAATGGGCTCTTCCTGGAGGGTTCGTTCTTGAGGATGAGACGATAGAGGCTTGCGCCGCTCGGGAGCTCCGGGAAGAGACGGGCGTCGACGGCGAGTCGCTGATCCAATTTGGAATTTACTCCGAACCCGGACGCGATCCTCGGAAGTGGATCATCTCGATCGCCTATGTCACCGCAGTGCATCTAGCGCAAGTCGTGCTTAAATCGGGCACAGACGCGGCGGCGGCTGAATGGTTCTCGGTCGACCAGTTGCCTGCGGTGTTGGCGTTTGATCATCATGATATCATCAAGGACGCTATCGAGGCTCTCCGGAACAACGCATTGCTGCTAGAACGCCAACGGAGAGACGTTCCGGTTCTGGCGTTTAGGTTGCTCGGCGAGACATTCAGCTTGTCGGCATTGCAGGCGGCAGTAGAGGTGATTGTCGGCAACGAGCGCGACAAGCGAAATTTCCGCAAGCAGGTCGTGGAACACTGGCTCGAACCGACCGGCACGGTTTCAACGGGACGGCATCGGCCGGCGCTGAACTACAGACTCCGTCCGAAAGACCCCGGATTGCACGAGTAGCGTCGCAAGCCTTTGAAACCAAGCCGAGCATCAACCCCGCTCTGGTCCGCTTCGGCTCTAGGTCGAGTTTGTCACCATCAGCTTACCGCGACTCAGGGCTGGCTCGGCGCTCCAGGTGCTGTCCGGTAGCTGCGATGGCGCTGGCGCTCGCCAGTGAGCTTCCCTGAGTCCGCAACCTGTGTTCGACGCGATGCCATTCTGGATTCAATAGCTCGCCTAGCGAGAAGTTGTGCATCGACGTGACAAACGCCGCCGGCAAGCCCTTCACGAGCCTGCCGGGTGACCAAAAGCTGAAGGTCTGGATCGCAACGGCTCTTAAGCTGCAGGATTTGGTCGCCACCTGCATTTCCAGTTGATCGACATCTTATCGGTGACTAGATCACCGACGCCCTGGATCCCGCAGGCCTCGAGCGCCTGATGATCATCCTGGAGCAAAAGGCACGCGAGCGCGGATCGGTCTTCGTGATCTCCCACAACGAATTGAGAGATCATATCAAGCAAGTGCACCTCATCGAGAAGATGAAGGACAAGACTGCTTAATCCATAGTCAACGCTTGGAATCTGAATTTGCTATATACTGCGGCGCAATTCCCAAGACACATGCCCTGTATCTTCATTGGGATACTGGCAATGGAATCGTCGCTCTTTTCCTTCACGTAGGCAGTTATTTCAGTTTCCGAGTTCAGTAGATTGAAGAGCGGAACCGAGACTCTCGAAAGCTCATACTTGCTTCCAGCAGGCAGATTTTCCTCAACAATACTCTCGGCGAGGGCTTTGATGTTTGCGTTATTGAAGCTATTCACCAAGAAAAGAAGTGCTCCCGCCGGAATCAGCCAGAGAAGCTTCGAGCGCTTCTTTTTGGGAGCGGCGGCAATAGCGGGCTGAGCTACAACTGGTTGCCCCGCAGCTTCTACATAAACATTTGGGGTAAATGCGACCGCCTCGGCGAACTTGGAAGTGTTTCTTCGAATCATTATCACATAGACGATGGGTAGAACGACAATAGCTAGCCCCGACCACACTCCGACCGATTGTAACAGACTGGGCGAAAGAAGGGCCGACCGCGCGATATAGAGAAGAAATATAACGAAAAATGTCAGCAGAGTGACCCGCCACGCAGAAGCCGTCGCAATAAACCTGTTTAGTGGACTCATAATCCCGCCCCCGAGCTTCGCTCACAACCGCTGGCAAGCGCCCCCAGACGAACTACACCTAACGTCGCCGGGTATTCAAGAATAATCGCAATTCCACATTTTCTCACGCCATAATGTAAGTAAGAACTTAATTAACAGGAGACTGGAATGGCTAAGCGAGCCACGACCGTCACTCCGGAGCAGCGTCAGATCCTGGATGACCTGGTGTCAAACGGCGTTCAAAACTGACCCCTTATCGGCGTCCAATGTTGACCCCTGCTGGAGTTGTTGGAACGCCACGGCCTCGTTATCGCGCAGCCGGAGGCGGAGCGATAACGAGGCCGTGGCGGGCGAAGTTTGGGGTGGTCAGAGGCGGTTCTTGAAGCGCCAGCTCTCGTTGCCGGTCTCGACGATATCGCAGTGATGGGTCAGTCGATCGAGGAGCGCGGTCGTCATCTTGGCGTCGCCGAATACGGACGGCCATTCGCCGAAGGCGAGGTTCGTCGTGACGATGACCGATGTCTGCTCGTAGAGCCGACTGATCAGGTGGAACAGGAGTTGTCCGCCGGACTGGGCGAAGGGCAAATAGCCGAGCTCATCGAGGACGATGAAGTCCATGCGGGAGAGATAGTCTGCCATTCTGCCCTGGCGACCACTTCGGCTCTCGGCCTCGAGCTTGTTGACCAAGTCTACGACATTGAAGAAGCGGCCGCGAGCGCCGCCCCGAATGCAGGCCCGAGCAATGGCGATGGCAAGATGCGTCTTGCCGGTGCCGGTCCCGCCGATCAGGACAGCGTTGCGCTGATGGGCGATGAAGTTGCCGCCGGCGAGATCCCGCACCAGCGTCTCGTTGATCGGCGTGTCGTCGAAGACAAAATCGTCGATGTCCCGAGCCAGCGGCAGCTTGGCAATGGTGATCTGGTATTTGATCGACCGCGCCTGCTTCTCGGAGATCTCGGCCGACAAGAGGTCGCCAACCACCCGGTGCGGCTCGTGCTGGCGCTTCACCGCCGTAGCGAGGATCTCATCGAAGGCCGCCTTCATGCCGTAAAGCTTCAACTCGGCCATGGTGGCCAGGATCTCGGATCGCTCCATCATATTGCCCTCCTGAGATTGTCATAGCGGGCGCAGTCGGCGACCGGCTCATGGTTCAGCCGCAGGGCGTCCGGCGTCATGATCGTGACGGTGCGGACCGGTTCGCGCGCCCTGGCGAGAATGTTGAGGATCACGTCGGCGGAGTGGACGCCTTCGGCGAGCGCTTCCCCACAGGCGGCCTCGACGGCAGGCAGGCCATCGCTGAGAACCGCGGTCAGGATGCTGACCATTTGCCGCCCGCCATCCGGCACCGTGGCGAGCTTGCGGCGGACCCGTTCGAGGCTCGCCGGCAGGATCCAGTCCTTGAATGGCGCTCCGTTGCGCAATGCGCCGGGCTTCCTCGCCAGCACCGGGACATAGTGCCAGGGATCGTAGATCGTCTGGTCTCGCCCAAAGCAGCGCGGATGCTCGCCGATGATCCGACCCTCCTGACGCAACTCGACGCGATCGGCATAGGCGCGGATCTCGGCGGGTCGCCCGACGGCGCTGGCGGCGACGGAGTAGCGATTGTTGTCAAAGCGCACGAGGCAGGTCTTCGACACCGAAGCCGGCACGGCATGGAAGCCGTCAAAGCAACCCCGATAGGGCACGAGACTTGGTCGCTCCTCCTCGAACATCTCCCAGACCGTCCTGTCGCGGAGTTCGGGATGGCGATGCGCCTTGGCGAAGGCAATCGCCCGGTCAAGCAGCCAGGCGTTCAGCTCGTCGTAGCTCTTCACCCGGAGCCGCGGCGTGAAGAAGCGTTCGCGCACGAGACCAACCTGGTTCTCGACCTGGCCTTTCTCCCAGCCTGACGCCGGCGTGCAGGCCACCGGATCGACCAGGTAATGGCCGCACATCTGGAGAAAGCGGCGATTGTAGAGTCGCTCCCTGCCGACGAAGATCGTCTCGACCGCCGTCTTCATGTTGTCGTAGATCCCGCGCGTGCAGGCACCTTTGAAGAAGGCAAATGCCCGGTCATGGGCGTCGAACACCATCTCCTGGCTCTCGCGCGGATAGGCCCTCACGAACAGCATCCGGGAATGACAGAGCCGGACATGGGCGACCTTTACCGTCACCGTCGTGCCGTTTATCAGCACGATCTCGTGGCTCCAGTCGAACTGGTAGGCCTCGCCCGGCGCGAAGCTCAGCGGCACGAAGGCGGCAGCCGACAGCGACACCTGTTCGCGCTGCCAGCCTCGGGCATATCGGCGGACGGCATCGTAGCCGCCTTCGTATCCGAGCCCACGCAGCTCCTCGAAAATCCGGATCAGCGTCAACCGCTCGCGGGCGGAGCGTCCCTCATTGGCAGCAAGGATCCGGTCAAGCTCTGGCTTCCAGGCGCCGAGCTTCGGCATCGGCTGCACCGAGCGCTCATAATCAAACGCTGTCTCATTCGACCGCAGAACCTTGCGAACCGTGTTCCTCGACACGTGCAGCTCGCGGACGATCTCCTTGATGGTCCGACCTCGCACAAAAAACTCACGTCGGATCCGCGCAACCGTGTCCACGCCCTTCATCCCCGCCCGCCTGTCCTCGAAAGGAAAGAGACGGACTGTTCAGCTCGATCACATGGGGGTCAATTTTGGACGCCGATACCCCCGGATATGGGGTCAACTTTGCACGCCGAATGACATTCTGGAAGACGACGGGCCGGTGCGCGAGATCTTTCGACAAGCCTGTCAGGCGGCGGAGATCCGATATTTCCACCCACATCTGTTCAGAAAGACGCTGGCGCGGCTGGGGGAGAAAATGTGCCGGACGCCGGAGGAATTCAAAGCGTGGAGCCAGAACCTCGGGCACAACAAAGTGTCTACAACCTTCGAGCACTACGGCCAGGTCGACACGGACCGACAGCATGAACTCATCCAGGCACTTGCCTCACGGAATGGGCCAAGCGAGCGAGAGCAAGAGCTGATCGCCCGGTACCGCGCGGCGTCGCCGGAAATACAGAACGCAATCATGACGCTGGTCGCGAGGTGACGGATGGCTACCTTATTGACTGCGATTTCCACTGTTGATGGATCTTTTTTGCGGCGCATCGCCGTGATGGGCTTGCTGATGGGCCGAAAATGAAATCCGATATGTTAATTATATATTTCAATAGGTTGGATTAAAAAATGGCGGACGGGGTGGGATTCGAACCCACGGAGGGCTTGCACCCTCGGCGGTTTTCAAGACCGCTGCCTTAAACCACTCGGCCACCCGTCCGGGTCTTGAAATCGTTGAGGTTTTAGACCTAGCGCGACGGCCTGTATGGGGCGTTGCTACCGGATTGCTACCGAACGACTTTACGGCGTCGGCTTTACCGCGCTCCGCACGGCGGCGTCAACTCGCTCAGCCGCATCTGCCCCCAAGCGGGAACAAATGTCGAGGGTGATGGCGATCGTCGAGTGCCCAAGGCGCTCCTGAGCGACCTTGGGGTGTACGCCGGCCGCACATCCGGATCCGTGATCGGCCGGATGAATCAGCGCCCGGACAGCTTCAGAATCTGCTCGGGATAGCGCTCGCCCTGCACGCCGATCTCGGCCGATCGTTTTTCGATCTCCTGGGTATCCGCGGCGCTGAGTTGAACGTTGAGCGCCCCGAGGTTTTCCTCCAGTCGCTCAAGCTTGCGAGTGCCGAAGAGCGGCACGATCCACGGCTTCTTGGCGAGCAGCCATGCCAGCGCGACTTGCGCCGGTGTGGCGCCGTGACGTTCGCCGACCGAGCGGATCAGGTCGACGAGGGCCTGATTGGCCCGGCGCGCATCGGGCGAGAAACGCGGAATCGCATTGCGAAAGTCGGAGCTGTCGAGCGTCGTGTTGACGCCGATCTTGCCGGTCAGAAACCCTTTGCCGAGGGGGCTGAACGGCACCAGGCCGATGCCTAGATGCTCAAGCGTCGGCAGGATCTCCGCTTCCGGCTCCCGCGTCCAAAGCGAGTATTCGCTCTGCAAGGCCGAGACAGGTTGGACCGCATGCGCTCGGCGGATCGAGAGGGGGCTTGCCTCGGACAGCCCGAAATATTTGACCTTTCCCTGCTGAATCAGTTCCTTCACGACGCCGGCGACGTCCTCCATCGGGACCTCGGGATCAACGCGGTGCTGGTAGAGCAGGTCAATATGGTCGACGCGCAGCCGTCGTAAACTGCCCTCAACGGCTGCCCGGATGTGAGCCGGTTTGCTGTTGACGCCGCCATGATGAATGCCGGTGCCGGCATCGACGTCCCAGCCGAACTTTGACGCGACGATGACCTGATCGCGGATCGGAGCGATGGCCTCCCCCAGCATTTCTTCATTGGTGAAGGGGCCATAGACTTCCGCGGTGTCGAAGAAATCCACGCCGCGGTCCACGGCGCCGCGGATCAACGCGATCATCTCGGCCCTGTCGCGCAGCTGACGGGCGTCGCTGCTGTATCCCATACAGCCGAG
Organism: Candidatus Kaistia colombiensis; assembly: GCA_029203105.1. Classification (GTDB taxonomy): domain Bacteria; phylum Pseudomonadota; class Alphaproteobacteria; order Rhizobiales; family Kaistiaceae; genus Kaistia; species Kaistia colombiensis. The sequence continues at coordinate 3,181,523 of CP119318.1, forward strand.
CGAGAGAGCCGAGACTTCCAGACCAAACGAACCAAGCTTGCGTTTTTCCATGGGACTATCCTCACTCTGGGGCGTTGCGGAGGCTGATCTGGATTGTGGCGGACCGCGCACGCTCGCTGATCATCGGGGCCAGGTAGGGGCTGGCGGCGTATTTTGCGCGATAGGCGTCGTCGATCCGGTCGTTGATGGCGCCATCCACCGGTTCGAAGCGCACTTCCTTCGTCAACCCTGCAGCGGTGATCCTGCCGGCTCTTTGCCGGATCGCCGCCTGGTGCCAGCGGGATTTCCGGCCGTTATAAGCGCGAACGTAGAGGGCGTTGTCGACGACGACGGACCAGATCCAGGTCGGTGTGCCGTATGTCGCTCCATCCTCGCGGAAGGGCGCGATATGCAGGTCGTCGCTATCAGCAATCTCGTGCAGTTCATCGGGTGACCAGGTCATCGCAATACCCCGACCCGACGTATTGCTCGGGCGTTACCGGCTCCATCCAGTCGACGTTCTTGCCGTCGAGCATGTAGGAAATGGCGATATGGCCCATTCCGCTGGTGGCTGTGGCCCCATGCCAGTGCTTGCCCCCCGGTGGCCATAACGGCAAGCTTGTTTTTCATGATCGAGGTCCTGTCACTGGGGGCTTGGGGCGGGCGATCGCCCCTATTTCCGGCGTGCCTCGAAAACGCCCTTGGCGACTGGGACCGCCGACATCGCGGCTGGCCATCCGGCGTAGAAAGCGACCTGCGAGAGAACCTCGGAAGCCTCTTCCTGCGTCAGGCCATTGTCCATCGCGCGATTGAGGTGGAACGGAATCTGCCCGACATAGCCGGACGCCACGAGGGCGCTGACCGTCACAAGGCTCCGGTCGCGGGGAGCAAGGTCCGGCCGCAGCCACAGATCCTTGAACAGGACGTCGCCCGTGAAATCGACAAGGCTCTGCGAGACCGGGCCGACATTGTTCTGGACGCTGGCAGCGCGGACATCCTCGGCCTTCCGGTCGATCGGCAACAGCGTCGGCGAGGCGGTCGGCAGCTGGTCGACGCCAACGGAGCGGACCTCGAACAGGTCCCTGGCGACATTGGCGGCGGCTATGGCATTGCCCCAGCCCGAGTAGAAGGCAAGGTGGGTGATGATCTCGGAGATTTCCGCCGGCTTCACCCCATTGTCCAAGGCGGATGCGAGCTGCTGGTCAAGCTCGGCGGTCTGGTTGCGGGCGATCATGACGGAGATCGTGACAATGCTGCGATCTCGGGTCGAGAGTGCCCCGTTTTGCCAAAGTCGCCCGGCCAACGTCTCCTTGCGATATTTCTCCAGCGCGGGCGCCACCATGGCGAGGCTGCTGGCGGCGACGGGGAGGTCGTCGGCGCCATTTGAGGTTTCTGCCGCGTAGGCAGCACCGGATGCCGCGAGGGTGATCAGGGTAGCGGCTGCAAGCTTTTTCATGGGGTTGTCCTTGTGAGCTGGCTTCGATCAGGCGGCTTTGCCTGCGTGATCGCAGCGAAATGAACCTTGGACATGAATGTAGCGCGCACCCGGGTTTGCATTAGGGAGCAAAAACCGCATAGACCAATTAGGAGGGCTTATGAATGAGCGGCGAGAACCTGAATGATGTGGTTGCGTTTCTCGTCGTCGCGCGGGAGCGCAGTTTCACGAAGGCGGCTGCCAAGTTAGGGGTGTCACAATCGGCGCTCAGCCAGACGGTCCGGCAACTTGAAGAACGGATCGGCCTCCGCCTTCTCACTCGAACGACCCGCAGCGTGTCACCGACGGAGGCCGGCGAGCGCCTTTTGCGCAATGTCGGTCCTCGCCTGGATGAGGTCGGGGCCGAGATCGAGGGGTTAAGCGAACTTCGCGAGAGGCCCGCCGGGACCGTCAGGATTACGGCCGGCGACCATGCGATCGTGACGCTGCTCTGGCCGAAACTTCAAAAGATCCTGGTCGACTATCCGGACATCAAGATCGAACTCAACGCCGATGCCGGCCTGACCGATATCTCCGCCCATGGATTTAACGCCGGAATTCGGTGGGGAGAGCAGGTCGCCAAAGACATGATTTCGGTGCGGATCGGCCCGGATACGCGTTTTGTGGTGGTGGGAACCCCGGGGTACTTTTCCGGCCATAAGCCGCCCGTCGTGCCGCAGGACCTGATCGACCATGACTGTATCAACCTCCGGCTGCCGACTTATGGCGGCCTTTATGCGTGGGAGTTTGAAAAGGCCGGCCAAGAGCTCAAGGTGCGGGTTGAAGGTCAGCTGTTCTTCAACAACATCTTTCATGTCTTCGACGCCGCACTTGGCGGCTTCGGTCTCGCTCACGTACCCGAGGACATTGCCCGGCCGCACCTCGCCGAAGACCGCCTCCGCCAAGTGCTGGAAGACTGGTGTCCGCCTTGGCCGGGATATCATCTTTACTACCCAAGCCGACGTCAGCCATCACCCGCCTTTGCCTTGGTCTTGGAGGCCCTTCGCCATCGCGCATAGCAAGCCAAGCGTGAGGGTGGACGGAGCCCCGTATCAAATGCGGAACCCGACGGCCGAATGTAAGCGGAGCGTTGCATCCGGATGTGGATGAGGCACGGCATGCTTCGAGACGGAGAGAAAGGCTTAACCCTCTTCGGTTCGACCCTGCCAGCGCTCGCAATTGACGCAATTTGGCCACCGTTTGATTAACCAGCCGGAAAGGCAAAACCGGCTGAATGCGAGCTCACGTCTTGACTGGGGATCGCGTCGCCGCGCGCCCCCCGTTCAGGCCCGAAAGGCATCGGCACCGGTCGATCCAATCGACAAGTTCAACGGTTGCTGCTATCGGATGGGTGAGATGGGGATTTCAAAGAAATACATTCTGGGCCTTTCTGGGCCCGGAAGCGCCGCAGGGCAGGGTGGTGCTGAAGGCCGCGACCCGTCGCCGCCGCCGCTGCACTCCTCGCCTCCTGCGCCACGGCCCCGTCCAAGCCAGCCAAGCGCAGCAAGGAATATTTCTCCGAGAAGGAATATGGCGTCAAAGCCAGCCCGCGCGTGGTCCAATATGGCCAGCCGGTGCCGCAGGGCGGCGGACGCTACATGGTCGGCAAGGCCTATACGGTGAAGGGCCGCGTCTACAAGCCGTTCGAGAACAAGCGCTACACGGCCGTTGGCTACGCCTCCTGGTATGGCTCCGCATTCCATGGCCGCTACACCGCCAATGGCGAAGTCTACGACATGGACGGTTTTTCGGCCGCTCATCCCACCATGCCGCTGCCGAGCTATGCGCGCGTCACCAATTTGCGCAACGGCCGCTCGATCATGGTCCGGGTCAACGATCGCGGCCCTTATGCCAGCGACCGCGTGATGGATCTTTCCTCGCGGACGGCAGAGGTGCTCGACATGAAGCATCACGGCACCGCCAAGGTGAAGGTCGAATATGTCGGCCCCGCCCGCATGGAAGGTCATGACCAGCGCATGCTGCTCGCCTCCTACAAGGGCCCCGGCAGCAGCACGTCGGGCGACACCATGCTCGCCATGGCACCCACGCCGGCCCTGCGCGCGCCGAGTGCCGACCCGGCCGTCGTCATGGCGGCGCTGGCGCCGATCCCGCGCGCCCGTCCCGATTATTTTGACGGCACGGCCTTTGACCCGGCAGTCGCCTACTACGAAGCCCAGCCCGCCCGCCGCGTCGTCGCAGAGGCCGCCCCAGCTGCTGCCGGCAGCAATTATGGCGAGCGCTCCCTCGGCACCTACACGGTCAGCAGCCCGGTCGGCTATTCGGACGCCGAAGCGGTTCCTGCCGCGTGGTCGCCGGATGACTATGCGCCGCCGGTGCCGCGCTCGGCCCGCTCGTCCTATGCGGCGGATACGCCAGCTTCGCCGGCGCAGCGCGCGGTCGCCGACATGGTTTCGAGCGCCGGGGGCAAGGACAAACTGCAGGCGGCGCTCGACGCTGCCGTGGTTCGGGCTGCGTCTGAGCGCAGCGCCGATGTCCCGGTGATTCAGCTCGGTGTGTTCTCGAACCTCGCCAATGCGCAGGCCGTTGCCGGTCGTTTCACCGAACTCGGTCGTGCCACGGCGACGCCGATCACGGTCGGCGGCAAGACCATGCAGTCGGTGCGTCTCGTTCTCGCCGATCGCTCGATGAGCGGTCAGGACGCTGTCGAGTCGGTACGGGCGGCCGGGTTGTCGGGCGCATATCTGGTCACCCGCTGACCACGATCTTCATTGATCGCAGGGCATCGAGCCTGTTAACCAGAAGAGGGCGGCCGCGGGCCGCTCCCGTTCTGGTCCTGGCGCCCGGTATTTCGTGATGTTTCCCCACCGGTTCCCGCTGCGCTTTCTCTTTGTGATGACCGCCCTGATGATCATCGGCGCGGTCGCGCAGCCACGGACGGCTTTCTCCGCCCCCTATGAGAGCAAGGCGACGAGCGCGCTGCTGGTCGACGTCGATTCGGGCACCATTCTCTACAGCAAGGCCGAGAACGCACCGTTCCAGCCAGCCGCCATGGCCAAGATGATGACGATGGCAGTCGTTTTCGACGCCATTCGTGCCGGCAAGATCCACCTCGAGGACAGTCTGCCCGTCAGCGAATACGCATGGCGGACCGGCGGCGCGCCATCCGGCAGCGCCACCATGTTTGCCAAACTGAAATCGTCGATCGCCGTTTCAGATCTGCTGCGCGGTGCGATCGTGCAGGCGGGCAATGATGCCTGCATCATCCTGGCCGAGGGGATCGCCGGGTCGGAAGGCGGCTTCGTCGACATGATGAACCGCAAAGCGAAGGAGCTTGGCCTGACCGGTTCGCAGTTCACCAATGTTTCCGGGCTGCCGGATCCGGCGCAGAAGGTGACGGCAGAAGACCTCTACAAAATCGCCGACTATCTGATCCGCACCTATCCGGATCTCTACAAGATCTATTCTGAGCCCGATTTCACCTGGAACAAGATCTACCAGCGCAACCGCAATCCGCTGCTCGCGGCCGGCGTCGGCGCGGATGGTCTTTCGACGGGCTTCACCAAGGAATCGGGCTATGGCCTGACGGCTTCTGCGGTTCGCGACGGTCATCGCATGATCGTCGTCGTCAGCGGCCTCGCTACCGATAAGGAGCGGGCCGAGGAGGCGCGCAAGCTGCTTGACTGGAGTAACACGGCCTTTGAGACGGCTGCGCTTCTTCGATCAGCGGCGAGGCGGTTGGCGACGCCCGCGTCTATGGCGGGCACAACGAGTTCGGTGGGGCTCGCGACGCGAGATCCACTCGACATCCTGTTGATGCGCGGCAATCGGGACCGAATTCGGGCCCGGATCGTTTACACTGGCCCCTTGCTTGCCCCGGTAGAGCAGGGCAGACAGGTCGGCGTTGTCCGGGTTTGGGTCGGCGATGCCCAGATTCTGGAAAAGCCCTTGTTCACCACGGTCGCGATCGCCAAGGGTTCGATGGACCAGCGCGCCCTCGATGCCATCCAGCAATTGCTGATTGGGTGGCTGCCACAATGGAAGTTATGACGCGGGAAGTTATGACGCGCTTGCCGGGTCGGTTCATCACATTCGAGGGCGGGGAGGGGTCGGGCAAGTCCACCCAGATCCGGCGCCTGGCAGAGCGCCTGCGCGAGAGCGGCCAGACGGTCGTGCTGACGCGGGAGCCGGGCGGCACCGAACTGGCCGAGCAGATCCGGGCGTTCATCCTTTCCGGCGCGGCCGAACCGCTTGGACCCGAGGCGGAGACGATGCTGTTCGCGGCCGCCCGGGCCGATCATGTCGACCGCCTGATCCGCCCTGCGCTCGAGCGGGGCGATTGGGTGCTGTGCGACCGCTTCATCGATTCGACCCGTGCCTATCAGGGGTCGGACGGCGTCGATCCGGAATTGCTCGACAGTCTCGAGAAGATCGCGATCGGCGGCCTGAGGCCGGACCTCACCCTGGTGCTCGACCTGCCGGTAGAGATCGGCCTGGCGCGCGCGGCGCGGCGGCGGAGCGGCGAGGCAGGCCCTGCCGATCGTTTCGAGCGCGAGACGGTCGAACGGCACGAGCGGCGGCGCGAACTTTTCCTGGCGATCGCCGCCGTGGAGCCCGAGCGCTGCCTCGTCATCGATGCCAACCAGACGCAGGACGCGGTTGCGGCGGCAATCTGGCAAGGCGTTCGTCAGCGCATGAATGAGAGCGTGAGCTAGAGCATGGCAGCACCGGACATGACGCGCCCCGACGCCATCGAGGGGTGGCCCCTGCCGGAAGAGCAGACCGAATGGCATGGCGATCCCGCGGTCGAGCGGCTGATGGTCGAGGCCTATCGCGGCGGCCGCATGCACCATGCCTGGATGATCGGCGGCCCGCGCGGCATCGGCAAGGCTACGCTGGCCTATCGCTTCGCCCGTTTCGCGCTGACCTATCCCGATCCCGCCACGGCGCCGGATGCCGAGACGCTCGCCGTGCCGTCGAATTCGCCCGCCGCCGCCAAGATCGCGGCGCGGTCGCATCCCAATATCCTGACGCTGTCGCGTCCCTGGGACGAGCAGGGCAAGCGCTTCAAGGCAAGTCTGACGATCGACGAGATCCGCCGCACGATACCGTTCTTCGGTTCGACCGCTGGCGAGGCAGGCTGGCGCATCGCCATCGTCGATTCTGCCGACGACATGAACGCCAATGCCGCAAACGCGCTGCTGAAGATTCTGGAGGAGCCGCCGAAGCGTTCGCTGTTCCTGGTGATTTCCCATGCCCCTGGCCGGCTGCTGCCGACCATCCGTTCGCGTTGCCGCCGCCTCGACCTGCCGTTGCTCACGGTTCCGGCGATCCAGTCAGCTTTGCAGGAACACTCCGACGCCGAGCCGGATATCCGGCGCTTTGCCGCCGAGGCCGGGCAGGGGAGCCTGCGTCGCGCCATCGGCTTTCTCGACGAGGATGCGGCCGCGATCGGGCGCGCCTTTTCCCGTGTGGTCTCGCGGTTTCCGCAGTTCGACGGCCAGTCGGCCCATGCCCTCGGCGACCTGGTCGCCCAGCGCGGCGCCGACGAGGCTTTCGCCAATTTCGTCGATCTGGTCTTCGCCTGGCTGAACCGCCGCGCCCGCGCATTGCCGGAGCCCGACGGGTCGCCGATACCCCAAAGCGTTGCGGCGACGCCGCTTGCGACTTGGGCGGAGGTGTGGGAAAAGCTCCGACAGTCTTCGGCTGAGGTCGAGGCGCTCAATCTCGACCGCAAACAGTTTGTGCTCACGACCATGAACATCCTCGCTCGCGCGACCCGAATGTGAAGCTGTCGAACAGCCGGCATCCGCTGGCGCACAGACTATTGGTTGCGTTGAAAGAAAAGCGAGACAGCGGTGACAGCGCCGAAATTCTACATCACGACAGCGATTTCCTATCCGAACGGCGTTCCGCACATTGGCCATGCCTATGAGATGCTGGCGACGGATACGCTCGCCCGTTTCAAGCGGCTGGATGGCTACGACGTCTTCTTCCTGACCGGAACCGACGAGCACGGCATCAAGATGGTGCAGACGGCGGCCCGCGACGGCATCACCGCCGCGAACTGGCCGATCGCAACGTGCCGCGCTTCCAGGCGATGGCCGAAGCACTGAACTGCTCCAATCGACGACTTCATCCGCACCACCGAGCCGCGCCACTACTCGCGCCTCGGAAGGAGATCTGGCGTCGGATGGAAGCCAATGGCGACATCTACAAGGACGCCTATGCCGGCTGGTATTCGGTTCGCGACGAGGCCTACTATGCCGAGTCGGAGACCGAGGTCCGCCCGACGGCCTGCGCTATGGGCCGCAGGGAACCGTGTCGACTGGGTCGAGGAGGAGAGCTACTTCTTCCGCCTGTCCGCCTATGAGGACCGCCTGCTCGCGCATCTACGAAGCCAATCGCGACTTCATCGGTCCGGACGAGCGCCGCAACGAGGTCGTCAGCTTCGTCAAGGGCGGGCTGAAGGACCTTTCGATCTCGCGCACGACCTTCGACTGGGGCATGCCCGTTCCCGGCGATCCGAAGCACGTCATGTATGTCTGGGTCGACGCGCTGACCAACTACCTCACCGCGGTCGGCTTCCCGGATCGCGAGAGCGACAGTTCAGCGCTTACTGGCCAGCCGACGTGCATGTCATCGGCAAGGACATCGTGCGCTTCCACTCGGTCTACTGGCCGGCCTTCCTGATTTCGGCCGGTCTGCAGCCGCCCAAGCGCGTCTTCGCGCATGGCTTCCTGTTCAACCGCGGCGAGAAGATGTCGAAGTCGCTCGGCAACGTGATCGATCCCGTTCGCGCTGATCGAACACTACGGCGTCGACCCGGTCCGCTTCTTCTTCCTGCGCGAAGTCCCCTTCGGCCAGGACGGCAATTACAGCCACGAGGCGATCATCAACCGGATCAACGCGGATCTGGCCAATGATCTCGGCAATCTGGCGCAGCGCTCGCTGTCGATGATCGGCAAGAACCTCGAGGGCATCGTGCCGCAGCCGGGCGCTTCCAGCCTGCCGACGAGGACATCCTCGCCGCGCCGACGCGTTGCTGCTCGGCCTGCCGCGACGCGATGGAAGGCAGCAGATCCATCACGCGCTGAAGCGATCTGGGGCGTCGTCGCCGAGGCGAACCGCTATTTCGCCAACCAGGCGCCGTGGCAGCTGCGCAAGACCGATCCCGAGCGCGCCGCGACCGTGCTCTACGTCACGGCCGAGGTGATCCGCCAGATCGCGATCCTGTCGCAGCCGGTGATGCCGGGCTCGGCTGGCAAGCTGCTCGACCTCCTGGCGATCCCGGAATCCGGCCGCAGCTTCGCCTCGCTTGGTGCGCACGCTGGCCGCCTGGCGCCCGGCTCGACCCTGCCGACGCCGGCCGGCGTCTTCCCGCGCTATGTCGAGGCGGAAGAAGCCGAAAAGTCCGCGTAAGGACTAAATCCGGGCCGCGCCTATTGGTGTCGGCCCGGATCACCATTCTCGATTGGTTGCGTCCCGTCGACTCATGGCGAAATGCACTCCACCTCTCCCTGAGGGAGAGGTGAGAAAACGGGCGAGCTGATCCCAGACGAGACTACCCCGGCCCCAGCCGTTCGTTGATCCGCTGGACCGTGGCGATCGTCTCGGACTCCCGCGTGCGCCGCAGGGCAAAATCCTGCCCCGCCGCGGCGATCTCGCGGCAGGCCTGGTCGTGGGTCCGGCACCACTCGACCTTCTCGACCATGTCCGACAGATCGGCCGCCACCGGGATGTAATGCGTCCACGGCACGAACTCGTCGTAGAACCATTGCCGGAACCCGGCCGGGGAGGCGACCTTGAGCACGCAGCAACCGAGCAGCAGCCGCGTATAGAGATTGCCCCAGCTATTCGTCGGTCCGTCGATGTCGAGCGCGAACTTGACGTCGATCCAGCGCGCCGGCGGCACATAGCTACCGAGAATGCCGTGCGCTTCCATCGCCCGCCGCGCCGGATCCGCGGCGCGGTCGCGCTCGGGCACGATCAGGCGCACATCGACGTCGTCGAGCCCGCGCAGCGCCAGGCACAGGCGGACACGCTGCTTCAGATTGGGGTCGTCGATGTCCATCGCGTCGGTGGTGGTGTCGCCATGGCCGGAAACCGCGCCGCGCCAGAGTAGCGTGTCCTGCCGCGCCGCCCACTGGCCCGGACGGTTCTCGGCCAGCCGGCGGAAGGACTGGTAGATCTCCGGTTTCATGAAACCGGGATCCGGCACGAGGATCGATTGCGGCTCGTCGGCACAATAGGCGAGTTCGTTGGCGATGTTGCCGCCGCCATCGGAGATGCTGGCCGTCGCCGAGGTCACGCCGGGCGCCGTCCGCGCCATGATGTGGATCAGCGGCGGCAACCGGCGCCAGACCATCTCAAACTGATAGGGATCGCGCGCCATCAGGTCGAGGTCGAGCTTGACGTGCAGCTGCGTGCCAATCCGCTCGAAATCGATCTGGAAACGGTGACGAGTGGCCTCGGTCGACTGGTTCAGGACCAGCGAGGCAGGCGCGCCTTGCATGGCTGGCAGCCGGGCCGCCAGCTTGCGCACCAGGGCCCTCTTCCTTGAGGCGCCGCGGAAGGATCGCATAGAGAGTGCGTTGGCTGAGTTGCAAGTGCGAATCCCCGGCCGCCTGCGGTCACATGCGGCACTGTAGTGGCGGGATCTCGCGACTGTCCACAACGGTCGACAGCCCGAGCGTTAACCGCTACTGACTGCGCACGAAACGCCCCATATTTGCGCCATGACGCAATCATCCGAACCGATGAATGAAATGCTGGTCGATAGCCACTGCCATCTCGATTTCGCCGACTTCGACACCGACCGCGAGGCGTTGATGCAGCGCGCGCGCGACGCCCGGCGTCGGCCTCATGGTCACCATCTCGACCCGGGTCCGCGAATTCGACAAGATCCGCGCCCTCGCCGAGGCGCATGACGAGGTCTACTGCTCGATCGGCACCCATCCGAACAGCGCGCATGAAGAACCGGATATCACCACCGACGAACTGGTCGCGCTGTCGGCCCACCCGAAGGTCATAGCGATCGGCGAGGCCGGGCTCGACTATTTCTATGGCGCCGAGCCCGCGGCGCTGCAGGCGCAGGGCCTGCGCCGTCACATCGCCGCCGCCCGCGATCACGCAATTGCCGCTCGTCATCCACGCCCGCGACGCCGACGCGGACATGATCGCGATCCTGCGCGACGAGATGGGGAAGGGCGCTTTCCCCGCCATCCTGCACTGCTTCTCTTCAGGCGCCGATCTGGCAAAGGTCCGGCCTCGAACTCGGTCTCTACGTCTCCTTCTCCGGCATCCTGACCTTCAAGAGCGCGCAGGCGATCCGCGACGATCGCCAGCTTCGTGCCGACGCGATCGGCTGCTGGTCGAGACCGATGCGCCCTATCTGGCGCCGGTGCCGCATCGCGGCCAGCGCAACGAGCCTTCCTATGTCCGCGACACCGCCGCCGTGCTGGCCGAGGTCAAGGGCGTGACGGTGGACGCGATCGCGAAAGCGACGACGGAGAATTTCATGCGCCTGTTCACCAAGGTACCGCGCGACGCGCTGGCGGATCGGACGGCGTCGCACCATGGCTGATGGCGGAGCAGGAGCCGCGCGCGCCGACCGGCTGCGCATCACCGTGCTGGGCTGCGGCGCGTCGCCCGGCGTGCCGCGCATCGGCAATGACTGGGGCGCCTGCGATCCGTCCGAACCGAAAAACCGGCGCACGCGCTCGTCCATCCTGATCGACGGCTACCGGGGCGATCATCCCTATCCGACCCGTATCCTCGTCGATGCCGGCCCGGACGTCCGCAACCAGCTTCTCGAACGCGCGCGTCGACCGCATCGACGCCGTGCTGTTCACCCATCCGCATGCCGACCACACGCATGGCATCGACGATTTGCGTTCGTTCTCTGGCTCGATACGCACCGGCTGGTGCCGGTCTATTCGGACGATTTTACCCAGGAGCGGCTGGAGGAGGCGTTTGGCTATTGTTTCCGGACGCCGGCCGGCGGCAGTTATCCGCCGATCCTCGGCCGGACGCGCATCGAGGCAGGGCAGGGCTTTTCCATCGACGGGCCGGGCGGCAAGCTCGACATCCTGCCAATCCGGCAGATCCAATGGCGACATCGACAGCCTCGGCTTCCGGATCGGCGATTTCGTTTATTCGAGCGATATCAGCGCGATTCCCGACGAAAGCCTGCCGCATCTCGCCGACATGTCGCTCTGGATGGTGGATGCGCTGCGCTGGCGGCCGCATCCGAGCCATTTCAGCGTCGACGATACGCTGGCCTGGCATGAGCGCCTGCGCCCGCGCAAGACGATCCTGACACACATGCACGGCGATCTCGATTACGCCGCCCTGGTGGCGCGGATCCCCGGCGACGTCGAGCCGGCCTATGACGGAATGGTCGTCGCGCTCGCTCTTTGACGGGCGATTAACCATGGGATGCGACCGTCGCCGCACTGGTTCCTCCGAAACGGACATGTCACTCTTGGAATCATAACGCGGCGGAGCTTCGGGAACCGGCGCCCGGGAAGGGGATACTGCTCGATGAAAAGCCGAAACGCCGCCTGGTCCGTCTTCGGGATCGGCGCGGTCGCCGTATCGATCTTTATTCTCTACCGTGAGTTTCGCCGTATCTCGTTCGCCGAAGTGGCGGACAGTCTCGCTGCGATTACATTCGGAAATTGGGCGCTGGCGGTCTGCGCCACCCTCGTCGCCTATGGCGCACTGGCCTGGTACGACCGGATCGCCATCCTGCATCTCGGCAAGAAGGTCTCCTGGCTGTTCATCTCGCTCTGCTCGTTCACGACCTATGCGCTGTCGCACAATATTGGCGCGTCGGTGATTTCGGGTGCCGTGGTGCGCTACCGGGCTTATTCGACACGCGGCCTGACCGGCCAGGAAATCGGCCTTCTCATCGTCTTCTGTTCGTTCACATTCGCGCTCGGCACCGTGCTGATGGGCGGCTTCGTGCTGACGATCGAACCGCATATCGTGCGTCGGCTGATCGATGTGCCGGATTGGGTTTCCTTCGGCGTCGGCGTCATCCTTCTCGCCCTGGTCGGGCTCTATGCGCTCGGCTCATGGCGCCACTTCCCGCCATGGCAGTTCAAGCGTTTCACGCTGCAATATCCGCGCCTGCCGATTGTCACCCGCCAGATGATGGCCGGCCCGCTCGAATTGGCGGCGGCCGCGGCGATCATCTATTTCGCGCTGCCGGCAGAGGGAAATCCGGGCTATCTCGTCATCCTCGGCGTGTTCCTCGCTTCATTCACGCTGGCGCTGCTGTCGCACGCGCCGGGTGGCTTGGGCGTGCTGGAGGTCACTTTTCTGGCGGCGCTGCCGGAGCTCAATCCCAACGACGTGCTGGCGGCGCTGATCGTCTTCCGGCTGCTTTACCTCCTCATTCCCTTCGCCTTCGCCCTCATCGTCGTGCTGCTGTTCGAGAAGACGCAGCTCGGTCGCAAGGATCTGGATTGAGAAGATATATATCGCATATATTACAACGGCATAGATCGACATCCTCATGGGGTATATCAGCATTCGGTGACAGAAAAGCCGCGGCATTTGCCGCGGCTTTTCTGTTCGTCGTCTGCAAGCGCAGGGGATCAGGCCTTGTCGGCCCCGTGCCGGGCGATCCAGCGGGCGCTGTAGCCGAGCGGATCTTCCGACAGGCGTTCGACCGCGACGCCAAGATTGGCGGCGCGGATCCGCGCGATGTCCGCCTTGGGCTTGCGGTCCATCGTCAGAACGCCGTTCTGCTCCTGATAGGTGTCGGTCAGCTGGGTGTAGCAATAGCCGGCGAGCAGCGACGACCCTGTGGCACCGCGCAGCACGTCGGCATAGCGCATGACGAAGTCGTCCGCGTCCTTCGCCTGGCTGTAGCCCCAGCCGCTTTCCTGGCCCATGAAGAAGGCGATGCCGCCGAACTCCGTCAACATGACAGGCTGTCCGGCCCAGGCGTGGCCTTCGAGGGCGAGGGCGAGGGCGCGGCCGGCCGAGCGGAAGGTCGTCAGCGTGTCGCGGAAGGCGGCTTCGGAGCGGTAGCGGCCGTCAAGGACGTCGCCACTGTAGTGATAGTCGTGAACGGCGAAGATGTCGGTCGCCATCTGCTCCCAGCCATCATTGCCGCTAACCGGGCGCGACGGATCGAGCGACTTGGTCAGATGGTAGAGCGCCTGCTGGTAGCTGCGCTGGCGTGCATCATGCGGCAGTTCCGGGATGCCCCAGGACTCGTTGAAAGGCACCCAGGCGACGATGCAGGGATGCGAATAGTCGCGTTCGATCGCTTCCTGCCATTCGGCCGTGACGCGCGTGATCGCCTCGGTCGAGAAGGCGTAGGCGCTCGGCATTTCCTCCCAGACCAGCAGGCCCAGCACGTCGGCCCAGTAGAGGAAGCGCGGGTTCTCGATCTTCTGGTGCTTGCGCACGCCGTTAAAGCCAAGCTGCTTGGTCAGCTCGACGTCGCGGCGCAATTCCGCGTCGCTGGCGGTCATGATGCCTTCCCGCCAATAGCCCTGATCGAGCACCAGGCGGAGGAAATAGGACCGGCCGTTCATGACGAAGCGGCCATTGGCGGTCGAGACGCCGCGCATGGCGGTGTAGCTCTTCAGAACGTCGACCACGTTGCCGGCAGCGTCGACCAGAGTTACCTCGGCGTCGATCAGCTGCGGGTGCTCCGGCGACCAGACATACTGCGCGCGCGCATCGTCGATGCCGGGGTCGGGGAGGGCCAACACACGGCGGGTGTCCTTGCCGGTGAGGGCGTATTCGTCCTCGACCAGCACCCGCCCCTCGAGCGAGAGCTTGACCCTGAGGCGGCAGCCGCCCGGCTGCGCGACGCGCGCATCGAGACGGATCTCGAAGCGGGCGAAATCGGCCGTCCAATGCAGCCGGTCGACATGGCTCTTGCCGACGCGCTCGATCCAGACGCTCTGCCAGATGCCGGTCGTGCGCGGATACCAGATGCCGTGCGGGGCGGCGAGCCAATCCTGCTTGCCGCGCGGCTTGTGCATGTCGGCCGGGTCATCCTCGGCGCGCACGACGATCTCGAACGTGCGGCCCTTGATGAGCGCCCCGAGCGCGATGCGGACGGGCGTATGGCCGCCGACATGCGAGGCGGCGTGCTGGCCGTCGATCCAGACGTCGCTCGCATAGTCTATGGCGCCGAAGTGCAGGATCAGGTCCTGCGTATCGTCCGGCGTCAATTCGTTCGGCAGTTCGACCGTGCGCCGATACCAGACGACGGGATGAAAGCCTTCGTCGTGAATGCCGCTGCGCGGCGATTCCGGCACATAGGGCACGTTGATGGTGAGCGGGAAATCCGGCTGATCCGGCCGCTGCCATTGCGCGGCATCGTCATAGGCAAACTGCCAGGCGCCATCGAGCAACTGCCATTGGCTGCGCTCCATCTGCGGGCGCGGATGGGTACTGTAGACCAAGGGATTTCCTCCAATTCCAAGCACGACATGGCGCAGCCGGGCTCCGGCGCAACGTCAGAGGCGACGCCGTTTGGCCCAAGGGCAGGGGACTGCCCTCCTCCATTCTGCGATGACCGTTTCGGTCAATGGTATTATGATAAGATTGGCATATTGGGGTGTCAAATCGCATCCAGCCAAGCCGGATTTCGAGGGGAAAATGGCCGAATGCCGCCAAATCAGCGCGCTCCGGTCGCCGCATCGCCCGAAAGCGGCCCCATTGAGGCCGGGAATCAAGCTTCTAGTGCGAGTATCGCTCCGCTGAGCAGAGGAATCGCCATGGCTGAAATCAAGGACGAGCTCTCCGAGAAGATGTTCCCGCGCGTACCGCGTCTGGTGCTGCTGGGATCCGTTTCGCTCGCCGCTGTGCTGTGCGCCGGCTTCGTGGCGAATGCCATGCTGACACGGTCGCAATCGCCCGCCTCGAGCGTGCCGGCCACCGCGCAGATGTATGTGCTGCCGGTGGAAGGCGCCTCCGACACGGCAGCGCCGATCCTGCCGGCCGAGCCGCTTCCGACCGCTGAAGTGTCGCCCGACAGCGTCGCATCTGAGGCCGAGAAGAAGGTCGCCGTCATCCCGCCGAAGCCTCTGATCAAACCCGCCGAAGCCAAGGCCGTCGCGGCCAAGCCTCGTTGCGAGGCTGACGAGTGCGTCTCGTGGGAAACGACCGTCAGCAAGGCCCTGGCAGCTTCGGCAGGGCCTGGACAGGCTCGGGTCAGCCCGCCGCATCGCGCCGTGCGGTCCGGCGGCCCGCAGCCCATGCCGGCCGCGATCGAGCCACCCATGGCCGTGCCGCAGGACGAACCGATGCTGATCGAGCGCGAAGCGTCGACGGTCGGCGGCATGGCCAAGTCGGCAGCCACGAGCGTCGTCACGCAGAGCGGCCGGTTCGTCGACAACCTGATGCGCTGGAGCGACAAGGCGGTGACGAAGCTGGTGACGCCGCCGCGCTGGGCGTCGGCTGACGAAAACTCGTCGCCGACGCCGTAACCGTACAGGGCGATACAGACGTCACAGCTGACGGGCCGAGATCAAACCGACCGGGATCGCCAGTCGTCCAAGCCGCAGCTCTCCTGAGTATCCGATTTAGTTCCATAATATATCTTATGCGAATTGCGGATGTGCAGCTGCCGGTAAGGCTTGTGTGCGGCTTCGTCCCCCCTCAACCGTCGACAGACCGCTTTTTGAACCGATGTGGTGCCGGCGCCGGAAGCCGGTCGTGGCCCGTTGACCCGCCGACGCCGATCCGGTTGACGACCAACTCAACCATGGGGACCGTTTGCGTCGCGCGTCGAGCATTCCATGCCCGACCGTCTCGAACGTCCTCGGCATGGCCGTGGCGTTTCGATCGGCGCTCCATCGGAATTTTCGCGTGCGTCGCCCAGGCGACCCGGAAGCCGGTTCGGAATTGCTCCGGCTGGTCCGACGGGCCGACTCGTCGGTTCGATTTTATGTTTGGCCTATGTTCCCATGATCTGGGTCGGGTAGGTGGGTTGGCTACGCCCGCCGGCGTCCGGTCAGTGCCGGGCAGTGGGCACCGCCCTACCCGGTCCGGGCGCCCTCGTCGCCGGCTCCGTTGAGGCAACTCAGCGATCCTTGAAGCCGATGGCGGCATGCGTGCCGTCGCAAAACGGCTTGTTGGCCGACTGGCCGCAGCGGCAGAGCGTCACCCGATTGCGCACCTCATAGGGCGTGCCGTCAGCTGATTCGACGGGAATGCCGCCACGCACCCAGATCGGCCCGGCGACGCCTTGCTGCGGGTCCTCGACGATGACCATCGAAGGCGGCAGGTCTGGCTCGACGGGTGCGCGCGTCTGATAGTCCCAGGCGACCAGCCGTCCGGACGGGCATTGGCCGACCTGCCGGACAAAAGCGGCGCGTTCCGGCTCGAGCGTGGCCTGCGAGACCGTATTCCAGACCTTGCCGTCGCGATCGCAGAAGCGCGCGAAGGCGCAGAGCGACTCGGCGTCGGTCAGCGCCAAGGCGGGACCGTCGATCTCCTGCGCTAAGGCGGCGTAGGGCTGCCGGCTCGCCGTCTCATCGCCGATGAAGCCGATCCGCGCATGTGTCCCGTCGCAGAACGGCTTGGTCGCCGAATGGCCGCAGCGGCAGAGCTTGTAGGCAGCCGTCTCGGGCTCGATCGTCTCGATCTCGACCCACTCGATCGACTCCCCGGCGGCATTGCTACCGATGGCCTGCCGGCTCAAGGGAACATGCCCTCGGACCAGATATGGGCCATCCTTGGTGACGGTGATCCTCATGCCAGACGGCGACGTCTTGTCCACCTTTTGATCCTTCCAGGAAGAGCCCGTTGATGGTCGCGCCGACGGCTATGGCGCCGCGAGGTTCGATGCATGGCTTCAACTGGCGCAGGCGGGAGGAGAGTCAATCCGGGCGGGCTCTCCGATCGCCCTGCCCCTCGCTGTCATGCGGGCTTCATTCTTCCGGGGTAAGAGGCCGACTTTCGCTGCCCCATCTGGGACGAGCGGCCATCCTGCCAAACGCACGGATTCTGCCATGACATCGACGACCCTCGAAGATCCGCTCGCCAACTATGCCGCCAGCGCTCGTTCGGCACCGCCGCATCACTTCGGCCGCCGCTATGACAAGAGTGGTGCCTTCCTGCCGGAGCCCGGCAATACTGTCGTCTGTCATCTGGTTGATAGCTCGGCATCGCAGGCGGCGGTGGTAGAGGTTCGTCGCCGCATGCAGGCGATGCCCGACGCGAGCCGCCTCGCCTTCACGCCGGTCTCCAGCCTGCACATGACGTTGTTTCAGGGCATCATCGAATATCGCCGCAGCCTGCCGTTCTGGCCCGCCGATGTCGCGCTCGATACGGGTATCGACGAGATGACCCGTCTCTATCTCGACCGGCTGGAAGGTTATCGGGGCGCAGGACCGTTTCGGGTCCAGGTCGTCAACGTGGTTCCGACGGGCCTGACCGTCATCGGCGCGACCGAGGAAGATCGGCGTGCGATGCGGGCGTGGCGCGACGCCTTTGCCGAGACGTTCGGCTATCGCCATCCCGATCATGACGGCTACGTGTTCCACGTCACGCTGGCCTATGTGATCGATTGGCTCGACGGCGATCGCCTGCCCGCCTGGCGCGCGCTGTTCGACGATTGTCTCGCCCTGCTCCAGCGCGAAGCGCCGATCCTTGAGCTCGAGCCACCGGCCTTCTGCAGCTTCGACGACATGAACCATTTCGAGCCGCTGCGCATCTTCGGCTGAACCGGATCTTTCAGCCCTGCCCCGCTGCCCGCGACCCCTTGGGTCCGGCAGCGGGATTGGGGCGTTCGTCAGTCGACGGTCTCGAGCGTCGGATAGTCGGTGTAGCCCTTGGCGCCCGGCGTATAGAAGGTTGACGGATCGGGCTCGTTGAGCGGGGCGTCGATCACGAAGCGATGGGCAAGGTCCGGCGAGGCAATGTACTTGCGCCCGAAGGCCACCGCGTCGGCCGTGCCCGCACGGATCAGGCGCTCGGCATCAGCCTTGCTCATTCCCTGATTGGCGATGACGACCCCGCCAAAGGCTCGCTTGATCTCGCTGAGCAGGCTATCCGGCCCCTCGCGCTCGATGACGAAGAGGAAGGCAATACCGCGCCGCTTCAACTCCGAGGCGACGTAGGTGAACAGCGCATGCGGGTTGCTGTCGCCCATGCCGTGATCGTCGCCACGCGGTCGCAGATGCGCCGCGACGCGATCCGGTCCCCAGACGGAAATCGCCGCATCGACGATCTCCAGCATGAAGCGGGCGCGGTTTTCGACCGAGCCGCCATAGCGGTCGGTGCGGCGGTTGGTGCCATCCTGCAGGAACTGGTCGATCAGATAGCCGTTGGCGCCATGCACGTCGACGCCGTCGAAGCCGGCCCGCTTGGCATTCTCGGCGCCGCGACCAAAGTCCTCGACGATACCGGGGATCTCGTCCGTCTCGAGCGCGCGCGGCACGACATAGGGCCGGACCGGGCGCAGCAGGCTGACATTGCCTTCCGGGGCGACGGCGCTCGGCGCGACCGGCAGCTCGCCGCCGAGAAGCACGGGATCGGAGATGCGGCCGACATGCCAGAGCTGCGAAACGATGCGGCCGCCGGCGTCATGCACCGCCTTGGTGACGAGCTTCCAGCCTTCGACCTGCTCGTCGGACCAGAGGCCCGGCGTGCCGGTGTAGCCGACGCCCTGCGGGGTGACGCTGGTCGCCTCGCTGATGATCAGGCCAGCCGCCGCGCGTTGCGCGTAGTACTCGGCCATCAGCGCGTTCGGGATGCGCTCGTCCCCTGCCCGGCTGCGCGTCAATGGCGCCATGACGATACGGTTGGGCAGGCGAAGCGCTCCCGCCTGAAGCGGTTCGAATAGCAAAGACATGAATGGAGGATCTCCTGGCAGTGCGCAACAATTGGTCTGTGTCCCTGACCAATATAGGGTGCGCCGCAGGCCTCGCAATCTCGGGCGGAAGCGCCCTGCCCGCCGAGGCTCGACTAAGACGGGAAAGCGTGCCGCGGCGAGCGGAACTCGCCGCGCACCGTGCCGATGCCGAGTTCGAAGCTGTCGGCGATGCGGTTGGCGCGATCGATGAAAATCGCTGCGCCGTCCGGCGGCATGATCTCGGCCGCCGTGGCGCGGAAAAGCGCCAGCCAACGGTCGAAATGCGCCGCCTCGATCGGCAGGCGCAGATGCTTCTGCATCGGCCGGCCCTGATAGCGGCCGGTCCGCAACACGACGTTGGACCAGAAGGCGCAGAGCTTTTCGAGGTGTTCGGGCCAGTCGTCGACCTGCGCCTCGAAGATCGGGCCGATCAGCTCGTCGTGTCGGACGCGGTCGTAAAAGGTGTGCACCAGCGTCCGGATCGAGGCTTCGTCCACGCCGGCGATACTGTGCCCGAACCCGCTGGTCTCGACGGTCATGTCATTCTCCGATGCGCCCGATCGTCCCACAGCTAGGCGTAAGGGCGCATCGGAACAAGCCCGGGCGACAAGCCGCCGCAAGGTTTGTCAATGTTTGCATTGACAGATACCGGCCAGTTCGACAGAAAACGCGCCAGAATAGAACGATGAAAAGGTGGCCGTCCCGTCGACCCGACCGCGCATGTGCGCGGCGCGCCTGACGCCCCGTCGCACCGACCCGCCGCCGACCAACCGAGACAATCTGCATGAACAGCGAAGCGCCGCGCATTTCCTTTGTCAGCCTCGGCTGCCCGAAAGCCCTGGTCGATTCCGAGCGCATCATCACGCTCTGCGCGCCGAGGGCTACGAGCTCTCGCGCAAGCATGACGGCGCCGATCTCGTCATCGTCAACACCTGCGGCTTCCTCGACAGCGCCAAGGCGGAAGTCGCTCGAGGCGATCGGCACGGCGCATGAGCGAGAACGGCAAGGTCATCGTCACCGGCTGCATGGGCGCCGAGCCCGAGCAGATCCGCGCCGCCTTCCCGAACGTGCTCGCGATCACCGGCCCGCAGCAATATGAGAGCGTGCTCGGCGCCGTGCATACGGCGGTGCCGCCGGCGCATGATCCCTTCGTCGACCTGGTGCCGCCGCAGGGCATCAAGCTGACGCCGCGCCACTACGCCTATCTGAAGATCTCCGAAGGCTGCAACAACCGCTGCACCTTCTGCATCATCCCGAAGCTGCGCGGCGACCTCGTCGCCGGCCGGCCGGCGACGTGCTGCGCGAGGCCGAGAAGCTCGTGAAGGCCGGCGTCAAGGAGCTGCTGGTCATCTCGCAGGATACGAGCGCCTATGGCGTCGACCTGAAATACGAGCCAGCAAGTGGCAGGACCGCGAGGTGCGCGCCAAATTCCTCGACCTCTCGCAGGCGCTCGGCGAGCTCGGCGCCTGGGTGCGCATGCACTATGTCTACCCCTACCCGCATGTCGACCGAGGTCGATCGAGCTGATGGCCGAGGGCAAGGTCCTTCCCTATCTCGACATCCCGTTCCAGCACGCGAGCCCCACGTGCTGAAGGCGATGCGCCGCCCGGCACCAGGAGAAGACGCTCGACCGCATCCACAATGGCGCGAGATCTGCCCGGACCTCGCCGTGCGCTCGACCTTCATCGTCGGCTTCCCCGGCGAGACCGAGGAGGATTTCGAGTATCCTGCTCGACTGGCTGGACGAAGCGAAGCTCGACCGCGTCGGCTGCTTCAAGTTCGAGCCGGTCGAGGGCGCGCCGGCGAACGAGCTCGGCCAATCCGGTCCCGGAAGAGGTCAAGGATAGCCGCTGGCATCGCTTCATGAAGCGCCAGCAGGAGATCAGCGCCAAGCGCCTCGCCAAGAAGGTCGGCACGCCGCATCCCGGTCATCATCGACGAGAGCAACGGCCTCACCGCCAAGGGCCGCTCCGTCTGGGACGCGCCGGAGATCGACGGCTCGATCCACCTGACCTCGCGCCGGCCGATGCGCGTCGGCGAGATCGTACACGGCGAAGATCGAAAGCGCCGACGCCTACGATCTGCACGGCGTCGTCGTCTGATCGTCGGGGCAAGGGCAACGGGCCGCCCTGCCCCGCCTTCCAGGTCAGCCGGTGACCTTCTGCGCGAGTTCCTGCAGGCGCTCGGCCGGCGCGCGGCCGATCAGCAGCCGCGCCTGGCCGCCCGACGCCCAGTGCACGACGGTGAAGCCATCGAGCTCCTCCGTCGTCGGCGCGCGTTCCTTGTGGTCGGGATCGGCGATTACGCAATAGGCGATCGGCCCGTGCTGCGGGTCGAGATAAGCGATCTGCACCAGCGGGCGGCCGTGGAAATCGAAAAGCTGCGCGCCCCGGAACGATAGCCCAGGAAAGGCGTCCGGCACGGCCGACAGATCGACGCCGAGCTTGGCCGACGCGGCCTGCAGTTCCGCCGCCGCGCGCTCGGGCGTCGGTGTCAGGGCCAGCGTATCCGGCGTCGTCAGCGACCAGTACTCGGCGACCGCCTGCCGCCAGCCCTCTGCCGTGGCCTCCGTCACGCTCGTGTCGCGCCCCATGCGACCGTCGAGCGAAACGCCGGCCACCCCGCCCAGCACAAACAGAGCGAGCGCCGCCGCGACGAGACGGGGTTGCCATTGCGGGAAGCGCCAGGCGCGGGCGCGCGGCCGCTCCAGCACGAGCCGGGTCTCGTCGGTGGCGATCGCCGCGGCGAGCCGCGCTTCGAGCCGGGCGCGCGGCGCTTCGGCCCGCAACGCCTCGAAGGCCGGCGCCAGCAAGCGCCCGCCCCGTTGGATCCGGTCGAGGCGGGCGCGAAGCGGCTCGTCGCTCGCAAGGCGGGCTGTCAGCGCATCCCGCTCCTCGCCCAACAGCTCACCGTCGAGATAGGCG
The DNA here is from genome assembly GCA_029203105.1 of Candidatus Kaistia colombiensis. Lineage (GTDB taxonomy): Bacteria > Pseudomonadota > Alphaproteobacteria > Rhizobiales > Kaistiaceae > Kaistia > Kaistia colombiensis. The sequence continues at coordinate 3,203,694 of CP119318.1, forward strand.
ATCAGCCGTGCATCGTCCGGACGACTAGTGTCTGTCATCGCCGCCTCGCTCAGTCGCCTCGCGCCCTTCCGTAGCGTCCGACAATCCGCCCAGCCGCTCGCGAACCGTCGCGAGCCGGCTCATGACTGTGCCGATCGGCACGCCGAGGAATTCGGCCGCCTCGCGGTAGGAGAAACCCTCCGCATACACGAGCAGGACGGTTTCCCGTTGCGCCTCGGCCAGCTTTCCGATCTCTCTTAACACCTGAGAGGCCAGAATATTCGTCTCGATCTCGCGCCGGCCGTCGACGACCAGGGCGATCTCGGCATCGACGATCCCGGCGCCCTGTCGGACGCGCTGGGCGCGCAATTCGTTGATCCAGATCGAGCGCTCGATCGCAAACAGCCAACGGTCCAGCCGCGTGCCGGGAAGAAACTGGTGTGAGCGCTCCAGGGCGCGCACGCAGGTTGCCTGCACCAGATCCTCGGCGATATCGCGGTTCCGGGACAAAACAAGGCCATAGCGCCAGAGCGCTTCGAGATGAAGCGCGAGGCCCGCCTTCACAGCATCGTGATCCGTTCTCGACATGGGCGACCGAATAGGGCTCCCGAGCTTGCTGTTCTTGCCGCGACTCTCGTCTCACCGGCGAGAGGAAACCAGTCGGAGGGTCCGATGACAACCATCTTCAAAACGACAACGCGATCCGTGCTGGCGCTCGCCTTCATCGGCCTGCTGGCGTCGACCGGCGCTGGCCTCGCCTCCAGTGGCGGCGGGGGCGGCGGAGGCGGAGGCGGTAGCAGCGGCGGCGGTGGCAGCAGCAGCGGTGGCGGTGGCGGCGGCAGTGGCGGCAGCAGCGGCACCAGCCACTTCATGCCGTCGAACCAGGTCTGCAAGCGCGGCCTCGTCTTCAGCATGAAGTCTCAGAAATGCGTCAAGGCCCAGCATAGCGGCCTCGACGACAAGGAACTGCTGCAGCAAGGCCGCCAGCTGGCGCTGGCCGGCTATTACGACAATGCGCTCGATGTGCTCGACGCCGTGCAGAACAAGCAGGATTCCATGGTCCTGACCTATATCGGCTACAGCCATCGCAAGAAGGGCGACACCGATGTCGGCATCGACTTCTACAAGCAGGCGCTGGCGATCGACCCCAGCAATGTGAACACCCACGAATATCTGGGTGAAGGCTATGCCAGTGCCGGGCGCACGGAACTGGCCAAGGCAGAACTGGTCGTCGTCCAGAAGCTCTGCGGCAACACGGAATGCGAGCAATATGAGGAACTCGCCTCCGCATTGGCCGGCAAGCCGGTCGAATAGCGACCCCACCAAGACGAGCCGGCGACGTCCCTTGCGACGCGGCCGGCTCGGCCGTCACCACTTCGTGACCCGGATGCCGTCATCTGAATGTCGAATCGCGCGTCGGCAAGGAATAGCTTCGCATCGGCACCACGCCGACGGAGAGATACCGATGACCTCGGTAACAGCCCGTGCCCCGCTTGCGATCGCCTGTGTCGGGTTGATCAGCTTGGCCGCCGCGGCCCCCGCCTTCGGGGCCTGCGGCCATAGAAGGGTAGCCCATGCGCGCATACCGCCATGCGGCAATGAGCAGATCTGGGACACCCAGTTCCAACGCTGCCTGTCCTATAGCGCGCACGGCCCGCCGGATCAGGAGGCATGGCCGCGCGGCCCGAGCTGGGCTTCGAACTACAATTACGGTCGGTCCATGACCGCCTGGCAGCAGTAGCTCGGTCCGCTGCGCCGCATGGCGGCGCGGACCCTGTACCGATGATCGTCTGGCCTGCATCCGTGCCGGTCATGTCGAGCCGGCGCTGCGGCGTCCAGGGCGGGGCCCGAACGAAAAATCTGGCGTGGAGAGAGAGGCATGAACCTGATCCGGTTTCCCAGCGCCGCTATGACGGCGCATGCCGGCAGTCCCTTGGTGACGGCGACGTTGCGCTCGCTGGTAACGGTGGTGCCGCCGCACCGGATCCCGCAATCCGTGGCCAAGGAGCGCGCGCGCGAGGTATTTGGCTCGCGCATGCCGTTCTTCGACCAGTTGGAGCAGGTGTTCGACAACGCCGCCATTGACGCGCGTTACAGCTGTCTGCCGGTCGAATGGTTCCTTGGTCCGGCCGATTTCGAAGAGAAGACCAAGCTATACCAGCAGCACGCGACCGCCCTCGCCTATGATGCCGCCAGCCTGGCGCTCGAACGGGCGCATTTGCAGCCGCAGGATATCGACGTTCTCGTCTTCGTCTCGTCGACCGGCATTTCGACGCCTAGCATCGAGGCGCGGCTGATGAACCTCATTCGCTTCCGCCCCGACGTGATGCGGCTGCCGATCTTCGGGCTCGGCTGCGCGGGCGGCGTGCTCGGTCTGACCCGCACAGCCCAGATGGCTCGCTCGCAGGCCGGACTGCGGTGCCTGATGATCGTCGTCGAGCTGAGCAGTCTCGCCTTCCGCTATGACCGGCTGACCAAGAGCAATCTCGTCGCCAGCGCGCTGTTTGGCGACGGCGCGGCCGCGGCGGTCGTCAGCAGCGACCCGCGCGACGCCGGCACGGCAACGCTCGGCATCGGCGGCGAACATTGCTGGGCGGATACGCTCGATGTGATGGGCTGGAACATCGACGCGAACGGCTTCGACGTCATCTTCCAGCAGAGCATTCCGCAGATCATTGCCGAGCATTATCCCGCCGCCCTCGATGGCTTCCTCGTGCGCCACGGCCTGACGCGCGCCGATATCGACCGGCCGTGCTGCCATCCCGGCGGCGCCAAGGTCATGGACGAGTTGGAAAAGGTGTTCGACTATCCAAAATTCGGCCTCGACGCCGAGCGCCGCGTGCTCGCCGCCTATGGCAACATGTCGGCGCCCACGGTCCTGTTCGTGTTGGAGGACCTGCTGAAGACCGGCAAGCGAGGCGACATGCTGGCGTCGTCACTGGGGCCCGGTTTCACGGCGGCCTTCCAGATGGTGACACTCAGCGCGGAAGATGGCGAAGCATGAGGACCGACGCATGATGTTGGGCTGGGCCTATTGGCTACTCATCGCCGTTGCGTTGCAGCGCCTGGTCGAACTCGCGCGCGCCCAGCGCAACACCCGCCGCCTGATCGCACGCGGTGGCCGCGAGATCGGCGCGGAGCACTATCCGCTGATCGTTGTGTTGCACGCGGCCTGGCTGACGACGCTGGCGCTGCTCACCTCGCCCGCCCCTCCGGTCAACTGGGGCCTGATCGCCGTCTTCGCGCTGCTGCAGGCCATGCGCCTCTGGGTGCTGGCGAGCCTGGGACCCTACTGGACGACCCGCATCATCACGCTCGACGGCGCCCCCTTGCAGCGCAGGGGGCCGTATCGCTTCCTGCGCCACCCCAACTACCTCATCGTCGCGCTGGAGATCCCGCTGCTGGCGCTGATCCTCGATCTGCCGGTCGTGGCGCTGGTGTTCGGCGCCATCAACCTCCTGCTGCTGGCCGTCCGGATCCAGGTCGAGAACCGGGCGCTGGCGGCGCGCCGGCGCGCGGCGGATCAGGAGGAGAGCAGGTCTTCCAGCGCCAGCGCGACGATCTCGGTCGCGGCGCGCAGATCCGACAGCTGAAGGTGCTCGTCGGTGGAATGCGTCCGCCTTGGAGAGATCGTGCGCCAGCAGCCATTGCGGCCCGACAAAGCCGCCCGTCTCCTCGTCATAGGTCAGATGCAGCTCGATGCCGCCATCGAGCGGCTTTTCGGACTGCTCCAGCGCCAGAAGCGCGAAGGCGTAGGTGGCGAAGTCCGATTTCGACACGGCCGAGCCGCGTCCGTAGACAGGGCCGTTGCGCTCCTCTGCGCCATAGGGATCGGTAGTCCAGCCGCCCCCCGGCGGCACGACGGCGCCATGCGCGTTCAGCGCGATGACCGGCCCCTGCCCGCTGCCGAAGGTCTTCCGGACGATCAGGTTGGTGACGCTCTTCATGCCGTGCTGGCGCGCGCAGTGGCCGGATGGATTGTCGCTCGGCACCCGGATCATCGCCTTCAGGAATGCGACCTCGCGCTCCTGAAGGCGATGGCGTCGCGGATCAAGTAGCCTCTTCCTGGCGAGCCAGTTCGAGAATGGTCTCGACGAGGGCCTCGACGGCGGCGCCCATGTCGTCCTCGGTGACGAACTCGGCGGGGTTGTGACTGATGCCGCCCCGGCAGCGCACGAAGATCATGCCGTATTCGCAGAGATGCGCCATCGACAGGCCGTCATGCCCGGCGCCGGAGAGCAGTCGCTGCGCCGGCTTGCCCATGACCTGCGACGTCGCCGTCTCGATCGCCGCGGTCAGGCGCGGACCGCAGGGGGCGAACGGCTTCTCCAGATAGGTGTCGAAGCTGAGCGACACCTGCCGCACGGCCTCGATCTTGCGCGCCAGCGACAGGATCGCCGCGACGGCATCGCGCCGCGCATCGTCCGTGGCCGCGCGAACGTCCAGAGTCAGGCGCACCTCGGCCGGAATGACGTTGGAGGCGCCGGGCAGGACTTCCATCTGGCCGACCGTCGCGACAAGCGCGTTCTTGCGATCCTTCTTGGCAACGGCTTCGATGCCGACGATCAGTTCCGCGGCCGCCGCCAGCGCATCGCGCCGCATCGGCATCGGCACCGTGCCGGCATGCCCTGCCTCGCCGCGAATGCGGATATGGTGCCGGCTCTGGCTGGCGATGGCGGTGACGACGCCGAGCGACGCGTTGGTGCGCTCCAGCACCGGCCCCTGCTCGATATGGACCTCCAGGTAGCCGAGCACGGAATCGGCCGGATAGGCCTCGCCGGCGAGCGCGTCTGGATCGCCGCCGAACCCGGCCAGCGCGTCGCGCATGGTGGTGCCGGAGCGGTCGGTCTGATCCAGCGTCGCGGTCTCGAAGACGCCGGCCGCGATCGCCGAAGAGGTCAGCGTGATCGGGAAACGGACACCCTCCTCGTCGCCGAAAGCGAGGATCTCGAGGCCGAATGGCAGGGCGACGCCGCGCGCCTTCAGCGCTTCGACGGCGAGCAGGCCGGCAACGACGCCGAAATTGCCGTCATATCGGCCGGCATCGATCACCGTGTCGATATGCGAGCCGATCAGCAGGGACTTGTTGCCGCTGCGTCCGGCCCGGCCGGGCGGCAGCGAGCCGCGCATCGTGCCGGCCGCGTCCATGCGAACGGAAAGGCCCGCCTCGCGCATCCAGTCGCCGACCTGTTCGGCGGCGCGCTTGTGCTCGGGCGTCAAATAGAGCCGGGTCAAATTGTCGGGGCTGGCGGAGATCGCGGCGAGCGCGTCGATCATCTGCTGCGCACGTTCGCCGGTCGCGCGGGTGGTGGCTGTGTCGGTCATGCTGATACACGGTCCTCAAGGCGGAAACGGATGATCCGCTGGACCTGCGTCAGCGCGGTCGCGAATTCGATATCGGCGGGGTTGTCCAGGCGCGCCTCGAAGGCGGCGAGCACCTGATCCTTGGTCGCGCCCTTGACGGCGAGGATGAAGGGAATGCCGTGGCGGTCGCGATAGGCAGCGTTCAAGCGGGAGAACCGGTCATATTCGTCCGCGGTCATCCGGTCGAGGCCGGCGCTGGCCTGCTCGTTGCGGGATTCGGGGGCGAGTTCGCCGGCAATCGCCGCCCGTCCGGCCAGATCGGGATGCTCGCGCAGCAGCCCCCTTTGCACGTCCTCGCCTGCCGCATCGACGGCCTCGACGAAGGCGGTCACCATCGCAGTCCGGTCGAGATAGGGACGCGCCCTCTCCGCCACCTTCGCCACCCATGGCGAGTGTTCGGCGATGTCGCCGAAACTCGCCACGAAGGCGTCTTCATCCATGCGGTTTACCGCAGCGAGCGTCAGCGGTTGGGTCGACATTTCAGCCCGGGTTCAGGAGAATACTGCGGCCTGTCTAATGGCTTTGCAGCCACGCGCCAAGCCTCTTGCGGTCTTCCTCGGTCATGCCGCGCTCGTTGCCGAGCGGCATGGCGGTGCCGTTCACGGCCTGCGCCAGAATCTGCTCCTTATGGGCGGCCAGCTGATCGGTCGAGGTCAAGATGACGCCCTTGGGCGGCGCGTCGAAGCCGTCATGCGTCGGCTTGGCCGAATGGCACATGGCGCAATGCTGCGCCGTCAGCGTCAGCACGTCAGCATCCGACACCGTCAGGCTCGGGTCGATCTCGATCGGGCGGGGCGCCGTCAGCACCAGCAGCACGCCGAACGCCACCGCCGCCGCCGGGATTGTCCAGGCGAACTTGCGGAACGGATCATGCGCCTCGTGCCGGTTGAGGAAATGGCGGATCGATCCGCCGAGCAGCAGCACGAAGGCCACGAGGATCCAGCTCTGCGGATGGCTGGAGAGCATCGGATAGTGGTTCGAGACCATCATCAGCAGCACGGGAAGCGTCAGGTAGTTGTTGTGCACCGAACGCTGCTTGCCGATGGCGCCGAGGCGTGGATCCGGCTTCTCGTGCTTCAGCAGCGAGGCCACGATCTTCTTCTGGTTCGGGATGATCACGCCGAACACGTTCACCGCCATGATCGTGCCGATGAAGGCGCCGACATGGATCAGCGCGCCCCGGCCGGAATAGACATGAGTGAACATGTAGGCGGCGCCGACGATCAGCACGAACAGGCAACCCGCCAGCAGCGGCGTGTTGCGGCCGATGATCGACTTGCAGAGCTGGTCATAGATGACCCAGCCGCCAGCGAGCGACAGGATCGAAATGACGATCGCCTGCGACGGCAGCATCGGCAGGATCGACTTGTCGATCAGATAGGTGTTGGCGTTCCAGTAGTACTGGACGATCAGCAGCAGGAAGCCGGTGACCCAGGTCAGATAGGCTTCCCACTTGTACCAGATCAGGTCGGACGGCAGCGCCGGCGGCGCCACCAGATATTTCTCGACGTGATAGAAGCCGCCGCCATGCACCTCCCAGGCGGTGCCATAGACGCCCTCCTTCATCTGTTCCCGCTTCTTCAGCGAGAGGTCGAGCGCGATGAAATAGAAGGAGGTGCCGATCCAGCCAATACCCACGACCAGATGGGCCCAGCGGATCAGAAGATTCAACCAATCGACGACGAATGCGGACATTGGGCGGGGTTTCAGTCTCGTTGAGGTGCCGGTTGCGTGTGGGCGCGCAGGTGCCGGTTCCGAGAAGGATCGAGGTTTTAGCGCCGCTCCGGCATGGCCAAAGCCGCCCGGGCGGCGCGAAATCCGTCCGCGAAGGCGATCGCTCCCCGGACGCGGCCATCAGGCTGCGTCCGGGAAAGTCGCGTTCGTGACGTTACTGGGGCAGCTTGTCGTCGATGCCCTTGACGTACCAGTTCATGCTGAGCAGCGTGCCGTCGTCGAGGGACTTGCCCGCGCCGATCACTTCCGTGCCGTCCTGCTTGAAGATCGGGCCCTTGAAGGGAAGCAGCGTGCCGGCTTCGATCTCGGCCTGCGTCTTCTTCGCCGAGGCGACGACATCATCCGGCAGGTTGGTGTAATCGGCCATATGCAGGATGCCGTCCTTCAGGCCGTCCCAGATCTGCTCGGCCTTCCAGGTGCCGTCGAGAACCGCGTTGACGCGCTTCACGTAGTACGGACCCCAGGTGTCGATGATGGCCGTGTACTGGGCCTTCGGCGCGAAGTCATACATGTTGTGCGCCTGACCGAAGCCGTGCAGGCCGCGTTCCTGGGCGATCTGCAGCGGTGCGGGCGAGTCCGTGTGCTGCGCGATGATGTCGGCGCCCTGGTCAAACAGCGCCTTGGCCGCGTCGGCTTCCTTGGCGGGATCGAACCACGAGTTTACCCAGACGATCTTCAGCTTGAAGTCCGGATTGATCGACTGCGCGCCGAGCATGTAGGCGTTGATGCCCATCACGACTTCGGGGATCGGGAACGAGACGATGTAGCCGGAAACGCCGGATTTCGACTGCTTGGCCGCGATCTGGCCGGCGATGTAGCGGCCTTCATAGAAGCGGGCATTGTAGGTGCCGACATTTTCCGACGTCTTGAAGCCGGTCGCGTGCTCGAACTTCACCTTCGGAAATTTGGCGGCGACCTTGATGGTCGCGTCCATGAAGCCGAACGAGGTCGAGAAGATGATCTCGCAGCCCGAACGGGCGAGCCGCTCGAGCGCCCGCTCGGCGTCGGGGCCTTCGGCGATGCTCTCGACATAGGAAGTCTCGACCTTGTCGCCGAGTTCCTTCTCGACCATCTGGCGGCCGACGTCATGGCCTTCGCTGTAGCCGCCATCACTATGCGGGCCGACATACATCCAGCATGCCTTGAGCTTGCCAGCTGCTTCGGCGGAGCCGATACCGACGGCGAGCGCAACGATTGCCGTCGCGGCGGTGAGAATCTTCTTCATTGCCTGCTTCCCTCTGGCCTTGACCAATTGCGATCCACTTCGATCAGGACTTCGCCGCGGATCGCTGCGGCATTTCCCGGAAGATGTCCCCTAGCGATCGGGAACGAATGACTGACCAAGTGCCGCCGGCGTATTCGCCCGCACCAGCGCGCGGTTCCGCGAGATGATGACCAGGACGATCACCGTGGTGAGATAAGGCAAAGCCGACAGGAACTGCGACGGCACGCCGACGCCAAGCGCCTGGGCGTGCAATTGCAAGATGCTGACGCCGCCGAAAAGCAAGGCCCCGACCGCGACGCGGCCCGGCAGCCAGGTACCGAACACGACGAGCGCCAGCGCGATCCAGCCGCGCCCTGCCGTCATCGCCTGCGTCCATTGCGGCGTGTAGACGAGCGACAGATAGGCGCCGGCGAGTCCCGAGCAGGCGCCGCCGAACAACACCGCCATGAAGCGGACCCGGATGACGCTGTAGCCGAGCGCGTGGGCCGAGACATGACTGTCGCCGACGGCGCGCAGGATCAACCCGCCGCGCGTGCGGAACAGGAACCACGAAACCGCGATCGTGATCGCCACGGCGAGATAGGTGAGCGGGTCGAGCCGGAACAGCAGGCCGATGACGGGCAGATCGCTGAGCCCGGGGATCGAGACGCGAGCCAAGCCGGCCCCGGGCACGCCGACAAAGGCATCACCGATCAGCCCGGAGAGACCGAGGCCGAACAGTGTCAACGCCAGTCCCGAGGCGACCTGGTTGGCGACGAAGATCAGCGTCACCACGCCGAACAGCGCGGCCATCGCCATGCCCGCGAAAATCGCGCCGACAACGCCGAGCGCGATGTTGCCGGTCGAATGCGCCACCGCGAAGCCGATGACGGCGCCCATCGCCATCATGCCCTCGACGCCGAGGTTCAGCACGCCCGAACGCTCGGTCACCAGTTCGCCGATCGAGGCAAACAGAAGCGGCGTCGCGGCGGTGATGATGGTGAGAAGGATGCCTTCCAGCATGAGCGCCGTCATGACGACACCGTGCCTGTCTGCATTGCCGGGTTCCGCACGATCTGCAGCCGGTAGAAGATAAGACTATCGCAGGCCAGCACGAAGAACAGCAGCATCCCTTGAAACACCCGGGTCGTCTGGTCGGACATGCCGAGCGCGACCTGCGCGCCTTCGCCGCCCAGATAGGAAAGAGCCAGCAGGAAACCAGCAAAAATCGCGCCAATCGGGTTCAGTCGACCGAGGAAGGCGACGATGATCGCGGTGAAGCCATATCCCGGCGAAACCGAGGTGCGCAGCTGCCCGATCGGACCGGCGACTTCGCAGATGCCGGCAAGTCCGGCGAGCGCGCCGGAGATCAGGAAGGTCAGCAGCACCATCCGGTTCTGGCTGAAGCCGGCGAAGGCCCCTGCCCGCGGCGCCTGTCCCAGAACCTTGATCTGGAATCCCATCTTGGTCCAGCGCATCAGGAACCAGGCGGCGAAGGCGGCGATGAAGACGAAAGTCAGGCTGATGCGGATATTGGTGCCGAACAGGGTCGGCAGCAACTGCCCGTCGTCGAACGGCCGGCTGTCCGGGAAATTGTGGCCCTCCGGGTTCCGCCAGGGGCCGCGCGCGAGATAGTCGAGAAAGAGCTGGGCCACGTAGACCAGCATCAGGCTGGTCAGGATCTCGTTGGTGCCGAAGCGGATCTTCAGGAGCGCGGGAATCGCGGCATAGGCCATGCCGCCCAGGATTCCGAGCACCAGCATGGCCGGCAGCATCAAGGGACCGTGCCAGTCGGGGAAAAAGATCGGCAGGATGGAGCCGGTGATGGCGCCGACGGCGATCTGCCCCTCGGCGCCGATGTTCCATGTGTTCGACAGGTAACAGAGCGACAGGCCGATCGCGACGAGGATGATCGGCGTCGCCTTGGCGACCAGTTCCTCGAGCGACCAGAGTTCGGTCAGCGGCTCGATGAAGAACACGTAGAGGAAGCGGCCATAGTCGACGAAACCCTGCTGGAGCGCGCCGAAGAAGCCGCCGGTCTCAGGGTTCGACAGGTCGACTGTCGACAGCCGCCACACGATCACGATCAGCGCGCCGCCGATCAGCGTCAGCAGCAGCGCCAGCAATGGCGACAAATAGGCCATGGCGGCGGAACGCTCGCCTCGGCGGACCAACTCAACCCGCATGTACTGCCCCCCGGTCGGCCGCGAGCGGCTCGCCCATCCCGCCCATCAGCAGGCCGATTTCCTCGCGCGTCAACCCGGAGGTCGGGCGCGACGGTGAAAGATGGCCCTTGGAGATCACCGCCACATGGTCGGCAATCTCCAGAACTTCGTCGAGATCCTGGCTGATCACCAGAATGGCCGAGCCGGAACGGGCCAGATCGATCAGCGCCTGGCGGATGATCGCCGCCGCGCCGGCATCGACGCCCCAGGTCGGCTGGCTGACGACAAGCACGCCCGGTTGGCGGTCGATTTCGCGCCCGACGACGAATTTCTGCAGATTGCCGCCGGAAAGCGACCCGGCTTCCGGATCCGGCGTTCCCTTGCGCACGTCGAAGGAGCGGCTGACCCGGTCGGCGAGCTGGCGCGCCGCATCCGGGTCGAGCACGCCACCGCGCAGAAGATGATCGCCGGTGGCGTGGCGGGTCAGAAGCACATTGTCGGACAGCCGCATCCGCGGCACCGCGCCATGACCGAGGCGCTCCTCCGGCACAAAGGCTGCGCCGAGGCGGCGGCGGGCCGTGACGCCGATGTTGCCGCAGGACTTGCCGTCGATCGAGACCAAGGCGGCCGTGCCGCAGGTGCGCTCACCCGACAGGGCGTCGAAGAGTTCGTCCTGTCCGTTGCCGGCAATGCCGGCGATCCCCATCACCTCGCCGGCCTTGACCTCGAGCGTGATGTTGTTGAGGGCGACCGCGAAGGGATGCGGCTGCGGCAGCGACAGGTCGCGCACGGAAAGCCGCGTCCGGGTGTTTTGCGGCGGCGGCAGGTCGGAGGAAAGCCGGCGTACTTCAGCGCCCACCATCATCGTTGCGAGCTTCGCCGCCGTCTCCTTCTGCGGATCGCATTCGGAAACAACCTTGCCGTGGCGAAGGATCGTCGCGTGATGACAGATCCGCTTCACCTCTTCCAGCCGATGGCTGATGTAGAGCACCGCGCAGCCGCGCGCGGTGAGCCGGTCGAGCGTGACGAACAGGTCATCGGCCTCCTGCGGCGTCAGCACCGAGGTCGGCTCGTCCATGATGATCAGTTCGGGGTTCTGCAGCAGGCAGCGAACGATCTCGACCCGTTGCCGTTCGCCGACCGAGAGATCGGCGACCACCGACGACGGATTGAGCGGCAGGCCGTATTCGAGCGAGATCTTCTCGATCTCGCGCGCCAGCGCCGAGCGGCTCTTCCGGTCGGAAAGCGCCAGCGCGATGTTCTCGACGACGGTGAGCGCCTCGAACAGCGAGAAATGCTGGAACACCATGCCGACGCCGAGCCTTCGCGCGGCGGACGGGTTGGGAACGCCGACCGGCTGGCCTTTCCAGAGGATGCGCCCCTCGGTCGGTTGCAGCACACCGTAGAGGATCTTGACCAGCGTCGACTTGCCAGCGCCGTTCTCGCCGAGCAGGGCGTGGATCTCGCCGGGGCGGATCGCCAGGTCGATGCCGTCATTCGCCTTGAAGGCGCCGAACATCTTGGTGATGCCGACGGCGTGCAGGAGCGGCGGACTCTCCGGCCGTTGCCGGCTCGGCCTCGCGCTGTCCGCGCGTCCCAGGATGAGCTCCACCTCAGCGTCCCCCTATTGCCAGCGCCGACGGTTCGGCAGGCCCTGTCGTTGCGCGCGCAAGCGCCTGTCGCATCGCTTCGTCGCGTACCAGTAGATCGGCGGCGACCGAAGCCGCAATAGCCGCCGGCAGCTTCGAGTGTATCCCGGCGACGCCGATCGGCGTCACCATGCGCTGGATGTCTTCCTTCGCCAGGCCGGCGCGGTCGAGCTGATGCGTGAAGCGGGCCCGCTTGGTCTCGCTGCCGATCAGGCCGACATAGGCAAAGTGCTGCCCCTTCAACGCCCTGGCGACGATGGCGAGGTCGAGCGCGTGGCTGTGCGACATCACCAGGACGAAACTGTCGGGCGGCGCGCCGTCGAGGGCGGCCGGTGGATCCTGCGGCTGCACGCAGCGCACATTGGCGGGAACATGCTGTGGAAAGGCGTCCGGCCTCGGATCGACCCAGACGACGCGGAACGGCAGTGGCGCCAGCGCCATGACAAGCGCCCGGCCGACATGACCGGCGCCGAAGAGATAGAGGACCCGACTGTCGTCGCCGAACCCCTCCTCGATGACGCCGTGGTCGATGCGGGCGGAGCCGATCGGCACGGGAATGCCGCCTTCGATCGTCCGGTGCAGCTTGCCGTCGGACATTTGCGTGCCGCGCGTGCGGAACAGGCCCTCAGCCTCCGCCGCCGCCAGTTCACCAACCTCCGCGCGACGCGAGCGATCAAATACCTCGAGCGCCAGATCGACCCGGCCGCCGCAGCATTGACCGAGCTCCGGGCCGAGCGCGACGCGCTGGCTGGCGTAGAAATGCGGACTGGGCCGCGCCAGCGCCGCCTGCAGATCGGCGATGACGCGCCATTCCAGCGTGCCGCCGCCGATTGTGCCGAAAAAGGTCGCATCCGGCAGCACGACGATCCGGGCGCCCGCCTCCCGGGGGGCCGAGCCGCGCGTCTCCACGATGGTCGCCATGGCGGCCTTGCCCTGTCGATCGATCGCTTGGAGGAGACGCTGCCAGACCAACATGATGTTATCCTGCCATCCTCACGCTGCCGTCATGCCGCGCACCGCCCGCAAGATCGCTTCCGGTGTCGCCGGGGCGTCCAGCGCCGGCATCACGCCCGGTTTCAGGCTGGCGATCGCGTTGGTGATCGCGCAAAACACCGAGATGCCGAGCATCAGGGGCGGCTCGCCGACGGCCTTCGACTTAAAGATAGTGTCTTCGCGGGGTCCTTCCGACTGGAATAGTTCAACGCGGAAGTGTTCGGGAATATCCGAGGCGGCCGGGATCTTGTAGGTCGAGGGCGCGTGCGTGCGCAGCCGGCCCTGCTTGTCCCAGACCAGCTCCTCCGTCGTCAGCCAGCCCATGCCCTGCACGAAACCGCCCTCGATCTGGCCGATGTCGATCGCCGGATTGAGCGACTTGCCGACATCATGCAGAACGTCGACCCGGTCGACCTTCATCTCGCCGGTCATCGTATCGATGGTGACCTCCGAGCAGGCCGCCCCATAGGCGAAATAGAAGAACGGCCGTCCCTCCGCCTTGTCGCGGTTCCAGGCGATCTTCGGCGTCTTGTAGAAGCCGGCGGCCGAAAGCTGGACGCGTTCGGCATAGGCGGCGTTGGCCAGCTCCGCCAGGCTCATGACGTGGTTGCCGATGATGACCTGGTTGTCCTGGAACGAGACCTGGTGGCGGCGGACCTGCCACTTCTCCTCGATGAAGGTGAAGAGCCGGTCCTTGATGAGGTTGCAGGCGTTGAGCGCGGCCATGGCGTTCAGGTCGGTGCCGGACGAGGCGGCGGTCGGCGAGGTGTTGGGCACCTTGTCGGTCCGCGTCGCGGTGATCGCCACCTTGCCCATGTCGACGCCGAATTCCTCGGCCACGACCTGCGCCACCTTGAGGAACAGGCCCTGCCCCATCTCGGTGCCGCCATGGTTCAAATGCAGCGAGCCATCGCGATAGAGATGCAGCAGCGCGCCGGCCTGGTTCAGCATCATCAGCGTGAAGGAGATGCCGAACTTGACCGGCGTCAGCGCCAGGCCGCGCTTCAGGATGCGGCTCTCGGCGTTGAAGGCGGTGATCTCTTCACGCCGCGCCCAATAGTCGGAGCTGGCCTCCAGCTGCGCCACCAACGGCTGCAGCAAACTGTCCTCGACCTTCATGCCATAGGGCGTGTGATCGCGGTCGCCCTGGTAGAAATTGGCCTTGCGGATCTCGAGCGGATCCTTGCCCAAAGTATAGGCAACGTGATCCATCATCCGTTCGGCGAAGGTCATGCCCTGCGGCCCGCCGAAGCCACGGAACGCCGTGTTCGAGACGGTGTTGGTGCGCAGCCGGCGCGTCAGCACGCGGCAGCTCGGATAGAAATACGAATTGTCGGAATGGAACATCGTCCGGTCGACGACGCCCATGGACAGGTCTTCCGAATGGCCGCAGCGCGCATTGAGCGCGACGTCGACCACCTCCAGCAGCCCCTCCGCGCTGGCGCCGACCCGGTAGTCGACGCGGAAATCATGCCGCTTGCCGGTCATGATCATGTCGTCGTCGCGGTCGAGCCGCATCTTGCAGGGACGACCGGTCTTCCAGGCCGCAACCGCCGCCAGCACCGCCCATTGCGACGCCTGGCTCTCCTTGCCGCCGAAGCCGCCGCCCATGCGGCGGATCTCGACCGTCACCGCGCTCGACGGAACATGCAGCGCGTGCGCCACGAGGTGCTGCACCTCGCTCGGGTGCTGCGTCGAGGAATAGACGAACATCTCGCCCGCCTCGCCCGGCACCGCCATGGCGATCTGGCCCTCGAGATAGAAATGCTCCTGCCCGCCAATGCGAAAGCTGGCCTCAAGCTTGAGCGGCGCGGCGGCAAGCGCGCCCTCGACGTCGCCGCGGCCAAACGCGTATTCGGGCAACACCGTATCGGTCGCATCGGCGAGATCGATGACGGGCGGCTCGGCGACGGTGGTGAATTTCGCCTTCTTCGCCGCGCGGCGGGCGATGTCGCGGGTCTTGGCCACGACGACGAACACCACTTGGCCATGGAAGCGGATCTCGTCGACCGCGAGCGCCGGATCGTCGCCGATCAGCTTCGGGCTGACGTCGTTGACGCCGGGAATGTCGGCGGCCGTGAGCACGGCGACGACGCCGGGATAGGCGCGCACCGCGTCTAGATCGAGGCCCGTGATCCGGCCCCGCGCGATCGGCGCGTAGCCCGGCGCGACATGCAGCGCGCCGGCCGGCTCGCGGATGTCGTCGATATAGGCGGCCGTGCCTGTGACATGGCGCGGCGCGCTGTCGTGCGGCAGCGGCTTGCGAACGACGGCAAGCTCGGCGTCGGCGGTCATCTTGCTATCCAGCGGCATGGACAAGCTCCTCCCGCCGTCCGGTCAGGCGCGTGCGCGACGTCGGCGTTCCGGCCGCCTCGATCAAGGCCTTGCCAAGCAGCGCATGCGCCGTCTCGGCCCGATAGCCAGCGCTCGCCCGATGATCGTCGAGCGGCGTGAAGTCCACGCGCAAGGCCTCGAAAGCCTTGGCCCAGGCGGCGGTGTCGCGGATGCTGGCGCCATGCAGCGCCGTCTCGGCACGCTTGGCGCGCTTTGGCGTCCCGGCCATGCCGCCATAGGCGATGCGGGCTTCCTGGATCCGCCCCTCCGCGTCGATGGTGAAACGGAAGGCGCCCATGACCGCGGAAATGTCCTGATCGAAGCGCTTCGTCACCTTGTAGCAGCGGAAGATCTGGTCCGGCCGCAGTTTCGGCACCAGCAGACCGGTGACGAACTCGCCGGAGGCGCGGTTCTGCTTGCCATACTCGATGTAGAAATCCTCGACCGGCATGATGCGTGCCCGATCGGCGCGGCGCAGCTCCATCGTCGCCGCCAGCACGATCAGGGCCGGCGGCGTATCGCCGATCGGCGAACCATTGGCGACATTGCCGCCCACCGTGCCGCTGGCGCGCACCTGCTTCGAGCCGATGCGGCGGAACAGTTCGCCGAGATCCGGGTCGATCGCCCGCATGAAGGGCTCGACCCTGGCATAGGTCGCGGCCGCGCCGATCAGGATCTCGCGGCCCGTATCCTCGACGCCGTCGAGACCCTTGACCCGACCGATATGGATGATCTTCGGCAAGTCGCGCAGCTGCTTGGTGATCCAGAGCCCGACATCCGTCGCGCCGGCGACGATGGTCGCATCCGGGTGCCGCACATAGAGCGCCGCCAGCCCATCCACCGAGGCCGGGGCGGCGAAGAAACGGTCGTCATTGCCGATGAAAATGTCGTTGTCGTCGGCGATGAAGTTGAGAATGCCGGCCGTATCCTCGGCCGCCTTGCGGAACTTGTCGTCGCGCGGCGCGCCGCAAACCGACAGTGCCGCCTCGACGATCGGCCGGTAGCCGGTGCAGCGGCAGAGATTGCCGGCAATCGCGTCATTGACCTGGTCGCGCCCGACGGCCCCGTCCGTGCCCTGGTAGAGCGAGAACAGGCTCATCACGAAGCCCGGCGTGCAGAAACCGCATTGCGAGCCGTGCTTCTCGACCATCGCGGCCTGGACGGGATGCAGTTCCGTGCCTTCGGCCAGATCCTCGACGGCGACGATTTCCGCGCCGTCGACCATGCCGAGCAGCTGGATGCAGGCGTTGACCGGCTCGTAGACGACCTTGCCGTTGCGAGCGCGGCCGATGGCGACGGTGCAGGCGCCGCAGTCTCCCTCGCCGCAGCCTTCCTTGGTTCCGGTCGCACCTTCTGTGAGGCGCAGATGATCGAGCAGCGTCGTCGTCGGATCGACGTTGGCGACCTCGACGATCTTGCCGTGACGGAGAAAACGAATGGTCTCGCGCATGCTGTTCAACTGCCCCGATAGGTCGAATAGCCGTAGGGCGAGATCAGCAGCGGCACGTGATAGTGCTCCGAGGCCGAGGCAATGCCGAAACGGATCGGGATGACATCAAGAAACAGGGTCGACGGGAGGGCTCCGTTCACGCCGCGAAGATAGTCTCCGGCATGGAAGACGAGCTCGTAGTTGCCCTCCTCCAGCGCCGCGCCTTCCAGCAGAGGTCCGTCAACCCGGCCATCGGCATTGGTCGCAACCGACTTCACCAGAACCGCGTCCGGTCCGAGCCGGTAGAGATCGATCTTCAAACCCGCTGCGGGTCGGCCTGCGGCGGTGTCGAGAACATGTGTGGTAAGGCGACCCATTTGCGGTCCGTTTCCATTGCTTCTCAGACGTCCGACCTTGGGACGAAACATAGAGAAATGCCTAAGCCTTGATCAAATGGATTTTTTGATCAACTGGTGCATCTTAATGCGGCAGACGACCGCCGCAACGCAATCCTGCGGCCATCCCCCACCATCATGCTAGAACGCCTCGAATGTGCATGATACTGCCAGTTACAGCGCAAAGCGCTGCCGATAAGGCAGCACCTCGGAAGGAAAATGCGGAAAGGCTGCCATGGAGAGCAAGAACTTTCTCTCGCCCGTCAGTCTGGCGCGGCTGTTCCACACCCCTTCGCTGATCTACTTCACGATGGTCGCCGAGACGCTGTCGATGCGCGAGACGGCCCGGCGAATGAACATCGCCTCGTCGGCCGTCGCCCGCCAGATCGGACATCTCGAACAGACGCTGGAAATGCCTTTGTTCGTCCGCGAGGCACGTCGGCTGCGCCTGACGCCGGCGGGCGAGATCCTGCTGCGCCACGCTCGGCAGCTGACGGGACCGCTGGAGGCGGCCGTCTCCGAGCTCAGTCTGCTCGCCGGGCTGAAGACGGGTACCGTTCGCATCGCCACGGTCGAGAGTGTCGGGCTGACCATCCTGCCCGGCATCGTCGCCGACTTCGGTACGCATTATCCAAGCCTGCATGTCGATATCCGCACGGCGTCGGCGTCGGAAGCCATCGCCATGGTCGTCGCGTCGGAAGTCGATATCGGCTTCACCTTCATCGCCGCGCCGCATCGCGAGATCGAGGTGGCGATGCGGCGCGATCTGCCGATCGGCGCCGTCATGCGCGCCGATCATCCGCTTGCAGGCGAGACGCGGCTGCAATTCGCCACTTGTTTCGCCCATCCTTTCGCGGTGCCGCGACAGGGCCTGTCGATCCGCGATGTCATCGAACCATTTCTTGGCCTGCGCGGGCCGAAAGACCGGCCCTTCGTCGAGGTGAACTCGATCCGCATGTTGTTCGAGCTCGCCAAGACCGGTCGCTACCTGGCCTTCATGACACCGCTCGGCATCGAGCGCGAACTGGCGGCGGGGGAGGTCGTATTCCGGCCAATTGCCGACAAGGGGCTTCCGCTCAACCGTTTCGGCATGGCGATCCGGAAGGGGGGCAACCTGCGCTTCGCGCCCGCCGCCTTCTTCAACCTCGCCAGCAGCCACTTTCGAGCCCGGGACGGGTTGTATTGAGGCTAGGTGGGCAAATCCCAGAGCAGGGGCAAAACTCGATCTTGCAGATCAGCCCTCACCTCTCCCTGAGGGAGAGGTCGGAGCGAAGCTCCGGGTGAGGGTTTAGGGAACGATCCGAATGGAACTCCGTGCGATGGGAGCAGGACTTGTGAGGCCGTAAACCCTCACCCGCCGCACTACGTGCGTCGACCTCTCCCTCAGGGAGAGGTGAAATGCCTTGGCACATTCAATTGCGATCTTTCGCTTGTCGACTACGGGATCAGCACCACCGAGCCGGTGGTGCGGCGGCCTTCGAGCGCCCGCTGCGCTTCGGCCGCCTCAGCGAGCCGGAAGGCCTGCGGTTCGGCCACGACGACCTTGCCCGAGCCAATGACGTCGAAGAGATCCCGGGCGGATTCGAGCAGTTCCGCCCGCTCGGAAACATAGCCGCCGAGCGACGGCCGCGTGGCGTAGAGCGAGCCCTTCTGATTCAGGATGCCGATGCTGAACGGGGGCACCGCGCCGGAGGCATTGCCGAACGACACCCAGGTGCCGCGCCGCTTCAGGCAGTCGAGTGAGGCCGGGAACGTGTCCTTGCCGACCGAGTCATAGACGACGTCGAGCTTGGCGCCGCGGGTGATCTCCGACACGCGCTCGACGAAATTCTCGGTGCGATAGTTGATGACGTGGTCGCAGCCGAGCCTGCGGGCGATCGCCGCCTTCTCCTCCGAGCCGACGGTGCCGATCACGGTGGCGCCGAGCGCCTTCGCCCATTGCGTCGCGATCTGTCCGACGCCGCCGGCCGCGGCATGAAACAGGATCGTGTGCTCGGGGCCGACCCTGAACGTCTCGCGCAGCAGATAGCGCGCCGTCAGTCCCTTCAGGATCGAGGATGCCGCGATCGTATCGCGGATGCCGTCCGGGATCGGGATCAGCCGGGCCGCCGGCGCCAGCCGCGCCTCGGCATAGGATCCCATCGGGTCGGCGTAGCCGACGCGGGCACCGACCTTGAAGTCGGTGACGCCCTCACCCACCGCCTCGACGACGCCGACGCCCTCGCTGCCCGGCACGAAAGGGAACGGGCCAGGGGCGGGATACAGCCCCGTGCGAAAATATGTATCGACGAAGTTGAGCCCGATGGCCGTGTGGCGGAGGCGAACCTGGCCCGGGCCTGGGGCGGCCACCTCGATCTGGTCGAAGGCGAGCACTTCAGGTCCGCCATGCGACTGAACCCGGATGGCGTGAACCTGGATCGCCTCGACCATGATCGTCTCCTGTTGTCAGCGGGACGCCGTCAGGGCGGCGTCGAATCGGCGGAGGCCGGCCCTGCGGCCAGCCTCCTTCGTCAAGCCTATACCGGTTCGGTCACCGTGTCCCCGACCGCGTCCTTCGCCGGAACCGGGCGGCTGCCCGCCATGCGCGGACGCACCTCGCCGGAGAGCCACAGGCTCATGACAGCGGCCAGCAGCAAGGTCGCCATGCCCATGCGGTAGCCGCCGAACTGGGCGACGAAGCCGACCATCGGCGGTCCGAGCAGGAAGCCCGAGAACGACAGCAAAGAGAGCGCCGCGACGTTGACGGCAGGCGGCCCTTCGCGCGAGGCGGCCGCCGTGACGGCGAGCGGAAAGACGATCGAGACGCCGAAGCCGGTGGCCGCCGCGCCGACGATCACCATGAACGGATCGACGGCGAAGACCATGACCAGCAATCCGGCGAGCGCCACCGTGCAGCAAACTCTCGCCATTTTCACCGCGCCATAGCGCATGGACAGCCAGTCACCAATAAGGCGGCCAAGCGCCATGACCATGCTGAAGGCGGTCAGCGCGTAGCCGGTCGTCGGCGGCTGCGAGCCGAACACGTCGCGCAGATAGATGGCGCTCCAGTCGATGATGCCCCCCTCCACCAGCAGCATGCCGAAGGCGAACAGGCAGAGCAGCACGATCTTGGGCGACGGCAGGACGAAAGCCGGGGTCTTCTCCTGCGGAGCGGCGTCTTCGGCCGTCTGGATCGGCGGCAGGCCCGAGGCGAGCGCCTCTCCGATCAGGAACACGCAGATGACGACCACAATCATATGGATGCCGGGCGACAGGCCGTAGGTGGCGGCGAGGGATCCGGTGATGCTGCCGCCCATGAGGCCGAAGCTCCAGAAGGCGTGGCAGCGCGACATCACGGTGCGGCCGATCGCGCGGCCGATCCGGTCGGCCGTGACGTTGAGGGCGACCTCGAGCGGTCCCATGCCGAGGCCGACGAGCACGAGCGCCAGGAACAGCAGCGTCGGCGACGTGGCAAAGCCCGGCAGCAGCAATGGCACGAGCAGCAGCGGGAAGCCGATCTTGATCGCGCGGCGCGGCCCGAGCCACTCCACCACCGCCCCGGAGAACGCCATCGAGGTGACCAGGCCGACCGGAACGCCGAGCAGGCAGATCGCCAGCGTCGCCGGCTCCAGTCCAAGCTTGTGCTGGACGTCGGGAATGCGGATCAGCCAGTTCGACATCGAGCTGGAATAAAAGAAGAACAGCGCCATGATGAGGCGCGCGGACGCGAAGGAAAGGCCCATGTCGGACTCGGACGTTGCGGGGTGGTGGACGCAGTCGGGACCGCGTGGATGGATGCGCCATCCGGGCGAAAACGCCCGCCAAAGGGAGATAGCCTGTTGTACAGGCGCCCCCTACCCCACGCAACCGATTCTAGAACCGATTCAATCGAGCCGATCCGCGCGAATCCGGCGCCGCGCGACCGCCCGTCAGGTCTTCTTGCGATTGCGCTGCGCCACCACGTTGAGCAGTTCCACCAGCGTCGAGAAAGCCATGGCCGCGTAGAGATAGCTGCGCGGAATATGGAAGCCGATGCCGTCGGCGATCAGCGCCGCGCCGATCATCAGCAGAAACGCCAGCGCCAGCATCTTGGTGGTCGGATGATGCTCGATGAAGTGCGAGATCGGGCCGGAGGCGAGATACATGATGATCATCGCCACGATGACGGCGGCGACCATGATCTCAAGATGCTCGGCCATGCCGATCGCCGTGACGATCGAATCGACCGAGAAGACGATGTCGATGACGATGATCTGGGCAACGATCGCGGAAAAGCCGGCAACGACGGCGCCACCGGCGCCTTCGTCATGTCCCTCGACGCCCTTATGGATCTCGTGCGTCGCCTTGTAGACCAGGAACAGGCCACCGGCGAGCAGGATCAGGTCGCGCCAGGAGAAGGCATGCTCGCCGAGCGAGAAGACCGGCGCGGTCAGCCCGATCAGGTACGACAGCACCATCAGCAGCAGGATGCGAAAAACCAGCGCCAGCGACAGGCCGATCTGGCGGGCCCGCTTGGCCTGCGCCGCCGGCAACCGCGAAACAAGCACGGAAATGAAGACGACGTTGTCGATGCCGAGCACGATCTCCATGACGGAAAGCGTCAGGAAGCTCACCCAGGCCGCCGGCTGAAAGAGAAGGTCGACGTTCATCGGCGCAATGGATCCTTCAGGTTCGGCGCGGCAGGCGGAAGCGGGTGGCCTGCAGGACCGCTCCGATGACGGTCAGATAGACGGTCGTCAGGCCAAGCCCCGCCAGCACGAGCTGATTGGGCCTGAGTTCGGCCATGACGGCGAGCAGCGAGAAGATCGACCAGGCGAGCGTCACGGCGAGCGTCAGCGGCCGCAGCCGCTTGACCCGGACCGGGTGCACGAACTCGACCGGCGCGAAGGTCAGGACGGCGAGCGCGACAATGACAATGGCCGAGAAGACCGGCGGCGGCGCGAACACCATCAGGACGAAGACGACCATGTTCCAGACCGCCGGAAAGCCCCGGAAGCCGTATTCGCGCGTCTTCATCCGCGTATCGGCGAAATACAACGCGCCGATGACAGCCACGAGAATTCCGGCCGGCGCAGCCAATGAAGGCGGCATCAGGTCGGAACGCGCCAGAATCAGCGCCGGAATGAAGACATAGGTCGTGTAGTCGATCACCATGTCGAGGATGGCGCCGTCGAACCACGGCACGCGTTCGCCGACGCGAAACCCGCGTGCCAACGGACCATCGACACCGTCGACGAAGAGTGCGGCCCCGAGCCAGAGGAAGGTCTCCACCCACGCGCCGCGCATCACGGCGAGCGCCGCGAGGAGCGCGAAGCCGGCGCCGCTCGCCGTAAGGAGATGAACGGCCCAAGTCTTCGTCGTTGGCATAAAGATCCCCTGCTGCACCGGCCGCCGGCAAAGATTGCGCGGCCGCATCCAGCACCTTTGGCTGCATGAACTGTCGATACGTGCTCAAAGCCTGGCTGGCAATAGCCACTGCGGCGTCATGACCTGCGACATCTGACAGGATTGCCCGTCGGATATGCCTCGACCACCATGCCGATATTGCAGGAGTACCGCATGATCGGCTTTTCGCCCATATCCGCGATAATCGGAGGCGCCTTGATCGGCGCGGCCGCCGGCCTGCTGTGGATCGTCAATGGTCGGGTCGCCGGCATTTCGTCGATCTTCGGCTCGGCGCTGTCGCGTCGGGTCGAGGATCTGCCATGGCGGCTGCTGTTCCTGGCCGGCTTGCCGATCGGGGCCGCGATCGGACTTGCCGTGGCGCCAAGGCTGATCCCGGACGCGTCGGCGGCCATGCCGGTTCTCAATCTAGACCCTCTCGGCCTGGCGGCATCCGGCCTGCTCGTCGGCGCCGGTACGGCGCTGGCGCGCGGCTGCACGTCGGGTCATGGCGTCTGCGGCCTGGCGCGGCTTTCGGTCCGCTCGATGGTCGCGGTGCTTGCCTTCATGGCGGCCGCCGTCGTCACGGTCTTCATCATGAGGCACGGCCTGTGACCGCGCGCCCGGCTCTCTTCCGATTCGGCGCGCTCGCGTCCGGCCTGCTGTTCGGCCTCGGTCTCGCCATTTCCGGCATGATCGACCCTTCCAAGGTGAAGGCGTTCCTCGACATCGCCGCGATACCGACTGGCGGCTGGGATCCGAGTCTCGCCTTCGTGCTTGCCTCGGCGGTGCTGGTCAGCATGGCGGCGCTCCGGATCGCCCACCGCCATCGCCACCCGATGGCCGCCGCCACCTTTTCCACGCCGAGCGCCCGCCGGGTCGACGGGTCTCTGGTGCTCGGGTCGATCCTGTTCGGCATCGGCTGGGGTCTGTCCGGCTTGTGCCCGGGTCCCGCGATCGCCAATATCGCGTTCGCACTGCCGGATATATTGATCTTTCTCGTCGCCATGGCGGCGGGATCGCTGGCGGTCCGGCTGATCCGCGGACGCCAGAACCCGGACGATGAAAAAACGCAGGCTCACCCATGACGAACGATCTTTGCGATGTAGCCGTTGTCGGCGGCGGCCCGGCCGGGCTGGTCGCCGCCCTGCTGGCGCGCAGCCACGGCGTCTCCGTGACACTCATCGCCCCGAAGGCCCCGCCGCGCGACGAACGCACCGTCGCGATGCTGGGCGCCTCGGTCGACGTTCTGAAGCAGACCGGCGTCTGGCCAGCCCTCGAACCCAAGGCGGCGCCGCTGCGCACGATGCGAATCGTCGATGCCACCCGCCGGCTGATCCGCGCGCCGTTGGTCGAGTTCCATGCCTATGAAGTCGAGCGCGAGGCGTTCGGCTACAATATTCCGAACGCCATCCTCATCGCGGCGCTGGATGAAGCGATCGAGCAGGCCGGCATCGAGCGGGTCTCCGGCTTCGCGTCCGAGATCCTGCCCGCTGACGACGCGGTTACTGTGGTGATGGCCGATGGCGGCCAGGTGCGCGCGAAGCTGCTCGGCGCGGCGGATGGCCGGCGATCGAAGGCACGGGAGGCATCCGGCCTCTCCGTGCGCAGTTGGTCCTATCCGCAGGCGGCGCTCGTCGCGAACATTGCGCACAGCCTGCCGCATGATGACGTCTCGACCGAATTCCACACCGAGACCGGCCCCTTCACCATCGTTCCCATGCCCGGCCTGCGCTCTGCCATCGTCTGCGTCGAAAGCCCTGCCGAGGCGGAGAGGCTGTCGAAGCTCGACGATGAAGCGCTGGCGGCCGAATTCGAACGGCGCTCACGCTCGATCGTGGGCAAGATCACGATCGTCGGCAGCCGGCAGGTGTTCCCGCTCTCCGGCCAGACGGCCCGCCATTTCGCGGCACGGCGGATCGCGTTGATTGGCGAAGCCGCGCATGTCTTTCCGCCGATCGGTGCGCAGGGACTCAATCTCGGCCTGCGTGACGCGGCCGCCTTTGCCGCCGTTGTCGGCGGCCATCGCGACGATCCAGGCAGCGCCGAGGCGATCGCCGCCTATGATCGCGCCCGCGCCGGCGACATCCTGTCGAGAACGACAGCGGTCGACGCGCTGAACCGCACGCTGCTGACCGATTTCCTGCCGGTTCAGGCTCTACGCGGCATTGGCCTCTTCGCCATCGACCGGTTGCCGAAGCTGAAGCGGCTGGTGATGCGCCAGGGGCTGACGCCGCATCTCTGAGACGACGCGGCAACATCCGTCAGGCGGCTAAATGGTTTCGAGAGGTTGACGTAGCCGGAACATCGTGGCTTCTGACCAGCCCGTGACAAATGGACAGGCCATGGTTCAGCCGCGTACAGCCAAATTCCAGATCGGTCAGATCGTTCGCCACCGGAGCTTTCCGTTCCGCGGCGTGATCTTCGACGTCGATCCGGTTTTCTCCAATACCGAAGAATGGTGGGACGCGATCCCGGCCGATGCGCGGCCATCACGCGACCAGCCGTTCTATCACCTGCTCGCCGAGAACGCCGACACCGAATATGTCGCCTATGTCTCGGAGCAGAACCTGCTGGTCGACGATTCAGACGAGCCCCTGCGCCACCCGCAGATCCGCGACCACTTTTCCGAGCGCCGCGGCGACGTCTATGTGACGCGTAATGGCGGTTCGTTGAACTAGATCGTGGCCTTCGCTTTGAAAGTCACGCTCGTGCGTTCACCTCTCCCTGAGGGAGAGGTCGGAGCGCAGCTCCGGGAGAGGGTTTAGGAAACCGTCCGGAGAGGCCGTAAACCCTCACCCGCCGGCCTTCGGCCGTCGACCTCTCCCTCAGGGAGAGGTGAGGATCTGCGCTGGTGTTTTTCGAGCTTTCTACTCTCCGCAAACGATCACCTGAACCCCTGCGCGCTCCAGCGCGGCCGCCAGATCCGGCGGTGGTTCGCCATCGGTGACGAGGCACTGGATGTCGTCGAGCGGCGCGATGTTGGCGAAAGCCGTGATGCCGAACTTGCTTCGATCGGCGACGACGATGGTGCGCGACGCGACGCCGATCATGCCGGCGGTATGCGCCGCCTCGTCGAGCTTGGTCATCGAAATGCCCGAAGGGGACACACCGGAGCAGCCGATCACCGCCGTATCGGCATGGATGCCGGCAACCGCCGCGAAGCCGATGGCGCCGATCGTCACCTGATAATTCGGCCAGTACGACCCGCCGAGGATATGGATCGACTGGATGCTGCCCTCCGGCACCACGGCCGGCAGGCGGAGATTGTTGGTGACGATGGTCAAGCTGCGCCGCGAGCCCAGCGCCGCCGCGAAGAAGCAGATCGTCGAGCCGCCGTTCAGGATCAGCGTCTCGTCGTCGCGAATGAGGGCGGATGCCGCCTGCCCGATCCGCCGCTTCGCCTCGACATGCTCGTCCATGCGCAGGCCCATGGTCGTATCAACGCGGACGAGTCGATCCTTGGTCACCGCGCCGCCATGGGTTCTGACCAGCAGCCCGCGCCGCTCCAGCAGGTCGAGATCGCGGCGCACAGTATCGCGGGAAACGTCGAGCAGCGTGACCAGTTCCGCCACCGTCGCCTGGCCCCGGTCCTGCAGATAGTGCAGCAACCGGCTGTGCCGCAGCGCCGGCAACGCGCCGCCGCTGGCGTCGGACTCGGTCGAAACGGGCGGGTGGCTGTCGTCGTGGCTCATGGTGTCCCTTGGCTCATGGCGCCTCTTGGAGCATGAGGCTGGCGGCGCCGACAAGCCCGGCATTGCGGCCGAGCGCTGCCCCGACCACCGGAACGTCGCGAAACGGCGACATGGCCCGTTCGCGGATCGTGTGCTCGATCCTCTCCTGCATCATCGGCAGCAGACTGCCGACGCCGCCGCCGAGGATCAGCCGTTCGGGCGAATAGAGATGCAGCAGGTTGGCCAGGCCAACGCCCAGCCACCGTGCCTCGTCATCGAGCAGTTTCAGCGCCGGGGCATCACCCTGCCGAGCCGCCTCGGCGACATGCCTGCCGGTGACCGGGCCGGATCCGGCGAGCCTTTTGAGCTCGGGCGCGCCGCCGGCCGCTGCCAGCTTCGTGGCTTCGCGCGCCAGCGCGGTGCCAGAGGCGAAGGCCTCCCAGCAACCGATGCCGCCGCAGGAACAGCGCTCCGGCCGGTCGGAAATCGTCATGTGGCCGATCTCGCCGGCAAGGCCACGACGGCCATGCAGCAGATGCCCGTCGACGATCACACCGCCGCCGAGCCCAGTCGAGACGGTGATGAACACCATCGACCGCGTGCCCTGCCCGGCGCCGAAGCGCCATTCGCCGAGCGCCGCCGCGTTGGCATCGTTCTCGAGCTCGACGGCGACGCCGAGGCGTTCGGCAAGGATGGCGGCGAGCGGAACATTGCGCCAGCCGAGCAGCGTCGGCGCATCGACGACGATGCCGGCGTCGGGATCGAGCGGGCCGGGCGCACCGACACCAAGGCCGACGATGTCGGCCGCCGGCGTTTCGGCACGAACCTGAGCCAGCAGCGCGACCATCTGGGCGATCACGGCATCGGGGCCGCCCTGAGCGTCGGTCGGTATCGCGGCGAAGGCCGCGACCCGGCCGGTCGCCTCGACGACGGCCGCGCGCAGTTCCGTCCCGCCGAGATCGATGGCGAGCGCGGCGCGTGTCATGCTGCCTCGCCCGGACCGGGGAGTGCGTGCAGCCACGCCATGCGACCCGCGAGATCGGGATCGCCGAAAGCGAGCGAGCCGAGCACGACGGTCTCGGCGCTGGCGGCGCGCAGGCGCGGCACCGTGTTCTCGCGGATGCCGCCATCGGCAGCGAGGCGGACGGCATCCTCGCGGCCGGCTTCCTTCAGCATGGCGCGGACGGCTTCGAGGCGGGGGCAGGCTTCGTTGGAGAGCCCCTGCCCCTTAACGCCGATCGCCGTGCCGAGCAGCGTGACGAAGGCTAGCTTGCCCAGCCACGGCTTGACCGTCTCGGCCGGGGTTTCGATGCGGAGCACCATGCCGGCTTCGACGCCGAGTTCGGCGATCAGCGCCAGCGCTTCTTCGGCGACGGCGGCATTCTCGACATGGATCGAGATCAGGTCGGCGCCCGCCTCGGCGAACTGGCGGATCTGCGACAGCAGCACATCGTCCGACGTCATCAGATGCACATGCAGCGGCCGCGTGGTCAGGCCGCGAATACGGGCAACGAGATCGGGGAAGAAGAGCAGCGCCGGGGCGAAATGACCGTCGGCGACGTCGATGTGGTAGAGGTCGACATGCGAATCGATGCGGCCGATGTCGCGCTCCATGTTGCAAAGATCGGCCGACCACAGCGAGAACTCGCCGAGCAGGCGGTTGCGCGGCAGGGCCTGGAGCCAGCCGGCGGCGGGCTTGTTGGGGGCGGTCATGCGGTCTTCTCCCGGAGAGGTTTTATCGTGCGCAGGAAGCTTTCCAGCTCGCTGCGGAATTCGGTGACATGGCGGGGCTTGTCGGTCGCCTTCGGCGTTATTTCGGCAAGACGCGCGCCGGGTATGATTTCGGCCAGGCGCTTGGCAAAAGCGAGCGGATGGACGGAATCGATCTCGTGCCCGATCACCAGAGTCGGCAGGTCGAGCGCCCTCGCCTCCGCCTCGGTGACGCCGGGGCCGTCCAGCGCGATGCCGCCAAGGAGATCGGCCGTGACCGACGGCTCGGGGCGATCAAAGAACTTCAGCAGCGAGGCGAGATTGTCCGGCGCATCGACGGCAAGTTCCCGCGCCAGCGGCGAGGCGGCGAAGGCGGCCTTGGCCTGTTCCGGCGGATCGCGCCGGAGATGCTCCGCCACCAGCGCATAGGGGCGCATGTTTTCCGGCGCCGCATCGAACAGCCAGGCCGGACGCGCCAGCACGAGACCGGCGACGCGATCGGGATGGCTATGGGCGATGTGCAGCGCGATCGCTGCGCCCATCGAGATGCCGCCCATCACGAAGCGATCGATGCCGTGCGCATCGCAGACAGCGAGAATGTCGGCGGCGAACATGGCGATCGAGAATGGTCGGACGCTGCCGGGCTGCGATTGTCCCTGCGCGCGGCATTCGACGGTCAGCCGGCGATAGGCGGGGCCATCGGGAAAGTTCTCGACGATCTGGCCGTTGTCGCCGCCAAGACCGTGCTGGAACACGACCGGCAGGCCGACCCCGCTGTCGAAGACGCTGAGTTCGGCGTCGTCGCGCCGGAAGGTCGAACGGGTCATGGCCGCAGCAGGCCCGAAAGATAGCGCGCCACGCCGGGCGCCTCGGCGGCCGAAAGCCCGTGCGTCACGACGGAACCGTCAAAGCCGACCGCTTCGAGCCGCGCCAGAAGATCTGGGAAATCGACCACGCCGGTCCCGGCCGTGGCAAAGCTGCCGTCGGGATTGCGATCCTTGGCATGAGCCATGGCGATACGCCCAGCGAGCAACTCCACCGCCTCGGCGACGACGGTCCGCGCGGTGTCGCGATCGGCGACTTCGAAAAGATTGGCCGGGTCGAGCACGAAGCGGATTCGCGCCGAGCCAATCGCCTCGACCAGTCGCCTTCCGTCATCGGCCGAGGTCACGACATTCGCCTGCTCCGGCTCGATGCCGAGATCGACGCCGGCGGCCTCGGCCAGCCCCACCGCCTTGGCCATCTCGGTCAGGAGGTCGGCCCAGGCCTCCGGGGTCGGATTGTCGGGATGGTGCGCCCACTGGTCGTCGGGGTCGCGCGTGCCGGTGCAGAGCGTCACCAGTGGGATGCCGAGCTGACGCGCCGCATCGAGCATGACGCCCAGCCGGCGCATCCCCGCCTCGCGGACCGCGATGTCGGGATGGATCATGTTGTAGGTGCCGGAGAGCGCGACCAGCTCTACGCCGGTCCGGGCGACGGCATCGCGGATCGATGCGATCGTGTCGGCAGGGATTACATCCGGCATGGCCGGCAATCCGGCGCAGGCCATGTTGAACTGCGCGGCGTCATAACCGGCAGCCTTGACGGCGGCCAGCACGGTTAACGGGTCGTTACCAGAAAATGTCTTCGCGAAGATGCCGAGGCGCATCAGACCACCCCCTGCATGTCGGCGACGCGGACTGCCCTGCCGGTGCGGGCCGACTCGGCGATCGCCGCCATGGCGCGGACGGAGGCGAGGCCGTCATCGATGTTGGCGCCGCGCTGCGGCACGCCGTTCAGGATAGTGTCGGCAAAGCCTTCGAGCTGGCGGCGGAAGAAGTGGCCGTCTGCGCCCAGCGGCCGATGATAGGTCGCGTCCTTCTCCGAGAAAATCTCGACATCGCTCGATTTGAAGTACCAGGGATTGTAGGTCTTGGCGACGATGCTGCCGTTTTCGCCATAGAGCTGGAAGCCCTCGAACCAGTCCATGCGGACCGCGACCGTCAGGTCGAGATGGCCGAGCGCGCCATTGGCGAAGCTGGTCTCGACGAACCAGCTATAAGCACCGAAACGCTCCAGCAGCCGCGCCCGGACCTCGGTGATCTCACCGCACAAAAAGCGTGCGGTATCCACCAGATGGCTGCCATGCGCCAGCATGAAGTAGCGCTTGAGATCGGCCTTGGGATTCTCGCTCGGCTTCTTCGCCATCTTGCTGGTGATCGGCAGTGGCTGGACGGCATCGGTCATCGTGTAGCGATGCGTGCTGTCGCAGTACCAGGCTTTCAGGGACAACAGCTGGCCCATTTCGGTCTGGATGAATTTTTCCGCCGCCTCCAGTCCTGGATCGAAGCGCTTCATGTGGCCGACCTGCAGCGTCAGCCCGGTCCGGTCGACGACCTTCTTCAGCGCCTCGACTTCCTCGACATTGACGCCGAGCGGCTTCTCGCAAAGCACAGGCTTCCCGGCTTCGAGCGCCCGGATCGCCATCGGCACGTGGAAGCTGTCGGAAATCGCGACGACGACAGCCTCGACCTCGGCATCGGCCAGCATGGCATCATAGTCGGCATAAGCCCTGGTCGGTTCATAGGTCGCCGCCATCCGCGCCAGCAGGTCGGGCGCGGCGTCGCAGATCGCGTAGAGATCGGCGTTGCGGGCCTTCACGGCGGATTCGAGATGGGCGAACTGGGCGATCGGGCCGCAACCGAGCACGCCAACCCGCAGCCTGCGCGCTTCCTTCTTCAGCATGGGATGTCCTTGTCGTTATCAGGCGAGGAGCTGTCGCATCGTCTCGCGGTTGGTGCGGACGGCCTTGGCCGGGTCTGCGGCGGCGATGTCCGATTCTTCTTCGAGCACGAGCCAGCCGTTGAAGTTCGGGCTCGCGGCGACGATGTCGACGACCGCGCGCGTGTCGCAGATGCCGGAGCCCAGCATCTGCCAGTCGCCGGTCGCGTCGACATCCTTCAGGTGCAGGTAGCGGATGCGGTCGCGATAGATGGCGAGCGTGTCGAGAATATCCATGCCGCCGCGCAGGATATGGCCGGTATCCGGCACCCAGCCGAGCAGCAGCGGGTCGGTCAGGGCAAACAGCCGGTTATAGTCGGCGCGACTGAACAGCAGCGTGTTGTGGTGCGAGCTCGGATGCACCGCGACGGGCACGCCGGCTTTCTGGCCCAGTTCTCCGGCTGCATTATAAAGATCCGCTGCGGCCGCGAACTTCCCGTCGAGGTCGCCTGGCGACACGATGGTGGCGCTACCGAGCGACAGCACCGCGCCGGGAAAGGCTGCCACGAAATCAAGCGTTCGATTGATCATGGCGAGATCGCTCGCCAGTCGGCCTGGCTCCGTGTAGCCGCTGTCGCTGGCGCAGGCGAACGCGACCAGCTCCAGTCCCCTCGACGCCAGCGCCTGGCCGAAGGCCTCCGGCTGGCCGGCATAGGAACCGATCATCGTGTCGGTGATCTCGATGCCGGAATAGCCGCCGGCCGCGATCGCATCGAGCAGATCGTCCGGCCCGCCGGCCCAGCAGTCGCCCAGCATTTCCCACGTATAGGTCTGGCAGCCGATCTGCAGCATGATGGGCGGGTTCCGGGTGGCGGACCGCCGGCGGAGCGGCGTCGGCGCGTTTCGTTGCAATCATGCTTGCTGTTTTATGCGCAGTGGTCAAGCATGATGATGCATCAATGTGCATTGATGCGCATAGCGCGGGTTCGGGGCGGACTCGCGCATCGGCGAAGGCCGAGGGGAGACGGGCATGAAGCGACTGGGAATCGGCGTGATCGGCTGCGGCAACATCGCCAGCACCTATCTGCGCAACGCGGCGCTGTTTCCGGGCGTCGAGCTGCGCGCCTGCGCCGACATGCAGCCGGAGGCGGCGCAACGACGCGCGAGCGAATATGGCCTGCGCGCCCTAGGTGTCGATGCGCTGCTCGCGGCGGAGGATGTCGACCTCGTGCTCAACCTGACAGTTCCGAACGCGCATTTCGACGTCTCGATGGCGGCGCTTTCCGCCGGCAAGCACGTCTTCACCGAAAAGCCCCTCGCCGCCACGGCCGCCAAGGGCCGGCGCCTCGTCGCAGAAGCGAAGCAGCGGAACCTCGCCATCGGCTCGGCGCCGGACACGTTCCTTGGCGCGGCCGGGCGGCTGGCGCGGCGGCTGATGGACGATGGCGCCATTGGCCGGGTCGTCGCCGGCACCGCCTTCATGATGGGGCGCGGCATGGAGCACTGGCATCCGAGCCCGCAATTCTACTACCAGCCGGGCGGCGGTCCCGTCCTCGACATGGGCCCCTATTACGTCACCATGCTGGTCAACCTGCTCGGCCCGGCCAAGCGGGTCATGGCATTGAGTACGATCGGACAGGCGGAGCGGTTGATCACGGCGCCGGGGCCGAACAGCGGCACCCCCTTCCCGGTCGGCACGCCAACGACGATCATGGCGCTGATCGAGTTCGCCTCTGGCGCCTGCGTGACCCTCGGCATGAGCTGGGATGTGTTCCGGCACAGCAATCACCCGATCGAACTGCACGGCACCGAGGGCTCGTTGCGCCTGCCGGATCCCGATACGTTCGGCGACACGGTTGGCCTGAGCCGACGAGGAGATCCCTGGCAGGAACTGCCCACGGCGGAAACGCTGCATGGCCGCGCTAACTGGCCCTATGACGCGCCAGACCGCGCCAACTACCGCATGCTCGGCGTCGCCGACCTCGCCCGCTCCCTGCGCGACGGGACGCCGGTGCGCGCGTCAGGCGAACTGGCACTACATGTGCTGGAGATCCTCGAAGGAATTCTCTCGGCCGGCGTTTCGGGATCGGCGGTCACGCTGCCCGAAAGCGGGGTGTGCCCGACCAGCCTGTCCGAAGCGGAGGCGGCGGCGCTGCAGAACGCCTGACCTGCGCGCGCTCCGTGCATCCGGCGTTAGCCATTCCATCAAAGCGCGATGCAAAGCGGCGGATGGCGTTCTATATTCGTTCTGACCGCTTTATTCGGCTTCGGCGACAGGAGACCATGATGAGACGCATTTCCCTGGCAGCGCTTGCACTCGTTGCCGGCGTGACGGCAGCCAGCGCGCAGACGGAGAGCATCGAGCCCGTCAATCCCAGCCAGTTCCGCAACCTCTCCTGCGACCAGATCGCCGCCCGCATCCAGGCGCTGAATATCCCGATCTCCAGCAACAACAACAGCTGGGACGAGCTTCGTCGCAACCCGACGCTGCAATTCATCCTTCTCGGCATCCGGACGCCGAACCCTACCTATGACGAGTTCATGGCGCATGCTCGCGGCGAACGGATCGCCCTGATCGAAGTCGCCGTCGCCAAGAACTGCGCCGCCCAGCGCGGCATCCAGTAGCGCGGCGCGCGAGTTCCTGTTCGAAATGCGCAAGGCGGCGGGTCCATCCCGTCGCCTTTTCCGTTAACGGGATCGTCGCTTCCCGCCCATAGTCTTGCTCGCAGTCAAAACGGGGATGGGATCAATGTCGGGGCGCGGCCGGATCGATTGGGTCGACTATGCCAAGGGATTCTGCATCATCATGGTGGTGATGATGCACTCGACGCTCGGCGTCGAGAAAGCCGCCGGGGCGGAGAGTTGGCTTGGATATGTCGTCGCCTTCGCACGGCCATTCCGGATGCCGGACTTCTTCCTGATCTCGGGCCTGTTCCTCGCCCGCGTCATCGACCGCGACTGGCGTACCTACACCGACCGCAAGATCGTCCATTTCGCCTATTTCTACGTGCTGTGGCTGGTCATCCAGTTCGCGTTCAAAGCACCGGGCATGGCCGCCGAAGACGGCGTCGCGGGCGCGCTCGGACAATTCCTTCTCGCCTTGATCGAGCCGTTCGGCACGCTCTGGTTCATCTATCTGCTGCCGATCTTCTTCGCCGTGACCAAGCTTCTGCGTGGCGTGCCGTCCTGGATTGTGCTCATCGCGGCGGCGGCCCTCGAAATCGCGCCAATCCACACCGGCTGGACCATCCCGGACGAGTTCGCCTCACGCTTCGTCTATTTCTATGCCGGCTATGTTTTTGCGCCGCAGGTGTTCCGTCTGGCGACTGCCGTGATCGCTCGGCCGGTGCTGGCGGCCCTCGGTCTTCTGGCCTGGGGTTTGATCAACGGCCTCGCCGTGTTCGGCGGCATCTCCGAAATGCCGTTCGTCGGACTGGGCCTCGGCATTCTCGGCGCCTGCGCCGTCGTCGCCTTCTCGGCGCTGCTGTCGAGGGCGGACCTGATGGCGCCGCTTCGCTATTGCGGCGAGCATTCGATCGTCATCTATCTCGCCTTCTTCCTGCCCATGGCGGCGACGCGCGTGCTGCTGCTGCGCACCGGCATCATCGCCGATCTCGGCACTGTGTCGCTCATCGTAACGGCGGTCGGCGTGGTCGTGCCGCTGCTGCTCTATTGGGCCGTCCGCGGCACGCGCTTGCGCTTCCTGTTCGAGCGGCCCACCTGGGCGCGCATCGACCGGGTGAAGACGCCGGAATATGTTCCGGCCGAATAAGATGGCCCATATCGACAAGCCCACCCTGGTCTGGTTGCGCGATGACCTTCGTCTCGCCGACAATCCGGCTCTCTCTGCCGGAGCGAAAGCCGGGGCGCCGCTGGTCGTCGTCTACATTCTCGACGCAATGAGCGAGGGCATCCGGCCGCTCGGCGGCGCGGCGCGATGGTGGCTGAACGGATCGCTCGATGCCCTCGCGCGCAATCTCGCCGCGCGCGGCCAAAAGCTCGTGCTTCGCCATGGCCCAGCGGTCGATGTGCTGCTGGACCTCGCGACCGAGATCGAAGTGGGCCGCGTCTTCTGGAACCGCCGCTACGGCGGCGGCGCGCGCGCGGTCGATGCGGCGATCAAGACGGCGCTGAAGGATAGAGACGTCGCCGTCGAGAGCTTTCAGGCCAACCTGCTCTGCGAACCTTGGACCGTGCGTACTCAGGCGGGCGATCCCTTTCGTGTCTACACGCCGTTCTGGAAGGCGTGCCGGCAGCATTTTCCGCCGCGCCCACCCCTGCCCGTCCCCGCAAGCATGCCTCCATCGGTCGATGGCCTGCGCTCCGACGCGCTCGCCGATTGGAGGCTGCTGCCGGAGAAGCCGGACTGGGCCGGCGGGCTGCGGGCAAGCTGGACGCCCGGAGAGGCCGGCGCGGCGGCGCGGCTCAGGACGTTCCTCACCGAACGCCTGCCGGACTATGCCGCGCATCGCGACGAACCGGCGGCGGACGTGTCGTCGCGACTGTCGCCGCACCTTCGCTTCGGCGAAATCAGCCCGTTCCAGCTCTGGCATGGTGTTTCTCCCGAAGCCCTCGGCGAGACGGCGAAGATTGGCCAAGCCAATATCGACAAGTTCCTGTCGGAGATCGGCTGGCGCGAGTTCTCATGGCATCTGTTGTTCCACCAGCCGGATCTTGCGACACGGAACTTCCAGCCCCGGTTCGACGCCTTTCCTTGGCCCGCCGTGAACCAGCCGGCGCTCGTCGCCTGGCAACAGGGCCGGACCGGGATCCCGATCGTCGACGCCGGCATGCGCGAGCTCTGGCAGACCGGCTTCATGCACAATCGGGTGCGGATGATCGTCGCCTCGTTCCTGGTCAAGAATCTGCTTGTCGACTGGCGCATCGGCGAGGCGTGGTTCTGGGATACGCTCGTCGATGCGGACGCCGCCAACAATCCGGCCAGCTGGCAATGGGTAGCCGGCTCCGGCGCCGATGCCGCGCCCTATTTCCGCGTCTTCAATCCCGTCCTGCAGGGCGAGAAATTCGACGCCGACGGCGCCTATGTGCGGACCCATGTTCCCGAACTCGCCGGCCTCCTGGCAAAGCAGTGGATCCACGCTCCCTGGAAGTCGGGCGGCGTCGCCGGATACCCGGACCCGATTGTGGATCTCGGTGCCACGCGCGAAAGGGCTTTGCGCGCCTTTGCGCAGATGCGCGAGGATGGGGCGGATTTTTCTTCCGGATTTTCGGAAGATTGAAGCATGATATTTCGTCCGGGCATGCGCTGCCGGGGAATGGTGCTTTGCCCGGCAGGCCCGCTTGAAGCCAGTCTGTGGGCCCGCTAGCCTCCCCTGCAACAAGAAAGCGATCATGGCCGTTCTCCCTTCCGTCATCGAAGCCATCGGCAATACGCCCCTGATCCGCCTGCGCCGGGCGTCCGAGGAGACGGGCTGCGAGATCCTGGGCAAGGCCGAGTTCATGAACCCCGGCCAGTCGGTCAAGGACCGTGCCGCGTTGTTCATCATCCGCGATGCACTGGCGAAGGGGCAGCTCCGGCCTGGCGGCACCATCGTCGAGGGCACCGCCGGCAATACGGGAATCGGCCTTGCGCTGGTCGCCAGCGCGCTTGGCTTCAAGACGGTCATTGTCATCCCCGAGACGCAGTCGCAGGAAAAGAAAGATGCGCTGCGCCTCGCCGGCGCCGAACTGATCGAAGTGCCAGCCGTCCCCTACAAGGACCCGAACAACTACGTGAAGCTCTCCGGCCGCCTCGCCGAGCAACTGGCCCAGACGGAACCGAACGGCGCGATCTGGGCCAACCAGTTCGACAACGTCGCCAACCGCCAGGCGCACATCGAGACGACGGGGCCGGAGATCTGGGCGCAGACCGACGGCAAGGTCGATGGCTTCGTGTCGGCGGTCGGCTCGGGCGGCACGCTGGCCGGCACCGGAATCGCGCTGAAGGCATACAATCCCAGCATCCAGATCGCCCTCGCCGATCCGCTAGGCGCCTCCTTGTTCAGCTATTACACTACCGGCGTGCTGAAGGCGGACGGCTCCTCGATCACCGAGGGCATCGGCCAGGGCCGCATCACGGCCAATCTCGAAGGAGCGCCGATCGACGCCGCCTTCCAGATCACCGATGCCGAGGCGCTGGAGGTGATTTTCGACCTCACGGAGCATGAAGGGCTTTGCCTCGGCGGCTCGACGGGCATCAACATCGCCGGCGCGATCCGTCTCGCCAAGACGCTCGGCCCGGGCCACACGATCGTGACGATTCTCTGCGATTACGGCACGCGCTATCAATCGAAGCTGTTCAATCCGGCCTTCCTGCGCGAAAAGGGGTTGCCGGTCCCCGGCTGGCTCGAACGCCACACCGACATATCCGTCCCTTACGAAAAGGCGCTGTAATGGCTGAGACGACCCTGCTCTTCCGCGACGATGCGTATCTTTCGACCGCTGAGGCCAAGGTCGTCGGCATAAACGAGCGGGGCGGCATCCTGCTCGACCGCTCGATTTTCTACGCCACAGGCGGTGGCCAGCCCGGCGATACCGGCACGTTGGAGCGCGCGGACGGGTCGATGATCACAATCGCGACCACGGTCTATGGCGACAGCAAGAGCGAGATCGTGCATGTACCGGCGGAGGGCTCCTCCCTTCCCTCGCCCGGCGAGACGGTGGTCCAGCATCTCGACTGGGCGACGCGGCATCGCCACATGCGCATCCACACCGGCCTGCATCTCTTGACGGTCGCGCTGCCGTTTCCGGTGTCGGGCGGACGGATCGGCGCCGATGAAGGGCATCTCGATTTCGATATCGATGGCACCGTGCCGGCGAAGGAGGCGATCGAGGAAAAGCTCAACGCCCTCGTCGCCGCCGACCACGCCGTCTCGACCGAATGGATCACCGACGAAGAGCTTCTCGCCAATCCCGGCCTGGTCAAGACGATGAGCGTGATGCCGCCGATGGGCAGCGGCCGCGTCCGCCTCGTCCGGATCGGCGATATCGATCTGCAGCCCTGCGGCGGGACCCATGTGCAGACGACGCGCGAAATCGGAGCACTTGTCGTCGCCAAGATCGAGAACAAGGGCAAGCAGAACCGGCGCGTCCGCATTCGCTTCGCCTGATCGGCTGCCAAGGCCTCCAGAGTCCGGAGACGGAAATGATCGACCGCGCCACTACCTTCGTTTCGACCGAATGGCTTGCCGCACGGCTGGGCGATCCCGCCATCGCCATCGTTGACGCATCCTGGTATCTGCCGAACGCGAACCGCGATGCCGCGGCCGAGTTCCGCAACTCGCATATTCCCGGCGCGGTCTATTTCGACCTCGACAAGGTCGCAGACATTCGTTCCGGCCTGCCGCACATGCTGCCCTCCGCCGATCAGTTCGCGGTGACAGTCGGTCAGCTCGGCATCTCCGAAACGCAGACGATCGTCGTCTATGACGGTGCGGGCCTGTTCTCGGCTCCCCGAGTGTGGTGGACGTTCCGCGTCATGGGGGCGAAGGATGTCCGGATCCTCGAAGGCGGATTCCCGGAATGGGTCGCCGAAGGTCGGCCTGTCGAAGCGGGCGAAGTCGCTCCGGCGCCGAAGGCCTTCAACGCCAAACTCGACGCGGCACAGGTGCGCTCGATCGTCGACATGCGTGGCTTGGTTGCGGACCGAAGCGTCACCATTGTCGACGCCCGACCGGGCGAGCGCTTCCGCGGCGAACAGCCGGAGCCACGCGCCGGTCTTCGCGCCGGCCACATGCCGGGTAGTCGCAACGTGCCGGCGAGCTCGCTCGTCGCGGATGGCAAGCTGAAGAGCGCTTCTGATATCGAGGCCGCATTCGCCGCGGCTGGAGTCGATCCTTCGCAGCCGATCGTCACCAGTTGCGGCTCCGGCGTCACCGCCGCGATCCTCGCGCTGGCGCTCGGCACGATCGGCGCCAGGAACGTGGCGCTCTACGACGGCTCCTGGGCCGAATGGGGCGGCGCCGAAGACGCGCCCGTCATCACCGGCCCGGCCGAGCAGTAACGAAGGAGCCGAGCGATGGAGCCTCGCGTCCTTTCCGTCGCGCTCAGCCCCACGCACCGCTTCAGCAAGGAGCTCCAGGCGGAGATCCGACTGAT
Organism: Candidatus Kaistia colombiensis; assembly: GCA_029203105.1. Lineage (GTDB taxonomy): Bacteria > Pseudomonadota > Alphaproteobacteria > Rhizobiales > Kaistiaceae > Kaistia > Kaistia colombiensis. Next base: position 3,242,482 of record CP119318.1, read on the forward strand.
CGCCGGGCTGGGCGTCGAGGGCGATGCGCATATGGGCGAAACGGTGAAGCATCGCTCGCGCGTCGCGCAAGATCCGACGCAGCCCAATCTGCGACAGGTCCATCTCGTCCATGCCGAACTGCTCGACGACTTGCAGGCCGACGGCTTCGCGGTCGGGCCCGGCACGATCGGCGAGAACATCACCACGCGCGACATCGACCTGCTTGGCCTGCCACGTGGCGCACTGCTGCATCTTGGCCCGGACGCGGTTGTCGAGGTGACGGGATTGCGCAATCCCTGCATCCAGCTCGACCACTACCAGAAGGGCCTGACGGCGGCGACGCTCGGTCGCGACGACGAGGGTAATCTCGTCCGCAAGGCCGGTATCATGAGCATCGTCAGGACCGGCGGCGTGGTGCGGCCGGCGGACCGCATCCGGGTCGTTTTTCCCACCGGAAGGCACCGGGTGCTCGAGCGCGTCTGATCCGCTCCCGCGCAACCTGAACGAGGCATTCAGCCACCGTTCAGCGGCGCTCTGCGCATATGTCCCTCACGGTTGCCGCATTTGATCGGCATGCAACAGACGCATTCGGACGTATCGCCGGATCTGTCACGGACAACGGCCGGCCGAGGCCAAGCTGTAGGAAGCCCATGAGACCCTCCCAGTTTCTCCTGTTTTCGTCGGTTGCGCTCCCGGTTCTGCTGGGCGGCACATCGCTGGCCTTCGGCGAGGATGCTCGCCTCGACGGCCGACCGATCGTGATCGCCCAGGCAGAGGATCGGGTTTCCCGGGCCAAGGAGCTTCTCGAACAAGCACAGGAATCGCTCAAACAGGCCGAAGAGACCGGCGGCGACGTTCGCGCCGCGCGCCGCGGCGTCTCCGACGCGATGAAGGACCTCCGTTCGGCCGAGACAGTCGGCGGCGGCGCGCCGGCGCCGAAAGCCAGCGGACCGGCGGAATCCGAACAGTCCCGGCCCACGCCGCGACAGGCGCAACCCAACCCGCCGGCCGAGAACGGCAGCCAGCCCAAGCCCTATCAGCCGCCGGCCGGCGCGAAGAAGCCCGACGCTCCGGCGGCGAAGCCGGCTCCGACATCGAAGCCGGACAGCAAGCCCGCGCCGGACAGCCGGCCCGCTCCCGATCGCAAGCCCACGCCGCCGGCGCAGGGCGAGGCAAGGCCCAGGCCGCTGCCCGAGCCGGATTCCGCCCGGCCGGCGCCGAGCCGCCGTCCAGACGACGCAGCGGGACGATTGCCGCGCGGCGAGCAGGCGCGTCCCGACGCTTCGCGGCCCGGCAATGACCGGGCTCGTCCCGATGCCCGTCCGCCGCGTCCCGGCGATGGCGATGCTCCGTATCGCGACAACTACCGCGATGGCCCGCCGTCGCGCGACATCTACCTGGACGGTCACCGCCCCGGCGATCGGGAGGTTCCCCCGCCTCCGGGCGCCTATCGCGACGATCCGCGCCCCTATCGCCCCAACGGTCGCTTCATCGATGGCGGCCGCGCCACCGAGCGGCAGATCGAGGACACGTTCCGGGCCGCCCCGGTCCAGAGAATCGATCGCGGCTACTCGATGAACGAAATCCGTCGCGATCCGCGCGTTCGCGACATGGTACGCCGCGTGGACCTCGATTCGATTACCTTCGAATTCGGCTCGGCCCGCGTGCCGGACGATCAGGTGCGCAAGCTGCAGTCGATCGGCCGCGCGATCAGCCGCATGGTCGATCGCAACCCCGGTGCCGTCTTCCTGATCGAAGGTCACACCGACGCGGTCGGCACCGACCTCGCCAATCTCGAGCTGTCGGATCGGCGCGCCGCCTCGGTGGCGGGGATTCTGTCGGACTATTTCGACATTCCGCGCGATGCGCTCGTAAGCCAGGGCTACGGCAAACGCTATCTGAAGATCCCGACGGATGGCCCGGAGCGGCAGAACCGCCGCGTGACCATCCGCAACATCACCCCGCTGTTGCAGGGGCGGTAGCAGGTACCCAAGCAAAAAGCCCGGCAGTCCAACTGCCGGGCTTTTTGCTTCAAGAGACCAGAGCCTTGATTCAAGGGCCGAAGCGAACCTGATCAGTGCAGGATCTGGCTCAGGAACAGCTTCGTCCGTTCATGCTGCGGGTTGGTGAAGAAGCTGACCGGGTCGTTCTGCTCGATGATCTGGCCGCCATCCATGAAGATAACCCGGTTCGCGACCTGGCGGGCAAAGCCCATCTCATGGGTGACGCAGATCATGGTCATGCCTTCCAGCGCTAGCCCGACCATGACATCCAGCACTTCCTTGATCATCTCCGGATCGAGCGCCGAAGTCGGCTCGTCGAACAGCATCACGCGCGGGTTCATGCACAGCGAGCGGGCAATGGCGACGCGCTGCTGCTGGCCGCCGGAAAGCTGGCCCGGGTACTTGTTGGCCTGCTCCGGGATCTTTACCCGGTTCAGGTAGTGCATCGCGATGTCCTCGGCCTCGCGCTTCGGCATCTTCCGCACGTTGATCGGCGCGAGCGTGCAGTTCTCGAGGATCGTCAGATGCGGGAACAGGTTGAAGTGCTGGAACACCATGCCGACCTCGCGGCGCACCTCGTCGATCTTGCGCAGATCGTTGGTCAGTTCCTTGCCGTCGACGACGATCTTGCCCTTCTGGTGCTCCTCCAGCCGATTGACGCAGCGGATCAGCGTCGACTTGCCCGAACCGGACGGCCCGCAGATCACGATCCTCTCGCCGCGCATCACCTTGAGATTGATGTCGCGCAGTACGTGGAACTCGCCGTACCACTTGTTGACGCCAACCATCTCGACGGCGACGTCGGTGGAGGAGACCTTCAGCCCAGGAGTGACCGGCGGCAGATCAGCGGTGGCGACGGATAGATCCGACATCATGAATTCCCCTTGAATATCATCTGCGGCCTCGGTCGAGCCGTCGTTCTGTGAAGGCAGCATAGCGCGACATCGAGAAACAAAATGCCCAAAACACCATAGCCGCGAAAATATAGCCGGTGAGGCCGGTGACGGGAGACGCCCATTTGGCATCGTTGGCAGAGGCCTGGATTTGGCCCAGGAAGTCATAGAGCCCGATGATGATGACCAGCGTCGTATCCTTGAACAGGGATATGAAGGAGCCGACAATGCCGGGAATGACGATGCGCAGCGACTGCGGCAGCACAATCATCCGCATCATCTGCCAATAGCTGAGCCCGAGCGCCTTCGCACCCTCGTACTGCCCACGCGGAATGGCCTGCAAACCGCCGCGGATCGTCTCGGCCATATAGGCGGCCTCGAACAAGGCAACGCCGATGAGCGCGCGCAGCAATTTGTCGAAAGTGACGCCTTCAGGAAGGAAGAGCGGCAGCATCACCGAGGCCATGAACAGCACGGTGATCAGCGGCACGCCGCGCCAGACCTCGATGAAGAGGGTCGAGGCCAGCTTCACCACCGGCATCTCGGAGCGCCTTCCAAGCGCCAGCAGGATGCCGAGCGGCAGGGAAGCAACCATCCCGGTGATGGCGACGACAAGCGTGACCAGAAGCCCGCCCCAATTGGCGGTTTCGACGGGCACCAGGCCAAAATCAACGCCGAAGAGCACCAGCACAATGGCGATGCAGCCAAGCACGACGCCGAGCGTCCTGCCCGAGCCCCTCACCGGCTTGCCCGACAGCCGGGCAAACAGGCCGGCGGCGAACAACAGCAGCGCGGATACGATGGCATATTCCAGCGCAAACCGGAGAGGCGAAGGCGGCATCACACCGCCGAGAAACAGGCCGCCCGTATAGCGGTGGTTGCCGCCCGTCAGCAGGATGAAGGCGACCACTGGAAAGCAGGCGAGCAGATAGAGCACGTTCAGCTGCTTGTAGGGCACCCGCGGAATCAGCATCGGGATCATGCCGATGACCAGCATCACGAAGACGGTGTCGACCCGCCAACGCTGATCGATCGGATAACGGCCATAGATGAACTGGGGCAGATAGGCCTTCACATACGCCCAGCAGGCGCCGGTCGACTGAAGGCATGCCTGACGATCCGATCCGCTCCAAGTTGCATTGATCAGCGTGAAGCGGATGAATGGCGTCACGGCCCAGATGACGAAGACCAGGAGGACGATCGTCATGAGGCTGTTGAGGGGCGTGGAAAAGAGGTTTTGCCGCATCCACCCGACGACGCCGACGGAATTCCGTGGTGGTGGCTGGGCCGGCAGGATGGCGTCGCTGACGAAGGTTTGGCCTTGAGCATTCATGGCGCGTCCCTCACCGTTCGACCAGCGCGACGCGCTTGTTGAAATAGCCCATGACGGCGGAGGTCAGGAAACTGAGCCCGAGATAGAACAGCATCCAGATGCTGACCACTTCGACCGCCTGCCCCGTCTGGTTCAGAACCGTGCCGCCGACGGAAACCAGGTCGGGATAGGCGACGGCGACGGCCAGCGACGAGTTCTTGGTCAAGTTCAGATACTGGTTGGTCAAGGGCGGGATGATGATGCGCAGGGCCTGCGGCAGCACGACCAGACGCAGGATCTGCCGGGGCAGCAAGCCGAGCGAGGCGGCAGCTTCGGTCTGCCCGCGGTTCACCGCCTGGACCCCGGAACGGACGACCTCGGCGATATAGGTCGCGGTATAGAGCGACAACGCCAGCAGAAGGCCGACGAATTCCGGAACGATGGTCATCCCCGCATCGGGCTGGAAGCCCCGGCGCAGCAGGGGCCCGGTCTCGTTGAACACGGGTACGTCGAAGTAGAGTGGCCGGCCCGCGGCGAAGAAGGCGATGAGCGGCAATCCGAACAGAACGACCGTGTTGAGCAGTCCGATCGGCGGGCGGCGCCCGGTACGGTTCTGCCGCGCCCTTCCCCATCTCGACAGGAAGACCATGATCGCGACGGCGATCAGCACCGCGGCGGCGACCGTCCACGCGCCCTCGCCGAGCACCAGCTTCGGAATGTGCAGGCCGCCGATGTTGAGGTGGAAGACGCCGAAGAGCGTCCATTTCTCGCGCATGCCCGGCACGGCGCGCAGCACGGCGAAATACCAGAAGAAAAGCTGCAGCAGCAGCGGGATGTTGCGCAGGATCTCGACATAGGCGGTGGCAACCCGCGACACCAGCCAGTTGGGTGAAAGCCTGGCGACCCCGACGATGAAGCCGAGGATCGACGCGAAGAGGATGCCGAGGCCCGCAACCAGCAGGGTGTTCAGCAGCCCGACATAGAGCGCCCGACCATAGGAAGAGGCCTCGGTATAGGGCACCAGCTTCTGGACGATGCCGAAACCTGCGGTCCGATCGAGAAAGCCGTAGCCGGCCGCGATGTTGGCCTTTTGCAGATTGCGGGCTGTGTTGTCGATGATGTCCCAGACGAACCAGCCGAGGACGAGCACGAAGGCAATCTGGAATGCGTAGCCCCGGATCGTCGGATTGTTCAGAAGAGTAGCCATGCGCCCCCCTGCGGACGCCGCGCCTCTGTCAGCCAAACTTCTATCCCCTCATCAACCGGACCTTGCAGGTAGCCGTCGTTCGGTGCGCGCGGCCCGGGTCTTGGCGCCCGTTGGCCGCAGCGAACTCCGGGACGGCAAGCAGGCCGCCCCGGATCGAAACGATGAAGTCAGCGAATCGGGGGCGCGTACTGGATGCCGCCCTTCGACCAGAGATTGTTCAGGCCACGCGCGATCCCGAGCGGAGTCGACGGCCCGATATTGGCATCGAAGATCTCGCCATAATTGCCGACGTTCTTGATGACGTTGTAGGCCCAGTCGCTGGAAAGGCCGATCGGCTCGCCGAAATTGCCTTCAATGCCGAGGAAGCGCTTGATCTCCGGATTGTCGGAGGTCTTCTTCTCGTCGATGTTGGCCTTGGTCATGCCGAGCTCCTCCGCGTTCAGCAACGCGAACAGCGTCCACTTAGCGAGCGTGAACCACTTGTCATCGCCCTGGCGCACGGCCGGCCCGAGCGGCTCCTTGGAGATGATCTCCGGCAGGATCATGTGTTCTTCCGGATTGGTCAGCTTCAGGCGCTCGGCATAGAGACCGGAGGCGTCGGTCGTATAGGCGTCGCAGCGGCCGGCTTCATAGGCCTGCAGCACTTCCTCGTTCTTCTCGAACGCCACGACCTCGTAAGGCATGTTGTGCGAGCGGAAATAGTCGGCGAGGTTCAACTCGGTCGTCGTGCCGGTCTGGGTGCAGACCTTGGCGCCGGACAGTTCGAGCGCCGAGGAAACGCCAAGCGACTTGCGGACCATGAAGCCCTGGCCGTCATAATAGGTGACGCCGACGAATTGCAGGCCGAGCGAGCTGTCGCGCGACATGGTCCAGGTGGTATTGCGCGAAAGCACATCCACCTCGCCGGACTGAAGCGCGGTAAAGCGCTCCTTGGCATTGAGCGGCGTGAACTTCACCTTGGTCGGGTCGTTGAAGATGGCTGCGGCCATGGCGCGGCAGAAATCGACGTCGATGCCGCTCCACTCGCCTTTTTCGTCCGTGGCGCCAAAGCCGATCAAATTGCCGCCATTGGCGCCGCATTGAAGAAATCCTTTGGCCTTCACTTCTTCCAGCGTGCCCGCCCCGGCTACCGTTGCACCTGTCAACGCCATCGCGGCGCCGACCAGAATAGAAGCAATCTTCCTGTTCATCGTTCGGCCTTTTTGTTCCCCTGGAGTGCCCGTCGTTTCAGTTCGATGCAGTATCGCCCCGTTACCGAGATCTTCGATCGAGCCCATCGACGTAGTTGGATCCTGCGATCATCTCGCTCCATCTATGCCGGGCGCAGTCCGCCCATGACTTGATCCATGTCCCGCATATCGGAACCTGAATTGACCCCTGCATCACATGGCATTATGCCAAGCGGGTCAAGGGGGCGTGCTTCTGTCGACAGGCCATTGTTTCAGCAAGGTTTTTCGAGAAACACTCCTGCGCGGTACCAACGTTCCGCCTCCCCAGCCTGCCAATTTCTTCGGAGTCCTGCATGTCCCGCAATGACAATGACCGCTCGATCGAAAAGCCGCTGACGCGCCTGGTGCGCAGCGGGCGGGATCACGGCATTACCGGTCCGTTCGTCAACCCGCCGGTCGTCCATGCCTCGACCGTCCTGTTCGAGAATTCGGACGACCTCCTCAGCGGCCAGCAGCGCTACACCTATGGCCGCCGCGGCACGCCGACGATCGAGGCGCTGGAAATGGCTATGACGGAACTGGAGGGCGCCGAAGGCTCGGTCCTATGCCCGTCCGGCCTGTCGGCCGTCTCGACCGCCCTGCTCTGCGTGCTGCGCTCCGGCGATCATCTTCTGATGGCCGACAACGTCTATGACCCGGCGCGCCATTTCGCGCGCAACATGCTGCAGCGGCTCGGGGTCGAGACGACGTTCTTCGATCCGAAGATCGGCGCTGGGATCGCTACCCTGTTCAAGGCGAACACCCGCGCCGTCTATCTGGAAAGCCCGGGCTCGCTCACATTCGAGATCTCCGACATCCCGGCCATCGCCTCGGTCGCCCACGCACGCGACGCCTTCGTGCTGGCGGACAATACCTGGGCGACGCCCTATTTCTTCAAGCCGCTGGAGCATGGCGTCGACCTGGCGATTCTGGCCGGCACCAAGTATCTCTGCGGTCATTCGGACGTGATGATCGGCACGGTTGCCGCCAATGCGCGCACCTACAAGATGCTGCGAGACACGCATGGCGACATGGGGCTCTGCGTCGGCCCGGACGACATCTATCTGACGCTGCGTGGTATCCGCACGATGGGCGTCCGCCTCGACCGGCAGATGGAATCGGCGCTCACCGTCGCCCGCTGGCTGCAGACGCGCACCGAGGTCGCGCGGGTCCTGCATCCGGGACTGCCGACGGACCCCGGCCACGCGATCTGGAAGCGCGACATGACGGGCTCGAGCGGTCTGTTCGGCATCGTGATGAACGACTGGAGCCTCGACAAGGTCAAGGCGTTCCTCGACGGGCTGCGACTGTTCGGGCTCGGCTATTCGTGGGGCGGCTATGAGAGCCTGGCCGTCATCGGCCGTCCGACACGCACGGCCGCGCCGTGGGCGGTCGAGGACCGAATCATCCGGCTCCAGATCGGACTGGAAGACACGTCCGATCTGGTCGCCGATCTGGAAGCGAGCTTCGCGCGCGTCAGCAATCTCAGCTGACGGCGCGGCTCTCGCGCGTCTGCTTCCGCTCGTGCAAGATGAACCAGACGTTGCGGAAGTAGATGAAAAGGCCCGCCGCCTGGCCGGCGATGAACACCGGATCCTTGCGGTAGATGGCATAGATCAAGAGGAGCGCGCCGCCGAGGATCGAAAAGGTCCAGAAGGCGGCGGGCACGACACTCTTCTTCGCCCGTTCGCTGGCGATCCACTGCACCACGAAGCGCATGGTGAACAGCGCCTGCGCGGCAAAGCCGAGCAGGATCCAGACGTCGAACTGCTCCACGAAGACGTGGTGCAGCCAGTTTCCAATAGCGCCGAGCAAATCACCGGCCATCAATCGTAACCTCCGTCGGCGCGGGAATGTTCTTCCGACGCCGGATCAACCACCAGACACCGAACAGATCGAGAGCGCCGACAAGCGCGCGATCGAGGATGCCGTATTTGGACGTGCCGTGGCGACGGTTGCGGTCGACCACGTCGACATGCGCCACCTTGTAGCCTTCGCGGATCGTCAGGGCCGGCAGATAGCGGTGCCAGCCGTCGAAATAGGGAAAGAGCAGGAAAACCTCGCGGCGAACCGCCTTGAGGCCGCAGCCGGAATCGCGCGTGCCGTCCTTGAGGATCGCGCCGCGCAGGCGATTGGCAAAGCGCGAGGCCATGCGCTTGGCGCCGGAATCGGTGCGCTTCAGCCGTTGTCCCGCCACAAGCGCCGTCCGGGAACCGCCCTTATCCAGCGCATCCAGCATGGCCGGCATGAATTCCGGATTGTTCTGGCCGTCGCCGTCGATCGTCAGCACGACGTCGCCGCGCGCGGCCAGCAGGCCGGTACGGACGGCGGCGCTCTGTCCGCTCGAGCGGGTGTCCCGCATCGAGCGCAGCCAGGGACGGTCGCGCATTAACTCGCGGATCACCGCCGGGGTCGTGTCGGTCGAACCATCGTCGATGACGATGAGTTCAAAATTGCGGCCGGCCAGGGCTGCGGCGATCTCGCCGATCAGCTCGGGCAAGTTCTCCGCTTCGTTCTTGCACGGAATGACCACCGAAACCTCCGGCCGCGACAGCGACCGGGTGTTGGCGTCATTGCTCGTCAGGACGGTGTCGCCGGGAGCGGGCATCGTCATAGGAACCGTCTCCGATGGACTTGAGCGCCGCGATCCAGATACGCCGCCCCACCAGCGCATCCAGAAGCCCGGCAATGAGGATCGCGACACGCGCGGGACTTCCGAAGCAGATCCGGATCGCCGCAGTGCGGGCGGTTATAGAGCCGGTCGATCCCCGTGCAAAGCCCCAGCCCGCGGCGGCAAAACGTCCGGCGAGCCAAAGACTGAAGGCATAGCCGAAGATCAATCCGGCCAGGATATCGCTGGGGTAGTGCGCCGCCACCACCACACGGCTGGCCGCGATGCCGAGCCCGAGCAGCAGGAAGCCCAGTCGCCAGCGCGGAACGACCAGGAAGCCGATGGCGATCAGCGCGCCCGCCGTCGTCGCATGGCCGGAGGGAAAGCTCTGGAAGTTATAGGCGAATTCGAACGGACGTAGCACCAGGGCGCCATACTCGTCGAAGGTCGGCGGCCGCCCGCGACCGAAGAACTGCTTGACGATGTTGACGATGATTCCGGAGCCGGCAACGGCGAGGAAGATATAGGCGGCAAGCGCGCCGATCTCGGCCCACGCGGCGCGAACCAGCGGCGGCACGATCTTCCAGCGGCCCGAGAGCAGCACGAGGACCACGACACCGGCCGGCACCAGCTCCCACTGCGACTTGCCGAAATAGGACAGCCAGTCGCCAACCACGTAGACCGCGCGCGGCAGGGCGCGGGCGCGCGTGACCGACAGGGCGTCGAAGGCGAAGCCGACGATGAGGACTAGTGCCACGCTGATGACGACCAGCGCGAGAATGTCCGAAAGCTGGAATACCGGCGCGTGGAGCGAGGGGCGCTGCTGCACGCGACGGGCGCGCTCCGCAATCGCCGCGCAATTTTCACGGGGCCAGGAAAGCCGCTTGGACAAACGAAAACGCCAAACACTCACGGCGTGGCACTCCGCGGAACGAAGACGTACAAATCCAGCATCCGCCCACCGTTCAGTGCATAGCCACGGACGGTACCTGCCTCATCCACCATCATTCCCAGATCCTCGGCCCTCTCGTTGAAGCTCTGCAGCTGCCGCTTCTCGACGAAGGCGGCGCGGCAGGAACCGCTCGCCAGAAAACTCGCCGCACCGGCGCCATCCGTCAACAGCGTGTCCGTCCCTGCCAGCAAGACGAGGCTCGGCTCGGCGTAACCGGCACTGGCGAAGCCAGGATCCGGGCAGACCAGAGCCGCGCGCCCGACGCGGGCGAGGTTCTCGCTGATCCGCGTCTGCTGGTAGCCAGGCAGCACCATGCCGAAAATGCCGAGATAGGTGATCATCGCCGTCAGGATCGCAACGATGCTGCTCGAAATGGGCGAGAGCGTGAACAGCTTGCCGGAAACCAGTCCAACCAGCGCAGCGGCCAACAGGACCAGGATGCCGGCGACCGGCACCGATTCGCCGAGCAGCACCGCGACCACCGCGGCGGCGATGGCGAAGGCGAACGGGAACAGGGCCGCGCCCGAGGCGGCGAAACGGGCGAACCAGCCGCGGGTGCGGACACCGCCGCCGTCGAGCGCAGCGGCCGTCGCCAGCGCCATCAGCGGATAGAGCGGCAGGACATAGTGCGGTAGCTTGGTCGGCGTCGCCTCGACCGCCAGCCAGAACGGCACGACCGAGACGACGGCATAGAGGATCACCGGCTGCTTGAACCGGTCCATGATCCAGGAAATGCCGGCGGAGAAATAGGCGGCAACCGGCCAGAAGGTGAAAAACATCAGCAGCAGATAGGCGCCGGGCGGCGCCCCATGCGATTCCTGCACGCTGACGACCTTGCCGATCAGATCCTTGCCAACAGCCTCCTGGAAAAACGCGCCCTTGCTAGCGATGCCGATGGCCACGAACCACGGCGCGACGACCACGAGCATCCAGATCAGCCCCGGCAACGGCGCCAACTGCTTGACCCAGCGGAATGAGCTACCGATCACGGAAAGCAGGATCAGCGGACAGGCGATCGCTGCGAGTCCGACCGGCCCCTTGATCAGGATCGAAGCGCCGAGCGCCGTCCAGAAGATCGCGGCAAGGCGCAGGTTGCGATCGGTTGATGCGGAAAGCCAGGCGCGCGCGAGAGCACCATGCGCCACCAGAATGGTCGCCAGCAGCACGGCATCGGTCTTGGCAAGCCTAGCCTCCACGCCAAGCAGCACGGTCGAAGCCATCAGAAGGCCGGCGAGCAGCGCCACGCGCGGACGCCCGAATGCCATTGCCAGCCACCAGGTCAGGCAGGCGGCCAGGATCGCACCGATCATCGACGGCAGCCGATAGACGCCGATCGGGGCGTCCGGCCCGGTCCCGGTCGCCCAGACGGCAAGCGATTGCAGCCAGTAAATGCCGATCGGCTTCTTGTAGCGCGTCTGCTCCTGCAGGCGAATGTCGAGATAGTTGCCGGTCTCGACCATCTGATGCGTCGCCTGCGCGAAGCGCGGTTCGTCACGGTCGACCGGCGGCAGGGTCGCAAGGCCAGGAAGAAAAGACAGCAGCGCCACGACGGCGATGAGGGCAAGACTCGCCGCCGACGAACTCGCGATCCGGTCCACCGCCCGTTCGATTCTCGTGGCGAGACGCGCCCAGATCGCCTCTGTCCCGCCTGCGGTCGCCTCGGCTCTGCTCACGCGCTTACCGTCCCATCGACATTCGTGCCCGAAGCCAGCGGGATATCGCGAACTCCGCCCGGCAGCAACAGTCGCAGGGTCTCCGCGCCGATCGAACGCATGCTGTCGCGGGATCCATTGAGAAATCGATCACAGCCCAAACACATTCGACATGCTAACAGACGGGCATGGATGAATGGATCGCCCTCGGAATCATCGCCCTGATCGCCTTGCCGGTCATGGCCATTTCAGCGTTTGTGATGTCGCTCGGCGCACGCCGGCGCATTCGCGCGCTCGAATCGCGCCTGAGCCTGCTGGAGCAGCGGCCGCCGGCGGCGATCGGCGCCGTCGCCTTCCCGAGCCCGCCATCCCTAACCGCCGACACCGCGCCGCAAGCAGTGGAACCCGAGATCCGCCTCGCCCCGCCCGAGGCCGAAGAGCCGCCGCTGCCTGAACCGATCGCGGCGGCCGAGATCGCCGCCCCCAAGGCGCCGCAGCGGCCGAAGGAGAGCTTCGAGCAGAAGCTCGGCGCGCGCTGGGCCGTCTGGGTCGGCGGCCTGGCCCTGGCGCTCGGCGCCATCTTCCTCGTCCGCTTCTCGATCGAGGCCGGCCTGCTCGGCCCCGGCGTCCGCATCGCCTTCGGCGCCCTCTTCTCGATCGTCCTGCTCGGTCTGGGCGAATGGCTGCGCCGCTCGGACCGAATCACCGCGATTTCGCGCATTCCGGCCGCGAATGTGCCCGGCATCCTCACCGCGGCCGGCACCGTCGGCCTGTTCGCCACGGTCTATGCCGCCTATTCGCTTTATGGCCTGATCGGGCCTATGGCGGCCTTCATCCTGCTGGCACTGATCGGCATGGCCACCATGGCCGGCGCCGGTCTGCACGGGGTCTGGCTTGCTGGTCTCGGCCTGGTCGGCTCCTATGTCACGCCGCTGCTGATTTCCTCCGACAAGCCCAACATCCTGGCGTTGATGATCTACCTGATCGTCGTCACCGCCTTTGCGCTTGCCCTGGCGCGACTGTGCCTGTGGCGCTGGCTGGCGGTCGCCGCCAGCGTTGCGGCGATCCTCTGGGGTGTCGCCATGTTCGGCGCCGGCGCCGGCGCGATCGAGAGCGGCATCTACGCGATCGTCCTGCTCGCCCTCTCGTCGATCTTCCTCGTCGTCGACGTCCAGCGCGATACAACCACCGACCGGCCGGACTGGCTCGCCGTGGGCGTGCTGGCCGGCTTGGCGGCGCTCCTCGTATCGGGCGCGATTGCGCGCGACTATGCCTCGGCGAGCATTGCCGCGAGCCTGATCGGCGGCGCCATGCTGCTCCTGCTGGCACGCCGCTACGACGCGGTCGCTTTCGTCGCGCCGGTTGCCGCGATCGAACTCATCGCGCTGCTGTTCTTCTGGCCGGCCGCCGCGCAGGCGGCGCATGAGCCGCTCACGTATATCGTCGATGCGCTTTCGACCTATTTCCCCCTGCCCGACGCTGTCCGCATGTTCGGCATCGTCGGGTTGCTCGGCGCGGCCGCGCTGATCGCGACCGCGTTGACCCGACTGCAGGCAAGGCCCGGAGCCGGCCCCTTCGCGACCTCGGCGCACGCCGCCGCGGCAAGCGCCGGCCCCGTCGTTGCGGCCATCGTCGCCTATCTCAGGATCACCGGTTTCGTCTCCAGCATCGCCTTCGCCGCGATCGCCCTGGCGCTGGCCGCGCTCTATGCGGTGCTGACGGAGCGTTTCGCCCGCCGCGAACGGCCCGGAACGGCGCTTGACCAGGTTCCGACCGGCCTGTTCGCCGCCGGCGCCGTCGCCGCCATCGCCTCGGCGCTGACCATGGCCCTCGAAGGCGGCATGCTGACGACGGCCCTGGCACTCGCGGCGCTCGGCGCCGCCTGGGTGCAATTGCGCCGTCCGATCGGCGTGTTGCGCTATGCGGTGGCCGTGCTGGCCCTGTTGGTGCTCGCCCGCGTCGCCTGGGATCCGTACATCTTCGGCGTCCGTTCCGGCAGCGGCGTCTATCTCTCCATCCTTGTTGGCTACGGCATTCCGGCGGCCGCCTTCGCCATAGCCTCCGTGCTGCTGCGGCGGGTCCGCGTCGACCGGGCCGTCTTCGCGGCGGAAGCGCTGGCGGTCATCATGACCGCGCTTCTGGTCGTGTTCGAAATCCGGGCCATCGTGTTCGGCGGCGACCTGCTGTCGCCGAACACGGCGCTCAGCGAACAGGGGCTGACGACCGCCGCCGCCTTCGCCTTTGCCCTCGGCCTCTCGCGCCTTGCCCAGACGCGTCCGAGCCCGGTCTTCCGGCTGGGCGGCGTATTGGCCCGGATGCTCGGCCTGCTCAATGCGGTGATCGGCCTTGGCTTCGTCGCCAATCCGCTGTTCACCGGCGATCCGGTCGGCGGTGGCCCGGTCTTCAACGAGATCCTGCTCGCCTATGGCCTGCCGGCCGTTCTCGCCGGTCTCGTCGCGTTCCGCACGCCACCAGCCCGCTTGCGCTGGCTGCAGGCCGCGACGGGCGTCGTCGCGCTGCTCCTCGCCTTCACCGCCGTGACGCTGGAAATCCGCTTCCTGTTCGTGACCTCTCCGGATCTCTCCGTGGATCCCGTCGGCTCGGCCGAATCCTATACCTATTCGGCGGCGTGGCTGGCGCTCGGCATCCTGCTGCTCGCCTTCGGCCTCGTCTTCCGCCAGCGGGCGGCCCGCCTTGCCTCGGCGCTGCTCATTGTGGTGACGGTGCTGAAGGTCTTCCTGATCGACATGTCGAACCTCGAAGGCGTCTGGCGGGCACTCTCGTTCATGGGCCTCGGCGCCGTGCTGATCGGCATCGGTCTGGTCTATCAGAGGCTGCTCTTCGGCAGTGCCAAGGCGGTCGGCGAGGCCGACGATCCGCCGTCCGAATCCGGCACGCCCGCCGGCGCCTAGGCCATTTCACAGGAACTCCCTTCGCGCCTTCCCCGTTATCGGTGCGAAGGGAGAGCCCGATGCCCGATCCGAACCGACCCGTCCGCACGACGCCGGGCCCCGATGGGCCCGACCCCGGTCAACCGCCCAAGCCGGCGCCGCCGGTGCATGATCCTCCGTCGCCGCCCGACCCGCCGCTACGGCCGCCGGATATACCGCCGATTCCGCCGCAGGAGCTGCCGGGCAACCCCGACGTGCCCGATCCCGGCCCACCGCAGCCAGCGCCGCCGATCCACGATCCACCGCCGTTGCCCGAGCCGCTGCCCAGTCCGCCGGATGTCCAGCCCGTACCGCAGGAACTGCCCGGCAATTCGCCGCAAGAGATACCGATCAACGAGCCGCCGGTTGATCCGTCTTGACGCCCGCGCGGGCCGGGGCCATGAAGTCCCCGAGCCACACATGCGCGCCACAGACACCACCTCCCCCATTCTTCTCGTCGGCCCCTCCTGGGTCGGCGACATGGTCATGGCCGCGAGCCTGGTCGCCGCCTTGCGCCAGCGCTTTCCCGATCGTCCGGTCGACGTCCTCGCGCCGCCCGCCGCGCTACCGATCGCGACCTTGATCGAAGGCGTGCGCAACGCCATTCCGCTCGGCTTCGGCCACGGCCAGTTCGGGCTCGCCGGGCGCTGGAAGATCGGCCGGTCGCTGAAATCGGCCGGACATGCCACCGCCATCGTGCTGCCACGCGCCTTCAAGGCGGCGATCCCGCCCTTCGCCGCCCGGATCCCGGAGCGGATCGGCTATGCCGCCGAGGGACGCAGCATCCTGCTGACCGATGCGCGCAGCGACGCCGATCGAAAGACGGCCCGCACCATCGATCGTTTCGTCGCGCTCGCCGGCCCCGCCGGCCAGCCGCCGGCCTCGCCGCGCCCGCTGCTGCAACAGCCGAAGATCGACCTGGCGGCCCTCGCCGCCCGTTTCGACCTCGACGACGAGCGCCCGGTGCTCGGTCTCTGCCCGGGCGCGGAATACGGCCCGGCCAAGCAGTGGCCGGCGGCGAAATTCGCAGCCCTCGCCCGTCTCGCCGACGAGGCCGGCTATCGCGTGCGGCTGTTCGGCGGGCCGAAAGACAAGGCGATCTCGGCCGAGATCGCCCGCCTGGCCGGCGTGCCGGTCGACGACCTGTCCGGCAAGACCTCGCTGATCGAGGCGGCGGCGCTGCTCGGCCGCTGCGATGCCGTGGTTTCGAACGATTCGGGTCTGATGCATGTCGCCGGCGCGCTCGACCGGCCGCTGGTCGTCGTCTACGGCTCAAGTTCGGAAAAGATGACGCCGCCGACCGCGCCGAATGCCGAGATTGTTTCAATCGAGCTTTCCTGCCGGCCCTGCTTCAAGCGTGAATGCCCGCTCGGCACGCTCGCCTGCCTCGAAGGCATTGACGCCCAGCGGGTCTTCGCCGCCGTCGAACGGGTGATTGCGGTGGCCCGGGCCGAAGCCGGTAGTTCCCTCCAACCCTGACTTGCGCTATCCAACCGGCCGCCGCGCCGATCCTGCGCGAGCTTGAGGACGATGCCGATGAGCGTGAATTCGAGAGACGGGCGCGACACGATCCTGGTGACCGGTGGCGCCGGCTTCATCGGCTCCAACATGGCGCGCGCACTGGCCGCCGATGGCTGGCGGATCGTCATCTCGGACTGGTTCGGCACCGGTCGCAAATGGCTGAACGTCGCCGACATTCTGCTCGATGACGTCATCGTTCCCGAGGCAACGCTCAGCTGGCTCGAACAGAATTACCGCCGCGTCGAGGCGATTGTCCACATGGGGGCCATCTCGGCCACCACCGAGGCCAATGTCGACCTGATCGTCGAGCGCAACATTCGCGCGACGCTCGACCTCTGGGCGTTTTCGGCCGTCCACGACATCCGCCTGATCTATGCCTCCTCGGCCGCCACCTATGGCGACGGCAAGGACGGTTTCGTCGACCATGAAGATCCCGAGCATCTGGCGAAGCTGCGGCCGCTCAACGCCTACGGCTGGAGCAAGCTCGCCGTCGATCGCCGGATCATGGACGATGTCCGCGCCGGCCGCGCGACACCGCCACAATGGGCCGGCCTCAAGTTCTTCAACGTCTATGGGCCGTTCGAGGCGCACAAGGACGACATGCGCTCGGTGATCCACAAGATCTATCCGACCGCCGCCGCTGGCGAAGCCGTGACCCTGTTCCGCTCGCATGACGCGAACTATGTCGATGGCGGGCAATTGCGCGATTTTGTGCATGTCGCCGATTGCGTCGACGTCGCCCGCTGGCTGATCGGTAGCCCCGGTGTCAGCGGCATCTTCAATGTCGGCACCGGCCAGGCGCGCAGCTTCGCCGATCTGGCGCGTGCCGTGTTCCACGCCTCCGGCCGCGAGCCGGTGATCGACTATGTCGACATGCCGGAGCGGATCCGCAACGCCTACCAGTACTTCACGCAAGCCGACATGACGAAGCTGCGCCGCGCCGGCTACAATGCCGACTTCCGCTCGTTGGAAGATGGCATCCAGAGCTATGTCGGCGATTATCTCGCCAAGGGCATCGCCCTTTGACCGGCGATCTCCGCCCGGCGGCGTTTCTCGACCGTGACGGCGTAATCAATGTCGACCACGGCTACACCTACAAGCCGGAGGACCTAGAGTTCATCGACGGAGCTCCGGCGGCCATCCGTCGCCTGAACGAGGCCGGCTACCAGGTCGTCGTCGTCACCAACCAGTCTGGCGTGGCGCGTGGCTACTACACCGAGGTGGACGTCGACCGGTTCCACGCCCATATGCAGGCCGAATTGGCCAAGGCGGGAGCCCGGATCGATGCGTTTTACTCGTGCCCCTATCATCCAGATGGCATCGTCGCGGCGTATCGGGTCGATCATCCCGATCGCAAGCCGAAGCCGGGCATGATCCTGCGAGCTCTCGGCGATATGCCGATCGATGCACGCCGCTCCTTCCTGATCGGCGATTTACCGAGCGACATGACGGCGGCGGCCGCCGCCAACATTTCGGGACATCGCTTTCCGGGCGGAGACCTTGACGATTTCGTTGCCGGGGTGCTCCTACAGACGGGCGCCGCCCTCGGGCCCAAATAGGATCTTTCGATGCTGGACGAACTGCATTCCGGACGGGTCGCCGTGATCGGCGACGTCATGGTCGACCGCTACATCACCGGTTCCGTCAGCCGGATCTCGCCGGAAGCGCCGGTGCCGGTGCTGCTGCACGGCAATATCCGCATCGTCGCCGGCGGCGCTGCCAATGTCGCCGCCAACGCGGCCGGCCTCGGTGCCTCGGTGACGCTGGTCGGCTATGTCGGTGCCGACGCCGAAGCCGACGAATTGCGCACGGTGCTGCGCGACTATCCGGCCATTCATCTGAACCATCTCGTCGTCGACGGGACCCGTCCGACCGTGACCAAGACCCGGGTCATGAGCGGCCGCCAGCAGATCGTCCGCATCGATGCCGAGAGCCCTGGCGCGCCCGGCGCCGAGGCGGAGGCCGACCTGATCGCCGCCGGCAAGGCGGCCATCGCCGAGTCGGACGTCGTCGTCCTGTCGGACTATGCCAAGGGCGTGCTTTCCGACGCCGTGATCGTCGCTTTGATCGCCGAAGCCCGGACACTCAACGTTCCAGTGATCGTCGACCCGAAGCGTAAGACCTTCGATATTTATCGCGGCGCGACGCTAGTGACGCCGAACCGCAAGGAACTGTTCGAGGCAACCGGCCTCAACGATGACACCGACGAGGAAGCCGTGCGCGCCGCGGCGGCTGCCGGCCTTCAGTTCGATGGCGACGTGCTGGTCACCCGCGCCGAAAAGGGCATGACGCTCTGGCGGCAGGATGGCGCGGTCACGCATGTGCCGACCGAGGCCCGCGAAGTGTTCGATGTCTCGGGCGCCGGCGACACGGTCGTCGCGGCGCTTGCCGTTGCGCTTGCCTCCGGCCTGCCGCTAGAGACCAGCGTGGTCACCGCCAATGCGGCGGCGGCGATCGCCGTCAGCAAGCTCGGCACAGCAGTCGTGACACGCGCCGAGCTGACGGCGGCGCTCGACCGCACCAGCCATGCCGAGGACCATGCCGGCGCGCTCGTGTCGCGCGAGGATGCCGCCAAGATCGTCGCGCGCTGGCAGGCACGCGGATCGCGGGTCGTCTTCACCAATGGCTGCTTCGACCTGCTCCATCCCGGCCATATCGCGCTGATCGAGGCGGCGGCGAAGGAAGGCGACCGGCTGGTCGTCGCCCTCAACACCGATGCGTCGGTCAGGCGTTTGAAGGGGCCGTCGCGGCCGCTGCAGGACGAGCAGGCGCGCGCCCGCGTCATGGGGGCGTTGCGGGCCGTCGATCTCGTGGTGCTGTTTGACGAGGACACGCCGCTCGAAGCCATCCAGGCAGTCAAGCCGGACGTGCTGGTCAAGGGCGCGGACTACCAGGAGCATGAGGTGGTCGGCGCGGATTTCGTCAAGGCACGCGGCGGCCGCCTGGTGCTCGCCAATATCGTCCCGGGCCGCTCGACGAGCGCCCTCGTCGCCTCGGCCCGGTCGTGAAGAGCCTCGCTTACGCCAAGGCTTGGGCCATCGAGGCGGCGCTGCCGCTGTGGTCCGGCGCCGGCTTCGACAAGCAGCGCGGCCTGTTTCACGAGCGGCTGGATTTCGACCGCCGGCCAATCGCCCTGCCCGCGACCCGGCTGATGGTGCAGGCGCGCCAGATCGCGACCTTCTCGCGCGCCAGCCTCAAGGGTTGGCACAAGGGCGCGGACGAGGCAGTAATCACCTGCCTCGCCAATGTCGAGCGGCTCTATCACCGCGGCGACGGGCATCCCGGCTGGATCTTTTCCGTCGACCCGGACGGCAAGCCGGCGAGCCGGGTTCGTGACCTCTACGCCCATGCCTTCATCCTCTACGCCCTCGCCTGGAGCCATCGCCTCACCGGCGATCCGCATGCCATCCGGCTGGCGGATGAGACGCTCGCCGAGATCGACGTTGTGCTGGCCGCGCCGCATGGCGGATATCTCGACGCCGCGCCATCGACCGACCCGACTCGCCGCCAGAACCCGCACATGCACCTGCTGGAAGCCGTGCTGGCCCTCTATGAGGCGACGGGACGCGCGCGCGACTTCGCCCGTGCTGAAGCGCTCGTCACGCTCGCTCTGGAGCGCCTGATTGACCCGGAGAGCGGCGCTTTGCTCGAGGATTTCTCGCCCGACTGGAAGCCGCTGCTGCCGCGTGGCGAAAACCGCGTCGAGTCGGGCCACCAGTTCGAATGGTACTGGCTATTCGGCGAATATTGCCGTCTCGGCGGCTCCGTACCGGAAGCCGTGGCCGACGGCCTGCTGATGTTCGGGATCGACAACGGGCTCGACCAGGCAACGGGCCTGATCGTCGATGCCGTGACCGATAGCGGCAGCGTGATGATCCCGAACTTCCGCTCCTGGCCGCACGCCGAAGGCGTCAAGGCGTTCGTGACGGCCACCGGCGCGGGCCACCCCGGAGCGGCGGCGATGGCGGACCACCTGATGGCGAGCCTTCTGACCTTTGCGCCGGATTCGCTCGAAGGCGGCTGGATGGATCGGATCGATGTGGACGGCACGCCGCTCGTCGATCACATGCCGGCTTCGACGCTCTACCACATGATGGGCGCGATCTTCGAAGCCGACCAGGCTTTCGGGTCAGACGCTGCCGAGTGAGGCGAGCCGGAGCCGCCGCGCCAGCGCCGCCCAGACCCTCTCCGGAGTCTGGTCGGCCATGCAGGGCGGTCCCTCGCCAAAATCCGGCTTGATCCGGCAGCGCGCCTGTTCGCAGGGCGCGCAATCGCGATTCGACAGGAACTCTTCGACATCCGGGCCGACCAGCCCGGTCAGGCCGGGATTGGTTGGGCCATAGAGCCCGATCGTCGGGATGCCGAAGGCGGCGGCGAGATGGCCGAGGCCGGTATCGACGGTGACGACGCCGGCAGCATTGGCGATGACGGGGATGATGCTTTCCAGCCCGCCTGCCGGCACCTGCTCCACATTCGTGAGGCCTGCGGCGATCTTGCCGGCGCGCTCAAGTTCCGTCGCGCCATGAGCGAACAGCTTCACGCCAAGCCCGGCGGTGCCACAGCGCTCGGCGACGCCGCGCCAACCCTCGACCGTCCACGTTTTCGTCGCCCAGCTCGTGCCGTGGATCAGCACGATTCCGTCGCCGCTGCGCGTCCGGATTCCCGTATTGGCGAAATCCGGCACCAGTCCCGCATCCGCCGCGGTCGTCGGCATCGGATAGCCGAGCGAGGCCGCGAACAACTTGCGGATCCGCGTCACCATGTGCTCGGTTTCGGGGATGTCGTGACCGACCTGATAAAACCAGGTCGCCATGCTCTCGCGCGCGCTGCCCTTGGCGAAGCCGTGGCGCGGCTTGACGCCCGAGAACACGCCGACAAGCGCGCTCTTCACCAGCCCCTGTGCATCGATCAGCAGATCGTATCCGCCGCCGCGCAGCGCACCAACGGCGTCCTTCATCTCGGCGAAGGTCTCGCGCGGCTTTTTCTTCATCCGGCGGATCGGCAGGGCAATGACGTTGCGCACGGCGGGATGCAGGCGCGCGAGCGGCGCGAAGGCTTCGTCGACCACCCAGTCCAGTTCGAGGCCGGGAATGGCGCGCATGGCGTCCGTCACGGCCGGATAGGTGTGGACGACGTCGCCGAGCGACGACAATTTGACGAGAAGGACGCGCATCATGACCCTGTGGCCGGATCGGCCCAAGCTAAGGGAATGCCGCAATCGCGCCCGCTTCGCAAGCGGCAGCGATCGGCGGTTGACCCGGTCTCGCTTAGTTTTTACCAATAGTGAAACTCATGCGGGAGACGACGATGACACGGCTTGCGACCCTTCAATCCATGCTGCGCCAGAATGGCGTGGATGCTGTGGCCCTCGGACCGGGTCCGCACATGGCCTATATCGCCGACGTGCATCCGCATGCCGACGAGCGCCCCTGCCTGCTGATCGCGACGCCGAAGGGCGCGGCAGTGCTGATGCCGGAACTGAACGCCGACGAGATGCGCCGGCAGACCGACCTGCCCTTCTTCACCTGGTCCGATGCGACCGGCCCGCAGGCGGCGCTCGCAGCCCTGATCCAGTCGCTCGGTATCGAGAAGAACACCAAGCTGGTGCAGGTCGACGAGACCATGCGGGCCGATTTCGCGCTGCTCGTCATCGAAGCGCTCGGCCAGCCGAAAGCCGCCTTCGCCTCGGAAAGCGTCGGCCGGATGCGTCTCTCGAAGGACGAGGCCGAAAAGGCCGAGATCCTGCGCAATGCCGAGATCGACGACCGCGCGATGGAGGCCGCTTTCGCGGCGATACGTCCGGGCGTCACCGAGCGCGAGATCGCCGACGCGGCCCGTGCCGTGTTCGAGGAAGCCGGTGCGACGCCGCTCTTCACCATCGTCGGCGCCGGCGGCAATGGCGCCTTCCCGCACTATGCGACCGGCGACCAGCCGGTAGCTGTCGGCGACGCCATCGTCATGGACATCGGCGCGCGCTCCGGCGCGTTTTCGAGCGATTTGACCCGCATGGCGTTTGTGGGAGAGCCGAGCGAGGAATATCTGAAGGTTCATGCCGTCGTTGAGGCCGCGGTCCAGGCGGCTTGTGCCGCCGCTCTCCCCGGCGTCGCCGCGAAGGAAGTCGATGCGGCGGCGCGCGGCGTCATCACCGCGGCCGGCTATGGCCCGTTCTTCACCCATCGCACCGGTCACGGTCTGGGTCTCGAAGGGCATGAGCCGCCCTATCTGACCTCGACCAGCGAAACGATCCTCGAGGAAGGCATGGTCTTCTCGATCGAGCCCGGCATCTATCTGCAGGGGAAGTTCGGTATCCGGTTGGAAGAGATCGTCATCCTCGAAGCCGACGGTCCGCGCATCGTCAGCCGCCTTTCCCGCGACGTCTTCGTCGCCCCCACGGAGGCATGATCATGAGCGCTGGCGTCGACGATCCTTTCACGCTCGACGTCATCGCCTCGTCGCTCTCGGCGGCGGCGGACGAAATGTTCGCCGTTCTCCGCAAGGCAGCGATGAGCCCGATCATCTACGAGGTGCTGGATGTCGGCACCGGCATCACCGATGCGGCGGGCAATCTGGTCAGTTCCGGCGCAGGCATCCCGACCTTCGTCGGCATGCTCGACAAGGCCGTGAAGGCGATCATCGCCATCACCCCCGCCCGACGATATCCAACCCGGCGACGTCTTCGCCACCAACGATCCCTATTTCGGCGGCGTCACCCACCTGAACGACGTTGTGCTCGCCATGCCCGTGTTCGCCGAGGGCCGCGTTGTCGCCTGGACGGCGAATGTCGGCCACTGGAGCGATCTTGGTGGCGCGGTTCCTGGCTCCATGTGGACTGAGGCTCGCGACATCTTCGCCGAGGGGCTGCGGCTGCCGGCGGTAAAACTCTTCGACGGCGGCAAGCCGATCAAGCCGGTCTTCGCCATCCTGAAAGCGAATTCCCGCCTGCCCGACCTGCTCGAGGGCGATCTCTGGGCCTCGATCGCCAGCGTCCGCAAGGGCGCAGAGCGCGTCGAGCGCCTCGTCGGGGCTTATGGCGCGGCGACCGTGGAAAGCGCCATCCAGGGGATGTTCGCCTATGCCGAGGCCCGGTCGCGGCAAGGGCTGGCGCTGCTGCCGAAGGGCCGGCTCCAGGTCGAGGAGCGGCTCGATGACGGTTCGCTCTGGCGCGCCGCGATCGAGATCACCGAAGACCGCTTCATCGTCGATCTGCGCGACGCACCCGATGAAAGCGCCAAACCCACCAATCTGAGCCGCGACGGCGCGATCATCGCCTGCCAGCTGATCTTCAAGATGGCGACGGCTCCCGACATGGTTTGCAATGCCGGCTCATTCCGGCCGCTGGAAGTTCTGACCCGCGAAGGCTCGATCTTCGATCCGCTTCCGCCAGCGCCGCAGGGCTATTACTTCGAAACCCGCGTCCGCCTCTACGACATGCTGTGGCGGGCCCTGGCGGAGGCGTCGCCCGAACGGATGCCGGCCGGCCATTTCGCGTCAATTTGCTCAATCGTCGTCGCAGGCCGCCATCCCGCCAATGGCCGGCGCTTCACCCTGGTGGAGCCGCAGGTCGGCGGCTGGGGCGCCACGTCGACGCGCGACGGCATCAACGCACAATTTTCGGCCGGCCATGGCGACACCTACAATTGCCCGGTCGAGATCGCCGAAGCGCGCTACGGGCTCGACTATCGGCGCCTGTCGCTGAACGACGAGCCGGGCGGCGATGGGCTGCATCATGGCGGCAAGGGAATCATCTCGGAATATGCCGTGCGCGGACCGGACACTGTGATGACGGCCGGCTTCAGCCGCAGCGTCGAGCCGGTCTGGGGCCTGAATGGGGGCGAGCGGGGGCACCACCAATCGCGTCGAAATCCTGCGCACCGACGGTTCGGTCGAACGGCATGCCGTCGTGAGCGCGGTTCCGGTGGCGCCGGGCGACCGTATCCGCATCACCACGGCGCAGGGTGGTGGCTGGGGCAAACCGGTCTAGCAATATCCGGCAAGCGCCGAAATTGGCGCTCGCCCATCGCTCGAACTCGAGGCCTAGGCCGTGATTGGCGTCGGCTCGTTCAGCGCGCGCCGATGCGCCACGGCGGCCCACAATACGACGGTGGCGCCGAACTGATGCAGCAACGCCAGATCGAGCGGCACCACGGCAACCAGCGTCGCGATGCCGATGCCGGCCTGCGCGGTGACCAGCAGCGCCAGATGGCGGGCCCGCCGCGCGGCGGGCGAGCGCGGTACCAGCTTCCAGGCTTGGAAGGCATGGATCAGGGCGGCGATGAACAGAAGATAGGCCGCGATGCGGTGGTCGAACTGCACCGTCATGACGTCCTCGAAGACGCTCCGCCATTTCGGATCATAGTCGAAGACGCCAGCCGGGATGATGTTGCCTGCCATCAGCGGCCATGTGTTGTAGGTCAGCCCCGCCTTGAGACCCGCAACAAGACCGCCGAGGAAGATCTGCAGGAAGACAATCACCACAAGAAATGTCGCCATGCCTTTGAGGGGTGTGGCATTTTGCCGATTCTCGCCGCGATCCGACGCCAGCCCCCGGCTGATCCAAACCGCGGCGCCGAGGATGAAGCAGGCGATGATCAGATGGATCGCCAGGCGATATTGGCTGACGCTGATGCGGTTCACGAGGCCGCTGGTCACCATCCACCAGCCGATGGCACCCTGAAGGCCGCCCAGCGCGAACAGTCCGAGCAGGCGCGGGACGAGCCGGCGTTCGATCCGCCCGGTCATCCAGAGAAGGACAAAGGGGACGAAGAACACGACGCCGATCAAGCGACCGAGCAGACGGTGTCCCCACTCCCACCAGAAGATCTGCTTGAACTCGTCGACCGTCATGCCCTTGTTGACGATCTCGTATTGCGGGATCTGCTGGTATTTGGCGAACTCTTCCTGCCACTCGACCTCGCCGATCGGCGGAATGACGCCGTGGATCGGCTTCCATTCGGTAATGGAGAGGCCGGAACCGGTCAGGCGGGTCGCGCCGCCGACGATAATCATGGCGATGACCATCAGGATCACGGCACCGAGCCAGATTCGGATCAGCGCGCGGTCGCGCTGCCTGTCCCGCACCGGCGTCTGCCGCACTGTACCGTTTGCCGCCAATCCGTCCATTGCCATCGCGCACCTCAAGAGAACTCGACGGCTCGACTTAGCGGCTCGTCGCATCGCGGACAACAGAGGCCGCTGCCGCCATACCAATCGGCCGCGCGACATCCCGTCGCGCAAGATCAGGCGTTGGCGAATGCCATTACGGCCTTTGCGGTTCTGCGACGAACGCGCTATGCCCACGACCACGCCATCCCGAACAGCAGATCATGCACGAAAGGCCAGACATGCCCATCCGGCTCCGCAAATTCATCGGCATGATCGCTCTCGTGGTCCTCGTAATTGTCTATGCCTTCGTCGCCATGGTGATCGCTCAGCTGAAACTGCCGGATGCGCCGCGCTGGGCCCAGATGCTCTACTATGTCGTGGTCGGCCTCGCCTGGGTCTTCCCGGCCGGCGCCATCATCGCCTGGATGCAGAAGCCTATCGCGCCGAAGAACTAGGCCCTTTCCCGACCCAGCCCCGGATCTGGCGCTCCAACGCGATGGGAACGCCGGAGAGCAGCAAGTCGACATAGCGGGTCGACTGGTAGTGGCCGTTCATCGAGATGCGCGGCAAAGCGGTCAACCGGCTCTTGGAGCCAAGAACGCCGCGCCGCGTCGTCACGGCCGTCGCGAAGCCCAACTCGGCCGCGAGATCATATTCGCGCTCCCCGGCCGTCAGAGCCGAGCCATAGGGATAGGCGAAATGGCGCGGCCTCACGCCGATCATCGCCTCGATCCGGTCGCGGCTCGCGTCCATCTCGCATCTGGCCCGTTCGAGCCGCAGCCTGGCCAAGGCGTAGTGGCCGACCGTATGCGCGCCGATTGTCACCAAGGGATCGGAAGCCAGCGCCCGCACATCGTCCCAGCTCATCATGTCTTGCGCCAGCATCCGTTGCGTGTCGACGCCATTGGCCGCGGCGGCGAGGTCGACGGCGGTCCGCTGGGTATCCTCGTCGACACGGCATAGCTCGCGGACCAGGATTCGGGCGGCGGCGCGCCTCTCCGACAGACTGCCGGTAGGAAGATCGAAGTCCTGCCCGCCAATGCGCAGTCGCAGACGCGCGGTCCGTTCGATCAGCGCGACGACGGTCTCCCACCAGGGTACGGCGGTGCGATCGATCAGACCGGTCGCCACATAGACCGTGAATGGCGCGCCGAGGGTCCGCAGGATCGGATAGGCCTCGGTGAAATTGTCGCGATAGCCGTCATCGAAGGTGAGAACGACGAAGCGGCGCTCGCGCTCCGGCTCCAGCAACCGCCGCTTCGCCTCGTCGAGATCGACGATGTCCAGCCCATGCTCCCGAGCGCGTTCCACAACGCGTTGCAAGAAGCCGGGCGTCACTTCGAGATGCGCATTAGGCTGGAAGCGGGAGCCACCGGCCGGGCGTACGCGATGGAACATCAGGATGGCGCCTGCGCCGCGCGCATGGGGCGCGAAGAGCTTGTGAACGCCGCTCCAATAGAGCGCGTTCAGTCCCGCCTTGTAGCCGGTAGTCTTCAGACCATGCATCAAAGATCCCAGCCATCCGCGCGAGGTGCAGCGACCAACCCAAGGCTCATACGAACCGGATGTTTACGATAGGTTGATACCGTCGGAAGAACTCATGGGAAGCGATGGAATCACAGCATGGACGGATCAGATGCGCCGGCGCAGGCGACCCGTATCATCCCTGGCGATTTGAAGATCGCCGTTCATGCTTCGGCGCGCGACATCGCCGACGATTGGAAAGAGCTCGAACGAAACCTGCCCGTCTCGGTCTATCAGAGCTTCGACTGGATTGATTGCTGGATCGAGGCCGCGACGGGACCGCAACGAACGCGGCCCGCCATTGTTTCGGTCCGCCACCTCGGCCGACTCGTCGCCATCCTACCTCTCGGCGTCGAGCGACACGGCCCTCTGCGGGTCGCCCGCTTTCTGGGGGGAGAGCACGCGAATATCCGCATGGGGCTGTTCGATCCGGCCGTCTCGGCGTCGCTCGATGCGGCGACGACGCAGGAGCTGCTGAAACGCGTCGCCAAGGCGATCCGGGACGTCGACCTCTTCGATTTTGACGCGCTGCCCGTCGAATGGGTGGGCGAACCAAATCCTCTGGCCACTCACCTGCCCACCTCCCCGGCCCGCTGCGACGTCGGCACGATGCGGCTCGATCCGGATTTCGCGGCAGTCCTCAAGGCGCACAGAGGCGCCAAGAAGGCGAAGAAACGCCGCTGGCAGGCCAACACATTGGAGCCCGTCGGCGGCTTCCGACTTCGGCGCGCCGGCTCGGCGACCGAAGCGCTAGCCATCCTCGACGCCTACCTTGCCCAGAAAGCGGCCTGGTTCCGCAGCCAGGGCATCGCCGACAGCTTTGCCGAGCCGGGGGTCGCGGACTTCTTTCGTACGCTTGTGAAGCGGCGCTGGGCTGGCGGCGATAGCGCGCTCATAGAACTCGACGCGCTGGAGCTCGATGGAGGCATCCGTGCAATTCTTGGCAGCGGCACGCAATCGGGCCGGTTGAGCGGATACTTCATGTCCGTCTCGGACGATGACTGGCGTCGCGTCAGCCCGGGCGAACTGATGCTCTACGAGGTCATCGCCGCGAGCTGCGCGCGCGGCCTGACGGCGCTCGACCTCGGACGCGGCGACGAGCGCTACAAGGCGTCCTGGCTCGACGTCAACGAACCGCATGTGCGCGCCATCATCCCGGTGACGCCGATGGGGCATGCCGCCGCCGCTCTGCTGCGCCTTGCCGACCGGACCGAGCGCGCCATTCGCGACAATCCGCGACTTTGGAAGCTGGCGAAGACCATCCGGCGCTGGCGCGGCCAGAATGAAAAGCCGGCCGCCGAGACTGAGTGATCAGGCGACGGCCGCCTCGAGCGCCGCATCCTCGGCCACGGAGGGAGCCGTCGCGAGCAGCACCATGACCTCGACCGTGGCGGCGGCCTTCATCGCCTCATAGGCGCGTGTCGTGCGCGGATCGCTAGCGCCGCCGTCCGCGACGACGATAACCGCCCCCGCCTGCGGGGCCAGCTGGAGCGCCATCTCGGCGTCGGCATCGAGCAGGATCTGGTCATAGGTCTGGTCGAGCGCATCGAGGATGCTAACGAAGCG
This sequence comes from Candidatus Kaistia colombiensis, assembly GCA_029203105.1. Lineage (GTDB taxonomy): Bacteria > Pseudomonadota > Alphaproteobacteria > Rhizobiales > Kaistiaceae > Kaistia > Kaistia colombiensis. The sequence goes on from CP119318.1 coordinate 3,270,943, forward strand.
CTCGCCCTTTGCCGCGTCGGGGCCGAACTCCAGCAGTCCGTGCGGAATGAGGTGGGCGCGCGAACGGCGATCCCGGAAGATGACCTGGGCGAACGAGGCGATTCCGGCGAAGAGATCGGTCAGACCCGGCAGGCGCTCGCCCGCGGACATCGCCTTGCTGTCCGCGCCATCGGCATAGAGATCGATCAGCAACACGCGGTTGCCGCGCCGCGACAGCGCGCGGGCCAGGGCGACGGCCGCGAGCGGCCGACCGGTGGAACCGAGTTCCGCCATCGAGATCAGAACCCGACGCGCCTTCGATTCGACGACGTGCTCGACGATCGAGTTCAGCGAGTCCTGTGCCTCGGCGGTCAGGCCGCGGGCGAGAGCCGGCTCCGGCGGCACCAGAGGCAGAACCTCCGGAGCCTCGTCGTTCCAGCGCATCTTGCCGTCAACAGGAACGGTACTGGGAACGATCGGCGGCGCCTCGATCGAGATGCGGCGAAGCGCCCGGCCGGAGGTGAGTTCGCGGATCATGATGACGGCAATCGCCAGCAACAACAGCGCCACCGTCGCGGCCGCGGTGATCGGCAGCTTCTTCGGGAATGTCGGCTCCAGCGGCACGGCGGCGCGCGAGATGATGCGGGCGTCCGCCGGCAGATAGTTGCCGTCCTGGCGCGACGAGGCCTCGCGATAGCGCTTCAGATAGCTTTCGAGCAGATCGCGCTGCGCCGTCGCCTCGCGCTCCAGGGCGCGCAGCTCGACTTCGTCATTGTTGGTCTGGCCGGTCGCCGCCTTGGCGCGGGCGATATCCTGGCCGATATCGGCCTCGCGGGCACGCGCGGTCGCGGCCTCACCTTCCAGACTCTGGAAGATCCGCGTCACTTCATGACGAACCTGGGCGTCGAGATCGCCGAGCTGAGCATTCAGCTCGCGGATGCGCGGATGCGCTGGCAGGAGGGTCGCCGAAAGCTGGGCGATCTGCGCCCGCAACGCCACCTGCTGCTCGCGCAGTCGCTGGATCAGCTGCGAATCGCGGACATCCGCCACATCCGGCGTCGCGCCGCCCGCGAGGCTCTTGCGGACCGTCTCGGCCTTCGCTTGGGCGGCGGAGCGAGCCGCAACCAGCCGCGCCAATTCAGCGTTGAGGTCGTTCAGCTTCTGCTGCGCCAGCGATGTGTTGTTCTGCCCGCCCGAAAACAGGCCATGCTCTGTGCGGAAGGCTTCCACTTTCGCCTCCGCCGTCGTGACCTTGGTGCGGAGATCGGCAATCTGCGATTCGAGCCAGCGCGTGGCGTCGGCATTGGTCGAACGCCGCGCCTCGCGCTCCAGCGCCAGATATTCGTCGGCGACCGCATTGGCGACCTGCGCCGCAAGCTGCGGATTGGTCGACGAGAAACCGACCGTGATGACGCGGGTCTTGTCGATCGAGAAAACGTCGAGGCGGTCAGCGAAGCGCTGCAACACACGCTCTTCCACCGAGCCCTCCGGGACGGGCCGGCCGAGTCCAATTCCGACCAGCATCTGGTCGAAAGTCGGCAGGAAGCGCGGCTTGCTGAATTCCTTCAGCGAGGCGAGGCCAAGAGAATCGACGACCGTTGTCGCGAGATCGCGCGACCCGATGAGCTGGACCTGGCTGGCGACGCCTTCGGAATCGAGAAGGGCCCTCACCTCCTCCGTGCCGGCTCCGGCGCGGGTGATCTCCGATTCACCGCTTTCGATCAGGATCTTCGCTTCGGCCGTATAGCGAGGCGTGGCGAAGTTCAGCCCGACATAGAGCGCGCCGGCAAACAGAACCGCGGCAAGCAACAGCCACGGCAAAGCGCGCACAAGCGCACCGAATAGCGCCCGGACGTCGAGTTCGACGTCATCGATTTGCCCGAAGCGGCCATCCGTCATAATCGCGCCCAGTCTCCCTGCCGACGCGACATGATCGAGAGTCACGGTAACTACCGCGTTAATTTCGGCCACGGCCGGTTAAGGCCATCCACGACAACGCGCAGGATAAGCTTCAGGTTTTACCTCGCATTAACCATGCGCGACGGACAGTCCGGGCTATCGATTCACTTACGAGCCGGACGCCATCCCGATGCGATTTCCCCTTCTTGTCGCGCCCCTTGTCGGCGCCGCCTTGCTCGGTGGCTGCGCCACGGCATACCCGCCGCAAGATCCTGCGACCTACAAGACGCTGATCGCGCCCTATCGCCTCGACAGTGGCGACCGCCTGCGCGTCATGGTGTTCGGCCAAGCCGACCTGACGAACAGCTACACCATCGACCAGGCGGGCTATATCTCGATGCCGCTGATCGGCGCGGTCGCGGCGCGCGGCCGCAGCACCCAGGAAATGGAAGGCGATATCGCCGCCAAGCTGCGCAAGGGCTTCGTGCGCAATCCGGACGTTTCGGTCGAGGTTGATCGCTATCGCCCCTTCTTCATCATGGGCGAGGTCGGCAGCGCCGGTCAGTACCCTTACGTGAATGGCATGACGGCCCAGACGGCCATCGCCATTGCCGGCGGCTTCACGCCGCGCGCCCAGCGCGCCGATGTCGACGTCACCCGCCAGGTGAACGGAAAAGTCACGACTGTCCGGCTATTGCCGACACAGCCGATCTACCCCGGCGATACCGTCAACGTGCGCGAGCGCTTCTTCTGAGCAAATGACCGAGCAGCAGAACGCCCCTCATGCGCGCGATGGCGCCAGACTCAGGATCGTTCACTGCTTCCGGTCGCCCGTCGGCGGCATTTTCCGACATGTTCGCGACCTCGCGGAGGCGCAGGCTGCCGAAGGCCACAGGGTCGGCATCGTTTGCGACTCATCAACGGGCGGCGCGCGGGAGGAAGAACTTATCCACGCGCTGCTGCCACATCTCGAGCTCGGACTGCACCGCACGCCGATGCAGCGGCAGGTGTCGCCATCCGATCTCTTCGCCTTCCTGCGGCTGTTCCGCCGCATCAAGGCTCTCAATCCCGATATCCTCCATACGCATGGCGCCAAGGGCGGCGTGTATGGGCGCGGTATCGGCACGCTCTTGCGGGTCTTTGGTTCCAGCGTGGCTCGCATCTACTGTCCGCATGGCGGAAGCCTGCACTACGACGCCGAGACTCGCTCGGGGCGGCTGTTCTTCCGCATCGAGCACCTGCTGGAGAAGATGACCGACGCACTCGTCTTCGTCAGCGACTATGAAGCGCGGGCCTACAGCAAGAAGGTCGGCACGCCCCGCAAGCCGTGGCGGATCGTACCGAACGGCATCCGCGAGGAGGAGTTCGACCCGATCGAAACCGTGCCGGGCGCGGCGGACTTCCTCTATATCGGCATGATGCGTGACCTGAAGGGAACGGACGTCTTCATCGACGCCCTCGCCCGGCTGCGCGACCGGCGTGGCGTCGCGCCAACGGCGGAAATCGTCGGCGATGGCCCCGACAAGGAGCGCTACGAGTTGCAGGTCCGGCGACTGGGCCTCGACGCGACAACCCGCTTCCACCCGGCAATGGCGACCCGTACCGCCTTCGGCATGGCGCGAGTTGTCGTCGTGCCGTCGCGCGCCGAGTCGATGCCTTATGTCGTCCTGGAGGCTGCCGCCGCGGCGCGACCGATGATCGCCACGCGGGTCGGGGGGATTCCGGAGATCTTCGCCGCGGAACAGGCTCGCCTGGTCGCACCCAGCGACGTCGGCGCACTTGCCGAAGCCATGGACGATCTTCTCGACCATCCGGCGCGCGCCGCCGACGAGGCGCGGCGGCTGCGCGACCTCGTCCACCCACGCTTCTCGATCCAGCACATGACGGATGTCGTCGGCGCACTCTATCGTGATTGCCGAAGCGGCAAGGCCGAGACGATCCGAGGCCCCCGGCCGATCCTCTAGTTCAGGCGGCGCTCACCGCGCCGTCCACACGGCCAGTTCGTAACCGTCCGGGTCGGTGAAGTGGAATCGGCTGCCGGCTTGGCGCCGCGCCCGGATGCTACAGTATCAGACGGCACAGCGATCGCGGTTGCAATTCACCGGAAAGCCAATCTCGGCAAAGGTTTGTTAGCGCTCCCTGTCTATCCTCGCGGGATCTTGTCGGCTCCCAGCAGGTCATGACGATAGATCCCAATCAAAGCCTCGACGCGTCACCGCACCGCGCCTCGCTGAACCAGCACGCTCGCGAAGTCGCAGCCGCCCTGTCGACCGAAGCCATTTCGCCACGACTGCTCGCCGGCACGATCCAGGCCATCGAGGCGTTCGCACTCATCCTCATCGGCTACCTCTTCTGGCCGAAGACCTCACCCTATCCGGGCTATCTCGGCCTGAGCGAACTCATGCTGGTTGTCGCGGCGCCGCTGATCGCCATTTTCGGGATCCATTCGATCGGCGGTTATCGGATCGCGGCGCTGCGCGACTACTTGCCGATTCTGTCGCACATCCTGATCGGTTGGGCGCTGGCTATCGCGATCGTCGCCGCGGGCAGCTTCTTCTTCGAACTCCAGAGCGACGGACGTCGCGCCTGGCTCGGCATCCTGTTTCTGGTGGGCGCGACGTTCTTCATCCTCGAGCGCGTCACGATCGCCGCCCTCGTCGGCCGCTGGACGGGTGAAGGCAGGCTGGAACGGCGGGCCGTGATTGTCGGCGGCGGTGAGCACGCTGCCGAACTGTTGGCCGCGCTCGGCGACCAGAGCCAGACCGACGTTCGCATATGCGGCCTGTTCGACGATCGCGGTGGCGACCGCTCGCCGGACGAAGTGGCCGGCGTTCCGAAACTCGGTACCGTATTCGAGCTCGTCGAATTCGCGCGCCTCGCCCGCATCGACCTTTTGATCGTCGCGCTGCCGATGAGTGCTGAAAGCCGCGTGCTTCAGCTGCTCAAGCGGCTTTGGGTCCTGCCGGTCGATATCCGAATCTCGGCGCTCGGCAGCAAGCTGCGCTTCACCCCGCGCTCCTATTCCTATGTCGGCCCGGTGCCGCTGGTCGACCTGTTCGATCGTCCGATCGCCGGCTGGGATTCCCTGCTGAAGCGGGCCTTCGATCTCGTATTCGCGACCGTCGCCCTTGTGCTTTTGTCGCCGGTCATGCTGCTCACGGCGATCGCCATCCGGCTCGACAGCCCCGGGCCGGTCCTGTTCCGGCAGAAGCGCTACGGCTTCAACAATGAAGTCATCGACGTCTTCAAGTTCCGCTCGATGTATCATCACATGAGCGATCCGACGGCGAAGGTGGTCGTGACGAAGGGCGATGCGCGCGTCACCCGCGTCGGCAGGTTCATCCGCCGCACCTCGCTCGACGAATTGCCTCAGTTGGTCAATGTCCTGCGCGGCGAGCTCTCGCTGGTCGGCCCCCGGCCGCACGCCGTCAACGCCCACACGGAAAACCGCCTCTGGGATGAAGTGGTCGACGGCTATTTCGCCCGCCACAAGGTCAAGCCCGGCGTCACGGGATGGGCACAGATCAATGGCTGGCGCGGCGAAGTCGACACGCCGGAGAAGATCCGCCGGCGCGTCGAGTTCGACCTGCAATACATCGAACGGTGGTCGGTCCCCTTCGATCTCTACATCCTGATGATGACGCCCTTCTCCCTGATCAATACCGAGAACGCCTATTGATGCGCGTCGTGACGAGGCCCCAGGCGATCCCGGCGCGCATGGTCGCCAATGCGACCATCGCCGTCCTCGTTTTCCTCAGCGGCTTCGTCCTCTACGAACCGGCGCCGTCGGATCTTCTGCTCTGCGTCGTCGTTGTGATCTGGGCATTCGCCGGCCTGAGGCTGAGCCGGCCGATGGCGCCGATGATCAGCTTGATGCTGGTCTATATGGCCGGCGGGTTCCTCTCCTTCACCCAGCTTCACGCCTTCCAGAAGCCGTTCGTCTACATGGCGACCACCGGCTTCCTGATCATCTCGTCGATGTTCTTCGCCGCCGTCATCCAGGTCGATACGGAGCGTCGCCTGAAGGTCATCGAGCGGAGCTACATCTTCTCCGCCATTCTCTGCGCGGCGATCGGAATCCTCGCCTATTTCGGCAAGATCCCCTATGCGGAGCTGTTTACGCTCTATGACCGCGCCAAGGGCGTGTTCAAGGACCCGAACGTCTTCGGCCCCTACCTCGTGCTACCCCTGGTCGTGCTCACCCGCGCGGTGCTGACGGATCGGCTTCGGCACTCTTTCTGGCGCATGGTCGGCATCCTGATCCTGATGGCCGGCATCTTCCTGTCCTTCTCGCGCGCCGCCTGGGGGCTAGCGATCTTCGCCCTCCTCCTGGTGACGCTGCTCGCCTTCCTGACCGAACCGCGCCAGAGCCACAGGTTGCGGATGCTCGCCTATATCGCCGGCGGCATCCTGCTGGTGGCGCTCCTGCTGGCGCTGCTGCTTTCCATCCCCGTCGTGCAGGATCTGTTCGCGCAGCGCTTCAAGCTGGTGCAGGAATATGACGGCGGCCGCCTCGGCCGCTTCGAGCGGCACATCATCGGCTTCTTCCTGATCCAGGAGAATCCGCTCGGCCTCGGCCCCTTCCAGTTCGGCATCCGGATGGGCGAGGACGAACACAACATGTGGCTGAAGGGCTTCACCGCCTATGGCTGGCTCGGCGGCTTCTCCTATATCGCGCTCGTCATCTGGACGCTGGTGATCGCGACGCCGCTGGTGTTCAAGAACCGCCCCTGGACCCCGTTCGTCCAGAGCGTCTATGCGGTCTATCTCGGCCATCTGATGATCCACAACGTGATCGACAACGACCACTGGCGGCATGTCTTCCTGATCTACGGGCTTCTTTGGGGGATCTATGCGCTCGAATGGAAGGCGCAACGCCTCGGGCGCTTTCAGCCCGCGCCGCCGCCGCTGGTGTTCGGGCCGGTTGCCCTTCCACGCGCCGGCTGAGCGCGCTCAATCGAACGCGTAGAGCCGAAACAGATCGCTCGGCGCGACGAAGAGCTCGCGCATCTGCTCGAAGCCGGCCTCCTGCGCGAGCGCCCGCCAGCCGGATACCGTCTCGGGATAGTCGGCCGCCGATACGTGGTCCCAGATCACGTCCCATTCGGCGGCATCGAATGCCGTCCAGAACGGCCGCTGGGCCTGCCATCGCTCCAGCCAGCCCTCGCGCCCCTCCCCATCCGGGCTGGTGTTCTCATAGATCAGGATCTGTCCGCCCTCGCCGACAATCGAACGGACCGCCCGCATGACCCTGCGCTTTTCCGCCGTGCGCAGGTGATGCAGGGACAGGCCGATCCAAACGACGTCAACCGGCTCCGAGCGCAGCGGCAGCAATTCGGCGAAGTCCCCCTCGTTGAGGACGAAGGGGCACCCGAGCGCCGGCAGCGTATGGTCCGCAATATCGAGCGCCGCCCGCGAGAGGTCGATCCCTTCATAGTGCGCAATGGCTGTGCCTCGCAGCGCCTCGACGCTGGCGCCGGCATCGCCGCAGGCGACGTCGAGGAAGGAAAACGGCCGCCCCGGCTCATGCTGCGTCAGGGCACGGTGCAGGCAGGCATACGCCTCACGGTGGAACAGATAGTTGTTGTCGATGAACTTGCGATAGATCTGCCAGTCGCGCTGAAAGATCTGCTGCGATGGCAGTTCGGCTCGGCCGGATGCGAACCGGCGAGGTCGAGGCGCATCGACCATGGATCGAACTCCGATCGGTCGCGTCAAGCGGCCTGCGCGCGCAACCGACTGCAAAGTCTACCACAGGATCGGCAGCAATCGCGGCGGCGGCTGCCATCCCAGCCAGGCGGCCGCTCCGATTGTCTCGCCAGAATGTGAGCGCCCTCTGCGTGTGAGGGGCCACCGCGGCGACAGGCGAAATTCAGGTGCCGCCCCGCCGCCACAGGCGGATCCGATGCGACAGGTGCCGGCTCGATCACCATCCACCGTCGGCGTCGCTCTCGCCTGCACAACGGATTGTGATTCTGTCCGGCCCGGTGGGCGACCGCCTCAGCGGCTGCGGCCCGGGTCGCTAGCGGCCGTCAACCGGCCCTTTGTCTGGATTTCGCGCAACAACCGACCCAGTCCCTCGTCGGAAACCATCTCGGCCGCCTCCGAAAGATGGCACCAGCGGCGCTTGCGCTCACCGCGCTCGCGCCATTGCAGCAGCGTGCCGCGCACGCGCAACGCAAACATGGTGACGATGCAGTCGACGGAGGTCTGGTCGCTCAGGATCTTGGCATAGTTGTAGGACCCCAAGGCCTGGCGATCGATGTCGCCGATCACGCCGGCCTCTTCGAAGGCCTCGGTCGCCGCGCTCTCCGGCGCCGACCGGCCTGGCGCCAGCCATCCCTTCGGGAAGAGCCAGCGCCCCCGCTCGCGCGAGGTGACGAGCAGGACACGGATCTCGCCATGCTTGTTGCGTCGCCAAGGCAAGGCGCCGAACTGCTGGAAGGAATCCCCGTCTTCAATCGGCTCGCGCCGCCGCGACGGGCGCTCAAGGATCAGTTCGTCCATCAGAGCCAGACTCCGTAACCAGCGAAAGAGACAAGTCGGCCGCCGACGATCGGCGACGCGGCCGCCGCACGCGCGCCGCCAAGGTCACGGGTCGGCGCGGTCCGGGAGCTGCGCTTGCGGACTGGAGAGATCGGACAGGCAATTGAAACAAACATCAGAGACTCCGGCTGCGAGAGCCACATATGAGGCATCAACCGCAAAAGATGATCTGAGACCCGGAGAGGAAGAACTGCGCGGTATTCAGCTCGACGAGAGGCCACCCCGGGAAAAATCGCACGTTTTCCCAGTCAACCTCGAAACGAAGAGATGAATCACCATCGACATGATGAGATCTATAATCCGCGATTCTGACCAAAGTATGATTCAGTTTAGGAAATCGGCGCCTCGGCCTCAAGTCCTATAACGAGTGCGAGCTTCGGCATGTGATCCAGGTCACTTATGGATTGTCCAGAGTGTAAATCCGGCCAAACGAGCAGCATCGGAATAGAAAAAAGCGCCGGGCCGTCTCCGGCCCGACGCTTCTTTTCGTCCGACTTGCACTTCTTGGCGCCGCCGGAGGCTAAAGCGCGACCACCTGCTGCGTCTGGATCGACTGGTCGGCGGCGAGCACGATCTTGAGGCTCTTCACGCCGTCATTCATGTGATCGGACAGGTCGAGGTCTTCCTCGATCGCCTTCAGCAGATAGAGCTGCTCCCGCTCGCACAACGCGTTGTGGTCCGGCTCGTCCGACACGTCGATGCGCTCGTCCGGCTTGCTCATGTCGGCATAATGGCGGAGGATCTGGCTCGTCTTGGTGTGGGCGTTGATGTCGTCCGACTTCACGCCGGAATTGTTCTCGGCCATGACGATCGAAGCCGAGCCCTTCGGGCCGAACACGTCCTTCACGAAGAAGGCCTGCTCGGAGACCATCGGCCCCCAGCCGGCTTCATACCAGCCGACCGAACCATCCTCGAACATCACCTGAAGCTGGCCGTAATTGTTGATCGGCACTTCATCGGTAAGCCGCGCGCCGATCGCATGCACCCGTACCGGCTTGGCCGAGGTCATCTGGCACATCACGTCGACATAATGGACGCCGCAATCGACGATCGGCGGGAAGCTCTGCATCAGCCGCTTGTGCCACTCCCAGGTCTCGCCATTCGACTGCTGGTTCAAATTCATGCGGAAGACGAGCGGTGTTCCAAGTTCGCGCGCGATCTCGATGAACTTGATCCAGCTTGGATGCTGGCGAAGGATGTAGCCGATCACCAGCTTGCGGTTGGTGCGCTTGGCGACTTCGACAACGCGCTCGGCGTCGGCGGCCGAGATCGCCATCGGCTTCTCGACAAACACATGCGCGCCCGCCTCCATCGCCTTGATCGCGAAGTCGGCATGGGTGTCCGGCATGGTGTTGACCGAAACCACGTCCGGCTTCAACTCGGCGAGCGCCTTCTCGAAATCGTTGAATTTCGCGACGCCCTGCAGCTCCCGCGGCAGCTCGACCTTGTCGATGTTGCGCGTGCAGAGCCCGACCAGCTCGTAGCCATCGATCTTCGCATAGGCGAGCGCATGGCTCATGCCCATATTGCCGAGACCGACGACGAGAACCCTTTGCTTGGCCATGGTGCTGATCCCTATCCGATCCTGATGACATTGCCCGTGCGGGCGGATTCCTCGGCAGCCAGCGTCGCCTCGAGGGCGGCGGCGGCATCGGTCGGCACGCCCATCACCGGCGTCTCGCCGGCCAGCGCGCAATTGGCGAAATAGGAGAACTCGTCCCGGAGCGCGCCGCCGCGAACGCCGTTGAACTCCGGCCAATAGGTGGTGTCCGGGCTGTGCAGCTTGTCGCTCGACACGATGCCGAGATTGGGGAAGGTGTCCTGGACGTGGATGATGCCTTCCGTGCCGATGATCGACATGCGCTCGTCAATGTCGAACGGCGTCTTCTCCGGCATGCACCAGACCGTCTCCAGCGTCGCCGTGGCGCCGCCCTCGAAGCGGTACATGGTCTGGCCGATATCCGGGTGCTTCAGGTTGCGCACCGAAATTGTCTGCGCATAGGCCGAGACGATCTTCTCGCCGGTGAACCACAGCATCACATCGGTATCGTGGATGGCGTCGCCGACGATCGGGCCGATCTTGTCGAGGATGGTCGGTGTCCAGGCAGCCGGAATGTTGCGGCGTGACGACAACGCGACGATCTTGCCGATCTTGCCGGCGTCGATCGCCTGCTTGGCCATCCGGTAGCGCGGATTGAAGCGCACGATATGACCGACGAACAGAATGCCCTTGGCGCCCTTCGACGCCTCGACGATTGTGCGCGCATCCTCGACCGTCGACGCGATCGGCTTTTCGAGGAAGACATGCTTGCCGGCCTTCAACGCCGCGACGGCCGGGCCGACATGCTGGTCCCACATGGTGCAGATCGACACCGCGTCGATGTCGGGATCGGCGAGCATGTCGTTGTAGTCGGTGTAGGTCTTGGCGACGCCGAACTTGGCGCCCATCGCCGCGAGCCGGTCTGGCTGGCGGGTGCAGAGCGCGGCAAGCTCGAGATTGGGCACGCCGATGATGGTTTCGCAGTGAATTTCGCCGAACCAGCCAAGGCCGATGACGCCGATGCGCAGTCTGTCCATTTCACTCCCCCTCAGAATTCTTCGAGTGTCAGCTCGCGCGACATGACGATGTTGCCGGCGGTCAGGCCGCAGTCGACGGGCAGTGCCGCGCCGGTGACGGCGCTGGCGGCGTCGGATGCGAGGAAGGCGACGACGCGCGCCACCTCGATCGGGTCGACGATACGGCCAAGCGGATACCAACGCTGGAGCGTCTCCAGCACTTTCGGATCCTTCTTGGCCCGCTCTTCCCAGAGCGGTGTGCGGACGGTCCCTGGCAGCACGATGTTGGCGCGGATGCCGTAGCGGCCATATTCCATGGCGATGGCCTTGGTCATGGCGATCATGCCGGCCTTGGCGGCGCTGTAGGCGGGGTCGCCCAACGCATGCAGGCCGTTGACCGAGCCGACATTGACGATCGAACCGGAGCGGCGCTCGACCATGCCGGCAAGCACCGCATGAGCACAGGCATGCGCCCCACCGAGATTGCCGTTCATCTCCGACTGCCAGGCGGCCGGATCGGTGACGGCGAGCGTCGGATGATGCGAATAGCCGGCATTGTTGACGAGGATGTCGATGGCGCCAGCCGAGGCAAACGCCGTCGCGACGGCGTCCGCCGATCCGATATCGACGACCGCTGCCTTTGCCGCGATGCCTTCCGCTGCCAGTTCCTCGACGAAACCCAGAACCTTGTCGCTCTTGTCGAGCGCAAGAATGGAGGCGCCTTCGCTCCCGAACAGGCGACAGAGCGTCTGGCCGATCCCTCCGGCCGCGCCGGTGATCGCCACCCTCTTGCCTGCAAACGTACCGCTCATCCCGTTCCCCTCGATGCCGGCCGATCCGGTTCGTGCCGGATCGGCGCAGGTATAATTGCCTTGGCCGAAGCCGGCAGCACTCACTCGCCGAACCAGCCTTCCTTCAGGTAGCGCATGTATTCGAACACCATCCCGTGCTTCAGCACGAAGACGACTTCGAGAAAGTCGCCGACAAGGAAGGGCGGGATCAGGATCTCGACATCCTTCAGATGCGGCTCGAATTCCTTGACCTGGTAGGCGACATGCGGATTGTTCCGGACGATCTCCGGAACCGTGCTGTCGGGTGCATAGCGCAGGAACTCGATGTGTTCCGGATGATGGCGCGGATTGGTGACCCAGAGCCGGCTCTGCTCGACCCAGTTCTCGTCAGGCTGCTTCTCTGTCGTGGTGATCCCGACATGGTCGAAGACGAACATTCAAGGCTCCATTGCGGCTGGACAGAAAAAGGGCGGCGACGCCGGAGCATCGCCGCCCTTGTCTTCGATCAGAGGGCGGCCTGGATCGCCGCGACGTCGACCGCCTTGTAGTCGTCGGAAAGCTGGAACGCGTCCGCGTCGGCCTTCACCTTGGCGTGGTCGAAGTCATTGGCGGCCGGGATGAGCTGGTTCGAGGTGACGTCCTCGGCCTTGAACACCTTCGACACCTGGCCGAGCTTGGCGATAGCGTCGAAATAGTTCTGCCAGCTCGCCGGATCGTGAAAGCCCCACGCCTTGCGATTGTCCCAGTTCGCCCGCATCAGCGCCGTCTGCTGCATCAGCGATTCCGTCGCCACCGTCGGGTTCATCTGGCTGGCGAGGCCCGGGAACTGCTCCATGGCGATCTGGGTCGCGGCGCGCGGGTTCTGCCAGGCGAATTCGAGACCCATGGCCCAGCCGCGCAGATACTTCTCATAAGCCGCGACCTTGGCCGGATCGGTGAGATCCGCCTTGCGGATGACGAAGGAGTTGGCGGGGAATTTCGAAACGTTCTTGCCGAGCAGGTAGTCGAAATCGAGCCCCTGCCCGCGCCACTGGGCACGCAGGCCCTCCCAGGACAGCGCCGCGTCGGCCTGTCCCTGCGCCAGTGCCTGCCCCCAGGCGCTGACCTCGACATACTTGACCTTGCTGGTGTCGACGCCGGCGGCGGCCAGCATCGGGTTGGTGATCGCCTGCCAGCCGGCCGAGCCGAGGGCGATAGTCTTGCCTTCGAGGCCCTTCAGATCGGCCGGGGCCTTGCCCTTCGGGAAGGCGAAGTCGAACACGTCGCCGGCCATCACATGGTAGATGGAGACGAGGTCCATGCCCTGCTCAAGGCCGAGCGACAGGATGCCGGGCGACGGGTAGCCGAAGTCGGACTGGTTCTGGTCGACCAGCTTGACCGTTGCCGTGCCGTCCTGCGGACCGGCCTCGATCACCGTCTCCAGATCGCCGAAATAGCCATACTTCTTGGCGATCCAATAGGCGAAGTCATCGACGACTTCGAGCGTGCCGCGCGGCGAAACCCAGCGCACTACCACCTCGTCGGCAAGCGCCGAGCCGGTGGCGCCTATACCGAGCGCCGCGACCGAGACACCAGCCGCTGTCACCTGCAGAAGCCGGCGACGATTGATCATCATGTTCGATATTTCCGTCATTGCAGTTCCCTCGTTTCTGTCAGGCATTGGTCGGGCTCAGGCTTCCCAATTGGCCCATTTTTTTCCGACCCAGAAGAAGAAGACGTAGATCGAGATACCGATGACCGCGAGAAGCGTGATGACCGCGAAGAATTGCGGCATGCGGATCATCGACGAATAGTAGTTCAGGCGATTGCCGAGACCTTCCGCTCCGCCGACCATCTCGGCGCCGACCGTGGTCAGCAGGCCGAAGATCAAACCGACCATCAGACCGACAATGATCATCGGCATGGCCATCGGGATGCGGATCTTGGTGAAGATCTGGAAGGTCGAGGCGCCGAACGAGCGGGCGAGCGCGATCTTCGCCAGGTCGACGCGGCGGAATCCGGTCGCCGAATTGATCATTACCATCGGTCCTGACGCGAGCGCCACGGCGATGATGCGCGGCTCCCAGCCGAAGCCGAAGCGCAGCACCAGCAATGGCACGAGGGCCAGCATCGGCGTCGTCACCAGCAGCAGGATGTAGGGCGTGACGATCTTTTCGGCGAAGGGAAACTGGGTGATCACCGCCGCCAGCACGAAGCCGATCGAGGCGCCAATCGAGAAGCCGATCAGCAGCTCGCAGATCGTCACCACCAGGTGCGGCCAGATGAACGGCCACTCGGTGATCAGCGCCATGCCGATCTGGCTCGGCTTCGGCATGATGTATTGCGGCACCTGGAAGACACCGAGCAGAATCTGGGTACCGCCGATGATGACGACAGCGACGAGAATGATGATGAGGGTCTCGAAGGCGCTGCGACCGCCGCCCGATGCCAGGGCGGAGAAGCCGCCCGAGAGACCGGCGCCGCCGCCTGCTTCCTGCTTGGCGCCGAAGGTCGGGATCTGGTCGCGAAGTTGGCTGTCCACGTTGAACTATCCTTGAACTTGACGGCGACCCTCAGGCCCTGCGGTGGTCGATCATGGCCTTGATGGCATTGACGCGTTCGATGAACTCCGGCGTCGACTGCACCTCGACGCCACGCGGCCGCGGCAGGTCGACCTCGACGATCTCCTGGATCCGCCCCGGCCGCGCCGACATCACGACGATGCGGTCGGCGAGGAACAGCGCCTCGACGATCGAATGGGTGATGAAGATGATCGTCTTGCGCGTCTCCATCCAGATTTCCTGGATGAGCAGGTTCATCTCGTCCCGGGTGAAGGCGTCGAGCGCGCCAAACGGCTCGTCCATCAGCAGAACCGACGGATTGACCGCGAGGCTGCGGACGATCGAGGCGCGCTGCTGCATGCCGCCAGAGAGTTCGCGCGGCATCTTGGTCTCGAAACCCTTGAGGCCGACGCGCTCCAGCAAGGCCTGGATCCGCGCCTTGTCGGGCGGGATCCTCTTCAGCTCGAAGGGCAGCTCGATGTTCTTTTCGAGATTGCGCCAAGGCAGCAAGTTCGCTTCCTGGAAGATCATCGCGATCTCGGGGTGCGGCTTGACGATCGGCTCCTGGCCGAGGCGGATCCTGCCGCCGCTCAATCCATGCAGTCCAGCCATCGACCAAAGCAGGGTGGACTTGCCGCAGCCGGAGGGTCCGAGAATGCAGAGGAACTCGCCCTCCCTCACCTCAAGCGACACATTGTCGAGCGCATGCACGACGCCGCTGCGGGCCTGATAGAATTTGCTTGCCCCCTCGACCACCATTTTGGCCGGTGCCGACACGTCTGCACGCGCCGAACCAAGAGCTCCGATAGCGTTCAAGCTAGCGCCCTCCAATTCCCTGTGAGCCTCCGGCCGGCCTCTTCGGCTCGTCCCGTCGGCGTTGTTCCCGTCGGCCCTTGTGAACCGCTCATTCCTGAAATCATGTTACAGAATTTCAGGCTGCGCAAGAGCTAATCGATTTCCCGCCGCAACTTCCTCAACGGCCCCAAAATCGTTGTTTTCCGTCATTGATCGTACGAATTATCTCCCCACATCCACGATATCCGCCCGTTAAATTCAATACACTCGGATTGTCGGACAGCTTGCCGATCCTGCAAAAACGTGTAATTCAATTTCTCAATCGCACGCCTTTGCAGGTAGTCCGCCTCCATTTTTCTGGTCGCTATCCGGCCGAACGACGGACCGCAGGCAAGCCGGCATCGACCGCAACCTCTTCGGAGAGAACATCGCCAATGACCAAGCGAGCCAGCTCCGGAACGACCGCCGCAATCGATATCGTTTCCCGTATCGAGCGCGTCGAATCCGAGCTGTCCCCCGCCGAGCGTCGCGTCGCGGAGGTGGTCCGCCAGGACTTCGAGGCCGCCACGCGCCTGACCATCGCGGATCTCGCCGCCAAGGCCGGCGTCAGCCAGCCGACAGTCACCCGGTTCTGCCGCTCGGTCGGCTGCGCCTCCTTCAACGAATTCAAGATCGGCCTGGCGACGACCTTGACGGTCGCCGCCGTCTATTTGCGCTCCGACCGGGTGTTCAGCGACGATGTCGGCCAGCTCGCCCAGACGATCATGATGCGCGCCGCCACGGCGGTCCGCGAGACGCTGGACCAGCTCGATACGGACGCCGTCGGCGCCGCGATCGCCGCCTTCGCCAAGGCTCGTCGCATCGACATCTACGGCCAGGGCGGCGGTTCGGCCGCCCTGATCGAAGACGCGAAGCTGCGGTTGTTCCGGCTCGGAATCCCCGTTTCGGCCTATGCGGACAGCCACCAGATGCGGATGTCGGCCGCCACGCTGCAGCCGGGAGACGCCGTCTTCGCCATTTCGAACAGCGGCCATTCGCGCGCCGTCGTCGAGGCGGTGGAGATCGCCGGATCTTTTGGCGCGACGACGGTGGCGTTGACGCGGCCGGATACGCAGCTGGCCGGGGTTGCCTCGGTGCTGATCCCGAGCGCGATCGCAGAGGATGAGAACGTCCTGCTGCCGACGCCGTCCCGTTACGCCCATATGGCCGTCATCGACACGATCGCCGCCGGTGTCGCCGTGAAGCTCGGCAGCAAGGGCCGCGAGGCGCTGCGGCGCGTTCGCTACACGGTGGCGAGCATCGGCATCGCCATCCCGACACCGTCGACCGACCCTACCCCTCTGGCCCGAACCACTCACCCGCACGAATAGGCCCATGATGCGCCCGGCACACGATCTCGTCCTCCGCAATGCCCAGATCTATGACGGCGCAGGAGGAGCCCCTTATCGCGGCGACGTCGCCGTGACGGGCGACCGGATCACCGCCATCGGGCCAACCGGGACGATCCCGCCGGGGGCCGGAGAGCGCGAGCAGGATATCGGCGGCCTGGCGCTGGCGCCCGGCTTCATCGACGCCCACACGCATGACGACCGCATCGTGCTCGACGCGCCGGACATGCTTCCCAAGATCAGCCAGGGCGTGACCTCCGTCGTGGTCGGGAATTGCGGCATCTCGCTCGCACCCGTCACCTTCACCGACAGCCCGCCGCCGCCGATGAACCTTCTCGGCGGCCCCGAGGCCTATGCGTTTGGATCCTTTGCCGAGTACGCGGCAGCGATCGCCCGCGTCGTGCCGGCGGTCAATGTCGCGGCGCTGATCGGCCATTCGGCGCTGCGCCTCGCCACGATGGATGACATCGGAAGCAAGGCGTCGACGCGGGAGATCGAGGCGATGCAGGCGCATGCCGACGAGGCGATGGCGCATGGCGCGATCGGCCTCTCCACCGGCCTGTTCTATCCGACCAACGCCGCCGCCGACATCGACGAGGTGACGCGCATCGCCGGGCGATTCGCCCAGCATGGCGGCGTCTATGCGACGCATATGCGCGACGAGTTCGAGCATGTGCTCGACAGCATCGACGAGACGGTGACAACCGCGACGGCCGCCGGCATCCCGCTCGTCATCTCGCATCACAAATGCGCCGGCGTGCACAATTGGGGCCGCACGTTGCAGACCCTGCCGAAGATCGAGGCGGCGGCGACGCGGCACCCCGTCAATGTTGACGTCTATCCCTATGCGGCCGGCTCGACCAACCTCCGTGCCGATCTCGTCACCGACACCTACCGAATCATGATCGCCTGGTCACAGCCCCACCCGGAAGTGCAGGCGCGCGACCTGATCGACATTGCCACGGAATGGGAAGTCGACATCCACGAAGCCGCGCGTCGGCTCCAACCCGCCGGCGCCATCTATTTCCAGATGGACGAGGCGGATGTGCGCCGGGTGATGAGCTCCCGGCTGGCAATGATCGGATCGGACGGGCTGCCGCACGACCACCACCCGCATCCACGCCTCTGGGGAACCTTCCCGCGCGTCATCGGCCACTATGCCCGCGACCAGAAGCTGTTTCCGATCGAGACCGCCATCTACAAGATGACCGGCCTGCCGGCCCGCGTTTTCCAGCTATCCGGTCGCGGAAGCCTCGCCATCGGCGCCTTCGCCGACCTGGTGGTTTTCGACGCCAAGACGATTCTGGACCAGGCGACCTATGACCAGCCGCTCCGGCGTTCCATCGGCATCGCCCAGGTCTTCGTGAACGGGAAGCTGTCCTTCACTGCCGAAGACGGCGTCGTCGGGCGCGCCGGCCGCCTGATCGGCAGACGCCGCGGGCACTGACCGTGTCCGGCGGGACAGCAATGGCTTACCAGGGCGCATCTCGCGCCCCGGGGGCTCGCGGGAGGGCAATCGGGAGATCGCCGCGGCGAACCCAAGCCCGCCCTTGGCGCGGCTGCGGCGCACCGATGAACTGGAAAATACTTTGAGAATTGGTCGGAACGGCAGGATTTGAACCTGCGACCCCTTGTCCCCCAGACAAGTGCGCTACCAGGCTGCGCTACGCTCCGTCACCATCGGACTATCAAATCCGCATTCCATTCCAGGGACTTGGCCCTGAAGCGGTCGAAACCGCGTCGGCATCGATGGGGTCGCCTGCCGATGCGCCGCTGTTAGCATGGTTCGAGCGCGCTTGTCACCGGCAATTCGGGCCGGGCTCGCGCATCCCGATTCATTTCAGTGGATTGATCGAGCGGCGGCCGGAAACACGCTGCCGGCACGGACCCGCCGCCCTCTTCCGGCGGCTTGCTAGCGCACATTGTCGAGGATGCGCTTGCACTCCAGAAGCTCCATCAGCGTCGCCTGCAGTCGCTCGCGATCGCCATGGCCAAGCAACGCCTGCGGCTGTGCCGCGGTGTGCGCCGCAACGGGACGCTCGGTCGGGCGCCCCGGCACCGTTTCCGGCTCCTCATCGTCGATGGAAGCGGCATGCGAACGAACCGACGCCAGGCTGGGCTCCCGCCGTGCAGCCGATTGCGGTGGCGCGTAGACGGATTCGGGGCGCGACGACGGTGCGCCTCGCCCGGGCGGCATCGGCAAATCAGCAACCAGAGGCGGCAAATAGTCATCGGCCGAGGATGGCAGATCGGGAGGCGCGGCCGGAATGCGCGAATGACCGGGCTGCGGCTCGCCATGCCCGCGCGCGCCGTAGGACGCCTCGTGCTGCTGGCGGTCGCTGGAAACCCGCACTTCCGGCGCATCGGCGTGACGATCCGAATGCGCATGGCGCGACCCGAACATCGGCTCGCGCCTTCCGTCGGTATCGCGGTCGGAAGCGTGCAGCTCGGGTTCGTCGAAATCGTCGTCCGAGACGGAATCGTAGTCGAGATCTTCGGCGATCTCGCCGCTGAAATCATCCGGCTCGTCGCCTTCGGGCGCCGGATCGAGCCCCATGCCTTGACCGGCGGCAACGACGTGGCGCAGCCCCTGTTCCTTCAGGATCCGCTGCACGCCCTTGATCGTATAGCCTTCGCCGTAGAGGAGGCGCCGGATTCCGCGCAGCAGTTCGACGTCGTCCGGGCGGTAGTAGCGCCGGCCACCGCCGCGCTTCATCGGCTTGATTTGGGCGAACCGGGTCTCCCAGAACCGCAGGACATGCTGTGGCAGGTCGAGTTCCTCGGCCACCTCACTGATCGTCCGGAACGCGTCAGGACCCTTGGACATCAACTCTCACACTGCGGCGCCCGCTTCGTCCGACTGCGGGGATCACTCATCCTCGGATGTGTCATGCCCGTTCGGGACGAGTGAGCCGTTGATCCTCTGCTTGAGGACATTGCTGGGCTTGAAGACCATCACGCGGCGCGGTGCGATCGGAACTTCTTCGCCCGTCTTCGGATTGCGTCCGACCCGCTCGCCCTTGGAGCGGACCAGAAACGACCCGAATGACGACAGTTTGACAGATTCGCCCCGGACAATGCACGCGCTGATCTCATCAAGAACCGACTCGACGAGATCGGCGGATTCCGTGCGCGACAATCCTACCTTTTGATACACCGCCTCACAAAGGTCGGCGCGCGTGACAGTCTTGCCTGACATGGTCTCGTTTCCCGATGTTCTGCTTGGCGACCCAACGTCACTTCCCCTCCGGCAAGCCTATTGCCAGAGCACGGACCGGTCAACGTCCTTCATCCTAAGGTGCGGGCATCTCTGGCAGATTTCCTACCAGCGAAGCAAGACGGAGCCCCAGGTAAAGCCACCGCCCATCGCTTCGAGCAGGATCAGGTCGCCCCGCTTGATGCGCCCATCGTCGCGCGCGACCGAAAGGGCGAGCGGAATGGAGGCGGCGGACGTGTTTCCGTGCAACGAAACCGTGCGCACGACCTTGTCGCTCTCGATGCCGAGCTTCTTGGCGCTGCCGTCGATGATGCGCAGATTGGCCTGGTGCGGCACGAACCAGTCGACATCCTCGGCACCATAGCCGGTGGCGCGGAAGGCGTCCTCGATCACGTCGGTGATCATGCCGACCGCATGCTTGAAGACCTCGCGGCCCTCCATGCGCAGATGGCCGACCGTTCCCGTCGAGGAGGGGCCACCATCGACATAGAGCTTTTCGCGGTGACGGCCATCCGAGCGCAGATGCGACGTCAGCACGCCGCGATCTTCACGGGTGCCGTCCTGAACGGAGGCGCCGAGAATGACCGCGCCGGCGCCATCGCCGAACAGAACGCAGGTGGTGCGGTCGGTCCAGTCGAGGATGCGCGAGAAGGTCTCGGCGCCGATGACGAGGATGCGCTTGGCCTGGCTGGCGCGAATGAACGCGTCGGCGGTCGAAAGCGCGAACACGAAACCGGAGCAGACGGCCTGCATGTCGAACGCGGCGCCATGCTCCATGCCGAGCTTGCGCTGTACGGTGACCGCGGTCGCGGGAAAGGTGTCGTCGGGCGTGGCGGTTGCGACGATGATCATGTCGATCTCGCCGATGGACAGGCCGGCATCGGTCAGCGCCAGCTTTGCCGCGGCGGTGGCCAGATCGGACGTCAGCTCGCCTTCGGCAGCGATGTGCCGCTCGCGGATCCCCGTGCGCTGGACGATCCAGTCGTCCGAGGTCTCCACCATTTCCGACAGCTGCGCGTTGGTCAGGGTCTTCTCGGGCAGGTAGCTGCCGCAGCCGAGAACGACCGAACGGATGAAACTCACATCACACCTTCATCGACGATCGCCGCCACACCCCGCGCGAAGCCCGCGCGGTGGTAGTCGGAGAGATCTTGATTGATCTTGGACAAGAAGTCGTTCTTGGCCATGCTGTAGCCGACTTCGATCGCATTGGCGAAGCCGACGCCATCGGTGCCGCCATGGCTCTTGATGACGATGCCGTTGAGCCCGAGCAGCACGGCGCCGTTCGAGGCGCGCGGGTCGAGCTTCTGGCGAAGCTGCTGGAACGCGCCCTTGGCGAACAGATAGCCGATCTTGCCCATCAGCGTCCGGCTCATCGCGTCGCGCAGATGCGTCGATATCTGGCGCGCCGTGCCTTCGGCGGTCTTCAGCGCGATATTGCCGGCGAAAGCCTCGGTGACGACAACGTCGACCGTGCCCTTGCCGATGTCATCGCCTTCGACGAAGCCCATATATTTCAGATGCTTGAGGTCAGCCTCGCGCAGGAGCTGCCCGGCGACGCGAACCTCCTCAAGCCCCTTCATCTCCTCGACGCCGATGTTCAGCAGGCCGACGGTTGGCTTCTCGACATCGAGAAGCGCCCGCGCCATCGCTCCGCCCATCATGGCGAAATCGATCAGCTGCTGCGCATCGGCATTGATGGTCGCGCCGACGTCGAGCACCACGCTCTCGCCGCGAAGCGTCGGCCAGATCGCGGCCAGCGCCGGGCGCTCGATGCCAGCCATGGTGCGCAGGCAGAACTTGGACATCGCCATCAGCGCGCCGGTGTTGCCGGCCGAGAGCGCGACATCGGCCTCGCCCTTTTTGACGGCATCCAGTGCCCGCCACATCGACGACTTCCAGCGACCCTTGCGCAGGGCCTGGCTGGGCTTGTCGTCCATCTGAACGGTGACGTCGCAATGGGTGAAGGTCGAAGCCGCCTTGACCCGTGGATAGGATTCGAGAAGCGGCAAAACCGCCCTCTCCTCACCGAAGAGCTGGTAGCGCAGCTCGGGACGACGGACGAGTGCAATGTCGGCACCCGCAAGCACTGTCGCGGGACCGTTATCGCCGCCCATCGCGTCGATCGCTATTCTAATCGCTTGAACCATTCCGCCCCTGTTCGACGCGGCCGCTCTGAGCGAAGGCCCGGCGACAACGGCGCTGGAAAATAACTGTTTCGGCCGGTGAGACAACAGTCTTTCAATCACGGTGTGGCCGATTCAAGGCCTTTGCTATCATTTATCGCGCAGCTTCGACAGGGCTGCGAAGGGCGAAGCCGGGTTTGTCACCGCCTGGTCATCGGAGCCTTCGAGCGCCGCGCCCGGCGCGCGCGGATAGGGATCGAGCGCCAGAGCCAGTTGCTCCGCCAGGATCGGTCCGAAATCGATGGAATTGCCCTCGAGCGGCTCCGGCGGATCCTCCTCGTCATAGACGACGATCACTTCCGCCTCAGCGACCGTCTTGGGATCCGCGGCGACGGCGTCGGCCGGCAGGAAGCTCAGGGAGAATCGCTCGTCGATACGCGCCGGCACCGGCTGAAGCGTCACGACGCAGGCCTGCACCACATCGGCGCGCAGCCGTCCCTCCACCCGGACGCCCTTCACGCCCCAGGGCGTGATGTCGAGATCGGCCTCGAGGCTGTCGAGCGACAGCAGGTTGAAGTCCTTCGCCAGGCTGGCGCGCTCGTTCGTATTGGCGACGAGATGCTGCTTCACCCCGGCATTGCCGAGATGGGAGACGTCGAAATGTCGATGCAGGGAAAGCTCGGTCATCATGCTGCCGCGGAAGGAGTGGGAAGGGACGAATAGTCAAGTTTGCCCGAGAGAATCGCCGGCAAGGACTGAGCCGCCAGCGTCGCGACCGACGCCTCGACATAGGCGGCGATCTGCTCGCCGACCCCGGCGGGCGCACCGTCGGGGAATATGTTGCGCTCGATCGCATCGACAAGCTGGGCACGCTCGCCCGAGGCGAGCGCCTCGTCATAGGCGCGAATCCGGCCGAAGAAGGCCTCGGCCATCTTCTTCAGCTTCTTGGGCACGGAAATATCGCCGACGCCCATTTCGCGCAGCGTCCCGTCCATGTCCTTCAGAAAGATATCAAATACGTCCTGACCAATCTGGCGGTCCTCGACGCCTTCGTCCTTCAGGCGATGGAACAGCAGGAATCCGTGCAGGACGATCATGTCGAAACGACCATCAAGCGTATCCGGCACGGCGAACTC
The DNA here is from genome assembly GCA_029203105.1 of Candidatus Kaistia colombiensis. Lineage (GTDB taxonomy): Bacteria > Pseudomonadota > Alphaproteobacteria > Rhizobiales > Kaistiaceae > Kaistia > Kaistia colombiensis. Next base: position 3,293,916 of record CP119318.1, read on the forward strand.
GGTGTAGAGCGCAGGCTGCCGTGCCTGCGCCACGATGGCGCCGTAAAGCGAATATGCTATGGCCTCGTTCCTGCGATTGCGAGTGAACAGGCGGCGGAACATTCGACCGATCTCCAAATCCGGTTGGTCAGCTTGGGCATCAAGGCCGCGCTCTCTTGCCAGAGATGGTGCTGCCCTTTGCCCTTGCAAGGAAGATTGCCACGAGCCCTAGCGCAGGCTAGGGAGAATGCCAACCCAGCGACTGGGCGAGGAGAATGGAATGGAGTTCAGCATGAGAGATCGGCGCTTGGCAGCCAGCCCCATCGTGCGGCGCGCCAGCGTCGGCATGCTGGCGGCGGTTGCGATCGTTTCGCTGGGCGCATGCACGAAGATTGCGAGCGGCGCCGGCGGCCTTGGCGGCCTGAACGAGACGTATCAATCCGGCTATGTGCCTCCGCCGAATGCCGTCGAGCAGGTGCCGGTCGGCGCTAGCCGCGAACAGGTGCAGATCGTGCTCGGTTCGCCGTCGACCACGGCCGAATATGACGGCGAGGTCTATTATTACATCAGCCAGACGCGCAAGCGCCCGGTCGCCTTCATGAACCGTAAGGTCGTCGACCAGAAAATCCTGGCCGTCTATTTCAACAAGAAGAACGAAGTCGACAAGGTCGCCAATTACGGCATCCAGGACGGCAAGATCTTCGACTATGTCAGCCAGACGACGCCGACGGGCGGCAAGGACCAGGGCTTCCTGGAGCAGGTCCTGACCGGAACGGTCGGCATGGGCAGCAATCCGTTCGGCACCTGATTTCGGCGCGTCCCGCGCTGGACGCACCCGAATCAGCGTTGCCAACACGTCAAGAAGAAGGGCCCTCCCGCATCGCGGAGAGGGCCCTTCTTCTTATGCGATGCGGCTGAATGGGCCGGCGCTACTGCGCGAGCACCGCCAGCAGCAGCAAGGCCACGATATTCGTGATCTTGATCGCCGGATTGACGGCCGGACCGGCCGTATCCTTATAGGGATCGCCAACGGTGTCGCCCGTCACCGATGCCTTGTGCGCGTCCGACCCCTTGTAGTGGGTCTGGCCGTTGGCATCGGAGAAACCGTCCTCGAACGACTTCTTGGCATTGTCCCAGGCGCCGCCGCCCGAGGTCATCGAGATGGCGACGAACAGGCCCGTCACGATGACGCCGAGCAGCATCGCGCCGACGGTCGAGAAGGCTTCGCTCTTGCCGGCGATCCAGTAGATCAGGAAGTAGACGACGATCGGCGCCAGCACCGGCAGGAGGGACGGAACCACCATCTCCTTGATCGCCGCCTTGGTCAGGATGTCGACGGCGCGGCCGTAATCCGGCTTCTCCGTTCCCGCCATGATGCCCGGCTTCTCCCGGAACTGGCGCCGGACCTCCTCGACAATCGATCCCGCGGCCCGGCCCACCGCCGTCATGGTGATGCCGCCGAACAGGAAGGGAATCAGACCGCCGAGCAGCAATCCGACGACGACATAGGGGTTGGACAGGGTGAAATCGGGAACGACACCCTTGAAGTACTGGAAGGCGGTGGCGCCCTCTTTGTTCGCCTCGGCGATGAAGTAGGTCAGGTCGTAGTTGTAGGCGGCGAACAGGACGAGCGCACCGAGGCCGGCCGAACCGATGGCATAGCCCTTGGTGACCGCCTTGGTGGTGTTGCCGACCGCATCGAGCGCGTCGGTCGACTTGCGCACTTCCTTCGGCAAGCCCGCCATTTCGGCAATGCCGCCGGCATTGTCGGTCACCGGGCCAAAGGCATCGAGCGCCACCACCATCCCGGCCAGGCCGAGCATGGTCGAGACCGCGACGGCGGTACCGAACAGGCCGGCGAGCGAGTAGGTCGAGATGATACCGGCGACGATGACAAGGGTCGGCAGCGCCGTCGATTCGAGCGACACGGCCAGGCCCTGGATCACATTGGTGCCATGACCGGTCACCGAGGCTTGCGAGATCGACCGGACCGGGCGGAACCCGATGCCGGTATAGTATTCGGTGATCCAGACGATCAAGCCCGTGACGACGAGGCCGACGAGACCGCACAGGAACAGGCGCGTGCCCGTGATGGTGAAGCCCGCGGCCGTGCCGATCTCGCCCCAGCCGATCAGAAGCTGGGTCGCGATGGCGAGGCCGATGATCGAGAACAGCGCCGAGGCGATGAAGCCCTTGTAGAGCGCCCCCATGATCGACTGGTTGGCGCCCAGCTTGACGAAGAAGGTGCCGGCAATCGACGTCAGGATGCACACGGCGCCGATGCCGAGCGGATAGAGGATGATGTTGCCGAAGGCCGGCGACGCCGCAAAGAAGATCGCCGCAAGCACCATGGTGGCAACCACCGTCACCGCATAGGTCTCGAACAGGTCGGCCGCCATGCCGGCGCAATCGCCGACATTGTCGCCGACATTGTCGGCGATGGTGGCCGGGTTGCGCGGATCATCCTCCGGAATTCCCGCCTCGACCTTGCCAACCAGATCGCCGCCGACATCCGCCCCCTTGGTGAAGATGCCGCCGCCGAGGCGGGCGAAGATCGAGATCAGCGAGGCGCCGAAGCCGAGCGCGACGAGCGCGTTGATGACGATGCGGTCATCCGGCGAATAGCCGGCGAAGTGGGTCAGGATCAGGAAGTAGCCAGAGACGCCGAGCAGCGCGAGGCCCGCGACCAGCATTCCGGTGATTGCTCCGGACTTGAAGGCGATCTCGAGGCCGTCGGCCAGACTCTTTGTCGCCGCCTGGGCGGTGCGCACATTGGCGCGAACGGAGACGTTCATGCCGATGAAGCCGGCGAGGCCGGATAGAATGGCGCCGATGGCAAAGCCGATCGCCACGGTCAGCGACAGCAGCCAGGCGACGATGATGAAGATGACCACGCCGACAATGGCAATGGTCGTGTATTGGCGCTTGAGATAGGCATTCGCCCCTTCCCGCACCGCCGCTGCGATTTCCTGCATGCGGGCAGAGCCAGCATCGGCCGCGAGAACAGACCGCGTCGCCCACACGCCATAGGCGAGCGCAAGCAACGCACATAGAATTATGAGATAGATCACGTCCACATTCCTCCTCTGGCCGGCCCTTGTTGTTACGGCCGTCCGAGGACGCCGCGCCGGCTGAACCGTGCGGCGGGAAAGAGCAGCGTTCCTCCCAGCTTTTCCCCCCGTAAAGCGAGTTGAGAACGGCTTTACGACGCGGTCAAGCTTTCTCCCCACCGGACGACCGGCGCAGCAGGAAAGCCCAGGTCAGCGCGACGAGACTCAAGATCACAACCGGGAAGACGATCATGTTGATGAAGGCCCAGCCGGGCCCGCCGATCAGCTTGCCGGAGAGGAGCGATGCGATAGCCGCCGACCCTAAGACGAGGAAATCATTCAGACCCTGCACCCTGCCCCTCTCTTCCGGCCGGTAGGTTTCCGAAAGCATGGCGGTGGCGCCGATGAAGCCGAAATTCCAGCCGAGACCCAGCAGGATCAGCGTGATCCAAAAGTGGGCGAGCGTAATCCCCGAGATGCCGACGACGGCGCAGGCGGTCAGGAGCGCCATGCCGGCGATGACGATTCGGTCCTTGCCGAATCGAACGATCAGGCGCCCGGTGAAAAAGCTCGGCCCGAACATCGCCAGAACATGCCACTGGATGCCCAGCGCCGCGTCGCTCTGGGTCAATCCGCAGCCGATCATGGCGAGCGGCGCCGCCGTCATGACGAGGCTCATCAGGGCGTAGGAGGAAATCGCGCAGAGCACGGCGGCGATGAAACGAGGCTGGCGGGCGATCTCGCGCAACGGCCGCCCCATGGGACCGTCGCGATGACGGAGCGCCGCGCGCGGCGGCGTGACATCACGAACGAGGCTCGCGATCAGGAGACCGATGCAGCCGAGCGCCGCCGCCGCCAGAAAGCTGCCGGCGAAAGCAATCGGGCTCAGCCAGCCATTGGTCAGGATGACGGTCTGCGGCCCGATGATGCCGGAAAAAATGCCTCCGGCCATGACGAGCGACATAGCCTTGGTACGGACCGACATGCTGCCGGCGTCGATGGCGGCAAAGCGGTATTGCTGATTGAACGCGCCGGACATGCCGATCAAGAACAGAGCGGCGACGAACAGCCAGAATGCTCCCTGCATCAACGCATAGGTGGCAAGCAGCCCGCCCAGCACCGCCGGCGCCGCGCCGAGGACGAAGCCCTTGCGGCGGCCGATCCGGCTCATCAGCACGGCAGCGGGGATCGTCGTCAGCGCCGATCCGATCGTCGAGGCCGTCACGGGCAGCGTCGCCAGCGACTTGTCGGGACCGAGAAGGTAGACACCCGCCAGGCCGCCCAACGTCACCGCGATCGGCAGGATCGATCCGTTGATGGCATTGGCCGACATCAGGACGACCGCATTGCGGCGCACCTGACGATCCAGTTCCAGCGTGTTCTGGCTATCCACGACCGTTCCCCCGCGCCCGCCGGAATCGGCAGAGCTTCCGCCAAGGCAAAATCATCTAGCAGAAATGCTGCCGACAATCAGAAGTGATCGTGCGAGACGCGTCCCAGAGTGATTTTTGCTCCGCCGGCGTCGATCACGGCCGGAGCGCCCTCTCCCTCGATGATGCCACCGATGACGGTGACGGGGATCCCGGCGCGGGCGGCGGCCGCCTTGTAGGCCGCAAGTCGAGCCTCCGGCATGGTCGCCAGGATTTCGTAGTCGTCGCCGCCGGTCAGCACGCTGGCAAGCGCCGTCGGATCGCCGGCCACCAGAGCGCGTGCCGCATCCGACAGCGGGATCCGCGCCGCCTCGACAACCGCGGAAACACCGGACGTGCGGGTGACGTGGCTGAGATCGCCGATCAGCCCGTCCGAAATATCCAGCGCGGCATTGGCGAAGTCGCGCACTGCCTCGGCCAGGCCAAGGCGCGGCTGCGGATGAAGATAACGGTCGAGGAGGTGGGAAACGCCCTCACCCGCCGTCGTGCCGTCGAGCGTGCCGAGCCGGAGCCGAAGCCCGAGCGCCGCGTCGCCGATCGTGCCGGACACGACGATGACGTCCCCAACCTTGGCGCCGGATCGGCGCACGATGCGTCCTGCCGGCACCTGGCCCAATGCCGTCACCGAGAGCATCAGTCCGTCCGGCGATTTGACCGTATCGCCGCCGAGCAGCGGAATGCCGTAGCGCTTCTGGTCTTCAGCAAGACCGGCGGAAAAACCCGCCATCCAGTCTTCCGTCCAGTCGGCCGGAAGCGCGAGACCGAGCAGATAGCCGACCGGCGCGGCACCCTTGGCTGCGAGGTCCGAGAGGTTGACGCGCAGCGCCTTGCGGGCGATCGATTCCGGCGGATCGTCGGGAAAGAAATGCACGCCGGCGGCGACCATGTCCTTGGTCAGGACGAGGTCGAAGCCGGGCTCGGGGCGCAGCAACGCCGCGTCGTCCGTGAGCCCGAAGGCGCCGGGATCATCCGCCAGCGGGCGCAGATACCGGGCGATCATGCCGAACTCGCCGGGTCGCTCCCCCCGCGCCGGCATGCTCAGGCCTTGCCGTCTTGCGGCTCGTCGCCGAATTCCGCGCCGCGCAGCTTGCGCGCTACCGTGTCGAGCACGCCATTGACCATGCGCGGCTCGTCGCCGACGCCAAAGAAGGCACGGGCAATATCGACATACTCGGTGATGACGACGCGCGCCGGCACATCCTTGCGACCCATCAGTTCGTAGGTGCCGCAACGCAGAATGGCGCGCAGTGTGACGTCGATGCGCTTCAACGGCCAGTCCGGGGTCAGCGAGACGTGGATCGCCGGATCGAGATTGCGCTGCTCGCGCACGACGCCGGCGATGATGTCGCGGAAGAAGGCGGCGTCGGCATCGCGATACTGATCGCCATCGACCTCCTTGCCGAGACGATAATTCTCGAACTCGGCCACAACCTCGGTCAGCGTCTGGCCGCCGATATCAAGCTGGTAGAGCGCCTGAACGGCCGCGAGCCGTGCCGCGCCCCGCTGGTTGGCCGGGCGAAACATCCGCGGCGTCGGCGGGGCTTTGTCAGCGGTGGTCATGATCAGAGCCCGAATTTGCTGCGAAGGGCGACCATGGCGAGCGCGGCCTCGGCGGCGGCGCCGCCCTTGTTCTTTTCGCTGACGCGGGCGCGTGCGTAGGCCTGCGCGTCGTTTTCGACGGTCAGGATGCCGTTGCCGATCGCCAGCGACTCGATCACGGCCATGTCCATGATGGCGCGCGCCGACTCGTTCGCGACGATGTCGTAGTGCGAGGTCTCGCCGCGGATCACGCAGCCCAGCACGACGAAGCCATCATAGCTGACTTCGTCCTCGTCCATCGCGGCCAGAGCCATCGAAAGCGCGGCCGGGATCTCGAGAACCCCCGGGACCGAAATGCGATCGAAGGTCGCGCCGGCGGTTTCGATGGCGGCCTTGGCGCCATTGAACAGCTCGTCCGAAATATCTTCGTAGAAACGGGCGTCGATGACCAGCAGATGGGGGGCCGATTCGCTCATGTTGAAGCTCTCACTTTGACCGGTCACCCGGATGGAAACGGGCGGCAGGTGAACCACGCGGTCCATGCGGTGTAAAGGGAAAAGAACGCCGCAGCCGCAGCCTTCCCCGCCCTGGCGAGGCGTTCACGCGCCGCTGGGGCGAGGCATCGCCGCGTATCCCTGCCACGGGGACCGCTCAGCTTACCCGGCTTCCGTCAGCCGTGCCACATAGCGCGCCATCTGGTCGACTTCGAGATGCACCCGGTCGCCGACCTTGCGCGCGCCCCAGGTGGTGACGTCGGGGCTCAGCGTGTGCGGGATCAGCAGCACCGAAAAGCGGTCGCCTTCGACCCAGTTGACGGTGAGCGAGGTGCCATCGAGCGCGACGGAGCCCTTGGTGGCGATGAAGCGCGCGAGGTTCGCCGGTGCCTCGAAGACGAAGCGCGTCGTCTCGCCGAGCTCCTCGCGGCTGACGATGGTGGCGAGGCCGTCGACATGGCCCGAGACCATATGGCCGCCGAGCTCGTCGCCGAGCTTCAGCGCCCGCTCGAGATTGATCGCATCGCCCGCCTGCCAGTTGCCGACTTCCGTCAGCGCCAGCGTTTCCGGGGCCGCCTCGACATCGAAGCGCGTCCGGCCATTCGGCTGCGGGTCGATCGAGATCACGGTAAGGCAGACGCCGGCGCAGGCGATCGAGGCGCCGATCGCGATCGTCGCGCCGTCATAGCGGCTGTCGATCGTGATCTTGTTGACGTCGTTGCGCCGCTCGACCGCCGAGACCCTGCCGACGTCGGTGATGATGCCCGTGAACATTGTTCAGACTGCCCTTTCGTAGCGAACCATTCGGTCTTCGCCGAGACGCGCCTCCTCGACCCGGCGAAAGCGCGGACTGCGCTCGATCGCCGACAGCGCGCCGCCCGCAAGCGCGCGCACGCCATCCGGCCCGACCACGACCGGCGCGTGAAACAGAACCACTTCATCTAGCAGTCCGCGCCCGAGCAGCGAGGCGGCCACCTTCGCGCCGCCTTCCGCCAGCAGGCGCGTGACGCCGCGCTCCGCCAACAGCCGCATCGCCGCCTCGATGTCGACGCCGCCGGAGCCGGTGCCGACCGGCAGGACCTCGACGCCGTGGGCGAGAAGCGCCTCGCGATGGGCGAGCGGCGCCTCCGAACCGCAGACGACCCAGAGCGCCGTGTCGGCGGCGCTCTTGACCAAGGATGATTTCGGCGACAATCGCGCCTGGGTATCGAGCACGACGCGGATCGGTGAATGCGCCCTGAGGCCCGGAACCCGGACCGTCAGGCTCGGATCGTCGACGAGCGCTGTGCCGATGCCGATCAGCGTCGCATCGGCCTCGATGCGCATGGTCTGCAGCCTGGCGAACGCCTCCCGGCCCGAGACCAGCATCCGCTCGCCCGCCACACGGCCGATCATACCGTCGGCGGAGACCGCAAGCTTGAGCGTCACATGCGGCCGACCGGCCGAGAGAACGGAAATGGTGCCCGCATGCAGCCGTCGCGCCTCGTCGCCGAGCACACCGGTGGCAACGGCGATACCGGCATCGCGCAATTGCGCATGGCCACGACCGGCCAGCGCCGGATCGGGATTTTCAAGCGCGCTGACGACGCGAGACACACCCGCCGCGATCAGCGCCTGGACGTCGGAGAGGCCGTCGACGGGGACCGGCGACGGTTCCAGCGTCGAATAGACCGTGCTGCCCCGGGCAAGTTCGCCCGCCATGGCGAGCGCGCCACGTTCGGCATGGGGTATACCGCCGGCCGCGGTGTTGCCGCGGCCGAGGATGACGGGTCCATCCGCCTCGAAAGCCACGACAAGAGCGCCGACGGCGGGGGCCGGCGCCGTGGAGCCCAGAGTGCGACGACCGAAACGGAGCGCGACGGCCATCAGCCGGCGGTCCATCTCGGGATCGGCATTGACCGTTCGCTCCGTCGCCATCCGACACCCCCGCAGATCCCTGAGCGACACCCGGCGCCTTGTCGCGGAGCCGGTCGCCGCCGCCGAAGCGGCGCATCCCGGCCAGCCCCGGTTCCCGAAACCGAGCTAGAGTCGTTCCGTGTTTCATGGAAACACGGAACGACTCTAGCTCTTTGTTTGATCGCGTTTTCTTCACGCGAACCGGTATCCACTTCGCTCGAAACCGCTCTAGTCGCGTTCCCCGGCATCCGCCACGTCCTGGCCCGAAAGCTCGTCCAGCACCGTGGAGAAATCCTTGGCTTCGCGGAAATTGCGATAGACCGAGGCAAAGCGCACATAGGCGACGTCATCGAGGCCCTTCAGCGCCTCCATGACATAGACGCCGATCTGCTCGGCATTGATCTCGCTCTCGCCGCTGCTTTCGAGCTGGCGCACGACACCGTTGATCATGCGCTCGACGCGTTCCGGATCGACCGGCCGCTTGCGCAGCGCCACCTGAACGGAGCGCATCAGCTTGTCACGATCGAAGGGAACGCGCCGGCCGCTCTTCTTCACGACGATCAGCTCACGCAGCTGAATCCGTTCGAAGGTCGTGAACCGGCCGCCGCAATCCGCGCAGACCCGCCGTCGCCGGATGGACGTGTTGTCCTCCGACGGACGGGAGTCCTTCACCTGCGTGTCGTCGCTACCGCAATAGGGACAACGCATGGATTTCCCCCATCACGAATAGATCGGGAAGCGCGCGGTCAGAGCATGCACGCGCTCCTTGACCGATGCTTCCACGAGCGGGGCGGAACCGTCTTCCGACTGCGACACGGCGCCAAGAACCTCGGCGATCAGTCGCCGACCTCCTGGAACTCCGCGACGCCGAAGCCGCGCGTGGTGGCCGCCGGGGTGCCGAGACGGATGCCCGAGGTGACGAACGGCTTCTCCGGGTCGAAGGGGATGCCGTTCTTGTTGCAGGTCAGGCCGGCGCGAACGAGCGCCTTCTCGCGACACGTTGCCCTTGACCTGCTTCGGACGCAGATCGACCAGCATCAGGTGGTTGTCGGTGCCGCCCGAGACGATGTCGAAGCCGCTGCCCTTCAGCGTTTCCGCCAGCGCCTTGAGCGTTGTCGACGACGTTGTTGCGCGTAGAGCTTGAACTCCGGACGCAGCGCTTCGGCGAACGCGACGGCCTTGGCGGCGATGACATGCATCAGCGGGCCGCCCTGCAGGCCCGGGAAGATCGCCGAATTGATCTTCTTCGCGATCGCCTCGTCATTGGTCAGGATCATGCCGCCGCGCGGGCCGCGCAGCGACTTGTGCGTGGTGGTGGTGACGACATGGGCATGCGGCAGCGGCGACGGGTGCGCGCCACCGGCGACGAGACCGGCGAAATGCGCCATGTCGACCATCAGATAGGCGCCGACCTGTCGGCGATCTCGCGGAAGCGCTTGAAGTCCCAGATGCGCGGAATAGGCCGTGCCGCCGGCGACGATCAGCTTCGGCTTGGTCTCTTCGGCATGGCGCTGCATCGCGTCATAGTCGAGCATCTGGTCCTCGCGCGCACGCCGTAGGGCGCCGACTTGAACCACTTGCCGGACATGTTGACCGGCGAGCCATGGGTCAGATGACCGCCGGCGGCCAGGTCGAGGCCCATGAAGGTATCGCCCGGCTGCAGCAGCGCCAGGAACACGGCCTGGTTCATCTGGCTGCCGGAATTCGGCTGGACATTGGCGAAGCTGCAGCCGAACAGCTTCTTGGCGCGCTCGATCGCCAGCGTCTCGGCGATGTCGACGAACTCGCAGCCGCCGTAGTAGCGCTGGCCCGGATAACCCTCGGCATATTTGTTGGTCATCACCGAGCCCTGCGCCTCGAGCACGGCGCGGCGAGACGATGTTCTCCGAGGCAATCAGCTCGATCTCGTGCGCTGGCGACCGAGTTCCTTGCCGATCGCGCGGCGATTTCCGGATCGGCCTGGGCAAGCGTCCGGTTGAAGAAGGCGGAGGTCGAGGAAAGGCTGTCAGCACGATCCGTCAGAGACATGGGGCGATCCATCCTGTTGGCGGAACCGGAATCGCGCCAATGACAACGCGGCCGGAACCCGGGCGGCGTACCATATGTAGGGGTAGACGCCAAGAAAAAGGGCCTCATCGGCCCTTCAATTAACGGGTGTCGTTCCGAGCTTTTGGCGCGGAACGACAGGTTTCAGGGCCTGCCAGCGACCTATTGTAGCGCCAACTGGCCGATGCCGTCGCGATTATAGATGTCGTCGCGGAAATGGGTGACGCCGTCGGCCATGGCCCAGGCGCTGATATATTGCAGGTAGAGCGGGACTTCCGGCTTCGGATTGACGTTGACCTGCTCGCCCGATTTGAAGATCTGGTCGATGCGCGCGCGCGGAAACTCCGGCGTGTCGCGCAGCAGCCAGCCGATCACCTGGCGGACGTTCTGCACGCGGATGCAGCCCGACGAATCGAAGCGCTGTTCGCGACCGAAGATGTCCTTCTGCGGCGTGTCGTGCATGTAGACCTGCTCGTCATTGTGGAACGAGATGCGCACGCTGCCGAGCGAGTTGAAGTCGCCCGGGTCCTGCCGGAACATGTAGCCCTTGGTCGCCTGGTCGGTATGCCAGTCGATCGAGGTCGGGGGCACTTCGACACCGGCCGAATCGTAGATGCGGATGTGCTTCTTGGTCAGGTAGTCCGGCGACTTCTGCATCAGCGGGATCAGGTCCTTGCGGATGATCGAAGCCGGCACCGTCCAGTTCGGATTGAAGCTGACGCGGTAGATCTTGGTGGCGAGGACCGGCGTCGGCCGATCGACCTTGCCGACGACCGCGGTATGACGCGAGATGACGCGCCCGCCTTCAACCACCTCGATCGCCGCGGCCGGAATGTTGATCATGACATAGCGATCGCCGAGGAAGCCCGACATCGAGCGCAGGCGGACCAGATTGGTCTGCAACTGGCCCAGGCGAACATCCGCCGGTACGTTCATCATGTTGATGGTCGACTGACCGGCGACGCCATCGGCCGGCAGGCCATGGCGCGCCTGGAAGCGACGGAGACCGGCATCGACGTAGGAATCGAAGGTCTGCGAATTGCCGGCGCCAGGCGCGAGATCGCCGGAAACGGTCAGACGCTGGCGCAGGATGACGACGTTGGGGTCGCGCAGGCCGAGGCTGAGCTTCTTGTCGGCCGGAACCATCGGCCAGCCACCGCGGGCGACGATGTCGGTATAGTTCTGGATCGCGTACTCGACAGCCTGGGCGGTGTCGGGCGACAGGATCGGCGCCGAAGTGCGCACGGAGGCGGCACCGTTCGACGCGGCGTCGAAGCCATCCGACCAGTCACCGCCGCCGCTCTGCAGCACCTGGTTGATCGGGTCGGCGCCTTGCGCGAACGCCGCGATCGGCATTGCGACCGAGGCCGCCAGCGCGCCGGCCATGGTGCGCAGCGCGCCGCGGCGCGACATCGCGGTGGCCGGGAGGAGATTGGTGTTCTTTGATCCGCTCATGTCGATACTTCTGCAAGCTCGCTTATGGAGGGAGCCCGCGAAGTCATCGCCCGCCCCCGATCTTCGACTGCGGCTAGCACACGCCGCGAACCTTGAAAACACGCTCGGCACCTGACCGACACCGCGGCCACGGCCAAACAGGCAGTACCGCGCCGCTCGTCTCCATACAGGCGATCCGACGCGCGCGACACGGCTCAATCGGCATGTCCTTGGCTTTCATGCCAGTATGGCGCTTTCATGTCACATGCGTCGCCCGGCCAGATTGCATCGCCCCCTTCGCGGAGCCCAGAACATGCAAAAACCCCGGCAGGGGCGGCCGGGGTTTTTGGAAGGTCAGGCGTCCGGTTTCAGAGGCGGTACAGGATCTGGTCGGTCCAGAAACGCTCGAGGCGCTGCAGCGAGCGGTTCAGCTGCTGGAAATCGTCGACCGCGATGCCGCCGACCTGCTCGATCGACTTCATGTGGCGCTCGTAGACGCCGGCAACGATCGAGGCGACTTCCCGACCCGCTTCGGTCAGGCTGACGCGGACCGAGCGGCGGTCCATCCGCGAGCGCTGGTGATGGATATAGCCCATCTCGACCAGCTTCTTGAGATTGTAGGAAACGTTGGAGCCGAGATAGTAGCCGCGGGTGCGCAGCTCGCCGGCGGTCAGCTCGGCGTCGCCGATGTTGAACAGGAGCAGCGCCTGGGTGCTGTTGATGTCGGAGCGACCCTCGCGGTCGAACTCGTCCTTGACGACATCGAGCAGGCGGCGATGCAGACGCTCGACGAGCGTCACAGCCTCCATGTAAAGCGGCTTGAGTTCCGAAGTAGACTGGGGCTTAGCGACTGTTTCGACTGCCCGCATTGCACTGATCATCTCGTCTGCCTCTTGGTTCCGCGGCAAGTATTCTTCTCACCTCATGACAACGGAACTTATAGGCGGCATTTGAAAATCATCTTAAAGATCAGGCTTAACGCCCGCTTACCCGGAGGGTTGGCATTCGAAACGAATTTTATCGTTAAAAACTTGCTATGCGGCCGACGTGAACCGGCGGCGCGCCTCGCTTTCAGCCTGCCGCCGCTTCGTGGCGGCGGCTCATGACCAGCAGGCCGACAAAGACCAGCAGCGCGATCACGTGGAAAGTGACAACGAGAAAGTTGAAGCCGAAGGTGTCGGCGAACACCGTGTGCATCGCGATTTCGAACAGCGCGGCATAGATCCAGATCACATTGCCCCAGGCGACCCGCATCCAGAGGCCGACGGCGGCGACCAGATCGACCACGGCCAGATTGATGGTGACGAACCGCCACTGGGTCGACATCGTCTCGAAGCTCCAGCCGTCATCCTGGAACACGCCGGCGATATAGAGCCACTGCCGCAGCCCGAGCAGCAGCAGGATAGCCGCCACGCCGCGAAGATAGACGTTCAGCGCCAGATCGTACGGGTTGTCCGGTTCGCTCGGGAGCTGGGTGACTTCATTGTCCATCATGGCAGCGGAATGTCTCCGTCGAGGGGAACCTCGAAGTGCCCTTCGATCGCGCCCGGGTCAACAGCGTCCAGTGCGGCAGGGTTCCAGCGCGGCGACTGATCCTTGTCGACCAGGGCGGCGCGAACCCCTTCGTAGAAATCGTGACCGTCGAGGATCGCGTTGGCGATCCGCCAATCCAGCCGGATGCAGTCGTCGAAATCAAGCTCGCGCGCGGCGCGGATCTGCCGCAGGGCGATCCGCAGGCTGGTCGGCGATTTGCTTCGGATCGCGGCAGCCGTCAGCGCGCCCCACTCGGCCTGCGGCCCCTCCAGCGCGTCAAGACGCGCCAGGATCGATTCGACCGATCCGGTGGCGAAGATGGCCTCGATCGCGGTGTCGAGCGGACCAAGCGTCTCCGCCGGGGCGGTCTCCGCAAAGCAAGCGAGCGCCGCGTCGATGTCCGCCGCCTCGGCCAGCCGCGCGACAATCGCGTCAAAGGCGGAGGCCGGCGCGGCGTGGGTGGCAATGCCCGCATGCAGCGCGTCGCCACGCGCCAGCCGCATCGCTGCCAGGCCGCAATAGAGGCCGATCTGGTTTGGCATGCGCGACAGGAAGAAACTGGATCCGACATCCGGGAAGAAGCCGATGCCGGTTTCGGGCATCGAGAAGATGGCCTTTTCACCGAAAATCCGGTGCGATCCGTGCACGGCTATGCCGGCGCCGCCGCCCATGACAAAGCCGTCGACAAGCGCAACATAGGGCTTCGGAAAGGCCTTGATCGCTGCATTCAGCCGGTATTCGTCCCGAAAGAAGACTTTCTGGGCCGGCGATCCCTGCCCTGCCTCGTAGACGGCGCGAATGTCGCCACCGGCGCAGAAGGCACGGCCGTTCGCCCGCACGATCACGAGGCGGATGCTCGGATCGACCTTCCAGCCGTCGAGCGCGTCGGCAAGCGCGGCCACCATGCCGCGCGACAGCGCGTTCAGCGCCGCGGGCCGGTTCAGGGTGACGAGGCCGGCATGCCCCAGGCGTTCGAAAAGGATCTCGGGCTCAGCCATCTTGCCTCCTGCGCGAAGGCGTCGATGGTAGGCGGGGCATATCGCGGGGCAAGGGCGCTTCGGCCGCCGTCCCCACCTCATTCGGGTCGGACTGCGATTTGCGCGACGACGCAGCGATCGCCTCATCTCTTCACTGGCGAGAACCCGCAGCGTTCTGTATGATCACCTCCATGTCGAGATGAATATTGCGAAGCTTTGCTCTGGAGCGGGACCCAACGGTTCGGCTGGCCAGCCCTTTTGTTATGTCCAAACGGATAAGATGGTACCCTTTTCAATGATTGCCGCGCGCTAACGACACATGCCCTGGCAAGACCTTCTGATCATCGCTGTGTTGATCGCTTTCAACGGCTTCTTTGCTCTATCCGAGATTGCCGTCGTTTCATCCCGCCCTGCCCGCCTGCAATTCATGGCCAACGAAGGCGTCCGAGGCGCCACGACGGCCCTGAGGCTGTCGGAAGATCCGACCGGCTTCCTGTCGGCGGTGCAGATCGGCATCACGCTCATCGCCATCCTTTCGGGCGCCTTCGGCGAGGCCGCGCTGGCAACGCCGCTGACGGACTTCCTGTTGGCCGAGTTCCCGAGCCTCGGCGCCCGCGCCTCGACCGTTGCGACCGTGATCGTCGTGGTCGGGCTGGCCTATTTCTCGCTGATCGCCGGCGAGCTGGTGCCGAAGCGCCTGGCGCTGACCAATCCGGAGCGGCTCGCCTGCTTGGTGGCACGGCCGGTCGGGCTGCTGGCGCGCATCGCCTTGCCGATCGTCTGGTTTCTGCGCCTTTCGACCGATACCGTCCTGCGCCTGCTCGGCAAGCAGGACAGCGACGATCGCGGCGTGACCGAGGAAGAGGTCAAGACGATGATCGCGGAGGGCACCGAGGCCGGCGTCTTCCATCAGGCCGAACGCGAGATGATCGAGGCGGTGATCCGCGTCGCCGACCGTTCGGTGCGCACCATCATGGTTGCCCGGCCGGACGTCGTCTGGCTCGATATCGAGGATCCGCCGAGCGAGAACCGCAACACGGTGATCGAATCGGGCCATTCGCGCTTTCCGGTCAGCCGCGGCGAGATCGATGCGGTCATCGGCATCGTGCATGCGAAGGACCTGCTCGAGCAGATCTACAAGGGCCAGACGGTCGAACTCGCAACCGTCATCCGCGAGCCCCTCTATGTCGACGAACGGATGCCGATTCTGAAGGTGCTCGATCGATTCAAGACGTCGAACGTCCACATGGCGGTGGTTCTCGACGAGTATGGCAGCTTCCAGGGCGTCGTCACGCCGATGGACATCCTGACAGCGATCGCCGGCGACATGCCCGAGCATGAGGGCGACGACATCCCCGACGCGACGCAGCGCGCCGACGGGTCGTGGCTGATCGACGGCAGCGCGCAGATCGACAGCGTCGAGCGCACGCTGGGGCTGAAGTCGCTCGCCAAGGACGAGGACTTCGCCACCATGGCCGGTTTTATGCTGCACCATCTCGGCCACATCCCCGTGCCGGGCGAGTTCTTCGGCTATGAGGGTTGGATCTTCGAGGTGGTTGACCTCGACGGCCGCCGGATCGACAAGGTGCTCGTCCGCAAGAGCGACAACTAAGCCGCTCCACTCCATCGGGAGGCGCGACAGCGCGGCGCTTGCCGCCGGCATTGCCGGTGCTAGGGTCCCGCTGCCGCGCATCCAAGGAAACCAGAATGACCCGTCACACCTTCACGCCGCCCGACATGAACGCGATCCTCGGCGGCCGCCGCCTCCGCCGCAATCGCAAGGCGGACTGGTCGCGCCGGCTCGTGCGCGAGACGCTCCTGACGGTCCATGATCTGATCTGGCCGATCTTCCTGATCGAGGGCACCAACGTCCGCCAGGACATCGCCTCGATGCCGGGCGTGCAGCGTCTTTCCGTCGACCAGGCGGTGGTGGAGGCCGAGAAAGCGGCGGCGCTCGGCATTCCGGCGATCGCGCTGTTCCCGTTCACGGAGCCGTCTCTGCGCGACCCGACCGGCTCCGAATCACTGAACCCGAACAATCTCGTCTGCCAGGCCTGCCGCGCGATCAAGGCGGCCGTGCCCGAGATCGGCTTGATCACCGATGTCGCGCTCGACCCCTATACCAGCCACGGCCATGACGGCGTGATGGAGGGCGACCGGATCGTCAATGACGCCAGCGTCGCCCTGCTCGTCCAGCAGGCGCTTCGCCAAGCCGAGGCGGGCGCCGATGTCATCGCTCCTTCCGACATGATGGACGGCCGCGTCGCGGCGATCCGCGAGGTTCTGGACGAATCCGGCTTCCTCGACGTCCAGATCATGGCCTACTCGGCCAAGTACGCCTCGGCCTTTTACGGCCCGTTCCGCGACGCGATCGGCACCTCGAAGACCCTGATCGGCGACAAGCGCACCTACCAGATGGATTTCGGCAATACCGACGAGGCATTGCGTGAGGTCGAACTCGACATCCAGGAAGGGGCTGACATGATCATGGTCAAGCCCGGCATGCCCTATCTGGACGTGGTGCAGCGGGTGAAGGAGACCTTCGCCATGCCGACCTTCGCCTATCAGGTGTCGGGGGAATACGCGATGTTGCAAGCGGCCGCCCGCAACGGCTGGATCGATGGCGAGCGCGCCTTCATCGAGAGCCTTACGGCCTTCAAGCGGGCGGGGGCGGACGGGGTGCTGACCTACTTCGCGCCGCTCGTCGCGCCGCTGCTTCCTCGCTGATCGGAGCGCACCGATGACGGGGGGCGCAAGATCGGCCGCGATCATGGCACTCCTGTTCTGCGTCGCCGCGCTCCTTTCGGCGTGCAGCGACGTCGACCGCCAGCAGGCCAGGATCTGCGTGGCGGTGGCCACCGCCGTCGCCCCGGAGGGGCAGAAGGTTTCCGTGCAGTCGGTGATCCCGCTCGTTGGCGTCAGCCATGCGGTGCGGGTCAACTACAGCGTGCCCGGCCTGCCGCTGCCGCTCTATGTCGATTGCGCCTTTGGCGGCGGCATGCTGGAGCCCGGCCGGCGCGACGTCATCGGCGTGCGCGGCTACGATGGCGCGCTTTCCGAACGCCAGTTGCTGACGCTGCATCGCTGGTTCCTGTCACAGGACGACATGATCGACCGCGCCGTTGCGGAGACGGACTGGCAGCCCGCCAGTCTCGAGATCTCGTCCTGGGCACCGCCCAAGGCGGTCGGCTTCGCGCTCCAGCAGCTGACCAACATCCTCGGCCTCGCTGCGCTCTATGCGCCGCTGGCGCTCGCCTATGCGCTGATCTACGGCCTGATCCGCCGCATCAACATGGCCTTTGGCCAGATCGCCGTGATCGGCGGCTATGGCGCCGTCTTCGGCATCGTCGCAGCGCTCGGCATCCCTTCCTTCGGGCCCTTCGCCACCCTCGTTCTCGCCGGTGCCAGCGCCATTGCCCTCGCCGCGCTCTGGGGCTGGCTGGTGGGGCGGGCCGTCGTGCTGCCACTCGCGGACCGGCCGGATCGCGCCTTCATCATCGCCACGATCGGGCTCGGCATCGCCTTGTCCGAAATGCTTCGTCTCGGCCAGGGCGCACGCGAGATCTGGATCGAGCCGATGCTGGAAACGCCGGTCGTCCTGACGCGCGGCGCCTTCCCGGTCATTGTCCCGGAGATGCGTCTGCTGATCATCCTGGTTGCCCTGCTCGTGCTGCCGGCCGTGCTGGTCTTCATGCGCGTTTCGCGCTTCGGCCGGGCCTGGCGCTCGGTGGCGGACGACCCGGTAATGGCGCGGCTCGCCGGCATCAACACCTCGGCCGTCACCGCCGTCACGCTGATCCTCGCCTCGGCGCTCGCCGCCGGCGGTGGTCTGGTACTGGCGCTCAGCTATGGGACGATCAACTTCTCGATGGGCCTGATGGTCGGGCTAAAGGCCCTGCTCGCGAGCCTCGTCGGCGGCGCAGGCTCACTGGTGGGCGCCGTGCTCGGCGGCTTGCTGATCGCCGTGCTCGAGACGGCCTGGTCCGCCTATTTCGATTCGACATCGCGCGACATCGTCGTGCTTGGCGTTCTCACGCTGCTCTTCCTGCTGCGCCCCAACGGCCTGATGGGCCTGGGCAAGGCGCTGGAAGAGGGGCGCGGGACGCGTCTATCGTGAGTTCCGGAGGTTTCCATGCAAGACACGTCGCAAGGCACGTCGCGGCCCCGCCTCGACGCCATCCCGACCCTTGAGGACATTCGCGACGCCGCACGGGTGATCGACGGCATCCTGATCCGGACGCCGTTCCTGCCCGCGCCGCGGTTGTCGCGCCTCACCGGCGCCGAGGTCTACGTCAAATACGAAAACCTGCAGGTGACCTCCGCCTTCAAGGAGCGCGGCGCGCTGGTCAAGCTCTTGTCGCTGACGGCGGCGGAGCGCGCCAATGGCGTCGTCGCCATGTCGGCCGGCAACCATGCCCAGGCCGTCGCCTATCACGCACAGCGGCTCGGCATCCCGGCCACCATCGTCATGCCGAAGACCACCCCCTTCGTGAAGGTCGAGGCAACCCAGGCCTTCGGCGCCAGGGTCGTTGTCGAGGGCGAGACGCTGGCAGCCTGCCAGGTGATCGCCGCCACCATCGCCACCGAGACCGGCGCGGTCTGGGTTCATCCCTATGACGATCCGCATGTCATCCGCGGACAAGGCACGATCGCGCTCGAGATGCTGGAGGACGGCCCTGCCCTCGATTGCATCCTCGTGCCGGTCGGCGGCGGCGGGCTGATCGGCGGCATCGCCATCGCCACCAAGGCGCTGTCGCCGCAGACCGAGGTGATCGGCGTCGAGACCGAGCTCTATCCCTCGATGCGCGCCGCGCTCGACGGCGTCGAGGGCAAATGCGGCGGCAACACGCTGGCCGAGGGCATCGCCGTCAAGAATGTCGGCGCGCTGACGCTCGAGATCGCCCGCCGCCATGTCGATGACGTCGTGCTGGTGTCCGAGACGACGATCGAACGCGCCGTCAACGCCTATCTGACGCTGCAGAAGACCATGGCGGAAGGAGCGGGCGCAGCGGGGCTCGCCGCCATGCTGGCCGATCCCGAGCGCTTCCGCGGGCGGCGCGTCGGCCTCGTGCTCTGCGGCGGCAACATCGACCCCCGCCTCGCCGCCTCGATCATGGTGCGCGAACTGGCCCGCTCCGAGCGCATCATCGCGGTGCGGATGACCATTCCCGACCAGCCGGGCGTGCTCGCCGAAATCGCGGCGGTGATCAGCCAGTGCGGCGGCAACATCCTGGAGGTTTCGCATCATCGCCATCTGCTGACGGTGCCGGCGAAGGGCGCCAGCCTCGACGTGACGATCGAGACGCACGGCCCCGAACATGCCAGCGAAATCGTCGCCGCCCTGGAGGCCCGCCATCATTCCGTGGAGCGTATGGCGCCGCCCTGATCGCAGCGCTGCACGAGGGCACCGCTTCTTGTATGATGGCGCCATGTCTCCCATCTGATTGGCCATGGGACAGGCCCAGGAAATTGCCATGACGCACTACGACGACGCCTACCGCACCGACGGCTTGGTCTTCGACCCCGCGCGCGAACCGGAACTCTTCGACGGCGTTCTGTCGAAGCGTTTCTTCGCGTTCATCGTCGACGCGATCCTGATCGGATTCTTCCTTGTCCTGGTTTCGCTGGTCATCCTGGCGATGGGCGTCATCACGCTCGGCGTCGCGTGGTTTCTGTTCGCGCTGCCGCTGTTTGCGATCGTCGCACTCCTCTATGTCGCGCTGACACTGGGAGGGCCGAAGGCGGCCACGCCCGGCATGCGGATGGCCGGCGTCACGATCCGCAGCACCGATGGCCAGCGCGTCGGTCCGATCATTGCCGCCGCGCACGCGCTGATCTTCTGGTTCTCGGTCTCGGTGCTGACGCCGCTTGTTCTGCTGGTCGGCCTGTTCTCGAACCGCAAGCGCCTGCTGCACGACATGCTGCTCGGCACGGTCGTCCTGAATGTCGGCCCGTTGGCCCGGACCCGGCGCTGAGCGCGCTTCCGCAAAATCTGCTATGGGTACCGCGCGCGGGCGTATTATCGTTTCATGATGCCTGAATCGTCCGCCCCCGTTGTGCGATGACCCATCACTCGACCGATACGCCGCAGTTCTTCCTCACCGCGCCGTCGCCCTGCCCCTATCTGCCGGGACAGATGGAACGGAAGGTCTTCACGCATCTCGTCGGCGACAAGGCCTCGGCCTTGAACGAGGTGCTGACGCAGGGCGGCTTCCGGCGCAGCCAGAACATCGCCTATCGGCCCGCCTGCGAGGCGTGCAAGGCCTGCGTCTCGATCCGCGTCCCCGTCGACCAGTTCGTGACGACCCGCAGCTTCCGCCGCGTGCTGGAAAAGAACAGCGACCTGGTCGGCACCCGGGTCGCCGCCGCCCCGACCTCGGAGCAATACTCGCTCTTCCGCGCCTATCTCGATGCCCGCCATTCGCAGGGCGGCATGGCCGACATGACCGTGCTCGACTACGCCATGATGGTCGAGGACACGCATGTCGACACCATGCTGGTCGAATACCGATTTCGCGGACCTGACACCGCGATCACCGGCGCGGGCGAAGGCCCGCTGATCGCGACGGCGCTGACCGACCTGCTCTCGGACGGGCTGTCGATGGTCTATTCGTTCTACGAGCCGGATTACATCGACCGGTCGCTCGGAACGCTGATGATCCTCGACCACATCCGACGCGCCCGGCGGATGGGCCTTCCCTATGTCTATCTCGGCTATTGGGTCGATGGCTCGAAGAAGATGGCCTACAAGGCCCGCTTCAAGCCCCAGGAACATCTTGGCCCGCGCGGCTGGGAAGCCCCGGGCCAGGACGGCTGATCGACCTCCAGCAAGCCCCTCACCCAACCCTGAGGCGGGACGCCCTCCTCACCTCTCCCTGAGGGAGAGGTCGACGCCCGAAGGGCGGCGGGTGAGGGTTTACGGCCTGACCGGATAGTTCCCTAAACCCTCACCCGGAGCTTCGCTCCGACCTCTCCCTCAGGGAGAGGTGAAGCATGGCAGAGCAATCCCTCACTTCAGCGGCGGCGTGCCAAAGCTGTTGGTCTTCGGGAACTTGTCCGGGGGCAGGCGTCCGGCCTGGCCACGCTCGGCGATCCAGTCGCGCAGTTCCTCGGCCGTGCGGGTATAGCTGCGCCCGGACGAGTCCATCCAGGTCAGGCCCTCGGCCTTCGAGAACAGGCGGATGTCGGACGGGCCGCCATCCTTGTAGCGCTGCAGGCGGACGCCCTTGCCGCGCGTCATCTCGGGGATCTGCTCGGCCGGGAAGACCAGGAACTTGCGGTTCTGGCCGATGATGGCGACGAGATCGCCTGACGCCTCGACGCAGATGCGGGCCTCCTCGGTGCCGTCGACGTTCAGCACCTGCTTGCCCTTGCGGGTATTGGCGATCACCTCGGTCTCCGGCACGACGAAGCCGCGACCGTCGGTTGACGCCAGCAGCAGCTTGCGGCCGGGCTTGTGCACGAACACCGTGACGATGTCCTGCGCATTGTCCATATCGACCATCAGCCGGATCGGTTCGCCATGGCCGCGCCCACCCGGCAGCTTGTCGGCGCCGAGCGTGTAGAACTTGCCCCCGGTGGAGAACACCAGCAGCTTGTCCGTCGTCTCGGCATGGAACGCCATCTTCAAACCGTCATCGGTCTTGAAGGTCAGCGTCGTGTAATCGCTGACATGGCCCTTCAACGCACGGATCCAGCCCTTTTCGGACACCACGACGGTGATCGGCTCGCGCTCGATCATCGACTGCTGGATATCCTCGACGTCATGCGACGGCGCGTCGGCGAAGCCGGTGCGGCGCTTGCCGAGCGGCGTCTCGGGACCAAAGGTCTTGCGAACCTCCTTGATCTGCCACGAGACGGTCTGCCACTGCTTCTCTTCGGAACCGAGCAGCGCCTCGATCTGCGCCATCTCGGCCGACAGCTTCTCGTGCTCGCCGCGGATCTCGAATTCCTCGAGCTTGCGCAAGGAGCGCAGCCGCATGTTGAGGATCGACTCGGCCTGCAGGTCCGTCAGCGAGAAGGTCTTGATGAGCTCCTGCTTCGGCTCATCCTCATAGCGGATGATCCGGATCACCTCGTCGAGGTTCAGATAGGCAACGAGATAGCCTTCCAGCACTTCGAGCCGGTGCTTGATCTGCGCCAGCCGGAAGGCGGAGCGGCGGACCAGCACCTCACGCCGATGCTCCAGCCATTCGCGCAGCACCTCGCCGAGGTTCATCACCTTCGGCACGACGCCCTTGGAAAGGACATTCATGTTGAGCGAGATGCGGCTCTCGAGCTCGGTCAGCTTGAAGAGCGATTCCATCAGAAGCGCCGCGTCGACCGTGCGCGCGCGCGGCTCCAGCACGACGCGGATGTCCTCGGCCGATTCATCGCGGACATCGGCCAGCAGCGGCACTTTTCGCGTCTGGATCAGTTCGGCGATCTTCTCGATCAGGCGCGACTTCTGCACCTGATAGGGGATCTCGGTGACGACGATCAGATAGGTGCCGCGGCCCTGGTCCTCGACATGCCATCGGGCGCGCACCCGGAAACCGCCCTTGCCGGTGCGGTACGCCTCGGTGATCTGAGCGCGATTGTCGACGATGATGCCGCCCGTCGGCAGATCCGGCCCCTGAACGTGCTGAACCAGTTCTTCGGTCGAAGCATTCGGGTTCTTGATCAGGACAAGCGCGGCGTCGCACAGCTCGGCGATATTGTGCGGCGGCACCGAGGTCGCCATGCCGACGGCGATGCCCGACGTGCCGTTGGCGAGCAGGTTCGGAATGCTCGCCGGCAGCACCACCGGCTCCTTCAGGTCGCCGGAATAGTTCTCGCGGAAATCGATCGCGTCTTCGTCGATGCCTTCGAGCAGCATCTGCGCGACTTCGGTCATGCGCGCTTCGGTGTAGCGGTAGGCCGCCGCGCCGTCGCCGTCGATGTTGCCGAAATTGCCCTGCCCGTCGACCAGCGGATAGCGCGAGGAGAAATCCTGCGCGAGGCGGACAAGCGCGTCATAGATCGACTGGTCGCCATGAGGATGGAACGAGCCCATCACGTCGCCAACGATCTTGGCCGATTTCTTGAACGACGAGTCGGGACTGAGGCGCAGCAGATGCATGCCGTAAAGGATGCGGCGGTGGACGGGCTTCAGGCCGTCACGCGCATCCGGCAGCGCCCGACCCATGATGGTCGAGAGAGCGTAGGCGAGGTAGCGCTCTTCCAGCGCCTCGCGGAGATTGATCGTTTCGACATGGCCGCCGTCAGGCGGAATCAGCGCTTTTCCCATGCCTGATGGGAGTAACCGCAGAATTCAGCCATTTCAAGGGAAAGCGGTCGCCCGCCGCGGTTTATGCCGGCCTGTGATGTGCGTGCCAATG
The DNA here is from genome assembly GCA_029203105.1 of Candidatus Kaistia colombiensis. Taxonomy (GTDB): domain Bacteria; phylum Pseudomonadota; class Alphaproteobacteria; order Rhizobiales; family Kaistiaceae; genus Kaistia; species Kaistia colombiensis. The sequence continues at coordinate 3,317,653 of CP119318.1, forward strand.
CCAGGCGATGTCGATGCGGCGCGGGATCCAGACCTTCTCCTTGGATGCGACGTAATCGACGAAGCGAGCCAGCGCCGCGGCCCGGCCCGGACGGCCGACAAGGCGGCAATGCAGGCCGACGCTCATCATCTTCGGCGCGCCCTGCTCGCCTTCCTCGTAGAGCACGTCGAACGCGTCCTTGAGATAGGTGAAGAACTGGTCGCCCGAGTTGAAACCCTGCGGCGTGGCGAAGCGCATGTCGTTGGTTTCGAGCGTGTAGGGAATGATCAGATGCGGGCCGTTTGGCCCCTTGACCCAATAGGGCAGGTCGTCGGCATAGCTGTCCGATGTGTAGAGGAAACCGCCCTCCTCCATCAGGATCTTCAGCGTGTGGTCGGACGGCTTGCCCTGGTAGAAGCCAAGCGGTCGCGAGCCGGCGACTTCGGTGTGCAGGCGGATCGCCTCGTGGATGTGGCGGCGCTCCTCCTCCTCGGAGAAGTCCTTGTATTCGAGCCAGCGCAGGCCGTGGCTGGCGAGCTCCCAGTCGGCTTCCTTCATCGCGGCGACGGCTTCCGGATTGCGCGCCATCGCCTGGGTCACGCCATAGCAGGTGACCGGCACCTGGCGGGCGGTGAACAAGCGCCACAGCCGCCAGAAGCCGGCGCGCGATCCATACTCGTAGATCGACTCCATGTTCAGATTGCGCTGGCCGACCCAAGGCTGCGCGCCGACGATTTCCGAAAGCAGCGATTCCGAGGCCTTGTCGCCGTCGAGGATGCTGCTTTCGCCGCCCTCCTCGTAGTTGACGACGAACTGCACCGCCACGTTCGCGCCGCCCGGCCACTTCGGATCGGGGGTGTTGCGGCCATAGCCGATCAGGTCGCGCGGGTAGGAAGTCGTCATGCTGGTCCCGTCTCTCGCGGAATGGTTATCGTCGCCACGGCGCCAGAGCCCCGGCGTCGCGGCTAGCCTGCAATTTCAGCGTTAACACGCCCCGCCGATTCACGCGGCATTAACCTACATGGCTCAAAACTTAAACAATTGGTAGCGACCGCCAGCTGCCGCCCGTCCCCAAGGAGGACAGAATGCAGTCCGCGCACCCGCAGTTCCAGGCAACCAGCCTTCCGGCCGATGATCCCCGCTTCATGGCGGCGCTGGATCTGCAGATCGCCCAGATGCGGCGCGTTCTCGAATTGATGTCGCCGAGCACCGTCGACGCCGCCTTCACGCGTGTGCCGTTCGACGAGCGCATGCAGGCCATCGCCAGCCACGGCTGAGGCCGAAAAAAGGCCCGATCCGCTGACGCGACGATCGGGCCCCAAATCCAGATATACAGTCATTGGCCCGAAGCGTCTGCGACCCTTCGGGCCAATTGCTATTGGCTATCGGTTCCGGTGACGGCTGACGCGCGATCCTCGCGTTCGTGTTTGCGCCACGCCCGCCAGCCGATCGGCAAGACGGCCAGATAGACGAGCGCGCCCGCTGCCAGGACATGCCAAGGGTAACTCAGCAGCGACGCCGCCAGCACCACCACCAGCACGAACAGCGGCAATACCACCTCGCGCGAGACGCGGGCCCCGAACTTCTTGCCCGACCATGTCGGCAGGCTGCTCACCATCAGCAGACCCACGGCGATCGTGTAGACCAGCACCACAGGCGCGGTGAAACGGCCGTGCGGCAGCTCCAGATATTCGAGATAGACCGGTAGCAGGACAATCAGCGCGCCGGCCGGCGCTGGCACGCCGACGAAGAAATTGGCCTGCCACTCCGGCTTGTTCGGATTGTCGATCGAGACATTGAAGCGCGCCAGACGCAGCGCGGCGCAGATGGCGAAGACGAGCGCGGCGATCCAGCCGAGCGAGCGAACCTCGTCCAGGGCCCAGACATAGAGCAGGATGGCCGGCGCGACGCCGAAATTGACGAAATCGGTCAGGGAATCGAGCTCGGCGCCAAAGCGCGACGTCGAGCGAAGCAGCCGCGCGACCCGACCGTCGATGCCATCGAGCACCGCCGCGACGACGATCATGGCGATCGCCTCGCCGTAACGGGCCTCGATCGCCATGCGGATCGCCGTCAGTCCGGCACAGAGCGCCAGAAGCGTCACCAGATTGGGGAGGATCATCCGGATCGGAATCTGACGGACCTGGCGCAGCCGTGGCCGATGGCCTTCCTCATCATCAGGATCGAATGGCGGGAAGATGGTTTCCATCTCAGTCGATCCGGACGCCGCTGAGCGAACCACCCGTTCCGAAACGCGCCAGCACGGTCTCGCCGGCAATCGCCGTCTGGCCTTGCGCCACCAGCGGCGTGGCGCCTTCGGGCAGATAGACGTCGAGGCGAGAGCCGAAGCGGATCAGGCCGAAGCGCTCGCCGGCCGCGAGCTGATGGCCCTCGCGCGTGAAGCAGACGATGCGGCGGGCGACCAGCCCGGCGATCTGGACAACGCCGAGCTGGCCATGCGCGCTGCTGATGACCAGGCCGTTGCGCTCATTGTCCTCGCTCGCCTTGTCTAGTTCGGCATTCAGAAACTTGCCGGGCGTGTAGGCGATGCGCTGGACGCTGCCGGCGACCGGAGCCCGGTTCACATGGCAGTTGAAGACGTTCATGAAGACGGAAATGCGCACGCGCGGCGCGGTGCCCAGTTCCAGCTCCGGCGGCGGCACGACCGGACCGACCGCCGACACACGGCCATCGGCGGGACTGATGACCAGGTCCGGGTCGAGCGGCGTCACGCGCGGCGGATCGCGGAAGAAATACACGCACCACGCCGTCAGGATCAGCCCGAGCCAGAACAGCGGCCCCCAGAGCCAGCCGAGGAACAGCGTGACAAAGGCGAGGATCGCGATGAAGGGATACCCTTCGCGATGAATCGGCACGAAGTTCGCCCGGATCGATTTCAGCACAGAATCCATGCTTTGCCCTGTCTCCTGAATAAGCTGCGTCCGGTAAATCACGGAAAAGCCGGCGAGTGAAGCCGCCCTAGCCCCGTTTCCCGCCGTCGCGGGCAACCACATTCACCTCTCCCTGAGGGAGAGGTCGACGCACGAAGTGCGGCGGGTGAGGGTTTACGGCCTCACCGGATAGTTCCCTAAACCCTCACCCGGAGCTTCGCTCCGACCTCTCCCTCAGGGAGAGGTGAGGAGGGCCGACGCCCCTCAATGAAGCCGGACTAGCCCACTGTTTCCAGTCCGGCCTTCGGTCCGCGCACCACGACGCCCAGCGTATCGGTCTCCTGGACCTGGCGCAGGCGCTCGGCCGCCTCGTCCGCTTCGCGCTGGCGATTCCACATGGAGGCGTAGAGTCCGCCCATCTGCATCAGCTCATTGTGGCGGCCGCGTTCGATGATCCGGCCGGCCTCCAGCACGATGATCTCGTCGGCCGTGACAACTGTGGACAGACGGTGCGCGATCACCAGCGTGGTGCGACCGGACGACACCCGGTCGAGCGCGCCCTGGATTTCGCGCTCGGTGTGGGTATCCAGCGCCGAGGTCGCCTCATCGAGGACCAGGATCGGCGGCGCCTTCAGAATCGTGCGAGCGATCGCCACGCGCTGCTTCTCGCCGCCGGAGAGCTTGAGCCCGCGCTCGCCGACTTCCGAATCGAACCCATCCGGCAGCGACTCGATGAAGCCAGCGATCTGCGCCATCCGCGCCGCCTCGCGCACCTCGTCCGGCGTCGCGCTCGGGCGGCCATAGCCGATATTATAGGCGATGGTGTCGTTGAACAGCACGGTGTCCTGCGGAACCATGCCGATGGCGGCGCGGACGCTCGCCTGCTGAACGTCGCGAATGTCGACGCCGTCGATGGTGATGCGGCCGGCGGTGACGTCGTAGAAGCGGAACATCAGTCGCGAGATGGTCGACTTGCCGGCGCCGGACGGGCCGACGATCGCAACCGTCTTGCCGGCCGGAACCTCGAAGTCGACGCCCTTCAGGATCTCGCGCGCCGGATCATAGTGGAACGAGACATTGTCGAAGCGGACCGTCCCCGCTTTCACCGCCAGCGCCGGGGCGCCCGACTTGTCCTGCACCTCTTCCGGCATGTCGAGCAGCCGGAACATCGCCTCGACGTCGGCGAGGCCCTGCTTCAGCTCGCGGTAGACCGTGCCGATGAAGTTCAGCGGGAAGGAGAGCTGGACCAGCAGCGCATTGATCATGACGAAGTCGCCGATGGTCTGCTCGCCCCGCATGATCGCCGCGCCGGAAAGCGCCATGCAGATCGTCATGCCGGTGGTGAAGATCACGGTCTGGCCGAAGTTGAGCCAGGCGAGCGACGTCCAGGTCTTGATCGAAGCTGCCTCGTAGCGCTCGAGCGACTTGTCGTAGCGATCCGCTTCCATCGTCTCATTGCCGAAATACTTCACCGTCTCGTAGTTGAGCAGCGAGTCGACAGCCTTGGCATTGGCGTCGGTATCCGACGCGTTCATCTCGCGGCGGATGGCAATGCGCCAGTTGGAGGCAACGATGGTGAACCAGACATAGGCGACGATCGTCACGGCGATGACCGCGACATAGGTCAGGTTGAACTGCCAGGCGATGACGACGGCCGCCAGCAGGAATTCGAGCAAGGTCGGGAAGGTGTTCAGGATGATGTGGTCGACGATCGAGTCGATGCCCTTCATCCCGTGGTCCATCGTCCGCGACAGGCCGCCGGTGCGCCGCTGCAGGTGGAAGCGCAGCGACAGCCGGTGCATGTGGACGAAGGCGCGGCGGCCGAGCTTGCGGATCGCATTCTCGCTGACGCGGGCGAACAGCGCATCGCGCATCTGGTTGAAGCCGTTCAGCAGGATTCGGCCGACGCCATAGGCGATCACCAGCATGATCGGCACGGTGATGATCAACGCCAGGCCAGACTTGTCACCAGCCGCGTTGGCAGGCGAAACGAGCGCATCGGTCGCCCATTTGTAGAGAAACGGAATACAGACCGTCAGCACCTTGGCGAGCACCAGGATGACGAGCGCGCCGGCGACCCTGAGTTTCAGGTCGGCGCGATCCTTCGGCCAGATATAGGGCCAGAGGCTGGCAATGGTGGAGAACGCGGTGGCGTCCTTCTCTTCGTCCGGCACACCCTTCGCGGGCTGCGGCTTGGCGCTGTTGTTCGCGCTCATTCGCGTCTCTCCAGATTATCGCAGACTGCCGCCGCGCCCGCGCAACGGAAAAACCGCGCCTCGGGGCGTGCCCGGGCGCGGCGGAAACGGCAAGCGCGCGACCGCGCGCTTCGCTCACATGGTGTTCGCGGCTCAGTTCGTCCAGTTCGCGTCGCCGGTCGGCAACACGAAGGTCTGGCCAGGGTAGATCAGATTGGGATTGCGGATCTGATCATTGTTCGCCTCGTAGATCGTCGAGAAGCGGATGCCGCGACCGTACAGCCGGCGCGAAATGCTCCAGAGATTGTCGCCACGGCGGATGATGACGTTCTGCGGCGCCGGCACATTGCCGTCGGCACTTGCCCCCCCGGCGCCACCGCCGCCGGCCACGACGGGAGCCAGCGCTGCCACATCGGCCGTGCGCTCGAACGGCACCTCGGCGCGGGCGACCACCTTGCCGGTGCCTGCCTCGACCTGATCGGCGCGAACCACGCGGCGGCCGGGCTCGATCGCATTGGGCGTCTCGAGCAGCCAGCGGCCGCCCTCGCCCGGCTTGGCCTCGCCGACCGGCTTGTCGTCGACATAGACACGCACCGGCGCGCTGGTCTTGGCCGAACCGGCGACAAACGTCTTGCCGTCCTCGGCCTCGACCGCGTCGACCGTCACCCTCGGCCCGGCGGCAGTCGCCGCGGCGTCGGCGGTCTTCGTGTCGGTCGCCGAAGCCGGCTTTTCGGCCGTCGTCGCTTCGGCCGGAGCCGGAGCCGCGGCGGTCGCATCGGGCTTCGCAACCTTGTCGGACGCGGCAAGCGTATCGACATTGGCCGGCGCATCGGCCTTGGGCGCCGCCGCATCGGACTTCGCCGCCGCGTCGGCGTCGGCCGAGGCTGCGGGCTTAGCGGCCGCATCCGGCGTACCGGAGGTCGCAGCGGCGCCATCCGGCGCTGCGGGCGTGGCGGCTGCGGTGGCGGCAGCTGAAGCCGCCGGCGCAGCTGGCTCCGGCGTCGCGACCGCGAGCTTGGTCTCGGCCGTCGCGTCGGGCTTCTGCAGGATCTTGCTGGCGGCGTCCGGCGTATTCAGAACGACGAGCGCCTCGCCCTTGCCGGGTTCCTGCACCTGCACGGCAACGCTCTGCTCGGATAGAGTCTCGGTCTTCTTGTCGGCCGATGTCGTGCGGATCGAGAGATCATGCGTACCCGCGGCAAGCGGCTTCTCGACGGCCATCGCCCATTCGCCGCGCTCGTTGGCTTCGGCGGTGGCGATCGGCGCGGCGCCGTCCAGCAGCTCGACCTTGGCGCTCGGCGCCGCCAGGCCGGCAACGACGGTTTCGCCGGTCGGCTCGACACGAACGATATCGAAACTCGGCGCGGCGCTCGCGGCAGGCGCCACGGCCTCCTTGCCCGCATCGGACTTTTCGGCCGAAGCTGAGCCGACGGCGGCACTCGCAGGTGCTTCGGCAGCCTTCGGTGCGACGGCGGCGCCGGCCGTCTCGGCCGGCTTGCCATCCGCCGGCTTCGCGCCGGCATCAGCTGCCGGGACGGCATCCGACGAAGTCGCCGGTATGGAAGTCGGCTTCACGACAAGGCCGTAGTAGCCCCCGACCAGGATAGCGGCGATCGCCACGACGCCGGCGACGCGGCCGGAGGTCTTCGGTCCGGGAGGTGTATTTTCAGCCATCGATGCTCAAACCTGTCGCTCAAAACGGAACGGTTCTCGAGTTCCGCGCCCGGCGGGCTCTACTTCCCCTGCCGGATTCCGCCGATTCCCTGGCTGTTTTCCCGGCATCTCACGGCTCTGTTATACCTGCTTTCCGCAGCGCGACAAGGCAGCGAAACCGCAGTTTCCGAGGCTCTGTGGCGCATTTGCCGCCCGCTTGACGGTCGCCGTCGCGGATGCGAGGAAAGCCCCATGACACAGCTCTCCTCGATTTGCGTCTACTGCGGTTCGTCCGCCGGCGACGATCCGATCTATGCCGAATTCGCCGCACGTCTCGGCAAGATCATGGGCAAGGCCGGCGTCGGCCTCGTCTATGGCGGCGGCGCCATCGGCCTGATGGGCATCACCGCCCGTTCGGTCATGACCGCAGGCGGCCATGTGACGGGCATCATCCCGCAATTCCTTAGGGAACGCGAAGTGATGCTGGAGACGGCGCATGAACTCGTCGTCACCGAGGACATGCACGAACGCAAACGCATCATGTTCGAGCGTTCGGACGCCTTCGTCGCCCTGCCCGGCGGCATCGGCACGCTCGAGGAATTGGTCGAGATGATGACTTGGGCCCAGCTCGGCCGGCACCGCAAGCCGGTGCTGATCGCCAACATCAACGGGTTCTGGGACCCGCTGATCGCCCTGCTGCGCCACATGGCCGGGGCCGGCTTCATCCGGCGCGGCTTCGAGGTCAACTACATCGTCGTCGACAGCGTCGACCAGGTGCTGCCGAAGCTGCGCGAAGCGATCGAGCGGGCGATCGAGCCGGCGCCGGCCGTGGAGCCGATGCCGATTGCCGACCTCTGAGAATGCGGAAGGCGACAGATGCCGCCTCCCCGGTTCGCCAACGCCGGATGACCCGCGCGGTCAGGCGTGCGCCGGCCGGGCGCCGGATTTGATCAACTTGTAGATGATCGAATCGAGTAGCGCCTCGAACGAGGCGTCGACGACGTTCTCCGACACGCCGATCGTCATCCAGCTGTCGCCGGTGCCGTCGCGCGTCTCGATCAACACGCGCGTCACCGCCTCGGTGCCGCCGTTCAGGATGCGGACCTTGTAGTCGATCAGCTCGAGGTCGGAGATCACTTCCTGATAGACGCCGAGATCCTTGCGCAGCGCCCGGTCCAGCGCGTTGACCGGGCCGTTGCCTTCCTCGACCGTCAGCAGCCGCTCGCCGCCGACGATCAGCTTGACCACGGCCTCCGAGACCGAGATCTGCTTGCCGATCGCGTTGAAGCGGCGCTCGACCGTGACGTGGAAGCTCTCGACGGTGAAATAGTCGGGAACGCTGCCCAGCGTGCGCCGCGCCAGCAGCTCGAACGATGCGTCGGCGCCCTCGTAGGAATAGCCGACCGCCTCGCGCTCCTTCACCTCGGCGAGCAACGTGTCGAGACGACGGTCGCCCTTGTCGACGGAGATGCCGAGTCGCGCCAGTTCCGCCAGCAGGTTCGACCGTCCGGCCTGGTCGGAGACCAGTACGCGGCGATGGTTGCCGACCGATTCCGGCTTCACGTGCTCGTAGGTGCTCGGATCCTTGACGATGGCCGAGGCATGGATGCCCGCCTTGGTGGCAAAGGCCGAAGCGCCGACATAGGGGGCCTGCCGGTTGGGCGCGCGATTGACGATCTCGTCGAAGCGATGCGACAGCGCCGTCAATCCGCGCAGCGCCGCCTCCGTCACGCCGATCTCGAACCGGCCGGCATAGAACGGCTTCAGCATCAGGGTCGGGATGATCGAGGTCAGATTGGCGTTGCCGCAACGCTCGCCGATGCCGTTCAGCGTGCCCTGGATCTGGCGCGCACCGCCACGGACGGCTGCCAGCGAATTGGCGACGGCCTGCTCGGTGTCGTTATGCGCGTGGATGCCGAGATGATCGCCGGGGATCGTCTTCGCCACCTCGCGGACGATGGCCTCGACCTCTTCCGGCAGGGTCCCGCCATTGGTCTCGCAGAGAACGATCCAGCGCGCTCCCGCGTCATAAGCCGTCCTGGCACAGGCCAGCGCATAGGCCGGATTGGCCTTGTAGCCGTCGAAGAAGTGTTCGCAATCGACGAGCGCTTCCTTGCCGCTCGCGACCGCCGCCTCGACCGACTGGCGAATGCCTTCGAGGTTTTCTTCCAGCGTGGCGCCGAGCGCGACCTTGACCTGGTAGTCCCAGCTCTTGGCGACGAAGCAGATCGCGTCCGAGGCCGAGGCGAGCAGCGTGTTGACGCCGGGATCGTTGGAGAGGCTGACGCCGGCCCGCTTGGTCATGCCGAAGGCGGTGAACTTCGCGCGGCTCGTCCGCTTCTCGGCGAAAAAGCGGGTGTCCGTCGGGTTTGCGCCGGGATAGCCGCCCTCGACATAGTCGACGCCGAGCGCGTCGAGCAGGTCGGCGATCAGGATTTTGTCCTCGACCGAGAAGTCGACGCCGTTCGTCTGCGCGCCGTCGCGCAGCGTCGTATCAAACAGATAGAGACGTTCTCTCGTCATTCGGATTCGTCTTCCGGCACAGCCTTGGGATCCCACGTCGTCCAGAACTCGCCGGTCGCTTCGTCCTTGCCGTCGATGATGACGAGGCCCATGGCGTCGAGCTGCTTGCGGATGGTGTCGGCCTTGGCGAAGTCCTTCACCTCGCGCGCGGCGATACGGTCGGCAATGAGCTGTTCGATCAGGGCTTCGTCGAGCGGAATGTTGGTCATGGTCGTGTCTTTCTGGTTGGCGACGCGGTTCAGCGCGCGCAGGAATTCGTGACGTCGCTCACCGTCATCCCGGCGAAGGCCGGGATCCATTCAGCGGAGGCCTTTGTCGTCGAAGCTGCAAATCCATCAGCCTGCGCAAACACGGCGGCATGGATCCCGGCTTCCGCCGGGATGACGGCGAGCATGGGGCGGGCAACACGATCGCAGTCAGCGCGGGAGAGCAAGGCAGCATCGGTAACGACACCCTCGGTCGTCATCCCTGCGAAAGCAGGGATCCATTCAGCGGGAGCCTTGGGCGTTGAAACCGCGACTCTGCCAACCTCAGTGAACGCGGCGGCATGGATCCCTGCTTTCGCAGGGATGACGGCGAGTGTGGGGCGGGCGTCGGAGCCAAGCCCGGCGACGTAGAAGCGTGCAGACGTGGCGGCAGCCATCATCGCTTCACCTCCCATGTGGTGACGATCTCGCCGGTCGCCGGGTCCTTGGCATCCTTCAGCGCGATGCCCAAGCCGTCGAGCTCGGCCCGGATGCGGTCGGCCTCGGCGAAGTTCTTGGCACGACGGGCTTCGAGGCGGGCGGCGATGAAGGCTTCAATGGCTACTCCGTCGGGACCATCGGCGGCTTCGACGCCATAGGAATAGATCTCGGCCGACGCCTCGCCATTCCAGAGGCCGAGGAAGCGCATGGAGCGCGACAATTTCGTCGCGGCCTCGACGTCGTCCTTCTGCCGCACCCAGGACGCCATCAGCGCCTTGGCTTCGGAGAAGTTAAGGTCGTCGGCGAGCTTTTCGACCAGTTCGGCCGGCGGCTCGTCGCTTTCATCGACACCCCGGACGAGGTCGATCCAGTCGGCAAGCTGCTTGCGCGCCTCGACCAGTCGCTCGGCGGTAAAGTCGATCGGCTGGCGATAGTGCGTCGTCAGCATGGCGAAGCGCAGCACGGAACCGTGCCAGACATTCGAACCGAAGCTTCCGGTCTCCAGCAACTCCCGGATGGTGACGAAGTTGCCGAGGCTCTTCGACATCTTCTCGCCTTCGACCTGCAGGAAGCCGTTATGCATCCAGATGTTCGCCATGCGCGGCGCGCCGAAGGCGCAGCAGGACTGAGCGATCTCGTTCTCGTGGTGCGGGAAGACGAGGTCGATGCCGCCGCCATGGATGTCGAACGTGTTCTTCTGCGGATCGTCGCAGGAGAGCCCGCCGCCGAACGGCTCGAGCAGCTTCGCCATCGCCATGGCCGAGCATTCGATGTGCCAGCCCGGACGGCCGCGCCCCTCGATGCCGGCCGGCGACGGCCAGCCAGGCTCGTTGTCGGCCGAAGGCTTCCAGAGCACGAAATCCATCGGCTCCTTCTTGTAGGGCGCGACATCGACGCGGGCGCCGGCCAGCATCTCGTCGAGCGAGCGGCGGGCGAGCGCGCCGTAGCGCGGCAGCTTGTCGTTGAGCTTGTCCATCGCCGAGGGCGAGAACAGCACATGGCCTTCGGCGACATAGGCAACGCCGCGCTGGACCAGGCGCTCGATCATCGCCTTCATTCCGTCGATATGCTCGGTGGCGCGCGGCTGTTCGGTCGGCGACAGGCAGCCGAGCGCCGCCACATCCGCCTGGAACTGCGCGTCGGTCTTTTCCGTCACCAGACGGATCGCCTCGTTCAACGGCAGGTCGGGATATTCGACGGCGGCGCGCGCGTTGATCTTGTCGTCGACGTCCGTGATGTTGCGGACATAGGTGACATAGTCGGCGCCATAGACATGCCGCAGCAGGCGGAACAGCACGTCGAAGACGATGACCGGCCGCGCATTGCCGATATGGGCGAAGTCGTAGACCGTCGGCCCGCACACATACATGCGGACATGGTCCTTGCCGGAAACGGGATCGCGGAAGAGCGGCTTCAGCTCGTCCTTGTCCTTCGTCAGCGTGTTGTAGAGGCGCAGCGTCATTGAACGATCCCGATGAACAAAAGCCCGCCGGCCTTGGCGTTCGTCTCTATCGGAACGGAACAGAGGAACGGCCTCAGCCAGCGAGCGCTAGCCGGTAATAATCCCGCAGCAGTAAATGCCGTTGAAACGCGGAAAAGCCGTCATAGCAGCGTGATGACGGAATTCGGACGGAGCGTCAAGGCGGAAGCCATCCACAGTCCCGCCATCAACGTCACCAGAATCCTAAGATCGCGACATTTTTAATCAAATCGCAATCATTCCAAACGATATCTGAACGCAGGTTTCAGGTCGGGTTCAGCGGCGGGGGCGCAGCATCCGATCATCGACCAGGCTTCTGGAGTATTGCGTTATGGCCACTCGTTCGTTCTTCGCCGTCACCCTCTTTGCAACGCTGATCGGCATCGGCTTGGCCGAACTGGTGCAGCGCCCCACGCATTCCGACATCCGCGACCCGCGCACCTCGGCCATCAGCATGTGCATGAGCAAGGGCGTCGCCTGCGGCGTGACGGCTACTCGCTCCGGCTTCGCCTCTTTCTGACGTTCCATCACTCGCCTCGCTGGCCCTGATCGGCTACGACGGATCCCGGCAGGCAATCTGCCACCCATCCGTTTCGTTCGCAGGCAAGAAAATGACCGACAAAAGCCCGGCCGGCGCCGATCTCGACGAGAGCGCGCTCTTCTTTCACCGCTTCCCGCAACCGGGAAAGCTTGAGATCCGGGCAACCAAGCCGCTCGGCAATCAACGCGATCTGGCGCTTGCCTATTCGCCCGGCGTCGCCGCGCCCTGCCTCGCCATCGAGGCGGACCCGGCCAAGGCGTTCGACTACACCGCGCGCGGCAATCTGGTCGCCGTCATCTCGAACGGCACCGCCGTGCTCGGCCTCGGCGCCATCGGCGCGCTGGCCTCGAAGCCGGTGATGGAAGGCAAGGCCGTCCTCTTCAAGAAATTCGCCGGCATCGACGTGTTCGACATCGAGGTCGAGGAACGCGACATCGACCGCTTCGTCGATGTCGTCGCGGCGCTGGAGCCGACCTTCGGCGGCATCAACCTCGAAGACATCAAGGCGCCGGAATGCTTCGAGATCGAGCGCAAGCTGCGCGCCCGGATGCAGATTCCTGTCTTTCATGACGACCAGCACGGCACCGCGATCATCGTCGGCGCGGCCGTCATCAACGGGTTGAAGCTGAAGCAGAAGCCGATCGCCGAGGCGAAGATCGTCTGCTCGGGTGCCGGTGCCGCCGCCCTCGCCTGCCTTCACCAGATGGTCGCGCTTGGCGCCAAGCTGGAGAACATCTGGGTCGCAGACATCGAGGGCGTCGTCTATGAGGGCCGCGAAGCCCTGATGGACCAGTGGAAGTCCGTCTTCGCGCAGAAGACCGACAAGCGGAAGCTCGCCGACATCATCGACGGCGCCGACGTCTTCCTCGGCCTCTCCGCCGCCGGCGTGCTGAAGCCCGACATGGTCGCCCGGATGGCCGAGCGGCCGCTGATCCTGGCGCTCGCCAATCCGAAGCCGGAAATCATGCCGGATGATGCGCGCGCCGTGCGCCCGGACGTGATGATCTGCACCGGCCGGTCGGATTTCCCCAATCAGGTCAATAACGTACTCTGTTTTCCTCACATCTTCCGCGGCGCGCTCGATGTCGGCGCGACGACGATCAATGAGGAAATGAAGCAGGCAGCGGTCCATGCGATCGCCGCCCTCGCCCAGGAAGAGCCGTCCGATATAGCGGCGCAGGCCTATGGCGGCGTGCAGCTGACCTTCGGTCCCGACTATCTGATCCCATCGCCCTTCGATCAGCGCCTGATCCTGCGGATCGCGCCGGCCGTGGCGCGGGCGGCGATGGAGTCCGGCGTGGCGACGCGGCCGATCACCGATTTCGACGCCTATATGGACCGGCTGACGCGCTTCGTCTTCAAGTCCGGCCTGCTGATGAAGCCGATGGTGGCCGCCGCCAAGCAGGACGTGAAGAGGGTCATCTATGCCGATGGCGAGGACGAGCGCGTGCTGCGCGCCGCCCAGGTGGCGCTGGAAGACGGCCTGGCGCAGCCGATCCTGATCGGCCGCCCCTCGGTGATCGAGACCCGCGTGAAGCGCTTCGGATTGCGCTTCAACCCGGGCGTCGATTGCGAAATCATCAATCCCGAGGACGACAAGCGCTATCGCGACTATGTCGAGCTTTATCTCGACAAGATGGGCCGACGGGGCATCACCCCAGAAGCCGCGCGCACCATCGTCCGCACCAATTCGACGGTGATCGGCGCGCTCGCCCTGATCCGCAGCGACGCGGACGCGCTGCTCTGCGGCCTCGAAGGCCAGTTCCGCACCAATTTCCGGGTGATCCGCGACGTCATCGGCCTGCGCCCGGGCAGCCACGCCTATTCGGCAATGAGCCTGCTGATCAGCTCGGGCGCGACGACCTTCCTGACCGACACCTATGTCAACGAGAACCCGACAGCGGAAGAAATCGCGGAAGTGACCCGGCTCGCCGCCGACCACATCCGTCGCTTCGGCATCACCCCGAAGGCGGCGATGCTGTCGCACTCGAACTTCGGCTCGCGCGACAACGTCTCGAGCGCCAAGATGCGGTCGGCGACCGAAATCCTCTGGGAGACGGCGCCCGAGCTCGAGGTCGATGGCGAAATGCATGGCGACTCGGCACTGTCCGAGACGCTGCGCGCCCGCGTCATGCCGAAGTCGAAGCTGACGGGCGAAGCCAATCTGCTGGTGTTCCCGAACCTCGACGCCGCCAACATCACGATGAACGTCGTCAAGGTGATGACCGACGCGCTGCATGTCGGCCCGATCCTGCTCGGCGCCGCCAAGCCGGCGCATATCCTGACCCCGTCGGTCACGTCGCGCGGCATCGTCAACATGACGGCGCTGGCGGCGGTCGAGGCGCAAAGTGTCTGACCGATGCGGCCGGCGTCTCTCTCGGGATGTGCCGGCCAGCGTCAACAGGATCTAAATCATGGCCGGTCCAGATTGGGCCGGCCATTTTTCTTTGAGAGCCCCTCGAAACGAGCCCATGTCGCGATGACCAGCCCGGCTGACGACACCGTCGATCTCTACCTGAGCGACATCCATAACTTCTTCCAGACCCCGGAAGTCGATCCGTTCCTCGGCGAGAACATCGAGGCGTCGGGCATCGATCAGCTGATCGACACGATGAATGCCCGCCCCCAGTCGCGCGGCGACATCAAGAACGTCGTCATTCACCTGCCCGAGGCGCTGCCCGAGCCGAACCTGCCGGTCCGGGTCCGGACGGCGATCACCAATTACTGCGACGCGCAGATCCGCCTCGCCGTGCAGAAGAAGCGCGAGATCTGGCTGGAAGGCCGCAAGTCGCTCAAGATCGGCTTGGTATTCTGGGCGATCTGCCTGGCGCTTTCGCTGCTGTTCGAGGAGGTGATCTTCACCCGTCACGTCTTCGGCCGCCTGTTCGGCGAGGGCTTCATCATCGCCGGCTGGGTTGGCCTCTGGCGCCCGGCCGAGCTACTGCTCTACGACTGGCGTCCCTATGCGCGCGAGAAGAAGCGCTATGAGGAAATCAAGGCGATGAACGTCGCCATCGTGCCGCACGCGGCCGCCGAGACGCGGATGCCGCCCTCGATCTGATCCAGCCGCACAGCCTCCGTCCGGTCGGCCATTCCGGCGATATTGCGGTCGCCGACCACCTCCTCCCGACAGTCCCGGCATCCGAAGTCGCAAGGGCCTCCAGCCAGTGCGGGCAGAGGCGCGGGACCGCGATTGCCGCAAGGGGGCAGGTGGCCGCCACGGCAGCACGCGGGACATATGGCTACCTCGCTCTATGTGGATCCATGGGTGTGCGCTGGCCGCCGCCCAGAGATCAGGAGCGAACCATGAGCACATCCGACCAGACCAGGCCCTTGCTCGACGACGACGGCATCGACCGCCGCGGCTTCCTCAAATGCATGAACTGGGCGGGGACCGGAATTCTCTGGACCCTTGCCGGAGGCCTGCCGCAGGGGATCGGCCTCGACAGAGCCCTGGCGGCGGACGCAACGCCCCTGCCCTTCACCTTCCTGCAAATCAGCGACAGCCATGTCGGCTTCGACAAGCCGGCCAATCCGAACGCGCTGGCGACGCTGCAGGAGGCGATCGACCGGATCAAGGCCCTGCCCGTCAAGCCGGCCTTCATGATCCATACCGGCGATATCAGCCACCTCTCCAAAGCTTCGGAATTCGACAACGCCGACAAGCTGATCGGCGAATCCGGGATGCAGGTCTTTTACGTGCCGGGCGAGCACGACCTCTTGGACGAACAACAGGGCAAGGCCTATCTCGACCGCTATGGCAAGGGCTCGAAGGGGGCCGGGTGGTACAGCTTCGACCGTGACGGCGTGCATTTCGTCGGGCTGGTCAACGTCGCCGGCCTCACCGCCGGCGGCCTCGGCAAGCTCGGCCCCGAACAGCTCGCCTGGCTGAAGAGCGACCTCGCCGGCCTGTCCGCTTCGACGCCGGTCGTCGTCTTCGCCCATATCCCGCTCTGGAGCATCTATCCGGAATGGGGCTGGGGCACCGACGACGGCGCCGAGGCGCTTTCCAATCTGAAGCGCTTCGGCTCGGTGACCGTCCTCAACGGCCACATTCATCAGGTCATGCAGAAGGTAGAGGGCAACGTCACCTTCCATACCGCGCGTTCGACCGCCTTTCCGCAGCCCGCCCCGGGCACGGCGCCCGCGCCCGGCCCGATGAAGGTGCCGGCCGGCGACCTGGGGAAATATCTCGGCGTCGCGACGGTGGATTTCGTCCGCGGCTCGCAGCCGCTCGCCATTGTCGACCGCCCGCTGGCGGGCTGAGGGTCGCGAACCCGCCGATCGCGGCCGCCGGCCTCCTCACTTCATGGGACAGGAGAACTTCAGCATGAGCGGACCAGCCAGCCAGCTTCCAGGGCCGCCAGGCGGGCACTCGCCGGCGAACCGCCCTTCGCCCACGCAGCACCGCGCCCACCTCGTCGCAGCGGGACTGCTCGCCTTGTCATGGCTGGCCGCCGCGCCGGAAGCCTCGGCGGCCGGACCGACCGCGACGGTGCAGATCGAGAACTTCACGTTCACGCCGGCACAGCTTTCGATCGAGGCCGGAACGACCGTGACCTGGATCAACCACGACGACATCCCGCATCTGGTCGCCGCCAGCGACAAGGCGTTTCGCTCGCCACCACTCGACACGGACGAGAGCTTCTCCTTCACCTTCTCGACGCCCGGAACGTTCGACTATTTTTGCGCGCTGCATCCCCGGATGACGGGAACGATCCAAGTGACGGCGAAAGCGAAATAGGGCGCGGTTGCGATAGGAACGAAAAAGGCCCGCCGGAACGGCGGGCCTTCATCAACCGTGACGCCAGCGCGCCAATCAGAACTTGTAGTTCAGTCCGAGCTTGACCGAGTTGAACGAAGTGTCGAACTCGCGATTGTTGACCGGGTCGGTTGGGAAATTTACGTCCACAAGCGTGACGTCATTCTTGCCGAGATCAGTGTAGAGATACTCCGCCTTCACGGTCACATTGTTGGTCACGGCATACTCGACGCCGGCGCCTACCGTCCAACCCCAAGCCGTGTCCGACTTGGACGTCTCGAAGCTTCCAACCCTGCTACAGCCTCTGGGCGTCAACGGCGAACGGCTCGGATCGCATCCCAGCTTGTGGTCAACATTCGCCCAAGCCAAACCACCGGTCAGGTAGGGCATGAACCGGTCAACCGAGTAGCCGACACGCGCCCTGACAGTGCCGAACCAGTCGATCTTGTCTTCGCCGTAATACGGATCGTACTGCGTAGCGCCGCCCCAGTCCTTGCCGATGCCGCTATAGGCGACGTCCGCCTCGGCGCCGAGGACGACATTGTTGGCGAACTGGTAGTTGTAGCCGATCTGGGCGCCGCCGAAGCCGCCGGTCAGGGTCTGGCCGAATGCATTCGGGTTGTGCGTGTCCTGGGTGTGCCCCCAGCCGTAACCGCCATGAACACCGATATAGAAACCGGTCCAGTTGAACGCCTCAGCCGGTGCTGCAATCGGAGCGGGTTCATAGGTCAGGTCAGCAGCGAGAGCCGTCGATGCACTCAGGACGAGCATTGCGGCGGCAAGGCGAAGTTTCATGAAGACATCCCCCAGACGAATAGTTGCATATAATTTCGTATCACAACCAAACAAAAGGAGTCCATGGCAAAAAACGCAACGGAACCCGCCGGATCGGCATCGAAGCCGATTGGGTAGATTTTCTATCCAGAAGTCGCGGATCGACTGGCCCAGAAGGAAAAATCGATGAAGTCAGCAAGAAATCCCGCGGAACTCATGTGCCTCGCCGGGATTCCACGGCGATGCCAATCAACAAGGCACACGTATGATATCCGCTCCCGGAGGCTCGCCCCAGGCATGCAACCAGTCCGGGTGGATAGCCCGAGGGCTGCCAGTGGGAACGACAACCCAGGCCACAACCAGGCGATGCAACCGCGAACAGGCTGAAATACGGGCGCGGGACGACGCGGTTGCGCCGCGGCGCGATCGGCACAGGCACATGGCAGGTGCCAGGCGCGCGCACGGAGCAACGTGCCTTGCGCACGTTCTGTCTATGATCAAGGAAAATGGTGGGCGGTACTGGGATTGAACCAGTGACCCTTCGCGTGTGAAGCGAATGCTCTCCCGCTGAGCTAACCGCCCGTTCCAGCCGGAGGAAACTGCTCCGGGGAAGGTGGCCGGATATAAATTGCCGCGGCCGATGAAGTCAAGCCGGGCCGGCGGGTTATGCCACGGGATTGTGAATTGCGCTTTCCGGGCCGATCCGTCAAATAAGAAGCTCACCTTACGAAATGCAGCCTTATGCCAAGTGACACCGTCCTCGGCGCGAGCGTCGCCCCCGCCGCCCCTGCCCCCGCCTACCGCATCACCGCCCTCATCGTCGCCAGCGCCCTGTTCATGGAGCAGCTCGATTCGACCGTGCTGGCCACCGCGCTGCCGACCATGTCGCGCAGTTTCGGCGTCTCGCCGCTCGACATGAGCGTCGCCCTGACCGGCTACCTGCTCAGCCTGGCGGTCTTCATTCCGGCCAGCGGCTGGATCGCCGATCGCTTCGGCGCGCGAAACGTGTTCTGCGCGGCGATCGCGATCTTCATGGCGGGATCCCTGATGTGCGCCCAGGCGCACACCCTGCCCTTTCTCGTCTTTGCGCGGGTGATCCAGGGGCTCGGCGGCGCCATGATGGTCCCGGTCGGCCGGCTGGTGATCCTGAAGACCGTGTCGCGCGCCGATTTCGTCTCGGCCATGGCCTGGGTGATGGTGCCGGCGCTGATCGGCCCGGTCATCGGCCCGATGGTTGGCGGCTTCATCGTTACCTATCTCGACTGGCGCTGGATCTTTTACGTCAACCTGCCGCTCGGCGTCGTCGGCATCGCGCTGGCCAGTCATTTCATCGACAATGTGCGCGAGGAGATCCGCCGTCCCTTCGATTTCCTCGGTCTGATCCTGTCGGGAACGTCGCTCGCCTCGCTTCTCTTCGCCTTCGAGACCGGCGGACGCGGCGAAGCATCGCCGCGCATCGCGCTGCTGCTGCTCGTCGTCGGCATCGTCTCCGGCGCGCTCTACATCGCCCACGCCCGCCGCCACGTCGCGCCGATCCTCGACCTGACGCTGATGCGTCTCAAGACGTTCCGTCTTTCCGTCGTCGCCGGCGGCCTGGCGCGGATCACGGCCGGCGCCATGCCGTTCCTGCTGCCGATGATGATGCAGCTCGGCTTCGGCATGTCGGCCATCCATAGCGGGCTGATCACTTTCGTCTCGGCTGCCGGCGCCATGGCGATGAAGGCTTCCGCAGCGCCGATCCTGCGCCGCTTCGGCTTTCGCAACACGCTGATCTGGAACAGCGTCATCGCCAGCGCCTTCCTGGCGATCTACGCGACCTTCCGGCCCGACTGGCCGATCGCCGCGATCTATGTCGTGCTGCTGATCGGCGGCTTCTCGCAGTCGCTGCAATTCACCGCCTACAACACGATCGCCTATGCCGAGGTCGAGCGCGACCGCATGAGCGCCGCCACCAGTTTCTACACTACGATGCAGCAGATGATGCTGTCCGCCGGAATCTGCGTTTCGGCGGCGGTGCTGCACATGGCGGTGGCGCTGTCCGGCCGCGACACGCCGGTGATGGCTGACTTTTCCGCGGCGTTTCTCACCGTGACCAGCATTTCGCTGCTCGCCGCCTTCGTCTGCGCCCGACTGCCCCGAAACGCCGGCGACGACCTGACCGGCCGCGCTCCGGCCGGCGATCCGGCCCAATCCGGGTGAGGCCTCGGTCGCCGCCTGCGGCAGATTTGGCACGAGCGGTGGATATTGCACCGATGGGGATGCAGGCTAGAGTGGGCTGGGCTACGATCCAAAGCGCTTTGGGACGACCTTCGTCACTCCGGCTTCCTCCACCCGGGGCACCCAGGGCCAATACCGAAATCGCATGCGCCGGACGGCCGGCGCGCTAAGGAACCGTCTAGGGAGACCAAGGTCATGACGATCCGCGTTGTTGTCTGGGGCGAAAACGTCCACGAGCAGGAAAACGAAGTCGTCCGGAAGATCTATCCGGAAGGCATGCACACCACGATCGCCAAGGGCCTGGACGAGGATCCCGTCATCGAGGTTTCGACCGCGACGCTGCAGGAGCCGGAGCACGGCCTGACCGAGCAGCGCCTGGCCGATACCGACGTGCTGATCTGGTGGGGCCACAAGGCGCATGGCGAGGTTTCCGACGCCGTCGTCGAGCGCGTCGCCAAGCGCGTCTGGGAAGGCATGGGCCTGATTGTCCTGCACTCCGGCCACTTCTCGAAGATCTTCAAGCGCCTGATGGGCACCCCCTGCTCGCTCAAGTGGCGCGAGGCCGGCGAGCTCGAGCGCGTCTGGGTGATCAACCGCAATCACCAGATCGCCCAGGGTCTTTCGGACTATTTCGAGATCGAGCAGACCGAGATGTACGGCGAGCCCTTCACGGTTCCCGAGCCGATGGAGACGGTTTTCGTCACCTGGTATGAAGGCGGCGAAGTGTTCCGCTCGGGCCTGACCTGGCAGCGCGGCGGCGGCAAGGTGTTCTACTTCTCGCCCGGCCACGAGACCTACCCGATCTACTACAATACCGACGTCAAGCAGGTGCTGAAGAACGCCGTGAAGTGGGCCTACAACCCCGCTCCCGCTTGGGCCGGCATCGAGAAGGCGCCGAACACCCCCGCCGACAAGGCGCCGAACGGCCCGCTCACCATCAAGGGCGAAACGCTGCACAAGCGCGGCGAAGAAGGTTTTCGCTAGGCCCTGAACGAGCGAGCCGGCGGATGGCGGCTGACCTCTCCCCGAGGTCGCCGCTCCCGCCGGCTTCGTCGACAACCTTCTGCCTCCCTTCCCGTCAGCCAAGAGCGACAATCATGGTCAAGCTTCTCATCCTTGGGACTGGCAACATGGCCAATACCCATGCGACCGCCTTCAAGGCCATTCCCGGCGTCACCCTCGTCGCCGCCGTTGAAATCGACCCGGCCCGCCGCGCGGCCTTCGGCAAGGAACACGGTATCGCCAAGCTGTTCGACAGCCTCGACGCCGCGATCGCCTGGGGCGAGTTCGACGCCGCCGCCAACGTCACCCCCGACGCCATCCACTACGCCACGACGATGCAGCTGCTCGCCGCCGGCAAGCATGTCTTCTGCGAGAAGCCGCTGGCGACCGATTACCCGCACGCCCTCGAAATGGCCGAAACGGCCGAGGCCAAGGGCGTCATCAACATGGTGAACCTGACCTACCGCAACTCGCCCGCGCTGCAGAAGGCGCGCGAGCTGGTGGCTTCAGGCAAGATCGGTGGGATCCGCCATGTCGAGGCGTCCTATCTGCAGAGCTGGCTGGTCGGCAAGCAGTGGGGCGACTGGCGCACGGAATCGCGCTGGCTCTGGCGCCTGTCGGAAGAACATGGCTCGAAGGGCGTGCTGGGCGACATCGGCGTGCACATCGTCGATTTCGCCTCGTTCGGCGCGGACAGCGACGTCACCACGGTCGACAGCCGCCTGAAGACCTTCCACAAGGCGGAAGGCGACCAGATCGGCGAGTACAAGCTCGACGCCAACGACTCGGCCGTCATGATGGCCGAGTTCGCCAATGGCGCAATCGGCACCATCACGGCGACCCGCTTCGCCACCGGCCATGCCAACGACCTCACCCTGCTGCTGTTCGGTACCGAAGGCGCGCTCGAGGTCAAGACCGACGGCAAGGCTTCGTCGCTGAAGATCTGCACCGGCGCCGATATCGACACCCAGACCTGGAAGCCGGTCGAGTGCCCGCCGGTTGTCACGACCTATGAGCGCTTCTCCAAGGCGGTCCAGACGGGCGTCAACGGCGCCCCGAGCTTCCGCCGCGCCGCCGAGATCCAGCGCATCCTGGACCTCTGCTTCGACCAGGACGTCGCCCGCGGCAAGAAGATCGGCTGATCTTCCACTCCCGACCCAGACCACAAGCATCGGCCCGGCATTGACCGGGCCGATCGCATTTTGGCGCGGCTGTTTTATGCTGGTCACGTCACGGGGCTAGCGTTGGTGGATGGTTCGTCTTTGGGTTGCGTTTTGGTTGCGCGCTCCCGAGCCCTGTGGAATGGTCCCGCGCAGTCTGCAATGAAGGGGTATGCTATGTTTCGCTCGATTGGGATCGGTCTCGCTCTTGCTTCTGTCGCACTGACGAGCGGCGCCTTCGCCCAGGATACAATCGGCAAATCTCCGGTGAGCACGGACAATTTCGTCCGTGCCGAGACTGACAATTACCTCGCGACGAATGCAAAGGTCGTCGGCGCTTTGGGCAAGTTCCAGCATTCGCGGCAACCCGCATCGATCGACGACCAGACCGTCATCCGCATGAACCGCGATACGCTCTATTCGTTCGCGGTGTTTGACCTGGCCGCTGGTCCTGTGACCATTTCACTGCCGGATTCCGGCACGCGCTACATGTCGATGATGGTCGTCGACCAGGACCACTACATCCCGATCATCGCCCACGGCAAAGAGACGGTCACGCTGACGCAGGATGCGTTCGGCACCCGTTATGCCTTCGCGGCGATCCGGACCCTCGTCGATCCCAATGACCCCAAGGATGTCGAGGAGGTCCACAAGCTCCAGGACGCGATCGTCGTCAGCCAGAAGGACGCGGGCAAACTCGAGCTTCCGGACTGGGACCAGGACAACCTCACCGCAATCCGCAATGCGCTGCTCGTGCTGGCAGAGCACCAGTTGTCGTTCAGCGGCGCCTTTGGAACGCGCGATCAGGTCGATCCCATCAAGCACCTGATCGGCACGGCAGCCGGCTGGGGCGGCCTGCCGGACAGCGAGGCCAACTACCAGAGCTTCTCGCCCGAGAAGAACGACGGCAAGACAGTCTACACCCTCACCATGCCGAAGGACGTGCCGGTGAAGGCCTTCTGGTCGGTCAGCGTCTACAACAAGCAGGGCTTCTTCCAGAAGAACGACCACAACGCCTACTCGGTCAACAACATCACGGCGGACAAGAATGCGGATGGTTCGGTGACGATCCAGTTCGGCGGCTGTGACGGCAAAGTCGTCAACTGCCTGCCGATCGTCGACGGCTGGAACTATACCGCCCGGTTCTATCGCCCGGAGCAGGTCATCCTGAGCGGCGACTGGGCCGTCCCCGAAGCGAAGCCGGTGAACTAAGCCTCGTCGCCCGCGACGACGAGATCGGCGGATCTTCCAAATTCAACGAAAACGACCCAGATCGGCCCGGCTTTGCCCGGGCCGATCGCATTTTGGGCCGCTTTTGGCGCAAAACACCTCCGTTTCGGTGTTGCAGCCCCGACACGCCGTCGGCAAAGTGATCGCCCCGGTCTTGCAATCCATGATGTCGCAGCTATAAGAAACGCCTCTTCAACTCCGAGCACGGGGGATTTGCATGGCATCGCTGCATATGATCGTCGCCCCGGCAAAGCCGGTTTCGGGTTTTCCCCGCAGCTAATTCGGACGTTCAGCGGGTATCGCCTCGGTTTCAATCCGCGGCGCTTTGAGAACCCGCCCCTTCGATACTCAAACCATTAGCCGCGAGCCTCCGCGTATCAATGCGCGTCGCTCGCCGTCACATTTCTCCTGTTCTGGGACCGGGCCGGCGTCTTTGGCGCTTCCGGATGGCAATCATGACTCGATTCAAATTCCCCCGCTTTCGCATTCGATGGCGGGCCAATGCCTTCTCCAGCGTGCTGGGCTTCACCTTTGCCCATTGGCGCAAGCAACCGCTGCTGATCGCCGGCCTTGCCGCGACCATGCTGACGGCGACGCTCGCCGACGTGCTGCTGCCGCTCTATGCCGGCCGCCTCGTCGACGCCATCGCCGGCGGCATCACGGACCGCGACGCTGCCCTTTCGGCGGCGCTCCACGCCTTTGGCGCGCTGATGGCGCTCGGCGTCGGCATGATGGCACTGCGCCATTGCGCCTTCCTCGCCATCATCCGGCTGACACTGAACATGATGACAGACATCGCCGGCGATGCCTTCCACCGGGTGCAGCGCTTCTCGACCAACTGGCACGCCAACGCGTTTGCCGGCTCGACGGTGCGCAAGGTGACGCGCGGCATGTGGGCGCTCGATCTGCTGAACGACACGCTGCTTCTCGCGCTGCTGCCGTCGATCGCCATGCTGGTCGGCACGACCATCCTGCTCGGCTCCTACTGGCCGGTGATGGGGCTGATCGTGGCGGTGGGCTCGGTGCTCTACATCGCCATGACCGTGTCGCTGTCGCTGTTCTATGTCGCGCCGGCCGCCAGCCTCGCCAACCAGTGGGACACCAAGCTCGGCGGCGCGCTCGCCGATGCGGTTTCCTGCAACGCGGTGGTCAAGGCGTTCGGCGCCGAGGACCGCGAGGACACACGGCTGTCGCGCGTCGTCGCCAAATGGCGCTCGCGTACGTCGCGCACCTGGATCCGTGGCACCAATAACGGCACGGCGCAGGGCATCCTGCTGGTGCTGCTGCGCGGCGCGATCATCGGCACCGTGCTGCTGCTGTGGTGGCATGGCCAGGCGACGCCGGGCGACGTCACCTTCGTGTTGACAGCCTTCTTCCTGCTGCAGGGCTATCTGCGCGATGTCGGCGTGCATATCCGCAACCTGCAGCGCTCGGTCAACGACATGGAGGAACTGGTCGCCCTGCACGCACAGCCGCTCGGCATCGAGGACAAGGTCGACGCGGTGCCGATGGTCGTTGGCGCGGGCGAGATCCGCTTCGAGGACGTCACCTTCCATTATGCCGGCCATCAAACGCCGCTGTACAAGGATTTTGACGTCACGATCAAAGCGGGCGAGAAGATCGGCCTGGTTGGCCATTCCGGCTCCGGCAAGACGACGTTTGTAAAACTGATCCAGCGTCTCTACGACGTCACGGACGGCCGCATCGTGATCGACGGGCAGGATATCGCCCATGTCACGCAGTCTTCGCTGCGCGGCGAGATCGCGATCGTCCAGCAGGAGCCGATCCTGTTCCATCGTTCCCTGGCCGACAACATCGCCTATGCTCGGCCCGGCGCATCGATGGCCGAGATCATCGCGGCGGCAAAGCTCGCCAATGCGCATGACTTTGTCGAGCGTCTGCCGCAGGGATACGGCACGCTGGTCGGCGAGCGCGGCATCAAGCTGTCGGGCGGCGAACGTCAGCGTGTGGCGCTTGCCCGCGCTTTCCTGGCCGATGCGCCGATCCTGATCCTCGACGAGGCGACGTCGAGCCTCGATTCGGAATCGGAGGCGCTGATCCAGGAAGCGATGGAGCGGCTGATGGAAGGCCGCACGGCGATCATCATCGCCCACCGCCTGTCGACGGTGCGCGCGCTCGACCGCCTGCTGGTCTTCGATCGCGGCCGCATCGCGGAAGAAGGCACGCACGAGCAGCTGGTCCGCCGTGAAGACGGCATCTATCGCAAGCTGTTCGAACGGCAGGCGATGGACCTGACGCGAGGCCTCGCGGCCTGACGCCAACCACCCAGGCAATCCCGCGCGCCAGTCCGGATGCGAGGACTGGCGCCACGTTCAGGGCGTCAAAACCGGCACACGCAGCCCCGCCGCGCGGCGAGCCTGCCGGATCACGGCCGCGACGCCCAACCATCGCAATTATCTTGTCTTCGTGTTCCCGGCCATGGATCATGCCGGCCTTCGGCGACGGCGCACCTGCCCTTACCCCATGAGGCAAAGATGACCCGACTGACCGCGAAGGACTTCCATCCCGAACTGCTCGAGCTCTATGATTTCTATGCGCACGGGCGGATCACCAAGCGCGAATTCCTCGACCGTGCGGCGAAGTTCGCCGTCGGCGGCGCCACGGCCGCCTCCATCCTGGCCTCGTTGAGCCCCAACTACGCGCTGGCCGAGCAGGTTTCGTTCACCGATCCCGACATCGCCGCCGAATACATCACCTACCCCTCGCCCAACGGCAATGGCGAGGTGCGAGCCTATTTCGTGCGGCCCGCCCCAGCCACGGACAAGGTACCGGGCGTGGTCGTCGTGCACGAGAACCGCGGGCTCAATCCCTATATCGAGGATGTCGCCCGCCGCATCGCCAAGGCCGGCTTCATTGCGCTCGCGCCGGACGGCCTGACCTCGATGGGCGGCTATCCCGGCAATGACGAGAAGGGCGTCGAGCTGCAGAAGCAGGTCGATCCCGAGAAGCTGATGAACGACTTCTTCGCCGCGATCGAGTTCCTGATGAAGCACGACGCCACCACCGGCAAGGTCGGCATTGTCGGCTTCTGCTATGGCGGCGGCGTCGCCAACGCGGCCGCGGTCGCCTATCCCGAACTCGCCGCCGCCGTGCCGTTCTATGGCCGCCAACCTCGAACGGAAGACGTCCCCAAGATCCAGGCGCCGCTGCTGCTCCATTATGCCGGGCTCGACACCCGCATCAACGAAGGCTGGCCGGCCTATGAGGCGGCGCTGAAGGCCAATGGCAAGGTCTACGAGGCTTACATCTATCCGGGCGTGAACCACGGCTTCCACAACGACACGACGCCCCGCTATGACAAGGCAGCGGCGGACCTGGCCTGGGGCCGGACGATCGACTGGTTCAAGAAATATCTGGCGTAGGGCGTCTTCGGGCGAATGGGCTACGCTCGGCACGATGGTCTAGCCCTCGCTACCGATGGAGCGCGTCTCCCGCTCGCTCGCGGGAGAGGGTTGCGTGAGGGCCTACCAGGGTCGCTTGACGCGAGGATGAAGCACGGCAGGCCGGGGCAGCAAGAAATATTGGCTCGCAGCGAACGGGTTCTGTCGAAATGGAACACGTTCATCCGTCGTTGGAGTAGCCCGGCCGCGATCGGGCCGACATCGAAAGGACAAGCCATGGTGACTGCCAAGAACACAATCTGCATCTGGTACGACAAGGACGCCGAGGAAGCTGCCCGCTTCTATGCCAAGACCTTCCCCGACAGTTCGGTGAGCGCCGTGCATCGCGCGCCCAGCGACTATCCCTCCGGCAAGGCGGGCGACGTGCTGACGGTCGATTTCACCGTCGCTGGCATCCCCTGTCTCGGGCTGAATGGCGGCCCCGCGTACAAGCACAGCGAAGCCTTCTCGTTCCAGATCGCGACCGAAGACCAGCAGGAGACCGACCGCTACTGGGACGCCATCGTCGGCAATGGCGGCGAGGAAAACGTGTGCGGCTGGTGCCGGGACAAATGGGGCATCTCCTGGCAGATCACGCCGCGCGTCCTGACCGAAGCGATGGCGGCCGGCGGTGACGAGGCCAAGCGCGCCTTCGAGGCGATGATGGAGATGGGGAAAATCGACGTCGCCGCCATCGAGGCGGCTCGGCGGGGGTGACGGTTCCGGCTTGCCGTCGATTGGCCCAGTGGAAGTCGAGGCTGTGCGACCGGCAGAGGCGGGATCTGGCACCGATAGCTCTCCGGTATTGGCCATGCCAGCCATGCGGGCTACGATGCCGGCATGACACGCAGCGACCCCGTCATGGCTCCGGTTGGCCAACCAAAAATCGCCGAGCCCCAGAATCCGCTTCTGCTGCGCCGGCTCCTGCGCGCCAAGGACCGCATGGACGCCTTCTCGCATGAGGACTGGCCGATCCAGCGGCTCGCCGGCGTCAGCGGCGTGTCGGAAGCTCATTTCGCGCGCTCGTTCCGGCAGGCTTTCGGCATGCCGCCGCACCGCTACCTCCTGACGCGGCGGATCGAACGCGCCAAGGCGCTGCTGCGTGACACCGACCTCGCCGTCACCGCGATCGCCTTCGAAACCGGCTGGTCCAGCCTCGGCACCTTCGGCCGCACCTTTGGCGATGTGACAGGCGAGAGCCCGGGGGCGTTTCGCGCCCGCGAGCGGGGCGCGGTGCGGGAGCCAGGCATGGTGCCAGGCTGCTACCTCAGCGCGGCCCTTAGGCCAGACCTCACCATAGCAGTTTCGGAGAAGCGCCGGCAGGATCGCGACGATAGCTTGGCCGGGACTCAAGCAATGGAGGTCCCATGAGCGAAGCAATCCAGGTGGTCGGTCTATACGTGCGCGACCAGGACGAAGCCTATGAATTCTATGTCGGCAAGCTGGGTTTCCGCGTCCACACCGATCAGCGCAATGGTGACTATCGCTGGCTTACCGTGCAGCACCCGGAACAGCCATCGTTCCAGCTCGGCCTGTTCCGGCCGCAGGCGCCCATGCACGATACGGCGACCGCGCAGGCGTTGAACGAGCTCGTGGCCAAGGGGGCGATGCCGCCCCTGGTCATGGCGGTCGACGACTGCCGCGCGACCTACGCCCGGCTGAGCCAGCAAGGCGTGGAATTCACCCAGGAGCCGGTTGCGCGCTATGGCAAGGTCGACGCCAACTTCCGGGATCCCTCGGGGAACGGCTGGAAGATCATCGGAGACAACACATGACCGATCCCAATTTGCCGTCGACAGCGTTTTCGAGCGAAGCGGGTGACGGTTCGCGTGAAGAAAACGCGAACAAACAAGAAGTTGGAGCCGAAACGGGGAACGATTCCAGCCGGATCGACGCCAAGCTCGCGGCGCTTGGCGACTGGCGCGGCGAAGCGCTATCGCGGATGCGCGGGTTGATCCACGCCGCCGCCCCCGAGGTGGTCGAGGCGGTGAAGTGGGTAAAACCCTCAAACCCCTCGGGCGTGCCGACCTGGGAGCATGCCGGGATCCTCTGTACGGGCGAAGTCTACAAGGCCTACGTCAAGCTGACTTTTGCGTATGGCGCCGCGCTCGACGACCCGACAGGGCTGTTCAACGCCGGCTTTGGTGGCGGCACGCGCCGGGCGATCGACATCCGCGAGGGCGAAACGATCGACGCCGCCGCGCTCATGGCGCTGGTCAAGGCGGCGATGGCGCTCAACGTCGCGAAGCAGAAGCCCAGGCGGGCCTGAGTTGGCAAGCCCCTTCAAAGCTCAGGCCATGGGCCGACATCTATCCCGGCGCCGACGATCGCTGTCACAATGACGGTCGATCCATGTCGCCGGAATCTCCTGCATCGGCCGCCATGGTGGAACCGTCTTCCAGCGCGGCGAAGCCTTCCCGTTCCAGATCGCCACGGACGATCAGCAAGAGACCGATCGATACTGGAACGCCGTCGTCGGCAATGGCGGCCAGGAGAGCGTATGCGGCTGGTGCAAGGACAAGTGGCGCATCTCCTGGCAGATCACCGCACGCGCCCTGACCGAAGCGATGGCCGCCGGTGGCGCGGAGGCCAGGCGAAGCGATGATGGAGACGGGCAAGATCGACGTTGCGGCAATCGAGCCAGCCAGGTGCGGGTGATTTTCTGCCGGGGCAAAGGCGAAGGATGGCCGAAAGCTAAATATGGATCAGAGTGTTGATAAATCTCCAAATAGTGGCAAGAATGATTTCTGGTTCTTTAGCCGCAGAGTGTCGCCAACATTGATTTGGCGACTCTTTCGTCGGACGCCACCCGTCTGCGTTAGTATTTCCAGGTCATCGCTCTCCAGCATCGCACTATGAATGTCGTCTTTGTGCGCCGGCGTTGCATTATAGGCAGCGGCATAGAAGTCTTCAACAAGCATCGTATCTCCGGATGCGGCGATAAAGCGTGGGATATCATCAAGAAGTTTGAGCTTCGCTTGTATGCGATGCTCGGCTTCAAAAAGATAAAGCGCGCCCTCCTTCGCAGGATCGTAGTGGAGCATATTTAACCCGGGCAGACCAAAATGCGCCTGCGTGCCGTTGTCATGCAGAACGTCGTTATAGACCTGACGCGCACGATAGTTGTTGGCGAAGTGAATCAGCCAATAGCGCCACCCCTTCGGATTGGTGATCGAGAACGGACTGACGTATCGCGCATGGTTGTGAAATGTTTCGAACACTATGCGCTCCGCCGCGCCGAGCCAGGCGTCGGTGCTACCTATTCCGTCAATAGCGCGCAGGTCAGCTGGATTGATAGCTAGGTGTCGAACTTGACGTTCCATCAACTTCGGATCGGTTCGGCTTAGGAAGGTCAAAAGACTATGGATGGCAAAAGTGTAGAAAATTTCGACCGATTGAGTTGACCGCATGATCTCGCCGATGGTGGCAACATCGACCTGACCGTGCCCACATTGGTCGAGGTTCCAAATGACGTTTCGATAGCGGCCAGCGATAGCGCCCTTGATGACGGGATACGCCTCTTCAAACGTCTTACTTAGGTAGCAAACTCTGAGCTGCAGTTTGGGGCAGCTTGCCACCAATGCTGCCACCAAGGGCTCACAATACCCCCGCAGTATATCGGTGACGCCAGGCGTGGCGTCATTCAAGATCAGGAGGCACTCGATCTCGACGGTTCCGAGTCCTTGGCTTACTCGGCGGATATTCACCG
Source organism: Candidatus Kaistia colombiensis (assembly GCA_029203105.1). Lineage (GTDB taxonomy): Bacteria > Pseudomonadota > Alphaproteobacteria > Rhizobiales > Kaistiaceae > Kaistia > Kaistia colombiensis. The sequence goes on from CP119318.1 coordinate 3,347,856, forward strand.
CCTCCAGCGCAGCTTGCAGTTCTTCGATGAAGATGATCGGAGAACCGGCAGTCCCGCACGAATAGCGCCCTCCGCCCGAGAAAGCGTCGATCACCGCAAGACGAAATTTGCTCTGCCGAGGATTTTGGCAGCGTACTGTGATGTACCTATGAAAATACTCACGAAGGATCTTATGCTTTCGACGGCTATGCTCGTCCAGAACCGCGCCGTCTTCCCAAGCGTACGCTTTCTTGACCAATTCCGGCTCCCCGCTGGCGCTTCCTAGCTATGCCTCCAAGGTCGCAGGCATCTCGTTCCAAGTCCGCCCGCGATATTCGCGGCCGTTGGCCTTTTTAGAGCGCTTCTTGTTATCTTTGCCCCAAGTACCCCACTGCTTAAAGAAGAAAGCGGTCTTGAAGCTATCGCATTGCGTGTAAATTTCATCGACCCACTCTTCGCGGATAGGACGAGCGCTGTGACCACTTTCCCCTCCGACGATCGCCCAATGAATCCCGGTAAGGTCAACAGCGCCCACCGACCCGATCAGAGGCTCAAACGAAATGAAGCGGATCGCAGATGGCACAACCCGCAGGTCATCAATCCGCGAAACGACCGCTGCATTTTCGACGCTCGCCCCAAGCCAAACGTTGGGTAGGACATCGGGAATAGCGCGGGACACAATGTCCGCCATTCGCGCGGGGCGCTTAGTGAGGATTTGGTAGCTGTGGTGTGGTGTTTCTCGCATCACGCGCCAGACATCTACGATGAAATCCTCGCTGACGGATTCGTGAAAGAGGTCACTCATTGAATTGACGAAGATCTTCCGCGGCTTTCGCCAACCATATGGAATTTGGAGAGACGCACGATCTTCGCGAACCACTCCATTCCAGATGGCACGAACGCCGCTCTTCCGGGTTAAGCCCACATACTTAGGGACACCCATCGCCTCAAGGCGAAGTGCCATTTGCATGGCGTAGCAGTTGGTGCAACCAGCCGTAACGATTGTGCAACCCGCGACAGGGTTCCAAGTTGCATCAGTCCACTCGATCTGTGTCTCGGCCATCGATTGGTACTCTTCTTTGAGCTTGGAGGCGTGGGTCGGCAGCGTCAAATAAGTAGTTCCGAGATGGAAATTATTCGTTGATCGTGCCGGCCATGTGCAACCACGTCGATCTGCGTTAGAAATTTTTCCGCCCGAGAAGTGGAAGGCATCTTTCACGAGCGCGCGCGGAAGATGATCGGATATCAGCTTTGGAGGAGGCCGGGTCATGAATGGAAGGTTTGCATCTGTCGCGCATGCACTAACGATGGGTTTTTCCTGCGCGACAGCTTCGCTCGCAGCCGCCCCGATCGCCTAGTCTGGCCGGGCCGCAAGTCGGAGTGGGTCGCCCTTCGCTATGAGGACGACGACTCCAACACCGTGAACTACGCGGATTTGACGGCCGCTGAAGCGGGTCGAACAATTGGGACGGGCTACCGCCGCTTATTCCCCTTCGGCCCCTTCAGCACCGGCGTCTTGGCGCGGTTTTCGTCTTGCAGTTTGCGCCAGCGGTCGAGGCGGTCGGGGTCGAGCGTGCCGGCCTTGACGGCCGCCTGCACCGCGCAGCCGGGCTCGTGCTCATGCGTGCAATCGCGAAACCGGCAGTTCGGCGCCAGTTCGGTGATCTCGGCGAACAGGATGTCGATGCCCTCGGCGGAGTCGCTGACATGCAGCGTCCGCATGCCAGGCGTATCGATCACCCAGCCGCCGCCGGCAATGCCATGCAGCGAGCGCGAGGTGGTCGTGTGGCGCCCCTTGGCGTCCGCCTCGCGGATGCCGCCGGTCTGCTGCGGCGCGTCCTGATCGGGACCGGCCAGCGTATTCAGCAGCGTCGACTTGCCAACCCCGGACGAGCCGATCAGCGCCACCGTCTGCCCTGCCCCGCACCAGGGCGCGAGGGCTGCGGCAGCGTCCAGGCTGCGGCCATCCAGCGTCACATGATCGAGATCGCGCTGCAGCGCCGCCACCTGTTCCTCATAGGGGCGCGCATCCTCGACCGTGTCGGCCTTGGTCAGCACGAGGACCGGATGGGTGCCGGCCTGGTTGGCGAGCGCCAGATAGCGCTCGAGCCGGGCGACGTTGAAATCGGCATTGCAAGAGGTGACGATGAACAGTGTGTCGACATTGGCAGCGGTCAGTTGCGGCGCGGTGCCGCCCTCGACCCGGCGCTGCAGCAGCGTCTTCCGTTCGAGCCGGCGACGCAGCAGGTTTGTTTCGCGCTCGACCAGCACCCAATCGCCAACCGCGTAATCGCCCGTGTTGGTATGGACCGGCAGCGTCAGCCGGACGGGTCCCTCGAGCGAGATGGCGCTCATCCGCGCCCGATGCACATTGGCGATCCGCATCGGGATCAGCCCCTCGTCATCGGACCCGATCTGTTCGGCGAAGAAATCCGACCAGCCCATGTCGAAGAGCGTGACGGCCTCGGCGGCCAATTCGGTCACGATCTCGGTCAAAATCGGGCCCCGGGGCCCTGCGGCACGAACATGGACAGTTTCCTGGGTAACGGATGGGTAACGCCAGGCTAACGGAAAATCCGCCCGCCGCACGGCATTTCGGCGCGCGACCGGCAGCCGCCCCCGACCGCGGTTCTATAGAGCCCCGCGACCGCCCCGCGCAAGCGCGCCGCATCAGACCTACCCGGCCAGAGGCACTACGGCCGCAGCCCCGTTCCACAACACCGTCAGCAGGCAGGCCGCCCGAATGCCCTCGCGCAAGATCGCGAGCAGCGCCTGCTGGTAGCAGGCATTCGAGAAGTGGCTGGCGTAGACATCCAGTCCCGCGAGGTTCGGTTCCTCGGGAAGTCCGGCCAGATCCAGCATGGCGGCTGCAAATTCCTCGGCATTGCCCGCAACCCGCACGGCGTCTTCAATGCCCGGTACAGATGCGATACCCGCCATCGCCGTGGGGGTCGCGACAACATGCTTGGCCATGGCGAGAGCCTCGATCAGCTTGATCGATGCACCTGTCCCGAGCATGGTCGGCACGATGACGAAGCGGGCAGACTCATAAATTTCAGCGACCTGCGGCTGCTCGTCCATCCAAATGTCACGATGGGCGGCGTACACGGAAGGACTGTGCTGGCGGAACCAGCCGGCAACCCCGCCGACAATGCGGATCCTGAAGCCTCGCCCGGATACGCGCGGCATGACGGAAGTCAGAAACCACTGAATGCTGGCGATGTTGCCGTGGTGGGCGTTGCCGATGAACAGGAAATCAATCGACGATCTGGCCTTGTCCGGCAGAGACGGGGGCTGATTGCGGGTCGTCGGGCGAAGGAGGAAATGACGGCGATCCGGCAACGCCCGTCGAAAGTGGGCGACGTCGTCCTCGCTGATATGGATGAGCGCATCCGCTTGGCCAAGAATCCGCAGTTCGTCCCGCAAGATCCTGGCCGGCGGGTCGGCCTGCTTGGTGAAGTAATTCGCGAGCCGGCTCCGGCCGTAGCGGTGAGACTGGACGTCATGCGTCTCCAGGATTATCTCGGGACGAGCGAACCCTGCCGACCGCGCGAGCGCCGCGATCTTCTGGGCGACGCCCATGTTGAAGGCGTGATTGACATGAATAAGGGCGACACCCTGCGAACTTATGCGCTTCAGCAGCGCCGGGTCGAACTGCGACCGCGCGGCGTAACGCTCCTCGATAGCGAGGATTGAGTCGCGGCCGGCCCAAAGCCACTCCCAATGGGCCATGGAGAGCCAACGCCGGATCCGACGGTTCGACCGATTGAAATATAAGCTGCTGGCGGGCACGAAAGCGAAGTCCTCACGGACCACCTCCCACAATCGTCGGTGCCTTGTCCTGTGAGCCGCGCTGTGCGGAACGACCAAGACGGCGAGATCGCATCCCTGAGACAAGTAGGCATCGACCTGTGCTGCAAAGACGCTCGAACTGCCGGACCGTGGCCATGGTGTACAGACTAGAATGTGAAGCGGACGATCCATGGCTTGCAACTCACTTCCATCGCTCCGAGAGTAGCCTCTCGTGAGTAACATCGCGCAGACACCCCGCTCCCGGAGTCAGGAATGCGCAGTTCTAGAGTCGTTGCAAGTTTTTGGATAGCGGGCGCACCGTTCGGTCGAGGATGTGCTGGAACGATACTGATCGCACCATCGGATCCATGGACGCTTGCGGGGTCGCTCGGCGACGCAGCCATGATAACGGCGGTAGCGGACGCCCTTCGCGCAGGCCCGCAAGACCGGAAGATAGCCGCACTGACCGACGGTGCCATTGCCGATGCTGCTGCATCCCGCCTCGGTCTGCAGGCACTTCGCCTGCCCTGGGAGGGGGAGGATCGCTTCTGGCGTTCACTGAGCAAATGCCTTCGGCGCGAACGGGTTCGGGCCGTGATCATCGTCGGCGCGGATGTGCTCGACGGTGGCTATGGCTCCTGGATCGCCAAGCGCTTGCTCGAGATCGGCGAACTTGCAGCCGCCCGCGACATTCCGGTGGTCATCCTCGGCTTCAGCTTTAAGGCCGAGCCGGCCGACGAGCTGCGCGAGATCTGGTCACGCCTGAACCCTGCGATCAGCGTCCATGTACGCGACCCGCGGTCGCTCGAGCGCTTTCAGACCTTCTCGGGACGCACGGCGACACTCGTCACGGATTGCGCCTTCCTCCTGAGGGAACAGGCGGGGCCGACGTCTAGGAAGGTAGGATCCTGGGCCGACTCTCAACGCGAGCGAGGCCGTCGCGTGCTCGGCATCAATTTCCACCCGCAGCTATTCGATTCCGTCGACAACGACGGCTTCCGGAGGTTGGACGAAGCGTTTCGGCACGCGGTCGCGGAACTCGTCCACCGGCACGCCATGTCCTTCGTCATCCTGCCACACGACAACCGGCCGGGCGGCGAGCGCACCACGCTGGCTACATTCGCCGCGAACCTCGATGAAGGCCTTTGCGAGCAAGTACTTTTTGTGGGCGAGGACATCGGTCCGGCGGAGATCAAGGCAATCACCGGGCAACTGGATGGCGTCGTCGCCGGCCGAATGCACCTGGCGATCGCCAGCCTCGGCGCGGGCACGCCAGTATTCGCCCTCACCTACAAAGACAAGTTCGAAGGTCTCTTCGACCATTTCGGCCTGCCATCTTGGCTGCTCGCCTCGCCCGATGCTGCTGGCGAGCCCAATCATCTGCTCGGCCTCGTCCGCCGCTTCGGCGAAACGCTCGGCCCGCTCAGGCTGCAGGTGGCGCGCAAGCTGCCCGAAGTCCGACGAAAGGCCGAGCGCAATCTCGAAACGCTCGGGCTGTTCCGGCGCGCCGATCCCGGCGATCAGGGGACGGCGGCCGAACGTGTCGCGAAATAGGCCTTCATCGCCTCGCTCGCCCGGTTGTGGTGGTGGGCGAGCGCCTCGATGGCACTTGCCTCGTCGCGAACTCGAGAGGCAGCCAGGATCGCGCGATGCTCGTCCTGGCCCATGTCGCCGACCGCCGCGAGATGGAAGCGGAGGTAACGGTCGGCAGTCGCAAGGTGTTGTTCCGTCAGCGCAATCAGGCGCGGCAACCCGGCTTGGGCATAGAGCGTCATGTGGAAGCGGCGATTGAGTTCCCCCATCCGCCCGGGATCCTGCTCCTGGTCGATCTCGGCCAGCAGATCCTCGGCAATCTCGAAATCCTCGTCCGTCAGGTTGGGGATAGACAGGCGCAGCGCCTGTGGTTCGAGCGCGGCGCGGATGGCATAGTTGTCCATCGCATCGAGCAAGGTGATCTGCACGACGACGGCGCCGCGATGCGGTTCGAAATCGACGAGTGCCTGCGCCTCCAACTGGCGCAAGGCCTCGCGGATCGGCATCCGGCTGACCTTGAAGCTCGCCGCCAGCTCTTCCTGCCGCAAGGGCGTGCCCGGCGCGATCGCACCCGAGAGAATGGCCTCGCGCAGAGTCGCCTCGACATATTCGGTCGCGGTCCGGTAGCGCGGACCGGCCGACTGGATCATCTCCGACAGTCCCGCCGACATCAAAATGCCTCCTGCACGGTCCGCTTTCGCGGCAGGCAAGCTCGCTCCGCCCTTGCCTGTCGATTGGATCCAATCTAACAATCCCACACGAGATTGCAATCAGGGGCTTCCTGCGATGGACTTGCGAACGGCGCCGCGGACACCCGCTTTCGAGACGGACGGCACGGTGGGGCGCACGGTCGGGCTGACCCAGCCGATCGTTGCCGGCATCATCGCCTCGTTCGTCGGCTTCGCCGGCGTGTTCACCGTGGTGCTGCAGGGATTCCTGGTGGTCGGGGCGACACCGGCTCAGGCCGCCTCCGGCCTGCTCGCCATCTGCTTCGCGCAAGGAATTCTGTCGATCCTGCTGAGTTGGCGCTATCGGATCCCGCTCAGCATCGCTTGGTCGACGCCGGGCTCGGTGCTTTTTGCCGCCACGGGTATCATCGAGGGCGGCTTCCCGGCTGCTGTAGGCGCCTTCGTGCTGGCGGGGGGGCTGATCGTCGCCGCTGGTCTGATCAAGCCGTTCGGGCGGCTCGTCTCCTCCATTCCGACGGTCCTGGCGAGCGCGATGCTGGCCGGCATCCTACTCGGGCTCTGCCTCGCCCCTGCCAAGGCGGTCGGCCTGGAGCCTGCGCTGGCGATCCCGGTCGTCCTCGCCTGGGCCTTTGTCGGGCGCATCCGCAAGATCTGGGCGGTGCCGGCCGCCGTCGTCACGGCCGTCGCGCTGATCATCTGGACGGCACCGACCGGCGGCTGGTCGATCGACCACATCACGCCGGACATCACCTTCGTCTGGCCCCTCTTCACGCTGCAAGGCCTCGTGTCGCTGGCGATCCCGCTCTTCATCGTCACCATGGCGTCGCAGAACCTGCCGGGCATTGCCGTCATGAAGGCGAACGGCTACGAGCCACCCGTCCAGACCGTGTTCGTCTCGACGGGCATCGCCAGCATCCTCGCCGCGCCCTTCGGCGGCCACACGATCAACTTCGCCGCCATCACGGCCGCCATGTGCGCCGGCCCCGACGCCCATCCCGATCCGTCACGGCGCTGGGTCGCCCCCGTCGCGGGCGGCCTGTTCTATCTGGTGCTCGGTCTCGGCGCGACGCTCGCTGCGGCCCTCCTCGCGGTGGCGCCGCCCGTGCTGATCCAGGCGGCCACCGGCCTCGCCCTGCTCGGCGCCTTCGCTGGCGCGCTCGCCGGCGCGATCAGCACTCCCGCGCACCGGGATGCGGCAATGGTGACTTTCGTGACGGCCGCATCGGGCCTTTCCTTTTTCGGGATCGGTGCTGCATTCTGGGGCCTGATCGCGGGCGGGGCATTCATGCTCCTCAACAGAAAATGGAGCCGATGAGCGTCGCAGGTGTCATTCTCGCCGGGGGCAACTCGCTCCGCATGGGCCGCGAAAAAGCGTTTGCCCGGCTCGGCGACAAGCCGTTGATCGAGCATGTGCTTGAGCGATTCGCCCCGCAAGTCGAGCCGCTTGCGATCAACGCCAACGGCGACCCCAACCGCTTCGCGCCCTATGCACTCCCCGTTCTCGTCGACGACCGGCCGGATACCGGACCGCTCGGCGGCATCCTCGCCGGCATGCGCTGGGCGGCCGCCCTGCGGGACCGTCCGGACTTCGTCGCCACCGTCCCGATCGACTCGCCTTTCCTGCCGCGCGATCTGGTGGCGCGCCTGCTGGCGGCACAATCCGCTCAGCCGCTGATCGCCATCGCCGCGTCAGACGACCGCGACCATCCGGTCTTCGGCCTCTGGCCGGTCGCCCTCGCCGATACGCTGGCCGAATGGCGTGAGACCGCCAGGAGCCAGGGCGTCCGCGCCTTCCTCGCCGCTTGCGGCTTCAGCGTCGTCAGCTATGACATCCCGGCCGGCGGCCCGGATCCGTTCCTGAATGCGAACACGCCTTCGGAACTCGCGGCGGCGGCCCGCTGGCTGTCGGCCGAATAGCGGCCGGCGCACGTCCGCACCGCCAGCAGTTGCAGCTTGCCCTGAAATGGTGGGATATACGCCGAGGACGGACGCTCGCCTGTGGCGGGCAAACCGGACGCGGTAGAGAAGCGTACCTCAGAGGGAATGCATATGCGTATCGTCAAGCAGGCCGCCATCGCGGCCCTGGCCCTGATGGCCGTCACCGGCGCCGTTCAGGCCAAGGAATGGAAGAATATCCGGGTGGCCGTCGAAGGCGCCTTCCCGCCGTTCAACTATGTCGGCGCCGACAACCAGATCGGCGGCTTCGACGTCGAGATCGCCAAGGCGGTCTGCGAGAAGATGAAGGCGGAATGCACCTTTGCCGTGCAGGACTGGGACGGTCTGATCCCAGCGCTCCAGGCCGGCAAGTTCGACGCGATTTTCTCGTCCATGTCGATCACCGACGAGCGCAAGAAGGTCATCGATTTCTCGCGCCCCTATTATCAGTCGCCCTCCTCCTTCATCGCTCCCAAGAGCGCCGGAATCACGGACACCTCGCCGGAAGGCCTGAAGGGCAAGACGGTCGGCGCGCAGTCCTCGACGGTGCAGGCGGCCGAGCTCGAGGAGAAGTACAAGGGATCGGACATCAAGCTCTATCCGACCCAGGATGAGGTCAATCTCGACCTGGTGGCGGGCCGCGTCGACCTGCTCTTCGTCGACAAGCTGCCCGGCCTCGACTGGCTGAAGACGGCCGACGGCGCCAACTACGAGTTTGTCGGCACGGACCTGCCGACCGACGGCGTCGGTGCCGGCGTGCGCAAGGCCGATTCTGACCTGCGCGACCAGATCTCGGAAGCCATCGTCGCGATCAAGGCGGACGGCACCTACGACAAGATCAACGCCAAGTACTTCCCGTTCTCGATCTGGAAGGATTGAGCCACACGCCCCGCCGGGCCTCGATGAGGTCCGGCGACGGCGCGACTTTCGCTGCACCCTTGGGGGACGGGCCGCGTGCATCTGCTAGAGTTGCTTAGTTTCGGGCCGGATGGCTGGGGCGGCCAGCTGCTTTCCGGCACGTGGCTCACCATCCGCCTCGCCCTTTCGACGCTGCCTTTCGGACTCGCGCTCGGCCTGCTGATGGCGCTCGCCAAGCGCAGCCGCAATCGCTGGTGGCGCGCCTTTGGCAACGCCTATACGACGATCTTCCGCGGCCTGCCCGAACTGCTGACGATCTTCATCGTCTATTTCGGCGGCCAGATCGCTCTGCAGAAAATCGTCAGCCTGTTCAGCGACGCCCCGGTTGAGATCAATGGCTTCGTCGCCGGCATGGTGGCGCTCGGCGTCGTCTTCTCGGCCTATGCGTCGGAGGTCTTCCTCGGCGCCTTCAACAACATCACCCGCGGCCAGTATGAGGCGGCCTATGCGCTCGGCCTGCGGCCCGGCGCGACCCTGCGCCTCGTCATCGTGCCGCAATTGGTGCGCCTCGCTTTGCCCGGCCTCGCCAATCTCTGGCTGATCCTGCTCAAGGACACGGCGCTCGTCTCGGTGATCGCGCTCGAGGATCTCCTGCGCAAGACCAGCATCGCGGTCCGCGTCACCAAGGAGCCGTTCCTGTTCTTCGGCGTCGCCTGCCTCATCTATCTCGCGCTCTCCATGGTGTCGTCGATCGGCATCGCCGCGATCGAGCGCTGGGCCAATCGCGGCGTCAGGAGGGCGTCATGAACTGGGACGCCCTCGCCACCTATGGTCCGCGCATGCTGCAGGGCCTGGTCGTCACGCTGCAACTGGTCGCGATCTCGATCACCCTCGGCGCGCTGCTCGCCTGGCCGGTCGCGCTGGCCCGGATGAGCCGCAGCCGCATTCTGCGCGGCATCTCGTTCGGATACATGTACTTCTTCCGCGGCACCCCGCTGCTGGCGCAGGTCTTCCTGGTCTATTACGGCGCCGGACAGTTCCGGCCGCAGCTCGAGGCGATCGGGCTCTGGTGGATATTCAAGGACGCCTTCTTCTGCTGCGTGCTCACCTTCACGCTGAACACTGGCGCCTACCAGGCCGAGATCTTGCGCGGCGCCATCCGTGCCGTGCCGGTCGGGCAGAGCGAGGCGGCGATGTCGCTCGGCCTGACGCCGGGCCTGATCTTCCGCAAGATCATCGTTCCGCAGGCGCTGCTGATCGCGCTGCGCCCGCTCGGCAATGAAGTGATCCTGATGGTGAAGGGCTCGTCGGTCGCGGCGATCGTCACGGTGTTCGACCTGATGGGCGTCACCCGCCTCGCCTATTCGCGCACCTTCGATTTCCAGGTCTATCTCTGGGCGGCGGTACTCTATCTGGTCGTGGTCGAGACGATCCGCCGTGTCTGGGACAAACTCGAACACCGGCTGACCCGGCACCTGCGCTCCGCCTAGCGAAGCGGCGACCGGCGAAAGCGCCGGTCGCTTTGTTTGCAACGGCGGACGGCAGAGCCCTATGCCATACCCTTGTCCTTCTCGAGCGGGATGTAGTTCAGCGGCAGCGCGGTCGCGTATTTGATCTGTTCCATCGCGAAGGCAGAGGAGACGTCGGCGATGTCGATCCGCGAGATCAGCCGCTTGTAGAACAGGTCATAGGCCTCGATGTCCGGCACGACGACGCGCAGCAGATAATCGACCTGACCGCTCATGCGATAGAATTCGACCACTTCCGGAACGTCGCGGATGACCTCGGCGAAGCGTTTGAGCCACTCCTCATTGTGCTGGCTGGTGGTGATCGAGACGAACACCGTCACCTTCGCGTTCACCTTTTTCGGGTCGAGAACCGCAACCCGCTTGGTGATGACGCCATCTTCTTCCAGCTTCTGGATGCGCCGCCAGCACGGCGTCGTCGAAAGGCCGACTCGCCGACCGATTTCCGCGACGGGGATGGTGGCGTCTTCCTGCAGGATTTGCAGGATTTTTCGGTCGAGCCGATCGATCATTCCGGAATCCTCTGCCTTGGATCTCTGCGAATGAAGCAATCTTTTCCAATCAAGACTGACGACATCGCCGAATTGAGAATATTATTCTTAGATCCATGCTTAAATCGCCCGAGTTTGTCAACTCCGGCCGTTCATCCGCTCGGCAACGAGCCGCTGCAAGACCGGGATCAGCTCCGCCTCGAACCACGGATTGCGCTTGATCCAGCCGGAGTTGCGCCACGACGGATGCGGCAGCGGTAGGACCGGCAGCGGCGCCGTCTCCTCCAAGATCGCCCTCCAGTCGGAAACCGTCTCGGCGAGGCCATTTCGAACCCGCTTCCCGAGATGGAACCGCTGCGCATGGAGCCCGACCGCGAGGACCAGGCCGACATCGGGTAGTTCCGCCAGCAACGCGCGGCGCCAGGCCGGCGCGCATTCACGGCGCGGCGGCAGGTCGCCACCCTTGGCGTCGAGCCCGGGAAAGCAGAAGCCCATCGGCACGATGGCAACCCGGCTCTCGTCATAGAATTCCGTCTCGCCGATCCCCATCCAGGCGCGCAGCCGGTCTCCCGACGGATCGGTGAATGGCATGCCGGAAGCGTGGACGCGCGTGCCGGGCGCCTGCCCCGCGATGAGGATCCGCGCCGTCGCCGAGGCGCGAACAACCGGACGCGGCTCATGCGGCAACGGACGCCCGACCGGACGGTCGATGCAGATGCGGCAAGCGCGTATGTCAGCGAGCAGCCTCTCGAGCGCCGGCTTCGGCGCGGCGACGGAATTCGACATCAGCTTAACCATGTTCATCAAGCCGGCATTAAGCATTCAAAACCCAAATTCGACAACAACCTAGAGTACTTCCTTCCAGGAAGTCGTGAGATGCAGGACGCTACGGCGGCAACAGTCGAAGACGAAGATCTGCCTGCCCGCACCAGCCGCCTCGACCGGCGGCGCGCGGCGGCGGCAGGCTGCCCGGAGGTTGCGTCCGAAGCCGGCCATCCGAGCCCCGCCCCGTCCGCACCCGATCGAATCCTTCTTTCCGGCTACGCGCGCACCCGGCTCTTCTGCACCTTCGCCACCATGGCGCCCATCCTGCTGTCCGGCCTTGTCGTCTCGGCCTGGCTGCCGGCCGCCTCGATCGTCGTCTGGACGGCTGTCGCACTCTGCGCCCATGCGCTGCTCGCCGTGCTCTGCCTCTGCTTCCGGGGGCCGAACCCGATCGAGACACGGCTCTGGGCCAGCCTGTTCGTGTTCGCCGAATTGCTGTGCGGCCTGAGCTGGGCCGGGCTGCTGATACTGCTTTCGCCCGAGAGGGGGATCGACCCTGCCGTTCCCCAGCTCGCCGTCATGCTGTTCGTCGTCGCCGCCGGCACGACATTCGCCGCCGCGCTTCCCGCAGCGGCGACCGCGGCGACGGCGCCCGTCGCGCTCACCATGGTCGCGCTGCTCGCACAGCGACATGCGCCGCTCTACCTGGTTCTCGCCTTCCTGGCGATCGGCACCGAGATCCTGTTCCTGTCGCTGTCGCAGCGCCTGCACCGATCGATGCGCAACGGACTGTCGCATCGCGCCGAGCAGGCGCGCCTGGCGGGCCAGTTGGCGGCGGCGCGCGCCGCATCGAAGCAATCGCTCCGGATCGCCGACGAGGCCAATCTGGCGCGCTCCCGCTTCCTGGCCTCGGTCAACCATGAGCTGCGCACGCCGCTCAACGCCATTCTCGGCTTTTCCGAGCTGATGAAGAACGAAGTGCTCGGGCCGATGCAGAACGGCACCTATCGCGACTACGCCGGCGACATCCACGCCAGTGGCAGTCATCTTCTGTCACTGATCGACGAAGTTCTCGACTTTTCCGGGCTCGAGGCCGGTCGCTACGAGTTGGACGAAGCGCCCGTCGACCTCGGCGAAATCGTCGTCGCCTGCGAAATGTCGGTCGCAACGCGGGTCCGCCAGCGCGCCCAGCGCCTCACCATCGAGATCGAGCCCAACCTGCCGAAGCTCCGCGCTGATCCGCGCGGCATCCGTCAAATCGCGCTCAATCTCCTGTCCAATGCCAACAAGTTCGCGCCGGCGGAGGGCGAGATCATCGTCCGCGTCGGCTGGACCGCAGGCGGCGGCCAGTATGTCTCGGTCAGCGACAATGGCCCCGGCATCCCAGCGACGGAAATACCGACCATCCTGTCGCCGTTCGGGCGGGGCGAGACCTCGATACGGATGGCGGAGCCGGGGATCGGCATCGGCCTGCCGATCGCGGTGGCGATCACCGCGCTGCATGGCGGCACGTTCGAATTGAGTTCGACGTCCGGCGAAGGCACGACGGCCCTCGCCTGCTTCCCGCGCTCGCGCGTCCTCGTACAGGATCCGGCGACGCCGGCAGCGACCGAGGACAATGTGCTCCTCTGGCGCTCGGCGAGCTGAGCTCAGTCCGCCTTCTCGGACACGCCGGCCTGGGCGAAAGTCGCCATGCCGGTATGGATCTCGGCCGCCGCCTTGACCAGCCCGGCCGCCATTGCGGCGCCCGTGCCTTCGCCGAGCCGCATGCCGAGATCGAGCAGCGCCGTCTTGCCCATTGCCGCCAGGAGCTTCGCATGCGGCGGCTCGGCAGAGACATGGCCGAACTGGCAGTGATCCAGCGACGTCGGGTCCATCTTGTAGAGCACGGCGGCAGCGGCCGTGGCGACATAGCCGTCGACGATCACCGGAATGCGGCTCATGCGGGCGGCGAGAATGGCGCCGGCCATGGCGGCGAGCTCGCGGCCGCCGAGACGGCGCAGCACTTCGAGCGGATCGCCGAGATGGGACGCATGCAGCGCCAGTGCCGCGTCGATCGCGGCGGCCTTGCGCGCCAGCCCCTCGGCGTCGACGCCCGTTCCCGGGCCGACCCAGTCGCGGCCGGTGCCGCCGAACAGGCCGGCGGCGACGGCGCCCGCGACCGTCGTGTTGCCGATGCCCATTTCGCCGATCGCCAGCAGATCGATGCCGCCGGCCGTCGCTTCCATGCCGAAGGCCATGGTGGCGGCGCAGCCGGCCTCATCGAGCGCCGCTTCCACGGTGATGTCGCCGGTCGGAATGTCGAGGGCGAGATCGAACACCTTCAGCCCGAGATCGTAGACAATGCAGATCTGGTTGATCGCCGCGCCGCCGGCGGCGAAATTCTCCACCATCTGCTGGGTGACGCTGGAGGGGTAGGCGGAGACGCCGCGCGCGGCGACGCCATGATTGCCGGCGAAGATCGCCACCAGCGGGCGGGTGACGGCCGGGCGTGCCCTGCCCTGCCAGCCGCCCAGCCACTCCGCCAGTTCCTCGAGCCGGCCGAGCGAACCCGCCGGCTTGGTCAGCTGCGCGTCGCGGGCTCGGATCGCGAGCACCGCCGCTTCATCGCGTCCCGGCATCTCGTCGAAGAGGGCGCGGATGTCGTCGAAGGGAAGTCCGGAGGCAGAGCGGGCCATGCGTATCTCGGCTTTTGGTGCGGGGTGGGAGGAAGCGGCACGCCTGGCGAGACCCACCTCGGGTGAGACTCTTGGCGGCCGGCCGCGCGGCGATCTATAACCCTCCCCAAGCGTACCGCAAGCACCGATGAGACTGAGTCGGTGCGGCCATCCGCCGACCCGAGGGCAATTCCCATGACGGACGACCCGTACCCGACCCTGTTTCGCGCGTCGCTCTCCGAACTCGCGGCGGCGACGGCCTTCCTGACGCGGCTGCCGGCGACATGGCTGGGCGTGGCTTCGGATCGGCGACCCGATTTCACCGTCGCCGCCCGCGCCTTCCCCGGTGTTGGGCTGCTGGTCGGCCTCGTCGGCGCCATCGCCCTGCTGCTCGCGCACGCTCTTGGCCTGCCGCTGCTGGCGTCCGCCGCGATATCGCTGGCAGCGACCATCGCCCTCACCGGCGCGCTGCATGAGGACGGCCTCGCCGACACGGCCGACGGGTTCGGCGGCGGCACGACAGCGACGCGCAAACTGGAAATCATGCGGGACAGCCGGATCGGCACCTTTGGCGGCGTCGCCCTGGTACTGTCGCTGCTGCTGCGCGCGACCCTGCTCGCCAATCTGCTGCCGTACGGCGCCTGGCCGGTCGCCACCGCGCTGATCGGCGCGGAGATCGTCAGCCGCGCCGCCATCGTCCATCTCTGGGCGGCGCTGCCGCCGGCGCGCTTCGAGGGCCTTGCCAGCGCCACCGGACGGCCGTCTCGCGACACCAGCCTGACCGCCATCGGCATCGCGGTGCTGGCCGCCCTGATTTGCGGCGCCATCGGCACCGGGATCTTCCCGGTCATCGTCGCGCTGGTCGTCGCCGGGCTGGCGACCTATGCCTTCCAGCTCCTCTGCACCTCCCAGATCGCCGGCCAGACGGGCGACACGCTGGGCGCGGCGCAGCAGATCGCGCTCGTCACCTACCTGATGGCGATCGTCGCCGCGACATGATCTCGCCCTGCATCAGCGTCTGCGTTCTCGATCCCCAAACCGAGCTGTGCGAGGGCTGCGGCCGCTCCTTGGACGAGATCAGCCAGTGGTCGCGGATGACGGAGAACCAGCGCCGCGCTGTGATGGACCGCCTGCCCGCGCGGCTGGAAAGCCTGACGAGGACCAACGCCTGAACGGCCCAATGGCATCGGTCGATGGGGCTTTCATGACATGATGGGGGCAGAGACACGTCAGGCTGCTGCGGGTGCCTCGGCAGCGGCGGCGCGGCGACCCTCGCGGTTGGCCATGACGCTGACGATCAAGAGCTGGAAGAAGTGGTAGAGCATGATCGGCGCGATGATCAGGCCGAGCGCCGGCGAGCCGGAGAACATCAGCTTGGCCAGAGGCACGCCGGTCGCCAGCGACTTCTTGGAAGCGCAGAACAGACACGCGATCGTGTCGGCGCGGTTCAGTCGCATCAACCGGCACGGGATCATCATCAAGCCATAGATGATGAAGAATAGCGCGATCACGCCGACGATGATCGAGGCGATCAGACTGACGTCATGGCCTGCCCAGACGCCCTCGGCGATTGAATCGGCGAAAGAGTTGTAGACGATCGCCAGGATGATGGCCCGGTCGGCCAGGCGGATGCCCTTGATGTGGCGCGCAGCCCAGCCATAGAGCCAATGGCGCGCGATCTGGCCAACGAAGATTGGCAGCAGGACCAGCAGCACGATCTTGCCGATGACAGGCAGCAACGGCATGCCTTCCCCCGTCGACGCCAGGAACCACGCCATCAAAAGCGGCGTCGCGAAGACGCCGATCAGGCTCGACAGCGTCGCGTTGAAGATCGCGACCGGCACATTGCCGCGCGCCAGCGACGTCATGGCGACGGAGGACGACACGGTCGAGGGCAACGCCGCCAGATAAAAGAAGCCGATCCAGACATCTTCCGGAACGAAGCCCTTGAGCGGCGTGCCGAGCACCAGCACGACGATCGGAAACAGCACGAAAGTGCAGAGCTGGACGGCAACATGCACACGCCAGTGCCGGATGCCGGCGTGCATCCGCTCGGGCGCCAGCGTCAAGCCATACAGGAAGAAGATCACCGCCACGCCATAAGTGGCGATGAGATCCATGTGCAGCAGCCCCCCGGATTCGCCCGGCCCTGGAAAGGCAATCGCCGCGATGACCACGAGGAGCAACGCAATCAAGAAGCCGTCGATCGTGAAACCGCGGATCGTCATGTCGGAAACGCTTTCATTGCACGCGGAAATCCGCCGGGGCGGATCGATACTCCATCCATAGCGAGCCGTGCCGCCGCGATAAAGCCACTCTCCGACACAGCACTTTCGCCTCAGGCGGCCGCAGTCGCCGCGGCGATTTCGTCGACCGCATCCATGGCGCGATGGAACACGTCGATGCCGGCGTGCCGCCCGGCGCCTTCAACGGTCAGGATCTGGCGGAATCGCCGCGCGCCCGGTCGGCCGTGATAGAGGCCGAGCATGTGGCGCGCCATGTGGCTCACCGGCGTACCCGCGGCGATCTGCGTCGCGATATAGGGCAGCATCGCCTCCAGAATCGCTCGCGGCGGCGGATCCGCCCGATCGACGCCGTAGATCCGGCGATCGGCAGCCGCCAGCATTTCCGGCTCCTGATAGGCAGCGCGCCCGATCATGACACCGTCGACATGCGCGAGATGGCTCTCGGCCTCGTCGAGGGTCTTGATGCCGCCATTGATGCCGATGAAGAGATCCGGCAGGCGCGCCTTCAGCCGATAGACCCGGTCATAGTCGAGCGGCGGTATATCGCGGTTTTCCTTCGGCGACAGGCCCTGCAGCCAGGCCTTGCGCGCATGGACCCATAAAGCGTCGACACCGGCGGCGGCCACGGCGTCCGCGAGCATGTCGAGCGCCACCTCCGGGTCCTGGTCGTCGACGCCGATGCGGCACTTCACCGTCACGGGAATCGAGACGGCGTCCTTCATCGCGGCGACACAATCGGCGACGCGCTGCGGCTCGCGCATGAGGCAGGCGCCAAACGTGCCGGACTGGACCCGGTCCGACGGGCAGCCGACGTTCAGATTGATCTCGGCATAGCCGAAATCGGCGCCGATCCGCGCCGCCGTCGCCACCTTGTCGGGATCCGACCCGCCGATCTGCAACGCAACCGGCTGCTCGGCCGCATCGAAGCCCAGCAATTTTTGCCGGTCGCCATGCAGGATCGCCTCGGCGACGACCATCTCCGTATAGAGCAGCGCTTCCTTCGACAGCAGCCGGTGGAAATAGCGACAATGTCGATCGGTCCAATCCAGCATCGGCGCGATGGACAGCTTATGTCTTTGATATTGCTTCATATTTATCAGTCTTGCCGGAGATCGGGCGTGCCTCGCCCTCTCTATAGGCGATCTCGGCCCCCTTTGGCCAATTGGCGCAGCCCGGCGCGGCGGCGGGCCCTGCCCGGCCGTGACCCCGACCAGCGCGAATGCTATGGCTCGACCCCACTCATCAGGAGGGGTTCTCTCCATGACGCTACGCGTCGTTTCGCTGAATGCCTGGGGCGGCAAGCTTCATGCGCCGCTGATGCGGTATCTCACCGCCGTCCAGCCCGACATCCTGTGCCTTCAGGAAGTCGTCCGCACGTACGGGGCGCAATCCGATTGGCTGGAGTACCGGGACGGCGAGCACATTCTGCCGCAACGGGCTCACCTGTTCGAAGAGGTGCGGGCCGCGTTGCCACGCCATGACGGCATCTTCTCGCCGACGGCGCGCGGCGAGCTCTTCGACGGTGACAGCACGGCCCCGTCCGAATTCGGACTAGCGACCTTCATCCGGTCCACCCTGCCGATCATCGGCCAGGCGGTCGATTTCGTGCATGGCAACTTCTCGACCCATGGCTGGGGGCCGCATCCAAGAGGCCGCAATGCGCATGGGGTGCGCCTCTACAGCTATGACGGCGACTTTCCGGTAACGATCGTGCAGTTGCACGGGCTGCGCGACAAGAACGGCAAGGGCGACACGCCCGCGCGCATGGCCCAAGCTGAGGCGCTGACACAACTGATCGAACGTCTCTGGCACCGCGGCGAAAGGCTGATCGTCTGCGGCGACCTCAATCTGCTGCCGGACAGCGGGACCTTCGAGGTCCTGGGCCGGCTGGGGCTGGTCGACCTGGTCACGAGCCGGGGCTTCACCAGCACACGCACCTCCTTCTACGAGAAGGACGGCCGCTTCGCCGATTACATGCTGGTGACGCCGAACGTCGAGGTCGTCCGGTTCGACGTGGTCGCCGAACCGGAGGTCTCCGATCATTGCGCGCTGCGGCTCGAGTTCAGATAGCGAGTGCCAACTCGCGATGGACAGCAGCCTGCGCGTTCTGCTGCAGCGTCAACTCCCAGCGCAGGGCATCGGCGACGATCAGGTCGAGCTGACCGCGCGCCGGCTTGAAGCCGAGCCGCGAGCGGATCAGATCCGTCGCCGCCACCAGGGACGGCGGATCTCCGGCGCGGCGCGGCGCGAGGCGAACGTCGAATTCGACGCCCGAGACGCGTTTCACCGCCTCGATCACCTCGAGCACCGAGAAGCCGCGGCTATAGCCACAATTCAGCGTCAGGCTTTCGCCACCCTCCTCCAGGTGGTCGAGCGCCAGCAAGTGCGCGGCGGCGAGATCGCTGACATGGATATAGTCGCGGACACAGGTGCCGTCCGGCGTCGGATAGTCCTGGCCGAAGACGTCGAGGTGGCTGCGCTGGCCGAGCGCCGCCTGGCAGGCAAGCTTGATCAGATGGGTGGCGCGCGGGAAGGACTGCCCCGAGCGGCCCCGCGGATCGGCGCCGGCGACATTGAAATAACGCAGAACGACCGAACGGATGTCATGCGCCGCCACCGTGTCGCGCAGCATCCATTCCGTCATCAGCTTCGATGCGCCATAGGGCGAGATCGGCTGCATCACCGACGTTTCACGGATCGGGCTCACCTCTGGCTCGCCATAGACCGCCGCGGTCGACGAGAAGATGAAATTGCGCACCCCGCCTTGAACGGCGGCGGCGATCAGGGCCCGCGATTTGACCGTGTTATTGAAATAATAGCCGAGCGGATTGGTGACCGAATCCGGCACGACGATCGAGCCGGCGAAATGCACAATCGCCGTGACGCCGAATTCGCGAATGAGGCGCGCGACCAGCACTTCGTCGCCGCAATCGCCCCGGACGAGCGGCACGCCGTCCGGCACCTGTCCGACGAAGCCGGTAGAGAGATCGTCGAGGACGATGGTGTCGCGCCCCGCATCGGCGAGCGCCAGAACCATATGACTGCCGATATATCCGGCGCCACCCGTGACGAGGACGGTCATTCGGTGTTCCTGCTGTTGGTTGGGATCACGAGTAAAAGCTCATCAGGACCGGCCGATCCGACGACGGTCACGTTCTTGATCGGGAAGCGCTGCCGAAAGCGAATTCGACATGCACACCTCCCGCCATGTCGCAGGCATGGGCAGGAAAACCGGCTCGTTCCCGCTGTTCCGTGAACAACGACCATGATGGGTCCTCCCCCCTCGTGCGTTCTCGTCTCAGGGCGTCAGGCGACCTTCAGCATACCCGTGTCGGTCGTCTGCGCCGCCCGATCGATCAACTTGTTGTCGACCTTGTTCTCGATCAGGAATTTTCGGGTTTCGTCATAGACATTGCGCCACGCGGCATTGAACGCGTCGAAGCGCCATTGCTCCCAATAGTCCTCGAGCACGAAGGCGCTGTTGCCGAAGACGTCGTAACTCGGGATGCGGTAGGTCTCGGCGAATTCGGCGGTGCGGCTGTCATAGGTGAAGTAGATCGATGGCACGCCATTGGCGAGCGCCATCAGATTGCCATGCAGGCGGTAGCCGAGCACGAGATCCTGCTGGCGGACCAGCGTCTCGTAGTCGGCGACGACGTCCGAATAGAACAGCCGCTCGCGATAGAGCCGCTCGATCTCGTCATCGAGATACCACTTCGAGGCCCAGCCATTGGCGCGCAGCGACGCGATCGCCTCTTCCTTCTGTGCCTCGGTTCCGAAGACGAGCTTCTTCTCCTCGACCTCGCCCTGCGCCATCAGCACGGCATCGAAACGGCCGGCGAGCGATTTCACCAAATCGCGATGAAAGGTCAGGTAGCGTTCGATGTTCTGGGCGTAGGTCGGCGAGACTTCGCGCCGAAGGGTGACGCCGACCTTCGCGATATCGGCAAGCGGTCCAAGCTTGATGTTCATCTCCGGATCGAGCCGGCGGAACGCGGTGGGGCAACCGACGATACGGACATTGTCGATGCCGAGATCGGCGAGAACTTCGGCCGAGAAAGCGCCGCGCACGCCGATCGACGTGCTGTGATCGGCGATGACGCGCAGCACTTCCCGCGTCGATTCCGACAATTCCATCCGTCCCTTGACCGGGGCCTGCGCGCCGATGCCGAACGCCAGGACGGGCAGGCCGAGCTTCTTCAGGACGGCGGCTGTATCATGCCACTCCATCTCGCCATGGATGTAGTTCGAGCCGCGCAGCAGGACATAGTCATGTTCCTCGCGCAGCCGGTCGAGGTCGGCCCAATCCGGATTGTTGATCTCGAGAACGCCGATCTTGTCGAAGTTCAAGAGCTTCAATGACGAATCGAAGACGAACGCGTCGCCTATATTGTGATAGCGATCGATGGAACGCTGGACGTTCTGGTACTGGTACCAACGCACCGAGTCGTGATCGTAGATTTCGCCGGAAGGAATCATTACCAGCAGACGTGCCATATCGGCCTCCTCCTTATCCCCCCAGGGATTCCGCGCCTTTACGGGCGGGTTGCGCGCAATCACTCACGCGCGTTCGAGTTGGCCGGCCTCGGCGCCATCCGCATGCGAATGGCGGTCGAGAACGGCGCGATAAAGGGCCAGGTGCTGCTCGGCGCAGTCGACATGGCCGAGCGGGCGGCGCATCGTGCCGCGCAGGCTTTCCCAGAGCTGGCCGTTTGACAGCACGTCGACGAAGCGGTCGGCGAGGTCCTCGGGCGAGCCAACGCGGAAATGCAGGCCGTCCCCCCCGTTCCGCACCTTCTCGGCCATGCCGCCGATGTTGCTGCACAGCAGCGGGCGGCCGTGGAACAGCGCCTCCTGGATCACCACCGGCGAGTTTTCCCACCAGATCGACGGCACGACGACCCAGTCGACCGTCTGCATCAGCTCGGGCATCTCGCTGTTCTGATAGGAGCCGTAGAAGCGGACGCGGCTGCCGGCGTCCTCGATCAGCTTCTTCATGCGTGCCTGGAAGTCGGGCGGCTGGAATTCGAGATTGGCGCCGAAGATCATCAAGCGGGAATCCTCGCCCCAGACCCGCTCCGGCACGCGCGCCACCGCATCGATCAACACGTCGACGCCCTTGAACGGCGTCATCTGGCCGAAGAAGGCGAAACGGCTGCGACGCTGCTCCGCGCCGGGCAAAGCGCGCGGCGGCGCCGGCTCGGCGATCGCCAGGCCGTTTTCGATGACGAACAGCTTGTCCGGCGACAGCCCCCAGGCAGCGTATCGTTCCGCCAAGAAGCGGCTCGGCGAGACATAGACATCGGCGAGTTCGAGCATCGATCGCACGAAGCGCTCGCGCTTCAGGAAACTCGCCGGCGCGAGATGCGGAAAGCAGCTATGGCAATCCGTCGGCGACGCGCGCCGGCAGAGCTGCCCGTCCCGGGTCTTCACCATCTGGCCATGATGGTGGCAGATGGACAGGAACTCGTGGAAGGTGACGACGATCGCCGCGTCGGGCAGTGCCTCGCGGATCGCATAGAGCGCCTCGAGACCGAGGCCGAGAATGTGGTGGAAGTGAACCACATGGGGATTGAGGTCGCGAACGAAGCGCACGAGATCGCGGCGAATATCGTCGGTGTTTCGGTTCGACAAATAGAACGGATCGAAATCGTCGCTATGAAACAGGATGTCCGTGGCGCTCTGGCGCAGGCTCATCAGCGCGGTGCCGGAATGGCGCGGCGTCGGCGAGCCGACGCGGGCGAGATAGACCGACTTGATGCCCGCCAGCGCGTTCAGGCCCTTGTGAAGGTTGTGCGAGGCGATTTCGCCGCCGCCGAGCGACAGGCTCGGATGGCCATGCGAGATGACGAGGACGCGGAGATCTTCGGTCATGCCGCCTCCGCAAGCGCCATGGCGCTCAAGGTTTCCGCCCAACGGGCGTTGAAGACGGCCCTGTCGACGCTGCGAGCGTGAACCTCCCAGGCATTGACGCCATCGGCCGGCGCCTCCGCGCCCAGAACGCGGACGGCAGGTAGCCACCAGGTCTTCAGGCCGGCCTTCGCAAGGCGCAGCGCCAGGTCGAGCCCCTTCTCGCGATTGCCGAGATAGCCGTACCCCTCCTGGCCGAGCGCCGCCATTGCCGCCTTCGACAAGATGCAACATTCGAGATTGGCGGCCGGCGTCGCTGCCGGAGCCATCGCATCGAGCGTCGCGGCCGGATAGCCGACATAGTTCTCCGCGAGACCACCCTCCTCGCCCGAAA
Organism: Candidatus Kaistia colombiensis; assembly: GCA_029203105.1. Classification (GTDB taxonomy): domain Bacteria; phylum Pseudomonadota; class Alphaproteobacteria; order Rhizobiales; family Kaistiaceae; genus Kaistia; species Kaistia colombiensis. The sequence continues at coordinate 3,370,571 of CP119318.1, forward strand.
GCCGATATCCGGCCCAGCGGATCGAATCGTCCTCATAGATCAAGGCCGGCGAGATGATCGACATGGCGTCGTGCTCCAGATGCGCCGCCCGCAGGCGACCGAGCCAACCGCGCTCGGCCGGCACGAGCGCCGCGGAGAACAGCACGATCCGATCCGTCTTCGCGACATTGGCCCCGACGATCAGAGCGTCGAAAACATCCGAAAAGGCGCTGACGCCGACGAGGTCGATCGACAGGCCATAGAAATCGGCAAGCCGGCGAATCTCGCCACGCAGCTCGGCGATGGTTTGCTCGGGCCCGGCCAGCACGATCGGGGTCGTCCGGACCTGCGGATCCAGCGCCATCAGGGCCAGCAACGTGGCGGCGTCCGTCGTCTGGTCGTCGAGCCCGATCACGAGGGTCGTGTCGGCGCCACTGGGAATGGCGACACCGACAGGCTCGACGCCCTCGACGCCGGCCGGCTTCGTCGCGGCGGAGGCGACGAGGGGAATGAGGTGCCGTTCGACGAGTTCTGAGACCGACGCGGCGCGGGCGCTGATCGACTTCAACTGCCGCGTGACGGCGTCGCGATAGGAAACCCGCTTCGGCACGACCGGTAGGTAGGCCGGCGGCGCATGCGGAATGACGAACTCGATATAGACCGGAGCGCTGCCATCGGGATCGAAATCCGGGACGAACGCCACAAAGCCATGACCATGGCGATCGGGATCGAGCTGCGACAGGAATGGCGCCTTGCCGTCAAAGGCGCGCGTGACGTCGGGCCGATCCAATCGGCTCCAGATCGGCTTCAAATCGATCGAGGCCTGTCGCCGACGCAGCTTGATCGCACCGACGCGATGGTCCGGATCAAGCAGCCAGCCGCTGATCAAGAGACCGCCTTGTTCGATGCGCAGCGCGTGATCGATCGCCATCCGCACGGGAAGCGCAAGGGCGGACACCGTGTCCAGGCCCTCATAGCGATAAGCCGCCTCGCGCAGGCGCCCGATCACCTCGGCCGGACCACGCAATTTGGGCAGGATCGCGCGGGCATAGCCGGGCGTATCGCGGGGCGACGCCAGCAATCGCTGCTCATAGACGTCGGCATAGCGCCAACCGTCGCGGCCCCGGACATAGACGCGCTGCATGCCGAACGGGTCGATCGGCTCGGGCGCCACGAGAACGGCAGCGAAGCCCTTGCCGCTATTGTTGAGATCCTGGCGGTCGAAGGCGGCCGCCGTGCATTCGGCGATCTGCGGCGTCGCCCCGCCGATCAGCACACGGCTGACGCCCGGCGTCATCTCCTGCGACCAGCCCTGCAGATAGACGTCGCCATCCTCGAACGCGCCGATGATCTCGATGAAACCGTCGGCCTTGGCGCCTGCCTCGACCAGCGCCGTCATCGCCGCAAGCTTGCGCCGGCTCATCGGCCCCTGGCTCAGCATGCCGACAATGGCGTCAACGACGACCGGCGTGCCGGGTCCGGCAAGATCCCCGAGCGCCGCCGCCAGGGCCGACGGCCGCATCAGGTCCGGCAGCACCCGATAGGAAAGCGCGCGCCCCTGCCCGCGGAACGTGACGGCATTCAGCCGCTGGCCCTTGAGCGGCCCGGTGAACACGAGCGCGACGAAGCCGTGTGAGGCGCGCCCCTTGCTGTCAACCAGCGGCCAGCTCACGACCGGCGCCTTGCCCGGCAGGGTCGGGTCGCCATTGAGCAGGACCGGTTGCGCACCCGTCATCGGCGGGCCGGAACCGAGGATCAGGACAAGAGTCTCATTGATCGGACAGGCGATCGCGGTCTCGATCTTCGGCTGCGCCGCGGCCTCGCGTCGAGGTGGCGCTCCCGGCATCCCCATGGTCGTGCCACCCTGCTCCTTGGACGCCACTTTCCCGGGGTCGGGTTCCTCGTCGCCGCGATACATCATTCGATTCCGGTCCCGATCCAGTCAGTTGAGAAAGGCCACCAGCGTCACGCCGGCGCCAACCGCTGTGCCAATCAATCCCGCAAGCAGAAGCAACAGTGGCCTGGAGTCGCCGCGTCCGCGCTTGGCAAGCGTATCGATCCGCCCTTCCAGTCCGGCGACGATGCCGTCGAAGCGCATCAGGAAGACCTCCAGCTCGGAAAGCCGGCTGACGATCTCCGTTTGTGTTGTCTCGATTTGCTCAAGCTGCGCGGGCGGCGCGTCGCCGGCTGCTCCTTCGCTGCTGCGCTGGATGCCGCGCTGGTTGAGCTGAAGCTGGCGCTGCGCCGCCATCAGCACCTCGAGCTTCTCCAGCACCCGCGTCAACGGCGCCGCGATCAGCGCCTCTGCCGCCTGCTCGTCCAGCGTCGGCGCGAAGAGGATGCGCTCCTCGCCGGTCGGCGATATCGCCACGATCGAGAGATCGCGCTGGCGGGCCGTAACGCTCTCCGGCAGCGGAATGTCGAAGGCATGCTGGCCATCGCCGACGCCGTTGCGGCGAAGGTCGGAGCGCAGCTTGTCGGCCGTCGCCTCGGCGATCTTCTGCGAACCGAGCGAGACGACGATCTGCATCCGGGCGCTGGGCTGGCTGCGATCGAGTGCCCAGCCATAGAGCCGACCATTGTCGATGGCATCGACGCGCCCGGTCAGGCCGAGCGGCGCTTCCGTGGCCTTGGGTTTCTGTTGCAGGGAAGTGGCTTCCGCGGCAGATGGCATGGCGAGCTCCTTCAAGCCGGGATGCTGACGCGCGCGAGCGCATCGAATAGGGCGAGATAGTCACGCGCGACTGCGTCGACGGTCGGCGGCGGAACGGCATTGGCGGAAAGGCGCCGCCAGAGATCCGGATCCCCGGCCGCCTGCCGCAGGGTTCGCGCGAGATCGATCGGATCATCCGGCGCGACCGTCAGTCCGTTAACGCCGTGCTTGACCATTTCGGCCATGCCACCGATGCCGCTGACGATGACCGGCCGGCCCTGCTGCTGCGCCTCCTGGATGACGAGCGGGGCATTTTCCCACCAGATCGAGGGCACGACGACCCAGTCGACCGCCGCCATCAGGGTCGGCACGTCCTGCCGGCGATAGGGGCCGCGGCGCACCACATGCGACGACGTTCGCGCAAATCGTTCGTCGAGTTCGGTCTTGAAGGCATCCGCCTGGAACGGCGTTCCGCCATGGATGCGCAGCTCGAAATCGGTGCCGGATTCGATCAGCCGCTCGGCCGCGTCGAGCAGCACGGTCCCGCCCTTCCACGGGTTGAGATTGCCGAAATATCCGAAGATGTTGCGCGGCGCGCCGTCCTCGCGCAGCGAAGGCACCCTGCCCCCATCCGGCTGGCCGTTCGAGATAACGTCGATCTTGTCGGCCTCGAGGCCCCAGGCGATGAACCGGTCCTTCAGGAAGGCGCTCGGCGAGACGAAGCGGTCGACAGTGGTCAGCAGCGTCTTCAGATAGCGCTCGCGCAGCAGAAACTGGTCGGCGGCAACCTCCGGAAAGCAGGCGTGGCAGCGATCCGGCGATGCGCCGTGGCAGCGCTCGCGACCGGTCGTGCGCATCATCAGGCCGTCATGGGCGCAGATCAGATAATAGTCGTGCAGCGTCATGACGATGCGCGCCTGCGGCAGCACCCGGCGCACTAGCGCCGGAAATTCCGCGCCGATCAGCAGCAAATGGTGGATGTGGACGACGTCGGGCTGGAATTCCCGCAGCAGCGCTTCCAGATCGGGAATGACGCCGTAGAGATCGACCTGGCTCATGAAGAAGCGGTCGAAATGGCCCGCCCAGAGCAGCATCTCGTCAGGGCCGCTACCGATGCCCTGAAAGCTGGTGCCCGGCTTCTCGTCGCGGTGGAGGCGGTTGGTGGCGCCGAGGAAGAAGGCCGCGTGGCCGGCCCGCTGATAGGCGCGGAACAGGTCATGCGCGAAGATCTCGGTGCCACCGGGGTGCAGATCCGGATGGTTGTGCGCGACGACCAGAATGCGTTCGGCCATGCTTACCCCTTCTTCTCGACGACGAAGATATCCTGGTAGTGGGCCGCCTTCTGGCCGCGCCAATGCCCCAGGCTCTTCAGGCAGAGAGATAGGCCCATTCCCTGGATGATCCGTTCGAAGAAGCCGTCGTCGAAGCCGACCGCGGAGAGCGGTGCATTGCGGTCCACCAGCCAGGCAGGTCCCTCGCCCTCGCGCTTGAAGGCAAGGCGCGGATCGCGCTGCGGCAAGGCTCCCTGCGCCGTTTCATCGAGCACGAACGCAGTGATGAACAGCCGCCCGCCGGGCACGAGCAGGCGCTTCGCCTCGCGGACGTAGGCGGCGATCTCGCGCGGCGGCAGATGGGTCGCCACCGAGATCATGAAGATGAAATCGAAGCTTTCCGGCTCGAACGGCAGGCGCAAAGCCTCGCCTCGGATCGCGCCCTTCGGATTGTAGATGTGATGCGCGACGTCGATATGGTCGAAGCGGAAATTGTCATAGGCCGGCGTGATGTGCCGGTTGCACCAGGCAACGCCATCGGCGACCGGATCCACCCCCCAATAGGCGCCGGCCGGCGTCAGATACTGCGTCAGCGGCACAGCGATGCGGCCGATGCCGCTGCCGATGTCGAGCACGCGATCGTCCGGCAGGATACCGCCGAGCCGTACGAGATGACCGAGGAACTCGGCCCCGATGGCGCGATAGTCGCCATCGCCGACGAATATGCTGTCGATCGTCGGTTCCGGCAAAAACCGATTGGCCTGAACGTTCTGCGTCAGCCAGGCGAGCCGATGTTCGTCAAAATCCGGACGCGTCTGCGGTTCGCCGACGGACTTCAGGGCGGTTGCGGCGGTCATGCGGCGCTCCTGCGTCCGGCGCTCGCCGCTTCCGGACCTTCGGCGGCCTCGCCCATCAGTGCGCCGATGACCGCATCCCAGCGCCGGGTATGGAGCCAGGAATTGTAGCGGGATGCGATGCCGCGCATGTAATCCCCGTTGCGGCGCATCGAGCGGCGCTCCAGATGGTAGAGCGCGACGCCCGGCTCATAGGCGACGTTCTGGCCGGCGCTCCGGATCTTCAGGCAGATATCGCTGTCCTCATAGTCGCCGATCACATAGTCCTCGGTGAAGCCGCCGACATCGGCGAAGGTTTCGCGCAGCATGACGAGGCAGGCGCCCGTCACGGCGGGAACCAGGCGAGGCCGGTTCGCGGGGGCGTGGCCACCCGGCATGCCCTTGAAATAATGGTGGTTGAGCCAGGTCCCGCGCGCGTCACGCTGGAAGTAGAGCCCGGCGTGCTGCAACGAGCCGTCCTCGAACAGCAGTTTGGGGCCGACCGCCCCAATCCGCGCGGAACCGCCCAGCTTGTCGCCAAGGCGGGCGAGCCAGCTTCCCCCGATAGGGATGACGTCGGAGTTCAAGAGATTGACGACGAGGCCGCGCGCCAGCTCGACGCCGGCATTGTTGGCGCGGGCGTAGCCGGCATTGGCACTCATCACCGCCAGCGTCATCGGCATCTTGTAGAGCCGATAGAGCCCGCCGAGCAGATGACTGACTTCATCGGCCTGCTCGGGAGAATCCAGCACGAAGATGATCTCGGCCTGGTCGCGCAGACCGCGATCGGTGGCGAAGGCGGCGACCTGGAAGCGCAGATAGTCGAGCACGCGATAGAGCGGGATGACGATCGAAAACAGCGGTTCGGCCGGTGCCGAACCGAACTGCTCGACCTTGGCGATGGCGGCCGACTTGACCACGCGGCGCTGGATCTCGGCCAGTGCCGGGCCGAGCGTCGTCGACAGCAGGGCACCGGTCGCGTGCTGCAGCGGCACGGAGCGCAGCGCCCCTGCCCGCATCGTGGCCGCGTCGATCGGCTGCGGCTTCGGAATGAGCTTGGTCTCGGTGCCGGACCGGAGCCGCATGCGAAAGCGCGGCTGCAGGATCGGCCCCGCCGGCTTCTCGTGCGGCAGGTAGGCGATGAACCCGGTCGCGTCATCGCGACCATTGCCTTCCGTCGTGCCGACCCGGCCGGGAAACGGATGCCAGACCGCATCGAGCGAGCGGGTCGCCTCGGCGGTGACATGGTCGATCCCGGCGATCAATTCCTGCGGGTCGCGAAACCAGCCACCGACCAGCAGTCCGCCATCGAGCGACAAAGCGAGGTCCACTTCCGCACCGGGCTGGAACGGGGCGAGCTCGATGGCTTTGGGCGGCAAGGCGGCGCGCGCCTGCATGTCGATGACGGCGAGCCGCGCCTCCTCGGACTTGAGCGAAAGCGAACGGACCAGGAATTCGGTCAGGGCGCCATCGTTGCGGCGCGTGCCCCACCAGCGCAGAAAATTCGCCGGCCGCGCGCCACCCTTGCCGAGGGCGCGGATCGCCGTGCCGTTCTCGCCGATCAGCACCAGCGTTCCGGACGCTAGGCTCGTCGCATTGCCCTCGACCAGCAAGGTCAGCCCCCGCCTGCCGCTGCGATCGGGCTTGCGAGTGTACACCTCGCAGGTCAGCCGCTGGATGCCGCGCTCCGTCACGAGGTGGGCCGAGGAAATCGCGCCAAGATCGGCGCTCGTCGTGAATTCGACCAGAGCGCTGTCGCGCGTGGGCAGGCAAGCGACGGCGGCCGGGGCGCTCCCGGGCTGCAGTTCCTGCGTCACCAGCTGCACTGCCTCGGCAAAGGTCGTCGAACGCGACAGCCGGAAGGCGCCGCACCAGGAGGTCAGCAGCGCGGTCAGCAGGGAAACGCGGGCGCGGCCGTCAAGATCATCGACCAGGGCCGCAATGTCCGGCCCGATGAACGGATCGGCCGGATCGACGTCGATCGTGTCGGAGGGGCCGAGCGTGCCGGCCGAGACAACCAGGCGAAGCGGGGTACGAGCGCGCAATGCCCAGAGAATGCGAGTGCCGCCATCGACCCGACCGAGACGAAGGCTGGCCAGCGGCGCCATGACCTCGCCATCCTGGCGGACGCAACGGGGCGGAACCGAACAGGGCCCAGGGATATCCCAGACGATCAGCGCCACATCCGAGGCCAACTTGATGCTTCGGATCGCCTCAGCGTGATCATGGGAAGGCGATAGCGGGACGATTTCCAGCATGCCGGGCACCTCGATATCGCAAACGCAGGAGAACACTCCTACGGCGTCCGGCGGGAGGGAACCGGACGCCGCAGGCGATCAGCTGACTTAGCGTCAGCCGATGACGAAATAGCTGCTCGGATGGTTCTGAACGTCGTGGACATTGACGTTGGCCAAGGTGATCGAGTCACCATGACCAAGATCAATGACCGTGCTCGACCCAACTTGAGTCGCGCGCGCAGCCAGATCATGTGCCGATGTGATGTTGGTGCCGTTGATGTTCTTCTGGATCTGAAGAATATCTTCGCCGGCGTGGAAGTCGAGAACGACGTCATTGCCGCCGCCGCCGGTGAATACAAACACGTCCTGGCCGGCGCCGCCGGTCAGAATGTCGTTGCCGGCCCCGCCGATCAGGATGTCGTTGCCATCACCGCCGATGAGGATGTCGCTGCCGTCCCCGCCCCGCAGGATATCGTCGCCAGCGCCGCCGATCAGAATGTCGTTGCCGGCGCCGCCGTCGAGGATGTCATTGCCGGCGCCGCCGTCGAGGATGTCGTTGCCGTCCCCGCCGAATAGCTGATCGTCGCCCTCGCCGCCGAACAGCATGTCGTCACCGGTGCCGCCGAAGAGCGTGTCGTTACCCGTGCCGCCGAACAACAAATCGTTGCCGGCATCGCCATAGAGCGTGTCATCCCCCGCTTCGCCGAAGATCGTATCATCACCGTCGCCGCCGAATACGAAGTCGTTTCCAGCATGGGCGAAGATGATGTCGCTAAAGCGCGAGCCGAATAGGACGTCGTCATACGCCCCGCCTTCTAATGTGGCCATTGAGGTCTCCTATGTCAGTCGCATCTCGCCGCCCAGATCGAAGTATCTCCGCGGCCGCCGGATCTTCCGCGACCGCTTCGGCCCCCGAAAGATATGACGCACCGCACTATAAGCGAACAGCAGAGACATTCAATGACCAATGCGAAGATTCTACTCAAAAGAACATTGGCAAATCAAGACTATATAGGAATAATGGACGATTATTTGCCGAGTTACTTATATCTCTATAGATCTAAATTGTCTTGAATTTCGGAATATATAAGATCACGAATTGCTGCAATGCAGCAAAAACCATCACTCCTCGTGGAAGGCGGCGTTCAGGCTGTCCGTGATCGGCGACAGCAGGTAGTCGATGGCACGCCGGGGCTTGTTGATGATCAGCACGTCCGCCGGCATGCCGGGGTAGAGCTTGACGTCAGGGGCCGACGCCAGGGAGTCCGGCAGCACTTCGGCGCGCGTCACGAAATAGGCGGCGTTCGTGCGCTCATCCACTTCGTGATCGGCGGCAACATAGGTCAATCGGCCCTCGAGCGGGGCCTGGCTGCGCTGGTTGTAGGCGGTCAGGCGAATCCGGACCGGAGCGCCAACGCGAATGCTGTCGATATCGGTCGGGCTGACATGAGCCTCGATGATCAGCGGCTCGTTCTCGGGAACGATATCCATCAACGGCGCGCCCGCGCTGATGGCCGCCCCGATGGTGCGGACCTGCGAATTGACGATCACGCCCGCTTCGGGAGAGCGCACTTCCAGCCGCCGCAAGACATCGCGCGAGGCGACGATTTTCTCGTCGACATCTGCGAGTTCGCCGCGCGTCGTGGCAATCTCACCCGCGACCTGCTGCAGCCAATCCGAGGTCAGCGCCAGCAGTTCCAGCTTGGCGCCTGCCTTGGCCTGCTCGGCCTTCGCCTTGTTCGCGAGCAACTCGCCGCTATTGCCGACCAGCTGGCTGGCGCGCGAATCGATTTCCAGGAGCTGTGAGCGCTTCGACAACCCCTTGGCCACAAGTCCGGCGATGGTATCGCGCTGCTCCTGGAGCAGCTCGCTTTGTCGCCTTGTCGCCTCGATTTGCGCGATCAGTGCCTGCGCCTCCGCCTCATGCTGCTCGACCGCTTTGCGCAGGACGTCGAGACGCCCCGCTTTGGCCGCGATGCGCGTCAGGAAGAATCTTCGCTCCGCCTCGACCGCGTCGCGGGCCGCCGGATCGGTGGAATTCAGCAATTCCTGCGGAAAATCGACCTTGTCGATATCCGCCTGCTCACTGCGCAGCCGCGCCAGTTTCGCCGTCAGGGCGAAGCGCCGAGCGGTGAGCTGCTGCAGCTCCGATCGTGCCCGCGTATCGTCCAGCAGGATCAGTGGCTGCCCCACCTCCACCAGATCGCCTTCGCGCACCAGCAGCTGCTTCAGGATACCGCCCTCAAAGTGGCTGACCGTCTTGCGCTTGGTATCCACGATGACGGAACCTGTGGCGACGGCGGCGCTGTCGAGATTGGCCGAGTAAGCCCAACCTGCGAAGCCGCCGAAGCCAACCAGAATCGCGAGAACGCCGGCAAGAATCGGGGTCCGAAGGCTTGGTTCCGTCTCCAGCACTTCATGGCGGGCGCGCCGCGCCGCGGTGGCGTAGACGATCGCCGGCACGGCTTCGCGCCGCGCCCGTTGGAGCTCGGCGCTGGTCTGCTTGGGCAATGTCATCGCCGATCTCCACCTTGTGCAATCGCCGGGCTGGCCTTCGGAGCCGGCCGCTCGCCGGTCATGGGCGCGATGATGTCCGTGCGCGGGCCATATTGGGAAACGCGGCCGTTCTCGAGAACGAGCAGCTTGTCGGCGACCTCCATGATCGCCGGGCGGTGCGCGATCATGACGACGATCGCGCCGGCCGCCTTGGCCATCCGGATGGCGCGGATCAGCGCCGCCTCACCCGTGGCGTCGAGATTGGCGTTGGGCTCGTCGAGCACGATTAGGCGCGGATGGCCGTAGAGGCAGCGCGCCAGCGCCACGCGCTGGCGCTGGCCGCCGGAAAGCGTCAATCGGGCTTCCCCGGCGGGGGTGTCATAGCCGAGCGGCAGCCGGCCGATCATTTCATGCACATCGGCAATACGGGCAGCCTCGATCACGGCGCGCGGATCGCCCTCGTCCATGCGGGCGATGTTCTCACGGATCGTGCCGTCCAGAAGCGAAACCGATTGCGGCAGGTAGCCGACCAACTGGCCAAAGGAGGTTCGTTCCCACAGATAGACGCTATTGCCGTCGAGATAGACCCCGCCGGCCGTCGGCTTGATGATGCCGACGAGCAGCCGCGCCAGCGTAGACTTGCCCGCCGCCGAGGGCCCGACCACCCCCAGCACCTCGCCGGGCGACAGGCTGAACGAAATGCCCTTGATGATCGGCACGTCCTGGCCTTGCGCCGCGTAGATCAGACGATCGACCACGAGGTCGCCCTCGGCAACCGTGGTCGGCATCGTCTGGCGTTCGGCGCCCTCGCTCTCGAGCAGTTCGCGGACCCGCCGCCAGGCGCTGCTCGCCATGATCCACTGCCGGCTGTTCTCGACGACGCTGTCGAAAGGCAACAGCAGCCGGCCCATGACGATCGTCGCCGCGATCATCGCGCCACTGGAAATCTCCTGCCGGATCGCCAGTATGCAACCGAGGGCCAGGACAAAGAGTTGCATGCCGTAGCGAACGGTTCGCGTCACCGTCGAAATGATCTTGCCGCGCCGGTTACCAGTTTCCAGGAGCTGAAGGGCACTGAATTGTGCAACCCGCCAGCGAGCCGCCAAGGCGGCCAGCATCCCCATGCTCTCGATCGCCTCGGCATGACGGATCTGTCCGGCAATGCTGCTGATCGCCTCGACATTCGCCCTATTGGCTTCGCTTAGAAGTCCGCGCGTGAAAATATCCGTCGCCACGCTGGATATGATCAAAATCAGAACGGAAACGATTCCGGCGATGCCGAAACCGGGATGCAGCATGAAGAGCACGGCGAGGAAGATCGGACTCCATGCCGCCTCAAGCGGAGCGCTGACGGCATGACCGGTCAGAAAGTTGCGGATGTCCGAGAGATCGCGAAGCGCCTGGGCCGCCTTGCCGGCCCCTTCCCGCGCCGAAGCGCGAATGGACGCCGACAGAACCGGTTCGTTCAGGCGGCGCACAAGACGACCGCCCATGACCAGGAAGACCTGCGAACGGATGAATTCGAGAATGCCATAGAGGATCAGCGCTCCGGCGGCCAGGACCGACAGCATCGCCAGCGTGTCCATGCTCCGGCTGTTCAGCACACGATCGTGCACCTGTAGCATGTAGAGCGGAACTGTGAGTTGCAGTACATTGATAAAAGCACTCAGGATTGCAGCATATCCCAATCCCGTCATGAAGGCGCGCCGGGCCTCTATAGCCACAACCTGAGGAGACGTTGCATTCCCCTGCGTCTTCATCGCCGCAACATTTGGCGACGTTGCTTCAATTTTCGGCATAATATTGTATTGCCTTGAAATTGTCATTCCCGAACTTTATCGTTCAGCTTCAAGGGTGTCCAGAACATACATTTGGTCGGATTTTCGGACAATCTTGCGGAGTTCTTGATTCGGTATCGTCTATAAGGGTGGGAGCTTCCATTCCGATGATGCAGCGATCTAGAATGGTTGGGATTTTGAATTAAATTCAGCAATGCGGGGTCATAATGACGCGAGAGCTTCTGCAAGCGGCGGTAGAAGTCGAAGAGTCGGACAGCGTCTACTCATCGAACAGCAATCCCACCTCCAGCGTTATCACCGTGGTCACCGAGCATGACCGGGGCCATGTCACGCATTTCGAACTGGCCAGAACGATCGAGCGGGTGAACCGCCGTTTCACGGATCTGCTCCGGATCGAGATGGGCAAGCTCGGCGTCGGGGACATCGGCCCCGCCCAGGTCATGGTGCTGTTCACCATCGGAAACGGCGAACTGTCGGTCCGCGACCTGCTCGACAAGGGCCACTATCTCGGCTCGAATGTCTCCTACTACCTGAAGCAGTTGGTCGATCTTGGCTATATCGACCGCGCCGCTTCGCAGCGCGACCGACGCTCGGCCCGCATCAGCCTGTCGCAGAAGGGACACGACCTCTGCAACGCTCTGCGCACGGCCGACGATACCTATCACCGCCTGCTGGTGCGAGATGAAGACGAATCGCGCGAGCTCGACAACGCCTATCGGCTGCTACAGAAGCTGGAACTGGTCTGGACCAATGCGACGCGCTACGGCGCCTAGCGAGCCGGTGTTCCATTGCATCCGGTGCAAGGTGTCATAGCGTGAAGGTGCTGCTCATTCACCGACGCGGGGTAGGCCAGTTCGAACACCTGGCCGCCAACCTCGCCGCCGGCGGCAGCGAGGTCACGCTAATCACCGAGTCCGTCGATCGTCGCCTGCCTGGCGTACGCATCGTCCGGCACAGATCCGAGCCGCCACCGCGGCCTGGGGTCGTGCAAAGCAGCCCCCTCGCGACCACCGAGCACCACACGCGTATCGGGCTTCGCGTCGCGGAGACCCTCGAGGCGCTGGTGCGTGCCGAGGGGCCGCCCGACATCATCCTCGGTCACACGGGCTGGGGCAGCATGATGTTCGTGAAGGACGTCGTTCCGAATACCCCGGCGCTCGGCTATTGCGAATTCTTCTATAGCGCCGAGGGCGCCGATGTCGGCTTCGATCCCGCCGACATCATCGATATCGACGTGCGCCAGCGGCTCCGGCTGCGCAATGCAGCCCAGCTCGTCACGCTCGACGCGATCGAGGCCGGCATCAGCCCGACCGGCTGGCAGCGCAGCCGCTACCCCGAGAGCCTCCAGCGCCGGATCGCCGTCTGTCATGACGGCATCGACGTGCGGCGGTTCCGCCCCGATGCGGGGCGCGGCCTCGCCCTCCCAGACGGACGCGTCATCCAGGCCGGCGATCCCGTCGTCACCTTCGCCGCGCGCGATCTCGAGCCCTATCGCGGCTTCCCGCAGGCGGTGAAAGCGGCGGCCCGCGTCCTCGAACGCAACAAGGACGCGATTTTCGTCTTTGTCGGCGGCGATTCCAACAGCTACGGCGCTTCGCGTCGCGACGGAAAGTCGTGGAAAGACGCAATCCTGGAGGAAACACCGCTGGATCCGTCACGGGTATTCTTTCCCGGACAAGTTCCGCACGAGACATTGACCCGTCTATTCCAGATTTCGACAGCCCATATCTATCTCACCTACCCGTTCGTGTTGTCATGGTCGGTGCTGGAGGCCATGGCCTGCGGGGCGCTGGTGATCGGATCGGCGACGCCGCCCGTGCAGGAGGTGATCCGACATGGCCAGAACGGCCTGCTGGTGCCGTTCTTCGAGCCCGACGCCCTCGCCGAGACAGTCCTCGACGTGCTGGCGCGGCCGCAGGCCTTCGCCGATATGCGCCGAAGCGCGCGCCAGACCATCATCGAGCGCTATGCGCTCGACAAGTGCCTGACGCGGCAGCGGTCACTGATGGCTCAGTTGCTCGGCGCCTCGACGCGCTCTGTTGCCGTGGCCGGCTGAAGCCGCAGGTCGGCGATCGGCTCGGCGACGCAGGATTTCAGGGTGCCCGTATAGAGCATGCCGAGCAACGGCATGACACGAGCGGCGGAGCCGTCGCTCTCCGGGTGCGCGACATTGTCCTTCGGCACGTGCCGCGCCACGCCAGGTACGCTCCGCGAGGCCTGAATGGAGCAGGAGAACGTCGCCGGCTCCTGCAGTAGCGCCGGGCCGGGATAGAGGAAGTCGCAGCTCAGCATCGACAGCAGGAACTTGAAGGCGCCGTCCCGGACGCCGCCCTTCAGCATCGCCGCTTCGACGGTCTCGCCCGCCATCGCGATCTCCAGCGCCGAGATATCCGGCGCGCAGACATAGGCCATGGCCAGCGGCCTGCCCCTGTCGAAATCGAGCTTGAGCCGGAACGCGCCGAGATCGGCGGTGGTCGCGGCGAAACGGCGATTGCTGTAGACGCGGGCCGGCAAGCCGCAGGTTTCGATCAAGGTCTTGGCGTCAATGATCTTGGCATCCGCGAAATGGTGCGGATCGATCGGCGGCGGCACGCCGCGCGGCCGGAACGGCGCGGCCAGGATCCGCTCGAGATCTTCTGCGATGATGTCGGCGACCAGCGTCGTGGCTATGGGACGGGCATAGTGCCCCTGATCGGCATAGAAGCTCGGATCGGTCACGACATCGCGGCCAAAGCGGCGCATCAGGTGACGCGACACGTCGACGATCGCGGTATCGTACCAGTCGGAGATGTAGTGCATGCCGGCGTCGATTGACGGCACCGAGCTGATATAGGCCCCGCCGCGCTGGCCGAACACCAGAGAGACGATGTGCAGCTTCGGGTTTCTCGCCAGCGCATGCCGGATGACGCCTTCGTAGAAGCGGGCCCAGTGCCGGAAAGGCCGCCGCTCGTCGCCATAGACGAAAGCGTCGTTCAGCGCATATTCGATGATCAGAACGTCAGCCTCGGCGAGATGATGGTCATTCGCCTTCAACTGGAACAGCCCGAAGCCGGATGTCGTGCCGCCGACGGAAAGATCCGCCACGACCTCGAGCGGCATGCCGCGTTGCGCCATCCGAGCCAGCAAGGTCGGCCAATAGCCTGGTTGCATGACCGTATTCGAGCCGCCGATGACGATAGTCCGGAGCGCCATGCGCGCAATCCTCCCTGAAGCTTCCAAACGCGACCGGGACGGTCAGTCGGCCACCGGCCGGACGGCTGCGCGGCCGGCCGAAGACAGCCTTCCGCACCGCCAGACGCTGTAGGGCGTCTTGCTGTCCCAATCGAAATAAAAGGCGGCCTCGACGCGGCCGGCCGCGATGTCGCGATCGATGATGGCGCGCAGCTGATCGACGAGAACGGCGCGCTTGTCGTCGGCGACTGGGCAACTCGGCGAGGTATTGGCGACGCCCCATTCGGTGATCCAGCACAGTTTGCCGGCTCCGTCGACGCCGCAGAACGAGAGCGCCTCGCGCACGAGGCCGTCGCGGCGCGCCCGCGGACCGCCGCTGCCGGGGTAAACGTGAATGCCGTAGGCATCGACCAGCGTGTCGAGGCCGCGCGCCTGCATGCGGGCGGTCCAATCGGCCGGGGGAATGATCTCGAGCCCGACGCGGCGCGAAAACGGCAAGGGCATGTCGGAAAGACCGGCCGAAATCAGCTTCGCCTCGCGGTTCAACTTCGAGCCGCGCAGCTCCTCGCGCGTGACGCGAACGATCGCGACATAACGGTCGACGCCGAGTGCGACCTTGGCCGGATCGCCGGGCGTGACGGCGGCATCGGATTTCGGTTTTCGAACCGTCAGATCGCCATTGTAGCCGGCCCAGTTGATCTCGTTGCCGGGCTCCACCGCCAGCACAGAGATGCCCATCCGGTCCAGCTTCGCCAGGGCGTCGCGAATGACGACACGATAGCGCTCGGGATCGAGGTCCGACAGCCGGTAGGCGTCGTGGCTCCGGCCCTTGGCCGAACGGCGCTGGGTGCCCTCGGGATAGAAATCGGGATTGTTGAGCGAGATCTCGAGCAGGATGCGCAGGCCGGCCGCGTGCGCGATCCGGACCGCGTCGAGGCTCGGATCGACCGGGGCGCTCAGCGACAGGCGCACCGAGACGACGCCGCTCTTCTTCATTGCGTCGATGATCGCCTGCCGCTCGGCCGGCTCGGCCCAGCCGAGATTGACCCGGTTGAAGCCGAGTTCGGCCGCGTCGGCCGGCGCGCCGCAGACGACGCCGAGCCACGCCATCGCCCCGGCCAGGGCCGGGACGAGGCGCGACGCAGTGCGTGGATCAGGCCGGCTCATGCGCGCGGGCCGCCGCGACGGGGCCGCTTGGCGACGAGGGAGGCCGGCGCCTGCCGGATGCCGATGTCGTTCAGCGCGGTGCGGAAGTTGGTCTCGCATGCGTTGTAGCGATCGATCGACGCCTGCGCATCAATGGTCGACAGGAACTCCTTCAGATAGGCCTTCTTCTGCGTCTCGCGGTTCCAGACGCCGGCCTCCAGATGCGGGAATCCGATAAATTCGAGCATCTCGCGCATGCGGTCGTCGACGGCGATCATCAGCGACGGGATGCCGGCCTGCATGGTGATGATGCAGCCGTGGAAGCGGCGGCCGAAGGAAAGATCCAGTTGCGACGCCCAGGTACGCCAGCGATTGGTGTCGAAAAATACGTGCAGGTCGTTCTTCCGCTGCCACTTTTCCAGGTGCTTGTATTCGAGTGGCGCGACGATGCGGCCCGACGGCGCGTCATAGGCCGGCGTCGCGTCGTCGCCGACGATGTTCATGTTGTAGACGACCACCTCGTCCTGGATGACATAGTGCGCGGTGCTGTCGGGCTTCAGCAGCACATGCGCATCGACAATGGTGTCGGCGACGCTGCCGAGATAGCCGCCGAACGCGATCTTCTGCGCTTCGACCAGGTCAGGATTGGCGATGCCGGTGAGTGCCTGGCGCATGCCGTCGGGATTGAAATAGAGCGACGGGCAGCCGGTCGGCCGCACGAATTTCATTCCCTGCTCCTTGAGGAACTCGGAGGTGAAGTAGCCGCGGGTCAGGAAGTAGCTCTCCTTGCCGCGCAGCACCTCGAGGAACTTCTGGGTGCCAGCCGGGAGGTCGTCGCGCAGATTGGCCTTGCGCTGGATGCCGATGCCCATCACGACGACCGGCATCTTCAGCTTGTCGAACACCTGCGCTTCCAGATCGGCCGAATAGCCGGGGCGCAGCAGATTGGCCGAGGCGAACACGCAGATGTCGAAGGACCGGCTGATCTCTTCATAGACGTCCTGGGAGGCCAGGCTGTTGGCGAGATGCCAGAACGGCATGTAGGTGACGTCATGGCCCTTAAGCGCATGGCCGGCACCTTCGCCGATCAGGTAGTTGCCGGTATTGGCGATCTTCTTGACCTGATCGATGACGTCCTTCTTGGAGCGGATGTCATCGAAATAGGGCCGGTGGCGTACCGTCGCGCCGGTCACGCCGGCCACGGTTCTCTGCAGGTAGGAAGGGATGCCGGTCAGCAGAATGCGCATGACGCTCGTCCTCTGAATGATTGCAAATCCGAAACGGGGCGCCGCCCTGCCCGGCCCGGATGGACGCGGGCCGACGGCAGCTTGCGAACTAGTTCAGGCCGATATCGCGAAGCGCCGTCCGGAAGTTGCTTTCCCGGTCGTTGTACTTCTCCACCACCTGCGGCACGTTCAGATCCGCGAGGTGATCGGAAACGAATTCGGCGCGGTCATTGGCCGCCTCGAGCGCCGACGCCTCGATGGCAGGCAGGCCAGTGAAGTTCAGCATTTCGCGCATGCGGTCATCGACCGCCACCATCAGGCCGGGCACACCGGATTGCAGCGCAATGATGTTGCCGTGGAAGCGGCGGCCGATGGAGAAATCCATGGACGAGGTCCAGGCGCGCCACTGATTGGTGTCGAAGAAGGTGTGCAGCTTCAGCTTGCGCTGCATCTGGTCGGAATGCCTGTAGGCCATGTCGCCGATCATCCGGCCCGAGGTCGAGTCATAGACGCGGCCATCCTGGTTGGGCTCGACCTTCATGTCGAAATGCAGGAACTCGTCCTGCACGACATAGAAGGCCTCGCTGTCCGGCTTGCTCAACAGGTTGACGTCGCGCACCGCCTCTTCCGTGGCGCCGAGATAGCCGGAGAAGACGGTGCGACCGCTTCCGACCTTGACCTCCGGCAGCCGCTTCAGCGCCGTGCGCATGTTGTCCGGCAGGAAATAGACCGACGGGCAGCCGGTCGGCCGGACAAAGGAGAAGCCGCGCGATTTCAGGAACTCGGCCGTCTCGTAGCCGCGTGTCAGGAAATAGTGCTCCTTGCCCTTCAGGATATCGAGCAGCGCCTGCGTGCCCGCCGGCAAGCCGGTTTCGAGATCGGCACGGTTCTGGATGCCGATGCCGAGCATCACGATCGGCATGTTGAGATTCTTCAGCACGAGCGCTTCCGCGTCGGCCGACAGGCCCTTGCGCAGCAGATTGGCGCAGGTGAAGACGCAAATATCGAAATTGGCGTTGATCTCGTCGAGACCGGTGCCATTGGTGCAGGCGTTGTGCAGGTGCCAGAACGGCACCTGGGTGGCATTGGCGGGCATGGCGCGCAGCGCGCCCTCGCCGATCAGATAGTTGCCGGTATTGGAGATGTTGCTCAGTTCACGGAGGAAGGCTTCCTTGCTCTCAGGCTGGAGCTGCTGCTCGCCATAGTTCACGGTCGCGCCCTTCGCGCTCCGGACGAGCCTCGTATAGTGACCGGGAATGCCTGTGATCAGGATCCTCGAACGCATGCAAACGCACCTTTCCTCATGTCCCGGGGGCTGTCAGGCGACGGCCGGAACGTCAATCTCGATGATGGGTTGATCGACCGGACGGCGCGGCGCTCGCGCTTCGATCCGGGGGGTAGAAGAGACGGTCCGGTCGCACCATTCGACGAACGGACCAAACGACGCCGCCCAGGAACGTCCGGAAGCCGTGAACAGGCCGCCTTCGCGCAGGCGTGCGAGACGGTTGCGATCGCGCGCCAGCGATTCCACGGCGGCGGCGAGGTCGGCGACGATCTTCAGATCGGCCTCGCCCTCGATCAGAATGCCGTCGCGCCCATCGGTGACCAACTCGTCGACGGCGCCGACGGCGGTCGCGACCGGCACGCAGCCGACCAGTTGCGCCTCTGCGATCATCAGCGGCGCGCCTTCCCAGCGCGACGGCATGATCAGGATGTCGCCCCAAGCGAGGATCGACGCGATCTCCCGTCCACCGAAGATCGGCGGGCGAACGGTGACGCCGAGTTCGCGCAGCTTGCCCGTCCAGGAACTCGGCTGCTCGGCGAGGATCTCGCCACCGACCGCCAGCGCCTCGAACGGGATGTTACGGGCGCGCAGGTCCTGCAACGCCGCATGGATGCGGTCGATGCCCTTCTGCGGCTCGAAGCGACCCATGTACAGGATGCGGAGCGGAGCATCGGCGGCGCGCGCCTGCCGGTTCTGGACGATTTCGGTCAGGGCCTTCGGCTTGACCGAAATGCTCGGCGCGTTGGCGACTGCGAAGATCTTCTCCAGCGGCACGCCATAGCTGTGCAGATAGACCTTGAGCTGCTCCGAGCAAGTCAGGAAGGCGTCGTAGCAGTGCTCATGCGCGATGGCGGCGAAGGGCTGTCCGGCCGGGCGGCGCAGCGGCGTCTCGTCGACGACATGCAGATAGCAGGCGGTGCGCGCCCCCTCGGAGCGCAGCCGCGCCATGAGCGGATGCACCGCCATGACATGGTTGTTGATGATCAGATCGAAGCCGGACAGCTGTCCCTTCAGCGCGTTCCAGTCGACGTCGTGGTATTCGGCGATGAAGTCTTGGCCGAGAAAGCGGTTGGTGCCGCCCCAAGCCGGAATGCCCGCCTTCCAGAAATGGATGAAGTCAAACGAGGCGTCGAATTCGTCGAGCACGTCCATGCGGACATTGCCGAGCACGAACAGATGAGTCTCGAAGCCCTCCGCTTTCAGTTCGCGCGCCGCCGCAAAGGCGACCTTCTCGGCCCCGCCAAACGAGGCGTTGGGCACAAGAAGCGCCAAGGTGCGCTTGCCCACCTTCGCGTGGCCGAGCGGCAGGACAGGAGAGCCGCCCACCTCGGTGCGAAGCTGCTTGTAGAGTTCGGACAGCGCCGGCAAGCGAGAACCGCGCCAGGTCCAGCGCTTTGCCGCCACCGTCTGCAGCGGACTGGTGGCGATGGTGTGGACCAGGTTGATGAGCGATTGTTCCGGCGTCGCGGAGGCGCGCTTCGGCGCCTCGGCCGGGAACGGAAAGCGCACTTTCACCACCGCCACCGTCGGCCAGACCTGGTCAGCCGCGATCGAGCCGAGCCAGTCGAGCGCGTTGTTCTTGATGGCGTCGCGGACGATGGTCGACGAGATGAAAACCAGATCGGCGCGGCCCTTGCGAACGTGGCCGGAAGGCTGGATCTCGATGTCGATGCCGCGCTCGGCGGCGACGTTGCGGATCTGCACGAAGACGACGTTCGCCGCCTCGGTCGCCCGCTCCAGATGCATCAGCAGATTCGGCCACAGGCGCGACAGCTTCAGGAGCCTCAGCGTCTCGGCGCTGCCCGCCGCCAGGAATGGCGGGAAATGGAAGTTGTCCGGCTCGGCGGCACTTCCCCAGAAGGCGCGGATCGCCTCGTCGAAATCGAGCTTTGTCGGCTCCATCGTCGGATCGGTGAAGCAGGCGATGGTGCCGTCGCCCGTGCGCAGCATCGCATAGCGCGGGCACTCGTCGTGCTCGAAATCGACCAGCGTCGAACGGCGGAACAGGGTCTTGTGGCGCCGGCGCAGAAAGCTGACGGAGGCGGCGCGGTCGCGGTTCGCCTCCTTGAACCGGCTTTCGGCCCGCAGGCGATACTCGAACGCCGTGTCGTGGCACGGCACGCCGACGAAGCCGGCCTCGATGCAGGAGAGCCAGAACTCCCAATCCTCGAAGCCGTTCTGCCGATCGGCGTCGAAGCGCACGCCGGCATGAAAGACGTCGATCGAGATCATCGAACCGGTGTCGCAGATATTGTCGGAGACGCAGTGCGTCAGCCTAGAGTATTTGTCGCCGTAATGCGCGCCCCAGCGCACGGAGAAGGTGTCGATATTGGTATAGACCCAGCCGCACTGCTCGGCCTTCAGCCGCTCATAGAGCGTCTCGATGGTAGTCGGCAGGATGCGGTTGTCGGCATCGAGAAAATAGACCGCCTTCGCATCCGGCAACCTCTCAACGATGAAGTCGATAGCCCTGTTGCGCGCCCCGCCCGGGCCGGCGTTCGGACCGAAAATGACATGCAGCTCCGGCCGTGTCGCCGCATAAAGCGTCAGCGTGTCGAACACTTCCCGGCGCGGATCGCCGTCGACCGAGACGACGACCTCGATG
Source organism: Candidatus Kaistia colombiensis (assembly GCA_029203105.1). GTDB lineage: Bacteria > Pseudomonadota > Alphaproteobacteria > Rhizobiales > Kaistiaceae > Kaistia > Kaistia colombiensis. The sequence continues at coordinate 3,391,272 of CP119318.1, forward strand.
CGGCATTCGGTGGTCGATGCAAAGGCCGTCTCCAGCGCCTCGACGGCCAAGGCAGCGTGGCCGTAGAGCGGCATGGCGATGACGACGAGATCCGGGGTCTCACTGCGCATCGACAGCCTCCCCGCGCGGTTCGCCATCGAAATGGCGGACCATGCGGAAGTCGAACACCTTCAGCCAGGAGAAGTCGACCGAGTCGCCCTTGGCGCGGCTGAGGATCACGAGATTCATCGTTCGTTGCGTCGGGCTATCGAGCATGATGTTGATGCTGGCGGGTTCGCCCGCCGTCACATCGCGCCAGCCGCTGAAATAAGCCGAGCGACGGGCCGTGCCCTCGCGTTCGAGGACGGCGATCTCGGAGCGCAGGTTCGCGGCGCTCGGCGCCAGCAGGAAGCCGACGAAAGCGGGCTTGCCCTCCGCATGGTCGATGACGGCGCGGGCCGAGAAACGAACCGTGCCGGGCGCAACCACATTCGCCACCGCGCCGGCGGAAATGCCCGCCGGCAGCGGATGGCAGACGATCGCATCTTCATGCTCGAGGAAGCGGATGGTCTGGAAGTCCGGCACGATCGGGCTGACGGACACGTCGGCGACGGCGCGCAGCGCGTCCAGTGGCAGCCGATAGTCCTCGATCCGCCGGCCGCCGATCAGCGCGCTCGGGGCGATCGAATTCGGCAGCGCGGTGGGGCGGACGCCCGGAACGCCGGAATAGATCTTGAGGGCCAGCGGCCGGTGATCGAGATCGCCATGCGGCGAGCGGGCGCGCGCGGCGTAGCGGCGGCTGGCGATCGGATGCCCCAGCGACGGAGCCGGCGGCTCGGCCCCGTTGGCAGAGATCCGCAGACGCAGCGTGCGCGGGCTGCCGTCGCAGGCCTTGGGCAACGAGAAGAAGTTCCAGTCGGCGACGAGGTCCGAAAAGGGAACCACCCATTCGGCGACGCCCTCGCCATTCTCGACATAGTCGAGCGTGACGATCACTTCGCCGCCGCCATTGGCCAGATTGCGGAAATGCAGCGCGAAGCCGCAAACGCCCAAGCTCGAAACCGGGAAGAGTTGCTCGACCCATCCTTCGCGCATCAGGCGGCCGACGCCCTCGTCCTTCGGATCGATGAAGACGTCATGCGCGAAAATCTCGCTGGCGGCCTCCCAATTGCGAGCCCGGAACGCGTCCTCGAGCACGCGAAAATTCTCGAACAGCGTCTCGCGTTCGCGGCGCAGCATGACGAGTTCGGTGGCCATCGTCCGCGCGTAGTTGGAAATGCGCCCCAGTCCCGACTCGAGCACGGTCTGGATCAACGCCGCGACCCCATCGACGTCGCGGTCGATCCGGACGACGGGCGGCGCAGGGATAGTTGCCAACCTGGCGAGCGCAGCAGACGCCGCCTCCACTTCGGCCGCCCCGGCCGGCGACGCAACAACGGCGAGCACCGGATACACGTCGCGCATCGTGCCATCACCGCGAAAAAGCTCGTCGGTGAAGGTAACGAGATGGGCCAGCGGACCGGCAACTAGCTCGGCACGGTCACTGGCGCCTGCCAGCACCATCCGGAGAGAGGTCTTGGCCTGCGCCGAGATGGCCGGCTCGAACTGGCTCTTGATAGGTTTGTTCACGTCGCAGCGTCCGCTTGTGCATAGAAAACAAGTCAAAATCGAAAACAATACGATCCGACGAACTTTCCTGTTCTTCAGCTATGCTGATTAGTATCGACACATTTTGCGATGCACAACCGAGATGTAAATAAATATTCGATACTATTCTTTACTAATATTGTTTCGAATTTCGATAGAAATTCTCTCTCTTTTCAAGACAAAAGGCGGCACAATACCGGGATGACAATCAGAGACGAGACGACGCAGGATCGGGCGGCCATCAGCGAGATCATCGCTGCCGCGTTCCGGGATCAGCCGCACAGCAGCCAGGGCGAGAGCAAACTGGTCGATGCCCTGCGCGCCGCCGGCGCATTGACGGTTTCACTGGTGGCGGTGGAAGACGGGAAGCCGGTCGGCCACGTCGCCTTCTCCGCCGTCACGATCGACGGGACAGATCAGGGCTGGTACGGGCTGGGGCCGGTGGCGGTGTTGCCGGAGATGCAGGGGCGCGGCATCGGCCGGGCCCTGATCGAAGCGGGCCTTGAGCGCATCAAGGCGCTGGGGGCAGCCGGCAGCGTGCTGGTCGGCAATCCCGAATTCTATCGGCGGTTCGGCTTTCGCACCGACTCGCGGCTGAGGCTTTCAGGCGTGCCGCCAGAATATTTCATGGCGCTCGCGCTGATGCCCGGCGGCGCAGTGCCGACCGGGGAGGTCCGCTATCACGCGGCCTTCGACGACGTCTGACCGCCTCACTTCGCCTACTGGTGGCGCGGCAGGCTGGCGCGGACGTCTGCGCGGGTGAGCACTCCGGCGAGGATGGCCCCCAGCAGCGCGCAGACCACAAGGCCGAGACCGGCCCAGAAAATCACGAAATAGGCGCATCCGCCTTCGGTGCAGCCGACATTCACGATCCTCTGCAGCAACATGCCGATGCCCACACCGGTACCGACGCCGACGATGCCACCGAAAATCAGACCGAAAAAGGCCGCGAAAGCGATACGCATGGTTTTGTCCTGAAACTGGAATCAATTCGCCGGGAGGATTAGCACCGTTCCGGGGCCGCGCCTGTGTCTTCAGTCACGCAGTCTTGTTATAGCTGACGTTCATTTCCGATTGGTTGACGCGACCTTTCCGCGCGACGGGAGATTGTCCATGTCCGAGATCCAGATAGACGTCGTTACCGACATCGTTTGCCCCTGGTGCTTCATCGGTGTCGTGCGCCTGCACAAGGTGCTGGCGGAAAGCGGGGTCGCAGCGCGGATCGTGCATCATCCCTTCTTTCTGGATCCGAACGTGCCGCCGGAAGGAATCGATGTGGCAGAGAAACTGCGCAAGCGATTCGGCGGCGATCCCTCGGCGATGTTTGCGAGGGTCGAAGCCGAGGCGCGCAAGAGCGGCATCGCGCTCGACCTTTCCAGGCAGCCGCGCCAGCGCCCGACGGCGGCGGCGCACACGCTGATCCGTCACGCCCTCGAAAAGGGGACACAGGACGCCCTGGCGACGGCCCTGTTCGAAGCGCATTTCATCGATGCCCGCAATGTCGCCGACCCGGACGTCCTCGCCGAAATCGGCGCGCGCCACGGCTTCTCGGTCGACGAGGCCCGGCGGATCGCCACCGATCCGGCCGAGCTCGAAATCACCCGGCGCGAAGCGGCCGCCACGGCCGAGGGCGGCATCAGCGGCGTCCCCTTCTTCGTCTTCAACCGCCGGCTTGCGCTGTCCGGCTGCCAGCCGGAAGATGTGTTCGAGCAGGTGCTTGCCCAGGCGACCGGCGCGGGCGTCGAGGCCGAGGCCTGAGCGAACCCGCCACGCCAGGAGAGGCCGCATGGTCCGCACGTCCCACATCTTTCCTGTCCTGCGCTATCGCGCCCCTCGGGCAGCGATCGCGTTCCTGGTCAAGGGATTCGGCTTTGAAGTTCATGCCCTGCATGAGGACGCGGATGGCGAGGTCATCCATGCCGAACTGCGGCTCGGCCAGAACCTGATCATGCTTGGCGGCTTCAGCCCGGAGCTCGTCGCCAGCGGCCGCACTGCGAGCGGCGGCACCGGCGCCGTCTATGTCTCGGTCCGCTTCGTCGACGGCCATCACGACATGGCGGTCGCCGCCGGCGCCAAGATCACCCGCCCTCTCGAAGACATGGAGTATGGATCACGGGAATATTCCTGCCGCGACACGGAGGGCTATGAATGGTCGTTCGGCACCTACGACCCGCTCGGTGTCGACGGCAAGGTCGCGGACGCCTGATCCGGCGCCGAATACTGGGGCCATCGACGAAGGCAGGGCTCGCCTCGCGGACGGCGACCTCCTATTTTCTACAGCGTGACAGAAATTCGTGCCCTCCGGCCCAACCGGCGAAAGGAGATCAGCATGACTTCGTACACGGTACTGCAGACCGCCTTGCTCGCGGCAATCCTTCAGGCGCTTAGCCTCCCTGCCAGCCTCGCCGCCAATCCGGTATTTCTGAACGTGACGATTCCCGGGCTCGACGCGGATGGGGACCTGCCCGACGATGCGGCGCTCTGCCTTCCGGCCATAAACGGGCTGCCGGCGCACGGCCGCGACCAGAGCCCCGCCGTCGGGTGGTCGAATGCTCCGGCGACGACCAAATCCTTCGCCCTGATCATGACCGATCCCGACGTGCCGCTCGACGTAACGCTGCTGCGCGGGCCGCGACCGATCCCCGTCGAGGCGGCGCGCGACACCCACTATCACTGGGTACTCTACGATATTCCGGCGACGACGACGTCGCTGCCGGCCGGCGCCGACGGCGACGGTTTCGCGCCGCGTGGCAAGCCGGTGGAAAAGACCCAGTGGGGCCAGCGCGGCGTCAATGCCAATACATGGCTGATGGCGGGCAATCCGGGACTGAAGGGAACCTATGCCGGCTATGACGGCCCCTGCCCGCCCGTCAACGACCTGAAGCCGCATGGCTACACGATCACGATCTACGCGCTCGATATCGACCACCTCGCCGCGAAGCCCCTGATGGACGGGCCGGACGTGCAAAAGGCGATGGAGGGACATGTGCTGGCGAAGGGAGAGGCCGTCGGCCACTACAGCCTCAATCCCGCACTGCGCAAGGTGATAGCCGAGTAGGGTGCGGCCGAGGCCGCTCAGGGCACGCGGCGAAAGAGGCCCGGATAGAGTGCGATGAGCCCGCCTTCCTCGGTCTCGATCTCGGCGCGGAAGCTGCCGTCGACCGCCTCGTAGAGATAGCGGCGCCCGGCCTCGATGCAGGTGTAGCGCTGCCGGTCGAGCGTGATTTCGAGGTCCGGAAAGCGGACATGGACGGCGGTGATCTCCTGCGATTGCCCTTCCGCCAGGCCGAGGCGGCGGATCGCGAGCATGTTGGTGACCGGGCTCGCCGACAGGTCGACATCGCTGGCGCCGACCAGCGCCGGCACGCGCTTGCCATCACTGTTGCGCCAGAGGCCATCGCCATCGGATTGCAGCGCGATCGACGGCCCTCCCACCACCGCGACGCGCGCTTCGGCAACATGGCCATCCGGACGGCAGGTCAGCTCGTAGCGGGCGGCGAAGCGCGCCTCGCCGCCGGAAAGCAGCACGCCTTCCGCGACAACCCCCGTCGGCCGGTTGCTGAACACCATGTGCTCGAGCCCCTCGCCGTCCCAACTTTGCCAGCGAACCGCCCTGGACATCTTGCCCTCCGTCCGATCGAGACGCGCTACCGGTCGAGACCGGCGACGAGAAGATACTTCTTCTCGACGAATTCATCGATGCCGTGATGCGAACCCTCGCGGCCATTGCCGCTTTCCTTGACGCCGCCGAACGGCGCCAGCTCGGTCGAGATCAGGCCGGAATTGATGCCGACCATGCCGTATTCCAACCCCTCGCCGACGCGGAAGATGCGGCCGATGTCGCGCGAATAGAAATAGGCGGCGAGGCCGAACTCGGTGTCGTTCGCGGCGCGGATGACCTCTTCCTCCGTATCGAACCTGAACACCGGAGCGATGGGGCCGAACGTCTCCTCGCGGGCGAGCTGCATGTCGCGCGTGGCGCCCGTCAGCACGGTCGGCTCGAAGAACGAGCCGCCGAGCGCATGGCGATGACCGCCGAGCACGATCTTCGCGCCCTTGCTCCTGGCGTCCTTCAGATGCTCCTCGACCTTGAGGATGGCCTTGTCGTTGATGAGCGGCCCCTGCGACACGCCGGCTTCGACGCCGTCGCCGACCTTGAGTTTGTCGACGGCAGCCGTCAGCTTCTCGACGAAGGCGTCATGGATACCGGCCTGGGCGTAAATCCGGTTGGCGCAGACGCAGGTCTGGCCCATGTTGCGGAACTTCGAGACCATCGCCCCCTCGACCGCCGCGTCGAGGTCGGCATCGTCGAAGACGATGAAGGGCGCGTTGCCGCCGAGTTCCAGAGCCATCTTCTTCACAGTGGTCGACGCCTGCCGCATGAGCAGCTTGCCCACTTCGGTTGAGCCGGTGAAGTTCACCAGCCGGATCGCCGGATGCGCGGTGAGCACGCCGCCGATCTCAGATGCGCTGCCGGTGATGACGTTGAAGACGCCCGGCGGAATACCGGCCCGATCGGCGAGCTCGGCCAAGGCCAGCGCCGTGAGCGGCGTCTCGCCGGCCGGCTTCAGCACCACGGTGCAGCCGGCCGCCAGCGCCGGCGCCACCTTGCGCGTGATCATCGCGGCGGGAAAATTCCACGGCGTGATCGCAGCGACGACGCCGGTCGGCTGGCGCAGCACGAGAATGCGCGCATCGGCCCGATGGCTCGGCAGCGTTTCACCGGCGATGCGCTTCGCCTCCTCGGCATAGAACTCGATGTAGGAATTGGCGTATTCGATCTCGCCCTTGGCCTCGGCGAGCGGCTTGCCCTGCTCCGAGGTCAGGATCATCGCGAGATCGTCCTGGTGGGCGCGGATCCGCTCGAACCATTGCCGGATCAGCTTCGATCGCTCCTTGGCGCTCTTCGCGGCCCAGGCTTTGAACGCGATGGCGGCGGCATCGACGGCCTTCGTCGTCTCGTCGGCGCCGAAGCGCGGCACATGGCCGATCACGGCGCCGGTGGCGGGGTTGGTGACCTCGATCGACGGCTTGCCGATCCAGGCCCCATCGACATAGCACTGGTCCTTCACGAGCGTCGGATCGATCAGCTTCAGGGTCTTGACGGTCGACTTGTCCATGGTGCTACTCCCTTACGTCGTTTTGCCAATGACCACGGCCGGCAACCGCTCCATCCGCCTTCCGACGATAGCGCGGCGGAGCCCGGACCGCCATGGAACTGTCGCCCCGTCCCACGAAGCAGGCGCGAGACGGCCATTGCCTTCGATCCGATCTGCCGTGACGGCGGCCGTCCTGGCCGCACTGCGCGACGCCGTCGCGGCAGGGCGCTTGAGCTGCAGCCAGATCGTGCCTCTCGATCTCGATTGGAAGTCGCTGCCCTCCGGCCAGTTGCAGGATTGGCCGCGTCGTCAGCGGCGACGGCCGCGTTGATTGCGTCGGCGCAAGCTGGAACGATGATGCTGCGCTTGACGATCAAAAATTGATCGCGCCCTATCGAGGCATCCTCAATCGCCTTGCCGAGCGGGAGTAGAACCATGCGCCAAGTCACCGTCGCCGCGACGCAGATGGAGTGCGACTGGGATCGCGCCGGCAACATAGCGCGAGCCGAACGGCTGGTGCGTCAGGCAGCCACCGAAGGCGCCAACATCATCCTGATCCAGGAACTGTTCGAGACGCCCTATTTCTGCCAGGACCAGTTCCACGATCATTTCAATCTGGCCCAGCCCTTCGAGGGAAATCCGCTGATCGCGCATTTCGCGGCGCTGGCGGCGGAGCTCTCGGTGGTGCTACCGGTCAGCTATTTCGAGCGCGCCGGCCAGACCGCCTATAACAGCATCGCCATCGTCGACGCCGATGGCAGCGTGCTCGGCAATTATCGCAAGAGCCATATTCCGGACGGACCCGGCTATACGGAGAAGTTCTATTTCTCCCCCGGCGACACCGGATTTCGCGTCTGGCCGACCCGCTTCGGCAAGATCGGCGTCGGCATCTGCTGGGACCAATGGTTCCCGGAATCGGCCCGCGCCATGGCGTTGGGTGGAGCTGAAATGCTGTTCTATCCAACCGCGATCGGCTCCGAGCCGCAGGATTCCTCGCTCGATTCCGCCGCGCATTGGCAGCGCGTCATGCAGGGCCATGCCGGCGCCAACCTGATGCCGCTGGTCGCCTCCAACCGCATCGGCATCGAGCGTGGCCTGAACGACACCGAGATCACCTTCTACGGTTCGTCCTTCATCGCCGACCCGACCGGCGCCAAGCTGGCCGAGGCCGACCGGGTCAGCGAAGCCATCCTGACGGCGACCTTCGACCTCGACGCGATCGCGCATCAGCGCCGCTCCTGGGGCGTCTTTCGCGACCGGCGCCCGGAGCTTTACGGCGCGCTGACGACGCTGGATGGCCGCCACCCGCATCGCACCGTAACCTGAGGCGGGCAGGCGCGCACCTACGGGCTGGCGCGACCGGAGGGACGGGCACAGCACGAATTCTCCCTCCGGGCGCCTCTGGCTTTACGTTACTTCAAAGAGGCGGCGAGTTCGGTCTCATGCGCGAGACTCAGCCCTTCACGAAGGCGAGCAGGTCGGGATTGATGACGTCGGAGTGGGTGGTGCACATCCCGTGCGGCAGCCCCTTGTAGACTTTCAGCGTGCCGTGCTTCAGCAGCTTGATGGATTTCAGCGCCGCATCGGCAATCGGCACGATCTGGTCATCGTCGCCGTGCATCACGAGGACCGGGACGCCGATCGCCTTCAGGTCTTCGGTGAAATCGGTTTCGGAGAAGGCCTTGATACAGTCGTACTGCGCCTTGGCTCCGCCGATCATGCCTTGTCGCCACCAATTGTTGATCACCCCCTGGCTGACAGCGGCGCCAGGGCGGTTGAAGCCGTAGAACGGGCCGGTCGGCACCTCGACGTAGAATTGCGCCCGGTTGGCGGCGAGCGCAGCGCGGAAGCCGTCGAAGACCTCGAGCGGCAAGCCTTCCGGATTCTGTGTGGACTTGACCATGATGGGCGGCACCGCACCGATCAGGACCGCCTTGCCCACTCGTCCGGGCCGCGCGCGGGCGACATAACGAGCCACTTCGCCGCCACCGGTCGAGTGACCGATATGGACCGCATTCCTGAGGTTCAAGGCCTCGACCAGTTCGGCGACGTCCGCGGTATAGGTGTCCATCTCGTTACCCACCGCGGTCTGGGTCGAGCGGCCATGACCGCGCCGGTCGTGCGCGACGACGCGGTATCCCTGGCCGAGGAAGAACAGCATCTGGTTGTCCCAGTCATCAGCGCAGAGCGGCCAGCCGTGATGGAAGACGATTGGCGGCCCGTCCTTTGGCCCCCAATCCTTGTAGAAGATCTGCGTGCCGTCCTTCGTCGTGATCATGCTCATGATGCCACTCCCTCAGACGGGGCGACGGGATCGGCGCCCTCGAACTACAGTCCGCCGTTCAGGATATAGCGCTCGTTGAAAGGACCTCGACCGCAGACGGCATCAAGGGGGAATCGGGACCGGATCTTGAGCTCTACCGCGGCGAAACCACGCCGAGATCACCAACCTCCCCTTTCAGAAGATCCTGCAATCGGCTGATATCACTGATGATGTAGTCGGCGTATGGGCTCAGCTGCTCCGCCGACATGAAGCCGCTCTCGACGCCGATGGCGATCACGCCGGCGGCGCGGGCAGCGTGCAGATCATGCAGCGTGTCGCCGATCATCGCCGTCTCGCCCGGCTCAAAGCCGAACCGATCGAGGAAGGCCACGATCTGGCCCGCCTCGGGCTTGCGGCCATGGCCGGAATCATAGCCGAAGATGGCGTCGAACCAAGAGACGAGGCCGAGCCGCTCGCATTGCGACCGCGCACCCCGCTCGGAATCATTGGTGACGACGCCGAGGCGATAGCCGGCCTGCTGCAGGCCCTCGAACACCACCGAGGGGTCGCCGATCGGCGTCGCGGCATGGAGCGTCGCATCGTGAAACAGGTCGCGCAGCAACTGGTCGAAGGCCGCGTCCCCCGGCCGACCCAGAGCTTCGGCCCAGAGCGGGATCAACTCGCCGACGGAGCTGGCGATGAAGGGCGATGTCGGCAGCAACACCCGCGCCTCGAGATCGTAATGAACGATCGCCGCCAGCCGTTGCGCCAGCGCGGCGTCGCCATCGGCAAGGGTGGTGATGACCGAGCCGGTCGCGGAATCCCAGGTCTTGGCGAAATCGAGAAAGGTCCCGTCCTTGTCGAACAGGAGCGCGCGAAGCTGCATGGCGTAATCCGTTGGAAGTCGTCGATGGCCTGCTCTATCACGCTTGCCTTCGTCTGGCATTCCCGCTTCGATCGCGGGCTCCGACGATCAGCGAACGAGCATCATGTCCGCAACGCTCCAGAGCCTCCCCCGCGATGACGGCTTCCGCATGCCGGCCGAGTGGGAACCGCATGCCGGCACCTGGATGATCTGGCCCGAGCGGCCGGATAACTGGCGGCTTGGCGGCAAGCCGGCGCAGCAGGCCTTCGCCGCGGTCGCGACCGCCATTGCCGAGGCGGAACCCGTAACCATGCTGGTCTCGGCCGGCCAGTGGGAAAACGCGCGCCAGCGCCTGCCCGCCCATATCCGGCTGATGGAGGCGACCACGAACGACGCCTGGTGCCGCGATACGGGCCCAACCTTCGTCGTCAGCGCCGACGGCCGCCTGCGCGGCAATGACTGGCGCTTCAACGCCTGGGGCGGCTTCAGCGGCGGCCTCTATTCGCCGTGGGACCAGGACGACAGGATCGCCGCCAAGATTCTGGAGATCGAAGGCGCGCCACGCTATCGCGCGCCCTCCATCCTCGAAGGCGGCGCGATCCATGTCGATGGCGAAGGCACGTTGCTGACCACCCAGGAGTGCCTGCTGAACCCCAACCGCAATGCCGATCTCGACCGCGACGAAATCGAACAGCAACTCGCGGACCGGCTCGGGATCACCAAGACGATCTGGCTGGGTCCGGGGCTGTTCCATGACGAGACCGACGGCCATATAGACAACCTCGCCTGCTTCGCACGGCCCGGCGTGGTAGCGCTGACCTGGTGCGAGGATCCCGACGATCCGCAATACGCGATCTCGCATGACGCCTATGAGCGGCTGTCCGCCGCCACCGACGCGAGAGGACGCGGGCTGGAGATCGTCAAGCTGCCGATGCCGGGGCCACTCTACATGACAGACGCCGAAGCGGCCGGCATCGACGTTTCGGAGGGCAGCGCCGAGCGCCGTGGCGGCGCGCGTCTCGCCGCCTCCTATGCGAATTATTACATCGCGAACGGGCTGGTGGTGATGCCGCTGCTCGACCCGAAGACAGATCAGGCTGCGATGGAGATCCTCGCCGCGCTGCATCCCGACCGCCGCATCGTCGGCATCGAGGCGCGCGAAATTTTGCTCGGCGGCGGCAACATCCACTGCATCACGCAGCAGCAGCCGGTGGGGACTGGGGGATAGGCTATTCGCCGGGATGGTGACGATGACGGCGCGGATCGTCGTAAATCCCGCTGATCCAATATGCCAGCAGAGCGATAGCCAATACGACGAACGGTGCAACAAGCAGATACAGTTGAAGGTCGGTCATTCCAGTAGCCTTCCCAGAATGGCTCTTGCCAACAAATGTAGGGCTACACCCAGCAAAGACCAAAGACCGGCTATCCAGACCCACCAGACGCCGATATTGGCGTCGCCCGTGCTGTAGAGCAAACTCGCGGTGGGCGCGAGAATGGCAGTCGCCCAAATGGCGACGCCGAGATTATTCAGCGCCGTAGCCAGCAGTCTTGTGCGTTCGTTGTGCACTGTCTTCATGAGCGCAGCATGCCGCGCCCATGAGAGTTTGTCCATGCGATCGCAACCCTAGGCTGTGATCGCAGTTTCGCGCCAAATCAGCCCTTCAGGATGCTGCGGCCGGCGTATTCGGCCTGCGTGCCGAGCTGCTCCTCGATGCGGATCAGCTGGTTGTACTTGGCGGTCCGGTCCGAACGGGCCAGCGAGCCGGTCTTGATCTGTCCGCAGTTCGTCGCGACGGCGAGATCGGCGATGGTCGAATCCTCGGTCTCGCCCGAGCGATGCGACATGACGGCGGTGTAGCCGGCGCGGTGCGCCATCGATACGGCGTCGAGGGTCTCGGTCAGCGAGCCGATCTGGTTGACCTTGACAAGGATCGAGTTGGCGGTGCCGGACTTGATGCCACGCGACAGGCGCGTCGTGTTGGTGACGAAGAGATCGTCGCCGACGAGCTGCACCTTGCTGCCGATCGCGTCCGTCAGGCCCTTCCAGCCGGCCCAGTCGTCCTCGCTCATGCCGTCCTCGATCGAGATGATCGGGAACTTCGAGGCGAGATCGGCCAGGTAAGCAACCTGCTCGTCGATGGTGCGGACGACGCCTTCACCTTCGTAATTGTACTTGCCGTCCTTGAAGAATTCGGTCGCGGCGCAATCGAGGCCGAGATAGATGTCCTCGCCGAGGCGGAAGCCTGCCTTCTCGATCGACTTGGCGACAAAATCGAGCGCCGCGGTCGCCGACGGCAGGTTCGGAGCGAAGCCGCCCTCGTCGCCGACATTGGTATTGTGGCCAGCGTCCTTGAGCGCCTTCTTCAGCGTGTGGAACACCTCGGAACCCCAGCGCACGGCCTCGGCCAGCGTCGGTGCGCCGACCGGCAGGATCATGAATTCCTGGAAGTCGATCGGGTTGTCGGCATGCGCGCCACCATTGATGATGTTCATCATCGGCACCGGCAGGACCTTGGCGTTGACACCGCCGACATAGCGGTAGAGCGGCTGGCCGGAAGCGGCAGCGGCCGCCTTGGCGAGCGCCAGCGAGACGCCGAGGATGGCGTTGGCGCCGAGGCGCGCCTTGTTCGGCGTGCCGTCGAGATCGATCATCGTGCCGTCGATCATCGCCTGGTCTTCGGCTTCCATGCCGCCGATCGCGTCGAAGATCTCACCGTTGACGGCCTCGACCGCCTTCAAGACACCCTTGCCCTGATACTTCGACTTGTCGCCGTCGCGCAGTTCGACCGCCTCATGCGCGCCGGTCGAAGCACCCGAGGGAACGGCGGCGCGGCCGAGCGAACCGTCCTCCAGCAGGACGTCGACTTCAACCGTCGGATTGCCACGGCTGTCGAGGATCTGGCGGGCAGTGATATCGATGATGGCGGTCATGCGGAAATCCTTGTTCTCGGACGGGACGCGATGGTCTCGCAGCTTCTAACCCGCCGCGCAGGATGGCGGAAGAGGAGGCGCGCGAAACTGTCGCGTTCCGATGGCCGAACGCGGCCACTCGCCGCGAAAGCGCGCGGAATGCGCAGTTTCGATTGCCTTCCGTCTCGCATCGGAAGATGAAGACGGAATGACGACGCTTCTCATCACCGACGGCGACCAGACCGTCGACCTCCTCACCGCCGCCGGCAGCCGCGCCGTCATCATGCCGTGGCGCGACGCGCTGCATGACGGCCCGATCCCGCCGCTAGATACGCTGGAGGCCGTCTCGGCCATCCGGGCGGAGCATCTCGCCGACGTGTTCAACTTCGATCCCGAGACGGTTGCTGCGACCTTCGCCGAACGCGACGCCGTTATGCGCCGGCATGCCGAATTCGACCGGGTCGAACTGTGGTTCGAGCACGATCTCTACGACCAGCTGCAATTACTGCAGATTCTCGATTTCTTCGCCAAGGAAGGGCGGACACAGGGCATCGTCATCGTCCAGGCGGACAGCTTCTTCGCGATGGAACGACCGGACACGGTGATGCGCTTCGCCATCGATGGTGTCCGCGTCAACCAGGCCCTGCTCGACATGGCAGCGACCGTCTGGAGCGAGCTGACCTCGCCGACGCCGGAACGGATCGCGAAGCGGGCGTCGCGACCGATCAAGGGGTTTCCGTTCCTGCATCAGGCGCTGACGCGCTTCCTCGAAGAGCTGCCGCAACCGAAGACCGGCCTCAACCGCACCGAGATGCGCCTGCTCGATTCGCTCGGGCTCGAAGACATGTCGGCCGCCGCCCTGTTCCATCAGGCGCGCGGCGCCGAGGAAGCCGCCTTCATGGGCACCTGGCCGTTCTATGCGGTGATCGATTCGCTCGCCTTCTGCGACTTCCCGCTGCTCGAGGGGCTGCATGCCCCCTATTCGCACGCTGATTCGGAAGTGCATGCTGAATACGTCACCGCCCCGCTGCGGCTGACCATGGTCGGCGAAGACATCCTGTCCGGCGACCAGGATCACGTTTCGACCAACGGCATCAAGCGCTGGTGGGGCGGCACGCAGATGAACGGCTTCTCCGCCTGGCGCTTCAATCGCGACACGTGCGAGCTTCTGGCGCCTTGCTAGAGCGATCTCGAGCGAAGCGCACCGGGCAGACCTGGAGCAACCGACGATGAGCGAACACGAATTGCAGCTTGGCCGGAATGTCGGCATTGCCACCACCCCGGAAGAGGCGGTCCTCGACCGCGTGCCCAATCCGCATCCCGACACGCTCTATGTCGCACGCTTCACCGCGCCCGAATTCACCTCGCTCTGCCCGGTCACCGGCCAGCCCGATTTCGCGCATCTCGTCATCGACTATGTACCGAAGGACTGGCTGGTCGAATCGAAGTCGCTGAAGCTCTATCTGCATGCCTTCCGTAATCACGGCGCGTTCCATGAAGGCTGCACGATCGACATCGCCAAGCGCCTCGCCGCGCTGCTCGATCCGCACTGGCTGCGCATCGGCGGCTATTGGTATCCGCGCGGCGGCATCCCGATCGACGTCTTCTGGCAGAGCGGCCCCGTTCCTGCCAACATCTGGCTGCCAGACCAGGGCGTCGCGCCCTATCGCGGCCGCGGCTGACGCAGAGAATGTGGCCTGCCCGACCCGCTCCCGAAGTACGATGGCGGACTTAGGCTAAGCCGGGCCTCAGGTGCAGGAGCCACCCGTCAGCGCCTCGTCGATAGCCGGCGTCGCACCGCTCAGCGATACCGTCCCGGCGACGGCGTCGCCGATCGAGATCTCGATTTCCTTGCCGGCCCGCAGCGTTTCGACATTCTCCGGTGCCATTCGAATGCCCCAGGTGTGGGTCGTCAGCGCCAGGAAGTCACCGGCGAAGCCCTCATTGCGATCCGTCTTGACCTGGATTCGCTGGCGCTGGATGCCGTCCATGCTGCCGCGCTCTGCGATTTCCTGCCGAAGCGTGCCCGAATCCGTGCCGTAGGCAACGCGAAAGACCGTCAAATTCGGTGTGTCGCAATAGACCGACACCAGCAGCGGCGTCTCGCGATGCTGCGCGATCGCCATGACCGGCGGCCCCGCGGGATTGTCCGTGTAGCCGGTCAACCGCTCCGTCCGCCATTCCGACGCGCCATTCATGATCGAGACCTTGACGTCGGTCACGCGCGGAACGCCCGGCTCCGGCGCAATGGGCGCGAAAGCCGTCGTGTTGTCGGTATCCGCAGCCGGCTCGACCGGCGTCGGTCGGTCGGTCGCAATCACCGGAGGCGGTGCCTGCGCGCCGGCAAAGGGATCGGCCGGCGGTTTGCTGGCCGTTGGCGGCGGTACCGAGGCGCTCGGCGGCGCACTTGAGCTCGCGCCGGACAGGAGGCTTCGAAGCGGCCCGCCCGGCAAAGCGGCGATGACCACCCCGAGCGCAACGGCGGTCGCGGCCGCGCCGATACCAATCCGCTTCAGCCAGCGAGGCGAAGCGCCGTCGTCCTCGGCGTCCGGCTCGACCAGTTCTTCCGGCGGAGCCGGCGCGACCGATACCGAGACGCCATGGGTGGGGCTGGCCGCTGCAGGATTGGAGGCAGCGCGCGGCACTGGGATCGGACGGACTGCAACCGGGCTCGGAGACACGGCAGCAGGAGTTGCTGAAGCTGCAGTACTTGCCGGTTGCGTCGGCGCCGCCGCGCTCGCAGGATGAGCAACGCTCGCGGGCGCGGCTGGCGCCGTTGCCGCCCGCCTCAGCGAGGGGCTGCGCCTTTGCTGCTCGATGATGGCGATCGCCGCGCCGAGGTCCCGGCGCAACGCCTGGTAGCGCTCCATGTCCATCTCGCCGCCCTCGGGCGTGCAAGTGGCGCGGATCGTGCGTTCGACCCTCTCATAGACGCGCCGGCGCCCATCGGCGGACGGATCCGGAAGGTTGGATATCGCCCGATCGAGAATGACGACGAGTTCGTTCGGGTCCATCGGGCTGGGCTCTTCCAGAGTGGCGCAGGATGACATCCTGCGATCGTTTCACATCATCCCGCAAGCCGCTTCGAAACGACGGGGCAGAGCCCTATCCCTTCGCAAGCCGATCAAAGGCCATAAGGCGCTCAAGCAGCGCCGGCAATTCATCGATCTGGATCATGTTCGGGCCGTCGGACGGCGCGTTGTCCGGATCCTGATGCGTCTCAATGAAGACGCCGGCGACACCGACCGCGACGGCGGCGCGCGCCAGAACCGAAACGAACTCGCGCTGGCCGCCCGAAGACGTGCCCTGCCCGCCCGGCTGCTGCACCGAATGGGTGGCGTCGAAGATGACCGGCGCCCCCATCGCCGCCATGATCGGCAGCGCGCGCATGTCGGTAACGAGCGTGTTGTAGCCGAAGCTGGCGCCGCGCTCAGTCAGAAGCACATTCGGATTGCCGCTGTCGACCAGCTTGGCGAGAACATTCTTCATGTCCCAAGGCGCAAGGAATTGGCCCTTCTTGACGTTGATCACTCGGCCTGTCTCGGCTGCGGCGACCAGAAGGTCGGTCTGGCGCGACAGGAAGGCGGGGATCTGCAGGATGTCAACGACTTCGGCCACCACGGCGCACTGCTCGCGCTCATGGATATCGGTCAGCACCGGAACGTCGAATTCCTTCTTCAGGTCGGCGAAGATCGGCAGTGCCGCATCGAGACCGGCGCCGCGCTTGCCGGAAATGCTGGTGCGATTCGCCTTGTCGAAGGAGGACTTGTAGACGAAGCCAATGCCGAGCTTGGTCGTCATCTCCTTGAGACGGCCGGCCATGTCGAAAGCATGCTGCCGGCTTTCCAGCTGGCAGGGCCCGGCGATCAGCGTCAGCGGCAGATCATTGCCGAAGGTCGCCTTGCCGGCGGAGACATGCGAATTGGGTTCAGTCGTCATTCTTCACCGTGCCTAGAAGTCTCGCGTGCGCGGCCAGACCCTTACAACGTAAGCGTCGGCGACGCGACCCTTGATCCGCCTCACCGGAAAACGTCGATCTGGACCAAGGGGATCGCTTCCGGCCTGGCGAGAGAAGACACGCCGAGATCGCGGCGGATCCAAGGCCGGCCGCGCGGGATGAAGCCGGCATGTCTGTGGGATTTTTGGGGGTGCCAATGCACGCCCCCCCCCCCCCCCAAAAGCCAGCCTCAGACGAGACGCGACTGTTCGATCGCCGCCGCGATGAACGAGGCGAACAGCGGATGCGGATCCAGCGGGCGCGACTTCAGCTCGGGGTGATACTGCACACCGATGAACCACGGATGATCGCGCAGTTCGACCGTCTCCGGCAGCACGCCGTCCGGCGACATGCCGGCAAAGTGCAGGCCGCAGGCCTCGAGCCGATCCTTGTAGTCGATGTTCACTTCGTAGCGGTGGCGGTGACGCTCGAAGATGGTCGTCTCGCCATAGATGCCGGCGATCTTCGAGCCGGGCTCGAGATGACCTTCATAGGCGCCGAGGCGCATGGTGCCGCCGAGATCGCCGGCCGAATGGCGCTTCTCGAGCATATTGCCCTTGAGCCATTCGGTCATCAGGCCCACGACCGGCTCCTCCGTCGGGCCAAACTCGGTCGAGCTCGCCTTCCCGACGCCGGCCAGGCTGCGCGCCGCCTCGATGACGGCCATCTGCATGCCGAAGCAGATGCCGAAATACGGCACCTTGCGACGACGCGCGAAGCCGGCGGCCTTGATCTTGCCTTCCGAGCCACGTTCGCCGAAACCGCCGGGCACCAGGATGCCGTTGACGCGTTCCAGATAGGGCGACGGATCTTCCTTCTCGAAGATCTCGCTCTCGATCCAGTCGATGTTGACCTTGACCGTGTTGGCGATGCCGCCGTGCTGCAGCGCCTCGATCAGCGACTTGTAGGCGTCCTTTAGGCCGGTGTACTTGCCGACGACGGCGATCGTTACCTCGCCCTCCGGATGGCGGAGCTTGTTGGTCAGCGCCTTCCACTTGTCGAGGACGGGCGGTTGCGCGTCGGTGATGCCGAACGCGGCCAGCACTTCGTCGTCGAGCCCTTCGGCGTGATAGCTCGTCGGCACATCGTAGATGTGCGCCACGTCCAGCGCCTGGATGACGGCCGATTCGCGCACATTGCAGAACAGCGACAGCTTGCGGCGCTCTTCCTTCGGGATCGGGCGGTCGCTGCGGCAGAGCAGGATGTCCGGCTGGATGCCGATCGAACGCAGTTCCTTGACCGAATGCTGCGTCGGCTTGGTCTTCAGCTCGCCCGCGCTCGGGATGTAGGGCATCAGCGTCAGATGAATGTAGACGACATTGCCGCGCGGCAGGTCGTTGCCGAGCTGGCGAATCGCCTCGAGGAACGGCATCGCCTCGATGTCGCCGACCGTGCCGCCGATCTCGCAGAGCACGAAGTCGACATCGTCATTGCCGGAAAGCACGAACGACTTGATCGCGTCGGTGACGTGGGGGATGACCTGCACCGTGCCGCCGAGATAGTCGCCGCGGCGCTCCTTGGCGATGATCTCCTGGTAGATTTTTCCGGTGGTGACCGAATCAGCCTTCGAGGCCGGGCGCCCGGTGAAGCGCTCATAGTGGCCGAGGTCGAGGTCGGTCTCGGCTCCGTCATCGGTGACGAAGACTTCGCCGTGCTGATACGGGCTCATCGTGCCCGGATCGACATTCAGGTAGGGATCGAGTTTCCTCAGGCGGACCT
The DNA here is from genome assembly GCA_029203105.1 of Candidatus Kaistia colombiensis. Lineage (GTDB taxonomy): Bacteria > Pseudomonadota > Alphaproteobacteria > Rhizobiales > Kaistiaceae > Kaistia > Kaistia colombiensis. The sequence goes on from CP119318.1 coordinate 3,409,754, forward strand.
TGTAGCCACGCGACTGGAGCATTGCTCCGAGCGCCGCGGAAGCGATGCCCTTGCCAAGCGAGGAAACCACACCGCCGGTTATGAATACGTACCGCGCCATGGCCTCTACCTCAGTTTCCGATCGAACGTTTCATACGACAAAGGCAAGCCGTCGCACCAGAATGACGACCTTGCCTCCATTCACCAAACCGCCCTTCCCCAAATAAAACGTCGCCGCACGGAACCGCGCGGCGACGCGAAGGGAAAAAGGCCTGTACGCGCTTTACTGCGAACTCGGCACCGCCGGCGCCGCGGGCTCGGCCGGGGCCGGGGCAGCAGGAGCCGGGGCCGTTTCTGCCGGAGCCGCAGCACCGGCCGGAGCGGCTTCACCTGCGGGCGCCGTTGCCGGAGCCGGAGCCGAGGCAGCCGGCGTCGCCGCCGGCTTCTGACCCGGCAACTGATTCAGAATACCCTGTCCCGAGCCGGCCGGTGCCGACGGCGAGGACGTGGACTGCCCCTGGATCTGGTCGAGGATCGAGGACGGCCGTTCGCCGTAACGACTGAGCAAGGCGAGGCCCATTGACGTGACGAAGAAGATCGCCGCCAGAATGGCCGTCGTACGGGTCAGCACGTTGGCCGAACCGCGCGCCGTCATGAAGCCGCCGCCTCCGCCGATACCAAGCGCGCCGCCTTCGGACCGCTGCAGCAAAACAACGGCGACGAGCGCGACGACCACCATCAGGTGGATCACGATGATAACTGTCTGCATCGATGTCTCTGATCAGAATTCAAAAAAAGCTGGCGGCCTTGTACACGATCGGTTTGGCGGTTTCCAGTGCCGCGCCCCTGATATGGAGAGCGGAAAGCCGGAGACAAGCCGAACACGGCATCATGCATAGGCCGCGGCGATGCCGAGGAAGTCCACGGCCTTCAGGCTGGCGCCGCCGACAAGCGCGCCGTCGACATCGGCGATCTTGAGTATTTCGCCGGCGTTGGAAGGCTTTACCGAGCCGCCATAGAGGATCCGCATCCCCGCCCCTTCCGCGCCGAAGCGCGCCACCAGGCGCTGGCGGATATGGGCGTGCACCTCGGCGATATCCGCATTGGAAGGAGTCAGCCCGGTGCCGATCGCCCAGACGGGCTCATAGGCGACCACGAGATTCGCGGCGGTCGCTCCATTCGGCACCGAACCGGCAAGCTGGGTATCGACGACGGAAAGGGTCGCTCCGCCGCGCCGCTCGGCCTCGGTCTCGCCGATGCAGAGAATCGCCACCAGATCGGCCCGCCAGGCCGCCTCGGCCTTGGCGCGAACGATTGCATCCGTCTCATCGTGGTCCGTACGGCGCTCCGAGTGACCGACGATCACATGCGTCGCGCCGGTGTCGGCGATCATCTCGGCCGAAACGTCGCCGGTATGCGCCCCGCTCGCATTGACGTGACAATCCTGCCCGCCGATCGCGATGCGGCTCCCCAGTGCGATGACCGCGAACGGCACCAACTGCGTCGCGGGCGGGCAGATAGCGAGATCAACCTTGCTCCGCAGCTGCGCTCCATAGCCCGCGACGATATTCCCGAATTCGGCCGCCGAGGCCTTCAATCCGTTCATCTTCCAATTGCCGGCGATCATCGGCTTCGGGCTTGGCATGGCGCTTCCTGAGATACGATGTTGATTGTGTTGGTTGCATCCTATGCACCGGGCCGGGCGCGACAAGTCAAGAGCCGCGCACGCTGTCGGTCGAGCGCTTTCCGCCGGGGATTGTTGGGAGCACGGACACCCTGCCCGTCCCTCGCATCCCCAAAACCATCGCGATCACAGGTATTTGCCGGCATCTCATATAGAATGTCGCTTCACCTTGCCCCCGAGAGGGGTCCTTTCTATGATCGCGCGCCCGAAGCGGGGCCGGCAAAGCCCCCGCGCGTTAGAGGACGTCGATGCTCAATACGATGCGCAAATACGCCGCCAGCTGGGTGGCGCAGATCTTGCTCGGCCTGCTCGTGCTGAGTTTCGCCGTCTGGGGCATCGCTGATGTCTTTAATGGCGTCAGCAAACATTCCGTCGCCCGCGTCGGCGGCACGGACATCTCGTCGGTCAACTTCGATCGCGCCTATCGCCGCGAACTGCAGGCGATGAGCCAGCGCGTTGGCCAGCAGATCACGCCCGATCAGGCCAAGATGCTCGGCATTCCAAACCAGGTGCTCGGCCGCCTCGTCACCGAGGCTTCGCTCGACGATCAAGCCAAGGACCTGTCCATCGGCGTCTCGCGCGACATGCTGATCCGCGAGATCGCCCAGGACCCCGCCTTCAAGGGCGCCGGCGGCACCTTCGACCGCAACTATTTCGTTTCGCTGCTGCGCAACAACGGCATGACCGAGGATGCCTATGTTGTTGAGCGCCGCGCGCAGGAGAAGCGCCAGCAGATCGCCGAGTCGATCTCGGGCGGCGCCACCGCGCCCGAAGCGCTGGCCAAGGCTCTGCACGACTACCAGACCGAGCAGCGCGACATCCGCTACCTTGTCCTGCCCGCCTCCCTGGTCGGCGAGATCCCGGCGCCCAACGCCGACGAACTGACCAGCTACTACAATGACAACAAGGCGGACTGGCGCGCCCCGGAAGTGCGCTCGATCTCCTTCATCAAGCTCGGCCCCGAAGAGGTCGCGCGTCCCGACGACATCACCGACGCCGACGCGCAAAAGGCGTATGACGCCGAAAAGGCGCGCTTCACGACGCCGGAAACGCGCCATGTCTTCCAGGCCGTGTTCTCGGACGAGAGCAGCGCGCGGACGGCGGCCGATCAGCTGAAGGCGGGCGAATCCTTCGAATCGATGCTCGAAGGCATCGGCAAGAAACTCTCGGACAGCGATCTCGGCGTCATCACCCGCGACAAGCTGATCGACCCGAAGGTCGCCGAAGCCGCTTTCGCCCTTCCCGCCAACGGCTCCAGCGACGTCGTCAAGGGCAGCTTCGGTCCCGTGGTCGTCCACGTCTCGGACGTCGTTCCGGCGACGATCAAGGCGTTCGACGAGGTCAAGGCCGACCTCAAGAAGGAACTGGCCCTGAACGCCGCCAAGGCGGACATCAACGGCTTGCGCGATTCGATCGAGGACGCACGCGCTGGTGGCGCATCGCTCGACGAGATCGCCACCAACAACAAGCTGACGCTGAAGAAGATCGCCGTCGACCAGACCGGCAAGGATGCTGCCGGCAATGCCGTCGCCGACATCCCGGCCCAGGCGCAGCTGCTCAAGGATGCGTTCGCGAGCGATGTCGGCATCGACAACGCCGCGATCCCGACCGAGGACGGCGGCTATGTCTGGTTCGGCATCACCGACATCAACGAGGCGCATGACCGGCCGCTCGACCAGGTGAAGGACAAGGTGATCGAGGCCTGGAAGAAGCAGGCCACGACCGACAAGCTGATCGCCAAGGCCAAGGAAGCCAAGGATCGCCTCGGCAAGGGCGAGACGCTGGACGACGTCGCGGCATCGCTGAGCCTTCCCGTACAGACGCTCGACAAGCAGACCCGCAGCTCGCGCCCGTCCGACAGCTTCTCGACGGAGGCGCTCAAGGCGGCGTTCGCCGGTCCGAAGGGCTCGGCCGACGTCGCTCCGGGGGCGCAGGACGGCGAGCAGATCGTGCTGCAGGTCGCCAATGTCACCGAGCCCCCGTACACTGCGGGTGCCGGCGACAGCGGTCAGATCACCCAGCAGCTCGCCGACGCCATGCAGAACGATCTCCTGCAGCAATATGTGGCCGAGTTGCAGCGCCAGCTCGGCGTGACGGTCAATCAGAGCGTCCTGCAGCAGATCATCAGCGCCATCTGAGGGTTGGTTGGAAACAATGTCGCCACGCCATTTGCCCGATACGCAGCTCCGTCGGCCCTGCTCCGCGCAGGCCGCCGGTGCCGCTTTCGACGGAACGCAGGCCCTGTCCGGGGCCCGCGCTTGGCCGTCCACGGCGAATGAGACCGCGGCGACATGGTGGCGGCGCACGCAAACCTGGCGATGGCGTTGATCGCCTCCGGCTCACGCCGGGACGAAAGATGTCATCGCCGCGACCGTGTCGCGCACCCAATCAAGGCTCTGAGAGCCTTTCCCAAATTGATGGACTGAAACCATGTTGATCGAGCCGTCGCTGGAGACGATTTCGCCTGCCTACGAACAAGGTCGCGCGCAGGTCGTCTGGACCCGAATGGTTGCCGATTTGGAGACGCCCGTCTCCGCCATGCTCAAGCTTTCGGCCGGAAGGTCGAACACCTTCCTGCTCGAATCGGTCGAAGGCGGCGCCGTTCGCGGCCGCTACTCGATGATCGGCATCGAGCCCGACCTGCTCTTCCGCGCCATCGGCGACCGCGCCGAGATCAATACGGCGCCGGCCGCCGACCCGGAGGCCTATGCGCCGCTGGAAGGCCGTTCGCTCGACGCATTGCGCGACCTGATCGCGCAATCGCATATCGACCTGCCCAAGACCCTGCCGCCGATGTCGGCCGGCATCTTCGGCTATCTCGGCTACGACATGGTCCGCCAGATGGAAGAGCTGGGCGCGCCCAATCCGGACGCGCTCGGCGTTCCCGACGCGATCATGATGCGCCCGACGGTCATGGTGATCTTCGACGCCATCAAGGACGAGATCACTCTCGTCACGCCGATCCGGCCCGAAGCCGGCGTCTCGGCCGCCCAGGCCCATGCGCGGGCGATCGAGCGGCTGACAGCGGCGGTCGACACGCTGGAGGGCCCGCTCAACCGTGGCGCCTCCTATTCCGACATCGACCTGGACGTGCCGGTCGTCTCCAACACGTCGCATGAGCGCTATCTGGAGATGGTCGCCAAGGCGAAGGAATACATCGCGGCCGGCGACATCTTTCAGGTCGTGCTGTCGCAGCGCTTCGAGGCGCCCTTCAGCCTGCCGCCCTTCGCGCTCTACCGGGCGCTACGCCGGACCAATCCGTCGCCGTTCCTGTATTTCCTCGACTTCGGCGGCTTCGCGGTCGCGGGCTCCAGCCCCGAAATCCTGGTGCGCGTCCGCGATGGCGAAGTGACGATCCGACCGATCGCCGGCACGCGCCGACGCGGCGCGACGCCGGAGGCCGACAAGGCGCTGGCGGCGGAGCTGCTGGCCGACCCGAAGGAACTGGCCGAGCACCTGATGCTGCTCGACCTCGGCCGCAACGATGTCGGCCGCGTCGCCGAAATCGGCTCGGTGAAGGTCACCGACAAGTTCTTCCTCGAATATTACAGCCAGGTGATGCACATCGTCTCGAATGTGATTGGCCGGCTGTCGTCCGAATACGACATGCTCGACGCGCTCGCAGCCGGCTTCCCGGCGGGCACGGTCTCGGGCGCGCCGAAGGTGCGCGCCATGCAGATCATCGACGAGCTCGAGGGCCAGAAGCGCGGCATCTATGCCGGCTGCGTCGGCTATTTCTCGGCCGACGGCGCGATGGATACCTGCATCGTGCTCAGGACCTCGATCGTCAAGGACGGCAAGATGTATGCGCAGGCGGGCGCCGGCATCGTGGCGGACTCGGTTCCCGAGAGCGAGCATCAGGAGTGCATCGCCAAGGCAAGCGCGCTCTTCCGTGCGGCCGAGGAAGCGGTAAAGTTCGCTTCTCAGGCTGGACGCGGGCAGTAGTCGAAGCGGAGGGAAACAGCATCATGGCCTTTCTCGTCATCGATAATTACGACAGCTTCACCTACAACCTCGTCCACTATCTGGGGGAGCTTGGCGCCAAGCTGATCATCAAGCGCAACGACAAGATCACGGTCGAGGAGGTCATCGCCCTCGACCCGGAAGGCATCGTGCTTTCGCCCGGCCCCTGCACGCCGAACGAAGCCGGCATCTGCCTCGACCTGATCGAACGCGTCGGCGACACCATCCCGATCTTCGGCGTCTGCCTCGGCCACCAGGCGATCGGCCAGGCGATGGGCGGCGACGTCATCCGGGCGCCAAGCCAGATGCACGGCAAGATCTCGACCATCAGCCATACCGGCAAGAGCGTGTTCCGCGGCATCAACGGCCCGTTCCAGGCGACGCGCTACCACTCGCTGACGGTGAAGCGCGAGACCATGCCGGCGGTGCTGGAGATCACGGCGGAATCGGAGGACGGCGTCGTCATGGGCGCCATGCACAAGACCCTGCCTATGCATGGCGTGCAGTTCCACCCCGAGAGCATCGCCTCCGAGCATGGTCACCTGATGCTGAAGAACTTCCTCGACCTCGCGGCCGAGTGGAACGCGAAAAACCGCGCTCCCCGGTCGGTCGCGTGAGGTGGATCGCAGCATGAGTGACCTGAAATCCCACATCGCCAAGATCGCCTCGGGCCAGTCGCTCGATCGCGCCGAGGCGGAATCAGCCTTTGACGTGATCATGTCCGGCTCGGCCACGCCGGCCCAGATCGGCGGCTTCCTGATGGGACTGCGCGTGCGCGGCGAGACCGTCGACGAGATCGCCGGCGCGGTCGCGACGATGCGTTCCAAGATGTTAAAGGTGGACGCGCCCGCCGACGCCATCGACATCGTCGGCACCGGCGGCGACGGCGCCCACACCTACAACATCTCGACCGCCTCGGCCTTCGTCGTGGCCGGAGCCGGCGTGCCGGTCGCTAAGCATGGCAACCGTGCCGTCTCGTCGAAATCAGGCGCCGCCGATGTGCTGGTGGCGCTCGGCGTCAATGTCGACATTGCACCGGAAGCGATCGGCCGGGCGATCCGCGAGGCCGGCATCGGCTTCATGTTCGCCCCGATGCATCATTCCGCGATGAAGCATGTCGGCCCGGCCCGGGTCGAACTCGGCACGCGGACGATCTTCAACCTGCTCGGGCCGCTCTCCAATCCGGGCGGCGTCAGGCGGCAACTGGTCGGCGTCTATTCGGCAGAATGGGTCGAGCCGGTGGCGCAGGTGCTGGCGGCGCTCGGCTCGGAAAGCGCGTGGGTCGTGCACGGCGCCGGCGGTGTCGACGAGATCACCACGGCCGGCGCGACCAAGGTCGCCTCGCTCCGCGACGGCAAGGTCGAGACCTTCACCGTCGATCCGGGCTCCGTCGGCCTTCCCGTCTCGCCCGTGGAGGCGATTCGCGGCGGCGACGCCGAGTATAACGCCGCAGCCCTGCGCGCCCTGCTCGAAGGTGAACCCGGCCCCTATCGCGATACCGTGCTGATGAATGCCGGCGCCGCGCTGATCGTCGCCGGCCGCGCCGCCTCGCTCGCCGAGGGCGTGGCGCTTGCCGCTGCCTCGATCGACGAGGGCCGTGCCCACGAACGCCTCGATCGCCTGGTCGCGATCACCAATGGATAAGCCGATGACCGATATCCTGAAGAAGATCGAAGCGACCAAGCGCGACGAGATCGCCGCCGCCAAGGCCAAGGTTCCGCCGGCCGAGATCATCGCCCGCGCCAAGGACCAGCCGCCGGCGCGCGGCTTCGCCGACGCCATCCGCCGCAAGCTCGCGGCGAATGAGCCGGCGCTGATCGCCGAAATCAAGAAGGCAAGCCCCTCCAAGGGTCTGATCCGTCCGGATTTCGACCCGCCGTCGCTGGCGCGCGCCTACAAGGCAGGCGGCGCCGCCTGCCTGTCGGTGCTGACCGACACACCCTATTTCCAGGGCTCGCCGGATTATCTCGTCGCCGCCCGCCAAGCGGTCGACCTGCCTGCGCTGCGCAAGGACTTCCTCTATGAGGATTATCAGGTCTACGAAGCGCGGGCCTGGGGCGCCGACTGCATCCTGATCATCCTCGCCGGCGTTTCCGACGACGTCGCGAAGTCGCTTGAGGATACGGCCCTGACGCTCGGTATGGACGTGCTGCTCGAGGTCCACGACCAGGACGAATTGGAGCGGGCGCTGAAGCTCTCCTCGCCGCTGCTCGGCATCAACAACCGCAACCTGCGCACCTTCGAGGTTTCGCTCGAAACCTCCGAGCGGCTGGCGCCACTAGTGCCGGAGGACCGGATCCTCGTCGGCGAAAGCGGTATCTTCACGCCGGATGACATCGCGCGGCTGCGCCGGGCGCGGATCGATACCTATCTCGTCGGCGAAAGCCTGATGCGGCAGGCTGATGTGGCGGCGGCTACCGCGCATCTTCTGAGCCGCGCATCGGCCTGATCTGGCACCGCCGCTCCTGTTCTCGCCTCTCCCTCAAGGAGAGGTGAGTCGTCTGTTGCTGCGATTGGATGGATCGTTCTAGGCATGTCTTATTCGATACGGCTGGCCCACCCGGACGAATGCCCGTCGCTGCGCACCATCGAGCGCGATGCCGGCCAGCGTTTTCGTGAGGTCGGCCTCGGCGCCGTCGCCGATAGCGACACGACCGGCGAGGCCTTCCTGCGCTCGCTCTTCGCGCATGGCGTCGTGCTGTGCGCGGCCGAGGGCGATGATGCGCCGGTCGGCTTCCTGCTGGCCGGGCGACTGGACGACGCGCTTCACATCTACGAACTCTCGGTCGCCACCGCCTATGGCGGCCAGGGCGTCGGCAGCGCGCTGCTGGCGGCGGCTGAGGACATGGCGCGCCGGCGTGGCTTGTCGCGGCTGACGCTCGCAACGTTTCGCGACGTCCCTTGGAATCGGCCCTTCTACGAACGGCGCGGCTTCCTGGAAGTCCTGCCCGACGATTGGACGCCGGCTTTCTTTCTGTTGCATGCTGGCGAGGAGCTCTCGGGCCTGCCGCTCGAAAATCGCCTGTTCATGCACAAGGAACTTGGCTGATGTCCCCTCGCCTCACCCATCTGGACGAGACCGGCGCCGCTCACATGGTCGATGTCTCCGCCAAGCCAATCACCGAGCGCACGGCGGTCGCCGAAGGCATGGTGACGATGCAGGCCACGACCCTCGACCTGATCCGCTCCGGCACGGCGGCCAAGGGCGACGTGATCGCGACGGCGCGGATAGCCGGCATCATGGCGGCGAAGAAAACGCATGAGCTGATCCCGCTCTGCCATCCGATCATGCTGTCTAAAGTGAAGATCGAGATCGAGTTCGATGACGCCCTGCCGGGCCTGCGCATCCGCGCCACCACCAAGGTCGCCGAGCGCACCGGCGTCGAGATGGAGGCGCTAACGGCCGTCTCCGTTGCCTGCCTCACCATCTACGACATGGCCAAGGCGGTCGATCGCGGCATGACGATCGGCGGCATCCGGCTGATCGGGAAGACGGGCGGTCGCTCTGGCGACTGGCACGACGAAGCCAGGCAGGCCGACTGATGGCCGACGCCCTGCTCCCCGTCGAGGACGCGATCGCCCGCGTCACGCAGGACGTCCAGCCGACGCCGGCCGAAACCGTGCCGCTGGGCACGGCGCTGAACCGTGTCCTCGCCGGCCCCCTGGCCGCGCGGCGCACGCAGCCGCCCTTCGACGTTTCCGCCATGGACGGCTATGCCGTCCGCGCCGCCGACGTCGCCACCGTGCCCGCCTTGCTCACCCAGATCGGCGCGGCACCGGCGGGACACGCCTTCCCCGGCACCGTCGGTCCCAACCAGACCGTGCGCATCTTCACCGGCGCGCCGGTTCCCGATGGCGCCGACGCGATCCTGCTGCAGGAGGATGCCGTCGTCGAGGCGGATGGGCGCATCCGGGCTACCGAGGCCGTTCGGCTCCGGCAGCACATTCGCGCCAAGGGCCTCGATTTCGTCGAGGGCGACATCCTGCTTCCGGCCGGAACGCGCCTCGGCATGCGCCAGCTGTCGCTCGCAGCGGCGCTCAACCATGGCGATGTCCCGGTCCGTCGCCGGCCGCGCATCGCCATCATCGCGACCGGCGACGAGCTGGTCGCGCCTGGTTCCGAACTCGGCCCCAACCAGATCGTCGCCTCCAACAGCTTCGGCATCGCCGCGCTGGTCGAATGGCTGGGCGGCACGGCGATCGATCTTGGCATCGTGCCGGACGACCGCGCGGAACTCGCGGCGACCATCGATCGCGCTGCCGCCAGCGGCGCCGACGTTCTGGTGACGCTCGGCGGCGCTTCGGTCGGCGAGCATGATTTTGTGCGCGAGGTGCTGGTCGGGCGCGGCATGGCGCTCGATTTCTGGAAGATCGCGATGCGGCCCGGCAAGCCGCTGATGTTCGGCCGGCTCGGGCCGATGCGCGTGCTCGGCCTGCCCGGCAATCCCGTCTCCAGCCTTGTTTGCGGCCTGCTGTTCCTAAAGCCGCAGATCAAGCGACTGCTCGGCCTGCCACTCGTCGACGAAAGCGAGCTGGCGGAACTCGGCGGACCGGTCGGGACTAACGACCGCCGCCAGGACTATGTCCGCGCCAGCCTCGTCGACCTGCCGGACGGGCGCCATATTGCGACGCCGCTGCCGCGCCAGGACAGCTCGATGCTGTCGACCTTCGCGCAGGCGCTCTGCCTGATCGTGCGCCCGCCCTTCGCGGCGGCGGCGGCGGAAGGAGCGACGTGCCGGATCCTGCGTCTGCCCTGAAATTCGGCGATTCGCAAATCGCCGAATTTTTTTGCAATAGGTCAAGACTCTTTCTTCACAGGGCCGGATTCTGATCTATTATGCCGCCGTTCCATCCTCGGCCAAGGAACCACGTTCGACGCAATTGTTGCGATCGAGCGGTTAGGGCCGTGGGAGGTGTTCTATGGCCAACTCGAACATGAAGCTGTCTTTGAGCACGCGTACGCTACATTTCGGCTCGAGCTTTGCCGCAGGCGCCATGATGCTGTCCCGCATGAACCGGTCTGAGCTTTCCCGCTACGACGACCTCGTCTCCGATCTTTGCTGCCTGCCGACACCAGGAAGCAAGTCGCCAAATCGAAGCGCCCCGACGGACAAGCGGCGCACGCGCTGGACGATATGGGCTCTCGGTGCTGGCAGGCTAAAGGGTTGAACTCGTAAACACCGGACCCGCGCACAATATTCGGTCGACACCGACAGGCGGGTCCCTGGTCACCGCAACGCCGTCAAGCGACGCTGGCTTTTGCGTCCGACGCCGCCTTTTTGGCATGCGCCCGGAAATCGAGATCAACGACCAGCGGAAGATGATCCGAGGCGACCCGAGCCAGAGGCGTCCGCACCACCTCGACATTCTTGACCAATGCCCGGCCGCGCAGCCAGACGTGGTCGATCCTCAGCGTCGGCAGGCGGCCCGGAAAGGTCGGCTTCGCCTTGCGCTCGCCCCACACCTTCTGCACGTCGACAAATTCCGAGGCGAGGCGCCGGTAGGGTGCGAGCCCGGGAGGGGCGTTGAAATCACCGAGGAAGACAACCGGTTCGCGACATTCGGGATGCCCGAGCCACTCCGGCCCGAGCAGCGTCGAGAGTTGCAGCATCTGCTCGTGCGGCCAGACGCCGAGATGGGTGTTCACCACCTGCACCGCGACGCCGCCGACCTGCACGGAGGCCCAGAGCGCACCGCGCGGCTCGACCTTGATGCGGTCGTGAAAGCCCGGCAGCACGCCCATCTTCTTCATCGAATAGGGCAACCGGGTCAGGATCGCATCGCCATAGTGCTCGTCGGGCCCGATCCGCGTCGAAGGATGGAAACGCACCTCCATCCCCAGAAGCTCGGCCAGAAGCTGCGCCTGATCGACCCGCCCGCTGCGCGGCCGCCCGACATCGATCTCCTGCAGCGCAACGATGTCCGCGTCACAGGCCTGAATGACGCGGGCGATGCGCTCGGGCGACAATTTCTTGTCCGTCCCGACACAGGCATGGACGTTGTAGGAAACGATGCGGGCGGTGCTCATGCGATCCAAGTTAGCGAAGGCCGTCGGGAAGACAATTCAACTTCGTCGAAATCCGGAGATAGCGTGCGAGTTCCCATGCCCGCTGCCCCTTCCTTATCAGGACCGCCGGCGATGGACGGCCGCGCCGAGCGCCGCCACCCAGGTCCGGGCCGGCTTGAAATCGGGCTCGGGTCGTCCGGCTTCCAACTCGGCGATCAAGGTGGCGAGCTTGCCGGCCAGCACATCGAGCGTCTCGATGTCGTATTTGTCCGACTTGGGATCGGCTTCGATCTCGCGACGAATGGCGCCGAAGGCCTGCATCCAGCTTTCCGTATCGTCCACCGAGGCGCCGGCTTGCAGGGCGTTGTGCAGCGCGCCCAAAAGTTCAAGAACGTCCATATGACCCATACCAACTGCCTCCAATGGCCCCTTATCCATCGGTCGTGGCCGATCATCAAGGGCGAGGTCACGTTACGGGCTGGCGGCGGTCGCCGCTAACGCGCGGGCACAGGCGCCGGATCCGGCCCCTCGGCCCCGGTCTCGGGACGCCGGGTCTCCTTGATCCGGAAGCTCGTCACATAAAGCGCCGGAAGGAACAGCAGCGTCAGCAGCGTCGCGCCGGCCAGGCCGCCGACGATGGCGTAGGCCATCGGTCCCCAGAACACGTCGCGCATGATCGGAATCATGCCCAGAATGGCGGCGGACGCCGTCAGCATGATCGGGCGAAAGCGGTGCTGCGCCGCCTCGATCACGGCCTGCCAGGCATCCTCACCCTCCTTGCGCGTATGCTCGATCTGGTCGATCAGAATGACCGAATTGCGGATGATCATGCCGGCAAGCGCGATGATGCCGAGGGTTGCGACGAAACCCATCGGCGTGTCGGTAAAGAGCAGCGCCGCGACGACGCCGATCAGGCCAAGCGGAGCGACACTGATGACCAGCAGCAGCCGCGACACGCTCTGCAATTGCACCATCAGCACGACCAGCATCAAGCCGAGCATCAGCGGCACCTGCGCGATCAGGGCCGCGTTGCTCTGTGCGCTCTTCTCGACCGTACCGCCTTCGACCAACGCGCCGCCCGGCGGCAGGGTCGCACGGATCTGCTCGACGACCGGCCGCAGGCGGGCATAGACCGTCGCCGCCTCGAGCCCCGACATCATATTGGCCTGAACCGTCATGGTCGGCATGCCGTCCCGCATGCCGACATAGCCTTCGTCGAGCACGTAGTCGATCGTGGCGACGTCGCGTAGCGGCACGGATTTGCCGTTCGGCAGACTGATCTGCAGGTTGCGAACGCCGTCCAGCGTGGCGCGCGTGCTGGCGTCGGCGCGCGCGACGAGATTAATCAGATAGATCGAGTCACGCATCTGGGTGATCGTGGTGCCCGACAGCACGGTCTGCAGCGCCTGCGACAAGGTCTTGGAACTCAGTCCGACCCGGCGCGCGATATCCTGATTGACGACGATCTTCAGCGCCTTGTTCTTGTCTCGCCAATCGAAATTGATGTCGCGGGCATAGCCTGAATCGACCATCGCCTTGACCAGTTGGTCCGCATACTGGCGCGCCTCGTTCGGCGTCCGCGCCGTGACGCGGTACTGGATCGGCCAGCCGACCGGCGGCCCAAGCTCCAGGTCCTGTACGAAGGTCGTCGCGTCCGGAACCGCTTCGGCAAGGGCTGCCTGAAGCTTCGCCTTGACGCGGATGCGCTCCTCGATGCCCTTCGTCACGATCACGAACTGGCCGACGAAGGAATTGTCGCTGAGGACAGCGAGCGGCAGGTAGAAGCGGATCGCGCCGCCGCCGATATAGTTGGAATAGCGCTCGATGTCCGGGTCGCCGTCGATCAGGGTCTGTATCTTGTTGACGACCTGTTCCGTGGCGAAGATCGACGCGGCCGCCGGCAGGTCGATCGTGACGAGCAGTTCCGGCCGATCCGACGACGGGAAGAACTGTCGCTGCACGAATTGCTGGGCGAAGAGGGCCAGCACGAATAGTCCCAGGGTCACGGCGATCGTCAAATAACGCAGCCGCATGCAGGCGAGCAGCAAATGCTTGTAGATCGTCGTGATCCGCCCGTACTCGCGCGAACCTTCCTTGTGTTGCGAGACGATCTTGGCCGGCAGAACCGCCACGCCGATCACCGGCGAAAACACCACGGCGACGAACCAGGACGAGACCAGTGCGATCGCGATCACCGCGAAAAGCGAAAAGCAATACTGGCCGGTATTGCTCTGCGCGAAGCCGATCGGAAAGAAGCCGAAGATGGTGACCAGCGTGCCGGTGAGCATCGGAAAGGCCGTCGTCACATAGGCGAAGGTCGCCGCCTTCGCCTTCTCGTAGCCCTCCTCGATCTTCGAGACCATCATCTCGACCGTGATCATGGCGTCGTCGACCAGCAGGCCGAGCGCGATGATCAGCGCGCCGAGCGAGATCCGCTGCAGACTGATATGCGCCAGCTCCATGCCGATGAAGACGATCGAAAGCACGAGCGGGATCGAAAGCGCCACCACCAGCCCAGCGCGCAGGCCGAGGCTGAGAAAGCTCACCGCAAGCACGATGATCAGCGCCTCGAGCAGCGCATCGGTGAAGCCGGCGATCGCGTGCTTCACCACCTGCGGCTGGTCGGAGACGAGCACGACGTCGATGCCGATCGGGAACTGCTGCTCGAGCTGGGCCGCGATCACCGCGAGCCCCTGTCCGAAAGCGAGATTGTCGCCACCCGCCTTCATCGAAACGCCGAGGCCGATCGCCTGCTTGCCATTGACCCGGAACATCTTGGTTGGCGGGTCGACATACCCCTCCTCCACCGTCGCGATGTCCGTCAGGAGGAAGAAGCGGTCGTTGATGAACAGATTGACGGCCTCAAGATTCTCCTTCGACAGGAAGCCGCCGGTCACGTTGACGAGGATGTTCTCGCCCGGCGTGTTGACGACGCCGGACGGCACCAGCGCGTTCTGGTCGGCGATCGAGTTCAGGACCTCGTTGAGGTTGAGGCCGAGCGCGGCCAGCTTCTGCGGCGAGAATGAGAGATAGAAGGTCTGGTCCTGCTGGCCGAACATCGTCACCTTGGCGACGTCCTTGCCGTTCTGAAACGCCACCTTGGCCTGCTCGGCGAAATCGCGCGTCTGCCGCAGCGTGAAGCCGTCGAAGGTGAGGCCGTAGATCACGCCGAAGACGTCGCCGAACTCGTCGTTGAAGAACGGCCCCTGGATGCCTTGCGGCAACGTGTACTCGATGTCGTGGACCTTCTTGCGCACCTCATACCAGATGAAGGGAATCTGCGCCGGCGGCGTCGATTGCAGCAGGTTCACATAGATCACCGCCTGACCGGGCGTGGTATAGCTGTTGATGTAGTCGATATCAGGGGTTTCGCGGAGCTTCTTCTCCAGGCGGGTGGTGACTTCCGAGATCGTGTCGGCCGTCGTCGCGCCGGGCCAGTTGACCTGCACCAGCATGGTCTGGACCGCGAATTCGGGGTCCTCCTCGCGGCCGAGGCTCAAATAGGATTTCACGCCGGCGACGACGCAGAGCACCATGAAGAAGGTGACCAGCGTTTTGTGATTGATCGCCCATTCGGAAAGATTGAGTCCCCCCATCATGGCGCGTCGGCCTTCTCGATCGAAACCTTCTGGCCTTCGTTGAGGGAATTCACTCCGGCGATAACGACGCGGTCCCCCTTGGCGAGTCCGCTCGAAATGGTGACCGTGTCCGTGTCGTAGCGATCGACCGTCACCGGCACCTTCTTCACGACATTGTCGGCGGAGACGACCCAGACTTGCGGATTGTTGCCGGTCTGAAGGATGGCGCTCGTGGGCACCGTCACGACCTCGCGACCTTGCGTGCTGACCTCGCCGACGACGACCGCCCCGATGAACATGTCGGTAGGCGGATCGATGAGCGTGACCTTGACCGTATAGGTTCCGGTGATCGGGTCGGCACTCGGCGCGATTTCGCGCACGACGCCCTTCACCACGACGTTGGGTTTGGATTGCAGCCAGACCTTGACCGGCATGCCGACCTTGGCTGCGCTGATATAGAGCACGGAGATGGCAAAGACGCCGTCGCGGTCGGCGAAACTCGACAGCTGCACGACCATCTCGCCCGCCTGCACGACCTGCCCGACATTCGCGCCGGTCTGGGTCACCACGCCCTCAGTCGGCGAATGGAGGTCCGTGTAGCGCAGCTGGTCCTGGGCGAGCTTGAGATTGGCCTTCGCACCAACCAGGCCGGCCTGCGCCGTCTGCAACTCCTTCAAGGCCTGATCATAGCGGGCCTGCGGCGTGAAGCCGCCCGCCAGAAGCTGTTTGAAGCGGCTTTCTTCGCCCGCCGCCTGATCCAGCGTCGCCTGGGCGGAAGTTACCTCGGATTCCGCTGCCGTCAGCCTGGACTTGTAGTCGACCGGGTCGAGGCTGGCGAGCAGATCGCCATCCTTGACGAAGGCGCCGACATCCACGTTGCGGGTCAGCAGGCGCCCGCTAACGAGAAAGCCGATATTGTTGACGTAGCGCGCCTGAACCGTGCCGGCGCCGGCCGCCGACAGAATGAACGGCTTTTCTTCGACGAGGATCGTGCGGACCGCGCGAGGAGGCGGTGGTGGCGCCGGCTTTTCTTCCGAACAACCGGCAAGGATGAACAACGTACTCGCCGCGGCCATACCGGCGCAGAGTTTCGCCATACGTCCCAACATGCTTTCCCCAACTGATCCGGATCGGATTCGTCAGGGAATGATGGCACCACCTCGGGAAACCGCGCTAGCTAATTCTGGCGCCACACTATTCGGCCGCGACATCCAGCTGAAATGCTGCGTCATCGCCCGGCCGGCCAACGCTTACATAGCGGAAGCCCTCGCGAACCACGTCGTCGCGCCGATAGATATTGCGCAGGTCGACCATCAGCGGCGTCCGCATCGTCCCCTTCAACCGCTTCAGATCGAGTGCGCGGAAGATGTCCCATTCCGTCACGATGACCAGCACGTCCGCGTCCTGCGCGGCGTCATAGGCATCCGCCGCGTAGTGGACATCGGCGAGAAGCTGCCGCGCCGGCTCCATACCCTCCGGGTCGAAGGCCGACACCCGCGCGCCAGCGTCCTGGAGCGCCTGGATGATCGACAGCGACGGCGCCTCGCGCATGTCGTCGGTGTTCGGCTTGAATGTCAGGCCGAGAATGGCGACCCGCTTGCCACGGATCTCGCCGCCGCAAGCCTGGATGACCTTGCGCGCCATGGCGCGCTTGCGCTGGTCGTTGATCGAGACCGTGGTCTCGATCAGGCGCAGCGGCGTCCCCTGGTCCTGCGCCGTCTTGACGAGGGCCAGCGTATCCTTCGGGAAGCACGAGCCGCCGTAACCGGGGCCGGCATGCAGGAACTTGGAGCCGATCCGGTTGTCGAGGCCGATCCCGCGCGAAACGGCCTGGACGTCGGCACCGACGCTCTCGCAGAGATCCGCCATCTCGTTGATGAAAGTGATCTTCATCGCCAGGAAGGCGTTGGCGGCGTATTTGATCAGTTCGGACGAGCGGCGCGAGGTGAAGAGGATCGGCGCCTGGTTCAGGTAGAGCGGCCGGTAGACCTCGGACATCACCTCCTTGCCGCGCTCTCCGTCGAGACCGACGACGATGCGGTCGGGACGTTTGAAGTCGGCGATCGCAGCCCCTTCGCGCAGGAATTCGGGATTGGAAACTACCGCGACATCGGCATCGGGATTGGTCTCGCGGATGACCCGCTCGACCTCGTCGCCGGTGCCGACTGGAACCGTCGACTTGGTGACGACGACGGTGAAGCCCTTGGCGGCAAGGGCGATCTCGCGCGCCGCGGCGTAGACATAGGAGAGGTCGGCATGACCGTCTCCCCGTCGCGACGGAGTGCCGACCGCGATGAAGACGACATCCGCCTCGCCGACAGGCCCTGCCAGTTCGGTGGTGAAGGCCAGTCGTCCGGCCCGGACGTTCGAGGCGACCAGCGCCTCCAGCCCCGGCTCAAAGATCGGGATCTGGTTCTGCTTCAGCGCCTCGATCTTCGCCGCATCCTTGTCGATGCAGATGACGTCATGACCGAAATCCGCCAGACACGCGCCGGAGACGAGGCCGACATAACCAGAACCGATCATCGCTATGCGCATGTTGACGCCTTCACTTTTGCCGTGATCCCGAGTTTGGAACCATTGTAGCGAACGAATATGGCATGTTGATACCCCATCCAGGCGGGCCAATCGCGTGCGAATTCGCCGAGTTGGGCCGGCAATCGACGAAATCCGTGGAACGATCCCCCTTGCCTGTCAGAGGGACTATTGACCCGCCCGGGCGTGGCGACTAGGTTCCGCCCCAATTCGAGGCCCTGCCTCGATGAGCCCGTAGCTCAGCCGGTAGAGCACGTGACTTTTAATCATGGGGTCTCGGGTTCGAATCCCGACGGGCTCACCATTCCCCTGATATCATCGAAGATGACCACCCAAGGCGACACCGCCTTGCGGGGGTGTGTGAGTACAATCCGTTCGCGTCATGGGGCGATCCGGCGACGCGACCTATCCGGGGCTGCCGAGTGGTATCGATCGCGATCTATGTCGCTGCCGGACTGGCGGAGATCGCCGGCTGCTTCGCCTTCTGGGCGTGGCTGAAGCTGGACCGCTCCGTCTGGTGGCTCGTTCCGGGCGCCTTGTCGCTTACCCTGTTTGCCTATCTGCTGACGCTCATCGACAGCGCCGCCGCCGGCCGTGCCTACGCGGCCTATGGCGGCATCTATATCGCTCTGTCGATCCTGTGGCTCTGGATCGTCGAGGATGCTCGGCCCGATCGCTGGGACCTGACCGGGGCTGCCATCTGCATCGCCGGCGCTTCGATCATCCTGTTCGCGCCGCGCGGCTGACGCGCCCCCGCTCCGCGCGGCCCCCCGCCTACTTCGCCCTGGGCGGCTTGCCGTTCGACTTGAACGATCCCGTGAAAGTACCTTCGGCCGTCTTGGCTGTGCAGGTGACGATGGCGGGCTTGCCGGAATACGGATCGCTGAACTTGCAGAGGCCATCCTGCGCGGCGAGGATTTTCGGCTCCTTGCCGGAGCGGATGTTGACGTCGACCACCGGCACGCCCGCAATCCCCGTCTTCTTGTCGCCGGCCAGCTTCGTGGCGTCGCCGGTGAACCCGATCAGCGTCTTGCCCTGGGTGAAGATGAACATGACCACGCCGCCCGGCATCGGCAGGCTGGCCACTTCGTTCTTGCACTGCTTGGTAACGTCTTTTCCGGCGACGACCAGCTTGTCGCACTTGCCGGCGCTGACCATCAGAGGCGGCGCCACCGGCTTGTTCTGGGCATGGGCCGCGAACGGCGCCAGGATCAGGGCGGATGCGATCAGGCTCGTCTTCATCATCATCATCATGTCATCTCGCTTCAGGCCCACCCGCTCCCCCATGGCAGGAGAAGCGGGCGAAAGATGGATCTCGCTTCCTCCTTACGCGGGCTTGGTTGATTTGCACAGCTTCCAGTAGCCGGCGGGGGACATCAGGAAACCGGCGCGGCCGGTGGTGCCTAGTCTCCCGACTTCACCGGCTTCGTGTGCCGCAGCAGGAACACCAGCGGAATGATCAGGAGCGTGACGATCATCATCAGCCGGAAATTGTCGGCATAGGCGATCGTTGCCGACTGCACGTCGAGGATGTCGTTGACCGTCGCCTTGCCGGCCATCGTATCGAGCCGCAAGACGGGGCCCAGCTGCTGCACCGCGCGGCTGTAGGGCGTAACGTCGGCGGCAAGCCCCGCATGCACGATGGCCGAGTTGCGCGTCAGCAGAAACGTCGTCACCGAGATGCCGACACTGGAGCCGACATTGCGCATCAGGCTGTAGAAGCCGGTCCCCTGGGTGCGCAGCTCGACAGCCAGCGTCGCGAAGGTGACCGTGCTCAGCGGCACGAAGACGAAGCCGAGGCCGAAACCCTGGATCAGTCCGGTCGAGATGATCGATGCCTGCGAGATGTCGGGCGTGAAAAGGCTCATCTGATAGAGCGCCAGCGCCGTCAGCAGCAGGCCGACCAGCAGCAGGTACTTGGTGTCGACGACCGACATCAACCGCCCGACCAACACCATCGCAACCATCGTGCCGATGCCGCGCGGCGCGAGCACCAGGCCGGCGGTCAGCACCGGATAGCCCATCAACCGCTCGAGATAAGGCGCCAGCAGCGACAGGGTCGCCAGCAGCACGGCGCCGACGACGAAGATCAGCACCTGTCCCATGACGAAATTGCGGTCCTGGAACAGCCGGCCGTCGAGAAACGGCTTTCGCGCCGTCATCGTGTGGACGACGAAGAGATAGAGGCCGAGGATCGTCAGGGCGAACTCGATCTGGATCTCGGTCGATTGGAACCAGTTCAGCTGCTCGCCGCGATCGAGGAAGAGTTGCAACGCCGCGATCGCAATGCCGAGCGTGGCGAAGCCGAACCAGTCGAGCCGCGCCGTGACGGAACCGGTCTTCCCCTCCAGGAAGCCGAAGGCGAGCACCAGCGTCAGGATGCCGAGTGGCACGTTGACGTAGAACACCCAGCGCCAGTCATAATACTGCGTCAGCCAGCCGCCGAGCGTCGGCCCGAGAATCGGCCCGAGCATCACGCCGAGGCCGAAGATCGCCATCGCCTGACCGCGCATGCGCAGCGGATAGCTGTCAAGGAGCACCGCCTGCGACAAGGGCACGACCGGCGCGCCGAACGCGCCCTGGATCATGCGGTAGAGCACCATCTGCTCGATGCTGGTGGCCGTGCCGCAGAGCATGGAGGCGACGACGAAGCCGGCGACGCAGACGATGAACAGCTGGCGCCGGCCGAAGCGCGCCTCGAGCCAACCGGTCGCCGGCGTCAGGATGGCAGCGGCGACGATGTAAGAGGTCAGCACCCAATTGACCTGGGTGCTCGTCGTGGCGAGGCTGCCCTGCATGTAGGGCAAGGCGACGTTGGCGATGGTCGAATCGAGCGCCTGCATCAGCGTCGCGACCATCACGCAGACGGTGACCGCCGCGCGTTTCGAAACAGACACCGACGGCGCGGCGATGTCGGACATCAATCGATCCCCACCATCCCGGCCAGGTCGCGCCACAGCGTACCGAGCGTGCGATGATAGCCGGTATCGATCGATACGGTGGCGCTGGCGCCATCGCGCATCACGATATTCGGGTCGGCCTTGGTGATCTTGAGCCGGACCGGCATGCGCTGCACGACCTTGACCCAGTTGCCGGAGGCATTCTGCGCCGGCAGGAGGGCGAAGACCGATCCGCTCGCCGGCGTGATGCTCTGCACCTCGGCCGAAAGTGGCTGGTCCGGATAGGAATCGAGCACGACGGTGGCCGGATCGCCGACCTTGATATGGGTGAGGTCCGTCTCCTTGATGTTGGCGTCGACCCAGGTGTCGGAACCGATCAAGGTGAAGGCGGACTGGCCGATTGTCAGGAAGCTGCCCGGCTGGATGTTTTCGACCTGCGTCGCCGTGCCGGCGAACGGCGCGAGCACCTTGGTCAGCCGGACATTGCGCTCGGCCAGCTCCACCTGCGCCTTGGCGGCCAGATAGGCGGCGTGCTGCTCGATCGGCTTGTCGACGCTGCCGCCCAGCTCCGCAAGGATTGCGGCGGCGCCCGATTCGGCGGCGCGCTGGGCCTGCTGGGCGACTCGCAGAGAACGTTGCGCCTGGTCGAACGAGGCCTGTGTCTCGACCTTTTCCTGCACCAGCGTGGAGACGCGGTCGAACTCCTGCTGCGCGAAAGTGACATCGGCCTTCGCCTGCGCCACGCTGGCCTGGTCCTGATTGTAGGTGAGGATCAGGCCGCGCAGCTTCTCGGCGACCTCGGCGAGATTGGCGTTGGCCTGGTCGAGCGCGATCTCGAACGGCTCCGGGTCGATCTCGAACAGAAGCTCGCCCTGCGTGACGGTCTGGTTGGGACCAACGGCGACGCGGATCACCTGGCCCGAGACCTGCGGCGTGATCGTGACATTGGCCGCGCCGACATAGGAATCGTCCTCGGTCACATACTGCCCGCCGCTCAGATAGAGCCAGAGGCCGATGAGGATGGCGACGACCGGACCGGCGATCAGCAGGGTCCGGCGCAGCACCGGATGCTTGGGCGCTCTGTCGTCAGCGGTGGAGGCAGCGGAAACGGGCGCGGTCACGGTGTTCTCCAAAGTCGATCCCTCGAAGCCGACGCAGCCTATGCACCGTTCGAGGCTTTAGGAGGCAGGCTGCCAGATCCCCTGTCTGCGACATGACACCGGATCGAGCCGGGGACGAAGTCACGAATGCGGACTGTTGGCAGCGCACCATATTGGCGCAAGGAATGATCGCATCGCGCCAAAGTTGCAAGACCCAAAACAGGTTCGCCACGCTTGCCACGAGCCGCGAGCGGCGCCGGCATGCAAAATCGCAGGGCGGGCGCCGCCGCTGCTACCCGGTCATCGTCTCGACCGCCTAGAACGCCCGGAAGGTCATGATCGTGCGCGTGTCGCGAATACCGTCGAATCGCTGCACCGATTCGGTGACGAAATGACCGGGATCGGCGTCGTCGGGGAGGTAGAACTTCACCAGCAGGTCGAATTCGCCGGCGGTCGAATAGATCTCCGAGGCGATTTCGGCGTCGGCGATCGCGTTCGCCACCTCATAGGCACGGCCGAGATGGCATTTGATCTGGACGAAAAGGGCTCGCATCAGGGCCTCCGGCAGCGCGTCATCTGAGGGACGGGATATCAGGTCCAGTCCCCTCCCCGCAATCCATCCGCGCGGACGGAGCCAGGCGTATGCCGCAAGAACCCACCCGCCACCGATATAGCGCGGGCTGTCAAACCGGCGCAAAA
Source organism: Candidatus Kaistia colombiensis (assembly GCA_029203105.1). GTDB lineage: Bacteria > Pseudomonadota > Alphaproteobacteria > Rhizobiales > Kaistiaceae > Kaistia > Kaistia colombiensis. Next base: position 3,432,199 of record CP119318.1, read on the forward strand.
CCTTGCTATCCGGGTGCGCACGGCTAATTCAACCAACGAATCCTTCGAGATCCGACGGATTTCCGGAGCGCATCATGTCCCGCATTGCCTTCACGACGATCGTCTTCCTGCTGGCCGCCTCGCTGTTTTCGACCGCCGCCATCGCCGCGGAATCGGCAGCTGCCGGCAACTGGGCGATGAAGCAGTTCCCCTAGGATTCGCTTCCCGCGCGACGATGGCGCGGCCGCGGCCACAGCCTGGCAACGCTCCTGGCCCTATAGCCGACGCCGACACTCAGAGCCCCCCTGTCATCGGACAGAAGTCTTTGCATGCGACGGAATGGGAGGCCCGGATGGGCGGCGATCGGCTTGACCTACCCTGAAGCGATCGAAAGGATGCGACGCAACCCACGCCGCTGCACAGGAGTCCCAAGGCAGATGGACATCACGTTCGCGATCAAGATTTTCTCCGCAATGTTCGCGATCATGAACCCGATCGCCAATCTGCCGATCTTCCTCTCCTTGACGGCCGGCATGGCGCAGGCGGAGCAGCGGCGTACCGCCATCCTCGTCACGGCGACCGTCGCGATCGGCAGCGTGATCTCGGCCCTGGCCGGCACCGCCATCCTCGGCTTCTTCGGCCTCGACGTGAATCACTTCCGTCTCGCCGGCGGGCTGATCGTGCTGCTGATCGCCCTTTCCATGCTGCAGGGCGACAGCCACGCCAGCCATGCTGGATCGAGCGACGAGCAGCAGAGCTTCAAGAGCGCCAGCAACGTCGCCTTCTATCCGTTCAGCATTCCGATCCTGCTCGGGCCGGGCACCATCTCCGCTTTGGTCGTCTACGCGCACCAGGCCCGGGCCACCGGCGAAGTCGCCGCCTTCTCGATCGGCCTCGTCGCCTTCGTCGCCCTGCTCGGAACCGTGCTGATCAGCGGCCCGTTCATCGGCCGCGTCGTTTCGCCGACGATCATGAGTGTGACGAAGCGGCTGATGGGGATGATCCTCGCCGCCATCGCAATGGAAATGCTGGTCGCCAGCCTTACCGCCCTGTTCCCCGGCTGGGCAGGCTGACGGCGGAAAACGACTCGGCTCAGAGCGGCGGGATATCGCCGCGCGCCCAGCCTTCCTTGGTCGCCAGACGGAAGTCCTCAAATCGCCCCTCGTCGATCGCGGCGCGGATGCCGGCCATCAGGCGCTGGTAGTAGGCGAGGTTGTTCCAGGTCAGAAGCATCTGCCGCCAGCGTTTCGCCGGACTTGAACAGGTGATGCAGATAGGCGCGCGAGTAGTCGCGGCTCGCCGGGCAGTCCGACTGCCTCGTCGAGCGGACGATGGTCTTCCGCGTGCCGCGCATTCTTCAGATTGACCTTGCCGAAGCGGGTGAAGGCGAGGCCATGGCGGCCGGCGCGGGTCGGCATCACGCAGTCGAACATGTCGATGCCGCGCGCCACCGATTCGAGGATGTCGTCCGGCGTGCCGACGCCCATCAGGTAGCGCGGCTTGTCCTCCGGCAGTACCGGCGTGGTCGTCGAGCATGTCGAGCATGACTTCCTGCGGTTCGCCGACCGCGAGGCCGCCGACCGCATAGCCCTTGAAGTCCATGGCGGCGAGTGCTGTGCGCGCTCTCGACGCGCAGCCGCGGATTGTCGCCGCCCTGCACGATGCCGAACATCGCCTTGCCCGGCTGGTCGCCGAACGCCGCCTTCGAGCGCTCGGCCCAGCGCAGCGACAGGTTCATCGCGCGCTCGATCTCCCTCTCGGTCGTCGGCAGGCCGACGCATTCGTCGAGCTGCATCTGGATGTCGCTGCCGAGCAGGCCCTGGATCTCGACGGAACGCTCCGGCGTCAGCTCGTAGCGACGGCCGTCAATGTGGCTCTGGAAGGTGACGCCCTTCTCGTTCAGCTTGCGCAGCTTGGAGAGCGACATCACCTGGAAGCCGCCGGAATCGGTCAGGATCGGATGGGGCCACTGCGCGAAGGTGTGCAGACCGCCCAGCTTCGCCACCCGCTCCGCACCAGGGCGCAGCATCAAGTGATAGGTGTTGCCGAGGATGACGTCGGCGCCAAGATCGCGCACCTGGCCCGGATACATCGCCTTGACGGTTCCGGCCGTGCCGACGGGCATGAAGGCCGGCGTCCGGATTTTTCCACGCGGCATAGCCAGTTCGCCGCGTCGCGCCATGCCGTCCTTGGCGAGCAGGGTGAAGGTGAATTTCTCGGTCATTCTGTCTCGTTCGGGAAGAGCAGCGACGCGTCGCCATAGGAATAGAAGCGATAGCCGGTGGCGATCGCGTGCTCATAGGCCGCCCGCATCGTCTCCAGCCCGGCGAAGGCGGAGACGAGCATAAACAGCGTCGAGCGCGGCAGATGGAAATTGGTCATCAAGAGGTCGATCGCCCGGAAGCGATAGCCGGGCGTGATGAAGATGCTGGTCGGCCCGTGGAACGGCCGGATGATCTTGTCCTCACCGGCGGCGCTCTCCAGCAGCCGCAGCGACGTCGTGCCGACGGCGATCACCCGGTTGCCGCGCGCCCGCACCGCATTGAGCGCATCCGCCGTCGCGGCGGAAACCTCGCCGATCTCGGCGTGCATCTTGTGCGCGTCGGTGTCGTCCGCCTTGACCGGCAGGAAGGTGCCGGCGCCGACATGCAACGTCACGAAATGCCGCTCGACGCCGAGCGCATCGAGGCGCGCGAACAGATCCGGCGTGAAATGCAGCCCGGCGGTGGGCGCGGCGACGGCGCCCTCCTCGCGGGCATAAATCGTCTGGTAGTCGCGCCGGTCCTCGTCGTCCTCGTGCCGCTTGGAGGCGATATAGGGCGGCAGCGGGATGTGGCCGACGCTGGCGATCGCCTCGTCCAGAACCGGTCCGGACAGATCGAAGGCGAGCACGACCTCGCCGGCCTCGCCCTTCTCGGCGACCGTGGCGGCCAGGCCCGAGATCAGGCAGGCACGATCGGCGCTCTCGCCGAACTGGATGCGGTCGCCGAGCTGCAGCTTCTTCGCCGGGCGGACGAAGGCACGCCAGCGGTCGGCCGCCTCGCGCATATGCAGCGTCACCCCGATCCGCGCCGAAACGCCGTCGCGAACGCGCTCGCCGAAAAGCTGGGCCGGGATCACCTTGGTGTCGTTGAAGACGAGCGCGTCGCCGGGGCGCAACAGGTCCGGCAGCTCGCGGACGACGCGGTCCTCGAGGGCGGCGCCCTGCCGGACGACGAGCAGGCGCGCGGCGTCGCGCGGCCGGGCCGGTCGCAGGGCGATGTTCTCCTCGGGGAGATCGAAATCGAATAGGTCGACGCGCATGGGTGCTCAAACAAAGAGGGGCGCCGCGGAAACGGCGCCCCTCTCCTAATCAGCTAGGCCCGGCATTGCAAATCGGCCGGCACACGGCACGGCAATCGGCAGGCCGGCGAAGCGGGACTACGCGACGTCGGCGGCGACCTTCATCGAGACGATCTTGTCCGGGTTCTGGACCGGCTCGCCACGCTTGATCTTGTCGATGTTGTCCATGCCTTCCACGACCTGGCCCCAGACGGTGTACTGACCGTCGAGGAAGCGCGCGTCGCCGAAGCAGAGGAAGAACTGGCTGTCGCCGGAGTTCGGGTCCTGGGCGCGGGCCATCGACGCGGTGCCGCGGACATGCGGCTCGCGCGAGAACTCGGCCTTCAGCTTCTTGCCCGAACCGCCCATGCCGGTGCCGGTCGGGTCGCCTGTCTGAGCCATGAAGCCGTCGATCACGCGATGGAAGACGATGCCGTCATAAAAGCCTTCGCGAGCCAGTTCCTTGATCCGCGCAACGTGCAGCGGCGCGAGGTCCGGGCGCAGGGCGATGGTCGCCGTACCCTGGGTGGTCTCGAGGATGAGGGTGTTTTCCGGGTCCTTGATTTCGGCCACGGTTATCTCCTTCTGAGAGGCCGCGCCGGAAGGTGGCGCGGCGAACGTGCCGACTTACTTGGCGTCGGCGGCGATCTGCATCTTGACGATCTTGTCGGGATTGGCCGGCGGCTCGCCCTTCGCGATCTTGTCGACGAACTGCATGCCGTCGACGACCTCGCCCCAGACAGTGTACTGGCCGTCGAGGAAGCCGCCATCGGCGAACATGATGAAGAACTGCGAGTTGGCCGAATCCGGGTTCTGCGAACGGGCCATGCCGAGCGTGCCGCGCGCGAAATGCGCCTTCGAGAACTCGGCCTTGATGTCGGGCTCCTTCGAGCCGCCCATGCCGGTGCCGGTCGGGTCGCCCGTCTGGGCCATGAAGCCGTCGATCACGCGGTGGAAGACGATGCCGTCATAGAAGCCTTCGCGGGTCAGCTTCTTGATCTGCGCGACATGCTTCGGCGCCAGGTCCGGACGAAGCTTGATCACGACGCGACCGTCCTTCAGGTCGAGATAGATCGTGTTTTCGGGATCGAGCTTCTCACTCGCGGCCTGGGCGGGCGCGGCAACGAAGAGGAATACAGCGGCAATCGCCGCGAACAGGCCAAGGAAACGGGTCACAGAGACCTCCGGTCGGTGGACGGTACCGCCTTTTGCGGCGACGTCAGGAACTGAATTTTTGTGTCAGCTTTCGGGCAACACCTGTCGGAACGAAGGCAGAGACGTCGCCGCCCATCTTCGCAATCTGGCGCACCAGCGTCGCGGTTATGTGACGCGTCGCGGGCGTTGCCGGCAGAAACACGGTTTGAATCGCCGGCGCCATGGCGCCGTTCATGCCCGCGAGCTGCATCTCATAATCCAGGTCGGTGCCGTCGCGAAGCCCGCGGATCATCACCGTCGCGCCGCAATCGCGCGCCGCGTCGATGGTCAGGCCGTCGAAGGCGATGACGTCGATTCGGCCCTCGGCGCCCTCCAGTCCCTCGGCGAGTTCGCGGATTAGCGCCACGCGTTCGTCGAAGGAGAAGAGCGGCGTCTTGCCGGGATGGACGCCGATCGCCACGACCAACCGGTCGACCCCGACCAGCGCCGCGCGCAGCATGTCGAGATGGCCGTTGGTCGGCGGATCGAAGGAGCCCGGATACAGTCCAACACGCGCCATGTTCACATCTCGCTCCCGGAACGATGCCGGATTCTCACGCAAGGTTTACGAAGGAAAGAAAGACTTCATCAAGGAACCAACTTCACAAACCCGCATTGCTTCCCCAGATGAATACCAAATGAACGGCGAGTTGTGATGCGGTTCATAGGCTGAAGAGCATGTTGCGTCCACATATCGGCGCAACAGCACACGGAGGGCAAGCCATGACGTCGTGGTTCCACACCGCCATTCTCGCAACTTGCGCCGCAGCAACCATCGCGGTCGGCTTCGCCAGTGCGGCCGCCTATTCCGACCGGAATGCTCCGGCAGCCAAGAAGGGCGATCGCCTCTCCGTGTCGTCAATGGACAATGCCGCAGCGCCGATGATCGCTGTCGTCGATCGCCAGCAGGGCTATTCCGTCATTACCCGCGTCCCCCTCCCGGGCGCGAACTGAGGGTTTCCCCTCACCCCTGAAGACCTCCAAACCGAACCTCCCCGACATGACGCCGGCCTGCCCCTGAGGCCGGCGTCATTCATTTCGGGGACCAGGATCAGCCCTCCGGCGGCGCCTGCGGCGTCGGCGCGGGCTCGGCTTCCGGCCCGTCCTCCTCGACATCGGTCAGGCGATCGACGGAAACGACCTTTTCCTTGTCGTTCGTGTTGAAGACGATCACACCCTGCGAGCCGCGGCCGACGATGCGGATCGGCTTGTCGCCGCCGACCGGCATGCGGATCATCTGGCCACCATCGGTGACCAGCATGATCTGGTCCGCGTCCTCGACCGGGAACGACGCGATCAGCTGGCCGTTCCGCTCGTTGACGGCCATCGCGACGATGCCCTTACCGCCGCGCCCGGTGATGCGATACTCGAAGGAGGAGGTCCGCTTGCCATAGCCGTTCTCGGAGATGGTGAGAACGAATTGCTCGGCGGCGCTCATCTCGGCATAACGGTTCTGCGGCAGCGTCGCGCTGCCCGGCGTCTCGTCGGCATCGTGCTCGATGACCGTCGCATCCTCGATTTCACCGCGCACGGCGCGGCTCATCTTCAGATAGGCCGTGCGCTCGTCGCCATTGGCGTCGAAGTGATGCAGGATCGCCATCGAGATGATCCGGTCGCCCTCGGCCAGCGAGATGCCGCGTACGCCGGTCGAATCGCGGCCCTTGAAGACGCGCACGTCCGTCACCGCAAAGCGGATGCACTGGCCCTTCGCCGTCGTCAGCAGAACGTCGTCATGCTCGGAGCAGAGCTGGACGTCGACGATCGCGTCGCCTTCCTCGTCGAACTTCATGGCGATCTTGCCATTGCGGTTCACCTGGACGAAGTCGGACAACTTGTTGCGGCGAACCGTGCCGCGCGTCGTCGCGAACATGACGTCGAGCGTCGCCCACTGATCCTCGTCCTCGGGCAGCAGCAGGATCGAGGTGATCCGTTCGCCTTCCTGGAGCGGCAGCAGGTTGTTCAGGAACTTTCCGCGAGCCTGGGGCGCTGCGAGCGGCAGGCGCCAGACCTTCATCTTGTAGGCGATGCCGCGCGACGAGAAGAACACGACCGGCGTATGCGTGTTGGTGACGAACAGACGGGTGACGAAATCTTCGTCCTTCGTCGCCATGCCGGAACGGCCCTTGCCGCCGCGATGCTGGGCCCGATAGGTGACCAGCGGCACGCGCTTGATGTAGCCCTCATGGCTGACTGTGACGACCATGTCTTCGCGCTGGATGAGATCCTCGTCCTCGAAGTCGATGCCACCGTCGAGAATCTCGGTCTTGCGCGGCGTGGCGAACTCGTCACGAACCGCGATCAGCTCGTCGCGGATGATGGCGACGATGCGGGCGCGGGAGCGCAGGATTTCGAGATAGTCGGCAATCTCGGCGCCGAGCTTGTTCAACTCGTCGGCGATTTCGTCGCGGCCGAGGGCGGTCAGGCGCTGCAGGCGGAGATCGAGGATCGCGCGCGCCTGCACTTCCGACAACTGGTAGGTGTTGTCGGCTGCCAGCTTGTGGCGCGGATCGTCGATCAGCGCCACAAGCGGCGCGATGTCGGCAGCCGGCCAATGCCGCTCCATCAGCCGCTCGCGCGCTGTCGACGGGTCGGGCGCGGTTCGGATCAGGTGGATGACTTCGTCGATATTGGCGACGGCGATGCCGAGACCGACCAACACATGCGCGCGGTCGCGCGCCTTGTTGAGCAGGAAGCGGGTACGACGCGCGACGACTTCTTCGCGGAAGACGACGAAGGCCTGGATCAGGTCCTTCAGATTCATCAGGCGCGGCTTGCCGCCCGTCAGCGCCACCATGTTGACGCCGAACGACGTCTGCAGCGGCGAATAGCGATAGACCTGGTTCAGCACGACATCGGCGACGGCGTCGCGCTTCAGCTCGATGACGACGCGCATGCCGAGGCGATCGGATTCGTCGCGGATGTCGGAGATGCCCTCGATCCGCTTGTCGCGGACGAGCTCGGCGATCTTCTCGATCATCGTCGCCTTGTTCACCTGGTACGGGATCTCGTGGATGACGAGAGCCTCGCGCTCCTTGCGAACGGTTTCGACGGTCACGCGGCCGCGCATCAGCACCGAGCCGCGGCCCTCGTGATAGGCCGAGCGGATACCAGCGCGGCCGATGATCAGGCCGGCAGTCGGGAAGTCGGGCCCCGGAATGATCTCCATCAGCTCTTCGATGCTGATGCCCGGATTTTCCAGATAGGCGATGCAGCCGTCGATCACCTCGCCCAGATTGTGCGAGGGAATGTTGGTCGCCATGCCGACGGCGATGCCGCCGGCGCCATTGACCAGCAGGTTCGGGAAGCGGGCCGGCAGAACGACCGGCTCGCGCTCCGAATTATCGTAGTTGTCCTGGAAGTCGACGGTGTCCTTGTCGATGTCCTCGAGCAACGAGTGCGCCGCCTTGGCAAGGCGCACTTCCGTATAACGCATCGCGGCCGGGCTATCGCCGTCGACCGAGCCGAAATTGCCCTGGCCGTCGGCCAGCATGACGCGCATGGAGAAATCCTGCGCCATGCGCACCAGCGCCATGTAGACCGACTGGTCGCCATGCGGATGGTACTTACCGATCACATCACCGACGATACGCGCCGACTTGCGGTACGACTTGTTCCAGTCGTAGCCGTTCTCGTTCATCGAATGCAGGATGCGGCGATGGACCGGCTTGAGGCCGTCGCGGGCATCCGGAAGCGCGCGGCTCACGATCACGCTCATCGCGTAATCGAGATAGCTCCGCTTCATCTCATCGGTGATCGAGATCGTCTCGAAGTCGGATGGGCGGCCATCGCCCGGCTCATCGGGGCTTGGCGGCTCGTGGGTATCGGACAAGTTATTTTCCGGAATCAGTTTCGATTGCCGCCATCATAGAGGCCGCGTGTGGCAGCTTCAAGGAATCCCGCAGAAACGCCGGAATTCCAAGCCTCTGGGTGGCGCCGCTCGCGGCGCTTGGGGAGGGCTCGCTTCGATGCGGCAGGGACGCTCCCTTCGGCCCCCTCGCCCCGGCGTCACGGAGAGCCCGAACCGGGGGCCGGATCGATGGCCAACCGCGCTCCGCCGATCCGAAGGCCATTGCTCCGCTGGAGCCAACACGCATGCGAACCCTTCCTTCCGGGGCCGGAACCTGTCAATTCTTCAGCAGTTCGAATCCCGGCCAGATGGCGCCAACGGAGGCGCCACATGGACCGGACGGTACTGGTGGAATACAGCGATCGTGTTCGACTATCTTTTCAACGCGCTGATCACCCTCTTCGTGACGATCGATCCGATCGGGCTCGCACCGATCTTTGTCGGCCTCACCCGCGGCATGACGTCCGGCCAGCGCCGCCAGACGGCGATCCGCGCCACCGTGACCGCCACGATCATCCTCTACGCCTTCGCGCTGATCGGCGAAGGGCTGCTGACCTTCCTCGGCATATCGCTGGCGGCCTTTCGCATCGCAGGCGGCCTGATGCTGTTCTGGATCGCCTTCGAGATGGTGTTCGAGCGCCGCGACCAGCGCAAGCTGGCCAACGCCCAGAAGGCGATCGAGGACGAGCGCGTGCATGAACTGGCGGATATCCACCACCTCGCGGTCTTTCCGCTCGCCATCCCTCTGATTGCCGGCCCGGGCGCCATTTCGGCCACCATCCTGATTGCCGCCTCGGCGCCGAACACATTGGGACTGATCGGCCTGCTGGTGATCATCGGCGCCCTGATCGCCTCCTGCCTGACGGTATTCCTGCTCGCCGGCCCGCTCGACCGGATGCTCGGCACGACAGGCCGGATCGTGCTGACGCGCCTGCTCGGCGTCCTGCTTTCCGCCCTCGCCGTGCAGTTTGTCGCCGATGGCGTGCTGGAAATCGCGAAAACGGCGATGCGCGCCGGCTGACACGTTTTTGTCCGGGCCACAAAGAAGAGTCTCAGTCCCTTGAAGAAGACCCGAGCATACAAATAGCTGGAGCATTTCATCGTTTCCGGGAAACCGTGAAATGCTCCAGAGATGCCCGCTCGAATGTCGTGAGGCGCACCGAGAGAGGCGACAATGTCCGACCGAACGAACAGCAGCCGCAGAGCGGCGATCGTCTCGCCGCCCGATCGCCTGACCTCCCGCATGACCGTCGACGAGGCGATCGCCGGCGTCCTCACGCAAAACCAGGCAGAGCTTGTGGCCGCGATGCGCGCGGCACTCGATCGGCCGATGCCGGAGACCGTGCACGAACTCCGCACAGCGCTCCAAAGCCTGCACGCGGCGCTGGCGCTATCCGCGCGCTGGGCCGATAGCGAGGCGCTAACCGAAATCCTTCGCGATGCGCGCGCGCTATCCGATGCGCTTGGCGAAACGCGTCACTGGGACATCCTCATCGCCGAGACCCTGGCCCGGCACATCGACACCTTGGCCGATATCGCGGATGTCGCGGTGCTGACCGAGGGAGCCGCCGTGGCGCGGCAGGAAGGCTATCGGCGCGTTCGGCTCCTTCTCGACGGTCCCTTGCCGCAAAAACTGCTGCTGGGACTAGCCTTCATCGTCTCGCAACAGCGATGGCGCGACGAAGGCGGCCGGACTTCCAAGCGGCTCGCCGGAGACGTCCGCGTCCGGGCGAAGCGCGAAGTCGCGCGCCTGGACAAACGCCTACTGGACCGAGGCAAGCGGCTTCGCCGTCTGCCGGACGAGACGCGGCACGCCCTGGCCGTCGAGGTCAAGCATCTGCGCGACACGATCGAACTGCTCCAATCTATCTGGCCGCGTCCTGCCCGCATCCGGCGCTACCGGGACCGGGTGCAGGCGCTGCAATCAGCGCTGGATGGGCTGGATGACGCCCGGACCACGCAACTCCTGCTAAACCGCATCGCCTCGGACGATCCGTCGCCTTTGGTGCAGCGGGCTGTCGGGGCGATCGGCGGCTGGGTGGCGCGGGACAAGATCGATCGCCTCAGCGCGCTGGACGAGCTCTGGCGAGAATTCCGGAGCGCCAAGCGCTTCTGGTAGGCGACCGCGGCGCTTCGCGCCACATAGACGTGAAGATCGGCCCGCCCGTCTGCGTGGTAGCCTTTCGACGGCCGTCACAGACGGACGGTCGAATTCAGCTTCGGAGGACCAATCATGTTCATCGCGCGGTGGCAGATCGACGCCCGCTTCGGGCACAAAAAGGACGCCCTCGAGCTGATGAAGGAATGGGAGCGGGATATCGGCGCCAAGGCGGGTCTCGACCCTGCCCGCTCGTCGATCGCCACGGGCTCCATCGGCACGCTGGAGGCGACGATCGAAAACAATCTGACGGTCGATAGCCTGGCCGAACTGGAGCGTCTGTTCGAGGCGATTGCCAAGACCCCGGCCCACGCCGAGTGGGGCAAGCGGCTCGAACCGCACGTCGTCTCCGGCACCTCGCGCTGGAGCATCCTGCGCGTCATGCCGATGAAGTGAGCCGCTAGGACACGACCTAGTCGAGCCTCAGCCGATCGCCAAGGCCGAGCTTGCCGCCTTCGATCACGTCGGCGTAGATTCCGCAATCCATATGGTCGAGGTTGCGCAGCAACGCGCCGGGGATATCGAGGTCGCGCGCGGCGGTGCCGGGATTCACGTTCGTCGCGGCGCAGCGCTGGATGCGCTTGGCGAAACGCACCCGCACAGCGCCGACCGTCGCCTCCCGGTCGACCAGGTTGAGTTCCTGCCAAGGCGCGAGGCCATCCAGATAGATCTTGGCGCGGAAGCGCAGCGGATCAACGGCGTGGCCAACCAGTTCGGCAACCGCCGCCACGGAGGCCAGGTTGATGAAGGAGATGTAAGGCTTGCCGACATCGGTGAAGGCGTGGCCCGGCGCCGACAGGACCTTGAGCGGTCCGCGTCGCTCGTCCCTCATGAAATCCGTCAGGAACGCCTCCGTCGCCGCCCTGCCCGCCGGGTCGGAGAGGTCGGCGCCGAATGGCGCGCCATGCCCGTCAATCGACCAGACATGGGTCGCGGGATCGAAGCGCGTCCGCAACCCGGCCAGCCGCGCATTCTTCATCAGACACAGGAACTTCGCCTTCGGTTGGTGACCGGGCGCGGCCGGATCGAAACCGGATGGCCCGTTCTCGATCGCGTAGACGCGGTCGGCATCGAACCGATGCCGTGGGCGAAGCGCCGCCTGATCGAGCGCCTCGGCGGAAAACCCCTTCACCGGGTAGCGATAGAGAGAGGCGATCTGTGCCATGCGTTTCCCTGTGCTGCCTCATCCGGCGTCGCCGGCAGGCGTGCGGCTGTCGCATTGGGGGACGGAACCACCCGATTGTCCAGCCCGCCCCCCGACCACCCGGGCAAGCGCCCGCCAGGGGTCGATCGACCAATGTGGCCCGGCCTGGCCCGAAGGCGAGGTCAAGACGTGGACGCGCGTCGGCCCGATCGGCCGCGCCTGCTCACCATACGGAATCATGCCAGTCGGCAGGTCAAGAAACAGGCTTGCCGCCCGCTTGCTGGTGAAGGCAAGAAAGCGCGGCGCGAATTGTTCGATCTTGTCGCGCAACGCCGCCGCGTCGACCCGCTCCAGATCGATCGCCGTATCCTGGCCGACATGCTCCTTGGCAACATCCGTCAGGCCGATGGCGAACGCCAGCACGTCGCGAAAGTCGGCCGGCGCGATCCGGTACGGCGTCAGCCCGACGGCGTGCAGCGTCGGCCAGAACTTGTTGCCGGGATTGGCATAGTAGGCGCCGACCCGGGCCGACCAGGCGCCAGCGCCCGTACCGCAGAAGACGATATCCAGCCCCGGCGTCAGCACGTCCGGCAAGATCGGCATCGGTGGCATGTTCCTCTTCGACGCGGCCTCCCATCCTCAATAGACGGTGGCACGCAAAAATCATCTGTCGCTCCCCGGCCTTAGCTGCCAATCTCCGGCCGGGCCGCGGCCCGGCATCGTAGCGGGAAGAGATATTGATGAGCACGATAAACTACCTGACGCAGATCGAGTTCGGAACCGGCGTGGCGTCGGTCCTGCCCGATGCGCTCGCCGCGCTTGGCGTGCGGCGGCCGCTGGTCGTCAGCGACAAGGGCCTGCAGGCATCCGGACTTCTCGACCGCGTCACCGGACTGCTGCCGGCCGGTTCGGCGATCTTCCTCGACGTTCCGCCCAACCCGACCGAAGCCGCCGTGCTCGCGGCGCTGGAAGCCTATCGGGCCGGCGGCTGCGATGGCGTCGTCGCCGTCGGCGGCGGCTCGCCGATCGACCTCGCCAAGGGCGTCGCCCTGCTCGCGACCCATGAAGGTCCGCTGGAACCCTACGCCGCCATTCTTGGCGGCATCGCCCGCATCAGTGCCAAGGTCGCGCCGATCGTCGCCATCCCGACCACGGCCGGCACCGGCGCCGAAGTCGGCCGGGCCGCGCTGCTGACGCTGAATGACGGCCGCAAGCTCGGTTTCATCAGCCCGCATCTGATCCCGAAACGCGCCATCTGCGACCCGGAACTGACGCTCGGCCTGCCCAAGGGCCTGACCGCCGCCACCGGCCTCGATGCGCTGTCGCACTGCATCGAGACCTTCCTGTCGCCGCGTGAGAACCCCGTCGCCGACGCAATCGGCCTCGATGGCGCGCGGCGGATCTGGGACCATATCGAGCGCGCCTTCGCGAATGGCAGCGATCTCGAAGCCCGCAGCGAGATGATGATGGGCGCGCTCCAGGGCGGCCTCGCCTTCCAGAAGGGCCTCGGTGCCGTGCATGCGCTGAGCCACGCGCTCGGCGGCCTGAAGAGCCCCAGCCTGCACCACGGCACGCTGAACGCGATCCTGATGCCGGCGATCATCCGCTTCAACCGCGAGACGGTTCCAGCCAAGATCGACCGGCTCACCGCCGTCATGGGCCTGCCGGCCACGGCCGATCTCGCCGACGAACTCGACGCGCTGAACCGTCGCCTCGGCATTCCGGTCGGCCTGAAGACGCTGGGCGTCACCGACGACGTCCTGCCTTGGGTGGTCGAACGCGCGCTCGCCGACCATTCCTACGCCACCAACCCGCGCGCCGCGACGGCGGCAGAATTCCGCGTCATCCTCGACGGCGTGATGGTCTGAGGGAGGCCGACACTCACCCACTCGGCCATCATCCTGAGGTGCCCGGCGAAGCCGGGCCTCGAAGGAAGGTCCAGAGAACACCCTGAAGTGGATCGGGGGGCCCGAATCCCTCCGGACTTCCGGAATGCCGTCTGCAACTGAGTGCGCTGGATCCTCCTTCGAGGCTTCGCTCGCGCGAAGCACCTCAGGATGATGGCGGAGCCAGCCGATTGGCCTAGCAGTACGGCTGTCGCGGAATGGCCGACAAGGAAAACCCCGGGAAGCGGCCGCTTCCCGGGGTTTTCATATCTGATCCGCGAGGGACCGATCCTAGAACGGGATGTCGTCGTCGAGGTCGGCCGCGTAGGACGACGAAGCCGCCGGCTGCCGCGACTGACCGCCGCCGCGCGGCGCCTCGAGCGGGCTGGAACGACCGAAATCGCTGTTGCCGCCGCCCTGATATTCCGACTGCTCGCCGCCACCGGCGCGACCGTCGAGCAGGGTCAGTTCACCACGGAAACGCTGCAGCACGATCTCGGTGGTGAACTTCTCGGCGCCCGTCTGGTCCTGCCACTTGCGGGTCTGGAGCTGGCCCTCGACATAGACCTTCGAGCCCTTCTTCAGATACTGCTCGGCGATCTTGGCGAGGTTTTCGTTGAAGATCACCACGCGATGCCACTCGGTCTTTTCCTTGCGCTCGCCGCTCTGCTTGTCGCGCCAGCTTTCCGACGTCGCGATGTTCAGGTTGACGACCGACTCGCCCGAATTCATCCGCCGCACTTCCGGGTCACGCCCGAGATTGCCGACGAGAATGACCTTGTTGACGCTTCCGGCCATGGTCTGTTCCTTCTTGCCTCTTTGCTGGGGTCAAACTATCCCGAAATGACACGGCCCGCCCGCGACAATCGGGCCTTGTCCACACCAGACAATCGGCTCGAAGGCCGCACACCTCAAACCGTTCTCTTTTTGTTCTAGACAATCGCGACCAAACTGGCAAGATCCCGTCAGGTGAATCAGCCGAATGCCGCGACAATCCGAGCCTGCTCCTTGTATGGAGAGGCCGATAGCCTAAATTTGGGCCTTGGTGTCTCCACGCCAACCCCTTCCATTTGGACAGACGACACATGGCTCAGCATGATGACGCGCGGCTTTCCGGCGCGACCTCTGGCAAGTTTATTTCGGTCCGGGGCGCGCGCGAGCACAATCTGAAGAATGTCGACATCGACATTCCGCGCGACAAGCTGGTGGTGCTGACCGGCCTGTCCGGCTCGGGGAAGTCGTCGCTCGCCTTCGACACCATCTATGCCGAAGGCCAGCGCCGCTATGTCGAGAGCCTGTCGGCGTATGCGCGCCAGTTCCTGGAGATGATGCAGAAGCCGGACGTCGACCAGATCGACGGCCTGTCGCCCGCCATTTCGATCGAGCAGAAGACGACGTCGAAGAACCCGCGCTCGACCGTCGGCACGGTCACCGAGATCTACGACTATATGCGCCTGCTGTTCGCGCGCGTCGGCGTTCCCTATTCGCCGGCGACTGGCCTGCCGATCGAGAGCCAGACGGTCAGCCAGATGGTTGATCGCGTGATGGCGCTGCCAGAAGGCACCCGCCTCTATCTGCTGGCGCCGATGATCCGCGGCCGCAAGGGCGAGTACAAGAAAGAGCTGGCCGAGCTGCAGAAGAAGGGCTTCCAGCGCGTCAAGCTGGACGGCGTCTTCTTCGAGATCGACGAGGCGCCCGTCCTCGACAAGAAGCTGAAGCACGACATCGACGTCGTCATCGACCGCATCGTCGTGCGCGGCGATATTTCGGCCCGCCTGGCCGACAGCTTTCAGACCGCGCTCGAAATAGCGGACGGCATCGCCATCGCCGAATATGCCGACGAGAAGGACGACAAGGGCAATGAGCGCCGCGTCCTGTTCTCGGAAAAATTCGCCTGCCCCGTCTCCGGCTTCACCATCGCCGAGATCGAGCCGCGCCTGTTCTCGTTCAACAATCCGTTCGGCGCCTGCCCGGAATGCGATGGCCTCGGCTCGGAGAAGAAGATCGATCCCGATCTGGTCGTGCCGGATGGCTCCGTCTCGCTGAAGCAGGGCGCCGTCGCTCCCTGGGCCAAGTCGTCTTCGCCCTATTATGCGCAGACGCTGGAGGCGATCGCCCGCCACTACGAATTCAAGATGACGCTGCCCTGGGACGAAATCCCGGAAGCGGCCAAGAACGCCATCCTGTTCGGCACCGGCAAGGGCGAGATCGAGTTCGTCTACAATGACGGCACCCGCTCCTACAAGACGCAGAAGTCGTTCGAGGGTGTCGTCACCAATCTGGAACGCCGCTGGCGCGAGACGGAATCGAACTGGGCGCGCGAGGAAATCGAGCGCTACCAGGGCTCGACGCCGTGCAAGGCCTGTGGGGGCGCGCGGCTGAAGCCGGAAGCGCTGGCGGTCAAGATCGCCGGCAACCACATCGCGCAGATCTCGCAGATGTCGATCCGCAACGCCTACAGCTGGTTCGAGACGCTGCCGGCCGAGCTGAACGACAAGCAGAACGAGATCGCCGTCCGCATCCTGAAGGAGATCCGCGAACGGCTTTCCTTCCTCGTCGATGTCGGTCTCGACTACCTCATGCTGTCGCGCAATTCCGGCACGCTATCGGGTGGCGAGAGCCAGCGCATCCGCCTAGCCTCGCAGATCGGCTCCGGCTTGACCGGGGTGCTCTATGTGCTGGACGAGCCGTCGATCGGCCTGCATCAGCGCGACAATGAGCGGCTGCTCGAAACGCTGCGCCACCTGCGCGACATCGGCAATACGGTCCTCGTCGTCGAGCATGACGAGGACGCCATCATGACCGCCGACTATGTCGTCGATGTCGGCCCGGAAGCGGGCGTGCATGGCGGCCAGATCATCGCCAAGGGCACGCCGGCCGAGGTGATGGCCAATCCGAACTCGCTGACCGGCAAGTATCTTACCGGCGAGCTTTCGGTCGAGATGCCGGAAGAACGCCGTGCCATCTCGAAGACGCGAAAGATCAGCGTCATCGGCGCGCGCGGCAACAATCTGAAGAGCGTGTCGGCCGACATCCCGCTCGGCACCTTCACCTGCGTGACGGGCGTGTCCGGCGGCGGCAAGTCGACCTTCCTGATCGACACGCTCTATGCCGCCGTGGCGCGGCGGTTGAACGGCGCCCACCTCCATCCGGCCCCGCATGACCGGATCGAGGGGCTGGAATTCATCGACAAGATCATCGACATCGACCAGTCGCCGATCGGCCGCACGCCGCGCTCCAACCCGGCGACCTATACCGGCGCCTTCACGCCGATCCGCGAATGGTTCGCCGGCCTGCCGGAAGCGAAGGTGCGCGGTTACGGCCCCGGCCGCTTCTCGTTCAACGTCAAGGGCGGGCGCTGCGAGGCCTGTCAGGGCGACGGCGTCATCAAGATCGAGATGCACTTCCTGCCCGACGTCTACGTCACCTGCGAAGTCTGCAAGGGCAAGCGCTACAGCCGCGAGACGCTGGACGTGAAGTTCAAGGGCAGGTCGATCGCCGACGTGCTCGACATGACGGTCGAGGAAGCGAAGGAGTTCTTCCTGGCCGTCCCCGGCATTCGCGACAAGATGGCGACGCTGGAGGAAGTCGGGCTTGGCTACGTCAAGGTCGGCCAACAGGCGACGACGCTTTCCGGCGGCGAGGCGCAGCGCGTCAAGCTGGCCAAGGAACTGTCGCGCCGCGCCACCGGCAAGACGCTCTACATTCTCGACGAGCCGACGACCGGCCTGCACTTCCACGACGTCGCCAAGCTGATGGAGGTGCTGCATTCCCTCGTCGACCAGGGCAATACGGTGGTCGTGATCGAGCACAATCTCGAAGTCATCAAGACGGCCGACTGGATCATCGACATCGGTCCTGAGGGCGGCGATGGCGGCGGCGAGATCGTCGCGGTCGGCACGCCGGAACAGATCTCCAAGGAACCGCGCAGCTATACCGGCCACTTCCTGAAGCCGGTGCTGGACAAGGCTCGCGCGATCAGCCGCAAGCGCAAGGCTGTCGCCGCCGAATAGACGTCGCCACGGCCGGAGGCCGAGGCGGTCCGGCCGCGGCAGCACCGACGAGCCGGATCCAACGCTACGGCCGCCCCGGTTCGCACGGGCGGCCTCGTCCTTGGGCTGTCAAATGCAGCGCCAGTAGACCCGGCCATAGGCGTCGACGACCCGGGCGCAGCCGGCGCGCGGCGCGACGGCATAGGGCGCCGCCACATAGGCTCCGCCGGCATAGGCGCCGCCGACTACGGCGCGGCGCGTGGTGCGGCGCGCGACGCCGGCATAGCTAAGCGGCGTGAGCGGACGACCGATGATCGCCTCGGCCCGACTGACCAGGCCGAATCCGGGCGCCTGCGGCGCCGGCGTCTCGGACAGGAACAGCGCGGCGAGGCCGAGGGCGACGGCCGCGAACCGGATGGCGAGGCGCGCCGGCCGGTGCGAAAGAGCGCAGGTCATTTGCTCGCTCCTGACGGTGGTGGAGACTGCGTGTCGTTCGGCGATTTCATGTCGGTCGGCGTCGCGCTACTCGCGGGAACCTCGTCGATGTCGACCAGCTTCGAGAAATCGACCTTCCTGGCATTGGCCGGCGGATCGAAGGCGAAGGTGCCGGCCGGAAACTGGGTGCCGCTGTGCCAGTCCGTGAACTGGATCGTATATTGCGGCGCGCCGGCGACGGACTTGCTGGTGATGACCATCTTGCAGGGGATCGGCTGCGCGCCGGTCTCGACCCAGAGCTGCCAGTCGGTATCGTGGTTGCGGAACGCAACATGCTCGCAGGCGATGCCGCCGATGACGGCCCGGCCGATATGCTTGGCCTCGACCACGTCAGCCATCAGCGCATTGAACGAGTCGGCGATCAGCAGGTCGGCGGCCGGCATGTCCAGCATCAGATCGCCGCGCAGCTTGTCGACGACGCTGTCCATGGATCCGCTCATCGGCTCGCTGGCATAGGCGTTGGCGTTCTTGTCCAGCACGGTAACGCTCTTGCCGTCATAGAGCAGCTCGACATCGGCATAGCCGCCCGTCCGGCTGACCCGGAACTCGTCGGGCCGATGGATCGACGCCTTGCCGGAGCTGTTGAACTGGAGCTTCTCCATCTGCGGCGTGACCACCTCCAGTTCGCTGTCGAAAGCGAGCGAGATGTCGGTCTGGCCGCCGACATATTTCGCCATTCCCTTGACGATTTCGATCGCCTCCTGCCGGTTCTGCTCGGCGGCGGCGTTCGGGTCCTGGGCTCGGGCGGCCGGTGATCCAAACGCCAGGATCGCCACGAACCCGGCCACCAGGGTCCCCGCCCAACGGCGGCCCGATCTCGTCGACGGGGTGAGTGCATGCATCCGCATCGCGTCCTCCTCTCGGCCGCTGAAGTGCCATCGAGGAGGGAGATGCTAGCACGGACCGCGCCGCGGCCCCGTTCGAGATCCCGTGATGACATTGCCGGCGGCAATGCCGAACGCTTGGCCCGCACGGTGGATGAAATGAAAATGGCCGCGCAGGGCGCGGCCATCTCGAGTGGAACCCGGAACGATCAGGCCTTGCGGCGGCGCGACTTGGCGAAGGTGTCAAAGGCGACGGCCAGCACGATGATCACGCCGATGATGATCTGCTGGATATAGGACGACACGTTCATCAGCACGAGGCCGTTCAGGAGCACGCCGATCAGGAACGAGCCGATGACCGTGCCGAAGATCGTGCCGACACCGCCGAACAGCGACGTGCCGCCGATGACGACCGAGGCGATGACGGTGAGCTCATAGCCCGTGCCGGCGACGGCCTCGGCCGAGTTCAACCGGGCCGACAGCACGAAGGCGCCGAGGCCGGCGAAGAAGCCCATGATGACATAGACGCTACAGATCACCCAGTTGACGTTCAGGCCCGACAGGCGCGCCGCTTCCGGATTGCCGCCGACGGCGTAGACCTGTCTGCCATAGCGCATGTAGCGCAGCGCGATATGGGCGAGCAGCGCCGCGACCAGGAAGATGATGACCGGCACCGGAACCGGGCCGATCTTGCCCTGGCCCCACCAGGTGAAATCGGGCTGGAAGCCGGAGATCGGGCCGCCGGCGGCGAACAGGAGCGCCGCTCCGCGGAACACCGACATGCCACCGAGCGTCACGACGAAGGGCGGCACCTTCAGCCGGGTGATGGCCAGGCCCTGCAGCAGGCCGCCGCAGACGCCGACGGCGATCGCCGCCAGCGCCGCGAGCTCCCAGCCGTAGCCGATCGCCCCCTCGCCCACCGTGAAGCGATCCTGCATGCCGCCCTTGGCGACAGCGGCGGCGACGAGGCCGGCAAAGGCCAGCAGCGAGCCGACCGACAGATCGATGCCGGCGGTCAGGATGACGAAGGTCATGCCGATCGCGAGCAGGCCGGTGATCGAGACCTGCCGCATCACGTTGAACAGGTTGATCGACGACATGAAGCGCGGCTCGAGCACCGCGAATATGATCATCAGCGCGATCAGGAAAATCAGCGGCGCGAACCGTGCCAGGGTGCCGAACAGGTCGAACCCCTTGCCCTCCGCCGCTTCTCGTCTCACGTCCGTCATTACCGTATCCCTTGTCTGGTCACGCAGCTCGGCCGGCGGCGCTGAGCGTCATCATCGTCATCAGTTTTTCCTGGGTCGCGTCGGCGCGCATCGTCTCGCCGGTGACGCGCCCTTCGCGCATCGTGACGATCCGGTCGGCAACCGCGAGAACCTCGGGAAGCTCGGAGGAGATGGCGATCACGGCGATGCCGGAGCGCGCCATCTCGAACAACAGATTGTGGACCTCGACCTTGGCGCCGATGTCGATGCCGCGGGTCGGCTCGTCGACGATCAACACCTTGGGCCGCAGCGCCAGCCAGCGGGCCAGCACGACCTTCTGCTGGTTGCCGCCGGAGAGATTGCCGACGGCCTGGTCCGGGCTCGCCATGCGGATGTTGAGCAGCTTGCGGTATTCCTCGACGAGATCGCGCTCCTTGCGCTCGTCGACGAACAGGCCGAAGCGGTCGATCCGGTCGAGCGCGGCGATCGAGAGATTGGTGCGGATCGCCTGGGTCAGGAACAAAGCCTGCTGCTTGCGATCCTCCGGCACCAGTCCGATGCCATGCCGGATGGCGTCGCGCGGCGAGCGGATGTCGACAGGCTGGCCGTCGATCAGCACCCGGCCGGAATCGAACGGGTCCGCGCCGAAGATGGCCCGCGCCGTTTCGGTTCGTCCGGCGCCAACCAGTCCGGCAATGCCGAGAATTTCGCCACGCCGGACCGACAGGGACACGTCCTGCAGTTCGGTGGCGTGCGGATCATGCGCCGAGCGGCGACGTGTCAACCCTTCGACCGCCAGGGCGACGGCACCCGCATCGCCCGCCTCGCGATGGGAAAACAGCGCGTTGACCTCGCGGCCGACCATCAGGCGGATGATGCCGTCGATCGTCGTCTCGCTGACCTCGCCGGCGCCGACATTGCGGCCATCGCGCAGCACGGTCAGGCGATCGCAGATCTCGACCACTTCCTCCAGGCGATGCGTGACGAAAATGATCGAGATGCCTTCCGCCTTCAGCTGGCGCACGATGCGGAAGAGCTTCTCCACTTCGGCCAGGCTGAGCGCCGAGGTCGGTTCGTCCATGATGATGATGCGCGACTGCATGGAAAGCGCACGGGCGATCTCGACCATCTGCTGCTCGGCGACAGAGAGGTCGCGTACCAGCGTCAACGGACTGCGCTCCAGGCCAATGCGGCGGATCAGCTTCAACGTCTCGGCTTCCATCTTCGCCCAGTTGACGAAGAGACGCGGGCCCGGCTCGCGACCGATGAAGACGTTCTCGGCGATCGTCATGTCCGGCGCGAGGGTGAATTCCTGGTAGATCGTGACGATGCCGAGCTTCTGGGCGTCCTGCGGCGAGCCGAGCGTGACCTCCCGGCCATCGAACGAAATGGTGCCGCGATCCGGCGACTGGGCGCCGGCCAGGATCTTCAGCAGGGTCGATTTACCGGCGCCATTTTCGCCAAGCAGGGCGTGGATTTCGGCGGGTGCGACCTCGAGATCGACGCCGTCGAGCGCCTTGACGCCGGGAAAGCTCTTGGCGATGCCGGTCATCTTCAGGAGTGGGTGCGGATCGGTCATCGGTCTTCGCTTGCGATGGAGAAAGGAGATGGCGCGCCCTTGCCGGAAGTCGGGGGCGAGACGAAAACGAAAGATCAGTCCAGCCCGAGCAGCGACCGCTTCAGGCCATTTTCAATTCACGGCCGAGGAGCGCGGGACGATGATGGCCGGACAGCGCACGCAACACCGGCGAACAAGCGCGGGATACGATCCGGAACGCCGGCAACCCGGCTTCTCACCCTCTTCCCGCGGAGTTCCAGCGCCATTCATCACCTCTCCCTGAGGGAGAGGTCGGCGGCCGCTGGCCGGCGGGTGAGGGTTTACGACCTCACCGTATCGTTCCCTAAACCCTCACCCGGAGCTTCGCTCCGACCTCTCCCTCAGGGAGAGGTGAAGAACGGCTGCGTCTTTCCGCAGTCGTTCCCCAGAGACGGCGAAGGCGTTCCGCGCCAATGGCACGGAACGCCTTGCTCTGGACTTCGGCCTACTTCAGTTCGCCGAGACGCTCGGCGATGTTGAGGTTGTCCTTGGTGATCGCCACCGGCGTCAGCAGGGTCAGGGCCTCGGCCGGCTTCTTGCCGTTCTTGATGAAGTCGACAAGCATGTCGACGCCCATGGCGCTCTGCTTGCCGGGGAACTGCTCGATCGTGGCCGTCAGGCCGCCATCTCGCACCTGGCCGAGAGCTTCCGGCAGGGCGTCGAAGCCGATGATCGCGATGCCGGAAAGGTTGCGCGCCTTGACCGCTTCCATGGCGCCCAGCGCCATGTCGTCATTGGCGGCAACGATGACCTGCGGCGCTTCCGGCAGGGCGGCGAGGGCGGCTTCCGTCACCGAAAGGCCCTTGGCGCGGTCGAAGCCGGCGGTCTGTTCGAAGACGATCTTGTACTTGTCGGCCGCCTTGTCGAGGATGTTGTGCAGGCCCTTGTTGCGGTCGATCGCCGGCGAGGCGCCCGACTGTCCCTGCAGGTTCACGATGTTCGCCCCGTTCGGGTAGAGCTTCATGATCAGCTCGGCTTGCGCTTCGCCACCCTTGACGTTGTCGGCGCCGATATGGCCGAGAATGCCCTCGACCTGGGTGACGCGACGGTCGACGGTGACGACCGGGATGCCGGCCTCGACAGCCTGCGCCAGCGCCGGTGCCATGGCATCGACTTCGTTGGGGCTGATCACGATGCCCTTCACGCCGCGGGCGATGGCAGCCTCGACGTCAGCCGTCTGCTTGGGCGAGGAGACCTGGCCGTCGCTCTCGATCGCAACGACGCCCTGCTTCTCGGCCTCGGCCTTGAAGGCATTCATCATGTGGACGAAGAACGGGAAAGTCAGGCCGGGGACCGAGGTCAGGATCTCGATCTTCTCTTCGGCCAAGGCGGGTGCCGGAGCGGTGGACATCGCCGCGAGCGCGATCGCGCCGGCCGCGAGGACGGACCTTGCGAAATTCGACATAGTAGTTCCTCCCATGCCCTCTTTAAGATGGGGCTGAGGCTGAGAATGCCGCAGGTCGCTTCGTCATTCAAACGGAATTATGAACTTTGCACGCGCTGTTCATGAATCCAGACGCAGCGGCTTCCCCCTGGAGTTGCGGCGCCTCGACGCCGCCGTGATCAACCAGCGGCTGCGGCGAGCCTTGCATCCGGAAGAAACGGTTCGTGATCGCCAGCCGGGAACCGAAACTGGCATTTCAACCGAGGAGCGCCTCGATCAGAGGCGCGTAGCTCGCGGCACGCCGTGCTCAATGCCGCCAAGCGGCAGGGCCGCGACTGGACGGTCCCGACCTTCAAGCAAGCGGAACCCGCGGGTCCCGCGATCGACGACGCGAAGGAAGCCCTGGGCAGCTGACCCAGCTGCTCGACCCGAAAATGCCCTTGGCTTTCCCATATGCGATCCATATATGACCTATATATAAAACATATGGAGACCCCGATGGGCATCGTGAGCATCGATGATGATCTGCACGATCAATTGCGCCGGGCGAGCAAGGTATCGTGTCGCTCGATCAACGCGCAGGCAGCCTTCTGGATCAAGGTCGGCATGCTGTGCGAGACCAATCCAACACTCAGCTTCACCGAGATCATCGAGCGTGAGCTTCGCTCCGCTGGCGTATCGGCTCCCTCACTGGCCGTGAGCGAAGCATGACGAAGCAGCCTCAGGAACTGGCGTTGCTGGCTGAATCCGGCCGGCTGCTGGCGTCCGTGTTCGCGCTGCTGGACCGAACCTCGCTCGTCGGCAAATCGACGCTTCAAATCAATGACATGGTCGAGCGTTTTATCGTTCACGACCTCCAGGCCCGTCCCGCGAGCAAGGGCCAGTATGGCTATGGCTTCGTGTTGAATTCTTCCGTGAACGAGGTGGTCTGCCACGGCGTTCCGTCGCCTGCGAACGTGCTTCGGGACGGCGATATCGTCAATTTCGACATCACGCTCGAGAAGAACGGCTATATCGCGGATTCCAGCAAGACCTATCTGGTCGGCGCGGTGAATCCGGCGGCCAGGCGACTGGTCCAGACCGCCTATGAGGCAATGTGGATGGGCATCCGCGCGGTCCGCCCGGGCGCGCGGCTCGGCGACATCGGCTGGGCGATCGAACGACATGCCAAGCGAAACGGCTATTCAGTGGTGCATGAATATTGCGGTCACGGCATCGGCCGGGAGATGCATGAGGAGCCGCAGATTCTGCACTTCGGAAAGCCCGGGGACTGGCCTCGTCCCTCCGCGAGGGCATGGTTTTCACGATCGAGCCGATGATCAATCGCGGCCGACGGAGCGTGAAGACGGAGGATGACGGCTGGACGGTCGTAACGCGAGACGGTTCGCTTTCCGCACAGTTCGAGCATACCGTCGCCGTCACGGCTTCCGGCGTGTCGGTGCTCACGCTGCGGCCTGACGAACCGAGCTCCGGCCCGATTCAACGGCTCGGTTTGGCGGCTAGTTGATCGAATGCGGCGCGAGGCGATACGGGTCTAGTCGTCGCGCTTCAGTTCCGCAGCTCCGCCCGCGCGCGTTCCACCACCGCAAGAGCCAGCTTTGGGTCGCTGCCATCCTCGTCGTGCCAGGCGGCCGAGAGGCCGGAATAGGCCAGGATCCATTGCAGCAGCCGGCGACGTTCCAGCCCCGCCTCGGCGGCGATCAGGCTCGCCTGCCGCGCCAGCCGGCCCGGCGCCAGAGCCACGGCCGCGTCCGGGTTGCAGAAGATGTTGGCGAAATCGAAGCCGCGCTCGCCGCGCAGCCGCTTCGGATCGATCGCCAGGAAGCCTCGCGACCCGGCGTCGAGCACATTCTCATGATGCAGATCCCCATGCAGCACGCCGACCTCGCGCGGCTCGGCGAGCAGGCTGCGGGCCGTCGCCGCGGCCTCCGCCAACAGGCCGCCCTGCCCCGGCGCGGCGGCGAACAAGGAACGAAACCAGGTTTCCAGTGGGATCAGCGCGGGCGGCAGCGTCGCGCGCGGCGCATGCAGTCGGGCCGCGACGGCACAGAGGATGCGGCTGGCCGCGTCGTCCTCGCCCCGCCGCGCCATGTCGGCAAGCGAGATCGGCCCGGTCGCACGCTCCATCAGCAAGGCGTCGTCGTGGTGGTCGACGACCCGCACGGCGCCCTCACCGCCCCACCACTCCAGCAGCAGGCCGCCGAAGCGCTCCTCCTCTGCATGCGAGAGCTTGAGCATCAGAGCCTCGCCACCGCGCCGGACCGGAAGCAGGCGGCTGGAATGCGTGAGGATCGGTGCCCCGTCCGGGATCAGCGACCAGCGCCGCAGATAAGCGTCAAACCCGTTCTCGATCTGCGACATCCAGTCCGTCTCCACCCGAGCGCGCCCGTTCCGTGACGGGTCGCGCTATCCCCAGGCCGCCCCGCGCGGCATACTGAAACCCCGATTCCTGATGCGATACCGAGATGACTGATAGCAAGCCCAACACACCTCAGATGGATTCGCCATCCTACCGCCTGCCGGCCCTCGATTCGGACTTCCTGCTCGGCGACTCGATGCGGGGCGTCCGCTTCCTGCTCGAATATGCCAAGCCGGAAGAGGTTTTGCGCCGCTGGGGCGTGCGCTCGACCATCGTCGTCTTCGGCAGCGCCCGCATCCATGAAGGCGGCGCCGGCCAGCACGCGCGCTGGTATGACGAGGCGCGCGCGGTCGGCCGCATCGTCTCGGAGCGCGGCGGCGCCCTGGTCTCGAACGGCACGTTTCGCGACAACGTCATCGCGACCGGCGGCGGCCCCGGCATCATGGCGGCCGCCAATCGCGGCGCCGCCGACGTCGGCGCGCCGTCGATCGGCTTCAACATCACCCTGCCGCACGAGCAGGAGCCGAACGCATACTCGACGCCGGAACTCACCTTCCGCTTCCACTATTTCGCGATGCGCAAGATGCATCTCGCCATGCGCGCCAATGCGCTGATCGTCTTTCCGGGCGGTTTCGGCACTTTCGACGAAATGTTCGAGCTTCTGACGCTGCGCCAGACCGGCAAGGCGCCGCCGATCCCGATCGTCCTGTTCGACAGCGCCTATTGGAAGAAGGTGATCAACTTCGAGGCGCTGATCGAAGAGGGCGTGATCTCGAAGAGCGATCTTGGCCTGTTCGACTATGCTGAGACGGCTGAGGAGGTCTGGCAGATGCTGGCGAAAGCCGGCGTCGGCATGCATGCCGGCGAGCAGACCGGCGACAGTCTCTAGATGCGGCCTGTCGCCGGCGCTTCGATCTTGTCGCCCTGGCGGTCGACGGCATAGTGTCGGCGGCGAGCGCGGATCGACCGCCTCGCCGTCCGGGAGAGTTTCATGACGCCGCTCGCCGCGCTCTTCGCCATTCTCGGCGCGTTGCTGATCGGCGCGATCAGCCCGGGTCCGAGCTTCGTCTTCGTGGTGCGCACCGCCGTCGCCCAGTCGCGGGCCAACGGTCTTGCGGCAGCGGTCGGCATGGGTGTCGGCGCGGCGCTGTTCGGTGCGCTCGCCCTGCTCGGCCTGCGCACCCTGATGACCGAGGCGGCGGGGCTCTACCTGATCCTGAAGATCGCCGGCGGCGTCTATCTGGTCTACCTGGCCTACCGGATCTGGCGTGGCGCCCGGGAGCCGGTCGAGGTGGCCCGCAACGGCGCCGGGGATCGTTCAAATCTTGGCCGGTCGTTCGGCCTCGCCTTCGCCACCCAGATGAGCAATCCGAAGATCGTCGCCGTTTTCGGCGCTGTGTTCGCCGCCCTGCTGCCGGCCGAACCGCCGCTCTGGCTCGGCCTCGCCTTGCCGGCGCTGATCTTCATCCAGGAGACGGCCTGGTACGCGCTGGTCGCCTTCGCCTTCTCCTCCGCCCGCCCCCGCGCCGTCTATCTCGGCGCCAAGACCTGGATCGACCGTTTCGCCGGCGCCGTCATCGGCGCGCTCGGCATTCGTCTGATTCTGGAAGCGCGCTAACGGAAAGCTGACGGGACGCTAACAAGGAGCTTACCCGAAGCATGGCCGCCGAGCCCTTCCCGATCCTGTCGACGCGCGCGCTCAACCGGGCGCTGCTCGCCCGTCAGATGCTGCTCAGACGGGTGACACTGCCGGCCGAAACGGCGATCGAACGGCTGGTTGGCCTGCAATCGCAGATCCCCGGCAACCCTTACACCGCGCTCTGGTCCCGTCTGGAAGGCCTTCGCGCCGAGGAAGTCTCGGATCTCACCGCCAAGCGAGAACTGGTTCGGATCGCCCTCATGCGCGGCACGCTGCATCTGGTGACCACCGCCGATGCGGCGGCTCTGCGCCCCGTCGAGCAAAGGGTCTTTGAGCGCAGCATGACACCCGGCAGCGCCTATGGCCGCGCTCTGGCCGGCATCGACATGGCGGAACTGATGGCGACGGGAGACCGGATGCTTCGGGAAAAGCCTCGCTCCAACAAGGAGTTGGAGGCAGAGCTTGCGCCGCATTTCCCCGGCCGAGACGGCCATGCGCTGTCGCATGCCGTGCGCGCGCTGCTACCGCTGGTGCAGGTGACACCGCGCGGGCTCTGGCGTCAGAGCGGCCTCGCGATCTCGACGACGCTCGAAAGCTGGACCGGTCAGGCGATCGCCACCGACGACCGGCCGGACGGCATGATCCGGCGCTATCTGGCCGCCTTCGGCCCCGCCTCTGCCAACGATCTGCACGCATGGTCCGGCCTGACGAAGCTCGCCGGCGCGATGTCGGCGTTGAAGGACGAGCTAGTCGAGTTTCGCGATGAAGCGGGCCGGGTCCTGTACGACCTGGCAGACGCGCCGCGACCGTCGGAGGACACCGCCGCACCGCCGCGCTTCCTGCCGGACTATGACAATGTGATGCTGGGTCATGCCGACCGAAGCCGGATCGTCCATGACGATCACCGCAGTCATTTCCTGAAGGAAAACGGGATGATACCGGCGTTTCTTGTCGATGGCTTCGCCGCTGGAAGCTGGCGGATCGACCGCGAGCGCGGCACCGCGACCCTCTGGATCACGCCGCTGGTCAATCTGAAGGCCCGCGATCGGCAGGCCCTGTCGCGCGAGGCCGGAGCCCTGCTGGCGTTCCAAGAACCGGACGCCAAAACGCGCGAGATCGTCTTCGCCGACGCGCCCTGAGCAGCGCCGGCGAAGACGGATTCTGACGGCTTAGTAGCCGGCCATGCGGCGGTACTGGGCGGCGCGGGCGGCGGCCTGCGATGCCGGCACCAGGGCGTAGCCGCGATTGCCCATGCAGGCCTCGGCTTCACGCAACGCGGCATTGTCGCCTGGCGCGCGAACGCAATCGGCGCGATCGGCCGCGAACTGATCGGCGAGCGCCGGGTTGGCGCGGCCGCTCTGGCCATCCTTGCGAACCCAGGTCAGCGGCTCGGAGGCCGGCGACGAGAGGCCGGGAGGCGCCGAAACCTGGGTCGGCCGCGAAACGCAGCCAGCCAGTGCGACAGCAGCCAGCACGGCGACCAATGCGGGAATTCTATGATTCATGGGGGATTTCTCTATTCAAAGCGTTTCGTTCGGTTGCCGACGCCGGACGCGACGTTGCATGGACGGCAAAGCTTAGCAGGATTGTGACGAAGATGCGACCGAGCAACCCAAGCAGCGTAGAGTGGTGTTGTAGCCTCAATGGGTCGGAGCCGAAACGGCTCCTTCCTTGTCGTGCTGGCCGAAGCGCTCGACCAGGGTGGAACTGGCCTCGTTAAGGCCGGTCACCTCGACGACCCGGCCGCGCGCCCGCGCCTTGCGCACGACCTTGTCGAGCGCGGACACCGCCGAAATGTCCCAGAAGTGAGCGGAATGCACGTCAATGACCATGCGCTCCAGCTCTTCCTGCAGGTCGATCGAGTCGGCGAAAGTACCGGCGGAGGCGAAGAAGACCTGCCCTTCGACGACGTACGTCCGCGTCTTCCCGTCCTCGGAAAGCGTGGAGGAGACCCGGCTGAGGCGCGCCACCTTGCCGGCAAAGAAGACACCGGAAAGCAGCACGCCGACCAGCACCCCCTTAGCGAGGTCGTGCGTCGCGAACACGGTTGCGACGGTCGCCAGCATGACGACCGAGGATTGCCACGGATTGCTCCGCAGCTTGACGACGGAGCGCCAGTTGAACGTATTGATCGAGACCATGAGCATCACCGCCGTCAGCGCCGCGACCGGCACGATCGCCAGCAAATCCTGTAGCGCGACCAGAAGGACGAGCAGGAAGGATCCAGCGACCAGGGTCGACAGACGCCCCCTCGCCCCGGAAGAGACGTTGATCACCGACTGGCCGATCATGGCGCAGCCGCCCATGCCGCCGAACAGCGCCGAGGCCATGTTGGCGACGCCCTGCCCCGCGCATTCGCGGTTCTTGTTGCTGCGGGTGTCGGTCATGTCGTCAAGAAGCTGCGCCGTCAGCAGCGATTCCAGCAGGCCGACCGCCGCCAGCGTCAGCGATACCGGCAGCAGGATGCGCAGCGTTTCCAGCGTGAACGGCACGTCCGGAATGCCGAAGCTCGGCAGGGCCGATGGCAACTCGCCGAGTTGCGCGACCGTGCGCACATCGATCTGGAAGATCGCGGCAACGGCCGTGACGACGACGATCGCCACCAGCGGCGACGGCACGACGCGCGTCACGCGCGGCAGCAGATAGATGATCGCAAGGCCCAGCGCGATCAGGCCGTAGGTCGCGTTCGGAACATTCACGAGCTCCGGCAGCTGCGCCATGAAGATCAGCACGGCCAGCGCATTGACGAAGCCGGTCATCACCGATTGCGACACGAAGCGCATCAGCCGGCCAAGCCGCAGTATGGCGGCGAGGATCTGGAAGAGGCCCATCAGGATGGTCGCCGCGAACAGATACTGGATGCCGTGATCGCGGACGAGCCCGCCCATCAGCACGGCGGTCGCCGCCGTGGCGGCCGAGATCATCGCCGGCCGACCGCCGGTGAAGGCGATGACGCAGGCGATCACGACCGAGGCATAGAGCCCGATCTTCGGATCGACGCCGGCGATGACCGAGAAGCCGATCGCCTCGGGAATCAGCGCCAGCGCGACGATGAGGCCCGACAGGATGTCGCCGCGCAGGTTGGAGAACCAGTCGCGACGAATGGAGGACAGCATGTTCATGATGAGGGTTGCTTCGCAGCAGATGCCGGGCGCGTGTCGCCGCGCTGGGGCGGCATAGGCCATCGGTGGTTGCATCTGCGTTGTCCGGCGGATCGGCGGCCGGAAGAGCCACCCGGATTTTCACCGGGTCCAGTCGAATACTTCCCTCCTATCCCCAGACCTGCGGCGGATGCAACAGCCTCCGTGTTCCTGCATGGTCCTGAAGCAGATCTGTTGCGTCGGAACCACTATTCGAGACACGGCGACGTGAAATTCCACGGTTGCGATATCTCGTGTAGGGTGAGCCTCCCTAACGGAAGGAGGCAGGAATGACCGATCTGGCAAGCCGCTTCGTCTGGTACGAGCTCATGACGACCGACACGGCAAGCGCTCGGCTCTTCTACGGTTCGGTCGTGGGTTGGGGGACGCGGGACGCCTCGATGCCGCATATGGCCTATACGCTGTTCACCGTCGGGGAGCATCCGGTCGGCGGCTTGATGGATCTGCCGGAGCAGGCCCGCCGCATGGGCGCGCCGTCGAACTGGATCGGCTATATCTCCGTCGCCGACGTCGACGCGGCGGCGGCCAAGGTCAAGAGCCTCGGCGGCAGCGAGTTCGTGCCGCCGACCGACATTCCGGAAGTCGGGCGCTTCGCGGTCGTCACCGATCCGCAACAGGCCGCGTTCGTGCTGTTCAGACCCCTGCCGAGACAGGGCGCCCCCGACGAACCCGCCCCCGGAACACCCGGCCATATCGGCTGGCGCGAACTCTACGCCGTCGACTGGGAAAAGGCGTTCGACTTCTACTCGGGCCTGTTCGGCTGGCAGAAGGGCGATCCGTTCGACATGGGCGAACTGGGCATCTACCAGCTCTTCACGGCCGGCGGCCCGCCGATCGGCGGCATGTTCAACAAGCCGCGCTCCATGCCCACCCCGTTCTGGCTGTTTTACTTCAATGTCGACGACATCGACGCGGCTTTGTCTCGGGTCGATGCTGGAGGCGGCAAGCTGCTGAACGGACCGATGCAGGTCCCCGGCGGCGACTGGATCGTCCAGTGCAAGGATCCGCAGGGCGCCATGTTCGCCCTGGTCGGCAAGCGCGCGGCCTGAACCGGACGGAGATCAGCCGGCCGCGCCGGAAGCGCGGCTGGCATTGGAGATCTCGATCAGATTGCCGTCGGGATCGCGGACATAGACGGAGAGGATCGTCCCCATCGCGCCGGCACGCGAGACCGGCCCGAATTCGACCGCGACCCCGCTGCGCGCCAGATGCGTCTCGACGTCCTCGAGCGGCGTGCTGGTCAGGAAGCAGAGATCGGCGGATCCGGCGGTCGCGAACCGCGCCTTCGGCGCGAATTCCTGTCCGACCTGATGCAGATTGATCTTCTGCCGCCCGAAACGGAGCGCCACCCGGCCCGTGTCGAAGGTCTCGACGGTCATGCCGAGCGCCCTTTCGTAGAAGGCGCAGCTGCTCGCGATATCCGCGACCGTCAGCACCAGATGATCCAGATGGTCGATCGTGATCATGGCGATTCCTCTCCACCAGCCTCCCCGCCGCGCTCCATGGTTCAAGCTCCGGGGACGACCGGCGGCCGCCTGAATATGTCGAGCAGTTCCGTCGGCAATGGGAAGACGATCGTCGAAGTGCGCTCGCTCGCAATGTCGTGCAGGGCGGCAAAATAGCGAAGCTGCATCGCCTGAGGCTCCAGCGCGAGGATACGACCGGCCTCGACCAGTTTCTCGGCGGCCTGATGCTCGCCTTCGGCGTTGATCACCTTGGCCCGACGCAGGCGCTCCGCCTCGGCCTGCTTGGCGATGGCGCGCACCATGTTGTCATTGAGGTCGATGTCCTTGATCTCGATATTGGCGACCTTGATGCCCCAGGTATCGGTTTGCTTGTCGAGGATCGACTGGATGGCGGCATTGAGGCGATCGCGTTCGACCAGCATCTCGTCCAGCTCGTGCTTGCCCAGCACCGAGCGCAGCGTGGTCTGCGCCAATTGGCTGGTCGCGGCTATGAAATCCTCGACACGGATGATGGCGCGTTCCGGATCGATGACCCGGAAATACAGCACCGCATTGACCTTCACCGGCACGTTGTCGCGCGAAATGACGTCCTGCGGCGGGACGTTATGGACGATGACCCGCAGATCGACCCGCACCATCTGCTGCGCGAACGGGATCAGGATGATCAGCCCTGGTCCCTTCACGCCGGTAAAGCGGCCGAGCGTGAAGACAACGCCGCGCTCGTATTCGCGCAGCACCCGGATCGCCGCCAGCAGGAAGATGACCAGAATGAACAGAACAACCAGATAGGGCACAAGGATCATGGACGTTCTCCATCGGATTCGGCGTTTCGACCGGGCAACCGGCGCACGGTCAGCGTGAGGCCGTCGATCGCCGCCACCTCGACGGTGTCGCCGGGAAGGAAGGCTTCCGTTCCCCGCGCCTGCCAGCGCTCGCCATGCGCGAAGACGTGGCCGTCGTCGCCCTGCCAGTCGACCACCTCGGCCAGATGGCCTGGCATCGCCTCGCCGCCGACAAGGGCCGGATGCTTGCGGATGCGCCAGAGAGCGCGGGCGGTGAACGCGGACAGGCCGAAGACGAGGACGGCGACGCCACCGATCAGGGGACGCGACAGGGTGAAGCCGGGCTGCTCGGCCCGGAGCAGCATCGCCGCTCCCAGCAGGAAGGCGGCGAGCCCGCCAAGTCCCAGCACGACGGTCGGATTGAAGGCCTCGATGGCGAGGAAGGTCAGACCGAGCAACATCAAGGCTAGGCCGGCATAGTCGATCGGCAGCAGGTTCAGCGCATAGAAGCCGAGCAGCAGGCAGATCGTGCCGACGACGCCGGGCGCGACCAGGCCGGGGCTCATGAACTCGAAAAGCAGACCATAGACGCCGGCAAGCATCAGCAGCACGGCGATGTTCGGATCGGTGATGACGGACAGCAGACGGATCAGCCAGCCCGGATCGTAGCGTTCCACCGCGATGCCGCGCGTGACAAGGGTCCGATGCGTGCCATCGGCCAGCTCGACCGTTCGTCCATCGATCCTGTCGGTCAGTTCGGTGACGTCCCTGGCGACGAGATCGATGGCGTGGGCGTCGAGCGCGGCATTGGCGGAGAGGCTCGCCGCATCGCGGACCGCCTTCTCGCCCCAGTCGGCGTTGCGGCCGCGCAGCTCGGCAAGACTGCGGATCAACGCGACGGCATCGTTGGTCACCTTGGCCGTCATCGCGTCGCCACCGGCGTTCGGCGCCGTGCCCTTCGACGGCTCGCCGCCTTCGCCGCCACCCGGCAATCCGGGAATCGGCGCGCCGAGTTCGACCGGCGTCGCGGCGCCGATATTGGTGCCGGGCGCCATCGCGGCGATGTGGGTGGCGTAGAGAATATAGGTGCCGGCGCTGGCGGCATGGGCGCCCGACGGCGCTACATAGCCAATGACCGGCACCGGCGAATCGACGATGTCACTGGCGATTTCGCGCATGCTGGTGGCGAGGCCGCCCGGCGTGTTGAGGCGCAGGATCACGATCTCGGCCTGACGCGCCGCCGCCATCGCCAGCCCCTCCTGCACCGCGCGCGCCGTCGCCGGACCGATCGCGCCGTCGATCTCGACCATCAGCGCGACGCGCGACGGCGCGTTCGCTGTCGCCGCCGGCGGCGGAGAAACAGCCGGTAGTAAAGCCAGGATCGCCGCCGCTGAGGCTGCGAAAAGGGCCACGCGCGCAGGTTTCACGCCCAAAGCTCCCTGTACAACATATGGGAGTTCCGCCCCCCGCCTTCCACAGCATCGATGCGGCTCGGGTTGCGCGCGCCGGGCGGTCGCCCGGCCGAAACCCAAAATCGTGATCGCCGTATTTGCGCTTCTGCGCTATTCTGCCGCGGAGTGCATCGGGGTGTTGGCGCCTGCGATCGACAGCGATTCATGGCGAGACTTGCGATCGCTCTGCGGGGGCAAACTGGGAGCGCACGTCATGGCGACGCATATGAGCGACTACTCCACCCACTCGCACCTCATCACCGGCTCGACCTCTCCCGAGACGTCGATGCCCGTGGTGCGCCGGATCACGGTCGCCGATCTCAAGGACGCATTGCGGCTCGGCTGGGACGACTTTTCAGCGATGCCGACCCATGCCATCTTTCTGGTCGTGATCTACCCCGTCGTCGGCCTGATGATCGGCCGCGCCGTATTCGGGGCGGATATTCTGCCGCTGCTCTTTCCGCTGATGGCGGGCTTCGCGCTGCTCGGGCCCTTTGCGGCACTCGGGCTTTATGAGTTGTCGCGCCGGCGCGAACGGGGCCTCGACGTCTCGCTGCCGAAGATCCTCGAAGCCAGGCACTCGCCGTCGATCGGCGCCATCCTGATGCTCGGCATCGGACTGATGGTGATCTTCTTCGTCTGGATCGCCGTGGCGAACGCGATCTATGTCGCCAATTTCGGCTATGCGCCGGCGGCATCGATCCCCGACTTCCTGCACCGCGTCCTGACAACCAAGGCGGGCTGGATGCTGATCCTGGTCGGCAATGGCGTCGGTTTCCTGTTTGCGCTGATGGTGCTGACGATCAGCGTGGTGTCGTTTCCGCTGCTGCTCGACCGCGATGTCGGCCTCGCCCCGGCAATCCTGACATCGATCCGCGCCGTGCTCGCCAATCCCGGTGTCATGGCGCTCTGGGGGCTGGTCGTCGCCATTTCGCTGGCGCTCGGCTCGATCCCCCTGTTCTTCGGGCTTGCCGTCGTCATGCCGGTGCTCGGCCATGCGACCTGGCATCTCTATCGGAAGCTGGTCGTCTAGCGCGGTTTCACGCAAGACAAGGGTCGCGACGAATACGCGGCGGCGGGGCAGATGGGTTCGTTCGCCGCTTCAGCGAAACGGCGAACGAGCGGGGTGCCGCCGGCATCCCGGATCGGGTCTAGTCGGGAGCCACCCGAAGCAGGATTGGCCACAAGAACGAAGGCGAACCGAACTTGCCGATCGGTCGGCGGCGCGGTTTGCGGAGAACGAGCGCGGCCCAGCGGAGCCGCGTTCGTCGCGGCGGATGGGCACCCGGCTGTAGCTCCCTCAGCCGCGCCGCCCGCCTTCCCTTTTCCAGACGTCGAGCGGCTTGATATCGGGCGGCTGGGCGTTGGCGCGGACCCAGCTGTCGACCACCCAGCTCCGGCCGCTCGCCTTCTCGACGATGGTCGCGGTGTTGTGCGGATAGCGGCCGTCGATCAGGAAGCCGCGATTGGCGGGGCGGCCGGCCTTGTGGTGACGCAGCCAGCCCCGGCTGTCCAGGAGTTGCAGCAGCGTGGTGGTGTTGACGGTCTCGTCGACGCAATCGATCTCCGACAAAGGCGTGAACAGCTCGTAGGTGTCCTTGGCGCCGTCGCTTGATGTGCCGGTCGCGGCTCCCGCCTTGCGCTCGTACCACTGGTCGGCACGCGAAATCGCGGCGCGCTCGGCGACTGGGTTCGCCGTTCCGCCATCAAGGATGCGCTTCAGGCTCAGGAGGTCGCCGCGCGAGAACGTCACGGGCGAGCGCATCTTGCAGCCATAGCCGTGGCAATAGCGGATCGTGACCGGCGACAGCGCATCCGCCATCGCCGGACCGGCCAGCGCCAGGACCAGGACGGCAGCCAAGCCGCCAGGCACTCGCTTCCATGACATGCAACCTCCCCCTGCGGCTCGCCGCCGTGCGACGTCCGCGTTTCCCCAGATCGGCGTTCATCGTCTCCGCCGCCGCCTCATTAGGCAATATTGCAGTGCAATATTTAATCACTTTCGCATGCTGCCCTGCATCATCCGCAGCGCAGCCATGCGTATTTTCGCAGTGCTCCTGCAAGTCGTCCTCTCCTACATTCGGATCAACAGGGACGGCAGACGAAACAGATTGAGCCGCCCGATCCAAGTGATCCGATTGTCCGAAGGAATATGACCGTGGCCGTGAACATCCTCGCTTCCTACAAGAACTGGCACAAGTACCGCGAGACCTACAGCGAGTTGATGCGTCTGACGTCCCGCGAACTGAATGACCTTGGCATCAACCGCGGCGACATTAGCCAGATCGCCAAGCAGTCGTCCGGCTACTAGGTCGATACGGAATTCGCGCGGGAACAAACCTCCTCCCTTGTTCCCTGCGATGCGGCGCTAGCGAACCTCCTCCCTCGCGATGCGCCATTCAAAGAGACGCCCGTCGACCTCCTCCCCGACGGGCGTTTTTCTTTTGTCCGGACCGAACTGCGAACTGCGCGGTTGTCCGAACGCTCCCGGCGCAATAATCTTCGCGCCATGAAAACAGATCCCATTCACATCATCGGCGGCGGTCTGGCCGGCTCGGAAGCTGCCTGGCAAATCGTCAATCGCGGTATTCCCGTCGTCCTGCACGAGATGCGCCCCGTTCGCGCCACCGATGCCCACAAGACGGACGGCCTGGCCGAGCTCGTCTGCTCCAACTCCTTCCGCTCGGATGATGCCGACACCAATGCGGTCGGGCTGCTGCACGCGGAAATGCGAATGGCGAATTCGCTCATCATGCGGATGGGCGACGCCAACCAGGTTCCCGCCGGCGGTGCGCTCGCCGTCGACCGCGAAGGCTTTTCCCAGGCCGTCACCAAGGCGCTGGAAGATCACCCCCTCGTCACCATCGACCGCAACGAGATCGCGGGCCTGCCGCCGGCCGAATGGGACAATGTCATTGTCGCAACCGGCCCCCTCACCTCGCCGGATCTTTCGCAGGCGGTTCGCGACCTGACGGGTGCGGATTCGCTGGCCTTCTTCGACGCCATCGCGCCGATCGTCTATTTCGACTCGATCAACATGGACGTCGCCTGGTTCCAGTCGCGCTATGACAAGGTCGGACCGGGCGGCAACGGCGCCGACTACATCAACTGTCCGATGGACGAGGCGCAGTACAACGCCTTCCTCGACGCCCTGATCGCCGGCGACACCACCGATTTCAAGGATTGGGAGGCCTCGACGCCCTATTTCGACGGTTGCCTGCCGATCGAGATCATGGCCGGTCGTGGTCGCGAGACGCTGCGCTTCGGTCCGATGAAGCCGGTCGGCCTCACCAATCCGCGCAACCCCACGGTCAAGGCGCATGCGATCGTCCAGCTGCGCCAGGACAATGCGCTCGGCACGCTCTACAACATGGTCGGCTTCCAGACGAAGCTGAAATATGGCGCGCAGACCGACGTGCTGCGCATGATCCCGGGCCTCGAGAACGCGCAATTCGCCCGCCTTGGCGGCCTGCACCGCAATACCTTCCTCAATTCGCCCAAGCTGCTCGATCCGCTGCTGCGCCTGAAGGCACAGCCGCGCCTGCGCTTCGCCGGCCAGATCACCGGTTGCGAAGGCTATGTCGAATCGGCCTCGATCGGCCTGCTCGCCGGCCGCTTTGCCGCCGCGGAACGTCTCGGCGAAACGCCAGTGCTGCCGCCGGTCACCACGGCCTTCGGCGCGCTGCTCGGCCACATCACCGGCGGCCACCTCGTCGACGAAGATGCCGGAAGCCGCTCCTTCCAGCCGATGAACGTCAATTTCGGCCTGTTCCCGCCGGTCGAGATCCCGCGCGAACCCGGCGTGAAGCTGCGCGGCAACGACAAGGCGATCGCCAAGAAGAAGGCGCTCACCGCGCGCGCCCGCGCCGATGCATCCGCCTGGCTGAACGGCCCGGCCTCGGTCGCCGCCGCCGAATAGGCCCGACAAGATCGCCGGCGCGCGTGGCATTGCCGAACGCGCCGGCGTTCCGTACAGTCATCTCCACCGTCTGATTTGATGCCCAGTCCGAGAATTCGCATGCGCTAGAGCCACCGCAAGGGGGGAAGCCAGACATGCAGTCCGACGTGCATTGCGGGGCTCGCCCATGAAGCGGCCCTTTCTCCTCGTGCTGATCAAACCGTCGCACTACGACGACGACGGCTATGTGATCCGCTGGTATCGGTCGTCGATCCCCTCGAATTCGCTGGCCAGTCTCTATGGCCTCGCCGCCGACTGCGAGGCCCGGAATGTCCTGGGCGACGACGTCACCCTCGACATCCGCGCGATCGACGAGACCAACACGCGGGTCCGGATCGACCGGCTGATCGAGGAATTCCGCCGCAACGGCAATTTCGGCCTGGTCGGACTGGTCGGCGTCCAGTCGAACCAGTATCCGCACGCGCTCGATCTCGCCCGCCCGCTGCGCAAGGCCGGCATCCCGGTAGCGATGGGCGGCTTCCACGTTTCGGGCTGCCTCGCCATGCTGCCGGACCTGCATGTCGACCTGCAGCAGGCGCTCGACATCGGCATCAGCCTGTTTGCCGGCGAGGCGGAGGAGCGGCTCGACCGCGTGCTGCTCGACGCCGCCGCCGGCACGCTGCAACCGCTGTACAACTACATGAAGGAACTGCCGAGCGTCGAAGGTACGCCGGCGCCCTTCCTGCCGGCCGGCTATGTCGCACGGACGCTCGGCGGCAACACCAGCTTCGACGCCGGGCGCGGCTGCCCGTTCCAGTGCTCGTTCTGCACCATCATCAACGTGCAGGGCCGCAAATCCCGCCGCCGCTCGCCCGACGACGTCGAGCAGCTGATCCGCGAGAACCTGGCTCAGGGCATCCACAACTACTTCATCACCGACGACAATTTCGCCCGCAACAAGGACTGGGAGATCATCCTCGACCGCATCGTCGCGCTGCGCGAGCGGGAGGGGATGCGCATCGGCCTGATGATCCAGGTCGACACGCTCTGCCACAAGATCCCGAAGTTCATCGAGAAGTGCAAGCGGGCCGGCGTCACCCGCGTCTTCATCGGGCTGGAGAACATCAACCCCGACAATCTGATGGCCGCGAAGAAGCGCCAGAACAAGATCACCGAATATCGGCGGATGCTGCTCGACTGGAAGCGCCAGGGCATCATCACCTATGCCGGTTACATCCTCGGCTTCCCGAACGACACGCCGGACAGCATCCGCCGCGACATCGGCATCATCCAGCGCGAGCTGCCGCTCGATATTCTCGAATTCTTCTTCCTGACGCCGCTGCCCGGCTCCGAGGATCACCAGACGCTGCATCGCAAGGGCGTGGCGATGGATGCCGACCTGAACAAATATGACCTGGAGCATGCGGTGACGGCGCATGAGCGCATGTCGCAGCAGGAATGGGAGAAGATCTACCGCGACGCCTGGCGACTGTTCTATTCACCGGAGCACATGCTGACGATCCTGCGCCGCGCCGCCGCCACCGGGGTCAAGACGACCAGCATCATGAAGCTCCTGATGTGGTTCTCGACCTCCGTCGACATCGAGCACGTCCATCCGCTGCAGGGCGGTGTCATCCGCTTCAAGGACCGCCTCGACCGTCGCCCTGGCATGCCCGTCGAACCCGCCTGGCGCTTCTATCCGCGCCATGCTCTCGAAACCGTCGCCAAAAGCGCGCAACTATTGTGGCTGCTGGGCAAGCTCGAATGGCAGCGTCGCGGCATCGAGGCGAATCCCGACAAGGGGCGCTACATGGACGCCGCGCTGATGCCGGTGGTCGATGACGAGACCGAGACGCTGGAAATTTTCAACCAGAACGAGGCGGCGCGCGGCGCCGTCCGCCACGCCCACAACATCGACATCCTGACGCACGGAGCCACTTGACGGGCGGTCGGCTCTTCACCGAGGGCAGGAAGGCACGCCGCCAGATGGCACTCGAGCTCTTCACGCACTCGCCGTCATCCCGGACGCAGCGAAGCGGAGATCCCGGATCCATCTGGCCGTTGCTCGGTGATCTGGCCGCCTGGTGAAGCGACCGATGTCGCCCAGCCCACGCTCCTGGCCCGGATCCAGCTGATGCATGGATCCCTGCTTTCGCAGGGATGACGGCATAGGTTGAGGCAGCCTCTAGCGTCAACAAGCGCCGTCGGCAGCCATCAACTTCGCCCTAGAACCGACCCCGACGCGCGGCGCGCCAGAGCCACCATTGCCGCCTCCATTGCGGCGGATCGATCGCCGTCTGGAACGGATCGTAGTCGGCTCGCTCCATCAGCTTGAGCATCGGCTCCACGAGCGCGACCGGCTGGAATGCCGGCAGCGCGATGCGGTCGGCATGCGCCAACGCCGCGCGACCTGCCTCCAGATGCCGCCGCGCCGTCTCGCGCAGATCCGCCAGCAAAGCCAGCAGCTGCGGCGTCGTCCGGCCGGCGAAGACGTCCTCCGCCTTCACGCCATGCCGTTCCATCAGATCGGTGGGCAGGAACAATTGCTGCCGGCGGGCGTGGAAGGGCAAGGCGCGCATCAGTCCGGTCAACGCCTGCGCCACGCCGGCATGGCCGGCGGCATCGGCCGTATGCGGATCCTCGCCGCCGGCGAGCACGAGCGCGGCTAGCTGGATCAGCACGGAAACCGTCTCGCCGGCATAGCCTTCGAGATCGCCGAGCGTCGGCATCGGGTCGTTGTAGAGATCGAAGATATGCGCCTCGATCAAATTGTCGAAGGCGGCGCGCGGCAGGTGGTGCAGGCCGATGGTCTCGAGCAGGGCCGCGGCGACCGGGTGTCCGGCCACCTCGCCCCTCGCCTCGCCCGCCAGCACATCGCGCCACCATTGCAGGCGGATCTCGCCCGGCATCGGATCGCTGACCAGCTCGCGCACCCGCACGATCTCAAGATTGAAGGCGTGGAGCGCGAAGAGATAGCGCCGCTTCGCTTCCGGGGCGAAGAGATCAGCGAGAAACCGATCCCGATCATGCGCGCGCACTTCATCGGCGCAAAGGGCGAAGACGTCCATGGAACGAACCAATCAGATGGCGACGAGCGCAGCCGCAACGGGGCGGCCCTCGGCGAGCAGGATATTATAGGTGCGCACCGCAGGGCCCGTGGCCATCACTTCGACGCCGATGCCGCTCGCCTTGAGCTGCTCGCGCAGGTCTTTCGGCACCACAGCGATGTCACGGCCGCAGCCGATCACCAGCAGCGCGACATCGGCCGCCTCGGCGAACACATCCGCCAGCGTCTCGGCGGTGATCTCCGCCGCGCTGCCGACCGGCCATCCATAGATACCGCTCGGCAGGCAGAGAAGCGAGCCGGAATGCGACATCTCGGCGAAGCGGAACACCCCTTCGCCATAGACATCGATCGGCACCTGGCCAGGAAAATGCTGGTGGCGCAGCGATTTGGATGGCCGCGTGAAAAGCGCCATTCCGGATCAGGCCTTGCCGGCCGCCTCCACGTCTTCCTTCTTGGTCATCTGATCCTGGCGCACGCCGAAATAGATCAGGATCGGCGCGGCCACGCAGACCGACGAGAAGATCGCCGCGAGAACGCCGAAGATCATGGCGAGCGTGAACGACTGGATGACCTCGCCGCCGAAGATGTAGAGCGAGAACAGCGCGATCAGCGTGGTCACCGTCGTGATGACGGTACGACCGAGCATGTCGTTGATGGCGCGGTCGATCAGGTCACCGAGCGGGATCTTCTTGTATTTGCGCAGCGTCTCGCGAATTCGGTCATAGACCACGACGGTGTCGTTCAGCGAATAGCCGATCGTCGTCAGGATGGCGGCGAGCGAAGTCAGGTTGAACTCGTGCTGCGTGACGACATAGAAGCCGAACGTCATGATCACGACGTTGGCGGCCGAGATGATCGAGCCGACGGCGAACTGCCATTCGAAGCGGAACCACACATAGATGGCGATGGCGGCGAAGGTGACCAGCATCGCCAGCGTACCCTTGGAGGCCAGTTCGCCCGAGACGCGCGGTCCGACAATTTCCGTCCGGCGGAACTCCGCCTGATCGACGAGCGCCGTGCGGATCTTGCCGATGGCGGCCTGCTGGGCGTCCTCGCCGCCGGCCTGCTGGCCGATGCGGATAAGGATCGAGTTGTCGGCGCCGATCGTCTGCACCTGAATGTCACCGAGGCCGAGGTCGTTCAACTTCGAGCGCAGGCCGCCGAGATTTGGATGCTCGTCCTTGGTCTGGATCTCGATGACGGTGCCACCGAGGAAGTCGATGCCGTAATTGGGG
Organism: Candidatus Kaistia colombiensis; assembly: GCA_029203105.1. Lineage (GTDB taxonomy): Bacteria > Pseudomonadota > Alphaproteobacteria > Rhizobiales > Kaistiaceae > Kaistia > Kaistia colombiensis. Next base: position 3,474,286 of record CP119318.1, read on the forward strand.
CCGACGGTGAAGAACAGGATCACCGACATGACCGAAAGGAAGGCGGCAAGCGGAAACGTCCACTTGCGCATCCGCATGAACGGGATGTTGGTGTTGTCGGGAACGATGCGAAGATGAGCCATGGTTTCTGTCCTCGCTTCGGTTCAGAGCGTGATCTTGGTCGGACGGCGCCAGCGCACCCACATCGCGACCATGAGACGGGTGAAGGTGAACGCCGTGAACATCGTCGTCGCGACGCCGATGGCGTGCGTGACAGCGAAGCCGCGGATCGGACCCGATCCCATGTAGAAGAGCACGAGAGCGGCGATCAGCGTCGTCACATTCGCGTCGAGGATGGTGCCGAGCGCCTTGTGGAAGCCGGCATCGATCGCGGCGATCGCGGATCGCCCTGCCCTGTATTCCTCGCGTATGCGCTCATAGATCAGAACGTTGGAGTCCACCGCCGTACCAACCGTGATGATCACGCCGGCGATACCGGGTAGCGATAGCGTCGCCCCGAGGATCGTCACGATCGAGAAGATCAGGATGACGTTCACGATCACGGCGATGTTGGCAATCCAGCCGAGCACGCCATAGGTCATCACCATGAAGGCGCAGACGAGCGCGGTGCCGATGATGGCGGCGATCTTGCCCGATCGGATCGAGTCGGCGCCGAGGCCGGGACCGATATTGCGCTCCTCGACGATCGTCAGCTTGGCCGGCAGCGAGCCGGCACGCAGCAGGATCGCGAGATCATTCGCCGACTGGATCGAGAAATTGCCGGAAATCTGGCCGGAGCCGCCGAGAATGGGCTCGCGGATGACCGGCGCCGAGATCACCTTGTCGTCGAGGACGATGGCGAAGGGCCGGTTGACGTTCTTGGCGGTGACGTCGCCGAAGACGCGCGCACCGGCGCTCGATAGACGGAAGGAGACAACGGGCTCGTTGGTGCGTGAATCGAAGGTCGCCTGGGCGTCCGTCAGATCCTCGCCCGTCAGAAGCGGTGCCTCTTCGAGCACATAGGGGACCGGCGGGTTGTCGGTCGAATTGAGGACGATGGTGCCGGGCTTGCGCGTGTCGGCGGTCGGCGAAACGCCGGTGTCGACGAGATGGAAGGTCAGCTGCGCGGTCTGGCCAACCAGCGTCTTCAGCCGCTCGGGGTCGTCGAGACCGGGTGCCTCGACGAGGATGCGGTCCGAGCCCTGGCGCTGGATCGACGGCTCGACGGTGCCGAGCTGGTCGATACGACGACCGATGACCTCGATCGACTGATCGACGATCTGGCGGATACGCTGCTCGAGGCCAGCATCCGAATAGGACATCTGGACAAGGCCGTCGCTGCCGACCGTCAGGTCGAACTCGTTGACGGCCGTGCCGCCCAGCGCGGAGGTCGCCAGCTGGTTACGCAACGGCTCGAGGCGCTTCTTGACCTCGTCGAGCTGCGACAGGTCGCGGACGCGGAGCTGCACACCCTGCCCCTGCACGCCCAAACCGGAATAACCGATGCGAGGCTCCTGCAGCATGGCCTTGCGGATGTCGCCCACGAGCGAACGCAGGCGCTTCTGCACGTAATCCTGCCTATCCACCTCATAGAGGAGGTAGGCGCCCCCCTGGAGATCCAGGCCGAGAACCATTTGCCGTTTCGGCACCCAGCTCGGCCAGGAATCGACGGTTTCCTTCGAGAAGAGATTGGGAAGTGCCGCGAGCAGCCCGACCAAAACAACGGTCAGGATCGCAATCATCTTCCAGCGTGTGAAGTGCAGCATGGAAACCGTTCCAGTCGATCTCGGCCCCGAAGGGCCGTTGCATCAGGGGGAGCTAGAGGTGGCTTACTCGCCGTCCTTGGCCGGCTCGCCCTTGGCGCGCACATCGGCGATGGCAGCGCGCGAGACGCGGACGCGAACGCCCTCGGCAACTTCCAGCAACAACTCGGAATCGTCCACGACCTTGTTGATCTTGCCGATCAGGCCGCCCGACAGCACGACCGTGTCGCCACGACGCGCACCCTTGATCATTTCCTGATGCGCCTTCTGCTTCTGCCGCTGCGGCCGAATCATCAGGAACCACATGATCGCGAAGACGAAGATGAACGGCACGAACTGGATGAGCAGGTCGGTACCACCAGCGGAAGCGCCGGCGGCCTGTGCGAAGGCGGGGGTAATGAACATGAAAATGGATGCTCCCTGTAGCATTGGCGGGTCCGCTGGTGGCCCGTCCGATCAAGACGCGAGGTTTGCGCCGACCATCACATAGGGAGAGACAGCGGTACGCGAAACGGCGCGGAATATAACCACGCGGCAGGCCTTTGCAAATGGCCGCACCGGCATGATAGTGGCGAATGTCGTCCGGAGCCCTCGCTTGCACGCGGGAAGAGATCGCCCGGAGGGCCGGATGCGGGGCTTCGCCTTCGTCCGAACGCCTTCACCCCAGCCGCCGGCACGTCCTCAGACCTCTCGACACGCGGGAGATGGGGATTGGTCCAAGGAAATGCACTGTGACAGAAAATTCGATGCAATCCGTCGCCGATCGTCTCGACCGGCTGATCGCCCTGATCGAGCGCGCCGTGCCGCCGGCACGGCCGAAATTCAGCCCCGACGCGGCCGACGCCTTCGTCTGGCAGGCCTCCACCGGCACGCTACAGCCGGTGCCGAAGGTCAATCGCGTCGAGATGGTGCTGCTGAAGGGCGTCGACCGCGTTCGCGATATCCTCGTCGAAAACACCGACCGTTTCGCGCGCGGCCTGCCGGCCAACAACGTCCTGCTCTGGGGCGCCCGCGGCATGGGCAAGAGCTCGCTGGTCAAGGCCGCGCATGCGACGATTAACAGCGACCCGGCGAAGCTGCCGGGCGGCCATCCGATGAAGCTGGTAGAGATCCACCGCGAGGACATCGACAGCCTGCCGGAACTGATGACGATCGTGCGCGGCGTCGACCGCCGTTTCATCCTGTTCTGCGACGACCTTTCGTTCGACAATGACGACACGTCGTACAAGTCGCTCAAGGCGGCTCTGGATGGCGGCGTCGAAGGACGACCGGAAAACGTCGTGTTCTACGCCACGTCGAACCGGCGCCATCTGCTGCCGCGCGACATGATGGAGAACGAGCGCTCGACGGCGATCAATCCCGGCGAGGCAGTCGAGGAGAAGGTATCGCTGTCGGACCGCTTCGGCCTGTGGCTCGGCTTCCACAAGTGCAGCCAGGACGACTATCTCGCGATGGTCGACGGCTATGCCGAGCATTTCGGGCTGAAGGTGGCGCCGGAGGTCCTGCGCGCCGAGGCGCTGGAGTGGTCGACGACGCGCGGCGCGCGCTCGGGCCGCGTCGCCTGGCAGTATGTGCAGGATCTGGCGGGGCGACTTGGGGTCGCTCTTACGGGCTGAAGCCGCCCCACCAGCGTTGGGACCGGAAGACCCTCACGAGAAGAGGTCGGACCGGTCAGGATCAGTCGGTCAGCTCTGCAGGTAATCCAGCGGGTTGACCGGCTTCGAGCCCCTGCGGAGCTCGAAATGGAGCTGCGGCGCGTTGACGGAACCGGACGCGCCGGCCTGCGAGATGATCTGGCCGCGACGAACGGCATCGCCGCGCTTGACTAGGATCTTGCTGTTGTGGGCATAGGCCGAGACCCAGCCATCGGCATGACGGACGAGCACCAGATTGCCGTAACCCTCGAGCTCGTTGCCGGCATAGATCACGGTGCCGGCCTCGGCCGCCTTGATCGACGTGCCTTCCGGCACGGCCAGGTTGATGCCGTCATTCTTCTCGCCCGTCGCCGAAGCGCCGAAGCCGGTGATGATGCGTCCGCGCACCGGCCAGCGGAAGGTCGTGCCGTTGGCCGAGCCGGGATCGGCGCTGGCATTGGTCGCGGCCGGTGCCTCCTCGGTCGGCGGCGCATAGGCCACCGGCTGGTTCGGCGTCGCCGGCCTGGCGATCGAAACGGTCTCGGTCGGCTTGGCGACGCTTGCCGTCGTCGCGGGCTCATCGGCAACCGACTTCTGCGGCGCATTCGCGGCGACCGGCTTGGCGTTCGGATCCTCGCCGCGCGGCTTTTCCTCGCGACGGGACGGATCGGTGCGCAGCGCAACCGCCTGCGGATTGCCGTTATTGCCCGGAATGCGGAGCTTCTGGCCGGACTTCAGCTGGTTCGTCGAGGTCAGGCTGTTGGCGGCGGCCAGATCCTTGGCGCTGACGCCGTAGAGCCGAGCAATCGAGGAGAGCGTCTGACCTGGCGAAACCGTGTGCAGGCCGTTGAGCGACCCTTCGGTCGAAGCGACCGGCTTGCGCTCGGCGGCCGGCGCTGCACCGGCGACCAACTGCGTGCCGTCCCTGCCCTGTGGCAATTGAACGGCCGGCGTTTCCGCGACGGCTGCATTCCCCTGACCATAGGTCGGAATCGTCAGGCGCGTCCCGGCACCAACCTGTGACGGATTGCCGATATTGTTGACGCGGGCCAATTCCTTGATCGGGACGCCATAGCGACGGGATACGGACGAAAGCGTCTCGCCCGGCCCGAGCGTCACCATGGTGCCACCCTCCGCAGACCAGGCACCACCGCGACGCGGCGGCTGGGCGGCCGAGGCAACCTGTGCCGGCGCAGCATCGGCCGGGGGCGTGTATGAACGCGGTGCCTGATAGGGCGCGGGAGAATCGTAAGACGGCGCAGCCGCGACCGACTGCGAGCCCTGCTGAACGCCCGGCAACATCGGCGGCAGGTCCGAACGGCTGACACCGCGGGAAGGCGGCGGCGCCACCACGACGTCGCTGTTGTTGTAGCTATAGTCCACCGGAGCAGGCATCGGCTGGGTACCGCCGATGATCTGTTTCTGGTTGGCGGTGCTGCCGGTGAAGATCGAGCCGTAGCGCGAACCGTCAGCACTGCAGGCAGCGGTCAAACCCGAAAGGAGCGCAATGACCGCAACCTGGGAGAGAGTCCGAGACCGAAAAGAGGAGACATTTCTGCACATCGAGCCAACTCGCAACGCCACACCACACATGACGTCAATAAACGCTGGTAACGTTGATAAAGGCTTAAGCGGGACGCCAAACTTCGCCGGCATTGCACGAAAGATCGATTTGGCCCCGCAAGATCCCAAGCTTTTGAGCCCGAACGCCCGCCAACGCGGTTAAGCTTCCGCCGCACGGATCCGGTCGAAGAGCCCGCCCCTAGGCGCGATTTCGAGCCGAAGAATGAAGATCAACGAATTTCGGAAGAACGCACGCGGGACGAGAAGCGCGGACGAAAGGCGCCACAGCGCGCAACTCCGGCCGATTGAGCATCTGAACGCCTCCCGGCGAAGGATGCGGAGACGTTGGTGGGGGGGGGGGTGACCCACCCGCCTAGAGCCGGGCCGCCCTGCCCTTGATCAGCGGCACCATGCGGACTGGACAGATCGGGGTCGCGACCAACTGTCGGTCGACCCGGATGAAACGGGTCAGGGTCTGAATCCCCTCATCGGGCCCGATCGGCATGACCAGCGTGCCGCTGGTGCTGAGCGCCTCGATGAAGGCCGGCGGGACGACAGGCGCCGAGGCGGACGAGACGATCCGGTCGAAAGGTCCCTTCTCGGGCCAGCCATCGAGGCCATCGCCAAAGACCGAGGTGATGTTGGCGATCCGCAGCATCTCGAAGCGCGACTGCGCCGCCGCCGCCAGTGTTCGGAATCGATCCACGGTGTAGACCCGGCGCGACAGCCGCGAGAGCACGGCCGCCAGATAACCGGTGCCGGTGCCGACATCGAGCACCCGGCAGCGGGTCGTCGGCGCGAGCGCCTCGATGATCCGGGCAGCGAGTAGCGGTGGGGTGTCGAGCTGGCCGCAATCGATCGGCTGCGGTCGCTCGTTGAACAACGCGCCGCGCTTGGCATCGGTCGGCTGGAAAGGCTGGCGCGGCACCGCCTCGAAGGCGTCCACCATGCGCCGGTCCATGATGCCGAACTGGCGGAGGCGCAACAGGAACTGGGCGATCGGGACGAGACTGTCGTCGAGCGCCTCATAGTCCATGGGATGAAACTGAACCGCCTCGAGTGCCATACGCCACGCGCCCTCGCCTTCCGAGCCCTACTCATGCGGCCAAGGTAGTAAACGGCGTCTTATTGCGCGCGGCACAGGCGACGATTTTGCGTCATTTCGGGGCAGGTCGCGGATCGCACCGGCAGAGTGCGCGATCCGCGAGGCGGCAGCGGTCGTCAGTCGAAGAGCGCGCTCAGCTCATGCGCCTGGTCGTAGGCGGTCATGTCGATCCGCAGCGGCGTGACCGAGATGACGCCGCGCCGGATGGCGTTGACGTCGGTTCCCGCCGCATGCTCCTCGGCGACCCGATGATGCTTCAGCCAGAAATACGGGTTGCCGCGACCGTCATGGCGCTCATCGACGCTGAGGCCGTGCGTGACGACGCCCTGAGATGTCACCTCGACGCCGGCAACGAGGCCGGGCGCCGTGTTCGGGAAATTCAGATTGTAGAGGACGCCGCGCGGGCAACCATGCGCGACCAGCTTCTTCAGGATGCGCGGCGCATGCGCCTCGACGGTCTCCCACGGAATCACGCGACGCCCTTCGGTGAAGTCGTAGGCCTGGCTGAGCGCGATCGAGGGAATGCCGAGCAGCGTTCCCTCGATGGCGCCGGCGACCGTGCCCGAATAAGTCACGTCGTCGGCGGCGTTCTGGCCGGAATTGACGCCGGACAGGATGAGATCCGGCGCGCGGTCGAGAACCTTGCGGACCGCCATGATGACGCAATCGGTCGGCGTGCCGCGCACCGCGAAGGTCTGCTCGGAAACCTGCCGTAGCCGCAGCGGATCGTTCAGCGTCAGCGAGTGCGCGAGGCCCGACTGGTCGGTCTCGGGCGCGACGACCCAGACGTCGTCGGACAAGGTCCGCGCGATGCGCTCCAGAACAGCGAGACCGGGAGCGTGGATGCCATCGTCATTGGTGATCAGAATGCGCATGTTGGGATCAGCCTTGCTAGCTCGTCGGATGGCCTTCGCCGCGCCAACCGCGAGCGAAGGCATGAAGCAGGTCCGGGCGCCTCAGGCGCCCACCTTCTCGAGTCCGCCCATATAGGGCTTCAGCGCTTCCGGCACCGCGATGGCGCCGTTCTCGTCCTGGTAATTCTCGATGACGGCGATCAGCGCGCGGCCGACTGCGGTGCCGGAACCGTTCAGCGTATGGACGAAGCGCGTGCCCTTCTCGGCCCCCTGGCGATAGCGCGCATTCATGCGCCGTGCCTGGAAGTCGTCGCAGACGGAAACCGACGAGATCTCGCGATAGGTGTTCTGGCCCGGCAGCCAGACCTCGATGTCATAGGTCTTGCGCGAGCCGAATCCCATGTCGCCGGTGCAGAGCGTCATGACGCGATAGTGCAGGTCGAGCTTGTTCAGCACCGCCTCGGCGCAGGCGAGCATGCGCTCATGCTCGTCGATCGAGGTTTCCGGCGTGGTGATCGAGACCAGCTCGACCTTGTTGAACTGATGCTGGCGCAGCATGCCGCGCGTGTCGCGGCCAGCCGAGCCCGCTTCCGAACGGAAGCAGGGAGTGAGCGCCGTGAAGCGGAGCGGCAGCTCCTTCTCGTCCAGAATGCTCTCGCGCACCAGATTAGTCAGCGGCACCTCGGCGGTCGGGATCAGCCAATGCTGCTCACCGGCCTTGAACAGGTCCTCGGCGAACTTCGGCAACTGCGCCGTGCCGTAGAGCGCGTCGTCCTTGACCAGCAGGGGCGGCTGCACCTCGGTATAGCCATGCTCGCTGGTATGCAGGTCGAGCATGAACTGGCCGATGGCGCGTTCCAGTCGGGCAAGCTGGCCCTTGAGCACGACGAAGCGGCTGCCGGAGAGCTTCGCCGCCGCCTCGAAATCCATCATCCCCAGCGCTTCGCCGATTTCGAAATGTTCTTTGACGGCAAAGGGATGGACGCGCTTCTTCGGACGAGATCGAGCGGCCTGCTCCTCGGTTTGATTGCGACCGAAATAGGGAACATTGTCATGCTCGTCAGCGCCGACCGGAACATCCTCCAGCGGCGCATTCGGGATCACGGCCAGCGCGTCATCAAGTTCCTTGTTGAGCTGGCGCTCGGTTTCCTCGGCGTGCGCCAGGAACTCCTTGATGGTGGCGACCTCAGCCATCAATCGCTGGGCGGTTTCCTCGTCCTTGGCGCCCTTCGCCTTGCCAATCTCCTTGGAGGCGGCGTTGCGGCGCTCCTGCGCGGCCTGGACCTGGACGATATGGGCGCGGCGCGCCTCATCCAGCGCGATCAGCTTCGACGAGATCGGCGCGGCTCCACGACTGGCGAGCGCGCGGTCGAGCGCGTCAGGGTTGTCACGGATCCATTTGATGTCGAGCATGATCGTGCCTCGAGGAGAAGGCGGCCGGCTTTCCGGCCGCGGAAGGGCAAAGCATTCGCCGCATGACGGATAGTGTGAGACAGCCGAAGGATCAACCCGGCAGCGCGGCCCGCATGGTGAGAAGAACGCAAATCCTTCGCAATGGCCGCCCAAACGAAAAGAGCCACGCGATCCGCTGGGGATGGCGTGGCTCCGAGATCCGCGAAAGGCGGGCCGGCTCGGCTACTCCTCCGCCGCCTCTTCATCATCCGTCGTGGTCTCGGCGCGCTTGCGCTCGACCAGGCGGACCGAAAAGATCGAGATTTCGTAGAGCAGCATGGCCGGAATTGCGAGCGAGATCTGGCTGATCATGTCCGGCGGCGTCAGCACGGCCGCCACCACGAAGGCGATGACGATCGCGTAGCGGCGCTTGTCCTTCAGCATCTGGCTGGTGATGATCCCGGCCCGGCCAAGCAGGGTCAGGACGACCGGAAGCTGGAAGACGATGCCGAAGGCGAGCGTCAGGGTCATGATCAGACCGAGATACTCGTTGACCTTGAACAGCGCCTCGATCTGCGCCTTGCCGGCGCCGCCCGTCTGCTGGAACGACAGGAAGAAATGCAGGGCCAGCGGCAGGATCAGGAAATAGACGAGCGCCGCACCGAGCAGGAACAGGATCGGCGTCGCGATCAGATAGGGGATGAAGGCCCGCTTCTCATGCTTGTAGAGGCCGGGCGCAGCAAACTTGTAGATCTGGATCGCGATCACCGGAAACGCGATGAAGACGGCGCCATAGAGCGCGAGCTTCATCTGCGTCAGGAAATACTCCTGCGGTGCGGTATAGATCAGCTTCACATCCTGGGCCGGACCGACCGCCCACTCATAGGGAATGACCAGGATGTTGTAGATCGTGCCCGCGAAATAGAAGCAGATCAGGAATGCGGCGAGGACTGCCACCAGAGCCTTGATCAGGCGAGAACGCAACTCGACCAAATGATCGAGAAGCGGCATGCGGCTGGCTTCGATCTCGTCGTCGGCCGAAGGCTTTTCGCTCATGTCTTGGGCTCTTCAGTCACGCTGACGACAACCGGCTCGACCGCCGAAGGCGCGCTGGCGACAGGGATTTCGGCCGGCGGAGCAGATTCCACCGGCGGCTTCGGTTTGCGCGCTCGGGCCGGGGCCTTGGCTTCGCCAGAGACCGCCTCGCCACCATCGGCCGGCTTGGCCTTGGCCCGCGATGCCCGCGCCTTCGGCTTGGCCGGTGCGTCGCCGTCGGCGGGCTGGGCTGCCTTGGCGGCGCGTTTCGGCTTCGGCGCGGCGACCGGCTCGGCCACGACCGCAGGCACCTCGAGCGGCTTGGCCGGCTCGACGTCGGCAGCCGCCAGCAATTGTGCCGGCTGATCGGCGGACGGCGGCACGGGAGCCGGCGACGGCTTGGCGATCGGCCCCGAAAGCGGGTTGAGACTGTCCTTGATGTCGTTCAACGGGTTCAGGCCGCGTAGCTCGTCGAACGACTTCTTGACGTCGTCGAGCTCGGCTTCCTTGAGCGCCTCGTTGAACTGCCCCTGAAACTCGCCTGCCATCTTGCGCATCTTGGAGACGGTACGCCCCAGAGCACGCAGCATCGGTGGCAGGTCCTTGGGACCAACCACGACAATCGCCACCACGGCGATGACGAGAATTTCGCTCCAGCCGATATCCAGCATTTTATCTCATACCGACCGGCCTACCCGGCGATCCGCGCCAAAGAACGCGGATCCAAGGCAGCTTCGCGGCCCTTGTTCAGGACTTAGCTGGCGCGGGTCTTCTCGTCGGTGTTCGACGAAACGACATCCGAAGGCTTGCTGTCGATCGCGGGCTTGGCGGCGGGCTCATCTTCGTCGGCGAGCCCCTTCTTGAAGCTCTTGACGCCCTTCGCCATGTCACCCATCACATCCGAAATCTTCCCCTTGCCGAAGAGCAGGAGGACGATCACCAGCACGATCAGCCAGTGCCAGATGCTGAAAGAACCCATCAACTCATCTCCACAAAAATCACGCGCTATGCGTTTGGTGCGCAACTATCGCAGACAGGCCCTGCGCTCGCAACCAACCATGTTGACCCGCATGTAAGGTTATCCGGCCGGTTTGGCAAACACCAGGACGTCGCGTGGATCTATGGTGAGCCAGACCGTGCTGCCGACGACGAACGGTTCGGCATTGTCGCGCGTGCGCATGCGGATCGGGACATCGATGCCGTCGATGGCGACGCCGAGGAGATCGACCTCTCCAAGGAACTGATGTCCAACGATTCGTCCCGGCACGCCGTCCCCGGCGATGGCGAACCCGACCCCCTGCGGCCGGATGCCGATCGATATCGTCGAACCATCGGCATGCCCGCGGGCGCTGAAGGTTCCGATCGGCGTCTCGACGCGGCCGTTGCGGGCCGTTGCCTCGAACTCGTTCAGCTCCGAGAAGAAGCGGGCGGCATAGAGATCGGCGGGATGTTCGTAGAGATGCCGCGCGGTGCCGACCTGAAGCAACTGGCCGCCCCGCATCAGGGCGATGCGGTCGCCCATGCGCATCGCCTCCTCGGGATCGTGCGTGACGATGATGCAGGTCGCCCGCGTCTCGCGGATGATCGCCATCGTCTCCTCGCGCACATGGTCGCGCAGCCGCTTGTCGAGGCCGGAGAACGGCTCGTCCATCAGCAGCATGGAGGGCCGCGGGGCGATCGCCCGCGCCAGTGCCACGCGCTGCTGCTCGCCGCCGGAAAGCGCATGCGGATGCGCGGCCGCGTAGCCCTCGAGGCCGACCCGCGCCAGCGCATGAAGCCCCTGGCGCTCGGCTTCGGCGCGCGGCAGGTCGTTGAGGCCGTAGATGACGTTCTTCAGAATCGTCATGTGCGGGAACAGGGCATAGTCCTGGAACATCAGGCCGACGCCGCGCTTTTCCGGAGGCACGAAGACCGATGGGCCCGCCATCTCGCGGCCATTCACCGTGATGCGACCGCCGGAGGGACGCTCGAGCCCCGCGGTCACGCGCAACAGCGTCGTCTTGCCGCAGCCGGAGCGACCGAGAAGACAGACAACCTCCCCCGGCTCCACCTCCAGGCTGATGCCGCGCAGCGACGGCGCGTCGCCGTAGTGATGCGTGACGGCCTCGAAGCCGAGCCGGGCGGCGATCGTGACACCGGCGGTGCCGCGACGACCCCAGGCGGTGCGTTCAATCCATTGGGTGCTAGCGCTCATGCCTGCGGTTTAGCGCCTGATGCCGCCGCCGTCGAGTTCGCCATGCGCAGAGCCCGCCGATAGCCATTCCGCGTTACGCCCCCTTCGCCTTGTAGAAGGCCACGGCAGCAGGATGGAACGGCACGGCGGTCGCCGCAGCAGCACTGCCGAGCGCCAGCCGGGCGGCTTCCGGATGCGCCTTGTGGATGGCGCCGAGGTTGTCGAAGATCCCATTGAGCACGGCAGTGATGAAGTTGTCTTTCGCCTTGGCCGAGACGATCAGCACATTCGCGACACCGAGGCTTGGTACATCGGCGGCTATCCCGGCATAGGCGGATTTCGGCAGGGTCAGCTGGCGATAGAGACCGGGGTATTTTTTGTCGATCGCCGCGTACTCGCCGCCCGTCGGGATGAACACGATCGCGGGCTTGCCGGCAACGGCCAGATCCTGCACCGCGGCGGTCGGGAGGCCGCCGATCCAGAAGAAGGCGTCGATCTTGCCATCCTTCAGCGTCTCGGCGGATTCGGCCACGCCGAGATTGGCGCGCGCCACGCCGCTCGCAGGACCGAGCCCGGCCGCCTCCAGCACACGATCGGCGATCGCCTCCGTCGACGAGCCCGCCGAACCGATCGACACAGGCTTGCCCTCGAGGTCGGCGATCGCGGCGATGCCCGCATCCTTCCGCGCCACGACATGCAGGTAGGAATCGTAGAGCACCGCCAGGACGCGTAAATCGAGCCTGCCGTCTTTGGCATAGGCGCCGGCACCATGGACAGCGTCATAGGCCGAATCGACCGTGGCGAAGCCGATATCCGCCTTCCCCGCATGGACAAGACGCGCATTGTCCACCGAGCCGCCGGTTGCCTCCGCCGTAGCCTTCAGCGCGTCGTCCCGCGCGGACAACACCTCGGCCAGCCCCTTGCCATAAGGGTAGAACACGCCGCCCTTGCCGCCGATGACAATCCGCACACGCGTCGGCGACGCGGCGCGCGCGACAGCTGGCAGGCGGCCATCGCGGCCACACCGGCCCCGCTTGCGAGCAATCGACGACGACTGATTGAACTATCAGACAACGCTGCCCCTCCCTGGCTGATGACACGCCACCTTCCGGCGGTCGATTTCGTGGGAGAGCATAGGCTCGAACTAAGTCGGCGCAAGCGGACCGGAAAGCTTAGAGGAATAAAAATGAGCCGCGCGGGCAATATTACTTCCGGCGCGGGGTTGGATCCGCAAACACCGGATCCAACCGAGATCGAAAACAACGATACCTTCCGCAACATTGCGAAAGAAGCCCCATCCCCGCCTCTACGGAAAAGGGCGGCAAGCCCAATGCGACAGGCGCCCGAAAAGGCGCTGCCCGCAAGGTGCGTGAAGCCGAACGGAGTTCAGTCGTGATCGGTAAGGCCGGCCGCGAGCAGGTCGTCGGGATCGAGCGGGTCCTCATCGGACGTCAACGCATCGCCGTCGCGCGGTTCGGGCACGGTGAAGCCCGGCGGGATACGGCCATCGAGCAGGCCGGCGCCCTTCAGTTCCTCGAGCCCGGGCAGGTCGCCGATCGCCTCCAGCCCGAAATGGGCAAGAAAGCTCTCCGTCGTACCATAGGTGACAGGGCGGCCCGGCGTGCGGCGTCGGCCGCGCATCTTGATCCAGCCAGCCTCCATCAGCACGTCGAGCGTGCCCTTGGAGATCGAGACGCCGCGGACTTCTTCGATCTCGGCCCGCGTCACCGGCTGGTGATAGGCAATGATCGCCAAGGTCTCGAGCGCAGCGCGCGAAAGCTTCTTCTGGTCGCCGGCATCGCGCTGAAGCAGGAAGGCCAGATCACTGGCCGTGCGGAACATGTACTTCCCCGCAACCTTGACCAGATTGACCCCGCGACCCGAATAGACGTGTTCGAGCTCGCGGATCAACGCCTCGACATCGCTGCCTTCCGGCAGGCGCGCGGCGATCTCGCCGGTTCCGAGCGGCTCGGCGCTAGCGAACAGCATGGCCTCGACCATGCGCAGCGCCGTGCGGCGCTCTTCCGGCGCCAGCGAGGTGAGATTTCCGAGATCAGCCATCCTTGTTCACCTCCGTGCCGTCGCGGTCGCGATCGCGCATATAGAGCGACGCGAACGCACTAGTCTGTCGCAATTCCACTTTGCCCTCGCGCACCAGTTCCAGGCTGGCGCTGAAGGAGCTTGCAAGCACGGTCGCCCGCATTTCCGGCGTCTGCATCCAGGGCGACAGGAACACGTCGACCGGGGTCCAATCCGCAATGCTGCCGATCATGCGCGTCAGCACCTCGCGCGCCTCGGCGAGCGACCAGACCTGCCGCCGCCGCACATGAACAACCGAAACCATCAGACGCTGGCGCTGCGAGGCATAGGCCGTCAGCAGGTCGTAGAGCGTCGCGGAATAATCGCTGCGCTGGATGACCTCAACTGGCTCCGGCATGCCGCGTGCGAACACCTCGCGGCCGAGCCGATCCCGATTGACCAGCTTTGCGGCGGCATCGCGCATCGCCTCCAGCCGGCGCAGACGGAACGCCAGCGCCGCCGCCATTTCCTCGCCGCTCGGCTCCTCGTCCGGCGCCGGCGCCGGCAGCAGCAGCCGCGATTTCAGATAGGCGAGCCAGGCGGCCATGACGAGATAATCGGCCGCAAGCTCGAGGCGAAGCTGACGCAAATGCTCGATATAGGCGAGGTATTGCTCGGCGAGCGCCAGGATCGAGATCTTGGTGAGATCGACCTTCTGCGTGCGCGCCAGCGCGAGCAACAGGTCGAGCGGACCTTCGAAGCCATCGACGTCGACGACGAGCGCCGCATCGTCCTCCTTGCGGTCGGCCGTCTCCCAGAGTTCGCTCTGGCCGTCCATGTCGCGGGTCGCGGCCATCGGGTCTCCCCTGCGCTTCAGGCGACCGCAGGCGGCCAGCCGGCGCGCTCTGCGAGCGTCGCATATTCTGCCTCGGCCGCCTCGCGGTCGAGCGGATGCGGCGGCTTGCGCGCGGCGCGCGCCGCAGCGGCCCGTTCCGCCGCCCTGCCCGTCAGCTCGGGAACCGAGCGCGCCACGTCCGCCATCTCCTCCATGACGCCGTTGCAATGCAGGACCATGTCGCAGCCCGCCGCCAGCACCGCCGCGGCGCGGCTCGCATAGTCGCCGCCGAGCGCCTTCATCGACAGGTCGTCGCTCATCAGCAGACCGTCAAATCCGATCCGGCCGCGAATGATCTCGTCAACGATGATCGGCGATGTCGTCGCCGGCCGGTCCGGATCCACCGCCGTGAACACGATATGGGCGGTCATCGCCATGGGCAGGTCGTTCAGCGCCTTGAACGGCACGAAATCCGTCGTCTCCAGCGTCCGGAGGCTCGCCTCGACGACCGGCAGGCTCAGATGGCTGTCGACGGTGGCGCGGCCATGCCCGGGCATATGCTTCATCACCGGCAACACGCCGCCGGCCGCGAGCCCGTCGGCCGTCGCACGGCCGAGGATCGAGACAAGCTCGGCCTGCTCGGCATAGGCCCGGTTGCCAATCGCGGCATGCGTCTGCGGCGTGCCTACATCCAGCACCGGCACGCAATCCACCGTGATACCGAGATCGATCAGGTCGGAGGCGATCAGGCGGCCATGCAGCCAGGCCATGCGCCGGCCGGCCGCCTGGTCTTCGGCATAGAGGTCGCCGGCGAAGCGGGCCGCCGGGCGATTCCGCCAATGCGGCGGCGCGATGCGCTGGACCCGACCGCCCTCCTGGTCGATCAGGACAGGCCTGTCGGGATCCCCGAGGATGTCGCGGAAGGTCGCGACCAGATCGCATACCTCTTCCGGCGTCCCGATATTGCGCTTGAAGAGGATGAGGCCCCATGGCCGCTCGTCGCGGAAGAACGCGATTTCATCGGCCGAAAGGCTGCGGCCCGCGCAGCCGGAAATGAATGCTTTGGCGGTCATGGTTCGGCCTTAGCCGCTTGCCGTGCAGACCGCAAGCGGTGGACCGGGTCCACCGCTTGTCAGGTCACGGTCAGTTTTTCTGGACGATGCAGTCGCCGCCGGCCGCCCGCAGGCTTTCGCAGAACGAAACGGCCTGATCCCGGGTCGCCATCGGACCGACGCGGGCGCGGTAGTAGATGCCCTTGGCGCCGAGATCGGCACGGACGACGTTCGGCTCCTGGCTGCCGAATACACTCGGGAACTTGCGCTGCATCGCCTTGTAGGAGGCAATCGCCGCCTCTTCGGTACGCTGCGAAGCAACCTGGACGACGAACCCGCCCGAAGCCGGGGCACGCGCGGCCGGCGCGGGTGCGGCGGCCGTCGCCTGCGGCTTCGGCTTGGCAGGCGCCGGGGCTTCAAGATGCGACGCATCCTTCTGCGGGGCCGTTGCAGCCGGAGCCGCGGGCTCGGCATCCGCCGTCCGCGATGGCGCTTCGGCCGGCGCCGCGGGCTGCGGAGCCACGGCTGCGGGTGCCGCCCTCGCAGGGGCAGTCGGTTCCGGCTGCGAGCCGGCATTGCGCGGCTGCGCTTCGCTCGAAATGATCGTGCCGTCCGGCTTCACGACGACCGTGCGCACCTTGCGCGGGCCGGCATCCGCCTCGGCCGAAGTGGCAGGCGCGGCCGCCGCGCCGCCGGCCAGATCGTCGATCGACGACGGATTGGCGGAATCGCCCGGCGCGCCGGGCAGAATGATGCGGGAAATCTCGCGGCTGGCCTGGGATTCGCTCGAGGCCGGCGTCTCGTCGATCGGTCCATCGTCGGGAAGGACGAGTTGCTCGTCTCCCGCCAGCTCCGGGCTCGCGCGATCATAGATCAGCTTGTTCTGTGCGACTTCGCTGTCTCCGGCCGGGGCTGCCGGCTGGACCTTGGTCGGACCTTCGTCGGCGGCGATGACGCGCGGCGCCCCGTCGCTTGTGGTGCCGCCACCCTTCAGCGCCAGCGCGCCGAGACCGCCCGCCAGAACGACGCCGAGCGCGACGGCGGCGATGACCAAGCCCTTGCGCGAACGACGCGGCTCGGCATAGCGCTCGGGGTGCGCATGGCGCTCCTCATAGCCCTCGCCGTCATAACCGCCATTCGGATCGTCGCCGTAATCGGTGTCATAGCCGGCAGAATAGTCGTCCGCGCCGTTCTCCTGGCCCGGATGATACTCATTCTGAGCATAGGCGCCCGTCTGGACGGCGGGCTGGCCGCGCTCGCGGCCATAATCGGCAGCGCCCGCATAGGCAGTGCCCGCATAGGGGTCCGCTTCCTCTGCGGCGGGCTGCGCATAGGCTTCCTGCGCATAGCGCGGCTCTTGCGCATAGCGCGGCTCGGCCTGACGCGGCGACTGGGCGGCCTGCCACTGTGGCGGCGCTGCCGGGGCACCGGGGCGCAAACGCATGTGATCAAAGCCCTCGTCGCGCGCGGGGACAGCGCGCGGCGGCTGCGGCTCGACCTGGATCGGACGTCCCGAGGCGGAGCGAACCGCCGGATCAAAGGACGTCTGGAGATCATTCATCAGTTCGGATTCAAGGTCGAATGACGTATCGCGAACGTTGGGCTGCTGCGTCGACCGCACCACCGGTGCCGCGACGGGCTGCCTTCCGCCAACGATGTCGTCGAAACTGGAATTTCCGGAAACAATGCGAGCCAGTTCGACCAGCGGATCATCTTCCGCCTGCGCGGGCTGCCCGTTGTGCCGCCCCGTGTTCCCGTCGAGCGGCGCAGGCCGCCGCGAGAACGAATTATCGTAGCGATCTGCCATCGCGCTCCACTTTCCGCCTCAACCGATGCCGTCCGACAAGTTCAACGCCAAGCTCCAGAAGAGAGACTTTCACCGCATCTCTTGGGGCGCATCGACTCCGAGCACCAGCAAACCGGATGACAGCACCAGCTTTGTGGCATGAACAAGGGCGAGCCGGGCCGCGGTCAACTGTGGTTGTTCAAGGTTAATAAAACGTAATTGCGGCTGATCCTTGCCCCGGTTCCATTGCTGATGGAACTCTGCTGCAAGTTCGTAGAGGTAGAACGCGACCCGGTGCGGTTCATGCGCCTCGGCCGCCGATTCGATGATTCGCGGAAACTCCGCGAGCCGACGCTGCAGGCTGATCTCGCCGGCATCGTCGAGAAGCGAAAGATCGGTTCTCGCCAGAGCCGAAGCCGACAGATCGAGCGCCGGCAGCTCCTGCGCCGCGTTGCGCAGGATCGACGACGCGCGCGCATGTCCGTACTGGACGTAGAAGACCGGATTGTCCTTGGACTGCTCCGTCACCTTCTGGAAATCGAAATCGAGCGGCGCATCGCTCTTCCGATAGAGCATCATGAAGCGCACCGCGTCGCGGCCAACTTCCTCGACGACCTCGCGCAGCGTGATGAAGTCGCCGGAGCGCTTCGACATGCGAACCGGCTCGCCGGCGCGGAACAGCTTGACGAGTTGGCAGAGCAGCACATCGACCGAAGCAGTACCGCCGGAAATGGCGCGGCCGACCGCCTGCAGACGCTTTACATAGCCGCCGTGATCGGCGCCCAGCACATAGATCATCTGCCGGAAGCCGCGGTCGAACTTGTCTTTGAAGTAGGCGACGTCGCCGGCGAAGTAGGTATAGCTGCCGTCCGACTTCACCAGCGGACGGTCGATGTCGTCGCCGACATCGGTGGCACGGAACAGAAGCTGCTCGCGATCTTCCCAGTCGTCGGGCAACTGCCCCTTCGGCGGTGGCAGCGTGCCGCTATAGACGAAGCCCTTCTGCTCCATGTCGCCGATGGTCGCGCCGATCTTGCCGCCATTCTCGCCGCTCAGCGTCCGCTCCGAGAAGAAGACGTCATGGTGGACGTTGAGCAGCGCGAGATCGTCGCGGATCATCAGCATCATGGCGCTGATCGCCGCATCGCGAACCAGCGGCAGCCATTCGGCCTCCGGCGTCTCCAGCAGCCTGCGGCCATGCACATCGGCTAGCGCCGCGCCGACCGGCTTCAGATAATCGCCCGGATACAAACCCTCGGGAATCGTGATCGTTTCACCGAGCGCCTCGCGGTAGCGCAGGAATGCCGACCGGCCGAGCACGTCAACCTGACCGCCGGCGTCGTTGATGTAATATTCCTTGGTGACGTCATAGCCGCCCCAATCGAGCAGGTTGGCGAGCGCGTCGCCGACCACGGCACCGCGGCAATGGCCGACATGCATCGGTCCGGTCGGATTGGCCGAGACATACTCGACATTGACCTTGAGATTGCCGCCGAGATGGCTGCGGCCATAGCTGCTGCCGGCCTGGATCAGCGCCTTCAGGGCATGGGCGCGATACGGCGCGGCCAGTGTCAGGTTGATGAAGCCCGGACCGGCGACCTCGACCGAGGCAACGTCTTCGTCATCGCGCAGGCGACCGGCGATCGCCTCGGCCAGATCGCGCGGCTTGAGGCCGAGCGGCTTGGCGAGCACCATGGCAGCGTTGGTCGCGAGATCGCCATGGGCGGCATCGCGCGGCGGCTCGACGACGATGCGGGAGAGATCGACCGGGGCGCTGTCGCGGGCCGCGAGGAGGATCTCGACGGCGGTGGTGACGCGTGCGGTGAAGTCGCGGAAGATATTCATGGCGGGATACAGCCCTTCGGGCGGAAGGAAAATTCTTGCTGCGCGCCTAACCCAAATCGGGCGAAGCGTCAAACAGGGGCTGATGCTCGCGCAATGCATAACGGTCGGTCATGCCGGCGAGAAAGTCGCAAATTCGTCGTGCGCGGCGATCGGTATCCACCGGATCCAGCCCGACGCGCCACTCCGGCGGCAGCGCGTCCGGATCGCCCCAATAGCGTTCGAACAGGCGTTGCACGACGCCTTCCGCCGCCGTCATCACCTGCATCACGCGCGGATGGCGATAGACGTTGTGCCAGAGATGCGTCTTGATCGCCCTGTCGGCGGCGGCCAGCGCGGGCGAGAAGGCGATCATCGGCCGGCCGGCACGGCGAAGCGCATCGGCAGATTCGGGCTTCGTTTCAGCGAGACGGCGCAGCGCCTCCGCAATGACGTCCTCGATCATCCGGGTAATGACGCGACGCACCACCTCGTTCACCAGGCGCGGCTTCTCCAGCCCGGGATACCGGGCTTCGATGGCGTCGAGTATCTCGCGTAGAAAATCGACCTCGCGCAGGCCGTCGACCGTCAGCAATCCCGCCCGCAAGCCGTCGTCGATGTCATGGGCGTCATAGGCGATGTCGTCGGCGATCGCCGCCGCCTGCGCCTCGGCCGAGGCATACGTCGCAAGCTGCAGGTCCTGCTCGGCCGTGTAGGCCAGAATCGCCGCCGGCAGTTCCTTGCCGGCATAGGCGCCGACGCCCCTGCCCTCGGCATCGACCAGCGGCCCGTTATGCTTGACCAGCCCCTCCAGCGCTTCCCAGGAGAGATTGAGCCCATCAAAGTGCGGATAGCGCCGCTCCAGCTTCGTGACGACGCGCAAGCTCTGGGCGTTGTGGTCGAAACCGCCATGGCCGGCCATCATCCGGTCGAGCGCCCGCTCGCCGGCATGGCCAAACGGCGTGTGGCCGAGATCGTGCGACAGGGCGATCGCCTCGGCGAGATCCTCGTCGAGACGCAGGGCGCGCGCCAGGGCACGGGCGATCTGCGCCACTTCGATGGTGTGGGTCAGCCGGGTACGGTAGTGATCGCCCTCATCGAACAGGAAGACCTGCGTCTTGTCCTTCAGGCGACGGAAGGCCGTCGAATGGACGATCCGGTCGCGGTCGCGCTGATAGGGTGTGCGGGTCGGGCTTTCCGGCTCGGGATAGAGGCGGCCGCGGCTCGCCGCCGGATCCACAGCAAAGGCGGCATGCGGGCCGATGCCGAAGCCGATCTGGCCTTCCATTTGCGCTTCCCTCTCCCCGTGCATTGCACCGCAGCGATTGACACCGCCAATCGCATTCCTAACTATCGGGTTCGGGCACCTGCAAGGTACCCCTATTTTCGGAAGCAGCCCATGACCCCTGAAACGCTCGACGTCACCCTGTCCGACCGCGCCGCCAAGCGCATCGCCCGCATCCTGTCTAAGGAGCCGAGCGGCACGGCCTTGCGCGTCACCGTCTCGGGCGGCGGCTGCTCCGGCTTCCAATATGGCTTCGATCTGGACACCACGCGCGCCGAAGACGATCTGGTGATCGAAAAGAACGGCGCGACGGTGCTGATCGACCAGATCTCGCTGCCCTACATGGACGGCTCCGAGATCGACTTCGTCGATGACGTGATCGGCCAGTCGTTCCAGATCCGGAACCCGCACGCCACCGCTTCCTGCGGCTGCGGCACCAGCTTCGCGCTTTGAGCTGAAATCGACGAACGGCGCCCCTACTGGAACGCCGTCTCCGTGAAGCTCCGGAGCTTGCGGGAATGGAGGCGCTCGGGCGCCATTTCGCGCAGCATTTCCATGGCGCGGATGCCGATCTCAAGATGCTGGCCGACCTGGCGTCGATAGAATTCCGACGCCATGCCCGGCAGCTTCAATTCGCCATGCAGCGGCTTGTCCGAGACGCAGAGCAGCGTTCCGTAGGGCACGCGGAAGCGGAAGCCGTTTGCTGCGATTGTCGCCGATTCCATGTCGAGCGCGATGGCGCGCGACTGCGAGAAGCGCTGCACCGGCTCGCGATGATCGCGCAGTTCCCAGTTGCGGTTGTCGATCGTCGCCACGGTGCCCGTGCGCATGATCCGCTTCAGCTCATAGTCCTCGAGCCCGGTCACAGCCTCGACGGCATCCTCCAGCGCGACCTGGACCTCGGCCAGCGGCGGGATCGGGATCCAGCTCGGCAGGTCGGCGTCGAGGACATGGTCCTCGCGGACATAGCCATGCGCCAGCACATAGTCGCCCAGCGCCTGCGTGTTGCGCAGGCCAGCGCAGTGGCCGAGCATCAGCCAGGCATGCGGGCGCAGCACGGCGACATGGTCGGTGATCGTCTTGGCGTTGGAAGGACCGACGCCGATATTGATCATCGTCAGCCCGGCATTGCCGGCGAATTTCAAATGATAGGCCGGCATTTGCGGCAGGCGCGGCGGCGCCATGCCGGAGACCGGCTCGGTCGCGCCGGCCAGGGTGATCAGATTGCCGGGCTCGACGAAGGCGTCGTAACCGCCGCCGCCTTCGGCCATCAGCTTGCGGGCGCGCACGCAGAATTCGTCGATGTAGAACTGGTAGTTGGTGAACAGGACGAAGTTCTGGAAATGCTCGGCATGTGTCGCCGTGTAGTGCGCCAGGCGGAACAGCGAATAGTCAATGCGCGGCGCGGTAAAGGGCGCCAGCGGCAGCGGTTCACCCGCCGCCGGCTCGAACGTGCCGTTGACGATGGCGTCGTCGGTGACGGCGAGATCCGGCACGTCGAACATGTCGCGCAGCGGCCGCTCGATCTTTTCCGCCAGTTGCCCTTCGACATGCACGCCGTTCGGGAACGCGAAATGCAGCGGGATCGGCAGGTTCGACGGCCCGACCGTCACCGGCAAACCATGATTGCGCACAAGGAGTTTGATCTGCTCCTTCAGGTAGTTCCGGAACAGGCTCGGTTGCGTCACCGTCGTGGCGTAGCTGCCCGGCCCGGACACATGGCCATAGGCCAGGCGCGAGTCGATCTTGGCGTAGCTCGTGGTGGTGAAGCGGATCTCGGGATAGGTGGCGCGGACCCGGCCGACGGGCGGATGCCCTTTCAGCAGGGCGTCGAAGCGGTCGCGCAAATGCGCCGTATGGAGGTCGTAGATCTCCTCCAGCCTGGCGATCGCCAGGTCCGGGTCGGTGAAGGTCTCGCTGGCAATCGGCTTCGGCGTATCGAACGGCACGGGATCGGTCGTCATGGCACCCCCACTTTCGGGGCGCGACTGTCGGCCAGCCGGCGCATGCGGTCAAGCCACGCGCCGGCCGAATATCGGGCATCCGCCGACGGATCAGACCAGCTTGGCGTCGAGCGAGATCGGCACCGCCTTGAGAGCCTTCGAAACCGGGCAACCCTCCTTGGTCGCGGCGGCGATCTTGTCGAAGGCCGCCTTGTCGATCCCCGTCACCTTGGCCTCGGTGATGAGATCGATCTTGGTGATCTCGAACCCACCCGGCACCGGCTCGACCTTCACCTTGGCGGAAGTGGCGATCGAATCGACGGTGAAGCCGGCGCCGGAGAGGCCGGCGGATAGCGCCATCGAGAAGCAGGCCGCATGCGCTGCCGCGATCAGTTCTTCGGGATTGGAGCCCTTGCCTTCCTCGAAACGCGACGAGAAATTGTACTGCCCTTCCCAAGCGCCGCTACCCAGATGAACCGTCCCCTTGCCGTTCTTGAGGTCGCCCTGCCACTTCGCGTCCGATGTCCTGACCGGCATTCATGCCTCCCTTACTCTGGATCCTCCGGCCCGCGCCGGTGCCACTAGAGTTAGGCTGTCGCGCCGGGCGTGCAAGGCGTCAGGTGTGCAAGATGCGTCGGGGATGCACACCGCCCGGTGGCAAGTCGCGATGGATCGGCTACTCTGCCGGCATGAAGATCGCGACCTGGAACATCAACGGCGTCAAAGCCCGAATCGATACCGCCCTCGCCTGGATCAAGGAGGCGTCGCCCGACATTGCCTGCCTGCAGGAGATCAAATCGGTCGATGAGGGCTTCCCGACCTCGGCCTTCGAGGATCTCGGCTACAATGTCGCCACGCATGGCCAGAAGGGCTTTAATGGCGTCGCGCTGCTGTCGAAGCTGCCCTTCGACGAGGTCAATCGCGGCCTGCCCGGCGATGACGCCGACGAGCATGCCCGCTTCATCGAGGGTGTCTTCTCGGTAGAGAGCGGCGCGCTGCGCGTCGTCTCGCTCTATTTGCCGAACGGCAACCCGATCGACACGCCGAAATTCTCCTACAAGCTCGCCTGGATGGAGCGCCTGCGCGTCTGGGCGACCGAGCGGCTGAGCTATGAGGAGCCGCTGGTGCTGGCCGGCGACTACAACGTGATCGCCGAACCGCGAGACGCCAAGGATCCGTCGCTCTGGCTCAATGACGCGCTCTACCAGCCGGAAACGCGCAAGGCGTTCCGCGCCATCGAAACGCTCGGCCTCACCGACGCGCTCCGCGCCACGACGGACGAGGACGGCCTCTACACCTTCTGGGACTACCAGGCCGGCGCCTTCCAGAAGAACAACGGCATCCGCATCGATCATCTGCTGCTGTCGCCGCAGGCGGCCGACCGCCTCGTCTCGGTCGGCATCGACAAGCATGTCCGCGGCTGGGACAAGCCGTCCGACCACGTCCCTGTCCATGTGGAGCTTCGCATTTGAGCCAGGTGATGAGCGCGGCGCCGATCACGGGCGGCTGCCTGTGTGGCCGCATCCACTACACGATCGACCGCTCCCCCCGGATCGTCTGCCACTGCCATTGCCGCATGTGCCAACTGGCCGGCGGCGCGCTGTTCCTGACCTGGGCGACCTTCGACGCCTCGCGCCTTCCAGCTGACGGCGGGCAAGGCCGGCCGTCAACGAATCGTCGGCCACCGGCCGCCGGCATTTCTGCGCCGATTGCGGCACGCCGCTGATGATGACCTCCACGGACGACCCTTTGAAAGTCGACGTGACGCTCGCCTCTCTGGACGAGCCCGACCGCTTCCCGGTCCAGCACAACATCTGGGTCGGCAGCCGGCGCGACGCCAGCAAGGGCTTCGACATCGACCTGCCCTCGCATCTGGGCGAACCCGACGACTGACAGGAACGAGCATGGCAAGGATGGCCGGAGAGCTGCTGAAGGCGTTTCGATCTCAGGCTACCGCCTGCCACAAGCTCGGCTCGCCCTTCACCGCAGCGGTATGCGAACTCCTTTCCGAACATCTCGATGAAAGCAGCCGGTTCGGACGCCGCATTCTCGGCTGGCCGGGCGATCCCTTCGCCGATGCGCTGGCCCTGCGGGCCGCGGGCGGATTTCACGCCCTGAAGCGGGCCGGCAGATCGGCGCAGCTCATCGCGACCTATCCGCCTGAGCCGTTGAACCGCGTGGCGCTCACCGCCGCCCTGCGCGACTCCATCGCGGCGCAGGACGGCTTCCTGCATGACTGGCTCGACAGCCCGCCCCAGACCAACGAGGTCGCGCGCTCCTCGGTACTGCTCGGCGGCGCGCTGATCCTCGCCGAGGCGTTCGGCCTGCCGCTGGACTGGCACGAGATCGGCGCCAGCATGGGTCTCAATCTCGGGTTCGATCGATACCGGTACGAGTTCGGCACCGACAACTGGGGCGCGGGCGATTCGCCTGTTCTGGTCCGCTCGGAATGGCGCGGCCAGAACCCCGACACCGCCGCGCCGGTGGAGATCCGCCATCGTGCCGGCTGCGATCTGAAGCCGCTCGATCCGGGCTCGCCGGAAGATCGCGAGCGACTGCTTTCCTATATCTGGGCCGATCAGACCGAGCGGCTCGCCCGTGCCGGAGCCGCACTGGAAGTGGCCGCCGCAGCCCCCTGGCGGGTTGAACAAGCAGATGCCGCTGCCTGGGTTGCCCGGCATCTTGCGGCGCCGCCCAGCGCCGGGGCTGTTCGGGTGCTCGCCCATACTGTCGTCTGGCAGTATCTGCCGGAAGCGACCCGCGCCGCGATCACGGCTTCCATGGAAGAAGCCGGCCAACGGGCGACGCGCCAGGCGCCGGTCGCCTGGCTGCGCATGGAGGCGGACGGACGGGATACCGCCGCGGTGCGGCTGAAGCTGTGGCCGGATGGGACGGACCACGAAATCGCCCGGGCCGACTTCCATGGCCGCTTCGTCGAGTGGCAGACACGATAACGCGATCGGCCAACCCAACTGACACAACGGTGTCAGTTGGGTATCCTTATGCTGACAGGATCGACACTGTCCCGCGAGGGTATCGCCATGAACCGCAACATTCTCGAGATCCGCTCTTATTCGCTGGTGCCGGGCATTGAGGAGAGCCAGTTTGTCCGCGCCGCCGACGACACCATGGGCGTGCTGCGTCGCCAGCGCGGCTTCCTCGCCCGCAGCATCGCACGGGCAGACGATGGCAGTTGGACCGAGATCGTCCATTGGCTCGATCGCGAATCCGCCCGCGCCGGCAATGAGCGGCTGGCCGGCAATCCCGACGCGGCCGCCTTCTCCGCCCTGATCGACCGGCCGTCCTTCCAGAGCGGCTATTTTCCCGTCGCCTATTCCGGCTGATCGGATGCGGCGCGCCGATCGCCTGTTCGAAATCGTCCAGGTGCTGCGCGGCGCCCGCCTGCGCACGGCGCAGGAGATTGCCGACAAGCTCGAAGTGTCGGTGCGCACCGTCTACCGCGATATCGATGCGCTGGTCGCGACGGGCGTTCCGATCGAGGGCGAGCGCGGCGTCGGCTATGTTTTGCGCGGTACATTGCTGCTGCCGCCGCTTGCCTTCTCGCAGGCGGAGCTGGAAGGGCTGGCGCTCGGCGCGCGTTTTGTCGAAGCCTGGGCTGATCCCGAGCTCGCCGCGGCCGCCCGCGAGGCGCTGGTCAAGATCGACGCGGTGCTGCCGGAATCGCGCCGGGGCGAGATCTGGCGCGATGCGGTGCAGGTCAACTCGCCTGCCCTGATCGGCGCCGCCAACGCGCAGCTGGCGCAGTTCCGCAAGGCGATCCGGCACAAACGCAAGATGCAGCTGAGCTATCGCAGCGCCAGCGAGGCCCTGACCGATCGGACGATCCGGCCACTGGCGATCGAGGCCTGGGGCCATGCCTGGACCGCGACGGCATGGTGCGAGCTGCGCGAGGATTTCCGCATGTTCCGCCTCGACCGCATCGTCGAGGCATCGATCCTCGACGAGATCTTCAAGCCGGAAAGGGGCCGGACCCTGGCGGACTACATGAAGCGTCTGCGCGAGGAGCGCGCCCGACAGGACAAAGCGCCATGACCGAGCGACCGATCCGGCAGATGCCGGGGATCGGCCCGACGACGGCGTCTTGGCTGGAAGCCGTCGACGTCCGACACGAAAGCGAGCTCCGAGAGATCGGCGCCATTGAAGCCTATTGGCGGCTCAAGCACCGGGATCCGCGCCGCGTCAGCCTGAACGCGCTCTGGTGCCTTCACGCTGCCATCGAGGCCATACCGATGCGCGCGGTCGGCGCGGAAACGAAGGCCCGCCTCCGCGCCGCACTCGCGGCCAAAACCTAGACTAGCGCGGGAATTCGATTCCCATCTCGCGATAGCGCTCGGGATCGTCGCCCCAGTTCTCGCGAACCTTGACGAACAGGAACAGGTGAACCGGCCGCTCGGCCATCTCCTGGATCTCGGTGCGGGCAGCCATCGAGATGCCCTTGATCGTCTCGCCCTTGTGGCCGATCACGATCTTCTTCTGGCTCTCGCGCTCGACATAGATCGTCTGCTCGATCCGGGTAGAACCATCGGCCTGATCCTTCCAGAGCTCCGTTTCCACGGTCGACTGGTAGGGCAGCTCGTCATGCAGCCGCAGGAACATCTTTTCGCGCGTGATCTCGGCTGCCAGCGCGCGCATCGGCAAATCGGAAATCTGATCTTCCGGATAGAGCCATGGGCCCTCGGGAACCCGGCCGGCGAGATAGGCCAGCAGGTCCTTGCAGCCATGCCCCTTGAGGGCCGAGATCATGAAAGTCTGCTCGAACTTCACGGTCGCATTGGCCTTGGCCGACATTTCCAGCAAGGACGTGTGCGGCACGGTGTCGATCTTGTTGATGACCAGGATCTTCGGGCCACCCAGCGCCGCGACCTTGTCCAGGATCTGCGCCGTTTCGCCCTTGGTGCTGCGCTCGGCGTCGACCAGCACGCAGACGAGATCGGCATCCTTGGCGCCGCCCCAGGCGGTGTCCACCATGGCGCGATCCAGCCGCCGCTTCGGCTGGAAAATGCCGGGCGTGTCGACAAAAATGATCTGCGAAGCACCTTCCAGCGCGATGCCGCGCATGATGGTGCGCGTCGTCTGCACTTTGTGCGTGACGATCGAAATCTTGGTGCCCACCAGCTGGTTGAGGAGCGTCGACTTGCCGGCGTTCGGCGCGCCAATCAGCGCGACAAAACCGCAGCGGGTCGGGGTCTCCTCGGCATTCACCAGATCAGACGGCATGCGTTTCTTCTCTCCATACGCCTTGGGCCAGCAGCACGGCGGTCGCCGCCTTCTGCTCTGCCTCGCGCCGCGAACGGCCCGAACCGAGGACGGTCGGCATGCCCTCGATCTTCACTTCAACGGTAAAATGCGGCGCGTGGTCGGGCCCGCTCCGCTCTGCGATCGCATATTTCGGGGCGGCGATGCCGCGTCCCTGAACCCATTCCTGCAACGTCGTCTTGGCGTCGCGCAGCGGACCGGTCCAGTTCAGCATGCGCTTGCGCCAGTGGGTCTCGATAAAGGTCCGCGCTGCCGGCAGGCCGCCATCGACGAAGATGGCGCCGATCACCGCCTCGCAGACGTCGCCGAGAATCGCCGCCTTGCGGCGCCCGCCCGACTGTACCTCGCCGCCGCCGAGCCGGATCCAGCTACCGAGATCGATGTCGACCGCCACCTCGGCGCAGCTCTCATTGCGGACCAATCCGGTCAGTCGGCGCGCCAACTCGCCCTCATCCGCCTTCGGGAAGGCGGCCAGCAGCATGTCGGCGACGACGAGTGCGAGCACGCGATCCCCGAGAAATTCGAGGCGCTGGTAGCTCTCGCCCTGCTCCAGATGGCTCTCCGCGACGGCGCTCGCGTGGGTCAGCGCCCGGACCAGATGGCCACGGTCGGAAAACCGATGACTGATCCTTTCTTCGAGACGCTGCAACGGTTCTTCGGAAGCCACGCTCAGATTACCTTAAAAAGACGGTCGAAACGAACGGTCCAGGGCCAATCCCAGAATTGCCAGGCCTTCGCCCCCTCGTCGACGGAGAAGAAGACCATGCCGGCGCGGCCGACGAAATTCTCGAACGGTACGTAGCCGACCGCTCCGAGGACCCGGCTGTCGGTCGAATTGTCGCGATTGTCGCCCATCATGAAGTAGTGATCGGGAGGCACTTCGTAGACGGGCGTATCGTCGGAGAAACTGCGCGGATCGAGATCGAGCACGGTATAGCTCACGCCGTTCGGAAGGGTTTCCTTGTAACGCGGCACATGCGTCTCGGTTCCGAACTCGTCGGTGGTGACGTAGTCGTCGATCTTCTCCTTCGGCACGGCCGTCCCGTTGATGTACAGGACGCCGTCGATCATCTGGACCTTGTCGCCCGGCAGACCGATCACGCGCTTGATGTAGTCGACCGAGGGGTCACGCGGCAGCTTGAAGACGGCGACGTCGCCGCGCTCCGGCGGCGTGGCCCAGATGCGGCCGGAAAACAGATCCGGCGCAAAGGGGATCGAGTACTTGCTGTAGCCATAGGCGTATTTCGAGACGAACAGATAGTCGCCGACCAGCAAGGTCGGCTTCATCGATCCCGAAGGAATATTGAAGGGCTGGAACAGGAAGGTTCGAACAATCAGCGCCAGGATGAGCGCATTGATGACGATCTTGATAGTCTCGCCCGTACCGCCGCGCTCGGCCTTGTACTTCTCGCCCGCCACGCTCATGCGTCCTTCCGATCGATCCCGTTTGCAACTCGCCTTCCAGCGGAGGTTGGTTCATACCGAGTCGGTAGCCTTCGCGCAACGCATGGCCCCGCCCGATTCGGAAAATGCGGGGGCAGTGCGAACCGCCGCCCGACCGAAGCGCCGGCGGTGGCCGATCATACCGGGTTCGGAAGCGCTTCGATGATCACGAAGGCCTGTGCGAGCGGGTAGTCATCGGTGATGGTCAGATGGATGGCGGCATGATGGTTCGCCGGCATCATCCGCGCCAATTGCTCGGCCGCCCCGCCGGTCAGCGCCATGGTCGGCTTGCCGCTCGGCAGGTTGACCACCCCCATGTCGCGCCAGAAGACGCCATGGTTGAGGCCGGTGCCGAGCGCCTTGGCGCAGGCTTCCTTGGCGGCGAAACGCTTGGCATAGGAGGCGGCGCGCTCGGCCCGGCGATCCGATTTCTTCTGCTCGACTTCGGTGAACACGCGCTCGGTGAAGCGCGCGCCGAACCGTTCCAGCGTCTTCTCGACCCGGCGGATATCGATCAGATCGCTGCCAAGCCCGATGATCACGGCTGCGCATCCGCGGCGTTGCGCGCCTCGTCCATGAGGGCCCGCATGGTGCGGATGGACTGGTCGAGGCCGACGAACACCGCCTCGCCGATCAGGAAGTGACCGATGTTGAGCTCCCGGATCACCGGAATCGCGGCGATCGGCCTGACCGTGTCGTAGGTGAGGCCGTGACCGGCATGGATCTCAAGGCCAAGACCGGCGCCATAATGCGCAGCATCCTCAATTCGAGCGCGCTCGCGTTCGAACGCCTCGGGGCTTTCGTCGATGGCCTCGCAATAGGTGCCGGTGTGTAGTTCCACGACCGGCGCGCCGAGGGCGACGGCCGCGTCGATCTGGCGCCGGTCGGCGGCGATGAAGAGCGAGACGCGAATTCCGGCAGCGCTGAGCTCGCGCACCATCGGCAGCAGGTGCGCCAGTTGGCCCGCGGCGTCGAGCCCGCCCTCGGTCGTGCGCTCCTCGCGGCGCTCCGGCACGATGCAGACGGCATGCGGCTGCTGGCGCAGCGCAATCTCGACCATCTCGCGCGTCGCGGCCATCTCGAAGTTGAGTGGCAGCGCGATCTCGGCGCGTAGCCGCTCGATGTCGCTGTCGATGATGTGGCGCCTGTCCTCGCGCAGATGTGCCGTGATGCCATCGGCGCCGGCCGCCACCGCGATTTTTGCCGCCCTTACCGGATCGGGGTGCACGCCGCCCCGCGCGTTGCGGATGGTCGCGACATGATCGACATTGATTCCCAGGCGCAGCTCATTGCGGACGGTCACAGCCAATTCCCCCTCTTCGACGATCGCCGCTACTTATCATGCAGCGCCTGGCGGCGCACGGCGAAGCGGTGCCGGCGCGACGCCTGAAAGCCCTGGGCGGCGATATAGACCAGAACATAGGACATTCCGCCCAGCACCAGCGCAAGCGGCACGGCACCGACCAGCATCGGCTCCATGATCGGCCAGATCTCCCGCCACGATTCGGTCAGCAGCTTGTGCCGAAGGTGGTGGAAGTCGAGCTGCTCCGGCGATTGGCCGAACCAGCCGAGGATCAGGCTGCCGGTCTCATAGGTCCCGACCCAGATCAGCGGAAACGTCAGCGGATTGCCAATCGTCGTGCCGAGCACCGCCGCCAGCACATTGCCACGGACGAGAAAGGCGACGACGAAGCAGAGCAGATAGTGGAAACCGAGGAACGGCGTCATCGCCAGCGCGACGCCGGATGCGAAGCCCGCCGCGATGGAGTGCGGCGAGCCGGACAAGCGCAGCAGTCGCTTGACGTAATAGCGGATCGCGCGCGACCAGCCGCCCTTCGGCCACATGAAGTGGTTCAGCTTCTGATGAAACCTGAGCGGGCGGCGGCGGCGGAACAGCATGATGGGGGCTTTGGCCTCAGGCCAGGCTGCGGCTGCCCGGCTTGACGGGCGGGATGGCGGCGAGCTCGGGGGGGAGCTGATCGGCGGGATAGGCCGGGACCTTGTAGCGGGTCAGCGCAATCAAGGGAACGCCGACCTCGGCCTCGCCGTCGGAACGGTCGATCAGGCAGGCGGCGGCGACGACATCGCCGCCAATGGCGCGAATGGCGGTGATGGTCTCGCGAATCGAAAGCCCGGTGCTGACGATGTCCTCGACGACGAGGATCTTCGCGTTCGCAGGCAATTCGAAGCGGCGCAGACGGAATTCACCCTGCTCGCGCTCGACCCACATCGCCGGCACGCCAAGATGACGCGCCGTCTCGTAGCCGGGAATCAGGCCACCCAGCGCCGGCGACACGACCAGATCGAACTCGACGCCGGCCTCGCGGATCTTCGCGGCCAGCGCCTTGCACAGCCGCTCGGTCCGATCCGGATACATGAAGACGCGAGCCTTCTGCAGGAAGATCGGACTGCGCAGGCCCGAACTCAGGATGAAATGCCCCTCGAGCAGAGCGCCGGATTCGCGGAAGACGTCGAGGATTTCGGCTTGGTTCATTCTATGTCCCGTCCAGATCGTATCGTTGCGACCGTCAGGCATTGACGCGGCTTGCCGCGCTCACGACGTGACGTTCGCGAAGGTCGCTCAAAAGGCGATTGAGGTGCTTCAGATCCCACACTTCGAGATCGATGGCCAGTTCGGAGAAGTCCGGCGCGCTTTTCACGATCCGCAAGTTCGAGATGTTGCCGTCATTGTCGGCAATGATCTGGGCGATCTGCGCGAGCGTGCCGGGCTCGTTGATCGCCGTCACCTCGATGCGGGCCGGGAAGCGCTCGCGGTTCGCCGCGTCGATGTCCCAGCGCACGTCCAGCCAGCGATCCGGCTCGTCGTCGAAATCCTTCAGGGCGGGCGACTGGATCGGATAGATGGTGATCCCCTCGCCCGGCGTCATGATGCCGACGATGCGATCGCCGGGTACCGCGCCGGCCTCGGGCGCGAAACGAACCGGCATGTCGCCATGCAGTCCGCGAATCGGAATGGCGGGCAGTTCGGCGTGCATCTCGGCCTGCGTCTCGCCGTTCGGCACGCGGAACATCATGCCGGAACCCTTCTTGAGGCCAAACCAGCCAGGCTCGCCGCCCGTGCCATTGCCGCCCTTCGGGACGGCGGCGCGCTCTTCCTTGTGGTCCGGATAGACCGCCTTCAGGACATTGACGGAGGGAATCTCGCCGCGACCGACGGATGCCAGCATGTCCTCGATGTTTTGCTGCGCGAGCCGCGGCAAGGCCGCCTTCAGCCGATCCTCGGAGAAATCGCGCCCGACCCGCTCGAAGGCGCGCTCGACGATCTTGCGGCCGAGGCCGGCATATTGCTTGCGAATCGCGGTGCGGGCGGCGCGGCGGATCGAGGCGCGCGCCTTGCCGGTGATCGCGATCGATTCCCAGGCCGGCGGCGGAACCTGCGCCTTGGAGCAGATGATCTCGACCTCGTCGCCATTATGCAGTTCGGTCGTCAACGGCATCATGCGACCATTGATCTTGCAGCCGACGCAGGTGTCGCCGATGTCGGTGTGTACCGCATAGGCAAAGTCGATCGGCGTCGCGCCGCGCGGCAGCGCGATCAGGCGGCCCTTCGGCGTGAAGCAGAACACCTGGTCGTGGAAGAGCTCGAGCTTGGTGTTCTCCAGGAACTCTTCCGGCGTGTCGCCCTCGGCCAGCATTTCGACGGTGCGGCGCAGCCATGTATAGGCGCGGCTCTCGTCGGTGAGATTGCCGTTGCCCTTGTCCTTGTAGAGCGCATGCGCCGCGATACCGTATTCGGCGACATCGTCCATCTCGCGCGTGCGGATCTGCAGTTCCACGCGCTGGCGGCCGGGGCCGACAACGGTGGTGTGGATCGAGCGATAGTCGTTCTGCTTCGGCGTCGAGATGTAATCCTTGAACCGGCCGGGCACGGTCGGCCAGGTCGTGTGGACGATACCGAGAGCGGCATAGCAGTCCGCCGTCGTCTCGAGGATGACGCGAAAGCCGATGATGTCGGAAAGCTGCTCGAACGAGATCGCCTTCCGCTCCATCTTGCGGAAGATCGAATAGGGGCGCTTGGTGCGGCCGAAGACCTTGGCCTTCATGCCATGCTTTTCGAGCTTCTCGCGCAGATCCGTCTCGATCGCCTCGATCAGGCTTTCGCTGCGGGACCGCACCTCTGCGAGGCGGCTCGTGACGGCGAGATGCGCCTCCGGGTTGACCACCGCGAAAGCAAGCTCCTCGAGCTCCTCGCGCATGTCGTGCATGCCCATGCGGCCGGCCAGCGGCGCATAGATCTCCAGCGTCTCCTCGGCGATCCGGCCGCGCTTCTCCTCCGGCATGAAGTGAAGCGTGCGCATGTTGTGCAGCCGGTCGGCCAGCTTCACCAGCAGCACCCGCACATCCTCGGAAATGGCGAGCAGGAGCTTGCGGAAATTCTCGGCCTGGGCGGCCTTCTTGGTCACCAGATCGAGGCGCTTGATCTTGGTGAGCCCCTCGACCAGCCGGCCGATATCCTCGCCGAACATGCCATCGATCTCGGAGCGCGTGGCGTCCGTATCCTCGATGGTGTCATGCAGCAGCGCCACCGCGATGGTGGCGTCGTCGAGCTTCAGATCGGTGAGAATGCCGGCGACTTCGAGCGGATGCGAGAAGTAGGGGTCGCCATTGGCGCGGCGCTGCGAGCCATGCTTCTGCATGGCATACACATAGGCCTTGTTCAAAAGCCCCTCGTCGGCCTGCGGGTTGTACCGCTGGACGCGCTCGAGGAGTTCATACTGGCGCATCATGGCGCTATTTCCGAAGGCGCGCGAATGGGCCGGGCGAAACCCGGCCGGAAGGCTATCCGTTCATATAGGATAGCGAACCCGGCCAAGCGACAAGCGGCTTGGCCGGAAGAGAGCGTCGGACCTTAGAAATCGTCCTGCTTGTCCGGCGGGACCATATTCTCGAGGCCGCGCAGCAGGTCTTCTTCCGACATGCGGTCGAACGCGACGCCATTGTCCTCGTCGGCCGAATCCTCGGCGAGAAGCTGCATGTCCTGCTCGGGCTCGTCGACCTCGACATACTTCTGCAAGCGAGTGGATCAGATCCTCCTTGAGGTCGTCGGGGTGAACGGTCTCGTCGGCGATCTCGCGCAGCGCGACGACGGGGTTCTTGTCGTTGTCGCGGGCAATCGTCAGCGGCGAGCCGCTGGCGATCATGCGAGCGCGATGGCCGGCAAGGAGCACCAGTTCAAAGCGGTTCTCGACCTTGTCGACGCAATCTTCCACGGTGACGCGCGCCATGTCAGGTCTCCTGTTCGGAAAAGTCTGGGGTTCAAGCGCGCATGAATAAGTGTGTGGGCGACGGATTGCAAGAGATTATGCAGCCGCCCCCGCTGCGGCGCACGCCCCGGATGCCGCCATCCCGCCGCTTGCAACCGC
Organism: Candidatus Kaistia colombiensis; assembly: GCA_029203105.1. Lineage (GTDB taxonomy): Bacteria > Pseudomonadota > Alphaproteobacteria > Rhizobiales > Kaistiaceae > Kaistia > Kaistia colombiensis. The sequence continues at coordinate 3,508,629 of CP119318.1, forward strand.
ACACGGCGAATTGTTTGCTGGCAAGGCACCGAGGCTATATTGATGCTGTATTGCCTGCACGACTCGGCCCGTTGGGGCCGTCGCATTTCGCCATTTTCATTTCAATTGTCGGATATTCAAAATGTTTGACGCTCGCGAAAAAATCGCCCTGTTCATCGATGGCGCGAATCTCTACGCCACCGCCAAATCCCTTGCCTTCGACATCGACTACAAGAAGCTGCTCGGCGAGTTCCAGAGCAAGGGCTATCTGATGCGCGCCTACTATTACACGGCGCTGTCGGAGGATCAGGAATACTCCTCGATCCGCCCGCTGATCGACTGGCTCGACTACAATGGCTACACGGTCGTGACCAAGCCGACCAAGGAGTTCTTCGACGCAGCCGGCCGCCGCAAGGTCAAGGGCAACATGGATATCGAACTGGCCGTGCATGTCATGGAAGTGGCCGAGTATGTCGACCATGTCGTCCTGTTCTCGGGCGACGGCGATTTCCGCTCGCTGGTCGAGGCGGTCCAGCGCAAGGGCCGCAAGGTGTCCGTCATCTCGACGCTGGCAACCCAGCCGCCGATGATCGCCGACGAACTACGCCGCCAGGCAGACCATTTCATCGACCTCGTCACGCTGCAGAATCGGATCGGCCGCGACCCGGCCGAGCGCGCGCATCGCAGCGCGGAGCGGCAGCAGACGACCAGCGGCTTCGAGGACGAGATCTGATCGCCATCCATGCCCTGCCCTGATCTCCGGCATCGAGAAGCCTGACCCGTGTCGCTTTCCGCCTCCGATCCCGGCCGCGATTGCCCGCTCTGCCCTCGCCTCGTGGCGTTTCGCCAGGAGTGGCGGGCGAAAGAGCCCGCTTGGAACAACGCGCCCGTTCCCTCCTTCGGGGTCGATGACGGCCGGCTGCTGATCGTCGGGCTTGCGCCGGGGCTGCGCGGCGCCAACCGGACCGGCCGGCCATTCACCGGCGACTATGCCGGCGACCTGCTCTACCAGACCATGCTCGACTTCGGCTTCGCGCGCGGCGTGTTCGAGGCACGGCCGGACGACAGCCTGACCCCGATCGACACGGCGATCACCAACGCCGTCCGCTGCGTGCCGCCCGAGAACAAGCCGACCACCCGCGAGATCGGCACCTGCCGCCCGTTCCTGACGGCGACGGTTGCGGCAATGCCGCGGCTGCGCGCCATCATCGCACTCGGCAAGATCGCGCATGACAGCGTCGTCGTCGCTCTCGGCGAGCGCATGTCTCGCTATAAATTCGGGCACCGCGCGCGGCATAACATCGGCACACTTAGCATTTTCGACAGCTATCACTGCTCGCGATACAACACGAACACTGGCGTCCTCACGCCGGAGATGTTCCGTGCCGTCTTTTCGGATGTGCGCGAATTCCTCGATTCCGACGCGCGCTGACACAACCGCGAACGGGCCGCTCGGGGACGGCCTCAGGGCACCCTCCGGCGAACGCGACAGGCTCGACCGCCCGACGTCGCGCTAAATCCCCTCCTGGAATCGCGGTTTTCCCTTATTGTCCACCGCCCGGCTCCCGATTGGCCCGGCGCCATCAGCGGCCGACCCAGCCTGGACGCACCAGCTCCGAGCGAGACCGCACCACTCCCGCGTGTCCGCGCGTCGCGAGGCCAGCCCCTATCCACACCGTCGCCAAACAGGGTGCCGCACGGGCTTCCAAGGCTTTCGGACATCGCCAAACGCGCCTTGTCGCAAATTAGCAACTAAAGCTTACAATCATGACTCCATATCGGAGATCTAGCTGTTTTTGAGTTACGTGAATCATCTGCATCGGTAAGTTCAACTCACTTTCGACGAGTGATTTGGAGAAAGTCCCGTCCGTTTCCCATGGGGGGTCGCGGACAACTCATTGGCTGGGGGAACGAGGCCCGGACACGCCCCTTCGGCGCGCTGGAAACAGTGCGGGCCGAAGGCAAGCAGGCCGCCTTCCGATCCCCTGACAACCAGAGGTCAGGTTATGAACTTTAAGTCCCTTCTGCTCGGCTCGGCCGCAGCAATCGTTCTCGCCGGCGGCGCCCAGGCTGCCGATCTGACGGTCGCCGAGCCGGTCGACTACGTGAAGGTCTGCGACGCGTTCGGCGCGGGCTATTTCTACTCGCCCGGCACCGACACCTGCATCAAGGTCGGCGGCTACGTCGAGTTCGGCACGTCGTTCGGCGGCGGCGACTTCGGCGGCCTCAACAGCAACAACAACCATTGGGGCAACTTCTACACCGAAGTCTCGATGCAGCTGACGGCTTCGTCGGTCACCGAATACGGTAACCTGACCGGCTTCATCGACATGCGCGCCAAGACCGGCAACAAGACTGGCACCGGCCAGGACTTCGCCGATCTGGTCAACACCGACGAGAAGACCGCCTACGTCGACAGCGCCTACCTCGAGCTCGGCCCGATCAAGGCTGGTTACTTCACCTCGCTGTTCGACTTCGGCCGCGGCTATGACGACACCGGCATGTTCGGTTCGGATTCGACCACCGACCACATCCAGCTGACCTACGCCGTCAACGGCTTCGGCCTGGCCCTGTCGATCGAAGACCAGCGCGATCGTAGCTCGGTCGGCTACTGGGAAGACGCGCTCGGCAACGAGTATGGCAACAAGAACATCCCGGACATCATCGCCGCGGTGACCTACTCGTCGGGCATCTTCTCCGCCAAGGTTGCCGGTGCGTACACGAACTCGGCCGCCAGCCTCACCTACGATGACAGCGACAACCTCATCGGCGCCGAAGGCAAGGCCGGCTGGGCCATCGGTGGCGGTCTCGAGATCGCGCTCGACAACGTCTCGGCTGGCGATCGCTTCTTCGTGTCGGCGGCGTATGGCGACAACGCCAATTCGTTCACCGGAATCTCGGGCGGCACCTCGGTCATCGGCGGCCTCGGCCTGGACGAAAACCTGTTCTCGGCAGCCACCGGCACCAGCTGGAGCGCGCTGGCTTCGTATAAGCACGTCTGGACCCCGCAGCTCTGGTCGTCGCTCTCGGGCGGCTACGCCAGCTTCGACGGCTCGGATGGCTTCGACGGCGTGAAGGTCGACGCATGGCGCGTTGGCTTCAACACCGCCTACACCCCGGTCAAGGGTCTCGACCTGGTCGCCGACGTCTTCTACACGGACGTCGACCTGAAGGACACCGACGTCAAGGGCGACTCCTGGACCGCCAACCTGTTCCTGAAGCGCTCCTGGTAATCCAGGTCGCCTCGGCGATCTCGCGTCCGGTGGTTTCTCCACCGGACGTACAAGCTGGAAAGCCCCGCCGATGTTCGGCGGGGCTTTTTTTGTTTGGCTCGGCCCTTCGCAGTCGCCAAACAAAAAGCCCGGCCGCGTGGCGGCCGGGCTTTTTGAATCCGGTCAGGTGACGGAAGGAGCCGTCAGCCCTTGTCGCGCATCAGGCGCCCCTTTTCGCGGCTCCAGTCGCGCGCCTTCTCGGTCTGGCGCTTGTCGTGCTGCTTCTTGCCGCGCGCCAGCGCGATCTCGACCTTCGCCCGCCCCTTCTCGTTGAAGTAGATCTTGAGCGGAACGACCGTCATGCCCTCGCGCTGCACGGCGATCGACAGCTTGGCGATCTCCTTCTTGTGCAGCAGCAGCTTCCGGGGACGACGGGTCTCGTGATTGAACTGGTTGGCCTGGAGATATTCCGGGATGTAGGCGTTGAACAGCCAGACCTCGCCGCCCTTTTCGGCCGCGTAGGAATCGCCGATCGTGCTGCGCCCACCCCGGAGCGACTTGATTTCCGTGCCGGTCAGCATGATGCCGGCCTCGAAGGTCTGGCCGATCTCGAAGTCGAAACGCGCCCGTCGATTGTCGGCGGCAAGCCGATAGCGCGGATCGCCGGTGCCGCTATTCATGTTTCAATGCCTCAGTTGACCAGCCCCGCATGCGCCATCGCGCTGCGGATGATCGTCTTGGTCGTTTCGGTGATGCCGACGAGCGGCAGGCGAACGCGATCCTCCATACGGCCGAGCAGCGACAGCGCATACTTGACGCCCGTCGGGTTCGGCTCGACGAAGATGGCGCTGTGCAACGGCATCAGGCGGTCCTGATAGGCCAGCGCCTTGGCGAAATCGCCGGCCATGCAGGCCTCCTGGAACTCGGAGCAGAGCCGCGGCGCGACATTCGACGCGACCGAGATGCAGCCATGGCCGCCATGCGCCATGAAGCCGAGCGCCGTGCCATCCTCGCCCGAAAGCTGCAGGAACTCGGGGCCCATCGCATGGCGCTGCAGGCTGACGCGATCGAGCTTGGCGGTCGCGTCCTTGACGCCGATGATGTTCTTCAGCTCGAACAGCCGCGCCATCGTCTCGACCGACATATCGATGATCGAACGCGGCGGGATGTTGTAGATGATGATCGGGATGCCGATGGCGGCGTTGATCGCCTTGTAGTGCTGGTACAAGCCCTCCTGGTTGGGCTTGTTGTAGTAGGGCGTCACCACCAGCACGGCATCCGCGCCGGCCTTCTCGGCATGGCGGGCGAGGTCGATGGCCTCGGCCGTGTTGTTCGAACCGGCGCCGGCGATCACCGGCACCCGGCCGGCGGCGACCTCGATCGTCACCTCGACGACGCGCTTGTGCTCGGCATGCGAAAGGGTCGGGCTCTCGCCCGTCGTGCCGACCGGAACGAGGCCGTGCGTGCCCTCGGCGATCTGCCAATCAATGAAGGAACGCAACGCATCCTCGTCGACCGAGTCCTCCCGCATGGGGGTGACCATGGCCGTGATCGAACCCTTGAACATCGCGCTCTTCCACCTTTTGCCGTCAATTGGCCGAAATCCGCGCCGAATATGATCGATGGCGGCTTCGTCCGACATGCTCTGTTTTTTGCCGTAACTTGGGCGGCGAACATAGTCGTTGCCCATGGGCAGAGCAAGAACCCGCGCATCGGTCCGAGCCTGCGTCAAGCCTTTGTTCACCATGGCGACCTAAGGTCGGAGGAGATGGAAGAGGCGACGCGCATGACGCCGGGCATCGACGACAGCTTGCCAGTCCGAATGCGCGCGGCCGATGGGCGTGAAGTGACAACGAGTGAGGACGACATGATCGTGAAAGCGGATCGCAGCTTGCAGCGTCGCATCGGAATGCTGACGCAGGTAGCAGCGTGCGCGCTGATCAGCCTCGGAATCATGGGGGACGCGCTGGCGCAGTCGATGCCCGTTCCCCGTTCCAATCCGGGCCGCGGATCGGTCGCCGCCACCGACGACCTCACGACGGCCGGCATCACGCCCGTCGCCAAGCCTTCGCGCCCCGCCAGGGCCGGGGTTGCGTCGCCGGCGAATGATCTCGTCGAGAGCTTCTCGCCCAGCCAGCTCGGGCTCGAGGCGGCGCTGAAGCTGATCGACAGCGGCCAGATCGGCAAGGCGCAGGCGCTCGCCCGCATGATGCCCGACCGCACGAACCAGAGCATCGTCGCCTGGCTGGTGGCGCAGAGCGGCAGCCCCGACGTCTCGGTCTCGCAGATCACCCAGGTCACGCTGGACCTGCCGGACTGGCCCGGCCAAGCGCTGCTGCGCCGCCGCGCCGAACAGGCGCTGCTGCGCATGAAGGCCGATCCGGCAACCGTGATCGCCGCGTTCGGTGGAACGAAGCCGGGCTCGGACGAAGGCATGCTGCTGCTGGCGCGCGCCTATGTGAACTCGGGCCGCACTGGCGACGCCGCCGCGCTCATCCGCCCGAAATGGCGCAAGGATTCGTTCTCGCAAAGCACGGAAGCGACCCTCCTTTCGGAGTTCGGCTCGCTCCTGACCGCCGCCGATCACAAGGCGCGGATGGACAAGTTCCTCTACGACAATGATGCCGACGAGGGGCTCGCCGTTTCCAAGCTCCTGGATGGTGATCAGCGCCAGCTGGCCGCCGCCCGCGCCGCCGTCATCCGCAAGTCGAAGAATGCCGGCGATCTGCTGGCGCGCGTGCCCGCCCGCCTCAAGAAGGATCCGGGCTACATCTATTCGAAGGTGCAGTTTCTGCGGCGCGGCGAAAACTACAAGGACGCAGCGGCGCTGATGTTGACCGCGCCGCGCGACGGCGCCGCGCTCGTCGATCCCGACGCGTGGTGGATCGAGCGCCGCGTGCTGTCGCGCGAATTGCTCGATCTCGGCAATGCCAAGCTCGCCTACAAGCTGGCCGCCGAGCACGCGGCGGAATCGAGCACCAACCAGGCCGATGCCGAATTCCATGCCGGCTGGTATGCGCTGCGTTTCCTGAACAGCCCCGCCGTCGCCCGGCGGCACTTCCAGGCGATCCAGGTCGCATCGACGATGCCGCTCAGCCAGTCGCGCGCCGAATACTGGCTCGGTCGCACGGCGGAGGCGCTGGGCGAGCGCGGCGAAGCGCAGGCGCAATACCGCCTCGCCGCAGCCTATCCGACGACTTTCTATGGCCAGCTCGCCTCGGCGAAGCTCGGCATGAAGCAACTGTCCCTGTCGTCGCCGCCGGCTTCCGACAGCGCCACCCGGCAGCGCTTCAACAGCCGCCCGATGGTGCAGGCGGCGCAGCGTCTGGCCGCCGCCGGCTATGCGGATCGCGCCCGGCTGTTCTATGTCCGGCTGGCCGATACGCTGACCAACCCGACCGAAGTCGCCCTGCTCGCCCAGATGGCCGAGAAGCGCGGCGACCACCAGCTGGCGCTGCAGGTCGGCAAGAAGGCCTATGTGCGCGGCCTGCCGGTCGAGACGCTGGCCTTCCCGACCGCCGCGATCCCGCGTACGGTCAAGACGACGAGCATCGAGAAGTCGATCGTCTACGCGATCGCCCGCCAGGAAAGCGCCTTTAATCCCGGCGCCGTCAGCCATGCGGGCGCGCGTGGCCTGCTGCAGCTGATGCCGGCGACGGCGAAGGTCGTCGCCAAGGCGGCCGGCCTGCCCTACTCGCTCGACCGCCTGACCAGCGACGCCGGCTACAACGCCACCATCGGCGCGGCGCATCTGGCCGAGCTCGTCGACGGCTTCAACGGCTCCTACATCATGTCGTTCGCCGCCTATAACGCGGGCCGGAGCCGGGTGTCGCAATGGACTCGGCAATATGGCGACCCGCGTGATCCCAGCGTCGACGCGGTCGACTGGATCGAGCGGATCCCGTTCAGCGAAACCCGCAACTACGTCATGCGCTGCATGGAAAACCTGCAGGTCTACCGCGCCCGTCTGGGCGAACCGGCCCTGGTGATCAATCGCGACCTCAATCGCGGCGGTCGCGGCTAGAGCGTTTTCGAGTGAAGTGGATGCCGGTTCGCGTGAAGAAAACGCGACCAAACAAAGAACCAGAGCCATTCAGCGTTTCCATGAAACGATGAATGGCTCTGGAGCGTTTTCGCGCGAAGCCCCGCGACGCGGGGCCAATCGGACTGACTGGAGCCCTTGCCGTCGCCCTGACGAGTAGGCTCCAGTTTGAACCGTGCCGCCTCGCTGGAGGCGGCCCCTGTAAGGCGGCTACCCACGGAGCCGGATGCAACCCTACGGCTCGCGGCCCTCTTCCGCCTCGACCGGGACCGGGGCCGGAGCGGTTGCCTCGCCTCCCTCATCCCCCTGCTTCGACGAACGTCGCGAGGGCTTGCGAGTTGCGGATTTCTGCCGGCGCAGCGGCGCCTCGCCGCCGCTCGGCTTGGCCGGCCCCGTCCGTTTCGTCGCCGCGCGCTTCTTGCCTGAACCGGCCTTTGCCACGACCTCGATCGGCTCGTCGGCACTGGCGAAATGAATGGCCTGCCCAACCCAGTCCTTGGCGACCGGCCCCTCGCCAGCCCCCAGATAAGCAGCGGTCCATGCCAGTTCCTGCGGCGTCCAGGACGCAATCTGGCTGAAATGGAAGATGCCCACCTGCCCCAGCTTGGCGGCGTGGCGCTTGGTGACGCCCTGGATCAGGTGCAGCGGGTCGGCCTGGCCGTTGCGGGGGGCGTGCAGCGGTATCGGGCGGAATCCGGCCGCGTCGGCGCGCGCCATCGCCTCGGCCTGCTTCGGCGAAGCCCCAGCCTCGGTCCGCGTGGTCTCCGACCTCGTCGGCGCCGGCGCATGGATGCCGGGCGGCTCGGCAAGCGGATCGGTATCCGCGACGTCGAGGCGCGGCGCCTCGGTGCGATACGGTGCCGGCTCATCCAGATCGATCAGCACATGGCCGAAGTCCGGTGGCGGGACGGGAACCGTCTGGGGCAGCACGGTCGGAACCGCGCCGCGCCAGGGCAGCAGCCGCCACTCCAACCAGCGGATGATGCGATCGATGGCTCGGATGAGCTTTGCCTGCGGCCGGCCGAGCGCCGTCAGCGCGATCGCGCGCTGGACGATCGAACCGGCCAGCGCGCCCAGCACGAAGCAGACCGCGAGCGTGAGCCAGACTTCCGCGACGTGCAGGATCATGATGGATCCCCCTCGCCCGCCCCGTCCGTCGAACGCCGGCGGGCCGAGCCCATCGCCCACCAGCCGACGAGAAAGCCGAGCAGGCCGGCGGCGATCAGGAAGGGAACGTAGTGCACGATCACATAGGCCATTCCCGCCTCCTATTGCCCGACAATGCCGAATTCGATCCGGCGGTTCTGGGCGCGGCCGGACGCCTTGGAATTCGACGCGATGGGGCGGTTGCCGCCATAGCCGACGGGATTGAGACGCTCGCGGCGGACGCCGTCGGCCACCAGATGATTGACGACCGCGTTGGCGCGCTCGACGCTGAGCGCCTGGTTCTTGCGGGAGCCGCCCGACGAATCCGTATGCGCGCCGATCTCGACGGTCGCCACCGGGCAGCGCTGGACGATGGCGGCGATCCGGTCGAGCAGGCCGAAGCTGCTGGGCAGAACGCGCGCCGTGACGCCATCGAACTGCACCTTCTCGCGCTCGCTTTCGGTCCTGAGCGCCGCCTGGCATTCCGGGCCCGAAAGCGGCTCGCCGCCGACCGCCACCATCAACGACGGCGCCAGCTCGAAGCCTTCGGGGAGTTCATTGCGTACCGCCGCCTCGATGGCGCTGCGCGCGCCCTCGGAAACGGCCACGCCGGATAGCGAGAGCTTGTCGTCGACCAGATCGAAGCGCCCGCCCTGCAGCCGGCTGATCGCCTGCAGGGCGACGTCGACCACGTCGACGAAGCCGTCGGGCGCGCCGCCGGCAAGCAGCAGGCGCAGCTCGATGCGGTCAGGTCCGAATTTCGGTCGCGCCGCGGCGATGATCTTCTGCACCACCTCGTCGGTCGGCACATAGCCACTCAAGGTCAGCGCGTCGAAGCTGCGGGCCGCCGCGAACACGAAGGGCGCCACCGCCCCCGGCGAAACCGCCGAGCGCCGGAGTTCCATGCTGGCGGGCAGAGTCTTCTTGAGGGCTTCACTGAGACCTGAATAGGCGGAAGTGGAGATCGCCTCGCCGACGATGTCGTATTTGCGCCCGGTCAGCGAGACGGAGCCCTTCCGGAGCGAGGCCAATTGTTCCAGCGCGTATTTGAGGGCGCCGATCCAATCCATCTTCGGATCGCCGGCGGCGATGCGCACATGGTCGGTGACCGTCAGCTCGGGAAAGAGCCGAGCCGCCGCGCCGACGACCTCGTCATGCGCCACCAGCGAGGGCACATAGCCCGTCAGAACGACATTCGCCTGTGTTCGATCCGCCCGCCAGACATAGGGATCGACACGGGCCGGCAGCAGATCGACCGAACCGACGCCGACGCCGATCGCCCGCTTGTTGCGACGCGCCTCGATCTCCGCCAGCGCCATCTCGTAGTCCGCGACGGTCTTGGCCTTGCCTTCGATCGAAAGCAGCGATCCGTCGATCGATATCGTGCCCGTGCTCAGCCGCGCCATCTGGTAGGCCGCGAACACGGCGGCGAAGGAGAAGCCGTCGGGGCCGCCCGAGGCAAGTTGGGTGGCATCGATCATCGGCACGCCCGGCAGCGCCACCGCCAGCGCGTCGGCGATATCACGCCGCACCGCGACCGAGGGAACGAAGCCCGTCTGTTCGACCGATTTGCCGTCAAAGGTCGCGGTCCAGGTGAACGCCTTGCTCAGCGGCGGCAGGACGCGGACATTGCGGAATTGACCGCCGCCCGGGACGCTAGCCGAGATCGCGCGCGCCGCCGACGCGAAGCGCGCTTCGTCGACGGCCGTTCCATCGATCGACAGGCTGGAGCCGGTCAGCGTGACGATGCCATCGGCCAATTCCGCCAACCGCCTGAGCGCGAAATCGGTGAGCACGAGGAACCCGACCGGCTGCCCGCGCGCAAGGAGCAGGTTGTCCTCGATCGTCAGCGACGGCAATTCCCGGTTGGCCGAGGCCAGAACCGCCAGTTTTGCCTCTTCGGACGGCACATAGCCGGCAATCCGGACGTGATCGGCCTCCCGCGTTGCCGACCAGGTATAGGGAGACTGGAGCGGGATGATGCCGCTGCCGTCGACGACCCGGCCGACGCCCCAGACGCGCTCGGCCGATTCGACCGCCAAGCGCTGCGCCAGCAGGGTCGGCGACGTTCCCATCACGGTGACGGTCCGTCCGCTGATCTTGGCCGACGCCCAGGGCTGGCCGTCAAGGCTGAGCTGGTGGTCGACGCGGGCGCCGATATCCGTTTCGACGTCTCGCGCCGTACTGACGAGAGCGCCGATGGCGAGCGCGGTCACGAGAACAAGGCCGGGGATCAGCGAAAGGCGCCAGACGCTCATGGTGACACCGCGGCCCGGGATCGGAGCTCATCCGCATGCCACAACCCAGACAACCAGCCCGACAAGGCCCGTTGAACCGAGCTGCGCTTCATATCGTTTCCTCCCGGCCGCCCGAGTCGACCGCCCCGAGGGCGATCCGGTCGACAGACGAATGCAGGCGGCAATCCTGACCGCATTCGCGGTCACGCCGCAAGCAATCGAACGCCGCCATCCCCGACAAGCTGACCAGGGACGACGAAGGAGATAGCGTGTGTTGCGGGAATGTCAGCGCCGTGGCGAGGCGAGGCGCTACTGGACGGTCTGCGGGTTCTTGCCGATCCAGTCGTCCGCCATGGCCAGCGCCGTGCGGCGCTCGGTCTCGGTCGCGACCGAGAAGGCCTGCTCCTGCAGCTTCAGAATCCACGCGTCGCTGGTGCCGGAGCGATCGCGCGCTATGGTCAGGAACATCAGACCGACGACGGGCTGACGCTTGACCCCGTCCCCTTCGAAAAGCATGTGGCCGAGCAGGGCCTGCGCGCCGATATTGCCCTTGTCGGCCGCCAGCTTGGCCCAGCGTGCCGCTTGGCGCGGATCCCGCTCACCGCCCTCGCCGTCATAATACATGCGCGCCAGATTGAGCTGGGCGTCCGAGTCGCCGAAATACGACGCCGCGTACGAGAACATCTGCCGGGCACGGCTGAAATCGGGCTGCACCGTGCTGTTGGGAATGCCGTCGCGATAGTAGGAACCGAGCGCGACGAAAGCGTTCGAGACGAAGCGCGCAGAGGGCGCATCCGGATTGTCGTCGGCATGCTCGTCGGCGATCTCGCTGAACAGCTCGAACGCCTTCATGTCGTCCTTGGTCAGGCCGTCGCCCTCGGCATACATGCGGCCGAGCTTCCACTGCGCGACCGCGTGCCCCTTGTCGGCAGCAAAGGTCAGGGCTTCCACGGCGGTGGTCTTGTCGCCCTGCTTGTAGGCATTGAAGCCGAAGCGGAACGCCTCGACCGGCGTCGCATTGCGGTCGAGCGTTCGCGCGTCCAGAGCCCGGGCCTGATCCGACCAAGAACCGAGGCCGACAAGCACGCTGATGCCAAAGAGGGCGGCGCCGCCAAGCGCGTTACAAATCCGCATTGTACGCCACATATTCCTGATACTCGCGCCCACCGGCGGCCGAACGGCCGTCAGGGTCGCCGAAGCGACGTTTCCTGTCCGATCCGCGAATTCGCGGCGATTTAGATTTCCCCAAATATGGAATTGGTTTCGGGCGAATCCGAGGCCGTTGCAGGTGCGTTCTACTGTTCGCGCCATCACAGCTACGTGTACCCTTGAAGACCAACGAAAATTTCTACCGACAATACGCAAGGTTTGTCCTATCCGCCCCCGGATGAAGCGGACGGTCGTTCCACTTTATGGCTGAAAGGCGGCAATTGGGGCGGCTGGGCCGACCCTCCGGCGGGTTGGTTTCAAACTGTTGCTCGACCGCAACATGGAATCGAGAGACCCCGGCCGGACTCGTCAAACGGGAATCGCCGCACCACCCGCGAAGGCATTGCCCGACGCGCCGCCCCGGACCGGCAACCCACCGAACAAACAAGGAACACCCTCGCGCCGCGCGGCAGGGCGTGGCAAAATTCCGTCTTGATTCGCCGCCTCGACCGCGCCATTGCAGCGACCACACAGTTACGGATGACCATGGCAGAGACCGACGACCTTTTCGGATCCGGTGCGACCGCACGAGCGATCAAGCCCGACGCCGCCCCGCGCGACGTACCCGCCGCCCGGCGTACGACCGCCGCTGCACCGCCCACCGAAACGAGCTATTCGGCCGCCGACATCGAAGTTCTCGAAGGGCTCGAGCCGGTGCGCCGTCGCCCGGGCATGTATATCGGCGGCACCGACGAGAAGGCGCTGCACCACCTCTTCGCCGAAGTGATCGACAACTCGATGGACGAGGCCGTCGCCGGCCACGCGACCTTCATCGACGTCGAGCTCTCCGCCGACGGCAGCGTCACCGTCACCGACAATGGTCGCGGCATCCCGATCGACCCGCATCCGAAGTTCAAGGACAAGTCCGCCCTCGAAGTCATCATGACGACGCTGCATTCGGGCGGAAAGTTCGATTCGAAGGTCTACGAGACCTCGGGCGGCCTGCACGGCGTCGGCATTTCCGTGGTCAACGCCCTGTCGGAAGTGCTCGAGGTCGAAGTGGCGCGTGGCAAGCGCCTGTATCGCCAGACGTTTTCACGCGGCCATGCGACATCGAAGCTCGAAACGGTCGGCGAGGTCCACAATCGTCGCGGCACCAAGACCCGCTTCAAGCCGGACGAGCAGATCTTCGGGGTCGGCGCGCATTTCAGGCCGGAACGGCTCTTCGCCATGACCCGGTCGAAGGCATATCTGTTTGGCGGGGTCGAGATCCGCTGGAGCTGCGCGCCGGAGTTGATCAAACCCGACGCCGCGACGCCGGCCACGGCGGTGTTCCACTTCCCGGCGGGCCTCAAGGACTTCCTGGCGGCCGAACTCGACAACGAGAAGCTGGTGACGAGCCAGATCTTCGCCGGACGCACCGACAAGGCCAGCGGTCACGGCGCGGCGGAGTGGGCGATCGCCTGGTATCCAGGCGACGGCTTCGTCCGTTCCTATTGCAACACCATTCCGACGGCCGAGGGCGGCACGCATGAGCAGGGCCTGCGCATGGCCCTTTTGCGCGGCCTGAAATCCTATGCCGAGCTCTCCGGCAACAAGCGCGCCTCCGCGATTACCGCCGAGGACGTGATGACGTCCTGCGCGGCGATGCTGTCGGTGTTCGTGCGGGAGCCGGAATTCGTCGGCCAGACGAAGGACAAGCTTTCGACCGCCGAAGCGACGCGCATCGTCGAGAAGGCGATCGGCGACCCGTTCGACCACTGGCTGACGGCCGCCCCGCAGGAGGCCTCGCGCCTGCTCGACTGGGTGATCGAGCGCGCCGAGGAGCGCCTGCGCCGCCGGCAGGAAAAGGAAGTCAACCGCAAGACGGCGGTGCGCAAGCTGCGCCTGCCCGGCAAGCTCGCCGATTGCAGCCAGACCGCCGCCCAGGGCAGCGAGATCTTCATCGTCGAGGGTGATTCCGCCGGCGGCTCGGCCAAGCAGGCGCGCAACCGCACCAGCCAGGCCGTGCTGCCGCTGCGCGGCAAAATCCTCAACGTCGCCAATGCCGGCCGCGAAAAGATGGCGCAGAACCAGCAGCTCGCCGACCTGATGCAGGCGCTGGGCGTCGGCGCGCGCAGCCACTATCGTGACGACGACCTGCGCTACGACAAGGTCATCATCATGACCGACGCCGACGTCGACGGCGCCCATATCGCTTCGCTGCTGATCACCTTCTTCTATCGCGAGATGCCGGCGCTGATCGAAAAGGGCCATCTCTACCTCGCCGTGCCGCCGCTCTATCGCATCAGCCAGGGCGGCAAGACGCTCTATGCGCGCGACGACAAGCACAAGGAAGAGCTGCTCGGAACCGAGTTCAAGGGCAAAGGCAAGGTCGAGATCGGCCGCTTCAAGGGTCTCGGCGAGATGCTGCCCGGCCAGCTCAAGGAAACGACCATGGAGCCGTCGAAGCGGACCCTGCTCCGGGTCGGCATCGTTGACGGCGAGATCGCGCTTACGCAGGATGTCGTCGAACAACTGATGGGCAACAAACCGGAGGAGCGCTTCCGCTTCATCCAGGACCGGGCGGCGTTCGCCAGGGAACTTGACATCTGAGCGGCCGCGCCGCTCGGCAGACTGATCGGCCCATGGAACCCGGTTCCATGCCTTGCGGCTGCCGCTCCGGCGGCGCCGCCTCCTACGGAGGTTCACCGATGATCGCTCGTACGCTTCTCGCCGCCTGCATCCTGATCGCGGCCACGGCGGCGCCGCTCCGCGCCGACCCGGTCGCGGATGGCATTTCGGCGCTGCCGCCTTCGGTTCAGGACGTGCGCACGGTCGGTGCCTGGGAGAAGGACGGCCACAAGGGCGTCTACCGCGTCGTCGTGGCGCGCACCGGCCCCGAGCCGACGGCGCGGCTCTTCGTCCAGTGGCTCGAGCGCGGCGCAGACGGCACCGTCACGGTTGCCCGCAACGTCGACATCAAGGAAATGGTCGATCTCAAACGCAATATCGGCGATTTCGTCATCGAGACCGATGCCGACGGCCTGAGCATCTTCCTGGAGTTGGTCGATCCGGCGGCGAGCGGCGCCAAGGAGAGCTACGAACTCTTCATCGGCGACGACGAGAGCTATCGTTTCGGGCCCGCCAGCAACTAGATTCCGGCCGCCAGCAGCGGCAGGAATCGGCCATTTCTCGCGAAACAATTGACAAGTCCACATAAAACCTCGTATTTGCGTGCATCTTTCATCGATGGCGATGCGCTTTCGGCCGTCCCATCGGGCTTTGGGCCCCTTTTCAAAACATGACCTTCTCTACGCTCGGACTGAGCCCGAAAGTGTTGGCTGCCGTTGAGGCAAGCGGATACACCACGCCGACGCCGATCCAGGCAGAGGCCATCCCGCATGTGCTCGAACGGCGCGATGTCCTGGGTATTGCCCAGACCGGCACGGGCAAGACCGCCTCCTTCGTGCTGCCGATGATCACGCTGCTGGAGCAGGGTCGCGCTCGCGCGCGCATGCCCCGCACGCTGATCCTCGAGCCGACCCGCGAACTCGCGGCGCAGGTTGAGGAAAACTTCAACAAGTATGGCCAGAACCACAAGCTGAACGTCGCCCTGCTGATCGGCGGCGTTTCGTTCAACGACCAGGAAAAGAAGCTGGATCGCGGCGTCGACGTCCTGATCGCCACGCCCGGCCGCCTGCTCGACCATTGCGAGCGCGGCAAGCTGCTGATGACCGGCGTCGAGATCCTCGTGATCGACGAGGCCGACCGCATGCTCGACATGGGCTTCATCCCGGACATCGAGCGTATCGCCAAGCTCATTCCGTTCACGCGCCAGACGCTGTTCTTCTCGGCCACCATGCCGTCGGAGATCCAGCGCCTCGCCGACACGTTCCTGTCGAACCCCGTCCGTATCGAAGTCGCGAAGCCCGCCACCACCGCCAAGACGGTGACGCAGCGCTTCGTCCATACGGGCCGCGAATCCTTCGACAAGCGCGAGACGCTGCGCGAACTGATCCGCGGCGCGGTCGACCTCAAGAACGCGATCATCTTCTGCAATCGCAAGCGCGATGTCGCGGTCCTCGCCCGCTCGCTGGAGAAGCACGGCTTCTCGGTCGGCGCGCTGCATGGCGACATGGACCAGCGGGCCCGCATGGCGACGCTGGACGCGTTCAAGAACAACCGCCTGACGCTGCTGGTCGCCAGCGACGTCGCGGCACGCGGCCTCGATATCCCCGATGTCAGCCACGTCTTCAATTACGACATCCCGACCCATGCGGACGACTATGTCCACCGCATCGGCCGTACCGGCCGCGCCGGCCGTTCCGGCGCCGCGATGACGCTGGTGGCGCCGGCCGACAAGAAATATCTGGCCGCGATCGAAAAGCTGACCGGCGACGACATCGAATGGATCGGCGAACCGGCTGCGCCCACCGACGAGGCGGCGCCGGCCGCCCGCCGTGGCCGCAAGAGCGAAGAGCCGCGCGCCGAGCGCAAGCCGCGCACATCGCGCTCTGGTGCTGCGCGCAAGGCCGAGCCCACCGTCGCCGAAGCCTCCGAGAGCACGCCGGTCGCCACGGAGCCGGTCGAGGCAGAGGCACTGCAGCCCAAGGCCGAGCCGGCATCGGCATCGCGCCGACAGGATGCGCCTCCTCGCCGTGAGCGCGAACGCGAACGCGAGCGTGACCGCCCTGCCCGGCAGGATCGCCGGGATCGCAACGAGCCGGACGACAAGGTCATCGGCCTCGGCGATCACGTGCCGCAGTTCCTGCTGCGCCCGGTCCGGCTGCCGTCCTCCTCGTCCTGATTTCGTCAGGCAGTTGACCATGCCGCCGCGCGACGGTGGCATGGTGGTGGCGATCGGCGCTTCACGCCCGCCACCCACCCGGCAGACGCCGGCTTTGCTACCCGCGTGCGCTGGCCAAGCCGCGCCGCCCGGTACGCTCTAAGGTCTTCCCGCCCCAAGATTGATCGTCCCGCCCTACTCAATGGGGCGCGCATGACAATGGGCGCAGTGGCACACGCCGCCAATTCAGCAGCTGGATTGATGCTTCAAATCCGGGACGGCGATGGATGCTTGGGATGCCGGCTTCTTGGTCCGCTTGGTCCGCTTGGCCCACTCGACCATCATCCTGAGGCGCTTCGCGTGAGTGAAGCCTCGAAGGAGAATCCAGCCGACGCTCAGTTCTGCAGATGAAATCCCGCGCGACCTGTCCTTGGGCGTTCCCTGAACCCTCCTTCGAGGCCCGGCTTCGCCGGGCGCCTCGGGATGATGGTCAAGTTCGGGAGAAAGGATCCCGCATAGGAACTACAGCCGGGGAACGGCCCAGGCGACCATTTCGACCAGCACCTGGTCGAGCGCCGCATTGAGGCCCATGACGGCCGCCGGCGCCGTATCCTCGGCGACGGGCACCGAAGCCGTGAACAGCTTCGATTCGACCACCTTGCCGGTCCGATCATTCATGATCTGCGCGAAGATCTCGATTTCGGCGGAGCGGCCGGTCGGCGTCACGTTGAACGCAAACGTCCGGATATTGGTCAGAAGCTGATAGTCGATCGACAGGCCCTCGCCCGGCCGGCCGATGGCGCGGACGCCCTTCGATTTCTCGAAAGCCTGAATCACCCGGCTCTGCACGAGGCGCGGCAGCGTGTCCGGATACTGGGCGTCGGGATAATAGGCGACGAGCGGCCCGCGCGTGACCACGATGCGCTGACTCGCCAGCGTCTGCAGGGCGAACGGCTCCGGTACCAGAATCTGCGCCGAGGCGCGGCGCTTGACGGCCGGCGCCGATTCGACGCCGGCGAGGTCATAGGTCGCCGGCGGCGGCGAGGTCAGCAGCTTGCTCACGCAGCCGGAAAGCAGCGTGGCGGCGAGCATCGCCGAAACCATCCCCACCGGCAGGGATCGACCCACAGAACGCATGGCTTGCCGTGCCCCAGTCATCATCATTTCCGGTTGTAGTCCTGTACGCTCGGATTGCCAAAGATGAAGCGCTGCGGGTTGTTCTGGATCGAGTTCAGCGTCTGGTCGAAGCGGGTCGTCGTGCGGCGCAGCTGGTCGACGAGACCGTCGACATTGCGCAGCCCGGGGCCGGTGAAATTGGCCAGGTTGTCGGCAATCTGGCCGGCCTTGCTCGAGAACGCCTCGGCGACCTTGCGGATCGCGGCGGCGGCTGCCGTGGCTTCGGCGAAGAAGTTCTTGCCGTTCGGGTCGGTGACGAGATCCTGCACCTTGCCGAGAATGCCGTCGATGCGGGTCGAAGCCGCGTTCAGCTTCTGCATCATGTCGCGCGTGTTGTTGACGATCAGGTCGATGTCGCCCTGCTTGGCCTTCACGCCTGCGACGAAATCCTTGGCGTCCGACACCGTCTTGCCGGCGTCGGCGACGATCTTGTTGACGTCGACGGTCGCGGTCTGGACGCGCCGGGCGACCGTCGCGATGTCGTTGATCGTGCTCTTGACCGCCTCGACCTGGATCGCGGCGATGATCTGCTGCGCGCCGTCGAGCGCCTTCTCGAGCTGCTCGGAGATCTGCTTCACATTGCCGATGATCTCCGGGAAGGCCTCCGACGAGGCAGAGAGCTTCTGGGTCACCTGGTCGATGTTGGCGAGCGTGTCGGCGACCTTGGTCGGGTCGATCGCCGAGATGATCTTGTCGGCCTTACCGACGATGCCGCTCAGGCTCTCCGACAGGGAGCCGATTCGCTTGGAGAGGTCGCCGACATTGGTCATGAACTCCTTCACGCCGGCGGAGTTCTCGGCCAGCGCATCGGTGAAGGTCTGGATGTTCTTGACGGAGGTCGTCAGCGAAGGCTCGGCGGTATCGATGAAGCCGTTGACGCGATCGACGGCCTTGTTGACCTTGCTCACCAGGTCCTGGGCGCTGGCGATCAGGTCCTGCAGGCCGGAGGCCTGCGCCTCCAGCGTCGGGATGCCCGGCTGATCGAGCAAGTTCGGCAGCGCGGCCGAGCCCCCCTTCAGTTCGATGAAGGCAACGCCCGTGAGCCCCTGGATCCCGAGAGAGGCCTTGGTGTCGGCCTTGATGGGCTGGTTCGGATCGACCGAAACCATCGCCTCGACCTCGTTCGGATCTTCCGGGTTGATCCGCAGCGTGTTCACTTCGCCGACCTTGATGCCGTTGAAGAGAACCTGGCTGCCAGAGGCCAAGCCAGCGACTGATCCGGGAATGAGAATGCGCAGCGGCTTGCGGATGCCGCTCTCGTCATAGCGCGCCAGCCAATAGATGAAGACGAAACACGCAACGATCACGCCCAGCGTGAACAGTCCGATCGTCGCATAGTTGGCGCGCGTTTCCATTAAGCTTCGCTCTCTACGCGGCGTGCACGCACGCCGCGGAAATACTTCTGAACCCAGGGATCATCGAAATCCAGCATATCCTGCATGGTCCCCTCGACCAGAACATGACGATTGCCCAATACCGCGATTCGGTCGCAGACCGTATGCAGGCTGTCGAGGTCATGGGTAACCATGAACACGGTAAGCCCGAGAGTATCGCGGAGCGTGGCGATCAATTGATCGAATTCGGCCGCGCCGATCGGATCGAGACCCGAGGTCGGCTCGTCGAGGAAGACGATGGCCGGATCCATGGCGAGCGCCCGCGCCAGGCTGGCGCGCTTGATCATGCCGCCCGAAAGCTCGGACGGCATGCGGTCCGCCGCCTCCGGCGCCAGGCCGACCAGGTCGATCTTGACCCGGGCCAGTTCTTCCATCAGGCGCGGTGACAGCTTCAGATGCTCGCGCATCGGGAATTCGACATTCTGCAGGACGGTCAGCGACGAGAACAGGGCCCCCTGCTGGAAGAGGACGCCGAGACGCCGGTCGATCGAGGCGCGGGTGTCGGGGTCCGCCTCGTCATAGGGCGTGCCGAGGATCTCGACCGATCCCGCTCGCTTCGGCTGCAACCCGAGAATCGTGCGCAGAAGCACGGATTTGCCGGTGCCCGACGCGCCGACGACGCCGAGAATCTCACCGCGATAGACGTCGATGTCGAGATTCTCGAGGATGAGGCGATCGCCGAAACCGACCGTGATGCCCCGGCCGCGAATGACGACTTCCTTCTCGCCAGGATGGTCATTGGCTTGCCCGACCATGATCAGTAGTTCACCGCGGCGAAGTAGATGGCGAAGAGACCATCGACGACGATGACCATGAAGATCGACTTCACCACCGAGGCCGTCGTCTGGCTACCGAGCGAGGCGGCACTGCCGCGTACGTTCAGGCCTTCCGAAGCGCCGATGATGCCGATGATCAGCGCCATGAACGGCGCCTTGATCAGGCCGACGAACAGCGTGTTGAGCGCGACGGCGTCGCGAAGCCGGGCAACGAAGGCTTCCGGCGGAATGCCGATATAGACCCAGCTCACCAGACCGGCCCCGAACAGCGCGGAAATGTCGGCGATGAAGGCGAGGATCGGCAGGGCGATGACCAGGCCGAGAATGCGCGGCAGGATCAGCACCTCGATCGGATCGACGCCGATGACGCTGAGCGCGTCGATTTCCTCGCGCATCTTCATCGAACCGATCTCGGCCGTGAAGGCGCTGCCGGAACGGCCCGCAATCATGATCGCGGTCAGCAGCACGCCGATCTCGCGCAACACCAGGATGCCGACCAGATCGACGACGAAGATGTCCGCGCCGAACGCCCGCAGCTGGAAGGCGCTTTGCTGCGCGATGATCGCCCCGATCAGCAGCGACATCAGCGCGATGATCGGCACGGCGCGGAAGCCGGTGCGGTCGATGTGGAAAACGACGGACGTGATGCGCAGACGCGACGGGTCGAACAAGGCCTTGCCGAAGCCGCGAGCCACGCCGCCGAGAATGTTCAGGCCCGACTGAAAATCCAGCCAGGACAGATACATCGTCCGCCCGATCGCCTCGACGATCTCCTGCGCGACGCCGATTTGCGGCGGCGCCGCCGGGGCTTCCCGCTCGGTCTGGTTCAACGCCGCAAGGAGGCGCGTCGAATTGTCGGATCCGCCTTCAACCGAGACGTCGAACTGCTTGGCCCGCAGGCCGCGCTCGAGCCGCGTGATCAGCCAGGCGCCCGCGGTGTCGATATGCTCGATACCGGAAAGATCGATGATTGTGCTGCCGGCGATGTTGGCGATGGCGGCGTCGATCGACGGTTCGAGATCGCCGACCGTGCGCACGGTCCAGGGACCAGCCGCGCGCAAGCGAGCCTGACCGCCGGCATCCCCAAACTCAAGTTGCGCCGCTGTTGCCGTTGCCACGACCGCTCCGCGTTCGAAGCCTGCATCCCGGGGGGCGGAGCGCATGAGCGGCCCTTGTGGCGCCGCCGGGCGCCTCCTAAGCTCCCATCACCTCGTAGGTGATCGCACGAGCGCGGAAGCTCGGGCAAGCCCTTGGCCGGAAAGGATGTCGGGATGGAGATCGCAACACCCTACCTGTTGTTTTTGGGTGACGTTCCGGACGCCCTCGCCGCCAAGACGGCGCTCGGCATCGTCGATTGGCGGCCGGAATGGTGCCTCGGCCAGTTGCGATTCGCGGGCTGCAAGGCCGATGCGAAGCTGCCCGACATGACGATCGCGGCAGCGAAGGCCGCCGGCGTCCGCACGATGATCGTCGGGGCGGTCAATGCCGGCGGCGTACTGCCGGACCACTGGGTCGCCTCGATCGTCGAAGCGCTCGAGGCCGGCTTAGACGTCGCGTCCGGTCTCCATTCGCGCCTCGGCGACAATCCTGCGATTCGCGCCGCTGCCGAGCGCTCGGGCGGCAAGCTGCATGACGTCCGCCATTCGACGCAGCGCTTCCCCACCGGCAAGGGCACCAGGCGCAGCGGCCTGCG
Organism: Candidatus Kaistia colombiensis; assembly: GCA_029203105.1. Classification (GTDB taxonomy): domain Bacteria; phylum Pseudomonadota; class Alphaproteobacteria; order Rhizobiales; family Kaistiaceae; genus Kaistia; species Kaistia colombiensis. The sequence continues at coordinate 3,530,201 of CP119318.1, forward strand.
CCTCCTCACCGTCGGCACCGACTGCTCGGTCGGCAAGAAATACACCGCCCTGGCGCTCGAGCGCGGCATGCGCGCCGCCGGGCTCGACGCCGATTTCCGCGCCACCGGTCAGACGGGCGTCTTCATCTCCGGCCGCGGCGTCGCCATCGACGCCGTCGTCGCCGATTTCATCTCCGGCGCCGTCGAATGGCTGTCGCCGGCGGCGGATGCCGGTCACTGGGACCTCATCGAGGGACAGGGTTCGCTGTTTCATCCCTCTTTCGCCGGCGTGACGCTCGGACTGCTGCATGGCGCGCAGCCGGATGCCTTCGTCGTCTGCCACGAGCCGACGCGCACCACCATGCGCGGCGTCGCGCACCCGCTGCCGACGATCCACGAGGTGATCGACCTCACCGTCGCCTGCGGCCGCCTGACCAATCCGGCAATCCGCTGCGTCGGCATCGCCGTTAACACCCAGGCCCTCGACGCCGAGGCCGCGCGAAAAGCGCTGGATGCGGCCGCGGCGGAACATGGTATGCCGGCCGTCGACCCGATCCGCACCGGCGTCCAGCCCATCGTCGACCGCATCCTTCAGGACTTCCCCCGCCCATGACGTTCCCTTTCTCCGTCGATGTCGAGAGTTGGCCGATCGCCGGCAGCTTCGTCATTTCGCGCGGCGCCCGCACCGAGGCGCATGTCGTCGTCGTCTCGCTTGGCGACGGCGCAGCGACCGGCCGCGGCGAATGCGTCCCCTATGCCCGCTATGGCGAGACCGTCGACGGCGTGATCGACACGATCCAGACCGCACTCGCGGGCTTCGCCGCCCCGCCGGATCGCGAGGCGCTGCGGGCCGCCATGCCGCCGGGCGCCGCCCGCAATGCCGTCGATTGCGCGCTTTGGGACCTAGAAGCCAAGCGAAGCGGAATTCCGGTCGCCGAACGACTCGGCCTCGCCGCGCCGCGCGCCCTGGTCACGGCCTACACGCTGAGCCTCGGCACCCCCGAAAGCATGGAGCAGGCGGCGCGGATCGCCGCCCATCGCCCTCTCCTCAAGGTGAAGCTCGGCGGCGACGGCGACCGGGACAGGATCGCCGCCGTCCGGCGCGGCGCACCGGCGAGCCGGATCATCGTCGATGCCAACGAGGCCTGGTCGGCCGAGAATTTCGACGCCAACATGCGCGCCTGCGTCGCGGCCGGGGTCGAGTTGATCGAGCAGCCGCTGCCGGCCGGCAGGGATGATTGGCTACGTCATGCCGAGCGCCCGGTGCCGGTCTGCGCCGACGAAAGCCTGCATGTCGCCGACGATCTCGGCCGGCTCGTGGGCCGCTATGACGCGATCAACATCAAGCTCGACAAGACGGGCGGCCTCACCGAGGCGCTGCGCCTGCGCGCCGCCGCCGAAACAAATGGCTTCGCGCTGATGGTCGGCTGCATGGTCGGCACATCGCTCGCCATGGCGCCGGCCGTGCTGCTGGCGCAGGACGCCGCCTTCGTCGACCTCGACGGGCCGCTGCTGTTGGCGCGCGACCGAACGCCCGGCCTCGTCTACGAGGGCAGCCTGGTCAGCCCGCCCTCTCCGGCACTGTGGGGCTGACGCGGCGCCCCCTTCGGCAGCATCAGCACGACAACCGCCAGCACGGCGCCGATCGTCATCACCGGGAAGGCGGCGGCGCCGAGATGGCCATAGAGCGGCCCCCCCAGCAGGGTGGCGAGCGCCAGGGCCAGGCCGGAGGTCGTCTGCGAGATGCCCTGCGCCGAGGCCGTCTTCTCTTCCGGCACGTCGCGGGCGATCGCCAGTTGCATGCCGGCATAGACCGCGGCGAAGGTCAGCGCGTGCAGCATCTGCAATGCCAGCGACGACCACAAGTCGGTCGCCAGCGGGAACAGCGACCACCGCACGATCGCGGCGATGGCGCCGAGCAGGATCAGCCGTTCCGGCGTCACCTTGCGCAAGGCCCGGCCCGATATAGCGAACATGCCGATCTCGGCGACGACCCCCGAGGCCCAGAGCAACCCGATCTCGCCACCGCTGAAGCCGAGCTTCTCCCAGTGGATCGTGCCGAAGCTGTAGAAGACGGCATGGGTCGCCGTGATCAGCGCGGTCGAGGCGATGACGACGAGGAAGCTGCGGCTCATCAGGATCGAGCGCGCCGATACGGCCTCCGGCCTGGCGGCGTCATCGGCGGCGCGGATCTCCGGCGGCGTGACCGGCAGCAGGAAGGCCGAGAGCGCGGCGATGGCATAGCCGCCGATCAGCATCGGCGACAGCGACGCGGGGCCGAAATGGCCGAAAATCACGCCGCCGGCCAGGCTGATGACGATGAAGCTGATCGATCCCCAGACCCGCATCTTGCCATAATCGAGCCCGAAGCGGCGCACGCCGGTCAGGGCCAGCGCATCGATCGCCGGCATGGTCAGGCCGAGGGTTGCCGTCGCCACGCCGGTCAGGACCAGGATCGGCCAGTAGCCCCCGACCAACGTCGCCGGAATGAAGAAGAGCAGCCCGAGCAGCGCGAAGATGATGACGGCGAAGCGCCGGTTCGGCGCGCGGTCGGCAAAGGCACTGCCAAGCGGCATGAACAGGAGGCGCGCGGCGAGCGGAAAGGCCAGGCAGACGCCGATCTGCTCCGGCGTCAGCCCGCGCAAGTTGAGCCAGACCGGAAAGAACGGCGTCATCAGGCCGCCGACAACGAAGAAGCCCGTGTAGAAGAGCGAAATGCGGGGGCCGAAATGGCGCGGCGCGGCAACCATGGATGCCTGTTGACCTGAAAGCCGGCGAGGAATTCGCGGCGGGAAATGGGGAGCGCAGCCGAGGTGCCGGCGAACCGGCACCGACCGGAGCGGGAGACTGCCCTATCACGCCGCGAGCGCGCGCTCCAGAACAACCGGATCGATGTTGCCGCCGGAAAGCAGGATCACCACCGTCTTTCCGCGCGCATCGATGCGCCCGGACAGAAGGCCCGCCAGCGCCACCGCCCCGCCCGGCTCGACCACCAGCTTCAGCGTGCGGAAGGCGAACGCCACGGCGGCAAGCGCCTCGGCATCGGAGACGGCGATGGCATGCGCCCCGGTGGCGCGGTTGATGGCAAAGCCGATCGCGCCCGGCTGCGGCGCCATCAGCGCATCGCAGATCGAGCCGTCGGTGCGCAGGTTGCGCTGGATCGAGCCGGCGGCGAGCGAGCGACCATAGTCGTCGAACCCTTCCGGCTCGGCGAGATAGACCTCCGTCTCGGGACTTTCGGCGGCGATCGCGAGGCCGATGCCGGCCGACATGCCGCCGCCGCCGCAGGGAACCATGACGATATCCGCATGCTCGCCGCGCTGGGCGAGATCCTGGGCGATCTCGAGCCCGATGGTGCCCTGGCCGGCGATGACGCGGCCGTCATTGTAGGGATGGATCAGTTCGGCGCCGGTATCGGCGACGATCGCAGCTGTCAGGGCGTCACGGTCGTCGGTCCCGCGGTTGTAGTCGACGATGGCGGCGCCGCGCCGGCGCGTGCCCTCGCGCTTCGCCGCGGGAGCGTCACCCGGCATGACGATGGTGGCCGGCACGCCGAACAGCCGCGCCGCCTCTGCGATGCCCTGGGCGTGGTTGCCGGAGGACGAGGCGACGACGCCATGCGCCCGCTCCGCCTGGCTCAGCGAGGCGATGGCGTTGAAGGCGCCGCGAAACTTGAACGAGCCGGTGCGCTGCAGGTTCTCGCATTTGAGAAAGATGCGACCGCCGGTGATCTCGTCGAGCGCGGCATTTGAAAGCAGCGGCGTGCGGACGGCTTCGGCGGCGATGCGCTGCGCTGCCATGCGGATATCGTCAATGGTGGGGGTCATGACTCTGCCAACGGCCGGGGAGGACAAGGCAGAGGTTACACGAAAGCGCGGCCGGTGCAGCTCTTTTGCGTGGCGATCACGTTGTCGAGGAACTGTCGGGTCGCCGCCTGCCAGGAATGGCGCAGCGCCACCGAGCGGCAATGGTCGCGCGGGACGTCGAGCGCCGCCAGCGCCGCCTTGCGCAGGTCCTCGTCAAGGACGCCCGCCCCGGTCCCGCCGACGACGTCGCGCGGGCCCGCGACCGGGAACGCCGCCACCGGCAGGCCGGAGGCCATCGCCTCGAGCATGACGACGCCGAACGTGTCGGTCCGGCTCGGAAAGACGAAGCAGTCCGACGCCGCATAGATGTCGGCCAGCGCTTCGCCGACCCTGGTGCCGAGGAACGAGACTTCCGGATGCGCCCGCCTCAGCGTTTCGAGCGCCGGCCCGTCGCCGACCACCACCTTGCTGCCCGGCAGGTCGAGATCGAGGAAGGCGCCGATGTTCTTTTCGACCGCGACACGGCCGACATAGAGGAAGATCGGCCGCGGCAAATCGAGGACGTCGCTGCGCCGGGCGGGATCGAACAGATCGGCGTCGACGCCGCGCGACCAGCGCATCAGATGGGTGAAACCGCGCCCTGCCAGTTCATCCTGCAACGAGGCGGTCGCGACCATGCAGCCGGCGCCGGAATTGTGGAAGGCGCGCAGCGCAGCATAGGTCCAGTCGACCGGCACCGGCAGGCGGGCGGCGAGATATTCGGGAAAGCGGGTGTGATAGCTGGTCGTGAAAATCCGCCCGCGCTTGCGACACCAGCGACGCACGGCATATCCGATCGGACCTTCGGTGGCGATGTGGACATGGTCGGGCGCCGCCTCATCCAGCCGCCGGCCGATCGCGCCCGGCGCGGCGATGGTCAGCCGGATTTCCGGATAGGTCGGGCACGGAACGGTGCGATAGCCTTCGGGCGTCAGCATCAGCGCGGTCGCGCCCAATTCCGGCAGATGGCGCGACAACCGCTCCAGCGTGCGCACGACCCCGTTGATCTGCGGATGCCAGGCGTCGCTCGCGATCAGGATGCGGCTCATGCGGCGACCTTGTCGATCTCCGGCTCATCCTCGAACTCCACCGCATATTGGCTGGCGATGTCGGCCCAGCGCACCATCTCGATGCGGCCGTCGTGATGCTCGACGATCGCCGTGCAGCTTTCGACCCAGTCGCCCGTGTTGATGTAGCGGATGCCGAGATCGTCGCGGATGGCGGCGTGGTGGATGTGGCCGCAGACGACGCCGTCGGCGCCGACCCGCTTCGCCTCGGTCAGCAGCGCCTGCTCGAAGGCGCCGATGAAGGAGACCGCGTTCTTGACCTTGAGCTTGGCCCAGGCCGACAGCGACCAGTATTCGAAGCCGAGCTTGCGGCGCACCTTGCCGACGACGGTATTGAGCGCCAGCGCCAGGTTGTAGGCATGGTCGCCGAGGAAGGCGAGCCATTTGGCGTGGCGCACGACCACGTCGAACTGGTCGCCATGCATCACCAGCAGGCGCTTGCCGTCGGCCGTCTCGTGCACGACCCGGTCGGCCAGCTCGACGCCGCCCATCTGCAGGCCGAGATAATCGCGCAGGAATTCGTCGTGATTGCCGGGGATATAGACCAGCCGGGCGCCCTTGCGCCCTTTGCGCAGCAACTTCTGAACGACGTCATTGTGCGCCTGCGGCCAATACCAGCTCTTCTTCAGGCGCCAGCCGTCGATGATGTCGCCGACCAGATAAATCGTCTCGGCATCGTGCCACTTCAGGAAGTCGAGCAGAAGCTCAGCCTGACTTCCGCGTGTGCCGAGATGAATATCCGACAGGAAGAGCGTGCGGAGATGACGGGGAGCGACACCGCTCGACATGATCTTGATTCGTCCTCATCCAAGAGACCGGTGTCGATTGCTTAGCCGACACACGCCACAGATTTGTGACAGTCTTTCAGAAGAGGGTCGGCAGGGTCGATAGGACGAGAAGCAGCGCCATCAGCGCATTGAAGATGGTGATACGGCGGTCGCTGTCGAGGAAGCGCGAGATCGCCGTGCCGAACAGGCACCACGCGGCCGCCGAGGGCAGCGACATCAGTGCGAATACCGCCACCAGAAGCAGGACGCCCGGCAGCATGGCACTGCCCGCCGGCACGAACAGCGCCATCGCGCTGACCGCCATGATCCATGCCTTGGGATTGACCCACTGGAACAACGCCGCGGCCAGGAAGCTCATCGGCCGACCTTGCTTCGTACCATCGGTATCATGCCGGCCGGCCCGCGCCAGCTTCCGGGCGAGATAAAGCAGATAGGCGAAGGAGACGTATTTCAGGATCTCGTGCAGGACGGGATAGGCCTCGAACAGGCCGCCGAGCCCCATGCCGACCGCGAACACCATCAGCGGGAAGCCGATCGTGATGCCGAGCATATGCGGCACGCTGGGCAGGACGCCCCAGTTGGCGCCTGAGATCATCAGCATCGTGTTGTTCGGCCCCGGCGTGAAAGCCATCACCGCCGCGAAGCCGAGAATCGCCAGCACATGATCCATGGGGTCCTCCCGAGACCGATCCGATCCATGGCACGGCCGCATCATTAGGTCAATGTTACTGACATTATTGGGTCGAGCTGGCCGAGCCAGCCCAGTTGTTCCCTGTGGGCCAAGCTGCATTGCTTCAGTTGTCCGACATCTGCTCTTGCAAGCCAGCGCCCCCTCGACCAATATCCCGCCCGCCAACACGGAGAACTATCAATGAAACTCGTACGTTTCGGGGCCGCTGGCTCGGAGAAGCCGGGCCTTCTCGCCAAGGACGGCACCATTCGCGATCTTTCGGGCGTTGTTTCCGACATCACCCCCGAGACGCTCAAGAACGGCGTGATCGACGCGATCGCCAAGGTCGACCCGGCTTCGCTGCCGGTCGTGCCGGCCGGCACGCGCCTCGGCCCGGTTGTCAACGGCACGCGCAACTTCATCGCCGTCGGCCTGAACTATGTCGACCACGCGCATGAAACCAACATGCCGATCCCGGCAGAGCCGATCCTGTTCAACAAGGCCCCGAACTGCATCGTCGGCCCGAACGACAACGTCACGATCCCCAAGGGCTCTGAAAAGACCGACTGGGAAGTCGAGCTGGCGATCGTCATCGGCAAGACCGCAAGCTATGTTTCGGAAGCGGACGCGATCAACTACGTCGCAGGCTACTCGGTCTGCCACGACGTGTCCGAGCGCGCCTTCCAGACGGAGCGCGGTGGCCAGTGGATGAAGGGCAAGGGTTCGCCGACCTTCGGTCCGCTCGGCCCCTGGCTGGTCACGCCGGATGAAGTCGCGGACATCCAGAACCTCGACATGTATCTCGACCTGAACGGCCAGCGCGTCCAGACCGGCAACACCAAGACGATGATCTTCGGCGTTGCGCATCTGGTCAGCTACATCAGCCAGTTCCTGCAGCTCGATCCGGGCGACGTCATCACCACCGGCACCCCTCCGGGCGTCGGCATGGGCATGAAGCCGCCGCGCTTCCTGAAGGCCGGCGACAAGGTCCGCCTCGGCATCCAGGGCCTGGGCGACCAGGAGCAGGAATTCGTCGCCTACAAGGGTTGATGCCCGGCGACTAACCTGACGAATTTGAGAGCGGCCGATGCCTCGCGCGTCGGCCGCTTTTTTTGCGCCCAAGGAACGAAAGCTCATCCTCACCTCTCCCTGAGGGAGAGGTCGGCTCGCAGAGCCGGGTGAGCGTTTAGGGAACTATCCGGATGAGGCCGTAAACCCTCACCCGCCGCACTGCGTGCGTCGACCTCTCCCTCAGGGAGAGGTGATGTTGCCAGTTCCCCTTTGATGGGATTTCATCCCGACAGCAGGGGAAGCAAGCCCCCCTCGCCTCACCACCACTTGTGAAAATGGTGCACCGGGCCGTGGCCACGGCCGATCTGCAGCCGGTCGGCGGCGGCGATCGCGTCGGTGATGTAGCGCTTCGCTTCATCGATCGCCGGTTCCAGCGCCATGCCGCGCGCCAGGCCGGCGGCAATGGCCGAGGACAGCGTGCAGCCGGTGCCGTGCGTGTTCAGCGTGTCGATGCGCGGCGCGTGGAACCAGCGCTTGCCTGCGGCCGACAGCAGCAGGTCGGCGCTCTCGGGACCGGTGCCGTGGCCGCCCTTGATGAGCACGGCGCGCGCGCCGAGCCGCAGGATCGCCTCCGCCTGCGCCTCCATGCCCGCCTCGCTCTCCGCCACGTCGGTTTCGAGCAGCCGCGCCGCCTCGCGCAGGTTCGGCGTGACCAGCGCCGCCCTCGGCAGCAGTTCCGCGATCAGCACCGCGACCGATTCATCGCGCAGCAGCATGTCGCCGCTGGTCGCCACCATCACCGGATCGAGCACGACATTTCGCTGAGCATGGCGGTCGAGGCCCGCGGCCACAGCGCCGATGACGCCCGGCTGCGACAGCATGCCGATCTTCACCGCGTTGACCGCGAGATCCGAGAACACGGCATCGATCTGCGCGGAGACGAATTCGGCCGGCACGTCATGGATGCCGGTCACGCCCAGCGTGTTCTGCGCCGTCAGCGCCGCGATGACCGAAGCGCCGTAGACGCCGAGCGCGGAGAACGTCTTCAGGTCGGCCTGAATGCCGGCGCCGCCGCCCGAATCTGAGCCGGCAATGGTAACGGCGATGGCTGTCATGTCGGCTTGTCCTTGTCTCTCGAGAACCGATCAACGTTTCATGGAAATGCGGATCGGCTCCAACTCGTTGTTCGACCGCGTTTCCCAACGCGGATCCACTTCGCTCGAAAGCGCGCTAGGTACCCGGGCCGGCCGGCGTCTTGGCTGCCCGCTCGCGGCTGCGCTTGAGGCCGAGCCGATGCTCGCGATAGATCACGAACAGGCCGGATGCAATCACGATCCCCGAACCGATCAGCATGGTGGCGCTCGGCGTCGAGTTGAACAGCAGATAACCGACGATGATCGCCCAGAGCATCGAGATATATTCGAACGGGGCAATCAGCGACGCCTCGCCGTAGCGATAGCTCTGCGTCAGCAGCACCTGACCGATGCCGCCGAAGATGCCGGCGCCGACCAGGAACGGCACATGCTCCCAACTCGGCATAACCCAGCCGAACGGCGCCGTCAGAAGCATGAAGATCGCCGTGAACGTCGAGAAGTAGACGACGATCGTGCCGGGCGATTCGACCCAGGTGAGCCGCCGCGTCTGGGTCGCCGCCAGCGCGCCGAAGAAGGCGGCGAGGACAGAGAAGACGGCGCCGAGCGTGCTGCGCTCCGGACCGCTCGCCGGCCCGACGTAGTCCGACAGGATGACGAGCACGCCGATCAGCCCGATCACCACCGCCGTCCAGCGATAGACGCGGATCACTTCCTTGAGCAGCACGGCGGCGAGCACGACGGTCAGGAGCGGCGAGGCGTAGCCGATGGCGGTCGCGTCCGAAAGCGGCAGCCGGGCCAGGGCGGAAAAGCCGAAGAACATCGAGGTGGCGCCGGCGACCGAGCGCAGCACATGGCCGCCGATGCGCGGCGTGATGAAGACGGACGGGAAGTTGCCGAGCCACGCCACCCAGATCAGCACCGGGATCAGCGCGAAGGCCGAGCGGAAGAAGGCGACCTCGCCGGGCGGAAAGACGTCCGAAATATACTTGATCAGCGTCGCCATCGCGGTGAAGGCGATGGTCGAGATGATCTTGAGCAGCACGCCGAAAAGCGGCTGCCCCCGTTGTGGCGTTTCCATGGACCCGTTCGGACCGCGGGACGGTCCGTTTCTTCATTCGTGGGCCGCGGAAGATGCGGCCGGCTTGTGAGCTTGTGTCGTGGTGGGCCTGCCGGCTCGTCGGCAGGCAGTATCGTAGTCTAGAGCGATTTCGCGCGACGTGGATACGGTCTTGATGGAAGAAACGCGACCAAACAGAACGTTAGGTTCCTCCCCGGCCGCAAGAAGCGGAAGAGCGGCCTAGTTTCCGTGCAGTGCCGCCCAGACCCGTTCCGGCGTCGCCGGCATGTCGATGTGGGTGATGCCGCTGGCGCGTGCCAGCGCGTCGACGACGGCGTTCATCACCGCCGGCGTCGCGCCGATGGTGCCCGCCTCGCCCGCGCCCTTGATGCCCATCGCATTGGTGGTCGACGGCACGTTGTGGGTGGCGAAGCGGAGGTTCGGCAGGTGATCCGCCCTCGGCACGCAATAATCGAGGAAGGTCGCGGTCAGGAGCTGGCCGTCGCTGTCATGGACGGTGCGTTCGTACAGCGCCTGGCCGATGCCCTGCACGACGCCGCCATGCAGCTGGCCCGCCAGCAGGATCGGGTTCACCGTCACGCCGAAATCATCGCAGATCGAGAAATCCACCACCTGAACCACGCCCGTGTCCGGATCGATTTCGACCTCGGCAATATGCGTGCCGTTCGGATAGGTGCATTCGTCCTGCACGAACTCGCCGACCGCCGTCAGCAGCGCCGGATTTTTCGCGCGCTTGGCGATCTCGGCGAGCGCGATCGCCTGGTCGGTACCGGCGACACGGATGACGCCGTCCGCCACCTCGAGGTCCTCGATGCCGGCCTCGAGCTCGTCCGAGGTGATCTCCTTCAATTGCCGCACCAGCTTAACCGAAGCGCGGTCGACGGAAACCGCGCCGAGCGGGATCGAGCGCGAGCCGCCGGTGCCCTCGCCGGTCGGCACCTTGTCGGTGTCGCCCTGGATGACGATGATCCGATCCATCTCGACGCCGAGATGCGCGGCGATGAACTGCGAATAGGCGGTGCCGTGGCCCTGCCCGTTCGTCTGCGTGCCGATCAAAAGCGTCAGCGTGCCGTCGCCGTTCAGCGTCACCGTCGCCGGCTCGGAGCCCGGAAAGGCGCAAGCCTCGACATAGGTGGCGATGCCGAAGCCGCGCAGCTTGCCGCCCCGCTTCGACGCCTCGGCACGGGCCGGAAAGCCGGCATAGTCCATGATCGCCAGATCGCGGTCGAGATGGCCGGCGAAGTCGCCGGTGTCGTATCGGCGGCCGCCCTGGGTCAGATAGGGCAGCTGGTCGGGCCGGATGAAGTTGCGCTTGCGGATCTCGACCGGGCCCAGCTCCGTCTCGCGGCCGCAGAGATCGACCAGCCGCTCGATCAGATAGGCCGCCTCCGGCCGCCCCGCCCCGCGATAGGCATCGGTCGGCGTCGTCGTCGTCAGGATGCCGCGCACGGTCACGTCCATGGCCGGGATGTCATAGAGACCGGTCGACATGGTGACGCCGCCGACGGCGATGTCGGCGCCATATTGCGAGATATAGGCGCCGAGATTGGACAGGAGGTCGATCCGGAGCGCCAGGAACCGGCCCTCGGCGTCGAGCGCCATTTCCGCGGCCGTGACGTTGTCGCGGCCATGCGCGTCGATCTGGAAGTGCTCCGCCCGCTCCTGGATCCATTTGACCGGCCGCCCCAACTTTTGGGCAACCAGCGCGGCGAGCGGATATTCGTGATAGACGAAGGACTTGGTGCCAAATCCTCCACCAACGTCCGGCGTCACGACGCGAATGCGCTTCGGATCGATGCCGAGAATGTCCTCGGCGATGATGTCGCGCATCTTGTGGCGGCCCTGCGTGCCGAGCGTCAGCGTGAAGCGCTCGGTCGCCGGGTCGTATTCGGCCACCACGCCGCGCGTCTCCATGTAGTTGGCGACGAGCCGCTGGTTCACCACCTCGATGCGGACCACGCGGGCCGCCCGTCGGAAGGCCGCGTCGGTGGCGTCCTTGCTGCCGCGATGGTGGGTGAAGGCGACATTGGTGCCGAATTCGGGATAGACCAGCGGCGCGTCGGCGGCCGCCGCCTCCCTGGCGTCGGTGACCGTCGGCAGCGTGTCATAGTCGATGTCGACCAATTCCGCCGCCGCCTGCGCCGCCTCGAGGGTATCAGCGACAACGAAGGCGATCGGGTCCCCGACATGGCGCGCGATATCGGCGACGAGCAGCGGCCGGCGCGGAATGTGCCGCTCGGTGCCGGCAACGATCGATGGAAACTCCTTCGGCGGCGGCCCCGCATAGCGGGCGACGTCGGCCCCGCTCAGGACCAGGCTGACGCCGGGCGCGGCGCGAGCCGCTTCCAGCCCATTGACGGTGATGCGGGCATGCGCCATGGCCGAGCGCACGACGAAGGCGTGCAGTGTGCCCGCGGGCGTATAATCGTCGGTGAAATGACCACGCCCCAGGATCAGCGCCGGATCTTCCTTGCGCCGGACCGCCGCTCCCATGCCGAACTTTCGGGGCGCAGCGTCTCGAATGGCCGAGGGCTCGTTCATGTCGATCCGACCCGCCGCGGGCCGCCTCCTCGATCGATCCGCCTGAGATGATTCGATCATAGGACCCGCTCGCGGCGAGGTGCAACCGCGTTGTGCCCGGCAGCGGCGCATTTCCGGCCGCGAGAACAGCCGTTGCAGCCCGTCATGCGCGCAACGCCTTTTCGCCGCCGGAATCGCGTGTTAAGCACCCAATCGGCGGTGCAGAGGTCATCATCGGAATCCCATGACACGTTTCATTTCACGACGCAGCGGTCCGGCCCTTGTCGCGGCCGCCCTGGCCTCTCTCTTCGTCGGCACGCCGGCCCACGCGGAGCGGATCACGAATCCGGTCGCCGAGTTCGCCGGCCTCGACAAGATCACCGGCCGCATCATCACCTTCGACGTCTATATGGACGAGACGGTGCAGTTCGGTGCGCTGCAGGTGACGCCGCGGGTCTGCTATTCGCGCCCGCCGACCGAGCCGCCGCAGACCGATTCCTTCGTCGAGGTCGACGAGATCACGCTGAACCGCAAGGTGCGCCGGATCTTCACCGGCTGGATGTTCGCCGACAGTCCCGGCCTGCATGCCGTGGACCACGCCGTCTATGACGTCTGGCTCGCCAACTGCAAGACCTCGTCGACCGTGGCGCGGCCGTCCAAGCCATAGAATTCGCCGTCGCTTTCGAGCGCGGCCTCCAGGCGGCGATGATATTCGGGTCGCTCGACTTCGATCGCGCCGAACTGCGACAGGTGCTCGGTCGTGAACTGGGCATCGAGCAGCGTGAAGCCGCCCGCCTTCAACCGCGCCACCAGATAGACGAGCGCAATCTTCGATGCGTCGCGGGCGTGGCTGAACATGCTCTCTCCGAAGAAGGCTCCGCGCAGCCGGACGCCATAGAGCCCGCCGACCAGCTTGCCGTCCTGCCAGGCCTCGACCGTGTGGCAATATCCGAGCGCGAACAGCTCGTGATAGAGCGTGCGGATGCGCTGGTTGATCCAGGTCTTGTCGCGATAGGGCGTATCCGCCTGGCCGGCACAGCCGGCGATCACGCCGTCAAAATCCGAATCGATGCGGATCTCGTAGGGCTGGTGACGCATGGTGCGCGCCAGCCGGCGCGGGACGTGAAACGTCTCGAGCGGGAAGATGCCGCGGCTTTCGGGTTCGATCCAGTAGAGGCCGGGATCCTCGGCCGAGTCGGACATCGGAAAGATGCCGGACGCATACGCCTTCAGCAGGATCTGCGGCGTTATTTCGGGGAATCGATCTGACCTGCGCGCCATCACGCAACACCGAGATCACGTTTCAGCCGAGCCGCCCCTGACGCGGATCTTCCCGTACTGGCTGACAGAATCCCCTGCATCATGCCCCCTCCTCGGAAGAGCATGGGAACATTGTCATGTTCCCATGCCGCCTCAAAGGGGGATGTCACAGTGGACTTAATGGTCCACAGCCAGCTTCTTTTCCAGCCAATGGATGTCATAGCGGCCATCGGCGATGTCCTGGTCGTCCACCAACTGGCGGAAGAGCGGGATCGTCGTGTGGATGCCGTCGACGACGAACTCGTCGAGCGCGCGCCGGAGCCGCATCATGCACTCGACGCGGTTGCGTCCATGCACGATCAGCTTGCCGATCAGGCTGTCGTAATAGGGCGGGATCTTGTAGCCCTGATAGACGCCGGAATCGACACGCACGCCGAGGCCGCCCGGCGGATGGTAATAGGTGATCTTGCCCGGCGACGGCGCGAAGGTGCGCGGATCCTCGGCGTTGATGCGGCATTCGATGGCATGGCCCTCGAACGTCACGTCTTCCTGCCGGAAGGAAAGGCCGCTGCCGGCGGCGATGCGGATCTGCTCGTTGACGAGGTCGATGCCGGTGACGGCCTCCGTTACCGGATGCTCCACCTGCAGACGCGTGTTCATCTCGATGAAATAGAACTCGCCGTCCTCGTACAGGAACTCGATCGTGCCGGCGCCGGAATAGCCGAGATCGGCGACCGCCTTGGCGCAGATGGCGCCGATCCTGTCGCGCTCTTCGGCGTTCAGGGCCGGCGAACCCGCCTCTTCCCAGACCTTCTGGTGGCGGCGCTGCAGCGAGCAGTCGCGCTCGCCCAGATGCACGGCATAGCCCTTGCCGTCACCGAGAACCTGGATCTCGATGTGGCGCGGCTTTTCCAGGTACTTTTCCATGTAGACGGCGTCGTCGCCGAAGGCGGCCTTAGCCTCGGAGCGCGCGGTCTGGAAGGCGATGACGACATCGGCCTCGGAACGAGCGACCTTCATGCCGCGGCCACCGCCACCGGACGATGCCTTGATCAGCACCGGATAGCCGATCTTAGCGCCGTTGCGGAGCGCGTCCGCCTCGTCCTTGAGCGCGCCGTCCGAACCGGGAACGACGGGAATGCCGAGCCGCTGCGCCGTGCGCTTCGCCTCGATCTTGTCGCCCATGATGCGGATGTGCTCGGACTTCGGTCCGATGAACGTCAGGTTGTGCGCTTCGAGGATCTCGGCGAAGCGCGCGTTTTCCGACAGGAAGCCATAGCCGGGATGGATGGCGTCGGCGCCCGTGATCTCGCAGGCGGCGAGCAGCGAGGGAATGTTCAGATAGCTGTCGCGCGCGGGCGGCGGGCCGATGCAGACGCTCTCGTCAGCGAGGCGGACATGCATGGCATCGGCGTCGGCCGTGGAATGCGCAGCGACCGTCTGAATCCCAAGCTCCTTGCAGGCGCGCAGGATGCGGAGGGCAATTTCACCGCGATTGGCAATCAGGATCTTGTTGAACATCGGCACCACGACGCTCATTCGATGATCAGGAGCGGTTCGCCATACTCAACCGGCTGGCCGTCCTCGACCATGATGGCCTTGACGACGCCGGAACGCGGCGCCGGGATCTGGTTCATCGTCTTCATTGCTTCGACGATCAGAAGCGTCTGGCCTTCGCGGACCGTGTCGCCGATCTCGATGAAGGTCTTGGCGCCCGGCTCGGGCGAGCGGTAGGCGGTGCCGACCATGGGCGACGGGACGACGCCGGGATGGCCGGCGAGGCTGACTTCAGCCGGGACCGCGGCTGCGACCGGCGCTGCTGCCATGGCAGCCACTGGAGCGGCCACCTGGTAAGCGGCGGGAGCGACGGTGACGTTGCGCGCGACGCGGATCCGAAGATCCTCGTGCTCGACTTCGATCTCGGTGAGATCCGTCTCCGTCAGCAGCAGCGCCAGCTGCCGGATCAGGTCCTGATCGATCGTCGAATTTTTGCTCGTCATGCCCTTTGTTCTTTCATGGTCCGTTTCTCCTGGTTCACTCGACGAGCGGCTGCAGCGCTTGAAGCGCCAGCCCGTAGCCCGCGGCTCCGAAACCGCAGATCACGCCGGCGGCAACAGGGGAAACATAGGAATGATGCCGGAAATCTTCGCGCGCGAAGACATTGGAAAGATGCAGCTCGATCGTGGGAAGCCCGACGGCGCGGATGGCGTCGTGCAGAGCGATCGACGTATGCGTGTAAGCGCCGGGATTGATCACGATGCCCCGGAACCGCCCGAGCGCCTCGTGGATCCAATCGATCAGCATGCCCTCATGGTTGGATTGGCGAAAATCGACCGCCATGCCCAGCCGCTCGCCAGCAGCCTTGGTATCCGCCTCGATTTCACCCAGCGTCTTGGAGCCGTAGACACCAGGCTCCCGCTTGCCGAGCATGTTGAGGTTGGGACCGTTGAGAACGAGAATTGCGACTGTCATCGATGATTTTCTACCGAGAGCCACGCAAGGACGGACCCTTGCGGCGAGGTTGGCAGGTTATAGGGGGTCGAGGAATAAAGGAAAAGCCCCGAAGCTGCCGCCCCGGGAATCCTGTCCCATGAATCTTGACCAGCCGGTCAGCACGTCACCGAGCCGCAGGCACGCACGGATTTGATCTTCTCCTTCAGCGCATCATAGCCGACCGCGCCGACCACCACGTCGTTCTGCAGGACATAGGACGGCGTGCCGTTGATCCCGAGAGCCTGTGCCAGACCGTAGGATTCGTTGATGGTGGCAGCGACTTCCGGATCCTTGAGGTGCGCCTGGATTGCGGCCTTGTCGAGACCGATATCGGCGGCTACGACGAGCGCCCGCGCGCCATCGACCGCGCCGCGGCTCATCAGCAGCTCGTCGTAGAAGGCCTTGTACTTCTCCGGCGCGAGCTTGTTGACGGCGATCGCCACCTGGGCGGCCTCTTCCGAGCCCTGCCCCAGAACCGGGAACTCCTTCAGGATGACGCGCAGGCCCTTGTCCTCGTCGAGCAGCTTCTGCATGTCGGCATGGGCGCGCTTGCAGTAGCCGCAGTTGTAATCGAAGAACTCGACCAGGGTGACGTCGCCCTTCGGGTTGCCCAGCACGACATGGCGCGGCGAATTGAACAGCTGGTCGGCATATTTGGCGACGCCGCTCTTGCGAGCCTCGGCCTCCGCCACCTGCTCCTTGCGCTGGAGTTCCTCCATCGCGTCCCGGATGACTTCCGGGTTCTTCATCAGATAGTCCTTCACCAGATCGCCGATCTCGGCCTGCTGGCTCTCGGAGAAGCTGGCGGCCTGAACCGGCACGGCGGCGGTCAGGGCAATCGCGGCGAAGGCCGCTGCGAAGAAGTGTCTCGACATTGCAATCACCTGTTTGCGTCCGGTTTGCGGATCGCCCGAAGCGATCGGCAGGTTGAACGGATCAATTGGTCTTCGAAGACGGTGTATAAGACAGAATGTCGTCGGCACGAAGCCAGGCCGGCGATCCCGTCTTGAATTGAGGCTGCACGCGCTTGGCGCGAGACTTGGCTTCCCGGAACTTGCCCTCGGCGAATTCACCCTGCGCGGTGGCGAGGTCGGCCATGGCGATGTCGCCCCTGAGCGCATAGGCGCGCGCCAGGCTGCGATGACCGATCGGCATGTCCGGATCCGTCTGCAGGCCGATGGTCAGGTTCTTCACCGCCTCGTCGACCGACTTCGGATCGCCGACCTCGACCAGGGCCTGGCCCAGCATGATGCGCAGCAGGCCGGAGCGCGGTGCCGCCGCCACGGCCTTGCGCAGCGGCGCGACGGCTTCCTTTGCGCGGCCGGATTCCAGCAGCACCTGGCCCTGCAGCTCGTAGAAATAGGGAAAGTTCGGCCGCGACTTGATCAGCGCGCCGACCTGGTCGATGGCGTTGCGGGAATTGCCGGTGCGATAGGCGAGAATGGCGCGCGCATAGCGCGCCGACATCGAGGTGTCGCTCGGCGGATAGCGCCGCATCACCAGCGTCGGATCCTCGGAGAAGGCGGAAAGTTTGGCGCGGACCATGTCGTGGCGCGCCTGCAGTTCCGGCGAATCCTTGGTGTTGTAGAACTTGCTCTTCTTCGCCGCGTTCTCGATCAGGTCGATGCGCTCGCTCGGCATCGGGTGGCTCTGGAGATAGGGATTGGCGCCCTGGCTGGAGAACAGCGTGTTGTCGGCGAAGCGCTGGAAGGTCGTGATCATGCCCTTGGCCGATTGGCCGCTCTTGTCGAGATAGGTGAGCGCCAGACGATCCGCGGCCATCTCCTCCGAGCGCTGATAGGCGAGCAGGCCGCGCCGGATCACTTCGCTCGATCCCATGGCGATACCGCCGCCGGCGCGTGCCGCGTCACCCGAGCCCGACGCGGCGCCGGCAATGGCGGCGCCCATGCCGACGACACTGCCGATCATAGCCATCGTCTTGGCGGTCTCGAGCTGCTGGCGCAACTGGATCTGGTGGTTACCCGCGAGGTGCCCGGTCTCATGCGCGAGCACGCCGATCAGCTCGTTCGGCGTTTTCGAATCGATGATCGCGCCGGTGTTGACGAAGATCTTCTCGCCCGAGGCGACGAAGGCGTTGAAGGACGGATTGTTGACCAGATAGAGCTCGACCGACGACGCGCGCAGGCCGGCCGCCTTGAAGATCGGCCGCAGATAGTCCTGGATCAGCGCCTCGGTTTCCGCGTCGCGTACCAGCGCCGGGCGCGATTGGGCCTGGACCCGCTCGACCGGCAGCCCCCCCAGCATGGCGATGCCGATCACCGCGCCCAGAAGCCCCCGCGCCACGCGCTGCACTGAAATCGTCACGAAACGCCCCTCCTCCAGCCTTTCCCTCGCGGCCGGCGAATTGTATGAAGCCGCCTCGCGCTCGCGCCAGACGGCATCCCC
Organism: Candidatus Kaistia colombiensis; assembly: GCA_029203105.1. GTDB lineage: Bacteria > Pseudomonadota > Alphaproteobacteria > Rhizobiales > Kaistiaceae > Kaistia > Kaistia colombiensis. The sequence goes on from CP119318.1 coordinate 3,548,412, forward strand.
CTTGGACGGATGCGCAGAAAATGGGGCGATAGCAAGACTTTTAATCCTGCGGACGGAGCCACTTGCCATGACGCCCCCCGATCGACCGCCGTCGCGGCGCAGCGCCGTCGCTCCCTTCATCGCGATGGACGTGATGTCGGCCGCGTTCGAGCGGATCGCCAGGGGCGAGCGTATCATCCGCATGGAGATCGGCGAACCGGGCGCCTCAGCCCCGAAGCCCGTGCTCGACGCCGCCCGCGCGGCGCTCGACCCAGGCCGCCTCGGCTATACCGAAGCGCTCGGCTGGCGGCCGCTGCGCCAGCGCATCGCGCAATATTATGCCGATACGCACGGCATCGAGGTGCCGGCCTCTCGGATCGCCATCACCACCGGCTCGTCGGCCGGCTTCAACCTCGCCTTCCTCGCCGCCTTCGACGCCGGCGACCGCGTCGCCATCGCCTCGCCCGGCTACCCCGCCTATCGCAACATCCTCGGCGCGCTCGGGCTGGAAGTGGTCGAGATTGAGACCAGCGCGGAAAACCGGCACGCGATCACGCCGGCCATGCTGGAGCGCGCGCATGCGGAAAAGCCGCTCGCCGGCATCCTGGTCGCCAGCCCCGGCAACCCGACCGGCACGATGATGACGCCGGAAGCGCTCGCCGCCCTCATCCGCGCCGCCGACGAACTCGGCATCCGCTTCATCTCGGACGAGATCTATCACGGCCTCGTCTATGACGGCGTCGCCGAGACGGCGCTAGCGACCAGCGACCGCGCCATCGTCATCAACTCGTTCTCGAAATACTACTGCATGACCGGCTGGCGGATCGGCTGGATGGTGTTGCCGGAGATCCTGGTGCGCCCGGTCGAGCGGATCGCCCAGAGCCTCTACATCTCCGCGCCGGACCTGTCGCAGCGCGCCGCCATCGCCGCCTTCGGCGCCACCGAGGAGCTGGAAGCGATCAAGGCCGGCTATGCCGCCAATCGCAGGCTCCTGCTCGAAAAGCTGCCGAAGATCGGCTTCGACGACTATTTCCCGGTCGACGGCGCCTTCTACATCTACGCTTCGGTGCGCCGCTTCTCGAACGATTCGGCCGATTTCGCGCAGAAGATGCTGGCCGAGGCCGGCATCTCGGCAACGCCGGGAGCGGATTTCGACCGCGTGCACGGCCATGCGCATATCCGCTTTTCCTTCGCCGGTGCGACGGCGGAAATCGCCGAGGCGGCGGAGCGGCTCGAAAGCTGGCTGGCCTAGCTCTTTGCCGGTTCGCGTTGGCTTCCCGCGAACCGGTATCCGCTCTGGGCGATCAGGCCTTGAGGTCGGCCGGTCTCGCGCTGCGGCGCCAGCCGGCTTCGGCAGCACGACCGGGTCGTGGTCGGAGCTGGCAAACACCTCGCGGTCGAGCCGCTGCATCGCGCCGGCGAGAATGCCGACATCGACGAGGTCGTCCTCGGCCGAGAACACCTCGATCTCGGTCATGCGCGCCAGCTCGCCCACCAGCCCCTCGCTCCAGCCCGGCCCGAAAGCCCGCCTCCATCAGGTCGAAGGCGGCGACACCGCGGCCAGTGAAGGCGACGCGTTGCGGGTTCAAAAGCGCGATCAAGCGCGACAGGCCGTAGCCCAGCGCCAGCCCGGCCTGGTGATAGGCCATCCGCACGCGGTCCTCGCCGTCGCGCGCCCGCTGCTCCAGCGCGCGCATCGTCTCGGCGTCGGGGTCGATCTCTGTCGGCGAGAGGTCCGGCGGCAGGTTCTCCACTGCCCGGTAAATCGCATAGTCGGCGACATAGGCCTCGATGCAGCCGCGCCGGCCGCAGCGGCAGAGCGCGCCGCCCGGCATGTGGTTGGCATGGCCGAACTCGGCGCCGGAACCGAACGCGCCGGTGAACAGCCGCCCATTGATATAGAGCCCCATGCCGACGCCATAGGCGATGAAGATGGTGGCGAACGTGCCGCCGAACCGACCCGGATCGCGCGAATGGAGCGCCTGCGCCATCATGTTGACGTCGTTGGTCATCGAGGCGCGGATGCCGAGCGCCTCGGAAACCGGGCCGGGAACGGATCCGACCTCGACGGCGACTGTCGGGCTCCAGAGCAGCGTGCCGGTCGTCTCGTCCGTGGTGCCGGGAATGGCGATGGAAATCTCGGAGACGCGCGACGGTGGAATGGCGCGCTCGACGAGATAGCCGCGGATGATCTCGACCAGCCGCGGCACGAAGCCGGCACCGCCTCGGGCCCCATGGTCGAGACGGCGTAGTGATGGCTGTGGCGCAGATGGCCGGAATAGTCGCTGAGCAGCAGCGTCACCGAATTGAGCGAAATCTTGACGCCGAGCACATAGGCGGCATCGTCGTTCAGGGTCAGCGCCACACGGGGCCGGCCCCGGCCAAGCGGCCGTTCGGCCCGCTCGTCGATATCGGCGGTCACGAGGATGTGCTCGGCCAGAAGATCGCCGGTAATGGCGGAGATGGTGGCGGGGCTCAGCCCCGTCTCGCGGCCGAGCTCGACGCGCGCCAGAGGTCCGGAACGACGGAGGGCTCCGAGAACGAGGCCACGGTTCTGGCGACGCACAAGTTCGGTGTCGGCTTTGCTTTGCACGATTCTCCTCCGCGCCGGCAGCATGGTCTATCGATAATTGATTTCCAAGCGCAATCGATGGCGCCGCGTCAGCTATGAATACCAAACTTTGCATGTGAGCGTGGCGGTGTGATGTCCACACCCCGTCAAGGCCGGGCCCGCTTGCCGCGCGGGGCAGGTCGTCGTATGTCGTCGTCTGCTCCGCAGGCCCATCGCTTCGAAGGACGTCCGCTCATGACCGTCGCCCGAACCGCCGCTACGGCGGCAGCTATCACCAGCGCCTTTGCCGCTCTCCGCGAGCAGCGCGACCGCGTCGAAGCGCAGACGATGCGCGACATGTTCGCGGCCGATCCCGGGCGTTTCAGCCGCCTTTCGGTTGGTGTCGACGACCTGCTGCTCGACTATTCGAAGAACCGCATCGACGCGGCCGCGGTGGTGGCGTTGCTCGATCTGGCGCGAGTCGCCGGTGTCGAGGAGCGCCGCGACGCCATGTTCGCCGGCGAGAAGATCAACGTCACCGAGAACCGCGCCGTCCTGCATGTCGCTTTGCGCGCCACGCCGGACGAGCGCTACATCGTCGACGGCAGGAATGTCGTGGAGGACGTCCAGTCGGTGCTCGCCGCGATGTCGGCCTTCGCCGAAGGCGTGCGCGATGGCTCGATCGCTGGTGCCGGCGGCCGCTTCACCGATGTCGTCAACATCGGCATCGGCGGCTCGGATCTCGGCCCGGCCATGGTGACGCGGGCGCTCAGCCCCTATCATGACGGCCCGCGCCTGCACTTCGTCTCCAATGTCGATGGCGCGCATATCCACGACACGCTGGCCGATCTCGACCCGGCGACCACGCTCTTTCTTGTCGCGTCGAAGACGTTCACGACGATCGAGACGATGACCAACGCCGCCACGGCGCGGCAGCTGGATCGTCGCGGCGCTCGGCGAAAAGGCGGTCGGCGCGCATTTCGCCGCGATGTCGACGGCGCTCGACAAGGTCAATGCCTTCGGCATCGACGAGAGCCGCACCTTCGGCTTCTGGGACTGGGTCGGCGGCCGCTATTCGGTCTGGTCGGCGATCGGCCTGCCGGTGATGATCGCCATCGGATCCGCCAATTTCCGCGAGTTCCTGGCCGGCGCCCATGCGATGGACCAGCATTTCCGGACTGCGCCGCTCGACAAGAACCTGCCGGTGCTGCTGGCGCTGATCGGCGTATGGAACCGCAATGTGCTCGGCTTCCCGGCCAAGGCGGTGCTGCCCTACGACCAGCGTCTGGAGCGGTTCGCCGCCTATCTGCAGCAGCTCGACATGGAATCGAACGGCAAGCGCGTGACCCTCGAGGGCACCCCGGTCACGCTCGCGACCGGCCCCCTCGTCTGGGGCGAGCCCGGCACGAATGGCCAGCACGCCTTCTACCAGCTGATCCACCAGGGCACCGACGTCATCCCCTGCGATTTCCTGATCGCGGCGAAGGCGCATGAAACCGACGGCGTGCATCACGCGCTGCTGCTCGCCAACTGCTTCGCCCAGACCGAGGCACTGATGCGCGGCCGTACCACCGACGAGGCGCGCGCCGAGCTCGCCGCCGAAGGCAAGGTGCCGACGGAAGTCGAACGCCTGGCACCGCACAAGACATTCCCGGGCAACCGCCCGTCGAACACGATCCTCTACAAGACGCTCGATCCCTATACGCTCGGCCGCCTGATCGCCCTCTACGAGCATCAGGTCTTCGTGCAGGGCGCGATCTGGGGCATCGATTCGTTCGACCAGTGGGGCGTCGAACTCGGCAAGCAGCTCGCCATGCAGCTGCTGCCGATGGTCGATGGCCGTGTCGACGCCGCGTCGCGCGATTCCTCGACGGCCGGCCTGATCCACGCGGCGGCGAGCCTGCGCTGACCGCTTGCCTTCGCCGGCGAGGGCGCGAACCGACTGCGACGACGAAAGTCCGGCGGGCATGCCTGCCGGACTTTTTTCGTTTTTGGCGGCCTGGAGATTGGGGGCAGTCGCCCTCACCCCAACCCTCCCCCACCCGCGGGAGAGGGAGCGCAACGAGCCCTTCGTTGCGGAAGTCCCTCGCGGAGCCGGTTCATCCCACCCGCTCGACGCCGCGCCAGCGAAAAGCCCTCGCCCGCTTGCGGGAGAGGGTTGAGTGAGGGCCTTGCTTTCCACCCCCGAGACCATCTCCGACTACCCAATCGCCAAAGATCTCCCGGCGGAATACCCCGCCATCCACAGCCCCCCGCGTCGTCACTCCCCGTCGCGCTGCCCCGATCGCCGCAGGGAAACCGCCGCGATCCGCCATCCTTGATCGGCGTCCTTCACCCGCCGCTTGCGACGGCCGAATAGACAGCGCTGAATATTTCAGGGTCGCTCGATCCTGAGATTGATAAAATTATAATAGCATGATGTTGTGTGAGCCGGCCGCTTCGACGTTCTGAAGCGGCTCCGCCGAGGTCGCGTCGAGGAGGACGCCCCGGCGGCAAGGGAGGAAAACATGGAACGTACCGTTGAGCGGGATTCCGGCTTCGAGGGATCTGGCCGCGCGCTGCGCGATCGACTGACGCGGTTTGTCGCGGTGGGCGAAGTGGGCGTCTTGCTCGCGCTGATCGTGCTGGTCAGCTTTTTCTACATCATGGAGCCGGCGTTCCTGTCGGAGCGCAACATCCGCGCGATCCTGCGCGTCGTCTCGTTCATCGGCATCATCGCCATCGGCCAGACCATCCTGCTGGTGAATGGCGAGTTCGACCTCTCGGTCGGCGCGGTCGCCGGCCTCTCGGCCGTCTGCAGCGCCAAGCTGATGACGGCGCTGGCGCTGCCGGTGCCGCTGGCGCTGCTGGGCGGTGTGCTGGTCGGCGCCGGCGTCGGCCTCGTCAACGGGCTCGTCGTCGTCAAGCTGAAGATCCCGGCCTTCATCCAGACGCTCGGCATGCTGTTCATCGGCCAGGGCCTGATTCAGGTCGTCACCAATGGCTACCCGGTCTATCCGCTGCCGCCCGTGATCACCGACATCGGCTATGCCGATTTCGTCTTCGGGCTCGGCTGGAGCTTCGTCTTCTTCGTGCTTGCCGCCCTCGCCGCCGATTTCGTCCTTCGCCGCACGGTGCTCGGCCGCAACATGTATGCGACCGGCGGCAATCCGGAAGTCGCCCGCCTCGTCGGCATCGACACCGCCCATTACAAGATCGGCGCGTTCATGACGGTCGGCGCGCTCGCGGCCATCGCCGGCATGTTCGTCATGGCCGACCTCGCCTCCGGCACCACCTCGATCGGCAGCGGCTGGGAGCTGAACGTCATCGCCGGCGTCGTCGTCGGCGGCGTCAGCCTGTTCGGCGGCGCCGGCACGATGGCGGGCGGATTGCTCGGCGTCCTGCTGTTGCAGGTCGTCACCAGCGGCCTCGTCGTCGTCGGCGTCAACGCCAACTGGCAGCAGATCGCCGTCGGCGTGATCATGGTGCTGGCCGTCGGCCTCGACATCCTGCGCCGCCGCTACTTCATCGCCGGCTCCAGCGCGCAGCCGGCCGCCGCCGAGACCACCGCCAAGCCATCCTGAGTGTCCCGATCCGGTCCGCGTGTCCGCGGAAAACGCGACCGGAACCCGACGCGATCGATCAAAACGCCGGCAACAAGGCCGGCACACCAGAGGGAGGACTACCATGAAGACACGGATCTCCGGCCTTGCGCGGACCGCGCTGCTCGCGACGGTCGCCATGACAGGCGGCCTGCTCGCCCTGCCCGACGCCGGCCTCGCCGCTGGCAAGAACATCCTCTGGGTGCAGCCGATGCGCGACCACCCGGTGCACCGGCTGATGCAGGCCGGCTTCCTCAACAAGTGCAAGGAACTCGGCAATACCTGCGAGGTCGTCGGCAATCCGAGCGCGACGAACTATGACGTCCCGGGCTCGATCCCGCTCGCCGAAGCGGCGATGGCCCGCACCAAGTTCGACGCCATCGCCGTCTATGGCCCCGGCCCCGAGATCTTCCCGTTCATCGGCAAGCTTGGCAAGGAAGGCTTCCCGGTCGTCACCTGGCACGTTCTGCCGCCGGAAGGCTCGGTTGCCGGCCTGAAGGCCGCGACCGGCGAGGACATCCCCTCGGCCGGCAACGCGGCGGCGCTGTCGATGGGCGAGAAGATGGGCGGCAAGGGCGTCATCGCGCTGACGCAGGGCTCCTCCAACGACACCGAGAACGTGATGGCGGACTCGTTCCGCAAGACGATGGCGGAGAAGTATCCGGACATCAAAATCCTCGACACCCAGATGGAAGGCTTCGAGCCCTCCGCCGCCGAGGGCAAGGCCGTCGCCCTGCTGCAGGGCAACCCGGATGTCACCGCCGCCTTCTCGACGACCGGCAATGGCGCCCAGACCTGGTCGGGCGCCGCCCGCAAGGCCGAGCGTCCGCTCATCATCATCGGCATGGACTACATCCGCCAGAACCTCGACATCGTGAAGTCGGGCGCCGCCTATGGCGTCGTGGCGCAGCCCCTCTATGAGGAAAGTGCCCTGACCGCCCAGCTCGCCAACGACCTCGCCGAGGGCAAGACGGTTCCCTACATGAACCCGCTGCCGGCCTCGGTCATCACCGCCGCCGACCTCGAGCCCTATTACAAGATGCTCGACAGCGCCGGCCAGTAAGCCCGCGCCCGCCACGTCCCCTCTCCCGTTCGCGGGAGAGGCACCTCTTCCTTGCCCCTCTCCCGCCCTGCGGGAGAGGGCTGGGTGAGGGACTTACTTCCCCTTCACCTCTCCCTGAGGGAGAGGTCGGAGCGAAGCTCCGGGTGAGGGTTTAGGGAACCATCCGGTGAGGCCGTAAACCCTCACCCGCCGGCCTGCGGCCGTCGACCTCTCCCTCAGGGAGAGGTAAAAATGCATACCACGCGCCAAAAAACGGACCTTCGGGGAGACGCAAAGTGACAGACCAAGATCCCGCCCCGCCCGTCATCCAGACCCGCGCCATCGTCAAGAGCTTTGCCGGCGTACAAGCTTTGCGCGGCGTGGATTTCGCCGTGCATCCCGGCGAGATTCACGCGCTGCTCGGCCAGAACGGCGCCGGAAAGTCGACCCTCGTCAAGATCCTGAACGGCGTCCACAAATCCGGCTCCTATTCCGGCGAGATCCTCGTCGATGGCAAGCCCGCCACCTTCGCCTCGACGTCGGAAGCGCGCGCGCGCGGCGTCGGCTATGTGCCGCAGGAAATCGAGGTGCTCGAACAGCTCTCGGTCGCCGAAAACGTCTTCGCCGGCCATACTGGGCTCGGTCGCGGCATGATCATCAGCCGCCGCCGGATGGAGGCGGAAACCCGCGCCCTGTTCCAGGATCTGGGCCTTGCCATCGACCCGCGCCTGCTGGTCGCGAGCTTGACCTCCGCGCAGCGCCATCTCGTCATGATCGCCCGCGCCCTCTCCTTCAAGCCCGCGCGTGCTGATGCTCGACGAGCCGACCGCCTCGCTGTCCGGTGTCGAGGTCGAGCGCCTGTTCCAGGTGCTGCGCCGACTGAAGGCGCAGGGCAAGACGATGATCTTCATCACCCACCGCCTGCCGGAAGTGCTGGCCATCTGCGACCGCGCCACGGTGCTGCGCGATGGCCGGGTCGCCGCCGAGATCGAGCGCGAGGATTTTGACGAGGAGCAGTTCATCTTCGCCATGTCCGGCCAACGGCTGCAGCGCCTCTATCCGCCGCATGAAGCACCGCCCGCCGCGACGCCGCCGCTGCTCTCCGTGCGCGATCTGTCGATTGCCGGCCGCTTCGGCGTCAATCGCGGCGTCAGCGGCGTCTCGTTCGATGTAAAACCCGGTGAAATCCTCGGCCTTGCCGGCCTGCTCGGCTCCGGCCGCACCGAGATCCTGCACGCCATCTATGGCCGCATCCCCTATTCGGGCCACATCGAGATGGACGGCAAGCCGGTCGGGATCCGTGCCGCTTCCGACGCGCTCGCCGCCGGCATCGCGCTCCTGACCGAAGACCGCAAGCGCGACGGGCTGCTGTTCAACCTCCCCGTCGGCGCCAACATCACCATCGGCAATCTGAAGCCGCTTTCGAGCCATGGCATGGTGCGCGGCGACCGCGAGAAGACGGCCGTACTGACCGCCATGCGCGCCCTCAACGTCAAGGCGCGCTCGCCTCAGGCCTCTGTCGCCCATCTCTCCGGCGGCAACCAGCAAAAATTGCTTTTCGCCCGCGTGCTGATGAGCGCGCCGCGCGTGTTGCTCCTCGACGAGCCGACCAAGGGCGTCGATGCCGCGACCCGGGCCGAGATCTACCGGCTGATCGTCGATCTGGCGCAGACCGGCGTGGCGCTTGTTGTCGTCGCCTCCGAGTTGGAGGAAGTCATCGGCCTCGCCGATCGCTGCCTGGTGGTGGCGGACGGGCGCATCGTCGACCAGTTTTTGCGCGGCGAAGGCAGCGAGGACAAGGTGCTGCGCTCGATCACGGCGGCGCAGGCGCAAATGCAGCAGGCGGCCGTGCAAGCCGCCAAGGCGGGGCGCGCATGATGGCTGGGCGTTTTGACAAAAAAGTCATCCTCGTCACCGGGGCGGCGACCGGCATAGGCCGCGCCACGGCGGAATATCTTGTCTCGGAAGGCGCCAGCGTCTTCGGCATCGGGCTCGATGGCGACGAGGGCCGCGCGCTCAACGCGAAATATTCGGCGAAGCACCTGCCGCTGCATTTTCGCGAGATAGATCTGACCGATGACGCGGCGGTGCGAGCCGCCGTCGTCCACTGCCAGAGCGAGCATGGCCGCCTCGACGCGGTGGTCAACTGCGCCGGCATCTACGCCACCGGCAAGCGGCTGGAGGACGTCACCGACGCCGAATGGGATTTGACCGTCGCCATCAACCTGACCGCGATTTTTCGCGTCTGCCGCGCCGCCCTGCCCCTGATCCGCGCCTCGGGCGGCGGCTCGGTGGTCAACCTCGCCTCGGTGCATGCGGTCGCCACCGTCCCCGGCGTACCGGCCTATGCCGCCACCAAGGCGGCGGTGGTCGGTCTTTCGAAGCAGATGGCACTCGACTATGCCGTCGACCGCATCCGCGTCAACGCCGTCATCGTCGGCTCGGTCGCAACCCGGATGACGCTCGGCGACGCGCCGGATGCGCGTGAAAAAGTCGAGGCGGCGGGGCTCTATTTCGACGAGCGCAAGGTGCCGCGCGTCGCCGACCCGTCCGAACTCGCCAAGGCCATCGCTTTTCTCCTCTCCGACGACGCGTCCTTCGTCACCGGCAGCGGTTTTGTGGTCGATGGCGGCCTGACGGCGCTGCTGCTTTAGAGGCGGCAAGACCTCGACGCCGATGAGGGCATGACCTCATATTCACCTCTCCCTCAGGGAGAGGTGAAGGGCCGCCCTCGCCCGGGCCATCGCCTTCCTGATCTCCGACGACGCGTCCTTCGTCACGGGAAGCGCGTTCACGGCCGATGGCGGCCTGACGGCGCTGTTGTTGTGAGGAAGGCGTCACATCCAGCCGCTCCGCGATCGCTATTTACCTAGAATATCCCTCGTACACCCTATAGCAACATCAGCGATTTCAACGAGCCATTTGGTATAAGGCTTACCATATAGCGCCCTTTGCGGGCTCACCCTAGCCTTCTTGGCACGGAAATATGCGACCGACTCGTAATTAATTCGCCCCAACAACCAGATCATTCGAATAGGGAATGCAACTAACGGGTCAAATGGACCAGTTAAGTGCTTCCATTCATCTTTCTCACTCAACAGCTCTTCAACGGGATGGATGTCAGCAAGAGTTCCGCCCACGAGGAAACTGGATAGGTCGGACACGTCCCAACTATGAGAGATTCTGTTCCGAACGACCCTGACGCGATCCAGGTCTCTCATGAGGTCGGCTGAAAAAACATCAAAAGCGTATGCCAGTTGAATGCGCTTAGAAAAGTCAGAGAGGGGTCCATATCCATTCAACATTGACCCTTTTCCGCCCGGAACTCCAACCGGAAGCGATTTGGTAAATGCCTCCCTCAAGAGATCATCAGAAAATGCGCCCAATATTACGGGAACAAAGCGCGCATCCTCGCGAAAAATTTTGTAGAAATCGATATAAATTTTGACAGATCGATTGGCTCCGCATCGATCTCGTCAACAAACCTCTTTACAGCATAGTCATCGAGTGACCGATTATAGTTCCTGTATATTTGATGACCGGATTTCTCTATATAGATCAAGCTCTTCAAGTTTATGCCATCGTCGATCCAATCATCCTCGGCAGTCATGGCTCCCTCATTTCCTCAGTGTTCATAGATGTCAGTGTATTGGCAATGAATTGACATCGGACACCACCGACAAAACAAGCCCCCTCACTCCACCCCAAACCTGATCACTCCCTCCACGCCCTCGCCCGGCGCCAGCACCACCAGCCCGAGCCCCTCTTCGCCGGCCTCCAGCTTGTTCGCCGCACAGGGGACGTTGGTTTGCGGTTCCAGGCAGAAGAAGCTCTGCTTCGGGTCGGCGTAGAGCATCAGGTTTGCAAAAATCGGATCGGCCTCGATCGTCAGCGTCACGCCGCGCGTCGGAAAGCGCAGTTCGGCGACGCCGTCCCAGCCGGAGTAATTGTTGTTGCGCCAGTGCGGCGGCAGGGGCGCGCCGTTGGAAAAATCGAGCTCGGGCGGAACCGTGATGCGCGAGCCGGCAACGCCCTCCGGCGCCTCGAGCCAGAAATGGCGGGCGTTGAAGCGCAGCTCGACATCGGCGTCGCGCTCGAACCAGGGGTGCTGGCCGAAGCCGAACGGCATGCGGACGGGGCCGCAATTCTCCAGCGTCGTCGTCAGCGTCAGGCCTTCGGGCGACAGCTCGAAACGCTGCGTGGCGCGATAGAGGAACGGCTCGCCGGCGATACGGCGCTCCAGCGTCATGAGGACGGCGGTGTCCGACAGCCGCTCCGCCGCCCAGGCGGAATGCCAGCCGGTGCCGTGCACATTCAGGCGCTCGGTGCCGTTGTTGGGCGGGAACGTGTAGACGACGCCGTCGAAGGTGAAGCGGTTGTCGTCAATGCGGTTGGCATAGGGCAGCATCGGGAAGGAGGCGACGCCAAGCACGTCGCCCTTCGCCGCCCGCTCGGGCGAGAGCGGCCGCAGGATGTCGACGCCGTTCTTGCGGAAGGCGGCGATCGAGCCGCCGATTTCCGGCGCGAGCGTCAGGGTCAGGTCGCCGGCGGCGAGTTCGATCATGTTGGCGTTTCCATGGTTTGGTTCGTTGCAGCGATGGTAGCGGGCCGCCGCACGAGCGGAAGGGGTTTTTGCGTGGCTCGGCGTCGGTTCGCCCTGCTTTCCAGTGCAAATCCGCCCCGTCGCGCGGCGCGATGGACCCCTGCCTTCGCAGGGATGACGACGGAGGCGGAATGACGCTTCGATTGGAAGGGGCGCGAACGGGGGATGGGCGGCAACGGACAGGCCGAGCCCCTCGCCTCTCCCTGAGGAGACTTTGCAGAACACCTGATGTCGCAGCGCGTTCTACGTCGCATGGGCCAGAACTCGTCGCCCCGGCGAAGGCCGGGGTCCATGAACACTGGCCAAGGTGGCCGTGGCCCAGCCTTTTGGCCAAGGAACTGGGTGTATGGATCCCGACCTTCGTCGGGATGACGACCTGAAATGCACGGTCTGCGCAGGGCGACGATGTTGTGCGAAGGTCTCCCGCTGGGAGAGGTGAAAGAATGTATCCCTGCTTTCGCAGGGATGACGGCGGAGTTGGCGCGACGCCACCGCGTCGCGCCGAGAGAAAAAAGATCAAAAATTGCGGCCGTAACCGGTGGTCCAGCCGCCGTCGACGGCGAGCGACTGGCCGGTCGTGTAGCTGTTCAGCGGATCGACCAGGAAGAGCACGGCGTTGGCGACGTCCTCCGCCTTGCCGGCTTGGCCGAGCGGCACGTGGCTGAGCATCGCTTCGTCGCCCGCCTCGCCGACGCGGCCGATGGCGACGGCGTTGACCTGCACGGCCGGGCCGCTCGCCATGGCGAGCCCGCGCATCGCCGCGATGGCGCCGGCATGCGCCGCCGACCAGGCCGGATGCCGGCGCATCGGCACCAGGCCGGCGGCCGAGACGAGATGGACGATGCGGCCTCTTCCACGCGAAACCATGGCGCGCGCAACCGCCTCCGCCTCGGCGGAGAGCGCCTCGGGCCGGCCCGTCGCGTCGGGCGACAGCGGATGGCAAAGGACAAAAATGTCCGGCGCGCCCTCGCCCGCGTCGCCGCGCGAGACCGTCGCGCCATTGGCGCGAAGCGCCGCGACGACCGCCGCGAGGATCGCGTTGTCCTCGCCCGCGATGCGCGCCGTCTGGCCGGCAATATCGACTTGCATGGAATTTCCCCCGAACGAACCTATGCGGCATGCGTCACCGCCTGGCAATGACGGTTTTCCGCCCTGATTCGAGCCGGCCCGACGATTAGACCTTGGCAAGGCGCGGCTCGATAACATAACATCATGCTATTATAATTTTTGATGCGATGTCCATCACCGGACGCGAGGACGCATCAACCCCGCCCGGCGGGGATCAGGGAGGGATGATGAGCGCTCAAGTGATGCAGTCGGCGATCCGCGCCGCGGAGATCCACAACCCCGTTTTCCGCAGCGCGCCCGGCAAGGCGCTGCCGGCCGGACTGACCGCGGCGGCGCTGCTCGAGCTTTATGAGCGGATGGTGCTGCTGCGCCGGTTCGAGAGCGTGGCGCAGACCGCCTGCCGCAAGGGCGAGACGCCCGGCTTCCTGCATCTCTATATCGGCGAGGAAGCGACCGCCGTCGGCGTCTGCGCGCATCTTCGCCCGACCGACTGGATCACCTCGACCCATCGCGGCCATGGCCATGCGCTGGCCAAGGGCATGGATCCCAATATCCTGATGGCCGAGCTGTTCGGCAAGCGCGACGGCTGCTGCGGCGGTCGCGGCGGCACCATGCATCTCTATGACCGCTCGACGGGCCTGTTCGGCACCAACGGCATCGTCGCCGCCGGCATCAGCCACGCCGTCGGCGCCGGCATGTCGGCCCGGACCCAGGGCAAGGACGGCGTCGGCGTCGCCTTCTTCGGCGACGGCGCGACCAATCATGGCGGCTTCCACGAATCGCTGAATTTCGCCGGCATCCAGAAGGCGCCGGCGGTCTTCGTCTGCGAGAACAACCTCTATGCGACGGCGACGCCGCTCGCCTCGGCGACGCTGAACCCGGAGATCGCCAGCCGCGCGGCGGCCTATGGCATTCCGGGCGTCGCCGTCGACGGCAACGACGTCATCGCCGTCTGGCAGGTGATGGCCGAGGCGATCGCCCGCGCCCGCTCGGGCCACGGCCCGACCCTGATCGAGGCGAAGACCTACCGCACCGTCGGCCACCACGAGGGCGACCACGTCACCGGCACCTATCGGACCCAGGCCGAGGTCGACGAGTGGCTGAAGCGTGATCCGATCAAGCTGCTGCGGGGACGGATCCTGGAGGATTTCGGCTCGGCTTCCGCCGACCAGCTCGACGGGATCGACGCCGGGATCGACAAGATCGTTCAGGAATCGCTCGAATTCGCGCGAAATTCGCCGGAGCCGGACGCCGCTACCACGGCGCTGCATGTCTATGCCGAACCGATCAACCCGCCCGACGCGCTGGTGCAGGCGGCGCCGACCGCGACGGTGACGCAGAGCTGGCTCGACGCGGTGCGTGACGGCATCGCCGAGGAAATGCGCCGCAATCCGCATCTGCTCTATCTCGGTGAGGGCACGGGCGAACGCGGCGGCACCTTTGCCCACACCAAGAACCTCTGGGCCGAGTTCGGCCCGCACCGGATGGTCGATACGCCGATCTCCGAGCAGGGCTTTACAGGCGCCGCGATCGGCGCTTCGGCGACGGGGACGCGGACGATCGCCGATCTGATGTTCGCCGACTTCATGTTCGAGGCGGCAGGCCAGATCGTGCTGCAGGCGGCCAAGCTGCGCTACATGTCGAACGGGCAGATGAACGCGCCGATGGTGGTGCGCGTCGGTTCCGGCGCGGTGCGCTCGGCCGGCCCGCATCACAGCGGCACCTATCATCCGAGCTGGGCCAATATTCCGGGCCTGATCGTCTGCATGCCGTCGACGCCGGCCGACGCCAAGGGCCTGATGAAGACGGCGCTCCGGGCCGGCGATCCCGTGATGATGTTGGAGCCGAAGGCGCTGTTCGCCTCCAAGGGCGAGGTGCCGACCGGCGAGCATCTGGTGCCGTTCGGCCTGGCGCGCATCGCCCGCGAAGGCAGCGACATCACCATCGTCGCCGCCGGCCAGCTGGTGCATCGCGCGCTGGAAGCAGCGGAGAAGCTTGCGACCGAAGGCGTTTCGGCCGAGGTCATCGATCTCCGCACCATCATGCCGCTCGACGTCGGCACGGTGGCGAAGTCGGTCGCCAAGACCCACCACCTCTTGATCGCCGACGAGGGCTGGGGCGCGTTCGGCGTCGGCGCCGAGGTGGCGCAGGCGATGAACGAGCTCGCCTTCGACGATCTCGACGCGCCGGTCGGCCGCCTCAACACCGATGCGCAGCCGCATCCACTCGCGCCCTCGCTCGAGCGCGCCATGCTGGTCGATACCGACAAAATCGTTGCCGGCGTCAAGGGCGTGCTGGCCGGCAAGCCGCCGGTGCCGAAGCATTGGCGCTATCTCGGCGGCCAACTCGCTGCCGCGCCCGCCGCCCCCGCGCCGAAGCTGGCCGTCGCGCCGGCTGCGGCGCCTGCTCCGGCTCCGGCCGCGCAGGCGGCGCCGGTCGCAGTGGGCGACGGCGAGCCGATCACCATGCCGTTCGGCGATCTGACGGTGAGCGAAGGCACGATCGTCGGCTGGCTGAAGCAGGAAGGCGACGCGGTCAAGGCCGGCGAGGTCGTCGCCGAGATCGAGACCGACAAGGCGGTGGTCGAGATCGAGGCGCCGGTCGACGGCACCCTCGGGCCGATCGAGCAGCACAAGGGCGCGGTCGTGCCGATGGGCGGCCGCATCGGCAGCATCCGGCGCTGAGGGAAAGCCATGAACGCGCCTCTCAGAACGCTCGCCTCGCCCTATGCAAGAAAGCTCGCCCGCGAGCGCGGCATGAGCCTGGCGCTTGTCGCCGGCTCCGGCCCGAACGGCCGCATCGTCGCCGAGGATCTTTTGGCGGCTCCGGCGCCGGTGCCGGAAGTCGTCGCAGCGGTGGCGGCTCCGGTCGCAGCACCCGTGGCGGCGCGTGCGCCGATCGTCGTCGCAGCAAGATCGATCTCGGCCTTTGCGACCACGATCGAACTCGGCCCGCTGGCCGAATTCATCGCCGCCTCGGGATCCGAACTCTCGATCGACGCCTTCCTTGTCAAGGCGGCGGCAGGGGCGGCCGGCAGTCATGCCACATCGCTGCGCTGGATAAAGCCGGAGGGCGGCGCGGTGACGATTGCCCGCGCGGTCGCGCTGGCGCCGACAGAAATCGACCGGCTTATCGGGTCGGAAGCCGAGGCTCCCGTTTCGACCGACGAGGCGATGGTCGTCTCAAGGCTAGCGGCGAAAGGCGTGCGACCGGTCGCCGGTAGCCTGCCGGCCGGTGTCGATCTGCGCATCCTGGTGGTGGCAGCGGACGATGCGGCGACCGCCGAGGCGTTGGTCGTGCATGACGCCGAAGCGATCGCGGAGGCGGAAGCCGGCGGTATCGTTGCGCTGTTCCGCGACCTGATCGAAGCGCCGCTGCGACTGCTGGTCTGAGCGGCCACGCCGTCGCGAGCGAACACAAAACAAATGAGGGGCCGGCACGGTATGCGTGCTGGCCCCTCTTTTCGTTCCGCCAAACTACGACTCAAGATCCGTCTCGACGTGCTCCACTCCGTCCATCTGTCGGAGTTTCTTTGCGATTTCCTCGGCGGAGCGCTTGGACAATTTGACAAACGAAACCACCACCACGTCGGTGTCATTTTCCAGATCGGGATGTAGCAGGAACTGCTTGATGCGCGCGGTGCGCGTTTCCACGACGCCGCGCACCACGTCGAACGTCACGCTGTTGCGCCGAGCGGTCAGGGTTATGGTTCGCTCGGAAAAGCCCGAGTGAAACCGCTCTTCCAGCGGCTTGATGCCCGCCAGAATGGCAAGGATCAATACCGTGGTCGCCAGGGCGGCCAGGTACATTCCGCCGCCGACGGCCAGGCCGATCGCGGCGACGCTCCAAAGACCTGCGGCGGTTGTCAGGCCCCGAACCGCGTCGCCCCGAAGCAGGATGGTTCCCGCCCCCAAAAAGCCGATTCCGGACACAACCTGGGCCGCGATTCGAGAGGGGTCCAGGATGACGTGCTGTCCCTGAAGGACCCCCGAAAAGCCAAAAGCCGACACAATCATGATCAGGCAAGATCCAACGCATACCAACATGTGCGTTCGAAGCCCCGCCGCCCAACGCAGCCTCTCCCGTTCCAGTCCAACCAAACTCCCGAGGACGGCGGCCAGCGCGAGGCGCGCGAGTAGTTCTGTGTCAGACAACATAAGCGATAGGTCTTTCGACGACTCGGAGCCCTACATGCTGCGCGCTCGCACGCAATGCCGCAACCAAGCCGCGATCCCCCTGTCGCTTCTGAGATTACATCATGTAGCCAGCCGTCCAGCCGCCATCGACGGCGAGGATCTGGCCGTTGATGTAGCCGGATTCCCGCGCCGACAGGAACAATACCGCCTCGCCGATCTCCTCCGGCGTACCCGGCCGGCCAAGCGGAATGTGTTGCATGAAGGCCTGCGTCTTGGCCTGGAACTGGCCGTTCGCACCGTAGAACAGCGACTTCGTGCCCTCGGTCATGATCGAGCCGGGGGCGATCGCGTTGACGACCACGCCCTTCGGCCCGAGCTCCAGCGCCATGGAGCGGGTCAGATGGATGATGCCGGCCTTGGCCGCCACGAACGGGCTCTGCAGCCGCATCGCCGCGAGCCCGACCACCGAGGCGATGTTGACGACCCGCCCGCCCCTTCCGGCGGCGAGCATCGGCTCCAGCGCGCGCCGGGTCATGAAGAACAGGCCGTCGAGATCGATGCCGACGATACGGTGCCATTCCTCGATCGGGAAGGCATCGACGTCGACACGGTGCGCATGGGTGTTGACGCCGGCATTGTTGACGAGGATGTCGAGCCGGCCATAGGCGGCGACGGTCGCCGCGACCGCCCGATCGATCGATTCCGGATCGCGGATATCGACCGACACGGCCAAGGCGTCGGGCAGGCTGGCGGCCACCTCGCGCGCGCCTTCCTCGTTGATGTCGGCAACGACGATCGACGCGCCATTCGCCGCCAGCCGGCTGACAATGCCACGGCCAATGCCGCCGGCGGCGCCCGTGACAAAGGCGACCTTCCCCGTTAGATCGCTACGCATGCACCCCTGCCCTCCCCGGCAATCGTCCGAACCTTCGGACTTCATTTATCTATTATGATACTATAATCTAATACGGAGAGCGGCAACCGCTTGCCCTGCGATACTGCCGCAATCGGCGATTGGTGCGAGGTCGGAAAAGTCGCTAATTTGGCGGCCGAACAAAAGCGATTCTGAGGAATGAGCAGGTTGAAAGCACGCAAGATGGAGCAAGCCGTCGATAGCTCGCCCGATTCCGCCGGCGCCGCCGCTTCGCTCGAGAGCTTCCAGCCGCGGCCCCTTTCCCGCGACGACGGCCCGCTCTACCGCCAGCTCGTGACGATCCTGCGCGAGCCGATCGCCAACGGCACGCTGGTGCCCGGCACCTCGCTGCCGCGCGAGGCCGACATCGCGGAGCAGTTCGGCGTCAGCCTGATCACCGTGCGCCAGGCGCTGCGCGACCTCGAAAATGACGGCCTGATCAAGAAGCGCGCCGCCAAGCCGGCTGTCGTCACGGCGCCGGAATCGCCGGCCAAGCCGAGCTTCGGCTTCCGCAGCTTCGCGCAGATCGCCGACTCGACCCGGGACCGCGCCCTCGCAGATCCACTCCTATCGCAAGGAGCGCTCCGCAACGCGCCGAGCGCCGCCTTCGGCCTGCAGCCCGGACGAGAGCTGCCACTGCCTGCGCGCGACCCTGCACCAGAAGGCATGTGCCCCGCCTGCCAGACGACCTTCTACTTCCCGCCGGCAGATCGGCTCCCGCCTCAAGCGCACCGATTTCGACGACGTCGTCGTCTTCCGCGCCGTCCAGCGCCATCTCGGCATCCAGCTCTCCACCGCGCGCATCACCGTCCGCGCCGATGTCGCCGACGAGGCCCTGGCCGAGAGCGCTCGACTACAAGGTCGGCGGCCCGATCCTCGATCATGGAGATGCTGTACTTCTCGGCCTCCGGCGAGCCCGTCGAGCTGACGATCAACAAGAACCGCGCCGATCTGTTCAGCCTTTCCTACGACGCGCCCAACGACCTGATCTGACGGCGATCCGCCGTCTGGACAATCGCTAAGACATTATAATAGCATATCTTTATTCGTCAGCATGGAGGAGATGCGGCGGACCGCCGGTCCCTTGCAGGGCCGCCGGCTTATGGTAGCGTTATCATGACGGATGCCGCCTGTCGGAAGAAGCATCCGCGCGCAGGCTCGCACAGCGTTCCTTGAGGGAGGAAACACCGTGAAGCGCACTGCCGCCGCACTCGCCGCCCTGTCGGCGATCGCTCTGACGTCGGCTCTCGTTCCGCAGGCCAAGGCCGAGGAAAAGAAGCCCTACAAGATCTATCTCTCCAACAATTTCGTCGGCAATGACTGGCGCCAGCAGATGCTGCGCATCGCCGACACCGCCGTGAAGAAGGCGCCGCTGGCCGGCCGCGTCGACCTGAAGGTCGAGAACGTCGAGACCACGACCCAGGCGCAGATCAATTCGCTCAACAACATCATCCGCACCAAGCCGGACGCGATCCTGATCGACGTCGGTTCGCCGACCGCGCTGAACCCGACGATCGAGAAGGCCTGCGCCGCCGGCATCCTGGTCATCACCTTCGACCAGGTCGCCACCGCCGACTGCGCCTACAAGGTGGAATCGGACTGGAGCATGCTGCCGGCCGTCCAGGCCGAGTGGATCGCCGAGAAGATCGGCGGCAAGGGCAAGGTGTTCGTCGATCGCGGCCTCGCCGGCGCGCCGATCTCCGAGCAGCTGCAATCCGGCTTCGAGAAGGTGCTGAAGAACTATCCCGGCATCGAGATCGTGGGCTACTTCAACGGTAACTACGCGCTCGGCCCGGAGCAGGAGGGCGTCGCCTCGTTGCTCGCCGCCCACCCGCAGGTCGATGCCATCCTGACCCAGGGCTACGGCTCGGGCGCCATCAAGGCGCTGCAGGATGCCGGCCGTCCGCTCGTGCCCGGTCGCCGGCGGCGGCTACAACACCGCCTCGCTCGTCTGCGCCCAGACGGAAGGCGCCCAGTGCATCCTCGAGACCAACCCGGCCTATCTCTCGGCCGAGGCCCTGAAGCTCGCGGTCGACATCCTCGACGGCAAGGAGGTCAAGGAGAAGCACGTCTTCGTCTACGGGCCGTTCCTCGTCCACCGATCCGCAGCCCTC
This sequence comes from Candidatus Kaistia colombiensis, assembly GCA_029203105.1. Lineage (GTDB taxonomy): Bacteria > Pseudomonadota > Alphaproteobacteria > Rhizobiales > Kaistiaceae > Kaistia > Kaistia colombiensis. The sequence continues at coordinate 3,568,399 of CP119318.1, forward strand.
GAAGCTCTATCCCGACGTGAAGATGCAGAAGATCGAGGTCGGCACGAACGCCTTCCCGGACCTCGCCCCCGGCCTGTCGCTGCCGATCACGCCCGACTGGGTCGAGATCACGCCGCAGGAAGCCGCCGGCACCTAAGGCGGTAGCGGGGTGAGGAAGCCCCTCACCCCAGCCCTCTCCCGCACGCGGGAGAGGGAGCCGACCGAGCTCAAAGCCGGGGCTTCTTCCAGCCCTCGCCCGCTGTGCGGGAGAGGCTTGGGCGAGGGTCTTGCTATTCTGCCTGCGACGCGCGCCCGGCTCCGGCCGTCAGCGGCTCGCCGCTGCAATTCCTGACCGGAGGTCCGGCCTAGCTATGACCGACCTTCTGACCGCCACCGACCGTCACCAAGCGACTATGGCGGCATCGCCGCCCTGAGCCGCGCCGATTTCTCCGCCCGCGCCGGCGAAGTCCATGCTCTGCTCGGCGAGAACGGCGCCGGCAAGAGCACCTTCATCCAGATCCTCGCCGGCGCCGTCCGGCCCGACGGCGGCACGGTCACCCTCGCTGGCCAGCCCTACCGCCCCCGCAACCCGCAGGACGCGCAGCGACGCCGGCATCTCGCCCGTCTTCCAGGAGCTGTCGCTCGATCCCCGACCTGACCGTCGAAGCAGAACATCTGGTTCCGCCGCGAGCCGCTGTCGGCCGCCCGCACCGTGCGGGCGCGCGCCACTGCGCGAGGCGACGCTGGAAGCCCTGTTCGCCCGCCACCAGTTCCCGGCGATCCGGCCGGACCAGGAGCTGCGCCGGCTGACGCTGGCCGACCGCCAGCTGGTCGAGATCGCCAAGGCCCTCTCCGCCGACCCGCAAGGTGCTCATCCTCGACGAGGCGACCTCGGCGCTCGGGCCCCAGCGAGACGGAGTGGCTGCTCGGGCTTTCGCCAGGGGCTGGCCGAAGGCCGGCACGCTCGTCATCTACATCTCGCACCGGCTCGGCGAGGTGCGCCAGATCGCCGATCGCATCACCGTCTTCCGCAATGGCGCGACCGTCGCCGCCTACGACACCCAGGACGTCGACGACGAGACGATCATCGCCGACATGCTCGGCCGTCGCATGGACCGCCTCTATCCGGATCGGAAGCCGACGGCGACGGAACGGGTCGCGGTCCGCCTGCGCGGCTTCGGCGCCGGCCACCGCCTCGCCGACATCGACCTCGATCTGCGCGAGGGTGAGGTGCTCGGCGTCGCCGGCATGCAGGGGCATGGCCAGCGCGAGCTGTTCCAGGCGCTGTTCGGCATCGGCGGCGCGCGCGGCACGGTCGAGATCTGGGGCAAGGCCAAGACGATCCGCGGCCCGCGCCAGGCGCTGACCGGTCGCGACGGCCTGGCGCTGGTGCCGGAGGACCGGCGCAACCACGGCCTGCTCTTGTCGCGCAGCGTGCGCGAGAACCTGACGCTCTCGGTGATCTCGCGCTTCACCCGCGTCGGCCTCACCGATCCGAAACGCGAGGCAAAGCTGGTCGACGAGATGATCGCGGCGCTGAAGATCAAGGCCGGTACGCCAGAACAGCTCGCCGGCACGCTTTCCGGCGGCAACCAGCAGAAGGTGATCTTCGGCAAGATGCTTCTGACCGAGGCGCGGATCCTGCTGCTCTACGACCCGACGCGCGGCATCGACGTCGGCACCAAGGGCGAGATCTTCCAGCTGATGCGCGACCTCGCCGCGAAGGGCTACGCCATCCTGTTCTATTCGAGCGACCTCGCCGAGCTGGTGCATGTCGCCGACCGCGTCGCCGTGCTGCGCAATCGACGGCTGGCGACGATCCTCGAAGGCGAGGACAATTCGGAACGGCAGATCCTGCGCGCCGCGATGATCGAAACGAGGGCGGCATGACCATGGCAACGCTCGAACATCAGCCGGCCTGGTACCCGCGACGCGACAAGGCCCGGCCGCGGCCCTGCGCGCGACCCTGCTCGACCGCGCGGCGCTGATCATTCCCTGCGTCATGCTGGCAGCCCTGCTCGGCCTCTACGGCACGCTGCGCGAGGGCGTGTTCACCATCGACGAGCTCAATCTCGACACCGCCGCCGCGATGACGCTGATCCTCGCCGCGACCGGCCAGACGATCGTGCTGCTGCGCGGCGGCATCGATCTCTCGATCGGCGGCATGATCAGCCTCGGCACGGTGCTCGCCGCCACCCGCTTCGGCACGGATCCGGGCCAGGCGGTTGCATGGGCCATCGGCATCGTCGCGATCGGAGCCCTCGTCGGCGCGCTCAACGGACTGCTCATCACCATCCTCCGCCTGCAACCCTTCCTGGTGACGCTGGCGACGTGGTCGATCCTCTCCGGCACGGCGATGATCATCCTGCCGACCGATGGCGGCAGCCTGCCAGCCGGATGGATGCGGTTCGGCTTTGCCAGCTGGCTCGGTCTTTCGAGTTCGGTCTGGCTCTTGATCCTGCTCCTCGCCTTCTGGTTCTGGTTCAAGCGGACGCGGCTCGGCATCTCGATCCGCGCCACCGGCTCGAACGAGCGATCGGCGCTTCTCTCCGGCGTCTCGCCGCTTGGCATCAACGTCGCTACCTATGCGCTCTCCGGCCTGTTCGCGGCGCTGGCCGCGCTCTACCTGACGACCCAGACCGGCGCCGGCTCGCCCACCATCGGCAAGGACTACATCCTGCCCTCGGTCGCAGCGGCGGTGATCGGCGGCATCAGCCTGTTCGGTGGTCGCGGCGGCCTCGTCGGCACGATCATCGGTGCCTACATCCTCACCCTCATCGGCAACCTCGTCTTCGTGCTCGAAGTCTCGAGCTACTGGCAGCCGATCGTCTCCGGCATCATCCTCCTGATCGCCGTGCTCGCCAGCTCGATCGCCGAGAAATCCGCGCGACGGAGCCTCACATGAACCTGCGCCGGCACCGGGCCATCCTGCTCGCCTATCTCGGCATGATCGTGCTGCTGCTCTTGACCAGCGTCGTGGCGCCCGGCTTCCTGTCGCCGACGCATCTGCGCAGCACGGCCGTGCTCGCCGCCTTCATCGGCATCGTCGCGCTCGGCCAGACCTTCGTCATCATCGGCGGCGGCATCGACTTGTCCGTGCCCTGGGTGCTGAACTCGGCCGCCGTGCTGATGACGCTGCTCGCCGGCAGCCAGGACGCGCCGCTGGTCTGGATCGTGCCGCTGCTGCTCGCCGCCGGCGCGCTGGTCGGCATGGTGAACGGGCTCGGCGTCGCGCTGTTCGGCGTGCCGCCGATCATCATGACGCTCGCCGTCAACGTCATCCTGCAGGGCGGCATCCTCGTCTATACGGGCGGCGCACCGACCGCGACGGCGCCGCCGGCGATCCAGTTCCTCGCCGTCGGGCGCGTCCTGGGCTTCCCGGTCGTGGTGCTGATCTGGATCGTGCTCGCCATCATCGCCACCATCCTGCTGTCGAAATCGGCCTTCGGCCGGTATCTCTACGCCGTCGGCACCAGCGCCACCGTCGCCGAGTTCTCCGGCGTACCGACCTTCCGGACGACGGTGCTCGCCTACACGCTGTCCGGCTTCACCGCCGCGCTCGCCGGCATGCTTCTGACCGGCTACACGGCGCAGGCCTATCTCGGCATGGGTGATCCCTATCTCTTCACCTCGATCGCGGCGGTGGCGATCGGCGGCGCCTCGATCCTCGGCGGCAGTGGCCACTATATCGGCACCATCGCCGGCGCCCTCGTGCTGACGATCCTGACCGGCCTGCTGCCGGCGCTGAACCTCTCCAGCGGCGCGCTGCTGATCGTCTATGGCGTCGTCATCCTCGTCACCGTCTCGCTCGCCAGCGAGGCCTTCACGAGCCTTTCCGCCTTCCTGCCGCGCCTGCGCCGGCGGCAAAGCCCGTCTCCCTAGAGGAAATTCCATGACCGACATCGAATGCGTCTCGGATGCCAAGGCCCAGCTCGGCGAAAGCACCTATTGGGATCCGGCGAGCGAATATCTCTGGTGGATCGACATCTACGCCAAGGCGATCCACCGCTTCGATCCGCTGACGCGTCGCACCGACACCTTCACCGTGCCGGAAAAACTCGGCTGTATCGCCGTGCGGGAAAAGGGCGGCCTGGTGCTGACCATGGCAAGCGGCTTCCACTTCTTCGATCCCGCCACGGGCGCTGTGACGCCGATCGCCGACCCGGAATCCAACCTGCCCGACAACCGCTTCAACGACGGCAAGACCGACCGGCAGGGCCGCTTCTGGTCCGGCTCGATGTTCGAGGCGCCTGGCAAGCCCGTGGTCAAGAACGCCTCGCTCTACCGGATGGACGCCGATCTCTCGGTGCACCGGATCGTCGGCGGCTTCGGTTGCTCGAACGGCCTAGCCTGGAGCCCGGACAGTCGCACGATGTACTACACCGACAGCCACGGCCCGGTGGTCTGGGCCTGGGATTTCGATCCCGTCACCGGCGAGGTCGAGAACCAGCGCCCCTTCTTCGACCTTTCGGAGATGGGCGGCGTGGTCGACGGCTCGACCGTCGATGCCGAGGGCTGCTACTGGGCGACGGTTCCGTTCAAGGGCAAGGTGCTGCGCTACGACCCTGCCGGCAAGCTGATGCGCACGATCGAGCTGCCGACCGACCTGCCGACCTGCTGCGAGTTCGGGGGGCGGGACCTTGACGTCCTCTATGTGACGACGGCGATCTACAACCGCACGCCGGAACAACTGAAGGACCAGCGGAACCCCGGCGGTCTGTTCGCCCTTGACGTCGGCGTCAAGGGCTTGCCGCTGGTGCCATTCAAGGGGTGACGCTCTTAGGCTTCATCGCATCGCCAAACGAGGACGGCCGGGCATTGCCCGGCCGCGTTCGTATCCCGCGGGCTTCGCGGCTCAGGACCCGACGGTGAGGCCAAGCGTGCCCATATAGGTAGAGCGGCGGAATCGTGATCCGCGTGTCGAAGGGGCAAGTCCCTCCTCCGCTGCAATCCCTCAGAAGATATTCGGCAAGGCTCCGGCCGGCGGCTAAGATGACACGCCGGAAGACCGGCGATTCAGGTGAGGCGATGATGTCGGACGCAACCAGCCGTGAGTTCGTGACGCCGCGCGACGGACAGCTCGGATTGCGGACCCTCTCCAATCCGGCCGGCCTTTCGATCTCGGCCCTGCCGAACGGCGCCAGCTTCTCGGTCGCCCATCGCCCCGAGGGCGGCGGCGCGGTGATGATCAACCAAGTCCTCGGCTCGCCGATCGAGGGCGGTATCGGCCGGATCTGGCTGCGCGTCGGTGGCGAAGCCTCCTTCGTCGCGCAACTGGTCGGGCCGCGCGCCAAGGTCGATTTCGCCACAGGCGAGAGCCAGTTCGCCTGGCAAGGCAGGACGAACGGCATCGCCCATCGCGTGACGCTGCGGCTCGACCCGGAGGCGACACGCTGGTTCTGGCAGGCCGAAATCACCAACGGCACCGATCGCGCCATTCCCTGCGACATTGTGCTAGCGCAGGATATCGGCCTCGGCGGTCGCGGCTTCCTGATGGGCAGCGAAGCCTATGCCTCGCAATATATCGACCACCGCGCGGCACGGCATCCGCGCTTCGGCCCGGTCATCCTGAGCCGGCAGAACCTGTCGCAGGGCGGCCGCTTTCCCTGGCATGCGCTTGGCTGCGTCGAGGGCGCCATCGCCTTCGCCACCGATGCCATCCAGCTGTTCGGCCCCGCCTTCCGCGAGCGCGACGAGATCGGCATCGGCTTCGGCACCGATCTGCCCGGCAGCGTCTGGCAGCACGAACTGGCCTGCCCGGCGCTGCAATCGAACCCGACGACGCTGGCGCCGGGCGCGTCGACGCGCTGGACCTTCTTCAGCCATTTCGAGCCCGACCACCCGGCCGCCTCCGACGATGCCGATCTTGGCCGGCTCGACGGCATCGCCGAGGCGGCGGCAGCGGTTTCGCCGGCGACGGCAGCCCCGGCAACCAGCGTGCGCAGCCTGTTGCAGGACGCTCCGCCGCAGGACGTCTTGCCGCTCGACGGCGAGCCGCTGGCGAAGCTCTATCCGACGCGGGAACTGGAGGAGCGGAGCGCAGGCGCTCTCCTCTCCTTCTTCGTTGCCGATGGCGCGTTGAACCGCCATGTCGTGCTTGCCGAAAAGGAACTACTCGTCGCGCGCCGGCATGGCGCGATCCTGCGCAGCGGCCAGGCGATGATGCCGGACGAGGCGACGCTCGCCGCGACCTGCTGGATGCATGGCGTCTTCGCCGCCCAGCTGACGATCGGCAACACCTCGTTCCACAAGCTCTTTTCCGTCTCGCGCGATCCCTACAACATCACCCGCGCCAGCGGATTGCGCATCCTGATCGATGCCGGCGAAGGTTGGCGGCTGCTCTCGGTCCCCTCAGCCTTCGAGATTGGACTCAGTGATTGCCGCTGGATCTATCAGCTTGCCGACCGCACCGTCACGGTCAGCGCCATCGCGTCAGGCGCCGAGGCTGCCATGCAGTGGCGCGTCGAGGTCGACGGCCCGGCGGCGCGCTTCCTCGTCTTCGGTCAGGTCGTGCTCGGCGAGCGCGACTATGAGCAGAGCGGCCGGATCACCATCGACGAAACGTCGAAGCGCTTCACCTTCCAGCCCGGGCCGGACTGGCTCTGGGGCCAGAATTTCCCCAATGCCGTCTACCATCTCGTCACCAGCACGCCGGCAGCAGTCGAGGTGGTCGGTGGCGACGAGCTGCTCTATGACGACGGCGCGCCGCGCGGCGGCCCCTATGTCGCGCTGCGCACCGGCGCAACCAAGGAACTAGCCTTCGCGGTCGTCGGCTCGATGACCGACGCGGCCGAGGCCCGGAACCTTGCCGATCGTTTCGCCGCCAGTATTGACGACGCGGCGCTGCTCGCGCCAGCCGACGCCTTCTGGAACACGCTGTTGGGCGCGCTGCCCGAAACGCCGGAGGCCGACGGCCTTTCGGCCGAGCGGGCGATCCTGCCCTGGCTGGCGCATGACGCCATGATCCACCTCACCGTGCCGCACGGGCTGGAGCAATATACCGGCGCCGCCTGGGGCACGCGCGACGTCTGCCAGGGGCCGCTCGAATTCATGCTGGCACTCCGCCACGACGAGACGGCGCGAAAAATCCTGACGACACTGTTCGCCGAACAATACCGGACGCGGGGCGACTGGCCGCAATGGTTCATGCTGCCGCCCTATTCCAACATCCGCGCCGGCGAGGCGCATGGCGACATCGTCGTCTGGCCGCTAAAGGCGCTCTGCGACTATGTCGAGGCGACCGGCGATTTCGAGATCCTCGACGTCCGCCTGCCCTGGCGGCGCGACGAGGACCTGAAGCCGACCGACGAACACGGCACCATCCGCGAGCATGTAGAACTGCTGCTCGCGACGGTGAAAGAGCGCTTCATTCCCGGCACGCACCTGATCCGCTATGGCGAGGGCGACTGGAACGACTCGCTGCAGCCGGCCGACCCGCATTTGCGCGACTGGATGGTGTCGAGCTGGACCGTCGCACTGCTCTACGAGCAGGTGGGCCGCTATGCCGCCATATTGGAACGGGCCGGCGACCCGGCCGAGGCGGCCGCCCTCGCCTCGCTCGCCGGCGTCATGCGCGGCGACGTCAACCGCTACCTGATCCGCGACGGCGTCATTGCCGGCTACGGCCTGTTCGATCCAGGGCATGACCGCGTCGAGCTGCTGCTGCATCCAAGCGACCGGCGCACGGGGCTCTCCTATTCGCTGATTCCGATGACGCAGGCGATCCTCGGCGGCCTGTTCACCGCCGCCCAGACCCGCAGCCATCTGGAACTGATCCGCCAGCAGCTGCTCGATCCCGACGGCGCGCGGCTGATGGACCGTCCGGTCGCCTATCACGGCGGCGTCGAGACGCTGTTCCGGCGCGCCGAATCCGCCGCCTTCTTCGGCCGCGAGATCGGGCTCATGTATGTGCATGCGCATCTGCGCTATTGCGAGGCGCTGGCCATCAGCGGCGATATCGACGGCGCCCGCGCGGCGCTTGCCCTCGCCAACCCGATCGCCGTGACCGAGTTGCTGCCGCACGCCTCGCTGCGCCAGCGCAACACCTATTTCAGCTCGAGCGACGCGGCATTTCACGACCGCTACCGGGCGAGCGCCGAATGGAGCCGGGTGCGCGACGGCAAAATCGCCGTCGACGGCGGCTGGCGCATTTATTCAAGTGGACCAGGCCTTTACACGCAGATCTTCGTACGGCGGATCCTCGGGATGCGGCGGGAGTTCGGGAGCGAGGTGGAACAGTCGCGAGAGGTTTGATGGTCCGCGGATCCGTCTACTTCAGGTCCCGTCATCACTTGGCACCATGTCGCCAAACACTCAGCCGTCATCCCGGACGAAGCGAAACGGCGATCCGGGATCCATGCAGCCGGGTTGACCGGCGCTTCGTGAGGCAAAGGCCTCTGCTGAATGGATCCCGGGTCAAGCCCGGGATGACGGCGAGGGCTTCATCGACGCCTGCACCTTGCCGGCTTTAGGCCGAATTGACCTCGAGCCGGCTATTCCAGCTTCAGCGCCGGCTTCAGCCAGGCGAGGATCGCCTCGGCGTCGGTCGCCTGCGTCGTGTCGACGTCGAAGCGCGGACCGCGATCGACCGGCGCGGCGCGCTTGGCGAGTTCGATCAGCTCGGGAATGAAGGCCGCGCCCGGATGGCCGGCATGGCGCTGGCCGAGCCGGTCGCCATAGCGCTTGGCCAGAACCTCGCCCGGCGCATGACACCAGATCTCCGCCGTAGCCGTGACGCCTGCGCGCTCGATATGCGCCTCCAGCACCTCGCGCGGCTGGAAGCCGAACCAGGCATCGATGATGAAATTCGTGCCGTCCGGCGCGTCGCGGATGATCGACCAGATGGCATGATAGCTGGCCCGCCCGAGCGCACGGTTGAACTCGCGGTCGCCGACGCCGAGCTGATCGAAGAACGGCTCCTTGATGGTGTCGAGCGTCAGGATGATCCAGCCGGTCCGCTCGGAAATGGCGCGGGCGACCGTGCTCTTTCCCGTGGCGGGAATGCCGTTGACGAGGACTGCGCGCTTCATGACGTCACGCGGATCGCTCGAGCAGGGTCGGTCCCGACGGCATCGCCAGCGCGGGAGGCGGCAGCGGCACGCGATGCTCGATCAGGGCGCAGACGGCGGCGCCGATCACACCCGCATCGTCGCCGAGCTCCGCCGCCAGCACCGGATATTGATACCAGGGCGCCAGCGCCGGGATCTTCAGCAACGCCTTGTGCGCCGCCTTGCCGAGACCGCCGCCCAGCAGCACGAGGTCCGGATCGAAGGCGGCCGAGGCGCTGTCGATGGCGGCGCGGAGCGGACCGGCCCAGGCGTCCAGCACCTGTCGGGCCGCGTGGCTGCCCTTCGCCGCGCGGCGGAAGATGTCGTCGATCGAAGTATCGTCCGGCAGGCCGGCCTCCCGGATATGACGGGCCAGCGCCGTGCCGGAACTGGTCGTCTCGACGCAACCGCGGCGGCCGCAGACGCAGGCGGCCCCATGGACGTCGACGGTGATGTGCCCGAGCTGCCCGGCGGTGCCGCGCCCGCGCAGGATCTGGCCTTCCTGGACGATCGCGCCGCCAATGCCGGTGCCGATCGTGAACATCACGACGTTCTCGCGGCCGCGGCCGGCGCCGACGGCGATCTCGGCGACCAGTGCCATGTTGCAATCATTGTCGATGATGACCGGCTTGCCGGTCGCCACCTCGACGCGCTCGGCCAGCGCCGCCCCGGCGAGGTTCAGGTATCCGCCGGAGAGCACGGTGCGGCGGCGGGCGTCGACGCGGCCGGGCACCCCGATCCCGATCGCCGTCACATCCAGACGATCGAGTTGGCGCACCAGCTCGATGATGCGGCCGATAGCGATGTCGGCGTCGCGGTCGATCCGCTCGGACAGCCGCTCCAGGATCTCGCCCGCGCCGGAGACGCGGGCGGCCCGGAGGTTGGTCCCGCCGATGTCGATACCGATGGCTGTTGACGTATCAGGCATGATGCACCCGGTCGCCGTATGAATGGGATCAGGCCGCCCTGCGGGCCTGGGCCGAATAGCGCGCCAGAACTTCCTGGATCTGGCGCAGCCGCGGCACGGCGATCGTCGTCAGACGCTCGCGCTGAATGTCGCGGTCGAGATGGATGCAGTCCTTCCAGAGCGCACGGCCGGCGATCACGCCCGACGCACCGTTCTGCATGGCGATTTCGACCTGGCCGAGGAAGGTCTCGTGGTCGACGCCGGCTGACAGCACCGCCCACGGCACGTCGCCGGCCATGGCCGAGATCTTCGCGCAGGATTCCGCCGTGCCCGGATAGGGGATCTTCAGCACCTTGGCGCCGAGTTCCAGCGAGATGCGCACGCCCTGCTCGATCAGCCAAGGCGTCTTGGCCTTGTAATCTTCCTTGCTCTCGCCCTCGAGCGGGTAGGTCAGGAACTCGACGACGAGCAGCAAGTCTTCGCGAGAAAAGTCCTCGATCGACCGGCGCAGGATCTCGATATTGGCAGTGTTTGCCTCCGGCTTGTCGGCACGGAGATAGACCATGATCTTGCCGCCGGTGCCGCCGAGCTCGCGGACACGGCGGGCGGTGACGCCTGGCACCAGCGTCGACAGGCGATAGCCCTCGGGCGACGTGTCCCAGCCGGAGGCATCGAGGCCGATCAGCAGCGCCGTATCGCGCGCCAGCGAACCGTTCTCGATCACATGCGGCACGGCGCAGAGCGGGTCGAGCAGCACGCAGGAGGCTTCATTGGCCAGATAGCGGGTAATGTCCGACTTGGTCTCGCCCAGCATGTCGTTGCTGATCTTCGCCTGCTCTTCCGGTGTGACGGCGAGCAGCACGCGCATGCCGCCGCGCTGGTCGCAGGCGATCACCATCATGGCGCCATCGCGCCCGCAGATCTGCTGATAGCCACGAAATTCCGATGTCGACATTCGGGTCATGCTGCACGTCCGACGTTGGCGCCGGCGAAGCCGACGCTGGCGAAGTTCCTCAAGCCACCGAACCGGGTCATTCTACCGGATTTCGCGGTGAATTCCCGATCGTTCGTCGACGCCCGCCCTTTGTGGACCGCCCCTGCCGGAATGGATTATGCAGGAAGGCTGGCGGTTCGAGCACGCGGCGTCTCCGCGGTAGCTCCCTCAAGCTGATGCGTGTATGTGTATCATCTTTCAGAAAGGAATTTCAAGCTGTCCTCCTCGTCATCCCAGGACGCCGCCGCGACCCGCACGATGCTGCACACCGTCGCCAAGCTGCACTACGAGGCCGACCTCTCGCAGGTCGAGATCGCCCGCCGGCTGAACGTCTCGGCGGCGACGATTTCGCGGCTGCTGCGGCGGGCGCGCGAAGAAGGGATCGTGCGGATCGAGATCCCCGACATCGCGACGCCGGAGGAACTGAACCAGCGGCTGGTCGAGGCGCTCGGGCTGAAGCAAGCCGCCGTGGTCGACGCGCCGGAAGCGGGCGTCATGGCGGCGCTCGCCGCCCCGGTCGGCAACCTGCTGCGCGACGCCGGGTTGAAGCATGGCTCGGTGCTGGCGATCGGCTGGGGCCGCGCCGTGCGCGAGGTGATCCAGGCCGGCCTGCCGAGCCTCCCCGGCGTCATCACCGTGCCGGCCACCGGCGGCATGCAGCAGTCGGCCGCGCATTTCCAGATCAACGAATTCGTCCGCCTCGCCGCCGAGCAGATGGCCGGCACCCCGCATTTCATCCACGCGCCCTATTTGCCATCGCCGGAGACCCGCGACGCCTTCCTGAGCGATCCGATCATCCGCGAGAACGTGGCGCTCTGGGAAAGGCTCGATGCGGCACTGGTCGGCATCGGCCTGACCCACACGGCCGAGGGTCCCTCGTCGGCGACCCCGCACGAGCAGGCGCTGGCGCATGCCGCCGGCGATGTCGTCCGCCACTATTTCGATGTCGCCGGCCATGCCCTGCCCTGGGACGGCGAGGACCGGCTGATCGCGATCTCGGCGGCGCAGTTGCGGGCGACCCCGCTCGTCATCGGCGTCGCGGTCTCGGCCGGCAAGGTGCCGGCGATCCTCGGTGCCATCCGCGCCGGGCTGGTCAATGCGCTGGTGACCGACGTCCGCACCGCGCAGGCCGTTCTGGACAGCCTTTGACGGGGCCGCAGCCGCAAAGAAAATGGCGGCCGCGCGAACGCGGCCGCCATCGCTCGAAAGTCGAACCGGCAAGCCGGCCTCAGCCGCCGACCATCAGCTTGACGATCTCGTCGGGGTTGGTGTCGGTGATCTTCCGCTCGCCGGCCAGGGTGCCGCGCCGCAGGACGACGATGCGGTCGGCAACCGCGAAGATGTCCTGCAGATTGTGCGAGATGAAGATGATCGCACGGCCCTGCGCCTTCAGGTTCTGGATCAGCGACACGACCTTGCGCTGCTCGGGCACGCCGAGCGCCGCCGTCGGCTCGTCCATGATCAGGACGCGGGCGTTCCAGTAGATCGCCCGGCCGATCGCCACCGCCTGGCGCTGGCCACCCGAGAAGCGGCCGACCGGGGCGTCGAGCCGGTTCACATGGAAGTCGAGCCGCGCCATCGTCTCCTTCGCCGCCTTGGCCATGGCCGGGCGATCGAGCACCGGCAGAAAGCCGAACAAGCGGCGCATCGGCTCGCGGCCGAGGAAGATGTTGGCGCCAATCGTCAGATTGTCGGCGAGCGCGAGGTCCTGGTAGATCGTCTCGATGCCATGGGCGCGGGCCGCCTCCGGCGTGGCGAAACGGACCGCCTCGCCGGCAAACCGGATCTCGCCACCGTCGGCGCCATAGACGCCGGAGATGGTCTTGATCAGGGTCGACTTGCCGGCTCCGTTGTCACCGGCAAGCGCCACGACCTCACCCGGATAGAGCGCCATCGAGACGCCCTTCAGGGCCTCGACGCCGCCGAACCGCTTGGAGACGGACCGGATGTCGAGGATGGGTTCCTGGGACTGCAGTTGGGATTGCACGGACATCACTAACGATCCCCACCGAGCTTGCGCTGCGTCTGGTCGACGAGCACCGAGATGATGATGACGACGCCGACGGCGACGAACTGCCAGAACGGTTCGACATTGATGAACACGAGACCATACTGGATCACCGCGATCACAAGAGCGCCGGCAACGGTGCCGAGGATGGTGCCCGAGCCGCCGAACAGGCTGGCGCCGCCGATCACGACCGCCGCGATCGAGTCGAGCAGCAACGGCTCGCCGGCCTGCGCGGCGCCGGCCGTGAAGCGTGCCGCATAGAGCACGCCGCCCAAGCCGGCGCAGAGCGCCGAGAGTAGGTACAGCTTGCGGATATGGCGCGGCACGTTGATGCCGGCGCGGATCGCCGCCTGTTCATTGGCGCCGATGGCGTAGGTGTGCTGGCCGAAGCGCGTCTGCGAAAGCACATAGTGCATCAGCAGCACGAACAGGATCGTGATGATCACGACGACGGGAAAGCCGAGGAAGCGGCCGTTGCCGAGCGCCGCGAACCACTCATTGCTCACCGGCACGGTGGTGCCGCCGGCGAGCAGGAAGGCGACGCCGCGCGCCACGCCGAACATGCCGAGCGTGCCGATGAAGGGCGGCACCTTCAGCTTCGAGATCAACACGCCGTTGACGAAGCCGGGGCCGAGCGCGACGACGAGGCCGGCGACGATGCCGACCAGCATGGCGGCAAAAGGCGGCAGCGACTGACCGGCCAGATTGGTGGCATGCGCCGCGATGACGGCGGCGAGGCCCATGATGAAGCCGACCGAAAGATCAATGCCGCCGGAAATGATGACGAAGGTCGAGCCGAGTGCCAGCAGCAGGGGGGCGACGGCGAAGATAGCGATCGACTGGGCGTTATAGCTCGAGAACAGGAAGGTCTGGCCGTAGCTGATGCGCGACCAGATTTCGAAGAAGATCAAGAGAAGCGCAAGGAACAGCCAGGCGCGCAACGCAGCGATGCGCAAAACCAACTGGCGAGACCGGGACTGGGTGGGGTCCGCGCGCGATTCCATAGACGTTTGGGCGGACATTCGCCACTCCGTACAGGTATCGAAGAGAAAGGAGGCGCCGCCGAACCTCGGGCCCGGCGGCGCCGGCGGCTCAGTCCTTGTAGATGAACTTGGCAACGTCCGGATTGTCGACGTTGTTCTTGTCCATGACGGTGAAGCCGGTGCCGATCAGGGTCGGGATCGACTGGCCGGTCAGGTGCGCATAGGCGGCCATCGTGCCGAAGAAGCCGATTTCGGCCGGATGCTGGGCGATCGCGATGTCGACGAGGCCGGTCTTGATGTTGTCGACGATCGAGGGCGGCGCGTCGAAGGCGACGACCTTGATCTTGCCCGACTGGCCGGCCTGCTTCACGCCATTGGCGGCGCCGAGGGCGGAGAACAGGTTGGCGCCGAATACGCCGTCGAGGTCCGGGTTGCGGGCGAACACCGACTGCAGCTGGGTCGCGGCCTTGTTGGCGTCGTCATCGTTGAACTGCGTGTCCAGGACTTCGATGCCCGGATAGTTCTTCATCTCGGCCTTGAAGCCTTCTTCGCGCTGGTCGGTCGTCGACACGCCCGGCTTCACGTTGGAGACATAGACCTTGCCCTTCTCGCCGACCGCCTTGGCGAGCGCGCGGGCCGCGATGCGGCCGCCGAGCACGTTGTCCGAAGCGATGTAGGAAAGCGGGAAGTCGGCATCGCCGGAGCCGGTCTGGTAGTTGCCCGTGCCGATGAAGGTGTCGACGGTGATGACCGGAATACCGGCGGCATGCGCCTTCTTCAGCGGCTCGACCAGCTGCACCTTGTCCGTCGGGGCGATCAGGATCGCGTCCGGCTTGCGGGCGATGATCGCGTCGAGCACCGGCACCTGCAGCACCGCGTTGAACTCCGGCGCGCCCTGGAACACCAGCTCGGCGCCGACCGCCTTGGCCGCCGCCTCGGCGCCCTTGCGCATGGTGATGTAGAAGCCGTCGGTGGTCAGGCCCGGGATCAGGGCGATGGTGAACTTCTTCTCCTCGGCCTGAGCCGCAACCGGCCCTGCAAGAACAGTCGCTCCGACTGCCAGAGCCGCGAGCGCTGTAACGAATTTCTTCATGGCGTTCCCTCGTTTTGCTTTGAATTGAAAGCTGTTGCCTAGCAACGGTGGTTCACCCGCCGACGCCCTTCTTCGAGGCTGTTCAAGCGGATGGTCTCGGCCGGCACCGGCGCTTTGGGCGACCGATGCGACCTTGATGGAACACGGGCGCACCGATACGCGCCCAAATCGAAATCGAACAGAAAAGGGAAATCAGCAATAGAGATCATTGCCGGACGCCAGAAACGCCAGTCAAAAAAATCCGGATCGCGCCCGCGAACAGGCGTCGCCGAGACTACTCCAGCAAATCTGGCTGATGGCTCCGCGGAGCCAAGCCCTCCCATTTCTTATTTGTTAAATGGAGCCTAGATGCGCGCCTCGACGAGGTCAATCCGATATTTTACGCAAGCTAAGTTTGCCCAAATACCCCTAGGACATGCCGAAGAGGAATCGCGCGATATTCGCCCGCTTTAAGCAGGATTGACGGTCGCATCGCGGACCGCGTCCGACGGCACAGCCATTCCCCAATCGAGGGCGACCATCGTGCCGGCGTCGGCATCGAGCAGCTCAGGTTGCGCGTACGATGGGCGCCGGAAATCTCAGGGGACGACGATCACCGGTCGGTCACGACGGCGCACCGCCTGATCTGCGACCGCTAGGCCGCGATCACCGAGGGGCAGTCAGATGTCCTGGTTCTGCGGCAGGATGACCAGATCGCGAATGGTGACGTTGGCCGGCCGCGTCAGCATGAACAGAACCGCGTCGGCGACGTCCTCCGACAGCAGCCCCTCGCGGGCGGCCGCCTTGGCGGCGATCACCGCCGGATCCGAATAGCCCCAGAGCTCGTTCAGAACGACGCCCGGCGCCACCGCGCCGACCCGCACGCCATGTGGCGCGGCCTGACGGCGGACACCGTGCACGAAGGCCTGTACCGCATGCTTCGTTGCGCTATAGACCGGCTCCCACGGAATCGCCTGATGACCGGCGACCGAACTGGTGACGATGATTTCACCGGAACCGCGCTCCATCATGCCGGGCAGGACGGCGCGCACGGCGCGGAACACGGCGTTGATGTTGACGCCGATGACCGCGTCGAAATCGTCGGGATCGCCGTCCACCAGGTCGCCGGCCAGATAGAGCCCGGCATTGGCGAGCAGAATGTCGATCTGGCCGAAGCGGGCGATCGTCTCGGCAATCGTGCGCTCGACCTCGGCGGGCCTGGTCAGATCAGCCGCGATGACAAGGGCCTCCGCGTCGGGGAATTCGTTCCGCACGGCCTGCAAGCGTTCGGCCGAACGACCGACCAGCGCCAGACGGACGCCCTGCCCCGCCAGCATCCGCGCCATGGCGCGACCGATGCCCGAGCTCGCGCCGGTGACCAGCGCGACTCGTCCCTTGAGATCACGGCTCATGCAGACCCTCCCCGGTCGCACGACGTCGCGGCTCGCCAGAACGTCCGCCCGGCTTCAGCGCTTCGTCGATGATGCGGCTGTGTTGGTTCCGCGCGCGAGACAATCCGTCCCGTGCGTCCTCTCGGTCCCGCTCAACCCTGCTTGAAGGCTAGCATTCCGCCCCAACACGTCAACTTGGAAATTTGCACGCGTAAAGCAGTCTGTTAGTCTGGCTTTACGTCTCCCGTCCGGCCTTGCCCGAAATTGCTGGCAAGGTGTCACGACGCGTCAACGGGCCGACTCGGCCACCGTGACGCGCAGTTAAATGCCCCGCCAAAGCCCGGTGTTGAAAGAACACGAATGACCGATCGCACGATCAAGAACATGGCGGAGTTCTCGGCGCTGAGCGGCATATCGCGACCGACGGTATCGAAATATTTCAACGACCCCGACAGCGTCCGCAAATCCACCCGGGCCCAGATCGAGAAGGCGCTGGCGAAATACGAGTACCGCCCCAACCTCTTCGCGGTGAACCTGAACAAGAAGCGGCCGAAAATCGTCGGATTGATCGTGCCCGATACGGCCGACACGTTTTTCTCGGAACTGGTGCGGCGGATCGAGATGCGCTGCGTCGAACGCGGCTATCTGGCGATCGTGCTGTCGTCACGCGGCGATGCGCAACTGGAGGCCCGCTCCATCGAAATGCTCCTGTCGCTGAAGATCGCCGGCGCCATCGTCGCGCCGCTCGGCGTCCATTCCGACCAGCAGCTGATGCGCAGTCTCCGGGCGCGCATTCCGATGGTGTTTCTCGATTCAAGCCTCGACGAGGACACGCCCTTCGTCGGCACGAACAATTTTCAGAGCGTGCCGCTGATCACCGAATATCTGTGTCGAAGCGGTGAGCCGCCGACCTATTTCGACATGCCGGCCGTCAATCAGAACGGGCCGGAGCGCAAGCTCGCCTATGTGAATACCATGGAGCGCCTCGGCCTGAAGCCCGAGATCGTCGCGGTCACGCCGAAGAACGACTGGCGCTTCGAGGACATCGCCTTCGAGGAGGCACAACGCGTCCTGCGAGGAGCGGGCTTCCCGACCCGCACGGTTCTCTGCGCCAATGATCGCTGCGCCGTCGGCGTCATGGCGGCAGCTTTCCAGCATGGCCTTCGCATCGGCCGCGAACCCGGCTGCGACATCCGCATCGCCGGTCACGACGACCAGCCGCACAGCCGGTATGGCTGCCCGCCGCTGACGACAGTGGCACAGGATTTCGACCAGCTCGCCCAGGCCGCCGTCTCGATCCTGCTCGACCGCGTCGAGCGCGAGGACGACGGTGACGGCAACCATCCGCCCCAGCAGGTGCGGCTCGAAGGCAAGCTCGTCATGCGGGCCTCGGCCTGAGCGTTTCCAAGCGAAATCGATACCGGTTGGCGGGAAGAAAATGCGATCAGGCGAAGCCATGAAGCAGTTCAGCGTTTCCATGAGACGATGAACCGCTCTGGGTCCATCCCGTCGCTTCGCCCTGACGCTGCGAGCGCCCGCGCCATCCGACGCGCTATTGCGCCTCGGCCGCCCAGCCCACCGGCTCGTCACAGGCCTGGACCTGATTTCTCCCCGAAACCTTGGCCCGATAGAGGGCGTCGTCCGCCCGCCGGTAGAAATCGCTCAGCGCATCGTCCACACGGCTTGCCGTCAGCCCCGCCGAAAAGGTGTAGGCGAAATCGGGATAGTTCGCGAGCGGCTTGGACAGGCGCACCACGGTCAGCATCCGCTCCAGCATCAGCCGGGCGTGTTCGAGCGAGGTGTCGGGGAAGGTGAGTGCAAACTCCTCGCCGCCCATACGTCCGAATGAGTCGGACCGCCGCAACTGCCCCTGGATCTGGTTGGCGAAATCCTGCAGCACGAGGTCGCCGGTCTGGTGACCGAAACGGTCATTGACCAGCTTGAAATTGTCGAGGTCGATGACCGCGAGACAACCTGATTGCCCCGCCGCCCGGTGATCGGCCAGGATCTGCTCGATCCGGGCGGTCAGGAAGCGCCGGTTGGCGACACGCGTCAGGTCATCCGTATAGGAGGCCTTGATCGCCAGATCGCGGTCCTGGCGGATCTCCCGCTCCTCGACCCGAATGCCGGTGATGTCGCTGGCGATGCACAGCATCCAGCCATCGCTTTCGACGGTCTCCGTCATCCAGAGCCAGCGCCCGTCGTGCAAATCCGTCTCGAACGCCCGAAATCCAGTCTTGCCGCGACGCGACAATGTCGATGTCAGCCAGAAGTCGAAATCAGGAACGCACAGAATCGTCCCTCGGCCGAGGCCATGGTTGCGACGCATGATCTCCGCCCAGGTCGGCGCTTCGTCCGGCTCGACGAAATAGGCGGCACGAAAGGCCGGATTGGCAAAGCGGAGCCGATCGAAGCCGTCGTAGACCGCGACCAGAACATCCGAAGCATCATAGAGCTGCGCAATCCTCGAACAAATGTTCGCGTCCAACCCACCGTCTCCACCGCTCCACACGCCGTGCCGACCTTCGAGGAGGCCGGCTCCGGAAGCGCGAACCTACCGCGCAAAGGTAGCGGAACCGACAACACTCTGCCAGCATCGCTTGGGACGACGCCAGGCCCAATGACGTAGCGTCGACGACAAGTCGATCCCGATACCTTGGCGTCAAGCCTGGGCGAAGGCGGCCGTCAGCACGTCGTTCTCGGTCATGCCCTGGTTGGGGGCAAGCAGCGTCTGCCGGCCGCGCGACAGCACCATGACGGTCGAGGCGAGCGCCAGAACCTCCGGCAATTCGGACGAAACGAAGATGACGCTCATGCCCTTCTTCGCGAGATCCTGGATCTGCTTGTAGATGTCGGCCTTGGTGCGGACGTCGACGCCATGGGTCGGCTCGTCAAGAAACAGGATATCGGGCTCGGAGGCCAGGCAGCGGGCGAAGATCACCTTCTGCTGGTTGCCGCCCGACAGGCGGCGGATCGGCTGATCCGGCCCCTCGCTGACGATGCCGAGCGCATCGCGGAACTTTGCAAACAGCGACTTCTCCGCGCCGAGATCGAGAATGCCGCCGCTCTTTTGGCGCTTGGCCACGGCGACGTTCTCGGCGAGCGACAGGCTGGGCAGGATGCCGTTGGTCTTGCGGCCCTCGGGCAGCAGCGCCAGACCGCTGCGCCACGCCTCGGTCGAGTTGGCAGGCACGACACCGTCCGGCCGCGAGATTGTCCCAGCGGCGAGCGGCCGGATGCCGCAAAGGAGTTCCAGCAGCTCCGTTCGGCCCGCGCCGACCAGTCCGAAGATGCCGAGGATCTCGCCCTTCCTGAGCGTGAAGGATACCGGACCGACGCGGCCCTTGTCGGCAATCGCCTCGGCCTTCAGCCGGATCGGTGCATCCGCCGCGATATCAGGCGCGTCGAGCGCATCGAAGGTGAAGGCTCGGCCCGTCATGTCGGCGATGATGCCGGCGCGCGTCGTCTCGGCCACGGGACGATCACCGACGACCCGTCCGTCGCGCAGCACGACGACCCGGTCGGAGATCATGAAGACCTCGTCGAAGCGGTGGCTGATGAAGATGATGGCGACGCCATTGGCACGCAGATCGCGAACGATTGCGAAAAGCGCCTCGGCCTCGTGCGGCGTCAGCGAGGCGGTCGGCTCGTCGAGGATCAGCAGGCGGGCATTGCGCGCCAGCGCCTTGGCGATCTCGACGATCTGCTGCTCGGCGGTCGAGAGAGAGCCAGCCTCGACGCGCGGATCGATATGGGCGGCGCCGACGCGAGCAAGAAGCTCACGCGCCTTCGCGGCCAGCGCCTTGCGATCGATCAGGCCGGATTTTCCGGTCATGTAGTCGCCGATGAACAGGTTCTCCATCACGGAAAGCGAGGAGATCAGCGACAGTTCCTGATGGATATGGATGATGCCGGCGTCGAGCGCGGCGCGGGTGTCGCGGAAGACAGTCTCCGCGCCAGCCCAGCGGATCGTTCCGCCGTCGCGCGGCAGCGCGCCCGAAAGGATGTTGACGAAAGTCGACTTCCCGGCGCCGTTCTCGCCCAGCAGCGCGACGACCTGGCCGGCGGAAATGTCGAAATCGACACCATGCAGGACGCGGTTCTG
The DNA here is from genome assembly GCA_029203105.1 of Candidatus Kaistia colombiensis. Taxonomy (GTDB): domain Bacteria; phylum Pseudomonadota; class Alphaproteobacteria; order Rhizobiales; family Kaistiaceae; genus Kaistia; species Kaistia colombiensis. The sequence goes on from CP119318.1 coordinate 3,588,885, forward strand.
ATCGAAGGATTTCGCGATGCCGCGGGCGGAGAGAAGGCAGTCGGTCATGGTGCTCTCGAATGGGGAAGAAGGACCCTGCCTTTCCTCATCCGTGAGCGGGCAAGGAAAGGGAAGTGATCCGCTGCGGCGATGATCACATGCGCCGCCAGAGGCCCTCCCCCGCTTGCGGGAGAGGGTTGGCTGAGGAACTGGCTAGCTGGGCGTCAGGTCTTCGCGCCCTTGCCGAGGGCGATCGGCGCGTCGACGGCGATGTCGGCCGGATAGGTCGCGCCAAAGCCCAGCATGTTGTGCAGCATGACGATGCTGTCGAAGGCCTGACGAGCCGGAGCCTGATCGATCAGGGCGAGGATCTCGCCACCGTCCTTGTACTGCTGCTTCTCCGGCAGGTCGTCATAGCCGACGACGCCGACCTTGCCCGTCGCCTTGGAATCACGGACCGCCTTGGCCGCCGCCTCCGAACCGCCGGCCGTCACATAGAGGATCGACAGGTCGGGATTGGAGGTCATGACGTCGGTCGCCTGCGAATAGGCGGTGGCGTCGTCGTCCTTGCACTCGAACGGGCCGACGATGGTGATGTCGGGATAGTTCTTCTTGATCAGGTCGAGCGCGCCGTTCATGCGGGCATCGTGCTGGGCAGCGCCGAGATAGCCGGTGATGACGGCGATCTTGCCCTTGCCGCCGAGCTGCTTGGCCATGAACTCGCCCGCCTTGGCGCCGGCGTCATAGGCCAGCATGCCGATCGAGACGGTGCGGTTCGACTTCTCGGCCGAGTCGGCGATGAAGGAGACGAACGGCACGCCCTCCGCGACGACCTCGTTCACCTTGGCGACGGTGCCGTCGAAGATCGGCACGGCGGCAATGCCGTCATACTGCTTGGTCAGCGCGCCATCGATGCCGGCGACCATCACCTCGGCGGTCAGGCCGGTGCCGAGCTGGATGTAGTCGACGGTGGTGTTGAGCGGCTTCAGGTAGTCGGCGGCGGCGGCGATGCCCTTGTCGGCGGCTTCCCAGAAGGACGAGCCCTGGAACGACAGCACGGCGATGCGGAGCGGCTTCGGGGCGGCGCCCTGGGCAGCGACAGCGCCGCCAACGGCCTTGGCGCCTTCCGACAGCGCAGCCTCTTCGGCACGCGCCAGCCCCGGCATCAGCGGCAAAGCGAGGCCGGCGGCCGACAGCATCAGGAAGCGGCGGCGATCAAATGTCATAGTCATGGTTTCCTCCAAGTTGGGTTCAATACGGAGACGGCTTGGCAAGCCGCCTCAATCTTCTTCGCTGCGCCGGTTCAGGCTGTCCGCGCCGACGGCGAGGATGACGACGAGACCGATGGTGATGGTCTGCCAGTAGCCGGAGACGTTGAGCAGGACGAACGCGTTGCGAAGCAGGCCGATCAGCGCCGCGCCGATGACGACGCCGCCGATCGAGCCACGGCCGCCGGAGAGCGCGACGCCGCCGAGGATGACCGCGGCGATGACGTCGAGCTCGTAGCCGAGGCCGAGATTGGGGTTGGCATTGGTCAGCATGCCGCCGAGCAGCAGGCCGCCGAGACCGGCGAGGCTGCCCGAAACGGTGAAGACCAGGATGCGGGTGCGCGCCACGTCAATGCCGGCGAGCCGGGCGGCACGGGCATTGTCGCCGACCGCGTAGACATTACGGCCCCAGCGCGTCCGCGTCGCGAACAGCCAGACCAGGATGGTCAGCACCACCAGCAGGATGAACTGCACCGGGACGTCGCCGATCTTCCCATAGCCGAGGAAGGCCGCCCAATTGTCGAAGCGCTGCGGATTGCCGTTGGTGATGAGCAGCGCCGCGCCGCGCGCGATCGACAAGGTGCCGAGCGTCGTGATGAACGGATTGATCCGGAGCTTGGTGATCAACACGCCATTGGCGAAACCGATCGCCATGCCGATGCCGATGGCGCCAGCGATGCCCAGCGACGGCATGCCGGTCGTCGCCGAAACGATCGCGCTGGTCACGGCGGAAAGGCCGATGACGGAGCCGACGGAGAGGTCGATGCCGCCGGCGATGATCACCAGCGCCTGGCCGAGAGCGACGATACCAACGACCGATATCTGACGCGAGACATTCGACAGGTTGCGCCCCGTCAGGAAGAACTCACTGGCGAAGGTCAGGCCGATGAAGACAAGGATGAGCATCGCGAGGACGGTTGCCTCGCGGCGTGTCCGCACGAAGCGGACGACGGTAGCAGCAGTCATGAATCAGCGTCTCTTAAAGGTTGGTTGCCGCTTTTCCTTGAAGGCGGCGCGGCCCTCGGCGGCGTCTTCGGTGGCGAAGCAGATGGTCTGCAGGTCGCGCTCGTAGTCGATCGCCTGCTCTTGCGGCATGGTGAAAGCCGCATGCAGGTTGAGCTTCGCCGTCTCGGCCGCGATCGGCGCCCGGCTGGCGATGACATCGGCGATGGCGCGGGCGCGGGTGAGAAGCTCGGCCTGTGGCACGACTTCCGAGACCAGCCCCCAGGCCAGGGCCTTTTCGGCCGGGATCGGATCGCCGGTCATGATCATCAGCGCCGCATTGGACGGGCCGACCGAATGAGCGAGAAACGTCGCCATGCCGCCGCCGCCGATCCAGCCAAGCTTGATCTCGGGTGCCGCGAACTGCGCGTTGTCGGAAGCAATGCGGATATCGCAGGAGAGCGACGTCTCGAGCCCGCCGCCGAAGGCATAGCCATTGACGGCCGCGATCGTCGGCTTCAGCAGCTTGCGGATCGCGTCGCAATAATCGGCGCGATTGCGGAACTGCCAGGGCGACGAATAGGTGTCGAGTTCCTTGATGTCGGAACCGGCGCAGAACGCCCGCTCACCGGCTCCCGTCACAATGACGGCGCGGATCGTGTCGCTGTCATTGCATTCCTGCACGGCGGCGACGATCGCCTTCGACATTTCCGGCGTGACGGCGTTCAGCTTCTGCGGCCGGTTTAGCGTGATGGTCGCGACGTGGCCATCGACGGTGAAGAGGATATCGTCGGTCATGCTGCACCCTCGCTGACAGCGCCCTTGGCGAGCAGATCATTGATGGCGGCCTCATCCAGGCCGGCTTCCTGAAGCACCGCCCGCGTATGCTCGCCGGTCAGCGGCGCGCCGCGCTCGACGGTCGATGGCGTCTTCGAGAACTTGATCGCGAAGCCCGGCGTCTTCACATGGCCTTCGGTCGGGTGGTCATATTCGACGAAGGTGCCGTTGTGCTTGATCTGCTCGTCCTCGACCAGATCGGCATAGCCATAGACCGGCCCGCACCAGATATCGGCCGCCCGCAACAGTTCCAGCCATTCGGCCGAGGACTTGGTCTTCAGCTTTTCGCGGGTCTTGGCGAAGATCTCGTCGCGCTTCTCCCAGGTGTCGACCTCGTCATCCATGGTGAGGAAGCTGTCCTCGCCAATCACCTGACCCAAATTCGCGAGCTTCGGGAACGAGACGATGATGAAGCCGTCCGTGGTGGCAAAGGCGCCATAGGGCGCGCGGATATAAACATGCGCATGCGGTTCGGCCGAACGGGTCTGCGGTTTGCCGGCGACCGTGAAGACCGAGAGCTCCTGCATCTGGATGGTGGTGATCGCGTCCAGCATGTTGACCTGGACCAGTTGGCCCTCGCCCGTCCGCTCGCGATGCAGCAGCGCGGCCAGCGCGCCCTCGAACGCCGTATAGGCGGTGATGGCATCGACCAGATACTGGCCGGCGGCATTCGGCGGCTCGCCCTCGCGGCCAGCCGAAAGCATGGCGCCCGACATGCCCTGCAGCACCAGATCCTGGCCCGGACGGTTCAGATACGGCCCGTCCTCGCCATAGCCGGAGATCGAGACGTAGATCAGCTTCGGATTGATCTTCGACAGGCTCTCGTAGTCGACGCCAAGGCGCTTGGCGACGCCGGGGCGGTAGTTCTGCAGGAAGACGTCGGCCGTCTTCACCAGTTCGAGCAGCATCGCCTTGCCGTCAGGATTCTTCAGGTCGATGGCGAGCGAGCGCTTGTTGCGGTTGAGCGACAGGAACGAGACGTTGACCTTGTTGCCGCGCGCGCCGCCGGCCGCGACATGGCGCTGCCACTCGCCGTTGATCGGCTCGACCTTGACGACGTCGGCGCCGAGATCGCCCAGGCGCTGGGCCGCGAACGGTCCCGCCATGGCGATCGAGCAATCGAGCACGCGGTACCCGGAAAGAATGCCCATAGTTCAGTATCCCTTGGTGGTCTTCGGCCGTGAGACGGCTTGGGAATGCGCCAGGCCGAGTTGGCTGGTGTGGCTGTCGAGAACCGGAGCGGAGCGGACATCGGTCCGTGAGCCCCGGAAGCGCAGAGAGCCGCGCCAGACGGCCGGCATGGTAGCGCTCACAGGTCGTCTCACGTCATCCACCAGCCGCCATCGACGTTCAGCGTCTGGCCGGTGATGAAGCCGGAACCTTCGGAAGCGAGGAAAATCAGCGCATTGGCGATATCCGCCGGCTCGCCGCGGCGCTTGACCGCCTGGCGGTCGAGGACGTGGCGGTTGTAGCCCTCGGGATCGGGATGAATCTTCTCTGCGTCGGTCGGGAAGGCGCCGGGCGAGATGGCGTTGACCGTGACGCCATACGCGCCGAACTCGCGCGCCCAGGCTCGCGTCAGGCCGACCAGCGCGCCCTTCGACTGGATGTAGGGCGACAGGTTGGCCCAGCCGCCGGAGAGCGTCACGCTGGCGATGTTGACGATGCGGCCGAAACCCTCGGCGCGCATCGACGGCAGCGCGACCTGGACGCAGACGATGCCGGCGTCGACATTGATCCGCTGCACCGCCTGATGCTCCTCGATCGTGTATTCCTCGAACGGCTTCGAGGGGTAGATCGCGGCATTGTTGATGACGATGTCGAAGCCGCCGACCTCCGCTGAAAGCGCCTCTAGCGCCGCGCGCAGACCCGCCAGATCGGAAAGATCGAGCGCCTGGAACACCAGCTTGTCGAGGCCGCGTTCGCCGGCCGCCGCCTTCAGCGCCTCGCCCTTGGCCGGGTCGTTGTCGATGGCGACGACAGTGGCGCCTGCCTCCAGAAACGCCAGCGTCGCCGGCAGGCCGAGCCCGCCGGCAGCGCCCGTATAGAGGATGGTCTTGTTCTTGATGGTCATTCGGTAGTTCCAAGCGCAGGAATAGGGACATCAGGCTGGGGCGGCCGCGATCTCACAACAGACTCGCCGTCATCCCGGACAAGCGAAGCGCGATCCGGGATCCATGCAGCCGTATCAGTGCAGGAAGGTCGCATCACCGCCCCAGAATCGGGCGGTGATTGCCGGTCGGCGTCGGGTATTCTTCCGTCGGCTGCACGGCGAGGCCGGCAATGCGCTTCTCCAGCGCCGCGGTCGCGTCATGGCCGGCATGAACACGCAGCGTCGTGTCGTAACGGCGCTCGTCGCCATGTTCGAGCCAGATCAGCTCATTGTGCTCCTCGGCGTATTTGTGGCCGAGAACATGGTTGGTCGAAGGCTCCAGGCCGATCGCATATTGTCCGGACTGCAAATTCTGCCATTCGAACTGGCAGGGGAACTGGTCCTTGCGGGTCTCGACCTCGAAGGCGAGGCCCAGGCGGTCATTGACCAGCGCCACCGGCACCAGGCCGTTGGCGTCGGCCCTCATCTCGTGCTGCCAGACCTGCTCGTGGAAATTCCTCTGCGGCGCAGGCAGCGTGCGGTAGCCGACGCCCTGCTTGCGATAGTCGGCGCCGGCATGGGCAGCCCAGACCACTTCCTCGATCGGCGCGACATAGCGGGCGCCCTCTTCGAGCAGCGGCGCGGCCGGGTTGATGTGGTAGCAGTACATATGCGGCGTCTTGTAGAAGCCGTGATTGACGACGCGGTCGGTGAGCTTGATCTCGTTCGAGCCGACCTTCGCCTCGATGCGGCGGATCAGATGCAGGTCTTCGCCGAAGACGGCGGATTGCTGGATGATACCCTCCGCCCAGAGCGTGCATTCATCCCCATCCCACGTCTCGCCATAACCGGTGAGGCGCGCTGGAATCGTGCTGACGCGGCCATGCAGCGAATGCTTGGCGGTCTTGCGCGGGCCGTAGACATAACTCTCCGCTGAGGCCTCGTGCATGAAGAGGACGTGGTCGAGACCGCAGGTGACGAAGAGGCCTGAGAACGACCGCATCCAGCCGAGACCGCCCTCGCCCTCATATTCATGCAGGAACGCATTGCGGAAGCCGGAAGGCGAATGCCAGCCGATCGAGGTGCCCTGATAGTCGAGATCGGCGATATCCATCGCCCGATCGACGAGGACGGTGAAGCGCAGGCCGGTGCCGGTGCGGAATTCAAGCAGGCGGATGCCGCGTTCGACGCCGTCGCCCAGCGTCATCAGCCGGACGCCGGCGAATTGCGACAGCATCCCGGAATGCGCCGCGAGCTCACGCCGCGAAAAGCTCCGCCCGAAAAGTTCCACCATGGTCGTGTCCTGATTCCTAGGTTTCGTTTTGCGGGAGCGAGGAAAGCCCTCACCCCGACCCTCTCCCGCAAGCGGGAGAGGCAATTCTGTTGGTGCGACCTCCGTCGTCATCCCTGCGAAGGCAGGGATCCCATCAGGGCCTGAAGCGCTTCAGGCTGTAGGGATCCCGGGTCTAGGCCCGGGATCCCGGAGGTTTGGATACGGACGGCTCGACGAGCCGGACCGGATCAGAGCCCGTGCGCGCGGAACTTGTCGTCGAGGAATTTCTTCGCACGCGGAACATCGTCTTCCGACAGATGCTCGATGATGACCGGGATGTTCGGATGCTTTTCCGACAGGCGCTGCAAATAGAGGTCGTAGTTGAGCGAGCCGGTGCCCGGCGCGTTCAGGACCATCTCGCCGACGCCGCGGAAGGTATGCGAGGCGAGCGCGTCATCGTCGCCGATGTCGGCATGCTTCTCGCTCTTGTCGTCGCCGGCACGGGCCACGTCCTTGGCGTGGGCGATCTTGATCTTGTCGGCCAGCGTGTCGAACACCTGGTTCAGCACCTTGTCCATGTTGTCGATGTTGTGATCCTCGAAATAGTTCGTCGGATCCATCAAGAGGCCGAGGCCCGGATGATCGACCTGCGCGAACATCCGCACCGTCTCCTCGACCGAGCCGACGACGTTGTTCACATAGGTCTCGAGCAGGAACATCGAGCCGTGGTCATAGGCTTCCTGCGCCAATTCCGCGATCACGGCGCGGCACATCTCGAAGCCTTCTTCCGACTTGTTCTTCGGATCGCTCATCCACTCGCTCTCGGTATTGTAGGTACCGGTCTCGGAGATGACGTAGGGCGAGCCCAGATCGCGCGCGTTGCGGATGATTTCCTTCAGCCGCTCGACATTGGCTTCGCGGTGCGCGAGGTCGGGATGGATGATGTTGGTGTAGCCGGAGATGCAGCAGATCGGCAGGTCGTTGTCGCGGAACGTGTCGCGAACGGTCTTGGCCTTGGCCTTGGTGATCTGGCCGGCGCTGAGGTCGATATCCTTGAAGTGAAGATCGAGCTGCACGGTGTTGAAGCCATGGCCACGGATCTTCTTGGCCGTCTCTTCGAGGCCGTAGGGGAAATAGCCGGTGAAAATGCCGGACTGCATCATGATGAGTTCCTCCCTGGAATTCAGATGGCGATTTCGGAAAGTTTGACGGCGCGCCCCTCGGCGATCGAGCGGTAGCCCGCTTCGACCAGCGCCACGGTCTTGACGTTGTCGGCGACGGTGAGCGCCGGGGCGGAACCGGTCTTCACCGCATATTGCAGCTGCTCCATCACGCCCTTGAAGGCATGCGGGAACCACATCGTGTCCCATTCCGGCGTGACCCACTTGCCGCCGGTGGTGGTCTTGGAGGCATAGGTCAGCGTCGAAGCGGCGCCGGTCGGCCAGCCGATCGTGCCCTGCGCGACGCCTTCCGTGCCCTCGACGCGCCACTTGATATAGATGTCCGAGTCGAAGCCTTCCTCGCGCGGGCCGGACCAGACGTCCTCCAGCGACACGGCGAAAACGCCGGATTCGAACTTGATCGTCGAGGCGGTGATGCCGTCCTTGTGTTCGAACTTGGTGCGCGGATCGGTGCGGGCGGCGGTGTAGATCTCGTCGACCTCGCCGAACAAGAAGCGCAGCACATCAAGGTGATGCACGCTCATGTTCGAGAGCGTCAGCCGGTCATATTCCTCAAGGAAGGTCTGCCAGTGCGGGATGGCGCGCATCTCGATCGTGGCGATGACGGGCGTTCCGAGCTCGCCCTTGTCGAGGATCTGCTTCAGGACGCGCATCGACTGGTCGTAGCGCATGTTCTGGTTGACGGAGAGGATCTTGCCGGCGGCCTCAGCCTCGTCGCGCAGCGCGATGGCGTCTTCCAGCGTCAGCGCCAGCGGCTTCTGCGCCAGTATCCCCTTGATATGCTTCTGCTTCAGCGCGTGGCGGATCAGCGCCGGCTGCTGGTCCGGCGGAAAGGCGAGGTCGACGATCTCGACATTCTCGTCCTCGATCAGCGCTTCCGGCGTCTCGTGCACGGTCGGGATCGACCAGCGCTCGGCCACCTTGGCGGCGTTCGCCTGCGTGCGTGAGGCGATCGCCACAACCGGGAAGCCGGCCTCGTGATAGGCGGCGAGATGGCATTCGGCCATGATCATGCCGGCGCCGATGGCGCCGATCCTGAGATCCTTGACCCGGATCTCCGGATCGGGCGCGAAGCCCTTTGAGTCAGCCATGGGTTCCTCCGTCTTTTTATGGAGCGCGGGCGACGGCTGCGCCGTCTGCCGCGAAGAAGTGGATGTCGGCCGGATCGACCGAGAGGGTGATCTTCTCGTCGGCCGCGAATTTCGGCTGGCCGCGCAGCAACGCCCGGAGCCGCTCCTCGCCCGCCGTCAGCGTCACCACGGTGAAGCCGCCGAGGGGTTCGACCTCGAAGATCGTCGCCGCGGCGCCGTCGCCCTCGCGCCAGGGCGCAAGCTTCAGGCTCTCCGGGCGGATGCCGAAGGCGATCGCGCGGTCGGGCACGCTGGCGAGCGGCAGGCGGATAACACCCTGCGCCGCTGTTAGCCTTCCGTTAACCGTATCGGCGGTTCCGGTGAGCAGATTGATGGTCGGCGCTCCGACGAGGCCGGCGACGTAGCGGCTGGCCGGCCGATCGTAGATGGCGCGGGGCGTATCGACCTGGCGAATGACGCCGCCGTCGAGGATCGCCATCCGGTCGGCGACGGACATCGCCTCTTCCTGGTCGTGGGTCACATAGACCAGCGTGTGACCGAGCTCCTGCTGCAGGCGCTTCAGCTCGACGCGCGTCTCTTCGCGCAGCCGGGCATCGAGCGCCGAGATCGGGTCGTCCATCAGATAGGCGGCCGGGTCGCGGACCAGCGCCCGGGCGATCGCCACGCGCTGGCGTTCGCCACCGGAGAGTTGCGCCGGTGGCTTGTGCAGGATGTGGCCGATGTGGAGCTTCTCGGCAACGGAAGCGAGCTTGGCTGATATCTGCGCCTCCGGCACCTTCCGCTCAACGAGTGGAAAACGGATGTTTTCGCGCGCGGTCATGTGCGGAAAGAGCGCCAGGTTCTGGAACACCATGGCGACATTGCGTTCGGCCGGCGAGACGGCGTTGACCCGCTTGCCGCCGATGAGGATCTCGCCCTCGTCCGGCGTCTCCAGCCCGAGGATCAGGCGCAAAATCGTCGTCTTGCCGGAAGAAGGCGGGCCGAAGAAGCAGAAAAACTCGTTGTCGCGGATGGTGAACGAGGCGCGGTCGAGCGCCAACGTGTCGCCATAGCGCTTCGAGACGTTCTCGAAGGTGATTTCGGCCATGCTCAGGCCCCCCGGATCGCGGCAGTGGAAGCGGCGTCGAACAGGCGGACGGCCTGCGGCGCCGGCACGATCGAGACGACGTCGCCGATCGAGCAGGCGACATCATTGCCGGCCACGATCTTGGCCGTCTGGCCGCTTTCGACATGGACGATGGTACGGGCACCGATGCGCTCGACGAAGGTGACGCGGGCCCGCAGTCCCTGCCCTTCGGGGCCAAGCGTCGCCTCCTCCGGCCGGAAGCCATACTGCACGGCCCGGCTGCCAGCGGCGCGCGCCGCCGCGGCGAGATCATCCGACAAGGGCGGCGAGACGCCCCAGGTTCCGAGATCAACGGCGAGGCCGCGATCCGTCTCGGCCAGTTCGCCAGCGATCAGGTTCATGCCCGGCGCGCCGATGAACTTCGCGACGAAGATGTTGGCCGGGTTGTTGTAGACCTCGAGCGGGGTTCCGACCTGCTGCAATACGCCATGATCCATCACAGCGATGCGGTCGGCCATGGTCATGGCTTCGAGCTGGTCGTGGGTGACATAGACCATGGTCTGCTCGAACTGCTTCTGCAGATGCTTCAGCTCCGTGCGCATCACGGCGCGGAAAGCGGCGTCGACATTCGACAGCGGCTCGTCGAGCAGGAAGATCGCCGGCTCGACAATGGCCGAGCGGCCGATCGCGAGGCGCTGCAGGATGTTGACCGAGAGCTTGGCGCTCTTCTGGTCGAGCAGCGGCGTCAGTTGCAGGAAATCGGCGATGTTCTTGACGCGACGGTCAATCTCCGACCGTCTCATGCCGCGCATCTTCGGGCCATAGGCGAGGTTCTGGCGAACCGTCATATGGGTGAAGATGGCGTAGTTCTGGAACACGAAGCCGACGCCGCGCTTGCCCATCGGCACGCCGTTCATGTCGCGGCCGTCGAACAGGATGCGGCCGCCGGACGGGTCTTCCATGCCGGCGATCATGTTCATGGTCGTCGACTTGCCGCAGCCGGATGGCCCCAGCAGCGCCATGAACTCGCCGTCGCGGATTTCGAGATCCATCGTCTTCAGCGCGGTGAAATCACCGAAATGCTTGACCAGGTTTTCAAGCCGGATGGTGGTCATGCCCGCGCTCCCTTCTGAACCGCTGCGCCACCATTTTTGGCAGCATCCATCCGCTTCATGGCGAAGACGGCAAGCACGGAAAGGACGATCAGGATGACGAGGGCGATGGCCGCGACATAGCCCCAGATCAGATCCTGGGTCGTTACCTTGTAGACGTAGACGGAGATCGTCTCGGTCGCGACGCCGGGGCCGCCGCCGGTCATGATGTAGAGCGTATCGAAGATCTTGAAGATCTCGATGACGCGGATGGCCAGCGCGATCACCATGATCGTCTTGATGCGCGGCAGCATGATCGTGAAGAAGCGCTGCCGCCAGTTGGCGCCGAGCAGGGTCGCCGCCTTCAGCTGATCCTCCGGCACGCCGACGAGGCCGGCAAGCAGGATCAGGAACATCAGCGGCGTCCATTGCCAGATGTCGGCGATCATCACGGCGACCAGCGCCAGCGTCGGATCGGACAGCCAGGCGATACGGATATCCATGCCGGTCAGCGCCGAGACGATGCCGTTGAACGGCCCGCCCGACTGGAACAGCATGAAGAACATGTAGCCGGCGACTGCAGGCACCACCATCATCGGCATCAGCAGGATCGAGTAGAAGATACGCTTGCCGGGAAAGTCATCCATGAACAGCGTGGCGAGTCCCAGCGCCAGCAGGAACTCGGCCGGCACGCAGACCAACATGATGATGAAGGTGCGGCCCAGCGCGCCCCACCAGCGCCGGTCTTCCACGAGGTCGGTATAGTTGGCGAAGTTGTTCCAGGACTGCCAGGCCTTCCACCAGCTGACGCCGTCGAGGGGCGACCAGTCTGTCAGGCTGATGTAAAGCTGCATCAACAGCGGGAAGACAGCGATGAACAGCACGAGAAGCTGGGTCGGCAGGGTCAGGCGGAAGCCGAGGCGACGCGATTCACGGTCGACCGGCTGGGCCGCGCGCGACGGCGTTGATGCGGCCGTTCTGGCAAGCGTTTCGGTGGCGCTCATTGTTTCAGCGCTCCGAAGGTCAGGCCGCGGACCAGGTGCTTCTGGATGGCGATGCCTAGAATGACGGGCGGGATCGCCGCGAGCAGGCCGAGCGCCGCCTTGGCGCCGTAGAGCTGGCCGGTCATCGAGGACGAGAGCGACGCCATGTAGACGGGAATGGTGACCCAGTTCTTGGTCGTGAGCAGCAGGGCGATCAGATAGTCCGACCAGTTCAGGATGAAGACGAGCAGCGCCGAGGAAGCGAGCGGCGCGCGCATCATCGGCAGGGTGATCTTCATGAAGACGCGGAAGCGCGAGCAGCCTTCGACCAGCGCCGCTTCCTCGATCTCGCGCGGCATCTCGTCGAAGAAGGTCTTCATCAGCCAGAAGGCGAAGGGCAGCGTGACGATGCCGTAGATCAGCGCCAGGCCCCACCAGGTATCGATCAGGCCGAGAAAGGCCCACATGATCATGACCGGGATCATCACCGCCATCGGCGGGAACAGCCGAAGCTGGATCAGCGCCAGCGGCAAATTCTTGCCGGAGCCGAAACGCGACAGGCCGTAGGCGGCGGCGGTGCCGCAGACCATGGCGATAGCAGTGCCGAACACGGCGGAGAGCAGCGACGCCAGGATCGGCCGCCAGGCGGTGCGCTCCAGCGCGACGATCAGGTCGGACGTGCTCTCGCCGAAGACGAAGCGGAAATTGTCGAGCGTCGGCGCGCGCGGAATCCATGTGAGGTCCGCGCCGGTTGCCGACCATTCCGGGATCGGCTTGAAGGCCATCGACACCATCCAGAGGATGGGCAGCAGCGTCAGCGCGAGCGCAAGCGCGATCGCGGCATAACGGAAGATTTCAAAGGCGGGTGAACGCCGCATGCTCATTCCTCTCACGACCCTGCGTCTTGCCGCCGGCCGTCCAACCAGTTCGCCGTCATCCCTGCGAAAGCAGGGATCCATCCAGCGTCCCAAGAACGGGGCTGAATAGATCCCGGGTCTACGCCCGGGATGACGAAGCACGCTGGCGCTCCGTTTTCCTTGAACCAACTGAAGGGCCCTCACCCCACCACCCCGTTTTGAAGGGCGAGGGAGGGTGCTTTGGATGCCCTCCACCGTCATCCCTGCGAAAGCAGGGATCCATCCAGCTTCCCAAGCGCGGGGCTGAATGGATCCCGGGTCTTCGCCCGGGATGACGGCAGATGGGTTTGCCTACGTCACGACCGGATCGAGCACCGTCGGCCACGAGGCCTTGTTGCTGCGGATCGCGTCGAGGAGCTTGTCCTCGCCGATCCGCCGCGCGATGCGTTTCCATTCCCGCTCGGTGTCAGCCATCGCCTGCTCCGGCGTCTTCGACTTGGTGCAGGCAGCGACGAGGTTTTCGTCGAGCGCGTTGTGGAAGGCGGTCGCGCCCGGATAATTGATGGTGGGCACCGTGCGAGCGACGACCTCGCGCAGATTGTCCATGTGGTAAGCGTGATACGTCTCGCGGACGAGCGGATCGGCGAAGTTCGCCAGCTGGAACGGGTCGAAATAGCCGCCCGGATTGGCCGTCATCCAGGAATAGATCCGGCTGGAGCCAAGCCACTGCAGCAGCAGGTAGCAGGCTTCCGGATGCTGGCTCTGGGCCGAGATCGAGGCCGAGAGATTGAGCCAGAGCACCGAGCGGCGGACCAGCTTGTCGTCGATGACGCGGCCCGGTGGCAGCATCGAGCCGATCTTGCCGGTGACCTTCGAGCCTTCATTCGCCTTGTTGTCGAGAAATTTCGGCAGGTTCGAGAAAGCGCAGGTCATCGCCGCGCCGCCATTGCCGAAATTGCCGTATTGCTCCGGCCAGCCCCAGGAGATCGCGTCCGGCGAATGATGGGCGAGGCTGTCGACATATTCCGTCGTCGCCAGGATGCCATTGGCCGAATTGATCAGCGGCGCGCCATTGTCATCGAACAGGAACTGGTTCGGCGAGGCGGTCGAAACGAAGCGCTGGTACCAGTTGGTGTAGCCCCAGCCCTGGTTGCGCAGGTCGGTCGAGCCGAACAGGCCCTTGTCCGGGCGATGGAAGTGCGAGGCGATATCGCTGTGCTGCTTCCAGGTCGTGGGCGGCGCGAGATCGTAGCCGAACTTGTCCTTGAAGGCCGACTGCTCGGCCGCATCGCCGAACAGGTCCGTGCGGTAGACCCAGCACTGGTAATCGCCATCGAGCGAGACGCCGTAGACGGAGCCGCGATAGCGGTTGAACAGGCTGACACCGGCATCGCCACCGGGATAGCCGCGCTCGGGATTGTCCCATTCCGGCTTATACTGGGCGACGAAATCGTCCATCTTGACGAGGCCGTTGGTCTCGGCGAGGTCGCCCAGCCGGTTCCACTCAACGGCGTAGATGTCGAACGCGCCGCCCTGGGTGGAGATGTCCTGCATCGCCTTGGTGAATTCCTGGCCGTTCGGCTGGCCGACGATCTCCAGCGTGACGCCGGTTTCCTTCTCCCAAAGATCCTTGATCGACGGCGCGCCCGCAGGGAACGGCTTGGTCAGCTGGCCGATCGAGCCATCCGACAGGCCGAGCACGATCTTGGTCGGCGCCTTGCCGGCGGCCTTCAGCGCCTTGATGCCCTCGACGGCGCGGCCTTCCGGGGTATCAGCACCATACTGGTAGCGCTCGGCGCCGGGGAAACCAGAGGGTCCACCGATCATGCCCGGCGACAGCGCCGTATCCGCGAAAGCCGGCCGCAGGAATTTCGGCGCGATGCCGATGGCCGCCGTCAGGGCGAAGGCCGAGCCCCCCGTCTTCAACAGACGGCGACGGGTAAAGCCGGACGAGCCGGCGGACGAACCGCGCATGGACATGATTTCCCCTCCCAAGGACAGCGGACCGTATTCCGATCCGTCACATCGGCGGAGATGATTGATATTGATTTGTTTCGATGTCAACAGGCGATGCAATGCATCACAAATTACCTGAGAAGATGATGCATCGCAGCAATGGCGGGCCTTAGGTCGGTCAATCGGACCGCCAGCATCGCGACTTTTCGCAACGAATCTGGCCAATTTTGGCTGGATACTGCTGCATCATGCTTCCCCCAGATGTCGCTACGGCACGATTTTCCGAAGGATGTCAAAATGATCAAATCAATCATTGACATCATTTTACATCAAAGACATCATTTGCCGACACGATCTCGCCGCCGCTTCCGGTCCTCCGGCCAAACGGCGTAAATTGAAATCTCATCGAAGCTGAAACGACTCGGACAGGCGGAATGCGGACGACGCTGGCAGATATCGCAAGGGAGGCAGGGGTTTCGACCGCGACGGTCGACCGCGTCCTCAACAATCGCGATGGCGTCAAGGAGCGCACACGTGACCGCGTGCTGACGGTTGCCGGCAAGCTCGGCTATGTCGACGACATCGCCCGCCCCGCCTTGCCCGCCTCGATCGGCAGTCAGCCCACCGGCGTCGTCGATCTCGACATCATCCTGCCCGGCGGCACCAACACCTTCATCAACAACCTCGCCGACCAGTTCGCCGACATCGCGGCGATCCGGCCGGACGTCAATTTGCGGGTCCATTCGATCGAGGGCTTCGAGCCGGTTCTGCTCGCGGAAAAGCTCGAAGCCTTGCGGGGAAAAAGCCAGGGCGTCGGCCTGATCGGGCTCGATCATCCGGTCGTGCGCGAGGCGATCCGCTCGCTCGCCGGTTCCGGCGTGCCGGTGATGACGCTGGTATCCGACATCAGCCATGTTCCGCGCGTCGGCTATGTCGGCATCGACAACCGCGCCGCCGGCCGCCTCGCCGGCTATCTGCTCGGCCGCTTCATGAAGGCCGAGACCGGCAAGGTCGCCCTCTTTGCCGGGTCGCTCTCCTATCGCGGCCACGAAGAGCGCGAGATGGGTTTTCGCCATATGCTGCGCGAAGAGTATCCGGGCATCTCGATCGTCGAATTGCGAGAAATCCGCGACGACACCGAGCGCGCCTATAGCGAGGCGGTGGCGCTGCTCGCCCGCTATCCCGACCTCGCCGGCATCTACAATATCGGCGCCGGCAACCGCGGTATTTCGCGCGCACTTCAGGAGGCGGGACGGGAAAAATCCGTCGTCTTCATCGGCCACGAACTGACCGAGCACACGCGCCGTTTTCTCATCTCCGGCACGATGGACGCGGCGATCGACCAGAACCCGCGCGTCGAGGCGCGCGAAGCCGTCGACCGCCTCGCCCGCGCCGCCCGCGGCGAAGAGAACCCGACCGGCCCGGCCACCCGCCTGCAGGCGATCTTCAAGGAAAATATCCCGGAGATCTGAAGCCTTAGCGGGCCTCCGCTTTGTTTGCCCCTTCCCCACGCTCGCCGTCATCCCGGACGCAGCGCAGCGGAGATCCGGGATCCATCCATCCTGGTTTCGGGGAGTCTCGTGCGTCCGGCGGTTCGGCTGCATGGATCCCCGGTCAAGCCGGGGATGACGGGATCCCCCTCGCCTTCATCACCCGCCTGTCAAATCCGTATCAGTCACGATGCGTTTCGGCATTGGCGCGGCGGGCGCGCAGATCCTATCCTCGCGGCCTCAATCGAAACAACGCGCCTGCCAGAGGTCGCGGACATGCCCGGGAGGCCCTCCATGTTTCAATCGCGCACGATGACGGCAATCGTCTGCCACGGCCCGAAGGATTATCGCGTCGAGTCGGTCGGCAAGCCCGAGCCCAAGCGGCGTGAGCTGGTGCTGAAGATCGACGCCTGCGGCATCTGCGCCAGCGACTGCAAGTGCTGGTCCGGCGCCAACATGTTCTGGGGCGGCCAAAATCCGTATGTGAAGCCGCCGGTGATCCCCGGTCACGAGTTCTTCGGCCGGGTCGAGCAGATCGGCGAGGAAGCGGCCGAGCATTTCGGCGTCGCCGTCGGCGACCGCGTCATCGCCGAGCAGATCGTGCCTTGCGACAAGTGCCGGTATTGCCGCTCCGGCAGCTACTGGATGTGCGAGGTGCACAACATCTTCGGCTTCCAGAAGCAGGTCGCCGATGGCGGCATGTGCGAATATATGCGCATTCCCGAGACAGCCCGCGTCCACAAGATCCCGGAAGAGATCTCGCTCGAAGACGCGGCGATCATCGAGCCGCTGGCCTGCGCCATCCACACCGTCAATCGCGGCGATATCCAGCTCGATGACGTCGTGGTGATCGCCGGCGCGGGGCCGCTCGGCCTGTTCATGACGCAGATCGCGCACCTCAAGACGCCGAAGAAGCTGGTCGTCATCGATCTCGTGCCGGAACGGCTCGCTCTCGCCAAGTCGTTCGGCGCCGACGTGGTGATCAACCCGCGCGAAGAAGATCCGATCGAGGTCGTGCGCGGCCTGACCGAGGGTTATGGCTGCGACGTCTATATCGAGACCACCGGCGTGCCGGCCGGCGTCACCCAGGGCCTCGAGATCATCCGCAAGCTCGGCCGCTTCGTCGAATTCTCCGTCTTCGGCGCCGAAACTTCGGCCGACTGGTCGATCATCGGCGACCGCAAGGAACTCGACATCCGCGGCGCCCATCTCGCGCCCTATTGCTATCCCGTTGCCATCGACCTGCTGCAGCGTGGCCTCGTCACCTCGAAGGGCATCGTCACCCATCATTACGGGCTGAAGGACTGGGACGTGGCGATCGAAAAGGCCTATGGCCTCGACTCGATCAAGGTGCTGCTCCGGCCGGGCTATGGCGCGGACGCCGCCGGCTAACCAGAACGGGGATCGGTCTTCATGAGCTTCTTCATCGGCATCGATGTCGGTACGGGCAGCGCCCGCGCCGGCATTTTCGACGCGGCGGGCGTGCTGAAGGCCTCGGCCAAGCGCGAGATCACGCTCTGGCACGAGCCGGGCGATGTCGTCGAGCAATCGTCGGAGAACATCTGGCAGGCGATCGTCGCCTCGGTCCGCGAGGCCATGGCGGCGGCGAAGATTGCGCCCGAGGCCGTCGCCGGCATCGGCGTCGACGCCACCTGCTCGCTGGTGCTGATCGGCACCGACGACCAGCCGGTCACGGTGAGCGCGTCCGGCGATCCCGCCCGCAACATCATCGTCTGGATGGATCACCGCGCCACCGACCAGACCCGGCGCATCAACGCGACCAACCATCCGGTGCTTGCCTATGTCGGCGGCGTCATCTCGCCGGAGATGGAAACGCCAAAGCTGCTCTGGCTGTCGGAGAACAAGCCGGACAGCTTCGCAGCGGCGACACACTTCTTCGATCTCTCCGACTGGCTGACCTATCGTGCCACCGGCAGCCTCGATCGCTCCGTCTGCACCGTCACCTGCAAATGGACCTATCTCGCGCATGAAGAGCGCTGGGACGAGAGCTATTTTCGGCAGATCGGCCTCGGCTCGCTCGCCGACGAGGGTTTTGCCCGCATCGGCACCAACGTCGTCGATCCCGGCACGCCGCTGGGCAACGGCCTGACCGAGCGCGCCGCGCAGGAGCTTGGCCTCCGGCCCGGCACCCCGGTCGGCGCGGCGATGATCGATGCGCATGCCGGTGGCGTTGGCTCGATCGGCGCGCGCGACACGTCGAACCAGCCGACCGACGCCAAGCGCCAGATGGCCTACATCTTCGGCACCTCGGCCTGCGCCATGACGACGACCGTCGAGCCTCGCTTCGTGCCCGGCGTCTGGGGCCCGTATTTCTCCGCCATGCTGCCCGGCCTCTGGCTGAATGAGGGCGGCCAATCGGCGGCGGGCGCCGCGATCGACCATTTGGTCAAGCTGCATCCGGCCTATCCAGAGGCCGTCGCCAGCGCCAAGGCTCAGGCCAAGTCGCTGCTCGGCTTCCTGGAGGCGCGCGTCACGGCCCTCGCCTCCACGCCGGAAGCGATCGCCCGCCTCGCCGCCACGATCCAGGTCGTGCCGGAATTTTTGGGCAACCGCTCGCCCAACGCCGATCCGGACGCCCGCGCGGTGATCGCCGGCCTCGACATGGACGAGGATCTCGACAGCCTGGCGCGGCTCTACCTCGCCGGCCTCTGCGGCCTCGGCTATGGCGCGCGGCAGATCGTCGACGCGCTGGCGAAGCAGGGCGCGGAACTCGACACCATCGTCGTCTCCGGCGGCGCGGGGCAGAGCCCGCTCGTGCGCCAGGTCATGGCCGACGCGACCGGCCTCACCATCGCCGTGCCCGAATCAGCCGAGCCGGTGCTGCTCGGCGCGGCAATCCTCGGCGCCGTGGCGGCCGGCGCCTTTGCCGGCACGGTCGCAGCGATCGACGAGATGTCGCGCCTGGGCTCCCAGCACAGGCCAGCCGGTGGCACGACGGCGCGGATCCATGACGCCAAATACCGCGTCTTCCTCGCGCTGCAGGACGCCGACCGCATGGCCCGCGACCTGGTCGCCTCGGCGCTTTAGCTCGTCTCGACCAACACCCGGTCGCGCATGGGACCGGGTGTTTCTTATTGGCGCCCCCGATCGGACGCGACAGCGTTACATAACGGCAACTCCAATGCCGAAATGACAGGCCCCAGCGAGGTCGCGCCGTTCAACGACTTGCGCAGCTTCATCAAAATCGGAAACAATTCAGCTGTCAGTATCAATATTGGGGGCCAACATGACCAAGCGTAGCTATGAGACACCGGTTCTGCTCAAGCGCGAAAAGCTCGAGCACGTCGCTGCAGTCAGGACCAGCCAGGACCGAACGTAGTTTGAAGAGCGGCTGGCTGCGGAGGGGTATCCGCCCGCAAGACGGCCAACATGAACTGCGCGCTCGACAACCTGTAACGTCGAGAGCGCCATTCCAACCAGATGAGGTTACTATGGCCAAGCGTACCTATGAGACGCCGGTTCTGGTCAAGCGCGAAAAGCTCGACCGCATTGCTGCAGCCAGCGGCAGCAACCACATACCAGTCTAGTTCGACCGAGAACGCCCCGGCATCGCGCGATGCCGGGGCGTTTTCTATTCTCAGGCCGGTTCGAACATCGACTGGATTTCCATTTCCGGCACCAGCACCAACCCCTTGTCGGTGATGCGGATTTCCGGAATGACGGAGAGCGGGATCAGGTTGAAGCCCATATAGGGGATCGAGCAGCCCGCCTTCTCCCACTCGATCTTCAGCGCCCGCGTCTCCTCGGCCACTTCGGTGACCCGCTTGTCGGAGAGCAGGCCCGCGATCGGCAGGTCGATCTTCGCCAGTACCTTGCCGTCGGCGACGACGCAGACGCCGCCCTGTGTCTCGGCGACCGTCTCCAGCGCCAGCTTCATGTCCGGCTCGTTGGTGCCGGCGATGATGATGTTGTGGCTGTCATGCCCGACAGACGAGGCGACCGCGCCGCGTAGCAGGCTGAAATTCGACAACACGCCATGCGCGACATTGCCGGTCGACTTGCCGTGCCGCTCGACGACGGTGACGAAGCAGAGGCCGTGCCGCTCGAACAGGGTGCCCCAGTCGTTCGCCGCCTCGATCTCGATCCTGTCGTGGCCGAGCGTGATGCCGGGGAGTTCGGTGCGGATGGCGTGCAGCGTGCCGGGGCCGGAAGGCAGTTCCGGCGTCAGCTTCAGGCCAGCCGGCAGCTTGACCGTCTGGTAGGCAGCCTTCGGATATTGGTAGCGGTCGGAAAGCGCCGCATCGAGGACCGGCGTGATCTTGGCGCCGTCGACGACCAGCTCGCCGCCATACCAGGTCGACTGCGGATCGAGATCGTCGCTCATCAGCACCAGATCGGCCCGGCGTCCGCCGCCCATGCCGCCGATTTCGCCATCCTGGCCAAAACGGGTCGCGCCATGCAGCGAGCCCATCGACCAGGCCTGCTCCGGCGACATGCCGGCCTTGACCGCCTCGCGCACCACCCAGTCGAGGCCGAACTGCATGAGATCGTCGGCGTCGCGATCGTCGGTGCAGACGGCGACGCGCTTGTGCGAGGCGCCAAGCTCGGTGATCGTCTTGATCGCCAGTGGCAGCGAATGCCACGGCGTCGTCGGCGGACCGCCGCGCAGGAACAGCCAGATGCCGGCTTCCAGCATGTCGTCGGCGATGTCGCGGTCGATCGCTTCATGCGTATCGGTGACGCCGCTGGCCGCATAAGCGGCGACGAATTCGCGGCCATAGACGTGACCAGACACAGGCCGGCCACGCGAAAGCGCTGCCGCGATGATGGCGTGGCTGCGCTCGTCGCCCATGGCGACCGGGACGAAATCCATCTTCTCGCCGAGCGCCACCGCCTCCGGCCATTTGTCGAACAGCGCCGCGATCTTGTCGGGCGTCAGATCGCCGCCGGCGGTTTCCAGCTCGGGCGACGTCGCCGGCACGGTCGATGGGACAGTCAGGAAGATCGACAGCGGCGCGACGCGCGCATCCTCCAGCATCGCCTCGACGCCCGCGACGTCCATGACGTTGCCGATCTCGTGGCTGTCGCAGAAGATCGTCGTCGTGCCGTTCAGCAGCGCGGCTTCCGCATAGGCGCAGGCGGTGACCATCGATGATTCGATATGGATATGCGGGTCGACGAGGCCCGGCGCTATGATGCCGCCCTTGGCGTCGTAGATCGCCTTGGCGCCGCCCTTGTGGCTGCCGGAAGGCTTGACGGCGGCGATACGGCCGCCGGAAATCCAGATCTCGCGCTCGACCAGGATGCGTTCCGAATAGGTCGAGAGCACGCGCGCGCCCTTGATGACGAGATCGGGCGCGGCGCGGCCGGAGGCCACATCGGCGAGACGCCGTGTCATGGTCGCCAGCGGCGCGACGGAGAAGCGGGTGAGCCTGGTCATTTCATCCTCGATCAATGGTGGCAGAGCCCTGCCAAGAGCTCTTCTTCACCTCTCCCTGAGGGAGAGGTCGACGGCGGAGCCGGCGGGTGAGGGTTTAGAAAACCATCCGGAGAGGGCGTAAACCCTCACCCGGACCTGCGGTCCGACCTCTCCCTCAGGGAGAGGTAAAGTCGGCATCCTCCTTCAATGATAGTCCGGGATGCCCGGCATGATGATGAAGCCCGGAATCGTCCGAACCCGCCGCGTCCCGCGTCGGAGAACCGGATATTCGTCGTGATCGATGCCAAAGTCACGCGACGGTGATGGCTATGCTTGGCACGGCCCATCGGAGCGCTACCGCCAGCAGATGAAAAGCACGACCATCGCCGGTATAGAGAAAGTCAAATCTGGAGCCGGCGAAGCCCAAGACAGGATGATCCCATGACCGACCTGCGCAACAAGACGATCGCCGGCACATTCTGCCATGCGCCGGAACTCGGCTCGATCGAGATCCTCAGGGATGCGCTGATCGAGATCGATGGTCGCGGCCAGATCGCTGGCGTGATCCGCGCCGGCGATGCCGCCTATGTCGAAAGCCGAACGGTGGCAGAGGCGGCGGGAACGCTCGTCGTCGCGCCGCCGCGCAGCTACATCCTGCCCGGCTTCGTCGATCTGCATATCCACGCGCCGCAATATCCGCAGCTCGGCAAGGCGCTCGACGTGCCGCTCGAAGTCTGGCTGCAGGAGCACACGTTTCCGCTCGAGGCGCGCTATGCCGACCTCGCCTTCGCCCGACGCCACTACACGGCGCTGGTCGAGGACCTGATCGCCAACGGCACAACGACGGCGCTCTATTTCGCCACCTTGCATCCGGAAGCATCAAAAGCGCTGGTCGACATCTGCCTGGAGAAGGGTCAACGCGCGCTGGTCGGTAAGGTGGCGATGGATAATCCGGCAGAGTGCCCGGACTACTATCGCGATGCCTCGGCCGAAGCGGCCATCGCCGGCACCAGGGCGCTGATCGATTATGTCGCCGCCCATCCGGAAAACCACGGCCTCGTCCATCCGGTGATCACGCCGCGCTTCGTTCCCTCCTGCACCGATCCGCTTCTGGAAGGCCTCGGCGAACTGGCGCGCGAATGCGGCTGCCATGTCCAGACGCATTGCTCAGAGAGCGACTGGGCACATGGCTATGTGCTCGACCGCTTTGGCCGCACCGACGCCGAGACGCTCGACCGCTTCGGGCTGATGACACGCAAGACCGTGCTGGCGCATTCGAACTTCCTGACTGACAGCGACATGGACCTGATCCATGCGCGCGGCGCCGGCGTGGCGCATTGCCCGCTCTCCAACGCCTATTTCGCCAATGCCGTCTTCCCGCTCCGGGCAGCGCTCGCCAAGGGCGTGCGCGTCGGCCTCGGCACCGATATTTCCGGCGGACCGACCGCCTCGATGATCGAGGCACAGCGGATGGCGATCGCCGCCTCGCGCATGCTGGAGACCGGCGTCGATCCGGCGCGGCCGCAGGGAAGCCGAGGCCGTCCGGGCTCGCGCATCGATTTCGACATCGCGTTCCACCTCGCCACGGCGGGCGGCGGCGACGTGCTCGACTTGGCCGTGGGCCAGTTCCGCCCCGGCTTCCACTTCGACGCCATCCTCGTCGACCCCGACGCGCCGGGCGGCACGATGCGCGTCTGGGACGACATCGACAGCGACGAAGACGCGTTGCAGAAGGTCGTCTACACGGCCTCGAAGGCCAATCTCGCCGCCGTCTGGATCGGCGGTCGCAGCGTCTCCGGCGCGCTCTGGGCCTGACGCCAAGCCGTCTTTCCATCGCGCCATCGCCACAACGTCGATCACCGCAACAAACGACCACAATTCCCGCTTGAATTGAAATTGTTTTTCTTTATGCCCATCGACGGAACGCTAGCTTGGCAACGAATTGCGGCGGCATCCTCGGGGGCCCGATCACGGCCGTCCGCGCTGCTTGAAAAGACGTTCAGACACTGACGGGGTATGGATATGGGCAAGAAGCTTCTTTCGCTCGCACTCGCTGCGAGCCTCACCGCGCTGTCCTCCGGCGCATTCGCCGAGGGCATCGCCGGCGCACCGGCGCCGTTCGACAAGGGCGGCGTCAAGATCGCCGTGATCAGCTTCCTCGGCTCGGGCGACTGGCTGCAGGCTTTTGAGGCCGGCGTGAAGCGCCAGGCCGAGGCGCTCGGCGTCGAGGCGAACCTCTCGCAGGCGCGCAACGACATCAACGCCCAGCGCGAGTTGATCCAGCAGGCGATCAATCTCGGCGTGAAGGGCATCGTCATCAACAATGGCCAGCCGGAAGCGCTGAAGGACGTCGCGCAGGCAGCCCTCGACGCCGGCATCCCGGTCGTCGCCTATGACGTCAACCTCGACAACGCCAAGATCCCACAGATCGAGCAGTCCGACGCCGACATGGCGCGCCTCGTTCTGGAGCAGGCCGTCAAGGAGCAGGGCGAGACCTTCGACGGTGGCGCCGTCTACGTTTCCGGCTTCGCGCCGCTCGACCGCCGCTATGCCGTCTGGAAGGAATTCGGCCAGAAGTATCCGGGCATCAAGGAAGTCGCGACCTGGGGCGTCGTCAACGACAGCGTCCCGGCTTCCGTCGCCGACCAGACCAAGGCCGTCCTCGCCGCCAACCCGACCCTTTCGGTCGTCTTCACCCCCTGGGATGAATTCGCCCGCGGCGTGAAGCTCGCCATCGACGAGGCCGGCGTCGCCGACAAGGTCAAGATCTACGGCGTCGACATCTCGACCTCCGACATTCAGGCCATGCGCGAGCCGAACAGCCCCTGGGTCGCCACCGCCGCCACCAACCCGGCCGTCGTCGGCGAAGTTTCGATCCGTGCGCTGGCGCAGTTGATCGCCGGCCAGGACCCGGGCCATTCGGTCCTGATCCAGCCGACGCTCGTCACGAAGAAGACGCTGGTCGACAACGACATCAAGACGATCGAGGAACTGCAGGACAAGTTCCCGGCCTTCAAGGACAGCGACGCTGCCAAGAAGGACTGGATCCCGGCCTCGAAGTAACGGCTGCCGCCCCTCCGTCATCATCCCGGGCTTGCCCCGGGATTCATTCAGCCGCGGACGGTTCCCGGCTGAACGGATCCCCGCTTTCGCGGGGATGACGGAGGGCCTCTCCCCTTCACCTCTCCCTGAGGGAGAGGTCGACGCACGAAGTGCGGCGGGTGAGGGTTTAGGGAACCATCCGGAGAGGGCGTAAACCCTCACCCGGACCTCCGGTCCGACCTCTCCCTCAGGGAGAGGTGAAGAAAGTATCCGCTCTCGGGCTCATGGCCCGCGTCGCCACGATTGACCACACGAGTGACTGCCATGACGCTGCCGAAGCCCGACTATGCGAAAAAACATCCGCCTGATCGGCCACTCCGACCAGGGCGGGCGACCGGATGCGCTGCAGGTCATGGTGCATCGCGGCTTCGCCTATGTGGCGCATCCCTGGTCGCAGGGCTTTTCCATCATCGACGTGCGCGACCCCGAAGAATCCGGGTGAAACGACCTTCGTCCCTGCCCCGCCGAACACCTGGACCATCCATCTGCAGACGCATGACGACCTGCTGCTCGTCATCCATCGCGCGCGACCTGTTCGCCGATGCCGCCTTCGCGGTCGACGAGAAGGTCTACTACACCAAGTCCGTCGGCGAGACGGTCGGCACGGCCGGCGGCGCGAAGGTGTCGCGCAACTGGTCGGCCGGCATGGCGATCTACGACATCTCGAAGCCGACAGAACCGCGCCAGATCGGTTTCTTCCCGGTCGAAGGCGTCGGCATTCATCGCATCTGGTATGTCGGCGGCCGCTACGCCTATGTCTCAGCGCTGGTCGACGGCTATAGCGACTACATCTTCATGATCGTCGACCTCGACGACCCGACCAAGCCGGTCGAAGCCGGCCGCTGGTGGATCCCCGGCATGCATCTGGCCGGCGGCGAGCAGGCCACCTGGGGCGAAGGTCGGCGCTACGCGCTGCATCACAGCCTCGTCGAAGGCGACACGGCCTATGCCTGCTGGCGCGACGGCGGGCTGACCATTCTCGACATTGCCGACAAGTCATCGCCAAAACTGATCACGCACAAGAACTGGTCGCCGCCCTTTGGTGGCGGCACCCATTCGCCCCTGCCCCTGCCGAAGCGCGACCTGCTGATCGTCGCCGACGAGGCTGTTCTGGATCACGAGGAGGACGGCCGCAAACGGACGTGGATCTTCGACATCAAGGACAAGGCCAATCCAATTTCGATCGCCACGCTGCCGACGCCGGCCGAGGCCGACTACACCGCCAAGGGCGGTCATTTCGGCCCGCATAATTTGCACGAGAACCGGCCCGGCAGCTTCGTCTCCGACACGTTGATCTTCGCGACCTATCAAAATGCCGGTGTGCGCGTGTTCGACATCTCCAACCCGTTTGAGCCGAAGGAGACCGGCGCGCTGGTGCCGGCCGCGCCCGAGCGCATGGTCGATAAGCGCGGCAATCGTCCGCGCGTGATCCAGTCGGCCGATCTTTTCGTCGACGCCAACGGCATCATCTACTCGACCGATTACAATGCCGGCCTCGCCATCATGGAATATGAGGGGTGAGCACCACGCCCTCCCCCGCCAAAATCGCCGTCTCCGTTTCGGGGCTGGAAAAGTCGTTCGGCCCGACGCGCGCGCTCGCCGGCGCGGATCTCGTTGTCGAGGCCGGCGAGATCGTCGCGCTGATGGGCGCGAACGGCGCCGGCAAGTCGACGCTGGTCAAGATCCTTTCCGGCTCGATCTCCGCCGATGCCGGCACGATCCTCCTGAACGGCAAGACCGTCTCCTTCGCCTCGCCCGGCGAAGCGCAGGCGGCCGGCATCGCCACCGTGCATCAGGCGACCGACCAGGCGGGTGCAGCCGGGCTGACGGTCGCGGAAAACCTGACGCTGAACGAGCTTTGCGGCACGGGCAGCTTTTTCGTCTCGCCGCGCTCGACCCGCAAGCGCGCCGCCGAAATCGCCGCCCTGATCGATCTCGATCTGCCGCTCGATCGCGATTTCATCGACCTTCGCCCGGCCGAGCGCCAACTGATTGCCATCGCCCGCGCCGTCGCGTCGAAGGCGTCGGTGCTGATCCTCGACGAGCCGACCTCCAGCCTGTCCTCGACCGAGGCCGAGCGGCTGTTCTCCGTCCTGCGCCGGCTGAAGGCGAGCGGCATCGCCATCCTCTACATCTCGCATCGGACCGGCGATCTGGCGGCCATCGCCGATCGCGCCGTCGTGCTGCGCGGCGGCAAGGTCGTCGCCTCCTTCGCCAAGCCGATCGATTTTTCCGCCGCCATCGCCGCCATGATCGGCCGGACGCTCGACGCCAACGCGCATGAAGGCTCCCTCTCGACCGCGCCGATCCTCGCATCGGTCCGGGACGCGCGACTGATCCCCGGCGCGCGGCCGTTCGATCTCAATCTGCGCTCCGGCGAAGTGGTGGCAATCACCGGCACGCTCGGCTCGGGAAAAAGCCGGCTGCTGCGCGCGCTGTTCGGGCTGGAAACGCTCACCGAAGGCTCGTTCACGCTCGACGGCAAGCCATGGCTCTCGAACGGCCCTGCCCGCTCGATCGAGAACGGTGTCTTCATGGTGGCGGAGGACCGCTGGGCCTCGTCGCTGCTGCCACCGGAAATTCCCGGTGCCTCGATTGCCGGCACCATCGCGCTGCCGCATCTGCCGCGCTGGTTCCCGCTCGGCATCCTGCGCGAGACGCGCGAGCGCCTCGTCGCCGCCGACGCCATCGGCCGGCTCGGCATCAAGGCGCGCAGCCCCGACGACACGCTCGACCAGCTTTCCGGCGGCAACCAGCAGAAGGTGGTGCTGGCGCGCTGGCAGGCAGCGCCCTGCCGGCTGCTGCTGCTCGACGAGCCGTTCCAGGGCGTCGATGTCGGCGCTCGCGCCGATCTGATCGCAGCGATCCGCAACAGCCAATCCGGCTCGGCGACCCTGATCGCCACCAGCGACACCGAAGAAGCGCTGGAGGTTGCCGACCGCATCCTCGTCATGCGCGACCATTCCCTCTACGAGGCCGACGGTAGTCACGAGTCACTCGCCGCCGTCATCGGCAGCGTCGAAAGCGCCGAGACCCGAGCCGACGGCACAGGACAAACACCATGACCGATCAAGCCACTGCGTCGTCGAAGCCGGCCTCGACCTTCGCTGAGACCGCCCGCAAATATGCGCTGTTCGTGCTGCTGGCGGCGATGCTGGTCGGTTTCTGGTCGGCCCAGCCCGCCTTCATCAACTCGGCCAATCTGTTCTCCATCCTGCAGGCGGTCTCCGTCGTCGCCATTCTTGGCGTCGGCGTCTCGATCACCATGTCGGCCGGCGGCTTCGATCTGTCGGTCGGCAGTGTCGCCGCCTCCTCGGTGATGGCGGCGAGCTACGCCATGGTCGTGCTGCAGATGAACGCGGTCGAGACCTTCGGGCTCGTGCTGCTTATGGGCGCCTTCATCGGCTTGGTGAACGGCCTGCTGATCGTGCGCGTCGGCGTGCCCGACCTGCTGGCGACGCTCTCGACCATGTTCCTGCTCGCCGGCCTGCAGCTGATCCCGACCGGTGGCCGCTCGATCACCGCCGGCATGATGCTGCCGAACGGCACGACGGCGGCCGGCGCCTATGATCCGGCATTTCTCATTCTTGGTCGCGGGCGGCTGTTCGATACCGTGCCCTATCCCGTCATCGTCATGGCCGTCGTCGCCCTCCTCGCCTGGTTCCTGATGGAGCGGACGCGCTGGGGCCGTGTGTTCTACGCCATCGGCGGCAACGAGACGGCGGCCCATCTCGCCGGCGCGCCGACCAAGGCGTATCGCCTCTGGGCTTATGTGCTCTCGGGTACGCTCGCCTCGCTGGGCGGCCTGATCGTCGCCTCGCGCGTTGGCCGGGGCGACGTGTCAGCCGGCAATTCGCTGCTGCTCGACGCCGTCGCCGCCTCGCTGATCGGCTTCGCGGTGCTCGACAAGCGCCGCCCGCATGTGCTCGGCACCGTGCTCGGCGCCATCTTCGTCGGCGTGCTGCTGAACGGCCTGACGATGCTGAACGCGCCCTATTACACGCAGGATTTCGTCAAGGGCGTCGTCCTCGTCGGCGCGCTCGCGCTCACTTTTGGCCTCGGCAAGAAGAAGCGTTAGCTTTCCTTAACGTCAGATCCTCGTCATGATCACGGGGCCGCGCCAAAGCGGTCCCGTCACGAGGAGCTGGAGCCATCGTGTGGAGTTCGACCCGCAGCACCATCTGTCGCCGGATCGCCTACGCCGCCCTGCCTGCCCCGCCTATCGCCAATTCAGTAGCGCTGGGGATAGCTTCAACCGCCGGCACGCAACGGCCTGACGGATTGCTCCCCGCAAGGCGGGCGATGCATCCATGATCATCGTCAGCGCCAGCGACAACAATTTCGTGCCGGGGCTGCTCGTCCTGCTCTATTCCGCCTGGATCAACAACCCGGATGCCCGCTTCCACGTCATCGACGCGGGTATCGATAGCGGCAACCTCGACCGGATCCGCGCCTTCTGCGCCGGGAACGGCATCGATTGCAGCATCCTGCGAGCCGACGCCGACGCGCTGGCGAGCTTGCCGAAGCCGAAGCACTGGACATCCGCCACCTATGCGCGGCTGTTCCTGCCGGACCTGCTGCCCGAGGCGGATCGGGTGATCCATGTCGACGCCGACGCAATCGTCAACTCGGACATCTCGGAACTCTGGGATCTGGATCTGGGCGACCATCTCGTCGCCGGCGTCGCAGACACGACGATCGACCTCGACCTGCTGGAGCAAATCGGCATTGCCCTCGGCGACTACATCAACGCCGGCGTGCTGGTGATGAACCTCGCGCAGTGGCGGCGGGAGGGAACGGCCGGCAAGATGGTTCGGCAGTTGATCGACCATCCTGAGCTGGCCTTCGCCGACCAGACGGCGATCAATGTCGTCGCGCGGGGGCGAATTCTCCATCTCGCCAAGGAATTCAACATTTTTGCGCGGGAGTTCTCGGACCGGAAGCATATGCGCCCGCGCATCATCCACTACTCCGGCCAGTTCAAGCCCTGGACCAGCCGGATCTCGCCGATGACAGAAGTGTTTGACGCCTATCGGGTCGCGTCCCGCGCCGACATACCGGCGCCTCCCCATGGCTGGGACTTCAAGCGACTGCGAAGGACGGCGCTCGGACTCGTCTGCCTGCGACCGAAATACTGGCGCCGCGTCGCCTGCCGGCTGCACTACCGGTCCGCTTTCAGCGCGCCGCATATCCGCGATCTGCACACAAAGGCGGCGGCCGTTCGCCGGGGTGGCGCACCGCCGGAGCAGGCGACGCCGTCCTGAGCGTCGCCGCCGTCAATCTCTGGATGCGCGGCCCTCAGATCGCTTTCGCGGCTGCGACGATATCCTCCGGCGTGCGGAAGTTCTGCGGCTCCAGCAATAACTTGCGCGCGAGTTGCGCCGCCCTGGTTTCCAGCGGCGCGCGGCGGGCCGGGTCGGCGATGCGCTCGAAATCGGCGTTGTGGGCGAAGCCGAAGATGCGGCGGATGGTCTTGACGCCGGCATAGCCGACGGCGTCGGCGAAGATCGCGTCGAGGAAGGCCTCGCGCCTTGCCGCCAGCACCGCGGCATCGGCGGGATTGGCGAACATCGTCGCCGGATAGGCGTCGCCGCGCGCGCTCGTTTCCCAGAGCGCCAGGAAGCGCGACTTGAACGTGTTCCAGAACACCGGCACCTGGTCGAGCACCCAATCCGCCTGCTCGCGGCGGTCGTCGCCGGCGGTCGCATGGCCGGGCTGCGCCAGATAGTTCATGACAAGATTGGCGAGGAACGCGCCAACGTCGAAGCCGATCGGGCCCACGAAGGAGAATTCCGGGTCCATGACGCGGGTGTCGGTCTCGGTCACCATCACCGAACCGGTGTGCAGATCGCCATGGATCAGCGCCTGCCCGCTGGTCAGGAAGCGCCAGCCGAAATCGGCCACCGCGCCCTTCAGGGCGGAATCGGCGCGGAACTGCGCGGCGAGGCCGTCCAGCTCCGGACTGGTCCAGCGGTTGCGCGGCGACTCGCTCAGCGGGTCCGAGAACACCACCTCGGCGGTGATGCGGATCAGCGAGGTGTTTTTGGCAAAGCTCGCGGTCCACTCCGCCTTCTCGTCGATGGTGGCGCCGAGGTCGGAGGTGGCGAAGGTCGAGCGGGCGGCGAACTCGCCGACATGCTCGGCGACATGCGGATAGCGCTTTCCCTCGATCAGGCCGCGCCGCAGGATGATGTGCGGCGACAGGCGCTCCATCACGAAGGCGTAGAGCTCGGGCTGGTAGTGATAGAAGCGCGGCGCCAGGCCTTCGACATGCGGACCGACGGCCCGGTAGTAGGACTGCTCGAAGAAGGCGCGGTCGAGCGGCAGCGGCCAGCTTTCGCCGGCGGCGCGCACATAAGGAAGCGACTGCTTCACGCAGACCGAGCCATCCGGCCCGTCGACGAGGAAGACGAGGTTCAGATTGCCGTCGCCGACTTCCTCGACCGTCCACGCTTCCGGCTTGCCACCAAGCTTGTCACGCATCTCCGGCAGACCGTTCAGGAACGAGCGGACCGAATGATTGTCGAGGGCGTAGTAGCCGGCGGGGGTGGGAAGCGACATGGAACCTGCTCGGGATAGATCGAAGAAAGACTGAGATATCGAATGTGGGCGATCGGGGGCGACGCCCCGGTGCCGGCGGCGACGCTAGGGAGGCTTATTTCCAGCCGTAGCGCGGCGCCGCGCTCTCGACCATCCCGGCATAGGTGACCTCGATCGCGTCCAGCTTTTTGACCGCGTCGGAGCCGGCGCCGCCGAGCCGGGCGGCATAGGCCTCGCCGGCGGGCTGGGCCTGCCAGTCATTGCCGACGAAACGCGCGACGGCCTTGCCGTTGTTGGTCACCTTCGGCGTGACCGGCTGGAACTCCGTCGCCGCCTTGAGCAGGCCGGCGAGGAAAGCCTCATGGTCGAGGCCGCTATAGGGCTTGCCGTCGCCATCCGTGACGTTCAGGAAGATCTGGTCGTCGCCGAACGCCGTGTAACCGCCGCCCAACCCCTTCTCCACCGACGCGGCCTTCTCGAAAAAGGCCTGTGCGACGGCGGAATCGAGCTTGTCACGCGGAAAACTGACGGTGACGAAATCCGTCGTGCCGGCCGGATCGTCGAGACGCGAGACGAGCACGCTCTCCTGGCGGAAGACATAGCCGAGCGCAGCGGCGAAACGATCCGCCGCCTCGTCGTCGAGATCGACCATGGTCTGCAGCGAGGCGTTGGTCCTGAGCAGATAGCCGCCGGGCGTCACTTCGCTGACCATCTTCGATGCGTCGACGCCGGCGGCGGCGGCGATCTTCGGCACGATGTCGGAAAGCGCCTGGAGCGCGAAGGCCGAACGAACGGCATAGCTCGCCTGGCCGAGCTTCGGCAATTCGAAGCCCGCCGACGGCGCCGCCTCATAGGAGATCAAGACGGGCTCGACCGCCTGGGCAGCCGTTGCCGCCATCACGACAAAAGCGGCCCCGAGGGCCGCTTTGCCGAACTTGCTGCGCACGGGCAGGTTCATAGGTCTGTTTCCATTCGTCTACTGGGTCGCGACGGGAATCCAGCTGGCGGTCGCCGCGTCGCTCTTGCCGAAGGCCGGCAGCTTGGCGTCGAGATCCTCGACCGTCTTGATGGCGTTGTCGCGCAGATCCTTCTGCGTGATCAGCACCGGCTTCACAATGATGTTGTGGCCCGGATCCTCGCCGGCGATCAACTTGGCGACAGCGCGCACCGAAACTTCGCCGACAACGGCTGGGTTGGTGGCCGCGGTGGCGACCCAGGGGCTGCCCTCGGCGGCGATCTCGGTGATGTCCGCGGTCGAGACGTCGGCCGAGTAGATCTTCACCTTGTCGGAGATGCCGAGTTCATCGGTCGCGAGCTTCACGCCGCGGGCGAATTCGTCATAGGGGGCGAAGACGACGGTGATGTCGGGATTGGCCTGGAAGGCGGCCTTGGTCTGGTCGGCGGTCGACGAGGCGGTGGTGTCGTTCACCGCGCCCCAGCGCGCCTTCTCGACGATGCCGGCATTGGCCTTCTTCGTCTCATCCCAGATCTCGTTGCGGCGATCGAGCGGCGCGAAGCCGGCGACATAGACATAGCCGGCGTTGAAGGCGGCGCCGTTGTCGGCAATGGCCTGGCCGAGCGCGGCCTTGGCCAGTTCGTGGTCGGACTGCTCGACCTGCGGGATGGCCAGATTGCCGAGGTCGACGTCGAAGGCGACGACCTTGATGCCGGCGTCGAGCGCCTTCTGCGCGACATCCTTCAGCGCTTCCGGCTGGCCATGATCGATGATGATGCCCTGGACGCCGAGATTGATCGCCTGCTCGACCTGCTCGCGCTGGGCGGCAGCGTCCTGGCGACCGGAGAAGATCTGCAGGTCGATGCCGAGCGCCTTGGCCTGCTTCTGCGCGCCGGCCTGGTAGGACTGGAAGAAGTCGCCGGCAGAAATGAAGGTCACCAGAGCGACCTTGACGCCCCCCTTGTCAAAGGGAGCCGGCGCTCCTGCGATGCCCTCGCCATAGGCGGGCGCGCCAAGCAGGCTGGTGGCCAGGAGACCCGCCCCGGCGAGATCGATTGCGAAACGCTTCATAACTGTCTCTCCCCTCGCGTCCATCCGGACGGCTACGACCCGGCAACACGCGCCGACCCGGCGGCGAAGTTGCAATTTAATTCTGATAGCGCGACCGTTGACGGGCGAGGAACGAAGGATTTTCTCTTTATTTGGGCGGCGTTGGGAAATTTGATCTACCCCACGCTCACGTGCGCGTTTTAGTTAGTATGGTGGCGGCCGGCCTCCTTGCCGCCCCCGGGCCGGGATCGCCATCTTGCATGGAGTAGCGTGGTTGACGCAGACAAGTTCTTTGAAATCCGAGCCGGATGTCGCGACCGGCAACGGCGCCGTTGCGAAGGCCGTGGCGGGCGTCATCGCCGCCGGCCGCGCCAGCGCCGACCGTCACTGGGTGCCGGCGACCTCCGGCAATTTTTCCGTCCGCATCGATGCCGAGACGGTCGCGATCACGCGCTCCGGCGTCGACAAGGGCAATCTGTCCGCCTCCGACATCCTGATCCAGCCGCTCGCCGACAAGCTGCTGCCGGGATCGTCCGCCGAAGCCGAGCTGCATACGGCGCTCTACCGTAAGCGCCCGGAACTCGGCGCGATCTTCCATGTCCACAGCCCTGCCGCCACGGTGCTGTCGCGTCTCGCGCTGCCGGAAGGCAGGCTGCGACTGACCGGCTGGGAATTGCAGAAGGCGCTCACCGGCGTGCGCACGCATGAGGCGACCGTCGAGATTGCCGTCTTCGCCAACGACCAGGATATCCCCGCGCTGTCGCGTCGGGTCGAGGCGCGCCTGGCCGAGCCGGTTCGTGACGCCATTCTCGCGCCCGGCTATCTTCTCGCCGGACACGGAGTATACGCATGGGGCGCCACCGAAGCGGAGGCCGCCCGTCATCTCGAAGCGCTCGAAACGCTGTTCGAATTCGAACTTGCCTACAGGAGGTTCACGCCATGACCACTTTGACCATCTATCCGGACAAGGATCCGGCCCATCCCGTGCTCGTCACCTCCGACCCGGCTGAGATCACCGAGGAGATGAACAAGGTCGGCGTCCTGTTCGAGCGCTGGAAGGCAGGCGCGGAGCTGGCTGCTAACGCCAGCCATGAAGACATTCTCGCCGCCTACAAGGCCGAGGTCGACCGCCTGTCCGCCGCCGAGGGCTACCAGACGATCGACGTGATGCGCATCACGCCGGACAATCCGAACAAGCAGACGATCCGCACCAAGTTCCTCGACGAGCACACGCATGACGAGGACGAAGTCCGCTTCTTCGTCGAGGGCTCCGGCGCGTTCTACCTGCATCTCGGCGACAAGGTCTATCGCGTCGTCTGCACCCGCGACGACCTGCTCTCCGTGCCGGCCGGCACGCTGCACTGGTTCGATATGGGTCCGGAGCCGAACTTCACCTGCATCCGCCTGTTCATCTCGCCGGATGGCTGGGTCGCCAACTTCACCGGCGACAAGATCGCATCGACCATTCCCGCCTTCGGCGAGGGCGTGGCGGCCTGAGGCCAGCGACGGTCCGTACGACAAAGACCCTCGCCCGCCCGGCGGGGGTCTTTTCATTTCAGGCCAGGGCACTTCGGCGCTGGATCAGCGCAACGCCCACGCCACCCGTTTGAACCGGGCCTTCGGCGCCACCGTCGCCAGGAGATTTGGCAGGTCGCGGGCATAGTCGACGGCGCCGTTCTCGACGCCGCCCAGCACGGCCAACTCGATCTCGTCATAGGCCCGGCCGGCGGCGATCCAATTGACCAGCGCCACCTGCAACGGACCCAGGCTCGGATTGAAGGCGACGTTCTCCAACGCCGCGCCGGTGATCACCTCGCCATCCGTGGCACGAAGGGCGACCGCGGACGGCGACCGGCCATACGGCACATAAGCGAGACGCCCCGCCGCGAGCAGCGCGGCCTCAAGCGCCGGCGCCTCGGCGATTTCCGATCGTATCACCGTCAAATCCTGCCGCGCGCCTCCCGCACCGATCGCGGTCACCCCCGCCTCGCCGAGGTCGGCCGGCGAAAAGGCCCAGGGCAACAAATGGCGCAGCCCGATCCGATGGCCCTGCATGGTGATGATGTCGACATCCAGCCCGCCCTTGAACTCGGCCAGGAACTGGCGGCAATGGCCGCAGGGCGGCGCCGCTTCCAGCGCGATGGTCGCGATCGACGCGCCGCGCGAAAAGGCGCGCGCCGAGAGGAACTGCTCGCCATGGATCGCCTCGCCGAGATTGGCGCCGGGGAACTCGACATTGCCGCCGAGGATCAGATCGCCCGTCTCGCGCTCCAGCGCGACGGCGCCGATGGTGAAATTCGAGATCGGCGGGCGCGCCACGCCGCGCGCGAAGGGCACCAGCAAAAGCATCAGCTCGGAAATGTCGGCGAGACCGTGCCGCGCGATCAGTTCCGCCGCAATACCGGCGGGAATCACGAGGCCGTCGCGCGCATTGCGGCGCGCCGCAAGCGCGCGCGTCACATCGGCGGTCAGCTCCGGCGCGACGGCGTCGAGCAGGGCCTGACAGCGCAGGCCAATGGCAGGGTCCGGCTGAAACCGATCGACTGCAATCACCATGAACTCCTTAGTAAAAATCCCGAAAGAACAATCCTATCCACGGAAAGCCGGCGGATCACGCGAATACGGATCATGAACTGGCAGATTGGCCGCGCCGGACGTCGGGGAATGTGCAAGATCCTTCTTGGCCAAACCGCGCGGTTCGGATCCTATCGCCGCAAGGCCATATAGAGGGATGATTTCCCTCGCCAGATGCAACCAAGAGTCGAAGATACGATTGATTTGCAGTCCAAGAGTATATCATTCTGACGCAACGGGACTTGGCGATCCGAGCCGGAATGCAGCGCCGTTGGGCTCGGCTGCCAGGGAGGCGTGATGAACGGCAAGCAGGGGCAGCCAGCGCGGAAGAACGCGACCTTGAAGGACGTCGCCGAGGCCTGTGGGCTCTCGGTGGCAACCGTATCCCGCTATCTGAACCACTCGATCAAGCTGCCGCAAGCCACGACCGACCGCATCGACGCGGCGATCGCCGCCCTCCGCTACCAGCCCAATCCCCATGCACGCAGCCTGAGCCTC
The DNA here is from genome assembly GCA_029203105.1 of Candidatus Kaistia colombiensis. Taxonomy (GTDB): domain Bacteria; phylum Pseudomonadota; class Alphaproteobacteria; order Rhizobiales; family Kaistiaceae; genus Kaistia; species Kaistia colombiensis. The sequence continues at coordinate 3,625,090 of CP119318.1, forward strand.
GGCCGCTCGGAGACGATCGGGCTCGTCGTTCCCGATATCGCGAATCCCTATTTCGCGCATCTGGCGGCGGCGGTGGAACATGCCGCCGCCGAATTCGGGCTCGGACTGGTGCTTTGCCCGACCTTGAGCCGGACGGATCGCGAACTCGACTATCTCGGCCGATTGGCGCGCCGGCATGTCGACGGCCTGCTTTTCGTCACCAACAATGGCGACGATCCGGCGCTCGCCCGCGCCCTGCAGGGGGCCACGTCCGTCGTGCTGATCGATGACGACATCGACGGCACCGTTGCACCGACCATCATGGCAGACAGCGAGCAAGGCGGCTATCTGGCGACCCGGCATCTGCTCGACGCCGGCCACCGCAGGCTCGCCTATGTCGGCGGTCCGGCAGGATTGTCGAGCAGCCGGAACCGGGTCGGAGGCTTCCACCGTGCCATCGCCGAAGCCGGCAGCGGCATCACGATCGCGGCCGAACTCTCCGGCGAATATTCCGCCGCCAACGGACGCGCCGCGGCGGAGCGCATCCTCGCCCTCGACAACCGGCCGACGGCGGTCTTCGCCGCCAGCGACGCAATCGTGCTCGGCATGCTTGCCGTCTTCAAGCAGCGCGACGTGAAGGTCGGCACGGATATTTCGGTTGTCGCCTTCGACGATGTCGGCCCGCTCGAACTGTTCGATCCCCCGCTGACGGCGATCCGCCAGCCTGTCGCGGCGATGGGCAGGCGCGCCGTCGAGGTCATGCTCGCGCTGATCAAGGGCGAAGCGCCGGAGCCGGTGACCGAACTGCTGCCGGTCGAACTGATCATCCGCAATTCCGTCAAGCCGCCACATCGTTGAGAGCGGCACCATAGGGAGCAAAGTATGACTGCGAAGAAGGTGTTGCTCGTCGGCGAAAGCTGGATGTCGAGCGCCACGCACTACAAGGGCTTCGACCAGTTCGGCAGCGTCACCTTCCATCTCGGCGCCGAGCCGCTGGTGAAGGCGCTGGCCGGCAGCGAGTTCGAACTTACCTACATGCAGGCGCATCAGGCGCCGACCGAGCTGCCCCTTACACTGGACGGGCTCGACGCCTATGACGCGATCATCCTGTCCGATATCGGCTCCAACTCGATCCTGCTGCATCCGGACGTCTGGCTGCATGGCAAGCCGATGCCGAACCGGGTCAAGCTTCTGCGCGAATGGACGCGCCAGGGCGGCGGCCTCGTCATGATCGGCGGCTACCTGACGTTCCAGGGCATTGACGGGCGTGGGCGCTGGGCCCGCACGGCGGTAGAAGACGCCTTGCCGGTCACCTGCCTGCCGCATGACGACCGCATCGAGGTGCCGGAAGGATTTCGCGCCGAGATCGTCGGCAACCGCGCCCACCCGCTACTGGCAGGCCTCGACGGCGAATGGCCCCTCCTGCTCGGCGCCAACGAGGTGAAGCTGCGCGACCGGCCGGATGTCGAACTGCTGGCCCGCCTGCCCGATTCCGAAGGCGGCCATCCGCTGCTGGTCGCCGGCGAGTTCGGCGAGGGCCGCAGCGTCGCCTGGACGTCCGACATCGGCCCACACTGGTTGCCCAACAGTTTTGTTGAATGGCCGGGCTATGCAAAGCTGTGGAAGAATGTGCTCGGCTGGGTGACCAAGGCGAGTTGAGGCGCGGAGCCGCTTTAGACGAAGCTGGCTCCTCACCTCTCCCTGAGGGAGAGGTCGGAGCGAAGCTCCGGGTGAGGGTTTAGGGAATTATCCGGGTGAGGCCGTAAACCCTCACCCGCCGACCTTCGGTCGTCGACCTCTCCCTCAGGGAGAGGTGAAGATTCAGCACCCCTCGCCCTCAGAAAATCCCCAGCGTCCGTTGCAGCGCGTTGGAAAAATGCGTCTGCAACGCCGCCTCGGCGGCATCGGCGTCGCGCGCCTTGCAGGCCTCGAGCAGGGTCATGTGCTCGCGCAGCGTACGCATGACGATCGGCGCCGTCAGCGTCCGGTCGAGCCGGATCAGCTGCAGATAGTTGTGGACACGGCGATGGGTCGAGACGATCAACGGATTGCCGAGCGCGCCGATGATCTCGAAATGCAGCGTCGCATCGATCGCCACGATTTCGGCGGCAATCGATGCCGTGAACCCGTCTCTCTCGAGTGCGTCCATCCCACGCTGGTGGCGGGCGATCAGCGTGTCGAACTGCTCTTCCGGCGCCGATTCGGCAAACGCCCGCACCGCCGGCCGCTCCAGGATCGAACGGAGCTGATAGGTGTTCCGCGCCAGTTCGAAGTCCGCCTTCAGGAAACGGATGCCCGAGCGCGGATGGATGGTCAGCAGTCCCTCCGTCTGCAGAACGCGCAGCGCGTCGCGCAGCGGCGCCACCGGCACGCCGATCAGCTTGACCAGATCGTTCTGCGAAACAAACGCACCCGCCGGCAATTCCCGCCCGAACAGCATGTCGAGGATGCGCCCGTAGGCAAGCTCGCTCAGCGATACCGCGACGGTCTCGACGTCGCGTTCGGCTGGCTCCGCGGCACCGGTGGCTTGCGATAAATACGGATCTGATCTATCAGATCGCTTACGTGACATATCAACTCTCACTTTTGATCGATTAGGCGAGCATAGCATGCGCATCGTGGATTTCCGAATTGTCCGTTTCCAGTTCGCCCGCGACCGTGTCATCGGGGACAGCCAGGTCCGCATCGCGCATGCGCATGTCGCGACCCTGGAGCTGATCACCGATACCGGCCTGGTCGGGCTCGGCTTCTGCGCTTCGCTGTTCAATCCGCTGCCGTCGCAAGCCGAAATCGAGCGCATCTTCCGTGCCGAGATCTGGCCGGGCCTCGAGGGCCAGGAGCCGGCGGCGCTGGTGCACAAGGTTCGTCGCCCGCGTGGCGGCAATATCCGCGGCGCGTCGCTCCCCTTCGGCGAAGGCATCGACCAGGCGCTCTGGGACCTGACCGCCAAGGAATTGAAGATGCCGCTCTGGAAGCTGCTCGGCGGCACCAAGCCGCGCGTCAAGGCCTATGCCAGCGGTCTCGACTTCCATCTTTCCGACGATGACTATTGCGCGCTGTTCGATCATGCGGCGTCGATCGGCTACAAGGCCTTCAAGATCAAGGTCGGCCACCCCGACATCGAACGCGACCTGCACCGGCTCGACTTGCTGGTGAAGACCGTCGGCAAGCCCGAGGCGATCATGATCGACGCCAATGAAGGCTGGTCGCCGCAGCAGACCGTGCGCAACATGAACAAGATCAAGGATGCCGGCTTCGACATCCTGTGGATCGAGGACCCCTGCCTGCGCTACGATTTCGAGGGCCTGAAGATGATCCGGGCCGGTTGTCCGTTCACGCTGGTCAATTCGGGTGAGTATTTTGACGCCCATGGCAAGCGCCAGCTGATCGAGGCGCGCGGCACCGACATGATCAACGTACACGGTTTTGTCTCGGAAGTGATGCGGATCGGCTGGTTGGCCGCCGAACACGGCATTCCGGTCAGCCTCGGCAACTCCTTCCTGGAGATCGGCGTCAACATGGCGATCGCGCTGCCGGAGGTCGAATGGCTCGAATACTCGTTCCAGAACTTCGACCATCTGGTCGAGACGCCGTTCGAGATCCGCGACGGCTGGATCCACGCGCATGACCGCCCGGGCCACGGCCTGGTGCTGTCCGAGGCCGCGCGCTGCGAGTGGGCCGTTCCGGACGTCATGGCCAACGACGATCTGCCGGCGGCGCCCGTGAACACGCGCCTGCCGCACTGAGGTTCTAAGGGGCCCCGGCCGCTCTCGCGGCCGTGGGTGGAGCGATTTCTGCAAGGGAGGAAAGAACGAGATGAAGACGACGAACAGAACCCTGCGCGCCGGCACGATGCTCGCCACCGCGCTTGTCATGACGCTCGGCGTGGCGGCATCCGCCAAGGCCGAGACGCTCACCGTCTGGGACTGGAAATCGGGCGACCCGACGACGACGCCCTACTACGACAAGGTAAAGGCCGACTTCGAGGCGGCCCATCCCGGCGTGACGGTGAAGTTCGTCATGCAGCCGCATGACCAGTACTACACTCTGCTCGGCACGGCGATCGCCGCCAGTCAGGGTCCGGACGTCGTGCTGGTGCATGGCGGCTCGCAGGCCAAGGAGCGCATCGCGGCGTTCAGCAAGCTCGACGACAAGGTCGCGGACATCCGGACCCGCGTCGCCGGCTGGGACGAGTTCGCCGGCGCCGACGGCAGCGTCTATGCGGTGCCGATCTCGATCCAGGGCCTCGCCGTCTACTACAACAAGGAACTCTACAAGAAGGCCGGCCTGGATCCGGAGGCGACGCCCAAGACCTGGGCCGATCTGGAAGCGATCTGCGCCAAGCTGAAGGCGGCCGGCACGACCTGCTTCGCGCTTGGCAACAAGGAAGGCTACGGTGCCGACTTCTTCTATTCGTCCGCCGCCGCCAACGCGCTGACCGCAGAGCAGCAGGCCGCCTGGACGACCGGCGACCTGAAGTGGTCGAGCCCGGAGATCAAGGCGATCATCCAGAAGTGGGTCGATACCCAGAAGGAAGGCTGGTACGCCGAGGGCGCCAATTCGACCGCCAAGTTCATGGACGAATACCAGAGCTTCGAGCGCGGCGAGAACGCCAACACGATTGGCCTGCTGTCGGACGTCGCCCACTGGAAGGAGTTCGACGAATTCCTCGAGCCGCAGAATGTCGGCGTCTTCGTCATGCCGCCCGTCACGCCGAGCGCCTATGACCATCCGCGCATGCCGCTCGCCGGCGGCATCGGCTATGCCGTGACCAAGTTCTCGCCGAACCAGGATCTCGCCATCGCGCTCGCCAAGAGCTTCGCCGACACCCCCGCCATGCAGATATTCTTCGAGGCGGCCGGCGCGGTGCCGTCGGACACAGCCGTTGACACGTCGAAGGTCGAAAGCCCCTCGGCCAAGGTGGTCCTCGGCTCGCTCTCGGACGGCGTGCCGCTGCCGCACAACAACACGTCCACGGCCGAGACCGAGGAATGGCATCGCCAGAGCCAGATGCTGTTCACCGGCGAGACCACCGTCGACAAGGCCGTCGCCCGCCTCGACGAAGTCCAGGCCCAGGCCAAAAAGAAGTAGGCCTCGCTGGCATCGCACCCGCTTCACCTCTCCCTGAGGGAGAGGTCGACGGCCGAAGGCCGGCGGGTGAGGGTTTAGGGAACCATCTGGAGAGGGCGTAAACCCTCACCCGGACCTGCGGTCCGACCTCTCCCTCAGGGAGAGGTGAGGAATGGCGCTCTGCCCTCCCAACATTGAGCGTCGCCGATGGGCGACGCTGCTTCTCCCGACGAAGATGCGCTCCGCTCTACAAGAGACGGGGCGACCTGACCAGAGGCCCGCCATGACCCAGACCCTGACCGCAACGGACGCCAAGCGCCGCAAGGCCGCCGCCGCCCATGCCGACCCCGGCAGCCGCAGCGTCGAGCGCTTTGCCTATCTGTTCGTGCTGCCGGCACTGGCGCTGGTCGTCGTGTTCCGCATCATCCCGCTGATCTGGGGCTTCGGCTATTCCTTCACCAACTATGACGGCATGTCGACGCCGCGCTTCGTCGGGCTCGACAACTACGTCGGCATCGCGCACGACCCCGTCTTCCTCGACAGCCTGGTCAACATGCTGATCCTGCTGGCGACGCTGCCGATCTGGATCGGCCTGCCGCTGGTGCTGGCGATCCTGATCCACCAGGGCGTGCCGGGCGGCAAGCTGTTCCGCGCCGTCTATTTCTTCCCAGCAGTGCTCTCCTCGGTCATCGTCGGCGCAATCTTCAACGTGCTCTTGCGCTATGACGGCTCATTCAACCTGTTCCTGAAGGCGATGGGCTTTTCCGCCGTCGACTGGCTCGGCAATTCGTCGACGGCCCTGTTCAGCCTGATCGCGGTGCAGCTCTGGTCGACCTTCGGCATGAGCCTGCTGATCTTCATCGCCGGCCTCTCGACCGTCTCGGCCGAAATGCTCGAAGCCGCCAAGCTCGACGGCGCCAAGCTGCTGCAGACCTGGTGGCACATCGTCATCCCGTCGATCCGGCCGATCATCGAATTCGCCGCCGTCGTCACGACGATCGGCATGCTGACCTCCATGTTCGGGCTGATCTACGTGCTGACCGCCGGCGGCCCGGGCACGTCGACCATCCTGCCGGAATTCCTGATCTGGCTCGAACAGGGCAAGATGAACCGCCCCGGCTATGCCAGCGCGATCTCGATGGTGCTGTTCCTGCTGATGGCCGGCCTCGCCGCCATCCAGATCCGCATCATGTCCCGCAACGCCGACATCTAGGGGACCGCGTCATGGCCGAAGTCAAAACCCGCGAAAAGCGCATTCTCTGGATCATCTCGATCCCGATGGCGCTGCTCGCCCTCTCCGCCGTCTATCCCGTCTTCTTCGCGATCAACGCGGCGCTGAAGACGCGCAAGGGCTATGTGCTCGACCGCTTCGGCCTGACGACGGACCCGACCTTCGCCAACTTCGCCCAGGCGTGGAACCAGTCGCGCCTGTCGGAATACTTCACCAATTCCGTTGTCGTCACCGTCGGCGCGGTGCTGGTGCTGCTCGTCGTCGCCTCGATGGCCGGCTTCGCGCTGGCGATCCTGCGCTTCCGCGGCCGCAAGATCATCTTCGTCGCCATCCTCGTGTCGCTGATGATCCCGGTGCAGGTGGTGCTGGTGCCGTTCTACCGGACGATGATCGGCCTGCACCTGGTCGATAGCCGGCCGGGCCTGATCATCGCCTATACGGCGTTCTTCCTGCCGTTCAGCGTCTACCTGATGACCGCCTTCTATGCCCGCCTGCCGCGCGAACTGTTCGAGGCCGCGCAGATCGACGGCGCCAATCTGCTCAAGGTCTGGTGGCACATCATGCTGCCGATGGGCAAGCCGGCGCTTTTGACGCTCGGCATCCTCAACACGCTCTATTGCTGGAACGACGTGCTGATCTCGCTGCTGGTGCTGCAGGACCAGCGCACGCTGATGGTCGGCATCGCCGCGCTCAGGGGCGAGTACACCACCAACGTGCCGCTGCTGGCCGCCGGCATCTGCCTGGCCGCCGCGCCGATCGTCATCCTCTACGTCATCTTCCAGCGGCAGATCGTCAACGGCATCGCGGTGGGGGCGGTGAAGGGGTGAATCCCTTCATCGCCTTGGCTCCGAACTGAACCCTCCCCTTGAGGGAGGGTCAAAACCGCCTTGGCGGTTTTGGGGAGGGCCCGTGCGCGGCGCCACGCGCAGCATCAACCGCCACTCGCAATATCGATTCACCATGCCCCCTCCCCGAAAACGCAATCGCGTTTTCGACCCTCCCTCAAGGGGAGGGTTCAAGCGGCGCAGGAAACGTTGACGACTGAGCCAATCCGAAAAGGGAATGAGAATGCAGCGCATGGGCATGGTGATCGGCGTCAAGCCGGAGGCGGTCGCCGAATACAGGCGCCTGCACGCGACCGGCTCGGCCGAGGTCAATGCGCTGCTTTCGGCCTGCGGTGTGCGCAACTATTCGATCTATCTGCGCGAGCCGGAAAACCTGCTGTTCGGCTATTGGGAATATCACGGCGCCGACTGGCCGACGGATGCGGCCCGGCTCGACACGGAACCGGCGATCCAGGCCTGGCTTGGCCAGACCAGCCCCTGCCAGCACCCCCTCGCCTCGGCCAAGCCGGGCGAATGGTGGTCGCTCATGGACGAAGTATTCCACCTCGACTGAGCTCCGCCCCCGAAACGCGGCGGCGCCGCCCCGGGATTTCCGGTGGCTCCGCCGCCGCCGGCAATCCGGCCTCCCGCGCATTGGCCCGTCGGCTGCGTGGGGGACGCTATTCGGCCCGGCCGCCCTTCGCCGGAGCCCGCCCCACCGTGCCTGGTCCCTATTGATCTATCATAGTTAACCGGGTTTGATGCGCTTGGCCGAGTCGATGCGCAGGGGATCAGAATTTCAGGCGGGCCCATCGAGCAGTCTACCGCAAGGGGTAGCTGGTTGGATTTGATTCCGGCCGGTTTGCTTTTGGTTGTCAGTGTTGTCGCGATCTTCTTGAGCACCCTTACCGCCGATGCCGGCAGCCAGGACGTCGCCGTGGTCGCGCCGCCATGGGCGGACGCCGCCGACGCAGCCGCAATCGTGGCGCGCTCCGGCGGCAGCATCGTCGCCGGTGCCGGAATGGCCAATGTGATCATCGCCCACTCGGACAATCCCGACTTCATTTCCCGCCTCTACCACTCCGGTGCCTGGCTCGTGCTCGACGCCATCAAGTTGCGCGGTTGTTTGTCCGTCTGAGCGATACGCCCAGTTTTTTTTCAAGGATTGCCCGATGGCCGAGCTCGGCAGGTTGCGACACAAGTTTGGTCTATTCCTGGTCTTCCTGATCTGGGTCCACGTGCCGCTGATCGCGCTGGTCGCATGGTCGATCGGCCGCGGCATGCTGGCGCCGACGCTGGTGGCGGCGCTGCTGGCGGTAGCCTTGCAGGTTTCGTGGTCGCTGCGCGGCCCGGCCCCGGTGACGCGCTATATGTCGGCCGTGGCGCTGATGGGGCAGCCGGCTCTGCTCGTCTTCCTGTTCACCGGCCATCCGTGGCAGATGGACATGCACATGTACTTCTTCGCCACGCTGGCGCTCGTCATCGGCTGGTGCGACTGGCGCCCGGTGATCGTCGCGGCCGTCACGGTGGCGGTGCATCACCTGATGCTCAACATCGTCTTTCCCTATGCGGTGTTTCCGCTCGGCGCCGATCTGGAGCGCGTCTGGCTGCATGCCGCCATCGTCGCGTTCCAGACGGTCGTGCTGGTCTGGCTCAGCATGCGGCTGGTCGCGAGCTTCCAGCGCATCGAGGCGATGAGCGCGGAGATCGTGCTCGCCAATGAGACGCTGGAACAGAAGGTCGCCGACCGGACGCGTGAAGCCAACGCCGCCAACATCGCCAAGAGCCTGTTCCTGGCCAATATGAGCCATGAAATCCGCACGCCGATGAACGCGATCCTCGGCTTCAGCCATCTGGCGCTGCGGACCGACCTGACGCCGAAGCAGGCGGACTATATCAGCAAGATCAAATCGGCCAGCACGGCGCTGCTGGCGCTGATCAACGACATCCTCGACTTTTCGAAGATCGAGGCGGGCATGCTGTCGCTCGAGAGCACCCACTTCAAGATCCGCGAGACGATCGAGAACGCCACCACCATCTCGGCGGTCAAGGCGGCCGAGAAGGGCGTCGATATCCGCATCAACATCGACGACAACGTGCCGGCGACGCTGCTCGGCGATGCGCTCCGCCTGAACCAGATCATTCTCAACCTGGTCTCCAACGCGGTGAAGTTCACCGAGCGCGGCGGCGTCATCGTATCGATCCGAACCGTCGAAAAGGCCGACCGGAAGCTTCTCCTCGAAGTGTCGGTCCGCGATACCGGCATCGGCATGACGCCGGAGCAGCAGCAGATGCTGTTCCGTTCGTTCAGCCAGGCCGACAGCTCGATGACCCGCAAGTTCGGCGGCACCGGCCTCGGCCTCGCCATCAGCAAGCAACTGGTTGAGCTGATGGGCGGCACGATCCGTGTCGACAGCATCGCCGGCGCCGGCAGCACCTTCACCTTCACGGTCCGCCTGGAGGAAGGCGACGCGCGGATGCTGGCCGAGGCGGCCGATGTCGAGAAGCTGCGCGGCCTCCGCGTGCTGATCGCCGACGACAATCCGGCCTCGCGCGAGATCCTGCACACGATCTTCGAGGGCTGGTCCGTGCAGGCAGACCTGGTCGCCTCCGGAACCGAGGCGATCGCCCTGCTGGAAGGCGCGCAAGCGCGCGGGATCATCTACGATCTGATGCTGATCGACTGGAAGATGCCAGGCATGGACGGCATCGAGGCGGTCGAGGCGATGCGCAACAGCGAGACGCTGACCCGCCTGCCGACCATCATGATGGTCAGCGCCTACGCGCGCGAGGAGGCAATGGAGAGCGCCAGCGAGGCCGGCATCTCCGCCTTCCTCGTCAAGCCGATCGACGCGGCGCAGCTCCTGGCCGAGATCACCCAGCTGGTCGGCCAGACGGCCGGGCAGGAACGCGCCGCCACCCCGGCAGCGCAGGCAATCCCGATGGTCGCGCCGGAACTGCGCGGCTCGCGCATCCTCCTGGTCGAGGACAACGAGATCAACAGCGAAGTGGCCTCGGAAATCCTGAGCGATGGCGGACTCGTCGTCGAACTGGCCGCGAATGGCCGTATCGCCTGCGAGATGGTGCTCGAATCCGGCCGGACCTACGACGCCGTGCTGATGGACGTGCAGATGCCGGAAATGGACGGTATCGAGGCGACGAAGCGCATTCGCCAGACGGTCGCCTCCGACAAGCTGCCGATCATCGCCATGACGGCGCACGCCTATGAACAAGAGCGTCAAAACTGCTTCCAGGCCGGCATGAACGACCATGTCGCCAAGCCGGTCAACCCGACGACCCTGATGCATGTGCTCGAACGCTGGCTGAAGCCGCCCAAGACCGGCGCCGGCGAGGCAGCAGCCGTTTCGGTGGCGACGACTGCCGCCGAAGTGCCAACGGATCTGCCGGCCGAACTGCCACCTTTCGATCTCGCAACCGCCCTCGTCCGCGTCAACGGCAAGACGGCGCTGTTGCGCAAGCTGATCGTCAGTTTCGGCACCAACTATCGCGGCGTCATCGTAACGCTGCGGTCCGAGATCGAGGCCGGAGCGCTCGACGACGCGCGCCGCCTGGCGCATTCGCTGAAGGGCGTCTCCGCCTCGCTGGAGCTGCGCAAGGTAGCCGAGGCGTCGCGCCAGCTGGAGGACGCGATAGCGCATCGGGAACTGATGAACGTCGACGATCTGCTCGAACGTCTCGACCTCGCGCTGCAGCCGGCGCTCGCGGCTGCCCGAACGCTGTCGCCGGCCGACGCGACCTCCGCCGCGGCGCCGGAGGCCCGTCTCGACGAGGCGGCGCGCGTCGAGGCGGCGCAACTGCTCGACGAACTCCGCCAGCAGCTGAGCAAGCGCAGCATGCGCGCCCGCAAGACCTTCGAGGCGCTGGAGGCCAGGCTGCAGGGCACGCCCGAAGCGCGCCACCTGACCGAGATCCGCGACCCGATCAGCCGACTGGATTTCAGCAATGCCCTCGCGGGGCTGGACGCCATCGAGCGTCATTTCGTCGATACCAAGGAAGTACAGAATTGAGCGAGCGGCCATCGATCCTCATCGTCGATGACGAAGTCAGCAACATCGAGATCCTGAGCGCAGCGCTCGAGGAGGATCACGATATCTACTTCGCAACCTCCGGCACCGAAGCCATCGAGATCGCTCGCACGACGCTGCCGGATCTGATCCTGCTCGACGTGCTGATGCCGGGCGTCGACGGCTATGAGGTCTGCGCGGCGATCAAAGCCGATCCGCTGATCGCCGATGTTCCCGTCATCTTCACCACGGCACTGGGCGACCAGGACGCCGAGGTGAAGGGCCTGATGCTGGGCGCCATCGACTACATCACCAAGCCGATCCTGCCGGTCGTCGTTCGGGCGCGCGTGCGCAACCATCTCGACATGAAGCGGATGCGCGACGAACTGGCAGAAATGGCGGTCACCGACGCACTGACCGGCCTCGGCAACCGCCGCCGGCTGGAGAAGGTGCTGAACCAGGAGACGGCCCGCCTGTCGCGCAGCGGCGGCCAGCTCTCGGTGATCATCCTCGACATCGACTTCTTCAAGAAGTTCAATGATCTCTACGGCCATACCGCCGGGGACCGCTGCCTGATCATGGTGGGAGCGGCGCTGAACCGCGCCGTCCATCACGCGAGCGACGTCACCATCCGCTATGGCGGCGAGGAGTTCGCCTGCGTGCTGCCGGAAATCGAGCACCTCGAAGCGATGGAGATCGCGCACAGCATCCGCGATCGCGTGCAGGCGCTCGGCATCCCGCACTCCGGATCCGATGCCTCGCCCTACGTGTCGGTCAGCCTCGGCGTCGCGACCGCGTCCTGCCTGCCCGGCAGCCCGCCCGAAGCCTGGATCCGGGCCGCCGACGAGCAGCTCTATGTCGCCAAGGCCGCCGGCCGCAATCTGGTTTCGGGCGTCGTCTTCACCATGGACGAAGCCCTGTCCTCTGCCGGCTCCCGCTGAACCGATCCGAAGCCGGCTGACTCAGAAGTCGGAAGACAATCCCGGCGCGCTGTGCTTCGATCGGTACCGCCCGCATCGAATCCCAGAGACGGGCGTCATTTTGGGAGGATGATCGTGGGAGTGATACTCGTCACGGGCGCGTCGCGCGGACTTGGGGCAGCGATCGCAAAGGGACTGGGCGCCGCCGGGTGGACGGTCGCCGTCAACTTCGCGCATGACGACATCGGCGCCGGCAGCGTCGTCGACGCCATCACCAGCGCCGGCGGCAAGGCCGCCGCCTTCAAGTTCGACGTTACCGACAGGGCCAGCGTCCGCCACGGCATCGCCGAGATCGACCGCCAGCTCGGCCCGGTCGACGTCATCGTCAACAATGCGACGGGTCCGCAGCCGCTGATCCCGATCGAGGAGCAGACCTGGGACGACCACCTCGACCAGCTGCGCTTCTTCGTCAAGGCGCCGCTGCTGCTGCTCCAGGCCGTGCTGCCGGAATGGCGCGCCCGCCATGTCGGCCGCGTCATCAATATCGGCTCGGAAGTCGTCGACATGGGCAATCCGGATTTCGGCCACTACGTCGCCGCCAAGGCGGCCATGGTCGGACTGACGCGCTCCTGGGCGCGCGAACTCGGCTCGGAAGGCATCACGGTGAACCTGGTGGCGCCGGGCTTCATTCCGGTCGAGCGCCATGCCGGCACCACGGCCGACGAGCTCGAGGACTATCGCCGGCTCGTGCCGCTCGGCCATCAGGGCGTACCGGAGGATATCGCCGGCATCGTCACCTTCCTCGCCTCGCCGGCCGCCGATTTCATCACCGGCCAGACGCTCGCCGTGAATGGCGGGCGGACGCTCGCCTGATCGATCGCGCCCGACACGAATACGGCCGGGGCGACGCGTCCCGGCCGTATTCGCGCTGCGCCCATGGAACCACCATGCCTGCCTCGAACCAAACCGATTTTCGCCTGCGCAAGGCCGATCTCGCCGACATGCCCGCCGTCTACCGCGTGTGCCTGCGCACCGGCAATGCCGGGCAGGACGCGACCGCGCGCGAGGACGATCCGGATGCGCTCGGCCACATGTTCATCGGACCCTATCTGGTGCTGGAGCCGGATTTCGCCTTCGTGCTCGAAGGGCCGAACGGTGTCGCCGGCTATGTCATGGGCGCGCTCGACACGCCGGATTTCTATCGCCGTATGGAGCGGGACTGGCTGTCGAGGATCCGGCCGCGCCTGCGCGACCCCGGCGATGACGAGAGCCGTTGGTCGGGCAGCGACTGGGTGCGCCGCCTGATCCACCGGCCGCCCTATCTCTATCCGCCGGCGCTGCACCCGTTCCCGTCGCACGGCCATGTCGATTTCCTGCCCGAGGCGCGCGGTCTCGGCTGGGGAAGGCGCGGCTTCGAGCACCTGATGGCGGCGCTTGCGGCCGCCGGCTCTCGCGGCATGCACCTCGATGTCAGCCCGCAGAACCACTCGGCCATCGCCTTCTACGACAAGCTCGGCTTCGCCCCGGTCGTCTCGGACGAATTGCCAGCCGGCGGCCTGACGATGGCGCGGAAGTTTTAGGGGCGGCGAACGTTCCTTCACCTCTCCCATGGGGAGAGGTCGACGCACGCAGTGCGGCGGGCGAGGGGTTGAGGCCTCACCGGACAGTCCAGAACCCCTCACCCGGAGCTTCGCTCCGACCTCTCCCCATGGGAGAGGTGAAGGTGGCGACGCTGATCGAACCAACTGCCCTCCCCGCAGGCTTTACCCCAGCGAGGCCATCCAATCGGCGACCGCCTGATAGGTGGCGAGCGTCGCCGGCGGCGGATTGGGCGCGCCGATGAAGCCGTGGTTGACGCCCTCGACATGCAGGTAGCTCGTCGCCACGCCGGCCGACCTGAGCCGCGCGGCGAACAGCGCGCCATCTTCCGCCAGCACGTCATAGGCGGCGGTGACGACGAGCGCCGGCGGGAACTGCGCGAGATCGGCGAGTTCCACCGTGAGCGGCGAGCAACGCGGGTCGTTCCAATCGGCCGGATCGGGCACGTAGAGATCGCGGAACCAGATCATGTCTGCCTCCGACAGGCCGACCGAGCCATCGCCAAAGGCCTCGTAGGAAACGCCCGCGCCGATCGCCGTCATGTCGGTGACGGGATAGAAGGCGATGATGCCAGCGAGCGACGGTCCGCGTCCGTCGCGCCCGGAAAGGGCGGCGGCAATGGCGAGCGTCGCCCCGGCGCTATCGCCGGCGATGAAGATGCGATCGGGATCGGCGCCGAGCGCCGCCGCCCGTCCGGCGAGATCGACGACCGCCGCATAGGCATCGTCCGCGCCGGCCGGAAACGGAAACTCCGGCGCCAGCCGATAGTTGACCGACACCACCAAAGCGCCTGCCGCATTGGCGATCCGCCGGGCATTACGGTCATGCGTCGCGAAGCTGCCGACGACGAAGCCGCCGCCATGGAAATAGACGACGAGCGGCGGAAGCGCCGCAGCGTCCGGCCGATAGAGCCGCGCCTCGAGCGGCCCCTCCGCGCCGGCCACCGTCAGCGCCTCGACCTCCGCGACCGCCGGCAGGCCCTCCGGATTGGCTTGCATCTCCTCGAACAGGCGCTTCGCCGCTTCCGGGCCGATATCGGGAAAGGCCGGCTTCGCGCGCCGCGCCTGCACGCCTTCGGCCAGGATGGGGTGCAGCGGCTCGACCGCCGCGAGATCAGAATTTGCCATGCTTCAGATATGCCTGTTGAGGATCGGTGCCTGCGAGGATCGCCTTGCGGACGAGGCTTTCCGTCGTGATCGCCGTTTCGGCGCGCTCGACGACTTCAAGAAGATGTTCGGCCGGTATGCGGACAAGGCCGTCGCGATCGCCCAGGAAATAGTCGCCGGGACGAACATCGATGCCGCCGATGACGATCGGCACTTCAGTTGCAACCGGCAGCCAATGTCCGACGATATCGCGCGGGGTAAAACCCCGGCACCAGGTCTGGAAGCCCATTTCCAGCAGGAAATTGGTATCGCGGACAAAGCCGTCAACAATCGCGCCGCGCACGCCCTTGTTCTTCAGCGTCTCGGCCGACAACTCGCCCATATGGGCGACGATGCGGTCGTTCGGCTGCGACACCCAGATCGAGCCGGCCGGCGCCTTGGAGAGCAGCCCCGTCCAGGCGAGCAGCGTCTCGTGGCCGTCAGCGTCGGGGTCGGCGCGGCCCTCGATGGTGAAGGCAGGGCCGGCAAGCGAGCGTTCCGGCATGATCGGCCGCATCTCGGCCGGCAGGGTGAAATCGCGCAGTCCCATCGCGCGCATCACGTCATGCACGACGCCGGTGTAGCAGGCTTCCAGGCGAGCGGTCAGATCGGTCAAAACATCCTCCCCGATGTCGATGTGTTCTTGTCAGACCGGCAGGCAGGCCGGTCCGATCGGCTCGAAGCTCTTGTAGCCGAGCACGAATTCCTGATGCGCCAGTTCTTCCGACTTTGTGCGCTTGCCGCGTCCGAGATCGACAACCAGATCATGGATCTCGCGGCCGACTTCGTCGAGGCTAGCGTGGCCCTCGATGATGCGGCCGGCATCGACATCCATGTCATCCGCCATCCGGCGATAGGTCTCGGGATTGGCGCAGATCTTCACCACCGGCGAGATGGCCGAGCCGACCACCGAACCGCGCCCGGTGACGAACAGCACGGCGTGGCTGCCGCAGGCGATCAGTTCCGCGATCTCGGCATTGTCGTTGATGTTGGGGAAGCCGAAGCGCACTTCGCCATCCGGCACGACATCGAGCAGATAGAGCCCGCCATGCGGCGGGATATCGCCCGGCTTGATCAGCCCGGAGATCGGCGATGCGCCGGATTTCGCATAGGCGCCCATCGACTTCTCCTCGATGGTGGTCAGCCCGCCGTCGGCGTTGCCGGCGGCAAACGAGCCATAGCCGAGCGTCGCATAATAGCGCGCCGCCTTGGCGACGCTCGCCTCCAGCACTTCGCCCAGTGCCGGCGTCACCGCCCGCGCCGCCATGATGTGCTCGCAGCCGATCAGCTCGCCGGTTTCCTCGAAGATACAGGCAGCCCCCTCCTCGACGAACTGGTCGAAGGCGCGGCCGGCTGCGGGATTGCCGGAAATACCGGACGTACCGTCGGAGCCACCGCAGACGGTGCCAATGATCAGTTCGCTCGGATCCATCGCAACGGTCGGCTGCGCGTCGAGCGCTGCGCGCTGTTCTGCGACGAAGGCCCTGCCCTCGTCCATCGACTTGCGCGTGCCGCCGGTCGCCTGGATGACGATGGTCTTCACCGGCCGGCCGCTGTCGCGCACCAGCCTCTCCAGCGCATATTTGTTGAAGCTCTCGCAGCCGAGCGAGATCAGCAGCACTGCGCCGACATTGGGATGCGTGCAGAGCCGCTGCATCATCGTCTCGGCATAAGGGTTCGGATAGCAGCCGGGAAAGCCGATGACGTGCACGTCGTGCTCGCGAAACGGAATCGCGATCTCGCGGGCGACGTGATGGGCGCATTCGACGAGATAAGCGACGACGACGGTATTGCGGATGCCCTTGCGGCCATCGCTGCGCAGCCAGCCCTGCATGGTCATGACGTTGCCCCGCCCTTCGCCGCATCCATCAAATGATAGGTCGGCGTGTAGTCGCTTCTGACGTTGTGGACGTGGACGGGCGTGCCCGCCGCGATCGCCTCGGTCGCGGTGCCGATCGGCGCGCCATATTTCAAAATCTTGTCGCCGGCCGTGATCGCTCGCCGCGCCAGCTTGTGGCCGAGCGGCAGATCGGCGGCGAGAGTCACCCCCGCCCCTTCGACGAGGATCGCCTCGCCAGCGCGGATCCGCATCCGCGCGACGAGCACGTTGTCGGCCTCGGCGAGAAGTAAAAGGCGGCTGTCGGTGCCGGCTGCGGCTGGTTGAAGTTCGTCGGCAAGATCACGCGAAGGGTTCGGCATGGCGATTTGGCTCTGCTCAAAAGTCCCGGCTCTCCCTAACGCTGCTAGCCCATCATCCGGACAAATGAAACATAAAATTTTTTATTGCGCGGCGAGCAGAACCGAGCCTATCGTTAGGGCATGCCCAAGCTGAAGCGCGCCACACTTGCAGAACAGGCCTATGAGGAGCTGCGAAGCCAGATCGTCTCCGGACGCTTGCCGGCTGGCCAGCGCCTGCTTGCCGAACAGCTGGCGGGCGAGCTCCTGATCAGCCAGACGCCGATCAAGGAAGCGATCGCGATGCTGGAGCGCGACGGGCTCGTCGAGGGCACGGCGCGCCGCGCCTCCCTCGTCCGCCGCTTCACGCCCTCGGCAATCGAGGAGATCTTCGAGGCGCGCATGCTGGTCGAACTCGACGCCATCGCCAAGGGCATCGCCGCCGGCCGGGCCACGCCCGCCTTCGTGGCGAAGCTCCGGGCGGTGTTCGAGGCGCATATGACCGAGGTCGGCAAGCAGAATAGCGAGGCGCTGGCCGACGCCATCCGCCTCGATCGCGAATTTCACGAGTTGATCGTCCAACTCGGCGCCAATGACACGATCGCCGCCTGGCACCGGGTCATTCAACGCCAGACCCAGACGATCCGCAATTTCACGCTGAAGAGCTACACGCTCGAACGGACGCGGCAGGAGCATTCCGCGATCGTCGAGGCGTTGGCCGAAGGCAACGCCGAACAGGCCGTCACCGCGCTGCGAGCCCATCTGGCCGCAAGCCGGGACGCGATGATGTCGCGCGCACCGGAGGATTTTCCAGTCCGCGCCTGAGGCGGACGACGGCCAAGGTCAAGCGCGATGTCGGAGGAGGACGTCGCCGCGGGAACGACAAAACCGGAGCAACCGGACGTTTCTCTCGGCGCGGGACTGCGTGACTGAACCAGTGGGAGGAAACCACATGAACATGCTGAAGAAGACCGCCCCGATTCTGGGTGCGGCAATGTTGGCGGCGATGCTCGGCGCCGGCCCTGCGAAGGCGGATGGCGAGAAGGTGGCAGTCGATTTGACCACGCTGACCTCGCCGTTCTGGACGGCGTACAACCGCTACATCGTCGAGGAAGCCAAGAAGCAGGGCGTCGACCTGCTCGAGCCCTTCAACTCCGAATTCGATACCGCCAAGCAGATCACCGGCGTTCAGAACGCCCTGTCGCTCGGCGCCAAGGGCATCATCTTCTCGCCGTTCGAATCCGCCGCCGCCGGCTCGGTGCTGAAGGCGGCCGAGAAGGCAGGCGCCAAGGTCGTGGCCGTCGACGTCGCACCGGACAATGGCCCGGTGGCGATCGTCGTGCGCGCCAACAACCTCGCCTATGGCGAAAAGGCCTGCAAATTCATCGGCGACAACGTCAAGGAAGGCCCGGTCGTGCAGATCATGGGCGACCAGGCCTCGATCAACGGGCGCGATCGCGGCAACGGTTTCCGCGAGTGCATCACCAAGAACTATCCGAAGCTGAAGCTGCTCGAGATCCCGACCAAGGCGTGGTCGGGTGAGGACGCCGCCGCCGGCCTCGACGCGCTCTTGAACGCGCAGCCCGACCTGAAGGCGATCTACATGCATGCCGGCGGCGTGTTCCTTGCGCCCACCCTGCAGACGCTGAAGCGCAAGAACCTGCTGAAGCCGGCCGGCACGGAAGGCCACATCGTCATAGTCTCGAATGACGGCATCCCGCAGGAATTCGACGCCGTCCGCAAGGGCGAGATCGACGCCACCGTCTCGCAGCCCGCCGACCTCTACGCCAAGTACGGCATCCAGTATTTGAAGGAAGCCATCGGCGGCAAGACCTTCGCGGCCGGCCCGACCGACCACGACAGCACCATCCTTGAAGTGCGCCCCGGCGTGCTGGAAGACCAGCTCTCCGCGCCGCTCGTCACCAAGGAAAACGTCGACGACAAGGCCTTCTGGGGCAACCAGTCCTAAGGGCGTGATTTCGGGAAGGCTCGCGCTTTCCCAGGGAAATCAAGCGCTTGGCGCAAGGTTCTAACAGGTCTGATCCGTGCCGGTGGCATGGGTCAGGCTTCCCGAACTCCGGAGACCCCGATGCAGATTCTCTCTTTTCCCGCTGGAGCGTTTTCAAGCGAAGTGGGACGCGGTTCGCGTGAAGAAAACGCGACCAAGCAAACGACCTACGGGCGGGGGCCAGATGCAGCCGCCTGACACCACAATCCCGATCGTCGAGGCACGCGGCGTCTCCAAGCGCTATGGCCCGACCACCGCGCTGCATGAAGCGCATATCCAGGTCTTCGCCGGCGAGTCGCACGCACTGGTCGGCCGCAACGGCGCCGGCAAGTCGACATTGGTCGGCATCCTGACCGGGCTGCGCGCCCCGGATTCCGGCCAGGTGCTGTTTTCGGGCGTGACCGCCCCGGCCATCTCCGACCGCGAAGGCTGGCGCAAGCATGTCGCCTGCGTCTACCAGCATTCGACCATCATCCCCGATTTGACCGTCGCCGAGAACCTGTTCATCAACCGCCATCCGACCGAGCGCGGCTTCATCAGTTGGTCGACGCTGCGTCGTCGCGCCCGCGAAGTGCTCGACCAATGGGGCGTCAACGTCTCGGAAGATGCCCGCGCCGGCGACCTTCGCATCGAGGCGCGACAGCTAGTCGAGATCGCCCGCGCCCTCTCCTATGGCGCCCGCTTCATCATTCTCGACGAGCCGACGGCGCAATTGGACGGCGACGAGATCAAGCGCCTGTTCACCCGCATCCGCGAGCTTCAGGCAGCCGGCGTCACCTTCCTGTTCATCTCGCACCATCTGCAGGAGGTCTACGAGATCTGCCAGGCGGTGACGGTGCTGCGCGATGCGCGCCACATCATCACCGCGCCGGTCGCCGATCTGCCGAAGGATAGGCTGATCGAGGCGATGACGGGCGAGCATGTCCATCTCGGCGTCTCGGACGCGGCTGGTCGAACCGTGCCGGAAAGTGCCGCCGTCGCGCTCGAAATCGACCGCCTTTCGGGCGAGGACTTCCAGGATGTAAGTTTCTCCATCCGGCGTGGCGAAGTCGTCGGCCTCTCCGGGCCGACTGGCGGCGGGCGCATAGGACTGGCCGAGGCGGTCGCGGGACTGGCGCCCTATTCGGCCGGCGCCATCCGCATCGACAAGAAGCCTCTGCCATCCGGCGACGTGACGGCAGCGCTGGAACTCGGTGTCGGCTGCGTGCCGAAGAGCCGGCATGACCAGGGCCTGGTGCTGACGCAATCGGTCGCCGACAACGCGATCATGACGGTGAACCGCCATCTCGGCCCCTTCGGCTTCATCGCGCCAAAGCGCCGGGCCGAGTTGACCAACCGGACGATTTCTTCGCTCGGCATCGTCACGCAGGGCCCAGACCAGCTGGTCTCAGGCCTTTCCGGCGGCAACCAGCAGAAGGTCGTGATGGGCCGGGCGCTCGCCAACAACCCATCCGTCCTCGTGCTGATGGACCCGACAGCCGGCGTCGACGTCAAGTCGAAGGAAGCGCTTCTGACCGTCATCGAGCGGATGCGGCAGGAGGGCAAGGCCATCCTCGTCGTCAGCAGCGAGATCGAGGATCTGAGAACCTGTGACCGGGTGCTGGTGATGCAGCACGGATCGGTTGTCGCGGAACACAAGGCAGGCTGGAGCGACAATGCGCTCGTCGCCTCCATCGAAGGGATCGAGCTCGCATGAACACGCAACCAACCGCCACCGCGGCGACGCTCAATGCCGGAGCCAAGCCCGCGCCACGCCGGCCGATGATCCGCCTGCATGATCTGGCGCTGCTGCCGGCGCTGCTGATCCTGATCGTTATCGGCGCCTTCATCAGCCCCGCCTTCCTGACACAGGGCAACGTCAACACCATCCTCACCTCCTCCGCCGCGCTGGCGCTGGTGGTGCTGGCCGAATCGCTGATCATCATCACCGGAAAGTTCGATCTCTCGCTCGAATCGACGGCAGGCTTTGCCCCCGCCATCGGCGCCCTGCTCGTCCTGCCAGTCGCCAATAACGGCTTCGGCATCGAGCTGCCGACCTTTGTCGGCATTCTGATCGTCATCGGCGTCGGCGCGCTGATCGGCTTCATCAACGGCATCCTCGTCGTCCGCTTCACGCTGAACGCCTTCATCGTGACGCTCGCCATGCTGATCATCCTGCGCGGCATGCTGGTCGGCGCCACCAGCGGGCGGACCCTGTTCGACCTGCCGGACGCCTTCTATGCGCTGATGATCATAACCTTCCTCGGCCTGCCGCTGGCGGTCTGGCTGGCGGCGCTCGCCTTCCTCGTCGCCGCGATCGTGCTGCGCTATCACCGGCTCGGCCGCGCGCTCTATGCGATCGGCGGCAATCCGGAGGCAGCGCGCGCCGCCGGCATCCGCGTCGAGCGCATCACCTGCGGCGTCTATATCCTGGCCGGCATGCTGGCAGCGGTCGGCGGGCTGGTGATCACCGGCTATGTCGGCGCCATCAGCGCCAACCAGGGCAACGGCATGATCTTCACCGTGTTCGCAGCAGCGGTGATCGGTGGCATTTCGCTCGATGGCGGTCGCGGCACCATGTTCGGCGCCCTGACCGGCGTGCTGCTGCTCGGCGTCGTGCAGAATTTGCTGACGCTGGCGCAGGTGCCGTCCTTCTGGATCCAGGCGATCTACGGCGCCATCATCCTCGGCGCGCTGATGATCGCCCGCATGGCATCCGGCAAGGCCCAGACCTGAGGCCTGCTCGCTGCCTGATCAAAGAAAAGCCGCCGCATCGAAGGATGCGGCGGCTTTATCGTTTCTGCTGCCGGCCGACTAGATCCGGCGGGCCATCTTGCAGAGCTTGACCAGATCGCCGTCATAGGAGAACGGGTTGCGAAGGATGGTCGGACACTTGTTGCGCATCGCCTGCTGATCGGCCCCGCTCAAACCGCTGTCCGAGACCGAGGTCGGGCCATCGGGATTGCCGGCGCCGGGGTTGCCCGGTCCACCGGGTGTTCCTGGGCCACCGGGATTGCCCGGGCCACCAGGTCCTCCAGGTCCGCGTGTGCCGCTACCGCACGATCCGCCGACGCTCAGGCACAGGTTGAGCAGCTTGCCCGGCTGGAGCACGGCAAGACGCGTATCGAGCAGGCCGAGGATCTGGCTGCGGTCACCATTGCCGCAACCGGAACCACCGCCCGCATTCAGGCAGACCTTGGCCAGATCCTTCTTCGAAAGTACCGCTGCCTTGGCATGGATGCCGCCGATCAGGTTGGATTTCACATTGGCGTTGGCGAGCCCCTTCTTGCTCAGGACATTCGCCGTGACCCTGGTGGCGCCCTTGCCGCCGCAACTTGCGCCGACCGTGACGCAGACATTGGCCAGTTCATCCTTCGAAAGCAGCTTGAGGTGGGCATCGACCAGCTTGATCACCTGATCGCGCTGACCACCGCAACCCGCCTGCCCGCCGACGCCGAGGCAGAGGCGGATCAGTTCGCGCTTCGAAAGCAGGTCGACGCGCGCATCAATGCCGGACAACAGCGTCGACCGGGGCTCGTTGCGCAGGGTCGCAGTGGTGGCGCCGCTGGAATCGGTGCCGGCAACGCCGCCGGCCGCGCCCGTCATTCCGGTTACCGTGTTGGCGACGGCACCCGTCACATTGTTGACGGTACCGCCGAGCGCCGAACCGGTATTGGAGACGGTGTTGCCCAGCGCGGTGCCGGTGTTGGCGACCGAGTTGCCAAGACCGCCTCCGACGGTGCCGCCCACAGCTCCGGTTACGCCAGTGACGGTCCCGCCGACGGCACCGGTCACGCCGCTGACAACACCTCCGAGGCCACCGCCGGCGTAGGCCGGCATCAGCATGGTTCCCATCAGCAAGGCTGCCGATGTGGCTGCGATTCGAATTCCAATCATGAAGCCCTCCATTGCCGCTCGCTACACGAATGCCTCCCCCAATGGCACTACAATACAATAATTATGAGAAAATTCGATTCATTTGACAATTAGATCTGTCGACATGCTGACGGATTGCTAAACGCGCACCGATATAAGCAGATTCCGACTGAGTATTTCAATTTTTTAAATAGATATTGCATCGCAATACCGATCCAGATCCACGAACCTGCGACCGGATCCCGACAGAACCGAAGCCGAATACCGAGGGAACCCTAGGGCAAGCGGCCGCGATAACTGGATCCAGACGAAAAACCCCACAGGAACCAACTCAGATAAACGACCACGTATTGCCACACGCCCCGCAAATTTTGCTTGAATATGACATCGAGACGCACTTCGATTTCGTGAAATTCGCACGCATCCAAGTATCAAAATAATACAGAATTATGAATAGGCGGCAAATATATAAAAAACTCGAAACAATTAAGCCACTAGTGAAATTCATAAACCTATAATACTTCAAATTACGATCATTTTACATTGAAACGTCAGGCCGGCCGGCTAGTTTGCCGGTGCCTGCCGCGAGGGGTCGCAGCGGGCACCGTACGCAGTGTCCTGAACAGGGATGCGCGGCGGCCAACTCGAACGAGGGTCTGGGGCGCATTGCTGTCGCGTCGGACTGATCTGCGGATCAGACCGACGCCGGAGCGGCTGCGCATTTTACCCTCCCATCATTTGGAAGGTCAGAAATGACGTTTAAGTCTCTTATTCTCGGCTCCGCGGCCGCGATGATTGTCGCCGGCGCCGCCAACGCCGCCGATCTCACGGTGGCCGAGCCGGTCGACTACGTGAAGGTCTGCGACGCCTTCGGCAAGGGCTTCTACTATTCGCCCGGCACCGACACCTGCATCAAGGTCGGCGGCTACGTGAAGTTCGTCACGCAGTTCGGCGACAACGACTTCGGCGCGTTCAACAAGCTCTACAAGAACAGCAACTGGAATAACTTCTACACGGAAGCCTCGATCCAGCTGACCGGTTCGTCGATCACCGAATACGGCAACCTGACCGGTTGGATCGACGTCCGCGCCAAGACCGGCAACGAGGCGGGCACCGGCACCTTCGCCGACCTGATCAACGCCCAGACCAACTCGGCCTATGTCGACACCGCCTGGCTGCAGTTCGGCCCGATCAAGGCTGGTCGCTTCAAATCGCTGTTCGATTTCGGCCAGGGCTTCGACGACACCGGCATGTTCGCGTCGGACACCAAGACCGACCACATCGAACTGAGCTATACGGTCAATGGCTTCGGCCTCTCGCTGTCGCTGGAAGACAACCGCGACCGCGGCGCCGCCGGCTTCGTCAACGGTCTCTACGACGTCAACAACAACCTGATCGCCAGCGGTGGCCAGGACAACATCCCCGACATCATCGGCGCCGTGACCTACGCCTCGGGCATCTTCAAGACGAAGGTCGCCGCGGCATACGTCAAGCACGCCATCGACATCTCGGGCGCCGGCAACGCCGCCAGCCCGTATGTCTTCGAGGACAAGAGCGGCTTCGCGGTCGGCGGCATCGTCGAGCTGGCGCTCGACAGCATCTCGAAGGGCGACAAGCTCCAGGTCTCGGCCAGCTATGCCCAGAACGCCAATTCGTTCACCGGCATCACCGGCGGCACCTCGGTGTCGAACCTGTCCGGTTCGCTGACCGGCATGTCGGCACTCGATTTCGTCCCCGGCGACAGCTGGAGCGGCTTCGTTTCGTACAAGCACGTCTGGTCGGATCGCGTCTGGACCTCGCTCTCGGGCGGCTACGCCAAGTTCGAAGGCACCGCCGACTACGCCGCCTGGAAGGATCGCGCGTTCGACGCCTGGCGCGTCGGTTCGACGACCAACTTCACGCCGGTCAAGGGCCTCGACCTGCTGGTTGACGTCTTCTACAGCTCCGTCTCCTCCGACACTTCCAAGATCAAGGATGGCGACGCCTGGCAGACCAACATCTTCCTGAAGCGTTCCTGGTAATCGATTTGGCTCCAGGCCGAGAGGCCCGGAACCGGAACCCGGCGGAGCAATCCGCCGGGTTTTTCTTTGTCTTCAGTCGCGCAGCAGAGCGCTGAGGATAGCCGCTCGCTCGACGGCGAGGTCGCCTTCGCCGGGCGCCCGCCCGGCCCGGCCATACCAGTAGCGGGCATTCCAGAGATCGCCTTCGATGCGATGGACATGGGCGTGAACCCAGGCGCCGGCTCGACCTTCATCGTCCTGCACCAGCGCATGCGCCGCGTCCCACTCACCCTTCTCGAGATGCCAGAGCGCGGCCAGCGGCGCGGAGAACCCGGCTGGCGGCTCGGCATCGCCGAGCGTCGCGCGAAAATTCTCCAGCGATCCGGTTGGCGTCCGATTCATTTTTTCCTCCCGAGGACGATGCAGGCGCGAGGCATGAATGGCGCCTGTCCGGTGCCCACTTTGGCCCCCAGCATGCCAAACCGGCTTGCCCGCGCCAACGGATGTCGCTAGAAATCCCGCGTCTCAGGAGTTTGGATGTCGACCACTTCGCAGTCCCGGTGATCCCCTGCCCCCGTTAGGCAGGGTTTGAAGCCCTCGCGCCATCGGCGCGCGGCCCGCGGAATCGCGGCTTCGATCACCCGACTTCTGAACGAAACTCCCATCATGAATGTCTCGAAGGCCGAGCAGCGTGTCTTGCACGCGCTCGCTCAAGGCGGTGTCATCCGCCATCGCAAGGACGAATCCGGCCGCATCATCACGGCTGACTGCACCACAAGGGACGGCTGGATCCTGACGGATTGTTCGCTCGACTTGTTCCAGCGCCTGAGGCGGCGACGCCTGGTCGCGTCGCAGAACGGCGCGCCCTACCGCATCACGCGGGCGGGCCTGGACGCGGTTCGCGCCCAGCTGGACAATCGCTGAAGAAATACCGGCGGGCTCGAACGGCCCGCCGGCAATTCGCCTTACTGCGCGAGACGGGCGGCGATGGTGCGCCGCTCGTATTCGATGTTCCACTCGATCAACCGGCGCCAGAG
Source organism: Candidatus Kaistia colombiensis (assembly GCA_029203105.1). GTDB lineage: Bacteria > Pseudomonadota > Alphaproteobacteria > Rhizobiales > Kaistiaceae > Kaistia > Kaistia colombiensis. The sequence continues at coordinate 3,650,958 of CP119318.1, forward strand.
ATCGCGCGCCAACTGCTCGTCCAGGCCGGCCTCGTTGGCCGCCACCGCGACACGGTCGAGAACCTCGTCGACCCGCTCCGGCACCAGCGCCTCGTCGGGCGACGACTTGATCTCCGCCATGCGCCGAACGTAGCCGAAACGCTCGGCCAGCAACGCGACGAGATCGGCGTCGAGCCGGTCGATCTCGGTGCGGATATGCGCCTTGCTCGTGCAATCGGCCGGCTTGCGGATCATGACGACATCACCACCACTTCGACGGCGTGAAGGTGCCTGCCGCGTCCTCGATCACCTGGCCGAGGCGGAACAGCGTCTCTTCCTCGAACGGACGACCGATCAGTTGCAGGCCGAGCGGCAGCTTCGACTTGTCGAGGCCAGCCGGAACGGCGAGGCCCGGCAGGCCGGCCATGTTCACCGTCACCGTGAAGACGTCGTTCAGATACATCTCGACCGGCGACGCGAGCGCCATTTCCTCCAGGCCGAAGGCGGCCGAAGGGGTGGCCGGCGTCAGCACGGCATCGACACCGGCGGCGAAGGCGAGGTCGAAATCGCGCTTGATCAGGGTGCGGATACGCTGCGCGCGGACGTAATAGGCGTCGTAATAGCCGGCCGACAGCACATAGGTGCCGATCAGGATGCGGCGCTTCACCTCGCGGCCGAAGCCGGCGGAGCGGGTGTTCTCGTACATCGAGGCGATGTCTTCGCCCGGCACGCGCAGGCCATAGCGCACGCCGTCATAGCGGGCGAGGTTGGACGAGGCCTCGGCCGGCGCCACGATGTAATAGGCCGGCAGGGCGTATTTCGTGTGCGGCAGCGAGATGTCGACGATCTCGGCGCCGGCTTCCTTCAGCCAGGCGATGCCCTGCTGCCAGAGCGCCTCGATCTCGGCCGACATGCCATCGAGCCGGTATTCGCGCGGGATTCCGATCCGCAGGCCCTTCACCGACTGGCCGACGGCGCCCTCATAGTTGCCGACCGGAACGTCGACCGAGGTCGTGTCCTTGGCGTCGACCGAGGCCATCGACTTCAGCAGGATCGCGGCGTCGCGCACGGTGCGGGCGATCGGGCCGGCCTGGTCGAGCGACGAGGCGAAGGCGACGGTGCCCCAGCGCGAGCAGCGGCCATAAGTCGGCTTGATGCCAACCGTGCCGGTGAAGGCGGCCGGCTGGCGGATCGAGCCGCCCGTATCGGTCGCCGTGGCGCCGGCGCAAAGACGCGCGGCGACCGCCGCGGCCGAACCGCCCGACGAACCGCCGGGGACCAGCGGCGCGTTGGACCCTTCCTTGCGCCAGGGATTGACGACCGGGCCGTAATAGGAGGTCTCGTTCGACGAGCCCATGGCGAACTCGTCCATGTTGAGCTTGCCGAGCATGACCGCGCCGTCATTCCAGAGATTGGCGGTGACGGTCGATTCGTAGTTGGGCTTGAACTTGTCGAGAATGTGCGACGCCGCCTGGGTGTGCACGCCTTCGGTCGCGAACAGGTCCTTGATGCCGAGCGGCACGCCTTCGAGCGCCCTCGCCTCGCCCTTGGCCAGTTTCTCGTCGGATGCGGCGGCCATGGCGAGCGCCTGCTCCGGCGTCTCGATGATATAGGCGTTCAAGTCACGAGCCGCCTCCATCGAGGCGAGATAGGCCTTGGTCAATTCCGTGGCCGAGAAGGCCTTGGCGGTGAGGCCGTCGCGGATTTCGGCGATGGTCAGGCTGGTCAGGTCGGTCGTCGAGGACATCGGCATCTCGAATGTCAGGAGGCGGAAGAGGTGAGCGGCGTCACCTGCGAGGACGCTCGCGCCCTCTTCGGAAAGTCAGCGTCCAGTGCCAGGTGGCTACTCGACAACCTTCGGCACGACGAAGAAATCATCGTCCGAGACCGGCGCATTGCCGACGACGCGGTCGGCATAGAAGCCGTCGGTGACGACGTCTTCGCGCTTCTTCATCGTCTGGGCGACGACCGAGGTCAGCGGCTCGACGCCCTCGACATCGACCTCGTTCAACTGCTCTGCGAAACCGAGAATGGCGTTGATCTCGCCCTGGAAGGAAGCGGCTTCCTCCTCGGTGACAGCGATCCGGGCGAGATGAGCGACCCGCTTGACGGTGGCGATGTCGACGGACATGGCGAGAACCCTTTGGCAAGAGCCGTTGGCACGAACCGGTTGAGCGCTCCGGCCACGGCGGAAATGATCCGCTCGCTATATCACCCGCGTCCGCCGCATCGCAACTGAACAGGCGGAAGCCGCGGAGGATTGCGGCCGGCCGCGACGCTCGGCCGCCGCCCGATCGCGTCAATTGCAGCGCCGCTCCCGGGCGGGTAGTTTTGCCCTTCGCGGCATTGCGCCGCCACCGGGCCGTCATGTCGATCCCTGCCAATGCGATAGCCGGCTTCTGCCGCGACTGCCTGACGCCCGCTTCCGGCACGCGTTGCCGCGTCTGCGGCAGCCCGCGTGTCGCCGCGCATCCCGAACTGGGCTCGCTTTCGATCACCCATGTCGATTGCGACGCCTTCTACGCCTCGATCGAGAAGCGCGACGACCCTGGTCTCGCCGACCTCCCCGTCATCATCGGCGGCCGCAAGCGCGGCGTCGTCTCGACCTGCTGCTACATCGCCCGCATCCACGGCGTCCGCTCGGCCATGCCGATGTTCAAGGCGCTGGAGCTCTGTCCGGACGCGGTCGTGATTCGCCCGAACATGGAGAAATACGTCGCCGTCGGCCAGGAGATCCGCACCCTGATGCAGGAGCTGACGCCGCTGGTCGAGCCGATCTCGATCGACGAGGCCTTCCTCGACCTCTCCGGCACCGAGCGGCTGCATGGCGCGGTCCCGGCGCTGACGATCGCCCGCTTCGCCCGCCGCGTCGAACAGGAGATCGGCATCACCATCTCCGTCGGACTTTCCTTCAACAAGTTCTTGGCGAAACTCGCCTCGGATCTCGACAAGCCGCGCGGCTTCTCGGTCATCGGCCGCGCCGAAGCTGTCTCGTTCCTCGCCGACAAGCCGGTCAGCATGATCTGGGGCGTCGGCAAGGCGCTGGAGGCGAAGCTTGCCGAGCAGGGCATCAAGACGATCGGCCAGTTGCAGCGGATGGAGGAGAGCGAGCTCGCCAGGCGCTATGGCGTCATGGGTCTTCGGCTCGCCCGCCTCGCCCGCGCCGACGACCGCCGCACCGTCGAGCCGCGCCACGAGGCGAAATCGATCGGCGCCGAGACCACCTTCGACCACGACCTCGCCGACCTCGCGACCCTGCGACCGATCCTGCGCCGACTGGCGGAAAAGGTCTCCGCCCGGCTGAAGCGGGCCGAGCTCGCCGCCTCCAACGTCACGCTCAAGCTCAAATCCGCCGATTTCAAGCTGCGCACCCGCTCGCGCCAGCTCGCCGACCCGACCCGCCTCGCCGACCGCATTTTTCGCATTGCCGAGCAGCTGCTGGCGCACGAGACCGACGGCACCACCTACCGCCTGATCGGCGTCCAGGTCTCGGATTTTTCCGACCCGCAACTGGCCGACCCGGACGATCTCGTCGACCCCGCCGCCGCCAAGCGCGCCAGGGCGGAGGCAGCGATCGACAAGGTGCGCGGCAAGTTCGGCAAGGCCGCCGTCGAGCACGGCATCACGTTCCGGAAGACGGAGTAGCAAGTACTTCGAGCCCGGGAATCACCGTCTATCTCAACCGTGATTTGCGTGTGATGTCGATTTCGCGCACTTTTTCCGAATTACTTCTCCTAACTCGAATTATCGCAATTCCAATACCGCACGAATGCATTTGCCCTCTTCAGAGGAAGTATTGCCATGCGCATAAAAGTTGCAATATTCTCAGTTCTTATCGTCGGGGCGAGCATCGGACCAGTATTAGCCTTCGACAAATTGCCTGCCTCGGCCGTTCCCATCCCGGCTGATGAGCTTAAGGCGGCCTATTCAGGCAAGACGATCAAGTGGCCCGACGCGTCCATGTATTGGGCGCCGGACGGAACGGTGATCGGCATTCACGACAAGGCCGTCGGCGACGGGACTTGGTCCGTTTCGGATGGCAAGGTCTGCAACGACGTGACATGGCTCGGCGAAAAGCCCTCCGACAAGCCTTGGCCGCTGAAGAACTGCTTCAGCTTCATGCGAGTCGGCAACACGATCTATCACCGGTTCACCTCCGACAAGATGAAGAGCGACAAGGGATGGTGGCGCGGCAAATCGGACATACCTCGTCTGAAAGAGGGGAACCTCATTCAGGAGCAGTACGACGCCAACAAGGCGTTGAAGCAAAAATCCTGACAGCTCAATCAACCCGGCAGCCCGTCGCGCCGCCCATGCGCGGCGGGCGAGTTCGTTCAACCGGAAAAACCAGATCGAGCACGGATTGACCTTCCGCAAGCCGGACTGACGTCCCCAGCCACAACCGGCTCGCGCGGTCGCGGAGATTTCAACACCGCCTTCCTTGCCGCCCCAGCCAACGCGGCCATGTAGTGGCAAAAGCCATCGAAAAGCGGCTGCGGAGACGGATAGGTGCCCAAAATGGATGGCGTCGAACGCGGCGAAACAATCGGGGACCTGGCCGCAAGCCGCACCAAATCGTGCCTGAGGGTCGCCCTCGCCGTCGGCCTCCGATTGCGCCCTCACCCGCTCCACGGGCCCTGGTTCGCTGGCGGACGTCGCCGGCCTCTGCGGCTTCTTCGATCAGAGCCACTTCACGAGAGTATTTCGCAAGATGACCGGCGCAACGCCGGGCGCCTGGCTGGCCGAAATCAGCCGGCAAGACAGGCCTTGGGGATCCGGACACCCTGCCCTGGCCCCCAGGATCAATCATCCATGATTGATCCTGGCTGTCGGAGATCACGTTCAACCGCGGCAATCGTACTCGCTCGGGTACGGCATTGGAGGGAGAGAGAATTGTGAATCCACTATCCATATTGCTCTTGGGATCCGCGCTGGCATCCGTGGCGGCCTTTGGTGCGACGACCGCCGACGCCGCCGGAACAAAACCTCATGCCATCGTCCTGGTGCATGGCGGGTTCGTCGACGGGTCCGGCTGGGAGGGCGTCTACCAGGCCCTGAAGAAGGATGGGTATGACGTCGCCATCGTGCAGAACCCCACCGTGTCGCTGGCCAAGGATGTCGCGGCCACCAAGGCCGTCATCGATGCGCAGGAGAAGCCGGTCATTCTGGTCGGCCACTCCTATGGCGGGGCGGTCATCACGGAAGCCGGCAATGACCCGAAGGTGGCTGGCCTCGTCTACATCGCAGCCTTCGCGCCGGACAAGGGCGAGTCCGTGGGAACCCTGATCGCCAATCCGCCGCCCGGCGCGCCCGTACCGCCGATCCTGCCGCCCAAGGACGGTTTCCTCATGCTGGACAAGGGCAAGTTCGCCGAGGCGTTCGCGGCCGATGTGAAGCCGGCAGTCTCCGCGTTCATGGCGGATTCGCAGGTTCCGTGGGGCCTCGACGCGATCAACGGCGTGGTGAGCGATCCCGCCTGGAAGACCAAGAAGAGCTGGTACCTCGTCTCCACGGCCGACAAGATGATCCCGCCCGACGCACAGCGCGCCATGTCGAAGCGCGCGGGCTCGACCGTGGCGGAGCACAAGGGCAGCCACGCCATCTATGTTTCGCAGCCCGAAGTGGTCGCCAAGATCATCGAGGCGGCATCCCAGGGCGTCGCCGCCAGCAAATAGCCGAGACGGTTGGCCGGCAACCAGCATTGCCGGCACCATCCGATCCGCCATCGTTTCACCTGCATGGCCCTACCCCTTCGGCAAGCCGGGCCGGCGCTTGGCCGCTGCCGCCATGCCACGCTATCCTCCCGGGCTGAACCGACTGGAGAGGAAGCCATGGCCGAACCATCCCGTCTGCTCGCCGGCGGCAATCCGCAGATCGCCAAGGGTTTTGGCGATGAGCCGGTGCAGGCCTATATCGCGGCGATGCCGGGTTGGAAGCGCGATCTCGGCGCCCGCCTCGACGCGCTGATCGTCGAGGCCGTGCCCGGCGTGCAGAAGGCCGTCAAATGGAACTCGCCGCTTTATGGCAATGAGGGCGATGGCTGGTTCCTCGGCCTCCATTGCCTGACGAAATACGTCAAGGTCGCCTTTTTCCAAGGCGCCGCGCTCGATCCACTGCCGCCCGGCGCGTCGAAGCAGCAGGCCGTGCGCTATCTCGACATTTATGAAGACCGCCCGTTCGACGAGGTCCAGTTCGAGGCTTGGGTAAAGCAGGCGAGCCGGTTGCCGGGCGAAAAGATGTGACGGACGGAGGAAGGCGCTCATCAAGAAACCGACAGGCGACACGCAGCTGACGGAAGGCGCCAGCGCGCGCCGTCAACCTGCATGAACGCGATGCGCTCGATGAAACGGCGCTGCAGACGCTGATCCAGGCCGCTGTGGCGCTGAACCAGTCGCTCACCAGCCAACGGAAGAAGCCGAAAAGCCATTCGTAAACCAAGCGGCCCGGCTTTTCCCGATCGCCTCCCCGGACGCAAAACGCATATTGCCCGCGCCCCCGCCGCGCCGCATGATCGAAAAACCCTATCGGTGTGGAATCGCAGAGAAAACAAATGTCGGAAGCAACGCTCCATCCTCTCGCCGGCAAGCCGGTTCCGCGCTCGCTGCTCACCAACATCCCGCGGCTGATGACCGCCTATTTCTCGCTTACGCCGGATCCGGCGATCGCGACGCAGAAGGTGGCGTTCGGCACCTCCGGCCATCGCGGCTCGGCCTTCGCCGCCGCCTTCAACGAATGGCATATCCTGGCGATCACCCAGGCCGTCTGCCTTTATCGCCAGCATGCCGGCATCACCGGCCCGCTCTTCATCGGCATGGATACGCACGCCCTGTCGGAAGCCGCGCTTGCCTCGGCCATCGAGGTGCTCGCCGCCAACGGCGTCGAGACCATGGTCGACGAGCATGGCGGCTATACGCCGACGCCGGTCATCTCGCACGCCATCCTCACCTATAATCGCGGCCGCACCGAAGGCCTCGCCGACGGCATCGTGATCAGCCCGTCGCACAATCCGCCCGATGATGGCGGCTTCAAGTACAATCCGCCGAATGGCGGCCCGGCCGATGTCGACGTCACCTCATGGATCGGCAAGGCGGCGAACGAGTTTCTGGCGGCGAAGCTCGCCGGCGTGAAGCGCCTGCCCTATGCCCGCGCGGCCAAGGAAGCCTGCATCCGCCCGTATGACTACATCACCCCCTATGTCGCGGATCTCGCCAGCGTCATCAACATGGAAGCGATCCGGACGGCCGGCGTGAAGATCGGCATCGATCCGCTCGGCGGCGCCGCCGTGCGCTACTGGCAGCCGATGATCGAGCGCTACAAGCTCGACGCCACGGTGGTGAACGACATCGTCGACCCGACCTTTTCCTTCATGACGGCGGACTGGGACGGCAAGATCCGCATGGACTGCTCGTCGCCCTATGCGATGGCGCCGCTGATCGCGCTTGCCGAGAAATTCGACATCGCCTTCGCCAATGACACCGACGCCGACCGCCACGGCATCGTCACGCCCTCGGGCGGACTGATGAACCCGAACCAATTCCTCGCCGCCTCGATCGCCTATCTCTGCACCCATAGGCCCGACTGGAAACCGACAAGCGCCTTCGGCAAGACGGCCGTTTCCAGCGGCATGATCGATCGCGTCATCGCCAAGATGGGTCGCAAGCTGGTCGAAGTGCCGGTCGGCTTCAAATGGTTCAGCGCCGGGCTGATCGACGGCTCGCTCGCCTTTGGCGGCGAGGAAAGCGCCGGCGCCTCGTTCCTGCGCCGCGACGGCGAGGTCTGGACTACCGACAAGGACGGCCTGATCATGGGCCTGCTGGCGGCCGAGATCACGGCCACGACCGGCCAAGACCCCAACCAGCTCTACCAGTCGGTCACCGCCGATCTGGGAAAATCCTATTATGCGCGCATCGACGCGCCGGCGACTTCAGAGCAGAAGGCGATCCTCGGCAAGCTCGACCCGTCGAAGATCGACGCCGACGAACTCGCCGGCGAGACGGTCACGGCGCGGCTGACCCGCGCGCCCGGCAACGACGCCTCGATCGGCGGCATCAAGGTGGTGGCCGAAAACGGCTGGTTCGCCGCCCGCCCCTCCGGCACGGAAGAGGTCTACAAGATCTACGCCGAGAGTTTTCTGAGCGCCGACCATTTGAAGCAGATCCAGGCAGACGCAAGGGCGGTGGTGGCGAAGGTATTCGCGGCGGGCTGACCACCGTCACGCCTTACGAAAGCGGCACGGACGACCTCGTCGCCCGGCCGTCATCCGCGGCACGCGATGCCGCGCGACGGAACAGCACCGCGCTTCCGCCAGCCTATCGAGATCCGCTCCGGCTCCCTTGGCACACGCGTTTGGCGCGCGCCTATACGACCTCACTCTTCCAACTGAGGAAGAAGCCGACATCGCCCGGGATGCCGCCCGGGAAATCGATGATCATGGCGCTGAGCCGGAAACCTTGCGGCTTGGCGTATTGGAGGTAGCGGTCATAGAACTGCTTGGCCTTGCCCTGCAGCGTTTCGGGCCATTGCGGATCGGCGCTGTTGATGGCGCGGCCGCCATCCGTGCACAGCACGGACGGGAAGTTGTAGACGAGCGCTTCGTACTTTCCGCTCTTGACGGCGTTCATCGCCAGCCGGCGCACCGTCGCAATTTCCTGCTCGCTCACCTGGTCCCGCAGAAAGCTCTCGGTGAACTTGTTGAACGCCTCATTCTGTTTCGAGCGGTGTTGCTGTTCCTTGCCGGCCTCCTTCATCCGCTCGTCCAGGATGGCCTTGCGCAGCGCCTCGGCGCTCGGCGGCGGCGCGTTGACGTCGACATCCTTGATCTCTGCCATTTCTTCCACCTCCGGAAACCGTGGGATCCGACAGGGAAGGCAAATGCGTCCGGGCATCCCGCCCGTCCTGGATGGCGCCCTCCCGCCGCAATCAGCTTGCGGTCACCGGGAGAGGCAGGCAGGCCCGCAAAAGCGGTGGCGAGGCGCCACGGCATGGGTCCCTGTCGATCCCTCGCATGTTACGCCCCCGCCCCCGCGATGGAAAGGACCGGGGCGAGAGAGGGAGCGACCAACGCAGGGCGACGCTCGGGCGCAGAGGGAGACGCCCCCCAGGATGCGCACAGCGACGCGCCGTCGATCCGAAGGCGATCCACGGCACGCTCGCCCGTCAAGGCAAGGTTGCTGACCGCCACGTTTCTCCGTTTCGAAAAAGTCCCAGCACTTCCCAATTCAAAAGCAAGCGCCGGAGTGCGGCGATGGTGGGCGGGGCCTATCTGGAGGGCAGCAACCATGCGAAGGATGAAGTCCATGGCCCACGCCCTGCACCAGAACGCCTCTGCCCCCGTCGCGAAGACCGGGAGCAAGCCCGATGCGAAGACCGTCACGCCGACGGAGCTCGATCCGCGTTGGCAGGCCATCCTCGGCCGCAACCGCGCGCTGGACGGCTCATTCGTCTTCGCGGTCCGCACCACCGGAGTCTATTGCCGGCCCTCCTGCCCGTCGCGGCACGCCAATCCGCAGAATATAGCCTTCTTCGACACCTGCGAGGACGCGGAGAAAGCCGGGTACCGCGCCTGCCGCCGCTGCACGCCGAACGCCGCCTCGCTCGCCGAGCAGCATGCAGCGACGGTGGAAAAGGCCTGCCGGATCATCGAGGACGCCGAGGAACTACCGTCGCTGGCGAGTCTTGCCGCCTCGGTCGGCATGAGTTCGTTCCATTTCCACCGTGTTTTCAAGGCGGCGACCGGATTGACGCCAAAGGCCTATGCGGCGGCGCATCGCAGCCGCCGGGCGCGCGAGCAGCTTTCGCGCCGCGAAGGCAGCGTCACCGAGGCGATCTATGATTCCGGCTTCAATTCAAGCGGCCGCTTCTATGCGACCTCGAACGCCGTGCTCGGCATGACGCCGACTGCCTATCGCGCGGGCGGCGCCGATACCGAGATCAAGTTCGCGCTGGCGCAATGCTCGCTCGGCGCCATCCTCGTCGCGCAGAGCGCCAAGGGCATCTGCGCGATTTCGCTCGGCGACGACCCGGAAAGACTGGCGCGCGAGCTGCAGGACCGGTTCCCGAACGCCAATCTGATCGGCGGCGACGCCGAATTCGAGAAAATGGTGGCGGCGGTGATCGGCTTCGTCGAGGCACCGGGTCTCGGCCTCGATTTGCCGCTCGACGTACGCGGCACGGCGTTCCAGCAGCGGGTCTGGCAGGCGCTGCGCGAAATCCCGGCCGGCGAGACGGCGAGCTATGCCGATATCGCCCGCCGCATCGGCGCGCCCAGGGCGGTGCGGGCGGTCGCCGGCGCCTGCGCCGCCAACGCCATCGCGGTGGCGATCCCCTGCCACCGGGTGGTGCGCAACGACGGCGCGCTGTCCGGCTATCGCTGGGGCGTCGAGCGCAAGCGGACGCTGCTTCAGAAGGAGGCGCGGGCATGAGCGCGCTTCCCGCCCCGAGCGACAGTACTGGCGCGCCCGCCATGGCGGCGGAGATCGAGGCGCGGGTCGGCCGCCAGGATTGGGGCCGGCTCGCCGCCGATCTCGACGGCTTCGGCAATGCGGTGATGGAAAAGCTGCTCTCGGCCGAGGAATGCCGGGCGATCGCCGCGCTCTATGATGAGGAAGCGCATTTCCGCAGCCACATCCACATGGCACGGCACGGCTTCGGCAAGGGCGAATACCGCTATTTCCGCTATCCGCTGCCGGATCTCGTCGCCGGCCTGCGCACCGCGCTCTATCCGCACCTCGCGAGCGTCGCCAATGACTGGAACGCGCGGATGGGCGAGGAAGCCCGCTATCCGGCGAGCCATGGCGACTATCTGGCGCTCTGCCACGCGGCTGGGCAGCAGCGGCCGACTCCGCTGCTGCTGCGCTACGGGCCGGGCGATTTCAACTGCCTGCACCAGGACCTCTATGGCGACCTCGCCTTTCCGCTGCAGGTGGCGATCCTGCTGTCCGAACCGGGCGCGGACTTTTCCGGCGGCGAGTTCGTGCTGACCGAGCAGCGGCCGCGCATGCAGAGCCGGGCCGAGGTGGTGCCGCTGTGCCAGGGCGACGCGGTCGCCTTCGCCGTGCATAACCGGCCGGTGCAGGGAGCGAAGGGCAGCTATCGCGTCAACCTGCGCCATGGCGTCAGCCGCGTCCGCTCCGGCAACCGGCATACGCTCGGCCTCATCTTTCACGATGCGAGCTGAGCAATGCCGGAACGGCTGACGGTGGAGAGGATCCCGACGCCGATCGGCGACATGCTGCTCGCCGCCGACGCCGACGGATTCCTGCGCGCGGCGGACTTTACGGATTGCGAGGATCGGCTCGAGCGCCTGCTGGCGCGCCGGCTCGGCGCGGGCGGCTTTGCGCTCGCGCCCGGCACGGTGCCGGTCGCGATCCCCGGCGCGATGCGCGACTATTTCGCCGGAGCGCTCGCCGCCCTCGGCCGGATCGCCGTGAAGACGGATGGCACGCCGTTCCAGCGGACGGTCTGGCAGGCGCTCCGCGAAATCCCGCCGGGAAAACCACTCGGCTATGGCCGGCTGGCGGAGCGGCTAGGAAAACCGCAGGCGGCACGCGCCGTCGGCCACGCCAATGGCGCCAATCCGTTCTGCGTCGTCGTTCCCTGCCATCGGCTGGTCGGCGCCGACGGGGCGCTTACCGGCTATAGCGGCGGCACGGGCCGCAAGCGCTGGCTGCTCGAGCACGAGGCCCGCCACACGGCCTCAACCTGACTCGCGCGCCGCGATCCCGGCGAGGAAGCTGCGCAATAACGGGTCGAGCGCCGCCAGTTCCTCGGCCGACAGGATCGAGATCAGGCGCTTCTGCGTTTCGACATGCGCCGTCACCGCCGCGTCGATGGTGGCGAAGCCCGCATCCGTCAGCGAGATCAAGAGGCTGCGACGGTCGTCGGGATTGGGCGAACGCGCCACTAGGCCGGCTTTTTCGAGCTGGTCAATCCGGTTGGTCAAGGTGCCCGACGTGACCATCATCGTCGCCAGCAGATCGCCCGGCGAAAGACTGTAGGGCGGCCCGGAGCGGCGCAGCGGCGCCAGCACGTCGAAGCTCGCAGCCGTCAGCCCGAACCGGGCGAGGTTCTTGTCCATCTCGCGCGTCAGGTAATGCACGATCCGGCCGAGCCGGCCGATCGGCCCCATCGCCTCGATGTCGAGGTCGGGCCGGTGGTGGTGCCATTGCGCCAGGATTTCATCGACGGGATCCATGCAACGACATTCACCGCAGAGATATCTTGACGTCAAGACAAACTGTTTTATCTTGACGTCAAGATAAATCGCGAAAGTGCCGTCATGTCCCGCAATCTCGACCTGCTCCTGACGGCGATCGCGCCGACGATCTGGGGCACCACCTATCTGGTGACGACGGAGTTACTGCCGGCCGGAATCCCCCTCACCGTCTCCGTGCTGCGCGCCCTGCCCGCCGGGCTGCTCCTGCTGCTGGTGGTGCGCAAGCTGCCGCACGGCATTTGGTGGCCGCGGGTGTTCGTGCTCGGCGCACTGAATTTCTCGATCTTCTGGGCCCTTCTGTTCGTCTCCGCCTATCGCCTGCCGGGCGGTGTCGCCGCGACGGTCGGCGCCGTTCAGCCGCTGATGGTGATCCTGCTGGCGCGGTTCCTGCTTGGCACGGCGGTACGGCCGCTGGCGGTGCTGGCCGCGATCGTCGGCATGGCCGGCGTGGCGCTGCTGATCCTGACGCCGCAGGCGGCGCTTGATCCGATCGGCATTGCCGCCGGGCTCGTCGGCGCCGTGTCGATGGCCTGCGGCAACGTGCTGACCCGGCGCTGGCAACCGCCCGTCTCGCCCTTGACCTTCACCGCCTGGCAACTGACCGCCGGGGGCATCCTGCTGCTGCCGCTCACTTTGTGGCTGGAGCCGATGCCGGCTGAACTGACCGGCGCCAACATCCTCGGCTTCGCCTATCTGGGCCTGATCGGCGCGGCGCTGACCTATACGCTGTGGTTCCGCGGCATCGAGCGGCTCGGCCCGCCGACGGTCTCGCCGCTCGGCTTCCTGAGCCCGCTCACCGCCGTCATCCTGGGATGGGCGGCGCTCGGCCAGACGCTGAGCCCGGCGCAGCTGATCGGCATGGTCGCCGTGCTCGGCAGCATCTGGTACGGCCAGCACGTGCAGCGGCAGCCGCTGAAGAGCGCCGCACCGGCGACGAACTAACGGCACCGCGCGCGGCTCTGGACGGACGGCCGGGTTCCGTGGATGATCCGGCATGATCCAGCTGAAGCGCATCTACGAGCCCGCCTCCCCCGCCGACGGCTTCCGCGTGCTGGTCGACCGGCTCTGGCCGCGCGGCATCAGCAAGGCGCGCGCCGGTGTCGATCTCTGGGCCAAGGAACTGGCGCCGTCGACGGCGCTGCGCACCTGGTTCCACCATGAGGCGGCGAACTGGGACGAGTTCGTCATCCGCTATCGCGCCGAGCTGGCGGCCCGGCCCGACGAGGTCGCCGCGCTGCGCGCGCAATGCGCCGGCCGAAAGACGACGCTGCTCTACGGCGCGAAGGATGAGACGCACAATCAGGCGGTGGTGCTGAAGGCGATCCTGGAATCGGGGGATCCAGCCGGGGAAGATGGCTGACCCCGGCCGTTCGCCCATCGACAGCCAGGCAAAAATGCGCTGCTCTCGCCGGAGCACGCTGCAACCGGGGGCCGAGCCGCCTTTCCGGTGGCGCCACGCCTTTGCGGCCTTGAGTTGAGGGATTTCAAATACGATGGAGCAGACGCGGCGACCCATCTGGTCGAGCAATATGGCGCTTCTCGCCGCCGCCCTTGGTGGCCTCTCGGCCGGCGCCCTACTCTATCTCATTGGCGGCCGCGGCGCGGCGTCCTTCGTCTGGGGCCTGGCGACGCTGCCGGTACTGCTCAGCCTGCTGATCCAGATCGTCACCTCGCTGCGGCGTGGCGATGCCGGGCTAGACATCATTGCCGCGCTCTCCATGTCGGCGGCGCTGGCCTTCCGCGAGCCGCTCGCCGGCAATGTCGTGGCGCTGATGTATGCGGGCGGCCAGTTCCTCGAGAACTATGCCGAACGCCGCGCCCGGCGCGAGATGACCGCTCTTTTGGGCCGGGTCGCCCGCACGGCGATGAAGCATGGTCCGGACGGGCTGGAGGAGGTCGCCATCGAAAGTGTGCTACCCGGCGACCGGCTGCTGATCCGGCAGGGCGAAGTCCTGCCCGTTGACGGTGTCGTCACCAGCGACAGCGCCATCATCGACACCTCGGCGCTGACGGGCGAATCCCTGCCGGTCACCGTGGAAAGGAACGGCGAGGTGCTGAGCGGCACGACGGCGATCGGCTCGCCCTTCGACCTGACCGCGCTGCGGCCCGCCGCGGACAGCGCCTATGCCGGCATCGTGCGCCTCGTGGAGGCGGCCCAGCAATCGAAAGCGCCCTCCGTTCGCCTCGCCGATCGCTACGCGCTCTGGTTCCTCGCCCTGACCCTGCTGCTGGCCGGTGGAGCCTGGATCTGGACCAGCGACCCGATCCGCGCGCTCGCGGTGCTGGTGGTGGCGACGCCCTGCCCGCTGATCCTCGCCGTCCCGGTGGCGATCATCGCCGGAATCTCGCGTGCCGCCGGTGTGGGTGTGCTGGTCAAGGGCGGGGATGCGCTGGAGGCGCTCGGCCGCGCCCGCGTCGCCGTGCTCGACAAGACCGGCACGCTGACGCACGGCCGCGCCGAACTGTCCGAAATCTGGGCCGCGCCCGGTTTCGCAACCGACGAGGTGCTGCGGCTCGCCGCCTCGCTCGACCAGGCCTCGACCCATGTCATGGCCGAAGCCCTGATCGAGGCGGCGCGGTCGCGCTCGCTCCGGCTGTCGACGCCGCAGGACGTACTTGAGACGGCCGGCGCCGGGCTTGTCGGCACCGTCGACGGCCGCAGGGTCGCCGTCGGCGGCTCAGCTTTTGCGCGCAGCCAGATCGAAGGCAAAGGCAGCATCGCCAAGCCAGCCTTCGCCGGCAGTGCTGCCACCATCGACGTGGTCGTCGACGGGACGCTGGCCGGCGTCCTGGTGCTCGCCGACCCGCTGCGTGCCGACGCGGCGACCGTTATCCAGCGCCTGCGCAAGGCCGGCATCGACCGCATCGTGCTGGCGACGGGCGACCGCGCCGCCGTGGCGCGCCCCCTGGTCGAGCAGTTGCGGATCGACGCTCTGAAGGCCGATCTGTCGCCGCAGGACAAGGTCAACGTCGTGCTGGAGGCCCGCACCGTCGGCCCGGTCATGATGGTCGGCGACGGTGTCAACGATGCACCGGCGCTCGCCGTCGCCGATGTCGGCGTCGCCATGGGCGCGCGCGGCGCCGCGGCGTCGTCGGAATCGGCCGATGTCGTGCTGCTGGTTGACCGGCTCGATCGCCTCGCCGATGCCATCGGCATCTCGCATCGCTCCGGAAAGATCGCGCTGCAAAGCGTGATCGTCGGATTGGGTCTCTCGATCCTCGCCATGATCGCCGCCGCGCTCGGCTTCCTGCAACCGATTCAGGGCGCCCTGCTGCAGGAGGTGATCGACGTCGCCGTGATCCTGAATGCGCTGCGCGCCCTGCGCAGCTAGGACCTTGGCTTCGTACCGGGACGTCTCCGCCCCGGTACGGCATCTTCAGGCGTGGGGCTAGCCGGCTGCTTCGGCGAAGCGCGCCCGCAATTGCCGGGCTGCCGCCACCATGTTGACCAGTGCCGGTCGGACCTCGTCCCACTTGCGCGTCTTCAGGCCGCAGTCCGGATTGACCCAGATCTGCGACGCCCGCAACCGCTCGGCCGCCTTGTCGAGCAGGTCCGTCATCTCCGCCACCGCCGGCACGCGTGGCGAATGGATGTCGTAGACGCCGGGGCCGATATCGTTCGGGTAGTTGTCGCCGACAAAGGCTTCGAGCAGCTCCATCTTCGAGCGCGACGTCTCGATGGAGATCACGTCGGCATCCATAGCCGCGATGGCGTCGATGATGTCGTTGAACTCCGAGTAGCACATGTGGGTGTGCACCTGGGTCCGGTCGGCGACGCCCGAGGCGCAGAGGCGGAAGCTCTCGACCGCCCAGTCGAGGTAGTGCCCCCATTCGCCACGCCGCAGCGGCAGTCCCTCGCGAAGCGCCGCCTCGTCGATCTGGATCATCCGCGCGCCGGCCTTTTCGAGATCCAGCACCTCGTCGCGGATGGCGAGCGCGATCTGCCGGCAGGCGACACGGCGCGGGACGTCGTCCCGCACGAACGACCAGTTCAGGATCGTCACCGGCCCGGTCAGCATGCCCTTCATCGGCTTCGTCGTCACCGACTGCGCGTAGCTCCACCAGCCGACCGTCATCGGCCTCGGCCGCGAAACGTCGCCGAACAGGATCGGCGGGCGCACGTAACGCGAGCCATAGCTCTGAACCCAGCCGGACCTGGTGAAGGCAAAGCCGGCGAGTTGCTCGCCGAAATACTGCACCATGTCGTTGCGCTCGAACTCGCCATGCACCAGCACGTCGAGCCCGATTTCCTCCTGCCAGCGGATGGCGGCCTCGGTCTCGTGGCGCAGGAACGCCTCATAGGCGGTGTCGTCCAGCGCGCCCTTGGCATGCGCGGCGCGAGCCTTGCGCACCTCGGATGTCTGCGGGAAGGATCCGATCGTCGTCGTCGGGAACGCCGGCAGGTCGAGCACGGATTGCTGCAGCGCGTGCCGCGTGGCGAACGGGCTTGACCGCCGGGCCTGTTCGGCGGTGATGGCTTGGGTCCGGGCCGCCACGGCGGCGTCATGCACCCGGGGCGACGTGGCGCGCGTGCCGGCGGCCAGCACAGAGGCGATGATCTTCGGAGCGACGCTTTCGCGCCCGCCGGCCAGCGCCCGGCCGAGGCTCGCCAGCTCGTCCATCTTCTGGACGGCGAAGGCGAGCCAGCTCTTCAGCTCGGCGTCGAGCTCGGTTTCCTGATCCAGGTCGATCGGCACATGCAGCAGCGAACAGGAGGCGGCGACCTGGAGGTGATCCGAACCGCGCCGCGCCACCACCGGCTCGAGCCGGTCGAGCAGGGTGGCGAGATTGGCGCGCCAGATGTTGCGGCCGTCGATGACGCCGAGCGACAGCACGAGCCCGCGCGGCGCTCTCGCCAGCACGGTGTCGAGCTGTTCCGGGGCGCGGACCAGATCGAGATGCAGGCCCGCCACCGGCAGCTCGAGCGCGGTCTCAAGATTGTCACCGAGCGCGCCGAAATAAGGCGTCAGCATCAGCTTCAGCCTGGGCAGCGCATGCGCGAACATGCCATAGGCGACGCGGAGCGCCTGGCGGCTCTTGTCGTCGAGATCGAGGACGAGGCAGGGTTCGTCGATCTGCACCCATTCGGCGCCGTTCGCCGCCAGGCGGCGCAGCATCTCGACATAGACCGGCAGCAGGCCGGGCAGCAGCGACAGCGGATCGAGCGACGCGTCCTTGCTCTTGCCAAGCTTCAGATAGCTGACCGGCCCAAGCAGCACCGGCCGCGTCTCATAGCCGAGCGCCCTGGCTTCCAGAAATTCGTCGAGCGGCTTGGTCGAGGCGAGGCTGAAGCGCTGCCCGGCCGTGAATTCCGGCACCATGTAGTGGTAGTTGGTGTCGAACCATTTTGTCATTTCGAGCGCCGGCACACCCTGCCCCGCGCCGTGATGATGATGGCCGGCGCAGTCGGCATGCCCCGCGTCGCCCTGGCTGCCGCGCGCCATGGCGAAATAGGTGTCGAGCGGCACCGGGCCGCCGGCCCAGCCGTAGATTTCCGGGATCGCGCCGACCATGACGTTGGTATCGAGCACATGGTCATAGAGCGAGAAATCGTTCGACGGGATGTTGGTGACGCCGAGCGCATGCTGGCGCGCCCAGTTGGCGGCGCGCAGTACCGCGGCGCTGGCGAGAAGGTCGTCGGCGCTGCTTTTGCCGGACCAGTAGCTTTCGAGTGCCGTCTTGAGCTCGCGGCGCGGACCGATCCGCGGCGTACCGAGCGTGCTAACAGGAAGAGTAGGAAGAGACATCGGCTTACCCCAAAATGTTTGGGGGCAAAGGCCGAGCGGACGCATGCGTAAAATCCCGGCGTCGGAGAACGGCGGGCGCAGGCGCACCACCGGGACACCCCGCCCAGGGACGTTATGAGGTCGCGGCAGGTCTCCTGGCTCGCGGGTCGCCGCCCCGGTCCGGCCTTCCCGAAGCTCTCGCTTCAGTGGCACGAAATGAACCCGGGCTCGCCGCTCACAGTTGCGGGGGCAGCTCCGGCATTGCCCACCCTTTCGGGTAGACGCACCGGATTCCCTCTTAGCCCTGGCGCCGCGCAAACGGCCCAGAGAACCACGACGCCCGACTCCTAGGCGTCGCGCCGGGATCCGTCAAGCTGGATATAAAGATATCCTTATATCGACATGAGAGGCTGGTTACTTGAGCGCCGCCGCATAGGCTTCCGGCTTGAAGCCGGCCAGCAGGCGCCCGTCGCCGAGATCGAGGATCGGTCGCTTGATCATCGAGGGCTGCGCCTGCATCAGGCCGATCGCCTTGTCGGCGTCGAGGTCCTGCTTCTCCGCGTCGTCGAGCTTGCGGAACGTCGTTCCCGCCCGGTTCAGCACCGTTTCCCAGCCCAGCTCGCCGACCCAGCGGTCGAGATGGGCGCGATCGATGCCGACGGCCTTGTAGTCATGGAAATCATAGGCAATGCCATTGAAATCAAGCCACTGCCGGGCTTTCTTCATCGTGTCGCAGTTCTTGATGCCATAGATGGTAACCGTCACGCCGTCTCTCCTGTCGATGGCCTCGCATGCCGTGAACGTGTCGTTGCCGGCGGCAAGAAAAATCAAGGGTTGCCGGACGTTCCGGCCGCGTCGGCCTCACCCTGCCGGATGCAGGCCGGGCGCCTCGCTGCCGGTGCTGGCGACGTATTCGGTGTAGCCGCCGCCATATTGGTGGATGCCGTCCGGCGTCAGTTCCAGCACGCGGTTGGAGAGCGCCGCCAGGAAGTGGCGGTCGTGCGAGACGAAGATCATGGTGCCCTCGAATTCCGAGAGGGCGCCGATCAGCATCTCCTTCGTCGTCATGTCGAGATGGTTGGTCGGTTCGTCGAGCACGAGGAAGTTCGGCGGATCGAACAGCATCTTGGCCATGACCAGACGCGCCTTCTCGCCGCCCGACAGCACGCGGCAGCGCTTGTCGATATCGTCGCCGGAAAAGCCGAAGCAGCCGGCGAGCGCCCGCAGCGAACCCTGCCCCGCCTGCGGGAACGACCCTTCGAGCGACTCGAACACCGTCTCGTCGCCGTCCAACAGTTCCATCGAGTGCTGGGCAAAGTAGCCCATCTTCACGCTGCCGCCGAGCGTTACCGTGCCCTGATCCGGCTCGGAGGAACCCGTCACCAGCTTCAGCAGGGTGGACTTTCCCGCGCCGTTGACGCCGAGGATGCACCAGCGCTCCTTGCGCTGGACCTGAAAATCCAGCCCGGCATAGATCGACTGGCTGCCATAGCCCTTGTGGACGTTCTTCAGGCTGACGACATCGTCGCCGGAGCGCGGCGCCGGGCGGAATTCGAACTGCACCGATTGGCGACGGCGCGGCGGTTCGACCCGGTCGATCTTTTCGAGCTTCTTGACGCGGCTCTGCACCTGCGAAGCATGCGAGGCGCGCGCCTTGAAGCGCTCGATGAACTTGATCTCCTTGGCGAGCATCGCCTGCTGGCGCTCGAACTGCGCCTGCCGCTGCTTCTCGCCCAGCGCCCGCTGCTGCTCGTAGAAATCATAATTGCCGGAATAGGTGGTGAGCGAACCGCCGTCGATCTCGACGACCTTGCCGACGATGCGGTTCATGAACTCGCGGTCGTGCGAGGTCATCAGCAGCACGCCGTCATAGCCTTTGAGGAAATCCTCCAGCCAGATCAGGCTTTCGAGGTCGAGATGGTTGCTCGGCTCGTCGAGCAGCATGCCGTCGGGCCGCATCAGCAGGATGCGGGCGAGCGCAACGCGCATCTTCCAGCCGCCCGACAGTCCGCCGACATCGCCGTCCATCCGCTCTTCGCTGAAGCTCAGGCCGGCCAGCACTTCGCGCGCCCGGCCTTCGAGCGCATAGCCGTCCAGCTCCTCGAAGCGGCCCTGCACGTCGCCATACCGCGCGACGATGGCGTCCATCTCGTCCATCCGGTCCGGATCGGCCATGGCGGCCTCGAGCTCGGCCATTTCGGCGGCCAGTTCGCTCACCGGCCCGGCGCCGTCCATCACGGCCGAGACGGCGCTGCGGCCGGACATCTCGCCGACATCCTGGCTGAAATAGCCGATGGTCACGCCAGGATCGATCGAGACCTGGCCATCGTCCGGTGCCTCTTCGCCGGTGATCATCCGGAAGAGCGTGGTCTTGCCGGCGCCGTTGGGACCGACCAGTCCGACCTTCTCCCCCTTCTGAAGCCCCATCGAGGCGTCGATGAACAGGATCTGGTGGCCGTTCTGCTTGCTGATGTTGTCGAGGCGAATCATGGGTCCGGGGCGTCTGGGAGGATCTGTGGCGGCCTTATAGCCATTCGCGCGGAGTGGCCAAACCTTTGCGGCGCCAGTGCGGCCGGAGACGACCAAGGCCGGCATCGCTTTCGCGACGCCGGCCTTTCTCCATTCGGGCGACCGGGGGTCAGGCGTTCCGGCGCGCCCTCCTGGATGTCAGGCGCACGGCTCGAACCGCGACGACGGCGCAGAGGGCCGGCGCCAGCGCGAAGACGGCGCCAAGCCAAAGCGCGGCATTCGACGCGCCGGCGACGCCGCCGGGCTCGGCGATGCCGGCGAAGTTGGCCACCATGCCGGCGCAGGCCGTGCCGAATGCAATGGAGAACAGCTGAACCGTCGTCACGCCGCCAGCCGCCAGCCCCTGCTCGCTGTCGCCGACGCTGCTGTAGACCCGCGTCACCAGGCTGGGCCAGGCCAGCCCGATGCCGAAACCCACCAGCACGAGGCCGACACAGATCGGCAGCAGATAGGCCAGTTCGCCGGCGCTATGGACCGGCATGAACAGCGCGAACAGAACAAGGCCGGTCGCGACCAGCACCGGCCCGCCGACCACCAGCCAGTTGCCGTGGCTCTCCTGCCAGCGCGAGCTCAGCAGCGACGCCGCCGTCCAGCCGAGCGCCATCAAAGCGGCGAGATAGCCGGCCCAGATCGGCGACTGGCCGTGCAGCTGCCGCAGCAGATAGGGCACGAACACCTCCGGCTGCATGCCGATCATCAGCAGCGCGATGGTAAGATAGAGGGCGCCGAGCGGGGTGGCGATGCTGAAGGCGCCGCGCGGCAGCAGTCGGGCGCCGCCCCTGCCCTCGGCCGCGGCGATCAGGACGATCATCGAGAGACCCGCGACGAGACCCGCCACATTCCACGATAGTTCGGCGGAAAGGCTGCCGGCCGAAACAGCCAGCACGGCGCCGGTCAGAAGAACGAGTTGCAGCAGCGGCGCCGGCGAATGCCCATCCCGGTCCCGGCTGGTCTTCGGCAGCGTCGCAAAGGCGACGAAAGCGAAGGCGGCCGTGACCGGAATCAGTGACCAGAACGCCGCGCGCCATTCGCCATATTCGGCGAACACGCCGCCCACGGCCGGACCGATCAGCGTGGCGATGCCGAACATCGCCGAAATCAGGCCGATGGCACGGCCCCAGAGCCGTTCCGGCAGGACGAGCCGCGTCAGGCCATAGGCCAGCGCATAAAGGAAGCCGCCGCCCATCCCCTGCACGCTGCGCCCGACCAGCATCACCGGCATGTTGGGCGACAGCGAGCAGAGCAGCGTGCCGCCGCCGAATAGCAGCGATGCCGCCACATAGGCACCCCGCGGGCCCGCCCCCCTTAACAGCTTGGCGGTCAGCGCCGCGCCAAGAATCGATGCCACGACGAACAGCGTCGTCGTCCACGCATAGAAATCGAGCCCGCCAATATCGGCGATCACCGACGGCATCACGGTGATGGTGATGTACATGTTCAAGGCATGCAGCGTGACGCCGCCGGCGAGCGCGATGGCGTAGATCGCGTTTTTGCCGGAGAGCAGTTCGCCCCAGCCGGCAGGCGCACTCAGCGGCCTGATTACCACCAGATCGCCAGCCTTCGGCGCTGGCACATCCAGGTCAAAATTCATGTCGGCACTCCACTAGGCGACGAGTCGTCGCCAACCGACACGGCTTATAGAACCTCAACCAATGTTGAGGTCAATAGTCGGATCCACAACGGGCACCCCTTCGCCGGATACGAGCCGACGCGGGCCGGAACCGCGCTGGCCCAGTTCGTCGCCCGGATTGCGCAGCGGGCAGTCCTCCAGCGACAGACACCCGCAGCCGATGCAGCTGGTGAGCTGGTCGCGCAGCTGGATCAGGCCGTTGATCCGCTCCTCCAGCATGTCCTTCCACGTCTCGGTGAAATGCCGCCAGTCGCGCGCATTCGGCGTGTGGTCGTGCGGCAGGTCGTGCAGCGCCTCATGCACGGTGGCCAGCGGGATGCCGGCGCGCTGGGCGATGCGGATGATGGCGATCCGGCGCAGAACGGAGCGGTGATAGCGCCGCTGGTTGCCCGGCGTCCGCTCGCCGGCGATCAGCCCCTTCGCCTCATAAAAATGCACCGTCGAGACGGCGATGCCGCTGCGCCTGGCGACCTCGCCAACCGCCAGCATGACCCTGGTCTCACTGCCACTCATTACAAACCTCACTTTTAGATGAGGTTTATAGCGCGCCTCGCACCGGGGGCGAAAGAAACGACGCGAACAGAACCGGCTCCATCCGTTGGTCTCGACGGACGGATAAAAGAGACCCCGGTCCGTTTCCGGGCCGGGGTCAATTTCATTCGAGGGCAAGCCTACTTGCCGCCCCACTGCTCGGGATAGCCCGGCAGGTCCTGGCAGCCGCAGAGGCTGTAGTGCAGCGCCGGCATGCGCTCGTCGATGTAGCTTGCCAGCGTTTCCTGGGTGATGGCCGGCTGCGGCAAGTTCCACTCCGGGCCGGGGACCGGCTTGCCGTCGAGGATGTCCAGCGCCGCGATGATCGGCGTGCGCCACTGGTAGGTCGGATAGGACGGCGCGATGGCGACCAGCTTTTCCTTCTGCCACTTGCGCAGGAAGTCCTGCTGGTCCTCGCCGCTGATCACCGGATAGGGCAGACCGGCATCCTCGAAGGCCTCAAGCGCCGCCGTCGCCGTATCGCCGGCATCCATCCACACCGCGTCGATCTTCTGGCCGCGATTGATGTAGTCCTCGACCACCGACTTGGTCTTGGCGCGATCGCTGCCGGTGAACTCCGAGCCGATCACGTTCAGGCCGGCCTCGTCGAAGATCGACTTGGCGGCCGAATAACGGGTCTCGAGCACGTCGACGCCGGGGACGATGCGGATCGCCAGGACATTGGCGCCCTTCGGCAGCTTGCTGGCGATGAATTCGGCCGAGGTGATGCCGAAGCCATAGCCGCCGACCGGATGGATATAGGTCACCGGGCACTTGGTGTTGACGCCACGGTCGAAGACGATGACCGGCAGCTTCTCGCAGGCGGCCTCGACGGCCGGCGTCAGCGCGGCGGTGGTGGTCGGCGAAACGACCAGCACGTCGCACTTGCCGCCGTCGAGCAGCGACTGGATGTCGGAGATCTGCTTGTCATCCTTGCCCTCGGCGTCGAGGATGACCAGCTCCTTGATCCGGTCCTTCTGCAGGGCGGCCTCGCCCTTCATGTTGTTGAGGCCGACCACGCGCCAGGGATTGAAGACGCCGGCATTCGAGAAGCAGATCGTGTGCGGCCCGTCCTTCTTGAACTTGGCCGTATCGACCATCGCGCCGCCGAGATGCTGTTCCCAGGGCTTGCCCTCGGGCCCCTCGGCCTTGGTGGACAGCAGCTCGCGTTGCTTCTTGAACTCGGCCGGATCGTTGAATTCCTGGGCATAGGCCGCGGTCGAAAACGCCACCGCCAGCGTAACCGCCAAGATCGATCTCACTTGCATCTCTCGTCTCCTCTCCATTGACGAAATGATCGTTGAATTGCCGCCAAGGCGGACAATCAGGTTGAGCGGCGATGGCGCAGGACGCTTGCCCCCACGGCCGCAATCAGGATCACGCCCTGCAGGCTGTCGCGCAGCGCCTGCGGCAGGCCGAGCAGGTTCAGCAAGGTGAACAGCGCGAACAGGCTGAGCGCGCCGAACAACGCGCCGACGACCGAGCCCCGGCCGCCGAGCAACTGGGCGCCGCCGATCACGCAGGCGGCGATCGCCTGCAGCTCCAGCCCGCGCCCGGCATTGACGGACACGCCGGAAAAGCCGCCGATCAGGATGCCGGCCGTGACCGCCGCCAGTGCCGAGACGACGAAGGCCGAAATGCGCGTCGGCTTGACCGGGACGCCGGCGAGCTCGGCGGCGCGCGGATTGTCGCCGACGGCGAGCAACCGCCTTCCATAGGCCGTCCGGTGCAGGCCCCAACCCATCAGCAGGGTCGCCACCGCCAGGATGATGACGGCAACCGGCAAGGTTCCGACCAACGGCACATCGCGCAGGACGAGCCGGCCCAGATTGCGGAAATTGTCCGGCAGGTCACCGCGCGGCGCCCCGCCCGACCAGGCCAGCGCCAGACCGTTGACCAGCAGCATCGTGCCGAGCGTCGCGATGATCGACGGCACCTTCAGGAAGGCGACGATGGCGCCGTTGGCGAGGCCCACCGCCAGCCCCATCGCATAGAGCGCACCGATGACGGGCCAGCTCATCTCCGGGTCGCCGCCGATCAGCATCGAGGCCGCCAGCACCACCAGCGTGACGACGGCGCCCATCGACAGGTCGAAGCCACCCGACAGGATGACGTAGAGCTGGCCGCAGGCAAGGATCGCCAGCGGCGCGGCGCGGCGCAGGAAGTTCATGAACAGCGCCGCTTCGAGATAGTTCGGCTGCAGCACCGCGATGCCGGCGTAGAGGACGACGAAGATCGCAATCGCGAAGTTGAGGCCGCGCAGAGGGATACGCCGCGCCGGGCGCGCCGTGTCGGGAATGGCGGTCATGCGACATGCCCCTTGTTGCGAACCGCGTAGACCGCCACGGCGGCGATGACGATGGCGCCGCGCAGGACCTGCTTGAGGAAGGCATCGACGCCGAACATGTTGAAGCTGGCGTCGAGGCTGGCGAACAGCAGCACGCCGGCGAGCGTGCCAAGCACGCCGCCCTTGCCGCCTGAAAGCACCGTGCCGCCGATGACGACAATGGCGATCGATTCCAGATCGTAGATGCCGTCGCGGCCGATCCAGGGCGTGCCGGATTGCAGCCGGGCGGCCAGATAGAGGCCGGCGACACAGGCGCCCAGGCTGGCGATCACATGCGCCGCCAGCACGAAGCGCTCGACCCGCAGCCCGGCCAGCTTCGCGCCGTCCGGATTGCCGCCGACGGCGTAGAGATGCGCGCCGAACCGGGTCTTCGCCAGCACGAACCAGGCGAGAAGCGCCAGCACGGCCAGAAGCAGCACCGGCAGCGGCACGCCGAACAGCGACTGATAGGCCAAGGCCTGGAACTCGGGCGCGACGCGACCGCTCCAATAGGTGTAGCCGGCCGCCAGCACGCCCTGCAGGATCAGGCCCGTCGACAGCGTGGCGATCAGTGGATTGATGCCCCAATAGGCGACCAGCCCGCCATTGACCGCGCCGATGACGAGCGCCAGCGCGAGGCATGCGAGGATCGCCGGCACGATCATGCCGGGATCGCCCTGCATCAGATAGGAGGCGAGCACGGCGACGGAGCTGATCAAAGCCGCCACGGACAGGTCGATCGAGCCGACGAGGATCGCGAAAGTCTGGCCAAGCCCGACGAGCCCGAGCGCGACCGTCCGCTGCAGCAGGCCGCTGAGGCCGGGCAGCGAGATCTGGTTCGTCTGGCCGGTGATGACCGCGGCCGCGACATAGATGATGGCCGCGAGCGCGATGACGACGAGCGGCACCGGCAGATCGCGAAACCCGCGTCGCGCCCGGCCGGCGGAAAGCGTGTCGACGCTCATGACGCCATCTCCCGCACCGAAGGAGCGTCGGCGACGCCGAGCGCCAGCCGCATGACCGCGCCTTCCTCAGCGCCGGCCGGCAGTTCGCCGGCGATGCGGCCCTGATGCATGACGACGATGCGGTCGCTGACGCCGATGATCTCCGGCAGGTCGGACGACACCATCACGATGGCCCGACCCGCATCGGCGAGCGCGCGCATCGTCTGGTAGATGGCGGCCTTGGCGGCGACATCGATGCCGCGCGTCGGCTCGACAAAGACGAAGACGCGCGGGTTCTGCATCAGCCAGCGGGCGATGATCGCCTTCTGCTGGTTGCCGCCGGAGAGCGTCGCGATCTCCTGACCGAAATCGCCGGCCCGCACATCCATGTCGCGCAGGCTCTGGTCCACCTTCGGTCGCGACCGCGCCCCGCCATTCGGCGACGCGAAGGCAGGCGCCATCGCCTGCAGCGTCAGGAGCACGTTGTCGCGCACCGATTGACGCGGCGCGATGCCCTCGCGCTTGCGGTCGCCCGGCAGGTAGCCGATCCCGGCCGCCGCCGCCTCGCGCGGTGAACGGATCGAGGCGGGCCGGCCGGCAATCCGGACCTCGCCGGCCGAAAACGGCGTGTCGCCGAACAGGGCCTGCGCCAGCGCGCTCTTGCGTGAATCCTCTAGTCCCGCAATGCCGACGATCTCGCCGGCACGGGCCACGAAATCAATGTCGCGCAGAAGCGCGTTCCGGCCGCCGCGGATCTCCAGCACGGGCGATCCCGGCCCGGTCGCGGCGCGCGCCGGATAGAAGTCCTGCAGCTCGCGGCCGACCATGGCGGTGACGATCGCGTTGACCGTCACGTCGACGCGGTCGCGGGTCCAGATCTGGCGCCCGTCCTTCAGCACGGTGATCCGATCGGCGATCGCCATCACCTCCGGCATGCGATGGGAGATGTAGATGACCGCCACGCCCTCGGCCTTCATCCGGACGACGAGATCGAGCAGCGAGCGGGCGTCGCGGTCGTCGAGCGCCGCCGTCGGCTCGTCCATCACCAGCACCTTGGCATCGACCAGCATCGCCTTGGCGATCTCGACCAGCTGCTGCTCGGCGATCGAGAGGTCGGCGACCAGCGCGCGGGTCGGGATCGCCGATCCGAGCCGCCGCAGCAGCGCGCGGGCGCGCTCGTCCATCCGCTGTCGGTCGAGCAGGCCCCAGCGCGTTGGTTCCATCCCGGTGAAGATGTTCTCAGCGACGGTACGGAACGGCAGCAGGCTGAGTTCCTGATGCACGATCGAGATGCCGGCGGCGCGCGCCTCGCGCGGATGGTGGAAGCGGACGGGCGCCCCTTCCAGCAGCACCTCGCCCGTATCCGGGCGATAGCTGCCGCCGAGAACCTTCATCAGCGTCGACTTGCCGGCGCCGTTTTCGCCGCAAATGACATGGATTTCGCCGGCGCGGCAGTCGAAGTCGACGGCGTCCAGCGCCTTGACGGCGCCGAAGGCCTTGCCGATGCCGCGCATCTCGAGCACGGCGGTCATGCGCCCATCACCGCGACGCGCTCGCCGGCCGCCCGCCATTCGCGCCGGATCAGGGCGATGCTGTCGGCGAACAGGCGGTCCGCATCCTCGAACAGATCGCGCCAGACCCGCGTAGCGCCCGCCAGTTCGGGAACGGAGCGGCCGAAGGCCTCGACCGTCAGCCAGCCGTCATAGCGGCAACGCCGCAGCGCATCGAAATGCGCCGGAAACGGCACATGCCCGGTTCCCGGCACGCCACGGTCATTCTCGGAAACGTGGAAGTGATTGATCTCGCGGTGGTAAACTTCGTAAGTCGCGACCGGGTGCTTCTCTTCCAGATTGGCGTGGAAGGTGTCGAACATGTAGCCGTAGCTGGGGTGATCGACCCGCCGGTAGATCGCCGAGGCTTCGGCCATGGTCGACATGACGTAGCACTCGAAGCGGTTGACCGCTTCCGCCGAGATGAGAACGCCGGCCGGTTCGGCGTATTCCGCCAGCGACCGCATCGCCTCGACGCACCAGGCGAGCTCATCCGAGGTCGGCCCGAAGCCGGAGAAGTGACCGACCGGCGAATGGACCGGGCCGGCTATGATCTCGCCGCCCATCGCATGCGTGCAATCGACGAGCCATTTGTGATGGTCGCGGGCGCGCGCCCGCACCACCGGATCGAAACTGATCGGATTGGCCTCCGGCGGAACCGTGCCGGCGGTCGCGGCCACGAGCCCGATATCCCGCAGCAGCGCGCCGAGCGCCGCATAGCGCTTGGTGTCACCGGAGAAGACCGGCACCTCGACGCCGTCATAGCCGAGCGCCTTCAGGCGCTCGAGCACCGGCGCGTGCTCGGCGGTTATTTCGGCGCCGAGCACCAGCAGATTGAATGCAACCTTCAAGACCGGCCACCCCCGGGGACACACATGCGGACCGACCTCCCAGTCCTTGGCCCGAAAGTGCCACACCGGCCGGATCGTGGCTTGCAACAATCCACATTGGTAAATAGCTTAAAACGGTCTTGGCTTTGGGAGGGGACCATGAACAAGCATGTCGGCGCCGACATCGATCCGCAGAGCCGGCCGACGGTTTTCCGCCAGCCCGGTTCGCTGATGTATGCCGATAATTGCCGCGACCTTCAGATCGCGGCGGGCCGCGGCGAAGTCGAGCTTCGCGCCTGGACACGCGGCAGCTATCCGGGCACGTCGCTGGGCGAACGACTGCCGGGCATCTGCACCACCGGATTCTGGGATGCGAAGTTCCAGCAGAGCTGGGGCCTGAAGCGCCATTGCAACGAGGGCTTCAAGATCGCGTTCCTGTCGCGCGGCAGCCTGCGACTGGTGGTCGACGACACCGAATACAATCTTCAGCAGGGCCAGTTCATCGTCATCCGGCCCTGGCAGCTGCATTCGATCGGCGAGCCTGTGGTCGGTCCCAGCCGTCTGCTGTGGCTGATCCTCGATGGAGGCCTGCGCCGGCCGAACGAAAGCTGGAGCTGGCCGGAATGGATGGTGTTTTCCGAGGAAGAGGCCCGGACCCTCGGCAAGATCCTGACCCAGAACAACCAGCCCGTTTGGGACGGTAACAGCGAGCTCGCCAATGCCTTCGAGGCGATCGCGCCGATCCTGACCGGGCGCACGCCGGAGACCGGCGAGACCCGGCTCAAGGTGGCGATCAACACGGTCATGCTCGCCCTGATCGACCGCATGATGGAACAGGTGCCGGCGCTCGACCCCAACCTGTCGACCGCCCAGAACACTGTCGCGATCTTCCTGCGCCGCCTGCCGGCGCGCGCCGAGGAAAGCTGGACGCTCGAATTGATGGCCGAGGAATGCGGGCTGTCGCGAACCCGCTTCGCCGACTACTGCAAGCTCCTGACCAATATGAGCCCGCTGCAATTCCTGCAGCATCTCCGGCTCGAGCGAGCAACCGTCATGCTGCGCGACGCCAAGCGCCCCAGCATCACCGACATCGCCATGGCCTGCGGCTTCAATTCGAGCCAGTATTTTTCCTACGCGTTCCGCAAGCGATACGGCGTGGCGCCCCGGGCGCTCGCGGCGCGGCAATCGGCCTGAGCAGGCGCCCTGCTCCGGGTTCGATGCGCCGGGCACTGTTCAGCCCGGCGGCATCTTGTCGAAAATTCGCAGCGACGGATCCATGACGTCCCACGCCTGGGCGCGGATCCCATAGGTGATGATGCTCGGCTTGAAGCGGCTCGGATCGTCGAGGCTCGCCGCATGCACGGCGATGAGATCCGGCATGGCGGCAAAGGTCAGGTAGACCGGCGCGCCGCAGACGGGACAGAAGGCATGGATCTTCTGGTTGCCGCTTTCGCCAATGACGCGCCAGCTCGTCGCCTCGCCGGAGATCCGCATCTCGGAGCGCTGCGCGAAGGTCAGGTAGGATGAATGCCCGGTGCCGCTTCGCCGCTGGCAGTCGCGGCACTGGCAATGGATCTCGACGATCGGCTCGCTGGTCGTCTCATAGCGGATCGCGCCGCACGCGCATCCACCCGTATAGGGATCCTTCATTCGACGCGCTCCTCGCATACGACGGGTTCAGGCCGCCTGTCCGGCGCCTTCGCTCGGCTTGGCGTAGACGTCGAGCGCCGCGCCGGTTTCAAGGAAGGATTTAAGGCTCGAGAGGACGATCGGCCAGCCTCTGGTGATGCCCGCTTCCATCCGGCTGCCCGCCTGCAGCTCGTCATGCATCACGGTCAGACGCACCATGCCGTCAAACGGCACGACCTCGAAGGTGACGCGGCTGTGCTGGGCCGGATCCTCGGCCGCCGAGGGATCGAACCAGCTGATGACGAGCCGCCGCGGCGGCTGACACTCGATCACCTGGCCCGCGATATCGACCTGGCGCCCCGCATCGCCACGCACATGCTCCCACCGGGAGCCCGGCCGCCAGTCGGAGACATTCTCGTGCGCCCAGTAACGGCGCGCGACATCCGGCCGCGTGATGGCCTCGAAGACCTTTTCGGGCGTCGAGGCAATATAAGTCACATAGACGAAGCTCGTTGTATCGCCGGTCATCTTACTCTCCTTCGAGTTCCTTCTTGAGATCGTGAAGCAGGCTCAGGCGCTGGTGCTCGAACTTGCGGACCCATCGCTCGTAAACTTCCTGGAGCGGGACGGGGTTGATGAAATGCAGTTTCTCCCGTCCGCGCCGGATCGTGGCGACCAGATTGGCCGCCTCCAGGATCTCCAGATGCTGCGTGGCGGACTGCCGGGCCATGTCAAGGTTCTCGCAGAGCTGGCCGAGCGTCTGTCCGTTCTTCTCGCAGAGCAGGTCGAGCAGCTTTCTGCGGGTCGGATCCCCGAGCGCCTTGAAGACCTTGTCTGCATCCATCTTTGTCACCCGATTGGCAGAGGATAATATGCAGGCATTTACCTGCATGTAAATACCGATGCGGATGCGGTCGCCCCAAGGCAAGGCAGTGACAGGCACCCGCCGGGCGCTTGCTCCGCCCTCGCGATAAGAAAACGGCGGATGCGCGATCCGTTTTGCCGCGCCGCTTCGTCTTGAAAGGGGTCGCAACCGCCGGCGGCTCGTCGAGCGGGCGCCACTCGAAGGCAAGGAGATACGCCGTGACTGATCCCCCCGTGCCCCTGATCAACCGGCTCCGTGTCGAGCCCGCCGATCAGCCTGCCCTGCTCGCGTTGCCCGGGGGAGAACGTCGAGGCCGTCGTCAGCACGCTCTGCGGCTGGCAAAAAACCCGCTACTGGGCGAGAAAATCACTGACGAGCTTCACGGTGGCCGTCGGGTTTTCTTCCATGATCCAGTGTCCCGAGTCCGGAACGATGGCCGGGGTCACGTTCGAGGCGACAAACCGCAAGACGTCGGCCTGCGTCGAGCCGGCCGACTTTTCCGCGCCCACGGCGAGCACGGGCATGGTCAGCTTGCCACCTGCGGCGAGAAACGCCTGGTTGTCGATGGCGTCCTGGTCGAACGCCTTGAACTGTTCGAAGGCGTCATGCATGGCGTTTGGCTGCGCGTAGAGCTTGGCGTAGTGCTCGCGCGTCGCCTCGTCGATCTTCGTCGGATCGGCCGACAGCTCATTGTAGAAACGGTCGAGATAGATGCGTTCGCGGCCGGCGACCAGTCGCTCCATGTCGGGGCCACGGAAATTGAAGTGCCAGAGAAGCGGGCTTTGCTTGATCTTCTCCCAATCTCCGATGCCTGGAAGTGGCGCGTCGATAACGACCCATTTCGTGATGCGCTCCGGATATTGCGCGGCGAGCGCATAGCCGACCATGTTGCCGATGTCGTGGGTCACCAAATCGGCCTTCTCGATCTGCAGCGCGTCCATGACGCCTGCGATGTCGACGGCCTGGTTCTTCTTCGTGTAGCCGGTGTCGGGATGGGCAGAGAGCCCCATGCCACGCAGATCGGGCACAACGACCGTATGGTTTTTCGCAAGTTCTGCCGCAGCTTGCCCCCACATGTCTCCGGTATCGGCAAAGCCGTGCAGCATGACAACGGCCGGCCCCGCACCGCCGACGCGAACATAGAGCGTGGTTCCGTTCGTCTCGATCTGCCGAGCCTGAAAGTTCTCTGGAAACGGAACGACGCTCGCGGCAGCGGGCAAGGAAACCAGCATCGCACTGAATGCAGCCGTAGCTATTTTGTGCATTTGAACCTCCGGAAGCGTTGTGAAAGGCGACCGCCTGGGTAGGACAGTTGCATTCATCGGCCGGATCGTTGCCCTCGATCGCTTGTGCGTCTGCGCAACCGTCATCGACGAAATGGCCCCACCCGGCGCGAAGATCGTCGGTATGGCCAGCATCATCATCCCGGATAATCCAGCACGGCGAACCACAAGATCGTGAGGAGACCGGCCGACGGCAACGCGTATGCAGTGTTCATTGCCAACGATGGTCAAGGAGATTGGATATGGGAGAGCGAGAGATTCGAGCGGCCCTGGATCGCCACTGGGCAGCCTCCGATGCCGACGACTTCGAGGCGGAGCACCAGATCTATCGAGAGGACGCGGTGCTCGAATATCCCCAATCGGGCGAGCGCATCCGTGGGCGGCGGAACATCCAGGCGTCCCGCGCCGCGCAGCCGAACCGGAAACGCTTCACAGTGCGGCGAATAATCGGCGCAGGCGACCTCTGGGTCACCGAATATGTCCTGACCTATGACGGGCGGCCGTCCTACACCGTGAGCATCATGGAGTTTCGCGACGGAAAGGTGGCCCGCGAGACCCAGTATTTCGGCAATCCGTTCGAGCCGGGGCCTTCGCGCGCACAATGGGTCGAGCCGACGCGCTGAAATCGGGCGCCGGCACGGAGCGCCATCTGCCGTTCGCTCGTTCGGACCTGACGACGGATACGGTCTCTCTCGCCCCTACGATTTTATCTTCAGGGTAGTCCGTTGGTCAGCTGCAGGCGCGAAAGGGTCCACCGCATCGCCAAGACCGCAGCGCAGCGCGACCCTTTAGGGCATTCCGCCCCCTCAGAAAATATCGTCAGGGCCGATGGCCTGACTTTATGCAGCGGACGGATGTGGCTCGGAGATCACTCGACCGCGAAGCCGACTCTATCGGTGACGTCCCCGCCGGCCTCAAGCAACGCCTCGCCGTCCTTGGCGTGCGCGCGCATGTTGGTCAGCGGCGTTGAGCCCTTGTCGGCGACCAATATGGCGTCGGAGCCTTGTCCAAGGGCAAGAACCTTGCCCTTGATGTCGACCTCAATCACCTTCCCGCCCTCGACGGCGTAGGTCGTAACTTTGGCGCCGTGGGTGGTCAGGTCGCCATGGACGACAAGTTTCTCGACGACACCGCCGGGCTTCACGCTGAACGCCTCCGCCGGAAGCTGCATGTTCACGCCCTTCACCAGCGTATTGCCGATCGAGCCATGCGTCGTGACGCCTTCGTCGACCACGATCGTGCCCACGGGCTTGCTCACCTGTATGCCGATAGAGCCATCGCCGAAGGTCTCGATGGATTTGAACCGAATATTGCGCACGGTGCCGTCGTACTGGTTGAATCCGCGCGCGCCCAGGCCATGCGTGACGACTTCGGCTTCTGCGACGAAATCGTCCACGGTGCCGAAATTGACGAAGCCGATCCCGCTCGGCCCATACGAGACCACCGGCGCGTGCGCGATCCACCGGTCCACGGTGCCCCAGGTGTCCAGCACCATGTCATTGACGCCATAGGTGACAATCTCGCCAAAGTGCTCAACACGTTTGGCGTGGACGCCATAAACGATGAAGACGCCGCCGGTGATGATGTCCGCCGTGCCGTAAGGCAGCATGCCGGTGGAATAGACCGCGCCGGTCGTGAGTGTTTCGAGTTCTACCGGTCCGGCACTGTCGCCGAAGCCGCTGACGAAGATGCCAGACCCCAATACCGGAGCATTCTTCGCTCCAACGGTAATGTTGGTCAGGGTCGCTTTCAGCCGGGAGTTCGTATCGCCGCTAAAGTTGTAGACGGTCAATGCCCCCTGGTACACGTTGACGCCGTACTTCTGCGGCTGCTCGCTGTAGCGACGGCTATCGCAGGCGGCGATGTGCAGCCCGTCCACCACCAGATGCAGATTGTCCGTTCCCGTGCGCGTGAGGATCGAGACCTGCCCCGTCACCACGAGGTCGCCGAGCTTGATGGTGCCCATGTCCGATATCCCGGCCTGCGTGTAGATGGCGCGGGCACTGGGCATGGCGATGATGGTGATGCCGGAGACCTGATTGTTGGCGGTCAGCCCGATACCATCCCCGTTGCTGAAGCTGAGGACACAACGGTCCTTGTCCTTCCCCGTCAGCGAAAATCCCGGTGGCAGGATGATCGAATAGGGACAGGCCACCGAAGTCTGAAGATCGAGATTGCGGGGCTCCGCTCCAGACAGCGCGGACATAAGCGTCGCGAGGGATGTGACGGGTGTGCTGGGACTGCTCACATGGGCCTCCTTCAGCTGGCTCGAGCATTTGAGCCCCGGGACGAAGCAAGACTATCGACCGCTATCGCTGGTACAACATCGCGTCCAACACGTCAGTCTATCCGACTTTATCCCAGAGCCCCCTTCACTCCCACTCGATCGTGCCGGGGGGCTTGGACGTCACGTCGTAGACGACCCGGTTGATGCCCTTGACCTCGTTGATGATGCGGGTCGCGGCGCGGCCGAGGAAGTTCATGTCGTAGGGGAAGAAATCCGCCGTCATGCCGTCGACCGAGGTCACGGCGCGCAGCGCCAGCACCGAGTCATAGGTGCGGCCGTCGCCCATCACGCCCACGGTCTGCACCGGCAGCAGAACCGCGAAGGCCTGCCAGATCGTGTCGTAGAGGCCGGCCTTGCGGATCTCGTCGAGATAGATCGCATCGGCCTTGCGCAGGATGTCGAGCTTTTCGCGGGTCACGCCGCCCGGCAGGCGGATGGCGAGGCCCGGCCCCGGGAACGGGTGGCGGCCGACGAAACTGTCCGGCAGGCCGAGCTCGCGACCGAGTGCGCGAACCTCGTCCTTGAACAGTTCGCGCAGCGGCTCGACCAGCTTCATGTTCATGCGGGCCGGCAGGCCGCCGACATTGTGGTGCGACTTGATCGTCACCGACGGGCCGCCCGAGAATGAGACGCTCTCGATCACGTCCGGGTAGAGCGTGCCCTGGGCCAGGAATTCCGGTGCGCCCTTGCCATCGGAAGCGATCTTCTTCGCCTCGGCATCGAACACGTCGATGAACAGGCCGCCGATGATCTTGCGCTTGGTCTCGGGATCCGAGACGCCCTCGAGCTTGCCGATGAACAGATCGGAAGCATCGACGCTGATCAGCGGGATGTTGAAATGCTCGCGGAACAGCGAGACGACCTGGTCGCCCTCATGCTGCCGCATCAGGCCGTGGTCGACGAAAACGCAGGTCAGCTGGTCGCCGATCGCCTCGTGGATCAGCACGGCCGCGACGGCGGAATCGACGCCGCCGGAAAGCGCGCAGAGCACCCGGCCCTTGCCGACCTGCTTGCGGATCTTTTCGATCATCTGCTCGCGATAGGCCGACATCGTCCAGTCGGACTTCAGGCCGACGATGTTATGAGCGAAGTTCGAAAGGAGCTTGGCACCGTCGGGCGTGTGCACGACTTCCGGGTGGAACATCGTCGTGTAGTAGCGACGCTCCTCGTTCACCGCGATGGCGAAGGGCGCGTTCTCGGAGGTGCCGACGACCTTGAAGCCGGGCGGCAGGCGGGTGACGCGATCGCCATGGCTCATCCAGACCGGATAACGGCTGCCGACTTCCCAAAAACCTTCGAACAGCGGGCTCTCATCGAGGATCTCGACTTCGGCGCGACCGAACTCGGCCGCGTGGCCGCCCTCGACGTCGCCGCCCTGCTGCAGGGCCAGCGTCTGCTGGCCGTAGCAGATCGCCAGGATAGGCACGCCGGAATCAAACACCGCCTGCGGCGCGCGCGGGCTGTTCTCATCGGTGACGGAGGCGGGACCACCGGAAAAGACGACGCCCTTCGGCTGCATCTTCTCGAACGCCTGAGCGGCGCTCTGGAACGGATGGATCTCGCAATAGACACCGGCCTCACGCAGGCGGCGCGCGATCAGCTGCGTTACCTGCGATCCAAAATCGATAATGAGAATGCTGTCGGTCATGGAGGCGGCCCGGCGTCTGAGGGGAATGGCCCCTCGGTTAAGCGATTGCGCCGCAAACTGCAATCGCGGAGCTGCCGATCTCCTCATGCATAGGTCAGAAAACGGCCCGACCTCGGGTCAGGATATAAGAAAACGGCCCGCTCTTTCGAGCGGGCCGTGTATCGGGATCAGGGAGCCGCCGTTGCCGGCGTATCGGACGCCGGAGCGGCCGGAGCCGGCGTCTCGGCGGCCGGGGCCGGCGTTGCAGCCGGTGCGGGCGTCTCGGCAGCCGGAGCGGCCGGAGCCGGTGTCTCAGCGGTAGGAGCCGGCGTTGCGGCCGGTGCGGGCGTCTCGGCGGCCGGAGCCGGTGCAACCTCGGGAGCTGCCGGAGCAGGCTCGACAGCCGGAGCAGCCGGAGCCTCGACGACGGGCTCGGGAGCCGGCGCCCAGAAGGCGAACTCGGCGCAGCCTTCCGGCGCCTTGGCGTCGGCGAAGCGATCCTTCAGCTTCTTGCAGGCGAATTCGCGTGCGGCGGTCGGCATCACCTTGTTGATCTGCACGCCGAACTGGTCGTTCGGGTTCGCAGCCGCGAACACGTAATAGGCCCAGTATCCCGCGAGCAGGACAACGATGATGGCGATAAGCCTGAGCAGGCGCATAAGTCTACCTCCGTAATCGGGGAAACCCCGGGGCCGTCCTTCTATCGGCGCAACCGCACCCTGTCGAGACGAACACCGGGGAACACCGGGAGGGCTAACAGATGAATGCGGTCAGGAGGCCCGCGTCAGCACGGAAACGAAGAAACCATCTGTGCCGCTCGTAAGCGGCGTCATCAGAAGACCATTCGAAAGCAGGCGCACGGCCGGCCCGAGAATGTTCATCGATTCCTGCTCATAGGCTTCGACGACCGCCTGCGGCGGCACGAACGAGAAGCCGGGATGCGACCCCAGGAAGGCGGCGATCTGGTCGGTGTTCTCTTCTTCCAGCACCGAGCAGGTGATGTAGGCCAGACGGCCGCCGACCTTGACGTAGCGGCTGGCGGTTTCGAGCACCAGCGCCTGGTCCTTGTTGCGCTCGGCAAGGCTGCCGGGGCGGATGCGCCACTTGGCGTCGGGATTGCGGCGCCAGGTGCCGGTGCCCGTGCAGGGCGCGTCGACCAGCACGAGATCCATCCGCTTCTCGAGATCGTCGAGCACGTCGCTGTTCGGGCGCGGCGTGCGGACCTGGACGTTGCGCACGCCCGCCCGCGTCAGCCGGTCATGGATCGGCGCAAGACGGCGGCGGTCGGAATCATGGGCGAAGATCTGGCCGTGGTTCTGCATCGCAGCCGCGAGCGCGAGCGTCTTGCCGCCACCGCCGGCGCAGAGATCGAGCACCTGCATGCCGGGGCGCGCGCCGGCGAATTCGGCCGCGAGCTGGCTACCGAGATCCTGGATCTCGATCTGGCCCTTCAGGAACGGCTCGGTCGAGGCGATGTGCGGCTCGGCCGAACCCGGCTCCAGCGGCAGGCGCAGGCAGAGCGTCGAGAGGGCCGGACGCTCGGGCGCCCGGCCGATCGCCGCCGTCAGCTCGGAAGCGGCATGGTCGGCCTCGGCCTTCAGCGTGTTGACGCGCAGGTCGAGCGGCGCCGGGGTCGCCAGCGCCTGCAGCTCGGCCACGACGTTATCGCCGAAGATGCGCGCGAAATTCGGCGCGATCCATTCGGGATAGTCGCCGCGAACATGGTCCGGCGCGCTTGCGAGCGGATCGGCGGAAAGCACGGCGCGCTCGTCGTCGGTCAGCGGCGCCGGCGCGAAGCGATCGCCGGAGAACAGCTTTTCGATCGCCGCGATGTCGAGGCCGCGATGCCTGCGGAACAGGCCCAGCATGACGGAGCGGCCGTCATCACCGCCGCCAACCGCCGCCGACGAGTTGCGGTGCCGGAGCGCGTCGAAGACGAGATCGCCGATGGCGCGGCGGTCCTTCGAGCCCGCGAAACGGTGCGCGAGGCCCCAATCCTTCAGGGCGTCGGGCGCCGGGCGGCGACGGGTTGCGATATCATCGAGGACTTCGATGGCGGCGGAAATGCGTGCGGCTGGGATCATGGTTCCGCGCTTCTAGAGGATACGGACGGCGAGGTCGAGCCAGAGCAGGCAGACCAGCAAGAAACCGAAGAAAAAGCTGACATGCCGGAGCGCCAGCGGACCGCGGAGCGACGCGACGGTGTGGACGACGCGGCTCGCGACGAACAGCCAGGCAAGGGTGAGTTCGAGGACCGAGACGCCGTCGATGCCGAACAGGAAGCCGAGCACGACGAAGAAGAGCAGCGGCAACTCGAACTGATTGGCAAGGTGG
This sequence comes from Candidatus Kaistia colombiensis, assembly GCA_029203105.1. GTDB lineage: Bacteria > Pseudomonadota > Alphaproteobacteria > Rhizobiales > Kaistiaceae > Kaistia > Kaistia colombiensis. The sequence goes on from CP119318.1 coordinate 3,689,242, forward strand.
CGGCGAGCGGCGGCCGAAGCGGCGGGCTCCGCTACGCCCGGTGGAAAGTCGGTCGACGCGACCGCGCCGCTGCCGACCGCGTTGCGCCGAGTGATGCCGAGCCAGAGATAGCAGAAGGCGATCAGCGCAAATTGCGCGATGGCCGGCCAAAGGATGACAGTCTTCAGCATGGAGCCCCCGATCGATGGACGCCGGCGATCACCGGCCGTCAGGCCGCTAACAAGCGGAAGGGGCAGAAGGTTCCCGCCCCTGCCCCTTTTCTGTTCGCTTCGACGAGAGTTTCGTCGCCCCGGCGAAGGCCGGGGCCCATAGACACAGGCAGGGGAAGGAATGGCCAAGGTCAGGCCTTTTGGCCCCGGCCCGAGTGTCTGGATCCCGGCCTCCGCCGGGATGACGGCGAGCCGGGCGCTTATCGTTGATCAGCCGATGCCCGGATAGTTCGGGCTCTCGCGGGTGATCGTCACGTCATGCGTATGGCTCTCGCGCAGGCCGGCCGTCGAGATGCGAACGAAGCGCGCCTTGTCGCGGAAGGCCTCGAGGCTCTCGGCGCCGACATAGCCCATGGCGGCGCGCAGGCCGCCGGCGAGCTGGTGCAGCACGCCGCTGACCGGGCCCTTGTAGGGAACCTGGCCCTCGACGCCTTCCGGCACCAGCTTCAGCGTGTCGCGCACTTCCGCCTGGAAATAGCGATCCGCCGAGCCGCGCGCCATCGCGCCGACCGAGCCCATGCCGCGATAGGCTTTGAACGAGCGGCCCTGGTACAGATAGACCTCGCCGGGGCTCTCCTCCGTGCCGGCCAGCAGCGAGCCGATCATGGCGCAGCGCGCGCCGGCGGCGAGCGCCTTGGCGAGATCGCCCGAATACTTGATGCCGCCATCGGCGATGACCGGCACGCCGGCCTTGTCGGCCGCCGACACGGCTTCCATGATCGCGGTCAGCTGCGGCACGCCGACGCCCGCGACGACGCGCGTGGTGCAGATCGAGCCGGGACCGATGCCGATCTTGACGGCATCGGCGCCGGCATCGATCAGCGCCTGGGCGCCCTCGGCGGTGGCGACGTTGCCGGCCATGACCTGCACCCGATTGGACAGCTTCTTGACCAGCGTGACGGCGTCGAGCACGCGCTGCGAATGGCCGTGCGCCGTGTCGACGACGACCAGGTCGACGCCGGCAGCGATCAGCCGCTCGGTACGCTCGATACCGTTGTCGCCCACCGTGGTGGCAGCGGCGACGCGCAGCCGGCCCTGCTCGTCCTTGGCGGCGTTCGGGTTGAGCTGGGTCTTCTCCATGTCCTTGACGGTGATCAGGCCGATGCAGCGATAGGCGTTGTCGACGACGACGAGCTTCTCGATCCGGTGCTGGTGCAGCAGGCGGCGCGCTTCGTCCTGGCTGACGCTTTCCTTCACCGTCACCAGACCCTCGCGGGTCATCAGCTCATAGACCTTCTGGTTCGGATTGGAGGCGAAGCGCACGTCGCGGTTGGTCAGGATTCCGACGAGGCGGCCGGGCGAGGTCTCGCCCTCGACGACCGGGATGCCGGAAATGCGATGCTGCTTCATCAGCGTCAGCGCCTCGGCCAGCGTGGCGTCGGGGCCGATGGTGACCGGGTTCACGACCATGCCCGATTCGAACTTCTTCACCTGCCGAACCTCTTCCGCCTGCTGCTCGGGCGAGAGGTTGCGGTGGATGACGCCGAGGCCGCCGGCCTGCGCCATGGCGATGGCGAGGCGGGCCTCGGTGACGGTGTCCATGGCGGACGAAATGATCGGAATGTTGAGCTCGATCTCGCGCGTCAGGCGGGTGCGGATATCGACTTCGCCCGGCATGACCAGCGAATGGCCGGGCTGAAGCAGCACGTCATCGAAGGTCAGCGCTTCGCGTCCGGTCGACAATTCAACGATCTGGGCCATGGCCAACGCTCCGAATGCAAAAGACCAGCCGTGGGACCAAGGGTCACCGGCGGGTCGAGGTTTCAGCGAATAGAGTTGGCGGTGGTCTCTATCATGGAGTCGCGGCCCGTGAAAAGTCTCGCACCGCACAAATCGCCACCGGATCCGGCATGGTAGATCTGCATGCCGGGCATACCCGGCCGGGCGGCGCCTGGATTGAGGTACCCTCGTGCCGTACACCGTTGGAAATCCCGATGCCCGCGCGCTTTCCCTCAAGACTCAGTTCGCCGACGACGACCGAATCGAATATTGGGCGATGGAACAAGCTTCGCCTCCGCCGGCCCTCTCATGCCAATGCCCCTGCCCCGCTTTCAAAGGCTCGCGAAGACCGTCCGCGCCCAGGATCCAGGACAGGGCGGAACGGATCAGCGCATCAAGCTCACGCCCCGCATCGTCCGGTCATGGCGAAGCATCCAGCGGCGCCTGCTCCGCAAGCTGCGGCGAGCGCCTATCCTCGGTGACCGGCTCCTGCGGCGCTGGCATATCCAGCGCTACACGGCGGCGATGGGAGAGCTGCCACGGCTGACCCCGCCCGTCACCTATTCCGAGCGCCTGCTGCATCGCATCCTCTTCGACCGGGATCCGCGCCTGAAGATTGTCTCCGACAAGCTCGCGGTTCGAGCCCTGATCCGCGATCGCGTCGGCGACGCCTTGCTCGTACCGATGCTCGGTGCCTGGGCAAGGCCGGAGGACCTGACCTGGGATACGCTGCCCAACAGCTTTGTCCTGAAGCCGAACCATGGTTCGGGCATGGTCGCGATCGTGCACGACGCCGCTCGTTTGGAGCGCCGCGAGATCGAAGCGCAGATGCGAAGCTGGCTACGACTGGATTATTTCGAGCGAGCGTATGAGTGGGGATATCGAAAGCTGCCGCGGCGCATCATGGCGGAATCGCTGCTGACAGGCCCAGAAGGCAATGCGCCACCGGAAGTACAGGTCATGGCCTTCCACGGAAAGGCGGTCATCATGCGGGTCCTTACTGGCAAGAAGGGGCGCGAAACGCGCCATGCGAACTGGTTCGACACGGAGGGTGTCGAACTCGGCCTGAAATCGAGCGATATTCCGGTTGGAACCTATGCGATGGCGCCTGAAATGGCGCGCGCGCTCGCCGACGTTGCCGGACGTGTGGCCTCCGGCTTCAGCCATCTGCGGGTCGATTTCTACCTGACGGACCAGGGGCTGAAGATCGGCGAACTCACGGCCTACCATGCGAGCGCGATCGTCGAATGGAACGACCCGCGCTTCAACGAGTTGCTCGGTCGCTGCTGGCGCGATCCGTCGGAGGCCGAACCATCGCGCTGCCGCGCGGCGCTGCGGCCGCTGCGGCGCGCCCCTGTAAGCAGCCCCGGCGTGGCGGTCGTGCATCACGCGATCGCGGAAAGCTGAGCCGGAGAAATCGCAGCTACGAAAGCGAAACGGATCGTCCTAAGGTAAGCTTAGAATCTGCCCCAGAGGCTTCATGGCTCCGCATCGCCCCCCCGCCCGGATCCTTCTCCCGCTGATCGTCGCCTGCGCGCTGTTCATGGAGAATCTCGATTCGACCGTCCTGTCGACATCTCTCCCCGCCATCGCGCGCGATTTCGGCGTCAGCCCGATCGATCTGAAGCTGGCGCTGACTTCCTATCTCCTGACCATCGCCATCTTCATTCCGGCTTCCGGCTGGGTGGCGGACCGGTTCGGCGCGCGGTCGGTGTTCCGCCTCGCCATCGTGCTGTTCACGCTCGGATCGATCTGCTGCGGCCTGTCGAGTTCGATCCTGGAAATCGTCGGCTCGCGCGTCCTGCAGGGCATAGGCGGCGCCATGATGGTGCCGGTCGGGCGGCTGGTGATCCTGAAATCGGTGTCGAAATCCGAACTGGTCGGGGCGCTCGCCTGGCTGACGGTGCCGGCTCTGATCGGACCGGTGGTCGGGCCGGTCGTCGGCGGCTTCATCACCACCTATTTCGAATGGCGCTGGATTTTCTGGATCAACGTGCCGATCGGCGTGCTCGGCGTGGTCCTCGCCACCCTGTTCATCCCCGACATTCGCGGCGAGCAACAGGTGCGCTTCGATGTCATAGGCTTCCTGCTCACCGCCTTCGGCATCGCCGGCTTCATCACCGGCTCGACCTCGCTCGGCCTCAACCTGATGCCCTGGCCCTATGTCGTCACCTGCCTGTTCGGTGGCGCCGCGCTGCTGACCATCTACTTCTTCTACAGCCGCCGCGTCGCCAACCCGATCCTCGACCTGTCGCTGTTCGGCATTCCGAGCTTCGCCGCCAGCGTCATCGGCGGCATGCTGTTCCGGATCGGCATCGGCGCCCTGCCCTTCCTGCTGCCGCTGATGCTGCAGCTCGGTTACGGGCTGACGCCGTTCCAGTCCGGCACCATCACCTTCGTCTCGGCCATCGGCGCCATCGCGATGAAATTCGTCGCGCCGCCGCTGCTGCGCCGGCTCGGCTTCCGCACCGTGCTGATCGCGAACTCGTTCATCGCCGCGTTCTTCGTCGCCATTCCGGCGGCGTTCTCGATCGGAACGCCGATGCATCTGATCACAGGCCTGCTGTTCGTCGGCGGCTTCTTCCGTTCGCTGCAGTTCACCAGCGCCAATGCGCTGTCCTTCGCCGACGTGCCGCTGTCCAAGATGAGCCGGGCGACCAGCATGACCAGCGTGTTCCAGCAATTGTCGCTGTCGCTGGGCATCTCGACAGGCGCCATCTCGCTGCAGCTGACGATGCGGGCGCATGGCGGCTCGCAGCTCGACCTGGCGGCGTTTCACCCGGCCTTCATCGTGGTCGGCCTGATCGCGGCGAGTTCGGTGATCTTCTTCATCAAGATGCCGAAGGACGCCGGCGAGGAGATGTCCGGCCGCCAGCGCACGACCAAGGAACTCGCGCCTGATCCAGTCACCGCGATGCGCGAGCGCGGGTAGCGTCGGACGACGAGCGAGCGGGCTCGGCTGGAGCCCGCTCGATGCGAAAATGCTTCCGACGCTTGCCCGTCGCCGCGCTCAGGTGGCGATCCGAATGATATCCGGAACGCCCGAAAAGGCGCTGCGCAGCGCCGCGCCCCAGTGCTGGGAGATCGCCTGGAATTTCGGATCGCCAGCCTCGATACGCTGGCGCACGTCGAAGCGGTAGCTGTCGCGGCGGATGACGCAGAGATCGAGCGGCATGCCGACCGAAAGGTTGGAGCGCAGCGTCGAATCCATCGACACGCACACCGCCTTCACCACGTCTTCCAGCGAGGTGTTCGCCGAGACGACGCGGTCGAGGATCGGCTTGCCGTATTTGTGCTCGCCGATCTGGAAATAGACGGTGTCGTCGGTCGCCTCGATGAAATTGCCGGCGGCGTAGACCATGAACAGGCGCAGCCGCCCGCCCTTGCGCTGGCCGGCAACAAGCATCGTCACGTCCGCGCCGGCGCCCTCCGCCTGGATCGACTGGCGATAGCGGTCCTGCAGACCCTGCATCGCCTCGCCGACCCGCTCGGCCACATGGTAGAGGCTGTCGACATTGAGGATGGTCTCGACGGTCGGGTCTTCAGCCGAGCGTTCGATCGCCTGGTTGAGGCGCGTGATCACGCCCTGGGCGATCGAAAGATTGCCCGAGGTCATCATGCCGATCGCGCGTTCGCCCGGAACCTCCCAGGTGAACATCTTGGAAAAGCGCGAGAAATTGTCGATGCCGGCATTGGTGCGGGTATCGGACAGCAGCACCAGGCCGGAATCGACGCGCACCGCGACGCAATAGGTCATGTCAGTTCAAGCCCCGGTTCACTGTTGTTGCTGCTGTTGCTGCTGGATCGCGTCCACGTCGCCGTCGCCGCGCGCGACGCGGACATCCGCCATGACCGTGCCGGCGCCGCCGCCGGCGACGATCCCGCGCACCGGCGCCGCGTCATTGGCGTCGAGCCCGGTGCAGAGCCGCACATAGTGATCGGTCGGGCACAGGCCGTTGGCGACATCGAACCCCACCCAGCCGAGCCCCTCGACATAGGCCTCCGCCCAGGCGTGCGTCTCGAACTGCTGGTGTTCGGCATCGCCCGCCAGCAGATAGCCGGCGACATAACGCGCCGGAATGCCGCGCGACCGGGCAGCGGCGATGAAGATATGGGCATGATCCTGGCAGACGCCGCCCTCGCCGGCGAGCGCCACGGCCGCCGTCGTGGTGCTGTCGGTCAGGCCGCTGCGATAGGGCAAGGCCTCGCGCACGCGGGCGGAAAGGGCATGCAGGCCGTAGAGTGTATCCATTCCCGGCTCCACCCCGTCGCCGAGCGCGCGGATCGCCGCATCGGCCAGGGTCGCCGGCGTGTCGCGCAGGAACACGCCGGTCGGGCAGGCGCGGCGCAGGCCGGCGACGATGCCTGCCCGGTCTTCCGTCTCGACCCGGCCCCAGGCGAGGATTTCGAGCTCATCGCGATGCCCCTGCGCCAGCCATTGGGCGATCCGCTCGCCATAACCGCCGACGATGGTGCGCTCGATCTCCTTGCCGTCGACGCTGACATGCCAGTCGATCACGCGCTGGCCGTCGAAACTTTGCGGAAACAGGCGGAGCCGCAGCGCCAGGCTGGCGACCCCGAGCGGGTAGTGCATGTGGGTGAGGTGACGAACAACAAGCAGCATGTCAGCCAAAATGATAGGCCTGCGCGATTTCGCGCGAGAGCCGGTTGGTGATGCTCAGCGCGTTCTGCACGAACTCGTGCAGCCCTTCTTCGAAGATCTCGCCGTTCTCACGATCGCGCAATTCGGAGCGCATCATGGCGACGGTGTCGTGTGCCGCCTTCCGGCCGCCATGCGCCTCGGCCAGGCGATCAAGATGCCAGCCGATCTGGCCGAAGCAGAACGACACCGAGCGCGGGAATTGCCGGTTCAAGATCAGCAGGTCGGCGATCCGCCACGGCGTGTAGCTGCCGCCGCCATGGACGTGGAGATAGGCGCGCGCCGCCGACAGCGCGTGCAGCACCGACGTCCATTGATAATGGTCGCGGCCGCCGCCGACGACCGAGGTTTCCGGCAGCAGCACATAGTATTTCACGTCGAGCAGGCGCAGCGTCATCTCGGCCCGCTCCAGCGCGCCGCCGATGCGGAGGAAGTCGTGCCCCTCGTTGCGCAACTGGCCCGTCTCGGCCGCGCCGCGAAGGGTCGAGGCGCGGGTCTTCACCCAGTCGAGCAATTCGGGCAGATCGCGGCGCGCACGGGTGGTGTCGTAGCTCTCCAGGCGGCGCCAGTCGTCGTTCAGCGCCTCCCACATGTCCTGGGTCAGCGCGGTGCGGACGGCGCGGCCATTGCCGCGCGCCCGCATCATGCAGGACCGGATCGAGGACGGGTTCTTCTCGTCGAGCAACAGCAGGCGGACGATATCGGCCTCGGACACGCTGCGGCCGGCTTCGATCAGCGCATCGCAGCCGGTGACGCGCAGCACGGAGCGCCACTCCTCGCGGTGGATCGGACCGGGCAGGATCGTCATGCGCTGGCCCATCTGGATCAGCCGGGCAGTGCTCTCCGCCCGCTCGATGTAGCGCGCCATCCAGAAGATGTTCTCGGCTGTACGGCTCAGCATGTCAGTCTTCCAGCACCCAGGTGTCCTTGACCCCGCCGCCCTGGGAGGAATTGACCACCAGCGACCCTTCGGTGAGCGCCACACGGGTGAGCCCGCCCGGCGATAGTCGCATCTCCTTGCCGACCAGGCAGTAGGGCCGGAAGTCGACATGACGCCCGACAATTTCCTTTGCGCCCAGCACCGGGGCGGTGGAGAGGTCGAGCGTCGGCTGGGCGATGAATTCGGTCGGATTGGCGCGGATCCGGTCGGCATAGGCGTCGATCTCGGCGCGCGTCGCCCGCGGCCCGATCAGCATGCCGTAGCCGCCCGAGCCGTGCACTTCCTTGGCGACCAGTTCGTGCAGATGCTCCAGCACATAAGCGCATTCGTCCGGCAGCGCACAGCGCCAGGTCGGCACGTTCTGCAGGATCGGTTGTTCGGACAGGTAGAAGCGGATCATCTCCGGCACGAACAGATAGATCGCCTTGTCGTCGGCGATCCCCGCGCCGGGGGCCGAGCAAAGGGTCACGCCGCCGGCGCGATAAGCGCCGAACAGCCCCGGCACACCCAGCATGGAATCGGGCCGGAATGTCAGCGGATCCAGGTAGTCGTCGTCGATCCGGCGATAGATGACGTCGACCCGCTTCGGCCCGCGCGTGGTCTTCATCCAGACGCGGTCGTCGTCGACATAGAGATCCATCGGCTCGACCAGCTCGACGCCCATCATGTCGGCGAGAAAGCTGTGCTCGTAATAGGCCGAATTGAACGCCCCCGGGGTCAGCACCACCACGGTCGGGTCGCCACAGGCACCTGCGGGCGCCACCTCCTTCAACGTCGCCAGCAGGTCGTTCGGATAGCTGTCGACCGGCGCGATGCGGACCGATCCGAACAGTTCCGGGAACATCCGCTGCATCGTCTCGCGATTCTCGAGCATGTAGCTGACGCCGGACGGCGTACGGCAATTGTCTTCCAGCACCTGGAAACCGCCCTCGGCGGTGCGGATGATGTCGATGCCGACGATGTGGCTGTAGACCCGCCCCGGCGGATCGAAGCCGATCATCTCCGGTTCGAAGGCGCGATTGCGATAGATCAGGTCGGCCGGGACGATGCCGGCGCGGATGATCTCGCCACGGTGATAGACGTCATAGAGGAAGGCGTTGAGCGCCCGCGCCCGCTGGCGGATGCCGCGGTCGAGCGTGCGCCATTCGTCGGCGGCGAAGATGCGGGGCAGCAGATCGAACGGGATGAGGCGTTCCGGATCGCCGCCCTCGCCATAGACGGCGAAGGTGATTCCGATGCGGCGAAAGATCGTCTCGGCTTCCTTGAGCCGGCCCCTCAACCCTTCGATCCCGACCTCGTCGACCCAGCGCTGCACTTCGGCATAGCAGGGGCGCACCACACCAAACGCATCGGTCATCTCGAAGAGGGCCATTCGGTCTCCTTGTGCTGCATCGAACCGTTGCCAAGCGCTGCGGACAACGATGCAAGCATCATACCAAGGAGGTAGCGATCGCGATGTTCGCAACCGGGCTCGCCGGCCAGTCAGCCCCTTCCCGGCGCCGGCTCCGGCCCGGATCGCGTCACCGCTTCCCGGAAACGAAAACGCGACCCAACCTGTGATTGGATCGCGCTTTGACCTCAGCGGGTTCTGCGTGCGTTACGGCCGCCAGCTGCCGTCATCCTCGCCAGCGTCGCGGGCATGCCCGACGTCGGCGGCGTCCTTGCGCCCCTTGAAGTCCTTGGCGAGCAAGAACAGCTCGACCGAACCGGCACGGCTCGCCGGCGGCTTGATATGGTACACTGAGGCAAAGTTCTGCTTCAGCTGCGTCAGCACCGTATTCTCGGCACCGCCACGGAACACCTTGGTCAAAAAGTGACCACCCGGCTTGAGCACGCTGAGCGCAAAATCGACAGCCACCTCGCAGAGATAGATCGTGCGCAGGTGGTCGGTCTTCTGATGGCCGGTGGTCGGCGCCGCCATGTCGGACATGACGACGTCGGCGCGGCCGCCCAGCGCCTGCTCGAGCAGCGCCGGCGCGTCCTCGTCCAGAAAATCCTTCTGGAACAGGATGACGCCGGGAAGCTGGTCCATCTCCAGATAGTCGATCGCGACGACCCGCTTGTCGTCGTCAGTCGAGCCGACGCGTTCGACCGCCACCTGCGACCAGCCGCCAGGCGCGGCGCCGAGGTCGACGACGCGCATGCCCGGCGCCAGGATGTGGTGCTTGTCGTCGATCTCGATCAGCTTGTAGGCGGCGCGCGAGCGATAGCCCTCGCGCTTCGAGCGCGCGACATAGGGATCGTTCAGCTGGCGCTCGAGCCAGCGCTGCGACGAGGCCGTGCGGCCGCGCGAGGTCTTGACGCGGACCGTGAGCTCGCGCCCGCCCGATCCCCTGCCCGAATTGTTCTTGGTGCCGGTCATGACGGCCTTCCGTTCTGCCGATGCGGCGAGCGCCGCCACACGCCGTCTTCCGCCATCATTTCTACCAATATACCCTCGCGCAAGCCTCTATCCGCCACCCGCAGCCGCTGGCAGGGCCAGCGCCGGCGAATGGCCTCGAGGATGGCGCAGCCGGCCAACACCAGATCCGCGCGCTCCTTGCCGATGCAGGGATTGGCGATCCGCGCGGCATAGTCCATGCCGGTCAGCGTGTTCATCATCAGATTGACTTCGTCGCCCGTCATCCAGGTGCCGTCGACCCGGCGCCGGTCATAGCGCTCCAGGCCGAGATGCACACCGGCGAGCGTGGTCACCGTGCCGGAAGTGCCCAGCATGTGCAGATTGCCGGCCGCGACCGCCTGGTCGAGGGCTTCCGCCTCCGGAAATTCGCGCAGCATCTCGGCGACTTCCACGACCATCGCTTCGAACACCGCCGGCGTCACCCGTTCGCCGCCATGCCGCTCGCTCAACGTCACGACGCCGACCGGCAGCGACGCCCAGGTGCGGATGCGATCCGACATGCGCCGCCGCCGCGCCTCGGCCGGACGGGTCAGGTCGATCCAGACCAGTTCGGACGAGCCGCCGCCGATGTCGAACAGCAGCGCGCCGTTGGAATTCGGGTCGATCAGCGAGGCGCAGCCCGACACGGCCAGCCGCGCCTCCGTCTCGCGCGAGACGATCTCCAGCACCAGCCCGGTCTCGCTGCGGACCCGCTCCAGGAAGATCGCGCCGTTCTCGGCCGAGCGGCACGCTTCCGTCGCGATCAGCCGGGCGCGCATGACGCCGCGATCCGCCAGCTTGGACCGGCAAACGCGCAGGGCCTCGACCGCCCTGTCCATCGCCGCCTCGCCGAGCCGGCCGCTGCGGCCGACGCCTTCGCCAAGCCGCACGATACGGGAAAACGCATCGACGACGCGAAATCCGCGCTCGCGCGGCTGCGCGATCAAGAGGCGGCAATTGTTGGTGCCGAGGTCGAGCGCGGCATAGAGCGCGTCGGGCGCGGCGGGTGCCTCGACGCGCGGGCGCGCATCGGGACGGCCGGACGCACGCGCATCCTGACCCTGCGCGCCTTGCGGCTGGCGAGCGGGATTGCCGGCCGGGCGCGCGGTTGCGGCTTGGCCGGGTCGGCCGCCCGCATTGGGCTGCGTCCGTGTCGCGTGGCCGCCCGGACTCGGCCGGTTCGCCTCGACCGCCTTGGCGTCCGGCTTCTGCCCGGACGCGTAGACGGGGCCGCGCTTCTTGCGCCGCCTGCCCTTCTTCTTGCCAGCATGCCCTGAGCCATTGCCACCATGGGGCTGGCCAGAACCATCGGCGGTCCCGACATGATTCCGTGGCTTGGCCACGGAATCACTGACGGGCGCCCTGGAGTCCGCGATCCGCGGATCCTCGCCCGAAATTGTCACATCAAATCCTTCGGCCGCGCGGACACAGGTCAAATGGACCCGGCGCGCAGCTCATCGCGTGCTTGTTGGGGCTGAGTGTAGCAGCAAGCGGCGACGGCACAAGCGCGCCTGCGAGGAGCGTCGCCACAAACGCGGCAATCATGCCCGGATCACCCGGTCGGGCCCGACAACCATCATGCTTAACAGATCACTCCGGCTTCTTGGAAAAGCCACAAAGCCCCGTTCTTTCGAGGCAGATGCAGCAGCCGAGGGCATCGGATCGCGCGCATTTTCGGCGGATGGGTTGCCTCATCAGCCTTGGCGTGAGAGTCTTATCGTACGATTAACCAGGCTTGGAGCCTCCTTGATCCGACCTTTGCTCCCGACGCGCAGACGATCTGGCCGCCGAGTACCCGGCGTCGCCGGTTGGATTCGCGGCCTCTCCGTGCTGCTCTTCTGCGTCGGGATTCCGGCGGCGGTGCTTGCCGACGACACCGCGTCGCGGGATGTCATCGAGGCGCGCATCGCCTACTACGCCAAGACATACGGCCTGCCGGCCGATCTGCTGCGCAAGGTCGTCCGGACCGAAAGCACCTTCAATCCGGCGGCGCGCAACGGTCCCTACTGGGGCTTGATGCAGATCCGGCACGATACGGCCAAGGGCATCGGCTTCGACGGGCCGGCGACCGGCCTGCTCGATGCGGAAACCAACCTGATCTATGGCGGCGCCTATCTCGCCAATGCTTATATCGTCGCCGGCGGCAATTCGGCCCGCGCGCACGCCCTCTACAAGAACGGCTATTACTACGAAGCCAAGCGCAAACGCCTGCTCTCCAGGCTGATCCGCGTGCCGATGGGCGAAACGCCGATGCTGGTCGCCGGCAAGCTCGTCACAAGGCCTTCCGACAGAACCATGCTGGCGCTCGCCAGCCCCGATGCCGCGCCAGCGGCTGAAAAGGTCGCGACGGCGAAGCTGGCCCTCGCCGAAGGGGCCAAGCCAGAAGGCGCCAAGCTCGAACCGGCAGATGTCGTCGTGGCAAGCGCCGACGTCGCCGGCGGTCTCGTTCCGAAGCCGATCCCACGGCCCGTCGTGGCGAAGCCTGTCGTCGAGATGGCGGAAATGGTCGTGCCGATCCTGCCGCGCCACAAACCGGCCGTGCCGGTCCAGGCCGTCGCGATGGTCGAGCCGATCAAGGGGCCGGTGCGCGGTCTTCTCTACGCCACCGCGCTGGTGCCGCCCGCCACGGCCTCCAGGGCCGATTTCGCGGACAACACGATCGCGCGGCCGGAACTGGCGCTAGCCAGCACCGCCTCGTCGCGCTTCGCCAAGGATGTGACGGCGATCGCCTTCGCGTCGCCGACCGCTGCGTCACGGCTTCCCGCCGCCCACAGGCTGCCGGCCACCTTGCGCCTCGCCTCGACCGATGACGGCATCCGCTCCGACGCGCCGGCCTGCTGCCAGCTTCCCGATCCCATAGAAGCCGCGATGCCCCTGCCCCGCTCCCGCCCCGGTCATCGGGCGGATTGACCTGCGTCGGCAGCATCCGCCCAGCCGAGCGCGTCTGTCCGCCCAAGCCGTAGAGCGTAGTCGAACAAACAGCTATCATCGCCGCACCGAACCGGGCCGGATCATCGCGCGGACGTTTCCAGTGCTTGTCGCCGCGGCAGGCAACTCGTACACTTTGCATCGCAATGACGCGTTACTTGAAGCGATAGTTATGACCATCAAGGCGATTATGGTCGATGTCGATGGCGTGCTTATCGTCCATCCAGATCAGCGTGGGTGGAGCGCCAATCTGGAACGAGATGTTGGCATTGCCGCATCGACGCTTCAGACGGATTTCTTCGCACCCCATTGGGATGACATTATCCACGGACGGGCTTCATTGCGGGAGCGGCTTGGGCCGGCCCTGCAGAAGATGAATCCCGACGTAACCTGTGATGAGCTGATCGACTACTGGTTCAGCCATGATGCGCATCTGAACTATGCTCTGCTGGCCGAACTCGCATCCTTCCGCGGCAGTGGCGCAAAGGTTCACCTTGCCACCGTCCAAGAACACGAGCGCGCCGACTACCTGTGGGAAGAACTTGGCCTTCGGAGCCAATTTGACGGCCTACACTACGCAGCCGCACTCGGTTGCTCGAAGCCTGATGCCAGCTTCTACAGAGCCATAGAACGCCGCACGGGCTTCAAGCCCCAAGAACTGTTCTTCATCGACGACAAAATCGCAAACGTTGAAAGCGCAAGGGCGTGCGGATGGAATGCTGCCCTTTGGACGGGGAAGGCCTCGCTACGCTCCCTCCTTCCGGCTGAGCCCTGATACGGGACGGTAGAGAGCCGCGCATTTTCAGTCTGCACGTCCTGACCCTAGACGAGCCGTCTGCCTCTAGCCGAGCCTGGCCAGGAAGAGCCGGATCAGGCGCACACTCTCTTCGGTGATGCCGGCGATCAGGGTCTCGCCCTTTTCGGCCGTCGACGGGCGCGGATCGCCGAACACGCCGGACTGATTGAAGCTGTCGAGCCCGATCGGTTCCAGCCCGAAGGTTTCCGGGAAGACAGGATATTCCGGCGCCGCCTTGTCCATGCGAACGAGCTGCGGCTCCAGCGCCAGCACCATCGAGGTCTCGACCTCGTCGGCATGGTAGAAGGTCGGTGCCGCCGGCTCGCTATCGCAGATTTTTGAGGCGATCGTTTCCATGCCCGGATAGTCGAGATACATCACCGGGAAGCCGGCCTCGACCTTCAGCATCTGCGCCGCCTGGGTGATGGCGACGCGATTGCCGAAATGACCGTTGATGATGATCAGCGCCTTGACGCCCATCCGCTTCAGGCCACGGCCGATGTCGAGGAAGATCGCCCGCATCGTGTCCGACGACAGCGACAGCGTGCCGGCGAAGCCCTCATTGTTCCAGGCGTCGCCATAGGCGATCGGCGGCAGCAGAAGGCCGTCGATCTCGGTAGCGATCCGCCTCGCCACGCCCTGCGCCATGATCGTGTCGGTCGAGAGCGGCAGGTGGGCGCCATGTTGTTCCAGCGCGCCGACGGCCAGCACCGCGACCGCGCCCTTGGCGAGCGCTTCCTTCACTTCCGGCGAGGTGGCGGCATGAAGATCGAGCATGGCAATCAGTCTCCGGAACGGCCGCGCCGGAACGGCACGCCGAGCGCGGCGGGAGCGCCGCCGCGTCCGACGAAGCCCGCCAGCACGATGATGGTGAGGACGTAAGGCAGCATCAGCATAAACTGGAACGGCACGCCGGTCGGCAACAGCTGCGCCCGCAATTGCAGAGCGTCAGCGGCGCCGAAGAGCAGTGCCGCGAACAGCACGCCGACGGGATGACGGCGGCCGAGGATCAGGATCGCCAGCGCGATATAGCCGCGTCCCGCCGTCATGTTGTCGATGAAAATGCCGGTCGCCGACAGCGACAGGAACGCTCCTCCGAGACCGGCAAGCGCGCCGGAAATGGCGACGGCGAGGTAGCGGATGCGGAAGACGTCGAGGCCCAGCGTCTCGGCCGCTTCCGGATGCTCGCCGACGGCGCGGATGTTGAGGCCGAGCCGGGTCTTCGCCATCACAACCCAGGCGACGACGACCAGGCCGAGCGCGACATAGGCGAGCAGGTCCTGCCGGAACAAGAGCGGCCCGATGAGCGGGATATCGGCGAGCGCGCCAAGATCGAGCGGCGGGAAGGCGTCGATGCGCGGGCTCTGCGTGCCGGAACCGAAGATCAGCCGGTAGAAGAAGGCGGTGACGCCAACGGCGAGCAGGTTCATCGCGATGCCGACGACGACCTGATTGGCGCCCAGCGTGATGGTGAAAAAGCCGAGGATCAGGCCGAAGACGATGCCGGCAAGGATCGCCGCCACGACGCCGATGGCGAGGCTGCCGGACAGGAAGGCGGCGACGAAGCCGACAAAGGCGCCAATCAGCATGGCGCCTTCCAGGCCGATATTGAGCACGCCGGAGCGCTCGGCAAACAGTCCCGCCCAGCGCCGCCAGCATGATCGGAATGGCAAGGCGCATCGAAGCAGCAAGGAATCCGGCAAGCACCGGATCGGTGAGGAAGGCGAGCGCGTTCATCGGGCGCCTCCCTTCGAAAGCCGCGCGCGTAGCATGGTAAGCGCCGGGCGGCCGAGCAGGAACAGCACGACGAGGCCCTGGATCACGGTCGTCAGCGTGCCCGGCACGCCGGCCGCCGATTCCATCGTCGTGGCGCCGATCTGCAGCGCCGCGAACAGGAAGGCGGCGGCGAGCACGCCGAACGGGTTGGTCTGGCCGAGCAGCGCCACGATGATCGCCGTGTAGCCGAAGCCGGGCGACAGGTTTTCGATCATCCGCCGCTGCACGCCGGAAACCTCGGCGAAGCCGGCGAGACCCGCCAGCGCGCCGCAGATCAGAAAGCCGAACAGGATCGTGCCGCGCACGTTCATGCCGGCGTTCAACGCCGCGCGCGGGTTGAGCCCGACGACGCGCAGGCGGAATCCGTTGGTGCGCTTCCAGAGGAAGAGGTGCGCGAGGATGACGGCAGCGACGACGATCGAGGATGCCGGCATGCAGCCGCGTGCCGGAGAGCAGCACCGGCAGGCGCGCATCGGCGGTCAGCCGCGCCGTCTGCGCCAGCGCGGCGTTCGGATCGCGCAGCGGCCCGTGCAGCAGGAAGCCGACGAGATGGATCGCGACATAGTTGAGCATGATCGTGGTGATCAGCTCGTCGGCGCGAAACCGCAGCTTCAGCCAGGCGGCAAGGCCGGACCAGAGCGCGCCGGCCAGCATCGCCGCAAGCGCCATCGCCGGCAGCAGGACGACGCCCGGCAGCCCCGCCCCGGCGACACGCCATCAGCCGCCGCCGCCGTGCCGCCGAGGAACAGCTGCCCCTCGGCGCCGACATTGAACACCCCGGCCCGGAAAGCGAGCGCGATGCCGAGGCCGCAGAGCGCCAGCGGCACGGTGCGCAGCAGCGTTTCGGCCAGGCCGTTGCGGCTGCCGAGCGCCGCCTCGAACAGCGCCGAATAGGCGGTGAGCGGATTGACGCCGACGGCGGCGATCAGCGCCGCGCCGACGACGAAGGCGGCGAGCACCGCCAAGACGCTGCCGGCGAGCGCCGGCGGCAGTTTGAACTTCGAGGCGGGCATCGGTTCGACCACGCTCATGCCGTCCGTCCCGCCATCATCAAGCCCAGTTTCTCCACGGTCACGTCGGCGCGGGCGAGTTCGCCCATGATCGCGCCCTTGAACATCACGACGATGCGGTCCGACAGCGCCAGGATCTCGTCCAGTTCGGTCGAGATCAGCAGCACGCCGGCACCGGCCGCGCGCCGCGCCAGCAATTGCCGGTGCACGAAGGCCGTGGCGCCGACATCGAGCCCGCGCACCGGCTGCACGGCGACGACGAGGTTGGGCTCTCGCGACAGCGCCCGGCCGAGCACGACCTTCTGCTGGTTGCCGCCCGACAGCGTGCCGACCTTCTGGTTCGCACCGGTCGCGCGGACGTCGAACTCGGCCATGATCCGGCGGGCATTCTCGGCGATGGCACGCCGGTCGAGCCAGCCGCGCTTCGACAGCGGCGCCTCGCCCGCCTGTTCGAGAATGAGATTGTCCTCGATCGACATCGGCTCGACGATCGCCGTCCGGTGCCGGTCCTCCGGGATATGGGCGAGGCCGAGTGCGATGCGCCGCGCTACGGCCGAGGCCGTCACATCCTCGTCCATCAGCCGGATCGTGCCCGCCTCGGCGCGGCTGAGGCCGACGATCGCCTCGGCCAGCTCCTGCTGGCCGTTGCCGTCGACGCCGGCGACGCCGACGATCTCGCCCGGCCGCACGGCGAGGCTGGCGCGGTCAACCCGCAGCGTGCCGCGCGCATCGCGACAGACGAGATTTTCGACCGCG
The DNA here is from genome assembly GCA_029203105.1 of Candidatus Kaistia colombiensis. Classification (GTDB taxonomy): domain Bacteria; phylum Pseudomonadota; class Alphaproteobacteria; order Rhizobiales; family Kaistiaceae; genus Kaistia; species Kaistia colombiensis. The sequence continues at coordinate 3,706,416 of CP119318.1, forward strand.
AGGATCATTCCCCCTGGCTTGAACCCTCCCCTTGCGGGAGGGTCGAAACCGTACAGCGGTTTCGGGGAGGGGTCAGCAGCGGCGGGCTCAATATCCCCTCCCGAAAACGCGAAGGGCGTTTTCGACCTCCCCTCAAGGGAGAGGTTCAAGGTGGAGACTGGCCCTGTGACATCCTCCAGCTTCGGCAACTGGATCTCGGCGCCGACCATCATGCGCGCGAGGCCACGCGCGTCGGTCTCGGCGGTCTTCGCCGTGGCGACGACCCTGCCCTGCCGCAACACGGTAACGCCTGAAGTCAGCGTCATGACCTCGTTCAGCTTGTGGCTGATGAAGATAATCGCGGTGCCTTCGCCCGCCAGCGAGCGCAGGATGCGGAACAGACCCTCCGTCTCCTGCGGGGTCAGCACGGCCGTCGGCTCGTCGAGGATGAGGATGCGGGCGCCGCGATAGAGCGCCTTCAGGATCTCGACGCGCTGCTGGCCGGCGATCGACAGATCGGCGACGCGCGCATTCGGATCGACATCGAGGCCGTAGGTCTTGGCGAGCTCGCGGATTTTCGCCGCGGCGGTCTTCAGGTCAGGGAAGATGCGCCCGGTCGAGGGCAGGCCGAGACAGACATTCTCGGCCACCGTCAGCGTCGAGACGAGCATGAAATGCTGGTGCACCATGCCGATGCCAAGCCGCATCGCCTCCTGCGCCGAGCCGAGCGGCTCCAGCCTGCCATCGATGCGGATCTCGCCCGCTGCGGGTTGCAGGAGACCGGCAAGCGCCCGCATCAACGTCGACTTGCCGGCGCCATTCTCGCCCAGCAGGGCATGGATCTCGCCCCGCTCGACGGCGAGGTTGACGTCGTCATTGGCGACAAGCGGCCCGAACACGACGCGAATGCCACGCATGTCGAGAAGAGGCGGAGAAGCAGGCTGCAATTCGGTCCTCTCACCGTCCGGCGGGACGGGAAGCAGATCTGGCAGGGAGGCTGTCGCAGAAGCCTCCCCAAACTCCGTCATCCCGGGCTTGACCCGGGATCCATGCAGCCGTGCCGGACGGCGTTTCGCACGGCAACGTTTCGGCTGCATGGATCCCTGCTTTCGCAGGGATGACGGCGGAGCGTGGGAGGAACGGCCGGACAAGAGCCCGACCACCAATAGAAAAATTACTCGGCGTTCGAGGTGTCGAGCGGCACGGTGAAGGCGCCGGACTTGATCGCTTCGAACTTGGCCTGCACGGCCTTCAGCACCTCCGGCGAGACGCCGGCGTCGAGACCGTGGAAATCGGCGAGCTTCACAGAGCCCTCGGCGATGCCATAGGCCCAGTTATCGCTCTTCCAGCTCTTGTCCTCGACCGCCTTGCCGACGGCGGTGACGAGCGGGCCGAGATCCCACAGCACGCTGGTCAGCACGACCTTCGGGCCGAGATGGTTCTGGTCGGTCATGGCGCCGAGCGCCAGCACGTTCTTGGCCAGCGCCGCGTCGATGACGCCGACGCCCTGGGCCGAGAGAACATCGGCGCCCTGCTCGACCTGGGCGATGGCGGCTTCCTTGGCCTTCGGCGGATCGAACCACGAGCCGATGAAGGTGTGCAGCACCTTGGCGTCCGGCACCATCTCCTTCGCGCCGGCTTCATAGGCGTGCAGGTTGGCGAGCATGTTGGGAGCGGGCATGCCGCCGACCCAGCCGATCGTCTTCGACTTCGAAGCGCCAGCGCCGAGCATGCCGGCGAGATAGGCGCCCTGGTAGTCGGGGTTGGAATAAGTGCCGAGATTGGGCGCCAGTTCCTTGGCCGTGCCGGCCATGAACACCGTATTGGGGAAGTCCTCGGCGACGTTCAGCGCCGCGTCGCCAAAGGAGAAGGAATGGGCGAAGACGAGGCCATAGCCGCGCGAGGCGTAGTCGCGCAGGATGCGCTCGGCATCGGCGTCGGTGACGTTCTCGGAATAGGCGACTTCGGCGCCCAGCGCCTTGGCGGCCGCCTGCAGGCCGTTATAGCCGACCGAGTTCCAGTCGTTGTCGCTGATCGGGCCCGGCAGGATCATCGCGATCTTCAGGCCGTCCGCCTCGGCGGCGGCCATGCCGCCCATGGCGATCGGCAGCGCCAGCGCCGCGACGCGAATTCCCTGCTTCAGTCTCTCAAACATGTCGATCCTCTTTCCCTGCTGTGGCGCCGGACGCCAATCCGGCCGAATGCTCTAATCCAAGCGCAAGTTTTAGCCAGCCTAAATCGAAGGCTTCTCCAGCCTCAAATCGTGCCGTTTGCCGGCATGGTTACCAGACGACGGGATGCGTCTCGCCGGTTGCCACATTGACGAAGCCCTCCGGCGCCAACGGCGACGGCGCCACCAGCACCCAGCGCCACGGCGCGCAGGTCAGCGTGGCAAAGGAAAGCCGCTCCGGGAAGCCCGGCCACCAGCGCGGCGAGAAGGTCGGCTCGTACATCCAGTCGATCTTTGCGCCCTCGGCATAGAGCGCCTGCATCTCGGCATCGAGCACATCCGCCGGCCGCGCCGTCATCAGCCCGCCGACCTCGTAGAGGACAGCGCGCCACCACCTTGCCGCCGGAAACCAGCACCCAGCCGCCCTGCTGCGCCGCCAGTTCGTTGGCGACCATCGCCATCGCCTCGTCCGAGGAGCCGACGACCCAGATATTGTGCTTGTCATGGCCGAGCGTCGCGCCCAGCGCCGTATCCGGCGTGCGCGGCCCCGTGCCGAGCCAGAACATTTTCGACACCTTCGCCTCGCCGGAGAAGCGGTCGACGATGGCGAACTTGGTGACGTTGCGCTCGAAGTCGCGCTGCACCGCGCCATCGGCGACCGGCAGTTCCATGGTGATGAAATCATCATGCCAGTGGAACGGCCGCAGCAGCGCCGCCTGGGCGCTGGCGCACTGTCACCCGGCGCCGCAATGCGAAAATCGGCGGCGGTGACGGTGCGGTCGATCTTCACCGTCCGCGTCGCCCATTCCGGCCAGTCGATCTCTGGCAGCTCGCCGACGAAGCGATTGCCCTCCGAGGCCGGCCGGCCATCGGCCCAGACTTTTGCGATCTTGAGCGAGGCGACGTCTTCCAGCAGCACGATGTCGGCGAAGCGGCCCGGCGCGATCGAGCCGACCCAGGGCGTCAGCCGCATGTGGCGGGCCGGGTTGATCGTGACGCACTGGATGGCGATCTCCGGCGAAAGGCCGTTCTCGATCGCCAGCCGCATGTTGTAGTCGGTCGCGCCCAGCTTCAGCGTGTCGCTGGCGCTGCGGTCGTCGGTGACGAAGGCGATCTGCGACCAGTCGGAGAGGCCCTTGGCGATCAGGCCCTTGATGAGGTCCGGCAGCGAATGCGGGCGCAGTTCGACGAACAGGCCGTGCGTCAGCTTTTCCCAGACCTCCTCCAGGAACCAGCCCTCGTGGTCGGACGCCATGCCGGCGGCGGCGAAGGCGTTGATCGACGGCGAGGTCGCGCAGGCCGGCGGCGTGGCCCTCGACCACGCCGCGCTTCTCGAAGGTGGCGCGGATCATGCCCCAGAGCCGGTCATAGGACGGGTTTTCCGGATTCCAGACCGAAGGCCAGTCCATCACCTCGTCGAGACCGGCGACCATCAGGCTCTCGTTCAGAAACTGCTTCTGCTCGTCATAGCCGAAATAGCCGCCGCCCCATTCATAGGCGGTCGGCGGCACGGCCGAGCCCGGCAGCGGGAAGATCTTCATCGGCGAGCCGCGCCGGCGCGCCTCCAGCCAGAATTCGAGATTGTTGGCGCCGTTGACGTTGGAGAATTCGTGGCTCGCCTCGCAGACCCAGGTGACGCCATGCGGCATCACCAGCGCCGCCTCGTATTCCGGCGTCAGGTGCGAGCTCTCGATATGCTTGTGCGCCTCGCCGAAGCCGGGCACGGCGGCAAGATCCGGCTCGTGCGCGCGCGTCGGCCGCCTCGCCGGTCCAGGAACCGGCCGGGCCGACATAGGCGATGCGGCGGCCCTTGATGACAATCTCCTGGTCCTCGGCCCAAGTGCGCGAATGCACGTCGAGCAGCCGCCCGACGCGCAGCACGCGATCAGCCGGACGCTTGGCCAGCGCAACCAGCGTCAGGTCCTGGCGGATCGCGATCTCATCGGTGGCGTCGATCAGCAGATCGGCGGGAAGCGGCGCGGCGGGAGAAACCATCGGTGGGCGCCTGTCGAGGGTCGTTGCGGAAGCGGCAGAGGTAAAAGCGCCGGGCCGCGCTGTAAAGCGCTTCGGAGCGCCAACCTGCCGACATCTTGGGCGCCCCCGCCGCAAATCCATTTAGGGAGCTGCCTCCCTGCCGGCCCAGGCCCGCCTGAGGTCGTTCTCGGTCAGATCACGCATGGCCCGGTGCAGGGCGATCTTGAACGGCGCGGCATCCGTGGCCGGCACGATCAGGATCACCGTCTCGCGCGGCGGACAATTTGGCCGGGAACACGCGAGTTCATGGACGAGGACACGCGCCGCGTCATCGAGGCAGAGCGCTGACCGGGTCCAATTCTTGATCCGGGCCGCCGCCTCGGCGCGCTCGGCTGCGTCGCGCGGCGCGAAAGGGTTGGCGAAGCGCACGCTCAGGCCGCCCGCCCACGCCGCCAGGCCGGAAACGGATCGGGCAACAAACGAAACGCGTCGATATCGAAGCGGGCCGGGATTGGACGGCCCGACAAGGCATTCGTCGAGCCCGGCACGGATCGCCACTTCGTCGAGCCCAGTGCCGATGAACACCAGCTCCTGACGGCGGTCGCCCCAGACCGGCGTCCAGTTGCGCCGGAGCATCGACGTCCATTCGGGATCGTTCGGCCAGCGCTCCTGCGGCACCGCCGCCCACCAGAAGCCCATCGGCCCGGTGCGGCAGAGCGCGCCGGCAAGGCTCATGTCGCCGACCCATTCCGGCCGCGTCGCCAGCCAGAACAGCCCCTTCGCGCGGATCGAGCCCCGGCCAGGTCGTGTCGAGGAACGCCTGAAATCGCGCCGGATGAAACGGCCGCCTCGCCCGGTAGACGAAGCTCGACACGCCATATTCCTCCGTCTCCGGCACATGGTCGCGAAAGCCGTGCAGTTCCTTGAACCAGAGCGGATGCTCCTCCGCCTTGTCATAGTCGAACAGGCCGGTGCCGAGCACCGCGTCGATGGCGACGCGGCCGAACGCGGCGAAGACGATGCGCGCGTCGGGATTGAGCGCCTTGACCACCGCCGCGACCCGGTCGCGCTCGCCCTCCGAGACATCGCCGACCTTGTTGATGACGACGACGTCGGCAAACTCGATCTGGTCGACGAGGAGATCGACCAGCGTCCGCTCGTCGCCCTCGCCCGCCGTCTCGCCGCGATCGCGCAGGAAGTCGTGGCTCGAATAGTCGCGCAGCAGGTTCACCGCGTCGACCACCGTCACCATGGTGTCGAGCCGGGCCACGTCGGCGAGCGAAAGCCCGGCCTCATCGCGAAAATCGAAGGTGGCGGCGATCGGCAGCGGCTCGGCGATGCCGGTGCCCTCGATCAGCAGGTAGTCGAACCGCCCTTCCGCCGCCAGCCGCCGCACCTCGGCCAAGCAGGTCGTCGCGCAGCGTGCAGCAGATGCAGCCATTCGACATCTCCACCAGCCGCTCGTCGGTGCGCGACAGGTTGGCGCCGCCGTCGCGCACCAGCGCCGCGTCGATGTTCACCTCGCTCATGTCGTTGACGATGACGGCGACGCGCCGGCCGTCACGGTTGTTGAGGATGTGGTTCAGCAGCGTGGTCTTGCCGGCGCCGAGAAAGCCGGAAAGCACGGTGACAGGCAGGCGGGTATCGTCGGGACGAGACGCGGGCATAAGCTTATCCATGTGAGCGGGAGCGTGGCAGGTCCAGCCGGGGACTAACGCCCCCGGCTGGAAGGCATCAGTCTTCGTGGTGGCCGTTGACGAAGGAGAGCGTGGCGAAATGGTTCATCGTATCGGCCTTGCTCGTGTCGGCGAACGGAGCCTTGTGCGAGACCGCGATGACGTTCAGCCCGTCATTGCGGATCAGCACCTCGGCGACGCCATCCGCGTCCGTCTTGCCGAGCGTCGCTTCCGATGCGTTGACATAGTCTGACGTGATGGCGGCTCCGGCGATCGGCTTGCCGTCATAGAGCACCCGCACCTTGAACAGGTCGCCGGCGACAAGCTCGGTGGGGTTTGCGAGAGGCACGATCTGCAGCGGTTGCGCCGGCAGCGCGGGCACGGCATCGCCATGCAGATGACGGATGGTGACGTTGTGTTTCCAGTTGTCTCCCGCCTCGGTCGCGCCCGGAACCTCGTCCTTCGGCTTGGCGATCCACTTTCCGTCGGCGCCCTTCGAATAGAAGCCGTTGGCGAAATCGATGAGCAGGATGGCGGCCCCGTCCGCCACTTCGATCACCACCCTGCGCTCGCCGGCAATTGCCTTGGCGTCGACCGGCTTGCCCGTCTTGTCGATGGCGCGGACGGTCTTGACCTTGGCCGGGTCGTAGGCGCCGTCCTCGGCACCATGGCCATAGACGATGCCGGTCTCGCCCCAGCGTTCCGCCGTCCAGATGCCATGCGCAGAAGCAGGGAGAGAGCCGAGCAGCAGGGCGGCGGAAGCGAAGAGAAGGCGTTGGGTCCGCATCGGGATACTCCGTATATGTTATGTTATAATATAACACTTGTAGAAGATGATCCCGACGCTGGCAACCCGCTACCGTCCCCTTTGCGTGCCCCGTCTTTCCGCTATGCTCCCTCGCGCAAGCGTCTGGCGCCGTTCCCGAACTTGCGTCGCGCGATGCACTCGGGCGCCGAAACGGACTTGGCCACGGAAGAAGGGCGGATGCGATGGACGAGCAGGGTCACGACGACGACCATTTGGATGAGACGCGCTGGAAGCATGACGGCGTGCGCGTCATCAAGGGCGATGCGCTCGACGCCAATACCGCCCAGACGCCGGGCATGTTCCGGCAGGCCGCGATCAATCACGCCCGCGTCGGCGCGCAGAAAATCTGGGCCGGAACGGTGCGGATCGAGCCGAACGCCAAGACCGGCGTGCACCACCATGGCGAACTGGAGAGCGTGATCTACGTCATCAGCGGCCGGGCGCGGATGCGCTGGGGCGAGCGCCTGGAATTCGTCGCCGAGGCGGAGCCCGGCGATTTCATCTTCGTGCCGCCCTTCGTTCCACATCAGGAGATCAACGCCGATCCGACGAGGCCGCTCGAATGCGTTCTGGTCCGCTCCGACAACGAGGCGGTGGTGGTCAATATCGATACGGTCGATCCGGTCGAAAGGCCGGAAGAGGTCTACTGGATCGACCCGATCCACCGGCAGCCCTGACCCGGGACCACGCGTCTAGCCTGCCGCTTTCGCAGGAGCGTCGGGGTGGAACGTGTAGCGGAAGTCGCAATGCTCGGCGCCTTCCATCAGCGTCTGCGTCCGCTCCATTGTGATGCGCGGGTCATAGCCCTGGCAGAAGACGCCGTCGCGGTTGCAGGACAACAGGTGGCCGATCCCGTCCAGCCCCATCTCGCGATAGGTCTCGGCGTAGCGGCAGCGATGAACGTTGTAGTCGAAATGCGTGTCGGTCGCCCGCAGCACCTCGATTTGGAGTGCGTCGTCCTTGGTCCAGAGCGATTGCAGATCCTGGAAACTGCGCAGGCTGGTGCCGCCCTCGGTCCGCTCGGCGAAGGCGCGGCCGGTGTCGATCGCGGCCTGGCTGATCGCCTGCATCAAGGATCGCCTGCGCCCTCGCCTCGCCGATTTCGCGCACCATGCCGGCATAGATCGGCGCGATGATCGCCGCCTCGATCCGCCGCCGCTGCAGGATGCCGATCTCGCCTTCGGTCACCGTCTTCCCGGCCTCCGACTGCCGCCATGGCTCGCCTCCACATCATCCGCCGTGCCCTGTCGCAAGGCCGAGATACGATCATAGGCCAGCTTTCCCGAAACGGTCAGCCCGGATCGTTGCGGCTGCCCCGGCCTTGTCGACGTCGCCGTCGCGCGCCGCCAGCAGCGCGAAACCCGGCCCGGGCGTGCTCAGAGCTCAAGCCACTCTGAGAGCGGCGAGATCACCGCTGGTCAGGAAAGGCAAGTTGGCTTCGATCTTGTCTATCGGCCAATCCCACCAAGCAATATCAAGAAGCTCGGCAATAATCTCGTCGGGATAACGCATCCGAAGGATCGTTGCCGGGTTGCCGCCGACAACGGCGTAGGGAGGAACGTCGCGAGCGACCACGGAGGAAGCGGCGACAATCGCGCCGGCGCCGATCCGCACACCGGGCATGATCGCCGCGTTGTGACCGATCCATACGTCGTGGCCAACAACCGTGTCTTTGACCGGCAGGTCTTTGTAGCCGAAGGTCTCCGGCTTGAAGATCCGGAATGGATACGCGCTGAAGCCAGTCATCGGATGATTGGCCGAGCTGGTAATGAAGTAGCATCCGCGCGCAATCTGCACGAACTTGCCGATCACCAGTCGCTCGCGCACACCGCGACCGAGGTAGGGTGCCAGGATCTGGGCCGTATCCTCCGGCCTGCCGGAGTGAGTGTAGTAGCTGAAGTCGCCGACCTCGATGCGCGGATGGTCAATAACGTTCTTCAAATAGACCGTATCGCGATAGAGCGTGCCATCCGGCAAGGTAATGGGATGAACCGCATCAGCATCGAGAAGAGGCATGGCGAACCTTTTCGAAGAGCGGAAGTCCCAACGGAAGGAGGAGCGAGGTTAATCGTACGGAGCCACGGAATCCGTCGCGCCGATCCAATGCACTCATGAAGAATTCAGATGACGCAGTCGCAACGCCGAAAAGGTCGACAGCTTCCTGCAAGCCCGCCTCGCTAAATGCCGACCACAGAAGCGGTCGAATATGGGGCAGGCACATCAGCCAGCCCGGACGAGGAATTCTCGCAACCCAGGGCGTCAACGAGTCTTGCCGGATTCGAAGTTTTCCGGCGGAGCCTGATAGTGGAGGCGCTACTTCCAGAAACTTCGCCCCACGGCTTCAACCCCTATCCGGCGCAAGGCGGAGAGTCCACGTTACTTCTAACCTGGGGGCGAAACTATCAACGTGGACAAAAAGAGTGGCTGGGGAACCTGGATTCGAACCAAGACTAACGGAGTCAGAGTCCGTCGTTCTACCGTTAAACTATTCCCCAACGAGGATGCCGGAGCATCCGGAGCGGCGGGTCAGTGCCCGGCGCCGCGTTGATGGCGTTCGTATAGGCCGCGCCCTTTTCGCCGTCAACCACCCATTTTTCTCCACCCGATGACAAGGCGGATTTGTACACAGGCTAGTCGGAGAGGCGCCGGGCGCGCCCGGCGCGATCGCCGCCCTCCCCTGACGCTCCCGGTTGCCAGAGCAAGCCCGAGGCGCGTCGGCAAGGCCCGGGCGCTCTGTCGCGCGATCGCGCCCCTCCTCGGACGCGCCCGATTGCCAGAGCAGGCCGAGGCGCGTCGGCAAGGCCTGGGCGCGCCGCCGCGCGATCGCGGCCCTCCCCTGACGGCCCCAGTGCCCGATAGGCCCCAGGCCAGCCGCGGGGAGGATGCAGGCGCCTCACGCCTGCCGACGGCGTCTCGAATCGACAGGAAGATCCTTCGATACGAAAAGGTCCTCCGACACTGAAAGGTCGTGCGGGATCGACGCGGCGCCCGGCGGTGGGCCGCACGAGACGGCTTACGGGTTTCAAAGGCCTGCGCTAAGCTCGGTGCCGTCGGGGCACGCTTCCGCCCTCGACCCTACAGGGGAACTCATGCATTCGCGATCGATCGCTTTGTGCCGGGCATCGACAAAAACAGGCGACAAGCCGCGTGGCGCCTCGACTCCGAGCGACATCCAAGCTTCAAGAATGCATGCTAGCGTTGAAAATAGACGGCTTATCATCAGGCCGGCCAGGGGGCCGCGCCGGGGCAAGTGGGCAGTGATTCGCCGAGGGAGACAAAGCATGAAGACGAACTGGATGCGGATGTCGGTGTCCGTACTCGCCATCTGCGCCTCGTCCAGCCTGGCTTTCGGCCAGGGCATGGACGAGCTGATCGCGGCGGCCAAGAAGGAAGGCCAGCTGACGACGATCGCCCTTCCGCATGACTGGTGCGGCTATGGCGACGTGATCGAGGGCTTCAAGGCGAAGTACGGCATCGCCGTCAACGAACTGAACCCCGACGCCAGCTCCGGCGACGAGATCGAGGCGATCAAGGCCAACAAGGGCAACACCGGCCCGCAGGCGCCGGACGTCATCGACGTTGGCCTGCCCTTCGGCCCGTCGGCCAAGGCCGAGGGCCTGCTGCAGCCCTACAAGGTCTCGACCTGGGACACGATCCCGGACGCCGCCAAGGACGCCGAAGGCTATTGGTATGGCGATTATTACGGCGTGATGTCCTTCCTCGTGAACACCGACATCATCAAGACGGTGCCGCAGGACTGGAAGGATCTGCTCTCGGATGAATACGCCAACTCCGTCGCGCTCGCCGGCGACCCGCGCGTCGCGGCGCAGGCAATCCAGGGCGTCTTCGCCGCCGGCCTGTCCGGCTCGGAAGGCGACATCGCCAAGGCCGGCGACGAGGGCCTGAAGTTCTTCGCCGAGCTGAACAAGAAGGGCAATTTCGTGCCCGTCATCGGCAAGGCCGCGTCGCTGGCGCAGGGCTCGACGCCGATTCTGATCGCCTGGGACTACAACTCCCTCGCCTGGCGCGACGTCCTGAAGGGCAACCCGGCCGCCGAGGTCGTGGTGCCGAAGACCGGCGTCGTCGCCGGCGTCTATGTCCAGGGCATCAGCGCCTTCGCGCCGCATCCGAACGCCGCCAAGCTCTGGATGGAATATCTCTATTCCGACGAGGGCCAGCTCGCCTGGCTCGCCGGCTACTGCCACCCGATCCGCTTCGACGATCTCGCCAAGAACGGCAAGATCCCGGCCGACCTGCTCGCCAAGCTGCCGCCGGCCGAAGGCTATGCCAAGGCCGTGTTCCCGACGGTCGAGCAGCAGAACGCCGCCAAGGAAGTGATCGCCAAGCAGTGGGATTCGGTCGTCGGCGCCGACATTCCGAAGTAAGGAAGCCGGGTCTCACCCGGAAACCTTCGGCGGCGAACCAGCCGCCGCGCGACAGGGGAGCCCGGCGAATGCCGGGCTTTCCCGCATCGAGGCGGCGGCCCGCGCGTCGTCCCGCATTATTTTGACCCCTGCCCTTGCCGGATGCGGGAGGGGCCAGCATCCTGCATTCCCGAAGAGACGACAGATAGGCTGCCATGGCAGAAACCGCCGCAGAGCTCGCCCGTACGAGACCGCGCCCCGTCCCGCTGACATGGCTCGGCGTCGTGCCGTTCATGCTGTTCGCGCTGATGTTCCTGATCGTGCCGGCGACGCTGCTGATGATCGGCGCCTTCCAGGACCCGCAGGGCAATTTCACCCTGCAGAACATCGCCAATTTGAACCAGCCGACCATCATCAAGGCTTACCGCACCTCGATCGCGATCAGCGCGGCTTCCGCTTTCGGCGGCGCGCTGATCGGCTTCGGGATCGCCTATGCCGTGGCGCTCGGCCATGTGCCGCGCTGGATCCGGCCGACGATGATGACGTTTTCCGGCGTCGCTTCGAACTTCGCCGGCGTACCGCTCGCCTTCGCCTTCATGGCGACGCTCGGCCGGACCGGCCTGGTGACGGCGCTGCTCACCAGCATCTTCGGCATCAACATCTACCGCTACGGCTTCAACCTCCTGAGCTTCGGCGGATTGACGCTGACTTATCTCTACTTCCAGATCCCGCTGATGATCCTGATCATGACGCCGGCGATCGACGGGCTGAAGCGGGAATGGCGCGAGGCGTCGGCCATCCTCGGCGCCTCGACCTGGCAATACTGGCGCATGGTCGCCTTCCCGATCCTTTGGCCGAGCCTGCTCGGCGCCTTCCTGCTGCTCTTCGCCAACGCCTTCGGCGCGATCGCGACGGCGTATGCGCTGACCGGCTCGTCGCTCAACATCATCACCATCCTGCTGTTCGCGCAGATCCGCGGCGACGTGCTGCACGACCCGAATCTCGGCTATGCGCTGGCGCTCGGCATGATCCTGATCACCGGCCTTTCCAACGGCGCCTATATCTGGCTCCGGTCCCGCAGCGAGAGGTGGATGCGATGAAGCGCCCGGTCATCGGTCCCTGGATCACCATCATCCTCGGCACGCTCTACTTTCTGGTGCCCCTGATCGCGACCTTCGAGTTCTCGCTCCGGATGAAGCGCGGCGTCTATTCCTTCGAAGCGTACCGGGTCGTCTTCGGCGATCCGAACTTCCAGGCGAGCTTCACCTATTCGGCGGTGATCGCGATCGCGGCGATCCTCGTCGGCGTGCTGATCGTGGTGCCGACAGCCTATATCGTGCAGCTGAAGCTGCCGCGGCTGCGCCCGCTGGTCGAGTTCATCACGCTGCTGCCGCTGGTGATTCCGGCCATCGTGCTCGTCTTCGGCTATCTCCGGATGTATAATTCCTCGTCTTGGCTACCGCTGACCAATTCCGTGCGCGGCACGGATTTCCTTTTGACCTGCGCCTATGTCACGCTCGCGCTGCCTTACATGTATCGGGCGGTCGATACCGGCCTGCGCGCCATCGACATCCGCACGCTGACGGAAGCGGCGCAGAGCCTCGGCAGTTCGTGGCCGCGCATCCTGTTCCAGGTGATCCTGCCGAATGTACGGGTCGCGGTACTGTCGGGCGCATTCCTGACCTTCGCCATCGTCATCGGCGAGTTCACCATGGCGAGCCTGCTGAACCGGCCGGCCTTCGGCCCGTATCTGCAATTGATCGGCGCCAACCGCGCCTATGAGCCGGCGGCGCTTGCCATCATCGCCTTCATCATCACCTGGGCCTGCATGGGCCTGATCCAGCTTTTCGGCGGCGGGCGCCAGAGAGCGGCGCGCCGCTGAAGCAGAATTGGGACAACCAAGCATGTCATTCCTGACGCTCGAAAGCCTCACCAAGACTTTTGGCAACCAGACGACGATCCACGGCATTGACCTCGCGGTCGAGCGCGGCGAATTCGTCTCGTTCCTGGGGCCGAGCGGCTGCGGCAAGACGACGACGCTCCGCATGATCGCCGGCTTCGAGACGCCGACCTCCGGTACGATCAAGATCGACGGCAAGGACGTCACCGACCTCAGGCCGAACCAGCGCAATATCGGCATGGTGTTCCAGGCCTATGCGCTATTCCCCAACATGACGATCGCCGACAACATCGCCTTCGGCCTCAAAGTCGCGCGAAAGTCCTCGGCCGAGATCGCGGCGCGGGTGAAGGAGATGCTGGAGCTGATCAAGCTGCCGCATATCGGCGACCGCTATCCCTACCAGCTCTCCGGCGGCCAGCAGCAGCGCGTCGCGCTGGCGCGGGCGCTCGCCATCAAGCCGAAGATCCTGCTGCTCGACGAGCCGCTCTCCGCCCTCGACGCCAAGATCCGTATCTCGCTGCGCGAGGAGATCCGCGCCGTGCAGCGCGCGCTCGGCATCACGACGATCTACGTCACCCACGACCAGGAGGAAGCGCTCTCCATGTCGGACCGGATCTGCGTCATGAATGACGGCCGGATCGAGCAGCTTGGCACGCCCTTCGAGATCTACAATTATCCGAAGACGCGCTTCGTCGCGTCCTTCGTCGGCACACTCAACATCCTGAACGGCCAGGTGCTGGATTCGACCTCGGGCCGGCTTTCGATCGACGACCAGGAAATCGTCACGGCGCGCGAACTCGGCGGCGCCAGCGCCGGCGACACGCTCTCCCTCGCGCTGCGCCCGGAGGCGCTGTCGATCGGCCACGCCAATGGCGGCAGCAACAATCTCTCCGGCACGATCGACGAGGTGCATTTCCTCGGCTCGGTCGTCCGCATCCGCGTCCGCTTCAAGGACAATGTCGTCTCGCTCGACACCTTCAACCGTCCCCACAGCGCCCCGCCGGAGCGCGGCCAGCCGGTGACGGTGAATTTCACCCGCGAGGACATCCTGGTTCTCGACCGGCCGGCGATATAGGTGGCCGGCGGCTAACGCCCGGTTACCGAGGCGCTAACGCGTTACCCCCTCCCGGAAACGAGAACGGGCGCCCGAAGGCGCCCGTTCCAAAGTCGTTGCGACAGCCGATCAGGGCTGCGTGTAGGACGTCTTGACCGTCGTGTAGAACTCCTGGCCGCGTAGGCTTGCCCTGCTCGCGCGGGCCGTAGCTCGAAGCCCTTCCGGCCGCCGAACGGGACGTGGTAGTCGACGCCCGCCGTCGGCAGGTTGACCATCACCATGCCGGCCTCGGCTGTTGCGGCTGGAAGTGCGCTCGCATGCTTCAGCGCTGGTCGTGCACGATGCCCGAGGCGAGGCCGAACGCGCGTGTCGTTGGCGACGGCCAGCGCTTCCTCGTAGTCCTTGACGCTGGATCGACGCTGGCGACCGGGCCGAAGACCTCCTCGCGCGTTGATCCGCATGGCCGTTGCGTGGTCTCGGTGAACAGCGCCGGCTGCGAGGAAGAAGCCCGGGGTCTCGCGCTCGATCCGGAGCTCGCCGCCGAAGAGCCAGCGTGCCGCCCTCGTCCTTGGCGATCTGGATGTAGCGCAGATCCTGGTCGAGCTGGCTCTGGTCGACGACCGGGCCGATATGCGTGCCCGGCCTTAAGCGCATCGTCGACGACGACGATCCTTGATGCGCGCTCGATGCAGCGCCTCGACGAACTTGTCGTGGATCTGCTCGGTAACGATCAGGCGCGACGAAGCCGTGCAACGCTGGCCGGTCGAGAAGAACGCGCTGTTGGCCGTGGTCCTCGACGGCAACCTTGAGGTCCGCGTCATCGAGCACGACGGTCGGGTTCTTGCCGCCCATTTCGAGCTGGAACTTGCGCATCACCTGGATCGAGGCTTCGGCGACCTTCTTGCCGGTAGCGACCGAGCCGGTGAACGACACTGCGTTGACCTTCGGCGATTCGAGGATCGCCTGGCCAACGACCGAACCGCGGCCCATGACCAGGTTGACGACGCCCTTCGGCAGGCCATTGCGGACCAGGATGTCGACGATCGTCCAGGCGCAGCCCGGAACCAGATCGGCCGGCTTCAGCACGACGGTGTTGCCATAGGCGATCGCCGGCGCAAGCTTCCAGGCCGGAATGGCGATCGGGAAGTTCCACGGCGTGATCAGGCCGACGACGCCGACCGGCTCGCGGGTGACGGTGACTTCGATGCCCGGACGAACGCTCGGCAGGATCTCGCCGGCCATGCGCAGGGTTTCACCGGCGAAGAAATGGAAGATCTGCGCGGCGCGGGCGGTCTCGCCGATGGCCTCGGGAAGGGTCTTGCCCTCTTCACGAGCCAGCAGGCGGCCGATCTCTTCCTTGCGGGCGAGGATTTCGTCGCCGGTCGCCTTCAGGATGTCGTGGCGCTGCTGGATGCCCGAGAGCGACCAGGTCTTGAAAGCGTCGGCAGCGGCGTCGATCGCGGCCTTGGCGTCTTCCGCCGTCGCCTGCGCGAATTCACCGACCACTTCGTTCGTATTGGACGGGTTGACGTTGGGGCGCGCGGTGCCGCCGACCCATTCGCCACCAATGTAGTTCTTATGGAGTGTGGTCATCAGATGATCCTTGAACGTCGTGGAACGGATATGGCCCGACCGAAGCCGGGGTAAAGGGGGGCAGGAACCGAGGTCCGGAGAGTTCCGTCCTTTTATCCCGCCAACCCCTTCTGGCCAACCCTCAAAGCTGGGTGACGGTGACCTTCTCTTCCTTGGCGAAGGCGAGCGGGTTCTGGAGCGGCAGGCCGAACGTGTCCGACTGGATGTCGAAAACGTCGCCGGCCTGCGTCTTGATCCCGAACGCCACGCTCAGCGTTGCCGTGCCGTAGGTGTGGACATGCACCTGGCCCGGGCGACGGAAGAAGTCATACTTGAAGTGGTGGTACTCAAGGTTTTCCAGCGTGTGCGACATGTTCGCCTCGCCCGACAGGAAGGGCTCGTCGAAGATCACCTTGCCGTCACGGTAGATCTTGGAGCGGCCGCGCACGTCGTCCGGCAGCGCGCCGACGAGCAGTTCCGGGCCGACCGAGCACGGACGCAGCTTGGAATGGGCGAGGTAGAGGTAGTTCACCCGCTCCATGATGTGGTCGGAGAACTCGTTCGCCATGGCGAAGCCGATCCGGTAGGGCTGGCCATTGTCGCCGACGATGTAGATGCCGGCGACCTCGGGCTCCTCGCCGCCATCCTGCGCGAAGGACGGCGCGGTCAGCGGCTGGCCGGGACCAACGAGCAGCGCGCCGTCGCCCTTGAAGAACCACTCCGGCTGCACGCCCTGCTGGCCGACGGCAGGCTTGCCGTTCTCGAGGCCCATGCGGAACATCTTCATCGAGTCGGTGAGGACTTCTTCCTCGTCCGGCGTCTTGTGCATGGCGTCACGCGCCGACGCCGAGCCAAGATGGGTCAGGCCCGTGCCGGTGATGAGCAGATGGGCCGGATCCTCATGGTCGATCGGCGCGAGAACGCGGCCGGATGCCAGCAGCGCTGCGCGATCAACTTCCTCGGTGGCGCCGACGGAAGCCGCCATGACAATGGCCTCGATGCCCGACTTGGCGGCGATCGCCGCCTGGGCGATCGCGTAGACCGTCTTGAAGCCCGGCACGATGTAGGACCGCTCGCCGGCGCCGTTCGGCACCGTGGCGACAACGGCGCGCTCGCCGGCCTCGGTCTTGATCTGCATCAGTCTCATTCGTTTCTCTCCTGTTGTGCCAGGCGGCCGTCGTCGCCTACGCCCGCGGCCTGCCCTTGATGCGTTGGAAATGGTCTAGCCGGTGCTGATCTCACCATCGGCGTCAGCGCTGCGGCCGACCCAGATGGAATCGAACACATTGCCCTTCGCGTTGCGCAGAAGCCGGCGCATCGCAAGGAACGCTTCATCCTGATTGCGGTCGCGAATAGCCTCGAAGACGTCGCGATGCTGGACGACGGCGTCGTCCCCCATCACGGTTCGCCAGCCGAGCGAAAAACTGATGACCAGCCCGGATTCGATCAGGCCACCAACCGATCGCAGCATCGGATTGTGCGACGCCTCCAGGACGGTCATGTGAAAGGCGAGATCGGCGCGGATCTGCTCGACGCTGCCGCGGTCGCGGTTCTTGATGCCGTCGAGCGCCTTGCCGAGCCGCTCGATCTCCTCGGCCGTGGCGCGCTCGGCCGCCCGGGACGCGGCCGCGGGCTCGATGATCTCGCGCATCTCGAACAGGGAATGGATGAACTCGTCGCTCGGGCGCTGGTCGATCTGCCAATGCAATACATCGGAATCGAGCATGTTCCAGTCGACGCGCGGACGCACCTTGGTGCCGATCTTGGGACGGGAAACGGTAAGGCCCTTGGCCGAGAGAAGCCGGATCGCCTCGCGCACGGCCGTCCGCGATACCCGGAACTCTTCCTGGACCTTGGGCTCGGTCGGCAGCGTATCACCCGGATTATAGACACCGGACACGATGCGGCGGCCGAGCTCGGCTGCCAGCTTGTCGGAAAGGCTGCCGGAACGCTCCCTGCCGGTCGAGCGGAGTTGTCGCGTCTTGTCTTGGGCGCCACGCATCGCCGGGGCCCCTCCTCGATCCCTGCCTTCAGCCAAGACGCGGCATCCCAGGGAAGGCCGGTCCGATCTCGTTATCATAGTATGTTTGATCGGATGATCTTTCAACTTGAATGCGGGAAGCGTCTGTCACGGCCGTGGTTGTAACCGCTTCCGGCTGCTTTCATCATATGCTTGGAAGCAAAGGTCCTTTTCCGGACCGGTGCCGGAGGCGGCAGCGAGACGAAAGCAAAACGGGCTCGCCATCCCCATCGCGGAATGACGAGCCCGCAACTCGCAAGCGAAGGATCAGCGAGCGCGCTGGTTGAAGAGCACCTTCTGCGCTTCCTTGTCGTCCGCGAGGCTGACAGGAGCGACAGGCGCCTTGACCGCCATGCCGCGCGCGACGGCCGGACGGGCATTCATCCGGTCGATCCAGGCCTTCACATGCGGAAACTCGGACGTGTCGAATTGCTGGGTTTCCCAGCCGGCGGCCCAGCCGAAGATCGCCATGTCGGCGATCGAATAGTCGCCGGCGACGAAATCGCGATCCGCCAGACGACGATCGAGCACGCCATAGAGGCGGTGCGTCTCGTCCTGGTAGCGCTTGGTGGCGTAGGGAATCCGCTCCGGCGCATAGACGGAGAAATGATTGCGCTGGCCGAGCATCGGGCCGAAACCGCCCATCTGCCACATCAGCCATTCCTCGACCTCGACCCGGGCCCGCTCATCAGCCGTCGGGTAGAACTTGCCGAACTTGCGGGCGAGGTAGAGCAGGATCGCGCCGGACTCGAACACCGAGATCGGCTTGCCGCCGGGCCCCTCGGGGTCGACGATCGCCGGCATCTTGTTATTCGGCGAGATGGCCAGGAATTCCGGCTTGAACTGATCGCCCTTGCCGATGTTGACGTAGTGGAGGCTGTAGGGAACGCCCAACTCCTCCAGCAAGATGGTGATCTTCTTGCCGTTCGGAGTCGGCCAGTAGTGCAGCTCAATCGGCTGGGTCTGCTTCACGGTCATGAGAAACCTTTGGCTTTGGCTGGGACTGAATCGATCACCAATCGGCGAGCGACAGGACGCATCTCATAGTTGGGTTTGGCGCGCCGCCAAGGCAAGGCTTCCATACCAAGCATTGCGATCGACTCGGCGCAGCCCAGGGCCGGCAGCAAAAGCTATGGAACCCCTATCGGCTCAACGCTCCCGGTCGCGAACCTCGAGATGCTCGACCGTCAGGCGTCCGACGGACAGCCTGTCGATACGGGCTTCCAGGATCCGCAGGCGGCCGATCGCCATGGCACCGAATGCGATCGCGCCAATCGCGGCCGCGCCGATCGCAAGAGCCCCCAGCGCGGTTGCACCGGTGGCGCTCGCAGGTGTCTTCCGAACCATCCTCGTCATGATCGCCCTCTCGACAATTCTCGGAATGCCGGGGGCGACCATAGCGCGGAATTCAATCGGCCAGCAGACTATCCCGGCCTACTCCAGGCCGAGCTTCTTCTTCAGGATGTCGTTGACGACCTGCGGGTTGGCCTTGCCGCCCGAGGCCTTCATGACCTGGCCGACGAACCAGCCGGCCAGCGTCGGCTTGGCCTTGACCTGCTCGACCTTCTCCGGGTTGGCGGCGATGATCTCGTCGACGCCTTCTCGATCGCGCCGGTGTCGGTGACCTGCTTCATGCCGCGCGCCTCGACGATCGGCCGGGTCGCCGCCCTCGGTCCAGACGATCTCGAACAGATCCTTGGCGATCTTGCCGGAGATCGGTTTCGCCGATCAGGTCGATGATGGCGCCGAGCTGTGCGGCCGAAACCGGGCTGCGGCAATATCCTTGCCGTCCTTGTTCAGGCGCGCCGCACAGTTCGTTGATGACCCAGTTGGCAGCGGTCTTGCCGTCGCGCCCCTTGGCGACCGCCTCGAAATAGTCGGCCTGTCGCGCTCGAGCACCAGCACGCGGCGTCATAGGCCGAGAGGCCGAAGTCGCGATGAAGCGCGCCTTCTTGGCGTCGGGCAAGCTCCGGCAAGGCGGCCGCAAGCGCCTCGACGAAGGCCTCGTCGAATTCGAGCGGCAGCAGGTCGGGATCGGGGAAGTAGCGATAGTCATGCGCCTCTTCCTTGGAGCGCATCGACCGGGTCTCGCCCTTGTTCGGATCGAACAGGCGGGTCTCCTGGTCGATCGTGCCGCCATCCTCGAGGATGCCGATCTGGCGGCGCGCCTCGTAGTCGACCGCCTGGCCGATGAAGCGGATCGAGTTGACGTTCTTGATCTCGCAGCGCGTGCCGAAGCGCTCGCCCGGCTTGCGAACCGAGACGTTGACGTCGGCGCGCATCGAGCCTTCGTCCATGTTGCCGTCGCAGGTGCCGAGATAGCGGACGATGGTCCGCAGCTTCGGTCAGTAGGCCTTCGCCTCGTCGGCCGAACGCAGGTCCGGCTTGGAGACGATCTCCATCAGCGCCACGCCCGAGCGGTTCAGATCGACGAAGCTCATGGTCGGGTGCTGGTCGTGCAGCGACTTGCCGGCATCCTGCTCCAGATGCAGCCGCTCGATGCCGACGGTGATCTGCTCTGGCGCCGTCGAGGTCGATGACGATCTCGCCCTCGCCGACGATCGGCTGCTTGAACTGCGAGATCTGATAGCCCTGCGGCAGGTCCGGGATAGAAGTAGTTCTTCCGGTCGAAGACGAGCGTATTGTTGATCTGCGCCTTCAGGCCGAGGCCGGTGCGCACCGCCTGCGCGACGCATTCCTCGTTGATGACGGGCAGCATGCCGGGCATCGCCGCATCGACGAGGCTGACATGGAGTTCGGCGCGCGCCAAACTCGGTCGAGGCGCCGGAGAACAGCTTCGAATTGCGCAGGACCTGGGCATGGACCTCCATGCCGATCACGATTTCCCAGTCCCCGGTCGCGCCCTTGATCAGCTTCTTGGGATCGGGCTGGCGGACGATGGCGTTCATGCGAAAAAGCTCCGAATAGAATACTGATCATCCGGTTAGAGCCTCGCGCGGCTTCCGGCAAGGCTTGTCGGTCAAAACGCGATGATCGTCTCGCTACGGCCGCCCCGCCCTATTTGACGAAATCGCTGCAATTCGGCGCCGGCTTGTCGCCCCACGGCATGATCGGCACGCTCGAGATCGAGTTCTTCGGGCTGCCGTCGACCAGCTTGTCGGAATAGACGAGATAGACCAGCACGTTCCGCTTGGTGTCGCAGCCGCGCACGATCTGCATCTTCTTGAACCAGATCGAGCGGCGCTGGCGGAACATCTCGTCGCCCTGGTCGATCTTGCCCTTGAAGCTGATCGGCCCGACTTGGCGGCAGGCCAGCGAGATGTCGGACGTCTCCTCGGCAAGGCCGAACATGCCCGAGACGCCGCCGCGCTCGGGCGCGGCGAAATGGCAGGCGACGCCGTCGATCTCCGGATCGTCGACGCCATAGACGGCGATCTTGTCGTTGGGCGTCAACCACTTGAAGGTCGTCGATTCCCGGAAGATCAGATCGGGACCATCCGCCAGCGCCGGCCCGGCGCAGGCCAGCATGGTGGCGGCGGTCAAGGCGGCGGCGGTCAGGACGGATTCAAGGCGCATGGCGTTCTCCGAAGCAAAGCAGTGCGCCCAATATAGGAAGGCGCGTCGCCACAACGAGTCCCGCCCGCAGAAGCTCCCTGCGATCAGTGAACCGCGACCGGCGTCACGATCGGCTCGGAGCCGCCGCGCATGAGACCGAGCCGCTCGCGCCGCAGCCAGCGCACGATCAGCAACGCCGAGACGACCGCCAGGCCGGTCGCAAGACCGATCCAGATGCCGATGCCCTCCAGTTTGACCCAGAAACCGAGAACGACGCTGAGGCTGAGCCCGACACCCCAGAAGCCGAGCCCCGCATAGATCATCGGCACGCGGGCATCATGCATGCCGCGCAGCATGCCGCCGGCGATCGCCTGTGCGCCGTCGAACACCTGGAACAGCGCCGCAATGCCCAGGAACGAGACCGCGAGCGCGATGACCTCGGCATTCGACGGGTCGCTGCGGTCGAGAAAGATGCCGATCAGCGTCTGCGGAATCAGGAAGATCATCATCGCCGTGCAGGCCATGAAGCTAACGCCCAGCACGAAGGGCGTCCATCCGGCGCGCCGGATGGCGTCCGCATCGCCGGCGCCATAGGCGATGCCGACGCGCACGGTGGCAGCCTGCGAGAAGCCGAGCGGCACCATGAAGCAGAGCGCAGCGATCTGGATGGCGATGGCGTGCGCCGCCACCGAGGTGGCGCCGATCAGACCCATCAGGAACACGGCGGCGTTGAAGATGGTTACCTCCAGCCCGACCGCGATCGCCATCGGCAGGCCAAGCCGCCAGAGCGCCAGGAAACGCGGCCAGTCGGCGCGCCAGAACCGGCCGAACACATGATAGCGCCGGAACTGGCGGTCGCGGACGCAGACCAGCGCCATGCCGAGGAACATCAAGCAGGCCGACAGCGTGCTGCCGATACCGGCGCCGAACATGCCGAGCGCCGGCAGGCCGAAATGACCGAACACCAGCGCCCAGACGATCAAGCCGTTGAAGACGACGCCGGCCATGCCGACGACCAGCGACCAGAAGGGCCGCTCCAGCGCGGCAATGAAAGAGCGCAGCACGAGATACCAGAGGAACGGCAGGATTGCCCATTGCATGCCGCGCATGTAGAGCGCGGCGAGATGCGCGAGTTCCGGATCCTGGCCCAGCCGCAGCAGTATCTCCTCCGTGTGCCAAAGAACGATCCAGAACGGCACAGTGAGGACAACCGAAGCCCAGAGGCCCTGCCGAACCGTACGACGGACCTCACGCACCGCATGGCGATTGCGGCCGCGCTCGCGCGCCACCATCGGCGACACGGCCGAAACGAGGCCGATGCCGAAGATCAGCAGCGCGAAGTAGAGATTCGTCGCCAGAGCGCTCGCGGCGAGATTGTTCGCGCCAAGCCAGCCCAGAATCACCACATCGGTCGCGGTGATGACGGTCTGGGCCAAGTTGGTCAGGATCAGCGGCACCGACAGCAGAATGGTAGCCCGGATTTCGGTCAACCAGGGGTGATTTCCGTCGGTCCCCGCCGGGGTCCGTTCGCGCGCGGCCATAGTGCAAACTGCTCTCTTGATGGAGGGTGCGGGGAAACCCGCGACGCCAGCGCGCCACCTAGTCACAAGACACGCCGAATGGCCAACCAAAGATCTTGATATCTGCCATCAGCGTCGCCTGGATCGGCGTTTCCGTCGCTGCATTGTGGCAAAAACGCGGCCCCGATGATGACCGTCCGGCCCATCCGTGCTATTGCGTCTCGCCCTCGGGCAGCTATTGCGTCTCGCCCTCGGGCAGCTTTGGCAGGCAGGCGCAGCGCACGCGATTAAGGGCCGCATCCATGAGTATCGAGAGTGTGTTTTCCCGAATTTTGATGGCGGCCATGGTCTTCGCAGCAGGCGCCGGGATGGCGGAGGCAGCGTCGAGTGTCTGCGTCCGGCTGGAAGGCCGCCTGGACTCGCTGCAGCGCAGCCAGAACTCCAGCGCCGGCAAGGTCGCGAACCAGGACAACGCGATCAATCAGCAGCGCGCCGCGCTCAACGCCGCCAATGCCGATGCGCGCCGCGCCGGCTGCAAGGGCGGCTTCCTGATGTTCAAGTCGAATTCCGCAGCGCCGCAATGCACCGACATGCTGAAGCGCATCAACGGCATCCAGGCGAATCTCAACCGGCTGGAGCAGCGCCGCAGCGCCTCCAGCTTCGATCCCAACAGCAATGCCCGCCAGCGCTCGGACACCCTGCAGCAGCTCGCCCTGAACGATTGCGGCCAGCAATACGCCGCCTACGCCCAGCAGCGGCCGCGCAACTTCCTGGAGCGCCTGTTCAACCCGGAAAACCGCGTCTACGAAACGCAGGAGCAGATCGCTCGCGTTCCGGCGACGGCCGAGCGCGACACGAACTATAGCTCGGCCGAGACCGAGCGCGGTTTTGGCCGCGGCAGCTATCGCACCCTCTGCGTCCGCACCTGCGACGGCTATTACTTCCCGATCAGCTTCGCGACGCGCCGCTCCAGTTTCGCGACCGACGAGCAGGTCTGCCAGCAGATGTGCCCCGGCACCAACGTCGCCCTCTATGCGCATCGCAATCCGGGCCAGAACAGCGGCGACGCACGCTCGACGACGGACGAGACACCCTATAGCGCGCTTTCGACCGCCTTCGCCTACCGGACAAGCTTCAACCCCGGCTGCACCTGCGGCAGCCCGTCCTCGCTGGCGGCATTCACGGGCGGCTACAGTGCCTCGACCCTGGCCGAGACGCCAGCGACCGAGGCCATGCCGCCGGTGCCGGGATCCGCGCCCGTCCCCGGGGAGGATCCCGAGACGCTCGCCAATCGCGCCGGCGCGCTCGATCCGGATTCCCTCGGCACCACCAGCGTCGAGGCGCCGGTCGCCAATCTTGCGCAACCGCGGCAGGCGAGCGTCGCGCGCCGCGTCGGCCCTTCCTATTTCTACGCCGCCCAATAGGCCGGCGGCTTCCGGTTTACCGGCCGGGACGACGCGGCCCTCCCCGCGCCGGCATCATGGACGATCGGATCGACTCCGTGTTCAACTACCCCGCGCCCGCCGACGAGCCCCCAGTGGCGCGGACGAGCAGCGCGGCAAAAACAATTGCCGACCGCCTGGCAGGCGGTCCGACATGGACAGGACGGGAGCAGACACCAATGACCCTCATCACCACGCCGCCCTGGCTCGGGCTGCCGACGCATCGCGCCTGGCTGGACGACCAGATCAATCGTCTGGTCCGCTTCGTCCAGGGCGCCCGGCTGGAAGCCGGCGGCTTCGGCTATTTGCTCGAGGACGGCACCGCCGACCTGACGCGGCCGCGCGAGCTCTATCTCAATTGCCGCCTGACCCATGTCGCCGCCCTCGCCTATATGCGCGGCATTCCGGGAACGGCCCATCTGATTGACCACGGCATCGCCGCTATCACCAACGACTTCCACGACCGCACGAATGGCGGCTGGTTCTCGGCCCTGGAGCCAGCCGGCGGGCCGATCGCCGGCCGCAAGGCCGCCTATGACCATGCCTTCGTGCTGCTCGCCGGCGCGTCGGCGACCGAAGCCGGCCGACCGGGCGGACGGGAACTGTTCGACAGCGCGGCCGCCGTGTTCCTGAAGCATTTCTGGGACGAGAAAGCCGGCATGTCGCGCGAATCCTTCGCGTGGGACTTCTCCGATTCCGAGGACTATCGCGGCGCCAATTCCAACATGCACCTGGTCGAAGCCTGCCTCGCCGCCGGCGACACGTCGGGCGACGCGATCTGGTACGACCGGGCGCTATCCATGGCCGACCGGCTGATCAATCGCGCCGCGCGCGAGCGCAACTGGTTCCTGCCCGAGCATTTCGATACCGAGTGGAATCCGCGTCCGGAATACAATACCGACGACCGTGCCCACCCGTTCCGGCCCTATGGATCGACGGTCGGCCATTGGCTGGAATGGTCGCGCCTGCTGGTGCATATCGAGGCATCGCTCGCCTCGCCGCCGGCCTGGCTGCGCGAAGCCGCGACGGCGCTGTTCAATCACGCCATCACCTTCGGCTGGTCGGTCGATGGGCATGACGGCTTCGTCTACACGACGGATTTCGAAGGCGCCGTGGTCACCGATGTCCGCATGCATTGGGCGCTCTGCGAGGGCATCGCAGCCGCCGCGCTTCTCGGCGCGGTGACGGGCGACGCGCTCTACGAGCATTGGTACCGCAAGCTCTGGGACCATGCCGCGCAGTATTTCGTCGAGCAGGAGCACGGCACCTGGCGGCACCAGCTGGCCGCCGACCTCTCCGAGGCCGGCTCCGTCTGGCCCGGTCGCCCGGACGCCTATCACGTCCTCAATGCGCTGCTGCTGCCGCAATTGCCGGCCGCGCCGGGCGCCGCCACCGCGCTCGCACGCGGGCTGGCCTGACCGCCCCTCGGGCGGTTCCAGACCACAATCTCATGAGGCCGGCTTGCCGGCCTCATCTGTCTCAGGAAGCGAGCGACGCTTCGAGCCGCGCCAAAGCCTGCTCGCGGCCGATCAGCGGCAGCAGCGCCGCCAGCTCGGGACCGTGATCAAGGCCTGTCAGGACCTGGCGAAGCGGCATGAACAGCGCCCTGCCCTTGCGGCCGGTGGCAGCCTTGACCGCGTCGGTCCAGACCTTCCAGCTCTGACCATCGAACGGCCCCTGCGGCAGCCCATCGCGCGCCGCGGCGAGGAAGGCCGCCTCCTCGGCATCCGCGGCGACATGCGGTGCGACCGGCCCAGTGACCACCGTCCACCATTCCATTGCGTCCGTCAGACGGACGAGGTTGCCGCGCACCGCGTTCCAGAAATCCTCGCCGCCGCCGATGCCGAGCGCCTTCAGACGGTCGGCGACGTCCGCATAGAGCTTCGCATGCAGCAGCTTGGCGTTGAGACCGTCGAGATCGGCCGGATCGAACTTCGCCGGCGCCTTCGACACCATCGAGAGGTCGACCAGCCCGGCCAGCGTCGACAGGTCGGCGACCGGCTCGACGGAGACCGAAGTGCCGATCAGCACGGCGAGCGAATTGACCGCCATCGGCTCGTAGCCGGCCTCGCGCAGCGAGCCCAGCGACAGCGCGCCGGTACGCTTCGAGAGGCCCTCGCCGCTCGCCGTCGTCAGCGTGTTGTGGTGGCCAAAGACCGGCGACGGCGCGCCGAGCGCCTCGAACAGCTGCAGCTGCACGCCGGTATTGGTGACGTGATCGTCGCCGCGAATGATATGCGTAACGCCCATGTCGGCGTCATCGACGACGGAGGGCAGCGTGTAGAGATAGGTGCCGTCCTCGCGGATCAGCACCGGATCCGACAGCGAGCCGATATCGACTGTCTGCGGCCCACGGACCAGATCGTCCCAGGTCACGTGACCAACCGTCTCGTCGAGCTTGAAGCGCCAATGCGGCCTGCGGCCCTCGGCTTCGAGCTTTGCCCGGTCGTCATCGGTCAGCTTGAGCGCCGCGCGGTCATAGACCGGCGGCAGGCCACGCGCCGCCTGACGCTTGCGCTTGCGGTCCAGCTCCTCGGCGGTCTCGTAGCAGGCATAGAGACGCCCGGCCGCCTTCAGCCGCGCCACGACGGCGTCATAGGCATCCGTCCGCAGCGACTGGCGCTCGAACTGGTGCGGCAGGATGCCGAGCCAGTTGAGATCCCGCTGAATCGCCTCGGCGAATTCCTCCTTCGAGCGCTCGCGATCCGTGTCGTCGAGCCGCAGGATGAACCGCCCGCCCGCCTTCAGGGCGAACAGCCAGTTGAGCAAGGCAGGCCGCGCATTGCCGATATGCAGATAGCCGGTCGGCGACGGCGCGAAGCGGACGATAACGGATGGGCTGGTCATGGCGAACGCTTTAGCGCGCGCCGCCTGCCGGTGCAACGGAGCGAACCTACCGGACGATGGTGATGCGCTTGGCGGCGCGGGTCAGGCCGGTATAGAGCCAGCGGGCGCGATGCTCGCGGAAGGCGAAGCTCTCGTCGAAGAGCACGACGTCGTCCCATTGCGAGCCCTGCGACTTATGCACGGTCAGCGCATAGCCGAAGGTGAACTCGTCGGTGTGCTTGCGCAGCTCCCACGGAACCTCGTCCTCGGTGCCGTCGAAGAAATTCGGCATCACCGAGACCTTGACCGCCTTGCCGCCGACATCGTCCTCTGGTGTGACGCGCATGGTGACGAGCCCCTTCTTCGAGGTCTTGATCTCCTGCACGATCCAGGAGCCGCCATTGAGCAGGCCCTTGCTCTTGTCGTTGCGCAGGCAGACCAGCTTCTCCCCGGCGACGGGGCTGTTGTCGGTGCGGCCCATGAGCTGGCGGATGCGGGCATTGTAGTTGCGCCGCGTCTTGTTCATCCCGACCAGTACCTGATCGGCGCCCATGACGATCTCGGGATTGATCTCGCCCCGCCGGATCACCCGGCTCGGCCCGTATTCGCCAAGTTCGAGCTGGCCGCCTTCGCGCACGATCATCGACATCCGCACGATCGGGTTGTCCGCCGCTTGCCGGTGGACCTCGGTCAGCATGACGTCCGGCTCCTGCTCGGTGAAGAAGCCGCCGCCCTTGACCGGAGGAAGCTGCGCGGGATCACCCAGCACCAGCACCGGCGTGCCGAAGGAGAGCAGGTCCCGGCCCAGCTCCTCGTCGACCATCGAGCATTCGTCGATGATGATCAGCTTGGCCTTGGCCGCGGCGCTGTCGCGGTTGAGGGCGAAGATCGGGCTCTCCTCCTCGACGCCGCGCGAGCGATAGATCAGCGAATGGATGGTCTGCGCGCCATGGCAGCCCTTGTTGCGCAGGACGAGCGCGGCCTTGCCGGTATAGGCGGCGAAGACGACGTCGCCATCGACGGCTTCGGCGATATGGCGCGCGAGCGTGGTCTTGCCGGTGCCGGCATAGCCGAACATGCGGAAGAGCTGCGGCTCGCCGGATTGCAGCCAGCGCGCCACGGCGGTCAAAGCCATATCCTGCTGGGGCGACCAGCTCATGAAAGCTCCGAGACAATGTTCCGCCCCTGATAGCCGATTCATGCGCGAAGCGCAGGAACACGGAGGGCGAATGCCCGCGTCATTTAAGCAACAGTGTCCAGCTTCTCAACCTTCGGGCCGAAAACATGCTTAACGCGCCTTGGTTTCGGCCAATCTCGGCCGCAGACAAGAACGAGCGAGACCACGCAAAGCCGATTATCCCTCTCGGATTGGCTATCTGTGTGGCCAAATTGTCATTGCGGCAAAACGCGAAAGTAACCAGTAAGAACAGATATCATTCTTATTGGATCGCGCCGCCAGGGCGTCGGCGGATTCGAACCAATCGAGACAATCGGGTTCGGATACGCGCCGTCAGGGCGTTCCGGTTTTAATTGGGTTTCTCCCAGCATGATGATGAAAAGGAACAGGCTTTGAACGAGACGAAGCCTCTCAAGACGGCGGGAAAGCTCAGCCGTCGGGTATTCATGATCGGCCTGCCAATCGCCCTCGCGGCCTGCCAGACCTCGCAGCCGGGCGGCCCTGTGGCCAGCACGAGTGGCATGGACGGCGGCGCCCCGGTGATCGACCAGGGCTTCGCGTCGATGTACGGCCCGATCGCGGATGAGCCGTTCCCGATCTCCTCCATCGACCTGGGCAAGATCAACCCGCGCTACTACCGCCAGGTGGTGGATCTGCCGTCCGAGATCGATGCCCAGCCTGGCACGATCGTCATCGATCCCTACAATCATTTTCTCTATCTCGCCTTCGAGAACGGCAAGGCGCTGCGCTACGGCGTCGGCGTCGGACGCGATGGCTTCGCCTGGTCGGGCGACGCGACCATCCGGTCCAAGCAGCAATGGCCGAAGTGGCATCCGCCCAAGGAAATGCAGGCCCGCGATCCCGCCGCCGCCAAGTGGCCGGAAGGCATGCCCGGCGGCCCCGGCAATCCGCTCGGCGCCCGCGCGCTCTATCTCTACCAGGGCAAGGTCGACACGCTGTACCGCATCCACGGCACCACCCAGCCCTGGTCGATCGGCAAGTCGCTCTCGTCCGGCTGCATCCGCATGATGAACCAGGACATCATCGACCTCTACAGCCGCGCTCCCATCGGCACCAAGGTCAAGGTTCTGGGCAACGCCACGCCGGATCCGGTCGCGGTCTACAAGTCCAAGGGCGGCGCTCGCCCGGACCCGGTCAACCAGGCAGCGGCCCCGGCGGGCTACTACGGCTCCGAGCCGACCCCTCCGGCCGGTATCAAGAGCTGATCCATCCGACATCGGGATGAATACGAAAAGGCCCTCCACCGGAGGGCCTTTTCTTTTGCGCGATGTTCAAAGTTCGTGCGGCGGAGCCCGACCGTGCCGGCTCCGGCGTCCCGGAAGTCAGGCGCGGTCGCGGAACTTGTTGGTGATCGGGTAGCGGCGGTCGCGGCCGAAGTTGCGGGCGGTGATCTTGACGCCGGGCGCGGCCTGGCGGCGCTTGTATTCGGCAAGGTAGAGCAGCCGCTCGACCTTCTTCACCGTCTCGCGGCGTGGCCGCGGGCGATCACGTCGTCACCGGCATCTTCCTGCTCGACGAGGCTCTCAGGATGTCGTCGAGCGCTTCGTAGGGCGGCAGCGAATCCTGGTCCGTCTGGCTTCGGCGCAAGCTCGGCCGTCGGCGGCTTGGTCATGATGCGCTCGGGAATGACGTCGCCGGATGGGCCCGAGCGCGCCTTCCGGCACATTCGCGTTGCGCCAGCGCGCAGCTCGGAAGACCTCCGTCTTGTAGAGATCCTTGATCGGATTGAAGCCGCCGTTCATGTCGCCATAGAGCGTGGCGTAGCCGACCGACATTTCCGCTCTTGTTGCCGGTCGTCACGACCATGCCGCCGAACTTGTTCGAATCGCCATGAGGATCGTGCCGCGCACGCGCGACTGCAGGTTCTCTTCCGTGATATCGCGCATGCGTGCCGGCGAAAGGTCCTTCAGGCTCCATGAAGCCGTCGACCGGTCGGCTCGATCGGCAATCTTGTCGTAGCGCATGCCGAGCGCTTGCGCGCAGGCCGGCGCATCGCTGCAGGCTTTCCTGCGACGTGTAGTCGACGGCAGCATCACGCAGTGGACGCGCTGGGCGCCCAGCGCATCGACGGCGATGGCCGCCACGAGCGCCGAATCGATGCCGCCGGAGAGGCCGAGCACGACGCCCGGGAAGCCGTTCTTGTCGACGTAATCGCGTCAGGCCGAGGACGCAGGCGTGATAAGCCGCGCTCGTCGCCTTCGGAGAGCTTCGCACCTCGCCCCTTCTCGCCAGCGCCATCCGCGGCGGATTTCGTCCACTCGGTCAGAACGAGCGCTTCGCGCCAGGCCGGAAGTTGCACAGGCGAGCGTGCCGTCGGCGTTGAGCACGAAGGATGCACCATCGAACACGAGCTCGTCCTGGCCGCCGACCTGGTTGAGATAGGCGAGCGGCAGGCCGCTTTCCGTCACGCGCGCGACGACGACGTTCATGCGCTTGTCGGGCTTGCGCGCCAGTCGAACGGCGAACCGTTCGGCGACATCAGGATTCGCCGCGCCGGTTTCGGCGAGCGTCTCGACGACTTCCGGCGCTCCAGATGTCTTCGCAGATCGGCACGCCGATCCGCACGCCGCGCAGCCGTTCAAGGGCCCGGCATCGCGGCCCTCGGCGAAAACGCGCTTTTCGTCGAACACGCCGTAGTTCGGCAGCTCGACCTTGAAGCGTCGTCGCCTGGATGCGGCCGCCATCGAGCAGCGCCACGGCGTTATAGAGCTTGCCGTCCTGCGCCCAGGCAGGCCGATCAGCACGGCCGGGCCGCCATCGGCGGTATCGGCGGCGATCGCCTCGCAAGCGGCGCGGCAGGCCTCCTGGAAGGCCGGCTTCAGGACCAGGTCTTCCGGCGGATAGGCCGACAGGAACAGTTCGCTGAACATGACGACGTCGGCGCGGCCGGCCGCCGCGGTCGCGCGCGCCGCGCGCGCCTTGGCGAGATTGCCGGCGATGTCGCCGACAATCGGATTGATCTGGGCAAGAGCGATGCGGAGCGTGTCGGGGCGGGTCATGATCTGCCTTTACCGCGCCGCCATAGCGGCGGCAACGGGAAGTCGACGGCAGATCAGAAAACCTCCGGCCAGTCGCCCGCTCCGGCGTCTAGCCGAAGCGATACATATCCATCGAGAGCGCCGAATATTCGTAGGAATTGTGGATGCGCTCACCCTTCGCGCCCGCGCCCGCCGCGCCGAGCGCGACGAAGAACGGCATGAAGTGATCGTCTTCCGGATGCGCCAGCACGGCATGCGGCGCCCGGGCACGATAGTCGACCAGCGCATCGGCATCGCCAGCCGCCGCCGTCTCGGCCACCCAATCGGCGAATTCGCGCGCCCAGGCGACGGGCTCGGCCTCGACCGCCGGCATGCCGCCTGGATTGCGGAACAGGACGCGCAGATTATGCGTCGCCGCTCCCGTGCCGATCACCAGCACATTCTCCTCGCGCAGCGCGGCGATGGCCCGGCCGAGCGCATAATGATGCGCCGCGTCGCGATGCGGCTGGATCGACAGCTGCACCAGCGGCACATCCGCATCCGGCCAGACCAGCGATAGCGGGATCCAGGTGCCGTGATCGAAACCGCGCTTCGGCGCGACATCGACCGGCAGGCCGGCGGTGCGCAGTTGTTCGGCGACCTCGGCCGCCACGGCGGCATCGCCCGGCGCCGGATAATTGATCTCGTAGAGCGGCTTCGGGAATCCGCGAAAGTCATAGATCATCTCGGGATGCGGGTCGGAGACGACGGTCGGCCGCTCGGTCTCGAAATGGGCCGAGACAACGAGAACGGCGCGCGGACGATCAACGGTCGAGGCGAAAGTCTGCAGGAAGCGATGCGCCGGCGTGTCCGTCAGCGCCAGCATCGGCGAACCATGCGACAGGAAGAAGGTGGGAAGCGACATCGGACTATCCTTTGCGTGTTGATCCAAAGGTAGTCCCGGCCGGCTTCAGCCAGAAGATGCACAATGAAGCACGCAGTGTTCAATCCACGTGACCAATACCGCAAATGCCGCCATCAGGTCGCGAGGCTGGCGGCGATCATCCGGTCCGCCGCGACCGCGAGCGAGCGCGATGGCCCGCCCTCTCCGAACAGCTGGCCGGTCATGAACGCGCCCTCGATCAGAAGCAGCAGCCCGTCGCCCAGCATTTCCGGCTCCGCCGCGCCCATGGCGCGCGCAAGCTCGATCAAGCGGCGGCGCAGCTCATGCTTGTTCTCGATCGCAACGATCCGAGCGGGGTTGTCCTTGTCCGGATATTCGACGACGGCGTTGGTCATGCCGCAGCCGCGATAATCGGCGCTCTGCGCCCGCTGGCCGATCCGGGTCAGGAACCCCATCAGCTGCGCCCGCGGGTCGTCGGGGTGCTTGGCCATGTCGGCGTCGAAACGCGCCCAGAATTCGGCGTCGTAGTCGCGGAGATAGGCGGCCGCCAGCTCGTCCTTGGAGACGAAATTGCGATAGAGGCTGGGCTTGGTGACCCCGGCCCGCGTCACGATCTCGTCGATGCCGACGGCGCGGATGCCCTGTCGATAGAAGAGTTCGCGCACAGTCGCGCGAATACGGTCCTTGGCGCGCGGCGGCACCTCTGCGGTCGCCTTTCCGGCCTGCGTCGCCGGACGATCGTCACTACCTGTCAAAACTTCCTCTCCCGAGCCGCTTGACGATGTAACTGAACGGTACGTATCATGACTCAATCAGAACGGAACGGTCAGTAACATGAATATGGTCCGCCGACGGCCTTTTGGCCAGAACTATGCCTTCGTCGTCGCCGGCGTCATCTTCGCTGCCTGCTGGCCGGCGCGGGATTGCGCGCCGCGCCCGGCGTGATGATGCTGCCGATCGAATCCGCCTTCGGCTGGAGCCGCGAGACGATCTCGCTCGCCGCCGCCATCGGCATCTTCCTCTATGGCCTGACCGGCCCCTTCGCCGCCGCGCTGATGCAGAGCTTCGGCATCCGCCAGACGCTGATGTGCGCGCTGATCCTGATGTCGCTCTCGACCGGCCTCAGCGTCTTCATGACGCGCCCTGGCAATACGTCGCCACCTGGGGCGTCCTTTCCGGCGTCGCCTCCGGCTCCGTCGCCATGGTGCTCGGCGCCACGGTGGTGAACCGCTGGTTCGTCACCAATCGCGGCCTGATGATGGGCCTGCTGACGGCGAGCACCGCGACCGGCACGCTGATCTTCCTGCCCGGCATGGCTGCGCTGGCGCAATGGGGCGGCTGGCAGGCGATCGTCGTCGACGGTCGCTGTCGTTTCCGCCGTCCTCGTGCCGGTCGCCTACTTCTTCGTGCCCGAGCGGCCGCAAGATATCGGCCAGCGCCCCTATGGCGCGGCGGAGGGCGACCTGCCGCCGACCGGCCCGCAGGGCAGCGCGCTCGCCAACGCCTTCAACGCACTGTTCGAGGCGGCCCGCACCAAGACGTTCTGGTATCTGTTCGCCACCTTCTTCATCTGCGGCTTCACCACCAACGGCCTCGTCGGCACGCATATGATCGCCTTCTGCGGCGATATGGGCATGCCGGAGTCCAGGCGGCCAGCCTGCTCGCCCTGATGGGGCTGTTCGACCTGTTCGGCACCACCGCTTCCGGCTGGCTGACCGACCGCTACGATCCGCGCAAGCTGCTGTTCGTCTACTATGCGCTGCGCGGCATCTCGCTGATGTTCCTGCCCTTCACCGACTTCAATCTTTACAGCCTGTCGATCTTCGCGGTGTTCTACGGCCTCGACTGGATCGCGACGGTGCCGCCGACCGTGAAGCTCGCCAACGAAGCCTTCGGCGACCGCAAGGCCCCGATCGTCTTCGGCTGGAT
Organism: Candidatus Kaistia colombiensis; assembly: GCA_029203105.1. GTDB lineage: Bacteria > Pseudomonadota > Alphaproteobacteria > Rhizobiales > Kaistiaceae > Kaistia > Kaistia colombiensis. The sequence goes on from CP119318.1 coordinate 3,740,225, forward strand.
CGCGGCCGGCCACCAACTCGGCGCCGCCTCCGCCGCCTATTTCGCCGGCTACATGCGCACGGCGCAGGGCAACTATCTCGACGCCTTCATCATCGCGGGCGCCACCGGCATCATCGCCGCGCTCCTGTCGCTGATGATCGGCCGCCGCAAGAGCGCGCCCCAGTTGGCAACGGCCTGACCTCGCGTCCTTCGACGAATATTGCAGTTTTGGGCATGCCCATTCGCACGTTTCGCGTGTAGAAGGTGGGTTTGGCTCATGACCCTTCGCATGAACCAACCCACACAAATTCTATGAGGTCGACTATGTCGAATCTGCACAAGGCTCTTATCGCCGCCGTTGTCTCCGTTGCGGCCGTCCTCCCGATGGCGACGACCGCCCAGGCCGCCGTGAAGACCGGAGTGCTGACCTGCCACGTCTCGGCTGGCGTCGGCCTGATCTTCGGCTCGCGCCGCAATGTCGAATGCGAGTACCGCTCCCGTCGTGGCACCACGGAGTTCTACAACGGCCGCATCGACCGCGTCGGCCTCGACGTCGGCGTCACCCGCAACAGCGTGATCGTCTGGAACGTGTTCGAGCCAACCCGTCGCCATGGCGACCTCTCGGGCCGCTACACGGGCGCGACCGCACAGGCAACGGTCGGCGTCGGCCTCGGCGCCAACATCCTCGTCGGCGGCGGCGAGAACAGCATCGCCCTGCAGCCGCTGTCGGTGACCGCCCAGACCGGCCTCAATCTCGCGGCCGGCGTCAGCTCGCTGCACCTGACCCGCGCCAAGGCGCCCGCGCGCCGCTAGAGCGCGTTTTCTTCACGCGATCGGGCGGGTATCCACTTCGCTCGAAAGCGCTCCAAAAGAAAACTGGCGCGCGCCAAGGCACGCGCCAGAACAAGATTTCCAGCCGGCCAGCGCGCCTCAGAGGCCCGCAACGGCCCGATGCTGGACGACGCCCTGGCGGCTGGTCTTCAGCAACTGGGCAACGAGGAAGGCCAGCTCCAGCGCCTGGTCGGCGTTGAGGCGCGGGTCGCAATGGGTGTGGTAGCGGTCCGACAAATCCTCGTCACTGATGGCGCGGGCGCCGCCCGTGCATTCGGTGACGTTCTTGCCGGTCATCTCGATATGGATGCCGCCCGGGAACGTGCCCTCGGCCTGGTGCACGTCGAAGAAGCTCTTCACTTCCTTGAGGATCAGGTCGAACGGCCGCGTCTTGTAGCCGCTCGAAGCCTTGATCGTGTTGCCGTGCATCGGGTCGCAGGACCAGACGACCGAACGCCCTTCCTTCTCGACGGCGCGGATCAGCTGCGGCAGGTGATCGAACACCTTGTTGGCGCCGAAGCGGCAGATCAGCGTCAGGCGGCCCGGCTCATTGTCAGGATTGAGCAGATCGATCAGCTGCAGCAGGCCGTCGCCGGTCAGAGACGGGCCGCATTTCAGGCCGATCGGGTTCTTCACGCCGCGCATATATTCGACATGCGCGTGATCCGGCTGGCGGGTGCGGTCGCCGATCCAGAGCATGTGGCCGGAGGTGGCGTACCAGTCGCCGGTCGTCGAATCGACGCGGGTCATCGCCTGCTCGTAGCCGAGCAGCAGCGCCTCATGCGAGGTGAAGAAATCGGTCGAGCGCAGCGACGGCGTGCTGTCCGGATCGACGCCGCAGGCGCGCATGAACGCCATCGACTCGGAGATGCGGTCGGCGATCTCCTGGTAGTGATGGCCCTGCGGGCTGTCCTTGACGAAGCCGAGCATCCACTGATGCACGTGCTCCAGATTGGCGTAGCCGCCCTGGGCGAAGGCGCGCAGCAGGTTCAGCGTCGCGGCCGACTGGCGGTAGGAATCCTCGATCCGGCGCGGATCGGGCATGCGCGCTTCGGGCGTGAACTCGATGCCGTTGATGTTGTCGCCGCGATAGCTCGGCAGTTCGACGCCGTTGATCGTCTCGGTCGGCGCCGAGCGCGGCTTGGCGAACTGGCCGGCGATGCGGCCGACCTTCACCACCGGCATGGAGCCGGCAAAGGTCAGGACGACGGCCATCTGCAGGAAGACACGGAAGAAATCGCGGATGTTGTCCGGGTGGTGCTCCATGAAGCTCTCGGCGCAATCACCGCCCTGGAGCAGGAAGCTCTCGCCACGCGACACGGCAGCCAGGCTCTTCTTGAGCTTGCGCGCTTCACCGGCGAAGACGAGCGGCGGGTAGCTCGAAAGCCGTCCCTCGACTGCGGCGAGCGCCGCTGCATCCTGATAGTCCGGCACCTGCTGGATGGGCTTCGACCGCCAGCTGTCCGGCTTCCAACTCGTCTTCATCGTCGTCACTCCACACCCCTGCCCGCCTTCGCGCTTGCTTTCGCGCGCGACGGACCTCATCGGGTCTCGAAAGGTGCGGTCTTATACACGCATGCTTCGCGCGAGGCCACCGGAGAGGAACGCGCGTCATCGCCCGTTTAGAAGAGCGACGCGGCCCAATGCCAGAGCCGGTCCTTGAGGCGGACAAAGGCGGGCGGCGGCAGGATTTGCGGCGGATTGGCCGATTTGGCGCCGTCCGGCACCAGCCGCGACATCCAGATTTCGCCATCCGTGTAGTAGGGATCGCCCTCGCCGTTACGCCCGGTCACGGTCGGACCGATGCCGGTGATTTGATAGCTCGCCTCGACCATGCCGGCCTTCTGCAGATCACCGGTCAGAAGATCCCGGATCGCGTCGATGTCGGGGCCGATATGATGGGTCACCTGGCCGGTGTCGTGGCTGAGGCCGACGCCGCGATCAAAGGTGGCCGAGCCAAGCCATACCGGGCGATCCTCAGCGCCCTTGTCGAGCACATGCCAGAAGCGGACGTGATCGCGCTTGTCGGCGCTGGTGCCGACCGGCTTTTCGAAGGCGAAATCCTCGCGCCGGCCGTCATAGAAGAGCGGGCTGACCGGCGCATCGTGATAGGGCCGGTCGAGCACGACGCTGCCGACGATCTCGATGCTGGAACGCAGCGTGATCGGATCGGCCGGATACCAGCCGGCCGCCTGCATCGCGCGCAGCACATCTTCCTTGCCGCCGACGAGGCCTACATTGAGCGGGTCGCCCGGGATCCCCTGCTTCGTATGGGTCACCATCGGTCGATCGGCAAGGCCGGGTTGACGCTCGTGATGCGTCCAGGCGATGGGCAGCGCGATATAGGCGGCAAGCCCATAGAGCGCCAGCACGACGACAATGCCCGTGGCCAGATTGCGCGGCCTCAACCGACTGGGAAGCCCTGTGTTCGCTGGTGCCATTACTCATCCCCATGGAATGGCGCGCATCATGACGCTGCCGCGAGGCGGCGCAAGGCCTCGGCGGTGTCGTCATCGGCCGGAAAGAAAGATTCGATCGCCAGTTCCGACAGGGTCACGTCGACCGGCGTGCCAAACAGCGTCGTCGTCGAAATGAAGGAAAGCGTTTCCTCGCCAAGCCGCACCCGGAATGGCACGGCGATGCCGCCGAAATCGTCTTTTGCCACCACCCGTGTCTCGGCCGGCGACGGATAGGCACGAAGTTCCGCCAGCAGATCGGCGAGCCCGGCATCGCCGGTCAGATCGATCTCATGCGCCAGCCGCGCCAGCAGATGCGCCCGCCATTCCGGGACATTGAGCGTGCGCGGCGCCAGTCCCTTCGGGTGCAGCGCCAGCCGCAGGACGTTGACGGGCGGCTCCAGCAGGCTGGCCTCGACGCCGGCGACGAGCCGCATCACGGCCGTGTTGGCGGCAATGAGGTTCCAGTGCCGGTCGATCGCCAACGCCGGATAGGGCTCGTGTCCTTCGAGGATGCGCTCGACGGCCCGGCGTGCCGCCGCGAAACCGGCATCGTCCAGTCGGCGCTCGCGAAAATGCGGCGCATAGCCGGCCGCCACCAGCATCAGGTTCTGCTCGCGCAGAGGAACCGCCAGCTCTGCGGCAAGCTTCAGCACCATGTCGCAGCTCGGGCGCGAGCGACCGGTCTCGATGAAGCTCAGATGCCGGGTCGACATCTCGGCATCGCCGGCGAGGTCCATCTGGCTCAGGCGCCGGCGTTGCCGCCAGTCGCGAATCTGCTCGCCGATCGGTCGAGGAATCGTGTCCATGCGGCGACGATAACGAAGAGCCGGGCGCCAATCCAATTACCTCGGAGGTAATCGACTTCATGCCCTCGGCCCGCAAATCTCCGGCCTGTCAGCAACGACAACCACGGAGACCGAACATGACCAACACCACAGCCCTCGTCGAACGCTACATCGCCAGCTGGAACGAGACCGACGCCGCCAAGCGCCGCGACCTGATCGCCGCGACCTTCACGGAAGCAGCCGCCTATGTCGATCCGATGATGAAGAGCGAGGGCCATGGCGGCATCGACCAGATGCTGGCGGCCGTTCAGGAACGCTTCACCGGGCTGCGTTTCAAGCAGGTCGGCAAGGTCGACGCCTATGAGGATCGCGTCCGCTTCTCGTGGGAACTCGGCCCGGAAGGCGGGCCGTCGGTCGCCGGCGGCACCGACTTCGCCACGATCGACACCGGCAGGCTGGCGCATGTCGTCGGCTTCCTCGACTTCGCGCCCGGCGCATAGATTCGTTGTTGGATCGCGTTTTCTTCACGCGAACCGGTATCCACTTCGCTCGAAAACGCTCTAGCCGTCGGCGAGGCTCGCCCAGAGATGGGTCGTGGCGAGGCTTCGATGCGGGGCAAAAGCCTGCATCGAAGCCTCCTGCGCCTTGATGTCGGGGCGTTCGGCGAGGCCATGCAGGCGCTGCAGCGCCGTGGCGAGGCCGGAATCACCGATCGGCGCCATGTCCGGGAAGCCGAAGCCGCGCAGCAGGATGTAGCGCGCCGTCCAGGTGCCGATGCCGCGAACCGCCACCAACGCCGCCTCCGCCTCGGCGGCCGATCCCTGCGCCAGCGCATCCAGCGGGAGCGCGCCCTCCGCGATCAGCTTGGCGACACCGATCAGATAGCTCGCCTTGGAGCGTGAAAAGCGCAGCGCGGTCAGATCCTCCATCTCCAGCGCCGCGACGCGGCCCGGATCCGGATGTGCAAGAAGCCCGCTTTCGGCATGGCGCACCCCGGCGCGCTCGATCATGGCGCGCCGCAGGGCGGCGGCGAAGGACAGGTTGATCTGCTGGCCGATCACCGCCCAGCAGACGGCGTCCCAGATATCGGCCGTGAGCGGAATGCGCAGGCCGCTGCGCGAGCCGACGATACGGGCGCCGTCGGCGCGCGGCGCCACCAGCGCCTCGAACCCGACGGGATCGCTGCCGAGCCCGAGCATGCGCGACACGATCCGCTCCAAGGTCTCGGGAGGCAGGACGTCGCCGTCGAGGCGAATGCCGGCGCGCGGCTCGCCCGGGGCGTCGGAATGGATAAGGTCGATTTCGAGGAGATGCGCGGCCCCATCAACCAGCACGGTCTTGAAGAGGGTCCGCCCCTCGACCCGCTCGCTGACGCTGAGCCGATCGCGGCCGTGATAGGCGAGTGCGTATTCCGGCCGGAAGCCGAGCGGCAGGTTCAGGGTAAGGTTCATTCCGCGCGTTCCCTCCATGCAACCGATATCGTCGGTTGCGCCAGCCGGCGTGCGCTAGCCCGACCTGAACGACACGGCCATCCGATTCTTGCTCCCGAACCCGGATCAAGGAAGGCCCCCCCCCTCCACAAGCCGGCGAGGAAGAAGAGGCGGCGTGCGCGCACCGGAAGAAGATAGAACGAGCGACCGATCTTCAGAACGGCTTGCGTCGGCAAGGCTCAACCGAAAAGCCCTCGCCCGCTTGCGGGAGAGGGTTGGGTGAGGGTCTCGCCCTAAAATCCGTCAGCTGTTGCGGCGGTGGCGGACGCTCGGCTCGCGCATGGTGACGAGCTCTTCGGCGGCGGTCGGATGCAGCGCCATGGTCGCGTCGAAGTCGGCCTTGGTGGCGCGCATCTTCAGCGTGATGGCGACAATCTGCGCCATTTCGCCCGCATCGGGGCCGAGGATATGGCAGCCGACGACGCGGTCGCTGACCGCATCGACGAGAAGCTTCATCATCGTCTTCTCGTTGCGGCCCGAAAGCGTGTGCTTCATCGGCCGGAAACTGGTCTGGTAGACGTCGACCGCGGCGAATTCGGCCAGCGCCTCTTCTTCGGTCAGACCGACCGAACCAATCTCGGGCTGCGAGAACACGGCCTTCGGGATGCCGAGGTGATCGACCGAAATGCGCTTGCCGCCAAACACCGTATCGGCGAAGGCGTGGCCCTCCCGAATGGCAACCGGTGTCAGATTGACTCGGTTGGTGACATCGCCGACCGCATAGATCGACGGCACGTTGGACTGCGAGAATTCGTCGACGATGACGGCGCTGGCGCCGTCGAGCTGAACCCCTGCATTCTCCAGCCCGAGCCCGCGCGTGTTGGGAATCCGGCCCGTCGCGATCATCACCTCGCCGGCCGGCAGCGCCTCGCCATTGCGGGTCCGCGCCAGCAGGCCGTCCGCCGTCTTCTCGATCGAGGTGAGGACGTCGCCGGTCAGGACGCGAATGCCCTTCTTCTCGATCTCCTCGCGCAGCGTACGCCGCAGGTCCGCATCGAAGCCGCGCAGCAGCGCATCGCCCCGATGGACCAGGGTGGTCTCGACGCCGAGGCCATTGAAAATTCCGGCAAACTCGACGGCGATGAAGCCACCGCCGACGATGACGATCTTCTCCGGCAGGCGCGGCAGATGAAACGCCTCGTTCGACGAGATCGCCAGTTCGCGGCCCGGCAGGTCGGGCTCAATAAAGGGCGTGGCGCCCGTCGCGACCAGAATGTACTTCGCCGCGACGAGGCGGTCTTCGCCGAGCAGCCGCACCGTATGGGGATCGACGATCTCCGCCCGAGTCTGCACCAGCGTAGCGCCGGAGCGCTCGAGATTGCGGATATAGATGCCGTTCAGGCGATCGATCTCCTGGTCCTTGGCGGCCACGAGACGCGACCAGTCGAAGGTCGCCTCCCCCGGTGTCCAGCCGAAGCCGACCGAATCCTCGAACTCCTCGGCAAAGCGCGAAGCATAGACGAACAGCTTTTTCGGCACGCAGCCACGGATCACGCAGGTGCCGCCGACGCGATACTCCTCCGCGACCATGACGCTGGCCCCATGGCCGGCGGCGATCCGGCCGGCGCGAACGCCGCCGGAACCGGCACCGATAATGAAGAGATCGACGTCGAACTGGGTCATGGAATGATCCGGCCTAGAACTCGATGCCCTTCTTCTTCAGATCCTCGCGGGACTTCTCGAACAGCTCCTCGCCGACGCGATCCGACCAGCCCTTGACCGACTGCAGCGTCTCGCCGACGACCTTCGGGCCGATCTCGGCGAGCTTGGCGCCGGCCGGGCTCTTGTAGAAGGTCGAGATGGCGTTCAGCTCGTCTTCGGAGAAGTGCTTGGCCCAGATGCGGGCCACATCGTTGTCGAGATCCTTGCGGCGAGCCACGAGTTCGAGCGCCTGGGCGTCGACCACTTCAGCAATCGCCTGATGCTGGTCCGGACGCATGCGGATCAGCTTGTTCTGGGTCTGCTGCGACAGGAGCGGCAGCAGATTGTCGAAGCCGCGCGAGGTCTTGGCCGCGTGAACGGCCTCGAGCGCCGCGGCGACGTGGGCGTCGGTCACCTCCTGCGCCTCGGCGAAGCCGGCCGTGCCCATTGCAAGGCTGGCAGCCAGCACGGCAGCGCCGATGGATTTGCGGATGAAGGTCATGGAGAAACTCCCGATGGGCAAAATAATGTTAAGCCACCAACCAGCTTATGCCTTCCGGCCGAGCGATGACGGCAGCAGATGCAAGTCCGATGAAGAGACCGTGCTCCACGACCCCCGGAATCGCGGCAAGGGCGAGACTCAAGGCTTCTGGATCGCGAATAAGGCCAAAAGATGCATCGATGATAGCGTGGCCACCATCGGTTACGAAGGGCGAACCGTCGGCGGCGAGACGTCGCGTCAGCGTCGCGGGCATGGCAAGCCGGGTGGCCGCGTCGGCGATCGCCGCCGTGGTGGCGCCAATGCCGAAATGGTTGACCTCCACCGGCAGCGGAAAGGCGCCGAGCGTATCGACCAGCTTGGAGCCATCCGCGATCACGATCATCCGGCTTGAGGCAGCCGCGACGATCTTTTCACGCAGCAGCGCGCCGCCGCCGCCCTTGATCAGGCGCAGACGGCTGTCGAGCTCATCGGCGCCATCGATCGTCAGGTCGAGATGCGGCAGTTCTTCCAGGGTCGCAAGCGGAATGCCCTCGGCCCGCGCCAGCGTCGCCGTGCGCTCCGACGATGGAACGCCAACCACCGACAGCCCGTCACGCACCAGCGCGCCGAGGCCACGGATGAAATGGTTTGCCGTCGATCCGGAGCCGAGACCAAGCTTCATGCCGTCCTCGACCTGTTCGAGGGCCGCAAGCGCCGCCTGCTTCTTGAGTTCGTCGCTGGAGATCATCGGGCACTTCAAAATTGTGGAGTTCACGCCAATCCGGCGCGGCTTGTTAGCATGGGGCGCGGCCGCCGCCAACGCCCGCGCGACATCGTCCCGCCTTTCAGACGATGAATGGAGTTGTTAGGTTCGGGAACCTCCATGAACGGAATCCCTTCCCCGATGCGCCCCATCCTCGTCTTCGATCTCGACGGCACCCTCGTCGATACCGCGACCGACCTCGTCGCGACGCTCAACGTGATCCTCGAGCAGGAGGGGTTGGCGGCCCTGCGCTATGAGGATGCGCGCGCGATGGTGGGCCATGGCGCCCGCGTGCTGATCGAACGCGGGCTGGCCGCCAACAACGTCACCCGGGACGCGGCGACCATCGACCGGCTGTTCGACACGTATATCGCCTACTACGCGGCGCACATCGCCGACACCAGCCGCCCCTTCGAGGGCGTCGTGGCGGCGCTGGACCATTTTGCCGCAGAGGGCTGGCTGCTCGCCGTCTGCACCAACAAGCTGGAAGGCCTGTCGAAGCTGCTGCTCGACGCGCTCGGCCTTTCGGACCGCTTCGCGGCGATTTGCGGCGCCGACACCTTCGCCGCGCGCAAGCCCGATCCGCTCGCCCTGAACGAAACGATCCGGCGCGCCGGCGGCGACCCGCGTCGGGCCGTGATGATTGGCGATTCGAAAACCGACATCGACACCGCCAAGGCGGCCGGCATTCCCGTCGTCGCGGTGGATTTCGGCTACACGCCCGTCCCCGTGACCGAGCTTGGGCCGGACGTGGTGATCAGCCATTTCGATGCGCTGAAGGGCGCGGTGGCCGGACTGGCCGTCCTCGCCTAGAACGGCGTCGAGCGAGGCGGATGCCGCCTCGCTCGAAGAAAGCTCTCCCAGAAACTTGCATCGAGACTTTCGGTCGCCGCCCCCGGCGGCCGCGACCTAGTGGCAGCGCTTGGCCGTGACCTTGATCGGCTTCATGTCCAGCCGGACGAGCTTGCCCGTCAGCGCGAAGTCGCCATAGTCGAGCCGCATCCGCCGCGTCACGCCGTTCTCGTAGACGATGAACGACAGTTCATAGGCGGGAGACTGCTCGCCGGAAGCGTTCTCCTCGAAATAGCTAAGCGTCACGGGCCAATGGCGGATATTGGCGATGCCGGCCAGCTTGGCGGTCGCCTCGTCGCCAAAATCGTCGGTGCCGGTATTGGTCGCACCAATGACGGCGGCGGTCGCATAGGGCTTCTCGCCTTTTTCCGAGCCGTCGAACAGGCCGACCTGGACAAAGCGTTCGCCGCGCGTCGCCGCCTCGATGATCGTCGCCAGGTGCTGGTTCGGAAACTGGAACGTCGGCGCGATGTCGAAGCGCTCGGACTTCGGCTTGGCGAGCGTCACATGCAGCTTGCCGCCCTCGCGCTCGGCCGATCCGGTCGAATCCTCGGCCAGCGTGCCGTCGACATAGCTCTTGGTGGCGAAGCTGAAGCTCTTGCCTTCGGCATCCTCAAAGGTCGAGGTCGCGACGTCGGTCAGCCGCGAATTGCCATCGCCGTCGCTGATGCGGGTCACGAAGCGCAGCTTCGTGTTGTAACCGTCGCAGCGCGAGCCGGAAAAATCATAGACCATCCGCCCCTCGGCATCGCTCACGGTCTCGGACTTGCCGCCTGAGTCGAGCCGCAGATCGTAGACGGCCTGATGCGCGGCAAAAGGCAGCTTGGCCGGGGCGGGCGAAAGGGCGACGGCCGAACCCGCCATGACCAGCAGGGACGCGGCGGCCGCAGCCAGCGCCAGACCCGTGCGACCTGCACCCATTGATACGGACCTCATGCTCGCTCCCATCGTCGTCAAGCCGACATAGGGCTGACATAGAGCCCATTTCAATCAGCAAAACCGCAAAACGTCTACGTACCACATACACCACCTTCGCCGGACGTGAGCCGGCACCGCGCTTGCAGACGCTGCGGAATCGAGCGAAACCGGGAAGAACCCACAATGCCCTCGGAGAACCCTATGTCGAGCCAGATCGAAAGCCGCCTCGAAGCTCTCGGAATCGTGTTGCCCGCGGCGGTCGCACCCGCCGCGAATTACGTGCCGGCCGTGGAGAGCCGCGGTTTTCTCTACATCTCCGGCCAGATCCCGATGGGTGCCAACGGCATCGAATATGTCGGCAAGCTCGGGCGCGAGCTGAGCCTCGACGACGGCCGCGCCGCCGCCCGTCTCTGCGCCATCAACATCCTGGCCCAGGCCAAGGCAGCGCTCGGCGACCTCGAGCGGATCGGCCGCGTGGTCAAGCTCGTCGGCTTCGTCAATTCGGATCCGGAGTTCGGCGAGCAGCCGAAGGTGGTGAACGGCGCTTCGGATCTGATGGTCGAGGTTCTCGGCGACAAGGGACGCCATGCCCGCTCGGCCGTCGGCGTCGCCGCCCTTCCCTTCGGCGTCGGCGTCGAGGTCGAAGCCATCCTCGAAATCGCCTGAGCGAACATGACCACGCCCACGTCGACCGCCGCCCCCGCATGGCTGACCGCGCGTCCGATCGCCCACCGCGCCTACCATGACGCGGCGAGCGGCCGGGTCGAAAACACGCTTTCCGCCGTGCGGGCCGCGATCGACCGTAATTTCGCGATCGAGGTCGACCTGCAGCTCACTGCCGACGGCGCCGTCGTCGTCTTCCATGACGACACGGTCGACCGCCTGCTGCAGGCAACCGGCCGCGTCGACGCCATGTCGCTCGCCAGCCTGAAGGCGACCGCCTTCAAGCAGGGTGGCGACCGCGTGCCGACGCTGGCCGAGCTGCTCGAGACGGTAGACGGCAAGGTTCCGCTGGTGATCGAGCTGAAGAGCAACTGGGACGGCAACCGCCGGCTGGAAGCAGCGGTGGCTCCGATCCTCGCCGCCTATGACGGTCCGGCGGTGGTCATGTCGTTCGACCCGGATTCGATGGCCGTCATGCAATGGCTGTTGCCGACGATGCCGCGCGGCATCGTCGCCGACCGCTATACCGATCTCGACGAATGGGGCTCCCTCTCGCCGCGCCAGCGCTTTGCGCTGCGCAATCTCTCGGCCGTGCCGAGGGTCGGCGCCAGCTTCGTCTCCTATGACCTGAACGGCCTGCCCTCCTTCGCACCGTCGAAGGTGCGCGCCAGTGGCCTGCCGCTGATCACCTGGACGGTGCGCACCCGCGAACAGGCCGCCAAGGCCAGGCTCTATACCGACCAGATCACCTTCGAAGGGTTCGACCCCGACCGGGACTGAGGCCCGGCCGACCGAAATCGGCTTTCGCGGCAACAGTACCGCGGAAGCCATCACGACCGGGATGACCACAGCGCGACTTGCGCTTGCGGCGTTTCGCCATAGATGCTGGGATGACCCATGCGCTCAAGCGAGATCGTCTTCCCCCATGACCGCTTCCACCGATGCGCGCCTCAGCGTCCTCTCCTCGCTCGCCGAAATCGACCGGCAGCACTGGGATGCCTGCGCCAATCCCGGCTGGCCATCCACCCGCCCGTTCGGCGACGATCCGTCAGCCTTTCTAAGGGCTTATCATGGTGGAGCGGAATCTCGACCTGAGGCAAGCGGGCCTGAATCAAAGTCTCAACGACCTGCCTATAACCCGTTCATTTCCTACGACTTTCTGCATGCGCTCGAAGAATCGGGCTCGGCTACCGGCCGCACCGGCTGGCAGGCGCGGCATCTCGTGCTCGACGGGGAAGACGGCAGGCCGGTCGGCATCGTGCCGTGCTACCAGAAACCCCATTCCATGGGCGAATACGTCTTCGATCAGGGCTGGGCCGATGCCTATGATCGCGCCGGCGGCCGTTACTATCCGAAGCTGCAGGTCTCGGTTCCGTTCACGCCGGCGACCGGACGGCGGCTGCTGACGCGGGCCGATGCGCCACCAGCCGCGCGCGAGCTGCTGGTGGCGGGATTGCTCGAGCTCTGCCGCCAGCTGCGCACCTCGTCCATCCACGCGACCTTCCTGGAAGAGCCCGACGCCGACCTGCTCGACGACAGCGGTTTCCTCGCCCGCATGGACCAGCAGTTCCATTTCATCAACGAAGGCTATCGCGACTACGACGACTTCCTCGACGCGCTGGCCTCGCGCAAGCGCAAGACGATCCGGCGCGAACGGCGCGAGGCGCTGGCCGATGGCATCACCGTCGAACACCTGACCGGCGCCGCCATCACCGAGGCCGACTGGGACGTCTTCTTCAGCTTCTACATGAACACGGGCTCGCGAAAATGGGGGCGACCCTATCTGAACCGGCGCTTCTTCTCGCTGCTCGGCGAGCGCATGGCCGACCGCATCCTGCTGATCATTGCCAAGCGCGACGGCATGCCGATCGCCGGCGCCCTCAACCTGATCGGCTCGGATGCGCTCTACGGCCGTTACTGGGGCGCGTCCGAGGACGTGCCCTTCCTGCATTTCGAGATCTGCTACCATCAGGCCGTCGACTGGGCGATCGCTCACCGTTTGCCGCGGGTCGAAGCCGGCGCGCAGGGCGACCACAAGCTGGCACGCGGCTATCGCCCGATCGTCACCCGCTCGGCCCACTGGATCGCGGACCGCGGCCTCAGGCGCGCCGTTGCGGATTACCTGTCGCGCGAGCGCGAAGCGGTTGCCGCCGATCACGAATTCCTCGACGAGCACACGCCCTTCAAAGCTGATACGTGATTGCCATGACAGCGATTCTTCTCTGGGTCGGCGCCGCGGCCATCCTGCTCGTGACCGAACGGCAAGCGACGAAGGCCCGCCTCCGCGCTCGCTCGCCTTCGCCTTCCTGACCGCCTGCTTCCTGCTGGTCGTCGGCGACCTGGAGCGAGCGACCCTGCTCGCCCTGATCCTGGCGCTCACCCTCGTCGGCGCCTCCGCCGTCAAGCATCACCACAGCGGCATGAAGCTCGCCGTCGCCGATCTGGGCGCTGACCTTCGCCGGCACCATTCCCGTTCATGCTGCGGCAGTACCGGCGCACGGCGACCCTCACCATCGCCGCCGCGCTCCTGCTCTTCCTCGCGGCGATAGCGACACTGGCGCTCATCCGTGGCGCCCCCTATCCGCTCACCTCCCGAATTCTGATCCTCGGGCTGACGCGGCGGCGCTCTATGCGCTCTGGCGGGCGAATGGCGGCACCGCCTATCGCACGGACGTCACGCAGCAGAAGCGCTTCTTCTCGTTCTTCATCGCATCTCTGGTCGACGTCGCCAGCTGGTGGCCGACCGGGGGCCTGCGCATGCTGGACGTGGCAGCGACGCCGCTTCAGCTCGCACCCGCGATCGCCGGCCGCCGCGATATCCGTCCGGATATCATCGTCATCCAGCATGAATCGGTGTTCGATCCCCGGCTTTCGGTCTGCCGGTCGACGAGCGCATCGCGGAATTCCTGACGCCGAAGGACGCGCTCACCGGCACGCTGCATGTCGACATCTATGGCGGCGGCTCCTGGCAGACGGAATTCAGCCTGCTGACGGGACTGTCCTCCGCCAGCTTCGGCCCGGATTCCTATTTCCTGTTCAAGAAGGGCGTCGGCCGCTTCCGCCACTCCCTGCCCGGCGAACTCGCCAGCCCTCGGCTACCGCACCATGCTCTCGACCAGCTGCCGGCGCGAGTTCATGAACTACGACGCCTTCTACGCCGGCATCGGCGTCGACGAGCGCGTGTTTTCCGACGATTTTCCCGCCGCCCTTCGATCTCGCCGCCTTCGAGGTCAACAATTCCGACGCGGCCTTCTTCGCGGCGACGCAGCGGCGCACTGGAGCGCTCGCTCGACCGCGACCCGGCGCCGCGCTTCCTGATGGCGCTGACCAATTTCAACCACGGCCCGCACGAGACCCGCCTGGTGCCGCCGGGCCGATACGAGGACGAGCGCCGCTTCGCGACTGGCCGCCCTGCCCGACGGCAATTACGGCGAATACTGCGCCCGCCTGAGCCGAGACCGCCGAAAGCTACGCGGCGTTCAAGGCGGCGCTCAAGCAGCGCTACCCGGGCCGGCCGATGCTGATCGTGCGCTATGGCGACCACCAGCCGACGCTGACGCGCGCCATCGAGGAGGCCCGCGGCATTCCCCCGGACGACCCGCGCCAGTTCGAGACCTTCTATGCGATCGAGGGCGTCAATTTCGAGCCGGCGCTCGACAGCGTGCCGGCGCGGCTCGACATCGCCATGCTCGGTACCGTGGCGCTGCAGGCCTCCGGCCTGCCGCTCGACGCGGTCACCGCGACCCGCGCCGACCTCATCGCCGAATGCGGCGCGCTCTATGTCGCCACGCCATCGGAGCGCAAGAACCGCTTTCATCGTACCCTGATCGAGCAGGGCCTGATCGATCTCGGCAAGGCCGCGCCGCAGAGCCTCGGCCGTGCCGGAACGGGCCTGACCGGGCTGAACCACAAGGACCGGAGATCCGCATGACCCAGTATGACGACACCAACATCTTCGCCCGGATCCTGCGCGGCGAGATCCCGTCGCACCGCGTCTACGAGGACGCCGAGGCGATCGCCTTCATGGATGTCATGCCGCAGGGCCCCGGCCACCTCCTCGTCGTGCCCAAGTCTCGCGTCGCGCAACCTGCTCGATGCCGATCCCGATGTTCTGGCGCGCCTGATGCCGGTGGTGCAGAAACTGGCCCGCGCCGCCAAGGCCGCCTTCGCCGCCGACGGCGTCACGGTGATGCAGTTCAACGAACCCGCCTCCGGCCAAACCGTGTTCCACCTGCACGTTCACATCATCCCGCGCTTCAACGGCGAGCCGCTTCATCCGCACACCGGCGCGATGGAGAAGCCGGAGATCCTGGCCGAGAACGCCGAACGGGTGCGCGCGGCCCTCAACGCCAAATAATTCGCTGGCGCCGTGTCACAGGCCGCCGGCCTCTCTCGTCTTGTCTCCGTCAACCCCACGGAGAACGATCATGCACGAGAGACTGAACGCCTTCGCCGCCGCCCCGGACGCCATCACGCGCGATGCATGGAGCTGAGCAGGCAAGCTTGCCGCCTCGAGCGGCATCGAGCACAGCCTGCAGGAGCTGGTGAAGATCCGCGCCTCGCAGATCAATGGCTGCGCCAACTGCCTGCACATGCACACGGCCGACGCGCGCAAGCATGGCGAGACCGAGGAGCGCATCTACCTGCTCAACGCCTGGCGCGAGTCGCTGCTCTACACGCCGCGCGAGCGCGCCGCCCTCGCCTGGACGGAGGCGCTGACCCTGCTCGCGCAGACCCAGGCGCACCGGACGCCGACTACGAGGCCGTCCAGGCCGAGTTCTCGCCGACCGAGCAGGTCGAACTGACGCTGCTGATCGGCACTGATCAACGCCTGGAACCGGCTTCGCCGTCGGCTTTCCGCACGGTGCATCCGAACGACCGCAAGGCCGCCGCGCAGGCGGGCGGCCTGACGATCTCTCTCCCGGCCTGCGCCAAGGTACGCGGGCCGCCGGGAGAGCATTCTGCAGACACCGGGAGATGCGACATGGTCGACGCGTCCACCGCCGAGTTCGAACAGCACCGGCGCTTTCCTGACCGGGCTTGCCTACCGCATGCTCGGATCGCTGGCGGATGCCCAGGATATCGTGCAGGACGCATTCCTGCGCTGGCACGGCGCGGCGCCGGCCGGGCTGACCAGCCCTCGCGCCTGGCTCGGCACCATTGTCACCCGGCTCTGCCTCGACATGATGAAATCGGCCCGCGCACGGCGCGAGACCTATGTCGGGCAATGGCTGCCCGAGCCGGTCATCACGCCGCTCGGAACGGCGGATCCCGCGCTGGCGGCCGAGGAGCGCATCGACGCGCCGGTCGCGCTGATGTTGGCGATGGAGCGCCTGTCGCCACTCGAACGCGCCGTGTTCATCCTGCACGAGCTGTTCGACTTCGAGTTCGACGAGATCGCGGGCGCCATCGACCGCAGCGAGACGGCCTGCCGGCAGTTGCTCGTTCGCGCGCGAAACCATGTCGGCGATGGCCGCCGCCGCTTCGAGGTCGACACCGCCGAAGCGGCGCGGGTCGCGAGCGCCTTCTTCGCCGCGATCGGCAGCGGCGACGCCTCCAGCCTGCGCGACCTCCTGGCGGAGGCGGCGCAGATGCACAGCGACGGCGGCGGCAAACGTCTGGCAACACTCAACGTCATCCGCGGCGCCGACAAGATCAGCCGCTTCTTCGTCGGCATCGCCCAGAAGCGCGGGCCGGAAGCCTTCCGCAACTGGTCGGGCCCGCTGCTCGTCAACGGGCTCCCCGGCTATGTCTCGGCCGACGACACCGGCATCGTCCAGACGACAGCGCTGGAGATCGACAGCGGCCGCATCGTCGCCGTGTACATCATGCGCAATCCCGACAAGCTCGCCAGCGCGGAGACCTTCCTGCATCCCGCCGACGCCTGAAGCTCGACGCAAGAAAAAGGGCAGGACGCTGGCGTCCTGCCCTTTCCGTGTCGTCGCACGAACGGATCACTCCGTCTTCAGCGGCACCTTCGGCACCAGGCCGCCGCGCTTCGGCGGCGCCGGCGTCTCCGTAGCCGCCTTCCTGGCGCTGGCCGCCTTGCGGCGGGGCTTCGCCTTGGCCTTTGGCTCCTCCGGCTCGGGCTTCGGCGTCACCGGGCCATCCTCGATCGGCTCGAGATGCAGGCCGGTCTCGCCGTCCTCCTGGGTCTCGACCGTCACCTTGACCGTGCCGCCCTTTCTGAGCTTGCCGAACAGCACCTCATCCGCCAGCGGCTGCTTGATGTACTGCTGGATCACGCGTCCCAGCGGGCGGGCGCCCATCTGGCGATCGTAACCCTTGTGCGCCAGCCAATCGATCGCCTCGGGCGAGAGATCGAAGGTGACGCCGCGATCGGCCAACTGCGCCTCGAGCTGCAGCACGAACTTCTGCACGACGCTATGAACGACCTCGATCGGCAGATTGCCGAACTGGACGATCGCGTCGAGGCGGTTGCGGAACTCCGGCGCGAACAGGCGGTTGATCGCCTCCAGGTCGTCGGGATCGCGCATCGTCGACTTGAAGCCGATGGCGGGCTTGGCGAGATCGGCCGCGCCGGCATTGGTTGTCATGATCAGGATGACGTTCCTGAAATCGACCTGCTTGCCGTTGTGGTCGGTCAGCTTGCCGTGGTCCATCACCTGCAACAGAATGTTGAACAGGTCCGGATGCGCCTTCTCGATCTCATCGAGCAGCAGCACGCAATGCGGATGCTGGTCGACGCCGTCGGTGAGAAGACCACCCTGGTCGAAGCCGACATAGCCGGGAGGCGCGCCGATCAGTCGCGAGACCGTGTGGCGTTCCATGTATTCCGACATATCGAAGCGGATCAGCTCGACACCGAGGCTTGCCGCCAACTGCTTGGCGACTTCGGTCTTGCCGACACCCGTCGGGCCGGCGAACAGGTAGGAACCGATCGGCTTCTCTGGTTCGCGCAGGCCGGCACGCGCCAGCTTGATCGCCGACGCGACCTGGGCGATGGCGCTGTCCTGGCCATAGACAACGCGCTTCAGCGTCGCCTCGAGGCTCTTCAGCACCTCCTGGTCGTCCTTCGACACAGTCTTGGGCGGGATCCGCGCCATGGTGGCGATGGTATCCTCGATCTCCTTGACGCCGATGATCTTCTTCCGGCGGCTTTCCGGAATCAGCATCTGCGAGGCGCCGGTCTCGTCGATCACGTCGATCGCCTTATCCGGCAGCTTGCGGTCATGGATGTAGCGGGCCGAAAGCTCGACCGCCGACTTGATCGCGTCATTGGTGTAGCGGACGCGGTGGAAGTCCTCGAAATAGGGCTTCAGCCCCTTCAGGATCTCGATCGCATCGGGGATCGTCGGCTCGTTGACGTCGATCTTCTGGAAGCGCCGAACGAGCGCCCGGTCCTTCTCGAAGAACTGCCGGTATTCCTTGTAGGTGGTCGAACCGATGCAACGGATCGCACCACCGGCGAGGGCCGGCTTCAGAAGGTTGGAGGCATCCATCGCCCCGCCCGACGTCGCGCCCGCACCGATGACGGTGTGGATCTCGTCGATGAACAGGATCGAGCCCGGATACTCCTCGATCTCCTTGACGACCTGCTTCAGCCGCTCTTCGAAATCACCGCGATAGCGGGTTCCCGCCAGCAGCGTGCCCATGTCGAGCGAGAAGATTGTCGAGCCGGCGAGCACGTCGGGGACGTCGCCCTCGACGATACGCTTGGCGAGGCCCTCGGCGATCGCCGTCTTGCCGACGCCGGGGTCGCCGACGAAGAGCGGATTGTTCTTCTGACGGCGGCAGAGCACCTGGATCGTGCGCGCGATTTCGACTGTCGCGGCCGATCAGCGGGTCGATCTTGCCCTTTTTCGCCTTCTCGTTGAGGTTGACGCAATAGGCGTCGAGCGCGTCGGCCTTCTTCTTGTTTTCCTCGCGGCTGTCCACCGTCGCCGCGTCGTCGTCGACGCCGCGAACGGGACGGCTCTCGCTCATGCCCGCCCGCTTGGCGATGCCATGCGAGATGTAGTTGACCGCGTCATAGCGGGTCATGTCCTGCTCCTGCAGGAAGTAGGCGGCATGGCTCTCGCGCTCCGCGAAGATCGCGACGAGCACGTTGGCGCCGGTGACTTCCTCGCGGCCGGATGACTGGACGTGGATCACAGCGCGCTGGATGACGCGCTGGAATCCGGCGGTCGGCTTCGAGTCTTCCTCGGGGCCATGCGCCAGGTTCGCCAGTTCCGTATCGATGTAGTCGATCAGGCTGCGCTTCAGCATGTCGAGGTCGACATTGCAGGCACGCATGACGGCCGCCGCGTCCTGATCTTCGATCAGAGCGAGCAGGAGATGTTCGAGTGTCGCGTATTCCTGATGGCGCTCGTTCGCGAAGGCGAGCGCCTGGTGGAGGGCCTTTTCGAGGCTGCGGGAGAATGACGGCACGTTAGGACCTCACTTCCTTTCCATCACGCATTGCAGCGGATGCTGGTGTTTGCGCGCGAAATCCATCACCTGGGTGACCTTGGTCTCGGCCACTTCATAGGTGAAGACACCACACTCCCCCACGCCATGCTGATGCACATGCAGCATGATCTGCGTCGCCTCCTCACGGTTCTTGTTGAAGAACCGCTCGACCACATGCACGACGAACTCCATCGGCGTGTAGTCGTCGTTCAGTAGCAGAACGCGATACAGGTTCGGCCGTTTGGTCTTTGGCCGCGTTTTGGTGATGACGCCGACGTCGCTGTCGCCATCATCGGAACGACGAGTTTCATTGCTCATAGGGCTCGATCAATACGTCGCGAAAACGGAATCCTGCCGACAATCACGCTGCAGCGCAATCGCTCATTTCGAGCATCCGCGCCGCCACGCGCAAGACCCAGCGGGAGAGATATCGAGGTTTTATATGGGGAGGCTTCGCGGGGATGGAAGTGCGCCATGCTCGCCGCACCGATACCCCATCTATTTGCGCCGCATATCCAGCGGCTCCGAACGCCGAGATCAGGCTAGAATCCGCGCTTGCGCGGCCATCTCCGGCAACTTTCGCCCAGCGTTCGGCAAGGGCATGCACCGCACCTCGCCAGACGGCCTCTATGGCCGCTAGCTCGACCTTAAAACCAAAAAGGACGCACCCATCAACAGAAACCGCACGGGCTGCAGCCGAGATATTCTGGGCCGCAGCCAGCAGCAGGATGGCCGCCCTTGGCGAACCGGTCGTCCGGTTCGCAGCTGCAACAGGCCTATTTCGGGAACGCCCCGAACATGCGTTCATACGGCTTGCAGGCGTCGCGCGTCACCTCGGTCATCATCGTGCCGAGCTTCGACATCTGGGCCATGTAGCCCTCGCAGGTCGACTTGACGTACTCGCTCTGCGCCTCGACCACCTTGTCGACGCTGGACGAGGTCAGGATCTTCTCCAGTGCCGCCGAACCGGTCTCGAAGTTCTTCTTCGAATAGTCGGCCGCCTCGACCATGAGCGCCTGCAGCCCCTGGCTCATCGAGCCGAAGCTTTCCATGGCCATGTCGATGCCCTGCTGGCTCGCCTTCTGCATGCCGTCGAAATCCTGGATCAAAGGAAGGGCCTCCCCGCTCAAACCATGCCAAAACTGGCTCAACAAGAGGCACGTTCCAGCACCGCAGCACCGAAGTCAAGGAATTCTGCTGCAACGCACAATAGTGCAAATCGCTTGCCGACGCTGCGGAAGCCCGCCGCCGCCCCAAAACGGGACCCAAAACCCATCGGTCATTTTTACGGTTTCGTAACGGCGTTTCCCTAGCTTCCATTTACTAGGCTGGACAGCCGCGCGTTCTGGACGCGAGCAGTTTTCTGAGGCCGGGACGGAACTTTGCAAAGCATGCGCTGGCGGCCGCCATTTCGGCCCGTGCGCGGCAACGACAAATCGCCGTGCCTGCCTCAAAAAAGTTCCGGTTTTACGGTGAGTTGGCAATTGGGCACTGCCGGAGTCAAAGCTCCGGTTCTGCGAGACGCGGAGTGATCACTCATATGTTGATGGGCTTGAACCCTCTCGGCCGGCATTGCCTCCGCTCGGTTCGACGCGCCGTGGCCGGTATCCTTGTCGCCGGCGTGGCGCTGACAGCGGTCACCGTCGAGGCCTCCGCAGCCCCCAACTCGTCCATCGTCGTCGATGCCAAGACCGGCAAGGTGCTCTATTCGAAGGAGCCGGACGCGCTGCGCCGGCCCGCCTCGCTCACCAAGATGATGACCCTCTACCTGCTGTTCGGCGAGCTGGAGAGCGGCAGGCTCACCATGTCGTCGCGCCTTCGCGTTTCCGATTTCGCATCGCGTCAGCGGCCGACCAAGCTCGGCCTCAAGCCCGGTTCGACCATCGCCGTCCGCGATGCCATGCTCGGCCTGATCACGCGCTCCGCCAACGACGCCGCCGTGGTCATCGCCGAAAACCTGGCGGGTTCCGAGGCGGCCTTCGCCCAGCGCATGACCAAGACTGCCCGGTCGATCGGCATGAGCCGCACCACCTTCCGCAACGCTTCCGGCCTGCCGAATGACGGGCAGTGGTCGACGGCGCGCGACATGGCGACGCTCGGCCGCGCGCTGCAGGATCGCTACCCCCGCTACTACAAGTTCTTCGCGACCAAGAGCTTTGTCTACAACGGCCGCGTCATCAACGGTCACAACCGTCTGCTCGGCCGCGTCGACGGCGTCGACGGCATCAAGACCGGCTACACCAATGCATCGGGCTTCAACCTGGTTTCGTCCGTGAAGCGCGACAACCGCGCCCTGGTCGCCACCGTGATGGGTGGCAACACCGGCGCGGCTCGCGACCGGCAGATGGCGGGCCTGCTCGAAAAGTACCTGCCGGTCGCCTATGCCGGCCCGGCCAAGTCACGCTCGCTGTTCGCCCGCGCCAACAGCGCTCCGGCGCCCGCCGTAGACGATGATGCCGATACGGCCGAGGTCGCTGTCGCGGCCGCCGAGCCCGCGCCGGCACCGGCGCCGGTCCCAGCCACGCGCCCCGCCCGCGCCGAACCGGTTGCCGTGGCAGCCGTCGCCGCGCCGGCCAGGAAGGCGGCGCCGGTCCCGACGCCCGCTCCGGTCCAGGTGGCCGATGTCGAGGACGAGCAGCCCGTCTCCGTCCAGGCCTATGCGGCCGAGCCGATCGAGCCCGCCGCCGCCAAGGGCCCGCGCATGGTCTTCCAGACCGGCCCGGCCGGCAAGGAGATCGCTCGTCCGTCCGTCAAGACGGCCTCGATCATCCAGGCGGTTCCGACCGCGGACGACGAGACGGCCGACAGCGTCACGGGCAGCATCGCCGCCTCGGCTGCGCCCGTCGCTGAAATCGCCGATGGCTGGAAGATTCAGATTGCAGCTGCGCCGGACGAAGATGGTGCTAAACTGATGCTCGATCGCGCCAAGTCCAAGGCCGGCAAGATGCTCGCCAGCGCAACGCCGAGCGTCGAGCCTGTCGCGAAGGGCGCATCGACCCTTTACCGGGCCCGCTTTGCCGGGTTCGACAACAAGGATCAGGCCCGCGCCGTTTGCGCCTACCTGACGAAACGCGATGTTTCCTGCCTTGCCATCCGTCAATAGCGGCTGGCCGCATACCCGATTTTCGCCCTCCTTCTTTGTATTTGCGTCTGGGAGTTAGCGATGTCCGCCGAGGAGTCTTTCCTTCGCCTCGTTGATTTGGGCGGCCAAGAACGTCGATCCCCCCTGGTCGGGATGGACTCGTTTCATCAGCCGTCGGTAGGCCGCTCTGATTTCGGCCTCGGAAGCGCCGGCCGAAAGGCCAAGGATCTGGTAGGCCTGCTCATCTGTCATGGCGCCCGCGCGCGCCGGGCGGCGCGGCCCGCCTGCCGGGTCACCCTCGACGTTTTCACGCCAACCGGGAATTCGGCGGTCGAGATAAGCTTCGAGTAGCGCGCGGTCGCGGGCCCTGCCCGCGACTTCGGAATAGAGAACGACGAGTTCATCGCGGCCGAGCGTATCGAGCGCCCGGCCGGAGAAGCGGCCTTGTCGGACCTGGTTTCCCTCGATCCACGGCTTCATTGTCTCCAGGATCTTCGGCTTCAGCAGCCAGAGGCCGATGGCAAGAAGCGGGATGCCCGCCCCCAGCCGTCCCGTCGCCGCCGTGAAGATCCCGGTCGAGATCAGCGCCCCGGCGGCGCCGCGCCGCACCGAACGCCCCAGCGCATGCGCCCCTTTCTCGCCTCCGAACAGGAAGGCGATGCCGATCGACACGGCAAGCACGCCCAGGAACGGGATAATCAGGCCCATCGGCTCTCCAGACTGGCCGATTCCGTCCGGCCCCTCTCCCTCTATTGCGGACAAGTATCGGTCGCGGCAAGGGCCGGCGCTGCGATGGATGCCGCGCACATGATTTGCTAAACAGTCGCCGCGCGGTTGGGAGTCGCCCGACGCCATCGCCGGCGACTCCCGATCGCATTCGCGCAAAGAGGAATGCCATGCCCGCCAGCCCGATCATCCACCGCACCGTCGACGACCTGCGCTCCGCCGTTTCCGCGTGGCGACAAGACGGTCTTCGCATCGGCATGGTGCCGACCATGGGCGCGCTGCATAGCGGGCATCTCGAACTCGTGCGCGCCGCGCGCGAGCGTACGGACCGGATCATCGTCTCGATCTTCGTCAATCCGACCCAGTTCGCCCCGACGGAGGATTTCGGCTCCTATCCGCGCACCGAGGCGAGCGATGTCGCGAAGCTGGCGGAACTCGGCGTCGAGGCGGTGTTCGCCCCCAACGCCAACGAGATGTATCCGGCCGGCTATGCGACGACCGTCTCGCTCGCGGGGCCGGCGATCGGGCTCGAGACCGACTTCCGCCCGCACTTCTTCTCCGGCGTCGCGACTGTCGTATCGAAGCTGCTGATCGCCGGGTTCCCGGATGTCGCGATGTTCGGGGAGAAGGACTATCAGCAGCTGATGGTCGTGCGGCAGATGACGCGCGATTTGCGGCTGCCGACGGAGATCGTCGGGCTGCCGACGATCCGCGAGGCGGACGGCCTCGCCCTCTCCTCCCGCAATGCCTACCTCTCGGCCGAAGAGCGGCGGACCGCGACGACGATCTCGCGCGTCATGCGCGAGGCGGCCGACACCGTCCGCGCCGGCGGCGACGCCGAGGCAGCGCTGGCCGAGGGCCGGGCGACGCTGACGGCGGCGGGCTTCCGGGTCGACTATCTGGTCCTGCGCCATGCCGAAACCCTGGCGGAACTCGTCGACGTTGCGAGCGAGCCGCGCCGGATGCTTGCCGCCGCCTGGCTCGGCAAGACGCGGCTGATCGACAACATCGCCGTCTAGGGATCAGAGCAGGCCGAGTTCGGCGAGTTCGGCCTTCAAGGCGGAAGGCAGTTCGTCACCCTCGCCGCCGATCGACGCCAGATCGCGCGGGGCGTCCTTGTCCTGAAGGTAGCGCCAGCCCTGGAATGGCCGCTTGGGCTGCCATTCCGTCGGCACTACCTGCGGGTCGAACACGATCCGGCAACGCTGGATGCCGTCCGCGCCGGTAACCGGCTGCAGGTCGAGCAGGCGCTGGCGCGCCTGTACCTGGCCCTTGATGACCCAGTAGAGCGAACCGCCATCCAGCAGTTCCGGTATGCGCTTCGGAATCATGCGGGTGGTGTGCGTATCCTCAGGCTCGAGCCCCATGCCGCGCTGGCGGACAAGGTCCTCCGCGATCCAGCCGATCAGCTGATCCAGCGATTCGACGCCGACGCAGAGCTTGATGAGATGCAGGGCCATGCGGGAAGACTTGTCCTCAAACGGGCGGGCGGCGCAGGCCGCGGCGATTTTTCCACAAGGATGAATTGGCGCTCTGCTTCGGACTGGCCTATGAGCCAGTCAGGAAACGGCGCAAGCTAGCATAGGCGTTCCGCCCGCCCCGCGAAAGCACGAAGGGGAGAAGCGGCAGCGCACCGGCACGCTCGTTCGACGTCTGCCGGACGAGTGTCGATCCCCTACCGCGAGGCGAATATGACGGAACAGAAGCCCTCTCTCGACGACAAGGCGAGCCGCGTGGCGATGGTCGGCATCATTGCCGGGCTGGTGCTGACGGCGGCCGGCATGCTGGCCAGCCAGCCGATCTTCGGTGGCCTCGGCCTCGCCATCATCGTCGTACTGGTCCTTCTGCGGCGGCCAATCGCGCGATGGCTGTCGTCGCGCTGAGCGGCATGTTGCTCCGGCCCGGACGGTTTGGCACCATCGACCGCTGAAGCCGGCTAGCGGGAGGAGCACCGCATCGTGATCGAGATTTCCGCGATCGACCTTGTCGCGATCATCATATTCGGCGCGTCGTGGATTCTCTATTCCGTGATCCTGGCGCGGATGGCGGGCTCCGGCCGCACGCTGTCCTCGGCGATGGACATCCAGCGCCGGCAATGGATGCGGACCATGATGCACCGCGACCTGAGGATGATCGACACCGGCATCATGAGCGGCCTGCAAAACGGCACCGCCTTTTTCGCCTCGACCTCGCTGCTGGCGATCGGTGGCTGCTTCGCCATGCTGAACTCGGCCGATCACATCTATGGCGTCATGCGCGATCTGGCCCTGGTGCAGACCGTGCCGAGGGGGCTGTTCGAAGCCAAGGTGATCGGGCTGATGCTGATCTTCGGCTATGCCTTCTTCAAGTTCGGCTGGTCCTATCGGCTGTTCAACTACGCGTCGATCCTGATCGGCGCGACCCCGACTGCCGCCCACGCGGGCGAGCCGGAGACGATCGCCGCGGCCGAGCGCGCGGCGGTGTTCACCATCACGGCGGGCCGCCACTTCAACCATGGCCTCCGCGCCTTCTTCTTTTCCATCGGCTATCTGGGCTGGTTCGTGAACGGCTGGACGTTGATCGTCACCACGCTGGTGGTCGCGCTCGTGCAGTTGCACAGGCAGTTCTTCTCGGATTCGGCCAAGATCGTCATCGCCGCAGCGCGTCAGGACCCTTCATGAAAGTCAGCCACGAGCAAATCGAGACCGTTCTGGTCGGCCTGCTCTCCTCCCTGCCCGCAGGCAAGAGCCTCGATCCCACCGAGGTGGCGCGCGCCCTGGCCGGCAATGACGAGAAGGTCTGGCGCCTGCTGATGGTGCCGATCCGCGCCGTCGCGATCCGGCTCGCCGATGACGGCCGCGCCGCGATCCTGCGCAAGGGCCGCCCGGTCGACCCGCATGATTTCAAGGGCGTCTACCGCATCGGCGCCGCGGCCGAAGGCAAGAACGAGCCGAACGCCGGCTAGACGCCCTTCGAACGATCAGGGGCCCGGAAACAGGGCATTCGTTCGGCCCGACAGCCAATAAGCGACGAGGCCGATCCACTCCTTGGCCGCGACATCGACGCGCTGCAGCCCGACCGAGGGCTGCGACACGAAGCGCGTCAGATCGGCCGTCCCAGCGGTACGGAAATCCGCTGGCCAGGGCGAGACATCCCAGCCGACCGACCGAAAGCACCCCATCGAGCGTGGCATATGGAAGGCCGAGGTGACGAGCAGCCAGCGCTCGCCCGGCTTGGGCTCTACCAGCGCCTTGCTGAAGCGCGCATTCTCGGCCGTGTCGCGGCTGCGGTCTTCGATGGTTATCCGATCGGCGGGGATGCCCATGGCGAGGAAGAAGCGCCGCGCCGCCTCCCCCTCCGAGTGGCCATCCGGCACGAACTGGTCCGAGCCGCCGGAAAAGACCAGCCGCGCCTCGGGATGGCGCAGCGCCAGGGCAACGCCTTCCGTCAACCGGTCGCCCGCCTCGGTCAGCGTCATCGCCTGCCGCGCCTCGCCGATCCGCTGGTCGATCCCGCCGCCGAGCACGAGGATGCCGGTCACCGGCCCTTCCGGTTCGACCCGGGCGAAGCGGTCCTCGAGCGGCAAAAGCAGAGCCGCGCCGAGCGGCGAGAACCCGGCGACGAGAAGCCCCATCGCCGCGAGCAAGACCAAGCCTGCACCGACCCGCACCGCGCCCAGCCCGATGGCGAGGACGCCGGCTGCGAGCGCCAGGATCAGGGCGGCCGACGGCTGCAGGAAGAACCAGACCAGCTTGGCAGCATAGAAGAACATCAGGGACGGTTCTCGACTTGGAAGCGGATCAATCCCAATCGGGCGAAAACGCCGAATTGCAGATACGGGAATCGTCGGTCTTCAGGGCGTCGATCGCCTCCATGTCGGCCGCCGGTAGCTCGAAGCCGTCAATGTCGAGGTTCTGCTTGATGCGGGCCGGATGCGCGCTCTTCGGAATGGCGACGCAGCCCTTCTGGATCTGCCACCGCAGCACGATCTGCGCCGGCGTGCGGCCGAAGCGGCCGGCAATATCCTTGATCACCGGTTCGTCCAGCGCATCGGCCTGGCCGAGCGGGCAATAGGCGACGAAGGCCGTGCCGCGCGCCAGCGTCGCGGTACGTAGCTTCTCCTGATCGAGATAGGGGTGGTGCTCGCACTGGTTGACGACGATCGGCTCCTCGGTCGCGGCCCAGGCTTCGTCGAGCAGACGGATCGTGTAATTGGAGACGCCGATGTGCCGCGCCAGACCGCGTTGCTTGACCCGATTCAGCGAGCGGATGGTCTCGGCCGCCGACAACGCCCGGCTCGGCCAGTGAATCAGCACGAGGTCGAGCTGGTCGATGCGCAGCCGGCGCAGCGAAGCCTCCGCCGCGCGCATCATGTCGTCAGCGGCCAGTTGCTCGGGCGGTATCTTCGAGGTGATGAACACCTCGTCCCGGGCGATGCCGGAGCGGCGCAGCCCCTCGCCTACCTCGGCTTCGTTGCCATAGCCGATGGCGGTATCGACATGGCGATACCCCGCTTCGAGCGCGGAAGCGACGGCCGCGCTCGCCGTCTCGCCGGAGAGTTTCCAGGTTCCGAGGCCGATCACCGGCAAAATGGCGCCATGCGCCTTGACCGTCTGCATGAGAGTTCTCCGCGGGGATTTGCGGCTACCATCAGGCGCAGCCGCGCCAGCGTCAAGCTCAGCTTGCCACCTGAAACACCAGATCGCGGCCGCCACGCTTGGCGGCATAAAGCGCCTCGTCCGCCGCGACCATCAGCCTCTCGAAATCGACCGTGCGGCCGGTCGCGGTGATGACGCCTACGCTGACCGTGACGGGAATGCGCTGCCCGGCGTGATGGATCGGATCCCCGGCAAAATCGGCGCGGATGCGCTCGGCCACCTGCCGGCCACGCTCGGCGCCGCAGCCGACGAGCAGCGCCGCGAACTCCTCGCCGCCGACGCGACCGACGAAATCCACTTCGGCGACATGCTGCTGCACGAGCGTCGAGAAGCACTTCAGCGCCGCGTCCCCTGCCGCGTGGCCGTAGCGATCGTTGAGTTGCTTGAAGCGGTCGAGATCGAACAGCAGCAGGGTAACCTCGTCGCCTTCGTTGCCTCCGCGCTCGGCGCGATCGCGGGCGATATCCATGAAGGCACCATGGTTGAGCAGCCCCGTCAGGCCGTCGGTCAGGGCGGCGCGCCGGAGCAGGTTCTTCAGCCGCTCGTCGGTGAGACGCAGACCGATGATGGTCGCCGCGAACATCATCAGGATCGGCTCCAGGATGCCGAGGCCGATGAATACGCCGCCATGCAGCAGGTCCTGCGGCAGATCCCAAGACAGGGCGGCAATCATCCGGAACAGGAGAAACGCCGCGTGGGCGGCGGGGACGCAGGCGAATGGCGCCCGCCAAACCAGCCGGTCCTTGCCATTCGCCCAGATCTCCCAGGCGAGCTCCAACGACAGGATGCCGCTGAGCACCGAACCGAGCGCGATCCGGTTGGCGAGCGAATCACCGATGGCCGGCACCTGCAGGGCGATCCCCCAGACCGCCGGGGCGACGAACACCGGCCACCAGCGCGCCGCGCGGCCGTTGAAGGCCCGCGCCCCGTTCCAGGCCAGACCGAGCGCGATCAGGGAGCAGCTATTGCCGAGGCCGATCGAGAGCCAGTTCGGGATCTGCCCGCGCAGGAACAGCAGGACGCAGCTGAACGCACCCAGCTGCAGCCCGAGGGCCCAATAGAGGATGTGACGCTCGGGCTTGCGCTGGATCCAGTTGGTCACCAGCGACAAGGCAGCCATCTGGCTCATGACCGCCAGCACAACCAGGAGGGTTGGAACGTCCAAGGTCATGGCTGATATCGGTTTCCCCCGCAGTCGCCCGATTTCGGACTGCGGGGACGGGATACCCGAAAACCCCTTAAGGAAGCATTCCCTAGAGGCAGCTTACCGCAGTGGCGTTCAGCTTACGACGGCCAGGACGGCCGCGATGACCCGGTTGACTTCATCGTCGGTCAGGTCGGGGTGCATCGGCAGGCTGATGACAGTCGAGGCGAGCCTCTCCGAGACCGGCAACGGCCGCTTCGGCGCCTCGGCGAAGGCCGGGTGCTGGTGAAGCGCCAGGCGGTAGAAGAAGGCATTGCCGATGCTCTGCGCATCCAGCGCCGCCTTCAGCGCGTCGCGGTCTTCCACCGTGATCGTGTAGATCGCATTGGCGCTGAAATAGCCGGACGGACGCTTCTGCACGCCGACCTTGCCGGTCAGCGCGGCGTCATAGCGCTTGGCGACCTGGTCGCGGCGCTCCAGCTCTTCCTCGAAGATCGTCAGCTTCGAGAGCAGCACGGCCGCCTGAAGCGTGTCGAGACGGCCGGTGATGCCATTGCGCACGGCGGCGTCGCCGGTTCCCTGGCGGCCATGCGAACGCAGCGTGCGCACCGCGTCGGCGATCTCGTCATTGTCGGTCAGGATGGCGCCGCCGTCGCCGTAGCAGCCAAGCGGCTTGGTCGGGTAGAAGCTGGTCGCCGAGATCGGCGCCATGCCGCCGACGCGGCTGTTGCCGGCTCGGCCGCCAAAACTCTGCGCTGCGTCGGAAAATACGGTCATGCCGTGACGCGCGGCGATCTTGCCGATCGCTTCGTAATCCGCCGGCAGGCCGTAGAGATCGACGGGCATGACGACGCGGGGCTTCAGCTCTCCGGCGGCCACGACTTCCGCGATCGCGCGCTCGAGGTCGACCGGGTCCATGTTGCAGGTCGTAGGATCGACATCGACGAAGATCGGCGTCGCATTGACCGAGCAGACGGCGCCGGCCGTCGCGGCGAAGGTGAAGGCCGGGACGAAGACGGCGTCACCCGGTCCGATGCCGAGCGCCATCAGGCCGATCATCAGGGCATCGCGACCGCTCGAAACGGCGATCGCATGCGGAACGCTGGCAAAGGCCGCCAGCTTGGCCTCGAGCTCGGAGACCTCTGGGCCGAGAATGAACTGACCGTGTGTCAGCACCGCATCCATGCGCTTGCGGACGTCATCGTGAATCCGGCGCTGCTGGCGCTGCAGATCGAAGAAACCGATGCGGTCGGAAGCGACCGTGACGGTCGATTGCGTGGAAGCTGCCATCAATGCTGGTCTCCAATAGAGACGGTCGCGCCACGGCGCGACGTCTGTGCGATACGCTGAATAATCATGTCGGCGACGACCAGGGCATCGAGCCCGGCCTTGCCATCAACGACGGGCCGGCTCCGGCCGGCGACCGCGTCGAGGAACGAGTCGATTTCGAGCGCCAGATTGTCGCTCGGCGGAACCGCGATCTCGTCCTGCGCCAGGACGGTGTGACCGCGCTCGAAGGAGGTGACGGTGCGGGCAGCGAGATCGGCGACCCAATAGTGCGCGGGCTCGACCACCTTGATGGTGCGCTCCGAGCGATCGGCGATGCGGCTGGCGGAAAGATGCGCCACGGTGCCATTGGCGAAGCGCAGCTGGGCCTGCGCGAAATCATTGGTCGGCGCCAGGACGGCCGACCCCATCGCCTCGACGGCGATGACCGGGGAGCCGACCAGCGCCAGGACCAGATCGATATCGTGGATCATCAGGTCGAGCACGACGTCGACGTCGATGGCCCGCCCCTTCCAGGGGCCGATCCGCGTGCATTCGACGGTGAGCGGGGTCTTCACCTTGTCCCGCAGCAGCCCGAAGACCGGCGAGAAGCGCTCGATATGGCCGATCTGGAGGACGACCCCCTTGGCCTCGGCCCTGGCGATCAGGTCGCGCGCCGCGTCCGGGGAATCGCAGATCGGCTTCTCGATCAGCACATGGACGCCGGCATCGATGAAATCGGCGGCGACGGCGTGATGCAGCGAGGTCGGCACGGTGATCGACACGGCGTCGACCTTGCCGATCAGCTCGCGGGGGTCGAACAGCGGCGTCGTTCCATGCTGGGAGGCGACCGCCTCGGCGCGGGCACGGTCGGCATCCACCACGGCCACGAGACGGCCCTTCGGATTGGCGGCGTGCTGCCGCGCGTGGAAGGAACCGAAATAACCGAGCCCGATGACCCCGGTCCTGATTTCGCTCGTCGTCAATCCCGCTACTTTCTGCAATCCACGATAGGAACGAAGCAGTCTGCTTCGCCGGCATCGGTCTAACGAATTCTCGCTCAAAGTCGATCAATGGCCGCACAAACGCGGTCACATTTTGTCCGTCTGGGAAACATGGCGCGACACGGCCGGCTTGGTCATCACGTCCGCGTGACGACGGCCACAGGATGGATGCCGGCCGGAGGTCGGCATCTATATCAATCCGCGTGCCGGCCCTGCCCGGTAGCACGGGAACCTTATCATGCCACAACGAACGTCCCTCCTCTTGGCCTGTACGCTTCTCGGCGCCATCGGATGGATCGCGCCTGCCACGGCGCACGGGATCGTCGAGCGCCACCAGACCGCGTCGAGCGCCGCCTTGGGGCATCCGATTCCCTATTCGCTCTACAAGCCGGCAGAGGAACCGCGCGCCGGCACGCGCTGGCCGGTTCTCTATCTGCTGCATGGCGGCGGCGGCGGTGACGACGACTGGCTCGACTACGGCAAGATCGCCCATACGCTGGATGACGAAATCGCCGCCGGCAAACTGCCGCCGCTGGTCGTCGTCATGCCGGATGGCGGTGGCGAAAGCTGGTTCGTTGACAATCTGGACCCTGGCGGCGCGGGAAAGGTGGAGACCGCGCTGTCGACGGACCTCGTCGAGGCGATCGACACCACCCTGCCGACCGCAGCCTGCCGGGCCGGACGGGCGGTCGGCGGCCTCTCCATGGGCGGATATGGCGCGGCACTGTTCGCGCTCGACCATCCGGGCCGCTTCGCGGCGGTGATCAGCCTTTCCGGCGCCATTGCCCAGCCGATTGATCCGCAGGACGCCGCGCGGATCAAGAAGGGCGACGAGTTCTACGACGGCGCCTATGGCAAGCCGTTCGACGTCGATCGCTTCAACGCCGCCAACATTTTTCCACGCGTGACCAAGGACAGCGACCTGCCCGAGAAGCCGAGCTTCTGGATCGCGGCCGGCGACCGCGACGGGCTCGGTATCATCACCGGATCGGCGGACCTGCACGTCGCCCTGCGCCGCGCCGGATACGACACCACGCTCCGCATCGGGGCCGGACAGCACAACTGGGCCAACTGGTCGCAGTCGATCGTCCCGGCCCTCGACTGGCTGGCGCCTCAGCTGCGTGATTCGTGCCCGCCCCTGCAGGCCACAGCTGCGGGCTCCGCCCTAGCCCAGCCCGAACCAGATCGCGGCGAAGCCCAGAAATGAAAAGAAGCCGACGAGATCGGTGATCGTCGTCACGAACGAACCGGACGCGATGGCGGGATCGGCCGACTTCGACATGCCGACGATGCGCAAAGCCCGGCGTGCCCGGCACAATTCCAGATCAAGCAGGGCCCAGAAACAAAAACAGCGGCCCGAGGGCCGCCGCTTTGCGAGGATTTTTGCATTTGGGTTTGGTGCGGTCGAGAAGACTCGAACTTCCACGCCTTTCGGCACAGCGACCTCAACGCTGCGCGTCTACCAATTCCGCCACGACCGCGAAACCCAAGCCGGTGTGTTGCCCGGCGCGAGGTGGGATGTAGCAAATGACCTTCGCCGAAACAAGCGCCTTCGAGAACTGTTTCATTTCATCCACAGGCGGGGCATGAGCGAAGGAAATGGGCGGGCAGGTGAACGACGCGGCACCTTGCGCTATGACGGGATCGACCGACATGAGAACTGAAACAATGAAAGGTCGGTGCGCCTGCCGGCCGAGAGTGCTCCCATGACCCTTCGCGACGATCTCCCCACCACCCTCGTGCCGAGAGACGGCAGCCCGCCGGTCGAATGGGTGATCGAAGAAACGCCCGTCGATTATCCCGATGCTGTCGCCGAAATGGAGGCGCGCGTCGCCGCCATCGCCGCGGGCACGGCGAGCGAGCGCATCTGGCTGCTCGAACATCCGCCGCTCTATACGGCCGGCACCAGCGCCCGCGAGGAAGACCTGATCGCGCCCGACCGTTTCCCGGTCTTCCAGACCGGACGCGGCGGCCAATACACCTATCACGGCCCCGGACAGCGCGTGGCCTATGTCATGCTCGACCTGAACCGTCGCCGGCCGGACCTGCGCCTGTTCGTGGCAACGCTGGAACAGTGGATCATCCGCACGTTGGACGGCTTCAACATCCGCGGCGAACGCCGCGACGACCGCGTCGGCGTCTGGGTGCGCCGACCGGACAAGGGCCTCGAGGCGGAGGACAAGATCGCGGCGATCGGCATCCGCGTCCGGCGCTGGGTGACCTTCCACGGCATTTCGATCAACGTCGAACCCGCGCTCGACCATTTCGACGGCATCGTGCCCTGCGGCGTCAAGGGCCACGGCGTCACCAGCCTGGCCGACCTCGGCCGGATCGTCACGATGCCGGAGGTCGATGCCGTGATGCGGCGCGAATTCGAGGCACTGTTCGGCACGACGGCACGCTAGAGGCACGCCTGCCGCTCGGGACGGCGACAGATCAGGCGCTTGGCAACACCCGAAACGGCCCGGTCTCGACATCGTCCCGATCCTGGGCATCGACCGCGCTGACGCGGGCCAGGCGGGGGCCCGTGGAGCAGGCGGCCAGCATGGCGGCGACTTCTGCCGCCTCCCCCGACAGGACGGCCTCCACGGCCCCGCCGCGCCGATTGCGGACCCACCCCGACAACCGGCGGGCATTCGCCTCCTGCTCGACCCAGGCACGATAGCCGACGCCCTGAACGATGCCCGAAATCAGGACATGAGCCGTGCGAATGGCCATTTTCAAACCTCCTCAGCGGAGCAGATCGAGCACCGTCGGCGCGAGATCGGCGACGCGGGCGACGATCGCGTCCGGCGGATACGCCGTGAACTCCTCGGCCGTTCCGTAGCCCCAGCCGACGGCTGCCACCTTGATCCGGTTCGACCGCGCGCCTTCGATATCGTAGCGACGATCCCCAATCATGACGCAGCGCTCGGGATGAATTGCCTCAACGGAGAGAACATGGGCGATCAATTCGCTCTTGTCGCCGTTGCGGCCATCGAATTCCGAGCCGTGCACAACGGTGAAAAACTTGGTCAGGTCGAAATGGTCGAGGATCTTCT
The DNA here is from genome assembly GCA_029203105.1 of Candidatus Kaistia colombiensis. Classification (GTDB taxonomy): domain Bacteria; phylum Pseudomonadota; class Alphaproteobacteria; order Rhizobiales; family Kaistiaceae; genus Kaistia; species Kaistia colombiensis. Next base: position 3,774,399 of record CP119318.1, read on the forward strand.
CGCAGAAGACACGCGGCTTCGAGCTGGCCAGAAACATATCCACGCCCGCGTCGCGCAGCGCGCCGAGCGCTTCAGGGATGCCGTCGAACACGGCGTTCTCGTAGAGACCGACCGTGCCGAACCGGTCGCGATAGTGACCGAGCGCCTGCTTTGCCAGGATTGGATCGCCGTCCAACATCGCGGCGAAGCTGCCCTCCAGCGGCGGGCCGATCGCGGCGCGCAGCGCCAGCTCGTCGACAGCCGGGCGATTGAGCTTTTCCAGCGCGTAGAGGATCGAGGCGCTGATGCCGGGATAGGGATCGGTCAGCGTCCCGTCCAGATCGACGAGCGCGGTGAGCTTGGCCATGGACGATGCATTCCGTGATGGTTCCGGGATGAGGACCGGATTGCGCGCTTGGCCCGCGCGCGTCAAGCGCGGCGACGTTCGTTTCATCAAAACGTCATCCAGTTGCGCGACGAGAGCAGGAGTGGTGCTTTCGCGAATCGCGGGCGTCCCGCCAGCTCGGCCTCACCCGCCTGCCCTGGTCCCGACCTTCCTTGGTCAAAGGAGCCGATACCGCCTTGTCGCGATCCTCAGCCCTTCTCCAAGCGCAGGCGCCGCGATGAGCATCGCCATCCTTCTCGCCCAGATCTTCTGCGGGCTCGCCGCGCTCGTCCATTTCGGCAGCATCGCCCTCGTGGCTTGGCGCAGCCGTGCCGACCGCCACGGCAAGGCGGAGCCGCACGGCCAGCCGCCGGTCAGCATCCTGCGCCCGGTCTGCGGCATCGAACACGCGATCGAGCGAACGATCGGCTCCGGGTTCGCGCTGGATTATCCCGATTACGAACTGGTCTTCTGCGTCGCCAGCCCGGCCGATCCGGTGATCCCGCGCATCCAGCGCCTGATGGCGGCGAACCCGGCCGTCCCGGCGCGCATCCTCGTCGGCGACGACCGCATCAGCATCAATCCGAAGCTCAACAATCTGGTGAAGGGCTGGGCCGCTGCGCGGCACGAGTGGATCATCATGGCGGACAGCAACGTGCTGATGCCGCCCGACTATATCGACCGCATGCTGGACCGCTGGGACGCCACCGCCGGCCTCGTCTGCTCGCCGCCGCTCGGCAGCGAGCCGGACGGCTATGGCGCCGAGTTCGAATGCGCCTATCTCAACACCTATCAGGCCCGCTGGCAGCTTGCCGCCGATGCCATCGGCCAGGGTTTCGCGCAGGGCAAGTCGATGTTCTGGCGGCGCGAGAATCTAGACCGGCATGGCGGCATCGCGGCGCTGGCCGCCGACCCGGCCGAGGACGCCGCCGCCACCAAGGCAATCCGCGCCAATGGCCAGCGCATCCGCCTCGTCCGTCAGCCCTTCGCCCAGCCGCTCGGCCCCCGCGCGCTGCGCGCCGTCTGGAGTCGCCAATTGCGCTGGGCGCGGCTCAGAAGGGTCACCTTCCCCGCCTTCTTTTGCATGGAGTTCCTGACCGGCGGCCTGTTCCCGATCGCGCTCGCCTTCCTGCTGGCGGCCGAGGGCTCGATCCCGGCATCGCTCGCCATGGGCATGGCGGTCGCGTGGTACGGCGCCGAGGCGGTCTTGGCGAAGAGCCTCGGCTGGCACTATTCGCGCCGTTCGCCGCTCGCCTGGATCCTGCGCGATCTGTCGCTGCCGGTGCTCTGGATCGCCGCCGTCTGCGGCAGCGGCTTCGAATGGCGCGGCAACCAGATGAACGTCAAGAAGGACAGCCTGCTCGCCACCGAGGCGGACTGAGGCCGGGCTGCCCTTTCGTTAGCGGCGCCGCAGCGCTCAGGCGAATTCCATGATCACGGCGTCGACGGCGAGGCTGTCGCCCGGCTTGGCGCCGATGCGCTGCACCGTCAGATCGCGATCGGCGCGCAGCACGTTTTCCATCTTCATCGCCTCGACGATCGCCAGCGTCTCGCCCGCCTTCACCTCCTGCCCTTCCTCGACCGCCACCGAGACGACGAGGCCCGGCATCGGGCAAAGCAGGAACTTGGACGTATCGGCCGGCCTCTTTTCAGGCATCAGGCTGTGCAGCGCGGCGATGCGCGGCGTCATCACCCGCGCCACCACGTCGACGCCGCGATACAGCAGCCGGTAGCCGGAAAGCGCCGGGCGCACCTGCACGGCGAGCATCTCGTCGTCGATCGTGCCCTCCCAGACCGAATCGCCCGGCATCCAGTTCGACGTCACCGTGACCGGCTTCCGCGAGCCCGGCAGCACGATCTCGACCTCCATGGGAAGCAACGCGATCCCGGTCGGGCTGGTCAGCACCACGGTCGTGCCCCCGATCGAGACGACCCAGTTCTCGCGCCAATTGCCGGCATGCGGCGCCAGCCGGCCGGACAACCGATCGAGCCGGTCCTTGCGCAGGATCTCCATCGTCAGCGCCACGGCGGCGAGCCGCGCCAGCGTGGCGGCATCGGCGGTGGCGCCATGGAACCCTTCCGGGAATTCCTCGGCGATGAAACCGGTCGAAAGCTCACCCGCGCGCCAGCGCGGATGCGCCATCAGCGCCGACAGGAACGGCACATTGTGCTGGATGCCCTCGACGACGAAATCGTCCAGCGCCTCGCTCATCGCCTCGATCGCCGCGCCGCGCGTCGGCGCATGCGTACAAAGCTTGGCGATCATCGGGTCGTAGAACATCGAGATTTCCGAGCCCTCGACGACGCCGGTATCGTTGCGGACAGTCACGCCCTCGCTATGCGCCTCGAGCGGAGGTCGATAGCGCGTCAGCCGGCCGATCGAGGGCAGGAAGTTGCGATAGGGATCCTCGGCATAGATGCGGCTCTCGATCGCCCAGCCCTCGAGCCTGACATCCTCCTGCGCGATGGCGAGACGCTCGCCGGCCGCGACGCGGATCATCTGCTCGACCAGGTCGATGCCAGTCACCAGCTCCGTCACCGGATGCTCGACCTGCAGGCGGGTGTTCATCTCGAGGAAGAAGAAGCTCTTGTCCTGACCGGCGACGAATTCGACCGTGCCGGCCGAATCGTAGCCGACGGCCTTCGCCAGCGCGACGGCCTGCTCGCCCATCGCCTTGCGGGTCGCGGCGTCGAGCAAGGGCGACGGCGCCTCCTCGATGACCTTCTGGTTGCGGCGCTGGATCGAGCATTCGCGCTCGCCGAGATAGATCGTGTTGCCGTGCTTGTCGCCGAGAAGCTGGATCTCGATATGGCGCGGATTGACAATGAACTTCTCGATGAAGACGCGATCGTCGCCGAAGGAGGAGCGCGCCTCGGAACGGGAAAGTCGGTAGCCCTCGCGCGTCTCGGCGTCGGAATGGGCAATCCGCATGCCCTTGCCGCCACCGCCGGCCGAAGCCTTGATCATCACCGGATAGCCGATCTGGCGGGCGATCTCGACCGCCTCGTCCTCGCTCTCGATGACGCCGAGATGCCCCGGAACCGTCGAGACATTGGCTGAAGCCGCCACCTTCTTCGAGGCGATCTTGTCGCCCATCGCTTCGATCGCCTTGGCGTTCGGGCCGATGAAGACGAGGCCGTTGGCGACGAGGGCCTCGGCGAATGCCGCGCGCTCGGACAGGAAGCCATAGCCGGGATGGATCGCGCTGGCGCCGGATTGCTTGGCCGCCGCGATGATCTTGTCGATCAGGAGATAGGACTGCGCCGCCGGCGCCGGGCCGATATGGATCGCCTCGTCGGCCATCTCGACATGCAGGGCGTCCCGGTCGGCATCCGAGAACACCGCCACCGTCCGGATCCCCATTCGCCGCGCCGTCTTGATGATCCGGCAGGCGATCTCGCCGCGATTGGCGATCAGGATCTTGTCGAACATGCGAACTCCCCGGCGAGAATGCCTTTTCTGGACTGATGGTTTCTATGCTGTCTGCCCGGAGGCGGCAATCATGCCATCACGGAAACCGGCCCCTCCGTGCCTCCGGGCGGCGCCCGGATCCCCGTTCGGCGCTCCTGCGTCGAACCAGCGCCCGACAAGCCGTTGACAGGCCAATGGGTTTGGGTGCTGTAACAGCGGCGCGGCCGCCGGGCCGCCGCCTGAATCGCCGCAACCCTTGCCGAGAGCTCCAGATGGCGCCTGCCGCCCCCATCGACATCGATCATCTCGACCGCCGGACGAGCGGCCGAAGCCTGATCATGGGCATCGTCAATGTCACGCCGGACAGTTTTTCGGACGGCGGCGACCATGCCGAGATCGGGCCGGCCGTCGCCCATGCCGAGCTGCTGATCGCCGAGGGCGCCGACATCATCGACATCGGCGGCGAATCGACCCGTCCGGGCGCGGCCGAAGTCGACGCCGAGACCGAAGCCGCCCGCGTGATCCCGACCGTCAAGGCGCTGGCGGGCTCCACCCGCGCGCTGATTTCGATCGATACCTACAAGGCTTCCGTCGCCGACATGGCGCTCGCGGCCGGCGCCCATATCGTCAACGACGTCTGGGGCCTGCAGCGCGAGCCGGAGATCGCCCGCGTCGCCGGCGCGCACGGCGCGGCGGTCATCGCCAGCCATTGGGAGCGCGAGGTCCACGGCCCGGCGACGATCCTCGACGCGATGAAGCGCTTCTTCGAGCGTTCGATCGCGCTGGCCCGCGCGGCCAGCATTCCCGACCACCGCATCGTCCTCGATCCCGGCATCGGCTTCGGCAAGGGCCTGGTCGAAAACCTTCTGATCCTTGACCGGATCGACGAGATCGTCGCGCTCGGTTTCCCTGTGCTGCTCGGCGTCTCGCGCAAACGCTTCATCGGCGAGATCACCGGCCGAGAGCCCAAGCAACGGCTCGCCGGCACGCTCGCCACCAACGTCCTGGCCGCCGCGAAGGGCGTTTCGTCCTTCCGCGTGCACGACGTCGCCGCCCATCGCGACGCGCTTGCCGTCACGGATGCCATTCTCTCCAGCCGCGAACGCCAATGACCGACCGCATCTTCATCAATGACCTGCGCTTCTTCGGCTTTCACGGTGTGCTGCCGGAAGAGGCCGTGCTGGGCCAGCGCTTCCGCGTCGACGTCACCGCCGAACTGGACCTGTCCGCCGCGGGCCGCGAGGACGACCTGACCAAGACCGTCCACTATGGCGAGATGGCGATGCTGATCGAGGAGATCGGCAGGACGCACCGCTACAAGCTGATCGAGGCGCTGGCCGAAGCGATCGCCGGGGCGATCTTCGAGACCTACCCGCCGGTCGAGCGCCTGGTCGTGCGCATCACCAAGCCGGAGGCGCCCGTGCCATTGGCGACCGGCGTGATCTCTGTCGAAATCGAGCGGGAGCGGCCCCGTGACTGACGCCTATCTGGGCCTTGGCAGCAATCTCGGCGACCGCGAAGCAATGCTGCGCGCCGCCATATCCGCGCTAGCCGCGACGCCGGGTGTCCGCGTCACGGCGGTCTCCTCGCTCTATGAGACACCGCCCTGGGGCCCGGTGCCGCAAGGGCCCTATCTCAACGCCTGCATCGCGCTCGACACGACGTTGTCGGCGCGCGACGTGCTCGATCTTGGCCTGCGCATCGAGCGCGACCATGGCCGCGAGCGCGCCATACGCTGGGGACCGCGCACGCTCGACATCGACCTGCTGCTCTATGGCGACGCGACCATCGACGAGGAAGGCCTGATCGTGCCGCACCCGCGCATGACCGAGCGCGCCTTCGTGCTGGTGCCGCTGGCCGAAATCGCGCCGGAATTGAACGTGGCGGGAGGCGCGGTCCGCGACATCCTCGCCGGGGTCGAAACGGACGAGATCCGCAAGGTCGGCCCGCTCTAGCGCTGTCGCCGGCTTAGGCGCGTCCCGCTGCTACAGCGGGATGTTGTCGTGCTTCTTCCACGGGTTCTCCAGCGACTTGTTGCGCAGGAGGCGGAGGCCGCGGGCGATGCGGCGGCGGGTCGAATGCGGCATGATCACCTCGTCGATATAGCCGCGCTCGGCCGCGACGAAGGGCGAGAGGAAGCGATCCTCATATTCCTTGGTGCGCGCGGCCAGCCCCTCGGCATCGCCGGTCTCGGCCCGGAAGATGATCTCGACCGCGCCCTTGGCGCCCATGACCGCGATCTGCGCCGAGGGCCACGCATAGTTCAGGTCGCCGCGCAGATGCTTCGACGCCATGACGTCATAAGCGCCGCCATAGGCTTTTCGCGTGATGACGGTGATTTTCGGCACCGTCGCCTCGCCATAGGCGAAGAGCAGCTTGGCGCCGTGCTTGATCAGCCCGCCATATTCCTGCGCGGTGCCGGGCAGGAAGCCCGGCACGTCGACGAAGGTCACGATCGGAATCGAGAAGGCATCGCAGAAGCGCACGAAGCGGGCCGCCTTGCGCGACGCGTCGCTGTCGAGCACGCCAGCGAGCACCATCGGCTGGTTGGCGACGAAGCCGACCGTGCGGCCCTCGATGCGGCCGAAGCCGGTGACGATGTTCCTGGCGAAGGCAGCCTGGATCTCGAAGAAATCGCCCTCGTCGACCGTTTTGAGGATCAGTTCCTTGATGTCATAGGGCTTGTTGGCATTGTCCGGCACGAGCGTGTCGAGCGACATCTCGATGCGCTCGGCCGTATCGAAACTCTCGATTTCGGGGATATCGCCAAGATTGTTGAGCGGCAGCAGGTCGATCAGGCGACGCATCTCCAGCAGCGTCTCGACGTCGTTGTCATAGGCGCCATCGGCGATCGACGAGCGGGTCGTGTGGACGCTGGCGCCGCCCAGCTCCTCGGATGTCACCGTCTCGTTGGTGACGGTCTTCACGACATCCGGCCCGGTGACGAACATATAGCTCGAATCGCGGACCATGAAGATGAAGTCGGTCATGGCCGGCGAATAGACGTCGCCGCCGGCACAGGGGCCCATGATCACCGAGATCTGCGGGATCACGCCGGAGGCCAGCACATTGCGCTGGAATACCTCGCCATAGCCGCCCAGCGCCGCGACGCCTTCCTGGATGCGGGCGCCGCCGGCGTCGAACAGGCCGATGATCGGCGCGCGGTTCTTCAGCGCCATGTCCTGGATCTTCATGATCTTGGCAGCATGCGCTTCCGAGAGCGAGCCGCCGAAGACGGTGAAGTCCTTGGCGAAGACGAAGACGGTGCGGCCGTTGATCGTGCCCCAGCCGGTGACGACGCCGTCGCCGGGGATCTTCGTCTTCTCCATGCCGAAATCGGTGCCCCGATGTTCGACATACATGTCGAACTCCTCGAAGGACCCTTCATCGAGCAGCACGTCGAGGCGCTCGCGTGCCGTCAGCTTGGCCTTGGCATGCTGGGCCGCGATCCGCTTCTCGCCACCGCCGAGCCGGGCTTCGGCGCGACGCTTCTCGAGTTCCGCCAGGACGTGCTTCACGCTTGTCTCCTATCCCCGTGCGGCCAGAACGAGCGCCGCGGCCTGCATTTCGCTCCAGCGCCCCTCGCGACGTGCGCTGGCTTCTTCATCCTCGCCCCAAAGACCGATCTGATAGTCCTCGTCGACATGCGCCGCCGCCCAGGCCTCCTCGGCCGAAAGGTGGCGATGCAGCATCGCGACAGCGAGGATGGCAGAGCCCGTCAGAGTGGTGATCGTATTGAGGGCCGCAAGCCGCAGAATGTCGAGTTCGCCGAGCGCGGCATCGACCGCCTCGATCGTCTCCGGGAATTGCTCGACATGGACGATACCCTCGGCCAGCACAAAGCGCGCCTGGAAGCGCTCCTGCATCCAGGCGATCAGCGGCGACCACGCCGCATCCTGCAGGGCGACCAGCGAGGCCGGGCCTTCGGAGCGGTAGCAGAGGAGATCGGAGCCGGCATAGCGCAGGATCTCGGCACGCGTCTCCACGGGTTCGCGGGAGACGCCGTCGAGCGCCGAATTGACCAGACGCGTCAGCGGCATCGAGGCCGGATTGATGACGTCCTTCTGGCCGGCCCATTCGGCCGCGATCGCCGCGGCAATCGATTCGTCCGGCACGGCCAGCACGGCCTTGGCCGGCGTACGCAACGCCCGGCCATCGAGATGGACGGCATAGCCGCCCTCGACGGGCGCCGTGGCAACCTGTTCGTAGAAGCGCTTGGGCAGCTTCGGGGCGTCGAGTTTTTCAGGAGCTGTCGTCATGTCCGTCTTCTGGTCGTGCCGGCTGCCGCCGTCGCCTCAATCCGTCTCGTCCCGACTGCCGCGCCGCCGGTTCAAGGCGAACCAGGGCGCGGCGTCGAGGCGATCACTCGTCGTCTTCAGTACCGGTATCGCCGAGGTCCTTGTCGAACCCGAGCAGGTTCCAGCTCTGCACCATGTGCGGAGGCAGCGGCGCCGTGACATCGAGCGTTCCGCTTCCGGACGGATGCGGGATGATGATGCGGCGCGCGTGCAGATGCAGCTTGTTCTGGACGCCGCCGGGGAAATCCCAGTTGATGTCCGCTTCGAAATATTTCGGGTCGCCGATGATCGGATGACCGATATGGGCGGCGTGGGCGCGCAGCTGGTGCGTGCGGCCGGTAATCGGGCGCATCGTCAGCCAGGAGAGGTTCTGCCCGGCATTGTCGACAACAGAGAACAGCGTCACGGCATGGCTGGCATCGTTCTCGCCATGACGGGCGATCTTCATCTTGTCGCCTGCCGGGCCACCGTCACGCGCGAGCCAGGTCGATATACGGCCCTGCATCGGACGCGGCACGCCCTTCACCAGCGCCCAGTAGATCTTCTTGGTCGCACGGGCGCGGAAGCTCGCCGCGAGCTTCGAGGCGGCAAGGCGCGTCTTGGCGACGACCAGCACGCCCGTCGTCTCGCGATCGAGACGATGCACGAGACGCGGCTTCTGATCCTTGGTATCGCGCAAGGCCTCCAGCATGCCGTCGACATGGGTCGTCAGGCCGGAACCGCCCTGCACGGCCAGTCCCTGCGGCTTGTTGAAGACGTAGACGAGGTCGTCCTCGTAGATGCACATCGCCATCAGCGCATCGGCGGCGCTGCCGCGGGCGCCGAGCGGGCGGGCCACGTGCGGGCTGCCGCCGGCCGCATCGACGCCCAGCGGCGGAATGCGCACGACCTGCCCTGCATTGACGCGGTCATTGGTCTTGGCGCGGCCGCCATCGACGCGCACCTGGCCCGAACGCAGCAGCTTCTGCAGATGCCCGAACGACAGGCCCGGGAAGTGATCCTTGAACCAGCGATCGAGGCGCATGCCGGCCTCGTCGGGCCCTACAGTCTTGGAGACGACGGTCGCCATGAGAAAAGTCCTTCTATTGAAGGCGCCTCATATCACCCAGCGAGCGTCCTGACGAGCCAAAGCCCGGCAAAGAGCGCGAGAACCGACACGATCAGCGATGCGAGCGCATAAATTGTCGCGCCGCCTGTGTCGCCCCGCTCCAGCAGGACCGCGACATCGAGCGAGAAGGTCGAGAAGGTGGTGAAGCCGCCGAGCACCCCGGTGGTCAGAAACAGCCTTGCGTGCTGCGTCCAGTTGATGCCGCCGCGAAACGCGAAATAGCCGGCGAACAGCCCCATGACGAGCGAGCCGACGACATTGACGGTCAGCGTGCCCCAGGGAAAGTTGGTCCCGAACAGGCGCGCGGCGGTCAGATTGACGCCATGGCGCAGCACGCCGCCGAGCCCGGCACCGACGAAGACGAGGACGGTCGGAAACATGGATTCTCCTTCGGGCCGAGCGCCGCCCGATCTCGCGAAGTCCAGTCTGACCACGCCGCGACAGGATGCTGGACGAGTTCCTGCCATGGCTCGAACACGGGGTTCGAATGCCATTGCAGGGGTCATCAGCCAAGCTTGGCGGTTCAGGTCCGATGGACCTTGGGAGACTCCATTCCCAGTCAACAGAATTATGCCGGCCACTGCCGGATAGCAATGCGGGAGAAAGCCGTTCCGGCCATCACAGGGACGGCCGGAGCGGCTTAGATGATCAACCCTTCTTGCCCTTGCCGGGCGCGCCCAAAGTCGCCTTGCTGACCTGGGTGGTGAAGGTGGTCGCCGGCGCGGCGGCTTCCTTCACCTTCTTGGGCTTCTTCGCCTCCTTGTTGCTGCGCATCTGACCCTTGGCCATGGCCATCCTCCTCAAGAGATCACGCCAGATCCTCGGCGCCCGGCAGAAGCCGTCCTCGTTGGAGAGCCCGCCGGTCAGGCGGGCTCGGGCGCGAGCGGCAAGGTAACCGCCTGCCAGCGCTTCATCGCCTTGAAGGGAACGAGTTGCTGGCGGCCTTCATCCCATAATACCAGCGGAACGGTGCGCAGGCTCTCCCCAATCGTCATGCGACCGACCTGCATAAGCTCCGGATGCTGCTTCAGCACTTCGGGCAGGCGATAATAGGGGATGCGGCTGCAAAGGTGGTGCACGTGATGCACGCCAATATTGGCCGACATCCAGCGCAGCACGCCGGGCAGGTCGTAATAGGAACTGCCATGCAACGCCGCTTCCTGGTGCGTCCACTCCGGCGGCCGCGCCCAGAACGTCTCCTCGAACTGGTGCTGGACATAGAACAGCCAGACACCGATCGAGGCCGCGATGACGGCGATCGGCAGGTGGACCATCAGGAACGGGCCGACGCCGACCAGCCACATCAGGAGGCCGGCGAGCACAGCGATGCCGAGATTGGTTCCCATGGTGCTGAGCCAGGGCTGCGAGCCGCCGCGCATCATGCCGATCGGCAGTCGATGCTGCAGCAGGAACAGATAGGCGGGACCGATGACGAACAGCACGACCGGGCTGCGATAGATCCGGTAGCCGAGCCGGCCCCAGAAATTGCGGGACCGATACTCCTCGACCGTCAGTGTCGTGATGTCGCCAATGCCGCGCTGCTCCAGATTGCCATGGCTGGCGTGATGGATCGCATGCGAGCGGCGCCAATAGTCATGCGGGGTGAGCGTAAGGACGCCGAGAACCCGGCCGACCCAGTCATTGACGTCGCGACGGCGGAAAAACGCGCCGTGACTGCAATCATGCTGGATCATGAACAGCCGCACCAGGAACCCGGCGGCCGGAATTGCCAGCGCCAGCGACAGCCACCAGAAGCCCTGCTGCACCAGAAACCACATGGCGGCCCAGAGCGCGAACAGCGGCACGGCGGTGATCAGGATTTCGATCACGCTGCGCGTTTCGTTCGGTTCGCGAAACCGGCCAAGGATCTTCGGCCACGCTCGCGCTTCCGAGGCGCGGTCGGACAAATGCACTTCGTTTTTATGGGTCATGGGCGGCGAGCCTACACGAAAGCAGCCGCCACCCTGCATTCAAATCGCGCGCCTTGATCAGGACGACGCGCGAGGGGCGCTCACAGCCTCCGCCATGACAACGTTTTCAAGCACATGACCGTCTTCCGCTGCGGCAATATTCCGCAGCGTCGTTTCACTGATCGCCGCGAGCGCTTCGGCCGTCAGGAATGCCTGATGGCCAGTCACCAGCACATTCGGAAAGGTCAGCAGACGCTGGAAAACGTCATCCTGGATGATCTCGTTGGATAGATCCTCGAAGAACAGGTCCGCCTCCTGCTCGTAGACATCAAGCGCCACGCCGCCGACCTTGCCGCTCTTCAGCCCGTCGACCAGCGCCTCGGCGTTGATTAGCGCGCCGCGGCTGGTGTTGACCAGGATGAAGCCGGGTTTGGCGCGAGCAATGGTCGTCGCGTTGACGAGGTGATGCGTCGTCGGCGTCAACGGACAGTGCAGGCTGACGATGTCGGCCGCCGCCAAGAGTTCGTCGAGCGGACCATATTCGACGCCGATCTCGACCAGTGCCGGATCCTGCCACTGGTCGAAGGCCAGCACGCGGCAGCCAAAGCCGAGCCGGAGGCAGCGCGCAACGAGGCCGCCGATCCGCCCGGTCCCGACGATGCCGATTGTCTTGCCGTAGAGGTCGTTGCCGATCAGTCCGTCGAGCGCGAAATTGTTGTCGCGCACCCGCGCCCAGGCGCGGGGGATGCGACGGTCGAGCGCCAGCAGCAGCGCGACCGTGAACTCCGCCACCGCATGCGGCGAATAGGCGGGAACGCGCACGACTTCGATGCCGAGCTCGGCCGCCGCATGCAGGTCGACATTGTTGAAGCCGGCGCAACGCAGCGCCACCAGACGCGTTCCGCTCGCGGCGAGCTGGGTCAGTAGCGGCCGGTCGAGTTTGTCGTTGACGAAGACGCAGACGGCCGGAAATCCATCCGCCAGCGGGGCGGTCGACAGATCGAGCCGCGGCTCGAAGAAGACGAGATCATGCCCGAAGGCGGCGTTTGCCTCGGTGAGGTATTGCCGGTCATACGGCTTGGTGCTGAAGACCGCGACGCGCATCGGTCACTCCTGATCGGCAAATTCGCCGAAGAGCTTGAGCCCTTCGATCCATGTCGCGCCATCTTCCTTGACGACAACACGCGGCGCAACGCCCGCTTCGCGCTCCAGCGCGTCGGCCAACGCCTGCGAGTGGGTCACGACCCAGACCTGCGTCCGCTCCGCCGCGCGCGCGATCAGCCGCGCCAGCGGCAGGGTCAGGTCCGGATGCAGGCTGGTCTCCGGCTCGTTGAGCGCGATGAAGCCGGGGAGCCTGTAGCCGGAAAGTGCCGCTATGAGGCAAATGAAATGCAGCGTGCCGTCCGAAAGCTCGTGCGCGCCAAGCGGGCGCGGCAGGTCGGGAAATTTCAACCCGAGCGAGACCGTACCCTTGCCGAACTCGACGACGAGCGTCGCGCAGGGAAAGGCGTCGTCGATCGCCGCCTCGATATCGGGCGCTTCGCCGCGGATTTCGATCACGCTCGCCAGCGCCGCGGCCAGATCATAGCCATCCGAGGATAGCGTCGGCGTGGTGATCGCCAGCGCCGGCTGGCGGATGGGCGAGGACTTGTCGGTACGGAAATCGTGATAGAAGCGCCAGTCGAGCAGAGCCCGCCGCACAAGATCGAGCTCGGTGAAGCGGCCCTGGTCGCGAAAGCCCGACAGCGCCGTCTCGGATGGAATCATCGCCTCTTCATAGGACTGGCGGCGGCCGTTCTCGTCGCGCAGCCAGGCGCTTGGCCCCTGCCGCTTCATCAGTGTCACCGACTTGCCGCGCGCGCGATGCACCAGTTCCTCGGCCTTCACCATCGGCTCGGTCGCGGTCAGCGCCGCCTGGTCGATCGGCGCCGGCAGCCCGATCTCGATCGAATAGAAAAAGTCGCCGAACTCGGCGCCAAGCTTGAGCCGCACCGGCCCCTTGGCGCGCGGTCCCGCCCAGAGGACGGAATCAAGCCCGCCCTCCTCCGCGATCTCGCGCGTGATCGTGCCGCGCGCCGCTGCGGCCAGCAATTCGAGCGAGCGATACAGATTGGTCTTGCCGACGCCGTTCTTGCCGACGAGCACGGTCAAGGGCTCGACCGGCACCTGGATGCGCCGGATCGAGCGATAGAGCTCGGCCGAGACGGATGTCAGGCGTAGTGGCAAGGAAGGCCCCGTTGCTTGCGTTCCTGAGGCGGGCAGCCGAGACCGGCGGCCCGCCTCCTTCAGGCGATCAGAACTGGATGACGCTGCGGATCGACTTGCCTTCATGCATCAGGTCGAAGGCGGTGTTGATCTCCTCGAGCGGCATGGTGTGGGTGATCAGGTCGTCGATGTTGATCTTGCCCTCCATGTACCAGTCGACGATCTTCGGCACGTCGGTACGGCCGCGCGCGCCGCCGAAGGCCGAGCCCTTCCAGACGCGGCCGGTGACGAGCTGGAACGGACGGGTGGAGATCTCGGCACCCGAGGGCGCGACGCCGATGATGATGCTCTCGCCCCAGCCGCGATGACAGCACTCCAGCGCCTGGCGCATGGTGTGGACATTGCCGATGCACTCGAACGAGAAATCGGCGCCACCGCCGGTCAGGTCGACGATCGCCTGCACGACCTTGTCGCGACCGACCTCGTCCGGATTGACGAAATGGGTCATGCCGAACTTCTTGGCCATAGCGACCTTGGATGGGTTCAAATCGACGCCGATGATCTTGTCGGCGCCGACCATGCGGGCCGCCTGGATCACGTTGAGGCCGATGCCGCCGAGGCCGAAGACCACGACATTGGCGCCCGGCCAGACCTTGGCGGTGTGGATCACGGCGCCGACGCCCGTGGTGACGCCGCAGCCGATGTAGCAGATCTTGTCGAAGGGCGCGTCCTCGCGAACCTTGGCGACGGCGATCTCCGGCAGGACCGTGAAGTTCGAGAAGGTCGACGTGCCCATGTAGTGGAACACGGTCTCGCCGTCGCAGCGGAAGCGCGAGGTCGAATCGGGCATAAGGCCCTGGCCCTGGGTCGAGCGGATCGCCGTGCAGAGATTGGAGCGCTGCGACAGGCAGGTTTTGCACTGGCGGCATTCCGGCGTGTAGAGCGGAATGACGTGGTCGCCGGGGCGCACCGAGGTGACGCCGGCGCCGACCTCGCGGACGATGCCGGCGCCCTCATGACCGAGGATCGCCGGGAACTTGCCCTCCGAGTCGAGGCCCGACAGCGTGTAGGCGTCGGTATGGCAGACCCCCGTCGCCATGATCTCGACCAGCACTTCGCCGGCCTTCGGGCCCTCAAGGTGGATCGTCTCGATCGTCAGCGGCTTGTTGGCCTCCCAGGCGACGGCGGCACGGGTCTGCATCTAATGGCTCCTCGATAAGTCTTCGGGCAATGGGGCGACGGCGACGACGGCCATCTTGTCCCTTGGAATAGACCACCGGCGCGGCGGGGTCGATCCTTGCCAATCGGGATAGTGACGGCATCCCCGGCGTGTGGAAAGGTCACGCTGCCAAACAGAAGGGTGCCCATTCGTGTCGAAAAAGATCTATCTCGCCGGACCCGAGGTCTTCCTGCCAAACGCGCGCGAAATCCTGGACAGCAAGGCTGCGCTCGCCCGCGCCGCGGGCTTCACGCCGATCTCGCCAGGCGACCTCGATATCCCGCCATCCGACACCAAGAAGGGATTCGGACTGGCGATCAGCGAGGTCGACGAGCGGATGATGCTGGCCGCCGACGCGATCATCGCCAACCTGACGCCGTTCCGCGGCATTGCCGCCGATACCGGCACCACCTTCGAACTCGGCTTCATGTGCGGGCTCGGCAAGCCGGTCTTCGCCTATACCAATGTCGCCGCCAACCACTACAGCCGGGTGCTCGCCTACTACGAGGGCCATGTCGCGGCGGGCGAGGACGGCCACAAGCGCGGGCCGGACGGTCTTTCGGTCGAGGATTTCGAGATGATCGACAATCTGATGCTGCATGGCGGCATCGAACGGCGCGGCGGCGCGGTCGTCGTCGGCCATGCCGACCCGTCCGCGCTCTATACCGACCTCGCCGCCTTCGAGGCCTGCCTCGCCATCGCGGTCGAAAAGCTCGCCTGAACCCAGTCAGGGCTTGGGCGGCGACACCGGTTGGGAATTCTGCGCGAACACGGATAGCGCCTCGCACTCGGCCGACAGTGCCTCGATGCGCGGCCAGTGCCGGTCGCCCAGCAGCCCGGGATGAGCCTCGGTGGTGAAGCGGAAGGCGCAGGCGACCGCGATATCGGCATGGCCGATGCGGTCGCCGAACCACCAGGCCGACGGCCGCTCGGCACGATCCGCCTCCAGCGCATCCAGAACGGCGCTGATCTGTGTCTTGCAGCGCTCGACCCAGACTTCGGAGCGATCCTTGCGCAGCACGCCCTCATAGACGAGGCTGACCGCCTTGTCGGAAAGGCCGGTCGCCAGCGCGCAGACCTTGAGCGCGCGTCGCCGCTCTGGACCGAAGGGCGCCATCATCGCCTTTTCCTCGCCGGCCAGTTCATCGAGATAGTCGAGGATCGCGGCGCTTTCGATCACCACCTCGCCGTCGCCGAGCACCAGCGTCGGCACCCGGGTCAGCGGATTATACGGCGCGATCTTGGTGGCATCGCGAAACACAGACCAGGGCCGATGCTCGAAGGCGATGCCATAGAGATGCATGGCAATCGCCACGCGGCGAACGAAGGGCGAATCATACTGGCCGATGAGGATCAAGGCGGGACTCCCGAGTTCGGACGCTTCCTGCGGAGCGCGCATTCGGTTCCGCGATGCCAGCCTATCAAGCGCAGAGATCATCGGCACCCTCTTTGCGATCAGGGTAAGTCGTACTCACGTTGAGCGAGCCGATCATCATGCTCTTTCCGCCACCATGACGGGCACTATCTAGCTGGCGAAGCACTCGTGCCCCCCGGCCGCGTGAACCAGTGAGGGTCAGATGAGCTACCGCCCAGCCTTTGTCCTGTCCGCCATCGTCGCGGCAACGGCGATCATCTTCGCCTCCGCCCCTGCTATGGCTCAACAGATGACAGCCAAGGAATGCAACGCCGCCTATGCGGCGAACAAGGACGCCATCCAAGCGGCCGGTCAGTTGAAGAAAGACTACATCGCGGCATGCCGCGCGGGAGCGGCTCCGATTGGCGGCGCGGCCGCTCCAGCAGCAGCCCCGGCCGCAGCTCCTGCGGCCGCAGGTGCTGCGAAAGGCGTCAAGACCGCCAGGGCGTGCAATGACGAATTCGCGGCCAACCGCGATGCAATCCAGAAGTCAGGGCAGTTGAAGAAGGACTTCATCACGGCCTGCCGCGCCGGGACCGAAACGATTCCGGCCGCCGCGGCAACGCCTGCGAAGCCTGTCGCCGTCGCTCCGACACGGCCTGCCGCCTCGACCACGCCCGCGCCTGCAGCGCCATCAACGGCCGCGCCGGCCGCGAGGTCGGCCCCGACGGGCGCCAACGAGTATGCCACGGTAGCCCAGGCAAGAGGACACTGCCCCGCCGATACGGTCGTTTGGCTCAACCCCAGGTCGAAGATCTATCATTTCGCCGGTAGCCGCAGCTACGGCACGACCAAGACAGGCGCCTACATGTGTGAGGCCGACGCCAAGGCGGCCGGAGAGCGCGCGGCCGAGAACGAAAAGCATCCTTGAAGCGAGCGTAGTGAACCCTCGCGACTTCCCGGACGAGCGGCGGCGTTAGAGCGTTTTCGAGCGAAGTGGATACCGGTTCGCGTGAAGAAAACGCGATCAAACAAAGAGCTAGAGTCGTTCCGTGTTTCCATGAAACACGGAACGACTCTAGCTGCCGCCCCGCTCCTTCCGCAGCTTGGCCCAATAGTCCATGCCGCTTGCGGATATCGCGCTCGAAGCCGCGCTCGACGGGCTGGTAGAAGTTCTGCCGGCCGAGCGCGGTCGGGAAATAGTCCTGGCCCGAAAACGCATCCGGCTCGTCATGGTCGTAGCGATAGCCGGCGCCGTAGCCCTCGTCCTTCATCAGCTTCGTCGGGGCGTTCAGGATGTGCTTGGGCGGCAGTCAGCGAGCCACCGCTGCTTCGCCGCCTGCGTCGCCGCCTTGAAGGCCATGTAGACAGCATTCGATTTCGGCGCGGTGGCGAGATAGACGGCGGCCTGGCGAAGGCGAGTTCGCCCTCCGGGCGTGCCGAGCTAGTCATAGGCGTCCTTCGCCGCATTGGCGACGACGAGCGCCTGCGGATCGGCGAGCCCGATATCCTCGACCGCCATGCGCACCAGCCGGCGGCCGAGATAGAGCGGATCCTCGCCGGCGTCGAACATGCGCGCGAGATAGTAGAGCGCGGCGTCCGGGTCCGAGCCGCGGATCGACTTGTGCAGCGCGGAGATCAGATTGTAGTGGCCGTCCTGGCGCCTTGTCGTAGATCGGCGCGCGGCGCTGGACGATCTCCTGCAAGCCCTTGGCGTCGAAGATCTCGCCCGGCTTGGCGGCGCGCCAGACTCTCCTCCGCAAGCGTCAGCGACGGCGCGGCCGTCGCCATCC
The DNA here is from genome assembly GCA_029203105.1 of Candidatus Kaistia colombiensis. Lineage (GTDB taxonomy): Bacteria > Pseudomonadota > Alphaproteobacteria > Rhizobiales > Kaistiaceae > Kaistia > Kaistia colombiensis. The sequence goes on from CP119318.1 coordinate 3,792,062, forward strand.
GCCATGCGAACGAGGCCTCGCGCGCCTCCTCGTCGAGCGGCAGCGGCTTGCCCTCGACCGCCTCGGCGCGGGCCAGCAGCTTGGCGATCGACTTCCGTCCATGCGACTGGAACACCAGCACGCGGGCGCGCGACAGCAGAGCGGCGTTGAGCTCGAAGGACGGGTTCTCCGTCGTCGCACCGACCAGCGTGACGGTGCCGTCCTCCATGACCGGCAGGAAACTGTCCTGCTGGGCGCGGTTGAAGCGATGGATCTCGTCGACGAAGAGCAGCGTGCCCTTGCCGATGCCGCCGCGCCCGCGCCGCTCGAACACCTTCTTCAGGTCGGCGACGCCGGAGAAGATCGCCGAGATCTGCTCGAAAGCGAGCTCGGTCTCGCCGGCGAGCAGCCGCGCCACCGTCGTCTTGCCGGTGCCGGGCGGCCCCCAGAAGATCATCGAGCCGAGCGAGCCCGAATTCGAGCATGCGCGACAGCGCGCCGTCGGCGCCGACGAGATGGTCCTGGCCGACGACGTCGGCCAGCCGTTCGGGGCGCAGCCGATCGGCCAGGGGCCGCGGCGCGGCCCTCTCCATTCCGGCTGCCTCGAACAGATTGCTCATTTCAAACGTCCAAACTCGATCAACGCCCGACCTGCGAGCGGATCAGACGACCGCCGCGCTCGATGATCAGCCTATAGCGCGAAGCCTTCTGCGCCGCGACATCAGCGAGTTCCTGCGTCGATGCGATCTTCACGCCATTCGACTCGACGATGATGTCGCCGGCTCGGAAACCGACACCCTCGGCGGCCGATCCCGCCTCGACCGCTGGATCAGCACGCCCTTGTCGCGCGTGCCCGCATAGGCCAGTTCTTCGATCACGGCCGGCGAAAGATTGACGACCGTGACGCCGGCAAAGGGCGACGTGCCGTCTATCGTGCGCTTGTCGCGCGGCGTCGTTTCCGGCGCGGAAACGAGAGCCAGCTCCGTCGCAACGGTTTTGCCGTCTCGAATATAGTCGAGCTTCACCGTTCCATCGACGCCCTTCGTGGCGAGGCGATAGTTCAGGCCGTTCGGATCATCGACTTCGACGCCATCGACGCTGATGACGAGATCGCCCGACTTCAAGCCGGCCTTCTCGGCCGGGCTGCCGGCCACGACGTCGGTAACGAGCGCGCCACGCGGGCCGGCCGAGCCCGAGACCATCGGCGATCTCCGGCGTCACCTGCTGCAAGCCCGCGCCGAGCCACGGCAATTGCAGCTTGCCGTCCTTGAGTGCCGATTGAACAACCACGCGCACCATATTGGACGGAATCGCGAAGCCGATGCCGATCGAACCGCCGCTGCGCGAGTAGATCGCCGTGTTGATGCCGACCAGCTTGCCGTCCATGTCGACAAGCGCTCCGCCGGAATTGCCGGGATTGATGGCGGCGTCGGTCTGGACGAAGAACTGATAGTCGGACGCGCCGATCTGCGTCCGGGCGAGCGCCGAGACGATGCCGCTCGTCACCGTCTGGCCGACTCCGAAGGGGTCGCCAATGGCGAGCACGAGATCGCCGACTTCCAGTGCGTCGGAATCGGCATAGGGCACGACCGGATAGTTGCCGTCGCTACCCTTGAGCCGCAGCACCGCCAGATCCATCCGCTCGTCCTTCAGGACGACCTCGGCCTCGAAGCTCCCGCTTGTCGGAAAGCGCGACCTTGACCTCATCGGCATTGGCGATGACGTGATAGTTGGTGACGACGATGCCCGACGCATCGACGATGACGCCGGAGCCGAGCGACTGCTGCACGCGCTTTCGCGGCGCATTGTTCATCTCGCCGCCGAAGAAACGACGGAAGAACGGGTCGTCCATGAAGGGCGAGGCGCGCTGCTGGACGACGCGCGAGGCATAGACGTTGACCACCGCCGGCGAGACGCGTTTGACAATCGGCGAGAAGGAATAACGAAGCGCTGCCTCCGACTGGGGGACCGTGCGTTCCGCGGCCATTGCCGGACCGCACAGCAGCGCGCCAGCCAATCCAACTGCAACCGCAATTCCAAACCGCATGGGAGAGCCTTTCTGACGGGATTCCTTCGCCAAGAATGCTACACGAAATGCGGCACCGCAGTGGCCTTTGCCCGTCCAGCGCCCGCCTCGCCGGGGATCGAATCCACAGGCGGTTGCCGAAACAAGCTGTTCAACTGCCACAGGCTCGCCCAGAGTTCGTGTCACGCTACAGTCGGATATTCACTCCGGCCAGCCGGCCGGCTCTTGGCGTCGGGCCCGACATCTGGATAATCCCGCCGGGACGAAGGGATCGGAATGCTCTGGATCGCACTGTTCATCATAGGTTTGCTGGGTCTCCTGGCCGGGCTGGTTCCCCTGCTTCTCAACGGGATCAGCCGGAAGAACTTCGCCGCGATCGCGATCGGCACGGTGCTTCTCGTCGCCGGCGCCGCGGGGGTCATCATGAAGCCCGCCCTGCCGGAGACGATGCCGCACATCGCCTTATTGGAGCCGGCCCAGCCGCGGAGCGCGCCGGAACCGCAGGCACCGCATCCCGCCGAATCAGAGGCGCCCGCCGTGCCCGAACCGGCGGAGCCAGCCCCCCAGGTCCGCGTCATCGACCCGGTCGAGGTGCCCGCCCCCTCCAACAAGGACGAATCGCAGCTCGAGCCCTCCGCCCTGCCCGATCCGGTCCCCGTCACCACAACCGTGATCCCCGGCAGTGAGCCGGACCCGCTGGCCGGCGCCGCCCCGGCAGCCGACGCGCGGCCGGCTGCGACACCGGCGGAAGAAGCCGCCGCCCTGCTCGGCCTGCTGGCCCCGCAACAGCCCAAGGATCAGGCTGCCTTCACCCAGGCCGTCCGCGCCGCGCGCGAAGCTTATGACAAGGCCGACGACGCCGAGCGCGATTCGACCCAGCCGGAACGCGCCGCCGCGATCTGCAAGGCGCTACCGAAACCGGAAGTGAAGAATTGGGTCGGCAAGATCCAGTCGCTGGATGCGGATTCCGGCAAACGCTTCACCGTGACGATGGCCCTGCCCGACGGCACGCTGGTGAAGACCTGGAACAACGCGATGTCCGACATGGAGGACCAGACGCTGGTCCCGGCCGGTTCTCCCGTCGCCCAGAGTCTCGGCAAGCTGAAGGCTGGCGACACGGTCCGCTTCGCCGGCACCTTCTTCGCCGACGAACCGGACTGCTACCGTTCCAGCCGCCTGTCGCTGATGCAGTCGATGATGGAGCCGAGCTTCCTGTTCCGCTTCACGGCGGTCGAGAAGCTGTAGGGCTGAGGCGGAGCGCCGTGGCCGGGCAGCTCCGATCTCGACACGCATCGAGCGCGGTGCCTTCCCCGCCAGGCACACGGCCTTCCTGCAGGCCTCGACCGTCAACATCCTGAGGAGGCTTTCGACGAAAGCCGTCTCGAAGGACGCACAACGTCGGGGCAGGATATCCAGGAACGCGAGAGATCGCCCTGCGTGCTTCGAGACGGCCCTCCGGGCCTCCTCAGCATGTTGGAGACGGCGCTTGTCGACGAGGTCCGCAGCCACAGACAGACAGCCGGCGGTCATCCCTCTCAGGGAGACGGGAAGCACTTCGCCCCCTGCCCCATCTCGAAACGAAAAAGGGCGACCCGAAGGCCGCCCTGATCCAAACCCGAAATACGATCCGCTTATGCGGCCGCGCCTTCGGCGGCCTCGGCGGCGGCCGTGCGAGCACGGTCGGAGGCGCCCTTGGCGTCAACGTCGCGCTCGACGAACTCGATCACCGCGACCGGGGCGTTGTCGCCGTGGCGGAAACCAGCCTTCAGAACGCGAAGGTAGCCACCCTGGCGCTCCTGGTAGCGCGGGCCGAGCGTTTCGAACAGCTTCTTGGCAGCCGCGACGTCGCGCAGCTGCGCGATGGCCTGACGGCGGGCATGCAGATCGCCGCGCTTGCCGAGCGTCACCAGCTTCTCGACGATCGGACGCAGGTCCTTCGCCTTCGGCAGGGTGGTGACGATCTGCTCGTGCGTGATCAGCGCTACAGCCATGTTCGCGAACATCGCCTTGCGGTGGCTCGCGGTACGGCTGAACTTGCGACCGGAATTACCGTGGCGCATGGCTCTCTCCTCAATCTATCAACCGGCGGCTCACGCCGTGGGTGCTGTCTTAGTAATGATCTTCGTAACGCTTGGCGAGTTCTTCGATGTTCTCCGGCGGCCAATTCGTGACCTCCATGCCGAGATGGAGACCCATCTGGGCGAGAACTTCCTTGATCTCGTTCAGCGACTTGCGGCCGAAATTCGGGGTCCGGAGCATCTCTGCCTCGGTCTTCTGAATCAGGTCGCCAATATAGACGATATTGTCGTTCTTCAGGCAATTGGCCGAGCGAACAGAAAGTTCCAGCTCGTCCACCTTCTTCAGAAGCGACGGGTTGAAGGCCAGCTCCGGAATCGCTTCCGAAACGGTTTCCTTCTGCGGCTCTTCAAAGTTGACGAAGATCGACAGCTGGTCCTGAACGATGCGGGCGGCGTAAGCCACGGCGTCGTCGGGACGGAGCGAGCCGTCGGTCTCGACCGTCAGCGTCAGCTTATCATAGTCGAGAACCTGGCCCTCGCGGGTGTTCTCGACACGGTACGAGACCTTCTTGACCGGCGAATAGATGCTGTCGACGGGGATCAGCCCGATCGGAGCGTCTTCCGCGCGGTTGCGGTCGGCGGCAACGTAGCCCTTGCCGGTATTGACCGTGAACTCCATGCGGATCTCGGCGCCTTCGTCAAGCGTGCAGAGAACCAGCTCGGGGTTCAGGACTTCGATGTCGCCGACAGTCTGGATGTCGCCAGCCGTGACGATACCCGGACCCGTCTTGCGAACCACCATGCGCTTCGGACCTTCGCCCTGCATGCGGATGGAGATTTCCTTGATGTTCAGGATGATGTCGGTGACATCTTCCCGGACGCCGGCAATGGAGGAGAATTCGTGCAGCACGCCGTCGATCTGGACGGCGGTAACCGCGGCGCCCTGGAGCGAAGACAGCAGCACGCGACGCAGCGCATTGCCGAGCGTCAGACCAAAACCGCGCTCAAGAGGTTCCGCCACGACGGTAGCGAGACGCTTGGGATCGGATCCCGGCGTCACCTCGAGCTTGTTCGGCTTGATCAGCTCTTGCCAATTCTTATGGATCACGACCGTATCCTTTCGATCTCGAACGCCGCCCGACGGTTCGGGTGGCGTGGCGCTCCGGCTAAGGGCGGAGCGCCGAATGCCGATACGCAGTGAAGACGGCGTCCGCCGAGGACGCCGCCCGAGGCTTTAGACGCGGCGACGCTTGCGCGGCCGGCAGCCATTATGCGCGATCGGCGTCACATCACGGATCGAGGTGATGGTGAAGCCAGCAGCCTGCAGAGCCCGCAGAGCCGACTCACGGCCCGAACCCGGACCGGTGACTTCGACTTCGAGGGTCTTCATGCCGTGTTCAGCAGCCTTGCGGCTGGCATCTTCAGCAGCCATCTGAGCTGCATAAGGGGTCGACTTACGCGAACCCTTGAAGCCCATCATGCCAGCCGACGACCAGGAAATCGCATTTCCCTGTGCGTCGGTGATGGTGATCATCGTGTTGTTGAACGTCGAGCTCACATGCGCAACGCCCGAGGAGATGTTCTTCCGCTCGCGGCGACGTACGCGCGTTGTGTCCTTGGCCATTCTCTATCCTTACGTTCGATCTCGACACCGCCGTAAAACCGGCAGCTCCACCGGGGGCCTAGCGCCCCGAATTCTTGAATTACTTCTTCTTACCGGCGATCGGCTTAGCCGGCCCCTTACGGGTGCGCGCATTGGTATGCGTGCGCTGGCCGCGAACCGGAAGACCGCGACGATGACGCAGGCCGCGATAGCAGCCGAGGTCCATCAGACGCTTGATGTTCATCGCGACTTCGCGACGCAGATCGCCTTCGACGACGTAGTCGCGGTCAATCGCTTCACGGATCGACAGAACTTCTGCGTCCGAGAGCTCGTTGACGCGACGCTCGGGAGCGATGTTGGTCTTCGTGATGATGTCGAGCGCGTGCTTCGCGCCGATCCCGTGAATGTACTGCAGCGCGATGACAACGCGCTTGTTCGTCGGGATATTTACGCCTGCGATACGGGCCAATGCCGTCTCCATCTCCTGCCGACGGAACCTTCCGTCGGCGCCTCTAGATCCCGCGTCCGGTGGAGACCGGCTCTTGCGGGCATTCTCTTGCGCAAACAAGCAATGTCGTCCCCTGAAATGTCAGGAAACGCCAAGACCCGTTAGCAGCAGGTCGCGAGCCTTATCGACTCTCGACCTGTTCGTCAAGTCTATCCAAGGTCGTCGCGATGTCCTCGGACACCTCGTCGATCGAGCGCATGCCGTCTATCTCGATCAAACGGCCCCCTGCCCTGTAATAGGGCGAGATGACCGCGGTATCCCGGCTGTAGGCCGCGAGCCGGGTCTTAAAGACTTCCGGATCGTCGTCCTTGCGGACCGGTTCGCCGCGCGCACGCGTTTCGTCGGCGCGCTTGGTGATTCGATCCGTCAGCTTCGACTGGTCGACCTTGAGTTCGACGACGGCATCGAGCTTGACGCCCTTGCTCGCCAGCATCTTCTCCAGGGCATCCGCCTGGGCGATCGTCCGCGGGAAACCATCGAGAATGAAGCCCTTGCGGGCATCCGCTTCCTCGATCCGCTCCGCCACGATTCCGACGACGACATCATCGGGAACCAGATTGCCGGCGTCCATGATCGCCTTGGCCTGCAGGCCGATCGGCGTTTCGGCGGCCACGGCGGCCCGCAGCATGTCCCCGGTGGACAGCTGCGGAATTCCGTAACGCTTCACAAGACGAGCCGACTGCGTACCCTTACCCGCTCCTGGTGGTCCGAGCAGGATCAGTCTCATCGCCTTTTCCCCCGGAGCTTGGACTTCTTGACCAAGCCCTCATACTGATGCGCCAACAGATGGCCCTGGACCTGCGACACCGTATCCATCGTCACATTGACGACGATGAGCAGCGATGTACCGCCAAAGTAGAACGGAACGTGAGTGGCCGAAATCAGCGCCTCGGGCAACAGACAGACGATCACCAGATAGACGGCGCCCAACAGGGTGATGCGCGTCAACACGTAATCGATGTATTCCGCCGTCCTCTGGCCCGGACGAATGCCCGGAATGAACCCGCCATGCTTCTTCAGATTGTCGGCCGTGTCGGTCGGATTGAACACGATCGCCGTGTAGAAGAAGGCAAAGAAGATGATCATCGCCGCGTAGAGCAGCATGTAGAGCACGGTGCCGTGGCCAAGCAGCGCCACCGTCGACGTCAGCCAGCCGGGTGCCCCGCTCGACGCGGTGAAATTCGCGATGGTAGCCGGCAGCAGCAGCAGCGACGACGCGAAGATCGGTGGGATGACGCCCGACGTGTTGAGCTTGAGCGGCAGATGCGACGACTCACCCTGGAACATCCGGTTGCCAACCTGGCGCTTCGGATACTGGATGATGAGGCGGCGCTGGGCGCGCTCCATGAACACGATGAAGGCGATCGCGACAACCGCGACGACGGCGACGGCCAGGATGACCCAGGTCGGCAACGCGCCCTGGCGGCCCAGTTCCAGCATGCCGATCAGGGCGTGCGGAATGTTGGCGACGATACCGGCGAAGATGATGAGAGAGATACCGTTACCGATACCGCGCGACGTGATCTGCTCGCCGATCCACATCAGGAACATCGTGCCGCCGGTCAGGGTGATGACCGTGGCGATCCGGAAGAACATGCCGGGATCGATGACGATATTGGTTCCGCCCTCGAGACCGACGGCGATACCGTAGGCCTGCACGATGGCGAGAAGCACCGTGCCGTAGCGCGTGTACTGGTTGATGACCTTGCGGCCCGCCTCCCCTTCCTTCTTCAAGGCTTCGAGGGACGGCACGATCGACGTCATCAGCTGGATGATGATCGACGCGGAGATGTACGGCATGATGCCGAGCGCGAAGATCGCCATGCGTCCGACGGCACCGCCGGAGAACATGTTGAACAGGCCCAGAATGCCGGACTGCTGATTGTTGAAGGCGCTTGCCAGCGCTTCCGGGTTGATGCCGGGAAGCGGGATATAGGTGCCGAGCCGATAGACGAGCAGCGCACCCAGGGTAAACCAGATGCGCTTCTTCAGAGCCTCGGCTTTGGCGAAGGCGCCAAAATTGAGATTGGCCGCCAGTTGTTCAGCCGCTGATGCCATTCGCCGCTCCGTTCGGGCCCGGAAACCGGGCCCCAATGCCCCTGCCGGGCATCAAGTGGTCTCTCGGAGGCGCCACGACAAGCGGTGGCGCCCCTCCCCGAACGACGCAGTTTACTCTGCGTCCGTCTTTTCAGCCTTGACGGCGAGCAGCTTGACGGAACCGCCAGCCTTCTCGACCGCTTCGATCGCCGGCTTGGAAGCGCCAGCGATCTCGAAGCTGACGGCAACCTTGAGTTCGCCAACGCCGAGCAGGCGAACGCCATCCTGCACGCGGCGCAGAACGCCCGCTTCCTTCAGCGCTTCGACCGTCACCGGCTTCTTCGCATCGAGCTTGCCGGCGTCAATCGCCGCCTGGACGCGACCGAGGCTGACCTCGTTGTAGTCCTTGGCGAAAATATTGGTGAAACCGCGCTTCGGCAGACGCCGATGCAACGGCATCTGGCCGCCTTCAAAGCCCTTGATCGCCACACCCGTGCGCGACTTCTGGCCCTTGACGCCGCGACCACCGGTCTTGCCCTTGCCCGAACCGATACCGCGTCCGACGCGCATGCGGTTCTTGCTGGAGCCCGGGTTGTCGTTGATCTCGTTGAGCTTCATCGAACTGGTCCTTCTGGGCTCACGCCTCGTCCACAACGCGGACGAGGTGAGCCACCTTGGCGATCATGCCGCGAACCGCAGGAGTGTCCTGCAGCGTCGAACGGCGACGGATCCTGTTGAGGCCGAGGCCGATCAGCGTTGCACGCTGGTCGGCCGGGCGGCGGATCGGGCTGCCGGTCTGCTCGACGGTAACCGTCTTGGCGGCGCCTTCAGATTTCTTGGCCATTTGGTCAAATCCTCGAATTCAATCGGGCGCTCACGCCTCGGCGGAAGCTTCGGCTTCGCCGCCGCGACGGGCCTGCAGATGCCGACACCTTGATGCCGCGACGGGCCGCGACGCTGCGCGGGCTGTCTTCGGCGCTCAGATGCCGCGAACGTCGCACGCACCATGTTGTACGGGTTCGACGAACCCATCGACTTGGCAACGACGTCCTGGACACCAAGGGTCTCGAACACGGCGCGCATCGGGCCGCCGGCGATGATGCCGGTACCCGGCGCTGCGGCGCGCAGGAAGACCTTGCCGGCGCCGTGGCGACCGAACACGTCATGATGAAGGGTACGGCCCTCGCGGAGCGGAACCCGAACCAGGCTACGCTTTGCGGCTTCCGTTGCCTTGCGGATTGCTTCAGGCACTTCACGCGCCTTGCCGTGGCCGAAACCGACCCGGCCCTTCTGGTCGCCGACGACGACGAGGGCTGCGAAGCCGAAACCGCCGTCCGCCCTTCACCACCTTCGCGACGCGATTGATGTGAACGAGCTTGTCGACGAATTCGCTGTCGCGCTCTTCCCGCTGCTCTCTGGCCATCGAAAGATCCAATCGTCCTGTGTTACGTGATGACGCGCCTCAGCGCATCAGAAGTCCAGACCGCCCTCGCGAGCGCCATCAGCCAGCGCCTTGACGCGGCCATGAAAAAGATACGCACCGCGGTCGAAAACGACCTGGGTCACGCCGGCTGCCTTGGCGCGCTCTGCAACGAGCTTGCCAACCGCCTCGGCGGCTGCCTTGTCGGCACCCGTCTTCAGCGCGCCGCGCAGATCCTTTCTCGAGCGACGAAGCCGCGGCGAGGGTACGCCCCTCGGCATCGTCGATGATCTGGGCATAGATATGCTCCGACGAGCGGTAAACGCTGAGCCGGGGACGTCCGTTCGCAACCTTGCGGAGCGCCCGGCGGACGCGCGCTGCGCGACGGTCCTTCAGAATATTTGCCATGACGGGCTCCGTTACTTCTTCTTGCCTTCCTTGCGGAAGATCGTTTCGGTGGCGTACTTGACGCCCTTGCCCTTGTAGGGCTCGGGGCTGCGGTATTCGCGGATTTCGGCCGCGACCTGGCCGACGCGCTGCTTGTCGATGCCCGAAACGATGATCTCGACCGGACGCGGCGTCACGATCGTGATGCCTTCCGGGATCGCATAGACCACGTCATGGCTGTAGCCAAGCGCGAGCTGCAGGTTGGAGCCCTGAACGGCGGCGCGGTAACCCACGCCGTTGATCTCGAGCTTCTTCGTGAAGCCCTCGGTCACGCCCTTCATCAGGTTCGAAATCATCGTGCGCGACATGCCCCAAGCGGCGCGAGCCGGCTTGCTGTCATCGCGCGGGGCGACCTGTACGCCCGCTTCCGTCAGTTCCACTTCAACGTGCTCCGTGAAGTCGAAGGACATTTCGCCCTTCGGACCCTTCACCGACACCGTCTGGCCGTTGATCGTAGCCGTCACGCCCTTGGGCACAGCTACCGGCTTCTTACCAATACGAGACATCAGACAAATCCGTCCGGTTCGTGTTTCGCCATCAACCAGATCAGAATACCTGGCAAAGAACCTCGCCGCCGACATTCTGGTCGCGGGCATCCGTATCCGACATCACGCCCTTCGGCGTGGAGAGGATGGACACGCCGAGGCCATTCTTGACCTGCGGAATGTTCTTGACCGAGGCATAGACCCGGCGACCCGGCTTCGAGACACGCTCGATCGTGCGGATCACAGGCTCGCCATCATAATACTTCAGTTCGATCTCGATCACAGGACGGCCTTCGCCGTCCACTGCGGTCGCAAAGCCACGAATGTAGCCTTCCGACTGCAGAACACCGAGAACGTTCTCGCGCAGCTTGGAGGACGGCGTCGAAACCTTCGACATCCGGCGCATCTGAGCATTGCGGATACGGGTGAGCATATCACCCAGAGGATCGGTCATTGTCATTGGGACCGTGCTCCTTACCAGCTCGACTTGACGAGGCCCGGGATCAACCCCAGCGACCCGAGTTCGCGCAATGCAATACGCGACATCATCAGCTTGCGATAGACACCGCGCGGGCGGCCCGTCACTTCGCAACGATTGCGGATGCGCGTCTCGGACGCGTTCCGCGGCAGCTCCGCCAGCTTGAGGCGCGCCTGGAAGCGTTCCTCGAGCGACAGGCTCTCGTCATTAGCCACAGCCTTCAGGCGGTCGCGCTTGGGAGCATACTGCTTCGCAAGCTTGCGGCGCCGGTTGTTCTTCTCGATCGAGCTCTTCTTAGCCATCGATAAATCCTCGTCCTATCCCGGCACCGGTTACTGGCGGAACGGGAAGTTCAGCGCCTTCAGAAGGGCGCGAGCTTCCTCGTCAGTCTTGGCCGTGGTGCAGACGATCACGTCCATTCCCCAGACCTGATCAATCTTGTCGTAATTGATCTCCGGGAAAATCAGGTGCTCCTTGATGCCCATGGCGAAAGTTGCCACGACCGTCGAAGCTCTTCGGATTCAGTCCGCGGAAATCGCGAACGCGCGGCAGCGCGATCGTGACCAGGCGATCCAGGAACTCGTACATCCGCGCCTTGCGCAGCGTAACCTTGCCGCCGATCGGCATGTGTTCGCGCAGCTTGAAAGTCGCGATGGACTTCGTAGCCTTGGTCACAGCGGGCTTCTGGCCGGCGATGAGCGCCAGGTCACCAAGGGCCGTACCGACCTTCTTGGAATCATTGACGGCTTCGCCGATGCCCATGTTCAGGACGATCTTCTCGAGGCGAGGAACCTGCATCGGGTTCTTGTACCCGAATTCCTCGACGAGCTTCGCCCGCACTTCATCTTCATAGAACTTCTTGAGCCGCGGCTCGTAAGCTGCCTCAGCCATCGATCACATCTCCCGAACGCTTTGCGACGCGTTGCTTGCGCCCGTCTTCGGTCACCTTGAAGCCAACGCGAGTCGGCTTGCCGTCCTTGGGGTCCGCCAGGCGATGTTCGACAGATGGATCGAGAGCTCCTTGGCGACGATGCCGCCCTGCTCGCTTGCCGTCTGCTTCTGGTGCTTGCGTGCGACGTTGACACCACGCACGACGGCGCGGTCCTCGGTCGGAATCACGCGAAGCACTTCGCCCGACTTACCCTTATCCTTACCCGTGAGAACGACGACGTTGTCGCCCTTCTTGATCTTGGCCGCCATCACAGCACCTCCGGCGCGAGCGAGATGATCTTCATGTGGTTCTTCGCGCGAAGCTCACGCGGAACCGGTCCGAAGATACGAGTCCCGATCGGCTCCTTCTGGTTGTTGATCAGAACCGCCGCATTCTTGTCGAAACGGATGACACTGCCATCCGCGCGACGAATATCCTTGGCTGTGCGAACGACGACCGCCTTCATGACGTCGCCCTTCTTCACGCGACCGCGCGGGATCGCCTCCTTGATCGACACGACGATGATGTCGCCGACCGAGGCGTACTTCCGCTTGGAACCGCCGAGAACCTTGATGCACATCACACGACGAGCGCCGGAATTATCCGCCACGTCGAGGTTAGTCTGCATCTGAATCATGACTGGCCGCCTACTTTTCTGGTTGCCACCGATCCCCAGGATCAGCAGCAACGAACCTTATCCAGTGCCTTACTTATCGCCCGACTGCTCGGAGATAACGACCCAGCGCTTATTCTTCGAGATCGGCGCGGTCTCTTCGATCGAGACGATGTCGCCAATCTTGTGAACGTTGCCCTCGTCGTGGGCATGGTACTTCTTCGTCCGCCGCACGGTCTTCTTCATGACCGGGTGCGTGAAGCGCCGCTCGACCAGAACGACGACAGTCTTGTCGGTCTTGTCGCTGACGACGCTGCCCTGCAGAACGCGTTTCGGCATGTCGCCTCCTCAGCGCTTGTCCGCCGCGCTCTTCTGCGCAGCGATGGTCTTGATCCTGGCGATGTCGCGGCGAACCTGCCGGACACGCGCCGTGTTTTCGAGCTGGCCGGTAGCCCGCTGAAAGCGCAGGTTGAACTGCTCCTTCTTCAGGTTCCCGAGCTCGGTATCGAGCTGGTCGGCGGTCTGCAGCCGAACGTCTTTCGCCTTCATGGCACTATCCTCGTCCGTTCGCCGATCAATCGGCGATGCGCTGTACGAAGCGCGTCTTGATCGGGAGCTTCGCCGCGCCGAGACGGAGCGCCTCGCGGGCGGTCTCCTCGTCGACACCGTCGATCTCAAACATGATCCGGCCAGGCTTGACGCGGGAGGCCCAGATATTCCGGCGCTCCCTTACCCTTACCCATTCGGACTTCGGTCGGCTTCGACGTGACGGGCACATCCGGGAAAATCCGGATCCACACGCGTCCCGCGCGCTTCATAGCACGAGTGATCGCGCGGCGCGCCGCTTCGATCTGTCGCGCCGTGACGCGTTCCGGCTCCAGGGCCTTGAGGCCGAACCCGCCGAAGTTCAGATCCGTACCACCCTTGGCAACGCCATGGATACGGCCCTTGAACTGCTTGCGGAACTTGGTGCGCTTCGGTTGCAGCATTTCTGTTCTCTCTCGCCCTCAGGTCCGACCGAATTAGGCCGCGGAGTCGCGACGACGAGTATTCGAGCCCTGCTCGTTACCCTCAGTCTGGCGACGCTCGGAAGCCATCGGATCGTGCTCGAGGATTTCACCCTTGAAGATCCACACCTTGATGCCGCACGTGCCATAGGCCGTGTGCGCCGTCGCGGTGCCGTAGTCAATGTCGGCGCGCAGCGTGTGCAGCGGAACCCGACCCTCGCGGTACCATTCCAGACGCGCGATTTCCGCGCCGCCAAGACGGCCGCCAGCGTTGATGCGGATGCCCTGGGCACCGAGACGCATCGCCGACTGGACGGCGCGCTTCATCGCACGGCGGAACGCAACGCGGCGCTCCAGCTGCTGTGCGATCGACGCGGCGACCAGGGTCGAGTCGATCTCCGGCTTGCGCACTTCGACGATATTGAGATGCACTTCGCTGTCGGTCAGCTTGCCGACCAGCTTGCGCAGCTTCTCGATATCGGCACCCTTCTTGCCGATGACGATACCCGGACGAGCCGAGTAGATCGTCACGCGGCACTTCCGGTGCGGGCGCTCGATCACGATCTTGGAGACCGCAGCCTGCTTCAGCTCGACCAGAGCTTCTCGCGGATGCGCATGTCTTCATGGAGCAGCTTGCCGTATTCGCCCTTGTTGGCGAACCAGCGGCTGTCCCACGTCCGGTTGATACCGAGGCGGAGGCCAATCGGATTGACTTTCTGGCCCATTATGCAGCCTCCTCGGTTTCACGCACCACGATGGTGAGGTGCGAAAACGGCTTCTCGATCCGGCCGACACGACCGCGAGCCCGCGGCGTCCAGCGCTTCATCACCAGGGCCTTGCCGACAAACGCTTCGGCAACGACCAGCGAATCAACGTCGAGATCGTGATTGTTCTCGGCGTTTGCGATCGCAGATTCCAGCGTCTTCTTTACGTCACGCGCAATGCGCTTCTCCGAGAAGGTCAGATCGGCCAGAGCCGTCGATGCCTTCTTGCCCCGGATCAGCTGGGCGACGAGATTGAGCTTGCGCGGAGAGACACGGATCATCCGCGTGATCGCGCGGGCCTCGGTGTCTTTCAGCGCGCGTTCGCGCTTCGGCTTGCCCATGTTACTTCCTCTTCGCCTTCTTGTCGGCCGTGTGGCCATAGTAGGTCCGGCTCGGCGAGAACTCGCCGAACTTGTGACCGACCATGTCCTCGTTGACGATGACCGGAACGTGCTTTTGGCCGTTATAGACGCCAAACGTCAAGCCCACAAACTGCGGCAGGATCGTGGAGCGACGGCTCCAGATCTTGATGACCTCGCCACGACCCGAAGAGCGGCTCTTCTCTGCCTTGCGCAGGAGATAACCGTCGACGAACGGGCCTTTCCAAATAGAACGAGCCACGGACAGCCTCTCTCTTACTTGCTCTTGCGCAGATGACGGCTGCGCGCGATGAACTTGTCGGTCGACTTATTGTTGCGGGTCTTCTTGCCCTTGGTCGGCTTGCCCCACGGCGTAACCGGATGACGGCCACCCGAGGTGCGGCCTTCACCACCGCCGTGCGGATGGTCGACCGGGTTCATGGCGACACCGCGGACGCTCGGACGCTTGCCAAGCCAACGATTACGACCGGCCTTGCCGAGCGAGATGTTGGAATGGTCGGGGTTCGAAACCGCGCCGATCGTGGCCATGCAGGTCTGGTGGACCAGGCGCTGCTCACCCGAATTCAGGCGAAGAATCGCCATGCCGGCGTCGCGGCCAACATACTGTGCATAAGCACCAGCCGAACGTGCGATCTGACCGCCCTTGCCGGGCTTCATCTCGACGTTGTGGACGATCGTGCCAACCGGCATCGCGCCGAGCGGCATCGCATTGCCCGGCTTCACGTCGGCCTGAGCCGACGAGATCGACCTTGTCGCCAACGGCCAGGCGCTGCGGCGCCAGGATGTAGCTCAGCTCACCGTCCTCATACTTGATGAGGGCGATGAACGCCGTACGGTTCGGATCGTATTCGATCCGCTCGACGACGGCCGGGATGTCGCGCTTGTTCCGCTTGAAATCGATCAGGCGGTAGGTGCGCTTGTGGCCACCGCCACGGCCATAGGCCGTGACGCGTCCCATATTGTTGCGACCGCCGCTCTGGCGGAGACCAACCGTCAGGCCCTTGACGGGCTTGCCGGCGTAGAGCTCCGAGCGATCGACGAGAACCAGCTGGCGCTGTCCCGGCGTTGTCGGCTTGTAGTGCTTGAGAGCCATGGCTTCAGCCTATTTTCTTCGCGTCAGAGACCGGTAGAAACGTCGATCGACTGACCTTCAGCCAGCGTCACGATCGCCTTCTTGACGTCGCTCTGCTTGCCCACGATACCGCGGAAGCGCTTCACCTTGCCCTTGCGGACCAGGGTGTTGACGCCCGTTACCTTCACCTTGAACAGCGCTTCGACGGCAGCCTTGATTTCGGGCTTCGTCGCGGTCTTCAGAACGTTGAAGACGACCTTGCTCTGTTCGGTGGCAATGGTCGACTTCTCGCTCAGCACCGGGCTGCGGATGATGTCGTAATGCGAGAGATCGCTCATTTGAACCGCTCCTGCAGCGCTTCGACCGCAGCCTTGGTCAGCACGAGCTTCTCGCGGCGCAGAATGTCGTACACGTTGATGCCCTGCACCGGCAGAACGTCGATGTGCGGCACGTTCCGGGTTGCAAGCCCGAAGTTCTCATTGACCGACGCGCCGTCGATGATCAGCGCATTGGCCCAACCCAGCTTGGCCAAGTTTTCCTTGACCGCCTTCGTCTTCGGCGCATCGATGGCGATGTCCGAGACGATGACCAGGTTGTCGCCCCGGGCCTTGGCCGAGAGCGCATGCTTCAGAGCAAGCTGGCGGAACTTCTTGGTCAGGTCATGCGCATGGCTGCGCACCACCGGACCGAAGGCCTTGCCGCCGCCGCGGAACTGCGGCGCAGTCTTGGCACCGTGGCGAGCGCCGCCGGTACCCTTCTGCTTGTACATCTTCTTGGTCGTGCCGGAGACTTCCGAGCGACCCTTCGACTTGTGGGTGCCAGCCTGGCGCTTGGCCAGCTGCCACCGCACCATCCGGTGCAGGATATCGCCGCGCGGCTCGAGACCAAAGATCTCGTCCGAGAGCGAGATCTCGCCAGCTGCCGTACCGTCGAGCTTGGTGACCTTAATATCCATCATTCGGCCTCCTTCGCTTCGACCGCAACTTCAGCCGCCGCGCCGAGCTTCCGGATCGCGCCCGGAACCGGGACGTCCTTCGGCAGCGCGCGCTTGACCGCATCGCGAACCTCGATCCAGCCGCCCTTGGCGCCGGGAACGGCACCCTCGACCATGATCAGGCCGCGCTCGACATCCGTGCGAACGACCTTGAGGTTCTGAGTGGTCACGCGGACATCGCCCATGTGACCAGCCATCTTCTTGTTCTTGAACACCTTGCCCGGGTCCTGGCGCTGGCCAGTCGAACCGTGCACACGATGCGAGACCGAGTTACCGTGGGTCGCGCGGCCACCACCGAAGTTGTGGCGCTTCATGACACCGGCAAAACCCTTACCGATCGAGGTGCCGCTGACGTCGACGAACTGGCCGACGACGAAATGCTCGGCAGTGAGCTCGGCACCAACCTCGATGAGGTTGTCCGGGGTCACACGGAACTCCGTGACCTTGCGCTTCGGCTCGACCTCGGCCTTGGCGAAATGACCACGCTCAGCCTTGGGCGTGTTCTTCACCTTGGCGAGACCGCTTCCGAGCTGGACCGCGGTGTACCCGTTCTTATCTTCCGTCCGATGAGCGACAACCTGTACGTTGTCCAGCTTCAGCACCGTCACCGGCACCTGCTCGCCTGCATCCGTATAGATGCGGGTCATGCCCACCTTCTGTGCGATCAATCCAGAGCGCATTCTATCCTCGCTCGCCTCAGAGCTTAATTTCGACGTCCACACCGGCCGCCAGGTCGAGCTTCATCAGCGCGTCCACGGTCTGCGGTGTGGGGTCGACGATGTCGAGAAGACGCTTATGCGTGCGCATCTCGAACTGCTCACGGCTCTTTTTGTCGATATGCGGCGACCGGTTCACGGTGAACTTCTCAATTTGCGTGGGAAGTGGCACCGGGCCTACTACGCGGGCGCCGGTACGCTTCGCCGTGTTCACGATCTCTCGCGTCGATGCATCGAGAATACGATGGTCGAACGCTTTGAGCCGGATCCGGATATTCTGACCGTTCATCGATTTCTGTCCTCAGGTGACATGGGCGCGCAACGCATTCGCGCGCCCGGTCCGGATCATCCGACTTACTTAATGATGCTGGCGACGACGCCGGCGCCGACGGTACGACCGCCTTCACGGATGGCGAAGCGCAGCTTCTCTTCCATGGCGATCGGCACGATCAGCTCGACATCCACCGAGATGTTGTCGCCCGGCATCACCATCTCGACGCCTTCCGGCAGCGTTACCACGCCCGTCACGTCGGTCGTGCGGAAGTAGAACTGCGGACGGTAGTTGGTGAAGAACGGCGTGTGACGGCCACCCTCTTCCTTCGTCAGGATGTAGGCCTCGGCCTTGAACACCGTGTGCGGCGTCACCGAACCGGGCTTGCACAGCACCTGGCCGCGCTCGACGCCCTCGCGGTCGATACCGCGCAGCAGGGCACCGATGTTGTCGCCAGCCTGGCCCTGATCGAGCAGCTTGCGGAACATCTCGACGCCGGTGCAGGTCGACTTGACGGTCGGACGGATGCCGACGATCTCGATTTCCTCACCGACCTTGATGATGCCGCGCTCGACGCGGCCGGTCACGACCGTGCCGCGGCCCGAGATCGAGAACACGTCTTCGATCGGCATCAGGAACGGCAGGTCAACCGGACGCTCCGGCTGCGGGATGTAGGCGTCGACCGCCGTCATCAGCTCGAGGATCGCGTCCTCGCCGAGCTTGGCGTCGCCATCGTTGAGCGCGACAACCGCCGAGCCCTTGACAATCGGAATGTCGTCGCCCGGGAAGTCGTAGGACGACAGCAGCTCGCGAACTTCGAGCTCAACCAGCTCGAGCAGCTCCGGATCGTCGACCAGGTCGCACTTGTTCAGGAACACGACGAGCGCCGGCACGCCGACCTGACGGGCGAGCAGGATGTGCTCGCGGGTCTGCGGCATCGGGCCGTCGGCAGCCGAAACCACCAGGATCGCGCCGTCCATCTGGGCCGCGCCGGTGATCATGTTCTTCACATAATCGGCGTGGCCGGGGCAGTCGACGTGGGCGTAGTGGCGGTTGGCCGTCTCGTATTCGACATGCGAGGTCGAGATCGTGATGCCGCGCGCCTTCTCTTCCGGCGCTGCGTCGATCTGGTCGTATGCCTTGAAGGTCGCGCCGCCGGACTTCGCCAGCGTCTTGGTGATCGCCGCCGTCAGCGAGGTCTTGCCGTGGTCAACATGGCCAATCGTGCCAATGTTGCAGTGCGGCTTGTTGCGCTGAAATTTCTCTTTTGCCATCGGAATTCTCCGTCGTATCTGTCAGCAGGTTCGGTTTCGCGTCTTAAAGGCCTAGGCGTACTTCGCCTGGACCTCCTGAGCGACGGCCTGCGGGACCTGCTCATAGTGATCAAACTGCATCGTGTAGCTCGCCCGGCCCTGGCTCATCGAGCGCAGGTTGTTCACGTAAGAGAACATGTTGGCGAGCGGAACGAAGGCCGTGATGACATTCGCGTTGCCGCGCATGTCCTGGCCCTGGATCTGGCCACGGCGCGAATTCAGATCGCCGATAACCGAACCCACATACTCTTCAGGCGAAACGACCTCGACCTTCATGACGGGCTCGAGAAGGGCCGGGCTGGCCTTCATGAGACCTTCGCGAAGAGCCGCACGGGACGCGATTTCGAACGCGATCGCCGAGGAGTCGACTTCGTGATAGGCGCCGTCGATCAGGGAGATCTTGACGTCCACGACCGGGAAGCCCGCGATCGGGCCGGAGGTCATGACCGAATTCAAACCCTTTTCGACGCCGGGGACGTATTCCTTCGGAACCACGCCACCGATGATCTTGTTTTCGAAGGTGTAACCGGCACCAATCTCGTTCGGCTCGATGATGAACTTGACGCGGGCGAACTGGCCCGTACCGCCGGTCTGCTTCTTGTGCGTGTAGTCGATTTCCGTCGCCTTGCGGATGGTCTCGCGATAGGCAACCTGCGGCGCGCCGACATTCACGTTGATGTTGTACGGCGCACGGCGAAGGATATCGATCTTGATGTCGAGGTGAAGCTCGCCCATCCCCTTGATGATCGTCTGGCCGGACTCGCTATCCGTCGAGACGCGGAAGGACGGATCCTCGGACGCCAGCTTCTGCAGGGCGGTGCCCAGCTTCTCCTGGTCGGCCTTCGACGCCACTTCCACCGACATCTCGATGACCGGATCGGGGAATTCCATCTTTTCCAGGATCACCGCAGCCGCCGGATCGCAAAGCGTATCGCCGGTGCGGGTTTCCTTGAGGCCGACCAGAGCGACGATGTCGCCGGCATGGGCCTCTTCGATGTCTTCACGCGAGTTGGCATGCATGGCAACCATGCGGCCGATACGTTCCTTCTTCTCCTTGGTGGAGTTGAGGAGCGTCGTACCCTTGGTCAGCACGCCCGAATAGACGCGAGCGAAGGTGAGGATGCCAAACGGGTCCTCAATGATCTTGAAGGCCAGCATGGCGAGCGGCTCGTCGTCAGTCGAATGACGCTCGACTTCCAGCTCGGTCTTGACGTCGATGCCCTTGGTCGGCGGCACATCGACCGGCGACGGCAGGTAGTCGACAACCGCGTCGAGCAGCGTCTGAACGCCCTTGTTCTTGAAGGCCGAGCCAGCGAGAACCGGGAACCAGGTCGAGTGCAGCACGGCCTTGCGGATCAGCGACTTCAACGTCGCGATGTCCGGCTCGTTGCCCTCGAGATAGGCTTCCATGGCGGCATCGTCGAGCTCGACGGCTGCTTCGATCAGGGCGGCGCGGTAAGCGGTCGCCTTCTCGAGCAGATCAGCCGGGATCTCTTCGACGTCATACATCGCGCCGATCGTGTCGTCGTTCCAGACGCAAGCCTTCATGGTGATCAGGTCGATCACGCCCTTGAAGTCCTGCTCCGCACCGATCGGCAGCTGCAGCGGCACGGCGCGGGCGCCGAGACGCTGCTTGATGTCCGCGAGGCACATGTCGAAGTTGGCGCCGGTCTTGTCCATCTTGTTACAGAAGACAATGCGCGGAACGTGGTACTTGTCGCCCTGACGCCAGACCGTTTCCGTCTGCGGTTCGACGCCCTGGTTCGAATCCAGCACGCAGACCGCACCGTCGAGCACGCGCAGCGAACGCTCGACTTCGATCGTGAAGTCAACGTGGCCGGGGGTGTCGATGATGTTCAGGCGCTTGTTGTTCCAGAACGTCGTCGTCGCAGCGGACGTGATGGTGATGCCGCGCTCCTGCTCCTGCTCCATGTAATCCATGGTGGCAGCGCCGTCATGCGTCTCGCCCATCTTGTGGCTTCTACCGGAGTAGAACAGAATCCGCTCGGTCGTCGTCGTCTTGCCCGCATCGATGTGGGCCATGATTCCGAAGTTGCGGTAGTCTTCGATCTTGTGCGTGCGGGCCATGATGGGCTGCCTTTGTCCGATCGTTACCAGCGGTAGTGCGAGAACGCGCGGTTGGCTTCGGCCATCCGGTGCGTGTCTTCGCGCTTCTTCACGGCATTGCCGCGGCTGTTCGAGGCGTCCAGCAGCTCGCCGGAAAGACGCTCGATCATCGTCTTCTCGTTGCGGCCACGAGCCGCGGTGAGGAGCCAACGAATGGCGAGAGCCTGACGACGGTCCGTACGAACCTCGACGGGAACCTGGTAGGTCGCACCACCGACACGACGCGAGCGCACTTCGATGTGCGGCGCAACGTTGTCCAGAGCCTGGCGGAACACCACGACGGGCTCCTGCTTGGTCCGGTTCTGGATGATGTCGAACGCACCGTAGACGATGCTCTCGGCGACCGACTTCTTGCCATCATACATGACGGCATTCATGAACTTGGTGACGACGATATCGCCGAACTTGGGGTCCGGGATGATCTCGCGCTTTTCTGCACTATGGCGACGGGACATGGATCCTGTTCCCTATTACTTCGGACGCTTCGCGCCGTACTTCGAGCGACGCTGCTTACGGCCCTTGACACCCTGGGTATCGAGCACGCCGCGCAGAATGTGGTAGCGCACGCCCGGCAGATCCTTGACGCGGCCGCCACGGATCATGACGACAGAGTGCTCCTGCAGGTTGTGGCCTTCGCCCGGGATGTAGCCAATGACTTCGAAGCCATTGGTCAGGCGAACCTTCGCGACCTTACGAAGAGCCGAGTTCGGCTTCTTCGGCGTGGTCGTATAGACGCGAGTGCAAACGCCGCGCTTCTGCGGGTTCTCCTGCAGCGCCGGAACCTTGTTCCGCTTCGCCGGCGCTTGACGCGGCTTGCGGATGAGCTGGTTAATTGTCGGCATGCTTCGCCTTTCAGCTAGCCTACGGTTCTGTTTCTCTTCCGCCCTTCGCACCTTCGTCACAGCCGATTGACCATGAACAAAGAGCGCCCGGACCGCTTACCGCGGAGGCGCTACGAAAAGCAGAGGATCACGGCGTTCGCCGCGATCATGCGTGTCGTTCTAACTCTGTTTCGATTCGGGCAGCGTCTAAGCCTGAACTCCGCGACGTGGCGCCGCTGGAAAAACTGGACTTACCGCCTGCCTGAAAGCTTGCGGAACGTACTTATTCGGATGGTTCCAGTCAACCCCTAAGCCGGGTTCTTTTCGATGTGGGGCGGCGGGCAAGGATCGCACAGCCAGCGCCCCATTCGCGCAATATTCCAAAAGACCCGAAGTCTTCCGGCGCAATATTCGATCGCGCCACGGACTCCGGGACCCGGAACAAACCGGAATCAGCCCGACTCAGTCAGGCGCCGCCGTCCGCTCCGAAAACGCGATTCCTTTCTGACCGGTTACGATCATCAGAATTTTAACCGTCTCGTCGCCGACGACTCGGCCGTTATGGCGGTGATCGACCATTTCCGCAAACGAATCTCCCGCTTTGAAGAATCGCTTGCCACCGCCCTCGCTGTCGACCTCGATCGTCCCGGCCAGGATATAGGCGTAGGCCGGCACCGGATGCGTGTGCCAGCCGGTCTCGGCCCCGGGCGGAATCTCGACGATCAGCGTCTGCACTTCCGGGTCCGTCACGTTCGGATAGCGGATCGGATCGCCGCTCGTCGTCGTCGTCGTCTGCAGGATGCGCTTCACCTTCACCGAAGGCTTGTAGCTCTCCTCGGCGATCGCCGTCGCGCTCGTGAGCGCGAGGCTCATGGTCATCAGTGTCAGAAGCTTCATGTTTGCCCCTCCCCGGGCGCGCTCCCCCGAGCGCCACGTCTACCGTCGCAACACTCGAGCCGCGCCGGCTTTCCCCCGCGTCATTGCTAGCGGGTTACGCACCAAAGGAAAAGGGCCGCCCGGAGGCGACCGTTCGTCCTGATCCGCGTCGGGAGATTGCCGACGCTATTGCGCCTTCAGGAAGTCCCCGACTTCGAGAACGATGAACTCGCTGTTGTCCGCCTTGCCCTTCTCGCGGCCGACGGAGAACGGGAAGTTGTTGTCGTCCGCGACGATGATGTGGGTGTCATCGATGCGATCGACATTCTCGATCGTCTCGAACGGGAAGGTGAAGATGCCGTCCTTGGTGGCGACGCGGGCGACGGCGTTCGGATCCTTGATCGCCATCAGGTCGATATAGCCGATCTTGCGCACGACGCCTTCGGCGTCGGTCTTCGCGAGATCGATCAGATAGACGCGCTTGAACTTGGCTGGCGTGTCGGACCAACCCTCGCGCGGATCGCCCTGCCCGCCATCGCGTTCGATCACCAGGGCGCGGTTGGCGTCGATCATGTTGAAGTCGCCGATCGCGTTGCCAAAATCCTCGAGCGGGTAGTAGCGGACCGTGTCGGCGAAGGCCTTCGTGGCGATGTCGAAATTGAAGATCGGCAGGACGGACTTGCCGCCCTTCTCCAGATATTTGCCGGCCTTGGCGTCCCAGGGAGCGCCTTCGAGCATCGGATGCAGCGTCTTGCCATCCATCGACAGCGCCATGCCCTCGAAGCCCTTGGAACGGCGGATGTTGAACTCGGGCATCGGCTTGTCCGGACCGCCCGGCATCACGACGGCATAGTTGTCGGGGCTGCGATAGGTGACGCCGTTGACGACCGTCTCCTTCAAGCTGAGCACGGTACCGTCGGCTGCGACTTCGAACAGATACGGCCCGAACTCATCGCCAATCCAGAAATTCTCGCCGACCTTCTGGATGCTCTCGGGATCGAAATCGGCGCCGGTCAGATAGCGCGCATCAGTATTCTCATTGACGATGCGGAACGGCACAACCCGGTTCGGATCCTTGGCGAAGACCGTCTTGACGATCTCGACGCGCCCCGTCTGCCAGTCCGGCTTGACGATGTGGAACATGATCATCGCGTCGGCGGAGTTCGCCTTGGAACCGAAGCCGTTGTCCGTCAGCACGACATAGGTGCCGTCCCCGAGCGCGCGGATGCCCGAGAAGCCCTGCACGGGCTGGCCAGCAAAGGGACGGGCGAGGCCGGTCTCTTCGTCGAAGATCGAATAGAGGCGGTCGAAGCGGCGGCCGGCATCGGCGCCGGTTCCCGTATAGCGGCCGGCGGTGTTGAGCGATGCCGGGGCGTCGGCCGGGGGGACGGCGAAGCTGGCCGCCGGCAGGACGGCATGCTGGCTCAGCACGGCGTCGAACTGGCGGGGTTCAGCGGCGGAAGCGCCGGCCGCAAGGGCGATCAGCGACAGGCCGGCGAGAAAAGCGTGGCGAAGCGACATGGACGAATCTCCGTTCGAAGGCACGGAGATTTCCTAGGCGGTGCATGTCTCAGCCACGCGACAGAGCCATGTCGCCTGCGTGACAGCGGCCCGGTCCATGGGACGGCGCCCGCGTCAGTAGGCGACGCCGCTGGCCGGCTTGAGCAGGGCGCCCGTCGAGGCGGCATTGTCGGAGATCGAACTCC
This sequence comes from Candidatus Kaistia colombiensis, assembly GCA_029203105.1. GTDB lineage: Bacteria > Pseudomonadota > Alphaproteobacteria > Rhizobiales > Kaistiaceae > Kaistia > Kaistia colombiensis. The sequence goes on from CP119318.1 coordinate 3,816,654, forward strand.
CGAGCGAGCGCAACTGGTCATCATAGGTCTCGCGCGTCTTCGGATCGATGATCGCCACCGGCGCGGTAATGATCAGGCCCGCCGCCGCGCCGACGCTCGCCGCCGCCCCGCTCGTTACCGCGACAAGCCTGTCGCCAAACGCCGTCTGCGAGTCCGTCATCGTCTGCCCCTCGGCCAGACGCGCGCCGATCAGTTGCACCACCTCTGGGCTCGCGGCGAATTTGGCATGGTTGAGCCGGTCATCCGTACGCAGCTTGGTCAGATCGATCACGGTGATCTTCTCCCTCTGCATTTCGCTTGCAAACGGTTCCTGCGAGACATCGATCTGCCCAAGACGCTGGACGTTGCCCCAGACCCGGCGCGACACCTGCAGGGCCCGGTCGTCCTGCGAGACGAACAGGGTAACAGCCGGCCCGTCCGTGCCGATATCCGCCATCTGGCGGCGGAATACGTCGACGTCGACGTCCGGCGCGGCCAGCATGACGTTCTTGATCTTCGGGGCCACGCGCTTGTCGCGGATGGCCATCTGGCGAAGCGCTTCGAGCGTCACCCAATTGCCCATCGAATGCGCCAGGATCGACACCTCGTCGACATTCGGGTCGGACGCCACCGCCCTCAGCAGCAGTTCCAGCGCATCGCGGGAGTAGTTGTTGCTCTCGCGGTCATAGCCATAGGCGAACACGCTGCCGCGCGACGGCCAGGTGAACAGGATCGGCACCACGTCCGAATTGGAATCCTGGACGATCTGGGCGAAGCGGTAGACGGCATCCTCGAAGCGATTGTTGAAGCCGTGGATGAAGACCAGGGCCTGGCGCTTCGGCGTTGCCTTGATGCGCTTGTTGAACCAGGCCTTCGTCTGCTCCAGGTTCATGTCCTGGGCCGAGACGGTCACGAAGTCCTTCGTCGGGTCGCCGGGCAGCTTCTTCGGCCATTGCACGTCGCCTTTTTTGCGCGCGGAGGCCGGCGGGATCGACACGACAATGTTGGCGAAATCGATCGCCCGGGCGCGCTCGCCGGTGAACATTTCTCCCGGCACGTTGGAACGCTGTCGCGTCGTCGCCACCATCATGTCAACGGTGCTGCTGCCCGGAACGGGCGCTGTCACGGCAATCGGTAGCAGCACGTCCTTCGGCCGTCCGCCGCAGCCGGCAAGAAGCCCGGCGAGAACCAGACACGTCACACTCGCCCGGACCAGAACCATCCCGTTACGCAACTCGACCTACCCCCCGAAAGGACGAACAGCCTGGCTACCCAGGACGCCACGTGCCCACCGTAGCTCATCCCTATGACAGATGCGCTTCCCTAACGGACCCTGGGAAGATTCTCCAGAGCCGCGACTTCTCCGCCACGAAAAAAGGCCGCCCGAAGGCGGCCTTTCATTTCAAAGGACCGAGCCGATCACTCGGCCGCGTTGGTCAGATCGCCGAGCAGGCCGGCCGGCGCTGCTGCCGGAGCCGAGGCCGCCGAGGAACGGCGACGCTCCTCGAGGATCAGCTCGTCGCGCTTCGTCGCGATCTCGCGGATACGGCCCATCGTGCCGCCCGTACCAGCCGGGATCAGACGACCCACGATGATGTTCTCCTTGAGACCATCGAGCGGATCGACCTTGCCATTGACGGCCGCCTCGGTGAGGACGCGGGTCGTCTCCTGGAACGACGCCGCCGAGAAGAACGAACGCGTCTGCAGGCTGGCCTTGGTGATGCCGAGCAGGACCGGATTGCCCAGGGCAATCTTCTTGCCCTCAGCCTTGGCCTTGTCGTTCACCACGTCGAACTCCAGGCGATCGATCTGTTCGCCGTTGAAGAACTCGGTCTCGCCGGCGTCGTAGATCTCGACCTTCTGCAGCATCTGGCGAACGATCACCTCGATGTGCTTGTCGTTGATCTGCACGCCCTGCAACCGGTAGACGTCCTGGATCTCGTTGACGAGGTAGGCCGCGAGTGCCTCCACGCCCTTGATCGCCAGAATGTCATGCGGCGCCGGGTTGCCGTCCATGATGTAGTCGCCCTTCTCCACGGCATCGCCTTCCTGGAGATGGAACGGCTTGCCCTTCGGGATCAGGTATTCGATCGGCTCCAGCAGCTCGCCATCCTGGCCAACCGAACCCTCGGCCGGCTCGACGATGACGCGACGCTTGTTCTTGTAGTCGCGACCAAAGCGGATCGTGCCGTCCATCTCGGCGATGATGGCGTGATCCTTCGGACGACGGGCCTCGAACAGCTCCGCCACGCGCGGCAGACCGCCCGTGATGTCGCGCGTCTTGGCGCCTTCCGTCGGAATACGCGCCAGCACGTCACCCGCGTGAACCGTCGAACCCGGATCGACCGACAGGATGGTCTCGACCGACAGCATGTACCGGGCTTCGCCGCCACGGGCCAGCTTCAGGATCTTGCCGTCCTTGCCCTTGATCACGATCGCCGGCTTCAGGTCGCCGCCGCGCGGATTCGCACGCCAGTCGATGACGACGCGCTTGGTGATGCCCGTCGACTCGTCGGCCGTTTCCACGACGGAGATGCCTTCGACCATGTCTTCATAGCCGACGGTACCCGAGACTTCCGTCAGAACCGGACGGGTGTAGGGGTCCCATTCCGCCAGGCGCTGGCCGCGCTTGACCTGATCGCCCTCGTCGACATGCACGCGCGAACCGTAGGTAACGCGGTTGACCGCGCGCTCGGTGCCGTCCTTGTCGACGATCACAATCGCCATGTTGCGGCCGAGAGCCACCAGCTTGCCGCTCGAGTCGCGGACCACGTTGCGGTTACGCATCGTGACCGTGCCTTCGAAGCTCGACTCGATGAAGGACGAGTCGACCACCTGTGCCGTGCCACCGATGTGGAACGTGCGCATGGTGAGCTGCGTGCCCGGCTCGCCGATCGACTGCGCCGCGATGACGCCGACGGCCTCGCCCATGTTGACGGTCGTGCCGCGGGCCAGATCGCGACCGTAGCAGGCCGCGCAGACGCCGATCTTGGTGTCGCAGGTCAGCACCGAGCGGATCTTGACCGCCTGGACGCCGGCCTTCTCGACCTTGTCGACATCCTTCTCGACGATGAGGTGACCGGCCGGAACCAGCACTTCGCCCGTCGCACCCGAAACGATGTCCTCGGCGGCCGTACGGCCGAGAATCCGCAGACCGAGCGACGCGACGACCTGGCCGCTGTCGATCACCGCCTGCATCTTCAGGCCGTTCGTCGTGCCGCAATCCTGCGCGATGATGATGCAGTCCTGCGCCACGTCGACGAGACGACGCGTCAGATAACCGGAGTTCGCCGTCTTCAGGGCGGTGTCGGCCAGACCCTTACGGGCACCGTGGGTCGAGTTGAAGTACTCGAGAACGGTCAGGCCTTCCTTGAAGTTCGAGATAACCGGGTTCTCGATGATCTCGCCCGACGGACGCGTCATCAGACCGCGCATACCGGCAAGCTGCTTCATCTGGGTCGGCGAACCACGGGCGCCCGAATGGCTCATCATGTAGACCGAGTTCATCGGCTTCTGGCGGCCGGTTTCCTCGTCCTTATGAACGGCGGAAATGCCCTTCATCATCTCCTCGGCGACGCGGTCACCGCACTTCGCCCAGGCGTCGACGACCTTGTTGTACTTCTCGCCGAAGGTGATCAGGCCGTCATTGTACTGCTGCTCGTAATCCTTCACGAGCGCCTGGGTCTCCTCGACCAGCTTCGCCTTGGTCGGCGGGATGACCATGTCGTCCTTGCCGAAGGAGATGCCGGCGCGGCAGGCTTCGCGGAAGCCGAGCGCCATGATGCGATCGCAGAAAATGACCGTCTCCTTCTGACCGCAATGGCGGTAGACGGCGTCGATCGTGTTCGAGATCTCCTTCTTCGTCATCAGCTTGTTGACGACGTCGAAGGGAAGGTTGTGGTGCTTCGGCAGCAGTTCGCCGATCAGCAGGCGACCCGGGGTCGTGTCGTAGATCTTCGACGTGACGTTGCCGTCCGCGTCGACGCCACGATAGCGGCCCTTGATCTTCGTGTGCAGCGTGATCGCCTTGGCGGACAGCGCATGCTCGATCTCGGCGATCGAGCTCAGCAACATGCCCTCGCCCGGCTCCTTGTCCGCCATGATCGACAGATAATAGAGGCCGAGGACGATATCCTGCGACGGCACGATGATCGGCTGGCCGTTCGCGGGATGCAGGATGTTGTTGGTCGACATCATCAGGACGCGCGCTTCCAGCTGCGCTTCCAGCGACAGCGGGACGTGCACGGCCATCTGGTCGCCGTCAAAGTCGGCGTTGAAGGCCGAGCAGACGAGCGGATGCAGCTGGATCGCCTTGCCTTCGATCAGCACGGGCTCAAAGGCCTGGATGCCGAGGCGGTGAAGCGTCGGAGCGCGGTTCAGCAGGATCGGATGCTCGCGGATCACCTCGTCCAGGATATCCCAGACTTCCGGCTTTTCCTTCTCGACGAGCTTCTTCGCCTGCTTGACCGTGGACGAGAAGCCCTTGGCGTCGAGGCGCGAATAGATGAACGGTTTGAACAGCTCGAGCGCCATCTTCTTCGGCAGGCCGCACTGGTGCAGCTTCATTTCCGGACCGACGACGATCACGGAACGGCCGGAGTAGTCGACGCGCTTGCCGAGCAGGTTCTGGCGGAAACGGCCCTGCTTGCCCTTCAGCATGTCGGAGAGCGACTTCAACGGACGCTTGTTGGCGCCGGTGATGACGCGGCCGCGACGGCCGTTGTCGAACAGTGCATCGACCGCTTCCTGAAGCATGCGCTTCTCGTTGCGGATGATGATGTCCGGCGCGCGCAGTTCGATCAGCCGCTTCAGACGGTTGTTGCGGTTGATGACGCGGCGGTACAGGTCGTTCAGATCGGAGGTCGCGAAGCGGCCACCGTCGAGCGGTACCAGCGGACGCAGATCCGGCGGGATCACCGGAATGACCGTCATGATCATCCATTCCGGACGATTGCCGGACTCGATGAAGGCTTCAACCAGCTTCAGGCGCTTGCCGAGCTTCTTCGGCTTCAGCTCCGAGGTCGAAGTGGCGATCTCTTCGCGCAGGTCGACGGCGAGCTTCGGCAGGTCGAGCGCCATCATCATCTCGCGGATGGCTTCCGCGCCGATCATGGCCGTGAACGAATCGTCGCCATACTCGTCCTGGGCGCGCAGATACTCTTCCTCGGAGAGAAGCTGACGCTCCTTCAGCGGGGTGAGACCCGGCTCGATGACGACGTAGTTCTCGAAATAGAGGATGCGCTCAAGATCCTTGAGCGTCATGTCCATCAGCATGCCGATGCGCGACGGCAGCGACTTCAGGAACCAGATGTGGGCGACGGGCGCTGCGAGCTCGATATGACCCATGCGGTCACGCCGGACGCGTGCGAGCGTGACTTCCACGCCGCACTTCTCGCAGATGATGCCTTTGTACTTCATGCGCTTGTACTTACCGCACAAGCACTCGTAATCCTTGATCGGTCCGAAAATGCGCGCGCAGAACAGGCCGTCGCGCTCGGGCTTGAACGTACGGTAGTTGATCGTTTCCGGCTTCTTGATCTCACCGTACGACCAGGACAGAATCTTCTCAGGGCTCGCAATGTGGATGCGGATCTGATCGAAATTCTGTGCCGGCTGCGCCAGCGGATTGAAGATGTTCGCGACTTCTTGATTCATCGCCGATCTCCTTCGATGCCGGTGGCCGATCGAGGATCACCCTCGCCCGGACCACCGCATGTAAACTGAATGGGCTTGTCGGAAAACGCGGCGGATTATTCCGCCGCGTCCGGCAGCCTCTCGTTCGCCTCGGCGTCCAAGGCCTTCTTGGACTGATTAAGCTCGACGTCGAGCCCGAGTGACCGCATTTCCTTGACCAGCACGTTGAACGATTCCGGAATACCGGCCTCGAACGTGTCGTCGCCACGGACGATCGCCTCGTAGACCTTGGTACGGCCGGCGACGTCATCGGACTTCACGGTCAGCATTTCCTGCAGCGTGTAGGCGGCGCCATAGGCCTCGAGAGCCCACACCTCCATCTCGCCGAAGCGCTGGCCACCGAACTGCGCCTTGCCACCCAGCGGCTGCTGCGTGACGAGCGAGTACGGGCCGATCGAACGGGCATGGATCTTGTCATCGACCAGGTGGTGCAGCTTGAGCATGTAGATGTAGCCCACTGTCACCTTGCGGTCGAAGGCCTCGCCCGTACGTCCGTCGTAAAGCACCGACTGACCGGAGTGGTGAAGACCCGCCTCCTCCAGCATCTCGACGATGTCCGGCTCGCGCGCACCGTCGAAGACCGGCGTCGCAATCGAGACGCCCTTCTTCAGGTGTTCACTCATCCGGATGACCGAGGCGTCGTCCAGCTCGGAGACCGGCTCGTCCTTCGGACCGTTATAGATGCCGTCGAGGGTGAGGCGGAGCGGCTTGACGTCGCCCGACTTCTTGTAGTCCTCGAGCATCTTGCCGATCTTCAGGCCCATGCCGGCGCAAGCCCAGCCCAGATGCGTCTCCAGGATCTGGCCGACGTTCATGCGGCTCGGCACGCCGAGCGGATTGAGCACGATGTCGACATGCGTGCCGTCCTCGAGGAACGGCATGTCCTGGATCGGGGTGATCCGCGACACGACGCCCTTGTTGCCGTGACGGCCGGCCATCTTGTCGCCCGGCTGGATCTTGCGCTTCACCGCGACGAAGACCTTGACCATCTTCATCACGCCCGGAGGCAGCTCGTCGCCGCGCTGCAGCTTCTCGACCTTGTCGATGAAGCGCTTCTCCAGCCGCTTGCGGCTCTCGTCATACGACCCGCGCAGAGCCTCGATCTCGCCCATGACCTTTTCGTCGGCGAAAGCGAACTGCCACCACTGCGACCGCGGATACTCCTCGATGACATCGCGCGTCAGCACGGTGTCCTTCTTGAAGTTCTTCGGGCCACTGGAAGCGGTCTTGCCTTCGAACATGTCGACCAGACGGCCATAGACGTTGCGGTCCAGGATGGCCTGCTCGTCGTCACGGTCCTTGGCGAGACGCTCGATCTCTTCGCGCTCGATCGCCATCGCGCGCTCGTCCTTCTCCACGCCATGGCGGTTGAAGACGCGCACTTCCACGATGGTGCCGGTTACGCCCGGCGGCACGCGAAGCGAGGTATCGCGAACGTCGGAAGCCTTTTCGCCGAAGATGGCGCGCAGAAGCTTCTCTTCCGGCGTCATCGGGCTCTCACCCTTCGGCGTGATCTTGCCGCACAGGATGTCTCCCGGCTGCACGTCGGCGCCGATGTAGACGATGCCGGCTTCGTCGAGGTTCTTCAGCGCTTCTTCCGAGACGTTCGGAATGTCGCGCGTGATTTCTTCCGGACCGAGCTTGGTATCGCGCGCCATGACCTCGAACTCCTCGATATGGATCGAGGTGAAGACGTCATCCGACACAATGCGCTCGGACAGGAGGATCGAGTCCTCGAAGTTGTAGCCGTTCCACGGCATGAACGCGACGAGCACGTTGCGGCCGAGCGCCAGATCACCGAGATCCGTCGACGGACCGTCTGCCAGGATGTCACCCTTGCCGACGCGATCGCCCACGCGGACGAGCGGCCGCTGGTTGATGCAGGTCGACTGGTTCGAGCGCTGGAACTTCATCAGACGGTAGATATCGACACCCGACTTCGAAGGATCAAGCTCCTCCGTCGCACGGATAACGATACGCGTCGCGTCGACCTGGTCGACGACGCCGCCGCGGCGCGCCGCGATGGCGGCGCCGGAGTCGCGAGCAACCACCGATTCCATGCCCGTGCCGACGAACGGCGCCTCGGCGCGAACGAGCGGCACCGCCTGGCGCTGCATGTTCGAACCCATCAGGGCGCGGTTGGCGTCGTCGTTCTCAAGGAACGGGATCAGAGCCGCGGCGACCGAAACCAGCTGCTTCGGCGACACGTCCATGAAGTCGACGCGGTCGGCGGTGACCATGACGTTTTCGCCGGAATGGCGGCAGACGATCAGGTCCTGGGTCAGCTTGCCAGCCGGATCGAGTTCCACATTCGCCTGGGCGACGTAGTACTTCGACTCTTCCATCGCCGACAGATAGATGATCTCCATCGTCGCGACGCCGTCCTTGACGCGCCGGTACGGGCTCTCGATGAAGCCGTACTTGTTGACGCGGGCAAACGTGGCCAGCGAGTTGATCAGACCGATGTTCGGGCCTTCCGGCGTCTCGATCGGGCAGATACGGCCGTAATGCGTCGGATGCACGTCGCGCACCTCGAAGCCGGCGCGCTCACGCGTCAGACCGCCCGGGCCAAGCGCCGAAAGACGGCGCTTGTGGGTGATTTCCGACAGCGGGTTGGTCTGATCCATGAACTGCGACAGCTGCGACGAGCCGAAGAACTCGCGCACGGCGGCGGCAGCCGGCTTGGCGTTGATCAGATCCTGCGGCATGACGTTGCCGATCTCGACCGACGACATGCGCTCCTTGATCGCGCGCTCCATGCGGAGCAGACCGACGCGGTACTGGTTCTCCATCAGCTCGCCGACCGAACGCACGCGGCGATTGCCGAGATTGTCGATGTCGTCGATCTCGCCCTGGCCGTCGCGCAGTTCGACGAGCGTCTTGATAACCGCGAGAATGTCTTCCTTGCGGAGCACGCGCACGGTGTCCTCGGCCGTCAGGTCGAGGCGCATGTTCATCTTGACGCGGCCGACGGCCGACAGGTCGTAGCGCTCGCTGTCGAAGAACAGCGACTGGAACATCGCTGTCGCGGTGTCGACGGTCGGCGGCTCGCCCGGACGCATGACGCGGTAGATGTCGAACAGCGCGTCTTCACGCGACTCGTTCTTGTCCACGGCCAGCGTGTTGCGGATGTAGGCGCCAATATTGATGTGATCGATGTCGAGAACGGTGACTTCGTCGTAGCCGGCCTCGTCCAGGATCTCGAGCAGCTTCTCGCTGATCTCGTCACCAGCCTCGGCGTAAACTTCACCCGTCGACGGGTTGACGATGTCCTCGGCGATGTAGGTGCCATGCAGATCCTCGTCGAGCACCTTGAGCGCCTTGACGCCCTTCTCCACCAGCTGGCGGGCGGCGCGCGCGGTCAGCTTCTTGCCGGCCTCGACCACGACTTCGCCGGTGTCGGCGTCGATCAGGTCCATCGCCGCCTTCATGCCCTTCATGCGCTGCGCGTCATAGGGCATGCGCCAGCCATCGCCGACCTTCGAGTAGACGATCTTCGAATAGAAGGTGTCGAGGATCTCCTCGCCGTCCATGCCGAGCGCGAACATCAGCGACGTCACCGGAATCTTGCGGCGACGGTCGATGCGCGCATGCACGATGTCCTTGGCGTCGAACTCGATGTCGAGCCAGGAACCGCGATACGGGATGATGCGGGCGGCGAACAGCAGCTTGCCCGACGAATGGGTCTTGCCCTTGTCGTGATCGAAGAAGACGCCCGGCGAGCGGTGCATCTGCGAGACGATCACGCGCTCGGTGCCGTTGACGATGAAGGTGCCATTGGAGGTCATCAGGGGCATTTCGCCCATGTAGACTTCCTGCTCCTTGATGTCCTTGACGGACTTCGCGCCGGTGTCCTCGTCGACATCGAACACGATCAGGCGGAGCGTGACCTTGAGCGGTGCCGAGAAGGTGATGCCGCGCTGGCGGCACTCGTCGACGTCATACTTCGGCGGGTCGAAGTCGTAGCGGACAAATTCGAGAAGGGCCGTATTCGAGAAGTCCGAAATCGGGAATACGGATTTGAAAACGGCCTGCAAACCTTCGTCCGGACGTCCGCCCTTCATTTCCTCAACCATGAGGAATTGGTCGTAGGACGCCTTCTGAACCTCGATGAGGTTCGGCATCTCGGCGACATCGCCGATGGACCCGAAGACCTTGCGGATGCGCTTACGACCGGTGAATTCCAGGGCCATGTTCGCTCCTTCTTTACGTTCAAGAACAGCTATCCGGAAAGCCGTACAGCCGCGCTTGGGCGCGGCTCTCTGGATAGCGGTCCTTATGGACCATGATGGAAACCGGCCCCGGCAATCCGGGACCGGCCGATTTCAATCGACTTACTTGACGTCGACCTTGGCGCCAGCGCCCTCGAGCTGAGCCTTGAGCTTAGCAGCCTCGTCCTTCGAGACGGCTTCCTTCACGGCCTTCGGAGCAGCTTCGACCAGGTCCTTGGCTTCCTTGAGGCCAAGAGCCGTGATCGCGCGGACTTCCTTGATCACGTTGATCTTGTTCGCGCCGGCATCCACGAGGATGACGTCGAACTCGGTCTTCTCTTCAGCAGCGGCGGCCGGAGCGGCAGCAGCGGCAGCAACAGCGACCGGAGCCGCAGCCGAAACGCCCCACTTCTCTTCGAGAAGCTTGGAGAGCTCAGCAGCCTCGAGCACGGTCAGGGCGGACAGATCGTCCACAATCTTTGCAAGATCAGCCATTTTATCTTCCTGTCAGTTCGAACTTCGTTTGAATGAGAGAACGGCCTACGCCGCTTCATCCTTCTTGGCATAGGCGCCGAACACGCGGGCAAGTTGCGCCGCGGGTGCGCTGACGACCGTCGCGATCTTGGTAGCCGGGGCCTGAATGAGGCCAACCAGCTTGCCGCGCAGTTCGTCGAGCGACGGCAGCGTGGCAAGAGCCTTGACGCCGTTCGGATCCAGATTGGTCTTGCCCATCGCGCCGCCGAGAATGACGAGCTTGTCATTCGTCTTGGCGAAATCGGCCACGACCTTGGGCGCTGCCACCGGATCGTCGGAATAAGCGACGATCGTCGGACCCGTGAACAGGTCCGCAATGTGGGCAGAGTCCGTGCCTTGAAGGGCGAGCTTGACGAGGCGGTTCTTTGCGACCTTTACGCTGACCCCTGCCACGCGAGCCTTGCCACGAAGGGCAGTCAACTCGGCGACGGTGAGGCCGGCATAGTGTGCCACGACGACGACATTGGTCTCCTGGAAGACCTCGTTCATCGTCGAGACAAGTTCGCGTTTTTCCGCTCTTTCCACTTGCCTCTCTCCAGTTGGCGGGTGACCTCTCGGTCGGTTCCGCCGGTTACGTATGCCGCGACCAGAGATCCGATCGCAGCGCTGCGTGCCTGTCCCCCAGCCACCCTTGCGGGCTTCGGGTCAAAGAGGTTCGAACCGATAAGCGGCTTGCGCCGAAAATCCTTCTTCCCCCCGTCTATGCAGGAGATTAAGCCGGCGAACCGGCCCCTGCAGTCTCGGACAGGTATTGACCGGGCGGAGGGCGAACCCACCGCCGGCCATCTTGCCGCCCGGTAGACCGGGCGGAGATTCTCAAGCCTTAGGCGCCGAGCGTGGTCGACGGATCGACATGGACGCCGGGGCCCATGGTCGACGACACGGCGACCTTCTGAAGGTACGTGCCCTTCGCGCCGGTCGGGCGGGCCTTCTGGACGGCGTCCACGAAAGCCTTGATGTTCTGGACCAGCTTCTCGGTGTCGAAGCTCGCCTTGCCGATCCCGGCGTGGATGATACCAGCCTTCTCGACGCGGAACTCGACCGAGCCGCCCTTGGCGCCGGCGACAGCCGCCGCGACATCCATGGTGACCGAGCCGACCTTCGGGTTCGGCATCAGGCCGCGCGGGCCGAGCACCTTACCGAGGCGGCCGACCAGCGGCATCATGTCCGGGGTCGCGATGCAGCGATCGAAATCGATCGTGCCGCCCTGAACGATCTCGAGCAGATCCTCGGCGCCGACGATGTCCGCACCCGCTGCCTTGGCTTCCTCAGCCTTGGCGCCGCGCGCGAAAACCGCGACGCGAACCGTACGGCCGGAGCCGTTCGGCAGGTTGCAGACGCCGCGGACCATCTGGTCTGCGTGACGCGGATCGACGCCGAGATTGAGGGCGACCTCGATCGTCTCGTCGAACTTCGCGTTGGCGCGATCCTTGATGAGCGCCACTGCGACGCTGATCGGATAGAGCTTGTTGCGGTCGATGCCCTCGCGGGCGTTGATAACGCGCTTACCGTGCTGAGCCATGATCAGGCAACCACCGTGAGGCCCATGGACCGGGCGGAACCTTCGATCATCCGAGCCGCCGCTTCGATATTCTCGGCGTTCAGATCCTTCATCTTCTTCGTCGCGATCTCGACGCACTGGGCGTGCGTGACCGAGCCGGCGGCGGCACCCTTGCCGGGAGTCGTCGCGCCCTTGTCCAGACCGGCCGCCTTCTTCAGGAGGAAGCTCACCGGCGGCGTCTTCATCACGAAGGTGAAGGACTTGTCCTGGTAGTAGGTGATGACCACCGGTACCGGGGAGCCCTTTTCCATTTCCTGGGTCTGCGCGTTGAACGACTTGCAGAATTCCATGATGTTGATGCCGCGCTGGCCGAGCGCGGGACCGATCGGCGGCGACGGGGTCGCCGACGCGGCCTTGACCTGAAGCTTCAGGTAGCCTGCAACTTTCTTTGCCATTTCTGTTCCTTTCCCATGCCGGCAACCCGCCGACGAGGTAGGCCGACGTCACGTCGGCCGATTGCCAGCCTCAGCTGGCAGGAATGGCGTGGTCCGGATGGCGACACCTGGCGAGCGCCGCACCCTCCCACGCCCGAACGATCAGAGCTTTTCGACCTGACCGTATTCGAGCTCCACCGGAGTGGCGCGCCCGAAAATCGACACGGCGACCTTGAGCCGCGCGCGAACCTCGTCGACTTCCTCGACGAGGCCGTTGAACGAAGCAAACGGCCCGTCCGACACGCGGACCTGCTCGCCGACCTCGAAGCTGACCGACGGCTTCGGCCGCTCCACGCCTTCCTGCACCTGGTGGATGATGCGGTTGGCTTCGGATTCCGAGATCGGCATCGGCCGATTGTCGGAGCCGAGGAAGCCGGTCACCTTCGGCGTGTTCTTGATCAGATGATAGGCGTCATCGGTCAGCGCCATCTTCACGAGTACGTAACCCGGGAAAAATTTGCGCTCCGCATCGACCTTGCGACCGCGGCGCACCTCGACGACCTTCTCGGTCGGAACCAGGATCTCGTCGAAAAGATCGGCCAGACCACGCTGGCCGGCCTGCTCGCGAATCGACTCCGCGACCTTCTTCTCGAAGTTCGAATAGGCGTGGACGATATACCAGCGTTTATCCAATGAACTGCCCTCCGCCTATCGGCCGAGACCGAGCAGGAACGAGACGCCCCAGCTCAGGCCGAAATCGGCGACTGTAAAGAACAGGCTCGCCAGGACGGCCATAACGAAGACCATGACGGTCGTGATCGCGGTTTCGCGACGCGACGGCCATACGACCTTCGATACCTCCGCACGAACCTGCTGGAGGAACGTAAATGGATTAGTTTTGGTGGCCATTACCCGCTCACGGCTTGCGGGCGCGCGGACGTCTGTCTGCGCACCCCGCTGGGAAGCGTTACATAGAACCGATCAATCGATTCCTCAAGTAGTAAATTGGCAGGGGCAGTAGGATTCGAACCTACGACCTACGGTTTTGGAGACCGTCGCTCTACCAGCTGAGCTATACCCCTACCGGAGAAAAAGGCTGTTTCCGGCCTTTTTCAAAACTCTCCGACGACGTCCTGCTACTTAGCAGACCCGCGCCGGGCTTGCATCACTTAATGATGCTGGCGACGACGCCGGCGCCGACGGTACGACCGCCTTCACGGATGGCGAAGCGCAGCTTCTCTTCCATGGCGATCGGCACGATCAGCTCGACATCCACCGAGATGTTGTCGCCCGGCATCACCATCTCGACGCCTTCCGGCAGCGTTACCACGCCCGTCACGTCAGTCGTGCGGAAGTAGAACTGCGGACGGTAGTTGGTGAAGAACGGCGTGTGACGGCCACCCTCTTCCTTCGTCAGGATGTAGGCCTCGGCCTTGAACACCGTGTGCGGCGTCACCGAACCGGGCTTGCACAGCACCTGGCCGCGCTCGACGCCCTCGCGGTCGATACCGCGCAGCAGGGCACCGATGTTGTCGCCAGCCTGGCCCTGATCGAGCAGCTTGCGGAACATCTCGACGCCGGTGCAGGTCGACTTGACGGTCGGACGGATGCCGACGATCTCGATTTCCTCACCGACCTTGATGATGCCGCGCTCGACGCGGCCGGTCACGACCGTGCCGCGGCCCGAGATCGAGAACACGTCTTCGATCGGCATCAGGAACGGCAGGTCAACCGGACGCTCCGGCTGCGGGATGTAGGCGTCGACCGCCGTCATCAGCTCGAGGATCGCGTCCTCGCCGAGCTTGGCGTCGCCATCGTTGAGCGCGACAACCGCCGAGCCCTTGACAATCGGAATGTCGTCGCCCGGGAAGTCGTAGGACGACAGCAGCTCGCGAACTTCGAGCTCAACCAGCTCGAGCAGCTCCGGATCGTCGACCAGGTCGCACTTGTTCAGGAACACGACGAGCGCCGGCACGCCGACCTGACGGGCGAGCAGGATGTGCTCGCGGGTCTGCGGCATCGGGCCGTCGGCAGCCGAAACCACCAGGATCGCGCCGTCCATCTGGGCCGCGCCGGTGATCATGTTCTTCACATAATCGGCGTGGCCGGGGCAGTCGACGTGGGCGTAGTGGCGGTTGGCCGTCTCGTATTCGACATGCGAGGTCGAGATCGTGATGCCGCGCGCCTTCTCTTCCGGCGCTGCGTCGATCTGGTCGTATGCCTTGAAGGTCGCGCCGCCGGACTTCGCCAGCGTCTTGGTGATCGCCGCCGTCAGCGAGGTCTTGCCGTGGTCAACATGGCCAATCGTGCCAATGTTGCAGTGCGGCTTGTTGCGCTGAAATTTCTCTTTTGCCATCGACGTCGGTTCCTGTCGTCTCGTTCCTACGAGCCGGACGGCTCGGACTGCACCATCAACCCACTGCGCACCGCGTCAAACCGCGCCAGGCTCAGTTGATGGAGCGGGTGAAGGGAATCGAACCCTCGTATTCAGCTTGGAAGGCTGCTGCTCTACCATTGAGCTACACCCGCACGCTAACGTTCCGTCGAAATGGTGGAGGAGGTTGGATTCGAACCAACGTAGACTAAGTCAACGGATTTACAGTCCGTCCCCTTTAACCACTCGGGCACTCCTCCAAATCACTTCGGCAGAGCGTTGTCGTTCAGGCAGTTACCGGACGATGCCGCCGGGGCGGTTCGTTCGATGGCCGTCTTATGGCGACCTTGCCCGGCCCTGTCAACGCATATCCAACCAACTTCCACGGCTTCGGTGCATGGCTCCAAATCCATGGGCAGGTTCGATTGCCGGTTTCGCGCGCCGCTCGTATAAGCGGGGCATGACAGACGAAAGCAAACATAGCAGATCGCAGCGGCAACCCGGACATTTCCGCGGTGGCAAGGGCAAACCCGGTCACAACGGTCCGCGCCGTTTCGCCTCCAACGCGCCGGCCGAACGCCGCCCGGATCAGCTGTGGATATATGGCATCCACGCCGTCGCGGCGGTGCTGGCCAATCCGCGGCGCAAGGTGCTGCAGCTGCTGGCGACGCAGAATGCCGCCGGTCGGCTGGTCGAGGAAGGGGCAACTCTGCCCGGCGACCTGAAGGACACCTCGCCGCGCGATCTCGACAAGCTGCTCGGCTCGGAAGCCGTGCACCAGGGCGCCGCGGTAGAGGTCGCACCGCTCGCGCCTCTCGATCTCGACGCGCTGGGTGACGCCCGCCTGATCGTCGTGCTGGACCAGGTGACGGACCCGCACAATGTCGGCGCCATCCTGCGCTCCGCCGTCGCCTTCGGCGCCGATGCGCTGATCACCACGGGCCGCCACGCACCGACCGAGACCGGCGTTCTCGCCAAGTCCGCCTCCGGCGCGCTCGAGAACATCGCGATGATCGAAGTTCCGAATCTCGCCACCGCGCTCACCGATCTCCGTGACATGGGCTTTTCCTGCGTCGGCCTCGACAGCGAAGGCACCATGCCGCTGGAAGAAGGCATTCGGGGCGACAAGATCGCCCTGGTGCTCGGGGCCGAAGGCAAGGGCTTGCGCCGCCTGACCCGCGATCGTTGTGACATCGTCGCCCGGCTCGACATGCCCGGCGCGATCAAGAGCCTCAACGTCTCCAACGCGGCGGTGCTGTCGCTCTATCTTGCGCGCCGCCATCTCGGCACGGCGACAAGCTAACCTGAATGTCGAGTCACGCGGGTGGTGCTAGCGCCTGAGTGATTCGACGCCCCCGCGCTTCCCGCGAGCGGCCCTTCACGGGATATGCGTGGGAGATGCTGGAGATTGCCGAAATTGGCGCGATGCGCGCTTGGGCGGCGTGATCCGCCATCCCCGCTCCACGGCAGCCGGTACTTCACCTTTCGCTGCTCGAACTCGGATCGCGGAAGCGTCTGCTGGAACGATTGCGGCGACAGCGCATTCTTACCGAGTGGGGCCGAAGCAGGATGAATACCATGCGCGCATTGTTCGTCATCGGCGTCGTCGCAACGCTCGCCGCTCCGATACAGGCTCAAGCTGTTGGCTGTGTCTCGGGCGCCGTGGCCGGGGGAGTTGCCGGGCATTATGCCGGCCATCATGCCGTCCTTGGGGCCATTGGCGGTTGTGTGGCCGGACATGAACTCCACAAGAAGCGCCAAGCAGCGCAACTCCAGAATCAGCACGACCAACAGGTTCCGACGACGGCGCCTGCTCCGACGACGCCCCCAGCCCAATAGGCAGGTCCAGTTCAGAAGAGCCCGCCTCTTCAGGCGGGCTTTTTATTGTCCGAGGATCGAGTCGGCGTGGAGGCGATCGCGGAATCGCGGCAAGGCGCTTGACGCGGGGAGCGTGATGGGAGAAGAGACCGCGTCCGCCCGTTCCGGCAGGGGTTAGCCCACGTGACGTAAGATGGCACACCACGATCCGTTTTTTTGGGTGCGCCTAAGACTGGGTAACGTACTGAACTTTCGTTGGAATATAGGATAGGCCGGTTTAGCTCAGCGGTAGAGCAGCGGTTTTGTAAACCGAAGGTCGGGGGTTCAATCCCCTCAACCGGCACCATGCAGCCCCTGAATTCTTGACGGAATTCATCTGCGCGCTCCATGGAGGCGCGGTGAGCGAAGGGCGCGGTGACCGCATGGTGACCGCGAGGATGATTTTCGCAGGCACTGATTTGCCGGAATTGCGCCGAACCGTCGATTGGCGCCTCCACTTATGTCACCGAGAGAACCGATCGCTCTTGGCTGTAGCAAGGGGCCAACACGGCACCAGTCCGGGTTCAGCATTCGGGCGATCGTCGTCCCAGTCAGCCGCTGCCGCCCCCCACGTCCGTGCCTGTGCGCCAGCTGCGGATCTGCCATCGGCCGCCCGCGCCTTCCCAAACTCAGATCCGAAGAAAGCTCGGAAATTGCACGCTTCTTTGGAAGGACCATCCATCAACTGGCCTTAAAGCCGGGAATGCCCCGGCCCCGCCGGCAGTAAACTCCCCCTCGCAGCGCTGCTTGGCCCAAGGGCTTTGGCTGGAAGCGCGGAGCAAAGGAAGGGGGGCCGTTTCATGAATGCCAATGTGGGTCATGCTCCAGGGACCGCGTACAGCGTCATCCGGGATCGCGTCACGGACCAGTCTCTGCTGCGAGAACGTGCCTATGTCGATGGCCGCTGGATCGCGGCACCGTCCGGCGCGACCTTTGAAGTTCGAGATCCGGCGACGTCATTCCTGATCGCGCTTGTAGCGAGCCTACCCGCCGCCGCCGCGCAAGACGCGGTAGCGGCAGCCACCCGGGCGCTTCCCACCTGGAAGGCCCTATTGCCGCAGCAGCGCGCGGCAATCCTGCGTCGATGGTTCGACCTGATCATCACCGCCCGCGTAGACCTCGCGTTGATCATGACGCATGAGCAGGGCAAGCCGCTGGCCGAGGCGCTGGGCGAGATCGACTATGCCGCTTCCTTTGTCGAGTGGTATGCGGAGGAAGGCAAGCGCTTGAACGCCGAGAGCGTGACGAGCCATCTGCCCGGCGCTGAAATGCTGGTACGCCGCGAGCCGCTGGGCGTCGCCGCCCTGCTGACGCCCTGGAATTTCCCCGCCGCCATGCTGACGCGCAAGGCTGCCGCCGCGCTCGCGGCCGGCTGCACGGTCGTCGCCCATCCCTCGGCCCATGCGCCGCTCTCTGCGCTGGCGCTGGCGGTTCTCGCCGAGCGCGCCGGCATCCCCGCGGGCGTGTTCAACATCGTCACAGGCGATGCCGCGACGATCGCCGGTGTATTTTGTACCGATCCCCGGGTGCGTGTCGTCAGTTTCACCGGCTCGACCGAAATCGGCCGACTGATCGCTGCTCAATGCGCACCGGCCGTCAAACGGCTTATCATGGAGCTCGGCGGCCACGCACCGCTGATCATCTTCGACGACGCCGATGTCGAGCGGGCGGCCGACATTGCCCTCGACGCCAAGTTCGCGACATCCGGGCAGGATTGCCTCGCCGCCAACCGAATCTACGTGCAGCGCGCCCTTTATCCCGCTTTCTGCGAAGCCTTGGCGACACGCGTGGCGGGCCTCAAAATGGGCGCCGGGCTCGAGCCAGGCGTCGACATCGGGCCGCTGATGCATGAACGCGCCGTGGCCAAGGTGGCAGCGCAGGTACGCGATGCAATCGCCCGTGGCGCCAAGCGCCTTGTCGGCGCCGACGGCGACGGTTCGCTCTTCTATCCGCCGACGCTGCTCGCCGACGTGCCGGACGACGCCGCCATCATGCGCGAAGAGACCTTCGGGCCCGTCGCGGCGGTGACGCCGTTCGACAGCGAGGCCGAAATCATCGCCCGCGCCAACGACACCGAATACGGCCTCGTCGCGTATGTCGTCACAAAGGATTCCGGCCGCGCGCTGCGCCTGTCACGCGCGCTCGACTTCGGCATGGTCGCGATCAACCGCGTCAAGATCACCGGCGCGCCGATACCGTTCGGCGGCGTCAAGCAATCCGGCCTCGGCCGGGAGGGCTCCCGCCACGGCCTCGAAGCCTTCACCGACCTCAAATACACCTGTCTCGATCTCGCCTAATCCAAGGAACCCGCCATGCTCGACCACCCCACATCGCACAATGAACTCCACGCCTGGGACCGGGATCATTTCTTCCATCCCTCGACCCATATGGCCCAGCATGCGCGCGGCGATACGCCGAACCGGATCATCGCCGGCGGCGAAGGCGTCTACATCACCGACGTCGACGGCAAGCGCAGCCTTGATGCCTTCGCCGGTCTCTATTGCGTCAATGTCGGCTATGGCCGCAGCAAGATCAGCGACGCAATCGCGCGTCAGGCTTCGCAGCTTCCCTATTATCACGCCTATGTCGGCCACGCCTCGGAGCCGTCGATCCGGCTCGCCAAGATGGTGATCGACCGCGCGCCCGACCACATGAGCCGCGTCTTTTTCGGCCTGTCGGGTTCCGACGCCAACGAGACCAACATCAAGCTGGTCTGGTACATCAACAATGTGCTTGGCCGCCCGGAAAAGAAGAAGATCATCTCGCGCTGGCGCGGTTATCACGGCTCGGGCGTCATGACCGGCAGCCTGACCGGACTTGCAGCGTTCCACAATCTGTTCGACCTGCCGCGCGCGCCGGTGTTGCATACCGAGGCGCCGTATTTCTATCGCCGCGAGGACCGCAGCCTGACCGAGGAGCAATTCTCCCAGTTCTGCGCCGACAAGCTGGAAGAGATGATCCTGGCCGAGGGGCCGGAGACGATCGCCGCCTTCATCGGCGAACCGGTTCTGGGCACGGGTGGCATCGTTCCGCCGCCGGCCGGCTATTGGGTGAAGATCCAGGCGATCCTCGACAAGTACGACATCATCCTGATCGCCGATGAAGTGGTGACGGCATTTGGCCGCCTTGGCTCGATGTTCGGCTCCGATCACTACGGCATGAAGCCGGACCTGATCACCATCGCCAAGGGCCTGACGTCGGCCTATGCGCCGCTCTCCGGCGTCATCGTCTCGGAGAAGCTCTGGCGCATCCTGGAGCAGGGCTCCGACACTTTCGGTCCGATCGGCCATGGCTGGACCTACTCGTCGCATCCGCTCTGCACGGCGGCCGGCGTCGCCAATCTCGAAGTCGTCGACGAACTGGATCTCGTCAACAATGCGCGTGACGTCGGCGCCTATTTCCGCAAGTCCCTTGCCGATGCGGTCGGCGGCCATCGGATCGTCGGCGACGTGCGCGGCGAGGGTCTGCTGGCGGCGGTGGAATTCGTGAGGGATCGCGATGACCGCGCCTTCTTCGATGCTGCCGACAAGGTCGGCCCGCGCATTTCGACGGCGTTGCTGGGACAGGGCGTCATCGGCCGCGCCATGCCGCAAGGCGACATCCTCGGCTTCGCGCCGCCGCTTTGCCTGACGCGCGAGGAGGCGGACATCGTCGTCGCCGCCACCGCCAGGGCGGTCGACGAGGTCGCCGCCACACTGTAGGACCGTTTCGAACAGAGTCGATAACGGTTCGCGTGAAGAAACCGCGATTAAACAAATAGTTAGAGCCGTTCAGCGTCTCCATGAAGCGCTGAACGGCTCTAGGCGTCGCGGCCCGGTCGGGCGCGCTACTCGAATGCAGCGCGCAGGCGCGGCATGGCGCGCTCGGCGAACAGCCTCAGGAAACGTGCCTGGTCCCGGCCAGGCGCGTGGAAGACGAGATGGCGGAAGCCAAGCTCGATATAGGGACGCAGCCCCTCGATCAGCGGCTCTACCTCGTTGCAGACGATCCAGCGGCTGGCCGCGCGCTCCAGCGGCAGCGCATCGGCAAGCCGCTCCATCTCGACTGGGTCCTCGACGCCCATCTTCTCTTCCGGCGACAGCGCGAGCGCTGCCCAATTGCGCGTGTCCTCAAGCGCCCGCTGGGCGTCCTCGTCAAACGACACCTTCACCTCGATCATCAGCTCGAGCCCGGCCATCGTCTTGCCGGCCGCCGCTCGCCCCTTTTCGAGGTTGGGCAGCAGAGTCTCGCGATAAAGCTCCGGCTTCTTGCCGCTGGTGCAAATGAAGCCGTCGCCGAGCTCGCCCGCCATGAAGGCCGCCTTGGGGCCGGACGCGCCGAGATAGATTGGCACGGGCTGCTCGGGCCGGTCATAGATCGTGGCGTTCTCGGTTTTGTAGTAGGTGCCGTGGTGCGAGACCCGCTCCTCCGTCCACAGGCGGCGCATCAGCGCGACCGATTCGCGAAGTCGCCCCTCGCGCTCCTTGAACCCCGGCCATTCGATGCCGATCGAAGGCACCTCGTTCAGCGATTCGCCGGTGCCGACCCCCAGAATCATCCGGTTCGGATAGAGCGCGCCAAGCGTCGCCACCGCATGGGCAACGACGGAGGGGTGATAGCGGAAGGTCGGCGTCACGACGCTGGTGCCGATGGTCATCCGCTGCGTCCGTTCGCCAAGGGCGGCCATCCAGGCGAAGGAAAAGGGCGCATGGCCATCCGTATGGCGCCAAGGCTGAAAATGATCGCTCACGAAGCAGGAGTCGAAGCCGACCTCCTCTGCCAGAACCGCGAAATCCAGAAGCTGGCGCGGCGCAAATTGTTCCGCCGAAGCCTTGTAGCCGAATCGTAGCATGTCACTTTCCCCTCATCACATGCGTCCAGTGTCGTGCACCTGCGGCAAACAGGTTAGGGCCCTATTGCCGACGCAGACGGAAGAGTTTCGGCGCGTCCCGCGTTCTGGCCGTATTGTTTTGGGCGACGCGCGCCTGGGCAGGCCACAATTCGATCCACCCTGCGCTAATCTCGCCTCGTGATAGAGAGAATCGCCATGGCGTCGCGCATCGCGACCCGGCGAGTCCAAGGCCATCGGGAGTGAGTTGGACATGAAGATCGGCGCCCTGTTTCCCCAGTTCGAGATTGGCCTGAACCCCGCCCATATTCGCGACTTCGCCGTCACGGCGGAGGAACTCGGCTACACCCACCTGACGGCCTTCGACCAGATCATTGGCCTCAACAAGGCGAGCCGTCCCGACTGGAAATATGTCCACGACGCCGGCGACATGTTCCACGAGATCTTCGTCCTGTTCGGCTATCTCGCCGCGGTCACCAAGCGCATCGAATTCGTCACCGGTGTCCTCGTGCTGCCGATGCGCGGCACCGCCCTCGTCGCCAAGCAGGCGGCGGAAGTCGACCTGCTGAGCGGCGGCCGCCTGCGCCTCGGCGTCGGAGTCGGCGTCAAGCCGGAGGAGTTCGAGGCCTGCGGCGAGGAGTTCAGCAATCGCGGCAAGCGCATGGACGAGCAGATCGACCTTCTTCGCAAGCTGTGGTGCGACGATCTGATCACCTATGAGGGCAAGTACCACCGCGTCGAGGATGGCGGCATCAACCCGCTGCCGGTGCAGCGCCCGATCCCGATCTGGGTCGGCGGCATCTCGGAAGCCGCGATCAAGCGGGTGGGCCGGCTCGGCGATGGCTGGCTACCGAATTTCCAAGCCGACGATCTCGGCCGCCGCAGCATCGAGGCGATGCGCGAAGTAGCGGTCAGCCATGGCCGCGATCCCGACAAGATCGGCATCGAGGCGACGATGACCATCATCGACCGCTCGCCGGCCGAACTGCGCGAGGAACTGGAAGCCTGGCGTGCGATCGGCGCGACCCATGTCACACTCAACACGATGCCCGAGCGTTGGGTCGAGGAAGAGCAGCGCTGGAACAAGGCGGCCATTGGCGGCCTGTCGGACCCGCAGGCCCATATCGACGCGATCCGGAGCTTCCGCGCCGCCCTCCCCGAGTTCTTTTGAGCCAGCATGCCCGTTTTCGACCGATCCGAGTTCGTTGCCCGCATCGCCCGCGTGAAGGCCCGCATGACGGCGGCCGGGATCGACGTCCTGATCTGCGCGGATCCGGCCAATCTGAACTATTTGACCGGCTATGACGGTTGGTCGTTCTATGTGCATCAATACGCGGTGCTGTCGCTCGACGCTGAAGAACCGCTCTGGATCGGCCGCTCGATGGACGCGCCCGGCGCGCGTCTGACGGCCTTCGTCAAGCCGGAGAACATCGTTCCCTATCCCGAAACCCATGTGGATTCGGCAATCCTGCATCCGGCGCAATTCGTCGCCGAGGTGCTGCGCGAGCGCGGCTATGGCCGCGCCCGCATCGGCGTCGATCTCGACGCCTTCTATTTCACGGCCCGCGCCTATCTGGAGCTGACGAAAGCGCTGCCTGGCGCATCCTTCATCGATTCACAGGGCCTGGTGAACTGGGTCCGCCTGGTCAAATCGCCGGCCGAGGTCGGGCTGATGCGCGGAGCCGCTGCCATCGTCTCCCAGGCGATGGCTGTCGGCATGGAGGCTGTCGCCCCCGGCGTGCGCGAATGCGATGCCGTGGCAAAGATCACCGCCGCCCAGTTCCACGGCACGGCCGATGTCTGGGGCGACTATCCTGCCGCCCTCGCCCAGGTGCCGAGCGGTCGCAAGAGCGCGGCCCCGCACATGACCTGGTCCGGCGACCGCTACAAGCAGGACACCGTCGCCTATCTCGAACTCGGCGGCTGCCATCAGCGCTATCACGCGGCGCTGGCCCGCACGCTCTACATGGGCAAGCCGCCGGAAGCCCTACTTGATGTCGCCAAGGTCGTCGCCGAGGGGTTGGACATGGCGCTGGATGCCGCTCGGGCAGGCACGACCTGCCACGACGTCGAGGCGGCCTGGCGCAGCGTCCTCAACCGCGCCGGCTATAGCAAGGCATCGCGGATCGGTTATTCGATCGGACTGAACTATCCGCCCGATTGGGGCGAGCGCACCGCCAGCCTGCGCGAGGGCGACGAGACCGTGCTGGAAGCCAATATGTGCTTCCACATGATCCTCGGCATGTGGATGGATGACTGGGGCTACGAATTGAGCGAAACATTCTGCGTTCGCCCATCCGGGGCGCCCGAAATCCTGACCAGCTTCCCCCGCGAGCTGGTCGTCAAGCCGTGACACGCCAATGACCCTCACCCTTACCACCTTGCCGGACGTCCCCCTGGTTTCGCCCGGCGACGACCTCGGCGGCTTTTTGATCGCCGCGATCGAACGCGCCGGTATCGTTCCGCAGACGCGTGACATCCTGGTTGTCGCGCAGAAGGTGGTTTCGAAGGCAGAGGGGCGGTTCGTCGACCTGAGGCAGGTCGTGCCATCAGCCCGCGCCGAGAAACTGGCCGTCGCCGTCGACAAGGACCCGCGCCTCGTCGAGGTCATCCTGTCGCAATCGACCGAGGTAGTGGCGCATCGGCGCGGCGCGATCGTCGTCGCGCACAAGCTCGGTTTCGTCATGGCGAATGCCGGCGTTGACCAGTCCAACGTGGATCAGACCGACGGCGACACGAATGTGCTGCTGCTGCCGGAGGATCCGGACGGCTGGTGCGAGGCCCTTCGGCAGCGGCTGCTCGCGCATTTCGATGTCGAGATGGCCGTGGTGATGAATGACAGCTTTGGCCGCGCCTGGCGCCACGGCACGGTCGGCGTGGCGATCGGCACCGCAGGCCTTCCCGCCCTGCTCGATTGCGTCGGCGAGCCGGACCTGTTCGGCCGCAAGCTCAGGATCACACAGATCGGTCTCGCCGACGAAGTAGCCGCGGCGGCATCCCTCCTGATGGGTCAGGCGGCCGAGGGCCAGCCGGCTGTGCTGATGCGCGGCCTGTCATGGTCAAGGCCCCCTGTTCCTGCCTCAACGCTCATTCGCGCCAAGGCCGAAGACATGTTTCGATAGATCCTCACGTCAAGCAAGGCGGGCACAAGCATGGTTCCGGAAGGGACATCGGACGCCAGGGTACTGGCAATCTGCGGCGGCATAGGCGGCGCCAAGCTGGCGCTTGGCCTCTATCGTACGCTGGGCCCCGGCCGGCTGATGGTCGCCATCAACACAGGCGACGATTTCGAGCATCTCGGCCTGCATGTCTCCCCCGACATCGACACCGTCACCTACACATTGGCCGGCCTCAACGATACGCATCGCGGCTGGGGACTTGCCAAGGAGAGTTGGGGCTTCATGGCCGCGCTTGAGCGGCTCGGCGGTGAAAACTGGTTCATGCTGGGCGATCAGGATCTGGCCACCCATGTCCAGCGCACTCTCCGCCTCAAGGCCGGCGAAACCCTGTCGCTGGTGACGACCGACTTCGCCACGCGCCTCGGTATCGAGGCGCGGCTGCTGCCGATGAGCGACGACTCCGTCCGCACCATCGTCGGAACGGCGGACGGTCCACTGGCCTTCCAGCGCTATTTCGTCGGCGAGCAATGCCGCCCCGCCGTGACTGAAATCTCCTTCGACGGCGTCAGCACGGCGCGCGTTCAGTCGGAGGTGCTCGCGGCGCTCGCTGACGAGACCCTCGCGGCGATCGTCATCTGCCCGTCCAACCCCTATCTCAGCGTCGATCCGATCCTGGCCCTGCCCGGCTTTCGCACGGCGTTGGAAGCGGCCCCTGCACCCGTGATCGCCATATCGCCGATCGTCGGCGGCCGCGCCATGAAGGGGCCAACCGCCAAGATCATGACCGAGCTCGGCCTGCCCGTGACCGTGCACGCGGTGGCGGAGCATTATCGCGGCTTGCTCGATGGCCTGATCATCGACAATGCGGACGCGGCTGAGGCCGATGCGCTCGACGTCCCCGTCGCCGTGACCGGGGCTGTCATGGACACGCTCGAGGACCGCGACCGTCTTGCCCGTGCCGTGTTGGACTTCGCAGCCTCGCTACGCCTGCGGGGCACCGCATGAATGCGAACGAGATCTGGTGCGTCGTGCCGGTGAAGTGCCTGCAACAGGCCAAGCAGCGGCTCGCGCCAGTACTCGACGCGACGGAACGGGCCGGCCTCGCCCGCGCCATGGCCGAGGATGTCCTGCGGGCCGTCGTCGCGGTGGACGCTCTCGCAGGCGTGCTCGTTGTCACCGCCGATCCGACGGTTGTCGCGCTGGCTCGCGAGATCGGCGTCCGCGTAATCGTCGACGAGTCCGATCAGGGATACAATGCCGCCGTCGAGCACGCCGCCCGATATCTGATCCACGCCGGCGCCCGCGGCATCCTGATCCTGCCGGCCGACGTGCCCTCGGTCACGCCGGCAGATATCGTCGCCCTGCTCGATGCACATGGGTCCGGCCCTGCCGTGACCCTTGTTGCTGCCGAGGCCGATGGTGGCTCCAACGCCCTCGCCTGTTCGCCCGTGGACACGATTCCGTTCGGGTTCGGCGAAGGTAGTTTTGCGCGCCATCATGGCGCGGCGCGCGCATGCGGCATCGTCCCGATGCTTCCGTCCTTGCCGAATCTTGCCCGCGACATCGACAGGCCGGACGATCTCGCCGCCTTTATGCAAAGCCCGGCTCCGACCCGTGCTCGTGCCTTCCTCGCCGCGCTCAAGGGTTCGGTCGACCGCTTTGCGATGCCCCAACCCATGCTCCAGGAGGTCGCATCATGACCCGTGACGTGCTCGACCGTGCCGCCGCCGGCCATCGCCTCTCCGATACGGATGCAGTCGGCCTTTCGGACTGGACCGACCTCGCCCCGCTGGCGACGGTTGCCGCGGCGCTGCGGGACCAGGGCTTCGGCAACACCATCTCCTATTCACGAAAAGTCTTTATCCCGCTGACGCATCTGTGCCGGGATGTCTGCCATTATTGCACCTTCGCCCAGCCGCCGAAGCGCGGCGAGGCCGCCTATATGTCGGTCGATGCGGTCCTTGAAAGCGCGCGCCTCGGCGCCACCGCCGGCTGCACCGAGGCTCTATTCACCCTCGGCGACAAGCCAGAACTGCGCTACCGCGCCGCCAGCGACGGTCTCGCGGCCCTCGGCCACGCGCGCACGCTCGACTATTTGCATGAAGCCGCCGGACGCACCTTCGCCGAGACCGGGCTGATGCCGCATCTCAATCCCGGCCTGATGGAAGCGGATGACCTCCGCCGCCTGCGCGATGTCTCGGCGTCGATGGGCATCATGCTGGAAACGATCAGCGATCGGTTGTCGGAGCGCGGCGGACCCCATTTCGGCTCGCCCGACAAGCTCCCTGCCGCCCGTCTCGAGACCATCCGCCTTGCCGGCGAGGCGGCAGTGCCCTTCACCTCCGGCCTGCTGATCGGCATCGGCGAAACGCGGCGCGAACGGATCGAGGCGCTTTTGGCGCTGCGAACGTTGAACGAGCGCTACGGCCACATCCAGGAAGTCATCGTCCAGAACTTCTGCGCCAAGCCCGAAACCCGCATGAGTTCGGCGCCAGAACCGGGCCTGGACGACCATCTCTGGACGATCGCCGTCGCCCGCCTGATCTTCGGGCCGGAGATGAGCATCCAGGCGCCGCCTAATCTCGCCAAGGGAACGCTCGGCCGCCTGATCGCTGCCGGCATCAATGACTGGGGCGGCGTGTCGCCGGTGACGCCCGACTACGTCAATCCGGAAGCGCCATGGCCGCATCTGGAAATCCTCGGCCGTGCCACCGAGGCCGCCGGCAAGCATCTGGTCCAGCGCCTACCGATCTATCCCACCTATCTGCGCGAGCCGGAGCGCTGGCTCGCGCCTGCATTCCGCACACCGGTGCTGGAGGCGATCGACTCGGATGGCTATGTGCGGGGCGAAGACTGGTCGCCCGGCAGCAACCAGCCGATACCGGCCTATGCCACGGCCTTGCTCTCGCCCGCAGCGCCGGCCATCACCGGTTCGATCGGCCGCGTACTGGACATGGCCCAGGCGGGCCGGTCCCTTGATGAAGCCGATGTGCTGCGCCTCTTCGCAGCCCGCGGCGGCGATCTCGTCGCAGTCTGCAAAGCGGCCGACGAACTGCGCGCCGCCGTCAATGGCGACACGGTCAGCTACGTCGTCACCCGTAACATCAACTATACGAATGTCTGCTCGTTCAAGTGCCGCTTCTGCGCTTTCTCCAAGGGCAAGCTGGCCGAGAACCTACGCGGCACGCCCTATGATCTGAGCCTTGACGAGGTCGAGCGGCGCAGTTGCGAGGCATGGGAGCGCGGCGCCACCGAAGTTTGCATGCAGGGCGGTATCCACCCCGATTATACCGGCGAGACCTATCTCGACATCTGCCGGGCTGTGAAGGCGGCGGTGCCTGGCATGCATGTGCATGCCTTTTCGCCGCTCGAAGTCTGGCAGGGCGCGCATACACTCGGCATGCCGCTCGCCGAATATCTTTCGTCCCTGCGCGAGGCAGGCCTCGGCACCTTGCCGGGTACGGCTGCGGAAATCCTCGACGACGAAGTGCGCGAGGTGCTCTGTGCCGACAAGATCCGCACCGACGAGTGGCTGGCGGTCATGAAGGCCGCCCATCGCGTCGGCCTGCGCAGCACGTCGACCATCATGTTTGGCCATATCGAACGGCCGGTGCATTGGGCGCGTCACATCCGCCGCGTCCGCGACCTGCAGCAGGAGACCGGCGGCTTTACCGAGTTCGTGCCCCTGCCCTTCGTCCACATGGAAGCCCCGATCTACCTGAAGGGCATGGCCCGACGCGGCCCCACTTTCCGGGAAGTGCTGCTGATGCATGCGGTGCCGCGCCTCGCGCTCCATCCCCACATCACCAATATCCAGGCTTCCTGGGTCAAGCTCGGCGCAGAGGGCGTGGCGCTAGCGCTGCGCGCCGGCGTCAACGATCTCGGCGGCACCTTGATGAACGAGACGATCTCGCGCGCCGCCGGCGCCTCGCATGGTCAGGAAATGTCCCCGGAGTTGATGGAAGAGCTGATCCGCTCCTGCGGGCGAACGCCCTTGCAACGGACGACCCTCTACGATCCCGTATCTTCAGAACGGCGCGCCATGTCCTTCGGTGCCGGCACGCTTTTGGACGTCGTCAACACTCCGTTGCGTCGCCGTGGCAGCGTCGCCGGGCCGGAGCGCTATGCCGCGCGCCGGGATTCTCGACTGGACCTCGTCTAGAAAGCTATCTAGCGCAACGAGATCGCTTCGATCCAACAAAGCGTAGAAATACCGGCGGAGATTGCCTCTCCGCCGGAAACCGTCCTGCCTTACGGCAGGCGCGACAGCCGTTCCAGCAGCAACTCGTAGAACGGCGGATTGTCGAGCTCACGGAGCACGAGGCAATTCGTCGGCTTCTTGGTGACATTCCACCAATCGACCACGGTCATGCCCATGGTTGTCGGCGACGTGATCTCGATCGCCACATGGCATTCGCGGCCCTTGAACAGATCAGGTCGCAGCAGGTAGCCGATCACACAGGGATCGTGCAGCGGATATTCGTCAGTGCCGAATTTCTGGTTGCCGTATTCCTGGTAGAATTCGGCCATACCGGCCGCCTGGATCGCCGTGTGGGTGCCGACGGCCCGCAGCCGTTTGAGCCAGGCCGGCGTCATCACCGCCTTATAGGTGCAGTCGATCGGCACCATTGTTAGCTTCACGCCGGACGTGAACACGACATGCGCTGCGTGCGGATCAACGAAGATGTTGAACTCGGCCGCCGGCGTGGTGTTGCCGCCTTCGAAGAAGCCCCCCCCCATCAGCACGACTTCGCGGATGCGTGGCACGATGGCCGGGCACTTCACCATCGCCATGGCAATGTTGGTCAGCGGCCCCAGCGGACACAGCGTGATCTCACCCGGCTCGGCCGCCATGACGGTGTCGATGATGAAGTCGACAGCATGCCGGTCAGCGAGCGGGCGCGATGGCTCCAGCAGTTCGCAGCCATCCAGGCCGCTGTCGCCATGCACATATTCCGCCGTGAACAAGGGGCGCACCATGGGACGCTCGCAACCCGGATAGACCGGGATATCACCCCGCCCGGCAAGCTCGAGCACCATCTGGGCATTCCGCGCGGTGCGCGACAGCGGCACGTTTCCGGCGACAGCCGTAAGGCCGACAACCTCCAGCTCGGACGGGGAGCCCAACGCCAAAAGGATCGCGAACGCGTCATCCTGCCCCGGATCGGTGTCGATGATAATCTTGCGTGGCGCCATGCTCGAAATCCCGTTGGAGAAGCGATTGCCCAGCTTAGCCAAGCTACCCCGGAGAATCGTCTGTCCGAACTTCCGCCGGCAGGCGTTTCTCCGGCACGGGCGTCGAGGCGTCGGCAGAAACTGCCGCCGCATGCCCCGGAATGGGTCATGTGGCGGTATCCAGCCGGCACGACGCGGATGCCGCGTCGCATCATCTTCGGAAGGCGGGCGTCGCGGCGAAACTCCTTCGGTCAACCTCCACGCCGGTTGATTGTTTCTCCTCTTACCCCCGACTAGTCTGGATCATGCTGGGCACCGCAACGACGGCGCACAAAACGAACAATTAAAACAGCCTCCAGATCCAGAGAGACGAACGATGAAGATGACAGGGTTGCCTTTGGCATTTTGCAGCGTGCTCGCCGTTCTCGGCCTGCAGGGTCCCGCCCGCGCGGCAGATCCGATCCAGATCGGCGTGATCGCCAACCTGACAGGCCAGGACGTCAAGACCAGCGTGCAGATGAGCCGTGGCGTTGAACTTGCCGCCGATGACATCAACGCGGCCGGCGGCATTGACGGCCGGCCGATCAAGCTGATCGTCGAGGATTCCGAATATCGCGCCCAGGAAGCTCTGAACGCGGCAACCAAGCTCTACAACGTCGACAAGGTCGAAGCCGCCATCATGTTCGGCGGCAGCAGCCTGATGATCCCGGTGGCGGAACTTGCCAGGGACAAGGGCAAGATCCTGATCAACACCTCGTCGTCCTCGCCCAAGCTCGGCAATTATCCCGGCACGCTTTTCAGCATCCTGCCGCTCGACGACATTCTGTCGAAGGAACTCGGCAACCTCATCGCCGATAGCGGCGCCAAGACCGCTGCCGTCGTCGTTCCCAACAATGCCTTCGGCCTCGGCGTCGCCGAAGCCGCCGCTGCCGCCTTCGAAGCCAAGGGCGGCAAGATCGTCGAGAATATCGCCTATACCGAGGGGCAGCCCGACTATCGCGCCGACGTGCAGGCCCTCGTCAAGGCCAAGCCGGATGCGATCATCACCGCCGGCTATGGCGATGACTCCCGCACCGTGCTGCGCAACGTACGCGAACTCGGCATCAACGCGACTTGGTTCGCGGCCTATCCCTCCATCCTCGAAGTTGACAACAAGGAATGGATGAACGGCCGCCTCCTGGGCGTCGACAATGGCGGTTATTCGCAGGGCGTCGGCAAGGCCGTGCAGGACAAGTATGCCGCCAAGTTCGGCGACAAGGACATCCTGGCCCATGTCTATTACGGCTATGACGCCATGATGGTTCTGGCCGAGGCGATGAAGAAGGGCGGCACCGACGCCGCCGCGATCGCCAAGGCCATGCCGGAAGTCGTCAAGACCTTTGACGGCGCCAGCGGCAAGATCGTCTGGGACGATCGCGGCCAGCGCATCGATCCGCCGATCGACGTCCTGACCTACAAGGATGGCAAGTTCGAGACGACCGCGACCCGCAACTGATCCCGCCCTTCGCAGCAGCCGCCGCCACAAGCCCCCGGGGCCTCGTGACGGCGGCTGCATCCTTGCCCTATCGTAGGAACGGCGCCGTCACCCGTGATCCAGGTTCTTGTCAACTCGATCGTCTACGCCAGCGAAATCGCCATCATCGCAGTCGGTGTATCGCTGTGTTACTCGATCCTTCGCTTCGCCAATTTCGCGCATATCCAGTTCGCGGTCGTTGGCGGCTACCTCACCTATAGCTTCGCCACCATTCCTGGCCTCGCCCTGCCCCTGCCGCTGGCGATGCTCGCTAGCGCGGTCGTCACCGGCCTCATGGCGATCCTGATCGACATCCTCGTCTTCAGTCGGCTGCGCAACACGTCGGCCGAGGGCAAGATGATCGTTTCCTGGGGCGTGGCTCTGTTCATCCGCTCGATCGTCGCGGCGATCTACGGCGGCTCGGCACGCGTCTTCGACGTCCCAAGCAGCACCATCGTGGTCGGCGACGCCGTATTCACGACGCTGGACGTCGCCATAGCCTGCGCGACCCTCGTGCTGATGGTCGCCCTGCATCTGTTCCTGTATCGCACCCGTGTCGGCTCGGGCCTTCGCGCCCTTGCCAGCAACCAGGAGTTGGCCGTCACGCGCGGCATTCCCGGCGACCGGCTTATCCGGCTGATGTGGTTCCTGTCCGGCAGCCTGGCCGCCATCGGCGGATCCCTGATTGCCATTCAGACGCGCCTGCAGCCCAGCATGGATCTCGTCATCCTGCTGCCAATCTTCGCCGCAGTGACCATCGGCGGCCTGAACAACGTCTTCGGGGCGGTGATCGGCGCTGTGATCCTGTCGCTGGCGCAGAACTTCCTGATCTGGATCGACTTCGGCTCGCTGTTCTTCGGCGACCCCTGGCACATACCCACGAAATTCCGAGACTATGTCGCGGTCCTCGCGCTCGTCCTTGTGCTGCTACTGCGCTCGCGCAGTTCCGCGGCAGCGGCCAAGAGGTAACCGCCATGCTAGATTTCGCCATCTATTCGATCACCATCATCGCGGTCTGGTCGGTACTTGCCCTTAGCCTGAACATCCAGTTCGGCATGACCGGACTGGTCAATTTCGGCCAGATCCTGCCGTTCGCGCTCGGCTCCTACGCTGCCGGCATCTCGGCCTCGCTCGGCTATCCCTGGTGGATCGGCGCCCTCGCCGGGCTGATCGCGGCTCCTCTCATCGCCCTGCTTGTCATCATGCCGGCACAACGGCTGGCGCAGGACTATTGGGCGCTGATCACGCTCGGCGCGGCCGAGATCTTCCGTCTCACGGTTCTCAATGCGCCGGCTTTAACCGGCGGCGCCGACGGCCTCGTCGTGCCGCGCTTCATCGATCCGACCTTGGCAATGAGCGTTGCCCTGGCCGTGCTGGCCGTCACCTTCTTGCTGGCCCAGCGCATCAGTTCGTCGCCCTATGGCCGTATGCTGCGGGTGTTGCGCGAGGACGAGATCCTGGCCTCGACGCTTGGCCGTAGTCCCATCCGCTACCAGGCCTCCGTCTCCGTCATTGCCTGGATGATGGCCGCGGCGGCGGGTGTCACCTACGCCCACATCACGGGCTACGTGGCGCCCTCCAGCTTCACCGTCACCGAGACCTTCATCATCTGGACTGCGGTGATCCTCGGCGGCCCCGGACGCAACATCGGCGTCATTTTTGGCGCGGCGATCATCCAGTTGCTCGGTGTCTCGTCCCGCTTCGTCGCCCAGTGGATCGACCTTCCGCCCGACCTGATCGCCAATCTGCGCCTTGCCTCTTTCGGCCTGGTGCTGGTGCTGATGTTCCTCTATCGGCCGCAGGGCCTCATCCCCGAAGCCAAGCAGGTGCATGATGCTGAGCGCAACTGACATCACCCTCTCCTTCGGTGGTTTCAAGGCGCTGCGTGGCGTCACTATCGAGGCGAAGCCTGGCACGGTGACGGGGCTGATCGGTCCCAACGGCTCCGGCAAGTCAACGCTCCTCAATGTCATCGGCGGCGTCTATGTGCCGGATAGCGGCCAGTTGACCCTTGGCGGTCAGCCGTTGCCGCTCGGCCGGCCCGATAGGGTCGCCCAGGCCGGCATTGGCCGAACCTTCCAGGTGCCCCGCCTCGCCCATCGCCTGACCGTGTTCCAGAACATGCTGGCCGGCGAGCGCGACCATTGCGGCGAGCGCGTCGCCGATCTGTTCCTCAGGCCCGGCAAGGTCAAGGCGCAGGAAAGACAGGCGAGCGAACGGGCAACCGCCATGCTCAAGAGACTCGGCCTTGGCCACAAGGCCAATGACTATGCCGGCAGCCTCTCGGGCGGGCAGCAGAAGCTATTGACCATGGGCATGCTGCTGATGTCGGATCCGGCTGCGCTCCTGCTCGACGAACCGGCGGCGGGCGTCAATCCGGTGCTGATCGAACAGCAGGTGGCGCTGCTCAATACGCTGCGTGACGAAGGACGGATCATCATCCTGATCGAGCACAACATGGAAATGATCGCCGATGTGTGCGACCGCGTCTTCGTGCTGGATGGCGGCCAGGTGATCGCCGAAGGCACACCGGCCGAAATTCGCGGCAACGAGACCGTGATCCGTTCCTATCTCGGCCAACCGGCAAACTCCTAGGAACTGGCGCATGGACATTCTCTCCCTGAAGAACGTGACCGCCGGCTACGGAACGATCACGGTTCTGAACGACCTTTCGCTGACGTTGCGGGCTGGCGAGATCCTCACCATTCTCGGCGCCAATGGCTGCGGCAAGTCCACCGTCCTGAAGACGGCCATGGGTCTTACCCGCGTTACAGGCGGAGCCCTGGCACTGGGTGACAAGTCGATCACAGCCACCCCCTCCCACCTCCGCGCTGCCGCCGGCCTCGGCTATGTTCCGCAAACCCGCAATGTTTTCCAGGACATGAGCGTCATCGATAATCTGCGCATGGGCGGCTATCTGCGGCCGAAGCAGTTTGAACACGACGTCGAGGAGGTCTTCGCCCTCTTCCCCAGGGTCAAGGAGCGGCGGCGCGAACGCGCCGGCAATCTCAGCGGCGGAGAACGGCGTATGCTGTCGATCGGCCTGACGCTTCTCCTGAAGCCGAAGGTGCTGTTGCTGGACGAGCCGAGCAGCGATCTTGCCCCGGCCACCGTCGACATCGTCTTCAGGGCGATTCAGGACATCCACACCTCGCTGTCGATCCCCATCCTGCTGGTCGAGCAGAACGTCAACAAGGCGCTCGAGATCGCCAATCGGGTCTGCGTCCTCGTGCGCGGCCGCGAGGCGCTGGACGCGCCCGCCGGCGAGATAGACACCCGCCACCTGCATGACCTCTTCATGGATGGCGGCGTGCGGACGAGTTGAGCTTTTCCTTCAACGCGCGCGACGCGCGGCCGCCATACGCCGGCTCGCCGTCGCGGCGACCACGTTTAGCGTAAACGCTCGGCTTCCCCGAGCGGCGATGGCTTTCCTGAGGATGAGGCCTCGATGATCCAGAATCCGCCTCCCTGGCCCAACGGGGCGCGTTGCGCGGTCGCGTTCAGTTTCGACGTCGATGCCGACAGCGTCGTGCATGCGACGCACCGCGCCGGTGCAATCGACATGCCGCACGCGCTGGCGCATATGCGCTACGATCCCTTCGTCGCCACGCCCCGGCTCGCCGAACTTTTCGCCGCCCATGACGTCCCCCTCACCTGCTTCGTGCCGGGTTGGGTGATGGAGACCTATCCGGCGGCGATCGAAGCGATCCTCCGGCACGGCAACGAGATCGGCCACCACGGCCATTTCCATGAATGGCCGAACAAGCAGTCGGTCGAGGAAGAACGCGAGACGCTGCAGCGCGGCATCGAGATCATCGAGCGCCTTACCGGCCGTCGCCCGCGCGGCTATCGCGCGCCCTATTACGGCCTATCGCCAGCAACATTCGACCTGCTGATCGAGGCGGGCCTTACCTATGATTCTTCGCTGTTCGCCGACGATGTCCCGATCGTGCTCGACAATGGCAAGGGACGGCTGCTCGAACTGTCCGTGCCGGCTTCGGTCGACGACTACAACCAGTATGTCTCGAGCCGCGCCTTCGACTATCTGATGAAGATCTCATCGCCGCGCCAGGCGCTGGAGGTCTACCAGGCCGAGTTCGACGCGTTGTGGGAATTCGGCGGCCTCTGGGTGTCGGTCTGGCATCCCGCCGTCAGCGGCCGTCCTGCCCAGGCTTTGGCGATCCGCGACTTGGTACGGCATATGCAAGCGAAGGGAGACGTCTGGTTCGCGACCCTTGGCGAGATTGCCGATCACATCGGTGGCCTCATCGAGACCGGGGCCTGGCGGCCGCGCACGGAGCATCTGCCGTTTTATACGGCACCCGTGCTCGGCGGTTGTCCGTAACGCTCGCCCCATCGGGACGCCGCCCAGGCAGGGCGTATCGATTCCTATCGCATTCCATACCCTTTGACGCCGTCCTTTCAGCGTGAGTTCGACCATGCCCCTCTCCAGCCACCACGCCACGCCATCCGGCAAGCCGCGCGCCCGGCACTACGCTATCCCCTTCGAAGGACGTCCGGGGCCAAACAACGCCATCACCGACGTGCCAGGCGTGGCCGTTGGCTACACGACCCTGATCGAGGGGGACGGCCCGCTGGTGGTCGGCGAAGGCCCGATCCGCACCGGCGTCACCGCGATCCTGCCCCGGCCCCGGGCGGACCTCGCGCAGCCGGTTTTCGCCGGGCTGTTCAGCGCCAATGGCAACGGCGAGATGACGGGGTCTCACATCATCGAGGAGATCGGCGCATTCACTTTCCCGATCACCATCACCAACACTCATTCCTGCGGCGTCACCCGCGACGGGACGCTGCGCTGGCTGACCGCGACCGCGCCCGACGCGCTCGAAGCAGCGTGGGGCCTGCCGGTCGCGGCCGAGACCTATGACGGCTTCCTGAACGACATCAACGGCCATCACATAACGATGGCGCATGTCGCCGCCGCCATCGACGCCGCCAGCACCGGCGCGATCGACGAAGGCAGCGTCGGCGGCGGCACCGGTATGATCGCCTATGAATTCAAGGCTGGCTCCGGCACGGCGTCACGGCGGGTCGACTGGCAGGGCCGGACCTATACGGTCGGCAGCTTCGTGCAGGCCAATTTCGGCAAGCGCCGCAATCTGATGATTCGCGGCCAGCGGGTCGGGGCCGAACTCGCCGAGCCGGCCATGGTCGAGCGCACGCCGCGTCGCGAGAAGGGCTCGATCATCGCCGTGGTAGCAACCGACGCTCCCTTCCTGCCGCATCAATTAAAGCGGCTCGCCCGCCGCATTCCGCTCGGCGTCGCCTGGACCGGCGGCCTCGGCTATCACAGCTCCGGCGACATCTTCCTGGCCTTTTCGACCGCGAATGCTGAGGCCGCGACCGGCGCCAGCGGCGCGGTTGCGCGGGCCGAATACATTCCCGACTGCGACATCGACCCGTTCTTCGATGCCGTCGTGCACGGGATCGAGGAGGCCATCCTGAATGCGTTGATTGCCAACGATGACATGACCGGGCGTGATGGCAATTTTGTTCCCGCTCTGCCAAAAGGCTGGCTGGAGCGGGCCTTTCGCTGAACAGCGAACCCTCGGCCTGATGAGGAGGTGTCGATGTCGGATGAAAAGCTGGATGCTGTGGACGTCAGGATCCTGACGCTTCTGCAGAACAACGGCCGTATCAAGAAGGTCGACCTCGCCGCCGCGATCGGGCTGTCGCTGTCGTCCTGCTGGGACCGTCTGCAAAAGCTCGAAAAGGCCGGCTATGTGCGTGGCTACAACACCGAGATTGATCTGGCACGGCTCATCAAGACCGAGCTCATCGTCACCACGCTCAGCCTGCAAAACCACACGAGCGCGCATTTCATGCGCTTCGAGCAAGTGGTGAAGAGCATTCCAGAGATCATCACCTGTCACGCCGTCGGCGGCGGCATCGACTACGTCCTCCAGATTGTCGCCAAAAGCATCGGGCACTACCAAGAAGTCATCGATGATCTTCTGGCGCGGGAAATCGGCATTTCCGTCTATTTCACATACGTCGTGACGAAAACAGTCAAGCGTTTCGAGGGTTACCCTCTCTCCGAACTGCTAGAGTACCGCTCGCCACGATAGGCTCCTCGATGTTCAGGATGGGCTCGCAAGCGCGTGCTGGCGCCGCACCGCGCCTTCCGAGCTGCGGCACCATCCATTCTCGGCCATTCCTTGACGATGCGCCTCCGCCTTGCCGGCGCACAGCCATGCGGGAAACGCGAGAGGGATGCTCGCGCCCCTGCTCCGGGCCTAGCCCAGAGCCCCTTGCTCCAGACAGATCCGATCCACCAGGGCGTCGAACTCGCCCTTCGGCGGACGCTGTTTCGCAAAACGCTGCTTCAGGTGCCGGATCGGCTCGGCAAGGATCTCGTCGAGGCTCTCGGCGCAACGGAAGTCGCCGACCACGCTCTTGATCTTGGAATTGTCGAAGATCGCCGTCCATGCCTTGTCGCCGGTCAGCGGGCCGGTCCATTCCGGATTGTAGCGGACCAGCGTGTCCGTCGGAACATGCACGATCCTGGCCTCGACGCCGAGCAGGCGTGCAATCGCCTTCTGGATGTCATCCCAGATATGCGCGCGGTCATTGGTGATGTGAAAAACGTCGTTCAGCGCCGCCTTGTTGCCGAACAGCCCGACAAACGGCACCGCGAAATCGGCCGACCGGGTCAGCGTCCAGGGCGTGTGGCCGTCGCCGGCGACAATCGTCGGTTCACCATCCAGCATGCGGCGCGCCATGATATCGCTGTCACCCATCATGATGGGCAGGCCGGTGCGAACCGTATGGCTGGGGCGCACGATGGTCCAGTCGAGACCCTGCGCATCCTCCAGCAGCTTTTCGCACGCGATCTTGCCCTGGCTGTAAGGCCAGTAGGGATTGATGGCGGGCGTCTTCTCGGTGATCACATAGTGGCGCGCCGGCTTCTCATAGACGGAGGCGGACGAAATGAAGATGTACTGGCCGCAATGGCCGGTGAAGATCTCGATGTCCCGCGCCACCTGGTCCGGCGTGAAGGCGATGAACTGGCACACGACGTCGAAGTTCGCCTTGGCCAGTTCGGCATATTCCGGCCCGGCAAGGTCGCCGACGATGGACGCCACGCCCGCCGGCAGGTCGCTCTCCCGCTTGCCGCGATTGAAGACACTGACGGCGTGCCCCTGCGCCACGGCGCGTTCGACGCATGGATAGGAGATCTGGCCGGTGCCGCCGATGAAGAGAATGCTCAGTGCCATCTGAAGAACCTTTGTCGGATGCGGAGACTCAGTTGTCTCAGCTTGGAAGACATCGGCATGAGGAAGCAATCGGGTCGTCTGCCATTCGTCGCCGGATCGTCATTGCGCTACGCACCGTCCAGCCGTGATTCGATCCAGCCGCGGGTGCGCTCCGCCATCGCCTTCAGGTGATCTGCCGCCGAGAAGCCGGAAACGCTCTTGCGCGGCTTCAGGTCGTGATCGCCATCCTCGAGCCAGAGGAACTCGATTCGCGGCGACAGTGGATAGCCGGCGACCTCCTCGCGCGTCCCGAATTCGTCGCGCGTGCCCTGGCAGATCAGCGCCGGCGTGCGCAGTTCGAGCAGATGCGCGGTGCGCAGCTCGTCAGGCTTGGCCGGCGGATGGAAGGGATAGCCGAGGCAGAGCAGCCCGGCGATCTCGCCGGCATCGAGATATTCGTCGGCGACCATGCTGGCGACGCGGCCACCCATCGATTTGCCGCCGATGACCAGCGGCGTGGTCGCGGCAAGGGCGGCGATGGCCTCGCGGTACTCCGGCATCAGCCTGTCGGCGCGCGGTGGCGGCTTGCGCCCCGTTCCGCTCCGGCGCTCGGCCATATAGGCGAATTCGAATCGCGCCACGCGCAGTCCGGCCGCCGCCAGCGCCTTCGCCGCCGCCGTCATCGAGGCCGAATCCATCGGCGCGCCGGCACCATGCGCCAGCAGGAGGGTCGCCCGCGCGTCCTCTGGGCCGTCAAAGAGGAATTGGCCGCTCATCTCTCTGCCCTCGCGCTCGGACATTCGGAACCAGGATGTTGGCCCAACCGGCCAAGCTGCTCAATACGTCCCTCTCACCTATCGCGGGAGCCCGCCCGACACGGACGGATCACGGGGATATGTAGCGAGGGCGATTCGGACGCGTGGTAGTTCTAGCGCGAAGGTTGGCGGGCTATTGCCCTTCCCCGAAATGCAGGAGAGATCGCCATGAAATCTTCAGCCCTGGGTCGCGCCAGACTGGCCGGCCTTGCCGTGATCGTGGGGATGACCACGCTGATCGCCGCATCGCCCGGCGAAGCCGTCGTCTATTGCCGGGCCGGCGCCTATGTCAGAGGCTGCGTCCATCGCCCGCCGGCGGCCGCTCCCGCTGTCCGCTGCGGCCATGTCGGCTATACGCGCGGCTGCGTCGTTCGCTAGAGTTGCCTTGCCAAGGCCCGAGCCATTCAGCGCTTCTTGGAAGCGCAGAATGGCTCGGGCTATTTGTTCGATCGCGTTTCCGTCCCGCGAACCGCTATCTCGAAAGCGCTCTGGCGCCGCCGGTCAACGCGGCTTCATTTCCTCGGCCAGCGTCGCCAGCGCGCGCTGCGCCTCGCGGGAGCCCGTGCCTGCAACCGCGACGAAGATCGTCTTGGCGTCGTTGAAACGGCGCAGGTGGAAGTACGACCAGCCGCGCATCATCATCAGGTCGTTCTGCTCGGGCGCGATTCGCGACCGCTCGTCGAGCATCAGCAGCGTCTCGATATAGCGGCCGTCATTGTAGGAGCCGATGGCGCGCTGGGTCAGGATTTCCGTCTTCAACTCGATGGCACGCGGCACGGTCTGCGAGGTCTGCGCGGCGGAAGCCGCCGCCTGATCCGTCAACCCGGCCCGCAGATAGGCGAGCGTCTTGCCATAGGCGGCGTCCTGCGCGACCTGGCCGTAGCTGGTGCGCAGCGCGACATCGAAGGAATCCGCCGCCTCGATCGGACGGTTCAATTCCATCAGGCACCAGCCGCGGCTGAGCGCGTTCATCGACGACAGCAGGGCAGGACGCACGTCGCCGGTGCAGGCACGGCCGCCGCCCCTGGCGGCGCTGCGCTGCGCGGCGCGGGGCGCGGCCGGCTGGGCTGCCGCCTGCCGGCGGACCGGACGCGCCGCCGGAGCGGGATCCGCCGCCTCTTCATCGGCGACCTCCACCCTCGACGCCGGCTCGGGATCGGCCGCAACGGCGCCATCGGGGCCGGGAATGGCCTCGGCAGCGGCGAGGCGTTGCCGCGCGGTCTTCGGATCCGCGAGCGCCGCGATGCGCGGCGAGCGCGAGCCCCATTCCCGCACGACCTTGTCGAAGCCGGCCTTGTCCTTGAGCTTCTGATCCGCAAGCGCCAGGCCATAGGCGGAGGGCTCGTCGTTCGGCATCAGCGACAGCGCCGTCTCGAACCAGCGGGCGGCGATCGCCGTCTGGCCGATCTTGTAGGCATACCAGCCGAACTCCTGCGCGCCGGGCGCATATTTGGCCTCGCCGATCGCCTTCGCCATCCGGGTCAGCACGTCCCGCTCCATCTTCACCGGCGGATCCACCGCCAGCATGGCGGCCGCGACGACGAGATAGGCGTCGGTGTTCTCCTGGCTGGCATCGCGCCACTTATAGGCGGCGGCCTCCGCCTCGGCGGGCCGCTTCAGCGCGTTCAGGACATAGGCATAGCCGCGCGCGATCTCGGCCGTGTCGGCGCGCCCCTTGGCGAGTTCGAACCATTGGGCCGCGCGGGTCGGGTCATTGTGCTGGAACCAGTAGGAGCCGAGGAGCACGGCATCGTCCGGGCCGGTGCCTTCGCGCGTGAGCCGTTCGACGAGCGCGATATCCCCCGGCGCCACTGCGAGGCTCGGATCCTTGGCGCCGGCGGCGACACGACGACGGGCCAGATCGTTCTTGACCGGCGCGAACTCACCCTGCCCGTCCGGGCCGGTGCGCTCGAGCTTGAGCAGGTCGGTGAGCTCGGCGTCGTCGAGATAGCCCATCGCCTTCTGGACGGTAGCGAGACGTTCCTTCGGGTCCTGGCAGTTCGTCAGGATATAGGTGCCGACGTCGCGGGCGCGCGGCGTTCTGGACGTCTTGGCGAAGCCTTCGGCCACGCGCCAGAGCACGTCGACATCGGCGCAGGTCAAGAGCGTCGGCGTCGCGGCGGCGATCGAGACGACCGTGTTCCACTGCTCGGCATTCGACGCATTGACCAGCCGCTCGCGGGCTTCGCCGATCTCGAGGCGGACCAGGAAGTCCGGCGGCGCCTGCCAATTGGGCTCGCGGACCAACCTCGCGGCGATGGCGCTGCGCACGGCGGCATACTGGCCGTCGCCATAGAGCTTCCAAAGCTGGTCGAGCACCGGATCGGAGACCGGAGCCGGCGCCGAAAAATCGTCCGGCGGCGTCCAGTCCGGATTGAGCGCACGCAGGCGGGCGATCTCG
Organism: Candidatus Kaistia colombiensis; assembly: GCA_029203105.1. Classification (GTDB taxonomy): domain Bacteria; phylum Pseudomonadota; class Alphaproteobacteria; order Rhizobiales; family Kaistiaceae; genus Kaistia; species Kaistia colombiensis. Next base: position 3,858,303 of record CP119318.1, read on the forward strand.
GCCTGGAGGCGGCGCTCGTCGCCCTGGCGGGCGAAATAGCGCAGGGCGGTCTCGTCGACGACAGGGCCGGCGGCCGGAGCGGCGGGCGCGGCCGCGACAGGCGCGGGAGCCGACGCGGCAGGCGCGGCCGGCGCGACGGCGGGCGCCGTTCCGGCCTGGGCGATGCGGCGGATCGGCCGGTCGGCGGCGGGGGCGCTCGCGGCCGAACCGAAGAAGTCCGCGGACGCCCTCACCGGCCGCTGCACTTGCAGGATCTGTCCGGTCTCGTCTCCGGCTTCGGCCGGCGACAGGGCCTGATCGAGGAGATAGGCGCCTTCGAGGCCAATGACGGCGAGCGTGCCGAGGATGAGGAGCTGCTGCTTCACAGGCATTCCGCGCGCCTTTCCGCCAGAAAGGACAGAGAGAGGAGATGGAGCGTCGACGGGTAGTAGAGCGTCGGCGCGAAGGTCTTGAGGTCTGCGGGAACCGGCGTTCCGTCGCGCACGCAGGCCAGCGCCGCCGCCAGAATGCGATAGCCGGGCTCGTCCAGCGGGCTCTCGATCGCGTTGGTCTTCACGTTGATGACGGCCGGTCCCGGCTTGCCCGGGCCAAGCCAGGCCTTCTCGTAGGGCGCGAGCAGCGCCGCGTCGGAAATGCCGGCGCGCATGATGTAGAGCGGAATGCGGACGGCGTTGTAGCCGAAGACGGGATCGAACCCCGCCGCCGGTTCGACCTGCTTGCCCTCGACCGAGATCCAGTCCGTCGGCAGATGCTCGGCGCCGAACTGCGCCTGCCTGAGGAGCGACAGGCCGGACTTCGCCAGGCCCTGCCAGTTGGTTGCCGGCGCCAGCTGCGCCATCACGGGAAGCGCCTCGAAGATCCAATAGGAGAGATTGACGACCGGCCCGTCCGGGCGCACCGCGCGGCTGAACCCGTCGACGCCCGGCAGCATCAGCACCCGGTTGCGATCGTCGACCACGGTCTTCTTGCCCAGCATGGTGGCGATCGCGGTCGCCGCCTTGAGATAGGCCGGCTCGCTCCAGGCCCAGCCCGCCTCGGCCAACGCATAGGCGATCAGCAGGTCGCCGTCGCTGGCATTGTTGGTGTCGCGCACATGCGGCGCGGTCGGCTGCCAGCTCCAGACGGCCAGGCCGTCGTCGCGCAGCATCAATTCGGTCCGGGTAAAGCTCCAGATCCGCTCGAAGCCGGCGCGGTCGTCTGCGGCGAAGGCGAGCAGAAGCCCGTAGCCCTGCCCTTCGCTATGGCTGATCCCGCCATTGCCGTCGTCGATGACGCGGCCGGTCGGCGCGACGAAGCGGTCGCTATAGGCGCGCCAGTCGGCGGCCGAGACCGTTCCGCGCATGGTGAGTGGCTCCGCCTGGGCGGGGATCGCTGCCGACGCCATGCCGCCGGCAACCAGGGCGGCAACGCCGGCGGAGCGGAGGAAGGAGACAATCAAGACCATCTCCCCAGGCGGCGCAGAAGCCCCGTCGTCACGATGCCGAGGATGATGCAGAGGCCCACCAAAGCGAGCGCGTAGAACACGACATTGCTGGAGAGCCAGTTGGCGGCGATCAGGCGCAGGTTCGCAGCGGAGACCGGCTGCGTCGACACGAACTCGAAGGTCAGCAGCGGCCGGCTCTCGATCGCGTCGGTCGTAGCGGAATAGGTGGTGAGCGCGCCTCCCAGTTCCGGCCAGCGCTGGACGGCGGAGATGGCATGGACGCCCGAGATCAGCCGCTCCTCGGAGGGCGCGGTCAGCACGGTCCAGGTGCCCGCCCCGTTCGGACTCGCCTGCTGGGCGACGATCAGCGTCGTCTTCGGCGTCGGCTCATAAGGAGGTGTCACGGCCTCTCGCAGGCGGAAGGTCGAAAACGAGATATCGAAATTGCGCTGCAGCCAGCCTTCCAGCCCGGCCATCTGCCCCGGCAGCCCGCCGCCGCCGACTTCGTTGCGCCAGCGGTTGAAGGTCGCGTCGGTATTCTCCGTCTCGGCGGAAGCCGCCGGAGCCTGGCTGATTTCGGCGCCCGGGCGGCGCAAGGCGCCATCGAGTGCCTCGAACCCGGCAGCGGTCGCCGCCGGCACGGTGCGATTGCCCGCGCCGGTCTCATCGCGCCAGCTGGTGCGAACGCTTTCCGCCACCCGGACTTGGCTGAGAACGCTGGCCGGGATCTGCGCCGCGGTGCCGATGAAGATGGCGGAGCGGTCGCCGACGCCGGTCGCCGGAGCCGGCGCCAGGGCAACGATGCGGCCAGCTTGCAGCGCCATGCGCGCCACCAGGCTCGCCGCCGCCGAATAGATCTGCGGATCGGCGCGGCCCATCACCAGGGCGCTGGGTTCGACGGCCCGGTTGTACGGAAACGCCGTGCCGGCAAAAGCCGCCAGGTTGGGCAACCGGCCGATGCGGGCAAAGGTCGGCATGACGAAGGTCGTGGTGTCGAACAACACGAAGCGCTGGCCGCCCGCCGTCGAGCCACCGGGCGCGCAGGCCGCGTCCTCGGCCGTATCCAGCATCGCGTTGATGGCGATCCGGTTGACGCCGGGCCGGAAGTGGCGGAGCGGCACCTGGATCGGAAACTGGCGATAGATGCCGCCCTGCTGCCGGGTGATGCGCGTCGTCGCCGCGATCTGGTCGTTCACATAGATATCGATATGGCTGGCCGGCCGCACCGCGGAGGTATAGGCGGCATCGAGCAGCAGCGTCGCCTCGCCATAGGCCTGGGCGTAGAAATCCGAAGGCACGCCGACCGCGAACTCGGTCCGGAAGCGACGGCCGGAGAATTCCTGCGTGCCGGCGCCGGCATCGGCGATGCGGAAGCTCTCCCTGCCGGTCACGAAGCGCACGTCGGGCGCCAGCCAGGGCGCGGTGTTCATCGTCGTCCGGGTGACATTGGCCGGGCGATCGACGCCCGACGCCATCGAATCGATGGCGGTGCCGATCTGGGTCCAGTTAGCGCCCGAAACCACGAGCACGGAGGAACCGAGATTGGCATCGTCGACGAAGCCGACAATCGGCCGCGTGCTGGCATCCGCCGGCGCATTGGTCAGGATCGAATTGATCTCGCTGGCAACGCCCAGCACGACGGTGAGCGATCCGTCGCCGTCCGGCTGGGTCATCCCTTCCGAGACGGTGACGACCGGGTTCGGGTAGTTGCCGGCCAGTGCGATCGCCTGGACCAGCTTCAGGAGATGCGGAGCAATCGTCACCTGGTTGCTGCCCGGCGCGATGACGTGGATCGAGGTCACGCCCTTGCCGTTGAAGCCGACCGCCGGCAGGTCGTCCATGCCGCGCAGGCTGCGCGGCGAGTCGCCGCGCGCAAAGGTGAGCGACGTGGCGGAGGGATCGATCTCGGTCCACAATTCGTAGGTCGACGGAACGCTGCAATCCGTCCGATGGCGCTGCGCCACCTGGAAGCGGATCGTGTTGGCGCCCGCCTGCAGCAGGCCGGGCGGCACCATGGCGAGGACGTCACGGAACGACTCCGACGCCGACAGCGCGGTTTCGAGCACCGGTTCGTTGTTGATCGAAACGCGCAGGCGCGAGGCTTCCGGCATCACGACGACGGCGTTCTTGAACGAGACGTCGAGGCGCGCCGCCTGGCTCGCCTGGTCAGCCGTCAGATAGATCGCCCAGGCCCGCTGGTCCATCTCGCCTTCGAGGCGCATCGAAGAGAACGGCACGATATAGCGCCGATCGAGATTGGCCGGCAGCGGCGGCTCGACCTGCGCCGTCACGGCGGCCTCCTGAGCCGGCGGTGGCTGGGAGGCCTGCGGCGCGGACGGCGGTTCGACCGCCTGCGGCTCGAAGGCGACCGGTGAGAGCGGCACCTCCGGCACAGGGGCGGGCTCGACGGATTGCGCCACGTCAGCCGGACGCGCCGGTTCGGTTGCCGGCTGGGCCGGCACCGCGATCGGGGGTTGCGACGCCTGCGCCGGCGGGGCGGCCGGTTCGAACTGGAAGGGTGCGACGGGCCGGGCGCCAGACGCCGGATTCGGCGCGGCCGACGGAGCAGCCGGGGCCGGATCCACGGCGCGCTCGCCGCTCATGTCGAAGGGCAGAGGCGCCTGCGCGACCGCCCAGAGGGCGCTCGTTCCGAGCAGGGCGACGGCAATGCCGGTGCGGACCAGCGTTCTCATGAATTCGACTTCCCGGCGGTCGCGGCGACGGAGGCCTTGTCCGGCGCCGAGCGGCGGAAAGACTTCATGAAGTAGGTCAGGCCGCGACCTGTCTGGTAGATCGAGAGGCTCAGGAACCAGACGGTGCCGCGCAGGATGCCGATATTGGTACGGCGCGACCACTGGAACTTGGTCCAGAGATCGGAACTCGCGAACACCAGGTCCGAGATCAGCTTGTAGTGATCGGCAACGGTCGGCTCATAGCGCACGCCCAGCATCACGCCGTCCGGCGTGCGCGTCATGCCGCGCACGCTGATCGGCATCGACTCGGTCGCGATCGGCACGTTGGTCTTGAAGCGGACACTGCACTGAAGGTCGCGGGTGATTTCCGGGACCTTGACGTTGCCGAGGTTGATGCGCGCGCCGCCGACCGAGGCATCCTCGATCGTCGCCGGCACGACCTTGTCGCCGACCAGGATCTCGCAGCGGCGCTTGACGTCGACGCGACGGCTGGCGCGGTTCTCCTGGCGCTCCGACACGACGCCCAGCGCGCAGCCGGCGATGACGAGGTTGAGCAGGTTCCAGCCGCCCACCACCATCGCGACGTCGGCCTTCCAGGGTTCGTTGATGATGCGCCAGGCGGTCATGATCACGGCGAAGACCAGCACGCCGAAGATGATGAAAAAGGGCCGTGACAGTTCCGAGACGCGGGCCGTGTCGAGCGACTCGCTCTTGGAGGTCACCTTGAAGGTCGGCTTGCTGGGATTGAGGATGACCGAGAACAGGGCCGGCAGGAGGTAGACGGACTGCACGTATTCATACAGCTCCGAGATCCATGGCCAGCGGAAGCGGCCATAGAGGTAGTTCTGCATCATCAGGTTCACGATCATGTAGGTCGCGCTATAGGCGACGAACTCGCCGGCCGATGCCGTGAAGATCTCGAGGTTGAAGAACAGGTAGCAGAGCGGCGCGAGCAGGAAGATCCAGCGCGTGATCGGGAAGAACCAGAACAGCGTGCTCGACATGTAGCAGAGGCGCTGCGGGATCGAGAGGCCGCGCTTGCCGGGCGGGAAGCGGAACCGCAGGATCTGGTACATGCCCTGCGCCCAGCGGCTGCGCTGGCCGATGAAGGAGGCGAAGGTCGCGGGCTGCAGGCCTGCGATCAGCGGCCGGTCGACATAGACGCTGTGCCAGCCGCTCGCATGCAGCTCCAGGGCGGTCTCGGCGTCCTCGGTGATCGAGACACCGGAGAAGCCGCCCGTCTGGTCGAGCGCCGCGCGGCGCAGCACCGCGGCAGAGCCGCAGAAGAACGAGGCGTCCCACTTGTCGAGGCCGCGCTGGATGATGCCGTAGAACATCTCGTTCTCGGACGGCATCGTCTCGAAGGTGCGCAGATTGCGCTCGACCGGGTCGGGGTTGAGGAAGAAGTGCGGCGACTGCACCAGAAAGAGCTTCGGGTCTTCCTTGAAATAGCCGACCGTGTAGAGCAGGAAGTCGCGCGCCGGGGCGTGGTCGGCGTCGAACACGACGACGAGTTCGCCCTTCGCGAACTGCAGGCCGTTGTTCATGTTGCCGGCCTTGGCGTGCTCGTTGCGCTCGCGCGTCAGGTAGCGGCAGCCCATGTCCTCCGCGAGCTTCTGCAGGGTGATGAAGCGCTCCTCGGCCTCCTGGGCCGACTGCATGTTCTCGGCATTGCGCTTCTGCACCGTGCCGCCATCGTCGAGCAGCCAGACGGTCAGCTTGTCGGCCGGATAGTCCATCGCCTTGGCGGCGGCCAGCGTCGTCGCCAGGAGCTCGGGCTCTTCATTGTAGGTCGGTACGAAAACGTCGACGGTCGGCAGGTCCGGATCCGACGACGAGATCTTGAGGTTGCGCGGCGGATGCGGAAGCATCACGACAAACAAGCTCAGGAACAGCATGAAAATGCTGTACATTTCGCAGATGTAGACGAGGAATCCGGGAATGAAGTTCTGCAGCTCGTTGATCGGCGGCAGCGTGCTGGTCGTGCGCCAGTAGGCGTAGCGCAGGACGATCGAGGTTCCGAGCGCGAGCGCGATCTGGCGCCAGACGCCGCCGCTCGTGAATGTCTTCAGCACCATCATCACGCCGAGCACGGCGGCGCCGGCGATCAGATGCGCCTGCAGGCTGATGGGAAGGGTGATGAGGAAGGCCATCACCAGGGCTGCGACGGCCCAGAGGAGCCCGATGCCGATGCGTCCCATCACGCGTTCCCTACTGCATGCTCGGGCCAGGACCCGGAAAACCCGATCGTCGGCGCGAGACGCGCCCGACATGGCAAAAGGCGGCAGGCCCCGTTCGGCCGTGCCACCGTCGTCTCGGCGGCCCTTGAGCCTGCCCTGTCACCGGAATGCGCTGCGGCGCCGCTGATCATGTCTGCGCTCAAAGTTGAGGAGGCGGGACGGCTGCATAGTCTTCGAAACGGCCGGCGGTATCCGGCGCCGGCGCCTCGGTCGCCGCCGGCGCAGCCTCGACGGGCGCCTTGCGGACGACGTGGCGGACCGGCGCGGCCTGCACCGGGTCGGGCGCCAGTTGCGGCGTCACCTGCGCGGTCGGCAGCACGGCCGTGCCCAGCTTGCCGAAATCGGCGGGGATCGGCGGCGCGCTGCCATAGGGATTCCAGTTCGCGGCCATGAAATAGGAGCTGATCGTCATGCCGGTCATGACGGCGAGCAGGTTGGCCTCGGTGGTGTTCGGCTCGCAGAGCCGCAGGCGGAGCGTGATCGTGCCCTGCCCGATCGTCATGTTCGAATCGAGATCGGGCGTACGGATGCGCTGCCAGGCATAGATGCAGGTATCGCCCTGCGCCGAACCGCCCATGGCATAGCCGAACGAGCCATAGCGGCTCTGGGCATAATAGGGCGACACGCGCATCGGCACGCCGGGCAGCGCCTGGCGCATCTCGTTGCCGATGGCACTGAGGGTGATGGCCGGATTGGCCTGGACGTTTTCCGGCCCCGTCACCGACTTCACCGGCCCGAACAACGTCGCCGTCACCATGTTCTGGCCGGGCGTGTGCGAACGGTTGGAGAGGATGATTTCCTGGCTGGTCGAATTGGCGAAACGACGCTCGATCACGCCGACGACCCCGGGACCGCCGGGCGGCATGTCGATGAAGGCCTTCTCGATCGGCACGCTGGTGGCGATCGAGCCCGACTGAATGTCGCGGCCGCCAACGCTGCCGCAAGCCGCCAGGCTCGCCAGCGCCAGGGCGCAACCGATCCATCCGAAAGGCGTACGGAGCATTGCGAGGATCATCGGGCGGCATGTCCCCGAGCGCGCCCGGACGTCGCCAAACGCCGCTTGTTGACCCGGTTGCTAGGAACTCGCCGCATCAATCGCCCCCTGTGCGCCGGCAATTGCAGCCTTCGGCCCGTGCGGAACCCGGCCGGCTGCGACCGCCGATCAGCCCGACTGCGAACAGCCTTGCGTCTCACTGCTCAACCTCGGTCGAGCATGGTTAACAACCGGTTACCGGGAGATTGTTAAGGGCCGTTAATCTTGCACTGCGGCATAAGATCAACAGGGAAAAGTGCAGGCGCTGGCTGAACTTGCGGCGAGGGCGGTCCGGCGCCCGCGCCCGGAATCACGGTTAACGCGAAACCGCGAGATAGCCCTGCAACCGGAGGACGAGTTCGCCTCGCTCCCCGTCGGCATAGGATTCGCGCGTCCCCTGCCCCCAGACCGGACCCGGCCACGCCGCGTCGCCGACCGAGCGGCCAATGACATGCACATGCATCTGGCGGACGATATTGCCGAGCGCCCCGACATTCAGCTTGTCGAAAGTCGCGACCGCGCCCAGCGCCTCGCCGGCGCGCTTGATCTCGACCGCGAGCACGGCGAGATCGGCGTCGTCGAGTTCGGTCCACTCCTCCAGCCCCGGCTTGCGCGGCAAGAGCAGCAGCCAGGGAAAGCGGCGATCATCCATCAGCCGTACCTGGCAGAGCGGCCAATCGGCGATCCACGCACTGTCGGCCACGATCCGCCCGGCAACCTCGAAGGCGGCGGTCACGCCGCCCCCTCCGTCATCAGCGCATCGAAATACGCGATCGTGTGGCGCAGGCCCTCGTCGAGCTCGATGGTCGGCTGCCAACCCAGCACGCGCTGCGCCAGGCCGATATCCGGCTTGCGCTGGCGCGGATCGTCGGACGGTAGCGGCTGGAAGACGAGCTTCGACGAGGAGCCGGTCAGGGCGATCACCCGTTCCGCCAGCTGGCGGATGGTGAACTCGTTCGGGTTGCCGATATTGATCGGTCCCGTCACCGCGTCATCCGTATCCATCAGACGGATCATGCCGCCGATCAGATCATCGACATAGCAGAAGGAGCGCGTCTGGCCGCCCTCGCCATAGATGGTGATGTCGTCGCCGCGCAGCGCCTGGACGATGAAGTTGGAGACGACACGCCCGTCATTCGGGTGCATGCGCGGACCATAGGTATTGAAGATCCGCATCACCTTGATGCGCAGCTGGTGCTGGCGCCAATAGTCGAAGAACAGCGTCTCGGCGCAGCGCTTGCCCTCGTCGTAGCAGGAGCGGATGCCGATCGGGTTGACGTTGCCCCAATAGTCCTCGGTCTGCGGATGGACGGACGGGTCGCCATACACCTCGGAGGTCGAGGCCTGCAGGATCTTCGCCTTCACCCGCTTGGCGAGGCCCAGCATGTTGATCGCGCCATGGACACTGACCTTGGTCGTCGCGACCGGATCGTGCTGGTAGTGCACCGGCGAGGCCGGACAGGCGAGATTGTAGATCTCGTCGACCTCGACATAGAGCGGAAAGGTCACGTCGTGGCGCATCAGCTCGAAGCGCTTGTGGCCGATCAGATGCTCGACATTACGGCGGGAGCCGGTGAAGAAATTGTCGGCGCAGAGCACCTCGTCGCCGCGCGCCAACAGGCGCTCGCAGAGATGCGAGCCGAGAAAGCCCGCGCCGCCGGTGACGAGAATTCGCTTGTTCGAATGCATGGGTGCCCCTTCGATTCGTGCACGGCCATACTGACGGCTCGCGAAGCGCGCGCCAATGCGACGGATGTAGCACGGCGGGGCTTTTCAGCCACAGGCGGCCAACAACATCATAACATCATCATATTGGCCGCGAATCGGCACGAATGCGCCTTGATTCCGTCGCCCGCCGGGTCTTGCATCGGATTGCAACCATGGCTGGTGAGTCTCTCCAGCCGGTCTGTCACCGCGCACATCCGAGGCCGTCGTGTCCATCCTTGCCGAGAAGCGCTGCGTCCTCGCCGACGCGCGCTCGACTACCCCGCTTCGTCGGAGCGGGTGCTGATGTCTGCCGTGCTGCCCACCACCACACACGACCAGACCGAACGCGTCGTCGCCGGGATCTTGATCGCCCTGTGCGGGAACATCATGTTTGCCACCAGCGATGCGGTCGTGAAGTTGCTGACCGCGCGCTACTCCGTCTTCCAGATCATCGTCTTCCAGGCCGTTTTCGCGCTGATCCCGCTGACGGTAATGATCCTTCGGAAGGGCGGCTTTCGCGGGCTCTCCGTGCATCATCCGCGCCTCGTGCTGGCGCGCGCGGCGCTGGCCGGCACCGCCACCGTGTTCGGCTTCTACAGTTTCTCGCAGCTACCGCTGGCGGAAAGCTATTCGATCGCCTTCTGCACGCCGCTCTTCGTCACGCTGCTATCGATCCCGATCCTCGGCGAGAAGGTCGGGCTGCATCGCTGGGGCGCGGTACTGGTCGGCTTCATCGGCATCGTCGTCATGGTGCGCCCGGGCTTCGAGACCCTGCATGCCGGCCACGCCGCCGCGCTGGTCGGCGCGGGCCTTGGCGCGTTCACCGTGCTGGTGATGCGCCGCATCGCCCGCGAGGAAACCCATGCCGTGATGGTGCTGGCCGTCGTCGTCGGGCTGATCGCGGTCAGCCTGCCCGGCATGGTGCTGACCTTCCGCCTGCCGACTTTGCCGGACATGGCGCTGTTCGCCTGCACCGGCCTGCTGATGGGCAGCGCCCAGTTCTTCGTGGCGAGATCCCTGTCGCTGGCGCCCGCATCGGTCATCGCGCCGATGCAGTATTCGATGATCCTGTGGGCGATCCTCTATGGCGCGCTGCTGTTCGGCACCCAGGTCGACCCGATCATGGTGTTCGGCGCGGCGATCGTGATCGCCAGCGGCCTCTACATCATGCACCGCGAACGCCGCCGCGCCCGCCAGGGGCGGTAGAGGCAGAAGCAAGCCCCTCACCCTAATTTGGGATCGCACGGCCCTCAGCCAGGGAACTCCGTCGCCCCGGCGGAGGCCGGGGCCCATAAGCTCCGGCCTAAGACGATTGTCCCAGCTCGATGGAGAGGGGCCGGTGTGTCTGGATCCCGGCCTACGCCGGGATGACGACCGAGGTTGGGACGTTCGGAAGAACCTAAAACTTCGGCTCGGGCTTGCCGGCTGCGCGGCAGGCCGCCGTCAGCGTGTTGGCCATCAGCATGGCGATGGTCATCGGGCCAACGCCGCCGGGCACCGGCGTGATCGCGGATGCGACCGCCGCCGCCTCGGCATAGGCGACGTCGCCGACCAGGCGCGTCTTGCCCTCGCCGCGCTCCGGCGCCGGAATGCGGTTCATGCCGACGTCGATGACGACCGCGCCGGGCTTGATCCAGTCGCCGCGCACCATCTCGGGCCGACCGACCGCCGCGACAATGATGTCGGCATGGCGGGCGAGCGCCGGCAGGTCGCGGCTGCGCGAGTGGGCGACCGTCACCGTGCAGCTTTCCTGCAGCAGCAGTTGCGCCATCGGCTTGCCGACGATGTTGGAGCGGCCGATCACCAGCGCATCCTTGCCGGCCAGGTTTTCGCCGAGCACGCGCTGGATCAGCAGCAGGCAGCCCGCCGGCGTGCAGGAGACCAGCGCGCGGTCGCGCTCGCCAATCGCCAGCCGGCCGACATTGATCGGATGGAAGCCGTCGACATCCTTGGCCGGGTCGATCGTCTCGATCACCTTCAGCGTGTCGATGTGATGGGGCAGCGGCAACTGGACCAGGATGCCGTGAATGGCAGGATCTCGGTTCAGCTGCTCGACGATATCAAGCACCTCGGCCTCGCTGGTCGAGAGCGGCAGCGTGTGCTGGACCGAATGGAGGCCAAGCTCGGTTGCCTTGCGCCCCTTGGCGCCGACATAGACCTGGCTGGCGGCATCGTCGCCGACCAGCACGACGGCGAGGCCCGGAGCCAGGCCGCCAGCGGCGATCAGGCGGCCGGTCTCGACCGCGACCTTCGCGGTGATCTCGGCGGCGACCGCCTTGCCGTCGATGACGGCGGCCAATCCCTTGCCGGCCGTTTTGGCCTCAGCGGAAGACGACTGTCCGTGTGTCATTGAGAAGGACCCGATGCTCGATGTGGAACTTGACCGCGCGGGCCAGCACTGTGTTCTCGATATCGCGGCCGATGGCGATCATCGCCTCCGCCGACATGGCGTGATCGACGCGGCCGACATCCTGCTCGATGATCGGGCCCTCGTCGAGTTCGGCGGTGACGTAGTGCGCCGTCGCGCCGATCAGCTTGACGCCACGCTCATGCGCGCGGTGATAGGGCTTGGCGCCCTTGAAGCTGGGCAGGAACGAGTGGTGGATGTTGATGACGCGGCCGGCGAGACGGGCCGACATGTCGTCCGACAGCACCTGCATGTAGCGCGCGAGCACGACGAGGTCGATCTTCTGCTCGTCGATCAGGGCGAGGATATCGCCCTCCTGCTCGGCCTTGGTGCGGCCGTCCATGGGAATGTAGTGATAGGGCAGCCCCTCGCCCTCGACCCGGCGGCGCATCGTCTCATGGTTGGAAACGACGGAGACGAGATCCATCGGGATCTGGCCGATCGAGTTGCGATAGAGCAGGTCGTTCAGGCAGTGCCCCATCTTCGAGACGAGGATCATGACGCGCGGCTTGACCGCGAGGTCATGCAGCTTCCAGTCGAGATCATAAGCCGTCGCCACCGGCTCGAAGCCGCGTGAAAAGCTCTCGACCGAGGTGTCCTCGAGGCCGGAGAACGAGACGCGCATGAAGAAGCGGCCGCTGTCCGGATCGCCATATTGCGCGCTCTCGACGATGTTGCAGCCCTGCGAGGCGATGCAGTTCGCCACGGCCGCGACAATACCTCGACGGTCGCCGCACGACAGGGTGAGCACAAAACGCGCGGGATCGACTGACATGGTCTACTGGCCTCATCTGAATGCGGCGGAGCCGGGCTCCGCAGGCGGGCAGCACTAACGTCCGCATCGCCCCGCCGCAACTGACAACTGCGTCGCACGAGGGAAATCCGCGAAACGCTTGCGTGGCCTCGCGGGCTCGGGACACAGTGCATGCCTCGCATGCAGGAAATCGCCATGACCGAACCGAACTACGTCGTTGCCCCGCCGCCGAGCGTTTCCGTCGGGATTCGCGATTCGACGGCCCGCTTCCCGGTGCACCGGGTCTATTGCGTCGGCCGCAACTATGTCGCGCATGCGCGCGAGATGGGGCATGACGGCCGCGAGCCGCCGTTCTTCTTCCAGAAAAATCCCGACGACCTCGTCGAGGCAGGCGCGCCGGCCCCCTATCCGCCCCAGACCGCCGACCTGCATCACGAGGTCGAGCTGGTGGTGGCACTGGCCGAGGGCGGCAGCAACATCGCGGCGGCGGACGCGCTCGCCCATGTCTACGGCTATGCGGTCGGCCTCGACCTGACCCGCCGCGACGTGCAGGCGGAAGCCAAGAAGGCCGCCCGCCCCTGGGCGACCGCCAAGGCCTTCGCGTCCTCGGCGCCGATCGGCGCCATCGTGCCCTCGGCCGCCATCGGGCACCCGAAATCCGGCCGGCTGACCGCGCATGTCAACGGCGCGCTTCGCCAGGAAGGCGACATCGCCGACATGATCTGGTCGGTGCCCGAGATCATCGCGCATCTGTCGCGCTGGTTCGTGCTGGCGCCGGGCGACCTGATCTTCACCGGCACGCCGGCCGGTGTCGGCGAGTTGAAGCGCGGCGATGTCGTCGTCGGCGCGATCGACGGCCTCGGCGAGCTGGAAGTCGCGATCGTCTGAGGCGGGCGGGCTCAACGGTTTTGAAACATGCGGGACGGCATGATAGGCCCGTCAATCAGGCATTGCGGTCGCGACCCTCGTCGCGACCGGGAGGAACGCATGGCGATCGAACCGGTGCGGCATGGGGCGATCGCCTTCATCGCCAGCCCAACAGCGGACGCGACCGACGCGCAGGCGCGGCTATCAAGGCGCTATGACGGCGTCGACCCGGAGGCCGCGGATATCATCGTCGCCCTCGGCGGCGACGGCTTCATGCTGCAGACGCTGCACCGCTTCATGAATTCGGGCAAGCCGATCTACGGCATGAACCGCGGTTCGGTCGGCTTCCTGATGAACGAGTTTCGCGAAGACCAGCTGCGCGAGCGCATCGCCGCTGCCGTGCCGTCGGAACTGCACCCGCTGCGGATGGATGCGCAGGACGCCAGCGGCAACGAGCACCGCGCCTTTGCCATCAACGAAGTGTCGCTGTTCCGCCAGTCCTATCAGACGGCGAAGCTGCGCATCTCGATCGACCACCAGGTCCGGCTCGAGGAGCTGATCGGCGACGGCGTGCTGGTTTCGACGCCGGCCGGGTCGACGGCCTATAACCTCTCCGCGCACGGAGCGATCCTGCCGATCCACGCGCCGCTGCTGGCGCTGACGCCGATCAGCGCCTTCCGGCCCCGCCATTGGCGCGGCGCGCTGATCCCCGATCGCGTCACGGTGTCGATCGAGGTGCTGGAGCCGGAAAAGCGGCCGGTCAACGCGGTCGCCGACCACACCGAGATCAAGTCCGTCCTGAAGATCGCCATCAAGCAGGACCGGCGCGCCAAGAGCCTGATCCTGTTCGACCCCGGCCATAGCTGGGACGACCGCATCCTGGCCGAGCAGTTCCGGTATTAAGGCTGGGGCAGCCCAACATCTAGGGCCTGCCCCACCCTCGCCGTCATCCCGGGCGAAGACCCGGGATCCATGCAGCCGAGCAGTCGGGAGATTATTCCGGCCAAGGCTTCGGCTGAATGGATCCCTGCTTTCGCAGGGATGACGGAGCTTTGGCGGTCAGACTGCGACCGGCGCCCATTCGCTGACGATGTCGGCGAGCGACGGGCGCGGACGCTCGAACGGCTCGGTATTCGGCGTCCCGACATAGACGAGGCCGACCAGCCGCTCCGTTTCCGTCAGGCCGAGAACGCGGCGCGCCTCGGCGTCATAGGTGACCCATTCGGTCAGCCACTGGGTGGCGAAGCCCATCGCATTGGCGGCGACGATCAGGTTCATCGCCGCGGCGCCCGCCGACATCAACTGCTCCCATTCCGGAATCTTGACATGCGGCGCCGCGCGGCTGACGACCGCTACGACCAGCGGCGAGCGCAGGAAGCGGTTCTTCTCGTGCGCCAGCGCCTTGTCGTCGATGTCGGGGCGGTTCTTCAGCAGCACCGCCGCCGTCGCTTCGCCCGCCTCGGCGCGCGCATCGCCCCGGAACAGGACGAAGCGCCAGGGCGCCAGTTTGCCGTGATCCGGCACCCGGCTTGCGATCGTCAGGAGTTCGGTCAGTTGCTCCGGCGTCGGGCCGGGCTCTACGAGGTTCATCGACGGGAACGAGCGTCGTGTCTTCAGAAGCGAAATTGTATCGGTCATGGGAATCCGGAAGCAGGGAGGTGAGGAACTGGCGGGCGGCTTGCCGCAGGGCAACGCGCATCTGGCTGCCTGCAGAGATCGGACGAATCCGTACCCATTACAACCCCCCGCCCGCCGCCACCCGCCCGGTCGTTGTCGCGGTTCAGGCGCGGTCAGCCCCTGCCAGGGTCTTGAAATCGCCATGCTGATCGGGCTCTAACGGACAACTGGCACGATCGTTCGGGACTGGGATCTGGATTTGCGCGTGAACGCTTCAAACTGGTTGCTGCGGCCGGCCCGAATGGCGGGAAGCGCCACCTTGCTCGCCCTCGCGCTCTCCGCGTCGCCCGCCTGGGCACAGGACGCGCCGCCGATTCCGCCGGCCGACATTCCCGATGGCGCGGCGCCCGCCGATCCGCTGTCGCTGGCACCGCTCCTGCCGGACAAGGTCGATCCGGCCGTGCTGCTGAAAACCGGCAAGACCGACATGTCGAGCCCGAGGCAGACCGAGAGCCGTCCGCAGCCGGGATTGATGCTCGAGGCCAAGCTGGTGGATGGCGGCCCGACCCTTCCAAAGGGCGTCGTCTGGCGCGTCTTCTCGAAAAAGCCCGGCAAGGACGGCAAGCTGCCGCTCGTCCGCGAGGTCGAGGGCGGCGCGGTCAACCTGCCGCTGAAGCCAGGCGACTATGTCGTCCACGCCGCCTATGGCCGCGCCGGCGCGATGAAGCCGATCAGCGTCGCGGGCGGCGACGAATACGAGACCCTCGTGCTCAACGCCGGCGGGCTGAAGCTCGACGCGCTGGTCGGCAAGGATCTCGCGCCCCTCCCCAATCTGGTCAAGTTCGACATTTTCCCGGGCGATGGCGCTTCCGGCGAGGATCGCTCGCCGCTCGTGCCGGCGCTGCGCGACGATCAGATCGTCCGCCTGAATGCCGGCACCTATCACATCGTCAGCCGCTATGGCGACGCCAACGCCATCGCGCGCGCCGACATCGTCGTCGAGGCGGGCAAGCTGACCGAAGTGCGGATGTTCCATCAAGCCGCGCGGATCACGCTGAAGCTGGTTTCGGAGAGCGGCGGCGAGGCCCTCGCCAACACATCCTGGAGCGTGATGACGCCGGCCGGCGAAACGGTGTTCGACAGCGCCGGCGCCTTTCCGGACGTAGTACTGGCAATTGGCGACTACACCGCCATCGCCAAGCACGACAACCAGATCCATGAGCGCAACTTCAAGGTCGAGCCCGGACTCAACCGCGAAATCGAGGTTCTGGCGAAATAGCTGGCACGGCCCGATCCGCGCCCGGGGCCGACGCCCCGCGCCTTGCCTTGCCGGGACCGGGCTTCCGGCAAGCGACGGAACGGAGACTACGCCTTTCGACTTAGGCGACGACCGCCAGCTACACCGTTCTACTTGCATTGGCCCTTCGCATCCGCTTCGCAGCCGAGAAAGGCGATCACGGCGACTTCGCGCCGGAACGCCATTTCCCCGGACATTGCAGCCCCGGCAAGCCCATGAACCGCCGTCATTTCCCAGTCCGGACATAAAGAAACCCATAGATTTCGCGCGTACATCGCGCACTCTCACAACTGCGTTACACTTGGCTGCGCCCGGATGGATTTGGCCCGCTCCATTCATCCCATGAATTCCCGCGGCTGAATGAAGCGAATATTAACCATAGTCGGTCGCGTCACATTTTCGCCATTCAAAAGCGAAATCCGAAACAATCCACAGATATTTTAAGCCGCAATCGCCCCGACGCGCATAGAAATTCCGGCCATATGGCGCAGTCCACTCGCCCCGCGGCCACGCCAACACATCAGCGTTTCGATTTATACCTTTGATAATCTCGATGATTAGGCGAACTTCCAATCGGATACTTTGCCAAGGATACTTGCTCAATCCCCTTCAATACAAATTCGGAATGCCCTAATTTCACGATCTGGAGGACGGAGCTCTGGCAGGGGACTTCGCGCTCCCAACGCCTTTTGTATTTTGTATTTCAGGCAAGGGGTTCACATCATGTTTCGGCGAACGAATTCGCCTGCTCAATTCATTGGGCAGGCATCGCGGTTTATTGCCCTCGCGGCTGTTCTAGTGATGGTTGCCCCGTCCCTCACCTATGCGGGGTCACGCGGCGGCGGTGGCGGCCACAGCAGATCCTCCCCCACAAGCAACACCAGCGACTCGGGCAATACGGGCGCCTCGAGCACGACAACCAGTAGCGGCGGCGCGCAGACATCCCAGTCGGAAGGCGGCTCTGCTACCAGTGCCGGGGCCGGCACCAGCGCCACCGCCGGCGTATCCAATGAAGGCGGCACGATGCAGGCCTGGTCCTCCGCGACCGGTGCCGCCGGCGCCTCGGCGACGACCCCGACGGACAAGACTGAAGCCACGGCCGGCACGACCGTGACCGCGGTTGCGACGGCGGGTGAAACGCCGACGGCCACCACCTCGGCCGGCAACGAGACCAGCGCGACCGCCGTCGGCGGCAAGAATCCCACCACCACGGCAACCGGCGGCACCGTCGTCACCCGCAAACTGCGCGGCGGTGGCTCGGAGTCGATCGCCTACACGGAATCCGGCACCTATTCGATCGCGATCTCCAACCGGAACAGTGCGACGGCGATGTCGAGCACCTTCGCCGCAGGCAGCGCCTTCACCGCCAAGGATGTCTATTCGGCGGCCAGAAGCGCGGCCACCGCCTTCGCCCAGGCGACCAGAACCGGCGCCACGGCCTGGGCCAAGGCAACCGCATCCGCGACGGGCAGGACACCGTTCGGCGTCTCCAGCGCGAACAGCCGCTCCTATGCCAGCGCCAACTTCAATGGCGGCACGACCGGCGTGAACTTCGGCGCCCTGCAGAAGGTTCGGATCGCCAGCATCAACGGAACCAATGGCGTCGCCAACTGCATGTGGAGCCAGCAGCAGAAGACCCTCTACTGCCAGCCCTTCCGCCGCTAGTCCGGCCACGCGCAGAGCTAGAGAGGAACATCATCATGAGCATCATCCATCTTCGACGCTCAACCTCGCTGCTTCCCATCAGCCTTGCCGCCGGCCTCCTGGCCGTCGGCGTGGCCAGCGCCAGCAACAGCGGGGCACGGAACGATCCGCTTCTGCTGAAGCAGATGGAAGCACAGCCTCCGGCGGCCGGGACGGCAACGCAGCAGAGCAGCGCCTCAGCCTGGTCCGAGAGCAACGGCGATCACGGCATGACGGTCACCACGAGCCGTTCCGGCGACAGCACAAGCTGCATGGTCGTCGAGTGGAAGCGAGAGAATGGCAGCATCAAGAAATGGCAATATCGCTGCGATGCCGCCACGCAGCCTTGAGCTGCCCCGATCGAGGCCGAACCGGCCCGGCAAATAAGATGAAGTACACATGTTCATCCAATTTCATTGCCGTTCCTTCGGCAGGAACGATTAGAGGAGTTTTGTTCATGCGACCGCATTCGATCACCAAACTATCGCTCGTGACGTCAGCGGCGTTGCTCTCGATCTTCGCGTTCAGCGACGCTTCACTGGCCGGCGGCTCCGCCTCCAGCAGCAGTGGCAGCCATTCCAGCGCCTCCTCGTCCGGCCCCAGTGGCTCCGCCAGCGCCTCCAATACCTCGAGCGGCAGCTCCAATGGCAGCGGCGGCGGCGGTGGCGCCAGCGCCGGCGCCAATGGCAGCTCGACGAGCGGGGCGACGGCCTCGACTTCCGGTACCGGCACCGCGCAAGGGCTGGCCTATGGCGGCTCCACGTCGACCGGCAATGGCTGGGATGGCTCCGCCACGGCCACCCAGACCGCCACGGTCGGCACGTTCGCCGGCGCCTATGCCTCCGGCCCGGACCCCGGTCCGGGCCCAGGTCCAGGCCCCGGCCCCGGACCGGGCCCCGGCCCGAATCCGTCGCCAGGCTTCCTGGCCAGGCTGTTCGGCGCCAGCAGCCAGTCGTCGTCGGATATCGAATGCACCAATTACAGGCTAAAGACCTGGAATCAGCAAAAGTACTGGAAGTATCACTGCGAATACAGACGCTAGAACTCGATTCAAACCAAAGATTTTATATCCGAAATTAGATCACGAATATTTTAGACAAAAGTCATTTTTCATTACGAACGAATAAGAACACGATAAGACGGGCGCCTTTAAAACTGTACATGGCGCCACGGAAACAGAGTTTCGCTTAAAACAGGGAGTTATACTGTGACAAAGTATCATAACATCCTCGTCGGCGCCGCCGCTTCCGCCTTGCTCATCGTGTCCTCGGCCGCGGCCATGGCAGGGTACGCATCGAGCAATGCCAGCCAGAACGCAGGCGGCACCTCCACGACGTCGTCGACCGGCGGCGGCACGGGTAGCGGCGGCTTGTCCAGCGGCAGCGGCAGCGGCACCGGCGCGAGCACGAGCTCGTCCAACAGCTACTCCAACACGCATACCGACGCTTCCAGCAACAGTTGGGGTTCGGTCGGCGTGGCCGGCGCCCTCGGTGGATCGAGCGGCAGCGCCGACAGCCAATATCATGGCGGTGGCGGCGGCAGCGGCTGGTTTGGCGGCCATGGCGGCGGCGGAACCTCCGGCGATTCGAACCAGAGCAGCCACGCCGGCACCGGCGGTCTCAGCTTCTCTTGGGGCCCGTAACAGGCTCTTGCCGCTTGCAGGTTCGTATCGAGTACTGCAAGCAAAAACGGCCGGGGGAAACCCCGGCCGTTTTTCATTGCTCCTAGGCGGAAGGGCTCAGCCTTCGGCCTGCGCGCGCACCAGATCCGGCGGCGTCGCCTCGGCCACCAGCGCCGCGATCGCCTCATCCAGCGACATCGACACCTGGTCGCGCGAGCCGATGCGGCGCAGGTTGACCGTCTGCTCCTCCGCCTCGCGCTTGCCGCAGACCAGGATCACCGGAATCTTGGCGACCGAATGTTCGCGGACCTTGTAATTGATCTTCTCGTTGCGAAGATCGACCTCGGCGCGAAGCCCGGCCTTCCTGAGCTTGGCCACCACTTCCTCCGCATAGGCGTCCGAATCCGAGGTGATCGTCGTGACGACGATCTGCTGCGGCGCGAACCAGAGCGGGAAGTGGCCGGCGAAGTTCTCGATCAGGATGCCGAGGAAGCGTTCCATCGAGCCGCAGATGGCGCGGTGGATCATCACCGGCGTCTTCTTGTTGCTGTCGGAATCGACATAGAAGGCGCCGAAGCGTTCCGGCAGGTTGAAGTCGACCTGCGTCGTGCCGCACTGCCATTCACGGCCGATCGCGTCGCGCAGCGTGTATTCGAACTTCGGACCGTAGAACGCGCCCTCACCTTCGAGGATGCCGGTCTTGATCTTGCCGCCCGACTGTTCCTCGATCGTCTTCAGAACCTTGGTCATGACCGCTTCGGCATGATCCCAGTTCTCGTCCGAGCCGACGCGCTTTTCCGGGCGCGTCGACAGCTTCACGACGATCTCGTCAAAGCCGAAATCGGCATAGGTCGAGAGGATCAGGTCGTTGATCTTCAGACACTCTTCCGCCATCTGCTCTTCGGTGCAGAAGATATGGGCGTCGTCCTGTGTGAAGCCGCGCACGCGCATCAGGCCATGCAGCGCGCCGGAAGGCTCGTAGCGATGCACCGCGCCGAATTCGGCGAGGCGCAGCGGCAGGTCGCGATAGGACTTCAGGCCATGCTTGAAGATCTGGACATGGCCGGGGCAGTTCATCGGCTTCAACGCGAAGACGCGCTCGTCCTCGGTGTCGTCGCCGGCCGACGTCGCCGCGAACATGTTCTCCTTGTACCAGCCCCAGTGGCCAGAGGTTTCCCAGAGCGACTTGTCGAGCAGCTGCGGGGCGTTGACCTCCTGGTAGCCGAGCGGACGCAGCCGGCGACGCATGTAGGAGATCAGCTCCTGGAACATCGTCCAGCCCTTGGCGTGCCAGAAGACGACGCCCGGTCCCTCTTCCTGGAAATGGAACAGGTCCATCTCGCGGCCGAGCTTGCGGTGGTCGCGCTTTTCCGCCTCTTCCAGCATGTGAAGATAGGCGTCGAGCTGGACCTGGTCATGCCAGGCCGTGCCATAGATGCGCGTCAGCATGGGATTGTTGCTGTCGCCACGCCAATAGGCGCCCGCCACCTTCATCAGCTTGAAAGCCGAGCCTATCTGGCCCGTCGAGGTCATATGCGGCCCGCGACAGAGGTCAAACCAGTCGCCCTGGTTGTAGATCTTGAGATCCTGGCCTGCCGGGATCGCGTCGATCAGCTCGACCTTGTAGGCCTCGCCCTTGTCGGTGAAGACCTGCTTGGCGTAGTCGCGCGACCAGACCTGCTTGGTGAAGTGAGCGTTTCGCGCAATGATCTCGCGCATCTTCTGCTCGATCTTCGGCAGGTCTTCCGTCGTGAACGGCTCGTTGCGGGCAAAATCGTAGAAGAAGCCGTTCTCGATCACCGGACCGATGGTGCACTGGGTGCCGGGGAACAGCTCCTGCACGGCTTCGGCCATCACATGCGCCGCGTCATGGCGGATCAGTTCGAGCGCGCGCGGGTCATCGCGCGTCACGATCTCGAGCCTGGCGTCGCGGGTGATCGGGTCGGAAAGGTCGGAAAGCACGCCGTCGAGGGTCATGGCGACCGACTTCTTGGCGAGCGACTTGGAAATGCCTTCGGCGATCGCCTTGCCGGTCACACCGGCTTCAAACTGGCGAACGGAACCATCGGGAAATGTCAGATTGATCATATCTCACTCCTGCTCACTCCCGCAGACGAACGCGGGTAAGCGGTTGGGCTGAAAGAGAAGCGAGATCCGGACCTCGCCCCGCCGGCCGACAATGCCGGTGCGAGACGGCTATACGATGGCAGCGCGCCATTCAAGCAGCCGAGCCTAAAAGTGAACCGGACCGGCGAAAAACGGGCTTCCCGCCCGTCTCTCGCCGGTCCGGACTACCCATTTCGGTCAGGCTCCGGCCAGTTCGGCAAACTCCTTGACCATGGCTTCGCGCGCGATCATGCCGCCATAGGTCTTCGACCGCTCATTGCCGAGATTGAAGCGCGCGAAGGCAATTTTTCGACCACCCTTCTCGCCCCAGCCGACGAACCAGCCGAGCGGCTTCGCGCGGTCGGACGTGCCCCTCGCCGTGCGCAAAAAGCCGCTGCCGGTCTTGCCATGCAGCGTCCAGCCGCCTTCGGCCGGAAACTGCGCCAGGCTCGCCTCCGTCGCCGCATAGGCGTGATCGGAAACGGCGAGCTTGCGGTCGAGGAAGCGGCGAATGAAAGCCACCTGCTCGTCCGGCGAGATCGCCAGCGACGACATCAGCCAGGACTGGGTCAGCCCGTCCTTCTTGCCCGGATTGCCGGAGATGTCCTCGTTGCCATAGCCGAAGCGGGTGACGTAGTCGCGGAAACGCGCCTCACCCAGCTTGCGGGTCAGTTCCTGCGAGTACCAGACGATCGAATCCTTCAACCAGATCGTCGGATCGGTCGCCTTCTTCTGCTGTTCCATCGTGGTCTGGAATTCCGGCCGGTAGTCCCAGAGCGGGTGATGCGGGTCAACCAGAACGCCGGAATCGAAGCCCATCACCGCCAGCGGCAGCTTGAAGGTCGAGCAGGGCGAAAAGCGGCGTTCGGCCGGGCCGTCGCGGAGGATCGTCCGGCCGGTCGCGACATCGACCAGTACCCTGGATACGAATTTATCTGATGCCAGCGCGGCCGTGGCGAAGCCGGAACCGCCGAACAGGGCCGTGCCGGCCATCAGCATAAAACCCTTCGAAAACCGCCGCCTGTCGATCATTCGAGCCATCTCCTTGAATTGGGTGCCCCTTGGTAGGTCACTCGCCAAAGCCGGACAAACGATGATAATTCTGGCAAGCCATAAGAAAATCTAAGGTATCCGATGGTCCGCCCGCATCTGCCGCTGAACGCGCTGAAGGCCTTCGAGGCTTCCGCCCGGCATCTGAGCTTTACCCGCGCCGCCATCGAACTCGCCGTGACGCAGGCAGCCGTCAGCCATCAGGTCAAGTCGCTGGAGGAGCGGCTGGGCTCGACGCTGTTCCGTCGGCTGCCGCGCGGACTGGCGCTCACCGACGAGGGGCAGGCACTGCTGCCGGCGCTGCGGGACTCCTTCGATCGCATCGCTAGCGTGCTCGAGCAATTCGAAGGCGGCCATGTACGGGAGGTGCTGGATGTCGGCGTCGTCGGCACCTTCGCGGTCGGCTGGCTGATCGAGCGGCTGCCGGAATTCAAGCTCGCCAACCCGTTCGTCGATCTCCGCCTCTCGACCAACAACAACCGCGTCGACATCGCCGCCGAGGGTCTCGATTTCGCCATCCGCTTCGGCGACGGCGCCTGGCACAGCACGGAGGCCGAGCGGCTTTTCGCGGCGCCCCTCTCCGTCCTCTGCATCCCCGAGATCGCCGAGCGGCTTTCGGAGCCGCGGGATCTTCATGGCGAGACGCTGCTCCGCTCCTACCGGGCGGATGAATGGCCAAGCTGGTTCGCAGCGGCCGGCGTCGCGGCGCCGACGGTGAAGGGGCCGGTGTTCGATTCCTCGCGCACCATGGTGGAAGCCGCGCTCCTTGGCGCCGGCGTGGCGCTGGCGCCGCCGCTGATGTTCCGCCGCCAACTCGGCGCCGGCACCATCCAGCAGCCGTTCCAGACCACCGTCACGAACGGCAGCTACTGGCTGACCTGGCTGAAATCCTCGACGCCGACGCCAGCGATGCGATCGTTCCAAGCCTGGATCCTCGCCGCCGCCCTGCCCTTCGCGGATGCGCCCGCCGCCGGCTGACAGGCTACGCCGCCAGCCCGTCCGCGACTGGCTCCAGCCGGGCCTGCACCGCGCCCTCGCCCTCCCCGGTCGAGCCAGGACCGGCGCGGCCGTATTGCCGGGGCGAGCAGCCCATGACGCGCTTGAAGGCGGTGCTGAAGGCACTCTCGGATTCATAGCCGAACGACAGGGCGATGCTGGAAACCGAATCCCGCGAATTCGCCAGCCGGTCGCCGGCCAGCAGCATCCGCCAGCGCGTCAGATATTCCATCGGCGACTTGCCGACCGTCTCCTTGAACCGCAGCGCGAAGGAGGATCGCGACATGCCGGCCAGTTCGGCAAGAGCCTGCAAGGTCCAGCGGTGCGCCGGATCCCCATGCATCGCGTTGATCGCCGCGCCCATCTGCCGATCGCCGAGCGCGAACAGCCAGCCGACGCCGCCGCGCGGGCCCTCGGCCATATGCAGCCGCAGCACCTGCACGAGGATCATATGGGCAAGATTCTGGACTACCAGGAAGCCGCCCGACTGCGGCTCGCGCAGTTCCTGCATCATCCGCTCCACCGACCAGCGCAACGTCGTCTGGTCCGCCTCGTTGCGCAGATGAACGATCGGCGGCAGCACGCCAAGCAGCATGGCGGCATAGTTGCCGGCCAGCGCGAAGCGGCTGCTGACCAGCAGGCAATCGCCACCGCCCTTGTGGGTGACGATACCGCCCTTTGGCACGCTGGCAAACACGGACGACGCATCGACGGATGGCAACGCCGGATCGCTGGCGAGGCGAAACGTCCGGCCGCTCGGCAGCAGAAAGCTCTCTCCCGCCGCGAGGCGCACCGACTCGGCAACGCCCTCGACGACCAGCCAGCAATGGCCGGAGACGACCGCGCCGCATTTGATGGTCTCCTTCTGGTCGGGAAACCGGATCGACCAGTCGCCGCCGGCATCAAAGCCGGCCGACATGTAGTTGCGCGGCCTCACCAGGGACAGGACGTCGGAAAGGGGATCCATGGGCTCACCGGACGATTGCGAAGATAATGCGGATTTTCCAGCATAGATCGTATTTGGCCTCTCGCCTAGCTTACCAGCAACCGGTCGCTCGCGACCGAAACGAGCCATGTAAGGGGATCATCGCCATGCGCGTCTTCGTCACCGGAGCCTCGGGCTTCATCGGCTCCGCCGTCGTCCGAAACCTGCTCGACGCGGGCCATCAGGTGCTGGGCCTCGCCCGCTCCGACGCCTCGGCCAACGCCCTCGCCGCCATCGGCGCCACCGCGCACCGGGGCAATCTCCAGGATCTGCAAAGCCTGCGATACGGGGCAGAGCTTTCGGACGGTGTGATCCACACCGCCTTCATCCACGATTTCGCAAGGCTCGAGGAGAGCTGCGAAATTGACCGGACCGTCATCGAGACGCTCGGCGCGGTCGTCGCGGGAACCGGGCGCCCGCTGGTCGTCACCTCGGGAACCGGCCTGCTCGCGGATATCGGGCTCATCACCGAAGCCGACCGGACCAAGCCCGGCGCGGGCCATCCGCGCGTCGCCTCGGAGGAGGCCGCGGCGGCCGCCGTGGCGAACGGCGCACACGTCTCGGTGATGCGCCTGCCGCCTTCCGTCCACGGCGTCGGCGACCACGGCTTCGTGCCGCTTCTGATCGGCCTCGCCCGCGAGAAGGGCATTGCCGCCTATGTCGGCGACGGCTCCAACCGCTGGCCGGCCGTCCACCGCCTCGATGCCGCCAACCTCTTCCGGCTGGCGCTGGAAAAGGGTGATGTCGATGCGCGCTATCACGGCTCGGCCGAGGGCGGCGTGCCCTTCCGGGAAATCGCCGAGGTGATCGGCCGCCGGCTCGGCCTACCCGCCGTCAGCCTGTCGCCGCAAGAGGCAGCCGGCCATTTCGGCTGGTTCGCGCATTTCGCGGCGATGGACAATTCGTCCTCGAGCGACTGGACGCGGGAATCGCTCGGCTGGCGGCCGACCGGCCCCGGCCTGATTGCCGATCTCGACCAGCCCGCCTATTTCGAGGGCTAGAGATCCAGCCGGGTCTTCGGGTCGATGTGCTTTCCCGTCCATTGGCCATAACCCCAGGGCCGGTACCACCTGCCCTCGCCCGGCAGGCGCTCCGGCACCGGGTCATAACCCGAGGCGCCGAAGGGGCCGCAGCGCTGGAAGCGGGCGAGCGTCATCCAGCCGCCGGCCCACAGGCCGTAGCGACGAATGCATTCCTCGCCATAGCTGGAACAGGTCGGCAGGTAGCGGCAGTTCTGACCGATGAAGGGCGACAGCGTCAGCTTGTAGACCCGGATCAGCCCGATGCCGATCCATCCCGGCCAGCGCGCCGGCGAGAAATCGGCCCTCTCCCGCTCCGCACGCGCGCCATCCGGGGGCGACCCGTGCGTGCAGCCGTCACGATGGGCAGTGGAAGTACAGATAGCGTCCGGCCTCCTGGCCCGCGGCCCGCGCAACTGCGTGGTCGCCATTGATCTTCTTCGCCTCCGCCAGCGCGATCGTCGCCGACGTGACGACCTTGGTCAGCATGCCCCGGTCCGAACAGACCGGATGCAGGTTCGGCGTCGTCGCCTTGACCCGGTCGACGATGGTCTGGGCATCTTTCGAGAGAGCGTGCGCCGCGCCGGCGCCGTACGCTGTCATGGCTAACAACAGGCTAACAAACCGCCACCACCGCCGACGCGTCGAGATGTGGATCATAGCGCCTCTCCCTTCGGTCGCGACGCCAAGACGTCGATCAGCCGGATACCGGTTCCACCATGTTCCGCTTCGCCTCGACCTGACCGATCGCGTCGACCACCGCGTCGAAGGTCAGCAGCGTCGAGGCATGGCGCGCCTTGTAGTCGCGCACCGGCTCCAGATAGCGCAGGTCGCCGAAGCGCCCCTCCGGCGGCGCGCCATTCTCCTTGAGCATCCGCCACATGGTTTCCCGGAGCGCCCGCAGCGACGCGGCGTCGACGCCGACGATGTGGCGCGCCAGGATCGACGACGAGGCCTGCCCGAGCGCGCAGGCGCGCACCTCATGGCTGAAATCGCTGACGACATCGCCGTCCATCTTGAGATGCACGGTCACGGTCGAGCCGCAGAGCTTGGAATGCGCCGTCGCGCTCGCATCCGGCTGCTCGAGCCGGCCGAGCCGCGGAATATTGCCGGCGAATTCCAGGATCCGCGCATTGTAGATGTCGTCGATCATTGCGACCTCCTAGCGCCAATATAGAAACTCGCCAACCGAGGGACCAGATAGTAGGACTGCGGCCACGCAGTCGCACCATCGGCCAAGTCGGGATCCATACGTCCGAAACCTGGCCCAGTCGGAGTAGCCTCATGGACGCCAAGAGCCCCGAAACGCCGAATCCGCGCGCCAACCTTCGTCCGAGCCGCGAGGAAGCCGAGGCCGCCGTCCGCACGCTGATCGCCTGGGCCGGCGACGACCCGACGCGCGAGGGCCTGCTCGACACGCCGAAGCGCGTCACCAAGGCGTTCGGCGAGTTCTACAAGGGCTATCACGAAGACGCCGCCGAGACGCTCGATCGCGTCTTCGACGAGGCCGGCGGCTATGACGACATCGTGCTGGTGCGGGATATCCCCTTCTTTTCGCATTGCGAGCACCACATGGTGCCGTTCATCGGCAAGGCGCATATCGCCTACTACCCGAAGAGCGGCGTCGTTGGCCTGTCGAAGCTGGCGCGTGTCGTCGACATTTTCGCCCGCCGCCTGCAGATGCAGGAGCGGCTGACCAACCAGATCGCCCATGCGGTCGACAAGGGCCTGGATCCGCGCGGCGTCGCGGTGATGATCGAGGCGGAGCATCATTGCGTCTCGATGCGCGGCGCCCACAAATCGGGCGTCTCGACGATCACGACGAGCTTCACCGGGGTCTTCCACAAGGACCCGGCCGAGCGAGCCCGCTTCCTGTCGCTGGTCCAGCACCACTGATCCATCGCCTGGCCCATGGGCCGGGCAGCCCGCCATCCCCTTTCCTTCGCCGCCCCGCCGGCGCTATGGCGAACGC
Source organism: Candidatus Kaistia colombiensis (assembly GCA_029203105.1). GTDB lineage: Bacteria > Pseudomonadota > Alphaproteobacteria > Rhizobiales > Kaistiaceae > Kaistia > Kaistia colombiensis. The sequence continues at coordinate 3,885,773 of CP119318.1, forward strand.
AAACCGCCGGAGTGAACCATGACCACGATTGCCGCCAACCCGCCCCGCTTTCCCGCGCCCGGTTCGCATGCCGAAGTCGAGGAAGGCACCGCGCTGACGCCCCGCTTCGGCGCCGATGGCCTCGTCGCGGCGGTTGTCACCGACTTCGAGACGGGCGATGTCGTCATGCTCGCCTGGATGAACGCCGAGGCGCTGGCCAAGACGATCGAGACCGGCGAGGGCTGGTACTGGAGCCGCTCGCGCAAGGAACTCTGGCACAAGGGCGCGACCAGCGGCCACGCCCAGACGGTCCGGGAAATGCGGGTCGACTGCGACCAGGATGCGATCTGGATCAGGGTCAGCACGGCCGGCACCGGCGCCAACTGCCACACCGGGCGCAAGGGCTGCTTCTATCGCAGCGTGCCGATGGGGCAGGCTGCCGGGGCCGACCTCCGGCTCGCCTTCACCGGCGACGAGCCGCTGTTTGACCCGAAGAAGGTCTATGGCGGCTGAGGCCCTTCTGCCGGTCGCCCCTTTGCGCGCGACCCGATGGTCGCCGCACTCAGGGAGACACCGGCGCAACTGGTCGGCGTTGCGCCGGCCGGGTCAGGCCATGGCGATATAGGCACGCATCTCGTCGGCTTCGCGCTCGACCTGCTCGATACGCGCCTTGACCACGTCACCGATTGAAACGATGCCGGCGAGCCGGCCCTCTTCGACGACCGGAAGATGGCGGAACCGGCCCTCGGTCATGCGCGCCATCACTTCGTTGATGGTGTTGCGATCCGTGCAGGTGATGACCTTGGCCGTCATGATCGACGACACGGCGCCGTCGATTTCGCCGACGCCGCGGGCAAGCGCGCGCACCACGTCGCGCTCGGAGACGATACCGACAATGTGATCGGCGCTGTCGGTGATGACGACGGCGCCGATCCGGCGATTGGCCAGAAGCTGCACGACGTCAGAAATGCTGAGATCGGCGGAGGCGGTGACGACGTTCCTCCCCTTCTTCGAGAGAATCGCGGCAACTGTCATTGGCGTCGGCTCCCTGTTCAAACAGGGCCGGCCGCTCTCTGAGGTGGACCGGTCCGGACCCCAATCATGATCGGAGGCTCGATCGCCTGGCGATCACCCACCGTGCACGACGCCGAGGCTTTTGCGCTCTGGTCGCCCTGCCCGTTCCATGATGATGGGACCGTCCGCGGGCGAATGCAAGGCGCGCTTCCGGGCGCGCCCTGGCGCTCGAGGCGGCGATCAGCGCCGATGACGGCCGATGGGATCGAACCAGGGGAAGAACAGCAGGCCGAAGAGGAAGCCGCCGAGATGGGCTTCCCAGGCGATCGTGCTGTTCGTCACGCCGGGCGGCGTGAACAGCAGGCCAAACAGCAGGTTGAAAACGAACCAGACGCCGAGGAAGGCGACGATGCGCCGGTCGCGCGCCATCTCCAGTATGGAAAGCGCCGGCCGGAAATCGGCGTCGCTGCGCGGCATGCCGCCGCCGAGCCGGCCGCCGGCCGAGAAAGCGAACCGGGCCGAAGCGGCCATCTGGGCCGAGATCGCCGCCGAGGCGCCGACCAGCGGCGCCTGTCCCGACGGGTAGAGCAGAAGATGCGCAGCCGCGCCGGCGGCCGCGCCGCCGAGCGAGAAGATCAGGAAACGCCAGGGGCCGAAACGGCGGGCGAGCGGCGTGCCGAAAGCGGCGAGCCAGAGCGCATTGACGCCATAATGCATCCAGTCGCCATGCAGGAAGGCATAGCTGAAGAAGGTCCAGACATCGCCGGCGACGCCACCCGGCCAGTAGAAGCCCGGGATCGCCGGTCCGGTGAGGCGGATGGGGAAGAAGGCGAAAGTGGCAATCAGCCAGCTCGCCTGGGCCTCATCGAGAACATAGACGCGAACGGCGTGGATGATCGCCAGCACCGCCAGCGAGGCGATGATGACGGCGGGAAGGTTGAATACGGGTTCGCGCTCGGCGCGTTCGCTTCTCGGGCTCATCGATCCGGCATAGTCGGCCCGCGATTTCGGCGCAAGCTCGGCGCGATGGAGGGTCGCAAAAATGGATCGGCCGTCCGGCGCGCTTCTCAAATGGGCACGCGCGGACGGCCTTCGTCACGCCCCGTCTAGCCCCCCGGCATAAGACGCCCCGTGAACGCGACGTAACCTGTCATGCTTCAAATTTAAGATCAATATCGAAACACCTTCAACCTGTGCGTAACCCTATCCGGCGGCTTTTGCCCCGGCGAGCGCCGCGTCTGCTATGAGCGCATCATCGGCGGCGGCTCATGGTCCGCCCGCCCCTTCCGACAGGCCGAACCGCAAGGCGTTCGGACGCCAAGAGACGGGCCCCAGGGCACAATGAGCTTCGCATCCCGATGAGGCATTCCTCGACCCAGCAGCTGCATGCGTACTGGCTGCGCCAGCGCGGCGGAAGCCCCGCGCCGCTGCGCCGCGCCATCGAGCCCGCCCCCATCGCCAGCGTCCTGGGCGACATGTTTATTCTCGGCGTGTCCGAGCCCGACACTTCGCTGTTTCGCCTTGCCGGCACCCGCCTCTGCGCCAACCTCGGCCGCGAACTGACCGGCACGAATTTCCTGTCTCTCTGGCGTGGGGCGGATCGCGATGGCATCGGGACGGTCTTGCACAAGATCACTCGCGACGCCGCAGCCGCCGTGCTCGATATCACCGGCCAAACCGAGCGCGGCAACACGCTCGCGGCCGAGATGCTATTGCTGCCGGTCAGCCAAAACGGACAGCACATCGACCGCGTTCTCGGCCTGCTGGCGCCCCTGGAACGACCCTATTGGCTGGGACTGCACGCAATCCCGCATCTGGAAGCCGCCACCGGCCTGCGGTGGCTCCAGCAAGACGAGACTCCGTCAGCGAGGCCGTCCCGGACGGATCGGCCGCTCGCCATGACATCGCCCCCGCCGATGCGCCAGACGACAGTCAGTTCTCCGCCGCACCCGACCGGGCGGCGTCATCAGCATCTCGTCGTCCTCGACGGCGGCCGCGACTGAGCTCGCAACGGCCGCTCGCGACCGCGCCAGCCGGTAGCCTTCTGCATCTGACAGATCCCGCCGCCGCGACCGGCGAAAATGGCCTCGTTCGGCCGGTCTGCCGGCCGCCTCGCGCCGCTATTCACACTTTCCTTACCATGCTGTGTCCGCCGCATCACAGAGCGAGCAGGAATCCAGCGATTCCGCGCAAAATCCCGACCGCCTCGCCGGGGATTGTCCACCCAGAAGAAACAATGCCGCAAGGCCAATTGGTTAATCGTTCATTAAACCAAAGCTTAAACTTCGTCGCGAATTTGAAGAGAAGTCGATTAGAATCATCGCGCTTGGCTTAGATCGCAGTAAAAGACTATATGGCATAGTCTTCCTCGGACAAGAGGACGGGTTCTATGTCGTTTGTACGCGTATCGAGTTGCATTGCCGGGCTTGCCTTGTTCTTCGGCCTGATCGCCGGGGCTTCCGCACAGGATCACCCCGCCTTCATGCGGGTGACGGGCAAGACAAGTCAGCCGGTCGGCCACTTTGAGCTGTGCTCGCGGATGCCGGTTGAATGCAACGAGATCACGCGCAACAACGCCCCCGTTCATCTGACGGTCACGCGCTGGAACGAGCTGATCGCCGTCAACGACAACGTCAATACTGCCATCGAGCCGGTCACCGACCTGGAGCTCTACGGGCGCGAGGAATACTGGAACTATCCGGACGAAGGTAAGGGCGACTGCGAAGACTTCGTTCTGCTGAAGCGCCGCGAGTTGATGGAGAAGGGCTGGCCGGCCGGCGCGCTGCTGATCACCGTCGTTCGCCAGACCAATGGCGAAGGCCATGCGGTGCTGACGGTCCGCTCCGATCGCGGCGACCTGGTGCTCGACAATCTCGAGCCGAAGATCAAGCTCTGGGGCGACACCGAGTACCAGTTCGTCAAGCGCCAGTCCGACCAGAACAGCGGTCGCTGGGTTGCCATCGACGACGACCGGCCGACCCTGGTCGGCAGCATCAAGCGCTGATCGCGCCGACAGGCCGCATGCGGCCTGTCCTTGCGCCGATCTGGCTTCCGCAGCGCAGCGCGCCGAAACAGGCGACGCCGGCAATCGCAAGCGCCATGCCGACGACGGTTCGTCCTGAAGCAGCAGATCCGCCGCTCCTGCGACCAGAAAAGGAATGCCGCTAAACGGCGGCGCCAAAAAATGAAAAGCCCGCCGAACCGGCGGGCTTTGCCTTCAGAACGAACGGGCGAGACTACTCGAAGCTCGCCGCGTAGCGCCGCCAGTTGGCGACATAGTGCGCCGCGCCCTCGCGAAGCTTGGCAAAGGCCGCCTCATCCAGCGCCCGGATCACCCTGGCCGGAACCCCGACGACCAGTGAGCCATCCGGGACTTCCTTGCCTTCCGGCACCAGCGCGCCGGCACCAATGACGCAATTGGCGCCGATCTTCGCGCCATTCATCACGGTAGCGCCCATGCCGACCAGGCTGTTCTCACCGATCGTGCAGCCATGCAGGATGGCGCGGTGTCCGATAGTGCAGCCCGCGCCGATCGTCAGCGGATAGCCCATATCGGTATGGAGGACGGAGTGTTCCTGGATATTGCTGCGCGCGCCGATGGTGATGCGTTCATTGTCGCCGCGCAGCACGGCGCCAAACCAGATGCCGACCTCGTCGCCGAGCGTGACCTTGCCGATCACGCGCGCGTCAGGCGCGACCCAGAAGCGATCGGCGGTGGGAACTTCCGGCCAAAGGCCGTCGAGGGCGTGCAGGGGCATGGCTGGATCCGATCAGAAAAAGCCGGGCGAACGGCACTCCCCGCCGGATCGGCGGGGGCGGGGACGCAGCGGTCGCCGCTTTGGCGGTATCCACGATCGGCGCGCGCCATCGGGCCTGCGCCAATCATGGAACCTCGTTCGTCAATCAACGGCTCGCCTCAGGCGCTCCGCTTCAAGCTTCCTCGAGGTCGATATCGAGGATCGCCATCGTGAAGTTGTAGGAGAGCTCGCCCTCCTCGTCATCCCGGAACAGGACGCCGACGAATTCGTCGCCGAAATAGACTTCGGCGGTGTCGTCCTTGCGGGGGCGCGGACGAATGGTGATGCCCTTCATGTTGAAGCGGCGGTGAAAGAAGCTCTCGAGCTTCTGGATCTCTTTTCGATCCAATTTGATCTCCTGAGGTTCGGGGGAACTACCGGGCATCGCCGCAGCGCCGCAAGGCGCCGCGACAGTCGCAGGCGCCACCCCGAACGGCGCCGCCACAACCCACGAAATTAAGCTGATTATGCCTGATCCGGCAGGATCTGGTCCATCATTCGCGACGGCTCGGCGCAGGGCGCCTTGCCGACTACCTTGGCCGGCACGCCGGCAACCGTCGTGTTCGGCGGCACCGAATGCAGCACCACCGAGCCGGCGGCGACCCGCGAGCAATGGCCGATCTCGATATTGCCGAGGATCTTGGCGCCGGCGCCAAGCAGCACGCCGTGGCGAACCTTGGGATGGCGATCGCCGGTTTCCTTGCCGGTTCCACCCAGCGTCACGCCCTGCAGGATCGACACGTCGTCCTCGATCTCCGCCGTCTCGCCGACGACGAGGCCGGTGGCATGGTCGAGGAAGATGCCCTTCCCCATCGGCACGGCCGGATTGATGTCGACCTGGAACACCGAAGAAGAACGGCTCTGCAGATAGTAGGCGAAATCGCGCCGGCCCTTCCGCCATAGCCAATGGGCCAGGCGATGCGTCTCGATGGCGTGGAATCCCTTGAAATAGAGCACCGGCTCGATGGCCCGGTTGCAGGCGGGATCGCGGTCATAGACAGCCTGGATGTCGACGCGCACCGCATTCGCGATATCGGGCTCGTCGGCAAACGCCTCGGCAAAGGCCTGGCGGATGAACTCGGCCGACAGGTCGCCATGATGCAGCCGCTCGGCGATGCGGTGCGCGACCGCCTCTTCCAGCCGACCATGGTTCAGAACCGTCGCGTAGATGAAACTCGCCAGAGCCGGCTCGGCGCGCATGATCTCTTCGGCCTGCGCCCGCATGGAGGTCCAGAGCGGATCGAAGTTGGCGAGACCCTCGCCGACGATACGGGAATTGACGGCCGACATTGACGTCTCCTTGCTGCCATCCATCGCAGCAGCCAGTTCCGGGCAGCACCCTAACATGGGGTCCGGATGCTGCAAAACAGACATCCGCGAGGAAAAATTGCTCGCGCCCCGGACCGGCGATGCGCGCTCCGGACGGGGCTCAGAGACATATCGGCCGGCCGCGAAAAAGCAACGGAAATCCAAATACCGGCGCAGCAAATCGAGGGATATCCGGCGCCGGCAACGGCTGAAACCATGCCGTCCGCACCGGAATCAAACCGTAAGCCGCAGCCGGCAAAACCTTGACCAAACGAAGCTTTTCGCCCCCGCTTCAGCGAAGCCCGCGCTTCTCCAGAAACGCCAGAACCCCGCCCTTGTAGACCTTGTCGCCGACGGCGAGCATATGGTCGCGCTTCGGGATATCGAGCACCTCGGCATTCGGAATGATCGCGGCAAGCTCGGCGGCCGAGCCGGCCAGTTCGTCGCGTTCGCCGACGGCAATCAGAACCGGCAGGCGCAGCGTGGCGAGGTCGTCGGCCGAGATCGGCTGGCGCGTCGCCTTCATGCAGGCGGCGAGCGCGACGCGGTCGCTCTTCGTCTGGTCGGCGAACTTGCGGAACATCTGGCCGATCGGATCGAGGATGCTGTCCGGCTCATTCGTCTCCAGCGCGTCCACGACCGGGCCCCAGGGCCCGATACCCGTCACGATGCCGTAGCCGAGCCCGCCGAGGATCATCGACTTGACCATCTCGGGATGCCCCAGCGCCAGGAAGGCGGCGATCCGCGCGCCCATCGAATAGCCCATGATATCGGCGCGGGCGATGCCGAGATGCCGCAGCAGGTTGCGCGCATCCTCCGCCATGGCGGCGACGCGATAGGCGCCGACCTCATGCGGCTTGTCGCTGTGACCATGGCCGCGATTGTCGAAGGCGATCACCCGTCGCCCCGCCTTCACCAGCGTGTCGACCCAGCCAGGATTGACCCAGTTGACCTTCGCGCTCGATCCGAAACCGTGGATAAGGAGGATCGGCGGCCCCTCGCCCTCGTCCAGATAGGCGATGGAGTAGCCGTTCGAAAGGAAGCTTTGCATTGGGGGATCCCGGGGCTGTCTGCGGCGCTCTTATGCAGGATCGCGGCGGCCGCGCCAAGGTGTCGCCGTCGCTGGAGCTCCGCCCGGTCTGTTCATGGCGCCATCCCGACGCTATGGTCCGCGCCATTGCTGCTTCGAACCGACGGACCCGCGCCATGGCCGCACATGTGATCCCGCACTTCCACAATGACTCCGGTGTCGTGACGATCGAGATCGGCGTCAAGGAATTCATGTGCGTCGGCGCGAAGCCGCCTTTCGACCACCCGCATATCTTTATCGACATGGGGGAGGACAACGAGAAAGTCTGCTCCTACTGCTCGACCCTCTATCGCTTCAATTCCCGCCTGCACGGCGCCGAGACGCTGCCGCCCGGCCACCTCTTCGTCGACCCGATCGCGGCGTAGCGGATCCCGATCAGCATGACAGCCATCCGCGTCGGAATTGCAGGCGCGGGCATCGCCGGCCTGACGACGGCCTTGTCGCTGGCGCATCGGGGCATCGCCTCGACCGTTTTCGAGCGCGCGCCGGAACTCTCGGAGGTTGGCGCCGGGCTTCAGATCTCTCCCAATGCGGGCCGGATTTTCGAAGCTCTCGGCCTCACGGCCGAGCTGGACCGGGCCGCCGTCCTGCCCGAAGCGATCGACCTGCGCTCCGGCCAGACGGGCGAACCCATCGCCAGCCTGCCGCTTGGTGCAAGCGCCCGACAGGCCTATGGCGCCCCTTATCGGCTGCTGCACCGCGCCGATCTGCAATCGATCCTTCTCGAGGCCGTCCGAAACGACAACCGGATCGAACTGAGGCTCGGGGCCGAGGCGAAGACGGTCGCGCAGACGCGCGACGGCGTCACGCTCTCGGTCGACGATGCCGAATTTGCCTTCGACGCGATGATCGCCGCGGATGGCGTCCACTCGACGTTGAAGAGCGCTGTCGCAGGGGCCTCGCCGCCCAGGCCGAGCGGCCGCACAGCCTGGCGCACCACCATTCCGATCGGCATGGCGCCCCGGGATCTGCCGCATGAGCGGACGACCGTCCTCCTGAGCCGCGACGCCCATGTCGTCATCTACCCGGTGCGCGGCGGCCGCCTGATCAACGTCATCGTCGTGATCGAGGAAGACTGGGGCGACGACAGCTGGAGCGCCCCCGGCGATCCCGACGTCCTGTGGCAGCGCTTCGATCGCGACAGCACCCGCTACATCAGCCGACTGACCGGGCTCGACCTGCAGTGGACGCGCTGGTGCCTGACCGAAGTCGCCGCGAACGGGGCCTGGGTCGACGGACGGATCGCACTCGTCGGCGATGCCGCGCACGCCATGCTCCCCTTCCTCGCGCAAGGCGCCGCCATGGCGATCGAGGATGCCGACGTTCTGGCGCGCGAACTCTCCAACGCGCCGGTCGCGGACGCCTTGCAGCGCTACCAGGCGCTGCGCCGCCCACGGGTCAGCCGGATATGGAAGACGGCCCGGCAGGCCGGGCAGATCTATCATCTCGGCGGCGCCATGGCCGTCGCCCGCGACCTGACCATCACCGCGATCGGCGGCCGGAAATTGCTCCGCCGCTACGACTGGATCTATGGCTGGCGATCGTAACACGATGACGAGGCCGGCTGCCGCGACGCGACGGCAGCGAGCCTATTCCGCAGCGGCGCCCACGCGACTCGACGGCGAATAGAGAACGATCCGGTTCCGCCCCCCGGCCTTCGCCTGATAGAGCGCCGCATCGGCGAGCGGCAGCATCTCGATCACGCCGCCCGCCGGATGGCGCATCCGATGGACGACGCCAATCGAGACGCTGATGCGGATGGCGAGCCCGACGCCCGCCGCGACCGACAGTCGTTCGACGGTGTGGCGTAGCCGCTCGGCCATGGCGACGGCGTCATCGCTGGTGATGTCGGGCAAGGTGATGGCAAACTCCTCGCCGCCAACCCGGCCGAACAGATCCTGGCGCCGAAGTTCGCCGGCGATCGCATCCGTCACCGCGATCAGCACCGCGTCGCCGGCGGCGTGGCCATGCTGGTCGTTGACCTGCTTGAAATGATCGATGTCGATCATCAGCACCGCGACGCCGGAAAACAGGTTGGCGCGCGGCTTGGCGAGCAGGGCCTCGCTCTGCTCGAGATAGGCGCGTCGGGCCAGGATGTCGGTCAGGCCGTCCATTCGGACGGCACGGTCGAGACGCGACAGAAGCCTCCTTTGCGCCGCCGTGATGGTCGCAACCGTCAGCGGCCCCAGCGCCAGCAAGGTCAGGCCAAGGCGAAACGACGTGCCGCTGTCGAGCAGATCATCCGAGGGGAGAAACAGGAAGAGATCAGCCGATTCCGCGGCCAGCATCGCCAGGCTCGACAGCAGAACCAGCAGACTGACCGGGAACCGGGCATAGGTTAGCGAACACCACAGCAGCGCCGGCACCGGAAACGCAATGGCGCCCGGTCCGCCGATGGCGATCGAACCCACCACCGAGAGACAGAGCGCCACGACAGGCATCGTCGTCGCCGCGTCCGGAACGACATTGCCCAGCCGGTCCAGAAAGGCTCGGCCGCCGCGCATGGCCGGCAGAGTCAGCAAGACCGGCAGGATGACGACATAATTGGTGAGTTCGGTAGTGAACCAGAAGGCGAACCCCATCCGGACCCGAAAGCCCGACAACATGGGCGCCAGGACGCAGCCGACCGTCGCGGCCGAGGCCGCCGCCACGACGCAGATCAGCAGCATCCGCAACACCGAGGACGGGCGCTGCAGGGCACGGTCTTCCGCGTCGAGCCTGCGGAACAGGAGAAAGCCGGCAGCAACCCCGGCCATGTTCGCACCGGTCAGCCAGAGATTGGCGACAAGGGCGTCGCCGCTGACATAGCCAGCCGCCAGGAACGCCAGCCCGGCAGCCAGCCAACCGCCAGACCACGCGAGCGGCGGGCGGATGACGAACAGGCCCAGCAGCACGGCGTTGGCGGGCCATAGCGTGGCAAGAAAACCGAGCGGCCGGCTGAGGATGCCGACCTGGGCAGCGCAGAACACCACCAGCGCCACGACGACGACCCGCCAGATCAAGGACGCGATCGGCCCGGTCGCGCGGAGACGGGGTTCGGTGCCTTCGTTCATCGGTCCCAATTCAATCGATGCGCGCCATCAGACTTCTAGTGCCAGGCGCGGCCGCGTCCCCGAAAGGATCGATCCTACGGCTACCTTCTTTTCCAATGCCTAACGCAAGCACCTAAATCATACTAGGTTGCAAAATATGCATCAGCACGCTATCCGCGCGCCAGATCCGCGATCGCCGGATAGTCCGTCTTGCCGGTCGCCAGCATCGGCAGCGCCCCGACCGTGACGATCCGCTTCGGCACCATGATCTCCGGCACACCATGCGCCTTGGCCGAGGCGATGAGTTCGTTGCGGTCGGCCTCGACCCGGTCGGTGACGAGCACGATCTGCTCGCCCTTGCGCTCGTCCGGCACCGAGACGGCGGCATGGATGTTGTCCGGCCAGACCTGCGCCGCATAGGCCTCGACGGCGGCCAGCGAGATCATCTCGCCGCCGATCTTGGCGAAGCGCTTGGCGCGGCCGCGAATGGTGATGTAGCCCTCGGCGTCGAGGGTGACGATATCGCCGGTATCGTGCCAGCCGTCCGGCGTCCGTTCGAGCACGCCGGGCGCGCTGTCGCGCATGTAGCCGAGCATGACATTCGGCCCCTGGATCCAGAAGCGCCCGCCCTCGTCGAGGCCCGGCACCGGCTCGATCCGATAGGACATGCCGGGCAGCAACCGGCCGACGGTGCCATCGCGATGATAGAGCGGCGTATTGGCCGAAACCACGGGAGCCGCCTCGGTGGCGCCATAGCCCTCGAACAACTCGATGCCGAACCGATCGCGCCAGAGCGTGCGTGTCGCCGGTTTGATCCGCTCAGCGCCAAGCACGACCAGCCGCAGCTTGCCGAAATTCTCGGGCTCCGCCATGCGCGCCCAACCGGCAGCGAATGTGTCCGTACCGATCAGGATGGTGGAACCGCTGTCGCCGACCAGCGCCGGGATCTGCTTGTAGTGCAGCGGCGTCGGATAGAAGAACACGCGCATGCCGATGGCGAACGGCGCGATCAGGCCGACCGTCATGCCGAAGGAATGGAACACCGGCAGCGGATTGAACAGCGAGTCGTCCGACTTGAGTTCCAGCGTCCGGAGGAACTGCTCGACATTGGCGAGCACGTTGGCATGCGTCAGCGCCACGCCCTTCGGCACGCCCTCGGAGCCCGAGGTGAAGAGCAGGACGGCGACATCGTCCGGCTTGGTGCCGGAGAGCGCATGCAGCGGCCGCGCGAACCAGGACGAGACGACGCCGCGCAGCTTGTCGAATTTACTGACGGTCTTGCCGATATCCTCCAGCCAGAGGATCTCGACATGCGCCTCGAGCGCCGCGACCAGTTCCTCGAGCTTGCCCTCGGCGATGAAACGGCGCGACGAGATCACATGCCGGATGTCGGCCGCCTTGCAGGCGACGAGCAGGTTCTTCGGGCCGGCGCTGAAATTGAGCATGGCCGGCACGCGGCCGAACGCCACCAGGCCGAAGAAGGCCGGGGCCACGGCGGCGACGTTCGGCAGCAACATGCCGACCCGCTCGCCGCGCCGGGTCTTCGCGGCGAAGACTTGGCCGAGCACCCGCGCGCCGATGACGACGCGATCGAAGGTCATCGGTTTGCGCTGGTTGTCCTCGATCACCTCGCGCTTGCCGCCGAAGCGGGCGCGGGAATCGAGCAGCATGCCGAACAGCGTCTTTCGCCAGCGCCTCGAATCGAGCGGGATCGCCTGCGTGGCAGGGCTGGGAATGGCGGTCGGCATATCCATCGGCGCTGGTTCGCTCTGCTACGGGGTCTGTATGGCCGCGCATCATCGGAACGGCGCGTCAACATATAATGACGACGACCACAGAAGCGAGATCCGCGCGCGCCTGAACGATCGCGACATGTCGTAAGATATATCTTGACGGGCGACGATGCCCAATCTAAGCGCTACCATATCTTACGATATATCGGAACGAACGTGCCCCACCCCCCTTCCCCGAAAGGACCGGACCTCGCCGCCCCGAGCGACGGTCGCGCCCAGCTCTCGATGGCGCGCCGGGGCGACAGCCCCGAACTGCCGGGATCCGGCCGCGCCCCCATGGGCGGCCGGGGCGGAGATGGATTTCGGGTCGGCCGCATGGTCGCCGATGGCGACCTCCGTCTTGTCGTGCTTTCGCTGCTCGCCGAAACACCGCGCCATGGCTACGACATCATCAAGGCGATCGAGGAACTGACCAGCGGCAGCTACAGCCCGAGCCCCGGCGTCATCTATCCGACGCTCAACTTCCTCGAGGAGGCCGGACATGCGACGGCCTGCAGCCAGGGCAACAAGAAGGTCTATTCGATTTCTGCCGCCGGCTCGACGCACTTGGCCGAGAGCCGCGCCACGGTCGATGCGATCCTCGATCATCTCGACCGGATCGGCCGCCGGATCGCCCAGGCGCGCGAATGGTTCGGCCGTGGCGAGGCAACCGCCCGGGACGACCGGCCGGACCGCGACATTCCCGGCGTGATTCCGGAGATGAACGATGCGCGCCGCGCGCTCAAGGCCGCCCTGGCGTCGAAGATCGGCAGCCCCTCGATCGAACAGCATCGCGTCGTCGAGATCCTGCTGCGCGCCGTCGCCGAAATCCGGGCGGAGCAAACCGAAGACGGCATCGACATCTGAGGCCCGGCGCCGCCAAGCCCTGTCTAGCCGACACACCGAGCGGGGCCGGGTGCCAGCACGATAGGGCGGACCGGCCTCGGGATATACTTCAAAAGTCGTTCTACCTTCCAATAGACAAGCGCTTGCCGCAACAGGATAATCGCCGCCAGCAAGTCACGTGAAGAAGGAAGTTTCGCTGGACTGCATCACCAGCCGGCCATAACCTCTGATTGAGGTAGATTCCAGCGGGGGGGGGAGGACATGCCGGTGCAGCTACGGTCAAATGTGGCCAAAGCTTTCGTCGCGGTCGGCATTGTCATGGCGCTTCCATCCGCGGCGGCGGCGACCGAAGCCGCCATGGGCCGGTATACGCCGGGCCTGTTCGTCATGCCGGGCGTCGGCATCGTGCCCCCCATTCCGGGCGTCTACTGGCAGAGCTCGAGCTTTGCCTATTTCGGCTCTGCCGGCAAAGACCTCGGGATCCCGATCGGCGGCACCACGCATTTCGGCCTTTCCGGCGACATCATCGCCACCTCCATGACCGGGCTCTGGGTGCCGGACATCCAACTCGGCAACAACCTGACGCTTGCGATCAGCGGCACGCTTCCGGTCGGCTACATGTCGGCCAAGGCGTCGCTCGGTCGCTTCGATGCGTCCGACCATGCCGCCGGCCTCGGCGATATCATGATCGCGCCGACGATCGGCTGGCATCAGGGAGCCGATTTCGTTTCCGCATCGGTCCGGATCTACGCACCAACGGGCTGGTATGAGAAGGATCACCTTTCCAATATCGGCCTGAACTATTGGACGTTCTCGCCGACGCTTGGCTACACGCACCTCGACCCGACGCTTGGTCTCGACTTCTCCGTGCTTGCCGGCCTCGACATCAACACCGAAAACCCGGCGACGAACTATACCAGCGGCTTGATGGCCCATATCGACGCGTCGCTGAGCAAGAAGTTCGAGAACAATTTCGGCATCGGCGTCTTCGCATCGGCGCTGGTGCAGGTAACCAAGGACACGGGCGGCCTCGCCGCCGAGCTCGACGGGTTCGAGGGACGTTCCTACGCCATCGGTCCGATGCTGACCTATGTCGGTGGGTCGAAGGAGAGCCCGGTCAATTTCAGCCTCAACTGGGCGCCGGAATTCGGCGTCAAGAACCGGCTGGAGGGCAACGCGGTCTATTTCAACGTCTCGGGCGCGTTCTAGGGGCCTCCTCACCGAAGCGAGCCAGCCGGCGCCAGGGAGCTTCAATGCCACGGACGAAATCGACCACTTCCACGCTCGGGTTGATGGCGGGAGCCATGCTGGCCTTCGCCGCAGCCCCTGTGCGTCAGCAAGATCGTCAAGATAGACAAGCAGCCCGTCAGTCTCGGCGTCATGGGGCGCTACTACGCCGTCGCGCCGCGGTCCGCGACCTGCCGGTGCAGGGCGACGTCGCCGGCGCCATGGACGCGCTGCGCAAGATCAAGATCTACCCGCTTTCGGAAGCCGCCAATCCCACTTTGATGACCTTTGTCGACACTACCGATGTCGCGCTCGACAGCACGTCGCTGAAGTGGGAGGACAACCTCCAGTTCTGGCAGAAGCTCTCCGAAATCGTCGAGGCCGAACCGCTGCTCCCGCAGTTCCTGCCGATGTACGGGCTGCTCTCGGCGCTCGGCATAGAGAAGGGCAAGCCCTTCGCGCCGGACGCGCGCATGCAGGACATCCTCGGGCGCGCCGCCAAGGCCGGGCGCGACCAGATACTGGTTTCCGCCTTCGACAGCGACCGCCCGGACCGGCTGGCCTGGCCGGATCGCAACTGGGAATGGGTCGGCCTCGTGCCCGGCAGCGCGCAGTTCGAAATACCGGCCGGCATCGATCTGGAAGCGCGCGACCGCTGGTTCGCCCAGGCCATCGTCACCTCGCCGGCGATGTTCCGCCGCACAGCCGGCGCCGGCTCGCTCTACTGGCTCGGCCTTCGCGACAAGTCCGGCGCCTATCTCGACGGCGGCAAGACCTACCGGCTGACCGTGCCGCTGCCGGTGCCAGACAAGCTGTTCTGGTCCGTCACCGTCTATGACGCCGCGACGCGTTCCGAAGTCCAGACCGGCCAGGACAGGGCGGCGCTGCGCTCGCTGGTCGAACTCAAGGATCTGCCTAGTACGGGCAGCGTCGACCTCTATTTCGGACCCAAGGCGCCGAAGGGCCAGGATGCGCGTTGGATCCAGACCGTGCCGGGACGCGGCTGGTTCGCCTACATGCGCATCTACGGCCCCGACCAGCCTGCCTTCGACGGCAGCTGGAAGCCGGCGGATTTCGTGGAGGTGAAGTGAGATGGGGCGCCCTCTCCTCTCCCTCGTTTTTCTCGCTGCCTTCCTCGCCGGCACGAGCCCGGGGCGCGGTCAGTCGCACGATGGCGACGCCCGGCGCATGGCGGAGCGCAGGGCCGTCGAAGCCGTGATCTGGGGCATGCCGGCGGTCAACGCCGACCTGATGCTCCAGGCGATGCTGACGAAGACCGCCGCGAAGCAGAACGACATCGTGTTCTGGTCGCGTCCGGCGGACTGGAAGAACCAGACGCTGACTCCGAACCCGGACTCGATCTACTTCATGTCGTTCTGGAACGTGAAGGACGGCCCGATCGTGATCGAGGTCCCTCCGGCCATCGGCGGCTCGATCGCCGGCAACATCGTCAATGCCTGGCAGATGCCGCTCGAGGATGCCGGACCGGAGGGCGCCGACGTCGGCAAGGGGGGCAAGTACCTCATCCTCCCGCCCGACTACCAAGGACCGGTCCCGGACGGCTATTTCGCGCTGCCGTCCGACACGTTCACGGGCTTTGCGCTGCTGCGTTCCAACCTGAAGAGCCATGCGGAGGCGGACATCGCCAAGTCCGTCGCCTATGGCAAGCAGATCCAGGTCTATCCGCTGGCGAAGGCGGGCAATCCGCCGCCGACCCATTTCGCCGACGCCTCGGGCACCCTGTTCGACGCCACCATCCGCTATGACGCGAGTTTCTTCCGCAATCTCGACCGCGTCGTCCAGACCGAGCCCTGGCTGGCGCGGGACCGCGCCATGATCGACCAACTGCGCACGCTCGGCATCGAGAAGGGCAAGGCCTATGCGCCCGACGCCGCGACCGAGGCGGCGCTCAATGCCGGGGCGCGCGAGGCCCAGGCCTGGCTGTCGGCGCAATACGATGCCGGCTTCCCGGTGATGAACGAAGGCATAAGCTGGTTCCCTGCCGCGCGCGCCGACGTGGTGAAGGCGGTCCAGAACGGCTATGCCGACCCGGACCTCTATCCGGTCGATGCACGGGGCGTGACCTATACGCTCGGCTTCACCGGCATCAAGCGCATCGGCACGGCGCAGTTCTATCTGATGGCCAACAAGGACAAGGACGGCAACGCCTTCGACGGCGCCGCCACCTATCGCCTGACCGTGCCGCCGCACGCCCCGGTCAAGCAATACTGGTCCGTCACCGTCTACGACCGCGCCACCCACGCGCTGGTTCGCGATCTCGACCGCGCCAGCGTTGCGTCGATCGGCAAGGGCGTGGCGACGAACGCCGACGGCTCGGTCGACATCTATTTCGGGCCCAAGGCACCGGAGGGTAAGGAAGCCAACTGGGTGCCGACCGATCCGAAGGGCGCGTTCGAGCTGCTGTTCCGCCTGTACGGACCGGAAAAGCCGCTGTTCGACAAGAGCTGGAAGCTGCCCGACGTTGTGAAGCTGAAGTGAATTGGGCCGGCGCCGGAGCGGCTCTGTTCCGGAAGGCCAGGCGTCTCGATTTGTTGTCCTACTTCGCGTGAGGTCGCCAACGATGATGAAGTTCGGTTCTCCATCCCATTTCATTCCGCCCCGGTACGGCGCCGGTCTCGGCCTCGCCGTCCTGCTCCTTGCCGCGGCCCCCTTGCCGATCCAAGCGAAGAGCTTGCATCCGGCCGCGGCACAGGCGGAGGCATCGCTGCCGGCGATCGAGCCGGCATCGATCGCCGCGCTGACGCGGATGGGCGACCATCTCGCCTCCCTGAAGAGTTTCGAGATCGATACGCGTTCGTCGATGGAGGTCGTCGACGGCGACCAGAAGCTCAGCATCGAAGGCGGCGGCACCTACGCGGTGCAGCGGCCGGATCGCCTGAAGATCGACATGCGGACGGATTCGCTCCGGCGCGAGTTCATCTATGACGGCAAGACCGTCACCTATGTCGCCCCGAACGAGAACTTCTACGCCACGTTCGACGCACCGCCGACGATCAAGGAAACGCTTCGCGAAGCCGCGCAGAAATACGACCTCGCCTTCCCGCTCGCCGATCTGTTCAACTGGGGCACCAAGGACGCGCCGATCGACCAGATCAAGGAAGGCTTCCACGTCGGCAAGGCCTATATCGGCGGCGAGGAAACCGACCATTGGGCCTTCCGTGGCCGCGATCAGGACTGGGAGGTCTGGATCCGCACCGAGGGAACGCCGGTGCCGCTCAAGCTGTCGCTAGTCGATCGGCTGGAGCCGACGGCACCGCGCTTCTCGGTCGAGCTGAACTGGACCGAAGCCAAGGTCTTCCCGGACGACACCTTCACCTACACGCCACCGGCCGGCGCGGCCAAGATCACCTTCGCCAAGGAAGGAGCAGCCCAATGATCCGCGTTCTGGCAAAGCTTCCGAAGGCGACGCTCGCCGTCCTGATGACCTCGTCGCTGTCGCTCGGCGTTGTGCTCGACCACGCGGAGGCCCGCGGCTTCCGGGGCGGAGGCGGCTTCCATGGCGGTGGCGGCGGCTTTCATGGCGGCGGCGGCTATGGCGCCCCGCGCATGAATTTCGGCGGCGGCGGTTTCAATGCTCCCAGCCATTTCGGCCCGCCCCATCCGGGCCCCGGCCCTCACCCCGGTCCGGGTCCGCATCCGGGTCCCGGGCCGCATCCAGGCCCTGGCCCGGGGCCGGGTCCCGGTCCCCACCCCGGTCCAGGGCCCGGTCCGCATCCCGGCCCCGGCCCCCATCCGCCGGGCCCGCCGCCGCATCCGCCCGGGCCGCCGCCGGGACCGGGGCCGCGTCCCTATCCGTATCCCTACCCCTACCCGGCGCCCTATTGGCCCGGCTACTGGGACGGCGCGGCCGCCGTCGCCGGCGCGGTCGCGCTCGGCACCATCCTCGCCACGCTGCCGCCGTCCTGCGTCAACGTCGACATCAACGGCACGACCTACAAGCAATGCGGCGACACCTGGTATCGCCCGCAATATCAGGGCCACGACATCGTCTACGTCGTCGTCGCCCCGCCGGCCTGACATCGAAGATGCCGTCCCGGAACCGGTCCGGGACGGCATGCCCTTTGCCGGCCTGCGGTTGTGACGGCAAGATTGTCAACTGCCTGCCAACGGTGGCAGGATGGAACGACGTGGTGCGGCTCTACCGGCCCCATAAGAACATTCGCGACGGCAAGTGGACCTTCCCGGAGGCCCAGCTGCAGACTTGAAGCACGGCGAAATGACGATCGAGCCACCCGCCGACGCGGATGGCTGCCCCATCTGTTACTGACCAACTCAAGAAGAAGCCTGCGGAAGTCGAGAACAACCAGCCCTTCTTTCATCTCGACACATCCGTGAACGCGACACCTCTGTTTGGAAATGCAGGAGAAGGCCATGCGAGTATCGAGATGGATCGCGTCAGCCGCTGTGGTTGGCGCGGGATTGCTGGCGCCATTGGCGCCGGCCCTTGCCCAAGACGCGGCGGCGGCCGCCAAACCCAACATCCTCGTCATCTTCGGTGACGATATCGGCCAGACCAACATCAGCGCCTACGGCTTCGGCGTCGTCGGCTACCAGACGCCGAATATCGATCGCATCGCCAAGGAAGGCATGAAGTTCACCGACTATTACGCGGAAAACAGCTGCACCGCCGGCCGGTCGACCTTCATCACCGGCCAGGCTTGCAAGCGCACCGGCCTGTGCAAGGTCGGCGTTCCCGGCGCCAGCGTCGGCCTGCAGGACCGCGACATCACCATCGCGCAGGCACTGAAGCCGCTCGGCTACGCCACCGGCCAATTCGGCAAGAACCATCTCGGCGACCGCGACGAATACCTGCCGACGGCGCATGGCTTCGACGAATTCTTCGGCAACCTCTATCACCTGAACGCCGAGGAGGAGCCGGAGCGCCCCTACTGGCCGAAGGACGACCCGGCCTTCGTCAAGGCAAACTCGCCGCGCGGCGTGCTCAGAACCTCGGCCGACGGCAAGATCGAGGACACCGGCCCGCTGACGGCGAAGCGGATGGAGACGATCGACGACGAGACCACGGCCGCCGCGATCGACTTCATCGACCGCCAGGTCAAGGCGAAGAAGCCGTTCTTCACCTGGATGAACACGACGCGCATGCATCTGTTTACGCATGTGCGGCCCGAAATGCAGGGCCAGAGCGGCATGCCCGGCAACGATTATGCCGACGGCATGATCGAGCATGACGGCGACGTCGGCAAACTGCTGAAGGCACTGGACGATCTCGGCGTCGCCGACAACACCATCGTCATCTACACGACGGACAACGGACCCAACCAGTTTACATGGCCGGACGCGGCGACGACGCCGTTCCGGTCCGAAAAGGACACCAACTGGGAAGGCGCTTTCCGCGTCCCGGCGCTGATCCGCTGGCCGGGCCAGGTCAAGCCGGGATCGGTGTCGACCGAGATGATCTCGGGGCTCGACTGGTTCCCGACGCTGATGGCCGCGGCCGGTGACACGACGATCAAGGACGAACTGCTCAAGGGCAAGTCGGTCAACGGCAAGACCTTCAAGGTCCATCTCGACGGCTACAACCAGTTGCCTTACCTGACCGGGCAGCAGCCAAAGAGTGCGCGTTCGGATTTCGCCTATTTCGATGACGACGGCGACCTCGTCGCCTATCGCTACAACGCCTGGAAAAGCGTGTTCTGCGAACAGAAGAAGCCCGGCGGCTTTGAGGTCTGGATGGAGCCGCTGACCTGCTACCGCGTTCCAAAACTGTTCAATCTCAGGATGGACCCTTACGAGCGCGCAGACATCGTCTCGGACCAATACTACGACTTCGTAGTGAAGAACGACTATCTGATCATGCAGATCATGTCGCATGCGATCCCGTTCCTGGAAACGTTCATCGATTACCCGCCGAGCCAGGAATCGGCGAGCTTCACCATCGACCAGGCGAGCCGCGCCATCGAGCAGAAGGTGAAAGACAACGCCGCGAAGGCCAAGGCGCAGTAGCCGCCCGCAGCCGCAATGACATCCGGAACGGCGACGGATTTCCGCCGCCGTTCCACGTCCTGCCCACCGGAGGAATGGCACCATGACCGCCACAGCGAAAGCAGAGGCCCCAGGGCGGCGCGCCGCGCCGACAGACGACATGGTCCATATTCCCGGCGGCACATTTCGCATGGGGTCGGACGACCACTATGCCGAGGAAAAGCCCAGCCACCGGGTGACGGTCGACGGCTTCTTCATCGACGCGACGCCGGTGACCAACGCCCAGTTCCGCCGCTTCGTCGAGGCGACCGGCCATGTCACTTTCGCGGAAATCGCCCCGGACCCGAAAGACTATCCCGGCGCGCTGCCGCACATGCTGAAGGCCGGCTCGCTGGTGTTCACGCCGCCGAACCGTCCCGTCGACACGCGCGACTGGTCGCAATGGTGGGCGTTCCGCTTCCGCGCCAACTGGCGCCGGCCCTATGGCCCCGGCAGTTCGATCCGAGGTCTCGACGACCACCCCGTCGTCCATGTCGCCTTTGCCGACGCCGAGGCCTATGCGGCATGGGCCGGCAAGGAGTTGCCGACCGAGGCGGAATGGGAGTTTGCCGCGCGGGGTGGGCTGGAGGGGGCCGAATATGCGTGGGGGAGCGAGTTCAACCCGGATGGTCGCGAGATGGCCAATACCTGGCAGGGCGAGTTTCCGAGCGAAAACCTCATGACGGACGGCTACTTGCGCACCTCGCCGGTCGGCGCTTTTCCGGCCAATGGCTACGGGCTCCACGACATGATCGGCAATGTCTGGGAATGGACGACCGATTGGTGGTCGACCCGCCATCCCGCCGATGCGCCGAAGGCGTGTTGCGTGCCGGAGAATCCGCGCGGCGGTCCTGTCGACGCCAGCTTCGACCCGCGCATGCCGAATGTCCGCATTCCCCGCAAGGTGCTGAAGGGCGGCTCGCATCTCTGCGCGCCCAATTATTGCCGGCGCTACCGCCCCGCCGCCCGCCATGCCGAACCGATCGACACATCGACCAGCCATGTCGGCTTCCGCTGCGTCCGGCGCGCGGAACCCGGCTCGACACTCTGACGAACACGCCTGCCAGTCGAACATGCCTGCCTGAAACAGTCGCCCGCCCGCGCCAAGGGCAAGAGGGAGCACGACGATGGAACGCGGAATAGCTGAGTTGACCCGTCGGAGGCTGATGGCCATCGGCCTTGCCGGTGCTCTGGCGTTTGCCGGCATGCTGCCTGCCACGACCTCGGCCCTGGCGCAGGCCGACCCGCTGCCCTCCTGGAACGACGGCGCGGCGAAGACGGCGATCGTCGATTTCGTGACGCGGACGACGACGGCCGGCGGACCCGACTTCGTCGCGGTCGGCGACCGTATCGCGACCTTCGACAATGACGGCACGCTCTGGTCCGAGCAGCCGATCTACTTCCAGGCCGCCTTCATCCTGGACCGCATCAAGGCGATGGCGAAGGACCATCCCGAATGGAAGGACAAGCAACCGTTCAAGGCCGTGCTGGATGGCGACATGAACACCGTTCTGGACTCCGGTAACAGGGGCCTCAACGAACTGCTCACTGCCAGCTCCACCGGCATGTCGGTCAAGGACTTTGCCGCCATCGTTTTGGAATGGACCAAAACGGCGCGTCACCCCCGCTTCGACAGGCCCTATACCGATCTTGTCTTCCGGCCGATGATCGAGCTGCTCACCTATCTCCGCGCCAACGACTACCAGACCTTCATCGTCTCGGGTGGCGGCGTCGAGTTCATGCGCCCCTGGGCCGCGGATATCTACGGCATTCCGCCGAACCAGATCATCGGCTCGTCCGGCAAGACCGAATACCGGCTCGACGGCGACACACCGGAGATCCTCAAGCTGCCAGGGATCGAATTCGTCGATGACGGCCCCGGCAAGCCGGTCGGCATCAACCGCTTCATCGGCAAGCGGCCCGTCTTCGCGGCCGGCAATTCCGACGGCGATCTCGAGATGCTGCAATGGACGACGCTCAATACCGGCCCGCGCTTCGGCATGATCGTCCACCACACCGACGCGATACGCGAATGGGCCTATGACCGGGATTCCCATGTCGGCAGGCTCGACAAGGCACTCGACGAGGCGCCGAAGCGCGGCTGGCTCGTCGTCGACATGAAGAACGACTGGAAAACCATTTATCCGTTCGACAAGTGAGCCAAGCACAGGATGCGTGCACTTTGAAACATCAGAGAATTCTTCACCTCTCCCTGAGGGAGAGGTCGACGGCCAAGGGCCGGCGGGTGAGGGTTTACGGCCTCACCCGATAGTTCCCTAAACCCTCACCCGGCTCTTCGAGCCGACCTCTCCCGCCGGGAGAGGTAAGAAGTCCGGTTCCACCAAGATGGGTCTTGCTCCAGATGTCAGCACGCGACTCGATTCTCGAAATTGAAAAACGCGTCAACGCGGCCGTCATCGGCCAGGAAAGGGTGGTCGAGCGGCTCGTCATCGCGTTGCTTGCCAATGGCAACGTGCTGGTCGAGGGACTGCCCGGCCTCGCCAAGACGCGCGCCATCAAGAGCCTGTCGAAGGCGCTGGAATCGCAGTTCAGCCGCATCCAGTTCACGCCCGACCTGCTGCCTTCCGACGTCACCGGCGGCGAGATCTACCGCACCGATGCCGGCGGCGCCGGCAGCTTCGAATTCCGCAAGGGACCGATCTTCGGCAACCTCATCCTCGCCGACGAGATCAACCGCGCCCCGGCCAAGGTGCAGTCGGCGTTGCTCGAGGCGATGGAGGAACGGCAGGTCACCGTCTCCGGCCAGCGCTACGTCCTGCCGGACCTGTTCATGGTGCTGGCGACGCAGAACCCGATCGAGCAGGAAGGCACCTATCCGCTGCCGGAGGCACAGATGGACCGCTTCCTGATGCATGTGCGCATCGACTATCCAAGCGATGCCGACGAGGTGAAGGTGTTGCAGCTCGTCCGCGCCGAGCAGGCCGGCGCCGCCGCCGATGGCGCGGCGAAAATTCCGCAACAGGCGATCTTCGACGCGCGCAAGGAGATCGACGCGGTCAAGTCGGCGGAGGCGGTCGAGAGCTATATCGTCGCCCTCATCGCGGCGAGTCGGCGGCCGGCCGAGTTCGGCGACAAGCTCAAGGGCTGGATCGCCATCGGCGCCAGCCCGCGCGGCTCGCTGGCCCTCGACCGTTCGTCGCGCGTCTTCGCCTGGCTCAAGGGCCGCGACTACGTCACCCCGGAAGATGTCCAGGCCGTGTCGCATGACTGCCTGCGCCATCGCCTGGCGCTGACCTATGAGGCGAGCGCCGACGGGCTGCATGCCGATGACGTCATCGATGAAATCGTCAGGCAGGTCGCCGTAGCGGTTTGAGAGCGGGAGGCGTTCATGGCGGCACCTACCCCCAACTTGGCTCGGGCCCCCAACTTGGCGCGGGCCTTTGTCACGCTGGATGAGCTGCTGCGCCTGCGCCATAGCGCCAAGGGCTTCAGCTTTCTGCCACGCCAGCCGGTGCACAGCCTGCTGACCGGTCGCCACGCCTCGCGGCTGCGCGGGCGCGGCCTCGATTTTGAGGAATTGCGCCACTATTACGAGGGCGACGACACCCGCACGATCGACTGGCCGGCGACCGCCCGGCTCGGCAGCCCGCATGTCCGCGTCTTCACCGAGGAGCGCGACCGCAGCGTGCTGCTTCTGGTCGACCAGCGCCTGTCGATGTTCTTCGGCAGCCGGCTGATGATGAAATCGGTCGCGGCGGCCGAGGCCGCCGCGCTTTCCGCCTGGCGCGTCACCTCGCTCGGCGATCGCGTCGGCGCCATCGTCTTCTCCGAGGACCGGATCGCGGAGATCCAGCCGGAAGCCCGCGAAAAGGGCGTGCTGCCGATCCTGCACGAGGTCGCCCGCCAGAACGCGGCGTTCAAGGCCACGGACAGCCGCGCCGCCGATCCGGGCCTGTTCAATGAGGCGCTTCGGCGCGCCGCCCGGCTCGTCCATCACGATTGCCTCGTCTGCGTCATCTCCGACGCTTACGGCGCCGATGCCGAGACGGTGAAGCTGGTCACCCGCATCACCGCGCATAACGACGTACTGTCGATCTTCATCTCGGACCCGATCGAGGCGGAGCTGCCGGCGCTCGGCCGCGTCATCGTCGGCGAGGGCGACAACCAGATCGAGGTCGATAGCGCCGCGACCTCCCTGCGCAGCCGCTTCGCCCAGAGCTTCAGCGAGCGCCGCGCCAGCCTCGAGGGCTTCTCGCGCCGGCGCACGATTCCGGTGCTGCCGATCGAGACGGGACGGGACGTGTCGGCGCAGCTGCGCGACCTGCTCGGCCAGCGGCTCGCCCATTCGCGGAACGGTGCCGGAGCGCGGGCGGCATCATGAGCAGCGACCCCTCCGATCTTTCCAATCTGCGCGACATCGTGCTGCCGACGCCCGTCTCCTGGTGGCCGCCGGCGCCCGGCTGGTGGGTTCTCGCTGCGGCCGTTCTGGCCGGCCTGGCTCTGCTCGCGGCCCGGCAGATTGTTCGCCATCGCCGCGACGCCTATCGCCGGCAGGCGCTGCGCGAGCTCGCCGCCCTGCCGGCCTCCCTCGACGCCGCAGGCGCGCAATCGCTTTCGGCAATCCTGAAGCGCACAGCGCTCGTCGCCTTTCCCCGCGACGAGGTCGCCGGCCTGACGGGCGTCGCCTGGCTGCGCTTCCTCGACCGGACCGGCCGGACGCAGGCCTTCGAAAGCGGGCCGGCCGCATCGCTGCCGAAAATGGCGCTCGGGGCTTCTGCCCCCGGGGATGACCGCGCCATCCGCGTGGCGGCGCGCGACTGGATCCGTCGTCATCGCGCGGCCGGGTGGTAGGGCCATGCCAAGCTTCGCCTATCCCTGGCTCGCCCTGCTGCTACCGCTGCCGCTCGTCGTCTATTTCCTGCTGCCGCGCCACCGCGAACGGCGGCCGGCCCTGCGCGTGCCGTTTTTCGCCCGGCTGGTGACGCTAACCGGCGCCAAGCCCGAGGGCGGCGCCGTGGTAGGGCATCGCGGCTTCTGGCGCAGCCTGCTGCTGATCCTCTGCTGGCTCTTCGCCGTCACGGCGGTGATGCGGCCGCAATGGATCGAGCCGCCGCTGCATTTCGACAAGCCGGCGCGCGACCTGCTGCTGCTCGTCGATCTCTCCGGCTCGATGGACACCAAGGACTTCACCGATGCAAGCGGCGCCACGGTCAACCGGCTGACTGCCGTCAAGCAGGTGCTGACCGACTTCCTCAAGCGACGCGAAGGCGACCGCGTCGGCGTCGTCGTGTTCGGCGATGCCCCTTTCACGCTGGTGCCGTTCACCACGGACCTCTCGCTGGCGGAACGGCTGATCGGCGAGATGCAGGTTGGCATGGCCGGACCGCGCACGGCCTTCGGCGACGCCATCGGCCTCGGCATCAGCCTGTTCGCCAAATCAACGGTACCGGCCAAGACGATGATCGCGCTCACCGACGGCAACGACACGGCAAGCAGCGTCCCGACCGACCAGGCGGCGCGGATCGCCAAGGACAGCGGCATCGTCATCCACACCATCGCCGTCGGCGACCCGGCGGCCGCCGGTGAGGACAAGCTCGACGAGGCGGCGCTGCAGGATGTGGCCTCGTCGACCGGCGGCGGCTATTACCGCGCCATGGACCGCCAGCAGCTGGCGACCATCTACGACCGGCTCGACCAGATCGAAACCCGCAAGGTCGATACCGTCACATTCCGCCCGAAGACGGAGCTCTACTGGATCCCGCTCGGCGCGCTGGTGGTCCTCTCCATGCTCGGGCAGGCCCTGCTGCTCATCCGCTGGCCGCATCGCCGCCCGACGGCAACGAGCAGCACCGAGGCGCGGACAGAACCGGCATGAACCCGTCGCTTGCCCAGTTCCTCGCCGCGTTTCACTTCATCCGGCCCTCGTGGCTGCTGCTGGTTTTGCCGGCGCTGCTGCTCTGGTGGGCGGAACGCCGGTCGGCCGACAGCACCAATCGCTGGCAGAAGGTGATCGATCCCGCCCTGCTGAAACATCTCGTCACCGGCGGCGAGGCGCGCCGGCGCATCCGGCCGGGCGATGTCGCCCTCGCCGGCTGGATCCTCGGCATCGTCGCGCTGGCCGGCCCGACCTGGCGCGAGGTCCCCTCGCCCTTCGCCGCCGCAGCCCGCCCGGCGATGATCCTGCTCAAGGTGTCGCCGACCATGCTGGCGACGGATCTCGCGCCGACCCGGCTCGACCGCGCCCGCCAGAAGCTCGCCGACCTGCTCAAAAGCCGCGCCGGCGCCCCGACCGGCCTGATCGCCTATTCCGGCACGGCGCATCTGGTGTTGCCGCCGACCGTCGATGGCGAGGTGGTGTTGACAATGGCCAAGGCGCTATCGCCGGAGATCATGCCGCGCGAGGGCGACGCACTCGCCGATGCCGTCGCGCAGGCGGATGCCGTGCTCGGCGGGGCAAAGCTCGGCGGCTCGATCCTCGTCCTCGCCGACGCGGTCGCCCCCGACCAGGTCGGCGCGCTCGCGAAGCCGGCCGTGCCGGTGACGATCCTCGGCCTGACCGCCCCGGACACCACGGCGGATGCCGGCCTCGCCGATGCGGCCAAAGCCCTCGGCGCCAGCCTGATCCCGACCAGCGTCGACGACACCGACGTCACCGCGATGACCCGCCGCCTGGCTGCCGGCGCGGCGCCGGCGCTCGGCAATGGCGAAGGTGAGCGCTGGGAGGAGGCAGGTTACTGGCTGACGCCGCTGATCGCCCTGATCGCGCTGCTCTGGTTCCGCCGCGGCTGGGTGCTGGCATGACGACGCGCCCCGCCGCCCCACCCCGCTTCGGCCGATACGGCCTGATCCTGCTCGGCGTCACCGTCGCGGCGCTGGCGCTCGGCGCGGCGCAGCTGGGCTGGCGCCAGCTCTGGGCCTCGCCCGACCAGCGCGGCCGGCTGCTGTTCGAACGCGGGCGCTATGCCGAGGCGGCGGCGAGCTTCCACGACCCGATGTGGCGCGGCGCGGCGCTGATGCAGGCCGACGATTTCAAGACGGCGGCGCAAGTCTTCGGCGGCATCGACACGGCCGACGCGGCCTACGATCAGGGCAATGCGCTGGTCATGCTCGGGCAGTACGAGACAGCGGTCGGCCGCTACGATCGCGCGCTCGCGCTGAAGCCCGGCTGGGACGACGCCACCGCCAACCGCAAGCTGGCGCAGTTGCGCGCCGAGAGGATGAAGAGCCCCGGCGGCGATCTCGGCGACCAGGAGGAAGGCGCCGACGAGATCGTCTACGACAAGGACGCCAAGAACAACCAGGGCCAGGACACGGACGTGAACGGCGCGCCGATGAGCGACGAGCAGGTTCGCGCGCTGTGGCTGAAGCGGGTGCAGACCCGGCCGGCCGATTTCCTGCGCGCCCGCTTCGCCTATCAGCTGCAGGCGGCACCGCCGCAGACAGGCAGCAAGCCATGAGACGCATCGCCCTCGCCTTCGCCCTTCTTCTCTCCGCCGCGCCCGCCCTGGCGCAGGAGACACCACCCGCCACCCCAACGCCGGCGACGGCTCCCGCCGCCCCGGTCGTGCGCACGAAGCTCGATCCGAACGAGGGCGCCGTCGTCGGGCAGCACATCGCGCTCTATGTCGACGTGCTCTTTCCCGGCGACATGCCGCATCCGCCACGCGTCGCCATCCCGGACATGCCCGGCGCGCAGGTGATGCGCTTCGAGACGCAGGCGACGACGATCCGCGACACGATCGACGGCACGAACTTCGTCGGCCAGCGCTTCGAATTCGCCGTCTTTCCCCGGCGCGGCGGCGCTCTCGCCATCCCGCCCGCCAGCGTGACGCTGCTCGATCGCGCCGGCGCTCCGACCGGCAGCGCCAGCGGCCAGGCGGTGCAGGAGACGATCCTCATCCCGGACGGCATCGACGCCAATACCGTGGTGGTGGCGACCGAGAAGCTGACGCTCGGGCAGAACTGGAATCCCGAACCGGGACAGGCCCTCCACGCCGGCGACGCGCTGGTCCGCACCATCACCCGCACCGCGGCAGACATCCCGGCGCTAGCCATGCGCGACCTCGTCTTCGCCGCGCCGGACGGTGTCCGCGTCTATGTCGACGCGCCACAGAACCAGGATCAGAGCGAGCGCGGCACGATCACCGGCAAGCGTGTCGACCGCGCGACCTATGTGTTCGAGAAGGCGGGAACCTTCGCGCTTCCGGCCGTGTCGCAACCCTGGTGGAACCTCGCCGGCAAACAGGCAGAGACGGCCTCGGGCGCGGCCGCGACCGTCACCGTCGCCGCAGGCGCGGCCCCGACGGCCGCCGGCGACGCGGCTGCGGCCGCGTCCTCCGTCCGGCCGGCGATTGTCGCGGCCATCGCCGCGCTGGTCGTGCTGGCCGGGCTCGCTCTGGCCGGAATTGGGCCGAGATGGCGCCGGCGCGCCGCCGAGCGCCGCGCGCAGCGGGCGCTCTCGGAGGCGGCCGCATTCGAGAGCCTGAGCCGCGCCTGTGGGAACGGCGATGCCGCGACGATCTACGCCGCGCTGGCAAGCTGGCGATCGCGCCTGCCCGCCGGCTGGCCCGCGCCGCCCGAGGCGCGGCCGCTGGAAGCCGCGCTCTTTTCCGGCGATGCGCATTCGCCGAAATGGTCGCGCGCGATGGCGCACGAATGGCTGGCGAAGCTGCGGCACTACCGGCGCAAGTGCCTGGCCCGCCCAACAAGCCCGGCACGAGCGCCGCTGCCACCACTCAATCCGACCCGGGAACCAGGCTGATCCCCCGACCGGACGACCGGAATCGCGAACATGTCGCGCGCCGGATGGAGCGCCGGAACAGCAAAGGGATCGACGGCGGCTCGTCGCCCAATTGCGCTGGAAGCCAGTCATATCAACGCGGCATTGCAGGGGATTCAATTTCGAGTGACGTTTGCTTGGCCCTCGCTCGTCGCTGCAGTTCGCGGGCTGACGACCATTGATACCGAAGCAACTCGATGGCTGGCTTGCCGCGCTCAAAGCGCTCCACCGGATGTCCGCCAAGCCGGTCATATAGTGCACGCGCCGTATCGTTGGCCTCGTAGACGAGGAGATGGACGGGCGATTCTATTCTGTCCGGGCTAAATCTGGATATGCCCTCCACCAGCAACCTTCTGGCTATTCCTCGCCGCTGATGATCGGAGGCAACGTATAAATTGTGAAGGTAGCTTCCGAACCTGTCGTCTGCCTCGAAAATAAAGCAGGCGAACCCGACCAAACGACAGGCTCCACTTTCAGCGACCGTAACCGAAAGCCTATTCGGATCTACTTCCCTCTGAAGCCTGCCGCACCATAGCTCACGCTTCTGGGCTGGCATTTCCGAGCGGAGATGGTCTGCGGACAAGATATCAGCATATGCACGGCGCTGCTCTTCAACATGCAGGGCTATGATCGGCTCCAGATCCGACGGACGCGCATTCCGATAGAGCATCAGCTTCCTCCCCAAGCGACGGTTCGGATCAAATCAAACTACCGATTGTGGTACCGCAATCTGAGGGCGCTGTCCGGCGGATGGTGGGGTTTGAGGTTCGCGTAGTGAGGGCTGTCAGGAGCGCTCACGGGCGGCGGGGCTCGAACCCGCATGACCGAAGTCGAGCGATTACAAGTCCCTTTGTCCGCCTTTACTTGCCTTCTATCGTATTGAAATCACGGGGACATTATACCCACCGGCGAGTTCCACTTGCTCGTGTGGCAAGCCCAAAACCGGGAATTCGCCGCACGATGCCCTCAGTAAACTAGTCTACTAGGGGCGCGCTGTTCAAAGACTACCGCTTGCGGCGGGCATCTCGGAATCGAGATCAAGGCACTCGACCGGGCTCTCGATTCCTTTGAAATGCCGAGGCAGATCATCAGCAATGGTATCCCAAGCTGCTTTTGAACCGACCCATACATGAGCAGTCACTTGAGCCTGGGTTTCTCGTGGCAAAGTGCCGAGGCGGACCCGCAAATAGTCGGGGTCCCGCTCTACCCTTGAGTATGCCGGAGACCCACAAGCTGAACAAAACGCTTTCCACGCCCCCGGGGAAGATTGGAATTCTCGGATAGTGGAGTTGTCGCCGAGAAAGGTGAGATCGGCTCTGAGAACGCGCGCGTTTGCCGAGTAAGCACTACCGTTCGCTCGCCTACAGATGTCACAATGACAAAGACGGACCTCACCCAATTGCCCTGAGATCGAGAATGTGAAGGCGCCGCACAGGCAGCTTCCCACAATACCATTGTCGGCCAATATAGTTTGCCCTTTCAACTCGAAAGAAATCGGCGACTTAGTCGTGATCGTATGGGTTGCGCGGCGCGAACGAAAATACCAAGCCGGCTTCAGCGCCATCGGCAGAAATTGGTGCGGGCGGCGGGGCTCGAACCCGCATGACCGAAGTCGAGCGATTTTAAGTCGCTTGCGTCTACCAGTTTCGCCACGCCCGCAGCGTCGGCTTTCTGCCATCTTGGCGGCACCGTGGATAGTCCCCTTGCACGAGCCGAACCGCGCTTGTGCAAATCCAGTCCGGAGACGCCGCAACGGCCCTCGCTCGCCGCCCTGCGGGCACGACACAGCCGTGCATGCCCCCGCGATCCGGCGGCTCCGTATCGAGCAAGAGCAATCGCAGGCTGGCAGGCTCTGCTAGGCCGGTGCATCGGCATCGAGCAGGGCGCTGCGCAACTCCGGCCAGCCACGATCGACGATCGACTGGCGGAGCAGGAAGTGCTGGCGGCTCATCTCCTCGGGATTGTCGAGAGCCGCGCGCCAGAGGCGCTTCGCCGCCACCGCCTGCCCATCGGCGTAGAGGCAGCTGGCATAGGTGTGCCGGGCGAGGATCACGTCGCCCCGGTCGCACTCCGTGCCCCGTTTCGCGGCCTGCAGCGCCAGCGCCGGCCGGCCCCTGGCCGCGTAGTGGGCGGAAAGATTGAGCCAGTAGGTGGCGATCCGGGCCCGATCCAGCCTTCGCGTGCGGATGGCCTCCCGCTCGCGCGTCCCGTCGAACACCAGCGACTTGATCAACTGACTGATCGTCCGGTTCTGGCCGAACCAGTCCAGTACATGGTGGCCGGCGAACGGCATCTTGATCGTCGTCAGCGGATGACGCTGCGTGATCAGGTCGACATGGCGCTGGTCGTTGCGATTGTGCGGATCGAAGAAGAGATAGCCTTCGACCGGCGCGATCTCCGATACGACATCATAGCGGCAGATGAGGCTTTCCTGCTCCTGCCAGCGGTTCTCCCAGGGCACTCGCTTGAGGTCGGGCGAATATTGCGGCGCGAACAGCAGGACCCGCGACAGCGACAGCCGCTCGGAAAAATTGACCGCGGCATAGCCGCCCATGCTCGAGCCATAGCCGACCCGCTCCCGGCCCGACAGGCGCTGGTTGATCCGCTCGACGACTTCATCCATCTCCTCGTGCTGGTACCAATGATTGCCATGCGACTTCACCGATACGACGTTGATGTTGTTGGTCGAAAAATAGCGCAATCCGAACGGCGCCCGTTCCGGGTCTGGCTTGTTGATCCATGGATCGAAGCAGACGACCGCCGGCCCGTCGGTCCGGATATCCGCCGATACCCCGTAAGAACGGCCAGAAAACAGCTCTTCCATCTGCGGACTTTCTATCGAAAATAAACAATATTTGAAATAATTCCGGATCTAATTCGGAATTATTTCAATTCAGAAACAATCACCAGAAAGTATTCTATCGACTGCCGCCGATGCATTCTATCCCCCGCATCGCGGCCTCGATGTTGCAGGACGGCTCGGGGGAGTGGAAGGAAGTCCGCCGCCAGGAGCATGGCGGCGCGGCGGCTCGATGCGCTCCACGCCGGGCCGAATAGGCCTTCAAATCGGCACCCGCGCGCTGCTAAATCGCAGCGGGGGATTCGTGGCACCACGACGGCTCGCCCAAGCCTTGAATGAAAAGCCTTGCAAGACGAGCCATAGAGGGTGCTCCCATGACCGATCCCGTTTCCCATCGCCAGGCGCTGGCGCCGGACCCGTTCGCCGTTCTGAGCCGCGTTCCCGCCATCGGCAATCTCATCCTCGGCGTGCGCGCCGACGGCGCGCTGCTGGAAGGCCTCGGCGCCATCGACAGCGTCGAGCTGGAGGATGGCTTCGCCGTGCTGCGCGGCCCCGCGCGCGAGACGCGCCTGGACCTTTCGGAGATCGGCAGCATTGTCGCCGACCAGATGGTGATGAAGAACGTCATGCCGTTCCTGGAGGTTCTCGACGCCGCCGGCAATACCATTGCCAAGCTGACGGCGCTGGACGGGCTGGCGCGCTTCGACGCGGCGCTGGAGGGCATCGGGCGCCGCCCGCTCGACGCCGCGCCGCCCGCCGCTCGACCGGGCCCGGGCGACGAGCCGGCAGACGGCCCGCTCAAGGCGGCGGAAGCCGCGGCGAAGCTGGTGACGCTGCAGGCGGTCAAGAACGGCGTGGTGCATCGCTGGTCCGGAACGCTCACCAGCGTGTCGTTCAGCCATGGCTTCCTGAATGCCATGCAGCCCGACATGCACCTGCATATCCGCGCCGGCGCCATCGCCTCGTGGAGCAAGGAAAGCGCGGACGGCTCGGACGTGTTCAGCGCCATCGACCGCAACGGCAAGGCGATCGGCCTGACGCTCACCGCCGAGGCCGGCGCCCTCGCCGGCTAAACCGTTCGCTCAAGCGGCGCGCGCGAGACCTTCCTGCTCGCAATAGGCGAGGACAAGGTCGGCCAGGTCCCGGACCGGCCGGCGCGCGCGCGGAGCGACCCGCAGGGCCAGTTCGGTGGGCGGGACGGGGCCGAACCCGTCGCCCACCAGCACCGCATAGGCGGGACGGATGGCCCGCGCCTCGATCAGCGCCACGCCGAGACCGCCTGATATCGCCGCCTCGATGCCGATCAGGCTGGCGCTCTCATAGGCGACCCGCCAGCGCCGACCGGAGGCCTCGAGCGCATGCACGGCGCGGTCGCGATAGCGACAGCCCTGCGGAAAGGCGATGAGCGGCACCGGATCGACCCGGCGCCAATCGACGTCGCCGGCGCCGACCCAGACCAGCCTTTCCGGCCAGACGCCCTCGGCCGGACCGCCGCCGGCATCGCGCTTCATCAGCACGATGTCGAGGTCGCCGCGCTCCAGTCCCCGCTCCAATTCGACGGAGAGATCGCAGCGGACGTCGAGCCGACATTCCGGCCGGAGTTTCGCGAATTGCGCCACCAGACCGGTCAGTTCGGCGACGGCGAAATCTTCGGTCAGGCCGAGGCGGACATGCTCGGCCGTCTGCGCCGCGCCGACAACGCTGCGCGCCTCCTCGGATAGCGCCAGGATACGACGCGCATAGCCGACCAGCCGCTCGCCCTCCACCGTCAGCGCCACGCCCCTGCCCTCGCGGATCAGCAGCGGCGTCCCCGCGAGATCCTCGAGCTTGCGGATCTGCTGGCTGACCGTCGACTGGGTACGATGCACGCGCTCGCCGGCGCGGGTAAAGCCGCCGGCATCGACGACGGAGACGAAGGTCTTCAGGAGATCGAGATCGAACATGGCGACGCCTCCGATATCGGATTTTCAAATGGATAGCATCCAGACATCGAATTTCCAAATGTCACCAAAGCCGCCTATGCCTTCCGTCACCGGCGAAGGCCGGTTCTTCCATCAGCAGGCAGACCGAGGATGACCGACCGAGTGGCACACACAACAACCATGCAGCCGGCGCGTGGCAACAGCCTCGCAGATCTGGGGCGGATCGCGCTCTTCTGCCTGATCTGGAGCTCCGCCTTCGCGGCGGCGAAATTCGCGCTGCCGGATTGTCCGCCTCTGCTGCTGCTGGCGAGCCGTTTTCTCGCCGCGGGGGCGATCCTGATCGGGCTCGCCGTCCTCGCCGGTCGCCTCGAACGGCTGAATCGGCGCACAGTCGCGAGTTGGGCGGTTCTCGGCGCCTTCAACAGCGCGCTCTATCTCGGCCTCAGCTATGCCGGGATGCAAACCGTCTCCTCCGCCTTCACGGCCGTGTTGATCAGCGCCAACCCGCTTTTGACGGCGCTGGTCGCCGCGCCGGTTCTGGGCGAGCGCCTATCGCCGCTGAAGCTCGGCGGCCTGCTGCTCGGCATGCTCGGCGTCGCCATCGTGCTGCGCTCGCGGCTCTCGGGCGGCGCGGAGGACTGGCATGGCACGCTGCTGGTGCTGGGTGGGCTGGTGGCGTTGGTCGCCGGCACGATCCTGTTCAAGAAGCTGAAGCCGGGCGGCGACCTGTGGACCGGCACGGCGATCCAGTCGCTGTCGGCCGGCATCCTGCTCACGCCGGTCGCGCTGGCAACCGAGAGCCTCGGCGATGTGCGGTTCACGCCGGCGCTGATTGGCGGCTGGAGCTATCTGGTGATCGCGGCCTCGATCGGCGGCTATCTGCTCTGGTTCCGCCTGCTGCAGACGAAGACCGCCACCGAAGCGTCGGCGCTGCATTTCCTGATGCCGCCGCTCGGCCTCGCCTTCGGCTGGCTGCTGTTCCGCGAGCCGGTCAGCTTGATCGATTGCCTCGGCATCGTGCCGATCGCCATCGGCATCGCCATGGTGACGCGCGGCTAGAGTCACTTTTGGCGCTGCGGCCACAAAAAAGGCGGCGGCCCCGATGTCGGAGCCGCCGCCCGGAATGCTGCAAAAGCTCTGACGCCGATCAGGCGCCGGCTTCGCCGCCCTCTTCGCGCTGGGCCTTGACCTCGGCGATGAAGTCCTCGGCGTCCTGCTTGGCCGAGCGGGCGTGTTCCTCGGCGTCCTTGTTGAAGCGATCGAGCTCCATCTTCAGGCCGCTGACCGAAGGCTTCTCGACGCTGTTGGCATAGGCGATCATGCGCAGCGAGACGGCGAGATCGAGCACCATGGCGGCGAGCAGGCCGTCATCGAGCTGCTGGTCGTCGGCATAGTCCGAGATCAGGTCGTAGAGGGCATCGCGATGCTCTTCATATTCCTCGGCAAAGGCCTCGAAATCCTCGTCGCCGGCGGGCGGGTTCTGATCGGTCATTTGATTGTCTCCTAGCCGACGATCGGCGGTTGAAAGGCGAGACCCATGTCCCACGGGAAATAGATCCACGTATCCTGTGACACTTCGGTGATGAAGGTGTCGACGATGGGGCGGCCCATCGGCTTGGAATACAGCGTCGCGTAATGCGCCTTCGGCAGCATCTCGCGCACCAGGCGCGCCGTGCGGCCGGTATCGACCAGATCGTCGATGACGAGCACGCCGGCGCCCTCGCCGCCGCCGAGATCGACGATCTCCTGGCTGACCGGCTTCAGCACCTTCAACTCGCCCTGTTCCTTGTAGTTCTGATAGGAGGCGACGCAGATCGTCTCGATCATGCGGATGCCGAGTTCACGGGCAACGATCGCCGCCGGCACCAGGCCGCCGCGCGTCACGCAGACGATCGCCTGCCACTTCTGATCCCCGGAAAGGCGCCAGGTCAGCGCCCGCGCATCCCGGTGGAACTGGTCCCAGGATACGGGAAACGCCTTGTCGCTGCGAGCGTCCACCATCAAAGTCTCCTGCGCGTGTTGGAAGGCGAACCCTTGGGATGCGGCTCCGCGCCTGGCAATCCGCACATCGGGCGATCCACAGAAAATCCGGTCATATCAGCCATTCGCCTGCATCATGGCTGCCACCATCGCCTCGACGGCGCGGGCCGCTTCGTCGAGCCGGCTTTCATCGCGCGACCGCAGCACGATGTCGGTCGCGAACGATCCGTCGAGCATTTTCGGATAGCTGCCGATCGAGACGTCTGGGAACTGGAGCTGGATCTCGCCGAGCTGCTTGGCGATGCGGCCCTCGCCCATGCCGACCGGCACGGTGCGCGACAGCATCCTGGCGCCGGTCGGGATCTTGGCGGCGACCTCGTCGAACATCGCCTGCATGATCGACGGCACGCCGGCCATCACATGCACGTTGCCGAGCGTAAAACCCGGCGCCTTCGAGACTTTGTTGAGGATCAGGTCGGCGCCGGCCGGGATACGCGCCATGCGCAGCCGGGCCTCGTTCAACTGCCCGGTCGCGTAGTGGTCGGTCAGGATGGCGACGGCGCGCGGATCGTGATCGATCGTCACACCGAACGCCTTGGCCATCGAATCCGCGGTGATGTCGTCATGCGTCGGCCCGATGCCGCCGGTCGAGAAGACGTGGTCGTAGCGGACGCGCAGCGCGTTCACTGCCGCGACGATCTCGTCCTCGATATCCGGCACGATCCGCACCTCGCGGATGTCGACGCCGATATTGGTGCAATATTCGGCGATGTAGCCGATGTTCTTGTCCTTGGTCCGTCCCGACAGGATCTCGTCGCCAATGACGAGGATCGCGGCGGTGACGACAGGCGCGGCTTCCGTGGCGGGTTCAGCCATTCACTAACTCCATCGGTCTGGGATGGGTTTAGCGCTCCGCCGCGGCGCGCTCAAGAGAGCAGCGTCAGGACGGAGCCCCGCTTGCGAAAGATGTCGCCTATAGAGTACAGTAGACCATGATCGAGCTTCTCGAAACGGAAGTCTTTGCATCCTGGCTTGAAGGCCTACGTGACCTGCGAGCCAGAGCTCGCATTCTTCAGCGGCTCGACCGCCTCCGGCAGGGCAATGCCGGCGACGTACAGCCCGTAGGCGAGGGCGTCAGCGAACTCCGGATCGATCATGGACCGGGCTACCGGGTCTATTTCGTACGCCGGGGCGCCGTCATGGTCCTGCTGCTTTGCGGAGGCGACAAGCACTCGCAGAACCGGGATATCCGCGACGCGAAGGTCCTGGCACGGCAATTGTTGGAGTGACGAAAATGACCCTCAAGACCTCTCTCTTTGACCCCACCCGATATCTCGACAGCGAGGAGGCGATACAGGAGTTCCTGATTGCCATGTTCGAGGATGGCAGCCCCGCTGAAATCGCCGCCGCGATCGGCACTGTCGCCAAGGCGCGCGGCATGACGCAACTGGCGAAGGAGACCGGGCTGAGCCGCCCCGCGCTCTACAAGGCCCTGAGCGAGGACGGCAATCCGGGGCTGGATACGATCATGAAGGTGCTCGCGGCCCTCGGTGTCCGGCTCACCGTCGTCCCCAGTCCCGACAAGGCAGCCTGATACTTGGCGTCGCGCTGGGCGCTGCGGCGCGCGAAACCTCTTGTAACTCGACGCCCGATGCGCCAGATCGGGGGCAATCCTTCACGATCAGACTTGTTCCCGCGGCCACGGAATGCTGTGCTAGCGGAACACGGAGTACCCAAATGGTCACCTATGTCGATGCAGATGCCGCCCCGGTGAAGAATACCGGGCAGATCCGGCTCTACGGTCCGGAAGCGTTCGCGGCGATGAAGCGCGCCGGGCAACTCGCAGCAGCCTGCCTCGATGGCCTCGCCGACATCGTCAAGCCCGGCGTTCCCACCGACGAGATCGACCGCTTCGTCTACGAATTCGGCGCCGACCATGGCGCCCTGCCGGCGACGCTCGGCTATCGCGGCTACACCAAGTCAACCTGCACCTCGATCAACCATGTCGTCTGCCACGGCATCCCGGACGACAAGCCGCTCAAGGATGGCGACATCGTCAATGTCGACGTCACCTACATCGTCGACGGCTGGTATGGCGATTCCAGCCGGATGTACCTGGTCGGCGACGTCAAGCGCGCCGCCGTACGGCTGGTCGAAGTCACGTATGAATCGCTGATGCGCGGCATCGCCGCCGTCAAGCCCGGCGCCACCACCGGCGACATCGGCTATGCGATCCAGTCCTATGCCGAAGCCGAGCGTTGCAGCGTCGTGCGCGATTTCTGCGGCCATGGCGTCGGCAAGGTCTTCCACGACACGCCGAACATCCTGCATTACGGCAATCCGGGCGAAGGCGTCGAACTGCGCGCCGGCATGATCTTCACCATCGAGCCGATGATCAATCTCGGCCGGCCGCATGTGAAGGTGCTGCGCGACGGCTGGACCGCGGTCACCCGCGACCGCTCGCTCTCGGCCCAGTTCGAGCACACGGTCGGCGTCACCGAGACCGGCTGCGAGATCTTCACCTTGTCGCCGCGCGGCTATACCTGCCCGCCCTACCCGACAGGGGCATGAGCGGGTTCGACGAGAACCTCGAGAATGTGCCCCATTATTCGGGGCATCGGGAACGGCTGAAGGCGCGCTTCCGCGAGAGCGGCCCCGAGGCCATCGCGGACTACGAACTGCTGGAACTGATCCTGTTCCAGGTCGTGCCCCGGCGCGACACCAAGCCGATCGCCAAGGCGCTGCTTTCCCGCTTCGGCACGTTTTCCGACGTGCTGGCGGCGCCAGAAGCGCGGCTCGTCGAGATTTCCGGCGTCGGCGCCTCGGTTGCCACCCATCTGAAGCTCGTCCATGCCGCCGCCACGCGCTATGCCCGTGGCGCGGTGCGCCAGCGTCCCCTGCTCGGTTCCTGGAGCGCGGTGATCGATTATTGCCGCGCCGCCATGGCCTATGAGGAAAAGGAGCAGTTCCGCATCCTGTTCCTCGACCGCAAGAACGTGCTGATCGCCGACGAGGTGCAGCAGGTCGGCACGGTCGACCACACGCCGGTCTATCCGCGCGAGGTGGTGAAGCGGGCGCTGGAACTCTCGGCGACCGCCATCGTGCTCGCGCATAACCATCCCTCCGGCGACCCGACGCCGTCGCGCGCCGACATCGAGATGACCAAGACCATCGTCGATATCGCCGGCCCGCTCGGCATCGCCGTGCACGATCACATCATCGTCGGCCGGCAGGGACACGCCAGTTTTCGCGGCCTCAAGCTGATCTGACCGAAGCCGGAGCGCTTGCCGGCTTGGAGGCGATGGCGTCGCCGTGCCGGTCCTCCAGGCTCGCCGCCCCGCCCAGCTCCTCGACCAGCCATGCCGTCACCAGCGCGCCGGCGAGACTGACAACCGCCACCAGCAGCAGCACGGCTTCCAGCCCGTACTCGGCCCGGATGATCGGCAGCAGGAACGCGCCTAGCGCCGCGCCGACCTTGGCCGCGGCGGACGCGAAGCCGGAACCGGCTCCGCGCAGCTGGGTGGGAAACAATTCCGCAGGCAGGGCGAAGGTAGTCGAATGCGGCCCGATATTCATGGCGAGGTTGAACAGGACGAAGCCAAGGAACACGGCCATTGCGCCCGGCCCGGCGGTTCCGCTCGTCCATAGGACGCCGACCAGCACCAGCATGCCGACCGCCATGCCGAGGAAGCCCTGGACCTGCGGGCGAATGTGGCCAAAGCGCGGGACCACCCAGAAGGCGATCAGGAAGCCGATCAGTAGGAACAGGTCGATCAGCGACGAGCCGCCGATATCGGAGAAATCGGCGGCGACCGGCCCGCGCGCGCTCTTGCCGAAATGCAGGTCCGCCAGCAGCAGCGGCGTGAACAGGCCGATGCCATAGGAGGCGATGTCCATCAGGAACCATGGCACGCAGGCGAGCGCGGTGCGGCGGCGATAGCTGCGCCCGAACAGCGCCGCCATGCCCTGGGTCTTCACCGCCTCGGGCGTCCGCGCGACCAGATGCACATTCGCGGCAGCGGCCTTGCCGACCGCCTCCAGCTTCGCCCTCTCGGCGGGCGCGACAACGGCGATGGCGCGGGCGGCGTCCAGATTTCGCCCCTTGCCCATCAGCCAGCGCGGGCTTTCCTTCAAAGGCAGGCGCAAAACGAGGAAGAGCATCGGCAGCGCCGCCAGCCCCAGCATGAAGCCGCGCCAGGCGGAAGCACTCTCGACCAGCCATAGCACCGAGCCGGTCAGCGCCGCCGCGAGCACGAAGCCGACCGCCTGGAAGGCGATGGTGGCGACCATCATCCGGCTGCGCGCCTGGATCGGCATCCATTCGGCGACATAGGCGCTGCCGACCGGATAGTCGATGCCGACGCCGACGCCGAAGATGAACAGGCCGACCAGCAGCATGTCGGCGCTGCCGGCGAAGACGCAGATGAGCGCGCCCAGCGCGATCAGCGCCATATCGAGGATCATCAGCGGCTTGCGGCCGAACCGGTCCGCCAAGGGCCCGCCCAGCAGCGAGCCCGGCACCGCGCCGAACAGCAACGCCGCGCCGAGCAGCCCCTGCATGGTGGCATCGATGGCGAAGGTCTGCATCAGCAGCGGCATGGCGACGCCAAGCGTGAAGACGGAGAAACCGCCGAGCGTGGTGCCGCCCGTCGAGAGCAGCCAGTACCAGCGTTGCGCGAAGCCCATTGGCGCGTGATCCAGCACGGCCAGCATGGCCTGCTGTTCCGGCGTCTGCGACATGTCTTACCCCTACGTTCCGCGCACGGCGCGGCGGATTACGGGCCGAGACTGTCGCCGCAGGGGCCCCATTGCAACCTCCGGGCGTCCGCTATCCCGCGCTTTCGCCCCGTCCCCCGGCTCTTCCCGGCGCCTTGCCCGGCACCGGAACGCAAGGACGCTCAACGCAAGAATTGCGAATGATTTGCAATTGCGATCTAGGCATGCAACTTTGTTGCGAATAGTTTGCAATCGCAGAGAGGAAATCCCATGCTCGACCGCACGCGCCGACGCTTCATCATCGCCGTTTCGGGATTGCTGGCGGCGACGATGATGACGCCAGCCGCCCATGCCGCCGAGGATGGCCGGAAGTTCAAGGCGGTGACGACCTTCACGATCATCGCCGACATGGCGCAGAACGTTGCCGGCGACGCCGCCATCGTGCAGTCGATCACCAAGCCGGGCGCCGAGATCCACAACTACCAGCCGACGCCGCGCGACATCGTGAAGGCGCAGGACGCGCAGCTGATCCTTTGGAACGGGCTCGGGCTGGAGCTCTGGTTCGAGAAATTCTTCGCCAATCTGGATGGCGTCCCGCAGGCGACCGTCTCGGCCGGCGTCGCGCCGATCGGCATCGGCGAGGGGCCCTATTCCGGCAAGCCGAACCCGCATGCCTGGATGTCGCCCGACGCCGCCGTAACCTATGTCGACAACATCCGCGATGCCTTCGTTGCGCATGACGCGGCCAACGCCGAGGCCTACAAGGCGAATGCCGAAGCCTACAAGGCGAAGATCCGCGCCACCGTCGCGCCGATCCGCGACGCGCTCGCCGCCATTCCCGAAGAGAAGCGCTGGCTGGTTTCGAGCGAGGGCGCGTTCAGCTATCTGGCGCGCGACTTCGGCCTGAAGGAACTCTATCTCTGGCCGATCAATGCCGACCAGCAGGGCACGCCCCAGCAGGTTCGCAAGGTGATCGACGCCGTGCGCGCCAACAACATCCCCGCCGTCTTCAGCGAGAGCACGATTTCGGCAAGCCCCGCCGAGCAGGTGGCGCGGGAGACGGGCGCAGCCTATGGCGGCGTGCTGTATGTCGACAGTCTCAGCGAGGCGGACGGTCCGGTGCCGACCTATCTCGACCTGCTGCGCGTCACCTCCGAGACGATCGCCAAGGGAATCGCGCAGAAGGACGCCGCGCAATGAATGCGCGCGTCGCCTCGCCCATCGCCGCCGCATCCGCCAAAACCGGGGCCGGCATTTCCGTCGCGGATGCCACCGTGACCTATCGCAATGGCCACACGGCCCTGCGCAACGCCAGCTTCGCCATCCCGACCGGCACCATCACGGCGCTGGTCGGCGTCAATGGCAGCGGCAAGTCGACCCTGTTCAAGGCGATCATGGGATTCGTGCGCGTCTCGCGTGGCGCAATCACCATCCTCGGCCAGCCGGTCGAGAAGGCACTGAAGCAGAACCTCGTCGCCTATGTGCCGCAGAGCGAGGATGTCGACTGGAATTTTCCTGTCCTGGTCGAGGACGTCGTCATGATGGGCCGCTACGGCCACATGAACTTCATGCGCATCGCAACCGCCCGCGACCATGCCGCCGTCAACGAGGCGCTGGAACGGGTCGGCATGGGCGCCATGCGCAAGCGCCAGATCGGCGAGCTTTCCGGCGGCCAGAGGAAGCGCGTCTTCCTCGCCCGCGCGCTGGCGCAGGATGGCCGCGTCATCCTGCTCGACGAGCCGTTCACCGGCGTCGACGTGCAGACCGAAGGCGCGATCATCGAGCTTCTGCGCGGGCTTCGCGACGAGGGCCGGGTGATGCTGGTCTCGACCCACAATCTCGGCAGCGTGCCGGAATTCTGCGATCGCGCCGTGCTTTTGAACCGCACCGTGCTGGCGCATGGCCCGACGCGCGAGACCTTCACCCGCGCCAATCTGGAGAAGACGTTCGGCGGCGTGCTGCGCCATGTCGTGCTCGACGCCGACATCGCCGGCGGCTCGATCGATATCCTGACGGACGACGAGAGCCCGCTGCTGCTCCATCCCGCTCCGGAGCGGGCGGAGGCGCGGCCGTGACAACATTGCTGCTCGAACCCTTTGGCTATGGCTACATGGTCAATGCCATGTGGGTCAGCGCGCTGGTCGGCGGCGTCTGCGCCTTCCTCTCGGCCTATCTGATGCTGAAGGGCTGGTCGCTGATCGGCGACGCCCTCTCCCATTCGA
Organism: Candidatus Kaistia colombiensis; assembly: GCA_029203105.1. GTDB lineage: Bacteria > Pseudomonadota > Alphaproteobacteria > Rhizobiales > Kaistiaceae > Kaistia > Kaistia colombiensis. The sequence goes on from CP119318.1 coordinate 3,928,221, forward strand.
TCGTGCCCGGCGTCGCCGGCGCCTACATGCTGGGCCTGCCCTTTTCCATCGGCGCGTTCTTCTCCGGCGGTCTCGCCGCCGCCGCCATGCTGTTTTTGAACCAGCGCACCAAGCTGAAGGAAGACGCTATCATCGGGCTGATCTTCACCGGCTTCTTCGGCCTCGGCCTGTTCATGGTGTCGCTGTCGCCGACCGCTGTGAACATCCAGACCATCGTGCTCGGCAACATCCTCGCCATCACGCCGGAGGATACGCTGCAACTCGCCATCATCGGCTTCGTCTCGCTCGCCATCCTGCTGGTGAAATGGAAGGACCTGATGGTCACCTTCTTCGACGAGAGCCACGCCCGTTCGATCGGCCTCAACCCGACGGCGCTGAAGATCCTGTTCTTCACGCTGCTCTCGGCCTGCACGGTCGCGGCGTTGCAGACCGTCGGCGCCTTTCTGGTCATCGCCATGGTGGTGACGCCCGGCGCCACCGCCTACCTGCTCACCGACCGCTTCCCGCGCCTGCTTGCAATCAGTGTCGCGGTCGGGGCGCTGACCAGCCTGGTCGGCGCCTATGCCAGCTACTTCCTCGACGGCGCCACCGGCGGCATCATCGTCGTGCTGCAGACGCTGATTTTCGCCCTGGCCTTCGTCTTCGCCCCCAAACACGGCCTGCTCGCCGCCCGCCGTCGCGCCGCCGAAGCGCTGGAGACCGCCGCATGACCCTCCTCGAAACACTGCTGCAACCGTTGCAGTTCGAGTTCATGCGCAGCGCGCTCATCATCTCGGCGCTGGTCGCCGTGCCGACCGCCCTGCTCTCCTGCTATCTGGTGCTGAAGGGCTGGTCGCTGATGGGCGACGCCATCTCCCATGCCGTGCTGCCGGGTGTCGTCCTCGCCTATATCGTCGGCGCGCCGCTCGCCATCGGTGCCTTCGTCGCCGGCATGGGCTGCGCGCTCACCAGCGGCTACCTGAAGGCGAACAGCCGGATCAAGCAGGACACGGTGATGGGTATCGTGTTCTCCGGCATGTTCGGGCTCGGCATCGTGCTTTACACCAAGATCGAGACCTCGGTTCACCTCGACCACATCCTGTTCGGCGACATGCTGGGCGTCGGCTGGCGGGATATCGCCGAGACGGGGATCATCGCGCTTCTCATCACCGGCATCATCGCCATGAAATGGCGCGACCTGCTGCTGCATGCCTTCGACCCGGTGCAGGCGAAAGTCGTCGGCCTCCGGGTCAACTGGCTGCACTACGGGCTGCTGGCGATCCTGTCGCTTGCCATCGTCGGCGCGCTGAAGGCGGTCGGCATCATCCTCGCCATCGCCATGCTGGTCTCGCCCGGCGCCATCGCCTTCCTGCTGACCCGGAAATTCAGCACCATGCTGTTGCTTGCGGCGGCCATCGCCGTCACCGCCTCGCTGGCCGGCGTCTATCTGAGCTTCTTCCTCGACAGCGCCCCGGCACCGACGATCGTGCTGCTGCTGACGGTGATCTTCATCGCCGCCTTCCTCGTCTCGACCCGCCGCGCCGCGCGCGCCGAGTCGGAGGAGGCTCAGATCTCCTGAGCGCCAGGATTCGCCAGATCCCCGTGGTCGGCGCTCCATCGCGCCGACTGTCGCACGGTCACCAAGCCAGCGCCTTGCCATCGAGGGCGGCCAGCAGCTTGGCGTCCTGGTTATAGATATCCTTGCGGAAATTGACGCCGTCCTCATCCACCCAGGCGGTCAGGTAGGTGAGATGGATCGGCAGCGGCGCGGCCAGCTTGACGACGGTATTCTTCTGCGTCGCCACCACCTGGTTGATCCGGTCCATGTTCCAGCCGGAAATGCCGCCGGCCGTCAGCACCTGCAAGGCCAGTTCGAGCGGCCGGCTCAGGCGGATGCAGCCATGGCTGAAGGCACGCTCGGCTTTCGAGAACGCGGCGCGCGACGGCGTATCGTGCAGGTAAACGTCGTGCTCGTTCGGAAACATGAACTTGACCCGGCCGAGCGCGTTCTTCGGTCCCGGCTGCTGCCGCAGCTGGAACGGGAAATTGCCCGGCCCGTAATTCGCCCAGTTGATCGAGGTGAGGTCATAGACGTCCTTGCCGCGCACCGCCTGGAACCCCTGCGACGAGAGCCCGCCGGGATTGCTGCGCAGCTTGCCGAGCTCTTCTTTGACGGCGATGCCGGACGGCACCGTCCAGTACGGGTTGAGCTCGATATAGCGGACCTGGTCGCTGAACACCGGTGTGCGGCTGTAGGGCTTGCCGACAACGACCGACATCCGCTCCTCGGCCTGCCCGTCCTTGACGCGGCGCAGCTCGAAACCGGCGATATTGACCATCAGATATTGCTGGCCGAGATCGCGCGGCATCCAGCGCCAGCGCTCCATCGCCAGCTCGATCTCGGCGATGCGGTCCTCGATCGGCACGTTCATCGCGACCAGCGCCGCCGGCCCGACGACACCATCGACATCGAGCCCGTGGCGAGCCTGGAAGCGCTCGACCGCCTTCACCAACTCCCCGTCATAGGCCTCGGCTCCCCCCGTCGGCGCCGGATCGGCGCCATCGGTGGTCGCAAGCCGATCGCGAATGGCCGCGACCCGCGGATCGGTCATGCCCGGCTTCAGCGTCGGGCCGAGGGGAACCAGATCCCATCCGCCCTCGACCTGAAGCTCGCGATACTGCGCCAGCGCGCCGCGCAAGGACGCGTAATAGCTGCTGGGAGGCTGCGCGGCGTCGAAAAAGTCGTCGAGATCCTCGACTTTCGCAACGGCCTGCAGCGCTGCCGCCTGATCGAAGGTCCGGGTCTTCAGGAAGAAATTGGGATCGACCTTGCTGGGCAGGAAGCGCCCGACCGACAGATCGGCGCTGTATTCGAGGAACGCGGCCGAGAAGAACAACTCGATCAAGGCGAGGCCGCGAACATCCTCCGGATCCGCATGCTGCATCAGCGAGAGAAGCTGGCCGGTCGGATAGTCGTCCGGCCGCAAGCCGTCCGCGCCGGCATCGTTCAGGATCGCCACCAGCGCCTCGGCCCGGTCGTCGCGCAGCCAGAGCAGCTCGCCCGCCTGTTCCTCGTAATAGGCGCGCAGCACGTCGCGCCGCTGCTGGATCGGCAAGGGCAGCCGCTTCTCGCGCGCCAGAAGGTCGATCGCATTGATGCGGATGACCGCGAGGTTGCGCTGTCGCTCCTGGACGGTCGCCGCCTGGGCCGCCGGCCCGGTCGGCAGCAGGGTCGCGAACGTCAGCAAGGCTGCCGCGCACAGCCGGATCGCGAACGGACGGAGCGGTGCGCTACTGAATGGGCGGTGCATAGAGGATCCCGCCTTGTGTCCAGAGGGCGTTGATGCCACGGCTCAGTTGCATCGGCGTGTCCTCGCCGAGATTGCGTTCGAAGATCTCGCCGATATTGCCGACGCCACCGATGACCCGGGTGAGCCAGACGTCGGGCAATCCCAAAGGCGGCCCGCTCAGGGCGCCGAGCAGGCCCGCGTCCTGCGCCTTGTCGGCGCCGACCGAGGCGGAACTCAACCCCGCCTCTTCCGCGTCGATCAGCCCGAACAGCACCCAGCGCACGAGATTGACCCATTTCGGATCGTCATCGCGCACCACGGGCCCGAGCGGCTCCTTCGAGATGACGTCCTTCAGGATGATATGATCGTCGGGTTTCGGCAGTTCGGCCCTCTCGCCGGCGAGCGCCGAGCGATCGGCCGTATAGGCGTCGCACTTGCCGTCGGCATAGGCCTTGCGCGCATCCTGCCGCTCGGCGAAGGGCAGGAACGACACCTTGAGCCCTGCCCGCTCGAAGTAAGCGGCGGCGTTGTCCTGCGTCGTCGTCCCGCTGACGACGCAGACGGTTGCGCCGTTCAGCTGCAGCGGGCTGGTCGCGCCATAGAGCGCCGGCACCATGAAGCCCTGGCCGTCGAAATAGCTGACGCCTACGAATTCCAGCGACTGCCCGGCATCGCGCGAAAGGGTCCAGGTGCTGTTGCGCGAGAGAAGGTCCACCTTTCCGTCGGTCAGCGCCTTGAAGCGGTCGGTCGCCGACAGCGGCACATACTCGACCTTGCCAGCATCGGCGAAGATGGCGAGTGCGACCGCCTTGCAGAAGTCGACGTCGAAGCCGCGCCAGGTCCCCTGCCCGTCCTTCTCGGAGAACCCGCCGAGCCCCTCGCTGACCCCGCAGACGAGGGTGCCGCGCGCCTTGACGTCCTCGAGCGTCCCGGCCGTCGCCTGGGAGCCTAAGGCGGCGGCCAGCAACAGGCCCAAGGTCGTGGCGCACGCCGACAGGCGCGCGGAAAGGGATGGCAACTTCATCGATGGGCCCCGGATATCGCTGCGGCAGTCCGGGCATGATACATCGGCGCGCGCCATCAACAAGGCCACAACCAAAGATGTCGGCGCGCGGTGGCGGAGTTCCTTCAGAACGAACATGGCCGGGACAAGCCCGGCCATGCAGTCTTTTTCGCAAACGGCGCTCGAGCCGGCGTCGCGCCTAGTAGCGCTGCGGCGCCGCCGGCTTGTTGCCAAGGATGGCGTCGATCTTGTCGAGCACGTCCTGGGTCAGCTTTTCGCGGCTGTCGAGGGCGGCGAGGTTGTCCTGCAGCTGGCTCTTCTTCGACGCGCCGAGGATGACGGTCGAGACGTTCTTGTTGGCGAGGCACCAGAGCAGCGCCATGTGGTGGATCGGCAGGCCGATCTCTTCGGCCAGTGCCGCCAGCTTTTCCACCTGGGCGATGCGCTGCTTGCCCTTTTCGCCCTGCCAGAGCTCCTTCAGCCACTCATAACCCGGCAGGTCCAATCGGCTGCCGGCGGGAATGCCCTTGTTGTACTTGCCGGTCAGGACGCCGGAGGCGAGCGGCGACCAGATCGTCGTGCCGAGGCCCATCAGGTCGTAGAGCGGGCGATAGTCGCCCTCGACCTTGTCGCGCTCGAACAGGTTGTACTGCGGCTGCTCCATGGTCGGCGGCGCAATCTTCAGGTCCTTGGCGACAGCCCAGGCCTCGGTCAGCTGCTGCGCCGACCATTCCGACGTGCCCCAATAGAGCACCTTGCCCTGCTGCACGAGGTCGTGCATCGCGCGCACGGTTTCCTCGATCGGCGTGTCGATGTCCGGGCGATGGCAGAAATAGAGGTCGAGATACTCGACCTGCAGGCGCTTCAGCGCCGCGTGGCAGGCATCGGTGACGTGCTTGCGGGAAAGGCCGCGCTGCGTCGGCTTCGAGCCGCCCCAGAACACCTTGCTGGAGACGATATAGGAATCGCGGCTCCAGGCGAGCTTGGCCAGCGCCTCGCCCATCAGCGTCTCGGAGACGCCGGCCTCGTAGCCCTCGGCATTGTCGAAGAAATTGATTCCGCTGTCATAGGCGAGCGTCATGATGTCGAGCGCGTCGCGCTGGTCTACCTGCTTGCCGAACGTAACCCAGGAGCCGAGCGAGAACTCGCTGACCTGCAGGCCCGACTTGCCCAAACGGCGATACTGCATCTTGCATCCGATCATTCTGGAAGGCTTCTGCTGCGGCGTTCGCGCCGCGGCAGCAAGCTAGTGCAGTTGTCCGCATCGCGCCACCACCACCATCCGGACACTACGACTCGACCGGCAGCCCCTCATAGGCGCGACGCAGCTCCCCGATATCGATCTTGGTCATCTTCAAAAGCGCTTCCATGACGCGCTGGGATTTCTCCGCCGCCGGATCGGTCAGCATCGGCGCGAGAATGCTCGGCACGATCTGCCAGGAGATGCCGAACTTGTCCTTCAGCCAGCCGCAGCGGCTCTTCTCGCCGCCTTCGGAGAGACGCTCCCACAATTCGTCGAGCTCACTCTGCTCCTCGCATTTGACGACGAAGGAGATCGCCTCGTTGAACTTGAATCGGGGGCCGCCATTGAGCGCGGTGAACTCGATCCCTTCCAGTTCGAACGCCGCCGCCATCACGCTGCCCTTCGGCCCCGGCCCCGCCTCGCCATAGCGGGCGACCTTGCCCACCTTCGCATTCTTGAAGATCGAAACGTAGAAGATGATCGCCTCTTCGACCTGGTTGTCGAACCAAAGGAACGGCGTGATCTTCTGCATGGCTCTATCCTCTTGGCTACGACAGCGAGGTCTCGTCGTGGATTGCGCTGACACCATGCGCACGAGGGCGAACGCCCAACGGCCTCGTCGCCGCTTCGGGCGCCCGCGCAAATTCCCGATGCAACCCCGATGCCGCTGCCGACATTCCGGTTGCGTCTCGCTGCACGGCGAAAGAATGGAAACGCGGATGCGAGGCTGTGCGTTCCGCGCCGGGCGGTCACGCTTCCGGCAGACAAACGGTCGGATGGCGTCGACGGGCCGGTTCGCGACAGGGTCGAGGCGACGGCGACGCGTCGCCGTCGCCATGCCGCAACGCGTCGGATGAACCTGCGGGGACAAGCCGTGGTGAGGGGAGCAATTTTGCTTGCGCCTCAATTCGACTGCCCTAAAACATCGACCGGGGCGGGCAGGACGAAGAGTCTATGACCTATTGCGTTGGAATCCTGGTGCGCGACGGGCTGGTAATGCTGGCCGACACGCGCACCAACGCCGGCCTCGACAATATCGCGACGTTCCGGAAGCTGCACCTCTATCAGACGGAGGGCGAACGGGTGATCGCGGTCGCCACCGCGGGCAATCTCGCCGTCAGCCAGTCGGTCCTGAACATCCTGACCGAAGGCCTCGAGAATCCGGAAACCGGACGGATCGAGTCCATCCACACCATTCCGTCCATGTTCAAGGTGGCGCAGTTCGTCGGCCGCGCGATCCGCGAGGTCTATCGCATCCATGGAAAGTCCATGGAACAGCAGGCCGCCAGCTTCGACGTCACCTTGCTTCTCGGCGGCCAGGTCAAGGGTGGCCGGCTCCGCCTGTTCATGGTCTATTCGGCCGGCAACTTCATCGAAGCGACGACCGACACGCCCTACTTGCAGATCGGCGAACACAAATACGGCAAGCCGATTCTCGACCGTGCCGTCACCAGCGACACGCCGCTTTCCGAGGCGCTGAAGCTCGGCCTCGTCTCGATGGATTCGACGCTCCGCTCCAATCTCGGCGTCGGCATGCCGATCGACATCGCCATGATCCATCGCGACGGCCTGAAGCTCGAAATCTCGCGGCGCATCGACGAAAACGACGAATACTTCGCCAGCCTGCGCGAGCGCTGGTCGGCGGCGCTGCGCGCCGCGCATCAAGCGATCCCCAATCCGCCGTACGGGAAATTCTGAGCGCGGCGCGAACGCCCGCCCCTTTCGGCAAGCGTCAGTTAAGCGCGAACTCAGCGGCGGCGATCCGGCATTCGGCCGGACCGATCAGGCCCCGATGCGCAATGCTTACCGAATGCAGCGCGCCATCGATCTCCCGGCGCCAGAATTCTAGGAAGCCGGTCAACTCGGGAAATTCAGGAGCGAGATCGTATTCCTGCCAGACGAAACTCTGCAGGAGCGCCGGATGGTCCGGCAGGCGGTAGAGGATATGGGCGGTCGTCAGGCCATAGCCCGAAAGCTGACGCAGCAGGGATGACGGCATGGCACCTCATCTGGCAATCGGCAGTCCTCAGCAGGACCATTCGATGGTGGCTTGAGCGCGCCTTGCTTTCAATAGAAAAATAGATGATTATCCTTTGAAATCAGTATTTTAGCAGCAACTAGCTCCGAGTGCTGCCAAGCCGTCTTCAGCCGGCCATCTCGAAAGATGTCGCCGCCTGGCTCCCGACCGATGGCCCGGTCTTGTGGACAAGCCGCGTCCTGCACCGGCCGCACGCTGCACGCGCCCCGGCATGGATTGACATCGCCTCCCCGCCCGACGTACACTTAACCTTATGGTTAAGTGTAATGATGTCGATCTCGACCGCACCTTTGCCGCCTTGGCGGACCCGACCCGGCGCGCCCTGCTCGCTCGCCTGGGCCGGGAGGACAGCGTGTCGGTCAGCGAACTCGCAGAACCCTTTCCGGTCTCGCTTCCGGCGATCATGAAGCACCTGAACGTCCTGTCGGACGCCGGGCTCATCCTTCGCCAGAAGACGGGACGCACCGTTTCCTGCCGCCTAAACGCCGCGCCGATGGCCGATGCGATGGAATGGCTGCATCACTATGAACGCTTCTGGTCGACCCGACTCGACCGCCTTGCCGATCTCGTGGAGAACGAACCATCATGACAGACAAGCCGAGCCTGACGCTGAAGCATCAGATGAAGGCGTCGCCCGCCCGGATCTTCAAGGCCTGGACCGACCCTTCCAAGCTCGTCCACTGGTTTGGCCCGAGCGAGACCGAAGACGGCAGCGTCGTCGCCGAGACGGATCTGCGCGTCGGCGGCGCCTACCACATCCGCTTCAAGACCAGCGACGGCCAGCAGCATGACGCCAGCGGCACCTATCAGGAAATCGTCCCGGACCAGAAGCTGGTGTTCACCTGGACCTGGCTCGCCGCGCCGGACCAGCAGACGCTGGTCACCATCACGCTGCGGGGCGAGGAAGGCGGCACCATGCTGACGCTGACCCACGCGCTGCTCGCCGACGAAGCGGCGCTCGCCAGCCACAAGACCGGCTGGAATGGCGCCATCGACAGGCTCGAGCGTTTCGTCACCCGCGGCCGGAAATAGCGCGCCGCGGCGCGCCTTCGCAGAGTAGTCACATCGCCCGGCCGGGAACGACGCCCCGGATCGCGGCCAAGCAATTCGGCAGGTTACCCCTGCCGGAGCCGGCCGGGCTTTGTCCGGCCTGCCAGCAAGACGACAGCGCTTTGGCCAAGCTCAGCGCCTTCGCCGCCTGCCATAAAAAGGGAATCTACCAAGGGAGTTGCTTCTATGAACACGCTCGACAGATCGACACCCAATCCGAAAGTCGTCTCGCGCGACGAATGGCTGGTGGCGCGCAAAGCGCATCTCGCCCGCGAAAAGGAACTCACCCATCTCCAAGAGCAGTTGAGCGCCGAGCGGCGCGAAATGCCCTGGGTCGAAGTCGACAAGGACTATGGCTTCGAAGGGCCGAACGGACGCGAGACGCTCTCCGGCCTCTTCGACGGCCGCAGCCAGTTGATCGTCTACCACTTCATGTTCGGACCCGATTGGAAGGAGGGTTGCGCCGGCTGCTCGTTCCTCTCCGACCACATTGACGGCGCCAATTTGCACCTCGCCAACCACGACGTAACGCTGCTGGCCGTCTCCCGCGCGCCCTACGCCGAATTCCAGGACTTCAAGCAGCGCATGGGATGGGCCTTCAAATGGGTCTCATCCGCCGGCAGCGACTTCAACGCCGACTACCACGTCTACGCCTCCGAGACGGAAATCGCGGCCGGCCGCCATGAATATAACTACGCGTTGCACGACGGCGCGGCCGACGAACACCACGGCATCAGTGTCTTCTACAAGAACCCCGATGGACGCATTTTTCATACCTACTCGTCCTATGCCCGCGGCGTCGACATCCTGATCGGCACCCACCAATTTCTCGATCTGACGCCGAAAGGTCGGAACGAGCATTCGACCATGGACTGGGTCCGCCTGCACGACCGATACGAGGACCGCCCGGCGAAGAAGGTCGGTCAGGCAAGCCAGAGCGCGCACAGTTGCTGCGCCGACTGAGGCCAATCTCGTTGTTCAGGCTGGCAGCGTACCGCCGGCAGCCTGAACCGCTTCCGGCGTGTCGAGATCAAGCGCCACTTCCGGGCCAATCTCGACTTCGACAACAGCGCCCGCATGGGCGCCGATCCGGTGGCGCGCGCCAGTGTCGCCTGCGATCGCCTGCAATTCGGCAAAGAACGCCCGCGACCAGAGCACAGGATTGCCGCGCCTGCCGTGATCGGTCGGCACGACGATCCATCGCCCCGCGCCCGGATCGAAGGCTTCGATCAGCCGGTCAAGGATCGGGCCGGTCACGCTCGGCATGTCGGCCAGCAGCACCAAAACGCCATCGATGTCATCGCCAAGACTGGCGACGCCGCATCGAAGCGAGGTGGAAAGCCCTTCGGCATAATCCGGATTGTGCACAAAGCGCACCGCCAACCCCGCCAGCGCCTGCTCGACCGCCTCGCGCCGATGGCCGGTCACCACCGTCACCGACACCGCCCGGCTGGCGAGCGCAGCCTCGGCGACGATGCGCAAGAGGCTGCGGCCGTCAATCTCGGCCAACAACTTGTTTGGACCACCCATGCGCTGGCCCAGGCCCGCCGCCAGCACCAGCGCCGCGATCCTCGCCCCCCCGGGCGGCAGCGGCTGCGTCGTCACGCAGCATCCCCCGACGCGATTGCGCCACGCTTGCGCAGCGCATCGACGACTTCGGCGAGGACGGAAACCGCGATCTCGGCCGGCGATTGCGCGCCGATAGCAAGCCCGATCGGCGCGCGGATCTTCGCCACATCCGCCGCGTCGACGCCGGCCGTCAGCAACCTCTCAACCCGCTTCGCATGCGTCTTGCGGCTGCCGAGCGCGCCGACATAGAAGCAGTTCGCCGCCAGTGCCGCCTGCAGGGGCAGGTCATCGATCTTCGGATCATGCGTCAACGCCGCCACGGCCGTGAACGGATCGAGCGGAACGCGCTTCAGCGCGTCTTCCGGCCAATGCGGCACCAGCGCGACATCGGCGAAGCGCTCCGGCGTGGCGAAGGCCGTGCGCGGATCGATGATCGTCACGTCGAAGCCGGCAATGCGGGCCATCGGCGCCAGCGCCTGCGAGATATGCACCGCCCCGATGACGACCAGACGCGGCGGCGGCACATGCACGGTCAGGAAGAACTGGTCGCCCTCGGCTGTCTCGACCAGCCCGGAATGGGCGGAACGGAAGCGCTGCGGCAGGATCTGGCTGAGCGCCGGCTCGATCATCAGGTCGAGGCCGAGGTCGTTTTCGCGCACCAGCCGGACGACGCCCGAGGCGAGATTGGTGATCAGGATCGCTGCCTGTCTCTGCCGGCGCGCCTCGTTCAGGCTCTGCAGCGTAAAGCGATCCATTCAGACCACCCTCTCGACATAGATCCGGATGCGGCCGCCGCAGGACAGTCCGACCCGCCAGGCCGTCTCGTCGGCGACGCCAAATTCGAGCAGGCGCGGCTCCCCGGCTGCGATCACCTCGATTGCCTCGCCGATCACGGCGCCCTCGACGCAGCCGCCGGAGACCGAGCCCTCGAAATGACCATCGGCGTCGATGACGAGGTGGCTGCCGACGGGGCGTGGCGCCGAGCCCCAGGTTTCGACCACGGTTGCCAGCGCCACGGCGCGGCCGGCCCGTACCCAGTCCTCGGCCGTACCGAGCACATCGGCATCCCCCAGTCGCAGCGGACGTTCAGCGGACATGACGACCCTCCTCAAGCAAGCGCGAGATGGCGGCGGGGATCGGCGCCATCCACCGATCCGGAATTCAACGCGCGGACCAGGTCGGCCACCGCCTCGAGCGAATGGACGGCGCGAAACTCATCGACATGCGGCAGCATCGCACGTATGCCCCGCGCCTTTGCCTCGAAGCCGTCGAAGCGCAGCAGGGGATTCAACCAGATCAGCCGCCGGCAGGCGCGATGCAGCCGGTCCATCTCGGCCGCCAGCCGGTCGACATCGTCGCGCTCCAGCCCATCGGTCACCAGCAGCACGATCGCGCCCTGGCCGAGCACCCGCCGCGACCACAGCCGGTTGAACGCATGCAGCGCCGAAGCGATCCGCGTGCCGCCCGACCAGTCCTCGACCGCCTCGGCGCAGGCGGCAAGCGCCGCGTCCGCATCCTTCAGCCGCAACTGGCGCGAGACATTCGTCAGCCGCGTACCGAACAGGAAGGCGTCGACCCGCCGCGTCTGGCCGAGCGCATGCAGGAAATGCAGCAGGGTCCGGCTGTATCGGCTCATCGAGCCGGAGATGTCGCAGAGCGCGACGACGGGCGGGCGGGCGGTCGCATGCCGGCGATAGGCCGGCAGGATCATGTCGCCGCCGCTTCGCAGCGCCATGCGCAGCGTCCGGCGCGGATCGATCCGGCCGCGCGAGGCGGCGATCAACCGACGCTTCGAGATCCTGTCATCGGCGAGCGCCAACCGGCCGAGCTGCGCTTCGGCGTCGGCGACCTCCTCGAGGCTCATCTGGGCGAAGTCGCGCTTCTGCAAGAGCTCCCGCGCTGAGATCGCCAGACGCCGGTCGCGCTCGACGTCGTCCGGATCTTCCGCGGGTTCCGGGGCGCGGTCGCCGAACATCGCCTGCGCCACGCGAGCCGTCGCAGGCACCTGCCCCGCCGCCGGCCTCGCGCCGGACGGCCGGTCGACAAAGACGGGCGCGCGCACGCGGCCAGCCCGCCAGAACAGACGGAACGCCGCGTCGAACACCGCCCGCTGCTCGCGACCGCGGACCAGCACCGCATGCAGCGCCCAATAGAAATCGTCGCGCGAGCCGGGACCGACAATCTCGGCGGCGCGGATCGCATCCGCGATCGAGGCCGGCCCGACCGGGAGCCCGGCACGGCGGAGCAGACGGCCGAACTGGAGAAGGTTCTCGTCGAGCTTTCCGCCTGACGAAAGTCGACCATCCGCTTGGGGGGACATCGATATCACGTCACCACCTCGGCTTGCGCCGCCGCGACCAGCGCCCCGACGCGGCTTTCGTCCAGCCGGGCAATGTCGTCCTGATATTTGAGCAGCACGCCCAGCGTGTCCGAGACGATGCCCGGCTCCAGCGCGATCTGGTCGAGTTCGGCGAGCGCCGCCGCCCAGTCCAGCGTCTCGGCCACGCCCGGGCTCTTGAAAAGCCCCTCCCGCCGCAACGACTGGACGAAGGCGACCACCTGGCGCGACAGGCTTTCGCCGACGCCCGGCACCTTGGCGCGCAGAATCTGCAGTTCGCGGGCGGCGTCGGGATAATCGAGCCAGTGATAAAGACAGCGCCGCTTCAGCGCGTCATGGATCTCGCGCGTCCGGTTGGTCGTCACCACGACGATCGGCGGCGCGGCGGCGCGGATCGTGCCGAGCTCGGGCACTGTCACCTGGCTATCGGCCAGCACCTCAAGCAGATAGGCCTCGAACGCCTCATCGGCCCGGTCGAGTTCGTCGATCAACAGCACCGGCGGCCCCCCGGCCCCGCCTCCAGCGCCTGCAGCAGCGGGCGGCGGATCAGGAAGCGCTCGGAGAAGACGTCGTCGACCAGCCGCTCGCGATCGACGCTGCCGGCGGCCTCGGCGGCGCGGATCTCGACCATCTGCGCGGCATAGTTCCATTCATAGACGGCCGAGGCGACGTCGAGCCCTTCATAGCATTGCAGGCGGATCAACTGGCGGTCGAGCTGCTCGGCCAGCACCTTGGCGATTTCCGTCTTGCCGACCCCCGCCTCGCCCTCGAGAAACAGCGGCCGGTTCAGCCGCAGCGACAGGAACAGCACGGTAGCCAGCGCGCGGTCGGAGACATAGCCGCCCGCGCCCAGCAATGCCTGCGTGGCCTCGATCGAAGCGGGAAGCAGCCGGGCGGACATCGCGTCTCCTTACAACATGGAACGACATCGGGCCTGAACCGGGCACGAACCAGACTCTTGGCCGGATCGCTCGCATTCTATAGGCTGTCGTCAGCAACGCCCTTGTCAGGGGCGTGTGGCCATCATGCGGGCCGATCCGGCCGGCTGGCAAGTTCGACGGGGTCTCTCATGCCACTGATCGCTATGGACGATCGCATCCGACTGAATGTCGAGGCTGATCCGGACAATGGCAAGCCAGCACTGCTCCTCACCAACGCCCTCGGCACGAATCTCGGCATGTGGGAGGATCAGCTTCCGGCATTCCGCGAACATTTTCGCGTGATCCGCTTCGATGATCGCGGCCACGGCGGTTCCGACGTGCCCGATACGCCCTATACGATCGACCGGCTCGGCCGCGACGCGCGCGGCGTGCTCGATGCGGTGGGGGTCGAGAGCGCCCATGTCGTCGGGCTGTCGAAGGGGGGCATGGTCGGCGCCTGGCTCGCGGCCAACAAGCCGGATTATGTCGACAAGCTGGTGATGTGCGCGTCGGCGCCGCATCTGCCGCCGCGCGACATGTGGGAAGGCCGCGCCAAGACGGCACGCAGCGAAGGATTGTCCGCGCTGGTCGATTCCGTCATCGGCCGCTGGTTCCGCGAAGGGTTCCGCGCCAGGGCGCCCGAAGTCGTGGCCCGCATCCGCGACATGATCCTCGACACGCCGGCCGAAGGCTATGCTGCCTGCTGCGAGGCGCTGGGCGAAATGGACCTGCGCGACGATCTCGGCCTGATCCAGTCGCCGACCCTCGTGGTCTGCGCCGATCACGACGCCAGCGTGCAGCCGGCCAAGGCACGCGAATGGGTGGCGGATATTGACGGCGCCCGGATGGAGGTCATCCACGACGCCGCCCATCTCTGCAATGTCGAGCAGCCCGAGGCGTTCAACCGCGTCCTGCTCGACTTCCTGCGCGCCTGATCAGGCGCGCTTGCGCAGCGCGTCGACGCTCCAGCGGCCGGGGCCGGCGAAGACGAGATACAGGAAGATGAAGCAATAGAGGATGGCGGCGTCGCCGCCATTCAGCACCGGGTAGACGCTGCGCGGCGCGTGCGCGAGCCAATAGGCGAACGCCATCAGGCCGGACAGCACGAAGGCGACCGGGCGCCAAAACAGGCCGATCAGGAGCAGGAAGCCGCCGATCAGTTCGAGCATGCCTGCGGTCCAGGGCAGGCTGAACATGGCCGGGGCCTTATCGGAAGCCGGGAAACCGAGAATTTTCTGCGTTCCATGCGCCATGAAGATCAACGAAGAAACGATGCGCAAAAGGCCAAGCGTATAAGGCTGAAACTTAGAAATCTTCTCAACAAGCACTGTATGGCCTCCGTATGACTAGGGGAAATCCTGTTAACACAACAGGGATTTCACGCCTAGCACATGGGGCCACATACACGGGCAAGGACAGATAAACTTGTCCTCACACGAACGTGATCACATATTCGGATAGTTCGGTCCGCCGGCGCCCTCGGGCGTCGTCCAGTTAATGTTCTGGTTCGGATCCTTGATGTCGCAGGTCTTGCAGTGGACGCAGTTCTGCGCGTTGATCACGAAGCGCGGGCCGTCCGCCGCCTCCACCCACTCATAGACGCCGGCCGGGCAATAGCGCGTCGACAGGCCGGCATAGACGTCGTGCTCCGACGATTTCTGCAATTCCGGATCCAGCACCTTCAGATGAACGGGCTGGTCTTCCTCGTGGTTGGTGTTCGACAGGAACACCGAGGAAAGACGGTCGAAGGTCAGGACACCGTCCGGCTTCGGATAGTCGATCTTCTTGCATTCGGCCGCCGGCTTGGTCGCCGCGAAATCCGGCTTGCCGTGCTTCAGCGTGCCGAAGAAGGTGAAGCCGAGCGTGTTCGCCCACATGTCGAGACCACCGAGCGCGATGCCGAGATAGGTGCCGAGCTTCGACCAGAGCGGCTTGACGTTGCGCACGCGCTTCAAGTCGCGCCCGATCGGGCCGGCGCGCCAGTTCTGCTCGTAGCCCAGGATCTCGTCATGCTCGCGGCCCGCCGCGAGCGCGTCGGCGACATTCTCCGCCGCCTCCATGCCCGAGAGCATGGCGTTGTGGCTGCCCTTGATGCGCGGCACGTTGACGAAGCCGGCCGAGCAGCCGATCAGCGCGCCGCCCGGGAAGACCAGCTTCGGCACCGACTGATAGCCGCCCTCGGTGATCGCCCGCGCGCCATAGGAGATGCGCTTGCCGCCGGCGAAGACGGGCGCGATCGCCGGATGCGTCTTGAAGCGCTGGAACTCCTCGAACGGCGACAGATAGGGGTTCTTGTAGTTCAGATGCACGACGAAGCCGACAACGACCTGGTTGTCCTCGAGGTGATAGAGGAATGAACCGCCGCCCGTCGATCCGCCAAGCGGCCAGCCGAACGAATGCTGCACCAGGCCAGGCTTGTGCAGCTTCGGGTCGACCTGCCAGAGCTCCTTGAGGCCGATGCCGTATTTCTGCGGCTCGCGGCCTTCCGCCAGTCCAAAGGACGCGATCAGCTGCTTGGCTAGCGACCCGCGCGCCCCCTCGCCGATCAACGTGTATTTGCCGCGCAGTTCCATGCCGCGCTGATAGTTGGGGCCGGGCTCGCCGTCACGACCGACGCCCATGTCGCCGGTGGCGACGCCCGCCACCGCGCCATTCGCATCGAGCAAAAGCTCGGCGGCGGCAAATCCGGGGTAGATCTCGACGCCGAGCGCCTCGGCCTTGGCCGCAAGCCAGCGGCAGACATTGCCGAGCGACACGACATAATTGCCGTGGTTCGACATCAGCGGCGGCATCAGGAAATTGGGCAGGCGCACCGAGCCGGCGGGGCCGAGAAACAGGAACTGGTCCTCGACCACCGGCGTCTTCAGCGGCGTGTCGCTCTCATGCCGCCATTCCGGCAGCAGCTTGTCGAGCGCGATCGGATCGATCACGGCGCCGGACAGGATGTGCGCGCCGACTTCGGATCCTTTCTCGACGACGACGACCGAGATTTCCGGATCGCGCTGCTTCAACCGGATCGCCGCCGCAAGGCCAGCCGGACCCGCGCCCACGATCACAACGTCAAATTCCATCGCTTCGCGATCGGGAAGCTCTACCGAGGTTGCCATCCGTGCCCATCCGGTTCCGATTGTCGCGCCCTCTTTAGAAGAGCAACAATCCTCAGGCAATGCCGAAAATATAGTGCCGCAAAGGACTTGATGAGCGTCGCGCATCAACATGATGCGGAACCGGCACAGCGGCGCCAAACGCGGCGGGTAACGAAGCAAGCCGGACGAATGACAGCGAATTATTTCGCTGCCCGAACCCGCCAAATCGTTCCATTGGCGTCCTCGGATACATAGAGCGCGCCGTCCTTGCCGATCGTGACGCCGACCGGTCGGCCCCATAGTGTCTGGTCGGACAGGATGAAGCCGGTCATGAAATCCTCATAGGCGCCGGTCGGCCGGCCGTCCTGCATGCGCAGCCGCACCACCTTGTAGCCGGTCGGCTCGCTCCGGTTCCACGAGCCGTGCAACGTCACGAAGGCGTCGCCGCGATAGCCGGCCGGAAAGGCGTCGCCCTCATAGAAGGCGATGCCGAGCGGCGCCGAATGCGGCTGGAGCAGCACGTCGGGCACCGTCACCTTTCCCTTCAGATCCGGGCGAGCGCCCTCGTGGCGCGGATCCGGGTTGGCGCCGATATAGAACCAGGGCCAGCCATAGAAGGCGCCCTCCTTCACCGCCGTCGCATAGTCGGGCGGCAGATTGTCGCCGAGCCCGTCCCGCTCGTTGGTGACGCACCAGAGCGCCCCGTTCGACGGCTCGGTCGCCAACCCCGAGCAATTGCGGATGCCGGCGGCGAAGCTGCGGAGGTTACGACCGTCCGGGTCGGCGGTGAGCACGGCGGCCCGCCCCGCTTCCGGCCCCCAGGCGGCACCAAGCCCATGCTGGCCGTCCCAGTCGGCGATCGCCTTGGCGCTCTTCTCCCCCATCCGCTCGCCGGCATTCGACGCCGAGCCTATGGAGATGAACAGCCGCTTGCCGTCCGGCGAAAAAGCGATGTCGCGCGTCCAGTGCGCGCCGCCCTTCGGCAGCCCCGCAATGACGACCTCGGCCTTGCCGCGCGCCTGCCGGTCGCCGGCAGCATACGCAAAGCGCACGACCTTGCCGGTCTCGGCGACATAGACGAAACGCGGATCGGGACCGGGGGGATAGAAGGCGATGCCATAGGGACGATCGAGCCCCTTGGCGAAGATGGCCGGATTGCCGTCGCCACCTTCCGGCAGCACGCGCACCTGGCCCGCGCCACTCTCGGCGATGAAGATATCGCCATTCGGCGCGGTGCGCAGGACGCGCGGTATCTTCAGCCCGTCAGCCACCAGCTCCGCTACGAAGCCGTCCGGGACACGGGGCAACCGGCCCCTCGGACGCGCCACGACATCGGGCTGGGTCGCCACCGATTCCGTCGCATAGGGGGGCGGCAGATCGTCGGGGCGGATAAGCCGCTGCACGCCGGGCCGGTCAGCACGCCAGTCGCCGAACGCGTCCGGCCCCGTCCGCGGCGCCTCCGCCAGGGCCAGGGCGGGGAGCAGGATGAAAGCGGCGGCCAACAGGCGTGCGGTCACGGCGGATTCTCCCAGAATTATGCTATCGTGAGTCAGCCCGACAGGGTCGACATGGGCGCCGGTTGCGCCTACTCAAGAACGATATGATGGCTCCCGAGTTGCAATCCCCGTCCCCCGAAGCGCTGGCGGCGCTGTTGGATTGGTACGTCGCCAATGATGTCGACGTGGCGATCGAGGAGGAGGCTGTCAATCGGCTGGTCGCCAGGGTTGCCGAGGAGCCGGCGCCGACGCATCGGGCGATGCCGGCGTCTTTCGACGCGGAACCCCGCCCGCAGCCGCAGCCGACCATCGCCACCGCCCTGTCGCCGGAAGCCGAAGTGCTGGCCGCGCGGGAGGCCGCCGCGGGCGCCGCGACGCTCGACGCCCTGAAGGACGCCCTCGCCCGCTTCGAAGGATGCGCCTTGAAGACGACGGCCAAGTCGCTCGTCTTCTCGCAAGGCAATCCGACGGCCCGCGTCATGCTGGTCGGCGACCCGCCCGGCCGCGACGAGGATTTGCAGGGCGAGCCGTTCGTCGGCCAAACCGGTCCGCTGGTCGACCGCATGCTGGCGGCGATCGGCTTGTCGCGCGCCGAGGTCTATCTGGCGAACATCGTGCCGTGGCGGCCGCCGGGCAATCGCACGCCGACGCCGCAGGAGACGGCGACCTGCCGGCCGTTCCTCGACCGGCAGATCGAGCTGGTCGATCCGGACTATCTGGTCTGCCTCGGGCCGATGGCGGCCAAGGAACTGCTGCCGACGACGGAGGGACTGCTTCGCATGCGCGGCCAGTGGTTCCCTTACGACACCGGCAAGCGGCAGATCCAGGCGATGGCAACCCTTCATCCGTCCTACCTGTTGCTGCAACCGCTGCAGAAGCGCCTGGTCTGGCGCGATCTTCTGGTTCTTCGGACCGCCATGGACGCAAAAACCGCCTAAAGATCTGGCGTGTCGCCAGTTTTTCATGGCGTAAACTTAATCTTCACCACAAAGTGCCATCATTCGGACATCCGGACGGCTGACAAAGTCAGTCATCATCACAAATCGAATTGGCCGCAATTCGGCGCCCCCCCGGTCAACATGGCATCCCAGCTCATTCCCGTCGCCGCGCTCCTCATGGGGTCGGCACTTCTCCTGATCGCAGGCGGC
This sequence comes from Candidatus Kaistia colombiensis, assembly GCA_029203105.1. Taxonomy (GTDB): domain Bacteria; phylum Pseudomonadota; class Alphaproteobacteria; order Rhizobiales; family Kaistiaceae; genus Kaistia; species Kaistia colombiensis. The sequence continues at coordinate 3,947,381 of CP119318.1, forward strand.
ATCCATGGCCTGCTCCTTCCGATCCGCGGGGCGATCGAGGGATTCTCGACCACCGAACTGGGCCTGATCGGCACCGGCTGGGCCGTCGGCTTCGTGCTCGGCTGTATCATCGTGCCGCGCATCGTGCGCCGGGTCGGCCATGTCCGCGCCTATGGCGTCATGGCCTCGATCGCCGGCGTCGTCATCCTGCTGAACCTTTTGATCATCTCGCCCTGGGCCTGGATCGGCATGCGCGCCTTCTCCGGTTTCTGCTTCGCCGGCGCCCAGATGATCGTCGAGAGCTGGCTCAACGAGCGCGCCACCCGCGAGAACCGCGGCACGATCTTCTCCGTCTACCAGATGGTCAATTTCGCCGCCTCGACCGCCGGCCAGCTGCTGCTCGCCACCGCCCCGGCCGAGGGATTCTTCTTCTTCGTGCTCGGCGCCATCTTCTACTGCCTGGCGATCCTGCCGTCGGCGCTGTCGACGGCGCAGACGCCGCGGCCGCTGAAGACCACCAAGATCGACCTGCGCAGCCTGTTCCGCAATTCGCCCGTCTCGGCGGTCGGCTGCTTCCTGATCGGCCTCGTCAACGGCGCCTTCGGCACGCTCGGCGCCGTCTATGGCCAGAAGATCGGCCTGCCGACGGCCGTCATCGCCTTCTTCATGAGCGCGGCCGTCCTCGGCGGCGCCATCACCCAAGTGCCGCTCGGCAAGCTATCCGACAAGATCGACCGCCGCCTCGTGCTGATCGGCGTCGCCACGGCCGCGATCGTGATGAGCCTCGCCATCGCCTTCGTCAGCCCGACCCAGCCCACCGTCATCATCGCGATGATCGCCCTGTTCGGCGGCATGATCTACCCAATGTACGGCCTGACCGTCGCCCATGCCAACGACTATGCCGCGCCGGACGATTTCGTGAAGGTGGCGAGCGGGCTGCTGCTGATGTCGGGCTTCGGCACCATGATCGGCCCGATCATCGGCGCGCTCGCCATGACACATCTGGGGCCGGCCGGCCTGTTCACCTTCTTCTCGGTCATCCACGTCGTGCTGATCGGCTATACGGCGTTTCGCATGACCCGGCGGCCCGCGCCGCGCGACGTGCCCCGCGACGCCTTCCAGCCGATGCCGCTCTTGAAGAACGCCACGCCGGAGACGATCGCCCTCGACCCGCGCGCCGAGGATGCGAAGCCGGCGCCGACCGTCGCGCCGGCCACAGCACCCGTACCGGCATTGCCGCCGGCCTCCTGACGCGAGAGGAAGCGGCCTCAGACCCGGTGATAGCTGCGGTCGAGATAGACCAGGGCGCTGTCGTGCGAGCCGACGCGCACCGCTTCGACGAGGCCGAACAGCACCGAATGCGAGCCCTGCTCGACCACTTCGGTCAGGCGGCAATCGAAGCTCGCCCGCGCCGATTCCAGCACCGGCGCGCCCGTCGCCAGCGTCATCCAGGAGCCGAGCGCGAAGCGCTCCGGCATGGACAGGCCGGAGCGGCCGGCAAAGGCCTCGGCCAGATCCTGCTGGTTGCCCTCGAGCGTGTTGATGCAGAAGCTGCCGTTCTGCTTGAAGGCGGCGTTGGTCAGGCTCTTGCGGTTGACGCAGACGAGCACGATCGGCGGGCGGTCGGAAACGGATGTCACGGCCGACGCCGTCAGGCCGCAAGCACCGCCCGTCCCAGCCGTCGTCACCACGTGAACCGGAGCAACGAGCCGGCTCATCGCCTCGCGGAACATTGCCGGATCGACCAGATCCGTGAGCGTATCCATGCCTGCTTCTATCCCAATCCTGCGAGCTTCGTCACATGTGGTCGTATCGGGTCGGGCCGGCGACGACAAGCTGGTCCGGGCCGAGGCCGGAAAAAATCCGGAGACCGACTTATAAGGTGAACTTAGTAAATACCGCAGCGGCAGCGAAGTGTTCGTCGGCGTCTTGTTGTTTTGTTCGGTTCGTGTACCTAATCGAGGGATAAATGAGAGGCTGGCCTACGGGCACGGACCTCCGGGAACAAAAATAGATGAGCTGCATGCGGGGATCCACGAGATGGACGTATTCCTTCAACAATTGATCAATGGGATCACGCTTGGGTCGATTTATGGCTTGATTGCGATCGGATACACGATGGTGTTCGGCATCATCGGCATGGTCAACTTCGCCCATGGCGACGTATTCATGACCTCTGCGTTCATCGCGCTGATTTTCCTTCTGGTGCTGACGACGGTGCTGGGAATATCATCGATGATACTGGCGCTGATCCTCGTGATGGTCATTGCCATGGTGCTGACCAGCCTGATGAGCTGGGCGATCGAACGGATCGCCTATCGCCCGTTGCGCGGCTCCTTCCGACTGGCGCCGCTGATCTCCGCCATCGGCATGTCGATCGTGCTGTCGAACTTCGTGCAGGTCGCGCAGGGCCCGCGCAACAAGCCGATCCCGCCCATTCTCAGCGGCGGCATCGAGGTGATGAATACCAACAATTTCGCCGTCACCATCTCCTACAAGCAGATCCTGATCTGGGTCGTCACCGCCGTGCTCCTCGCGGGCTTCTGGTATCTCGTGCAGAAGACCTCGCTCGGCCGCGCCCAGCGCGCCTGCGAGCAGGACCGCAAGATGGCGGCGCTGCTCGGCGTCAATGTCGACCGCACCATCTCGCTGACCTTCGTCATGGGCGCCGCGCTCGCCGCCGTCGCCGGCACGCTGTTCCTGTCCTATTATGGCGTCGTCAACTTCTCGGACGGCTTCGTGCCGGGCGTGAAGGCGTTCACCGCCGCCGTGCTCGGCGGCATCGGCTCGCTGCCGGGCGCCGTGATCGGCGGCCTGCTGATCGGCCTGATCGAGACCTTCTGGTCCGGCTATTTCTCGATCGACTACAAGGACGTCGCCGCCTTCTCGATCCTGGCGATCGTGCTGATCTTCATGCCGCAAGGCCTCCTCGGACGACCTGAAGTCGAGAAGGTGTGACATGGCGGAAGCGACAGTGAAAAAGCACGGCCCGGACCTCTCCGCGGCCGTGAAGGACGCCCTGTTGTCCGGCCTCATCGCGCTCGGCCTGTTCGGTCCGCTGGTCGGGCTCCGGACCGAGCAGAACATCCGCAACGAACTGGTGGTGCAGGGACGCTGGGGCCTGCTCGCCTCCGTCATCGCCGTCATCATCGTCGGCCGCTTCCTGCTGCTGACCCTGGTCTGGCCGGCGATGGCGGCGCGCAAGGAGCGGGTGACGCCGGCCGAGGCGCCGTCGCCGGTGCGGCAGACGCTGTCGCGCTGGTTCGCACCGGCCTCGCTGATCTTCCTGTTCCTCTATCCGGCGATCGTCGTCAGCCTGCTCGGCTTCCAGGGCTCGCTGAAATGGGTCGACAATTTCGGCATCCAGATCCTGATCTATGTGATGCTCGGCTGGGGCCTCAACATCGTCGTCGGCCTCGCCGGCCTGCTCGATCTCGGCTATGTCGCCTTCTATGCCGTCGGCGCCTATTCCTACGCACTGCTTTCGACCCATTTCGGCTTTTCGTTCTGGATCCTGCTGCCCATGGCCGGCATCTTCGCCGCGCTCTGGGGCATCATGCTGGGCTTCCCGGTGCTGCGCCTGCGCGGCGACTATCTCGCCATTGTGACGCTCGCCTTCGGCGAGATCATCCGCCTGGTGCTGATCAACTGGCGCGATCTCACCAACGGCTCCTCCGGCATCAGCTCGATCCCGAAGATCACCCTGTTCGGCATCAAGTTCGATGCCTCGCCGACCGGCTTCGCCAAGATGATGGATCTGCCGGTCTCCTCGGCCTACTACAAGATCTTCCTCTACTACCTGATCCTGCTGCTGGCGCTTCTCACCGCCTTCGTGACCATCCGCCTGCGCAAGCTGCCGGTCGGCCGCGCCTGGGAAGCGCTGCGCGAGGATGAGATCGCCTGCCGCTCGCTCGGCATCAACACCACCAACACCAAGCTGACCGCCTTCGCGCTCGGCGCGATGTTCGCCGGCTTCGCCGGGTCGTTCTTCGCGGCGCGCCAGGGTTTCGTCAGCCCCGAATCCTTCACCTTCATGGAATCGGCGATCATCGTGGCGATCGTCGTCCTCGGCGGCATGGGTTCGATGGTCGGCGTGGCGCTCGCCGCCGTCGCCATGATCGGCGGCACGGAACTGCTGCGCGAACTCGCCTTCCTCAAGACGATCTTCGGCGACAATTTCAATCCCGACCAGTTCCGCATGCTGATCTTCGGCCTCGCCATGGTCGGCATCATGATCTGGAAGCCGCGCGGCTTCGTGTCGTCGCGCCAGCCGACGATCTTCCTGGCGGAGAAGAAGGCGATCGCCGGCACCCTCGTCAAAGAGGGACATGGCTGATGAGCGAAACCCTCACCCTAAGCCGGGGCGCGCCGTTATCCTGGGAAACGAACCCGGTCCTGCAGGTCGAGCATGTCTTCATGCGCTTCGGCGGACTGATCGCCGTCAACGACCTGTCCTTCAGCGTCGGCCGCGGCGACATCACGGCGCTGATCGGTCCGAACGGCGCCGGCAAGACCACGGTGTTCAACTGCATCACCGGCTTCTACAAGCCGACGCAGGGGATGCTGCGGCTCCAGCACGCCGCCGGTTCGACCTTCCTGCTCGAGCGCATGCCCGACTTCAGGATCTCGGCGAAGGCCAAGGTGGCGCGGACGTTCCAGAACATCCGCCTGTTCTCCGGCATGACCGTGCTGGAAAACCTTCTGGTCGCGCAGCACAACACCCTGATGGTCGCCTCGGGCATGACGGTCCTCGGCGTGCTCGGCCTGCCGGGCTATCGCAATGCCGAGAAGAGGGCCATCGAGAAGGCCAAGTACTGGCTGGAGAAGACGGGCCTGACCTTGCGGGCCGACGATCCGGCCGGCGACCTGCCCTATGGCGCCCAGCGCCGGCTGGAAATCGCCCGCGCCATGTGCACGGAACCGGAACTCCTCTGCCTCGACGAACCGGCCGCCGGCCTCAATCCGCGTGAATCGGCCGAATTGAACGCCCTGCTGCTCGGCATCCGCGAGACCGAGAAGACATCGATCCTGCTGATCGAGCATGACATGTCCGTCGTCATGGAAATCTCCGACCACGTCATCGTGCTCGAATATGGCACGAAGATCGCGGATGGCACGCCCACCGAGGTACGCAACGATCCGCGCGTCATCGCCGCCTATCTCGGCGTCGACGACGAGGAGATCGACCTGGTCGAGGAGACGCTGGACGAAATCACCGAAGGGACGGCGACATGACCGGTCAGAACGGGACGCCGCTGCTCTCCGTGCAGGGCGCCAAGACCTATTACGGCAAGATCATCGCGCTGAAGGGGGTCGATGTCGACGTCCACAAGGGCGAGATCGTCACGCTGATCGGCGCCAATGGCGCCGGCAAATCGACGCTGATGATGACCATCTGCGGCAACCCGCGCGCCCGCGAAGGCAGGATCTTCTTCGAGGGCCGCGACATCACCGAGATGCCGACGCATGAAATTGCGCGGCTGCGCATCGCCCAGTCGCCGGAAGGACGCCGCATCTTCCCGCGCATGACGGTGCTCGAAAACCTGCAGATGGGCGCCGCGCTCGACAAGCTCGCCCATTTCGACGAGGACGTGGAGCGGATGTTCACGCTGTTCCCGCGCCTGAAGGAGCGCATCGGCCAGCGCGGCGGCACGCTGTCGGGTGGCGAGCAGCAGATGCTGGCCATCGCCCGCGCCCTGATGGCGCGGCCAAAGCTCCTGATGCTCGACGAGCCTTCGCTCGGCCTCGCCCCGCTGATCGTCAAGCAGATCTTCGACGTCATCGGCGAACTGAACCGGACGGAGGGCCTGACCGTCTTCCTGGTCGAGCAGAACGCCTACCACGCGCTGAAGCTCGCCCATCGCGGCTATGTGCTGGTCAACGGCGTCGTCACCATGTCGGGCACTGGCAAGGAACTGCTGCAGAAGCCGGAGATCCGCGCCGCCTATCTGGAAGGCGGTGCGCATTGAGCCCCTCCCCGTTCTGCACCGCCGAAAGGAGGCATCCCTGATGTCGGGCATCCTCTATGAAGAAACGTCGCTGGCGACGTTCCTGTTCGTCACCGTCATCCTCGGCGGCGCCGGCGCCTGGATGACGGGGCGCGCCTGCGCCCTGACCTGGCGGCCCTATTACATGCTCGCCTTCTATCTGCTGATCCTGTCCTTCGGCGTGCGCTTCATCCACTTCTCGCTGTTCGAGGCGACGCTTCTGTCGCTGCACTACTGGATCATCGACGCCGTCTTCGTGCTGGCCGTCGGCTCGATCGCCTATCGGTACACCCGCACCAACCAGATGGTGTCGCAATACTACTGGCTTTACGCAAAGTCCGGCCCGTTCGCGTGGCGGAATTTGTAATTCTGTTCCCAGCACCCAACAGCGGCGAAAGGTTGAACCAATACTGAAACAAGAATCCGGATGACAGCCTCAAGGAAATCGGCAAAATAACCGATCAAGGCGACCCGTCATCCGCCGAAAGGGCGAAAGCCCACCTTCCAGATCCAACGGGAGACTTTGAATGAAGAAGAGCATCATTTCGAGCCTGGCGTTTGCCGCAGGCTTGACACTGGCCGGACTGGCCCATGCCGACGACATCAAGATTGCCGCCGCGGGCCCCCTGACCGGTCCGAACGCCGCCTTCGGCGCCCAGATCCAGAAGGGCACCGAACAGGCCATTGCCGACATCAACGCCGCCGGCGGCGTCGCCGGCAGCAAGTTCGTCCTGTCGCTCGGCGACGACGTCTCCGATCCGAAGCAGGGCGTCTCGGTCGCGAACAAGTTCGTGGGCGACGGCGTGACCTATGTCGTCGGCCACTTCAACTCCGGCGTGTCGATCCCGGCCTCGGACGTTTATGCCGAGAACGGCATCTTCCAGATCTCGCCCGCCTCGACCAACCCGAAGTTCACCGAACGCGGCCTCTGGAACACCTTCCGCACCTGCGGTCGCGACGACCAGCAGGGCGCCGTGGCCGGCAAGTACATCGTCGACCACCTGAAGGACAAGAAGCTCGCCATCATCCACGACAAGACCCCGTATGGTCAGGGCCTTGCCGACGAGACCAAGAAGGCCGCCAATGCCGGCGGCGTCACCGAAGTGATCTACGAAGGCATCAATGTCGGCGACAAGGACTTCTCCGCCCTCATCTCCAAGATGAAGTCGGCCGGCGTCGACGTCATCTACTACGGCGGCCTGCACCAGGAAGCCGGTCTCATCGTCCGCCAGGCGGCCGAGCAGGGCCTGAAGGCCGTGCTGTTCTCCGGCGACGGCATCACCGACCGCGAGTTCGCGGCGATCGCCGGCCCGGCTGCCGACGGCACGCTGATGACCTTCGGTCCCGATCCGCGCCTGAACCCCGACGCCAAGGAAGTCGTCGAACGCTTCCGCGCTTCGGGCTTCGAGCCGGAGGCCTACACGCTCTACTCCTATGCCAGCGTCCAGGTCATCGCCCAGGCGATCGAGAAGGCCGGCACCACGGATCCGCAGAAGGTCGCGGAAGTCGTGAAGTCGGGCGGCCCGTGGAAGACGGTTCTCGGCCCGCTCTCCTATGACGCCAAGGGCGACCGCACGACGGCCGACTATGTCGTCTACTCCTGGGTCAAGGATGCCGACGGCAAGCTCGACTACAAGCAGCTCTAGATCGAACGCTGCCTGAACCCGAAGCGCCCGCGTCTCCCCGAGACGCGGGCGTTTTCTTTTCGTCCGCCGCCGGGCATGATCGCCCGATGCCCCGAAAAGGACGACCGATGTTCCGCGCCAATTGCCTGTCCACCCGCCTGCCCGTCTGTCTTGCCGGCTTTCTGGCCGTTTTCACGGTCGTGGCAGCCGGCCCGGCCGGCGCCGATATCCGCATCCTGGCGGTCGGGCCGATGACCGGCCCCTATCAGGCGCTCGGCAAGCAGATCCGCGCCGGCGTCGAGACGGCGGTCGACGCCCTGAATGCGCGCGGCGGCATCGATGGCGAGCGGATCAGCGTCGACATCGAGGACGATGCCTGCAAAGCCGACGTCGCGGTCGCCGCCGCCAATCGCGCCATCGGCCGCGGCGACGCGCTGGTGGTTGGCCATGTCTGCGCCGAGACGGCGATCGCCGCCGGCGCCGTCTATGCCGACAACAAGCTGCTGGTGATCACCCCCGCCGTCACCGCCAACCGTTACACCGACGAGCGCGCCGGCCCGACGCTATTCCGCCTCGCCGCCCGCGACGACGCGCAGGGTCCGACGGCCGGCGCCTTCCTGGCCGAGCGCTTCGGTGGCAAGCGCATCGCCGTGCTCAATGACGGCTCGCCCTATGGCAAGCCGCTGGCCAAGGCGACCCGGCTGGCGATGAACGCCGCCGGCAAGCGCGAGGCGCGCCTCGACACGTTCGACCCCGGCGCCAAGGAATACAACGCGCTCGCCGACCGCCTCGTCGCCGACGCCATCGACGTCGTCTTCATCGGCGGCGATCCCGGCGACATCGCGCTGATCCTGAAGGCGCTGCGCGCCAAGGGCTCTTCGGCGATCGTCATGGGCGGCGATGCGCTCGCCACCAGCGAGTTCGTCACCGCCGCGGGCGACGCCGCCAATGGCTCGCTGTTGACCTTCTTCACCGACTGGCGGCAGGCTGCGGCGCAGGACGTCAGTGCCGCGCTGCGCACCGCTGGGGTCGAGCCGCAGGGCTATGTCCTGCCGGCCTACGCCGCCGTGCAGCTCTGGGCGGAAGCGCGCCGGGCGGGCGGATCCGCCAAGGGCGAGGATCTCGCCGCGACGCTCGCGGGCTCCACTTCCCCGACCGTGCTCGGCGCCGTCGCCTTCGACGGCAAGGGCGACGCGCAGCTCGCCGGCTTTAGCGTCTATCGCTGGCAGGACGGCCTGCTGGTGCCGGAAACCAGTCAGTGAACTTCAGGTGGGATGTGCAAGCTCCCGCACTCCCGTCACCTCCCCCCTGAGGAGACCTTTGCAGAACACCGAATGTCGTCATGTTTTCTACGCCGCATGGGCCAGAACTCGTCGCCCCGGCGAAGGCCGGGGCCCATGAACACCGGCGCAAGGGGGCCGTAGCTCAGCCTTTTGGCCAAGGAAAGTTGTGTATGGATCCCGACCTTCGTCGGGATGACGACATGAAATGCACGGCCTGCGCAGGTCGACGATGTTGTGCGAAGGTCTCCCTCAGGGAGGGGTGAAGGACGTCCCCCGACATCGCTCACCGGAATCGCGTTGGGCTGAACGGCGCCGGATCGACGAAGGGCATCTCGCGGGTGATCAGCTCGGCCAGCAGCCGCCCCGTCGCCGGGCCGAGCGTGAAGCCGAGATGGCCATGGCCAAAATCGAGCCAGAGGCCGGGATGGCGCGGCGCCGGCCCGACGATCGGCATCGAATCCGGCAAACAGGGGCGCGCGCCCATCCAGGGCTCCGCCTCGATCTGGTCGCCGAGCGGGAACAGCGCCCGGACCTGCGGCAGGATCTTTTCGATCTGCACCGGCGTCGGCGGCGCGTCGCGGTCGTCGAACTCGATGCCCGAGGTGATCCGGTAGCCCTGCCGCATCGGCGTCAGCACATAGCCATGCTCGACGTCGACGACGGGCCGTTCGAGCACCGCATCGCCGCGCGGCTTGAAATGCAGGTGGTAGCCGCGCTTGACCGCGAGCGGATAGCGATAGCCAAGCGGCTTCAGCAGATCCACCGCCCAGGGGCCGAGCGCGACGACGACATCCGGCGCCGTCGCCGAGCGGCCGTCGATATCGACCACCCAGAGGTCGTTCTCCCGCCGCAGCGACAGCGCATCGCCATGCGCGAAAGTGCCGCCCATCGCCTCGAACAGCCGCGCATAGGCCTTGGTGACGCCGCCGGGGCTCGCCACCGACACCGTATCCGGCCAGAACACGGCGCGCGCGAACACCGGCGCGAGGTCGGGCTCGAGATCAGTGATCTCATGATTGTCGAGGATCTCGTAGCGAACGCCGAAGCGCTTGGCCAAAGCCAGATGCACCTTGGTGTCCGCCTCGAAGCCGGAGATGCTGCGATAGCCCTTGAGCCAGCCGGTGCCGCGGAAGAACTCGACCGCCCTGCCCTTACCAGCCAGCACGCCATGCTCGCTGGCGGCATGGGCGAGGATCGGGTTCATCGCCTCGGCATGGGCATCGATGGCGCGCGGCGCCGACGCGGCGCGGAGCTTCAGCAGCCAGGGCACGATCTTCGGCAGGAAGCGGCTGTTATAGTGCAGCGCGGTTTCCTCGTTGCGGCCATACTTCCACAATTCGCCGAACTGGCGCGGGAAGACGACCGGGTAGAACCCCTCGCGCTCGATGACGCCGGCATTGCCATAGGAGGTCGCCTCGCCCGGATCGCGCTTGTCGATCAGGGCGACGGTGCGGTTGCGCTTCTGCAGGTTGAGCGCGGCCGAAACGCCGACAATGCCCGCGCCGAGCACGATCGCATCGAACCGTTCCATCACCTTGTCGCCGGGAATCGCTTTTGTCCTTTCCTTTGCTGGCGTGAGTTTGCCTGTCCGCAGCCGGGCGGGCAATTGCCGGGGCACGATTGCCGTGTTACGGCCGAAACGACTTTCGATGTACCCGCCGCCTTCCAGGCTCCTCGAAGCTGAAAGCTTGCTATCATGGCCTCGCCTCTGCTGATCTCGCCATCCATCCTCGCTTCGGATTTTTCCCGTCTTGGCGAGGAAGTGCGCACCGTCGAGGCGGCCGGCGCCGACTGGATCCATCTCGACATCATGGACGGCCATTTCGTCCCCAACATCACCTTCGGCCCGCCGGTCGTGCGGGCGCTGCGGCCGCTGACCAAGGCCGTGTTCGACGTGCATCTGATGATCACGCCGGCCGACCCGTTCCTCGCGGAATTCGCGGAAGCCGGCGCCGACCTGATCACCGTGCATGCCGAGGCCGGCCCGCACCTGCACCGTTCCCTGCAGACCATCCGCAACCTCGGCAAGAAAGCCGGCGTCGCGCTCAATCCGTCGACCCCGGAAAGCGCCATCGCCTATGTGCTCGACATGATCGACCTTGTGCTGGTGATGAGCGTCAATCCGGGCTTCGGCGGCCAGAGCTTCATCCCGGAATCGGTCGACAAGGTCGCCCGCATCAGGGCGATGCTCGGCGACCGGCCGGTCCACATCGAGGTCGATGGCGGCGTGGCGCCGGATACCGCGCCGGCGCTGGTAAAGGCGGGCGCCGACGTTCTGGTCGCCGGTTCCTCCGTCTTCAAGGGCGGCAGCGCCGCCGTCGCCGGCAACATCAAGGCCATTCGCGACGCCGTCGCGCGCGGCTGACCGCGCCTCCCCTGACATCCCAGCAGGAAAGACTGTCCATGCGCGCCCTCGCTCTCGCGGCCTGCCTGATCTCCGGAACCCTGGCTTCGGTCCTGTCGACGGCGGCGATAGCCGGCGATTTCGCCGAGCGCTCGATCCTCGGCTTCTCGCCGGATGGCAGCCGCTTCGCCTTCGAGGAGTTCGGCATCCAGGACGGCTCCGGCTTCCCCTATGCGAATATCTTCGTGCTCGACACGGCAAAGGACAGCTGGGTCGCCGGCACCCCGGTTCGGGTCCGGCTCGACGACGAGACCGCCGGGATCGCCGCGGCGCGCGCCGACGCCCGGCAGAAGGCCGGCGACTACCTCGCCGGCCTGGACCAGCCCGGCCGGCTGCTCGCCTCCAACCCGATCACCGAGAGCGGCCGCGATCCCTATTCGATCGCCTTCCGGCCCCATCCCGTCCAGCAGCTCGACAGTCCGGAGCTCAAGCTGACGCTGCAGACGATCCCGCTCGACGCGCCGAACAACAGCGATCCCGACTACAAGACCCAGGGCTTCCGCCTGGTCCTGCAGGACGAGCGCGGCGAGACCATCCTGCACGAGGACAAGTCGCTGCCGGCCAGCCGAGGCACGGCGCTCGACTACCGCATCAACGACGTCGTCATCCATCAGCGTTTCGGCGAGCCGGCGACGCTCGTCGTGCTGGTCATGGTGCTGACGCGCGGCTTCGAGGGGCCGGACGGCCGCTATCTGGCGGTGACGGCGCAACTGCCCTGACGGCTGCGACCGTACGCCGGCCGTCGAGGCCGCATCCTCGGAACGCCTGCCCTCGCCCACCGTTGGATGTGCGGGGCAAGCAGGAGGATCGTTCGATGACATCGTATCCAGCCGAGCACCGTCCCGCATGGAGATCGGCGCATCTCGCGGCGATCGGCGTCGCCGCCCTGGCGATCGGTGCGCTCGCAGAACCGCCTCCCGCCTCGGCCCACGTCATCGTCCTGGCCCAGGATGACGAAGCGCCACCGCCGGCGATCGAGGACGAGCCGCCGCTACCGCCGGGATGCAGCCGGACGACGATCGAGACAGAGAACGACACCGGAACGACGATCGAGACGCACACCGAATGCGGCTCCCCGCCGCCGGACGATTCGATGCCGCCCCGGGACGAGCCGCCTCCACAGCCCCCGTCGCAGGATTAGGCAGGCAATCGGGTTGTTCGGGCTCGCCGGCTCTGTTAGACCCCGGTCGAAACCATGAGGGCCCGCCTATGATCCCGCGCTACTCGCGCCCCGAAATGACGGCGATCTGGTCGCCGGAGACCAAGTTCCGCATCTGGTTCGAGATCGAGGCGCACGCGCTCGACGCCCTGGCCGAGATCGGCACCGTTCCGAAATCGGCCGCCAAGACCGTTTGGGAAAAGGGCGGCGCCGCCACCTTCGACATCGAGCGGATCGACGAAATCGAGCGCGTCACCAAGCATGACGTCATCGCCTTCCTGACCCATCTGGCCGAGATCGTCGGCGAGGATGCGCGCTTCGTGCATCAGGGCATGACCTCGTCCGACGTGCTCGACACCTGCTTCAACGTCCAACTGGTGCGCGCCGCCGATCTGCTGATCGCCGATGTCGACAAGCTGCTGGCCGCCCTGAAGCGCCGCGCCTTCGAGCACAAGAACACGGTCACCATCGGCCGCAGCCACGGCATCCACGCCGAGCCGATCACCTTCGGCATGAAGCTCGCCCAGGCCTATGCCGAGTTCGACCGCTGCCGCGCCCGCCTGGTCGCCGCGCGCGCCGAAGTCGCCACCTGCGCCATCTCCGGCGCCGTCGGCTCCTTCGCCAATATCGATCCGCGCGTCGAAGAACATGTCGCCGAGAAGCTCGGCCTCGTGCCGGAGCCGGTCTCGACCCAGGTCATCCCGCGCGACCGTCATGCAATGTATTTCGCAACGCTCGGCGTCGTCGCCTCTTCGATCGAGCGTCTCGCCACCGAGATCCGTCATCTGCAGCGCACCGAAGTGCTCGAGGCCGAGGAGTATTTCTCCCCCGGCCAGAAGGGCTCGTCGGCGATGCCGCACAAGCGCAATCCGGTCCTGACCGAGAACCTGACCGGCCTTGCCCGCCTGGTGCGCGGCATGGCGCTGCCGGCGATGGAGAATGTCGCGCTCTGGCATGAGCGCGACATCTCGCACTCCTCGGTCGAGCGCATGATCGGCCCGGATGCGACGGTGACGCTCGATTTCGCCCTCAACCGCCTCGCCGGCGTGATCGACAAGCTGCTCGTCTACCCCGACAACATGCAGAAGAACCTCGACCGCCTCGGCGGGCTGGTCCATTCGCAGCGCGTACTGCTCGCCCTGACCCAGAAGGGCGCCTCGCGCGAGGACGCGTATAGCCTGGTCCAGCGCAACGCGATGAAGGTCTGGGAACAGGGCGCCGACTTCCTGACCGAGCTCAAGGCCGACCCGGACGTGACGGCGCTGCTGTCGGATGCGGAGATCGAGGAGAAGTTCGACCTCGGCTACCACACCAAGTACATCGACACGATCTTCCGCCGCGTCTTCGGCGAAGCGTAGGATTTCGCACGCTTCCTGGTCACCCGGCCGGTCTGATAAGATCGGCTCGGGTGATAGCGGGAGCATGTGATGCAAGAGCTCGACCGGATTACACAAGTCCCCGGCTTGATGGGCGGGAAAGCAACGATCCGCGGATTGCGCGTATCGGTCGGCATGATCGTGGAACAGATCGCCGCCGGAAGAAGCATCGAAGACCTGCTGGTCGACTATCCCTATCTTGAACGGGTAGACATCCTGCAGGCGCTGCGTTACGCAGCGTGGCGCGCGGAAGAGCGTGAAATCGCGCTGGCCCGGTGAAGATCCTCATCGATATGAACCTGTCGCCACGCTGGCGCGATACGCTTGCAGAGGCAGGCCTCGAAGCCGTGCATTGGTCGGATGTCGGCGATCCTGCGGCGCTCGTCTCCGCCATGATGGACTACGCGGCTGCGCACGGGTTCATCGTGCTGACGAGCGATCTTGATTTCAGCGCAATTCTTGCCGCGACCGGCGGCCGAAAGCCAAGCGTTGTCCAGATCCGCGCCGGCAATCTGGATCCCGATCGCATCGCAGACCGCATTCTTTCGGCCCTCGCCCAATCGGCCGAGGCGCTTGGTCAGGGCGCATTGGTCACGATCGATACCGATCGCGCCCGGCTACGACTTCTGCCACTCGATCCCTCGTCGTCCTGAACATGTGCGGCAGCGATTGCGTATTCACGCCCGGCCCATATCTTCGGGAAAGCCCCTGCCGCCAACCCATGAGATCCACGCATGCGCTCTCCGCTCCAAGACATTCCCGTCAGCCGCATCGACGGCAGCCAGGCGTCGCTCGGCGACTATGCCGGACGCGTCCTGCTCGTCGTCAACGTCGCCTCGAAATGCGGGCTGACGCCGCAATATGACGGCCTCGAAGCGCTCTACCGGACCTACAGGGACAAGGGCCTGACCGTGGTCGGCTTCCCCGCGAACAACTTCATGGGACAGGAGCCGGGCACCAATGAAGAGATCCAGGATTTCTGCCGCCTGACCTATGGCGTCGACTTCCCGATGTTTGCCAAGATCTCCGTCAAGGGCGACGATCGCCACCCGCTCTATGACGCGCTGGCCGGCGACGAGGACATCTCCTGGAATTTCGAGAAATTCCTGATCGACCGCGACGGCCAGGTCGTCGCGCGCTTCGCGCCCAAGACGGAGCCAACCGACCCGGCGATCGTCACCGCGCTGGAGGCCGAACTGGCGAAAGCCTAGACGGCCGGACAGCAAAAAGCCCGCCTCGGGAGGCGGGCTTTCTATCGCTCTGGAAGCAAGGGGCCGGCTCAGCCCCGGCGCCCTTGCCCAATCGGCGGATCAGCGCTCGCCGTTGTAGAGAATGCCGGCGCGGTACACGAAGCCGGCAATCGCCGCACCGATGAACGGCCCCACGATGAACAGCCAGAGCTGCGACAGCGCCGCGCCGCCGACGAACAGCGCCGGGCCGATGCTGCGGGCCGGGTTGACCGAAGTGCCGGTGATATTGATGCCGACGATGTGGATCATGGTCAGCGTCAGGCCGATGGCGAGGCCGGCAAAGGCGTGCGTGACCAGCTTGTGCGTCACGCCGAGAATGACCACGAGGAAGACGAACGTCGCGACCACCTCGAAGAGGAACGCCGAGGTGAGGTTGTATCCGCCCATGTAACCGGGGCCCCAGCCATTGGTGCCCAAGCCGCCGTCCCAGCCTTCTCCCTTGCCCTTCATGATCAGGAAGAGAACCAGCGCACCGACGATGGCGCCGAGAACCTGGGCGATCACATAGGCGATGAAGTCACCGACGGAGATGCGGCCGGCGACGAGCGCGCCGAGGCTGACGGCCGGATTGACGTGGCAACCGGAGATCGGGCCGATCGCATAGGCCATGGCGACAATCGCAAGACCGAAGGCAAAGGCGATGCCGAGGACACCAACCGTGTTGGCCGCAGCGATGGCCGGACCGGCGACGACGGCTGCGCCGCAGCCGAATAGAACGAGCGTGAAGGTACCGATGAACTCTGCGATGGCTTTTTGCATGTGTAATTTCCCCGAAACAGCCGAATCACTGCCGGGGAAAGGTACGCCTGATCTTCAGCTTGTAAAATAGTGCCGCTTTACTCCGCCTTCGCTTCGGCAAGCATCGCCGAAGCGCCGAGGCGGAAATACATCCCATCGGTGCCGAGCGCGATCAAATCATAGCCGAGCGCGCGGTAGTGCTTGGCTTGTCCGCCGGTGATGGCAAAGATGCCGGCCAGCTTGCCGGCGCCATGGGCGCGCGCCAGGATGTCGGCCGCGGCCGCCTGGTTATCGGCGCGCATCGGATCGACATTGGCGCCGTCCGACAGGGCGATCGAAAGGTCCGACGGGCCGATGAAGACGGCGTCGATGCCGGGGACCGCCAGGATATCGTCCAGCGCCAGGAGCGCCGCCCGCGTCTCGATCATGGCGAAGGTCAGGGTCGCGGCGTTGGTGTCGCGCAGGAAGGCGGCGCCGTCGGAAACGCCGGCAAGCTGCATCGCGCGTACCGGGCCCCAGCTGCGCTCGCCGACCGGCGGATATTTGGCGGCGGTGGCGAAGGCGCGGGCGTCTTCGGCGGAATTGATCATCGGCGCGATGATGGCGCTGGCGCCCATGTCGAGCGCCCGGCTCGCCATGGCGAAATCCCCGACCGGAATGCGGACAATGGCCGGAACGCCGGCAAGCGCGATGGCGCCGATGCCGCGCATCACGCTGACCGGATCATGCAGGCCGTGCTGCATATCGAGCGTCACGCAGTCGAACCCGGCCCGCGCCGCGCTTTCGGCGATCAGCGGCTCGGGGGTCGCGATCCATGCGGTCAGGCGGGCCCGGCGCGCCCGGAGCACCGAAACAAGGGAAGGCATCGCCATATTCGGTGCTCCGATGGCTAGGAAAGACTCAGCCTTCGGTCTTGATTTGCTGCACGGCCTGAGCGAGCAATTCGCTCATCGTGCGCCGGATCTGGTGGTCCGACTCGGCCACGCCCGCCGCATCGAAATCGGCGCGAAGCTTGCGGAAGACATCCTCATCGCCCGCTTCTTCGAAATCCGCCGCGACCACTTCGGAGGCATAGGTTTCGGCGTCGACGCCGGACTTGCCGAGAAGCGCCGCAGCCCAGATGCCAAGCTGCCGGTTCCGCCGCGCCACGGCCTTGAACCGAAGCGCCTCATCCAGGGCGAAGCGGTTCTCGAAAGCGTCCCTGCGCTGGTCGAATGTCGTCATTGGCAGTCTCTCCACTCGGTCAACTTATTGGCCACGGCCATGATATGGGCCTTGCATATCGCCGTCACCACCCCAAATCAATGACAGCACCGCATGGGAAGAGGCGGCTTGAAGCGCTCAAAGCGCCGCAGCTATCCGTCATTGTGAAATGACGAGTGATCGAGTAGGTTCACGCCGCGCAAGCGACCTCCTCGAGAGTCGGTTGGCTAAGCTTCGCCGCGGCGAATCCCTGACATTGGAACCCCGGCTGTATGGATTTCCTCAAACCACGGTATGTGCCCATGAACCGTCGTCGGCGCATCTATGAAGGCAAGGGCAAGATCCTTTTCGAAGGACCGGAGCCCGGGACACTGATCCAGTTCTTCAAAGACGATGCGACTGCCTTCAACAACAAGAAGCATGAAGTCGTCGACGGGAAAGGCGTGTTGAACAACCGCATTTCCGAACACATTTTCACGCATCTGAACCGGATGGGCATCCCGACTCACTTCATCCGTCGGCTGAACATGCGCGAGCAGTTGATCCGCGAAGTTGAGATCATCCCGCTGGAAGTCGTCGTCCGCAACGTCGCGGCCGGCTCGCTCGCCAAGCGCCTTGGGCTTGAAGAAGGCACGGTCCTGCCGCGCTCGATCATCGAGTTCTACTACAAGGCCGACGCGCTCGACGACCCGATGGTCTCGGAAGAGCACATCACCGCCTTCGGCTGGGCGACGCCGCAGGAAATCGACGACATCATGGCGCTCGCCATCCGCGTCAACGACTTCCTGTCCGGCCTGTTCCTGGGCGCCGGCATCCAGCTCGTCGATTTCAAGATCGAGTGCGGCCGCCTTTGGGAAGCCGACATGATGCGGATCGTCGTCGCCGACGAGATCTCGCCCGATTCGTGCCGGCTCTGGGACGTGCAGACCCAGAACAAGCTCGACAAGGACCGTTTCCGCCGCGACATGGGCGGCCTCGTCGAGGCCTACCAGGAAGTGGCGCGCCGTCTCGGCATCCTGACCGAAGAGCAGGAGCGGCCGCAGGGCGGCGGGCCTGTCCTCGTTCAGTAGACACCCGTTCATGGCAACGGCCGCCGCGAGGCGGCCGTTTGCATTTCTGGATCTATCTCGACTTTCACTACCGCGACTTGGAGTTACCGATGAAGGCCCGCGTCACCGTCACCTTGAAGAACGGCGTTCTGGACCCCCAGGGTAAGGCAATCGAAGGCGCCCTCGGCGCATTGGGCTTTGCCGGCGTCGGCAGCGTCCGCCAGGGCAAGGTGTTCGACATCGAAGTTGAAGGCACCGACGCCGCCAAGGCGAAGACCGAGCTCGAAGCCATGGCCGCGAAGCTTCTGGCCAATACAGTCATCGAGAACTATCGTGTGGAGATCGTGGACTGAGCCCGAAGGTGGAGCGACCATCGTGACGGACGTGACGAAAGAACGGATCTTCGAAGTTCTGCAGTCAATCCAGGATGGCGCCGCGCGCATCGATCAGAAGGTCGATGGACTCTCGGCCGAGTTTTTGGCCATGCGCGGGCACATGATGGCGCTCCGGACGGACCTCCACAACATCTACGTGACCCTCGATCGCCACGAAACCCGGCTTGATCGTATCGAGCGGCGGCTGGAGCTCAACTCCCCCGCCCTGCCCTGAGCCACTTTGATTTGGGATCGCCCATGAAATCCGCTGTCGTCGTCTTCCCCGGATCCAATCGCGAGCGCGACATGGTCGCCGCGATCGAGAAGATCACCGGCCACCGGCCCGTCACCGTCTGGCACGGCGATCATGACCTGCCCAAGGTCGACCTGATCGTCATTCCCGGCGGCTTCTCCTATGGCGACTATCTACGCTCCGGCGCCATCGCCGCGCGCGAGCCGATCATGGGCGCCATCGCCCGGGAGGCGGAGCGCGGCGTGGCGGTTCTGGGCGTCTGCAACGGTTTCCAGATCCTGTGCGAAGCGGGCCTGCTGCCGGGCGTGCTGATGCGCAATGCCGGCCTCAAATTCATCTGCAAGGAAGTCGAGCTTCGCGTCGAGACGACGGCGAGCCAGTTCACCAGGGGCTATGCCAAGGGCGCGGTCATCCGCTCGCCGGTCGCCCATGGCGACGGCAACTACCGCACCGACGACGAGACGCTCGCCCGCCTCAAGGGCGAGGACCGCGTCGCGTTCCGCTATGTCGACAATCCGAACGGCTCGGTCGACGACATCGCCGGAATCCTGTCGGAGAAGCGCAACATCCTCGGCATGATGCCGCATCCGGAAAACCTGATCGAACCGCTGAACGGCGGCACGGACGGCAAGCCGCTGTTCGAGGCAGCGCTCTCCGCCGTCGCCTGACCTTCGCGCCCGCTCAGACCTTGACGGGATAGTCCGCCAGTTCGGGGCGCATGGCCTCGATGACGAAATCGACCAGAGCTTCGGGGACATCGAGATAGAACTCCCGGTCCGAATAGGCCCTGACAGTCGCCTCGAGGCCGCGTTGCGTCAGCCACGCGGCCAGGTCTTCGAGCGCCTGTTGCGGCGTCAGGCTCAGGAAAGAGACCTGCGATCGGCGCTTGTCCTCGTCCCGGCCGGCCTCGGTGCTTTGGCAGAACTGAAGGTCGATATTCGCGCCGGGCTGGCGCATCCAGATCACGCGCTCGGTTCGCCGCAGCTCGACAAATCCGAGTCGCTCGATGAACAGCGCGACGATCGTCTCGAAATGCTGCGCGTCGAGACGGTTGGCGACATGATTGAACTGCATTGGATTTCCCCGGATTGCCCAGCCGAAGCCTCGGCGGAAATCGCCCCGATGTCACGCGCGAAACGCGGAACCGCCCCGCATGGCGTCCGGCCCGACGCCGCTGCCAAGTCTTTTTCTCCCCCGCCATTTACACACGCGACCCTGCGCTCTATCGCATCGTCGAAACATCCGTCCGAGGTTTTCCGTGCTCCAGAATGATACGCCGATCACGCCCGAACTCGTCGCCAGCCATGGCCTCAAGCCTGACGAATATCAGCGCATCCTCGATCTGATCGGCCGGGTGCCGACGCTGACCGAGCTGGGCATCTTCTCGGCGATGTGGAACGAGCATTGCTCCTACAAATCCTCGAAGCGTTGGCTGCGCACGCTGCCGACAACCGGCCCGCGCGTCATCTGCGGCCCGGGCGAGAATGCCGGCGTCGTCGATATCGATGATGGCCAGGCGATCATCTTCAAGATGGAAAGCCACAACCACCCCTCCTTCATTGAGCCCTATCAGGGAGCGGCGACGGGTGTCGGCGGCATCCTGCGTGACGTCTTCACCATGGGCGCCCGCCCGGTCGCGGCGATGAACGCGCTGCGCTTCGGCTCGCCCGACCATCCCAAGACCCGCCATCTGGTTTCCGGCGTCGTCTCGGGCGTCGGCGGCTATGGCAATTCCTTCGGCGTGCCGACGGTCGGCGGCGAAGTGAATTTTCACGAGCGCTACAACGGCAACATCCTCGTCAATGCGTTCGCCGCAGGCCTCGCCGATGCGGACAAGATCTTCTATTCGAAGGCGGAAGGCGTCGGCCTCCCCGTCGTCTATCTCGGCTCGAAGACCGGCCGTGACGGCGTCGGCGGCGCCACCATGGCCTCGGCCGAATTCGATGAATCGATCGAGGAGAAGCGCCCGACCGTGCAGGTCGGCGACCCCTTCGGCGAGAAGCTGCTGCTGGAAGCCTGCCTCGAGCTGATGAAGACGGGCGCCGTCATCGCCATCCAGGACATGGGCGCTGCCGGCCTCACCTGCTCGGCCGTCGAGATGGGCGCCAAGGGCGACCTCGGCATCGAGCTGGACCTCGACAAGGTCCCCTGCCGCGAAGCCAACATGACGGCCTACGAGATGATGCTCTCGGAAAGCCAGGAGCGCATGCTGATGGTACTGCGCCCCGAGCAGGAGAAGGAAGCCGAGGCGATCTTCCACAAATGGGGGCTCGACTTCGCCATCGTCGGCTGGACCACCGACGATCTGCGCTTCCGCATCCTGCACAAGAACGTCATCGTCGCCGACCTGCCGATCAAGGAACTGGGCGACGAAGCGCCGGAATATGACCGCCCCTTCGTCCGCCGGCCGGTTCCCGCCTTCCTCAAGGCCGAAGACGTCGCCGAGCCGAACGACTATGCCGAGGCACTGCTGAAGCTGGTCTCCGCCCCCGACATGGCCTCGCGCCGCTGGGTCTGGGAGCAGTATGACCATCTGATCCAGGGCAACACCGCGCAGAAGCCGGGCGGCGACGCCGCCGTCATCCGCGTCGAGGGGCACGACAAGAAGGGCCTCGCCTTCTCGCTCGACGTTTCGCCGCGCTACTGCGAGGCGGATCCGTTCGAGGGCGGCAAGCAGGCCATCGCCGAATGCTGGCGCAACCTCTCCGCCGTTGGCGCCGCGCCGCTGGCCGCCACCGACAATCTCAATTTCGGCAATCCGGAAAAGCCCGAGATCATGGGCCAGTTGGTCGGCGCGATCGAGGGCATCGGCGCCGCTTGCCGCGCGCTCGACTTCCCGATCGTCTCCGGCAACGTCTCGCTCTACAACGAGACCAATGGCGTTGGCATCCTGCCGACCCCGGCCATTGGCGGCGTCGGCCTGCTGCCGGACATTGACGTGATGGCGACCGTCGCCTTCAAGAACGCCGGCGACGTCATCGTCCAGATCGGTCGCGACGGCCACCATCTCGGCCAGTCGATCTATCTGCGCGAGATCCTCGGCCGCGAGGAAGGCGCTCCGCCGCCGGTCGATCTCGCCGAGGAACGGCGCGTCGGCGACTTTGTCCGCGGCGTCATCCGCAAGCGCCTCGTCACCGCCTGCCACGACATTTCCGATGGCGGCCTGCTGGTCGCGCTGGCCGAGATGGCGATGGCGCGCGGGCTCGGCGCCTCGGTCACGCTGCCGGAAAGCGCCGCGACGCCGCATGGCTTCCTGTTCGGCGAGGACCAGGCCCGCTACGTTCTCACGGTCTCTCCTTCCGTTCTCGACGCGGTAACGTCGGCGGCGGCGGAAGCCGGCATCGAGGCCAAGGTGCTCGGCACGGTCGGCGGCGAGGTGTTGGATGTCGCTGAGATCGCCACCATATCTGTTGCAAAGCTGAAGCAGGGCCACGAGAATTGGTTTCCTGAATTCATGGCCGCCGCCGAGTGATCGGCGGTCGGATCCAGTTGACGGCCGAGGGGATAGACTGATGGCAATGGACGCACGCGACATTGAGGCTCTGATCAAGGAGGCTCTTCCGGACGCGACGGTCACGATCCGCGATCTCGCGGGCGATGGTGACCATTATGCTGCCGAAGTTGTGTCCGAGGCTTTTCGCGGCAAGAACCGCGTGCAGCAGCACCAGATGATTTACGCTGCGCTCAAGGGAAACATGGGTGGCGTCCTCCATGCGCTCGCCCTGCAGACCAGCGCTCCGGATTGAGATCGGCCGGCGGCCGGCAAAAAGGAAATAGTTGAGATGAGCGATATCCACGCCCTTATCCAGAACGAAGTCAGCTCCAACGATGTCGTGCTCTTCCTGAAGGGCACCCCGGCGTTCCCGCAGTGCGGTTTCTCCGGCCAAGTCGTCCAGATCCTCGATTTCCTCGGCGTCGACTACAAGGGCATCAACGTGCTCGCCGACCCGGAAATCCGCCAGGGCATCAAGGACTTCTCCAACTGGCCGACCATTCCCCAGCTCTACGTCAAGGGCGAGTTCGTCGGCGGCTGCGACATCATCCGCGAGATGTTCCAGGCCGGCGAGATGCAGAGCTTCCTGACGGAAAAGGGCATCACGGTCGCCAAGTCGGCCTGATCGCGAATCCAACAATTCCCGAGCGAGCGCGGCTGTTCCGCGCTCGCTTTTTTTTGCAGGGGCGGATACCGCTCCTGCGCTTCCCTCAAACCACCATGATCCCGAGGTGTCCGGCGAAGCCGGGCGCGGCCAGGGAGCGCTTCTGGCGACGCTGCCCTTCGGCGCTCTGGACTGATGGCTGGCGCCTCCTTCGAGGCTTGGCTCACGCGAAGCACCTCAGGATCATGCCCCTGCGGTTGGAGCGATAGATCGGCCCGACAGTCGAACCGGGCGATCCCATCCGATGTTTGTACGTTCCCCATAGAGCGTTTTCGAGCGAAGCGGATACCGGTTCGCGTGAAGAAAACGCGATCAAGCAAAGAGCTAGAGTCGTTCCGTGTTTCCATGAAACATGGAACGACTCTAGCCACTTCCGGAACCGGAAACGCCTGCCTCAGACTTCCTCGCCCGACGGAACCCAATCCCCCCTGCATCGTTAGTCCCCATCAGAGCAAAATTGTCGATTGATCTGCCCTTTGGCTCCGGCCAAAGGTCAGGATCCGGTCGCTCTTCGCAGAAGGAGTGGAACGATGTTGACGCGGATGAAAACTATCCTGAAATCCGGCTTCGCCGTTGTTGTCGTGGCGACATCCTTGGTCGCGCTTGGCGCCCCCGCCCGGGCGGCACAATCCGGCTCCGGCGGCGACGGCTCCTTCCAGGTCGCCGACAACTGGAACGGCAATCACTGGCATGGCGGCGGCGGCAACGACTGGCGCTGGCGTCACGGCAATGGCTGGCACGGCAACAATGGCTGGCATGGCGGCGGATGGAATGGCGGCTATTACTATGGCGACAATAACTGGGGTGGCGCGGCCGCCGCAGCCGGAATCGTCGGCCTCGCCACCGGCGCGATGATTGCCAATTCCGCCAATCAACAGCCCTATTATGGCGGCGGCTATGGCGGCGACTACGTCTCCTATTGCGCCAACCGCTATCGCAGCTTCGATCCGCGGACTGGCACCTATATCGGCTATGACGGCTATCCGCATCGCTGCGTGATGCCATAGGCGAAAGGCTCCAACGCAGGCGGCGCGAAAGCGCCGCCTTTTTAGTGCGCCAACCCGGAAGCCCCGGCTGCGTGCCGAACGCGGATGGTTACCGGAAATTAACCATTTGGAAAGTTGGTTTCCCCTCTGGAGTAACTAGGTCATCAACGACGGAGGGCGGCGATCGCGCGATCGAATGATTGCCATCGCCAATCCAGGAGATCCGTCATGATCACCGAGATGAAGTCCATCCTGCATATTGGCGCCGTCGCCGCCATTTTGGGAATCAGCACGATCGGCGTCTCGGCACCCGCGCTGGCGCGCGGCCATCACAACATCGAGGATAGCGGCGGCCATGGCGGTGGCCATGGTGGCAGCGTGGGGCCGACCATGGCCAGCGCCTGGTCGACCGGCGGCATGAGCGGCTGGTCCGGCGGCGGCCATTCCGGCGGAAGCTGGTGGGGCGGCGGATCCGGCGGCAGCTGGTCCGGCGGCCATGAGGACCACGACCGCGATCACCACCACCATCATCACCCGGGCGTGGTTATCCTTCATCCGGGCCTCTTCGCCGGGTACAACCCGTCGAGTTCCAGCTATTCGAATGAGGCCTACGGCTACGACTATGCGCCGTGCCCCTACCCGCATCAGTACAATTACTTCGGCTTTGTCCGGAACGCCTGCGTCGTCCCGTGACATCAATCCCTCCGCTCAAACCAAAACAGCGCGCCTCGGCGCGCTGTTTTTTTTGCATTTGGCGCGACGACTGGATTGGTTCCACACCTTTCCAAGAATTAATCCGGAAACGCGCTCATCCTAAACGTCATGTCGAAGCACCGTTAAGAAAAAAGTTAATTAATTTTATTTAACCTAGCCTTCATGAATATCTTTTCAGATTTTGGAAACTTGGTTTATCTGGACCAACTACCTAGATTCATGGGTGACGGAGGGCGGCGATCCAGACCAATTCCAGATCGCCAACCGAGGAGAACCATGATGATCAAGCACATGAAAGCATTGCTGCAGATCGGCGCCATCGGACTCATGCTGAGCGTCGGTGCCATGGGCGGCGCAAACCTCGCCTTCGCGAACAACGATCATGGCGGCCATAGCGGCGGCGGATCGAGCATGTCGGGCGGCTGGCATGGCGGCAGCGGCGGCGGCATGGGCGGCGGCATGCATGGCGGCGGCGGCGATCACCACCATCCGGTCGGCGCGGCGGTCCTGGGCGCACTTCTCCTGGGTCCGACGGGCTCCGGCTCCGGCGGCACGGAGATCGACGATTCCGGTCTCCCGGTCACATGCGGCCATATCTATACCGCACATGGCGCGATCGGGCCGCGGACCTGCGTGGCCCCTAGCTTCTAAACCATCTCAGGGCGCGGCTTCGGCCGCGCCCGCGAGGGTCCAGCCATGAAACCAGCCATCCGATACGTGACAGTTATCGCCCTCGGCGCCTTGGCCATCGGCTTCGGCGCCATGCCGGCCGACGCCGCCTCCGGCGGCTTTGGTGGAGGCATGGGTCAGGGAGCACCAGGGATGGTCTTCGGCGCCCCCGCCGGCAGCGGCGGCGGACCATCCGGGCCAACCCTGCAACAGCCGCCGCGCACGGGCTTCTTCCGCGACGACGGCAGCCAAATGGGCAATACCAACCCGGCCGACGAGCTCAACTGCCTGACACCGCATCATATGCCGACCGATGCGGAAAGGCCGCCCGACTGCTGATCGGAGCGGTTGTCTAACGCTTTCCGACCAGGCTTTCGAAGTCGAACAGGTTCCGGTCCAGGAGATGCGACGGGTTGGTCTTGCCGAGCGCCCGCAGCATGATCTCCTTGCGGCCGGGCGTCTGTTTCTCCCAATCCGCCAGCATCTGCTTGACGACGTTGCGCTGCAGGCCCTCCTGCGAGCCGCAGAGGTCGCAGGGGATGATCGGAAACTGCATCGCGGTGGCGAAGCGGGCGATATCGTCCTCGGCCGCATAGGCGAGCGGCCGCAGCACCAGCCGGTCGCCTTCCTCGTTCAACAGCTTCGGCGGCATGGAAGCGAGCTTGCCGCCATGGAAGAGGTTCAGGAAGAACGTCTCGAGGATGTCCTCGCGGTGATGGCCGAGCACCACGGCCTGGCACCCCTCCTCCCGCGCGATCCGGTAGAGATGGCCGCGCCGAAGTCTTGAGCAGAGCGCGCAGTAGGTCTTGCCGGGTTCGATCTTCGAGGTGACGATCGAATAGGTGTCCTGCCGCTCGATCCGGTGCGGCACGCCGAGTTCGGTCAGGTAATTGGGCAGGATCTCGGCCGGAAAGCCCGGCTGCGCCTGGTCGAGATTGCAGGCGAGCAGGTCGACCGGCAGCATGCCGCGCCACTTCAGGTCGAGCAGCAGCGCCAGCAGCGTATAGGAATCCTTGCCGCCCGACAGGCAGACCAGCCAGCGGTCGCCCGGCCGCACCATGGCGAAATCGTCGAGCGCCTGCCGCACCTGGCGGACCAGCCGCTTGCGCAGCTTGCCGAACTCAACCGTGTCCGGTCCCTTGCGGAACATCGGGTGGCAGGCATCATCGGCCAGATCGGCGGCGCGCTCGATCACATCGGACATGGACGGGAACTCCTTGAATTCAGCTCCTTGTGCCCGGATGCGCGAGCCGGCGCAACGAAGAATGACCATTGGATGCCATTGGCAGCCATCATCATTGAACCCGAAGGTTGACCATTTCGACCTCGCGCGTTATTAAACCATATGGTTTATCAAGATCCCGCTGGCCTCGATCGCCTCTTCCACGCCCTGTCCGACCCCACCCGTCGCGCCATGCTGCAAGCGCTGACCGACGACGAGCAGAAGATCGGCGACCTCGCCAAGCCGTTCGCCATGTCGTTTGCGGCCGCCTCGAAACATGTGCGGGTTCTCGAAGGCGCCGGCCTCGTCAGCCGCCGGATCGAAGGGCGCGCCCATATCTGCCGCATCGAGCCGGCTCCTTTCGCGGCGATCGACCAATGGCTGAGCTTCTATGCGCGCTTCTGGGGCGGCCGTCTCGATACCCTCGAAGCGCTGCTGCGAGCGGACGACATCCCACAAGCATCGACAAGGGAGGACAAGACATGACACTGCGCATTGCCCTGACGAGCGTGATGGTCGGCGATCAGGAGAGAGCCCTCGCCTTCTACCGGGACGTTCTGGGCTTTGCGCTGAAGCGCGACCTGCCGATGGGAGGCCCGCGCTGGCTGACGGACGTCGCGCCCGCCGCGCCGGACGGCGTCGAGCTCCTGCTGGAGCCGATCGGCTTCGAACCGGCCCGAGCCTATCAGCAGGCCCTGTTTTCCGCCGGCATCCCGGCGACCGCTTTCGCCGTCGAAGACATCGCGGCGGAGCATCGCCGGCTCGTGGCCAAGGGGGTCGCGTTCCGGTCCGGGCCGACCAGTGCCGGCCCCGGCCCCGCAACGGCGGTGTTCGAGGACGGATGCGGCAACCTGATCCAGATCTTCGAGACGGCAATGGAAGCGCAGACAGCATGAGCGATTTCGGCAAGATCATCGCCCCCGGCACGATCCGCTTCGTGCGCCTGCTGCCGGGCCCGATCGAGCGGGTGTGGAGCTTCTTGGTCGATTCCGACAAGCGCGGCCAGTGGCTGGCAGGCGGCGCGATGGAGCCTCGCCCTGGTGCCCGCTTCGACCTGACCTTCCGGCACGCAACCCTGTCGCCCAACGTCGCCCCGACGCCGGAGCGATTCAAGGCATTCGAGAACGGCGCCACAAGCCAGCACAAGGTGTTGCGAGCCGAGCCGCCCCGCCTCCTCGCCTTCACCTGGAGCGCCGAGGCGGAGGCCCCGTCGGAGGTGACGTTCGAACTGGAGCCGGAAGGCGACAAGGTCCGGTTGACGCTGACCCACCGCCGCCTGCCGGACGGCCAAATGGCCAACACCGCCGGCGGTTGGCATACCCACCTCGCCATCCTGACCGACAAGATGGCGGGCCGGACGCCACCCTCGTTCTGGACCCTGTTCGACGGGATCGAAGCGGAGTACTGCCGGCGGCTTGCCCTGCCCTGAGACCAGACTATCGACGGCGGGTCAGATTGACGATCAGAACGCCGCCGATCGCCATGGCGCCGCCGAGCAGGCCGAGAAGCGACGGCACCTCGCCCAGCCACAGATAGCCGATCAGCGTCGCCGTCGGCGCGATGCAATAGAGGTAGTTGGAGGCGCGCGAGGCCGGGAAGCGCTTCAGCGCGATCGCCCAGGTCAGGTAGCCGATGACGGTCGGCAGCACGACGAGATAGGCGATCGACCCGATGACCGCCGGCGGCGCCAGCCTCAGCGCGGAAAGCGTGTCAGGGATCGCCGGGGTTAACGGAAGGCTACCAAGAAGGAGCACCCAGGCGGTGACAGCCAGAGCCGGCATGCGGCCGAGCAGCGGCTTCTGCAGGATGGTCGAGATCGAGGTGCAGAGTGCGGCGCCGAGGATCAGCAGCGCGCCGACATTGAGCCCGAAACCGTCGCCGCTACCATAGGCGATCAGCCCGACGCCAAGGAACGAAACCAGCGTGCCGAGCCAGCCGCCGAGCCCGAACCGCTCGCCGAGCAGCGGCATGGCGATCAGCGCCACGATGATCGGGTTGATCTGGATGATGAAAGAGGCCGGCCCGGCGGGAATCGTCTGCTCGCCGGTATTGAGCAGGACGGCATAGGCCGAGATGAACAGCACGCCGATCACCAGCAGCCGGACGAAGTCCTTGCGCGAGGGCAGAGGCGGGCGGGCGATGAGCAGATAGAGCCCGGCCGGCACGGCGGCGGAGAGGTAGCGTGCGGCGGCGAGTTCGACCGGCGTCAGCGCCGTCAGCCCGACCCGGATCGCGGCGAAGGCGGAGGCCCAGCCGATGATCGTCGTGGCGATGGCGGCAAGACCGACGAGATCGGTGACGCGCCGCTTTTCGAGCCCGATTTCGACCATCTGGCCTCCCCTCCGCCGGAAACTCTCTTGATACCCCGCCTGCGGGGCAATCCGAAGGTCGGAAATGCCTGCGGCGACCGCAAAAAAGAAAAGGCCGCCCGAAGGCGGCCTTTTCCAGAACTCGATCGTGCTGACGGATCAGCGCGAATAGAATTCGACGACCAGGTTCGGTTCCATCTGAACCGGATACGGCACGTCGGCCAGAGCCGGGACGCGCTGGAACTTGGCGCTCATCTTGTGATGATCGACTTCCATGTAGTCGGGAACGTCACGCTCGGCGAGCTGGGTCGCCTCGAGGACGATCGTCAGCTGACGCGAAGCTTCCTTGACCTCGATCACATCGCCGACCTTCGCCTGGAAGGACGGAATGTTGACACGACGGCCGTTGACCTTGATGTGGCCATGCGAGATGAACTGGCGCGCGGCGAAAACGGTCGGGACGAACTTGGCGCGATAGACGATCGCGTCCAGACGGCACTCGAGGAGGCCGATCAGGTTCTCCGACGAATCGCCCTTGCGACGGGTCGCATCGGCATAGATCTTCCGGAACTGCTTCTCGGAGATGTTGCCGTAGTAGCCCTTGAGCTTCTGCTTGGCGCGGAGCTGGGTACCGTAGTCGGAAACCTTGCCCTTACGACGCTGGCCATGCTGGCCGGGGCCGTATTCGCGCTTGTTGACCGGAGACTTGGGGCGACCCCAGAGGTTTTCGCCAAGACGGCGGTCAATCTTGTGTTTGGACGAAGCACGCTTCGACATCGCATATCCCTTGGATACGAGTTACAGGGACACGTGCCCTCCTCTGCCGGTTTTAAGGCCGGCCGACAGGAAACGCAGAACGTTTCCGCGGGTGCGTGAAATACCGCGCCGGCCCAATTGAGCCAACACGATGGGCCGGGGTGTAGAGGAGAAGCCCGGACGAGTCAAATGCCGGAGCCGGTTAGCCGCCTCAGACGGCCGACATCAGCAACCCGCCTTCAACCCGCAGCGCCGCGCCATTGGTCGCCGCGCCGAGCGGGCTCGCGACATAGGCTACCAGCGCTGCGATCTCCTTCGGATCGATCATCCGCTGCAGCAGCGACGACGAACGATAGAGCCGGAAGAATTCCTTCTCCAGCTCGGCCTCGCTACCGGGATTGCCCGGGAAGACGGAACGCAGGAAATCGCCAATGCCGGCCGAGCGCGTCGGCCCCGGCAGCACCGAGTTGACCGTCACCGCCGTCCCCTTGGTCAACTCGGCGAGGCCGCGCGCGACGGAGAGCTGCGCCGTCTTGGTCATGCCGTAGTGGATCATGTCGGACGGCACCTGCAGCGCCGATTCGCTCGAGACGAAGACGATCCGGCCCCAGTTCCGCTGCAGCATGCCCGGGAAATAGTGCCGCGCCAGCCGGATGCCGCTCAGCACGTTGACGTCGAAGAAATGCAGCCAGTCCGCATCGGTGATGTCGGCAAAGGGTTTTACCTCGTAGATGCCGAGATTGTTGACGAGGATGTCGATCGGCGGCACGGCGCTGGTCAGCGCGGCGGCGCCATCGGCGGTCGCGACAGCGGCGACAATACCGCGCGCCGCGCCGATCTCGCGCACGGTCTTCTCGACCGTCTCGGCCGAGCGCCCGATGACGATGACGGCGGCGCCCTCCTCGGCCAGCGTGCGGGCGATCGCCAGCCCGATGCCACCGGTCGATCCGGTGACGAGCGCCGTCTTGTTCGAGAGTCCGAGGTCCATTCCGATCTCCTGATCCTGCCGGAACTTCCGTAGCGGCAGACTAGGAGACTTTCGCACGAACGGCACGCCCGGAAATCAGCCGCGGCGGATGTCCGCCTCCCATTGAGTGAGCATTTCCATGATCTCGATCGAATCGGCCGGGCGCGGCGACGGCCGTTCCGCCTGCTTCCGGCCGGCCGCATGGCTGCGCTCGACCATGCGGACCTGATGCACGAAGGCATCGGCGTCGCTTTCGACGACAATCTCCTCGACCGTCGCGTCGAAGCCGGTGAAGAGCAGCCGGCTGGCGCCCGCCTCCGGCAGCCAGGGATTATCGAGGAAGCGCAGGCTGCCCTTGTCGCCGACGACGATGAATTCCGGATACATGCCGTAGGTTTCGGCGGTCTGGACAGTCGCGAGAATGCCGTTGCCGAAACGGACGGCAAGCGCCGCCTCGCTGACATTGCCGTCATGCGCCGAGATCGAGCCCGTGCCGATCTGGCTTCGATCTCGGAATCCGCCTTCGCCGGCCACGGTTTGCACCGCGAGGTGCAGTAGCGATACCGGATAGCAGCCGAGATTGTAGAGGGTGCCCCGCCCCTGCGGATTGACGACCTGCCAGATATCGGCGGCATAGCTCGCATGGATCGACCTGACCGCGCCGAGGCGTCCGTCGCGCAGGATCTCGACGAAGCGGGCGATCAGCGGATGGGCGAGATACATCAGCCCCTCGACGAAGAAGACGTCGTGCGCCGCGACGGCATCGACCAGCGCCTCGCTCTTCGCCATGTCGATGGAAAGCGACTTCTCGCTGAGGATCGCCTTGCCGGCGGCGGCGGCCTCGCCGACGAAGCTGTGATGCAGATGATTGGGCAGGCCGACATAGACGACGTCGACGGCCGGATCCGCGAGCAGTTCGGCATGGTCGGCATAGGCGCGATCCCCGCCGAAGCGGGCGCGGAACTCTTCCGTGCGCGCGATATCCCGACCGGCGACGGCGGCAAGGCGCGACCCCGCGCTCTTCTGGATCGCCGCCGCGACGGTATCCGAGATGAACCCCGTTCCGAGAATGCCCCAACCGATCATCCCTGGCTCCCTTGTCCTGCCTGCGCGCTTCTAGCGTCACACGGAGCCGGAGAACAGGGAAAGCTCATAATGTATCAGTCCATACAAAAAAGCGCTCGCCGGCCTTCCCGATCCCGGTCTAGCTTCCCACATAGCCAAAACATTCGCCGCACCGGACCCCTCCATGCCCAAACACCCCGCCATTCCGCTCTCCGTCCTCGACCTCGCCCCCGTCCGTCAGGACGGAACCGTCGCCGCCGCCCTCGCCAACTCGCTCGACCTCGCCCGCCATGTCGAAAGTCTCGGCTACAACCGCTTCTGGGTCGCCGAACATCACAACATGCCCGGCATCGCCAGTTCGGCGACGGCCGTGCTGATCGGCTACATCGCCGGCGGCACGTCGACGATCCGCGTCGGTTCCGGCGGCGTCATGCTGCCCAACCATGCGCCACTCGTCATCGCCGAGCAGTTCGGCACATTGGAAGCGCTTTATCCGGGCCGGATCGATCTGGGCCTTGGCCGCGCGCCGGGCAGCGACCCGATGACCATGCGCGCGCTCCGACGCGACATGACCGACGACGACAACGCCTTTCCGCAAAACGTGCAGGAACTGCTCGCCCTGCTGGCGCCCGCCGCCGACGGCCAGAAGCTGCGCGCGGTTCCCGGCGCCGGCTCCAATGTGCCGGTCTGGCTGCTCGGATCCTCGACCTTCAGCGCCCAGCTTTCCGCCCTGCTCGGCTTGCCCTTTTCCTTCGCCAGCCATTTCGCGCCACAGCGACTGATGGAGGCGCTGGAGACCTATCGCCACTTCTTCCGCCCGTCCGAATATCTAGAGAAGCCTTATGTGATGGTCGGCCTGCCGGTCATCGCGGCCGACAGCGACGAAAAGGCGCACTATCAGGCGACGACGCAGTACCAACGCCTTGTCAATCTCGTGCGCGGCCAGCCCACCGTGCTGATGCCGCCGGTCGACAGCATGGACGGTCGCTGGGAACCGCGTGAAGAAGCCTATGTCCGCTCGCATCTCGGCGTCGCGATCATCGGCGGCCCGCAAACCGTGAAGGAAAAGCTTGCCGCGGTGATCGAGCAGACCGGTGCCGACGAACTGATCGTCACCACGGACTTCTATGATCCGGCCGACCGCAAGCGCTCGTTCGAGATTCTGATGGAGGCGACAATCCCGGCCTGATGCTGTATCGGTCTCTCGAAACTCGCATTGGACTGCAAGGCTTCGTCGTGCCGACTTCGCAAGTGACAATTGTGGTACCCGTCTTCAACGAGGCGGAGGGACTGCCTCGTTTCGCCCGGGAGCTTCTCGCGACAATCGACCGCATTCGCGACATTGCCTGGACGGTCCTGTTCGTCGACGACGGCTCCAGCGACGAGACGCGCGCCGCGATCCGCGCCCTTAATGCCGGCGATGGCCGTTTCCAAGGGCTCGCGCTTTCCCGCAATTTCGGCAAGGAGACGGCGATCGCAGCCGGACTACGCCATGCGCGCGGCGACGCGGTCATCCTCATGGATGGCGATCTGGAACATCCGCCCGAGGTCCTCGCGTCCTTCATTGAAAACTGGCGCGCCGGCTACAGGATCGTCTTCGCCAGGCGGATCGACAAGGAAACGCAATCGCCGCTGCGACGCTTCTATTCCCAGGCGTTCCACCGCGTCTTCAGCGCCATCGCGCACCCCCGGATCCCGGCCGGCGCCGTCGACTTCCTGCTCATGGATCGCAAGGCCGTCGATGCCATGAACCAGTTGGGCGAACGCACGCGCTTCAGCAAGGGACTCTATGCCTGGATCGGCTTCCGGTCGACGACGGTGCCCTTCCTGGTCGGCGAACGCCATGCAGGCCAATCGAGCTGGCGTTTCCGCTCGCTCGCCCGTTTCGCCCTGGACGGCATCGTCTCGTTCTCATCCGTGCCGCTCAAGGTCTGGTCCTATCTGGGCCTGCTGATCTCGGTCCTCGCCATCCTCTATGGCGTGCTCTTCGTGATCCGCACGCTCCTCTTCGGCGCCGACGTGCCGGGTTTCCCAACCCTCGTCGTCTCGATCATGATCTTCTCGGGCGTCCAGCTGATCTCGCTCGGCGTGCTCGGCGAGTATGTCGCCCGCATCTATGACGAGGTGAAGGGGCGGCCCCTCTTCCTCGTCGAAGAGACGATCGGCGGCACCGCCGAGCCCCAGAGCGAGCCCCACATACGGCGCATCGCCTGATGACGGGCGGCCGCGTCATTCTCTGCGCGGACGACTATGCGCTGTCGCCCGGCGTCTCGCGCGGCATCGAGGAACTGATCGCAGCCGGCCGGCTTTCGGCCACGGGCGCGATGACGACCGAGCCCGACTGGCTCCAGGCGACCGGGGCCGTCGCCGATCTGCGCCGCCGGGCCGCGATCGGTCTGCATCTCAACCTGACGACCGGCGAGCCGCTTGGTCCCATGCCGCGTAGCTTGCCTTCCGGCCGCTTTGACGGCATCGGCGCCATGATGCGACGGACGCGCAACGGCACGGCCAGCGCTACCGAGATCGCAGCCGAAATCGAACGGCAACTGGATCGCTTCGAGGACATTGCCGGCGCCCCGCCCGACTTCGTCGACGGCCATCATCACGTGCATATCCTGCCGGTGATCCGACCGGTCCTGCTCGCCGCGCTGGCGCGGCGCTACGCGGCGGCGCCGCCGCTGGTTCGCGATCCCGGCGACAGGCCCGGCCGCATCCTGGCGCGCCGCAGGTGCCTGGCGAAGGCCCTCGGCGTCGCCTGGCTGGCGCGCGGTCTGGACCGCGAAGCGCGCCGCCTCGGCCTCCGCACCAATGACGGCTTTTCCGGATTCTCGCGCTTCGACCGCTCGGTCCCCTATGCGCGGGAAATGGCGGATTTCCTGCGCGCCCCGGGGCGATGCCAGCTGGTGATGTGCCATCCCGGCTATCCCGACGAAATCTTGCGCCCCCTGGATCCGCTGTTCGAGCGCCGCCGCGACGAACTCGAAATGCTGAAGACCCTGCCGGCGGATCGGGTCGTTCGCCTCGAGCGCGACAACAAGGGCCGGGTCCGGTGGCCGTCGTGAGCGGGGCCGGTCTCGTCGCCTCGATCCGCCACCTCGCCGTTTTCGGCGTCGCCGGACTGACGGCATTCGCCATCGACGCGGCGATCCTGAGCCTGCTGGTCGCGCTCGGCGCCGATCCGTATCTGGCGCGGCTGGTCGCCATCGGCTGCGCCATGGTCGCCGGCTGGCTGATCAACCGCACCTGGACCTTCCGCGCGCCCGGACCGCCGCGGCTTCGCGAATTCCTGCGCTATGCCTCCGTCGCGTCGCTCTCCGCCAGCATCAACTACGTGGTGTACGCGCTGGTTCTGATGCTGTGGGCGAATGCGACGCCGTTTCGGGCGCTCGTCGCCGGATCGGCGGTGGCGACGGTCCTCTCCTATCTGGGCTATCGCCTCTTCGCCTTCGCGGAGGTCAGGCCGCCAGCGTCCGCTCGACCGGTGGCGTCAAACAGCGCCAGATCAGGAACGGAATGAACACGACGCATAGCAGCGGCTGCAGCCAAAGCGACGTGTACGGATAGGCCGCGATCGCCAGGACGAAAGCGACGGCGAGCCCGACCATGAACCAACTGGCCTTCTCGCGCCGTTCGCGATGCCACAGGATCCCCGAATAGACCGCGACGATGCTGCCGAACATCACGTAGGTGTTCAGTTCCGTCCGCGGGTTGAACAGCATCAGATAGACGACCGCGATGGCGAGGATGTTGATCGGCCCATCCTTCGGGCCGGTCCGCTGAACCGACAGATAGGCGAGGCCCAGCGCCAGCAGCGCGAAGACGATGCGCACCACGGTCAGCAGCCGCTCCGAAGCCGGCAGGCCGACGGCGTTCAGGAGCCCGGTCAGATCGGCCCAGCGGCCATCGCCCGGATCGCCTGCAGCCAGGATCTTGGCGATGCCGAGCTTGTAGAGGCCCACGACCGCGACGGGATCGGGGTTGAGGAAGGGCAGCAGCAGGAAGCCGGCTGTCACGACGAGCAGCCGCCAGCCGAGCTTTGGATACAAAGCCCCGAAGAGCAGCATCAGCACCAGCGCCAACGGCTTGATGGCGAAGGCGAGGCCCAGCAGCAGCGCCGAGATCCACCAGCGCTCCTCGGCAATCGCTACGGAGCCGAGCAGCATCAGCGCCATCAGGATGACGGTCGCCTGGCCATTTCGGAAAGCGCCGAAGCCGCTCGGCGCGAGCAGGAGCAGGCAGGTGCCGAAGATGAGCCATTTCCTGCTGCCGTCGACGGCGGGAAGCGTGCTGCCGACGGCTCGCCAGATCGCATAGGCCAAGAGGCTGAACGACACGACGCGCCAGAGCGCATCGCCGAATGATGCGCCGAGCAGCGCGAACGGCGTGTAGAGGACGGCAAAACTCGGCAGGTAAAGGAAGCCGCTGATGCCACCGCCAAAGATGTCGTCGCCGTGCCACCAGCCAAGCGCGCCCAAACGGTAGACCGGCACGACGCTGCGGCGATCGGGATCGACCAGCACCAACGCCAGAACGGCGAGGTTGAACAGCACGAAGATGCCAATCCCGGCCCAGCCGGCATAGGGCAGCAGCCGATCGAGCATCCGCTCCGGCACATCGGGTTCCTGCAAATGGGAGATGCGCATTTCTATAAGATTTCTCCCTGCAGGCCCATGCTGGCCAGCACTGGCATCAATTGCCTGGGCCACGGCTTGCCCGACGTCAGATAGGCCTGCCCGGTCCGGAGCAGCGTGCCGTCCGGATCGGGTGGCAGCGACAATACGGACAGAACCCGCCGGGCGATCGCCTCGGCAGGATCGATCCAGGTGACCGGCCAGGGCGCGATGGCCTCCAGCCGATCGATCAGGAAGGGATAGTGGGTGCAGGCAAGCACGATCGTGTCGGTTCGCTTGCCATCGACCTCGATGAAGGCCGGTTCGATCTCGGCGCGGATGGCGGCACCGTCGACGGCGGCGCCTCGCATCACCGCCTCGGCCAGCGGCGCCAGCTCGGATGAGCCGACCAGGCGGACGTGGCAATCCCTGGCGAAGCTGCGGATCAACTCGCGGGTATAGTCGCGCTTCATCGTTCCCGGCGTCGCCAGCACCCCGACGACGCCGCTCTGCGAGCGCTTGGCCGCCGGCTTGATCGCCGGCACCGTGCCGATGAACGGGATCGCATGCAGCGCGCGCAGTGGCGGCAGCACCAACGTCGACGCCGTGTTGCAGGCGATCACCACCGCATCGGGCGCAAAGCGCCCGATCAGCCGCCCCATCAGCGCGACGATATGATCCGAAAGCGGCGCCGCGTCCCAGTCGCCATAGGGAAAGGCGGCATTGTCCGCCACATAGGCGATCTCGGCCGATGGCAATTGCCGCCGGATCTCGCGCAGAACCGAGAGGCCGCCGATACCAGAATCGAAGACCAGCAGCCTGGCGGTCAATCGTCCGCCTCGCGGCTGGTAGTTTCCGTGCCGTCGGCGCGACGGCGCGGCCGGGTCGGCCGATTTTCCAGCGCCGCGACGACGCCGCGCAAGGTGCGGATATCGGCTTCCGTGAACTGCGCCTTCTGCAACATGGCGCGCAGCGTCTGCACGACGACGGGACGCTTCTCGACCGGGCGGAAGAAGGTGACGGCGTCGAGCGCGCTTTCCAGATGCTCGAACAGGCCGATCAGCTCCTGCTTGGTCGCCGGGCGGCTATCGTTCGGCGTCGTGAAGCGGAGCCCCGCCTCTTCCGTCTCCAGCCCGCTCCGCCGCCATTCATAGGCGAGGATCAGCACGGCCTGGGCAATGTTGAGCGAGGCGAATTGCGGATCGATCGGCAGCGTCACAATCTCGTCGGCGAGCGAGATCTCCTCATTGGTCAGGCCGATACGCTCGCGCCCGAACAGGATGCCGGTCCGGACGCCGCCCGCCATATGGCCGCGCATGATGCCGGCCGCCGCGGCGGGGCCGCGAACCGTCTTGGCGAGTTCGCGCGAACGGGCGGTGGTCGCAACCAGATAGCCGAGATCGGCCACCGCCTCCTCGACGGTCTGGAACAGGCGGATGCGATCGAAGACGTGATCGGCGCGGCTGGCGGCGCGGCGGGCATGCTCGTTCGGCCAGCCGTCGCGCGGATTGACGATCCGCAGATCACGCAGGCCGAAATTCGCCATGGCGCGGGCAGCCGTGCCGATGTTCTCGCCAAGCTGGGGTTCGACGAGAATGACGGCGGGCCCGTCGACAAGAAGTTCAGAAGCGACCATTTCGTCCGTGCATCATGTTGAGAAGGCCATCTCCTAGCCCATCGGGCGTGGTCACGCTATATTCGCGCTGCTCGACGCAGGTTGCAGGGCTCGGGTGAGTCGCAACCGCGGTGACGGAACAGCCCAAGGGAGGACGCGGAATGCCCGCAGATCTGGCAGCGAACAAGAGCTTTTCCTCGACCGTAAGGGAGAAATGGGGCTGGTTTCTGTTCCTCGGCATCGTGTTCGTGATTGGTGGCATCTTTGCCATCGCCATGCCACTGATCTCCAGCGTCACCGTCACGGTCTTCCTCGCGGTCGTGCTGGTCATCGCCGGCGCCTTCCAGATTTTCCAGGCCTTCAGCGTCCAGGGTTGGGGCGGCTTCCTGTGGCAGCTCGTCGTCGGCATCGTCGTGCTGATCGGCGGCATCGCGATCTATATGTCGCCGGTTGTCGGCAGCGTCGCACTGACCCTGATCATCGCCTCGGTCTTCATGGCCAAGGGCATCTTCCAGATCGCGCTTTCCTTCCGCGTCCGGCCGATGGACGGCTGGGGCTGGATTCTCACCGCCGGCATTATCGCCTTTCTGGCGGGTCTGTTCATCCTGCTGCAGTTTCCGTTCTCGGGCCTCTGGGTTCCAGGCACGCTGGCTGGCATCTCCCTTCTCTTCACGGGCTGGAGCTATATCGCGCTGGCACTCGCCGCGCGGCGCGCCAGGGCATGAACGAATCGGAATGGCGCCAGACCTATGGCGTGAGCGGCAGCGAAAAGCTGCCGCTCGTCACCATCATCGCGATCAACTGGAACTATGGCGCCTATCTGCTGACCGCGTTGCGATCGGCTGTGGCGCAGGATTATCCGGCGCTGGAAATCATCGTCCTCGACAATGGCTCGGATGACGATAGCCCGGTGCTGATCAAGACCTTCGTCGAAGAGCATCCACAGGTCCGCTTCATCGAGCTGTCCCGAAATCTCGGCCAACTCGGCGCCGCGCATCACATCGTCACGCAACACCGCATCTCGGGCGATTTCGTCTCCTTCCTCGACACGGACGATTTCCTGTTTCCGCACTTCATCAGCCATCACGTCCGCGCCCATATGCTGGTGAACAACCGAGTCGGGGTGTCAACCGGCGACACTCTGCAGGTCGACCGGCACGGCACGATCGTCGCCGGCAACATGCCGCATTGGTGGAAAGCCTCGAATGCCAATCGGCCCGGCTGGGCCGATGTCCAGATCCCGACGCAGCACGACACGCCCCGACCGTTGGCCATGACGCTGATCCCTCCGTCCCAACGGCGGTGGTGCTGGTATCCGGGCACATCGATCGTCTATCGGCGACGCAACATCGAACGCCTGATGTCAGCCATCCGCGATCCTATCGAGGTCAAGTTCGCCCTCGACACCTCCGCCGCCCCCTTCTGCCATGCCGAAGGCGGCAGCATCATGCTAAACGAGCCGCTGTCCGGCTACCGGGTTCATGGCAGGAACTCGAGCGTGACGGCCCCGCAACTGCAATATTTCGATTCTGGCAGGGTTTCGTTCGAAACGGGCAACAAAAGACAGGAACGCTGGTTCCGCAAGAACATCCGAAAGAAGCAGACCGCCTGACGTGCGCGCCTGCTAAGGTAGAGCGATCCGACTGTGTTGGATCGCTCTCGACGGGGACACATGAATACATCTGACTTCTCGATCCAGAACGTCGGCGCAGGGCAGCTGGCGAGGCCAGGCGCCATCCGCTTGCCGCTGGTGTCCTTTGTGCTCACCCGCGGCGCCGGCTCGGATTTTGGCGCCACCATCGAAGCCGTTCGGGCACAGGACTATCCGCGTTGCGAAATCATCGTCGTGGACGCGGGCGCGACAGACGCCAGTCGGGCGACCCTCGAACACCAGATCGGAGGCGATCCCCGCTTCAGGCGCGTCCCCTCCGACACCGATCCCGGTCCCTTCGCCCTGGCGACGCTCGGCCTCGCTGCGGCAGAGGGCGAGTTCGTCGCCTTCCTTGACGCGACCGAGCTCCCGCTGCCCGGTTTCGCCTCCGCTCATATCCAGACGCATCTCGCCAGCCGCCACAACGTGGCGTT
The DNA here is from genome assembly GCA_029203105.1 of Candidatus Kaistia colombiensis. Taxonomy (GTDB): domain Bacteria; phylum Pseudomonadota; class Alphaproteobacteria; order Rhizobiales; family Kaistiaceae; genus Kaistia; species Kaistia colombiensis. Next base: position 3,987,216 of record CP119318.1, read on the forward strand.
CACCGCCTCTCAGGTGTCTCTGAGCCAGCCTGGCCCAATCAGCCCGCCGCCCACTCCCAGCCAAATCGACTCGGCCAAGCCCTGGTTGCAGCCTGCCACGCCGGTTCTCCGGCTAGCCTGCCTCGACGACGACGGCTTCGCGCATTTGGCATCCAGCACAGCGCTGGTCGAACCGATGACACAGAGCTGGACGGCGTCGCCCGACGCGGCCCAGATGTATCGACGTTTCGTCATCGATCTGCTGCAGCCCGTCGCGGACCAATCCATCGCTCTCCCCGCCTCCCCCGCCGCGCATTACGCGCCGCTCTGCCAGCTTCTCGGCGGCTCGGCGGCAATCCAGCTGCCGCTTTCTAGGAAGCTTCCCGGCTCCCGGATCGAGCATGTCACAAGTCCCATCGACGGAGCTTGGTCGACTGCAAGTGATCGTCACAAGCTGTGCGTCTGGGCGGCGAACGGGGCGGACCTATCCCACCGCATCGGCGCGAAACGGTACTGGGATGCCTTTGCCTCCATGTTGGGCCTGCAGCCCGGCGCCACAGAAATTCCGACCCCGGCGGAGATCGCCGACTTGACGGACGGGCAGTTCGCTCTGCTGTTGGAGGCCTTTGGCGAGAAAAAGGCCATTCATGGATTGAACAATCTGCTTCCGCGTCCGGCTATACTGGTGATCCTTCGGAAATACTATGGTCATCGCCTGCCGCTGCGCGTGCATTGGGCGGTCCGGTCCGCCGCCCTCCGCCAGATGCATGAGGGTATCCGCCTGTATCTCCGCGCGCGCCGAACCCGACGCCAAAGCCGATCGAAGCGCCGATGAATCCGGGTGAACTGCGTTCACCTACCGCAGCAAAGCGGGAACGACGTTTCCTTTCGTCTCCGCCATCGCGATAGATTGCGACGCACGGCGGCTCGAGAGCTTGGAAGACGGCCCGTCCGACAATATCCACGATAAGGCGACACGGATCTCCAGGTATCCGCGCCGAATCGATCGGCGCATTCGCCAGGTACGATGAAACTCTGTATCCGGTGAATCGCACCGGTTGCATGCCGTTACGAACCCTCGAAATGGCAGTCGAATCCGTTTCGGCCAGGATCTACGCTCCCGAAGTTGCGCCTTTCAGCCGCTATTCTGGACGAATTCTAGTCAGGCATTGCGTCTCGACGAGCGCATCAATACCAAGGGGATACAGTCGGAACGCCGGCTACGGACCTTCGTTCGCCTGCATCTGCCCAGCAGTTTGTTGTGACATCGATAGCGGTCGACACCTCGAAAGGGCCTTGCTCGATTCATGCTCAATAGCCCGGACATCTCAGGACCGCGCGACCTGCCGGCACCTAGTTCCGCCAGCGAATGCGATCTCCTGACGATCGGCGGCGTCTCCGCCTCCAGACTGGCAACAGCCGGTGAGGTACAGCTTCCCAAAGTCTCTTTTATCGTCCGAAACTGGAATTATGGCCAGTATGTAGGCCGCACCATCGACTCGATTCGGGCGCAGGACTACCCGAATTTCGAGGTGGTAGTCGTCGACAACGCCTCGACTGACGAAAGCCGCGACATCATCGAACGCCATGTCAGCGGCGACCCTCGCTTCCATGTCATCCATTCCGAGATCAATTTGGGACCGCTCGGCGGAGGCCTGCGCGGACTGGAGCATGCGACGGGCGATTTCGTTGCTTTCATCGACTCCGACGACACGCTGCTGTCGAACTTCGCCTCAGTCCACATCCAAGCCCATCTGGCCAGTCGCCAGAGCGTGGCATTCACCTCTAGCACTGCCATCGAAACGGGACCGACCGGCGCGATGTTGAACGGCCGTCGAACACGCGCCGACGCGACGCACATGGAAAGCAGGGAAGGCTTGCGACCTTCCGAAGTTGTTCCGCGACTGCAGTCGGTCAATGACCACGCCTATGCGACGCTGTCACGCCACACAAAATTGCTTCGGCCCGTGTCGATGGAATGGCCCTGGTCGCCTGGCAGCTCGAACATGTACCGCCGTTTCATTCTCGACATGCTCGCTCCCGCCAGCGACGCGAATGACCTTCCGAAGCTTTCTACCGACGGTCACTACAACCGCCTTGCCCACTTGCTCGGCGGCTCGGCGGTGATTGACCTTCCGCTCTCGACCTACCGGATCCATGGCAACAATTTTGCCGCATCGACGCCGAGCCTCGCCAGCTTGCGCGGCGATGCGGGGCCAGCGACGCACTTCAAGTCCCTCCGAGTGCGAGAGATGGTCCGGATATTCGTCGCCAACGCGGCCAGCTTCTCGACCCGGATTGGAGAAAAGCGCTACTGGGGCGCGCTCGGCGCACTGCTCGAGCGCGATATGTTCAAGACGTCCGAGGATCTGGCGGACTGGAACCGTGATCAGTTCTTCAGCGAGCTGATTCGGCATTTGGCGGCGACTTTCGGAGAAGAAAAGACGATACGCAGGCTCGCCGCCCTCGTTCCGAAGGCACTCCTGCGTTCGGGCCTCGACGCTGTCTACGGCCGGCCGCTGCCCGTCTCCATCCGCCTGAAGCTGCAACTGAGTTGCACGCAGCGTTTGCATGCCCGGATCAAGCGCGTCATCCGGAAGCTACACAGCAGGCTGGCATCCAGCCTCAACTGAGCGCGTCTCTGTTGAAGCGCCGGGACAGGCGAAGGCGTCGCACTCCATTCTCACCGCTGCCAGCCTTTGCGCGTTTTGAGCGCGATGCTATAGGGGAGCCCGCACCATCCTCGGCGCCGTCTTGCCGTCCGCGGCCTCCTTTTCCGCCGGCAAGTCGAGCCGTCCAACCCTGAAGCGAGGTTCTCTTCCATGGCGAAGATCAAGGTAGCCAATCCCGTCGTCGAGCTCGACGGCGACGAGATGACCCGGATCATCTGGCAGAACATCAAGGACAAGCTGATCCACCCCTACCTCGATCTCGACCTCGAGTACTACGACCTGGGCGTCGAGCACCGCGACGCGACCAACGACCAGGTGACGATCGACGCCGGCCGACGCGATCAAGAAGCTCGGCGTCGGCGTCAAGTGCGCCACCATCACGCCGGACGAAGCCCGCGTGAAGGAATTCAACCTCAAGGAAATGTGGAAGTCGCCGAACGGCACCATCCGCAACATCCTCGGCGGCGTCATCTTCCGCGAGCCGATCATCTGCCAGAACGTGCCGCGCCTCGTCCCCGGCTGGACGCAGCCGATCATCGTCGGCCGTCATGCCTTCGGCGACCAGTACAAGGCGACCGACTTCCTCGTTCCCGGCAAGGGCCGGCTGACGATCAAGTTCGTCGGCGAAGACGGCACCGTCATCGAGAAGGAAGTCTTCAAGTTCCCGGGCGCCGGCGTCGCCATGGCGATGTACAACCTCGACGAATCGATCCGCGAGTTCGCCCGCGCCTCGCTGAACTACGGCCTGATGCGCAAGTACCCAGTCTATCTGTCGACCAAGAACACCATCCTCAAGGCCTATGACGGCCGCTTCAAGGATCTGTTCCAGGAAGTGTTCGACGCCGAGTTCGCAGTCGCCTTCAAGGCAGCCGGCATCACCTATGAGCATCGCCTGATCGACGACATGGTCGCCTCGGCCCTGAAGTGGTCCGGTGGCTATGTCTGGGCCTGCAAGAACTACGACGGCGACGTCCAGTCCGACACGGTCGCGCAGGGCTTCGGCTCGCTCGGCCTGATGACCTCCGTGCTGCTGACGCCCGACGGCAAGACCGTCGAAGCCGAAGCCGCGCATGGCACCGTGACGCGCCACTATCGCCAGCACCAGCAGGGCAAGGAGACGTCGACCAACTCGATCGCGTCGATCTTCGCCTGGACGCGCGGCCTCGCCCATCGCGCCAAGCTCGACGACAATGCAGAACTGGCGAAGTTCGCGCTGACGCTCGAGAAGGTCTGCGTCGACACCGTCGAAGCTGGCGACATGACCAAGGACCTGGCGCTGCTCGTCGGCCCGGACCAGAAGTGGCTCTCGACCACCGGCTTCCTCGACAAGGTCAGCGACAACCTGACCAAGGCGATGGCATAAGCCAAACCCTTTCGGGGAGCGCCACTCCCCGTTCCAACTCTCCGGCAAGGGCGGCTCTCCGCCCTTGCCGATCTTCTTGCTCCTTGCTCCTTGCCGCTCGCCCCCCCCGCCTGCCCCAACATCGGCAGCCGTGAACAGGATGTCCGCATGCGTGTCGTCATCCGCCCGCTTGTTGCCGCCGACCACGAGGCGTGGCGGCCCCTCTGGCAGGGCTATCTCGATTTCTACCAGAGGACATTGGCGCCCGAGATCACCGATCTCACCTGGGCCCGCCTCAACGATCCCGCCGAGCCGATGTTCGCCCTCGGCGCCGAGTCGGACGGCCGCCTGGTCGGTTTCGCCCATGCCGTCATCCACCGATCGACATGGCTGGCGGGCCATTCCTGCTATCTCGAAGACCTGTTCGTCAGCCCTGCCAGCCGAAGCGGCGGCGTCGGCCGCGCGCTCATCGAAGCCGTGGCACAGCAGGCCGGGGTGCGCGGTTGCGACCGGCTGCATTGGCTGACGCACGCCGACAACACCACCGCGAGACGGCTCTACGACAAGGTCGCGGCCCAGCTCGGCTTCATCAGCTATCGCCGCAGCCTGCTCGACGCCTGATCTTCTGCATTCCTCGCTTCCGCGAGCGGCAATCCCGGCTGGATGCTACATGCGGGAGAGGATGACGATCGGATTGCCGCGCCCGTCGAGCAGGATCAGCTTGCCGCGGGCCGCATCCACGCGCCAGCGGCGCACATCCTCCAGCACAGCGAAGAATTTCTGTTCCTGGTTCATGGCGGCCGGGGTGCAGGCCATCCGCGTGCTGGCAATCGCGCCAAACCGGATCGTGTCGCCGGCAATCTTCGCCTCGCCCGACATGCGATTGCAGCCGCCGGTGCCGCTCACCCGGCCATTCGGGCCGATCTCGAGCACCGTCTGCAGATAGTCGATGACGCCGCCCCGGCGGATATCCTCGGCGAGCCAGCGCCCGGCCGGGCTGGCGACGGAACGCGGAGCCGCCTCGCCACTGACCCGCTGGACCGGAATGTCGATCCTGTCCGGGCCACCGATCTCGACCGTATGGCGGCTGGTCGAGGTGAACCACAGCCGGCCGTTGACGGAGATCGTTGCCCGCAGCGCGTAGCTATGACGCGGCTTCAGCTTCGCCGCGTCGAAGCGGAGGCTGTAGGGGATCGGCGCCTGCCCGCGCGGCCGGAAGCCGGTTTCAGCAATGATCCGCGACGGCGCATCGGCCAGCGAGACATCCAGCAGTTGGACCTCGACGCGGGCATCCGGCGGCAGCGCCATCCGTTCGCGATAGAGGATGGAGCCATGCAGGGTTCGCGTCGCGGCAAGCGCCACGGCGGTATGCGCCCCGACGAAAAGCAAGGTGATGGCCATCGCCGCTATTTTGAAGCCCAACAGGCGCATGACGTTTCTCCCGACGCTGTCCGTATCGGATTGATTGGATACGGAAGTGGAGCCGAACCGCAAGTGGTTCCCGGTTCACGCGACAGCTTTGGCCCGGATCGAGGGCGCCGCGACCCTGGAGTCCCGACGCGGTGCGGATCGACAAGCGGGAGGAAGCCCGCGAATGGACGCGAACGCCACGCCGTCTCGGCATCTGGCCAGCCGCGGCGCACGCGACGTTCGCTGCACCCTGCCCCCGGACGCGGCCAGCAACCCTTACGCAAGCGTCAGTATTTACGCAACGGAAGGATCCAATGAAATTGGCGAGCCAATAGAGCGAATTATCGATAGTTTACGACGGTAATATCGACATAAAATGAACAATTCATCTTTCTTATTGCATCGCAACAAATACACAGGATCACACGTTATTAGAAACACGCAGGCGGACCTGAGTTGACCGGGAAGAAAAACTTTGACTAGGATTGTTTGATCTGCGCGGCAAAATACTTACTCGGACAGAGGGAGAGACTGTCTTTGATGAGTTGGTCCGTGCTCGCGCCGCAGCGTGGGTGACGAGTGAAGGTTGTCTCTGGAAGAACAGATGCCAAGGCAGCGCATGGAGGTGCGCGCTGACCGCAAGTAGCACGCCGGCAAGCCTGCCAATCATCCTTTGCCCACACGGTGACCGCCGCCCCCGATGCCGGGAGAGCGTGGGATCGTGAATGGGACAAGCGTTTTGCCAGCGTTTCGTGAGCCTTTGGCAGAGCGAAATCCGGCAACCGCGTGAAGAATCGCGTCACCTGGCGCGACACCGCTCGATGCCTGCGAGACGCCCGACGTCGACGCCGAGTTTCAACGGCGCATGTCGACAAGCAGTGCATCCAACACCGCCAAGGATCCATCCAAGGTGGTTACTGAATAAATTCTGGGAGGACGTGCATGGCGTCAGTAGAATTCGTCAACGTAAGAAAATCGTTCGGTGCGCAACCGATCATCAAGGGCGTCGATGTCCAGATCGATGACGGCGAGTTCGTCATCCTCGTCGGCCCGTCCGGCTGCGGAAAGTCGACGCTGCTCCGGATGCTGGCCGGCCTGGAGAACATCACCGCAGGCGAAATCCGCATCGGCGACAAGGTCGTCAACCAGATGCCGCCGAAGGAACGCGACATCGCGATGGTGTTCCAGAACTATGCGCTCTATCCGCATTTGACCGTCGCCGACAACATGGCCTTCTCGCTCAAGCTCGAAGGGCGCCAGCCAGGCGACGATCGACGAGCGGGTGCGGCCCGCGGCCGAAATTCTTGGCCTGACCCACCTTCTCGAGCGCTTTCCCCCGGCAGCTTTCGGGCGGCCAGCGCCAGCGCGTCGCCATGGGCCGCGCCATCGTGCGCGATCCGCAGGTCTTCCTGTTCGACGAACCGCTTTCGAACCTCGACGCCAAGCTCCGCGTGGCGATGCGGGCCGAGATCAAGGAACTGCACCAGCGCCTGAAGACCACCACGGTCTACGTCACCCATGACCAGATCGAGGCCATGACCATGGCCGACAAGATTGTCGTCATGCATGACGGCATCGTCGAGCAGATCGGCGCGCCGCTCGATCTCTATGACCGGCCGGCCAATCTGTTCGTCGCCGGCTTCATCGGCTCCCCGTCCATGAACATGATCAAGGGCCGGATCGACAACGCCGACGCCTCCCGCTTCCTCGCGCAGGATGGCACCGTCCTGCCGGTCCGCAACCCGGCGGACAGCATGAAGGGCCGCGATCTCGTCTATGGCGTGCGCCCCGAAGCGATGCGGCTGGATGCGGCCGGCGTGCCGCTCCACGTCGTGGTCGTCGAGCCGACCGGCTCGGAAACCCACATCATGGCCAAGCTGGCCGGAACCGACGTCACCTGCGTCTTCCACGACCGGATCGCTGCGAAGCCCGGCGACACGCTGAACGTCGCCATCGACACCAAGGCGACGCACGTCTTCGACGCTGAAAGCGGGCTTCGGCTCTAGGACGCTGTCGGGCTGACTGGCGTAGCGATCCCTGCCGGCCCGGCCGGGATCGCGCTCGCGCAATAAAAAATACTGAAAATCTGGAGGAAACGATGAGCCTGAATAGACGAGACCTTTTCGCAACGACCGCCGGCCTTGTAGCGGCGGCCGGCTTTGGCAAGCTCGGCATGTCGCCCGCCTTTGCCCAGGCCGCCGCCCCGGTCTACAAGCCGGAAGCCGGCGCTACGCTCCGCCTTCTGCGCTGGGTGCCCTTCGTCGCGTCCGAAGAAGCCGCCTGGCTCGAGAACACCAAGAAGTTCACGGAAGCGACGGGCGTCGAAGTCCGCATCGACAAGGAAAGCTGGGAGGACATTCGTCCGAAAGCCGCCGTCGCCGCCAATGTCGGCTCCGGCCCCGACATGGTGATGAGTTGGTTCGACGATCCCCAGCAATATCCCGACAAGCTGGTCGACGTGACCGAACTCGGCGACTATCTCGGCGCCGCCCATGGCGGCTGGTATCCGGGCCTGGAAGGCTATGCCAAGCGCGACGGCAAGTTCATCGCCCTGCCGCTTTGCGCCATCGGCAACGCCATCGTCTATCGCGACAGCCATATGAAGGCCGCCGGCTTCAACGAATTCCCGAAGGATACGGCCGGCTTCCTGGAACTGTGCAAGGCGCTGCACGCCAAGGGTACCCCCGCCGGCTTCCCGCATGGCAAGGCCGTCGGTGACGGCAACAACTACGCCCATTGGCTGCTCTGGAGCCATGGCGGCCAGATGATCGACGACAAGGGTGCCGTCGTTCTGAACAGCCCCGAGACGCTCGCCGCCGTCAAATATGCCCAGGAGCTCTACAAGACCTTCATTCCGGGCACGGAGAGCTGGCAGGACGTCAACAACAACCGCGCCTTCCTGGCCGGCCAGGTATCGCTGACCGCCAATGGCGTCTCGGTCTACTACGCCGCCCTCAAGGATCCGAAGATGAAGGAGATCGCCGAGGACATGCGGTCGACCAACCTGCCGATCGGTCCGGTCGGCAAGTCGATCGAACTGCACCAGGCGTCGACGCTCTCGATCTTCCAGCACACCAAGTACCCGGAAGCCGCGAAGGCCTATCTGCAGTTCATGTATCAGGCCGACAGCATGAACCGCTGGATCGAAGGCGCCAGCGCCTATTGCTGCCAGCCGCTCAAGGCGTTCGCCGCCAACCCGGTCTGGACCAGCAACCCGATCCACGAAGCCTATGCCAAGGCTTCGGAATCGCTCCGTCCGAACGGCTATGCCGGCCCGCTCGGCAGCGCCTCGGCGGCAACCATGGCCGACTATGTCCTCGTCGACATGTTCGCCACCGCCGTGACCGGCCAGATGTCGCCGGAGGACGCGATCGCCCAGGCCCAGCGCCGCGCCGAGCGCTACTACCGCGCCTAAGTCGACACCGATGTCACCCGCCGCTCCGGCGGCGGGTGACATCGGGCCAAAGCCCGGATGCGGAGACGTCCATGAGCACTATTCCTATCGAAAAACCGCGAACATTCGCCGGCGCATTCCTCCAGAGCAAGAATGCGCTCGGGTTGATGTTCATGCTGCCTGCCGCGGTTTTCCTTCTCTGTTTCCTGACTTACCCGCTCGGTCTCGGCGTATGGCTGGGTTTCACCGACACGAAGATCGGCCGCGACGGCGTCTTCATCGGTCTCGAGAATTACGCGTTCCTCTGGGAAGACCCCGTCTTCTGGACCGCGGTCTTCAACACGGTCTTCTACACGTTCATCGCCTCGGTGCTGAAGTTTGTGCTGGGTCTCTGGCTGGCGCTGCTGCTCAACGAGAAGCTGCCGTGCAAATCCTTCTTCCGTGCCGTCATCCTGCTTCCCTGGGTCGTGCCGACCGTTCTTTCGGCGCTTGCCTTCTGGTGGATCTTTGACGCGCAGTTCTCGATCATTTCCTGGTCGCTGATGAAGATGGGCTGGATCGATCAGCCGATCAATTTCCTCGGCGACCCGACCAATGCGCGCGCTTCCGTGATCGCCGCCAATGTCTGGCGCGGCATTCCCTTCGTCGCCATTTCGCTTCTGGCCGGATTGCAGACGATCCCCGCTTCGCTGCAGGAAGCCGCCTCGATCGACGGCGCGACCAGCTGGCAGCGCTTCCGCCTTGTGACCCTGCCGATGCTGACCCCGATCATCGCCGTGGTCATGACCTTCTCGGTGCTCTTCACCTTCACCGACTTCCAGCTGATCTACGTGCTCACCAAGGGCGGCCCCGTGAACGCGACTCACTTGATGGCGACGCTGTCGTTCCAGCGCGGCATCCCCGGTGGCCAGCTTGGCGAAGGCGCCGCCATCGCGGTCGCCATGATCCCCTTCCTGCTCGCGGCGATCATGTTCAGCTTCTTCGGCCTGCAGAGGCGGAAGTGGCAGCAGGGCGGTCAGGACTAAGGAACAGAACCATGGCCGCTACCGCACGCAACATGCCGCAAGCAACGCCCCCGCTCGTCGACGACGTCGAGGGCATGAGCTACCTTCAAAGCCTGCCCCGCCGGGTTGTGACGGTTTACCTGCCGCTCGCCGTCTTCGTCTTCGTCCTGCTCTTTCCGTTCTACTGGATGGGCATCACGGCGGTGAAGCCGAACGAGCAGCTCACCGACTACGACCAGTACAGCCCGTTCTGGGTGGTCTCGCCGACGCTCGACCACATCAAGTACCTGCTGTTCGAAACCTCCTATCCGGGCTGGCTCTGGAACACGGTCCTGGTCGCCTTCGGCTCGACCATTCTTTCGCTGGCAGCGGCCGTCTTCGCCGCCTACGCCATCGAGCGGCTGCGCTTCACCGGATCGCGTCCGGTGGGGTTGCTGATCTTTCTCGCCTATCTCGTTCCGCCATCGATCCTGTTCATCCCGCTCGCCGTCATCGTCTTCAATTTCGGCATCTTTGACAGCAAGCTGGCTTTGATCTTCACCTATCCGACCTTCCTGATCCCCTTCTGCACCTGGCTCCTGATGAGTTATTTCCGCTCGATCCCCTTCGAGCTGGAAGAAAGCGCGCTGGTCGATGGCGCCTCGCGCTGGCAGATCCTCAGCAAGGTCATCCTGCCGCTGGCGGTTCCGGGCCTGATCTCGGCCGGCATCTTCGCCTTCACCCTGTCCTGGAACGAGTTCATCTACGCGCTGACCTTCATCCAGTCCTCGGAGAACAAGACCGTGCCGGTCGGCGTGCTGACCGAACTGGTCCGCGGCGACGTGTTCGAGTGGGGATCGCTGATGGCCGGCGCCCTGTTCGGCTCGCTGCCGGTCGTCATCCTCTACTCGTTCTTCGTCGACTACTATGTGTCGTCGATGACGGGCGCCGTGAAGGAATAGCCCCCGGCCCGCGGTCGAAACGGCTCGCCGGCTCAGGCCACGCGCTACTGGATCGATCGGCCTATCGCCGCACCGATACCGGCAATGCCTGCTCGGGCACCGCAGCGATCCGCTGCGGTGCCCGACTGCATTTCGCCGTCGCGCACGGACTCGCGAAACCGCCCGCCGCCGGTTAGGCTTCCTCGACAATCGAGGGAGGAATCATGTCTGAATTCAAGGGCAAGCGCATCCTGGTCACCGGCGCCGGCAAGGGCATCGGCCGCGCCACAGTGCTGCTGCTGGCCGAATATGGCGCCACCGTCGTGGCGCTCTCGCGCGATCCGAAGGATCTGGAGACGCTCGCCGCCGAAACCGGCTGCGAGGTCTACGCCGTCGACCTCGCCGACCCGGTGGCGACGCGCGAGGCCGCCCGAGCCGCCCAGCCGATCGACCTGCTGGTCAATTGCGCCGGCACGACGACGCTCGAGCCCTTCCTCGAAACCTCGGTCGAGACCTTCCAGCATCTCTACAACGTCAACGTGATCGCAGCGGCGATCGTCGCCCAGGAAACGGCGCGCAGCATGATCGAGCGCGGGATCAAGGGTTCGATCGTCAACGTCTCGTCGCTGTCGTCCTGGATCGGCTTCGAGGACCACGCCGCCTATTGCGCCTCGAAGGGCGGGCTGGACGGGCTGACGACCGTCATGGCCAACGAACTCGGCCGCAAGGGCATCCGCGTCAATGCCGTCAACCCTTGCGTGACGCTGACGCCGATGGCGGTCAAGGCCTGGAGCGATCCGGCCAAGGCCAACCCGATGCTGGCGCGCATCCCGCTCGGCCGCTTCATCGAGCCGCGCGAGGTCGCCGAAACCATCGCCTATCTGCTTTCCGACCGGGCCTCGATGATCAATGGCGTGGCGTTGCCAGTCGACGGTGGCTTCCTGATCAACTGACTGGGCTTGTCAACTGAGCGGGTCGTGGCCGCTTTCGGACAGCTTCGGGCCGATCATGTCGGGATCGTCACCGCTGCGCAGCCGGGCGCGGACGATTTCGCGGGCGAGCGCGAGCCGCTGCTCGACCGCCTCGTCCGGCAAGCCGATGGTCGACAGCAGCTGGCCGGCGAGCTGCAGGCTGCCCTCCAGCGCCTCCGGGACGACATGGGTCGCGCCGAGATCGAGCAATTCCTGCGCATGGGCGACGCTACGGGCGCGAGCATGGACCGTGGCCTCCGGCCAGTTGGTCAGGACGGCGACGATCATGCTTTCCGCCACCTCGCTGCGGTCGGGCGTCACGACGAAGGCAAGCGCCCGGTCGCCGCCCAGCTTGGCCAGGATCTCGGGTCTCGTCGCGTCGCCGAAAAACACGGGATGCCCCGCCTGCTTGGCCCGCTCGACATGTGCGATGTCGAGGTCGAGACCGACATAGGGGATATCTTCGGCCTGGAGCAGCCGCGCCACCGTGCCGCCGAACCGCCCGAAGCCGCCAATGATGACGTGGCCGGAATATTCCTCGTCGTCGCCGACGCCGTGCCGCCGCGCATGGTTGCGCGTATCGATGCGGTGTCCGATGCGGGTGCCGATCATGCCGAGAAACGGCGTAAACAGCATGGAGAGCGCGGCGACCGTCGTCGCCAGATGCGCCACATCGGCATCGATGACCTTGTCGCGGTAGGCAAGCTGGAACATGACAAAGGCGAACTCGCCCGCGCCCGCCAGCAGGAAGGCCATCTCCACCGCGACGGCTTTCTCGACCCGGATCACCCGCGACGCGGCATAGGCCGTCGCCATCTTGACGGTGAGCAGCACGACGAGCGCGCCGAACACCATCCACCACTGATCGATGACCATCGCCAGGTCGATCGTCATCCCGACCGTCATGAAGAAGAGGCCGAGCAGCAGATCGCGGAAAGGCTCGACCTCGATGTCCAGCTGGTGACGATACTCGCTCTCGCTGAGGAGCAGGCCCGCCAGAAACGCGCCGAGCGCCGAGGATAGCCCCGCCGCCGCCGTCAATCCGCCGGCGGCAACGATGATCAGCAGCGTGATCGCGATCAGCAGCGTGCGATTGCCCGTCGCGCCGGCCAGTTGCATCAGCGGCCGCACCAGGAAGCGGCCGAGCGCCAGAACGGCAACCACGACCGCGGCGGCGATACCGATGCCCTGGACGAGCGCCCAGCCGACGCTGGCGCCCGCCGTGCCCAGGATGCCGACGACGATGACGATCGGCACGACCGTCAGATCCTGCAGGATCAACACGCCGAGCGTCGTGCGCCCGGCGACCGAACCGAGCCGCTTCCGCTCGACCAGCGATTGGGTGACGATGGCCGTCGACGACAGGGCCAGGGCCATTCCGAGCACCAGCGAATCATCGAACTCGAAGCCGGACAATGCCGCGAGCCCATAGATCGCTAAGGTGGCGAGCCCGACCTGCAGGCCGCCGACGCTGACCATCATCCGGCCGATCGCGGCCAGACGGGACAGCGACAGCTCGAGACCGATGGTGAACAACAGAAACAGAACGCCGAGATCGCCCAGCGTTTGCAGGCGCGTCACGTCGGAGATCGCGGCGTAGCCGAAGACCGGCCAAGACCCGGCAAGATGGCCGAAGCCGCCCGGGCCCACGGCGACGCCGGCGATCAGAAAGCCCAGCACGACGCCGAGCCGCAGATACTGAAACAACGGGACGACGATGCCGGCGGCGACCAGGAAGACCAGAAGTTCCCTGCCCGCCGCCAGGTGTTCCAAAGCGCCGTCCTCTCGTTAGGGCTCCCGCGCGTCCCTAGAGCGGCTCATCGTTTCATGCAAACGCTGAACCGCTCTAACTTCTTGTTGGATCGCGCTTTTCACGCGATCGATATCCAATTCGCTCGTGAACGCCCTAGCCCGCGAGAACGGCCTCGATCGCGGCGAGCGCGGCATCCGCCTTGCCACCATCCGGACCGCCGGCCTGCGCCATGTCTGGCCGACCGCCGCCGCCCTTGCCACCCAACGCGTCCGAACCGGCGCGAACCAGGTCAATGGCGCTGTACTGGCCGACGAGGTCGTCACTCACGCCGACAACGAGGCCGGCCTTGCCGTCCTCCGAGACGCCGACGATCGCGACGATGCCGGAGCCTACCGCCTTCTTGGCATCGTCGACGAGACCCTTCAGGTCCTTCGGCGAAATGCCCGACACGACGCGACCCAGATAGCGCACCGCGCCGATCTCGCGCACGCCGTCGCCGGCCGCCTGGCCGCCACCGCCGCCGAGAGCGAGCTTCTTCTTCGCTTCGGCGAGTTCGCGCTCGAGACGGCGCTTGTCCTCGACCAGCGACTGGACGCGGTCCGCCGCCTCGTCCGGACGCACCTTGAGAGCTGCGGCCACCGCCTTCAGGCGCTTGTCCTGCAGTTCCAGATGCTCGCGCGCCGCCTTGCCGGTCAGCGCCTCGACACGGCGAACACCGGCCGCGACTGCGCTTTCGCCGACAAAGGTGACGAGACCGATCTCGCCGGTCCGGCCGACATGCGTGCCGCCGCAGAGTTCGACCGAATAGGGCTTGCCGTTCTCGTCGCCCATGGTGACGACGCGAACTTCATCGCCATACTTCTCGCCGAACAGCGCCATCGCGCCCGAATGCATCGCTTCGTCGCGATCCATCAGGCGGGTGACGACCGGCGCATCCTGCAGCACGATCGCGTTGGCGATCTCCTCGACGGCGGCGAGTTCCGCCTCGTCGATCGGCTTCGGGTGGCTGAAGTCGAAGCGCAGGCGCTCCGGCGCCACCATCGAACCCTTCTGGGCGACATGATCGCCGAGCACCCGGCGCAGCGCCGCATGCAGCAGGTGGGTCGCCGAATGGTTCGAGCGGATGGTGCCGCGACGGCCATGATCCACCGTCAGGCGCACGGCGTCGCCGGTCTTGACCGAGCCGCTCTCGACCTGGCCGACATGCACGAACAGGCCGTCAGCGCGCTTCTGCGTGTCCTCGACCCGGACGACGGCGCCGCCCTCGGTCTCGATCCGGCCGGCATCGCCGACCTGGCCGCCCGATTCGGCATAGAACGGCGTCTGGTTGACGACGATCGACACCGGCTCGCCGGCCTTCGCCTCGGCGATCTCGGCGCCATCGCGCACCAGCGCCAGCACCTTGCCTTCGGCGGCTTCGGCCGAATAGCCGAGGAACTCGGTCGCGCCGAGCTTGTCGCGCAGCGAGAACCAGACCGTCTCGGTCGCCGTGTCGCCCGAACCCGCCCAATTGGCGCGGGCCTCAGCCTTCTGCCGCTCCATCGCCGTCTGGAAAGCATCGGTGTCGACCGCGATGCCGCGGGCGCGCAACGCGTCCTGGGTCAGGTCGAGCGGGAAGCCATAGGTATCGTACAGCTTGAAGGCGGTCTCGCCGTCGAGCGTGGCGCCGCTGGTCAGCGAGCCCGTCGCGTCGTCGAGCAGCGTCAGGCCGCGCGCCAGCGTCCGGCGGAAACGGATTTCCTCCAGGCGCAGCGTCTCGGTGATCAGCGCCTCGGCGCGCAGCAGTTCCGGATAGGCCTGGCCCATCTCGCGGATCAGCGCCGGCACCAGGCGCCACATCAGCGGCTCGGCAGCACCGAGCAGATGCGCGTGGCGCATGGCGCGGCGCATGATGCGGCGCAGCACGTAGCCGCGGCCCTCGTTCGACGGCAGCACGCCGTCGGCGATCAGGAAGCTGGTGGCGCGCAAATGGTCGGCGATGATGCGGTGGCTGGCGCGGTTGGCGCCTTCGGCCGGCACGCCGGTCGCCTCGACCGAAGCGCGGATCAGCGCCTTGAACAGGTCGATGTCATAGTTGTCGTGCACGCCCTGCATGACGGCAGCGACGCGCTCGAGGCCCATGCCGGTATCGATCGACGGGCGCGGCAGCGGCACGCGGTTGCCCGGCGCGATCTGCTCGAACTGCATGAAGACGAGATTCCAGATCTCGATGAAGCGGTCGCCATCCTGGTCAGCGCTGCCCGGAGGGCCGCCGGGGATGTGGTCGCCATGGTCGAAGAAGATTTCCGAGCACGGGCCGCACGGGCCGGTGTCGCCCATCTGCCAGAAATTATCCGACGTCGCGATGCGGATGATCTTGTCTTCCGACAGGCCGGCGATCTTCTTCCAGAGGCCGAAGGCTTCCTCGTCATCGTGATAGACGGTGACGCAGAGCTTGTCCTTGGCGAGGCCGAACTCCTTGGTGACCAGCGTCCAGGCGAGCTCGATCGCCCGCTCCTTGAAATAGTCGCCGAAGGAGAAGTTGCCGAGCATCTCGAAGAAGGTGTGATGCCGGGCCGTGTAGCCGACATTGTCGAGATCATTGTGCTTGCCGCCGGCGCGGACGCATTTCTGCGACGTCGTGGCGCGCGGATAGGGCGCAGCCGAGCGGCCGGTGAAATAGTCCTTGAACTGGACCATGCCGGCATTGGTGAACATCAGCGTCGGATCGTTGCGCGGCACGAGCGGGCTCGACGCGACGATCTCGTGACCGTTCTTCTGATAGAAGCCGAGATACGCCGACCGGATGTCGTTGACGCTGCTCATGAACTGACCCGCCTGCTACAGTGGGGGCGCGCCAAGGGGCACCCCGCCGAAGGAATTGTGCGGGCGTTTGTAGCGACCGTCCGTCGGACTGTCCAGAAAACGCGTACGCCGTCCTTAATGGCGCACGCGGCAGGCCCGCTCAGGCGCTGCGCCCATCATAGGGCGTGACCGTGACCGCAGCGAGATCGACGTCGTCGAGGCAGCGTACATTGACCGCCACCATCGCCGAACCATCCGGCGCGGCACCCCGGCCGAACGAGCCGACGCCGCAGGTCGCGCAGAAGAGGTGGTGGATACGCCGGTGATTGAACTGGTAGTCGGAAAGGGCGTCAGCGCCCTGCTCCAGCGCGAAATCGCCCGCCGGCACGAAGGCGAGCCAATGGCCGCGCTTGCCGCAGATCGAGCAATTGCACGAAATGGCCGCGCCGAACGCGCCGCGCGCCGTGAAGCGGACGCGCCCACAATGACAGCCACCGCTCCGCGCTTCCAAATCGACCACTGAGCCGGCCCCCGAGGCAGATTCCACGTCGGACATTCCCGCTGCTCCCCGTCACGGTTTCCCGCCGGCATAGCCGAAGGCGGACGGTGGCGATAACGCCGCCGTCCGAAGCCTCACGCCGAGGCGATCACGCCTCGAGCGCGTCGTCGCCGTCGTCTTCGCTCTCGGGCGAGCCCTTGGTGAGCTGATCGGCGATCAGGCCGGCATTCTGGCGGATCGCCAGCTCGATCGCCGCGGCGGCCTTCGGATTGTCGCGCAAAAAGCTCTTGGCGTTCTCGCGGCCCTGGCCGAGGCGCTGGCTGTCATAAGAGAACCAGGCGCCCGACTTCTCGACAATGCCGGCCTTGACGCCGAGATCGACGAGCTCGCCCATCTTCGAGATGCCTTCGCCATACATGATGTCGAATTCGACCTGCTTGAACGGCGGCGCCAGCTTGTTCTTCACCACCTTGACGCGGGTCTGGTTGCCGACGACGTCGTCGCGCTCCTTGATCGCGCCGATGCGGCGAATGTCGAGGCGCACGGAGGCATAGAACTTCAGCGCGTTGCCGCCGGTCGTCGTCTCGGGATTGCCGAACATGACGCCGATCTTCATGCGGATCTGGTTGATGAAGATCACCATGGTGTTCGACTTCGAGATCGAAGCGGTGAGCTTGCGCAGCGCCTGGCTCATCAGGCGCGCCTGCAGACCCGGGAGGCTATCCCCCATCTCGCCTTCGATTTCGGCGCGCGGCGTCAGGGCGGCAACCGAATCGACGACGAGAACGTCGACGGCGCCCGAGCGCACCAGCGTGTCGGTGATTTCCAGTGCCTGCTCGCCCGTGTCGGGCTGCGAGATCAAGAGATCATCGAGATTGACGCCCAGCTTGCGGGCATAGACCGGATCGAGCGCATGCTCGGCGTCAACGAAGGCGCAAATGCCGCCATTCTTCTGCGCTTCAGCAATGGTCTGCAGCGCCAGGGTCGTCTTGCCGGATGATTCGGGGCCATACACCTCAACGATGCGGCCGCGCGGCAGGCCACCGATCCCGAGCGCGATATCGAGCCCGATCGATCCGGTGGAAACGGTGCCGATCTCGACGGCCTTGTTCTGACCGAGACGCATGATCGAGCCCTTGCCAAAGGCCCGTTCGATCTGGGAGAGCGCTGCATCCAGCGCCTTCGACTTGTCCATGGTGGCCCCTTCGACGAGACGGAGAGAAGATTGAGACATTCCGGCGCTCCTTATTCCACACCGCTCGGACGTGAGCAAACAGGGACAGTGTACATGTTTTGTTCTCATCTTCAAGTGGATTGAGGCGAAGTTTCCTGGTCGATTCTCTCCGATGGCGTCGGGTCGGCAAGACGCGGTAGACTATCATAGCGGGCGAGGACGCCGCGCCCCGCCCGGACGACGTCCGGCACCCAACGGGAGACCGCGCCCATGTTCCCCCGGCTTTTGCCGCCCGCGACGATGCGTCCTCTTCAGGGGCTTCGCCTTCGCGCCACCGCCACGCTCGCCGCCGGAGCAATCGCGGTGCTGTCCGCGCCGGCTGGCGCGGAGGCGCAAAGACCGATGAGCGCCGCGCAATCGGATCCCGCCGCGCTCGGCTGGATGGTTGGCGCACCGCCGCCGGCCGAGAAGATCATCCGCTTCAGCGACGGCGACTATTTCACCTTCCCCAAGCTGCGCTGGACGGTCTGCCATTTCCGCGAGCTGATGCCGACCGCTGGCGTCGGCCGCGGCCTCGGGCCGCTGCACTTCTTCGACAGGAAGATCGACGACGCGATCAACGCCCTGACCTTTGTCCCGATCGGCGGCGTCAGGCCGATGACGTTCGGCGAGGCGTTTGACGTCAACTATACCGATGGCCTCGTCATCCTGCACAAGGGTGTGCTGGTCTATGAGCGCTATGCCGGCTGCCTGGACGAAACCCGGCAGCATGCGGCGATGTCGGTGACCAAGTCGCTGACCGGCCTGCTCGGCGAGATGCTCGTCGCCGAGGGAAAGATCGACGACAAGGCCAAGGTGGCGACGCTGGTGCCGGAACTGGCCACCAGCGCCTTCGGCGACGCAACCGTGCGCCAGGTGCTCGATATGACCACCGGGCTTCACTACAGCGAGGATTATTCGGATCCCGACGCCGACGTCTGGGCCTATTCGGCCGCCGGCAGCCCGCTGCCGAAACCGGCCGACTTCCAGGGCCCGCGCAGCTATTTCGACTATCTGAAGACGGTGAAGAAGGAAGGCCAGCATGGCGCCGCCTTCGGCTACAAGACGATCAATTCCGATGCACTCGGCTGGATCATCGCCCGCGTCACCGGCAAATCGGTCGCGACGCTGCTGTCGGAACGAATCTGGAGCCGGATGGGCGCCGAACTGGACGCCTACTACCCCGTCGATTCGATCGGCACGCCCTTTGCCGGCGGCGGCTTCAATGCCGGCCTGCGCGACATGGCGCGGATCGGCCAGCTCATGCTCGACGGCGGCGTCCTGGACGGCGAGCGCCTGATACCGGAAGCCGCGATCGCCCATATCCGCGCCGGCGGCGACAAGGCGGCCTTCGCCAAGGCCGACTACCCGCTGCTGCCGGGCTGGAGCTACACCGGCATGTGGTGGATCTCGCACAATGCCGACGGCGCCTTCATGGCGCGCGGCGTGCACGGCCAGGCGATCTATGTCGATCCGGCCGCGCAGATGGTGATCGCCCGCTTCGCCTCGAATCCCGTCACCAGCAACGCTGCCAACGACCCGACGAGCCTGCCCGCCTACGCCGCCGTGGCGGACTATCTGAAGGGGAAGTAGCGCCCCGAAGCGCCGATCACGCCGTCAGGCCACCGTCGACGGTGATCGTCTGGCCGGTGACATAGCGTGCGAGCGGCGACACCAGATAGGCGACGGCGCTGGCCAGTTCCGCCACTTCGCCGTAGCGGCCGGCCGGGATGCGGGCCATGCGCTCCGGCGTGCTGGGCAGCGAGTCGATGAAACCGGGCGCGACCGCGTTGATGGTGACGCCATCCCTGGCGAGCGTGCGCGCAGCGACGGCGACATAGGCGGAAAGGCCGGCCCGCAGCACGGAGGAGGAGGCGAAATCGCCATCCGGGCGGGTCGCGGCGAAACTCGACATGGCGACAAAGGCGCCCTTCGACGCTTCGAGATCGGCGCGCGCCGCCCGCAACAGGCGAACGGTCGGCAGCAGGAACATGTCCTGCGCCGCATGCCAGTCGGCGTCGTCGAGATCGAGAAGCTTCTTCTTCGCCGCATGGCCGCTATTGGCGACGACGGCGTCGATGCGGCCGGTCTCGGCGCGGGCCCGATCGACCAGCGCCTGGAGATCCTCCGCCCGGGTCACGTCGCCCCGAACGGCGAAGCCGCCCAGTTCCGCCGCCAGTGCCTCGACGCCCTCGGAACGGCCGAGGAGGCCGACGCGGAAACCGTCGGCAGCCAGGCGGCGGGCGATCCCCGCGCCAGTTCCCTTGCTCGCGGCCGTGATGAGAGCAGTCTTCGACATGCTTGGAGCCTCTTGCTACCGGCGATGGCAACGCCGGGATTGATCGATCGGGCGTTGATAAGAACCGCAAATCGGTCCGCCCGCAATCGATCCGGCGCGACATGTGTGCCGGGCATGGCCGTTACCCGCGCGCAAGGGCTTGCCGAG
Organism: Candidatus Kaistia colombiensis; assembly: GCA_029203105.1. Taxonomy (GTDB): domain Bacteria; phylum Pseudomonadota; class Alphaproteobacteria; order Rhizobiales; family Kaistiaceae; genus Kaistia; species Kaistia colombiensis. Next base: position 4,007,603 of record CP119318.1, read on the forward strand.
AACCCGGACGATCGGCCATGTTCCGCCTTTTCGCGGATGCGCATTGCCGAGCCCCGGCGCCGGTCCGCCCCCTCAGAACGGTGATTCACAGAATGTCCAAGTCCGATCTCATCATCCTGTCCGACGAAGTCGCGGCAGCCAAGGCCGACGGCAAGCCGCTGGTGGCGTTGGAAACGACGATCGTCACCCATGGCATGCCCTATCCGGACAACATCGCGACGGCCCGCGCCGTCGAGGACATCGTCCGGGCCAACGGCGCCGTGCCCGCGACCATCGCCATCATGGACGGCAAGATCCGCGTCGGCCTGACGGCGGACGAGCTGGAGCGCCTCGCCGGTCTCAAGGACGTCATGAAGGTCTCGCGCGCCGATCTCGCCTTCGCGCTGTCGACCGGCCGTCCCGGCGCCACCACAGTGGCCGCAACCATGATCACCGCCCATCTCGCCGGCGTCCGCGTCTTCGCGACCGGCGGCATTGGCGGCGTGCATCGCGGCGCCGAGACCACCTATGACGTTTCGGCCGATCTCTACGAGTTCCCGAAGACCCCCGTGACCGTCGTCTGCGCCGGCGCCAAGGCGCTGCTCGACATTCCGAAGACGCTGGAAGTGCTGGAGACGCTGGGCGTGCCGGTCGTGACGGTCGGCCAGGACGAGGTGCCGGCCTTCTGGTCGCGCCAGAGCGGCCTGCCGACGCCTTTGCGTCTCGATGCGCCGCGCGACATCGCCGCCTTCATCGCCAAGCGCGCCGAGATCGGCCTCGAGGGTGGCATGCTGGTCGCCAATCCGGTGCCGCTCGCCGACGAGATCCCGGCCGAGGAAATGCGCGGTTATATCGATACGGCGATCGCCGACGCCGAACGCGACGGCATCCGCGCCAAGCAGGTGACGCCCTATGTGCTTGGCCGGATGCTGGAACTGACCGCCGGCCGCAGCCTCGTCACCAACATCGCGCTGGTGAAGAACAATGCGCGCCTCGCGGCCGAGATCGCCGCCGCGCTCGTCTGAGTGAGATCGAGCTCCCGAGCAGCCGCTTCCGGGGCTCGTCACCCTTCGAAGACGAGACGACGGCCCGCCCCCTACCCGGCCGGCGGCACCAACCCCGGCACGGAACGCCAGATCTCGTCGTCGACGACGGCAGGGCCAAAGCGCCGGACCGCGTGGTAGATCAGCCCGCGCAGCAGGTTCTCGCGATAGTCCTGGCGGCGATAGAGCCGGGCAAAGACGAAATAGAGATAACGGACCGTGCTGCGGACCCGCTCGAAATCGAAGCGCTCGAACACCATGCCGATATCCGCCGGCAGCGCTTCATCGGGTCGTGCCGAGAACAGCCCCACCGAGGCGCGCGCGGCGGGATGGATGTGGTACAGGCGCGCGCAGGTCGCCTCCAGCGCTTCCCGGTTGCCCGCCGCTAGCAGCGCCGCCGCCCGCAACACCAGAAGATAGACCTCGAACTGCGAACCCGGTTCCGCCAGTTCCAGCCCGTGATCGTAGAGATCGACGGCTTGCTCGGCAGCGCCTGCCCCCAGCCGGATCTGGCCCAGAATGGCAAAGGCAGCGGCAAAAGCCGTGCTGGCGGCAAATGCCTGTTCGGCCAGTTGCTCCGCCAGAACCTCATGTCCGCGACCGATGAAGAACAGCAGCTTCGCGGCGGCCAGCATCAAGATCGGGTTGTCGCCGATATCGGGCAGCGCCGAAAAAACCATCGCCTCGACGTCGCCCTCGAGGCCGAGGCGCGCCTCGGGCGTCAGATGCGCGCTGGCGGCGCTCAGGAGCAGGCGCGAATGCAGATAGAGCCCCCACATCAGGGTCGTGCTCGGGTCATCCGGCGTCGCCGCCCGCGCCGCGGCGAGTTGCTCGCCCATCGCGATCCAGCTTTCCTCGCTGCGTGACAGCATCAGCGCCGCATCATGCATACGGACTTCGAGCGGCGTATCAGTCGGGGCGGCGACCGCGAGCGTGCCGCGCGTCAGCCGCTGCCAGATGACGGCGAGCAGCCGCTCCGCCAGGAGATCGGCCTCGACCCGTGCCGCGTCGGCCCCCTCCAGTTGCAGCCGATGGGCGCTGAGGATCTGCCGGCTCGGCCCGTCGCGCAGGACGGCGGCGGCATGCAGGCGCTCGCCGGGGCCGAAGAAGCTGACGTCCAGCGAGAAGCGGATGCCGACCGCCGGAGCGGCCATGTCGGGTCGCCAGCCGTCGCCCATGACCACCGCCTGCCCCGCCCCCGTGCGCCGGTCGAGCCCCTGCTGCAGGAAGGTGAGAAAGTTCCGCGCCAGGCCCTTCTTCGTCAGCCGCTCCAGCCCGGAGACTGGGCCGATGACCAGGAACGCGTCCGCCGGCACATCCGAGCGGATTGGGTCGGCGATCCAGACATAGCCCTCGCCATAGCGCGTCGCGATCAGGGCGGGAGCGCGCGCCGAATCGCGCAGCTTGGCGCGCAGCCGGTTGATCAGGAAATCGATGCTGCGATCGGTGGCATCGGAACCGCTGCCGGCGATCGCATCGAGAAGCTGGTTCCGCGTCAGCACCGTGCGCGGATGGCGGGTGAAGGCCAGGAGCAGCGCTCGCTCCGACCGGGTGAACTTGAGCTCCGCCCCGGCGCCATGACGGGCGTAGAGAAAGGACGGGTCGAAGCTCAGATCGCCGTAACGGACCTCCCCTTCCATCGTGCCCTCCCCGGCCAATCAAACAATCATGCAACAATTCTTGGCTATGGTCGAGAATGAACAACGACCCATATCCAGACAGATAAGCCAAGAAATGAATCTACTTACTGGATTTGAATTATGTGTCCGGAATCGCTATCGATTGCGTATTCAGCGAAGCGTATAATCAAACTATCAATTATATCGGCAACCTTTCTATGTCTTGCGCTTCTGCGGGCTGGAGAAGGGCTTGCGCAAACGGTAAACCCTGTCGATCTGCAGCTGGTGATCGCCCTCGACGTATCGACCTCCATGGACCTCGACGAAAGAACGCTGCAGCGGGACGGCTTCGCCGCCGCCTTCCGGGAACCCGATATCGTGCGCGCCATCCAGCGCGGCCCCAACCGGCGCATCGCGGTCGCCGTCCTCGAATGGGCTGGCGAGACCCGGCAGAACGTCATCCTGGACTGGACCGAAATCGCAGACGCGGCCAGCGCCTCCGATTTCGCCGACCGGATCGAGCGCCGGATTCCCGGCCGCATGGCGCTCGGCACCGCGATCGGCGCGGCGATGCTGCGCGCTGCCGTCCTGTTCGGCGAGAGCCCGTTCGACGGCGGCCGCCGGGTCATCAACATTTCCGGCGACGGCATCAACAATCGCGGCCCGGAGCCTGCCATCGTCCGCGACCGGCTCGTCGCGCGCGGCATCACGATCAACGGGCTGCCGATCGTCTACAAGACCATGCTGGAAGGGGTAGTGGACGGGAAAGATGGCCGGCAGCCGCGCCCAGGCGAACTGGCGGCCTATTTCGAGCGCCAAGTCGTCGGCGGGTATGGCGCCTTCGTCGAGCCGGTGTTCAGCAAGCGGGACTACGCGCGGGCGATCCGGAAGAAGCTGCTGCGCGAGATCCACGGTCCGGATCAGCTGGCCGCGAACTGGCATCCAGAGGACGGCTGGCCGTCCCGCTGAACCCGCCCACCGCCCTCTCAGGCGGCGGACGGCGCCTTGATCGCTGCCACGACATGACCGACCGCCGCGCGGTCGAGCGCCGCCGAAGCGCCGCCGGCATAGAGCTGTCCGAGTTCCGGGCCGGTGCGATCCTCGATCGAGGAGAAGCCGAGCCCGGCCAGACGCCCCATCAGATCGTCCGGCTTGAAGAAGGTGACGAAGGGCTCGCCGAGGCTAGCCGTGCGGCCGGCCAGCGTGGTGAAGGCGAGCCGCTGCAGCAGGCTGAGCCTTTCCGGGATCTCGGCATAGTCGAACACGACCTCGGCGCCGCCAACGCGATCGGCGATGATGCGCAACGTCGAAAAGATCGCCGCCTCGGTCAGATAGGGCGCGACGCCGAGCCAGGAGAAGAACACCGGCACCGTCAGATCGAGCCCGGCGACGAGCAAGTTCTCGTCGAGGCGGTCGATCGAAAAATCGACCGGGACATAGCGAACCCCTTCCGGAACGCGGATGCCGGTCGCGACGAGGCGTTCGCGTTTCCAGGCCTGCGTCGCGGGATGGTCGACCTCGTAGACGACGACGCCCTCGGCCGCGAACGGATTGCGATAGGCGAAGGTGTCCAGCCCGGCGCCGAGCACGACCACATGGCGGACGCCACGCGCGACGGCGGCGGCGAGCCGGTCCTCGGCAAAACGGCTGCGCGCGGCGAGGAAGGCGCGGATGGTCTCGCCGCCGGGCGAATCGGCGCGCGAGAGTTCGTCGCGCGCCAGGACCGATCCGCGATCGCCCCCGACGATGGTGAGAGCGAGCGGATCCTCGAATATCAAGGGCTTGTCGAGAAGCTGATGGGCCGCGCGCCGCATGGCGACGCGAAAGGCGGTGGCGCTTGGCTGACCTTCAATCATGGCCGCGTTCTACTCCACGCAGCCGAAATTGGTAAGCAGCCTTGTCGCGGCTTCCTTGTCCTCGACCGACCGGTCATGATCCGACAGCAGCAGCAGCGAGGGCTTGCCCTCCGGCTCGAGGATGGCGTGGAACGGCACGTAGGCGGCCGTCGGGCCAATCGCGACCTCGCCGCAATAGCCATGGCCATTTCGCGCCCTCGAGTGACGGAGGTTGCGGATCTGCGCCTCGGCCGGCGCCTTGAAATCGCGCGTGACCAGGCGCTCGATCGATTGCACCAGCGCCGGGTCGAGGCCGACGGCCGTGCCGTCGACCACGGTCTGCGCTCCGGCCGGAACGACCAAGGCGCATACCAGGCCGACGACAGACAGAACGGTCGCGCGCGCCATCCGCATCATGCGTCCCATGCGAGCCGCAGCCCGTCGAGGCCATGGAAGTGATAGGCGTCGCGATAGCTCGGCGCCGCGGCGAAGCGAAGCCCCTTCAGCCGCTCGAACAGGATCGGCATGGCGACCTGCATTTCGAGCCGGGCCAGCGGCGCACCGATGCAGAAATGGATGCCGAGACCGAAGGAAACATGCGGCAACGCCTCGCGCGCCGGGTCGAAGCGATCGGCCGCCGCATAGCGATTCGGATCGCGATTGGCGGCGCCGAGCATCAGGCCGACCTGCTGGCCCTTCTTCAACGAAATGCCGCCGAACTCCAGATCTTCCAGCGCATAGCGCATGAACATATGCAGCGGCGGATCGAAGCGCAGGCATTCCTCCACCGTCGCCACCGTGCTCTCGTCGGTCGCGAACAACACCTCGGGGCTGGCGCCGGAGCGCAGGATCGCCCGCACGCCATTGCCGAGCGCATGCACGGTCGCCTCGTGGCCGGCATTGAGCAGCAGGATGCAGGTGGTGATCAGCTCGTCCTCGGAGAGCTTCTCGCCCTTCTCCTCGGCGGCGATCAGCTGGCTGATCAGGTCGTCGCCCGGTAGCCCGCGCCGCTCCTGGACATAGTCCCGCAGAAAGGCCGAGAAAGCGAGCGTCGCGGCGACGGCGGCGTCCTCCATCGCGCGGGTGCGGCCAAGCTGGTACATGCCGACCATGGCGTGCGACCACGCCAGCAGGTCCGGCGCCCGCTCGACCGGAACGCCGAGGATCTCGGCGATCACGGTGATCGGGATCGGCGTCGCATAGGCTTCGATCAGGTCGATCTCGCCCTTTGCCGCGAAGCCGTCGATCAGCTCGTGGCAGAGCGCCTCGATGCGCGGGCGCAGCCGCTCGATCTGGCGGGAGACGAAGGCGCGGTTGACCAGCGTGCGAAGGCGGGTGTGAACCGGCGGCTCGCGCTCCAGCATCGACAGGCCGTCGACGTCGTAGAACGGCTTCAGATGCGCCGGGATCTCCGGAATGCCGAGCTCCTCGCGCGTTGCCACATGCAGGATCTCGCGCCCGAATCGGCGGTCGCGATAGAGGGCATTGACGTCATCGGCCCCGAGAAAGCACCAGACGCCCTGCTCTTCCCAGAAGAAGGCGGGCGTGATGGCGCGAATCGCCTCGAACACCGGATAGGGATCCTGGAAGAAGGCCGGATCCTTGGCGTCGATCGAGACGTGCCGGCTGACCGGGTCGATCCGGAAAGGCAAGGCTTTGGTCGCTGCCTCGACGGCGGACGCGGTTCGGTCGTTCATGAACACTATTCCAAATTGAAACGGACCCGCCATTTTCCGCAGCCGGCACCGGCTTGGCAAGCGCGGCATTCGGCAGCGTCCCGGGCACATCGCCGGAACACCGCATGCGTTTCCGCCCGGCCCGGGGTCTATTGGCCGAGCGTCTCCTTCACCGCCGTCGCCAACTGCTTGAGCGAGAAGGGTTTCGGCAGGAAATTGAAGGTCTCGCCGTCCGGCAGGTTCTTGGCGAAGGCATCCTCTGCATAGCCGGAGACGAAGATGATCTTCAGCCCCGGACGCTCCTTGCGCAGTTCGCGCAGCAGCGACGGCCCGTCGAGCTCCGGCATGACGACGTCCGAGACGACGAGGTCGATCGTGCCGCCGGTCTCGCGCATCACCTCCAGCGCCTCGATGCCGGAGGCGGCCTCATGTACGGTGTAACCGCGCGAGGCGAGCGCCCGGGCGGCGAACGCTCGCACGGCTTCTTCGTCCTCGACCAGCAAGATGCTGGCGCTGCCGGTGAGGTCGGAGATCTCCGGCGCCTTTTCGGCCACCACCTCGGGCTTCGCCGAGACGGCCGGAACATGACGGGGGACGAAGATGCGGAAGGTCGTGCCGACATCCGTCTCGCTGTCGAAGAAGATATGCGCGCCCGTCTGCTTGACGATGCCATAGACGGTCGAGAGGCCGAGGCCGGTACCCTTGCCGACATCCTTGGTCGAAAAGAACGGTTCGAAGATCTTCGACTGCACTTCGGGCGGGATGCCGGTGCCGGTATCGGTCACCTCGATCAGCACGTAATCGGCCGGCGGCAGCGGCTTGTAGCTGAACTCCGCCACCTCTTCCGGCGTCACGTTTCGGGTACGGATCGTCAGCGTTCCGCCCTTCGGCATGGCGTCGCGCGCATTGACGGCGAGGTTGATGACGACCTGCTCGAACTGGTTCAGATCGGCCTTGATCGGCCAGACGTCGCGGCCATGCACCAGCGACAGCTTGACCTTCTCGCCGAGCAGCCGCTCCAGCAGGATCGAAAGATCGGACAGGACATCGCCCATCGCCAGAACCTGCGGGCGCAGCGTCTGGCGGCGCGAGAAGGCCAAGAGCTGGCGGACGAGGCCGGCCGCGCGATTGGCGTTCTGCTTGATGTTCATGATGTCCTGGAAGGACGGGTCGCTCGGCCGGTGGTTGGCGAGCAGCAGATCGGAGAAGCCGATGATCGCCGTCAGGACGTTGTTGAAGTCATGCGCGACGCCGCCGGCAAGCTGGCCGATCGCCTGCATCTTCTGGCTCTGCGCGAATTGCAGCTCCAGCGCCCGCTGCTCGGTCGTCTCCAGCGCATAGACAGTGGCGATCTCGCGGTCGTTCGCATCCTCGTCGACGGCCGTCACATAGAAGCGCACGCTGCGCTCGCCGTGACCGAGAATGGTGGTGTCGACGGGAGGGATTTCGCTGCGGCCGCCGGCCGCGCCTTCCAGCGCCGCCTCCAGGGCCGGCCGCTCGTTCTCGCTGACGAGGTCGATCAGCCGCGCTCGGCTGCCGCCATCCGACTTGATCGGCCCGAACAGCCGCGCGAACGGCGCGTTGGTACGGCCGATGCGACCGGACTTGTCGATCGAGGCGATGGCGAACGGGGTGTGGTTGAAGAAGCGCGTGAAGCGCACCTCCGCCGCGCGAAGCGCCTCGGAGGTTTCCTCGCCGGGACCGCGATTGAGCACGATGGTGCGCGTCGCACCGGGCGCGCCGTCGCCGGCGAAGGGCACGCGGTGCAGCAGCCGCACCGGCAGGCTCTGGCCGTTCTGCTTGACGAGGTCGAGATCGATCGTCTGCGCGCGCGTCTCGCCGGAAGTCTCACGGTCGACCGACAGCAGCGCCGCGCCGTCACCGCGCACGATGTCGCCGAGCGTCAGCACGCCGGCCTTGAAATGGGTCAGGTCGATGCCGAGCCAGTCGGCCAAGGTCGCGTTCAAATAGACGATACGGCCATCCGGCTCGGCCGAGAAAAAGCCGGCCGGGGCATGGTCGAGATAGTCGATCGCGTGTTGCAGGTCCTGGAAGACGGTTTCCTGCTGGGCACGATCATGGGTGACGTCAGCAACCTGCCAGGCCGTCAGGAGGCGGCCATCGGCCTCGCCCGCCTTCACCGGCCGGACGCGAATGCGATACCAGCGCGGCGTCCCGGAGGCCGGCCCCGCGAGCGGGCTCGGCATGCGCACTTCCTCCACCGCCGCCCGCCCCTCGCGGATCGATTGCGACAGACGGTAGACTGCCTCGCTCGCTGCCTGGTCGCCGGAAAACACGCGCTCGACGACGCGAACGTCCTTGCCCTCGTCGGCGCCGATCAGATCGGCATAGGCGGCATTGGCATAGAGAATGCGGCTGTCGCGATCGGTGATGACCAGGCCCTCAGCCATCGTGTCGACGAAGCCGCGGCCGAGCTCGTCGCGCGGGGCCTTGCCGCTGAAGCGCATCAGACCGATCGCCGCGGCAAACAGCGTGAAGACGCCGACGACGGCGAGCAGGCCGAGCAGCGCGAAAATGAAGGGCTCCGCCGCCTCGGGCGGCAGCAGGGCAAAGGCGAGCGCCGCGCCGACGAGGCAGCCGGCAAGCAGCAGCAATCGCCCGATCCCGCCTGGACGATCCGATCGATCGACCAGGGCGCGGCGATGCGTTGTCTGGTTGCTATCGTCAGTCATGCCGTTACGCGGCTCGACTTGTGCGGCATGAACCCCTGCACCCCGGTCTGCCCATTTGTTCGTAGGTCCTTGCGAACGCTGGTTGGTCGCGAAGAATCGCTGCTCGCTTCTAGCAGGCAGAATGCGGAGGATCGCTTGCTAATTCAACGCAGACGGGCGGAAATCGGCGCACGGAAGCGAGCTCTCCCCCGAAGAGGAAGCCGCGATCACGCCTCGCCATGCCGAGAATCACCGTCTACGACGAGCGGGTGACGCCCTGACAAAGCCGCCTTCCGGGAGTGAATGGCACCGGGTCGGCATACGAATTTGCGAATCCACTGGATTCTGCCACGGCCATGGTCAATGAATTCTTAATGTCCCCTAGGGATTGCTGGGGGCGGCCGGTGCCGCCGGGCTTGCCAAAGTCTGGCGCGCGCTGGAAAAACGTCGAATAAGCAAGGGAACCGAGCTGGTAGGCGCCGCATGGCGCCGGGTTCGGTCCGTTTCGATGCCTGGATGCGGGCAGAACCGGGATCGAAATTCGGGAGAGTAAGATGCACGATTATCTGGCGCCAATGTTCGGCGACACAGGCGCGACTGTTGCCCAGTTCGTGATCACGCTCGTCGTGGTTCTCCTGGTCATTCTCGTCGCGTTCTGGCTGATCCGCCTGTTCACCAATGGTCGCCTCGGTGCCGGACCGGCGCGGGGCCGCCAACCTCGGCTCGCTGTTCTCGACGCGCTGCCGCTCGACCAGCGCCGCCGCCTGATCCTGGTCCGCCGCGACAATGTCGAGCACCTGATCCTGATCGGCGGTCCGAGCGACGTCGTCGTCGAGCCCGGCATTCAGCGCCCGCAGCAGCAAACCCGCCGACTGGAGCCCATCCGCCAGGAGGCACCGCGTCCGGAACCGATCCCGGCCCGGCCCGAACCGATGCAGGCTCGCCCGGCGCCGCAGAATGCACGCCCCGTTCCGCTGGAGGTAGCCGGCCGACCGCCGGAGCCGCGCCGGCCGGAGCCGGTTCAGCCGGCCGAGATCCAGGCCCTAGACGCTCCGGTCCCGCCGGAAGCGCCCGCCCGTCGTCCGGCGCCGTCCTATGAGGAAGTGCAGGAGTTCGTCGAGGAGCGCGTCGCCGAAGCCGAGTTTGCGCCGATCGAGCCGGAGGCGAGCTTCGAGCCGGCACCCGCCCCGGTGCAGGCCCAGCCGCAGCCGCGCCCGGCCCCGCCGCAGCGTCCGGCTCCGGCGCCGGAGCCCCGCACGGGCCGCGGCTTCCCGAGCTTCCTGTCCGGCAATCGTCCGCGCCACACGCCGACGACCGTCGACATCCCGCCGGAATCGGCCCCCGTGCCGCGTCCGACAGCGCCGCAGGTCGCGATGGAGCCGATCGAAGGCCGTTCGACCGGCCAGCGTCCCCGGCCCTACGATCCGCGCCCCCTGCTCGGCTCGCAGCAGACTCCGGTAGCCCCGAGCGTCGCGCCGGCATCGGCCATCCACGCCTCCCGCGCCGCGCCGCGCCGCTCCAGTGCCCCGCCGGTGCTCGCCGAGGCAGATCCGTTTGTCGGAATGGATGACGAAGCCGAGCGTCTGGCGCGCTTCGAACCCATCTTCGACCTCGGGCCGGAACCGGCGAACGCCGACGACTCGCATCTCTTCGGCGCCACGGTGCGGGCGACGGCCGCGCACGCCCCTGCGGTCGAGCCGCCGCACGCGGACGACGCGCCGGTCACGCTGGCCGAGGACTTTCTCGATGCGCCGCTGCCGGCTGCGGCGGCCGACGCCGAGCCGTCCTCTTCGGTTGGCGATCTGGAAAAGGAAATGGCGCGCCTGCTCGGCGAGATTTCCAACGCCCGCAAGAGCTGACGCCGCGGGCCGGCGCCGGGTAGCCGCAAGGTCTGCCCGCGCAGCGTCCGATGGAAATGAAAAGGGGCGCGGAACCGATGGTTCCGCGCCCCTTTCAATTCATCAATGACGAAAGCCGCCTATTCGTCGCGATAAACGCGCTCGCGCCGTTCATGGCGCTCCTGCGCCTCGAGCGACAGCGTAGCGATCGGCCGGGCATCAAGGCGCTTGAGGCTGATCGGTTCGCCCGTTTCTTCGCAATAGCCATAACTGCCATCGTCGATCCGCTGCAGGGCTGCGTCGATCTTCGATATCAGCTTGCGCTGACGATCACGGGCCCTGAGTTCGATCGCCCGATCCGTCTCCGACGACGCGCGGTCGGCAAGATCCGGATGGTTGACGTTTTCGTCCTGCAAATGCTGAAGCGTTTCCCGGGACTCCCGGAGAATGTCGTCTTTCCAGGCCAGGAGCTTCTTGCGGAAGTACTCCCGTTGCCGCTCGTTCATGAAGGGCTCGGCCTCCGAGGGCCGATACGCTTCAAGGGTATCTAGCGTCATGAATGACCCCTTGTCGGTGGCATTTCGGCGCGGAATATAGCGATGCGTCACCTTAAGGACAACAGCCTGCACGCTGGTTTGTGAGAGCCCCAAATTAAGCCGGCGGCGCGGCAGATCGCAAGGCGAGCGCATCTTCGCCGTCTCGGGCAAGACATTGAAAAGAAATACACTTTTTATGCGGCAATTGGGCGGCTCCGTCTCGCGACTCCGCCCGAAGGCAATTTGCGGACTGCGGCATTTACGCAACGGCAGGTAAAACTTCGTTAATCTTACCGATGATTGAATGCGCCAAGCGGTTTCATGTCGCCGCGGGCGCCCGACGGCCCGTCGACGGAGACCGGCCCGCGTCAGACGCGCTCGATCAGGGAAGACGTCCGTGAGTGAAGCTCGCCCCGAGAACGCACCGCAACGCCCCCAGGCAGAGCGGCCGGCCGCCCTGCCCCTGGGCGATGGGCGCCGGAATGCCGGCAGCACGCTGACCGGCATCGAGGCGACGATGGACGGCCTGCTGCAACTGATCGAGGCCGAGGCACTGCTGCTACGCGAAGGCAAGGCATTCGCCGCGGCCGAACTGGGCCAGCGCAAGAGCCACTACGCCAAGCGCTACATCGACGAGCTCGCCTTGCTCGGCGCGATCGGCCAGAGCCTGGAAGACCTAGATCCAGGCCAGCTCGACAAGTTGCGCCAGCGGCACGAGGAATTTCGCTCCATCCTGCAGATCAACCTGGCCGCGCTAGCGACGGCGCATGCCGTCTCCGACGGTGGCTTCCGGGTGATTGCCGACAACCCGCAGCCTCCGCGCCGGCGGGAACCCGCCAAAGGCGACGGGCACCCCGAACCACGCTTCAACCGCCGCGGCGGCTGACGTCCGCCCCCTCGTGCAGCCTGGCTCCTGGACGCCGGCAGCCCGCAGCATCGCCCGATTGAGTTCGGGACCAAGCCGTGTCAGCGTGATCATCCGGATCGCGCATCGGCCCCTCGATTGAGGTAGAATTCGCGCCGCAACAGGGATCGAAACGACAACCATGCGTCTGATTCTGCTTCGCCACGCCAAATCCGCCTGGGACGTCGCCGGCATGGCCGATTTCGACCGTCCGCTGGCGGCGCGGGGCCGCCGCGCGGCGACGATGATCGGCGAGCATCTCGCCGCGCATCGCCTGGTGCCGGATCGCATTCTGTGTTCGTCCGCCCGCCGCACGCGCGAGACGCTGATCGGCCTGCTGCCGATGATCGGCACGGATCTCGAAATCCGCATTACGCGCGGCCTCTACGAGGTCGGCGCCGACGCCTATCTCGACACGATCGGCGCCCTTGGCGGCAATGCCCGCAATCTGATGCTGATCGGCCATAACCCGACCATGCAGGACACGGCGATCGAACTGATCGGCAACGGTAATCCGGCGCTGCGCGAGGAGATCGCCGACAAGTTCCCGACCGCCGGCCTCGCCGTCATCGATTTCGACATCCACAAATGGTCGGAGCTTCGGCCGCGAACCGGCCGGGTCGTCGCCTTCTTCCGGCCGCGCGAACTGGAACTGGTCGGATCCGAACCGGTCGCCGACGACGAATAGATCTTTTGCCGCAAGGCTGCGGTGCCTACATGGGGACGCGGCCGGCTCATCGGCCGAGACGGAACGGCCATACTCGACCGGCCAGGAACGGGACCCTTGAAGCTCACGACGCTGACCGACGAAGCGCGCCTCGCCCTCGCCACGCTGGGAGACCGCGCGACGGATCTCGTATCGCCGACCGTCCGCCTCGGCGTCACTGGACTGGCGCGCGCCGGCAAGACGGTCTTCATCACGGCGTTGGTGCACAATCTCGTCCATGGTGGCCGTCTGCCGCTGTTCCGCGCCTATTCGACCGGCCGCGTCACCGGCGCGAAGCTGGAACCGCAGCCCGACGACGATGTGCCCCGCTTCGACTACGAGGATCACGTCCGCGCCCTCGTCGACCAACGCATCTGGCCGGATTCGACCTACCGGATCAGCGAGCTGCGCCTGACCATCGCCTATGAATCGGCGTCCTATTTCCGGCACCGCTTCGGACCGGGCAAGCTGCACCTAGACATCGTCGACTATCCGGGCGAGTGGCTGCTCGACCTGCCTCTGCTCGGCAAGGACTTCGCCACCTGGTCGCGCGAGGCAGTCGGGATGGCGCGCAGCCCGGCGCGGCGGAGCGCGGCGGCCGCCTGGCTGGGGCGGCTCGAAACCGTCGATCCCACCGCGCCCGAGGACGAGGCGGTGGCGCGCGAACTGGCGGCGCTCTTCACCGACTATCTGCGCGCCTGCCGCGCCGACGAAAACGCAATGTCGACCCTGCCGCCCGGCCGCTTCCTGATGCCCGGAGATCTCGAGGGCTCGCCGGCGCTGACCTTCTCGCCGCTGCCGGAAACCTCCGCTGCCCTGCCGCCCGGCTCGCTCGGCCGCATGATGGCCCGCCGCTACGAGGCTTATAAGTCGGTGGTGGTGAAGCCGTTCTTCCGCGATCACTTCGCCCGGCTCGACCGGCAGATTGTGCTCGTCGACGCGCTGAACGCGCTGAATGCCGGCCCTGCCGCCGTCGCCGATCTCGGCGCGGCGCTGACCGAGATCCTCGGCTGCTACCGCCCGGGCTCCGGATCCTGGCTGGGATCGCTGATGGCGCGCCGGATCGACCGCATCCTGATCGGCGCCACCAAGGCCGACCATCTGCACCACGCCGACCATGACCGGCTGGAGGCGATCCTGTCGCGCCTGCTGGCGCCGGCCATCGAGAAGGCGTCCGCCGCCGGCGCGCGGGTCGAGGTGGCGGCGCTCGCTTCCGTCCGCGCCACCCGCGAAGGCGTCGTCATCCAGGGCTCGGAAAAGTTGCCGTCGATTATCGGAACGCCGCTGGCCGGCCAGGCGATCGATGGCGAGAGCTTCGACGGCAACACCGAAATCGCGTTCTTTCCCGGTGACTTGCCGAACGATCCTGATTCAGTTCTTTCAGGAGCTGACTCAACTTCTGAACTGGGTCAAACGGCGCTGCGTTTCGTCCGTTTCCGCCCGCCGGCGCTCGAACGGACGGCCGAAGGCATCACCCTGTCGCTGCCGCATATCCGGCTCGACCGGGCGCTGGAATTCCTGATCGGAGATCGGCTGGCATGACCGAGACCCCGCGCAAACCGACCGCCTTCCGGCTCGACCGCATCCGCGTTGTCGACGACCCCGACATCGCGCATCGGCCGGGCGACCATCCGGTGGTGATCACCGAGCCCGAAGCGCTGGATCTGCCGGCCCCGGTGCCGAAGCCCCGTCGCGGCCCGCGCTGGGCCAATATCCTGGTCTCGGCGCTGGGCATACTGCTGTCGCTCGGCATCGGCCTTGCCGTCGACCAGTTGATCCGCGACCTGTTCCAGCGCGCCGAATGGCTCGGCTGGTTCGCCGTCATCGTCGCCGCCGTCGGCCTCGTCGCGCTGGTCGCGCTGGCGTTCCGTGAGATCGGCAGCCTGCTGCGGCTCCGGCGGATCACGAAAATCCGCGAGGCGGCGGAGGACGCCGCCCGCCGCGACGACCGCATCGCCGCGCGCGCCTCGGTGCGCGATTTGACGGCGCTCTACAGCGAGCGCGCCGATACCGCGCATGGCCGCGCCGCACTGGAACTGCATGCCAGCGAAATCATCGACGGCCGCGACCTGATCGGTCTCTCGGAGCATGAGCTGCTGCGCCCGCTCGATGTCGCGGCGCAGACGCTGGTGCTCTCGGCCGCCAAGCGCGTCACGCTGGTGACGGCCATTTCGCCGCGCGCGCTCGTCGACCTGCTGTTCGTGCTGATAACAGCGCTGCGCCTGATCCGCCAACTCGGCCAGCTCTATGGCGGCCGGCCGGGCACGCTCGGCTTCCTGCGCCTCGCCCGCACCGTCATCGCCCATCTCGCCGTCACCGGCGGCATGGCGGCGGGCGACTCGCTGGTGCAGCAGATCCTCGGCCACGGCATCGCGGCCCGCTTGTCGGCCCGGCTCGGCGAAGGGGTGATAAACGGCATCCTGACCGCCCGCGTCGGCATCGCGGCCATCGACGTCTGCCGTCCCCTGCCCTTCGTCGCCGAGAAGCCACCGGCCATGGCCGACTTCATCGCCGAGTTGACAAAGCTGAATGCCGGCAAAGGCGGCAAGAAGCCGGAATAAGGCGCGGGCGCGCTTCCTTCCCTTCGCCCTGAGAGGGACCTCGCGCAGCCCCGAAGCCGGTCGAACGAGCTGTAGCTCGAACTCAGCCTGCGGCCCAGTGCGTCCGCAGCGGCCCCTTCGATCCGCTGATCGGATCCTCGGTCGGAATGTCGACGGAACGGATGCGGGCGCGGACCGCCGCGCCATCGACCACGTCGTCCGCCCGGATCAGGTCCCAGCGCTGGCCATGCGGATAGGCGCCGACGACGATCAGGTCCGGGCTCGATTTGAGCCGCTTATGGCCGACGCCGGCCGGGATGAGCACGGCATCGCCCGTGTCGAGCTCGATCGCCATGCCGGGCTCGCCGCCGAGCTGGACCGTGACGCTGCCGGAGGCGATACCGAGCACCTCATGCGCGGTCGAATGATAGTGGTGGAACGGATACATGCCGTTGCGCCACGTCCCGCCCCAGCCATGCGAGGCGAACAGGCGCTCGAACGCCGAGGCGCGATCGGTGCCGTCCTCCACCAGTGCATTCCGATAGAGAACCAGCGGCAGCGCCGGATTGTTCGGAATGTCTCCGGCATCGGCGAAAGGGTGCACGCTTGATTTCATCATGGGCTCCGACTGACGACGCAAAGAGAACGATCCGCGCGGGCTTGGGTTCCGGGACCCGCGCCGTCGGTCCGGGAATTCGCGAAAACGAAAAGACCCGTCCATCGGAAGATGAACGGGTCTGTCGGTATCTGCGAAACGCGATCGCTGCCGGATCAGGCGACGCCGAGCTTCTTCTGCAGGCTTGTCGACGAGGTCGTGTACTGGAACAGGATCTTCTTGTCCGGGAAGACGATCCGGCTCGCCGCCTGCGCCATCAGCGCCGCCTCGTGGAAACCGGAGAGGATCAGCTTCAGCTTGCCGGGATACCAGTTGATGTCGCCGATCGAGAAGATGCCGGGCTCCGAGGTCTGGAACTTCTCGGTATCGACCTTGATCAGGTTCTCATGCAGGTTGAGACCCCAATTGGCGATCGGACCGAGCTTCATCGTCAGGCCGAAGAAGGGCAGCAGCCGCGTCGCCTGCAGCTTGTGCTCCTGGTCATCATTGTCGGTGACCACCGCATGCGAGATCTGGCCGTCCGCCCCCTCGAGCGCGGTGACCTGGCCGAACACCAGCTTCATCTCGCCGGCCTCGACGAGCGCCCGCATCTTGTTGACGCTGTCCGGCGCGGCGCGGAAGGCGTCGCGGCGATGCATCAGCGTGACGCTCTTGGCGATCGGCTGCAGGTTCAGCGTCCAGTCGAGCGCGGAATCGCCGCCGCCGACGATCAGGATGTCGTGATCACGGAAGGATTCCATCTTGCGGACGGAATAGAAGACCGACTTGCCTTCGAAATTCTCGATCGCGGGAACCGGCGGGCGCTTCGGCTGGAACGAGCCGCCGCCGGCCGCGATGACGACGACCTTGGTCAGGAAGACCTTGTCGGCATCGGTGGTGACGCGGAACGAACCGTCTTCCAGCCGCTCGATGCTGTTGACCTGTTCGCCGAGATGGAAGGTCGGATCGAACGGCTTGATCTGCGCCATCAGGTTTTCGGTCAGGCCGTCGCCGGTGATGATCGGAAACGCCGGAATGTCGTAGATCGGCTTTTCCGGATAGAGCTCGGCGCACTGGCCGCCCGGCTTGTCCAGAATATCGATCAGATGACAGCGGACGTCGAGCAGACCCAGTTCGAAGACGGCAAACAGTCCGACAGGTCCTGCGCCGACGATGACGACATCGGCTTCGATCGTTTCGCTCATGGTCATTCCGTTACAATCGTGAATGCGCGACGTTTAACCGCTGGGGCCGTCGCTGCAAAGCATCAAAGTTCTGTCCAAGTGCTTCCGGCGAGCAAAACCACCCACGGCAGCGACTTGGCCGGCGGATCAGCCCTGGCGTTCGGGAATCCGGACGATCAGGCCGTCGAGCTCGGGCTTGACGCGGAGCTGGCAGGACAGGCGCGAATTCGGCTGCACGTCCTGGGCAAAGTCGAGCATATCCTCTTCCATCGCCTCCGGTTCGCCAGTGGCCGCCACCCACGCCTCGTCGACATAGACATGGCAGGTTGCGCAGGCGCAGGCGCCGCCGCATTCCGCCTCGATGCCCGGCACACCGTTGCGCACGGCGTTTTCCATGACAGAGGTGCCGTCACGGGCTTCAATCTCGTAGGGCGTGCCATCGAAGGCGATGTAGGTGATCTTGGCCATGGGATCCGAAACGCTGCAAAAGACCGCCCCCTATAGGCGATATGCCGCCGACGTGCCAAGAGCCAAGGGCGGCGGACCGCGCCCACGTCCGGCGGGTCGGCGCGGGCGGGAGGATTGGATGCGGGCATCGGCCCGGGCCCAAGCCAGGAATCTCGCGTCGTGGTTAACGGCCGCGGTGCCGATCGAAGCCCCCGAAGGCCCCGCGTCGCGACCGTTGCAGCACAGAATTTCCGTTTCGGCAGGCAGCCCTCGGCCTGTCTAACGCGCCACGCGCGAACGAACCGGAAGCAAATCCCGCCCGTTTCGTTCCAAGCGGCAGCAACCAACGCCCAGATGGCCCGGCTTCGACAATCCGAAACTTGCGGAATCGGCATTCGGACGAGGATGGGACCAAGATCAAGGCGGCGGCGGGACCAAAGCGAGCCGCGCTGCGCGGTTCGAGTCAAACGGTCATCTTCGAATCGCATTCAGGTCTGCTGGCTGTGCGCCGCGCAGCATTCGTGAAGGACGCCGTCAATACCTTGTTAACAAATTCCGGCCGAAAGCCGTACTTTCTTGTACCCCTGCCTCTAATGTGCCAAAAGGTGAAGCTACGGGCAAGGGTGTGAAGGCCGATCTGGATCGCGAGTATTGCGGCTCCGGGGGACGGGCTGATCTACGGGTCGTGGCAATCTCGGCGCACGTATCAAGCGCTAGCTGTGTCCTGGAAGCATCCTCGTGCTTTTGACGGGTTCGCCCGTCGAAGCGGCCGACAGAGTATCGAGTACGGACGCGAGGCTAAAAAATGGCGAATACCCCGAAGTCCAAGGACCCGGTGGATGCAGCGCTCACCGCCGTAGAGGAGGCGCTCCGGATCGATTTCGACGCTCCGGCGGCGGCCACCCCACGGACACAGGCCACAGGCGCTCCACGCGATCGCCGGCTCGAACCGCCCAGGCTTCAGGAAGCGCCCCGCAAGGGTGACGCCCCTCGCCGCGCCGATGCGCCGCGCAAGGTTGATGCGCCGCCGGCCGCCGCGAACCGCGCCCTGCCCCCGCCAACCCGCTCCGAAGAGCCGGCCGCTTCGCCGCGCGGCCGCCAGTCCGGCCGCAGCAGCCGCATGCCCGCCAATGACGATCGCCGCGTCGGCGGCGCCTCGCTCCCGGCGCGCCGTCCGTCGCGCCTGATCTATCCGCTCGCCTCGCTGCTCTCCGTCGCCTGGGTCGGCGCCATCGCCGCCTATGTGAGCTCCGCCAATATCAGCCTGTTCTCCGGTGACGGCGCCGTCGGTTCGGCCCAGTTCACCAACATCGCGCTCGCCCTCGTGCTGCCGGTTGGCATCGTCTGGGGCATCGCCATGATGGTGGCGCGCGCCCAGGAAATGCGCATCGCGGCGCGCTCGATCTCCGACGTGGCGGCCCGCCTTTCCGAGCCCGAGGACGCCGCCTCCGAAGCCGTCGTCACCGTCAGCCAGGCCATCCGACGCGAAGTCGCCGCCATGGGCGACGGCATCGAGCGGGCGCTGGCCCGCGCCAGCGAGCTGGAGCTTCTCGTCCATAACGAAGTGGCGGCGCTCGAACGCTCCTATTCTGACAATGAAGTCCGCATGCGCGGCCTGATCGACGACCTTGCCAACCAGCGCGAGGCGATCGTCATCAATTCCGAGCGCGTCCGCACTTCGATCGTCTCGGCGCAGGAATCGCTGTCGAAGGATCTCGGCGAGGCAAGCGAGCAGATCGCCGCCAACATCATTGGCTCCGGCGACCGCATCACCCAGGCCCTGGCCGGCCGCGGCGACAACATCACCTCGGCGCTCGGCACCGCCGGCGACGAGATGATCAGCAAGCTGTCGCTGCGTGGCGAAGATCTGGTGAACCGCCTGACCAGCGCCGCCACCGACGTCACCGAATCCTTCTCGCGCACCAGCGTCGAGGTGACGGACGTGCTGCTGTCGCGCAGCGCCGACATCAACGAGACGCTCGAGACCACCGGCCGCGCCATGGCCGAGACGGTCGCCGAGCGCGGCCGCGAGGTCAACGAGACGCTGGCCCGCGTCACGGAGGAGCTGACGGAAGGCCTCGACCGCCGCACCGCCGACATGACCCGCTCGATCTCCGTCACCGGCAACCAGGTTGCCGAGACGATTTCGCTGCACACCCGCGAAGTGAACTCGGCGCTGAAATCCAATGCCGACAGCCTGATCGTCGACCTGGCCCTGCGCGGCCAGGAGATCAACGAGAAGCTCGACGAGACCGGCAACCGCATCGCCGACACCATCTCGGCCCGCGGCGGCGACCTCGCCGACCGCCTGGCGCTGACCGGCGACCGGATCCAGGACGCCATCGCCATCGACGGCGGCGCGCTCGCCGAGCGGCTGACCTCGGCCGGCGACATCATGGCGACGCTGATCGAAGCCCGCACGGCGGCGCTGCGCGACACCATCGACGGCGCCTCCAACGCGGTCAACGAGACCTTCGACGCCCGCTCGGCCGAGCTGACCGAGCGCCTCGCCACCGTCGGCGGCGAAGTCGCCAAGGCGATCGCCGTGCGCGGCCTCAAGGTCAACGAGACGATCATCGCGTCCGGCAACGAGATCTCCGAAACGATCGCCTCGCGCGCCGGCCTGCTGCATGAGCGGATCGTCGAATCCGGCAAGCAGATCTCCGACACGATGGAGAGCCGCGGCACCGCCGTCTACGATCTGATCATCGAATCGAGCCAGCAGCTCGCCGACGCCATCGAGACGCGCGGTTCGGCCGTGCATCAGCGCATCCTGCATTCCGGCAACGAGATCGCCTCGACGATCGAAAGCCGCGGCACGGACATCCACGACCGCATCGTCGCCTCGGGCAGCCGCTTCGCCGAAGAGATCGCCGGCCGCGCCGACAGCGCCCACCAGCAGATCCTCGCTTCCGGCACCGAACTGGCCGACGCGATCGAGACCCGCGCCGGCGCCGTGCATCAGCGCATCATGACCTCGGGCACCGAGCTTTCGGCCGAGATCGAACGCCGCGCCGACGCCGCCCACGAGCGCATCGTCACTTCCGGCACCAACCTCGCCGGCGAGATCGAAACCCGCGCCGCGGTCGCGCATGAGCGCATCCTGTCGTCCGGCGTCAATCTGGCCGACGACATCGAGAGCCGCGCCGAGGCCGTCCACAAGCGCATCGTCGCTTCCGGCACCGGGCTGGCGGACGAGATCGAGAACCGCGCGCAGGCCGTGCACCAGCGGATCCTCAGCTCGGGAACCGAACTCGCGCAGGACATCACCGACCGCGCCGACGCCGTTCACCAGAGCATCCTCGCGTCCGGCACCGACATCTCGGGCGAGATCGAGCGCCGCGGCCTCGATGCTCAGCAGCGCATCGTCGGCTCCGGCACGGACCTCGCCAACGAGATGGCCAACCGCGCCGACGCGCTGCACCAGCGCATCGTCGCGTCCGGGACCGAACTCGCCGACGAAATCGAGAAGCGCGCGTCGACCGTGCATCAGCGCGTGATCGAGGCCGGATCGGGCCTGATCGAGCAGATCGAGACCCGTACGGGCGCCGTGCATGAGCGTCTCGTCGCGGCCGGCTCGGCCCTCATCGGCGACATCGCCGGCCAGGCCAGCCTCGCGCATGAGCAGATGCTCGAATCGGGTTCCAGCCTCGCCGACCAGATCGCCAACCAGGCGCTCGCGGCGCATGGCCAGTTCCTTTCGTCCGGCAACACGCTGATCGGCGAACTGACCAGCCAGGCGCGCGCCGCACATGAGGAAATCGTCGCGTCGGGGTCGGGTCTCGTCGACCAGATCGCCAGCCAGGCGCTCGCGGCGCATGGCCAGTTCCTTTCGTCCGGCAACACGCTGATCGGCGAACTGACCAGCCAGGCGCGCGCCGCGCATGAGGAAATCGTCACGTCGGGGTCGGGTCTCGTCGACCAGATCGCCAGCCATGCCCGCATGGCCCATGAGCAGATCCTCACCTCCGGCGCGTCGCTCTCGGAAGAGATCGCCAACCAGGCGCGCACCGCGCATGACCGCATCCTGACGTCGGGCTCCGACCTCGCCAACGAGATCGAAGGCCGCGCCACCGCGGTACACGAGCGGATCGTCGACACCTCGAGCCGCTTCGGCGATCTGATCAACGATCGCGGCCTCGCCATCGCGACGGGCCTCGACGAGCGCTTCGCCGCGCTGCGCGACATCATCGAGGTCCGCGGACCGGAACTGGTGACGCGCTTCGCCGACCGCGCCAACCTGATGGACACCACGCTCGCCGACCGCCTCGAAGGCTTCGGCGGCGCGATCGAGGCCAAGATCGGCGCCGTCGCCGAGACGCTCGACAGCAATACCCGTCGCATCGACGAGGCGCTGGACGCCCGCTCTGCCCAGATCAACCAGACCCTGATCGAGCGGACGCGCCACATTGCCGAGGCGTTCTCGACCGGCCAGGCCGAAATCGGCGAGATCATCGACGACCGCCTGTCGGACGTGACCAATCGCCTCTCCGACCGGACGCAGGCGCTCTCGGAGATGCTTTCCGAGCGCTGGCATTCCATCAACGAGACGCTGGGCGAGAAGGCGGTCGAGGCGGCGAACAGCTTCGACGCACGCGCCGCCCAGATGGACCAGATCCTCTCGACCCGCCTGAGCGACATCAGCTCGACGCTCGGCCGTGAGTCGGTCCGCGCCGCCGAGCAGATCGTCGGCTCCCTGTCCGAGGCGACCGAGCAGCTCGTCGCGGCATCGAACACGACCAGCGGCGCCCTCCGCGCTTCGGCCAGCGACGCCTCGCAGAGCCTGACCCAGTCGGCGGCGGACGCGACCCTCGCCTTCTCGCAGTCGGCAGCCGAGGCCAGCCAGGCCTTGACCCAGTCGCTGGACGATGCGTCGCGCAACCTCGCCCGTTCGGCACTCAACGTCTCCGAAACGGTCACGCTTTCGGCCAATCAGGCATCCGAGGCGCTGTCGCAGGTCGCGACCTCGACGGTCGACCTGCTGTCGAGCTCGAGCACCGATGCAGCAAACCACCTGTCGCGGGTTTCCGCCGAAGCGGCCGAGCAGATTTCGCGGGTCTCCCTCGAAGTCGAGCAGAGCCTCGGCGGTCGTGCGATGAACACGGCCAGCGCCCTCGAAGAGCGGACGCGTGCCTTCAACGCGGTTCTCGAGACGCGCAGCGCCGAGCTGGCCCAGTTGCTCGACGGCGAAGGCAACCGCCTCGTCGCAGCGATCGACCAGCGCGGCACCGACCTGACCAGCAGCGTCGCGACTGCCGGCGACACCATCGTCGACCTGCTGTCGTCGAAGGGCTCGGAGATCGTCTCGATGGTGCTGTCGCGCACCGACGAGGCGGCCCGCGCGCTGATCGACAGCGGCGAGACGGTCTCGCGCAGCTTCGGCTCCACCAATGAGCGGCTGCGCACCGACGTGGTCGGCATCGTCGATCGCCTGGCGCAGTCGAACGAGATGCTCAACGCGCTGCTGACCCGCACGACCGAGAACCTGAACCAGATCGAGACGAGCCTGGCGGCCCGTACCGGCGAATTTGCCCAGGCGATCGAGCAGGCCATCGGCGGCACGCAGAATTCCTCGACCCTGCTCGCCTCGCAGGTGGAGATGCTGCGCGACGTCTCGAAGGACGTGCTGGAGAATGTCGGCGCCATCGCCGGCCGCTTCGAGGACCAGGGCCGTTCGCTCAGCCTCGCCGCCCGCACGCTGACCTCGGCCAACAGCGAGATCGAGGGTTCGATCGAGCAGCGCCGCGTCGCCCTCGACCAGCTCGCCCAGAGCCTGTCCGCCCGTTCGTCCGATCTGGACGGCATGATGCGCACCTTCACGGAAACCGTCAGCACCTCGCTGAAGGATGCCGAGGAGCGCGCCGCCGAGGTCGCCAGGACGCTCGCCCGTTCGAGCGAGGCCGCCGCCAAGGGCGTGCTCGACAACCTCGAAGGCATGCAGGCGACGGCCAGCAGCGAGAGCCTCAAGGCCGCCAATGTGGTCCGCGAGGCGAACCGCGCGCTGATGGACGACATGGCCGCCGTGGTCGCGGATGCGACCAAGCAGTTCTCGGCGGCGACCGACGAGATGCGCTCCGCCGCCAAGGAGATGCAGCAGGATCTCGAAGCGACGCGCACCGAACTGAAGCGCGGCGTACTCGAACTCCCGGCCGAAACGCGCGAGAGCGCGGATGCGATGCGCCGCGTCGTCACCGACCAGCTCAAGGCGCTTTCCGAGCTTTCGGATATCGTTGGCAAGCACGGCAAGTCGCTGGATGTCTCGGTGCCCGGCACGCCGGCTCCGGCGCCGCGCGGTCGCGTCGCCGAGGCAGCGCCCGCTTTTGCCCGGTCGCAGCCGATCGCCGCCCAGGCCGTTCGCCAGGCAGCGCCCGAGCCGGTTCGCGTTGCGACGGCGGCCCCGGCCGCCCAGCGCCCTGCCCCGGTTCGCCCGGCGCCGGTCGAAGCCGCCCGTCCGGTGGTTCAGGCCCCGGCTCCGGTGCGTCCGGCCGCTCAACCGGCTCGCGCCGAAGCCAAGCCGGCTCCGGTGACGGGTCAGGCCGAGCCGCGCGGCTGGGTTTCCGATCTGCTCCGCCGCGCCTCGCGCGACGAGGACCACAATGTTGCCCCCGCCGAGCGTCGCGAAGCGGCTGCGCCGGCTGCTGGTAACGGTGCTTCGCTCGGCAACCTCTCGACGGACATCGCCCGGGCGATCGATCCGCGCGCGGCGGCCGAGCTCTGGGAGCGTCACCATCGCGGCGAGAAGAACGTCTTCACCCGCCGCCTTTACACGCTGGCCGGCCAGCAGACCTTCGACGAGATCCGCCGCAAGTATCAGGGCGAGGCGGACTTCAAGGCAGCGGTCGATCGCTATGTCGGCGACTTCGAGCGCCTGCTGAAGGAAGTGGCCCGCAACGGCCAGGACGCGGCGGCCAGCAGTGCCTACCTCGTCTCCGACACCGGCAAGGTCTACACGATGCTCGCCCATGCGAGCGGCCGTTTCGACTGATCGGGTCGGACCTCGAAATAGCGAAAGGGCGCGGTCTGGACCGCGCCCTTTCTGTTTCCGCGCTTCCCGCCGTTGCGACCAGAAGGTCACAGACGTCGCCACCGTGTGTTTCCATGCCGGTTGCAACTTGTCTCGGCCGAGATCCGCCCTGTAGACAGGCAGCGTTCTTCCGCCGCCGGCCCGTTTGCCGGCCGCCCCCCTGCCGCAACCGAGGTCTGGACCTCCGAATTACATGCTCGACACAACGGCCTCGCACCGACGCAAGAGCTTCGGCGCCTTTCAGCATCGCGGGTTTCTATTCTATTGGCTGTCCCGCCTCTGCGCGACCTTCGCGGTCAACATGGTCAGCGTTTCGGTCGGCTGGCAGGTCTATGACCTGACGCGCAACCCGTTCGATCTCGGCCTGATCGGCCTGGTGCAGTTCCTGCCGGCCTTGCTGCTTGTCCTCGTCACCGGCTCGGTTGCCGACCGCTACAATCGGCGCATGATCATGGCGCTCTGCCTCGTCGGTGAGGCGATCGCCGTCCTCGCCCTGCTGCTCTTCACCCTTTCCGGCAGCTCGATGGTCGTCATCATCTTCGGAATCCTGCTGTTCTTCGGCATCGTCCGCGCCTTCATGGGGCCGGCGTCGCAATCACTTGCACCCAACCTGGTGCCAACCAAGGATCTGGCCAGCGCCATCGCCTGGAATTCCTCGTCCTGGCAGATCGCCACCATCGTCGGCCCAGTGGCCGGGGGCCTGCCGGAAGCGCCCTACGCCGTCGCCCTGGTGATGATGATGATCGGCGCGATCCTGATCCTCATGGTGCCGAAGCCGGCGCAGAAGATCCTCGGCGACAAGGCGAGCTGGGAGACGGTGATCGCCGGCTTCCGCTATGTCTGGAAGGAAAAGATCGTGCTCGGCGCGATCTCGCTCGACCTGTTCGCCGTGCTGCTCGGCGGCGCGACGGCGCTGATGCCAGTCTTCGCGCGCGACATACTGGAGGTCGGTCCCTGGGGCCTGGGCCTGCTGCGCGCCGCGCCCGCCGTCGGCGCGCTGACGGTGGCGGCGTGGCTCGCCTTCCACCCGATCCGCAACCATGCGGGTCTGCTGCTGTTCGCCTTCGTGACGATGTTCGGGCTCACGACCATCGTGTTCGGTCTGTCGACGCTCGTCTGGCTGTCGGTCGTCGCGCTCGTCCTGATGGGCGCCAGCGACATGGTCAGCGTCTATATCCGCGAGACGCTGATCCAGCTCTGGACGCCGGACGCGGTGCGCGGCCGGGTGAACGCGGTCAATATGGTGTTCGTCGGCGCCTCCAACGAGCTCGGTGAGTTCCGGGCCGGCATGTCGGCCGCCGTCTTCGGCGCCGTCAGCGCCGTGGTCATCGGCGGCGCCGGCACGGTGGCGATCGCCGCGCTCTGGGCAAGGTTCTTCCCCGATCTGCGCCGCGCCCGTCATCTCGACGGCCGCCCGTGAGACGCGCGCGCCGGCTGAAAGGGAGATATCCCGCGGCGGCCCGCCCGCCGGCCGGCGTGGAACCGGATCGGGCTGCCGGCATTGGTTTTTCACGGTTTCATACGGGGAGCTGACATGAGCACCATCCTGCTCATCCTGATCGTGATCCTGCTGATCGGCGCGCTGCCCAGTTGGCCGTACAGCTCCGGCTGGGGGTACTACCCGAGCGGGAGCCTCGGCCTGATCCTGATCGTCCTGCTGATCCTGCTCCTGTTGGGTCGGATCTAGCGCACCCGACCGGCGACGGCGTTCCGCCGGCAATGCCTCGGGCCGGGATTGCATTCCCGCACTATCGTCCCGCCGCCGCTTGCGGTAGCAGACGCATCCCTCTCGATGGATCGCGTCATGAACCGCCCTGATTCTCCCGCAGACGAAAGCCGCACGTCGCGTGAACGCATGCTGGCCTGCCTCGTCGTCGTCATCGGCACGCTGTCGACCATGGTGTCGATCGACCTGGTGCTGCCGGCCATCCCGGCGCTGCCGTCCCTGCTCGGCGGCGATCCGCAGGCGGCGCAATATGTGCTGGCAACCTATATGGGCGGTTCCAGCATTGGTCTGATCCTGTTCGGCAGCATCGCCCATCGCTTCGACGCGCGCCTGCTGCTGGCCGGCTCGCTGCTCGCCTATGCGATCGTCTCGGCGCTTGCGGCCTTCGCCACCGATATCTGGACGCTCAATGCCATCCGCGTCGTCCAGGGCGCGACCTCGGCCGGCGCCGCCGTATTGCCGGCGCCGATGCTGCGCCGCCTGTTCACCGACACCGGCGCCGTGCGCGCGATCTCGGTGATCGGCAGCATCCAGTCGCTGGTGCCGGGCCTCGCGCCGCTCATCGGCGCCTGGCTGCTGCATGTTTCCGGCTGGCAGGCCGCGTTCATCGTGCCGGCGGTGCTCGGCGCGCTCGTCTCGGCCGTCATCTTCATCAAGCCGTCGCTGCTACCGGCCAACCAGCCGATCGAACCCGGTCAGACACGCGGCGGCTATCTCGCCCTGCTCCGCAACCGACCATATCTGCGCTATGCGCTCAGTCATTCGCTGATCCTGGGCGGCCTGATCACCTTCGTGTTCAGCGCCCCCTACATCATGGTCGAGACGATGGGCGGAACGGTCGAGGGCTTCGTCTTTTTCCAACTCCTGTCGGTCGCCATGTTCGTGGTCACGTCGAACCTCGCCGGGCTTTTCGTCGAGCGCTGGGGACCGGAACGGCTGGTGACGATCGGCACGCTGATGGTCGGCGCGTCGGCGCTGGCCCTGCTCGCCTATGCCTTTGCCGGCGGCTCGAGCATCGTCGTGCTGCTCTTCATCATGCTGCCCGTCTCGGGCGGGCTGGGCCTTCGCGGCGGCGTCGGCTTCGTCAAGTCGCTGGCCGCTTCCGCACCGGACGAGGCACGCGGCTCGGCGGCACTGATGCTGGCGATCACGCTGTTGCCGACCATCGGCACGGCGCTCGTCGCGCCCTTCATCCAGTATGGCCTGCCGGCGCTCGCCATCGCCTTCGCCGTGATCGCGCTGCCGGCGGTCGCCGCCATCTATTGGCTACCGCGCTACGAGGGCGAGACGAGCAGCAGCACGACGGCGGTTCATCTCGGGTAAGGTTTTTTCGAGCTGTCACGCTCCCTTCACCTTTCCCTGAGGGAGAGGTCGACGCACGCAGTGCGGCGGGTGAGGGTTTACGGCCTCACGGATGGTTCCCTAAACCCTCACCCGGAGCTTCGCTCCGACCTCTCCCTTAGGGAGAGGTGAGGAGCGTCCCAGCGTCGCTCCAACGCGCCTCCGTGACGGCGTTCACAGCACGCACCGTGACGCTACGTTATCCCATCCTCGCCGACCGGATCCCCCTCGGTCCTTTGGAGGAGATACCGTCATGAAGAACGCCCTGAACCTGCCGCGCTGGCTGCGCCGCCGCCATGATCGCCGGATCCTGATGGCGATGGACGACCGCATGCTGGCCGATGTCGGCATCAGCCGGTCGCAGATCGATCTCTATCTCTCCGGCGCGCGCGGCCGTTGAGATGACAAGCCGACGAGCGCGGCGTCAGGACCCACCGGCGGCCATTGCCCGGCCGGCGGCGAGGATGGCGGCGTCGGTGCCGAGCGCCGTCGTGACGCTGCCGCCCTTCTCGCTATAGGGCGCGCCCTTGTAGCGCGGATCGCGCCACGGCCCGGTGGTGATGGTGATGCCGCGAAACACCAGTTCGCCATTGACGCGCGAAAGGTTCATGCCGCCCGACGACGCGCCGGTGGCATCGCAATCCGTGCGGAAGAACGAGGTTTTCGCCGCCGAGCGCGACTTGTCGATGGCGCGACGGACCTGGCAGCCCTGCGCGACGGGAACATCGCGATCGACTTCCTTCTCCATCTCGGCCGGATGCGCGGTGATGACGATCAGCTTGTCGCCATCCTGCACCGGCACGTCCGGCGCGACCGGGAACGGCTGGGCGCCCGCCAGCGGCTCGACCAGCCGGACGATGGCATAGTCATTGTTCGAGCCCGCCTTCGGCTTCTTCGAGCCGAAATGCGTCCGGTCGTCGACGACGAGGTCGATCATCGGCCCGTCGACGCTCTGCGGCCGGAAGAAGCACTTCCAGCGCCGCTTGCCCGACGGCTCGAAGAAAACGTGCGCCGCCGTCAGGATCTGCTGGTTGGTCAGGAACAGCGCCGCCGATCCGACCGAGGGCGACGGCGACAGACAGCCGACATAGCCGGACACACTGCGGATCCGCGCAATCTCACCACGCGAAAGGCCGAGCGACGGTCCGATCGCCAACAGCGAATCTCGATCATCGGCGCCGTCGATGATGTTGACCCGCTCCAGATGCCGCATTCGCGGCGACTGGCCGATATCCGCCAGCCCGATGGCGTGCGACAGGTCCAAGGCATGAGAAGCGACGGGAATGAGCAGGGCGAGGCAGAAAGTGACGATACGCATGGGCCGACCATGGCACGCCGGCGGCATCCCGTCACCTCCATCTGCAACCCGGACGCGTCTCGCGAACATATTTGGTCGCAGGCCCGGATCACCACTTGTAGTCCAGCCGCTAAGCTGGCTCAATTCATGGTGACGCTCTTCTAGACGTGTATCCAGACTAGGTTGTCGAAATGCAGTTGAGACCCGTCACCTACTATTCCGACTTTGTCGTCTACCCCGTCACCCTCACCGCGCTGGTTGTAGCCGCCGTGTTCTGGCAGGGGCACATCAATCCGCTGGTCTGGATCGCCGCCTATGGAATCGGCCTTTGCGTCTGGACACTGGCCGAATATCTGATCCATCGCGGCATTCTGCACAATGTCGTCTATTTCCGCGACTTGCATGAGAAGCATCACGCCGCGCCGACCGAGCTGATCGGCACGCCGATCTGGCTGAGCTTTCTCGCCCTCGCCGCCGCTGTCTTCTGGCCGAGCTGGTATCTGTTCGATTTCGGCGTCGCCAGCGGCTTCACGGCCGGCGTCACCACCGGCTACGTCAGCTACAGCTTCATCCACCACGTGCTGCATCACTGGCACCCGCAGCACGATTCCTACCTGTACAAGGTGAAGCGCCGGCATGCGCTGCATCATCACAGCGGCGAAGAGGGCAATTTCGGCGTCACCACGCTGTTCTGGGACCATGTGTTCGGCACGGCGCTGCCGCGGCGGAAGCGCAACTGACCTGCGCCACCGCGCCGGAATCGGGACGCCGGCAACGCTCGGCCGCCGTCGCGCCTCTTCGGGCGATCCGACTGTTGCCTCGCTGCAGCGCGTCTCAGTCGTCGTTGGCCGAGCTGAGTTCCTCCGGCCGCGTGCCCTCGTCCGACAGCGCCCGGCGCAGCCGCACGCCGGGACCGCCCTCGACCATCTGGCCCTCGTCCTCGAAGATCACCCCAGCGTCGTGCAGCGCGTCGCGCAACGCCGCATAGACGCCGGGCGGCACGACTTCGCCGCGGTCGAAACGCTGCAGCGCCTCGATCGGCACGCGCGCCTCGCGGGCCAGCTCCTCGGGACGCCAGCCGAGCCCGGCCAGGGCCATTCTGCATTGAACGACATTCATGTCCGTGCACCACCCAGATCCAGCCGCCTCCAGTAGAGCACCGGACCGTCCCCGCGGCAATCGGCCAAGACATGGAGGCCAAGCCACGGAGGTTGCGGCATCCGGGGAATTGCGCGCCCCGCGCCGACGCCGCATGATCGGCGCCTGACCAGGGAGAACAACATGTCGGAACAAACGCGGCTGACAGGGCGCATGGTGGCTGCGGCGCGCGCCCTCGCCGGGATCAGCCTCGAGGATCTTGCCACGGCGGCCGGTCTCGGCCTCGAGCGGACGCGACTGGCCGAAGACAGCGGCAGCGCTCCCCTCGCCTCGCCGGACGAGGCGGCGATCGGCGACGCGCTGGAGCGGTTCGGCATCCTCATGCTGCCGGAGGAGGACGGCCTCGGCGCGGGCGTGCGGCTGAAATTTACCCGCCTCGACGTCAAGCAGATCACCCGCATGGAAGGCGAAGGCGGTCCCGCCGGCGATGACGACGTGCCCTGATGTGACGGATGAGGAAGGCCCGAAACGAACAAGGCCGCCAATCGGAGATTGACGGCCTTGTCGAAAGTGGTGGGTGCACTAGGGATCGAACCTAGGACAAGCTGATTAAGAGTCAGCTGCTCTACCAACTGAGCTATGCACCCAATCGCTGCAACCACGGAGCAAAAACAATCACGCTCCACGACCGGCGAAAGGTCGGTAATTTGGTGGGTGCACTAGGGATCGAACCTAGGACAAGCTGATTAAGAGTCAGCTGCTCTACCAACTGAGCTATGCACCCATTCCTTGGCGGCGTCGAAGCCTGCGCTGCGACGCCCGGAACGAGGCGGTATGTAGCAAAGCGTCCCCGGCCTGTCCAGCCGCGCTTTCACCGGACTGTGGAAATCTTCCGAAGCCGGATCACAAGCCCAGGGAAACCGTCATTCCCACGTCATGCGCGATCGGTCTATTGCCGGCAATCCAAGGCGCCTCTGCCACGGACCGCTCTGAAATGATTGAGGAAACCATGTTCAAGCCGATCCTGCGCAGCGCGCTGGCCGCCAGCCTCCTGGCCGGCACCGCCCTTGCCTCGAATGCCGCCGAGACCTTCAACCGTATCGCGACCTTCCATGTCGTCGACAACCTGCCGCAGGATGCCGACGCCAAGAAGAAGCACGGTTGCCGAGATCATCACGGCGACCGCGGATGGCAACATGTTGGTCTATACCGACAGCCCCGGCGAGCGGATCGGCCTGATCGACATCACCGATCCGAAGACGCCGAAGCCGGCCGGCACGGTGGCGCTGGGCGGCGAGCCGACCTCGACGGTCGTCGCCAACGGCTTCGCCCTGGTCGGCGTCGTCACCTCGAAGTCGAAGAGCGAGCCCTCGGGCCATCTCGCCATCGTCGACCTCGCCACCAAGGCGGTGAAGGCGACCTGCGACCTCGCCGGCCAGCCGGATTCGCTCGCCAAGAGCCCGGACGGCACCTTCCTCGCCATCGCGATCGAGAACGAGCGCGACGAGGAGATCAACGACGGCGCCCTCCCGCAGCTGCCGGGCGGCAATTTGACCAGCTTCGCTATTCGTGCCGACGGCTCGGTCGACTGCGCCAGCAAGACGGTCATCGACGTCACCGGCCTCGCCGAGATCGCCCCGACCGATCCCGAGCCGGAATTCGTCGACATCAACGACAAGAACCAGGTCGTTCTCACCCTGCAGGAGAACAACCACATCGTCATCGCCGACCTCGCCACCGGCAAGGTCGTCAAGCACTTCCCGGCCGGCACCGTCGACCTCGACGGCATCGACGTGAAGAAGGACGGCGTGATCGACCTCTCCGGCAAGACTGGAGAAGGTCGCCCGCGAGCCGGACGGCGTGCAGTGGATCGACGACACCCGCTTCTTCACCGCCAACGAGGGCGACTGGAAGGGCGGCTCGCGCGGCTTCTCGATCTTCAACGTCGACGGGACGCTCGAATATGACTCGCGGCACCGCGCTCGAATACGAGACCGTCCGCCTCGGCCACTACCCCGAAAAGCGCAACAAGAAGGGCAACGAGCCGGAGGGCGCCGAGGTCGCCACCTTCGGTTCCGACAACCTGATCTTCGTCGGCTCCGAGCGCGCCTCCCTCGTCGGCGTCTACAAGGACGAGGGTGCCGGCAAGGCCCCGACCTTCCTGCAGGCGCTGCCGGGCGGCATCGGTCCGGAGGGACTCTACGCCATCCCGTCGCGCAACCTGTTCGTCACCGCGGCCGAAAACGACCTGCGCGAAGACGGCCTGATCGGCTCCGTCGTGACGATCTATGAGCGCAGCGATGCGCCGGCCGCCTACCCGACGATCGTCTCGGCCGACAAGAACGGCAAGCCGATCGGCTGGGCCGCCCTTTCCGGCACGGTCGCCGACGCGAGGGAGGCCGGCAAGCTCTACGCCGTCATCGACAGCGCGCAGTCGATCGGCCGCATCCTCACCATCGACGCCACCAAGACGCCCGCCGTCATCACCGACGAAGTGACCGTCACCAGGGACGGCAAGCCGGTCGAGAACCTCGACCTCGAAGGCATCGCGCTTTCGAGCGATGGCGGCTTCTGGCTCGCCTCGGAAGGCAATCCCGAGCGCGAGAAGAACAAGACGCAGTCGTCGCTGCTGCGCGTCGACGCCAAGGGCGTCGTGCAGGAAGAGATCGCCCTGCCGGAAGCGCTGGCCGCCCACGCCACCCGCTTCGGCTTCGAAGGCGTGACCGTGGTCGGCACCGGCGCCGACGAGACGGTCTGGATCGCCGTGCAGCGCGAGTGGAAGGACGATCCGAAGGGCTTCACCAAGCTCCTCGCCTACAAGCCCGCCTCGAAGGAATGGAGCGCGGTGCACTACCCGCTCGACAAGGCGGAAAAGGGCTGGGTCGGCCTCTCCGAACTGACCGCGGTTCCGGGCGGCCTCGTCGCCATCGAGCGCGACAACCAGATCGGCCGCGACGCCAAGATCAAGAAGCTGACCTTCGTCTCGCCTCGACGGCGTCACCCCGGCCCCGCTCGGCGGCGATCTGCCCAAGGTCGCCAAGAAGGATCTCTACGACCTGCTGCCGGCCCTGCAAGCGACCAATGGCTACGTCCTCGACAAGATCGAGAGCTTCGCCCTGGACGCCGCCGGCAATGGCTACGCGATCACCGACAATGACGGCGTCGACGACCATTCCGGCGAGACGCAGTTCCTGCGCCTGGACTTCTCCCTGCCGGAGTAAGGGCTGACAGCTGAACGACGTGCGGCGTCCTGCGAAAGCAGGGCGCCGTATTTGTTTGGCCAGGAAGAGAGCAAGCCCCTCACCCCACCCTCTCCCGCAAGCGGGCGAGGGCTTTTTGGCTCAGGCCGTATTGACGACGGGGCACTCCTCTTCACCTCTCCCTGAGGGAGAGGTCGACGGCCGCAGGCCGGCGGGTGAGGGTTTACGGCCTCACAAGGACAGTTCCGGCTTCAGCGCCTAATCCGGATGGTTCCCTAAACCCTCACCCGGAGCTTCGCTCCGACCTCTCCCTTAGGGAGAGGTGAAGGACAGGATCTCGACGCGCCCTCCGTCGTCATCCCTGCGAAAGCAGGGATCCATCTTCTCGGGAGCGAACGGCGCGCTGCTGAATCCGCAGCTTTTCCGCCCGGCCTGAGCCGCGCGGCAGCATGGATTCCTGCTTTCGCAGGAATGACGGTGGAGCGTTGGGCGCGTCGAGCACGAACCCGGACGCCTTCAAAGCACAACCCCAAACGAAAACGGCCGCGTCGATGACGCGGCCGTTTGGACATAGAAGAACCGAAACCCGATCAGGCGCTGACGGCCTGGGCGTGCTGGCGCTGGCGCTTGGTGATCAGCTTGTTGACGCCCGAGAGATACGCCTTCGCAGACGCGACCATCGTGTCGGGATCGGCGCCGCGGCCGGTGACCGACTTGCCGTCTTCCTCGAGACGAACCGAAACCTCGGCCTGCGCGTCGGTGCCCTCGGTGACGGCGTGGACCTGGTAGAGCGACAGCGTCGCCTCATGCGGCACGATCGCCTTGATGCCGTTGAAGATCGCGTCGACGGGGCCGTTGCCGGTCACTTCCTTGGTGATGTGCGTGCCTTCGACGTCGAGGCTGATGATCGCCTTGGCGGCGCCGCCGGTGCCGGCGATGACGGTCAGCGACAACAGGCGGATCGATTCGGCCGCGGTCGCCACCTCGTCGCCGATCAGCGCCTCGATATCCTCGTCATAGACGTGCTTCTTGCGGTCGGCCAAATCCTTGAAGCGCTTGAAGGCGTCTTCCAGCTGGTTGTCGCCAACCTCGTAGCCCAGTTCCTTCAGCTTTTCGCGGAAGGCATGGCGGCCGGAATGCTTGCCCATGACCAGCGACGTCGCCTTCACGCCGACGCTCTCCGGCGTCATGATCTCGTAGGTCTCGGCGTTCTTCAGCATGCCATCCTGGTGGATGCCGCTTTCATGCGCGAAGGCGTTCCGGCCGACGATCGCCTTGTTGTACTGGACCGGGAAGGCCGAGACGTTGGAGACCAGCTTCGAGGCGCGGGTCAGCATGGTGGCGTCGATGCGGCTGTCATAGGGCATGACATCGCGGCGGGTGCGGATCGCCATGACGATCTCTTCCAGCGCCGCGTTGCCGGCGCGCTCGCCGAGGCCGTTGATCGTGCATTCGATCTGGCGCGCGCCGCCGGCGATGCCGGCCAGCGAATTGGCAACGGCCAGGCCCAGATCGTTGTGGCAATGCGTCGAGAAGATCGCCTTGTCCGAATCCGGCACGCGCTCGATGACTTCGCGGAACATCGCCGCATATTCTTCCGGCACGGCGTAGCCGACCGTATCGGGCAAGTTGATCGTCGTCGCGCCGGCCTTGATCGCGGCGTCGACCGTGCGAACCAGATATTCGATCGGCGTGCGGGTGGCGTCCATCGCCGACCACTCGACGTCCTCGACCAGATTGCGCGCCTGGGCGACGGTGGCCGAGATGATGTCGAGCACCTGCTCCTCGGTCTTGCGCATCTGGTGCGCCAGATGGATCGGCGAGGTGGAGACGAAGGTGTGGATGCGCGAGCGCTTGGCGACGCGGACCGCTTCGCCGGCGCGAATGATGTCGCCGGAAATGGCGCGGGCGAGGCCGGCGATGGTGACGCCGTCACCGGCGCGCTTGGCGATCTCGTGCACGGCCTCGAAATCGCCCTGGCTGGCGATCGGGAAGCCGGCCTCGATGATGTCGACGCCCATGTCTTCCAGCAACTCGGCGACTTCGAGCTTCTCTTCGAACGTCATCGAGGCGCCGGGGCACTGCTCGCCGTCGCGCAAGGTCGTGTCGAAGATGACGATCCGGTCCTTGGACGAGGACGAGTTGGCATTCGCGGTCATTATGGTGTTCCTTATCGGGTGCCCGACGCGCGCATGGCGATCAGGGCATGAATGGCGGAGGTCTTCGCTTTCATTCCCCTGAGTGCCCGCCCGTCACGGGGCAGCCGACGCTCAGGGGCGTCTAAGGAGAAGCAGACCACGGAGAGCGGACATGGCGCGGCCGGTCGCGTCAGGCGCAACCTCAAAACCGAAACCATGAATCGAAAAGAGCCGCACGCTCTCGCCCTCGTTGACATTCCGCCGGACCGCGCGGCGTCAGGCCGGGATCAGACTGGAAGACCCATAGCAAAGGACCCCCACCCGAAGCAAGGCGGCAATCGGGCCTTCGCCGTTTCTGTTGCATCGCGATTTCGCGGATTGCTATAGACCACGCGAACGAGAGGATCAGGCGACCATGACCGTCGACATTGCCAAAGCGAGCGGCGGCAGCGAGCTGCGCATTCTCGATATCAATACGCGCCTGTTCCAGAACGCCGCGCCCGACCAGACGGACTTCTTCTGGGCCGCGCGCAAGCCGGGCGGCGCCGGGGCGCCATTATTCGGTCCGGGCGCCTTCTTTCGCACGCTGCGAAAACTACGCGACGGCGACTATGACCTCGTCGTCGTCGACGGTCCGACCCTACCCGCCTGGCATCCGCGCACCTGGCTGACG
This sequence comes from Candidatus Kaistia colombiensis, assembly GCA_029203105.1. Classification (GTDB taxonomy): domain Bacteria; phylum Pseudomonadota; class Alphaproteobacteria; order Rhizobiales; family Kaistiaceae; genus Kaistia; species Kaistia colombiensis. Next base: position 4,043,674 of record CP119318.1, read on the forward strand.
GCGTTGCGCGACTATCACGTGCGCGCACCGAAGGCGCTGTTCGCCATCGCAGCCGCGCGGCTGATGCACCGCTTCCACGACGTGCCGGTGGCGGTGATCGACATCAATGATTCGTTCGGCATCGGAACGCACAATTTCGGCCTGATCGACCGCTGCCATAGCTATTTCAAGCGCGAGCTGACGGCCGACCGCTGGCAGGTGTTCTTCAAGTCGAGCCATTGGGACCTGCCCGGCCGGCGCTGGCGGCTGAAGAAGAGTTCGCAGCGCCGGATCCGCAAACTGCGTCCGATCCATCTCGGCTATCCGCGCAAGCCGAGCGCCGAACCGACGACGATGAAGACCTCCGACGTCTTCTTCGCGGGCGACACCCACCCCAACAGCACCGTCCGCAGCGACGGCATCGAGGAATTGCTGGCGCTGCGCAACGAGGGCTACATCATCGACGTGCCGGATGGCCCGCTCGATCGCGACATCTTCTACCAGCGCCTCGCTCAAGCGCGGCTCGCCTGGTCGCCGATGGGCTATGGCTGGGACTGCTACCGCCACTATGAGGCGAGCGAACTCGGCACCGTGCCGGTGATGAACTATCCGACCATCTACCAGCACCGGCCGTTCCGGAATGGCGAGCACTGCTTCTACTACTCGCCCGAGCCGGGCGGCCTGTCGCGCGCCGTACGCGGCGCGCTGCAGGACCCGGACCGCCTCGCCGGCATGGCGATCGCGGCGCGCGCCTTTACGCTGGAACACCACACGCTGCGCGCCCGCGCCGAATATGTCGTCGCTACGGTGCTCGGCCGCAGGCTGGATGGCGAGCCGGCCGAGCAGGCTTGATTGTCCCTACCCTCGCCGTCGTCATCCCGGACGCAGCGCAGCGGAGATCCGGGATCCAGTCAGCCGCGCACTGCGGGATTTCCCGTGGTACGATTCCCTATCAGTCGGAGATGACAGCGCGACGAATCCCATCGATCCCGACTGTATGGATCCCTGCTTTCGCAGGGATGACGGCGGAGTGGGCCGCCCCGTATCCCGCTTCACCTCTCCCTGAGGGAGAGGTCGACGCACGAAGTGCGGCGGGCGAGGGTTTACGGCCTCACCCGGATAGTTTCCTAACCCCTCACCCGGAGCTTGGCTCTGACCTCTCCCTCAGGGAGAGGTAAAGGCTTCCAACCGCGCCGGCCGCCCCCTCGCCCGCTTGCAGGAAAGGGTTGGGGCGAGGATCTTTCGACGAAGCCCGACGCCTCGCGCCCCTAGACATCCAGCGTACCGCGCGCGATCAGCACGGCATCGCCGCCGATCCGGCTCGCGAACAGGGCGTGATTCTCTATATCAACCTCGAGCGAGATCAGGCTCGGGCGGTGGATCTCGAAACCCTGCTCGATGACGAGACGATGCGTGCCGGAGGGAAGCTGGTCGAAGGCAGCGACCGCGCCGGCGAAGGCGGCCGCGGCGGAGCCCGTCGCCGGATCCTCGATGATCCCCTCGCCGAGCCAGAACATGCGGGCGTGGAACTGATGCTCGTTCGTCGTCGTCTCGCGCGTGTAGAGATAGACGCTGGCGACGCCGGCCGGCAGCGCGGCCTTCCAGCTCTGGATCGCCGGCCGGGCGCGGGCGATGGACGCCAGGTCGCGCACCGGCACCAGCAGATAGGGCACGCCGGCCGAATAGACGGACGGGCGGTGGTTTTCGCAGCCAAGTTGCGACGGCTCCAGCCCGAGCATCGCCGCCAGGGCCGCGTCGTCGATCTCCGCCTCGATCTTTTCCGCCTGGCGCGGCACGTCGAAGATGGCATGGCCGGCCTTGCCGGAATGCAGCGCAACGGCGCAGCGAATGTCGCCGACCTTCTCCTCGACGACAAAGACGGAATCCTGGCCCGCCGCGTCGGCGCCGAAGGTTTCCAGCGCCAGCAGCACAGCGGTGCCGACGGTCGGATGGCCGGCGAAGGGCATCTCATAGGCCGGGCAGAAGATGCGCAGATGCGCGCGATGCCCCGGCTTTTCCGGCGGCAAGACAAACACCGTCTCGGCCAGGTTGAACTCGCGCGTGATCGCCTGCATGCGGGCGTCGCTCAGGCCCTCGCTATCGAGGACAACGGCGAGCTGGTTGCCCTCGAGGGGCGACTTGGCGAAGACATCGAGAAGGGCAAAGCGGCGGGACAAATGAGCCTCATGCGTCGATCGGAACAGATTGCCTGTCATAGCACGAGACGCAGCGACTGAGCCTCTGTGATGGCATTCATAGCGGCGGGAGGCGCGTTGCGGTCATCTGTCGTCATTCAGCGGGCGTTCAGGTCGCCCCGTCTAAAACCGGCATCAACGCCCCACGGGAGATACCGTCATGAAGAAGATCGCAGCCGCCGCTCTCGCCACCCTGATCGGCATCACCGCCATCGTCGGCACCGCCGAAACGGCTTCCGCCGAGAACGGCCGCAACGCCGCTCTGGCAGCCGGCGCCGTCGTCGGTCTGGGTGTCGGCGCCCTGCTCGCCGCGCCGCGCTATGACGGTGGCTACGAGGTCGCCCCGCCCCGTTACGCCGCCCCGGTCTATGACGATGGCTACCGCGCCCCGCCGCGCCGCGTCGTCCGTGCCAATTGGCGCGCCCACACCGACTGGTGCTACGACAACTACCGCTCCTATGACGAACGCAGCGACACCTTCATCGGTCGCGACGGCAACGAATACCGCTGCCGCGGTTCGTACTGAGGTTTCAGGTCGAGCCTCACCGCTCCTTCAGGGAGAGGCGAGGACGGCGCCTCTCCGGTGAGAGCTATGGTCCCGGCCGCGACGCCGCAAAGCCGTCATTCCCGCGGAAGCAGGAATCCATGGTTGAGCCGCGCAGGCGTTCCAGTACCGGTTCCTTAGGTCAACGTCACGGCTGAATGGATCCCGGCTCTGGGGCCGGGATGACGGCGAGGGTGAATGAACAGGGGCGAGCGAGACCCGCCGGCAATCGCCGCCAGCGGGTCCTTTCGTTTCACGTCACGCTGACCGGCTTCGAGCGCAGCCGGCTCGCCAGCGCCGGATCGGCCCGGCGGCAGAGCTGCGGCGGCAGGCCGCGCAGGACCAGTTCGGCATCCGCCACCGCCATCCGGCCGATCGAGAACAGCGCGTCGACGGTGCCGCCGGTCCTGTGCGCCGAGAGCAGGATGCCCTCCATCTGGCGCACCGGATCGTCGGCCGGAACCGGTTCTTCCGGGAACACGTCGGTGGCGACGCGGATATGGCCGGAGCGGACAGCGTCGAGCATGGCCGGGAAATCGACCACCGCCGCGCGGCTCATCAGCAGGAAGGCGGCGCCCTTCTGCATCCGCGCGAACTCGCGCGCACCGAGGAAGCCCTGGTTCTCGCCGGTCACCGCCGCGAAGACGAACACGACCTGGCTGGTCGAGAGCAGGTCGTCGAGCGAAGCGGGCGTGCAGTCATGGCGCTCGATGATCTCGTCCGGCAGCCACGGGTCGAAGACCTTGACCGGATTGCGGAACGGCCGGATCAGCTCGCGCAGGTTCTTGCCAAGGTCGCCGAGGCCGATGATGCCGACCGAGGCGCCAGCGAAGCGGAAGGTCTCGGTGTTGGCGGCAAGCCCATAGGCCTCGGTGCCGGCGCGAAACGCGCGGTCCGCCGCCGTGATGCCGCGCGCCAGATCGATCGCCATGCCGAGGGCGGCTTCCGCCACGGGGGCAGCAAAGGCCGAACCCGGCGTCAGCACCCAGATATTGCGCTCCTGGCAGGTCTGGTAGTCGATATTGGGCAGGAAGTTGGTCTCGACATTGATGACCGCCTTCAGCTTCTTCGCCCGGTCGAGCCGTTCGCGCGGCAACGCCGTCTGGCCGAAAATCAGCACCGTCTCCGGCAGCAATTCGTCAATCTGCGCATCCGACATCGGCGCATCTTCCGAAATCACCAGCCGACCCAGCTTTTCGAGCCGGCCGCGAACATCCGGCTCCATGATCAGATCGAGCGTCCGCGGCAGCGGATCGACCAGAATGATTCCCTCAGACAAGTCCGTTCCTCCCGTTCTTGATTGAGGCCAGCCTAGGCCAGTTTCGGCACGCTCCACCACCGGATGACGGCGCGCGAGCTGTGATCCACCGACTTTTTCCGGTGAGCCAGGGACCGGACCGGCACGACCCGCACGAATTGCACTCCGCAACGGCACGCAACGCGAATGCGTCTATTCTTGGTCTATGTCTGGTTAATCCAACAACAAAAGCACTACCCAAGGTAGTTTCGCAACCGAAAACTGAATTGGTTCAGTCATAGTTTTGCCCCGATGCGCCCGGATATTGGCGCCATCTCAGGCTTCACGAACAGGAGGCTTCGCGATGAGAAGCTTCGTTACCGCGTCGCTCGCCGGCGTCGTTGGCATCCTTGCGGTCACGGCCACCGTGACGACCGCCTCGGCCGATGGCTGGCACGGCGGCCCGCGCTACTATGGCCACCATCACCGCGACAATAGCGGCGCCGTCATCGGCGGCCTCGCCGCCGGCACGCTGCTCGGGCTCGGCATTGGCGCCATGGCGTCGCAGCCGCGCGCTTATGCCGACGACTACGAAGTTCCGCCGCCGCGCGGCGCCGCCTGGCGCGCCCACGTCGATTATTGCCTCGACCGCTACCGCAGCTACAGCCCGCAGACCGACACGTTCATCGGCGCCGACGGCTACGAGTATCGCTGTCGCGGCTCCTACTGAGCCAGCCGGCGCGAGCCCCAACAAAAAGCCCCGCGGGAGCGATCCCGCGGGGCTTTTTGTTGGGGCCGTTCAGGCCGGCCCCTCACCCAACCGTCTCCCGCGAGCGGGAGACGGTCAGGGCGAGGGGCCGGCCCTAAAGAAAACGCCTTAGTTGCGGGCCTTGTCGACCAGCTTGTTCTTGCCGATCCAGGGCATCATCTCGCGCAGCTTGGCGCCGACGGCCTCGATCTGGTGGCGTCGTTGTTGCGGCGGATCGCCTTGAAGCGAGCGGCGCCGGCGCGGTATTCCTGCATCCAGTCGGAGGTGAACTTGCCGGTCTGGATGTCGGTCAGGACGCGCTTCATCTCGGCCTTGGTCTCGGCGGTGACGATGCGCGGGCCCGTGACGTACTCGCCCCACTCGGCGGTGTTCGAGATCGAGTAGTTCATGTTGGCGATGCCGCCCTCATAGATGAGGTCGACGATCAGCTTCACTTCGTGCAGGCACTCGAAATAGGCCATTTCCGGCGCGTAGCCGGCTTCGACCAGGGTCTCGAAACCAGCGCGGATCAGCTCGACCAGGCCGCCGCAGAGCACTGCCTGCTCGCCGAACAGGTCGGTCTCGCACTCTTCCTTGAAGGTGGTCTCGATGATGCCCGAACGGCCGCCGCCGACGCCGCAGGCGTAGGAGAGGCCGAGGTCGAGCGCGTTGCCCGAGGCGTCCTGCGAGATCGCGACGAGGCAGGGAACGCCGCCGCCCTTCTGGTATTCGCCGCGAACCGTGTGGCCGGGGCCCTTCGGCGCGATCATGACGACGTCGACGGTCTTCTTCGGCTCGATCAGGCCGAAATGGACGTTGAGGCCGTGCGCGAAGGCGATCGCGGCGCCGTCACGGATGTTGGCGGCGATCTCGTCCTTGTAGATGTCGGCCTGCAGCTCGTCGGGAGCGGCCATCATCATCAGGTCGGCCCAGGCAGCGCCTCGGCGACGGTCATGACCTTGAAGCCGTCGGCCTCGGCCTTCTTGGCCGTCGCCGAACCGGGGCGCAGAGCGATCGACAGTCCTTGGCGCCCGAATCCTTCAGGTTCAGCGCATGGGCGCGGCCCTGCGAGCCGTAGCCGATGATCGCGACCTTCTTGGACTTGATCAGGTTGAGATCGGCATCGCGATCGTAATAAACGCGCATTGGGGTGTCCTTTCTATCCCGTCCGTTCGTTTCCCGCGCCGGTCCTCTCACGGGCCGGTCCGGTATTTTCTTCCGTGCCAAAAAGCCGGAAAAATTCGTCAATCGCCTGCGCCGCGCGCTTCGCCGGCTCCTCGCCGTCGAGGCTGTCGCCCAGCAGCAGGCGCACATGCATGTCGCGCACGATCAGGCCGTACAGGGTGCGATAGGCCTCGCGCGTGTCGGCGAAGTCAAGCAGCCGCTCGCGCCGTCCCGCTTCCAGCAGCGCCGAAAGCCGCGTCTCGATCGGCTTGCGGCCGTGCTCGCGCAGCAGCAGGCCGAGATCCGCCTCGCCGCGCCGCGCCTGGCCGATCGCCAGCCGGTTCAGCGCCAGCGACACGTCGCCGGCCAGCACCTTCAGCAGGTTGACCGCGATCCCCGCCAGCTGGGCCGCGAGCGCCGCCCTGCCGCGCGCGCCGGAAGCGGCCGGCGCGGCCTTCACCTTGCTCGACTGGAAGGTGATCATCGCCGCCAGCAGCCCGTCGCGATCGCCGAACCACTTGTAGAGGCTTTCCTTGGAGCAGTTCGCCGCGCGCGCCACGCCCGCCGTCGTCAGCGCCCGCTCGCCGCCCTCGACCAGCAGGCCGAGCGCGCTTTCCAGAACGGCGTTCTGGCGCGGCGAGTAGGTCTCGTTGCCGGTTGCGATGGATGGGGGGGAAGCCAAGCGGAAACGGTCCTCGTCTGCGGTCGGTCGGCGCTGCGCCAACAGGGTCTCGCCGCTTGCCGGCGCCGGCCTCATGCTGCAGTGCAGCGTACCGTACGGTACGGTTCCGGTGAGATAGCGGATGCCTCCGGCCCGGTCAAGGTCGTTCCGTGGCGATGGCGCGGAAATCCAGCGCTGGACCGGCCGGGCCGGACCGCCGCACAGAGACCGTCGCGGCCGGACGGACATGCCGGCAGAAGGACATGCCGACGGCAGGACATGGCAATTGCCGCGCGGACACTTATCTTGTTCGCGAAATGCGGCGCCAAGGCTGCGCCGCCCATGGAGAACTCCCGTGAAAAAGAAGATCGGCTTCCTGTCGTTCGGCCATTGGCAGGCCTCCCGCGGATCGCAAACGCGCACGGCGCAGGAATCGCTGCTGCAGGCGATCGATCTCGCCGTCGCGGCGGAAGAAATCGGCGTCGACGGCGCCTTTTTCCGCGTCCACCATTTCGCCCGCCAGGCGGCGTCGCCCTTCCCGCTCCTAGCGGCCATCGCGGCACGCACGAAACGCATCGAGTTCGGCACCGCCGTCGTCGACATGCGCTACGAGAACCCGCTCTACATGGCCGAGGAGGCCGCCGCCACCGACCTGATCGGCAACGGCCGGATGCAGCTCGGCATCAGTCGCGGTTCGCCCGAGCCGGCGGAGCGCGGCTGGGAGGCGTTCGGCTATGATTCCGGCGACGATCTGACCGGCGCGGATCTCGCGCGCACCCATACGGAAATGTTCCGGCTGGCGATCCGCGGCGCCGGCATCGCCCGCGCCGACACCAAGATGACCGGCATGACCGGCCGGCTGGCGATCCAGCCGCAATCGCCGGGACTGCCCGAGCGCATCTGGTGGGGCGCCGCCACGCGCAAGACCGCCGCCTGGACCGCCGAGCAGGGCATGAACCTGATGAGTTCGACGCTGCTGCTGGAGGATACCGGCGTGCCGTTCAGCGAGCTGCAGGCCGAGCAGATCCGGCATTTTCGCGACGCCTGGAAGGCTGCCGGCTGGCGGCACGAGCCCCGTGTGTCGGTCTCGCGCAGCGTCTTGCCGATCACCGACGATACCGACCGGATGTATTTCGGCGCCCGCGACGGCTCCGACCAGGACCAGGTCGGCTATCTCGACAACAGCATCGCCCGCTTCGGCAAGAGCTATATCGGCGAGCCTGACGCGATCGCCGCCGAACTCGCCAAGGACCAGGCGGTGCGCGACGCCGACACGCTGCTCCTGACCGTGCCGAACCAGCTCGGCGTCGAATACAACGCCAAGCTCCTGAAGACGATCGCCGACCACATCGCCCCGGCGATCGGGTGGTCGCGCGAGGAAGTGGAACTCGCCTGAGCCGCAACGACCACCGCGGATCAACCGGCGAGGGTCAAGCCCTCGCCGGATACCCTCTGTCCGGTGCATCGCGCCACCGGCGCCAACATCAACCCGACATGAGCCGGCCAAAGACCGGGGCCGCATCCTCGACCTCGACCAGCCGCTTGCCGGAAATCAGCCAGATTCGTGTTGCCACGGCCTGGACGAAGGCCCGGTCGTGGCTAACCAGAAGGCAGGCCGCGCCGTGTTCGACCAGCTCGCCTTCCAGCATGTCCTGCCCCTCGATATCGAGGTGGTTGGTCGGCTCGTCCAGCAGGTAGAAATTCGGCCGGGAGAGCCGCAGGAGCAGCATCGCCAGCCGGGCCCGCTGGCCGCCGGAAAGCCGGGCGACGGGTGCCGCCTGGGCATCGACGCCGATCCCCGCCCCGGCAAGTTGCGCCCGCGCCTGATGGTCGGTCAGCGCGCTCGACCGCTTCACCGCGTCCCAGGGCGTCGGGAACGCATCGAGCTGGGACAGCGCCTGATCGGAATGGCCGAGCTCGAGGCTCGCCGCGCCCCGGATATGCTGGTCCTCCCCGGCAAGGGCTGTCCGAAGCCGCTCCACAAGTCGCGTCTTGCCGGAACCATTGGCGCCGAGCAAGGCGATCCGGTCGCCCTTCTCGATCCAGAGCCGCCCGGTGCGAAACAGGAGCCGCCCGTCCGGCGTCGCGATCGCAGCGTCGTCGATGGCCACCAGCGCCTTGGCGTGCGTGCCGCTATTGGTCAGGCGGATCGCTCCGGCCAAACGCTCCTGGTGCGCGGGGCGCGCCCGTTCCTCCAGCTGGTCGGCCCGCTCCGATAGCTGCCGGGTCTTCACCACCAGCAGGTCGGAGCCGCTGTTGATGCCGATGTTCCTAAGCTTCGCCGCCTGCTGGCGCAGGGCCCTGACCTTGCGCATGTCGTTCTCATATTGCCGGTCGAGCGCCGCATCGCGCTCCTCCAGCGCCTCGCGAGCGCGGGAATAGGCGAGCGAGAAATCCTCGCTCGCCTGCGGGCGCAGGAACAGGGTGCGGTTGGTCACGTCGTCGAGAAAGGCGCGATCATGGCTCGCCGCGACCACGGCGCAGTCGCGCGGCAAGGCGGCGAGGAACCGCTCCAGCACGCCGATCCGGCCGATGTCGAGATGGTTGGTCGGCTCGTCCAGAAGCAGCAGGTCGGGTTCGACCACGGCCGCCCGCGCGAGAAGCATGGTCCGCTGCCAGCCGCCGGACAGGTTGCGCACGGCGCGCCCCCGCATCGCCTCCTCGACTTCGAGATCATCCAGCAGGACACCGACCCGCCAGCTCTCCGTTTCCGCGACATCCGGGGCGAGCGCGTCCCGCACGGCATCATGGAGGCTGAGCGGCAGGAGGTGTTCCGGCGGATCCTGCGGCGCGACGGCGATGACCAGCCCGCGCGCACGTATCACGGTTCCGGACGTTGCCTCCTCCTCGCCCGCCAGGATGCGGAGCAGCGAGGACTTGCCGCGTCCGTTCGCGGCGACGAGGCCGAGCCGGTCGCCCTTGGCGATGGAGAAGCTGAGGCCGGCGAAAAGGGAAACGATGCGGGTGAGCGAAAGGTCGCGAATGGCAACAAGGGACATGACAGTCTCATCAGATCAGGCAGGCACGGCAAACCGTGCCGAAAAGGCTGACAATGAGACGGCGATGCGTTCCCTGGTCAGCCCCGCGAGGTAAGGCGCGGGGCGAAGACAGGCCCTCGGGTCCTGTCATGGAAGCGACGATGCGGCACCGGCTTCCCCTTCCCTGTTGATCCGACAATGCAAAATCGTATCAACCCGATCGGACCCGGACAAGGCCGTCGCCCCCGGCGACAGCCCGAAAAAAAGGCCGGATCCTGCGATCCGGCCTTTTTGGGTTCGGCGGTGGCCCGAAAGCCTCAGGTCGCGGCCGGGCCGCGCGTGATCGCGGCGACGCCGGTGCGCGAGACTTCCACCAGGCCGAGCGGCTGCATCAGCACGATGAACTGGTCGAGCTTGTCGGTACGGCCGGTCAGCTCGAACACGAAGCTCTCCGTCGTCGCGTCGATGACGCGGGCGCGGAAGGCGTCGGCAAGCCGCAGCGCCTCGACCCGGTCGTCGCCGGCGCCGCGCACCTTGATCAAGAGCAGCTCGCGCTCGATCGCCTTGCCGGTGACGGTCAGGTCAATGACCCGATGCACCGGCACCATGCGCTCCAGCTGCGCCTTGATCTGCTCGATCACCTGGGCCGAGCCGGTGGTGACGACGGTGATGCGCGAGCGGTGCTTCTCATGCTCGGTCTCCGAGACGGTCAGGCTCTCGATGTTGTAGCCGCGCCCCGAGAACAGGCCGATGACGCGGGCTAGAACGCCCGGTTCGTTGTCGACGAGCACCGAAAGCGTGTGCTGCTCGGTCTTATCCTTGCCTTCCTTGATCGCGTAGACGGATCCGGGCTGCATGGTGGTCTCCACTTCTTGTTGTTCAGCGGGTCCGGATCAGACCAGCGCGCGTCCGGCCTTGTCGATGGCGTTGGCGATCACTTCGTCCGTCGCGTCTTCCGGCAGCAGCATCTCGTTATGCGCCTTGCCCGACGGGATCATCGGGAAGCAGTTGGCGAGATTGGCGACGCGGCAATCGAACAGCACCGGCCCCTTGGCTGATATCATCGCGTCGATCGCGCCCTCGAGCTCGGACGCCTTCTCGCAGCGCATGCCGGTGGCGCCATAAGCCTCGGCCAGCTTGACGAAATCGGGCAGCGAATCCGTATAGGAATGCGACAGCCGGTTGCCATGCAGCAGCTGCTGCCACTGGCGCACCATGCCCATGTACTGGTTGTTCAGGATGAACACCTTGACCGGCAGTTCATGCTGGATCGCCGTCGACAGCTCCTGGATGTTCATCAGGATCGAGGCGTCGCCGGCAATGTCGATGCAGAGCGCGTCGCGATGCGCCGTCTGCGCGCCGATCGCCGCCGGCAGGCCATAGCCCATCGTGCCGAGGCCGCCCGAGGTCATCCAGCGGTTTGGCTCGTCGAAGCCGAAATACTGCGCCGCCCACATCTGGTGCTGGCCGACTTCCGTCGAGATGTAGACATCCTTGCCCCGCGTCCGCTCATAGAGCGTGCGGATCGCGTGCTGCGGCAGGATCGTCTCGCTCGACTGGCGGAAGCCGAGGCTGTTGCGGGCGCGCCAGCGGTCGATCTCGCCCCACCAGCTCTTCAGCGCCGCCTTGTCGGGCTTGTGGCCGGCCGATTTCCACGCCGCCAGCATCGCCTTCAGGACATGCGCGACGTCGCCGATGATGCCGATGTCGACGCGAACGTTCTTGTTGATCGAGGACGGGTCGATGTCGATATGGATCTTCTTCGAGCCGGGCGAGAACGCGTCGAGGCGGCCGGTGATGCGGTCGTCGAAGCGCGCGCCGATGTTCACCATGACGTCGCAATCGTGCACGGCGTTGTTGGCTTCATAGGTGCCGTGCATGCCGAGCATGCCGAGCCACTGCTTGTCGGTCGCCGGAAACGCGCCGAGGCCCATCAGCGTCGACGTGACCGGGAAGCCGGTCAGATGCGCGAATTCGCGCAGCAATGCGGATGCTTCGGGGCCGGAATTGATGACGCCGCCGCCGGTATAGAAGATCGGCTTCTTCGCCTTGGCGATCATCTCGACCGCGGCCAGGATCGCGGCTTGGTCGCCCTCGACCTGCGGGCGATAGGTCTTGTGCTCGACATGGCTCGGCCCCTCATAGGTCCCGGTGGCGAACTGGACGTCCTTCGGGATGTCGACGACGACAGGGCCGGGACGGCCGGAGCGCGCGACATAGAAGGCCTCGTGCAGGATGCGGCCGAGATCGTTGACGTCCTTGACCAGCCAGTTGTGCTTGGTGCAGGGGCGCGTGATGCCGACGGTGTCGGCTTCCTGGAAGGCGTCGGAGCCGATCAGGTGCGTCGCGACCTGGCCGGTGATGCAGACCATCGGGATCGAATCCATCAGCGCGTCGGTCAGCGGCGTCACCATGTTGGTGGCGCCGGGGCCGGAGGTGACGAGCGCGACGCCGACCTTGCCGGTCGAGCGGGCATAGCCTTCGGCCGAGTGCCCGGCGCCGCCTTCCTGGCGGACGAGAATGTGCTGGATCTTGTCCTGCTGGAACAGCTCGTCATAGATCGGCAGTACCGCGCCGCCGGGATAGCCGAAGAGGTGCTCCACGCCCTGGTCGATCAATGCCTGAACGACCATCTCTGCGCCGGTCATCTGCCGTGTCATCGTTTCGCTCCGTCGCGGATCCCTATCGCCGGTCCGCTTTGTCTGTCAGTTCCATCAAGCCAATAAAAAAGGCCCTCTCGGGGCCCATTTTCGCGCACTACCTATCGTGACGGCTTTAGACCATCAGGCAGTGCGCTCTCTAAGTACAATAACGTCGCGGCGGATCATCGTCCGGGCCCTTCGATTTGAATTCGCCGGAACATGGCGCAGCTCCGGCAAGCCGTCAACCCCCGGAGAAGAAAATTGCGCAAAAGGGGGTCATAGATTGCAGGAAATTAGGGGAGAGGCGGCTTGGCAATTGGTCGTCCTGATATTCACTGGCGCCAGACACGTCGCGGCTTGATACTTACCCTCACGTTTGGGTAAGCTTAGTTTCGATGGCACAACTCCCAGCATCCATTGCAGAACTCGTGGCCGCTCCCAAGTCTTTGCCCTTTCGGCCGACATGGGATGAGAATTCGGATCCCTATTATCTTACTTTTCATATCCAGCTGATATCAGACGAAAGGGCCATAGGCGGATTTGAGCTGCGAGCGAAAGTTTCAAAGCGGTTTGTTGATAGCGACGCCATATTCCAGCTCGAATACGCGCCGGCAGGCCGCAAGGGAATAGGACTATCGCGGTGCTGCTGGCGCCCCAAGAACACGCACACAAACAGATCCTGGGGCCCTCCGGGATATGAATTTGCTAGGTTTGTCGGAGCTAGCCATCAGCACCTGTTCGAGGACAATTGGCTACCGCATGAGCAGCGCATGCGGAATGGCAATTTGCCCGGCGCCAGACCAATTAGCCCTGATCTATCAACGCTTTCTGATTTTATTGCATTCTGCGGAGAATGCTTTAAAATCAACAACATAGGCTTGATTGATATACCGGTTCGCACTGCCGATTTGTTCTGGACATCAGATGGTTGATTTCATTGGAAAGCCAAGTTCCGACGGCATTGACGCTGCCATTCGCAGCCTGATTACGGTTGAGCATTTCTCGGCCGGTTCGCTGGTAACGATGCCCGTCCTTTACCCCAGTGGCTCATCCGTTGTTCTAGAGGTAACCGTTCAAAGCGGTCGGTGTTTCGTCACAGATCGCGGCACTGGACGCCTCGAAGCGGAACTGATGGGAATTTCTCCACGCGCTTTCAACAAGGAAGCCAGCCGAGTCGCCGAGGACGCCGGTATCCAGTTCAACGGACACGACATGTTCGTTGCAGAGGTCAGCATGGATACTCTCGCCGGCGCAATGGAAGTGGTCGCCAGCAGTTCACAGACAGCGGTTGCGATAAGTTCGATGCGTATATCGGACAAAGTCGAACGCGACGCCAAAGAACTTCTCGTTGAGCGTCTTAGGGAGGTTTACCCCACTCACGAAGTGATCAGAGATGCCGAGTTCATCGGATCATCCAATCACACGTGGAAGGTCGCTGCACTGGTTCGGGCACCGTCTCAAACGGCAACTTTTGAAGCAGTCACCAAGAACTACAATTCGATAGTTGGTGCAGCAGCAAAATTTCACGACATTGCTCGACTTGAACACAGCCCCCGAAGGATCGCGGTTGTCACAAGCCTAGCTACACTTGGCGATTATCTCGGTGTAATCAGCCCGGCTACGACATCGATTATAGAGCTGAATGCAAGCAAGAAGAAATTCGAAGAATCCATTGCTGCGTGATCCACTTCGGGTTCGATGTTTGTGCGCATCTCTCTTTCTGCCCACAATGATGTTTCCCCACCGCAGACACATCACTGCGCCGGCGATGGGGCTCGGCCCGATGGGTGGGGTGAAGGGGGCCAATGCCCGACGGACCGGATCGAACCTTTGGAAGTGCACGCATAGGTGCGTGCACAGCCCCCCCTCCCTACTCCACCATCAGCTTGCGCAGGCGCGGGGCCAGCGGGCGGACGATCTCGGCATAGGGCGCGCCCTCGGCCCGCATCGTCTCCAGCCTCAAAATGCCTTCGTCGCCCCATTCGAGCCTGGCGCGCCGCTGCGCCGCCGTGAGCGAGCCGCGGTTTTCGGCATTGGCGCGCAAGGTCGCCAGAATGGCGCGGAACTCGTCTTCCGGCAGCGTCGCGACATAGCCGGTGACGGTGGCGTCGAGGGCCGTTTTCCACGTTTCCTGGGTGAAGCCGGCGCGGCTGATGCGGCGGTCGCTCTCAGCATCCGCCTCGAACCAGTCATCGGCGGCGGTGTCGTCATAGGCGAGCTTGCCGAATTCCGGCGACAGCGCCTGCACCAGCTTGACCACGACGATCGCCTCCTGCCTGGTCAACGCATAGGCCGGCGGGCCGAACAGCAGCAGGCCGAGGCAGGGCAGGACGCGCAGCGCCTTGAGGGTGGAGCGTGTCAGACGCACCGCGACGCGAAAACGGGCCGGATCGGCCCGGCGCAGCGCGGCGCTCAGCATGATTGCCTCATCTCGGCTTGCGCCTTGCTGCCCGCCTGCTGCTGAACGAGCGAACCGCCGACCGAGGCGGCCTGCGCGGCGACCATGCCGCCGGTTCCGGCAAAGCCGCCGAGGCCGCCAACCATCGACAGGGCGCCGCCAAGCATGGCGGCCTTCATCTGGCTGTCGGCCGCCTTCTTCGCCGCCTCGGCGCAGCGCATCGCCTGACTCTGTGCCTGCTGCGCCACCTGCGCCTGCTTCCCCGCCGGCTTGCCCGCCGGGGCCGCCGTTGCCGCCTTGCCCGCCGGGGCCGGCGCCACCGACGCCTGCTGCGTCGTCTGGCTGCATCCGGCCGCGAGGAGGCCGAGCGCCAGGATCGAAATCGTCTTCATTTCCCATCTTCCGCTTTCCAGCTGCGGACAGCGGGCCGCCGGGAGCCTGGGCCAAAGCCCTGCCCGGGCGCGGCCCCGGCGCGCCGCTTTCGCGGTCTCGCCGGCGCTGCTCGCGCGCATCGCCACGAAGCCCCCACCCCGTGAAGCCCGGCGGCCTTGGCCATCGGACGGCATCGGATCTACGGCCTAGCAGACGGGCGGTCTTGGCGTGGAACGAACGAATGCGGCCCGGAGCGAACCAGCGCGGGAAAATTCGCTACAAAACGAAGGAGAAACGAACTTTTCGCACCCAAGGACAGATCCCGGGCGCGAAATAGCGGGACGGCGCGCGCTATTCCGCTGGGACCATCCGGCCCGCCGGCGCGGCCATGGCTTCGTCGTCGAGCGCGTCCTCCGGCGTCTGCGAAAAGGCCGCCTGCGTGCCGGCGGCGACGGAGGGCGGCAGCGGCGTGCGGCGCGCTTTCTCGCGCCAGAGCGTCAGGATGCCGGAGCCAATGATCAGCACGATGCCGAGAAGCATCGGCAGCTCCAGATGGATGTTGAAGACGAAATAGTCGATCAGCACCGCCCAGAGCATCTGGCTGTACTGCGTCGGGCCGATCAGGGCGGCCGGCGCCTTGAACGAGGCGTACATCAAGAGCGCATTGCCGAGCGCGCAGAGCACGCCATAGCCGGCCAGCATCGCCCATTGCGGCGCGGTCGGCGCGACGAAAGTTGGGATCATCGCGACGCCGCAGATGGCGAGCGCGCCGAGCACGCCGGCGCCATAGAGCGAGATGTTCTTTTCCGACGGCCCGGCGGCGCGGAACAGAATGATCGAGATCGCGCCGCCGAGGCCGCCGACGACGGCGCCGAGATGGCCGATCGACAATTCGCGGAAGCCGGGGCGCAGCACGATCAGCACGCCGATGAAGCCGAGGATCACGGCGCTCCAGCGCTTCAGCCCGACCTGCTCCTTCAGGAACACCACCGACATGATGGTGACGAAGGCCGGCAGCAGGAAGATCAGCGCGAACGCTTCCGCCATCGACAGATGGGTGAAGGCGGTGACGCTGCCGATGACGGCGAGACCGTTGGAGGCGAAGCGGATCAGCCAGAGCGGTCGGCTGGTGGTCGCGAAGATGTCGAGCCAGCGATCGTCCGGCTTCTTCAGGAAGGGGATCGCGAGAAGGCCGAAGACGGCGCCGAAGAAGCCGACCTCATAGGGCGGGACCTGGCCGCCGAGCAGCTTGACGCTGGCATCGCTGAACGAATAGGCGGCGAAAGCGGCGAAGCCGAGAAAAAGGCCCTTGAGGACCGGATCAGACTGCACGGGAGGGGCCTTTGCAGGAATTTCCAGGGATGGGACGGCGGTGTCAGGCGTCGCCGGTGCCCCTCCCCGCGCCCCTCCCAGGTCGTCGCGGGCAGGAAGTCCCCAGTTCGCCTGAGGTCCGGGCCGTCTGGCCATGCCGGATTGCGATGTAGCAGATGGATGCGAAGCCCGCATGACGAAGTCTTGGGCAAGGGCTGCGCCCTGCTGCCGCATGACCGCTCATGCCCCGGTTCAGCGCAGATCCACCTCCGGATAGACGCGGCTCGCCTGGCAGCGCCCGTCGCCGAGGCAGAGGAAAAGGATGGTGCCGTCCGGCCAGCAGAGATCGGGCGCGAAGCGCGCCTCCGGCACCGCGGCGATCAGCAGGCGGAAGGCGATGACGCCGGAGCCGTCGGCCGGCAGCGCCGCATAGACGCCGAGCCCGTCGCGGCCGGCGCGCTGGATCGAGCCGGCGAAGATCGCGCCGCGGCCGATCGAGCCGCCGACCAGGTCGATGCCGGCCTTGCAGATCCTGAAGCCCGGTGGCGTCTCGAACGAGGCATAATAGCTGGTGCCGCGCTGGCGCAGGATTTTTGCCGTGCCGCGATAGGGGCCGGAGACGACCGGCGGCTTCAGGAAGCGCGTCGCCGCGCGGGCAGGATCGGGATCGTCGCTGCAATCGAAGCCGAGCGCCCGGCACGAGGCCACGGCCCGCGCCGGATCCAGTTCGCGCCAGCTCTCGACCCGCCCGATGCCGCTGCCGAGGTGGAAATCCTCGAGATAGGCGCGCGCCGTCTCCGCGGCCGAGGCGCCGTTTGCCAGCAGCAGCAGGAGGAGGAGGCCAATGCAGCACCGCATGTTCGCCCTCCCGCCGATTCTAGCGCGATATGGGGTGGGCGGGGCTGTTTTCTTCACCTCTCCCTCAGGAGACCTTCGCACAACATCGTCGACCTGCGCAGACCCGTGCATTTCAGGTCGTCATCCCGACGAAGGTCGGGATCCATACACACAGTTCCTTGGCCAAAAGGCTGGGGCCACGGCCACCTTGGCCGGTGTTCATGGGCCCCGGCCTTCGCCGGGGCGACGAGTTCTGGCCCATGCGACGCAGAACGCGTGGCGACATTCGGTGTTCTGCAAAGGTCTCCTCAGGAGAAGTGAAAGAGCGTCCAGCATGGCCTCACGGTCGAAGCGAACCGGCCGAAAGCCCTCTCCCGCTCGCGAGAGAGAAGGCCGAACGCCCCAAACCAAAAAAAGCCCGCCGGAGCGACCGGCGGGCTTTCTGAATAGGTGAACCGGCGAAAGGATCAGGCCTTGTCGCCGTGGCCGATCGCCGGGAAGAACTGGTAGAGCCAGGTTTCGGTCAGGGCGGCGCCGTCCTTGTCACGGACGTACATCCGCATGTCGATCGGCTCGTTGCCATCGGCCATCAGGTCGAAGAAGACGCGATAGACGCCCGGCTCGCCGGCGACGACCGGATAGGCATCGGACAAGGTGACATTGCCGCGCGAGACGGTGATTTCGGCCTTGCCGTCGCCGCGCTTCAGGGTGGCGACCTTCGGGCCGGTGAAATCGACGACGAAGCGGACGGCGCCGTCCGGGCGCGGCTGGCCGGGAATGCCGCCGACGCCGTGATAGGTCGCCTGGACGCGCCCGAGATCGGTCGGGTTCGGCTCGTCGCGATCCCAATGGAGCTTGTAGCCGAACTCGAGCGGGCGGCCGGCGAGCACCGGCTCGGTCGGCACCCAGTAGACGACGAGGTTGTCGTCGATCTCGCGGTCGGTCGGGATCTCGACCAACTGGACGGCGCCCTTGCCCCACTGGCCCTTCGGCTCGACCCAGACGCTCGGCCGGCGATCGTAGAACACGCCGTCGTCCTGGAAGTGGTCGAAGTTGCGGTCGCGCTGCAGGAAGCCGAAGCCGCGCGGATCCTTGTCCTGGAAGCTGTTTGTCATCACGCTCGGCGGATTGTTGAGCGGGCGCCAGATCCGCTCGCCCGTACCGGTCCACATGGCGAGGCCGTCGCTGTCATGCACTTCCGGCCGCCAGTCGATCGCCTGGCTGCGCATCGTCTCGGAATACCAGTACATCGAGGTCAGCGGCGCGATGCCGAGGCGGGCGATCTGCCGGCGCGGGAACAACTGGCAGTCGATGTCCATCACCACGCCCTTGGTGACGGGATCCTTGGTGCAATCCATCCGGTAGGCGCCGGCGAGGCTCGGGCCGTCGAGCAGGCAATAGACGATGACGCGGCCGTCCTGGCCGAGCACGCGCTCGAGCCAGAAGCCGGTGAAGCGCGGGAATTCCTCCGGCTCCGGCATGGCGGTGTTGACGGCGATGCCGCGGGCCGAGAGGCCGTACTGGTCCTGCGCGCCGGAGGAGCGGAAATAGGAGGCGCCGAGGAAGGCGAGCCAGTCGCTGGTCTGCGACGGCATCTCGATGCGGAAGCCGGCGAAGCCGATATCGTCCGGCAGGTCGAGGGCGGGATGGCCCTTCGGCATGTCGAAGGCGCTGCGGCGATAGAGGATCTCGCGCGAGTGGCCGTCATCGATCACATGGACCGAGGCCGGCTCCTGGAAATACTTGCCGAGATGGAAGAGCTGGATCGGGTCGCCGCCCTTGCCGTCGGCCCAAAGCGCGTGATCCCTACGGAAGACGATGCTCTGGAAATTGTCGTAGTCGATCTTGTCGAGGATGGCGCCATAGGGCGACCGGTCGGCGACGAAGGGACGGCTCGCCTTGTCGGCGGCGAGCGCCTTGATGCGATCGAAGGAGAAAGGCTCCGGCGGCCCCAGCACCAGCCCGGCATCCTCGGCCGAGGCCGCCGCCGAGGCGTGGCCGGCACCGGAAAGGGAAACTGCGGCAAAGGCCGACAGGAAAGTCAGCATTGCGTCTCGACGCGTCGGTTGGACCATGTCCGCTCTCATTGTGAAATCGGGAACGGCGCATTCCAGCAAGGCGCCGCAGAACGACAATCGCATAGCACGGCCCTTCGGCATTGCGCAGGCACGCAACGACGTCGGACCGCTCCGGTCCGTCTATCCAGCATCTAGACGACCAGATCATGGCAAAACGTCAGAGAGTCTTCTTGAACCAGGCCGCTGTCTTGTTGATCACGCCGTCGGCCATGGCCTGGTCGTCGCCGAGGCTGCCGAAGATGTGGTCGCCCTCGGGCACGATCCAGACCTCCTTGGGCGAGCCCTTGGCGAGCTTGGCGAAGCCTTCCGGATAGGCGGCGGAAAAATCCTTCGCGCCGGCGATGGCGAGATAGGCGCCCGGATAGACCGAGACGGCCGCGTCGATCTTGTGGCTGTCGAGGCTGTCGAAGAAGCCCTTCTTCAGCACGATGGTACGCCAGCCGAGATCGAGCCCGACGACGCCCTCCTTGGCGGCGGTGGCGACGGCTTTCTCGCCGACAGAGCCTTTCATGTCCGCGGCGAAGTCGCCGACCGAGGACCAGGTGACGAGCGACTTGAACGGCGCCCCCTCGCCCGCCGCCGCCAGCGTGGCGATGCCGCCGCCGAGCGAAAAGCCGAGGATGCCGAGCCGCTTCGCGTCGATGCCGGGCTGCTTGGCCAGGAAGGCGGCGGCCACCTTCGCGTCCTCGAGCTGGCCGTCGATCGTCGTCGCGCCGGTATCGCCGTCGCTCTTGCCGAAGCCGCGAAAATCGATCCGGAGCGAGGCGATGCCGTCCTTGGCGAGCGCCGCCGCCTCGCGCGCATACATGCCGCCGACCTCGTCGCGCGACGAGCCGAAGCCGTGCAGCATCAGCACGGCCGGCGCGCTCGAGGCCCCGTCCGGCAGGGTGAGCGTGCCGGCGACGCCGCCATCGAGCGTCACGGTGCTTTCTCCCGCCCCGGCGAGCGCCGGCAGCGACAGAACGGCGATAAGGGCGAGCGAGGCAGGCAGGAGGCGCATGACGGCGTCGTTCCTTGCGGGTTGCGGGGGTGACCGGCGGCCAGCAAAGCTTGCATCCTGCCCTGTGTCAACGCCGCGTCATCCTCGCGGCATTGGATCGCGATCCGGGTTCCGATCGCGGCGCGCCCGTTTGCGCGGACCGGAAACTGCGATCAGGATGCGGCATCGACAAGCCAATCAAGGAGGTCGTGATGAAGACGATGAAGGCAGCCGTCGTCCGGCAGTTCGGCAAGCCGCTGACGATCGAGGAGGTTCCCATTCCCGAAATGCGGCATGACCGCATCCTGGTGAAGGTCGAGGCGTGCGGTGTCTGCCATACCGACCTGCATGCCGCCGACGGCGACTGGCCGGTGAAGCCGAACCCGCCCTTCATCCCCGGCCATGAAGGCTCCGGCTTCGTCACCGCCGTCGGCCGCGACGTCAAGGGCGTCAAGGAGGGCGACCGCGTCGGCGTGCCCTGGCTCTATACGGCCTGCGGCCATTGCGAACATTGCTTCTCCGGCTGGGAGACGCTGTGCAACGAGCAGCAGAACACCGGCTATTCGGTCAATGGCGGCTATGCCGAGTATGTGCTCGCCGATCCGAACTATGTCGGCCACATCCCGCAGAAGCTCGATTTCGGCGCGGCGGCGCCCGTCATGTGCGCCGGCCTCACTGTCTACAAGGGGCTGAAGGAGACGGAGGCGAAGCCCGGCCAGTGGGTAGTCGTCTCCGGCGTCGGCGGTCTCGGCCACATGGCGGTGCAATATGCGAAGGCCATGGGCCTGCACGTCGCCGCCGTCGACATCAGCGAGGACAAGCTGAAGCTGGCGCGCGACCTCGGCGCCGAACTCACGGTCAACGCCTCGGAGGGCGACCCGGCCGCGGCGATCCGCGAGGCGACCGATGGCGGCGCGCATGGCGTGCTGGTCACCGCCGTCTCGCGCCCGGCCTTCGCGCAGGCGCTCGGCATGGTGCGCCGCCGCGGCACGCTGGCGCTGGTCGGCCTGCCGCCCGGCGATTTCCCGATGCCGATCTTCGATGTCGTCTTGAACCGCGTCACCGTGCGCGGATCGATCGTCGGCACGCGGCAGGACCTGGTCGAATCGCTGGAATTCGCCGCCGAGGGCCTGGTCACCCCGCATTACAGCTGGGACAAGCTCGACAATATCAACGGCATCTTCGAGGCGATGAAGGCCGGCAAGATCGACGGCCGCGTCGTCATGCAGATCGCGAGCTGATCTCCGGGAGCGTCGTGCCGGGTGCGTGGCGCTCCCAATCCGCCATCTGG
The DNA here is from genome assembly GCA_029203105.1 of Candidatus Kaistia colombiensis. Lineage (GTDB taxonomy): Bacteria > Pseudomonadota > Alphaproteobacteria > Rhizobiales > Kaistiaceae > Kaistia > Kaistia colombiensis. The sequence goes on from CP119318.1 coordinate 4,065,088, forward strand.
TTGCGGAACCAGGTACCCTGCCGCTTGGCATAGCGGCGCGTCTCCATCTTGGCCCGCTCGACCGCCTCGTCGAGCGGCAGCTCGCCGGCCAGATGCGCGCCGAATTCGCGAATGCCGATCGCCTTCATCGCCGGCAGGGCCGGATTGAGCCCGAGCGTGATCAGCGCCTCGGCCTCGGCCATGCCGCCGCGCTCGACCATGCCATCGAAACGCCGGCCGATCCGCGCATAGAGTTCGGCCCGTTCCGGCTCGAGCACGATGCGCCGTACCGTCCCGGCATCGACCAGCGGCGGCGCGCCGGTTTCCTGCTGCCACGCGCCGATCGAGCGGCCAGTCGCCTCGATCACCTCCAGCGCACGGACGACGCGGGTGCGGTCATGCGACGCGAGGCGCTCGGCGCTCTCGGGATCGAGTTTTCTCAACGCCGCGTGCAGCGCCGGCATCCCCTCGGCATCGGCCCGCGCCTCGACGCTGGCGCGAAGCTCGGCCGGGATTGGCGGGATTGACGAAAGCCCTTCGGTCAGCGCCTTGAAATAGAGGCCGGTGCCGCCGACGACGATCGGCAGAGCGCCCTCCCGCCATGCCGCCTCCAGCGCATCCTTGGCGTCCTCGCGCCAGCGCGCCACCGAATAGCGCTCGCTGGCAGCTACATGGCCGTAGAGACGATGCGGCGCCCGCGCCTCCTCCTCCGCGTCGGGGCGGGCCGAGAGGATACGGAGCTCGCGATAGACCTGCATCGAATCGGCATTGATGATGACGCCGCCAAGCCGTCGCGCCAGCTCGAGGGCGAGCGCCGACTTGCCGCTCGCGGTCGGCCCGGCTATCAGGACTGCAGGTCCCATCGCTACTGAATTCAGGTTCCCCATGCCGTCCGATACCGCTCCGTTCGAATATGTCGCCACGTTCATAGCACGGCCCGAACACGCGGCATCGCTTTCGGAGGTTGTGGATGAGGCGGCGGACCTGCCGGGCGCCGGACGACCGGATTGGCTCGCCGATGGCGAAGCCTGCGATATCCCACTCCCCGCCGGCGAGAACGGCCTGAGCACGATCCGCGACGATCTGTTCGAGATGATCGACGGCCGGCCCGTCGACGTGGTGGCGCAGCCGATCACCGGCCGCCGCAAGAAGCTGCTGATCGCCGACATGGATTCGACCATGATCGGCCAGGAATGCATCGACGAACTGGCCGACATGGCCGGGCTGAAGCCTTATGTCGCCGCCATCACCGAGCGCGCCATGCGCGGCGAGATCGCCTTCGAGCCGGCACTGCGCGAGCGCGTCGGCCTCTTGAAGGGCCTGCCGCTGTCCGTGGTCGACACGGTGCTGGCCGAGCGCATCAAGCTGATGCCGGGCGGGCCGGAACTGATCCGCACGATGAAGGCGGCCGGCGCCTATGCCGCGCTGGTTTCGGGCGGCTTCACGCTGTTCACCGGCCCGGTGGCGGCGATGATCGGCTTCGACGAAAACCGCGCCAACATCCTGAACCACGAAGACGGCGTGCTGACCGGCACCGTCGAGGAACCGATCCTCGGCCAGGAGGCCAAGCTCTCGGCGCTGATGGACCTCGCCCGCCGCTTCTCGCTGTCGAAGCACGAGACACTGGCAGTCGGCGACGGCGCCAACGATCTCGCCATGATCCGCGCCGCCGGCCTCGGCGTCGCCTATCATGCCAAGCCCAAGGTGGCGGCCGAGGCAGCGGCCCGGATCGACCACAACGACCTGACCGCCCTGCTCTACGCCCAGGGCTATCGCAAGACCGATTTCGTGACATGAAACCGATCGCGACGGCACGCCTCCGCCTTCGCCGCTGGCAGGATGCGGATCGCGCGCCGTTCGCGGCGATGAGCGCTGACCCTGAAGTGATGGAGTTCTTTCCAGCGCTCCTCACCCCGGATCAGGCCAACGCCTTCATCGATCGCGTCGAGGCGCACTGGGCCGCGCGCGGCTATGGGCTCTTTGCACTGGAAGAGCGCGCGACCGGCGCCTTTGTCGGTCTGACGGGATTGCTCGATGTCTTCCCGGAAGCGCCTTTCGCGCCCTCGGTCGAGATTGGCTGGCGCCTGTCCCGGCCCTATTGGAGCCGGGGCTACGCCCGCGAAGCGGCGGAGGCCGTGATCGCCGCCGCGTTCGCCGAGCATGATTTCCCGGAGATCGTCGCCTTCACGGCCAAGCCGAATCTCCGCTCGGCCGCGTTGATGCAGCGCCTCGGCATGACGCGCGACCCGGTCGATGATTTCGACCATCCGAAGGTCGCGGAGGGGCATCCCCTCCGCCCGCACGTGCTCTATCGGATTTCGCGCGCAGATTTTGAGGGGCGGTAGAAGGCCCCTCCCCCAACCCTCTCCCGCAAGCGGTAGAGGGGCACATCGCACCCGGTCGCCAGTCTCAGCCACCCCGGCAGAAAAGCCGTCGCCCGCTTGCGGGAGAGAGGGTTGGGTGAGGGTCTTGCTGGCTGTTCGATGTCGCGCAGCACCGACTTCAACATGCTGAGGAGGCCCGGAGGGCCGTCTCGAAGCACGCAGCGCGCTATCGCTTGCCCAACCGTCATGCGTCCTTCGAGACGGCTTGCTGCGCAAGCCTCCTCAGGATGTTGGCGATCAGGAACAGCACGGCGAACCTTCACGATCATCGCGAAGGTTCGCCGGAAGCAGGGAGAAAACCCTACTCGTCGAGCTTGAGCGGCACGAAGCGGAGTTCGCCGGCGGTGTTGGCGATCAGGAACAGCGCCGACTTGCGGCCATCCTTCTTGAGCGCATCAATCCGGGCCGAGATCTCGGATGGCTTCGATACCGGCTCCTGCGATACCTCGACAATGACTTCGCCAACGGCGATGCCCTTCTCCGCCGCCGAACTGCCGGCGGCGACCTGGGTCACCACGACGCCCTTCACCTCCGGGACGACCGAGAACTGCTTGCGCAGATCCGGCGTCAGCTCCGAGAGCGTGAGGCCGAGCAATTCGGTGACGACCGGCTTCGGCGGTTCCGCCGGCGTGGAGCTCTGCTTCTCGTCGGTCTTGGCAACTTCCTCGGTCAGGCGGCCGACCTTGACCTTGAGCGTCGTTTCCTTGCCCTTGCGGATCACGACGACGTCGACGACCTTGTCGATATCGGCGTCCGCGACCAGGCGCGGCAGATCCCGCATTTCCGCGATCGGCTTGCCGTCAAAGGAAATGACGACGTCGCCCGGCTCGATGCCGGCTTCCGCCGCCGGCCCCTTGTCGGTGACGCCCGCCACCAGCGCGCCGCGCGCCGGTCCCATGCCGAGGCTTTCGGCGATCTCGTCCGTCACCTGCTGGATGCGCACGCCGAGCCAGCCGCGCCGCGTCTCGCCATACTGACGGATCTGGTCGACGACATGCATGGCCGCGTCGGAAGGAATGGCGAAGCCGATGCCGATCGAGCCGCCCGACGGCGAAATGATCGCCGTGTTGATGCCGATGATCTCGCCCTGCTGGTTGAACAGCGGTCCGCCCGAATTGCCGCGATTGATGGCGGCGTCGGTCTGGATGAAATTGTCGTAGGGGCCGGAATTGATATCGCGGTTGCGCGCCGAGACGATGCCGGTCGTGACGGTGCCGCCGAGGCCGAACGGATTGCCGATCGCCATCACCCAGTCGCCGACGCGCATCTTGTCGGAATCGCCGAACTTCAACGCCTTGAGCGGCTTGGCGGCGGTAGGCTTGACCTGCAGGACGGCGATGTCCGTCTTCTCGTCGTGGCCAATCAGCGTCGCGGTCAGCTTCGTGCCATCGTTGAAATTGGCGATGATCTCGTCGGCGCCCTCGATGACGTGGTTATTGGTGATGATGATGCCGGAGGCGTCGATGACGAAGCCGGAGCCGAGCGATTGCACCTTGCGCGGGGGCGCGTTGGTGGTTCCGTCCTTCTGCTTGTTGAAGAACTCGTCGAAGAACTCCTGGAAGGGCGAGCCCTCCGGCGCCTGCGGTGCCGGAATGCCACGCGCGCCCTCGACCGTCTGCGAGGTCGAGATGTTGACGACGGAATCGACAAGCCCTGCTGCGAGATCCGCGACGGAATCGGGCCCTTGTGTCGCCCAGGCCGGCGTGAGGGTCGCCGGGCCGGCGGCCGTCAGGAAAGCGCCCAGCGTGACAGCAAGGCACAGGCGATAGGATTTCGGTTTGGCCGCGGCCATCTGCATCTCTCCTCTGGCGACATCGTCGAGCATGCCACGACGGCGACTTCGATACATCTAGCGCAGGGCGCATTCGCGCCGGGAGTCAATTGCGCGCGAGCCAGACGATGGCGACGCCGAGGGCAAGCGCAACAAGCCCGCATCCCCGCAATACAGTGTCTGATGCGGCAATTCCTTGCCGCATCATGATTTTCGCAACCGCCGGCGCCATCGCGTAGAACCCGCCCTCGATGACGAGGACGAGCCCGAGCGCGGTGACGAAATCCGTCACGGCGTCGCGGCAGGCGCCGCAGCGGCCGGCGCCGCAGCCGGGGCCGGGGCCGGGGCCGGGACTTTTGCCGGGGCCGAGACCTTGGCCGGGGCCGGGCTACCGGGCGTGGCCCGCTCCGGAACCGGCAAGGCATTGCCGCTCGGGTCGGTCAGGTAGCGGAAGAAGGGCGACGACGGCGAGATCACCATGCGCGTCGTGCTGCCCTTCATGCCGTCCTGATAGGCCTGCATCGAGCGATAGAACGAAAAGAAGTCCGGATCCTGCTCGAAGGCCGCCGCGAAGACGCGGTTCTTTTCGGCGTCGCCGTCACCCTTGATCTCGTCAGCCTGCTGGTTCGCCTCGGCAACGATAACCGTCGCCTGCCTGTCGGCCTGCGCGCGGATCGTCTTGGCCGCCTGCTCGCCCTGCGCGCGGATGTCGGTCGCCTCGCGCTGGCGCTCCGTCTGCATGCGCTGATAGACGGCCTGGCTGTTCTCCGGCGGCAGATCGGCACGACGGATGCGAACGTCGACGACGTCGACGCCGAGGCGCCGGCCTTCGCGGTTCACCTGATCGGTGATCTGCGACATCAGCGGCGCACGGCCCTCCCGCACGATGGCGCTGAAGTCCATCTGGCCCGCGGCGCCGCGGATCGCCGAATTCAGGATGACGGCGAGCCGCGATTCCGCGACCGGGATCGAGCCGGCGGCCTGGAAGAACAGCAGCGGATCGATGATCTTGTAGCGGCCGAACGCATCCATGACGAGGCGCTTGCGGTCGCGGGCGATCACTTCGATCGGCGGCGATTCGATGTCGAGCAGGCGCTTGTCCAGCATCACGACATTGTCGATCAGCGGGATCTTGGCATAGATGCCCGGTTCGGTCGCGACGCGAACCGGATTGCCGAAGCGCAGCACCAGCGCCTGCTGGGTCTGGTCGACGATGAACAGGCCGGAATAGGCAATGATCGCGACGATGATGACGATGACGAGGCCGAGCCCGCCGAAAATCCTGCTGATCACTGCGAGCCCCCCTGCTTGGCGGCCGCGGGTGCGCCCTGCAAGGCGGGCAACGGCATATACGGCACCACTCCACTTCCCTTCTCGTCGACGATGATCTTGTCCATGTCGGCAAAGACGCCGGAAAGCGTATCGAGATAGATGCGCTCGCGCGTCACGGCGGGAGCCGCCTTGTAGGATTCATAGACCTTCGTGAAACGATCGGCCTGGCCCTTGGCTTCGGCGATGATCTGGTCGCGGTAGGCGTTGGCGGCTTCGACGATCTGCGAGGCCTGACCGCGCGCGCCGGGGATAACCCGGTTGGCATAGGTCTGGGCTTCGTTCTGGACGCGGTCCTGGTCCTGCTCGGCCGCCTGCACGTCGCGGAACGCGTCGATGACCTCGGCGGGCGGACCGACGTTCAGGAGCTGCACCTGCGTGATCTGAATGCCGGCGCCATACTGGTTGAGCTTGTCCTGCATCAGTTGCTGCGCGGCGGTCTGGATGCCGAGGCGCTCCTCGGTCAGCACGCGCTGGATGTCCGACCGGCCGATGATCTCGCGCATGGCGCTTTCGGCCGTCGCCTTGACCGTGCCTTCGGGGTTCTGGACGTTGAACAGATACTTGCTGGCGTCGTTGATCACCCAGAAGACCGAGAAGTCGACGTCGACGATGTTCTCGTCGCCGGTCAACATCAGGCTTTCCTGCGGGACGTCGCGACCGTTCGAACCGGTGTTGCGGTCATCCTGGATCGTGCCGACCGTGGTGCGGTTCACGCGCGTCACCTGCGGCGTGTAGACGGCCTCGATCGGATAAGGCAGGCGGAAGTTCAGGCCCGGAGGGGCGCTGCGCTGATACTGGCCGAAGCGCAGGACGACGCCCTGCTCGTCCGGCTCGACGCGGAAGGTGAAGAAGTTATAGCCCAGGAAGGCCACGACCACCGCCAGAATGGCGACGAACAGGACCGGATTGAAACCGCCACCGCCCGAGCCGCCTCGGCCCGGCAGAACCTGTTTCAGCTTGTCCTGGCTGCGGCGAAGGAGTTCCTCGAGATCCGGCGGATTGGGGCCACTGCCGCGCGGGCCCTGTCCCCAGGGGCCGCCATTGCCGCCACCTTTCCATCCACCGCCCGTCTGGTTGCTCCAGGGCATCTTCGCTCCTTCAATATCGATCTATAGGCAAGGCGTACCTGCCCCCGCCCATCGAAGCAAGAGAAGCCCCGGATATGCGGCCTCTGCAGGGCCTCGGCGCGCTGGAAGTGGTGTGCCGGCCCCGTGCTTTCAACGCGGGTGCGGCGTTTATCCACGACGTCGTTGATAGATGGTAAAGCGGGTGGCCGCCGTATCCGACGCGCCGGCCGGGACCGCCTCGGTGGAGACGACCTCCCAGACCGCCGGATCGATCGCCGGAAAATGCGCGTCACCGGCCGGCGCCGCATCGACATGGGTGATGTAGAGACGATCCGCCCGGTCCATGAAGGCGCCATAGATCTCGCCGCCGCCGATCACCATCGCTTCCGCCGCGCCCGTATCCGCCGCCGCCGCGACCGCGGCGTCAAGGGTCGGCACGATCACCGTGCCCGGCGCTGCGAAATCGCGCGCGCGGGTTAACACAACGTTAACACGGTTGGGCAAGGGCCGGCCGATCGAGGCAAAGGTCTTGCGGCCCATGATCACCGGCTTGCCGGTCGTGATCGCCTTGAAGCGCTTGAGGTCGGTCGACAGCTTCCACGGCATGTCGCCGTCATTGCCGATGACCCCGTTCTCGGCGACCGCCGCGATGATCGAGAGCTGCACAGTCATTTCGCCTTCGGCAGGACCGCCTCTTTGAGCGTCTTCGGCCCGGCCGAAATGCGATCGACCAGCGCCAGCAGCAGCGCCGAGACGACGAAGGTCATGTGCAGGATGGTCGACCACATGATCTTGTCGTTGGTGTATTCGTTGGCGTTCAGGAACACCTGCAGCAGGTGGATCGACGAGATCGCGACGATGGACGACGCCACCTTGATCTTCAGGCTGCCGGAATCGAGCTTGCCAAGCCAAGACAGATCATGGCCGGCCGTGTCGAAGCGGCTGACGTAATTCTCGTAGGACGAGATCATCACCATGACGACGAGGCTCGCGACCAGCGCGGCGTCGATCAGGCCGAGCATGGCCAGGATCATGTCGGATTCGTCGTAGATGAAGACGTTGACCGCCACCTTCCAGAACTTCGCGACGAAGGACGCGGCATAGAGCAGGAGCGCGGCGCCGAGGCCGCCATAGAAGATCACCAGCAGCCAACGGGCTGACATGATGAGCTTTTCGATTGTGTTCTCGAGGGATTTCAAGAGAGGGGGCTCCGTGGATCTGAGGCCAGCATATACGGATCAGGGGACCGTTTCGCCAACCCTCCCCCTCTCGGGAAATGTCGAGCCGAGACGAATGAGCGCGGTTCCCTCGACCCGGCAGCGCTGCCATTCGGGCAGGATGCGCGCGCCCTGCGCCTCGTAGAAGGCGATCGACGGCGCGTTCCAGTCGAGCACCGACCATTCGTAACGCCCCAGCCCTTCTGCGATGCAGCGCTGCGCCAGATCGGCGAGCAGCGCCTTGCCGACTCCATGGCCACGGAACTCCGGCCGGACGAACAGATCCTCCAGATAGATGCCATGCCGGCCGTTGAAGGTGGAGAAGGTGTAGAACCACAGCGCGAAGCCGGCCGGCGCGCCGTTCCACTCGGCGATCTCGCAGAACACCTTCGGCGCCGCGCCGAACAGCGCCGTGTCGATCGACACGGCATCAGCCTCGACCTCGTGCGCCAGCTTCTCGTAATCGGCAAGCGCCCTGACGAAGTCGAGCACCAGCGGCGCGTCGCCCGGGCGGGCATGGCGAATGACGAGGGTCATGGATCGGGTTCCGGCTTCAGCGCGTATCGGCGTTGGGCTGCAGGATCATGATGTCGAGGTCCTGCTGCGGTTCGAAATTCGTCTTCACCACCTCGAACTGCGTCGGGCCGATCTTCTTCACGCCGTCGGCGCAGAAGGAGACGAGGTTGTTCGGCGAGCCCTTGTCGACGACGAGGCGGAATTTGGCGATCGGGCCGGCCCAGTTGCTGCCGGTGCGCAGCACATAGGCGATGCGGTTCTCGAACAGGTTGTTGCCGCCATCGGGTGCGAGACCGGCGCGGGCCGCCTTCAGGAAGGCGTCGTCCATGCAGTATTTCTGGCGATAGACGTCGAACCACGGCTCGGACTGCGCCTCGGGCGCGACGAACGAGACGTCGGCGCTCCGACCGACGCTGGGCTGATAGCTGTGCTCGACGACGAGCCGCTTCCCGGCCGGGAAAGTCTGTTCGCGATAGAAGACGGTCGAAAGCAGCCAGCTCGGCGCCAGATGCTTCACCATCCCCTTGCCGTCATTGTCATATTCGTCGATCGCCGCGAGGCCGAGCTGGACCAGATTGTCCTTGTCCGGTTGTGGCAAAGCGTCGAGCGCCTTGCGCGTCGCGTCGAGATGCAGCGCCAGTGGCACGCCGAGGCTTGTGAGCAACGCCGTCTGGTCGATGCCGAGCGCCGAGGCACGCTGCTGCACCCTGGTCTCGACCGGCTTGCCGTCGACCAGGGTCTTGAAGCCGAGAAAATTGACCGGATCGTCGACCGGGATCGAGACCATGAAATCGATGCTGCCCTGGATGTCGGGCATCGGGAAGGCGACCAGCGTCGTGACGTCGTGATCGGCATGGTTCTCGAAGGTGTAGCGGACCCGCACCGCGTCCATTGAGATGAACAGATCCTCCGACTGCATCTCGATGTCCTCGGTCAGGACATAGACGAGACCGCCAGCGGCGAGCGCGGCCGTGGAATCATTGGCCCGGGCCGATGCGACGAGAGCCCCGGCGAGCAGCAAGGCGAGGCAGGCGATCGAGGCGCGCATGAGCTTGGCTCCAGCCAGAGAGCGATGACCCGGTCCGAAAATCCCGTGACGGCAGACGAACGCCGGCGCCGGACTACCCGCTACACGGCGATCGGCGCCTTGATGGCGGGCTCGGGATCGTAGCCGACGAGCTCGAAATCCTCGAAGCGGAAATCCTCGATCCGCTTCACCGTCGGGTTGAGCTTCATCGTCGGCAACGGCCGCGGCGTGCGGGAAAGCTGCAGCTTCGCCTGCTCGAGGTGGTTGGAATAAAGATGCGCGTCGCCGAAGGTGTGGACAAAGTCGCCCGGCTTCAGCCCCGTCACCTGCGCCACCATCATCGTCAACAGCGCATAAGAGGCGATGTTGAACGGCACGCCCAGGAAGATATCGGCGGAGCGCTGGTAGAGCTGGCAGGAAAGCCGCCCCTCGGCGACATAGAACTGGAACAGGCTGTGGCAGGGCGGCAGCGCCATGTCGTCGACCTGCGCCGGGTTCCAGGCAGAAACGATCAGCCGGCGCGAATCCGGCTTGGTGCGGATCATCTCGATGACATTGGCGAGCTGGTCGATCGTGCCGCCGTCCGGTGCCGGCCAGGAGCGCCACTGCGCGCCATAGACCGGGCCGAGATCGCCGTTCTCGTCCGCCCACTCGTCCCAGATCGAGACACCGTTTTCCTTCAGGTAGCGGATGTTGGTATCGCCGGCGACAAACCAGAGCAGCTCGTGAAGGATCGAACGCAGATGCGCTTTCTTGGTGGTGACCAGCGGAAAGCCGTCGGCCAGGTTGAAGCGCATCTGGTAGCCGAACACGGAAAGCGTACCCGTCCCGGTGCGGTCTTCCTTGCGGATCCCGTGGTCGAGGACGTGCTGCATGAGGTCGAGATATTGGCGCATGGGGTCGTCCGGGAGAGATTCGAGGTTTTCACGACCATACAACGAGCGGCATCGCGGATCGAGAATTTGCACACCGCGCCGGACTACGCTCAACTGGCGGCGGGCGGCGCGGGGCCGAACGTCTCAGGACTCCGCGGAACCAATGGCTGACTGCCCGGCCTCGGAGCCCGGCATGTCGCAGACCATCGCCAATCCAGACGTCTACCTGCACGTGCGCGTCATCATCGGCATCATCCTCGGCCTCAGCGTCTCCCGCCTATTGAGCGGGGTGAGCCGCTTCGCGCAGCATCCACTTCGCAACCCGGTCTTCATCACCCACCTGCTCTGGGTCGCCTTCGCCTTCATATGTGTCGTGCATTTCTGGTGGTTCGAGTTCTACCTGGCTTCGGTCTCGGTCTGGACCTTCGAACTGTATGTTTTCATCATCGTCTACGCGAGCCTGTACTTCCTGCTCTGCGCCATCCTGTTTCCTGACAGCATGGCGGAGTACGCCGACTATGAAGACTATTTCATGTCGCGGCGGAAGTGGTTTTATGGCTTGATCGCCGTCATCTTCATGGTTGATCTGATCGATACCGCCATCAAGGGTAGCGCGCATTTCCACTCGCTCGGATTTATCTATCCAGCCCGAAACATCGTCTATGCTGGCGTCGCCATCATCGCGATGTTCGTTGCCGACAAACGCTTCCACCTCGCCATCGCGATTCTCGCCCTTTCCTTCCAGACCTTCTGGATCCTGCGCGCCTTCAGCACGCTGCACTGAGACGCGCGGAATCGAAGCTGGCGTCGCTATTCGGCTGGGACGGGAACCGGGCGGCGGCGACGGCCGAGTGTTACCTGGGCCAGGGTGAAGGCGATGACGCCGCAACCGGCGATGCCGGCGATCATCGGCAGCGCGGTGCCGTCGAGGAACAGTCCGACCACGGCCATCACGACCGCGCCGGTCGCCATCTGCAAGGTCCCCATCAGCGCCGAGGCTGTACCGGCGATCTCGCCATGCTCGTCCAGCGCCAGCACGGCGGAGGTCGGAATGACGAGGCCGAGGAAGCCGTTGGCAACGAACAGCATGCCGATCAGCACCGGCAGCCCGTCGATGCCCGACATCACCAGCAGGAACAGGACCACCACCGCCGTAGCGAAGCCGGTCACGGCGACGCGCATCACCCGCGCCAGCCCAAACATCGCGCCCAGCTTGCCGTTCAGCTGCGAGAAGCCGAAAAACGACACCGCATTGACCGAGAAGGCCAGGCTGTATTGGGTCGGCGTCAGGCCATAATGGTCGATGAGCACGAAGGACGAATTGGCAAGGTAGGCGAAGAAGCTCGCCATGCCGAAGCCGCCGATGAAGACGAGGCCAAGGAAGTGGCGGTCGCGCAGCAGCAGCCAATAGCCCGCCACCGCGCTGCCAACGCCGCTTTCGCCCCGGTCTTCGGCCGGACGCGTCTCGTCGAGCGCCAGTGCCAGCAGCAGGATCCCCAGGATCGCCGCCACCATGACGATCCAGAACACGGCGCGCCACGAGGCAACGGCCGTCACGGCGCTGCCGGCGAGCGGCGCCAGGATCGGCGAGATGCTGAAAACCAGCATCAGCATCGACATCAGCTTTGCCGCCTCGTTGCCGGTGTGCAGGTCGCGCACGATGGCGCGCGGCACCACCATGCCGGCGCAGGCGCCGAGGCCCTGCACGAAGCGGAACGCGATCAGCGTCTCGACATTGGGCGCCATGGCGCAGCCGATGCTGGCGAGCGCGAAGACGACGAGACCGAAGTAGAGCGGCGGCTTGCGGCCGACCATGTCGGCGACAGGACCATAGATCAGCTGACCAAGGCCGACCGAGACGAAAAACGCCATCAGGCTCATCTGCACGGCGCTGGTCGAGGCGCCGAGATCCTGGCCGATCGCCGGCAGGGCCGGCAGATACATGTCGATCGCGAACGGACCAATGGCGCTCAACAGGCCGAGAACGACCGCATAGCGCAGGAGAGATGAGGACATGACGAACACCATGAATGCGGACGACCCAGTCCTCGCGGGACAGCCAAGCTGTCGCGAAACCCGGATCCCCGTATGAAAATGGACAGCCGATCCGGCAAGCCAGCCGCGATCTTTTTTGTAATGGTCGCTACAATAACTAGCACCAATGATGCGAGCGTCAAGCGCGTTTGTCGGCGACGGCGCCAAAAGCCGGTGACGTGGCGCGATTGCAACGCAACGGAGGCTCTTCCGGCCGTCCGCGCGCGAGTTTCCCGTGCGCATCCGCGTCCGCGTCGCCCGGGTCTCGCCACGACACCTTTTCAGGGCCGTTTCGATCGCCTATATCAGGTTTGCCGGCGCAAGCCGGATATGGCGATAAACTGTCATCGAAATAAACCCATCGGACCCGGGGGCGGTACCCGGCGCCTCCACCCAAGCCCATCACCCATTCGATGGGTTTCGGCGGGGGCGAAATAGGATCGACGAGGGCGTAAAGGGTGTACTTTTGCTCGGCATGGTACCGCCGTTATCGGACCAAATCTGTAGTTGCAAATGACAACTATGCTCCGGTCGCTGTCGCCGCGTAAGCGGTGCCGGAACCGAAATAAAAGTCCTTACGGGTAGCACCGTGTAGGCGGGGTCCGGAGGCACCTGGCAACAGAAGCCTCCACTTCCTTCCTGTTCCAATCCGCGCCGATCCAGCCCGCCCGGGCAAGAGCGTCCAGCCGGCCGCGTGCGCGTCGGGTGGCCCAGGATTGCGCGTGAAATGGAGCCGGCGGTCGTTTATTCCGGGCTTCCTCGGTCGCGTGAGAGAGTTCCGGGCGGCTTCTGCGAAAACCATCCCTCGCCGACCTTGACTTATCCCGGCGGGAGATCGAGTTTTCGCATCAACGAGGCTCGTCAGGGAGCCGTTTTTAGCGCGGGTCCGCGGCTTTGCCGCATCGGGTGCCTGTCTTGATCCCGACCGCATTGATTCTGGGTAGTCGCCCTTCATGGCTGAAGATCTGATCCGCTACGACATTCTGGCCCAGGACGCGCTTCGCGGCGTCGTGCGCAAGGTGCTGGCCGAAGTTGCCAAGACCGGCCTTCCCGGCGACCACCATTTCTACGTTACCTTCGAAACCCGGGCGCCCGGCGTCCGCATTTCGACGCGGCTGATGACCGACTACCCGGAAGAGATGACGATCATCATCCAGCACCAGTACTGGGATCTGTCGGTCACGGAGCATGCCTTCGAGATCGGCCTCTCCTTCAAGGGCGTGCCGGAGCGGCTGCTGGTGCCGTTCACGGCGCTGAAATCCTTCGTCGACCCCTCGGTCCAGTTCGGCCTGCAGTTCGAAACGGCCCCGAGCGACGAGGACATTCTGGAAGGCGGCCACGAGATGGAAGACGTCGACACGTCGCCGCTCGTCCTCGATACGCCGGAGCGCTCCGACGAACCTCCGGCCGAACCGGGCGAAAAGCCGGCTGCCGAGGTCGTGCGGCTCGACGCGTTCCGCAAGAAGAGCTAATCCCTCTCCGACTTTCCCTGAACGATGCCGCGCCAGCAGCGGCGGATAGAGGCTGACCACATGACGACGACCCGCATCGAAACGGATACTTTCGGCCCGATCGAGGTGGCTTCCGACCGCTACTGGGGCGCCCAGGCCCAGCGTTCGCTGCGGCAATTTCAAGATCGGTCTGCGAGAAGCAGCCGCTGCCGATCGTGCGGGCGCTCGGCATCGTCAAGCGCGCCGCGGCGGAAGTGAACGCCAAGCTCGGCCGGCTCGATCCCGAGATCGCCAGGGTCATCGAGGCGGCGCGCAGGAGGTGATCGACGGCAAGCTCGACGACCACTTCCCGCTCGTCGTCTGGCAGACCGGCTCGGGCACCCAGTCGAACATGAATGCGAACGAAGTGATCTCGAACCGCGCCATCGAGATGCTGGGCGGCGTGATGGGCTCGAAGAAGCCCGTCCATCCGAATGACCACGTCAACATGAGCCAGTCGTCGAACGACACCTATCCGACGGCGATGCACATCGCCTGCGGCCGAGGAAATCGTCCACCGCCTGTTGCCGGCGCTGGAGCACCTGCACGCCGCGCTCGACGCCAAGGCCAAGGCATGGTCCGGCATCATCAAGATCGGCCGCACCCATACACAGGACGCGACGCCGCTGACGCTCGGCCAGGAATTCTCCGGCTACGCCCAGCAGGTCGAGAACGGCATCCGCCGCATCGAGATGACGCTGCCGGACCTGATGCAGCTCGCGCAGGGCGGCACCGCCGTCGGCACCGGCCTCAACGCCCCGGTCGGCTTCGCCGAGGACGTCGCCGACGCGATCGCCGCGATCACCGGCCTGCCCTTCACCTCGGCGCCGAACAAGTTCGAGGCGCTCGCCGCCCATGACGCCATGGTCTTTTCACATGGCGCGATCAACACGGTCGCGGCGTCCCTGTTCAAGATCGCCAACGACATCCGCTTCCTCGGCTCCGGCCCGCGCGCCGGCCTCGGCGAACTGTCGCTGCCGGAAAACGAGCCCGGCTCGTCGATCATGCCGGGCAAGGTCAATCCGACCCAGTGCGAGGCGCTGACCCAGGTCTGCGTCCAGGTGTTCGGCAACAATGCCGCGCTCACCTTCGCCGGCAGCCAGGGCCATTTCGAGCTCAACGTCTACAACCCGGTGATGGCCTACAACTTCATCCAGTCGGTGCGCATGCTCGCCGACGCGGCCGTCTCCTTCACCGACAATTGCGTCGTCGGCATCGAGCCGCGCGACGACAACATCAAGGCGGGCGTCGAGCGGTCGCTGATGCTGGTCACGGCGCTGGCGCCGAAGATCGGCTACGACAACGCCGCGAAGATCGCCAAGACCGCGCACAAGAACGGCACGACGCTGCGCGAAGAGGCGGTCGGCGGCGGCTATGTCACGACCGAGGAGTTCGACGCGATCGTCCGTCCCGAGGACATGATCAGCCCGAAATAGTCGCACGCTCCGTCGACTTGATATCGCTACCAACGAGGCGCATCATGAGCAAGAGACCTGCTCATGGAGCGCCTCGTGTGTTTGTACGCCCGCCATGTGATCCGGAACCGGCAAGCGCCGATCCGCCCGCCCCAGTCGAGCCCGACTTGGCACGCCGAAGCCTGCGGCCAGCAATCCGATGGGCCAGACCCTCCGTGCCGTGCGAGGCCACAAAACCCTTCCCTGCCCCTCCGGCAATGACCAGCATCGCATCAAGACCGTGTTGAACCGGCCCTCTCGGGGAGATTGAGCATGACGGCTGAAATCATCAACCTGAACCGCGTCCGCAAGGAAAAGGCCCGCGCGGAAAAGGCCTCCTTGGCAGAGGAGAACCGGGTCCGCTTCGGCCGTACCCGCGCCCAGAAGGCCCTCGACCGGATCTCGGCCGAGAAGGCCCGCCACCATGTCGACGGCCATCGCCGCGATGACGAGGAAGATCCCACCCCGGCATGAAGAAGCGCTCGGTTTCGATTGCCGGCCATCAGACCTCGATCTCGATCGAAGAACCCTTCTGGCAGGCCCTGCGCGGGATCGCCGCGGCGCGTGGCCAGAGCCTCGCCGGGCTGATCGCTGCCATTGACGGCCAACGGCCGGCCCAAACCAATCTCTCCTCCGCCATCCGCCTCGCCGTGCTCGCCTGGTATCAGGCGCGGTTGGAGGCCCTGGCGCCGCAGGAGAGCGCCCCTCTCAGTTCGGAATAGATTCCGGCGGCGTCAATCGCATCGGGGCGCCTGGCTCGATGGGCGGCGGCGCGGCACGGTTCTGCGGCGCCAGCGGAACGTCGCGCAGCAGGGATTCGATCCCATCCGTGAAATCGAGCTGCTGACGCTGCTCGGCCTCGGCGGCGCGGCGCGCACGCTCCTGGCGCTGCGCCTCCGCCTTGCGGGCGGCGTCGGCCGCCTTTTTCGCCGCCACGGCCTCGGCCGCCGCCTTGTCGGCGGCCCGCTTCGCGGCAGCGGCGTCCGCCGCCGCCTTCTCCGCCGCCTGTTTATCCGCCGCTTCGGCTGCCTGCCGGGCTTCCTCGGCCTTTCGCGCGGCGTCGGACCGACGCTGGTCATCCTCGCGAGCGAGGCGCGCCAACCGGTTGAGCTTTTCCTTTTCGAGGATTTCGGCCTGTAGCTTCTCGATCCGCTCCACCTCGCGCTCGAAGGCGCGAACCGATAGGAAGCCGGCCAGCGGCGCCACGTCGATCCGCCGCGTCGGCGCATCGAGCGGGCCGGAGAAGACGAGACCAACCTGTGGGATGGCGCCGCTCACCCGATCCTCGCCCGGATCGATGGTGAGCGTCCACTGGCTGTCAATGGTGTCGGCATTCAGGTCGATCGTGGCGCCGCCAGCCATCGTCGCGCTCTTGCTGACGACATTCAGGTTTGGCGCGCGAAGTGTGCCGGCGGCGATGGAGAACGCTCCCTCGACGCGGTCGAATGCCAGCGTGCCCGCATCGAGATAGCCGGCGAACAGCTTGCGCAGTTCCGCCTCCCCGATCTCGCGGCCGGCATTCGAGGCGCGGATGACGGCGCCGAACGCTTCGGGGTTGACGAAGCGGGCCGAGCCCTCGCCGATCGCAAACGAGCCACCGCCGGAGAGCGAGGAGACGACGCCCGCCGCCGACCGGCCGGAACCGTCGAACTGGCCGGAGAAATCGACGGTGCCGTCGGCGACCGAACGCCCGTCGCGCTGCCAGACGACGTCGGGCAGCGCCGCGCCCTTGACCGAGACCTGGCCCGCGACCGTGGCATCGCCCTGCGGATTGACGATCGAGAGCGAGCCGGACGCCTTGCCGCCGGCGAAGTCGCCGTTCGTCAGGCGGATCTCGGCCCGGTCGCCGGAGAAGCTGGTTTCGACGGCAGCGTTGGTCACGGCGACGCCATCGCCGACCGTGAGCCGGTCGGCGGATAGGCGAAAGGCGACATCGAAGCCGTCGACCGCCGGCCGCCCAAACGTGGTCTTGGACCAGACGCTCTCCGTATTGGCGAGCAGGTCCGGCGGCAGGCCGAGGCCCACCGCCAGCGCAAATGTCAGGTCGGCCTCGTCGACCGCGACATCGCCCTTCAGCTTCCAGCGACCGGCGTCGCGACCGAAATCGATCATGCCGCCGGCATAAGCCTCGCCGAGCCTGGCATCGCGGAACGACAGCGTCGCGCTGCCGTCGCGGATATCGAGCGAGCTTGCTGCTTCGAGCGGCAGCTTCTCGCCCTGCCCCGGCAACGCCAGCCCGACCAGGGTGAGCGCCGGCGTCGCATCGGCGCCTTTCGCCGTGATCGTGCCCTGGAAGCTCGGCAGCCCCGCCTCGTCGAGGCCGAGACTGCCCTCGGTCGAATAGGCGATGCCCGCGAACTCGCCCTTGATCGTGCCGTTCACCCCTCGGGCGAGCGACCCGCCGCCGTCGGCGGTTTCGACGGCGATCCGCGCGCGACCGGGCTTTTCAAGCGGCGTGGCCTCATAGCCGAGCTGCCGCAGGAGATGGCCGGCATCGGAACTGTCGACGGCAGCCGAGACCTTCAGCTCGCCCTCGCGCCACGCGGCGGGCGTGCCCTTGAAGCCGATCGCCATGTCGATGGCGGTGCCGCCCGAGGTGCCGTTGACCGTCAGATTGGCATGGGTGACGCCATCCTGCGCCCGCGCATTGACGACCGTGTCGAGAATGGCCGGCCCGAGCAGGGGCGCCGCCGTCTTGAACCAGCGCGCAATCGCCGAGCCCGGCAGCAGCCGCTCGACCAGCGCCGACGATCCCGTCAGGTCGGTGGCGTCGACCGAGACCGAGAGCTGGCCGTTCGGCGCACCGGTCAGATCGGCAACCCGACCGCTGGCCGAGATGGCCGCGCCGGAAACGTTGCCGATCGAGAGCTTCTTCGCCACCAGCACGCCGTTCGACAGGCTGCCGTCGGCGACCACCTGCCCCAGCGTGATGTCGTCGACATCGAGCGCGTCGGTCGCGAGCTTGATCTGGAAGTCATCGGCCAGCGCGCCGCTATTGTTCAACCGTTGGCCGGCGAAAAGCTCGGTCAAAGAAGCGAGCTGGTTGTAGTCGAGCCGGTTCGCCGTGAGGTCCACAGCCAGATTGCGACGACCGGCTGACGCCGCCTGCTGCCAGCGCAAACTGCCGCTCAGATCCGAGTTCTGCATCCGCGCCGTCATGCCGGAAATCCCGACCGAGCCGGGCGCCAGATGTAGCTGTCCGTTCATCTCGAAAGCGCGCAGCTGCGGCATCGCCGCAATCTTGCCGCCGCGCCACCAGGCCGCGAAGGTCGTCGGCTGGTCCGAGACGATCCGCACCGCTCCGTCGAAGGTCGCCTTCGGCGCGGTGGTGACGACGCCGTCGGCCGCGAGCCGGGTGCGCCCCGGCAGGTCGGCGCCCAGTTCCTCGATCTTCCAGCCATTCTCGGCGGTGACCGCATCGAAGCGCAGGTTCTGGATCACCGAACCGCCAATGACGATGCCGGGAATATCAAAGCCGATGCGCCCGGGAATCGACGGCACGGGAAATTCCGCCAAGGCCTGCACGACGGCGCCGGAAGCCGCCTCGACGCTCGCCGGTTCGTTCGGTCCCTTGCCGATCGAGCGGTCGAGATCAAGCTGGCGGGCCTTCAGCACCGCATCGAAGCGCATCGCCTTGCCGAGATCGACCGAGGCCGCGCCGGTCAGGCTGTAGGGTCGATCCTCCGGCCCCTGCGACAGGGTGAAGGCAGGGAAGCGCAATTGCTCGGGGCGCAGATCGAAGCTGCCGGATGCGCGCCATCCCGGTGGCGGCTTCCGGCCCGTCTTGCCATCATCGTCCTGGACATGGGTCAGCCCGAAATTGCCGGCCCATGCCAGCCCCTTGTCGTCGAGGCCGAGCGGGCCCTCTGCCGAAAGGGTGACCGGCACGGTCGCCGGATTGGCCTCGAGCTTGACGCGGATCGTGTTGTTCGCGTCGCGCCGGCCGGTCGCGACGCGGAATGTCGTCGGCACGCCATCGGCGACCAGTCCGCCCTCGATCTTCCAGGGACCGAGCAGAGAGCGCGCATCGACCGCCGCGTTGATATTGGTCAGCGAGACCGACCGTCCCGTCCGCGCGTCGCGATAGTCGATCGCGCCGTCGGAAATATCGACCTTCTCCAACGTCACCGCGTCGGGATCGAGCGTCTTGGAGGCCTCCGAACGGCGCAGCCAATCTGGCGTGCCGTCGGCGCCGACCGTGACCTGCAGGTGCGGCCGGGTGATCGCCATATCGACCACCTTGAACGCGCCCGAGATCAGCGGGATCAACTCGATGCGGACGGCGAAGCGGTCGACCGTCATCATCGGTTTGCCGGGCGTTCCGCCGACCCGGACGTCGGTGAACACGAGCGAAGGCATGGGCAGCAGCGAAGCGTCGGCGGTCCCCGCGACGGTGACCGGCTGGCCGAGGATCTTCTCCGCCTCGCGCTCGAAGGTCGCGCGGAAGGCGTTCCAGTCCACGAACCAAGGGACCACCAGCGCCGAAACGAGAACGGCGATGATGATGCCCCCGATGATCAGATACAGCCTGTTCAGCTCAGCCTCCGCTATGCCACGTCATGCATCGGGCAGGATCTTGCCCGGATTGAGGATGCCGAGCGGGTCTAGTGCCGCTTTGATCACTCGCATGATGTCGAGACCGTGGCCATGCTCCTTGACGAGATATTTGCGCTTGCCCTGGCCGACGCCATGTTCGCCGGTGCAGGTGCCATCCAGTGCGATGGCCCGCTCGTTCATCCGGCTGATCACGGCTTCCGCCTTGGCGATCTCTTCCGGATTGGTGATGTCGATCAAGAGCTGGGTATGGAAATTGCCGTCGCCGACATGGCCGACGACAGGACCGATGAGACCGTTGGCCGCGATATCGGCGCTGGTCTCGGCGACGCATTCCGCCAACTTCGAGATCGGCACGCAGACGTCGGTCGAAACGCTCTGGATATTGTCGCCGGGACGAAGCCCCTTCACGGCGAAATAAGAATCATGCCGCGCCTGCCAGAGCTTGGTGCGGTCCTCGGGGCGCGTCGCCGAGGCGAACTCGCCGCCGCCGAACTCCTGCGCGATCGCCGCGAACTGCTCCGACTGCTCGATCACCGAAGCGCGGCGAACCATGGAATTCGAGGAAGAGATGCGGGGTCTCGGGCAGGCCGAGCTTCGCGAACTCGTTGGTGGCGCGGATCATCATGGCGTCGCCGAGCTCGACACGGGCGATCGGGATGCCGCTCTGGATCGTCAGGATCGCGGCGTTGCAGGCATCCTCGACCGTCGGGAAGGAGCAGACGCCGGCGGCGACCGATTCCGGCAGGCCGTGCAGGCGCACCGTCACCTCGGTGATGATGCCGAGCGTGCCTTCCGAGCCGACCAGGAGCCGGGTCAGGTCATAGCCGGCCGAGCTCTTCTTGGCGCGGCTGCCGGTGCGGACGATCGAACCATCGGCCATGACGGCCGTCAGGCGGACGACGTTCTCGCGCATCGTGCCGTAGCGGACGGCATTGGTGCCGGAGGCGCGGGTCGCCGCCATGCCGCCGAGGCTGGCGTCGGCGCCGGGATCGATCGGGAAGAACAGGCCCTGGTCACGCGATGAAATTGTTGAGCTGGATGCGCGTGACGCCGGCCTCGACCGTGCAGTCGAGATCCTCGGCATGCACCGCGACAATCTTGCTTCATCTGCGACAGGTCGATCGACACGCCGCCCTGCGGGGCGTTGACATGGCCTTCCAGCGACGTGCCGGTCCCGAACGGGATGATCGGCACACGATGCACGGCGCAGAGCTTGACGATCTCGGAGACTTCCTCGGTGGAGGTCGCGAAAACCACGGCGTCGGCGGGCTCATTCGGAAGCCAGGTCGTCGTGTTGGCGTGCTGGCGCCGGATCTCGAGCCCACGCGTGAAGCGCGGACCGAAGCGCTCCTGCAGAAGATCGAGCGCGGTGCCGAGAGCCCCTTCATCACGCGCGCCATCGTTGCGCGGCGCCGAAACTACCATTCCGAAAACCTCCCGAACATTTTCATGGCTCGCTCGCCATGTCGCCGGCAACCTAGCAAAATCAGGCTGCCACGCCAAAGACTTCCTGCCGCCTGCCCAGCGTTGCGGGCGCTAGATTTGAGGGGGTTGCACGGAGCAGTTGCCAGGCTCGGCATGGCCGACCCGTTGGTCCGTCACACGGAACCGACGAGCGCGATCTTGCCAGATCGGCCCGGCCGGTCGCTGGCAGCGGCCGCCGCGGCGGCGTCCGCGAGACCGAATCTCTCGTCGATCGTCAGCCGAAGTTCGCCCGAAGCCGCCAGCCGGACCAGCTCGCCGATCAGGCGGCCCAACTCGGCCTTGTCGGTCGATGCCGAACGCCGCGCGCCCCAAAAACCTTTCACGGAGATCTGCCGGAAGATGAGATCGCCAGAACTGATCACGAGCGGCTTGTGCGACATATTGCCGAACGACATCAGCATGCCGCCCTCGGCCAGCAGATGGGTGAGCCGACCGCCCTCCTCGCCGCCGACGGAATCGACCGCGCGCAGGATCGGCTCGCCGCCGACCAGCGCCCGAACCCGATCTTCCCAGCCGGGGGCTTCCGTCGAGATGGCGTTGTCGATGCCAAGCGCCGCCAGCTCGGCAATCCCGGCATCCCGGCGGACGAGGCCGGCGACCTTGATCCCGCGCGCCTTGGCCAGCAAGGCGACGATCTTGCCGACCGCTCCATTGGCAGCGTTCTGGATCATCCATTGGCCGCTGTCGATCTGCAGGTCTTCCAGCAGCATCAAGGAACTGAGCGGCATGGCGATCAGCTGGCAGGCCGTTGCGTCATCGATCGTTTCCGGCAAGGGCACGACGCCCGCCGCCGGCGCCAGGAAATAATCTGCCCACGAGCCTGCGACACCGCCCGCGACGACACGCTGGCCGATGGCCGGCGCGGTACCCCCCTCGCCTTGCGCATCGACAATGCCGACCGCCTCGCTGCCGCCGATCGCCGGCAGCGCCGGCTTGTGGCCATAGGTGCCGCGAATGGTCCAGAGATCGTGGTTATGGATAGGCGACAAGGTCATGCGGACGCGGATCTGGCCGGGACCGGGCTCCGGCTTCGGCCGCTCGCCCGCCGTCAGAACCTCGGACGGTTCGCCGAAACGCTCGTAAATGGCCGCGCGCATCCAGAACACTCCTTTGCCCCATCTCCGTAGCTAGCGCGCCGGAGCCCGCACAGCAAACCGCGATCCGCCGCGAAGCGCTTGGACATGCGCGTTCTCCTTCTGTACGAAAGCTGGAATGGACGGCTGCCACGGTCCATATTTGTTCTCATGTCCAGTTCTTCGAATCGACCGCCCCGCAGATGACCGTTCCCTTCGACAGTTCCGCCCCCGTCCCGCGCCCCGGCGGCATTGCTGCGCGTGCGCTCGGCAAGGCGGCGGCTCCCGACTATGTCGCGCGCCTCAATCCTGAGCAGCGTCTGGCTGTCGAGACGACGGAGGGGCCGGTCCTCGTGCTCGCCGGCGCCGGCACCGGCAAGACCCGCGTCCTGACGACGCGCATCGCCCATCTGCTCGCCGCCAACCAGCGCGCTGCCCAGCCAGATTCTCGCCGTCACCTTCACCAACAAGGCGGCGCGCGAGATGCAGCCACCGCATCGGCGAACTGATCGGCCCGCTCGGTCGAGGGCATGACCTGGCTCGGCACCTTCCACGCCATCGGCGTCAAGATCCTGCGCCGCCATGCCGAGCTGGTCGGATTGCGCTCCGACTTCACCATTCTCGACACCGACGACCAGATCCGCCTGATGAAGCAGGTGATCCAGGCCGAGGGCATCGACGAGAAGCGCTGGCCGGCGCGCCAGCTGGCAGGCCAGATCGACAGCTGGAAGAACCGCGGCCTGACGCCGAAGGACGTGCCGCCGGGCGATGGCGGCTCGTTTGCCGATGGCAAGGGCATCAAGCTCTATCAGGCCTATCAGGATCGGCTGAAAATGCTGAACGCCTGCGATTTCGGCGATCTGCTGCTGGAAAACCTGCGCCTGTTCCGCGAGCATCCCGACGTGCTCCAGGACTATCACCAGCGCTTCCGCTACATCCTGGTCGACGAGTATCAGGACACCAACGTCGCGCAATATCTGTGGCTGCGCCTGCTGGCGCAGGGCCGCAAGAACATCTGCTGCGTCGGCGACGACGACCAGTCGATCTATGGCTGGCGCGGCGCCGAGGTCGACAACATCCTGCGCTTCGAGAAGGATTTTCCCGGCGCCGTCGTGATCAAGCTCGAGCGCAACTATCGCTCGACCCGCACATTCTCGGCGCCGCCTCGCACCTGATCACCCATAATGAGGGCCGGCTCGGCAAGACGCTGTTCACCGACGCGATCGATCCGGACGACGCAAGGTCCGCGTCGCCTCGTCCTGGGATTCCGAGGAGGAAGCCCGCGCCGTCGGCGAGGAGATCGAGGCGCTGCAGCGCCAGGGCCACAAGCTCAACGACATGGCGATCCTCGTCCGCGCCTCATTCCAGATGCGCGACTTCGAAGACCGCTTCGTCACGCTCGGCCTGCAACTACCGCGTCATCGGCGGCCCGCGCTTCTACGAGCGGCCGGAAATCCGCGACGCGCTCGCCTATTTCCGCGTCGTCGTGCAGCCAGCCGACGACCTCGCCTTCGAGCGCATCGTCAACGTGCCGAAGCGCGGCCTCGGCGATACGACCGTACGGCTGCTCTCACGATCATGCCCGTGCCCGCCAGATCCCGATGCTGCAGGCGGCCGATGAGCTGATCGAGACCGAGGAAATCAAGCCGAAGACGCGCGGCGCGCTGCGCGATTGCTGGCGTCGTTCGACCGCTGGCGCTCGAGCTTGCCCAGCATGCCGCATGGCGAGCTGGCCGAGATGATCCTGGAGGAGAGCGGCTACACCGAGATGTGGCAGAAGGACCGTTCGGCCGATGCGCCGGGACGCCTCGAAAACCTCAAGGAACTCGATCCGCTCGATGGAGGAATTCGAATCCCTCGCCGGCTTCCTCGAGCACTTGCCGCTCGTTATGGACACCGACTGCGCCGAAAACCAGGACGCCGTCTCGATCATGACGCTGCATTCGGCCAAGGGGTCTGGAATTCGAGTCCGTGTTCCTGCCCGGCTGGGAGGAAGGCCTGTTTCCGCACCAGCGCGCGCTCGACGAGAGCGGCCGCGCCGGCCTCGAGGAAGAGCGCCGCCTCGCTTATGTCGGCATCACCCGCGCCAAGCAGCGCGCGATGATCTGGTTCTCCTCGAACCGCCGCATCCATGGCCTCTGGCAGTCGAACGTGCCATCGCGCTTCCTCGACGAATTGCCGGAAAAGCATGTCGAGGTGATCGAGCAGACGTCGAGCTATGGCGGCTACAATGTCGGCGGCGTCGGCAATTACGGCGCCAGCCGTTTCGACCGCGCCGACAGCTTCAACAACAGCTATTCGACCCCCGGCTGGCAGCGCGCCCAGGCCAACAAGGGCTCGGCCCAGGCCCATGCCCGCTCCGCTCCGCGCCAGATCGAAGGCGAGCTGGTGGCGAAATCGAGCGGTTCGTCATCGAAATACAAGCTAGGCGAGCGCGTCTTTCATCAGAAGTTCGGCTATGGCGCGATCATCGAGATCGAGGGCAACAAGCTGACCGTCGACTTCGAGAAGACCGGCGCCAAGAAGGTGGTCGACAGTTTCGTGAGCAAGAACTAGGCGTCGGAAGCGAGCCGCATCAGTCCCGCTTCCGTCGGCCGGAAACCGCAATCGCGGTAGAAGCCGGCAAGATGCGGCTCGAAATCGACATGGAGCCAATGGGCGCCGCGCTCCCGCGCGAGTTCCGCCGCGCGGCGCACCAGTTTCGTGCCCAATCCGGCGCGGCAATGGCCCGGATCGATGCAGGGGTCGAGCAGGAAGGCGTGGACGCCGCCATCCCAGGCGACGTTGACGAAGCCGACCAGCGCCGGCCCGGCATAGGCGCCGAGATGCACGAGGCTGCGTGACAGAATGGCCTGCGGATCGCGTGGTCCCGGCTGTTGCCATGAAGCCCGCCACAGCCGATCCAAGTCCGCGTGGCTCGGAAAAGGATCGACGCGGATTTCTGTTTCGGCCATGAAGCCTTTTCCAATTCAGATCCAAGGCGGATATGAAGCATTCTTCGCCGCCGCCAGACAAGGTTCGCCCGCTTGACCCTCATCGCTTCCCTCAACCTTGCCAAGGAATCCGACGCGCTCCGCCTCATCGAGGCGATCGGCGGGGATGACGCGCTTGGCTACCCCTCCGCCGCGACGACCGAACAGTCCGACCAGAGCTGGACCGTCGACGTCTATTTCGAGGACGCGGCGGATGAAGCAGCGCTCGCCCGCGTCGTTCAGGAAACGCTCGGACCGGATGCCGGCACCTTCATCGTCGGAGATCTGCCGGATGAAGACTGGGTCGCCAAGTCTCTGGAAGGGTTGAAGCCGGTCCGCGCCGGCCGCTTCCTCGTGCATGGCAGCCATGACCGCGACAAGATCCAGCCCGGCGACATCGCCATCGAGATCGAGGCGGGCGAAGCCTTCGGCACCGGCCATCACGGCACCACGGCCGGCTGCCTGGAGGAGATCGACCGGCTCGGCAAGCTGCACGACTACAAGAGCATCCTCGACCTCGGGCACCGGCACGGGCGTTCTCGCCATCGCCATCGCCAAGGCTTGGGACAAGCCGGTGCTCGCCACCGACATCGATCCCGTAGCCACCCCGCGTCACGGCCGAGAACGCGCGCCTCAACGGCGTCGGCGACAAGATCGACGCGGCGACGGCCGAAGGTTTTGACAATCCGGTGATGACGGCGCGCGCGCCGTTCGATCTGGTCGTCGCCAACATTCTTGCCGGCCCGCTGATCGCGCTGGCGCCGGACGTCGCGCGCTACCCTCGCTCCCAAGGCGACCGTCGTGCTGTCTGGCCTGCTGGTGGCCCAGGGCCCCGCCGTCACCGCCGCCTACGAGGCCGAGGGCCTCAAGCTGGCGCGCCAGGGCGAACAGGAAGGCTGGCTGACCCTGACGCTGGAGCGGTAGGCACTCGCGACGCTATCTGGAAAAGGGCCCTGCCGCGGCCCCCACGCTCGCCGTCATCCTCGCGAAAGCGAGGATCCATGCAACTGGGTTCGCAGAGGTGTGAACCTCCCGCCGACGCGGCTGAATGGATCCGGGTCAAGCCCGGGATGACGCCGGAGGAAGAGGCGCCATAAGCCCCTGCCCTATGGCAGCATCGAGCCCGTCGCTTCCTGGCGCAGGTGCCAGGAATACGCCTCGGCGAGGAGATGCGGCGTCTGGCCGCCATGATCGCGGCAGGCGCGGCGGTAGTAGTCGGCCGCCAGTTCGCGATAGCGCGGATGGATGCAGTTGGCGATGATCACCTCGGCCCGCTCGCGCGGCGCCAGGCCGCGCAGGTCGGCGAGGCCATTCTCGGTGACGACAACATCGACGTCGTGCTCGTTGTGGTCGACATGCGGCACCATCGGCACGATGCGCGAGATCGAGCCGTCCTTGGCGAGCGACTTGGTGACGAAGATGCCCATATAGGCGTTGCGGGCGAAATCGCCGGAGCCGCCGATACCGTTCATCATGTGCGTGCCGCCGACATGCGTCGAGTTCACATTGCCGTAGATGTCGCATTCGAGCGCGGTGTTGATGGCGATGACGCCGAGGCGGCGCAGCACCTCCGGATGGTTCGACACCTCCTGCGGCCGCAGCACCAGCCTGCTCTTGTACTGGCGCAGATCCGGCATCACCCGCGCCTGACAGGCGGCGGAAAGCGTGATCGACGAGCCGGAGGCAAAAGCGAGCTTGCCGGAGTCGAACAGATCGAAGGTGCTGTCCTGCAGCACTTCGCTGTACATGGTGAAATCGTGGAACGGGCTGTCGATCAGGCCGTGCAGCACCGCGTTGGCGATCGAGCCGATGCCGGCCTGCAGCGGCGCCAGCTTTTCGGTCAGCCGGCCCTTGCGCACTTCATGGCTCAGGAACTCGATCAGATGGCCGGCGATCGCCCGCGTCTCATCGTCGGGCGCCGTCGTCTCGGCCGAGCTATCCTGCCGCTCGGTGATGACGATGGCCGCGATCTTGGCCGGATCGATCTGGATGAAGGGCAGGCCGATGCGGCTGTCCGGCGACGTGATCGGGATCGGCTCGCGATGCGGCCGGCGGGTCGGGATATAGATGTCGTGCAGGCCCTCGAGCTCGGCCGGCTGGCCGATGTTCAGCTCGACGATCACCTTTTCGGCGAGGATCGCGAAGGTCGCGGAATTGCCGACAGAGGTCGTCGGGATGATGCCGCCTTCGCGCGTGATCGCCACCGCCTCGACGACGGCGACGTCGATCGGCCCCATCTGGCGCGAGCGCAGCAGCTCGACCGTCTCGGAGAGATGCTGGTCGATGAACATCACCTCGCCCTTGTTGATCGCGGAGCGCAGCACCCGGTCCGATTGGAACGGCAGGCGGCGCTTCAGCACATGCGAGCGGGTCAGGACTTCGTCGATGCCGTTGCCGAGCGATGCGCCGGTGATCAGCGTGATGCCGAAGGGTTCGGTCGCGGCGCGCTCGGCCAGTACCAGCGGCACGGCCTTGGCATCGCCCGCCCGGGTGAAGCCGCTCATGCCGACGGTCATGCCGTCCCGGATCAGCAGCGCCGCCTCGGCCGGCGACATCACCTTGTCGAGAAGGGCGGGAAGGCGGATTCGGTCCTGCAGCATGATATCCAGCGTCTCATTGGCGTTGCTGGACCATAAGCTTCCGAAATCGGGGACGCACCCCGCAAAACGCAGAAAATCCGCGACGGGCTGTCGCGGATTCTCAATCTCAGTCAGAGCATCGACACCGGATCGGCCGATCCATCCGCCGGTCGCGGATTAGAGAACGGCGCCAGCCGCGCTGCGCTCGAAGGTCTCGCGGTCATAGCCGAAGGTGGCGAGCGAGGCGTCGTCGAGCGAGAGCTGGTAGCCGTTCACGAAGCGCGGCATCTGCCGGTCGCGCGTGTGGGTC
This sequence comes from Candidatus Kaistia colombiensis, assembly GCA_029203105.1. Lineage (GTDB taxonomy): Bacteria > Pseudomonadota > Alphaproteobacteria > Rhizobiales > Kaistiaceae > Kaistia > Kaistia colombiensis. Next base: position 4,093,210 of record CP119318.1, read on the forward strand.
ATGCGAGCCACAGCCCGCCGAGCAACGCCATGGCCGCGGCTTCCAGCCGGGGCAACGCCGAACTCGCCAAATGCTGCCGTCAACATGATCAATTCCTTGTAACGGGACACCCTGCGCGTCCCTTGAGCCCGCTCTTCATAGCCCTAACGCTGACGTGAAGGTACAGCTGTATCGGAATGACTGACATGCGGTTTTTGCAACGCACAAAATGCAGCCACAATTGCGCCGCGTCGCAAACAGGAGTGTTACCGGAATTGCGGTCTACGAACAGCGTCGATAGGGTCGCGACATCAGACGCGATCCGCAGGAAGAAGGCCCCGCGCATGTTCCAGAACTTCGACGCCCCCAGCCGCGCCCATCCGATCACCGAACGGCTGGTGGCGCTGCGCGCCCATCTCGACCGCGCAGGATTGCAGGGTTTCGTCGTGCCGCACGCCGACGAATACCAGGGTGAATACATCCCCGCCTCGGCCGAACGGCTCGCCTGGCTGACCGGCTTCACCGGCTCGGCCGGCGCCGCCATCGTGCTGGCCGGTGAGGCCGCCGTCTTCGTCGACGGCCGCTACACCCTGCAGGTGCGCGATCAGGTCGATGTGACCGATTTTACGCCGGAAGACCTGATCGGCACCCCGCCGCACCAGTGGCTGAAGGCCAAGCTCGGCGTCGGCGACCGCATCGGCTACGACCCGCGGCTGCTTACGCTTGCGGAAGCTCGTCGGTTCGAGGCTGCCTGCAACGCCGCCGGCGCGGCGTTCGTCGCGCTGGCCGAAAACCCGATCGACGCGATCTGGACCGACCGCCCTCTCCCGCCGCTGACCCAGGTCATGCAGCAGCCGGACGAACTCGCCGGCGAGAGCGCCGACGACAAGATCGCGCGCATGCAGGCCGTGCTGGCCGAGAAGGGCATCGATGCCGCGATCCTGGCGCAATCCGACTCGATCGCCTGGACCTTCAACATTCGCGGCGCCGACGTGCCGCACAATCCGGTCGTGCTTTCCTATGCGCTGCTCAAGCGCGACGAGCGCCCCACCCTCTATGTCGATGGCCGCAAGCTCTCGAACGCCATTCGCGACCAACTGGCCGAGCGCGCCGACATCAAGGAGGAACGCGCCTTCCTTGCCGATCTCGCCCAGATGGGCGCGGAAGGCCGCCGCGTTCTGATCGATCCGCAGACCACTCCTGCCCTGTTCGCGCGGACTCTGAGCGACGCCAACGGCGTCCTCGTCGAGGGCGCCGATCCGGTCGTGCTGCCGAAGGCGCGCAAGAACGCGGTCGAACTCGACGGCACGCGGCGGGCGCACAAGCGCGACGGCGCCGCGATGACCCGCTTCCTCGCCTGGCTCGATGCCAACGGCGACCAAGGCACCGAGACGGAAATCAGCGTCGCGAAGAAGCTCGAGGCCTTCCGGGCCGAGGCTGGCGAGGCCGACGGCTCGCCGCTCCTGGAGATCTCCTTCGACACGATCTCCGGTGCCGGCTCCGACGGCGCCATCGTGCATTACCGCGTCAACGAGGCGACCAACCGCAAGCTGGAGACCAGCACGCTCTATCTGGTCGATTCCGGCGCGCAGTACCGCGACGGCACCACCGACATCACCCGCACCATCGCCATCGGCACGCCCACGGCCGAGATGCGCGACCGCTTCACCCGCGTCCTGAAGGGCCATATTGCCCTGGCGACGGCGCGCTTTCCGAAAGGCACCACCGGCGCCCAGCTCGACACACTGGCGCGGCATGCGCTCTGGCAGGCCGGCCTCGATTTCGACCACGGCACCGGCCATGGCGTTGGCGTGTTCCTGTCCGTGCATGAGGGACCGGTCCGCATCTCCAAGGCGGGCAATCTGCCGCCGGAGCCCGGCATGATCCTTTCGAACGAGCCCGGTTACTACAAGACCGGCGCCTATGGCATCCGCATCGAGAACCTGATCGTCGTCACGCCGCCGGCCCCGATCGAGGGCGGCGACCGCGAGATGCTCGGCTTCGAGACGATCACACTGGCGCCGATCGACCGCAATCTGATCGACGTCGCGCTGCTGAGCCCGACCGAGAAAGACTGGATGGACGCCTATCACGCCCGCGTCCGCGCGGCGCTATCACCGTCGCTTGACGGCTCGGCATTGCAGTTCCTGATTGCCGCTACGCAACCGCTGGAGGGCTAGACCCTCGCGGTAGGGCCGTAAGACCCAACAAGTAGACGGAAGAGGCCTGCCCGCGAGGGCGGGCCTCTCTTCATGCGAGCTTTCCGTCTCAGTCTGCGCCGACCAGCGTGAACCAGCCGTCCTCGTCGATTACCTCGACGCCGTTCTCGGCCGCCGATTTGAGCTTCGAACCCGCCCCGGGTCCGGCGACCAGCAGGTCCGTCTTCTTCGAGACCGATCCGGCCACCTTGGCGCCCAGGCGCTCGGCCATCGCCTTGGCCTCGTCGCGCGTCATCCGCACCAGCGTGCCGGTGAAGACGACCGTCTTGCCGGCGACGGGACTGTCGGTCCTGGCTGCCTCGAGCGGCTGAGGCGTGACCTCTTCGAGCAGGCGGGCAAAGGCATCGCGGTTATGCGGCTCGTCGAAGAAATCGACCACCGCCTCGGCGACGACACCGCCGATCCCCTCAATGCCGATCATCTCGATCCAGGCGTCATTACCCTTAAGCAGTTCCGGTCCGGGCGGCCGCGCCGCCAGCGCCGTATCGCGAAACGCCTCGACGGTGCCGAAATGGCGGGCGAAGCGCTTGGCATTGGTCTCGCCGACATGGCGGATGCCGAGCGCGAAGATGAAGCGGTTGAGCGCGATGCTGCGCCGCTCGTTGATGGCGGCGAACAGGTTGCGCGCCGAGGTCTCGCCGAAGCCGTCGCGGTTCTTGAGCCTTTGCAACTGACCGGCGTCGCGCGCCTCCAGCGTGAAGATGTCGGCCGGCTCCTTGATCAGCCCCCACTCATGGAAGGCCTGCACCTGCTTTTCGCCAAGCCCTTCGATGTCGAAGGCGTTGCGCGAGACGAAGTGGCGGATGCGCTCGACCGCCTGCGCGGCGCAGATCAGGCCGCCGGTGCAGCGGCGGACCGCCTCGTCCTCCTCGCGCACGGCATGACTGCCGCAGACCGGGCACAGCGTCGGGAACTCATAGGGCACGGAATCGGCCGGCCGCTTGTCGAGCACGACCGAGACGATCTGCGGGATGACATCGCCGGCGCGCTGGATGACGACCGTGTCGCCGATGCGGATGTCGACGCCGTCGCGGATCGGCAGGCCGTCGCCACCAATTCCCTTGATGTAATCCTCGTTGTGCAACGTCGCGTTGGAAACGACGACACCGCCGACCGTGATCGGCTCCAGCTTCGCCACCGGCGTCAGCGCGCCGGTACGGCCGACCTGGATGTCGATGCCATTCAGCACTGTGACCGCCTGCTCGGCGGCGAATTTGTGCGCGATTGCCCAGCGAGGGCTGCGCGAGACAAAGCCGAGCCGGTTCTGCAGGGCGAGCGAGTTCACCTTGTAGACGACGCCGTCAATGTCATAGCCGAGGCCGGCGCGGTCCATTTCCAGCCCGTGATAGAAGGCGAGCGCCTCCTCGACGGTCGAGCAGAGCGTCATGCGCGGATTGGTCGGCAGCCCCCAATTCGCGAAGGTCTCGACCATGCCCATCTGGGTTTCGGCCGGCATGGCGCTCATCTCGCCCCAGGCATAGGCGAAGAAGCGCAGCGGTCGCGAGGCGGTGATCTTCGGATCGAGTTGGCGCAGCGAGCCCGCCGCGGCGTTGCGCGGATTGGCGAAGGTCTTGCCGCCGCCGGCCGCCGCCATGGCGGGCGTTCAACGCCTCGAAATCAGCATGCGCCGATGTAGCATTCGCCACGGATCTCGACGATCTCGGGCACGCCGGCGGGAAGCTCACTCGGGATATCGGCAATGGTGCGGGCGTTGGCGGTGACGTTCTCGCCTTCGAACCCGTCGCCGCGCGTCGCCGCGGTGACCAGCTTGCCGCCCACATAGCGCAGCGACAGCGACAGCCCGTCGATCTTCGGCTCGGCCGTGAAGGGAATGGCGTCGGTGGCGTCGATCTTGAGGAAGCGCCGGGCGCGATCGATGAAGTCGACGACGTCCTGGTCGTGGAAGGCGTTGTCGAGCGACAGCATCGGCACGACATGCGGCACCTTGGCGAACTTCGCCGAAGGAGCGGCGCCGACCGATGTGCTCGCCGCCGAAGTCAGGTCAGGAAATCGCGCCTCGATGGCGACCAGGCGGCGGCGAAGCGCATCATAATCCGCGTCCGAAATCGTCGGCGCGTCTTCCTGATGGTAGCGGATATCGTTTTCGGCGATCTCGGCGCCGAGGCGCGCATGCTCCCGAGCCGCCTCGTCCACCTTCAGCGTCTCGACCGGTGTTGCGCGCAGATTGTCCGACGGCATGGCTTGGCTCCCATTGAGGGAAAAGCTATGCCGCGCCGCCGGGATGGTCGCAAGGGGCGTCGGCCTTCCGGCAACAACCCCTTGCAGGTCCCTCAGTGGCCGACGTCCATGATCGCGCCCGGATCGGGATGATGCGGCGCGAACAGGCGGCCGCGCTCCGTCCAGTAGACGACGATCAGGCTGAGCACGCCGGTCGCCAGGAAGCCGACCGCCAATGGCAGCACCGTTCCATTGAACGCCTGGCCGATGATCAGGCCAACCAGCGTACCGACGATCGTCGTATAGAAACCGATCATCGAGGATGCCGTGCCGGCGATGTCGCCGAGCGGCTCCATCGCCATGGTGTTGAAGTTCGGCATCGTCAGGCTGAACAGGAACTGGCAGGCGGCGAGGTTGACAGCGAACAGCAGCAGCGGCGGCTTGCCATCAAACCAGACGGCGCAGCCGACCATGATCAGCGACATCACCACATGGCCACAGACGCCGGCGTGCGAGATGCGGCGCATGCCGAGCCGCCGGACGATCCGGACATTGACGAAGGAGGCGACGCCCATCACCGCGGCGATCGAGCCGAAGACGACCGGGAAGATCGCTCCGAGGCCATAGACCTCCGTCTCGAAGATCTGCTGGGAAGAGCTGATATAGGCCATCAGCCCGCCGAACATCAGGCCGATCGCCGTCGAATAGCCAACCGTCGCCCGCTCCTGCAGGCAGCGCTTCGCGCCGCCGATGATCCGCGCGGCGGAGAACGGCATCCGGTATTCCGGATGCAGCGTCTCCGGCATGCGCCGGCCGAACCAGACGGCGATGCCGACCGCGATCACCAGCATGCTGACGAAGATCGTGTGCCAGGTGCCGAACAGCAGGAACAGGCTGCCGATGGCCGGGGCGAACACCGGCACGATGATGAAGATCATCATCGTGAACGACATCACGCGTGCCATCTCGCGGCCCTCGTAGCGGTCGCGCACGATCGCGACAGAGAGGATGCGCGTCGCTGCGGCGCCCATGCCCTGCACCAGGCGCGCCACCAGCAGCATCTCGAAATTCGTAGCAAACAACGCGATCAAGCTGCCGATCGAAAAGATGACGAGCCCGATCGTGAGCGTCGGCTTGCGGCCGACGATGTCCGACACCGGACCATAGAACAGCTGCATGATCGCGAAGCCGGCCATGTAGACGGTGAGGATCAGCTGGACCTCGTTCGCCGAGGCAAGGCCGAAATCATGCTGAATATGGCCGAAGGCCGGCAACAGATTGTCGATCGACATCGAGCCGAGCGCCATCATGAAGGCGATGATGACGACGAACTCGAAAAAAGACGGCTCAGGGGCTGGGCGCACCGGAGCACGCTCGGACAGGACGGACATGGCGAGTTTCCAACAGGGGCTTCGGCAGACGATATGGCCTGCTCGAAGGGCGTCCGGTCGCTGGAGGCAGAGCGGATCTGGCCTGAAACGATCGACGCGAAGCTATCTACTAGACGAAAATATGTGGCGTGGCCGTGACGCAAGTCACGCGGGGCGCGGACCGGGCGCCTCTCTTCGTATCTTGGTACCCTAATGGCAGCCTTATGATCAACGCGGAAATGGCAGGAATCGGGAGGAATCGCCTCCAGTGCGGCTTAGGGGTCACAGCCCCCGCGTGAAACCGGATGCGACCGGCAGGTGGCCGAGAGGACCTCATTGACGTAACATGCCGTGGGCACTCCCGAGGCGCGGCACCTGTGGAGGAAAGCCATGCGTTCGCAAGAAGCAGCCGAACTCTCCGGCAAGATGCGCGGTCCGGTGATCGACCGCGACAGCCTCGACTATGACGAGGTCCGCAAGCTCTATAACGGCATGATCGACAAGAAGCCGCTGATGATTGCACGCTGTAGCGATGTGGCGGATGTCATCGAAGCGGTTGATTTCGGTCGCGAGCACAAATTTTTGATCGCCATTCGAGGCGGTGGCCACAATGGCCCCGGTCTCGCCAGCTGCGACAACGGCCTGGTCATCGACCTTTCCCAGATGAAGAGCGTCCGCATCGATCCGGAGGCGGCGACCGTCCGGGTCGGCCCGGGCTGCACGCAAGGCGACGTCGATCATGCGACGCACGCCTTCGGCCTGGCGGTTCCGGCCGGCATTGTCTCGACAACCGGCATTGGCGGGCTGACGCTCGGCGGCGGCACCGGCTATCTGACGCGCCAATATGGCCTGACGATCGACAACCTGCTCGAAGCCGATGTGGTGCTCGCCGACGGCAGCTTTGTCACCGCCAGCAAGTCGGAATGGCCCGACCTGTTCTGGGCGCTGCGTGGCGGCGGCGGCAATTTCGGCGTGGTGACGAGCTTCTTGTTCAAGGCCCATCCGGTCAAGATGGTCTATGGCGGTCCGATCTTCTGGGACCAGAAGGACGCCGCCGCCGTCATGCGGCGCTATCGTGACGTGCTGCCGGCGGCGCCGGAGCGGCTTGGCTGCTTCTTCGGCCTCAAGACAATGCCCTCGGCGGATCCATTCCCGCGGGAACACTGGGGCAAACGGATCTGCGCGCTGATCTCCTGCTATAGCGGCCCGCAGGAAGAAGGCGAGAAGGCCATGAAGCCTTTCCTCGATGGCCTCCCGCCTCCGCTCGTCAACTGGATGAGCATGATGCCCTTCCCGGCCCTGCAAAGCCTGTTCGATCCACTGATGCCAACCGGCATGCAATGGTACTGGAAGGGTGATTTCGTCAACGAACTGACCGATGCCGCGGTCGACGCGCATCTGCAGCAGGCGGCGGATACGCCGAGCATGTTGTCGCTGATGCACCTCTACCCGATCGATGGCGCCGTCCACCGCATCGGCAAGGACGAAACCGCCTGGAACACCCGCGACGCCCGATGGTCGATGGTAATCGCCGGCATCGACCCCAACCCGCAGCAGGCGGGTCCGATCACGCGCTGGACCAAGAACTACTGGCAGGCCGTGCATCCGCACAACAAGGATGGCGGCTATGTGAACTTCATGATGGACGACGAGGGCGACGCCAGGCTGAGAGCGGCCTATGGCGGCAACTATGATCGTTTGATCGCGCTGAAGACGAAATATGACCCGGAGAACCTGTTCCGGGTGAACCAGAACATTCGCCCCATGCATTGAGCAAGCTGGCCCAAAGCCGGCGGCACGGGCCCGGCCCGTGCCGCCGGCCTCCGATCTCAATCGTCGTGGGTGTCGTGGTAGCTCGCCAGTCCGCGCTTCCAATAGCCCGACGCCTTGACGCGCCGCTTCGGCAGGCCGAGGTCCTCGACGAGGATCCGGCGAAGACGCTTGGCGGTGTCGGATTCGCAGGCGACCCAGGCGAAGCCCTCGCCCGCTGGCGGGCTGAATGCCGCCACGGCCGCGTCGAGCCTCCCCCCCTCACCCGGCGCGGCGTCGCCGCGATGCAGCCAGTCTATCGCGACGGAGGCTCGGCTCGGCAGTGGCATCTCATCGGCGCGGTTGCCGACCTCGACGATCACGGTGACCTTGGCCTCGGGCCGCAATTCCTCCAGCCGCCGCGCGATCGCCGGCAGCGCCGTGTCATCGCCGACCAGAAGATACCAGTCGAAGTCGTCGGGAACGACCATCGAGCCGCGCGGCCCGGCGACGTGCAACACGCTACCGACGGTGGCGTTGATGGCCCAGGCCGTGGCCGGACCGGCGTCGTGGACGGCGAAGTCCAGATCGAGTTCACCCGTCGTGGCATCGTAGCGGCGCGGGGTGTAGTCGCGCGAGATCGGCTTCTCGGCTCCTTCGACGAAGACGGGACCGTTCGGACCGAAGGTGGGAAGCGACGGAGCATCCTCGCCCGGGCGGGCGAAGAACAGCTTGACGTGGTCGTCATGCGACCGGCTTTCGAAGCCAGCGAGATCCGAGCCGGTCACGGTGACGCGGATCATCGTCGGCGTGACATAGCGAGTGCGCGTCACGGTCAGGCGACGGATCTTGAGCGGATAGCGGACGCGGTAGGTTTCGTGCGGCGCGGGGGCAGCCTGGATGGTGGGCTGGATATCGGACATGGAAACTCCTGACAGGAGAGCCGTCCGACCTGATGCAACGTCCCCTAGGCAACGCCGCGCAGGTCGAACCTGCTCGGGCAAGCTCGATCGGCGCGTTGTTTAACGTTAACGCCTACGTGCAGGCCTGTGGCGAGCCCGCAAACCACCTACGCAAAATGCCGCGAGGCAGCACGCAGCGCAAGCCTCGATCAGATATTTCCATGAATGAGCTGGTGCGCCGCCGCCCGCGCCGCGTCGGTGATGACGCTGCCGGCCAGCATGCGGGCGATCTCCTCGCGCCGCTCTTCACCATCGAGCGGCGTCACGCCGGTTGCCACGCGATCCTCGCCGGCAACGCCGTCCTTGGCGATGCGGAGGTGATTGCCAGCCCGCGCCGCTACCTGCGGCGCGTGGGTGACGGAAAGCACCTGCACGCGTTCGGCGAGACGGGCAAGCCGCCTTCCGATCGCCTCGGCAACCGCGCCGCCGACGCCGGTATCGATCTCGTCGAAGACGAGGGTCGGCGCCGAACCGCGATCGGCGAGCGCCACCTTGATCGCCAGCAGGAAGCGCGAGAGTTCGCCACCCGAGGCGACCTTCATCATCGGTCCAGGCCGGGTGCCCGGATTGGTGCGGACGAAGAAGTTGACGACGTCAATGCCGGCATCGCTGCGCTCTTCCGCGTCGGTCTCGATCGACACGATGAAGGCGGCGCGCTCGAGCTTCAGCGCCGGCAGTTCCTCGGCGACGCGCGCCTCCAGTTCCTCGGCGACAGCCCGGCGACGGGCCGAAAGCGCGGCCGCCAGGGCGTCAAAAGTCCGGCAAGCTGCCTCAGCGGCTGCTTCCAGCGCCGCAAGCCGCTCCTCGCCCGAATCGAGCGCGGCGAGATCGGCGACCATCCGGTCGCGCAGCGCAGCGAGGTTCTCGACGGCAACATCGTGCTTGCGTGCGGCTCCGCGCAGCGCGAACAGGCGCTCCTCGGTCCGCTCCAGTTCCTTCGGGTCGAATTCGCTGTCGCGCATCGAACGCGTCAGGATCGTCTCCGCCTCCTCTAGCGCATTGATGGCGCTGTCGATCGCCTCGACGACGCCGTCGAGCAAACCGCCGGCCTGGTCACGCTTGCGCTCCAGGCGGCGCGCGAGGCTGGCCAGGTTCGGGATCGGCGAGGTGTGGCCGGCAATGGTGTCGTGCGCGTCGGAGAGGTCGCCCGCGACCTTCTCCGCCTGCATCATGGTGTGACGCCGCTGCGCCAGTTCCGTCTCTTCGCCCGGCTGCGGAGCAAGCTTGGAGAGCTCTTCGACGGAAGCACGGAGATAGTCGCCCTCGGAACGGGCCGAGGCGATCCGTCGCCGCAACGCCGCGACCTCGCTCTCGGACGAGCGCCAGGCGCGAAATGCCTCGGCAACGGCGACAGCCTCAGGATCGAGCCCGCCAAAAGCATCGAGCAGCCGGCGATGGATCGCCGGGTCGATCAGGGCGCGGTCATCATGCTGGCCATGGATTTCAACAAGCGCCGCGCCGACATCGCGCAGCAGCGCCACGCTGACCGGCTGGTCGTTGACAAAGGCGCGCGTGCGTCCGTCGCCCGTCTGGACGCGACGCAGGATGATATCGCCGTCATGGTCGATGGAGTTGCCGCCGAGCAGCGTCCGGGCCGGATGGCCGGCCGGCACGTCGAAGACGGCCGTCACCTGGCCCTGGCTCGCCCCCTGGCGCACAAGCGCGCCATCGCCGCGCCCGCCGAGGGCGAGCGACAGCGAATCGAGCAGGATCGACTTGCCCGCGCCGGTCTCACCGGTCAGGACCGTGAGACCGCGCGCGAAGTCGATCTCCAGCCGATCGATCAGTACGATGTCGCGAATTGCGAGCGCGGCGAGCATGGCGCGCCCTGTCCTCTTTTAGCCCGTGACGGCGCGGAAAGTGCGGCTGATCCAGGAGCCCTTGTTCTCCGAAGGCGAAACGCCGCCCGTCTGGAGAAGCGAATAGGCATCCTTGTACCACTTCGAATCCGGGAAGTTATGGCCAAGCACGGCGGCTGCGGTCTGCGCCTCGGGCACGATGCCCATGGCATAGTAGGCAGCCGTGAGGCGGTAGAGCGCTTCCTCGACGTGACGCGTGTTCGCATACTCGGTCACGACAACCTTGAAGCGGTTGATCGCTGCCGGATATTCCTTGCGCTCGAGGTAGTAGCGGCCGACCTGCATCTCCTTGCCGGCCAGCTGGTCGCGCGCCACGACGACCGCCTTCTGCGCGTCGTCGACATATTCGGAGTTCGGATACTTGTCGACGACCTCCTGCATGGCGGCGATCGCCTTCTTCGTCGCGTCCTGGTCGCGCGTCACTTCCGGGATCTGCTTGAAGTAGGACTGGCCGATCATGTACTGCGCGTAGCCGGCATCAGGGCTCGAAGGATAGAGTGAGATGTAGCGCCGGGCGGAGTTCACCGTCTCTTCGTAATTGCCGAGCCGGTAATTGGTGAAGGCGGTCATGATCAGCGCCTTGCGGGCCCATTCCGTATAGGGATGCTGCTGGTCGACCTGCTCGAACTGCTTCGCCGCCGACTTGAGCTTGCCGTTCTGCATCAGGGTCAGGCCCTGATTGTACATCTGGCCGGCCGGAACATCCGGCTCGTCGACCGAGTCATCGTCCTTGGTCAGAGAGCAACCCGCCACGGCCACGAGCGCGCAGAGCGCGGCGGCGCGCAGGGTCACGGAGCCGAACCGGCCAAAGGCGGCAAAGGTCGACGGGCGGATCGAGCTAACTTCGTTCATTCACACATCGAACCGGCATGAGCCGGCATCGCCTCTTTCGATGGGGCAAAGCGGTGCAGCCTCTCTAGCGGAAACAGCACGATGACGCCACCAGCCGTCGCAACCCATTGCCGCAATTTCGTGGCAGAGAAACGCCCGACCCCGGAAATATCCGAACTGTGCGGAATATGCCGCTTTTCGGCCTAGGACTTGTCGGGACCGAAGGCCGCGGCGGGAAGCCGAACCGCCATCTGGTCGTGCAGGACGTCACGCTTCGGCACGGAAGCCGCCTCGACGAAGGTCCAGGCGTCCGAATCGGCGAGCAACGTCTCGACGATCTTGGCGTTCATCCGGTGGCCACCACGATAGGAGCGGTAGGCGCCGAGAATCGGCGCGCCGGCCAGCGCGAGATCGCCGACGGCGTCGAGCGTCTTGTGGCGCACGAACTCGTCCGCGAAGCGCAGGCCTTCCGGATTGATGACCTTGTCATCCCCCAGCACGACGGTGTTGTCGAGCGAGGAGCCGAGCGCGAGGCCGCGCGACCAGTAGAACTCGACATCCTTCAGGAAGCCGAACGTACGGGCCCGGGCGAGATCGCGCCGGAACACGGTGGCGTCGAGGTCGACGACAAAGGCCTGACGGCCGATCAGCGGCGATTCGAAGTCGATATCGATCTCGAAGCGACGGCTCTCGAACGGCAGCAGTTCGGCAAAGCCGCCGGCATGCTCGATGCGAACCGGCTTCAGCACCTTGATGAAACGGCGCGGCGCGGTGAGCGTAACGATCTCGGTCTGGTCGATCAGGTCGACGAAGGCCGCCGCACTGCCGTCCATCATCGGAACTTCGGCCGCATCGATCTCGACGAGCACATTGTCGATGCCGAGGCCATTGAAGGTCGCGAGCAGGTGCTCGATGGTGGCCACGGACAGGCCATTCAGGGCAACGGTCGTGCAGGAATCGGTCGCATGCAGGCGATCGATGCGGGCATGGATCGGCTCACCGGCACCAGCGTCGATGCGGTGGAACACGATTCCCGTATCGGCCTCGGCCGGATTGAGGGACATCGCCACGGGCTTGCCGCTATGCACGCCAATTCCCGAAACCACGACGCGATCGCGCAGAGTGGTCTGGTGCATGCCTTGTCGTTTAGCCATCAAATCGCCCCGAGAGAGCTTGTCAAAAATTGCGACTGCTCTGTGGTCCGCCCCCTGCTGTTCCGACCTGTCTGATCCCTGGACCAGGAGAACGGCCAACCAGGAATCACCAGATTCGTCAGCATGTTGTGTATGCTAGATAGAGCGTGGACCGGGTGGTCAACAAATCACTCTTTCTAACCTTCTGTAACGTGGCTCACGGATCGAATGAAAAAGGCCCGGCGCTGTCTCCAGTGCCGGGCCTCGATCTTGCTTGTGCGGCGGCTCAGTTCGCCTGACGACGCAGGAACGCCGGGATTTCCAGCTGGTCGTCCTCGTTGCGCGGCATCACGCGGCCATGCTGGTCGAGCTCGGCCTGACGCGGACGATAGTCCTGCGTCTGCTGCGGGGCGCGCGGCGGCTGTGCCTGCTGCGGCTGGCGGGGAGCGTAGCCGGCCTGCGGCGCCTGCGGCTGGCGCACCGGCTGCTGCTGCGGGCTACCCTGCTGCGGAGCGCGCTGCTGCGGCGCCGGCTGCTGGCGGTTCACTTGCGGAGCGGCTTCTTCCTCGCGACGGCCGAGACCGACATGCGCCAGACGGCGCAGCAGGCTCATCGGACCGCGGTCCTCTTCCGGCTGCGGCTGGGGCTCGGCGCGCTGGGCCTGCATCTCGCGCTGGGCGACGACCGGGAAGTCCTCGACACGCGGCATGCGGGAAGCGGACGGCGCCTCGGCTGCCGGCGGGATGAAGGGCTGCGTTACCGGGATGTGCTCGTCGCGGACGGGAGCCGGAACCATGTCGAACTCGTGGTCAAGTTCGGCTTCGGCGTAGGAGACGGCCGGCGGTGCCATCGGAGCAATGGTTACTCCAGGATCCCGCACCGGGTTTTGAGCCGGCGCGTGCTGGTGCGGCGCCTGCTGGGGGACGGCGGGGCGGAAGGCCGGAGCCTGCGCCTGGGCGGGAGCCTGGGTCTGGATCGAGGCCGGACGCGTGGCGGGCGCTGCCTGCGGGGCGGCTGCCAGGGCAGCAGCCTTCATGCGGGCCGCCATGTCCTGGTTGTTGCCGCGCAGGTCGCCGGGCGAGATCTCGTCCTTGGCATCCGACTCGATGCCGGTCGCGACGACCGACACGCGGATGACACCCTCGAGGCTCTCCTCGAACGTGGCACCGAGGATGATGTTGGCGTCGGGGTCGACTTCCTCGCGGATACGGGTCGCGGCTTCGTCGACTTCGAACAGCGTCAGGTCACGACCGCCGGTGATCGAGATCAGCAGGCCGCGGGCGCCGTGCATCGAGGTCTCGTCGAGCAGCGGATTGGCGATGGCCGCCTCGGCAGCCATGATGGCGCGGCGCTCGCCGGAGGCTTCGCCGGTGCCCATCATCGCCTTGCCCATCTCGCGCATCACCGAGCGGACGTCGGCGAAGTCGAGGTTGATCAGGCCTTCCTTGACCATCAGGTCGGTGATGCAGGCGACGCCCGAATAGAGAACCTGGTCGGCCATCGCGAAGGCGTCGGCGAAGGTCGTCTTCTCGTTGGCGATCCGGAACAGGTTCTGGTTCGGAATGACGATGAGCGTGTCGACGCTCTCCTGCAGTTCCTTGATGCCGGCCTCGGCAACGCGCATCCGGCGGGCACCTTCGAATTGGAAGGGCTTGGTCACCACACCGACGGTCAGTATACCGTGCGAGCGGGCCGTCCGGGCGATGACCGGAGCCGCGCCGGTGCCGGTGCCGCCGCCCATGCCGGCGGTGACGAACACCATGTGCGAACCGGCGAGATGATCGTTGATCTCGTCGATGACTTCCTCAGCGGCCGCGCGGCCGACATCCGGCATCGAGCCGGCGCCGAGACCCTCGGTGACGGCGACGCCCATCTGGATCAGACGTTCGGCGCGGGCCGACATCAGCGCCTGGCTGTCGGTGTTGGCGCAGACGAACTCGACCCCTTCGAGGCCCGAGCGAATCATGTTGTTGACGGCGTTGCCACCCGCACCGCCGACGCCAAAGACCGTGATCTTGGGCTTCAGCTCAGTAATATCCGGCATTTTCAGGTTGATCGTCATGGTGACCTCGTCGTCTTGACCCCTAAGCCGGTGGCGTTCCCCGACCATATTTCCATCAAATTGAAGCGTCCCGCCGCGGACGCTTCATCTTGTTGCTTCTTAAAAACTTTCACGAAACCAATGGCCGAAGCGGGAGAAGTATCCGCCCGTTCCGGTCATGGCCAACCGATGCCCCCGCATCGCGGATACCTGCTCGATCTGCGCGACCTGCGGATAGATCAGAAGACCCACCGCAGCCGAGAAGGCCGGCCCGCGCGCCGCCTCCGGCAGACCTGTTACGCCGAGCGGACGACCGAGCCGGACATTGCGGGCGAGAATCCGCCGCGCTGCCTCGGTAATGCCTGTCAGCTGGCTGGCGCCGCCCGTCAGCACGATGCGCCGGCCGACCATGGTCTGGAATCCGGAGGCGTTGAGCCGGTCACGGACGAGTTCCAGGATCTCCTCGATCCGCGCGCGGATGATGCGCGTCAGCGCCGAGCGCGGAATCTGGTTCGGCAAATCGCGATCATCATCGCCGATCGGCGGCACCGAAAGGATGTCGCGGTCGTCGGACACGCCAGGCAGCGCGCTGCCATGCATGGTCTTCAGCCGTTCGGCGTCCTCGATCCGGGTCGAGAGGCCGCGCGCGATGTCGGTGGTGACGTGCTGGCCACCGATGGCGATCGCATCGGTATGGACGAACTGGCCATCCATGAAGACGGAGATCGTCGTCGTGCCGCCGCCGAGATCGACGCAGGCGACACCCAGTTCCGTCTCGTCGTCGACGAGCGCCGACAGACCCGAGGCGTAGGGCGTCGCGACCATCGCCTCGACCGAGAGATGGCAGCGGCCGATCGCCAGCTCGAGATTGCGCAGGGGCGCCGTCTCGCCGGTCACCACATGCATGTCGACGCCAAGGCGCTCGCCCAGCATGCCACGCGGATCGCGAATGCCGCCATTGCCGTCGATGGCGTAGCCGATCGGCAGCGAATGGATCACCGAACGGTCATCCGTCACGGAGTGTTCACGGCCGGCTGCCAGGACTCGCTTGATATCCGCCTCCACCACTTCATGGCCGGCCAAGGCGACGCTGGCGGAAAACGCCTCGCTCGCCAGGCGGCCACAGGAGACGTTCACGATAAGCGATTCGACGGTCACACCCGCCATGCGTTCTGCGGCGTCGACGGCCAGGCGGATCGCCTGCTCGGCCTTGTCGAGATCGACCACGACACCCGACTTGATGCCGCGCGAACGCTGGTGACCGATGCCGAGAACCTCGACCGCATGGGTGCGGCCGGGCAGCACGTCGCCGACCTCGCGGGGCTTCAGCCGCGCGATCAGGCAGCAGATTTTCGACGATCCGACGTCGAGGATCGAGACGACGGTGCTCTTCTTAGTGGGCAGAGGACGCATGCGGCTGTCGGATGACACAAAAAGGGACATCAGGTGCTCGCTCCCTTACGCTTGGCGAGCTTCTCGCGTTCCTTGATTTCGACCGTGCGCCGTGCCGCCGCTTCCGGCGTCAGGCGCACGAACATGCGATCGCCGAGGCGGAAGTCGACGCTGACGATATCCTTCGAAAGCAGGCCGCCCTTGACATCGAGCGCCGCGATCGCCGCAAGGGCCGCTTCCGGCTTGTCCTGCGGCAGCATCAGCGTGACGCCATTGTCGAGAACAAGGTTCCAGCGCCGCTCCGAGATCAGCACGGCGGCCCGCAGGCGGTCACGGATCGAAGATGCCGCGTCGGCCAGCGCGATTGCCTCGCCGGCGCGCTTGTCGGCACCCTGCCCCACCACCCGGATCAGATCCTGGTAGTGAACGTCCGACGCATCGCCGATGACGCGGCCGGACTCGTCGATGACAGAGACGGTCTGATCGCGCTGCCACAGCACGTAGGGCTTGCGCTCGTTGATGGTGATCTTGAGTGTTGCCGGGTAGATCTTGCGCAGCGTCGCGTTCTCGACCCAGGGCAACGTCTCGACGCGCTCGCGCGCGGCAGCCAGGTCGAACGTCGCCAGCGAGGCTTCCGGCGGCAGCTCCAGGCGGTTGAGCACCGCAATTTCCGACGTCTCGGTCTGGCCGGTGATCCGAACGGAATCGATCGCGAGACCGGAAGCCGAGCTGATCCAGGTCACGGTCTCGTCGACGCGATCGGCGGAGATGATGCCGGCGATACCTGTCGCCGCGAACAACAGCGCCGTGCCCTTGAGGCCGGCATGCCGGGGCACCTGCCAGTTAATGCGGGAGAACGCGCGGATCCGCCGACGCAGCCAAGGCGACAGTTTCAGGCCGGCGGCCATCTCCGTTGCCGGCGCATCGCCCGCTGTCTCCCTGGTCGATCTCGCGCTTATCTGCCGCAAGACGCGTCCTCCACCATCCAACTGACCAAGGCCGGAAAATCAATTCCGGCGTATCGCGCCATATCCGGGACCAGAGACGTCGCCGTCATGCCCGGCTGAGTATTCACTTCGAGGCAGACGAGCTGCCCTGTACCGCCCGGACGATCGTCGTATCGGAAGTCGGCCCGGCTGATGCCGCGACACCCGAGAGCCCGATGCGCCCGTACCGATAGATTCTGTATACTTTGGTAAATATTTGGTGAAAGCGGCGCCGGAATAACGTGGCGGGCTCCGTGGTCCGAATATTTGGAATCATAGTCGTACCAGCCGCCCTCGGCCGTCACGAGTTCAATGATATCAAAGGCTTCGTCGCCCCTGACGCCGCAGGTGAGCTCGCGCCCCCCAACGTAACGCTCGACCATGACGGTCTCGCCGAAGGCCCAATCATCCGCAAATAATTGCTGAGGCGGGTAAATCGCGTCCTCGCGGACGATCAGCACGCCAAAGCTCGACCCTTCGGCCACCGGCTTGACGACATAGGGCGGCTCCATCGCATGCGCGCGGGCCGCTTCCAGACGATGAATGAGCAGCGAGTCGGCGACAGGAATACCGGCGGCCTGCATGACGTCCTTGGCGCGCGCCTTGTTCATGGCAAGCGCCGAGGCGAGCACGCCGGAATGCGTGTAGGGGATGCCCAGGATCTCGAGGACGCCCTGGATCGAGCCATCCTCGCCGAACGGGCCGTGCAGCGCATTGAAGGCGACGTCGGGCTTCAGCTTCGCCAGTACCTCGGCGATATCGCGCTGCACGTCGACGCGCGTGACCCGGTAGCCGGCCTGTTCCAACGCGTCGGCGCAGCCATTCCCCGAATTGAGCGACACCGGTCGTTCACTGGACCACCCGCCCATCAGGACGGCGACATGCTTCGCCAAAACGCTTTCCTTCCAACCGAATCGCATGGGTCGGAATATCTACGAAAAATGGTAAAGAAGCGTTAACCAAGCAAAACCGTTGACGTGAAAAAGGCGGCCCGTTGCGGGGCCGCCTAGCCGACTGAGTCAATCGGTCGCGTCAACGCGACCACGACCTGGGGACGATCAGAGTCCCGCCGTCGCCGAACCGGCCTCGGAACCGGGCCTGCCTCGGCCGTATCAGACGATCGCGGCCTGCGCCCCGAGCTCGCCCGGAAGGGCATAGGCCCAGCTGGTGATCGAGCCGGCGCCGAGGCAGACGACATAGTCGCCCGGTTTGGCGATGGCCGCGATCTCTGCGGCGAGCGCCTGCGGCCCATCGAGCGTGCGCGCATCGCGGTGGCCACGAACCCTCAGACCGTCGACGAGATGTTCGCTGTCGACGCCCTCGATCGGCGCTTCGCCTGCCGCATAGACCGGCGCCACCAGAACGGTGTCCGCATCGTTGAAGCAGCTGCAGAAGCCGTCGAAGAGATCGCGCAGGCGCGTATAGCGGTGCGGCTGGACGACGGCGATCACCCGGCCCTTGGTCGAGGCGCGGGCAGCCTTCAGCACGGCGGCGATCTCCACCGGATGGTGGCCGTAATCGTCGAACACCTCGACACCGTTCCACGAGCCCGTATGGGTGAAGCGCCGCTTCACGCCGCCGAATGCGGCGAGCCCCTTGCGGATCGCCTCATTCGAAATGCCGAGGTGATGCGCGACGGCGATGGCCCCGGTCGCGTTCTGAACATTGTGCTCGCCGGGCATCGGCAGGACGAGCTCGACCAGTTCGGCCGTCTCGCCCGTGACGCGGTCGCGGATGTTGGCGGTGAAGATCGACTTGCCGCCTTCGTTGCGCAGGTTGCTGTAGCGGATATCCGCCTGTGGATTCGCGCCATAGGTGATGATGCGCCGGTCTTCGATCTTGCCGATCAGCGACTGCACTTCCGGATGATCGAGGCACATCACGGCGAAGCCGTAGAACGGGATGTTCTCGATGAACTGCTTGTAGGCGTCGCGCGCCTTATCGAAGGTGCCGTAGTGGTCGAGATGCTCGGGATCGATATTGGTGACGAGCGCCACGTCGGCCGGCAGCTTGACGAAGGTGCCGTCGCTCTCGTCCGCCTCGACGACGACCCAGTCGCTGGCGCCCATCCGGGCATTGGTGCCATAGGCGTTGATGATGCCGCCATTGATGACGGTCGGATCAAATCCGCCGGCGTCGAGAAGCGCCGCCACCATCGAGGTGGTGGTGGTCTTGCCATGCGTGCCGGCGATGGCGATGGCGCTCTTCAGGCGCATCAACTCGGCCAGCATCTCGGCGCGGCGCACAACGGGCAGCAGACGCTCGCGCGCAGCCTTCAGCTCGGGATTGCTCGCCTTGATGGCGGAGGAAACCACGACGACGCGCGCATCGCCGAGATTGGCCGCGTCATGGCCAACCGCGACGGCGACGCCCTTCGCCTTCAGGCGCTGGACATTGGCATTCTCGGCCGTATCCGAGCCCTGGACCCGGTAGCCGAGATTGACCAGCACCTCGGCGATGCCGCTCATGCCGATGCCGCCAATGCCGACGAAATGGACCGACCCAATGTCGCGGGGCATTTTCATAACTTAAACTCCGGTAGAGGTGCCGGGCCGCTCGCCGCCGGCTACGCGCTCGACCAGATCGGCCAGGCGTTCAACGGCGTCGGGGCGACCGACTGATTTCGCTGCGGCCGCCGCCTGGGCCAGACGGCCCGGCTCAGCCAGAAAGGCGGTCAATTCGCGCGACAGCCGGTCGGCTGTCAACTCGGGCTGCGGCACGACCCAGCCACCGCCCGCTTTGGCGAGCACGAGAGCATTGGCGCTCTGGTCCTGATCGATGGCGCCGGGCAGCGGCACCATGACCGCCGGCCGGCCGATCACGGCCAGTTCGCAGACCGTCGAAGCGCCCGAGCGCGAGATGACGAGATGGCTCTGTGCGATGCGCGCCGGCATGTCCTGGAAGAACGGCGCCAGCTCGGCGGTGACGCCGAGTTTGTCAAAGGCGGCGCGGACGCGATCGATGTCCTCCGGCCGGCATTGCTGGACGATCGAAAGCCGCGCGCGGGCGGCGGCGTCGAGCTTTGCCAGCGCTTCGGGCAAAAGGTCCGAGAAGAAGCGCGCGCCCTGACTGCCGCCGAAAATCACCAGTTTGAGCGGGCCGCCTTCCGGCTGGGCCGGATAGGGAAGCCGGCTGGCGTCGATCACCGCCTGCCGGACGGGATTGCCGGTCTGCGCGATATTGGCACGGGCGGCGTTCGCGTGACCGACCTCCGGAAAGCTGGTCGCCACCGCGCTGACGCGCGATGCCAGCAGCCGGTTGGCGCGGCCGAGCACGGCATTGGCGTCATGAGCAACGGTCGGAATGCGCAGATGCACCGCTGCCAGCAGCGGCGGCACGGTCGGATAGCCGCCAAAGCCGACCACGGCAGCGGGGCGCAGCCGCTTCAGCATCGCCTTGGACTGGCGATAGCCGTGCCAGAGGCTCCATACCGCCGAAAGCAGTGCCTTTGGGGATTTCACCGAGGGCGTCGCCGACCGGATGATGTGCGTCTCGTCGGCCGGAAAATTCTGACCGTAGGTTTCGGCGCGATGATCCGTCGCAAGATGAACCGACCAGCCGCGGCCCTTCAAGGCATAGGCAAGCGCCTCGGCCGGGAACAGATGCCCGCCCGTTCCACCGGCGCAAAGCAGGATCGTCTTTTCCATCGTGTCAGGCAGCCTTCGGCCGGGTCGTGGCAAACCGGCTGAAACCGGCGGTGAGGCGCGCAGGCTCGAAGCGGCGACGGGTCAGCGCGAGAACGAGCCCCATCTGGAAGGCGAGCGCCAGCATGGACGAGCCGCCATAGGAGATGAACGGCAGCGTCATGCCCTTGGCCGGCATCAGGTTCAGGTTCACCGCCATGTTGATGACCGACTGCACGCCGAACAGCACCAGCAGGCCGGCCGAGGCGAGGCGCACGAAGGCATCCTCGTTCTTCAGGCTGTGGCTGAGGCCGCGCACGACGACGAAGCCGAACATCAGCACGAGGCCCATGCAGAGGATGATGCCGAATTCCTCCGCCGCCACCGCGAAGATGAAGTCGGTATGGCTGTCCGGAAGGATGCGCTTGACGACGCCCTCGCCCGGGCCGCGCCCGAGCCAGCCGCCGTGAATGACCGAATTCAGCGCGGTATCGACCTGGAACGTATCGCCAGCGCCCGGATCGAGGAAACGGTTGATGCGGCCGGCGAAGTGGGGAAACACCGTATAGGCCGCGACGATGCCGACGGCGGCGAGACCGGCAAGTCCGGCGATCCAGAACCATGACAGGCCCGCCATGAAGAACACGGCCGACCAGGCGATGACGACCAGCATCGTCTGGCCGAGATCCGGCTGCGCCACCAGAAGCGCGGCGACGATCGCCAGAAGCAGCATGGCGAAGATGTTGCCGGGAATGTCGTTGCGGCGCGAGTTCTCGGTAAAGAGCCAGGCCGAGAGCACCAGGAAGGCCGGCTTGACGAATTCCGACGGCTGCAGCGAGAAACCGAGGATGTTGATCCAGCGCCGCGCGCCCTTCACTTCCTGGCCGATGAACAGGGTCGCGAACATCAGGACGATGGCGATCGAGAAGACGATCAGCGCGGTGCGGCGCACATTGCGCGGCGACAGGAAGGAGGTGCCGATCATGATGGCGATGGTCGGCACCAGGAACATCACGTGGCGTTTGACGAAGTGGAAGCTGTCGAGGCCGATGCGCTCGGCGACGGGCGGGCTGCCGGCGAGCGACAGCACGACGCCGCCGATCATCAGGGCGAGCAGCCCGAACAGGAGATATTTGTCGACCGTCCACCACCATTCGGCGAAGACGCTGCGATCGGCCCGGCTGACCATCACTTGACCTCCACGAGGGGTTTGGCGCCCTCGAGCGCCAGCACGAGGGCACGGAAGTGATCGCCGCGCTGCTCGAAATTGGAATACTGATCATAGGACGCGCAGGCGGGCGACAACAGGACAACCGGTTCCGGCGCGCTGTCGCCGGCCGCGTCGCGGGCCGCCGCGGTCACGGCGACATCCATCGTGCTGGCCATCACCGTCTCGACCTTGCCCGCGAGCGTCGCCGCGAACTCCTCCGCCGCCGCGCCGATCAAATACGCCTTGGCAATCCTAGGGAAATAGGGCGCAAGGCTGCTGATGCCGCCGGTCTTCGGCTTGCCGCCGGCGATCCAGTAGATGCGGTCGAAGCTGGCCAGCGCCTTTTCGGCGGCGTCGGCGTTGGTCGCCTTGGAATCGTTGACGAACAGAACCCTGCCGAGCCGCGCGACACCCTCCATGCGGTGGGCGAGGCCCGGGAAGCTCTTCAGCCCCTCGCCGATCTCGACTTCCGAAATGCTCAGCGCGCGGGCCGCCGCGATCGCCGCCGCCGCGTTCTGCGCGTTGTGCTCGCCGCGCAGCGAGCCGATGCCGTCCAGGCTCGCAATCTCGTGGATCTCGGCATCGTCTGCTTCGATGATCCGGCCCTTGTCGGCGAAATAGCCGTTGGCGACCGGCCGGCGCACGGAAATCCGCTTCACCGTCACGCCGCGCTTGTCGAGATCCGAGGCGATCGTCTCGCACCATTCATCGTCGATACTGACCACAGCCGTCTCGGCGCCGCGCACCAGCCTCGCCTTGATGGCGGCATAGCGCTCCATGGTGTCGTGCCGGTCGAGATGGTCCTCGGTCAGGTTGAGCAGGACACCGACGGTCGGGTCGATCGTCGGCGCCAGGTCGATCTGGAACGACGAGCACTCGACGATGTGGATGCGGTCGTTGGCCGGAGGTTCGAGCGACAGGATCGCGGTGCCGATATTGCCGCCGAGCTGCACGTCCCAGCCGTCGACGCGGAAGAGATGGGCGATCAGGGCCGTCGTCGTCGACTTGCCGTTGGTGCCGGTGATGGCGATGAAAGGCGCGGTCGGGGCGATCGCCCGCCGCTCGCGGCAGAAAAGCTCGATATCGCCGATGATCTCGACGCCGGCAGCCTTGGCGAGCTCGACTGTCCAATGCGGCTTCGGATGGGTCAGCGGCACGCCGGGCGACAGTACCAGGGCGTCGACGCGGGAGAAATCCAGCTCACGCAAATCGGCGGTCGGAATGCCGGCGGCGGCGGCGTTGGCCACCGACTCCGCCTTGTCGTCCCAGGCCGAGACCTCCGCGCCGCCGGCGACGAGCGCCTGCGCGGTGACGAGACCGCTGCCGCCCAGTCCGAAGACCGCGACCGACTTGCCGGCGAAGGAGGTGATCGGCGTCATGCTGGTGCTACCGGATCTTCAGGCTGGAGAGACCGATCAGCGCCAGGACGACCGCGATGATCCAGAAGCGGATCACGACCTGCGGCTCAGTCCAGCCAAGCTGCTCGAAATGATGGTGGATCGGCGCCATCTTGAACACGCGCTTGCCGGTCAGCTTGAACGACGCGACCTGGATAATGACGGAGGCGGCCTCGAGCACGAACAGACCGCCGACAATGGCAAGCACGATCTCGTGCTTGGTGGCGACGGCGATGGCACCGAGCATGCCGCCGAGCGCCAGCGAGCCGGTATCGCCCATGAAGATCGCGGCCGGCGGCGCGTTGAACCAGAGGAAGCCGAGGCCGGCGCCCAGCATCGCGCCGCAGAGCACGGCCAGCTCGCCGGTGCCGGGCACGAAGTGGATCTGCAGATATTCCGCGAAGATGGCGTTGCCGGAGAGATAGGCCATGACGCCGAACGAGGCCGTCGCGACCATCACCGGGACGATGGCGAGGCCGTCGAGACCGTCGGTCAGGTTCACGGCATTGCCGGCGCCAACGATGACGAACGCGCCGAAAGGAATGAAGAACCAGCCGAGATCGATGACAAAGCCCTTGACGAAGGGAAAGGTCAGTGCGTTGGAAAGCGGCCCGGACGAGAGATGCGAGATGGCGATGCAGGCGATCGCCGCGATGGCGAATTCGACCGCGAGGCGCGAACGGCCGGAAAAGCCCTTGTGGCTCTGCTTCGTGACCTTGAGATAGTCGTCATAGAAGCCGATCAGGCCGAAACCGACCGTCACGCCGAGCACCGTCCAGACATAGAAACTGCTGAGGTTTGCCCAAAGCAGGGTCGAGACGATCAGGCCGGACAGGATCATCAGGCCGCCCATGGTGGGCGTGCCCTTTTTGGTGACGAGATGGCTCTGCGGGCCATCCTCGCGGATCGGCTGGCCCCTGCCCTGCTTGAGCTTGAGGCCGCGGATGATGGCGGGGCCGAACAGGAAGACGAAGATCAGCGCCGTCATCGTCGCGCCGCCAACACGAAACGTGATGTAGCGGAAGACGTTGAGGCCCGAGAATTGCGCGGAGAGATCCCCCAGCAGGTACAGCATCAGACGGGTCCTTCAGTGGCGGGATCGTTCTCGACGGGGGGCGGTATAAATCGGGTCTTCAAGGTTTCGACGATGGGAGCCATGCGGCTGCCATTCGAGCCCTTGACCATCACGACATCGCCGGCAGCGAGCTCGTCGAGAAGAATCGGTTCGAGCTCATTTGCCGTTTCCGCATAATGGCCCCGCATGGCGTCGGGCAAGACCTCCCAGAGCGCCCGCATCGACGGGCCAGCCAGGTAGGCGCGGTCGATGCCGGCCGCGACGAGCGGCTCAACCAGCTCGGCATGCAGGCGCAGCGTGTCGTCACCCAATTCGCGCATGTCGCCGAGCACGGCGACGCGTCGGCCGCTCGCCTCCGTGCGCGCCTGCGCCAGCACGGTGATCGCCGCGCGCATCGAGGTCGGGCTGGCGTTGTAACTCTCGTCGATCAGCGTCGCTTCGCCCTCGCCGATGACGAGGCGGTGCCGGGCGCCACGGCCCTTCGGCGCGGCCAGGCCGCCGAGCGCGATTGCCGCCTCGCCGACATCGCCGCCAAGCTGCGCCACCGCCAGCAGCACGGCGAGCGCGTTCTGGACGAGATGGCGGCCGGGCGCGCCGATGGTGAATTCGACGAGCTGATCGAGGATGCGCGCGCTGACGCGGGAATGATCCGCCTGCATGTCGAGGGCTTCAAGCCGCGCATCGGCATCGCGGCCGGCGCCGAACGACAGCACATTGTCGATGCCGGCATCCATGGCCAGCAGCGCCAGGCGCTCGAATTGCGGGCTGTCACCGTTCAGGACGGCGGTGCCGCCCGGCTCGACGCCGGAGAAGATCTCGGCCTTGGCGCGGGCGATGCCGTCAACGCCGTCCGGGAAGAATTCGAGATGCACCGCCTCGATATTCGTGATGATGGCGACATGCGGACGGACCTGCGCCACCAGCGGCGTAATCTCGCCGGCATGGTTCATGCCGATTTCGAACACGGCAAAGCGCGCGTCGGCCGGCATGCGCGACAAGGTCAGCGGCACGCCCCAATGATTGTTGAAGGAAGCGGGCGAAAAGTGCGTCGCGCCCTGCGCTGCGAGCACGTGGCCCAGCATTTCCTTGGTCGAGGTCTTGCCGACGCTGCCGGTCACCGCGGCGATCCGCGCCGTCGAGCGAGCGCGCGAGGCGCGGGCCAGCTCCTGCAGCGCCTCCAGCACGTCCTGGACGACGACGAGCGGGATCGTCATTCGGCCGAGGCCGGCAAGCTGGTCCGACGCAACGACCGCGACGGTCGCGCCATGACCGGCGGCGGCGCCGACGAAACGATGACCGTCAAAGCGGTCGCCGCGAATGGCGAAGAAGGCATCGCCCGGCCGGATCGTCCGGCTGTCGATGGAAATGCCCGAGATTGCCGGCCCCGAGGCCGTTGGCCGTCCCTTCATGCCGGCGACGAATTCGTCGAACGCCCAAAGCGTATCGGTCATGGGCGCGCCCCGGCGGACAGCGCCGCGGCGACCACCTCATGGTCCGAGAACGGCAGCACGACGCCGTTGACGATCTGTCCGGTCTCGTGGCCCTTGCCGGCAACGCAGAGGACGTCGCCCTCGCCCAGCATGGAAACCGCTTCCAGGATGGCCGTGCGACGATCGGCGATCACGATCGCGTCGGGGGCGCCCGTCAGTATCTCGGCGCGAATGCGGGCCGGATCTTCCGAGCGGGGGTTGTCGTCGGTGATGATGACAACGTCGGCATTGCGTCGCGCCGCCTGCGCCATCAGCGGGCGCTTGCCGGCATCGCGATCGCCGCCGGCGCCAAAGACGACGAAAAGCCGTTTGCGCGTCATCGGCCGCAAGGCGCCAAGCGCATGATCGAGCGCGTCGGGCTTGTGGGCATAGTCGATGAAGACGAGCGCGCCCTTGTCGGTGACCCCGACCCGCTCCAGACGGCCTGGGGCGCCGACGAGGGCGCCAAGCGCATCGATGGCCGTACGCGGCTCGATCCCGGCGCCGATGGCAAGGCCGGCGGCAACGAGGGCGTTGGAAACCTGGAAGCCGCCGGCGAGCGGCAGGCGCACATGCATCGGCGTGCCGAAGACGTCGAGCTCGAGCGACTGGCTGTAGAGATCGGGCGTTGCCTTGAGCAGGCGGATCGCCCGTCCGGCCCGGCCGACATCGATCAGACGCTGTCCGCGCCGACGCGCCACGGCCATGACCGCGTTCGCATAGGGGCCGTCCGCGTCGACGACAGCCGTGCGGCCCTCCGGCAGCAGATTGCCGAACAGCTTGAGCTTGGCCTCGAGATAGTTCTCGACCGTCGGATGATAGTCCATGTGGTCGCGGCCGAGATTGGTGAAGGCTGCCGCCACCAATCGGACGCCCTCCAGCCGATGCTGGTCGAGGCCATGGCTCGACGCCTCCAGCGCCGCATGGGTGACGCCCTGCCGCGCGAGCCGGTCGAGGATCTGGTGCAGCTGGATGGGATCGGGCGTCGTCAGGCTGCCATAGTCGGAACCCGTCGGCGACACGACGCCGATCGTGCCGATCGAGGCGGCTTTGTTACCGGCGATCTCGAAGATCTGGCGGACGAAGGCAGCGACCGAGGTCTTGCCGCTGGTGCCGGTGACGGCGACCAGCTGTTCCGGCTGCAGCGGATAGAAGCGGGAGGCGAGATGGGCCAGCGCCGTGCGCGGGTCGGCGGCGGTGAGCACCGGCACGCCGATATCGTCCGGAAGCGTGGCATCGGGACCGCAGACGATGGCCGCGGCGCCTCGCTTCACCGCATCCAGCGCAAAGCGCGAGCCATCCGCCGCCACGCCCTTCAGGGCCGCGAACAGATAGCCCGGCTCGACAGCGCGGCTGTCCGCCGTGAGGCCGGAAATCTCGCTCGCCGCCTGATCGGCGGTGAGCGGGAAGTCGTTGGAAGCTAGATCACCGAGCCGCATTCTGGGGTCGAATCCTCCCGATCGTTCAAGTTCTGCGCCAGATCCGGGGCGCACAGGCCGAATCCAAGGGCCTGCTCATCGATCCTCAATACGACACAAGCATGGCGTCGGGGTGGCTTTCGTTCTCGCTGCGCGGCTGGACGCCCAGAATTGCGGCAGCGCGGCGGATGATGTTGGAACTGACATTCGCCGCGTTCCAGGCCGCCAGCGCCGGCAGGCCAGGCTTTTCGGGCTTGGGATCGTCGATCGAGATCAGCATCACATATTCCGGGTCGTCCATCGGGAAGGCCGACAGGAACGAGTTGAGGTAGTGGCCCTCGACATAGCGCCCGTTGGCGATCTTCTCGGCCGTGCCCGTCTTGCCACCGACGACATAGCCGGGAACGTCGGCATTGCGGCCGGAACCCTTGACCGCGTTGAAGCGGAACAGCCAGCGCATCTCGTCGCTCGTCTTCTTGGAGATCATCTGCGTCGAGTCGGCCATCGCTTCCTCCTGCGTGCGCAGGAAGAAGGTGGGCGAGAACAGATGACCGCCATTGACCAGCGCCGCGTCGGCCATCGCCGCCTGCATCGGCGTCACGGCGATGCCGTGGCCAAAGGAAACGGTCAGCTGCGTCGCCTGGCTCCAGCGCTTCGGAACCTGCGGGGTGGCTACTTCCGGCAGATCCGTCTTCAGCCGGGTCGAGAGGCCGAACTTCTTCAGATAGGCCTGCTGCTCTTCCTGGCCGACGGCGAGCGCCATCTTGGCGGTGCCGATGTTGGACGAATACTGGAAGATCTCCGGCACGGTCAGGAAGCGCGCCTTCGCGTGGAAGTCGCGGATCACGTTGCGGCCGACATGGATCGGGAAGCGCGCGTCGATGCTGTCGGTCATCTTCACGCGGCCGGAATCCAGCGCCATCGCGAAGGTAAAGCTCTTGAACACCGAACCAAGTTCGAACGTGCCGGCGGTCAGGCGGTTCAGCCGGTCCGGCTTGTTGGCGTCCACCGGCGCGTTCGGATCGAAATCGGGCAGCGACGCCATCGCCATGACCTCGCCGGTCTTGGCGTTGAGGATCACGCCCATGGCGGCGACCGACTGGTAGCGCTGCATCGCGCCGACGAGTTCGTCGCGCAGGATGTGCTGGACGCGCAGGTCGATCGACAGCTTGACCGGCTGCATGTCGGCGCCCTTCATCGCGAAGCCGGCGCCATGCAGGTCGCCAAGACCGCGCTCGTCGATCGCCTTCTCGATGCCGGCGATGCCCTGATTGTCGATGTTGACCAGGCCGACGACATGGGCGGCGGCCGGGCCGCCCGGATAGAACCGGCGGTTCTCGGTCAGGAAGCCGACGCCCGGAATGCCGAGATTGTGGATTTCGGACTGCTGCTTGGGCGTGATCTCGCGCTTGACCCAGACGAAGCCGGCCTGGGTCGACAGCTTCTTGCGCAGCTGCGCCGCGTCGAGGTCCGGCAGGACGCTGGTGATCAGCTCGGTCGCTTCATCGGGATCGACGATCTTGTTCGGCTCGGCGAAGAGAGACGCCGTCTTGATGTCGGTGGCAAGGATCTCGCCATTGCGATCGACGATGTTGGGGCGGGCGGAGGCGACGGCCGAGGCGGCGCTGCCGCGCGCGGCGGAGCCAGCCTGGTCGCTCATGCCGAGCATGACGAGCCGGCCGCCGATCACGCCATAGACGATCATGAACACCATCATCGTCAGCCCGATACGGCTGCGGGTCTGGTCGTGGCGCGCCTTGCTGGCCCCCTTCAGCGCGACATGGCGCGCGCCATTGGCGGGGCTGAACATTCCCGGGCGGTCGGTCAGCGTCATCGTCATGGATTCGCTCCCGATTGAGCCACGACGTCACGGGGACGCGGCTTGGCGACGCCGGCCTGCGCCGTGGTGGGCTTGGCGACGATGGGCTTGGCCACGATCGGCTTGGCCGCGCCGGCCTTGCCGACGCCACTGGTGATCATGCGGTCGAGCGAGGCGCCGGGGACCTCGATCGGCTTGTCCGGCACATCCGCGATGCTCGCCAGCTGGCGCACGTCGAGCGGCGCGAGGTGGAGATAGGAACCGTAGCGCTGGACGAGGTCCTGCAGGCGCGACGGCTGGTCAAGCACACTCCATTCGGCCTGGAGAATGTTCATCAGGTCCTTCTCGCGGGCGATGTCGCGGCGCAGCTCCATGACGTGGTCGGCGGCACGGCCGGCGCGATCCTTCAGGGCGTAGGTGAAGACGGCGCCGGCGACCATGAAAGCGACCCAGATGACGTTGAGTGCCCGGAGCATTACGACCTCACCACTTTGAACTCAGGAAGCGCCGGAACGCCGGCGGCCTCGGCATCGAACGGGCGCGCCGGCGCTTCGGTCCGGATGCCGGCGCGGAGCTTGGCCGATCGGGCGCGCGGATTGCGCGACGTCTCTTCGTCCCCTGCAACGACGGGACCTTTTGACATCAGATGGAAGGTCGGCGCGGCGAGCGTCCGCTCCGGCATGTGCCTGGAGCCGCCCGCGCGGACCTCGCTGCGTTCGGCCAGGAAGCGCTTGACGATGCGGTCCTCGAGCGAATGGAACGAGACGATGACCAGGCGGCCGCCCGGCTTCAGCACGCGCTCGGCGGCGGCGAGCGCCCGCCCGAGCTCGTCGAGCTCCTGGTTGACGTAGATGCGCAGCGCCTGGAACGTGCGGGTCGCCGGATGGATCGGATCGGTCGGCTTCTTGCCGACGACGCGTTCGACCAGGCCGGCCAGTTCGCTGGTGCGCAGATAAGGCTTGGCGACGCGGTCCTGCGTGATGGCGCGCGCGACGGCCGCGGCGCGGCGCTCTTCGCCGAGCACCGAAATGATGCGGGCGAGATCGCGGGCTTCCATCGTGTTGACGACGTCGGCGGCGCTCGGACCTTCCTGGCTCATGCGCATGTCGAGCGGGCCGTCGAAGCGGAACGAGAAACCGCGCTCGGCCTCGTCGAGCTGCATCGATGAGACGCCGATGTCGAGCACGACGCCATCGACCCTCTCGTGCCCCTGCCCGGCCGCGATCGCGTCGAGATCGCCGAAGCGGCCATGCACGAGCTGAAGGCGACCGCCATATTCGGAAACCAGCGCCTGGCCATCGGCAATCGCGTTCGGATCGCGATCGATACCGATCACCGAGGCGCCCGCATCCAGGATCGCGCGGCTATAGCCGCCGAGCCCGAAGGTGCCGTCGATGACGACGCTGCCGGTAGCCGGAGCGAGATGCGAAAGCACCTCGGCGAGCAGCACCGGGACGTGACGGTCGGATCCGCCTGCAGGAGTGGCGTCGCCGGCGGTCATGGTTCCGTACCTCCCGAGGAACGCGGGCCGGAACCAAGCCGGCGGCGCAGTTCGCGCACGCGGTTCTTGGCCTCGTCGCGATAGGCAACGAAACGCTCCGGTTCCCAGATCTGAAATTTGTAGCCCTGACCAACGAAAGTCACGGTATCGCCGATGCCGGCATGCGCCTTGATCACCTCGGACAGCGCGACGCGCCCTTCCGGGTCGATCCTCAGCACCTCGCTCTCGCCGATCAGCGTCGTCGAGAGAAATTCGTGATCCTCGGAGAAGGGCTCGAACAGCGTCAGGCTGGCGCGGATCTGGCTGACCAGGCGATTGCCGCCCGCATCCACCGCGTTCTGGTCCAGCGTCGGACAGCAATAGAGCCCCTCGAAGCCGTCGCGCGCCAGCACAGAGCGAAACGATGCCGGGATCGACACCCGCCCCTTCGAGTCCAGCCTGTTGGTGAAGGTTGAAACGAATTCCTCCATCACCTTTCGCGCCGGCGCTCCTCTTGAAAATGCCCATTGACGGCCCGCCCGCGTGGCGAGCCGGGAAATCACTCAATCGACGCGGACTGGAAACAACATCCCGGCGTGCGATGCAGCGCCACAGATCGACCGGAGTTTGTCGACCGCAGTGCCCTCGAACCGGAATGATTTGGGATACCATGGGTGAATATGGGCGTCAATGGAATCGGCCCCCACGACAGGCAGGCGCCACCGTGCTTATCACACCGGGTTAAGCTTAATTTTCCGTAGCTTTTGACGGCCCAGGCATAAGGAATCCGTATGATTTCGGCGGCGCCGGCACGGCACTTGTACCGAGTCTATTTTCGCGGAGCGGTGGGAGTTGCCGGCATCCGGCGGCCGCGAGGCGACCTCGACGGGCGGATCGAGAGCCGGAGTGGGATGCGCGCCCATCCCCGCAAGGGGCACATGGCGGCGGCGACGCAGCCCTGCAGGCGAGCGCGACGACATCGCGGCCGGGCCCGGCGATCACGATCGAAAATCGGGGGAAGGAAAAATGCCAGTCGGCCTATAAGCCGGGTTCTGTAGGGCGGCGGCGAACCGCCGCGTGACGACCATTCATCTTGGACGTCCGTTGCCGGACGCCTCGTGCGACCAACCCGGGCGACGAACCTGGAAACAGGCTGGACTTGCGCCCATGTCACCCCTATTCGGTCTTGCTCCCGGTGGGGTTTACCGTGCCGTTCCCATTGCTGGGACCGCGGTGGGCTCTTACCCCACCCTTTCACCCTTACCCGTTGCGCGAACGCACGGGCGGTTTGCTTTCTGTGGCACTTTCCCTGGGGTCGCCCCCGCCGGGCGTTACCCGGCACCGTGTTTCCATGGAGCCCGGACTTTCCTCCCCTGCGACCTTTCGATCTTGCAGCAGCGGTCGTCCAGCCGACTGGCAATGCGGGGCTTAGGGGTGCGACGGGTGCGGGTCAAGCCCAACGAAGGGAAGTCGTTTCCCGCACCCGGTCTTGAAGGTGGTCAAGAAGTCTGCCGGTCCGCAACTGACTCAGGCGGCACCCGATCGACGGGCGACATCGAGCCTGGCAGTTTTGCGTCCTCCCCGGACGCGCCCGCACCAGCGGGCGCAGCAACACGAGAGGCTTCAGCCGACACCTTCCCGACCACGTCCGAACTTAGTTCGAAGCCATGATCTGCTGGACCTTGCCGCAATAGCGCAGCGGGCCCTTGCTCATGCGCGTGGCGCCGTGGCCACCATTGTACTTCAGGATCGTGCCGCAGAGATCGCCACCGGCGAGCTTGCGGGCCTGGCCGAGATACAACATGCCGTAGCGGATGTTGGTGGCCGGATCGTAGAGCGCCTTGGCGCTACCCTTGTAACCCATGCCGCGAGCCGTCTGCAGCCGAACCTGCATCAGGCCGATCTCGCCGACGCTGCCGGTCATGTTGGGCTTGTAGTTGCTCTCGACCGTGATGACGGCGTGAGCGAGCGACAGCGGCACGTTGTTGGCGGCGGCGTGGGTCCGGATCAGATCGTCGAAACTGCTACGATCCGCTGCGGCGACACGCGTGACGTTCGACTTGAGGAGACGGCCGGAGCCCGACTGGGCGGAGGCCGGGGCAATGGCGAGACCGCTGGTGGCAACGAGGGCGGTCAGGGCGAGTACGCAAAACTTCTTCATACCTGGGGGTAACTCACATCATTGACGATGCCGCACCTTTCGTTGCCCAAGAGTCCCGAATTGGGGCACCCGAACTGAAATCAGATTACAAGCTTTAACATTGCGTGATCAGTCGGACGAGTCGCCACAATGCTTTGACGGCTCAACAGCTTCCGACTTCCGCAGCGGCACTTAGCCCTTATCGGACAACGCACGAGCGAGACGGTGCAGGGTCACAATCGTTGAAGAATCGGCAATTCCGTCAACCCTTTCGGGCCGGAAATGACGCTGGAACGCCGCGACGACCGTTTCGGTCTCCTGATCGTAAGTGCCAGAAATCTGAATGGGATAGCCATACAGCGCCAGCATCGCCTGCAGGGCCTCGATCGGCGCCCCACTTTCACCGACGCTAAAAAAACGACCGCCGCGAATCGGCTCCGGTTCGACGAAATGGCCAAGCCCCGCAGAAGCCAGCCGGCCCCATGGGAACTTCTCGCCAGGGTCGCGCTTACGCGCGGGCGCAACATCGGAGTGAGCAAGGATTCGTTCCGGCCGAATGCCGTGTCGAGCGCAAATGTCGCAGGCAAGCGCAATGACGGAATCGACCTGGACGTCGGGAAAATCGGGGTAGCCATGGTCATGGCCCAGATTGGCGATCTCGATTCCGACCGACCGGGAGTTGATATCGGCCGCCCCGTGCCAGGACGAGACGCCGGCGTGCCAGGCGCGATCCGCCTCGGCGACCAGCTGCGTGATCGTCCCGTCCTCGGCCACGACATAGTGGCAGGAGACGTTGGAGGCCGGGTCACTGAGCAGATCGATCGCCGCCTCGGCCGTCTTCATGTCGGTATAGTGCAGGATCAGGATGTCGATCGGCGCACCGCCGACACGCGGTCCGAAATTGGGCGAAGGCCGCCACACCACATCCGGCAAGGCTGCGTCAGGCACATCTCTCTCCATCATGCAAAGGCCCGCTCGCGACGGATGCGCTCATAGGCACCGTTCAGCGCGGCAAGCTTGGCGGTGGCGATCGCCAGGAATTCGGCCGGCACGCCGCGCGCGATCAGGCGGTCCGGATGGGTCTCGGCGACGATGCGGCGATAGTGCCGCTTCACATCGTCGTTGGAAGCACCGCGATCGATGCCGAGAATGAGGTAGGGGTCGCCCTCCTCCGGCACGATGTGGCGGCTGCTGATGCGGGCGAACGCCGCCTCGCCGATGCCGAGGATCGCCGCGACCTGGTCGAGGAAGGCGAGCTCGGCCTCGTGCACCACGCCATCGGCCTTGGCGATGTGGAACAGGCCATCGATGATGTCCTCGAACACCGGCGAGCCCGGATCGAACAGACCGGCGAGTTTTCGCGCATAGGCATCGAAGCCGGCGACGTCCTGCTTGGCGAGGTTGAACAGCCGCGCCACGTTCTGGTGCTCGTCCGGCGGAATCTCGAACAGTTGCTCGAAGGCGGCGACCTCGTCGCGCGTGACGACGCCGTCCGCCTTGGCCATCTTGGCCGAGAGCGCGATCATCGAAACCGAGAACGCCACTTGACGCCGCTCGGTGGGCGAGCCGCTCAGCGCCGTGCGCACGGTCTCGATCAGATCGTCCAGGGCCCGGCCGACGGTGCAGGATCCGGGAAGCAGGCGAATGAGATCGCCGAGTCGTTGCCAGATTGTCATGGACGAATCATAAGCATCCGCCACGTCGAGCGCGAGAGTCCAGGGTGTCGCGCAGTCGCCAATCCACGCGAGATCGCCGCTACCCCCTTGCCGCGAGCGATCTTCCGGCCGTCCTGGATTGACGGAAGCCGGCCGAACCGTACTCATGCGCCCGAGCCGACAGGATGCGGAGAGCATGACAATGACGCAGTGGGA
The DNA here is from genome assembly GCA_029203105.1 of Candidatus Kaistia colombiensis. GTDB lineage: Bacteria > Pseudomonadota > Alphaproteobacteria > Rhizobiales > Kaistiaceae > Kaistia > Kaistia colombiensis. The sequence continues at coordinate 4,127,411 of CP119318.1, forward strand.
CTTCTGGATCGATCGCGGCGGCACCTTCACCGACATCGTCGCCCGCGATCCCGAAGGCCGCATCCGCGCCCACAAGCTGCTCTCCGAAAATCCCGAGGCCTATCGCGACGCCGCCGTGCAAGGCATTCGCGAGCTGATGGGCCTCGCCGCTGGCGCGCCGATCCCGCAAGGCGCCATTGCCACCGTCAAGATGGGCACGACGGTTGCCACCAACGCCCTGCTCGAGCGCAAGGGCGATCGCACGCTCCTGATGATCACTCGGGGATTTCGCGATGCCCTGAAGATCGGCTACCAGGCCCGGCCGGACATCTTCGCCAAGAAGATCATCAAGCCGGAACTGCTCTATGAGCGCGTGGTCGAGGTTTCCGAGCGCGTCCGCGTCGATGGCACTGTCGAGGCCGAACCCGATCCGGCCGAAATCGAGGCGGCGCTGCGCGACGCCTATGCCAGCGGCATCCGCTCCGTCGCCATCGTCTTCATGCACGCCTGGAAATATCCCGAGCACGAGGCGCGCGTCGCGAGAATTGCGAAATCGGTCGGTTTCCCGCAGATCTCCGTCAGCCACGAGATCTCGCCGCTGATGAAGCTGGTCGGGCGCGGCGACACCACCGTCGTCGACGCCTATCTCTCGCCGATCCTCAACCGCTATGTCGAGCAGGTGGCGGGCGAACTGGGCATCGCAGGCAGGGCCTCGCCCCGGCTGATGTTCATGATGTCGTCGGGCGGGCTGACGGCGGCCGAACTCTTTCGCGGCAAGGACGCCATCCTCTCCGGCCCTGCCGGCGGCGTCGTCGCCGCTGTCGAAACGGCGCGGCAGGCCGGCTTCGGCCAGGTCATCGGCTTCGACATGGGCGGCACGTCGACCGACGTCTCGCATTATGACGGCGTCTATGAGCGCTCGTTCGAGACCGAGGTCGCGGGCGTCCGCATGCGTGCGCCGATGATGCGCATCCACACCGTTGCCGCCGGCGGCGGCTCGATTTTGCACTATGAGGCCGGCCGTTTTCGCGTCGGGCCGGATTCGGCTGGAGCGGATCCCGGCCCCGCCAGCTACCGCCGCGGCGGCCCGCTCGCCGTCACCGACGCCAATGTCATGACCGGCAAATTGCGGGCCGAGCATTTTCCAAAAATCTTCGGGCCCGGCCGCGACCAGCCACTGGACACAGAAATCGTGCGTCAGCGCTTCGAAGCGCTGGCCGCCGAGATCGGCGATGGCCGCAGCGCCGAGGAGATTGCCGACGGCTTCCTGCGCATCGCCGTCGAGAACATGGCCAACGCCATCAAGAAGATCTCGGTCCAGCGAGGCTACGACGTCACCGATTATGCGCTGAACTGTTTTGGCGGCGCCGGCGGCCAGCATGCCTGCATGGTCGCCGACGCGCTCGGCATGACGACGGTGCTGGTGCACCCCTTCTCCGGCATTCTCTCCGCCTATGGCATGGGTCTCGCCGACATCCGCTCCAGCCGCAGCAAGGCGGTGGTGAAAAAGCTGGCGCCGGAAGCGTTGCCGGAACTTCTGGACCTCGCCTCGGTGCTCGAAGCCGACGTGACGGCGGAACTGATCGGTCAGGGCGTCGAGCCGACCGACATCGCCGTCTTCATCCGCGCCCATCTGCGCTATGACGGCACGGACACGCCGATCCCGGTCGAGGTCTTGGCGGACGGCGCGGACTGGCTGCCACTCGACGCCATCCTTGCAGCCTTTGAGGCGGCGCATAAAAAACAGTTCGGCTTCGTCTTCGAGGGCAAGGCGATCGTCGTCGAGAGCCTGGAGGTCGAGGCGGTCGGCGGCGGCGCCAGCATCGAGGAAGTCGCGCTCGACGCGCCCGAGAGCCGGCCACAGCCCTCCGAGACCGTCTCGATCTTCTCGAACGGCACTGCGCACCCAGCCGGCATCTTCTCCCGCCAGAGCCTCCTGCGCGGCGCAAAAATCGCCGGGCCGGCGCTGATCATCGAGCCGCACCAGACCATCGTCGTCGAGCCCGGCTGGCAGGCGGAAATCTCGGCCCGCGACCATGTCGTGCTGACCCGCGTCGAGGCCCTAGACCGTCGCCATGCCATCGGCACGGATGCCGATCCGGTCATGCTTGAGGTGTTCAACAACCTCTTCATGTCGATCGCCGAGCAGATGGGCGTGACGCTGCAAAACACCGCCTATTCGGTCAATATCAAGGAGCGACTGGATTTCTCCTGCGCCGTCTTCGACGCGACCGGAGCGCTCGTCGCCAACGCGCCGCACATGCCGGTGCATCTGGGCTCGATGGATCGTTCGGTCGAGACGATCATCGAGTTGAACCGGGGCCGGATGCGCCCCGGCGACGTCTTTGCGCTGAACGCGCCCTACAATGGCGGCACGCATCTGCCCGACATCACCGTCGTCTCGCCGGTCTTCGACGATGCAGGGAACAAGATCCTGTTCTTCGTCGCCAGCCGTGGCCACCACGCCGATATCGGCGGCACCGCCCCCGGCTCGATGACGCCGCGCGCCACCACCGTCGACGAGGAAGGCGTCCTCATCGACAATTTTGTCCTTGTCGATCGCGGTACATTTCGTGAGGCGGACCTGGTCGAACTGCTGACCAACCATCCCTATCCGGTCCGCAACGTCACCCAGAACGTCGCCGACCTGAAAGCGCAGATCGCCGCCAACGAGAAAGGCGTGCAGGAGCTGCGAAAAATGGTCGAGCATTTCGGGCTCGATGTCGTGACCGCCTATATGGGCCACGTACAGGACAACGCCGCCGAGAGCGTCCGCCGGGTGCTCGGAAGCCTCAGGGATTCCGACTTCGCGGTCGAGACCGACCAGGGCGCGGTGATCCGCGTGAAGATTCGCGTCGACCGCGACAAGCGCGAGGCAACGGTCGATTTCACCGGCACCTCACCGCAGCAGAAGACCAATTTCAACGCGCCCGAACCCGTCACGCGGGCGGCAGTTCTCTATGCCTTCCGCGTCATGGTCGAAGGCGACATCCCGATGAATGCCGGCTGCCTGCGGCCGATCCACATCATCATCCCCGAGGGCTCGATGCTGGCGCCGCGCTATCCAGCCGCCGTCGTCGCCGGCAATGTCGAGACCAGCCAGCAGGTGACCAACGCCCTGTTCGGCGCGCTCGGCGCGCTTTCCTCGTCGCAGGGCTCGATGAACAACCTCACCTTCGGCAACCAGACCTATCAATATTATGAGACACTCTGCTCCGGCGCGCCGGCCGGCGTATTCAACGACGGCACCGGCTTTGACGGCGTCGACGGCGTCCACGTCCACATGACCAATTCGCGCCTGACCGACCCGGAAGTGCTGGAATTCCGCTTCCCCGTCCTGCTCGAGGATTTCCATATCCGCCAAGGTTCGGGCGGACGTGGAAAATGGTCGGCCGGCGGCGGCACCGAAAGGACGATCCGCTTCCTGGAAGAGATGGAATGCGCCATCCTCGCCTCGCACCGCACGGTCGCACCGCACGGGCTTGGCGGCGGCGATCCCGGCGCGCTCGGGAAAACCGAGGTGCGCCGGAACGACGGCAGGGTCGAGGCTCTGCAGGGCTGCGACCAGACGATCCTTCAGCCGGGCGAAGCCGTTGTTGTCACAACCCCGACGGGCGGCGGCTTCGGCAAGGCCTGAAGCAGGCACAAGCCAATCCTTTCACCTCTCCCTGAGGGAGAGGTGAGCAAGCCCTTCACCCCGCCCTCTCCCGCACGTGGGAGAGGGAGAAGACGCCCGGGCCCCAACACCCTCGCCTACGCCGCCTTGGCGAGCGCCTGTTCCAGCGCCTGCCAATCGGCCGGATCGAGCACCGGCTTGACGCCCATGTCGACCACCGCTGCGAAGACCGGCACCGGCATCGCCGCCTTCATGCCGCCCAGCATCTCGAGCCGTTCGGCCGGGTTCATCGCCGGGATCATGATGCGGATGAACTCCATCATCATGTCGGGCGCGACGGAGCCGATGATATTGCTTTCGATCGTCGCCAGTTCGTCATCGCGGAACAGACGGTGCAGAAGCGACAGCGTCTCCGTCTCCTCCTCGATCATGTGCTCGTAATCATGCGCCTGGAATTTCGTGTAGCGCAGATAGAGCGCCCGCAGCATGGGCGAGCGCCGCTCCAGCGCCGCCGCCTCGATCTGCGACAGCATCCCCTCGAGCTCCTGGAAATCGCGCTCGTGATCATCATGGTCGTCGGCGAGCCGCTGGGTCGAACCGGCGCTGCGCTTCTCGACTTCCGTATGGATATACCGGTCTTCGTGCTTGAGGTGCTGGCGCCCCATCGACACCATCAGCCTCAAATCCTGGATCAGCCCCGCGACATTGGCCTCGCTCAGCGGATCGACCGCGCCGAGCCGGATCATCAACTGCCCCTGGGCCCGGCGCAGCCCCTTGTGAATGGTGGCGTAGAGATTGTAGCGCGTCTCATCGACGTAGACGGTTGCATGGCTTGTCATCGATTGTCTCCTCAAGCCCCTAGAGGGGCGCCGGAATACAATGTGACGTGGCGGAAGGATGTGACGCAAGTCACTTGCGACTATTGCGCGTAGGACATCGGGATGCCGGCGGGCGGCGTGTAGCGGCCCGAGGCCGGCGCCGCCGGTGTCTGGCCGGACAGGATCTGGTCGCCCGGATAGGGAGCCGAGGCGTCCGGCGCGCCGAGATTGTCGTCGAAGCGGTAGGTGAAGCTGCGCTGCTCCATGCTGGCCGGCCCGGCGGTCGGCGGCGCCTGCAGCAGCGTCGCCATCGGAATGCCGGCATTCGGATCGAGCGGCGTCGGCCCCGGCCTGTCGAGCTTGGGCCGGCAATAGCGCGAGGTGCCGCTGGCGTTGTGGCGCGCAAGGTCGATGTGGATGTGGTCTTCGTGCAGGCGGTTTGAGCCCGGCCCCAGCACGGTCGTGAAGTAGCCGCAGGCGGAAATCAGCGTCTCCCGCAGGAAGGCCTGGCTCGCCGGATCGCCGCGCCGCCAGTCGGTGCGGACGCGGATGGTGCGGCCATCGGCCAGCCGGAAACCGGCGACGTCGAAAGCATTGGCGAAGGCGTGTTCGGAAAGCTTGTCGCCATGGCGGTTGTTGCGCGAACGGCAGGCATAGGTGCCCATGGTCAGGACTTCGGTGACGGGCATGCCGAAGCGCGCCTGAGCCGCCGGTTGCACCGCTTCGCGCACCCAGCGCTCCATCGCATTGGTCATCATGCAGCCGAGCAGCACGTCACCGCCGGTGACGGCCACGACGCCGCGCTCGAAGGCATTCACCTTCAGCGGTTTCTCGATGCCGCACGCGCCCTTGCCGTCAACCTCGCGCGCCGGGCGCTGGAAGTAGGAAGGGACAACAAGCTTCTGTGCGTAACAGGCTCGCTCCGTCGCATCCCGCCAGCTTTCCCTTTGCTCCGAAAGGAAGTTCAGGGCGCAGCCGGAGAGTGAGACGAGAGCGAGCACCGACGCGATACGCAACGCTACGCAACTGTACATGCCGCGTAGAATGCGCCCGAAGCTCTTAAAGAATGGTCAACCATACCCGCAACCAGGGCTGGCGTGCGAGCCGGTCGCTCTACCCGCCCATCGTCTCGATCGAGGCGAAGCTCTCGACCGGTCCGGCTGCTTCGAAGGGGGTCGTCACCTCGACGAAGCGATCGGGATAGAAGCCGTTGAAATGGGTGCGCAGCGACAGCGAATAGGCGCCGATATGGCCGATCTCGATCCAGTCGCCGACGCCGATGCTCTCCGGCAGGTAGAACGGCCGCGACAGGATATCGACGGAATCGCAGGTGGCGCCGCAGACGCGGAACGGCACGACCGTGTCGCCGTCGACGGCGCGCGGACGGCGGGCCGGATCCGGCAGGTGTCGGGCCGGCAGCGTGATCTTGCCGGTCCAGGAATCCGACAGCGACGACCAGATGCCGTCATTGATATAGAGCCGCCTGCCCTTCTTCAGCAGCACCCGCACGACAACGGAGAGGCAGCGGGCGACGATCACCCGCCCGGGCTCGGCCACCAGCGGCACGTCGCCGAACCCCCATGCCTCCGCCTCGCGCACGATGTCGGCGATCAGCGCGCTGGTTTCGGGCCGCACGAGCTGCTTGCGCTTGGGGTCGCTGCCATAGGCGGCCGGAAAGCCGCCGCCGATGTCGAGCGCCGCCAGTTCCGCCCCGGCGCGCCCGCGCACCCAGGCGGCCGAGGCCAGCGCCCGCTCATAAGTGCCGGTATCCTCGACCTGGCTGCCGACATGGAAGCAAAGCCCGACACGGAAGCCCAGCTTGGCGATCCGCTCGACCAGTTCGACCGCATGCCCCGGCGCGGCGCCGAACTTCTTGGAAAGCTCGTAGGCGGCATGCCCCCGCGTCGCCAGCCGGACGAACAGGGTGATCGACTCCGGCGCGAGATCGAGCGCCCGCACGATGCGGAGGATCTTGGCGATCTCGTCCTCGTGGTCGACGGCGATCACGCGGATGCCGTAGGTCTCCAGCGCCAGCCGGATGTCGGACTGCGCCTTGACCGGATGCATGTAGAGCAGCTCGGCGGACGGCGAAACAACGCGCGCGGCGGCAAACTCGGCCGGCGACGCGACATCGAAACAATCGACGCCGGCCTCCGCCAGCGTCCGCAGCACCAACGGCTCGCCATTCGTCTTGACGGCATAGGCCATGCGGCCGGGAAAAGCGGATTTGAACGCCAGGGCGTCGGCCCGGAGTACGCTGGGGCGGAAGCAGTAGAGCGGCTGGTCCGGACGGAGCTTGTAGGCTGCGTCGCGGGCGGTCTCGAAGCGATCCATCGTTCGCGATCCCGTGTGGCCGTGGCGTTGCAAGGCTAGCAGCGCCGCACCGGGACGGGAACCCCATTCGGCCGTCTAGAGTCGTTCCGTGTTTCATGGAAACGCGGAACGACTCTAGCTCGTTGTTTGATCGCGTTTTCTTCACGCGAACCGGTATCCACTTCGCTCGAAAACGCTCTAGCCGGTCGGGTTCTGCACCGCCGGAACGGCCGGTTCGATCTCGATGCCATGCCGGGCGCGCAGGAAATGCAGCGTGCTGGCAACGTCGTCCGGGCCGAGAATCTCATAGGCCCGGACCAGCGCAGCGATCGTGGCCTCGGAATGGCCATGCCGCCGGCCGCGGATCGCCGCGATCGCGGCGAAAGTCTCGACGTTCACGCCGGCTGCCTTGCAGAGCACGGCGAGCGGCATCGTATCCGGCCGGGCGATCATCCGGCTCACGGTGTCGACGGCGAGCCCGGCGAATTCGGCCAGCAGCCCCGCGACTTCCAGCATGCGATCGCCGGTGGCGACCGTCGCAATCACTTCGGCGATCGCGTTGGACGAGGACCCGACATCCGCAGCGTCGTCCGCAGGCCCGCGCGGACGCGGGGGCAGCGGAATCACGATCCCCGTCCCGCTGGGCTTGGCGAACATGCGGCGCGAGCGGGAGACGGCCGGTGCCGAGCGGATGTCCAGGACCTGCCCGCGTTCGTCGGCTGATTCGCTCGAGGCGGCGGCCTGTCGCTGCGCCAGCGTCTGCGCTGCCTCATCGACCAGGATCGCCAGCCCGCGCTGTGAGAATCGCGCGCCGGGATTTCGTGCCAAGAGACGCAGCACCGTCCGGTCGCCGCGGGCGAGCAGCGCGTCCGAAACCGGCTCCGAGACCTGTGAACGCGAGGCGATGGCACAGAGACGGTCCTGCGGCAGGCGCTCGGCCAGCGCGGCGAGATGCACGTCGGCGAAGGCGATCGATCGGCGCAGCACCGGTCCCGCCGTCTCGATGTCGCGCAGGGACAGGAAATGCAGCAAAGCGGCCGGAGCGTTCGGCAGCTCGGCGACGCGCTCGACCAGAATTGCGCGGTCACCTTCGGCCATCGCATCGAAGACCCCGACGATGATCTCGCCGTAAAGCGCGGCGGTCGACGGCGACACCGCCGCTCCCGCGCTGCCGAACAGCTCGGTGAGCGAAGCCAGCAACGCGGCCCTTCGCGCAGGCGAAGTCGTGTCGGCTGCCTCCGTCCGGCGATCATCCATGCTGGTTTTCCGGCCCTGTTGTCATGGGAGCGGACGGTCGCAGCGAAACCATAAGAAACGATTGAGAGGTGCAGTTTCCGGGATCTTACCGCCACCGCGGGTATTCGATCGATCGCCAGTCGCCGCGCGAAGACATCACCCGACATTGACGAATTCGGCGGCTTCGCGGCGGAACAAACGCCCTGCTTTGTCGTTTTTCCCCAAGGCGATTTGGGAGATTATTCCACGGCTTACCCGATTTGCGGCAGGATTGCGCCGCGCTTGCGGCAAAACCCGCAATCTCGGCTCTTGCGAGAAAGGCCGTTCCCGTTAATATTTACGTTGGAAGTTGGGCGTGAAAGAGAGACCCGGGAGATGTCCATGAGCCTCGCTAAACCGTTCCATCTGCTGGCCGTGAGCGCCGCATTTCTGTTCGTCGCGGCGATTGTACTGGGAGCGATCTAGCGTCTCCCACGGCGACTTGTAACATCGACAGAGTCCTTGGCGACCAGGGCCAGATGTTTTCTTGACAGCCCGGGTTCTATTGTCAGCCGCCGCCCACGCGCGGCGCCGGCTCTGACATATCTCGGCCGGGATTCATTGCCGCGCAATGGCATGGCGGTGTTTGAGGCCGGCCAAGTCCTGCCGGCTAGGTCCCGAATACGGCCCGGCTCGCGGCGACCACCGCCATGCCGGCGAAGGCCGCCAGGATGTCGCTGCGACGCCAGAGATAGACAGCGGCCGTCGCCGCAAAGGCGGCATATTCCGCCGGTCCGCCATGCGCGGCGATCGGACCGAGGATCGAGCCCATGATCGCGAGCGGCAGCGCCTTCAACCAGGCCTCGACGCGCGGCGTCACCACCACGAAACGCATCAGGAAGAAGCCGGCGATCCGGGTCAGATAGGCGGCGACCGCCATGGCGCTAACGATGATTACGAAGCCGGAGGTGGTACTCGGATCGAACGACATCTACGCCTCGCCCTGCTTCGGGCCATCCGCGCCAGCCTTGGCAGCCGGGCGCGGCGCAAAGGCGGCCGCCAGGCTGCCGGCGAGCCCACCGGCCAGCACATGCCACGAGCCGCCGACGAAGCGGTCGACGACGATCGCCACCAGCCCGCCGACGACGAAGGGCAGCACATCGCCCCTGCCCTTCCAGAAGCCGCAGGCGAGCGACAGGAAGAAGGCCGGCAGGAAGAAATCGAGCCCGAGTCGCTTGGTGTCGCCGAGAAGCTGGCCGAAACCGGTACCGGCGACCGTGCCAGCGACCCAGCCGACCATGCAGCCGAGGCCCACGCCGGCGAACACGGCCACGTCACGCCGGCCCTGGTCGCGCTCCTGCATCGCCGTCGCCCAGTTGGCATCGACCATCAAAAACATCGACGGATAGGCGATCCAGGGCGACAGCCCGCGCATCCAGGGCTGCATGGCGGCGCCGAACAGGACATAGCGCGAATTCATCGCGACCACCGCGACCACCACGGCGACGAGAACATCCGGCGCACCCCAGGCATGCAGCGCCAACAGCTGCGCCGTGCCGGCATAGACGAAGACGCTCATCGAGGCGGCGCCGAGGATCGAGATGCCGACTTGGCCGGCCAGCACGCCGAACACAACGCCGAAGGCGACCATGCCGGGGAGAAGCGCAAGGCCCTCGAGAAAGCCGCGGCGAAAACCGGCGGCGGTGAATGTGGCCGACATGGGAACGGTTTCTGACTAGGTGGAGCCGGGGGGCAGTGGCTGTCCCTAGCGGATTCCGCCGTTCGGTTCCAGAGTTCGTTGGCTCGCCATCCCTCGTCGCGGTGAAGGCGGAACGCGGGCCTTTCCTGTTGATTGCGACAAACGGCCATGCATTCTGGCCGCAGAACCACCATGAAGACTCAATATCTGGCGGATTCTCGGCTCACGAACTCTCGCAACAATCGAACGTGCAGAAGCATGACACTCGCCAGCAATTTGAGACGCGTCCGCTTTTATGCAAAAGCCGTGTTGCGCGATTTCGTCCCTCGTCACATCTATCAGGCCAGACTCCGCAAACTGTTCGCCGAGATAGAGGCAAGTGAAGGGTCCGCATCCATTCGCGAGCGACTTAATTATTACAACAAGATCAACGGGCCAGTTCGACTGGCAAAAGCCCCGCAGGTCGGCGAAATAAGCCGAGATCAGAGTTATTATTATTACGATCTCAAAGAATATACGAATTACTTCGACTCTAAACTACAACTCGCATACCGCTTCGGCGACGTCATCGTCGTGCCGGAGGTGCCGTCGATCGTAAAAAGCCGGCCGGTCAGCGACGCGAACGCCAATTCCGTCGTGATGAAACTCGACAAGCTTCGGCACTTCACCTTGCCGACGGACCCGCTTTCCTTCCAGGAGAAGCGGAAAAGCGCCATCTGGCGCGGGATCCTCGGCCTGAACCCGGCTCGACGCGTTCTGGTGCAGAAATACGCGCATCATCCGGTTCACGACATCGGCCACACCTGCGATCCGATGGGGCCGATCGCGCCCAAGCCATATCTCAGCATCCAGGCGCATTTTCAGCACCGCTATATCCTGTCGATCGAGGGCAACGACGTCGCCACCAATCTGAAATGGATCATGGCCTCGCGCTCGCTCTGCGTCATGCCGCGCCCCCGCTACGAGACATGGTTCATGGAGGGGAGTCTGGTTCCAGGCGTCCACTTTGCCGAGATCCGGCAGGACTTTGCCGATCTCGAAGAGACGATCGCCTACTACGACCGCAACGAAGACGAAGCGCTCGCGATCATCGCCAACGCCAATCGCTACGTGGCGCAATTCCTGAATAGAGACACCGAGGACCTGCTGTCGCTGCTGGTGCTGCAGAAATATTTCGAGCGCACTGGCCAGCGCGCGCCCGAACCATTCTCCGAAGCTCTCTTCGCCTAGAAGCCGTTCATCGTTTGGTCGCGGTTTCTTCACGCGAACCGGTACCCACTTCGCTCGAAAACGCTTTGGAAGCCGTTCGTCGTTTCATAGAAACGACGAACGGCTCTAACTCCTTGCGCTGGTGTTTTCTGCAGCGCGCGACCTATTCCGCGGCTTCGACCCGGATGGGATCGTAGTTCAGTACCGGCGCCAGCCAGCGCTCAGCCTCGCGGACGCCCCAGCCCTTGCGGGCGGCATAGTCGGCGACCTGATCCGCCTCGATCCGGCCGACACCAAAATAATAGCTGTCGGGATGGCCGATATAGAGACCGGAAACCGACGAGCCCGGCCACATCGCAAAACTCTCGGTCAGCTTAATGCCGGCCTCCTTCTCCGCGTCGAGCAGATCGAACAGCGTGCGCTTCTCGGTATGGTCGGGCTGGGCCGGATAACCCGGCGCCGGGCGAATGCCGGCATAGGTCTCGCGGATCAGTTCCTCGTTGGTCAGCGTCTCGTCGGCGGCATAGCCCCAGAACTCGCGCCGGACGCGCTGATGCATCCGCTCGGCGAAGGCTTCCGCCAGACGATCGGTCAGCGCCTGGGCGAGGATCTTCGAATAATCGTCATTGGTGCGGTTGAAACGCTCGATCATGACCTCTTCGCCGATGCCGGTGGTGACGGCGAAGCCGCCGACATAGTCGGAGATCCCCGTTTCCTTCGGCGCAACGAAATCCGACAGCGCCACATGGCGGCGCTTGTCGGTCGAGCGGGCGATCTGCTGGCGCAGCGTGAAGAACGTGGCCAGATCCTTGTCGCGAGAATCGTCGGCGTAAAGGGCGATGTCATCGCCGACAGCGTTGGCCGGCCAGAAACCGATCACGGCATTGGCCGAAATCCACCTCTCCTCGACCATCTGCTTCAGCATCGCCTGCGCATCGTCGAACAGCGAGCGGGCGACCGCGCCGACCTTCTCGTCCTCGAACAGCAGCGGATAGGTGCCCTTGATTTCCCAGGTCGCGAAGAACGGCGTCCAGTCGATATAGGGCACCAACTCGGCGATCGGATAATCCCTGAACACCTTGGTGCCGAGGAAGCTGGGCGTGACCGGCTTGTAGTTCGACCAGTCGAGCTTCAGGCCATCGTCGCGCGCGGCCGCCAGCGTGATGCGGCGCTTGTTCTCCTGCGCGCGGGCATGGGCGTCGGCGATCTTGACGTAATCCGCCTGCACATCGGCGACATAGTTCGCCTTGTCGCGGCCGAGCAGGCTCGACGCGACGCCGACGGCGCGGCTGGCGTCGAGAACGTAGACGGCCTGGCCCTTGGCATAGTTCGGGTGGATCTTGACGGCGGTGTGCACCTTCGAGGTCGTCGCCCCGCCGATCAGCAGCGGCACGTGAAAGCCTTCACGCTCCATCTCGGCCGCGACATGGCACATCTCGTCCAGCGACGGCGTGATCAGGCCGGAAAGGCCGATGATGTCGACGCCCTCGGCCTTGGCGGTGGCAAGGATCTTCGCCGCCGGCACCATGACGCCGAGGTCGATCACCTCGAAATTGTTGCACTGCAGCACGACGCCGACAATGTTCTTGCCAATGTCGTGCACGTCGCCCTTGACGGTCGCCAGCAGGATCTTGCCCGCCGAGGAGGAGCCGGTCGTGCCGAGCCGGCGCTTCTCCTCCTCCATGAAGGGCATCAGATAGGCGACGGCCTGCTTCATGACGCGGGCGGACTTCACCACCTGCGGCAGGAACATTTTTCCCGCGCCGAACAGGTCGCCGACGACGTTCATGCCGGCCATCAGCGGACCCTCGATGACGTCGAGCGGCCGGCTCGCCTTGGCGCGCGCTTCTTCGGTGTCGACCTCGATGAAATCGGTGAGGCCCGAGACGAGCGCATGCTCCAGCCGCTTCTCGACCGGCCATTCGCGCCAGGTGAGATCGGCCTCCTTCTTGGAGCTGGCGCCGCCCTTGAAGCGCTCGGCGATCTCGAGCAGGCGCTCGGTCCCGTCGGCGCGCCGGTTGAGGATGACGTCCTCGCAGAGATCGCGCAGTTCCGGATCGATGTCGTCATAGACCGGCAGCGCGCCGGCATTGACGATGCCCATGTCCATGCCGACGGCGATGGCATGGTAGAGGAACACCGAATGCATGGCCGCGCGCACCGTCTCGTTGCCGCGGAATGAGAACGACAAGTTCGAGATGCCGCCCGAAATATGGGCGTGCGGCAAGTTCTGGCGGATCCAGCGCGTCGCCTCGATGAAGTCGACGCCGTAATTATTGTGTTCCTCGATGCCGGTCGCGATGGCGAAGACGTTCGGATCGAAGATGATGTCTTCCGGCGGATAGCCGATCTCGTCGACGAGGATCTTGTAGGCGCGGGCGCAGATCTCGGTCTTGCGCTCGAACGTGTCCGCCTGGCCCTTCTCGTCGAAGGCCATGACGACGACGGCCGCGCCGTAGCGGCGAAGCTTCCTGGCCTGCTCGCGGAACTGGTCCTCGCCTTCCTTCATGGAGATCGAATTAACGATCGGCTTGCCCTGAACACATTTCAGGCCGGCCTCGATCACCGACCATTTCGATGAGTCGATCATCACCGGAACGCGGGCGATGTCCGGCTCGGCCGCCATCAGGTTGAGGAAGGTGACCATCGCCGCCTCGGAATCGAGCAGGCCCTCGTCCATGTTGACGTCGAGGATCTGAGCGCCGTTGGCGACCTGCTCGCGCGCGACGTCGAGCGCCGCCGAATAGTCGCCGGCGGTGATCAGCTTGCGGAACTTGGCCGAGCCGGTGACGTTGGTGCGTTCACCGATATTGACGAAGACGGCGGTCGAGGAGGTCATGAGGCGAGTTCAAACGGTTCGAGGCCGGAAAGGCGCAGCTTAGGGACGACGGTCGGCAGGACGCGCGGTGCGAGCCCCTTCACCGCCTCGGCAATGGCATGAATGTGGTCCGGAGTCGTGCCGCAGCAGCCACCGACGACGTTGACGAGACCGGACTGGGCGAATTCGCCGACCAGCACGGCCATGGCCGCCGGGCTCTCGTCATATTCGCCGAATTCGTTCGGCAGGCCGGCGTTCGGATAGGCGCAGACCAGCGTATCGGCGACGCGCGAAATCTCGTCGATATGGGCGCGCATCTCGCGCGCGCCGAGCGCGCAATTGAGGCCGATGGAAAACGGTCGCGCATGGCGCAGCGAATACCAGAACGCGGTCGGCGTCTGGCCGGAAAGCGTGCGGCCGGACAGGTCGGTGATCGTGCCGGAGATCATCACCGGCAATTCGATGCCTTTTTCCTCAAACACATCCTCGACGGCGGCGACGGCCGCCTTGGCGTTCAACGTGTCGAAGATCGTTTCGATCAGGATGATGTCGGACCCACCATCAACCAAGCCGCGCGTCGCTTCGGCATAGGCGGTGCGCAGATCGTCGAAGGTGACGGCGCGAAAGCCCGGATTGTTGACGTCGGGCGAGATCGACGCCGTGCGGTTGGTCGGCCCGATCGCGCCGGCGACGAAGCGTGGCCGGCCGGTAGCGGCGGCCACCGTATCGGCCGCCCGCCTGGCGACGCGCGCACCTTCGAGGTTCAGCTCATAGGCCAGCTCTTCCATGCCGTAATCGGCCTGGGCGATGGTGGTAGAGGAGAAGGTGTTGGTTTCGACGATGTCGGCGCCGGCCTCGAAATACTGGCGGTGGATTTTTTCGATAGCGTCCGGCTGCGTCAGGATCAGAAGGTCGTTATTGCCCTTCAGGTCGCGATGCCAGTCCTTGAAGCGCTTGCCGCGAAAATCGGCTTCCGAGAGCTTCAGCTGCTGGATCATCGTGCCCATGGCGCCGTCGAGCACGAGAATGCGCTCGGAAGCAGCGCGCTTCAGGTCGGCAGTGGACGTCAAACTATTCATGATCTTCTCTCCGCGCTCGCCGCGTTGCCCTGCATCGCCTTGATCTCGTCGTAGTCTTTTCGCCGCGCTGGTTTTAAGCCGAAAGGCCCTCACCCAACCCTCTCCCTGGGGGAGAGGGCTCCGAGCGCCTCGGCCCGTTCCGCCTTGGCTGGCCGCATACCGAGCAGATGACAGATCGCATAGACGAGATCGGCGCGGTTCATCGTGTAGAAATGGAACTCGTTGACGCCGCGGTCCACCAGGTCGAACACCTGCTCGGCGCAGACGGCGGCCGCCACCAGCTGGCGGGTCGAGGCGTCATCCTCCAACCCTTCGAAGCGAGCCGCGAACCATGACGGGATGCTGGCGCCGGCCTTCTCGGCAAACTTCGCCGTCTGGGTGAAATTGATCACCGGCACGATGCCCGGCACGATCGGAATGTTGATGCCGGCCGCCGCGGCGCGGTCGAGGAAGGCGGAATAGAGGTCGTTGTCGAAGAAGAACTGGGTGATGGCGCGCGTCGCGCCGGCATCGACCTTGCGCTTCAGATTGTCGAGCTCAGTCTGCCAGTCACGGCTTTCCGGGTGGCGCTCGGCATAGGCGGAGACCGAAACCTCGATTTCCGGATGACGGCGGCGGATGGCCGTGACCAGGTCGGAAGCCTGCGCATAACCGTCGGGATGCGGCTGGTAGACCGTGCCGATGCCGGTGACCGGATCGCCGCGCAGGGCGACGATATGGCGGACACCCGTTTCGGCATAGCCGTCGACGACGGCATCGATCTCGGCCTTGCTGGCGCCGACGCAGGTCAGATGCGCCGCCGGCTTCAGCGGCGTTTCCTGCAGGATGCGCGCAACGGTGGCGTGGGTGCGCTCGCGGGTCGAACCGCCGGCGCCATAGGTCACCGAGACGAAGTCAGGGGCGAGCGGCGCCAGCCGCTCGATCGACGCCCACAGCGTCTCTTCCATCGCTTCCGTCTTGGGCGGGAAGAACTCGAACGAAACCTTCAGCCCCGATGCGCCGACGCCATTGCGGCTCGCCCGATCGATCGTCTCACGCATCACGCCGTCTCCAACCCCTTCGAGGCCCCGGCCACCACGAAGCGCGGATCGCGCGCCAGCCAGAGCGTTACTGTCAATTGTTCGGTCGCGGAGTTCGCCGCGAGATCGGTCGCCTCGTCGAGGACAAGGCCGGCCTGCTCGATCCAGCCGCGCATCACCTCATGCGAGAAGCCGAGCCGGCGATGCGCGTGGCGCTCCCGCAGGAATTCCAGCCCGTGCGGGGCGAAATCGACGACCAGCAGCCTGCCGTTCGGCCGCAGCACGCGCGCGGCCTCCTTCAGCGCCACCGCCGGATCATCGAGATAGTGCAGCACCTGATGGATCGCCACGAGGTCGAAGCTGTCGCGCGGCATCGGCAGCTTCATGATGTCGCCATGGCGGATCTGCGCATGGTTGACGCCCGCCTTGTCGAGATTGGCGCGGGCGACCGAGAGCATCGCCGTCGAGGCATCGATGCCGACGCCCTTGCGATAGAGCGGCGCGAACAGCTCCAGCATCCGGCCGGTGCCGGTACCGATATCGAGGAAGCTGTCGATCGGCTTCGTTCCAAGAATATCGCGCATCGCCGCCTCGACGGCCGTGTCCGGCACATGCAGCGAACGGATCGTGTCCCAGTCGGCGGCGTTCTCGGTGAAATAGCGGGCGGCGTTCTGCGCATGCTCGCGCTTTACGCCGGCGAGCCAGTCGCGGTCGCGCGCCAGCGCCGTGTCGGCGGAATCGGCCAGACCGACGAGATCCTGCACCAGCCGCCGCTCGGCGCCGGATTCGGAGATGCGGTAATAGACCCAGGCGCCCTCGGGATTGCGCTCGATCAGCCCGGCTTCGGTCAGGAGCTTCAGATGACGCGAAATGCGCGGCTGCGACTGGCCGAGAATGGCGGTCAGGTCCTTGACCGTCAGTTCGCCGGCCGAGAGCAGCGCCAGGATGCGATAGCGCGTCGCCTCGCCGGCCGCCTTCAGCGCCGTGATGATCGCGTCTGTCGAAAGAGCCGCCTGGCCCGCCATGTTCTACGCTCCGCCTGCCCGAAACCAGGCGGCAAGGCCGCCTCGAGCTGACGGAAGATATAAACATATCTTTATATCTGTAAAGGGACTTGTCGCCCCCGCGGCACCCAGGACCCTGCTTTCCCAGGGACAAGCTCCAGAACGCAAAAAGGCGGCGCTTCGCAGCGCCGCCTTTCGTCATTGCGTCGGAAGTCTATTCCGCAGCGGCGGCAAGGCCTTCCGTCGGCAGGCCGAGCTTCTTCGCGACGCCGATGCCGTATTCCGGATCGGCGCGGTAGAAGTGCACCAGCTGGCGGTTGACGATCTCGACCGGCACGCCCTGCATGGCGGCGGCGAGATTGCTGAACAGGCGGTCCCGCTGCTCCGCGTTGAACAGGCGGAACAGGTCGCCCGGCTGCTTGTAGTCGTCATTGCCGATGCGGTGGTTGTAGCGATCCGCATCGCCGGAGATCTTCAGCGGCGGCTCGGCCACCGACGGATCCTGCTTCGGGCCGTTGAAGGAATTCGGCTCGTAATAAGCGTCGTTGTTGGTCGCCGGCGGGAAGAAGCGCATGGCTCCGTCCTTGTGGTAGTTGTGCACCGGCACCTTCGGCGCATTGACCGGCAGCGCCTCGTAATGCGTGCCGAGGCGATAGCGATGCGCATCCGCATAGGAGAAGATGCGCGCCTGCAGCATCTTGTCCGGCGAGAAGCCGACGCCCGGGACGATGTTCGACGGCGAGAAGGCGACCTGCTCGATCTCGGCGAAGTAGTTTTCCGGGTTGCGGTTCAGCTCGAGGATACCGACGTCGATCGGCGGATACTCGGCATGCGGCCACACCTTGGTGAGGTCGAACGGATTGTACGAGGTCTTGTCGGCATCCGTCTCCGGCATGACCTGGACCTGCACCTTCCACTTCGGGAAGTCGCGGCGCTCGATGGCGCCGAACAGGTCTTCCTGCGTCGATTCGCGGGTCTTGCCGACGACATTGGCCGCCTCGGCATTGGTCCAGTGCTCGTGGCCCTGCAGGGTCTTGAAGTGGAACTTGACCCAGAAGCGCTCGTTCTGCGCGTTGATGAACGAATAGGTATGCGAGCCATAGCCGTTCATCTTGCGCACGGAGGTCGGCAGACCGCGATCCGAGAACAGGATCGTCACCTGGTGCAGGCTCTCCGGCGACAGCGACCAGAAATCCCACATCGCCGTCGGCGAGCGCAGATTGGTCTTCGGATGGCGCTTCTGCGTGTGGATGAAATCCGGGAACTTCAGCGGATCGCGCACGAAGAAGACCGGCGTGTTGTTGCCGACCAGGTCCCAGTTGCCGTCTTCCGTGTAGAACTTGAGCGCGAAGCCGCGCACGTCGCGCTCGGCGTCGGCCGCGCCGAGTTCGCCGGCGACCGTCGAGAAGCGGGCGATCATCGGCGTCTTCGCGCCGGGCTGCAGCGCCTTCGCCTTGGTGTATTTCGAGATATCGCCGGTGACGGTCAGCGTACCATGGGCACCCCAGCCCTTGGCATGCACCACGCGCTCCGGAATGCGCTCGCGATTCTGATGCGCGAGCTTCTCGACCAGCTGCCAATCCTGCATCAAGACCGGGCCGCGCTCGCCGGCCGTCAGGGAATTCTGATTGTCCGCGACCGGCGCACCGGCCGTCGTCGTCAACTTGTTCGTCATGACGCCCTCCAACGGTATGTGGCGACATTCGAGCCGCCTTCGGGATGGCCGTAAGATGCCACGCGATTAGACCGGTTCCAAATCATATTGAATGCAAGTTGCGATAAGAATAACTTATCGAACATGTTTCAGACCCGTTCCGAGCGAGCCCGATCGTGATCACGCTCCGCCAGCTCCGCTATTTTGAAGCGGTCACGCGCCATCTGCATTTCGGCAAGGCGGCGGCCGAATGCGCCGTCACCCAGCCGGCCCTGTCGCAGCAGATCGCCGAGCTCGAGGCGACGCTCGGCGTGCCATTGCTCGAACGCGGCACGCGCCGGATAGCGGTGACGCCGAAAGGGGAGGAAATCGCGCGCCGGGCGGTGCGCATCCTCGGCGAGATTCGCGACCTGACGGATTTTGCCCGCCATGGCGGCGGCGTGCTGTCCGGTCCGCTCCGCATCGGCGTCATTCCCTCGATCGCCCCCTATCTGCTGCCGAAGGCGCTGCCGCTGGTGCAGCGCACCTATCCGGCGCTGGAGCTGCAGCTGCGGGAAACGCAGACCGGCGCGCTCGTCGACGAGCTGGCGCAGGGCAAGCTCGACGTCGTGCTGATGGCGTTGCCGGTGCGCGACCCCGCCTTCGACAGCCTGCCGCTCTTCGTCGATCGCTTCCTGCTGGCGTCGCAGGCCGGATCGGCCGCCTCGGCCGCCGGCTTTGCCAGCCCGGACACGATCCCGCCCGACCGGCTGCTCCTGCTGGAGGAAGGGCATTGTTTGCGCGACCAGGCGCTGACCTATTGCCGAATCCCGCGCTCGGAGAAGGTCAGCGGCTTCGGCGCGGCGAGCCTGTCGACGATCATGCAGATGGTGGCGAACGGCTATGGCGTGACGCTGCTGCCGGAAATGTGCGTCGCCGTCGAAGCGCGCGACACCCGCATCGCCCTCTCCCGTTTCGGCACGCCGGAACCGCAGCGGGAAATCGGCCTGGTCTGGCGTCGCTCGTCGCCGCGGCGCGGCGATTTCGAGGCCCTTGGCCGCCTGCTGGTAGCGGCCGCCCGGCCGGATGCCGAATCGGCGCTGGATAACGGCTCGACACCGGGGGTCGCGCCCGAACTGGCCGAGGTCTGAATTCGATCACCCGTCCGGAGGCTTCTGCCTGCCGGGCTTGGCGGCGCCGGCGCGCTAACGCTTCACCGCGACCAGGAACAGTCGCGGGAAGCGCAAGAGCACGCGTCCATCCGACATCGGCGGGTAACAGGCGGCGATCCGCTCCAGATAGGCCTCGAGGAAGGCCTCGCGCAGATGCGGCTCGATCGGCTCGAGATAGGGCCGCAGCCCCGTTCCCTTCACCCATTCGACGATCGCGGCGGCATCGGCGAGCGGATGGTTGTAGATCGTGTGCCAGACGTCGAGGTGGCTCGACTTGCCGCCCAGCGCCTCGAAATAGACGGAGGGCGACGGCAGCTTCGGCCGCCGGATGGTGCGATCGGCGAAGGCGCTGGCCCAGGGGCCGGAATGGGCGACCTCCTCCATCAGCATATGGGTCGGCTCGCCGAGATTGTCCGGCATCTGCACGGCCAGCACGCCGCCAGGCCGGAGACTATCCATCAGCCGTACCAGCACAGCGAGGTGGTCCGGGATCCACTGGAACAGCGCATTGGCAAACAGGAGGTCGACCGGCTCGGCCGGCGCCCAGCTGGCGATATCCGCCTCGGCGAAGGAAAGCGCCGGCAGCCGCTTGCGCGCGGCGATCAGCATGTCGGGGGCGGCATCAATCCCGGCGATCGCGGCGGAAGGGAAACGTTCGGCCAGAAGCTCGGTCGAATTGCCGGGGCCGCAACCGAGATCGACGACGGCCCGCGCTTCCGCCAGCGGCACCTGCGCCAGCAGGTCACGCGCCGGCCGCGTGCGCTCGTCCTCGAACTTCACATATTGGCTCGCCGACCACGCCAGTTGATCCATTCTCGCCCCCTGCCTCATCCCGGATGTCCATCCTGCGCGGCCTCGCATCCAGAACATAGAAACCGCGTCTGCGTAACCTAGCCCCATTCGCGGACAATTCCATGAACGCCGTCCAGATCGCTGCGGCGGCACCTCTTGTGATGCGCATCACAGACACCGACCGGGAGGCATGAGAAGCTGCAATCAAGATGGCGCTCCGGAATACACGGCGCCCAAGAAGACGAAGAACAAAATGGACTGATCCAATAGCCGGTCGAGGCGACCGGCGCGGCGTGAGCCGGCGTTGACCTCCGCCCTCGCTCGAGCCCTCCCACTTCCGCAGCGCCCCGGCGCGGCGGAACCGAGACCCTTGGCTCCCCCGAAACGGGGCCGAGGAAGGGCGAACGGCCTTGCCCCTGCCCCCCTAGACCCAGGCAGGGCCGTTCGCTGAAATCATCGCCCGGCGACGGGCCAACCGCCATACCGGCAGGGCCGGTGGGGCGGCGGACGGTTCCCTGGCCCGCTGCGCCGCAGAGCGCGGGCCAGGGGCCGTCCGCTGTTTTTTCCAGGCCATTCCCGGTTTTCCCACGCGACCCGCGCGGCCTTCGGCACCGCAGCAACACAATTCATCGACTTTGTCGCGAAAATCGCTACGACCGTTTGCGATGACTGATCCATGCTCGCCTCTGCCGTCGGCGCTCTCGGACTATCTCGCCGCCGTCGAGCCGGGGCGAACCGTCCTGCATCACCATGGCAGCCAGGTCGATGGGCAGGATGGCGCCGCGTCCGGCAGCTGTTCCGCCAGTCCGGCGGCCGCCAAGATCGCCTATTTCCACGATCCCGCGACGGCGAGCGTCTACGAGATCCATTTCGACCAGCATTCGAGTTCGACCATTCGCATCGACCTGAACCGGCTCGAGGTGCACAAGAAACTCGCCCGCTTCATCGAGCACGGCATCGAGGAACGCGAGATCCGCTGGCTGACGGCGCTCGAAGCGAGCGGGCGGGTGCCGCGCCTGCTCGGCCACAGTCCCGGGCTGCTGCGGATGAACTATGTCGGCGAGCCGGTGCGGCGCTACAATCTGCCGGCCGATTGGCGCGAGCAGGCCGAAGCGATCCTCGCGACGCTCGCCGCGGTCGGCTGCTGCCACAACGACATCAAATGCGACAACCTGATGGTGCGCGACGGCCGGCTGACACTGGTCGATTTCGGCTGGGCGACGGCCAGCGGCGACGCCGTGCCCGCTCATTGGCCGCAGGGCATCGGCCGCCAGCACCGGCTCGGCATCCACCGCTTCGACGATCGCCACGCGATCCATGCCGCGCTCGCCTCGGCGGAACGCGACGAGGTCGACCGCTCGATCATCCTGCCGGCATGAGCGGCGCTCAGTCCGTGCGAAGCGCCCGCTCCACCGCCGCTTCGGCGTGGATCGTCGTCGTGTCGTAGAGCGGTACGGCGCTGTCCTCCGGCCGCACCAGCAGCATGATCTCGGTGCAGCCGAGGATGATCGCCTCGGCGCCGCGCGCCACAAGCCGCGCCATCACATCACGATAGATCGCGCGCGACGACGCCTCGACGCGCCCCTGCACCAGCTCCTCATAGATGATGCGGTGGACGGCGGCGCGATCGGCTTCTTCCGGCACCAGCACGTCGAGGCCATGCGCGTCGGTAAGCCGGCCCTTGTAGAAGTCCTGCTCCATGGTGAAGGCGGTGCCGAGCAGGCCGACGCGGGTGAGGCCGGCGGCCTTGATCCGCTCGGCCGTCGGATCGGCGATATGAACGAGCGGGATGCCGATCGCCGCCTGAACGTCGGCGGCCATGCGGTGCATCGTGTTGGAACCGATCAGGACGAAGTCCGCGCCGCCGCGCTCCAGACGGCGGGCCGCGTCGACCATCAAGCTCGTCGCCTCGTCCCAGCGTCCGCTCGCCTGCAGCGCCTCGATCTCGGCGAAGTCGAACGACCACATCAGGACGCGGGCCGAATGCAGACCACCCAGGCGGGCGCGCACCGTCTCGTTGAGGATGCGGTAGTACTCGGCCGAGCTTTCCCAGCTCAGCCCGCCGATCAGCCCGATCACCTTCTGCGACACACCCGCATCTCCGCCATCGGGGCCTTGCACGATCGAAGGCCCGTCCAGAATGAAAAACGGGCGGACCCGCCTCCCCATGAAGGGGAAACCGGTCCGCCCGCGCAACCCTGAAAGCGAAGCGCCTTAGCGCGTCAGCTTCTTGTACTTGATCCGGTGCGGCAAGACCGCGTCATTGCCGAGGCGACGCTTCTTGTCTTCCTCGTAATCGGCGAAGTTGCCTTCGAACCACTCGACATGGCTGTCGCCCTCGAAGGCGAGGATGTGGGTCGCGAGCCGGTCGAGGAACATACGATCATGCGAGATGATGACGGCGCAACCTGCGAAATCCTCCAGCGCCTCTTCCAGCGCCGCCAGGGTTTCGGTGTCGAGGTCGTTGGTGGGTTCGTCGAGGAGGATGACGTTGTTGGCGTCCTTCAAGAGCTTGGCGAGATGCACGCGGTTGCGCTGGCCGCCCGAAAGCGTCCCCACCTTCTGCTGCTGGTCGCCGCCCTTGAAGTTGAAGGCGCCGGCATAGGCACGCGTGTTCACTTCCTTCTTGCCGAGATAGAACACTTCGGCGCCGCCGGAGATTTCCTCCCAGACGGTCTTGTTCGAGCCGAGGTCGTCGCGGCCCTGGTTGACGTAACCGAGCTGGACCGTGTCGCCGAGCGAGATCGAGCCGGAATCGGGCTGCTCTTCGCCGGTGATCATCTTGAACAGGGTCGACTTGCCGGCGCCGTTCGGGCCGATGACGCCGACAATGCCGCCCGGCGGCAGCTTGAACGAGAGGTTGTCGATCAGCAGGCGGTCGCCATAGCTCTTCGACAGGCCTTCGACCTCGATGACCTTGTCGCCAAGGCGCTCGCCGACCGGGATGACGATCTGCGCCGTCTGCAGCGTCTTGCCCTCTGCGCGCTCGACCAACTCGTCATAGGCCTTGATACGGGCCTTCGACTTGGACTGGCGGGCCTTCGGCGACTGGGCAATCCACTGGCGCTCGCGCTCGATCGCCTTCATGTGGGTCATGTCCTCGCGGCCTTCCTGCTCCATGCGCTTGGCCTTCTTCTCC
The DNA here is from genome assembly GCA_029203105.1 of Candidatus Kaistia colombiensis. Classification (GTDB taxonomy): domain Bacteria; phylum Pseudomonadota; class Alphaproteobacteria; order Rhizobiales; family Kaistiaceae; genus Kaistia; species Kaistia colombiensis. The sequence goes on from CP119318.1 coordinate 4,150,916, forward strand.
AGATAGGCGGAGTAGTTGCCTTCGTACGGAATCGAACGGCCGCGATCGAGCTCGAGAATCCAGCCCGTGACGTTGTCGAGGAAGTAGCGATCGTGGGTGACGATCAGGATGGCGCCGGGATAGTCGCGCAGATGGCCTTCGAGCCAGTTGATCGATTCGGCGTCGAGATGGTTGGTCGGCTCGTCGAGGAGCAGCAGGTCGGGCTGCTCGAGAAGGAGGCGGCAGAGCGCGATGCGGCGCTTCTCACCACCCGACAGGTTCTCGACCGAAGCGTCGCTGGGTGGGCAGCGGAGCGCGTCCATGGCCATCTCGACCTGGCTCTCCAGATCCCAGAGGTTCTGCGCGTCGATGATGTCCTGGAGCTTGGCGCCCTCCTCCGCGGTCTCGTCGGAGTAGTTCATCATCACTTCGTTGTAGCGGTCGAGGATCGCCTTCTTCTTGGCGACGCCTTCCATCACGTTCTCGAAGACGTTCTTGGTCGGATCGATCTTCGGCTCCTGCGCGAGGTAGCCGACAGTCGCGCCCTGCGCCACCCAGGCCTCGCCGGAGAAGTCCTTGTCCATCCCGGCCATGATCTTCAGAAGCGTCGACTTACCCGAGCCGTTCGGGCCGAGCACGCCGATCTTGGCGTCGGGGTAGAAGGAGAGATGGACATTCTCCAGCACCTTCTTGCCGCCGACATAGGTCTTGGTCAGACCCTGCATGAAATAGATGAACTGACGCGCCATGAATTCGCTCCGAAGGCCCTCTTCGCCAAAAGGGCAGGATGTAGGGATTAGGTTGCCGTTCTTCTAGTCGAAGCGCCGCCAAGGGGCAACGCGGCGTGACGGCGCCCCGGGGCGGCGGATGGGGATTTTTCGGGAGGGACCGCGTTCCTGGTCGCCCCCTCTGCGTCCCAGACGGGTGGCAGCCACGGATCTGTCGACTACACCGGCATTTGGGCAGGTTGGTTGCGCGCCGGTCCCGCCGCGCCCGCCCCCATCGCCGCCAGGAGGCGCTGCGCGAACACAGCTTCCGATACCGGCTTGTGGCCAACCGTGATCGCCGAACGGAGCGACGCTAGCCATTCATCATCGGTCGAAGCTCGTTCGATCGCCGCGCACCAGCCGTCGGTGTCGTCGGCCGGGATGACGGGCATCAGCCCCTGCGTCGCCTCAGACAGCGCCTGCGCGTCGGAAACAAGGACAGGCAAGCCGAAGTCAAGGCACTCCGCCGCTCCGAGCCCCCAGCCTTCAGCATGCGAGGGGAACACGCCGAAGCGAGCATGGCTGTAGAGCCAGGCAAGCTGCGCATCGCTGATGCCGGACAGGACCCGAACTTTCGTCAGCAGTTCCGGATGCTCCGCCAGAAACTGCTTCACCTCGTCGACCTTCCAGCCCCAGCGACCGCAGATCACCAGATCAGGAAGCCGGTCGCCAAGCACCGGCATCAATTTCTGCCACGCCCGAAGCAGGACGATATGGTTCTTGCGAGCCTCAATGGTCGAGCAATAGACGGCGAATGGGCGATCCACGATCGGCTTGACCGCAACCTCGGATGCTCGCCCCAGTCCCTCGCGCAGGAAGGCTCCCAAGGGATTGACGGATATCAAGGGTATGGGTCCCGCGATCTTCTCGCGATCGATGTAGTTTCGCGCGCTCTGGGCCGTGTATTCCGACACGCACAACAGCTCGGCGCAGCGAGAGATCTTCCATAGAAAATCTCTCGCGAAGGATTTGACGTGGCCGCTATCGAAAAAATGCGGAAGCTCCAGCGGAATCATGTCGTGCAAGACAGCCGACGCGCGGGCCCGGACCGGCGCCGTCCGATGCGCGGCGAGGATATGCAATCCGACGTTCGAAAGGAAACAATTCACCTGCGGATCGACGAGCGGATCCGCCGAACGCTTCGACGACGCGTCTGGACGCGCAAAGAGTTTCTCGACCCGGATAGCAAGCTTCGCGAGTCGATAGTGCAAGCCCTGACGCCGGGGGCTGCGCGCGATGAAAGCTGCCGCCACCCGGTCGAATTCCTTGCCGGACGCGCTGCCGCCGGCCTGTATGATCTGATGGACCGCCTTGAGCCGCGCAAGATAGGTCGCGCCTTCCATGGTCTCAATATAGGGAATCCGGCACTCGACCAGCGCTTCGAGATAGCGGCGCTCCAATGCGGTCAGCAGCCGGCTGGCGCCGTTTCCCTCGATGAGGAAAAACTCGACATCGAGATCCTTGCGCCGCAACACCTGCCGGATGAGGGCACTCTCGACGCGCGGAATGCCGACCGGCGGATGAGGCCCCCAACGCAAGGGCTGCGTCGCGTCGAAATAGAGCTTGTCCATTGAACGTGATTCCGGGGGGCGTTGATCGGCGAAGGTACAGCATGGTGGCCGCCAAATCCGCCGATATTTGGATCGGCGGCGCCTCCCCTCTCCCGTAGCCTCGAAATCCTTCGGAAGAGCGGCAGCCTCCCGTCCCGGCCGCGACAAATAATTGTGCGCGAGCGGGGTAGCCCCTCGACAAACCGGCAGTCGCCCATATATGTATCTTCATACAATGTAATTGGCGACTATTATGACAACCCATGGAAGTAGCTCCAGGACGTTTCTCGGGCGGCTGTCGCAGGTAAGCCGTGTCATGCGCACGCGTTTTGACGCCGAGCTCAGGACGCTCGACCTGACGCTGGCGCGCGGTCGCCTCATGCTCCATCTCATTTCGGCGACGCATGTGGTGACGCAGGCCGAGCTTTCCGATGTGCTGGAAGTCGAACATCCGACGGTCGTGCGCCTGCTCGACGCGCTCGAGCAATCGGGACATGTCGAGCGCCAGCCTCTGCCTGGCGACCGTCGGGCCAAATCGGTTGTCCTGACGGCGGAAGGTCGGGGGATAGGCGAGCGCGTGCTGAACCTGACCGACAGGCTGCGCGACGGCCTGCTCGCCGGGATCGATCCCGCCGATCTTGAAGTGGCAGAACGGGTACTGATCGCCCTGTCCGACAATGTCGGCCGGATCGCCGCCAGCGACGCGGAACAAGAGCCGGCATCATGAGCAACGTCGCGATCGCCGCGACGCCCGATAGCGCCGCGCCGCAACCCATTCTTCCACAGGCAAACGATCCCCCCATCGTCGCGCCGGCCGCCCCGCCGGCAGCTCCCGCCTTCGTCCCGATGCCGCCGATGCGCGCCGCCATCTATGCCGGCGCCTCGGTCCTGCTTGGCCTGACCCAGGGCCTCGGCCTCAACCTCGTCAGCGCCAATCTGACCGGCCTGCAGGGCGCGCTGCACGCGACCCAGCTTGAAATCAACTGGCTGACCGCCGCCTATATGGCGACCAACATCACCGGCACGCTGTTCCTCTACAAGGTCCGCACCCAGTTCGGCCTGCGCCGCTTCGCCGAGATCGGCCTGATCATCTACGCGCTGGTGACGCTGGCGCATCTGTTCACCAACGACCTGCGCTCGGCCATCGCCGTTCGCGCCGTGATGGGCATCGCTGCCGCGCCGCTGTCGACGCTCGCCTTCTACTACATGCTCGAATGGCTGCCGCCGGCCCGCAAGCTGACGATCGGCATTGCCTTCGGCGTGCTTGGCAGCCAGCTCGCCGCGCCGCTGGCGCGCGTGATATCGCCGGACCTGCTGCAGATCCATGATTGGCACGGCCTCAATCTGCTCGAGGCCGGGCTGGCGATGATGAGCCTGGCCGTCATCTTCGTCCTGCCCATCACGCATCCACCGCGGGTAAAGATCTTCGACCGCGAGGATTTCATCAGCTTTCCGCTGATCGCGCTCGGCTTCGGCTCGATTGCCGTCATCCTCTCGGTCGGCCGGCTCTACTGGTGGATGGACGCGCCCTGGATCGGCTGGCTCAGCGTCGTCGGTATCGCCGCCATCACCATCCTCGTCGTCATAGAGCTGCACCGGACCCGCCCGATCATCAACCTGCGCTGGATGTTCTCCTATGACATGCTGATGATCACCGGCTCGCTGCTGCTGTTCCGCTTCCTCCTCTCCGAGCAGACGCTCGGCACGGTCGGCTTCTTCAACATGCTCGGCCTGCAGAACGACCAGCTCATCCCGCTGTTCACGCTGATCCTCGCCGCGACGCTGGTCGGCTATCTCTTCACGGCGCTGGTGATGACGAAGGACAACGGTCCGGTCCTGCACCTCGCCGCGCTGCTGATGATCGCGGCCGGCGCGTGGATGGATTCGCACGTCACCAACCTGAGCCGGCCGGAGCAATTCTACGTCAGCCAGGCGATGATCGCCTTCGCCGGGGCTCTGTTCCTGCCGCCGGCGCTAATGTCGGGCTTCGCCAGGGCGATCGCCGGCGGACCGGCCTACATCCTGAGCTTCCTGGTCGTCTTCCTGGGAACGCAGAGCATGGGCGGCGTTCTTGCCTCCGCCATTCTCGGCACCTTCCAGACGATCCGCGAGAAATTCCATTCGAGCGTCATCGCCGATCATCTGTCGCTGCAGGATCCGTTGGTTGCCCAGCGCATCAAGACCTACGGCGCCGCCTTTTCGAGAGCGCTGCCCGACCCGACGCTGCAGAACGCGGAAGGCGTCGTCATGCTCGGCAAGGCCGCGACCCAGGAAGCCAACATCCTCGCCTACCAGGACATGTTCCTGCTGATCTTCTACGTCGCGCTGGCCGCCATCGCCCTGCTCGCGGCCCATACCATCAATGTCTGCTACCGCACCGCCCGCCTCGCCGCGCTCAACGCAGCCTGACGGTCACCCAAACCGAGTGCCCATCATGTCGATCAAGCCGATCCTCAAATCCGGAATTACGCTCACCGCTCTTGCCGTCGGCATACTCGGCGTGCTGCTCGTGCTCTATTCTTGGCAGCTGCCGCCCTTTGCCTCGTCGGTGCAGACCACCAACAACGCCTATGTCAAAGGCCAGGTGACGCTGCTCAGCCCGCAGATCCCCGGCTATGTCGTCGCCGTGCCCGTGCACGACTACATGAGCGTCAAGAAGGGCGACCTGCTCGTCCAGATCGACGACCGCATCTACCGCCAGCAGCTCGCCCAGGCGCAAGCCACCCTGGTGCAGCAACAAGCGGCCTTGGCCAACTTTGCCGCGAACCGCCTTGCCAGGCAGGCGAGCCTCGATCTCGCCAAGGCGCAGCTGCAAAGCGCCCAGGCGGGTCTCGAAAAGGCACAGCTGGACGACAAGCGCACCGGCACGCTGGTCGATCGCGGCTTCTCGACCCAATCTTCCGGCGACCAGACCCGCGTCGCACGGCTGCAGGCGCAGTCGACCGTCGCTCAGGCGGAAGCCTCTGTGATGATCGCCGAGCAGAACCTCGCCTTGATCGACGACAGCAAGAGCTCGCTCGAGGCCGCCGTCAGCAGCGCCGAGGCGGCCGTCGAGCTGGCGGAGATCAACCTCGGCAATACCCGCATCGCCGCGCCGGTCGATGGCAGGCTTGGCGAGGTCGCGGCCCGCGTCGGACAATATGCGGCGGCCGGCACGCAATTGACCTCGATCACGCCCTCCACCGTCTGGGTCATCGCCAATTTCAAGGAAACCCAGCTCGGCCATGTCGTGGTCGGTCAGCCCGCGACCTTCACCGTCGACGGCCTTGGCGACGTCGAACTGAGCGGCCGCGTGTCGCAGATCGCGCCGGCGGCCGGCTCGGAATTCAGCGTGCTCAAGGCCGACAACGCCACCGGCAATTTTACCAAGGTGGCCCAGCGCATTCCGCTTCGCATCGAGATCGATGGCGGCCAGAGCGCGACGGCGGATCTGCGCCCCGGCATGTCGGTGATCGTCAAGATCGACACCGCCGACAAACCGCTGCCGGAAGTAGCCCTGGCCCATTGAAGCGTAACGGGCGGCCCGGCGGTCGCCCGTTTTCACAAGTAAGGGATCGCCTTCAGCGCACGGTGACGGGGATCGCCTGCGCCATGTTGTTGCCGACGCCAATCCAGTTCCAGTTCTGCTCGATCGGCTGCACGTTGCCCGCCGCGTCGATGGCACGGCAGGAGAGGATGTGTTCGCCGGGCTCCGCCTCCCAGACACAGCTCCAGCGCCGCCACGCAAACGCGCCCTGCGGCGGATCCAGCTCCACCGGCATCCAGCCGCCATCGACCCCGAACTCGACCCGCTCGATCGGCGCCTCGCCGGACCAGGCCCTGCCCTCGATCCGGCACGGGCCGGCCGCCACGGTCCGTCTCCGCGTCAAGAAATCAGGGTAGCCCGGCGGCACCAGCAGCGCGCGCGGCCGGATGCGCCGCACCGGCTCGCCCCGTTCGTCCGGTCCGCGACGATAGTGATAATTGGTGGCTTGGTAGTAACCCTCGAACGGGCGCGTCACCGCCTCGATCCGCGTAAGCCATTTGACGCTGGCCATGCCGTACCAGCCCGGCACCAGCAGGCGCAGCGGAAAACCGTGCTGCGGCAGAAGCGGCTGACCGTTCATCGCATAGGCGAGCAGGATTTCCGGCCGGCTGGCGTCGGCAAGCGAGAGACTGCGGGCATAGTCCAGTTCCTCCCCCTTCTCGAAGCCATGATCCGCACCGGTAAAGACGATCTCGACCGCCTCATCGAGCACGCCCGCCTCGGCGAGAAGCCCGGATAGCGGCGTGCCCGTCCACAGCGCGGTTCCGACGGCTTCCGTAACCCAGGGCTGGCTGACCGGGCGCGGATGCAGGCGGGAACGGCCATTGCCGGCGCATTCGAGCGTGACCGGCAGGCTGACGCTCGGCCTGGCGCGGATTTCGTCCAGCGTCAATTCAATCGCACGCGCGACGGAGCCGCCGACCGAAAGCCGCCAGGCGGCCGGATCGATCAGCGGAATATCGAAATGGATCAACAGATAGTGCAGGCCCGCGGGGGTGAGGTCATAGCGCAGCGCCTCGAGCGGCATGGCGTGATTGCGCGCCGAAAGCTGCAATTCCTCGACCGTAAGCGGTCCTTCGGTCGGCCCCTGGGGCAGCGGCGGTATCGTCGGTCTGGAAAGCTGCATCTCGGACATGCGCGACTCCATGAACAAGGCCATGCGTCGGGAAACCCGCCCGGACGCGGAGCTTAGCATGGAACCGGCGCGACGTCAGGCGGCCGCGCCAGCCGAAGTCGACCTCAGCCCGCCGCGAGCACCAGCTTCTTCAGATCGGCGCTTTCATCCGCCACGACCGCCTTGTCGGGCGACATGCCCGAACCGAGCATGCGGCGGCCGAGCATGTGGTCGGCGGCGCGGTTGACCGAGTCGATCGCGACCAGATGGTCGCCCTGATAGTGGAACACCGAGAAGCTGCCATCTTCCGGCTTGCCGCGCAGGACGCTCGAATTGGCGTCGTTGGACAGGCCCACCATCTGCAGCTTGGCGTCGCCCTGATCCGACCAGAACCACGGCACGGCGCGATAGGGCTCGACCTTGCCGAGCAGCGATGCGGCGCCGGTCTTGGCCTGGTCGACGGCGTTCTGCACGCTTTCGAGCCGGACCGAACGGCCGAGCGCCCAGTGATGGAACGACACGGCGTCGCCAGCCGCCACGATGTTGGGATCGGAGGTGCGCATCGCCTCGTCGACGACGATACCGTTCGAGACATGCAGGCCGGCGGCCTCCGCCAGCTCGACATTCGGCACCACGCCGACGCCGACGATGACCGTGTCGGCCGGAATGCGTTCGCCGGACAGCGTCTCGACGGCGACGGCGCGGCCGTTCTCGCCTAGAATGCCGGCAACCGGCGTCTCCAGCCGGATGGTCGTGCCCATGGCGCGGTGCAGGTCGAGGAAATAGGCTGAGATCGCCGGCGCGACGACGCGGCCCATCAGGCGCGGCGCCGCTTCGAGCACGGTAACCGTCTTGCCGAGCAGCCGCGCCGTCGCCGCGAGCTCCAGGCCAATGAACCCACCACCGACCACGACGACGTCGCTCGCCTGCGCAAAGCGCTGCTTCAGCCGGCGCGCATCCTCGGCCGTGCGCAGCAGGAAGATGTTTTCAAGCTCAATGCCCGGAACCGGCGGAACGCGGACGCGCGCGCCGGTCGCCAGAACCAGCCCGTCATAGGGCAGCGCATCGGCGCCGAGACGCACCAGCCCAGCGGCGCGGTCGATCGCCGTCACTTCCGAGCCCAACACCAGATTGACGGCATTCTTCTCGTAGAAGGCGGCCGGGCGCAGCTCCTGCAGCTCGTCGCCCTCGGCCTTGATGAACCCCTTCGACAGCGGCGGACGATGATAGGGAATCTCGCGTTCGGCCGAGACGAGCGTCACCTTGCCGTCAAATCCGTCCGAGCGCAGGCTCGCCGCGGCCTGCGCCCCGGCATGGCCGCCGCCGATGATTACGATGTTCTTGGTCATGTCACCCGCCAGTCGAATTGCGGCGCGCACCCTCGCACCGGGTGGCGGTTGGGTGCAAGGGGCGTACCGACTGGAAGCGGGCAGAAAGTCCCTCTCCCTGCCGGCAGCATAGGACGCGATGGTTTCACCCACTCGCCGTCATCCCAGCCCCCGAGCCGGGATCCATTCAGCCGAAGCCGCTCCGTGCGAACCGCCCAACAACGCGCGGCGGCCCGATGGATCCCGGATCTCCGCTTCGCTGCGTCCGGGATGACGGAGGTCTTCCGTCGCAAGCGCCAGCCTCAGAGCGCGCGGCCGTCCTTGTCGAAGCGGTGGATATGCGCTTGGTCCGCCACCAGGCCGACTGTCGAGCCGACCTCGAAATCCGCCTGGCCGACAATGCGGACGGTGACCATGTCAGCGCCTTCCATGGCGACATAGAGGAAAGTGTCGGAGCCAAGCTTCTCGAGATGGCTGACCTTGCCCGACCATTCCGCGCCGGCCGGCACGACCCGGATATGCTCGGGCCGGATGCCGATCGTGGTAGCGCCCAGCTTCTCCGCCGCCGCGCCGGTGAGAAAATTCATCTTCGGCGAGCCGATGAAGCCGGCGACGAAGAGATTGGCCGGCTTGTTGTAGAGGTCGATCGGACGGCCGACCTGCTCGATCTTGCCGGCGCTCAGGACGACAATCTTGTCAGCCAGCGTCATCGCCTCGACCTGGTCGTGCGTGACATAGACCATCGTCGCGCCGAGCAGGCGGTGCAGGTTGGCGATCTCGATGCGGGTGTTGACCCGCAGCGCCGCGTCAAGATTGGAGAGCGGCTCGTCGAACAGGAAGAGCTTTGGCTGGCGCACGATGGCGCGGCCGATGGCGACGCGCTGGCGCTGGCCGCCGGAAAGCTCCGATGGCCGCCGATCGAGCAGCGTATCGAGATGCAGCATCTTGGCGGCGGAAGAAATCCGGCGCTCGATTTCGCTTTTCTCGACGCCTTCCTGCTTCAGCGCCAGCCCCATGTTGCCCTTCACCGTCAGATGCGGGTAGAGCGCGTAGCTCTGGAACACCATGGCGATGCCGCGCTTCGCCGGCGGCGTCACGTCGACATTCCTGCCGGCGATCGTCACATGGCCGGAGGTCTGGTCCTCCAGCCCGGCGATGATCCGGAGCAGCGTTGATTTTCCACAGCCCGAGGGACCGACGAAGACGACGAACTCGCCCTCGGAGACGTCGAGATCAACGCCGCGAATGACATCGGTCGATCCGAAGCGCTTGGTGATGTTCTGAAGGGTCAGTGCGCTCACGAGATGCTCCCTCGCAGGTCGGCCTGAAGACGGCGCGACCGCCCCGTGTTCATGAATTGGGTCACAGTTTCACCACCCGGCCCTCGCGCATGCTGACCTCGGCGGCCAGCGCGATTTCGAGCGAAGTGATGGCGTCCTGCATGTGACGGGTGAGGTCGATGTCCTCGCGGATGGCCTTCAGCAGATAGGCCTGCTCGCGGTCGCAAAGCGCCTGATGGCCCGGCTCGTCCTCGGTCGAGAACCATTCGTCGGCCCGCTCGAACGAGCCATCGGCCTTCAGTTCCGAATGATGGACGCGGATGCGCGCCGTCTTGGTGTGGGTGTCGACGTCGTCCGACTTCGCGCCTTCATCCATGACGATCGAGACGGCGCCCTTCGGGCTCATCACGTCCTTCACGAAGAAAGCGGTCTCGGAGATCATCGGCCCCCAGCCGGCCTCATACCAGCCGACCGAACCGTCGGCGAAGATCACCTGCAGGTGACCGTAATTGACCTGGGTCGGAGCAATCTCGTCGGAAAGGCGCACGCCCATGCCGCGCACCTCGACCGGCCTGGCGTCGGTGATCTGGCACATGACGTCGACATAGTGGACGCCGCAATCGACCAGCGGCGACGTCGTCTGCATCAGCTGCTTGTGGATGTGCCAGCTCGGTCCCGGAGGACTGCTGGTTCAGGTTCATGCGCATGACGTAGGGCGGGCCGAGCTCGCGCGCCTTGGCGATGAAGCCGATCCAGGACGGGTGATGGCGCAGGATGTAGCCGATGACGAGCTTCTTGCCCGTCCGCTTCGCCGCCTCGACGACCGAGCGCGCCGCTTCGGCGTTGGCTGCCAGCGGCTTCTCGACGAAGACATGCGCGCCCGCCTCCATCGCCGCGATGGCGAAGGGCGCGTGGCTGTCGGTGTAGGTGTTGACCGAGACGACGTCCGGCTTCAGCGCCAGCCCGGCCTCAAAGCTCTCGACGCGCGGATAGGCCTTGAGCTCCTCCGGCAGGTCGACCTCGGAGCGGTTGTACAGGCCGACGATCTCGAAGCCGGGATTGGCGTGATAGGCCAGCGCATGGCTGCGCCCCATCTGGCCGAGACCGGCGACGAAAACGCGAAGGGGAGCATCGGTCATGGATCAGCAACCTGCAATCGGAGAGGACGGGCCGAAGCTTCGGCGCGAAAAATCACTTCACCGCGCCGGCGGTGATGCCGCGGATCAGCTGGCGCGAGAAGATCAGGTAGAGGACCAGCACCGGCAGGATCGCCAGCGACAGGGTCGAGAGCACCGCGTTCCAGTTGGTGACGTACTGGCCGATGAACATCTGCGCGCCCAGCGTCACCGTCTTGGTCGCCTCGCTCGGCGCCAGGATCAGCGGGAACCAGAGATCGTTCCAGATCGGGATCATCGTGAAGACGGCGACGGTCGCCATGGCCGGTCGCACCAGCGGCAGCACGAGGCGGAAGAAGATCGTGTATTCGCTGAGCCCGTCGACACGGCCGGCGTTCTTCAGGTCGTCCGAGACGTTGCGCATGAACTCCGACAGGATGAACACGGCGAGCGGCAGGCCCTGCGCCGTATAGACGAGGATCAGCGCCGTCAGCGTATTGACGAGGCCGGTCGCCACCATGCCCTGCAGGATCGCCACCGTGCCGAGGCGGATCGGGATCATGATGCCGAGCGCCAGGTAGAGGCCCATCAGCAGGTTGCCGCGGAAGCGGTATTCCGACAGCGCGAAGGCGGCCATGGCGCCGAACAGCAGCACCAGGAAGATCGAGACGATGGTGACGATCAGGCTGTTCTGGAAATAGCCGAGGAAAGTCGCCCTGCTTCAGCACCGTCTGGTAGCCGATCCAGCTGAAGGTGGCCGCATTCGGGCAGTTGCAGCGGCGCCGAGAAGATGCCGGCCCGCGTCTTGAACGAGTTGGCGACGACCAGGAAGATGGGGAACAGCGCCAGCAGCGTATAGCCGCCCAGCGCCAGATGGACGAAGCCGGAACGGGCGACGGAGGAACGTGCTTTCGACATGGCCCGCCTCAGAACTGGTAGCGGCGGATGCGCCGCTGGATGACGAAGAGATAGAGGCTGACGCCGGCGAGGATGATCAGGAACATCACCGTCGCGATGGTGGCGCCCATCGAGCGGTCGCCGACCTGCAGCTGGAAGCCGAAGAAGGTGCGATAGAGGAAGGTGCCGAGAATGTCGGTCGATCCGTCTGGCCCGGCGAGCGCCCCCTGCATGGTGTAGACGAGGTCGAAGGCGTTGAAATTGCCGACGAAGGTCAGGATCGAGACGATGCCGATGGTCGGCAGGATCAGGGGGAGCTTGATCTTGAAGAACTGCGCCCAGCCGGTGACGCCGTCGCATTCCGCCGCCTCGATCACCTCGTCCGGGATCGACAGCAACGCCGCGTAGATCAGCATCATCGGGATGCCGATATTCTGCCAGACCGAGACCAGCGACACGGTGATCAGCGCGCTGCCGGGCTTGCCGAGCCAGGGCCCGAAGAACGGCTTCAGCCAGACCAGGTCCATCAGATAGGGCGCGACGCCCCAGATCGGCGACAGGATCAGCTTCCAGATGAAGCCGACGATGACGAAGGAGAGGATGGTCGGCAGGAAGATCGCGGTGCGATAGAAGCCGCGCAGGCGCAGCACCGGCAGCGACAACAGCGCCGCGAGCGCGATGCCGATCGGGTTCTGCACGACCATGTGGATCAGGAAGAAGACGAGATTGTTCCGGAGCGCGTTCCAGAACGAGATTGCCCAGCGATCGTCGCCGAACAGCACCTTGAAATTGGCGAGGCCAACGAAGGCCGGCTGGCCGTCGACGACGTTGAACAGCGACAGTCGCAGCGTCTCGATCAGCGGCAGGATCATCACGGCGGTGTAGACGAGCACGGCCGGGGCGAGAAAGACCGCGATATGCCAGCGCACCGGGCGCTTGGCGACGGCGTCGGTCGCGTCGATCGTGGTCATCCCGGGCCATCTCTTTCGCGGCTTCGCTATTCGTTCCGGGGACGCCATGCCGCCCGCGACGTGGTGATGCTAGAAGGAAGGCCCTCACCCCACCCTCTCCCGCAAGCGGGCGAGGGCCTTTCCATCGCGACCGTGCACAAACCTCGCGGCTTGCCTCGGTCGCCCCTCTCCCGTTCACGGGAGAGGGCTCGGGGTGAGGGTCGTTGCTGGGCCTTACTGGCCGGCCGGCTTGTACCAGGCGTCGAGGCCCTTCTGGAGCTTCTCGGCGGCCTGACCTGCGGCGTGTCGGTGCCGTTGATCACGTTGGCCGATTCCGTCCAGGTCTCGTTCTCGAGGTTCGGCGTGCCGCGCGACAGGATCTGGTAGGTCGAGCGGATCGTCGGCTTGCACTTCTCACGCCAGGAGACGAACTCCTCGGCCAGCGGATCCTGCATCTTCACCGGCGTCGAGGACAGGCTGAAGAAGCCCGGCAGCGCGTTGGCGTAGATGTCGGCGAATTCCGGCGAGGCGACCCAGGCGAGGAACTGCTTCGCCGCTTCCGGATGCGCCGACTTGGCGTTCATGCCGATCGCGAGGTCGGTGTGGTCGGAGATGTAGCACTCGTCGCCGGCCTTCTTCACCGGCGGCGGGAACGCGCCCATCTTGAACTGGGCCTGCGGTGTTGAAGCCCGAGATCTCCCACGAGCCGGCCGGATAGATGGCGGCGCGGCCGAGCGTGAACAGGTTCTGGCTGTCCGGATAGGTCTGCGCCTCGAAGCCGTCGCCCATGTAGGGCGCCCACTTGGCCAGCGTCGCGAAGGGCTCGACCCACTGCGGATCGGTCAGCTTCTCCTTGCCGGCGATCAGCGCCAGGCGGCCTTCCTCGCCCTTCCAGTAGTTCGGGCCGATGTTCTGGTAGCCCATCGTCGCGGCTTCCCAGAGATCCTTGGTGCCCATGGCGAGCGGGATATAGGTGCCGTCGGCCTTGATCTTCTCGAGCGCCGCGAAGAACTCGTCCTCGGTCTGCGGCACGGAGATGCCGAGCTTGTCGAAGGCTTCCTTGTTGTAGATGAAGCCGTGGATGACGGCGGCGACCGGCACGCAGAACGTGTCCTTGCCGTCGTCGGTGATCCAGGCCGACTTGGCGACGGACGAGAACTTGTCCATGCCCGGCAGGTCGTTCAGCGAGGCGAGCTGGCCCTTCTGGAACAGCGCCAGCGACTTGTCGAACGGACGGCAGGTGATGATGTCGCCGGCCGAGCCCGCGTCGAGCTTGGCGCCCAGCGCCGCGTCATACTCGGTCGGCGCCGACGGGGCGAAGTTCAGCTTGATGCCCGGATGCTTGGCCTCGAAGGCCGGGATCAGCTTCTCCTGCCAGATCGGCAGATCGTCGTTGCGCCAGCTCTCGATCGTCAGCGTGACGTCTTCTGCGAAACGCCGGAGCGCGAACGCTCCGGCACGCGATCGCCGCGACCGCCGTCGCCAGCAGCGTCCGCTCTCATGGTGGTGTTCATAGTCCGGCTCCTCTCTGGTGCCGCGCGACCGCGCCGCCGCGGCCGCGTCGGCGTTATGCAGTTTCGCTTCGGCCCAGTGCGGCGATTGCCGCCAAGGCCCTGCGCACGATTGCCGGCATTGTTCTGCTCGAGCAGCGCATCGGCCTGCGCCGGCATTACCTTCGCCCCGGCGGCGATCAGGATCGCCGGCTTCACCTCGCCGCCGGCCGGCGTCGAGCGCCGTGCACGGCGCGCCCCGTCGTCGACGCCTGGCGATCGCTGGCGATACGATCCGCGCGGCCCGCGACCGCGCAGCTTGCCGTTGTCGGCGCGGACATTGACCATCTGCCCGTCGACGCACATGGCCGAGCCGGATCGCGGCCATGGTCGACAGCATGTTGAGAGCCGGCCTTCTGCGCCGTGCCGGCCGCCATGCGCGTCGAGCCGGCCAGCACTTCCGGCCCGGCATCGAGGATGCACGGCGACATCGTCGCCATGGGCGAACAGCAGCGCCGAGGCGTTGCAGGCGATCGCCACCGCTGGCTCGCGCCGGTCTTCCGCGCCGCCTCGCAGCCCGGCGACCGTGTAGGGCGTCGAGCCGCTGGCCGACGCCGCGACGACGCAATCGTCCGGACCGAGCTTCGCCCCCTCAATGTCGGCGATACCGAATTCCGCGACATCCTCCGGCCCGCCGGTCAGCGTCTCGGTCATGGCCATGCCGCCGGCCATCAGCACGAGGATCTGGCTCTCGCGGAACGCTGAAGGTCTGCGGAATTTCCAGCGCGTCGACGAGGGCGAGCAGCGCCCGACTGAACCGGCGCCGAAATAGACAAGGCGCCCGCCTCTGGCGAGGCAGGCGGCGGCCCGCTCGGCGGCGGCGGCAAGCGCGGGCGACGGCGGCGCGAACGGCCATCGCGCACCGCGAATCTGCCCTTCCGCCAAGGCGGCGAGCGCGTCGACGGTCGGCCAGAGATCGATGCCCTCGAAGCGGTCTTCCACCACTCCTCCCGTACGCCGGCATTGCCATGCCGCATCCACGACCCACCCCCCAAATCGCATCCCTGCGGGCAAAACGATACCAACGAAAGTACCATTGCGTCCAGACACGACGCGCGTGGATCGGCGCCGACTTTTCCCTACAAGACCCGAAGCAATATATAATTATTCCATAAATTTCAATTAGTTATAGCTAATACTGTTTGCCATCCTCCCGCAATGCGCCCAGTCCAATGACCTCGCGTGGTATTGCCGCTTCCCAACTGGATTCAATTTGGTATTATCGATACGCCGGCATCCGGATCGGGCCTTCCGGCCGCCTGCAACCTCGTATTTCGGCTCGAAGCGGGTGATATGTCCGGCATCGATAGCAGCAATGGCCTCGGCCACGCCGATCTCCTGGTGGCGTGTCGACGGCGGCGGAACCCGGTGCCGGGCCCGCGCCCGCCTGGCTCGACGGCACGCCGATCGGCGAATGCATCACCGGCACCGCCAACATCCTCGCCGGCATCGAGGAGGCGCGCGACAACATCATAGCCGCGGTCGAAGGCGCGCTGACCGAGGGCGGCCTGTCGAAGGCCGATCTCGGCCGCTGCCATGTCGGAATGGGCCTCGCCGCCGCCAACATCCCCGATCTCGCCGAGCGCTTCCTCGCCTCCGGCTTCCCCTTTGCCCGGATCGCGCTGGAAATGGACGCCTGGATCGCCTGCCGCGGCGCGCACCCTGGAGGCAATGGCGCCATCGCGATCCTCGGCACCGGCACCGCCTATGTCGTGCAGACAGGCGGCGCGTTCGTGACCGTCGGCGGCTGGGGCTTCCAGCTTGGCGATCAGGGCAGCGGCGCGTCACTCGGGCACCAGGCGATGCGCCGGTCGGTATTGGCGCATGACGGCATCCTGCCCGCCACACCCCTCTCCCGACAGGTGATGGCGCGCTTCGACGACAAGCCCGACCAGATGGTCGCCTTCTGCAAGACGGCGCTGCCGCGCGACTACGGCGCCCTCGCACCGCTGGTCTTCGACGAAGCCGGGGCCGGCGATCCGCTGGCGACGGCCATCCTCGCCGAGGCGACGGCGACATCGAGGCGGCACTCGAACGCCTGATCGAGCTCGGCGCGCAGCGGATCAGCCTGCTTGGCGGCCTCGCGCCGCTTTATGCGACACGCCTTTCGCCGATGGTCGCCGCCCGCATCGTGCCCCCCGCAGGCGATCCGCTCGAAGGTGCGCTTGCGCTCGCCGCCACGCTGAGCCCGGCCGAGTTGGCGCGATGATCGAGCTTTTCCCGGCGCCGGAGCGACTGACGGACGAAGAAGGTGGCCCGCTCTATGTCCGCCTTCAGGCGCTGATCCGCGACGCGATCGGCCACGGAAGGCTGCGCCCCAACGACGCCCTGCCGGCGGAGCGCGAAATGGCCGCTTCTCTCGGCGTATCGCGCGTGACCGTGCGCAAGGCGATCCAGGGCCTCGTCGCCGAAGGGGTTCTGCGCCAGCGCCACGGCTCCGGCACCTTCGTGTCGCGCAATGGCGGCCGGGTCGAGCAGCCGCTGTCGCGCCTCACCTCGTTCACCGAGGACATGCGCAGCCGCGGCCTCGTGCCGACGGCGAACTGGATCGAGCGCTCGGTCGGCATGCCGACCTCGGCGGAGGCGATGATCCTCGGCCTTTCGCCCGCCGACCGCGTCTCGCGGCTGCATCGCCTGCGGCTCGCCGACAATGAGCCGATGGCGATCGAACGCGCCGTCGTTCCGCCCGCATCCTGCCCGATCCGTCGATCGTCGACGTCTCGCTCTATGACGCGCTGACGTCGATCGGCATGCGCCCGGTGCGCGCCGTGCAGCGGCTGAACGCCGAGAATGTCGGTTCGCGCCGATGCGGCGCTGCTCGGCATCGCCCCGGGCTCGGCTGCGCTCTCGATCGAGCGCATCTCCTACCTGCCGGATGGCCGCGTCGTCGAGTTCACGCGCTCGCATTATCGCGGCGATGCCTATGATTTCGTTGCCGAATTGAACCTGACGTAAGCGCCTCGCCGTCGACGTCGGAATGGAGGATTGAGACGATGACCACCACCCTGATGCGCGCCGAAATCGACGAATCGCCGGCCGCCGTCCGCCGCCTGCTGGACCAGTCCGGCGACGCAATCCGCGAGGCCGGCGCCCGCATCCGCGCCCTCGACCCGCGCGTGATCGTCACGGTGGCGCGCGGCTCCTCGGACCACGCCAGCGCCTTCTTCAAATATGTCTGCGAGATCACCACCGGCGTGCCGGTCGCCTCGCTCGGCCCGTCCATCGCCTCGATCTACGACACGCCGCTGCATCTGCCGGGGGCGGCCGTGATCGCCACGTCGCAATCGGGCAAGAGCCCCGACCTGCTCGCCATGGTCGAGGCCGCCAAGAAGGGCGGCGCGACCAGCATCGCCCTCGTCAACGTCGAAGACGCGCCGCTGGCCTCGCTTGCCGACATCTTCGTGCCGCTCCGCGCCGGCCCCGAAAAGAGCGTCGCCTCGACCAAGTCCTACATCACCTCGATCGTCGCCGGCCTCGCCATCCTCGCCGAATGGCGCCAGGACGATGCGCTTCGGGCCGCCATCGCCGCCCTGCCCGACAAGCTCGACGCCGCGCTCGAATGTGACTGGAGCGAAGCGCGCGACACCGTCGTCGGCGCCTCGTCGCTTTATACGCTGGGCCGAGGCCCCGGCTTCGCCGTCGCCCAGGAAGCCGCCCTGAAGCTCAAGGAAACCTCGATCCTGCACGCCGAGGCCTATTCCGGCGCCGAGTTGCAGCATGGCCCGGTGTCCCTGGTCGATGAGCACTTCCCGCTGATCGCCTTCATCCCGGACGATGCCGCATCGCCCAGCATGGTCGCGACCGTGTCGGCGCTGCATGCGCGCGGCGCCAAGGTCTTCACAGCGACGAGCGCCGCCATCCCCGGCCCGCGCCTGCCGATCGCGCCGACCGGCCATGCGCTGACCGACCCGGTCTCGATCGCGCTCTCCTTCTACCGCTTCGCCGAGACGGTGGCCGTGGCGCGTGGCTACAATCCCGACAAGCCGCGCGGCCTCAACAAGGTGACGGAAACGACTAGGGCAGACGCGTCCGGGAGGCGCTGGACCCTTCGCCTCTCCCTGAGCGAGAGGTCGGCTCGAAGAGCCGGGTGAGGGTTTAGGGACCCAGCCGGTGAGGCCGTAACCCTCACCCGCTGGCCTCCGGCGTTGACCTCTCCCTCAGGGAGAGGTGCAGAACAAGTGGCTGGTTCCTTGCGTTACTGGCCGTGCTATCCATTCCGCCAACACGGATTCTCAGGAAGAGCCCATGCCGAGCCTGACCGCCTATCTGGGCGCAGAATTGTTTGACGGCGCGACGCGCCGCCGGGATGCAGCCGTTCTTGTCGAAGGCGACAAGGTCATCGACATCGTCGGCCCGGGTGGCCTGCCGGAAGGCGTGGCGACGGTCGATCTTGCCGGCGGCCTGCTGGCGCCCGGCTTCGTCGACGCCCAGGTCAATGGCGGCGGCGGCGCGCTGCTTGAACAGCGCCGCGACCGTCGAGGGCATCCGCACCATCTGCACCGCGCATGCCCGCTACGGCACGACGGCGCTGCTGCCAACGCTGATCACGGACACGCCCGCGGTCACCGAGGCGGTGATCGCCGCGACGCGCGACGCCATCGCCGCCGGCGTTCCCGGTTGTCTCGGCCTGCACATCGAGGGGCCACATCTGTCGATCGCTCGCAAGGGCGCGCACAATCCGGCCTATCATCCGCCCGATGGGCGAGGCGGATCTCGAGCGCCTCGTCTCGACCGGGCTGAGAGCATGTCCTGACCACCGTCGCCGCCGAAACCGTGCCGCCGGCGCAGATCGCGCGGCTGACGGCGGCCGGCGTCCATGTCGCCATCGGCCATTCCGACGCCTCCTATGAGACCGCCATGGCCGCCTTCAACGCCGGCGCGCGCGGCATCACCCATCTCTTCAACGCCATGAGCCAGCTCGGCCACCGCTCTCCCGGCGTGGTCGGCGCGGCGCTCGACAGCCCCGACGCCTGGTGCGGCATCATCCCGGACGGGCTGCATGTCCACCCGGCCGCGATCGCCAATGCGCTCCGCGCCAAGCGGGCGCCCGGCCGCATCTTTATCGTGACCGACGCCATGTCGACGATCGGCACGACCTTGACCGAGTTCGAGCTGAACGGCCGCACCATCACCCGCGAGCACGGCAAGCTGACGCTCGAGGACGGCACGCTGGCCGGCTCCGATCTCGACATGGTCGGCGCCATCCGCTTCATGACCGGCACGGTCGGCATCGGCCTGGACGAGACGCTGCGCATGGTCTCGCTCTATCCGGCGCAATTCCTCGGCATCGACCGGACGCATGGCCGGATCGCGCCGGGCTCCCGCGCCGATTTCGTCCATCTCGAACGGCGATCTCTCCGTCGCCGGCGTCTTCATCGGTGGCGCCCGCCAGCATTTTGCTCCCCTGGCCTGATCCGGACGGCAAGATGTCCATCACCGCTGCCTTCGACATTGGCGGTTCGAAGATCGAATATGCGCGCGTCGGTCGTGACGGCACGGTCTCGCATCGCGCGACCCTGCCGACCCCGCACACCCGCTGGGCCGATTTTCGCGACGCCGTCGCCTCGCTCGTCGCCGCCGACGGCGGCGGCGCGACGCGGATCGGCATCTCGATCGCCGGCACCACCGACAGCGCCACCGGCATCGCCCAGGCGGCCAATGTGCCCGCCGTCAACGGCCGCCACCTGGAGAACGAACTCTCCGCCGCGCTCGGCGTGCCGGTAAGGGTCGGCAACGACGCCGATTGCTTCGCGCTCGCCGAGGCGACGGTCGGTGCCGGCCACGGCATGCCGATCGTCTTCGGCGCTATTTTGGGCACCGGTGTCGGCGGCGGGCTGGTGATCGGCGGCCGCATGGTGCGCGGCGCGCATGGCGTCACCGGCGAATGGGGCCATGGCCCGATCGTGGCCGAGGCTGTCGCGGCGCGCGGCATTCCGGTCATCCGCTGCGGCTGCGGCCAGACCGGCTGTCTCGACAGCTATGGCTCGGCCCGCGGCATGGAGCGCATTCACGCCGCGCTTCGCCGGCGAAACCCGCACCAGCCACGCGATCACGGAGGCCTGGCACGACGGCGACGCGGCCGCCGCAACGGACGATCGAGACCTTCGTCGAGCTGATCGCCGGCCCGCTTTCGATGATCGTCAACACGATCGGCCCCTCGATCATCCCCGTCGGCGGCGGCCTTTCCTCGGACGCCGCGCTTTTGAGCCTGATCGATGTCGCCGTACGCGACCGCGTGCTCGGCCGCTACACCGCGCCGCTGGTCGTTCCCGGCCGGACGCGGGGCGCCAGCGGGCTGATCGGCGCGGCAATGCTGGCGGAAGAGCTCCCGGCGTGATCAAATCACTCCCATGAGAATCCAGCTCGAAATCTGCGTCGACACGCCCGACGGCCTCGCCGCCGCCATTCATGGGCGGCGCCGACCGCATCGAACTTTGCAGTGCGCTCTCGATCGGCGGGCTGACGCCCTCCCCCGGCCTGATGAAGCATTGCCGCCAAGGCCGGCATACCGGTCTATGCGATGATCCGGCCGCGCGAGGGCGATTTCGTCTTCTCGCCCGGCGAACTCGACCAGATGCGCCGCGACATCGACGCCGCCCGCGCCGCCGGCCTCGCCGGCGTCGTGCTCGGCGCCTCCGAGCCGCGCGGCAAGCTCGATGCCGAGGCGCTGTTCCACCTGCGCAGCCATGCCGAAGGCCTCGGCACGACACTGCATCGCGCCTTCGACCTCGTGCCGGATCCGTTCGAGGCGCTGGAGACGGCGATCTCGCTCGGCTTCGAGCGCATCCTGACCTCGGGCCGCGAGCGCAAGGCGATGGACGGCGTGCCGCTGCTCGCGGAACTCGTTCGAGCGCGCTGGCGATCGCCTGGCGATCATGCCGGGTTCGGGCGTCCGCCCGGACAATGTCGCGCATATCCTCGACCGCACCAACGCACGCGAGATCCACGCCTCGTGCCGGACCGGCAGCCAGCCGGTCGCGCCGGAGGCCGTGGCGCTCGGTTTCGCCGCCGCGCCGCAGCTCGACGTCACCTCCGAGGAGAGCGTCGCCAGGATGGTCGAGATCCTGCGCGTGTTCGAGATTCCGCCGGCTGGATAGCTTCAACCGAACATGCTGCATAAGGGCACTGAAACGGTTGAAATTGCAGCACTCCTCGGCTTTGACAGCCGGTCCCCGGGCATGGCACGCTGGCCTTCAGACATGAGGGAATGGCAATGGCCGAAATCGTCTTTGAGCGGGTCACGAAGCGCTACGATGACGGCCAGCTCGCCGTCAATTCGCTCGACCTGAAGATCGCCGATGGCGAGTTTCTCGTGCTGGTCGGTCCGTCCGGCTGCGGCAAGTCGACGGCGCTCCGGATGATCGCCGGGCTGGAGGAAATCTCCGACGGGTCGCTGGTCATCGACGGCACGGTCGCCAACGACCTGTCGCCGCGCGACCGCAACATTGCCATGGTGTTCCAGTCCTACGCGCTCTACCCGCATCTCTCCGTCGCCGACAATATCGGCTTCGGCCTGCAAGCGTGCGCGGCTCCGACAAGGCCGAGATCCGCGCCAAGGTCGAGGCGACGGCCAGGCTGCTGGAGCTCTCCGACCTGCTCGACCGCAAGCCCGGCCGGCTTTCCGGCGGCCAGCGCCAGCGCGTCGCCATGGGCCGCGCTCTTGGTGCGCTCGCCCAAGGCCTTCCTGATGGACGAGCCGCTCTCCAATCTCGACGCGCGGCTGCGCGGCCAGATGCGGGCCGAGATCGCCCATCTGCAGAAGATGACCGGCGTCACCACCGTCTATGTCACGCATGACCAGGTCGAGGCGATGACGATGGGCGACCGCGTCGCGGTGATGAACAAGGGCGTGCTGCAGCAGCTCGCCGCGCCGCGCGTCCTCTACGATTCGCCGGCCAATCTCTTCGTCGCCGGCTTCATCGGCTCGCCGCCGATGAACCTGCTGCCGGGGCAGGTCGTCGCCAGCGACGCCGGCTACGCCCTGGAGCTCGGCGAACTGACGATTGCGCTCGATGCCGCCGCGCTCGATGCCCGTCCCGGCATTCCCCGCTTCGCCGGCCAGCCGGTCATCGCCGGCATCCGGCCCGAGGCGTTCCAACTGCTCGGTGCCGCGGCGCCGGGGCCGGGCCGGCTCTCCGGCACGGTCGCCTTCGTCGAGGATCTCGGCGCCAGCCTGCTCGTCCATCTCGATCTCGCCGGCGCCTCGGTCGTCGCCGCCGGCGTTTCGGAAGACGGCGAGGAACTGAGCTCGGCCCGGACGCGGCTGCGCGCCGTCGTCGACGGCGCCCTGCCCGTCGGCAAGGGCGACCCGATCTGCCTCGCGGTCGACCCGGCCCGCATCCATCTCTTCGACGCGAAGACGGAACAGGCGATCGGCGCCTGAACGGTAGAAATCACGCGGACATGCAACGCCACGGTGGTGGATTGATGTCGATCAAGGCGGATCGCGGCCCTGGATCCGATACTGGCTTCGTCAGCAAACGGAGCCTGCCATGTCCATTCTCGCTCTCAGCGCCATCATCTGTACCTTCCTCGTCTTCATGGTCAGCCTGGCCTGGGCCGAGCGCCAGACCCGCGACCTGAATGCCGGCCTGCGGCCGGCCGAGGCTCGGGCCTCGATCCAGGCCGCGCGCCCGGCGCGCGGCTGATCCAGCCGTTTTGGCGCGCAGTGGGTGGAGCCCGGTCGGGGGGCCGGACATCGCCGTCGCGCCCTCGCACCGCGCAACAAGCTGAGGGGTCCAGCTGCGCGGTGCGCTGCTCCAGTTCGATCCGGTAGCGGCAAGCCGCTGCCCCTCGCCTTCGCGACGACTGCGCCACCCGGACCGGCGCGATTAGGACGCGCCGAGGCCCACAACGAAAAGTTATCAGTATTGATGCCTTCGGCACCTCCCCGTCCACCATATTTCCCGGCGGAATTGAAAACGTGCAACCGCCGAGGCAATTGCCATGAAACCCTATGGTGACAATACTTTAGCTTGCCAAGAGGACGTCGCACATCCCCTCCGCAAGCGCTTTCTATTGGGATCCGCCGTACTGCTCGGCGCCCTGGCCTGGATGGGCTCCCCGCCCGATGCGCAGGCACAGGCGCAACACCCCAACATCGTCATGCTGATGACCGACGACACCGGCTGGAACGATTTCGGCGTCTATTCGGGCGGCGGCGCAGGCCTGGGTCATCCAACGCCGAATGTCGACCGCCTCGCCAAGGAGGGCGAGACCTTCACCAACTGGTATGGCCAGGCAAGCTGCACCGCCGGCCGCGCCTCGTTCATCACAGGCCGGATTCCGATCCGCTCGGCGCTCTCGATCGTCGTGGCCCCCGGCGACGAAAACGCGATCCGCAAGGAGACGCCGACCATCGCCGAATTCTTCCAGAAGAACGGCTACAAGACCTACTTCTCCGGCAAATGGCATCTCGGCGACAAGCCGGAAGCCTATCCGACCGAGCACGGTTTCGACGAGATGAAGGAATTCGCCGCCTACTACGCCGGCGTTTATGCCTACAACGACACGGCGAGCGCGTTCCATCCCTGGTTCCCGTCCTATAACGACGCCTTCAACCAGGCCTATGACAGCGTCGTCAATCTGGGCGAGTGGGAAGGCGTGGCCGGCAAGCCGGCGACCCGCGTCGGTATGATCGACTATGACAGCCTCGCCACCTTCGACATCCGCCAGACGGATTCGGCCGTCGATTACATCAAGCAGAACGCCAAGGGCGGCAAGCCGTTCTTCATGGACGTCAATTTCATCAAGATGCACAATCCGACCAACCCGGCACCAGAGTTCCGCGGCCGCTCGCATCTCGGCAACTATTCCGACTCGCTGATGGAACTGGACGCCGACATCGGCCGGATCATGGACGCCATCCGCGCCGAGGCCCCCAATACGATCGTCATCCTGACGGCCGATAACGGCGCCTGGCTCGACGCCTATCCGGATGCCGGCACGACCCCGTTCCGCGGCGAGAAGGGCACGGCCTTCGAGGGCGGCTGGCGGGTGCCTGGCATTATGTGGTGGCCGGGCCAGATCCCCGCCGGGGTGCAGAAAAACGAGATGATGTCGCATATCGACGCCTGGGCGACCCTGGCGACGATGGTTGGCCTGACGCCTCCGCCGCATGACTGGGTCGGCAATGACGGCAAGCCGATCTATTTCGATTCGATCGACAACAGCCAGTACATCCTCGGCAAGTCCGACCATTCGGCCCGCAAGTCGTGGATCTATATCGACGGCGAAAACTTCCTCGGCGCGCGGGCCGACATCGGCGGCGATCCGAAGGAGCCCTGGGTCAACATCGCCTGGAAATATCTCTACACGGCCAAGGATTCCTGGCTGGGGTCGGAAGCCAATCTCGGCTCGATCGGCGCGGCCTACAACCTGACCATGGACCCGTACGAAAAATACGACATGACCTTCAACGGTGCGGCCCCGACCCGCGTGCTGACGACCTCGCCCGGCCGCTATGCCGGCCAGGACAATGGCTGGATCCTCGCCCTGATCGAGCCGGTGATCCTCGATTTCGACAAGACGATCATCCAGTACCCGAATATCAAGCGCTATGTCGGCGGCGCCTCGAATGATCTGGTACCGAACCTGCAACACCCGGAGGATCCCGTACCGTTGCTGAAGGGTTCGAACCCGAACACGAAAGGCGGCGGCGGATAGGCTCGCGACGCGCGCCATAGAGCAAGGGGGCGCCGGTTCCGCGCCCCCTTTTCTTGTTCCATGGAAGACGCCGCGCTCAATGCACGCCCTTGGTCAGGCCCTGGACGAAATAGCGGTTCAGGAACAGCGCCATCAGCACGATCGGGATGGTGGAGAAATGCGCCAGCGCGCCGAGCGTGCCCCAGGTGATGTCCTTGGTGCCGAACGAGGCGAGCAGCGCCACCGAGAGCGGCTTGGTGTCCGAATTGGTCAGGAACATCGGCGTCAGGAAGTCGTTCCACGAGAACATGATGCAGAACAGCGCGCTGGCGATGATCCCCGGCACAACGGTCGGCAAGGCGACGCGGTAGAACGCGCCCCAGAGCGTGCAGCCATCGGTCAGCGCCGCCTCCTCCATGTCGCGCGGCAGCGCGCGGAAATAGGAGAACATCATCCAGGTGACGAAGGCACAGTTCAGCGTCGTGTTGATCAGGATGACCGCCCACCACGTCCCGAGCAGGCCGATGTCGCGCATCATCAGATAGAACGGGATCAGCGTCGCGATGATCGGCACGGTGCGGATCGCCAGAAAGAAATAGGCGACGACGATGGCGTAGCGCGATTTCGACCGCGCCAGCGCATAGCCGGCCGGAACCCCGAGCAGCAGCGACAGCACCGTGGTGCCGAGGCTCATCACGATGCTCGACTTCAGCAATTGCCAGACATCGAACAACTGGAAGATGCGTTCGAAATTGAACAGCGTCGGCGAGAAAGTGAAGGTCGGCGGCGACGAAAAGATCTCGCGCGGCGGCTTGTAGGCGGTGGATACCAGCCAAAGGACCGGGATCAAATAGAGGGCGAGGATGACGACGAGCGTCGTCCGCTCGAACGCGATCTGGCGGGTGCGGGCTTTCATTGCCCGTTGGCCTTCACATCGGCGCGGCGGATCAACAGGGTGAAGACGGCGCACAGCAGCGCGATGCAGAGAATGGCGACGTTGCCGATCGCCGAGGCGAAGCCGATATTGAAGAACTGCAGACCCTGCTTGACGCCATAGACCATCAGCGAATTGGTGGTATCGCCCGGACCACCGCCGGTGGTGACGAAGATCGTGTCGAAGACGCGAAACGCATCCATCACCCGGAGCACCAGCGCCAGGAACACCGTCGGCAGCAGCAGCGGCAGCACGACCAGGCGGAAGCGCTGCAGCGCCGTGGCCCCATCGGCCGAGGCCGCCTCGAGAATGTCGCCCGGCAGCGACTTGAGCCCGGCGAGCAGGATCAGCGCCACCAGCGGCGTCCACTCCCAGACATCGATCAGGATGACCACCGGCAAGGCCGCCGTCGTCGAGGCGAGAAAGCCGCGCGGACCCGAAATGCCCCATTCGGCGAGGTAATAACCGAAGAAGCCGTAGTCGACGGCAAGGAGCGCCCGAAAGATCAGGCCGACGACGACCGGCGTGATGGTGACCGGAATCAGCAGGAAGGCGAGGCAGATGCGGTTGAACCGCCCCTCGCGCCAGAGCAGCAGCGCCAGGCAGAGGCCGAAGGCGAATTCGAGCGTCACGGCGGCAAAGGTGAAGACGAAGGTGTTGATCAGCGCCCGGCGTGCAGTCGAATCCGTCCATAGCTCGGCATAGTTGGCGAGACCGACAAAGGTGCGTCGGCCGCCGCCGCGTAGCAGATTGTAGTCGAAGAACGAGTACCAGATGCCCTGCGCCAGCGGCCACAGGGCCACCAGAACGACATAGACTACCGCCGGAACCGCGAGCGCGACGAGGAACAGCCTGCGTCTGTCCGAGAAGCGCAGGCCTGACGCCTTGCGCTGCGGAAAATCGATCGAGCCGACGGAAGTCGTAGCCAATGCGGAACACCCTAGCTGGGACTGGATCGTCTGATTTGAAGCGCCGGAACTCTTCTTACCTCTCCCTGAGGGAGACCTTTGCAGAACACCGAATGTCGTCACGCGTTCTACACCATATGGGCCAGAACTCGTCGCCCCGGCGAAGGCCGGGGCCCATGAACACCGGCTTAACGTGGCCGTAGCTGATCCTTTTGGCCAAGGAATTGTGTGTATGGATCCCGACTTTCGTCGGGATGACGACCTGAAATGCACGGTCTGCGCAGGTCGACGATGTATGTTGTGCAAAGGTCTCCCTCAGGGAGAGGTAAAGCCGGATTCCATCCAGCCCCATCGAACCGCAGATCCTCGTCCACGCGGGGTCGTGGAAGGCATCGACCTTGTGCGGCACGCCGGTGAAGCGACAGGTAATCCCCTCGCCCGCTTGCCGGGGAGGGGCCGGGCGAGAGCGGTTGCCCTCGCCCGGAGTCTAAGCCGATCAGAACAGCTTCACAGCCTTTTCCTGCACTTCGTCGAGCGCCGCCTTCGGATCGACGTCGCCGACCAGCACCGCGTTCACGGCCGTGCCCAGCAGATCCTGGATTTCGGGATACTGCGGAATGCGGGGACGATAGTCGCCGTCGGCGTTCTCGAACGATTTGGCGATAACCGGCAGGTAGGGGAACTTCTTGTTGAGGTCCGGGTCGGCGAGCGTCGACTTGCGGATGTAGCTGCCGGCGCCCTCCATGTTGAATTCCTTCTGGATTTCCGGGCTGGTCAGCCACTTGATGAACTTCCAGGCGGCGTCCTGCTGGGCGGGGTCGATGTCGGCGTTGATGCCCATGCCCCAGCCGCCGAGGCCGTACTTGACCGGCAGGCCCTTGGCGCCCGGCGTCGTGGTGATGGCGACGCTGTCGACGATCTTCGACATGGACGGGTCGTAGTAGCCCGGCGCGCCGACCGACCAGGTCTCCATCATCGCGGCGAGGCCCTGGCGGAAGCTCTCCTCGCGACCACCCCAGTCATAGTCGACGGCACCGGGAGGGGCGGCCTTGTCGAACAGCTCCTTGTAGACCTTCAGGCTGTTGATATTGGCTTCCGAGTTGATCGCCGGCTTGCCGGAGGCGTCGAGCACCGAACCGCCGAGCTGGGCGTTGTACTGCAGCCAGTCCTGCGCCACGGCCGGGCCCTTCTGGCCGTTGGCGACGAAGCCGTAGATCTTCTTGGCGGGATCGGTCAGCTTGAGCGCCGTCGCGACAAACTCTTCGGTCGTCTCGGGAACCTTCAGCCCGGCAGCCGCCAACAGATCCTTGCGATAGGCGAGGACCGCCGCATAGCCGGCGAACGGGAATGCAACCTGCTTGCCGTCATACTGGCCGATATACTTGATGGTCGACGGATAGATGTCGTCGAGCTTCATCTCCTCGGCGTCGCGCTTCATCCAGTCGGTCAGGTCGACGGTATATTTATTGTCGGCGTATTGGCCTGCCCAGACGATATCCATCGTGACTAGGTCATAGTTCTTGGTATGACCGACAAAGTCGGCCTGGGTCTTGGTGAGCAAAGAGCCATAGTCGAGAATGTCGACCTTGACCTTGGCGCCCGTCGCTTCCTCGAATTTCGGCGCCAGCTTCGCGATCACCGGCGCAAACTGGTCGTTCTGCGAGGCGAGGTTCAGCGTAATGCCGGCGAGCGGCTTGTCAGCGGCGAGCGCAGTGCCCGCGATACCCACGTAAACAAGCCCGGCCACTCCGAGCTTCAACAGCGATGCGGTGCTCATTCCAGGGACTCTCTTTCATTGCGACGGGGCGTCGACGCGCAGCTTACATCAAACAATACCATGCTCAAGAGTTACCTATTGTTCCAATCTATCCCAAGATGAACTACCGCAATCAAGCTGTTCCAACAAATCTCGACATGCCTAACTTTAAGTCAGCTTGAGACACAATGTCCCGCGCGGAACAACAACAATGTTCGATTGAAGCATTCGGCCGGGCGGTCACCTCGTGAACACCGCGCCGCCGCGTGGCGCGAGCCCCTGCGAACGCGGCGTCTGCCGCGCGCCCGTCTCGGGCCGATCGGACACGATGCCGCTGCCGACGGGTAAGGCAGCGTGTCCCGCGATGGGTTTCGACCGTCGACAAAAGGGGCTTTTCCTCGACGCCGCAGATCGGCACTATGCGGCATGGATGGCCTATGATGAAGTTCACCCCCGCGCCGCGAACTCAGAAGTCTCAATCCGAGGAATCCCATGGCCCTTTCCCCGCGCACTGAGCCCGATATGGTCGACGAACTCCTCGTCGAGGTCCGGATGTTCAGCGCCGAGTTCCCCGTGCTGCTGGCAAGCCACCTGCCGATGATGATCGTGGCGCTCGACCGGCTGGGCGCCTCGAACGAGCGGTTGCGCGAATATTTCGAAAATTACCGCACAGGCAACGGGCTTGTACCGACGCCGCCGCCCGTGACGCCTGTCCAGCGCGAGCGCTGGACCGAGGCTCTGGGCGATCGCACGCGCGAGTATGACTATCGTGCCTTCTTCGAGAACGAGGTTCGCCGGCTCGGCATCGACGCCGCCCTCCAGACCTATCTGCCGACGCTGATCCCGGGCATCGGCGCCAGCGCCCTGCACGGCATGATGCGGACCGCCTATGGCGTGATGCGGATGGACCCGAGCGAGGTCGGCACGGCGCTGGGTTATTGGTCCGCCACCTATCTTCCCATGCCGCGCGCCAGGGGCGCGGCGCCGGTCACCGACGATCCGGGCGAAGTGCTGGCGCGCGCCTGCGCGCTGCCGGGCCTGCACCAGGTCGTGCCCGAGACCGACCTGCTCTGGCACAATATCCGCGCCGCCGGCGCCAAGCCGGATTTCGCCCCGGTCGTCGACTGGCTCGCGATCGGGCCGGATACCGGCCGGCGGCTGGCCGCCACCTCGCTGGCGCTGTTTGCCGCGACGATGGATTTTGCTTCCCTCCACGCGCTGACCGGATCGCACTGGATCCGCCTGATCGGTCCGCACCTGGCCGAGGCCGACCGGCCGGCGCTGCAGCGCTATTTCTGGCAGATCATCGCATCGCTGGTGCCGAAGATCGGCTTCCCCAGCCTGCCGAGCGCCGAACAGCTCGACGAGTGGCGGCATCTGCCGGCGCCCGGCTGGCCGGAGATCGCCGCCGCGGCCGTCCAGTCCGAGGACGAGCACGACATCAGCCTGGTCTTCTCCGCCCGCGAGGAAGAGGCCGTCTATGGCGACCGCCTCTATCGCGTCGTCGCCGCCCGCCGGATGGGACTGATCGCTTGATGCCATCGCTGCAACCGACCCTTGTCGTCGCCGGCGCGCGCGCCGTCGACGGCGACCCTGTCGATATCGTCATCGCCGGCGAGACCATCGCCGCCATCGTGCCTGCCGGCGAGGCGCCGGCCGATTGCGACCGCATCGACGCCGCCGGCCGCCTGGCGACGCCGTCCTTCGTCGAGGGCCACATCCATCTCGACAAGACGCTGCTCGGACTGCCCTTCATCCCGCACATTCCGGGCGACACGGTCGCGCTCCGCATCCAGGCCGAGAAGGAACTGCGCCGCACGGTGGCGCTGCCGGTCGAGGAGCGCGGCGGCCGGCTGATCGAGCAGATCACCGCCTTCGGCACCGGCAGCCTCAGGAGCCATGTCGACATCGACACGGAAGTCGGCCTCAAGGGCCTGCATTCGGTGCTGCGCCTGAAGGAGCGCTACTGGGACCTCGTCGACATCCAGATCGTCGCCTTCCCGCAAAGCGGCATCATGGTCGATCCCGGCGTCGCCGACCTGCTTGACGCGGCGATCCGCGAGGGCGCCGACTTGGTCGGCGGGCTCGACCCGGCCGGCATCGACCAGGACGTCACCGGCCATCTCGACGCGATCTTCGCGGTCGCCGTGAAGCACGGCGTCGGCGTCGACATCCATCTGCACGATTCCGGCCCGCTCGGCGCCTTCGAGCTGCGTCAGATCGCGGCCCGCACCCGCGCGCTCGGCCTCGAGGGCAAGGTCGCCGTCAGCCACGCCTTCGCGCTCGGCCAAATCGACGATTTCGAGTTCTTCCGCACGGCGGAGGCGCTCGCCGGCGCAAAGATCGCCATCATGACCAACGGCCCCGGCCCTGTCGCGATGCCGCCGGTCAAGCGCCTGCAGGCGGCCGGCGTCACCGTCTTCGCCGGCTCCGACAACATCCGCGATGCCTGGTCGCCCTATGGCGACGGCGACCTGCTGCGCCGGGCCCAGATCATCGGCTACCGCCAGGAATTCCTGGCCGATCCCGATCTGGCGCATGCCTTCGCCATGGTCACCGACATTCCGGCCGCGGTCCTCGGGGTCGCGCATTACGGCCTGGCGCCGGGCAATCGCGCCGACATCGTTCTGCTCGACGCGACGTCGCTGCCGGAGGCGGTCGCCAGCGCGCCGCGCGGTCGCACCGTGCTGAAGCGCGGCCGGCTGGTGGCACTCGAAGGGACGCTGTCCCCGCGCGACTAGCGCCCCTTCCATCGTTGAAGAGGACGCAAGCAGCGCGACCCCCCTCGCGATCGTGAACGGTGTTGGTCCGCATCGAGGATTGGATTGACCGGCGAAAGCTGCCATCTCTGGCGAGGCGCTCCCCTTCCGGAGCCGCCCCGCTCCCGCTCCGAGCCAACATTCCTGCAACCAGAGCCCCCAAAGAACCCGCCCATGCGTCTGCCTGATCCATCCGGCATCGGCCCGGCGCCGATGCCCGCCACGATTTCCGGGCCCTTGACCGTCCTGATGGCCGCCGCCTGCGGCGCCATCGTCGCCAATCTCTATTACGCCCAGCCGCTGATCGCGCTGATCGGCCCGGATGTCGGCCTGCCGCCGACGCTGGCCAGCCTGGTCGTGACGCTGACCCAGATCGGCTACGGCCTCGGCCTGATGCTGATGGTGCCGCTGGGCGATATCATCGAGAACAAGAAGCTGGTGCTGATCGCCGTCGCCGTCACCGCCTTCGCCCTGCTGCTGGCGGCCTTCGCGCCCAGCGCCCTGCCCTTCCTCGGCGCCGTTCTGTTCATCGGCGTCTGTTCCAGCATTGCGCAGGTGCTGGTGCCGATGGCCGCCCATATGGCGAGCGACGCGACCCGCGGCCGCACGGTCGGCAATGTGATGGGCGGCCTGATGATCGGCATCCTGTTCGCCCGGCCGATCGCCGGCGTGCTCGCCGACCAGATCGGCTGGCGCGGCGTGTTCTTCTGTTCGGCCGCCTTCATGCTGGCGCTGGCGCTGCTGCTGATGCGCTATCTGCCGCAGCGCCATCCGCATTCCGGCCATACCTATGCGCAGCTGATCGGCTCGCTCTGGTCGATTTTTCGCGATACGCCGGTTTTGCGCCGGCGCGGCTTCTACCAGTTCGCCCTGTTCGCCGATTTCAGCCTGTTCTGGACCAGCGCGCCGCTCGAACTGGCCGGCGAACCCTTCCACCTGTCGCAGACGCAGATCGCCGTCTTCGCGCTGGCGGGCGCGGCCGGCGCAATCTCGGCGCCATTTGCCGGGCGCCTCGCCGATCGCGGTTACGGCCGGATCGGCACGGGCCTCGCCATCGCCGGCGCGCTCGCGGCCTTCGCCCTCTCCGGCCTCGTCGCGGTCGGCTCGATCGCCGCGCTGGTGATCGCGGCGATCCTGCTCGATTTCTGCGTCCAGGCGAACATGGTGTTCGGCCAGCGCTCGCTCTTCATGCTGGCGCCTGCCATCCGCAGCCGATTGAGCGGCATCTATGTCGCCATCATCTTCATGGGCGGCGCGGTCGGCTCGGCCATCGCCAGCCCGCTCTATCAGAGCTTCGGCTGGAACGGCATCCTCGCGGCGGGCCTCGCCTTCCCGCTCACCGCCTTGCTGTTCTACCTGACCGAACTGGTCGGCAGCCGCGCCAGGGCACGATAGGGCGGACCGGGCAAAGCACCCCTGAAACAAAAAAACCAGGATCGGTCTTCCCGACCGATCCTGGTTTCCAGCCTTGCAGAACGACGAGGGCCTCGAAAAGCCTTTGGCTCTTCGACCGACCGCCTCAGTCCATGCGGACGCCGCCGGTGACGTTGATGCCCTGGCCGGTCATGAAGCGCGCCGCGTCCGAGGCGAGGAACACGACGACGTCGGCGACGTCCTCCGGCTCCTCGATGCGACCGAGCGGGGTCAGCGAGACATATTCGGCGCGAACGGCCTCCGGCGTCATGCCGCGCAGTTCGGCTTCCCAGAGGATCTCGCGCTCCTGCATCGCCGTCTTGACGAAGCCCGGGCAGACGCAGTTGACGCGGATGTTCTTCGGCGCCATTTCACGTGCCAGCGCCTGGGTCCAGCCGAACACGGCGAACTTCGAAGCGGAGTAGTGAGCCAGCAGCGGCGCGCCGACCTTGGCGGCCAGCGAAGCGGTGTTGACGATCACGCCCTTGGTGTTGTTGGCCAGGAAATGCCGGCAGGCGATCTGGTTGGCGAGGAAGACGCCACGCGCGTTGACGTCGAAATTGAAGTCCCATTCCTCGTCGGTGATGTCGACCGCCGGCCGCATCGTCGAGACGCCGGCATTGGCGCAGAGCAGATCGAACCCGCCCAGCGCGTCGATCGCCTTCTGCATTGCGGCGTCGACCGAGGCGCGCTTGGTGACATCGACCTCGACGGCGAAACCGCCATTCTCCAGGTCCGCCACCACGGCCTGCGCCGCCATCACGTCGAGATCGGCGATCGCCACCGTCGCGCCCGCCTTGTCGAGGGCCCGCGCGATCGCCGCGCCGATGCCCTTCGATCCACCGGTGACGATTGCCTTGCGTCCTGCGAGATCGAAAATGCCGGCCATGTCGTATGTTCCTTGCTCGAATTGCTGTCCCAACAAAACGCAAATTCGAACACTTTACAACGGCCCGGCACAATTTAATGTTTGCAAATGTTCGATCATGTTGCAGTTTAAACACCCGGAAGGAGACTGCGATGCAAGCCGACGCCATGACGGGCCAGGATCTCGGGCAGACCGACCTCGCAGGTAGCGATTATGGCCGCATGCCGGCCGGCGCACGCCAGTCGCTCATCCTCGACCTGATCGAGCTGCACGGTTTCGTCTCGGTCTCGAAGATCGCCAACAATCTCAACGTCTCCGAGATGACGATCCGGCGCGACCTGGTGCTGCTCGAAGAGCGCGGCCTGCTTGCCCGCACGCATGGCGGCGCGGTCTCCTCCGCTACCGATCCGCGCGAGGTATTCGATCTGGAGGAGCCGGCATTCAAGCGCCGGCGGCATCGCAATGCGCGCGGAAAGTCTGCGATCGCCACCGCGGCCGCCGCGCTGATCGGGCCGGGCGAGACCATCGGCATCGATGTCGGCACCTCGACGCTGACGCTCGCCGAAGCGGTTGTCCATCGCTCGGACCTGCGGGTCTTCACCAACAGCCTGCGCGCGGCGATGACGCTCTCCGCCTCGAAGAGCCCCGTCTATGTGCTGGGCGGCGAAGTGCGCGATCCCGAACAATCCGTGGTCGGCTCGCGCGCCGTCGGCGAATTACAGAACTACAACATCGATCGCGTTTTCATCGGAGTGTCGGGCCTGATCGAAACCGGCTTCTTCGACTATTCGGTCGAGGACACCGAGGTGAAGCGCGCCTTCATCGCGCGCGCCGACCAGGTGGTCATCCTGTGCGATTCGTCCAAGTTCGATCATCGGTCGCTGGTGCGGGTCTGCGAGCTTTCCGGCGTCGACATCCTGGTGACGGACGCCGCGCCTCCCGCCCATCTGGCCCGCGCACTCGAAGCCGCCCGGATAGAAATCATCATCGCCGGCCCCGAGCCGGAATAGCCACTCGACCGATCGCCCGCGCCATCGGCCGCAGGCCGCGCCTGCCCCTTTCAACAGACTGGAACTCCCTGGATGCCTGCCCAAAAGACCACCGTCATCGGCCTCGATATCGGCACGACGTCGACCATTTCCATCGCCGTCCGCGTGCCCGACCAGATCCTGCACATGGCGTCGCGGCCGGTGACGCTTTCCTCGCCGCGCCCGAGCTGGGCCGAGGAGGATCCGGTCGAGTGGTGGTCAAACGCCTGCGAGGTTTTGCGCGAGACCATCGCCGCCCTTCCCGACGGCCCGGATTCGCTGGCTGGCCTCTGCGTCACCGGCATGCTGCCGGCGGTGGTGCTGCTCGACGCGGAAGGCAAGGTGCTGCGCCCCAGCATCCAGCAGAGCGACGGCCGCTGCGGCGACGAGGTCGAGGGGCTGAAGCGCGAGATCGACGAGACCGCCTTCCTGAAGCGCACCGGAAACGGCATCAACCAGCAGCTCGTCGCGGCGAAACTGCGCTGGATCGCCAAGCATGAGCCCGACGTCTTCTCGCGCATCGCCACCGTGTTCGGTTCCTACGACTATGTGAACTGGCGCCTGACCGGTCGCCGCGCCGTCGAGCAGAACTGGGCGCTCGAGGCCGGCTTCACCGATGTCGCGACCGATCGCATCGCCGACGATCTGGTGGCGCTGGCCGGCATTCCACGCAGCGCGGTGCCGGACCGCACCGTCACGCATGAGCAGATGGGCACGGTTTCGGCCGAGGCGGCGCGCGAGACGGGCCTGCCCGAGGGCCTGCCGATCTTCGGCGGCGCCGCCGATCACATCGCCTCGGCGCTCGCCGCCGGCATCGCCTCGAACGGCGACGTACTGCTGAAATTCGGCGGCGCCGGCGACATCGTCGTCGCGGCCGACAAGGCGAAGCCGGACGCGCGGCTCTATCTCGACTATCACCTCGTCCCCGGCCTCTACGCGCCGAATGGCTGCATGGCATCGTCCGGCTCGGCGCTGAACTGGATGGCCCGTCTGCTGGCGGATTCCGAGGGCGAGGAACGCCCGCATGTCGCGCTCGACAAGTTGGCGGGGGCGGTTCCCGCCGGCAGCGACGGCGTGCTCTGCCTGCCCTATTTCCTCGGCGAGAAGACGCCGATCCACGATCCGCTGGCGCGCGGCACCTATATCGGGCTCAGCCTCGGCAACGGCAAAGGTCACTTCTGGCGGGCGCTGCTCGAAGGCGTCGCCTATGGCTTCCGTCATCATGTCGACGTGCTGGCCGACATGGGCCATGCGCCGCGCCGCTTCTTCGCCTCCGACGGTGGCACCAAGAGCCGCGTCTGGATGCAGATCATGGCCGACGTCATGGGAGCGCCGGTCCAGCTCCTGGACAATCCATACGGCTCGTCGGTCGGCGCGGCGTGGGTCGCGGCGATGGGCACCGGCCTTGCCACCGACTGGAGCGGCATCTCCAGCCTGGCGACGCAGGGCGCGCTGATCCAGCCCAATCCCGCCAATCGCGAAGTCTACGACCATGGCTACGCCCGCTACCGCGCCGCCTATGTCGCGCTGAAGCCCGTCTTCGCAATGCCCTAGCAGGCCGGACGCTCCCAAAAGAACCCCGAGGGCCATTCGGCCTCGGGGTTGGAGATGGAGCGCCTTGGCGCTCCGGGAAGCACGGGCAACCGCGCCGCGGCAGCGCCTTTTCCGAGGAATCGGCGCCCGCGCGACTGCGGTAGAAACGGCCGCGCCGTTCTCCAGGCGCTCAGTGGAGCCGTTTCGACTTGCCCTGGGACCGGGCCAGTTGCGACGGCGACAATTGCGAAGGTTTCACCTCGGCGCCGGTAATGCCGGCGCCGGGCTGCACCATCTCGGGCGTATCGCTGCTCGGAAAGGTCGCCTCGAGCGCGGCATCGAGGCGGTTGTTCACTTCGTTACTCGCGCGGCGCGCGGCGTGACCGGGTGCCGTCGTCTTCGGCGTTTCCCTGACGGCCATGGGACATACTCCTTGCCACAATGAGTCACCGAATAAACAAGCCCCGACGACCGTTTTCGTTCCTGACCATGCATGGCAATCGCGCGCCGCACTATTTCTGGACTTGCAGGTTTCCAAACTTGCAGGTGCCGAGACGCGCCGGTGGGCTTTCCTCCAAGGGATGGAGGCGAACATGAACGACCCAGGCAACAGCGATACCAGAGGCCGTCCGAAACCGGCATGGGAATGGCAGCGGATGCCGATCCTGCGCGGCTGGCGCCCGCAGATCCTCTCGCTGCTGCGGATAGTAACAGCGCTGGTCTATCTGGAGTTCGGCACGGCGAAGATGCTCGCCTTCCCCTATTCGGAGATGCTCTCCAACCTGCCGCGCTTCTCGATCTTCTGGATCGCCGGCATCGTCGAGATCGTCGGCGCGCCGCTGCTCCTGCTCGGCCTGTTCACCGGGCCAGTGGCGTTCCTGCTGTCGGGCGAGATGGCGATCGCCTATTTCTGGATCCACCTGCCGAAGGATTTCTTCCCGATGCGCAATGGCGGCGTCGAGGCGATCCTGTTCTGCTTCATCTTCCTGTACATCGCCGCCGCCGGCCCCGGCGCCTGGAGCGTCGATGGCCTTTTGGCGCGGCGGCGTGCGTAATGGATGATACCTGAAGCTTGGCGCTTTCTTCACCTCTCCCTGAGGGAGAGGTCGACGCACGCAGTGCGGCGGGTGAGGGTTTACGACCTCACTGGAGAATTCCCTAAACCCTCACCCGGAGCTCCGCTCCGACCTCTCCCTCAGGGAGAGGTGAAAAGTCGGATGGATCGGCTCGCGAACTAGACCCGCTCGCTCGGATAGCCGGCTTCTTCGAGCGCCGCGGTGATCGCCGCAGCGTCCACGCCACTCTCGACCCGCACCGTGCGGGAGGCGAGATCCGTCGCGACCTCGGCGACCGGATCGAGGCCCTTGACCGTCTTGGTGACCGTCGCGACGCAATGGCCGCAGGACATGTCCTTCACTTTCAACGTCAGCATTCCAAACTCCATTCTGGCCCAACACATTGGCTCGAACGGGATATGGGGCTTCCCACCATGGCAAGGTCAAGACCCGAAAACAGCCCTTGACCTTCCAATAGTGGGAAGCTTTACCTATATCGTCATCACGCCGAATGAAGGGCTATTTCGATGACCAGCATGCCATCCCCGCGGACAATCGTTCCGGACCAGGAACTCGATCTCGCAATCGAGGGAATGACCTGCGCGTCCTGCGTTTCGCGGGTCGAGAAGGCGCTTGCAAAGGTTCCGGGCGTCTCCAGCGCCAGCGTCAACCTCGCCACCGAACGCGCCACCATCCTGGCGCCGGCCGGCGTCGTTTCGGCCAGCGCGCTGGAAGAAGCCGTGCGCGGCATCGGCTATGAAGCCCGCGCCATCACCGCCACCGACGAACCCGACGACATTTCGGAAAAGCGCGATGCCGAGGCCTCCGCCCTCGCCCGTTCGCTCGCGATCGCGGCCGCGCTCACCCTGCCGGTCTTCATCGTCGAGATGGGCTCGCACCTGATCCCGGCGCTGCATCACTGGGTGATGATGTCGCTCGGCCCCTGGAACAATTATCTCCAGTTCGCGCTGGCGACCCTGGTGCTGTTCGGACCCGGCCTGCGCTTCTTCCGCAAGGGCATCCCTGCCCTCTTCCGCCTCGCCCCCGACATGAACGCGCTCGTCGCGATCGGCGCCGGCGCCGCCTATCTCTATTCGACCGTCGCCACCTTCCTGCCCGGCTGGCTCCCGGCCGGCACCGGCTATGTCTATTTTGAAGCCGCCGCCGTCATCGTCACGCTGGTGCTGTTCGGCCGCATGCTGGAGGCCCGCGCCAAGGGCCGTACCGGCGCCGCCATCCGCAAGCTGGTCAAGCTGCGCCCGAAGACGGCGCGCCTGCTGCGCGACGGCCAACCGGTCGAGGTCGAACTCGACGCGGTCAAGGTCGGCGACATCCTGCTCGTTCGCCCCGGCGACCAGATCGCGGTCGACGGGATTGTCACCGAGGGTTCATCCTTCGTCGACGAGGCAATGATCACCGGCGAGCCGGTGCCGGTCGAGAAGACGGTCGGCGCCGCGGTCGTCGGCGGCACCATCAACAAGACCGGCAGCTTCTCCTTCAAGGCGGAAAAGGTCGGCTCGGACACGGTGCTGGCCCAGATCATCCGCATGGTCGAAAGCGCCCAAGGCGCCAAGTTGCCCATCCAGGCGCTGGTCGACAAGGTCACCGCCTGGTTCGTGCCGGCCGTGATGGCGGCGGCGCTCGTCACCTTCCTCGTCTGGCTCGTCTTCGGGCCGGAGCCCGCCCTCTCCTTCGCGCTGGTCAATGCCGTCGCGGTGCTGATCATCGCCTGCCCATGCGCCATGGGTCTGGCGACGCCGACTTCGATCATGGTCGCCACCGGCCGGGCCGCCGAGTTCGGCGTGCTGTTCCGCAAAGGTGATGCGCTGCAGACCCTGCGCGATACGACGATCGTCGCCATCGACAAGACCGGAACGCTAACAGAAGGGCGTCCTGGGTTAACGGATCTGACCGCTGTTAACCCCTCCGAGCGTGATCTCGTGCTGCGCCTTGCCGCTGCCGTCGAGGGCCGTTCGGAGCACCCGATCGGCGTCGCCCTGGTTGCGGCGGCCAAGGAAGCCGGCCTCGACCTCCCGCCTGTCACGAAGTTCGAGGCGGTGCCGGGCTACGGCGTCCGCGCCGAGGCGGATGGCCGCGCCGTCGCCGTCGGCGCCGATCGCTTCATGGCCAAGCTCGGCATCGATGTAACTGAGTTTGCAAGCGAAGCCGCCCGTCTTGGCCAGGAAGGTCGCTCGCCGCTCTATGCCGCGATCGACGGCGAACTCGCCGCCATCCTCGCCATCGCCGACCCGATCAAGCCAAGCTCGGCCGCGGCTGTGGCAGCGCTGCACAAGCTCGGCCGCCGCGTCGTCATGGTGACGGGCGACAACCGCGCCACCGCCGAGGCGATCGCCCGGAAACTCGGCATCGACGAGGTGCTGGCCGAAGTGCTGCCGGACGGAAAGGTCGAGGCGGTGGAACGGCTTAGGGCGCGCGGCGCCAAGGTCGCCTTCGTCGGCGACGGCATCAACGACGCCCCGGCGCTGGCCACGGCCGATGTCGGCATCGCGATCGGCACCGGCACAGACGTCGCCATCGAAAGCGCCGATGTCGTGCTGATGTCCGGCGATGTCGGCGGCGTGGTCAAAGCGATCGGCCTGTCGGAGGCGACGATCCGCAACATCAAGGAGAACCTGTTCTGGGCCTTCGCCTACAACGCCGCCCTGATCCCGATCGCCGCCGGCGCGCTCTATCCGGCCTATGGCTGGCTGCTGTCGCCCATGCTGGCGGCCGGCGCCATGGCGATGTCGAGTGTCTTCGTTATCGGCAACGCGCTTCGCCTGAAGCGCTACCGCCCTGTGGAATAGACAAGGAAGATCAAGAGCATGAACATCGGAGAAGCCTCCGCCGCCTCGGGCGTGTCCGCCAAGATGATCCGCTATTACGAGCAGATTGGCCTGATCCGTGCGGCGGCCCGCACCGAGTCCGGCTACCGGGTCTACTCGCCGAGCGAGGTCGAGACGCTGCGCTTCATCCGGCGCGCCCGCGACCTCGGCTTTTCGGTCGAGGAGATGGGCACGTTGCTGGCGCTCTGGCAGGACAAGGGCCGCGAGAGCGCCGACGTCAAGCGCGTCGCGCTCCAGCATGTTGTCAAAATCGAGAAGCGGATCCAAGAACTGGAAGGGATGGCGCGCACGCTGCGCCATCTCGCCGGCCATTGCCATGGCGACGAACGGCCGGATTGCCCCATCCTGGACGATCTCGCCACCATCTCGGAGACGGCGAAGGCGGCGCCCGCCCGCAAGCCCGCGCTGCGCGGCCGGCACTAACGTATCGAGTCAGCGACAGACGCCGAGCAGGGCGTTAAGCTCGCGGGCGACCCGCTCGATCACCGGCTCGGCGCCGAGTTCGACGCCATGCAGCAACGCCACCACGACGACCGGCGCAACGAGCAGCCAGATCCACTTGAGCCGGACCGGCCGTAGAAAGAGGTCCTGCCTTGTAGCGAGAAGGGCCGGCGCGATCAGCCCGATCGCGCCGCCGAGCACGGTTTCCGACAGCGTGTGCGCCCCGAGCACGACACGGGTGACGGCAATGGCAAGCGCGACGCCGAAACCGCAGAGGAGTGCCAGGCCCGCGAGTGCCCGGGTCCGCGCCAACCGCGCCACCAGAACACCGAGACCGCCATAGACCGCCATCGACGCACCGGCATGGCCGCTGGGGCTGCGAAGATCGAGGCCGGGGAAATAGCCGCCGCAGGGAATGAAGGCGATCTTGGCGACCAGCACCAGCCCCAGCACCAGAACAACCGAAAACGCCCACCAGAACGCCGCCCGCCTTTGACCCGAGGCAAGCAGGATCAGCGTCACGAGCAGAAGAATCGGCAGGATGACGCCCTGACCGCCGAAGCTCGTGACGAAGTAGGTGAAGGGACGCAGCGACATGCAAGGATCCGAAACGAGCGATGGATGACGCGCGCCGCGCCAGCCCGGGCGATTCGCCCCGCTTCCTGCGCGTAGCCGCCAGCATGAAGGCCGCCAGTCGCCTTGTCCATGCGGCGATGCGCCGAGGGCGGCTTGCATCCAGCTGGCGATCGAGGCCAAGCTGATGCCCCATCCGCGACCGGACGTCCCGCCAGCATGACCACCATCGAACGCTTCACCATCGAGGGCCCTGCCCTCATCCACCCCAAGGTGCATGGCGACGCACGCGGCCAATTCTTCGAGGCGTTCCGGCAGGATCTGTTCCAGCGCGACGTCGATCCGGCCATTGCCTTCGTCCAAGACAACCAGTCGCTTTCCCGCCCGGCTGGCACGGTGCGCGGCCTGCATTTCCAGCTTGAACCGCGCGCGCAG
Organism: Candidatus Kaistia colombiensis; assembly: GCA_029203105.1. GTDB lineage: Bacteria > Pseudomonadota > Alphaproteobacteria > Rhizobiales > Kaistiaceae > Kaistia > Kaistia colombiensis. The sequence continues at coordinate 4,192,165 of CP119318.1, forward strand.
GCCAAGCTGGTTCGCGTGCTACGCGGCGCCATTCTCGACGTCGCCGTCGATATCCGTCCCTCGTCGCCGACCTTTGGCCAGCATGTCGCCGTGACGCTATCTGCCGAGAATCACGCCCAGCTCTATGTTCCGACCGGCTTCGCGCACGGTTTCTGCACGCTCGGGCCCGACACCGAGGTCTTTTACAAGACGTCGGACTATTACAGTCCCGAGCATGATCGCGGCCTCGCCTGGGACGATCCGGCGCTCGGCATCGCCTGGCCGGTCGGCGATACGGCCACGACCCTCTCGGATCGCGACCGCAAGCATCCGCGCCTGGCGGATCTGGCTTTCTAGCGCCTGAGGCGTAACGCCCATCCCCAGCCGGGGAGCCATAAGCGCGGCTCCGCGATCGAGCGGGCCCAAGCTGCTAGGATTTGGCGGCCGGGCTGGAGAACCAGCCCACATAACTCAGCCAGATGCCAATCAGCGCCATCAGTCCAGAGCCGATGCGCAGCCCCGTCACGTTCGTCAGCGCCAATGCGAAGCGCTCGTACAACTGTGGCACGGTCAGGAGCGCCACGCCGCGTATCACCAAGATCCAGCCCAACAGAGAGATCAGTGCCGCCGCGGCCGATGACCAAGACTGGTGCTGGCCGATTATGATCAAGCCAAGCAGAAGCAACATCGCCCCCGTGATCCAGACGGTGACGGGATTTTCAAAGAAGGTACTCAAGAACGGCGTCGCCGTGATCTCGGGCATACGGACCGCGGCGATGATTGCCACGATCGTCACGAATGGACCGATAACGCGAGCAAAAGCCCGCGTGCGAGCTTCATCTGCCGGGACGACGTTCACGATACGCTCCGTGCTCAGCGACCGCGCCGGTATCCCTGGAACCGGCACCTCCCGGATAGAAATAGCGCGGTTTTTTCCGCCGGCAAACCGATCCAACCTGGCCCGGGTTTCGCAGCGAACCCAGATCCGTTGTCTAGGCGAACAAGTTGCGCAAGGGACTAGCGGTCCGCCAGAACCATATTGAGCAAATACTGGCCGTAGCTGCTCTTGCCGAGCGCGGCGCCGAGCCGCTCCAACTCGCCCGCGTCAATGAAGCCCATCAGATAGGCGATCTCTTCCGGGCAGCAGATCTTCAGGCCCTGTCGCTTCTCAAAGGTGCGGACGAACTCCGACGCCTCGATCAGACTGTCCGGCGTGCCGGTATCGAGCCAGGCATAGCCGCGCCCCATCTTCTCGACATTGAGCGCGCCGCGTTCGAGATAAGCGCTGTTGACGTCGGTGATCTCCAACTCGCCCCGCGCCGATGGCCTCAAATCCGCGGCGATATCGACGACCGCCTCGTCATAGAAATAGAGCCCGGTCACCGCCCAGTTTGATTTCGGTTGGCTCGGCTTCTCCTCGATCGAGACAGCCTTCTGGTCGCGATCGAAGGCGACGACGCCGTACCGCTGCGGATCCTGGACATGATAGGCGAACACCGTGGCGCCGCTTTCTCTGGCGCGAGCTTCGGCCAAGAGCGCCGTCAGGCCATGGCCGAAGAAGATGTTGTCGCCCAGGATCAGTGCCGAGCGCGAGCCGGCGACGAAATCGGCGCCGATCCGGTAGGCCTGCGCCAATCCTTCGGGCGCCGCTTGCTCGGCATAGGCGAGCGAGATGCCCCATTGCGAGCCATCGCCAAGCAGCGCCTGGAATTTTGGCAAATCTTGCGGCGTCGAGATGATCAGGATGTCGCGAATGCCGGCCAGCATCAGCGTCGACAGCGGATAATAGATCATCGGCTTGTCGTAGATCGGCAGCAGCTGCTTGCTGGTGACCAGCGTCATCGGATGCAGCCGCGTGCCCGCGCCACCCGCGAGAACAATACCCTTCATGCAGCATTCCGTTCTGGATCGAGGATGGAGGCGACCACCGCGCCGAGACTGTCCGGCCAGCCCGGCAGGCGAACGCCGAAGGTTCGCTCCGCCAGTTCGCAATCAAGCCTGGAATCGCGCGGCCGCGCGGCCGGGGCGACATAGGCATCGCCGGAGATTTTTCCGAGTGTTGGCACCTTGCGCCCGGCAGCGGCCAGCCGCGCCATGACGCCGCTGGCGAGATCGAACCAGCTTGCGTCCGCGTTGCCGACGAGATGGAAGATGCCGCCCGATACGCCCCTCGCCCGTCCGGCAATCATCAGCAGCCCGTCGGCAAGATCCGTTGCCGAGGTCGGATTGCCAAAGCGATCGGCGACGATGTCCAGGTGCTCCCTCTCGCCCGCGAGTCGGATCATGCTGCAGACGAAATTGCTGCCATCCGGGCCATAGACCCAGCCGGTACGAAAGATCAGCGCGTCGGGATTTCTGGCCAGGACCTGAAGCTCACCCTCCAGCTTCGACCGCCCATAGACGCCGAGCGGGTTGGTCGCGTCCGTCTCGACATAGGGCGAGCCCTTTTCGCCGTCGAAGACATAATCCGTTGAGACATGCAGGAATGGCAGGCCGAGTTTTCGCGCGCTGGCGGCAAGTTGCACCGCGCCGTCGCGATTGATCGCCATCGCGGCCTCGACATCGCTCTCCGCCTTGTCCACCGCCGTATAGGCGGCGGCGTTGAGGACAAGGTCCGGTTCGAAACCGGCGATGACGCGAGCCACCTCATCAAGACGGGCGAGATCCAGAGCCGGCCGCCCAAACGTCGCGACGACGTGGCCATGCGCCGCCGCCCGCGCCTTGAGCGCGCGCGCCAGCTGGCCGCTGGAACCGGCGACGAAGACCCGCATCAGTTGGCGTCCGCCAACAAGCCGAGGCGCTGACCGCGATAGACGCCGCTGCGGATCGGCTCCCACCAGTCGCGCCGGTCGAGATACCAATCGACCGTCTTCTCGATGCCTGTGTCGAAGCTCTCCACTGCCCGCCAGCCCAGTTCCGCCTCGGCCTTGGTCGGGTCGATGGCGTAGCGGTGGTCGTGGCCGGGCCGATCGGCGACAAACTCGATCAGGCTGTCATGCGGGGCGCTGCGACTGCGCCGACGATCGAGGATGGTGCAGATGCTGCGCACGACATCGAGATTGGTCCGCTCGTTGCGGCCGCCGATATTGTAGCTCTCGCCGGGCTTGCCGCGCGTCAGCACCAGGAACAGGGCGCGGGCATGGTCCTCGACATGCAGCCAGTCGCGCACGTTATGCCCGTCGCCATAGACGCGGATCGGGGCGCCCTCGATGGCGTTTAGGATGACGAGCGGGATCAGCTTTTCCGGAAAATGATAGGGCCCGTAATTGTTCGAGCAGTTCGAGATCAGTGCCGGCAGGCCATAGGTGCGCTGCCAGGCGCGCACCAGATGATCCGACGCCGCCTTGCTGGCCGAATAGGGCGAGGATGGATCATAGGGTGTCGCCTCATGGAACAACCCGTGGGAGCCGAGCGAGCCGAACACTTCGTCGGTCGAGACATGCAGAAAGCGAAAGGTGTCGTGCCTCTCGGCGCCGAGCCTGTCCTGATAGGCGCGCGCCGCTTCCAGCAGCGTCGCCGTCCCCATGATGTTGGTCGCCAAAAACTCGCCGGGGCTGCCGATCGAGCGATCAACATGGCTCTCGGCCGCGAGATGGATGACGCCGTTCGGCTGATATCGCTGGAACACATCGGACATCGCCTCGGCGTCGCAGATGTCGGCGCGGACGAATTCGTACAGCGGATTGTCGGCGATCGGCGCCAGCGAGGCGAGGTTGGCGGCATAGGTCAGCTTGTCGACATTGACGACACCGACGCCGAGATCGACGACCAGATGCCGGCAGAGAGCCGAACCGATAAACCCGGCGCCGCCGGTAACAAGAACGCGCATGCGAGACGGACCACCCTGTTTGACGGGTGAGCCTAGCGCCTCGCCGTGTCATCGCAAAGACGCGATGTCGGATCGCGTCTCACACGCTGCCGATGAAGATGCCGGTCGCCAGCACCAGAAGGCCTCCGAGGACGACTTGGCCCATGGCGGAATGGAACTTTGTGTCCATGTAGCGCCAGCGAATCCAGGCGATGGCGACCAGTTCAGCGACGACGACGACACCGGCGACTGCAGTCGCCGTCCAGAAATGCGGGATCAGGAACGGTAGCGTGTGGCCAAGGCCGCCGACAGCCGTCATCACGCCGCAGACAACGCCGCGCAGCCACGGATGGCCGCGGCCGGTGATGACGCCATCATCCGACAGCGCTTCGGTCAAGCCCATGGAAATGCCTGCACCGATCGAAGCGGCCAAGCCGACCAGGAAGGCGTTAAACGAGTTCTGGGTGGCAAAAGCGGCCGCAAAGATCGGCGCCAACGTCGAGACCGAGCCGTCGATCAGGCCGGCAAGCCCCGGCTGCACAACCTGCATGACGAACATTCGGCGGCGGGTCGCGTCCTCCTCGGTCCGGACGTTCTCCTGCAAATGCTCGGCCTCAAGCTGCTCGACCCTGCGCTCATGCTGCGCCTCCATGGCGGCCAGGTCGCCGAGCAGTTTGCGCACGTCGGGGTCCGTCGCCCGCTCCGCCGCCTTCAGGTACAAGCGCTGCGCCTCGAGCTCCATCGTCGCGGCGTCGAGCCGGAAGCCGTCGACGGAGATGTTTCGCATCGACCAAACCGGGGCATGGCGGACGAAACCGCGCACGTCGTCGCGCCGGACGAGCGGAATGTGATCGCCGAACTTCTCCTTGAAGAGGTCGATCAGCAGGCGCCGGTGCTCGTCCTCCTCGATCGCCATGGCGTCGAAAACCTTGGCCGAACCAGGGAAATCCACGGCAAGCCGCTCGGCCATGTCACGATAGCGCCGCGCATCCTCCTCCTCCGCGCCGATCGCCAAGGCCATGACTTCGCGCAACGAGAGATCGTCGAAAGATCGCTTTCCGAATGAAAACACGGAACTTTTCCTAACAGATTAGAATTCTTCTAATCTGGTAGCAGGTGCGCCGTCCCTCCACAAGCACCGCGCTTCCTGCCTCGGACGACACGGACCGCCGGGCCGCGAGCTTGGCGCAAACAAGCCGATGGCCGGAACGCAGGTCCCGGCCATCGGATCGAAGGGCTTCTGGAGCTGAAGGGCGCGTCAGATCGAAACCGCGATCGCCCGCTTTTCCTTGACCGATTGCAGCGCCGCGTCGGCGAGCACCAACGCCTTCCAGCCATCCTCGCCGGAGGGCGTCGCCAGGCCACCGCTCTCGACCGCGGCGATAAAGGCGGCGATCTCGTTGCGATAGGCCTCGGTGTAGCGGGTCATGAAGAAGTTCATCAGCGGCTCACGGCGATAGCCGTCGCCATTGGCGATCTCGACATTGGTGGCGCGCAGATTGTCGGCGCTTACCAGGCCCTTCGAACCGTGCACCTCGATGCGCTGGTCATAGCCATAGCTGGCCCGGCGCGAATTCGAGATCTGCGCAATGCGGCCGGACTTCGTGGTCAACACGACGGAGGCGCTGTCGAAATCTCCGAGCTTGCCGATTTCCGGATCGACCAGCACGGAGGCCGAGGCATAGACGCTGACCGGCTCCTCGCCGAGCAGGAAGCGCGCCATGTCGAAATCATGAATTGTCATGTCGCGGAACAGCCCGCCCGAGCGTCTGATATAGTCGGCCGGCGGCGGGCCGGGATCGCGCGAGGTAATCGACACCATCTCGACCTTGCCGATGGCGCCGGCGTCGATCTGACGGCGGACTTCGATGAAGTTCGGATCGAAGCGGCGGTTGAAGCCGACCATCAGCAGCACCCTTTCCGCGGCGACGACGGCGAGGCATGCCTTGACGCGGGCGACGTCGAGATCGACCGGCTTCTCGCAGAAGATCGCCTTTTTCGCCCGCGCCGCCTGCTCGATCATCGTGGCATGCAGGTCGGTCGGCGTCGTGATCAGCACGGCGTCGATATCCCCGGCATTCATGATCGCGTCCGCCTCGCGCACTTCCGCGCCGGTCGCCGCGGCGAGCGCCTTGGCCGCCTCGGGGAAGGCGTCGGCAACGGCGACGAGTTTTGCACCGTCATTCGCGGCAATCGCGCCGGCATGTACCTTGCCGATCCGGCCCGCGCCCAGAAGTCCTAGTCTGACCGTCATTCCAGCTCCCTCAAAGATGGCCGGCGTCCGAGAGGGCCGCCGCTTCAGCGCTCAAACAATATCGACCCAGCCGCGCGTCATATGCGAGCGGGCCATGGCGTCCACGCTGCGTTCAATCTGCAATCCTGTCGCGAATTCGATCAGATGGGCCGGCTCGCCGGCGATCCGCCGCATCAGCTCACGCGCCTCGATCACCTTCAGATCGTTGAAGCCGAGGCCGTGGCCGGGCGCCGGGATGAAGCGGTCATAGGGCGGATGCGCAGTGCCGGTCAGGATGGTGCGAAAGCCTTGCTCGGCGGCAGGGCCACGAGCCTCGAACAATTGAACCTCGTTCATCCGCTCCTGATCGTAGAGCAGCGAGCCTTCGGAGCCGAAGATCTGGATGGCGATCCGCCCCTTGCGGCCCCAGGCCGAGCGATTGACCAGCAGGCTGCCGGAGGCGCCGCTCGCGAGCCGGAACAGGATGCTGGCGATATCGTGTGTTTCAACGGCACGGCTGCCGCCGGCGGCCAGCGGACGCTCGGCGTAGGGCTTCGCCATGTCGACGACGACGCTCGCCATCGGCCCGACCAGAACGCTGAGCAGCGACAATGGGTGGACGGCGAAATCGTCGAGCGCGCCATGGCCAGACGCCGCTTCGCTCTTCCAGCCGAACGGCGCCGCCGCATCGGCCATGAAGTCCTCGTCCATCTCGACGCGGACATGATTGACCGCGCCGATCGCGCCCTGCTCGATCATCCGGTGCAAGTTTCGAACGGCCGGGTTCTGGATATAGTTGTAGCCGAGCGCCGCCACCGTACCGGACGCCTCAACCGCCGCCTGCATCGCGCCCGCGTCGGCGAGCGAGGTCGCCATCGGCTTCTCGCACCAGACATGCTTGCCGGCGCGAAGGGCCGTGATCGCCATCTCGGCATGGAACTGGTTCGGCGTCGTGATCGAGACCACGTCGACCTCGGGATCCTCGACGACTTTGCGCCAGTCGCCGGAAGCGCGGGCGAAGCCCAGTTCCGCCGCCTTGCGCGTCGCGAGCGCCTCGTTCGCCTCGCCAAGATGCACCAGCCTTGGCCGCGCCACGTCGCCGAAGGTCGGCGCAACGGCGTTCCAGGCGAGCGCGTGGCACTTGCCCATATAGCCGGTGCCGATCAGCCCGATGCCGAGAGATTTCATGCCACGATGTTCCCGATATTGCCTGGCCTCAGACCGTGCCGCCGAGCTCGGCGGACAGATCGGCAAGTTCCTTGCCGCCGGCCATGAGCGTTTGCAGTTCGTCCGCCGTGATCGCGCCGCGCGCCGCGGTGCCGAGCGTCCGGCCCCGGTTCAGCACGGTAAAGCGGTCGCCGACGGCGAGCGCATGACGGACGTTGTGGGTGATGAAGACGACGCCGAGCCCGCGCTTGCGCACCATGTCGATATATTTCAGCACCATCGACGTCTGCCGGACTCCCAGCGCCGAGGTCGGCTCGTCGAGGATCAGCACCTTGGCGCCGAAATAGACAGCGCGCGAGATCGCCACGCATTGGCGCTCACCGCCGGACAGCGTGCCGACCGCCTGGCCGGGATCGCGGACGTCGATGCCGATGCGCTGCATCTCCTCGCGCGTGATCCGATCGCAAAATCCCATGTCCATGAAGCGGAGCGGCCAGATTCCCTTGACCGGCTCCCGTCCCATGAAGAAGTTCCGTGTCACCGACATCAGCGGGATCATGGCCAGGTCCTGATAGACCGTGGCGATGCCGGCATCGAGCGCCTGGCGCGGGCTGGTGAAATGCACCGGCTGGCCGTTCAGCAACATCTCGCCCCGCGTCGCCCGGTGGACGCCGGCCATGGTCTTGATGAAGGTCGACTTGCCGGCGCCGTTGTCGCCAAGCAGGCAGTGCACCTCGCCGGCATGGATCGAGATCGACACGCCGGCCAGCGCCACGACCGAGCCGAAGTGCTTTTCGATGTCGCGCATCTCCAGGATCGGCGTCGTCATCAGCGCTCTCCCGTCACGCGCTTGCGGATGATGTTGTTGAAGAACACCGCCATCAGCAGCATGCCGCCAAGGAAGACGAGGTACCAGTCCTGGTCGATGGCCGTGTAGGTGAGGCCGATCAGCACCATGCCGAAGATGACGGCGCCGATTGCCGCGCCGACGACCGAGCCATAGCCGCCGGTGAGCAGGCAGCCGCCGATCACCGCCGCAATGATCGCCTCGAACTCCTTCTGAAACCCGCGCCGCGCATCCGTTGAGCCGGCGTCGAGCACCGTCAGCACGGCAACCAGCGCCGCGCAGCAGGCCGTGAGCACGAAGAGCGAGGTCTTGACCCGCCGGGTCGGCACGCCGGAATTGCGCGCAGCTTCGGGATCTCCGCCAGCGGCGAAGATCCAGTTGCCGTAGCGGGTGCGGGACAGCACGATGGCGCAAACGATGGCAAGGCCGACGAACCAGATGATCTCGACCGGCACGCCGGTGATCTTGGGCTGGCCGTTCGGGAATTTGGCGATCCAGTCATGCGCGGCGAGCCAGGCGAAGAGCCCTTCGAAAGCGTCACCGGCGAAGATCTTGTAGATGAAGGCATCGAGCGGGGTTCGGGTGGCCGCCTCGCGCACGCCACGCAGCTGCGTCGCGCCGCCGGTCGCCCATTTGAGCCCGACCAGCGACAATCCGCGCAGCACGAACAGGAAGGCGAGCGTGACGATGAAGCTTGGCAGGCCGGTATGGATGACGATCTGCCCGTTGATGAAACCGATCGCCGCCGCGCAGGCAAAGGCAACGCCGATCGCCACCGGCAGCGGCAGGCCAAAGGTGACGAGGCAGGCGGCGAAGATCAGGCCGGCAAAGGCGACCATCGAACCGACCGAGAGGTCGAACTCGCCGCCTACCATCAGCAGCGAAGCGCCAATGGCCAGAATGCCGAGCTGCGCGGCCGGCGCCATGAAGTTCATGATGCCGGAGAGCTCGAACATCACCGGATTGGCGATCGCGATGAAGAAGCTGGTCACGATGACCAGGCCGAGCACGGCGCCGAGTTCAGGCCGGCGCAGCAGTCTCGTCAGCGCCGACGCATGCTTGAGCCGCTCGTCGGCCGCCTTGGCGGCAAGCGCTGCCGGACTATTCGGTTCGGTCATGGCAGCATCCTCCACCGTTCACCACCCCTGTCGCGATCGCCCGAATGGCGCTCATGATGACGGCGCTGACCTGATTGCTGCGCATTTCGACTTTCCGACGTGGGACTTGGACTGAAACGAACGCTTGGGATCGCCTCATGGACGCGATCGCCGAAACGGGCGCGCGCGGGAGGGAGCCGCGCGCGCCCAGAGTGACCTCAGCGAATGCCCTTGGCCGACAGCTCCACCACCTGGGCGGCCGTGTCCTTGGTCACGAGATTGGGACCCGACGGCACGTCGCCGCCCGGCATCAGGCCGTATTTGCTGTGCAGCGCCAGGAACGCGACGGGCAGGTAGCCCTGCAGGAACTGCTGCTGGTCGATGGCGAAGGCAGCCTTGCCGTCGGCGACGGCCTGAAGGAAGCCGGCCGAAAGGTCGAAGGTGGCGACGTTGACCTTGCCGTCCATGCCGGACTCGGACACGGCCGCGACGGACGGCTCGCCGGCGAGTGACGCGTTCAAGGTCAGGATGGCGTCGACCGACGGATCCGACGCCAGTGCCGCCTTGACCTTGGCCTTGACGTCGGCCGGATCGTTGGAGGTCGGCAGCACCGTCACCGCGCCGAAGCCGTCCGTGAAGCCCTTGCAGCGCAGGTCGAGCGCGACGTTGCCGACTTCCTGGTTGACGCAGAGCCCCTTCTTGCCACCCATCGCCTTCAGCTTGGCGCCGGCGGCCTTGCCGGCGTCATACTCGCTCTGACCGACATGCAGCAGGGCGCCGAGCTTCTTCGAGACGTCGGAGCCGGAATTCATCGAGATGACCGGGATCCCCGCCGCGACGGCCTTCTGGATCGACGGCCCGAGCGCGTCGGCATCCGGGATCGAGACGACCAGGCCCTCCGGCTTCTGGTTGACGGCGGCGTCGATCAGCTGCGCCATCGCAACCATGTCGAAGGTTTCCGGCGCGCGATAGTCAACCTTCACGCCCAGGTCCTTGCCAGCCTCGGCAACGCCGTTCTTGACCACCGACCAGAACGGATCGGAAGCCTGGCCGTGGGTGACGACGATGATATCGGCGTGGGCGGCGACGGCGGAAACGGCAAGCGCCGTCGCGGCGAGCATCGCCTTGAATTTCAGCTTCATGACATTCCTCCCGAGAATGAAAAGGCGGGAATCCGGCGATTTTTTCTGCTCTGAATCCCCTCTGCATCGAGAAATCCGGAATAAAACAACTCCGTATATCGATGTCGGAATATTCATTCCATAGAGGCCCAACCCCGTCAAGAGTTGATTTTCGGCCGAAACTGGGAGAAACCTGCGGAAATTGCGCTGGAAAGGCCCGCGACGATGACCCTTGATGACAACGACGCCTTGCCGCCCCGCGACTTCTGGAGCCTGCGCAACCTGATGGTGAGCCGCAAGGACACGCTGCCGAAGCGCCTGGCCCAGGTCGCCATCTATGCCGTCGCCAATCCCGACGACGTCGCCTTCGGCACCGCGGCGAGCATCGCCGAGAAGGCCGAAGTGCAGCCCTCGACGCTGGTGCGCTTTGCCCAGGCCTTCGGCTACCAGGGCTTTTCCGACCTGCAGGCGGTGTTCCAGGACCGGCTGCGCGACCGCACCTCCAACTATTCCGAGCGGCTGTCGTCGCTGCGCTCGCATGTCGCCGGCGACAGCAAGTCGGCGACCTTGTTCTCCGGCTTCTGCAAGGCGGCGGAGCGCTCGGTCGGCTCGCTGCGCGAGCGCGTGCAGGTCGAGCAGATCGACGAGGCGGCGGCGCTGCTGGCCAAGGCGGAGACGATCTACCTGATCGGCCAGCGCCGCTCCTTTCCCGTCACCTCCTATATGAGCTACGCCTTCGGCAAGCTCGGCGTGAAGTCGATCCTGGTCGGCTCGGCCCAGGGCAACGACCCGGAAACGCTCTCCTTCGCCACGCCGCGCGACGCGGCGATCGCGATTTCCTTCACGCCCTACGCCTCCGCAACCCTCACCTATGCCCGCCAGATCAACGAGGCCGGCACGCCGCTCGTCGTCATCACCGACAGCCCGTTCAGCCCGCTGATTCCCAAGCTCGGCGTCTGGTTCGAGGTGGTCGAGGCCGACTTCGAAGGCTTCCGCTCGCTCTCCGCCTCGATGGCCCTCGCCATGACGCTGACGGTCGCGGTCGCCGAAGCCCGGCGCGGCGCGTGATCCGATTATTCCATATTGACGAAATCGCAGAATTTTTGTTTCACTTCTCGGTGACCCGAATGGGGCTTCGCGACCGTTTTTGGTAACGGCTCGTCAACCCCGCGTTAACCGAGACGGAGATTGCGATGACCGAGGCTCCTGGAGCCGGCACGGCGGGCCGGCCGCTCGACGTGATCACCATTGGCCGCTCCTCCGTCGACCTCTATGGCCAGCAGATCTTCTCCCGCCTGGAGGACGTCACCTCCTTCGCCAAGTCGGTCGGCGGCTGCCCGTCCAACATCGCCATCGGCACGGCCCGGCTCGGCCTGAAGTCGGCGGTCATCACCCGCGTCGGCGACGAGCAGATGGGCCGCTTCATCCGCGAGCAGATGGTGCGCGAAGGTGTCGCCACCGATGGCATCGCCACCGACCCGGACCGGCTGACAGCACTCGTGCTGCTCGCCGTCGAGGACGAGGGCGTCTCGCCGATGATCTTCTACCGCACCGATTGCGCCGACATGGCGCTGTCGGAGGCCGACATCGACGAGGCCTTCATCGCCTCGGCCGCCGCCATCGTCGTCACCGGCACGCATTTCTCGCGGGCAAACAGCGACGCGGCCCAGCGCAAGGCGATCCGCATCGCCAAGGCGAATGGCGGCAAGGTCGTGTTCGACATCGACTACCGGCCCAATCTCTGGGGCCTCGCCGGCCACGGCGAAGGCTTCGCCCGCTATGTGAAGTCCGACCGCGTCTCGGAGCAGCTCAAATCCATCCTGCCGGATTGCGACCTGATCGTCGGCACGGAAGAGGAAATCCGCATCGCCTCCGGCGCCGACGACGTGCTCGGCGCGCTCAGGGCGATCCGCACGGTTTCGAGCGCCACCATCGTGCTGAAGCGCGGCGCGATGGGCTGCATCGTCTATGACGGCGACATTCCTGACGATCTCGAACAGGGCATTGTCGGCAAGGGTTTTCCCATCGACATCTACAATGTGCTCGGCGCGGGCGATGCCTTCATGTCGGGCTTCCTCCGCGGCTGGCTGAAGGGCGAGCCGTTGGCGACATCCGCCACCTGGGCGAATGCCTGCGGCGCCTTCGCCGTGTCGCGGCTGCTCTGCTCGCCGGAATATCCAAGCTGGGCCGAGCTTTCGTACTTCCTCGCCCATGGCAGCCCCTTCCGGGCGCTGCGCAAGGACGCGGCGCTAAACCACCTGCATTGGGCGACCACCCGCCGCGACCAGCCGGAAACGCTGATGGCACTGGCGATCGACCATCGCGCCCAGCTCGAGGCGGTGGCCGACCGGCTTCAGGTCCCGCGTGAAAAAATCGCCGGGCTGAAGGCGCTGGCGGTCGAGGCGGCGGCGCGCATCGCCGGAGGCCGGCCCGGCTTCGGCATGCTGCTCGATTCCACCTATGGCCAGAAGGCGTTTCCCCGCGCCGCCGAGCAGGGCTTCTGGATCGGCCGGCCGGTCGAGCAGCCCGGCTCCCGCCCGCTCGATTTCGACCACCTGCCGGATCTCGGCAGCCATCTCGCCGAATGGCCGATCGGCCACACCATCAAGTGCCTCTGCTTCTACCATCCCGACGACAGCGCCGAGCTGAAGGTGCGGCAGGAGCGCGAATTGCTGCGCGTGGCCGACGCGGCGCGGACGGTCGGCCGCGAATTGCTGGTCGAGATCATCGCCGGCAAGCATGGTGCGCTGACCGACACCACCGTGTCGTCGGTGCTGGCCCGGCTCTACGAGCTCGGCATCAAACCGGACTGGTGGAAGCTGGAGCCGCAGACGAGCCCGGCCGCCTGGGCGGCGATCGAGGCGGTGATAACAGCCAACGATCCGCTGTGCCGGGGCATCGTGCTGCTCGGGCTGGAGGCGCCGGAGCCCGAACTGGTTGCGGCCTTTCGCGCCGCCGCCGCCACGCCGCTGGTCAAGGGTTTCGCGGTCGGCCGCACGATATTCGCGGAGGCGGCGGAAGGATGGCTGTCGGGCCGGATCGACGACGAGGCGGCGACGGCCGACATGGCGACCCGCTTCGGCAAGCTGGTCGCCGCCTGGGAAAGCGCGCGGCAGACGGAGGCGGTCTGAGGAGTTTTGGGAGGGTTACGCGGGTTGCCGCGACACACGCGGTCGCCATCCCTGCGAAAGCAGGGATCCATCCATCCGAGCCACCGGGCGGTTCGAATACGGATCAACCCGGCTGACTGGATCCCTGCTTTCGCAGGGATGACGGCGGAGGGGGACGAGGCTCGACGACGAAGGCCTCGGTTGAATGGATCCCGGGGCGAAGCCCGGGATGACGGCGGAGGGTGGGAGTACGGGCGGCGCAAGGCGTTCGGGATTGCCCTTGCTTCACCTCTCCCTGGGGGAAAGGTCGGCTCGAAGAGCCGGGTGAGGGTTTAGGGAACCATCCGGAGAGGGCGTAACCCCTCACCCGCCGCACTTCGTGCGTCGACCTCTCCCTCTGGGAGAGGTGAAGAACAGGCCTCCTCCGGATGGGGAGGCGAAGGTCTCTCGCGGCGACAGCGGGGAGAGACTAGCTTGAAAACAGGGGAGACCGCCTCGCACGACCGAGGTGGAGCGCGACAGAAAATGGCCGAGGAAACAGCCCGATGACCACCATCCGTCTCACCATGGCGCAAGCGCTGACGCGGTTTCTCGCCAGCCAGAAGACCGTCATCGACGGCAGGACGTTGCCGATCTTCGGCGGCGTCTGGGCGATCTTCGGCCATGGCAATGTCGCCGCGGTCGGCGAGGCGCTGTACCAGCACCAGGACGACCTGCCGACCTTCCGCGCCCATAACGAGCAGGCGATGGGCCATGCGGCAATCGCCTATGCCAAGGCGAATTTCCGCCGCCGCATGATGGCGGTGACCAGCTCGATCGGCCCGGGCGCCACCAACATGGTGACGGCCTGCGCGCTGGCGCATGTCAACCGCCTGCCGGTTCTGTTCCTGCCCGGCGACGTCTTCGCCAATCGCCGACCCGATCCGGTGCTGCAGCAGGTCGAGGCCTTCGGCGACGGCACCCTCTCGGCCAATGACGTGTTCCGCCCGGTGTCGCGGTATTTCGACCGCATCACCCGGCCGGAGCAGATCATTCCCGCCCTGCAGCGCGCCATGGTGGTGCTGACCGATCCGGCCGAATGCGGGCCGGTGACGCTGTCGCTCTGCCAGGACGTGCAGGCCGAGGCCTATGACTATCCGGAAGCCTTCTTCGACGAACGGATCTGGACGCAGCGCCGGCCGCGCGCCTCTGACGACGAGCTGGCCGCCGCCACGGCCGCGCTGCGCGCCGCGAAGAAGCCGCTGATCGTCGCCGGCGGTGGCGTGCTCTATTCCGGCGCGACCCGGACGCTCGCCGACTTCGCCGAAGCGCATGGCATCCCCGTCGCTGAAACGCAGGCGGGCAAATCCTCGCTGCCGGCCGATCACCCGCTCAACATGGGCTCGATCGGCGTCACCGGAACCTCGGCCGCCAACGAACTGGCGGAAGAAGCCGATGTCATTCTGGCCATCGGCACGCGGCTGCAGGATTTCACCACCGGCTCCTGGGCGTTGTTCCAGAACGCGCGCCGGACCATCATTGGCCTCAACACCCAGGTCTTCGACGCCACCAAGCACCGGGCGCTGCCGCTGGTCGCCGACGCCGAGGCCGGCCTGCGCGAGCTCGCGCTGCGGCTGGAAGCGCTGAAGGCGCCGGAAGATTGGACGAAGCGGGCGACGGAAGGCCGGACGCGCTGGTTCATCGCCGCCGATGCGGCGACCGCGCCGACCAACGCCGCCCTGCCCTCGGACGGCCAGGTGATCGGCGCCGTGCAGCGGGCGATCGGCTCCGGCGGAACGGTCGTCTGCGCCGCAGGCGGCCTACCGGGCGAACTGCACAAGCTCTGGCAGGCGGGCGCGCCGGGCTCCTACCATCTCGAATATGGCTATTCGACCATGGGCTACGAGATCGCCGGCGGGCTCGGCGTCAAGATGGCCAAGCCCGACCAGGAGGTCGTCGTCATGGTCGGCGACGGCTCCTACCTGATGCTGAACTCCGAGATCGCCACTTCGGTGATGCTGGGGCTGCGCCTCACCATCGTCGTGCTCGACAATGCCGGCTATGGCTGCATCAACCGGCTGCAGATGGCCACCGGCGGCGCCAACTTCAACAATCTGCTCAAGGATGCCCGGCACGCGGTGCTGCCCGCGATTGACTTCGCCGCGCACGCCGCCAGCCTCGGCGCCATCGCGACCAAGGTGGCGTCGATCGCCGAGTTGGAGGCCGGTCTCGCCGCCGCCTTGCAGAACGACCGCACGACCGTGCTCGTCATCGACACCGACCCGCTCGTCACCACCGAGGCCGGTGGCCACTGGTGGGACGTCGCCGTGCCGGAAGTCAGCCCGCGGCCGCAGGTAAACGCGGCGCGGCAGGAGTATGAAAGGGCGATCCAGGCACAGCGGGTGCTGGATTGAGAAAACCTTACCTTCACCTCCCCCTGAGGGAGTCGCCCCGGCGAAGGCCGGGGCCCATGAGCACAGGCTTGAGGTGGTCTTCGCTCAGCGTTTTTGGCCAGGAACTGTGTGTGGATCCCGACCTTCGTCGGGATGACGAGCTGAAATGCATGGTCGGCAGAGGTCGATGATGTTGTGCAAAGGTATCCCTCAGGGAGAGGTGAAGACGAGAGCATTGTGGGATGAACAGAGACGGTCCGAGAAACTGCAGTAGCAACTGAAGAACATCCTCGGCCGTCATCCCTGCGAAAGCAGGGATCCATCCATCCACCTGCGACCGGCGGAGACATGGATCCCGGGTCGCGCTTCGCTTGCCCGGGATGACGGTGGAGTTCCTGATCCAGAACAGACTAGATTATTCAGACACGCAACGAGGAACACCCCATGATCCGCATCGGCGCCAACCCGATCTGCTGGTCCAATGACGACAAGCAGGACATCGGCGGCGACATTTCGCTCGAGCAATGCCTGTCGGAGGCGAAGGCCATTGGCATCGAGGGCATGGAGCTCGGCCACAAGTTCCCGCGCGAGGCCGAAGCCCTGCGGCCGATCCTCGCCGCGCATGGGCTGGATCTCGTCGGCGGCTGGTATTCGACCTTCCTGATCGAGCGCGACGCCGAGGCGGAGTTCAAGGCGGCGCGCGCCCATATCGACCTCCTGAAGGCGTTCGGCTGCAAGGTGTTCATCGCGGCGGAATGCACCCGCACCATCCACGGCACGCAATCGGCGCCGCTTTCGACCCGGCCGATCATGAACGAGGTGGAATGGGGCCGCTTCACCACGCGCTTGACCGAATTCGCCGACTATCTCGCCCGCGAGGGACTGACGCTGGTCTATCACCACCACATGGGCACGGTGATCCAGACCGAATTGGAGATCGACCGGCTGATGGAGGCGACCGGCCCGGCGGTGAAGCTGCTGCTCGACACCGGCCACATCACCTGGGCCGGCGGCGATCCGGCCCGGCTGGCGCGCGACTATCGCGGCCGCATTGCCCATGTCCACACCAAGGACGTCCGCCCCGACGTGGCGCGGCAGGCGGCGGCGCAGGACTGGTCGTTCCTCGATAGCGTGCTCGCGGGCGTCTACACCGTGCCCGGCGACGGCGCGATCGACTATGTCGCCGTGTTCAAGGAAATCCCGAACTATGCCGGCTGGATCGTCATCGAGGCCGAGCAGGACCCGGTCAAGGCGCCGCCGGCGCGCTATGTGAAGATGGGGTTCGACAATCTCAACCGGTTCATCGATGCGGCCGGGCTAAAGCGGTAGGGGGACACGGATGTCAGATCTTCTCGTCAAGCCGGCCGGCAACAAGGGCCAGACCATTCACGTCACGCCGCAATCGGCCGGCTGGAGCCATGTCGGCTTCGACCTCCACCAGCTGGCGCCGGGCGAGATGGCGGCCGGCAACACCAACGACCGCGAGGTCTGCCTGGTGCTGATCTCCGGCAAGGCGCGCATCCTCGTCGAGGCGATCGATTTCAACATCCTCGGCGAGCGCATGTCGCCCTTCGACGGCAAGCCGCATGCGGTCTATGTGCCGTCCGAGCACGACTGGACGGTGACGGCGACGACCGCGGTGACGCTTGCCGTCTGCTCGGCGCCCTCGACCGGCGGCGGCCTGCCGCCGCGCCATATCCGTCCCGACAAGATGGCGCGCGAGACGCGCGGGCGCGGCACCAATGTGCGCCATGTCACCAACATCCTGCCGGAGACGGCGAAGGCGGATTCGCTGCTGGTGGTCGAGGTGATCACGCCGGGCGGCCACACGTCGAGCTATCCGCCGCACAAGCACGACACCGACAATTTGCCGGCGGAATCGCTGCTGGAGGAGACGTATTATCACCGCCTCAACCCGCCGCAGGGCTTTGCCTTCCAGCGCGTCTATACCGACGACCGCTCGCTCGACGAGACGATGCTGATCGAGGACGGCGTCGTGACACTGGTGCCCAGGGGCTATCACCCCTGCGCCACCATCCATGGCTACGACCTCTATTATCTCAACGTCATGGCCGGACCGAAGCGGACCTGGAAGTTCCACAACGCCCCTGAGCACGAGTGGCTGCTGAAGGGCTAGTTTTCGGAGACCGGGGGCGGTGCGGCGCGGCCCCGGCTCCGTCGGTTCCAGGCCTCGATACAGATCCCCGCCACCAGCGCCAGCAGGCCGCCGATCACCGTCGCGACGATGCGGTGCTTGACGACCTCGACCTCCGGCAGGCCGGCGAGCGACACCAGGAAGGCGACGCAGGCCGTGACGCTGGCGACGAAGGCGGCATAGCCGGAGCGCTGCATCGAATAGGCGACGCCGGCAAGCGCCACCACCAGCACCGCCAGCATACCCTCGTCCGGCCGCAGCAGCGCGGCGATCAGTGTGGCGATGCCGGCGCCGGCGACCGTGCCGCAGATGCGGAAGACGGCGCGCTCGACCGTCTTGTCGGATTGCGGCTTCAGCACGATCAGCGCCGTCACCGGGATCCAGTAGCCGTTCGGGATTGTCGCGGTCTTGGTCATCACCGTGGTCAGCACCGCGAGCAGCGCCGTGCCGATCGCAATCCGCGCCGTGTCGGAACCGCCGGTCAGGCGATGGCCCATCACGGCGAACAGGTCCTGCCAGCGCTCGGTGCCGTCATGTTCGCGGATGATGGCCGACTTGCCGACCAGCGCCCAACCGGTCGTCACCAGCGCGATCTGCAGCACGCCGCCGCCGAAGATCAGGCCCGCGCGCCCAAGCGCGCCGGCCATGTCGGACGGATAGGCATCGGCGACGAAGAAGGCGATCGCCCATTGCAGCGTGATCCACCACGCCGCCGGGCCGGCGGCATTGGCGCCGCCGCAGAGCGCGCCGGCGACGGCCGCGAACAGCAGCATCAGCGGCATGTAGCTGCCGGAGAACGAGCCGAGCCAGGCGGCGACCGTCATGCCGACCATGGCGAAGAACATCGGCGCGGCGCGCACCGCCGTGAAGCGCTGGAACGCGCCGAAGCCGACCGAAAAGGCGCCGCTGGCGGCGACCAGGCCGAAATCCGGTCGTCCGATGGCGATGCCGGCGGCGAGGCAGATCGCCATGGCCGGCATGCAGGCGATGACCGTCTCCGGCCGGATGTCGCCGCGACGGAAGGCGAACATTTCCTGGCTGTAGCGCCGCACCGGGATGCGGGCGCGAAGAAGGCGATGAACGGACGGCACGCGGCCCACCTATTCCCGGGACATCCCTGAAGCGATTCCCGATGGATCATCAGACATTCTCGGCAACATAGAGCTCGAAGGGCAACAAAATACGACTGTCGCCCTCGCCCGCCCGGCCCGCGACGGCGCGGGTCAGGATCTCGACCGCTCTTTCCGCCAGCGCCTGCACCGGCGTCGCGATCACCGCGTCGAGCACGCCATCGACCAGCGCCGCGCGCGTCTCCGGCACCAGCTCGTTGCAGACGGCGATGACGCGGCGATGCGCGCCCGTCTCGCGCAGCGCCGAGATCAGTCCGGCCATGCCGCCGCCGGCGACATAGATGCCGACGAGATCCGGATTGCGCTTCACAAGCTCCAGCGTGCCCTCATGCGCCAGATGCGGGTCCTCCAGATTGGCGAGCGGCTCCAGCAGGCGAAAGTCCGGCGCATGCTCGCGAAAATAGGAGCGAAAACTGATCTCGGACAGTTCGTGGCCGACATAGCGGTGGCTGCCGACGAAGATGCCGACGCTGCCCGGCTGCCTTGCCAGTCGCGCGATCGCCCAGGCGGCGGTGCGCCCGGCCTTGCGATGGTCGATGCCGACATGGCCGATGCTGGCGGACGCCGACAGTTCGGAGAGCAGCGTCATCACGCCGACGCCGCGGGCGGTCAGCGTCTCGACCGCCTCGGTCACCTTGGGATGATCGGCGGCGACGACGGCGAGCGCATCGACGCGCGCCCCCAGCGCCAGCAGCTTTTCCGCCACCGTGCCGGCCGAAATATCCTCGACGAATTCAACGACCGGCCGCCCGCGCACGGCGGTCGCGGCGCGGGTCGCGGCGGCGAGCGCCGCCGCCATGTCCTGGTAGAAGGCGTCGGCGCGGCGCTGCAGCAGGAAGCCGAAGGTGCGGTTTGGCGCGGTTTCCTCCAGCCGCCGCCGCAACAGGCCGGTGCCGTGATAGCCGATCGCCTCGGCGGCGGCGAGCACGCGCTCGGCCGTCTCGCGCTTGACCGGCGCGCGCTGGTTGAGCACGCGATCGACGGTGGCGACACCGACGCCGGCGGCCAGAGCGAGGTCGCGGATCGTCGGTCGGTTCACGCCATCCATGACTCGCCCATCCTGATAGTTTCTATCATCGCCCCCGGCCGCTGCCTTGAGCTTTCATGAGAGATTCTATCATCGCTCGATTGAGCTTGAAACAGCCCGGCATTAGAGTCCTTCCAACATCGAGTGGGCGCGCCTCCGCTTGCGGAACGGCAAGGCGGCGCGTTGCGGCGGAGGAACGGAATGACCAGCGAGACGATCCAGCGCGACTATTCGCTGGTTGGCCGCGACACGAAGCGGGCCGAGGAAATCGGCCTGGCGGCGGCGCAGTGGTACAGCTGCCCGATTTCGCGCAAGGAACTGAAGGAGCTGATGAAGCGGTCCGACGGACCGGCGCTGCGCAACACGGCGCTCTGGTTCGCGGCGCTCTTTCTGTCCGGCCTCGGCGGTTTTTACTTCTGGGGTTCGTGGTGGGCGGTGCCGTTCTTCGCCGTCTACGGCATCCTCTACGGCTCGGGCTCGGATTCGCGCTGGCATGAGTGCAGCCACGGCACCGCCTTCAAGACGCGCTGGATGAACGACGTCGTCTATCAGATCGCCTGCTTCATGATCCTGCGCGAGCCGACCGTCTGGCGCTGGAGCCACACGCGTCACCACACCGACACCACCATCGTCGGCCGCGATCCGGAGATCGCCGTGCCGCGCCCGCCCGATATCCTCGGCATTCTGCTGAACCTCTTCGCGATCAAGAGCAGCTACGCCGCGATGAAGAAGCTCATCATCCATGCGAGCGGCCGGCTGACGGAGGAAGAGAAGACCTATATTCCCGAGATGGAGCGCGGCAAGGTTTTCTGGATCGCGCGCCTGTACCTTGCGATTTTCGCAGGCGTGGCGATCTGGTGTTTCGCTATCGGCTCGATCCTGCCGGCGATGTTCATCGGCCTGCCGACGCTTTATGGCGCCTTCTTCGTCATCCTCTTCGGCCTGACCCAGCATGCCGGCCTCGACGAGGACGTTCTCGACCACCGGCTGAACAGCCGCACGGTCTACATGAACCCGCTCTATCGCTTCCTCTACATGAACATGAACTACCACGTCGAACACCACATGTTCCCGATGGTGCCCTATCACGCGCTGCCGAAGCTGCACGCGGCGATCAAGGCGGACTGCCCCACGCCGTATAACGGCCTCCGGGAAGCCTATGCGGAGATCATCCCGACGCTGCTGCGCCAGGTCCGCGAGCCCGGCTACTTCGTCAAGCGGCAGCTTCCCAATCCGGAAAAGGCCGTGCCTTACAATCACGGCACCCAGTTCGTCTCGGCCGCGCCGGCGGAGTGAGGGGACGGCTGCAAGCCTTGCGGCCATCCAGTGCCCCTCCCCGAAAGCGCCATGCGCTTTCGACCCTCCCTCAAGGGGAGGGTTCAAGCGGAGGATGATCCGGCTCCGTGCCGCAGACGTGCTCTTCCTGAACCCTCCCCTTGAGGGAGGGTCAAAACCGGCAAGGCCGGTTTTGGGGAGGGGGCGGCGACCCGCAAGCCGTTTCGAAGGACGCCCGGTCCGCGCCACGCGGCCGAACGACAGAACAACCGAGGAAACCAGCATGAACACCACCACGGCCGCCCGATGGATCGAGGCCTGCGAAGCCGACGCGATCGACGAGGAGGACGTCATGCGCTTCGACCATGACGGCCACACCTATGCGATCTACCGCTCGCCCGACGACGAATATTTCGCCACTGACGGGCTCTGCACGCATGAGCAGATCCACCTCGCCGATGGCCTGGTCATGGACCACATCATCGAATGCCCGAAGCACAATGGCCGCTTCGACTATCGCACCGGTCAGGCCAAGGGCGCGCCGGTCTGCGTCAATCTGAAGACCTATCCGGTCAAGCTCGACGGCGGCAAAGTCTTCCTCGGACTGGCGTAAATCATGACGGGCGCGGCGCAGCCGGAATCCATGATCGTGATCGGCGCGGGCGAGGCCGGCGCGCGCGCCGCCATGGCGCTGCGCGAATCCGGCTTTGCCGGCCGGGTGACGATCCTCGGCGACGAGGCGCACCGGCCCTATGAGCGCCCGCCCCTCTCCAAGGCGGCACTGACCGACGCGGCCGAGCCGCAGGCCGCTTTCATCCTGACGCCCGACCGGCTCGACGAGCACGGCATCACCCATCTCGGCGGGAGGGCCGTCACCGCGATCGACCGCGCCGCGCACGAGGTCCACCTCGCCGATGGCGAGCGGCTTCGCTATGACCGGCTGCTGATCGCCACCGGCGCGCGGGCGCGAAAGCTGGCGCTGCCGGGTGCGACGCCGGAAAACGTCCTCTATCTCCGCACCTTCGAAGAGGCGCGCGCGCTGCGCTCGCGCCTCGCGCCCGGCGCGCACATCGCCATCATCGGCGGCGGCTTCATCGGGCTCGAACTGGCGGCCGCCGCTCGCGCCCGCGACGCAGATGTGACGCTGATCGAACTGGCGCCGCGCCTGCTGGCCCGCGCCGTGCCGGCGGCGATCGCTGCGATCATCGCCGCGCGACATGAGGCGGCCGGCGTTCGGCTCCGGCTCGGAACCGGCATCGAGCGCATCGAGGCGGAGGGCGAGCGCCACGCGATCCTGCTCTCGACCGGCGAGCGCATCGTCTGCGACGGCATAATCGCCGGCATCGGCGCGGTGGCCGAAACCGGGCTCGCCGAACGCGCCGGGCTCGCGATCGACAATGGCATCGCCGTCGACGGACGGCTGGCGACCAACGATCCCGACATTTTCGCCGCCGGCGATTGCTGCTCGTTTCCGCACCCGCTCTATGGCGACCGCCGCTTGCGGCTGGAGGCCTGGCGCAACGCGCAGGACCATGGCAATGCGGCAGCGAAGTCGATGCTGGGCGGCAGCGACGCATATCAGGCCGTACCGTGGTTCTGGTCGGATCAGTACGACCTCACCCTGCAGATCGCCGGGCTCGCAGACGAGGGCCGCGAGACGGTGACACGCGATCTCGGCGACGGCGCCAGGCTCGATTTCCATCTCGCCGGCGACGGCAGGCTGGTCGCCGCCAGCGCAGTCGGCCCGAACGGCAGAATCGCTAGAGATGTCCGGCTGGCGGAGATGCTGATCGGCAAACGCGTGACACCGGACAGGGCGTCGCTGGTGGATGTTTCCGTCAAGCTGAAGGGCTTGCTGGCAGGGTGAATGGGCTGCGATGCGTCCGCTCTCTCGCCCGCCCTCTGTCGTCATTCCCGCGCCTCGCCTACCCTCTGCCGTCTCACCACCCTCCGCCGTCATTCCGGCGAAGGCCGGAATCCATCCAGCCGAGGCTTCCGACCCGATGGCGCTCGAGTGCCTTACCGAGCCATACCTCCCTATGTCAGGGATGTATGGATTCCGGCCTTCGCCGGAATGACGGCGAGCGTGAGGAAACGCCGAGACTTTCGCCGGTGAGTGACGCCGCACTTGATACGATCGACCTCACGCTCAACCAGCGCTAAACCCTTCCAACCCGTCCCTGCCTCATCGGAGCCAACACCATGCAACGTCTGCTCGTCTTTGAATCGCTCTGGGGCATGCAGCGCCTGAAGGGGCGCGGCGCCGACCTGCCACTCGCGGACATGGTGGCGGAGGCGGCCGCGGCCGGTTTCGACGGCGTCACCAACCTGTTCTTCACCAAGGAACTGGCGGCGCCGCTGGCGCAGGCGGCAAGCGACAACGGCATCCAGGTCGAGGGCCAGTGCTTCCCCACCTCGATCGAGCAACTGAAGCCGGCGCTGGAACTCGCCAACCATTTTGGCATCCATCACCTGACCATCCAGCCGGATGTCCGCCCGCGCACGCTCGCCGAAAGCCTGCGCATTCTCGAGGGCTGGAACCGGATGGCCGAGGATTCGGATGTGCCGGTCTATGTCGAGACGCATCGCGGCCGCATCACCAATGATCTTCTGGTGACGCTCGACATCCTCGACGCCATGCCGGAATTGAGACTGCTCGCCGACCTGTCGCATTTCATGGTCGGGCGCGAATTTCCCGAGCCGCCGGTGCCCAGCGAGATGGACGACCAGATCCGGCAGATCCTTGATCGCTCCTGGGCGGCGCATGGCCGCGTCGCCAGTCCCGAACAAGTGCAGGTCGAAATCTCCTTCCCGCACAACAAGCCCTATCTCGACCAGTTCCTCGCCTGGTGGGGCTATCTGTTCGAGAGCTGGAGCCGCCGCGCCGGGCCGAACGACACGATCTCATTCACCTGCGAACTCGGCCCGAGGCCCTATGCGATCAGCGGCCCGGACGGTTTCGATCAGTCGGATCGCTGGCAAGAGGCGCTGATGCTGAAGGACCTTGTTCGCAAGCTCTGGGAGAGCAATCCGGCCAAGCGCTAAGCGGTGGCGGCGGCGCATTCGCCGTTTTGGCGAAACGCCGAAATGCTCTAGTTTCGCTTTTCGACTGGATCGAAACATTCGAAAGCCGAACGCATGCTGCCGTCGCGCCAGACCACCATTCTCGAAATCGCCAAGCAGCGCGGCCGCGTCCTCGTCGACGAACTGGCCGCGCAGTTCGCCGTCACGCCGCAGACGATCCGCAAGGATCTGAACGATCTCTGCGACAAGAAGCTGATGGCGCGCACCCATGGCGGCGCCATCCTCGCCTCCGGCGCGGAAAATGTCGGCTACGAGGCACGCTCGCAGATCGCCGCGCGCGAGAAGACCGCGATCGCCGCGGCCGTCGCGGCGCGGATTCCGGACAACGCCTCGCTGTTCATCAATATCGGCACCACGACAGAGGCCGTGGCGCAGGCGCTGCTGCAGCATCAGGGCCTGATGGTGATCACCAACAACATCAACGTCGCCCATATCATGCGGCCCTACCCGCAGATCGAGGTGGTGATCGTCGGTGGCGTGGTGCGCAGTTCGGACGGCGGCATCGTCGGCGAGGCGGCGATCGACTTCATCCGCCAGTTCAAGGTCGATTACGCCATCATCGGCACCTCGGCGATCGACGAGGACGGCTCGCTGCTCGACTATGATTTTCGCGAAGTGAAGGTGGCGCAGGCGATCATCGCCAATACCCGCCACGTCATCCTGGCATCGGATTCGACCAAGTTCGCCCGCACCGCGCCGGTCAGGATCGGCAGCCTGAAGCAGATCCACACCTTCGTCACCGATTTCTGCCCGAGCGAGCCGGTGCGCGCCTTTTGCGCCGTGAACGATGTCGAGCTGATCGAGGCGCTGCCGGAAGCGGCCGGCATCGACAGCTGACCATCGCCCGTCGCCTCGGTCGCTCGCCCGGGGAACGGCGAAAAGCGCCCCACCTCCGCCGGCCGACATTCGAATTACGCGCGTTATGGTTCGAATATCGTTGAAAACGAGCCTCGATATGAACTATTTATGTTGCGTCGCACAGGAGGCGCTGCAACGTGACCATGCTCGACATCTTCATCATTGGTGGCGGCATCAACGGCTGCGGCATCGCCCGCGACGCGGCCGGCCGCGGCTTCTCCGTCGTGCTGGCCGAGATGAACGATCTGGCGAGCGGCACCTCGTCGCGCTCGACCAAGCTGGTGCATGGCGGGCTGCGCTATCTCGAACACTACGAAGTTCCGCCTGGTGCGCGAGGCGCTGATGGAGCGCGAGGTGTTGTGGCGCATCGCGCCGCACATCATTCACCCGCTGCGCTTCGTGCTGCCGCATCACAAGGGCCTGCGCCCGGCCTGGCTGCTGCGGCTCGGCCTGTTCCTCTACGACCATATCGGCGGTCGCAAGCTTCTGCCGGCGACGAAGACGCTCGACCTGACGCGCGATCGCCGCCGGTGCAAGCCGCTGAAGGGCGACTATCGCCGCGGCTTCGAATATTCGGATTGCTGGGTCGACGACGCCCGCCTCGTGGCGCTGACCGCCCGCGACGCCGCCGATCGCGGCGCGACGATCTCGACCCGCACTCGCGTGACGAATGCCGAGCGCGTCGACAGCCATTGGCGCATCACGCTGCGGGACGGGCTGAAGGACGCAGACGCGGCAGGTCGAGGCGCGGCTGCTCGTCAACGCCGCCGGCCCCTGGGTCGACCGGGTGCTGCGCGACCTGCCGGATGACGGCCAGCATGTCCGCCACAATGTCCGCCTTGTGCAGGGCAGCCACATCGTCGTGCCGAAGATGTTTGCGCATGACCGCTGCTACATCTTCCAGAACGGCGATGGCCGCATCGTCTTCGCCATTCCCTATGAGGACGATTTCACGCTGATCGGCACCACGGACCGCGACTACAAGGGCGATCCTGCAGGAGATCGCGATCTCCGACGAGGAGACCGACTATCTCTGCGCGGCGGCGAGCGAGTATTTCAAGCAGCCGGTGCGGAAAGAGACGATCGTCTGGTCCTATGCCGGCGTGCGGCCGCTCTATGACGACGGCGCCAGCAGCGCCCAGGAGGCGACGCGCGAATATGTGCTGAAGGTCGACGGCGCGGCCGAGGCGCCGCAGATCATCAACGTCTTCGGCGGCAAGATCACCACCTATCGCAAGCTGTCCGAGCATGTGCTCGAGCATGTCGAGGCGGTGCTCGGCAGGCGCGGGCCGGCCTGGACGGCCAAGGCGGGGCTGCCCGGCGGCGACTTCCCGGTCGATGGCGTCGAGGCGACGATCGCCACGCTGGCGGCCAAGTATCCCGCGATCGGCCGCGCCCTGATCACACGGCTGGTCCGCCACTATGGCACGCGGGCGCGCAGCATTCTCGGGCTGGCGCGGAGCGAGGCGGAACTCGGCCGCGCCTTCGGCGCCGGGCTGACCCAGGCCGAAGTGCACTATCTGATCGAGCAGGAATGGGCGCGCAGCGCCGCCGACATCGTCTGGCGGCGCAGCAAGCTTGGATTGCGGATGACACCGGCCGAGATCGCGGCGCTCGACGACTATGTGCGCGGCGCCCTGCAGGAACGTATGGCGGCGGCGGCGCAGTAGGGGCCGCGATACCGCTGGACCGTGCGATGGCAGGCTGACACAATCATCGCGTCTGATTTGGGGGAAACCAATATGAAGAAGACCTATATGAAGCCGACGATCGTCCAGTCGGCCCTGCTGCAGCGGATCGCCGCCTCGCCGGTCGTGAGCGGCCGCGAGCCCCCGCCCGGCTAGCAAGGCGGCATCCACCGCTGGCGGACGAGATCCGGCACCGCATGGATCCCGTCGCGCTTCGTGAACTTCCCGACCGCGCCGCCTTTGTTCCGCAGGCGGCCCGGACGTCGCAGGAGAGCTGAAATGAGCGGCCCGCAAGACTTCAGCGAGATCAACGGACGCATCGCGGCGATCCGCGAGGAAATCCGGATCGTCACCGAGCAGGCGGCGGCCGAAACCGGCGGCGCCGTCGAAGAACGGCTGAGCGACCGGATCGCCGAACTGGAGGCGGAACTCGCCGAACTGCTGAAACGCCGGGGCGGCGCGACCTAGGCGTTTTCGAGCGAAGTGGATACCGGTTCGCGTGAAGAAAACGCAATCAAACAAAGGGCTAGAGTCGTTCCGTGTTTCCATGAAACACGGAACGACTCTAGCCGCCTTCCCGGCCGACCGCCCGCCGGCGCGCCGGCGGGCGGTCGGCCTCCTAAACAGCGAAGGGTCAGGCCCGCGACGCCGGAGGCATCAGGGGGCGTCTTCCTTCTGCCAGGCCTTGTCCTGCAGCGCGGCGTCCACCATCGCGGAAAGAATGCGCGCCGGCTTCTTGCCGTCCCAGGGAGCGTCTTTGACGAGGCCGCCCCGGAAGATCATCTCCTCGGTCGGCTGGCGCATGGCCTCGATCGCCGCGCGCGCCTGCCGTTCGTAGCTTCGCCAGTCGAGGGTCGGATTCGTCCCCAGAACACCGGCACTCGCCTCGCAGATCGCGATTGCGACGCGCTTGACCATCTCGTTGCTCATGATGATGGGCTCCTTTCTCCTCCAGAAAACATGGCGCTCGGTCCTGCGAACCGCAATCCTCCTCGATGCGGCGGCGATGGCGGACGCCGTGTTTCGAAGGCCGTCCCGAACTGCGTCTTTTGCGTTTTCGCGGGAGGCCGTCATGGCTCTCGCCGTTCGCGTGATCCGGGTCGACAAGCTCCGCCAAAGGCGATACGGAAAGCCTTGGGGGCCTATAGCTCAATGGTTAGAGCCGACCGCTCATAACGGTCTGGTTCCAGGTTCGAGTCCTGGTGGGCCCACCAATTCCCCATCCCCAAACACCATGACTTGTCTATCGGGCTTCAAATTCAGTCTTCCCATGGCAGAATTCCTGAATTGGTGTCCCGGATGGTCGCTTTTTTGCAGATGATGCGCCGCGTCATCCTGATCGATTGCTGGACGGGACAAGATCTGTCCGACACCCAGGCACGCCGGCAGGCTCACGCGGGGCATCGCTGCGGGGCTTGACGACCAGCCACCCGTGCGGCGTGGATTGCGATAGCCCCGGATACTCGCGCTCGACCTCGCGGCGACGAGCACGTTCAAGATGGCAACGGCAGGCGGCGGACCGCGCCTCAGATCGACGCCTTGTCCTTCTGCGGCTGCCGAGCCCGTCGGGCGGACCGCTTTTCGTCGCCACGGCCGCGCTGCTCGACCGCCAGCCGCAGCGCCTGCGTGCTGGCGCGAACAACCAGTTCACATTCGAGACGGACGCGACGCGGCGCCTCCCCGGCATCGTTCTCGCTGCCGATGCGCCGGAGCAATTCGATCGCCGCCAGACGTCCAATGTCCTCGCGGGGCTGGCGCATGGTCGTCAGAGGGGGATCGAAGATCACCGAATATTCAATATCGTCGAAACCGGCGACGGAGACATCGCCCGGCACGCTGAACCCCGCCGCCTTGATCTCGGTGATGAAACCCATCGCCATCTGGTCATTGCCCGAAAAGACCGCGGTCGGCCGGTCGGCGCTGGCCAGATAACGCCCCGCGGCGGCGATGCCGCTGGCGAGATAGAAGTCGCCCTCCCACACCAGGTCTTCGTCGAAGGCCAAGCCGGCAGCCTCGATCGCTTCGCGGTAGCCCTGCAGCCGCTCATTCGCCTCGATGTTGTCGGCAGGCCCCCGGATGTGAGCGATGCGGCGGTGTCCGAGGCCGACCAGATAGGAGACCATGCTCTTCGCCGCCTTCCGGTCCGCGACATCGAACACCGGAAGATCGGTCATGCCGGGGATGTCGTTGCAGGCCAGCACGACCGGGATCGGCAGCGCCGCGGACTCTTGCGCGGATCCATCGCGCGGAATGGCGCCGGTGAAAAGGACCGCGCCGACGAAGCTGCCATCGCGCAGGGCGCGGGCGTAGTGCTCTTCCTTGCGCCGGCTCCCCCGGAGATCGCCCACCGTGATGCAGTAGCCCGATTCCGAAATCAGATCCGTCACGGCATCGAGGAACGGCGTGAAGAAGGGGCTGCCCAGCCTCGGGATCAGGGCCAGGACCTTGTTGCCCTTCAGCTTCGTCGAGGCGGCCGGACTGTAGCCGACTTCGCGCGCCGCCGCCGCGACCCGCGACCGGGTCGCGCTGGACACGACCTCCGGATTGCGCAGGGCCCGACTGACGGTAGCCGCGGAAACGCCCGCCGCCTCCGCCACATCATTGATGGTCGGCAGATTGGTCTTGGCTGGGCCGGGGCGGCGGCGTGTCTCGCTGGGCGTCATCTTCCTGTTTTGTCCTCAAAGAGACGGCGAAGTCCAGTTCGCAGAACCAGGCGCCTATGTAACTAGTTGCAATATGTTGCAACTATTCTGACACTAACATACAAAATTTGCAGAGGGATCAAAAAGTGGCGCCGGGGAAGGCCCCAGGCGCCATAACAGGGAGGACGAGATGTTCAACGCCGTGAAACTAGGCCTGCGCCTCACATCCGCATTGGCCGTGGTGGCCGCGCTGGCGATGCCCGCCACAGGCAAAGAGCTGGTGATCAATTCCGATTCGTCGTTCCCGGCGATCAAGGCGGCCTTCGAGCAGGCCATCGCCGGCTTCGAAGCCGAGAATCCGGACATCAACGTCACCTTCAATGTCTTCGACAACGAGGCGTATAAATCCGCGATCCGGAACTTCCTGTCGGCCGATGCGCCTGATATCGCCACCTGGTTCGCCGGAAACCGCATGCTGCCCTATGTCGACGCCAAGCTGTTCGCGCCGATCGACGACGTCTGGGCCGCGAACAACATGAGCGACACGCTGAAGTCGGCCGAGAGTTCGGTGACTTTCTACGACAAGAAATGGGCTATTCCCTATACCTACTACCAGTGGGGCGTCTATTACCGGAAGGACATCTTTGCAAAGCTCGGCATCGCCGTTCCGACCAATTGGGAAGAATTCAAGCAGGCCGGCGAGACCCTGAAGGCCAACAACATCGTCCCGATGGCGATCGGCACCAAGTTTCCTTGGACCGCCGCCGGCGTGTTCGACTATCTGAACCTGCGCACGAACGGCTATGACTTCCACATGGCCCTGACCCGGGGCGAGATCCCGTGGACCGACGCGCGCGTCCGCAAGACGATGGCGCACTGGCAGGAGCTTCTCGACGCGAATTTCTTCCTCGAGAACCACGCCGCCAACAGCTGGCAGGAGGCGCTGCCGCCCTTGGTCAACGGCAAGGCCGGCATGTACCTGATGGGCAATTTCATCGTCGAGCCGCTGCGTGAGGCCGGCCTGACGGATGAAACGCTCGGCTTCTTCCAGTTCCCGGTCATCGACCCGGCGATTCCGACCGCGGAGGATGCACCGGCAAACACCATTCATCTGGCGGCCAAGGCCACCAATGTTGAGGAAGCGAAGAAGTTCCTGGCCTATTTCGCCCGAGCGGACGTGCAATCGGCGATGAACGAGAAGATGAGCCAGTTGCCCGTCAACTCGAAGTCCACCGTCGCCAATGACCCCTTCCTGCAGGCCGGCTTCAAGATGCTGTCCAATACCGATGGCGGTCTGGCGCAGTTCTTCGACCGCGACGCTCCGGCCGAGATGGCGAAGGCCGGCATGGAAGGGTTCCAGGAATTCATGGTCAAGCCCGACCGTCTCGACGCGATCCTCGATCGTCTCGAGACCGTTCGCCAGCGCGTCTACAAGTAGAAGCCTGACAGTTGCGCGAGGGGCCGGCCTGCCAACACTGGCCGCCCCTCAACTATCTTAGGTCATGGACCCCGTAAATGCTGTCAGCCTCGCGCGTCTGGAAAGAGAACAAGCTCCGCATTGCCCCCTGGTTGTTTCTTGCACCCGGCATTGCCATGTTCTCCCTCTACATCCTTCTGCCGGTATTCCAATCCATCAGCATTTCCCTCTTCGACTGGGACGGTCTCGGCGAAAAGAAGTTCATCGGCCTCGCGAATTATGCGGAACTGCTGCACGACGACGCCTTCTTTACCTCGTTGAAGAACAACGTCGCCTGGCTGGTCCTGTATCTGCTGGCGATTCCGGCCGGCTTGTTCGTAGCGCTGTTTCTCAATCAGACGACGCGCGGCATCCGCATCTACAAATCGATGTTCTTCTTCCCGTTGGTCATCTCCCAGGTCGTGGTGGGGTTGATCTTTTCCTGGTTCTACGACCCGCATTTCGGCCTGCTCAATACGATCCTCGGCGGCGTTGGCCTGCCGACGATTGCCGTTCTGGCCGATGAACGCTTCGTCACCTATGGCGTGATCGTCGCCGGGCTTTGGCCGCAGATCGCCTATTGCATGATCCTGTATCTGACCGGCCTGAACGCCGTGAACTCCGAACAGATCGAGGCGGCGCGGCTGGACAATGCACATGGCTGGCGGATGCTCTGGTTCATCATCCTGCCGCAGCTGAAGCCTGCGACCTTCATCGCCATCGTCGTCACCGTCATCGGCGCGCTGCGGTCCTTCGACCTGATCTCCGTCATGACCGGCGGCGGCCCCTGGGGGGCGAGCCGGGTTCTGGCCTATTACATGTATGAGCAGGCCTTCTCGGAATATGGCTTCCGCATGGGCTACGGAGCCGCGATCGCGGTTGTCCTGTTCGCCATCATGCTCGTCTATATCAGCGCCTTTCTGTTCAAGATGTATCGCGAAGAGAAGGGCCGCTGACTGATGTTCCCGACCCCGATCCAGAATACCTCGCGCCGCACCTACATTGCCTATCAGGTTCTGTTGCCGGTCACGCTGATCCTGTGGCTGCTGCCGCTCCTTGGCGTCGCGCTGACCTCCATCCGGCCGGCGAGCGACATCACAGCCGGCAATTACTGGGGCTGGCCGTCCTCGTTCAGCCTGATCGAGAACTACAGGGCGGTGTTCACCAATTCACCGCTCGCGGCCTACATCCTGAACAGCTTCAAGGTCACCATTCCGACGGTGATCGGCGCCATCGCCCTGTCGTCGCTGACCGGCTTTGCCCTGGCGATCTACAAGTTCCGCGCCAACCTGCTGATCTTTTTCCTGTTCGTGGCCGGAAACTTCATTCCGTTCCAGATCCTGATGGTGCCGGTGCGCGACCTGTCGATCCAGATGGGCGTCTATAACTCGGTCTGGGGTCTGATCCTCTTCCACATCGCCTTCCAGACCGGCTTCTGCACGCTGTTCATGCGCAACTTCATCCGCGGCCTTCCCTTCGAACTGATCGAGGCGGCCCGGATCGAGGATGTCTCCGAGTTCAGGATCTTCTGGTTCATCGTCCTGCCCTTGATGCGACCCGCCCTGGCGGCGCTGGCAGTGCTCGTCTTCACGTTCGTCTGGAACGACTATTTCTGGGCGACGGTGCTGACGCAGGGGGCCCACGCCCAGCCGGTGACGGCCGGCCTGCATGCCCTCAACGGCGAATGGATCGCCGCCTGGCACCTGGTGTCGGCCGGGTCGATCGTCGCCGCCCTGCCGCCAGTCCTGATGTTCTTCCTGATGCAGAAGCACTTCATCGCCGGCCTCACCCTGGGCGCGGTGAAGAGCTGAGCCGCGTCCAGCGTCAACGATATTCCCGCGACAGCACCCTTTCCGAGAGAAGCGATGAAGCGAACACTTGGCATTTGCTATTACCCCGAGCACTGGCCGGAGGCGATGTGGGCGGACGACGCCAGACGCATGGCGGAAAGCGGGCTGACCTGGGTGCGCATCGGCGAATTCGCCTGGTCGCGGATCGAGCCGGAGCCGGGCCTGTATGATTGGGGCTGGCTCGATCGCGCCGTCGAGACGCTGGGCGACGCCGGGCTCAAGGTGATCCTAGGCACGCCGACCTCGACGCCGCCGCGCTGGATGCTGGACAAGTGGCCCGACATGCTGCCCGTCGGCGCGGATGGTCAGATCCGCAAGTTCGGGTCGCGCCGGCACTATTGTTTCTCGCATCCGGGCTTTCGGGAGGATTGCGCGACAATCGTCCGATTGCTCGGCGCCCGCTATGGACGCTCCCCTCACGTCAAGGGCTGGCAGATCGACAATGAATACGGCAACCACAGTACGGTCTTGTCGTTCAGCCCGGCCGCCTTGGCCGGCTTTCGCCTCTGGCTCGAGCGGAAGTACGGGAACATCAAGGCGTTGAATGAAGCCTGGGGCAATGTGTTCTGGTCGATGGAGTACAATCGCTTCGATCAGATCGAGTTGCCCAACCAGACGGTCGCCGAGGCCAATCCCAGCCATTGGATGGACTTTCGCCGCTACAGTTCAGACCAGGTGGGGGCGTTCACCCAGGTCCAGACGAACATCCTGCGCGCGTCCGGCCCGGCGCCGCTGATCCACAATTTCATGACGAAATCGACGGATTTCGATCACTTCGAGGTCGCGAAGAACCTCGATATCGCCAGTTGGGACAGCTATCCCCTCGGCTATCTGGAGAAACACTCGACCCTCGGCGACGCCTGGATCCAGACCTATGTGCGGCAGGGCGACCCCGACTTTCAGGCCTTTCATCACGACCTTTATCGTGCCGTCGGACGCGGACGCCACTGGATCATGGAGCAGCAGCCGGGGCCGGTGAACTGGGCCGCCTACAATCCGGCACCCCTGCCCGGCATGGTCCGGCTCTGGACATGGGAGGCCTACGCCCATGGCGCCGAAGCCGTGTGCTATTTCCGCTGGCGTCAGGCCCCGTT
Organism: Candidatus Kaistia colombiensis; assembly: GCA_029203105.1. Taxonomy (GTDB): domain Bacteria; phylum Pseudomonadota; class Alphaproteobacteria; order Rhizobiales; family Kaistiaceae; genus Kaistia; species Kaistia colombiensis. The sequence continues at coordinate 4,226,158 of CP119318.1, forward strand.
TGCCCAGGAGCAGATGCATGCCGGGTTGATGCGCCCGGACAACATCCCGGCCCCGGCCCTGGCCGAAGTCCAGGCTGTCGCCGCCGAGCTGAAGGCGATGCCGACCGCCGAAACCGGCGCGGCGCCGGTCGCCCTGGTGTTCGACTATCCGTCGGTCTGGGCCTGGCAGACCCAGCCGCAGGGCAAGGGGTTCGAATATTTCGGCCTGGTGTTCGATTTCTACAGGGCGCTCCGCAAGCTCGGCCTTTCGATCGATATCGTGCCTTCGGATTGCGCGTCGCTCGGCCAATATCGCGTCGTCGCCGTGCCGGGATTGCTGAGCCTCGCTCCCGCCTTGCAGCAAGCCCTGGAGGTCTTCGACGGCACGGTGATCGCCGGGCCACGCAGCGGCTCCAAGACGCCGGACATGCAGATCCCCACCGGGCTCCCCCCGCGGCTGCCCGGCTTCGACTGCACGGTGGAATATGTCGAAAGCCTGCGCCCCGGACTGACGCAGCCGCTGTCGGGAGGCGGAGCATTCCGGCTCTGGAGCGAGAAACTGTCTTCCCGCATGCCGGTGCGCGAGACCCATGCCAATGGCGATCCGGCGATCGTCGGGGACGAGAAGCACTGGTATGTCGGCGGCTGGCCGGATGAGGCGGCGCTGCACAGGATCCTGCAGCAAGCTTGCGCCAAGGAGGGGCTACCGACGGTCGAGCTCTCGGGCGGCCTGCGAATCCGCGATACGGCGACGCATCGGTTCTTCTTCAACTACGGTCCGGAGGCGCAGGTGATCGACGGGCTCGAAGTCGGCGTCGCCGAGGTGAAATGGGCGCCGCGCGGCGCCGCCTAGTCTCGCATTGCGCCGATCGGCGCGCCGCGTGCGAACGCAAAGCTGAAGACGAGCGTCCGGGACGCTTCGCAACCAGGCAAGGACGACGAACCATCATGCTCGAACTGCATTCGTTCTATATCGACGGAGACTGGGTTGCCCCGGCCGATCTGACCTTGCGGGAGGTGATCGACCCGTCGACGGAATCGGTCATCGCCACCCTTGCCCTGGGCGGGGAAGCGGATACGGATCGCGCCGTCGCCGCGGCCAAGGCGGCCTTTCCGGGCTGGAGTTCGGCGCCGCTCGAAACACGGCTGGCGGCGCTTGAACGCCTCGTCGCGGCCTATGAGCGTCGATCCGACGAATTGGGCGGCGCCATCAGCCTCGAAATGGGCGCGCCGATCGACATGGCGAAAACCAGCCAGGTCGGGGCCGGCATCGTCCATCTGCGCAATTTCATCGAGGTGGCGCGTCGGTTCGAGTTCGAGGGCTGGCTGCAGGACGGCGACACGACCCATCGCGTCGTCAAGGATCCGATCGGCGTCTGCGGCTTGATCACGCCGTGGAACTGGCCGATGAACCAGATCCTGCTCAAGGTGACGCCGGCCCTGCTGACCGGCTGCACCGTGATCCTGAAGCCGTCGGAAGTCTCCCCGCTGTCGGGGCAAATCTTCGCCGAGATGGTGCACGAGGCCGGTTTCCCGGCGGGCGTCTTCAACATGCTGCACGGCGACGGCACCGGGGTCGGCTCGCGTCTGACCGCGCACCCGGACGTGGACATGATCTCGTTCACCGGATCGACCCGCGCCGGTATCGCGATTTCGCGAAATGCCGCCGGCACCGTCAAGCGCGTCAGCCTCGAACTCGGCGGAAAGGGCGCCAACATCCTGTTTCCCGATGCCGACGAAGCAGCCGTCGAACGCGGCCTGCGCAGTTGCTTCTACAACAGCGGACAAGGCTGCAATGCCCCGTCGCGGATGTTCGTGCATCGCGACATCTATGATCGGACGGTGGATCGGGCGGCCCGGATCGCCAGCCAATTCGCCGTTCGACCGGCTTCGGAGCCCGGCGATCATCTGGGACCGGTCGTGTCGGAGCGTCAGTTCGATCATATCCAGAGGATGATCGCCGAGGGTATCGCGGAAGGCGCTCGCCTGGTCGCGGGCGGCCTCGGCCGGCCGGACGGATTGCAGCGGGGCTATTTCGTTCGCCCGACCGTCTTCGCCGACGCGACGAACCAGATGGCCGTCGCCCGGGTCGAAATCTTCGGCCCGGTCGTGACCATCATACCGTTCGAGACGGAAGACGAGGTGATCGCGATGGCCAATGACACGGTCTATGGTCTGACCAACTATGTCCAGACACAGGACATGAGCCGGGCCCGCCGCGTTGCCCGCGCCATGCGCGCCGGGATGGTCGAGATCAACGGCGTCGGCCGAAGCCTGAACACGCCGTTCGGCGGTTTCAAGCAATCCGGCAACGGCCGCGAAGGCGGACGCTTCGGCATCGAGGAGTTCCTGGAAGTCAAAGCGATCAGCGGCTGGAGCGCGGCGAGCTAAGGCGTTTTCGGGCGAAGTGGAGACCGGTTGGCCTGACGAAAACGCGATCTTCGGCCTTCAACGGTCCCGCGCCTCAGGGTCGCGCTGGGTGATCAGGCGGGCGCCGCGGGTGCCCGTCGTATGGATCCAGAGCCAGGACAGCGCCACGGCGAGGCGGTTGCGCACGCCGATCAGAAAGAAGATGTGGGCGATCCCCCACATCCACCAGGCAAAGCCGCCCCTGAAGCGGATCCAGCCGAAATCGACCACCGCCGCCCGGCGTCCGATGGTCGCCAGGCTGCCCTGGTCGCGATAGCGGAAAGGGCGCGGCGTCCGCTCTCCCGTCAACCGCGAAAGCAGCGTCGTCCCGACATGACGGCCCTGCTGCTTGGCGGCCGGCGCGACGCCCGGCACCGGCTTGCCCTCCGACATCACCATCGCCGTGTCGCCGATGACGAAGATGTCGGGATAGCCGGGAACGCTGAGGTCCGGCTCGACCTTGACCCGGCCGGCGCGATCGGCCGGCGCAACGCCTAGCCACGTCGCCGCCGGCGAGGCCTGCACGCCCGCCGCCCAGATCACCGTTTCCGCCGCGATGGCCTCGCCGCCGAGGACGACCCGCCCGGCATCGAGGCCGGTCACCGCCTGCCCCGTCATCACTTCGACGCCGAGCTTGCCGAGCGCCTTCTTAGCATAGTCGGACAGCTCCGGCCGGAACGCCGCCAGCACGCGCGGCCCCGCCTCGACCAGCAGCACGCGGGCGTCGGCAGGATCGAACTTGCGGAAATCGCCCGGCAGCGTGTTACGGGCCAACTCAGCAATCGTGCCGGCGAGCTCGACGCCGGTCGGGCCGCCGCCGACGATGACGAAGGTGAGCCAGGCGGCGCGGCGGACGGGATCCGCCTCGCGCTCGGCCCGCTCGAACGCCGTCAGGATGCGCCGGCGCAAGGTCGTGGCGTCCTCCAGCGTCTTCAAGCCTGGCGCGAACGGCTCCCACTCGTCATGGCCGAAATAGGCGTGGCGGGCGCCGGTCGCGATAACGAGTTCGTCGAATGGCAACATCGCGCCATCCTCGAGCTGTACCGTCTTCGCGTCCTTGTCGACGCCGACGACCGTGCCGAGCAGGACGTCGATGTTCTTGTAGCGGCGCAGCAGATGGCGAATCGGCCAGGCGATCTCCGAGGTCGCGAGCAGCGCCGTCGCCACCTGATAGAGCAGCGGCTGGAACAGATGGTGGTTGCGCTGGTCGACGACCGTGACCTGCGCGGCGCTGCCGCCGAGCCGCATCGCCACCTCCAGCCCGCCAAATCCCGCGCCGATCACGACAATCCGGTTCAAGGCCTCCGCCATGCTTCCGCTCCTGTTGCGGACGGGGGCAATCATCATCTTGCCCGCGACTGGTCGCAGTCCCGTCGCAATGCCCGCCTAACAACTCCACGTAGTGCTGCTTTTCGAGACAAGGGAAACGCGACCATGCATAGCATGAACCGAACCGGCATCCTCCGCACCGCCATTCTGGCCTCGACCCTGCTGGCGGCATTTGCGGCGCCGGCGCTGGCGCAGTCCGCGCCGCAGCCGCCGACGCTCACCGTCTTCGCCGATGGCAGCGCCACCGCCGCTCCCGACATCGCGATCGTGACGCTCGGCGTCGTCTCCGAATCGGCGACAGCCAAGGATGCGCTGACCGCCAACGCCACCGACATGAATGCCGTGATCGCAGCGATCACCGGCGCTGGCATCGCCACCAAGGACATCGCGACCAGCGGCCTCTCGGTCAATCCGGTCTATTCCGACCCGTCCAAGGACCCGAATGGCCAGTCAAGGGTGACTGGCTATCGCGTGCAGAATCAGGTGACGGTGAAGATCCGCGATCTCGCCAAGTCCGGCCCGCTGCTCGACCAAGTGGTTTCGGCCGGCGCCAATCGCGTCACCGGCATCGATTTCGACATCGACAAGGCGACGTCGCTGCGCGACGCGGCGATGAAGGCGGCGATCACCGAAGCGCGCCGCCGCGCCGAGCTGATGGCGGAAGCGGCGGGCGTCAAGCTCGGCGAGATCCAGTCGATCCAGACCAGCGATAGCGGCGGCGGCGTGCCGATCTTCCGCGCCCAGATGGCGATGAAGGCCGATGCCGCGACGCCGGTGATGGGCGGCGAGCAGCAGATCACCGCCAACGCGACGATCGTCTACCGGATCGAGCCGCTCAAGAAGTAGCCGGACACCAATTCACACCTCTCCCCCAACTCAGGGAGAGCTGAGGAAGCAAGGCTAGCCTGACGGCTGATTCCGAACTGGGCCCGGCGCGAGCACCGACAGCGCGCCGGGCAAACTCTCGAATACCAACGGCGTCTCGATCCGCGCCAACTCGCCATCGACCGAAAGCCAGAGGCGCGGCTGGCGGCTCTCAATCGTCGCGCGCCGCGCAACGATCGACTGGATTTCCGGATTGTCGCGCCAGCGCCCGGCGAGAAGGTCGAGCCCCGCCTGCATCCGGCTCGCCATCTCCGCCCCTTCGGCAAAGTGGATTTCGATCGCGCCCTCGTCGAGCCTTGGCCGGTCGAAGCCATCCTCGGACAAGCGGTTGTTGCTGACCAAAAGCGCATAGGCGGCGATCTCGCGCCGCCCCGCTTCCGTCTCGAGCGTCAGCTCCAGGATATCGGCGCGCGAAAACGCGCGCATCGACGAGCGCGCCACCGCGATGAAGCGACCGAACGGCAACCCGACGCCGCGAAACTGCTCGCGCCCGCGCGCCATTTCGGCGAAGAAACCGAGCCCGGCGAGCGTGTGAAACCGCCGCCCATTGACGGTCGCGAGATCGATCCAGCTCGGGCTCGCCGCCGCCAGCGCCGCCAGCGCGCTTTCAAGCTCGCTCGGCATGCCGAGGCTTTTTGCAAACAGGTTCATTGTGCCGAGCGGCAGCACGCCGAGCGTTCGGTCCGTGCCGGCGATCTTGCGGATGGCGTGACCGACCGAGCCGTCGCCGCCACCGACGACGACGGTCGCCGGGCCCAACCGGGCGGCGCCGTCGATCGCGTGCAAGAAGTCATTCTCAGCCGCGAGGACGACCTCGGCCGAATGGCCGCGTTCGGCGAAGGCGCGCTCGACGACGGCGTGGATTTCGGCCGGGTCGCGATCGTTGATCGTGCCCGCCTTGGCATTCAGGATGACGATGGTATCGGCCACGATATCTCCCGCGACGCCCCAAGGTGGCGACGCCCAGGGAGCAACGCAAGCCGCCGCGGAAACGATCCGTGGCGGGGGAATCGAAACAGGCGTTTTGGGCTGCATTTGGGGCAGGAAGACCTGCCGCTTTCACCTCTCCCTGAGGGAGAGGTCGACGCACGAAGTGCGGCGGGTGAGGGTTTACGACCTCACCCGGATAGTTCCCTAAACCCTCACCCGGAGCTTCGCTCCGACCTCTCCCTCAGGGAGAGGTGAAGGGCTGAATGCCCAAATCAGTGGGCAGCTTTCCTCAGCGAGCCTGCAGCGGGGTCGGGGTCGCGCGCTCTTCCGAGAGCGGCGCCTCGCCCTTGGCTGCGCGCATCAGATTGACGAAGCGCGTGAACAGATAGTGGCTGTCCTGCGGGCCGGGCGACGCCTCGGGGTGGTACTGCACCGAGAAGACCGGCTTGTCCTTGAGCGCAGGCCGCAATTCGAGCCGTCGAACAGCGAGACATGCGTCTCCTCGACGCTGTCGGGCAGAGCTTCGCGATCGACGGCGAAGCCGTGGTTCATCGAGGTGATCTCGACCTTGCCGGTGGTGCAGTCCTTCACCGGGTGGTTGGCGCCGTGATGGCCCTGGTGCATCTTCTTGGTCTCGCCGCCGAGCGCGAGGCCGAGCATCTGGTGGCCGAGGCAGATGCCGAACAGCGGCACGTCGGCTTCGATCACTTCCGGATCACCGGCACCGCATATTCGCCGGTCGCGGCCGGGTCGCCCGGGCCGTTGGACAGGAAGACGCCATCCGGCTTGCAGCGCGAGAATTTCCTCGGCGGTCGCGGTTGGCCGGCACACCGTCACCTTGCAGCCGGCTCGGCCAGCAGGCGCAGGATGTTGCGCTTGATGCCGTAGTCGATGGCGACGACATGTGGACCGCATTTCCTGGCGGCCATAAGCCTTCGTCCCAGACCCAGGTCGTCTCGTCCCAGCGGAAGCTCTGGCCGGTGGTGACGTCCTTGGCACGAGGTCCATGCCGACAAGGCCGGGCCAGGCCGTCGCCTTGCCTTCAGCGCCTCGAGTCGAACTCGCCGTTCGGCATCGTGGCGATGACCGCGTTCGGCATGCCCTTCTCGCGGATCAGCGCGGTCAGCGCCCGCGTGTCGACGCCGGCGATGCCGACGATGCCGCGCGCCTTCAGCCATGGTCGAGATGCTTCGGCGGCGCGGTAGTTGGACGGGTCGGTGATGTCGGCTTGCAGCACGCACGCCGCGCACGCCGGAGGCCGCGGCGCATGGACGGTCTCGATGTCCTCGTCATTGGTGCCGACATTGCCGATATGCGGGAAGGTGAAGGTGACGATCTGCCCGGCATAGGACGGATCGGTCAGGATTTCCTGATAGCCGGTGATCGCCGTGTTGAAGCACACCTCGCCGACCGCCTGCCGGTCGCGCCGAGCCGCGGCCCTCGATGCACGGTGCCGTCGGCCAGCACGAGAAGCGCGGTCGGCTTCGGTTCTGCCCAGACGTTCTCGTCCGCGATCGTGTCGGTCAGCATTGTGTCGGCCATAGTCTACCTGCTGGTCTCGAGATGGGGCGCCAAGCTCGTGCCGACAAGCTTATGCCGCACAAAAACGCGGCGGATCCTAGGGATCCACCGCCTCGCGCCCATTTGCCGGGAAACTAGGCCAAGCGGCGGCACCCGTCAACCCGAAGCGGAAAATACAAAAGTAAGACATATCAATGTGTTAGCATAGATGCGCTTGAAGGCCGCGCCAAGCTTCTCTATGCTGCGGCAGCGTTCAAGGAGATTGACGATGCGCGACACCATCACCGCAGCCCTGAAAGCGGCAACGCTGGCCCAGGACAAGAAGCGCACCGGCACGCTTCGCCTGATCATGGCCGCGATCAAGGATCGCGACATCGCCGCCCGCACCGCCGGCACCGGCCAGGCGAGTGATGTCGAGCTGATCGACCTGCTCGCCAAGATGGTCAAGCAGCGGCTCGAATCGGCCAAGATCTACGAGGACAACGGCCGCCCCGAGCTCGCCGCGCAGGAACGCGAGGAAATCGCGATCATCGAGGAATACCTGCCCAAGCAGCTCAACGAGGACGAAGCGAAGGCCGCGATCGCCGCCATCGTCACCGAGACCGGCGCCAGCGGCATCCGCGACATGAACAAGGTGATGTCCGAGCTGAAGGCCCGCTATGCCGGCCAGATGGACTTCTCCAAGGCAAGCGCCGCCGTCAAGGCAGCCCTTTCCAACTAAGGAGCGACCATGGAACTGCCGCCGGCCCTTCGCGACGCCGTCGACGCGGCGCTCGAGGGCGCTTCGACGGCAGCCCTTGCCGAAGCCTCCGCCATGCTCTCGCAGCGCTATCGCAGCGAGCTGCGCGACGGCCGCTTCCATGTGTCGGAAGACGATGCCGCTCGCGCGTACCTGGCGGCGCGGCTGCCGGCCACCTTCGCCGCCGTCCGCGCCGCGATGGACGCGGCCGGCGAGCTGATGCCGGACTTCCGGCCGAAATCGCTGCTCGATCTCGGCGCCGGCCCCGGCACCGCCATGTGGGCGGCGCGCGACACCTGGCCGACGATCGACGACGCGCTGATGATCGAGGGCAGCCCGGACGATGCGGCGCTGGGGCGAGACGCTCGCCGCCGCCGCCGCGTCCTTCAAGCGGGAATGGCGCGCCGCCGATTTCTCCAAGGGCAAGCTCGCCGTCGCGACGCATGATCTCGTCACCATCGCCTATGTGCTGGACGAACTCGAACTCGACGCCCGCGCCACGCTGATCGAGGCGGCCTGGCGCGCGACAGGCTCGCTGCTGCTGGTGGTAGAACCGGGCACGCCGGCCGGCTGGAAGCGCATTCTCGACAGCCGGGCGCAGCTCCTCGGCCTCGGCGCTCACATCGTCGCACCCTGCGCGCATGAGGCGCCCTGCCCGATCGTCTCGCCCGACTGGTGCCATTTCTCCCGCCGGGTGGCGCGGACGAAGATCCATTTGCGCAGCAAGAGCGCGGTAGTGCCGTTCGAGGACGAGAAGTTTCATCTATCTCGCCGTGTCGCGAACACCGGCGGCCCGCACGACGGGCCGCGTTCTGTCGCCGCCGCGTGCCTCGAGCGGCAAGGTAAGCCTGAAGCTTTGCCTGGCGTCTGGCGCTGCCGAAACGCGGCTGATCACCAAGCGCGAAGGCGACCTGTTCAAGGCGGCGCGCCGGGTCGACTGGGGCGACGGGCTGGAGATTTAGGGCATTGATATAGCGATCCTTCACCTCTCCCTGAGGGAGAGGTCGACGCACGTAGTGCGGCGGGTGAGGGTTTACGACCTCACCGGATAGTTCCCTAAACCCTCACCCGGAGCTTCGCTCCGACCTCTCCCTGAGAAGACCTTTGCAGAACACCGAATATCGTCACGCGTTCTACGCCGCATGGGCCAGAACTCGTCGCCCCAGCGAAGGCCGGGGCCCATGAACACCGGCTTAAGCTGGCCGTAGCTCAGTCTTTTGGTCAGGAACTGTGTGTATGGATCCCGACCTTCGTCGGGATGACGACCTCAAATGCACGGTCTGCGCAGGTCGACGATGTTGTGCGAAGGTCTTCTCAGGGAGAGGTGAAGATTGAGCTTCCGCAGCGCAGAAGCCGGTAGCCAGACCCGCCCTCGACCTGCGCCATCAAACCGCCCTGCATAACGGGCATAAATCATTTGATGCCTTTGCCCTTCCGGCCGCCAAGCCTTAAATTGGAGGGTCATCGCCAGTCCGGGGTCCAATGCGCTTCTCGCCTTCCTTTCTCGATGAAATCCGCGCCCGCCTGCCGATCTCCTCGATCGTCGGGCAGCGTGTGACATGGGACCGGCGCAAGTCGCAGCCGCAAAAGGGTGATTTCTGGGCCTGCTGTCCGTTCCATGGCGAGAAATCGCCCTCCTTCCATGCCGAGGATCGCAAGGGCCGCTTCCACTGCTTCGGCTGCGGCGAATCGGGCGACCACTTCACCTTCCTGACCAAGCTCGAAGGCCTCTCCTTCCCGGAGGCGGTCGAGCGACTGGCGGGCGAGGCCGGGCTGTCCATGCCGGCGCGCGACGTCCACGCGGAGGCGGAGGAGCGCAAGCGCGCCTCGCTGCACGAGGTGATGGAACTGGCCTGCCGCTTCTTCGAGGAAGGCTTGCAATCGCGCGAAGGCGCCAGCGCGCGCGGCTATCTGAACGGCCGGGCGCTTGGCCCCGACATCCAGCGCCGTTTCCGCCTCGGCTATGCGCGGCAGAGCCGCAACGCGCTGAAGGAGCATCTCGCCGCGAAGGGCGTGCCGCACGAGGACATGGTGGCGACCGGACTGCTGATCTCGGGCGAGGACATTCCGGTATCCTACGACCGGTTCCGCGATCGCGTGATGTTCCCGATCACCGATTTTCGCGGCCGCATCGTCGCCTTTGGCGGCCGCGCCCTGTCCGCCGATGCGCAGGCGAAGTATCTGAACTCGCCGGAGACCGTGCTCTTCCGCAAGGGCGACCTGCTCTATAACGGCTTCGAGGGCGCGCAAGGCCGTGCAGAGCGCCGGCACGATCATCACCGTCGAGGGCTATGTGGACGTCATCGCCATGGCAACGGCGGGGTTCGGCCATACCGTGGCGCCGCTCGGCACGGCCCTGACCGAGCGCCAGCTCGACCTGCTCTGGCGGCTGACGCCGGAACCGATCCTTTGCTTCGACGGTGACAAGGCGGGACTGCGCGCCGCCTATCGCGCCGCCGACCTCGCGCTGGCGGCGCTGAAGCCGGGCAAGACGGTACGGTTCGCCCTGCTGCCGGAAGGCCAGGATCCGGACGATTTGATCCGCTCGGCCGGGCGCGAGGCGATGGCGCAGGTGCTTGCCGCGGCCCGTCCGCTGTTCGACATGGTGTGGACGCGCGAGACCGACGCGGGCGGCTTCGAGACGCCGGAGCGGCGCGCGGCGCTGGAGGCGCGGCTGCGCGAGATCGCCCGTACCGTCGCCGACGAGAGTATCCGCCATCACTACGAGCAGGCGTTTGCCGAGCGGGGCGCGCGAGTTTTTCGGCTATGGCCAGAAGGGCGGCAACCGCCAGCAGCGCGGCGGCGCTGGCGGCGGCGACCGTCGCAACGGCGCGAATGGCGGCCCGGGCGGCGGCGCGTCACGACCGATTCGCCAGCCACCGCCGATCATTTCGGAGAGCCTGAAGCGCTCGACAACCCTGTCGGGCCGGGTGCAACCGCCGCTGCGCGAAGTCGTGCTGATCATGACCATGGCCAATCATCCGGGCCTTGTCCCCGACCTTCTGGATGAGTTCGCGCAGATCGAGTTGACGAATCGCGAACTTGACTCCCTTCGCACGCAAATCCTAGAGATTGCCGCCGAGGATCCTCATATTGAAAGCGGGGGACTGCGCGACCGGCTTGTGTCCGCGCGCTTTGGTGACTTGCTCGACAAGCTCGACCTGCAGATCGAGCGTTGCGGCAACTGGCAGGCAAGGGCGGACGCATCGGATCGCGACGCAGCGGATGGTTGGATGCAGGCTCTCACCTTGCACAGGAAGGCGCGAACGTTACATAAGGAACTCAAGGATGCCGAGGCGGCACTAGCCACCGACCCCAGCGACGCCAATTTGGCGCAGATGATCGACATCCAGAACCAGATGGCAAACAGCGATGGCACCGAGGCCTTGATTGAGGGCTTCGGATTAAGTTCGGGCCGAAGACAGAAGTCGATGTAGGATCGACGCTCGGCGGCGTAAGGTTAAGCGGGCCTTAAGACACGAAAGTCTAATTGTCGGGCGACCGACGGCGAGAGGAAATCCTCCTGCCGCCTCTAGGATTTAACGGTGGCGGGCGAGCGCGACGGACGAGAACCGTCTGGCGCGAAGCCTCCACCAAGACGGAGAATAGCATGGCGACGAAGGTTCAGGAAAACGAAGAGGCGCAGGACGCGCAGGCAGAACCGCAGGACGGTCCGCTTCTCGACCTCTCGGACGCCGCCGTCAAACGGATGATCAAGGCCGCCAAGAAGCGCGGCTTTGTCACCTATGGACGAGCTGAATTCCGTCCTGCCCGTCCGACCAGGTCGGCCCGGACCGGATCGAGGACATTCATCGCGATGCTCTCCGAAATGGGCATCAATGTGGTCGAGGCCGACGAGGCTCGAGGAAGCGCGAGGACGACGCAGCCGCCGACGACGACGAGACGAGGCGGCGAGCTGGCCGAGCACGCCGCACCGCCGTCGCTCGCCGACGAAGACCAAGAGCCGACCGACCGCACCGACGATCCCGTGCGCATGTATCTGCGCGAGATGGGCTCCGTCGAGCTTGCTGTCGCGCGAGGGCGAAATCGCCATCGCCAAGCGCATCGAGGCCGGCCGCGAGGCGATGATCGCCGGGCTCTGCGAAAGCCCGCTGACCTTCCAGGCCATCATCATCTGGCGCGACGAGCTGAACGAGGCAAGATCTTGCTGCGCGACATCATCGATCTCGAAGCGACCTACGCCGGCCCCGAGGCCAAAGGCGCCGCTCGCAGCCAGGCCGGGTGACGCGGCGAGCGCCGAGGCGAATGCCGCCGACGCCGATACCGCGCGCGCCGAAGGCGACTCGACGACGACGACGATGCGAGAACGCCATGTCGCTCGCCGCGATGGAGGCCGAGCTCAAGCCGAAGGTCTCGAGACCTTCGACAAGATCGCCGACACTACAAGAAGCTGCGCAAGCTGCAGGACCAGAAGTCGAGCAGCCGCTTGCAGCGACACGGACCCTGTCGCCGCCGCAGGAGCGCGTACAAGAAGCTCAAGGACGAGATCATCGTCGACGGTGAAGTCGCTGTCGCTCAACCAGACCGCATCGATCGCCTGGTCGAGCAGCTCTACGCGATCAACAAGCGCCTGGTCGCTCGAGGGCCGCTGATGCGCCTCGCCGAGAGCTACGGCGTCGCCGCGACGAGCTTCCTCGACGAGTACCAGGGCTACGAGCTCGATCCGAACTGGCTCGACCGCGTCGCCAATCTCGGCCGAAGTGGCTGGAAGGATTCGTCACGGCCGAGAAGGACCGCGATCAGGACTCCGCGGCGAGATCCATCAGCTCGCGACCGAGACCGGCCTGGAGATCCGGAATTCCGCCGCATCGTCAATGGTCCAGAAGGGCGAGCGCGAAGCCCGTCAGGCCAAGAAGGAAATGGTCGAGGCCAACCTTCGCCTCGTCATCTCGATCGCCAAGAAGTACACGAACCGCGGCCTGCAGTTCCTGGATCTGATCCAGGAAGGCAATATCGGCCTGATGAAGGCGGTCGATAAGTTCGAGTATCGCCGCGGCTACAAGTTCTCGACCTACGCCACCTGGTGGATCCGGCAGGCGATCACCCGTTCGATCGCCGACCAGGCCCGCACGATCCGTATCCCGGTGCACATGATCGAGACGATCAACAAGATCGTCCGCACGTCGCGCCAGATGCTGCACGAGATCGGCCGCGAGCCGACGCCGGAAGAGCTGGCCGAAAAGCTCGGCCATGCCGCTCGAGAAGGTCCGCAAGGTTCTGAAGATCGCCAAGGAGCCGATCTCGCTCGAAACGCCGATCGGCGACGAGGAGGATTCGCATCTCGGCGACTTCATCGAGGACAAGAACGCGATCCTGCCGATCGACGCGGCGATCCAGTCGAACCTGCGCGAGACGACGACCCGCGTGCTGGCCTCGCTGACCCCGCGTGAAGAGCGCGTGCTGCGCATGCGCTTCGGCATCGGCATGAACACCGACCACACGCTGGAAGAAGTCGGCCAGCAGTTCTCGGTGACGCGCGAACGTATCCGCCAGATCGAGGCGAAGGCGCTGCGCAAGCTGAAGCACCCGAGCCGGTCCGCAAGCTGCGCAGCTTCCTGGACAACTGATCGTCCAGGACGGGCTATCGCCTCCTCCCAAAGGGCCGCTCGCGAGAGTGGCCCTTTTGCTTTAGGATGGCGCCCATGAACGTGCGCGCCATCATCGAAAATGCCGGCCTCCCCCGCCGTGGCTTTACGGTGAAGGAAGTGGAGCGCATGAGCGAGGTCGGCTTGCTGCGCGCCGAGGAACGGGTCGAGCTGATCGGGGGAGAGCTCATTCCGATGAACGCCAGGGGCATCCGGCACGAGACCCTGAAGCTCGAAATCATGCTTCGCTGGGGTCGCCTCCATCCAGCCGATACCGTCTTCATTCCCGAGACGACGTTTCGCCTATCCGACGACACATTTTTCGAACCGGACTTTCTCGTCTTTCGGCGTTCGGTAGCCATTCGCGACCTGCGAGCGAGCTTCGCCCTGCTTGCAGTCGAAATTTCCGACTCGTCGCTCGGCTTCGACCTCGGCCCGAAGGCGCTCGTCTATGCGCATTTCGGCATTCGCGAGCTCTGGGTGATCGACGCGTCTACAAACACGATCCATGTGCACCGCGAGCCGGTTGACGGGCACTATCAGTCGATCACGCCATGGCCGGCCGAGGATCTCGTCGCGCCGGCCTTCGCGCCGGCCAAATTCGCGCTGCGGCTCGCCGATCTCGACCTCGGCGACGGATCGGGCTAAGGCTCGAACACAGACACCCATCAGAAGGTCAATTCCATGTCGTTCCTGAAGAAGCTGTTTGGCGGTGGCGGCGGCAATTCGAACGCGGCCGAAGCCAAGGGCGAGGCCACCGAATACAAGGGCTACAACATCCGACCTGCCCCCTATTCGGAGGGCGGCCAGTACAAGACCGCCGGCTATATCGAGAAGACGATCGACGGCGTCGAGAAGTCCTATCGCTTCGTCCGCGTCGATTCGCATGCGAGCCGCGATGCGGCTGCCGACTTCGCTGTGATCAAGGGCAAGCAGATCATCGACGAGCAGGGCGACCGGATTTTTGACGCGAGCTGATCCGTCTCGTTGAACGCCGCAGACCGTGCATTCCTCCCCCGTCATCCCGGCGAAGGCCGGGATCCAGACCCGCCACCCTATGGCTTGAAGGCTGGGCTACGGCAACCTTGGCCGGTGTTCATGGGCCCCGGCCTCCGCCGGGGCGACGAGGCCATGCCCATGCGACGCTGGCTGCGTTGCCACTTTGGCCTTGCGCAAAGGTCTCCCTCAGGGAGAGGCACAAAACTTGATGATCTAGGAACAAAAAAGCCGGCCGCGGTGACGCGGCCGGCTTTTGTCGTTTGCGGAAGAGGCAGCGCGCTACTGGGCGCAGCTTCCATCCGGCTGGGCCGCGCCCTCGGGGCAATCGCCGCCACGCTGCGGCCGTTCGCGGCGCTCGGGCTGGCGCTGCTCCTGCTGCTGCGGTTCGGGCTGGCCCTGCTGCTCCATCTGCGGCTCGCGCTGGCGGCGCGGACGCTCCTGCTGCTGTTCCTGCGGGGGCTGCTCGCGCTGCTCCTGCTGGCGCGGCCGCTCCTGACGGGGCTGCTCCGGCTGCGGCGGCTCTTCCCGCTGTTGGCGACGCTGGCGCGGCGCCTCCTCGGACTGGGCAGGTGTCGCCGGCTCCGCCTGGGGCTCGGCCTGCGGGCGCTTGCGCCGCGGCGGCTCGGCCTGATCCTGCGGACGGGCTTCCGGCTGTGCCTCGGCGGCGGGCTGCTCCTGGCGCGGCTGGGCCTCCTCGGCCGGACGGGCCGGCCGCTTCTTGCGCGGCGGCTCCGGCTGGACCTCCGGCTCGGGGGCAGCGGGCTTCTCAGCCTTCGGCGCGGCGTCTGGAGCCGGCTTGGGCTCGCGGGCCGGCTTGCCCTCGGGCGCAGGCTTCGCCTCCGGCGCGGGCTGGGCATCGGGAGCCGGTTGCTCGCCGGCCGGCGCCTCGTCTGCCGGCTTGGCCGGAGGCTCCTTGCGCGGTTTCTCCGGCTTGGCCGGCTCGTCCTGCGGCGCCGGGACCGGTTCCGCAGGCTTGGCTTCGGGCCGGGTCTCGGGCTTGGGCTCGGCCGCCGGCGGCTCGGCCGGGGCCGGCTGCACCTCGGTCGGCTTGGGCGGACGCTCCTTGCGCGGCCGTTCGCCCGTCTGGCCATCCGACTGCTGACCCGCGGGCTGCTGGCCTGACGCGTCCGGCGCCGGCTTCTGGTCCTGCCCGCGATCCGGCCGGTTCGGCCGCTCGGGCTGGCCCTGATCCACCGGCGGCGAATTGCCCTCGGCGGGGGCCTGCGGCTCGGCCGGCTGCGGATTGGCCTCGACCTTCTTCAGAACTTCGTCGGCCTTGGCGGCGCGCTGCTGACGAATGCGCTCCTGCTCGGCCTGACGCTGGTCGGCCGCCTTCCGGGTCGCCGCATCGATCTCGGCAGCACGGGCATCGGCTGCCTTGCGCTGCTGCGCGACGAGATCGGCCTTCTCCGCCTTCAGCTTTTCGATCTCCGCCTGCATGCGGTCGCGCTGCTGCGGCTGGTCACGATCGCGACGTAGGTCGCGGCGCTCGTCCGGATTGAGCACGGAAAGCAGGGCCGCCGAAACGACGCCGGCGATCGCCGCCTTCGGATCGGGCTCGACATATTGGTGGATCAGGGTGCGGTCGTCGCGCGGGACGTCGCGATCGAAGCGATCCGGCCGGCGATCGAAACGGTGGTCGTCGATGCGCGGACGGAACACGCCGATGCGGCCGCCTTGATTATCGTCGAAGATGTCGCTCTGGTCGTCGACATAGACGACCTCGCGGCCGGGCCGGTCGCGACGACCGACGGGCTCGTTGTAGTAGCGGCCATCCTCGAATTTCGGCCGGCGCACGTCGCGCGCCTCGCCGAGATAGCGGCCGACATCGCGCACCGGCGCGGCGCGGCGGCCAATATCGTCATCATCGAAATACCGGTCGTCGACGAATACCCAGCTCTCAGAAACCGGCGGGTCGTAGCGGCGCGGCGCGCCATACTGATAGCCCGAACGGTCCGGCGCGATCGGCGCCCAGCCGACGGCGCCGCCGCCGACGCGGAACGTCACCCAGGCCGGCGACCAGGTGTCACCCGGAACCCAGTACCAGCCATAATCGGGGCTATAGTCCCAGCGGCCATAGTGATAGGTGGCCCAGCCAAACGGCTCGCTCGACTCCCAGTACCAGCCGTAGTCGTCGGTCCAGGTCCAGCGACCTTCCTGATAGGGCCGCCAGCCGGCGCCACGGCGCTTGGGCACGAAGACGTAGCCGTAATCCTCATCCTCGATCCAGCGACCATAGGGCTGCAGCTGGTCGAAGAAATAGCCGACATCACCCGAAGCGCGGCTGGCGCGCGGACGGCTCGAAACCGGCTGGGCGCGCGGCCGCGACGGCGCGACCTGCGCGGGCTTTGGACGCGGCGCCGGCGGCGTGGCGGCCGGACGCGCATCCGCGACCTTCACCGGCTCGGCTTCGGCCTGCTGGGACGTGCCGTTGTCCGCCGACTGGTCGTACTGGTCCATGTCGGTGGTATCGGCGGGCGGCGCGTTCTCGTCCGTCACCGCAGGCGCCTTGGGGCGCAGTTCCAGCCTGTAGGGAACGTCGACGACGCCGGTGACGACGGCAGCCCCCGCGACGACGACGCCGCCGGCAAGCGCGGCACCAACCAGACCCCAAAGTTTCATATTCACCTTCCCGTCGTTTCCGGACCTTCCGTCCGGTCGTACCGAATCACGTCCATGCGCCGGCTGTTCCGCCAGCAGGGCCATTTCGCCGATTTCACCCGGCGAAAACGGCATGGGCGAGGCTCAATCAAGGCCATTTCAATGGCCAAACCGCCTCAATTGTCGCTTCTTAAATCGACCGCGGGACCTGAACGTTCCCTGAATGCCGCACCACCGACGATTGGCGGCAACGCGCGGAGGTGCCATCCTGCGCCGGGACAGGACGATGGGAGACGCGGGACGCATGGCATTCGGTGGATCGACATTCGGTAGATCGAGCAAGGGTTCGGCGATTGCCGGAGCGCGGGCGCGGATCGTGCTTCTGGCAACGTTGCTGCCGGCCATCCTGCTGCCTGCTTCGGCGCTTGCCGACGGGCTGCGCCTCGCCCCCTACAAGGATGAGCTTTTCCAGTACGGCAAGATCCTGGAGACCGGCGCGAATGGCGACTTCCGCGTCGTCGACTATGACGAGATGCGCGACATCAACGGTCGCGACGAGATCCCCGAGCGCAAGGCGCAGGGCAAATACGTCTCGCTGAAGACGAAGCGCGTCGAGGACCACCTGACCTACCGGGTCGGCGACCGCGCCCTCAAATATGTCGGCGCCGGCGCCACCAAAGGCCCCGCCAAGCTCATCGTCCTCTATCTGCACGGCCAGAATGGCACCCGCTTCCAGGGCGCGGACGACTGGACCTTTGGCGGCAATTTCAACCGGGTGAAAAACCTGACCGTTGCCGCCGGCGGTGCTTATCTCTCGCCCGATTTTTCCGACTTCGAAGCGACGGGCACGGCCGAGATCAAGGCGCTGATGCAGGATTACGCCGCCCGCTCGCCCGGCGCGCCGATCTTCGTCGCCTGCGGCTCCTATGGCGGCAAGCTGTGCTGGGCTCTCGCAAGGGATCCGGAAGCGGCGTCGATGATCTCCGGGCTGATCCTGCTCGGCTCGCTCAACGATCCCGCCTTCCTGAAGACGGCGGCGATGAAGGCGGGCGGCCGCCGCATTCCGATCTTCATCGGCCATGGCAGCCGCGATCCGATCATCGATTGGAAAACGCAGCAGGCCTTCTTCGACAGCGTCCGCAAGAAGGCGCCGGGCTATCCCATAAAATTCGTGCTGTTCCAGAGCGGCAACCACGGCACGCCGATCCGCATGACCGACTGGCGCGAGACGTTGAACTGGATGCTGGCGGCAAGCGGGAAGTAGGTTTTTAACGCCCTATGCCGTCATCCCGGCGGAGGCCGGGATCCAGACACGCCGACCATGACCATAAGGCCGAGCCTCGGCCTTCCTGGCCTGAGGATATGGGCCCCGGCCTTCGCCGGGGCGACGGATCGCTACGCGTCCGACGCCGAGATCAGATCTGGCCCTGGAACGTGTTGCACTGGGCGACGTCGCCGGTCTGGTAGCCGCGCTTGAACCAGGCGCTGCGCTGCGCCGAGGTGCCGTGCGTGAAGCTTTCCGGCACGACGACGCCCTGGGTGCGCTTCTGGATGGCGTCGTCGCCGATCTGCGTGGCGGCATTCAGCGCCTCGTCGATGTCGCCGGCCTCGACCATGCCCTTCTGATCCGTGCGATTGGCCCAGATTCCGGCATAGCAATCCGCCTGCAGCTCGACCTTGACGGACAGCGCATTGGCGTCGGCCTTGCTCATGTTCTGCCGCATCTGGTTGAACTTCGGCAGGATGCCCTGCAAGTCCTGCACGTGATGGCCGACTTCGTGGGCGATGACATAGGCCTGCGCCATGTCGCCCGGCGCGCCGAAGCGCCGCTTCAACTCGTCATAGAAGGCGAGGTCGATATAGACCTTCTTGTCGAGCGGGCAATAGAACGGACCGGAGGCGGCGCTGGCCTGGCCGCAGGCCGAGCGCGTCATGCCGGAGAAGAGCACGAGCGGCGTCGGCTGATAGGTCGCGCCGGCGGACTTGAAGATATCGGTCCAGACATCCTCGGTGCTGCCGAGCACCTTGGAAACGAAAATCTTGCCGGCATCGTTGACGCCGGCGCCAGTCTGCGCGGATTTCGACGAAGGAGCCTGCTGGTAGCTGGTATCCTGGGTGTAACCACCGCCGCCGCCGCCCGTCACCATGGCGAGCATCTGGATCGGATTGATGCCGAACACCAGCCAGCCGATGCCGACAATGACCGCGATCGTCACCAGCGATCCACCCTTGAGCGGGATGCCTCGGCCGCCGCCCATGCCCGCGGGTCGGAAGCCGCCGCCGAGACCGCCGGATCCGTCACTGCGGCGATCTTCGACGTTCTGGCTCTCGCGCTGTCCATCGAGACGCATGGACGTTCTCCCTCTTGCCGCGGCCAGGGCCGCGAAATGCATTTTGTCGAAACTAGTCCCGCCGGCGCGCCGCCGCCAGTGGCTCCAACGTGTTCGCATAGGAGACAGTTGCCTGCAGGGGTTCCCCCTCCATGCCTTTTCCCTTATAAGGCCGCTCTAGCCTTACACGCCCCCTGCTTGATGGCCCGCGCGGATTGCCGCGTCGGGTTTTTTGCTACGCGCGAGACGAAATTGCCGAAACGTACAGATATCCAATCGATCCTGATCATCGGAGCCGGCCCGATCATTATCGGCCAGGCTTGCGAGTTCGATTATTCCGGTACCCAGGCCTGCAAGGCGCTGAAGGATGAAGGGTACCGAATCATCCTCGTGAACTCGAATCCGGCGACGATCATGACCGATCCGGATCTGGCGCACGCGACCTATATCGAGCCGATCACGCCGGAGATCGTGGCCAAGATCATCGAGAAGGAGCGCCCCGACGCGCTGCTCCCGACGATGGGCGGCCAGACGGCGCTGAACTGCGCGCTGTCGCTGAAGAAGATGGGCGTGCTCGACAAGTTCAACGTCGAGATGATCGGCGCCACCGCCGAGGCGATCGACAAGGCCGAGGACCGCGAGCGCTTCCGCGATGCGATGACGAAGATCGGGCTGGAGACGCCGCGTTCGCGTCTCGCCCACTCGCTCACCGAAGCCCTGCCCGCGCTGGAAGAGATCGGCCTGCCGGTCATCATCCGCCCGTCCTTCACGCTGGGCGGCACCGGCGGCGGCATCGCCTACACCCGCGAGGAATTCATCGAGATCGTCGAGAGCGGCGTCGATGCCTCGCCGACCGACGAAGTCCTGATCGAGGAGAGCGTCCTCGGCTGGAAAGAGTATGAGATGGAGGTGGTCCGCGACAAGAAGGACAACTGCATCATCATCTGCTCGATCGAGAACATCGATCCGATGGGCGTCCACACCGGCGATTCGATCACGGTCGCGCCGGCGCTGACCCTGACCGACAAGGAATACCAGATCATGCGCGACGCCTCGCTGGCGGTGCTGCGCGAGATCGGCGTCGAGACGGGCGGCTCCAACGTCCAGTTCGCCGTCAACCCGGCCGACGGCCGCCTGATCGTCATCGAGATGAACCCGCGCGTGTCGCGTTCCTCGGCGCTCGCCTCCAAGGCGACCGGCTTCCCGATCGCCAAGGTCGCGGCCAAGCTCGCCGTCGGCTACACGCTGGACGAGCTCGAGAACGACATCACCGGCGGCGCCACGCCCGGCCTCGTTCGAGCCGACGATCGACTATGTCGTCACCAAGATCCCGCGCTTCGCCTTCGAGAAGTTCCCGGGCGCCTCGCCGGTGCTGACCACCGCGATGAAGTCGGTCGGCGAAGTCATGGCGATCGGCCGCACCTTCCAGGAATCGCTGCAGAAGGCGCTGCGCTGGCCTCGAGACGGGTCTTTCCGGCCTCGACGAGATCGAGATCCCCGGCCTCGGCCAGGGCGACGACGCCAACGCGATCCGCGCCGCCATCGGCACACCGACGCCGAACCGCCTGCTGCAGGCGGCCCAGGCGATGCGTCTCGGCATTTCCGTCGAGCAGGTGCATGAGATCTGCAAGATCGACCCGTGGTTCCTCAAGGAAATCAAGGGCATCATCGACACGGAGCTGAAGGTCCGCACGCATGGCCTGCCGAAGACGGCGGGCGCCTTCCGCCGCCTGAAGGCGATGGGCTTCTCGGACCAGCGTCTCGCCAATCTGACCGGTGCGAATGACAGCGACGTCAAGGCGCTGCGCACCAGCGCTCGGCGTGCATCCGGTCTACAAGCGCATCGACACCTGCGCGGCCGAGTTCGCCTCGCCGACGCCCTACATGTATTCGACCTACGAGGCGCCCTTCACCGGCGCGCCGGTCAGCGAGGCCGAGCCCTCGACCGCCAAGAAGGTCATCATCCTCGGCGGCGGTCCCAACCGCATCGGCCAGGGCATCGAGTTCGACTATTGCTGCTGCCATGCCGCCTTCGCGCTGAAGGATGCCGGCTATGAAGCGATCATGGTCAACTGCAACCCGGAAACCGTCTCGACCGACTACGACACGTCGGACCGGCTCTATTTCGAGCCGCTGACGGCCGAGGACGTGCTGGAGATCATCCGCGTCGAGCAGTCGAACGGCACGCTGCACGGCGTCATCGTGCAGTTCGGCGGCCAGACCCCGCTGAAGCTGGCGGCGGCGCTGGAGGCGGCCGGCGTGCCGATCCTCGGCACCTCGCCGGACGCGATCGACCTCGCCGAGGACCGCGACCGCTTCTCGAAGCTGCTCGTCAAGCTCGGCATCCGCCAGCCCAAGAACGGCATCGCCTATTCCGTCGAGCAGGCGCGCCTGGTCGTCGCCGATCTCGGCTATCCGCTCGTGGTGCGCCCGTCCTATGTGCTTGGCGGCCGCGCCATGCAGATCATCCGCGACGACGACACGCTGTCCGACTACCTGCTCGGCACGCTGCCGGAGCTGGTGCCGGCCGAGGTCAAGGTTCGCTACCCGAACGACAAGACCGGCCAGATCAACACGTTGCTCGGCAAGAACCCGCTGCTGTTCGACCGCTACCTCTCCGACGCGACCGAGGTCGACGTCGACGCGCTCGCCGACGGCAAGACGGTGTTTGTCGCCGGCATCATGGAGCACATCGAGGAGGCCGGCATCCATTCGGGCGACAGCGCCTGCTCGCTGCCGCCGCATTCCTTGAGCGACGAGACGATCGCCATTCTCGAGGAGCAGACCCGCAAGCTGGCGCTGGCGCTCGAGGTCGGCGGCCTGATGAACGTCCAGTATGCGATCAAGGACGGCGAGATCTACGTGCTCGAAGTGAACCCGCGCGCCTCGCGCACGGTGCCCTTCGTCGCCAAGACCATCGGCCTGCCGGTGGCGAAGATCGCCTCCCGCGTCATGGCCGGCGAAAGCCTCGAGAGCTTCGATCTCAAGGCGGCGCGCCGCGATCACATCGCGGTCAAGGAAGCCGTGTTCCCGTTCGCGCGCTTCCCCGGCGTCGACACGCTGCTCGGCCCGGAAATGCGCTCGACCGGCGAGGTCATGGGCCTTGATTACGACTACGCCGTCGCCTTCGCCAAGAGCCAGCTCGGCGCCGGCAATGCCCTGCCGAAGGCCGGCACGGTGTTCGTCTCGATGCGCGATTCCGACAAGGCCGGCATCGTCGAGCCGATGCGCCGCCTCGAGGCGCTCGGCTTCAAGATCATCGCGACCAGCGGCACTCAGCGTTTCCTGGCGGAACAGGGCATCGCCTGCTCGAAGATCAACAAGGTCGCCGAGGGCCGTCCGCACATCGTCGACGCGATCAAGAACGGCGACGTGAAACTCGTCTTCAACACCACCGAGGGCGCCCGCGCGCTCGGCGACAGCCGCTCGATGCGTCGCGCCGCCCTGCTGCACAAGGTGCCGTATTACACGACCCTTTCGGGTGCCGTCGCCGCGTCGCTCGGCATCGAGGCCTATGCGACCGGAACTCTGGAAGTTCGGCCGCTGCAGGCCTATTTCGAGTAAGGTCGCAGGTTTGCGGACCGCGATCCGGCCCGCAACCATCCCCCTTGCGCTTGCCGCAATCGTGGACGACACTCGAAGCAGGAATTTGCCGTGCAAGTATCCGGAGGATTGCGCGCCGTGCGCGGCGCCGCCTTCGGTTTTTTGAAGTCAGGTAGCTGGTTCCCCCAAGGCGCCGGCACCTGAATTATTGTGCTTCTGCCCTCTCGGGCCGGAGCCAAGAAGGAAGAAAAGGCCAGAAAGACCATGGAAAAGGTTCCGATGACCGTTGGTGGTCATGCGGCTCTCGAAGTGGAGCTGAAGCGTCTGACCTCGGAAGAGCGCCCGCGCATCATCGCGGCGATTTCGGAAGCGCGCGCGCATGGCGACCTCTCGGAAAACGCCGAATATCACTCTGCCAAGGAAGCGCAGAGCCACAATGAGGGCCGCATCGCGGAGCTTGAGGACAAGCTGTCGCGCGCCGAAATCATCGACGTCACCAAGCTGTCGGGCGAAACGATCAAATTCGGCGCGACCGTGAAGCTGGTCGACGAGGACACCGAGGAAGAGCGGACCTACCAGATCGTCGGCGATCTCGAGGCCGACGTCCGCTCGGGCCGCATCTCGATTTCGTCGCCGATCGCCCGCGCCCTGATCGGCAAGGCTGCCGGCGACACGGTCGCCGTCACCGCGCCCGGTGGCGAACGTTCCTACGAAGTGCTCGAAGTCGCCTTCCGCTAGGCGATGGTGGGGAGGCGCGGCAGATGGCCGATAGCGCCCCGATCCAGACCGACATGACATCGGCACCGGGCTTCCGCCAAGCCCGGTGCCTTTTTCTTGGCCCCGTGGCATCCCGAGACTGACATGCCCCTCTCCGGCGCTCGCCCATCCAGCCTGTCGGCCATCATCATCACCAAGAACGAGGCCGGCGACTTGCCGGCCTGTCTCGCTTCGCTGGCATTCTGCGACGAGATCATCGTCGTCGATAGCGGATCGGCGGATGGGACGGTGGCGATTGCCGAGGCGGCAGGCTGCCGCGTGCTGGTCCGCACCGACTGGGCTGGATTTGGCCCGCAGAAGCAGCGCGCGCTCGATGCGGCGCGCGGGGACTGGGTACTCTCGATCGACGCCGACGAGCGAATTCCCCAGGCGCTGGCAACGGAAATCCGGGCGGCGATCGAAACCGGCGCCGCCGCCGGCTACCGCATCAACCGGCTGAACAGCTTCCTTGGCAAGCCGCTGCGCCATGGCGGCTGGTACCCGGACCACCATCTGCGCCTCGTCCGCCGCGACGCCGCCCGCTTCACCCCAGACCTCGTCCATGAGAAGTTGATCGTGGACGGCGCCGTCAGCGACCTGGCGACCGACATGCCGCATCTGAGCTATGTCGACTTCGACGAGGTGCTGGACAAGCAGCGCCGCTATGCGCTTTCCGGCGCCGCGCAGCGACGGGCCAGTGGCCGCAAGGGCGGCGCCGGCAAGGCGGCGCAGCGCGCGATCTGGCTGTTCTTCCGCCTCTACGTCATCAAGCGCGGCTTCCTCGACGGTCGCGAGGGCTTCCTGGCCGCCGCCGCCAACGCGCAGGAAATGTTCTGGCGCTATGCAGCGGTCGACACGGCACCGTAAAGGCAAGCGAGCCCCTACTCGATCGGGACCAGCGGCTCGTCCTTGATGCGGCGGATGGTCAGCGTCGTGCGGACGCTGGCGACATTGGCGGCCGCCGTCAGTTCCTCGACGAAGGCCTGGAACGACTTCAGCGTCGGCGCGACGCATTTCAGGATGAAATCGGCCTCGCCCGACAGCATGTAGCACTCGCGCACGATCGACCAGTCGCGCACGCGGGCGCCGAAGGCGGCCAGGTCCGCCTCGGCCTGGCTGGAAAGCCCGATCATCGCGAAGGCGGTGACGTCGTAGCCAAGCGCCGCTTCATCGACCAGCGCGCGGTAGCCCTCGATGATGCCCGCTTCCTCGAGCGCGCGCATGCGGCGCAGGCAGGGCGGCGCCGAGATGCCGGCGCGGCGCGCCAGCTCGACATTGGTGATCCGACCGTCAGCCTGCAATTCCTTCAGGATCTTCCAGTCGATCGCGTCTAAACGGGCTTTCACGCGGGCCTCACGGCTAAAGAGCCTCTATCAGGAAAGAAAGCCGGGGATGCCGATCGGCAATCGGATATTCGAGTCTGGCCCAATTGCCATGATTCGGAAACAATTGTTCGCGAGAACGCACAGGATCGCATAGCTGGTATGATCGCATGCGCTCCGCACAACCCTCCCGAGTCGCAGCCTTCAAAAGCGCGCGCCTCAACACTATGTCTGGCCCCATCATGCAGCACGCCAAGCTCATCATCGTCGGATCCGGCCCTGCCGGCTACACCGCCGCCATCTATGCAGCCCGCGCCATGCTGGAGCCGATGCTGATCGCCGGCGTCCAGCCCGGTGGGCAGCTCACCATCACCACCGATGTCGAGAACTATCCGGGCTTCGCCGACGTCGTCCAGGGCCCCTGGCTCATGGAGCAGATGCGCGCCCAGGCCGAGCATGTCGGCACCACGATGGTATCCGACCACATTGTCGAGGCGGACCTGTCGCAGCGCCCCTTCATCCTGAAGGGCGATTCGGGCGAGATCTACGCCGCCGACGCGCTGGTGATCGCCACCGGCGCGCAGGCGAAGTGGCTCGGCATCGACAGCGAGCAGAAGTTCAAGGGCTTTGGCGTTTCCGCCTGCGCCACCTGCGACGGCTTCTTCTACCGCGACAAGGACGTCGTGGTGGTCGGCGGCGGCAATACCGCCGTCGAGGAAGCGCTCTATCTGGCGCACATCGCCAAGAAGGTCACGCTCGTCCATCGCCGCGACCATTTCCGCGCCGAGCGCATCCTGCAGAACCGCCTGATGAACACGCCAAATATCGAGGTAATCTGGGACACGGTCGTCGACGAAGTCGTCGGCAAGACCAGCTTCCCGCCTTCGGTGACGGGGGTGAAGCTGCGCAATGTGGTGACGGGCGAGGTCAGCGAGCGCGAGACGCATGGCGTGTTCGTGGCGATTGGCCACGCGCCGGCGGTCGAGATCGTCAAGGGCCAGCTCGATCTGAAGCCGTCCGGCTATATCTGGACGGCGCCCGATTCGACCGCGACCAGCATTCCCGGCGTCTATGCCGCTGGCGACGTGACGGACGAGACATTCCGGCAGGCCGTCACCGCGGCGGGTCAGGGCTGCATGGCGGCGCTCGAGGCGGAGCGCTGGCTGGCGGTCAATCCGGTTGCTGTGGCCGAGACCGCAGCCGCCGCCGAATAAATCTTCAGGCTGCAGGTGCGGAGGGGGCCGTCCGACGATGGACTGGGACAAGCTGAGAATTTTTCATGCCGCCGCGCAGGCCGGCTCCTTCACCCATGCCGGCGAGGCGCTGGGCATGAGCCAGTCCGCCGTCAGCCGCCAGGTCGGCGCGCTGGAGCATGACCTCGGCGTCCCCCTCTTCCATCGCCATGCGCGCGGCCTGATCCTCTCCGAACAGGGCGAGCTGCTTTACCGCACCTCGCAGGACGTGATGCAGAAGCTCGAGGGCGTGAAGATCCGCCTGACGGATTCGCGCGAGAAGCCGACCGGCACGCTCCGCATCACCACCACGGTCGCGCTCGGCTCGACCTGGCTGACCCAGCGCATCAACGAATTTGTCGACCTGCATCCGGATTTGAACCTGCACCTGATCCTCGACGATCAGGAGCTCGACCTGACCATGCGCCAGGCCGACGTCGCCATTCGCCTGCGCCAGCCGGTGCAGCCGGACCTGATCCAGCGCCGCCTGTTCACGGCGCACTACCACGTCTACGCCTCGGAAGATTACGTCGCCCGCTTCGGCAAGCCCGAGACGCTGGACGACCTCGAGGGCCACCGCATCGTCACCTTCGGCGTCCCCGTGCCGCCGAATATCCGCGACGTGAACTGGCTGGAGATCGCCGGCCGCTCGTCCGACAACCCGCGCGAGCCGGTCGTTCGAATCAACAACATCTACGCGATCAAGGCCGCCGTCGAACGCGGAACCGGAATCGCCATCCTGCCGGACTACATGATCGAGGAAGGCTCCTCGCTCGTGAAGCTGATGCCGGAGGCCCAGGTGCCGAGCTTCCCGACCTATTTCTGCTATCCGTCGGAGCTCAAGAATTCGGCGCGCGTCACGGCTTTCCGCGATTTCATGCTGGCCAAGGCTCAGAACTGGCAGTTCTGAGCCGCATCGCCGCGAATTCAGGCACAGTTTTGTGACAATGCCGGGACAGATCCGCGCGACATTTTGAATGCTTTCCCGCAGGTTCCGGATTTGGCCCAGGAAGCGGAAAATTTTTCCGGAATCGCGCCGAATCGACCAGACTTTGGCGCACAGAACTCGATATGACGAACGCAGCATTGCGCTATATCAAAATTGCATAGCTGTGATGCACCCCTGCTGGTTGATTAGGCAGCCTGATCAATCCATATACGGGTCAGTTGATGCGTTGGACCCGTTGCTCCCTCCTCCCTGCGATGGGTTCGACCTCAGCTGTTCCCCTCTGGAAGGTGTTTGCTGCGCATTTCCCTGCCGCAGCAACAAAGACTTAGCCGGGCCTCGCAAGAGTGCCCGGCCTTTTCTTTTCAAGCCCCCCCCCGGTTCGGCGCCCTCTCCGGTCGGCCGATCGCGCCGAGCGGCCATGATGCCCAATCCATAGGCATGCTCACATATAGAGCGGTTCGCTCTCGAGCCCCTTGTAGAGCCCGGCGACGAATTCCCCATAGCCATTGAACAACTGCGTCGGCACGCGCTCATTCGTTCCGATGACGGTCTCGGACGCCTGGCTCCAGCGCGGATGCGGCACTTCGGGGTTCACATTCGCCCAGAAACCGTATTCCGACGATTGCAGCTGCTGCCAGAAATTGACCGGCCGCTCCTCGACGAAGCTCACCTTGACGACCGACTTGATCGATTTGAACCCGTATTTCCACGGCGTATGCAGGCGGATCGGCGCGCCCATCTGTTTCAGCAGCGGCTTGCCATAGACGCCGGTGACCATGAAGGCGAGTTCGTTGGTCGCTTCGGCCATGGTCAGGCCCTCGACATAGGGCCAGGGATAGAAGGGCTGGCTCTGCCCCGGCGCCATGGCCGGATCCAGGAACGTCTCCATCCGGATGTATTTCGCCCCCGAGAGCGGCTTGGCGAAGGCGACGAGGTCGGCGAGCGGGAAGCCGGTCCACGGCGCCGTCATCGACCATGCCTCGACGCAGCGATGGCGATAGAGCCGCTCCTCCAGCTTCATCGCCTTCAGCAGGTCGTCGATGTCGACGGCCTTCTCCTTCTCGACCAGGCCACCGAACTGGATCGTCCAGGGCCGGATCTTCAGCGCCTGCGCCGCGTCGGCCAGTTCCTTGTCGGTGCTGTACTCATAGAAGTTGTTGTAGTGGGCGTTGATCGCCTCGGGGGTCACGTCGCGCGTGACCGTGTAGCGTGGATTGCGTCCGGCCGGATAAAGCCCCGCGCTCGGGTCGGGCTCGGCGGCGCGGGCGCGCCCCGGCAGCGCCATGGCGGCGGCCAATCCGACGGCGCCGATCCCGGCCGCGGCCAGGATTTCGCGGCGATTGAGAAAGACCGATTCGGGGGTCGCACGGTTCTCGGGAATCTCCCAGCCGCGCTTGCGACGAATGAGCATCGTTCTCTCCAGATTTCAGGATTGGCCCCGCCGGCCAACAACTAGGAAGTCGGAGACGAAGGTCAAATCACATTGGCGTTGAGCGCCGGCACCCTGAGCGCCGACAAGAAGGACGCGGCAATAGTCATCTTCCCTTGCCATCCCGCGCCTCGCGGACTAGTTTCCGCGCCGCACAAACCCTCCTTCTTTCCACTTTCGGAGCCCCAAATGGCCTTCCTCGCCGATAGCCTTGCCCGCATCAAGCCGTCCGCGACCATCGCGGTCACGAACAAGGCGCGCGAGTTGAAAGCGGCCGGCCGCGACGTCATCGGGCTCGGCGCCGGCGAGCCCGACTTCGACACGCCGGAGAACATCAAGGAAGCCGCGATCCAGGCGATCCGCGACGGCAAGACGAAGTATACCGCCGTCGACGGCATTCCGGAACTGAAGGCGGCGATCTCGGCCAAGTTCAAGCGCGAGAACAACCTGACCTACGCCCCGAACCAGATCACGGTCGGCACGGGCGGCAAGCAGGTGCTTTACAACGCGCTGATGGCGACGCTGAACCCCGGCGACGAGGTCATCATCCCGGCCCCCTACTGGGTGTCCTACCCGGAGATCGTGGCGCTCGGCGGCGGCACGCCCGTCGAGATCGTCGGCCCGCAGTCGACCGGCTTCAAGATCGGCCCGGACGCGCTCGAAGCCGCGATCACGCCGAAGACCAAGTGGCTGATCCTCAACTCGCCGTCGAACCCGACCGGCGCCGGCTACACGCGCGCCGAGCTCAAGGCGCTCGCCGACGTGCTGCTCAAGCATCCGCAGGTCTGGATCATGACCGACGACATGTACGAGCACCTCGTCTTCGACGGCTTCGAATTCGCCACCATCGCCGAGGTCGAGCCGAAGCTCTACGACCGCACGCTGACCGTGAACGGCGTCTCGAAGGCCTATGCGATGACCGGCTGGCGCATCGGCTATGCCGGCGGCCCGGTCGAGTTGATCAAGGCGATCGGCACCATCCAGTCGCAGTCGACCTCCAACCCGTCCTCGATCTCGCAGTGGGCGGCGGTCGAGGCGCTGAACGGTCCGCAGGACTACATCCCGGAGAACGCCGAGATCTTCAAGAAGCGTCGCGACCTCGTCGTCTCGATGCTGAACCAGGCGAACGGCATTGTCTGCCCGAACCCGGAAGGCGCGTTCTACGTGTTCCCGTCCTGCGCCGGCACGCTCGGCAAGACCACGGCCGGCGGCAAGCTGCTCTCGACCGACGAGGACTTCGTCACGGCGCTGCTCGAAGAGGAAGGTGTGGCGGTCGTCCAGGGCTCGGCCTTCGGCCTGGCGCCCTATTTCCGCATCTCCTACGCGACCTCGACCGAGGCGCTGGAAGAAGCCTGCACCCGCATTCAGCGCTTCTGCGGCAACCTCCGCTAAGCACGACAGGGCGGCCTCGACCGCCCGTCCAACTCGCGACCGCGCCGTGGCGCGGTCGCGTCGGCCTCCCGCCGGCCCGCAGGCGCATTTTCCAGCAGCGGGCGGCGGCGCGCCATCGAACATGCGGGGAAGACAGAATCCCCCGCAGGTCGTATCCTCCTGCCGAATTCGCGCCACCTCCGGGGGAACCGGCCTCAATGCTTGATCTGCGCCTTCATCACGTCTCGATCGTCGTGACCGATCTCGAGCGCTCGGTCGCCTTCTACCAGAAGGCGTTCGGCCTGGAGCGCCTGCCGCGCCCACCCTTCAAAACCCAGGGCGCCTGGATCGCCTGCCACGGCCAGCAGATCCACCTGATCCTCTACCCGCAGGGCACGTTCCGCGCGAACGAGGCGATCGACAACAACGACGTCCACTTCTCGTTCCACACGCGCGACTTCTACGCGATCCTCGACCACCTGCTCGCGCAGGGTTTTCACGAGGGACCGGACGAGACCGATCCGATGCGCCTCTACGTGCTCCGCGACGGACCCGCCGGCTTCCCGCAGCTCTATCTGCGCGACCCGGACCGCAACGTCGTGGAGGTCAATGGTGCGCCCTGATCGCAGCCCCGGCACCGCCCAACTACGCGGCAGGTCATGACGGCCAATCATCTCGCCCTGTTCTTCTCGTTCCTGCACATCCTGTTCGCCTCGGCGGTGACGGTGCATGCGCTGCTGACGCGACTGAACCCGCAGTCGACCGTCGCCTGGATCGGGCTCGCCTGGCTGTCGCCCTATGTCGGCGCCCTGCTCTACGTCTTCCTCGGCGTCAACCGCGTCCGCCGCAAGGCGATCAAGCTTTCCAGTCCCGGCGACGACATCGCCCCGCCGGAGTCGCGATTCGCGCTGACGCCGGCTGACATCGCCCATGGCGAGGACGAGCATCTCGAGCCGCTGGCGAAGTTCGGACTGCGGATCACCGGGCGGACGCTGCTTGCCGGCAACGGCATCACGCCGCTCGTCGATGGCGATGTCGCCTATCCCGAGATGATCCGCGCCATCGACGCCGCCACCACCAGCGTCGGCATTTCGGGCTACATCTTCCACGACGATCTCGGCGGCGCGCCGATCATCGACGCCCTGATCGCGGCGCACCGGCGCGGCGTCGCCGTGCGCGTGCTGCTCGACGGCATCGGCGGCGGCTATCTGAAGAACCCGGCCTATGACCGGCTGCTCGCCGCCGGGGTTCCCGTCGCCCGCTTCCTGCATGAAGTCGCGCCCTGGAAGATGTCGTTCATCAACCTGCGCAACCACAAGAAGGTGATGGTGACGGACGGTCGCCACGGCTTCACCGGCGGCATGAATATCAGCGCCGGCAATCTCTATCGCGATGTCAGCATCCCGATCGGCCACGCGGTGCAGGACGTCCACTTCCGGGTCGAGGGTCCGGTCGTCTCGCATCTGATGGAGACCTTCGCCGAGGATTGGGCGTTCACGGCCAACGAACTGCTGGCGGGGCCGGCCTGGTTCCCCGAGATCGGCGGCGGCGGCACGATTCCCGCGCGCGGCATCGCCAGCGGCCCGGATGAGGACAACGAGAAGCTGATGTGGACGATGGCGGCGGCGATCGCCCGCGCCGAACGGCGCATCCGCATCGTGACGCCCTATTTCCTGCCGGATGAGCGCATCAACTCGCAACTGGCGCTCGCCGCGCTGCGCGGCGTGTCGGTCGAGATCCTGCTGCCGGAAATATCCGACCAGTTCTACATGGACTGGGCGATGAACGCCTCGCTGGCACCGCTGATCCGTTCCGGCTGCCAGATCAGCCGCGCCGAACCGCCCTTCGACCACTCCAAGCTGATGACCGTCGACGGCGCCTGGGTGCTGTTCGGCAGCGCCAATTGGGACGCGCGCAGCCTGCGGCTCAATTTCGAGTTCAATGTCGAGGCCTATGACGCCGATTTCGCAGCCGAGATCGACCAGCTCATCGACCGCAAGCAGGCCAAGGGGCGTCCCGTCGCCATGGCGGAACTGAGCCGCCGCCGGTTGCTGGTGCGGCTGCGCGACGCCGCGACGCGGCTGCTGACCCCCTATCTCTAGCGGAGCCCTAGACTAGAGCCAGCCGCGCCGCCTGAAATAGAGGAACGGCACCAGCGCCGACACGACCATGATGACGAGCGCCAGCGGATAGCCATAGCCCCAGCCGAGCTCGGGCATGTCCTTGAAGTTCATGCCGTAGATCGTGCCGATCAGGGTCGGAGGCATCAGGATGGTCGAGGCGACCGTCAGGACGCTCACCACCTGGTTTTGCTGGTTGGCGACGAGACCAAGCGTCGCATCCAGCAGGAAGGTGATCTTGTTCAGGACGAAATTGACGTGATCCTCGAGCGATCGAACGTCGCGCAGCGCCAGCTTGAGACGGGCGCCATTGCCATTCTTCAGCGCCTGATCCGGCAGCATGGCCGCGGCATATTGGGCAAGCCGCTCCAATGACGAGAGGCTCTCGCGCGCCTTCGACGCGAGATCGCCCTGCATGCCGATCGCACCGATCAGGATGGACAGGCGCTTGGCCCGAATCCGGTCGCTCGCCTTGCGGATGAAGATCTCGCCGTTGATGCGATCGACGGCCTGGGCGATGTGTTCGAGCACATCCGCCGTGCGCGCGATGAACGCCTCGAGCAGGCCGTTGAAGATGCCGGCCGGCGTGCCGCAGCCGCTCTCCGGCTTCGGGGCCAGAGCGAGGAACTGGCGAAACGCCTTCATATCCTCGTAGCGCAGGGTGACGATCTTCGTTTTGCCGACGCCGAAGGTGAATGGTGTCAGCACCGGATGGCCGGCATCGAGGCCGGCCAGGACGCTCGCCGTCATGAACACGACGCCGTTCTCGACATAGAAGCGGCTGGAGAACTCGATCTCCTGCGATTCCTCCCGCGTCGGCACGAGCGCGCCGAGAAAGGCCTCGGCGACATGCTCCTCCTCCGGCGCCGGGGCGAAGAGATCGAGCCAGGCGGCAGGCGCCCCCGACGCCGTGGTCTCCATCGAAAGCGGCGCCAGGCCGACATCGGAAATCGCGTAGGCTGTCAGCATGCGGGGCTCCAGTGCGTTAACCGAATGGCAAGGCTTGTGCGCCTTGTCACTTGCGCCGCCATCAAACGTTTGTCATGACGGACCTAAGTCGTATGTCGATGGGATCGAACTCGCGCAAGGCCCGTTGTAGGACGAAGCGCGATCGTCACCCCAGGTTCCGCCGAACCCCCACCGACGGAACCCGTATCGCCGGCCCCGGTGACTGGGCCGTAACACGAAAGGAAAAAAACATTATGGCAAAGTTTGTTTCCCTTAAGCTGATTGCAACCGCCGCCGCCGTCGCGCTGGCCGGCATCGGCGTCGCCAAGGCCGCCGACATCGTCACCGCCCCGGTCTATGAGGACGGCCGCAACGGCATCCGCATCGGCATGCTGACCTGCGACATCAACTCGGGCCTCGGCTACGTCATCGCTTCGGCCAAGGAAGTCGCCTGCACGTTCAAGCCGAATGGCGGCCGCGCCGAGGATTATGTCGGCAACATCAAGAAGCTCGGTATCGACCTCGGCTACACCAGCCAGGGCCGCCTGATCTGGGCCGTGTTCGCACCGACTGCCGGCTATCACCACGGCTCGCTCGGTGGCCTTTACCTCGGCGCGACTGCCGAGGCGACGGTCGGGGCCGGCATCGGCACCAACGTCCTGTTCGGCGGCACCCGCGGCTCGATCGCCCTGCAGCCGATCAGCGCCACCGGCCAGATCGGCCTGAATGTCGCCGCCGGCGGCGCCGCCCTGCTGCTCGACCCGGTCAACTAAGACCCGGTCCTCGCGCTTCATCCCTTGGGATGGGAAGGCCCGCGCCCCTGGCGCGGGCCTTCGTCGTTTCAGGCCTTGGTCGACTCGCGTTTCACGACGCCTTGCCACGCCCGGCTTTCCCTGAGACGATCCTTCTGCGGACCGGGTCTCTGGCTCCGGTCCACGCATCCAAGACATGAGAATGCTTCTAGAACATTTCATGAACGGAGGAAGCGATGACGGACAGGAACGGAGGTGGAGTCGGCAGAAGCGCCGGCCCCAAGGCGATCGCCCTGATCGGGCCGTTCGGCAGCGGCAAGACCACGCTGATGGAGGCGATGCTGGCGCGCACGGGCGCCATTCATCGCCAGGGCCTCGTCGGCGACGGCACCGCGGTCGGGGATGCCGGCGCGGAGGCCCGCGCCCATGCCATGAGCGTCGAACTCAATGTCGCCGAGACCAGTTTCATGGGCGAGCACATCACCCTTCTCGACTGTCCCGGTTCGGTTGAATTCGCGCATGAGGCGGAGCCGGTGCTGGCCGCCGTCGACTGCGCCGTTGTCGTCGCCGAGGCCGACGAGAAGAAGGTCGGCGCGCTGCAGCTCATCCTGCGGCGGCTGGAGGCGCTGGGCATCCCGCGCATTCTCTTCCTCAACAAGATCGACAAGAGCGAGAAGGGCGTCCGCGAGACGCTGGCCTTGCTGCAGCCGGCGAGCAGCGTGCCGCTGCTGCTGCGCCACATCCCCATTCGCCAGAACGACGTCGTCACCGGTTTCGTCGACCTCGCCCTCGAGCGCGCCTTCGTCTATCGCGAATATGCGCCAAGCGAGCTGATCGACATGACGGACGATGTTCGCGTCAACGAGGCGCGCGAACGCTACGCGATGCTGGAAAAGCTCGCCGACTACGACGATTCCCTGATGGAGGAGCTGCTGGAGGACGTCGAGCCATCGCGGGAACATGTGCTGGAAGACCTCGTCGCCGACATGCGCGCCGGGCTGGTCTGCCCGGTGCTGATCGGCTCGGCCCTGCACGGCCACGGCGTCGGCCGCCTGTTGAAGGCGATCCGGCATGAAGCGCCCGACGCTGCCGCGACGGTCGCGCGGCTTGGGCTCGCGGATGGGCCCGAGACGGTGCTCCAGGTGATGAAGACCGTGCATACCGGGCATGCCGGCAAGCTCTCGATCTCTCGGGTTCTGCGCGGCACGATCCATGACGGTATCGAACTGACGGGCCCGGACGGCCCTGTCGGCCGCGTATCCGGCCTGCTGCGCGTCTTTGGCCAGCAGATCACCAAGCGCGAACCGGCCAACGCCGGTGAAGTGGTCGGCCTCGGCAAGCTCGACGGCGCCGCCACCGGCATGACGCTCGCCACCGGCAAGCAGCCGCCCGTCCAGCTGGCGCCACTCGTCACGCCCGAGCCGGTGATCGCGGTCGCCGTCGCCCCGGCCGAGCGCAAGGACGAGACG
The DNA here is from genome assembly GCA_029203105.1 of Candidatus Kaistia colombiensis. Classification (GTDB taxonomy): domain Bacteria; phylum Pseudomonadota; class Alphaproteobacteria; order Rhizobiales; family Kaistiaceae; genus Kaistia; species Kaistia colombiensis. Next base: position 4,261,377 of record CP119318.1, read on the forward strand.
AAGCTCTCCGCCGCGTTGCTGCGCCTCTCCGAAGAGAGCCCCGCCCTCGTCGTCTCGCAGGACGAGGAGGCCGGCGAGATCCGCCTCGCCGGCCAGGGCGAAATGCACCTTCGCGTCGCGCTCGAACGGCTCACCGCCCGCTACGGCCTCAAGGTCGAGACGCGCCCGCCCACCATTCCATATCGCGAGACGATCCGCGGCGAGGCGACGGTGCGCGGCCGGCACAAGAAGCAGTCCGGCGGCCACGGGCAGTTCGGCGATTGCGTGCTGGAGATCCGCCCGCAACGGCGCGGCAACGGCTTCCTGTTCGAGGACGCGATCACCGGCGGCGTCGTGCCGCGCAACTACATTCCGGCGATCGAGGCAGGCGTGCAGGACGTGCTGAAGCGCGGCCCGCTCGGCTTCCCGGTCGTCGATGTCGCCGTCAGACTGACCGACGGCTCGTATCACAGCGTCGACTCATCCGATCAGGCGTTCCGCACGGCGGCGCAACTCGGCATGCGCGAGGCGCTGGAGACCTGCAATCCGGTCCTGCTGGAGCCGGTGCTGCATGTGTCGGTGACGGTGCCATCCGAAGCGAGTTCGCGGGTCAACATGATGGTGACGCAGCGCCGGGGCCAGCTGCTCGGTTTCGATGCCAAGGCCGACTGGCCCGGCTGGGACGTCGTCGAGGCGGAAATCCCGGAATCGGAGATGCGCGGACTGATCGTCGAGCTGCGCTCGGCAACCGCCGGCGTCGGCACCTATTCGAGCCGCTTTGACCATCTCGCCGAGTTGACCGGCCGCTTGGCCGAGCAGGTGGCGGACAAGAAGGGCACGCGCGCTGCCTGAGGCGTTCCGGACGAACCGGGGAGAGCAGTGCCTCCCCGGTTTCCCGCCGTGACGAAGCCCTGCTCGGCCGCGATGATTCAGATTGCCCCTCGCTTGTTCGCTCTTCTTCAATCAATTAATGCGAGTGTTGAACTATCGAGGACACAATCAGGCCGTGCGGTGCAGCGTTTCTTTTCCCCCATGATGTGTCTTGCCGGCGGCATGCTGATCTATGCGGCGGCCGGCTCCGCCGGCCTTTGGCTGATGCAGGTTGCCCACGATGTCCCGGCGTTCTGGCCGGCAAACGGGCTGGCGGTCGCACTGATCCTTTCGGTCGGCATACGGCGCATCGGATGGCTTCTCGGTGGCGTCGGCTTGGCCGGGTTCGCGCTGCAGACGGCGGTGGGCGGCGGGACGCTGGGGCTCTGGATCGTCCTCGCCGACATGATCGAGATCACCATCATCGCGATAGCCGCGCATCGCCTGCGACTCTGGGGTTCGGGCCTGCAGAGCGTGCCCAGCGTCGTCACGATGATCGCCATCATCGCCGCCGGCACGGTGGTGAACGCCGCCATCGCGGCCTGCGCCTTCGTCTGGTTCCGCCAGGTTCCGGTCGTCGACAGCTTCTTCATCCTCTGGCGGCTCGACGCCACCAGCGCGCTGTTGATCCTTGCCCCCTTCTTCGCCATCGCGACACCGGGCCGGCTCGGCGAGGTTCGGCAGGCGCTTCGCAGCCGCGAATGGGCTCGCGGCCTCGAATATCTGGCTCTGGTCGCGGTCATTCTCGGCGCGATCCTCTTCATGCGGTGGACGGGTCTGCCGATGATCAGTTTCTTCACGGCGCCGCTGCTCTGGTGCGCGATCCGCTTTGGGCCGGCTCCGACGGCGGCGACGGCATCCGGTTTCTCGCTCCTCGTCATCCTCCTGATGATCGCCGGAGAATGGCCGACCGCTTACAGCAACCAGCCGCGGGCCTGGCAATTGCAGCGGCTTGAACTGTCGCTGAGCCTCAACGCCCTCCCCGCCCTGCTGATCGCAGCCGCGATGACCGGGCTCCGCAAGACCGCGCGGGAGCTGAAGCAAAGCCAGGAACGGCTGCACTACGCCCTGGCCGGATCCGGCGAAGGCGTCTGGGACTGGAACATCGCCACCGGCGAAACCTATTTCAGTGACAGCTGGTACAAGATCCTCGGCTACCAGCGCGATGAGGTCGAGCAGTGCGAAGGCAGCTGGGACCTGCTGCGCCATCCGGACGACAAGATCGAGAACCGGCGGCGCGTCGGCGACCATCTCGAAGGACGGACGCCGCGCTACAGCATCGAGCAGCGCTTCCGGCACAAGAACGGCGAGTGGATCTGGGTGCTGGATCGGGGCAGCGTCGTCGAACGCGACGCCGACGGCCGCCCGCTGCGCGCCGTCGGCACGCTGCAGGACATTTCGCGCCGCCGCGCGCGCCAGGAAGAATTGGACCGCCGCGCGCATCATGATTCCCTGACCGGACTCGCCAACCGGACGTCGCTCAGCGAGAGCTTCGAGCGCTGGAACGCGGAAAAGCGCGGCTTCAGCTTCGTCCTGATCGATCTCGACGACTTCAAGCCGATCAACGACCGGTTCGGCCATCAGTTCGGCGACCATGTCCTGCTCGCCATCGCGGACCGAATCCGCGCCTGCCTCGGCAAGGGCGATATCGCCGCGCGCATCGGTGGCGATGAATTCGCGTTGCTGATCCACGCGCCGCCGGCCGACGCCGAACTCGCGGCCAGGCGCCTGGTCGAGCGAATCTCCGAATCCATCGGCTTTGCCGATTCCCTCGTCACCACCGGAGCCAGCATCGGCATTGCAGCGGTTTCGGAAGGCGCCCCCGATTTCGAAAGCGCCTATCGCCTCGCCGATATCGCGCTCTACGACGCCAAGGCAGCCGGCGGTTCCGTCTATCGGATCGCCGACACTCTCCGCCCGTCGGACCTTCGCCGGCGCGAAAAGGCCATCTCAGCCCTTCTTGTCGACGCCGGTGAAAATCCAGCCGACCAGCCCGCCGGCGATGGCGAAGACGCCGCAGACCATCGCAATGGCCGAGAAACCGGCAATCGTCGCCTGCTCCCATAGAACCCGCGCGGCGGCCATGTCGACGCCGTCCATGGCTGGCAGCGTGCCGCCGAACCCCGCCTGCCGTACCAGCCGCGCCGCGTCGCCGGCCGCTGCCGAGAGGACCCCGTCGAAGCCATAGCTGACGGCAATGCCGAGGCTCGCCACGGCGATCAGGCCGGCGACCCGCGCCACCGCATTGTTGATCCCCGAAGCCGCGCCCCGCCGCGCTTCGGGCGCGGCATTCATGACCGCCGTCGAAAGCGGCGCCACCGTGATTCCCATGCCGAGCCCCATCAACAGCATGGTCGGCACCATCGCCATCCAGAACCTGCCATCGGCGACCGCCGGCGACAAAACCAGGAAGCTGATGCCGGTCAGGATCGGGCCGAAGGTCAGGCAGGGGCGGACCCCGAAATTGTCCGCCAGTCCGCCGCCGAAGCGCGACAGCAACGCCATCACGATGACGAAGGGCAGGAACACGGACCCGGCGAGGGCGGCCGGATAGCGATGCGCCTGGATCAGCGCCGTCGGCAGGAAGAACAGCGCCCCGGCGAGCGCGAAATAGAGCAGCAGCGTCAGGACGTTGACACCGGAGAACATCCGGCTGGCGAAGAGGCCGAGCGGCATCATCGGCGTCGGCGCCAGTGCCTCCCAGATGACGAAGACGACGAGGACCGCCGCGCCGGCAAGCGCCAGCCCGGCGGCGAGATCGAACCGCAGGCCGCCGGTGCCCATTTCCGTCAGGCCATAGGTCAAGACGCCGAGGCCAACCACGGCGAACGCGCCACCGATCCAGTCCATCCGGACGGCAACGATCTTCCGGTCCGACGGTACCTTGGCCCGGCACACCAGCCAGGCGACGATCGCAATCGGCACGTTCATCAGGAACAGCGCCCGCCACGAGCCGAGATCGACCAGCGCGCCCCCCAGGATCGGACCGATCGCCGGGGCGATCGACGAGGCGGCCGCCCAGGTGCCGATCGCCCTGCCCCGGATTTTGGGGGGATAGTGCGCCGAGATCAGCGCCAGCGAGCCGGGCACCATCAGCGCCCCGCCAATGCCCTGGACGGCGCGCGCGACGATCAGGCTTTCCGGCGACCAGGCGAAGCCGCAAGCGGCCGAGGCGAGCCCGAATAGGGCGATGCCCAGCATGAACACGCGGCGCAGACCAAAGGCGTCGCCGGCGGCACCGCCGAGCAGGGTGAACGCGGCGAGCGTCAGCGTATAGGCATTCGACGTCCACTGCGCCTCGCCGAAACTGGCGCCGAGATTGGCGCGGATCGCGGGCAGCCCGACCGTGATGATCGAGCCATCCATGAACGCCATCCCCGAGGCGAGGATGGTGGCGAAGAGCACGTAGCCCCGCCGGTCGGATCCGCCGGGTTCCGTCTGGTTTCTGCCCGCTTCGCTCAAGCTTGCCTCCACCTTTGCCACTCCCGCGAGCGTAGCCGAGATTCCCGTCCACGGCTTCCACCATCACCTGCCGGGTGTCGCGGATGTGATCCGGCTTCGCCGCCTTCCCCTTGAGCCATCGTGACGACGCGCTAGCCTGATCCATCGGAGACTCCGGAGATCGAGGTGCGTCATGCGGTTTCCCGAAATGCTGATCGCGACCGTGATGATGGCGGTGGCACCGCTCCCCGCTCGGGCGCAGGAGGTGCCCGTCGATCTCGAACTGATCCTCGCCGTCGACGTCTCGCGCTCGATGGATGCCGACGAACAGGCCCTGCAGCGGCAGGGCTACATCGCCGCGCTGCATCATCCCGATGTTATCGCCGCGATCCAGTCCGGCCCGACCGGGCGCATCGCCATCGCCTATTTCGAATGGTCGGGCTTCGAATCCCAGGCCATCGTCGTGCCCTGGAGCCTGGTCAACGACGCGGAGAGCGCAGACGCCGTCGCGTCCCGGATCTCGCCCGGCGAGGTGCTGGGCCGCTACGGAACCTCCATATCGGGCAGCCTCGCCTTCGCCGCCGCGCTGTTCGAGAACAACGGCTACGCGGGCGCACGGCGGACCATCGACATTTCGGGCGACGGCCCGAACAATACGGGCCCGCCCGTGATCGGAGCCCGCGACGCGGTCGTCGCCCGCGGCATCACGATCAACGGGCTGGCGATCACGCTCAAGCCGCCTCGCGACGACAGCACCTTCGAGATCGATCATCTCGACGCCTACTACCGCGACTGCGTCATCGGCGGCCTCGGCGCCTTCACCCTTCCCGTCCACGACGTCGACCAGTTCGAGGTCGCGATCCGCCGCAAGCTGGTCACCGAGATCGCCGCGCGGCCGTTGCCGATCCTGCGCGTCGTCGAACGGAGGCCGGAACCCATGACCGATTGCCTCGGCAGCGAAGGCGGCAGCGGCCGCACGCCGCGCTGAACGATCGAGGTTGCGCCGGGCGCCCCGCTTCGCCAAGGTGCCGTCGACATCAACGGCCAGGTGACCGATCCCGTGCGCATTCTGCTCAGCCTCTGCCTGCTCTTCCTTGCCGCCCTGCCGGCAACCGCCCAGACCGCCGACCAGGCCCGCATCGAAAAGCAGTTCCAGACCTGGCTAGCGACGACGGTTCGCGCCGACGCGCAGAAACGCGGCATCTCGCGCCAGACCCTGGACACGGCGCTGTCAGGCCTGACGCTCGACTGGTCGCTGCCCGACCTTGCCCCGCCCGGCGTGCCGCGGAAGAAGGACGAACCGCAGCGGCAGGCCGAATTCTCCGGCCCGGCTCGCTATTTCAGCGAACAGAAGGTCGCGACGCTGGCGAGTGGCGGCCAGGTGCTCTTGGCGAAATGGTCGAAGACGCTGGCCAAGATCGAGAAGACCTATGGTGTTCCCGCGCCGATCGTCGTCGCGATCTGGGGCCGGGAGAGCGGCTATGGCGCCGCCAAGATGCCCTATCCGGCGGTCCGGGCCCTGGCGACCGAGGCCTTCATGGGCGCGCGCAAGGCGAACTTCTATCCGGAATTCCTCGCCGCGCTGCAGATCGTCGACGGCGACCATATCGGCCTCAACGAGATGCGCAGCTCCTGGGCCGGCGCGCTCGGCCAGCCGCAGTTCCTGCCGTCGAAATATCTGACGCTGGCGGTCGATTTCGACGGCGACGGCAAGCGCGACATCTGGAACTCGGTGCCCGACAGCCTTGCCTCGATCGCCAACTACCTGCGTCAGAGCGGCTGGCAGCCCGGCGTCAACTGGGGCGTCGAGGTCGAGGTTCCGGAGAGCGTGTCGTGCAGCCTCGAGGGGCCGGAACAGGGCAAGCCGCTTTCCGCCTGGCAGGCGATGGGCGTCCATCCCGTCGGCGGCGGCAAGCTCGCCGGCCGCACGCCCGACCGCATCGGCCATCTGCTGATGCCGGCCGGCCGGCACGGCCCCGCCTTCATCGTCTCGCAGAATTTCTACGTCCTGAAGAGCTACAACGAATCCGATCTCTATGCGCTGTTCATCGGCCACCTGGGCGATCGGCTGCGCGGCGCCGGCCCGATTGCCAATGCCTGGGGCGATGTCGGCGGCTTCACCCGCTCGGACGTCCGCGCCATGCAGCAGAGGCTGGAAAAGCGCGGCGTCGATGTCGGCACGGCGGACGGCCTCGTCGGTTTCAAGACCCGGATCGCCATCGGCGGCTGGGAGGAAGCGAATGGCCGCCGCGCCACCTGTTTTCCGGATGCCGGCATGCTGCGCTCGATCCGCTGAGCCGGCTGGGCCGCCGCCGACTGCGGCAAAAACAGCGCGCCGCTACGGAAGAAGCGCGCCCGCCCTTACGAATCGGGTCGAAACGCGCTACGTTAACCATGTCATCAACAATCGAAAGGAGGTGGTCTAGTGTCTCATTGTCGTTCACCGCGTATGTCGGTTCCAATGGTCCGGATCTCTCTCTTTGTAGAGGTTTGCGCCGCGTGACCGGCTTTCCTCCGGCTACGTGCCGGGTCGCGGTCTGACAATGGAAGGGTCGTCCGCAAGGACGGCCCTTCTTCCTTTTTTGAGTGTCGAATGCCTGTTCCCAACGAAATCCGCCCCCAAGAGCCCCGCCCGATCCAAATCTACGTCGATGCCGACGCCTGTCCGGTGAAGGACGAGATCTACAAGGTGGCCGGCCGGCACGGCCTCAGGGTCTATGTCGTCGCCAACACGCCGATCGGCATTCCGCGCGAAGCCTGGATCGAGCGCGTCATCGTGCCGAGTGGGCTCAACATCGCCGACGACTGGATCGCCGAGCGGGTCGGCCGCGGCGACATTGTCGTCACAGCGGACATTCCGCTGGCGGATCGTTGCATCAAGGCGGGCGCCGACGTCATCGGCTCCAATGGCAGGCCCTTCACCGAGGCTTCGATCGGCAATGTGCTGGCGACGCGCAATCTGATGGAAGAGCTCCGCTCCGCCGGCGCCGTCACCGGCGGCCCGCGTCCCTTCTCGCCGCGCGATCGCTCCGCCTTCCTCTCGGCGCTCGATCTCGCCATCGTCCGGCTGAAGCGGGCCGGATTCGGCTGAGAAGAAGCGGAAGCCGCGATGGAGGCGTGCCCGGCGACGAAGATGCCGTCGCGATGGGATCGAAATCACGCCGGCCGCCTCTCTCAACCGCTAGGTAACCATCACGCGTTTAGTGTCGTGTTACGCGTGCTCGCGAAGCGCGCATCGTGATCGGCCCCCCGACTAGACAAAGGCTCAAAATGAAGACCTCGAAGCTCCGCCTGTCGGCCCTGGTTCTCTCCGTCGCGCTCGCGGCCGGGTTGGGACGGGCCGAAGCTGCGACCTGCGGCAAGGATCCCGCGCAGTTCGGCGCGTGGTTGAAGGATTTCAAGGCCGAGGCGGTCGCATCCGGCATCTCGCGCAGCGTCGTCGACCAAGCTCTCGACGGCGTCACCTATGATCCGCGCGTCATCAAGCTCGACCGCAACCAGAAGCACTTCGCCCAGCCCTTCGAAGTCTATTCGAAGCGCGTCGTCTCGCCCGCCCGCGTGGCCAAGGGCAAGCAGCTGATGCAGAGATATGCCAGCACCCTCGCCGCCATCGAGAAGCAGTTCGGCGTCCCCGGCCCGATCCTGATCGCGATCTGGGGCATGGAGACCGATTTCGGCGCCGGCAGCGGCAACATGTCGACCTTCCGCTCGCTGGCCACCCTCGCCTTCGATTGCCGCCGCACCGACTTCTTCCAGGACCAGCTGCTGGACGCGCTGAAGATCGTCCAGCGCGGCGACCTGTCGCCGGCGCAGATGAAGGGCGCTTGGGCGGGCGAACTCGGCCAGACCCAGTTCCTGCCCTCCTCCTATGTCCGCTTCGCCGTCGATTTCGACCGCAGCGGCCACGCCGACCTGCGCAACAGCCCGATCGACGTGCTCGCCTCCACCGCCAACTACCTGAAGGGCTATGGCTGGCAGCGCGGCGGCAGTTGGGAGGAAGGCTCGCACAACTTCGCCGTCCTGCGCGAGTGGAACAAGGCCGGAGTCTACGCCAAGAGCGCCGCGCTGTTCGCCGACAAGCTGGTCGGCAAGCGCTAGGCGACTTCCGGGCGAAGCGACCGCCGCTTCGCCCTACCCCCTTGCGATCGCCGCGGTTTCGACCGACAAACCGCGGCGATGTCCAACGAACCCACTTCCCCGACTCGCTCCGTGACCATCATCGGCGCCGGCCCTGCCGGCCTGATCGCCGCGGAGACGCTCGCCAAGGCCGGTCTCGCCGTCACGGTGCATGACCGCATGCCGTCCGTCGGCCGCAAATTGCTGATGGCCGGCCGGGGCGGCCTCAACCTGACCCATAGCGAGCCGCTGGAAGCGTTCCTGAACCGCTATGGCGCGGCGACCGGGCGGTTGCGCCCGCTGATCGAGGCGTTTCCGCCGTCGGCGCTGCGCGAATGGGCCGAGGCGCTCGGCCAGCCGACCTTCGTCGGCTCCAGCGGCCGCGTGTTCCCGACATCGCTGAAGGCGTCGCCGCTGCTGCGTGCCTGGCTGCGCCGGCTTGACGAACTCGGCGTCCGCTTCGTCCTGCGCGACGACTGGCAGGGCTTTGACCGTGACAGGCAACCGATCTTCCGCCACGCCAACGGCACGACCGGGACGGTCACAACCGACGCCACGCTGCTGGCGCTGGGCGGCGCCAGCTGGCCGCGCCTCGGCTCGACCGGCGCCTTCGCCGATCTCCTCTGGGAGCGGGGCGTCGACATGACGCCGCTCCGCCCCGCCAATGTGGGCTTCCGCGTCGACTGGTCCGAGATCTTCCGCGGCCGGTTCGCCGGCCAGCCGCTGAAGGCGCTCGCCATCCGCTTCCAGGACATCACGCTGCGCGGTGAGGCGATGATCACCGCCTACGGCCTCGAAGGCGGCGTCATCTATGCGCTCTCGGCCCCGCTTCGCGACGCCATCGGCCGCGACGGCTCGGCGACGGTTCATCTCGACCTCGCGCCGGGACGCCGCGTCGACGAGCTGGCAGCGCGGATCGCCGCGCAGAAGCCGAGCCAGTCGCTCTCCAACCGGCTGCGCAAGGCCGCGCATCTGTCGCCAGCGGCGATCAACCTGCTGCGGGAAGGCGCCGGCGGCCCTGCCCTGCCGGGCGATGCCGAAGCCCTCGCCGCCCTGATCAAGGCCGTGCCGGTGCGGCTGACCGGCACCGAGGGCCTCGAGCGCGCCATTTCGACCGCCGGCGGCGTCGCCTGGAGCGGTATCGACGAGCACATGATGCTGAAGGCGCTGCCGGGGGTGTTTGTCGCCGGCGAGATGATCGACTGGGAAGCCCCCACCGGCGGCTATCTGCTGCAGGCGAGCTTCGCCACCGGCATCGCCGCGGCCAAGGGCATCCTGGCCCGCTTCGGCGCCGCTATCGGCGCCGGCTGAGAGCCGAGCCTCAGCCCTCGTCGCGCATCAGCCCGCGCAATTCGGCGACGCCGGCAGCGATCGCCGCATTGGTCTCCGCCTCCATGGCGCGATAGCGATCGAGCACCCGCCGTCCCATCGGGGTCAGCCGTGCGCTGCCGCCACCGCCCGTGCCGCCCTTCTCGGTTTCGACCAGGGGTTCGCGAAAAGCCGTGTTCATCTCGCGGACGAGACTCCAAACCCGCTTCGGGCTCATGACGAGACGCCCGCCGGCGCCGGCCAGCGAGCCGGTGTCGACGATCGCATCGAGCAGGTCCGCCTTGCCCGGCCCGAGCGCGAAGCCGGGTTTCAGGACGAGGCGGAAGCGGAGGCCTTCGGTCTGGTTGGGAAGCTTCATGCTGCTGGGATCGGACTTTGCGGGGATTAAAGTCCATTCTTGCGCCTGCGGAGCAGACAGTCGAGGGCAGAAATGCCCCTCTTCACCTCTCCCTGAGGAGACCTTCGCGGAACACCGAAGGTCGCCACGTGTTCTACGCCGCATGGGCCAGAACTCGTCGCCCCGGCGAAGGCCGGGGCCCATGAACACCGGCTTAACGTGGCCGTAGCTGAGCCTTTTGGCTAAGGAATTGCATGTATGGATCCCGACCTTCGTCGGGATGACGACCTGAAATGCACGCTCTGCGCAGGTCGACGATGCTTTGCGAAGGTCTCCTGAGGGAGAGGTGAAGAGGGACGGGAATGCGGCCCCCGGAAGAATTCGGATCCGGACGCCACCACAAGACGGCGTCCGGATTGAGATAGTCAGTCGGACTGGCGGAAGCTGCGGATGCGGTCGAAGGCGACCGCGATGACGATGAAGCTACCGACGAAGGCACCCTGCCAGAACGTGGAGATGCCGAGCAGGATCAGGCTGTTGCGGATGACCTCGATCAGCGCGGCGCCGACCACGGCGCCGAAGGCCGTTCCGGTGCCGCCGGCCAGATTGGCGCCGCCGATGACGGTCGCGGCGATCACGGTCAGCTCCATGCCGGTGCCGAGATTGGTGGTCACGCTACCGAGCCAGCCGGTCATCAGCACGCCGGCAATGCCCGCCGTCAGCGCCGAGATCACGTAGACACCGACCTTGATCCGTCGGACCGGCACGCCGGTCAGGATCGCCGCCTGCTCGTTGCCGCCAATGGCGAAAATGTGCCGCCCCCAGCCGGTCCAGCGGAAGACGAAGCCGGCGATCACCGCCATCACGGCGAGCGCGATCAACGGATTGGCAATACCGAAGGTGGTGCCACCGCCGAGCTGCAGTAGCAGCGCCTGATCCGGTCCGAACTGATAAACCATCTTGTTGTTGGAGAGCACCAGCGCCATGCTTCGCGCCACCGAAAGCATGCCCAGTGTCACCACGAAAGGTGGCATGCCGACATAGGCGATCAGCACGCCGTTGACGACACCGACGAGGATGGCCGCGACCAGCGCCGCCGCGATGCCCACGGCAAGCGGATAGCCGGCACTCATGACCAGGCCGGTGACGATCGCCGACAGGCAAAGCGTCGAGCCGACCGAGAGGTCGATGCCGCCGGAGATGATGACGACCGTCATGCCTATCGCGACGATGCCGACAAAAGCGAAGTTGCGCGTCACGTTGAAGAGGTTGTTCTTCGTCGCGAAGGTGTCGGTCATGAAGGTCAGCGCGATGCAGGCCAGCACCGCCGCCAGGAAGACCCAGAAGGTCTGGCGCGACAGCAGCCAGCTCAGCGTGCTGTGCGTCTGGTGATTGATGGTGTCGTCGAGCGAAACAGCCAATTGTAACGTCCTCCCTCTTTCGCTCGATGTCAGGCGCGCTCGAGCGCGCCGGTGATCAAGGCCGTCACTTCTTCCGGCGAACTGTCGGAGATCTGCTTGTCGGCCACCTTGGTGCCGCGCCGGAGCACGACGATCTTGTCGCAGACCGAGAACACGTCCGGCATGCGGTGGCTGATCAGGATCACGGCGATGCCCTGGTCGCGCAGGCGGCGGATGAGGTTCAGCACCTCGGCCACCTGGCGCACGCTGATCGCGGCCGTCGGCTCGTCCATCAGCACGATGCGCGCGTCCGAAAGGCGGGTGCGGGCGATCGCGACCGCCTGACGCTGACCGCCGGACATCTGCTTGACGAGATCGCGCGGCCGCGTCTCGGATTTCAGCTCCTTGAAGAGGTCGCCGGCACGCTTGTACATCGTCGCATAGTCGAGGATACGGAACGGCCAGACGCCGCGCCGCAGCTCGCGCCCGAGAAACACATTCGCCGCCGCGGTCAGGTTGTTGCAGAGGGCGAGATCCTGATAGACGACCTCGATACCGCTCTCGCGCGCCTCGACCGGCTTGTGGAAATGCACCTCGCGGTCCTGCACCCGCATGGAGCCGTGCGAGGGCGGGAAATTGCCGGCGATGATCTTCACCAGAGTCGACTTGCCGGCGCCATTGTCGCCCATCAGGCCGACCACGCCACCCGGCTCGATGGTCAGCGAGACGTCGTTCAGGGCCTGAATCGCCCCGAAATGCTTCGATATTTCCTTGAGTTCCAGGACGCTCATCCCGGCGCTCCTCCCTGTCGCGCGAGCCGTTGTCCGGCCCGTCCTTGACGCTGTCCGGAGCGGCCTCGCCGGCCCGGGTCCCGATTTTTACCCATATTGGCGCGCCGGAGTGCCGTCAACTTGAACATCAGACAAATACGCTCCCGCTGCCGTCGCGGCAGACGGGTCGATTGCCGATCCCAACGACAAAAACACGGCATGCCCTGACTTAGCCGAGCGTAATTTCACGTCTATCAAGACGCTAAGCAAAGAATATTGCAAAGCACAATATTTACATTGCGCTGCGGCACAGGTCGATTCGTAGGATTAATCGGATTGACTTTCTTCGAAATGGGAATTTAGTAGATCGAGCCTGCGGCGGCAACGACGGAATCCGTCCGCCGCGCGACCAACGGGACACCCGGGATCGCGCGAAGCGAGGGCCATGCGGCTACAGGCGCCGGAAGCGTTTCTGTCTCGGGAGGACACCATGAAGAAGACACTGGCGATACTTTCCCTCGCCACCACCTGCCTGGCCTTGAGCCTTGGCGCGGCGCGCGCGGAGGACAAGGTTCTGGCGATCGTCGTGAAGGGGCTCGACAACCCCTTCTTCGAGGAGATCAACAAGGGGTGCCAGAAGTGGAATGCCGAGAACCAGGGCAAAGGCTATACTTGCCTCTATACTGGCCCCGCCTCCAGCAATGACGAAGCCGGCGAAGTGCAGATCGTCGATGATCTTCTGACGAAGGGCGTCGCGGCGATCGCCATCTCGCCGTCCAACGCGCCGGCCATGGCCAATCTTCTGAAGCAGCGCGCCCCGACCATCCCGGTGATGACCGTCGACGCCGACCTGAACAAGGAAGACGCCGCCCTGCGCAAGGCCTATCTCGGCACCGACAACTATCTGATGGGCGTCAAGATGGGCGAGGAGCTGCAGAAGCTGAAGAAGGGCGGCACCGTCTGCCTCCAGCTCGGCAACGTCGCCGCCGCCAACATCGCTGCCCGCGCCGCCGGCGTGCGCGACACGCTCTCGGGCGCCAAGGGCACCGACAAGCTGACCGGCCAGAACGGCTGGACCGAACCGGCAGGCTGCCCACTGTTCACCAACGATCAGTCGGACCTCGCCAACCAGCAGATGAGCGACACCTTCACCGCCAATCCGAAGCTCGATGCCTTCGTGCTGGTCGGCGGCTGGGCCCAGTTCGCTCCGCAGGCTTATGCGCAAGTCACCGACGGCGTCATGGACCGGCTGAAGAGCAAGGACCTCGTCATCATCGCCGGCGACACGCTGCCGCCGCAGATGGAGGCCCTCAAGGCCGGACGCAGCGACGCCCAGATCGGCCAGCGGCCGTTCGAAATGGGCTACAAGGCGCCGGACGCCATGATCAAGCTGATCAATGGCGAGAAGGTCGACGAGATCCTGTTCACGGGCCTCGACGTCTGCCTGCCGGCAAATGCCGACACCTGCCTGGCCAAGTAGGCCGGCTCGTCGGTCGCCAGATTCGGATCGGAAGGGGCGTTTCGACGCCCCTTTCTTTTTGGCTCACGGCGATCCGCGGCGCGTGCAACGGTCAACCGAACCCTCTATACCGGACCGGGGACTGGCTACGAGACGAGGACAATCGACCATGCGCCGCACCATCCTGGCCGTTTCGCTGCTTCTCGCCGCGACCCCGGCCTTTGCCTGCACGGAAGCCGAATTGCAGGCGAAATCGATCTCGCTCGCCGAGCTCGTCAAGACCATCGTCGCCAAGGACCCGGCCAAGGCAGCCGACTGGCGCAAGCGCCAGATCGAAGTCGACCGCGTCGCCGAGCGGACCACCGATTTTGACGAGATCTGCGCCGCCTACGACAAGGCGATCGCCGAGGCCAAGCAGTAAAGCCCTCGCGAGCACGAGCCCGGACACCTTCCCTTGCGTCATTAAGGGGTTCACTGTTGGCGACCGCCCGGCCGATCCGCTGGATCCGCGCCGGCGGCCCTGGCGCATCGGAGCGCCCGAAGGGAGAACGCCATGGCTCACTATCTGCTGCAGGCCTCCTACGCGACCGGCGCCGCCAAGGCGATGGTCGCCAATCCGCAGAACCGCGAGGACGCCGCCCGCAAGGTCATCGAATCGATGGGCGGCAAGCTGAGGTCCTTCCACTTCGCGCTCGGCGAATTCGACGTCGTCATGATCGCCGAATTCCCCGACAGTATCGCGGCGGCCTCGGTGGCGCTGGCGACGGGAGCTTCCGGCGCCTTGAGCAAATTCCAGACGACGGCGCTGATGACCGCGTCGGAAGGCATGGAGGCGATGCGCAAGGCCAAATCGGCCAGCTATTCGCCCCCAGCCTGACCGCCGTTCCACCGATCGGCGCGGATCGCGGATCTGCCAACGCTCCCTTCGGGTAGACGCTCAGCTGCGCCCGCAGTAACGGAAGCCGTTTGCCTCTGGGGCCATGCCGTGAAGGCGCATGCCGCGAGCGGCTTTCTGCCAACGCCGACATACGCGGCACCAAAGCCTGCGGTGCCCGCCCCATGGCGAACGCGAATCCGGGGCAAAAAGTGCTGCGTGCCCGTCACGTCGACAAGGAGCGTGATCGGCGACCTACGCCGCCCTCAGCGCCGCGGCATGCCAATGCGCGAAAGCGTGCCGTCCAACACGAACGACACTCCCGAAACCACGACAGCACGCTGCGAAGCAACGCTGTGTTCGGCCCAGATGATCGGCCCCGCGCCGGCCTTGTTGGCAAGCAGAAAGCCAAGCCCCACGACGAATGCGACAGCTATTCCAAACTGGAGATTCATCGGCGACACCCCCGTTCAGCTGGCTGATTCTAGCACAGATGACGAGTCGCCGCGACACCCCCTGCCGAAATGATCTTGGCCATGCTATTCGGTCTGCCTGGAAGGCCATCATGATCCGCATCAATGACGAGATCGCCCTCGACGACAGCGAAATCGAGGAAAGCTTCATCCGCGCTTCCGGGCCGGGCGGGCAGAATGTGAACAAGGTGTCGAGCGCGGTGCAGCTGCGCTTCGATGCGCGGCGGTCGCGCGCGCTGCCAGACGCCGTGGCGGTTCGGCTGATGCGTCTCGCCGGATCGAAACTGACGCAGGACGGCGTCATCGTCATCACCGCGCAGCGATTTCGCGATCAGGCCCGCAACCGCGCCGATGCGGTCGAGAGGCTGGTGGCGCTGATCCAGGAAGCGCTCGTTCCGCCGACGCCGCGCCGCGCCACCCGGCCGACCCTGGCGTCGAAGAAGCGCCGGCTGGAGGGCAAGGCCAAGCGCTCCGGCGTCAAGGCGATGCGTGGCGGCGTCAAACTCGATTAGCTCTCGCCAAATCAGGCAAACGCGTGCAACATTTTGCCGCGGCGGCTGCGCTGCGGCAACAATACGGGGAGCGCCACATGGGCATCATCTGGACCATCATCATCGGCTTCGTCGCCGGTGTCGTCGCCAAGTTCATCACCCCCGGCAGCAATGAGCCGAGCGGCTTCATTCTGACGATCATCCTCGGCATTGCCGGCGCCTTCCTCGCGACCTATGTGGGCCAGGCGATTGGCTGGTACGGCCCGAATGACCAAGCGGGTTTCATCGGCGCGATCGTCGGCGCCGTCATCGTGCTTCTGATCTGGGGCGCCATCGTCAAGAAACGCGCCTGAGCGGCGCGCCTGTCGTTCCGCCCGAGACGCGCAGCCCGGCTTCAGCGCGCCCGGCTGTCGTGGCGGCAATGGTCGCGCACGGCCTCGGTCAGCGGGCAGTGCCCGGTCGCGCCGCGATAGGCGAGATAGGAGCCGGTCGCGAGCGCCAGCACGGACAGCAATCGGTTCGGCCTCGGCTTGACGGCGGAGGCGGCCAAGAGGAGACCGGCGATGACAGAGACGACGCGACCTTCCGTCGAAATCTCCGGAACGACAACGGGTGGTTTGGCCCGAAACATATTGGCACCTCCGATTGCTGACCGTAGTGAACGCGCCAGTTTGGTACCCGTTCCCATTGTACCCGTCCGCATGAGGAGCCGCTTCAGATGATCCGGGTTGGCGTTGGAGGATGGACGTTCGAACCCTGGCGCGACAATTTCTATCCCGCCGGGCTGCCGCAGAAGCGCGAGCTCGAATATGCGAGCTCCAAGCTGACCTCGATCGAGATCAACGGCACCTATTACGGTTCGCAGAAGCCGGAGAGCTTCCGCAAATGGGCCGAGGAGACGCCGGACGATTTCGTCTTCGCGCTGAAGGGGCCGCGCTTCGCCACCAACCGTCGCATTCTGGCCGAGGCCGGCGACTCGATTTCACGCTTTTTTGCCAGCGGCGTGACGGAGCTTGGCGCCAAGCTCGGGCCGATCAACTGGCAGTTCATGGCGACGAAAAAGTTCGATGCCGATGACTTCGCCGGCTTCCTGGAACTGCTGCCGCGGACGGTGGAAGGCATCACGATCCGACATGCCGTCGAGGTCCGGCATCCGAGCTTTCAGACGCCTGAATTCATCGCCCTGGCCCGCAAGCATGGCGTCGCGGTGGTTGTCGCCGAATCCGACACCTTCCCGCAGATCACCGACCCGGCGGCGGATTTCGTCTACGCGCGCCTGCAGCAGACGCGCGAGGACGAGCCCGCCGGCTATTCGGCGCAAGCGCTTGCCGAATGGGCCGGGCGGGCGCGGACGTGGGCGGAAGGCAGCGTGCCAGCCGATCTGCCGCTGCTGGCGGAGACGCCGGCGAAGCAGCCACGCGACGTTTTTATCTACATGATCGCCGGCTTCAAACCGAAGGCGCCCGCCGCCGCGATGGCGCTTCTGAAAGAACTCGCGGGCTGACCCGCCGGCAGGCGACGGGACGCCAGAGCGGTGCCCGTTGCGCGAGAGAACCGTCGCAGGCCAGCAAGCTACAGACCTTCCCCGCTTCGGCGAGACGGTGAGGCGTTCGCGGCGGCGGTTCCGGGGTCTTGTCCGGCTGGGGCGTCGATCCGATACGGCTCGGCGCGGCTTGCAAACAGTTGCTGGACGCCGGCCAACGTCCGGTTGACGACGCCGGACGTCGCGCCTTCCCGCCGCGCATCGCCCGGCGTGATGTCGAAGCGGGCGCGAAAGGCACGCTGAAACTGGCCGCTGCCGGAAAAACCGAAATCGTGGGCCAATTGCGCAATCGAGGGGGCCGCGGGCCGCAGCAGCGCGCGGTAGGCGGCATCGAGCCGCCGCTCGCGCACGACCTTGGCCACGCCGCCATCCTGCTCGAACATGCGATAGAGATGCGCCCGTGAAACCCTGAACTGGCGTGTCAGCGTCGCCGGGCCGAGCTCGGGCTCGGACAGGTTGGCATCGATGAAGTCGAGCACGCGCCGGCGCAGGACCGGGGCGAGAGCGGGATCCTCCTGCGGCGTGTCGGGCGCGCCGTGATGCAGCGCCGAGGCAAGCAGCGCGACGACCGCGTCCTCCAGTGCCGGCGCACCGGATTCGGCCAGGTCTGGTGCCACGTCGACCAATCCGACGATGAAGTCGGCGAGCAATCGCGTCAGTGGCTGGCCGGCTTTGAACAGCGTTCCGTGAAGGCTGCGCCCGCCGGCCAGCCTGTCGAGCCGCTCCCGATGCAGGATGACGCTGAGCGAAGCGCCGGCGCTGACCTGGGCACCGAAGGTGCCGGGCCATGTCGAGGACATAGGCATCGCCGACCCCGATCGAGAGCGTCACGCCCTCGACATCGGCCGTGGCCGTGCCGGCGGCGAAGAGCTGCACCAGATAGAAGTCTTCGAGGCCGCTGAGGCTGACGATGCGCCGGTCGCGCACATAGCGCTGCGGGTTGAAGCTCGCATATCCGACGATCAGCGAGCCGACCATCCGCGTGCCGAACAGGCCTTCGAGCGAGGGATAGTGGCCGCTTCGGTGCGGCAGGGTCTCGAAGAGCGGGCGCGTCACGTCGCGCCAGTAGTCGGTGCGCAAATCCGGCTCGACAAGATCGGTGGAGACATGGACGACGTCCGGCATCAGCGAGCGTCCACTGCAAGTCGTCGCATCGCTCATCCCCCCGGAAGCACCACGAATCCCAAGCTGGAGGTAGGGCGGAGGACGGCGGGCGTCCAGCACTCAGAGCGAGCAATAGCGGCGGCAAGCACGGTCAGGTAGAACCAGCCGAGACGGGATGCGCCAAGAAAGGAGACGCGGCGCCACCGTGACCTAAGGCCTTCCATGCAAAAGTGAATTCGCGGCGGGCATGGTGATGGCTGGTTGCGGCAGCGCTGCCCCCGGGGCGCTGGCCACGATCCCTGACAGGAATGCTCGCATCCAACCAATGATGCGGGCAGCCGGAGCATGGCTCCCGACAGGGAGTTGCAATGGCTATCGGTTTGAAGAATGTCACGATCGCGGTGCTGGCTGGCGTCATGGTCGCGCCCGGCACGGCCTTGGCCGCTTCCGGTAGTTCCGGTGTCTGGAGCTCAAACGGTGTGGCCGGTGCCGGTGGCGTGGACGGGAACGCGGAGGCCGCCAAGGGCAAGAAGGCTACCACGGGGTCTGGCGGTGGTGGCGGTGGCGCGACCGATCTGACCACGGGTCGCGGTGCTGCGGGCGGCAACTTCTATTCGAGCACCAGTACGACGTCGCCCGCCTCGGGTACGGATGGCGCGACGGATCGTAGCGTCGTCGATGAAGCTATTTCGGGAACCGCCGGGGCGGACGGAGTCAATGGTACGGCTGCGACCGGCGGTGGCGGCGGCGGTGTCGGCGTCGTCACGACGCTCGACCTGACCATCACGGCGACCGGCGCCGCCACCGGCGGCGCGGGCGGCAATGGTGGCGCGTCGAGCGGCGGCGGTGGTGGCGGTGTCGGCGTCTTTGCGTCGGCCAATGTCGCGATCGAGGCCGGGGGCAGGGTGACCGGTGGAGCCGGTGGCCAACTGACGGGCCTTGGCGGCAGCGGCGGCGGCGCGGCGGCCCTGCTCGTCACCGGTGCCGGCACGGTTGTGAATAGCGGTACGCTGACCGGCGGCGCAGGCGGCGGCAACCCCTCCGCCAACCTCCCCAACCTCAAACTCTCTGCCGCCGGCGGCAATGGCGGCGAAGGTGTGTTGCTGACGAATGGCGGCTCGATCGTCAACCAGGCCGGCGGGACGATCACGGGCGGCGCTGGCGGCAGGAATGGGCTCAATCTGGCCAATCGCGGGATCACCGCGTCGGTAGGGGGCGCCGGTATCAAGGGGGCCGGCGTGACGATCGTCAATGCCGGCACGATCACCGGCGGTATGGACGGTGCCATTGGCGGCGTTCCGAGCGACGCGGCGGCAACCACGCGCGCCAACGCCATCCACTTCACCGGAGGGGTGAACTCGCTGGAAATTCACGCCGGCTCGACGATCGTCGGCAATGTCATCGCCGCCAGCGCGGCCGACCGCCTGATCCTCGGCGGAACGGCCGACGCCAGCTTCGACGCCTCGTCGATCGGCGCCGCCGCTCAATATCGCGGCTTCGGCATCTATGAGAAGACCGGCGCCAGCACCTGGACGTTGACGGGCACGACCGCCGCGACGACGCCCTGGACGCTCCGGGAAGGCGCGCTGTCGATTGCCGCGGATGGCAGCCTCGGCGCCTCGGGCGGCGCGCTGACCTTCGCCGGCGGCATGTTGCAGACGACCGCCGATATCGCCATGGCGCGCGCCATCGTGCTCCAGGCCGACGGCACGATCGAGACGGCGGCGGGGACGCGGCTGGACCAGGCCGGGATCGTCAGCGGCGCGGGCAGCCTGATCAAGACGGGTGCCGGCACGCTCGGTCTCAGCGGTACCAACACCTATGCCGGCGAAACCGTCATCGAGGCGGGCGTGCTCGGCCTGACCGGCAGCGGCTCGATCGAGCAGTCGCGCCGTGTCGTGGCGGATGGCACCTTCAGCATCGCCAGCACCACCGATGGCGCGTCCATCCGTAGGCTGGCCGGCTCCGGCTCCGTGGCGCTGGGTAGCAAGACGCTGACGCTGACGGCCGCCGCCGATGAATTCTCCGGTGACATCCGCGGCACGGGCGGGCTCACGCTTGAGGCCGGTAGACTCGTCCTTTCCGGTACCAACGACTATTCCGGCGATACCACCATCAGCGGCGGCACGCTGGAAGTCGGAGCCGCCAATTCGCTGAGCGCCGCTTCCAGCCATATCGTTGCATCGGGCGGCATGCTCGATCTCGCCGGCTTCAACCAGACGACCGGCGGGCTCAACAATACCGGTGTGGTCCGCCTCGGGGATACCGCCAACACGACGCTCACCGTCGCCGGCAACTATGTCGGCACCGGCGGCACGCTGCAGATCAGCACGGTGCTGGGCGGCGACAATTCCGCGACCGATCTGCTGCATGTCGTGGGCGACACGTCCGGCACGACCCATGTCGTGGTCACCAATGTTGGCGGCGCGGGCGCGCCGACGACGGGCGACGGCATCCGGATCGTCCAGGTCGACGGGGCTTCGGCGGCCGACGCCTTCGTCCTCAACGGTCCGGCGATCGGCGGCGCGCATCGCTACAATCTGTTCCAGAACGATCTGACCGGCACGCTGGACGACGGTGCCTGGTATCTGCGCGCCGACGGGCTGGCGCCGACGCTGCCGACCTATGAGAGCTATCCCGCTGTCATGCTCGGCCTGATCGCGCTGCCGACACTTCAGCAGCGCGTCGGCGACCGCCGGCCGGACAAGACCGGCGAGACGGCGAACACCGCACTCTGGACCCGCATCGAGGGCGCGCATGGCCGCGTCAAGGCCGACGACAGCACCACCGGCGCCGGCTATGACAGCGACCTGTACCAGCTTCAGGTCGGCCTCGACGGCGAGGTGATGGAGACCGCCGCTGGCACCCTCGTCGCCGGGCTGACGGCGCAGTACAGCCGCGCCAGCGCCAGCGTCTTCTCCGATCTCGGCAATGGCTCGAATACCACCGAGGGCTACGGTATCGGCGCCAGCCTGACCTGGTACGGCCAGAACGGCGTCTATGTCGACGGCCAGGGCCAGTTCGCCTGGTTCGACACCGATCTTTCGGCCGATGGCGTCGGCAAGCTCGCCGATGGCAACAAGGGCACCGGCTACGCGCTCTCGATCGAACTCGGCCAGGAACTGGCGGTGAAGGATGGTTGGACGGTGACGCCTCAGGCGCAGCTTTCCTATGCCTCGGCCGATTTCGACGATTTCGTCGATCCGTTCGGCGCCGCCGTGTCGCTCACCAAGGGCGAGAGCCTGAAGGGTCGCATCGGCGCCGCGCTCGGCCGCGATACCAGCTGGCAGGACGCCTCCGGCCGCGCCGCCCGCACGCATGTCTATGGCATCACCAGCCTGACCTACGAGCTCCTCGACGGCGCCACCGTCGCGGTCTCGGGCGTCGACCTGGTGGCGGGGCCGCAGAAGTTCGGCGCCGAGTTCGGCCTCGGCGGCACCTACAACTGGGGCGCCGAGAAATACGCGCTGCATGGCGAGGCGCTGGCCTCGACCAGCTTCGACGGCAGCTACGGCTACAAGGGCACCGTCGGCCTGACGGTCGGCTTCTAGAGCGTTTTCGAGCGAAGTGGATACCGGTTCGCGTGAAGAAAACGCGATCAAACAAAGAGCTAGAGTCGTTCCGTGTTTCCATGAAACACGGAACGACTCTAGCCCGCGACAGACACGGCGCGACCGGCGTCGGTGGGATTGATGAGGGAGCGGCGGTTGCACAGACCGCCTCTCCGGCATCGCCAACACCTCACCGAAACCCGCATAAGCCCTTACAAATATGGAGAAAAATCGAACGCCGTATTGCGGCCTTCTTTTCCCATAAGTTCGCGCATGAAGCGCTAGGACGTTTCAGACGAGGAATTGGACGCGTCGGCGAGCGCGAAAACGAAGAGACAAAGCGTGCAGGTAAAATTGCGTAT
Source organism: Candidatus Kaistia colombiensis (assembly GCA_029203105.1). Classification (GTDB taxonomy): domain Bacteria; phylum Pseudomonadota; class Alphaproteobacteria; order Rhizobiales; family Kaistiaceae; genus Kaistia; species Kaistia colombiensis. The sequence continues at coordinate 4,283,476 of CP119318.1, forward strand.
CGCGGCCGTCACGGCCGCCCTTATTGCCGCCGGTGCGGCCCTCTCCTTCGGGAGCCTTCCGGCCGAGGCCGGTAGCCAGTGTGGCCGGGCTTCCTGGTATGCCCTCGGCGGCAAGACGGCCAACGGCGAGCGCAACAATCCCAACGCCATGACGGCGGCGCACCGCCACCTCCCCTTCGGCACCCGCGTCCGGGTCGAAAACCTCAACAACGGCAAGTATGTCGTCGTCCGCATCAACGACCGTGGCCCGTTCACCGGCGGCCGCGTGATCGACGTCTCCCGCGCCGCGGCGCAGCAACTCGGCATGGTCAAGACCGGCACCGCCAAGGTCCGCCTCGTCGTCGACGGCGCCGCGATCAAGAACGCCTGCCCCGCCTGATCACCTCGCCCCGCAACGCCGAGATCTCCCGAGAGCCTAGATCCCGTCCAATGCCACGGCCTTGACCAGCGCGATGACCGGCAGGCCGGGGGCGAGTTCCAGATCCCGCGCCGCCTCGCGCGTGACCCGCGCCAGCATCGGCTCGCCGCCGACGTCAAGGCGCACGCCGACATCGTGCGCGCGGCCTTCGCCGATCGCGACGATCCGCGCCCGCAGGCGGTTCCGGACCGACAACCGGCCCGGCTCGCCCACCGCCAGCGTCACGTCACGGGCGCGAATGCGGATGCGGAGCCGCTTGCCGACCGGCGCCTCGATATAGGGCACCACCAGGGATCCGGCCGGATGATCGAGCCGGGTCACGCCGGCTTCCGGATCCTGCGCCAGCACGGTCGCCTCGAGCACGGCGCCCGCCTCCCAGTCGCCGATCGCGTCGAGCTGCGCGAACACATCGCCGACCGGCCCGAGCGCTGCGACACGCCCACCTTCGATCAGCGCCACCGTATCGGCAAGCCGCGCCACTTCCTCGACCGAATGGCTGACATAGACGATCGGCAGGCGCTTGGCGTCGCGCAGCCGCTCGATGAAGGGCAGGATCTCCGCCTTGCGCTCGCGGTCGAGCGCCGCCAGCGGCTCGTCCATCAGCAGGCAATCCGGGCTCGCCAGCAAGGCGCGCCCGATCGCGACGCGTTGCTTCTCGCCGCCGGAGAGATCGCGCGGCATCCGCGCCATCAGTGCGCCGATGCCGAGCAGCTCGACCACCTCGTCGAGACTGCCCCAGCGCCGGGCGCGCGGCGTCAGCCAGCGGCCATAAAGTAGATTGGAACGCACAGACAGGTGCGGAAACAGCCGTCCCTCCTGAAAGACATAGCCGATGCGCCGCTTGCCGGCGGGTATGAAGATCGACCGGTCCGTGTCGACCAGCGTCCGCCCGTCGAGGACGATGCGGCCCTGATCCGGCTTGGCCAAGCCGGCAATGAGGTTGACCAGCGACGTCTTGCCGGAGCCGGAGCGCCCGAACAGCGCCGTGACGCCGGGCCCCGTCTCCAGCGCGATGTCGAGCGCGAACTGGCCGAGCTGCTTGCGAATGCGGATCGAGAGCGTCATGCCTCCGCTCCCTTGGTCACGCGCCGGGCGAGGAACTCCGACAGCACCAGCGCCGCCAGCGAAATCGCGATCGAAATCACGGTCAGCCGCAACGCCGCCGCATCGCCATCCGGCGTCTGGATCAGCGCGTAGATGGCGGAGGGCACGGTCTGGGTCTGGCCGGGAATGTTGGAGACAAAGGTGATGGTGGCGCCGAATTCGCCGAGCGCGCGGGCGAAGGAAAGCACGACCCCGGCCAGGATGCCCGGCAGGGTCAGCGGCAGCGTCACGGTAAGGAAGACCAGCAGCCGACCGGCACCGAGCGTCGAGGCCGCCTGCTCCAGCCTGCGGTCGATGTTCTCGATCGACAGGCGGATGGCCCGCACCATCAGCGGAAAGCCCATGACGCCGCAGGCAAGCGCGGCGCCGGTCCAGCGAAAGGCGAAGACGAGACCGAAGGTGTGCTCGAAGAAGGCGCCGAGCGGCCCCTTGCGGCCAAAGGCGAGCAGCAGCAGATAGCCCGTCACGACGGGCGGCATCACCAGGGGCAGGTGCACGAAGCCGTCGAGCAAAGTGCGGCCGTAGAAGCGCCCGCGCGCCAGGATCAGCGCGATGGCGATGCCGAAAGGCAGGCTGACCAGCGTCGCCACCGACGACACCTTCAGGCTGAGCCAGATGGCGGTCCATTCTTCGGGGGAGAGGAAATCGGTCATGGTTCGGCCACAGCGCGCGCCGGCCAGCAGGGCCAGCGCGAGGAAAGCGGTGTGAAGCGCTGCAGGAAGGACGCCTTCACTTGCCGACGATGACGTCCGAGGCCTTGATGACCGCCGTCGCCTTGTCGCCGACCTTGAGGCCCAGATCGTCGACCGCCTCATTGGTGATCGACGAGGTGATGATCAGGCCATGGCCGATATCGATCTTCACCCGCGCGGTCGTCTGCCCTTTCTCCACCGCCGTGACGGTGCCTTCCAGCTGATTGCGCGCGCTGAGCTTCATGACGACTATTCCTTGGCGAGAAGGGTGAACCCCTGAGCCTCGAAGCTCGGGCGGGCTTCCGTCGAAATCAGCCATTCCAGGAACGCCTTGGCGTCCGGGCTGGTCGAGGCGGCGACCCGGGCGACAGGATAGACGATCGCCGGATGACTGTCCTCGGGGAAGGTTCCGACCACCTTGACGCCGGGTTCCGCCTTGGCATCCGTGCCATAAACGATGCCGAACGGGGCCTCGCCCTTGGCGACGAAGGCGAGCGCGCTGCGGACATTGTCGGCCTGGGCGACCTGCGCGGCGACCGCGTCCCAGACGCCGAGCGCCGTCAGCGCCGCCTTGCCATATTTGCCGGCCGGCACCGAATCGATCGAGCCCATGGCGAGCTTGCCATCCTTGCCGAGCGCTTCGGCGAGCGGGAAATCCTTGGCGATCGTCAGTTCCGCGGTCGAATCCTTCGGCGCGACCAGAACCAGCGTGTTGCCGAGCAGGGTCACGCGCGTCGCCGGATCGATCAGGTCCTTCTTGGCCAGATAGTCCATCCAGTCTAGATCGGCGGAGAAGAAGATGTCGGCCGGCGCGCCGGATTCGATCTGCTTGGCGAGGTTGGACGAGCTCGCATAGCTGATCGCCAGTTCCTTGCCGGTCTTGGCCTTGTAGGCGCTGGCGGCGCCGTCGAGCGCGTTCTTCAGGCTGGCGGCGGCGAAGACGGTGACATCAGCGGCCCGGGCCGTCGCGGCTGCGAAGGGAGCGACGAGCGGCGCGGCGAAAAATGCGAGGCTGCCAAGCAGGACAAGCCCGCGACGGAGGCGTTGGATCGACATGATGAGCTCCTGAAATCGGAGCGACATTTCTGCACGGAAATGTCGAGGGATCAACGCCTCGCGGATAGATCACCCCGGTTGATGGACAGCGCACGAATTGGAATTGGACGCGGTCCAGCGGGCCCGGCTAGCCTGACGCGAGGAACGAGGAGTGATCATGGTCGCCGAATACACGCTCTATTCGATGCAGTTCTCCGGCAATTGCTACAAGCCGCGCCTTGCCATGCATGAACTCGGCATTTCGTTCCGGATCGTCGACTTCCATAAGGGCGGCGGCGAGACGACGAGCGCGGAATTCCTGGCGCTCAATCCGAACGCGCAGGTGCCGCTGCTGGTGCTGCCGGATGGCAGGCCGCTGGCCGAATCGAACGCCATGCTGCTGCACCTGGCCGAAGGCAGCGCCCTGATTCCGACCGACGCCTATGACCGCGCCATCTGCTACCAGTGGCTGTTCTTCGAGCAATACAGCCATGAGCCCGTCATCGCAGTGGCGCGCAACTGGCTGCACTATATTCCCGGCGGCCGCGAGACGATGGCGCACCGGATCGACGAATGGCAGCAGAAGGGGCACCGCGTCCTCGGCGTCATGGATCAGTTCCTGGCGAAGCACGACTTCTTCGGCGGCCCCGCCTTCTCGGTCGCCGACATCGCGCTCTACGCCTACACGCATGTCGCGAGCGAGGCGGACTACGATCTCGGCCGCTATCCGGCAATTCTCGCCTGGCTGGCGCGGGTCGCCACACGGCCCCGGCATGTCGGTCTCGACTGGCGTCCGTGAGGCCGGTGACGGCGATCACAGACAGGTTCGACCATCACGTCGTATAACCGGCTTTCACGGATTTTTAACCGTGATTTCAGCCTCTTACTTTCGACACCATATCTGTCGAGCAAAGCCACAATCCATCCGAACCGGCGCCGTAGTCGAAGCTCTGAATAGGAGCGTGGGACGGGCAAGGCTGACGGCAAGATCGACGGGACATGACGATGCGCACGAATGATGAGAACCAGAGCCGGGCGGGACGGCGCGAACGGGCCACACGCGGGGCTTTCTACCTCTGGATGGTGGCCTATGCGGCCGTCGTCGTTGCGATCGTCGCCGTCCATACCCTCGGCGGCACCGCGCCAAAGCCGGAAGACGGCCACACCCAGCAGGCGACGCGCGCCGGTATTTCCTACGGCACGGTCATCCCGGTGGTTCAGGTCGACGTGAACGGCTGATGCGCAACCGCCCCGCCCGCCTGCAAGACCGCGTAGAGGTCCGCCGGCAACCGACCGGCGGCGAACGCCGCCGGCATCACGACTCGTTCGAGATCGAGCAGTTCTGGCTGGCCGCCCCGCTCAGAACTTGTGAAAAATGAAAGCGGCGCCGCCGGCGATCATCGCGAAGCCGACGAGATGGTTCCAGCCGAGCGGCTCCTTCAGATAGAGCCACGAGAACAGCGCGAAGACGACGAGGGTGATCACCTCCTGCATCGTCTTCAGCTGCGCCGCCGAATAGACGCCGTGGCCGATGCGGTTCGCCGGCACGGCGAGGCAATATTCGAACAGCGCGATGAACCAGCTGATCAGGATCACCTTGATCAGCAGCGTGTTCGGAAATTTCAGATGCCAGTACCAGGCCGACGTCATGAACACGTTGGAGGCGATGAGCAGCAGGATCGGCGCGATGGCCGGCGAAAGCAGGTTCGGCATGGGGGACCTTGCGGAGAGAGGGGCGACGCGCACTCTGCCTGTGCCGCGGCCACCGTCAAGCTCCATCCGCCATCGCGCGTGGACACACGACAATACACGCGACAGGCAAAAGCCGGCTTCCCTTTCCGCCGGCTTCCGCTAGGGTCCCGCCAACCATTTGGGGACCCGGAACATGCCGCTGACGACCGAAGAAAAGATGCTCATCGAGATGCGCGTGGCCAATGAGAGCCCGAGCACCGCGACCGCCTATCTGCTCTGGCTGTTTCTGTGGTTCGTCTCGGCGCACCGCTTCTATCTCGGCCGTCCGGGCACGGCGATCCTGCAGATCCTCAGCTACTTCATCGTCATCGGCTTCGTCTGGCTGATTGTCGACGCCTTCCTCATCCCCGGCATGATCCGCGCCAAGCAGGACGAGATCCGCCGCCGGCTGGAGCGCGTGGCGCTGACCTGAGCGGCCGCGCCGGGCGCAACGAGCCACGCTGGACAAGCCGGTGGCGCGCATCTTAGCCTCACGCTCCTGACCGCCACAGCCTGGAAGCCACGCCATGACCCATCCCGCGCTCGCCCCGAACCATGTCGCCGTCATCACCGGCGGCGCTTCCGGCATCGGCCTTGCGGCCGCCAGGAAGTTCCTGGCGATGGGCCTCAGGGTCGTCATCGCCGACTATCGCCAGGACGCGCTCGATGCCGCCGCCGCGACGCTCGGCCCCGACATTCTGGCGATCCGCGCCAACGTCTCCAGCCGCGACGATGTCGAGAGGCTGAAGAACGCCGTCTACGAGCGCTTTGGCAAGGTCAATGTGCTGATGAACAATGCCGGCACCGACGGCGCCGGCCCGGTGCTTGGGTCGTTCGAGAACTGGGAGCGCGTGATCGGCACCAATCTCTTCGGCGTCGTCCATGGCATGCAGGTTTTCGTGCCGGAGATGCTGAAGGGCACGGAGCCGGGCCTCGTCATCAACACCGGCTCCAAGCAGGGCATCACCACGCCGCCGGGCGACGCCGGCTACAATGTCTCCAAGGCCGGCGTGAAGGTGGCCACCGAGGCGCTGGCGCATGAATTGCGCAACCTCGACGGCGCCAGGGTCACGGCGCATCTGCTGATCCCCGGCTTTGTCTGGACGCACCTGACCAAGGGCGGACGGAGCGAGAAGCCGGCCGGCGCCTGGACGCCCGAGCAGACGGTCGATTTCATGCTCGCCTCGCTGGAGCGCGGCGACTTCTACATCCTCTGCCCCGACAACGACGTCGACCGCGCCACCGACGAGAAGCGCATTCTCTGGGCCGCCGGCGACATCGTCGAGAACCGTCCGCCGCTGTCGCGCTGGCACAAGGATTTTGGCGACAAATTCAAGGCCTATCTGAAGGGGTGAGCCATGCCGATCAGCATTCGCTCGATCACCGAGGCCGACATTCCCGGCTTTCGCGTAGCTGTAGATTCGGTCGCGCGCGAACGACGCTATCTGGCGCTGCTGGAAGCCGGACCGATGGCCCAGACGGCGGCCTTCGTGCTGGGCAATATCGAAAAGGGCAATCCGACCTTTGTTGCCACCGACGAGGACCGCGTCGTCGGCTGGTGCGATATCATCCGCAACGAGCGGCGGGAAATCCATCGCCATCGCGGCGCTCTCGGCATTGGCATCGTCGCCCCCTACCGCCATCAGGGCATCGGGCGACGTCTCATGGAGACGGCCATCTCCGCAGCCTGGGCGACAGGCATGACACGGATCGAGCTGGACGTCCGCGCTGACAACCAGAACGCGATCGCGCTCTACAAGCGCCTGGGCTTCGAGATGGAAGGGACGCAGCGCAACGCCGGTTGGATCGACGGCAGCTACCATGACGTTCATTCCATGGCGCTGCTTGCAAGGGTCTGAAACGGAAACGGCGCGATGGCTCCCCATCGCGCCGTGGCCTCGTTGATTGTCGCAGCCATGCCGAGGCACCCAAGGCGCCGCCGCACGCTTCGAAGACGGACCCGTCAGCCCTTGTTCTTGTTGTAGACGTCGAAGACGACGGCGCCGAGCAGGACGAGGCCCTTCACGACCTGCTGCCAGTCGACGTTGACGCCCATGATCGACATGCCGTTGTTCATCACGCCCATGATGAAGCCGCCGACGACGGTGCTGATCACCTGGCCGACGCCGCCCATGGCGGATGCGCCGCCGATGAACACCGCCGCGATGACGTCGAGCTCGCTGCCAAGACCGGCTGCCGGCACGGCCTGACCGAGGCGGGCCGCGATGATCAGGCCACCGAGTGCCGACAGCACGCCCATGTTGATGAAGACGAGCAGGGTCAACCGCTCGGTCTTGATGCCGGAGAGCTGTGCCGCCTTGATGTTGCCGCCCATCGCGTAAACGCGGCGGCCGATGGTCGTATGCCGCGTGATGAACACGAAGAAGGCGACGAGGATGCCCATCACCACCAGCACGATCGGGAAGCCGCGATAGACGGCGAACTGGTAGACGAAGAACAGCGCGAGCGCCGAGATGACGATCGTCTTCGCGACGAAGAGGCCGAACGGCTCCGCCTCGTAGCCGTGCTTCTCGCGCGTGCGACGGGAACGGACGCCGGAGATCGCAAAGGCGAGGACGGCGATGATGCCGAGGACCACCGTCGTCAGGTTGAGCGTGACGCCCGAGCCGAAGATCGTCTTGCCGGCCGCGTTGACCGTCGGCGGGATCAGCACCCAGGTGCCGAGGATTTCCGGCAGGAAGCCCGAGCTCAGTGCCTTGAAGGAATCCGGCAGCGGACCGACCGACGAGCCACCGCCGAGCAGGCCCTGGCAGAGGCCGCGGAACACCAGCATGCCGGCGAGCGTGACGATGAAGCTCGGGATCCGGTGATAGGCGATCCAGTAGCCCTGTGCCGCGCCGATGGCGCCGCCGACGATCAGGCAGAGGATCGCGACAACAAGCGGATTGGCGAAGAACCCGCCCAGCGGCCAGATCACCATCATCATCGCCGCCAACGCACCGATGAAGCCGGCGACGGAGCCGACCGAGAGGTCGATGTGGCCGGAGACGATGACGAGCAGCATGCCGAGCGCCATCACGATGATGAAACTGTTCTGCTGCACGAGGTTGCTGAGGTTGACCGGCTTGAACAGGGTGCCCGTCGTCAGCTGGAAGAACACCATGATGGCGATCAGCGCCAGGATGAGTCCGTATTCGCGCAGGTTCGAGACGAATGACGAAACGGGGACGCGCGTCCCGGTCGGGATGTCCTGGGCGACGCCGGTCTGCGGATTGGGAGCGGTATCGGTGCTCATGCTGCTTTTCCTTCTCCGCGCACGATGGCGCGCATGATCTTCTCCTGGCTGGCGTCGCTCGCCGCCATCTCGCCAACGATCGCACCCTCGTTCATGACGTAGATGCGGTCGGAGATGCCAAGAATCTCGGGCATTTCGGATGAGATCACGATGATCGCCCTGCCCTCGGCCGCGAGGCGCGCGATGATCGTGTAGATCTCGTATTTGGCGCCGACATCGATGCCGCGCGTCGGCTCGTCGAGGATCAGCACTTCCGGGTTGGCGAAGAGCCACTTGCTCAGCACAACCTTCTGCTGGTTGCCGCCCGAGAGGTTGCCGGCCTTCTGGTAGACGCTCGGCGAACGGATGTTCGTCTTGCTGCGATACTCGTTGGCGACATCCAGCTCCCGGAGGTCGTTGATGACGCCGTTGCGCGATACGCCCTTCAGATTGGCGATCGTGATGTTGTTCTTGATGTCCTCGATCAGGTTGAGGCCGAAGACCTTGCGGTCCTCCGTCACATAAGCGAGGCCCCGCTTGACCGCCTTGCCGACGGTCGAGACATCGACGGGCTTGCCGTGCAGTTCGACCTCGCCGGTGATCTTGCGGCCATAGCTGCGCCCGAACAGGCTCATGGCGAATTCGGTCCGCCCGGCGCCCATCAGGCCGGCGATGCCGACGACCTCGCCCTTGCGGACGTTCATGCTGATGTTCTTGATGACCTGCCGGTCCGCATGCAGCGGATGATAGACCGACCAGTTCTTCACTTCGAAGTAGACTTCGCCGATCTTCGGATCGCGCGGCGGATAGCGGTCTTCGAGCGAGCGGCCCACCATCGAGGTGATGATCCGGTCCTCGCTGATCTCACTGCGATCCAGCGTCTCGATCGTGCGGCCGTCGCGAATGACCGTGACATGGTCGGCGACGCGATTGATCTCGTTCAGCTTGTGCGAGATGATGATCGAGGTGATGCCCTGGCGCTTGAACTCCAGCAGCAGATCCAGCAGCGCCTGGCTGTCCTTCTCGGAAAGACTGGCCGTCGGCTCGTCCAGGATCAGCAGCTCGACTTCCTTGCTCAGCGCCTTGGCGATTTCCACCAATTGCTGCTTGCCGGTGCCGATATTGGTGATCAGCGTCTTCGGATCTTCGCGGAGCCCCACCTTCTTGAGCAGATCGCGTGTGCGCTTTTCATTGGCGCCCCAGTCGATCACGCCAAACTTCGCATGTTCGTTGCCGAGGAAGATGTTCTCGGCGATCGACAGCATCGGCACCAGGGCGAGTTCCTGGTGGATGATGACGATGCCCTTCTCCTCGCTGTCGTGAATGCCTCTGAAGTGGCATTCCTGATCGCGATAGACGATCTGGCCTTCATAGTCGCCGGCCGGATAGACGCCGGACAGGACTTTCATCAGGGTCGACTTGCCGGCCCCGTTCTCGCCGCAGATGGCGTGGATCTCGCCTTCCTCGACCTTGAGATTGACGTTCGAGAGCGCCTTGACCCCGGGAAAGGTCTTGGTGATGTCGCGCATCTCGAGAATGTAGGAAGGCATGGCGGACCGCTCCGGCGTACGTATACGGGCAAGGGACGTTAGCCCCTCGCCCGCAAGACGAGAAGGGGCCCCGCCGAAGCGAGGCCCCTCGATTGTGTCGTGATTACTTGAGTTCGTCGGCCTTGATGTAGCCCGACTCAACCACGAGCTTCTCGTAGTTGGTCTTGTCGACCTCATGCGGCGTCAGCAGGATCGACGGAACGACCTTGACGTCATTGTTGTAGGTCGTGGTGTCGAGGTTGGCCGGCTTGCCGCCCGAGAGGACGGTGTCGGTCAGTTCGACGGTCGACTTGGCGAGATCGCGGGTGTCCTTGAACACGGTCGAGTACTGCTCGCCGGCGATGATCGCCTTGACCGATGCGGTCTCGGCATCCTGGCCGGTCACGATCGGCCAGGGCTGGTCGGCGGTGCCGTAGCCGACGCCACGGAGCGAGGCGATGATGCCGCGCGACAGGCCGTCATACGGCGACAGGATGCCGTCGACGCGCTTGCCGTCCGAGTAGTTGGCCGAGAGCAGGTTGTCCATGCGGGCCTGGGCGGTGGCGGCGAGCCAACGCAGCGTGCCGACCTTGTCCATGCCGACCTGGCCGGAAACGATCTTGATCGAGCCGTCGTCGATCAGCGGCTGCAGGACCGACATCGCGCCGTTGTAGAAGAAGAACGCGTTGTTGTCGTCCGGCGAACCGCCGAACAGCTCGACGTTCCACGGCTTGGTGTCCGGGAAGCGCTCCTTGAGGCCCTTCACCAGCGACTGGGCCTGGATGACGCCGACGCCGAAATTGTCGAAGGTCGTGTAGTAGTCGACGTTCGGGGTCTTCTTGATCAGGCGGTCATAGGCGACGACGACGACACCGGCGTCAGCCGCCTTCTGCAGCGCGTCCGACAGCGTCGTGCCGTCGATCGAAGCGATGATCAGAGCCTTCGGGCCCTTGGTGATCTCGTTCTCAAGCTGGCTCAGCTGGTTCGGAATATCGTCCTGGGCGTACTGCAGGTCGACGGTGTAGCCCTTGGCTTCGAGCTGGGACTTCACGGCATCGCCATCATTGATCCAGCGCTGCGACGTCTTCGTCGGCATCAGGACGCCGATCAGGCCCTTGTCTTCCGCATGCGCTGCCGGCGCGAGGGCCAGCATGCTGACGGTAACCGCCGCAAGCGCGGACTTGAACAGCTTCATTCGTTTTCTCCCAAATAGTACGACGTTTGCTCACGCGTGTCACCCAAGCCGCCGATACCGACGCGCTTCGTCTTCACGATCCTACGATCACAATGCCCGGCAACCTCCCGGCTGCGGCTGCGCGCGTCGTCACCCACCGGGCCGGACCGCGCTCAGCACGACTTCGTATGATTTAATTCGGGTCTCAGTCAAACACGTTTTTTGGGCACGCTCGCCTGCCTGCCCCAAAGGGCAAAATTGTTGGCAATTTCGCGATGGCCGACAATAGTCGGACGAATTGCCGGCAAATTGGGCAAGGCCCGACGTCGCGTCCCATTGGCAAACTCCAGCGGCCATCATCGCCGACGCAAACGAACCGATCTCGGGGCGCCGCATCCGCGCCATCGCCCCCCCGGTGTGCGCTCGGGGACTGCTCGCATTTGAAATAGCAATCCGGGCAACGCCGCCACACGGCAAAGTGATACTCAGTTCACCAGAACAACCGACATTGGAGTCCTACAATATTCGACAGCCGCGAAATGGCGGCGTGCATCGATATTGGAGGAAAGAATGCGCAGATGGACCATAATCCTGGCGGTCGCCGGCTTGGCGACGGCCGCCGCCACTCCCGCTTTCGCCGCCGAAACCATGATGAGGAAGGGCGAAACCGTCATGATGATGCCGAATGGCGAAATGGCTCGCATGATGCACACCGACAAGGCCATGACAGACGCCATGATGAAGGACGCCAAGCCGATGGATGCCTGCGTCATGATGATGATGGGTTCCGACGGCAAGATGTACATGGCGAACGACATGAAGATGGCCGACGGCAAGATGGCCTGCGAATCCGCCATGAAGATGAAGAAGAAATAGCCGGCGCGACATTCGTCCGGAAGGGGAAGCCTGCTTCGCCGGCGGGCTTGCTGGATCGGCCGGCTCGACGCGAGGCGAGGTCTGTTCGGCATTGGCTATCGTCATGAAGCTTCGGCGGCTGTCGGTTAGGATGGGAGGCGTCTGATTCTCTTCCTCATCCGGCAGGGCCGATCATGCGTTTCATTGAAGTCTTCGAGTTCTGGCCCTTCCTCGACACGGTTGTCAGCCTGACGGCCGCCTTCGTCTTTGGAACGGCGGTTGGCGCCGAGCGCCAATACCGCCAGCGCACCGCCGGCCTGCGAACCAATGTCCTGGTCGCGGTCGGCGCAGCCGCCTTCGTTGATCTCGCCATGGCGATCACCGGCCCGGTCGAGGCGGTTCGCGTGATTTCCTATGTCGTGTCCGGTGTCGGCTTTCTCGGCGCCGGCGCGATCATGCGCGAAGGCATGAATGTGCGCGGCCTCAATACCGCCGCGACGCTCTGGTGCTCGGCGGCGATCGGCGCCTGCGCCGGCGCCGACATGATCGCGCACGCGGCGCTGGTGACGCTGTTCGTCATCGCCGGTAACACGATGTTGCGGCCGCTGGTCAACGCCATCAACCGCATCCCGCTGAACGAGGAAGCGTCCGAGGCGACCTATGAGGTGACGGTCACGGTGCGCGAGGGCGAACTGCCGCGCTTGCGGACGCTGGTCGCCGATATGCTGGAGGCGGCGCATTATCCAGCCGGCGACCTTGAGGTGATCGATCGCGGCGAAGACCTCGCCGAGATCGTCGCGACGCTGGTCAACACCGCCGTCAATCCCAACGAGATGGACGCGGTGGCGCGCCGCATCGGCGGACTGCCCGGCGTGGTCCACGCCTCCTGGGCAATCAGCACCAAGGATTGATTACCCGCTCGCATCGACGGAATCGCGACGAGCGCCCCTACCGCTTCGGACCCTTGCGACCGGCCGAACTGCCTGGCCGGCCACCGACCGAACGACCGCCGGGGCGGTGGTTGGTGGTCATCGGATCGGGTCGCTGCGGCCGCTCATGCTCGTCGGCCGCGACCGACGTCATGTTCGAGCTGGCGCCCATCTCGTCCAGATGCGGTTTTCGCGCCCGCGTCTCGACCGGGACTTCGGTACGCTTCACGGTCATCTCGTCGAGATCGTTCTTGCGCGCCCGTGACTTCGGCTCCCCCTTGGGCTCCGGCGGCAGATTGGCCGCGTTGCCGTATTTGCGCTCGCCGCGATAGCCGCCGGTGCGGTCGTCGATCGCCGACTGCCGCGCCAGTGGATCGTCGGCAATGGCGAGTTCGGTTTCCTTGAGCCGCTTGATCTCGTCGCGCAGCCGCGCTGCCGTCTCGAATTCGAGGTTCATGGCGGCGTCGCGCATCTTCTTCTCGAGCGCGTCGAGATGCGCCTTCAGATTGTTGCCGACCAGCGTCGTATCGGCGAGGCCCGCATCGACCGTGACGTGGTCCTGCTCGTAGACCGAGGAAAGGATGTCGCCGATATCGCGCTTGATCGAGGCCGGCGTGATGCCGTGCTCAGTATTGTAAGCGACCTGCTTCTCGCGACGACGCTCCGTCTCGCCCATCGCCCGCTCCATCGAGCCGGTGATGCGATCGGCATAGAGGATGACCTTGCCGTCGACGTTGCGCGCGGCGCGGCCGATGGTCTGGATCAGCGACGTCTCGGAACGCAGGAAGCCTTCCTTGTCGGCGTCGAGAATGGCGACCAGCCCGCATTCGGGAATGTCGAGGCCTTCGCGCAGCAGATTGATACCGATCAGTACGTCGAAGGCGCCGAGCCTGAGATCGCGGATGATCTCGATGCGCTCCAGCGTCTCGACATCGGAGTGCATGTAGCGGACGCGGACGCCATTCTCATGCAGATATTCGGTCAAATCCTCGGCCATGCGCTTGGTCAGGGTGGTGACCAGTGTGCGATAGCCCTTCTTGGCTGTCTCGCGCACTTCGCCGAGCAGGTCGTCGACCTGGCTCTTGGCCGAGCGGATCTCGACAGGCGGATCGATCAGGCCGGTCGGGCGGATGACCTGCTCGGTGAAGACGCCACCGGTGGCTTCCATTTCCCAGGTGCCGGGCGTCGCCGAGACGTGCACCGTCTGCGGCCGCATCGCGTCCCATTCCTCGAAGCGCAGCGGCCGGTTGTCCATACAGCTCGGCAGGCGGAAGCCGTATTCGGCCAGCGTCGCCTTGCGGCGAAAGTCGCCGCGATACATGCCGCCGATCTGTGGAATGGTGACATGGCTCTCGTCGGTGAAGACAAGCGCATTGTCCGGCAGATATTCAAACAGCGTCGGCGGCGGCTCGCCCGGCAGGCGGCCGGTCAGATAGCGCGAATAGTTCTCGATGCCGGCGCAGGCGCCCGTCGCCTCGATCATCTCGATGTCGAAGCGGCAGCGCTGCTCCAGCCGCTGCGCTTCGAGCAGCCGGCCGGCGGCTTCCAACTCGGCCAGACGCGCCCGCAGCTCCTGCTTGATCGAGGCGATCGCCTGGTTGAGCGTCGGCTTCGGCGTCACATAGTGCGAGTTGGCGTAGACCTTGACGAACTTCAGCTCGGCCGTCTTCTGGCCGGTCAGCGGATCGAACTCGGTGATGCTCTCGACCTCGTCGCCGAACAGCGACAGCCGCCAGGCGCGATCCTCCAAGTGGGCCGGAAAAATCTCGACCGTATCGCCGCGCACCCGGAACGAGCCACGCACGAAGTTGAGGTCCTGGCGCTTGTACTGCAGCGCCACCAGATCGGCCAGCAGCTGACGCTGGTTGAGCCGCTCGCCCAGCGTGATGCCGAAGGTCATCGCCGTATAGGTTTCGACCGAGCCGATACCGTAGATGCAGGAAACCGAGGCGACGATGATGACGTCGTCGCGCTCCAGCAGCGAACGCGTCGCCGAATGGCGCATGCGGTCGATCTGCTCGTTCACGGAGGATTCCTTCTCGATGAAGGTATCCGTGCGCGGCACATAGGCTTCCGGCTGGTAGTAATCGTAATAGGAGACGAAATACTCGACGGCGTTCTCGGGAAAGAACGACTTGAACTCGCCATAGAGCTGGGCCGCCAGCGTCTTGTTCGGCGCGAGAATCAGCGCCGGCCGCTGGGTTTCCTCGATGATCTTGGCCATCGTGAAGGTCTTGCCCGAGCCGGTGACGCCCAGCAGCACCTGGTCGCGCTCCTGCTCGGCGACGCCGGCGACCAGTTCGCGAATGGCGTTCGGCTGGTCGCCGCGCGGCTCGAAGGGCGAGACGATCCGGAACGGCTGGCCGCCTTCCGACTTCTCCGGCCGCGGAGGGCGGTGCGGCACCCAGGTCTTGTCCTGGATCTCCGGACGGCCGGTTTCGATAAGAGCCGAGAGGGCGGCAACCGTCGCAGTCACCGAGGACTCCGACATCGACTCCGCTTCTTCCAGGCTGATCTCCAGGCCGGAAACCGGATTGAGGCCGCTGGCGGCACGCTCGCGGGCACTGCTGGCAACGCCGATCGACGTACCCCGCCCGGACTTGTGCGTGCCGGCCGCCGGCTTGTCGGTCTTCTTCTCGCCCCTTGGTTCCCCCTTGGCGCCCGACTTGGCCTTGCGCTCGGCATCAACCGGCAAGTCGACGAGCTGCATCCGTTCCGGCCGGGCGCGCGGCGCACGCTTCGGCTTTGGCGCGAGCGGTTCGGCATCCGCCGCGCGCGCGATCTCGTCCATCCAGTCGGCGATGTTGCCCGACAGGGGAGTGCCTTCGAGCGGAGCCTGCGGCGCTTCGCCGAAGCCGGAAGTTTTGGAACGCTTGGCCATGGGTACGAAAGTAGAACAGCCGCGACGGAATTTGAAGAGGTGGAATGCGCCATCGCAATGCGAAAGGCGCACTCCCCGATCCGACGGCGTCGGTTCGGGCGGTCAGCCTGCCCGGGGCAGGTTCATGACCTGCTCGTAGAGATGGCGCGGAATGTGGACGCCGTTCGCCTGGCTGCGCTCGCGCGCCTCGTAACGCCGGACGGAGGGCAGCCGCGCGCCCTGGTCGGCGATGGTCGAGAACAGCCGCTCGCTGCTCGCCTGGTTGTTGCGCGAACTGCCGCCGAGGATGGCCGGGTCGAAAGCAATCAGGATCTCGCCATGGCAGGGCGCGGCCTTGACGCTATCGTCGAAATCCATCGATTCGAGGCTGGTCATGTCGGCGATCAGAGGCCCGGCCAGCAATTCGATCATCGTCGAAAGCGCCGATCCCTTGTGGCCGCCGAAGGTCAGCATCGCGCCATCCAAGGCGGCCTCGGCGCTCGTCGTCGGATTGCCGTCGCTGTCGATCGCCCAGCCGGGCTGCAGCGGCTTGCCGGCCATCTTGTGCAGTGAGATGTCGCCGCGCGCGATCGCGCTGGTGGCGAAATCGAACACGTACGGATTCCGTCCCTCGCGCGGCCAGCCAAAGGCGATCGGGTTGGTGCCGAGCACGCCCTTGGTGCCGCCGGCCGGCGCGACCCAGCTGTGGCTCGGCGTCATGGCGATGGCGACCAGCCCCCTCGCCGTCAGCATCTCGATCTCCGGCCAGAGTGCTGAAAAGTGGAAGCAATTGTTGATCGCCAGCACCGAGATGCCGACCGTCTTCGCCTTCCCGACGAAGAGCGGCATCGCCGCCTCCAACGCCGGCAACGAATAGCCGAACTGGGCGTCGACCTTGGTCACGGCCGGCGTCGTGTCCTCGACGACAGGAACCGCAGCGCGATTGAAGCGCGGATGATTGATCGTCTGGACGCAGCCCGGCAGGCGGAACAGGCCATGCGAATGGCATTCGTCGCGCTGCCCTTCGGTGATCACGCGCGCCACCGGATCCGCCTGCCGATCCGGCAGGCCTGCCGCCATGAGCACCGACCTCGCGAGCTCGAAAACCTCGTCGAGGCCGAGTGTCACGCGATCCCCGGAATGTTCCATGCTCAATCTGCCCCTCGTTGTATGCATTCAGTCGACAGTGTCTAGCAGCGCACCGCCGGGTGGACAATGTCGGCTCCCCTCACCCTGCCTCGTTCCGCTTCCGCAGCCGCCGCGAAAAAAGCTCGACGACCATGTCGATCCGCCGGCTTGTCGTTCGTCGTGTTGTCAGAGCCCGGAAAACACGACTCGCATCACCGCGCTGCCGGCGCGAGGAATCCGGAAGGAGCGACCCATGCGGTTCATGATCATCGTCAAGGCCAACCAGGATACGGAAGCCGGCGTGATGCCGGAGGAAAAGCTGATCGCCGACATGACGGCCTATCACGAGGATCTCGCCAGGGCCGGCGCGCTGCTCGACGCCTCGGGCCTGCAGCCGAGCTCGAAGGGGGCCCGCATCCAGTTTGCCGGCAGCGGCCAGCGCGCCGTCATTGACGGGCCGTTCACGGAGACCAAGGAACTGATCGCCGGCTACACGATTATCGAGGTCAAATCGCGCGACGAGGCGATCGAATGGGCGAAGCGGATGCCCAACCCCGCCGGCGAAGGCCGGAATGGCGAGATCGAGCTGCGGCAATTGTACGAGCTCGAGGATTTCGAGCCGAGCGAGTCGATCGACCGCCTCCGGAAGATGGAATCCGCCGCCAAGCCGGCCTGAACGCCGCCCCCTTCAACGACAACAACCAGCCAGAGCAGGACAAGACCATGCGCTTTATGATGCTGATGATCCCTAGGGGCTACGAGACCGCGACACCCGGCACCGTGCCGGCGGCGGACGCCGTGGCCGAGATGATGAAATACAATCAGGCCCTGCAAGATGCCGGCATCCTGATCGCCTGCGACGGCCTGCATCCGCCATCCATGGGCGCCCGCGTCACCTTCCAGGGCGGCAAGCCCAAAGTCAGCGACGGCCCCTTCGCCGAGGCCAAGGAAGTGCTTGGCGGCTACTGGATGATCAACGTCAAGTCGCGCGCCGAAGCGATCGAATGGGCGAGCAAGTGCCCGGGTGGCGACAACGAGATCATCGAAGTGCGTCAGGTCCAGGAGATGGAAGATTTCCCTGCCGACGTGCAGGAAGCCGCCGCCGGCTTCGAGGCGATGCAGACGGGAGCGGGCGGGCGCTAGCCCCCTCGCCTCGCCCGGAGACTATCATGCTCAAATTCATTCTCATCGCGACGATCCTACTGGTCGTCGCGATCACAGCGGTTCTTGCCTATGCAGCAACCCGGCCGGGCAGCCTGCGCGTCGAGCGCCAGGCACGTATCCAGGCGCCGGCGGCAACGATCTTCCCGCTGATCAACGATTTCCATCGCTGGGCCGAATGGTCGCCCTATGAAAATATCGACCCGACCGTGCAGCGAAGCTTCGATGGCGCGCCCGCAGGCAAGGGCGCGGTCTACCGGTGGAGCGGTGACGGCAAGGCTGGTGCCGGACGGATGGAAATCGCGGACACGGCGCCGCCTTCACGGATACGCATCCGCCTCGACTTCACCCGGCCGATGCGAGCCAGCAACATTGCCGAATTCACGCTCGAGCCGGATGGCGACGCCACCCGCGTTCGCTGGACCATGGAAGGCCCGACATCGTTCATCGGCAAGCTGTTCGGAATATTCGTCGACATGGACAATATGATCGGCCGCGATTTCGCGACTGGCCTCGCCAATCTGAAGATGGCGACGGAACGCCGATAGGTCTCGGTGCCTGGAGCGTTTTCGAGCGAAATCGACTCCGGATTTCGTGAAAAAACTAGACATGACAATGAGTTATAGAAACTCTCCGTTTCTGTGAAGCGACGAGTTGCTCTCTTGTCTTGCGTCTGCGGACGGGACGTGGCCTGATCCGCAGCCGTGACACGCACCGAGACACATCAGGCAATCAACGCCGTCTGGCGGATCGAGCAGGCAAAACTCGTCGCTAGCCTCGCACGGATGCTGCGCGACATCGGCCTGGCCGAGGAACTGGCGCAGGATGCTCTGGTCGCGGCGCTGGAGCGCTGGCCGGAAACCGGCATTCCCGACAATCCCGGCGCCTGGTTGATGGCGACCGCCAAGCGTCGCGCCATCGACCGCATCCGCCACCGCAAGCTGGCGGCCGAGAAGCACGTCGAGATCGGCTATATCAGCGATCTCGACCAGGACAGCGTCGTCGACGAACTGGAGGCCCGGCTCGACGACGACATCGGTGACGATCTGCTGAAGCTGGTCTTCACAGCCTGCCATCCGATCCTCTCCTCCGAAGCCCGCGTCGCGCTAACCTTGCGGCTGATCGGCGGTCTCTCGACCGGCGAGATCGCCCGCGCCTTTTTCGTGCCGGAGCCGACGGTGGCGCAGCGCATCGTGCGGGCGAAGCGCGCGCTCGCCGACGCCGACGTACCCTATGAGGTGCCGCGCGGCGACGAACTGGCCAAGCGCTTGGCCTCGGTGATCGAGGTGATCTACCTGATCTTCAACGAGGGTTATTCGGCCACCGCCGGCGAAGATTGGATCCGGCCGCAACTGGCCGACGAGGCGGTTCGGCTTGGCCGCATCCTGGCCGGACTGGCGCCCAACGAGCCCGACGTACATGGCCTTGTCGCGCTGATGGAAATCCAGGCGTCGCGCTTTGCCGCGCGGGTCGGCCCCAATGGCGAGCCTGTGCTGCTGATGGACCAGAACCGGGCCCGCTGGGATCACCTGCTGATCCGGCGCGGACTGGCGGCGCTGGCGCGCGCCGAGGCGCTCGGTCCGCGCGGCACCTATACCCTACAGGCGGCGATCGCGGCCTGCCATGCGCGCGCGCCAACCGCCGAACAGACAGACTGGGGCCGCATCGCCAGCCTCTATGCCGAACTGGGCCGGACCGCCCCCTCGCCCGTCGTCGAGCTGAACCGCGCCGTCGCGGTCGCCATGGCCGAAGGACCGGCGGCGGGGCTGGCCGTCGTCGAGCCGCTGGCGAACGAACCGGCGCTGGCCAGTTCGCACCTGCTGCCGGGCGTCCGCGCCGACCTGTTGATGAAGCTGGGTCGTCTCGCGGAGGCAAGAGCCGACTTCGAGCGGGCCGCCGCCCTCACCCGCAACCTGCGTGAACGCCAGCTGCTGCTCGACCGCGCCGCGACCTGCGCCAACGGCGTCGCGGTCTGATCGGCCTCTCCCGCCCTTGCGCCGAAAGCCGACACACCGTAGGGAGCAGGCGCAAGTCAAGGAGGATCGGATGGCCGAGATCGACGCCGGGGAAGCTCTTGCGAGCCGCATCGAGGCGCTGGAAATCCGTATCGCCTATCAGGACGAGACGATCGAGGACCTGAACAACGCGATCACCGCGCAGTGGAAACAGGTCGACCTGTTGACCCGCAAGATCGCGCAACTGACCGAGCAATTGCACGAGACGACCGAACAGATCGGTCGCCCCGGCCTGCCCGAACCACCGCCGCCGCATTATTGAAACTTCCCGCCTTCGCTCAGGTGGCGTAGGCGACGATCCAGAGCGCCAGCGCGATGGCGATGCCGTCCTCGAGCAGGGCGATCGGCAGGTCCTTGCCGCCCGTCGCGGCGACCAGGCTCCGGCGCGCCTCATAGCCGCCCAGTGTGCCGATGACCGCGCCGATCGCGCCGGCGATCAGGCCGACGATCCAGGCGCCGCCGGCGAAGCCGAGCGCCGCGCCGCAGACGGCGCCCATGAAGATGCGGGTGGCGAACTGGACCGGCACCTTGCGGCTCGGCGTGGAAGGCAGCTGGTCGGTAATCATCTCGGCGATGGCGAGCAGCGTCAGGATCAGCGGCGCCAGCCAATGGCTCAGGAAGGAGAGCCAGCTGCCGTCGAGGTTGATCCAGCCGAGATAGGCCGCCCAACTGATGGCCGCCGGCGCGGTCATCGCGCGCAGTCCGGCGACGACGCCGATCAGAACGGCCAGGACATAGATCAACATGCGATCCCCCTCGGTTGCCGACAACCATAGGTGACGGATTCCTCCGCACCCCGACAGAGAAATGTTCAACGTTGGAAAGAAATCACCGGATCTGGCCGGATGATGCCACGCCCCGATCCATCGCAAGCGGACGCACAGGAGAGACGGCATGAAAAAGCCGGCAAAGATGCCGGCCTTCTGGTTTCAGGCTGCTGCCTCGGTGTCCTCTTTGCGCCGCTGGCGGACCGGGTTCGGCAGCTCGATCTCGACCTCGAGGGTCGAGACGGCTTCGGCCCGCTGCATCTTCACCTGGACCTTGTCGGCCGGGATGTCGACGTGGCGGGCGATGACGCCGAGGATCTCTTCGCGCAGCTTGGCGATCAGATCGCTGGCGCCGGCCGAGACCCGCTCGTGCTGCAGCAGGATCTGCAGCCGGTCGCGCGCCACCGGCGCTGAGCGCGACGGCTTGAAGAAGTTGAAGATCGTCATGCAGCCCTCCGACCGAAAAGCTTGCTCATGAAGCCGCGCCGGTCTGCCGGGACGACCATCGGGATGTTCTCGCCCTCGAGGCGGCGGGCCGCGTCGAGATAGGCGCGCGCCGGGGCGCTGTCGGTATCGACCAGCGTGACCGGGCAGCCGACGTTCGAGGCGTTCAGCACGGCCTCGCTTTCGGGAATGATGCCGAGCAGCGGGATCGACAGGATCTCGAGAACGTCTTCGACCTTCAGCATCTGGCCGCGCTCGGCCCGCGCTGCGTCGTAGCGGGTCAGCAGGAGATGCTTCTCCATGTATTCGCCGCGCTCGGCCTTGAGCGTCTTCGAATCGAGCATGCCGATGATGCGATCGGAATCGCGCACCGACGACACTTCCGGATTGGTGACGACGATGGCGACGTCGGCATGGCGCATGGCGAGCATGGCGCCGCGCTCGATGCCGGCCGGGCTGTCGCAGACGACCCAGTCGAAATGCGAGCGCAGCTCTTCCATGACGCGGGCGACGCCCTCTTCGGTCAGCGCATCCTTGTCGCGCGTCTGCGAGGCGGGAAGCACATAGAGCGTGTCGAGCCGCTTGTCGCGGATCAGCGCCTGCTGCAGCTTCGCCTCGCCCTGGACCACGTTGATCAGGTCGTAGACGACGCGGCGCTCGGCGCCCATGACGAGGTCGAGATTGCGCAGGCCGACGTCGAAGTCGACGACGGCCACCCGCTGGCCGGACAGGGCCAGTGCGGCGCCGATGGCGGCGGTGGACGTCGTCTTGCCAACGCCGCCCTTGCCCGATGTCACAACGAGAACCTGAGACATTGCTTCTGCTCCTTGCTGGCTCAGGCCAGCGCCGCCATGTTCATCTTGTCATTTGCGAGCCAAGCCTGGACCGCGCGGCCGCGCAGGCCCGGGTCCAGGTCGTCGGCAGTCTGGTAGAGGCCGTCTATGGCGATCAGCTCGGCCTCGAATTTCTGGCAGAAAATCCGCGCCGCCGCGTTGCCGGTCGACCCGGCGATGGCGCGGCCGCGCAGCGTGCCATAGATATGGATCGAATTGCCGGCGATGATCTCCGCGCCGGAAGCGACCGAACCCACCACGGTCACGTCGCCCTGCGGGAAGATGATCGACTGCCCGGAACGGACCGGCGTCTCGATCAGCAGCGACGGGACCGCGCGGTCGACGAAGCTGTTCTGCCTGGGTGGCTCGGCGGACGGCTTGTGTAGGATTTCGGTCTGCTTGCCACCACTAACCGACGGCGGCATGCCGAAGCCGAGCCAGGACGGATCGGCGCCCTCGACCCCCATCACCTTGATCTCGCGCTCGTAGAGCATGGCGATCAGCTCTGCGAAGTCGCGCTTGGTGATGGCGAGGCCGGTGACGTCGAGAATGACGGGGCGACTGGCGAAGTAGCCCTCGGAACGCTTGGATAGCTTGTCGAGTTCAGCCAGCCAATCGGCCAGCGGAAGCTCGGGCGCCAGCACGGTGGCGAGGAAGGATCTTCCCCGGAACCGGATCGCTGCGCGTTGTTTGGAAGCGGGAGTAGCCACGGTCGCTGTTTGCCTTCTGTTAAGCAATGTGTGCGACACGCTGGTTAACGAGTGGTTAACCACGTCCGGCCCGTTAAGGGTTTGGCGGGCAAAAGGTGAGGAATTCCGAGGGGGTTAGGCCTTGCAAAAAAATCTGAGTTGCAGGCCTCCGCGTCATCAACAAGGGCGCGAAAAGCCGCTCGTTTCCTAACTTTCCCTGCGCGGCGCTGCGTCATCCGCCGACGCGCCCGGCGCGCCTGAAACGCCCCGAGGGCGAATCGATTGCTAGGTCCGGCGAGGGGCTACGTTAACGTTTGTCCCCGCGACCGGCGAGCAATCGCAGGGAACAGTTTCCGGTGGCCAAGCCTTACGCCACCGGCGCCGTCGCCGCCTTGGCGGCAAGCGCCCTCTTCACTTCCGGCACGACCTTGGTGCCGAACAGCTCGATCGACTTCAGCATCTTGTCATGCGGCAGCGTGCCGACGCTGAACTGGATCAGGAAGCGGTCGTGGTTGAAGAGTTCGTGCTGGTAGAGGATCTTCTCCGCCACCTCGGATGGGCTGCCGATGAACAGCGCCCCATGCAACCGGCGCTGCGCCTCGAACTGGCCGCGCGTCGTCGGCGGCCAGCCGCGCTCCTTGCCGAGCTTGGTCATGACGGCGGCGAAGGGCGGATAGGCGATATCGGCGGCATCCTGCGACGTCTCGGCGACGAAACCGTGCGAATTGATGCCGACCCGCAGTTGGGCGGGGTCGATCCCGGCTTCCTGCCCGGCACGATGATAGAGTTCGACCAGCGGCTGGAAGTGCGCCGGGTTGCCGCCGATGATGGCGATCGCCAGCGGCAGGCCGAGCACGCCGGCGCGCACGACCGATTGCGGCGTGCCGCCGACGGCGATCCAGACCGGCAGCGGATCCTGTACCGGACGCGGATAGACGCCGAGATCCTGGAGGGCCGCGCGATGGCCGCCGGGCCAATTGACCCGCTCGCTGTCGCGCAGACGCAGTAGCAGTTCGAGGTTTTCGGCGAACAGCGCGTCGTAGTCGGCGAGGTCGAAACCGAACAGCGGAAAGGATTCGATGAACGAGCCACGCCCGGCCATGATTTCGGCACGGCCGTTCGACACCAGATCGAGCGTCGAGAAGCGCTGGAAAACACGCACCGGATCATCGGAGGAAAGCACCGTGACCGCACTGCTCAGCCGGATGGTCTTCGTCCGCGCCGCCGCCGCCGCCAGAACGACGTCGGGGGCGGAGATCAGATAGTCCGGACGGTGATGTTCGCCGAGCCCGAAAACGTCGAGGCCGACCTGGTCGGCCAGTTCGATCTCCTCGATCAGGTTGCGCATCCGCTCGGCCGGATCGAGCCGCACACCCGTGGTCGGGTCGGGCATATTGTCGCCGAAGGTGTAGGTCCCGAATTCCATTCTCATCACCTCGCCGGGTGGCGTCGTGGCGAAAATGCCCGGATCGCCCCGTTTCGCGGCAGATATGGCAACCCGCCGCCGGATTGTCAGCCCCGACGCAGGAAGACGCAT
The DNA here is from genome assembly GCA_029203105.1 of Candidatus Kaistia colombiensis. Lineage (GTDB taxonomy): Bacteria > Pseudomonadota > Alphaproteobacteria > Rhizobiales > Kaistiaceae > Kaistia > Kaistia colombiensis. Next base: position 4,307,612 of record CP119318.1, read on the forward strand.
CGTCAACCAAAACGAGCCCGCCCCTTCCGCAACGGCGTCAGGGCCACGGCTTTTGGTTGCCGCCTTGCCCCGCATCCCCTAAATGACGGGTTCCCCAATCGGCTGAAAGACGCATGATGGCTGAAATCGAGAAGAGCGCCGAGAAGAAGCAACCGTCCAAGGACGGTCTCGGCGGCACCATCCGCGTCTTCGCCGAAGCGCTGATCATCGCGCTGATCGTGCGCACTTTCCTGTTCCAGCCGTTCGAGATTCCGTCGGGTTCGTTGATCCCGACGCTGGAGATCGGCGACTATCTGTTCGTCTCCAAATACTCCTACGGCTATTCGCGCTACTCGTTCCCGTTCGGCATGGGTCCGTTCGAGGGCCGTATCTGGGGTTCGGAACCCAATCAGGGCGACATCGTCGTCTTCAAGGGACCGAAGGACAATTCGACCGACTTCATCAAGCGCGTCATCGGCAAACCCGGCGACACGGTGCAGATGATCGACGGCCGGCTCTACATCAACGACAAGATCGTCGAGCGTCGGCCAATCGAGCCGTACGAGACCAAGGACTTCTTCGGCAACACGATCTCCGCGCCGCGCTACGAGGAGACGCTGCCAAGCGGCGTCACGCACCAGATCATCGAGATCGAGGGCGACCGCGGCTCGTTCGACAACACGCCGAAATACGAGGTTCCGCCGGGCCATCTGTTCATGATGGGCGACAACCGCGACAATTCGGCGGATTCGCGCGACATGCAGTCGATGGGCTTCGTCCCGAACGAGAATGTCGAGGGCAAGGCGCGCTGGGTGTTCTTCTCGATCGACGAAGGGTCGCGCGTCTGGGAATTCTGGAAGTGGCCGTGGTCGATCCGCTGGAACCGCCTCTTCACCTCGATCACCTGACAGGTTGCGCGGGGCCGCTCCCGCGCTTGGTCGAGCCGCATTGCAAAATGCGATGACCGGCGATTTGTGCATTGCAAAATGCACGGATCGGCGGTCACACTTGAGATGGCGACGCCTTCGCCACCGCCCTGATTGATCCTCACCGCCGGACCACCCATGCCGATCGCACTCTTCGCCCTGGCCATTGCCTCGTTCGGCATCGGCACGACTGAATTCGTCATCATGGGGCTGCTGCCGGAAGTGGCGGCGGATCTCGGCGTTTCGATCCCGAGCGCCGGCTTGCTGATCACCGGTTATGCCATTGGCGTCGTCATTGGCGGCCCGATCATCGTTCTCGCCACGTCGCGACTGCCGCGCAAGATCACGCTGGTCGGACTGGCGATGCTGTTCGTCGTCGGCAATCTGTTCTGCGCCGTCGCGCCCACCTACGGGCTGCTGATGGCCGCGCGCGTCTTTACCGCCTTCGGTCATGGCGCCTTCTTCGGCATCGGCGCCGTCGTCGCCGGCACGCTGGTGCCGCGCAACCAGCGCGCGCAGGCGATGGCGCTGGTCTTCGCCGGCCTGACGCTCGCCAACATCCTCGGCGTCCCCGGCGGCACCGCGCTTGGCCAGATCGCCGGCTGGCGCGCGACCTTCTGGGCCGTCGTCGTCATCGGCCTGGTCTCCGTCGCCGCCATCATCGCCTGGGTCCCCTCGGACCGAGGCGCCACCGCGCCGCCAAGCCTGATGCGCGAATTCGCGGTATTCAAGCGGCTGCAGGTCTGGCTCGCCATGGCGGTCAGCGTCCTCGCGGCGGGCGCGACGTTCGCCTGCTTCACCTATATCGCGCCGATCCTGCAGACAGTGACCGGACTGGAACCGCACCAGATCACCTGGGTTCTGCTGCTGTTCGGCGTCGGCATCACCATCGGCAACCTGATCGGCGGCCGCCTTGCCGACTGGAAGCTGATGCCGACAATCCTGGGCGCGCTCACCGCGCTGATCGTCGTGCTGGCGCAGTTCAGCTACACCAGCCATTCGGTCGTCGGCGCCTGCGCCAGCGTGTTCGTTTGGGGCTGCGTGATGTTCATCCTGATCGCGCCGCTGCAAATGCGCGTCATCGAGTGTGCCGGCGAAGCGCCCAACCTGGCGTCGACGCTCAATCAGGGCGCGTTCAACGTGGGCAATGCAGGAGGCGCCTGGGTCGGCGGACTCGCCATCACCATGGGTGCGGGCTACGACAAGCTACCGCTTGTCGGCGCGGCGCTGACCGTCGTGGCGCTCCTCGTCGCAATGCTGTCCTGGAATCTCGGCAGACAGCCGGTGGCTGCCGTTTCCGCCGACTGAGCTTCAGTCGGCCTGCCTCGCGACAAAGCGCAGATCCTGAAGGGTGGCGCCCAAGGATTGTGCGCCCAGCATCTGGCAGCGATGCGCTTCGGCCTGCGCAGCGACCGGATCGCTGCCGAACGCCGCGCTCGGCAACATGATCGCGACCCACACAGCCGCGACGGCCAGCAGATTATCCGCGGTCAATCCAGACATAGCCAATCTCCGCCCTGCCCTGCGATGCATCATTATCTAATACGGTCCCTGCCCGTGCGTTCCCGCCTCCGACATCAAATTTCCGTCAGGAGTTCGACCGCCATTCCGCATCGCCATATGCAGCCTTCATGCCAGATTGATGACAGGCTGCGGTTGCGCCGATGGCCGTTCGGGCGCCTCAAGCCACGCCTTCCTTATGGTAAGCCAAGCCTAGATAACAATAAAATTTTCGAGTCCAGTTGACCGAAGCAACCATGGCCTTACGTTAGGGAAGACTAGGCATTGATTTTCTCTGGATGCTGAAGCATAGTTTCCACCGCACGGGCTTAGGACCCGACGGAGACTGGAAAAACGCGCGTCGGATGCTACAGCATCCGCGGGGCGGCTTGCGCGAGCGACCGCACGATATCGAGAAGACGCAGAGACCTTTCCCCGACAACCTGAGTGCCTGGAGTGCGCCGGTCGAGCGGAGCGACCGGTGAAGTGAAGAAGAATGGGAAAGGAACAGCGATGCGACAGACTGGTACAGTCAAGTTCTTCAATGCCTCGAAGGGCTTTGGCTTCATCACCCCCGACGATGGCGGCAAGGATGTGTTTGTGCACGTCACGGCGGTCGAGCGCTCGGGCATTTCGAACATGAATGACGGCATGCGGATCACGTTCGAGACCGAGCCCGACAAGCGCGGCAAGGGCCCGAAGGCAGTCGACCTGCAGCCGGGCTAGAGTTCTTCGCCATCGCGAATAGATGAGAAAGCCGCCGGCCCGTCCGGCGGCTTTTGCGCGTTGGCCAGCCTCAAACGGCGGGCCCCGCCAAGCGTCCACAATTCCGACACGCCAGTGCTGGAAAAGGCATCGCGCAAACTCTTTGCCTGCCTATATACTGATACTCAATGAAGATTCGCGCTGCTCTGCCGAGCACCGCCGTTGAGTTCGAAATGGAGACCGGATTTTCCGCGCGGGGCGGAGCGGCTCTTGCTCAACAGGAGGGCTGGATCTGAAGATCTGCTTTCGGCAGTCGTTTTGTTGCGTTGCGTATCCCCCGATCAAGCGCGAGGGTCGGCCATGAGCCTCATCGACTTCGAAACCGAAGACCGGCAATCCAACCCGGTTGATATGATCGAGCACATCGCAGGGCTCAATGATTGGAGCTTCGAGCGATCCGGCGACGACGAGATCACCATCTCCATCGCCGGCGGCTGGTGCGATTATCACGTCTCCTTCTCCTGGATGGAGGACATGGAGGCCGTACATCTCGCCTGCGCCTTTGATCTGAAAGTGACGGAACCGCGCAAGACCGAGGTCATGCGGCTCTTGTCCCTGGTCAACGAACAGCTGTGGATCGGCCATTTCGACCTGTGGAGCAAGGAAGGCGTCGTCATGTACCGGCAGACGCTGCTGTTGGCCGGCGGCGCAGAACCGAACAGCCGCCAGGTCGAAGGGCTGCTCGAAAACGCGATCGAGAGCTGCGAACGCTACTATCAGGCCTTCCAGTTCGTCGTCTGGGCCGGCAAGTCCGCGGCCGAGGCACTCGAGACCGTCCTGTTCGAGACGGTCGGCGAAGCCTGATCAATCCAGGCCGGCGCGTGCATGGACGCGCGCCGCCTTTTCTTCATGTCTTTGCGTGCTGCTTCACGAGCCGGTGCCGGAACGACGGCGCCAGATGACGGCGTCTGACCGTTCGTGGCGTGCGGCGGCTCTTTCGCCTGGGTCCGGAGCCACGTAGAGACAATCGTCGTCATTGAAGAACGAGCGCTTCCGCATGTCCCTTTCCGCCCTCACGCCCTCCTCCCCCATCGTCCTCATCGGCGCCGGCAAGATGGGCGGCGCGCTGCTGACCGGCTGGCTGGCTTCCGGCCTCGATCCGAAGGCGGTGATCGTGGTCGATCCGAACCCGCCCGAGGAAACGCGCGCCCTGCTGGCGGCGCATGGCGTCGCGCATCGGACCGGCGCGCCATCCGACGTCGTGGCGCGGGTGTTGCTGCTCGCAGTCAAGCCGCAGATGATGGGCGCCGCCCTCCCCGCCGTGCGCGAGTTGATCGGGCCGGACACGGTGACCATCTCGATCGCCGCCGGAACCACGCTGGCAACGCTGGAAGCGGCGCTCGGCGGCGCCATCGTGCGCACCATGCCGAACACGCCGGCGCAGGTAGGGCGCGGCATGACCGGCGCCTTCGCCAATCCGGCCGTGACAGCAGAGGATCGCGAGCTGGTCGGCGCGCTGCTGGCGGCGGTCGGCGAATTCGGCTGGGTCGATACCGAGGACCTGATCGACACGGTGACGGCGGTTTCCGGCTCCGGCCCGGCCTATGTCTTCCTGCTCGTCGAATGCCTGGCCAAGGCCGGCGTGGAGGCCGGCTTCTCGCCGGAGTTGGCCGCGCGCTTCGCTCGCCAGACGATCGTTGGCGCCGGGGAGCTGCTCAACCAATCGCCACTGCCCGCCGATGTGCTGCGCAAGAACGTCACCTCGCCGGGCGGCACGACGGCCGCGGCGCTCGGCGTGCTGATGGCCGAGGATGGTTTCGAACCGCTTCTGGTTCGCGCCGTCGCGGCCGCGAAACGGCGCGCCGAAGAATTGGCCGGCTGATCTGCCTCGTCACCGCCACGGCGCATCCCTAGATAGAGGGAATAGAGGAGATGCGATCATGGCGACCGAGAAAACCAAGAGCAAGATCATCGATGCGCTTCTCGGGCTTCTGTCCGAGAAGCCTTATGCCGAGATCGGCCTCGGCGAGGTCGCGGCCCGCGCCGGGCTCTCACTCGGCGACCTGCGCGCAGCCTATGACGGCAAGCTCGCAGTGCTTGCCGATTTCATGCGCCACATCGACAGTGCCGTGCTCGACGCGGCCGACGAGCCCTCGACCGATGAATCGGCGCGCGATCGATTGTTCGACCTGATCATGAAGCGTCTCGACCGGATGGCGCCGCACCGCGCCGCGGTCGGGCATCTGGCCGAATCCGCGCGACGCGATCCGGGCCTGGCGCTCTGTCTCAACCGCATCGCCCTCGACAGCGCCCGCTTCATGCTGGCCGGCGCCGGAATCTCGACCGATGGGCTGCGCGGCGCAGCCCGCACGCAGGGCTTCGTCCTGATGGTGGCACGGATTCTGCCCGTCTGGCGCAAGGACGAGGACCCGGACCTGTCGAAGACCATGGCGGCGGTCGATCGGGCGCTCGAACACGCGGAGAGCTGGTCGCGCCGGACCGACCGCGCCGCCAGGATCCTCTGCCGCGTCGGCCGCAAGCTCGACCGCCATCGCCCGAAGCGCTCGGCCAAGCCGGAAGCGGAGGCGCCGCCGGCGGCTTGACCGAGCGAACCGTCGTGCTAACCGTTCAGAACAAGAACGGAGACCCGACATGGACGCCCAAGCCCCGAAGACGATCCACTTCGACGATTTCCTCAAGGTCGACATCCGCGTGGGGACCATCGTCGAGGCCAATCCGTTCCCGGAGGCGCGCAAACCGGCGATCAAGCTCGTGATCGATTTCGGCCCGGAGATCGGCCGCAAGAAGTCCTCGGCCCAGATCACCAAATACTACCAGCCGGAGGCGCTGATCGGCCGTCAGGTGATGGCGGTGGTGAATTTCCCGCCGCGCCAGATCGGTCCCTTCATGTCGGAAGTACTCACGCTCGGCATGCCGGACGCCGATGGCGACGTCGTGCTGACCGCGGTCGAGCGGACCGTGCCGGACGGCGGCCGCCTGTTCTGAGCGGCTCCGCAGGCTGGACGGTGTGTTCACTCGCGCGCGGCTGTCGCTCCCGGCGCCGAGTGACTAGCTATTGGTTTCAACCAAAGGTCACCAAGCCATGAGCCAAACCTTGTCCGAAGCCGGCCTTCCCTTTTCCCTGACCCGCCCGATCCACATCGCGGAAGTCGGCCTCAAGGCGCACGACGTCGAGAAGGTCGCCGACTACTACCGCGCGATCCTCGGGCTGGAGACGATCTCCAGCGTCGACGGAACCGTAACGCTCGGTGCCGGCGGCGTGCCGTTCCTCGTGATCGAGCCGCGGCCGCGCGGCAGCCGCGACGACACCCGGCAGGCGGGCCTGTTCCACACCGCCTTCCTGATGCCGAGCCGCGCCGATCTTGGCCGCTGGATCCTGCATGCGAGCGAGAACCGCCTTCCCGTCGACGGCATGGCCGACCATCTGGTCAGCGAGGCGTTCTACCTGACCGATCCGGAGGGCAATGGCGTCGAGATCTATTCCGACCGCCCGACCGAGGAATGGGTCTGGGAAGGCCCGCATGTGCGGATGGCGACCGATCCGCTCGACGTCAATGCGATTGTCGCCGCGCTCGGCGACCGCCCGGCGCCGTGGAAGGGTGCGCCGGAATTCCTGCGCATCGGCCATGTGCATCTGCGCGTCGGCGACGCGCCGGTGGCGGCGAATTGGTGGAAGTCCGAAGTCGGCCTGGACGAAGTGACGACGATGCCCAGCGCCTCGTTCCTGTCGTCCGGCGGCTATCACCACCATATCGGCGCCAATCACTGGCAGAGCCGTGGCGCCGGCCCGCGCGATCCCGAGCGCAACGGGCTCGCCTATGTGACGCTGGCCGGTTCCGGCATATCGAAGGAACGTGAACTGCTCGATCCCTGGGGCACGCGTATCCGGCTCCAGCCCGGCGCCTGATATCAGGCCGGAATGCGGACGGTGGCGCGCAAGCCGCCACCCGGCGCATCGGAAAGCGTGACGTCGCCGCCATGGAAGCGAGCGATGTCGCGCGCAATCGGTAGGCCGAGACCCGTGCCGCTATCGTCCAGATTGCGCGCCTCGTCGAGCCGGTAGAACGGCCGGAACACCGCCTCGCGTTCGGCCTCGTCGATGCCAGGGCCATCATCGTCGACATGGATGACGAGCCAGCCATCGGCATGCACGCCGTGCAGCTCGATGTGGTCGCCATGCCGGCAGGCGTTCATCACCAGATTGGACAGGCAGCGCTTGAAGTCGTTCGGGCGGATGCTGACGATCGGATCGCCGCGAAAATCCTGCGAGACGTCATGGCCGACGCGGCGGGCGTTCTCGGCGACCTCCGCCAGCAGCGTGCCGATATTGGTCGCCGCCGTCGGCTCGTCGGCATCGTCGCGAGCAAAGGCGAGATAGCCCTCGAGCATGCGTTGCATGTCGTCGACGTCGCGGCGCATGGCCCGCACATCCGGCGTCTCGCGCAGCAGCGCCAGCTGCAGGCGAAAACGCGTCAGCACCGTGCGCAGGTCATGGCTGACGCCCGCCAGCATGGTCGTGCGCTGCTCCATCTGCCGTTCGATGCGGTGGCGCATCTCCATGAAGGCGGCGCTGGCGCGGCGCACCTCGCGCGCGCCGCGCGGATTGAAGTCCGTCGTCTCGCGCCCCATGCCGAAATCCTCGGCCGCGTCGGCGAGTTGCTGGATCGGGCGGATCTGGTTGCGCAGGAAGGCGATGGCGATCGCCAGCAGGACCAGGCTGGTGCCAACCATCCAGAAGATGAAGATCTCCGAATTGGACGCGTAGGTCTGGCTGCGGCGGGCCAACACGCGCAGAACCTTGTCGCCGAGCTGGATGCGGATCTCGACCAGATTGGAGCGGCCGACCGTGTCGATCCAGTATGGCTTGTTGATCTGGCGGCCGATCTCGCGCGACAGCGCGCTGTCGAGCAGCGAGAAGAACGGCTTCGGCGCCGCCGGCGGCAGCGGCTCGTTCGGAATGACCGAGATGGTCAGGCCGAGCCGGTCCTGCGCGATGCGGATGATCTGGGTGAAATTCGGATCGGCGGGATAGGTGTCGATCAGATCGACAATCGCGGCGATGTCGCGAACCGTCGCGGCGGAAAGGCGCTGCGTCACCGTCTGCCAGTGGCGCTCCATGAAGACGAAGGCGACGACCGACTGCAGGATGACGATCGGCGTGATGATGATGATGAGCGCGCGCGCATAGAGCCCCTTCGGCATCGCGGCGGCCATCCGCTTGCCGATGAAGCGATAGGGCACCAGCAAGGCGTCGAAGAACGGCTCGGCGCGGCGCGCCAGGCGGCGCAGCGCGTTGACGGCCGGCGAGCGCCAGAGGCGGCGCAGCGCGACGACGGCCGGCCATTCCGCCCAACCGCCGGAAACGCGGCTGCGCTGAAAGGAATGCGGGCGCTTGTCCATCAACCCTTGTCCCGTTCGGCCATCGCCCGGTCGCGGAAACGCGTCACGCTTCCGTCACCAGCCGGTAGCCGATGCCGCGCACCGTCTGCAGGAACAGCGGATTGGCCGGATCGACCTCGATCTTGCGGCGAAGCCGGTTGATCTGCACGTCGATGGTGCGCTCGCCCGCCGGCTCGTCCTCGGCCAGCAGCGACAGGCGCGGCACGGTCTCGTTCGGCGTTTCGGCGAAGACGGCCATGATCTGCCGTTCGCGATCGGTCAGGCGAATCGTTTCCTGCCCACGCCGCAATTCGCGCCGGGCGATATGGAAGGTGAACGGCCCGAAGCGGACCTGCTCGATCAGCGGCGCCGCCGGCGCCGTGCCGCGCTTCAGGATGGCGTTGATCCTGAGCAGCAGTTCGCGCGGCTCGAACGGCTTGCCGAGATAGTCGTCGGCACCGAGCTCCAGCCCCTTGATCCGGCTTTCGATCTCGGTGCGCGCGGTCAGCATCAGGATCGGCACGTCCATCGTCTCGCGCAGGCTTCGGAGAAGGTCGAGCCCGCTCTCGCCCGGCATCATGACGTCGACGACAAGGAGATCGAAGGCGAGACCGCCGAGCCGGCCGCGCGCCTCGGCCGCATTGGCGGCGACATCGACGCGAAAGCCGTTGTCGTTCAGATAGCGCGACAGCAGCGTGCGAATGCGGGCATCGTCGTCGATGACGAGCAGATGCGGCGCATCGTCGGCCAGGGGGGCGGCTGCCAAATCACTCATCGTGCAAACTCCACGCGCATCAGTGCTCGATCATCTGGGTGACCTTATCGCGTTCGGCCGGATCGATCATCAGGCGAAGGAAGCGCTCGGCCGCAATGCGGCCTTCGGGCCCGAGCGGCGCCAGGGCGGCGCGGATGCGCTGCGCCTGCGGTTCGGTCAGCCGCTGATCGAGCGCCCGGCCCTTCGCGGTCGGATAGAGAAGCCGCTGCCGGCGGTCGACCGGACCGGGCACCTGCTCGATATAGCCGGTGTCGATCAACTGCTTCAGTACGCGCCCAAGGCTCTGCTTGGTGATCTTCAGGATGTCCAGGAGATCGGCGACGCGCATGCCCGGGTGGCGGTTGACGAAGTGGACGACGCGGTGATGGGCGCGGCCGAACTGGAACTTGGCCAGCACGACGTCCGGATCGGAGACGAAATCCCGATAGGCATAGAAAAGAAGCTCGATCAGGACCAGTTCGGGCTGTTCCTGGATCGATAGAGGCGTTTTCACGGGCTCGTCGCGCTGCACGGATGCCGGTCCTTTCGAAGCGGTCTCGAAATTTATGTCAGTCATATTGACATATTTGGGTTCGATTGTTACTTGATTGGTAGCCTCGACGAAATGATCGAACGCGCCCGCCGTTTCCCTTCCCGCGATATCACCTCGCGCGATCGCGTTCCGACCGGCACTTTACCGACTGTTTCAATGCGGCGCAAAAAACTCGTTGCCGGAACTGGCTTTACTTTGCCCAACCGGCGCGAGAAATAGGCATACAATCAACGCCAACAGGGCGCGGCCGCAGCCGGCGGCCGATATGGAGTGAGGAAAATGAGCGCGGTCCCCTTCGACCAGAAAGATGGCTGGATCTGGATGAACGGATCCTTCGTTCCGTGGAAGGACGCGAAGATTCACGTACTCACCCATGGCCTGCACTATGCCAGCGCCGTGTTCGAAGGTGAGCGCGCCTATAACGGCACCATCTTCAAGCTGCGCGAGCATACCGAGCGCCTGTTCCACTCGGCCGAAATCCTCGACTTCCAGATCCCCTACACGGTCGAGGAGATCGACGAGGCCTCGAAGGCGACGCTCGCCAAGAACGGCCTGGTCGACGGCTACCTGCGCCCGATCGCCTGGCGCGGCAGCGAGGCCATGGGCGTCTCGGCCCAGAAGAACAAGCATCAACGTCGCCATCGCCGCCTGGGAATGGCCGTCCTACTTCACCCCCGCCGAGCGCCTGAAGGGCATCCGTCTCGACTGGGCGAAGTATCCGCCGCCCGGATCCGAAGACGGCGCCGTCTCTGGCGAAGGCTTCGGGCCTGTACATGATCTGCACGATCTCCAAGCATACCGCCGAAGCACGCGGCTATGCCGACGCGCTGATGCTCGACTGGGAAGGCAACGTCGCTGAATCGACCGGCGCCAACGTCTTCTTCGTCAAGGATGGCGTCATCCATACGCCGCTCGCCGACCGCTTCCTGAACGGCATCACGCGCCAGACGGTCGTCGGCCTCGCCAAGGCGAAGGGCATCGAAGTGATCGAGCGCCGGATTGCGCCGGAAGAGCTGTCGACCTTCAGCGAATGCTGGCTCTGCGGCACCGCCGCCGAAGTCACCCCGGTCTCGGAGATCGGCGAGCACAAGTTCACGCCGGGCAAGATCACCGAGATCGCTGATGCACGCCTATACGGACCTCGTCCAGGGCGCCAAGGTCTCGGCCTGATCGGCACGCGGACACGCGCCAGCCAGCGAGACATAGAAAAACGGCCGGAGATTTCTCCGGCCGTTTTTCTTGTGTCGACGACGTCAGACAGCTTTCGGCGCCGAGCTTGCCGCGCCAGTGCGCTGCAGCGCTCCTTCAGCAAGCGCGTTGCGGATATAGGCGGATTCCTCGGGTTCGAGCCGCTCCAGCACCTCGACGGAAAGGGCAGCAGGCGCCATGCTGCCGCCAGGCCGCCTGCAGGCTCCGTCGCCGCTGCAACTGCCATGGTCGAGCGTGAACCAGAGCCGGTTCTGGATGGCATCGAGATTGGGGGCCTTGCCGACCCAGGCTTCGCCGCCTGCCTAGCGCAGCGGACGGCATAGATGCCGAGCAGCGGTCTTCCCGCTTCTTGTAGGCCGAGATCGCCGCCTTGCGGTCGTCGCGCTGCATGGTGCCGCTCCTGGGGCCGTTCCGGGTGAGGCCGGCCGTCATCGAGCGGCCGCGTCAGGCCAGCCTTTCTACCCGGGTGATATCCTTATAGACTAGGAGCTGCGCGCCTCGGAAGAGGCAGGGCGGCGGGCCCTGCGTTGCTTCAGCGCTCTTCGGCGAGCCGGCGCGGCCACGACATGGCCCTGGGTCAGCACCGCGAGCTTGGCTTCCAGCTCGGCGATGCGCTCGGCCAGCGCCTCGTTCTCGGCGCGTGCCTTCTGTGCCATCTCGCGCACGACATCGAACTCATCACGCTTGACGAAGTCCATGTCGGCAAAGAGGCGCTCGGCCTGATGCTTCATCACGGTTTCGGCCTCCCGTTTGACACCCTGCGCCATGCCGGCGGCGTCGGTCATCAGCTTGGCGAATTCGTCGAACAGCCGGTTCGGGGTCGTGTTCATGGGCAGCCTCCGGGGAAACGGTATTTATCTTCTAGTATGGTTGTACGAGCCCCGGCGAACAAGGTGTCGAGGGGTCGCGCACGCTCGGACTTGACCCTTCCCCCCGGATCAGCGCACCAATGCCGCCCGACCGACTGCCGGAGCCTCCCATGCTGTTCGCCCTGCCCTTCCCGGCCATCGACCCGACCCTGATCCAGATCGGACCGTTCGCGATCCGGTGGTATGCGCTCGCCTACATCGTCGGCATCCTGATCGGCTGGTGGTACGCCAAGCGCCTGGTCGGCAACGCCGCCCTCTGGGGCCCGGGCGGCGCGCCGATGAAGCCGATCGACATCGACGACTTCGTCGTCTGGGCAACGCTTGGCATCATCCTCGGCGGACGCGCTCGGCTATGTGCTGTTCTACGACCTGCCGATGTTCCTGGCGGCGCCCTGGCAGATCTTTCAGGTCTGGAACGGCGGCATGTCCTTCCATGGCGGTTTCCTCGGCACCGTCATCGCCATGATCCTGTTCGCGCGCTCCCGAAAAATCCCGACCTGGTCGCTGATCGACGTCGTCGCGCCCTCGGTGACGTTCGGCCTGCTGTTCGGCCGCATCGCCAATTTCATCAATGGCGAACTCTGGGGCCGCCCGACCGACGTCGCCTGGGCCATCGTCTTCCCGAACGCCGACGGCCAGCCACGCCATCCGAGCCAGCTTTATGAGGCCGCGCTCGAGGGCTCTCGTGCTGTTCCTCGTGCTCCGTTTCTTCACCCACAAGCAGTTGCGGCTGCGCCAGCCCGGCTTCGTCTCTGCCATTTTCGCCATCGGCTACGGCCTCTGCCCGTATCTTCTCGGAGTTTTTCCGCGAGCCGGACATCCAGATCGGCTATTTCTCCGGCGGACTAACCATGGGCATGCTGCTGTCGCTGCCGCTGGTGATCGCCGGCATCGTCCTGCTCATCGTCGCTTCGCGCCGCCCGGTCCCCGCCGCATGACGCCACTCCGGCGAAAACACGACGCCACTCGGCCGAAAAGCTGGTCCGCCGCATCGAGAATTTCGGCCCGATCACCGTCGCCGACTATATGGCCGCCTGCCTCGGCGATCCCGAGCTTCGGCTACTACATGACCCGCGAACCTTTCGGCGCGACCGGAGACTTCGTCACCGCGCCCGAAGTGAGCCAGATGTTCGGCGAGCTGATCGGCCTCTGGGCGGTCGCGACCTGGCAGCGCATGGGCAGCCCCGCTGCTTTCGTGCTGGCCGAGATCGGTCCCGGGCCGCGGCACGCTGATGGCCGATGCGCTGCGCGCCGCCCGGATCGCGCCGGGCTTCGAGCCGGCGGCCAGGATCGCGCTGGTCGAGACCAGCCCGCGGCTGCGCGAGATCCAGGCCCGTACGCTGGCCGGCCACGCAATCGGCTGGGCCGAGCAGATCGACGCCTTGCCGGACGGGCCGGCGATCGTGATTGCCAACGAGCTCTTCGACGCGCTGCCGGTCCGCCAGTTCCTCCGCACCGAAGCGCCGGCTGGGCCGAGCGCATGGTCGGCGCCAGCGACGGCCAGCTCGCTTTCGGCCTGCGCTCCGACGCCCATTTCGACGGAGCCGACGATCGCGCGCCGGAAGGCTCGCTCGTCGAGGCCGCCTCGATCTCGGCCGCGATCATGGCGACGCTCGCCGACCCGCCTGCATCGAGTCCGGCGGCGCCTTCCTCGCCATCGACTATGGCCATGCCGAGACCGGCTATCGGCGACACGCTGCAGGCGCTGCGGCACCACCGAGTTCGACGACCCGCTCGCCCATCCCGGCGAGGCGGACCTGACCGTGCATGTCGACTTCGCCGCCCTCGCCCGCGTGGCGGCGGCAAACGGTGCCCGCGCGTCGACGGTCTGGACGCAGGGCGACTTCCTGCTGGCGCTCGGCCTGCTCGAACGCGCCGGGCGCCTCGGCGCAGGCAAGGATGGCGCCGCCCAGGATGCGATCCACGCCGCCGTCGAGCGCCTGGCCGGCCCGAAGGCGATGGGCACGCTGTTCAAGGTGCTATGCATTACCGGCGGCAATCTGGTTGCCCCGCCCTTCGGATGAACCCAGGACGACTGCCATGAAACTCACCGCCGACGCACTCTCCGCCCTCCCCGGCATCCGGCACGGCTTCTTCACCCGCCAGGGCGGCGTGTCGAACGGCATCTATGCGAGCCTGAACTGCGGCGTCGGCTCCGCCGACGAGCGCGCCCATGTGCTTGAAAACCGCGCTCGGGTCACCGCCGAGCTCGGAGTCGCGCCCGATCAGCTCGCGACCCCATATCAGGTTCACAGCCCCGACGTCGTGATCGTCGACGAAGTCTGGCCGGTGGGCGATGGCCCCAAGGCCGACGCTGTCGTCACCAACCGGCCGGGCATCGCCATCGGCGTCGGCACCGCCGATTGCGGCCCGGTGCTGTTCGCAGACGGCGAGGCGGGCGTCGTCGGCGCGGCCCATGCCGGCTGGAAGGGCGCCTTCACCGGCGTGCTCGAAGCGACTGTGGATGCGATGGAACGTCTTGGCGCCCGCAGGGAGCGGATCGTCGCCGTGCTGGGGCCGACGATCTCGAAATCCGCCTATGAGGTCGGGCCGGAATTCCGTGCCCGCTTCGTCGACGCGGCAGCCGCCAATGCCGCCTTTTTCACACCGGCCGAACGCGCCGACCATCACCAGTTCGACCTGCCGGCCTTCATCGGCATGCGCCTGCGCGCCGCCGGGCTCGGCACCGTCGGCGACCTGGCGCTCTGCACCTATGCCGATCCGGCCCGGTTCTTCTCCTATCGCCGCACCACCCATGCCGGGGAGCCGGACTATGGCAGGCTGCTGCACGCCATCACGATCGCCACATGATCGGCGCAAAGTGCCAGACTTCGGCACGATCGGGAAAGCGCTTCTGGACCGCGTGGTGAATTGCAGATAGACAGATTCGAGGGGGTCCTGACGACCGGGCCGGAAGGACGATCGCCATGATGGTGAAGGGAAATCGGCTGCTGATGTGCGCCGCCATCCTGTTGGCGACGTTCGCATTGGCAGCCTGCAACAACACGCTCGGCACCGGCCAGCCGGCGACCGCCTCGGCCTCCGCCGCGGCGCCGACACAGCCTGCCCTGCCGGCGGTGCCGTTGGCGAACGCCAAGTTCTCGTTCGCCCCGGTGACAGGCGCGCCCGGCAACATCCTGGCCAAGCTCTCCTCGCATCTCGGCCAGGAAGCCTTGGCACAAAACGTCGCGCTGGTTCCCTCCGGCGATCCGCAGGCGACCTATGTCGTCAAGGGCTATCTCTCCGCCGTCGGCGACGCCTCCGGCACGATCCTCGTCTATGTCTGGGACGTGTTCGATGCCAGCGGACGTCGCGTCCACCGCATTTCCGGCCAGGAGACGTCTTCGAACGGCTCGCAGGATCCGTGGCTCGGCATCGACGACACGACCGTTTCCAACGTCGCGCGCCGTACGGTCGCCGCGATCGTCGCCTGGGGATCGGGCGCCTGAGCGGATCCCGGTTTCGACTCGCTGCTTGCCGTCCGGACGCGAATCGCGTTTGCAGTGCGGCGGCGCAGTTGGTACAACGCCGCCGCCTGAACGAATGACCTCCTCGCGGGGTCGAATTCCCTATACCTCATCACGTCGGGACACGAGACCTTGAAGCTGGTTGCCGGAAACTCCAACCGGGTGCTCGCCGAGGCGATTGCCACCTATCTCGAAATCCCGCTGGCGAAGTGCTCGGTCCGTCGGTTCGCGGACGAGGAAATCTTCGTCGAAATCCAGGAAAACGTGCGCGGCGAGGACGTCTTCGTCGTCCAGTCGACCAGTTTTCCGGCCAACGACCATCTGATGGAACTGCTGATCATCATCGATGCGCTGCGCCGCTCGTCGGCGCGCCGGATCACGGCGGTCCTCCCCTATTTCGGCTATGCCCGCCAGGACCGCAAGGCCGGCCCGCGTACCCCGATCTCGGCCAAGCTGGTCGCCAACCTGATCACCCATGCCGGCGCCGACCGCGTCCTGACCCTCGATCTGCACGCCGGCCAGATCCAGGGCTTCTTCGACATCCCGACCGACAATCTCTTCGCGGTTCCCGTCATCACGCGTGACATCAAGGAACACTACGAGCTCGAGAACGTCATGGTCGTGTCGCCGGACGTCGGCGGCGTGGTCCGCGCTCGCGCCTTGGCCAAGCGCATCGACGCGCCGCTCGCCATCGTCGACAAGCGCCGCGAGCGGCCGGGCGAGTCGGAAGTCATGAACATCATCGGCAATGTCGCCGGCCGCGACTGCATCCTGTTCGACGACATCGTCGATTCGGGCGGCACGCTGTGCAACGCCGCCGAGGCGCTGCTGGCGCAGGGCGCCAAGTCGGTCGTCGCCTACATAACCCACGGCGTGCTGTCGGGCGGCGCGGTCGCCCGCATCACCAATTCCGTCCTCAAGGAACTGGTGATCACCGATTCGATCCAGCCGACCGAGGCAGTGCGTCAGGCGCCGAACATCCGCGTCACCTCGATCTCGACCCTGCTCGGCGAAGCGATCAACCGCACCGCCAGCGAGAAGTCGGTTTCGAGCCTGTTCATCTGATCTTTGCCAGGGCGGCCTGCCGTCCTCGCTCACGAGAGCGTCGAATAGAAAAGGCCCGGCCACCGCATCGCGGTGCCGGGCCGTTTGTTGTCCGGCTGGCGTCGAACCCTAATGCGCGCCGTCCATGCCGACCAGCGCCACCTTGCCATAGCCGGCGTCGCGCAACTTGTTCATCAGCTCCATGACATCGCCATAGGCGACCTTGCGATCGGCGCGCAGATAGAGGCGCTCCTCGCGATTGCCCTGGGTCAGCGCATCCAGCGCGGGGCCGAGCCCCTTGGGCGACACCGGATTGTTGCCGAGCACCAGCGACAGGTCCGGCTTCAGCGACAGAAAGATCGGCTTGTCGCTGCGGGGCGCCGCCTTGGCGTTCGAGCGCGGCAGGTCGACCGGCGCGTCGACCGTCGCGAGCGGGGCGGCGACCATGAACACGATGAGCAGCACGAGCATCACGTCGATGAACGGCGTGACATTGATCTCGCTGTTCTCGACCAGATCGTCATCGTGATGGCTGAGCTTGGCGGCCATGTCTCACCTCACTCCGCTGCGGCGAGGCGCGAAGGGCCGCGCGCATCGGCCCGGTCGAGATCGCGCGAGACGAGCCGCATCGTCTCGGCCGCGACATCGGCGATCACCGCCTTGTTGCCGGCAATGATGCGGGCGAACACGTTGTAGAACAGCACGGCCGGGATCGCCGCCACCAGGCCGATCGCCGTCGCGAACAGCGCCTCGGCGATACCGGGCGCGACGACGGCGAGATTGGTCGTGTTGGCCTGACTGATACCGATGAACGAATTCATGATGCCCCAGACCGTGCCGAACAGGCCGATGAAGGGCGACAGCGAGCCGACCGTCGCCAGCACTGCCGTGCCGCGGATCATGTCGCGCCCGGCGCGGGATTCGATCCGCTCGAAGCGCGAGGCGACGCGCTCCTTGATGCCTTCCGCCGAAAGCCCCGACGAAAGCGACACTTCCTCGACGGCGGCCTGCACCAGCCGGGAGGCCGGGTCGTTGCGGCGGCCGACCTGCGCCTCCGCCTCGGCCAGCGTGCGCGAGCGCGCCACCCGCTCGCCGCGGGCACGCGTCCGGTGGCGCAGCGCTGCCAGTTCCAGGGTCTTCGACAGGAAAATGGCCCAGGTGATGATCGATGCCGCGGCCAAGATGCCGATGACGCCCTTCACGACGACGTCGGCATTGGTGAACATGCCGATCGGAGACAGATCATGCGGCAGGGTCGAACGATCGACGCCGTGCTCCACCGGCAGGCGCCTCGGCCGCGAGCTCGGCGATGGGGGCAGGCGCCGCAGGTTGCACGGGTTCGACCGGCTGGGCGCCGCTGCCTCCGCCGGGCTGCTCCAGCGCCTGGCCGAACGCCATCGTGCTGCCCAAGGGCAGCGACAGGCCGACCATCGCGACCACGAAGGGCTCGCACCGCGACAAAGACGACTAAGCATGGCGAGACGAACCATTGTAAAGATGAGTTTCATACTCCGAATAACCTACACACCGGAACGACGCAACCCGGACGGCCGCCGCGGCGGCAGATCCGCGGGCGACATTTCCGGCACCAACGCGTTCGGGGCCAGCGTTTCCGCAGTGCGCTTGTTCGATCCGGCTCCCTCGTCTATAAGGACGCCGGCCGCGCCGACACCCCTGGAGGCACCGCGGCCTTTTTCTGTTTCACACAAGGAGAATACCGATGAGCAATACTTACGAGCTCACGGCCTCCGTCCGCAACCGCGTGGGCAAGGGGGCCGCCCGGGCGTCGCGTCGCGAAGGCAAGATTCCCGCCGTCATCTACGGCAACAAGCAGCCCCCGCTGGCCATCGAGCTGGACCACAAAGACCATCTTCATGAAGCTCCACGCCGGCGGCTTCCTGACCACCGTCGCGACGATCGACGTCAACGGCGAAAAGATCTCGCGTGATCCCGCGCGACTACGCGCTCGATCCGGTCTCGGACCAGCCGATCCACGTCGATTTCCTGCGCGTCTCCGCTGGCTCGACCCTGCACGTCCAGATCCCCGTGCAGTTCGTCAACGAAGAGAAGTCCCCGGGCCTGAAGCGCGGCGGCGTTCTCAACATCGTTCGTCACGAAATCGACGCCACGGTCCCCGCCGATGCGATCCCGGATCACATCGTCGTCGACCTGACCGGCCTCGACATCAACGACTCGATCCACATCTCGGCCGTCAAGCTCCCGGCTGGCGTCACCCCGGTCGTCTCCGAGCGTGACTTCACGATCGCCACGATCGCGGCTCCGGCCGGCCTGAAGAGCGAAGAAGGCGAAGCCGCCGCCTGAGGCTGCTCCCGCAGCCAAGGCGTAAGCTTCGGTTCCTTATCCGGTTCAGCGCGGGGGAAGCAGGATGCTCCTCATTGTCGGCCTCGGTAACCCGGGAAGCCAATACGCGCTCAACCGGCACAATATCGGCTTCATGGCGGCGGATGCGATCCACCGCCGCCATGGCTTCAGCCCCTGGCGCTCGCGTTTCCAGGCGCTGGTCTCCGAGGGCACGCTCGCGGGGCGCAAGACGCTCCTGATGAAGCCCCAGACCTACATGAACGAGAGCGGCCGCGCCGTCGGCGAAGCCGCCCGGTTCCACAAGATTCCCAACGCCGATATCGTCGTCATGCATGACGAACTCGACCTGCCGGCGGCCAAGATCCGGATGAAGACCGGCGGCGGCCATGGCGGTCACAACGGCCTGCGCTCGATCTCCGCGCATGTCGGCGAGGACTACAGGCGGCTGCGCCTCGGCATCGGCCATCCGGGCTCGAAGGAACTCGTGCACGGCTATGTGCTGCATGATTTCGCGCGCGTCGACGGCGAGTGGATCAATCCGCTCCTCGACGCCGTCGCCGACAATGCGGCCCTGCTGGCGGACGGCAAGGACAGCACCTTCGGCAACCGGCTGCATCGCAGCCTGGAGCCGGAAAAGCCGGCGAAGAGCCCGAAGGTCGACAAGCCGGCCAAGCCGGATGCGTCCGACAAGCCAGCAAGGCCGGCCGAGACCGCTGCGCCGGCTGGCAAGGCGTCGGCGACATCCCCATCTTCACCAGCTTCGCCGCCGGCCGGCGGGCCGTTCGCGGCGGGGCTGAAGCGCCTCTTCGGCGTCAAGGACGAGTAAGGAACATCATGGGCTTCAAATGCGGGATCGTCGGCCTGCCGAATGTCGGCAAGTCGACCCTTTTCAACGCGCTGACCAAGACGGCGGCGGCGCAGGCGGCGAACTATCCGTTCTGCACGATCGAGCCGAACGTCGGCGAGGTCGCCGTGCCCGATCCGCGCCTCGACAAGCTCGCCGAATCGGCAAGCTCGCAGCAGATCGTCCCGACCCGCCTGACCTTCGTCGACATCGCCGGCCTCGTGCGCGGCGCGTCGAAGGGCGAAGGCCTCGGCAACCAGTTCCTCGCCAATATCCGCGAAGTCGACGCCATCGCCCATGTGCTGCGCTGCTTCGAGGACGGCGACATCACCCATGTCGAAGGCACGGATCGACCCGGTCTCCGATGCCGAGACCGTCGAGACCGAGCTGATGCTCTCCGACCTCGACAGCCTCGAGCAGCGCGTCAGCCCGCTGCGCGAAGCGCGCCGCCACGGCGACAAGGAAGCCAAGGCTCAGGTCGTCATGATGGACGCGGTCCTCGAGCTGCTGCGCGAGGGCAAGCCCGCCCGCCTGCTCCAGTCTCGGCCGACGAGCGCGCGCCTTCGACGCGCTGAACCTGCTGACCTCGAAGCCCGTGCTCTATGTCTGCAACGTCGAGGAATCGGCCGTCGCGCGACGGGCAACGCCTTCTCCGCCCGCGTCGCCGACGATGGCGAAGGCGCAGGGCGCCGGCTGCGTGACGATCTCGGCCGCCATCGAGGCCGAGATCGCCCAGCTCGACGCTGCCGAGCAGGAGGAGTTCCTGGAGACGCTCGGCCTCGAAGAGCCCGGCCTCGACCGCTCATCCGCGCCGGCTACGACCTCCTCGGCCTGATCACCTATTTCACGGTCGGCCCGAAGGAAGCCCGCGCCTGGACGATCACCAAGGGCACCAAGGCGCCGCAGGCTGCCGGCGTCATCCACTCGGATTTCGAGCGTGGCTTCATCCGCGCCCAGACCATCGCCTTCGACGACTACACGCGCCTCGGCGGTGAAGCCGCCGCCAAGGAGGCGGGCCGGGCCCGCGACGAAGGCAAGGAATATGTCGTCGCCGATGGCGACGTCCTGCTGTTCCGCTTCAATACCTAAAGCGTTTTCAAGCGAAGTGGACGTTGGTTCGCGTGAAGCGAACGCGATCCTGCAAAGAGCCAGAGCCGTGCGACGTTTCCGCGAAGCGATGAGCGGCTCTGAGACATCCCAGCTCTAACGAAAAAAACCGGCGAACATCGTTCGCCGGTTTTTTCGTCTCCAATGCCATCGCCGGCTCAGGCGGCGTCGGTAGCTTTCTGCGCCTCGGAGGCTGTGCCCCCCTGTGGAGCATCGGCTTCGCCGGCCGGCACTTCGGCGACTGCGGTAGCGAGCGCTCCGGCGGGCCCGGCCGCGGCATCCTTCGCCGCGTCCGTGAGATCGACCTGTGCCTCCTCGACCGCCTTGACGACCGCAGGTCCGGGCGGATTCACGGCCTTTCTCGCGTCTGTCTTCCTGCCCTCGCCGCGCCTCGGTTCAGGTGCCTTGACTTCGGGGGCCTTGAACTCGGCATGCGATGGGCTGGCGTCGCCCCCGGCCAGACTGGCCTCGTCGCCGGTGTCCGCCGCAACCGGGGGAGCCACCCATTTCGGGGCGGCGGCCTCCTCCAGATGCATCCGCGCGCTGGCAAGGCCGGCGTCCGGCGAATCCGACGGGGCCGTGGTGGCCGCGATGCGGGCCGCCGTCGCCTCGCGGCGGGCGCGAATCTCGGCCAACCGCGCCTCCAGTGAACTGGTCTCACTCGACTTCGGCTCGACGGCGCGGGGCTCGGAAACCCGGTGCTCGGCGCGCGGCTCCGGCGGCCTCGTTTCGCCCCAGCGATTCTCGACCCGGCCCGATGCGGCCGGACGCGGCGGCTCGGGCAGCATGTCCTCGACCATGGCGGCCAACGGGTCCAGCACCGGCGCCTCGGCGATGACGAAGGGCGCGCGCTCGGCCGCATTGGCCAGGCCATCGCGTATGTCCATCAGGCTTTCGTTGACGCGGAACAGCATGATCACCGCTTCGCAGACAACCCGCGCCGCCACGATGGCGGCAAGCGTACCGATGATGCTGGCGGCGATGGCGAGCAACGCGTTGACCGGCGCGAGCTGCACCAGCGCAAGTCCGTTCAGCAGTCCGGAAATGCCGAACAGGACCGCGATGGTCGCGAGCAGCCAGAACAGGAGCTCGATGACCGACGTCGCAACGAACCGATCCCATTTGAAAAGGTCGAGAAAGGAAGTCATGCCGTCATCCTCAAGAGGTACTCCACGCGCGCGCCATCCATTTCGCGATGGCGAGTCGCGCCAGAATCTCACAATTCGCGGCGCGCCGCATCCTCCCATGCCTTGAACCCGTCATCATCCAGCATTGTTGCCACATATTCCGCCGCCGGCGCCGAGAGCTTCGGCTCATAAGTACGGAATCGGCTGACGACCGGCGCATACATGGCGTCCGCGATCGTCCTTCGCCCGAACAGATAGGGTCCGCCCTGGCCATAGTCGGCGCGACAATCCTGGAAGATGGCGTCGATCCGCGCGATATCGGCAGCGACGCCGGGTTCGTCGAGCCCGACGCCCGGCCGATGCGCGAACAGATCCATCGAAAGCGCCATCCGCAGCGGCCGGAAGCCCGAATGCATCTCGGCCGAGACCGAGCGCGCTGTGGCACGGGCCGCCCTCTCGGCCGGCCACAGCCCGGCTTCCGGATAGCTCTCGGCCAGATATTCGCAGATCGCCAGCGAATCCCAGATCTTGAGCGGCTCGGGCGCGCGCCGGTCGATCAGCAGCGGCACCAGCCCGGTCGGGCCGAGCGCGACGGCCTCGGCCTTACCGGCCGGCGTCCGGTGCGACAGCACGAGCTCATCAAACGCCGCGCCGGTCTGCCTGAGCACCAGCCAGGGCCGCATCGACCAGCTCGACCAGTGCCGGGATCCGATGACGATCGTGAAGTCCGGCATGTCAGTGCCCTTCGAAGGTAACCAGCGTGCGGACGGGAACATCGAGCGCGCGCAGCTTGGCGGCGCCGCCGAGTTCCGGCAGGTCGATGATGAAGCAGGCCGCCTCGACGATGGCGCCGCGATTGCGCAGCAGCTTGACCGCCCCCTCCGCGGTGCCGCCGGTCGCGATCAGATCATCGACCAGAATGACGCGGTCGCCCTTGCCGACGGCGTCGACATGCATCTCCATCTCGTCGGTGCCGTATTCGAGCGCATAGGACATGCTGACCGTGTCGAAGGGCAGCTTGCCCTTCTTGCGGATCGGCACGAAGCCGGCCGAAAGCTGGTGCGCGACAGCGCCGCCGATGATGAAGCCGCGCGCCTCGATGCCGGCAACCTGGTCGACCTTGGCACCGGCCCAGGGCTGGACCAGTTCGTCGATCGTGCGGCGGAAGGCGCGCGCATTGCCGAGCAGCGTGGTGATGTCGCGAAACTGCACGCCGGGCTTCGGATAGTCCGGAATGGTGCGGATCGAGGCGGCGATTTCGTTCAGGGCAGAGGTCATGACGGCTTTCAGATTACTGCGGACGGTCGCTAAGGCTTGCCCCAGCTTTTCGCCCACGTCCAGTTCCAAGACGGCGCAGCCTGCGGCGTTGCCGCAACGGCCAGCGGAGATTAGCGTGCCAGGACGCGGCCTGCGATGGCGTCGAGCCTGGCGAGCAGCGCCGGATCGCGCGCATGCGGTGCCGTCATGATGGCGTGGTCGAGCGCCCGGTCCGAGCCGATCGGGCAAGCTTCGTGCTCGGCCGGGAAATCGCGCGCCAGCCGCGCCACGAGGCGCTGCGCCTTGTCGCGATTGTCGCCAAGCACCTTGATGATGGCCTCGACCGACACGGCCTCATGGCCAGGATGCCAGCAATCATAGTCGGTGACCATGGCGATGGTGGCGTAGGCGATCTCCGCCTCGCGGGCGAGCTTCGCCTCCGGCATGTTGGTCATGCCGATCACCGAAGCGTCCCAGCTTCGATAGAGATGCGACTCGGCGACCGACGAGAATTGCGGCCCATCCATGCAGACATAGGTGCCGCCGACATGATGATCGATCGCCTCGGCCTCGGCGGCAAGGCGGATCCGATCGACGAGCCTTGGCGCGACGGGATGCGCCATCGAGACATGCGCGACGCAGCCATTTCCAAAGAAACTCGAGACGCGCGCCACCGTCCGATCGATGAACTGGTCGACCAGCACGAACTGGCCGGGAAAATGCTCCTGCTTCAACGAACCGACAGCCGAGACGGAGACCAGGTCAGTGACGCCGGCGCGCTTCAGCGCGTCGATATTGGCGCGGTAGTCGATGCCGGAAGGCGACAGGCGATGGCCCCGGCCGTGGCGCGGCAGGAAGACGATCTCCGTCGCGCCGATGCGGCCGAAGCGAAGCTGGTCGGAGGGCTCTCCCCACGGGCTTTCGACCGTGCGCCATTCCGCGCCTTCGAGACCCGGCAGGTCATAGAGACCCGACCCGCCGATGATGCCGAGAACCGCCTTGGTCATGGATCGCTGCCTGTCCTGTCCTTGGGGCGACAAGGATCGCAAAGCGCCCGACGAAGCTCAAGCGGCTTCATGGTCCGGGATGTCTGAGGCTGGCCGCACGCCCTTTACCTCTCCCTGAGGGAGAGGTCGACGGCCGGAAGGCCGGCGGGTGAGGGTTTACGGCCTCACCAGTCCGGCTCCGGCGGCGCGTGCGACAGAGCCCTCCCCGGAGGGTTCCCTAAACCCTCACCCGGAGCTTCGCTCCGACCTCTCCCTCAGGGAGAGGTGAAGGAAGTGGTCATGGGCTCGACAGCCCCCTAAGGCCACTTCACCACGGGCGGCATCGACGACAGGATCGAATCGATGTTGCCGCCGGTCCGCAGGCCGAAGATCGTGCCCCGGTCATAGAGCAGGTTGAACTCGACATAGCGGCCGCGACGGATCAATTGCTCCTCGCGGTCGGCCTCGGTCCAGGGCGTATCCATGTTGGCGCGCACCGCCGCGTCATAGGCGGCGAGGAAGCTGACGCCGACATCTTGTGTGAAATCGAAATCGGCGTCCCAGTCGCCGGAATTGTGGCCATCGTAGAAGATGCCGCCAATGCCGCGCGGCTCGTTGCGATGCTTCAGGAAGAAGTATTCGTCGCACCACTTCTTGTAGCGTTCGTAATCGGCGACCGGATGGCGCTCGCAGGCGCCCAGCATGGCGGCATGGAAGGCGACGCTGTCGGGATCTTCCTGCGTGCGGCGGCGATCCAGCACCGGCGTCAGATCGGCGCCGCCGCCGAACCATTGCTTGGTCGTCACCACCATGCGGGTGTTCATGTGCACGGCCGGGACGTTCGGATTGGTCATGTGGGCGATCAGCGAGATGCCCGCCGCCCAGAAGCGCGGATCCTCGGCAGCGCCCGGCATTTCCTTGGCGAATTCCGGCGCGAACGTGCCGTGCACGGTAGAGACATGCACGCCGACCTTCTCGAACAGGCGGCCATGCATCAGCGCCATCGTGCCGCCGCCGCCCGGTGCGCCGGTGTGATCGGTCCGCTTCCAGGGCTTGCGTTCGAACCGTCCGGCCTTGTCGCCATAGAGCGCCGGCGATGCCGCGTCCTCCAGCGCCTCGAAGGCTGCGATGATGCGGCCCTGCAGTTCGGCGAACCAGGTGCTCGCGCGGTCCTTCTTGTCCTCGATTGCGTCAGGCAATGCCATTTGTGTCTTCCTCAACTGCGAGCGCGCCCGGCAGGCCACCGGTCTGCCTCAGCGCCTCGCCAGTTACCATGGCGACGGTCATGGCGAGATTGATCGAGCGCAATCCCGGCCGCATCGGGACGATCAGTCGCGCCTCGGCCTTCTCATGCACCGATTCGGGCACGCCGGCGCTTTCCCGGCCGAAGAGCAGAACGTCGTCCGGCCGGAAGGAGAAATCCGTGTAGGCGATCGCGGCCTTGGTCGACAACAGCACAAGCCGACCACCATTCCCGGCGCGGAAACTCTCGAACGTTTCGAAAGAAATGTGGCGGCGAAGTGCAGCGCGCTCCACATAGTCCATGCCGGCACGCTTCAATCCGCGATCCGACAGGTCGAAGCCGGCAGGCTCTATGATGTCGACATCCACGCCCACGCAGGCGGCGAATCGCAGGATCGCTCCGGTATTGTGGGGAATGTCCGGCTGGTAGAGCGCGATGCGGGGCATCTGCCTTCCCTTCAATCGGGTTGCACTTCAAACGGGTTGGCGCGAAACGACGCGACAACGGTGATACAGGATCCGGCATGCTTCGCTATTTCGAACGTCTGATCGATCCGTTCGTCCCGGAGGATAACGATCCCCCGAGCGGCCTGCTCGCCTTCTATCGCCATTTCCTGCTTCCCGTCTGGCCCTATGTCGTGGCGCTGATGGCGGCGGGGCTGGCGGTGTCGCTGGCCGAGGTGGCGATCTATTCCTATGTCGGCCGGCTGGTCGACCTGATGACCAAGGGCCAGACGGGGAGCTTCCTCGCCGATCATGGCTGGCAGCTCGCCGGCATGGCGCTGGTCGTCGTCGTGCTGCGCCCGCTGGTCAACGCGATCCAGACCATCCTGTCGAACCAGACTTTGCCGCCGGCCCTCACCGCCCGCGTGCGCTGGCTCAACCACCTGCATGTGCTCGGCCAGTCCTATTCCTTCTTCCAGAACGATTTCTCCGGCCGCATCGTCACCAAGATCGTTCAGACCGGCTCGGCGCTGACGCAGTCGATCACCCAGGTCATCGACGCGCTCTGGGTCATCTCGGTCTTCGTTGTCTCGGCGCTGTTCATCTTCGCCGATGTCAGCCTGCTGATGGCGGTGCCGCTGGCGATCTGGGTCGTGGTGCTGGCGAGCCTCGCCTATTTCTTCGTGCCGCGCGTGCGCAAGCGCGCCGCTGCCGCTTCCGAAGCGCGCTCGCTGCTGACCGGCAAGCTCGCCGACATCTACGGCAACATCCAGACGGTCAAGCTGTTCGCCCGTGATGGCCGCGAGGAGGATACCGCCCGCACGGCCATCGCCGAGCAGACGGGTCGCCTGCTCGACCAGAACCGGCTGGTGACGACGCTCTCCATCCTGCTGCAGTTCACCAACGCGCTGCTGATCGGCGCGACGGGCGCAGCCGCGGTCGTGCTGTGGACGCGCGGCTCGATCAGCGCCGGCGAGACAGCCGTGGCGCTCGGCCTCGTCATGCGGCTGACCGTGATGTCGGGCCGGGTGATGATGACGCTGACCGGCCTGTTCGACAATGTCGGCACCGTCGAGGACGGCATGCGCACGATCGCCCGCCCGCACGGCCTGATCGACCAGCCGGACGCGCCGCAGTTGATCGTCGACCAGGGCGAGATCGCCTTCGACAATGTCGTCTTCAGCTATGGCGGCAAGACCCCGGTACTGCGCGGCGTCGACCTGGTGGTGAAGCCCGGCGAGCGTATCGGCCTGGTCGGCCGCTCCGGCGCCGGCAAGACGACGATGGTGAGCCTGCTGCTGCGCCTGTACGACCTCGAGAGCGGCGCGATCCGCATCGACGGGCAGGATATCTCCACCGTCACGCAAGGCTCGCTGCGCGCCGCGATCGGCGTCGTCACGCAGGACACGGCACTCTTGAACCGCTCGGTGCGCGACAACATCCGCTACGGCCGACCCGACGCCGACGACGCGGCGGTGCGCCGGGCGGCGCGCCAGGCCGCCGCCGACGGCTTCATCGAGGGTCTCGCCGACCCGCGCGGCCGCATTGGCTACGACGCCCATGTCGGCGAGCGCGGCGTAAAACTCTCCGGCGGCCAGCGGCAGCGTATCGCCATCGCCCGCGTCCTGCTCAAGGATGCCCCAATTCTCGTCCTCGACGAAGCGACCTCGGCGCTCGATTCGGAGATCGAGGCGGTGATCCAGGAACAGCTCGAAGGGCTGATGGAGAACAAGACGGTGATCGCCATCGCGCACCGCCTGTCGACCATCGCCGCGATGGACCGGTTGGTCGTGATGGACGAGGGCCGCATCGTCGAGACCGGCACGCATCAGGAGCTGCTGGCGGCCAAGGGCCTCTACGCCTCGCTCTGGGCCCGCCAGTCCGGCGGCTTCATCGGCGGCCTGACCCCGCACGAGATCGCGGCCGAGTAGCGCCATGGGTGACGGGCAAGCCTGTCACCCATCTGCAACAAAACGCTCGAAAGCCGATTCGCATCGGAAAAATGCGGGATTCGAAGCCGAAACCGCGCTAGCATCCTCTGATTGCACCAGTTGCCGCGCATTTTTGCGCCCGCAACGCAGAACCGGGAGGGTTGGATGGAAATGATCCTGTTGAACAACCGGCCCGCGATCTGCCGACGTCACGCGACGAACGCCGCGCGCTGACGCTTCCTGGCCCTCCTGGCCGAACCTCTCCGGACTCCCTGTTTCCAACCATTCCGGTTTCCGGTTCGCCAAGGCCTTTCGCTTTCGCCGGATGATGTGCCCTCTCCCACCGGAGACGCGCGCCCAAAACCCCGATTTCGCGCCGCGCGGCCCATGCGCGGACCAGTTTGCCAACTCTGGACGCCCTCATGTTCCGCTTTTTCGAATCCCGGATCGATCCGTTCCGCAGCCACGACGACAGCATGCCGCCGGCAACGCTAGGTGGCTTCTACTGGCGCTACTGCCGGCAGATCTGGCCGTTTCTCCTGATCCTGATGGCGATCGGGCTGATCGTGTCGCTGATCGAGATCGCGATGCTTCGCTATATCGGCTCGATCGTCGACCTGCTGAAGACGACTTCACCGGCCGAAATCTGGGCCGACTACGGACCGACCTTTCTCTGGATGGGTTTCGTCATCGTCATCGCCCGTCCGCTGGGGGCGGTGGCGCATGACCTGGTCAACCAGCAGACCATCGCGCCGAACTTCACCAATCTGATCCGCTGGCAGACGCACCACTATGTGATGCGCCAGTCGATCACCTTCTTCGCCAACGACTTCGCCGGGCGCATCGCCTCGAAGATCGTGCAGACCGGCCCGGCCCTGCGCGAATCGGTGACGCAGGTGATCGACGCGCTGTGGTTCGTGACGATCTTCGCCGGCTCGGCGCTGGTGATCTTCTGGGAGGCCGACTGGCGGCTGGCGATGCCGCTGCTGTTCTGGATCGTCGCCTATGTCGTGACGCTGGCCTGGTTCGTGCCGCGCATCCGCGACCGCGCCACCATCATGTCCGAGATGCGCTCGCAGCTCACCGGCCGCATCGTCGACAGCTACACCAACGTCCAGACGGTCAAGCTGTTCGCCCATCCCGAGCGCGAGGACGATTATGCCAAGGAGGCGCTGGTCGAGCACACCGCCGCCTTCAAGAACGAGACGCGCCTGATCACGGCGATGAACGCCACGGTTTCGAGCCTGAACGGCCTGTTGGTGATGGCGACGGGCACGCTCGCCGTCTGGCTGTGGTCGTTCGATGCGATCACGCTCGGCGCCATCGCGGTGGCCGCCGGCCTTGCCATCCGCATCACCAACATGTCCGGCTGGATCATGTGGGTGTCGATCGGCATCTTCGAGCAGATGGGCACCGTGCAGGAGGGGCTGGAGACGATCGCCCGCCCCTATGAGCTGCTCGACAAGCCCGGCGCCAAGCCGCTCGTCGCCGACAAGGGCGAAATCCGCTTCGAGAACGTCCGCTTCCACTATGGCAAGGCGGGCGGCATCATCGAGGACCTGACCTTCACGATCCGGCCCGGCGAAAAGGTCGGCCTGGTCGGCCGGTCGGGTGCCGGCAAGTCGACGCTGGTCAATCTGCTGCTCCGTTTCTACGACGTGGAGGCGGGACGCATCCGCATCGATGGCCAGAACGTCGCCGACGTGACGCAGGACAGCCTGCGCCAGCAGATCGGCCTCGTGACGCAGGACACCTCGCTGCTGCATCGCTCGGTGCGCGACAACATCCTCTATGGCCGCCCAGATGCTCCGGAATCGGCGGTCGTCGAGGCGGCGCGGCAGGCGCACGCCGACGGCTTCATCGAGGGCCTGAGCGATCCGCACGGCCGCACGGGGCTCGACGCCCATGTCGGCGAGCGTGGCGTCAAGCTCTCGGGCGGCCAGCGGCAGCGCATCGCCATTGCCCGGGTGTTGCTGAAGGACGCACCGATTCTCATCCTCGACGAAGCGACATCGGCGCTCGATTCGGAGGTCGAGGCGGCGATCCAGGAGAGCTTCTCCCGGCTGATGGAGAACAAGACGGTGATCGCCATCGCCCACCGCCTGTCGACCATCGCGGCGATGGACCGGCTGATCGTGCTCGACCAGGGCCACATCGTCGAAACGGGCAGCCACGAGGAACTGCTGCGCAAGGATGGGCTCTACGCCAGCCTCTGGCGCCGGCAGTCGGGCGGCTTCCTCGAACTCGAGGCGAACTGAGTCGCGAGGGCGGGACAGGCGGCGACCGCCTGCCCCGCCCTTGTGCAGCCGCTCCCCGTCAGATCGCCGGGACCCGGGCGTAACTGGCGATGTCGGCGGTGATGCCGAGGCGAACGATCATCTCGTTCCGGTCGAAGCCCATCTCGGCATGGCGCTTCGCCACGGCTTCGCCGACCCGGCCCACGACCTCCGCGTTCACCCATTCGACGACGGTCACGACGTTGAAGGCGCCCGGCCCCGATTGCTGCTCGAGGATCATGTCCTGCAGGAATCCCTCCTGCCGTCGCAGCACGGCGTGGGTCTCGTGGACGCGGGCGAGAAACTCGTCGCGGCCGGCAGCCGGGACGATGAACTTGTCGACCCGGTAGAGCGGGCCGGCGGGCATGGATGCAGCCCCGACGCTTGGACCGGAAGCGGAAAAGGCGGATGGCTTGTTCATGACAGTGTCCTTGTCGCGGACCGTCGGGCCAGACGCCCGAAAGGCCTCTGCTGCGATCCCAAAAAATTATATGCATGACTCATGCATATAATACAAGAGAGCATTCCCGATGGTCGGAATTGGCTTTGCGCAGACACCTCGGACGGATGCTAGATTGGCGTCATGACGAACACACCCGATGACGAATCCCGGCGCCGGATCGCCCGCATGGGGGCCGAGTCGCTGGAACGGCTCCAGCGCGAGCCGACCCGCGCCGGCGATATCGAGCAGATCGATTCTGCCCTCGGCCGCATCCGCCGCAGCATGGCGCGGCAGTCGCTCGGCCGACGCGTGCTTGCCGATCTCGGAGCCGATATCGATCCTGGCCTCTTCGAGGTCCTGCACGCCATCTCCGGCAAGGACCCGGATGGGCAGGATGCCGTATCAATCGGCACCGTCGCGCAGGAGATGGGCGTTGATCCCTCGCAGGCCAGCCGGTTGGTGCGCGAGGCGGTGGAAGCCGGGCTCGTCGTACGGGTCGCCGCGCCCGACGACGGCCGCCGCAGTGCCCTGCAGCTTTCCGAACTGGGCGCGTCCCTGGTGGCCAGTGCGCGCAATTACAAGCATGTGCTGCTTTTGGAACACTTCCACGATTGGCCGGAGCGGGACCTTGAGGATTTCGCGCGTCTGCTGACCCGGTTTTCTTCGATCGCGCGTTCCGGCGGCCGGAACTGACCTTTCCATCCCGCGACAATGTGCGCATCGCGTGAGCGCTCTCTGGACATTCCTCGCGGTCGGTGGCTAAACAGCTTCTAATCTGTGAGATGGGGACCATGGCGGTTTTCCCATCACTTTCGGCCGGGTGTACGAGACATCGCGTTGATGTGGGTCGCATACGGACGATGACGACGGGGGCGCCCGCTTCCGAAGACTATGAGGGGATCATCTTGGCTGAAAATGCTACGGCAGAACCGACCCGCCGCGACTTTCTTTATATTGCGACCGGCGCAGTAGGCGCTGTCGGTGTCGCGGCCGCCGTCTGGCCTTTCATCAATCAGATGAATCCTGACGCGTCGGCATTGGCGCTGGCTTCCACGGAAGTCGACATCGGCGCCCTGCAACCCGGCGACTCGCTGACCGTGAAGTGGCGCGGCAAGCCGGTGGTCGTGCGCAACCGCACGCAGAAGGAAATCGACGACGCCAAGGCGGCCTCGCTGTCGGACCTCAAGGATCCGGTCGCGCGCAACGCCAACCTGCAGCTGGACGCGCCGGCGACCGACGCCAACCGCGCCGCCGCCGGCAAGGAAAACTGGTTCGTGATGGTCAATGTCTGCACCCATCTGGGCTGCATTCCGCTTGGCCAGTCGGGTTCCTTCAATGGCTGGTTCTGCCCGTGCCATGGCTCGGTCTACGACACGGCCGGTCGTATCCGCAGCGGCCCGGCCCCTGAGAATATGGCCATTCCGGTCTATTCGTTCCTGAGCGACACCAAGATCAAGATCGGCTGACCGGGGGAAAATCGAGATCATGTCCGGACCATCTACCTATCAGCCGCAGAACGCTTTCCTGAAGTGGTTCGAGGCGCGCCTGCCGATCGGCGGGCTCATCCATTCGTCGTTCATCGTGTTCCCGAATCCGCGGAACCTGAACTACTGGTGGACCTTCGGCGGCATCCTGGCCTTCATGCTGGTGGCGCAGATCATCACCGGCGTCGTGCTGGTGATGCACTACACGCCCCACACCACGCTGGCCTTCTCGTCCGTCGAAGGCATCATGCGCGACGTGAACTATGGCTGGCTGCTGCGTTACCTGCACGCCAACGGCGCGTCGATGTTCTTCATCGCCGTCTACGTCCACATCTTCCGCGGCCTCTACTACGGCTCCTACAAGGCGCCGCGTGAAGTGCTGTGGATCCTCGGCATGATCATCTTCCTGCTGATGATGGCGACCGGCTTCATGGGCTACGTGCTGCCGTGGGGACAGATGTCCTTCTGGGGCGCCACCGTGATCACGAACCTGTTCTCGGCGATCCCGATCTTCGGCGAAACCATCGTGACCTGGCTCTGGGGTGGCTTCTCGGTCGACAACCCGACCCTGAACCGGTTCTTCTCGCTGCACTACCTGCTGCCGTTCATGATCGCCGGCGTCGTCGTCCTGCACATCTGGGCGCTACACATTCCCGGCTCGAACAACCCGACCGGCGTGTCCGTCAAGGACAAGCAGGACACCCTGCCCTTCCATCCCTACTTCACCGTCAAGGATGCGCTCGGCCTGGTCGTCTTCCTGATCGTCTACATGTGGTTCGTGTTCTACCTGCCGAACTTCATGGGCCATCCGGACAACTACACCGCGGCGAACCCGCTCGTGACGCCGGCGCACATCGTTCCGGAATGGTACTTCCTGCCGTTCTACGCGATCCTGCGCTCGATCCCGGACAAGCTGGGCGGCGTCATCGCGATGTTCGGCGCCATCGCCGTGCTGTTCGTGGTTCCCTGGCTCGACACCTCGAAGGTCCGTTCGGCCAATTTCCGCCCGCTCTATCGCCAGTTCTTCTGGATCCTGGTGATCGTGTCGATCGGCCTCGGCTATCTCGGCTCGCGTCCGGCGGAAGGTGGATACGTCATCGCTTCGCGTATCCTGACGGTCTACTACTTCTTCCACTTCCTGGTGATCCTGCCGCTGCTCGGCCTGTTCGAGAAGCCGAAGCCTCTGCCCGCGTCGATCACCGAGTCGGTTCTCGGCAAGGGTGCGGCCAACGTCACCGCCGGTGCGCCCGCCGCGCCGCAGACCAAGTAAGCCGCGAGAGGATCACGGATCGATCATGATGAAGACCCTTTCCGAGAAAATCGCGCGGTTTGGTCTGGCACTGTCCCTCAGCGTCGCTTCGGCGACGCTGGTGGCCGGCCCAGTCAGCGCCGCCGAGGAAGAAGTCCACGCGACGCCGCACTATCCGCTCGTCCATCCGACGCAGGAGCCCTGGAGCTTCGCCGGCGTGTTCGGCAAGTTCGACACGGCGCAGCTGCAGCGCGGCTACCAAGTCTACAAGGAAGTCTGCTCCGCCTGCCACTCGATGGAGCTGATGAGCTTCCGCAATCTGGGCCAGCCCGGCGGACCGAACTTCAGCGAGGCGCAGGTCAAGGCGCTCGCCGCGACCTTCCAGGTCCAGGACGGCCCGAACGACGCCGGCGACATGTTCGAGCGCCCGGCCCGTCCGTCGGACCGCTTCCCGTCGCCCTTCCCCAATCCGGAAGCCGCCGCTGCCTCGAACAACGGCAAGGCTCCGCCGGACCTGTCGCTGATGGGCAAGGCGCGCGCCGTCGAGCGCGGCTTCCCCTGGTTCGTGCTGGATATCTTCACGCAGTACCAGGAAGGCGGCCCGGACTACATCCACGGCCTGCTGACCGGCTACAAGGAGCCGCCGGCGGGTACGGAAGTCGGCCCCGGCCTGCACTATAATGTCGGCTTCGGCAGCGGTCCGGCGATCGCCATGGCCCCGCCGCTTTCCGACGGCCAGGTGACCTATTCGGACGGCACGCCCGAGACGGTCGACCAGTACTCGCGCGACGTCGCGGCCTTCCTGATGTGGACGGCCGAGCCGCATCTCGACGCGCGCAAGCGCATCGGCTTCCAGGTGATCCTCTTCCTGATCGTCTTCGCCGGCCTGCTCTACTTCGCCAAGAAGAAGATCTGGGCCAAGGTCGCGCACTAAGCGCACCGAAACGACACGAAATCGAAAGGGCCCCGACGGGGCCCTTTCTTTTTTACGACTGAGGCTGATAGCTCGCCAGGAACGCCCGCAGCCGTTCCCGCAGTTCCTCGGCATTGGCGCGAAAATCCTCGGCAATCCAGCCGCGCTCCATGTGCTTCAGCAACAAGCCGACCAGCGGCCCGCGATCGACGCCGAGTTCGACGACGTCGCGGCCGGAGAGAGGAAAGGTCGGGATTGCCCAGTCCATGGCAGCGGCCGTGCGCGCGGCGACGTCGCCGGCAGCCAGCATCCCCTTGGCCCCGGCGAGCGCCAGGCCGTCGAGGAATGCCGACGTCCCGATCCGATAGAGCGCCGCATGATCGGCCACCGCCGGGGTCGCGGCAGCCTCCGTGCCGGCCGCCAGCGCCGCCCGCATCCGGCTCCGCTCGGCATTGGAGAGGCGGAAGCGCTGGGCGATCCGGTCGACATCCTCCTGCACGCGGCCGAACAGGACCACCAGGCGCAAGGGGGCCGACGCTGGCTCCCCGCGCTCGAAGTCCGGCAGCCGCTCGAAGGCGGCGAGATCCCCCACGCCAGCCGCGATCAGCGGCAGGATGCCGCTCTCCTGCATGACGGCGACGGTCGGAACCGCCCCCTCCGCAGTCATCAGCCGGCGCATTTCCTGGCCGACCCGCTCGGCCGACAGCTCGGCGAGGTCATGGCGCGCACGGATCGTCGCCGAAAGCCCTTCCGGGTCGGGCGCTCCGGCGCCATAGGCGGCATGGAAGCGGAAGAATCGCAGCGCCCGCAACCGGTCCTCCGCGATCCGGCGCTCGGCCGAACCGATGAAACGGACCCTTCGCTCGGCGATGTCGGCGAGGCCGCCGACGGGATCATGCAGGTGGCCGTCGAGATCGACCGACAGCGCATTGATGGTGAAATCGCGTCGCTCCGCATCGGCCTGCCAGTCGCGGCCGAAGCGCACGACGGCGCGCCGGCCGTCCGTCTCGATGTCCTCCCGCAGCGTCGTCACCTCGACGACGTGACGGTGGCCGATGACCGTTACCGTGCCGTGCTCGATTCCGGTCGGCGCAACCTTGAGACCGGCCGCCTCCGCCCGCCCGATCACCGTCTCGGGCAAGGCGGTCGTGGCGACATCGACGTCGGCCACCGGCAGCCCCATCAGGGTGTTGCGGACAGCCCCGCCGATGACGCGCGCCTCTTCCCCTTCCCTCGACAGGAGGGACAGAACCTCATGCACCAGCGGCTGGCTGAGAAACGCCGCGTCCCGGCAATCCGGCCCGGTCAATCGAAACCACCCGGAACCAGCTTGCCATCCCGGAACTCAGCCGGGTGATAGGTCGTGCCGGCGTTGCCGCCTGAAAAATGCACCAGCCCCAGGACCGCGATCAGCGCCACCACGACGCCGGCGGCCGACAACCGCGACAGCACCTTGTACGACCAGTCCTCCCGGCCCAGCGACGACCCCGGCGCGAACTGGCGCCAGCCGGCATAGGCTAGGAACGGCGCCAGGAAGCAGAACACCGTAATGGCGAGAAATCGCAGCATCTATTCAAAGAGTCTTTCATAGAGACCGCGGATGATTCCGGCGGTCACGCCCCAGATATGGTGTTCGTCATACGGCATTTCGTAGAGCGCATGCCGGACGCCATCAAATTCCCGGCTGATCGTCTGGTGATTTTCCGGCGTCATCAGGAAAGAGAGCGGCACTTCGAAGGTGGCGTCAACCTCGCCCGGGTTCAGCACCAGATGATGATCGGGCGCTACCCGCGCCACGATGGCGGTGATGCGGTAGCCGGTGCCGGCGATATAGGGATCGAGCGCGCCAATTGGCTCGACTAGCCCCGGATCGAGACCGATCTCCTCCTGCGCCTCGCGCAGCGCCGCCGCCGTCGCATCCACGTCGGTCGGATCGATCTTGCCGCCGGGGAAGGCGATCTGGCCAGGATGCTTGCGCAACTGCATCGCACGCCGCGTCATCAGCACCGTCGCTTCGCCGCGCTCGACGACCGGAATGAGCACCGCCGCCTCGCGCCAGACAAATCCCCTCGGCGGGATGAACTCCGGATTGATCACCGGCTCGTCCGGATCGGCCGCGAGCGGATGGTCAAGAGACCGCAACCGCGTCCGCGCCCTGGCAAAGAAGTGGTCCGGCCGGAATGGATCGTCCAAATTGAACTGTGTCACAACGTCACCACCGCTTCGGCCCGGCCAATGACAAAGAAGTGACCGCTCGAGACCAGGCCGATCTCCTCGCCCCGCTGCTCGAAATGGGGAGCGAGCTCATGCACCAGCGGCCGCGCCAGCCGCGCCTCGAGTCCGCCCCGGACCCGCACATAGGGAACCAGTCCATCGCGCGCCGCACCGGGCGCGATGCGCAGCGGATGCGCGGCATCAACCACGACCAAGTCGCCGACATTGGTGCGCAGGATGAGCTTCCGCGCGTCACCCTCGCCCTCGATCGCCATTTCCACGGCGATGAAAGGCACGTCTTCGACCGCGATCGTCAGCTTTTCGGCTGGCGTGACGAGAACATAGCTGCCATCAGGCTCGCGCCGCAGCACGGTGGCGAACAACCTGACCAGCGCCTCGCGAAGGATCGGCCGCCCCTCGTGATGCCAACCGCCCTGACGGTCGATGCGGATGTCGATCACGCCGCAATCGGCCGGATTCCAGAGATGGACGGGAGCGGGCCCACGCAGTTTGCCGGCCCGCTCGATCAGCCCATCAAGGGCCGAACCCTGCGCCGAAACGTCTCCGGCCTTGGTTTCGCCCTGCTTTGTCACTGACATGCTAAGTATCATCCTTCCGTGCAAGGCGGCGGAACCAGAAGCTGACGCTGCCATGCCGGTCGTGCGAAGATTGCACGCGGATCGAGTCACTCGATCTCGTCGCGACCGTAACCGAAACTATATGGGCCGATATGAGCGCGTTCAATCAGACCTCCATCGCCGACATCAATCCGGGCCGCACAATCGCGGAGGCCGACGCGGCTGTCGCCACGATCAAGGCGGCCCGCGAGGCGATCGGCAAGGTCATTTATGGCCAGGAAGCCGTCGTCGAGCGGGTGCTGGTGACGCTCTTGGCCGGCGGCCACGGGCTGCTGGTCGGCGTTCCCGGCCTCGCCAAGACCAAGCTGGTCGAAACGCTCGGCATCGTGCTCGGCCTCGAAGAGCGCCGCGTGCAGTTCACGCCCGACCTGATGCCGTCCGACATCCTCGGTTCCGAGGTGATGGATCAGGACGACGCCGGCCGCCGCTCGTTCCGCTTCCTGAAGGGGCCGATCTTCGGCCAGCTTCTGATGGCCGACGAGATCAACCGGGCCAGCCCGCGCACGCAATCCGCGCTGCTGCAGGCCATGCAGGAATATCACGTCACCGTCGCCGGCCAGCGCTATGACCTGCCGAGCCCCTTCCATGTGCTCGCGACGCAGAACCCGCTGGAGCAGGAAGGCACCTATCCCCTGCCCGAGGCACAGCTGGACCGCTTCCTGCTGCAGATCGACGTACTCTATCCCGATCGTGACGCCGAGCGGCGCATGCTGTTCGAGACCACCGGCGCCACCGACGCGGTCGCCGAGCGGGTCACCGACGCGCAGTCGCTGAAGGCGATCCAGCAGCTCGTCCGCCGCCTGCCAATCGGCGAGAGCGTCGTCGAGGCAATCCTCAATCTCGTCCGCTCGGCCCGTCCGGGGGAAATCGCCGACAGCAAGCTTTCCGGCGTCATCGCCTGGGGGCCCGGCCCTCGCGCCAGCCAGGCGCTGATGCTCGCCGTCCGCGCCCGCGCGCTGATCGACGGGCGCTATGCGCCATCCGTCGACGACGTGATCGCACTGGCCGAACCGGTGCTGCAGCACCGCATGAGCCTGAGCTTCGCGGCCCGGGCCGACGGACTCTCGGTGCGCGATGTCATCGGGACCCTCAAGTCACGAATCGGGTGACGTTTTGAACGAAGCACGCGCTTCCGTGCAGACATCCAGTCGTGTCGGCACGAATCTGGCTGAAGCCAAGGGCTTGGCCGCGAGCCTGCCTGACCTGCTGGTCGAGGCACGCCGTGTCGCGACCACGGTGCTCGCCGGCTGGCACGGCCGCCGCCGCGCCGGCCCGGGTGAGACCTTCTGGCAGTTCCGTCCTTTCGTGGCGGGCGAAGCGCCCGGTCGCATCGACTGGCGCCGCTCCGCGCGCGACGACCACTTCTACATCCGCGAGCGCGAATGGGAGGCAGCCCACACCGTGTGGCTCGCCGCCGACCTCTCGCGGTCGATGGATTTTCGCTCCAAGCTCGCCGTCGCCTCGAAGCGCGACCGCGCCGTCGTGCTGCTGCTGGCGCTGGGCGATCTGCTGGCCGCCGCCGGCGAACGAATCGGGTTGCTCGGCCTGAGCGATCCAGTGCTGTCGCGCAACGCGGCCGAACGTCTGGCCGAGACGCTGACCCATTTTGATGCCGAACAGCCGGCCTTCCCCTCCGCCATGCGGCTCAGCCGGTTTGCCGACCTCGTCGTGATTGGCGATTTCCTCGATCCGATCGAGGAAATCGAGGCCCGCCTCGCCGATTACGCCCGCCACGGCGCGACGGTGCATCTGGTCGAGATCCGCGATCCGGTGGAAGAGATCTTCCCTTATGCCGGGCGAACCGAGTTCCGCGACCCGGAAACCGGCGCGCTCTATACGATCGGCCGCGCCGAGCAGATTGGCGAGGACTACCGCAACCGCCTCGTCGCCCGCCGCGAAGCGCTGGCCGCCACAAGCCGCCGGCTCGGCTGGAGCTATCTGACGCATCGCACCGACCGCCCGGCGACGGAGCCGCTGCTCGCGCTGCACGCGCGCCTCTCGACGCGCACGACACAGGGAGCCTGGCCATGATCGCCGGCCTGCCCATCGCCTTCGGCGCGCCACTGGTGCTGGCGGCGCTCGTGCTGCTGCCGGCTATCTGGTGGCTGCTGAAGCTGACGCCGCCGCGTCCGCGCCTCGAGAGCTTCCCGCCGACCCGCATCCTCGCCGAGATCGCCCCGCGCGACGAGCAACCGTCGCGCAGTCCTTGGTGGCTGACGGCATTGCGGCTGCTGCTCGCGGCCCTCGTCATTCTGGCGCTCGCCGCGCCAATCTGGCGCCCGACCGGTGAAAGCGCGCCCGGCTCCGGCCCGCTGCTCGTTGTCATCGACAATGACTGGGCTTCCGCGCGCGACTGGGCGACCCGCGTCGACACGGCCCGCCGTATCGTCAAGCTGGCCGAGCGCGCCGGCCGCCCGGTCGGGCTTCTCGCTACGGCCGAGCCACCCAACCAGGAGATCGCGCCCGCCGACGCCGCCGCCATCCGCACCCGTCTCGACGCATTGGTGCCGCGCCCCTATCCGACCAACCGCGCCGCCATCGCCGCTGCGCTGCAGACGGTGGCGCCGTCGGCCACATTCGGTGGCGTCGCCTGGCTTTCGAACGGTCTGGGCGGCAGCGATGCCGAGGCATTCGGCCGCTTCCTCGACGGTTCGGTGAAGGCGCCAGTGACGATCTACGGCCGCGACGACAAGACCTTGCTCGGGCTCGCCGCCCCCGTCGCCACGGCCGAGGCGCTGACACTGAGCGTGCTGCGCGGCGACCGCGAGGCGGCCTCAAGCGGCATGCTGGTCGCCCGCGACATGAAGGGGCGCTCCGTCGGCGAGGCGCCGTTCACCTTCAAGATGGGCGAGCTACGCACCGAAGCGGTCTTCAACCTGCCAACGGAACTGCGCAACGAGATCGTCCGGGTCGAGATCGCCGGCCAGGAGACGGCGGGGGCCGTGCAGTTGCTCGACGATCGCTTCAAGCGGCGGCGCATCGGCCTGATCTCCGGCGCGTCGAGCGACAATGCGCAGCCGCTTTTGTCGCCGCTCTACTACATCACCCGCGCCGTGCAGCCCTTCGCCGACGTCATCGAGCCGCGCGACGCCAATGCGGCCCTGGCCGTGCCGCAGATGATCGAGGCCGGCTCGGCCGTGATCGCCATGGCCGATATCGGCACGCTGACGCCGGATGTCGAGGACAAGCTCGCGACTTGGGTCGAGGCGGGCGGCACGCTGCTGCGCTTCGCCGGCCCGCGCCTCGCCGCCGCGAGTGCCGCGGCCGACAATCTCATCCCGGTGCGGCTGCGCGAGGGCGGCCGCGTGCTTGGCGGCAGCCTTTCATGGTCGTCGCCGCAGCCGCTCGCCTCCTTCGCCGCCACCAGCCCGTTCGCCGGATTGGCGATCGCGCCGGATATCGAGGTGCGCCGCCAGGTTCTGGCCGAGCCGGACGCCAATTTGCCGTCGCGCACCTGGGCGGCGCTTGCCGACGGCACCCCGCTCGTCACCGCCGCGCCGCTCGGCAAGGGCTGGCTGATTCTGTTCCATGTCACCGCCGACGCCAGTTGGTCGAACCTGCCGCTTTCCGGCACCTTCGTGGAGATGCTCCGCCGCATCGCCGCCTTCGCCTCGGTGCCGCTGATGCAGGACCACGCCGCCAAGACGGTGGAGGGATCGGCCGGCGCGACGCTGCCGCCCTACCGGCTGCTGGACGGCTTCGGCCACTTCGTCGCCAGCGATCCGATGGCGCGGCCGCTGCCCGCCTCCGGCGCCCCGGTCGAGCCGAGCCGCGAGCACCCTCCCGGCCTCTATGGCGGCGAGGACGGCTTCCGCGCGATTAACGTGCTGGCGCCCGACTCCACCTTGCCGCCGCTCGACGTCGGCGCCATGGCCGGCGCCGAGCTCCGGCCCTATCCGACCACGACGCCGACCGACCTGTCGCCCTATCTCCTGCTCGCGGCGCTCGCCTGCCTGATCGCCGACGCGCTCGCCGTCCTGTGGCTGAACGGGGGCCTCCGCATCCGCCGCCATGCAACCGCTTCTGTTATCCT
This sequence comes from Candidatus Kaistia colombiensis, assembly GCA_029203105.1. Classification (GTDB taxonomy): domain Bacteria; phylum Pseudomonadota; class Alphaproteobacteria; order Rhizobiales; family Kaistiaceae; genus Kaistia; species Kaistia colombiensis. The sequence continues at coordinate 4,348,527 of CP119318.1, forward strand.
CCTGTTAACCCTGGCGCCCGCTTTCACGCCGCCGCCGGCCCGCGCCGATGCGGCGAGCGACCAGTTCGCCATGGACGCGGTCAACAAGTCGCGCCTCGCCTATGTCCGGACCGGCAATCCCGAGATCGACGACATGAGCGAGGCCGGTCTCGCCGGTCTGTCGCGGGCGCTCTCCGCCCGCACAGCGATGGAGCCGGACAATCCGCTTGGTGTCGATGTCGAGAAGGACGAGCTGAGCTTCTTCCCGCTGCTCTACTGGCCGATCGACCCGACCTCGCCCATGCCCTCCTCGGCGACGCTCGCCAAGATCGACGCCTATATGAAGCAGGGCGGCTCGATCCTGTTCGATACCCGCGACGAGCTCGATCGCCCGCCCGGCTCGACCGGTTTCGGCGGCACGCCGGCCGCCGAGCGGCTGCGTGCCATGCTCTCCGGCCTCGACATTCCGCCGCTCGAGCCGGTGCCCGGCAACCACGTCCTGACCAAGGCCTTCTACCTGCTGGAGGACTTTCCCGGCCGCTACAGCGGCGGCCCGCTCTGGGTCGAGGCTTCGCCGCCGGAGACCGACGCGACCGCCGCGCAGCGGCCGGCCCGGCCGGGCGACGGCGTCTCGTCGATCCTGATCACCGAGAACGACATGGCGGCCGCCTGGGCCACCGATCCCGACGGCCGCTATCTCGCGCCGACCGTGCCACCGGATCCGCGCCAGCGCGAACTGGCCTACCGGACGGGCATCAACATCGTCATGTACACCCTGACCGGCAACTACAAGGCCGATCAGGTCCATGTGCCAGCCCTGCTCGAAAGACTCGGCCAATGAACAAGGGATCCGGACATTGAACTGGTCCCTGACCTTCGCGCCGCTCATCCCGCTGCCCTGGCTGGTGGCGGTCGCCGTGCTCGGCCTTGTCGCCGTGGCGCCGCTCTTGCTGCGCCGCCTGCGCGGCGGCTGGCTGCGGCTGCTGGCGCTTGTCGCGCTGGTCGCCGCGCTGTCCGGCCCCGTCCTGCTCGCCGAGGACCGCCAGCCCCTGCCGACCGTGGTGGCGCTCGTGGTCGACAAGAGCGCCAGCCAGGATCTCGACGACCGCGCCAAGGTGACGGAAGCGGCCCGCGCCGCCCTGGAAAAACGCTTCGGCGAGTTGCGCAGTCTCGACCTCCGGGTCATCGAGGCCGGCGGCAAGACCGGTGGCGCGCCCGTCGACGGCACGGAACTGTTCACCGCCGTCTCGGCCGCTTTGGCCGATGTCGCGCCGGAACGCCTCGGCGCCGTGGTCATGCTGACCGATGGCGAGGTGCATGACGTGCCGGCGCCGCCGGGCTCGCCCTTTGGCGGCGCGCCGCTGCATGCGTTGATTTCCGGCCATGACGACGAGCGCGACAGGCAGATGGTGATCCGCTCGGCCCCGCGCTTCGCCATCGTCGGCGAGAACCAGACGATCGAATACAGCGTGGTCGACCAGGGCGCGCCCTCCAACGACCCGGTCCGCGTCACCATCAGCCTCGACGGCGAGCCGCTGGCGACCGAGGCGGTGACGCCGGGCGCCATCAACCGCTTCCCGATCAAGGTCGGCCATGCGGGCCAGAACATCTACGAGTTCGAAGCGGCCCCGCTCGAGGGCGAGCTGACCGCGGTCAACAACCGCGCCGTCGCACGTCATCGACGGCATCCGCGAAAATCTCCGCGTCCTGCTCGTCTCCGGCGAGCCGCATGCCGGCGAGCGCACCTGGCGCAACCTGCTGAAGTCCGACGCCTCGGTCGACCTCGTCCATTTCACCATCCTGCGGCCGCCGGAGAAGCAGGACGGCACGCCGATCAACGAGCTGTCGCTGATCGCCTTCCCGACGCGCGAGCTGTTCTCGGTCAAGATCGACCAGTTCGACCTGATCATCTTCGACCGCTACGCCCAGCGCGGCGTGCTGCCGACGATCTATTTTGACAACATCGCCCGCTATGTCCGCGACGGCGGCGCGCTGCTCGTCGCCTCGGGTCCGGACTACGCCTCCGACGACAGCCTCTGGAGCACGCCGCTCGCCGATGTGCTGCCGGCGGCGCCAACGGGCCGTGTCATCGAAAAGCCCTTCCTGCCGCGCGTCACCGATCTCGGCCAGCGGCACCCGGTCACCCGCGGCCTTGAGGGCGCCGACACCGAGCCGCCGCGCTGGAGCCGCTGGTTCCGCCAGGTCGAGGTGGACAGGCCGAACGGCGAAACGATCATGAAGGGCGTCGACGACGATCCGCTGCTGGTGCTCGACCGCGAGGGCAAGGGCCGCGTCGCGCTGATGCTCTCCGACCAGGTCTGGCTCTGGGCGCGCGGCTATGAGGGCGGCGGCCCGCATGTCGACCTGCTGCGCCGGCTGGCGCACTGGCTGATGAAGGAGCCGGATCTCGAGGAAGAGGCGCTGCGGGCGACGGCGCGCGGCGCCACCCTCGTCATTGACCGCCAGACCATGCAGGAGAAGATCGGCCCGGTGACGGTCGTCGCCCCCTCCGGCGCACGCAAGACGCTGACGCTCGCCCCCGACGCGCCCGGTCGCTTCCACGCCGAGATGCCGGCCGACGAGATCGGCCTGTGGCGGGTCGAGGACGGCGAGCATCGGGCCTTCGCCCATATCGGCCCTGCCAATCCGCGTGAATTCACCGACGTGCTGTCGACCTTCGACAAGCTCCAGCCCGTCGTCGACGCCACCGGCGGCCGCATCGCCCGCATGATGACGGCGGACGGCAAGCTCGACACGCCGCGCATCATGCCGGTGCGCCCCGGCCGCGCCATGTCCGGTCGCGACTGGATGGGCATCCGCATGACGGATGCGTCCGTGCTGAAGGGGGTCAATCGCTGGCCACTATTCTCCGGCTTCCTCGGCCTCGCCGCGCTGCTCGGCGTGATGGCGGCGACCTGGTATCGCGAGGGTCGTTAGGCGTGAGACCTCTCACCCTCGCCGTCATCCCGGCCTGTTGCATCGCCGGGCGACCGGCACCCCGCCATCGCACCCTCGCCGTCATCCCGGCCCCCGAGCCGGGATCCATTCAGCCGAGGCATCGGGCGTTCAGACGACCCACTTCACGGATGCATAGATCCCTGCTTTCGCAGGGATGACGGAGCTAAATCCGGAACGCACCGTGGCTGAGAAATCAAGCTGCGCGTTCCGCCGCGCCGCCGAGGCCTTCGAGGGCGTCGTCGGTCAACGGGCAGACCAGCACGCGGGCCGGATCGGCGGGGGCCGGCAGGGTGATCTGGTAGGGTTGCAGCCGCTGAAAGCCGAACGGGCCATAATAGGGTTCGTCGCCGACCAGTAGGATGACGGCGTGGCCCGCTTCCCTGGCGGCGGCGATCGAGGTCCGCATCAGCGATTTTCCCGCGCCGCGGCCCTTCCAGTCCGGCACCACCACCAGCGGTCCGAGCAGGATCGCCGGCCGGCCGCCGATGCGGATCGGCGTCAGGCGCACGGAACCAATCAGCCGCTCGCCGGACTTCGCCACGAAGGACAGCGCCGGATCCTGCGGAACGCCTTCGCGCAGCAGCGAAGCGGCGCGGACGAACCGGCCGGGGCCGAACGAAATCTCGTGCAGCGCCTCGATGGCGGCGTCATCGGCAGGCTGCTCGGCCAGGACGGTAAAGGAGTCGATCTTCATGGATTGCGTCTCGTCGGAAGGGCATGGCGCGGTCCGACGGGAGCCACCGATCAGGAGCGGCTGGTCCCGGGGACAGACAGTCGAACGGCATTGCGTGACAGGAGGTCACGGCCGCCGGTTCGTCGTCGCAGCAGGAGAAGGCTCGGATTCATGCTTGTTTCCGGGTCGCAGTTCATGGCGCATAACACGCGAGAACGAGCTCGGCAATCACCAATGCGGCGTGGAAGGCGCGCCCGCCGCGATCTCGGCCAGCCGGCGGCGCGTGGCCGGCGTCGTTGCATCCGGAAGCGCTTCGATATCGAAGAAGCCCGCCTCGGCGATCTCGCGATTAGGATAGAGCGGGGGATTGGGCCGGCGGATCCGGTGCGAGACAAAGACCAAAACGTGATCGCGCGGTCGTTTCAGATTGAGATAGACGCCGAGCAGCGCCGGCGCTTCGTCCAGTTCGATGCCGCCCTCCTCGCGCAGTTCGCGCACCAGCGCCTCTTTTACCGTCTCGCCGCGCTCGACACCGCCGCCGGGCAGATACCAGCCGGGCATATAGCTGTGGCGGACCAGAAAGATCCGGCCCTCGGCATCGAAGCAGGCGCCGCGAACGCCGAGCGTCATGCCGCGTAGCCAGGGCGCGACGAAGGAACCGAGACGGGCAAGAGCGGAATACATGCGGGATCTGTCCAGATTGGCTGCGGCCCAGGGACGGCAACAGATGCGAGACGAACCTGGCAGACCATGAGCCGCGTGTCTGCGTTGATACCCGCTTTCCTCGCGTCTCGCACGGCTCGCCACACTCTGCCGTCATCCGTTGCGTGGATGGGATCCGCGCGGCAAGGGTCGCGGCTGAATGGATCCTGGGTCAAGCCCAGGATGACGGCGAGCTTGGGGAAGCGCCATCGCTTGGTGTCGGCAGACATCTCGGTCGCCGCCGCTATCTCGGCCAGCCGGCGGCGCGTGGCCGGCGTCGTTGCATCCGGAAGCGCCGCGCGGGCAGCAGGGCCAACCATGGCCTTGGCGCTGCCCCCGGGCAGCCGCCGGTGCACCGAACCAAGGGCGAGTTGCTGGACAATGCAAAAAGGCCCCGCAAATGCGAGGCCTTCTGCAGCTATCCCGACGTGTTCAGGCGTCAGAAGTGGAGGTTGATCCCAACCTTGACCGTGTCGAATCCGAGTTTCGTATAATTGTCGAACTCAGTGCCGCCAGGGCTCCACTGGTCTCCTATGATGGAGGTCTGGTAGCCGCGCTGTTCGCCAAAACCATAGTGCTGGTATTCCGCCTTGACGCTGACGTTCTCCACGATCATGTGCTCGACGCCCGCACCAACGGTCCAGCCGACGAAGGTATCGGTGCCCGTCGATGTGTAATCGGGCTTGGTCGTGGCCTGCTTGGCCTTGCCGGCGAAAAACGCTGCACCGCCCTTGCCGTACAGAAGCGTCTGATTGACCACGAAACCGACGCGGCCCGTCAGGTCGCCGTAAAGGCCGCCATCGAGCGTCAAATCTTGATGGTACTGCGCGTCTGCCGAGCCGATGACCCCCGATCCCGAGGGCGCCAGATAGCCGAGGCTTCCTTCGACACCGGCCAGGATATTTCCGGCCTGATAGTTATAGCCGATCGTCGCCCCGCCCAGGCCACCATTCACGTGGTAGCTGGTCGGGTCGGGTGCCCCAACATAGTCGTTGCGGACGTCAACCTTACCCCAAAGTCCGCCGGCATGGATGCCGGCATAGGCGCCGGACCAATCCTGCGCCATCGACGAACCGGTCGTGACCAACAGGGCCGCGGCCGCAATAAAAAGATACTTCACAAGACTAGCCCCCTAGAAACGAGCCCACGCTATAGCGTCCGATGTATTGGATGTCTACGTGACGCTAGGGACGGCGGCGGATCGCAGCTGGACGCTGCGCATGCGCTTCGTTAAGCCGAAATGATGTTCATTCTCGCCCATCTCTCCGATCCGCATCTCGGCCCGCTGCCGCGCCCGCGCGCGCTGGAGCTCGCTTCGAAGCGGGTGATCGGCTACGTCAACTGGCAGCGCAACCGTGTCCGTTCGCTGGGGGGCGACGTGCTGGCCGGGCTGATCGAGGACATGCTGGTGCGCCAGCCTGACCACATCGCCGTCACCGGCGACCTGGTCAACATCGCCCTGCCCGGCGAAATCATCGCGGCCGGCGAATGGTTGAAGGCCGTCGGCGCGCCGCACGATGTCTCGTTCGTGCCGGGCAATCACGACGCCTATGTTCCGGGCGCGCTCGCCAAGGCGCTGGCGCTATGGGCGCCCTATGCGACGGGCGACGAAGGACTTTCCTTCGGCCGCGTCACCTTCCCCTATCTGCGCCGGCGCGGCCCCGCCGCCATCATCGGCGTTTCGAGCGCCCGCGCCTCGGCGCCGTTCATGGCGACGGGCCATGTCGATGCGCAATGCTTGCCGGCGCTGCGCGACATGCTGATCCGCGCCAAGAGCGAAGGCCTTTACCGCGTGGTGCTGATCCATCATCCGCCGTTCAAGCATGCGACGGGCTGGCACAAGCGTTTGGTCGGCGCCGGACGAATCCGCGCCATCATAAAGGAAGTCGGCGCCGAGCTGGTCCTGCACGGCCACACCCATATCGACAGCTTCGAGAGCATCGAGGGACCGGACGGCCGCGTGCCGGTGATCGGCGTCCCCTCCGCCGCCAATGCACCCGGCGGGCACAAGCCGGCCGGGCGCTACAATCTGTTCGGCATCGAAGGCGAACCCGGCAACTGGCGCTGCTCGCTGGTCGAGCGCGGCTATGGCGCGCCGGGCTCCGGCATCGAGGTCATCCGCGAGCGCACCGTCGGCTAGAGTCGTTCCGTGTTTCATGGAAACATGGAACGACTCTAGCTCTTCGTTTGATCGCGTTTTCTTCACGCGAACCGGCATCCACTTCGCTCGAAAACGCTCTGAGCGGCGCAGGCCGCTCCGGCTCGCTGCCGATCCAAAGCCGGCTCGCGACGTTTTCTCGCAGCCACGCCCGCCCCGAAAAAGCTTCGGCGGACGTCGCTTCCGAACATCCGCAGGTTGCAGCGAACGAGCCGGAACGGTAAGCGTACCAGTAGGATAGTCACGAGCCGCCGCGCTCGGAATCGGGGGCTGGCGTCTCATGAGATTTGTGTCCTGCGCTCGCTTGGCGCCGCTCGCCGCCGTTGTGCTGAGCGGCTGCGTCGGGACGCGCGCGCCTTCGATTCCCCTGTTCGGCGCGTATTTCCCCGCCTGGCTCGCCTGCGTCACGGTCGGCATCCTCGGCGCGGTCGTGATCCGGGTCGCTTTCGTCTTCATCGGGCTGGACGACCGGCTGCCATTGCGGCTGCTCGTCTATGTCTGCCTGGCGTCGGGCCTCTCCTTCGCCACCTCCCTTCTCTTCTTCGGTAGCTGACAGATGGCAAAGCCAGGCAAGCTGGGCAACGCAATCGGCGCCCTCGTGGCTCTCGTGATCGTCGGCGGCGCCGTCGCGCTCGGCTGGCGCTATCTGCGCGCGGGCGAACTGAACCCGACGTCGGAAGACGCGGTCATCCAGGCCAATCTGGTCAATATCTCCTCGACCGTGCCGGGCCGCATCATCGAGATCGCGGTCAAGGACAACGGCCGGGTGAAACGCGGCGAGTTGCTGTTCTCGATCGATCCGGTCCCGTACCGCCTCGCCGTCGAGCAGGCCAAGGCCGATCTTTTGATCGCCGAGGCGGCGCTTTCGGCCCAGCAGCGGACGATCCGCGCCGAAACCTCCAACGCCGCCATCGCCAGCGAGCAGATCTCTCGCGCACGCGTCAATCTCGACCTCGCGACCCAGACGCTCACGCGCCTGACCGCGCTTCGCCCCAAAGGCTATGTCACCGCGCAGCAGGTCGACGACGCCGCCACCGCCAAGCGCGACGCGACCATCAGCCTGAACCAGGCGCTGGCGCAGCGCGAGGCGGCGGATGCGCTGGTCAGCACGCTGGACGGCGCCGAAGCGCTGGTGTCGGCCCGCCGCGCCGCTCTGGCCCTGGCCGAGCGAAACCTCGCCGATACCGAGGTGCGGTCGCCGCATGACAGCCTGGTCGCCGGTTTGACCGTCTCGTCCGGCCAGTTCGTCATCACCGGCCAGTCGGTCTTCACCCTGATCGATACCGAACAGTGGTTCGTCACCGCCGCCTTCCGCGAGACGGAACTGAAGCAGTTGCAGGATGGCGCCTGCGCCACCGCCTATGTGATGGCGAACCGTTCGATCCCGCTGCGCGGCCGCGTCGTCGGCATCGGCTGGGGCGTCAGTTCGGAAGAAATCCTGCCGATCCCGCGCAGCCTGCCCTATGTGCCGAAGACGCTGAACTGGGTACGCATCTCGCAGCGCTTCCCGGTCCGCATCCTGCTCGACAATCCGCCGGCGGAGCTGATGCGCGTCGGCGCCTCGGCGATCGCCACCGTCCATAGCGCCGACCGCTGCTAGCCTGATGTCGCTCCGGCTCGACCAGCTCCTCGCCGACCTGAAACCCTTCGAGGGCCGGTTCGGCATGACCTGGCGGATCGCGCTGCTCTGCGCCCTGGTCGCCGCCGTGGCCATGATCTACAAGATCCCGGAACCGGCGATCGGCTGCTACCTGATCATCTATCTGATGAAGCAGGACGCCTCGACCAACATCGCGCTGGCGATCGGCGCCACCATCCTGGTCACCGTGTTCGTCGCGCTCGTCTTCGTGCTGACGCGCTGGACGATCGAGGTGCCGTTCCTGCGGCTGGCGGTGATGGCGCTCGCCTCCTTCGCCTTTGTCTATCTCGGTTCGGTCAGCAAGCTCGGCGACCTCGGCTCCGACATGGCGCTCGTCATCACCTTCGCGCTGACGCTGGTTTCCGATGCGCCGCTCGGCGAAGTCGTGACGCGCGGCCTGCTCTATGCCTGGCAGATGGTGACCATGCCGATGGCGCTGATGCTGGGCTTCAACATGGTGCTCGGCTGGCAACCGTCGCGGCTGCTGCGGACGACCTGGCGCGAGCGGGTCGAGGCGGCCGGGCAGCATCTCGTCCGCGCCGATGCCGAGAGCCTTGCAAGGCTCCAGGCGTTGCTGCGCGAGGGCAATGCCGAACACGACCAGCGCGCGCTGCTGACCCGCATCCTGCACTATGTGCCGAAGCGGGTCTCGAGCCAGCTGGCGCAGGCGATCGAACAGAGCTACGCGCTGCTCCTCGCCGTCTCGGCGCTGCCGGACACGGTGACGGCCGACGAACGCGCCCGGCTCGCCGCGCATTGCGAGCGGGTCGCCGACGCGATCGCCACCAAGGCCGCCATCCCGGCCCCCGAGGAACCGCCCGCCGCCGCCGGCGACGCCGCGCTCCAGGCTGCCTGGAGAGCACTGCGGGAGATGGCGGATCCGAACCCGGTCTGGCCCGCCATGCCGCAGGAGCCGTTTTTCGCCGCCGACGCACTCAGCAACCCGGACCACCAGCGCTTCGCGCTGAAGACGACGCTCGCGGCGATGATCGCCTACATCGTCTATGCCGGCATCGACTGGCAGGGCATCCACACCGCCATGATCACCTGCTACGTCGCCTCGCTCGGCACCACCGGCGAGACGGTGCACAAGCTGGCGCTACGCATCGTCGGCTGCCTGATCGGCGCCGCGATGGGCATGGCCGCCATCCTGTTCGTCATTCCCAACCTGACCAGCGTCGGCGGCCTGATGGTCCTCGTCTTCCTGGCGATGCTGCCGGCCGCCTGGGTGTCGTCCGGCAGCGAGCGGATCTCCTATGGCGGCGTGCAGATCGGCCTCGCCTTCCTGCTCACCGTCCTGCAGGGCTTCGAGCCGGGCATCGACATGGATTCGGCCCGCGACCGCATCGTCGGCATCCTGCTCGGCAATCTGCTCGTCTATCTGATCTTCACGCGGATCTGGCCGGTCGGCGTCATCGTCGCCGTGCGCAAGGAAGTCTCCGGCGCCCTGGCGAGCCTGTCGCGGCTGGCAAGCATGCCGCGCGACGATCGCCGCGCCCTCGTCAACCAGGCGGCGGCGGCGGTGGTCGACCTGCGCCAGGCCTCGGACCAGCTCGCGATGGCACACTACGAGCCCTCGGCGCTGCGCCCGGCGACCGCCGAAATCCGCCGCTTCGAGGCCGTGATCGCCGAAGCCGAGCCGCTTGCGGCCAGCCTCGTCCTGGCAAGCGCCGGCAATCCCGACGAGGCGGCGCGACTGGCGCGGCTCTCCACGGCGGTCGCAACGGCGATGTCACCCGATCCCGCGGACACCCCACAAACGCTGGACGCGTCTTCCGCCGCCCGTGTTACGGCTTCGGAACGCATATCCCGAATCGAGAATGCACTGGTAACCTGAGGCATGATGGCGAGCCCCTCCCGACCGCGTCGACGCGCCCGCGCGAGCATCCGCCTCGCCGCCGCCACCAGCCTGCTCGCCCTGCTCGCGGGCTGCGCGCAATATGCCGAGCAGCTGGCGCCCGCCTCGCCGAACGAGCCCTTCCAGCAGGGGCGCAAGACCACGGTCAGCCTGCTGCCGCAGGCGCCGTCTGCGCCCTCCAATTCCCGCGACTTTGCCGTCCAGGGCAATCCCGAGCTCTCCGTCATGCCGCCGGCGCCGGAAGTGCGCGCCGGCAAGGTGTACCAGCTGCCGGAGCTGATCGACCTCGCCGAGCGCAACAACCCGACGACACGGGTTGCCTGGGAACAGGCGCGACAGGCGGCGCTCGCCGTCGGCATCACCGAATCGACCTTCCTGCCGACGATCTCCGCCAACGTGATCGGCGGCAGCCAGCAGAACACCACGCCGGTCGACATTCTCGGCGTCCGCAAGGACATCGAGACGACGGTCAGCGGCGTGTCGTCGACGGTGGCGCTGCAATGGCTGGTGTTCGACTTCGGCCAGCGCAAGGCGGCCGCCGACGTCGCCAAGCATGTGCTGACGGCGGCGAACGTCAACTTCAACGGCGCCCACCAGCTGCTGATCTTCAACGTCACCCAGAGCTTCTACCGCTACGGCGCCGCGCAGACGCGCACCGAGGTCGCCGCCCGGTCGCTGCGCAACAGCCGCGCTATTCTCGATGCGGCCGTGGCGCGCGAGGCGAAGGGCCTCGGCACGACGGTCGAGGTCGCCCAGGCGCGCCAGCAGGTGGCGCAATCGGAGCTGCGCCAGGTCGTCGCCACCGGCCAGGAGCGCGACGCCTACCAGGCGCTGCTCGGTGCGATGAGCGTTTCGCCGACCCTCAACATCAAGATTGCCGGTTCGGGCCGCCGTCGCCTGCCCGCGCCGGCCGACATCTCGACCGACGAGATGATCCAGCAGGCGCTGTCCCGCCGCCCGGACGTGCTGGCGAGCTATGCCAACATGAAGGCCGGCGAGGCCGGCATCAACGTCGCCACCGCCGATTTCGCGCCAAAGGTCTACCTGGCCGGCGTCGCCGGCCAGGGCACCACCGGCTTCGACGCGGCCGGCCTGCCGACGATCGGGCAGCAGACCTCGGGCGCCGGCGTTCTGGTCGGCGCGACCATGCCGATCTATGACGGCGGCCTGCGCGCCGCCAATCTGAAGGCGGCCGAATCGCGCGCCGCCGTGGCGCGCGCCGCCTTCGCCAAGACCCAGGAAGAAGCCGTGCGCGAAATGGTGGTCGCCGCCAACACGCTGCGTTCGGCACTCGCCTCCTATCGCGCCGCCAGCAAGCTGACCGACGCGGCCACCGTCACCTATGACGCGGCACTCGGCGCCTACGAGAACGGCCTCGGCACGATCACCGCCGCGACCATTGCCGACAGCGGCCTGCTCGACGCGCGCCAGGCGCAGGCCGACGCGCACGCCGCCTCGCTGGTCGCCGCCGCCAACCTCGCCTTCGTGCTGGGCGCGATGACCTCGCCGCGATCCGCCGAGACGCTGTCATATCGGTAGAAGCCGACCTTCCCCTCCCCTGAGGAGACCTTTGCGGAACACCTGATGTCGTCACGCGTTCTACGCGGCATGGGCCAGAACTCGTCGCCCCGGCGAAGGCCGGGGCCCATGAACACCGGCTTGACGTGGCCGTAGCTGAGCCTTTTGGCTAGGGAATTGTGTCTATGGATCCCGACCTTCGTCGGGATGACGACCTGAAATGCACGGTCTGCGCAGGTCGACGATGTTGTGCAAAGGTCTCCCTGAGGGAGAGGTGAAAACAAGCCCTGGCCCTGATCTCTACCGCGCCAGCAGCACGATCAGGATGCCGCCGATCGTCAAAAGCGTGTTGGAGACGGCGCAACTCACCGTGAATCCGAGCGCCGGCGTCTGGCTCTTGGCCCGCGCCGTCAGCATGCCGAGCGACGCCGTCGAGGCGCGGGCCCCCGCCACGCATCCAAGCAGGATCGCATCATCGAAGCGGAAGACGTATCGGCCGATATAGAGCGCGAGGATCAGCGGCACGCTCGTCACCACCATGCCCCAGAGGAACAGGCTGAAGCCGAGCTGCTGCACGCCGGCGACGAAGCTCGGCCCGGAGGATAGGCCGACGACGGCGATGAACATGTTGAGGCCGAGCGCGTTCATCAGCCAGTTGGCGGCCGGCGGAATGCGGCCGAAGGTCGGGTGAACCGAGCGCAGCCAGCCGAGCGCGATGCCCGCGAGCAGCACGCCGCCGGAGGACGACAGCGTGACCGGCACGGAACCGAGCCGCAGCACGAGCGAGCCAACCAGGGCGCCGATGACGATGGCGGCGGCCACCAGCGCTATGTCGGTTTCCTCCGGCGCGCGGTCGGCCCGCCCGAATGCCGCCAGGGCCGAGGAGATATCCTGCGGCCGGCCGATGACGGTGACCACGTCGCCGCGATGCAGCGTGGTGGCAGGCAGGATCGGAATCTCGACGCCGGTCGCGCCGCGCCGGATCCGGCGCAGGAAGATGCCGCGCGTACTGGGAAGACTGGCCAATTCACCCAGCGTCTTGCCGTCGACGCCACGATTGGTGATCAGGACTTCCGTCCCCTCCACCGGCACATTCAGCAGTTCGGCGTCCTCGACCTCGACCAGTTCGGGACCGGCAAGCTTCATCACGATGCCGCGGTTGCCGGCGACGGCAACGACGTCGCCCACCAGCAGCATCATGTCGGCCGTCGCGTCGGTGATCTGGTCGTCGCGCCGGACGCGCTCGATGAACAATTGCGCCGGCCCGCACGTCGCCTCGACCGCGGCGGCGGTCTTGCCGACCCAGTCCGAACCGGGGCCGATGCGATAGGCGCGGGCGATGTGCTGGTGCCAAGCACGCGCGCCTTCGCCGGTCTTGCCGTGCCCGCCCATCTTCAGCTCATAGGCGCGGCAGGCGGCGACCAGGTCGATGCCGAGCAGCCTGGGCCCCACGACGCAGATGATCATGGTCGCGCCGATGGTGCCGAAGATATAGGTCATGGCGAAGGCCGTCGGCACGGCATCGACCAGCGTCTTCGTTTCGCCGGTGGCGAGCCCGAGCTGCTCGATCGCGTCGACCGACAAGGCGAGCGCCGACGAGATCGTCGCGGCGCCGGCGAAGAGCCCCGCCGTGGAGCCGACGTCGTAGCCGGCGATCCGTCCTGCCACCCAGGCGGTGCCGAGGCACAGCGCGCAGATGATCACCGAGAACAGCGCCTGCGGCACGCCGTTCTTGGCGATGCCCTGCACGAATTGCGGCCCGACGCCGTAACCGATCGCGAACAGGAAGAGCAGGAAGAAAATCGCCCGCACATCGTTGGAAACGGTGATGTCGAGCTGACCGACGAGCAGCGCCGTCAACAGAGTTCCGGTCACCGCGCCGAGGCCGACCCCCTTGTACGACAGCTTGCCGACATAGGCGCCGATCGAGAGACAGACAAAGACCGCGATCTCCGGATTGGCCCGCAGGGTATCGACCAACCATTTCCACATGGGATTCATTCTCGACAGCTAGAGCGTTTTCGAGCGAAGTGGATACCGGTTCGCGTGAAGAAAACGCGATCAAACAAAGAGATAGAGCACAAGCACAGGCGCGCCGTGATCCAAGGCCAGGCGAATGGCCGTGCGCGTGGGCGAAGACTGGATGCTTGTCCACAATCCCTGGGTCGGGACTGGTTCAAATCATGATTCGGTGGTCGCCCCGAGAGGAACCCATGCAGTTCGGAACCGGCCGCACATCGGAAGACCACGCCAACGGCGGGCGAATCTCGTTCGGATTGCGCCACCTCTCCGCTGCTACGCTCTCAGAGCGCCGCGTAGATCACCGCGGCCTGGGCTCGAGAGCCGACCTCCAGCTTCTTCAGGATTTCGATCACGTGATAGTCGACCGAGCGCTTGGACTGTCCGACGATCAGCGCGATTTCGGCGTTCGATTTCCCATTCGCGACCCATTTGAGAATTTCGCGCTGAAGGGACGACAGCGATCGGAACTTGGCGCTGCCACCAGCCGGCTGCCCGGTCGCCAGCCCGACCGCGGCGGCGCGGGACCTGGCCACCATGCCGATGATCGACACGGCGTGCACCGCATCCGGGCCGTGCACGCGGTCGGAGAACGATAGCAGCGTCAGTGCTCCGATCTTGTTTGCGCTGCCCCGCAGCGGCACGGTCAGCCCGCCGGTGATTCCCAGGTGCTGGATATATTCGTGGTAGTCCAACCGAGGCGGTTTCTTCCAGGTTTCGGTTCGCCAATAGAGCGGGTCGGTACCGGTCGCGGCATAGTCGAGCAGCGGGTCCCTCTCCGACCATCCGTCACGTTCATAGGCAACCAGATCATCATAAGACTGGTTGGTCAGCGTGGGATCGGCCATGAATTCGCGCTTGACGTTTTTTTCACAAGCCAGGATCAACCTGTCAAAACCCAGCGAGCGACCCGCGTCGCAAATCGCCGTTTGCAACTCTTGTTTGTCGCCCGCATTGCATATTTCAGCAACAGCCTTCGATGTCAGTTCCAATAAGATCAATACATGAATTCCTTGGGCCAAATACTATAGATTGCGTGGCCACGGATCATAAATTTCTAAATTTGAACCAATTGATAAGATATCATGGCAACCGTCGGTTGGCAACTGATCAACCGAGCTGTTGATTCATCACAGAACCCACACTACGGGGGGATGATATAAGGTGGAACTTGTGATGAGATCTGCTCTCGGATAGTTTCGATCCAGGCGATGCTACGGGAGGCTCAGCACGGAAATCGCTTGCTTTCGACGTGCCTTCGCGTGGTTTGGCACGACATTGGGGGGGGTGTCGACCATGAGCACGGTGCAGAGCAAGGACCGACCGGGCAACCATTAATTCGATAGATCGAACGGCAGTTCTGTCACGCATTCTCTACGGAACCGTCCGGCGACCATCGACTGTCACAGAGCTGAGGCACGCTATGCTTGGGCATGGACCGATGTCGGTCCGTGTAGATTAGCGACAAAACATTCGGAGACGACGATGCATCTGACGCCGCGAGAGTTCGATAAGCTTACCATCCACATGATGGCGGACGTCGCGCTCAAGCGCAAAGCCAAGGGATTGAAGCTCAACCATCCCGAGACGGTTGCCATCCTCTGCGCCTACGTGCTCGAGGGCGCCCGCGAAGGCAAGTCCGTCGAAGAGGTCATGGACGGCGCCCGCCACGTCCTGACCGCGGCGGACGTGATGGATGAAGTGCCGGCCATGCTGCCGCTCATCCAGGTCGAAGCGGTGTTCACCGACGGCAGCCGCCTCGTCAGCCTGCATAGCCCCATCGTCTGATCAGCCCGCCCAGCTCGCGCGAAACTCCAGGAGGCTGCCTTGGCCAAGAACCCGACTGCGAAGCCCGCCGACACCGCCAAAGCGGCGTCGACCCCCGCCCCGACCCCGCCCGGCGGCTATGTGTTGGCGCCCGGATTTATCGAGATCAATCCCGGCCGTCCCCGCACGACGATCACCGTGCGCAACACTGGCGACCGTCCGATTCAGATCGGCTCGCATTTCCACTTCTTCGAAGTGAACCGCTATCTCGAGTTCGACCGCGCCGCCGCCTTCGGCCAGCGCCTCGACATCCCGGCCAACACGGCCGTGCGCTTCGAGCCCGGCGACGAGAAGGAAGTGACGCTCGTCCCCTATGGCGGCAAGCGCTTCGTCTACGGCTTCAACAACCTGGTCGACGGCTGGACCGGCGACGGGCCGACGCCCGACTACCGTCCCAACAAGGACCATTCGATCGCCAAGGCTCAGGAGCTCGGCTTCAAGTCGAAGGTCCTGAAGGCCAAGCCGGCGAAGTGATCCGCACTTCGCTCTTCCCATTCCGATTTTAAAGGTACGGCGTCATGACCCAGATGTCCCGTCAGCAATATGCTGATCTCTACGGTCCCACCGTCGGTGACAAGATCCGGCTCGGCAATACAGACCTCTATGTCCAGATCGAAAAGGACCTGCGCGCCGTCTATGGCGACGAGCTGCAGTATGGCGGCGGCAAGACGCTGCGCGACGGCATGGGCTCGGAAAACCAGCTGACGCAGGAAGCCGGCTGCCTCGACCTCGTCATCACCAACGTCACCGTGCTCGAGCCGACGCTCGGCGTCGTCAAGGCCGATGTCGGCATCCGCAACGGCCGCATCGTCGGCCTCGGCAAGGCCGGCAATCCGTCGACCATGGACGGCGTCACGCCGGGCCTGGTCACCGGCGCCTCGACCGACGCGATCTCCGGCGAACACCTGATCCTGACCGCCGGCGGCATGGACACGCACGTCCACTACATCTCGCCGCAGCAGGTCTATGCCGCGCTCTCGAACGGCATCACCACCATCTGGGGCGGCGGCATCGGCCCGGTCGACGGCAGCAATGGCGTCACGACCACCAATGGTCCGTGGAACCTCGAGATGATGCTGCGCGCCGTCGAAGGCTTGCCGATCAATATCGGCCTGCTCGGCAAGGGCAACTCGACCGGCAAGGGACCGATGATCGAGCAGCTGCATGGCGGCGCTGCCGGGTTCAAGGTGCACGAGGACTACGGCGCCACGCCGTCGGCGATCCGCTCCTGCCTTTCGGTCGCCGACGACTACGACGTCTCGGTCGCGGTCCATACCGACACGCTGAACGAGTCCGGCTATGTCGAGGACACGATCGCCGCCTTCGACGGCCGCACCATCCACACCTTCCACAGCGAGGGCGCCGGTGGCGGCCATGCCCCCGACCTGCTGAAGGTCGTCGGCCAGAGCAACGTGCTGCCGAGCTCGACCAACCCGACGCTGCCATGCGGCAAGAACTCGGTCGCCGAGCTCTTCGACATGATCATGGTCTGTCACAATCTGAACCCGAAGATCCCGTCCGACGTCGCCTTCGCCGAAAGCCGCGTCCGCTCGGAGACCATCGTGGCGGAGAGCGTGCTGCACGACCTCGGCGCGATCTCGATGATCGGCTCCGACTCGCAGGCGATGGGCCGCATCGGCGAGAACTTCCTGCGCGCCCTGCAGACCGCGGACGCCATGAAGAAGGCCCGCGGCCAGCTTGAGGAAGATGCGCCGGACAACGACAATTTCCGCGTCCTGCGCTACATCGCCAAGGTCACGATCAACCCCTGCCTCACCTCGGGCCTGGCGCACGAGATCGGCTCGGTTGCGCCCGGCAAGTTCGCCGACCTGGTGCTGTGGGAGCCGGCCTTCTTCGGCGCCAAGCCCAAGATGGTGCTGAAGGGCGGCTTCGTCGCCTGGGCCAACATGGGCGACCCGAACGCCTCGCTGCCCACGCCGCAGCCGATGTACTACCGGCCGATGTTCGGCGCCTTCGGCACGGCGATGCAGAAGAGCTCGATCACCTTCGTCTCGCGCGCCGCGTATGACGACAAGATCGGCGAGAAGCTCGGCCTGCAGCGCAACATCAGCCCGGTCTCCGGCACGCGTATCCTCGGCAAGCAGCACATGGTCCGCAACGACTACCTGCCCAATATCGACGTCAACCCGGAGACCTTCGCGGTGACGATCGACGGCAAGCATGTCACGGTCGATCCGCCGACTAGCATTTCGCTGAACCAGCTCTACTTCTTCAGTTGATCACCTGCGTTTCCGCGCAGCAGAGGCACGCATGATACTTATTGAAAGCACGCTCGGTAACGTTCGGGATCCGGAATGGGTCAAGACCCTCGACGGCGCCGCGATCGACTGGCTCGAACTGGACCAGTGGGAAGCCCAGAAGAGCCGGCTCCGCAAGGCGACCCTCGCGGAGGTCGAGCTGGCCCTCTCGCTCGACCGCAACTCGCACCTGCATGATGGCGACATCCTCACCTGGGACGCAGGCAAGCGCACCGCCATTGTGGCGCGCATCACCCTGCGCGAGGTGATGATCATCAACCTCGACGAAGTGGTCAGCGAGCAGGTTCCGAAGATGGTGCAGACCCTGTTCGAGCTTGGCCATGCGCTGGGCAACCAGCATTGGCCGGCCGTCGTCAAGGGAACCAAGGTCTACGTGCCGCTCACCGTCGACAAGAAGGTGATGAACTCGGTGATGAAGACGCACGCCCTCCCCGGCGTTCGCCATGAGTTCATGCCCGGCTCGGAGGTGATCCCGTATCTGGCGCCGCATGAATCGCGTCGCCTGTTCGGCGGCGCGAGCGACACGCCGCATTCGCACCACCATGCGTCGAAGGATGCGCACGGCCACGATCATGGCCATGGAAATTCCCATGGCCACGCCCATGACCATGACCACTGAGGCGGATTCCGAACGCTCCCTGCCGGAACTGCTCTATCTGCTTCAGTTCGCCGACTCTGCCCTGCCTGTCGGCGGTTTCTCGTTCTCCAACGGACTGGAAACCGCCATTCAACAGGGCATCGTCGACGGCCCGGCGACGTTGCGGGCCTATACCGAGACCTCGATGTGGCAGGCCGCGACCGGCGACGGCGTGGCGGTATTGTGCGCGCATCGGGCGGTCATGGCCGGCGACGTCGACGAGCTCATGCGCATCGACCGGCTGGTCCACGAGCGCAAGCTGAACGAGGAAACGCGCCTGATGACGGTTCGCATGGGCAAGAAGCTCTGCGAACTCTCGTCGGGGATGATCGAGAAGCCGTTGCCGCGCGACTGGTTCCAGCGGATCAAGAGCGGCGAGACGCCGGGCACCCATCCGGTCAGCCTCGCCATCACGCTGGCCACCCTGGGCGCCAATCGCCGCGACGCGTTCGGCGTCCATCAATATGGCGTCGGCAACGGCGTGCTCAGCGCGGCGCTCCGCCTGATGCGGATCTCGTTCGTCGACACCCAGAAGATCCTTCTGGACGTCACGGCCCAGGTGGGACCAACCTATGAGCGGGTCGCCGACGCAACCATCGACGAGATGGCGAGCTTCTCGCCGATCATCGACATTCTCGCGGCGGTCCACGTCAAGGGCCATGTCCGCATGTTCATGAATTAACAAGGTAGCTGGATAGCACTATGAAAAAGATCCCCCGCATCGGCATCGGTGGTCCCGTCGGCTCCGGCAAGACAGCCATCATCGAGGCGATCACGCCCGTGCTGGTGAAGCTCGGCTATCGCATCCTCGTCATCACCAACGACGTCGTCACCACGGAAGACGCCAAGCATGTGCAGCGCACGCTGCGCGGCATCCTGCTGGAAGAACGCATCATCGGCGTCGAGACCGGCGGCTGCCCACACACCGCCGTGCGCGAAGACCCCAGCATGAATCTCGCCGCCGTCGAGGAGATGGAAGCGAAGTTCCCGGATTCCGACCTCGTCCTGATCGAGAGCGGCGGCGACAACCTGACGCTGACCTTCAGCCCGGCCCTGGTCGACTTCTTCATCTACGTGATCGACGTCGCCGCCGGCGACAAGATCCCGCGCAAGAACGGCCCCGGCGTCAGCCATTCCGACATCCTGGTGATCAACAAGACCGATCTGGCCCCCTATGTCGGCGCCAGCCTGAAGGTCATGGACGACGATTCCCGCATGATGCGCGGCAAGAAGCCGTTCGTGTTCACCAACTGCAAGACGAACGAAGGCATCGAGGAATTGACCGGCCTGATCCGCCAGAACCTGCTGTTCGAAACCACCGAAAAAGCAGGCGCGTAATGTTCAGCGGCGCCCGGGAACTGGGGGCTTACCAGGACGAGCCCCCTCAGCTGCCGAGCGGCTCCTTCGGCAAGAACGCCTTCCTGCGGCTCGGTTTCGAACCGGGCCCGCATCGAAGCGTGTTGCGCACCCTGCATCGCCGTGCGCCGCTGATCGTCCAGCAGGCGCTCTACTGGGACGAGGAGATGCCGGAACTGCCCTGCGTCTCCATCATCTCGAATGCCGGCGGCATCCTGCAGGGAGATCGCAACATCATCGAGATCGACATGGCGGCCGACGCGCAGGCTCATGTGACGACCCAGTCGGCGACGCGCATCCACGAAATGGACGCGAACTACGCCAGCCAGACCCAGCAGCTGACGCTCGGCGCAGGATCCTACCTCGAATACATCCCGCGCCCGATCATCCCGGCGAAGAACTCGCGCTTTATCCAGTCGACGCAGGTCACGATCGATCCGACGGCGACGCTGGTCTATTCCGAGATCATGATGCCGGGCCGGAAATACTACCGCGACGGCGAGATCTTCCAGTACAAGCTGTTCTCGTCGACGGTCCAAGGGGCGCGGCCGGACGGACGGTCCTTGTTCACCGAGAAGTTCGTGCTGGAGCCCGATGTCCACGGCCTGGCGCGGATGGGCATGATGGGCGGGTTCCACGTCTTCGGCAACGTCATCGTGCTGACGCCGAAGGACAAGGCCGACGCGCTGTTCGAGCGGACGCAGCCGGCCTTCGACAACGAGAACGAGCTCGCCTTCGGCGCCAGCCGCCTGCCGCATGACGCCGGCCTGATCTTCAAGGTTCTTGGCATGGAGTCGGCGCCGGTCATGGCCAAGATCCGCGAATTCTGGTCGGAGGCCCGCCAGATCGCCGTGGACCGCAAGGTGCCGGAGAACTTCCTCTGGGCGTGAGGCGACGCCCGCAGGCATGAATGGATCCGCCGGCCGTGCCGGCGGCAACGCCGCATCGACAAGAGGGGGAATGAAATGTCGAACGCACTGTCCAGCTGGACCGACGCCGCCGGGAAGAACCCGGTTCTCGGTTTTATCGACATCAACCTGCGCGGCGCCGGTCAGGTCATCTTCCAGAACAACCCGCTGACGGGCCTGTTCTTCCTCGCCGCAATCGTGTGGGGCGCCATCGCCGGCGGCCAGATCGACATCGCGATCGGGGCGATCGTCGCGCTGGTGGTCGCCACCGTCACCGCCATGCTGCTCGACGCCGACAAGGCCTCGCTCGACCAGGGCCTGTTCGGGTTCAACGGCGTGCTGGTGGGCGCGGCCGTCCCGACCTTCCTCGCCAATGGCGCGACGATGTGGTTCATCCTCCTCGTCGGCGCCGCCGTCTCGACCGTCGTCATGCTGGCCGTCTCCAAGGTCATGAAGACCTGGGAAGCGCCCGCCCTCACCTTCCCCTTCGTGCTCACCACCTGGTTCCTGGTGCTCGGCGCCTATTCGTTCGGACAGGTTCCCATCGCCTCGATGGGACCGCCGGCGCTGCCGCATACCGTCGCGGGCGGCGTGGAATCGGCGGCGAACGCCACCGAACTGTTCCTCGCCTGGCTCAAGGGGCCGGCGCAGGTCTTCCTGATCAACAATCCGGTCAGCGGCGTGCTGGTGCTGATCGGTCTGCTCGTCTCGTCGCCCTGGGCAGCCGGACTTGCCGCCCTCGGCGCGGCGGTGGCGTTGGCCGTGTCGCTGGCGCTCGGCGCGAGCCTGTCCGCCGTGACGGCCGGCCTCTACGGCTTCAGCCCGGTACTGACCGCTGTGGCGCTCGGCTGCGTGTTCTACACGCCCTCGACGCGGGTTCTCGCCTTCGCGCTGCTCGGCACCATCTTCACCGTGATCGTGCAGGGCGCCATGGACGCCGGCCTCGCCCCGCTCGGCATTCCGACCTTCACGGCACCGTTCGTGTTCGTGACCTGGCTGTTCCTGCTGCCGAAGGCCGATCTGAAGCCGCATCCGCACGCACCGATCCAGGGCGGGCTCTTCAAGAAGAAGCCCTGACCCTTCCGGACCGCGACTCAAGACAAGCAGGTTTCGAGAGACCCATGACGATTGCCCTCCACATCCTCGCAAGCCTTGCGGGCGTGCTCCTTCTCGTCCTGTATTTCCGCTCCATCGTGGTCGTCGCCCTGCTGAACTCGAAGGCCGACGATTTCATCGAGCGGAACGCCCGCCGAAGCGCGGTCGCCATCGTCCACCGGTTCATCAGCCGGGACGGCGGCGATGCCGAGATCCAGCGACGGCGCCAGGCCTGGATCATGCCGCTGTTCGTGCTGATCGCGGTGGTGACGTGGTTCCTGCTGGTGCAGATCGCCTTTACGGGCATCCTGTGGGGCCTCCGCATCGAGCCCGGCTTCTGGCGGGCGCTCAGCGCCAGCGGCTCGGCGCTCAGCACGCTCGGCTACCTGACCCCCTCGACACTGGTGGGCGAATATCTCGCCGTCTTCCAAGCGGCCATCGGCCTCGCCGTCGTCATGCTGCTCTTCACCTTCGTGCCGGGCTATCAGGCCTCCATCCAGACCCGCGAGCGCAGGGTCGGCTGGCTCTATGCCCGCACCGACGATGTGGCGACCGGCGAACGCTACCTCGGCTGGCTGCTGGCCAAGAACGACGACGCCGGGATCCAGGTCGGCTGGGAGGATTGGGAAAACTGGTTCCGCGGCATCCGCGAGACCCACACGCTGTCGCCGATCCTGTCCTTCGTGCCGTCGATCTATCGCGGTACCAGCTGGATCGTCACGGCCTCCAGCGTTCTCGACGCCGCGACCGCCACGGTCGCCTGCCTCGACCAGAACGCGCCGACCGAGGCGCGGATCTGCCGGCGCGAAGGCGCGACGACGATGCGGCTGATCGCGGCGGCGCTCGGCGCCGGCGCGCCGGCCCGGCCGCCCGCCGTCCGAAGCGGCGAGACCGACGGCTTCGACCGCCTGTATGCCATCCTCGTCGCGGCGGGTCTGCCGGTTGCCGGCGACAGGGAGCAGTGCCATCGCACCTATGCGGCCCTGCGGGCCGACTACGCGCCGTATGTCGAGCAGATTGCCGCCGCCACGCTGACGCCGATCGCGCTGCTCGATGCGACCCGGCCGAGCCAGGGCGCCACCGCAACGTCGGAACCGGCTGCGGCCGCCGGCGCCGCCTGAAGCAAGACCCGACCGAGGCAAGTCCGGAACGCCTCGCCGCCTTGGCGAGGCGGGGCCTGGAGTCGTTCCATGTTTCATGGAACGACTCCAGCTCTTTGGTTTGATCACGTTTTCTTCACGCGAACCGGTATCCACTTCGCTCGAAAACGCTCTATGTCGCCGGCTGCATGAGCTGGGACAGCCGCGCCAGCTCGAAATCGACGTCCTGAAACGCCGGATCGCGATCGGCGCGCGGCGGCACGGGATCACCCGGCACCTTCGGCCCGTGACCGAGCGCCGCGGTCCGCAACGCCTCGAACCCGGCAAGACGACGCTCGACGCCGGCCGGATCGAGCGTCACCGCCCCGGCGAGATTGAGCTCGGCCAACCGTGTGATGCGATCGCAGAGGCGCTCGGCCTCGACCACGGCTGGGAACCACGCCGCCGCCTCGCGGCAGGCCGGCGGCGGCTCGGCGAGGGCGCGTTGCAAGGTGGCCCGGACGTTCGACAGGCTGCGATAGGCGGCGGTCGACGCGCCGAGCACGGCTAACCGGGCGGCCGGCATCTGCGCGGCATCGGCCGGAGGCGGCGTGCAGGCGGCGCGCAAGAACTTCCCGGCGGCTTCCATTGCGCGGGAGAAGGATCCGAGGATTCGCGGCGCTGGGTCGCGCGGCCAGATCAGATAGCCGAAGACGAGCACGATGCCGGAACCGATCAGCGTGTCGACCAGGCGCTGCGGTCCGAAATCGACCGTGCCCGGCACGGGCATGTCGATCAGGATCAAGACCAGCGGCGTCAGGAAGGCGCACTGCATCGCATAGCCGCGCTGGCCGGCACCCGGCACCAAAACGCCCAGCACCGCCATGCTGGCGAGCAGCCAGATTCCCTTCGGCACGAAGGTCAAGATGACCACGCCGATAGCGACGCCCAGGATCGTCCCGATCGAGCGCTGCACCGCCCGCACGAACACGGAGCCGAAATCCGGCTTCAGGACGATCACGACGCAGAGCGGGATCCAGTAGGAGCGCACGCCGCCGAGCAGGCTCTGCGCCGCAAAGGCGACGGCAAGGCAAAGCGACAGCTTCAGCGCCGAAACGATGACGTCCCGCCCCGGTGCGAGGCGGCCGATCTGGCCAAGCTGGGAACGCCAGTCGATCGGGGGGCGCTGCGCGGCGGTCCTTCCACGCCGCGCGTTCGAGGTGCCCGGCGGATCGGACCGCGCCGTATCGGGCCAGATTTCCTCAACCAGACGGTCAAGGCCGTCGGAAAGGCGCGTGCCGCCGGAGGACCCGTCCGGGCCGGACGGGCGCGCCCTGCCCTTGGCGACGGCCGTCGCGATCGCGTCGAGGCGCTGGCCGACCGCGCGCAGCTCCGCCGGCGGGCTTCCCCCGGCCAGCAAAGCCGAGAAGATCATGCCGGTCGTCGACAGGATGGCGGCGCGATCGTCCCCGTCCGGCGTGCGGCCCTCGCTGCGCAGGCGGGTTTCGAGCAGACCCGAATAGGCCTTCATCATCGCATCGGTGACGTGGCGACGCTGCTGCTCGAAGGGGGTAGCCAGGGCATGTCCAGGGCTCGCCGGCGGCGGGCTGGCGGCGGTCCGCGCCAGATGCGCGAGCGACCGCAGCAGTTGCGCCAACGCCATCCGCTCGGGATGATGGCGATCAAACACGGCCTCGACAGCCAGCAGCAGCGCGGCGAAGGCCGCGCCGGCGGCGAACAGCACAGCCGGCTGCCAGAACGAAGCGGCAGGGTGGCCGGCAGCGGCGATGACGGCAAGCATGAGCATCTGCATCGCCGCTGTAGAAAACGCGGCGCCATAGCCGCTGATCAGACCGGAAAGCATGCTGACGAAGATCAACAGCCCGAAGGTCAGCGGCCCGTATCCGGAAGCCAGCGCCCCCAGCATGTAGCCCAACATCGCGATCGGCACGACGATGAGGAAATTGCGGAAACGAAGGCGATAGGCCTCGGTCTGCACCTTGACCGAATTCAACAAGGCCCCGAGCGACACCATGATCGCCGGCTCTGCCTGACCGACCAACAGTCCGACCAACATGGGAAACGTAACGGCCACGGCCAGTCGGATCGAATGTCGCCAGGGCCACGACGTCTTCGGATTGAGGCGCGTGAGGTTCACGAGCCAATTGGCCGGCTTGTAGTGCATCGGCCTCACCACCTTTCATAGGCGACCGCAGTGCCGCAACCTCTGGTTTCGGCGATTCATGACCCCAATCTTATAGTTGGAAAAATATTGCGGAGGGAGGCGTAAACCCGCAATTCCCCCGATGATGGCGGCACCGCGGCGGTCGCGCAACGATTGACGATCGCCGATGCGGTCAGCCGCCGACATGCACCCAGGCATAGGCGAGCAGCGCGACGACGCCGACCAGGATACCGGCGAGAAACGCTGCGGCGATCCAGCCGGCCGGCGCGCCGGCCCCGGCCCGCGCCGGCGTTTCGGCGGAAGGCTGGCGCGACAGCGACCGGCGCTCGCGGCGCGGCGCGTCCTGTTGGGCGGCGCGACGGAGCAGCCAGTCGCCTTCCAGCGCCCGGTCGCGCTCGATGATGCGCTCGGCGACATAGTGCATGACGCAATCGGCCATGGCGTCGAGATTGGCGGTTTCGAGGATGACGGTGCGGCCGAGCCGCGTATCCTTGAGGAAGCGATAGCTGCGACGGTCGCGGTCCATGGCGACGAAGGACGTCATGTCGATCCAGAAGCGCGGCTGGCTGCCGGTGTCGATTTGCGCGATGAACTGGTCGTCGTCCTCGGGAACCTCCGCGAAGACGCCGCGCAACTCATCGGCCAGCATGTCGAGCCTGGCCCGCTCGGTGTCCCTGAGATCCACCACCACGTCGGCGCGCTCCGCCTCCGCCAGCCGAACCTTCCGGATCGCATCGGCAAGATGGCGGACGTTGGACGGCGATCCTGGCCTGCCGCTGGCGTCGTTCATCCGTTGACTCCGACTTGATGCGACGGTCTTCTCGTCATTCTAGCAAATCCGCCCCGGCGCCGCATCCGTCGATCGGCGCGGCGAGACGCCGATTGGGAGAACGAGCCATGACCGAGATTCCCGCCCCGGTCGCGCGGGTGCGCGACGCCGCCCAATCACTCGGTCTCGAGATCGGCCTGCGCGTCATGGACGTCTCGGCGCGGACGGCGGAGGAAGCCGCCGCCGCCTGCGGATGCGTGGTCGGAGCGATCGTCAAGTCGCTGGTGTTTCGCGGCGTCACGAGCGGCACGCCGATCCTGCTCCTCGTCTCGGGCGCCAATCGCGTCGACGAGGCCAAGGTGGCCGAAGCGATCGGCGAGGCGATCGAACGGCCGGACGCCGCCTTCGTGCGCGGCGCGACCGGATTTGCCATCGGCGGCATCCCGCCCTTCGCCCATGCGACGACGCTTTCGAGCTTCTTCGACCGCGACCTCTTCCGCCATGCCAGCGTCTGGGCGGCGGCCGGGACGCCGCACGCCGTCTTCGCCGTCAGCCCGCAGGCACTGCAGACGGCGATCGGCGCGCCGGTCATCGCGATGGGTTGATGAAAAGCGCGACAACGGCTTGAGATCGCCCGAATTCTGACGATTATCGCCGCCGGGTCGGGACCGATACGGAGAGATGAAGATGCGATTCGCCTGGATCGCCGGCGTGATGCTTGCGGCAACGGCCGCGTTGCCCGCCAGCGCCGACGTGATCTATCCGCGCGGGCTGGTGAAGGCCCCGGAAACGCTCGACCCGCAAAAGGCCGCGACCTTCAACGAGACGCCGATCCTCTACGACCTGTTCGAGGGCCTGGTGGCGCTCGACGGCGACGGCCGGACGCCCCCCGGCGCCGCCGAAAGCTGGAGCATTTCGCCGGACGGCATCATCTACACCTTCCAATTGCGCGACGGCGCGCGCTGGTCGAATGGCGACGTGGTCAAGGCGTCGGATTTCGTGGCGTCTTTCCGCCGCCTGTTCGCGCCCGAGACCGGCGCGACCGAGGCGGGCCCGCTGCTCGTCATCAAGGGTGCCGCCGCGATTCAACAGGGAACCGCCAAACCCGACACGCTCGGCGTCGCGGCGCCCGATGCCGCGACGCTGGAGATCACGCTGGAGCGCCCGGTGCCGACCTTCCTCGGCCGCCTGGCGCTTCCCGTCGCCCTCCCCGTCAATGTCGCCTCGATCAAGAAGCTCGGCGCCGACTTCGGCACGACCGGCAAGATCGTCTCGAACGGCGCCTATCGCCTCGCGGCAATCGACAAGAAGGACGGCTACATCCTCGTCAAGAATCCGCGCTTCCGCGACGCCAAGACGATGCCGATCGACAGCGTCGTCTACAAGGCGTTCGAGGATGTCGCCGGCTGCGTCGACGCCTATCGGGCCAAGGCGGTTCTTTCCTGCCCCGACGTGCCGACCGAGAATTTGCAGGACCTGAAGGGCGAATTCGGCGCGGCGCTGCGCCTGGCGCCCTACCCCGGCACCTATTATTTCGCCATCAACACGGCGAAGAAGCCGTTCGACAATGTCGAGGTCCGCCGCGCCCTGTCGCTCGCCATCGACCGCGAGGCGCTGGCGCGCGCGGTCTGGTCCGGCGGCATGGTCCCGGCCGAGACGCTGGTGCCGCCCGCCCTCTCCGGCACGCCGGCAGCCATGCCGGCGCCGATCGAAACCCGCCGCGCCGAAGCGCGCAAGCTGCTCGAAGCGGCCGGCTTCCGCGAGGCCGCAGCGGTCCAGCCGGCAGCGCCGGCGCCGGCTGCCGACAACCCCACCGCCAAGGCGCCCGAAGCGACAGCCGCCGCCGCCGAAGGCACCCGCGCGGACGGCAAGACTGGCACGGACAATGCCGGATCCGGGGATACCGGGGCGAAGGGCACCGGCGCCAGGGATGGGGACGCGCGGGATGCCGCCAGCCCGGACGTGACCTATTCGATCACCGCCAAGCCGAGCGTCAACAAGCCCGGCGATGCGGCCCCGGCGATTGAAAAGCCGGCTAACGACAAGATCGAGGCCGAGAAGTCCGAGGAGAAGCCGGCCGCCCCGGCCGCATCCGCTGCCAAGGACGAGACGGCGATTGACGCCGCCGGCCCGAAGCCGCTGCGGCTGACGATCCGCGTCGGCACCGGTCTCGGCCATGAGGAAACGGCCCGCGTCATTGCCGACCAGTGGAAGGAAATCGGCGTCGAGGCGACCATCGTCACCGAACCGAACCCGGCGCATTTCGCGCGGATGCGTGACGGCGGCGACTTCGACATCGCCCGCAGCGGCTGGATCGCCGACGAGGCCGATCCGATCGACCTGCTCACCGTGCTGCGCAGCGACAATGTCCGCTTCAACTACGCACGCTACAACAATCGCGACTATGACAAGCTGCTGGACCAGGCGTCGACCGACATGGACAGCGAGCGGCGCAAGCAGGAACTCGGCGCCGCCGCGGCCCTGCTGGCCGCCGACGCGCCGATCATTCCCCTGCTTGGCTATGTCTCCCTGTCGCTGGTGTCGCCGGCGCTGGCGGGCTGGAACGACAATCCGCTCAACGTCCACCCGACCCGCTTTCTCGCGGTCAACTGAGCGCCGGCGCGCGCCGATCAGCGGCAGGCGACATAGTGGCGGCGGCCATACTGGTCGCGCCAGTAGCAGCGGCCGGTCGTGGCGTCGGCGATGATCGCGCCCGTCACGGCGCCGACACCGGCGCCGATCAGCGCGCCGCCGGCCCGGCCGGTGGCTGCGCCACCGATCGCCGCGCCGGCGAGGCCGCCGACCACCGCGGCATCGCCTTGCCGGGATCCGGTCGTGCAGCCGGCCAGAATGGCGCCGGACAGCGCGAAGATGATCACGAGGGAAGATTTCCGCATTTCGACCTCCTCTGGACGCAGCCCGTCTGTCGACGAAGCCCCTGGCGGCTCGTCCTGCTGCATCTTGCGTTTTTGTAATGCGGGACGTCGGGAATGAGTTCCGGGCGAATGCCCCGGGAAGGCCCCGGAACACCCGGAAATACCCAAAAAGAAACGGCCGGAACGCGGTTCCGGCCGTTTCGTTCAGTCTCAAGCGGATGAATTCCGAACGGATCGGATCCGCGACTGTTCAGCGTGTCCAGGCTTGACCGCAATCGAAAGCGGCGGACCGCCTTCGGGCATCATGCCTTGGAAACATCATGCCTTGGAAATGGACTAGCGGCAGGACGTGTAGTGACGACGACCGTAGCGGTCCTTCCAGTAGCAACGGCCGGTTGCGTCCGCGATGATCGCGCCCGTGACCGCGCCAACGCCGGCACCGATAGCCGCCGCGCCGACGCTGCCGCCAGCGATGCCGCCGATCGCCGCGCCGGCGAGACCGCCGACGACCGCGCCGTCACCGGCACGCGAGCCGGTCGTGCAGCCAGCCGCCACAGCGCCCAGGGCAACGAGCATAACGAGCGTAGAAGCCTTCTTCATAAATCTCTCCTGTCCATGTGAACCCCCGAGGGAGACCGTCCGACACCAACGGATCCAGCCGGTTCCCCCACATCGGCGCTCGACCCCGCCCGCCGGCATTCGCAAGGAATCGCCAGCAGCCGACATCATGGCCATGCACCCGTACCCCTTGAAGGATCAGTCAGGCTCGAAGTCAAGCTAGCTGTTCTCGGTGAAACAGAGAAGAGGCAAGTCGAATCAGGCTTGCCTCTGCTTATTCCGTTGTCAATTGAAGTATAAAAGTCACACAATGCCGCTGGTGCTACCACCGGTGGAGGGGCGCTCCGCCGTCACCTTGGCCCGATATCCCGACGCCCGATAGACACCGACCGGATCGATGGCGCCGCCCTTGGCCAGCCGCGCCTTGGCGAGGATCGGCCCGACATCGGTGGTGAAGGCCCGCTTCAGCGTCTGGTTCGCCATCAGCACGTCATTCGATTGCTGGAAGCCTGCCAGCGCCGGACGGTCGACCAGCAGCGCCTGCGTATAGGCGCGCAGAATCTCGATGGCGCTGGTCATCAGGCTTTCGATCGGGTCGGTGACATTGTGCGACTGGTCGATCATGTAGGCCGGGGCAAAGCCCTTGGCCTTGCGGTATTCCGCATCCACCAGTTCGTTGAAGACGAGGAAGAGCTGGAACGGGTTGATCGAGCCGGCATCGAGATCGTCGTCGCCATATTTCGAATCGTTGAAGTGGAAGCCGGCCAGCTTCTCGAACTGGATCAGCCTTGCGACGATCATCTCGATGTTGACGTTCGGCGCATGGTGGCCGAGGTCGACGAGGCAGAACGCCTTCGGACCCAGCTCCTGCGCGATCATGTAATTGGTGCCCCAGTCCTGCACGACCGTCGAATAGAAAGCCGGCTCATAGAGCTTGTGCTCAGTGAAGACGCGCCAGTCCTCCGGCAGCGCCGCATAGACCGACTTCATCGCGCCGAGATAGCGCTCGAACGCGCCGGTGAAGTTCGACTGGCCGGGGAAATTGGAGCCGTCGCCAATCCAGACCGTCAGCGCCTTGGAGCCGAGCGCCTTGCCGATCTCGATCGTCTCGATGTTGTGCTCGATCGCCTGCTGGCGCACCGCCGGATCGGTATGCGACAGCGAGCCGAACTTGTAGGAGAGCTTCTGGTCCTTGGCGTCCGAGAAGGTGTTCGAGTTCATCGCGTCGAAGCCGAGGCCGAGGGCGTCGGCATGCGCCTTCAGCGCCTTCGGGTCCGCCTGGTCCCAGGGATTGTGCAGCGAGACATCAGGGGTGGCGCGGGTCAGCTGGTTGATGACGGCGCAATCGTCGAGCTTCTCGAAGATGCCGCGCGGCTCGCCCGGGCCGGCGAAGCGGGCAAAGCGCGTACCGCCGGTGCCGACGCCCCAGGACGGCACGGCGACGGTGAAGGCCGCGACCTTGCGGGTGATGACGTCGATGTCGATGCCGCGCCGGTCGAGCTGCTCGCCGAGCGAGGCATAGTCATTGGCGAGCGCCGCATCCTCGGCCTTGTTCTTTTGCGCGAGAAGATCGGAAGAGATCGGAAGATCGGTCATGTGGCGGGTCCTCCCCAAGCCAGTTTTTGCTTGTTGCCTGCGGCCAGGCGCAGGCCGAAATTCACCCAACTCCGTCATCCCAAGCTAAGCGGGATGACGAAGAGGCTTTGCACTTCCCTCAGTCCGGGGCCAGATCCATCCTGATGACTCCGGCTTCTTACCTCTCCCTGAGGGAGAGGTCGGAGCGAAGCTCCGGGTGAGGGTTTAGGGAACCATCCGGTGAGGCCGTAAACCCTCACCCGCCGCACTGCGTGCGTCGACCTCTCCCTCAGGGAGAGGTGAAGAGCTCTCCACGATCTTACCTCGTGAACGAGATGACGTTGCCCGCATCGACATTGATGATGTTGCCGGTCGACTTGTTCGAAAGGTCGGCGGCGAGGAAGTAGGCGGCCTCGGCGATGTCCTCCGGGAACACGCTGCGCTTCAGCAGCGAGCGGTTGCGGTAAAATTCCTCGAGATCGTCCTCGCCGATCTTGTTCGACTCGGCGCGCTGCTGGCGCCACTCGCCCTGCCAGATCTTCGAGCCGCGCAGCACCGCGTCCGGGTTGATCGTGTTGACGCGGATGCCGAACGGCGCGCCTTCCAGCGCCAGGCAGCGGGCGAGATGGATCTCGGCCGCCTTGGCGGTGCAATAGGCCGAGGCGCCGGCCGACGCTGCGAGGCCGTTCTTCGAGGCGATGAAGACGATCGAACCGCCGAGCTTCTGGGTCTTCATGATCCGGTAGGCGGCGCGCGAGACGAGGAAATAGCCGGTCGCCAAAATGGCGATGTTCTTGTCCCAGGTCTCCAGCGTCGTCTCCTCGAACGGCGCGGCGGACGAGATGCCGGCGTTCGAGACAAGAATGTCGATGCCGCCAAATTCGATCAGCGTGTCATGGAACGCCTTGTCGACGGCCTGTTCGCTGGTAACGTTGGCGATGACGCCGCGGATGTTGTCCTTGCCATACTTGGCACCGAGGCCGGCGACGGTCGAGTCCAGCGCCGCCTGGTCGATGTCGGCGATCATCACGACCGCGCCTTCCTGCAGGTAGCGGATGGCGGTGGCCGAACCGATCCCGCCGGCGCCGCCGGTGATGAAGGCGATGCGGCCGGCGAGCGACTTCGCCTTCGGCATGCGCTGGAGCTTGGCTTCCTCGAGCAGCCAGTACTCGATATCGAAGGCTTCCTGCTCGTTCAGCCCGACATAGGTCGAGACCGTCGAAGCGCCGCGCATGACATTGACGGCGTTGACGTAGAACTCGCCGGCGATGCGGGCGGTCGCCTTGTCGCGGGCAAAGGTGATCATGCCGACGCCGGGAACGAGATAGACGACGGCGTTGGGGTCGCGCATCGCCGGGCTGTTGGCGTGCTTGCAGCGCTCGTAATAAGCGGCGTAGTCGGCGCGGTAGGCGTCGAGCGCGCCGCCGAGGCCGGCCAGAACCTCGTCCAGATTGTCCTTGGCCGGGTCATAGTCAACGACCAGCGGACGGATCTTGGTGCGCAGGAAATGATCGGGGCAGGACGTGCCGAGGGCGGCCAATGCGCGAAGCTGAGCGGAATTGACGAATTCGAGCACGGCCGGCTGGTCATCGAAATGACCGACCTTCGATTCCGTCTTGCCGATGCGGCCACGGATCTGCGGCATCAGGGCGGCGGCGACGGCGCGGCGCTTGTCGGCGTCGAGCGACTGCGCGACGGCGCCGCCGAAGATCGCCTTGCCCGCAGTCTCCTTGGCGAACCAGGCGATCGCCTTGTTGATGATCTCGAGCGTCAGCTCATAGACGCCCTTCGAGGTGTCGGCCCAGGTGAACAGGCCATGGCTCTCGAGCACGACGCCCTTGGCATTGGGGTTTTCCTTGGCGAACTTCGACAGCCACAGGCCGAGCTCGAAACCGGGGCGCTTCCAGGGCAGCCAGCCGATCGTGTCGCCGTAGATCTGCTTCGTCAGTTCCTTGGAATTCTCAGACGCGGCGATGGCGATGATCGCGTCGGGATGCATGTGGTCGACATGCGCATAGGGCACATAGGCGTGCAGCGGCGTGTCGATCGAGGCGGCGCGCGGATTCAGGTTGAAGGTGCAGTGCGGCAGGTAGCCGACCATCTCGTCCTCGTGCTCGAGGCCGCGATAGATGCCCTTCAGCGCTTCGAGCTTGTCCTGGTAGAGGGTGGCGAAGCCGTCGAGCTTCATCGAGCCGACGTCGCCGCCCGAACCCTTGACCCAGAGCACGGTGACGTCCTGTCCCGATAGCGGGTCCTTCTCGACGACCTTGGCGGAGGTGTTGCCGCCGCCGAAATTGGTGATCCGCTTGTCGGAACCGAGCAGGTTCGAACGATAGAGCAGAAGTTCGGATTCGCTCAGGCCGGCGGCCTTGGCGTCGTCCCAGCGATTGTCGAGGAGATGCGAGGAAGCGGGAGAGGTCATGATCGGAGCTGCTCTTGATCGGTCGCCGCTTCGCAGATGCGAGCGCATTCGGATCGGCGAACCATCCACGGGGGACGTCGCTCGGCCTTTTAAGCCGAGGACCACGCAATTGCGGCCCATGATCTGTCAGCCGGCCCGGCGCTTGTCAATCAAAAGCAGTCAGATCAGAGCGATATCGCAGTGCGATATGATCGATATTGATCATTTTGCGCCGCATCATTATCGATGATGATCGTTTCTGATTGACAATCATCGGAAAGCTTGGACAATCCCGGCCAGTCGGAGGGTCGCATGCACGAAATCGAGCGTCACAGGATCATCCTCGGCGAGGTGGCCGAGCGCCCCGTCGTCACGGTGGCGCAGCTTGTCGGCCTGACCGGCGCCTCCGAGGCAACGATCCGCCGCGACATCACCGCGCTGAACGACATCGGCCAGCTGCGCAAGGTGCGCGGCGGCGCCGAGCGGCGGCATGGCGAGAACGGCATCGGCAGCCTGATGACGCCGGCCTTCGAGGAGACCCGGCTACAGAATCTCGCCGCCAAGCGGGCGATCGCGCGCGCCGCCGCAAATCTGGTCGAGGACGGGGAACCGATCATCGTCAATGGCGGCACCACCACCTATTGCCTCGGCCCCTACCTCGCCGAGCGCAAATTGCGCGTGCTGACCAATTCGCTCGATCTCGCGCTCTACCTGATTGCCAATGGCGACTGCCAGGTCGTGCTGCCGGGCGGCGACGTCCACCGCGAGCAGCGCATGGTCGTCAGCCCCTACACCAACGACACGGTGATCGAGCACTTTTACGCCGGAAAGTACTTCCTCGGCGCCCACGCAATCCGCCGCCAGGGCCTGATCGAGGGCGATCCCGTCCTGATCAAGGCCGAGCAGAAGATGCTGAAACAGGCCGAGCAGGTGATCGCGCTCGTCGACGGCTCGAAGTTCCAGCCGCGCGGCAGCCTGATCCTCTGCCCGCTGACCCAGCTCGACCGGGTCATCACCGACACGTCCGCGCCGCAGGAAGCCTGCGACATGCTCCGGGATGCCGGCGTCATCGTCGACGTCGTGGAGGTCCCGCCGGAGAGCTGACCGACCGATATCTTGCCAATCCCGGCCAACAACAAAACCGGCACAAGCCGGACGTTCAAGGGAAACGCCACGTTATGCAGCCGATCCTCGCACTCGACGGGGTCTCGAAGTCGTTCGCCGGCATTCACGCGCTGAAGAACGTCTCCTTCGACGTCCGACCGGGCGAAGTGCATGCGCTTATGGGAGAGAACGGCGCCGGCAAGTCGACGCTGATCAAGGTCATGGCCGGCGTCCATGCCCCCGACAGCGGCGACATCCGCGTCAATGGCGAGAAGGTCCGCTTCGCCTCGCCGCGCGAGGCCCGCGCCGCCGGCATCGCCACCGTCTACCAGGAACTCCTGCTCTTCCCCGAGCTCTCCGTGGCGGAAAACATCTTCCTCGGCCACGCGCCGCGCACCACGCTGAACGCGCTCGACTGGACGCAGATGCGCAACGAGGCGCGCCGGCTGCTCGACGACCTCGACAGTCATGAGCTCGACGTCGACGCCCGCGTCGGCAGCCTTTCGGTCGCCAACCGCCAGCGCGTCGAGATCGCCAAGGCGCTGTCGCAGGACGCCCGCGTGCTGATCATGGACGAGCCGACGGCCGCCCTCGCCGACGCCGATGCGCGCCGGCTGATGGACGTCGTGCGGCGCCTGCGCGACCGTGGCGTCGCCATCGTCTATGTCTCGCACCGCATGCCCGAGATCTTCGCGCTCGCCACCCGCGTCACCGTGTTGCGCGACGGCGCCTATGTCGGCACGCATGATATCGGCGACATCACCGAGGCCGAGTTGGTCTCGATGATGGTCGGCCGGCCCGTCGACCAGTTGTTTCCGAAGGTCGATGCCGAAATCGGCGCGCCGGTGCTCGAATTGCGCCAGGTTAGCTATCGCGACGAGGTCGAGGACGTCTCGTTCACGCTGCGCGCCGGCGAGATCGTCGGCATTGCCGGGCTGATCGGATCGGGCCGCACCGAGCTGGCGCTGACCATCTTCGGCATCACGCCGGCGACCTCCGGCGAGATCCGCCTCGACGGTAAGCCGATCGCCATCACCAGCCCGAAGCAGGCGCGCGACCTCGGTATCGCCTATGTGCCGGAGGATCGCGGCCTGCAGGGCCTGATCAAGACCCAGACGATCCGCGAAAACCTGTCGCTCGCCCTGCTCGACCGCATCTCGACGGCGACGATCGTCAACCGCGCCCGGGAATCGAGCCTGGCGCGCGAGCTGATCAAGCGCTTCGGCATCCGCGCCCGCGGGCCGGAGCAGCGCGTCAGGCAGCTCTCCGGCGGCAACCAGCAGAAGGTCGTGCTGGCGAAATGGGTGGCGACCGAGCCGCGCGTGCTGATCATGGACGAGCCGACGCGCGGCATCGACGTCGGCGCCAAGGCCGAGATCCACGCGCTGATGAGCCGGCTCGCCAGCCAGGGACTGGCCGTCCTGATGATCTCCAGCGAGCTGCCGGAAGTGCTCGGCATGAGCGATCGCGTCCTCGTCATGAACAATGGCCGCATCGTCGCCGAATTCGATCGCGCCCTGGCGACGCCCGACAGCGTCGGCGCCGCCATGATGCAGACCCAGGACCTGGCGGAGGTGGCGTGATGTCGGCATCCTCGCCCGCCGCCGCCCGCGCCGCGCCGGCCATGCACCCGATGAAGCGGGTCGCCGCCTATGGCCAGGAATTCATCCTGCTCGGCGCGATCGTCGCGCTGTTCGTCGTCGTCGGCGTCGTCAACCCGCGCTTCTTCGGCGCCAACAACATCACCAACATCTTCGCCGGCAACGCCTATATCGCCGTCGCGGCGATCGGCATGTCGCTGGTGATCATCTCGGGCCACATCGACGTCGCCGTCGGCTCGCTGATCGGCGTTCTGGCGACGATCTCCGGCACGCTCGCGGTCAACGGCTATCCGATCTGGCTGGCCTGGCTGACCCCGGTCGTCATCGGCGTCGTCGTCAATGCCGGGGTCGGCTCCCTGGTCGCCTATCTGCGCATCCCGTCGATCGTCGTGACCCTCGGCATGCTGTCGATCCTGAAGGGCGGCCTGATCAGCGTCACGGCCGGCGCCTGGATCACCAACCTGCCGGAAGACTACCTGATCGCCCAGTTCCGCCTGTTCGGCATTCCGTCGCCGGTCTGGTTCATGGTGATCCTGACGGCGCTGGTCGCGCTCTGGATGCGCTATTCCGGCTTTGGCCGGACGATCTACGCCATCGGCGGCAATGTCGAGGCGGCGCGCGTCGCCGGCATCCAGGTCGAACGCTCGACGGTGATCGTCTTCGCCATTCATGGCGCGTTCGCCGGCATCGCGGCGGTCTTGTTCGCGACCCAGCTGCAGGTCATCCAGTCGACCGTGCCACCCAATCTGGAGCTGACCGTCATCACCGCCTCCGTCGTCGGCGGCGTGTCGATCCTCGGCGGCACCGGCACGGTGATCGGCTCCACGCTGGCGGCCATCCTGTTCGCAGCGATCGCCTCCTCGCTCATCTTCCTCAACGTCTCCGCCTACTGGTTGCGCGCCGTGCAGGGTCTGCTGATCCTGATCACCGTGCTCGCCGACATGGCGCGTCGACGCCGGCTCCGGTGACGATACGATGACCGCAACCCTTCGCTCCCTGCTTCGGCACGAGACGATCCTCGCCATCCTGCTGGTCATCGTGCTGGCAGCGCTGGCGACCCAGTCGGATCGCTTCTTCACCACCGCCAACCTGCTCAACCAGGGCCGCCTGATGGCCGAGGTTGGGCTGGTCGCGCTGGCGATGACCTTCGTCATCGTCACCGGCGGCATCGATCTCTCCGTCGGCTCGATCCTCGGCCTGACGGCGATCCTGCTCGGCGTGTTCTGGCACAATCTCGGCATGCCGCTGCCGGTCGCCATGGTGCTCGCCGTCGTCGCCGCCGGCATTGGCGGCCTCGTCAACGGCGTGATCATCACCCGCTTCAAGGTGCCGCCGCTGATCGCGACGCTCGCGACGCTCGCGCTCTATCGCGGCCTTGCCGAAGGGATCAGCCAGGCCCGCTCCGTGCGCGGCTATCCGGACTGGTTCTTCGTGCTCGGCCAGGGCGACGTCTGGGGCGTGCCGACCCAGCTCTGGATCCTTGGCGTCCTCGTCATCGTCGCCGGCGTCATCCTTGGGCTCACCACCTTCGGCCGTGCCACCTATGCGGCGGGCGCCAACGAGACCGGTGCGCGCTTCTCCGGCATCAGCGTCGATCGCACCAAACTCCTGATCTACACCGCGTCGGGCCTCGTCGCGGGGCTCGCCGGCGTGATCTTCGTCTCGCGCGTCTCGACCACGCGCTCCGACATGGGCACCGGGCTCGAGCTCGATGTCATCACGGCGGTGGTGCTCGGCGGCACGTCGATCTTCGGCGGCCGCGGCACCATCATCGGCACCGTCCTCGGCCTGATCCTGATGCAGGCGCTGAAGAACGGTCTCGCTCTGTCCGGAGTCAAGGGCGACGGCACCATCGTCGTCATCGGCCTCGTGCTCATCCTCGCGATCGTCGCGAGCAATCTCTTCAGCCGCGAAGGCGACGGCTGATCAAGCAGGGGATGGAAGGGTCTCGCCGCAACAACAAAGGCCCCGACGTCATTTTGGAGGAGAAGAGCAATGTTGAAGAGAACCGTAGCCCTGGCGCTTGGGCTCAGCCTCGGCGTCAGCAGCGCCGCCGTCGCCGCAACCTGGACCGGCGGCGACGACCTGCCGACCAACCCGCTCGCCTGCGACGGCACGCCGGGCAAGGCCGAGGCAAAACCCTATGATGGCGGTGTGCCGACCAACGCGCCGGACCGCAAGGGCAAGCCAATCAAGGTGGTCGACGTGCCGAAGCTGATCGGCATCGGCTATTTCAACGCCACCTCGAAGGGCATCGCCGACGCCGCCAAGGAGCTTGGCAATGTCGACGTCAAGACCGACGGACCGACCCAGGCGAACATCGACCAGCAGATCTCGTTCATCGACAACTACATCACCTCGGGCGTCGACGGCATCCTGTTCGCCGCCAATGATCCGGTCGCGATCTCGCCGGTACTGAAGAAGGCGCTCGCCGCCGGCATCAACGTCGTCGGCTATGACGCCAATTCCGAGCCGAGCGCTCGCCAGTGGTTCGTCAACCAGGCCGAGTTCAACGGCATCGCCAAGGCGCTGGTCGACAACATGGCGAAGGAGATCGGCGAGGACGGCTCGTTCGCCATCGTCACCTCGACCTTCACCACGCCGAACCAGGCGCGCTGGATCTCCGAGATGGCCGCCTACCAGGAGAAGTGCCATCCCAAGATGAAGTGGCTCGAGACGGTCGAAGCCCAGGAAGACAACGTCCTGTCCTTCAACCAGGCCACGACGCTGATCAACAAGCATGGCGCTGACTTGAAGGGCATCTTCGGCATGACCTCGGTCGCCACCCCAGCTTCGGCCGAGGCGGTCACCCAGGCCGGCCAGTGCGGCAAGGTCGCCGTCATCGGCCTCGCCACCCCGAACGCGATGAAGCCCTATGTCGCCAAGGATTGCGTCAAGTCGGTCGTGCTCTGGAACCCGGTCGATCTGGGCTATGCAGCCATGTACACGCTGCGCGCCGCCGCCGATGGCGACCTGAAGCCCGGTGCAACCTCGGTCAAGGCCGGCAAGCTCGGCGAGCTCCAGGTGATCAACGGTTCCGAGATCCTGCTCGGCGCGCCGTATACCTTCACCAAGGACAACATCAACGACTTCGACTTCTAGTCGAAGCCAAATACGCGAGGCAGGGTCGCCCTGCCTCGCGTTGCTTTTTGAAGACGCGTGACGATTTTCTTCACCTCTCCCTGAGGGAGAGGTCGGAGCGAAGCTCCGGGTGAGGGTTTAGGGAACCATCCGGAGAGGCCGTAAACCCTCACCCGCCGGCCTTCGGCCGTCGACCTCTCCTCAGGGAGAGGTGAAAGAAATCGACACCCGGCGTCTCGCCTCGCCGAAGGCGCCTTACCACCTGTCCATCGCATGCCCATCCGGAGCCGGAACTTGACGACCCAGACCAACGACCCCGAATTCGCCGCCCTGCGCCGGTTTTCGGCCCTTCTTGGCCGCGATCCGCTCCGCACCCAGGCGGCCGGCGGCAACACCTCGCTGAAGCGCGACGGCGTGCTCTGGGTCAAGGCCTCCGGTACCTGGCTCGCCGAAGCGGAAGAGCGCGACATCTTCGTGGCCGTCTCGCTGCCGCCGCTTCTCGACGCCATCCGCGCCAATGACGAGCGTGCCGCCAAGGCGACGGATTTCGTCGTCGCCGACGCCAATCCGCTTGGCCTGCGCCCCTCGGTCGAGACCTCCGTCCATGCCGTGCTGCCGCAGGCAGCCGTGCTGCACATCCACTGCGTCGAGACCGTCGCCCGGGTTGCGCGCGCCGATGCGCGCGAAGAGATCGCCGCCCGACTGGATGGGCTCGACGGCATCGTCTGGTCCTATGTGCCCTATGTGAAGCCCGGCCTGCCGCTGGCGCGCGAGATCGACGCCGTCTCAAAGCCCGGCACGAACGTCGTCCTGCTCGGCAATCACGGCCTGATCGTCGCCGCCGACACCGTCGCCGCGGCGGTCCGGCTCATCGAGCGCGTCGGGGCAGCGCTGGCCGAACCGGCCCGCCAGGCGTCCGAGCCCGATATCGCCGGGCTGGAAGCGCTGGCCGCAGGCTCGCCCTACCGGCTGCCGACCGACCCGGCCGCGCATGCAACGGCGACGGATCCGGCCCGCCTCGCCATCGCGGCGCGCGGCACGCTCTATCCCGATCACGTCGTCTTCCTCGGCAGCGGCACCGCCGTGCTCGCCGAGGGCGACGCCCCTGCCGACGTGGCGGCGCGCGCGACCCTGCCGCCCATGTTGCTCGCCGTTCCCGGCAAGGGCGTGCTGATCCACCGCGATGTCCTGCGCGGCGGCGATGCGCTCGCGCGCGCGCTGGCCGAGGTGACTGGCCGCATTTCCGTCGACGCGCCGCTCCGCTTCCTGACCGTCGAGGAGGAGCAGGAACTTGTGACGTGGGACGCCGAAATCTATCGCCGCTCGCTCGCCGGCGCCTCGAAAAGCTGACGGACAGCATCATGCAAAAGGCGGTCGCCGTCCTCGATATCGGCAAATCGAACGCCAAGCTCGCGCTGCTCGACCTCGACACGCGCGCGGTGCTTGCCATCCGCACCATGAAGAACACGGTCCAGCCGGGGCCGCCCTACCCGCATTTCGACGTCGACGGCATCTGGGACTGGTTTTTGGAAGGGCTCGCCGAGTTTTCGGGCCAGGCCAAAATCGTCGCGATCTCGACCACCACGCATGGCGCGGCGATCGCCGTGCTCGGCGAGGACGGACTGGCTCTGCCGGTGCTCGACTATGAATTCGCCGGGCCGGACGAAGTCGCGGACGACTACCGCAGGGCGCGCGGCGACTTTTCCGAGATCCTGTCGCCCGACCTGCCGGGCGGCCTCAATGCCGGGCGGCAATTGTTCTGGATGGAGCGCCGCTTCCCAGCTGAATTCGCCAAAGCGACTGCGATCGTCCCCTACCCGCAATACTGGGTCTGGCGGCTGACCGGCCGCCGCATCGCCGAAGCGACCTCGTTCGGCGCGCATAGCGACCTCTGGAACGGCCGCGGCCAGACCTATTCGCAACTGGCCGAGACGCAGGGCTGGGCGGCGCTGTTCCCGCCCCGCCTCGCCGCCTGGGACCCGGTCGGCCCCGTACTGCCCGAGATCGCGGAACGAACCGGCCTGTCGCCGGATTGCCGCGTCGTCGCCGGCATCCACGATTCGAACGCCAGCCTGCTGCCGCATATCCTGGCGCGTCCCCTGCCCTTCACGGTGATCTCGACCGGCACCTGGATGATCTCGTTCGCCGCTGGCGGCAGTCTCGATCACCTGCATCCCGAACGCGGCGGCCTCGCCTATGCCGATGCCTTCGCCCGTCCCGTGCCTTCGGCCATGTCGATGGCGGGGCGCGAATTCGAGATCCTGACCGAGGGCAATACGAGCGCGCCGAGCGAGGCGGACATCGCCTCGGTGATCGAACGGCGCGTCATGGCGCTGCCGGGCTTCGTCGCCGGCAACGGACCGTTCGGACGCCGCCAAGGCAGTTGGTCGATCGATCCGGCGACGCTTTCGCCCGGCGAACGAACGGCGGCCGCCAGCCTCTATGTCGCCCTCGTCGCCGAAATCTGCCTGACGCTCACCGGCGCGCAGGGACCGGTGCTGGTCGAAGGGCCCTTCGCCAAGAACCGGCTGTTCCTGTCGGCGCTGGCCGCCCTGGTCGACCGGCCGGTCATCGGCCGGCCCGATGCGACCGGAACGACGGAAGGCGCGGCGCTGCTCGCCGACGGCCCCGATCATACCCGCGCCGCCGCGCCCGATCCCGCCCCGACGCCGCCGCTCGGCGACGATTTCACCGCCTATGCCGCGCTGTGGAAGAACACGGCGGAAAGCTGAGCGCCGTCATCACTCTTTGCCCCCCGAACTGTTATGGTCGCTTGGCCCCGTCCAGCGATCCGCCCAGGAGATTTCCATGCAGAAATACGCCTTCAAGATGCAACTCCATCCGGGCCAGGAAGCGGAATACAAGCGCCGCCACGACGAGATCTGGCCGGAACTGTCGGCGCTCTTGAAGGAAGCCGGCGTCTCCGACTATTCGATCCATCTCGACCGCGAGAGCTCGACGCTGTTCGGCGTGCTCTGGCGCACCGACGATCACGGCATGGACGCCTTGCCGAGCCATCCCGTCATGCAGCGCTGGTGGGCGCATATGGCCGACATCATGGCCTCGCACCCCAACAACGAGCCGATCGCCACGCCGCTCGAAACCGTCTTCCATCTGCCGTGAACGCCGCCATGATGACCGCCGCCGAAAAGCCCAAGGGAACCGTCGTCATCGATATCGGCAAGACCAACGCCAAGCTGGCGCTGGTCGACGAGGCGACGCGCGAGATCCTCGCGATCCGCACCACCGTCAACGAGGTCTTGACCGAAGGGCTCTATCCGCATTTCGACGTCGAGCGGATCTGGAAATGGATCCTGGACGGGCTGACGGAATTCGCCGGCCAGGCGGAAATCGACTGCATCTCGACGACAACGCATGGCGCTGCGATCGCCGTCACCGACGGCCACGACCTCGTCATGCCAATCCTCGATTATGAGTACAAAGGACCGGATTCAGTCGCAGAACTGTACCGCACCCAGCGCGGCGCCTTCTGGGAGACGCTGTCGCCGGACCTGCCGGGCGGTCTTAATGTCGGACGGCAGCTCTACTGGCAGGAACAGACCTACCCATCCGCCTTCGCGCGCGCCACGACGATCCTGTTCTATCCGCAATACTGGGTCTGGCGCCTGACCGGCATCGCGGTCAGCGAACCGACGACGCTCGGCTGCCACACCGATCTCTGGAATCCGGAGGCCGGCACCTTCTCGCGCCTCGCCGACGATCACGGCTGGTCGAAGCTGTTCCCGCCGCTGGTTCGTCCGTGGGACACAGCCGGCAGCATCCGGCCCGAGCTCGCCGCGAAGACCGGTCTGCCGGCCGATTGCCGCGTCGTCGCCGGCATCCACGATTCGAATGCCAGCCTGCTGCCGCATATCCTTCGCCGCCGCGCGCCGTTCTCGGTGATCTCGACCGGCACCTGGATGATCTTCTTCGCCGTCGGCGGCTCGATCGCCGATCTCGACCCGGCCCGCGACTGCCTCGCCAATGTCGATGCGCTCGGGCGCGCCATCCCCTCGGCCCGCTTCATGGCCGGGCGCGAATACTCGATCCTGACCGAGGATTCCAAGGTGGTGCCGACCGAGGCGGAGATCGCCCGCGTCATCGATGAGAAGATCATGGCGCTGCCCTCCTTCGCCCCCGGCACCGGCCCGTTCGCTTTCCGCGAAGGGCACTGGAGCCACGACCCGGCGACGCTGTCGCCCGGCGAGAAGGTGGCGGCGGCCAGCCTCTATTGCGCGCTCGTCGCCGAGGCCTGCCTGCAACTGACCGGCGCCGCCGGACCGATCATCGTCGAGGGGCCGATCTCGCGCAACGCGCTCTACCTGTCGGCGCTGACGAGCATCGTCGGAAGACCGGTGATCGCCCGCACCGACACGACCGGAACGACGGAAGGCGCGGCACTGCTGGCCAAGGGGCCGGAAGGCATCGGCCCCGGGCTGCCGGACACCGAGCCGGCCGCCCCGCTCGGCCACGACCTCGAAGCCTATGCGACGGCCTGGCGCGAAACGACTGATTAGGGACTGCCTGCCTGAGGCATGGCACCACTCTTCACCTCTCCCGGAGGGAGAGGTCGGAGCGAAGCTCCGGGTGAGGGTTTAGGGAACTATCCGGATAAGGCGCCGCGCGTTTGACTTGTGAGGCCGTAAACCCTCACCCGCCGGCCTGCGGCCGTCGACCTCTCCCTCCGGGAGAGGTGAAGAATCAGTCGCCGCGGCGGAGGCGCTCCAGCGCCTCCAGCCGGTCGCGCGCCGTGCCACCCTGCTCCGCCACGACCGCCGCGGTCAGGGCCTCGACGATGAGGAGCAGGCCGGCGCTTGAATCCCAGACCGAGGGCGCCGGCACATGTGCCGGCAGGACATGGCGGGCGACCTTGGAGATCGGCGACAGCCACTGGTCGGTGACAAGGACGATGCGCGCGCCCTGTCGCGCCGCGCGCTCCGCGAAGACCAGCAGGTCGTCGGAATAGCGGCGAATGTCGAACAGGATGATGACGTCCTGCTTGCCGATGTCGAGCAGCCTGTCGAACCACGCCGCCGGCTGTCCTTCGATGTGCTGGACCTGCGGGCGCAGCACGCGCAGATGCGCCGCCATGTAGGCGGCGATCGCGTCGGTGAAACGGCCGCCGAGCAAATGCAGCGGCCGCCGCCTGTCGGCAATCAGCCGCACGGTCGCGTCGAATTCCTCGCGCGGCACGTTCTCGGCGGTGGCGCGCAGATTGGCGATCGCGGCCAGCGCGAACGCGTCGAGCGGGTCGCCGTCCGGCCGCGTGCCGCCCTTGGTCAACGGCGTCTCGCGCTGCGCCGCCAGTTCCGCCTTGAGCCTATCCTGGAACGCTCCATAGCTGGCGAAGCCGAGCTTGGCGATCATGCGCAACACGGTCGGTGCGCTGACGCCGGCCGCCTCGCCAAAGCGTGCCGCCGTATCGAGCCCGGCCATCGGATAGTCGGCCAGAAGCCGGTGCGCCACGCGGCGCTCGTTCGGCGTCAGGCGACCGAGGTCACGCCGCAGTTGCCCGGCGATCGACGCTCCCCCCTCGCTGTCCATACCGCCTCCTCCCCTCTTGCCGCCCCGGAAGGCAACTGACGCCTGCATTTCAGAATTGACGCGCTCTATCTACATTGTAACGTATATTTCAGTTCGACGGGATCGGGGAGTCGGACGATGTCGCCGCGCCACCGAACGGCGCCGAGCGGGGGATCGGGTCATGACGAATGGCTTGGCTGGCGTGGCGCGCGTGGCGGGCACTCCCTTGCTCGCAAGCGACGAACCGCCTGTCGTCGATCTTCGGGACGGCACCGACAGTCCCTTCGTCTTTCTCTGCGAGCACGCGTCGAACCGGCTGCCGCATGCCCTCGGCGACCTCGGCCTGCCGGCCGAAGCGCTGGAGCGCCAC
Source organism: Candidatus Kaistia colombiensis (assembly GCA_029203105.1). Taxonomy (GTDB): domain Bacteria; phylum Pseudomonadota; class Alphaproteobacteria; order Rhizobiales; family Kaistiaceae; genus Kaistia; species Kaistia colombiensis. The sequence goes on from CP119318.1 coordinate 4,393,255, forward strand.
ATTGCCTGGGACCCCGGCGCCGCGCCGATGGCGCTCGGCCTGGCGGAGAAGCTCGGCGGACCGGCGATCCTGCAGACCTATTCGCGCCTGGTCATCGACTGCAACCGCGAGCCGGGCCTGCCGGACGCGATCACGACGCTTTCCGAAGACACGAAGATCCCCGGCAACGAACATCTCGGCGACGCGGCGCGGCGGCAGCGCGTCGACGCGATCTGGGCGCCCTTCCATGCCGCGATCGACGAACTGGTCGAGGCCCGCATCGCCGCCGGCCGGCCGACCGTCATCGTCACGCTCCATTCCTTTACGCCGGTCTATCGCGGGGTCTCGCGGCCCTGGCATGTCGGCATCATCTCAAGCGGCGATCGGCGCTTCGCCGAGGCGATGCTGGCAGCGCTGCGGCGCGATCCGGCCCTCGTCGTCGGCGACGACGAACCTTATTCGGCTCGGGACAATGTCGACTACACGATCCGCCGCCACGGCTTCGAGCGCGGCCTGCCGCACGTCATGATCGAGGTCCGCAACGACCTCATACGCACGCCGGGCGACGTCGTCGGCTGGGTCGACCGCCTGGCCGGCGCCCTGGTCGAAAGCGCCGACGCCGTCGGCATGCCCGCCCGACAAAGGAACTGAGGGAGACAACGCCGCCACAGAGAGCGGCGAGACAAGAGCAGAATGGGCCGAACGGCAGAGACCGAAAGCCCGACACTATCCGAGCGGCCCACCACCGCGCGGCACGGAACAGAGGGGAACTTCATCGATCCGCCGCAGCCGGGCTGCGGCCGGACGACAACAGAGACGGGAGCACTTTGATGAGCAATATCGAGGGGTATACCGAAAGCGACAAGAAGGCGGACATTCACGTCCTCCACTCCATGGGCTACGCCCAGGAACTCGAGCGGCGGATGAGCCGCTTCTCGAATTTCGCAATCTCGTTCTCGATCATCTGCATTCTGTCGGGCGGCATCAATTCGCTCGCCCAGGCGACCTCGGGCGCGGGCGGCGCCGGCATCGGCATCGGCTGGCCGATCGGCTGCCTGATCTCGGGCGTCTTCGCGCTCGCCATGGCGCAGATCAGCTCCGCCTATCCGACGGCCGGCGGTCTCTATCACTGGGGTTCGATCCTCGGCAATCGCTTCACCGGCTGGGTCACCGCCTGGTTCAACCTGCTCGGCCTCGTCACCGTGCTCGGCGCCATCAATGTCGGCACCTACTACTTCTTCGTCGGCGCTTTCGGGCCGACCTTCGGCTGGGAAGACACCACGACCTCGCGCGTGCTGTTCCTCACCGTCCTGACCGGCGCGCAGGCGCTGATCAACCATATGGGCATCGGCCTGACGGCCAAGCTCACCGACTTCTCCGGCTATCTGATCTTCGTCACCGCGCTGGTGCTTGCGGTCGTCTGTCTCGCGGCGGCGCCCAGCTTTGATTTCGCCCGGCTCTTCACCTTCGGCAATTATTCCGGCCAGGCGACGATGGCCGCCGATGGCACGCTGACCGGTGCGCCGGTCTGGCCGGCGGTCTCCGGCTGGTGGGTGTTCCTGCTCGGCCTGTTGCTGCCGATCTATACGATCACCGGCTATGACGCTTCGGCGCACACCTCCGAGGAAACCGTCAAGGCGGCTCATTCCGTGCCGCGTGGCATGGTGATGTCGGTCGTCTGGGCAGCCGTGTTCGGCTACATCATGCTGTGCTCGTTCGTCCTGATGATCCCGAACATGGACGACGCCGCCAAGCAGGGCTGGAACGTCTTCTTCTGGGCGATGGACGCCCAGGTGAACCCGGCGGTCAAGGTCATCCTCTACGTCGCCATCTTCGTCTCGCAGTTCCTCTGCGGCCTGGCGACGGTGACTTCGGTATCGCGCATGATCTTCGCCTTCTCGCGTGATGGCGGCCTGCCGGCTTCGCGGTCGCTGTCAAAGGTGAGCCCGCGCTTCCGCACGCCGGTGGCGGCGATCTGGACCGGCGCGATCCTTGCCGTGCTGTTCGTCTGGGGTTCGTCGCTCGTGTCGATCGGCGACACGCCGGTCTATTCGATCGTCGTCTCCTGCACCGTCATCTTCCTGTTCTTCTCCTTCGTCATTCCGATCGTGCTCGGCCTGTTCGCCTATGGCACGTCGAAATGGCCGGCGATGGGACCCTGGAACCTCGGCCGGGGCCTGTTCACCCTGTTCGGCATCCTTTCCATCATCTCGATGGTGCTGATCTTCGTCATCGGCGTGCAGCCGCCGAACGAATGGGCGCTCTACATCACGATCGGCTTCCTCGTGCTGACCGGCATCATCTGGCTGGCCTTCGAGAACCGCCGCTTCCAGGGCCCGCCGATCGGCGACGTCATCGCCAAGCGGCAAGCCGAGATCGCCGCCGCCGAAAAGGCGGTCGGCCAGATCTAGGACGGACGGGCGGGCGGCGTAGGCTGCCCGCTCCCTTCTGCCCGGCAGGCCGCCATCCGGCGGCCTCGCCACCCAACTCACGCTCACCCCTCTCCCGACCGCTCGCGCGATCGGAGGATGGCCGGATCGAACCCGCCATTCCCGCGGAGAAGCGCTCGACCGATCGAACAAGGAACTGCCATGCCCGGAAACCTGACGCTGAATGAGCTCGAAGCGGCAATCGCCGACGGCACGATCGACACGGTGATCGTCGCCTTCCCCGACATGCAGGGCCGCCTTGTCGGCAAGCGCTTCACCGGCCGCTTCTTCCTCGACAGCGCCATCCGGGAAACCCACGCCTGCAACTATCTCCTGACCGTCGACATCGATATGGAGCCGGTGCCCGGCTACAAGGCGGCCAGCTGGGAACAGGGCTATGGCGATTTCGTGCTGAAGCCCGACATCGCCACGCTGCGCCGCATCCCCTGGCTCGACGGCACGGCGCTGATGCTGGCCGATGTCTGCGACCATCATGGCGACGAACTGGCGCACGCGCCGCGCTCGATCCTGAAGGCGCAATTGAAGCGGCTGGCCGAGCGCAACATGAAGGCCTTCTTCGCCTCCGAGCTCGAATTCTACGCCTTCGACGAGACCTATGAGACGGCGGGCCACAAGCGCTGGCACGGCCTGAAGACGATGGGCGACTACATCGAGGACTACCACATCTTCCAGACCACCAAGAACGAGCCGCTGCTGCGCGCCATCCGCAACGGGCTGATGGGAGCCGGCATCCCGGTCGAGAACTCGAAGGGCGAATGGGGCCCGGGCCAGGAGGAGGTCAACATCCGCTATGCGGAGGCCCTCGAAATGGCCGACTGGCACGTCATCATGAAGAACGGCATCAAGGAGATCGCCCATCTCCAGAACCGCGCCGTCACCTTCATGGCGAAATGGCGCTATGACCTCGCCGGCTCCTCGTCGCACATCCATTCCTCGCTCTGGGACGCGACCGGCAAGGTGGCGCTGTTTGCCGATCCGAAGGATCCGCTCGGCATGTCGGCGACGATGAAATCCTGGCTCGCCGGCCATCTGGCGCATGCCGGCGACATGACGGCGTTCCTCGCCCCCTACATCAACTCGTACAAGCGCTTCCAGGTCGGCACCTTCGCGCCGACCAAGGCGGTCTGGTCGGTCGACAATCGCACCGCCGGCTTTCGCGTTGTCGGCGAGGGCAAGTCGGTCCGCACCGAATGCCGCATCGGCGGCTCGGACCTGAATCCCTATCTCGCCTTCTCCGGCCTGATCGCGGCTGGCCTGCACGGCATCGACGAGAAGCTGGAACTGGAACCGGCCTTCGCGGGCGACGCCTACTACGCCGCCAACCTGCCCGAGGTGCCAAAAACACTGCGCGACGCGATCGCCGCCCTCGACGGTTCGAAGGTGTTGCGCGCGGCACTGGGAGACGAGGTGGTCGAGCACTATCTGCACACCGCCCGCTGGGAGCAGCACGAATATGACCGCCGCGTCACGGATTGGGAGTTGCAGCGCGGGTTCGAGCGGTATTGAACACACACACTTCGCGCAATTGACACACTCATGTTTATGCCCTAGCGTCACCCAACACTTCGGAAGGAGGCCCCATGAGCAAATACGATCCGCTGGCACACTTCCTCGAACGCTCTGCCGCGTCGGAGATCTGGATGACGTTCGAAGAGATCGAAGGAATTCTGGGCTTTCCGCTTCCCCCATCCCAGACGCATCGGGCGTGGTGGAGCAACAATGCCAGCAACAACGTCATGACAAAGGCGTGGTTGGCGGCGGGCTACGAAACCGAGCAGGTCGATATCGAAGGCCGCAAGCTTGTCTTTCGTCGTGTCGCGCGTGTCCCTGGCTTGCGCGAGCCCGGCGAAGGCGGCAAGTCGGCCGGCGTGAAGCAACCTCGGCGCAACCCGCTGTTTGGCTTCATGGCCGGCACCTTCACGATTGCGCCGGGCACGGATCTGACCGCTCCGGCGGATGGCGAATGGGCCGATATGGCGTGGGGCAAATCAAACCAGGGTCATGAGGACGCGGCGTGACGCAGCTTCTTCTCGACACCTGTGCCGTGATTTGGGTTGCCGGCAACGCCGATCTGACCGAGCCGGCGATTGCGGCGCTGGACAATGCCGAAGACGAAGCAAAACCGGTCTTCCTGTCGCCGATATCGGCATGGGAAATCGGGCTGCTCGTCGCCCGCAACCGGCTGACGTTACCGACGCGACCAAAGGCATGGCTTGACCGATTGCTGAAGGCCCCCAATCTGAGGCTCGCCCAGTTGCCGCCGGGAGTTCTGATCGACTCGGCCTTTCTTCCCGGCGTGCCGCCGCGCGATCCTGCCGACCGGATCATCATCGCGACGGCCCGGGAATATGAACTCACAATTATGACTCGAGACCGACTTATCCTGGACTATGCTGAAGCCGGGCACGTCCGGGCTATCGCTTGTTGAAAGAACCCGTCATGAACGCCCCCGTCCTGAAGATCATCACGCCGGTCGACGGCTCGGTCTATGCCGAGCGGCCGCTGGCGACCGAAGCCGAAGTCCTCGCCACGCTGGAAAAGGCCAAGGCAGCGCAGCGTGACTGGCGAAATGTCGCCATCGCCGAGCGTGAAAAAATGGCGACGGCGTTTGTCGACGCCATGGTGGCGGAGAAGGACAAGGTGGCCGAGCTGATCGCCTGGCAGATGGGCCGGCCGATCCGCTATGGCCATGGCGAAATGCGCGGTTTCGAGGAGCGCGCCCGCTATATGATCGCCATCGCGGCGAAGTCCCTCGCCGATATCGACGCCGGCGCGAAGGAAGGCTTCAAGCGCTACATCCGGCGCGAGCCGCTTGGCGTCTGCCTGAACCTGCCGGCCTGGAACTTCCCCTACATGACGGCGCTCAACGCCGTGCTGCCGGCGATCCTCGCCGGCAATACCGTCGTCATGAAGCATTCGAGCCAGACGGCGCTGGTCGCCGAGCATTTCGCCTCCTCGTTTGCCAAGGGCGGCCTGCCGGCGGATGTGTTCCAGTTCGTCAACATGACGCATGAGACGACCGACAAGGTGATCCGCTCCGGCCTCGTCGATCAGGTCGGTTTCACCGGCTCGACACAGGGTGGCCGTAAGATCATGGCCTCCGTCGCCGCCGCGCCGAACTTCCCCGCCACCTGCCTGGAGCTTGGCGGTAAGGATCCGGCCTATGTCCGGCCCGACGTCAACCTCGCCTTCGCGGTTGAGAACATCGTCGATGGCGGCTTCTTCAATTCCGGCCAGTCCTGCTGCGCCATGGAACGCGTCTATGTGCATGAGGCGGTCTATGACCGCTTCGTCGAGGGCGTGGTCGCGACTGTCAACGCCTACAAGCTCGGGAGCCCAACCGACCCGGAAACGACGCTCGGACCGGTGGTGCGCGCCTCGGCGGCAGAATTCATCCAGGGTCAGATCGACGAGGCCATTCGCCAGGGCGCGAAGGGGCTGATCGACGCCAGGCACTTCCCCGAAGCCAAGGCCGGCACGCCCTATCTGGCGCCGCAGGTGCTGGTCGATGTCGACCATTCGATGCGGGTGATGGTGGAAGAGACCTTCGGTCCGGCCTTCGGCATCATGAAGGTGAAGTCGGACGCCGAAGCGGTGCAGCTGATGAACGATTCCGAATTCGGCCTGACCGCCGCGATCTGGACCGAGGACGTCGCCGCCGCCGAGGCGATCGGCGACCAGATCGAGACCGGCACCGTGTTCATGAACCGCTGTGATTATGTCGATCCGGCGCTGGCCTGGACCGGCGTCAAGGCGACCGGCCGCGGCGCCAGCCTGTCGCAGGTCGGCTTCGAGCAATTGACGCGGCCGAAGAGTTTTCATCTGCGCACCCAGACGGACTAGTCGGTCCGCCCTTTATCCAGACCGAGCCGGCGCGTTCCGCACGCTGCCGCGACAAGAAACAGACGCCAAGGACACGCTCCATGCTCGACAACTATGCCTCGCTGAATGCGAACTGGTCCTACCCCACCGCCATCCGCTTCGGCGCCGGCCGCATCGCCGAGTTGCCCGCGGCCCTTGCCGCGACCGCGATCCGGAAGCCGCTCTTCGTTACCGATCCCGGCCTCGTCGCCCTGCCGATCGTCCAGAAGACGCTGGCGATCCTCGACGCCGCCAAGGTCGACTATGCGGTGTTCTCCAAGGTCGACGGCAATCCGACGCTCGCCAATCTCCAGGACGGGCTCAAAGTCTACAAGGCGGGCGGGCATGACGGCGTCGTCGCCTTTGGCGGCGGCTCGGCCATGGATATCGGCAAGACCATCGCCTTCATGTCGGGCCAGACGCGGCCGGTGTTCGATTTCGAAGACCGGGCCGACTGGTGGACCCGCGCCGACCCAAAGGGCATCGCGCCGATCATCGCCGTCCCGACGACGGCCGGCACCGGCTCGGAAGTCGGCCGCGCCTCGGTGGTCACCGATCCGTCCGATCACACCAAGAAGATCATCTTCCATCCGCTGATGCTGCCGAAGGTCGTGATTTCCGATCCCGAACTGACGGTCGACCTGCCGGCCAGGATCACTGCGTGGACCGGTATGGACGCGCTGTCGCATTCGCTGGAAGCGTGGTGCAGCCCGTTCTTCCACCCGATGTCGGCCGGCATCGCGCTCGAAGGCATGCGGCTGGTCAAGGACTGGCTGCCGAAGGCGGTGAAGGACGGGAAGAACATCCAGGCGCGCTCGCAGATGCTGATCGCGTCCTCGATGGGCGCGGTCGCCTTCCAGAAGGGCCTGGGCGCGATGCATGCCATGAGCCATCCAAGCTCCAGCCTGCGTGGCACCCATCACGGCCTGACCAATGCCGTCGTCATGCCCTATGTGCTCGCCTTCAACGCCAAGGCTATCGACGCCAAGCTCGCGGCAGCGGCCCGCTATCTCGATCTGCCCGGCCAGAGCGCGTCGAGCTTCGTCGACTGGGTGCTGGCGATTCGCGAGGAAGTCGCCATCCCGCACACGCTGAAGGAAATCGGCGTGGATGAAACCGTGCTGCCGGAAGCTGCCCGCATGGCCGAACTCGATCCCTCGACCGGCGGCAATCCTATCCCCGTCACGGCCACGGACTATGATCTCCTGTTCCGGAACGCAATCAACGGCAAGCTCTGAGTGCGACTGCACGCACGGCGTGGCCTTGCACCGCCGCGCGTGACACGCCATGAAGGGCACCATTCGCGTCCGGAGAACCGAAATGCCAAGCCCTGCCGTCCAGAGCCCCGACATCGTCTGCATTGGCGAACCCTTGTTCGAACTCAATGAGGCCAAGGGCTCCGAGGCGTTCCTGCCCGGGCATGGCGGCGACACGTCGAACTGCGCGATCGCCGCGGCCCGCCAGGGCGCTTCGGTCGGCTATGTGACGGCGATCGGCGCCGATAATTTCGGCCAATCCTTCCTCGATCTCTGGAAGAAGGAAGGCGTCGATACAAGCGCGATCAAGATCGACCACGCGGCGCCGACCGGCATCTATTTCGTCACCCACGGCCCCGACGGCCATGTGTTTTCCTATCGCCGCGCCGGTTCGGCAGCGAGCCGGATGACACCGGAAGAACTGTCGCTCGACTATGTTCGCGGCGCCAAGGTGATCCACACCTCCGGGATCAGCCAGGCGATCTCCTCGCAGGCGGCCGACCTCGTCTTCAAGGCGCTGAACACCGCCAAGGCGGCCGGCGTTCTGGTCTCCTACGACACCAATCTGCGCCTGCGCCTCTGGCCGATCGACCGCGCCCGCGCCGTCATCCATGCCTCGGCGGCGCTCGCCGATATCCTGAAGACCAGCTCCGACGACGCTTTCGAGCTGACCGGCGAGAAGGAGGCCGACAAGATCGCCGACTTCTACCTCGGCCTCGGCCCGAAGATCGTCATCGTCACGCTTGGCGCCGAAGGCGCGCTGGTCGCGACCAAGGACAAGCGCTTGGTGATTCCGGCGATATCAGTGAAGCCGGTCGATGCGACAGGCGCCGGCGACACGTTCGACGGGTCGTTCCTCACCGAATATCTGCGCTCGGGCGACGTCTTCGCCGCTGCGCGCTACGCCAATGCGGCCGCCGGCCTCGCCACCGAAGGCTATGGCGCCGTGGCGCCGATGCCAACGCGTAACGCCGTCGAAGCGGCCCTCGCCAGCCGAAAATGACGACACGCGAACCGGTCAACGCTCCCGTCATGGAGCCCGCGGCGGGAGCCTCGTCTCCGGTTCGCCGTGGCGTGCTCTATCTCGGCGGCTATGACCCGGTCGCGCCGGAGAAGTTCTTTGGCCGGCTGGCGCGCGAGCTCGGCCATTTCCGCCAGACCTGGGGTGTCGCGGCAACCCCGACCCCCGCCCGCCCCTCCGAGGACGGCCATGTCTGGCGCACCGAGATCGAGACCCGGGGCGACGGCTGGGACGTCGTCACCGATTTCCGCCTGCTCGCCTGGGACGATCTGGTCAAGGGCGACTTCGCCCGGCCGATCTGGCAGCGCATTCCGCTGTCGCTGGGATTGCTGATCGATTTCCTCGTCTCCGGCACGATCCTGCGCTATTTCCTGGCTGCCTGGCGCTTTGGCCTGTATTTCGTCGCGCCGTTCTTCTTCTCGCTGCTGTTCGTCATCGCCGCCACAATCGCCGCCGCGCTGGTGCTGCGGATCGACCATTGGAGCGCGGCCTGGATCGCGCCGGTCGTCTTCCTGCTCGTCTATGTCGGGTTGATGCGCTGGCCGGGAAACCGCTGGTTCGTCAGCCATTTGCTCGATGCGCGCGTGTTCATGGGCGACTATATGCGCGGCGGTCGGGCCGACATGGAGGCGCGGGTCGATCGCTTCGCCCGCGAGATCGTCACGGTGGCGGCGACGCCCGGACTCGATGAACTTCTGATCATCGGCCACAGCCAGGGCAGCGTGTTCGCGCTCGAGGCGCTGGAGCGCGCGCTGGCGCTGGATCCCGATCTTGCCAGACGCGGCTCGCCGATCTCGGTGATGACGGTCGGCTCCTGCGTGCTGCAGCTCGGCCTGCATCCGGCCGCCAGGACACTGCGCGCTCGCGCCCAGCGCCTGCAGGAAGAGCGCGGCATCGAGTGGCTGGAGTTCCAGACGCTGACCGACGTGGTGAATTTCTACAAGACCGATCCGGCTCGGCTGATGCGGCTCGCGCCCCAGCCCGACCGGACCTTTCCGCATGTGATCAACGTTCGCATCCGCGAGATGTTGCAGCCGGCGGACTACAGCCGCATCCGCAACAGCCTTTTCCGTGTGCACTATCAGTTCGTCATGGGAAACACGCGCCGCTACTTCTATGATTTCTTCCTGATTTGCTGTGGACCGATCGGCCTGCGCGAGCGCTTCTTGCTACAGAAGCAACCGCCGGCTTCGGACCATCCGGGAACCTGAGAGGACGACATGACGCAATCTGCCGCCACGATCTGCTGGGCTCTCGGACTGGTGATCTGGTTCATCATCCGCTACCCGCACCAGCGTCGGGCCCGCAAGCACGCCATCGTCGATTCCCGCGACCGCGCCAGCCAGCAGTCCCTGGTGGCGATCTCGGTCGTCGGCGTCGGGCTGGTGCCGGCGGTCTGGGCGCTGACCGGCATGGGCATTCCCGAGGGCGCCAACCTGCCCTTCCAGCCCGCTGTCGCCTATGCCGGCATCGTCGCGATCGCCGCCTATCTCTGGTTCTTCTATCGCAGCCACAAGGATCTCGGCCACAATTGGTCGGCGACGCTGGAGATCCGCGCCAAGCACACGCTGGTGACCACCGGCGTCTACCACTATGTCCGCCACCCGATGTATGTGTCGTTCTGGCTGATGGCAGTGGCGCAGGCGCTCCTGCTGCAGAACTGGTTCGTCGGCCTCGCCGGCCTCATCGGCATCGGCATCCTGTATTTCTTCCGCGTGAGGAAGGAAGAGAAGCTGATGCTGGACACGTTCGGCAGCGTCTATCGCGACTATGCCAGCAAGACGGCCCGACTGATCCCGTATATTTACTGAATCGTTCCGTTCTCGCCACCATTCCGGACTTGGCCTGGATGCACCCAAGCACCCGACCCTCCCCCGCAAGCGGGCGAGGGTCTCCGGCCGGCGATCGTCGTCGAGATGGCGCGACCGCTGTCGCGGGCCCAGGCGAGCCCCTGCCCTACGCCATCTCCTTGGCCGCATCGCGTGTCATCAACGCGCGCTCGACGTCGACGATGTAGTCGCGGATGACCGGCACGTCGTCTCGCTTCGACGATAGCAACAATTGGTAAACCATGTTGGAGCCGTGCAGGAAGCCAAGCTCGACGGCGACGAGATAGAACTCCCACATCCGCGCGAACTTCTCGCCCATCATGCCGACGACCGTCTCGCGCTTCGCCAGGAAGCGCTCGCGCCAGGCCTTGATGGTCCAATAATAGTGCAGCCGCCAGACCTCGCAGTCGTCTACCCAGAGTCCGGTCTGCTCGGTCGCGGCGAAGACTTCCGAAAGCGCCGGCACATAGCCGCCGGGAAAAATGTGCTTTCGGATAAACGGCGCGGTCGAGCCGGGCGGCGACATCCGGCCGATAGCATGGATCATGGCGAAGCCGCCCGGTCTCAGCAGGCCGCGCACGGTGCGGAAATAGTCCTCGAAATGCGCGACGCCGACATGCTCCATCATGCCGACCGAGACGACGCGATCAAACTGCCCCTCGAGCTTGCGATAGTCGATTTCGACGAACTCGACCTTGTCGGCGACACCCGCCTCGGCGACGCGCCGGCGCGCCACCGCGATCTGTTCCGGCGAGACGTTGACCGCGGTCACCTTGGCGCCACAGACCGAAGCGAGATAGGTGGCAAGCGAGCCCCAGCCGGAGCCGATCTCCGCCACCGTCATGCCAGGCTCCAGCTTCAGCTTGGCGGCGATGTGACGAAGCTTGTTGACCTGCGCCGTTTCAAGATCCTCGTCGGGGTGGCTGAAATAGGCGCAGGAATAGTTCATGCCCTCGTCGAGCCAGAGCCGGTAGAACGCTTCCGGGTGATCATAGTGCGAGCGGGCATTGTCGGCAGCCACGCCGAGTACGTTGGCCTGATGCCGCCGCTTCAGCATCTTCCACGCCTTGCGCAGCGATTTCTGCACCGGATGCGCCGCCAGCCCGGTGCGGTTGACCGAGAACAGCAACAGCAGGTCGTAGATCGAGCCGCCATTCTCGACCGTCAGCCGACCGTCCATATAGGCCTCGGCGGTGTTCAGCTCGGGATTCAGGAAGATCTCCCGCTCGACCTTCTTGTCGGCGAAGCGGATGGTGACCTCCGGCCCGTTCGCGCCGGATCCGAACACATGTCGCGTGCCCTCGTGATCGAGCACGGTGAGCCGGCCATTCCGCACGAACCGCTTCAGCAGATGAGATAGTAAGCGCATGCGCATTCCCCCGTCCGACTGAGGAGATCAAAGCCGCTGGATCGGCTTTGTGCAACCGGAAAGGCGCCGGCACGGCGGCGAAGCGCACCGCGCGGTGACCAGGCGACGCCGGCAGAATGCTTGCGGGCGCGCCGGCCCACCGTTAGATTTGCAAGTGAGGACTGCGTTCACCGGTGAACCCCGCCCATCGGCTTCCGGCAACGCGCGACACGACCCCAACCTTCCGAACTGTGCCGAACCCGATGCAGGGCGACACACCCACTGCCAGGAGAATCAGCATGTCCATCGAGACCCGGCCCGCCGGCCGCACCGCGGCCCGCCTTTCCACGCTCGGCATCGGCGCGGGGACGCTCGGCGGCAATTTCTCGCCGCCGATCACGGCGGCGGAAGGGTCGGGGATCATCGCCGACGCGCTCGACGCCGGCGTCACCTATGTCGATACGGCGCCCTTCTACGGCTACGGCAAGTCGGAGCGCGCCGTCGGCGACGCGCTGCGCGCCCGCACCGGCTGGACGCTCTCGACCAAGGTCGGCCGGCTCCTGAAGCCGCGCACGACGCCGAAAGATCCGAATGACGGCTGGTACGAGCCGCTGCCCTTCCAGCCGGTGTACGACTATTCCTATGACGGCGTGATGCGCTCCTTCGAGGACAGCCTGCAGCGGCTCGGCCTCGACCATATTGACCTGCTCTACATGCACGACATCGGCGCCGTCACCCATGGCGAGGCGGCCCATGCGGAGCTGTTCAAGATCGCCATGGAAGGCGGCTACAAGGCGCTCGACCGGCTGCGTTCGTCGGGAGCGGTGAAGTCGATCGGCCTCGGCGTCAACGAATGGCAGGTGGTGGCCGCCGCCATGCAACACGGCCAGTGGGACAATGTCCTGCTCGCCGGCCGCTACACGCTGCTGGAGCAGGAGCCGCTCCACACCCTGTTCCCGCTCTGCGAGCAGGCTGGCACGACCATCGTCGTCGGCGGACCGTTCAATTCCGGCATCCTGGTCGGCCGCGACACCTGGAACTATTCACGCGCGCCGCAGGCGGTGCTCGACCGGGTGCAGGCGATCGCCCGCGTCTGCGACGCCCACAATGTCGCGCTGCCGGCGGCGGCGCTGCGCTTCCCGCTCGGCAGCCCGGTCGTCTCCAGCGTCATTCCCGGCCCGCGCTCGCGCGCCGAGTTGGCCCAGATCCTCGCCTGGTGGCAGGCCGAGATTCCGGCCTCGCTCTGGAGCGATCTGAAGTCCGAAGGCCTGATCGACGCCGCCTCGCCCGTTCCGGCCTAAGGCACACGCTTCAGGGATGCGGCGAGGCGGTGACCCGCCTCGCCGCCGCCGGATTTCCACAGGACGGATGAAACGTTTAACGAAACGGCGGCCACGTTCTAGAAGAAGGCAGCCTCCGCCATTTGTGGCGGCCCAAGATCTCGCCCCATGATCCCGCCTGAGAGTGACACGATGGCCAAGCCCAACCTGCATACCGTTGCGGCCCATGCCGGCGTATCGATCGCGACCGTCTCAAAGATCGTGAATGGCGTCCGCTACGGCATTTCGGAGGCGACGCTGGAAAAGGTGCTGGCTTCCGTTCAGGAGCTCGGCTACCGCCCGAACCGCGCTGGTCGCGGCCTCCGAACATTGCGCCGCTCGATCATCGGAATGGCGATCGTCGACCCCTCGCCGACCTTCCTCGCCGATCCCTTTACCACCAATCTGGTGGCGGGGCTTTCCAACTATCTGAGTGAACAAGGTTTCGGCCTGCTGTTGCATGGCATCAAGCCGAAGCACGTCGACGCCTCCTTCCTGGTCAAGGAGAACGTCGTCGACGGCCTGTGCCTGATGCTGTCCGGCTCGGCGCAGCTCCGGCTGCAGAATACCAGACTGTTCAGCACATTGAGCCACCCGATGGTCGTGTTTCAGGATCACGCGGCCGAGGGCATTCCCGATGCCTGCTTCGTCAATCAGGACGATGCCGGCGCCGCGAGGGAGCTAGCCAGGCAGGTCCTGGCCCGCAAGCCCAGAACGGCGCTGATCGTCATTCCGGACATCTTCTGGCCAGCCATCGAGCTTCGGCTCGAGGCATTCTGGCAGACGCTGAAGCCCGCGGGCGTGGCGACCAAGATCATTCGATGCGACGAGAGCAACCCGATGGCCATCGCCCGGGCGATCGAGGATGCGATCGAGCGGACCGGCCTGCCGGACGTCATCATCGGCGCCAACGACAAGATCGCGATCGTCGCCCTGCATCTTCTGGAGGAGCGCGGAGCACGGGTTCCCGAGGATGTCGCCGTGACCGGCTTCAACGCCTTCGCCTCGAATGACTATGCCGGCCTGGATCTCACCACGGCACGCTCGCCGGCGTATGAAATGGGCGAACTTGGCGGCAAGTTGCTTCTCGAGCGCCTTGAGGCCGGACGCTTCGAGAAGCAGGAATATACCCTTCCCGTTCGGATCGTCCCGGGAGCCACCGTCTAGTCCGGAACGGGAAATGCCGTTGAGGGGCGAGCGGGATCCGGCGCGGCGGCTAGTGTCGGGTTCCCGCCGCACCGACCGGCCCGGCGGGGTATCGAACAGGGCCGACCGGCGCGTCAGCCGACCTGCTCCAGCACCGCCGTCAGGAACTTACGCAGACGCGGGCTCTTCGGTTGGGTGAAGATCTCTTCCGGAGGTCCCGCCTCGACGACCACGCCGCCATCCATGAAGACGACGCGATCGGCGACTTCTCTGGCGAACCGCATCTCATGCGTCACCAGCATCATCGTCATTCCCTGGCGGGCGAGATCACGCACCACGTCGAGCACTTCGCCGACCAGTTCGGGATCCAGCGCCGAGGTGATCTCGTCGAGCAACAGCAGTCGCGGGTTCATCGCCATGCAGCGGGCGATGGCGACCCGCTGCTTCTGGCCGCCCGACAATTGCCGCGGATAGGCATCGGCCTTTTCCAGCAGGCCGACCTTGCCGAGCAGGTCGCGTCCACGCGCTTCCGCCTCGTCCCGCCGCTGCTTGAGGACATGGATCGGCGCCTCGATCACATTGCCGAGCGCCGTCATGTGCGGGAACAGGTTGAAGTGCTGGAACACCATGCCCATTCGCATCCGCAGCCGGTTGAAGTCCGACGTCTCGGTGATCGCCTTGCCTTCGAAGGTGACCGTTCCGCCGGTCGGCGTCTCCAGCCGGTTCAGACAACGCAGCAGCGTGCTCTTGCCGGAACCGCTCGGCCCGATGATGGCGACGCTCTCGCCCTCGCGCACGGTCAAGTCGACGCCGCGCAGCACCTGGACCGCGCCAAACGCCATCTGGAGACCATCGAGATGAAGAATCGGGGCGCTCACTGGGCCGCCCTCCTGCGTTCGAGGCTCTTGGCGAAGCGGGACAAGGGCAGGCAGATCGCCAGATAGAGGATCGCCGCCATCGAATAGACCGCCATGCTGCGATAGGACTGGCTCGACGCGTCGTACGATCGGTACATGATTTCCGGCACGGAGATGGTCAGGGCCAGCGACGTGTCCTTGATCATCGAGATGATGAAGTTCGTGAACGGCGGCAGGATGATCACGCCGGCCTGCGGCAGGATGATGCGCCGCATGGCGAGCGGCGTCGACATGCCGAGGCTGCGCGCCGCCTCGAACTGACCGCGATCGACGGCCTCGATGCCGGCGCGAAAAATCTCGGCCGCATAGGCACCGCCCACCAGCGACAGCGTGATAACCGCCGCCGTGAAGGGATCGAGCCGGATGCCGAACGACGTCAGGCCGAAATAGATGATGAACAATTGGAGCAACGCCGGGGTCGCCCGGGTCAGCTCGATATAGATCCCGGCAATATAGCCGACGATCCGAAGGCCTGACATCTTGGCGAACGTGGCAGAGAGGCCGATGACCACGCTCCCCAGCAGCGCCAAGACGGTCAGCTCCAGGGTAACGACGGCCCCTTTGGCAATATAGGGAAAGTAGGACTGCAGCAGTTGTAAATAGTCATTCATGAAGATCGGACCCAGCGCGTCAGACACCGCCAGCAGGCAATCGCTTGCCTGCCGGCGGATGGATTGATCCTAGAATTGGCCGGTCAGATAGGACGGGTTGGTGAGCCCGTAGCGCGCCATGATCTCCTTGTCCTCGCCGCGCGCCTTGATCTTGTCGATCGCGTCGTCGAAGGCCTTGATCAGGTTTTCGGTGCCGTTCTTCGAATAGACATAGTAGTTGGCGGGAAGCGTCTCGCTGCCGAGATATTCCGGGGCCAGATACTCGACGACTTTGAAGTCGTAGTTCGGATTCTGCTTCGCCGCATAGTCGAAGGTATAGCCCCACCACACGGCGGCATCGAGGCGGCCGGCCTTCAGGTCCATCAGCATCGGATCGGCGGAATCATACTTGCGGATATCCGAAACGCCGTAGCGCTTCTGCAGCTCGGTCGCTTCGAGCTCCTGCGCCGAACCGCGCACGGTACCGATGACCTTGTCCTTGAGGCCGGCGACATTCTCGATACCGCCTTCCGAGCGGGTCAGGAGCACGTCGATGCCGTACCAGAACGGCTTGGTGCCATAGGCCATGACCTTCTGGCGTTCCGGCGTCCTATAGAGGCCCGAGATCACGTCGATACGGCCGGAATCGAGGGCCGGCGCCAGCGCCGAATGAACCAGGACCACCGGATCGACCTCGACACCGATCTCCTTGGCAACGGACTTGGTGAAGTCCGCCGCGATGCCCTTCCACTCGCCCGTGCCGATATCGATCCAGGTTTCCGGCGGAATGCTGAACGTGCCGACCCGGATAAAACCGCGCTTCTTGATGTCGGCCAGGAGATCGGTCCCGGCATCCTGCGCGAAGGCCGGTCGCGTGATCAGCGGCGCGCCGACCGCCATGGCGCCCGCCGTAGTCAGGAAGGCGCGTCGTGTGAACTTGTTCAGCATCATGTTCCCCATGCGTCTGGATTGTCGATCTATGCGTTTGGCAGCTTGCCCAACTTGCGAAGGGCTGGATCCCTGCCGGATCCCTTCCGGTGCCCATCCGGCAATCGATCCGGGCTTTCGGGCGCTTCTCTTTGTCGATCCGGCAAGAAATTCATGGGCGTGGCGAAATTCACGGGCGTGGCGCCTGGCCTCGCCTCAGAGAACGCCGTACTTGGCGTAGACTTCGCCGAGCAGCAGACCGTTCTCGAGTTCTTCGCGCGTCTTGTTCTCGCTGGTGACCTTCTTCAGCGCCGCATCGATCACCTTGCCTGCGATGTCCTGCGGGATGACCACGACGCCGTCGACATCGCCAAAAACGATGTCGCCCGAGCGGACCGTCACGCCGCCGCACTCGATCGTCACGTCGCGGGCGATCATCCGGCCGCGCCCGCGCGTATCGAGCGGGCCGATACCGCCATGGAAAACCGGGAAGCCGAGGTCGCGGATGTGGCGAACGTCACGCACGAGGCCGTCGGTGACGCAGCCGACCGCGCCGCGCTTGCGCGAGGCGGTGGTCAGCAATTCGCCCCAGGGCGCAATCCGCATCGTCGGTCCGTCGCAGCCGAGCACCGCGACGTCGTTCGGCTTCAGATCGTCGATCAGCGCGATCTCGATCTCATACGGGTTCTCGCCGTCGCGCACTTCATAGGTGTTGGCGAACAACCCGGTACGGGCAAAGCCGATCATCTTCAGGCTGTCGTCGAGCGGCCGCACGAACGGCCGCAGCGCCTGCCGCGTCAGGCCGAAATCATCAAGGACGTCGGAGAGGACGGCCGAATACAGGACGTCCTTCAGGGCTTCCAAATCAAACTGCGTAGCGGACAATGAGTCTCTCCAAGCTAACGTATTAAACGTTTAACAAAACGCTAGGTTGGATCGCCCATGCCGTCAATGGGCCTCCAGGGATTTTTCCGCCGCGCGCGGCATTTTTCCCGTGCCGCCTGAAACCGCAGCCGTCGGCAATCGCCTTCGCCGCTTGCCGACGCGAGGCTTGTCTCCCGCTACGCCCGACTGACGCGGGACGCGCATGGAAAGGCAGCCATATGAGCCAGATTCCATGCTTTTACTGGACATTCCGGTTGCCCGACCCCAAATGTGCCTCATCTCCTGTTGCTCCTCCCGAGGCTTCATTCCTGATGGATTTCGTTGCTGCCGAGCTTGTTGCGCTCGCGACCGTCGTGCTCATCGATTTGGTCCTGGCCGGCGACAACGCGATCGTCGTCGGCATGGCCGCCGCCGGCCTGCCCAAGGCGGTCCGCGGCAAGGCCATCATCGTCGGCATCGCGGCGGCCGCCGTCCTGCGCATCATCTTCGCGCTCTTCGCCACCAAGCTGCTTGCCATCATCGGCCTGACGCTGGCGGGCGGCATCCTGCTGCTCTGGGTATGCTGGAAGCTCTGGCGCGAAATCCGCACCGACCATGAAGCCGAAGCGGCAGCGCAGGCCGCCGAGATCGCCAATGCCGAGAGTGCTTCCGGCGGCAAGACGTTCAAGCAGGCCATCACCCAGATCATCATCGCCGACGTCTCGATGTCGCTCGACAATGTGCTGGCGGTTGCCGGCACCGCCCGCGAGCACACCTGGGTGCTCGTCATCGGCCTCGTGCTGTCGGTCGCGCTGATGGGCGTCGCCGCCAATTTCGTCGCCAAGCTGCTGAAGCGGATGCCGTGGATCGCCTATGTCGGCCTCGCCGTCATCGTCTGGGTCGCCTTCAAGATGATCTTCGATGGCGGGCTGGAAGTGTTCCACTTCGCCGACGTCGTCGGGGTGTTTTGAGCGCGGCGCCGCAAGCCCTCCTCTCCGCGCTGCCGCTGGCAGCCATCCTCGCCGCCTTTGCCTGGAGCTTCGCCGAGGCGACAATCTTCTTCATCGTCGTCGATGTGCTTTTAACCTTCATCGCCGTCGCGCTCGGCCTGCGCGTCGCCCTGCTCGCCTCGCTGGCGGCGGCGATCGGGGCCGCTTGCGGCGGTATCGTCATGTGGCGCTACGGCCTCTCGGACCCCACCGCCGCGACCGCCCTTCTCGCCACCGTGCCGCTCGTCTCCGCGGACATGATCGGCAAGGGAATGGCCGGCATGGCCGAGGCGAACTGGCCGCTCGCCATGCTGCAGGGTTCGGTGACCGGCATTCCCTACAAGGTCTATGCGGTCGCCGCCGGCAAGGAAGGGCTCACCGCCCTCCTCTTCTTCAGCGTCACCATTCCGGTGCGCCTCGTCCGCTTCGCCGTCGCCACCAGTCTCGTCGCCGCGATCAGCGCCCTGCTCGGCCGACGCCTCGACCTGCGCCGCCGCCTGATGCTGATGGCGACGTTCTGGCTGCTGTTCTACGGCGAATTCTGGTGGCGCTGGTTCAGCTAGGCGGCCTAGGCGTCTAGCTTCGGATCTTGGTCGGCGCCTTCGACCAGATCTCCTGCATCGGCAATCCGAATCCAGACGCGCACACCAACCTCAACACGATCGACGACCGCCGCCGTCCAATCGCCAACGGCATGGAAAGGCGAGCAATTTCGTCCGAGCCAGGCGTAGCAAGCGCCTGGTCTCAGTGGATCTCCGGCTCCGGCAGCTTTTCCGTACCTTCCAAAAAGTCGAAATCGCAACCGAGATGCGCCTGCTGGATATGGGCGGCGAACAGCTTGTTGTAGCCGCGCGGATAATCGCGCGAGGGCGGGGTAAAGGTCGCGAGGCGGCGGGCGATTTCGAGATCGTCGACATGCAGGTGGATCGAGCGCGCCTCGACATCGACCGAGATGAGATCGCCGGTCCGGACCGCGGCGAGCGGGCCACCGATATGCGATTCCGGCGAGACATGCAGGATACAGGCGCCGTAGCTGGTGCCGCTCATCCGCGCGTCGGATATGCGCAGCATGTCGCGCACGCCTTCCTTCAACAGCTTCTTCGGGATCGGCAGCATGCCCCATTCCGGCATGCCGGGTCCGCCGACCGGGCCGGCATTCTGCAGCACGAGGACCGTGTCGGCGGTGACGTCGAGATCGTCGCGCTCGATCTGCGCGGCCATGTCGTTGTAGTCGCGGAACACCAGCGCCGGGCCAGTGTGCTTCAGCAGGCGCGGCTCGGCCGCCGAAGGCTTCATCACGCAGCCATCCGGCGCCAGATTGCCGGAAAGGATCGCCGTACCGACTTCGGCGGAGATCGGATTGGCGAAGGGACGGATGACATCGTGATTGTAGTTGCGCGCCGCCTCGACCGCGTCGGCCAGCGTACCGGTGACGGTCTTCGCCGTGAGATCCAGATGCTCGCGCAATTCAGCCCAGAGCGCCGGCAGGCCGCCGGCATAGTAGAAGTCCTCCATCAGCCATTCGCCGGAGGGCCGCAGATTGGCGAGTACGGGGATGTCGCGCGCCACGCGATCAAAGTCTTCCAGCGTCAGCGGGATGCCGGCCCGCCCCGCCATCGCGATCAAATGGACCATGGCGTTGGTCGAGCCGGCCAGCGCCATGTGGACGACCAGCGCGTTCTCGAACGAGGCGGCGCTCAGGATGTCGCTCGGCTTCAGATCATCAAAGATCATCGAGACAATGTGACGGCCGCATTCCGCCGCCATCCGCGAATGGGCGGAATCCGGCGCCGGGATCGACGACGAGCCGGGCAACGACAGGCCGAGCGTTTCGGCCAGCGACGTCATGGTCGAGGCGGTGCCCATGGTCATGCAGGTGCCGAACGAGCGGGCGATGCCCGACTCCATGTCGCGCCATTCGCGCTCGCCGATATTGCCGGCTTCCTTCTCGGCCCAGTATTTCCAGACGTCGGAACCGGAGCCGAGAGCCTTGCCGGCATAGTTGCCGCGCAGCATCGGTCCGGCCGGCAGGAAGACGGTCGGCAGATCCATCGAGATCGCGCCCATGATCGTCGCCGGCGTGGTCTTGTCGCAGCCGCCGAGCAGCACCGCGCCATCAACCGGATGCGAGCGCAGCAGCTCCTCCACTTCCATGGCGAGGAAGTTGCGATAGAGCATGGTGGTCGGCTTGACGAAATTCTCCGCCAGCGACATCGCCGGCAGCTCGATCGGAAAGCCGCCAGCCTGCCAGACGCCACGCTTCACCTCTTCCACCCGATGGCGGAAATGGCTGTGGCAGGGGTTGATGTCGGACCAGGTGTTGATGATGCCGACCACCGGCTTGCCCATGAATTCTTCATAGGCATAGCCCATCTGCAAGGTTCGCGAGCGATGGCCGAACGAGCGAAGATCGGCCGCGCCGAACCAGCGCTGGCTGCGCAGGGTTTCGATCGGGCGCTTGGCTTTTTGTTCCGGTTTCTGCGAGGTCATGCGGGCAATCCTTGGCGGGCGGTGGCGGCTATTCGGAAAAATGTCGCGCCGGGGTTACCCTTCGCGGCATGAGTCGGAGCGACAGGAAAGCGAGAGGCGGATGGTCGATCTGCAACTGAAGCCGGCGCGGCGCGAAAAGCTCGCCGATATCCTTTATGGCCAGATCCTGGAACAGATCGTCTCCGGCACCTTCGCGGCCGGCGACCGGCTGCCGTCGGAAAATGATATCTGCAAGGCCTTCGAGGTGTCGAGGCCGGTCGTGCGCGAGGCGCTGCAGCGGCTGCAGGCGGACGGGCTGGTCATCGCCCGTCAGGGCGCCGGCACCTTCGTCTCGCACAAGCCGCCGGGCGGCCTGCTGGCGTCGACGCCGCCGGAACAGGTCGCGAGCGTGCTGCGCGTCACCGAGGTCCGCATCGCCATCGAGACCGAATGCGCCCGCCTCGCCGCCGAACGCCGCTCGAGCAGCGAACTGGCCGAGATCGAGGCGCGGCTGATAGCCTTCGAACAGGCGCTGATCTCCGGCGAGGCCGGGCTCGAGGAGGATTTCGCCTTCCACCTCGCCATTGCCAACGCCACCGGCAACGAGGTTTTCCCCGCCGTGCTCGAAAGCCTGAAGAGCCGGATCGAGGACTGGATGCGCAGCGCCCTCAACATGACCCGTCTCGGCTCCGAGGAGCGGCGGCGCACCATCGTCGAGGAACACCGCAACATCTTCGATGCGATCGCCCGCCAGCAGACCGACCGGGCCGCGCTCTATACGAAGTTCCATCTGGTCGAGGCTCGCCGCAGGTTGACCGATGCTCGTCGGGATCGATGATCCGACTTGTAAACTAGCCATACAAGACAAGCCCGGCGGGCGCCAGCGCGCGCCCCTCGCCATCCTGCCGGCGCAGCGGGCAGGATGGCGAGAGCACCAGGCGTTCAGCCCTTCAGCATGCCGTCGATGGCAAGCGCGTCGATCGCCGCCAGTTCCTCGGCGGTGAAGGTCGGCTTGGCGAGGCTCGCCACCGCATCCTCGATCTGCTTGACCTTGCTGGCGCCGATCAATGCCGAGGTCATGCGGCCGTCGCGCATCACCCAGGAAAGCGCCATCTGCGCCAGCGTCTGGCCACGCTTCTTCGCGATCTCGTTCAGCCCCCTCACACGATCCAGATTCTGCGCCGAGAGCGCGCTCTCGCGCAGCGCCTGCGAATGGGTGACGCGGCTGTCGGCCGGGATGCCGTTCAGATAGCGGTCCGACAGCACGCCCTGCTCGAGCGGCGAGAACATGATGCAGCCCATGCCCTCGGTCTCCAACGTGTCGAGCAGCCGGTCCTTCTCGGTCCAGCGGTCGAGCATGGAATAGCGCGGCTGATGGATGACGAGTGGCGTGCCGAGGCGGCGGGCGATCGCAGCGGCCTCGGCCGTCTGGGCCGAATTGTAGCTGGAAATGCCGACATAGAGCGCCTTGCCCTGGCGGACGATCGAATCGAGCGCGCCGATCGTCTCCTCCAGCGGCGTCTCCGGATCGAAGCGGTGCGAATAGAAGATATCGACATAGTCGAGCTTCATCCGCTTCAGGCTCTGTTCCAGGCTGGCGATGAGATATTTGCGGCTGCCCCATTCGCCATAGGGGCCGGGCCACATCAGATAGCCAGCCTTGGACGAGATGATCATCTCGTCGCGATAGGGCTTGAAGTCGCCCGTCACCATGGTGCCGAAAAATTCTTCCGCCGCGCCGGGCGGCGGGCCGTAATTGTTGGCGAGATCGAAATGGGTGATGCCGAGGTCGAAGGCGCGATGGCACATGGCGCGCATCGTCTCGACCTTTCCGTCATAGCCGAAATTGTGCCAGAGGCCGAGCGAGATCGCCGGCAGTTTCAACCCCGTCCGGCCGACGCGATTGTATTTCATCGCGCCGTAGCGATTGGCGGCAGCTTCATAGACCATGGTGGAACCCTCAAGGATGCGAAGTGGTGCGGGCCCGATCGTGGCCGGGAAACGAACGAGCCATGCACCGAAAAATCGTCAAGCGAAGTGACAATTCTGGTCGCTTGCTGCATCCTCGTCAAGCTTGCGCGCGCCCGTCAGGCGCGGATCCCCGACCGGCATTTCGGCGCGCGGCGCGAGCCAGCCTCCTTGATTCCGCATCGCGTTGCGTGACCGGGTGGGCGGAGCGATCAACGAGACGGGATAATTCGAGCGGGTCAAACCGCCGTTCAGGAGGACTGCATGACGACGAAACTCTTTGACCTGACCGGCCGCGTCGCGCTCGTCACGGGTTCCAGCCGCGGCATCGGCTTCGCCATTGCTCGCGGTCTGGCAGAGGCCGGCGCCACGGTCGTGCTCAACGGCCGCGATGCGAAGACGCTGGAGCCGGCCGCGGCCGAGCTGCGCGACGCCGGCCTCAATGCCAGCGCCTCGGTGTTCGACGTCTGCGATGCCGACGCCGTGGCCAAGGCGGTGGACGCCATCGAGCGCGACATCGGTCCGATCGACATCGTCGTCAACAACGCTGGCACCCAGAAGCGCCTGCCGCTGGAGGATTTTACGCTGGAGCAATGGCGCGAAGTGCTGGCGACCAATGTCGACGCCGCCTTCGTCGTCGGCCAGGCGGTGGCGCGCAAGATGATCCCGCGCAAGCGCGGCAAGATCATCAACATCTGCTCGGTGACGAGCGAACTGGGCCGCGCGACAATCACGCCCTACTCGACCTCGAAGGGCGCGATCAAGATGATGACCAAGAGCATGTGCGCGGAATGGGCGAAGCACGGCATCAACGTCAATGGCATCGGGCCGGGCTGGTTCAAGACCGAGCTGAACAAGGCGCTGGTCGAGAGCGAGAGCTTCCACGCCTGGTTGGCGCAGCGCGCGCCGATGGGCCGCTGGGGCGACACTCCAGAACTGGCCGGCGCCGCGATCTTCCTCGCCTCCGACGCATCGAGCTACGTCAACGGCCACATTCTCTATGTCGACGGCGGCGTGACGGCGGTCGTGTAGGCGCGGACAGGAGGGACCGGCGCGAGGCCCCACGCTCGCCGTCATCTTCGCGAAGGCGAGGATCCATGCAGCCGAGGCTTTTGGGCGGCCAGAGTCCCGATGGCGCGGCTGGATAGATCCCGGATCAAGTCCGGGATGACGCCGGAGGGAGTGGCGGGCGTGGCGTTCAAATGGCCGCCCCCCTCACCCCTCGTAGCGCGCTTCCATCAGGTCCAGTTCGCGGACCAGCTTGCGCGCCGTCTCGCTGCCGATCTTGCGGGTGCGCAGCAGCCGGTAGATCGTCATGCGCTCCGCCTTCAGGCCGGCGACGCGCAGGCGCGCCTCGATCGCCTCGACCTGGCGCGCCAGCGCCGCATCCTCGCCGGCGCGCGATTGCGCCTCGATGCGGGCGCGGTAGCGATCCATGATCCGCGCAGCCGCGGCGACATAGATGTCGGCGTCCGGCTTGCCTTCAGAAAGCTCGTGCTGGACACGCTCGACCTCGGCGATGGCCGCTTCCGCCGCGGTGGCGCGCGCTTGCTCTTCCTCGGCCCGCTGGGCGGTGTTCGTTTCCCGCTGCAGCCCGTGCAGCAGCAGCGGCAGGCCGATGCTGGCCGCGAGCAGCGACATGACGATAACACCCATCGCCAGGAAGATCGCGAGATCGCGCGCCGGGAACGGCGAGCCGTCGTTCAGCACCAGCGGCAGGGTCAGCACGCCGGCGAGCGTGATGGCGCCGCGCACGCCCGGCCAGGACATCGCCGCGACCAGCCGCCAGCTCGGCGCGCCAGATCTGTCCCCGCGCTTGCGCTCGCGCAGGCTGAAGCTGAGCGACACCCAGACCCAGGCGAAGCGCAGCACCGCCAGCCCAGCGTTGATGGCCACGACATAGAGCGCCAGCCAGCCCGGCTCGTGATGGCCGGTCACCGCGACAGTGCTCGGCGGCGCTGGCAGGATCGCCGGCAAGCTGTTCGCCCAGCAGCACGAAGATGATGCCGTTGAGCGGCAACTGGATCGTGTCCCACACCGAGTTGCGGCGCATCCGGGTGACGCCATCGCCTGGCCGCGAAGTCTCCGCGAAGGCTCATGGTCACGCCCGCGGCCACCGCCGCGAGGATGCCCGAGCAGTGGATGCTCCGCCAGCAGGTAGGCGCCGAACGGGATCAGCAGGCTGATCAGGATCTGCGAGCCGGTATCCTCGCCCCAGCGGCGCGTCGACCCAGCCTTCGCGCGTGATGCGCCAGGTCACGCGAACGCCGATCGCCGAGGCCGCCATCCGCCACCCAGACGAAGTTCAGCGCTGCATCGTCCAGCGAGAAGGTGCCGGTCAGCGCGGCGGCCACGGCAAAGCGCAGGCAGACCAGGCCCGACGCATCGTTGAGCAGCGATTCCCCTTCAAGGATGTGCATCATGCCGCTTGGGGATCGGCACGCGCGCGGCAATGGCCGAAACCGCGATCGGATCGGTAGGCGAGACCACGGCGGCCAGCGCGAAGGCGACCGCGAGCGGCATGGCCGGGATCACCAGTGATGACAGCAGGCCCATGCCGAGCACCGTCGTCACGACGAGCCCCAGCGCCAGTCGCCACGGATCGCCGCGTCACGGAACAGTTCCTCCTTGGGAATGCGCCAGCCATCGAGAAACAGCAGCGGCGGCAGGAACAGCAGGAAGGAACAGCTCGGGATCGAGCGTGACCGTGGAAGTCGGGACAGCCCGATCACGCCGCCCAGCGCGATCTGCACCAGCGGGCGCGGGACCTGCAGTCGCAGCATGCGCGTCAGGAACTCGCTCACCACAACAGCGAGCAAAAGCACGAGAGCGATCGTGATGGTTTCCACTGGCCCGCGGATCCTGGCTTCGGGAGCGTTGGCGCGCGATGCGCGGCGGGTGCCAAAGGACGACGGCAGTTCGACTTTTTCGCGGCCGACGCGGCCCATTCGTCGATCCGCCAGGGAAAAGTCGAACGGCCGCCGCGTGCTTTTTCGGCGATCCCGCCGTTCGCTTCGGGCATATTGAGCTTCCGGAGGAGAAGGAACCATCCGATGCTCTACGCCATCCTTTGCTACCATTCCGAAGCGGTCGTCACCGGCTGGACCCGGGAAGAGGATGATGCGGTCATGGCAAAGCTGCACGTCGTGCATGAAAAGCTGGCCCGCAACGGCCAGCTCGGCCCGACGGCGCGACTGCATCCCACCCAGGCCGCGACGACTCTGCTGAAGAACCAGGGCCGGGTGATCGACGGCCCCTATGCCGAGACCAAGGAGCAGTTGCTCGGCTTCTACGTCATCGACGTCGCCGACCGCGAGGCCGCGCTCGAGGTGGCGCGCGACCCTGACCCGCGCCAATCCCGGCGGCGCCTATGAACTCCGCCCGATCTCGCTGTTCCTGCCGGGCACGCTGCCGGAACCGGCCGAGACGGCGTGATCGCGCTCAGTTCTTCAGCCGGTAGCCCGTCTTGAAGATCCAGCCGACGGTCGCGATGCAGGCGACGAGGAAGACGACAGGTCATGCCGAGGCTGACGCCCAGGCTGACATCGGCGAGCCCGTAGAAGCTCCAGCGGAAGCCGCTGATCAGGTAGACGACCGGATTGAACAGCGTCACCGTCTGCCAGAAGGGCGGCAGCATCGAGATCGAGTAGAAGGAGCCGCCGAGGAAGGCGAGCGGCGTCACGATCAGCAGCGGGATGACCTGCAGTTTCTCGAAGCCGTCGGCCCAGATGCCGATGATGAAGCCGAACAGGCTGAAGGTCGTCGCCGTCAGCACGAGGAAGAGCAGCATCATGAACGGGATGCTCGATCCGCAGCGGCACGAAGAAGGCGGCCGTCGCCAGGATGATCAGGCCGAGCAGGATCGACTTTCGACGCGGCCGCGCCGACATAGGCGATCACCGCCTCCCACCAGGCGACCGGGGCGGACAGCAGCTCGTAGATCGTGCCGGTGAATTTCGGGAAATAGATCGCCGAAGGAGGCGTTGGCGATGCTCTGCGTCAGCAGCGACAGCATGATCAGGCCCGGCACGATGAAGGCGCCATAGCGGACGCCCTCGACCGCTGCATGCGCGAGCCGATCGCGCCGCCGAAGACGATGAAATAGAGCGAGGTCGAGAGCACCGGCGAGACGATGCTCTGCAGCGCGGTGCGCCAGGTGCGCGCCATCTCGAAGCGATAGATCGCGCGATGGCGTGAAGTTGAGACCGGTCATCAGCGGCGCTCCCTGACCAGGCTCACGAAGATGTCCTCGAGCGAGCTCTGGCTGGTCTGAGGTCCCTGAAGCGGATGCCGGCTTCGGCCAGGCCCTGCAGCAAGGTGGTGATGCCGGTGCGCTCGGCCTGCGTGTCGTAGGTGTAGACGAGTCTCGTCGCCGCCGCGCGAGAGCTTGAGGTCGAAGCCGCCAGGGGCTCGGGGACGCCGTCGATCGGCTGCTGGAGCTGCAGCGTCAGCTGCTTCTTGCCGAGCTTGCGCATCAGCTCGGCCTTCTCCTCGACCAGGATGATCTCGCCCTTGGAGATGACGCCGACGCGGTCGGCCATCTCCTCGGCCTCCTCGATGTAGTGGGTGGTCAGGATGATGGTGACGCCGCTCGTCGCGCAGCCGCCGCACCATCTGCCACATGTCCTGCCGGAGCTCGACATCGACGCCGGCGGTCGGCTCGTCGAGGAACAGGATGCGCGGCTCGTGCGACAGCGCCTTGGCGATCATCACGCGCCGCTTCATGCCGCCCGAGAGCGTGCGGATCTGGCTGTCCTTCTTCTCCCAGAGCGAGAGGTCCTTGCAGGATCTTCTCGATCAGGGCCGGGTTCGCGCGGCTTGCCGAACAGGCCGCGGCTGAAATTCACGGTCGCCCACACCGTCTCGAAGGCGTCGGTCGTCAGTTCCTGCGGCACGAGGCCGATCGCGAGCGCGCGGCGCGGTAGTCGCTGAGGATGTCGTGGCCATCGGCGAGTGACCTGCCGGTGCTCGGCTTGACGAGCCCGCAGATGATGCTGATCAGCGTCGTCTTGCCGGCGCCGTTGGGGCCGAGCAGCGCGAAGATCTCGCCGCGACGGATTTCGAGCGTCACGTCTTTCAGCGCTTCGAAGCCTGACGCATAGACCTTCGAGAGATTCGCGACGGAAATAATGTTCTGCATAATGCCGATGATAGCCGAGGCAGACGGCGTTTCGGCGGGAATTATGCAACAGCGGCCCCAAATCTCAGGGCGCGGCGACATCCTTGGCCGGGCGGCGCTTCGGATATTCGTGCCGCGGCGGCAGCCAGTGATGCAGTGACGCGACGCCGACGAGGCCGATGCTGCCGCCCAGCACCACGCCGAGTAGCGTGCCGCCCGATATGGTCGAGGTGGCGGCGAGGATCGGAATGGCGCCGGCTGGCGGATGGGTGATGCGCAGCATCGACATCAGCGCGATGGCGACGCCGACGCCGGCCGCCGCCGCGACCCAAGCACCGGGGAAGACCGTGAGCGCCAGCAGCGTCACCAGCGTGGCGACGAGATAGCCGCCGATCACGTTCGCCGGCTGGGCCAGCGGGCTGTGCGGATGGCCGAACAGGAGCACAGCCGACGCACCGAACGGCGCGATCAGGAAAGGCTCATGCGTCAGCGTCGCCGCCGCCCCGACCGCGCCGATGCCGATGGCGCCGCCAGGCCGGATTTCAGGTGCGTCAGCGTATTGCCGGCGCGCACTTCATGGCGGTGGACGAAATGATGCAGACGACGGGGCATGGCACGGCCGGAACAGGAGAACGCGGAAGCCCGGAGAGAGGGGCCCGACCTTTTACGCGAGCCGTCGCGCAAAAACGAGCAATGACGATCTAGAAATTTGCCGAAACGCGAAAAGCCCCCACCGTAGCCGGCGAAGGCCATCGAACAGCCGGCCCGCCCGCGCGCCGTTTCGCCGCGACCGGCCGGTCCGCGCGCCTGAAAGATTCTGGAAAGCAGAACCGCCTAGAATTGTGGTGGCGGCGACGTTCCGTCCTGCCGCCCGATGGCGAGATCCTGATCCATTCACCGAAACGACCATGCGCTGGCGCCTACTCCGCATTCTCTTTCTGATCTATGTGGCGTGGGCCATCTTCGCCTTGCTGCTCGTGCCGCTGAGCGCATTCGGCATCGTCGCCGAAAACCCGCTGGCCGCGGTTCTCGGCCTGGTGCTCGGCCTGCCGTGGAGCGTTCTCCTGACCTGGTGGATCGACAGCTCCAGCGCGATCCTGAATTTCCTGCTTCTCGGCCTGGCGTTGGCGATCAATGGCTGCATCCTGCGCTATCTGTCGCGTCGCCCCCGGCCAAAGCCCGAGCCGGAAGAGGATGACGAGGCGGAGGAAGACGATTCCGAGGATCCCGACTGGGACCCCGAGCACGAGTTGGACGAGGATGACGACTGGGAAGAGGACTGGCACGAGCCGGAAGACCCCGGCCGCCGGCGCCGGTAGCGGCGAGCGCGGGAGCACCGGGCAAGCGTGCGTCAGTGCTAGGAGCGTTTTCGAGTGAAGTGGATGCCGGTTCGCGTGAAGAAAACGCGACCAAACAAAGACCTAGAGCCATTTAGCGTTTCCATGAAACGATGAATGGCTCTAGGCGACGCCCCTATCGTATTCCTCCGAAGCAGCCACGAGCCCCCCGAGATCGTCCGCGCTCAGCAAGGGCCGCAGCGTGTCGAATTTCGCCTTCTCCCACCGATAAATCCCCAGGGCGAGAAGCGCTTCGACGGTGGCCGACGAAAAGCGCTGGCGAACAGCAACCGCAGGACTGCCGGCGACGATGGTATAGGGCGGGACATCCTTGGTGATGATCGCGCCGGACGCGATCACGGCGCCCTCGCCAACAGTGATGCCCGGCATGATCATCGCCCGCATGCCGATCCAGGCTCCGTCACCGATTACCGTATCACCCTTGCCGGCATAGGCATCGAGAATAGCCTCCGGGAACGGGTAGAGGCTGAACCAGTCCGTCCGATGCGTGTGGTTGCCGCCCATCAGGATGACGGCTTCTGCGCCGATGCAGACATAGTCGCCGATATGGAGCTGGTCGATCGGCCATTGCGGCTCCCACGCCGCAAGGCTGTAAGCGTCGCCGTACTGGTAGCGAACAACGCTTTCCTCGAAGGAGCCGGTCCACGCATTGCTATAATAACTGTTCCGCCCCCGAACATGTATGTTCGGGTTTTTGACGGTCTCATGCAGATATTCGACAATCGACCAGTGCTTGATCGGCGGGCTCATGGCAGCAACTCAATTCCAGTTCATCTCTTGATGTCAAAAGTCCGGGGCCGCGAACCGCCGGACTTCAGCGCAATCAAGAATCAGGCATGCTCCTCTATGGCACTCCGAGCTAGAAGGCCAGCTGGACCTTCATCGCGCGGCGCCGGTCGCCGGCGGTCTCGAAAGCCTCCCGCGCATCCTCGATGCCGAAACTGCCGGTCAGGAGCGGCCGCAGATCGACTTTGCGCGCGTCGATCAGCTGACCGCCAGGGCGAACTCGTCGTGGAAGCGGAAAGAGCCGCGCAGGTCGAATTCCTTGGCGACGACGACGTTCATCGGCAGGGTGAACTGACCGCCGACGCCGATCTGGACGATGACGCCGCCCGGGCGCACGACATCGAAGGCACCGGTTAGCGCGTGCTGATTGCCGGAAGCCTCGAACATCACGTCGAAAGCCCCCTTCTCCGCTCCGTATTCGGCCTTGAGCCGCTCCGGCTCGGCCGCGACATTGACCGTCGCGGTCGCACCCATCTTGCGCGCCACCGGCAGCGGCCCGTCGACCACGTCGGTCGCGACGATCTCGGAAGCACCCGCCGCCTTGGCCGCGAGGATGGTCAGCGCACCGATCGGCCCTGCGCCGGTCACCAGCACGCGCTTGCCGAGCAGCGGCCCGGCGCGCTTGGCACGCATGCAGGCAGACGCGAAAGCGGCTCGGCGAAGGCGGCCATCGGCCGCCGTTGACGCGCGGCGCCACCTTCACCGCCTGCCGCTCCTCGACGACGAGAACGTCGCGAAACCCGCCCTGCACATGCGGGAAGCGCATCGCCGCTGCCGTAGAACAGCATGTCCGTGCAATGCTGCTGCAGCCCCATCTGGCAATAGCGGCAGCGGCCGCAGGCCGCGGCTCGGGTTGACGGCGACACGGTCGCCCGGCTTGACGCGCGAGACCTCGGCTGCCGACGCCTCGACCGTGCCGGCGATCTCATGGCCGAGGATCATCGGCTCGCGCACGCGCACCGTGCCGAAGCCGCCATGCAGGTAGTAGTGCAGGTCGGAGCCGCAGATGCCGCCGGCCTCGATGCGCACGCGGACGTCGCGCGGCCCAAGCTGCCGCCGTTCGCCGGCTCGACCCGCAGGTCCTTCTCGGCATGAATGACGACGGCGCGCATCGGCTTCCTCTCCTATCGGCTTTTTGTTATCGATATCACGATTTGACGACGGCGCAAGGCAAGCCCAGCCCCCTCGCCTGCGCCGCAATCACGACGGTTCGGCAGTCCCGATATCGGCAACCCCGGCGTCAACAACCCCGGTATCAACATGCCACCAGCCCGGCTGGCTGTCCGCAAAGGAATGCCCCCGCGGCCGCAGCGCCGCCTGGTCCGGCTCGTCAAAACCGCCGATCAGCAGCTCGACCGTCGGCGCGTCGTCGATGGCGCCGACCGAGCTGCCGCATTGGGAGCAGAATGCCCGGCTGGTCAGCTGCGACGAGCGGAAGGTCGAGGGCGCGCCGCCCGGCCCGGTCCAGCGCACCTTGTCGCGCGGGAACTCGACCCAGGCCGCCGTCAGCGCGCCGGTGTGCTGCTGGCACTGCCGGCAGGAGCAGGTGTGGGGATTGTTGGCCGGGCCAATCACCTCGTAGCGAATCCAGCCGCAAAGGCATCCGCCGCCATAAATCGTTTCTGTCACGCTTGTTTCCAGCTTCCTTGCGCCATCCTCGCTCGCGAGCCGGTGAGGATCCGCCGTCGCGCCCGCTTCGGACGATCCCGTTGTACCGGCGTCCGGCCCCGACGCCAGCCCGGCGCCCGCTTGACACCACTTTGTTATCGATACCAAATTCGCCGCGACGTCAGCCAAGAACATAACCAATCGGGAGTGATCGCGTGAACCTGTTCGATCTCAGCGGGCGACTGGCCCTCGTCACCGGCGCCAGCAAGGGCATCGGCTTCGCCGTCGCCGAGGCGCTCGCCTCGGCCGGAGCGCGCATCGTCCTCAACGCCCGCGACGAGGCCCGGCTGGAGACCGCGCGCGCCGCGCTGGCGGGCCGGGGCTACGAGGTTCACACCGCCGCCTTCGACGTCACCGATCCCGATGCCGTCACCGCCGGCATCGAGGCGATCGAGACCGGCATCGGCCCGATCGACATCCTCGTCAACAATGCCGGCATGCAGCATCGCAGCCCGCTGCAGGATTTCCCGCTCGAGGCATGGCGCAAGATCACCGCGACCAACATCGACAGCGTCTATCTCGTCGGCCAGGCGGTCGGCCGCCGCATGATCCCGCGCGGCCGCGGCAAGATCATCAATATCGGCTCGGTGCAGAGCGAACTGGCACGCCCCGGCATCGCCCCCTACACGGCGACCAAGGGCGCGGTGAAGATGCTGACCAAGGGCATGGCGACCGACTGGGCCCGCTACGGCATCCAGGTCAACGGCATCGGCCCCGGCTATTTCAAGACCGAGTTGAACGCCGCGCTGGTCGCCGACGAGGCGTTTTCGTCCTGGCTCGCCAACCGCACGCCGGCCGGCCGCTGGGGCGACGTCAAGGAACTGGCCGGCGCGGCGATCTTCCTCGCCTCCGATGCGTCGAGCTTCGTCAACGGCCACATCCTGTATGTCGACGGCGGCATCACCGCCAGCCTCTGACCCGGCTTCGACCTGGACGCGGGCGCGTCATCCCTTGCCCGACGTTCCCGCCTCCAGGATCGAGACGATCGAGAACAGGGTGAAGCAGACCGCGCCAAGCCCGACGAGGACCCGCGCCGGAACGAAGAAGCCGGGATCGGTGACGGCCGCCTCGAAGAGAAAGGCCGCGAAGAACAGACAGGCAAGGCAGGTCATCACGGGGATCAGCGGGATCCGGTTGGCCAGCGGGCATTCGCGCCGCCAGACCAGCGCCAGCAGCCAGACCTTCGAGATGATGCTGTAGCAGACCATGCCGAGCCCGAGCAGGATGCAGCCGGGCGCGATCCGTTCTGGCCGATCGGACCCGAACAGGACGAACAGCCCCCAGACGAAGGTCACCGTGCCCATCAGCAGCACCCAGTAGGCCCAGGCCCAGCGCTCGGCCTCGTCGAACTGGTTGCGGACCTGCCGCACCACCGTCGAAACCAGTGCGATCAGGGAGGAGCAGATCGCCGCGATTCCTATCAGGACATGGCCGGCGACATAGTCCGGCGCCTCGGTTCCGCGCATCAGCATCATCAGCGCCCATCCGAAGCAGATCGCCGCCGCCACGACCGGAATGCAGATCAGGCCGAGACCGACCGAGGCGCTGTAGGCTTCGGCGGGGGGACCGTCCTCATGGCGGCCATGCGCGTTTTTCGGGATCAGGGTGAATGCGCTCGACGCACTGGCCACCGTACTGACGCAGGCGGCGATCAGGCCGACCCCGAACACAACATGCCCGGCGACGAAGCCCGGCACGCTGCCCTGCCGGATGATCACAAGCCCCCAGATCGCGGTTGCCAGCGCCACGACGTAGCCGAGGATCGGCAGGCCGAACATCCAGCCCCGGCTGAACGTGTGCGTCAGCTGCCGGATGATCACCGCCGCAGTGGTGAACAGCGCGATGCAGATCGCTGTGAGCGAAACCAGGACATGCCCGGAGACGAAATGGTTCGCATCGGAGCCACTGGACATGACGTAGAGGCCAAGCGCCAGGCATACGGCACCCATGGCAAGGGGAATGGCGCGAAAGACTATGCTGATCCAGTAGTTCATGGGGGCTCCGCAATACTGGCGTCGTGTCGACGGCCTGAACTATTCTCCGCATTCAGGACGCAGACGGATATTGCGCCGACGTCGCCCGTGTCGAGGGTATCGCTCCCAGAATGCCCGGCATCCGTGCAATTCCCCAGCGGCATACCAACTTGACATCCCGCGCCCTGTTATCGATAACAAGATCAACCGGCCAGAGAGCCGGATCGGGAACGAAACGCGGCGCCGTCCGCATCCGGGAGGATGACAATGGCAGACGGGGGAGTCCTGCGCTTCGACGATGTCGCCAAGGCGTTTGGCGGCACGCGAGCGTTGAAGGGTGTCAGTTTCGAGGTAGCGCGCGGCGAGGTCGTGGCGCTGCTGGGCGAAAACGGCGCCGGCAAGTCGACGCTGATTAAGATTCTCGGCGGCATTTTCCGCGCCGATAGCGGCCATGTCACCATTGGCGGCGAGCCCTATCGTCACCGCGCTCATGCGCGCGGCGAGCGGCAGAAGGTCGCCTTCATCCATCAGGATCTCGGCCTCGTCGAATGGATGACGGTGGCCGAGAACATGGGTCTCGCGCAGGGTTTCGCCGGCCGTGGCGGTTCGCGCGGCCTGATCGACTGGAAGTCGACCGAGCAACGCGCCGCGACGGCGCTGGAACTGGTCGGCTGCGACCTTGACCCGACCACCCGCGTCCATGCGCTGAGCCGCACGGAAAAGTCACTGGTGGCGATCGCCCGCGCGCTGGTCGTCGATTGCGACTTCCTCGTGCTCGACGAACCGACCGCCAGCCTTCCCGCCGACGAGGTCGAGCGCCTGTTCGAGGCGGTCCGCCGCCTCCGCGCGCGCGGCGTCGGCATGATCTATGTCTCGCACCGCCTCGACGAGATTTTTCGCATCGCCGACCGCGTCGTCGTCATGCGCGACGGCCTGAAGGTCGGCGAGAAGCCGATCGCAGAGACGACGCCGGACGAACTGGTCAGCCTGATTGTCGGCTCGACGACACTGGAGCTTTTCCAGAAGGCCGAACTCAGCTCCGGCAAGGTCCGCGTCGCCATCCGGGATCTCGAAACCCCGTCCGCCGGGCCGGTCAGCTTCGATATCCGCCAGGGCGAACTGCTCGGCCTCGTCGGCCTGCGCGGCGCCGGCCAGGAGGAAATCGGTCGCGCCCTGTTCGGCGCCGCCCAGCATCGCGGCTCGATCGAGATCGACGGCCAGGCGCCGGATCTCTCGTCGCCGCGGGCCGCGCTCCATTCCGGCATCGGGCTGGTGGCGCGCGACCGCACCGAGGAGTCCGTCGCCTTCTCGCTTTCCGTCCGCGAGAACGCCTTTCTCAACCCGGCCGCGATCGGCCGCGGGCTGCTTTCCTACCTGTCGCCGCGTTCGGAAGCGCGCCAGGCCGTCGAACTCGGCGCCTCGGTCGGACTACGTCCCAACGATCCCGACCTGCCGATCGAAGGTCTTTCCGGCGGCAACCAGCAGAAGGTCGTCGTCGGCCGCTGGCTCGCCACCAACCGCCGCCTGTTGATCGCCGAGGACCCGACGGCCGGCGTCGATGTCGGCGCCAAGGCCGAGATCTACCGGCTGATCGCGCAGGCGCTGGAAAAGGGCCTCGCCGTCGTCGTCGTCTCCACCGATTTCGAGGAGATCGCCCATATCTGCCACCGGGCGCTCGTCTTCAACCGGGGCAAGATCATCGCCGAACTGACCGGCCCTGCCCTTACCACCGAATCCGTGATCACCGCGGCCTCCGCGTCGGAAGCAGCCTAGGAAGCGTACTCATGTCCATGAACTCCGTCCGCTCCGATGCGCTGGAACCCACCCGCAGCGAATTGAAGAACGCCTCGTTCGGCGAGCGGGTGCGCCGGCGCATCCCGGTCTACGGCCTACCGATCCTGCTGGTGCTGCTGATCGTCCTGTTCTCGCTGATCCTGCCGCAGACCTTCCCGACCATGCTGAACGTCCGCTCGATCATCTCGGACAAGGCGATCATCGCGCTGCTCTCGCTCGCCGCCATGATCCCGATGGCCGCCGGCAAGATCGACCTGACCGTCGGCTATGGCATCGTGCTCTGGCACATCCTGGCGATCAGCCTGCAGACCATGGCCGGCATTCCCTGGCCCTTCGCCGTGCTGATCGTCATCGTGCTCGGCGCCTGCGTCGGCTTCCTGAACGGCCTGCTGGTGGAAGTCGCCCGCATCGATAGCTTCATCGCCACGCTTGGCACCGGCACCGTGCTTTACGCGCTCGCGCTCTGGCATACGGGTGGCCGCCAGGTGGTGGCGCAATTGCCGCAAGGCTTCCTGGCGCTCAACGGCACCATGGTCTTTGGCCTGCCGATCACCGGCTATTACGTCATCGGCCTCGCCATCGTCATGTGGCTGATCCTCGAGCACCTGCCGGTCGGCCGCTATCTCTACGCCATCGGCGCGAACCCCAAGGCGGCGGCGTTGAACGGCATCCCGGTCCAGCGCTACACCATGGGCGCCTTCATCGCCTCCGGCGCGCTGACCGCCGTTGCCGGCGTGCTGCTCGCCTCGAAGCTCCGCATCGGCCAGGCCAGCGTCGGCCTCGAATACCTGCTGCCGGCGCTGGTCGGCGCCTTCCTCGGCTCGACGACGATCAAGCCCGGCCGCGTCAATGTCTGGGGCACGCTCGCCGGCGTCGCCATCCTGGCGGTCGGCATCGCCGGCATCCAGCAGTTCGGCGGCTCGTTCTGGGTCGAGCCGATGTTCAACGGCGTCACCCTGCTGATCGCCATCGGCATCGCCGGCTATGCCCAGCGCCGCCGCGGCACCACCAACAAGCCATTCAAAAAGACGGGCACTTAAGAACCCCGTCGCAACTCGGAGGGAAGTTCATGAAGTCACGTAACCTGCTGCTCGCAGCCGCCAGCGCCGTCGCGATGATGGCCATTCCGATCGTCGCCCATGCCGACGCCTTCGTCGACGAAGCCAAGGCCATCGTCGCCAAGGCTTCCGGCCGCGCCGACAAGTGGGACGGCCCCACCACCGGCCCGAAGGCCGCCGGCAAGAAGACCATCGTCTATGTCGCCGGCGACATGCGCAATGGCGGCATTCTCGGCGTCTCGCAGGGCGCCAAGGAAGCGGCGGAGGCGATCGGCTGGGACTATCGCGAGATCGACGGCCAGGGCACCGTTTCGGGCCAGGCCACGGCGCTCTCCCAGGCGATCGCGCTGAAGCCGGATGCCATCATCGTCGGCGGCAGCGACGCGGTCGAGCAGAAGGCCGGCCTCGAAGGCGCCGCCAAGGAAGGCATCCTGATGGTGGGCTGGCATTCCGGCCCGGTCGCCGGCCCGCTCGAAGGCACGCCGATCTTCGCCAACGTCACCACCGACGCGATGGAAGTCGCCAAGGTCGCGGCGATGAAGGCGGTTGCCGATTCCGATGGCAAGGCCGGCGTCGTCGTGTTCGCCGACTCGACCTACGCCATCGCCATCGCCAAGGGCCGCGCGATGGAAGAGTGGATCAAGAAGTGCGCCGGCTGCGCGGTTGTCTCCTTCCAGGATACGCCGCTCGCCGACGTCTCGACCCGCATCCCGCAGCTGACGACGACGCTGCTGCAGCAGAATGGCGCCAAGTGGACCCATTCGCTGGCGATCAACGATCTCTATTACGACTTCATGCCGCCGGCGCTGCAGGCCGCCGGCATCTCCGGCGACGGCGATCCGCAGAACATCTCGGCCGGCGACGGCTCGGAATCGGCGTTCCAGCGCATTCGCGCCAAGGACCACCAGGCCGCCACCGTTCCGGAGCCCCTCACCATGCAGGGCTGGCAGCTCATCGATGAACTGAACCGCGCCTTCGCCGGCGAGAAGTGGTCGGGCTACGTTCCGGGCGTCCATCTCGTCACCCCTGACAACATCGCCTTTGACGGCGGCCCGAAGAACGTCTTCGATCCCGACAATGGCTATCGCGCCGAATACAAGAAGATCTGGGGCGTCAACTAAGCTCGGATCGCTTCCAGCGGCCGCCTCGCGCGGCCGCTGGATTTCTTGAATTGCCCGACCGCTTCGAACGACGGACCAGCGCTCGCACGGGTGCCTGTGCCGCCGCCAGGATGCGTGTGCCCATGGCTCATTGTCGCGCCGTCCGGCGAACCGGCCCCCGGGCGCTGGCGCCAGCCGGACGCGTGGGCTAACGACGGCGCTTCGCCGATCCGGTATTACCCGAGCCCGGCCCGTTTTCGCATTTTCCACGGCGCGGCAAGTCCCGCGCCAGACCCTGGATAGAGACGATGGCGACCGATCCCCCCGGAAGAACGCCAAAGACCCAGCCGACCATGGCCGACGTCGCCGAGCGCGCCGGCGTTTCGACCATGACGGTGTCGCGCGCCCTGAAGAAGGGCAGCCCGATCTCGGACGAGACGCGCCGCCGGATCATGGCCGCGGTCGACGAGCTCGGCTACGTCCTCGACCAGACCGCCGGCACGCTTTCCTCCAAGCGCTCGGGCTTCGTCGCGACGCTGATCCCGTCGATCAACAATTCGAACTTCTCCGACACGGTGCGTGGCATCAGCGAGGCGATCGAGGGCAGCGGATTGCAGCTCCTGCTCGGCCGCACCGACTATCTGGTCGAGAACGAGGAGACGCTGCTCGAATCGATGCTGACGCGACGGCCGGAGGGAATCATCCTCACCGGCGGCTCGCACAGCCCGCGATCACGGCGGCTGCTGGAGACGGTCGGCATCCCGGTGATCGAAACCTGGGACCTGCCGCAGGAGTCGGTCGAGCATGTCGTCGGCTTTTCCAACGCGGCGGCGATCCGCGCCCTCGTGCACGACCTCTATGCACGCGGCTACAGGAATATCGGCTTCATCGGCGGCACCACCAATCGCGACACGCGCGGCGCCGATCGCCGCGTCGGCTACAGCCAGGCGATTGCCGAACTGGGGCGGGGCCAACCCCGCATCATCTCGTTCGGCAGTCCGCCGATCTCGATGGAACAGGGCGGCGAAGCGATCGTCCAGCTGGTCACGCAATGGCCGGAGGTCGATGCCGCGATCTGCGTATCCGATCTATCCGCCTTCGGTGCGTTGATGGAATGCCACCGGCGCGGCTGGGCGGTGCCCGGACGGATCGCCATTGCCGGCTTCGGCGATTTCGAAGTGTCGCGCTGCGCCCATCCGCGCCTGACGACGGTTTCGGTGGACGCGTTCGAGATCGGGCGCACGGCGGGCCATCTGCTTCTGCGCGCCATCGAGGCCCGCCGCGAGGGCCAGCAGATCCCGCCGGAAACCCATGAGATGCCATTCCGGGTGATCCAGCGCGAAAGCACGTGACCGGGCCGAAGCCCGGTCACGATCGAGGTCGCGGCGCGGCAGGCCAGCTCCAACCTCCCACGCGACACCGGACCACGATGTTCAATCCATATGGAAGACTTCCGGCAGTGGGATCATGACCGGCGTGCCATCCGGATTGGTGTCCATGATGTCGCCCATATGCGCGAACCATTTCTGCATCAGCGGCTGGGCGTTCAGTTCGTCGGCGCGCGCGCCCTCGGCGATATGGTTGATCGCGAACAGGATGTTGGTCTCCTCGTCGAGGAAGATCGTGTAGTCGCGCGCGCCGTGCTTCGCGAGCAGCTCGCGCAGTTCCGGCCAGATCTCGTCATGGCGCTTCTTGTACTCGACCCCGCAACCGGGCTTCATCCGCATCTTGAACCCGACACGTCGCATGTTTTTCTCTCCCTTTCGCCGGCTCCATCCCGGTCCGCTGCACTTGCCACCACCCCAAAACGGGAGGCGGCAATTCCGTCGTGTCCGCCCCTGGCGCCCTATCCGAAAATCGCGCCTGGGTTCATCCGGTTGTCCGGATCGATCGCCGACTTGAGCGTGCGCAGCAGGTCCATCTGCGTGGCCGAGGCGCGTTGCTCGAAGGCATCCCGCTTGACCCGGCCGATGCCGTGCTCGGCGCTGATCGAGCCGCCGAGACGGTCGACGACCTCGAAGATCACCGCTTCGCTCGCCTTGATCCAGACGCGCCGCGCCGGCCCCTCCGGCATGTCGCGCGGCGGCATGACGACGAAATGCA
The DNA here is from genome assembly GCA_029203105.1 of Candidatus Kaistia colombiensis. Classification (GTDB taxonomy): domain Bacteria; phylum Pseudomonadota; class Alphaproteobacteria; order Rhizobiales; family Kaistiaceae; genus Kaistia; species Kaistia colombiensis. Next base: position 4,433,147 of record CP119318.1, read on the forward strand.
TGTTGCCGTCGCCGATATGGCCATAGGTCAGCACCACGCCGTCCGCGACCGCTTCGGCCAGCGCCGCCTCGACCTCGTCGATGCAGACGGCGACCTGCGAGATCGGCACGGACACGTCGGTGCGCAGATAGGTGCCATGCTTCACCTGCGCCTCGACGACGCCCTCGCGGATCGCCCAGATCTTCTGGGCCTGGGCGACGCTGGAGGCGCGCACGCCGTCGAGGATCATCCCCTCTTCCAACGCGAATTCCAGGAAGCCGCCGACCAGCGCCTCGAGATCGAGCGGTCCGCTGGAAGACGCCTCGAGCAGGACGTAATAGGGCGCTGCGGTGGCGAGCGGATTGGCGATATCCGGCATGGTCAGCGCCATGTCGACGCTGCGGTCGGAGATCAGCTCGAAGGCCGAGAGCAGGTCGGCCAGATGCCGGCGCGCCGCGGCGAACAGGCGGATCGCATCGGACGCCGATTCGACCGCCAGGAACATCGTCTCGACGGTGCTCGGGCGCGGGAACAGTATCAGCGTCGCCGCCGTGACGATGCCGAGCGTGCCTTCCGAGCCAAGGAAGAGTTGCTTCAGGTCATAGCCGGTATTGTCCTTGCGCAGCGTCTTCAGCCCATTCCAGACGCGGCCGTCCGGCAGCACCACTTCGAGGCCCAGAACCAGGTCGCGCATCATGCCGTAGCGCAGCACATTGATGCCGCCGGCATTGGTGGCGACATTGCCGCCGATCTGGCAGCTGCCCTTGGCGCCAAGCGACAGCGGGAACATCAGGTCCTCCGCCTCGACCGCCTGATGCAGCACCTCCAGCACGCAGCCGGCCTCGACCTCGACGCTGAAATTGAGCGGGTCGATCGCACGGATCCGGTTCATGCGCTCCAGGCTGAGCAGGACATGGCCGCCCTCGATTCGCGCCGAAGCGCCCTCGACCAGGCCGGTATGACCGCCCTGCGGCACGATCGCGAGGCCGTTTTCGGCGCAATAGCGCACCAGCTCCACGACGTCCTCGACCGAGCGCGGCCGGGCGACGAAGGAGGGATTGCCATCGGCTTCACCGGTCCAGTCGCGGATGTAATGGGACCCGGGATCGACGTCGCGGATCAGGATCGTTTCGTCCAGCGTGGCGTCAGTCTTGCCCATCTTGCGGCGTTCCTTCGGGAGCGGAGTGGTCTTTGCCGGAGCCAATCGAATGCGGCTCCGACCTGTTGCATTTAGTATCTGAGATATTTTAAAATTGACGGACTGGCAATCGCTGACAAGGTTCGATGCGCCTGGAGACCGGGGCAACGTCCCGCGAGCCGAAGCGGCGGCGGTCGGCACGCCTCGCCATCCGGCACCAAGCCGCCTTCTCATTTTGGATGACTGCACCGGGCCCGGGGTTGAGGATAAACAGGATGAGGCGCGGCGTTCGCAACGGTCGGGCTTCCGACGGAAGCGCGCATGTGCCATGCAATTGTTCAGGTGTCGAATTAGCGTTCCATGCAGGGCTATCCGCCCGAGACGTGGCCGCGCACCGCCATGAAGGGAGCCGCCGCCCAAATGATCGCCAACCCGCTCGACCGGCCCAAATCACTCACGGCGATGGCGTTCGACCGCCTGCTCGAAAGCATCACCCACGGCGAGATCGCTTATGGCACCATGCTGAGCGAAAAGGCCGTCGCCGAGACCTTCGGCACCAGCAAGACGCCGATCCGCGAAGCCTTCTTCCAGTTGCAGTCGCTCGGCCTGGTCGAGATCCAGCCGCAAAAGGGCTGCTACGTCCCCTACCCGACGCTCGACAAGGTCCGCGAGCTCTGCGAATTGCGCATCGAGCTCGAATGCTACGCGCTGCGGCTCTCGATGGAGCGCGGCCAGAAAAAGCTCCTGAAATCGATCTCGAAGACCTTCGCGCAGATGGAAGACATGCGTGACGACTACCGGTACGAGACCTATCACAAGCTCGACCAGGACTTTCACAAGGCCTTCTTCATTGCCTGCGGCAACACGCTGCTCGGCGATATCTATGGCTCGATCGACCCGCGCATCCAGGCGCTGAGGGCCAATTTCTCATCGCCGAACGCGCAGCTCTTCGAGGTATCGAGAAGCGAACATGCGACGATCGTGCAGGCCATCGCCGACGACGATATCGACAGTGCGACATCCACCATCCACGATCATATCAACCGCGTCCGCGACATATATTCGGACGGGATCCAGACGCTGAAGCAATCGGATCGGACGCTTGCCGACCTTTAAGGGTCCGTACTCAACTGGGGCCCCGGGGCCTGCTGGATACCGCGGCCCCGCTGGCGTCGTTCCCGTTTTGTGCTAGATTGCCGAAATGAACAGCCAAGGCCTCGTCTTGTTCGAAACGCCGATCGGCGGCTGCGGCATCAGCTGGAGCGCGCGCGGCATCACCGGCGTGCAATTTCCGGGTGCCGATGCCGCGGCGACACGCCTCGAGCTGGCGCGCCGCTTTCCGGAAGCGGAGACGGTCGAGCCGCCGCCCTTCGTCACCGAGGCGATCGCGGCGATTGTCGCGCTTCTCGCGGGCGTGGACGACAACCTGACCAGCATCCCGCTCGATCCCGACCACATCCCGCCATTCAACCAGCGCGTCTACGACGTGACGCGCGCCATCCCGCCCGGCCAGACGCTCACCTATGGCGAGGTGGCGGCGGCGATCGGCGAGCCGGGAGCGGCCCGCGCCGTCGGTCGGGCGCTCGGCGAAAATCCCTATCCGATCATCATCCCCTGCCACCGCGTGCTGGCGGCCGGCGGCAAGATGGGCGGCTTCTCCGGCACGGGCGGCGTCGCAACCAAGCGGCGGATCCTGGCCATCGAAAGCCGCGCCAAGCTGGACGAACTGCCGCTGTTCGGCGGCAGCTGAAGTCAGTTCGTTCGAACGCCCCTATCGCCAGCCGAATTGCGGCTTGTAGCCGAGCACCTTCTTCGCCCGGTCGATCGAAAGCAGCGTCTCGTTCGGTCCGATCGGACGCTTTCGCGAAATGCCCGGAAACGCCTCGTCGAGCAGGGAATCGTTCGACCGGCTCATGACGCCGTCCTCATTGGCGATGACGAAGACATCGGCGCCCTTCAAGGGCGATTCGAGCGCCAGCCGGCACGACTGCGCCGCGTCGCGCACGTCGATATAGGCCCAGAGGTTCCATTTGCGCGCATTGATGTCGGCGTCGAAGGCGGGGAACTCGCCATAGCGCTCCGGCGCGATGACATTGGAGAAGCGCAGGCCGAAAATCTTCATCTCCGGGTCCCAGCGGCAGAACTCCTTCGCCATTTCCTCGCCCAGGAATTTCGACAGCGAATAGGCCGTCTCGGGCCGGCCGCGATAGTTCTCGTCGACCGGCACATAGGGCGGCGGCGTTTCGAACGGCAGACCGAGCACCGTTTCGCTCGACGCCCAGACGACATTGCGGATGCCGAGCACCCGCGCCGCCTCGAAGACATTGTAGGTCGAGATCATGTTGGTCTCGAAGATGACGTGGTTGGGCGCCAGTCCCGGCGCCGGAATCGCGGCGAGATGAATGATGCCGGTCACCTTCTTGAAGCGATCGTCGATGCCGGAAAAGGCGGCCAGTGCCTGGCCGTAATCGGTCAGGTCCACCTTGCTGAACGGCACGCCCTGGCCTGCCGGCGGCAGGGCCATGTCGATCGAGGCGACCTCGTAGCCATGCTCGACGAGATCCTTCACCACAGCGCGGCCCGCAAGCCCGCTCCCACCCGTAACGATGATCATGTTTCCCTCCCGGCGATATCGTTGAAAGGCCGGCAGGACGTCGCCTGCCGGCCAGAACCCTGCGGCGCGCCGCAATGCTAGCGCTAGCATATCCATCGGCCGGGGCGTGACAATACCCGGACGGCGGCAGGGAGATGGATGGGCAGCCGGCCGGATGGGCGCATTTGCCACGAAGCCGACGGAGCCAGAAGCGGCTATCGAGACGCAGGCCGGTTTCGTCACGCGGATGGATTATTCGGTCGGCGCGCGGCATGAAGCGAAAGCCCCACGGAACGCGGCAGCCGCCCCGAGCGGCCGTCTGGCAGGAGATGAAGATGAACGGTCAACGCGCGCTTCTGGTGGTGGCAGGCCTTGCCGGCATGATCGGCGTCGCCATGGCGGCGGCCGGCGCGCATGTGCCGGGCGGCGAGCGCCTCGGCACCGCCGGTAACATGGCGATGGCGCAGGCGCCCGCCCTGCTGGCGCTCGGCTTCTTCGTGCCGGCGACGGCGCTCCTGATGTCGATCTCCGCCTGGGCGATCGCGCTCGGGCTGATCGGCTTCTCCGGCGCGCTTGCCTTCCACACGCTCTCCGGCAGCGCCGCGCTTTCCTTCCTGGCGCCGATCGGCGGCACGGTGATGATGCTCGGTTGGCTCGGAATCGCCGTGGCCGCGCTGCTGATGCGCAAGCGCTAGACGCTTCGGGCTGGCCTTTCCGCCGCGTCTCGTCTATCGATGCGCCACCTCAAAAACCGTTAGAAGACTGTTTTCATGGACGCCCTTACCGGACCCGTCGATCGCCGCCGGACCTTCGCCATCATCTCGCACCCCGATGCGGGCAAGACGACGCTGACCGAAAAGCTGCTCCTGATGGGCGGCGCGATCCAGCTCGCCGGCGAGGTCAAGGGCAAGCGCGACCGTCGCCAGACCCGCTCCGACTGGATGGGCATCGAGCGCGAGCGCGGCATTTCAGTCGTCACCTCGGTGATGACGTTCGAATATGGCGACGCCATCTTCAACCTGCTCGACACGCCGGGCCATGAAGACTTCTCGGAAGACACCTACCGCACGCTGACCGCCGTCGATTCCGCCGTCATGGTGATCGATGCGGCGAAGGGCATCGAAGACCGCACGCGCAAGCTGTTCGAGGTCTGCCGACTGCGCGACATCCCGATCGTCACCTTCATCAACAAGCTCGACCGCGAGACGCGCGATCCGTTCGACCTGCTCGACGAGATCGAGAAGACGCTGGCGCTCGACACCGTGCCGATGACCTGGCCGATCGGCCGCGGCCGCGAATTCGCCGGCACCTATGACATCGTCGCCCGCACCATCCGCCGCATCGACACCGACAACGCGGTCATCCCGGTCAGTGGACCGGAAGACGCGAAGATCGATGGCCTGACCACGCCGGAGGCTGTCGCCAACTTCCGCGACGAGATGGAGCTGATCGAGGGCGCCGGCAACGGCTTCGACATGGACAGTTTCCGCCAGGGCCATCTGACGCCGGTCTATTTCGGCTCGGCACTGCGCAATTTCGGCGTGCACGATCTGATCGACGCCATGGCCGCCTACGCGCCGTCGCCGCGCCCGCAGCAGGCCGAAGGCCGGATCGTCGAGCCGACGGAGCCGAAAATGTCCGGCTTCGTGTTCAAGATCCAGGCGAACATGGATCCGAACCATCGCGACCGCATCGCCTTCCTGCGCGTCTGCTCCGGCAAGCTCCAGCGCGGCATGAAGGCCAAGCTGGTGCGCACCGGCAAGCCGATCCCGCTGTCGAGCCCGCAGTTCTTCTTCGCGCAGGATCGCCTGCTCGCCGACGAGGCCTTTGCCGGCGATGTGGTCGGCATTCCGAACCACGGCACGCTCCGGATCGGCGATACGCTGACCGAGGGCGAGAACCTCGTCTTCCACGGCGTACCGAGCTTCGCCCCGGAAATCATGCGCCGCATCCGCCTGCAGGATCCGATGAAGGCGAAGAAGCTGAAGGAAGCGCTGCAGCAGATGGCCGAGGAAGGCGTCGTGCAGGTCTTCGTGCCGCATGACGGCTCGCCGGCGATCATCGGCGTCGTCGGCGCGCTGCAGCTCGACGTGCTGAAGGAGCGCATGCAGGTCGAATACAGCCTGCCGATCGATTTCGAGCATTCGCGCTTCACGGTCTGCCGCTGGGTGACCTCTTCCGACAAAGTGGCGCTCGAGACCTTCATCGATCGCCATCGCTCGTCGATGGCGTCCGATCTCGACGGTGCGCCCGTCTTCATGGCCCCCTCGGCCTTCGAGCTTCGCTACGAGCTCGATCGCGCGCCGGTGATCGTTGCCAGCGAGATCAAGGATTATCAGCGCGAAGAAGCTGCGTAACCGAGAGGCTGCGCGCCCCAAGGGGCTGGCGGCACCGTCTCGAACGGCGCAAGCTCCCCTCGCCAGACGGAGTTCTGCGAGGGGAACACCTGCATGCCGGTCGATACGGATGGATTGAAACAGATCTTCCTGGCGCTGCCGGAGGTGCGCGAGGGTATTACCCACGGCACCCTCTCCTTCTATCTCGGCAAAACCTTCTTCGGCCGGATGCAGGAGGACGGCTTCACCTTCGCGCTGAAGATGGATTTGGGCGATCGCGACATGCTGATCGCGATCGAGCCGGAGATCTTCTTCACCAACGATCATTTTCGCGGCTACGCCTATGTGCTGGTGCGCCTGCGCAGCATCGACGCCGACCGGTTGGCACCGCTGGTTGAAAAGTCCTGGCGCTACGCCGCCCCGAAAAGGCTGCTCCAGGCCTTCGATCGAACCGGCGGCTGAAGCCGCTGCCGACCCAGGACAGCATTTCGCCATTGCATTTCGTCACGGAATCGGCGGATTGCGGTGTTCAAAGTCCGCTCAATCGATTCCGGGCCCTGTGATCTCGGCCCCGACATTCACGGCCCCCGGCCAATCCCCCTCGGAGGTTCCTCATGCGAAAAGCTGGTTTGCAGCTCGCGACATTCCTCGCTTTGGCCGTTTCGGCCGCTCCCGCCTTCGCTGCTTCCTGCAAGGACGCGTCCGGCTTCCCGGCCTGGCTCGACGGCGTGCGCAAGGAAGCCGCCCAGCAAGGTATTTCGGCCAAGACCATCGCGGCGCTGGACGGCATCACCTTTGCGCCGGACGTGATCGCCAAGGATCGCGCGCAGAATGTCTTCTCGCAGAGCTTCCTCGAATTTTCCGATCGCATGGTCGCCAAGTACCGGCTGCAGAAGGGCGCGCAGCTGATCAAGTCGAACGCCAAGCTGTTCGACCGGATCGAGAAGGATTACGGCGTGCCGGCCGCCGTCCTCGTCGGCTTCTGGGGCCTCGAGACCGATTTCGGCGCCAATCTCGGCGACATGCCGACGCTGCGGTCGCTCGCAACCCTCGCCTATGACTGCCGTCGTCCGCAGCTCTTCCACGACCAGCTGATGGCGGCGCTGACGGTGATCGATCGCGGCGACCTGACGGCTTCAGAGATGAAGGGCCCGTGGGCCGGCGAACTCGGCCAGGTGCAGTTCCTCGCGACGCATTACCGCGATTTCGCCGTCGACTATGATGGCGACGGCCGCCGCGATCTGATCAAGAGCGTGCCGGACGTACTCGCTTCCGCCGCCAACCTGCTGGTCCATGAAGGCTGGCAGCGCGGGCAGCCCTGGCTGACGGAAGTGCGTGTGCCGGCCAATCTCGACTGGTCGCAGGCCGACCTGCAGATCCAGCATCCCGTCTCGACCTGGAAAAAGATGGGCGTCACCGTCGCGCCCGGTTCGCACCTGCCGACGACCGATCTGAAGGCTTCGCTGGTGCTCCCGATGGGACGCAATGGTCCAGCCTTCCTCGCCTATCAGAACTACCGGGTCTATCTCGAATGGAACCAGTCGTTCATCTACGCGACGACCGCCGCCTATTATGCGACCCGGCTTGCCGGCGCGCCGCAGGTCGGACGCGGCAACGACGCCAAGCAGCTTCCCTACAAGGAAGTCATCGAGCTGCAGAAGCTTCTGGCCAAGCGCGGCCATGACGTCGGCAAGGTCGATGGCATGATCGGCGCCGGCACCCGCTCGGCGGTCAAGGCAATGCAGATCGACCTCGGCATGCCGGCCGATTCCTATCCCGACGCCGCGCTGCTGCAGCGCCTGCGCGCCGGCAGCTGATCGCGACAAGGCCGGGCGGCAACGCCCGGCCTTGTCTTTAATGGGCATTCGCCAATCCAGGCCCGCGCGCTCTGTGGTTGCACTTCCAAGCATTTCGCGATCCGGGGGAAGATAATCCGGCATCGGCGGGAAGCTTGGACCCTCATTCCTTCGATCGAACAGCCCCTTCCCCTATCCTGACGGCATCCTCAATCTGACAGAGAGCCGTCATGTCCCGTCTGATCATTCCCGGCTGGCAGGGATCCGGTGCCGGCCATTGGCAACGCCATTGGCTGGATGTCGATGCCGATGCGCGCATCGTCGAGCAGGATGACTGGCATGCGCCGAAGCTCGAGGCCTGGCTTGCCCGCCTCGACGCCGCCATCCGCCGCACACGGCAGCCGGTCCTGATCGCCCACAGCCTCGGCGCGGTTCTGGTCGCGCATTACGCCCGGCGCTATCCGCGCGCACCGATCGCCGGCGCGCTGCTCGTGGCCCCGGCCGATACCGAGTCGCTGGATGCCGATCACCCGATCGCCGACTTCGCGCCGGTTCCGCTGGCGCGTCTACCCTTTCCGAGCATGCTGGCGCTGAGCCGCAACGACCCGTACATCTCGGTCGAGCGCGGCCGGCTGTTCGCCGCTCGCTGGGGCGCGGAACTGGTCGATCTCGGCAGTGCTGGCCACGTCAATGCCGAAAGCGGCTATGGTCGCTGGGCAAATGGCTTCCGGCTGGCTTCGCGTCTCGGCACCCAGCTACGCGCCGCCGCCTGAAGCCAATAGCCGGAGTGGCGCCCAACATTCAAAGAGGGTTAAGCCATCGCCCCTAGACTGCCGTCCGACGATCCGGCGGGGGGAATGGACAGTTGCTGAATAGGTTTGCGGCAGCGCTGCGGCTCGCTGGGTTCGCGCTTGCGATCGCGGTGTCCGGCTGTTCGGCGATCGACACGACGCCGATCAATCAGACCAGCCACGACACGGGCAAGCCCTCGCCCGACGCGATCCCCGACCCGAATGACGATGGCAGCACGATCGTGGCGCTCGCCTTTTCGGGCGGCGGCACGCGCGCAGCCGCCTTCGCCTATGGCGCGCTCACCGAGCTCGACACGCTGATCATCGACGACCATCCACGCGAGCGCAGCCTTGTCGACGATGTGCGTTCCGTCGCCGGCACCTCGGGCGGCGCCGTCATGGCCGCCTATCTCGGCTACAAGGGCAAGGACGAATTCACGGATTTCCGCACGCGGTTCCTCGACCAGAATGCCGAATCCTACATGCGGATCTCGGCCAATCCCGCCAATTTGCTGACGGCGACCGTAAATGGCGGCGCCAACGACCGCAGCAGCTTCGGCCGCTGGCTCGATGAAAGGCTGTTCGACGGCCAGACCTATGCCGCTTTCCAGAAGCCGGATCGGCCGCTGGTCTGGATCACCGCGTCGGACATCTACAACAACACGCCCTTCCTCTTCACCCAGGACACGTTCTCGGCGCTGTGCAGCGATCTGCAGCAGGTCAAGATTGCCGATGCGGTCGCCGCCTCGGCCGCCGTCCCCGTCGTGTTCTCTCCCGTCGTGCTCGCCACGCCCGCCAAGGGGGATTGCAACTACCACCGGCCGGCCTGGCTGCAGAAGGCACTCAATTCGGACAATCCCTCCATCCGGCTGCAGGCCTATGCGCGGGCGCTCGATTCCTACCAGTCGAAGGAAGAGCTGCAATATGTCCGCCTGCTGGATGGCGGCCTGACCGACAATCTCGGCATTGGCGGCCTGTCGCTGGAGCGAGCCCGCGCGACCACGCCCTATGCCCCGCTCTCGGCGCATCAGGCGGTCCGCATCCACCACTTCCTGTTCATCGTCACCGATGCCGGCGTCGACGGGCAGTATGATTGGGGGACGTCGCCGAAAAGCCCGCATATCGGCAAGATCCTGCGCTCTGTCGCCGATACGACGATCGCCGCCTCGACCGGCCACGGCTTCGACGCGGTGGATCTGGCGCTGAACGAATGGCAACAACAGCTGATCCGCTATCGCTGCGGACTGTCGAACGCGCAGGTGCTTCGCTATCGCGGCACCCTGGTCGGCTGGAACTGCCGCGACGTCGTCGTCACGACCGAGCTCCTGACGTTCCGCGATGCCGACCCGTCGATCTATCGGGAACTGAACAGTGTCCCGACCCGGCTTCGCCTCGACAGGCAGCAGGTCGACCTCGTGATCGAAGCCGGTCGCGAGGCCGTGCGGCGCAATGCCAACATCCAGAAAATTGCCCGCGACACGCGCCAGCGCTCGCGGATCTTCGACGCGATCGGCCCGGCGCAATTGGCGCGCAACTAGATCTCACGTTTCGGAGAAACGGCGGAATACCCAAGCGCAGTCGTCAGATCCCGATGCCATCCTCGGTGCGGTCGAGGATCAGCGGGATGATCAGGTCTTCCTCGTCGGCGAGATGGCGCATCAGGCCGGCCAGCATCGTCTCGCTGGCCGCCGCATAGGCGTCGCTCGCCCGCCGCCGCGCGTCCCGGTCGCCGTCGAGCGCCCTCAGAAACCCGGTCGCCGTCTCGGCAATCGTATCGATCCAGTGATGGATCGTCTGGTGATCGCCATCGAGCAATTCGAAGCCATGCGCGAGGCGAGGCTCCGCCGCCGTGAAGATCGGAAAATACTGGTAGTCCTCGATCTGGTGATGACCATGCAGGTCGTTGAGGAACCGCTGCAGACGCGGCGCCAGCCACGGACCGAAGGCGCCGGCCTCAATCCGCCCTTCGCGAAAATCGAGGAGGCCGGTGCCGATACGGCCGCCGAGATCACGGAAGGCATCGTGGCGCTGCAGCCAGAAGCGCGCCGTCATGCCGAGATTGGCATGCCCGCACCAGACCTCGCGCGGATAGAGTTCGGCGAGATAGCGCAGTTCCTCCGGCAATCCGGTCCGGGTTTCGAGCGCAAGCGTGGTGTGGTCGATCATGGGGCACCAAGGGGGCCGCGAGGGCCAGGCGAAGCGTCAGGGGCGACGTAAGTCCCGACAGATAGGGATCCGCGCGGCCAAACCAAGGGATGGTCCGTCCCCGGCGTCCAGCGCGAATTGACGAGGTTGCGCGAAAGCAGCTTCGCAATCCCGACCGCGAAGCGCTATCAACAGCGAGCATCGCTCCAAGCGGGCAGGATTCGACAAGCGCAGCGCAGGCGTCGACGGTCGCGCGGCCAAGCCGAGGGGGAAAACCTTGACCACATGGATTGTTCTGGCCGTGATCGTGGCCGCCGCGTTCTATGCCGTCAGCCTCTACAACAACCTCGTCGCCAAGCGGAATCTCGCCCATGAGGGCTGGAGCGGCATCGACGTGCAGCTGAAGCGCCGCGCCGACCTGATCCCCAACCTGGTCGAGACGGTGAAGGGCTACGCCGCGCATGAAAAGGGCATCTTCGAGGATGTCGCCGCCAAGCGCGCCGCCAGCATGAATGCCGGCGACGTCAAGAGTCAGGCGGCGGCGGACCAGGCGCTTTCCGGCGCACTCGGCCGGCTGATCGCCATTTCGGAGGCCTATCCGGACCTGAAGGCCGACGCCAATTTCCGCGAGTTGCAGGCGCAGCTGGCGAGCGTCGAGGACGAGATGCAGATGGCGCGCCGCTATTACAACGGCACCGTTCGCGACCTGAACACCGCGATCCAGACCTTCCCCGCCGTGCTGGTTGCCAACATGTTCGGCTTCCACCCCGAGGCGTTTTACGAGATCGAGGACCGGGCGGCCGCCCAGATCCCGCCCAAGGTTTCGTTCTGAGGCATTTATGCGCGCTAAGCTGCTCTTCGGATTCATCCTCGGCCTCGCCGCAGGCCTGTTGCTGACGCTTGGTTCACCTTCGTCCGCCACTGCCGAAGAGCGCATCCTGCGCTTCGTCTCGGACGTGAACGTGCAGAAGAACGGTGATCTCGACATCGTCGAGACGATCCGCGTGCAGGCCGAGGGCAACGAGATCCGTCGCGGCATCCTGCGCGATTTTCCGACCACCTACCGGGACGATCATGGCGCCTCGGTCGTTGTCGGCTTCGATGTGGAATCGGTCACTCGCGACGGCCAGAACGAACCCTTCGCGATCGAGCAGCTTTCGAACGGCAAGCGCGTCCGCATCGGCTCGGCCGAGACGCTGCTGTCGCCCGGCCCGCATGACTATGTCATCCGCTACCGGACCACCCGCCAGATCGGCTATTTCGACGATTTCGACGAGCTGTACTGGAACGCGACCGGCACCGGCTGGACCTTTCCGATCGACGTCGCCGAGGCGCGCATCACACTGCCGGAGGCCGTCCCGTTCGGCAACACGGCGATCTATACCGGCCAGCAGGGCGATCGCGGCCAGGATGCCCGGGTCATCTCGAAGGAGCCGGGACGGATCGTCTTCCGCACGACCGAGCCCCTGCCCGCCCATAACGGCCTGACGGTCGCCGCCGCATGGCCAAAGGGCGTCGTCGATGCGCCGAGCGCGAACCAGCGCACGATCTGGTGGCTCAAGGACAATATCGGCGCCCTCTTCGCGCTGCTCGGCGCCGCCGGCGGATTGCTCTATCTGTTCCAGGCCTGGCGCAAGGCCGGCCGCGATCCGGAGCCCGGCACCATCATTCCGCTGTTCACGCCGCCAGAGGGCCTTTCGGCGGCGGCAACGCGCTACATCGCCGAAATGGCATTTGACGATCGCGCCTTCACGGCGGCGATCCTCGATCTCGGCGTCAAGGGCCAGCTCAAGATCACCGACAGCGGCAAGACGCTGGTGGTGACCCGCATGCCGGGCGGCAAGGCGATCGCTGCCCCGGAGACGGCGGCGGCGCAGGCGCTGTTCCGCAGCGGCGGCGAGGTCTCCCTGGTCCAGTCGAACCACATGGCGCTATCGAGCGCCAAGGCAACGCTGGCGCGTGGGCTCGCCAAGGCCTATTCCGGCTCCGTCTTCAACATGAACAGCGGCTGGCTGACGGGCGGCGTCCTGATCACGCTGGCGGCCTACGCGCTGGCGGCGATCGGGCTGGTCATCGCCATGGGCGAAAACGGCATGGTCGCCGCCTTCAGCCTGGTGTTCCTGTCGGTCCCCTCCATCGTCGTCGGGCTGACCCTGCGGTCCCTGCGCGGAAGCCCCTGGTACAAGCGGATCTTCGCCCTGCTGTTCACCGGCATCTTCGCGCTCGCCTTTGGCGGCGCCGGGCTCGGCGTTTTCCTGAGTGCCGTTCGCGGCCCGCTCGACCTGGCCGTGCTGGTGCTGCCCTTCGCGCTGCTGCCGGTGCTCGCCTCGGCCTTCTCATGGATGCGCTCGCCGACGCCGGAGGGCCAGAAGCTGCGCGACGCCATCGCCGGCTTCCGCCAGTATCTCGGCATCGCCGAGGAGCATCGGCTCGAAATGCTGCATCCGCCGGAAAAGACGCCGGAACTGTTCGAGCGCTACCTGCCCTATGCGGTGGCGCTCGACGTGGAAAATGCCTGGGCCAAGAAGTTCGCCGGTATCCTCGCCGCCGCCGGCGCGACGGCGGCGGTTTCGAGCTGGTATCTCGCCAGCGGCGGCAATCGCAGCGCGACCGACCTCGTTGACCGCCTCGGCTCCGGACTGTCGCAGACGGTCGCCTCCGCCTCGACGGCGCCGGGCTCCAGTTCCGGCTCGGGTGGCTTCAGCTCCGGCAGCAGCGGCGGCGGCTCGTCCGGCGGTGGCGGTGGTGGCGGCGGCGGGTCCGGCTGGTAGAAAGCCCTGAACCGAAGAAAAATCGCCGGCCCGTGTCGAAATCGATACCCTCGGATCGTCGCTCTCGCATAGCGCGACGCTTCGGAGGGACCGAACCATGGACATACCGGCGCTCAAGACCACAGCCATCCTCATCGCCCGGCTGATCTTCGGCGGCGTTTTCGTCATGGCCGCCACGTTCAAGTTCATCGATATCACCGCGACCGCCAGCTATATTGCCTCGGCTGGATTTCCCTTCCCGCTGTTCCTCGCCTGGATCGCCGCGATCTTCGAGACGGTGCTGGCGCTCGCCCTGCTGACCGGGGCGTTCTTCTCGGAAGCCGCGCTGCTGGCGGCGGCCTATGTCCTTTTCCTCGCGCTCACCTTCCATGGCCCGTCGCGCTGGACCGGCAACCAGGTCGATTTCGGCTTCTTCGTCGACCACTTCACCTTCATCGCCGGCCTGCTGTTCGCCGCCGTGCATGGACCGGGCGACCGGCTGGCGCTGCGGAGCTCGCTCTTCAACCGGGCGAACGCCTCGGCGTGAAAAACGTGCGAACGCCGAAGCAGACTACCGAGGCGAACTGCGAATGAGACTTCCGATCCTGTAAGAAATACGTTGTCGGAATAGCGGAGGGCGAGAGATGGTGGAATTACACGATCTGGATCCCATCCTCGCCGAGCTTGAACTTCCGCCGGCTCTATCGAGCACTCCGCTCCCGGGTGGCTCGAACGAAGTCTTCCTTATCGATCTCCGCGATGGCGCGATCGTCGTTCTCAAGATCTCTCGGATGCAAGAGACGATGCCGACGCGCGATGCCCATGCCGCCGCGCTTCTGGCTCCTCTCGGTATCCCCGTAACGCGATATCTGCTCATTGACGAAAGCAGAAATCGTCTGCCCTTTCGCTTCGCCCTGACCAGCTATCTGCCCGGGCTTGCCGCGATCGATTGCGCCGCCCATCCGAACTATCGCGACATCTTTCGGGAGATAGGCGGTCTCGCGCGAAGGCTACACACGATAGAATTGCCCGCCTTCGGCACATTTCCCGAACCAAGACATGGTCGGAATACAGACTATGTCCGCGCGCTGGCAGATCAGGCGTTCGCACGCTTCCTCCACTACGGAGCCGATCCGGCGCTGACGGAAAAGCTTCAACGCATTTTTGAACGAGATTTCGACGCCGTCGTGCCAGCGACAAGGCAAGCTGTCTTCGCACACGATGACCTGCATCCCGGCAACATTCTGGTTGTCGCAACCGGAGCCCGGCTGTCGATCAGCGGTCTCGTGGACTTCGGTAACGCACGGGCCAGCGCCGCGGTCATGGACCTCGCGAAGACGGTCTTCATTTGCGAGCACATGGCTCCAGGCAGTAGCAGCGCGATACTCGCCGGCTACGGACCGATCGATCATCCGGCGCCGCAGGCTGCACTTGCGTTCTACACGATGCTCCATCGCGTGGTGATGTGGTGGTGGCTGCGCCACATCGGCGCGATCGCGGCTCCCGAGACCGAAAGCGATCTCATCGAGGCCCTGAGGGCGACGGCGGCCCAGACATGAATTCCAGAACGACAATGCGCATGGTTGTCCCGAAGACCGCGCCGCGTAGCTGGTTCCTCAAGAAGGCCAACGCCTCGGCATGAAGAAGGCGGCACCGGCATCGGCACCGCCCCTTGACTGGGAACGATAGGGTCGAACAGCCTATTTCTTCGCCTGGGGGTGGCTGCCGGTGGCGACGCGGTGCTTGACCCCGTCGAGGATCTTGGCTGCCAGCGCTTCATAGTCGCCGTCGAAGTGATGCCCGCCGGTCGTCTTGATCAGCTCGGCGCCGCTGCCCTCCAGCTTCGGACAGGCGGAATCGTCTTCTTCCTCGCCATAGACGCACTGGACCAAGGCCGGCTTGATCTGCTTCAGATCCGGCAGGGTCTCACCCTCGCTGGAACTGGTGCCGAGGAACTCGCCGACCGAGACCTCGTAGTCGACGGCCTCCGACAAGCCGAGCAGCGACAGCTGGGCGACCATGTCCTTGGCATCGGCCGGCAGGCGGTTATAGGCCGCCGGCAACACGTCGGCGCCGAAGGAATAGCCGATCAGGATGACGTGATCGACACCCCAGCGCTCGGTATAGGCCTCGATGATGCGGGCGAGGTCGGCCGAGGTCTGGTCCGGCGTCTTCTGCGACCAGAAATAGCGCAGCGAGTCGACGCCGACCGTCGGCACGCCTTCCTTCTGCAGCGTCTCGGCGACCGACTTGTCGATGTCGCGCCAGCCGCCATCACCCGAATAGACGATCGCCAGCGTGTCGAACTTCGAGGTCGCCGGCAGCTCGATCAGTTGCAGATCGGCGAGTGGGTCGGAATCCGACGATTTCGGCACCAGCAGGTGCTGCAGTCGCTCCAGCAGCGCGGTGCGCGCATCGCCCTCGACCGTCTTGTCCTTGAGCTTGAAGCCCTGCTTCTGCAGGTCGACAACATGCGCCTTGCCGTCGGCCGGCGCGGCGGTCGTGTAGAGCACGTCGACCGGATTGGCCGGGTCGCCCTTCTCCAGGCCATAGGTGACGCCGCCGGCGACCTCGGTGCGCGGCGCGTCTGTGCAGAGCGACTTGACCAGCGGCAGCGCCAGCGCCGGATCGACCGCCACGGTGCGGCCGATGGTGGCGTCCGGCGTCTGCGCCGCCAGCGAAAGCGCCAGCGCTCCGGCCGTGCCGATGCCGGCGATAACAGGCGAATGATAGATGTCTGTGCCGAGCTGGCGCTGGATCTGGTGGCTCAGGTCCTCGATGTCGCCGACGACATAGGCGCAGTCCTCGCCCTTGTCGGCCTCGAGACCGGCCAGGAATTTCGGCGTGTCGATGCCGACGACAATGGCACCGGCCTTTTGCAGGCTCGCGGCCGTGGCTTCGTCCTCGGGCGTCCAGCCCGCCTTGTCGGAGAACAGGAACACGGCGCCGGTAACGGTCTCGGTCGGCAGCAGGATCTCCGGCTTGCCGAGCAGGCCGGCATTGAAGCCGTCGGGCTTCGGCGGCGCGTCAACGGCGGGCGCGTCCTGGGCCAGCGCCGGCAGCGGGGCGCAGGCGAGCACCGTCGCGAAGAGCAGATTCCGGATCATTTACCAACCACTCCCTTGAGCCCGCCACTGATCAGCACCGTCACATCGGCCAAGGCAAGCGCCGGCGACATGCTCCCGGATACGGCGATATACCGGGGTTGCCATTGGGGCTGGAACTTGGCCTTGAAGGCCCTCAGCCCGTGAAAATTATAAAAGCGTTCACCATGCTCGAACACCGCCCGGCCCATCCGGTGCCAGAACGGCGCCGCCGGGCTCTCGGAAAGACCGGCCAGCGGCGCCATGCCGAGGTCGAAGCGGTGATAGCCCTGCTCCTTCAGATGCAGCATCAGGCTGATGAACAGGAACTCCATCGTCCCGGCCGGAACCTCCGGCTCGAACCGCATCAGATCGACCGTGGCCTCTTGCTTCATCGTCGTCGTCATGACGGTGGCGAAGGCGACGATGCGCCCCTCGCGCCGCACGATGGCGGCCGGCTGCGCCATGACATAGGCACGGTCGAAGGCACCGAGCGAGAAGCGTTTTTCGCGGGCGCGGTGCTCGGCCAGCCAGAGATTGGAGATCCGCTGCAGATCGTCGATCGACTGCGCGACCTGGTCCGGCTCGAGCAGCTCGAAGCTCAGGCCCTCGCGCTGGCTGCGGTTGAAGGCATGGCGCAGGCTGGCACGCTTGGCGCCTTTGAGATCGAACGCCTGCAGATCGACCTGCGCCGCCTCGCCGAGCTTGTAGGCGCGCATGCCGGCATCGGCATAGAGAGCCAGGTTCTCCGGCATCACCTGATAGAACATGGCGCGCCCACCGGCGGCCCGCGCCATCTCGACGAACTGCCAGATCAGCCCCGGCCAGGACGAGCGCGGCCCGATCGGATCGAACAGCGCCACCCAGGAATGGGCCTGGCGGCCGAACATGATGAAGGCGCGGCGATCATCCGAGAACAGCAGCGTCTTGTCGCCCATGCGAACGAGGTTGGCGTCGGGATGGGCCTGCGCGGCCAGGATATGGACAGCCTCGGCGATCTCTTCCGGCTCGGGCTGGCCGGTCTTGCCCTTGGACGCCCGCAGCAGCGACCAGGCGGCGAAAGAGCCGGCGGCGATGACGACGCCGAGGAGCGCGCGCAGGCTGCGCGGCGCCTCTTCCGAGAATTCAAACTGCCACCAGAGCTGGTTGGAATATTCGACGTCGCTATAGACGAAGAACATCACGGCCGCCGCCGTCACGATGACGGTCGTGATCGCCAGCAGCCAGCCCGGCGTCAGCCGCTGATGCAACAGCGAGGCAGGCCGGTTGAATTCGCGCCGCGCCGCCAGCAGCGCGACGAACAGCAGCGCCAGCGCGATCGACTCGCTGATGGCGATGGCCTTGAGCAGCGACAGGATCACCGCCGCGCCGACCGCCACCACGGCCGCCCACCAGGCGCCGTCGAGACGGTGCGCCAGACCGCGCGCGATCACGATCAGGCCAAGGCCGAGCACGCTCTCGACGAAATGCGCGCTTTCGAGGATCGGCAAGGGCAGCACGTCGGCAAGCAGGTCGAGCCGCTGGTTGGCGGCCGGCGTGACGCCGGACAGCACCAGCACGGCGCCGAGCGCGAAGGTCAGCGTCGCCAGCACGCGCGGCGAAAGCTGCGCGCCGGCCCGCAATACGCGCGAGGCCTGCGCCCCGGATGCGGCGCGGCGCACCTCCATGCCGGTCACCAGGCCGGAGGCGACCAGCAGCGGCACGCCATAGTAGATGACGCGGTAGAGGATCAGCGCCGACAGGACCTGATCGACCGAGGCGGTCCGTCCGACGACGGCGATGATCACCGCCTCGAACACGCCGAGCCCGGCCGGCACATGGCTGGCGACGCCGAGGCCGATCGCCACGGCGTAGACGGCGACGAAGGCCGGCAAGCCGACATCGGTCTGCGGCAGCAGGACCCAGAGGACGGCGGCGGCGGCGGAGACATCGACGAGGGTGGCGGCGAACTGCGCCAGCATCAGGCCGGGGCGCGGCAGGGCGAAGGACAGTCCGCGCCAGCCGATGCGGCCATTGCCGAAGGCGGAATAGGCGAAAAGGCCGGCCATCAGGACGAGGATCAGGCCACCCAGCGTCCGCAGCAGGACCGGCGGCAGCGACAGAGGATCGGCGAGGTCATGCGCCGCGAAGGCGAGGCCGAGCCCAGTCACCCCGGCGAGGCCGATTCCGAAGGCGACCGTGACATAGGCGACGACCTTCGCCACGTCGGCGGGCTCGAAGCCGAGGCGCGCATAGAAGCGATAACGGATGGCGCCGCCGGTCAGCGGGCCGAAACCGGCCGTATTGCCCACCGCATAGGCGCAAAAAGCCGTCAGCGCGACGATCGGATAGGGTATGGCGCGGCCGAGATAGCGCACCGCCGAAAGGTCGTAGATGCTGAGCGCCAGGAAGCTCAGCGCCGTAAAGCCGAGCGCCGCGGCGATCGCCCAGAGCGGCGTCGCATGCAGCGTGTCGAGCACGTCATTGTAGTCGACCTCGGCGATCAGCTTCGAAATGGCAAACCAGACGAGGATGACGACGACGATCCCGGCGAGCGCGGTGATCACGGGCCGCCAGGGCGCGAGGACGGCTTTCCACTGCTCGTAGCGGGACGGCGCCTCCTCTTCCGTCTCGTTCGGAACGTCGAAGGCGTCGATCTCGTCAGACATGGTTTCCCGTGCTGGCTCGGGATGGCTCCGGGCTGCCGGACGGCTTTTGGTTTCCGGGGGGCATTCGGCGTTCCGCACGGGCATCATGGCGCTTTGGGTCATCGTGGACTTCGCAACTTCCGCCGGTCGCCAGACATTCGTCCGCTCCCGTCGTAGCGCTGCCTTCTCCTTGCATCCTACAGCAAGCTTGAAGAGCTTCAATTCTGGCTGGATTGAGGCCATGCCGGAAAGACAGCAAGAGAATCGCGCCCGATCACCTGCTGCCTTCCGTCGCTGGACCCGCTTCGTCTACTGCGTCAGGCCCACTCGCCCTGGCGCATGATCGGCTCGACACTGCCGCCGACACCGATGCCGTCGATGTCGATGTGGCGCGAGCCGATCATCCAGTCGATGTGGATCAAACTCTTGTTGGCGCCGCGCGCCGCCAGTTCTTCCTGGCTCATCGTGTCGCCGCCGCGAATGCACTTGGCATAGGCCTGGCCGAGCGCGATGTGGCAGGCGGCGTTCTCGTCGAACAGCGTGTTGTAGAACAGCAGGCCGCTGGCCGAGATCGGCGAGGAATCGGGCACCAGCGCCACTTCACCGAGACGGCGCGCGCCCTCGTCCGTGTCCAGCACCTTCGACAGCACGTCGCTGCCCTTGCGCGCCGTCGCGTCGACGATACGGCCCTCCTCGAAGCGCACCGAAATGTCCTCGATCAGCGTGCCCTGGTAGGAGAGCGGCTTGGTGCTGGTGACATGGCCGGAGACGCGGTTCTTGTGCGGCGTGGTGAACACCTCTTCCGAGGGGATGTTCGGGTTGCAGACGATGCCGTTCTTGGCCGTCGAGGCGCCGCCTTCCCACTCATGATCGTCAGCGAGGCCGACGGTGAGGTCGGTGCCGGGCCCGACGAAGCGAAGCGCCGAATAGCGCTTGTCGTTCAGGAGCTTGGTGCGGGCGTGCAGCGCCTTGTTGTGCTCGCCCCAGGCGGCGACCGGATCGACCAGGTCGACGCGCGAGGCGGCGAAGATCGCGTCCCAGAGCTTGGCGACCGCGACTTCCTCGGTCTCGTTCGGGAATACGGCCCGTGCCCAGGCCGGCGAAGCGAAGGAAGCGATGGTCCAGTTGATGTCGAAGCCGGCGATCAGCTCCAGCGCCGGCATGTAGGCCTTGGAGCGGGCGCGGTTGGCGCGCGACACCTTGTCGGGGTCCTGGCCGGCCAGCAGCGACGGGTTTTCGCCGGCAATGGCGAGGCGCGCCGCGCCATTGCGGAAGGCCGACGCCATGCCGTCATAGAGCCAGCCCGAGGCGACGTCGAAGCTGCCGTCCGGGGCATGGCGATAGCGCATCAGCGTCGCCTCCTCGTCCGAGAACAGCGTCGTCACCAGCGAGGCGCCGGCCTTGTAGGCGTGCTCGGTGATCCGCCGCACCAAGGGCAGCGCGTCGAGCGACGCGGTCATCACCAATTCCTGGCCCGGCTGCAGACCGAGGCCGACACGCACGGCCACTTCACCAAGCCGGTCGAGCTTCTGCTCGTGGGTGAGCGAGGGATCCTTGTTCAACTTGGTCATGGCAGAAACTCCACTCTTCGTTTTCATTCGAACGGTTCGCCCTGGCGGACCGAAACGGGCAACTCGATGGCTCCGGCGGGCGGGCTCAGGCGCGCGCCCGCGCGCGATGCTTGCTGACCGGCGCGCCGGCATCATGCGGCAGCGCCAGGCTGTCATAGAGTCCGATCAGGCCGACGACACCGACGATCAGGAAAGCCGCGTGGAAATCCCGCAGCGTCAGCCCCTGTATGTCGGGCGTCAGCCAGGCGTCGGACAGCCGCAATGCGATGGCGCCGAGTGCGATGCCGAGGCCAAAGGTGATCTGCTGCACCAGGCTGAACAGCATGTTGGCGCCGCTCATCCGGTCCTGCGGCACGTCGACGAAGGCCATGGTGCCGATCGCGGTGAACTGCATCGAGCGCGCGGCGCCACTGAAGAACAGCACGACCATGATGACCGGCCACGGCGTCGCCGGCGTCAACCACGCGCATCCGAGCAGGGTCGCGACGAAGAACAGGCCATTGCCGATCAGCGTGTTGCGGAAGCCGAAGGTCCGCAACACCAGACCGGTGAAGGGCTTCATCGCGAGGTTGCCGGCGAACAGCGCCAGCACGTAGAGGCCGGCTTGGAACGGATCGAGGCCGAAACCGAGCTGGAACATCAGCGGCAGCAGGAACGGCACGGCGCTGACGGCGGTGCGAAACAGCGACCCGCCCTTCATGGTCACGGCGAAGGTCTGGATGGTCAGCCCGTAGAGATCCGGCAGAGGATGCGGGTGGCGGCCGGAATGGCGCAGCGCCACCCAGAAAAACAGCGCGCTGGCGGCGAGGATGCCGGCGCCGACCACCCAGTCGACATGACTCTGGCCGACGAGATCGAGTCCGTACATCAGCCCGGCGCAGGCGACGCTGGTCAGCAGGAAGCCGATCCAGTCGAAGCCCTGGCGGGCGTCGCCGCGCTCATTCGGGATCAGCCAGAAGGAGAGCGCCAGCGCCACGATGCCGATCGGCACATTCAGGATGAAGATCCAGTGCCACGACGCATAGGTGGTGATGAAGCCGCCGAGCGGCGGCCCCAGGATCGGGGCCGAAAGCGCCGGCCAGGTCAGCACCGCGATCGCCCGCATCAGTTCGGACTTGGAGGTGTTGCGCAGCACGACCAGCCGTCCGACCGGCACCATCATCGCGCCGCCCGCCCCCTGCAGGGTGCGCGCGAGCACGAAGCCCAGCACGCTCTCGCTCAACGCGCAGAAGACGGAAGCGAGCGTGAAGACGGCAACCGCTGACGCGAACACCGTGCGGGCGCCGAAGCGATCCGCCATCCAGCCGCTGGCCGGAATGAAAATCGCCAGCGTCAGCATGTAGACGGACATGCCGATGTTGAGATCGACCGGCGCGACGCCGAAGGAATGCGCCATCTGCGGCAGCGAGGTCGCAATGACCGTGCCGTCGAGGTTCTCCATGAAGAAGGCCCCGGCGACGAGCAGGGCGATCCATGTCGATCTATGGGTCGAGGTCTGGGCGGTGGTGGAGGTCATGCCGGCCGACGGCGCAGGAGAAGAGGAGACGCGACGTGATGCCAGCCGGCGACACATCGGACCCATGATTCATCGCGCTTTCGGCCGGCGAGCACAAGCGGAATGCGGCGCGACGATCGCGCCGCTCCCCGTTCGCGCATCACGAATGCGGGTTCTCGACGCGTGGCCAGATCGGCCGGTTCAGCTTGCGATAGTCGGTGACGCGCGGGTTCGAGGGATAGGGCGCGCCGGCATCAATGTAGAGGATTTCCGCTGCGATCGGCAGGAAGGCGGCGTGGAAATGGTTGGTCGACTTGACCAGCAGCATGCCCTTTTTCAAAGGGTCGAGGCCGAGATTGGAATAGACGTCGGGCTCGAAGGTCTGCGTCCGGTTGGTGTTGAGGATCACGTCGATCTTCGTGCCGAGCAGGCGTACCCAGGCCGTCGGCCCGAGCGTCACGCGGCTGGCGCCAAAACTCTGCCAGCTCTCCGGAACGGCCCGGATCACCTCGACCATGGCGTCGATCGGCGCGCCGCCATCCGGCCCCGCCTTGCCACCGAAGCGGAGCTGGATCTGCGCGCCCTCCCCGGCCGCCAGGCAGAAGGTGACGGCGACCGGGTCCCAGATCGTCGCAACGGCGACGTTGTCGATGCCGCGCTCGAGAATGCGATGCAGGATCAGCGTGCCGTCGCCGGCGACGCCACCGCCCGGATTGTCCCAGGTGTCGGCGATCACCACCGGCTTGCCCGGCTTGGCTGCGACCAGCTCCAGCGCCTTGTCGAGGCCGGCGTCGATGCCGAGCTGCGGCATCATCGTCTTGCCGCGCAGCGAGAAGATCTCCATGCCGAGTTTTTCGGCCAGCGCATCGCCCTGCGCCTTGCGGTCGTCCGTCACCACCAGCATGCGGGTGCCGAGCTCCGGCACGTCGCCCGCCATGAAGCCGTGGATCAGCGACACAGAGAGAATGCCGTCCTTGCCATGCATCGCCTTCATCCGGTCGACGAAGGAGCGCATCGGCTCGCGGCTGGTCGGGAAGACGTCGATCATCCGGCAGTCGAAGGTCGAGATCACCGGCTTGATCTCGCCGCGCAGCGCGCGGATGGCGAGATCGACGACATGCTCGCCGCGCTCGTAGAAATCGGTGTGCGGGAATTCGAGGAAGGCGGCGAGGATGTTCGAATTCGCCACCCGCTTCGGCGTCAGGTGGCTGTGCGGATCGAGCTCGGCGGCGATCAGTACGTCGGGCCCGACCATCTCGCGGATGCGGGCGAGCAGGTCGCCCTCGGGATCGTCATAGCCCTGCGCCACCATCGCGCCGTGCAGGCCGAGCACGACCGCGTCGACCGGCATCGCGGCGGTGAGCTGATCGAGGATTTCGTCGCGCAGCCCCTCATAGGTGGCGCGCTGCAGCAGGCCGCCGGGCTCGGCCCAGGTCGCGGTGCCCTCGACCAGGTCGATGCCATCCGCCTTCGCCCTGCGGCGCAGCGCCACGATCGGCGACGAGCACAGCGTCGGCGTCTCGGGATGTCGGCCGGGTCCCGCATAGAACGCCATCTCGAAACTGGCCCGGTCGGTCGGAACGGGCGAAAACGTGTTGGTTTCGGTCGCGAGCGAAGCGGCGAAGATGCGCATGACGGGAGGGATCCGGGCTCATGGGCACGGGATCGGCGATCCGGTGCTCGATCGGGAAAGAAAAAGGCTCCGGCGAGGCCGGAGCCTGGTTCGGCCTCAGCTCTGGGGAGCGTAGGCGATGGCCTCGATCTCGACCTTGATGTCGATCATCAGCCGCGCCTCGACGGTGGTGCGGGCCGGCGGCTCCTTCGGGAAGAAGGTGGCGTAGGTCTTGTTGAAGCCGCCGAAGTCGCGCGCGTCGGTGATGATGACGAAGGTCTTCACCACCTGGTCCATCGTGCAGCCGGCGAGCGCCAGCGCCGCCTTGACGTTCTCCAGCGTCTGCCGCGTCTGCGCCTCGATGCCGCCAGCGACGACCGTGCCCGTGGCGTCCGTCGGCACCTGGCCGGAAACATAGACGAAATCGCCCGCGCGCACGGCCGGAGAAAGCGGCACATGCGAGGCGCCGTAGACGGTCTTCAATTTGCTCATGAAACAAGCCCCTTCTGCATTGTGGAACGCCCGCCGGGCGGGCGATGGACCAGCGCTGTGTAGCGGCGGCGAAGCTAGAGGAAATCATTCCGATTATCGACAGGAAAGCGGCAAAATCGGTCGTTTCGCCGGTTGCTTTGTCCGCCGATCCAGTCGAGCCTGAAGTGCACGGAGGGACGGCGATGTTTGGTCTGGACGACAAGCATGTTGTGATCAGTGGCGCGGGCGGCGGCATCGGCCGATCGCTGGTCGCGGCGTTTCGGGCGGCCGGCGCGCGCGTGACGGCCTGCGACCGCGATGCCGCGCTGCTCCAGCCGCTCGAGGGTGTGGCGAAATTCGTCTTCGAGTTGACCGATCCGGAGGCGACCGAGCGCGAAGTGGCGGCGATCGTCGGCCGCGAAGGCACGCCGGACGTCCTCGTCAGCAATGCCGGCTTCAGCCGCGCCGAGACGATGGATACGGTCAACCGCCAGAGCTGGGATCAGGAAGTCGACATCAACCTGACCGGCAGCTTCAACCTGATCGACCCGACCATGAAGGCGATGATCGCCAATGGCGGCGGCACCATCGTCATGACCTCGACCGTCAATGCCCTGGCCCATTACGGCAATCCCGCCTACGCGGCGGCCAAGGCCGGCCTCGTCGCCTATATGCGGGCGATCGCCGTCGAGAACGGCCGCCACAACATTCGCGCCAACTGCATCTGCCCGGGCTCGGTGCGCACGCCGGCCTGGGATCATCGCGTAGAGAAGGATCCCGGCCTCCTGGCCAAGGTCGTGGCGCATTATCCGCTCGGCAAGCTGGCGGTGCCAGCCGACGTCGCCAATGCCGCCCTCTTCCTGGCCTCACCGCTCGCCGGCGCCATCACCGGCGTCGCCCTCCCCGTCGATGCCGGCCTGACGGCAGGCAATCTGCGCTTCATCCGCGACGTGTTCTGACGGACCGGGGCTCGATTTTACAGCAACCCCATTCGCCGCCCGGCGACATGGCGAGGACATCATGCCGAGACACATCGATACACTCCAGACTCCCTGCGTCCTGGTCGACCTCGACCGGGCCGAAGCCAATCTCCAGCGCGCGCAGGATTATGCCGACGCGCATGGCGTCCGCCTCCGGCCCCACATCAAGACCCACAAGCTGCCCTTCTTCGCCAAGCGGCAGCTGGAACTCGGCGCCATCGGCATCACCTGCCAGAAGCTCGGCGAGGCCGAGGTCATGGCCGATGCCGGCATCGAGGACATTTTCCTGCCCTACAACATCGTCGCGCCGGAGAAGCTCTATCGGCTGAAGGAACTGGCCAAGCGCGTGACGCTCGCCGTCACGGCCGACAGCGCCTTCGTCGTCGACGGCTATGCCGAGACCTTCGCCGACAGCGCCCACGCGCCGCTCAACGTGCTGGTCGAATGCGACAGCGGCGCCGGACGCTGCGGCGTGCAGACGCCGGACGCGGCCGTCGCCCTCGCCCGCCAGATCGCCGGCAAGCGCGGCCTCGTCTTCGGCGGCCTGATGACCTATCCGCCGGCCGGCGACGCCCCCAGCGCGCGCAAATGGCTGGAAGAGGCGGCCGAGAAGCTGGCGGCGGCCGGCCTGCCGGCCAAGACGATCTCGACCGGCGGCACGCCCGATATCTGGCGCGCGCATGAGACGACGGTCGCGACCGAATACCGCCCGGGCACCTACATCTATTACGACCGTTCGCTGGTCGCGCGCGGCGTCGCGACCGTCGAGGATTGCGCGCTCAACGTGCTCGTCACCGTCGTCAGCCGTCCGACCGAGAACCGCGCCATCATCGATGCCGGCTCGAAGACGCTGACCAGCGACCTGCTCGGCATGACCGGCTACGGCACGGTGCTCGGCTATCCGGATGCCGTGATCTACGGAATCAGCGAGGAGCACGGCAATATCGACTTCTCCGCCTCGGCCGCGAAGCCGAAGGTCGGTGACCGGCTGCGCATCCTGCCCAACCATGCCTGCCCGGTTTCGAACCTGTTCGACCATGTGAACCTGGTCTCGGGCGACCACGTCGTCGAGACGATCGCCGTCGCGGCGCGCGGCCGGGTCGACTGATCGATTGGCCTCTCGCCGCTCCGTGCAAACGGCGGGAGGCCCCGCGTCCGTCATGCGGCGATGCGGGAACGCGTCGTCCGGGGCGTCACTCGCCTTCTGCGGCGTAGGCCTGCAGCCGGTCGGCCTCGGTCAGCATGCGCTGGCGCACATCGTTCAGGAAGGCGAGATTGTGGTGAATCTCTTCGATCCTGCGGTCGCCGCGAACCAGGATTCGTTCGGCGTCGGCGAGAATTGCCGCGTCGCGGGCACTGTCGTCCGTCTCGCCCTCGATCA
Organism: Candidatus Kaistia colombiensis; assembly: GCA_029203105.1. Lineage (GTDB taxonomy): Bacteria > Pseudomonadota > Alphaproteobacteria > Rhizobiales > Kaistiaceae > Kaistia > Kaistia colombiensis. The sequence goes on from CP119318.1 coordinate 4,459,895, forward strand.
TGTCGCCATAAAGGAAGGCGGCGCGCGAGCGCGCATCCTCGATACGGGCCGTCAGGCCGACTAGTTCATGCTCGATCTCGCCGATCACCTTGGAGATCGAGTTCTGGATCGAGGTCAGGCGTTCGACATCGCTGCGAACATCGCGTTCCTTGGAGCGAAATCGAGGAAACAGCACGCATCTTCTCCGGTCGTGTTCAAGGTTGCAGGCCTCAACCTCGAATCGTCTGCCACAATAATGCCGCATCGCTTTCTGATGGGCGAGCGGGAAACGACCATCCGGTCGGATCGGATGCCGATGCGTCGCCGTTGCCGCGCCGCAAAGGCTGCGTTATTCCGGGGCCGGACGCGTTCACCACGGCGCCCCCCACCGTGACGTCCGGACGGGTTCCCCCGAACCCGCACCGACAGCCGAGAGTATGATCCATGACACGCATTACAGGCCTTCGCGTCTTCGACCTCCGCTTCCCGACCTCGCAATCGCTCGACGGTTCGGACGCGATGAATCCCGATCCGGACTACTCCGCCGCCTATGTCATCCTCGACACGGACAATCCCGACCTTTCCGGTCACGGCCTGACCTTCACGATCGGCCGTGGCAACGAGATCTGCTGCGCCGCCATCCGCGCCCTCGACCATCTGGTAATTGGGCTGGAACTCGACTGGATCAAGGAAGATCCGGGCCGCTTCTGGCGCCATATCACCGGCGACAGCCAGCTGCGCTGGATCGGACCGGACAAGGGCGCGATCCATCTCGCCACCGGCGCGGTCGTCAACGCCGCCTGGGACCTGTGGGCCAAGGAGGCCAAGAAGCCGGTCTGGCAGCTCGTCGCCGAGATGAGCCCAGAAGAGCTCGTCAAGATCATCGACTTCCGCTACCTGACCGACGGCCTGACGCCCGGCGAGGCGCTCGCCATCCTGAAGCAGGCGGAGACCGGCAAGGCCGAGCGTATCGCCAAGCTGAAGGCCGAAGGCTATCCCTGCTACACCACCTCGGCCGGCTGGCTCGGCTATAGCGACGAGAAGCTGCGCCGCCTCTGCCAGGAGGCCGTCGACCAGGGCTTCAACCACATCAAGATGAAGGTCGGCCGCGATCTCGAGGACGACATTCGTCGCCTGAAGGCGGCCCGCGAAGTCATGGGCCCCGACCGCTTTTTGATGATCGACGCCAACCAGGTGTGGGAAGTCGACGCGGCGATCGACTGGGTCAAGCAGCTCGCTTTCGCCAAGCCCTATTTCATCGAGGAGCCGACCAGCCCCGACGACATCGAGGGCCACCGCAAGATCCGCGAGGGCGTCGCGCCGATCAAGGTGGCGACCGGCGAGATGTGCCAGAACCGCATCCTGTTCAAGCAGTTCATCATGCGCAACGCCATCGACATCGTGCAGATCGATGCCTGCCGCATCGGCGGCCTGAACGAAGTCCTGGCGGTGCTGCTGATGGCGGCCAAGTACGGCAAGCCGGTCTGGCCGCATGCCGGCGGCGTCGGCCTATGCGAATATGTGCAGCACCTGTCGATGATCGACTACCTCTGCGTCTCCGGCACCAAGGAAGGCCGCGTGATCGAGTATGTCGACCATCTGCACGAGCACTTCATCGAGCCGTGCGACATCCAGAACGCGGCCTATATGCCGCCGAAGCTGCCTGGCTTCTCGATCGAAATGAAGAGTGAGTCGATCGCCGCGCACACCTTTGCCGGCTAGAGCCTGATCCCGGAACGTCGCCGACGTCCGGGCAAGGTTCTGCGCAGCATGGCGCCTTGATGGTCCTGGTCGTTTCCGCTGGAGGCGACCAGGACAAGGTGTCGGCCCTGCCCCGTCGCGGCGATCGCCGGATCGCGTCGAGACGCCTCGCCAGCCTGAACCCGATCCAGGATCCGGACCAGCCGCGCTTTTCAAGCGCTGGCAGGAAGCGCGGCGCCAGGGGGCGGAAGGCGCCCTTTTGCGGCGCCTGTCAGCCTTGTTTCGGTCAGCCCTTGGCGTGGCCCAGGTCTTCCATCATGTGCTCGACGGCCATGATGGCGTTCTCGAGATCCGAGATCTTGCGCAGCGCGCCGTCCGTCGGAAGCCCACCGGCATCGACAGCCTGGGAGATCAGCCTCTGCTGCGCCTCGACCAGACGTGCCCGCAGCGCCGTCAGTTTCTTATTCATCAAAATATCCTTCGTTCCGCCTACGTATGACAGGTTTGCATGAGGCATCGACACGAAAATCCGCCAACTGTCGCTGCGACGCAATCGCCCAACTTGTTGTGGATGAGGAAGAACGGCTCAAGTCGGTTCCATACCACCGCTTGACCGAATCTCGAAGGAGGCAGATTCTTTATTCTGGTTCTTCTCGACAGGGTGGTCGGAATATGTCGCGACGAATTTTTCTCACAGCAGCCTTGGATCGTCTCGTGGACGAAGGCCAGATCGGCCGCCGCTCCAACGCGCACCGGATCATCAAGCTCGTGATCGACAACGGCGTCGCGGTTCTCGACGAAGATCAGCGCCAGATCTACGACAGCGAACTCATCCCCAAGATCGAGCAGGTCCAGATCCTGAGCTATCCCGGCGCTCACCACTAATCCGATACCACCTTCCGGGCGGATCGCCACCTGCCGATTTCCGCGTTCGAGCGGCATGGTTACCGAGGTGCTAACGGGCCTCGGTACCATTTGACTGAGCCGACACGATCCAGCGCCTTGGTCCGGTGATCAGCGTCCTGCCTGCGACTTATCGGCATCGCGTTCATTCGAGAGCGCTGCTGGCGGCGGGAACGCCGGCATCCGGGCCGGACCCGCTCTAACTCCTTGTTTGATCGCGCGTTCTTCACGCGAAGCCGTCATCAATTTTGCTCGAGAACGCACTAGCCGGGCGCGTCGCTGGATCCGAGATGGACGTAGACGCTCTTCAGCCGCGTATACGGCTCGAGCGCCGCCCTGGCACCTTCGCGGCTCAGGCCCATCAGCTCGATCGACGAGTCAGGACTGCGATTAATCCAGCATGTGCCGGCGACGAGCCGCGCGATGACGCGGCGACCGCGCGCCAGATCGCGCGTGAAGATACCGGCGGTACGGCCGAACAATCCGTCGTTGGCGCGCGCGATCACCTCGTCTTCGTCAACGAAGGAGAACACCGTCACGACCGGACCCAGGATCTGGTCGCGCGCGATCGCCATGTCGTCGGCGCAACCATCGAGGACCGTCGGCGCGACGAAGGCGCCCTTCCCCAGATCGCCCTCCACAAGACGATGGCCGCCGGCCAACAGCCCCGCGCCCTGCTCCCGGGTTTGCTCGATCTGGCGGAGCGCCCCGAGCATCCGCGCTTCCGAGATCAGCGCGCCGACCTCCGTGCCCGGATCGAGCGGATCGCCGACGACCATCCGGCGCGCGCGGGCGACAAGCTTTTCGAGGAAGGCGGCGCGGATGGCTTCGTGCACGAAGACGCGCGCCCCGCCCGAGGCCTGACCGGCCGCATCGAGATTGGCAAGCAGCCCCCCGGAGACCGCATCGTCGAGATGGGCATCGTCGAAGACGATAAGCGCCGACTTGCCACCACGCGCCCGCGTCACCGGCATCGAAGCCTCGGACGCACCGACCACCTTGTCGATGTCCGGGCGGCCAGCCAGCGCGCGGCCTGTTTCGGCGAAACCCAGCACGACGTTGAAGACACCATCGGGAAGGCCGGCCTCGGTCATGATCCCGGCCAGCCTTGCCGCCGTCAGCGGCGCCAGCTCGGAGGGCTGGAAGATCAGGGCATTGCCGGCGGCCAGGATCGGCGCCGCGCTGCCGCAGGCGTTTGCAAGCGGATGGCCGCCGCCGATCACGGCGACGACGCCGAGCGGCTCCGGCCGCGAATAGCCAAAGGCGTCCGGGCCGAGATCGACATGCTCGCCGGCAATCGTCGCCGCGAGCGCGGCAAATCGGTCAAGGCAATCGGCGGCGGCAGCGACCGCGACGGCACTGTCCCGGATCGGCCGGCCGGTATCGCGCGTTTCCAGCCGCGCCAGTTCATCCCTGCGCTCGCGTAGCAGGCGGGCAACGCGCACCAAAACCTGCCCGCGCTCGTTGCCGGTCATCGCAGCCCAAAGCTTCTGGCCGGATCTCGCGCTGGCGACGGCGGCCTCGATTTCGGCTTCGCCGGCGACCTCGATCTCGGCCAACGCTTCGCCGGTCGCTGAATTGAACGAGGTGAAGGAGCGTCGTTCCGCGGCGCGATACGCGCGGCCACCAATGTGACTGCACAGAATGGAGGCGGATCCGCCCTCGATCCGCGCCGCTTCGCTGGCATGGGCTCGCTGCCGGATCATCGCCAGCTGCGTGTCGACGAAGGCGGTGACAATGGCGCGCGCCTCGGCACTCTCCGGCTCGCCTTCGGCCGCCAGCGTCTCGCGCAGCCAGAGCCCGTCAATCACCGCGGCGATGGCAACGGCGGTCGACTGCGCCTCGCGCTCCGATACGACCTGCTTCAAGCTGTGCCGCAGATTGGACAGCATGCGGCGCTGGTAGACATTCTGCACCCGCTTGAATTGGGCGGAATGAATCACCTGCCCCCAGAAGGCCAGCCAGACGCTGGCCGTGCGGCGGTCGAATTCCTCCGGCGCGAGGTTGGCGTCGATCACGGCCTGAATTCTTTCACGCGGCGTTCGCGCCTGGGCGAGCCGCCGAGCGACCAGCCGGCTGAGGCGCCCCGCCAGATGCCGCAACGTGGCCTCGAGCAGGCCTTCCTTGTCGCCGAAATAATGCGCGACCAGGCCGGGCGAAACGCCGGCCCGCCGGGCGATGTCCATCAGCGTGCAGGCAGCAAAACCGACATCCGCCAGCGACTCGATCGTCGCATCGATGAGCTGCCGTCGCCGGACATCCTCGGCCTCGAATCGAACGGAGCTCGTTTCCCGCATGACGATCCCTGCGCCACCTACATTGCGCTTGTGATGTAGCTCGATTGAACGGGCAATCAAAGCCCTTCTCCGATCGGGCGAAATCGCACGAAAAATGCAGAGGATTCAAGGAACAAATGTCTATTTATCGGCACAAAACGGTCATTCCAGCAGATTGAACAATCATTCAACGAGATCACGATCGTTGTGATATCAAAATCTATTCGATCAACACCGAACAATGACGGACACATCGCCGCGCAGACTTCGTCAAAATCTATCGCTAGGACATGCCATCGCGCAGTATGCTGCGCTATGCTTTGGAGTATCCGGCGGCATCCTGGCGGAGCCGCAGCTTGGGAGACGTGAAGAATGCTCAACTCGGTTATCTCGAGATCGCTGGCAGCGGCCGCCTGCGTCCTCGCGCTCGCAGGTGGCGCCTCCGCGGCCGAGCCGGCCGCGTGCAAGACGGTGCGCTTCTCCGATGTCGGCTGGACCGACATCTCGGCGACGACCGGCCTGACCTCGCGCATCCTCACCGGTCTCGGCTACACGCCGAAGCTGCAGGTCCTGTCGGTTCCGGTCACCTATGCCTCGCTGAAGAACAAGGACATCGACGTCTTCCTCGGCAACTGGATGCCCTCGATGGCGGCGGATCTGAAGCCCTATCAGGACGACGGCTCGGTCGAAGTCGTCGGCGTCAATCTCGAGGGCGCCAAATACACGCTCGCCGTCCCGAGCTATCTGTTCGACGAGGGCCTGAAGACTTTCGCCGACATCGCCAAGTTCAAGGACAAGCTCGGCGGCAAGATCTACGGCATCGAGCCGGGCAATGACGGCAACCGGCTGATCCTCGACATGATCAAGGCCGACAAGTTCGGCCTCGGCTCGTTCGAACTGGTCGAATCCAGCGAACAGGGCATGCTGGCCCAGGTTGACCGCGCCGGCCGCAAGAAGGACGCGATCGTCTTCCTCGGCTGGGCGCCGCATCCGATGAACGAGAAGTTCCAGATGCAGTATCTCGACGGCGGCGACGACGTCTTCGGCCCGAATTTTGGCGGCGCGACGGTCTTCGACCAGCGTGCGCCAGGGCTATCTCGACGAGTGCCCGAATGTCGGCGCGCTGCTCAAGAACATGAAGTTTACCCTGCCGATCGAAGGCCAGGTCATGGCCAGCATCCTCGATCGACGGCATGGAGCCGGACGCCGCCGCGACGGCGTGGCTGAAGGCAAATCCGGCCGCCTCGACGCGCTGGCTCGCCGGCGTCACCACCATCGACGGCCAGCCAGGCCTGGCGGCGGTCAAGCAGAGCCTCGGCCTCTGATCGAGCCTCCCGGTCGACGCCGGCCCGCCGGCGTCGACTTCGAATGCTACCTGACCGGGCGAGTTGATCGCCCGGATGGCCGGCAGATCCGGCGGAGACCCCTTCATGTATAGCTGGCTGACCGAGCACAAGATCCCGCTCGGATCCACGATCAAGACCGTCGTCGACTTCCTGAACCAGCACGCGCAGTGGCTGTTCGACTGGATTTCGCTCGTGCTTGGCACGATGATCGACGGCCTGACCGGATTTCTGCTGGCCGTGCCGCCGCTGGTGCTGGTCGCCGTCTTCGCCGCGATCGCCTATGCGCTGCACCGCTCGTTCAAGCTTGCCGCCTTCACGGGCGTAGCCTTCCTCCTCGTCATCAATCTCGGCTACTGGCAGCCGACGATGGAGACGCTGTCGCTGGTGATCTGGGCGACGGTCGTCTGCGTCGTGATCGGCGTGCCGGTCGGCATCGCCGCCGCGCACCGGCCCTGGCTCTATGCCGGCATTCGCCCGATCCTCGACCTGATGCAGACGATCCCGACCTTCGTCTATCTGATCCCGACCCTGGTTCTGTTCGGCCTCGGCACGGTGCCCGGCCTGATCTCGACCGTGATCTTCGCCATTCCCGCGCCGATCCGGCTGACCCATCTCGGCATCTCCTCGGTGCCGGCGCAGCTGCGGGAGGCGGGCCAGGCCTTCGGCGCCACGCGCCGGCAGCTGCTCTACAAGGTAGAGCTGCCGCATGCGCTGCCCACCATCATGGCCGGCATCACCCAATGCATCATGCTGTCGCTCTCCATGGTGGTGATCGCGGCGCTTGTGGGCGCCGACGGCCTCGGCAAGCCGGTCGTGCGGGCGCTGAACTCCGTCAATATCGGCATGGGCTTCGAGGCGGGCGCAGCCATCGTGCTGCTCGCCATCGTGCTCGATCGCGTCTGCAAGCGCCCCGCGCGCAAGACCGGGAGGCCCTGACCATGGCGGCCATCGAATTCAAGAACGTCGACATCGTCTTCGGCGACCGCCGCAAGCAGGCGCTGGCGCAGCTCGACCAGGGGCGCGACGCGCGACGAGATCCTCGCCGGGAGCGGCGCCGTCATCGGCGCCGCCGGCATCGAGCTGACGGTCGAGCGCGGCGAGATCCGCGTGCTGATGGGCCTTTCCGGCTCCGGCAAGTCGACCGTTCTGCGCGCCGTCAACGGACTGAACCCGGTGTCGCGCGGCGCTGTATCTCGTCACGCATGACGGCGAGCCGGTCGACGTGACGCACTGCGACGAGGCGACCTTGCGCGAAATCCGCATGCGCACCGTCTCGATGGTGTTCCAGCAGTTCGGCCTGCTCCCCTGGCGCTCCGTGCGCGAGAACGTCGGCTTCGGGCTGGAAATCCGCGGCATGCCGAAGACCGAACGCCAGCGCATCGTCGACGAGAAGCTCGCGATGGTCGGGCTGTCGCAATGGGCCGACAAGAATGTGCATGAGCTGTCGGGCGGCATGCAGCAGCGGGTCGGCTTGGCCCGCGCCTTCGCCACCGATGCCGACATCCTGTTGATGGACGAGCCGTTCTCGGCGCTCGACCCGCTGATCCGCGACAAGATGCAGGACGAGCTTCTGAGCCTGCAGAAGCGCATCCAGAAGACGATCCTCTTCGTCAGCCACGACCTCGACGAGGCGATGAAGCTCGGCAACAAGATCGCCATCATGGAGGCGGGCCGCATCGTCCAGTGCGGCACGGCGGAAGACATCCTGCTGCGGCCGGCGACGCCCTATGTCGCCGATTTCGTCAAGCATACCAACCCGTTGAACGTGCTACGCGGCGGATCGGTGATGACGCCGGCGAGCGAGTTGCGGCGCACCGACGGCGTCATCTTGCTCGATCGCGCCGGCCAGGTGCGCATGCGCCTCGACGCGGCCGACCGGCCGGTCGGCGTCGAACTCGCCGGCCGCGAGGGCAGCCTCGGCCGCGTCAACGGCAATGCTGCGGCCTTCGACACGCCTTGCGACCTGATCGTCGCGCCGGTCGGGCTGAAGCTCGCGACGGCGATCGCGCTGAAGCGGAAATCCGACCATCCGATCGTCTTTGTCGACGCGGATGGCCGGCTGGCCGGCCTTTGCGGCGATGATGAGATCTATGGCAGCCTGCTGCGCCGCAGCGCCTAAGCATCAGACAAGACGAACGATTTCGCCCTGCGTCGGCGTCGTCACGCTGGGGCCGGCGTGGGGATCGAGGAACACATTGATCTCGAGCCGGACGCCGAATTCCGGCAGGTAGATCGCCGGCTCGATGGAAAAGCCGGTGCGCGGCAGGATGCGGCGCGTGTCGTGGGTTTCGAGATTGTCGAGATTGACGCCGAGGCCGTGCAGCCGTTTGCCCGGCCCCATGCTGTGGCCGGTGCGGTGGTGGAAGTGATCGCCATAGCCTGCCGCCGCGATGATGCCGCGCGCCACATCGTCGACCTGCCAGCCTTCCAGCGTCTCACCGTTTTTCCAAGCGGTTTCAATCGCTTGCAGCGCGGCGTCGCGGGCGCGGCGGACGATGTCGAAGACCGTCTGGAGCTTTTCGGGGATGACATCGCCGGCATAGGCGCCCCAGGCGATATCGGAATAGACGTTGCGCTCGCCCGGATAGCGGGCCCAGAAGTCGATCAGCAGCCAGTCGCCCGCCCCGATCAGGGCCGAGCCCTCCGGCTTCGGCTCGTAGGAGACGATGCCGGAATGGCCGTTGACCTGCACGACCGGCTGCCCCTCTGTCTCCAGTCCGAGACGGCCAAACTCGGAAACGATGAACTGCTGCAGCGCATATTCTGTTAGCGGTTCGTTAACCTTGATGGCTGTTTTGGCGCGGTCGAAGGCGGCGTCCTTGATGCCGGCGACGACTACGCAGGCGCGCTTGTGAGACTCGATCGCAAAGTCATCCCAGGCGGCGGCCGAAACCTGGAAAAGATCGGCCGAGGTGACGATTCTGTAGTCCCAGCTCCGCAGCAGCTCGACCGTGCCGGCATCGGCCCAAGAGACAGTCGGCACGCCGCCCTGTTCCGAATATTCGAGCGCCAAAATCTTCGCCGGTCCGAGCAGATCCCGGAGCATCGCGCGCATCTCGACCCAGCCGCGAAAGATCCGCTTCTCGATTTCGACATCGTGGAAGAAGAACTGGTCGACGGTATGGATCAGCAGCACCGGCGGACCGGTTCGCGGCACGATCAGGAAGGCGCGCCGGGTCGGGTTACGGACGATGCCGAGGATGTGCCAGAGCAGCGGATTGCTGCCGCGATAGTCGACCAGCAACCAGGCGTCGATGCCCTCTTCCTGCATGAAGCGCTGGGCGGCGTCGAGGTTGAACATGGTGCGGTCTTTCCACGAACGAATTGTCTCTTCACCTCTCCCATAGGGAGAGGTCGACGCACAACGTGCGGCGGGTGAGGGGTTCAGCCGTCTTCGGTGAGGTCGCAACCCCTCACCCGGCCCTGCGGGCCGACCTCTCCCCATGGGAGAGGTGACGAAGCCCCTACCCGCGCCAAAATTTCCGGCCGGGGTGATCGTCGCGAAGCTGCTTCTGGCCGGCGCCGTAAGGGCTCTCGCGAAAGGTCGAGCCGGCATGCTCGGCACGCATCAGGCCGCGGCGGCGCAGTTCCGGAACCACGTATTTGACCGTGTCGACGAAGGTGCCGGGGCGGATGGCGTAGGTGATGTTGAAGCCGTCGAGATCGGCGATGTCGACCCAACGCTGCATCTCGTCGACGATGGTCTTCCCGGAGCCGACGAATTTCGGCCCCATGCCGCCGACGCCCATATATTCGGCGATGTCGCGCAGCGTCCAGACGCGGTCGGGATCGGCGTCGGAGAACAAGTGCCGGGTGAAATGCGCGGCATTCGGATTGATCTCGGTCAGCGGCTGGTCGGGATCGAATTTCGACACGTCGACGCCGAGCGGCCCGGCGAACTGCACCATCGCGCCCTCGTAATCGGCATAGGAAAGCAGCTCGCGATATCTAACCTGCGCTTCCTCGTCGGTCTCGGCCGCGACGATGGTGGTGACGGCGAAGATCCTGAGGCTCCTCGGGTCGCGGCCCTGCGCCGCCGCGGCGGCGCGGATGTTGGCGACAACCGGTGCGATTACCTCGGGCCGCGTGCCATGCACGAAGACGCCCTCGGCGTGGGCGGCGGCGAAGGTCTGGCCGCGCGCCGAGGAGCCGGCCTGGAACAGCACAGGGGTGCGCTGGGGCGATGGCTCGGCGATGAAGGCGTCGGGCACGTTGAAATAGCGGCCGGCATGCTGGATCGGATGCACCTTGGCCGGATCGACATAGACGCCCCTAGCCTTGTCGATGACGACGGCGTCGTCCTCCCAGGAGCCTTCCCAGAGCTTGTAGAGCACCTCCATGAACTCGTCGCCGCGATCATAGCGCTCGTCATGCGAAAGCTGCTCGCCGCGACCAAGGTTGCGGGCGGCGCTGTCGAGATAGGAGGTGACGATGTTCCAGCCAACGCGGCCGTTGCTGGCGTGATCTAGGCTGGTCATCTTGCGGGCGAAGGCATAGGGCTGCTCGTAGGTCAGCGACACCGTCGCGGCGAAGCCGAGCTTTTTCGTCACCGCCGCCATGGCCGAGATGATCGAGAGCGGATCGTTGATCGGCACCTGCGTCGCGGTGCGAAACGCCGCGTCCGGCTTGCCCTGATAGACGTCGAGCATGCCGAGCACGTCGGCCAGGAAGATCGAGTCGAACCCCGCTTCCTCCAGCATCACCGCCAGCTCGGTCCAGTAGGAAAGATCCTTGTAGCGATGCGACTGGTCTTCCGGATGGCGCCACAGGCCGGACGAGATATTGACCGGCGAAGCGTTCTCGAAGGCGTTCAGATGGATGGTGCGGGCGGTCATGGGGTCATCCCAGCAGTGTCTCTCTTTTCACCTCTCCCTGAGGGAGAGGTCGACGTCCGAATGGCGGCGGGTGAGGGTTTACGGCCTCACCGGATCGTTCCCTAAACCCTCACCCGGAGCTTCGCTCCGACCTCTCCCTCAGGGAGAGGTGAAGAGAATGGCTTACTCCGTCGAGCCGACCGGCTCGGCGTCCTGATAAGCCCCAGCGACGGCCTCGATCGCGGCGTCGACGTTGACGGCATGGCCGAGCGAGGCGAGCGCCTGGCCATAGGCGACGACATTGGCCAAGACCGGCCGATAGGATGCGCGCGGCCCGGTATGGTTGAGGCGGACCAGCAGATGCTCGACGCCGCCGACACCAAGGCTGATGGCCGAACCCTCGAATTCGGCCGCCGCCTCGACCAGCGCTTCTGCCTCGATGCCGGCCGGGATGGGAGCGGCCGTCACCAGCGCCAGGGCGCTCGCATCATCCTCGATCCACGGCGTGATGCCGAGCGCCCGAATGCCCGCCCGGGTGGCTCGGGCTGCCAGTTGATGGCGCTCGATGACCGTCTCGATGCCCTCCTCTTCCGCATCAATCCGGTCGAGGGCTGCATCGAGCGCCCAGAACTCCAGCGGCGCCGGCGTGCCGGGCAGCGCATCGGCGCTGCCATGGTCGAGCCAGTTTTCCTTCAGATCGAGCAGCGACAGCACGGAAAGCCGCAGCGCCGGTTCCTCGGCGATCTTGGCCCAGGCCGCCTTGCTGACCGAGATTGCGGAAAGGCCGGCTGGCCCACCCAGGCCCTTTTGCGGCCCGACCACCGCGATATCGATGCCAAGCCCAAACACTTCGAGCGAATGCCCGCCGATAGAGGCGACCGCGTCGACAACCAGAAGCGCATCGCGCGCCTTGGCAGCATCAGCGATTTCCGGCAACGGGTTCAGGACGCCATTCGCCGCCTCGCCATGGACGAGCACGACGACATCGACCTTCTCCATCGCGTCCAGCGCTGCCTGAAAGGCGGCGAACTGGACCGGCCGGCCAAGTTCGGCCACGACATTCTCGACGATGGCGCCGCCCCGGCGCAGCCAGGTGGCGAAGTAGTCGCCATAGGGGCTGGTGACGACATTGAGGACGCGCATGCCCGGCTTGGCGAGGCTGGCCGCGACTGCCTCGAGCGCCACGATGGCCTCGGCCTGCACGAAGACGACGTCGTCCAGGCTCCACATCGTCCTGCCGATCCGATCGGCCAGCAGGCCGTAGCCCACGCCGGGATAAACGGGCGGATCGAGCAGGTCTTCGGTGGAGAACTGGGTCATCGTTTTTCGTCTCATCTGTTCTTCACCTCTCCCGGCGGGAGAGGTCGGAGCGAAGCTCCGGTGAGGGTTTAGGGAATTATCCGGGGATGCCGCGGCCCGTCGCCCCGGCGGAGGCCGGGGCCCATGAACACCGGCCATACAGACCATGGCCCGGCCCTCTGGCCCTCGGCCGGTGTGTCTGGATCCCGGCTTCCGCCGGGATGACGGCGGAGGGGCGGCCCCTTCGAGCTTCCATCCTCAGCCATCTCCAAACCCAGCCCGGCCGGAATTTCGGGAGAGCTGGAAGCAGAGCGCCGCCAGCCCGAGCAGCGTTACCGTGAACAGGAACACGACCGTTGCCGCCGCATAGACTGAAGGCGCCGGGCCATATTGCAGGCTGCCATAGAGATAGACCGGCAGCGTATTGACGGTCGGCGTCGTCAGGAAGGCGGCGACGACGAGGTTGTCGAAGCAAAAGGCATAGGACATCAGCCCGCCGGCGAGGATGGCCGGCAGAAGCTGCGGCAGGACGATGAACCAGAGCGTCTTCAGCCGCGTGCTGCCGAGATCGGCGGCGGCTTCCTCCAGTTTTGGGTCGAGCGTCAGGGCGCGGGCGCGCACGATCAGCGCCGTGACGGCGATCGCCGCCGGCGTGATGCCGGCGATCAGCGTCGCCGCCCCCAGCGGAATGCCGGTGACGGCATAGAACAGCAGCAACGACACGCCGATGACGACTTCCGGCACGATCAGCAGGATATAGGTCAGGCCCGACAGCCAGTTTCGCACACGGGGGCTGGGGTGACGGACCAGCGCATAGCCGAGCGACGCGCCCATGCCGAGCGCGATCAGCGCCGCCCAGAAGGCGACATAGAGGCTGGTCTGGACCGAGCGACGCAGCGCCAGATCGTTCCACGCGGCCGGATACCATTCGAGTGTCCAGCCGGTGAAATTCGACGTCTGCTTGCCGACGACGCCGAGATTGAACGAATAGACCATCGAGATGGCGAGCGGCGCGAAGAGGAACAGGATCGCGAGCGCGAACCAAAGCGTCAGCCCGGCATCGGTGATGCGTTTTTGCCGGCCGTCCATGCGGAGCGCGCTCATGCCGACACCTCGGCAAAACCCTTGGTGAGGCGGGCGAGCGCGGCGACGACGATCGCGACCGAAACCAGCACCAGCACGGCCATGGCCGAGCCGAGCGCATAATTCTGCGATTGCAGATATTGCGACGAGATCGCCTGCCCCATCAGGACGCCGCGACTGCCGCCGAGCAGTTTCGGGATCACCATCTCGCCCAGCATCGGCACGGCGGTGAGCAGCACGGCGGTGGCGATGCCCGGCCGCGCCATCGGCAGCGTCACCGCCCAGAATGTCTGCAGGCGGCTGGCGCCGAGATCGCGGCTCGCCTCCAGAAGCGGCCCCGGAATGCGATCGAGCACGACGAAGAGCGGCACGATGGCGATCGGCAGATAGGCATAGACCATGCCGATGAAGACGGCGGTCTTGGTATCGAGCAGGTCGAGCGGCCCGTCGTGCAGATGCAGGAAATTCAGGATCACCTCGAACACGCCGCCGCGCGCCAGCAAGATCTGCCAGGACATGACGCGGATCAGGAACGAGGAGAAATAAGGGATGAGGATCAGGACGAGCGCCAGCGTGCGGAACCGCCCGGCCTTGCGCGCGATGAAATAGGCGACCGGAAAGGCGACGGCGAGGCAGAGCGCCGAGGCGGTGATGGCGAACTGCACCGTGCGCAGGAAGGTCGAGAGATAGAAGCCGGAAAGCGCGGTCTGGTAATTCTTCAGCGTGAAGCCGAGCTCGACCGCGCCGAACAACGAATTGCCGAACGAATAGACGACCGTAAAGCCGAGCGGCGCCAGGAAGAAGATGGCGAGCCAGGCGGTCGGAATGACAGCGAACAGATGATCGGAAACGCGCGCCGACGGCGCGCGCTTTGTCTCAGCCCGACCGCCGCCCGGAAGGGAAGCGGTCGCAGGGATCGGTGGGCTCGCTGCCATCAACGTTTCATTTGAGCAGTGGGCATCTAGCAGAACCTGACTTTCACCTCTCGCCTCATGGGAGAGGTCGGAGCGCAGCTCCGGGTGAGGGTTTAGGGAACTATCCGGTGAGGCCGTAAACCCTCACCCGCCGGCCTCCGGCCGTCGACCTCTCCCTCAGGGAGAGGTGAAGGCTGGCGCTTCAACGCAAGGGATGTTGCTCCGGAAATCAGCCGCCCGCCGCAGCCTGGATTTCGGCCTGCACTTCCAGATAGACGCCGATGGTGGCCGGATCGACGACGAAAGAGGTCAGCTTGGTGAAGTCGAGATCCTTGCCGCCGAAGATCAGGTCGGCGTTCTTGGTGTCGGCCGGCAGCTTTTCGCGCAGGCCGGCGAGCGCCGCCGGGAAGCCGATATACTGCGTCTCGGAGAGCTGGACGTCGGGCTCCAACTGGTACGACAGGAAGTCGTAGACCTGATCGAGGTTCGGCGCCTTGGCGGGGATCGCGTAGTTATCGACCCAGAGCTCGCTCATCGGGCCGGGTACGACGAATTTCAGCTTCGGATTGAGGCCGATGGCGGCGCGGGCGGTGCCCTGGTTGGTCTGCGCCAGCACGATCGAGCCATTGGCAAGCTGGTTCGGATCGAGGCCCGAGAAGGTCTTCACATGCTTGGCGAAGGCCTTGATTTCCTCGCCGGCGGCGCGGATTTCGGCCTCGGTCGCCGTGTTCCAGTCCTTGCCATGGGTCCAGAGCGACATGCCGATGGTTTCCCAGCCGGAATCCGACAGGCGGATCTTGCCGCTGACGCCGGGCTTCGCGCCGGCATCGAGGAAATCCTGCCAGGTCTTGATCTCGCCACCCACGGCTTCCGGATCGTAGACGACGCCAAGCACGCCCCAATCCTTCGGGATCGAGTATTTGTTGCCGGGGTCATAGTCGCGGTTGAGCAGCGCTTGATCGAGCGAACCGAGGTTCAGGCGCGCGTGGTCGATCTCCTGCAGCAGGCCCTTGTCGGCCATCTGCTTGATCCAGCTCGAGCTCGGGATGACGAGATCGAAATCGACGCCGGCCGGGCTGTTCAGCTTGGCGAACAGCGTCTCGTTGGAATCGTAACTGGTGATGTTCGGCGTCACGCCGGACTTGCGGGCGTAATTGGCCAGGCTGTCATTGGAGAAATAGTTCGGCCAGGAGAAGACGTTGAGTGCGCCGCCCGAAGCGGATTCCGCTGAAGCGCGGCCCGGAAACGCCGACGAGATGGCGAGCGCTGCGGGTGCTGCGCCGAGCAGACCGAGGACGGAGCGGCGGCTGAAGCCCGCGCTCCGGAACGAGCCGTTGGGAAGAAGCAGATGCTTGGTCATGACGGGATCCTTGTCAGGAGGACGGGCGGAGGGAATTCTGGACAGCCTCGTCGCGATAGGCGCGCGCGGCATGGGGAGCAAAGGTGACGGTGATGGCGTCGCCCGGAACGAGATCGATGCCGTCGGATGCGGCGCGACGCTCGACCGATTCAAACGCGAGGCCGCCGGCTGTCACCGCGCGCAGACGCAGCGAGGGCCCGAGCGCCACGGCATCGACAATGCGGGCGGCAAAGCGGTTCGGGCCGGAAGAGGCTTCCGGCGAGGCGCGGAGAAAGCGGGTTTCTTCGGGGCGCACGATCACCAGCGCGGGGTCACCGGCATTTAGCAACGGGTCGATGTGCTCGGCGGCGACCGGGCCGAGATCGGAGGCGAGCGCGCCATCCTCGCCGAGCGTGGCGCGGATCTGGTTGGCGCTGCCGACGAACAGCGCGGTCCAGGCATTGACAGGCCGGTCATAGATCGTCGCCGGATCGCCGATCTGCTCGAAGCCGCCATGGCGCATCACCGCCAGCCGATCGGCCATGCCAAAAGCTTCTTCCTGGTCATGCGTGATGTAGATGAACGTCGCGCCCAGTTCCGTCTGGATGCGGCGCAGCTCGCGCTGCATTTCTTCACGCAGCTTGCGATCGAGCGCGCCGAGCGGTTCGTCGAGCAGCAGCACGGCCGGCTCGTTGGCAAGCGCGCGCGCCAGCGCCACGCGCTGCTGCATGCCGCCGGAAAGCTGGTTCGGCTTGCGGTCGCCGACATCGGAGAGGCGCACCAGTTCGAGCAGCTCGCCGGCCTTCTTGCGCCGCACAGCGCGCGAAACGCCGCGCATCCGCGGACCGTAGGCGACATTGTCGATGACGCTCATATGCGGGAACAGCGCGTAGCTCTGGAACACGGTGTTGACGTCGCGCCGCTCGGCCGGAACGGCGGTGACGTTCTCACCCGAGATCCAGACAGAACCCTCGTCCGGCGCTTCAAAACCGCCGATGATGCGCATCGCCGTCGTCTTGCCGCTGCCGCTCGGGCCGACAATCGCCAAAAATTCGCCGCGCGGCACTTCGAGCGAAAGACCCGAGATCACCTTCTGGCCGCCAAAGCTCTTGGCGACGCCGCGAAGCGCGACTGCGATCGGAAGGGGGCTTTGCGTCATGGCGAATGCGGACCGGCGGCAAGGAAGGGCAAGGGCCTGACGGCCGTCGCGAGAAAACTAGTACGGGGACCCGCCCGAAGAAGCGAGTTGGATTGTTCCCAAGTTCCGGCCCGCCTGAGTTTCTTGTTCCTCTTTTCCGCCGAGCCGGCAAATCGTCGTCAGTTCAATGCCTTGGCGGCGGCGGCCGCGAGTTGCGCCGCCGCGCGGCGGACGATCTCCGCCACGGGCACGTCGACCGCGACAGGCAGGACATCCGGCTCCCCGGCCATCGGGCGCTCCAGCGTCGCATATTGGCTGGCGAGCAGGCTCGGCGGCATGAAATGCCCCTTGCGCGCGCCGAGCCGGTCCTGGACCAGCGCCTGCGGCGCGTCGAGGAAGACGAAGCGGATCGGCTGGCCGGCGGCCTGGCGGATGCGGTCGCGGTAGATCTGGCGGAGCGCCGAACAGGCGACGACGACGCCCGCCGGATGGGCGGCGCGGTCGGCGAGCGTCGCGCCGATGGTGTCGAGCCAGGGCCAGCGGTCGTCGTCGACCAGCGGCGTGCCGGACGCCATCTTGGCGACGTTCTGCGGGCTGTGCAGGCCGTCGCCATCGACGAAGTCGATGCCGAGCGCGGCAGCGAGCCCTTCGCCGACGCTGGATTTACCGGAGCCGGAGACGCCCATCACGATGATGGCCAGCCGAGTTCCCACGCCCTGTTCCGATTGCGCCGTCGCCATGAAATGCGTTCCGCCCACCCGCTTGAGAAACAACTTCACAAGCCATATCGCGAGCGGAGGGCGCGCGTCCACCGGCAGCCGCACCCTCGTCCGACGAGAGCGCGCCGCCATTCCAGCCCATGGAACGGCGACCGTTCTCAGCCCTGCATCTCGCGGAGCAGCGCGTCGATCTTGATCGTCGCGAAGGCGGAGAAGGTGTCCGACACGGCATAGGGCAGCACGAGATAGTCGCCGTGCCGCATGGCGCCGCAGGTGTAGACGACGTTCGGAACATAGCCCTCGCGCTCGGACGGTTCCGGCCGCACCAGCGGCTCGCTGGAACGCGCCAACACCTTGGACGGATCGTCCTTGTCGAGCAGCACCGCGCCGATCGAGTATTTGCGCACCGGCCCGACGCCATGGGTCAGCAGCAGCCAGCCTTCGTCCAGCTCGATCGGCGAGCCGCAATTGCCGATCTGGACGAACTCCCAGGGAAAACGCGGCCGCAGGATCGCCACGCCGCCATCCCAGGTGAACAGATCGTCCGAATAGATCAGATACAGGTTCTCATTGTCCTGCCGGCCGATCATGGCGTAGAGGCCGTTGATCTTGCGCGGGAACAGGGCCATGCCCTTGTTGCGGGCGGCGCTGCCGCGCAGCGGCGCCATGCGGAAGGTGAGAAAGTCGGTCGTCTCGAGCAGCTCGGAGCGGATCGTATTGCCGCTATAGGCGGTGTAGGTGGCGTAGAAGGTCCGCTGCGAGGCGTCGTGGAATTCGACGAAGCGCGCATCCTCGATACCGTTCGATTGCGACGCGGTGAGCGGGAAGATCAGCCGCTCGCTGATGTCCTCCTCCGGCGAGAAGGTCAACTCGACCGCCTCGCCGTCGGGCAGCGGGGCGCGGGCCAGCACGTTCGGCACCGAGGCGAGCCGCACCGCCGGATCGATCGTCACGGCGCCATCGGCCGTCACCGAACCCGAGCGGAAGGTCAGCGACGAGATATGCCCCTCGCCCACCGACCGCAGGCTGAGAATGAAACGCTGCCCGCTGGCCGGGGCGCCGGCCTGCTCGGGATGCGGGACGATGCTCGGATTGAACAGCGCCGCCGCCTCGAACGAATACTCATGCAGGAAATAGGCGCCGATCAACTGGCGCTGGATCCGGGTGAAGGGCGGGTGCGGATCGAACGCCTCCTCCATCTCGTCGCAGCGCAACTCGAACGTCCGCAACAGGTTGCGGTGCCGGCCGTCGAAATTCTCCAGAACGTCAATCAACTGGCCGGCGGCGGTCTCGGGATCGAGGCCGAGCACGCGATCCACGATGTGATTGGCCCGCGTCTTCTCCTTGGAGTTCAGATCGCGCGGCTCGGTAGCCGGCTTGAACCGCCGCACCACGACGCGCGTGGGATCAGGGCGGAGGAACAGCGCCTGACGGCTCAAGGAACTGACGTGGGCCAATTCATCCTCGGTTCGGCTGTCGGAAAGGGAGGCGAGTTCAAGCACGCAGCGCTCGTAGCTCCCGTTTCGTCCATGCGCCGTGTGCCCGGGCTAGCCCGCGCATCTCGGCCAGGCTCAAGATATAGGACACGACGGATTCTCCGCCGCGATTCTCGTTGGCGCGATCGGGATGCAGCCCATCGCGGCAGCCGCCCGTCTCCGGGTCGACCAGCGGGATCGAGAGGTCGTTCTCGCCCAGGAACCAGGCGAAGGCCCGTCGGGCCTCGATCGTCCAGGCGCGATCCCCCTCCGCCCGCCAGGCCACCAGACAGGCAGAGATGGTTGCGGTTGCCTCGAGCGGTTGTTGATCGAAGGCAAGTGGCGGCTCGCGCCGTTCGCCGAAGGTGGCGCTGCCAACCGGGCGAAAACGGCCCAGCGGCGAGGTCTGGATGTCGACCAGCCAGCGCAACGACCGCAATCCGGCCTGGATCTGCGTGGTGGATCGCTTGGCGACGCCGGTGACGATCAGCGCCTGCGGCAGGCGCGCATTGTCATAGGCGAGGCCGTCCTCGAACCACACCCAATCTTCGGTCTCGGTCTGTGCGAAGAGGGCCATGAGCCTGTCTGCGAGCAGAGTGCGATATCGTTCGGCGATAGGGTCGCCCGGAAAGGCGGCGCAATAGGGATCCAGGCCGAGCAGGGTGAAAGCCCAGGCGCGTGGCGAACCGAAGTCCTCCACCGTCGGCAGCGCGGCGATGAACAGCGACGCCGCCCAGCGCCGCCGCGACGCGCTGGAATCGCTCGCCGCCGCCTCGCCCAGCGCCCAGAGGGTGCGGCCGTGGCTGTCCTCCGAACCGCGATCCTCCAACCAGCGCCGATCATAGCTCATGAAATTGCGGAAATAGCGCGTATCCGGATTCCAGGCGTGCTGGATGAAGGCGGCGAAACGGGCGGTCAGCGTGTCGGAGAGGCGCTGCTCGCCGCCCCTGTTCAGCGCGCAGGCAACAAGCAGCGCCCTGGCATTGTCGTCGACGCAATAGCCGTGATGCCGGTCCGGCACCGAGTGGACGGCGTGCTGGAACAGCCCAATGTCGTCGCACATGGCGAGCATATGGCCGAGCTGCATCGGCGGCGGCGTGCCCGCCAACATGGGCGAGTCGATTTCCTCGCGGAAGCGGGCGGCCCGCTTCCGGCTGTCGCTCAGCGCAGCGTTGAATAGGGTGAGATAGCGCTTCGCGGTGTTGCCCCACATCATCGAGCGACTGCTCGAATAGGCGCGCTTGCGCATTGCCTCGCGGCGCGGATGATCGGTCAACAGCTGCGCGATCGCGCCGCCGGTCGCCTCGGCGTCGCCGAACGGCACCAGAACGCCGCGCCCGTCGGCCAGAAGCTCGCTCGCATGCCAATAGGGTGTCGACACGACCGCCTTTCCGAGCCCGAAACTGTAGGCCAGCGTCCCGGACGTCATCTGTGCCTCATTCAGATAGGGCGTGACGTAGACGTCGCACATGGCGATGAAGTCGAGCAGCGTTTCGCGGTCGACGAACTGGTCGCGGAAGACGACATGCTCCTCGACGCCGAGTTCGCGCGCCCGCTGCATCAGGCTCTCGCGATAGCTCTCGCCCTGCGCGCGCACGAGATTGGGATGCGTCGCGCCAAGGACGACATACACGGCGTCGGCGCGGCTCTTCAGGATCGCCGGCATCGCGTCGATCATCACCTCGATGCCCTTGTTCGGCGACAGCAGGCCGAAGGTCAGGATCACGGTGCGGTCTCTGAAGCCGAGTTTCGCCTTGGCGGGCTCGGGATCGACGAAGTCGAAATCGGGAATGCCGTGCGGGATGACGTCGATCTTGTCGGCAGGCACCCGATAGACGGTGCGCAGCAGCTCCCTCCCCTTCTCCGCCATCACGACGAGGCGAGCCGACAGGTCGAGGATGCGGTCGAACACGCGCCGCTGCGCATCGGTGGGTTCGGCGAGAACGGTATGCAGCGTCGTGACCACCGGAATGTCGAGCCGCGCCAGCAACGCGGTCACATAGTTTCCGGCCTCGCCGCCGAAGATGCCGAATTCATGCTGGAGCGAGACGACATCGAAACCGCCACGATTGAGGTAGTCGGCTGCGGCGACATAGTCCTCCAGGCTGTTCTCCTGGATTTCGAGCGCGACGCTCGACGGATAGTCGTAGCTCCGCCCGCAATCCGTCATCGCGATGATGGCGGCGTCGGCGGCACCGGAGGCGGCGAGCGCCTGCTGCAGGTCGGTCGTGAAGGTGGCGATCCCGCACCGACGCGGGAGCGAGTTGCCGATGAACGCCACCCGCATGGCCGTATTCCGGTTTGCCATCGTCATCAACGGAGCCTCCGTGAAGCGGGGCGAGGCTCCGGCCTGCCCGTCGGGATGGGATGCCGGGCGCGCCGGACGAGGCGCGCCGCCAGGTCGAGCACGGTCTGGTCCGGCGCTTCCAGCAGGTCGCGATGCGAGTTCCGGCCCGAGATAGGCGCAGAGCGCGGTCATGCCGGCATCGCCGGAACTGATCGTGCAGCGAGCATGGTCGAGAAAGACCGCCTCGCCGATCGTCACGCTGGTCGGGCCGACGGTCGCGTCGCCGTCGAGGCCCAGGATCCACGTCTCGCCGGCCGCGTTCAGCACCCGCGTCGTGTCCGGGCGGCAAGCGTCACGCGCTCCAGCACGAAGATGCGGGTTGGCGATCAGGACGGTGCGCTGCAGGCCCGAGCCGGTGCGGCGTCGGCTGCGGCTCCGGCGGCCCGGCATGCGCCACCGCGACGCCCGCCTCGACATGCAGCTCGCGCTTGCGGCCATAGTCGAACAGCCGGAACGTCGTGTCGCTGCGCTGCTGGATCTCGGCCAGCACCAGGCCGGCGCCCACGGCGTGGATGGTGCCGGCCGGAATGAGAGACCACCTCGCCGACGCGCACCGGGTGCCATTGCACCAGATCGGCGATCGAGCCGTCCTCGATGGCGGCGCGCAGCTCCTCCGGCCCCATCTCGCGCTTCAGCCCGACCGCGACGGCGGCGTCCGGCTCGGCCGCCAGGATGTACCAGGCTTCGGTCTTGCCATGCGGCTGGCCCATCGAGCGCGCATAGGCGTCGTCGGGATGGACCTGGATGGAGAGGGGCTGGCTGGTGAACAGCAGCTTGAGGAGAAGCTCGGGTCGGCGACACCGCTTTCGGCTCCTTGCGCTGGTACCAGATCTCGCCGACGGCATCCGGATCGTCGTGAAGGTCGTTCCACGGCCGGAGATCATTCTTTCCCCAAGGTTTGCGGACAGCCCGCATGGAGGCATGTTCGATTGTCATGAATCGCTCCTTGATCGTGCTTTTCAGACAGTCGACGTGAACAGGGATGCGGGGCGCATGACCAAGCATCGCGATCACCGAAGACATGGACCCAACGCGACCGAGGCGGCTCCGTTCCCAAAACGTCTGGGAGAAATCAGCGCCTCCGCTTCGGCAGGCGGAGTCGAAGCGCGTCCCGGACGCTGGAGCGGCCCCCCTCGCGCCAGCGCCTGCCCGCACGATCGCCCCGGGATCTCAGCCCCGGTGACGGAAGCCCAGGCAAGCCCCGCACTCCGGCCAGCGGGCGAGGGCTGGGGTGAGAGGCGGTTCGCGGGCCGGACACACATGGCGCCAATGACGGCGCCGTCGTCGCCGCTTGACTCCGCGGCCGCCGCGCGATTAATGCAACTGGTCTGCTGGTCCGATCAGTCCATTAGTAGGTGCCATGTCGGTCCTCGACGAAAGTCAGTGATCCCGGCCTCATCGCGGAGCTCCCGAGCTTTCGGGAGGCGATCGTCAAGCGCCCGCTCACGACCGTCATCAGCGACAAGATCGCCACCCTGATCGCCTCCGGCATCCTGCAGGTCGGCGACGCGCTGCCGAGCGAGCGCCAGCTGGCCGACGGCGCTCAACGTCAGCCGCGACGCCGTGCGCGGCGGCATCCAGATGCTGGCGGCGCGGGGCGTTCTCGAGATCTCGCACGGCGCCCGCACCCGGGTGCGCAGCAACGACGTCGGGTCCGGTCGCCGTCGGCTTCGCCATGGCGCGCGCCGTCAATTCCTACGACATCGAATCCGTGCATGCGGCGCGGCTGCTGGTCGACCGCCAGGTGGTGGCCGACGCGGCGCGCAACATTGACGATGCCGGCATCGTCGTGCTGGAGGCGCTGCTGGAGGCGCAGACCGAGGCGCTCGACGATCCGGTCCGCTTCCTGATCTCCGACCGCGAGTTCCACGTCGCGCTCTACCAGGCGTCGGGCAACCCGCTGCTCGCCGACATCAGCACCGATCTCTACGCCTACATGATGCAGTACCGCCGCGAGGCGATGGCCAGCCCCGGCGCCATCGCCACCAGCTATGCCGACCACGTCGCCATCGTCGCCGCCGTCCGGGCGCGCGATCCCGAGGCCGCGGCCGAGGCGTTCGCCGCCCATACCGGCCGCATCTACACGACGACGCAGCCCTACATGAAGGGGAGCGGCTGACAGAGGGATTCAGGGCGGCGCGACCGAGGAAACGCGACACCCGCAGCACCAATTTTCAAGGCAGCCGATCCTGGCTGACCAATGGGAGGAATACTATGGAACGCAGGACATTCCTGAAGCTCGCGGCCGGCACGACGCTGCTCGCCGGCTCCGGCCTCGCCGGCATCAACGCCGCCGCCGCCGCCGGCAAGGAAATCGTCTATCTGACGCCGGGCCTCGACCTGCCCTTCTGGCGCTACCTGTCGAAGGGCATCGAGGCCACCGTCAAGGAAAAGGGCTACAACTTCCAGGCCCTCGACAGCCACAACAGCGCCGAAACCCAGCTGCGCAACGCCCAGGATTCGATCGCCCGCGGCGTCGCCGGCATCGTGATCTCGCCGACCGATTCCTCGACCGCCCCGAGCGTGCTGGCGCTGGCCCAGAAGGCCAACATCCCCGTCGTCATCGGCGACATCGGCACCAATAGCGGCGACTACGCCTCGTTCATCATTTCCGACAACTACAAGGGCGCCCACGACGTCGGCGTCGCGCTCGCCGAAGCCTTGAAGGCCAAGGGCTGGGAAGGCGGTTCGGTCGGCATCGTCGCCATCTCGCAGGCCCGCAAGAACGGCCAGGCCCGCACCAAGGGCTTCCTCGACGGCCTCAAGGAAGGCGGCTTCACCGGCAAGGAAGCCGGCATGCAGCAGATGCAGAGCTACACCGCCGACGAGACCTTCAAGTTCACCCAGGATCTCTTGACCGCCAACCCGGACATGCGCGGCCTGTTCATCCAGACCGACCAGCCGGCGATCGGCGCGCTGCGCGCCATCAAGGCGGCTCGCCGCAACGGTGAAGTGCTGGTCGCGGCCTTCGACGGCATTCCGGAGTTCGTCGACCTGCTGAAGTCGGGCGACCTCGTCGTCTCCGGCATGCAACAGCCCTACCTGATGGGCGTCACCTCGGGCGAGGCGCTGTTGAAGGTGCTCGACGGCGGCACACCGGAGAAGGAAATCACGGTTCCGATCGTCGCCATCACCAGCACGAACATCGAGCAGGAACTGCCGACCATCCGCAAGACCGTCTTCGCCAACGAAGTCTGATCGCGGCCGCGCGGCCTCCGGGCCGCGCGACTTCCTACCCTTCTGCCTCGGCGCGCCATCGCGCCGAGGCCGTCTTCAGGAGCAGATCCGTTGCAGTCCAATCTGGCCCCCGTCGCGGAAGCGGAATTTTCTCCCCTCCTCGTGGCCAAGGGCATCACCAAGACCTTCGACCGCACGCGGGCGCTGCAGGGTGCCGATTTCGAGCTGCGCGAGGGCGAAATCCACGGCCTGCTCGGCGCCAACGGCGCCGGCAAGTCGACGCTTTCCAAGGTCATCTCCGGCCACTACACGCTCGACAGCGGCGACCTCTCCTATCGCGGCCACGAGATCCGCCTGCGTTCGACGCGCGACGCGCTCCGCATCGGCATCGCCATCGTGATGCAGGAGACCAGCCTCGTCCCCGACCTGACGGTGCTCGAAAACATCTTCCTGCCGGAACTCGGCCGCCCCGGCCGGCTCGACTACAGCCGGTTGCGCCAGCGCGGCCAGGAGATCCTCAACGACCTCGGCCAGGGCGACAGCCTGCCCTTCGACTGGGAGGTGCGCCGCCTCTCCTCGGCGCAGAAGCAGCTGGTCGAGATCGCCAAGGCGCTCGGCGTGCGCGCCAAGCTTCTGATCTTCGACGAGCCGACCGCCTCCTTGAGCCCCGGCGAGGCCGAGCGGCTGTTCGACATCATGGCGCGGCTGCGCGACACCGGGCACGGCCTCGTCTTCGTCTCGCACCGGCTGGAAGAAGTCTTCGCCATCACCGACCGCGTCACCGTCCTGCGCGAAGGCCGCACGGTGATGAACGCGCGCGAAACCGCCTCGCTGTCGCAGGCGGACCTGATCCGCGCCATGGTCGGCGCCGAACTCGGCGCAATCTATGAGCGCAAGGAAAGCCACACCCAGCAAAATCACGCGGCGGTGGCGCTCGAGGTCCGCAACCTGAGCTCGACGCCGGCCGTCCGCGACGTCTCCTTCGCGGTCAGGAAGGGCGAGATCCTCGGCATCGGCGGCCTGGTCGGCGCCGGCCGCTCGGAAACCGTCGAGGCAATCTTCGGCCTCCGGCCGCGCAGCGGCGGCGAAGTGATCCTGAACGGCAAGAAGCTCGGCGCCGATAGCCCGAAAACGGCGATCCGCGCCGGCCTCGGCTTCGTCGCGGAAGACAGGCGCACGCAGAACATCGTGCCCGACCTCTCGGTCAAGGAGAACCTGCTGCTCGCCCATCTCGGCGCCCATCGCGGCTTCTTCTGCAGCTACGCCTCGCGCGAGAAGAAGGTGAAGGAGCTGCTTGGCAAGCTCGGCATGCCCGAGGAGCGGCTGGCGGATTCTTCGATGCTCAACTTCTCCGGCGGCATGCAGCAGAAGATCATCATCGCCCGCTGGCTGCTGCTCGAACCGAACGTGTTGATCCTCGACGAGCCGACCAAGGGCGTCGACATCGGCACCCGCGCCTCGATCTACGCCATGCTGCGCGACATCGCCGCCCAGGGCGTGGCGCTCGTCGTCGTCTCGTCGGATTTCGAGGAGCTGCTCGGCCTTTCCGACCGCGTCGTCGTCATGAGCGACGGCCGCACCACCGCCGACCTGCCGAGCGCCATGCTCGACGAGGAGAGCCTGACGCTGCTCGCGGCGCCGCGCACCTCGATGGTGCGCAACACCGAGATGCTGAACGAGCTCGCCCGCGCCCATGGCGGCTCCGGCTTCTGGGCGCTGCTCGAACACGACCGGCTGATCTGCCTGAACGCCGTCGTCAGCAATCCGGCGCTCGACCCGGGCTTCAAGGCCGGCGAGGCGCGCGAGCTTTCCGCCACCCGCATCCCCGAGGCGCTGCGGCTGCGCGAACCGATCTTCGTGCCCGAGCCGGACGGATCGCGCACCACGCTCGTGGTGCCGATGACCAGCCCGCGCGGCCACGACCTCGGCTGGGTCGGCCTTTCGCTGCCGACCGACCGCCCGTTGCCCGCTCCGGAAACGATCAAATCCCGTATCGACACCATGGCGGCAACGCTGTGACCAAGGAAGTCTCGCCCATGGCAACCAACACGCTCGACCGCCGGGCCCCGGCCTCGCCCATCAAGAAGATCGCGCAGCGGCTCGAAGTCCGCATGCTGCTCTTGGCACTCGTGATCGCCATCGGCCTGTCGCTGCTGTCGCCCTACTTCCTGACCAAGTCGAACATCTTCAACCTGCTCGACCAGTCGGTGGTGATCGGCATCGTCGCCGTCGGCATGACCTTCGTCATCCTGACCGGCGGCATCGACCTCTCGGTCGGCTCGGTGGCGGGCCTGACCGGCATCATCCTCGGCCTGTCGCTGCAGCATCTGCCGATCGTTCCCGCGATCGCCATCGCCGTCGCAGCCGGCGGCTTCATCGGCCTGATCTCGGGCACGCTGATCACCGTGTTCGGGCTGGCGCCCTTCGTGGTGACGCTCGGCGTCATGGCCATCGGCCGCAGCCTCGCCTACATCTTCTCCGGCCAGACGGCGATCTCGAACATCCCGATGGCGATGCAGGACATCGTCTACACCAACATCCTTGGCATCCCGTCCAACGTGCTGTTCCTGCTGGTGCTTTACCTAGCGGCCTGGGCCTATCTGACCTATGCCAAGGGCGGCCGCACCATCTACGCCGTCGGCTCCAACAAGGAAGCCGCCCGCGCCGCCGGCCTGAACACCACCTTCTACGCCATCCTGCCCTATGTGCTCTCCGGCGCCTTCGCGGCGGTCGCCATCACCTTCTCGATCAGCCAGCTGCTTTCCGCCGATCCGCTGATGGGCAACGGGATGGAGCTGGACGCCATCGCGGCGGTCGTCATCGGCGGCGCCAGCCTGTTCGGCGGCCGCGGCTCGATGTTCGGCACGCTGATCGGCGTCTTCATCATGGTGATGATCCGCAACGGGTTGAACCTGATGGGCGTCTCGCCCTTCTGGCAGGGTACGGCGATCGGCACCATCATCATCCTGGCCCTCCTGGTCGAGCGCCTGGTCAGCTCGAGGATCAGCCGATGAGCGACGCCCCCTCCCTCGCCATCCGGCTCTTCGGCACCGACGAACCCGTCACGCCGCTCCGCATCCTGAGGGCGGGGGCGCTCACCGCCGAGCTCGACACCGGCAATCTCAGACACATCCGCTATGCCGGAATCGAGATCATCCGCGCGATCTCCTTCATCGTCCGCGACAAGAACTGGGGCACCTACAACCCGGTGATCTCGGACCTCGTCGTCGACGAGCGCGCCGACGGTTTTACCGTCACCTACAAGGCGCTCGCCCTCGATGACAATCAGGCGTTTCGCTACGCCGCCCGCATCGAGGGCTTTGCCGATGGCAGGCTGTCATTCTCGGCCGAAGGCAGCGCGGAAAACGCCTTCCTCACCAACCGCACCGGCTTCGTCGTGCTGCATCCGATCGCCGGCGTTTCCGGCCATCCGGTGACGATCGAACATGTCGACGGCTCCATCGTCGAAAGCCGCTTCCCGGACATCATCAACCCGATCCAGCCGATGATGGACCTGCGCGCGCTGACGCATGAAGCGGCGCCGGGCCTGAAGGTGACCTGCCGGATGGAGGGCGACACCTACGAGATGGAGGACCAGCGCAACTGGACCGACGCCTCGTACAAGACCTATGTCCGGCCGCTGGCCTTGCCCTGGCCCTACACGCTGCCGCCGGGCGAACGCATCGAGCAGGCCGTCCGCCTGACCGTCACCGGCGCGCTGCCCGCCGCCGTTAGCGGATCGGACACCGGCAAGGTGACACTCGGCGACCGGATCGGCACAGTGCCGCCGCTCGGCCTCGGGCTCGATCCGTCGGAGATCGCCGACACCATCGCCAAGCGCGACCTGCTGCAGCGCGTCGGCGCGAAAGTGCTGGTCGGCTACTACGACCCGTCGCTCGGCCATGACGGGACCACGCTCGTCGGTATCGTCGACGCGGCTCGCGCGCTGGACACCGAGCCATGGCTCGAGGCGGTGGTGCAATCGGTCGATGGCTTCGAGGCTGAGGTCGCGGCGCTCGGCAAGACCGTCGCCGCCATGGGCTCGCCGTTCCCGACCGTGCTGCTTTCGCCGCTGCCGGATTTGAAATGCACCCTGCCCGGCAGCGTCTGGCCGCCAGCGCCGCCGCCGCGCGCCTTCTTCGAGGCGGCACGCAAGGCTTTCCCGAACGCCCGCATCGGCGGCGGCATGTTCAGCCTGTTCACCGAGATGAACCGCAAGCGGCCGCCGGTCGATTTGATCGACCTCGTCTCGTTCACGACGACGGCCATGCTGCATGCCGGCGACGACATCTCGGTCACCGAGACCCTGGAGACGCTGCCCTCCGTCGCGCTCTCCGCTTCGGCGATCGCCGGCGACAAACCCTACGCCGTCGGCCCGAGCGCCATGGGCATGCGCATGAACCCCTATGGCGAGGCGCCGTTCCCAAATCCCGGCAATATCCGCCAGGCGATCAACTTCAACGATCCGCGCCAGCGCGGCCTGCTCGGCGCCGCCTGGGCGCTCGGCTTCTTCGCCCGCTTCGCCGCCGGTGGCGCCGCCACGATCACGCTCGGCGGCACCACCGGCGCGTTCGGGCTGGTCGCCGTAAAGCATGCCTGGCCGCAGCCATACTTCGACGAGGCCGGTGGCGTGTTTCCGATGTTCCACGTCCTGCGCGGCATGGCGCGTCTCGCCGGCAAACCGCTGCTGAAAGTGACCACGCCGGACACGATCGAGGCGATCGCCGCCGAGACCGGGGATGGCGTCGAACTCTGGCTTGCCAACCGCACGGGCGAAGAACAGTCTGTCGCCCTGCCCGGCGTGCCGCGCGATCTGTTCTTGCTGGATGCCGACAGTTTTGTCGCCGCCGCGCAAGATCCGAATGCGCTGGACACGCTGACCAAACCTTTTGACGACCGCACGCTAGTGCTGACATCCTATGCGGTGACTCGGCTCCGACTGTCCTGATATCGTTCCATCATTCGAGGTTGTACTATGCATATCCTTATCATCGGCGCGGCTGGCATGGTCGGTCGCAAGCTCACCGATAGGCTTGTCGCTGACGGTCGCCTCGGCAGCAGGGAAGTGAGCCGCCTGACGCTCGCGGACGTCGTCGCGCCGGCCGTGCCGCAGGGCTTCGGCGGCACGGTCGAGACGCTGACGATCGACCTTTCGACGCCGGAAGCCTCGCAGACCCTGATCGCCAATCGTCCGGACGTGATCTTCCACCTCGCCGCCATCGTCTCCGGCGAGGCCGAGGCTGATTTCGACAAGGGCTACCGCATCAATTTCGACGGCACCCGCTACCTGTTCGACACGATCCGCCTCGAGAATTCCAAGTCGGGCTACAAGCCCCGCGTGGTGTTCACCTCGTCGATCGCCGTGTTCGGCGCACCGTTCCCGGACAAGATCGGCGACGAGTTCTTCGAGACGCCGCTGACCAGCTACGGCACCCAGAAGGCGATCGGCGAACTGCTTTTGGCCGATTACTCGCGCCGCGGCTTCTTCGACGGCATCGGCATCCGCCTGCCGACGATCTGCATTCGTCCCGGCAAGCCGAACAAGGCCGCCTCGGGCTTCTTCTCCAACATCCTGCGCGAGCCGCTGGTCGGCCAGGAAGCCGTGCTGCCGGTATCGCCGGACGTGCGCCACTGGTTTGCCAGCCCCCGTTCGGCCGTCGGCTTCCTGATCCATGCCGGCACGCTCGACCTCAACGAAGTCGGCCCGCGCCGCACGCTCAACATGCCGGGCCTGTCGGCGACCGTCGGCGAGGAGATCGAGGCGCTGCGCAGCGT
Organism: Candidatus Kaistia colombiensis; assembly: GCA_029203105.1. Classification (GTDB taxonomy): domain Bacteria; phylum Pseudomonadota; class Alphaproteobacteria; order Rhizobiales; family Kaistiaceae; genus Kaistia; species Kaistia colombiensis. Next base: position 4,490,180 of record CP119318.1, read on the forward strand.
CGCCGGCGACAAGGCCGTCAAGCTGATCCGCCACGAGAAGGACGAGACCATCGACCGCATCGTCGCCGGCTGGGCGCGCGACTTCGACACGACGCGCGCTCTGGCGCTGGGCTTCCGGGCCGAGACCTCGTTCGACCAGATCATCCGCGCCCATGTCGAGGATGAACTCGGCGGCAAGATCGGCGGCTGAGATTCGTTGACTTAAGGCACAGGCTGTTCCTCACCTCTCCCTGAGGGAGACCTTCGCACAACGCCGCCGTCATCCCGGCGAAGGCCGGGATCCATACACACCGCCATCAGGCTGGAAGGCCGGGCCACGGTTGCGTGGCCGGTGTTCATGGGCCCCGGCCTTCGCCGGGGCGACGACACTTGATGTTATGCAAAGGTCGCCAAGGGAGGGGTGAGAGGCTTGCTCCACCGGAATGTATCCTGCCCTGTGCCGAAAGGCGCCAACCCGAGCCGGAACCGTAAAACCATGGCGAGCGATCCCTTCTCCTTGTCCGACCGCGTCGCCGCGGTGACCGGCGGCGGCTCCGGCATTGGCCTTGCCAGCGCGCAGGCGCTGGCCCGTGCCGGCGCCCGGGTCGCCATCCTCGACCGCAATCCGGTGACGGACGATATCCTCGCGACGCTCGGCACGACGGCCGAGCATTTCGCCGTCGTGGCCGATGTCGCCGAGGAGGCGAGCCTCGAGGCCGCCTTCCAGGCGGTGATCGAACGCGCCGGCCGGATCGACATTCTCGTCAACAGCGCCGGCACGGCGATCCGCCGCCCGGCGGTGGAACTGACCGTTGCCGACTGGGACACGGTGGTGAACGTCAACATGACGGGCACCTTCCTCGCCGCGCGCATCGCGGCGCGCCACATGATCGCCGCCGGCACGAAAGGCTCGATCGTCAACGTGTCGTCGATCATGGGCTTTTCCGGCGGCGGGCTCTATCCGAACATCTCCTACCAGACGACCAAGGGTGCGATCGTCAACATGACCCGCGCGCTGGCCGTCGAATGGGCGCCGAACGGAATTCGCGTCAACGCAGTGGCACCGACCTATGTTCGCACTCCCTTCATCGCCGGCCTGATGGCCGATCCGGAACTGATCGCCCGCGCCATGGCGATGACGCCGCTGCGCCGCTTTGCCGAACCGGAAGAGGTCGCCAACGCGATCCTGTTCCTGGCAAGCCCCGGCGCCTCGATGGTCACGGGCCACACGCTGCCGGTCGACGGCGGCTTTCTCGCCCAATAACAAACGACATTCTGGAAGGAACACGCATGTCTGACACCAAGATCGCCCTCGTCACCGGCGCCGGCACCGGCATCGGCAAGGCCGTTGCACTGGCGCTCGTCGCCGCCGGCTACACCACCGTCGTCACCGGCCGCCGCACCGAGCCGCTGCAGGACGTCGTCAAGGAGAGCGGCGGCAAGGCCGTCGCCATTCCGTCCGACATCACCGACGAGGCCTCGGTCGCGGCGCTGTTCGGCGAGATCAAGAAGCGCTTCGGCCGCCTCGACGTCCTCTTCAACAATGCCGGCGTCAACGCGCCGCCGGTCAACATCGAGGACCTCGACGTCGCCAAGTGGAAGGCCGTGATCGACACCAACGTCACCGGCGTCTTCCTCTGCACCCAGGCCGCCTTCCGCATCATGAAGGACCAGTCGCCGATGGGCGGCCGCATAATCAACAACGGCTCGATCTCAGCCGTGATGCCGCGCCCGAATTCGGCGCCCTACACGGCCTCCAAGCACGCCGTGCTCGGCCTGACCCGCTCGACCGCGCTCGACGGCCGCAAATACGACATCGCCTGCGGCCAGATCGACATCGGCAACACCGAGACGCCGATGGCCGCCAAGATGAAGCACGGCGTGCTGCAGGCCGACCTGTCGGTCAAGGTCGAGCCGACCTTCGACGTCAGCCACGTCGCCAACGCGGTCGTCCACATGGCCTCCCTGCCGCTCGACGCCAACGTCCTGCAGATGACGATCATGGCCACCAAGATGCCCCTCGTCGGCCGCGGCTGAGCGGGCAGCGCAGAGTCTTCACCTCTCCCTGAGGGAGAGGTCGACGCACGAAGTGCGGCGGGTGAGGGTTTACGGCCTCACCCGCCGGTCTCCATCCTCGAAGCGCTTCATCCGGAGGGTTTCCTAAACCCTCACCCGGAGCTTCGCTCCGACCTCTCCCTCAGGGAGAGGTGAAGGTCGGGGCTTGCCCCTACCGCGCCGCCAGCGCCGCGACGTGGTCGGCCAGCGCGAGCGAGGCGGTCAGGCCCGGGAGATTCGATGCCGAACAGGTTGATCAGGCCGGCGATGCCGTGGACCGAGGCGTCCTGGACGACGAAATCCTGGCCCGGCGCGCCCTTCGGCACGATCTTCGGCCGGATGCCGGCATAGCCCGGCTGCAGGCGATCGGCGCTCACCTCCGGCCAATAGCGCTTCACCGCCTCGACGAAAAGCGGGATGCGCGACGCGTCGACGTCGTAATTGATCTCGTCGATCCATTCGACATCCGGGCCGAAGCGCGCCTGGCCGCCCATGTCGAGGGTGAGATGGGTGCCGAGACCGCCCGGCACCGGCACGGGATAGATCAGCCGAGAGAAGGGCGAGCGGCCCGATAGGGTGAAGTAGCTGCCCTTGGCGTAATACTCGGTCGGGATATGCGCGGCATCGAGCCCGGTGATCGTGCGGGCAACGGCGGGCGCGAACAGCCCGGCGGAATTGACCAGCAACCGCGTGCGAAGCTGCATCGGCTCGGCGCCGCCGATCGACAGCACGATGCCGTCGCCATCCGGCCGGGCGCCGACGAGCGGGCTGGAGAACACCACCATGCCGCCGGATGCCTCGACGTCGCCCTGCAGCGCCAGCATGTAGGCGTGGCTGTCGATGATGCCGGTCGAGGGCGACAGCAACGCGCCGGCGCATTGAAGATTGGGCTCGAGCGCCACCGCCTCGGCCTGCGACAGCTCGCGCAGATCGAGCACGCCATTGGCGGCCGCCCTGGCGGCGATCGAACCAAGCCGGTCGCGCTCGGCCGCGTCGGCGGCGACGATCAGCTTGCCGCAATTGGCATGAGGCACGCCGCGCCCGGCACAATAGGTATAGAGCGCCTCCTTGCCGGCAACGCAGAAGCGCGCCATAAGGCTGCCCGGCGCGTAATAGATGCCGGCATGGATGACTTCGCTGTTGCGCGACGAGGTCTGGGTGCCGATAGCGTCCTCGGCCTCGATCACCAGGACCTCGCGACCGGCAAGCCCAAGCGCCCGCGCCACTGCCAGCCCGACCACACCGGCGCCGACGACGACGCACTCGATTTCATCCATCAGAGCACTCGAATCCATGGAAATGCACGGCGGCGCGCCGACTCAATCAGCGCGCCCTGCGGTCTATAGCGCAAGAGTTTCCTGGAGTGGAATCGGACCTTCACCTCTCCCCGAGGGTGAGGTCGATGGCTAGACCCAAGGAGATAGCCAAGCAGACGGTGGCGTGCTGGAGAGTTCGTCGCCCCGGCGAAGGCCGGGGCCCATGAACACCGGCCAGGCAAGCCGTGGCGAGCCGGCTCTCCGAAAGGCCGACGTGTCTGCATCCCGGCCTTCGCCGGGATGACGACCGAAGGCCCACGTTCAAACAGCCCGACTCAAGGATGCGCCCTGAACGGCAAGACCGCCCTCACGCGCTCTTGCGCGCGTCCATGCGCAGGCCGCCATGCTCGACGATATAGTCGACGACCCGGTCGAGCCCCTTGCCGCGCGTCAGATCCGTGAAGCCGAACGGCCGTGCGACCGCGCATCCGCCTCGCGTCGACGTTTCCATCACGTCGAGATCGACGTTCACGTAGGGCGCGAGGTCGCTCTTGTTGATGACGAGGAAGTCGGAACGGGTGATGCCCGGGCCGCCCTTGCGGGGGATTTCCTCGCCCTGGCAGACGGAGATGACATAGATGCGTCAGGTCGGCGAGGTCCGGCGAGAAGGTGGCGGCCAGATTGTCGCCGCCCGATCTCGATGAAGACGACGTCGAGATCCGGGGATCTTGCCGCTTCATCTCGGCGATCGCCTGCAGGTTGATCGAGGCGTCCTCGCGGATGGCCGTATGCGGGCAGCCGCCGGTCTCGACGCCCATGATGCGGTCCTCGGACAGCGCCTGCCGGCGCGCCAGGATCATGGCGTCTTCCTTGGTGTAGATGTCGTTGGTGATGACGCCGATGGAGAATTCCTCGCGCATCGCCTTGCAAAGCTTCTCGGTCAGCATGGTCTTGCCCGAGCCGACGGGGCCGCCGATGCCGACGCGGAGGGGTCCGTTCTTCGATGTCATCAGAGTTCGCCTCGTGTTGCTGGCGCGCGGCGACCGGCCGCGACGCGAAACTCAATCGTGCCGGTGGTCGCCTGATCGTGCGTCCGTGCGCATGGCCATGATCGTGATCGTGCGCATGCGATGATCGCCCTGACCGTGATCGCATGACTCGTGCCCGCCATGGCCGGAATAGGCGCCGCGCACCGGATTGAACTGCGCGACGATCTCCTTGACCCGCGCGCCGAGCCCTTCGAGCATCGCCTGGATGACGTGATCGCGCAGGATCAGGATGCGGGTCGGCTCGATCGCGGCGGCGAGATGGCGGTTGCCGATGTGCCAGGCGAGTTCGATCAGATGGACCGGATCCCTGGCGAACACCTCGTAGAGCGGTTCGTAGGCGGCGGCGATGGCGATCGTGCCGCCGTCCTCCAGCAGCAGCGTGTCGCCGGCGTCGAGCACGACCGTCTCGGGCAGGTCGACCATCACCTTGCGGCCATCGACCAGCTCGATCAGGCGGCGGCGCAGATGGCGCTCGTCATGCTGCAGCACGGCGCGGCCGCGCGCGGCTCCTGACTCTCCGACCGCGGATCCGTCCCGCGCCGGACGGCGACTGCCTTCAACATGCCATTCCCCAATTCGACACGGCCCGCGACGAACCGTCGCCGGCATGGTCCGGCCGGACCCTGATGCCCCCTTATAGCCAGCGATGGACGCGCGTCGCAGGGGCCGAATGCGATGTCATCCAGTTCTGCAGCTCTTTTGCGCGACTATGGAAAGCGGGCGCCGCGTTTTTTCGGGACGGGACGCACAGCTCGGGATCCCGCGCACAACTGCCAAGTCTTTGAGCATGCAAATGAATATTTGTGGTTGCCGGAAGGGCAACTCCGTGTGATAGCCTCCGCTTACAATCGTCCCAGTGCCCGTCGAACGGGCAGCCCGGATCGGGACGCAAGACAGAGTGAGGCCGCTTTTGCTCGCCGAGGGTGCTTCGCCAGACGCCATTCCGATGGCGCGCGCCCACTATGCGGCGCAGCCGAGCCACTGGCTCGCCGAGCTCGAGCTCTGGTTCGCGCTCGAGCGCCGGCAAGACCCGGCTGATGCGCCGCCGCCATCTCGGCCCGCTCGTCGTCCAGAAGCCGTTCCATCCGGAAAAGGACGGCACCTGCCACGTCTATCTGCTGCATCCGCCGGGCGGCGTCGCCGGCGGCGACCAGCTCGACCTGCGCTTCCATCTCGCCGCCGATGCGCGCGCCGTGCTGACCACGCCGGGCGCGACGAAATTCTACCGCAGCGAGCACGGCATCAGCACCCAGGCGACGACCATCGATGTCGGCGCCAATGCGGTCTGCGAATACCTGCCGCAGGAAACCATCGTCTTCGACGGCGCCGATGCCTCGATCGACACGCGCGTGACGCTCGGAAGCCGGCGCCACCTATGTCGGCTGGGATTTCATCTGCCTCGGCAGGCCGGCGGCCGGCGAGCGCTTCGAGACCGGCACGCTGCGCCAGCGCATCGAGATCACGCGCGACGGCAGGCCGATCTGGTTCGAGCGCGTGCGGCTTCCCGGCGGCTCGGCGCTTGCAGGGCGCGCCCTATGCGCTGGCAGGCCAGCCCACCTGGGGCACCATGATCTATGTCGGCCCGACGGCCGAGGACGCGGCGGAGCGGGTGCGCGCCGCGATCGGCAGCCGTGGCGACGGCGTCTTCACCGTCAGCCAGCTCGAGCATGGCGTCGTCTGCCGCTATCTCGGACCGAGGGTTTCGGAAGGCAAGGCACTTTTCGTCCGGGCGTGGGATGCGCTCCGGACATCATGCCAGGGCAAGGCCGCCAACGCGCCGCGCATCTGGGCCACGTAAACACGGATACGATTGGGGACCGCCGATGGAACTTCTACCACGCGAGAAAGACAAGCTTCTGCTGTTCACCGCGGCCCTGGTGGCGGAACGCCGCCTGGCCCGCGGCGTCAAGCTGAACTATCCCGAAGCGGTCGCCTACATCTCGGCGGCGATCCTGGAAGGCGCCCGCGACGGCCGCACCGTCGCCGAGCTGATGTCCTATGGCGCGACGCTGCTGACGCGCGACCAGGTCATGGAAGGCGTGCCGGAAATGATCCACGACATCCAGGTCGAAGCCACCTTCCCCGACGGGACCAAGCTGGTCACCGTCCACAATCCCATACCGTAGAGGGCGTCGTCATGATCCCAGGCGAATATTTCATCGAAGACGGCGAGATCGAACTCAATGCCGGCCGCGAACGGCGACTCCGTCGACGTCGCCAATTCGGGCGACCGGCCGATCCAGGTCGGCTCGCACTATCATTTCTACGAGACCAATACGGCGCTGGTTTCGACCGCGACAAGACCAGGGGCTTCCGCCTCAACATTCCGGCCGGCACCGCCGTCCGCTTCGAGCCGGGCCAGGCGCGCACCGTCGAGCTGGTGGCGCTCGCCGGCGACCGCGCCGTCTTCGGCTTCAACGCCAAGGTCATGGGAAAGCTGGAGGTCTGAGATGGCGAAGATCACGCGCGAAAACTACGCCTCGCTCTACGGCCCCACCAAGGGCGACCGTGTCCGCCTCGCCGACACCGACCTGATCATCGAGATCGAGGAAGACCGCACCGTCTATGGTGACGAGGTCACCTTCGGCGGCGGCAAGGTCATCCGCGACGGCATGGGCCAGAGCCAGCGCAACGCCGCCGACGTCGCCGACCTGGTGATCACCAATCGTGATCATCCTCGACCACTGGGGCATCATCAAAGCCGATGTCGGCATCAAGGACGGCCGCATCCAGGCGATCGGCAAGTCGGGCAATCCCGACATCCAGCCGGGCGTCGACATCATCATCGGCCCGGGCACCGACGTCATCGCCGGCGAAGGCAAGATCCTGACCGCCGGCGGCATCGACACCCACATCCACTTCATCGCGCCGCAGCAGGCCGAGGAAGCGCTCACCAGCGGCACGACGACGCTGGTCGGCGGCGGCACCGGCCCCTCGGTCGGCACGCTCGCCACCACCGTCACGCCCGGCCCCTGGTACATCCACCGCATGCTGGAGGCGACCGAGGCGCTGCCGATCAATGTCGGCCTGCTCGGCAAGGGCAACGCTTCCCTGCCCGAGCCACTGCGCGAACAGATCCGCGCCGGCGTCATCGGCCTGAAGCTGCACGAGGACTGGGGCACCACGCCCGCCGCGATCGACAACTGCCTTTCGGTCGCCGACGAGATGGACGTGCAGGTCGCGCTCCATTCCGACACGCTGAACGAGAGCGGCTTCGTCGCCGACACCTTCGCGGCGATGAAGGGCCGCGCCATCCACTCCTTCCACACGGAAGGCGCCGGTGGCGGCCACGCGCCCGACATCATCACGGCGGCGGGCCAGGAGAACATCCTGCCCTCCTCCACCAATCCGACGCGGCCCTACACGGTCAACACGATCGACGAGCATCTCGACATGCTGATGGTCTGCCACCATCTGAGCCCGCAGATCCCCGAAGACGTCGCCTTCGCCGAATCCCGCATCCGCAAGGAGACGATCGCGGCCGAGGACATCCTGCACGATCTCGGCGCCTTCTCGATGATGTCGTCGGACTCGCAGGCCATGGGCCGCATCGGCGAGACGACGCTTCGCTGCTGGCAGACCGCGCACAAGATGAAGGTGCAGCGCGGGCCGCTGCCGGAAGACAGCGACCGCAACGACAATTTCCGCTGCAAGCGCTACGTCGCCAAATACACGATCAACCCGGCGATCACCCATGGCTTCGCCCATGAGATCGGCTCGATCGAGGTCGGCAAGCGCGCCGACCTGGTGCTCTGGAAGTCGGCCTTCTTCGGCGTCAAGCCGTCGCTGGTCATCATGGGCGGCATGATCGCCACCGCGCCGATGGGCGACCCGAACGCCTCGATCTCGACGCCGCAGCCGGTGCATTACCGGCCGATGTACGGCGTGCTCGGCCGCGCCCGCGGCAAGACCGGCGTCACCTTCGTGTCGCAGGCGGCCCTCGACGACAATATCGGCGAGAAGCTGCAGCTGCAGAAGCAGCTGGTGGCGGTCAAGGGCACGCGCGGCGTCCGCAAGAAGGACATGATCCACAATTCGCTGACGCCGAAGATCGAGGTCGATCCGCAGAACTACCAGGTGCGCATCGACGGCGAGCTGATCACCTGCGAACCGGCGGAAACCCTGCCGATGGCGCAGCGCTACTTCCTGTTCTGACAGGACGGCACGCGACAGACACAAGCCCCATCGGACCGGACACGTCCGGTGGGGTTTTCTTTTCAGGGGGCAGTATCCGAGTTGGCGGAAAATTGCCTCCTCACCTCTCCCTGAGGGAGAGGTCGACGGCCGCAGGCCGGCGGGTGAGGGTTTAGGGAACCATCCAGATGGCGCTCCGATCCTCCGAGCCAGACCGGTGAGGCCGTAAACCCTCACCCGGCTCTTCGAGCCGACCTCTCCCTCAGGGAGAGGTGAAGAACGGCCTAAGCGTTTCAGAACAAGATCTATTCGGCTCCAGGGGGAGAAAGCTTGTGACCCAGACAGAATTTCCGTTCCAGGACCGGTTTCGCGACCACCCGACGCTCGGCTTCGTCGACTGGAGCCTGCGCGGCATCGGCCAGGTGGTGTTCCAGAACAACCCGCTCTCGGGCCTGATCATCCTGCTGGCGCTGTTCTTCAACTCGTGGATCTACGGCGCGATCTGCGTGCTCGGCGTCGTCGTGGCGACGGCGACGCGCGATCTGGCTCAAGGCCGACAAGGGCCTGATCCGCGACGGGCTGTTCGGCTTCAACGGCGCGCTGGTCGGGCTGGCGCTGGTCGCCTTCACCAGCGCGGATTTCCGCACCGGCGCGGTGCCGTCCCTCCACATGACCGTCTACATCGTCTTCGCGGCGGCGATGACCACCATCGCCTTCTCGACCATCGCGACCCTGCTCGGGCCCCACAAGGTGGCGGCGCTGACCTCGCCCTTCGTGCTGGTCGGCTGGCTGTTCCTGTTCGCGGTGCTGAAATTCGCGGCGATCGAGGCCGGCCCGCTCGCCAAGCCCGTCTCGCCCGACCAGTATGACGCGGCGATCGCCTATGCCCTGCCGACCTGGTACATGGGCATCGGCAACGCCATCGGGCAGATCTTCTTCCAGGACAACTGGATCGCCGGCTACCTGATCGTCATCGGCATCGCCGTGAACTCCCGCATCTCGGCCGGCATGGCGCTGATCGGCGCGGCCGGCGCGGCGCTGGTCGCCGTCGTCTTCGGCGGCCCGGAAGGCGCGATCCGCGACGGCCTGTTCGGCTACAACGCGGCGCTGACCGCCATCGCGCTGGGCGGCTTCTTCCTGGTGCTGACCTGGCGCAGCTTCGTCTACACGCTGTTCGGCATCGTCGTGACGACCTGGCTCTGGGCCTCGATCGCCATCTTCCTGAAGCCGATCGGCATGCCGGTGCTGACCTCGACCTTCGTGCTCGTCACCTGGCTGATGCTGCTCGGCCAGTATGGCTTCAAGGCGCTGGTGCCGGTGCCGCCGGCCGAGGCGACGAACGCCGGAGGACAACCGCGAGCGCTACCTGAAGGGCCGCTGAGGCAACCTCGCTCCCCGAAAACGTCGCGTCACGCCGGACTTTTTGCGTGGCGCGAATCCCGGTTTCCGTGGCAAGCATGCGTCTGGATTGTTGCAGGCGACAGCCTGCAACCACGGGCATCAGGGGGCCAGCTTGACCGATCGTTTCCTTCTCTCCCGGCGCGGACTGCTGCTGGGCGGCGACCGCGCTTGGCGCTGACGCCGGGCCATGGCGCCGATCGCCGACACGGTCGAGCCGGTCGACGGCGCTGAAGCCCGGCCAGTTCACCTGGCACCCCGAGCGCTCGCCCTACGGGCCGGTGGCGATCGTCGTCTCGCTGCCGGACCAGCGGGTCTATGTCTATCGCAACGGCGTGCGCATCGGCGTTTCGACCTGCTCGACCGGCAAGCCGGCCACGATACCCCGACCGGTGTGTTCACCATCCTGCAGAAGGACAAGAACCACCACTCCTCGACCTATAACGAAGCGCCGATGCCGAACATGAACCGGCTGACCTGGTCCGGCATCGCGCTGCATGCCGGCCAATTGCCGGGCTATCCGGCCTCGCATGGCTGCGTCCGCCTGCCGATGGACTTCTCGGCCAAGCTGTTCACCGTCACCCATGTCGGCACGCCGGTGATCATCGCCGACAGCGCCACCTTCCCCGAGACGGTGATCCATCCCGGCATGGTGCTCTCGGCCGAGGCGGAGAAGGACTTCGACCACACGGTGACGACGCTGAAGGAGAAGCAGATCCCGATGTCGCCCGAGGCGCCCTACACCCCGCCGGTGACCTCGATCATGATCTCGAGCGCCGACAGCCGGGTGATCGTGCTCGACGACGGCGAGATCGTCGCCGATGGCGGCGCGACGATCCTGCAGCCGTCGCAGCCGCTCGGAAACCACGTCTTCGTGCTGGCGCACATCAATCCGGACGACCGGGAACTGCACTGGAAGCCGATCGGCTACAGCACCGATCCGAAGGTGGCGGCGCAGAGCGCCAACCAGGACACGCTGACCCGCATCCGCGCCGACCGCAGCATCAACGACGCGATCCGCGCCCGCATGAAGCCCGGCGTCGTGCTGGTGACGGTCGACCTGCCGCTCAGCGCCGACAGCCGCACGGGCAAGGATTTCGTCATCCTGAACGACCAGGGCACGGTGTGAGAGGCACTAGCGCGACACCCGATGCCGTTGAAGGCTTGGACTCCCGGATACCCGCCCCACCCTCGCCGTCATCCCGGACGGCGCGAAGCGGCGATCCGGGATCCATACAGCCGGGATCTCGGGAGGGTTCGCCGCCACCTCCAGCGGACACGGCTGCATGGATCCCGGGTCAAGCCCGGGATGACGGCGGAGGTTGAAAGACGTCCGGCGCCAATCTTTCCGGCCTGAACCCCTCACCCGCCGGCCTGCGGCCGTCGACCTCTCCCTGTGGGAGAGGTGAAGGTCAAGACCGGAACAGCCGCGAATATTGCGTTTCGTGCCAGGCACTGGCCATCGCCAGCGCGACCGAGACGTTGCCGATCTCGTCGTCTTCGAGCGTGCACGCTGTGGCGACGCTGCGCTCGATCACCGGCACCGCCGATATCAGGATGCGCTGGCCGGCGGTGTGGCCGAGCTTGACCAACCGCATGGCAGCGGCGACCTGGCCTTCGACGATCGTCCACATCAGACCCTTCAGGGCGGCCGCCGGCGAAACGTTCCAGTGATGCGCGGCGATGGCGAAGGCGGCCGGATAGGTCAACGGCTGACCCAGATAGAGCTGGGCCTGCGGCACCTCTAGATCGGCGAGCAGGCGAAGGAGCGCCTCGCCCATGCGGCGGTCTTCCAGCTGCAATTCGCGGCTCTCACGCCCGGCGGCAAGCCAGGCATCAGCCTGGACGAATGCGTCCGCGTCACCCTTGGCCAGCGCCTCGCTCATCCGCCAGAACAGCGCGCCATCCAGCACCGCGAAGGTGTTTTCGAGCGTGCCGTGGATCCAGTTTTTCGCCGTCGCCTCGTCATGGACCCAGCCCGCTTCGGCGGCGAATTCCAGCCCGCGCGAATAGGAGAAGGCGCCGACCGGCAGGCTCGGGCTCACCAGCCGCAGCAGGTGCAGCGGGATCGCGTCCTCGGAACCGTTCGTCATGCTCATCCTCCGATCCAGAAGCCGGCAGGCCCGGTGCTCGCGAGGTAGATCGCGAGGAAATAGAACAGCACATACATCGCGTAGGTCTGGCCATTGCCGGTATAGACTTGGCGGAACGTCGCGGCGGTGGCGAGCGTGAAGTCCGTCACCCCGTCCCAAAACTGGGTAGCGACCGGCGGCATCGCCAACTCGATCACCCGGCGGTAGTAGGCATAGAAGCGCGCCAGATTGCCCGACCGGCCGACACCGCCGCGATAGAGCAGCCACGCGACGAGGCCAAGGATCGCCGCGACGACGACGGCGCCGATCATCACCGGCGTCGGGTTCCAGTAGCCGTAGATCGTGTAGAGGGACATGCCCTCCCAGACGAGCGTCGAGGCGAACTGCGGATCGATCGCCGCCGAGACGGGATCCATGAGGAGCTTCGGATAGAGCGACAGCACCAGGATGCCAACGACCAGCAGCGCCTGCGGCACCAGCAGCGCCACCGGCAATTCGCGCACATCCGCCTGACCCGGCTGGCGCGCGCCGAAGAACAGGCCGGCGACGAGGCGGATCATGTAGAGGAAGCCGAGGAAGGTGGCGATCAGGCCGGCGGCGGCAAGGAAGTTCCAGCCCTTGTCGGTCATGGCCGAGAGCAGCAGCCACTTGCCGCCAAAGCCCATCAACGGCGGCAGGCCGGACATCGAGACGATGGCGATCAGGAACAGGATGAAGGTGACCGGCATGGCGCGGGCCAAGCCGCCGGTCTCGCCGAACTGGCGCGTGCCGGTCCGCAGGATGATGCCGGCGATGGCGAGGAACAGGATGCCCTTCACCATCATGTGGTTGGCGACGAGATAGAGCGCGGTGACCCAGCCGAGATGGCTCATCAGCGCGATCGCCGTCACGATGTAGCCGAGCTGGCTCATGCTCGAATAGGCGAGCAACCGCTTGAAGTCGGTCTGGCGCAGCGCCATCAGCGCGCCGGCGATGGTCGTCAGCATGCCGACCCAGGCCATGCCATGCGCCAGTTCGAGCGCTGCGTCCGAACGGATCGCCAGATAGGTGCCGGTCAGGAGGCCGAAGATCGCCACCTTGCTGACGACGGCCGAGAGCATGGCGGTGAAATCGTCATCAGCTTCCGAATAGGCGCCGGGCAGCCAGACATGCACGCCGATGGCGCCGGCCTTGATCAGGAAGCCGATGCCGAGCAGCACCAGCGCCGTGGTGGCGTCGGGACCCGCGGTCAGCAGCGCGCTCAGGCTGGTGGTGCCGCTCACCGAGGCGATGCCGGCGAAACCGGCGAGCAGGAAGAAGGCCGAGAGCAGCGAGAACAGCAGGAAGGTCAGCACATGTGGCCCCGCTCCCCTGCCTTTGGCGATCAGGAAGCAGGAAGCGAGCGTGACGATTTCCCAGCTGAAGAAGAATTCGAGGCTGGTCGACGAGCGCAGCAGCGCCGGGATCGACAGCAGCAGGATGGCCAGCATCGGGAAATAGCCGGGGCGCGGATCGTCGCGATAGAGGCTGGCGGCCGCGATGACGAGGCTGCCGGCAAGCAGCAGCACGGCGAACAGCCAGGCGATCCCGGTCGCGCTTTCGGCGAGCCAGGAGCCGACCAGCGCCACCGCGAGCAGCATCAGAACGTTCTTCACCCGGCCGGGCAGCCGGTCGAGCGCATAGAGCACGACGCCGGTCAGGAGCGGCGCGAAGATCCAGAGCGACGCTACTCCCGAAAGCCGGGCGGCGAGATAACCGGCGCCAACGAGCAGCAACGCGATGCCATAGACCGGCAGCAGCGCCACGGTATCCGGCCCAGCCTCGGCCCGCGCGTCGGAGGGGCGCATGGCGCGGACGAACCAGTTGAACATGTAGGCGGCTTCGAGCAGCGAGCCGGTCAGGATCACGGCGATCCAGGGCAATTTGCCAGCGCTGGTCAGCTGCAGCACCAGTTCCCACTTGGCCCAGAAGCCGGGGAATGGCGGCAGCCCGGCGATGGCAACCATGAACATGGCGAGCAGGCCGAGCAGCAGCGGCCGGCCGGAAAGGCTGGTGCGCGCATCGACATCATCCTGACGCAGCACGCCGGCGAGCCAGAACAGGCCGGCCTTGGCAAGCAGATGGTTGACGAACAGGCCGCCGACAACGAGCGGGATCGAGGCCGTGGCGCCGATCTCGGTCAGGAGCGTCAGCGCCAGCATCATCAGGCCCATCTGGCTGATCGAGGAATAGCCGAGCAGGCGCTGGACCTTGGTCTGCTTGCAGCCGATCAGGTTGGAGAACAGGAAGCTGATGCCGCCGGCGACGGCGATGATGCCGAGTTGGTCCTGGAACAGCGGCAAGAGCTTCATCAGCGCGAAGAACACGCCGGCCGAAACGCCGACCGAGACCATCGAGGCGATGCCGCTCGGCGCCGTCTCATACACGTCGAGACCCCAGCCATTGGCGGGGAACGGCTTCAGCTCGACGATCAGGCAGGCGAGCACCATCAGCAGCGCGGTGGTGCCGATCGGGCCGGCGATCTCGGCGCGCGCCGCAATCAGCGCATCGATGTTGAGCGTGCCGGTGACGTAATAGAGCAGCACCGTGCCGAGCAGGAACAGCGTCGAGGCGATCACCGTCGCCATGATGTATTTGAACGCCGCCGCCATCGCGGCCGCGTTGCGCTCCAGCCCGAGCAGGCCATAGGTGGCAATCGAGACAATCTCCAGGAAGACGAAGAGATTGAACAGGTCGCGGGTCATCACCATGCCGTCGATGCCCATCACCAGGATGAGATAGAGCAGCAGTGCGCCGTAATTGCCCTTGAGCCGATCCCACAGATGCAGCGCGCCAAGCAGCGCCACGAGATTGACGCCGAAGGTGAAGAAGCCTTCCCAGAGGCCGAAGCGCAGATTGATCGAGAGCGGCGGCGGCCCGACCGCCGTCAGAACCTCGATGGTCGGGCCGCCCTGCAGCAGGCCGGCGAAGGAGACGCCGCTGACGGCGACGATGCCGATCAGCGCGATGAAGAAGCCGGCATGCAGCCAGGGTTTGCCGAGCCGATAGAGCAGCGGGATGACGAAACCGCCGCCGAGGCCGAGCAGGAAGATGTTCAGCGGGTGGAAGAGCAGCTCTACCATTTCGACTCCGTGAACGCGTCGATGGAGAGCGTCTTCTTCGCGGCATAAAGGCGGATGGCATAGGCGAGCATGACCGCCGTGACCGACAGGCCGATGACGATCGCCGTCACCACCAGCGCCGAGGGGATCGGGTCGATGGCGCGGCTCGCCGCCTCCGCCTTGCTGAGCGCCTTGTCGATGATCGGCGCGGTGCCCAGGGTGATATAGCCGGTGGCGACCATCACCAGGTGCAGCCCGGTATCCATCACGGCGAAGCCGATGATGATGCGTAGGATGTTGCGGTGGGTCAGCATGCCCCAGATGCCGATCAGCGCCAGCAAGAAGCCCGTGATCAGCAGGATGGTGGAAATCGGCAGGCCTGTCGTCATGTCGCGTTCCCCCGCTCAGCTTCTGAAGCGGTCGATGATGACGCTGAGCTCGGCGCCAACCTTGATGCCGAGCAGCGCCGAGATGAGCGGGATGGCGCCGGCGCTGATGAAGGCGCCGAATTCGCCCTTGGGCAGGAAGCGCGGATCGAGGAAGCCGCCGGCCAGGATCAAGCCCAGAATACCGAGGCCGACATAGAAGACGCCGGCGAAGGATTCGATGATCGAGAGCAGCGCGACATTGAGCGTCGAGCCCGGTCGCGCCAGAAGCATCAGCATGACGCCGGACGCGACGATGGCGCCGCCCTGGAAGCCACCGCCGGCCGAGAGATGGCCGTTGACGATGACATAGGCGCCGAAGGTGAAGATCAGCGGCAAAAGCACCTCGGTGCCGGTGCGGACGATCTCGCTCGGCTCGCGGCGCGGCGCCTCGTCGTCCTCGGCGGCCTCCGCGACCTTGGCCGACTTCACGGCCACGGCGCTGGCCGTCGCGGCGCGCGCGCTGGCATTGGCCTTCGCCGCCGCCGTCCGCGCCGCCGCGGCCCTGGCGGCTTCCGTCTTGGCGAGCACCGGCTTCGCGGCAGAGGTCTTCGGTCCCGAGACATTGGCCGTCGCGCCCGAAGCCTTGCTGCTGGAAGCCTTGCTGCTGGAAGCCTTGGCGTCGTCCTTCTTCAGCAGCAGGCCGACGCTGGCCGCCACCATGAACAGCACGGCCACCTCGCCAAGCGTGTCGAAGCCGCGATAGGTGATCAGGATGCCGGTGATGATGTTAGGCGTGCCGAGCTCCACCGGGGCGCGCGTCACATACTGCTCGGCGAGCGGTCGCAGCGCTTCGAGCTCGACATAACCGCCAACCATGCGGGCGAAGATCAGCCCGAACAGGACGACGACGATGGCGACGAGGACATGCCGCATCATGACCGCTTCCTCCGCCCGGCGCTTCTGGCGGAAGACTTCGCCGCGCCCTCGCCGGCTTCCGCCTCGGCCAGCGCGTCGGTGATCGTCGATCCCGCCATCGGGGTGCGGATGCGATAGGCCGCGCGCGAAAGGGCGTGCGACGAGATCGGGTTGGTCATCAGCACGAAATAGATCGCCAGGATCAGCTTGAAGGTCCAGCCGGGATGATAGAAGGCGAGCCCGGCCAGGACGAGGATGTTGCCGAGCGTCGTGGCCTTGGTGCCGGCCTGGATGCGCGTATAGGCGTCGGGCATGCGCAAGAGGCCGAGCCCGGCGGAAAACAGGAAGACGGCGCCGAGCAGGATGAGCAGGCTGCCGATCAGTTCGATCATGGCTCAGCCCTTCCCGTTGCCGGTTTTGCGGATGGCGTAGAGGAAGATGAAGGTCGCGAGGCCCGAGCCGATCGCCGCTTCCGCCATCGCCACGTCCGGCGCGGCGAGTAGCAGGAACGACACCGCCGCGAACAGGCTGGCGAGGCCGGACGCCACCATGGCGGGCAGCACGTCCTTGAGGCAGACGGCGAGCACGCCGCTGACGAGGATGCTGGCGCAAACGAGGAGAAGCAGGAACTCGAGCACACTAGAGCCCCTTTTCCAGGAAGCGCGCGATCGCCAGCACCGCCAGGAAACTGAGCAGGCCATAGACCAGCGCCACGTCGATATAGACGAAGCGGCCGGACACATGCGCGTAGAGGGCGATCAGCGAGATCGAGATGACGGTGAGCATGTCGACGGCGACGATGCGGTCGACCAGCGTCTTGCCGAGGACGAGCCGGATCACGCCGCAGAGGATGGCGAGGAAGATCAGGACCGCCGCGATCTGGATGATGATGTCAGCCAAAGACCTTCTCCAGATGCGTCTCGAACGGCCCGGCCAGCGCCTCGGTCGCCTTGTCGATGTCGGTGGTCTGGACGTCGAGCCAGTGGATGAACAGCGTCTCGTCGCGGATATCCATCACCAGCGAACCCGGCGTCAGCGCGATGGTGTTGGCGAGCGCCAGCCGGCCGATCGGCGATTTCAGCTTGGTGCGGATCTTGACGATGCCGGGCTGGATGTCGATGCGCGGCGCATAGACGATCCGCATCATCGCGATGTTGGCCTTGACCAGTTCGACAAAGAACGTGCCGCTATAGGCGAGGAAATGGTAGAATCCGGCTGGCGTCCAACGGATCTGGCGCCAGGCGTCGCTGGTCGAGGTGAAGACATAGGCAAGCCCGAGCGTGAGGATCGCGCCGAGGATGGCGACTTCGATCGCCAGCGTGGAATTGGCGACCATCCAGACGACGAAGAGCACCACCCACAGGCTGAGCATCCCCTGCGGCGCGACGGATTTCCGGCTGTTGCTATCCACGTCAATCACCCCCGAGCGACAAGGCGAACTCTAGATTGCGGCGTTGGCCGATGCAATTCGCAGCGAGGTGCTGGAGACGCCGCGTCCTTCATTTTATGCTAACTGTGACAATTGTTTAGGGAGAGGCGGCCATGCAGCGCGTGACGGTGACGATCGACGACGACCTGCTGGAAGGCATCGATGCGCTTTGCCAGAGCAAGGGCTACCAGAGCCGGTCGGAAGCACTGCGCGACATCATCCGGGCCGAGTTCTCGCGCGCCCAGGCAGCGGCGGCGACCGAGACGGCCGGGGCGGACGAGATCTGCCATGCGACGCTCACCTACGTCTACAACCACGAGACCCGGGCGCTGGCGAGCCGGCTGACCACCAGCCACCATCACCATTCCGACATGTCGATCTCGACCACCCATGTCCACATGGACCATGACAACTGCCTCGAGGTCTCGATCCTGCGCGGCACAGTGCCGAAGCTGCAGGCGTTCGCCGACAGCGTGATCAGCCAGCGCGGCGTGCGCCACGGCGCGCTGCACATCATGCCGGTCGAGCATGCCGAACCGGCCGAGGGCCACACGCACCGCCATCACCATCACGACGACGGCCATGACCACGGCCACTCTCACGGTCATGATCACGGACACGACCACGACTAGAGCCTCTCTTCCGGGTGATCGCCCTTGCGCCACTGGATCGCCGTGATCACCGGCGCCAGCACCGAAGCGACGATGCCGGCGGCGAAGCCGTTATTGTAGAGATTGAGCCCGCCATGCAGCACACCGACGCTCTGCGCGGCGGAGGAATGCACGAAACCGGCGACAATGCCCCAGTACCAGCCGAAGCGGCCGGCAATCGGCGCCAGCGTCGTTCCGAACAACGCCGCCAGCACGATCGACGGATCGGAGGCACCCCATGGCTTGGCCAGCGAGCCGATGAAGACGCCGGCGATGATCGGCACGACGTTCCTCGGATGCTTGCCATAGGCTGCGAAGCCGACGATCGTGAAGATCGCGCCGATGACCGGGCCGTTCAAATCGCCGCCGACCAGCAGCACGTAGATCATGCCGATGGCGCCGGAGAGGCCCATGTTGACGAGGGTCGGGCCGATTCCGACCAGCGCCACGAAGTCGCTCGGCGCCTGACCGGAAAGTGCGACGATCTCCTTCATCTTCCCGAGCGCCGCACGGTCGAGCCAGATCCCGCCACCGATCAGGCCAAGGAAGAGCAGGCTCAGGAACGAGCCGAGCAGGAGATTGTTGCCGGTGGTCCAGATGAACACCGGGTCGGGCACGAAACCGTAGGACTTGTAGATGGCGACGACCAGCGTGCCGACGATGCCGGCGGTGAAGCCCATATTGTAGAGGCTGAAGCCCATATGGGCCTTGAACAGCTGCGCCGCGGCGGCCGGCAGCACGAAGCCCATCAGCAGGCCCGTGGCGATGCCGAGCGGCAGGCCGACCGAGGTCGGAATGGCGGTCGAGAACAGAATCTCGGAAAAGACCGGCGCCAGCGCGCAGCCGAAGAAGGCGGTGTTGATATGGGCGGAGAAATCTTCCCGCTTGTAGAGCGCGTAGAGATAGACGCCGCCGATGATCGGCCAGATGTTGAGGAGGTTCTTGCCGAACAGGCCGAAGCCGAGCACCAGCATCAGGCAGGCAATCGAAGCGCCGCCGATCTTCGCCCCGGCGAGCCGGTAGATGCCGGCGGAGACCAACGCCAGCAGGCCGGCATTGACGAAGGCAGCGCCCATGCCGCCAACGCCGATGTAATCGGTAATCAGCGTGTCGCGGGCGAGCAGGATCTTGACCAGCCCCGGGAAGATCTCGGAGGGCGGCGATACGAGGAAGCCGAAGACGACGAAAGCAGCGGCAAAGATGGCGACGATGCCGAGCAAGCCATCATTGGAAAGCTCCGGCGTCGCTTGCTGCACAGCCGCGTTCGATGCGCTCATGATCTGGTCCCGTCGCCTGTTCCGTCGCGACGACGCGGCGGCAGGCTCGCCCTATCATGACCGTGGCGCGCCGGAAATTAAAACCTCGTATCGCCGGACAGACTGAGACGGGACGCACAGCGCGAGGACGCAGAGCCTTTGCCCGCCGGGCCGATCAGCCGCCATGCGCGCCTTGGCCCATCGCGCCCGCGCCGTCGACGTCATGTTCGAAATGGACATGAGCGTGGCTGTGATGGTGCGGATGCTGATGGATGCTGCCGCGATGGCCGCGGCCATCCTTGAGCAGCAGCGCGCAGGTGGCGAACTTGGCCATGAAATGCGCGTCATGCGCCACAATGATCATCGCCTGCGGCAGCGCTTCGAGGATCTCGCTGAGCCGGGCATAGGCGTTCGGGTCGAGCCCGACGGTCGGCTCGTCGAGCAACAGAACCTCGGGCTGCATCGCCAGCACGGCGGCGATCGAGACGAGCCGCTTCTCGCCGCCTGACAGGCGATGCGTGATCCGATCCGCCAGATGACCGAGCTCGAGCGCATGCAGTGTCGCGCGCGCCGTCTCATAGGCTTGTTCGCGCGATTGCCCGAGATTGAGCGGCCCGAAGGCGACATCCTCGATCACGGTCGGGCAGAAGAGCTGGTCGTCGGCATCCTGGAACACCAGGCCGGCGCGAATACGGACGCTCCTAAAATCCGCCTCGCTGCGGCGGATCTCACCAAAGGCCTCAACCGTGCCGGCACTGGCCGGGATGAAGCCTGTGATGATATGCAGCAGCGTGCTCTTGCCGGCGCCATTCGCCCCCAGCAGGACCATGCGCTCGCCCGGGTTCAGCGTCAGGTCGACGCCATCGAGCACGGGCTTGGCGGCGGCATAGCCGGCAACGATGCCGGACAGGCGGATCAGCGGCGCGGGCGCGGTCATGAAAACTCCAGCCAGGCCAGCGCGATCAAAAGCGCCGGCCAGAAAAGGATGCAAAGACGGTCCGCCCGCTCAAGCCTGCGCTGGGCGAACGCCGGAAAGCTGCCGGCAAAGCCGCGCGCCCGCATCGCCCAGGCGACCCGTTCCGACCGCTCGGCGCTGCGCAGCACCAGCATGCCGAGCAACTGGCCAAGGCTGCGCCAGCTGTGGCGGTTGCTGCCGGCCCGGAAGCCGCGCGCCCGCATCGCCCGCCGCAGCCGCGCATATTCCTCGTGGAAGACCGCGACATAGCGCACGGTCAGCTGGAACAGATGCGCGATGCGCAGCGGGACGCCGATGCCGCTCATGGCGCCGGCCAGCCGCATGGTGCCCATGGTCGAGAGCAGCGCCGCCGCCATCAGCACGCCGGCATTGACGCGGACGATGATGACGATGGCCCGGCGAACGCCCTCTTCCGAGACCGGGAGGCCAAGGACACGGAAAAGCTCATGACCCGGCATGGTCAGCGGCAGGGTCAGCAGCAGGAATAGCAAGAAGCCTTCGACGGCGGTCATGCGGCGGAGCGTGGACCGAAGCGGCAAGCGGGCGAAGAAGGCAGCAGCGAGCGCCGAAAGCAGCGCCGCGACAAGCGCCGGCGCCGTATGCAGGACTGCCAGCAGCGCCAGGAAGGTGATGGCGGCAGCAAGGCGGACGCGCGCATCGATGGCGGCGAGCGGACCCACATCGCGGCTTTCCGCGAAGATGGCGGCGGCGCTCGCCTTGCCGCTCATGGCTGGCGATCCCTAGCCGCGCGACGCGATTTCACAAAGGCGGCCAGCCCGAAGATACCGACGATGTAGCCGATGCCGCCGACAATGTCCTGGATCCGCAAGGCGGATTGAAGCGCGTCGATCTGCGCCGCCAACGGCGCGATTTTCCGCGCCACGGCGATCTCGATGTCGGCCATCGGCACCGGCGGAACGACGGCGGCAACCGTCGGAGCGGAACCGTCCGGCGCGGGCACGGGCACCGGCGCGGCGGCGGGCGGCGAGGCCGGCGCGGGATCGAGCTCGCTCCCCGCGACGGTGAAGCGCGCGACATGGCCATCCTCGGCATCGACGGTGACGACGATGTCGCCGGTGCCGGAGGCGGGAAGCGCGAACTTGCCGTCCGGCCCGGTCTTGCCCGATTGCAGCAGCTTGTCGGCGCCGTCGCGCAGCGTGACGTCGACGCCGGCGGCCGGGCCGCTGCCGACGAAATAGGCCTCGCCCTCGATGCTCGTCCCGATCGCGGAGGCGAACACCTTCAGC
Source organism: Candidatus Kaistia colombiensis (assembly GCA_029203105.1). GTDB lineage: Bacteria > Pseudomonadota > Alphaproteobacteria > Rhizobiales > Kaistiaceae > Kaistia > Kaistia colombiensis. The sequence continues at coordinate 4,512,065 of CP119318.1, forward strand.
CGGTGTGCCGAGGCGGGGCCGGCAGCTGCCAGCACCAGCGCCGCCGCCAGCAGCGCAGGGCCGCGCATTCGCGAGAGATCAGGACGACGCAGCAATCTTGCCTCCCCGTCGCATGGCGCGCGCCGCCAGCATTTCCGGGCTGACGCGGGCCAGGAAGCCACAGGCGAAGCCGGTGATAACAGCCTCGCCGACCAGCAGCGGGCCGTAGGACAAGAGCACGATCCGCGCCGACAGCGTGTAGCTGGAATCACTCAGCGTCAGCACCAGCGCCACCATCACCGCGGTGGTGGCGACCGACAGCGCCGCCACGGCGGCGCCGACCCACGCGGCGCGGCGCGGCGTGGCGTTGACGAGGAGCGGCGCGAACAGCATCGCCCAGAGCACGCCCGGCAGGGCAATGTTCATCGTGTTGACGCCGAGCGTCGTGATGCCGCCGAAGCCGAAGAACACGGCCTGCATCACCAGCCCGACAAACACCGCCGGCACGGCGGCCCAGCCGATGATCAACCCCATCAGCCCGGACAGCAGCAGATGCACGCTGGTCGGACCGACGGCGACGCTGATCAGGCTGGCGACGAAGAACAGGGCCGCCAGCACGGCGACGCGCGGCAGCCTGTCCTCGTCGAGCGTCTTCAGCGCGTAGCCGAGCGCCGCGGCCGTCACGACGCCGCCGGCCACCAGCACCGGCACCGAGAGCACACCATCGGGAATATGAGCCATGCTGGATGCTCCGTGGCGCTATTTCATGTCCCGGGCCTGGACCCAGATCAGCCCGCCGAGCTCGACCGGCTTCGGCTTGCCCTCGGGATCGGGCAGCTGATAGTCGGCGTCGACCAGCGCAGCGAAGCCCCACCAGCCGGCGCGCGGCATGGCATAGTGGAACACACCCTGCCCGTCCGCCTTGACCACCTGGGTGACGAAGGCATCGGCCGGCGGGGTGACCGAGCCATCATTGACCCACTCGACCTCGACCTCGGCGAACGGCACCGGCTCGCCGTTGCGGCGCACGACGCCGCTGAACAGATTGCCAGTCCAGAGGCCGTTCGGACGCGACAGCGGCTCGATCTCGACGGGAAAGCCAACCGGCCGATCCCAGTCCGAGCCCCAGCCGAACGCGTCGACGACGACCTTGGAATAATGGATGATCGACTTGTCTTCCGCCGGCTCCCAATAGGGCTTCGGCTCGACGAAGAAGGTGTAGGCGCCGGGCTTGGTCGGCTTGTAGGTGGTCTTCCAGGCCATCTTGCCGTCATGCGGCGCCTCGACCAGCGTGGCGAGCAGATCCGTCTCGCCGGTATCGGTGACGACGCCGAAGCGGGTCGGCTTCGCCATATCCATGGTCGGACCGCGATCCATCGGATGGGTAAAGACGAGGTCGAGGCTCAGCTCCTTGTCCTCGGCGCCGAAATTGTCGGTCGAGGGCAGGATCTCCTGGAAATGCGCGCTCGCGACCGTGGCCGGTAGGAAAATCGCCGCAGCAAGCGCGACCACACGAATGGACTTCAATTTCCGCCCCCACTTTTGATGCCGTTCAAATGTGAGGATTGTATCAGGACATCATACTCGTCAAGAACGCCATGCACGTTTCCGTCAGCATCGGGTGACTTTCTGCAACCCGTTGCCGTCAGTACGAAATATGCATGCCGAGCTGCACGGCGTGGCTGTCCTCGCCGGTGGCGAAGCGGCCGGCATAGTTGACGAAGCCGCTGGCGCCATAGGTCACGCCGAAATCGAAGCCGGCATCAACGGTCGCGACATCCCGGGCAAGGCCGACGCCGGCGATCTGGAACTTGTCGCTGCCGGCAAAGGCCATGTCGAGAGTGGGCGCGGCATCCGAGAGCGAATGCGACCAGGCGACCGCGACGCGCGGCTTGATCCAGAGGCCGTTGTCGAGATCGAAGCGATGGCTGGCGCGCAGGCCGAGCGTGGTGACGCAGCCGGACAGCGATCCGCCCGACGAGGCGAGATCGGCGGCCCCAGCCCCCGCCTCGGTGAAGCCGTCGAGATCGGTGCGGGCGCAACCGAGCCCGGCCATCGGCTCGATCTCGCTGGCGCCGAAGCGCACGACATAGCCGAGCTCGGCGAAGGCCTGCGCCGTCCAGCCGTCATAGCGGCTCTTCGCCGTGCCGCTGAGGGTCGAAACGTTGATGTGCCGCTCGACGTCGAGTTCGTGCAGCGCCATCGCCACGCCGCCGCGAACCCGCAGCGCGTCGTAGTTCCACTGGCCGTAGCCGGCCAGGATGAAGGATTGCAGATTGGCCGAACTGTCGCGGGCGTCGAGCGAGATCTTGCCCTTGTCCATGCCGGCGGCGATGCCGACGCGCACGTCCTCCGTCGTGCGGTCGATGCCGGCCATGATGCCGGCCGAATGGCGCGAGCCGCTGGCGGCATTGCCGTCACCCTCGAAATCGGACTGCGCGCCATAGCCGGTCAGCCAGGGCGTATAGCCCTCGACCCAGCCGGAATTGCGCATCCGGTTCAACAGCGTCGCCCGCGTCTGCTCGCTTTGCGCCTGGAGCGTGCCGAGCGCGGTGGCGTGGATCTCGCCGGAGAGATTGTCGAAGGCAGCCCGCGCCGTCGCCACCTCGAGCGGCAGCACGGCGTCATAGACGGCCTTGCCGGAGCCAAGCTGCTCCACCGCCGCGCCCGTCGCCCGCTGGTTCGGCGTTTCGCCGACCGAGGCGAAGGTGGTGTTGTTGCGATCGAGCGTCAGGCTGATCATCTGCATCGTCTGGTCGAGCGTCGGATCGAGGAAGGCGTAGTCGGAAAGCGTGTTGCCGAAGGTGCCTGTGATCGCGCCGGTGGCGGAGAGGATCGTATAGGAGGTGCCGACCTGCAGCGGCACCGCCGAGACGGCGAGGCGCAGCGTGCTGCCATCGATATCGACATTGCCCTCGACCGCGACCTGGCTCATGCCATTGGCCGTCACCGTGGTACGCAGCGTCGCCGTCGCTTCGAGCGCCAGGTCGCCCTTGATCCGAATGGTGCCGGCGGGCGTTGCCGCGTTGCCGCCGGAGAGGATGCCGGCGACCGTGGTCGCGCCGACCGTGCCGATACCGGAAAGCGTGCCGTTCGCGCCGACGACGACGGAGGAATCCTCGATGCTGCCATCGACCTGCAGCGTGCCGCCGGTGATCGTCGTCGTGCCCTGGTAGTTATTATGGGCGGTGAGCGCCAAGGTTCCGGCGCCGAACTTATTCAGGCCGCCCTCGCCGGAAATCATGCCGGAAAACACGGTCGAGGTGTCGTCGCCGCCAACCGCAAGCTGGCTGGTCGCCGCGTTGAGCGTCACCGCGCCGGCTCCGGCCAGCGAGCCGATCGTCGCCTTGAAGCCGGCCAGGTCCAGCGTCGCGCCGGCGGCAATGGTGAAAACCGATTTTTCCGCCAGAGCATCATCATGCGCCGCCTGCAGCGTGCCGGCCCGGACCTCGGTGCGACCGGTATAGAGGCTGACGCCACCAAGGCTGAGCGTGCCGGTGCCGACCTTGACCAGCGAGCCGCCCGTGCCGCCGCCGATGCCGCCATCCTCGATCACGCCGTCGACGGTCGTCGAGAGATTGCCGCTGCCGACCGTCAGCACCTTGCCGCCGAGGCGGAAGGTGCCGGCGCCCTCGATCGCGCCGACGGCGATGCCGCTGGTGACCTGCGAGAAATCGACCGTCGCCGCTTTGTCGGTGAGCAGATGGGCGGTGCCCCCGGAAGCGTTGCCGGCGAATCTGGTCAGGCCGCCGCCGCCGGTGGTGATCCTGGCCTCGCCGGCCGAGCTCAAGCCGGAGAAGTCCACCCGGCCGGCATTGTTGATCGTCGATTGCGCCGCCGTGCTGTTGCCCGAAAAGGCAATGGCCGAACTCAGATTGTTGATCAGGTCGGACGAGCCTGCCGAGCTGGAGCCGGAGAAAGCGACCGTGCCGCTATTGCCGATCCGCGAACTGCCGGCGGTGCTCGTCTCGGTGAATAGGATCGAGCCGCCGGCATTGTTGGCGACGAAGCCGGCAGCAGCCGTGCTCGTGTCCTTGAACGTCACCTGGCCGCTGTTCGAAAGCAGCTTCACGGCGTCGAGCGAGGCCTGTTCGGAGAAAACGATCGCGCCGGTGGCGTTGTTGGTCAGCGTCGCAATGCCGGCGCGGCTGGTGCCGGAGAAATTGACGATGCCGCTATTGTTGAGCGAAGCGCCGGCCAGTGTGCTCGCATCGAGGAAATCGACCACGCCGGTCGTGTTGTTGGTGATCGTGGCCCTGTCGGCGCTGGAGTCGTTGGTGAATTCCATCTTGCCATTGACGGTGAGCTTCGCGGTGCCGGCCGTGCTGTCGTCGGCGAAGGTCAGCATGCCGCTGGCATTGGTGACGAAGGTGGCGCCGCCGGCGGTCGAGGAACCGCTGAAGACCGTCGTGCCATTGTTGGTCACCTTGGCGTCGTCGGCGCTGGCCGTGCCGCTGAAGCCGAGCGCGCCGCCGCCATTGTTGACGATGGTGGCGCTGCCGGCCGTGCTCCTGTCGCCGAAGGACAGGCTACCGGTGCCGTTGTTGGTCAGGATGGCATCGGCGGCGGTGCTGTCCTCGTTGAACCGGGTGGCGCCGCCGGAATTGGTGATGATGTTGGCCTGGTCGGCGGTGCTGGTGTCGTTGAAGCGGACCGTATCGCCGTCATTCGCAGTGATCTGTTCCGAGCCGGCCGATTCGGCGCCGTTGAACTCGCGAACGGACGCGGCCTCTGCGATCGCCGGCAAGGTCAGGCCGAGCCAGAGCGGCGCGCAGCCGAGCGCGAGCCGGCGCAGGCGAGCGGCACGGCCGGATCCGACCGGTCCGGTCGCGGCAGGGCGATCCGCCGCGCCCCGGCTCGAACTGAAATCTCGCCGCCCAACCATATCGTCGCCCCAACATCGCTGCCCGAAAACCAGACCGCCTTGCGAAGGCATCCGGATTCCCGACGTGAGGAGACGCGAAGCGCCTTAAACTATGGTTAACAATTGGTTGCCTATCCCCGCCGATCGACGGGAAGCGCCCGCATTTCGCTCGGCGTCGGCTCGCGCGCTCCGGCCCGCTACGCCGCGTTGGCCGAACCGGCCGGCCCGAACCGCGCCGTGGCGGCATCCTGGCAATAGGCGGTAGCGGCGGAAGGATCGCGCGCCAGCGCATCGACGGAGCGGATGAGAAAATCCGCCTTGGCGTCGTCCATCAGGAAGCTGAAATTCAGACGCACCCAGCCCGGCTTTTCGATCTCGCGGCCGGCGGCGATCCCGGCGCGAACGGCGTTCGAGGTCTCCTCGTCGATGCCGAGCAGGCGATGCGCGTAAGGCCCGGCGCAAGCGCAGCCACCGCGCGCCTGGATGCCGAAACAATCGCTCAGCATGCGCGTGAAGAGCTGATGGTGGACGAAGCCGCCCGCGCCGTTCCGCACGCGCATGGAAAAGATCGGCAACCGCTGCGACTTGTCGACGCCGAGCAGCTGCAGCCTCGGATTGCGTTCCCAGACGGCGAGCGCCCGCGCGTTCAATTCGCGATGCCGGCTGTCGATGAAGTCCTGGCCGATCGCGTCCTTGACCAGAAAAGCGAGCGCGGCGCGGATGTCGCCGATGACGTTCGGCGTGCCCGCCTCCTCGCGCGCGGCGAGATCCTCCACATAGTCATGCCTCCAGGGCGACACGAAGGTGACGGTGCCGCCGCCGGGCCAGCTCGGCTTTTGCCGCGCGACGGCGGCTTTCCGGACGACGAGCAGGCCGGACGCGCCGGGGCCGCCCGCGAACTTGTGCGGCGACAGCACGATCGCATCCTTTTCCTGGCCGGGCGCCGGCGCCATCCGCATCGCGAGATAGGGACCGCCGCCGGCATAGTCCCAGACCGCCAGCGCGCCATGCCGCTTCAGGATCGCGGTGACGGCGTCCGTGTCGGTCAGGATGCCGGTGACGTTGGAGGCGGCCGAGAACGCGCCGATGCGCAGCCGCCGGTCGCCAGTCCGCACCAGCGCAGCCTCGAGCTCGGCGAGATCCGGACCGCCCTCCGCCGCTTCGGCGATCTCGACCACCTCGGCGCCGCTCTCGCGCCAGGGCAGGATGTTGGAGTGGTGTTCATACGGGCCGATCAGCACCAGCGGGGCCTCGCCGCGCCGCGCCGCCTCGGCCACGCCGAACAGGCTGACCAGCCGGTTGATGCCGGCGGTGGCGCCCGAACCGGTGAAGATCACGGCGCAGCCGGCATCGGCGCCGACCAGCCGGCCGATCGTCGCGCGCGCCTCGTGCCGCATCCGCGTCATCGCCGCACCGCAATAGGAAGCCTCGGTATGGCTGTTGGCGTAGAAGGGCAGCACTTCGTCCATGACGAAGGTCTCGACCTGGCGCAGCGCCCGGCCCGACGCGACATAGTCGGCATAGACGAGCGGCTTCGGGCCGAACGGACCCTCGATCAGCCGCCCCTCGCCGATCAGCCCGGCCCGGAGGTCGCGCACGGGATCGGCACTGTCCAGGCTTGCGCGAAAGCGCTGCAGCGGCGTCGGGCCGTCGGCTTCGGTCCTATTGCGATCGCCACTCATGTCCGCATGCCTTCTTCGTCTGGGGCGCCATCAACGGCGACGAGCCGGACGGTCAGCGATCGCTACATTCCCACCCCCGGATCGCGAATATACCACCGTACTGATTGACTTCTGCGCCGCGAATCGATCACTTGATCGAATGACGAAGCTAAAATTCGATCATATGGACTTGCGCATTCTGCGCGCCCTGCAGAATGACTCGTCGCTGTCGCAGCGCGAGCTGGCGGAGACGGTCAACCTCTCGCAAAACGCCTGCTGGCGCCGGCTGCAGGCGATCCACCAGAGCGGCGTCATCCAGGGCTATTCGGTTCGGTTGAAGCGGGCGGCGATCGATCTCGACGTCGTGGTGTTCGTCATGATCCGCACCCGGCATCATTCCAAGGCATGGCTGGAAACCTTCCGCCAGCATGTGCGGTCGATGCCGGAAGTGATCGATTTCTACCGGATCGGTGGCGACTACGACTACATGCTGAAGATCGTCACCCGCGACCTGGCGAGCTATGACCGCTTTTACCAGCGCCTGATCGAGAAGGTCGAGCTGGACACGGTCACCTCCTATTTCGCCATGGAGGCGATCGAGGAACAGCGGCCTTTGCCGATCCGCGACGCCGGCGGCTGAGGCATCGAGCCCCGACGCCGATTGACGATGGCCCGGGCACGGCTATCAAATGGAAGGCGGGCGCGACCGATCAGGGAGGGTGACGAACCGATGGATACGCCCGACAGCGGCAAGCCCGCGCCGGCCGGGAGCCGCGTGCGGGACAGGAAGGCGACGCTCGACGGCATCGATCGCAAGCTGATCGCGCTGCTGCAGGAAAATGCGCGCGCCTCCGTCACCGAGCTGGCGCGCAAGCTGAAGCTCGGCCGCACCACCGTGCATGAACGGATCGCCAAGCTGGAGGCGAACGGCGTCATCCTCGGCTATTCGACGATCCTGGCACGCAATCTCGGCGCGCCGGCAAGCCGGGCGATCGTCATGCTGAGCCTGGTGCAGCGCATGCAGCCGGCCGTGATGGAACGGCTGCGGCGACTGCCCGAGGTTCTGACCTGCCACACGGTGAGCGGCGATTTCGACCTCGCGCTGATGATCGAGGCCCCGCAGATCGACGACCTCGACGCCGTGCTCGACGAGATCATCAACCTGCCCGGCGTCGAGCGCTGCCGCAGCTCGATCATCATGACCACCAACTTCGACAAGGGCTGACGCCCGCTGCCGGCTCGCTCCGTCATTTCGTCGGCGGAGCCCGTCATTGCGTCGGCTCGACGTCCCGCCAGCCGCAGTTTCAGCGCTGGCGGGCGCATCCCGCCGACGGGACAATCGGCTTCTCGGTCCAGAGGAGCGGCTAGCATGGAAAAGATCACCGTCGTCGGCGCCGGCAAGATCGGCAGCACCATCGCCGCGATGCTGGCGGAGACGGGCGACTATCAGGTCGAAATCGTCGATCGCAGCGAGGCGAGCCTCGCTGCGCTGCCGGCGCAAGAGCACGTCACCCCGCGCGTCGTCGATGTCGCGGCCCAGGGCGCGCTCGCCGCGACGCTCTCCGGCTCCTTCGCGGTGATCAGCGCCCTGCCCTTCCACCTGACCACCGCCGTCGCCGCCGAGGCGATAGCCTCCGGCGTGCATTATCTCGATCTGACCGAGGATGTCGCCAGCACCCGTTTCGTCAAGAGCATGGCCGCCACCGCCAGGGCGGCGCTGATCCCGCAATGCGGCCTCGCGCCCGGCTTCATCTCGATCGTCGCCTCCGACATCGCCAGCCGCTTCGACAGCCTCGACAGCATCCGCATGCGCGTCGGCGCGCTGCCGCAATTCCCCTCGAACGGGCTCAACTACAGCCTGACCTGGAGCACGGACGGCATCATCAACGAGTATTGCGAGCCCTGCGAGGCGATCGCCAATGGCCGCCTCGTTTCGGTGCCGCCGCTGGAGGAGCGCGAGGAATTCTCGCTCGACGGCGTTCTCTACGAGGCGTTCAACACCTCGGGCGGCCTCGGCACGCTGTGCGAGACGCTCGCCGGCAAGGTCCGGCGCCTCAACTACAAGACGGTGCGCTATCCGGGCCATGCGGCGATCATGAAGGTACTGCTGGACGATCTGCGCCTCTGCGCCCGGCGCGAACTGCTGAAGGACATTCTGGAGCAGGCGCTACCGACCATCCGGCAGGATGTCGTCGTCATCTTCGTCACCGTCAGCGGCATGAAGCAGGGCCGTCTGGTCGAGGAAATCTACGCCAAGAAGATCTATAGCCGCGCCGAGGGACCGACCCCGTGCAGCGCCATCCAACTGACGACAGCCTCGGCCGCCTGCGCCGTGCTCGACCTGCTGGCGGCGGGAGACCTGCCGACCCGGGGCCTGGTGAAGCAGGAGGACATCCCAATGGCGGCGTTCCTCGCCAACCGCTTCGGCGCCGTCTATCGGCCGGACGGATTTACGAACGGCCAGGGGAGGCAGGAAAAGACGGCAGAGCCGCATCCTGCCGATGGCGCCCGCCGCCACGCCAAGGCGGCGGGCCTCCTGCCCGCATAGGGAACCATCGCGCGGCTGGCGGATTTTCCAGATTGGGTGCGGCGCGCGTCAACCGGACGTGGCGGCATGGGGAACAGGGTGGTTTTTCCGGTTTCCCGCCCTGACCAACGCAAGGGTAGTCGAGCCCCTATCCCGCCCGCGCCGCATCTGCCCCGCCGTCACGCCTGATTGGCGGCCGCCAGTACGCGGCAATGCTCGGCATTGGCAGCCATCGTGACCGCCGTGCCGCGCAGTTCGCGAGCATGGACCTGCCAATGCGCCGGCTCGACCGGCGCGCCGCGCGCCGTGACGAAGGCCGCCTCGCCGGGCAGATTCCGGCGCAGCGCCAGATAGCGCGCCACCGGCTCCGCCAGGTCGTTTGACAGCCGGGACAAGTCCTCGAGATCGGCGATGGTCCAGAGCGCGGGAGACGGCGCTTGGGTCTTCGGCAAAGCATCGAGCACCGCATGCTGTCGCGCCAGGAACGCCTTCTCCATGAAGGTATGGCGCAGGCCGTCCAGTTCGCCCTCCGCCTTCTGCGGAAACGCCTCGACGAAGGAGAGGTCGCGCTCGACCGCCTCGTTGATGCGCCGGGCGGCGAAATGGTCGCGCAGCACGACGTCGGCGGACGTCACCCAGGGCAGCGCCATGACGGCCGCCTTGATGTCGACGGCCATCAGGAAAGCGAAGTTCGCCGCGCACCACTGCGTCGGCAGCTGGAACGTCACGCCGACCGCTCCGCCGGCGATCTCGATCGCCTTGATGAAGCCCATCGCGGTGACGGTCTCGTCGAGTTCCGGGTCGCGGATCGCCGAGAGCGCGCGGCGCACCTCGGCAATCCGCGCACTCAACCCGTCGGCAACGCCCGCCGCCACCGACGACGAAGCGTCCTCACTCGGCTGCATCGCGGGATGCCTCGGCGGCCGGCAGATGAACCGGCGCCAGGTTCATCAAGTGATCGACATCCAGCCCATACAGCTTGGCCGCGTTGAGGCCGAGGATCTTGCGCTTCGCCTCGAGATCGAGAGTGTGCCCAGCCTCGGTCGTCTCCGCCTCGTCGAGCTCGAACGCCATGAACGCCTCGATGATCCAGTCTGGGCTGGTGATGGCGTAGTCGGAGCCGAAGATCAGCCGGTCCGGCCCGATGCCCCAGAGCAGTTCGATCAGCATCGTCTTGAAATGGCGCGGCCGGGCGCGGATGAACGAGGTGACCAGCGCCAGCCCGCCATAGACGTTCGGCTCCTGGCCGGCGACGGCGCAGAAATCGTCGATGCGCGGCATGCCGCAATGATCGACGACGAATTTCAGGTCCGGAAAGCTGGTGGCGACATGGTCGACATCGCGCACGTCGAAGGCGTCATAGTCGAGCGGATGCGTCGTCGGGCCCTTGTGGACATGGACGATGTCGATGCCGAGTTCCCGGCACTTCTCGAGATAGGGCTTCACGAAATCGTCGGAGAGACGGTAGCCGCGCGAGATGCCGTTCCATTCGCCGGTGTAGAGCTTGACGCCCCGGAAGCGAAAGCGGTCGTGATCCCTCTCCAGCCGCGCCAGCCCGCGCGCGCCCTCGCGCGGGTCGATACGGCCATTCAGCACGACGCGGTCGGGGCAGAGCGCCTTCAACTCGCTGCACTGCTCGGTAGTGTTGAAGCCGTCGACGTAGAAGTCTCTGAGATCGACGGGGAGCATGATCGCGGCGTCGCAATATCCGTCGACGAACAGGTCGCGGGCGGCTTTTTCCGCGCCGTAATAGCGGAACTGCTCCTGCGTCCAGCGCTTGTCGGCGGGGGTGAAGCCGACATGGCCGCCCCAAAACGTGTCGATGAACGTACGGCCGTAATCATTGCGCCAGTTCGACGGACGCCCATCCCAAAGGTGGGTATGGCCATCGACTATGAGGATGCGCTCGCCGTCCGGCGTGACAAACATGAATCCCTCCCATGGATCTTCTTGGCAGAGACTAAGCCACGAACCGTCGTGCGACACTAGCTTGCATCACGGCGATACGCTGCCCTTTGCGCCTTTTGGTCTATCCCGGGCTTGGCATAATCGAGGAAGCAGCGCTTTTTTGTTGCGCTGCTTCCCGTATTCTTTCGCGCAGCGTCAGCTGAAATAGCGCACGCGGATGGCGTCGATGGCGACGGCGATGAAGATCATGACGCCGCCGATGATGCCGACATAGAAGGACGGCACCGAGATGATGGCGAGGCCGACCTGGATGATCGTCAGGAGCAGCACGCCGCCGAGCACGCCGACGACATTGCCGCGGCCACCGAACACGCTGACGCCGCCGATGATCGGCGCGGCGATGGCATAGAGCAGGTAGCTCGAGCCCTGGTTCGAGGTGATCGCCATCTGCCAGGACGCGAGCAGGAAGCCGGCGCAGCCGGCGAGGAAGCCGGCCAGCGTATAGGTCAGGATCTTGACCCGGTCGACACGGATGCCGGCCGAATTGGAGGCGACCGGATTGCCGCCGACGGCATAGACGCGGCGGCCGAACACGGTGTTGGAGAGCAGGATGCCGACGCCGACCAGCGCGATGACGAAGACGAACGGCATGATCGGCCAGCCGCTGATCGTCGCCTGGCCGATCCAGACATAGCCATCGGAAAGATTGGTGATGGTGCGGCCCTGCGTCAGCGCCAGCAGCGCGCCCTGCAGGATGATCATCATCGATAGCGTCTGGATCAGCGACACCATCTTCAGCTTGGTGATGCACAGCCCGTTGAAGAAGCCGATGAAGGTGGCGACGCCGACACCCACCAACATGCCCGGAAACCACGGCAGGCCCCAGTCGGAATAGGCCATCGCGCCGATCGCCGAGGAGAAGCCGAGATTGGCCGGCAGCGACAGGTCGATTTCGGCGACGAGCAAGGGCAACGCCACCGCCAATCCCAGCATACCCAGCACCGTGGCCTGGACCATGATGTTCTGCATGTTGTTGACGGTGAAGAAGAACTGGTTGAACAGGCCGAAGATCACGACGAGCGCGATCAGCCAGATCCAGACGACGTTGTGCAGCACCCAGCCGAGGACGGAGCGGCCGCCCTCATTCGCCGTCGCGGGCGCGCTCTTGGGGCTCTCGGTTTTGGCGGCAACGGTCATCGTGCGGCTCATCTTGTCCTCGTTGTCAGCATGGCGTCAGGGCGGCCGGCTCGGGTTCCCTCAGGAAACCCTAGCCCGGCTCGAGCCCCCGGAGCCGTTCATTGGTTATCTCGGAACCCGTCAGTTCGCGGGCGATGGTGCCGTTCTCGAAAATGCAGACCCGGTCGACGGCGCGGGTGATCTCGTCGGTATCGGTCGACACGATGATCACGGCGACGCCGGTCCGGCTCAGTTCGTCGACGATCCGCAGCACGTCCTGCTTGACGCCGACATCGATGCCGCGCGTCGGTTCGTCGAGGATCAGCAGGCGCGGGCCGGTAGCGAGCACGCGGCCGAGGCAGACCTTCTGCTGGTTGCCGCCGGAGAGCGTATCGACCGCGACCGCCGCCGAAGCAGCCTTGATGCCCATGGCGGCGAAATAGCGATCCGACAGCTTGAGCTCGGCGTCCTTGCTCAGAAAACCCGAGCGGGCGACCGAGGCCAGCGAGGAGAGCGAAATATTGGCGCCGATCGACATCTGGCCGATCGCGCCGTCGCGGCGGCGATCGTCGGAGAGGAAGGCGATGCCGGTCTCGAAGGCGTCGCGCGGGTGGGCCGGGAGCTTCTGCGTCTCGGTGCCATCGGCGAAACGGATCGTGCCCGACTGTACCGGCGTCAGGCCGAAGATGCAGCGCGCCAGTTCCTTGGCGCCGGCGCCGGGAAGCCCGGTAAAACCGACCACCTCGCCGGGGCGCAGGTCGAGCGCCGGGACGCGGACGCTGGGCCCGACGATATCGCGCAGTTGAACGGCGGGAGCGTCCTCGGCAAAGCTGCGCCGCTCGCGCTGGAACAGCACAAGGCCGCGGCCGAGCACCAGTTCGGAAAGCTGCGCCGAGGTCAGGCTGCCGACATCCTCGGATCCGCCGGCGAGCACGCCGTCGCGCAGCACCGAGACCGCGTCGCAGATGTCGAGGATCTCGTCATTGTAGTGCGAGATGAAGATGAAGGTGACGCCGTCCGCCTTGAGCCGGCGCATAAAATCGAACAGCTGCTTGCGGTCCTCGACGGTCAAGGCCGCCGTCGGCTCGTCGAGGATGATGACCTTGCCGCCGCTGAACATGGCGCGCAGGATGTTGAGCTTGCGCCCCGCGCCACGGCATCGAGCTTGCCGGCAGGGCTGTCGAGATCGATGCCGGTGCCGGCCAGCATCCGCGCCGCGTCCTTGCGCAGCTTGCGCCAGTTCACGAACCCGAAGCGCCGCGGCCAGATCCCCAGCATCAGGTTTTCGGCGGCGCTCAGATGATCGATGATCATCGGCTCCTGGGTGACCAGGAACACGCCGGCTTCCTCCATCGACGGCACGTCGGCATGACCGATCGCCACACCGTCGAGATAGAGGGTACCCGTCGTCGGCTGGCGCTGTCCGGACATGATGCCGACCAGCGTGCTCTTGCCGGCGCCGTTTTCGCCCAAAAGGCCATGGATCGAGCCACGGCGGATGGCGAGGCTGACGTCGCGCAGCGCCACAGCGCCGCCATAGACCTTGCCCAGATTCTCCACCCGCAGAACATAGTCGCTCGCGGCCTGCGATCCGGCTGTCATCGGCACGGTCAAGCGCATCTCCTGTCAAAAACGGAACGGCCGCGCATCGAGCGCGGCTGAACAGAAAGCGGCGTCGCGCCCAACGGCCCAGGAGCCCGGAGGCCGGTCCCGAAGGGCACGACGCCTTTCTCCGACTATGTGTAGGGGATCTTCCACTCAATTTCGGCGATCGCGCCCCAATGGCGCGGATCGGCCGAATTGGACTGGTCGATCACGAAGGGCGGAATGATCAGGGTCGGGCCGGTCTTGCCGGCGACGATCTCGCCCTTCTCCCAGAAGTACTTCTTGTTCTCGTACGGGCCGATCGGAACGGCCTGCTTCTTCATGGCATACTTGCCGAGCATCTCGACCGCGATCTGGCCATAGGCGATCGGATCCTGCGACACGCAGGCATCCATGAAGCCGTCCTGGATCCACTTCAGCGCGACCGGCTCGCCGTCGATATTGACGAAGATGACGTGGCCTTCCTCGCCGACCTTCTTCCAGCGACCCTTCTGCTGCAGCGCTGTCACGATGCCGCGCGAGGGCGAGTCGGACGGAGCGTGAACCGCGTCGAGATCCGGGAACTCCGACAGCGTCGACAGCGTCACGGCCAGCATCTGGTCGAGCGCGCCCTCGGTCGGGCGGGCGAGATACTTGATCTCCGGATACTTGGCGAACTCGGCGTCCATGCCTTCCTTGCGCAGGCGCCAGGCGACGCTCTGCAGCGCGCCGAAGCAGTTCAGCACGGTGCCCTTCGGGCTGCCATACTTGGCGGTCAGGCGCTTGATGATTTCCTGCGCGGCCATCTGGCCGCCGAGATAATTGTCGAACGAGACGGTGATCGCGACGTCGCCGCCATCGGCCGGCGTGTCGATGATGCCGACTGGAATGCCCTTCTGGTTATACCGGCGAATGGCGCTGACGATCGCCTGGCTGTCGATCGGGTCGCTGATGATGGCCGACGGATCGGACAGCATCAGGCTCTGCCACTGCTCGAGCTGGCGGGTGTTGTCGAAATTGGCGTTGGTCGCCTGGAATTCCCAGGCGTTCGCCTGCACCGCCCGCTTCACCGCCTCTTCCTGGATGACGAAGAAGTAGTAGTCGAGGCTCTTGTTGCTATAGGGAACGAAGACGCGGTCGGCCGCGAAGGCCTGGCCTCCGCCGACCATGGCGCCGACACCGAGCGCCGCGCCTGCCTTGAGCAGGCCACGGCGGCTGAGATTGTTCAGGTTTGTCACTCAATCCTCCCATGTCCCATCGGCGTTCGATCTCTGCCGAAGGGTTAAATCTAGTTTCACTACATCGAAACCGACTGTCAATGGCACAGCGCGGGATGGACGCTGTCCCGCACCGGCACATATCAGGTCAAACACTTGATTTGGCGTTCAAATTTATGGAGGCTTCGGGCAATGGGGGGCCGTGGTCACTCCCGCCGCGACGGGATGGCCGGCTTGGCCGACATGCCGCCTGTCGGAGACGGGATGTTCGTTTTACTACATCACCGCATCGCCACATAGGCGGTGCCGTCGAAACAGCCGACGACCATGCCCTGCGATTCCCGCGTGAACAGGCCGTTCTCGACGACGCCGGGGATCTGGTTCAGCTCGATTTCCAGCCGTTCCGGGTCGGGAATCGTGGCACAGCGGCAATCGAGGATGAAATTGCCGCTGTCGGTGACAACCGGCTGGCCGTCGCGCATCCGCCGCACGATCACCGCATCGGCGATGCCGTGCGCGGCGAGCAGGCGCGCAACCATGCGTTCGGTCTGCCTCCAGGCGAACTGCACAACCTCGACCGGCAGCGGGAAGCCGCCGAGCTGGTCGACGATCTTGGTCTCGTCGCAGATGGTGATCATCCGCTTCGAGGCATTGGCGACGATCTTCTCCCAGAGCAGGCAGGCACCGCCGCCCTTGATCATGCGGAACTGCCGGTCGATCTCGTCCGGACCGTCGATGGTCAGGTCGAGTTCGCCGATGTCGTTCGGGTCGGTGATCTTGATGCCGACCTCGCGGGCGACGTCGTTGGTGGCGCGCGAGGTCGTGGTGCAGGTCACCTTCAAGCCGGCGGCGACGTGCTTGCCGAGCTCGCGCACGAAGAAATGCGACGTCGTGCCGGAACCGAGGCCGAGCTTCATGCCGTCGCGCACGAATTCCTCGATCACCTTGCGGCCGGCAACCTTCTTGGCCTCATCTTGTGCAGTCATGTCTTGTCCTCGGGGGATGGAGAATATCTTGGCGGCGCTGGCCCGTGTCGGCAGGCTCAGATCTTGTCGGTCTGCCAGGAATCGAGCGCCGGAAGCTGGTCGGGGAATTCGCTGCCGCTGGTGACGGCGATCGAGGTGACCAGCATGTTGATCACCAGGTGATGGTTGAGCCGCGAGGCGAGCGGCGTCAAAAGCTCGGTGCGGTCATAGGGCGTCACCGCGATCAAAACGTCGGAGACGCGCGCCAGCGGGCTATCGGCCGCCGTGATCGAGACGACGCGCGCGCCGCCCGTGCGGGCGGCAATGGCAAGCTCGACCATCTGCTTGGTGTGGCCGGACTGCGAGAAGATCAGCGCCACCTCGTTCGGCCGCGACGCCTCGGCATGCAGCCACTGCTTGGTCCGGCCCATGACGGCCGAGCAACGCATGCCGAGCCGCTGGAACTTGTGCTCGGCGTCGACCGCCGTCACCTCGGAGATGCCGGTGGCGTAGATGCCGACCCAGCTCGCCGCCTGCAGCAGCTTGGCGCCTTCCTCGATCTGATAGGGCAGCAGGTCTTCCAGCGCGCGCTGGATCGCGTTCAGCGAATTGCGCGCCGTCTTGCGGACGATGTTCTCGATCGAGTCGCCCGGCACGATCTGCTCATAGGCGAAGGGCGCCGACGGCACGAGGCTCTGCGCCAGGTTGAGCTTGAAATCCTGGTAGCCGTCGAAGCCGAAACGCCGGCAGAACCGCATCACCGTCGGGTCGCTGACGTCGCATTCCTGCGACAGCCGCGCCATGCTCATATGGATCACCTGGCCCGGATGCGCCTTGACGAAGTCGCCGAGCCGCTGCTCGGCCGGGCCCATGCGGTCATGCTCCTGGAGGATCCGCTGCAGCAGGCTGTTAGTCGACATCTCGGCTCCTTCAGATCGCCTGTTGCACCGGCCGATAGGCCATGAGATCGAGCAGCCGCGTCAACCGCCGCTCGGGCGCCGTCGCCACCAGCTCGCCGCCGCCCCAGGGGACGACGAAGAACGGCGCGTTGGCGGCGACCGCCGTCGCCTGGTCGACCGCGGTGTCGCCGACATAGGCCCAGTCGCCGTCGGCAAGCCGCATCCGCTGCGCCACCGCCAGCAGATGGCCGGGGTCGGGCTTGCAGGCCGGCACCGCATCGGCGCCGAGCACGGCGTCGAACCAAGGCGCGATGCCGAGCAGATCGAGGATGCGGAGGGTCAGCGCGTGCGGCTTGTTGGTGCAGATGCCGAGACGGAATCCGGCCCGCTTCAACGCGGACAGATCCTCGCGGACATGGCTGTAGAACTTCGTCAGTCGCGCCGGCGCCTCGCCATAATGGGCGAGATAAGCCTCGTGCGCGGCGCGGATGGTGTCATCGTCGCTCGGCAGGCCCAGCTCGACCAGCATGTCGAACAGCAGCCGGCGCGGACCATTGCCGATGAAGCGCTCGACGAATGCCGTCTCCTGCTCCGGCCAGCCGCGCGAGCGCAGATAGGCATTCACCGCCGCGGCGATGTCGGGCGCGCTGTCGATCAGCGTGCCGTCGAGGTCGAAAATCAGCGCCCCATAGGCGGCGAGCGGCTTGGTCATGTCCGTGTCTCAGTCACGCGTCGAGCCCTGCGTCCGAGATCGCCGCGAAGCTCTGCGACAACGCCGGATAGAGACTTTCAAATATTCCGAACGCACGCCGCAGCGTGTCGCCGTTGTTCCGATCCGGCAATTGGCGCGTCAGCGGCTTGCACACTTGCGCCGCCGTCCTGGCATCCGGCCAGATGCCGACACCGACGCCCGCCACCAGCGCCGCCCCGAACGCGCCGCCTTCGGCCGCGCCCTCGGTCGTCACCACCTCGCAATCGAACAGATCTGCCTGCATCTGGCGCCAGAGCGCCGACTGTGCGCCGCCGCCCGACGCCTTGATGACGCTGTGCTTCATGCCGATCTGCCGCATCAGGCCATGGATATCGCGCAGCGCATGGGTCACGCCCTCCATGACGCTGCGCGCCATGTCGCCGCCATCGTGGCGGGCCGTCAGGCCGACAAAGGCGCCGCGCGCCGAGGGATCGGGATGCGGGCAGCGCTCGCCATAGAGATAGGGCAGGAAGAACAGCCCCTTCGCCCCGGCCGGGCTTGTCGCCGCCTTGGCCACGATCTCGTCGAAGGAGAGCATTTCCGCCGCTTGCCCGAGCGAGCTCATGGTGTCGCGGAACCACGACATCGCGCCGCCGGCATTGAGCGAAACGCCCATGCAATGCCAGCTATCCGGCGCGACATTGCAGAACACCTGCAGCCGGCCGCCGGGATTGTCTTCCGGCGCTTCGAGCGCGCTGGCGACGATGCCGGCCGTGCCGATCGTCGTCTGCAATTCGCCAGGCCGCATCACGCCGGAACCGAGCGTCTGGATGACGCTGTCGCCACCACCGCCAACGACGGGAATGCCTTCCGGCAGGCCGAACAGCTCGGCGCCGGCGCGGCTGATCCGGCCGGTTACAACATGCGATTCATGGCAGGGCGGCAGGATGGCGGGGTCGATATCGACGCGATCCAGAAGATCCGACGACCAGTCGCGCTTGCGCACGTCGAACAGGCCGGTGCCGGAAGCGTCCGAAACCTCGGTGGCGATCTCGCCGGTCAGTACCAGCCGCAGATAGTCCTTCGGATTCACGACGTGGCGGAGCTTTGCAAACAGCTCCGGCTCGTGATTGCGCATCCAGACGATCTTGCCGCCGGTATAGCCGACCAGCATGCGGTTGTTGGTGAAGCCGAGCAACGCCTCGAGGCCGCCGGCCTTCTGCGTGATCTCGGCGCATTCGGCGCCGTTGCGCTGGTCGTTCCAGAGCAGCGCCGGCCGCAGCACGCGATGCGCTTCGTCGAGCGGCGTCAGGCCGTGCATCTGGCCGGAAAGGCCAATACCGGCCAGCTCGACACCGCCACGCTCGGCCATCACCCCGGCAACCGCCTTGCGCGCACCCTCGACCCACAGCGCCGGATCCTGCTCGGTCCAGCCGGGACGCGGCTGCGACAGGCCGTAGGTCGCGGTCGAACTGGCCAGAACCGAGCCTTCGGCGTCGATCAGAAGCGCCTTGCAGCCGGACGTGCCGATATCGATCCCCAGAAGGGCGCGCGTCATCGCCTAGCGCCCCTGCGGATCGTCATGGCGGATGCGGATATGCTTGAAGTTGAAATATTCGAGCATTCCCTCGCGACCATGTTCATAGCCGACGCCGCTCTGCTTACGGCCGCCATAGGGCGCATTCATCACGCCGGCATCGACATTGTTGACCGCTACATTGCCATAGTCGAGCCGGGCGGACAGGTAGCGCACCTCGTCCATGCCCTTGGCGTAGACATAGGAGGCGAGCCCGTAGGGCGTATCGTTGGCGCGGGCGATCGCCTCGTCGAGACCATCATAGGGCGCGACGCCGAGCAGTGGCCCGAACGTTTCCTCGCTCATCACCTTCATCGCATGCGTGCAATCGGCGACCACGGTCGGGCGGAAGAAATGGCCGCGCGCAAATTCTTCGCCTTCCGGCGCCGCGCCGCCGGTCACCAGCCGCGCGCCCTTGGCGAGCGCATCGGCCAGATGATCCTTCGTCTTGGCGAGCGGATCGGCCGAAGCCATGGCGCCGAGATCGGCATCCGGCTTGTCGAGGCCGTTGCCGATGGTCAGCGCCTCGGCAGCGACCTTCACCTTGGCGAGGAACGCCTCATAGATCGGGCGGGCGACATAGACGCGGTTAATCGCGATGCAGATCTGGCCCATATTGCGGAACGAGCGCCGCACCGCGCCCTTGACCGCCGCGTCGAGATCGGCGGATTCGGTTACGATCATCGGGCAATTGCCGCCGAGCTCCAGCGACATGCGCTTGACGGTGGTCGCCGATTGCTGGATCCGCAGGCCGACGCCACTCGAGCCGGTGAAGGCGATCTTGTCGACATCCGGATGCTCGACCAGCGCCTGACCAACGACGGAACCCGGCCCGGTGACGATATTGACGACGCCGGCCGGAATCTTCGCTTCTTCCACCTTCTGGGCAATCGCCAGCGCCGTGAACGGCGTCAGATCGGCCGGCTTGATGACGATGGTGCAGCCGGCGGCGAGCGACGCGCACAACTTCCAGCCGACCAGCTCGGCCGGGTAGTTCCACGGCGTGATCGCGCCGACGACGCCGATCGGCTCGCGAATGACCAGGCTGTGATGGTCGGTGGTGTCGCCCGGCACGATCTCGCCATGCACGCGGACGGCCTCCTCGGCGTAGAAATGGCAGGCTTCTGCCAGCTTGAGGATTTCGCCGCGCGCCTCGTTGAGCGGCTTGCCCTGCTCCATCGTCATGATCCGCGCCATGCGATCGGCATCGGCAGCGATGGCGTCGCCCAGCCGATGCAGCGCGGCGGAGCGCGCCTTGGCCGGCAGATCGGCCCAACCCCGGAACGCGCCGCGGGCGGCCGCGACTGCCTCGTTGATCTCGTCCGCGGTCGACGACGCGATCTCGCCGATCACCTCGCCGGTCGCCGGGTTCTTGACCGCGATGCGCGCGCCGACGCCCGCCTTCCAGCGACCACCGATGAACAGCTTACCACTCAATTCCGAGATCATCTCATCCGTCCCTATGGCCCGGCGAAAGGCCCGCCCGCGCCGCATCCTGTCGCGAAAACAGCCCCGCCGGGGCCAAGCATGCGCGGAGAATATAGCATAACTACGCGAGCACAAGACGGACCTGCGAGCGAGTTGTGGACGCCCGGAAACGCCACCTGACACTCGACTCAAGTCGTTGCTATATATCTATTTTCCACAATCGACTGCAACGATGCTGGGGATCTATCAACGGTATGACGCACGACCGGAGCCCGCGTCGGCTCGGCGATTCTTCGCCAAAAAGATAGTTTTACTACGATATCGACGTGACGACTTGGCGAGCCCGGATGACGACGGGAAACGCGCCGGATCGCGGCCGCGACACCGTGGCGAAACACGGGCCCATGAACCGGCGCACAGCCCTCCCCGACCGATTGACAGCCTCCGCGACGCGTGCATAGCTATGCAAGGCCAGAAAACATAACGGGTCGTTGCGGAAAGTCCGAGAGACAGCCGCCAGGCTTTGGCACCGGAGGACAGGCGCGCCAACGCCGTCGCCGGTGGCGGAACATCGATACGAGGGAAGACGGACAGCCGGAAACGACAAGAACGGAGCCCCGGCGGCCAGGGCGCTCCATCAAGGGAGGAGTGGTTCATGGTCCATAAACTCATCTCCGGTGCGTCGGGCAGACCGATCAAGCGGCGCGACATCCTCAAGGGCGCGGGCCTGATCGGCGTGGCGGGCGTGTTCCCGGCCATCCTCACCCGGCCGGCCTTCGCCGCCGACAAGCCGACCGTCGTCAACTCGATCCGGTCGCTCTCGAACCCCTATCACGCCACCTGGAACAAGGGCGGTGCCGCCTTCGCCAAGTCGGTCGGGGCCGACTACGTCACCCTCGTCACCGAGGGCAACAGCGAGAAGGGCATCGCCGACATCAAGGCGATCCTGGCCAAGACCGGCGGCAACGCCGTCATCAATGTCGATCCGAACGACAGCCCGGACGCCCGCCCGATCGTCGAGGCGGCCAAGGCGGCCGGCGCCTATGTCGTCACCCAGTGGAACAAGCCGGCCGACCTGCATCCGTGGGATCACGATCCCAACTATGTCGCGCACATCTCGTTCAGCGGCGTGCCCTATGGCAAGGCGATGGCCGAGACGCTGATCAAGAAGATGGGCGGCAAGGGCGGCATCGTCGCGCTCGGCGGCATCGAATCGAACGTGCCGGCGATCGAGCGCAAGAAGGGCCTGATGGACGCGCTCGCCGCCAATCCCGACGTCAAGCTGCTCGACTACCAGGTTGCCAACTGGTCGGCGACCGAGGCGCTCGACAAGACCAACGCCTGGCTCACGCAGTTCGGCGACCAGATCAATGGCATCTGGGCGGCGAATGACGACATGGCGCTCGCCGCCATCGAGGCGCTGCGCGCCGACGGCCGCGCCGGCAAGGTACCGGTGACCGGCATTGACGGCATCCAGCTCGCCGTCGAGGCGATCCAGAAGGGCGAGCTGGCGGGAACCGTCGCCTGGGATCCCTATTGGCAGGGCGGCATGGGCCTCGCCATCGGCTATGCCGCCAAGACGGGCGGCTTCGACCCGTCCAAGGAGCCGAAGGAACACCGCGAGTTCTACGGCAAGGGCGTCATCATCACGGCCGATAATGCGCAGGAATACTACGACGGCAACATCGCGTCCGAGCCGAAGATGGACTGGAACGACATCTGGGGCCGTGTCACCGGCCAGATCCAGTACGACTGACCTCCCCGGGGCGGGCGCGCCTCTTGACCTTCTGCGCGCCCATCGCCGGCTCCTGCGTATCGGAGCCGGCGACCTGGCGCGCCCCTTGTCCCGAACCCTCGTTCGCGGCAACGCGCGTCCCGATCGAATTCGCATGAGGCGATCCGGCCGATGACCATCGATGCTTCCCTCTCTTCGAGCCAGGCCGCAAAGCCGGCCCCGCGGCGACGCTGGCGCATCGCGGCCTGGGCGCCGCTGATCGTGCTGGTGCTGCTCTGTGGCCTGATCACGCTGATCAATCCCAACTTCCTGACCTTCGGCAACATGGTGCGCATCAGTCAGGCGGCGATGATCCCGCTGGTGCTGGGCCTCGGCGCCACCTTCATCATCCTGATGGGTTCGATCGATCTTTCGGTCGAGGGCGGCTTGACCCTCTCCGCGGTCATCCTGTCGATGCTGGTCCTGAACGGCGCCAATTCCAACGCCTTCGGCGTCTTCGGCATCCTCATCGTTCTTCTCGTCGGCGCCGGCGTCGGTTTCGCCAATGGCGTCATCCATGTCCGCCTGAAGATCCCCTCCTTCATGGTGACGCTCGGCATGTGGTTCGTCGGCGTCGGCGCCGCCAACGCGCTGCTCGGCGGCATGGCGATCCGCATCAACGACCCGATGATCCGCAGCCTCGCCATCGAGCGCTTCCTCGGCTTTCCATGGGGCGTCTGGCTGGCGCTGTTCTGCCTGCTGATCGCGCTGGTCATCCAGAATTACACCCGCCTCGGCCGCTACATTTACGCGCTCGGCGGCGGCGAGGATCTGGCGGCGCTGTCGGGCATTCCCGTCGGCCGCGTCCGCATCCTGACCTTCACGCTCGCCGGCGTGTTCTACGCCGTCGGCGGCGTGCTGGCGGCAGCCCAGCTCGGCCTCGGCAATGCGCAGATCGGCACCGGCCGCCTGTTCACCACCGTCACCGCCGTCGTCGTCGGCGGCACGGCGCTTTCCGGCGGCCAGGGCAGCGTGCTGCAGACGCTGGTCGGCGTGCTGATCGTCGTCGTGCTGTCGAACGGCATGGTGCTGATGGGCGTGCCGCCAAGCGTGCAGATCGGCGTGCAGGGCCTGATGATCATCGCGGCGGTCGCTTTGTCGATCGACCGCAAGCGGATGCGGATCGTCAAATGAGCGGCCCGATCATCCGCCCCGCCCCACCCGGATCCGGCACGCCGCCGGCGCTCGCCCTCGTCCATGTCGACAAGCGCTTTCCCGGCGTCCACGCGCTGAAGAACGTCTCGATCGAGATCCGGCCCGGCGAAGTCGTCGGCCTCGTCGGCGAGAACGGCGCCGGCAAGTCGACGCTGATGAAGATCCTCAGCGGCGTCTACCAGCCGGACTCGGGCGACATCCGGCTGAACGGCAGCAAGACCCGCTTCGTCAGCGCCTCCGACGCCATGAGCCAGGGCATTGGCATGGTATTTCAGGAACAGTCGCTGCTCACCAATCTGACCGTCGGCGAAAACATCTATCTCGGCAACGAGGCGCAGTTCACCCGCTTCGGCATCGTCGACTGGCGCGCGCTCTACGCCGCTGCCTCGCGGCAATTGGCCAAGGTGCAGATCGACGCCGATCCGCGCACCCGGGCCGAAGATCTCGGCTTTGCCGCAAGGCAGATGGTCGAGCTCGCCAAGGCGCTGACGCTGGAGGAGAACGCCCCCGGCCATCTCGTCATCCTGCTCGACGAGCCGACCTCGGTGCTGGAGCGGGCCGAGATCGACATCCTGTTTGCCCGCGTCCGCGCGCTCAGCGCCCGCGCCTCGTTCATTTTCGTCTCGCACCGGCTCGACGAAGTCCTGGAACTCTCCGACCGCATCTATGTGATGAAGGACGGCGCCGTTGTCGCCGACCTGGTGGCGGCCGACGCCAATGTCACGCAGCTGCACCATCTCATGGTCGGGCGCAGCCTGCAGGCCGAGTATTACCGCGAACCGTTGCAAAGGCCGTTTCGCGACGAAGTGGTGCTGGAACTCGACAATCTCAGCCATCAGGGGGCCTATCGCGAGATCGGCTTCCAGCTGCATGCCGGCGAAATCCTCGGCATTGCCGGAGTCATCGGCTCGGGCCGCGAGGAACTGACCCGGACGCTCGCCGGCTTCGCGCCGCATGATGGCGGAAAGCTGCGGATCTCGGGCAAGGAAGTGAAGCTGCGCACGCCGGCCGAGGCGGTCGATATCGGCATCGGCTACATCCCGCGCGAACGTCGCGTCGAGGGATTGGTGCTGTTCCTGCCGGTCGCCGCCAACATCACGCTCGGCGATCTCGGCACGCTGACCAGGCATGGCCTGATCGACACGCGCGAGGAAAAGCGGCTGGCGCAGGAATGGGTGCAGCGGTTGAAAATCCGCACGCCCGGCATCAACACCCTCTGCCTCAACCTCTCCGGCGGCAACCAGCAGAAGGTCGTGCTGGCGAAATGGCTGAACGCCCGCGCGAAGATCCTGATCCTCGACCACCCGACGCGCGGCCTCGATGTCGGCGCCAAGGAGGAGGTCTACGAGCTAATCCGAGCCGTTACCGCCGAAGGCGTCGCCGTCATCCTGACCTCGGACACGCTGGAGGAGACGATCGGATTGAGCCACACGGTGCTGGTGATGCGCGACGGCGCCATCACCCACCGTGTCGGCGCCGAACCCGGCCACAAGCCGCAGCAGGTCGATCTCATCGGACACATGGTTTGACGATGAACAGCATCTTGGACACGTTTCGCTCCGACGGGCTGAGGCAATGGCTGCCGCTGGCGACGCTCGTCATCCTCGTCGTGCTGGTCGGCGCGTTCCAGCCGGCCTTCCTCGTAGTGAACACGCTGCTGCAACTCGCCAGCGATACCGCCGTGCTGTTCATTCTCGCCACTGGCGTCACCTTCGTCATCATGCTGGGCGGCATCGACCTGTCGATCCAGTCGATGGCGTCGCTTTCCAGCGTGGTCGTGGCGCTGACCCTGTCGCGCTTCGGCTATGGCGCCTTCGCCTTCGCCTTCGGTCTCGGCGCGCTGGCGGGCCTGCTGTCCGGCATCGCACATGTGAAGCTGCGCATCCCCTCCTTCATTGCGACGCTGGCCATGGGCGGCGTGCTCTACAGCGCCGCGCTGGTCACCTCGAAGGAGCGCTCGATCACGCTGGGCGAAAGCGAGCGCGCCTATCTCGGCTGGATCACCGGCACGGTGTTCGGCATTCCGAATGTCGTGCTGATCGGCCTGATCGTGCTCGTCATCGCGCATATCCTGCAGAGCCGGACCCGCTTCGGCCGCTACAGCGCGGCGATCGGCGCCGGCGAGCCGGCGGCCTATGCCTCGGGCGTCAAGGTCGACAGGCAGAAGGTGATCGCCTTCGTGCTGTCGGGAGCTTGCGCGGCGCTGGCCGGCATCGTCCTCGTCGGCCGGCTCGCCAGTGGTTCCCCGACACTGGCGAGCGAGCTTCTGCTGCCTTCGATCGCGGCCGTCGTCGTCGGTGGCACGGCGATCACCGGCGGCGTCGGCAGCATCTGGCGCACGCTGGTCGGCGCGCTGATCATCTCGGTCGTGCGGATCGGCATGACCTTCCTGGGCGTCAATATCTTTGCCCAGAACATTGTCTTCGGCGTTGTGCTGGTGGCGGCCGTCGCCATCACCATCGACCGGTCGAAGATTCCCATCGTCAAGTAAACAGAGGCTTTTCAGTATGGATCTCGGACTTCGCGACAAGGTTGCCGTCATCACCGGCGGCAGCATCGGCATCGGATTGGCGGTGGCCAAGGGATTTGCTGCCGAGGGCGCCCATGTCGTCATTGCAGCGCGCGACACCGGCCGGCTGGCGGCGGCGCGCGATGAAATTCTTGCGGCCTATTCCGTGCAGGTCGTCGCCGTCGACTGCGACGTCGCCACGGCGCTCGGCTGCGACCGGTTGCTGGCGGCGACAGAGGAAGCCTTCGGCGGCGCCGACATCCTGGTCAACAATGCTGGCACCGGCAGCAACGAGACCATCCTGGATGCGCCGGATGACAAGTGGCAGTTCTACTGGGACCTGCATGTCATGGCGGCGATCCGCCTGGCGCGCGGCCTGGTGCCCGGAATGAAGCGGCGCGGCGGCGGCGTCATCCTGAACAACGCCTCGATCTGCGCCACCCAGCCGCTCTGGTACGAGCCGATCTACAACGTCACCAAGGCGGCGCTGATCATGGCCTCGAAGACGATGTCGACCGAGTTCATCAAGGACAATGTCCGCGTCAACGCCGTCAATCCGGGCTTTGTGCTGACGCCGGACTGGATCAAGACGGCGACGCAGCTGACCGCCGACAAGGGCGGCGACTGGAAGGGCTATCTCGACGATCTGGCCCGCGAGAACGCGCCGATCGGCCGTTTCGCCTCGCCGGAGGAGGTCGCCGACTTCTTCGTCTTCCTCTGCTCCGACCGGGCGAGCTATTCAGTCGGCTCCACCTATTTCGTCGATGGCGGCATGCTGAAGACGATCTGAAATCCTCGATACGGAAACCCGGTTTCCGTTGAACGCCGCGCTGACGGGCGCTACGCAGGTGCCCGTCATTCCCGACTGTGGTTACAAACCATGAAATCGCCGAGAAAGTACCCGTCTTCGACGGATGTGGCGCGCCTCGCCGGCGTCTCGCAATCCGCCGTGTCTCGCGCTTTCAACGAGGGCAAGAGCGTCTCGGAGGAGACCAGCCGCAAGGTGTTCGAGGCGGCGAAGCAGCTCGGCTACAGCCCCAATTTCATTCCGCGCATGCTGTTGAAGCATCGCTCCGACCTGGTCGCCATCGTCATCAGCGACAGCGCCAATCCGTTCTATGCCGCCGCGGTCGACGCCTTCTCGAAGGCGCTGCAGGAGACCGGGCACCAGGTGCTGCTGGTCAGCGTCGATGGCGGACCGGCGCTGGACGGCATCCTGCCACGCCTTGCCAGCTACCGGGTCGACGCCATCGTCAGCGCGCTGCCTGTGGTCACCAAGGCGGCGGCCGAGGCATTCGCCCGCCTGCGAATTCCGATAGTCTCGTTCAATACGCCGGCGCACAACCAGTGGGTGGCGTCGGTCTGCTCCGACAATGCTGGCGGCGCGGCCCTGGTCGCCGACCTCTTCGTCAAGCGCGGCGCGAAATCCTTCGGCTTCATCGGCGGCACGCCCAGCGACTATGCCAGCGAGGAACGCCTGCGCGGTTTTCGCGAGCGCCTTGGCACGCATGGTTTCGACCGTATCGAGATCGCGATGGGCGATTACCTCTATGAAGACGCCTACAAGGCCGCCGCCGCGATGGCGGAACGGCGCGAGGTTCCTGAAGCACTTTTCTGCGCCAACGATCTGATGGCGTTTGGCGTGCTCGACGCGCTGCGCCGCGCCGGCCTGCGGGTGCCGCAGGACGTGATGGTCGCGGGCTATGACGATGTCCCCGCCGCCGCCTGGGGCTCGTTCGACCTGACGACGGTCGTGCATGGTCATGAGGCGATGGTCGCGGCGGCAATCGCCATTTTGCACGCGCGCATGGCCGATGGGGCTGAGCCCACCGACGGCGTCACCACCACGGTGCCGGTGAGCCTGATCGAGCGCGCCACGACAAGGCGGTAGGGAGGCGGCCCGCGGCCAGTCCGCAAGCCCTACCCAACCGACGTGAACAGTGCTTTGGCCGACAGGGCGACCCGTTCATGAAGAGTTCGGCGATCAACGCCGGGTGGATCCGAAAAGACTGCCGGCGCTTGCTGCAAACCAAGCGCGGTCGGCTCGGAAACGAAGACATAGTGGCCAGCTCCGTGGCCGAGAATCTCCAATCGGCTGCCTGGCGTGTGGTGATGAAGCCAGTCCGAACATAGTGACGCCGGAGCTATGGCATCTGCGTCGCCGACAAGGATCCGGACAGGCCGATCGATGCATCCCAGCGTTCCAGCGTCAAAGCCAAGAACGGAGCGGCCCGGCGCCAGCACGAACGCCGAACGAAAGCGCGCATCCGAATAGTCCATCCTCCGGCGCTCCCAGGATGCGCGGAAGACCGGACTGCTCTCCAACAGGCGCGGGATCGCATCGGCGAGGTTGGGAAACTCAGCGGGCCCGCGAAGAGGGCTCCGGACGGGATTGTCCGGCTCAAACTGAGAATAGGTGACCCGAGCCCCCATCAGCAGCATCGCGGCATAGGCCCCGGCGGAAAAGCCGGCGACATGGGCGTGACTTTCGTAGCGGCCCCTTAGCCTCTCGCGCCAGCTTTCGTCACCAAGCAATGCGCTCAGATCGCGAGCACGCTCCCAAAGGCAGATAAACCCTTCCGCCCGATAAGGTTCGGCACCGGTGTTTCCATGGTGATTGATTCCAATGGCAATGAAGCCGTTCTGCGCCAGGCGGGAACCCAGCCATTCGAGCCCGGCTGCGACACCGCCCGTCCCATGCGACAGCAGAACGACCGGATAGGGCCGTCCCTGGGGCCTCAGCTCGGCGTCGCGAGCAACGGGTCCGGCCTTGAGCCAGGAGGACGAAACACTCGGTGGGTTCGACACTGTCTCGACCGCGGGATACCAGGCGAACCACCGCAGGGGCCGCGGCCCGCCGTCATCCCAATCGGGCCGCTCGGGGTCGAATGTGAGCCCTTCCGTGAAACCGACGCTCATCGCACTCCCCGATGCAGTCCCAAAGTCACGAGAGTTGTCCGAAAGGCGACAGCCTACGCCCCCACCACCTCGCCCGGCGCCGCCTGCCGCACACCGGCGCGATTGCCGCGGATCAGGTCCGATGCCTTTTCGCCGATCATCACCGTCGGCGCATTGGTGTTGGAGGAGACGAGGCGCGGCATGATCGAGCTGTCGCAGACCCGCAACCCCTCGACGCCGTGCACCCGAAGCTCGGGGTCAACGACGGCTTCCTCGCCAAATCCCATCCGGCAGGTGCCGACCGGGTGATAGGCGGTGCGCGCCGCCGAGCGGGCGAACGCCTGATATTCGGCGAGGCTCCGCACGCCCTTTCCGGGAATGTGCTCGGCCGCGATGAACGGCCGGAACGCTTCCTGCGCCATGATCTCCTGGCTGATCTTCACGCCGTCGACGGCGCGGTCCAGGTCATACGGATCGGAAAAGGCGTTGGTGTCGATGCGCGGCGCATCGTTCGGGTCGGCCGAGCGCAGCGTGACCGAACCGCGCGAGCGCGGGCGCAGGTGATAGGAATTGAGCGTGCAGCCATTGCCGCCGGGTACCGAGCCAACCCCCTTCTCGACGCCGGCGCCGGGCAGGAAGTGGAATTGCAGATCCGGTGTCTTCTCGGCCCGGTCACCCCACCAGAACGCGCCGCCCTCGACGATATTCGAGGCCACCGGCCCCTTTCCGAGCGCCAGATATTCGAGCCCCGCCATCACCTTCCAGTGCGGCTTCTTGTATTTGTCGAAGCTGTACGGCCCGGTCAGCTGGTAAACGATGTCGATATTGGTGTGGTCCTGCAGGTTCTGGCCGACACCCGGAAGATCGTTGACGACCTCGATGCCGTGCTCGCGAAGATGCGCCGCTGGACCGATGCCGGAAAGCATCAGCAGTTTGGGCGAGCCGATCGCGCCGGAGGCGATGATCACCTCGCGGTCGGCGCGCAGGATTTCGCTCCGCCCGTTGGTGGCGATCTCGACGCCGACGGCGCGGCCGGATTCGACGACGATACGGCGGGTGAGCACGCCGGTGCGCACTGTCAGGTTCGGCCGCCCGAGCGCCGGATTGAGATAGCCGACCGCCGTGCTGCAGCGTTTCCCCTTGCGGGTGGTGGTCTGATAGAAACCCGTTCCCGCCTGATGCGCGCCATTGAAGTCCGGGTTGAAGGGCAGGCCGGCTTCCTGCGCCGCCTGCACGAAAATTCGGGTCAGTGGATGCGGATTGCCGCTGCTGACGCCGAGCGGGCCGCCTTGGCCGTGATAGGCGCCGGCGAAGGTGTCGTTATCCTCGGAGCGGCGGAACAGCGGCAGAACTTCGCGGAACGACCAGCCGGTGCAGCCCTCTTCCTCGGCCCAGGCGTCATAATCCTCCGGACAGCCGCGGGTGAAGACCTGCGCGTTGATCGAGCTGCCGCCGCCGAGCACGCGCCCCTGCGGATAGGGGATGGTGCGGCCGTCGATGGACCGGCCTGGCTCCGTCTCATAGCCCCAGGATAGCGGGCCGGCGGAGATCTTGAAGAAGCCGACCGGCATATGGATGTAGCGATCGGTATCGCGCGGGCCGGCCTCGATGAGCAACACCGACACGTCGGCATCCTCGCTCAGCCGGGCGGCCATGACGCAGCCGGCGGAACCGCCGCCGACGATGATGTAGTCCGGCATGCAACAACCTCCCATCCGCACCGGCCGGCAGGTTTTTCCCGTCCTGCACGCATTTCTCCGCGCGGCTGGAACCCTGCTTCGCCGGCCCAAAATCCGGCCCAACGGCAGTCTCCCCCCGCCGTTGCGCTCCGTGTTCGAAGCCTAGCGCATGGTGCGTCGGCGCGCTCCGCCAAAAAGCAGCTCGACCGGCAGAACCGTCCGGGAAATGCCGCGTCGTCGCCGCCGGCGCGATCCACCGCCTTCCACAACCCTCCCTTGCCGTAAGGGAATATCCTTCTATGTGGGTTCATGCCGGGCGCGGTCAGGGTGCGCCCGGCTTGTTTGTCGTTTGTCTGCCTTCCGGACCGGTCCCACGCACGCATGGCGCAACAGCACGGGAGCGCTTGAATGACGGAGTGGAAGCGACGCCGAACCGCCGGCCTGAGATGGATCGTCCTGGCGAGCGTGGCGTTGACGTGCAGTGGCTGCATCGGCGTGCTCCATCCGAAGGGACCGGTCGGCAATGCTGAGAAGCTGATCCTGATCAATTCGGTGGCGATCATGCTGACGATCGTCATCCCGACCATTGTCGTGATCCTGTTCGTCGCCTGGTGGTTCCGCGCCTCCAACACACGGGCGAAATACCAGCCGACCTTCGTCTATTCCGGCCAAGTCGAGCTGATCGTCTGGGCCATCCCGCTCCTTGTCATCCTGCTGCTTGGCGGCATCGCCTGGATCGGCTCGCATGACCTCGACCCGCCGAAGCCGCTGGTCGCCGACGTCAAGCCGCTCGAGGTACAGGTCGTCTCGCTCGATTGGAAGTGGCTGTTCCTCTACCCCGAGCAGGGCATCGCCACGGTCAACCAGCTGGTCATTCCGGCCGCGACGCCGGTGCATTTCGAGCTCACCTCGTCATCGGTGATGAACGCGTTCTTCGTGCCGCAGCTGGGCGGCATGATCTACACGATGCATGGCATGCGGACGAACCTGAACCTGCTGGCGAACGCGCCGGGCGAGTTCCACGGCCTGTCGTCCAATTATAGCGGCAACGGCTTCTCCGGCATGCATTTCACCGTCCGCGCCGTGCCGGCGGCGGACTTCGCGAGCTGGCTGCAGACGGCGCAGCAATCGACGGAAGTGCTGGACGACGCGGCCTATGTCGCGCTGTCGCATCCGAGCGAGAACGTCGTCCCGGCCATCTACAAGCTCGGCTCGCCGCAGCTCTTCCATTCGATCGTGACGCAGGTGCTGCCGCCGGGTCCGGGACCGGTGACCGGCCCGATGCATCTCGCCCCGGCCGCCGGCGCCGAGCCGCCCAAGGCGGAAATGCCGGGCATGCCGAAGGCCGATGCGCCGCGCATGACCGCGCCGGCGACCGCATCGCCCGGACAGGAGGGATAGAATGCTGGGGAAGCTGACCTGGGCCGCCATTCCCTTCGACCAGCCGATCCCTCTGGCCGCGTCCGGGCTGATGATCGTGGTGATGCTGGTCGTCCTCGTCTGGGTCGTGGCCAAGGGCTACGTGCCCTATCTCTGGCGCGAGTGGATCACCTCCGTCGATCACAAGCGGATCGGCGTCATGTACACGCTGATGGCGATGGTGATGCTGCTGCGCGGCTTCGTCGACGCGCTGATGATGCGGACGCAGCAGGCGGTGGCGTTCCAGTCGCAGGGCTACCTGCCGCCGGACCACTACAACCAGATCTTTTCCGCCCACGGCACGATCATGATCTTCTTCGTGGCCATGCCTTTCGTCATCGGCCTGATGAACGTCGTCGTGCCCTTGCAGCTCGGCGTCCGCGACGTCGCCTTCCCGACGCTGAATTCCGTCAGCTTCTGGCTCGCCGCCTCCGGCATGCTGCTGATCAACGTCTCGCTGGTCGTCGGCGAATTCTCGCAGGCCGGCTGGCTGGCCTACCCGCCCCTGTCCGAACTCCAATATTCGCCCGGCGTCGGCGTCGACTACTACATCTGGGCGCTACAGATATCCGGCGCCGGCACGCTGATGACCGGCATCAACCTGGTCACGACGATCCTGAAGATGCGCGCCCCCGGCATGAGCTATCTCAGAATGCCGATGTTCTGCTGGACGTCGCTCGCCTCGAACCTTCTGATCGTCGCCGCCTTCCCGATCCTGACCGCCACGCTCGCCATGCTGGCGCTCGACCGCTACCTCGGCTTCCACTTCTTCACCAATGAAGCCGGCGGCAACATGATGATGTATGTGAATCTGATCTGGATCTGGGGCCATCCGGAAGTCTACATCCTCATCCTTCCGGTCTTCGGCGTCTTCTCGGAAGTGATCTCGACCTTCTCCAGCAAGCCGTTGTTCGGCTATCGATCGATGGTGCTGGCGACGATGTCGATCTGCGTGCTCTCCTTCCTGGTCTGGCTGCATCACTTCTTCACCATGGGCGCCGGCGCCAATGTCAACGCGGTATTCGGCATCGCGACGATGATCATCGCCGTGCCGACCGGCGTGAAGGTGTTCAACTGGCTGTTCACCATGTATGGCGGCCGCGTCCGCTTCACCTCGCCGGTGCTCTGGACCATCGGCTTCATGGTGACCTTCGTCATCGGCGGCATGACCGGCGTGCTCATGGCGGTGCCGCCGGCCGATTTCCTCGTCCACAACAGCCTGTTCCTGGTGGCGCATTTCCACAATGTCATCATCGGCGGCGTGCTGTTCGGTGCCTTTGCCGGCTACACCTACTGGTTCCCCAAGGCGTTCGGCTTCACCCTCGACGAGAGGCTCGGCAAGCTCGCCTTCTGGCTCTGGATCATCGGCTTCTACTTGGCTTTCATGCCGCTCTATGTCGTCGGCCTGCTCGGCATGACGCGGCGCATGCAGCATTACGACGTGCCGCAATGGCGGCCTTGGCTGCTGCTCGCCGCGGTCGGCGCGCTGTTCATCCTCGCCGGCATCGTCGCCCAGGCGGCGCAGCTCTGGGTCAGCATCCGCGACCGCGGCCGGCTGCGCGACGTGTTCGGCGACCCGTGGGACGGCCGCTCGCTGGAATGGGCCACCACCTCGCCGCCGCCGGCCTTCAATTTCGCCGTGCTGCCCAATGTCGAGGACGAGGAGCCCTATTGGGGCATCAAGCAGCGGGCACTCGCCGAGCAACGCCTGATCCAGGAGCCGGACTACGAGGCGATCGAGATGCCGCGCAACTCGCCGACCGGCGTCGTCACCGCCTTCTTCACGACGATCATGGGCTTCGCGCTGATCTGGCACATCTGGTGGATGGTGCTGCTCGGCCTCGTCGGCGCTTTCGCTACCTTCGTCGTCTTCGCCTGGCGCGATGTCGACGAATATGAAATCCCGGCCGAGGAAGTGGCGCGGCTGGATCGCGAGCGGCGGCGGCTACGGGAAGAAGCGCTGGCAACCCTGAGGCAACCGGCATGAGCGACGTCGCGGTCAGCCCCGGCACGGATCCCTACCGGCTCGGACATCACCCCCATCCTCCCGGCCATAGCCACGGCCACGGCCACGACGGCGACGAAGCCACCGGCCATGGCGAGGGCGGCCCGGCCTCGAAGCGCATCGTCGTCGCCTACGGGTTCTGGATCTTCCTGCTCAGCGACATCATCATGTTCTCGGCCTTCTTCGCCACCTATGCGGTGCTGGTCGACGCGACGGCGGGCGGCCCGACGGGCCAGGACTTGTTCGGGCTGACGCGCGTGGCGATCGAGACGGCGGCCCTGCTGACGTCGAGCTTCGCCTGCGGCCTGGCCATGATCGCCAGCCAGGTCCGCAATCATCTCTGGACCCAGATCGGCCTGCTCGCCACCGGCCTGCTCGGCCTGGTCTTTCTCGCCCTCGAACTGCAGGAATTCGCGATCATGATCGCGGAGGGCGCCGGCCCCGCGCGCAGCGCCTTCCTGTCCGCCTTCTTCGCCCTGGTCGGGCTGCACGGACTGCACGTCTTCTCCGGCCTGCTCTGGCTCGGCACGATGATGGCGCAGGTGGCGGTCAAGGGCTTCCATCCGCGCATCCTGCGCCGGCTGATGTGCTTCAGCCTGTTCTGGCACGCCCTCGACATCATCTGGGTCGCCCTGTTCACGGTTGTCTACCTGATCGGAACGACGTCATGAGCCCGCATCCCGCTCCCCTCGACCAGCACGACCTCGCGCCCGGCGACGAACAGATCTCGGAGACCATCGCCAGCGGCGTGCGCGGCTATCTGGTCGGCTTCATCCTGGCCGTGCTGCTGACCGCCATCTCGTTCTATGTCGCCAAGTCCGACCTGCTCTGGGGACCGGGCATCGCGATGGGCCTCGTCGTGTTGGCGATCGCGCAGATGGGCGTCCATCTGGTCTTCTTCCTGCACATCACGACATCGCCGGACAGCACCAACAATGTGCTGGCGCTGGCGTTTGGCGTGCTGATCGTCTTCCTGGTGCTGGCCGGCTCGCTCTGGATCATGGCGAACCTCGCGCACAACGTGATGCCGGATCAGATGCAGCAAATGATGAACATGCAGGGCTAGCCTGAGCGCGGCACGACGAGGACATGTCATGGCCGATGCAGAAAAGGTCGATGCCCTCGTTCTCGGGAGCGGCGAAGGCGGAAAATATCTCGCCTGGCATCTGGCGCGATCCGGGCAACGCGTCGTCGTCGTCGAGCGGCGCTGGATCGGTGGCTCCTGTCCCAACATCAACTGTCTGCCGAGCAAGAACGAGATCTGGAGTGCCAAGGTGGCGGATCTCGTTCGTCACGCCGGCCAGTTCGGCACGCCGACAGAGGCAATCGCGATCGACATGGCCAAGGTCCGCCAGCGCAAGCGCGCCATGGTCGACGGCCTGATCGCCATGCATCTCGAAAACTACAAGGCAAGCGGCGCCGAACTGGTCATGGGCAGCGGCCGGCTCCTGGCGCCGAGGACGATCGAGGTTCGGCTCAACGAAGGCGGCATGCGTGTCTTCACCGCCAGCAGGGTTTTCCTGAATATCGGGACGAGTCCGACCATGCCCGATATTCCCGGCCTCGCCGCAGCCGAGCCGCTCACCCATATCGAAGCGCTCGACCTCGACAGGTTGCCAGCCCATCTGATCGTCCTCGGAGGCGGTTATGTCGGCCTCGAACTGGCACAGGCCTATCGCCGCTTCGGCAGCCGCGTGACCGTGCTGGACCATGGTACCCGTCTGGCCAGGCGCGAAGATGCTGACATCGCGGAGCTGATCCGTCAGATCCTCGACAAGGAAGGCATTGAGATCCTCCTCGGTGCCGAGACGCTTTCAGTCGATGGTCGATCCGGCGACGAGATCCGGCTGCGGATCCGGACGTCGGCCGGCGAAACGCTCGTCGCCGGCAGCGATCTGCTGGTAGCGGCGGGACGGTCCCCCAACACATCCGGTATCGGTCTGGAGACGATCGGCATAAATCTGGACCCGCGCGGCTATATCGCCGTCAACGAGCGGCTCGAAACCAGCGTGTCGAATGTCTGGGCGATCGGCGAATGCGCCGGCAGCCCGCAATTCACCCATGCCTCGCTCGATGATTTCCGCATCATTCGCGACAACCTCGCCGGCGGCAAGCGCAGCACGCGCGACAGGCTCGTCCCCTATTGCATGTTCACCGACCCGCCGCTTGCCCGCGTCGGTATGAACGAGGACGAGGCCCGGCACAGTGGTATCGCGGTTCGGGTGGCGACGATGCCGGCGGCCGCGATTCTAAGGACGCGGACGATCGACGAGCGCGATGGAATGCTGAAGGCGCTGGTGGCCGCCGGGGACGACCGCATTCTCGGCTTCGCGATGGTCGGCGCCGAGGCTGGCGAGGTGATGGCGGCCGTGCAGACGGCGATGCTGGCAGGCCTTCCCTATGGGGTGCTACGCGATGCCGTGCTCGCCCATCCGACCATGGCGGAGGGCCTTGGCGCGCTGTTCGGCAAGGTGCCGGCCCGCGAAAAAGCCTGATCGACCCGGCTTTTCCAGCCTCACGAACTGGCCGGCGGGTCGCCCCCCGAAGGCGGGGCCGCAGCTTCCGGCTTGGCAGCGTCCGTCTTCGCCGCCTCGCCTGCCGAGCCCTTCCTGCCTGTCGCCCATTGCGTCAGCCACTCGACGATGGCGAACAGGTTCGGAATGATGAACAGGCCGATCGTCGAAGCCGCGAGCATGCCACCGACGATCGTCACGCCGACAGCCTGGCGCGCCCCGGCGCCGGCCCCCGTCGAAACCGCCAGCGGCAATACGCCGAAGATGAAGGCGAGCGCCGTCATCATGACGGCGCGGAAGCGCTGTTCGGCGCCGAGCCGCGCCGCATCGGCGATACTGTGTCCGGCTTCGTACTGCTCCTTGGCGAATTCGACGATCAGGATGGCGTTCTTCGACGCCAGCCCGATCAGGAGGACGATCGCGATCTGGGTGTAGAGGCTGTTCTGGATGCCGACGAGCGTCAGCGCCGCGGTCGCGCCGAAGGCAGCCGCGCCGAGCGACAGGATGATCGAGATCGGCAGGGTCCAGCTCTCGTACTGGGCGACAAGGAACAGATAGGCGAACAGCAGCGCCAGACCGAAGATCACCGGTTCCTGCCCCGAGCTCGCCGTCTCCTGATAGGAGAGTCCCGACCATTCATAGGCATAGCCCGCCGGCAGCGTCTCCGCCGCGACCCGCTCGACCGCGGCGATTGCCTCGCCGGAGCTGCTGCCGGGCGCCGCCACGCCGTTGATCGGCGCCGCCGGCAGCAGATTGTAGCGCGGGATGACATAGGGCCCGAGGATGGTGGTGAGCGACACGACCGTGCGAAGCGGCACCATGTCGCCGTGGCTGTTGCGGACATAGATATTGAGGACGTCGTCCGGCTCGGCGCGAAACGAAGCATCGGCCTGGAGATTGACCTGATAGACGCGGCCCTGATGCATGAAGTCGTTGACGTAGAGCGGGCCGAAGCTGGCACCGAGCGTCGTGTAGATCGCATCGACGCTGAGGCCGAGCGCCTCGGCGCGCGTCCGGTCGACATTGATATAGATCTGCGGCACATCGGGGTTGAACGTGGTCGAGAGGCCGCCGATCGCCGGCTCCTTGTTCGCCGCGCTGATCAGCGAGCGCGCCACCTGGGCGATCTCGGCCGGCGGCTGGCCGCGCAGGGCCTGCAGGCGGAGATCGAGACCGCCGACGGTACCAATGCCGGGAATGGCCGGCGGCGCGAAGATCGAGACATTGGCGCCCGGTATGGTCGAGAACCGCGCCCGCAGCTTGCTGAGCAGGGCCCCGATCTGCAGCGCCGGCGTCGTCCGCTGGCTCCAGGGCTCGAGCGCGGCAAGCGCGAAGCCGCCATTCGGCAATTGCGTCCCCTGCAGAATGCTGAAGCCGGCGACCGATATGACATTCGCAACGCCGTCCGCTTCCGCGAGGATCCCCTCGATCTCCGTCATGATTTCGCGGGTTCGGTTCAGCGAGGCGGCGTTGGGCAACTGGATGTCGAGGAACAAGGCGCCCTGGTCCTCGTCCGGCAGGAAGGTCGACGGCAGCTTGACGAACATGGCGGCCGCGCCGGCGAAGAGCGCCACCACGATCAGGATCGGGATGATTGCGTGGTGGACGAGAAAGGCCACCAGATGGCCATAGGCCGCGCGGGTCGCATCGAGGAAGCGGGCGAACCAGCCGAGCGGTCCGCGCCGGTAGCCGGCATGCACCGGCTTGAGCAGCACGACACTGAGCGCCGGGCTCAGCGTGAGGGCGACGATGGCCGACACCACCAGCGCCGACGATATGGTCACGGCGAACTGGCGATAGAGCTGGCCGTTGATGCCCGGCAGGAAGCCGGTCGGCGACACGACGGCGAGCAGCACGAAGGTCGTCGCGATGATCGGCCCCGTGATCTGCCCCACCGCCATCCGGGTCGCGGCGGCGGTGTCGAGGTCGGGATGCTGTTCCATCACGTGCTGGACGTTCTCGACGACGAGGATGGCGTCGTCGACGACGAGGCCGATCGCCAGGATCAGGGCGAGAAGCGAGATGGTATTGGCTGAATAGCCAAGGGCATACAGCACCGCCATCGCACCGAGCAGCGACACCGGAATCGCCGTCGCCGAGATCACGGTGGCGCGCCAGTCCTGCAGGAAGACGAAGGTGATGACGAGGACGATGATGAACGCCTCGAACAGGATCTGCATGATCGACGCGATGCTGGCGCGCACGAACTGGGTGGCGTCATAGACGACCTTGTAGTCGAGCCCGGAGGGGAAGGTCGGGCGCAGCCGCTCCAGTGCCGCCTTGATGGCATTGGCCGTGTTGATCGCGTTGGCGCCCGGCGCTTGCGAGATCGTCAGCATCGCGGTCGGCGAACCATCGAGCTGAGAGTTGGTGGAATAGCTCTGCGCGCCGAGTTCGATGCGGGCGACATCGCTCAGGCGAACGATGGCGCCATCCGCGCCGGTGCGCAGCACGATGTTGGCGAACTGCTCGGCCGTCTCGAGCCGGCCTTGCGCCACCAGGGTGTATTCGATCTCGGTCCCCGGCGGGGCCGGCTGGCCACCCACCTGTCCGAGCGAGGCCTGGATATTCTGGGCCCGGATCGCCGCGGAGATATCTTGCGGCGTCAGGCCGAGCGCCAGCATTCGAGCCGGGTTCGTCCAGATCCGTATCGAATACTCGGTGGAGCCGACGACCGACGCCTCGCCGACGCCGGGCACGCGCACCAGCGCGTCGACGACAGCGGTAGCGACGTAATTGTTGATCTCGAGCGGCGAAACCTTGCCGTCCGGCGAATAGAAACCGAGCGCGAGGACGAAATCGGGCGAGCGCGCCGAGACGCTGACGCCCTGTGCCTGCACTTCGGACGGCAGCTTGGAAATCGCCAGTTGCGCGCGGTTCTGGACATTGACCTGCGCGATATCGGGATTGGTGCCAATCTCGAAGGTGACGGACAGCGAATACCGGCCGGCGTTGGAACTGGTCGACGACATGTACATCATGTTGTCTACGCCATTGATCGCCGTCTCCAGCGGCCCGCCCACGACGGCGGCGATGACCTCGGCGCTTGCGCCGGGATAGGTGGCCGACAGATTGATGGTCGGCGGCGAGATGTTGGGATATTGCTGAACGGGGAGGAAGTAGATCGAGATCAGGCCCGCGATCGCGATGACGATCGAGATCACCATGGCGAAGCGGGGTCGGGAGATGAACAGGCCCGAGATCATGGAGCGTCACCGGTCGGCAACGCCTCCGTCGGCTGGACCTTGATGCCATCCCGCAAGCGCTGCACGCCCTGCACGACAACCTCGTCGCCGCCGCTCAAACCCTTGGTGACCGCCCATCCGGTGGCGACCCGCGTGCCAAGTTCGACCCTTCGCATCGACACCGTATTGTCGGCACCGAGGACATAGACATAGGGACCCTCCCGGTCCCGCAGCACGGCGGTCTGCGGCACCACCGGCAATCGCGGCGCATCCTGTTCGCGCACGATCAGCGTGACGAACTGGCCGGGCACCAGAATACGATCGGGGTTGTCGAAGATCGCCCGCGCGGTCGCCGTTCCGGTCTGCGGGTTTACCTCGCTGTCGACATATTCGATTCTGCCGGTGCCCTTGAACATCGTGCCATTGGCGAGCCGGAGCGACAGATCGAGCTTTGGCGGCGACGCGCCATGGCTCTCCTGCTGGCGGAACGTGATCAGGGTGCTCTCGGCCAGCGCGAACGCGACGCGGAGCGGATCGAGGCGAACGATGCGCGCCAGTGGCCCCGAACTCGCGTTGATCAGGCTGCCAACCGAGAAGTTGGACTTGCTGATGACGCCGGAGATGGGCGCCTTGATGTTGGTATAGGACACGTTGAGCTGGGCCAGGTCGACCGCGGCCTGCGCGGCGGTGACATTCGCTCTGGCGATGTCGTAGTTCTCCGTCGCCGTGTCCATCGCCGCTTGCGAGATGGTCCGGCTGGCAAAGAGCTCCTTGGTACGCTGATAGGCCTGTTGCGCCGAGGTAAGGGCGGCCTGCGTGCGCGCGAGTTCGGCCTGGGCGGATGCGAGCTGGGCCTGAAACTGATCCGGCTCGATCTCGAACAGCGAATCATGGGCCTGGACCTGCTGTCCCGGCTGAAAATCGATGGCCCGGAGAAAGCCCTCGACCCGGGCCCGGATGTCGACCGAGTCGATGGCCTCGACCCGGCCGGTGAAATCTTCCGGCTTGCTGATTTCCTCGACCTGGATCCGCGCGACCACGACGGCCGGCTCCATTGACGGGGCCGGCGCCTGAGCCTGCGCGAACGCACCCAGGCCGAAGAGCAGGCACATGAGCGAGGCAGCCATCGTTCGCAGCTCAGAGGAGAGTCCGGCCATGCAGCGTTCCCTCAGTGCCGTGAGCACGTCCTTGCCGAGTAAGGACCGCGCTCGCAGGTTCGGTCAAGGAACAAGTTCGATGCTATACGTTCCGGGCTAGCCTGAAAGGCAGCCCATCCTGGCACGTTGCCAGATCAAGAAGATGTGAAGTTTCCGCGCGATATGGATCGGCGAGCAGGATTGGTCCGCCGATCCGGATGATCATCTTGTGGTGACGGAGCGCGGGTCAGGCGGACCCGGCGGCAGACCGGGTCGACCGGTGGCGGCGCAGGCTCAGCCGGCCGTCGGCGCTCGCCAGGGCATCGAGGCCGACATAGCTGTCGACGGCGGGATGCACCGTCGCCACCGGCGCCGTATGGGTCGCCTGGATGACCAGCACGCTGGCGCCGGCGCGCTCGCCCGCCTCGATGCCGGCCGGCGCATCCTCGAACACCAGGCAGTCCGACGCCGCGACACCGAGCCGGCTGGCGGCGAGCAGGTAGCAATCCGGCTCCGGCTTGCCAATCGTCACATCGTCGGCGGTGACGAACACGGCCGGCGGCGTCAGCCCGGCCGCTTCCAGCCGGCGGATGGCGAGCGATCGCGGCGCCGAGGTGACGACGGCCCAGCGATCCGGTGGCAGCGAAGCGAGAAACGAAGCGGCGCCGCCAATTTCCCGCACGCCGTCGACGTCTTCGATTTCGGCCTGCAGGATCGCCTCGGCCTCGGCCTCTGCGTCAACGCCGGGCAGGCCGAGCTGCCGCACCGTGTCGATGGCGCGCTTGCCATGCAGCGTCGGCAGGAAGGCGGCGACGTCGAGGCCGTGCCGGCGGGCCCAATCCGACCAAACGCGTTCGGCCGCCTCGATCGAGGTCAGCAACGTTCCATCCATATCGAACAGGAACGCGGCAAAGGATCGTCCGCCGAACAGCGCGTCAGTCGTCATCGAAACCCTCTTGAGAAAGCGGATCGGCACGGCCGGGCGCGGCACCGAAAATCGTCGTAGGGACCCTTACCCGCGCCGCATGCCGCTGTCAGCCCCGCTGGCGGAAATTGGCTTTCCGCCAGCCCGCGCGATGACGCAATCCGGGCCCGTCGCGCTCCAGGTCTTCGCCCCTCGGGATGTTGTGAAAGCCCCGGATTCACCTTCCGTCAGGGAAGCCATCCGGTGGGAAATGGGATATGAATCAGCCTGCCGACGGTGCCGGGATCGCATTCCAGCCATTCGCCAGGAGGCGTGACGGTGCGCCAAGCGGTTCGCGTTCTCAGGGCGCGCAGTCCAGACTCGGAGGAATGCATGTCGTCGTACCCGACTCACCCGGCAGCACCGCACATCCTGCCGGTGTTCATCACCGAGCCCGGCCAGCCGGACTATTTCCTGATTGGCTCGGCGATCTTCCTGATCATGCTCCTGTTCGGACTCGGCACGCTCTACTTCCGGCTGCACGCGCTGCCGGAGCACATCGCCCATGGCAAGGCCGGGAAGCTGCAATTCGAGCTGGTGGCGGTGCTGGCGCTGCTGGGGCTTTTCACCCACAATACCTCGTTCTGGATTGCGGCGCTGTTGCTGGCGCTGGTGCCGGTCCCGGATCTCTACGCGCCGTTCGCCGGCATGGCGAGTTCGCTCGCCCATATCGCCGGCTGGCGCCACAGGCGCCCGCCGCCCGACGCATCGCCGCCGCCATCATCGCAGCACGGCGCCGTATCGGCCGAGCCGGCAATCGCACCGGAGCCGACGCCGCTGGAGCCGATGGCGCCCGACGTCGCCGCGCCGTCAACGGCTATGGACGCCGCAATCGCAGCCGCCGAAACGGAAATCCCTCCGGCAACCTCGACCGAAGCGGGCAACAAGGATCGTCCGGGTAAAGGACACAAAGCATGATCGAGCTGCTACTCTGCTCGCTGGTCACGATCCTTCCCGATTTTCTCTACCGCCGCTTCGTTCAGGACAAGCGGCTCGGCAGGGAAATCACGCTCTATTCGATCTGGTACGAGCTCCGGTACGGCATCACCGCCTGCCTCTTCCTGACCATCGCCCTGTTCACGATGATCCTCTACTTTCACCCCTCGGCGACGAATGCCGTCTCGTTCTATCGGACGGTTCCGATCCTGCCCGAAGGTTCCGGCCGGGTAGAAAAGGTGCTCGTCACGGTCCAGGACAACGTCAAGGCGGGCGAGCCGATCTTCCTGCTCGACAGCACCAAGCAGGCGGCGGCGCTGGAAACGGCGCAACGCCGGCTCGCCGAGGTCGATGCGGCCATCACGCTGGCCAAGTCCCAGCTGGTGGTTTCGGACGCGCAGATCCAGGAAGCGCAGAGCGCCTACCAGCAGGCCCTCGACGAACTGGAGACGAAAACGACGCTGCTGGCGCGCGGCTCCCCCTCGGTGGCGCCGCGCGAGGTCGAGCGATTGCAGAACATCGCCAATGGCCGCCAGGCGAGTGTCGCCGCGTCCATCGCCACCAAGCAGACGACCGAGACGCAGATTGCCACGGTTCTGCCCGCCCAGCAGGCCAGCGCCGCGGCCCAGATCGCCGAGGCCCAGGTCGACCTGGACAAGACGACGGTTCGGGCCGGGATCGACGGCAGGCTGGAACAGTTCACGCTCCGCAAGGGCGACGTCGTCAACCCGCTGATGCGCCCGGCCGGCGTGCTGATCCCTTCGGAAGCCGGGCAATGGGGCCTGATCGCCGGCTTCAACCAGTTGGAGGCCCAGGTCATCCGGCGCGGCCTGCTGGCGGAAGCCTCCTGCGTCTCCAACCCGTTGAGGATCATTCCGATGGTGGTGTCGAACGTCCAAGGCCTGATCGCCGCCGGCCAATTGCGGGCATCGGACCAGTTGGTCGACGTGCAGCAGGTGGCGCAGCCCGGGACGATCACGGCCTATCTCGAGCCGCTCTATCCGAACGGCTTCGAGGATGTTCCCCCCGGCAGCACCTGCCTGGTCAACGCCTACACCGACAACCACGACCGCCTGGCCGAGAAGGATGTCGGCACGTTCGAATCGATCGCCCTGCATGTCGTCGACACGGTCGGCGTGGTCCATGCGATCGTGCTGCGGATCCAGGCACTGCTGCTGCCCTTCCAGACGCTGGTATTCTCCGGCGGCCATTGAAGCGAAAGCATCCATCCGATCGGCGGCGACCCGGCCACCGTGCCGCCGCCGATTGACCGCACCCCGCCCGGCCGGATAACCAAGGTTGCATGACTTTGGCATGAGCAGGGAAAGACTTCGCATGACTGGCAATACTTGGCAGGCAGATCCGCTCACCTGGGGAACGGGGCCGCGCGTGCTGGAGGTTTTTCTCGAGCCGACCTGCCCCTATTCGATGCGGGCCTTCGGCAAGCTCGACGCCCTGCTCGATCAGGCCGGCGCCGACCGGATCACCGTCAAGATCCGCCTGCATTCGCAGCCCTGGCACCTCTATTCCGGGGTGATCACCCGCGCCATCGTGGCGGCATCGACGCTCGCCGGCGGCAAGGAAACGGCCAGGAGGGTGATGGCCGCCATTGGCGCGCATCGCGAGGAATTCGAGTTCGACCATCATTGCGGCGGCCCGAACCTGGATACGACGCCGAACCAGATCCTGGAGCGGATCGAGGCCTATAGCGGCGTCGCCCTCAAGTCGGCCTTCGCCATTCCCGACCTCGACCGCGAGGTCAAGTGGCACTGCAAATATGCCCGCCAGAACGGCATCCACGTCTCGCCGACCTTCATGATCGACGGGCTGGTGCAGCCGGACATGAGCAGCGGCGACGAGGTATCGGTCTGGGTGCGGAAGCTGCTCGGCTGACGCGAAGCCGCGCTGCCGTTCGGACGG
The DNA here is from genome assembly GCA_029203105.1 of Candidatus Kaistia colombiensis. Lineage (GTDB taxonomy): Bacteria > Pseudomonadota > Alphaproteobacteria > Rhizobiales > Kaistiaceae > Kaistia > Kaistia colombiensis. The sequence continues at coordinate 4,556,633 of CP119318.1, forward strand.
AAATCGAGCGAAGCGGGCGCCGCTTCGCTCGAACGCGCCCCTAGTAGACCTGTGCCGTGGGCCGGAACAGGATCTCGTTGATGTCGACGTCGTCGGGCTGGCTCATCGCGAACAGCACCGCCCGACCGAAGGAATCGGCGGGGATCGCCATCTCATAGGTTTTGTCCATCCCGGCCTTCACCAGCGGATCGGTGATGGTATGGGTCAGCTCGGTCGCCACGGCGCCGGGCGAGATGATGGTCGTGCGGATATTGTAGGGCTTCACCTCCTGGCGCAGCCCCTCGGAAATCACCCGCACGGCATGCTTGGTGGCGGAATAGACGGCGCCGCCCGGACCGACCTTGTGCCCGGCGACCGACGCCACGTTGATGATGTGACCGCTCTTCTGCGCCTGCATGTACGGCAGCGCCGCCGCGATGCCGTAGAGCACGCCCTTGATGTTGACGTCGATCATGCGATCCCATTCGTCGATCTTCAGGCGCTCGAGCAGCGAGCTCGGCATCAGGCCGGCATTGTTGATGATGACGTCGATCCGGCCATGCGCCGCCACCGCGTGATCGACCAGGCGCTTGACCTGGTCGCGGTCGGTGATGTCGGTCTCCAGCACGGACTTCTCGCCGATGCCGAGTTCGCTGGCGAGCGCCCGCAGCCGGTCGAGGCGTCGCGCCCCGAGCATCAGCTTCGCGCCATGGCTGGCGAGCTGCCGGGCGGCAGCCTCGCCGAGACCGCTGCTGGCACCGGTGATCACGACGACCTTGTTCGCAATGTTCTGGGTCATGGCGTTCCTCTTGCGCGAAGGGCGTTTCGCGGCGTCAGCCGCGATATTGCGCGTCGGTGACCGGCTCCAGCCAGTCGACGACCTTGCCGTCCAGCACTTCCTGGATGGCGATATGCGTCATCGCGGTCGTCGGCGCGGCGCCATGCCAGTGCTTTTCGCCGGGCGGAAACCAAACGACATCGCCCGGCAGAATGGCCTCGACCGGGCCGCCGAAACGCTGGGCCAGGCCGCGCCCCGACGTGACGATCAGGGTCTGGCCGAGCGGATGGGTATGCCAGACCGTCCGCGCCCCGGGCTCGAAGGTGACATGCGCGCCCTGCGCGCGCGCCGGATCGAAGCCGTTGAACAACGGGTCGACCCGCACGCTTCCCGTGAACCAATCCGCGGGCCCCTTGCCGGAAGTCTGGGTGCCGGATCGTCTGATTTCCATTTTTTCGCTTCCTCTCGACGGCTGCGTTCCGCTGACAGGAAACCTAAGGCGCGACCAGGCGGATGACTAGGCGGCGCCAAGCGTAAGCCATCGTGAGAAGCGAGCCTCGGCGCTCAGCGGAACTGAGGCTTGCGCTTCTCCATGAAAGCGCGAAACCCTTCCTCGAAATCGGGGCCGGTGAAGCTGGCATCGGCGATGCGCGCCGCCTCGGCCGGCGTGTTGGCGCCGTCGTCGACCAGCATGTTGACGATCGCCTTGGCGGCGCGGATCGAGGTCTGCGACAGCAGCGCCAGGTCCGCCGCATAGTTGCGCACGACGCCTTCCAGTTCCTCCGGCGCGACGACGCGGTCGATCAGCCCGATGGCGAGCGCTTCGCCGGCCGGCAGCATCCGGCCGGAGAACAGGATGTCCTTGGCTCGCGCCGGACCGACCTTCTCGACCAGTTGCGCCGTATCGGCATAGCTGTAGGCGAGACCGAGCCGCGCCGGCGTGATGGCGAAGCGCGCCGCCGAGGAGGCGAAGCGAAGGTCGCAGGCGAGCGCGATTCCGCAGCCGCCTCCGACGCAGACGCCGTCGATGACGGCGATCACCGGCCGCTGCAGATGGCGCAACGCGGCCTGCCCCGCCCGCACCGCCGCGTTATAGGCCTCGGTGCGGCCGGCGTCGGAATAGACATCGGCGAATTCGCTGATGTCGGCGCCGGCGCTGAAGGCGCGCCCGCCGGCGCCGCGCACCAGCACGACGCGGACGGCGGCGTCGGCCTCGATCGCCGCCACAGCCTCCGGCAATGCCTGCCACATGGCGGACGAGACGGCGTTGTGCTTCTCCGGCTGGTTCAGTTCCAGCGTGGCGATGGAACCGGAATAGAGCAGCCGGAGCTGGCCATCGGCGAAGCGCCGTTCGTCGCTCATTTCAATGCGTCCATCATCTCGGGCACCGCCTGGAACAGATCCGCCTCCAGCCCATAATCGGCGATCTGGAAGATCGGCGCATCCGCATCCTTGTTGATCGCGACGATCACCTTCGAATCCTTCATCCCGGCGAGATGCTGGATCGCGCCGGAAATGCCGAGCGCCACGTAGAGCTCGGGCGCGACGACCTTGCCGGTCTGGCCGACCTGCAGATCGTTCGGAGCATAGCCGGAATCGACAGCGGCGCGCGAGGCGCCCACCGCCGCGCCGAGCTTGTCGGCGAGCGGCGCCGACCACCGCCTCGAACTTCTCGGCCGAGCCGAGCGCGCGGCCACCCGAGACGATGATGCGGGCCGAGCCGAGTTCCGGCCGGGTCGACGTCGAGAGATCCGTCGCCGACGAAGCGCGACGTCCGGCTCTCGGCCGGCGCGGCGACGGTCTCGATCGGTGCCGCGGCCGCCGCCTGGCCGCTGGCCGCGAAGGACGCAGCACGGATGGTCAGCACCCGCTTCGGCTCGCCCGAGCGCACCGTCTCGATGGCGTTGCCGGCATAGATCGCGTCGCTCGAACGTGTCGGCGGCAACCACGCCGCGTGACTTCGGAGACCTGCATGACGTCGAGCAGCGCGGCGACGCGCGGCAGCGCGTTCTTCATGGCGGAGGTCGCCGGCGCGACGATGGCGTCGTAACCATCGGCCATGCGGACGACGAGATCGGCAAGCGGCTCGGCCAGGAGGTTGGCGAGCGACGGTCCTTCAGCGAGGAGCACCCGGGCGACGCCCTCCAGCGTCGCCGCCGAGGCGGCGATCGCAGCGATGCCGTCGCCGGCGACGAGGATGTCGATCGGCGCGCCGACCTGCCGGGCCGCCGTCAGCGCCTTCGCCGTGGCGTCGCCCAGCCTTGCGCCGTCATGATCGGCGATCAGAAGCGTTGCCATGATCAGAGTACTCCCGCCGTCTTGAGCTTTTCCACGAGTTCGGCGGCCGACGCCACCTTGATGCCGGCCTGGCGCCCGGACGGCTCGCGCGTGGCGACCACTTCCAGCCGCGGCGCCGCATCGACGCCCAGCGCCTCGGGCGAGGTCTCGTCGAGCGGCTTCTTCTTCGCCTTCATGATGTTGGGCAGCGAGGCATAGCGCGGCTCGTTCAGGCGCAGATCGGTGGTGACGACGGCCGGAAGCGCCAGGCGCACCGTCTGCAGGCCGCCATCCACCTCGCGCGTCACCTCGACATGCTCGCCGTCGACCGCGACCTTCGAGGCGAAGGTGCCCTGCGGCCAATCGAGCAGCGCCGCCAGCATCTGGCCGGTCTGGTTGGCATCGTCGTCGATCGCCTGCTTGCCGAGAATGACGAGGCCAGGCTCCTCGCGCGCCACCACCGCCTTCAGGAGCTTGGCGACGGCGAGCGGCTCGATCCGGCCCTCGGCCTTCACCAGGATGCCGCGATCGGCGCCCATGGCGAGCGCCGTCCGGATCGTCTCGACGGAGGCGGCCGAGCCGATGGAGACGACCACGATCTCGGTCGCCTTGCCGGCTTCCTTCAGCCGCAGCGCCTCCTCGACAGCGATCTCGTCGAACGGGTTCATCGCCATCTTCACATTGGCGAGCTCGACGCCCGTGCCGTCGGCCTTGACCCGGATCTTGATGTTGGCGTCGACCACCCGCTTCACGGGCACGATGATTTTCATGGGCTTGGTCCCCTTGAGACGTCAGAGACTGTCACGCGCAGCGGCGCGGGCGCCACCGAGCATGTTCGAGATGGTCCGGCCGGGGCCGGATGCGGAAAGGCGCGGCGGCTAGGCCAGCATGACCGGCGCGGGCGGTTTGCGGCCAAGGATCATCTCGGCCGCCTTTTCGGCGATCATCATGGTCGGCGCCGAAGTGTTGCCGCCGACGATGGTCGGCATCACCGACGCGTCGGCGACCCGCAGGCCCAGCACGCCGCGCACCTTCAGCTCGCCATCGACCACAGCGCCGGCGTCGCTGCCCATCCGGCAGGTTCCGACCGGATGGAAGATCGTGTTGGCCCCGGCCCTGACCCAGGCGTCGATGGCATCATCGTCGCGGAGGTCCGCGTCGACCGGCGAGATCGCGCCGGCATCATGGCGGGCGAGCGCCGGACTGGCACCGAGCCGGCGGGCGAGCCGGACGCCGTCGCGCATGCAACGGCGGTCGGCTTCGGCGTCGAGATAGTTCGGGTCGATCACCGGCGCGGCGGTCGGATCACTGCTGGCGATCCGCACCTCGCCCCGGCTCTCCGGACGCAGCTGGTAGAAATTGATCAGATAGCCGTGCTGGCCCTGCCCGGCCCGCGTCGTCTCCAGATTGAGGCCCGGCACGAAGGTGATGTGGATGTCGGGAATGTCGAGCTCGGGCCGCGTCTTCAGGAATCCGCCCGCCTCGAGCGGGATCGAGGTCGCCGGCCCGGTCCCGAACAGAAGCGCGCGCAGGCCCGCCGCGATCGCCCGATCCGGGCGGAACAGCGAATAGAGCGTGATCGGCTCCTTGCAGCGATATTTCAGATAGACGCCGAGATGATCCTGCAGGTTTCGGCCGACTTCGCGGTTTTCGACGCGCGGCTCGACGCCGACCCGCTTCAACGTCTCCGGATCGCCGATGCCCGAAAGCTGGAGCAATTGCGGCGAGTTGATTGCGCCCCCCGACAAGATGATCTCGCGCTTCGCGGAAACCGACATGGCCTGGCCGCTACGGGTCAGTTCCAGCCCGGTCGCGCGGCCGTTTTCGAGGATGATCTTGGTCGCAAGCGCGCGCGTCCAGATGGTCAGGTTGGCGCGTCCCCGCGCCGGCCGCAGGAAGGCCGTCGCCGTGCTTTCGCGGCGACCGTTACGGATGTTGAAATCATAGAGGCCGAGGCCTTCCTGATCCGGCCCATTGAAATCGTCGTTGGCGACAAAGCCTTCGGCGATACCGGCCTTCAGGAACTCGCCATAGAGCGGATTTTCACCCTTCGCCTTGATGACGGCGAGCGGGCCTTCGGTGCCGTGATAGGCATCGGCCGGCCGTTCCAGATGACCCTCCGAGCGGCGGAAATAGGGAAGGATATCGGCGTAGCTCCAACCCGGCAGGCCCTGATCGCCCCAGATGTCATAATCGGCGCGATGGCCGCGCATATACATCATGCCGTTGATCGAGGACGACCCGCCCAGCACTTTCCCGCGAGGCCAGTTGACGCTGCGGCCATCGAGATTGGGCTGCGGTGCGGTGACGTAGTTCCAGTTGATCGACTTCCAGAAATAGATCAGGCCGGAAACCATCGGCACCTTGATCAGCGGATTGCTGTCGGCGCCGCCGGCTTCCAGCAACAGCACCGAATGCTTGCCATCTTCCGAGAGCCGGTTGGCCAGCACGCAGCCGGCCGAGCCCGCGCCGACGACGATATAATCAAAACTCTGCGTCATTCGTCCTCGCCCGATCAGTAGGGGAATTCGGCGCCGTTCATGGCGATGGCCTGGCCGCTGACATATTCGGCGTCGTCGCTGGCGAGCCAGGAGACGGTCGCGGCGACATCCTCGGCCGTGCCGAAACGGCCCCACGGCACGGTGGCGCGAAACCCTTCAATGACTTCTTCCGGCGTCTTGCCGGTCACCTTGGCGAAACCGCTGGCGATACCGCCCCAGAACGGTGTCTCGATATGGCCGGGCACATAAGTGTTGGCGCGGATCTTGTGCGGCGCGAGCTCGACGGCCAGCGACTGCGTCAGCATGATGATCGCCGCCTTGGACGCACAATAATGCGAGAGGTTCGGTACGCCCCGCCGGCCGGCGCCGGAGGCGGCGTTGATGATCACGCCGCCCCTGCCCTGCGCGATCATCTGGCGGGCCGCGGCGCGCGAACCGAGAAAGACACTGTCGACATTGATGCCGACGACGCGCTGCCACTCGGAGAACGACATGTCGACCACCGGCCCGACGGCGATGACGCCGGCATTGCACACCATCACGTCGAGGCCACCGAATTTCGCCGCCGCCTCCGCGACGGCATTGTCGACGGTCTTCTCGTCGGTAGCGTCGCCGGTAAAGCTCAGGAAGCGACCCTCGACGCCGTCCTTCTCGACTGCTGCGAGATCGAGCACGGCGACTGACGCGCCCTCGCCCAAAAAGCGCTCGACGATGCCAAGGCCAATTCCGCTCGCGCCACCGGTGATCAGCACGCTCTTGCCCGAATGGCGATTTGTGTCGCGGATCATGAGGAGGTTCCCGTACCGGCGTCGCGATATTGTGGCCCGCGTGCAGCGGGGATGGCAACGATCGCGGAATCGAAGGGTTTTAGCCAATATCCGTCCGGCTGCGGCGCGCGCGCGGCATAGCCCGAGGTCGTTTCGACGGCGGCAAGCACCATCGGATGGACGTAATAGAGGCTATAGAGGCCGACCATGAACGGATCGAAGGTCGAGGAAGCTTCCGTCTCGATGCGACGGATGATTTCCACCTGCTCGTCCTTCGACAGCAGGTCGAAATCGCCCGGTAGCGCCTCGATCATGTGAGCCGCCATTGCGCCAAAGCGCTCGTGACTCGCCATAGCGGCCGCCAGATCAAGCTGGCTTGGCAGCGGAAACGTCCCATCGCCGGGGATCAGGATGTCGAGCAGGACGGTCAGGGTCACGCTCATGCCGCTACCTCGACGCCGCGCCGCGCCGCGATCAGCCAGTCGGCCGCCCGCAACGCCACGGCCTGGATCGTCGGTGTCGGGTTGAGCGCCGCGGACGTCGTGAAGACGGAGCCGTCGACGATCATCAGATTGGGAACACCATGCGCCCGGCAATCGCCGTCGACGACGCTGGTGTCCGGGTCGGAGCCCATGCAGGCCGTGCCGAGCAGATGGAAACCCGCATTGACGACCAGCCGTTCGGCTCGCACAGCGGTTGCGCCGGCTTCCTCGAAGGCACGCGTGGCGCTCTTGATGCCGTGCTCGATCATGTCCCTGGTGTTCTGGTCGAGGCTATACGTCATCTTCGGCGCGGGAATGCCCCAGCGGTCGGTGAGCGTATCAGAGAGGGTGACGCGATTGTCGAGACGCGGCAGGTCTTCCGTCGTTACCGTCAGGCTGGCCGTGCGGGCAAAGGTGTTGCGGAAGGTCTCGTGATGGCGCTCGCCCCAGGGCACGCGCGGCAGGTAGCCGCCGACCGCGGTGCCGACCGGGCCGTTCGAGCGCACCAATTGCATCTGATAACCGCGGACGAAGCCGCGCGCCGCATCCGTCTCGTAGAAATGCTGGCACAGGATCGACACCGCGAACGGTCCGGCATAGCCGTCAATCGCTTCGTCGAAGGTGCCGGTTACCATGCCGGTCGGATGGTGCATCAGCCGGCGGCCGACGAGGTCGGTGTCGTTGGCGATGCCGTTCGGAAAACGCTTGGATTTCGACAGCAGCATCAGCCGCGCCGTGCCGAGGCCGTTGGCGGCGAGCGTCACGACATGCGCCCGGTGGCGGCGGGCGATGCCGTCGCGGTCGTAATAGGCGACGCCGGTGGCGCGGCCCTGGCTGTCGGTCTCGATCTCGAAGACGCGCGCACCGGTGATCAGCTTCGCCCCGGCGCGGATCGCCTGCGGCCAGTAGGTGACGTCGGACGAGGAACGCGCGCCGCTCGGGCAGCCGAGATCGCAGGGGCCGCAATTGTTGCAGCCGCCGCGCCCCTCGCCATAGGGCGTCGAATTGATCGCCACGTCGCAGGGCCACCAATGCCAGCCGAGCCGGTCGAAGGCGGCCGCCATCGTTTCACCGCCCCGGCCGAGCGGCAGCGGCGGCATCTGGCGGGCGAGGCGTGGCGGATTGCCGGGGTCGCCGGCAAGGCCGGAGACGCCCATCATCCGGTCGTTCTCTTCATAATAGGGCGCGAGATCTTCGTAGGAGATCGGCCAGTCGTCGCCGACGCCGTCGAGCGTCTTCACCCGGAAATCGGACGGGCGGAAGCGCGGGAAATGCGCGCCCCACAAAATCGTCGAGCCGCCGACGGCATTGTAGAGGAACGGCTTGATCGCCGCCTCGCTGTCGTCGACGGGATAATCGACCGGGTTCTGGCGAACGTTCGGATTGGGGTGATGGCTGGTCTGGCGCGCCACTTCCCAATCGGTGCGGAAGCTCGGCACTTCGTCATAGCGCACCCAGTCGCCCTGCTCGAGGCAGGTGACTTTCAGGCCCGCGCGGGCAAGCCGCCAGGCAACCGCCGCGCCACTCGCACCAGCGCCGACAATGACGACATCATCGATATTATCGCTCATGCGTGCGCCCCCCGCGAATGCCGTGACATCGCCCGCGACGGCACGCCAGCAGCGCACCTCCTGGCCCCCTCCGACCGGATCCAGCGTTTGCGGTATCGTCCGGCAGGCATCGACGACGTGCGGGCAGCGCGAGGCCAGATAGCAGCCGTTCGGCAAGTCGATCGGGCTTGGAATCTCGCCTTCGAGCGCTGCCGGAATGACCTTGTCGACGCGGCGATCAGTCGGATCGGGAAACAGATGGGCCGAGAGCAGCGCCTGCGAATAGGGATGCCGCGGGCGCGAAAACACCTGCTCAACCGTGCCGGTCTCGACGATCTGGCCGAGATACATGACCGAGACCTTGTGGCAGAGATAGCGGACGGTGGTCAGGTCGTGGCTGATGAAGAGATAGCTGATACCGAGCTCCTTCTGGAGCCGGACCAGCAATTCGATCAGCCCGACGCGGGCGCGCGGCGACAGCACGGAAGTCGGCTCGTCGAGAACGATGAATTCCGGATTGCAGGCGAGCGCGCGGGCGATGTTGATGCGCTGGAGCGCGCCGGCGCCAAGGCCGCGCGGCTTCCGGTCGAGCAGGCTGCGATCGAGATCGACCAGATCGATCAACTCCTCCGCGCGCTTGTTCTTGTCGGCGGTCGAGAGGTCGGAGTGCAGGTCGAGCGGCTCGGTCAGGATCCGGCGGATCGTCCAGCGCGGGTTCAGGCTGTCGAACGGATCCTGAAAGACGATCTGCAATTTGGAGCGATAGCGCCGCATATCGTTCGGCGGCAGCTTCACCAGATCCTCGCCGTTGAAGACGATGGATCCGGAAGTCGGCTCGAGCAGGCGCAGCAAGCATCGGCCGACCGTGGTCTTGCCGGAGCCGCTCTCGCCGACCAGGCCAAGCGTCTCGCCGCGGCCGATTTCCAGCGAAACCTTGTCGACCGCCTGGATCGTCTTCCTGGTATGCTGAACGGCGAAGGTTTTGCGCAAATCTGTCGTCTTGAGCAACTGCTTGACGCCGCCCTCCGGCGATTCGAGCCCGAGTGACGAGCCACGCTCGCGCTGCAGCTTGAGGATCTGCCGGCTGTAAGGATGCTGCGGATTGGCGAAAAATTCGCGCACCGGCGCGTCCTCGACGATCCGCCCCTCATGCAGCACCAGCACCCGGTCGCAATAATTGGCGAGCGTGCCGAGTTCCTGCGTGATCAGCAAAATGGCCGAGCCGGTCTCCTGGACGGTGTTCCACATCTCGTCGAGAAACTGCGCCTGGATCGTCACGTCGAGGCCGCTGGTCGGCTCGTCGGCGATCAGGAGCTTCGGCTTCGACGACAGCGCCATGGCGATCAGTGCGCGTTGCGCCATGCCGCCGGAAAGCTCATGTGCGTAGGGATCGGCCCGGCGCTCGGGATCGTTGATGCCGACCATGCGCAGCATGTCGATTGCCTTGCGCCGCAATTGCGGTCCCGAGGCAGCATTGTGCGCTTGATAGGCATAGCCGATCTGCTTGCCGATCCGGAGCATCGGATTGAGCGAGGAGCGCGGATTCTGCACGATGATAGCGATGTCGCGGCCACGAATGGCGCGAATCTCTGGGTCGGGCAGCTTCAGCAGGTCGCGGCCGTCGAACTCGACGCGACCGCCAAGGATCTTGCCCGGCGCGCGGGCGAGCCCGAGCAGCGCCAGCGCCGCCGTCGACTTGCCGCTGCCGGCATCACCGATCAACCCGACCACTTCGCGCTCGCGCACCTTGAAGCTCAACCCGTCGACCGGCTTGATCATGCGGCCATCGACCGGGTAGCCAACAACGAGATTTTCGACCGACAAAACCGTTCGGGCAGCCACCGGCTCGACCACGGAAAACTCCGCCAGGGCGGTCGCCTCAAGACGCGTCATAGCGGCGCTCCAGGGCATTGCCGAGCACGGCGAAACCGAACACGGTCAGGGAAATCGCGATGCCGGGGAACACCGACGGCCACCACTCGCCGAGGATAATCTGGTTGGCACCGGTGGAAATCATCAGGCCCCATTCCGGCGTCGGCGGCCGCACGCCGGCGCCGACGAAGGAGAGGCCCGCCGTCAGCAGGATGGCAAACCCGATGGTGACCGACGCCTGGATCAGCGCCGGCGTCAGCGAGTTCGGCAGGACGTGGCGTATGGCGATGCTGAGCTCGGTATTGCCGAGTGCACGAGCCGCCTCGACGAAGCCACGAACCTTCTGGCTCATCACCTCGGCGCGGGTCAGGCGGACATAGATCGGCGTGTAGACGAAGGCGAGCGCGATGACGATGTTGCTCGTCGAGCGCCCGGCCAGCGCCACCAGCACCATGGCCGAGATGAACACCGGAAAGGACTGCATCACGTCAGAGACGCGCATCATCAGCTCGGTCGCGGCATTGCGATAATAGCCGGCGATCAGGCCGAGGAAGACGCCGAGTAGCAGCGAAAGACCGTTGGCGACCAGAGCTATGACGAGATCGGTGCGCGGCGCGGCGATGACGCGGGAGAAGACGTCGAAGCCCGAGGCATCCGTACCCATCCAGTTCGGCGGCACTTCGAGACTGCCGGAGATCCAGGCGCCGAACAGGCCCGGGATTTCGGAAAGCGAGGGCGGCGGCACAGAGACATTCGGCGTCGTCAGCGTCGGGTCGTAGGGACCGACATAGGGACCGACGATGGCAAGCGCGACGACGATGACGACGATCGTCAAACCGAGGCCGAACAACCAGTCGCGGCGGCGACGCGGCAGCAGATCTGACTGGGAAAGGGCGTGCAGGCTGGACATCAATAGGCAATCCGGGGGTCGATCGCGGCGTGGATCAGATCCAGCGCGAGATAAACGACGAGCGAGATGGCGGTGATCACCAGAACAACGGCCTGGATCGCGGGGTAGTCATAGTTGAGCACCGCGCTGATCGCATATTGGCCAATGCCGCCGAGCGAGAAGACGCTCTCCGTGAGCACCGCGCCGCTCAGCATGAAGCCGTAGAGGATGCCGATCAGTGTCATCGACGGCGCCATGGCGGCGCGCAGCGCATAGCGGGCGACGCGCGCTTTCGGCAGGCCGGCGCAATTGGCGTAGAGCACGAAGTCAGACTGCAGCGCGCGAGCCATGTTCTGCCGGACCATTTTGATGATCGGACCGGAGAGGATGAAGGCCATAGTGAACACCGGCAGCATCAGATGATGCAGGGCTTCGACGAACACATCGAACTGACCGGCAATCAGGGCGTCGACGGTCATGAAGCCGGTAACGACGTCGGGCGCGGTCGTCATCGGCGACAGGCGACCGAGCGGCGCCGGCGCGATGCCGAGGGTGAAGAAGAACAGATAGACGAACAACAAGCCCCACCAGAACTCGGGCTGCGAGCCGGCGAACAGGCTGTAGACGAAGACGCCCTTGTCGGCCTTGCCGCCTGGGTTCAGCGCGCCGAACATGCCGACCGGCACGGCGACCGCGAGCGCCAGCAGGAAGCTCAGCGTGACGAGTTCGATCGTGACGGGCAGATAGGCGGCGATCTCAGCGGTGACCGGCGTGCCGGTGACCCAGGAAACGCCGAACGAGCCCTGCAGCAGGCCCGGCGAGATCTCGGGCTGGAAGCCGAGATAAGTCGCGAGCTGCGCGAGCAGCGGCCGGTCGACGCCGAGCTGCTTGGCGGCCTGCGCATAGGCCTCGGGGCTCGCATTCATGCCGACCAGACGCGACACGGGGTCCGCCGGCAGCAGGCGGATCAGGAAGAAGACGGCGATCGTCAGCCCGATGAGCTGCAGCAGCCCGACGGCAAAACGCTTGGAGATATATCGAAACAGCACGGGCCGACCCTCGGCGGGAAGGAGGCAGGCCGATCCGGCCTGCCTCGTCCGATTTACTGAACGCTGAGATCGAAGTAGCGGATGGAATTGTCCGGATACCAGCGCATGCCCTTGAGCTTGTCGGAATAGGCCCACTGCGTCTTGTATTCGACGACCGGCAGCCACGCGATGTCGGCGGCGAGCTTGTCCTGGATCTGGCCGAGCATCTCGGTGCGCTTGGCCACGTCCGGCTCGACGCGGGCCTTGGCCCAGAGATCGTCGACGATCGGGCTGGAGTAATTGACCATGTTGTTGAGGCCGCCCTTGTCCTTCGTCACGAAAAACAGCTGGACCGCATAGCCGGCGTCGACGCCGATCGGCTTTTCTTGGTCGTTGACGGCGAAGGGCAGGTCGCCCTTCACCAGTTGGCGGTCGCCATACTGGGTCTGCGGGATCGGGTTCAGCGTCGCGGGAATGCCGACGGCGCGCAGCGAGGACTGGATGATGTTGACGATCGGACCGAGTGTCGATTCCTTCTCCGTCACATAGGAGAGCTGGAACGCGTCGCCGAAGGCCTCCAGGCCCTTGCCGTCCGGATAACCGGCCTCGGCCAGCAGCGCCTTGGCCTTCTCCGGACGCCGAAGGCCTCCAGGCCCTTGCCGTCCGGATAACCGGCCTCGGCCAGCAGCGCCTTGGCCTTCTCCGGATCATAGCTGTACTGCCCGGCCTCCTTGAAGCCCGGATAGCTGCTCGGCACTGAGCCCTTCCACTGATGCGCCTGGCCGAAATAGCCGGTCTTGATGATCTGCTCGAACGGGATGGCGTGGGCAATCGCCTCGCGCACCTTCGGATTGTCGAATGGCTTCGAGGCGAAGTTCATGTGCAGGAACAGGTTTTCGTTGCCCGTCACGCCGCCGACGGCGACGCCCTTGACCGAACGCAGGCTGTCGAACTCCTTCGGCGTCAGGCCGCTGGCGAGCTGCGCCTGGCCGGTACGCAGCACGACGACGCGGTTGGACGACTGCGGGACGCGGCGGACGGTGACCTTATCGATCGCCGGCTTGCCACGATAGTAATCCGGATTGGCCTTGTAGCTGATTTCCTGATTCTTCGACCATTTGTCGAGGCAATAGGCGCCGAAGCCGGGAGCGTTCTGCGTATTGGCATAGTCGTGCGACCAGGGATCCTTCTCGGTCGCGTGCTTCTCCATCGTCTCCTTGTCATAGATGAGCAGGCCGAAGATCGAGAGCACCGGCAGGAACAGCGCATTCGGCTCCGACTGCCGGATCTGCACCGTGTAGTCGTCGATGATCTTGACTTCGTCGCCGAGTTCCTTCGCCTTCGGATCCTTGCCGAAGACGGCCGGCGTGAAGCCGTCGATCGAGGCGACGTTGGACAGGAACCAGCCGATGGGGGCGGCGCCGCTCACCGACTTGGCGCGGGCAAAGGTGTAGGCCACGTCCATGGCGTCGAAGGTGGCGCCGTCGCAACCCTTGACGCCCTTGCGCAGGTGCAGCGTCCAGGTCAGCGTCGCCGGATCATAGTCCCAGCTTTCGACCAGCCGCCCCTCGATCTTGGAAAAGTCCGGCATGACGATGCCGTCTTCGTTGGCCGGGGCGGCGGCATAGCCGACGAGCGGCTCCAGAAGGCTGACCATGCCCTGCTGGCTGGCGGGAATCGCGGCCGAAGGGCCATCATAGTCGAGACCGGCCGGCACATCCTCGGCCAGAACGAGGATCTGCTGCGCGGAGGCAGGCAAGGCGGCAAGCGTCAGGGCTGCCACGGCCACGGCCGAAAGCAGCGCGTTTCTCATCAGCATAATAGGACCCCTCAGGTTGTTCTTATGGATTTGTCCGGACAAATCACGCCTCAGCTCCCCGGTATTGTCAAGCGCTTCTTGGAGAAACTTCGCAAAAATGGGTTGACAGCCGTCGGTTTGGCCGAGACATTTGTCCGGACAAATAAGCCGTCCACTTGAGTTGTGACGGGGGAAAAATCGCAGTGGAGGTCGACGTGACGCGGATCGTGGTGCTGTTCAATCTGAAGGCCGGTGTCGACACCAAAGCCTACGAAGCCTGGGCGGTATCGACGGACATTCCGATCGTGAACGGGCTCGATTCGATCGCCGCGTTTTCGGTCCACCCGACCACCGGCGTTCTCGGCTCGGAGGCCAGGCCGCCCTATGCCTATGTCGAGATCATCGACGTCGCCGACGTGGACCAGTTTGGCGCCGACGTCACCAGCGCGACGATGCAGAAGATCGCGGCGGAGTTTCAGGCCTTCGCCGACAACCCCACCTTCATCATGACCCGCACGCTCGGAGCGGCGTGATGGCTGGCACGGAACTGGCCGGCAGGGTCGCCCTGATCACCGGGGCCGGCCGGCCCGGAGGCCTTGGCCAGGGCATGGCGCGCAAGCTCGCCTCGCAGGGCGCGAAGCTCGTGCTGCATGATCGCGGCGCCGTCTCGGGCGCTGCGGCGCCGGCGCATGGCGTCGGCACGAAATCCGACCTCGAAACCGTGGCGGCCGAACTCGCCGCCGAGGGCGCGGAGGTCGTGACGGTCACCGGCGACCTGCTCGACGAGACGGCGATCGCCGCCGCCATCGCCGCGGCGGTCGAGCATTTCGACCGGCTCGACATCCTGATCAACAATGCCGGCGTCGGCTATCTGTTCGGACCGCTGGTCGAACTGGAGGCCGAAAGCTGGGACGTCGTACTCGGCGTCAATCTTCGCGCGCCCGCGCTCGCGACCAAGCATGCGGCGAAGCAGATGATCGCGCAGGGTCAGGGCGGGCGGATCATCAACATCGCCTCGCAGGCGGCAAAGTCCGGCTTTGCCTTTGCAAGTGCCTACACCGCCTCGAAGCATGGCCTGATCGGCCTGACCCGCTCGGCGGCGCTCGAACTCGGCGAACACGGCATCACCGTCAACGCCATCTGTCCCAATCACGTCACGACGGGCCTCGGTGCCTGGCAGAACCGCTTCATGTCGGAAGCGCGCGGCCAGTCGATCGAGGCCTATCTCGACGAGATGCGCGCGCGCATTCCGCTGCGCCGCACCGGCACGCCGAACGACACCGCCGAAACCGCCGCGTTCCTCTGCTCGGACGCCGCCGCCTACATTACCGCCGAGGCGATCAACGTCTCCGGCGGGGAGGAATACCACTGATGACCGCGCCCTTCTCCTGGCCCAACCAGGCCCGGCTCGCCATGTCCTTCGTCATCAACATCGAGGAAGGCTCCGAGATGACCGTCGCCCGCGGCGACAAGGGGCCGGAGCCGGTCGACGAACTCGGCGTTTCGCTGAAGATCCCGATCCGCAACTACGCCAACGAGAGCAATTATCAGTACGGCATCCGCGCCGGCGCGCCGCGCGTCTTCGGCCTGTTCCAGAAACATGGCGTCGCCACCACCGTCACCGCCGCCGCGATGGCGATCGAGAATGCGCCGGAACTCGCCGATTATATCCGTGCCGGCAATCATGAGACCTGCAGCCATGGCTGGCGCTGGATCCACCAGTTTTCCTATGACGAGGCGCGCGAGCGCGACTTCATCGACAAGGCGGTGAAGAGCATCGAGGCGACAACCGGCACCCGTCCCTATGGCTGGCTGTCGCGCTACCTGCACACCGACCGCACCCGCCGCCTGCTCGCCGAGGCCGGCTTCGCCTATCACATGGACGATTTTTCCGACGACGTGCCGCGCTGGGACATGGTCGAGACCGAGGCGGGGCCGAAGCCGATCGTCATCGTCCCCTACGCGCTCGATACCAACGACATGAAGTTCTGGACCGCGCCGTCCTATACCCCGCAGGATTGGCTCGACTACGCCATCGCCACCTTCGACCAGCTGCACGAGGAAGGCGCCGACGGCCCGAAGATGATGTCGCTCGGCCTGCATCTCCGGATCATCGGCCGCCCGGGCCGCATCGGCGCGCTCGACAAGTTCATCCGCTATGTGAAGAGCCAGCCCGATGTCTGGTGCGCGACGCGCCTCGACATCGCCCGGCACTTTGCTGCCAACGTCCCAGCTCCGGTCTGAGGAAACCGCATCATGTCCTCGGCCAATCCGCTCGACCGCGTCGTCGACCACGTCATCAACACGCGCTTTGAAGACCTGCCCCCGGCGGTCGTCGCCAAGACCAAGACCTTCCTGCTCGACACGCTCGGCGTCGGCATCGCCGGTTCGGCCGGCACCGGCATCCCGGAACTGAAGCAGGTCGCGGCCGGCTGGGGCCAGGGCGCCGAGGCGACGGTCTGGCTGACCGGCGAACGCCTGCCGGCCCAGCAGGCGGCGATCATCAATGCCTATCAGGTCCACTGCCTGGAGTTCGATTGCGTCCATGAAGGCGCGGTCCTGCATCCGATGGCGACGATCCTCTCGGCCGTCCTGGCCTGGGCCGAGCGCGAGCGCGGCAAGGGCCGGACGATCTCCGGCCGCGACCTGATCACGGCGCTGGCGCTCGGCGTCGACGTCTCAACCATGCTGGGGGTCGTCACCAATTCGGCGCTGCGCTTCTTCCGGCCGGCGACGGCCGGCGGTTTCGGCGCGGTGGCGGCGATCGGCAAGCTCGCCGGTTTCGACGCGCTGATGCTGAAGAACGCCCTCGGCGCCCAGTATTCGCAGACCAGCGGCACGCTGCAGCCGCATGTCGAGGGTTCGCCGATGCTCGGCCTGCAGGTCGGCTTCAACGCCCGCGCCGCCATCGTCTCGGCCGATCTGGCGCTGGCCGGCTTCCGCGGACCGCACGACATCCTGACCGGGCAATATGGCTATTTCGCCCTGTTCGAGCAGAACGACTACGATCTCGAGCCGTTTCTCGCCCGGCTGGGACAGGACTGGCAGATGCTGGAAATGTCGCACAAGCCCTATCCGAGCGGCCGCCTGACCCATGGCGTCGTCGACGGCCTCGGCCAGTTGATGCAGCGGCACGGCTTCGCCGCCGGGGAGATTGCCGGCATCGTCTGCGAGGTCCCTCCCCTGGTCAACCGCCTCGTCGGCCGGCCGGACATCCCGAACCCGGAGGCCAACTACGCCAAGCTGTGCCTGCGCTTCGTCGCCGGGACTTTCCTGGCGCACGGCCGGGTCGATGTGACCGATTTCCGCGGCCGCGCCGTGCTCGACGATCCAGACGTCCACCGCTACGCCGCGCTGGTCGAGGTGATCCAGGACGACAATCCCGATCTGAACGCGCTCGATCCGCAGACCATCCGGGTCCGCCTCCGGAACGGCGCCGACCATGCGATCACGCTGCGCCACGTCTATGGTCACCCGGCCGCGGCGATGACCGAGGCTGCGAATGTCGAGAAGTTCCGTCGCTGCGCCGGCTATGGCGCGATTCCGCTCGAAGCGGAGAAGGTCGACGCGCTGATCGCGACGGTCGGCGCTCTGGAATCCAATGCCGATGCGGCGGCGCTGGTGGCGCTGACGCTCGCTCGCCAGAATTGACCTGATTTGTCCGGACAAATCATTTGACAAGCCTTCTTGCGTCCTTTTATTTGTCCGGACAAATTTGACGCATTCGGCACGAAGCAGGAGCATGCGGACCACCATGCGCGCGCGCAGGACACTACTCTTCGCCCCCGGAAACCGTATCGAGGTCCACGCCAAGGCGCTCGCCACCGGCGCCGATGTCGTCTGCCTCGATCTCGAGGATGCGGTGCCGCCGGCCCTGAAGGCGGAGGCGCGCGCGGCCGCCATTCCCTTCCTGACCGATGCCACCGGCCCGGAGCGGGTGCTGCGCATCAACAGCCCGCGCAGTGCAGAGGGTCTTCGCGATCTGCTCGCCGTCATCGAAGCGCGGCCGGCAGCCGGCGCGATCTTCCTGCCAAAGGTCGATAGCGCCGACGAAGTGCGCTGGGTCGAAGGCCTCTTGACCGAAGCCGGTCTCGACCTCGGTCTCGCCGTGCTGATCGAGAGCGTCGAAGGGTTGGAGAACGTCGCCGCGATCCTCAAGGCAAGCGATCGCATCGAGTTCGCCATGTTCGGCGGCGCCGATCTTTCGGCCGAGCTCGGCGTCGCCATTGCGGCGGAACCGCTGCTCTATGCTCGCTCGCGCGTCGTGCACGCGGCCAAGCGCGCCGGAATCGACATCTTCGACGTGCCAAGCCTCGCCTTCCGCGACGCCGACATCGTCCAGGCCGAATCCGTCGCCGCCAAGGCGCTCGGCTTCACCGGCAAGGGCGTGCTGCACCCCGCCAATGTCGCCGTGGTGAACGACGTCTTCGCGCCGACCGACGATGAGATCGTCCGGGCCGAACAGATCCTCGCCGCCTATCGCGCCAGCCCGACGGGCCTCGCCGTGCTCGACGGCAAGCTCGTCGAGCGGCCGGTGGTGCGCGCCATGGAGCGCATCCTCGCGCTCCGCAATTCCTTCCAGAACCCGAACCCGTAAGAAGAGTGAAGACGATGGTCGTGACGATCAAGGAAGTGGGTGCCAACCGGTATCGCGAAAGCTTCGGCCGCTATTTCGAAGATTTCGCCGAGGGCGACATCTACGAGCATCGCCCCGGGCGGACGATCACGGAGACAGAGAACACCTGGTTCACGCTCCTCACGATGAACACCCATCCGATGCATTTCGACGCCGAATACGCCAAGCACAGCGAGTTCGGCCGCTGCATCATCTGCTCGCCCTTCACCGTCGCGCTGATGGTCGGCATGAGCGTCACCGACGTCAGCCAGAAGGCGATCGCCAATCTGGGCTGGAGCGAGATCAAGCTCACCTTCCCGCTGTTTGCCGGCGACACGCTGGTGGCGGAATCGGAAGTGCTCGGCAAGCGCGAGAGCAAGTCCCGCCCGAATGCCGGCATCGTCACGGTCAAGACGCGCGGCTTCAACCAGGACGAAAAGATGGTCTGCGAATTCGAGCGCACCATGCTGATCGCCAAGCGCGGCTTCGATGTCGAGGAGAAGGCGCGCTACTGACGCGCCGGAGAGGAACGCCCATGTCCACCGCCTCCCACGCGGACGTTTCGTCCGACGACCTGATGATCCTCGACGCGATCGAGAAGTGGCTCGAGCGCGATGTCCGCCCGCATGTGCTGCGGCTCGACCATGCGGACGAGTACCCGCATGCGATGGTCGAGCAGATGAAGGAGCTCGGCCTGTTCGGCGCGACGATCCCCGCCGAATATGGCGGTCTCGGCCTGTCTGCCACCACCTATGCCAAGATCGTCGAGAAAGTCTCCGCGACCTGGATGTCGCTCGGCGGCATCATCAATTCGCACCTGATCATGTCGGCCTGCGTCGTTCGTGTCGGCACGGAAGAGCAGAAGCAGCGCTTCCTGCCCCGCTTCGCCACCGGCGAACTGCGCGGCGGCCTCGCCCTGACCGAACCGGATGCCGGCACCGACCTGCAGGCGATCCGCACCCGCGCGGTCCGCGATGGCGACCACTATGTGGTGAATGGCGCCAAGACCTGGATCACCAACGGCATCGAGGGATCCTGCTTCGCCCTGCTGGTGAAGACCAACCCCGACGCCGAGCCGCGCCACAAGGGCATGTCGATGCTGATCGCCGAAAAGGGCGAAGGCTTCCACGTATCGCGCAAGCTGGAGAAGCTCGGCTACAAGGGCATCGACAGCGCCGAGATCAGCTTCGAAAATTACCGCGTCCCGGTCGAAAACCTGATCGGCGGCGTCGAAGGCCGCGGCATGCAGACAGCGTTGGGCGGTCTCGAACTCGGCCGCATCAACATCGCGGCGCGCGGCTGCGGTCTTGCCAGCGCCGCGCTGATGGACAGCGTCAGATACGCCCAGGAGCGCAAGACCTTCGGCAAGCCGATCGGCCAGCATCAGGCGATCCAGCTGAAGCTCGGCGAAATGGCGACCCGCCTGCAGGCCGCCCGCCTGCTGACCTATGACGCGGCCCGCGCCTATGACAGCGGCGAGCGTTGCGACATGGAGGCCGGCATGGCGAAATACTTCGCCTCGGAAGCCGCCGTCGAAAACTCGCTCGAAGCCATGCGCATCCACGGCGCCTATGGCTATTCCAAGGAATACCATATCGAGCGCTATTTCCGCGACGCGCCGCTGATGTGCATCGGCGAAGGCACCAACGAGATCCAGCGCATCATCATCGCCAAGCAGATGATGGAAAGGAACCCGGCGTGACCCTGATGGCTGCGAGAGACGATGCGAAAACAGGCGGTTTCGGCATCGCCGAGCCGCCGCTGAAAGGCATCCGGATCATCGCCGCCGAGCAGTATGGCGCCGGCCCCTTCGCGACCATGTATCTTTCGGACATGGGCGCGGAGGTGATCAAGATCGAGCCGCCGAAGACGGACAAGGGCGCGGGCGGCGACAGCTCGCGCCAGTCCGGCCCCTATTTCCTTGGCGAGGACGACAGCCAGTTCTTCCAGACCTTCAATCTCGGCAAGAAGAGCCTGACGCTCGACCTGCGCCAGGCCGAGGGCCAGGCGGTGTTGCACCGCCTTGTCGCCGGCGCCGACGCCGTGCTCAACAACCTGCGCGGCGACCAGCCGGCCAAGCTCGGCCTGACGCACGCAGCGCTTGCGAAGGTGAAGCCGGCGATCGTCTGCACCCATCTCTCCGGTTATGGCCGCGAGGGCGAGCGCGCCAATTGGCCGGCCTATGACTATCTGATGCAGGCGGAAGCGGGATTCCTGTCGCTGACCGGCGAGCCGGACGGCACGCCGACCCGCATGGGCCTCTCGATCGTCGACTACCTGACCGGCATCACCACCGCCTTCGCGCTGACGGCGGCGCTGCTCGGCGCCGCCCGCACCGGCCGCGGCCGCGATGTCGACGTCACCCTCTACGACGTAGCCATGCACCAGCTGACCTATCCGGCCACCTGGTATCTGAACGAGGCGGTCGAAACGA
Source organism: Candidatus Kaistia colombiensis (assembly GCA_029203105.1). Taxonomy (GTDB): domain Bacteria; phylum Pseudomonadota; class Alphaproteobacteria; order Rhizobiales; family Kaistiaceae; genus Kaistia; species Kaistia colombiensis. The sequence goes on from CP119318.1 coordinate 4,577,603, forward strand.
CCCGGCGGCCGCGCTCCGGCCACCCCTCCGTCGTGCCCTGCGAGACGTTCCCGACAAGCGACAGCCGCATCTTCATCATGTGCATCCTGCCGAAGTTCTGGGAGAAGCTCTGCCAGCTGGCGGGCTTGCCGGAATTGCTCGACGACCCGCGCTTTGCCGGCAACAAGGCGCGCTATGACAACCGCGACGCGCTGATCCCGTTGCTCGATGCGGCGCTCTCGCAGCGTCCCACCGCCGACTGGATGGCGCGGTTCGCCGGCCAGATTCCGGCCGCCCCCGTGCTCTCCGTCGGCGCGGCGCTCGACAATCCCTATTTCCGCGCCACCGGCGGCGTGCAGGGCATCGGCCATGCCGCCCGCCCCGGCCTGCAAGTGCTGTCGAACCCGATCCGGCTCGACGGCAGCCGCGCCGAAGCCCGGCCCGGGCCGCGCCTCGGCGAGCACACCGACGCGCTGCTGGCCGAACTGGGCTATGCGGCGAACGAAATCGCCGCGCTGCGCGATAAAAGCGTCATCTGAAAAACGAGGTCGCCCAAATGAAGCTCGAAGGCCTGCGCGTCCTCGACCTGTCGCTGTTTCTGCCCGGCCCGATGCTGACCCAGACCATGGCCGACCATGGCGCCGAGGTGATCAAGATCGAGCCGCCCGGCGAGGGCGAACCGGTCCGCAACGTCGGCTATCGCAGCGCCGACGGCATCAGCGTCTGGTTCCGCAACACCCATCGCGGCAAGAAGAGCATCGTGCTCGACTTCAAGACGCCGGCCGGCGTCGCCGCCTTCCTGAAGCTGTGCGAGACCGCCGACGTCGTGGTCGAGGCGTTCCGCCCCGGCGTGGTCGACCGCCTCGGCGTCGGCTATGACGCGGTCGCGAAGATCAATCCGCGCATCGTCTATGCCTCGATCTCGGCCTTCGGCCAGACGGGGCCGGAAGCGAAGCGCCCGGCGCACGACATCGCCATCGAGGCGCTTGCCGGCGTCGTCAGCCTCAATCTCGGCAGTGACGGCCAGCCGACCAATCCGCATATGCCGGTTGCCGACATGGCCGGCTCGATGACCGCCTTCGCCGGCATCCTGATGGCGCTGCTGAGGCGCGAGAAGACCGGCCGCGGCGACTATCTCGACATCTCGATGCAGGATTCCACCATGGCGTGGCTGCCGAACGTCACCGGTCCCGTCTTTGCCGAAGACCGGGCGCCGAGGGTCAAGGACGAGCGATCCTTCGGCGGCTATGCATTCTTCGCCCCCTACCGGACGGCCGACCGGCGCCATGTCGTGCTCGGCGGCGTCGAGCACAAATTCGTCCGCAATCTGCTCAATGCGCTCGAGCGGCCCGACCTGATCCCAATCGCCGAAGGGCAGCCCGGTCCGAGCCAGGAACCCGTGAAGGACTTCCTGCGCGAGACCTTCGCGACGAAAACGCGGGCCGAATGGGAAGACTGGTTCGCTGACAAGGACGTCTGCTTCGCCCCCGTGCTCGACCTCCACGAAGCCTTCCACCAGCCGCATGTGGCGGCACGCGGCATGCTCCAGCGCGACGAAGCCGGCAATCTGCATATCGGCACACCGATCCGCTATCGCGAAGAGCCGGGCCGGATCGACACGACCCTGCCCGCGCTCGGCCAGCACACCTCGGAGGTGCTGCGGCGCGCCGGCTTCGACGACACCGCCACCGCCGAGATTCTGGCCGGACGAAAGAGCTGACCGGCGCCTACACCCAGCCCTTCGCGCCCTCGCGGCGCAGGTGCATCGAATAGGAGAAGCGGTCGGCCGGGTGGTAGTTGACCGAGATCTGCAGGATCTTGCCATCCTCGCCGAAATAGCGCCGGATCACCCGCACCGCCCAGATCCGTGTCGACGAGCCGAGCAGCTTGGCGGCGTATTTGCCCATCGGCTCGGCCCGGATCTCCTGCTCGACATCCTCGACGGTGACGCCGTAGCGCTGTTCGATCAGCCGGAAGATCGTGCCGCCAACGCCCGGAATGTCGGGCGCGATGCCTTCGAACTCGCGGTTGATGAACACACGCGAAAAGGCGATCGGCGTCCGCCCGTCCGCCTCGAGACGCACGCCCTCGACATAGAGCCAGGGCTCGTCCGCCGTCTCGCCGAGATAGGGCCGCACCTCCGGCTCCGGCACCAGCAGCTCGATCGCCGTGGTCTTGAATACGGTGTCGGAGGCGTACTGGAACAGCTCGCTGAGCGAGCGCATCGAATGGACGAAATTCGCCGGCGCCTTGTTGGCGACCACCTGGCTGCCGGAACCCTGCCGGCGCCGGACGAGCCCGGCCTCGGTCAGCCGGCGCAGCGCCTCACGGATGGTGTAGCGGCTGACGTCGAACTCGGCGCAGAGGTCCTGTTCCGTCGGCAAGAGGTCGCCGATGGCGTAGCGGCCGAGCTCGATGCGCTCGGTCAGGATGTTGCTGATCTGGTGATAGCGCGGCAGGTCGCCATGTGGCGCGACGAGCTTGCTCATGACGCCATGCTCCCCGCCTGCTGAAGGGATTCCCATTGGGCGGCGAGCTCGTCGCGGAATTGCGGCGCGGCGATCGCGATCAGCCGCTCGGCACGCTCGGCGACGCTGGCACCGCGCAGCTCCGCCACGCCATGCTCGGTGACGACGCAATCGACATCCGAGCGCGAAACGCCGGCCGGGACGCCGGCCGGCAAGGCGGCCAGGATACGGCTGCGCCGGCCGCCTTCGGCGGTGGCGGGAAGCGCGAGCAGGGAACGCCCGCCCGCCGAGGCGCGCGCGCCACGAACGAAATCGACCATGCCACCCAGCCCGCTCACCTGACGTCCGCCCAGGATTTCGGCGTTTGCCTGACCCAACAAATCCACCTCGATCACCGAATTGATGCTGATGAAGCGCTCGATTCGCGACAAGTGTCCAATCGCATGTGTCTCGCCGACCGGCCGGAAACGCAATTGCGGCAATTGGCGAACCCGCTCGTAGAGCGCGGCGCTTCCCAGGGCGACGCCCGTTGTGATGCCTTTCGCGAACACGCCCCCTTCGATCAGCGGCAGGATCGGATCCGAGATCATGCCGCTGTGGAAACCGAGGCCGCGATGCTCGGCCAACCCGCCGAGCACGGCCTGCTGCATCTTGCCGAGGCCGAGCTGGATGGTGTCGCCGTCACGAATGAGCGACGCGATACGGACGCCGATGGCGTCAATCACCGGATCGCGCCGGCCGGAACCATAGGCGATCAGCGGCGCCTCCGCGTCGACGAAGGCCGAAAAGCGCTCCACCGGCAGGCGCGGACCGTCGGCGACGTCGGGCATGGCCGGATTGATCACACCGACAAGCCGGGCGCCCGCCAGCGCCGGTGCCGGCGAAAAATCGGCGGCCAGGCCGAAGCCGACCGTGCCGTCGTCCCGCGGCGGCGGCACCTGAAAATAGGCGATGTCGATGGCGCCGGGTTCGGCCAGATGACGATAGAGCTCGGTATAGTGCGCCGGCCAGATCGAGACCCGCCCGGCGGCGCGCTCCGGCCGCAATCCCTCGGTCGCGAAAATGCTGCGGGCAGTCGTCTCGCGGCCGATCGCCGACAGGTCGCGGCGATTGACGCCGGGAATATAGGCGCCCAGCAATTCGACCCCGCGCCAGAGCTCCGGATCGGCGGCGACGGCGTCGAGGATCGCCCCGGGTTCGCCGCAGCATCCTGCCACATAGAGGCGCGCGCCGGGCGCGGCGAGCGCCGCCGCCTCCGGCGCCGAGAGCTTGGGGATCGAACGCACCAACAGATTTCCACTTTCGTTTCCGGCTGCGGAACCGTTGCATTCGCACTTGCACAACGACCGAGCCTGGGTAAATATGTCCGGACAAATTTTCAGTCACTGTGCGGCAAACGCCGTTGCGGAGCAAGGGCGATGACGGGTCTCTCGGGGGAAAAAAGCGTGACAGAACGGCTGGTTGGCCTTTTGGCGCGCCCGATATCGGCCGCCGACAGGCAGCGCGCCGCCCTGCATGTCGTCGACTGGATCGGCTGCGCCGCGATCGGCCGCACCACCGAGTCCGGCATCCGCATCGAAGCGGAAGCGCCGGCATCGGATGCCGGCCCGGCGCAGCTCTTCGGCGCCCGTTCGAGCGATCCCGCCACGGCCGCCTTCGTGCTGGGCGGCTTCGGCAGCATCCTCGAGATGGACGATGTCCACCGCGCCGCCCTGCTCCATCCTGGCCCCATCGTCATCCCGGCGGCGCTGGCGGCAGCGCGCGACGACACCCGCGCCGAAGATTTCCTCGACGCCGTCATTCGCGGCTACGAGGCGATGATCCGGCTCGGCAGCGCGGTCGGGCCCGGCCACTACGCCTTTTTCCACAACACCGCGACCTGCGGCGGTTTCGGCGCGGCTGCAGCGGCCGGCAGCCTGCTCGGCCTCGACGAGGCCGCCCTGGCCGCCGCGCTCGGCAATGCCGGCAGCGTCGCGGGCGGCCTCTGGCAATGCCGCAACGAGGCGGTCATGACCAAGACGCTGCATCTCGCGGAGGCGGCGCGGCGCGGCCTCGTGGCGGCGCGCCTCGCGGCGCACGGCTTCACCGGTCCGCGCTTCATCCTCGAGGGGCCGCAGGGCTTCTTCGCCGCGACCTGTCCCGGCGCCTCGCCGAACGACGTCGTCGCCGGGCCGGAGAGCGGCTGGAAGATCGCCGAAACCAGCTTCAAGCCGTGGCCGGCCTGCCGCCATGCCCATGCGGCGATCGACGCGGCGCTGGCGCTGCGCGACAAGATCGCCGACCGCCCGATCGCTGGCATCGACATCGAGACCTATGCGGATGCGAAATTGTTCTGCGATCGCCCGGCGCCGGAAACCGTCCTGCAGGCCAAGTTCAGCCTGCAGCATGCCGTCGCGGTGACGCTCAGCGACGGCCCGCCGCCGCTCGCCGCCTTCGACCTACCGGCGCTCGGCCGCCCGGATCTCGCGGCGCTGCGCGAAGTGGCGACGGTCGCCGCCAGCGCCCGCTTCACCGCGCCCTATCCGCGCCATTTCGGCAGCGCTGTGGCCGTGCGGCTTACTTCCGGCGAAACGCTTTCACACAGCGTCGCCGACGCTTGGGGTGACACAGAGAACCCGGTCTCGGACGCGGCGCTCCTCGCCAAGGCCCATGCGCTGATGCAGGCTGCCGGTCTCGGCCGGGCACAGGCCGAGGCGCTCGTCCACTCCGCGCTGTCGCTGGCCGAGGGCGGCACCCTCGCCCCGTTCCGCAACGCGATGGCCAAGGCGGCCTAGAACCGCCGGCCCCTTTCCTTCCAGAAACGACAGGGAACCCACACCCGATGCTGCCGCCCAACTATTTCGAAGCGATGGACTATGCCGGGATCCTCCGCGACTACGGCCGCCCCGAGAGCTTCGTCGATCGCTTTTCGGCGCTGAGCCGCGACGAACTGCGCGCGATCCAGAACGAGCGCTTCCTGAAGATCGTCGCCTTTGCCTGGAAGATCCCGTTCTACCAGCGCCTCTGGGGCGCCAGGGGTGTGGAGCACGGCGACATCCGCTCGCTCGACGACATCGTCAAGCTGCCGGCCTATTCGAAATCGGACCTGATGGCCTCGGTCGAGGCCCACCCTCCGATCGGCGACTTCCACGGTCTCGACACCTACCCGGCCGACAAGCGGCCGCCCCTCGTGTTCCAGACCACCAGCGGCACGACCGGCAAGCCGCAGCCGCTGCTGTTCGGGGCGAAGAGCCGCGAGATCCAGAACCTGCTGCTCGGCCGCTTCTATGCCCTGCAGGGTATGACCAATGCCGACATCGTCCACTCGGTCTACGGCCACGGCATGGTCAATGGCGGCCACTACGTCCGCGAGGCAATCCTGCACTGGGTCGGCGCGCAGATGATGACGGCCGGCACCGGCGTCGAGACCCGCTCGGCCAACCAGGTCGGGCTGATGAAGGAATTCGGCGCGACCGCGATCATCGGCTTCGGCGACTACATCAAGCGGCTGTCGGACGTCGCGCGGGAAGCCGGCCTCGAGCCAGGCAAGGACATCCCGGTCCGCATCATTTCCGGCCATATGGGCGCGGAAAGCCGCGAAACCATGAGCCGGGCCTGGGGCGGTGCGCAGGTGTTCGACTGGTATGGCGTCGGCGACACCGGCGCGATCGCCGGCGAGGGTCCCGACCTCTCCGGCATGTATGTGCAGGAGGACGCGCAATATCTCGAAGTCCTAGACATCGCGACGGGGGCGCCGGTCGCCGACGGCGAAAGCGGCGACATGGTCTGCACTTGCCTGTTCAAGGACGACGTCTTCCCGATCATCCGCTTCAACACGCATGACGTCTCGGCGTTCAAGACCGACGCCTCGCCGCTCGGCCTTAATCTGCGCCGGATCGTCGGCTTCCTCGGCCGCAGCGACAACATGGTGAAGCTGCGCGGCATCAACATCTATCCGACCGGTATCGGCGCCCTCCTGACCGAGAACCACGCCGACCTGCTCAGCGAATATGTCTGCCAGGTCGAGCGCGTCGGCGGACGCGACGAGATGACGGTGCATATCGAGGCGAACGGCGCTCTCGACCGCCCGACCGAGGCCTATGAGGCGTTGCTGAAGACCCGCCTCGGCGTCGAGATCGCGGTCCAGCTCGCCGCGCCCGGCGCGCTCGGCCATCTGACCCAGATCGAGGTGCGCCAGAAGCCGATCCGCCTGATCGACAACCGCAAAGAGGTTTCATGAGCGGCCTTCCGAGCGCCCGATCGCTAGCCGCCGATCTCGCGGCCGGACGGACGAGTTCCGTCGCGCTGACGCGAGCCGCGCTCGACCGCATCGCCGCGACCAAGGGCGACTGGCACATCTTCATCACCGTCTCGCCCGAGACGGCGATGGCGGAGGCCGCGGCGAGCGACGCCCGCCGCGCCGCCGGCCGCTCGCTCGGCCCGCTCGACGGCGTGCCCATCGCGGTGAAGGACAACATCGACGTCGCCGGCATGCCGACGACGGCCGGCATCGCCGCCTATCGTGACCGCGTGCCGGTGGAGGACGCCGCCGTCATTGCGCGGCTGCGCGCAGCGGGCGCCGTCCTGCTCGGCAAGCTCAACCTGCATGAGGGCGCGCTCGGCGCCACGACCGACAACCCGACCTATGGTCGCTGCGAAAACCCGCGCGTCCCGGGCTCGACGCCCGGCGGTTCCAGCGGCGGTTCCGGCGCAGCAGTAGCAGGCGGCATCGTCGCCATCGCGCTTGGCACCGACACGATGGGCTCCGTCCGCATCCCGGCCGCCTATTGCGGCACCTGGGGGCTGAAGCCGACCCGCGGCCTCGTCGGCACGTCGGGCCTCACCTATCTCTCCTGGACGCTCGACACCATCGGCCCGCTCGCGAACGATGCCGACGACTTGGCGCTTGCCATCGCCGCCATGGCCGGAGCGGATCCCGACGATCCGCGCAGCGCGGCCGCGCCGGAGGGCTGGGATCCAGCGCCGGCAGCCATCGACCTGAAAGGCCTCGTCCTGGGGCGCCCGAGCGTCGTCGACAGCGTTGCCTGCGAGCCCGAAGTCCGCGCCGCCTATGACGCCCTCATCGCCAGCGCCGTCGCGCAGGGCGCGATCGTCCGCGACGTCGCCATCGACGGCTGGGACACCGGCAAGGCGAGGCGCGCCGGCCTGCTGATCTCGGAGGCCGAGGCCGGCAGCCTGATCGGCAGGGATCTCGACACGCTCGGCGACGGCTTTTCCGACGGCTTCCGCCGTTTCATGAATTTTGGCCGCCAAGCGTCCGGCGAGCGCATCGCCGGCGCCTATTGGGCGCTGGACCGGCTGGGGCTCGCGGCACGCCGGGCGCTCGACGGCGTCGACGCGCTGATCCTGCCGACGGCACCGCAGCGGGCCTTTCCGCATGGTTCGCCCGCCCCGGCCGCCCAGGCCGACTTCACCGCGCTCGCCAACATTGCCGGCCTGCCGGCCGTCGCCTTCCCGCTGCCGGGCGACATACCCAACTCGGCGCAGCTGGTCGGCCGGCCTTTCGAGGAAGGCAGGCTGCTCGGTATCGCCAAGGCACTTTTGCAGAGGACAATCTGATGCTCGACCCGCTCGCCTATATCGCCGCGGCCGGCCAGGCGGCCGTCCAGGCCAGCGACGCCGAGGGCGCCATCGAGGCGATCATGCGTCGCGCCGCCGAGCTCGGCGACCCCGCCGGGCCGGAACGGGCCGGCGCCCTCGATCCTGGCCAGAGGCAGTTTTTCGTGTCCGGCGGCTTCATGATCACGCCGGACCGCCAATATCTGATGCTGGTCGGCAATACGGGCTTTCCGGCCGAGCAGAAGCGCCTGATGGTGCCGATCGATGGCGGCAATCCCGGCTGGGTCGTCGCCAACCGGCGGTCGCTGGTGCTGCCGAACACCGACGAGGACCGCTCGTTCCGGCAATATCTGAAGACCTCGCGCATGGGCTCGGCCCTCTATGCGCCGCTGCTCTGGCAGGGTGAGATCCTCGGCCTGATCCTTGTCGCCGCCCAGGCGCGCAACACGCTCGGCGCCGCTGACCTCGCCATTCTCGACGCCCTGGCGCCGCTTGCCGCCGCGAACTGGGTCGCCAAGGGCGGGCCGGCCTGGATGGCCTCGACCTATCCGCCGGCAGATGCCTGGCGCGCCGCTTCGGAAGGACTGAAATGACCTACGCCGCTCCCGTCACCGAGATGCTTGCGACGCTCCGCGCCTCCGGCGATCTCGACGGCCTGCTGGACGAGACGCTGACGCTCGACCTGGTCGAGACCATCCTGTCGGAAGCCGCCCGCTTTGCCGCCGAGGAAATCGCGCCGCTGAACGCCGTCGCGGACCGCAACGGCCCGCGACTGGCCCAAGGCGCCGTCACGACGTCGCCGGGCTGGAAAGCGCTCTACACCGACTGGCGCACCTCCGGCTGGAACGCCCTCTCGGCGCCGGCAGCCTGGGGCGGCCAGCAACTGCCGGGCACCGTCCAGGCCGCCTGCCGCGAAATCTGGAACGCCGCATCGATGTCGTTCGGCATCGGCCCGACCCTGACCGAGGGGGCAATCGAAGCGTTGATCCACCACGCACCGGAGGCGCTCCGGGCACTCTACCTGCCCCGCCTCGTCTCCGGCGAATGGATGGGCACGATGAACCTGACCGAGCCGCAATCCGGCTCGGACCTTTCCGGCATCCGCACCCGCGCCGAGGCGGTGGGCGACGGCACCTATCGAATCTTCGGCCAGAAGATCTTCATCACCTATGGCGAACACGACCTCGCCGAGAACATCGTCCATCTGGTGCTCGCCCGCCTTCCCGGCGCACCGGAAGGCACGCGCGGCATCTCGCTGTTCCTGGTGCCGAAATTCCTCGTCAACCCGGATGGCTCGCTGGACGCCCGCAATGACGTCCTCTGCGTCGGCCTCGAGCACAAGCTCGGCCTGCATGGCTCGCCGACCTGCACGATGGCGTTCGGCGAGCAGGAAGGCGCGATCGGCTATCTGATCGGCGAGGAAAATCGTGGCCTGAACTGCATGTTCACCATGATGAACAACACCCGCCTCGCCGTCGGCATCCAGGGCGTCGGCGTCGCCGAGCGCGCCTATCAGAAGGCGCGCGCCTTCGCCAGCGAGCGCCGCCAGGGCCGCGCCGATCCGGCCGTGAAGGAGCCGTCGCCGATCCTCGCCCATCCCGACGTGCAGCGCATGCTGCTGACGATGAAGGCGCAGACGGCGGCCGCGCGGGGCATCTGCTACCGGGCAGCCGCCGCGATCGACCGCAGCGAGCAGGCCGGGAGCGAAGACGAGCGGCGGCAGGCGCTGGCGATCGCCTCGCTGCTGACGCCGATCGCCAAGGCGTTCGCCACCGACACCGGCGTCGACGTCGCCTCGCTCGGCATCCAGGTGCATGGCGGCATGGGCTTCATCGAGGAAACCGGCGCCGCCCGGTTCTATCGCGATGCCCGCATCGCTCCGATCTATGAGGGGACCAACGGCATCCAGGCGATCGATCTGGTCACCCGCAAGATCGGCCAGGAGGACGGGGTCGTCGTCGCGGCCCTGATCGCCGGGATGCAAGCCGAACTGGCGGCAACGCCGGAGGAAATCGACAAGCGGCATCTGGTCGAGGCCGTCGAAGCCCTCGGCGTCGCGACGCGCCATCTGCTCGACGGATTGACCGGCGGCCGCCGCGACGCGGTGCTCGCCGTCGCCACGCCCTATCTGCGCCTGTTCGCGCTGACGCTCGGCGGCATCGAACTGCTCCGGCTCGCCAATCTCGCCGATGGCGACGCGGCGCCGGCCCGCCGCCTGCTGTCGCGCTTCTTCAACGCGACGCTCGCCGCCACCGTCCCCGGCCTCGGTCGCTCGATCCTGGACGGCAACGGCCTGACGCCATCGGAAGCGGAAATCGCGCTCGGCTGATCGCCAAGCTCCGGACCGCGGACGGCGGCGCCCTCGTGCATGCCCCTATCGCTCAGGTCCGATTCTTGCCATGCTGCGGTGGGGCCAATTCGCTCCCTACGGAATAGCTCAGCGCCATGCCAAGTGTTGAGGATGCCGAGAAGTCTGACGTCGTCCAGCGCCGATCGCTCGGGTGGCTGCGGTGGAGCCTTATCCTCGCCGTCGCGGTCGCGGCGGGCGTCATCTGGTGGCAGCGGCACGCGTCCGACACGGCAACGAAAGGCAGCGGACGCGTCACCCAGACGATGTCGATCGTGGCGGCCGCGGTCGAAAAGGGCGACATCGACGTCACCCTGGATGCGCTGGGCACGGTCACGTCGCTTGCCACGGTCAATGTCAGGCCACAGATCAGCGGCCAGCTTACCGCCGTCGATCTTCAACGAGGGCCAGGATGTCCGGAAGGGCGACCTGCTGGCCGAAGATCGACTCCCGCCCCTACGTGGCCGCGCTGGCGCAGGCCAAGGGACAGCTGGTCCGGGACCAGGCCCTGCTGAAGGGCGCTCAGGTCGATCTCACGCGCTATCAGGGCCTGGCGGCGCAGAACGCGGTGCCGCAGCAGACCCTCGACACCCAGGTCGCCCTCGTCGCCCAATACCAGGGCACGGTCGCAGACCGACCTGGCGCTGGTACAGGCGGCTGCCGTCAATCTCGAATATTGCCGGATCCTGGCCCCCCTTGACGGCCGAACCGGGCTGCGCCAGGTCGATCAGGGCAACTACGTCACGCCCGGCGATGTGACCGGCATCGTCGTCATCACCCAGATCGCGCCGATCAGCGTCCTCTTCACCGTGCCGGAGGACCAGTTGCAGACGATCTCCAAGCGCATGCAGACGGGCGCGACGCTGCCCGCAACCGCCTAGGACCGAACCGGGCTCAACAAGCTGGCGGACGGCGAATTGCTCGACCTTCGACAGCCAGATCGACCCCACCACCGGCACGATCAAGCTCCGGGCCCTGTTCGCCAATGACAAGCCGGAACCTCTATCCCAACCAGTTCGTCAACATCGAGCTGCTGGTCGACCAGCACAAGGATGTCGCCATCGTGCCGAGCGCGGCGGTGCAGCGCGGCGTGCCCGGCACCTTCGTCTATGTCGTCAATCCGGACAACACCGTATCGGTGCGGAAGATCAAGCTCGGCGTGACGCAGGGCGAGCGCGTCGAAGTCGTGTCGGGACTGACGCCGGGCGATCGGTCGTCGTCGACGGCGCCGACAGGCTTCGCGACGGCGCCAAGGTGACGATCCGCGCCGCCAACCCGCCGAACCCGGCACCCGCGCAGCCGAGCACCGCCTGGCCGGGCAGCAACCGGAGCAGGCAAACGCAATGAGCCCGTCGCGACCCTTCATCCTGCGGCCGGTGGCAACATCGCTCCTGATGGTCGCAATCATGTTGTCCGGCATACTGGCCTTCCAGTTCCTGCCGGTCTCGGCCCTTCCCCAGGTCGATTATCCCGACGATCCAGGTCAGACCTTCTATCCCGGCGCCAGCCCGGACGTGATGACGTCGTCGGTAACCGCGCCGCTGGAGGTGCAGCTCGGGCAGATCCCGAACCTCAACCAGATGAATTCGGTAAGCTCCGCCGGCGCGTCGGTGATCACGCTGCAGTTCAGCCTCGACATCACGCTCGATGTCGCCGAGCAGGAAGTGCAGGCCGCGATCAACGCCGCCGGCAACCTGCTGCCGGCCGACCTGCCGGCTCCGCCGATCTACGCCAAGGTCAATCCGGCGGATGCGCCGGTGCTGGCGCTCGGGCTGACGTCGAAGACGATGCCGCTTCGCGAGGTGCAGGAGTTGGCCGATACGCGGCTGGCGCAGAAAATATCGCAGCTTGCCGGCGTCGGCCTCGTCACCTGAGCGGCGGCCAGCGGCCGGCGGTGCGCATCCAGGCCGACCCGCGCAAGCTCGCAGCCTACGGGCTGAACCTGGACGACCTGCGCACCACGCTTGGCAACGCCAACATCAACGCGCCGAAAGGCAATTTCGACGGACCGTCCCGCGCCTATACGGTAAATGCCAACGACCAGTTGCGAAGCGCTGCGGAGTACGAGCCGCTGATCGCCGCCTACAAGAACGGCGCGCCCGTGCGCCTGCGCGATGTCGGCCACGGCGATCGACGGCACCGAGAACAACAAGCTCGGCGCCTGGATGAACACCACGCCGGCGATCATCGTCAACATCCAGCGCCAGCCCGGCGCCAACGTCATCGAGGTGGTGGACCGCGTCAAGGCGCTGCTGCCGCAGTTGCAGGCATCCCTGCCGAGCGCCATCGACGTCGCGGTCCTGACCGACCGGACCACCACCATCCGCGCCTCGGTCCGCGACGTCGAATACGAGCTGACCCTCGCCGTCATCCTCGTCGTGCTGGTCATCTTCGTCTTCCTGCGCAGCGCGCGCGCGACGCTGATCCCGAGCCTGTCGGTGCCGCTGTCGCTGGTCGGCACGCTCGGCGTCATGTACCTGTTCGGCTTCAGCCTCGACAATCTCTCGCTGATGGCGCTGACCATCGCCACCGGCTTCGTCGTCGACGACGCCATCGTCGTGATCGAGAACATCTCCCGCTACATCGAGGAGGAGATACCCGCTCGCAGGCGGCGCTCAAGGGTCCGAGCAGATCGGCTTCACCATCATCTCGCTGACCGTCTCGCTGATCGCGGTGCTCATCCCGCTGCTGTTCATGGGCGATGTCGTCGGCCGGCTGTTCCGCGAATTCGCGATCACGCTGTCGGCAACCATCCTGATCTCCGCCGTGGTCTCGCTGACGCTGGTGCCGATGGCCTGCGCCAAGCTGCTGCTGCCGGCCTCGGCCGTGCGCGAGAACGCATTTCAGCGCGGCAGCCGTCGAATTCTTCGAATGGGTCATTCGCGGCTACGGCGCATGCTGACCTGGGTGCTCGACCGGCAGACGCTGACGCTACTGGTGGCGCTGGCCACGCTCGGCCTGACCACGTGGCTCTACATCATCATTCCGAAGGGTTCTTCCCGGTTCAGGACACCGGCGTCATCCAGGCGATCACCGAGGCGCCGCAGTCGTCTCCTACGACTCCATGGCCGAGCGCCAGCAGGCGCTCGCCGCCCTCATCCTCAAGGACCCGGACGTCGAAAGCCTTTCGTCCTTCATCGGCGTCGACGGCACCAACAACACGCTCAATGTCGGCCGCATCCTGATCAACCTCAAGCCGCACGAGGCAGCGCACCGAGATATCACCGAAGTCATGCGAGCGCCTGAAGGACAGCGCATCGGCCCTGTCCGGCATCACGCTCTACATGCAGCCGGTGCAGGACCTGACCATCGACGGCACCGTCAGCCGGACGCAGTATCATTTCGTGCTCCAGGACGCCAATGCCGACGAACTGGCGGAATGGACGCCCAAGCTGGTCGACAAGCTGAGCAGCCTGCCGCAGCTCGCCGACGTCGCCAGCGACCTGTCGGAAAGCGGCCTCGCGGTCTTCGTCGACATCGACCGCGACCAGGCGGCGCGCTTCGGCATCACGCCCGCGACCATCGACAACGCCCTCTACGACGCCTTCGGCCAGCGCATCGTCTCGACGATCTTCACCACCTCCAACCAGTATCGCGTCATCCTCGAGGCCGACCCGTCGCTGCAGAATTCGCTGCGCTCGCTCTCGTCGATCTACCTGCCGCTCGACCGGCGGGCGCCCGTGCCGTTGTCGGTGGTAGCCAAGACGCGCGTCGGCATCGCGCCGCTGCAGATCACCCATATGGGGCAATTCCCCGCCACCACCGTGTCGTTCAACCTGGCGCCGGGCGTGTCGCTCGGCGAGGCGGTCACGGCGATCAACCAGGCGCAGAGCGAAATCCAGATGCCGATCAGCGTCATCACCACCTTCCAGGGCGCGGCGCGGGCCTTCCAGGCCTCGCTCAGCAATCAGCTTTTCCTGATCCTGGCGGCGGTGGTGACCGTCTATATCGTGCTGGGCGTGCTCTATGAGAGCTTCATCCACCCGATCACCATCCTTTCGACCCTGCCTTCGGCCGGCATCGGCGCGCTGCTGGCGCTGATGACCGCCGGCCTCGACCTGACGATCATCTCCATCATCGGCATCATCCTGCTGATCGGCATCGTCAAGAAGAACGCGATCATGATGATCGACTTCGCGCTCGATGCGCAGCGCAACGAGGGCAAGTCGCCGCGCGAGGCCATCTATCAGGCCTGCCTGCTGCGCTTCCGCCCGATCCTGATGACGACGCTGGCGGCCATACTGGGCGCCCTGCCGCTGATGCTGGGCACCGGCGTCGGATCCGAGCTCCGCCATCCGCTCGGCGTGACCATCGTCGGCGGCCTTCTGGTCAGCCAGCTGCTGACCCTGTTCACCACGCCGGTGATCTATCTCTGGTTCGATCGGCTCGCGCGCGCCTGCCGGGCATCCAGCCGCGAGCCCGCCGGGCCAGCGCGGGACGCTCCGCCATGAACCTGTCCGCGCCCTTCATCCGCCGCCCGGTCGCCACGACGCTCCTGACTATCGGCCTGTTCGCCGCCGGCGTGGTGGCTTTCCCCTGCTGCCGGTGGCGCCGCTGCCGGAGGTCGACTTTCCCGTCATTTCGGTGAAGGCCACGCTGCCCGGCGCCAGCCCGGAAGTCGTCGCCAACACGGTGGCCAGCCCGCTCGAGCGGCATCTCGGCGAGAATCGCGACGTCACCGAGATGACCTCGTCCAGCACTGTCGGCTCGACGCGCATCACCCTGCAATTCGGGCTCGACCGCGACATCGACGGCGCCGCCCGCGACGTCCAGGCCGCGATCAACGCGGCGCGCGCCGATCTGCCGACCAGCCTGCGTTCCAACCCGACCTATCGCAAGGTCAATCCGGCCGACGCGCCGATCCTCGTCCTGACGCTGACTTCCGACACGCTGACCAAGGGCCAGCTCTACGACGCCGCCAGCACCGTGCTGGCCCAGAAGCTGTCCCAGGTCGACGGCATCGGCGAGGTCATCGTCGGCGGCAGCTCGCTGCCGGCGGTCCGCGTCGAGCTCAATCCGCAGGCGCTCTACAAATACGGCATCGGCCTGGAGGACGTGCGGGCCGCACTCGCCTCCGCCAACGCCCACAGCCCCAAGGGCGCCATCGACGTCGGCGCGCAGCGCTACCAGATCTACGCCAATGACCAGGCGAACGAGGCGGCCGCCTACCGCTCGCTGATCGTCGCCTATCGCAATGGCGCGCCGGTGCGGCTGTCGGATGTCGGCGAGGTCACCGATTCCGTCGAGAACATCCGCAATGCCGGCCTGGCCAACGGCAAGCCGGCGGTGCTGGTCATTCTCTACCGTTCGCCCAACGCCAACATCATCGCCACGGTGGACCGGGTGAAGGCGCTGCTGCCGCGCTTGCGCGCCTCGATCTCGCCGGCCATCGACCTGCCATCGCGATCGACCGCTCGACAACCATCCGCGCCTCGCTGGCCGAGGTCGAGCAGACGCTGATGATCGCCATCGGACTGGTGATCCTCGTCGTCTTCGCCTTTCTGCGCGACGCGCGCTCGACCCTGGTGCCGGTCGTGGCGGTGCCGGTTTCGCTCGTCGGCACGCTGGGCGCGATGTACCTGCTGGGCTACAGCCTCGACAATCTGTCGCTGATGGCGCTGACCGTCGCCACCGGCTTTGTCGTCGACGACGCCATCGTGGTGCTGGAGAACATCTCGCGCCACACCGCATCCGGGCTGACGCCGTTCGAGGCCGCGATCAAGGGCGCCCGCGAGGTCGGCTTCACGGTGCTGTCGATGAGCATCTCGCTCATTGCTGTGTTCATTCCGATTCTGCTGATGGGCGGTCTCGTCGGCCGGCTGTTTCGCGAATTCGCCGTCACGCTGTCGGCGGCGATCCTGATCTCGCTGGTCATCTCGCTGACCACGACGCCGATGATGTGCTCGATCCTGCTGCGCGGCGAGCGCGGCCGCGAGCATGGCCGGGTCTATCGCGCCAGCGAACGCGTGTTCGAGGCTATGCTCGGCGGCTACCGGAGATCGCTCGGCTGGGCGCTGGGACACCCGCGCCTGATCCTCATGGTGTTTCTGGCGACGCTCGGCCTTACCGGATATCTCTACTACACCATTCCGAAGGGGTTCTTTCCCCAACAGGACACCGGGCGCCTGACCGGGTCGATCCAGGCCGACCAGGCGATCTCCTTCCAGCTGATGTCGCAGAAGCTCAGCCAGTTCGTCGCCATCGTGCAGAAAGATCCGGCGGTCGATACCGCCGTCGGCTTCACCGGCGGCGGCCAGACCAATTCCGGGTTCGTCTTCATCTCGCTGAAGCCTCTGGCCGAGCGGAAGATCTCAGCCGATCAGGTCATCGGCCGGCTGCGTCGTGAACTCGCCGTCGTCCCTGGTGCCACGCTGTTCCTGCAGGCGGTGCAGGACATCCGGGCCGGTGGCCGGCAGGGCAATGCGCAATATCAATATACGTTGCAAGGCGACCGCTTCGCCGAGCTCAACGAATGGGCGCCCAAGCTGACGACCGCCCTGCAGGCCGAGCCAAAGCTCACCGACGTCAACAGCGACCAGCAGAACAAGGGACTCGAGACCAACGTCCTGATCGATCGCGACAGCGCCTCGCGCCTCGGCATCACGGTCAGCCAGATCGACAACACGCTCTACGATGCGTTCGGCCAGCGGCAGGTATCGACCATCTTCGTGGCGCGCAACCAGTATCACGTCGTCATGGAGGTGGCGCCGCAATACTGGCAGAATCCCGAGACTCTGAACCGCGTCTTCGTCAGTCAGGCCGGCGGCTCGGTCGGCGGTTCGCAGGCGACCAACGCCGTGGCCGGGACGTTCGTCTCGAGCAGCCAATCGACGACCGCGGCAACCATCGCCGCCGACGTCGCCCGCAATCAGGCGAACAATTCGATCGGTGCGACCGGCAACGCTGCGGTATCGACCGGTTCCGCCGTCAGCACGAGCCCCGAGACGATGATACCGCTTTCGTCGGTCGCCCGGTTCGACGCCGGCAGCACGCCCTTGTCCGTCAACCACCAGGGACTGTTCGTCGCCACGACGATTTCGTTCAATCTCGCCCCCGGCGTTGCCCTGAGCGACGCGGTTGCGGTGATCGACGCCGCCAAGAACCGCATCGGCATGCCGGCCTCGATCCATGGCACCTTCGAGGGCACCGCACGCGTCTTCCAGGAATCGCTTGCCAACCAGCCCATGCTCATCCTGGCTGCGTTGATCGCGGTCTACGTGGTGCTTGGGATCCTCTACGAGAGCTACGTCCACCCGCTCACGATTCTATCGACCCTGCCTTCCGCCGGAGTCGGCGCCCTTCTGGCGCTGACGTTCTTCAATATCGAGTTCTCCATCATGGCGCTGATCGGCGTCATCCTGCTGATCGGCATCGTCAAGAAGAACGCGATCATGATGATCGATTTCGCGCTCGAGGCCCAACGCCACCAGGGCAAATCGGCGCGTGACGCGATCTACCAGGCCTGCCTGCTGCGCTTCCGGCCGATCATGATGACGACAATGGCCGCGCTGTTCGGCGCCGTTCCGCTCGCCATCGGGCTTGGCGAAGGCAGCGAACTGCGCCAGCCGCTCGGCATCGCCATCGTGGGCGGGCTGATCTTGAGCCAGATGCTGACGCTCTACACCACGCCGGTGATCTACATCTACTTCGATCACCTGCGCGGGCTGGGCGCGAAGCTGCGCGCATCCATCCGGAGGCCCCGATCCGGGTCCGTTGCCGCGCCCTGACGCCTACCTCCGGGGGAAACCTGCAAGATCCCGGCACCTTCCTCTTCGTGAGCGCTCGGCAAC
Source organism: Candidatus Kaistia colombiensis (assembly GCA_029203105.1). GTDB lineage: Bacteria > Pseudomonadota > Alphaproteobacteria > Rhizobiales > Kaistiaceae > Kaistia > Kaistia colombiensis. The sequence continues at coordinate 4,595,746 of CP119318.1, forward strand.
GGCGCGCTTGCGCGGCCATGTTGCCGCGCGAGCCGGCGCGGGAACTTTCCAGACAAGATAAAGACTTTGTAACCAACTACCGCGTATGGACATGCAGGGGTTGGGTGACTGTGAAACCGCGGCTGGAAACCCAATGGATGGTTTTTCCTGCAAGTCGATCCTATCGGGAGTTCTTGTCCCGGCTTCGAGACTCGGCCATTGCGGCGCCGACAAGCGCCGCTGGCGATCAATATTGCTGGTTTCGCTGGCGGGGTTTGGTCTGTCCGGCTGCATTCTCGGCAGTGAGCATCCGGACCCGGCCTTGCCGATCCCTGCCAGCTACCGCGCGGGGTCGAAATCGCCCGAGGCGGCCGTACCGGCGCTGGACTGGTGGCGCGGCTTTCGCTCGCCGGAACTGACCGCCCTGGTCGAGGCGGCGCAGCTTTCGAACCTCGATATCGCGGTGGCTGTCGCCCAGATCATCCAGGCCGACGCGCAGGCCGGCATTTCCGGCGCGCCGCTGTTTCCAAGCCTTTCCGCAAACGCCAGCGCGCAACGCATACGGCAACCGTCCCTGTCGTCCGGCTCGGCCTCGACCTCGACCTTCTCGGAATACAGTCTCGGTCTGACGGCGAGCTACATGCTCGACTTCTGGGGCAAGAACCGCGCGACGCTCTATGCTGCCGAAAGCAATGCCGTTGCCAGCCGATACAATCGCGAGGTCGTCACGCTTTCCACCGTCACGACGGTGGCCAACACCTATTTCCAGGTTCTGGCCGCGCAGGACCAGCTGCGCGTGGCGCGCAACAATCTCGCGGCCGCGACCCGTATTCTGGAGTTGATCCAGAAGCAGTTTGCCGGCGGGACGGTGTCGCAGCTGGACGTGTCGCAGCAGGCGTCGCTGGTTGCGACCGTCCGGGCGTCGATTCCGCCGCTTGAAGTAACCCTTCGCCAGAACACCGCCGCGCTTGCGGTCCTGGTGGCGCGGCTACCCGAGGAGTTCAACGTCAAGGGACGCAGCCTGTCCAAATTGTCCGTGCCGCGCGTCACGCCGGGCCTGCCGTCGAACCTGCTCACCCAGCGCCCGGACATTCGTCAGGCCGAAGCGCAGCTGGTCGCCTCCAATTTCAGCGTCGAGGCAGCCAGAGCCGCCTTCTTTCCGCAGATCCAGCTGACCGGAACGACGGGATTTCAGAGCACGGCGCTATCGGCGCTGTTCGCCCCGGGCGCCTGGTACTACACGCTCGCGGCGAGCCTGTTGCAGCCGATATTCGACGGCTATCTGTTGAAGAGCGAATTGAAGCAGGCGAGAGGCGTGCAGTTGGAGAACCTGCAGCTCTATCGCAAGGCGGTGCTGTCGGCCTTCGCCGATGTCGAGAATGCGCTGGTCGCGCTCAAGCAGACGACAATCCAGCTGCGGCTGCAGAACGATGTGGTGACCAATTCGCGCCAGGCCTTCCAGATCTCCGAAGAACAATTGCGTGGTGGAACGATCAGTCTGATCAATGTGCTGCAAACCCAGCAGACACTGTTCACCGCCGAGTCCAATCTGGTGCAGATCCGGCTGAACCGGATGCTGGCGTCCTCAAGCCTGTTCCAGGCGCTCGGCGGCGGCTGGGTCTGGCCGACCAAATAGGTTTGCGAGGCCGGAGCGTTGGCACGACTTACCGATCGCGCGCGGCGCTCGCGGCCGATGACATGCTGGGAAGCATAGTACTGCAATTGTATTTGGCTGCGGACTGTTTCCCTTGGTTAGTTTTGTGTTAACGTTTTGATGGCCTGGCCGTATCCCTGTGAAAGTCTCATGCATTCTAAAGACACTTAACCAAGGGTCATTTAAGGAGCATAAGATATGGGCTTTACCGCAAGAATGTGGGTTCCAAACCGTCGCGGACGGTGTGCTTTGCACTATTCGAATCCAAATATAAATGTCGGCAACGTCACGCACATCTCCGCGTCCGAAGCGACGCCGCAAAATCCGAACTCCCAATTGCTGGGTCTTCCGGGGCAGCACTGGCAGACAAATTTCGGCGCCGCCAGTATAACCGTGCAGAATATATCGGTACGGCAAGGCGCGGTGGATTTTTATGTATTCGTAGATTGGGCAACGCCTCTCAATTTGGTGGTCGACATGACGTTTATCGACAAGCCAGACCTGATATTGAGCGGGACATAGACGGATAGCGAGGCGGTCAGGCCCCCCGCCCTTCCCGCTCAACCTCCGCCGCCAACCCAACGACGTCGACCGCGTCCGGCGCGGGATCAGTATGTCGGCTCGATTGCCGCCCAACGCGCCCTGAGCAGATCCGTCCATCTAGAGCGTTTTCGAGCAAAGTGGATACCGGTTCGCGTGAAGAAAACGCGATCAAACAAAGCGCTAGAGACGTTCCGTGTTTCCATGAAACACGGAACGTCTCTAGCTTCTCGCCCGGCGTCCTCTTCCAGTCGCCGCGCCGCTTTCTTCGGGTGTGTCCTCGATCACTTGCCCGCCCACGGGCCCACCGGCAGACTGCCGCGGCGGCAAGGATACCTAGTTGCTATCGCATTCAGTGAAACGGGAGGGGTGAGTGAATCGTCTTATTGTTGCAATTTCCCTGCTACTCGCAGGGAGTGTTTCGGCCCTGGCAGAAACGGCGGATGTCTCGACACTGAAGGGAAGCTACAGCATTTGGGAGGACTTTGAAGGAGGCAAGGTCTGCCCGATCCAGTTGGACGATGGGACAACGATCGGCGGGTTCGCATTGGAGGGCGATGACCAATGCATGCAGACCTTCAAGTTCGATGGAGACCCAGCGGCGTGGTTCGTGGATGATGAAGGGTGGCTCGTGCTGATCGACGCGACCCGAAAGATCCTGGTGCGCCTTGCACCGTCCACGGACGGGGCGTTCTACGCCAATCGCACCGCCGATGGCCTGGAGAGTTTGAACCTGACACCGGAACGTTAGCTCTGCACGGAGCTCCGTGGCGCAACATGCGCAGGGTCGGAGCCTCAGGCGCATCCATTCCAAATGGCGGGGAAACCATGAAACTGCGAAACATCCTCTGGGCCGCCTGCTCGGCGGCGATCGTCCTCTCGAGCTCGACCGCTTTGAGCCATGCCGACGCGACCCTTCCCAAAAAGGACATTTCAGGCGCCGAGGACAACCCTCTCGTCAAGCGCTACGAAGGCTCGTTCATCGTCTCCTATGAAAAATCGGCCTTTACCGACTTCACCGTGCCTCTGTCTCCATTGAAAGCCAGCCCAGACCCGGATTCCCGGGACAAGAACAACAACAGGGTCTTCTCCCCCGAGAAGAAGACCGAGGTCGAGGGCGCTCTTTCGCGCGTGGCCTATGTGCTTCCGGAGGGACGCTCGCCGCTCGAGGTGCTGCGCAACTACCAGGACATCGTCGAGGCTGCCGGCGGCGAGGTGCTGTTCGAGTGCAAGCAGGAGGAATGCGGCGGAGACGCCGGGCGCGCGTCGAGCGGCGGCGGTGGCAAGATGAGCCTCACCATGTTCTTTGTCCACGAGGCCGACCTCAAGGACGCGGACTTCAGCAATGGCAAATGCGCCCTCGCGTCCAGGATCAGCGACCAGCGCTTCTTTTCGGCCAAGGTGCCGCAGTCCGCGGGCGATGCCTATGTGACGGTACAGACGTTTTCATTGATCGATGATCTGTACTGCAAGGCGCTTAACGGCCGCACCGTCGCGCTCGTCCATGTGCTCGAACCCAAGGGCCGCGACCGGAAGATGGTCGTCGTGAAAGCCGCCAAGATGGCGGATTCACTGTCCACGACCGGTAGCATCTCGCTCTACGGCATCTATTTCGACACGGACAAGGCCAGCATCAAGCCGGAATCCGAACCGACGCTGAAAGAGATCGCCGCGCTTCTCGCCAATGAGCCGAAGATGGCGGTAATCGTGGTCGGGCATACCGACAACCAGGGCGCGTTTGACTATAATCTCGACCTGTCGTCGCGCCGTGCACAAGCGGTCAAGGCGGCTCTCTCCGCCCAATATGGTATCGACGCGGGCCGTCTTACCTCCGCGGGCGCAGGCATGATGGCGCCGGTGGCGTCGAACGACGATGACGATGGGCGCGCCAGGAACCGGAGAGTGGTGCTCGTCAAAGCCAACTAGCGGACGCCAACGGGCGTCCTGATCGGGCGGCGGGCGGCCTCGAGCCGTCCCGCTCCGTACGGAGAGCGCAGGCTCCGCCGGCCTGAATGGGGCCGCGCGTTGGGCCTCGCCTGCCGGCGCCCAACGCGCAATCAAGCAAAGAGCCGGACCCGTTCGCCGCGCCTTCGAGGGTGGCTTGCGCGCTGACCGCACCTCGATGCCACAACGATCCACGGAATGCCGCAACAAAAGAATGGCGTTCCTTCTCCGTCTTGATCGACTCCCTAATATTGTTTCCGGGCCAAGTCCTGCATCGGACTTATCCATCCGCGCCACGGGACAATAGATATGCCATCACCCAAGTCATTGCCGATCCTCGACATCTCAAGACTCGACGGAAGTCCGGATGAACGAAACGCCTTTCTGGATGAACTTCGCGAAACTGCGCGGGATGTCGGATTTTTTTACCTGATCGGACACGGAATCTCGGATTTTCTTCTCCGCGACATCGTTTCGCTGGCGCGGCGCTTCTTCGCGCTGCCGGATGCCGAGAAGCTGGCGATCGAGATGGTGAACTCGCCGCATTTCCGAGGCTATACGCGCGCCGGGCTGGAAATCACGCGCGGCCAGGCCGACTGGCGCGAGCAGATCGATTTCTCCTCCGAGCGCGTGGTGCTTCCGCGCGAGCCGGGCACGCCCGACTGGGCGCGGCTGCAGGGGCCGAACCAGTGGCCGGCGGCTTTGCCGGAGCTGAAGCCGACCGTGCTCGAATGGCAGAGCCAGCTGACCGGGCTCGGCATCCGCGTGCTCGAAGCCTTCGCCCTGGCGCTCCGCCAGGACAAGGACGTGTTTTCGCCGATCTACGAGACGGGCGCGATCCAGCACATCAAGCTGATCCGCTATCCCGGCCGCGACGCCACCGGCGGCGACCAGGGCGTCGGCGCGCACAAGGATGGCGGCTTCCTGACGCTGCTGCTGCAGGACGTGCAGGGCGGCTTGCAGGTCGAGGCCGATGACGGCAGCTGGATCGATGCACCGCCGATCCCTGGCACCTTCATCGTCAATATCGGCGAAGTGCTCGAAATGGCCTCGAACGGCTTTTTGCGCGCGACGGTGCACCGTGTCGCCACGCCGCCGGCCGGCAAGGACCGTCTCTCGGTCGCCTTCTTCCTGGGCGCAGCCCTCGACGCGACGATCCCGCTGCTCGATCTCGACGCTGACCTCGCCGCGCAGGCGCTCGGACCCACCGCCGACCCGCTGAACCCGCTCTTCCGCGAAATTGGCCAGAACTATCTGAAGGGCCGCCTGCGCTCGCATCCCGACGTGGCCGAGCGCCACTACGCCGACCTGCTCGGACCAGCCGCCAAGCGCGAGCCCGCCTCGGCCTACTAGCCCCTTCCCAAAATCCCCTCGGCATCCGGAGACGCACCATGACCTTCCAGCCGACCCAGTTTGAGACCAAACGGTTCGAGACCCTCGCCGTGCATGGTGGCGCCTATCGCGCCGATCCGGCGACGGGGGCCGTCGCCGTGCCGATCTACCAGTCGACCTCGTTCCAGTTCCAGGATACCGACCACGCCGACCGGCTCTTCGCCCTCGATGAGGTCGGCTACATCTATTCCCGCGTCGGCAACCCGACGCAGGATGCGCTGGAACAGCGGATCGCGGCGATCGAGGGCGGCGTCGCGGCGCTGGCGCTCGCGTCGGGCCAGGCGGCTTCCGCCTATTCGATCCTCAACCTGACCCGGCCGGGCGACAACATTGTCGCCTCGACGGCGATCTATGGCGGTACCTTCGCGCTGTTCAACGCGACGCTGAAAAATCTCGGTGTAGAGACTCGCTTCGTCGATCCGTCCGATCCGGAGAATTTCCGCCGCGCCACCGACGGCCGCACCCGCGCCTACTACGCGGAATCGCTGCCCAATCCGCGGCTCGAAGTATTCCCGATCGCCGAGGTCGCCGCCATCGGGCGCGGGCTGGGCGTGCCGCTGATCGTCGACAACACCGCCGCCCCGCTCACCATCCGCCCGCTCGATCATGGCGCGGCGATCGTCGTCTATTCGGCGACGAAATATATCGGCGGCCATGGCACGACGATCGGCGGCTTGATCATCGATGGCGGCAATTTCCCTTGGGGCCAGCACCCCGAGCGCTTCCCCAATCTGCATGAGCCGGATGCGAGCCATCATGGCGCGACCTGGCTCGACAAGGCGAAGGCGTTCGGCCCGGTGGCGTATGTGCTGCGCGCCCGCGCCGTGCTGTTGCGCGATATCGGCGCCGCGCTGTCGCCCTTCTCCGCCTTCCAGTTCATTCAGGGGCTGGAGACGCTGCCGCTGCGCATCCGCCAGCACAATGAAAACGCCATCAAGGTGGCGAACTTCCTGAACGTCCATCCCAAGGTCGAGAAGGTGATCTTCCCCGGCCTGCAGAGCGGCGTCGCCAAGGAGCGTGCCGATCGCTATCTGCGCGGCGGACAAGGCGCGCTGGTCGGCTTCGAGGTCAAGGGCGGCCGTGATGCCGGGCGCGCCTTCATCAACGCGCTGCGGCTGTTCTATCACGTCGCCAATATCGGCGATGCGCGCTCGCTCGCGATCCATCCTTCGACGACGACCCATTCCCAGCTGTCGGTCGAAGACCAGCTCGCCAGCGGCGTGACGCCTGGATACGTCCGCCTCTCGATCGGCATCGAGCATCCCGACGACATCATCGCCGACCTCGCCCAGGCGCTCGATCGCGCCTGACACGCCACCCCTTTCAGGACATTGCCATGAGCATTCTCGACGGAAAGAAGCCTTCGCTGTTCGGTCGCCGCATCTCGCGACGCACCGCCCTGACCGGGGGCGGCGTGCTGGCTGGCGCGGCGTTCCTCGGCGTTGCCCCGAGCTTTTCGGCCCGCGCCGGCAATCGCACCAAGATCCGCCTCGCCTGGACCGAGTTCGCCGCCTGCCATTCGCCGATCGCCTTCGGCGTCGCCAAGGGCATCTATGACAAGCACGACCTCGACATCGAGCTGTTCTACCAGGGCGCCAGCGGCCAGACGCTGGTGCAGTCGCTGGCAACCGGCAAGGCCGATGCCGGCGCCGGCCTGCTGCTCGACTGGATCAAGCCGCTGGAGCAGGGGCTCGACGTCAAGCTGTTCGTCGGCTCGCATGGCGGCTGCACGCGCCTGTTGGCCTCGAAGGCCTCCGGCATCACCACGCTGGAAGGGCTGAAGGGCAAGACCATCGTCAGCTATGACCCGGCCAGCCCGCCGAAGCATTCGTTCCAGATCGCGCTCGCCCGTGCCGGCATCGACCCCGAGCAGGACGTCAACTGGAAGGCGGTGCCGTTCGATCTCGTCGGCGCGACGGTCGATCGCGGCGAGGCCGATGCGCTCGCCCATCTCGATCCCTGGGCCTATTCGCTGAAGAAGAAATACGACTTGGTCGAGATTGCCAACACCCAGACCGGCATCTTCGCCGACAAGGTATGCTGCGTGCTGGGCGTCAACGGCCCGTTCCTGGAAGCAAACCGCGACGCCGTCCGTCGACTGGCCGAGGCCAATATCGAGATCCACGAATATACCGGCAAGCATCCGGAAGAAGTGGCGCGCTGGTATCTCGAAAACCTGAAGCCGGATCTGGCGCTGGCCGATCTCTCCGACGATCTCGGCTCCTTCGTCTACCACATCCACCCGATCGGCCCGGAACTGGTCCAGCAGGTGAAATGGGCGGCCGAGGATCTGCAGCTCATCAAGGTGATTGACGCCTCGACCGATCCGGCCGAACTGGCGCAGCGCGTCACCGCCAACCTGCTCGCCTGAGCCTCCCGATGGCGGACACCACGCAGACGGCCGGAGGCGCGCTCGCGGCTTCGGCATTCCTTGGCGACGTCTGGCGCAACGGCCTGCTGGCGGCGGCAAGCTGGCTGCTGGCGGCGGCCGTCGCCGTTGGCTTCACCGATGTCGTGCCCTGGGGGCAGACGCAGCTGTTCGCGCTGCTGCTGGTGATCGGCGCCGGCGCGTTCATCGTGCTCGCCTTCACCGTCCACCGCCTCGGTGGCATCGGTCACCCCATCGTCCATTACGGCCCGTGGTGGATCGCGCTCGGCCTGTGGTTCACGCTCTGGGAAATCTCGACTGCCAAGCTCGGCTGGCTACCAAAACCGTTCTTCTCGCCGCCGCAGGGGCTGCTGCATGTCTATCTGACCGATTGGGACCGGCTCCTTGTCTGCGTACTCTATTCGCTGCGCCTTTGGGGGCTCGGCTTTTTCTCCGGCATTGCCGTCGGATTTGTCGTCGGCGTCGCGCTCGGTTGGTCGAAGCGCTTCAGCTATTGGGGTATGCCGATCTTGAAGCTGATCGGCCCGGTGCCGGCAAGCGCCTGGATCCCGAGCGCCTTCTTCGTCTTCCCGACCACTTTCGGCGCCTCGATCTTCCTGGTGGCGCTGGCCTCCGGCATCCCCGTCATCATCCTGACTGCTTCCGGCGTCGCCTCGGTCAACCGCTCGTTCTATGACGTCGCCCGCACGCTCGGCGCCGATCGTCGCTTCCTCGTGCTGAAGGTGGCGATCCCGGCCGCCCTGCCGAACGTCTTCGTCGGCCTGTTCATGGGGCTCTATTCCTCCTTCGCCGTCCTCGTCATCGCCGAGATGCTGGGCGCCAAGTACGGGCTCGGCTGGTACCTGCAGTTCCAGACCGCCTACTCGGCCTATGCCAATGTCTATGCCGCGCTCATCCTGATGGCGCTGCTCTGCTCGGGCCTGGTCAAGCTGCTCTTCGTCGGGCGCGACCGCCTGCTCGGCTGGCAGAAGGGGATCGTGCAATGGTAGCCGTGCTCGCCTCCGCTCCGGAAACGGCGTCACCCGGTCTCTCGGTCGAGCTGCGCAACGTCTCGCATGTCTACGACCTGCCATCCGGGCCGCTGCCCGTGCTGGAGAACATCGATCTCAAGATCGAGCCGGGCTCGTTCGTGGCGCTGCTGGGGCCGTCCGGCTCGGGCAAATCGACCCTGCTGCGCCTCGTCGCCGGCCTGGAGCCGCCGGTTGCCGGCAGCGTGCTCGCCGATGGCGTCGCGGTGGAAAAGCCCGATCCCTCCCGCGTGCTGGTCTTTCAGGATCCGACCCTGTTTCCCTGGCGCACGGTCCGCCGCAATGTCGCGCTCGGGCTCGAGGCGCAGGGGCGCCTCAAGACCGAGGGTCACCGAATCGACGAGGCGATCGCCCGCGTGCGGCTCTCGGAATTCGCCGATGCCTTTCCGCATCAGCTTTCCGGCGGCATGGCGCAGCGCGCAGCACTCGCCCGGGCCCTGGTCAACGACCCGCGCCTGCTGCTGCTCGACGAACCGCTCGGCAAGCTCGACCAATTGACCCGCCTCACCATGCAGAGCGAATTGCTCGGGCTCTGGCAGCAATCCGGCTTCACCGCGCTGCTCGTCACCCATGATGTCGAGGAAGCGCTGCTGCTTGCCGATCGCGTCATCCTCTTCAGCGATCGCCCGGCGCGCATCGTCGGCGAACGGCGCGTCGAACTCCCCCATCCCCGCCATCGCGGCGATCCCGATCTGATCGCGCTCCGCCGCGAGATCCTGCAGCTTCTCGGCGTCAGCGAGACGATATGAGCATTCGTACGCCGTCACGCGAGATCGCCGGCCTGGCGCTGCTTCTATCCGGCGTCGTGGCGCTGGTGCTGGCGCTCGCCTGGTGGGGCATCATCTTCGTCAATGTCGCGGCGAACACCAGCCTGTCGATCCCGGCGGCGATCCCCTGCCTCGTCAACACGTCCGACCTCTGCTCGCTCGCCATGTCGCTTTGCGGCTCCGGCCACTGGCTCGGCATCACCCGCTATTGGGAAGGGCTGTTCTGGGCCGGCGTCGCGCTGATGGCCGCCGCTGCCGCCTTCCAGTTGGCCTTCGCCGGCACCGCATCGGCGGAAACGGCAATCGCGGCAAAACGGAAATAATTGAAATGTATTTTTCCGCAATTTGCCCGTTCCGTGAGCAACTATGCTTCGCCATGAAGCGATGTTGATGGAATGATCATCGAAGTCTCGCGGCGATAGCCCGCAAAGATTGCAAAATTGAAACAATAGATTGAACCGCGCGGATGATATCCGTCCAAGGAACGATGAATCATGTCCATTTTCCATGGTAATATTATTACGAAAACTACGGCGACGCTCGGGGCTTTGCTGGTCTCGGCGTCGATGCTGGCAGGCGCGGCCCAGGCAGGCGAGACGCTCGACAAGATCAAGTCGCGCGGCCAGATCAAGGTCGGTGTCGGCACGCTGCCCGGCTTCTTTGCTCCCGACAGCAATGGCAAATGGCAGGGCTTCTTCATCGATTTCGGCCGCGCGCTGGCGATCACCGTCTTCAACGATCCGGAAAAGGTCGAGTTCACCTCGTCCTCGCCGCAACAGCGCCTGCCGGCCTTGCAGGCGGGCGAGTTCGACGTGCTGCTCTCCGGCGTGACGCAGACCATCACCCGCTCGTTCAAGCTCGGCTTCCATTTCGGCCCGATCGTCTTCTATGACGGCCAGGGCCTGCTGGTCGCCAAGTCGCTCGACGTCACCAAGGGCACGGAACTCGACGGCGCCACCGTCGGCGTGCAGAGCGGCACGACGGGCGAGCTCAACATCGCCGATTTCTTCCGCAAGAACGGCAAGACGTTCACGCCGGTCGTCATCGAGGACACCAAGGAATTCGTCTCGGCGCTGGAGAGCGGCCGCGTCGACGCGCTGACGCAGGATGCGTCCGATCTCGCGCTGAAGCGGGCGCAGTTCGCCAAGCCGGATGATTTTCTGCTGCTGCCGGAGCGCCTGTCGAAGGAGCCGCTGGCGCCTGCCATCCGCGCCGGCGACGACCAGTGGCTCGAGATCGTCAACTGGACCGTCTATGCGACGATCCAGGCGGAGGAGTTTGGCATCACCAGGGAGAATGTCGACAGCTTCCTGACCAGCGAAGACCCGGCGATCAAGCGCTTCCTCGGTGTTGATCCGTCGCTTGGCGAGGCGATCGGCCTCGATCCGAAGTTCGCTTACAACATCATCAAGACGCTCGGCAATTACGGCGAGATCTTTGAGCGCAACATCGGCAAGTCGACGCCGGTCGGCTTCGAGCGCGGCTACAACCAGCCCTGGACGCAGGGCGGCCTGCTGTACTCGCCGCCGTTTCGCTAGGGCGGCGGCTCATGACCGCGATCAGCCCGGACGCTCCGGCGCCCGGCGCCCCGCTTCTGAAAAACCTTCTGGGTGAGCGTCCGCTCACCCAGATCGTTCTGTTCGTGGTCCTGGTGACCGCGTTAGGGCTGCTCGGCCGGGCCATGGTCAGCAACATGGCGCGCGTCGGCATCACGCCCGGCTTCGCCTTCCTGTCCCGTCCAACGAATTTCGGCATCGGCGAGACGCTGATCGCCTATTCGCCCGAGAGCAGCTTCGCCCGCGCCATCCTGGTCGGGCTTCTCAATACGCTCTCCGTCTCGATCGCAGGCTGCGTTCTCGCCACGCTTCTCGGTGTCGCGCTCGGCATGGCGCGCATGTCGGCGAACCCGCTGCTTTCCAGCATCGTCCGCGCCTATGTCGAACTGATCCGCAACACGCCGCTGCTGCTGCAGCTGTTCTTCTGGAGCGCCAGCTTCAAGGCGCTGCCCGCGACGAGGCAGGCGCTCGAGCCGCTGCCCGGCTTCTATCTCAGCAATCGCGGCATCTATCTGCCGGCCCTGCAGATCGAGGATGGGCGGATGGTGGCGACCGCCATTCTCGCTGCCGTCCTTGTCCTGTTCGCGCTCTGGCGATTTCGCCGCAGGATGAGCGGAACCCTCGCTGGCGCGGCCACGCTCGCGGTTCTCCTGCTGTTCGCCTGGGGCCTTGCATCTGCCGGCGCCCTGCGCGCCGACATTCCCGTCCTGAAGGGATTCAACATCGCGGGCGGCCTGTCGCTCACCACCGAATTCGGCGCCCTCCTCGTCGGCCTGTTCGTCAACGCCTCGGCGCTGATCGCCGAAATCGTGCGGAGCGGCATCCAGTCAGTGCCGCGCGGACAATGGGAAGCGGCGGAGTCGCTCGGGCTGCACCGCGCCCAGATCTTCCGGCGGATCGTGCTGCCACAGGCGCTGCGGGTGATCACGCCGCTGATGACGTCGAACTATTTGAGCCTGATCAAGAACTCGAGCCTCGCCGTCGCCATTGGCTATCCGGATCTCGTCAGCATCATCAACACGGCCGCGAACCAGACGGGGCAGGCGCTCGAGACGATCCTGATCATGGCGTCGATCTACCTCACCATCAGCCTTGCCGTGTCCTACGCCATGAACCGCTACAATGCGCGTCATGCGCTGCGGGGGCTGGCGCGATGACGATCGCCGTCTGGGAACCGCGGCTGCGACCATCGCGGCGACGTCCCGACCGCTGGGCTGCGTGGCGCCGCGGCCTGTTCGGCTCGCCGCTCAATATCGCCATAACCCTTGCCCTCGCCCTGCTGGCGCTGGCCGCCGCCGCGCCGGCGCTTCGCTGGGCCCTGCTCGACGCCACCTGGGGCGGCACCGCACAGGACTGCGCGGCGCGATCCGGCGCCTGCTGGGCCTTCATCGCCGAGAAATGGCGCTTCATCGTCTTCGGCCTCTATCCGAACGATCGCGACTGGCAGGCGGCGCTCGCGGTCGCACTGGTGGCCGGGCTGGTGATCGTGACCGGCCTGCCGCGCTTCTGGAGCACGCGGCTCATCGCCGCCTGGATCGTCGTGCTCGCCCTCGCCCTTGCCGTCATGGGCGGCGCGCCGACCGGCCGGCTGGTGCCCACCGACAAATGGGGCGGCCTGCCGATGACCGTGCTGCTGTCCGTGATCGGCTTCGCCGGCGCCTTTCCGCTCGGTGTCGCGCTCGCTCTCGCGCGACGCTCGGAAATGCGGCTTCTGCGCTGGATGGCGATCGCCTTCATCGAGGTCATGCGCGGCATCCCGCTGATTGCCGTGCTCTATGTCTCGACGCTGATCTTCCCGCTGATGCTGCCGCCCGGCATGGCCATCGACAAGCTGGCGCGTGCCCAGGTCGCGATCATCCTGTTCGTATCGGCCTATATGGCGGAGATCGTGCGCGCCGGATTGCAGTCCCTGCCCACCGGCCAGTACGAGGCGTCGCGAGCCCTCGGACTTTCCTGGTGGATGATGATGCGCCTCGTCATCCTGCCGCAGGCGCTGAAGGCGGTCATCCCGGCCTTCGTCAACCTCGCCATCGGCCTTTTCCTCGACACGACGCTGGTCATCGTCATCGGCCTGTTCGACTTCCTGAACACGGCGCGCGTGGCGACCACCGACGCCAGCTGGAACGGCTACCACAACGAAGCCTACACCTTCGTGGCGATCGTCTACTTCACCGTCTCCTACGCCGCCTCGCGCTATAGCCTCTGGCTCGAAGCGCAGCTGCGCGCTCGCCAAGATTCCAAGTAGTCTGCGAACGCCCCCTGCCATTGAGCAGACAGGAAAATTCTCGGGACGAACGTTCCTGGAAGGTATTTTGTAGCGGAGGATGATGCCGAATTCTATTCAAATACAATGAATTAGATAGTCGATACCTTACTTCGATACCCGATCTAGCTTTCCGTTGAATGCCATCGCAAGGCGCGGGCACTCGAGCTCTCTCCCCGAACAGGCAGGGAGTACGGGAGCGCGGCGCAGGGCCGAGAAAGTGCAGCTGGGCAGGCTGCTCGGATCGGCGCGGCCGTGTAGCAGTCTCCGGACGCACCGAGAAAAATCGGTGCGCCCGGAACTCGTGTGTCGCCTACACCGCCAGCGGGCGCACGCGCATCTTGATGTGCTTCGACTCGCGGAATGCCAGCAGGCCTTCCGGTCCGAGCTCGCGACCGACGCCGCTCATCTTCCAGCCGCCGAACGGCGCCTGCAGTTCGGTCGTGTCGTTGACGTTGACGCCGATCGCACCCGCCTCGATCTTGTCGGCGAGCGCCCAGGCCCGTTCGAGATCGCCCGAATAGACATAGGCGGCGAGGCCATAGGGCAACGCATTGGCGACCCGCAGCGCCTCCGCATCATCCGCCACCGGGCGGATCGCAGCGAGTGGGCCGAAGGTTTCTTCCGTCAGCGCCAGCGCGTTGTCGGGTGCATTGTCAACGATGGCCGGCTCGTAGAAGAAGCCGTTGGCATATTCGTCGCCGACCGGGATCCTGCCGCCGACGAGCAGCTTGCCGCCCTTGGCGACCGCGTCCTCGACATGCGTGGTGACGCGCTTGCGCACGCCCTCATGCAGCATCGGGCCGTAGAGCACGCCGGGCAGGCTGCCATTGCCGAGCTTGATTTTTCGCGTTTCGGCGACCAGCGCCTCGACGAACGCCTTGTGGATGCCCTTCGAGACCAGGATGCGGTTCACCGCGATGCAGATCTGGCCCATGTTGGAGAAGGAGCGCCGCGCCGCGGCGGCCGCGGCCTCGACCGGATCGGCATCGTCCAGCACCACGAACGGGCTCTGGCCGCCCAGTTCCAGCGAAAGCCGCTTCAGCGTGCCGGCCGAGGCCCGCATGATCGACTGGCCAGCCGGAACCGAGGCTGTCGCGGTGATCATGCGGATATCGGGATGCTCGGCGAGGGCTGCGCCCACCTCCGGCCCGGTACCCGGAATGTCGTTGACCACGCCTTCTGGAACACCCGCATCGATGAAGCACTGCACCACCATGCCGATCGCCAGCGGCGTCTCGTGCGGCGGCTTGGCGACCAGCGTGCAACCTGCCGCCAGTACCGGCGCGATCTTCCAGCAATAGAGATCGACCGGGTAGTTCCACGGCACGATCGCGCCGACGACGCCGACCGGCGCCGTCGTCACCATGCTCTTGATGTCGGGCCGGGACGAGGGACGGAACGAGCCGCCGATACGGCGCCCCTCCTCCGCGTAGTAGTGGATCACCTCGATGCCGAAGCCGATTTCCTTGCGGGAATCGGGAACCGGCTTGCCCTGCTCGCGCGTCAGCATCGCGGCGATGGCGTCGATGCGCTCGGCTACCAGATCGGCGGCGCGATGCAGGATTTTTGCACGCTGGTCGGCGTGCATGGCGGCCCATGCCGGCAAGGCACGACCGGCAGCCGCGACCGCCAGATCGACATCGGCGCGCGACGCCAATGCGCTGGAACCGACAAGCTCGCCGGTGGCGGGGTCGCGGATCTCGATCCGCTCGCCCTTTGCCGCGTCACGCCAGGCGCCGTCGATGAAAAGACCTCTCTCCATCATGCTCACCGCGACTTCAGCCTGCGCCAGAGTTCCTCGTAGTTGAGGTCGTTCTGCTTGTTGGCTTCTTCCTTGCTCGTCGTGTTGGGGTTGACCATCACGAAGGGCTTGATGCCGCGCTGGACGAGCTTTTCCGCCGTCGTCGCCACGATCGCATGGGCGATCGCAATGGTGACGCTGGTCGAATTGGCGCCGACCGGGTGCTCGAGGCCCTCGATCTTCAACGACGCATCAGCCTTCGGGATACCGGTGTCGATGACGACGTCGGCGACTTCGAACAGGCGCTTGCCGGACGAGTGGCGCGAAGGGGTGACGCTGGAATGCGGCAGCGACGTCACGCCGACCACCTTCATGCCGCGCGCCTTGCATTCGAGCGCGATGTCGAGGATCACCGCATTGATGCCGGAATGCGAGAACAGCACCATCGTGTCGAGCGGGTCGAGCTGGTGCGAGTTCAGGATCGCCTTGCCATAGCCTTCGGCGGCGTGGATGAAGCGATACTGCCGCGCGCCCATGTCGCCGAGCACGCGGTGGAACGAGATCATCGTGCTTTCGACGATCGGGCGGAAACCGGTGATGGTGCCGGTACGCGGGAAGCTCTCGAGCGCGGGCAGCGCGCCATGGCCGGTGCCGAAGGTGAAGGCAAGCTTGTCGGCGGCGATGCTCGCCGCGCACAACTCGGCCGCCTGCTCGATGGCCGCGCCCTGCGTGGTGCGAACCTTTTCAAGCCGCTCGGCCAGATTGTTGAAATAGCGGTCGACCATGGACGTCATAGCGTCACCTCATTCTTCTTCGTTGCAAATTCAGCGATCGAATCCAGCGCGACTTCGAACAGTTCGCGCTCGGCGACGGCCATGGCCGCGTCATCGATCTTCACCTGGGTGAAGGCATCGACAGTGGCGATGCAGAGCGTGGAGGCGCTGGCGCCCAGCACGCGGGCTGCGACCAGAAGCGCCGAGGTTTCCATGTCCGTGCCGATCAGGCCGAGGCGCTGGATGTCCTGCTTCAGCGTTTCGATCATCGCCCGGCTCTGACCCGAGAGACCGAACATCTCGGTGTAGAAGCCGTCATAGGTGCCGTAGACACCGGCGTGCCACTTGCGCCCGGAAGCGGCGAGCCGCTGGCGCAGGCCCGTGTTCAGGTCGAAATCGGCCATCGCCGGGAAGCCGAGCGGCGCATAGGTGTTGGAGGTGCCTTCGGCGCGCAGGGCGCCGTCCGCCAGCACGAAATCGCCGAGCTGCGCCGGCGGCACAGCCATCGCCGTGCCGATGCGCAGGAAGCTGCGAACGCCGAGCGCGAACAGCTCATGCAGGACGATCGTCGCGATCGGCGCGCCCATGCCGAAGGCGCTGACGGTGATGCGCTGGCCGTTGCGCGTGCCGGTCACGGTACGCAGGCCCCGGTTTTCGGGCAGGAACTCGACATCGCTCAGATGCTCGGCAATGCGGCCGATGCGGGCGGGATCGCCGACGAGAATGGCACCGCTGCCGACCTGATCGCGCTTTGCGCCGATGTACCAGGCGGTGCTGGTCTTTTCGTCTTGCTTGGTCATTCTCTCAATGCACTTTCGTTTTCTGAAATCTGGCGTGCCAGCAGCAGTCGGCGGGCGGCGGCGTGGCCGGAGCGCACGACGGCGGCCAGATCGGTCTCGCCCTTGGCAAGGGCCGCCAGCACGCCGCCGGCAAAACTGTCGCCGGCGCCGGTCGGATCGGTCACGGATATGGTTTCGGCTGAGACCTCGATGGATTGACCGTCGCGGGTGATGGCAGCGCCCCGCCCGCCACGTGTCTCGATCAGCACCTGGCCCGGCCGATGCGCTCCGGCCTCTGCCAGCGCCGCCTGGACGAAATCGCCCTCGGCCTGGCTGAAGCAGATGAGATCGGCGCGGGCGGCGAAGCGGGCAGCCTGGGCTACCGACATGGCGCGCGGGTCATGCTTGACGATCCAGGCGAGACGCGTCGCCTCACCGATCGCCGCGAGCACCGCGTCATTGACGGCGGAAGGCCCGATGGTGACGCAAACCCAATCGGCCGTGCCGACCAGATCGACCTGCGAGGTCGATAGCGTCAGCCCCGCCGGCATGCCGGGATCGTAGAGGCAGATGCATCCGCCCTCCGGGTCATAGGCCAGCACCGACACCGGCGTGCGCGCGCCGGCGATGGCGTCGAGCCCATTGCCCGATACACCCCGGACGGCGAGTTGGTCGCGATAGGCCGCGCCTGCCTCGTCATCGCCGATCCAGCTGACCGGAACCGCATTGTCGATGCCATCAGCCGCGAGCGCCATGGCCACGAAGGCCGGGCCGCCGCCAAGGCGTGGCCAGCCATCCTGCGGGCGCTGCAATATCGTCGTTGTCCGGCCCGCCCTTGGCGCGCCGTCGACGATCGCCACGTGGTCGAGGCTGGCATAGCCCGTGATCGCGATGGTGGTCATGCCAGCATCCCGAGCGCTTCCTGAAGCGGAACGACACGGCCCATATAGCGCTCGATGTCTTCCAGCGAGGCTTCGGCCAGATGCGGACGGTTCGAATTGGTCGCCTCGCGCGGCACCACCGGCTCAAAGCCGTTGGCGAAGGCGTCCTGCGCCGAGGCGCGGATGCAGACATTGGTCTTGACGCCCGCGATGACGACGCGCGTCACCTTCTGCTCGTGCAGGAACAGTGCGAGGTCGGTGGCGAAGAAGGCGCTGAAGCGGCGTTTGAAGATGGTCGTCTCGTTCGGACCCTCGGGGCGGAAATCCGCGAAGAAGGCTGCGTCGTGCGCATCCTCCAGATGGTGGACGGGCAGTTTGCGCCATTCGAAGTCATAGAACTCCGGGCGGTGCTTTTCGACCGCATGGACGACGATCGTCCCCGACTTGCGGGCCGTCTCCAACAGGGCGCGCATCGGATCGAGCACGCTCTCGACGCCAGCATAATAGTTGGGCTGGCCGGGCTCGAAGAACGAGTTGATGACATCCACGAGGATGAGCGCGGTCTTTGTTGTTTCGACCATGTCAGGCTCCTTTGTTCCGCGCACGCTTGATGGTGATGGCGACCAGGGTGAGGATGACGATGACCATGACGTAGGGCAGCGTCTGCACCAGTTCGGCCGGCAAGCCCCTGCCCTGCAACCGGATCTGGATCGCGTCGAATAGGCCGAACAACAGCGCGCCGATCGCCGTCGGCCAGGGGCGGTTGCGGCCGAAATAGAAGGCGGCGAGCGCCAGGAAGCCGCGTCCGGCGGTGATGCCTTCGTTGAAGATGCCAACGACGCCGATGCAGAGATAAGCACCGGCAAGGCCCGACATCATGCCGGCGAAAACCGTCGAGGCATCGCGCAGGTTGAGCGGATTGAGGCCGAGCGCCCGCGTTGCCTGCGGCGCCGCACCGGCGGCCCGCAGGCGCAGGCCAAGGCGGGTGCGGGCGAGAAACCACGCCGTCGCCGGAACCAGCAGCCAGGCCGCCCAGGTGAGCGGATCGTGATCGGAAAAGATCGCGCCCAGAACCGGAATATCGGCCACCACGGGGATATGAATGCGCGGCAGCATGGCGACGTCGGGCAGGCTGAGCGTGCCCGAGGTGCCGTACCAACTCTTCAGGAAGAAGCGCACCAGCCCGGCGACGGCGATGTTGAAGCCGAGGCCGACGATGATCTCGTTGGCCTGAAGGCGAGTCACGGTCAGCGACATCAGCAGGCCGAGCAGACCGCCGACAAGGGCGGCGGCGACCAGGGCTGCCGGCCAGCTCCCCGTCTGCGAGGCAATCATCAGCCCGACCAGCGCGCCGGCCAGCATCATGGAATCGAGGCCGATGTTGACCAGTCCGGCGACGCGGTTGACCAGCCCGCCAAGGGCGGCGAGCAGGATCGGCGTCGTCATGACGAACGCCGCATGGATGATATTGTCGATCATTTGCCGCCCTGCCGATTTTTCAGAAGCCAGCCGAAGCGGGCGACCGCGAAAATCATCACCGTTCCCTGCAGGATGTTGACGATCTCGATCGGCACGTCGCTGAAGAGCTGGATGGTCGCGCCCGAGGTCGCGAGCGCGCCGAAGAGCAGCGCGGCCAGGAGAATGCCGATCGCCGAACCGCGCCCGAGCAGCGCCACCGCGATGCCGGTGAAGCCGTAGCCGGGTGAAAAGCCGACGACGAAGCGGTTGACGGTGCCAAGCGCCTGGATGCCCCCGGCGAGACCGCCAATGGCGCCCGAAAGCAGCATCATCTTGATGATCAGCATCGGCACGTTGATGCCGGAGGCGATGGCAAAGCGCGGGTTGAGGCCGGCAAGCCGCGTCTCCAGCCCAAGCGCCGTGCCGCGTCCCCACAGCCAGTAGAGCCCGAGCAGCGCGATGGCGATCAGGAAGCCGGCGTTCAGCGTCGAGGGCGGCATCAGCCGCGGCAGGCGCGCCGCTTCGACCACCATCGGCGTCGCCGAATTGGCGGAGCCGGGCGCCAGCAGCGGGCCGTTCACCAGCCAGGCGGTCAGGCTGACGGCGATGAAATTGAGCATCAGCGTCGTCACGACTTCGTCAACGTCGAGCCGCGCCTTGAGCACGGCCGGCACCAGCATCCACAGCGTGCCGGCAAGGGCGGCGGCGCCGAGCGCCAGCGGCAACAGAAGCGTGGCCGGCAGACCGACATAGGTGAAGCCGACAAACGCCGCCGCCAGTCCGCCGACCAGAACGCAGCCCTCGACGCCGACATTGAACACGCCGGATCGGAAGGCGACGGCGGTGGCAAGGCCGGTCAGGATCAGCGGCGTCGAGGCCGAGACGGTGGCAGCGATACGCTTCACGCCGCCAAAGGATTCCTTGAGCAGAAGCCAATAGACTTCGAGCGGATTGTGGCCGGCGACGGCGAGCACGATGGCGGCGACGACGAGGGCGAGTACCAGCGGCGCCACGGCCAGCGCCACGTCGCGCCAGCCGATGGCAGGCGTCGCACGGGCAGATGAAGCAACGGCGCTCATGCGGCGATCTCCTGGCGGGTCTCGCCCAGCATCATGCGACCGAGCTCCTCGACCTTGGCCGAGCCGCGCGGCACTTCGCCGGTGACGCGGCCGTCATAGAGAACGACGATGCGATCCGACAGGGCGATGAGTTCATCGAGTTCTTCCGAGATGACCAGAACCGCCCCGCCCGCCTCGCGGTAGTCGAGCAGGCACTGATGGATGAAGGCGATGCCGCGAATATCGACGCCGCGCGTCGGCTGGCAGGCGAGCAGCAGCTTCGGGCTGCCATCCAGTTCGCGCGCCATGGCGACGCGCTGCTGGTTGCCACCCGACAGGCTGGAGATCGGCAAAGCCGCGGAGGCGCGCTTGACCGAGAAGCGGTCGAGCAGCGTTTCGACATGACGCTTGATGGCGCCCTTCTGCAGGACACCGCCCTTGCAGAGAGCCGGCGAACGATGCCGGCCGGCAATCAGGTTTTCCGAAATCGGCGCGGAGAGGCAGAGCCCTTCCGCCGCACGGTCCGGGCTCAGATAGCTCAGGCCAAGCTCGCGCCGCGCACGAAGGCTGAGCTTCGTGACGTCCTGCCCGTCGAGCCTGACCGCGCCGCGCTCGACGCGCCCAAGCCCGGTGACGGCGGCGATCAGTTCGTCCTGGCCGTTGCCCGCGACGCCGGCAATGCCGACGATCTCGCCGGCGCGCACGTCGAGGTCGAGTTCCTTGAGGCGCAGCACGCGCCGCGCATCCGTCGCCGCCAGTCCGCGGATCTCGAGCACGGTCCGTCCGACCGTGCTCGGCCGGGCGTTCGGGCGGCTCAGAATCTCGCCGATCATCATCTCGGCGAGGGCTGCCTTGGTGGTATTGGCGGTCGCCATGCCGCCGATGACCTTGCCGGACCGGATCACGGTGATCTCGTCGGCGAGCGCCATCACCTCATCCAGCTTGTGGCTGATGAAGAGAATGGTGCGGCCTTCCGAGCGCAGCTTGCGCAGCAGGACGATCAGCTCCTGCACCTGCGCTGGCGCCAGCACGGCCGTCGGCTCATCAAGGATGAGCACATCGGCGCCGCGATACAGCAGGCGCAGGATTTCGACGATCTGGCGCACATGCACCGGCGCATCGTCGACCGGCATGTCCCAGTCGAGCGTCACCCCCGCCTCGCGCTCCAGTTTTCGCGCTGCTTCGAGGGCCTTCCGGCGGTCGATGCGGCGCAGACCGTCAAGCGGTTCCTGCGCCAGCACGAGATTTTCCAGAAGCGTCAGCCCCGGCACCAGCATGAATTCCTGGTGAACCATGCCGATGCCCTGCTTGAAGGCATCGGCAGGCCCGAAGAATACACTTGGCATGCCGTTGACGAGGACGACGCCTTCGTCGGGACGGTCCATCCCCTGCAAGATACGCATGAGCGTCGACTTGCCGGCTCCGTTGCCACCAACAATGGCATGAATGGTTCCGCGACGAGCGCGGAAGGTAATGCCGTCATTGGCGACCAACGCGCCGAACCGCCGGGTGACGCTGTGCGCCCCCAGACGGATCGTCGTGTCTGGCGTGAATTCAGCCATCGACATGGACTGTCCTTACGAGATGGAAAGCGCTTATTTCAGGAAGTCCGGGTAGCCCTGGTCCACGACGTTCCAGACCTTGATCTGGCCGGACAGGATGCCCTGCTTGGCAGCCTCGACCTTTTCGAGGATCGACGCGGGAATGAGCTGCTTCGTGAACTTCATGTCCGACAGGCCGACGCCGTTCTCCTTGAGACCGAGCGTGATCGTCTTGCCGCCAGGGAACTTGTCGGCGGCGTAGTCCTTGACCACGGTCTCGACGGCGTTGTCGGAGTGCTTGACCATGCTGGTCAGGACGTTGCCCGGCGCGATGCCGTCCTGGTCGATGTCGACGCCGATCGCATAGACGCCGGCTTCCTTGGCTGCCTGGATGACACCCATGCCGGTGCCGCCAGCGACGTGGTAGATCACGTCGGCGCCTTCCTCGATCATCGCCTTGGCCATCTGCAGGCCGATCGCCGGATCGCCGAAATTGTTCGAGTAGGCGATCTTGACCACGACGTTCGGATTGGCCGCCTTGGCGCCTTCGACATAGCCGGAAATGAACTTGTCGATACCAGCCGACTTGGTGCCGCCGATCACGCCGATCACCGGCTTGTCATTGATGCCCTTGATCGAGGTATCGGTCGTTACCAGCGCGGCGAGCGTGCCGGCGAGATAGGAGCCTTCCTGTTCCTGGAACAGCACCGAGGCGATGTTGGCGCCCTCGCGCACCTGATTCAGGATCACGTATTTGGTGTCCGGATAGTCCTTGGCGACTTCCAGCATCGGCTCGCCATGGGCATATTCGAGATCGACGATCAGGCCGAAATCGGCATCCGAGGCGCGGCGCAGGATCTCGGTCGCCTGCGAAACCACTTCCTTGGATTCGACCGCCCTGCCTTCGAGCCCGGTCTCCTTCAGCGCGCGGAGAAAGCCGGAATGGGCGAGGTCGTTGTAGGACTGGTCGCCAAGGCCGCCCTGCGAAACGATCAGGGCGACGGGCTTGTCTTCGGCATGGCCGCTAGCCGTTCCAAGGGCCGAGGCGAGGACCATCGTGGCGAGCGCCATCGAAGTGGTTTTCATCTGACTTCTCCGTGTTGGATACGTGGTTTCGCGGCTGGCGCATGAGCGTCGCCTCGTAGGAGTAGCGGCGCGCGTCATAGACGGCGTCGACCGCATCGAGAGGCGTCCCGTCCGCGGCGAAGGAATGACGCGTCACGGCGACGACGACGGCATCGCCGCCAAGGCTGAGCAACTCTCGATCCGCCGGCTCGGCCGCGCGGGCGACGAGCCGCTCGGTGGCGCTATGGACCGAAAGGCCGCGTTCCTCGAAGAAGCGATAAAGCGAAAAGGCCTGCGACGCGGCGACCTCGCGGGTCAGCCCCGTCGAGCGGGCGAGCTCGGCCGAAATCACCGAGCGATGCAGGGCAACCGCCACGCCATCGACCAGACGCAGGCGGTCGAGACGGATCAGGGCTGTCCCTTCCGGATAAGGAAGGCCGGCCTGCCAGGTGGTTTCCTCGAAGGCGAGCAGCTTAGCCATGGCCTGGTGGCCGGCCGCCTCGACGGCTTCGGTGAAGCTGAGCAGATAGCCGGGCTGGCGACGCAGCGGCGCGGCGGCGACGAACGACCCGCTGCCCTGTCGACGCGTGATCAGCCCCTCATCGGCAAGCTGCTCGACGGCCTTGGCGACCGTGAAGCGGCTGACGCCCCAATCGCGCGCCAATTGCGGCTCGCTCGGAATCCGAGCGCCCTCGCCGAGTTCGGCAATGTCTTCGCGCAGCCGATCTGCGATCTGCAGATAAAGCGGCCCGTCACGATCGCGCACGCCTGCCGCCATCGCCCCCTCCTCCAACTTGTCCAGTCAACTGTACAAGCAGCTTTCGGGATTTCAAGCGGCCTCGCTGTTTTGCCGCGAAATTATTCTTCGGCGGCACGGCGCAGGGAGCCCGGCCGCCATTTACGGGAATGATGGAGCCGGTTGTGAACGGCACAGCGCAGCAGCGGCGAAGGTCGGCTTCGCCCCCCACTCGCGGCACGGAGATCCTTGGCGAGATCGGCCGTGACCGTTGCCTCGACGAGCGCGCCCGTCCATCCGTTCGAAGCCTTATCGCGCCTGCCGCAATGACCGGGCGCCACGATCTACACTGGTTGACCACTCGATCGCGCGTGAACAAGACACAGATCGCCGCTCTGAGCCTGCACTGAAGATTAGGCTGGTCTTTCCTTCGGTATGCTCGATCAAATGGTTCCGCGCGCTCCTCGCTCCGGCTGCATCACAGAGAGAGTTTTCTCGCGCGCTCGCGTCGACCCAGGGCAAGCCAGCAGCGGCGCGGGGCCAGTTCCACAATCCGGCTAGTGGGCCAAGGATCCACCATCCAG
Source organism: Candidatus Kaistia colombiensis (assembly GCA_029203105.1). Classification (GTDB taxonomy): domain Bacteria; phylum Pseudomonadota; class Alphaproteobacteria; order Rhizobiales; family Kaistiaceae; genus Kaistia; species Kaistia colombiensis. Next base: position 4,619,877 of record CP119318.1, read on the forward strand.
CTAGCCGCTGCCCTCGATCCAGCCGCGACTCCTAAAGATGTCACGGTAGATTTCCAGCACCACATCCTGCTTGCGCCGGTTGTACTCCTGCACGCTCGACGCGGCCTCTCTGGCCCGGATCTTTGCCTGATGGTAGCGCTGCCTGTCGACGGGCCGCTGCCGGAGCCAATCCCGAAATAGGATGTGCCGGACATGCTCGGGACAGGAAGGTCCGAATATGTGCAGATTCACGCGGGGATCGTCGCGGCGCAGCATGCGGTGCTGATACCAGCTCCGCTCGCGAACTGTCAGCTCAAAGCCGATACTTTCCAGAAGCGGTACATAGTCAGCCTCGCGCTCCGGGTCGGGGACGATCAGATCGATATCGATCACGGGTTTGGCGTGCAGCCCAGGCACTGCGGTCGATCCGATATGCTCTACACCGAGCGCAATCCGAGGCATGGCCGCCAGTATCTTGGCTCGTTGCGCTTCGTACCATGTTGGCCATTGATGGCTGTAAGGCTCGACCTCGATCGCCTCGCGACCCGGCCTGCCCTGTACCCAAGGGTCCTCGTCAGGATCACCGTCCTCGAAGCGGACGATGGAGGCGACATCCGGCCAGTCCTTGCCTGTCGGCACGTTCATATTCCCTGACCAACAGCGGAGCGCGATATCCGGCCGACGCCGCAACGGTCCATCAGCACGTTCGCGCCAGCATCGGACGATGCCGAGAGCGAGCTCAACTTCGTCATCTTGGCGCCTCGTTGCAGAGATCTGGACGGGACGCGCCTTTCAGCGCGGCCCGTCGGAGTGCGTCGACGCTACTTGCCCGGCAGATACTTGCCGATGTTGATCAGCTGGACGCGCCGGTTGATCGGGTTTTTCGGGTTCTTGACGTCTTCCAGCGCCTCCGCGCCGAGACCGACTGCCTCGACGCGGGCGGGGTCGACCCGGAAGGTTGTCGTCAACGCTTCGACGACGGCGTCAGCGCGGGCTTGGCTCAGCGCTAGGTTGTCCTTGCGGTTGCCGGTCGTGTCGGTGTTGCCGGTAACAACAAATTTGTAACCACCCAGTACCGGATGGTGCAGCGCATCAGCCATCGAGCCGATCGTCGAATAGGATTCCGGCCGGATGATCGCCGAGTTCAGGGCGAATTGGATCTGGACGTCGATCTGGGCGAGATTGTTCAAGAGTTCCAGCGGCTTCCAGGTGATCGGCAGGCCGGGATTGTCGATCATGTGCTGCTGCACGGCCTGGCGGATTAGCGCCGCTGACAGGCCCGGAGGCGCTGCCCGCGCTGCGCTCCCCATCGTCTGGACGATCTGATTGCCGTTGAGCGCCGTTTGCGCGCTGGCGGGACCAGTTGCGCCGACCAGCAGGGCGGCGAGAGCCAGGCTGAACGAAGCAGCCGATATATTTCGGGTGGATTTCGACATGACGCTCAATTCCAGCCGGCGTTGGTGATGGCGGTTGTGCAGCGCTTGCTGACGACCTTCTTGGCGGCATTCAGGCAGCCGAGATAATGAGCGTTGCCGGGTGCCGTGCCCTGGCAGAACTGCGTCGCGTCGCCGCGACAGGCCTTGGCGACCGCAGCCTGGGCCGCGACGCGGGCGTCGAGCGAGGCGACCACCGCCTTGTAGTCGGTCACGCATTGCGGGTTGATCTTTGACTCACGCTGCGAAAGGCAATCCTTCAGCCCGCCGCCGCCGAGATTGACCTTCGAACAGTATTTTTCGATATCCTTGCCGCAGCTCTTCGCCAGCAGCGCGCCGGCATCCGAGTAGCTGATCGTCTGCGCCGAAGCCGGCCCGGCGACGCTCATCATGAGCCCCGCTGCGAGCCCGGCCCAGACAAGCCTTCGACGTGAAAGACGCATCGTTCCAATTCCCCCGCTAAACCGTCGTCACGGCCTTCGAGTCGATGCCCGCACGGCCGGCGACATTTCCAATCCGCAAAGCCATGGACCCCGGACGGAAACCCCGCGATTGCGGCGCGGCGCAGCATGGAAAAGTCCCTCTCCGCGCAGTCCGCCCTGCAACATCGATCACTGTCCGAAAGCCCCGTCTGCCGGCAGGCTCATCTGCGTCGCCCCGAACCCGGACCATCGCGAACTGCCCCAGCGGCACGGAGGCCATTTACGCACAGATTCGACGGGGGACGATACAAATTTCCACGGGGATCGCCGACACGCGCCACGGTGTACCGAACCGAAGCTGGAATGTGGCATTCGGAGGAATGCCGGCTCCCTGCCGGAGCAAAACAGCGGCATCAATATCGTTCCCTGGGATGCGTCGGGCCGACTGCTCGGGCAAGCCCGGGGCGGCCTCTCGCACAATCATCGCATCATCGCCCTGGACCTCACCAAGGATGTGAAGGGTCGTGCGGTGCCGCGGTTCCGCGTGCCAGACCCGCGCGCCTCGATTGGGCCGATCGCGCCGCAGGCGCCAGCGGTGCACCAGCACATCCGCTCTTCGGTGTCGCCTCAACTACCTCTCTCCTTGAAATATATTTCACTGCTTGAATATTATTGACAGCCGTTTCGCACCTGCTACGTTCCACCCGTCGGCTTCGGGAGGAAGCTCCGACAGTCCAATCAAGAAATCGAGCGCCTTGGCGTTCGCCATAATCTTTGTGGATGGCTTCGGCCAAGGGAGGGAACTTGCGCAAATTTCTGAAAACGCTGGCATTCGCCGCGACAGCATCGACCTGTTTGGCTTCGACCCAGTCGCTTGCTGAAACCGCCAACCCGTTCAAGTGCGAACCGGGTGAAGAATACGTCATGAACGTCATGGTCTCGGGTGTCGAATACTGGTTCCCGGTCTACGAAATGTTCAAGCAGGCCGGCCAGCAGTTCGGCTGCAAGACGCGCTACACGGGAACGCCGGACTACGACGTCAACAAGCAGATCGCCACCTTCGACCAGGCGCTGGCCCAGAAGCCGGCCGGAATTTTGGTCCATCCGATGAACTCCGATCCGTTCATCGAGCCGATCAACCGCGCCATCGAGCAGGGCACCGCGGTCGTCACCTTCGCGGCGGATTCGCCGAATTCAAATCGCACCTCGTTCATCACCTCGGACAATCTGGCCGAAGGCACCTATGCCGCTGACGCCGTGGCCAAGGCCATGGACGGCAAGGGCGAATACGCTGTTCTCGAAAACCCCGGCCAGGACAATCACGACAAGCGCATCAGCGCCTTCATCGCCCGCATGGAAGCCAAATGGCCGGACATGAAGCTGGTCGGCCGTGCCGCCTCGAACCAGGATCCGACCAAGGCCTATCAGGCGGTTCTGAGCCTGGCGCAGGCACACCCCGATCTCGGCGCCGTGTTCATGCCGGAAGCGAATTCCGCCATCGGCGCCGCCCAGGCTGCCAAGGAAGGCGGCGGCAAGATCAAGGTCATGCTCGCCGACGTCAACGCCAAGATCCTCGACATGATCAAGGCCGGCGAGATCTACGGATCGGTCAATCCTAATCAGGGCATGCAGGGCTATATGGGCTTCATGCTGCTCTGGATGGCCAAGCATCCCGAGTTGATCGACCCGATGAACGACACCAAGCGGTCGGGCGCCAACGGTATGCGCGTGCCCTTCGTCGACAATGGCTTCTCAATCGTCACGGCCGAGAACGCCGACGACTTCTACTGGGACAAGTACCTGCAGCGCCGCGGCACCAAGGGCATCGAGGAATAGCCTCCTCAGCCCTTGCCGCTTCCGGCTGATCCGCCGGACGCATGAAGCCGGAAGGGGGCACGCCCCCTTCCCCTCCCCGTGCATCGCAGGAGCCTCGCGTGACCCAGGCGCCCATTCTTGAAATTCGCGGCGTGTCCAAGACCTTCGGCCCGGTCAAGGCGCTGAGCGACGTCCGGTTCGAACTGCGTCGTGGCGAGATCCATGCGCTCTGCGGCGAGAACGGCGCCGGCAAGTCGACGCTGATGAACATCCTCGCCGGCGTGTTGCAGCCGAGCGAAGGCGAGATTCTTCTCGATGGAGAGCGTGTCACCATCGCCTCACCCGCCGCGGCCCAACGCCTCGGCATCGGCCTGGTACATCAGGAGATCGCGCTCTGCCCCGACGCGACGGTGGCGGAGAACATCTACATGGCGGCGATCAATACCCGCCGCGCGCCGTTGATGAATTTCCAGAAGCTCTATGTCGAGGCGCAGAAGGTCATGGACCAGCTCGCCCCAATCCCGGTCCGCACCAAGGTCGCCGACCTCTCCATTTCCAACCAGCAACTCGTCGAGATCGCCAAGGCGCTGACGCTCGACTGCAAGGTGCTGATGCTCGACGAGCCGACCGCGGCCTTGACCGAAAGCGAGGCGCAGCGCCTGTTTTCCATCGTGCGCGGGCTGCAGCAGCGCGGCATTTCGGTGGTCTATATCAGCCACCGCATGGCCGAGATCTTCTCGCTCTGCGACCGCGTCACCGTGTTTCGCGATGGCCAGTACGTCGCGACGGATCGCATCGCCGACGTGTCGCCGGATGATGTCGTGCGCAAGATGGTCGGTCGCGAGATCACGCAGCTCTATCCCGACAAGCTGACGGGAGCGCCGGGACGGGCTTTGCTTTCCGTCAAGGGACTGTCCGACAGCGACTGCTTCTCGAACGTCGATCTGGAGCTTCGCACCGGCGAGATCCTCGGGATTGGCGGCCTGATCGGCGCCGGCCGAAGCGAAATCGCGCAGACCATTTGCGGCCTTCGCCCGGCTACCGCCGGCCAGGTCGAGATCGACGGCAAGCCGAAGCGCATCCGCAACTACAGCGACGCGGTCAAGGCAGGTCTCGTCTACCTGTCCGAGGACAGAAAGGCTTCCGGCGTGTTCCTCGACATGCCGATATCAGCCAATATCTCCGCCCTCGATCTGAAGAAGGTCACGTCGCTGGGAATGCTCAACCGTAGGGCTGAGGACCGCCAGGCGAACGAGCTGACAAAGCGCCTTGGCGTGCGCATGTCCGGCATCGGCGCGGCCGTCTCGACCCTGAGCGGTGGCAACCAGCAGAAGGTGGCGATCGCCAAGCAGCTGTCGGTCGATCCACGCGTCATCCTCATGGACGAGCCAACGCGCGGCATCGATGTCGGCGCCAAGGTCGAGATCCACCGCCTGTTGCGCCAGCTCGCCAGCAACGGCGTCGGCATCGTCGTCATTTCCTCGGAACTTCCGGAGCTGATCGGCCTCTGCGACCGCGTCATGGTGGTTCGCGAGGGCCGGATCGCCGGTGAACTCTCGGCCGACGCGCTCGGCGAGGAAGCGATCATGCGGCTCGCCTCCGGCGTCCAAGACCCGTCCAATTCAAAACAGCAGGCTGCCCATGTCGCCTAGGGAAGAGACCCCCATGCATGCCGAAATCAACGCTGGCAGCGCGCGGCGCATGAATTTCGCCCGCCTCGCCTCGATGCGCGAAGCCGGATTGATCGTCATCATCCTGGCCCTCTGCGTCGCCATGACCTTCGCGTCGCCCCACTTCCTCACATGGGGCAACCTGCGCGCCATGATGATGGGCTTCTCGATCGAGGGCATCGTCGTGGTCGGCATGACGATCCTCTTGATCGTCGGCGGCATCGACCTTTCGGTCGGCTCGGTCGTCTGCTTCTCGATGGTGATTTCCGGCGCGCTGTTCCTGGCCGGGCTCGATCCCTGGACGGCCAGCCTGATCGGCATCGCAGCCAGCGCGCTGATCGGCGCCATCATGGGCTTCTTCGTCACCGCGGTCGGGCTCAGTCACTTCATCACGTCGCTGGCCGCCATGGTGATCGTGCGTGGCCTCTGCCTGATCATCACCAAGGGAACGCCGCTGTCGCTGTTCTCGCTGCCGGACTCCTTCAAGGCGATCGGCCAGGGCAGCTTCCACAACATCCCCTATGTCATCCTGATCTTCCTGGTGGTGGTCGTCGTCTTCGACCTCCTGCTTCGCCGCGCCACCGCCTTCCGCAAGGTTTTCTATACCGGCTCCAACCAGAAGGCGGCGCAGTTCTCCGGCATCAAGACCAACCAGGTGAAGTTCTGGGTGACGGTGCTGTGCTCGGGCCTCGCCGGTTTTGCCGGCGTCATCTACATGGCGCGCTTCGGCGCCGCGACACCAACCTTCGGCGCCGGCATGGAGCTGAACATCATCGCCGCGGCGGTGATCGGTGGCGCGTCGCTCAATGGCGGCTCCGGCACCATCTTCGGCGCGATCCTCGGCATGGCGCTTCTCTCCGTCGTGACCAGCTCGCTCATCCTGCTCGACGTATCCGTCTATTGGCAGGAGATGATCAAGGGTTGCATCTTGCTCGCAGCGGTTTCCATCGACCACTTCCTGCATCGCAAGAAGTCCTGAGTCTCCAGCGCACCGAAGCAAGATCATGGCCCCCACCACCACTCCACGCGACGACCTCTCGGCCGCCCGCCAGATGCATCAGGCGCTGGTCCTCCACTATGTCGAGGGCAAGACCCAGGCGGAGATCGCCAAGGAACTCGGCCTGTCGCACGCCACCGTCAACCGGCTGATCAAGCGCGGCCACCAGCTCGGCCTCGTCGAGATCAAGATCCGGTCGCCGATCGACCATCTGGTCGAGATCGAGGCGCAGTTGGTCGCACTCGGCGGCATTGAGCGCGCCGTCGTCGTGCCATCCGTTTCCGAGAATCCCCGCACCGCCTTGCAGCGGGTCGGCGAGGCGGCGGCGCGGCTGCTGCTCGACACGATCAAGGATGGCGACACCATCTCGATCTCCGGCGGCAAGGGCGTCAGCGCGCTGGTCGCGGGCTTGCAGCCCGGTCGCCGCTACGATGTCGAGGTCATTCCGGCCACCGGGCTGGTCCAGGGCCAGCACTATACCGACGTCAACCACGTCGCCTCGCTGATGGCCGACAAGCTCGGCGGCCGCGCCTACCAGATCCACGCGCCGCTCTTCGCCGACTCGCCGGAACAGCGCGACATGCTGATGAACGTGCGCTCCGTCGGCGACGTGTTCCGCCGGGCGCGCGAAGCGGATGTCGCCGTGGTCGGCATCGGCTCGATCCTCAGCGATGACTCCAGCTATTACGACCTGCATCCGTCCTCGGTCGCCGACCGCCGCGCCATCGAGCAATCCGGCGCGACAGGCGAATTGCTCGCCCATCTGATCGGCCGTGACGGCCAGCTTTGCGACTACACGCCGAACCGGTCGCTGGTGTCGCTGACCTTGGACGAGTTCGCGACCATTCCCCGCTCGATCGGCATCGCCAGCGGCGCCAGCAAGATCGCGCCGGTGCTGAGCGCCATGCGCGGCAATCATCTCGACATCATCGTCACGGACGAGGCTACCGGCCTCCAGGTCCTCGACCTCGCCCGGAAGGAAGCAGCATGAGTTCGCAACAGATCCAGCGCCGCATCGGCAAATCCGGCATTTCCGCCTCGGCCGTCGGTCTCGGCACATGGGCGATCGGCGGCTGGATGTGGGGCGGCACCGACGAGGCCGCCTCGATCCGCGCCATCGAGGCCTCGATCGAGGCCGGCATCAGCCTGATCGACACCGCGCCCGCCTATGGCCTCGGCCGCAGTGAGGAAATCGTCGGCCAGGCGATCCGCGGCAAGCGCGACAAGGTCGTGATATCAACCAAATGCGGGCTCAACTGGCATTCCGGCAAGGGAAACCATTTCTTCGACCAGGACGGCAAGCCGGTCCACCGCTATCTTGGCGCCGATGGCATCGCCTATGAGGTGGAGCAGAGCCTGAAGCGGCTCGGCACCGATCACATCGACCTCTACATCACGCACTGGCAGGACTCGACGACGCCGATCGCCGAGACCATGGCAGCGCTGGAGAAGCTCAAGGCGCAGGGCAAGATCCTCGCCATCGGCGCGTCCAACCTGAGCGTCGAGGATCTCCATCAATACATCGCCGCCGGCGGGCTCGACGCGATCCAGGAGCGCTATTCCGCGCTGGACCGCGAGATCGAGGAGAGCATGCTGCCGCTCGCCATGCGCAACGACATCGCAACCCTCAGCTATTCGTCGCTGGCGCTCGGCCTGCTCACAGGATCGATCGACCCGTCGCGCGAATTCAGCGGTGACGACCAGCGCCTTGGCAATCCGCGCTTCTCCGTCGCCAATCGCGCCAAGGTTTCCCGATTGAAGACGGCCATCGCCCCGATCACCGCGAAGCACGAAGCCTCGATGGCGCAGGTCATGATTGCCTGGACCCTCGCCCAGCCCGGCATCACCTTCGCGCTCTGCGGCGCGCGCAATCCCGCGCAGGCGATCGAGAATGCGCGGGCCGGCGAACTCCGCCTCGATGCCGACGATCTCGCCTCCCTCGATGCGGCGCTCGCGACGCATCTCGTGGCCATGGCCGCCTGAGCGAGAAAGCAGAGCCCGATGAACCGCACCGAAACCCTCGCCGCCTTGCGCGGTCGGCCGGATGTTGCCGTGCTCGTCATCGGCGGCGGCATCAACGGCATCAGCGTCTTCCGCGAACTGGCGCTTCAGGGCGTCGATGTCGTGCTGGCCGAAAAGGGCGACTATTGCAGTGGCGCCAGCGCTGCGCTGTCCCGCATGGTGCATGGCGGCCTGCGCTATCTGGAAAACGGCGAGTTCAAGCTGGTGCGCGAAGCTCTGGTCGAACGCGACCGGCTGCTGAAGAATGCGCCGCATTATGTGGCGCCGCTGCCGACGACGGTGCCGATCTTCGACATTTTCTCCGGCATCGCCAATGGCGCGGTCCGCTTCCTCGGCCTGACGCGCCGCCCGAGTCGGCGCGGCGCTGTCGTGATCAAGGCTGGGCTCACGCTCTACGACCGCTTCACATCGGCGCGGCAACTAATGCCGGCGCACCGGTTTCGTGGCCGGGCCGAGACGTTGAAAGCATGGCCGGCGATCAACCCGGCGATCCGCAGTTCCGCGACCTACTACGACGCCTGGGTCAGTCGGCCGGAGCGGCTCGGGCTGGAAATGCTGCTCGACACCCTTGCGGCCCAGCCCTTGGCGCGCGCGCTCAACTATGCGGCCGTCGCGTCCGACTCCTCCGGCCTTGTGCTCACCGACATGCTCACCGGCGAAACGCAGCCGATCCGACCGAAGCTCGTCATCAACGCCACCGGCGGCTGGATCGATCTGACCAACAAGGCGATCGGCGCCTCGGCACCGCGCATGATGGGCGGCACCAAGGGCTCGCATCTGATCGTCGACAACGCCGCGCTGTACCGGGCGCTGGACGGCCACATGGTCTATTACGAGAATGAGGACGGGCGCATCTGCATCCTGTTCCCCTATCTCGGCAAGGTACTGGTCGGTTCGACCGATATCCGCGTCGACGATCCCGACACAGTACGCTGCGAGGATGACGAACGCCGCTACATCCTGCAGTCGCTGGCCTTCGTCTTCCCGTCGATCCCGATTGCCGACCGCGAGATCGTGTTCCGGTTCTCCGGCGTCCGTCCCCTGCCCGCCAGCAAGGACAGCTTCACCGGCCGCATCCCGCGCGATCATTTCTGCGAGTTCGTCGAGGCGACCAACCATCTGCCGGCGACGCTCTGCATGATCGGCGGCAAGTGGACGACCTTCCGTTCGTTCGGCGCACTGGCGGCCGACATGGCGCTGGAGCGGCTTGGCACGAAACGCAGATTTGGCACCGAAGATCTGGCCATCGGCGGCGGTCGCGGCTTTCCGGAAGACCCCACCCCGTGGATCGCCGGACTGGCGCAAAGGCACGGCCTGAGCCCGGCCTATGCCGAACGCTTGTTCGAGCGCTACGGCACGTCGGCTGAGACCGTTGCGGCGGACATCGCCAAAGCGCCCATCGTGATGCTGCCGGGATCGGACTATTCGGCCAGCGAGATCGCAGGGATCGCCGAGCGCGAGCAGGTCGAAACCCTGGCCGACCTATTCCTGCGCCGCACCACCATCGCCATCACCGGCGGCCTTACACCCGATCTCATCGATGCCGCCCTCGCCATCGTCGCCGAGGCAAAGGTCTGGGACGCGGAACGATCCGCCCGCGAGCGCGCCGCCTTCCTTGGCCTGCTCGCCAGCCAGCACGGCATACGTTTTCCCAATTGCGCTGAGACAAACGACAAAAGGAGCGCGCTATGCGCCTGAACAAGAAAGCCCGCATGAACCGGCTCTTCGGCGGCGGCCGCTGCCTCGACGTCGCCATCGATCACGGCGTCTGCAACGAGCCGAGCTTCCTGTCCGGCCTCGAGGAGATGGAAGGCGTTGTCGCGCAGCTGGTCGCGGCCGGTCCCGACGCGATCCAGATGAACTATGGTCAGGCCGACCTGCTGCAATCCGTGCCCGGCAAGGACAAGCCGGCGCTGGTGATGCGCATCGACATGGGCAACCCGTATAACCGCATCCGTCACCGCGCGATGTGGGCGGTGCTGCAGAACGAGACGGAGCCCCTGATCGGCGCGATCGAGATGGATGCGGCCTGCGCCGTGGTCAATCTGTTCATGCTGCCCGACGAGCCCGACCTGTTCCGGCAATGCGTCCAGAACATCGCCCGCGTCCGCGCCGATTGCGACAAATACGGCATGCCGCTGATGATCGAGCCGCTCGCGATGCTGCCGGTCGACCAGAATGGCGGCTACATGGTCGATGGCGATGCCGAGAAGATTGTGACGCTGACGCGGCTCGCCCGCGAGATGGGCGCCGACATCGTCAAGGCCGACCCGACCACCAACCCCCAGGACTTCCACCGCGTCGTCGAGGCGGCCCGCTGCCCGGTTCTGGTGCGCGGCGGCGGCAAGGAGGATCTGCGCGCCGTGTTCGACAAGTCGGCGGCGCTGATGGCCCAGGGCGCGCTCGGCATGGTCTACGGCCGCAACATCTATCAGCACGCCAATCCGAGCGCCGTCGTGCGCGGCCTGATGGCGATCATCCATGATGACGCGGACGGCGCGGCCGCCTGGGAACTCTATAAGACGGCATAGAGGCTTCGGCTTCGGGAGGAACCCATGGGCGAATACATTCTCGGCCTCGACGCGGGCAACACCGTCATCAAGGCGATCATCTTCGACAAGACCGGCCGCGAACTGGCGCTCGCCGCCCGCGATGGTCATTCCTCCATGCCGAAACCCGGCCATGTCGAGCGTGACCTGAATGAGCTCTGGCGCAACGCCGTCGCGGTAATCGGTGAATGCATCGACCAGGCAGGCATCGACGCCGGCGAGATCCTCGCCATTGGCTGCGCCGGTCACGGCAACGGCCTCTACGCACTGGATCGCGACGGCGCGCCGCTGATCGGCATCCAGTCGCTCGACACCCGCGCCGTCGGTATCGTCGCGGATTGGGCCAAACAGGATGTCGGCGCCCGTGCCTATCGCCATTCGCTTCAAATGCCCTGGGCGGCACAGACGCCGACCCTGCTCGCCTGGCTGAAGCGCCATGCGCCGGATCTGTTCGCCCGGATCGGGACGGTGTTCCTGTGCAAGGATTTCGTCGTCAACCGCCTGACCGGCGCGCGTTCGACCGATACGTCCGACATGTCGGGCTGCGGCCTGCTGCGGATGCCGGACCGGCGCTATGAGGCGGATCTCATGGCGGCCTATGGCCTTGAAGACTGCATGGCGCTGCTGCCGCCGGTACTGGAATCGGCGGAAATCGCCGGCCGGATCACGGATGATGTCGCGGCCCTGACCGGGCTTCGTGCCGGCACGCCTGTTGTCGCCGGTCTGTTCGACGTGGTGGCAAGCGCGGTCGGGTCTGGCGTTACCCGTACGGGTGCCGCCTCGGTGATCGCTGGCACGTGGAGCATCAACCAGGTGATCACCGACGAGCCGATCCGCGATCCCTCGATCTTCATGGTGTCGACCTTCGATCCCGCGCGCTACCTGGCGATCGAATCGAGCGCCACCTCGGCCGCCAATCTCGAATGGATCGTGCGCGAATTCCTCGAGCACGCGGCCGATGGCGACACGTCGCCGTTCGAGCTTTGCAGCGAATGGGTCGCTTCCATCGCCCCGGACGGCGACGTTCCGATCTACCATCCCTTCCTCTACGGCTCCCAGCAGAACGGCAGCGCCCGCGCCGGCTTCTACGGCATTGCCGGCTGGCACACCCGCGCCCACATGCTGCGCGCCCTGTTCGAAGGCGTCGCCTTCGAGCACAAGCGCCATGTCGACAGGCTGCGCAGCGCCGGCGCGCGGGTCGACGAGATCGTGCTCTCCGGCGGCGGCTCGCGCAGCAAGATCTGGCCGCAAATCTTCGCCGATATTCTGGGCGTCCCCGTTACCGTGGCGCGCAGTCGCGAAACCGGAGCGCTGGGCGCGGCCATCGCCGCTGCCGTCGGCGTCGGCGCCTTCGCCGATTTTGGCGCAGGGGCTGCCGCCATGACCGCCGCCGCGCGCAACTACCAGCCCGACAACGCGATTTCTCCGGCCTATGATCGCCGCTATCGAATCTTTGGCGAGATCAACCAGGCGATGACTCCGATTTGGCAGCGCATCGCCGCTGGACAGGCGCAGAATTGACCAAACCTGCTTCCCCTTCCTTTGGCGAATACGACTATGTCGTCGTCGGCGCCGGCTCCGCCGGTTGCGTGCTCGCCAACCGCCTCTCCGCCGACCCGCGCAACCGGGTACTCCTGCTCGAGGCCGGCGGCAGCGACCGCTATCACTGGGTCGATATCCCGATCGGCTATCTCTACTGCATGGGCAATCCGCGCACCGACTGGATGATGAAGACCGAGCCGGAGCCGGGCCTCAACGGACGCAGCCTGAACTATCCGCGCGGCAAGGTGCTCGGCGGCTGCTCCTCGATCAACGGCATGATCTACATGCGCGGCCAGGCGGCCGACTATGATGGCTGGCGACAGGCCGGCAATGCCGGCTGGGGCTGGGACGACGTGCTGCCCTATTTCGTGAAGTCGGAAGCCCATCACGGCGGCGACAGCGCCATGCACGGAGCCGGCGGCGAATGGCGGGTGGAAAAGCAGCGCCTTTCCTGGCCGATCCTCGACGCGTTTCGCGACGCTGCCGAGGAACTCGGCATCCCGCGCACCGATGACTTCAACACCGGCACCAATGAAGGCTCCGGCTATTTCGAGGTCAACCAGAAGAACGGTGTGCGCTGGAACACCTCGAAGGCGTTCTTGCGCAACATCGAGGGCCGGCCGAACCTGCGCGTCATCACAGGAGCCGAAACCGAGCGGCTGACGTTTGATGGTGCCCGCATCACCGGGCTCGTGTTCCGCAAGGAAGGCCAGTTGCATGCGGTGAAGGCGGGACAGACCATCCTCGCCGCCGGCGCGATCAACTCGCCCAAGATCCTGGAGCTCTCGGGCGTCGGCCGGCCGGACTTGCTGGCCGATCTCGGCCTCCCGGTTCGGCACGCGCTGAAGGGCGTCGGCGAAAACCTGCAGGACCATCTGCAGATCCGCACCGTGTTCAAGGTGAGCAACGCGTCGACGCTCAACCAGCGCTACCACAACCTGGCCACCCGCGCCGCCATGGGCCTCGAATATGCGCTCAAGCGCAGCGGTCCGCTGTCGATGGCGCCGAGCCAGCTCGGCATTTTCGCCAAGAGCGACCCGCGCCTGGAGACCCCGGATCTCGAATATCACGTCCAGCCGCTCAGCACGGATCGGCTCGGCGAACCGCTGCACAAATTCCCCGCTGTGACGGTCTCCGTCTGCAATCTCCGCCCCGAAAGCTGCGGCACGGTGCACATGGCTTCATCCGATCCGCGCGACGCGGCGAAGATCCAGCCAAACTATCTCTCGACCGACCGGGATCGTCAGGTCGCGGTGGCGTCGATCGAACATGCGCGACGCCTGATGAAAACCAGCGCCATCGCCCGCTTCTCGCCGCAGGAGATGCTGCCGGGCCCGCAATTCGCTTCCGAGAGCGAGCTTCTGCGCAAGGCTGGCGATATCGCGACGACGATCTTCCACCCCGTCGGCACCTGCAAGATGGGCCGGGACGACATGGCCGTGGTCGACGACCGGCTTCGCGTGCGCGGGCTCGATGGCCTGCGCGTGGTCGACGCCTCGATCATGCCAAGCATCGTTTCCGGCAACACCAACTCGCCGGTCATCATGATCGCCGAAAAGGCCGCCGACATGATCCTGCGGGACGCCCGCTAGGTAGCGACCGCCCCGTGCAATTCTCAAGTTCCAAAGCACTCTCGGCAATATGAGGCAGTGCCCGGCCTTCGCGGCCGGGCACCGCTTTCCAGATCAGCGCATCGTCGGCATGACGAAGTCGGCGCCGGCGCGGATGCCGGTCGGCCAGCGGCTGGTGATGGTCTTGAGCTTCGTATAGAAGCGCACGCCCTCCGGACCGTGCATATGGTGGTCGCCGAACAGCGACGCCTTCCAGCCGCCGAACGAGTGGAACGCCATCGGCACCGGGATCGGCACGTTGATGCCGATCATGCCGACCTGGATCTGGTGCGCGAATTCGCGCGCCGCGTCGCCGTCACGGGTGAAGATCGCGGTGCCGTTGCCGAACTCGTGCTCGTTGATCCACTTCGCGGCGGTCGCATAGTCGGGCGCGCGGGCCACCGCCAGCACGGGCCCGAAGATCTCTTCCTTGTAGATCGTCATGTCGGTGGTGACATGGTCGAACAGCGTACCGCCGATGAAATAGCCATTCTCATAGCCCTGGCGCCTGAAGTCGCGGCCATCGACGACGAGCTTGGCGCCTTCGGCGACGCCGGCATCGACATAGCCGCGCACCTTGGCGAGGTGCTGGGATGTGACCAGGGGCCCCATCTCGGCCTCGGGATCCGTGCCCGGCCCGATATTGAGCGCACGCACCTTCGGCTCCAGCTTGGCCATCAGCGCGTCGGCCGTCTTCTCGCCGATCGGAACCGCCACCGAAATCGCCATGCAACGTTCGCCGGCCGAGCCATAGGCGGCGCCCATCAGCGCATCGACCGCCTGATCGAGATCGGCGTCCGGCATGATGATCATGTGGTTCTTGGCGCCGCCCAGCGCCTGGCAGCGCTTGCCGGTCCGGGCCGCCGTCTCATAGATGTAGCGCGCGATCGGCGTCGAGCCGACGAAGCTGACGGCGGCGATGTCCGGATCGGTCAGGATAGCGTCGACGGCTTCCTTGTCGCCCTGCACGACGCTGAAGACGCCATCGGGCAGGCCCGCCTCCTTCAGCCATTCGGCGACGAGAAGCGAGGCGGAGGGATCGCGTTCCGACGGCTTCAGGATGAAGCAGTTGCCGCAGGCGAGCGCGACCGGGAACATCCACATCGGCACCATGGCCGGGAAGTTGAACGGCGTGATGCCGGCGACGATGCCGAGCGGCTGGCGCAGGGAGTGGCTGTCGACGCGGGTACCGACATTCTCGGTGACCTCGCCCTTCAAAAGCTGCGGCGCCGATGTTGCAAACTCGACCACCTCCATGCCGCGCTGGATCTCGCCCTTGGCGTCGGAGAGCACCTTGCCATGCTCGGCGGTGATGACCGCGGCCAGTTCGTCGGTGCGTTCTTCCAGGATGCGGAGGAACTTGTTGAGGATGCGGGCGCGGCGCAGCGGCGTCGTGGCGACCCAGCCGGGCAGCGCCTTGCGAGCGGCGGCAACCGCGTCGCGGACCTCGGCCGTCGAGGCGAGCGGCACCAGACCGGTCTGTTCGCCGGTTGCCGGGTTATAGACGGGCGCTGTGCGGCCGCTTTGTCCGGCAACCAGATTGCCGCCGATGAAATGGGAAATCAGGCTCGGCATTTCGCCCTCCATAAGCCGGTTTCGATACCGGCTTATGATCCCCACAGAATTGCACATCAATCTCGGTAATTGCGCTTCCGATGTGCGGAAAATATAGTCCGCTCATGGATTGGGATCGCATTCGCATCTTTCTCGCCGTCGCACGCACCGGCCAACTGGCGGGCGCTGCGAAGCGGCTCGGCCTCAACCACGCCACCGTCGGCCGCCAGTTGACCGCGCTGGAGGAGGAGCTTTCGACCAAGCTGGTCGAGCGGCAGCCACATGGCAGCGTCCTCACCCCCGCCGGAGAGGCCCTGCTGGCGACGGCGGAACGGGTCGAGTCCGAGTTCCTGCAACTCGAGGCGGAGCTTTCAGGCACGGCGCAGGCGATCAGCGGCGCCGTCCGTGTCGGCGCGCCGGACGGGCTCGGCAATTATTTCCTGGCGCGGGCGCTGGGCGGCATGGCGGCGCGCTATCCCGGTCTCGTCATCCAGCTGGTGCCGCTGCCCAGAACCTTCTCGCTGTCGCGCCGCGAGGCCGACATCGTCATCACGCTCGACCGGCCCAAGCAGGGCCGCATGCTGGTCCAGAAGCTCACCGACTACACACTCAGCGTCTACGCGTCGGAGCGCTATCTAGCCGAAACGGGGCCGATCGAGCACGAGGCGGATCTCGCCGGACGGCTGTTCGTCACGCATGTCGAGGATTTCGTCTATAGCCGCGCTCTCGACTATGCCGATCGCCTCGGTCAATTGATGGATCGGCGCTTCGAGTGCGGCAGCGTGATGGGGCAGATGGAAGCCGTACGCGCCGGCCACGGCATCGGCATCCTGCACGACTACGCGGCGCAGGGTTTCCCCGAACTGAAGCGCCTGCTCCCGGCGATCCGCTTCACGCGCAACTATTGGCTGATATCCCATCCGGACACGCACCGGCTTCGCCGTGTCGCCGAAGTACAACGCCACATCGTCGCCAGCGTCCGCGCGGCGCGGCGCGCGTTCGAGGCCGATTAGCGCGAACGCAATGAGCTGCTTCCGGTTCGGTGGACACGGCGCATACGAACTGCCACTCTCGCACCGTCCAATTAGGCTAGAGACTGGGGCGGGGAATGCAGCCGGAACGGAAACGGTTTGGGTATCTTGATGGCCTGAGGGGCGTAGGCGCAGTTCAAGTATTTTTGCTACACGCGACGGCAGCTCTGTTCGGATACCAACGCCCTTACGGGCCCGAGATCATACTAGCGGACGGTCAACTAGCCGTATTTGTGTTCTTCTGCATCAGCGGCTTCGTGCTGGCCAGCGCCTACAGATCGCCCTCCTCCTCGAGTGTTCGCCTTATATCTGCTCGGGCTCTGCGCCTCTTCATCCCCACCGTGTGTTCCTGCCTATTCGCATTTGCGGTCTGGCTCAGCGTGGCCCCGCTTATCGCCCATCCAGTGGGAGCTTTCGACCCCACAAGAACTCTCGGCCAGGGCGCCTGGGATACCCTTCTCTACATTCTCCAAACGATAGCTATCGGCCACCCTGATAGCTCCCTTCTACGAGGCATGCCTGGAATAGAGCACTTGTTCAGCACGCCACTCCCCGCGCTCAACCCGGCGCTCTGGACGATTCATATAGAATTTGTTGGAAGTATCGTCGTTCTTGCGCTGTCCGCCATGATGCGAAGTCGATACAGAGCAGCAGTTCTCATCATTGCGGCAGCAATAACACTACGATCCCTACTGCTCCCTTTCGTAGTTGGAATGGCTATATATTACTACCAGCCACGATATCAGCATTGGCTTGTAACAGCTGGGCTTCTCATTGCAGCATCGGTCATTTCAATTGCCGCATCCAACAGCACTTATTTTGGTTGGGCCGAGTGGGTTGCGCAGATACGTTGGATTCTAAGCGCTCAATCAGCATTCAGCGTTCAGAAATGCGCAGCTGCAATTCTGGTATTCGTTGCGGTTGTAACCTGCCCATCGGCGATCAGACTTCTAAGCAGCGCCAATATGGCGGTCCTTGGGCGATATTCCTTTCCTATCTATCTTACCCATATGCCGATTCTTGCATTCGTAGGGCGCCCGCTGAAGGAATACAACCTTCTCGTTGGTCTCGGGTCGACTACAGCGTCAGTCCTTGCGATGTGTTTGTGCATTGGCCTGACTGCTGTTGCGTCAGAAATTTTCCTGAGAGTTGATCGTTGGTCTATCCAACTCAGCCGAAAAGTGGCGAAAAAGCCTATGGGTCGGCCACCTGACCTTCTCGCGAGGGAGCCTCGCATAGCCGAAATCTTTTGAAACTCGCAGAGGAAATCCAGCAAGGCTGGCATAGACTTCCTGCTCCCAAGCCAGGGCATCGATCGGCATCTGCGATCTCAGCTCCGAAGTGTAGACGGCCATCAAGTCGCCAAGGCGAACGGTAACCGCGCCGTCTCGTCGCGCGCTTGTGATGTCGCTGATATCAATGCTCATCGCATGTTGTCCTTGATCATCGCGAATTGGCGCGCTCGCAGGTGTCGACCAGTAGAGGCCAGGCCCGCGCCTTCGCGGCACACATGCGCTCCTTCGCCAACTACGTCTTGGCAGTCTTCTCGATCCTTTTCAGCTTCGCCATCGAGCTGGAGCTGGCGGAGACAAACCCCATTGCCAAGGTCAAGAAAGTCCGCCGGGCGACAGATGCGCGAAAGGTAAATCGGCCGTGGACGCTCGCCGAGCGCGAGGCAGTATTTGCAGCGGCGCCTCCGCACCTGCTTCTTCCGATAGCAATCGGACGGTGGGTCGGCATGCGCGAGGGCGACGTTCTGCGCATGCCAAAGGCGTCATTTGACGGCAAGACGATTCGCGTGGTGACGGGCAAGCGCGGCGTGCCGATCGCTGTCCCTGCTGCAGCGCCGCTGCAGGCTATCATCGGGCAAGCACTTCAGCGCGCCTCCGCGCCTGGCAAGGACGGCCAGGCGCGCCCGCAAACGATAACGCTTTGCGCCAACTCCCGCAGCAAGCCATGGACCGGCAGCGGCTTTCGCTCCAGCTTCTTCAAGCTCATCCGCGATCTGGAAGACAGGGGCGAGATTGGAACGGGGCTAACTTTCCACGGCCTTCGGCACACGGTGGCGACAGAACTGCGCCAGCTCGGTTACGACAGCCGCGCCATTGCCGACATGCCCGGTCAGAAGACGCAAGCCCAAGCCGATCATTACAGCGCCGAAGCGGACCTCGAAATGAAGATGCGCGGCGTCGTGCAGAAGATGGAGCGCGCGAACACTCGGGGAACAAAACTGTCTAGAAAACGCGACAAAAGTGTCTAGACGAAAAAGGCGCCCCAGAGGACGCCTTGCAACTACCTGACTTCATTGAAGTGTTTGGTAGCGGAGGAGGGACCTATTAGACTGAGCAAACTATTGATCGCTACGATCTCTCGTTTCGTCGCTATCCCCCGATGGGGCGCTGGGCTCGATATAGAGCCATACCTGGGTCAAGTACCTCTCGCGCGCATTCGGGGTTGAGGCACGCAAAGTCGCCAGCGGCGCGGACATCGACATCCCGGGCGTGTCCGGCCAGACGCTACAGGCCCAACCGGCGAGACACCGATGTAAGCAACGGCAATACTCACTTAATGCTCGACGCCCTGCACGCCTCCGGCCTCGCCTTGCCGCCGAAGCGGTTCTTCCTATTCAATGAATGCTCACGGTCGCCAAGAAAGCCCCCATGAAGCCGCCAGCACGTCCACTGACCCTCACGAAGACCGAGGCGGCCCTTAGGCAAATAAGCGCTGCGATCGAGGCGTTCGCCGTTGGAGATTTTGATATCGCGGTGACCCTGGCTGGTGCTGCCGAAGGCGCGATCATCGACCCTCCCCCGACCTCGCAGGTCGTGCTGATAAAAAACCTGCCCGCTGGCATCGAGAGGGCTGGCGGAAAAAAGGAATGGAACCGCTCGATTAATCAAACGCGAGACTGGCTGAAACACGTCACCACCGACCTCCCCAACGCTATCGTAGTACAGCGCTCGGACGCCGCTTTTCAGATCGCCAGAGCCCTGATCAAACTACAAGCAGTCCACACTTGGGACGACCTGCGAATGGAGGAGTTCCGCGTGTGGATCACTGAATATATCGATCGATTGGACGAGCCTGCCGCTTAGAGACCATTTCGCAGAACTCGCTCGACGGACTTCCGAGGCACACCTAGTTCGCGAGCCGCCTGGCTGATGCCAAAAGGCATGTGCTGAGGCCCCTTCCGCTTTCCGTCTTTTCTCGTTGCTTGGTCAAGTTGGCCAGGCAAGGGGACGTCGCTGTTCCGCGCGACTTCCCTCCGTTCCTCAGTCAGCCGGACCCACGACGCGACCAGCTCGGCGCGCTCGATGGTGCCGATCTCCCAGCGGTGCAGGTTCTCCGCGATCTCGGCCATGTGCGCGATGAAAGCGGCATCCGGCGCGCCTGCCACGTCCGGGCTCCGCTCCGGGAGGACGACGACCTCGACCGTTTCCCATCCAAGCTCTCCAACGACGTCTTGCCGATGAGCCTAGCCCGGCGCGACAGCCCGCGCCGGCCACTGCGAGGAAAAGTCCAATTGTGTCTTGTCGGGTTGAGCAGACCAGTATCCATTGCCCTAGGGTTGCGATCGTGCAATCTACCGCTATGGACGCGAGCTGGGGGGCTCAGAGTTGCCGCAAATCTCGCAGCATCCGCTGTTCGTGCGAAAATCCGTCATTGAATATCCGAAGACCAAGCCAAGCGCCGACGCGCTCGGTGAAGTCCGGGCTGACGATAACCACCATTACTACATTAAGGGCGATTGCAACGGCATCCCGACGCGGGCCAGTGAATGGCTGGCGACCCATTTAGCCGAGGCGGTTGGGATAGCCGCCCCGGCGGCGGTTTCAATCGAGATGCAAGATGGGAACATTGTTTTTGGATCTCGACGGGTTGCGGGCGTGTCGGACGACATGGCGACCGCCGCGTATTTAACCACTCCCACCCTATCCAACCTAGGAAACCAGCCAGTTTTTGGTTTGGCGCAGGTACTTTCGTCCATCTACGCGTTTGACATGTTTGTTTTCAATGATGACCGCCACTTCGGGAACTATCTGTCGTACGATGACAACGGGGTTCGTAGGCTGCTTGCCTTTGATTTCAGTCGCGCGCTCTTCTGGGCCTGGCCGTGGGCGGGGTATCCTCTGCCCAATCAGAACACTCGTACATACGGAGGAGTTCTCAGGCGGTTTCATGGTTTCGACCCGACAGCCGCGCTGACCACTTTGGAGCGCTTGGTGGCCGTTCCAGTGTCCTCCCTAGAGGGCTTCGTTAATCTCATGCCTTCAGATTGGCTGGGATCGGATCTAAGAGACCAGTTCCTGAGTTGGTGGGATGGAAGCGACTTAGAAGCGAGGGGATTGGAACTTCGCAAAGGATTGAGTGATGGCACGCTACTTTGATTTCGCCATCGTCCGCCTGGCGCCTGATAACGCCCGCGACGAGAGGATCAATGTCGGGGTCGTTGTGACGACAGACCACGGGCTGGATATCCATATTGCCAGGCGACTTGAGAAAGTGCGCGCAATTTCCGCAGCAATCGACACTCCCCTCCTGAGAGAGCTGCTCGAAAATCTGAAGCTGCTCGACGCCCAATTGCTGGAAGCAGGCGTAGAAAAAGGTGCGGAGCGCTTGGCCGCCCTCGGACGAATTGGACCGATCTCAATTTCGTCACCCGGTCGCTTCTCTGCCGAGACCGACGACCTCTATGAGACGCGTCTTCAGACAATTATGACCACTATGGTCGAGCCGGAACCGGCGCCAGCCAGAATTCGAGAAAAACGCTCCCCGTTGTTCAGCCAAGTTAAGCGAGTTTTCCGCCAAGAAAGGGTGCTTGCGCAGCCGGGAGAAACCTTAGGATCGCACAGGATCGTCACTTCATTCGAGCTTGACGAGGGCCTGGTTGCCGATCTTGTATTGAAGAACGGCGCTATGCATATCGTCGAAACCGTAGACGCTTCGACGGACGGCGAGACAGCACGAAGAGCCCTTGGAGCTATTGGGATTTCAGCGCTGGTCCTTGAACGAGCGAGGATGAAGTACCCTGATAGGGGTACTACTACTCGCTTGGTCTACAGCGCCTCGTCCAATCTGGAAAAGGTTGCGATGCCATCGCTGGAAGCGGCTCAACATCAGGGCGCGTTGCTAGTCAATTGGGCCAGCGCGGACGATCGCAATCGGTTCGTGAATTCACTTGCGGGGTTGGCTGACCCTGTACCGAGGAAAGGCCGAGCGAGGAGCGGGCACCAACGCAAAGCGGATCAACTTCGCTTTATTTGAAGCTTTCTGGTCGGTGCGCAGGCGTCGAAAAACCATCCGATCAAGCGCCTATCCCTAGTCTACGGCTGGGACTTCATGGTTTGATCCTAGCGCCGCGACCAAGCTCCGCCTTTGCCCTGTAGCTCTGCTTGTTGGCCGCCATCCCGAACGTGCATTGCGACGATCGGCGCGCTCGCCCCTCCATCAGACGCTACAGGCCCACTTGCCCTTATCTGCATCCTCTTTCTCAGGGAGCGCGGAGAATGCGTCGTCGATCGCCAATCGATCCCAGATCGTGCGGGAGTTGATGAGCTTCGGCTTAGGCATCCGGCCATCTTGCACAAGCTCGTCAAAAAGCCTCGGCGAGATGCCGATGTAAGCGGCGGCTACCGCGCGCGACAGACCGCGCGGCGGCAGCGACGGCGGCAATGGGCTGGCAGGTCGGCTTTCCTCGGTCAAGACCGCTCAGTCCTTCTTTGGTTCGTCAGGGACAGGCGGACGGCGGATGACCGTGATCTTGATATTTGAGCGAGGCATCGGCTTAACGTTATCGATAGGGTCCGGAAGTCCGTAGTGGTCACGCTTGGCGGCGGCGCGCGCCAGCGCGCGGGCAAGCGCAAGGATTTGCGGATGGGCCCGGGGGGGCTCATTCGCAGTCTCCATTAAGCTCCCAGCACCGTAACACGGTTCTCGCTATGCCTCACTGGTGACCGATCGCTGAGATGCCTACGTCGGCATGGATAGCTCGGAGCCGCTGACCAATGGTGTTGTCGACCCTGCCGCTGATGCCGCTTGCGTATTCCAGTGTCAAACGGCGTTCAAAACTGACCCCTTATCGGCGTCCAATGTTGACCCCTGCTGGAGTTGTTGGAACGCCACGGCCTCGTTATCGCGCAGCCGGAGGCGGAGCGATAACGAGGCCGTGGCGGGCGAAGTTTGGGGTGGTCAGAGGCGGTTCTTGAAGCGCCAGCTCTCGTTGCCGGTCTCGACGATATCGCAGTGATGGGTCAGTCGATCGAGGAGCGCGGTCGTCATCTTGGCGTCGCCGAATACGGACGGCCATTCGCCGAAGGCGAGGTTCGTCGTGACGATGACCGATGTCTGCTCGTAGAGCCGACTGATCAGGTGGAACAGGAGTTGTCCGCCGGACTGGGCGAAGGGCAAATAGCCGAGCTCATCGAGGACGATGAAGTCCATGCGGGAGAGATAGTCTGCCATTCTGCCCTGGCGACCACTTCGGCTCTCGGCCTCGAGCTTGTTGACCAAGTCTACGACATTGAAGAAGCGGCCGCGAGCGCCGCCCCGAATGCAGGCCCGAGCAATGGCGATGGCAAGATGCGTCTTGCCGGTGCCGGTCCCGCCGATCAGGACAGCGTTGCGCTGATGGGCGATGAAGTTGCCGCCGGCGAGATCCCGCACCAGCGTCTCGTTGATCGGCGTGTCGTCGAAGACAAAATCGTCGATGTCCCGAGCCAGCGGCAGCTTGGCAATGGTGATCTGGTATTTGATCGACCGCGCCTGCTTCTCGGAGATCTCGGCCGACAAGAGGTCGCCAACCACCCGGTGCGGCTCGTGCTGGCGCTTCACCGCCGTAGCGAGGATCTCATCGAAGGCCGCCTTCATGCCGTAAAGCTTCAACTCGGCCATGGTGGCCAGGATCTCGGATCGCTCCATCATATTGCCCTCCTGAGATTGTCATAGCGGGCGCAGTCGGCGACCGGCTCATGGTTCAGCCGCAGGGCGTCCGGCGTCATGATCGTGACGGTGCGGACCGGTTCGCGCGCCCTGGCGAGAATGTTGAGGATCACGTCGGCGGAGTGGACGCCTTCGGCGAGCGCTTCCCCACAGGCGGCCTCGACGGCAGGCAGGCCATCGCTGAGAACCGCGGTCAGGATGCTGACCATTTGCCGCCCGCCATCCGGCACCGTGGCGAGCTTGCGGCGGACCCGTTCGAGGCTCGCCGGCAGGATCCAGTCCTTGAATGGCGCTCCGTTGCGCAATGCGCCGGGCTTCCTCGCCAGCACCGGGACATAGTGCCAGGGATCGTAGATCGTCTGGTCTCGCCCAAAGCAGCGCGGATGCTCGCCGATGATCCGACCCTCCTGACGCAACTCGACGCGATCGGCATAGGCGCGGATCTCGGCGGGTCGCCCGACGGCGCTGGCGGCGACGGAGTAGCGATTGTTGTCAAAGCGCACGAGGCAGGTCTTCGACACCGAAGCCGGCACGGCATGGAAGCCGTCAAAGCAACCCCGATAGGGCACGAGACTTGGTCGCTCCTCCTCGAACATCTCCCAGACCGTCCTGTCGCGGAGTTCGGGATGGCGATGCGCCTTGGCGAAGGCAATCGCCCGGTCAAGCAGCCAGGCGTTCAGCTCGTCGTAGCTCTTCACCCGGAGCCGCGGCGTGAAGAAGCGTTCGCGCACGAGACCAACCTGGTTCTCGACCTGGCCTTTCTCCCAGCCTGACGCCGGCGTGCAGGCCACCGGATCGACCAGGTAATGGCCGCACATCTGGAGAAAGCGGCGATTGTAGAGTCGCTCCCTGCCGACGAAGATCGTCTCGACCGCCGTCTTCATGTTGTCGTAGATCCCGCGCGTGCAGGCACCTTTGAAGAAGGCAAATGCCCGGTCATGGGCGTCGAACACCATCTCCTGGCTCTCGCGCGGATAGGCCCTCACGAACAGCATCCGGGAATGACAGAGCCGGACATGGGCGACCTTTACCGTCACCGTCGTGCCGTTTATCAGCACGATCTCGTGGCTCCAGTCGAACTGGTAGGCCTCGCCCGGCGCGAAGCTCAGCGGCACGAAGGCGGCAGCCGACAGCGACACCTGTTCGCGCTGCCAGCCTCGGGCATATCGGCGGACGGCATCGTAGCCGCCTTCGTATCCGAGCCCACGCAGCTCCTCGAAAATCCGGATCAGCGTCAACCGCTCGCGGGCGGAGCGTCCCTCATTGGCAGCAAGGATCCGGTCAAGCTCTGGCTTCCAGGCGCCGAGCTTCGGCATCGGCTGCACCGAGCGCTCATAATCAAACGCTGTCTCATTCGACCGCAGAACCTTGCGAACCGTGTTCCTCGACACGTGCAGCTCGCGGACGATCTCCTTGATGGTCCGACCTCGCACAAAAAACTCACGTCGGATCCGCGCAACCGTGTCCACGCCCTTCATCCCCGCCCGCCTGTCCTCGAAAGGAAAGAGACGGACTGTTCAGCTCGATCACATGGGGGTCAATTTTGGACGCCGATACCCCCGGATATGGGGTCAACTTTGCACGCCGAATGACATTCCAGTAGGTCACGGAGCTGCCTCGCCTTGGTAACGGCGTCGTCGAGCGATTGCGTATTGACGTTCGGGGTGACGGTTTTGTTGAGCGCGTCGACGGCCTCCCCTGCAGCGTCCGCCTTCGCCCTCGTTTGATCCAGCGCGGATAGTTCGAAGGGTCGGTCATTGGCACTCGGCAGGTCAGCGAGAGCGGCGTCCATTCTGCGCTTACCGACACCGCCGAGATTAACCAGTCCGCCTGCCTCGCCGGCGAGATGAGCGGACCGGAAGCCGTCATACGCGCCGAGCGTGAAGTCCTTCCCGCTATAGACGCCGCTCCCAAACACGGAGCTACGACGCGCGGCGATCCTTGCCGTCAATTCATCGACGCGGCGGTTTGTCTCATCCTGCCGGGCGGCCGCTGCGGCGTTGCCTTGCACCAGGTAGTCACTGAGCTCGTATGCGGTCAGTCCGGCGCCCACCCATCCGGTCAATCTTCCGCCGAAGCGTAGCGCCTTGGAGAGCCGGCCGGTTCCGCGAGCACCGGCGGCAACCGCCCCTGTTCCGGCTGCTGCCGCACCACTGCCGGCGCCGCCCGCCGCAGACCCACCCAGGGCGATCGCGGCGCGCGTCAGAGCCGCTGCCGACCCATCAAGGGCGAGCGCCGAGCCTGTCAGCGCTCCACCGCCCCCGAAGAACGTTCCGAGGAGCTTCATCGAGCCGTAGGTAAAGCCCGCACCTGCGGCTAGCGTCCCAAGCGCCGTTGCCGCTTGGCGAACCGGAGCGCTCAGATTTGAGAAAGCGTCGATCGTGTTTCCAACCCCCTCAAAGGTGTAGCCGAGCCACTTCGCGTTCGCCTCGCCCATAGCCAGCGTCACATTCTCGACGGAACCCTTCAGGCGCTCGAAGGAGCCGCCCAGGCCGCCCATGATCTCGGCTGCGATCTCCGTGCCGTAATTGTCAGGAGTATCGGAGAGGAGGGCTTTATCCGCCGCGACCTGCCCGAGGTTTGACGCAAGCACACCCGCCTTGCCGCCGTGCTTGTCCGTGAAGAAGGCGTTGAGCTGTGCGAGCGACGGATTGCTCGCGAGGATTGCCATCAGCAGGCCTTCGGTGTCGACGCTGCCGACCGAGAGCTTGTGGTAGTCGCCGAAGACCTTGGCGAGCGAGTTGCGGTCCTTCGCGCCCATCTTGTCGCCGCCGAACTCGGGCGCGAGCGCTTCCACCATAGCCGAGGTGAACTCGCCCCGGTCGCCGACGATGTCGGGATTGTCGAGAGCCTCCTCGATCGCGGCCTGTACCTCCGCAGAGATGTTCTTGCCGAAGTTCCGCCGAACCGCGCCACTGATCGCCTCGGTCGTCATCTTCTCCGGCGCGCTCGTGTAGTCGTCGAAGTTGATGCCCATGCTGTCGAGCGAGGCGAGGCCCTTCTTCGTCGGAGCGACGAGCTTGCTGGAGAACGAGCGCAGCGCAACGCCGGCAACGTCGCCCTTGAAGCCGGACCGGCGCAGGCCGACGCCGAGCGCGCCGAGCGTCGTATCGGACAGGCCGGCGATCGTCGCGGACGGGCCGGCATAGCTGAAGTAGTTCTGGATGTCCTCGTCGGACATGCCACCGATCTTCGCCATCCGGATCATCATGTTCGTCGCACGGCGGGCTTCTTTCACCGCCTTCTCTTGCGTCGAGATGTCCTTCTGCGTCTGCTGAAGAAACGCCGTGATGCCCTCGGCCGAGGTCTTCATATCGGCCTGCATGGCTAGGGCGTAGTTCTTCACCTCCTCGGTGATGCCATAGGCGACCTTCGCGCGGGGCAGGCTCGGCGGAAGCCGCTGCATAACGGAGGTCTGGCTCTCAACGATGTCCAGGTTCGAGAACTGCGTCTCCTGGCCAATGCGCTTCGCCTGGGGGATCAGGAGATTGTCTTGGTCAGCCTGCGACGTTCCGGTGTAGGCGCGCTGCCGGCGGACACCGATATCGAAGTCGGCCGCCGAAACGATCGCATCCTTGCCAAATTCACGCGTCTTGTAGCCGACATAGACGCCCGCGATGCTCGCCGCACCTCCGACGATGTCACGGCGCTGCTGCCGCTTGCCGGCCTGTACGCGAGCCAGATCGTCCGCCGCCGCCTGCGCCTTGATCGCCTCGGTGGTCTTGTTGATCTCGGTCCGAAGCCTCTCCTCGGCTCCGATCACCTTCTGGACTGACCCGCCGATATCGGCGAAAGCGGCCTTTGCCTGCGCGGCGGCGCTGTCATAGGCGGTCGCGGTCTTTTTGACCTCGGACTGCGCGCGCCGGAGCGCGGTCTGCATTTTCTGCGAAGCGCCCTCGCCGGCCGCCGCCAGCATTTTGGCGGTGTTCTCGACCGCCGTCTTCGCCTCGTTGAACTGCCGGCGGGTCTGCTTGAGCTTCTCCTGCGCCTCGCGGAAGACGGAGACATTCTTCGCGGCGGCCTCGGCCTTCGTCAGCTCGTCCGTCAGCGCCTTCATTTTGGCGGACTGGATACCGCTCTCGGCCTTGCTGATCTGGTCAAGCGCACCCGCAACCTGGGCGGCTTGCTTGCTGGTTTCGTCCTTGAGCCGAACGATGAGTTCGGAAACCGTCGAGGAGCCCATCGGCTAGTCTTTCTTTGGGCCTTCGAGGATGAACCGGGCTTCACCCCACCAGGCGATCAACTCGTGCCAATCCATCTCTCGGGTATCGGCAAGCGTGATGCCCGGTACGGCGTGCATCACGGCGGCGCAGAGGCGACGCCAGCCGAACGGATTGGCGACTAGGCCGTCGCGCTCCGGAAGCGGCGGGGCAAAAAACGCTGCACTGCTTCTTCGATCTTGTCGCCGTCATCGGCATCAAGCGCGTCGAGGACCTCTTCGGCAACGTCGTACATCGGGAAGCGCACGCGTTTGCCCTCGGCAGTCTGGAGGGTCTCGACGAAGTTGCCGATCTCGCCGACACTCATGCGCCGAACGGTAACCGTCGTGTAATGCACGCCGCCAACGGTCACGGGCCAGTCGAGCGGGATCTCTTCAAACCGCGCCGCCGCATTCTCGAAGATCGGAGCAGGCTTCGCGTCCACAACAGTGCCGGCGTCGGCATCGCTGGTTTCGTTGGTCATTTCAGAAACTCCGTTTGCAAGATTGACCCGATGTCGAGGCTCAGGGAGAGCCCCCGCGCCCTAGGCGCGGGGGGCTTGCGACGTTGCCGACCTTGCATCCCCATCGCGAGATCGCCCGTCAGGGAGCAGCGGAGAGGTCGGCTTGGTTTGCCCGGACGCGCCGCGCGTCCGCTAAGGAGCCCCCTGACGGATCTGTTAGGTGCCGGGGTTCATCCAGAAGCCGCGCCAATCAATTGCCTTGGCTGCCACGTCGAGGCGGACCTTGATCTCGATCCCGTCCACATCGAAGCCATGGCGGGTCTCGGTGAAGACGCCGCGCTGGCCTTCGAGATAGGCCAGCTCGACCAGGTCGATCTGATTGACGTTCGCAGCAAGGAACCACGATACCGCCGAGCCGGCGATGCCGGCGCGAGGGATGCCGGCATCGAGACGGGGCTCAGCAACTACCGTCAGGTTGCGCAGGTTCTCCGGCACCAGGTCGGCGATATTAGCGGGGTAGATTTGACCGATGAACTGCTCGGCCTTGGTCTGCAACGACTTCGGAACAATCAGATACTGCGGATCGATGTTCAGCAGGGTCGAGCCGTCGAGGCCAATCTGCCTCGCCATTCCGAGACGGCCAGCTCCGATCGCGTCGATGGAGATTGGCGCGCCCGAGTTGGCAAGGTTACCGTGGTCGGCGTGGAACAGCGTCTTGCCGTCGCCCATGAGGTAAGCGCCGAGGATTTGCGCCCAGACCAGATCGCTTTCGAGGTTAGCGGCCTGCACGCCGAACTGGCGCGGCAGGCGGGTAAACGCCTGAAGGTCGTCATTGACGATCACCTGCCGGGTGATGCCGACGACACGGCCGTAGGTCTCGACAGCGTATTTCTCGACACCCTCGCTAATCGTCGCGCGCTTGAACTCGCCGTGCTCGTTGACCTTCTCGAAGCTCGGCGCATCCCCTAGTTGGACACGGCTGACCTGCTTGAAGTCGGCGACGGTAGTCTCACGCACCAAAGGGCGGAAGGTTTGCGGAGCGGCCTCGTATGCCGCGCGAAGCGTCTTGTTGGCGACATTGGCGAGGATGCCAGAGAAGTCGCTGGTCGACATCAGACCGCCGCTGCGGGTCTCCAGCGAGCGCTGCGCCACATCCAGCTTCGACATGCCACGCGTGCGGACGCCGGAGCGCTCCAAGCTCTCGCGGCCGATTTCAATCAGGCTCATGCCAACGAAGTCGCGACCGGCGGCGGTGAGCGGGAAAGCCTGCGGATCGGCACGGTGCAGGATGGCATTCTCGATCGCCGCGCCACGCTTTTCGTTCTCGTCCAGCTGAATATGAGAACGGAAAACTGCCGAGCCAGCACCGGCCCGCTCGACAGCGGCAGGAGCAACGTATTTCCGATTTACGGAGATCATTGGGTGTCCTTCATTTGTCGGTGTCACCTGTGAAGCGGCGCGGAGGGTCGCAGCTATTCGATGGAGCCAAGAAGTTGCGCCACGGCGTACCCGTCCCCTGCCCCAACGAAGCTTCCCCGGGCAGGCAAAGAAAGGTGATTGGCGAAAGCTGGCCGGGTTAGGTTGACGCCTCGCCGCAGCGGCCAGGCCCGATCTTCTACCGCCTCGATCACATCGCTCCGTCCTGCCGAAGTGAGTGCGGAGTTCACTGCTCGAACAGCGTCGTTCGCCCTATCCAAGCGCTCGGCGAGTTCGACCAACTCGGTCGCGAGATCAGCATAGCGATCCCGCAAAGCCATGGCGGCGCTGGCGGCGAGCCGATCGACATCGGCACGCCACCGGCTGAGGTCGGCGTCGGCCTCAGCGACTTCCGCTTCTGCCAAGCGACGTTCCAGGTCCTCTTCGAGAGCCCGTAGCCGATCCAAATCGCGGTGGGAGCCAGCCAGCGCGCTTTCGGCTCGATCCAGTGCCTTTACATCGGGATCGAGCAGCGCCCGGCGGCGGCCCTCGGTGGCAGTGGAAACCGCGGCCTGGGCTTGAGCCAAATCCAAGCCGCCGAGCGCTTCCCGCAGCTCCGAGGAAGTCTTGGGCGCGGATTTGCGGATCCGGGCGAGAATGTCGAGCATCAGCTTTCCTCCTGCTCAGCTCAGATCAATGTGACGGTCGACGATCGAACGAACTTCTTCGCCCGATAGCGTCAGGCGCTCGATGAGTGCGTCTGCAACGTGGGAAATCGCCCACCAGACGGCGGGGCGCCTAATGGTCTCGATCACGTAGGCCTCAACCTCTCGATAGGCCGCCCGGATCTCAGCCGCCGTCGCACCGGGAAGCGCCCCCATGACGGCCCGCATCGCAGCGCACTCGTCACACGACCCGCCGGTCCCACCGGCGATGGCATGGGACCAGAAGTCGAGTTCGTGATCGAAAAATGTCGCCTCTAGGCGGCGGTGTCGGTCCTCTCCGATGCGCCCAGCGATGGAGACGCTAATGTAGGACCGGATCGTGTGTGACTGAGAGAGGTCGAAAGCCGCGCGAGCCGGCACCTGGACTGTCACGCTTTGCAGATCCAGCCCCTCGATCAAGCCGACAACGGCGTGTGCTGCCTCATGAACAGCCGTCGCCGGCGTTGGCGGAGGCGGCGTGTAAGAGTGCATCTCCACACCCTCAACAACCGCCGATGCATCAGAGCCTAGAAGTTCCATTGGCTCTGCGTAAGCTCGCGCGGAACCCGAGCACGCCGCAGCAGGACAGCATGAAAAGACGACGTAATCGGCCATCGAAACCGCCAGAGATATTTCCGTAAATTCGTCAGATTATCAGTAACACAAGACGCCTATTGTGTCACTTGCGGTAATTATAATCTTAATGTTCGATAATCTATGTTTTAATATTTACATTAGAAATACAATGCACGTATCGATCGTCGAATTGCTTGCGCAGGCCTCTTATCGAATACAGAAAAGAACGCTCGTAGCATGCGAGATCGTTGGTCGTCTGGACGCAGACGACCAACGAGGAGGGTGAGGGCAACACGATTTTGGAACTGAGTGGGGAGCTAGCTCGCAGGATTGAGAAGCTTGAGCGCCTCCAGGTGCAGGATCGTGAAGAATGGCCGCGCCCCAATACACGTCAGCCGAAATGACGCCCTCGTCTGGACGCGACCGACCGGGACAACAAAGGCCCCATGCGTCGAGCGTCCGCCCGTTCTTGGACGAACATGACGCAATAGATCTCGCGTCAACAGCCCCCGGGACCGGCGGACAACGAGTGGTGTCTCGGCACCAACTGGAAGGGAGCGTAGCGAGGTGTCAAGATGCGTTCCCAAACGATGATCTGGGCGCGGAGCCTAGTTCGGATCCCCCGCCGTTGTCGCAGCGATCGGCGCACCGCCACTGCCACACTCGAATACAGGTGGACATTCTCCGCCCATATTGCTCACGCTGGGCCAGACTAACTCAGGGCGACGGGCGAGAATAGATGACGACTGGCTTTCCAATGCTCGAAATTGACCTCGGACCATACAATGGCTCGCGGCGTTTCAACACGTCGGATGAAATTGCATCCTTCATCGAAAACGAAATAGAAGCTTGGGGTTGGCTAAACGAGCACCCAACCAATGCATCATTCAGCGGATTATCGAATAGCATTTTTACGCAATTCAATAATCTTCGCAATGCTTTTCATAGTTTTACAAATGAAGGGTCCAATAATATTGAATTCATCACCGGATATATTTCAAGCGTATTCGACGCGCAGAGGATACCTCTATCCACGTCTCGCCTCGGCGCATTCATCCATAACCTAAAAGCGGACGCTCCAGGATCTGCCGCCGCCGCTCTGGCGGTGTGGCTCCAAATGGACGGGGTAAATCTGCGTAATTTCGAGCACCTGAAAGGTGCTGTTCTCCTGGTGGCATTTGACGAGAACATCACATCAAGGACGCCGCCGGCGGTAAAAAAGTCCCTCGTAGACCTGAGCAAGCGCTTCGATACGGTAGGCTCACAATCAGAAGCGGATCGCCTCAGCCGAAAAGCGGAATTTCACGCGGAGCGTAGCCACCGGCGCAAGTTGATAGGACGCTATGCCCGCCGAATGTCCCGAGTTGCGGCATCTCGTGAGAAAGAAGCTAACGCCGCCATAGCCTCTCTTGTCGGAACCGAGCAACTATTCAAGGAGCACATGCGCCTCAAAGGGCCGGTCGAGTATTGGACCAAAAAAGCTGCAGCTCACAGGACCGACGCAAAAACCTATAGGGGCCTGCTCCTCAAGTTCTCCATCTGTGCCGGCATTGCCCTAATGTTGGCACTGACCGGGCTTGCCGCATACGCAATCCACTCTGCAGAGCTGGCAAGACATCCAACCGCCTATCTTTCGCTCGTGACGTTAGGAGTGGTGCTCTCGACAATGGTCTTCTGGGCCGCACGCATTCTCACCAGGCTGTTTCTTAGCGAGCACCACCTTGGCATCGATGCAGAAGAGAGGGCCGTTATGGCCCAGACCTATCTGGCGCTAACAGCTGAGGGCAGAGCTACCGAGGACGAAAGAAGAATAGTATTGGGCTCGCTGTTCCGGCCCACAGCAGATGGCATTGTGAAGGATGACGCAGCTCCAGATCTTTCACCTGCCGCGCTATTCTCGAAAATTGCCTCGAAGTAGCGCCCGAGTGTTCTCCATGTCCAAGGAGACTGCTCCCTCCATCGCGACAGCCATGGAATGCTAGGTCTCGTTTCAACCGCAGAAGGCTGAAACAGGACTTGGGACCAGCTTTACCAGCCCGTGACCGCATGACATCGTCTGCCTGAAAAGAACCGGCGGAGGGGCGGCCTTGGCACCACGACTGAGCTTGAAAGGCTTTCACCCAAGGGCGGAGGCAAATTATCGCCTCGTCGCCGGTGGTTTGCGTGCAGTCCTCCTTGAAGGAAGGGATTTGCCCCCTCTCCGGTCTCAGGAGGTCGAGGTAATCTGGGCGCCCGCGCGCCCAAATCTTATTTATGCAGCAGGAACGCCCAACGAGAGGATCCTCCTGTCCTGCGGCGAGAATTTCCCTTCGCAGTTCGCGTACCAACTCGCCCATGAGCTGGGACATTTGTCAGCCCGAAGCGATCTTCGCTTCCCTCGGATTGACGGGTGCATGTGGATCGAGGAAGCCATGTGCGGCGCTTATTCGCTGGTAGGGCTAAAGTCGTTGAACAATCTCGACGATTGGTGGCGAGAGAACGGGCTGCCTTATCTTGAGGGAATTCTTCAAGGCGCATATGCGTTTGGACAGGTGGATGCAGAATATGTCTCGGCACGCGCCAACGCCCTCTGCGCTGCCAACCACCTCTCGGACGATATCCAGCCAATATCCGGCCTGATCTTCTCGAAGATCGCGTCAGATCGGATCATCGAGGACAACATTGCCCTTAGCCGCGTTCCGGTCGGAACGGACGTCGCTACCTTTCTCCGGGCTTGGGCGAAAGAGTGCGGCGGCGCAACCACAACGCCTGAGCTTCTCTTGAACCTTTGGACTGACGACCATGCCAGGCCAGTTGGCGCGATCGAGGACGAGCCGAGCAGCGCGATAGTCGAGCTGGGCGAATGAGAGTGCCCGTCCTAGGAGGTCCGGGCAGCTCGGGCGTCAGCCTCGTCGAGGATTGGAAGAACCAAGGAAATCCGCTTGTTGCATGCGCGGCATTCAGCGAGGCAACAATCCTGGCTGAACCCTGACAGTCTCAAGCTAGGTCGTCGAACGACACGCCGAGAGCCTCGGCGATGAGCTTTAGCTCGTCAGATGTGGGTTCCACCGTGCCCGCCTCGATGCGCGAAAGATGGGCGGGGCTCATCGCCGCCTTCACGGCCAGGTCGCGAGCGGTCAACCCGCGATGCTCGCGCCAGACGCGAGTTTTGTTTTCGCCGTCGATAAGCCGTCCGACGATCTCGGAAGGGATCAGTTCTTCCTCGCCGGCGGCGAGCTTGCGGCGAAACTCGACGACGGCGGCGGCATCGGCCCGATCGTCGATCGCGTCAAGCTCCGCCTGAGAGATTGCGATGGATGCAGCCAGCTCTGGGAAGACCTCGGCGAACGGCCGAGCCTGCGCTAGCTCCTCGTCCGTCGCCTCGGGTGCGTCGGGATCGCTTGCGATCTGCCGCTGGATCTCAGCCTCTTCGGCATCTGTGATTGGCGGAATATTGCTCTTACGCTTGGTCATATTCTGCTCTTTCCTTCCTGCTCGCGCGCCGCATCGAGATCGCTTCGGTCATCGCCGGGGGCTTCGCCTTGGTCATGAGTGCCTCCTCTCCAAAGAGTTCCATCATGCAATCAAAGCGGATTTGTCGAATAAGGAAATACGCGCAAATACCGCGCTGCCGCCGCCGCGCGGGGCCTACCCCCTCGGAGAGGACCCAAGGCCCCGGGGGGTGTTGCCGGATTGCAACGATCGGGACCGAGGCGGGAAGGTGGCGCGGACAGCGTGGCAGGGGGCGTGCGGCGCGGGCGAGGCGCGGGGACTAGGGTCGGGGCGAGCGGCGAGCCTTGGGCTTTGGCACAGGCTCGGACGCGGCGGGCGACGTGGTTTCGAAGCGAGGCTGGCCCTGGTCGGTGGGTTTGGTGCGCCAGCCCTCGATCAGGATCAGGTCGGGGTCGTCGTCTAGGGTCGAGAAGCGGAAGAAGGTGCAGCCTTGGATCGAGGCGGCTTGACGGGCGTCGAGCCACCAAGCCCGCGCCTCCTCGGTGCTCTCGACCTTGGCCTGTCGGACGTAGATGGGTTCGGTTGGGGCCGGGGGGCGGGACGCCCCCGCCCGGAGCCGCGTGTAGAGTGCAATCAGGATGAAGAGCCAGGTCGGATCTAGCTCCTCTCCGGACCGGTGGTCTTAACAACCGCTCCGTAAGCCGCTCGTCGCAACTCGGATGCAACGGCACCCGCGAAACGATCAATTTCGGCTTGGGTTGCCGCTTCGCTCAAGCCCCTTGCCCGAAGTTGACCGTGAAGCCGGTTCACCTCGGTTTTCCAGAATTTGACGCGAGCCGCTCCGATCCGTTGTCCAACTTGTCGCGCCGTCTGTCGGACCCGCCCCATTTCTCGTTCGACGGGGAAACATACAATCTCGCCAGGCTCCGCTGGTACAGGCGCCTCGGCCTTAGTGTCCGGGTCGAACAGGCCAAAAAAATCCAGCTGTTTGGTTTCCGCCATTGAACTAGGCCCCCGCGCTTCGAGCGCGCGCTGAAGGCGCGCTCGGAACAACGCCCCCGGCAAAGGAGCTAGTACTGCTTTCCTCTGTCGCAAGTCCGTCGCCTGTAAGGGGAGCCTCTACTCGCGACGGACTTGCGACACGCCTCCGTTCCCAAGTCCGTCGAGAGATCCCCTCTAGCTCCCATGGTCGCGTACGGCTCAAAGAGCCGGTAACATAGGCCTCACGATCTGAGGATCCAGCAGCGGCACGTTTGGTCGCAAGCCGATTGCGATCCGCTTCACGCTTCTTTTCGCGCGCGCGCGAAAGGCGCTCACTTCGAGGAACGTCGCACGCGCCAATTGTGCTCAAGCCCAAACGGTCGCGTTCATCCAGCTTCACCGAGAGCATCTTCGCAACCTCATCTGCGCGAAGCATGTGCCGACGATGTGCGGCCTCCTGCTCGATCGCCTCAATGAGTAACCTATCAGCCCACGGTGCCCACCGAGCGCACCACGCCGCAACGTCTTGACCAGAATTGGAAAGGGCAGCCGCGCGCAGATAGGCATCGGCATCGTCGGTGGCGGGCACAAATTGCCCATGTCGAGCTGTAATCACCCTCTCAATCTCACGAAGGCGCAGTCTCCCGAGCCGAAATTCGCCGCGTGACTGCCGCCCCCTAGACCTTTGACCCAGGAGGCAGCCCCCGATCCAAACGTCCTCCTTCACGCGGCGTCTTCTGTCCTACCCGAAGCACCAGCCTCCTCCCGTACGATCCGGCGCGCCTGAGCGACGGCGTCATCGCGGAGCATGGCGACCATGGAGGGCGACCAGCGATTTTGCGCGAGTACCCCGGAGACGACGGCTTCACCAGGATCAGTATTTTCGCGGAGCAAATCCGCCGCCATCTCGGCGACAAGGACCCGACGCACGAAAGCTTCGACTTGGGGCGTCGCATCCTCGAACACGATAGGAACGGGCGAACGGTCTGCCATGCCTGCCGCGAGTGTGCTAAGGCTCAAATTGTTCATCGTATTTTCCTAAGTGCGGGAACCATGGCTCGGCGAGGCTGCAACCTCGGCCGGGCCTTTCTTTTTGGGGAAATCGCCGCGCGCGGACTTTCACATCCAGTCCTCGCTGAAGAAGGCGGTCAGCCTCGATCGGTCGATCACCCAACGCCCTCCGACCTTCTTTGCCGGCAGCAACCCATCGGAGAGCAGACGAAACGTCTGACGTTCCGTTCGTCCGATCAGCAGTGCGATAGCCTTGACACCCCAAATCAGATGCAGCCTCGGCGCGGGTTCATTCATTTCTGTTACCTCTGGTTAATATCCAGTAGGCATTACATATCCAGTGGATACAATTGACGTCAAGTGGGAATTGTATCCACTGGATATGATAGATGGGAGATTAGCGGGAATGGGCGTCAATCGGAGCACCCCGGAACAGTTTCAGCTCAGGCTTCCAATGGGCCTGCGCGACAGGGTCAAGGCGCATGCCGAACGTCACGGACGATCGACAAATGCCGAAATCGTCAGAGTACTTGAGCGGGAGTTCCCGGCCCCCAAGCCTGTAGAGGAGCGCGTATTGGAGGTGCTCGATCTAATTGGCGTATTAACGCTGGGACCACCGAGCGGGGGAACTGTTCGGATCGTCGAAGAAATTGAGGCGATGCTGAAGCGGATGGCTGGCGGGCAAGTGAGCGATATTGATCCCGAGCTTCAGAGTAAGATCCGCTGGCAGTTAGAGATGCTTTCGGAGCGCCGATTGGGTGACGTGGGCGAAGAGCCCTCTATCCCGAAATGAAGAGGATCGACGATTGACGAAAAGCGAAATACCGCCACCAAGCGGATGCAATTCCGACATTCTTGAACTTGCACGCGCGTTGGGGCGAGCGGCGGCCCGTCGTGACCATTACGGGATAGATGCGGCCGGAAGCGATGACAAGAGCCCCTCCCCGCGTACCAACGTGCGGTGCATCGTACTAGTGGATACGCCAGGGGACCGCCCGTAGCACAGCGCCTAAGGCGTATGTCTACCAAACCACCGCGAGGATGATCCTATGCCGCGCCGCGCCGCAATCTACGCTCGCTACAGCACCGATCAGCAAAGCGACCGCTCGATCGAGGATCAGGAACGTCTCTGCCGCGACTATGCCGAGCGCAAGGGCTACCAAGTCGTCGAAACGTACGCCGATCGCGCCAAGTCCGGCGGCTCGATGATCGGCCGAGACGGTTTCGCTCGGATGATGGAAAAAGCCTTGGATGGGCAATTTCAAGTCGTCATCTGCGAGGCCCTCGACCGCATCTCCCGCGACATAGAGGACCTCGCCGGAACGTTCAAACGACTGTCCTTCGCCGGCATCGACCTCGAAGCGGTCCACGAGGGAAAAGCCGACACGATCATGATCGGTCTGCGCGGCCTGGTCGGTCAGCTCTTCCGCGAGGATGGGGTGAAGAAGATCCGGCGCGGGCTTGCCGGCCGCGTCGAGAGTGGCCTTTCGGCGGGAGGGCGAGCGTATGGTTATCGCCCGGTTGTCGGGAAAAAGGGCGAGCTTGTCATCGACGCCGAGGAGGCCGAGATCGTGCGGCGGATCTATCGAGAGTTCGCTGACGGCAGCAGCGCGCGAGAAATTGCGGTTGGCCTCAATCATGGAGGTGTCCCGCCGCCGCGCGGATCGGCGTGGACAGCCGCGACCCTCAATGGCGCCAAGGAGCGACAGGCCGGCCTCCTCCGCAACCGCCTTTTCGAGGGCGTCCGGGTCTGGAACAAAGTCAAAATGATAAGTGACCCGGAAACAGGCCGTCGCATCAGCCGCGTAAATCCGGACGATGAATGGAAGATCGCGGGGGTGCCGAATTTGCGCATCGTCGACGCGGAAACGGTTGCACTTGTAAGAGAACGGCTAGACCAGCCCCGCAAGTCTGATCAGCCCTACACACGAACGCCGCGCGTCCTGTCCGGGCTGCTACGTTGCGGAGGCTGCGGTGGCGGCATGACACTCAACGGAAAAGACAAGAATGGTGAACCGCGCGTCGGCTGCGCTCGCAACAGAGAAGCCGGGACCTGCGACCACAAGCGCCGATATCGGATATCCGCTATCGAGGATGCGGTCCTCAAGAACCTTCAGCAGCAGCTCGGAAATCCAGAGGCGATAGATAGCTATCTGATCGACTACATGGCCGAGCGCCGCCGGCTCGCCGCCGAGGCGATCCGCAATCGTGCCTCGATCGAGAGACGGCTCGCCGATGCGAAAGGCGCTGTCTCGCGTCTGATCGACGCCTACACCCGGGGTCTTGTCGATATCGACGAACTCGCCGAGCGCAAGCCGACGCTGGAAACCGAGGTTAGGCGCTGGAACGACGAGCTAAGCCAAGCTGCACCGGTCCCAAACGTAACACTTCACCCGCAGGCGATGCGTCAATACCGAGACGACATTGCGGCTCTGCGCGCGCGCCTCAACAATGATCCCTCGACCCCTACCCCCGAATTCCTCGCACCGCTGAGGAGACTTGTCGCGGAGGTGCGCATCCACCCATCGGAAGGCTTCGCACCGTTCGCGATCGAGATTAAGGGACACCTCAGCGCCTTGATGGCCGAGGCGCTGGTTCCGTTCGGAAAGGTTGCTATTGAGTTGGTAGCGGAGGAGGGACTTGAACCCCCGACACGCGGATTATGATGCGGCTAGTATCCCTGCCGCTTCAATTGTTTAGCCGCTGAGGTTCCGTCTACACTCGCCAAAACATCAATGACTTAGCTGCGATTTGTCTACACAGGATCCCATGTCCTATCGCCGCCTCCGCATCCCCCTTGCCGCATGGATTTTCGTCGCCGGGCTATGGGCCGTGATGCTCTGGGTGATAGCCGGGAACGTGCTGGCGCTCGTCAGGTGGGTGGTGGGGTGGTGA
This sequence comes from Candidatus Kaistia colombiensis, assembly GCA_029203105.1. GTDB lineage: Bacteria > Pseudomonadota > Alphaproteobacteria > Rhizobiales > Kaistiaceae > Kaistia > Kaistia colombiensis. The sequence continues at coordinate 4,659,117 of CP119318.1, forward strand.
GCGATGTCGGTATCCCGAAAGCGAATAGCCCGGCCCCGTCCGAAGACAGAGCCGGGCTGATGATGCGGGCTCGACCGCTCGCTTCCCACCCCGGCTTGGCAAACGCGTTCTTTGGTGCAATCGCCTGATGGCGCCATGGCGGATGACGCTCGCGTTATGGCCCGCGTGCTCGCGCCGAGACGAAGATTGCCGCTGCCTTTGCGCGAGAGCTAGCTTCCAGCTTCTTCAAGATCTCAAGGACATGGTAGTCGATAGTGCGCTTGGTACAGCCCAAAATAAGCGCGATCTCGGCATTAGATTTGCCCTGCGAGACCCATTTCAGGATTCCCCTCTGAAACTCGCATAGCGAACGCAATCCTGCATTTCGCTGCATTGCCAGATCAGATTCTGCGGCGATTTCCGCAGCGCGGGCCGCTGCTGCGTCTTGTACGATGGAAGCGGCATGTGCAATCCCGCGACGATCTTCGGACGGAGCTGCCTGACCTCCGGCATCTAGCCGCAGCAATCCACCAGCTGCACCAACAGCCAGATCCAGCTCTTGAGCATCACGCGCACGGAATATACTAGCTACGGCACTAGCGGTCTGCGCCAGCAATGGCATCAAAGAATCCTTTCTCCTACGGCCTCCAGAGGACGAAGTTGCCTGCAGGATCACGAGTGGCCGGACGATACACCATCGAGTGCGAGCTTGAATACAGGGCGCAAGTCGGACGAACCAGATGGGGACGGCAGACATTCATCGTGCCTGCTTGAGCGCTTCGATGGTCGCGGTCAGTGAGGAAGATGCAGTAGGAGGACCAGCCACGGACGTCCGGCGGCAACTCTCGCGACTTCCAATCCTGCTCCTCTGCAACGATGTCCTTCCCCTCGAGGAACATTCGGCGGACGATTTCGGGCATTCCGGTCTCCTTGTCGAAGACTGGTGCTTATCCGATTCATCGCCCTATGCAGTTGGGGATGCTGCACGCCTTCGATCCGGTCTTCGTCTGGGAACGCCTCGGTACTCGCCGTGCGATCGGCGACGTCCTGCGCGCCGCCGAGTGGCTGACCGAGCAATGGCCGGCGGACTATCGGGGGTCCGACCTGCACGTTCAAGCCATGGAGTTGTGCCTTCTGGAGCTGGAAGGCGGCGCCAGGCCCGACGAAGTCCGCGCCATGTTCGTCGAGGCGGCGTTCGAAGCGGAAATCCTGGCACTGGACATCCGCCCGACTTTCTCTTGGGCGCCCTGATCACCCTACGCTGCAGCCTTCCGCCGCGTCGCCCGCATTCTACCCCATGCCGAATCGCGTGTGAAACCCTGCTATGCTGCCGTGGTGGAGGATCCTTATGCACCAAGACGAAGACCGGATTAGCGCCCGATCGATGTCAGCTATCCTGAACCCGGAGGGCGTGGCCCCCGACGAGATGGAAGCGCTGAGGCTTGAGCTGATAGCGGCGGTCGAACGTCTGCTTCAACTGGTCAGCACACGAGTGGCAGAGATCGAGCTTGAGGAGATCGAGCCGGCAGGGAATGCGTAGTCACGGGCCTCTCTTGACGCCGCGGCGGCTCAAGGATGAACTGCTCTTGGGGCAGCCGAATCGGGCCTGCGACCTTAAGGCGTAGGCACGCATGGCAAACCCCGACTGGTCTGAGATTTCACGGCATTTCTTTGAGCATGCCCGGCGCCTCGGCATGACGGGATCCAGACTGCTTCTGCTACTTCTGGCTTTCGTCGCGATGGGCGGCATGGTGCTTGGCGTCGACCCTATCGCCGCGATGGCGCTTTTGATCGTCGCTTATATTTTGGAGCCGATCCAGAGCTGCTTGAAACATCATCTGGATCGCACGAAATCAGTGAAAGACTTAACCGCCAGCCGTGATAGGCTTCGCACCGAAACAAGGGCAATCCGGCACCGACAAAGGCTCGACGAACCGGAACTGCCACTGAGCGTTGACCAAGACGAGGAGGGCACAGTGAAATGAGTATGATCACCATCGTGTCATCGACCATGGTCGCCGCCGCCGTAGCCTTCATTCTTGAGCGTGCCATTTCCGCATATTGTCGGATTGTGCGGTTTGACGCCGGCAGGATAAGGGCCGCCGTGGAGTCGCAAACCGAACAGGCCGATCTCCTCCAGGAAATAGCCATCCGCGAAACCATCCCGCTCGACGTAAAGGACTTCCTCCTCGACGTCGCGGAAATCAGCCTCGACCACTCGGTGGCGGTGCGACTGCTCGACGGTATTGAATCCGAGGAGCGCAGGGCTGATGACGCGCGAGGGCTTGAGATTGCCCAAGCCATCGCCGATGTCGGCAAAGTCGATCCTAAGGCATTGGAACTGATCACGGGGTTCCTAAGGGTGTCGATGCTCGCGTCATTTCTTCAGTGGCCGGACACAGCAAAGCGCCTCTTGCTCATATCCCCACGTCTGGCGGCCGAACGCGCCGACGAGATGGTGAGTTCAGCAGCAGGCGCGATGAGGCGCCCCAGGACGAGCGACGAAGGTTTCCGGACCCCAGCCTTCGTTTAGCTACGCCCATCGCCCCACCAAAGGCCCGCCTCCCCGGCGGGCTTTTTTGTGCCTTGACGGCCATTGCTGGCCGTAAACAGCCGGGTCATGTCGCCGGCTGGCGTGAAGGCCCTAGAACGCCGCGCTGATGTCAACCGCGAGATCCCACCCTGCCCACCAACACACGATGGTGAGCCCGATCATGGCGCCAACATAGACGAGAGCCCGTATCAACATTCCGTAACGTAATGTTGGCTCCGGTTCTGGGTCAACATGCGTTCAGACGTGGCCTTTGATGGCAGCCCAGATCAGACCGAGTAGCCCGATGACGAGGACGCCGACGGCATGGAGGGATCCCGATGGCGCGATATAAGGGCCAGCGCACTGCCGCCGAGATCGATCGGGACTATCCGCACCAGGTCTGCCTCGACGTACCGCGGCAGGGGGTCGGCGCCCGCATGAACGAAATCACGACCTTCTGTCGCGAACGCGACTATGCAAATCGGACCGGCGACGACCGCTTCGTGCATCAGGCGAACTGGTGCTTCCGCTCGGCCGGCGAGACCGACGAATTCCACACACGATTCTCGCCGATCTGGACCTTGCCGGCGGATCGACCGATGAGCATCGAGACCTTGGGCGAGGCCGATCGCGCTAACTGGTCTGTCTCCGCCCAATGTCTGGGCCGGGACGGCAATACGAAGAAGGGCACACGCCCATGCCCTCACAAGGTGGAACTTGACCTTCCAACTTTGGTCTGGACGCGCGGTCGAGATTTCCCCCTGGCCAGGCTGCCAGAAAGGCTCATGTGCCCGTCCTGCGGTTGCAGAAAGATGCTAGTTTATTTCAACAAACCCGACACGACAGGGCACGCGATGATGGGCGCCTAACGTTGATCCGCGCCGCCCAAGACGGCACCACTCGACGTTGTATGCCAAATCACCATATAAAGATTCACTTGGGTAAGTGAGCAAATGGGAGTCTCACTCGGGATCACAGCCATGACAGTCAGCGCCTCAGCCGCCGCTCGCCACATCTGCGCAGCCGGGAACTGGCAGGTAACGAATCTACAACTTCAGAAGCTGCTCTACCTAGCTCAGATGCTCCACATGGGGCAGACGAGGGGTGACCGTCTCATGAATTCCACGTTCGAAGCTTGGGACTACGGACCGGTTGACCCCAACGTCTATAGGCGTGTTGCAATGTTTGGGGCGCGCCCCATCCAAGATGTGTTCTTTGGTGTCAATGCAATCGACGGGACGCCAGAAGCCGCAGTCATCGACGAGGTGTGCGGCTCTCTTATTTCGAAGCCCGCCGGCGAATTGGTTGCAATAACGCATTGGGACCAGGGCGCATGGGCCAAGAACTACCGATCGGGTGCCAAGGGCATCATCATACCGGATCAAGATATCCTCGCGGAGTATGATGCTCGAGTCGCAGCTTGAACCCAAAGAGACCCCGATGCCTTCGGCAATCGGGCGCGTACTTGCCAAAATTGAAAGGGACTCGCCGCCGACACAGATCGACGTAACGGCGGCGAGCCTTGAGAGATCGTTGCAACGGGAAATCGACCTACGTCGGGAGGAGCGCTTCTTCTGGGTGATGGTTTCCGTCATGCTGGTTGACGCGCTCATTTTTCAGTCAGTGCCATGGCCCGGATGCATAGTTCTCGTCCTGCTCCAACTCATCCTGCTGGCCCACTTGGCAAAATGGCTAGGCGTAGAGCAGATCGCTGTGCCGCTGTTAGCGATGCTCAATCGCTACATGACGGGTAAGCCGGAAAAATAAGATGGCCTAGCTCACGGCACCCTATGCGGAATCCAGCTCCAGATCCGCATCAGGGCGTCTATCAGCAGCGGCAGGCCGATCTCCGCCCGGACGTCAATCATCGAGACGCGCCCTTGAGCGCCTCGATCGTCGCGGTAAGCGCCGCGATCTGCTTGCCCTGCTCCACGAGACTGCGGTTAATGTCCGACAGCTGAGAGATCAACTGATCTTGCGACCGCAGCTGCGTCCCTTCGAGAGCCGCGACGCGCGGGCGCAGGTCCGCGGTGATGTCAGCGGCAGCGCGGGCGTCGGCCTGGATGGCAGAGATCCAGATCCAGAAAAGCGCTCCTGCGACCGACATTAGAACCGGCGTCGCTACCATGGCCAGTCGGGACAGGGCGAGCAGCGTGACGCTCTCGACGATCTTCTCCGGTGCGGTCATCGGCTTGCCTTCCAGCCGCAGGCTTGCACGCCATAGGCGTTGTGTCCCAGAACTTGGCGCTGCGTCCCATCGGTCAGCCGATCTTCGACAGACGGCCGGATCGGGCTGGCGACATCGCAGAAGTCACCCGTTGCCGTCACGCATCCACTTGCCAAGCTCGCGGTCGAGAGCATCAGGCCCAAGGCCATCAACCTTTTCATCGCTGGTCTTCCTGTTCCTGATTGCGGTGAGGGTGTCGGCCTGCTGGCGGGCGCGTTCCTGGCTCCGGCCGGTGGCGATGAGTTTGAGGGCGGCGAGGCCGAGCGCTGCGGCGATTGCGAGCCCGATGGCGAGATAGCGGCCGGCGCGGGTCGCGAGGAGCCAGGCGATCATACCGGCGCCCCGCTTCGGAGCGCCTTCAGCTGACCGCGCGCCGCGAGCGCCACGCCCGCAATCGTCAGGACCACGCCAAGCACGGTCAGGCCGGTGAAGGCGTAGTCGATCAGCTTGTTGCCGCCACCAGCCATCGGCGCGAGCTTGTCGGTCGTGGCTGTCACAGTGGTAGTCGCGACGCCGATGGTCGCGATGATCGAGCCCTTGCCGGATTCGGTCGCCGTGGCCTTGGTATCGGCTGGATCGGCCTTCTGGGCGCCATCGGCCGGCGGCGTGATGGCAATCCGGCCATCAGCCATCCGGAGCGAGCCGTCGCGAACTTCGGCGAGACGGCGGGACCAGCCCTTGCCGAAGGTCGGCCACGTCTTCAGGCGCTTGAGGAAGGCGAGCCGGGCGTCGAGATAGGCGTCGATTAGCTTGGCCGAATCGGCCGCCCGGATGGCCTGCAGCGTCCGCTCGCCGATGATGCCGTCCGCCGGGACGCCGAGCACGCGCTGCAACGTCTTTGCCGCCTGCCCCGGCCCGGAGTTGACCGCGAAATCCAGCACGGCATAGTCAATGCCGGCCGGCAGGTCGTCGAACCGGATCGAACGCGCGTACTGGCCTTCGAGGATGGCTGCCGCCTCCGCGAGTTGCAGCCGCTTGACCTCGTCCGGTGTCGCCGCGCGGCCGAGCTTGCGCCAGGCGCCGAGGGTCGCGGCGGTGATGCCATACTTGGTGGCGCCGCCCGGGTCCTTCGGATTATTTACGAAGCCGCCCTCCGATCCGAAGATCAGCCGCAGGCATTTGTCGAGATTACCGCGCATGGGATCGCTCCCCGCGCCAGTTGGGCACGAGCATGATGAGTCTCCGATATTTCAAATTTGGAAAGACTGTTGCTTTTACGCCATCGACATGCGTTGCCGGGGACGGCAGGCTATGCGTGCAATGAAGCAAGGAGGGCTGCGAATGAAGAAGACTTACGAGAAGCCGACGCTCGACAAATCGGCAACGCTGCAGCGCATTGCCGCCGCTCCGCCCACCAGCGGGACCGAGCCACCGCCGATCGACTGAGTTGATTCTCCCGCCGGCCGTCCGAATCCGGCCGGCGGGTCTCTATTCCGGCGCCAGCCGAGCGAGATCGGCCGTCGTGATGAGGGTCATTGGTATCTCCGATGTGATGGATGATTGAAAAGCCAGATCCGGGGCTGGGCGTATTGTGATGTTGGCGGGCGTGCATTTTGCAGGTCGACATCGAGCCCTGTGGACCGACAGTTCGCTGGCCCTGGCCCTGGCCGTGCCGCGAACCGCCCGCCACTACTGCAACCCGCTGGTTCTTTGTCGCCGAGGACCAGCGGGTTCATTGCACACGGATCGGAGATCCGATCATCCGTTCGAGTTTATGCTTCTTGGGAGGAGATGCATTGCTTGCGGATGAAGCCGCCCGCCGCCCGCGACCGAGAGGGGAGCTCGCGTGGGCGGCGGGCGGCGCTCTCCTCGACCCTAGTTCGTGCCCGCGCCATAGTCGGGCAATTTTCGCCCAATCCAGTCGGTTGGGATTGGTTGCTGAGCGACGCTCAGTGGAGGATGGTGAGCCGGACGCGGGCGACGCCGGAGATCCCGCAGGCGCGCGCGGCCCCTTGGGCGAGGTCGATGATGCGGCCCCGGATGAATGGGCCGCGGTCGTTGATACGAACGGTGCAGGAGCGGCCGGTCGACAGCACCGTGACGCGCACGCGCGTTCCGAACGGCAGCGTCCGATGCGCCGCTGTCATGCCGCCCGGATGAAAGCGCTCACCATTGGCGGTGCGGTTACCGCTCTCGGCGCCGTACCAGGACGCATGGCCGGTCTGGTCCGCCAGCACCGGAGCAGGCGTGAGCAGAAGCGCGCCGGCGGTGGCCAGCGTTAAGACGGTCAGCGATTTCAAGGATGTCTCTCGCCGGCGATCAGCCGATGTTCGAGGCGGGGACGGCCCCGGCCTCGACGGTGGGAGCCGAAGATGGGCCGCCCCTGCCGCCCGTCGCCGCTTTCGAAGCTCTGCCGTCTTTGCCGGCGTCGCCCTGCGGCTGCTTTACTTCCAGCCGCGTGATCCAGCCGGACCCGCTCTCGAAGTCATGTGTCACGGTCTCGATCCGATAGGTGCCGTCGACGCCGGGGCGCGCGCCGGACAGGATCACTGTCGCCTCCGGTTGCGGCGTGGTTGTTCCATCGATGACGATGGTTCCACCGCCGCGCTCGCGCTCGGCGTTCTTCTTGTGCGCGCCAGCCCGCGCCTTGGCCTGGTCGGCATCGGGCGCGTCGAAGCGATCGACCAGATCGGCCTTGGCCTCCGGGTCTTCGATCTCCTCGGTCTCGTAGACGTATTTCCCCGCCTTGGTGTCGAAGTGCCGAACCCTCGCCGCCTTGAAGCGCGGCCGGCCGACGATAGGCGAAATGTCCCACGAGATCAGATTGACGCCCCATGCAGCAGAGACCGGTGGAAGAGCCTCGCCGGAAGCGGATGTTCCTCCGCTACGATCGGCGAGGATCGCCCGCTTGCCCGCGATCTTGAATGTCCCGCCGACCTCGCGCGCAATGCGCTCGCCGAAGTGCAGGAAGCTCTCGTTCTGCATCGCCCAATACTTGCGCGTGAGCGAGGCGAGTGCGCCGATCACCTGGACGTCACCGATGCCGGCAAGCTGACCAGCCTCGGTGAGGACGTTGCCGAGCGACTTGTCATCCCAATGCTTGCGCTGCGGCTCCTTCGCCTTGCCTTGGCTATCGAAGCCTTTCGCCGACACGGTCATGCTGCGTCCGGAAGCCGAGCCTTGGCACTGCACCTCGTCGACCGTGCCGGAAAAGACGATCGCGACGCCAGAAGCGGAGCCGAGCATGACCTCGATCGCCGCCCCGGTGCGCGGCAGCAGTAGTGCGCCGCCGGTATCGTCGAGCTCGATCTGGCAGGTGTCGGAGCTGGATCCTGCCTTGTCGACGACGGAAAGCTTGGTCAGGCGCGGCAGGATGCCGGAGGATACGTCCTGCCCGTCGATGGTGATGACGCAATAGGTCTGGCTCATCAGGACCACAGCCGGATTGCTTCGACCCGCGCGACACCGGGTGTCGGTGCATCAATCGGGATCTGGACGACGGTCCCGATAGGCAAGTACGGGCCGGCCTCTGCGAGAGCGGGGTTTGCCATCAGAATACGATCAACCAGACCATCGGTCCGCCGCTTGAAGCGGCGCCACACGAGCAGATCGATGGTGATGAACTCGCCAGCGACCTTCACCTCTTCATAGGTTGTGGCCATCACAGCATCCCCATTATCGACGCGAAGAAATCAGAGCCGGTCGGCGTGTCGGCCCGCTTGATCGAGATGTCGACGTCGACCACCCGGCCGATGCCCTGGGCGCTGAGGTAGGAGGATTTCTCGCTGACCTTCTCGATTACAAACCAGCCCATGGGTGTCCCGTCGCCGCGCATGAAATACTGCGCGATGCCGCTTTTGCGCATGGCTGCAAGATTGGCGAGACCGTCGAGACCGCCAAATTCATAGGGCAGCAGCTTGACGGTCAGTCCGAAAGTCTCCGCGCCGTCGCCAATGAATTCCAGCGGCGGCCGGCGCCCCATGATCGGCTTTTCGGCATAGCGGGCATCGGAGCTATGCTCGATCGACGTGACATTGATGGGCGCGATCTCGAAGATCACGCCCCCGAGGATCGCCAGCATCGCGCTCGCTCCTATTGGTGCCCGACGCCAGAGACGCCCGTATCGGCATGGATGGCGCGGAGCCGTTGATCGATGCCGCTCGATGTCCTGGATATGCCAGCGTTGACGTTGCCGAGGCCGCTGCTGAGCGCAGAGAGCTTCGCCAGAGCCTCGTCGATTGAGGTGGTGTCGACGTTGGGGCGGACAGTCGTGTTGAGCGCATCAACGGCGTCGCCGGCGGCCTCGGCCTTGCCCTTGGTCTGGTCGAGGGATGATCCGTCGATGCCGTCAGTGCCATTCCAGAGCCGCTTCATGATGCCGAAAGTGCTGAAGTCATAGGTTTTCGGATCATAGCCCTTCGGATAGCTCGGAGCCGGGAGCGCGCCCAAGCCCGCATCGATTGCCTCCGTTCCGAGATAGTAGGCAGCGGCCTGGGGGATGGCCCACTTCGCAAACCCGCCGACCTTGCCCCAGAACCCGCCACCTGCCGCGCCGCCAAGCGCCGCTTCGCCAGCCTGAACGCCTGCCGCTCGCGTCAGCGCGACGGCAGCGCCCGAGAGCTCGGCCGCCGAGGCGGTGAGCGCCGTCGATGCCCGGAACTCCAGCAGCTTGTCGACGACATTCCAAGCCGCTGTGAACTCGGCCACCTTGCTGCCGACGACGCCGATCGCGCCGCCGAATGCCAACAGGTTCGGGTTGAGTTCCGAAAGATGCTGGATCGTTTTGCCGGTCAGATCGGTGACCTTCGTCAGCAAGCCGCCTTCGCCGTTCGCATCGATTGCGCGGCCGATCGCCGTCTCGAGGTTCTTCAACGCGCCGACGACGCGGTCGGCGGCGCCGGAATAGCCGCCCTGGCGCTCGTCGCTGATGTTGCTCGCGAAGTTCTCCGGTGCGGTTGCCAGCATCTCTCGATACTCGCGGAACATCTCGGGACTGCCGAACGCCTTCGAGAACTTGCCGCCATGCTTGTCGGTGAAGAAGGCGTTGAGCTGCGCGAGGCTCGGGTTCGCGGCCATGATGGCGCGGAGGAGCCCTTCCGTGTCGACGCTATCGACCGAGTTCTTCCAGTAGGTCTGGGCGAACTTGGCGATCTTGTTCGCATCGGCGGCCTTCAGTGACCCGTCCTTCTTCTTGTCGAAGCTGCCCTCGGCGGCGACCGTAAAGGCCTCGATGAACGAGCTCTGGTCTCCCATGATGTCGTCATTTTCGAGCGCGGCCGCGAGAGCCTTGCGCCCCTCTGGCGTCAGGCTCTTGCCGAAGTTGCCCCGGAACGCCTTCTCGACATTGCCGGCATCGATCGGGCCGCCCTTGGCGAAGTCCGAGTAATCGATCCCCATCGAATAGAGCGCATCGAGACCCTTCTTCGTCGGGGAGACCAGCTTGGCCGATGCGGTTCGCATCGCGACGCCGGCCTCTTTGCCGGGGATATTGGCGCGCTTCATCAGCGCGGCGATGGTGCCCATGGTCTCGTCGGAAAGGCCCGCCGTCGAACCGGGCATCGCGCCGAACTTGAAGAAACCCTCGATGTCCTCATTGTCGAGGCCGCCAATCTTGGCGAGCTTCACCGCCTGGTCGACGACACGGCGCATCGTCGCCACGGCTTCGGCGGCGTTCTCGATATGCTTGCCGGTGCCGAAGACGATGCCTTCGAGGGTCTTCGCCGCGTCGGGCAGATCCGTCCCCATGGCGCCGGCGTAGTTCGCCGCCTCCTTGACGAACGGGATGATGAAGTCGCGCTTGACGCCGCGCTGCGCCAGGCTGGTCTGCGCCTCCATGACCTGAAGGTCATTGAACCGGGTCGTCGCGCCCATATGGAACGCCTGGTCGAGGAACGGCTTCTGATCCTCCGGCGTGAGGCCGAGGATGGCCTTTTGCAGGCGGCGGGTATCGTCGAATTCCTTGTAAGTTGCCGCCGACGATCTGACCGCCTGATTGGTCTTGTGGCCCACGTAGATCGCGCCAGCGCTGCCAATGACGCCAGCGACCTCCCGGCGGAGCCGGCGCCGGCCAGCGAGCGCCACCTGCTCGCGCTCGGCGTTCTGCTGCTGCTTGATCGCCGCCGTCGTCTCCTGGATCGAGGCGCGCAGCCGCGCCTCGGCGCCGATAGCCTTGTCGATCGATCCGCCAATGCCGGCATAGGCCGACTTGGCCTTGGCCGATGCGTTCTGATACTCGGCCGCCGTCTTCTTGACCTCGCTCTGCGCCCTGCGCATCGCGGACTGCATCTTGCGCGAGGTCTCGTCGGTCGCGGTCGCGAGCGCCTTCGCCGCGTTCCGGACGGCGGCCTGCGCCTCGGTGAACTGGCGCCGCGTCGCCTTCAGCTTCTCTTGCGCTTCGCGGAAGGCCGAGACCTTACGGGCCGCCTCCTGAGCCTTGTTCAGCTCGTCGGTCAGCGCCTTCATCTTGGCGGACTGGATGCCGCCTTCGGCCTTGCCGATCTGGTCAAGCGCGCCGGCCACCTGGGCGGCTTGCTTCGAGGCTTCGTCCTTCAGGCGGACAATGAGCTCGGCGACCGAGGAAGAACCGGCCATGTCCTATTCCTTTCCGGGACCTTCGATGATCAATCGAGCCTCGCCCCACCAGGCGACGAGATCCTGCCAGTCCATCGCCCTGATGTCGGTTAGGGTTATGCCGGGCATCGCGTGCAGCACGACGCTCGACAGCCTGCGCCACCCGATCGGGTTGGCCGCTACGCCGTCGCGCCCTGGAAGCGGCGGGGCAAAAAACGCTGTGTGACCTCGTCGATCTTGTCACCATCGTCGGCATCGAGCGCGTCAAGCACGGCATCGGACACGCTGAACATGGGGAAGCGGACGCGTGCGGCGCCGCCCTTTGAAGCCGTCTCGAGAAAATTCGCGATCTGGCCGACCGTCATGCGGTGGACCGTGATCCGGTCATAGCGCACACCGTCGATTGTGACCGGCCAGTCCAGGATCACATCCTCGAAGCGGGCGGCTTCATTATCGAAGGCGGCGATGGGCTTGGTCGGGTCGGAGGCGGGCTCGGCCGCCGTGGCGTCGGTGCTCATGTCATGCTCCCACTCTATTGAACGAGGCCGCCGGTTGATCCAGCGGCCAACTCGGCGCCGGCTCGATCAGGAGTAGACGCCCGGGATGCGCAGCAGGCTGTTGATTTGTGCGTTCTGATCAACGCCACCGGTCCGGAGCGAATTCGTGAACGCATCCCAGAAGAAGATCTCTTCACTGCCGAAGTGCAGCTCGTAATGCGTGATCTCGTTCAGCGAATAAGCGAAGCCCATCAGGTTGCCGCGCGAGAACGCATCCGGCGCGGCTTGGCCGAGCCGGGCCTCCATGATGGCTTTCGCCTGGAGTGCGTCGCCGGACCGCTTGTCGCGCACGACGCCATAGGCCGTGTAGACGCGCTTCAGCGGCGTGCCGAGGCCGAACTGCTTCAGCAGCTCCGGATCCCAGCCCTTGAGCTTGAAGCTCGAGGTGAGCTTCTGAATGCCGACCTCGAACTCCATCGCGACGAAGGAGCCGCCGGGATGGTGGTCCTGATACATGGCCTGAAGGCTCGGCAGCGAGATCTCGTCGAGCGTCAGGTGCTTCGAGTTTTCGGGGTCGTGATCGCCGCAGAAGAGGTTGGCAGCTTCCATCACGTAGACGGTGTTTGTGGTCATGTCGGGCTCCGATCAGAAGGGAGAAGGGGATCGGCGCCGGCTCGTGCCGGCGCGCGCCGTCGTCAAGCCGCCGTGGCGAGCTGCGACTGGAGATCCGAGAGCAGGATGTCCAGCGCCGGCCGATAGCGGGCCGACTGGATCCCGAGATGGACCAGCGGTGCGGGCTCCTCGAACTTTACGTCGAGCGTGAACCGGCCGAGGCGAAGCTGCTCCGGCGAGTTGCGGTCGCGGTCGAAGCTGACCGGCTTGTAATCGAGGATGGCCTGCTGCGCCTTCAGGTCACGCAGCGCAAAGTTCATCGTGTTGATCACCGACTGGAGCGTCTGGCCGGTGATGTTGAACTTGCCGAGGTACTGCCGCAGCGTCTTGATGAACATCAGGTGGATGTAGTCACGCATCCGGACCTGATTGTAGAACTTCCAGATCGGATCCTCGGAGCAGGTGTCCGTCGCGATCAGGACAAACCCGCCGTCCGCGATTGCCCCATCCGTGTTCTCGCCGCGCACCGTGATGCCGATGTTGTGCGAGAGGAGCGTCTGGCCTTCATTGGCGCCGTCGAGCAGCGAGAAGGCGATCGGCCGGCTGGTGCCGACGATGCCGCGCACGGCGCGGTTCGCCGCCGAGTGCGACGGGAGCCCTGCATGCGAATGATCGTTGGCGATAAGCTGGCCGAGCACGTAGGGAGACTTCGGCGCAACAACGATGTCACCTTCGTCGTCGATGCGCTTGTACGCAGGGTCAACCGCGATGATGCGCTTCGACGAGAGCGAGGTGCGCCAGGCAACGGCGGCGTTCATCGTCGTGGCGGGGCCGTCGACCACGCCGACCGCGAGAAGCTGGTCGAGCAGCATCGGCAGGCTGGCGCAGATGGCATTCGACGCGGTGTCGAGCGTCGCGGTCGCCGTAGCCCCGGTGCCGGTGCCGCCAGAGAAGACAATCGTCGGGGCAGCGGTCAGACCGGAGCCATTGGTGTCGAGGACGACCGCCACGACCTTGTCCGCGTCTGCACCCGTCCCGAGCACGGCGTGGCCGGTCGGGAGAACCTTGTCCGCGGCCGAGCCGCCGCCGGAGAACGTCACGGTAGGAACGGCGTCATAGCCGCTGCCCGGCGCCGTCACGGTCACTGCCGTGACCTGATTGGCCGCCTGCGAGGTGTAGCCGGGAATTGCGACAATGCGCGGCGTCACGCCGAGGACATGGGCGGCGTCGAGCAGGGCGAACATGCCGGTGCGGGCATTGATGTCGCCCCGCAGGTTCGCGATGGTCTCCTGCACCGTTGCGCCGTCCTCGACACGGACAAGCACGACCTGCGCCGCCACCTGGAACTCGCCCAGCTGCTCGTTGATCGCGGTCAGGGCATCGTAGCCGGTGCCCTCCTTGCCGAGCGCGGCCAGCATCGCCGCGTCATCGGAGAAGAACGTCACCGCCTCGTCCAAGGGGAACAGGGTGGCGTCGGCGGCCGGGGCCGTTACAACCAGGCCCGCGATGCTCATGTTCGACCACAGCCCCGGCCGGGGCTCGCCGTCGAGCGTGGAGATGGAAATGCCGAAGATCGGGTCGCTCATCAGAGCCTCCTTGGGGATGCGGCCAGAGCCGCCGGGGTTGCCGGCGATCCGCCGGAGGATTGCGCGCAATAAAAAAGCCGCCTCAGAGAGCGGCCTGTCGGTGCCGGTCGAGCCGGCTGGATGGTGGGTTCGTCAGCCGGGCCAACCGGTGGATTGGTCACCTTGGATGGGGGGCCACGATCTGGACGAGCGAAACGGCGTCTGCCACACTTCGAAGTGTCGACCACTGCTCCATTGGGGGGATCCATGAAGAAGACCTATGAGAAGCCGACGCTCAGCAAGGCCACCACGCTGCAGCGCATTGCTGCCGCTCCGCCCACCAGCGGGACCGAGCCACCGCCGATCGGCTGAGTTGATTCTCCCGCCGGCCGTCCGAATCCGGCCGGCGGGATCTTTGATTTGGGCCCTTCGGTGTGGCCCCGCGGCCAGGTTGATAGTCGTGAATGCAGATCTCGTCAGCCGGGCCAGCCGGTCGACTCGTCGATCGCATCGCGTTTCGGGCGGAATCGTCCCAGCACGTCCAGCCTTCGCCGGCCGTCACCTCGTCGACGGCGAGATTTCCCTCGCCCCATGCCGAAGGACACCAACGCCTCCGTTTGACCGGACTCGATCCCAAGCTGGCCCCGCGCGACCTTCGCCTTTGGCTAGAGACGGTCTCAGAGCGCCCGCCCTCACGTCAGCATCCCGTCGCGGGTAGCGGGCCGACGCCGATGAAATACCATGAAGGGAATGTCGCCATGCGCCGCCAGGCCTTGATCCTATCCACCCTGATCGCCGCCGCAATGTCGGATTCCGCGTTCGCCGCCGATTCCAGCCTCCAGCAGAGCCTCAAGAGGCTCGATGCCTCGACGCGCATGATCCAGGTCTGCGACCTCGCCGTGATGGAGAAGACGTCGAGCCCCAAGCAGGGCGTCACCGACCGCGCCTTCATCGACATGCTGAGTCGGCCCAAGATCCATGGCGACGTCGTGGTCGGCCATGGCGGCGCCTTCCGCCGCGAGGGCGAGTGGTACGAATTCTCCTTTCGCTGCGCCGTCACGCCCGACCATATGCGGGTGACGAAGTTGAGCGTGAGCCGAATCCGCCACGTGCCGCATTCTGAATGGGCGGCGAAGAACTTCTATCCTTGACCGGCCGGCCCTGCCCGAAACGCGACGGCACCTATATGGTGCCGGCGATTTTCACAAAACGACGGAAGCACTGGCCGGGTAGTCAGGGCCCGAAGACGAAGCGCCAACGGCTGGTGTGCTACTCGTCCGGCCAGCCGGCCGTCTCATCGATGGTGTCGAGATCGGCGATCGTCTCGGCCGCCTCGACGAGATCCTTGAGGTCGCGGCCATGCTGGCGCAGCTGGGCATAGTGGTCGCCAACGGTCGCTGCCAGGCCGAGGCCGTCCGCTGGACCCGGTAGCGGAATGCGGACGTTCTCGATCGTGATCCAGCCGAGGGCATAGCTCGCCGGCCATGGGATCGCGGAGGAGGCCGCTCCGATCGCCGTGGTCCCCATCGCTGTCATGTCGGCCCGCGAGCCATCATCGAGGGCGATATGCAGCCCACCGATGGGCGCGCCTGCCGCAAGCCGGACGCTGATCTGCGCGCCGATCGCATCGAGCTTGGCGGCGCGAACCTCGTCGAGCGTCGGTGCCGGAACCGGCGGCTTCGAGAAGACACCACCGGAATAGAGATCGCCGATCTCGGCCGTTTCGCTGGCGACGGCGGTCGAGCCCTCCGGCGGCGTCCACCCCGCGCCAGCGAGGACGACGTTCGCGACGATACCGCCACTGATCACTGCAGTGCGCATCAGAAATACTCCTCAACAATGACAATGCCGGGCGCGCCACGGCCTCCGTTAAAAGAGCCTGAAGCCCCCCGACGACCACCACCACCTCCTGAGCCGTATCCACCTCCGTCTTCACCGTTCGAGCCGGACCCGTTTTTGCCGCCAATGCCCAAAGGACTACTAAAGCCGTCGAAAGATGAGGAACTACTATAGTTAAGCTCACCATTACGTTGGTAAACGTAAAGTGGTGAGCCTGCTATAGTGGGGGGAGGTCCTTGATTGCCTAGAGTTGCTTGTGATGTTGCTGCTGTGCCAGCACTACCACCACCACCACCACCACCACACGATACCAGAGAGCCAACAGAAGAAGCCCCACCAGTTCCACCATTCCCTCCACCGCCTGTCCCTCTTGCCCCTATAGTAATGGGCTGAGGTGTGGTGATGGACGAAGCGTCGTAAAGAGCGTCTGCGTAAACTCCCGCAGCACCACTGCCGCCGGTGGCTCCGGTACCGGTACTAGCGCCACCACCACCGCCGCCGCCGGCCTGAACGATGAGCCGGATATATTTCGCTTTGGGATCCTTCGTGAAGGTCGCGCCAGCGGTGAACGTTGATATCTTGACCCCTCCACCGCCGAGGGCAGCAATCGCCTGCGCCGTCTGGAGCGGCGTCATCAGCTTGGTCGTTGCGCTCCCGGCCTCCGCCTCGGCCTGGCTGGCAATCGCCGCCGAGGCGAGCTTGGCAAAGGTCAGCAGCCCATCCGGCACCATGCCGAGCGTCATCTGCACAAAGGCGAGCGCATCGCCGACGCGCGCCAGTAGGCGGTCGTTCGCCGTCGCCGAGATGTCGCCCGGTGAGCCGACCGAGGCGGCGGCGCGACCGAGGATCGAGAGCGCCGCGCTGTCGCGCAGCTTGGCGTCGGAGATGATCTTGTTGGCGAGGTCGGCCGCCGTGATGAAGGCCGGGATCCAGAGGGTCCCGTTGAACTTCATGAACTGTCCGTTGGTGGCGTTCGAGAGATCGACGCCGGTCAGCGAGCCGATGCTGTGATTGTGGACGAACGCTGCCTTGCCGGCGAGTGCGTTCACCAGCCCGATGATTTCGGCCATCTCGTGGGAATGGTGCAGCGGCGCCAGCCCGACCATCCCGGTGATGATCGCCGCGATGTCCGCGTCGATCATCTCCAGCGTCGCAATGAGGCGGGGAAGATCCTCGCTCTTCATCAGATTTGCCGGATCCGGAAGCAGGTAGTGGAGATTGTCCGTGCGATTGTCGATCATGCTTCCTTGCCTCACACAGCCCAGTCGCGAAGATCAGCGAGCGCCAGCCGGGCTGCCGGGCCGCCGGTAAACATCAGCCGTATCCGCCCCTCGATCGCGCTATAGGGATCCTTCTTGTATTCGCGCTCGATCCAGCCATCTTCGAGTGCCGTCTGGGCCAGGAGCGTCGAAGCCACCCAGTTATTGTCGCCGGCGTCGTGCTCGACGGTGAGGGTCGAGTCCGGCGGCAGCTTGGTGGCGAGCAGCGTTTCCAGCCGGACATTCGTTCCCATCTTCATGGCGCGCGAGATATAGGTGCCTTCCCCCCTGATCTTGCCGGCGATGAGCTGGACGCCGGGGAACAGGATCGGTGACGCCTTGGCCGAGCCCTTCAGGATCGCCCGCAGCTTCACCGTCTCGGTCACGTATTCGGTGAACTCGTAGACCTGGTCCGGCAGCAGCTTGATGATCTCGCCAGAGGCGCGCTCGACCTCGAAGTAAAGGCTGGTCTCGGCGGTCGGCAGCAGCACGGCGCCGCTGACGATCAGATCCGAGCAATCGATGAGCGCGAACGAGCCGAGGTTCACCGCCTTCGTCACTGGATTGAACTTCGCCGCCACGATCCGGAACGTCAGGTCGCTATCCTGATGCGCCGTCCATGTGCTGGCGTTCGAGGACGATAGCCGCACGCCGATCGTATAGGGCTGCGACGACACCCATGCCTGATTAGCGGCATCGAGCGATCCCATGGTCGCCGCCGCGATCGCGTGCTGCGGATCGTCGGTCTTGACCACGAAGGCGAACTCGGTGCCGGCCGGCTGATAGAGCGGCAGCGCGAAGCGGACATTGGTCCAGCCGTTGACCAGCACCGTCGCCATGTCGACCTGCGCGACGGCGAGCACCTCACCGGTCGGCCAGCCATTTTCGACCGGCCGCACCTCGACGAGGCAGGCCTTGGTGCGGTCGCCGATGGCGCAGAACTTGATGTCGACGCCGGCGATGTGCCGGCCCTCGTCGAGGGTGCAGGTCTGGGCCTGCGGGTCGACGCCGTGCGTCTGCTGGAACACCTCCTGTTGCACGTTCCAGAACTGGATCGTTGTCACCCGCTGCATGACGGTGACGTCGATCTTGCCCTGGCCGACGAAGGACGCCGAGCCGCTCGACCCGGTGCCGCCTGTGGCGACGACCGACTTCTGGCCAGCGGTAACATTGGCCGGAATCATGAAGCTGCCCGACACCTTGCCGTCGGCACCGGCGACCAAAGGCCCCGGCGGGGTGATGTCGACGCCGTCGAAGGTGAGCGAGGCGAGGATCTCGCCATTGCCGAAACCCTTCACCGTGAAGTCGACCGGGATCTGGCGCAGGAACTCGATCATCTCCTGGCGATGGTCGACGACATTGGTCGAGACCGTCGTGCGGCTGGTGTTGCCGGAGCCGAAGCGCTGCGTCTGGGCCGACAGGAACGCTGTCGACGTCTCGGTCCAGAAGTCTGTCGACGGGGTGATCGACAGGCTGATCGGCAGCGGCGTGAAGTTCTGGTACGGGTTGACCAGGACGCAGTCGGTCGCCAGCTCCTGCCGGATCACCACTTCCTCGGTCCAGTCGAGTAGCGCCGGCGCCGAGAGATCGGCCGAATAGAAGGTCGGATCGATCGCGAGCTGGCAGGAGCCCTCGAACACGGCCGCCGTCTGGACGGCGCCGGCGTCGCGATAGTGGTCATTGACGAACGGGTCGACAAACATGCCCTTCTTGGCGACCGGGTCCTTGGTGTCGATCGATCGCTTCAGCTTCTCCAGCGCCACCATGTCGATCATGTCGATCAGCCGGTTGTAATAGCGCCACTGCTCGGAATAGGGCACGGCGCGGACGCCGCTGTTCACGATCTCCGGCTTGCCGGTCCAATTGTTGGTGACGGTGCAGAGCGGCAGCAGATCCGCCGCCGGCGCCGGCTCGACCGGGCGCGACCGTGCCGAGAGCCCCTTCACATAGACGGGCAAGCCGTCCTGATCGAGGCAGAGCAGATCGATGCGCGGCAGCTTCCAGTCATAGGTCAGGAAGACGTCGGTGCCGGTCACGCCGCCGGAGAGCGTGACGCTGTCGTCGGCGACGGCGGTCGGCGTCACCGCGACCAGGTAGCGATACTTGACCGTGTAGCTCTGGCCCGAGCTCGGCTCGGCCCCACCTGGCGCCCAGGAGATCGAGCCGCCGGAGAGATTGTAGTCGGTGCCGGCGATGTAGGTCGTCGCGCCCGACTTCACCTCGATGATGGCGCGCGGATTATCCTTGTCGAGCAGGTCGGACGAGTTCGCCGGCGTGCCGCGCACCTTGGTCTCGGTCACCTCCTTGGTGATCATGGCGACCGCCAGCGCCGAGAGCGGCGCGTGGTTCAGCGTGATCTTCGCCGTGCCGGTGCCGGCATCGTCAAAGGTATGCGGCTCGCTCTGGGCCGAGGCGAGATCGTAGAGTTCCGGCTCGGCAAAGCGGAGCGCGGTCAGGCGCGTCGTCTTGAAGCCGTAGATGTTGGCGATGCCCTCCTCGATCGAGAAGACCTGCGCGCCGGCGCTCTTGCCCAGCGCCGTCACCCGGCAGCCCTGCACGATGTAGTTGCCATGCGCCTGGTAGTCATAGACCGCGATCACCTTGACGACGCCGGAGAGCGTCGGCGGCGGGCTCTGGTCGAGCACCGTGCCATTGCGCAGCAGGTAGACGGCGATCAGGTCGCCATCCTCGCCATCACCGGAGCGGCCCCAGGCGACGGTCTCGGCGATGCGGCCAGATCCCGGCTCGCCCTCGGCTTCCGAGCCGGGACAGAGGCCGAGCAGATCCGGATCCTCCACCGAGGTCACGACGGTCGAGACGATGCGGATGCCGATCACGACATCGCCGTTCATCGGAACGTCGGTGAGCACGGCCGCGGTCACGTCGCGCACGTCGCCGCGCGCATAGATGCGGCCGGCGGCCAACTGGACGCTTCCGCCGCCGACGTCGACGACGATGTCGCCATCGGTGATGCGGTCGCCGTCCGAGGCCACCAGATCGCCGACGCGGCGATGCCGCCGCTCGACGATCGTCTGGATGTCGTTCAGGTCAGACGCCTCGGCGAAGCTGTCCTCGCGCGCGACGAGGCGCTGCCAGAGCGGCTTGTGCTGCGCCCGATCGAAGGCGGCGGGGAGCCCGGACGGATCGGAGAAATCGGTCATCAGAACCTCAAGAGGAAGCGCACGCGCTCGCGCACAGTGCGGCCGAACTCGATGTGGATGGGGGTCGCGGCGACCTCCGGTAGGCCTGCGCCGAGCTCGCCCGGCCCGAGCCAGAGCGCGCCGGGCCGGGCCGGATCGGCAGGCTCGGCGGCGAGGATCAGCGAGACGGTGGCCGCCGTGCAGCCATGGCCCTCGCCAAAGTCGGTCAGGGCCTCGACCAGCATCAGCTCGGCGCCGGTCGCGGCCGGGGCGAAGCGCAGACCACCGAACCGATACGGGCCATTCGGGTCGACGCCGACGCGGGCCTGCACCTTTGCCCGGCGGTAGCCGATGACGTCGCCGCCGGCATCGCGGAAGCAGGCCCAGGCGGTGCCGTTCGGCACGCCGAGCAGCATCAGCGCCGACCGCGCATTGCCGAAATCGTTCCAGGTGAGATCCGGCCACTCGATGTCGAGCCAGGCCGGCTCGGCGTCGTCACCATCTTCGGGCGGCTCGATCCAGACGCCGAGTGCCGTCAGATCGGCCTCGGTCATCGCATGGTCGAAGGGATAGGTCCGGCCGAACGACCATTTGGCGCCGTCTTCGCGGAGGCGCGCGCCGGAAGACGAACTCCAGCGCGTCTGCGACCAGCGGTTCCGGCTGTACTCCAGCGGCCGGATGTCGTAGCCGGAAAAGCCGCGCCAGAACACTGAGCGCAGCGGTGTCGAAAGGTTGGCGACGCCGTCGATCGGATCGAGGTCGTCCTCGTCATCGCGGACGCGGTCGAGCGCAAGCTGGAACAGGTTCCAGCGGGCGCGGCGAACCGCTGCCTCCTCGATCTCAGCGGTATAGCCGAGCCAGGCGAGCGCCCGCTCGACCGCCGCCGGCGTGCCGCGAACGCGGGTCCAGGCGATACCCTCGGGGAGCAGCTCGTAGAGGTTCGGCACATAGGGCGTCAGCTCGCCCAATCCGTACTCGTAAACGAGATAGGGCAGCAGCGACGGCCACGGCGTGAACTTGAAGCCATGCAGGCTGGCGATCGCACCGGAAAGGCGCGGCGTCGGATCCGTGGCCTCGGACAGGACCTGCTCGAATGGCGTCGAGGACGATGGCAGCAGGTGGACGACCGCCGTCATCGGTCGCGGCCCACGAGCGTGAGGTCGATGGCACCGAGCGCGACGGCCCGACCGGGCTGGACGATGACATTCTCGACCGGGGCCAGGATCTCGACCCGCTGCACGCCCCTCTTCATCAATCGCGCCAACATCCATTCGCGGGTCAAATCGAAGCCGAGGCCGCCCTCGGTGGCCCAATCGGCCCTGATGGCCGCCGGCAAGGCGTCGATCAGCGACCCGGCCGCATCCGGCAGCAGCCAGATGTGCGCGGCAACATCGATCGTATCGGTGACGGCGGCGATCACGCGGATCGTGTCATTGACCATGCGGACCGCCGCACTCTGCACCGCCTCCGAAACGAGCGCGAGCAGGCCGGCGTCGGCGACGCCGTTATTGTCGGCGGCGACCACCGCAATTTCGATCTGCGGCGACGTGCCGACGCGGTACACAGAGGCGTCCAGGACACGCAGAGAGGTCCCTAGGGCAACGGCCCTATAGCGCGGTGCCGTGCCGCCTGTAGAGCGCCCTTGGATCGTGAGCAGGGTGCGTAGCCGGAAGCGTTCGTCGTCTTCGTCCGGAATGCGAGCGGCGTCGTAAAACGCGGCCAGATGATCGAGGTCGGTTCCCGTCGCAAATGCCAGCAGGTTTGCGCGAACGGCATAGTTGACGCGCGCCCGCAGGAGCAGCTCCCGATAGGCGGATGCCTCGTCGACGACCTTGACCGGATCCGTCTCCAAGCCGCCGACGTCATAGTCGATGCCGGCGGCGTCGAAGCGCGCCTGCGTATCGGCCATCACAGCGGCAAGGATCGCCTCATAGGGCAGCGTTTCGATCGCGTCCGGCGCCGGGAACGTCGAGAGATCAATCGTGGTCATGCGGGGAAGACCTCAAGGCGGTCGCCGGATCCCGGCGCGACAATGATCCGCTTCGCCCCTTCGACGGTGAAATCGCCGAGATGGCCGCGCGGGCGATACTGGAGATCGAGCAGAAAGCCGGCGCGGCCGGTTCGCGTGACCGAAATCGGGGTGATGCGGACGAGTTCGACGCGCGGCTCCTGCACCAGCGCGACACCTACGGCGGCATAGAACCGGACGAAGGTTTCCGGCACCATGTTCTGGCCAAGCAGCACCGGGACATTGCTCCCGAACCAGCGGCGCATGACGCGCTCGCCGAAGCGCGTCGAGAGGATGACCTCGAGCGATTGGAGCACATGGTCCCAATCGGTCAGCAGCCGCCCGGTGCGGCGGTTGATGCCGGTCGAGGCCATGGTGTCAGCGCTTGGTCCGGCCGGTGCCGCCACCGCCGCCGACACCCTTGCGGACGACGAGCTCGACCGAGCCGCCATCCTCCCGCGTGCGAAGCGGCGTGGTGGAGCCATGGGGCACGATGGTGCCGAGCCGCAGCTCGTACTCGGCCTGCGCTTTGGTCAGGTCGATGATGGCGCCAGGCTTGACCTTTCGGCCAGCAACATACGGCCCGGCCGCGTCCGTGACGCGGTACGGCTTCTTCTCGGCCATCGGGGCCTCCTATGTGTAGGGATTGGAGAACGGGCGCTCGTGAGCGCTACGATGGCGGGCCGGTATTCGAGCCGCCGGGGGTCACGCCGGAGTGCCTGTGCTGCGCTCCAACGTCCTTGCCGTTGTTGGTGAAGGACGAGCCCTCGGTGTCGAAGTTGCCCTTGATCGTCACGTTGCCTTCGATCTCGACGTTGGCCTTGATCGCGACCTTGCCACCGCCGATCGTGACGGACAGGCCGCCCTCGGTGATCTGGATCTTGCCGCCGTCGAGCGTGATCTTGAAGCCGGCGTAGGTCGCGACGTTCTCGTCGCCCTTTTCGCTGGGGCTCTTGTTCGCGTCGCTCTGCGTCATCGGCACGGCCAGGCCCTGGCTGAAGTCGCCGGCGACATTGAGGACCGTCATCTGCTGCCCTTTCGAGGGCGGCGTATGGACCTTCAGCGCGCCCATGAACTGCGCGTAGGGGATCGGCGGCGTCAGGAACGGCTTGCCGTCGCTGTCCTCGCCGACCTTGATCCTGACCGTGCCGGCCTTGGCGTCGATCTCCTCGACCGTGCCCTGGGTGATCTGGCCGTCCTGGCGCCGCTCAACGGCGGCGAGCCGCAGGAACAGCGCCTCGATCGCGTCGACGAGCGAGGTCATTCCTCGGTCCAGACTTCGTTGCCGGTATCCATGGTGCCGCCAGAGACCAGCGGGAGCTCGTCAGATGCGGGCTCCGGGACGGACAGCGGGCCGATGCCGATGCCGTCGCGGGCCTCGGCCGACAGGCCGAGATCCGCCTGGTGAATGCGCCATGACGGGAGGTTTTCCGGCGCCACGATCTCGGCCTTGATCCAGACGGCGATCGGTGAGCATTCCGGCTCGGCGGCGAGTACGTCGATCACCAATTGCCAGAAGTCGCTCAGCACCGGCGCGCCAAAAGATGGCTCATCGATCTGCATGCGGCAGAGGAAGGATGTCTCGTTTGCCGAAACGCGGACCTGATCCGTGATTTGAAAGAGAAAAGGCGTTGTCGATGATGCCTCGACCTCGGCAACCAGGATCCGCCAAAGGTTTGCCGCCGGGCTGTCACCGGCGCTTAAGACGCGGTCGATCTGCCGGCGCATGACGCCCATGACAAGGTCCGCCGCGCCCTCGCGCGAGTTGGTCCGGAGGGGCACCCCGTCGACCAAGATGTCGACCTCTGCGGGGAGGAATGTCTGGATCAGAACCTCGACGCGATGCTCGCCGCCGATCAGCTCTTTTCCCGATATCTTGCGCTCGTCCTCGCCGATGAAGACTGAGATCAGCGGCTTGGCCATACGGGCGACATCGACATCGAGCGCATCGATCGCACCGGGCTGGACGGCATCGCCGGCCAAGGTTGCGCCGCGCAGCGCGGCGACGGTCAGATATTGGAGGGCAAGCGAGGTGATGCTCATCAGGTCGGGACCGGGATCATCATGAACAGATGACGCCCGCCATTCTGTCCGGCGGGCGTCGCGATCTTGAACTTGGGGGCACCGGGCCGGTCGAGGGCGATCACGTAATCGCCCGCTTTCGGCAATGCGTCGGGGGCGACGATCGAGCCGGTCTCGATAAGGAGCGCGATCTCCTGAACGTTGACATCCTGCCGCGCGCCGTTGCGCGTTCCTTCGCCTCGCGCGTGGTCGGAGTGCTCCGTGATATCGAGCGTCGCCCGGATCTCGAAGGCAGGACGATCCGGATCTGGCCCGATGATCACAACGCGGCCGGCGGCCTGAGGCTCGATCCTGACACGCTCCCCGAACAGGCGATCACTCGCCCGGCCGGCAAGAGCGTCAAGTCGAGCCCAGGACATCTCAGAACGTACCGTTGAGGCGGACGCGGACGACAGCATCCGGCGAGGCCTTGGCCGCGACCGCAACGCCGATCTTGGTGTTATCGGTGCCGGTCTTGGTCGCCTTCTTCGCGGTCGCGTCCCAATAGACAGCCTCGCCGACCGCGATGGCCTGCGTGGTGGCGTGGGTCGCCGCGTCCAGGTCAAAGACGCCGGTCGTCTTGACCTCGACATCCGCGCCGCTGGCCGCCGAATAGGCTGCGATGCCGAAGATGGTGCCGACGAGGACGCCGCCGCCGGAGACGACAGCAGAGGGGGCCGCGAGGGTGATCACGTCACCCGGCTTGACGAAATTTTTCATTGCATCTGCTCCAGATAGCAAGGGGATGGGAGCGGCGGGGCCGGAGCCCCGCCAGAGGTTCGCGCCGGGTTACGCGCCCGCGTTGCGGTAGAAGCCGCGCCAGTCGATTGCCTTGGCCGCCACGTCGAGGCGAACCTTGACCTCGACGCCATCAACATCGAAGCCCATCCGGGTCTCGGTGTAGACGCCGCGCTGGCCCTCGAGATAGGCCAGCTCGACGAGATCGATCTGGTTGACGTTCGCAGCCAGGAACCATGCGGTCGCCGAGCCGGCGATACCGAGCTTCTGGATGCCCGCGTCGAGGCGCGGCTCCGAGATGATGGAGAGGCTGCGCAGGCTCTCCGGCACCGCATCGGCACTCTTCGCCGCATAGATCTGGCCGATGAACTGCTCCGCCTTGGTCTGGAGCGCCTTCGGAACGATCAGGTAGTGCGGGTCGATATTGAGCAGGGTCGAACCGTCGATGCCGGTCTGCTTCGCCATCGCGAGGCGGCCGAGGCCAATGCTGTCGACCGTGATCGCTGCGCCCGTACCGGCAAGGTTGCCGTGATCGGCATGGAACAGCGCCTTGCCGTCGCCCATCAGGCCGGCGCCGAGGATCTGCGCCCAGACCAGATCGCTTTCGAGGTTCGCCGCCTGCACGCCGAAGGCGCGCGGAAGGCGGGTGAACGCTTCGAGGTCGTCGTCCACGATGACCTTTCGAGTAATGCCGACGACCCGGCCGAACGTCTCGACGGCGTATTTCTCGACGCCCTCGCCGATGCTGCCGCGAGTGAACTCGCCGTGCTCATTCACCTTCTCGAAGCTCGGCGCATCGCCAAGCTGGACGCGGCTCACCTGCTTGAAGTCGGAGACGGTCGTCTCGCGGACCAACGGGCGGAAGGTCTGCGGAGCGGCGTCATAGGCGGCGCGCAGCGTCTTGTTGGCGACGTTGGCAAGGATGCCGGGGAAGTCACTGGTCGACATCAGCCCGCCGCTGCGGGTCTCCAGCGAGCGCTGCGCCACTTCGAGCTTCGACATGCCGCGCGTGCGGACGCCGGAGCGCTCAAGGCTTTCGCGGCCGATCTCCAGCAGGCTATAGCCCCGGAAGTCACGGCCGGCGGCGGTGAGCTCGAAGCCGGCTGGGTCGATACGATGCAGCAGGGCGCTCTCGATCGCAGCACCGCGCTTTTCGCCCTCGTCGGCCGTGACCTCGACCCGAGCATGCGAGGTCGGATTGAAGCCGCGTTCATGGTTTTCCGCGACCTGTTCGAGAATGGCGATCCGGAAGTCGGCCATCGACGTGCCGAGGCGGATGTGCTCGTCGGCGAATTCCGGCAGGCCGAGCTTGACCGCAAGGGCGCGGATCTCGGCGATACGCTGGCGCTCGCCGCGAACGGCATCGTCAGCGGCGCGGGTGGCGTGGGCGGCGACCTCTTCGGGCGACATGCCGGCCGGGGCGGCACGCGTCTGCGGCGCGTCGGTCGTGGTCGTCACAGTCTCGCCACGTGCGTCGTCGGCAGCGGCATTCGTGCGATTGGTCATCGCGGTCTCCTTTGGGTTTGCCGTCTGCGCGGCGGGGGCAACATCGGCACGGATGACGATGCAAGGTTTGGCTGCGGCGCGCTGCTGCTCGTCCGCAGATCGAATTTGCGCGCCGGGGTCGGCGGGGATGGCGACGGCAGAAATCTCGAAAGGCTCCCAATCGATGACGCGCCAATGCGCCACCGATCCGTCATCTGCCTCGGTCTTCTCGACCTTGTGCATCTGGTAGCCGACGCTGACGTTGCGGATGACGCCGTCGCGGATCTTCTGGACGTTCTCCGCGTCTCCCGCCGTGGCGGAAAGCTGGATGCGGGCCACGCCGACACCGCCCTCGATCCGGGCCGAGCCGGGGACGACCGAGCCGATCACGTCGTCGAGGTCATAGCCGCTGTGCGAATTCAGGAACGGCGCGCCGGCATTCAGCCGGTCGAGCCGGACGGCGCCGGGCTCGACGACGAGCTCCTCGTCATATTCGCCGTCCCACCAGCTATGCCGGCGGACCGTCGCGCCCGTCGTGAAGACGACTCCGATGGTATTCGTCGCCTCGTCGAAACTGCCGGCGCGGAACTCCGCGCCGCGATGTTGCGGCGGGATATTCACGGTCTTTTGGGTCATGGAAGTGCCTTTCAGGCCTTGGCCTTGGCGGTCCCGCCGCCCTCTGAGAGGGCCGCAGCAATAACGGCCGGGTCTTGCAGAATGCCGCTCTTGTCGGTGTGCCTCGGATCGCTGTCGATCTTGATGCCGAGCTTGTCGATCAGAGCATTCGCCTCCGCGATTTCGTTCAGAACATCGCGGGGATTGCGGCCGGTCTCCGCGATCACGTCGAGAAGCGAGCGCTGGCCAGAGCGGACCTCCATCAGAGCCGCCATCGCATCCTTGAAAGGATCGACCGACACGAAGCGCGGCGGGCTCCACTCAACCGGGACATCCTGCCCTACGGGGATATGGCCGGCGTCCGTTGCGTAGTCGATGAACCAATCCCAGACCGGCTGGCAGAGCATCGGGATGATGATCTGCCACTGCACCGACGAAACCAGCCGGCGGAATTCAACCAGGCCGGCGCGAATGCTGGAATAATTCACCTCGGCCAGATCGCCGGACATCAACTCGTAGGGGACGCGGAAGCCGGCGGCGACCGAGCGCAGCGTCGATCGCTTGTAAGCCTCATGGCCGCTGGTCGGCGCCGGGGTGTTGAATGTCACATTCCGGCCGCCGCGAGCATGGAGAAACATGCCCGGTTCGAAGCGCTCGACGAGGGTGCCATCCGCGTCGTAGACGCCCGGCGTTTGGTCTTCCGCTGTCGGAATGCCGAGGCCCATCTCTGCCTCGTCGCCGCCGGTCACAATGCCGACCATGCAGGCTTCGATCTTCTTCCGCATCAACTCGGCGTCTTCGTATTCGTCGAGGTCGCGGAGGGTCGTTAATGCCGGGGATCCCCATGGGACGCCGCGAACCTGGGTCCGCTGCTTTTCGTAGATGTGCAGGATTTCGGCGGCAGGGACGGGTTTGCTGGAGAAACCAGCGGCGACATAGGCGTGCGCATCGCCGGGATGCTTTGGGAATATCCAGTATTTGGTCCGGCGTCCGATCTTGTCGAACTCGACGCCCTGGATGATCTCCGCGCCGGTGTCGAGGATCGACGCGCGGTTCATATCGAGCATGTCGGCTTCGAGGATCTGGATTTGCATCGGGACAGGCAGGCCATCCGAAGGCTTGCGCGGCCGCTTCCGGATCAGGACCTCGCCACCTTCGAGCATCTCCCGGCAGGCCAGGGTTTGCATGCCGAGGAAATCGAGCTGGCCATCGGCATCGCAGCGAGTGGACCAGCGCTCCCATAGCGCGTTGATCTTGTTGTCGAGCGCGTCGTCGCCCGTCTTCGAGCGGGGAACGATGCCGTCGCCGATGATGTTCGTCGACAGGACGGAGATTGCTTTCGCCGCATGGGCGTTGTTCCGGACCAGATCGCGCATCCGAGCGCGCAGGACCGGGGCCGCTGCCTCAATCTCAGAGTTGGCGGATTGCGACGTTGCATTCCAGCCATCGGTTCGCCGCCCCTTGGATGCGCCCTCATAGCCGCGCCGGCCGGAGCCGACGAGATGCTCGAACGCGGCGCGCTGCGCGACACGGCGCGCGGCAATCCGGGGCGAGACAATGCTGATGGCCCGATCAAGAAAGGTCGCGCGCATCGTCACCGCCCTTTCGAGAATGAGGCCAGCGTGACGCGGGATCGGCCACCCGCTTCGATGCCTTGGAGGTATTCGAGGCGCTTCCTCAAGTCGTCGAAAGTGGGATACTCGACCTCGCGCTCGACGCCGTTCGTCCTGGTCCGAACACGCTTTGCGCCCGAAGCAATAGCCTCGCGGATCGCCGCAATCTCATCCGCGATTGTCATGTCTCACCGTCATTTCTGGGTTGCGCGGCGAGGCCGCTATCCGAGGAAACCGCGCCCTCGGCCGCGACTGCCGCCGTCGAGCCACCCGCTCCGTTTGGGCGGCGGCGGCGCTTTGGGCTGGTCCGCATCGCTGGCTTTAGGCTCCGGCGCTGGGGCCGGCGCTCGCGCTCCCGGCCGGCGCGCGCTGTCCGGGAGCCTTTGCAGGCCGAGCATGTAGGCCGCCGCAAATGCCAGTGCCTCTGCGTCGAGGAAGTGGTTATTTCGAGCCTTGACGACCCACTGATAGCCGCCGCTCGGCTTGCGAACGCGAGCCTCGGAAACAATCTGCCGGCAGTAGTCGTCGGTCAGGCCATCCGGATGCTCGTCGGTCGGCAGGGCGAAGACGTGCCAGCCGCCGGGCTGATCAACCGGCCAGCGCAGGCGCTGATGGACCCAGGACTTCATGAAATCGCTGTCGAGGCGAACGAGGTCGAGGCCGTATTTCGTCGACTTGCCGCGCGCCGTGACATCAATCCGATTGACCGAGAGCGGCTTGTCCCGATGCTCAAAACCCTTGGTCGCGAATGCCTGGCGCGCGTGGCGCCGGCAGAATTCATAGACGCGATGCTCTGGCACCTCGTCCTTCTTGCCGGGCCGGAAACCGGCGTCAACGAACGTCCGCGCGATGTGCGTCCCCGCATAGTCGGATGACATCAGTTCCGTCAGGTCGGTCCAAACATCCTCAAGGGCGGTATCGCCCCAGACCTCGCCCGCATCGATCAGCCAGCTCTCCTGCCGAGCGCCCCATCCGCGCACGACGTAGACGAGCCGGTTTTTCTGGACGTCGACGCCACAGGTCAGGAACACGACCGGATCCGGCACGTCGCCGCGTAGGTACGGCAGCGCCAGCTTCTTGATCTCTTCCCACTCAGGAACGTCGCCGCCCTGTGGCGCCCAGACTTCCCCGAAGCCGCCGTTCATCGCGGCCTGGATCTCATTGTGATTGCCGGATCGCAGAGCGGTTACGTAGTCCTTCGCCCGATCGCCGAAGGTCCGGAACGGCGAGCAGAGGCCAGATACCCAGAAGGAAACAGTCGTGCTGTCAACGGGAGCGCCGATGACGTTACCTTCGGGATCAATGCTCTGCCCGGGCGAGACGTAAACGCCGCGAGCGTTCATCTCGGCCTTCAGGTTATGGCCGTTCGGATCGTCGTCGATGACGCAGCCGTTGCGAGGGCAGATCATCCGCGTTTCGCGCTGGGCGCGCGCCGGATCGGCGTTGCGCGGGATCTCGAGGCAGTCGAAGCGCGGGATGAAGAACTCGCCGCAATGCGGGCAGGGCCACGCCCAATGATATCGGGTGCCTTCCTGCCAGAGCGCCCAGATCTTGCTATCGATATCCTCCGGCTCCTGGACGGCCCAGAACTCGAGGCCGCTGTCCGGATCGCGCGCCACTTCTTTTGCTCCCACGGATGGCGTCGAGACGATCGCATGAACGAAGTCCGCATAGCTGTCGCCGCGACGGTCGACGAGGCCGATCGGGTCGCCCTGCTTCTTGACATTGGCAACCAGGTCGTCGGCTTCGTCCGTCAGCGCCAGCGCAAACGGGTCTGACTTCAGCGCCGTCGGCGAGCCTGCATGGGCAAGCCGCAGCGGGACGCCCGCGACAAGCTTCCGGGTCTGCTTCATGCGCTTGCCGCGCGCCACCTTGCGCGAGAGCGACGGCGCCTGATCCAGCAGCCCCATGATGCGGGGTTCGAACTGCTCGGTGACGAACTGCTTCGACGGGCCGACGTAGAGGATCGGCGCCGGCGCCTGATCGAGCCGCTGGCCGATCACGTCGAGAAAGGTGTCGCTCTTGCCCATCTGGGCGCTGCAAGCCAGGACCACACGGCGGTGCGTCCGCTCTGCAATCGCCCGGCCGAATGGGACCATGTAGGGCGTCAGGAATGGGTCGCGCGGACCGGGTTTGCCGGCGCTCGTCGGATAGACGCGGTTGTCGATCGCCCAGGCGTCAGGCGTCGTCCTCAGTGTCGGCTGCAGCATCAAGGCCGCCCGCAGCAAGCCCCTCCGATCCGGCTTTGAGAGCGTCGGAGACGCGCTGGAGGCTCGCATGGACTTCGGTCTCGATCTTTCCGCGCAAGGCGATGTCGCGAGTGATGCGAGCGGCAAGGCCGCTCATCTCCGCATTGATTTCACCGACCACGATATCCATTGCCGCATCTGC
This sequence comes from Candidatus Kaistia colombiensis, assembly GCA_029203105.1. Taxonomy (GTDB): domain Bacteria; phylum Pseudomonadota; class Alphaproteobacteria; order Rhizobiales; family Kaistiaceae; genus Kaistia; species Kaistia colombiensis. Next base: position 4,690,189 of record CP119318.1, read on the forward strand.
TTCGTCGCGCGGCACGAGCGAGCGCCCCCGCTCGGCGATCCGCATCTCGACTTCGCGCTGGCGTGCGGCCTTCATGTCAAACGGCGTTCAAAACTGACCCCTTATCGGCGTCCAATGTTGACCCCTGCTGGAGTTGTTGGAACGCCACGGCCTCGTTATCGCGCAGCCGGAGGCGGAGCGATAACGAGGCCGTGGCGGGCGAAGTTTGGGGTGGTCAGAGGCGGTTCTTGAAGCGCCAGCTCTCGTTGCCGGTCTCGACGATATCGCAGTGATGGGTCAGTCGATCGAGGAGCGCGGTCGTCATCTTGGCGTCGCCGAATACGGACGGCCATTCGCCGAAGGCGAGGTTCGTCGTGACGATGACCGATGTCTGCTCGTAGAGCCGACTGATCAGGTGGAACAGGAGTTGTCCGCCGGACTGGGCGAAGGGCAAATAGCCGAGCTCATCGAGGACGATGAAGTCCATGCGGGAGAGATAGTCTGCCATTCTGCCCTGGCGACCACTTCGGCTCTCGGCCTCGAGCTTGTTGACCAAGTCTACGACATTGAAGAAGCGGCCGCGAGCGCCGCCCCGAATGCAGGCCCGAGCAATGGCGATGGCAAGATGCGTCTTGCCGGTGCCGGTCCCGCCGATCAGGACAGCGTTGCGCTGATGGGCGATGAAGTTGCCGCCGGCGAGATCCCGCACCAGCGTCTCGTTGATCGGCGTGTCGTCGAAGACAAAATCGTCGATGTCCCGAGCCAGCGGCAGCTTGGCAATGGTGATCTGGTATTTGATCGACCGCGCCTGCTTCTCGGAGATCTCGGCCGACAAGAGGTCGCCAACCACCCGGTGCGGCTCGTGCTGGCGCTTCACCGCCGTAGCGAGGATCTCATCGAAGGCCGCCTTCATGCCGTAAAGCTTCAACTCGGCCATGGTGGCCAGGATCTCGGATCGCTCCATCATATTGCCCTCCTGAGATTGTCATAGCGGGCGCAGTCGGCGACCGGCTCATGGTTCAGCCGCAGGGCGTCCGGCGTCATGATCGTGACGGTGCGGACCGGTTCGCGCGCCCTGGCGAGAATGTTGAGGATCACGTCGGCGGAGTGGACGCCTTCGGCGAGCGCTTCCCCACAGGCGGCCTCGACGGCAGGCAGGCCATCGCTGAGAACCGCGGTCAGGATGCTGACCATTTGCCGCCCGCCATCCGGCACCGTGGCGAGCTTGCGGCGGACCCGTTCGAGGCTCGCCGGCAGGATCCAGTCCTTGAATGGCGCTCCGTTGCGCAATGCGCCGGGCTTCCTCGCCAGCACCGGGACATAGTGCCAGGGATCGTAGATCGTCTGGTCTCGCCCAAAGCAGCGCGGATGCTCGCCGATGATCCGACCCTCCTGACGCAACTCGACGCGATCGGCATAGGCGCGGATCTCGGCGGGTCGCCCGACGGCGCTGGCGGCGACGGAGTAGCGATTGTTGTCAAAGCGCACGAGGCAGGTCTTCGACACCGAAGCCGGCACGGCATGGAAGCCGTCAAAGCAACCCCGATAGGGCACGAGACTTGGTCGCTCCTCCTCGAACATCTCCCAGACCGTCCTGTCGCGGAGTTCGGGATGGCGATGCGCCTTGGCGAAGGCAATCGCCCGGTCAAGCAGCCAGGCGTTCAGCTCGTCGTAGCTCTTCACCCGGAGCCGCGGCGTGAAGAAGCGTTCGCGCACGAGACCAACCTGGTTCTCGACCTGGCCTTTCTCCCAGCCTGACGCCGGCGTGCAGGCCACCGGATCGACCAGGTAATGGCCGCACATCTGGAGAAAGCGGCGATTGTAGAGTCGCTCCCTGCCGACGAAGATCGTCTCGACCGCCGTCTTCATGTTGTCGTAGATCCCGCGCGTGCAGGCACCTTTGAAGAAGGCAAATGCCCGGTCATGGGCGTCGAACACCATCTCCTGGCTCTCGCGCGGATAGGCCCTCACGAACAGCATCCGGGAATGACAGAGCCGGACATGGGCGACCTTTACCGTCACCGTCGTGCCGTTTATCAGCACGATCTCGTGGCTCCAGTCGAACTGGTAGGCCTCGCCCGGCGCGAAGCTCAGCGGCACGAAGGCGGCAGCCGACAGCGACACCTGTTCGCGCTGCCAGCCTCGGGCATATCGGCGGACGGCATCGTAGCCGCCTTCGTATCCGAGCCCACGCAGCTCCTCGAAAATCCGGATCAGCGTCAACCGCTCGCGGGCGGAGCGTCCCTCATTGGCAGCAAGGATCCGGTCAAGCTCTGGCTTCCAGGCGCCGAGCTTCGGCATCGGCTGCACCGAGCGCTCATAATCAAACGCTGTCTCATTCGACCGCAGAACCTTGCGAACCGTGTTCCTCGACACGTGCAGCTCGCGGACGATCTCCTTGATGGTCCGACCTCGCACAAAAAACTCACGTCGGATCCGCGCAACCGTGTCCACGCCCTTCATCCCCGCCCGCCTGTCCTCGAAAGGAAAGAGACGGACTGTTCAGCTCGATCACATGGGGGTCAATTTTGGACGCCGATACCCCCGGATATGGGGTCAACTTTGCACGCCGAATGACAGCCTTCAGGCCGCTCTCGCTCTGGACCTTCGATGTTCGGCGCTCCTCCGCCTTGAGGAAGGCCACATATCCGCCGACCACCCCCCGAAGGGTGTTCTGGCCCTTCGAATTCTTCTTGATCCAGCCATCGACGGTCCGCTGCCGGACCCGCTCCGGCGTGATGCCGATCAGCGCCGACGCCGCGCTGGCCGACACAACCATGTCGCCGAGCGCTGGCTTTTTGGTCGCGACCATAGTCCGGTGGCCTTCCATTAGTGGTGATGCGTCATGCAGCTCCTGCGGCGACCGCTGACGGCGCCCGCTCATTTCCGGCCACCTGGTGCCTGGACACGACGGCATCGCCGTCAGCAGCGCCCGGAGGCAAGCAAAACGCGAATTTCGATGGGCGAGATACGCTCAAATACCACGCTGCCGCCGCCGGGCGGGCCTGCCCCCCCTTGGAAGTACCTTCGCGGGGGTAGGAGCGTTGCCGGATTGCAACAGCGGGGCCCGGAGAACAGGAGGGGCTCCGAGCGGTTTGGCTCGGTCGGGGCGGTAGGACGCCGGTCGCGGCCAGGGCTGGCGGGCGCGGCGGAAGTCTTGGCTCGTGGCAATGGCAGGTGATGCAGGCGGCGCAGGTGCGGCCAGTGGCCTGTCGCCTCACATCTTGGGCGGTGGCGGCGGTCGCAGCATCTTGGGCTCTCCCGCGACCTTGCTCCATGCATTGCGAGCTTCGTGCTCGGGCCATTCCGAAAGGGCAATGAACGGCCCAGAAACGCCGCATCGGCAACGCATCTGGGGTCCCTTGAACAGGCTGAACTTGTACTCCGGCTGCTTGCCGCAGTTGGGGCAGTCTGCGATGGGCAGGAAAGGTCGATAGATGCCCAAGGTTCAGGCTCCTGGCATTAGCGCGGCGAGGCGCTTGCGGATCGACGGTTCGATGATCGTTGCTATTCCGGTTCGAAATGCTGCCAGCGATTGGTCATAATTGAGCTCCTTCGAGACGGCTGGGCCGAAGAGCTGACGCATGCCACCCTTGCCCCCGCCTCGGATCGCTCTCGGTCCTCTGGGACCGACGAAGGATCGCTGGAAGGCGTGGGCGCTGCCCCAGAGCATGGCGGTCACCGCTGCCTCGGGCGTGTCTTGGATCTTGCCGAACTTGCCGGCGGCGTCGCGCGACTGGAGCCGCCAGTGCTCCCTCGGGCTCCAGCGGACCAACGCTCGCTTCGACCGGCTCATGCGGACGGGGAAGGCGTTGATCGGCAGGCCGCGACCGTTGCCGAAGATCGTGAAGCTCAGGTTGCCGCGATCGAGCTTCGACGGCGTCCGGGTGATGATTGGCGAGAGGCCCTTTGTGCCCATCTGCTTCTTCAGTGCGGCGCGGACCTGGGTCCGGAGCTTCAAGCCACCATCGCTGAGGCCGTTCTCGAACTCGCGCTTCGCCTTGGTCGGCATCTCACGAAAGGCACGCTCCCAAGCGGCCAGAGCGTTGCCCTTGATCTCGATGTCGATTTCCATGGGCTAGCCATTTCGGTGGAGAAATTCGGATTCTGGAAAGCCGCACCGGAACCGTTGTCAGGAACCTTTCGGCTCGCATGCGGGATCTTGAAGACCTCAGAGGGGTGCTGGATCGGCTGTCTGATAGAACAGCCCATGGGCTTCAGCGGCGGTGCGCGTAGGAAGGTTCAGGACCGTGTCGGCTTCCATCCCATCGTCGGACATCCCACAGACGTGTAGGCCGACCGCGCGCACGGCGCGTAGCTCGCTTGTGACATCATCCGCCCGCTTTCGATCTGGGCGAACGCACGAACTCCGGCAGCTCGGCTGGCACGTCGGCGCATCCCCGGAATACGATCTGGTCCGCGATCGGCTGCGCCTCGTACTCCGACCAGCGCACACCGAGCGCGCGCATGCAATCGAAGGCGCTCCGATGCTCTCCCGCAACATGGGCACCGATCAGGTCATAGATCAGGATCATGGTGGCACCTCTCAACTATCCGGATGGACGCCCCGCAACTCGGGCGCGCCGAGCGCGCATCCTTTAGCACGGCGCGAGCGGATGGCTAAGGTCGCGGCGACGATCTGCAACCGCGCTGAGTCGACCGGCGAATGCCTGCACTTTGAGTGCCGATGATAGCCGCGGATGATGTGACCAGATGCGAAGAGGCTGGCGAGATGAGGTGGATCATCCGGTTCGCGCTGGAGCCACATCAGGCCATATCCAGTTTCATTCGAATATTTTCAGTCGAGTTTCAACAACGCAGCAGCATCTTAGCCTCGACATATTTCAATATTGCCGACAATCTGCTGTCGCTAACTGACTTGCGAGGAGACCATGTCGAAAGATGAATCACCGCCCTCCCGACAAGGGCAAGAATTTACCGAAGAAAGCATAACAAACAGAATATATGAAGGCCTACTGATTCAAAATTACGTCCAATTAAAGAAACAAGTAGACGATCTAGACCATAGAATAGCAAAACTCGACGATTTATTTACAGTCTTACTCTTCGCCGTCATTGGACTCGTGCTCGTTTGGGCCTTACACGAGCTACTGAGATAGTAGCGACGCCGGCTTTATACCACGTGCGAGCTCGATTCCAATGGTGGCTGAGACGGCGGCGGCGGACTGGTCCGGCCGCGAGGCTTTCGACAGTCGCCTCCTATGTCGCCAGCCCATTCGCCACAGTCAGCCGGCCTGCAGCAATCTGCGCGCGGCGGCGAGCGCATTCCTGCTTGCCGTGCGCTGCGTACTTGGTGCCCGTCCTCGGGAGCCGGCGGCGCCGGTTCGGCGTCACCTGAGGGACCGACGGCAGGCCACGCACGACCACCGGGGGCGTCACCACCGATGCGACGGCACCACCAGCGAAGATCGAGGCGAGCGCGGCCATGCCGAGGCCCATGAAAGAGCGGCGGAACATGCGGGTCTCCGGGGTTGAATGATCGATTGCCGGTCTTTCCCGGCTGCCAGACCTCTCCCAACCCGGGGGAGCACTCCCTTAAGCCCGAAGGCTCGTCGCGGACTCGAACCGCGTCTTTCACCTGATCTCGGTCAACGAGCCGGATTCGAACCGGCCTGCCTTCGTGGCGAGCAACTGGGGCCGCCGTCTAAATTGGTGGCCGGGAGGTTCGCCCTCACCGGCCGGCGCCCCAAGCGGGGGCTTGAACTGTCACGTCGCAGGCTGCTCGTATCGGGCGAGGATCTTGCGGCGCCGCTCTGCTTGCTGCTCGGCCCAGGTCATATCCCGGGCCTCGGGAACATCGATCGGCCTGGCGTCGTCTTCCATGAAGGATCGTGGCGACGCAGAAATCGACAGGCTATCGATTTGCCCCCCTCCTATGCCCTCATGTTGTGCCACCCGTCCATAGTCGGGGTAGCGCAAGTTTATCGAGGCCTTACAAAGACTTAGCGCAACCCTCTCGTGGATAAGGTCGGTCAGGCGATAAGCCGACCTGCGCGGAACCCGGTTTTTCCGGCACCAACCGGCGAACGAGCGCTTTCCAGCCTCGCAGGATGCCCGAGCCCATACAATCTGACGAGCGCGATCCTCGTCGACGAGCGCGTTGACCCAAGCCCGCGCCTCATCTGCCCGAGAAATAGCCGCGGCGTCGGGGATGTAGCGAACCTGCACCTGGCCATAACCGTAGGCGTCCTTGTGCTCGTAGGCGTAGACCGGCCACAGGCTGCGGACCTTTCCGGGGCCGACCCGGTCAACGACAATGTGCGCCATGGTATCGGCGGCTTCGACGAGGCGCTCGCGGACAATCATTGCGGTCCAGGTCATAGGAGGCTCCCTTGCTGCTCTGGGGTCAGGGCATCGCGAAGAGCCATGACGAGGAGAGTGTAGATCCGGCTGCGCTTGGAGAACCGGCGACCGGTCATGGCCTGCCGGCGGATCTCAGCGAGCTCGATCGTGTCGAACGCGCCCATGAACTCGCCGGCGCGCGCGTCGGCCCATTCGGGGAAGTCGAGAACGATGTCGGATACCGCCAGGATCGTTTCGGACCAGAGTTCGGCGGTATTGTTCCGGGACCAGAGAATGGCCTTCAGCACGAAGATGAGGTGGTTCTCGCCGTGCTTGAGGACGATCCGGCGCATGACCTGGCGAGCATGGGTCTGCCGAGGCCGCCGCCGCTTCCGATACGGGACGATCTTGATGCCGAGCTGATCGCAGAGACGATCGATCTTCGACAAATCAGCGCGCCCCCAGCTTCTCGATCTTGTGGGCGATATCGATGGCGGCCTTGAGCTTGGCGGCGGCGGCCCGATCGACCGCGCCGGCACGGTTACGGCTGGCGGCATAGTCCCGCGCGATCCGGGCGCAGTCGGCGATCGCCTGCTTCCTGGCGGCGTCCATGGCGGCGTGTACCATTTCGGGGCTGGTCACGACCTTCAAAGCATCGATCCTTGCTCTCGCCAGTCGTCGGTCAGCGAGGCGAAGCGCGTAAACCGGGCCTCGCGCTTGATGATCTTGCGGACACCGCCCTCGGCGAACCGGGCCTTGAGCCCAACCAGTTCTGCCTTGCCCTTCACATGCTCGCGGCGGGCCTCGATCTCGTCTTTGCGAGCGCCGGTCCGAGCATTGGAGAGCATGTGGTCGATCCACTGCTCCTCGACATAGAGCGCAATTAGGCCGTCCAGGTTCTCGAGCGCGCCGGCGCCGCCATAGGCATCCCCGCGAACCGGCCGGGGATTGTCCCTGCCCTGCCCGTCGCTGTTCCGTTGCATCAGCAGGATGCCGGCGTTCTCCGTCTCCTGCATGAGCGCCTTGAGGTCGCCGTAGACCTGGTTGACGCCCTCGGCGAGCATGGTGCGGCGGTCGGTGAAGCTGATGCGCTTGGCGTGGTCGATGATGATCAGGCCGCGCCCATGCTTCCGGTTGAACGCCCTCACCCACATGGAGATCTCGGCCGTGGTCGGCCGGCCCATCTTGCGGACCTCGAAGGGCTTCCCACGCATGGAGTTCAGGACGGTGATGACCGAGCCGACTTCGTTGTCGCTGGCGCGGCCCTTGCGCAGATCGTTGGACTGCACCGACGCGCGCTGCGAGGCGATCTGCTTGTAAACCTCCTCCGGCTTCTGGTCGCCCGAGAGGAACAGGACCGGATATCCGGCCTCCATGGCGTGATAGGCCTGCTGGAGCGCGAAGCTGGTCTTGCCGCCGCCGGAGTCTGCGAGGAGGCCAACCAGCCAACCGAATTCCAGATCGTCGCCCAGCACCTGCTGCGCCTCGCCAATGAACCATGGCACGGCCTCGCTCTTCTGCCGCTGGTGCGCGAGGCTGACCTCCTCGATTGCCCGGGCCGCCGCGTCGCCTTCATCAGCCGGCCGGCCCTTGCCGATCGCCTCTGCGAACTGCTTCTCGCACTCGGCGATCAGTTCCTCCGTCTTGGCACCCGGCTGGGACAGCGAGGCCCATTCGTGGATCCGCTCGGCGGCCAGGACCAGGCCACGGCGCACGGCGGCGTCCTTTACGGCCGAGGCGAGATCCACGATGGCATAGGGCATCGGGAACTCAGCGAAGAGCCGAACGACGTACCGCATGCCGGAGAGTTCTCCGACCTGAAGGTCATCCGAGACCGCGCCCTTCATGGTCACAGGGTTCGCGACCTGGCCGGCGCCGATCATGTCGCCGATGACCTTGAACAGATGACGGTGCACCGGCTCGAGGAAATCGTCGGCCGTCAGGAACGAGGACACCCGGTCGAAGCACGCGTTCTGGGAGAGGATCGAGCCGATGACGTGCTGCTCGGCCTCAAGGTTCTGCGGCAGGCCGTTCACGCTGCGACCCTCCGGGTGGCCAGCATCTTGCGGACGTCCATCGAATCGCCGTGCTGGATGGCTGCATAGACCGCGATGCCGACGGAATCGGACTGGTCGCTGTTCTTGACGATGAAGCCGTAGCGGAGACCGAGGTCAGCCGCCCATTTGCGCACCTCGCGCTTGGCCCAGCCGTTCTTCTCCTTCTCCGGCGTGCCGCGCGGCGCGAAGGCCCGGCCAATACAGAGCACCCGCCATTTCGAGACGTTGACCAGCACGGCCCGGATCTTGAATCGGTGCAGCATCACCAGGGCGCCGCCGGACATCGCCGGCAGCACGAGCATGGTGTGAGGGTTGGACGCCAGTTCCTCGACGGTGCGGCTGGCGAACATGCCGTCACTGATCACCTTCTTGCGCTTTGGCAGGGCGCGCAGCGGCTCTTCCACGCCGGCGAGATCGATCTTGATGCCGCGGGCGCGAAAGCCGGTCAGCAGCTCGTAGAGATGATCGGAGAGCGCGCGGACGTTGTCGTCGTAGTCCTCCCCGCGACATGTGAACGATCCGCAGGTGATCCGCGGCGGCCGGCCCTCGCCCATCTCTTCGATGAGCGTCCAGCCGGTGTTGGCGGATGAGAGATCGAGACCGAGAAAGTTCATGCGACTGCCAGCCGGAGCTGTCCCTGCTTCTCCGCGACGATGCGATGGATAAGACGGCGACCGCCCTGCTCCAGCCACTGGCGGGCCAGTGCCGGGTCAAAGACGTAGCGCGTCTCGGCCGCGAGCGAGGCGAGCTGCACGGCAACACCACGATCAGCGAGGAAGCGCCGTAGCGCGTTGGAGACCGTGACGGAGAGCCCGCGCAGGCCATGCCGGTCAGAGACCCCGGCCCAGTCGATGACGGTGAGTGCCGGCACCATGTTCACGACGTTCGCGGAGCGGGACAGCACCGCTTCGGAAACCAGGGCATCCACGCGGCTGCTCACGAGCGCCGGCAGAGCCTTGGTGATCTTGTCGTCGACAATCGCCGCGATCTGGCGGGCAAGCGCCTGCTGGTTGAACGCCGGCAACTGGCCGCGCCGCAAGGCCACAAAAACGCGGATCAGCATCGCCCGCGTTGCCGGGGCCTTGGGTGCCCGGCTGAGGGTGCATACCAACAGCGCCTGCTCCTCGGAAAGGTAGAAGGCCGAAACCTCTCGGCGGGCGCCCTTGCCTGCTTCGATCACCGCATTCGCTGCGTGCAGTGATCCGAATGCCTCGATCTCTTGGCGATTGGCTTCTATCACCTGGCGGATGTTGGACGGCCGCGCCATTCCCAGACGCACCCCGATATCGGTATCGAGCACCAACGGGCGGTCCTCGATCATGTGGACGCCGATATCCGAGGCATCAGCCACGGCCGGCAGTCCTGCGGGCGCCGGCTCGCCGCCGAGCGCCGCCATCTGCATCTCCTTGAGGATGCGACGAAGACGATGGGCTTCGTTCCGTGCCGTCCCCTGTCGGCTGGGCGTGCCGGAGAAGTTCATCCGGCGCTCCCGGCCGCAGTACCGGAAGGTCAGCTCCGGATGAGGCCGCTTGTCGACGACCGACCAATCGGCGTCATCGATGCGGAACTCCTGAAGGATGCGGCGCAGCTGCTTAAAGACGTTGCCGGCGCGGATTTTCGAGAGCGGATCCTTGGACATCAGTTGCTCCCCTTGTTCGAAGCAACCTGACGGTCGTCGGGCCAGTCCTCGCCGAACGGCGGCTCGTCTTCGATGTCTGCCTGCTCGCCCTCGACCTCGTCCGCATCAAGAACCTTGGTCTCGCTCTCCTCCTCCGCCTGCATGGCCAGCACCAGCCGACGCTCATCGGAGCCCTTGTGATGGCCGGTGAGCCACTGCTGCCCGGCCGGCGTCGAGAGATCATGGGGGTTGTCGGCAGCCTCACCCAGGCGCCCGGCGCGCTGGCCGTCCTCGAATGCCTTCTCGTCGATCGGCGCGAGCGTCGTGGCCGTTTCGAACAGATCGAGCTGGGACTTCTTTATGCCGACGCCGAGGATGTTGAGGTAGCGCAGCAGCTCCTGCATCTCGGCGGTGAATTCCTCCGCCTTGCCGGACTTCACGATCTTCAGCGCGCGCTTGGCCGCCGGAAGGTTGATCCCCTTCCCTTCGGCCTTGGAGAGCGCCGCGCGCGCCGTGCCCTGGGCCGAGGATGCCTCCTCCTGCGCGCGCCGGATCTGGGAAAGCTGGACGGCGACGATCGCCTCGGGCGGGATCTGATTGTGATCTTTCGGGGTCGAGACGGCAGACATCGGGAACGTCCTTTCGTGGATGGATGCAAGGCGGGTTTCGATGCGACGGCGGTCGCGGAGGTAGGCGTCGGCGCGGTTGAGCATCAGGGGCTTTCCCGGTCGCGCCTCAGGAAGCGAGATCCAAGGCGGGTCAAAGCATTGCCCCCGTCAGGGCGGAGCGCTTGCGGGCCGCGTTGAACTTGGCCGGGGCGGCTCTGACCACAACCTTGGTCGCGCGAACTGTGAGACGTTCGCCGCACGCGGCGCAAAACCGGAACCGCGAGGCAAAATTGACCGGGTTCGCACAGACAAGACGCTCGTGCGCCGGCTTGCTGTCCTGGTCGGGCAGGAAGTTCTGGCACTCGAACTGCCCGGCCTCGAGGAAGGTCTTCGGGCTCCGCGCGGCCGGCACGTATTCGACCACCAAAGCGACCGGCGGAAGGAACGGCACATCGTCCGTCGCCATCGGAGGCGCTTTGACCTTCGGCGGCATCTTCGCCGCGCCCTTGTGGGCCTTGAGCTTGATCTTCTCGTCCCGGCACTTGTTGCGGATCACCTTGGCCGACCAGAACTTCAGCGCCTTGGAGATCTCGGTCGCCGACATCCGATTGCTGGCGAGGACGCGAAGCTTATCGACGCGCTCTGGCGTCCATTCGAGGTTTGACCTACGGGCATTCGTGGATGCGATGTCCTCCCGCATCATCTTTCCGATGATCGCGTTGCGGGTGAATTTCTCGCCGAACTCGCGGCTCATGGTTGACGCGATTTCGGACGCTGTATCGCCGTCCCCGGCCAACACCCGCAGCCGATCAATCATCCCGTCGGTCCAAACCCGCTTCATGCCGCAGTCCTCTGTTGAACGATGCTGATCGATCGGGCTCGACCGGGGTGGAAGTTGATGAAGCCGCGCTCGTGCAGCGCGCAGACGACGCGGTTGACGCTGCTTCGCGAGGTCATTCCGGCCGCGGCGCCAATCTCGGCGTAGGAAGGAGCGAACCCGAGCTCGGCGATCAGCCTCTCAATCGCGAGCAAGGCCCTCGCTTGGACCGGGGTCAGTCCGGCCGGAGGCTCGGGATCGCTGAATTCGTGCCGGCAGCAGGGGCAGCGGTGTTTCGTCACCATGCTCGCCCGCTCGCCTTTCTCGCCAGCGATGTCATCGTCGCCACCGCGCGAGTGACCACCTCCAAATCACGGAGGATGCGATCGGCTTCCGGCGGCGTGATCTCTGTCCCCCCATCGCTCGCGGGGGAAAGGTCGCGGAAGATCTCGGCCAGTAGCTGGCCAATGTGGTCAGCAACGTCGGCGCTCAACTCTGCCCAGGCCCCTTCGTGGTCCTGAGAGACAGGCAGGAAGACGCCGCCGGCCAACGTCGCCAAGAATTCGGCTGGGGCCGTCATGCCGAACTTGGATGTCAGCCGAGCCACCCGCCCGAAGCCGATGTCGTCTCGCTGGTCCGGGTCGAGCGCCTTGTAGATCGTGTATTTCGAGATGCCCTCGAAATCGGCGGCCACCTGCGGTCCTGCGGTCTCGTGCATCCCAACCGAGGTTGCGATCTGGCTCATGCCGCGGGCGAGAGCATCGTGAAGGCTTCCCGCCGCGCGGGTCTTGTAGGGATTCATGCTGCCTCCGGCATTTGGGCACTGTCATTGCCGTGGACGCCGAACGCTGCCGCGCGCAGCTTCACGGTCGAATCGGATGGGGAGACTGGGATGGACGCAGCCGAAATCGACGCGCGCATCGACGTGCTGGATCGAGCCATCACGGAGCTACTGTCGCGGCTGCCGCCGATCGAGCGCGAGACCGTGTTCGATCGCCTGCGCTGTGAGTTCGACGACGCCGCCCATGCCGAGGCCGTCGAACGTCTGGTCGAGGATGCGTCCGAAACCGCCGGGCATCCGATCGACGTTGCGATCCGCCAGCTGCGGCGCAGACATGCAGCCGCAAGCCGGCTAGCCTGATGACGCAGCCGCTTTCCCGCGCTGCTCTCGGGGGGATTGAGATGACCAGCCAGAGCCGGATCGTCGTCGCGTGGTTTCGTCGCGACAATTTTGAAGCCGTCCGCCAGATGATGGACGACCGGGACGAGATCCCCGCCACATTCGATGCCTGGGAGAAAAAGATCGAGCACCGATTGGCGAAGGAAGTTCCGGTCGGCACCATTGTCGACAAGATCGTCATAGAACCGAGCGAGTTCGCTGCCTTCCTGGACAAGGACGGTGGCGGAAAGGTCGATGGCAAGACACGATCCCGCTTCGCCGCTCACGTCGCTCGGGAACGCCACAATCGAAAGGAAGGCGGTTGAGGTGGTCATGCTGTTCCCCCGGGATTTGATGCGGAATGCGCGCGGCGCGATCGCCAACAGCGCCGGAGCCCATCGAAATGAACCTGAATGAATCGGTCGCGCGCATAGCCGCGCTTGAAACGCTGGTGCTCGAACTGATCGCCTTGCTGGCGAAAAGCCGCGCACTCACCCTCGACGAGATCGAGACCTTGAAAGGCCGGATCGAGGGCAAGGCCAACAATCCGATCCACCCGGTCTTTTCGCGGTACTGGCAGGAGGATATCGACCGCCTGACAAACCCTGACCGTTCAGCCGGAGATGCCATCACCAACATGAAACGCGAGCACGCCCGAGGGATGGAATGCCGCGAAATCTTCGGGCCGGTCGATCCGAGTGTGGAGTGAGCCATCATCGCGGCGTCCGATGCCAAAAGGATGCGTCGGCCGGCCCGAATGCAGCCTCCAGTTCATGAGCACGGCGCAGCGCATCTGCCGCCGTGCAGACCAATGGGGTCCCTTTGGCGCGAAGGATGCGGATAGCGCGCGCCAGCATGTTGCGCTTGATGGTCCCGCGAATGCTGCGGTGGTTTTCGTCTTGGCTGCCGCCGAGGCTCCGGTGCTCCTCCATGACGGCGCGCAGCGCGCGGCGGGTTTGCTCCGGCTCATGGTGCTCCAGCCAGGCGAATGCCTGCCGATACCGCCAGCCGAATATCTCGCCGTACCCCTGCCAACCACGGGGGCCGAGATCGATGAGCGCGCAAATGGGGCCGGTCATGCTGCGTTCTTCCTGATTGCGGCCCGAAGCTGAAGGCGGCGGCGGACATTGATAAGCCGAGCGATGCCGCGCCTATTCGGCCTAGGAACGATCGGAACGGAGGCGGTGGGGAGCGTGGTCATGCTGCTGCGTCAGGGCCTCAGGCCGGGGAACGTCGCGTCAAACCGCTCGGCCGTCATTGGTGGGAAGAAGTCCGAAGGCGTCAGCGCAATGTCATTGGCCTGGGCATGCTCCAGCATCTTGCGAGCTTCCAGATGAGGAATGATCCCGTCGGTGCCTCCCCTGCTCGCCGGGTACATCCAGCGATAGATGCGGGTGAGGCTCTTGCCTGTGATGCCTCGGACGACCTCAGGGCCGCCGAGCTTGGCGATGACGGAACGGGCTGGGTCGAGATGCTTTTCCATGACGACAATATTTGCGACAATCGCAATTTACCGTCAAGCAAAATTTGCGATCTTCGCGATGGCGGTTTTTGCGGCCATCGCAACAATGCCGTCATGGACTCTCGCGAAATCCTTAGAACTTGGCTCGACGGCCAGATCGAAAAGAAGGGCCACGGCGCCCGAAAGAAGCTCGCAGAATGCTTGGGCGTTGGATCATCGGCCATCACCCGGATGACCAGCACGGACCCTGGGAAGGAATCCCGGGAGATCACGGCCGCCGAGTTGCTCAAGATGGCGGAGTTCTTCGGGGAATTTCCGCCGCTGCTCTCCCCGCCAGGGGATCACACAGGCGAGCTTAAACGCGTCCCTCTTGGCCAGGAATTTGACCCCGACCCAGAGTTCGACGACGGCAGCCGCACATCGATCGTATCTGACGACTTGTCGAAGCTCGGGGTTTCCACGCTCCGGCCATTCTCTGGCGAAGTGCCTGGCTCAAGTCCTGACATTGACACCTCGGCCGGGGCTGGACCTGGCGGCTTGCCAATGCCGTCGGTGTTGCCGACTGGCGAGGTCGTCTATTCCGCCGATGCGGTGCGCGGCGAAATCCTCATGCCGGACTATCTTCTGTCCGAATTCACTCGGGCCAAAGCGCCGCGCGTCCACTGGATCAAGGTCCGCGGCGATTCCATGGAGCCTACCCTCCTGCCCGGCGAGCGCGTCATGGTCGACACGACGGACCAACATTTCGGCCAGGGCGGCGTCTTTGTCATTCGCGACCCAGACGGCGAGATCCTGGTGAAGCGGTTGCGGAAGCTGAAGGACGGCGAGATCGAATTGGTTTCGGACAATCCGAAGCAACCGCCGATGGTTCATAGAGCGGACGAAATCGGGATTCTCGGTCGCGTAGTTGGCCGGCTGGCGAGGCTTTAGTCGCTCATCCGCAGACCGCGACGACAAGCCGTCGGCCACCCATGCCGGCGCGATTGCCTGGTCGCGGACGTACGATCCGGAATCGGGGGACTATAGCGATCCGGTGATCCTGCTGAGGCTGGGCACAATACCGGACTGGTTCGACGAGACTGGCGACGCCGGCGGATAGTCAGCTGTCCAGATTCCGCAAGCGCTTGGGTAGGCCAGCCCCATCCGCAATCTCCCGCCAGCGGCGCGAGAAGGTGAACCGATCAAACGGGCGCCCATCTTGCCGAACAACCAAGGGCCCCCGAGGCTCATCGATTGCCATCAAACATCGTTGAACCAGGGGGCAGTTCGTCAGGTCAATCGTCTGGCCGGCGTCGAGCGCTAGCGTTTCCCCTTGGATCATCTCGAACGTCAAGCCACCAAGCCAGCGCTGACGCTGAAAAACAATGTCGGTGGGGACAACAGCCTGCCCAGACACTATGGGCTCCCAATGCCCAATAACCTCCGATTGGCGAAGCCCAAGCTCAAACTGGCAGGCTTGCGCCAAGGCGATCCTCACCTCGCCGACCGACAGGGCATAGTCCACGAAGCGCCGCGCCTCGGCCAGCGTCATCGCCGACCGGCGTGCGGGACGGACATCAAATTCGGGGCTCATCGCAAGATCGAGAAGCCGCTGACATCCCTCGGCGGAGCGTTCGGCTCCGAACCTGAACAACAGGCGCAACATCTGCAATCCGGAGCTTGCTCGACGAGCTTGTGGTTCAGCCCCTTCCACGGCCGGTTGCCCCAGCGCCGCGTACCAGCTGCGCAAGGTCTCCGCCTCAATCTCAGAAAGGTGCTCCCCAAGATACGGAGACAAGAGTTTGAGCCAGCGAAGGTATGTCGCTCGGGTACTGCTCTGCACCAAACTCAGGGGCGACTCCGGATCATTCCGATATAGATCGGCAAGAGCGGCCAACGTTCCCGCCTCGACTGGGGCAATTTTCTCTTTGGCTGGCGCTCTATGCGTCAACGCGCGTGACTGCCACTTGCGGCACTCGAGCGCGATACGCTCGAAATCAGCCGGATTCTGCCAATCGGGGAACAAGCGGACATTCTTGGGCAGAAAGCCCGCCGCGACCGCCGCAGGCGGTGCGGCCCAGATCACGTAGGGTTCTCGGCCCGGTGGCCGACGGATCTTGAGGCCAGGCGCATCCAGTTCCAGAGTTTGCCCGGCGACCTCGACGGTGGCGAATTTCTTCATGACGACAGCTCGAGAATAAAAAAGCCCGGCGGATTGCTCCGCCGGGCCTTCGATAGTCTGACTAGGTCAGATTACCAGGAACGCTTCAGGAACAGGTTGAGGTTCCAGGCGTTGTTGCCGTTGTCGTCGTTGACCACGTCACCGAACTGATCGTGACCCTTGATGTTCGTGTAGAACACGTCGCCGACCAGGTCGAGGCCCTTGACCGGGGTGTAAGCGGTCGTGAAGCCAACGCGCCATGCGTCAATGTTGGCGAGATCAACCTGATCGCGACCGCTGAAGTTGGCGTAGCCACCCGAGAGCGACGACCAGAGCTGCGGGGTCCAGACGTGCTTGTACGAAGCGAGTGCCGACCAGCTGGTGCCCGGCGCAACCGAGTAGGTGATGTTGGCGCTGAACGGGTTAAACGTACCAGCCACCGAGGTGCCACCGGTGATGCCGGTGAACGAGTTGGCGTTGTCGCCGTAAGCCGCCGACACGAAGAAGCGGTCGCCAGCCGAGAAGCTGTCGAGCGCGATCTCGAGACCGCCACCGATGGCCCAACCGGCCTTGTTGTTCAGCTCGATCGGATCCTCGTCAGTACCCAACTGAGGACCGAACGAAACTGCCTCGTTGACATAGGCAGCTGCGACCTTGGCGCTGAAGATGCCCGAAGCATAGGTCACCGCACCGATGATATCGGGGATGTTGCTGTTGCCGCCGGTGTAGTACTTGTCCGGGTTACCCGAAATCGGGTCGATGTCGTAAACTACACCATTGGTATTGCCAAGAGCGCCACGATCACGATTGTCTTCGACCGAGATCGCCAGACCGAAGCCGTTGACGGCATAGGTCAGCTGGATGTGGTCGGTGGTCGAGTCCGAACCGAACATGCCGGTGTCGTCATAGCCACGACCGAAGTCGAACAGCGAGGTGAAGCGACCAGCCTTCAGCGGGCCGAGCTCCAAATAGGCGCTGTCGACGTAAGCCGCGTTGGTCGCCGAGTTGACCAGGTCGGTGAAGGTCTGGCCGCCGGTGTAGGTGTTGGCGGTGGCAGCACGGATGTCGACGAAGCCGGTCAGGTTACCGAACTCGGTGACCGACGAAGCCGTCGCCTGCATGGACACTTCCGTGTAGAAGTTGCCCCAGTTGCTGTTGGCATAGCCGTTGTTGAACTTGCCGAAGTCGGTGTCGCCGAAGGCGGTGCCGAACTTGACGTAGCCGCCGATCTTGATGCAGGTGTCCGTGCCCGGCGAATAGAAGAAGCCTGAGCCGAACGCGTCGCAGACCTTCACGTAGTCAACCGGCTCGGCGACCGTGAGATCCGCCGCCTGAGCGCCACCAGCCATCAGCATGGCTGCAGCAGAGCCGAGGAGAAGGGTCTTAAAGTTCATATCCTGACCTCCAAAAAGGTAAATCCAGGAGAGTATTTCATCCTTCTCGTCACCATCGAGTAGACCCCGCAGGATCACCCCTTCTCGACAGTTCGTACGAAGTCCGTCCTAATCCCCGTTTAGCTGCATCTGCTTTTCTTGGCTCCCACCCCAGGGTGGCCGGCCGACGCAACCGGAACCTCATCTCGCGATTCCTGCAATCAATATTACCGAAGCCCGGTTCACGCGCTATGACAGAAATGCAACACCAACGAGCAAGCCGCTGGCAAAGCCGTTAACCCTTGATTAAGGACCTGAGCGGGTTCGTCGGCGGCATCTTTGGAGGCCTTGTCATTGGCCGCTTCTTTGTCGGCTGCGGCTCCCAATACGCGGGAGGATTCTGACGAGATTCCAACATTCTGCGCTCATCACCGGCATCCGACCAGACTAGGCATCCAGCCGACAGCGGGGCCAAGATCACGAGAAGACCGCTTGAGAGCACGCGACAGTGGATGACGCGCTGGAGGCTAGGATATTTCGATACTACCCTTGGCGCCGCTTGGAACTGGTCTCGCAAGCCTCGAATCGACGAGTTAGGGCTTCGGGAATCAGCTGGCCTTGCGCGCTTCTGCCGACCCCGATTCGCATGCTCGCCAATCTCGACAGTCTCATTGGCAGGATACCGAAGCTCCCCCCTGACCGGCAGCATCGCTGGGACGCGGCAGCTCGAGATGCACCCGTTGCAGGGCAATGCCGGATCGGTTTGACGAGACGAGAGACGCGGACGGCTGAGGCGAAACAAAAAAGGCGGCCAGTTGGCCGCCTTTGCATGATGAAGCCCCTATTTCAGAAGCGGTAGTTCAGCCCGGCGCGCACAATCGAAGCGCTGATATCGCCGCGGCTGGTCGCCGAGTCGCCGCCACCGAAATCGAAGTCGAAGGTGTCAACGCCGGTCGGTCACACCGGCGTTGATTGATCCCTGACCAGAACTGCGGCCAAAATCATCGACAAGAAACGCCCATGACCATTGTGAAATCGGCGCTCAGGTAGCACGCTTGATGGCACGGGCAGATGAACGGCAACTAGGTTGGAGCAACGCCATGACTGACGCCCCCATCGAAGACATCACGATCCGCCTGGCGTTCGCGGCGCTGGACCCGGAATCGGTCGAGCCGGCAGAGATGGAATCGCTACTGCGCGAGGCCATCCAGACGATCGAACTGCTGCGCATGCTCGTCGGCATCCGCGAAGACATCGAGCTTGAGAATATCGAGCCGGAGGGGAATGCGTAGGGCGGAACGGGGTGACTTGGCCGACGTTCCTCGTTATATAGGCGCTCAGGAGAGCCGCAGATAAAATGGTCCAGCGCAAGCACATTCGCCGTGCACGGCAGTTCGCCGCCAGCTTCGCAGCTGGCATGGGCGCGCTCGCCTCGTTGTGGCCGCAGGCGTCCATCCCCCGGTACCCGCATACTTCGGCCATCGACGCTTTGCGCGGCGATGGGGCGCGGATCGGTCGCGATTTGCAGCGGGTAATCGAGCGGGATGGGGCACGTGGCAAGGCGAAGCAGAAACAACTCACTTAGCCGACCCGCTCAATCCCCAACCAACCAACAACGACCAGCAGAGCCGCTGGAAACGGTTGTGGTCCATCAAAAGCAGGAACTTTGGCAAGGCCCACTGCCGTCTCCGAAGACGATGGAGCAGTATAGGGACCTTTCTGCCGACTGGCCCGACCGGATAATCCGCCAGTGGGAAACGGAATCTGACCATCGCCGCGCGTATGAGATGGCAGCGCTTACCGCCACAACGAGGCGAGACCTCTTGGGTCAGATCCTGGCCGGCGCATTCGCGTTGGGGGCTCTAGCCGTTGCCGGGTTCGCACTGTGGATGCAATTGCCGTGGGTTGCGGCAGTCCTCGGTGGCGGGACAATTGCCTCCGTTGTTGGCGCATTCCTCTATCGGAACAACGCCAAGTAGCCCTCCTATCCGCAGCCCATCGGAAGCCCGCTCCTCCGGCGGGCTTTTTTTGTACCCACCAAAGATCGGCCCATCGACACCACGCGACCGGCACAGCAATGTGCGAACGATGGTTCTGCGACGAGGGCGAGGCGATCAAGGCTGGATGGCGGGCGCCGTACTGGGGACGGTAGTTCGGGGGCGCGATGCCGATGGAGAGCCGAACGAAGGAAAGGGAGACGGCAAATCTCGCCGCCTTTTAGGCTGCTCCGGGAGCGGCTAGGTAGCCAGCTTTCTTGAACATTTCGAGTTGCGACTTGGCGTGACGATTTGCGTCGTCGCGGCTAGGCCCGCCCCTAGAATAGCCTGGGAACACCGGGAACTCGTTCAGTTCAATCAGATCGCGAAGCTTCTGCAACAGGCGTTCCATTGAGACCTGCTTTCCCTGCATCGCCATGCCTTCGGCGTAGAGTAGCCACCCCTCGCCCACGAGTTCCATCTTGCGGAGTTCGTCCGGCGAGCAATAGTTCTTAGCGACCTTGACGTCCTCCGCCGTTGGTCGCCTGTTTCCTAGCGCAGTCAGCCCCATGTTCGGCTTCGTGGCATCAGCCCGCGACATGATGATCTGAATCGCGGTCTGCTCGGAGGCCGCGAAGTGGAAGATGTCTTGGCTTGTTGCGAAGAACGTTCGAGCCGCTGGCGAATCCTTGTCGTAGTCAATTGAGCACTGCGCAAAAGCCTCACGAACCTGGGTATAGAGATTCTTCTCCGAGGTCCGGATCGCCCGAACCTCCTGCGCCAGCCGCATGAGGGCGGCAGGATCACTGTTGAGCCTGGCGCCGTTGAGCGCATAGCCGTCCTCAATGTAGCCTTTGAGGACAGTCGATGCCCACTTTCGAAACTCCGTCGCCTTCTTGCTACTGACGCGGTAGCCAACGGCTAGGATCACATCAAGATTGAAGTGATCGAGCGCCCGGCGCACGTCTCGCCCGCCCTCCCGACGAACCACTTCCATTTTGGAAGTGGTTGCCGCTCGGTCCAGTTCACCCTCGGCGTAGATGTTGGCGACATGCTTGATCACCGCCGGCTGCTGCGTCCCAAAAAGAGCAGCCATTTGGTCATATGTTGCCCAAACCGTATCGCGTCCGAAGTCGATCGGGAGGTCGACCTCTTTGCCGTCAGACTTGAAGCGGGCAAATGCATCGAACGGGACAAGCCCCTTCACAGTGCCGACAACCGCTGCGACACCCTCCTTCAAAACCTGCCCGATAGAGCGCTTCGGCGGAACGCCGCTTTCCTTAGCCATAGCTCTAGCCTTTCCAATGGCTTAGAGCGGAGGGGACAAAAATCTGCTTGACACAGGGAATGTGCATCCCACATGTAGCCCAAGTGATCACGACCCCGCCGCAAGGTGGTCTAGAATTGGGCCGGTCGGTGTGCAACCACCGCCGGCCCACCCCTCACCGAGAGTTGCCCGGCAAGTATTCTCAGACTTGGGGACTGGTGCCGAGTATTTCAAGTTTCGAATTATCTAGTTCGCATTGTCCACCATCGCATCGCCCGCCCCTCCGGCGGGCTTTTTTGTACCCTTCCGCCCGATCACTCGATGGACACAGAACTGCGGGCACCGCAATCTGGCGGCAACGACGGGAGGGCTGCGATGAGCGACAACGAGATGCTGGGCAGGGTTTCGCGAGCTGAGTGGAAAGCCGTCTATGCCGACGACATGCTGGAGATATTCTCCGATCGAGTGACGATGTTCTCTGACGGCCACCATGTCCGATTCGCGTTCGGCCGGAAGGGAGCCCCGAACAGCTCAGACCTGCTCTCGCGCGATCTGGCGAAATATCGTGTCGGCGTGACTATCGGGCTGAATGCTCTTCTCCCGATGATCGACGAACTGGTCGAATGGAAACGGCAATACGAAGCTGGATCCGACAGCGCCATGCCCAGGTCGGGCCCGGAGTAACCGGAATGCCGCCGACCGTGACACACTGGACCAGCCGTGGCGTCTTTCGGATTGAGCCGAGGATATTGGCCGGCTCTCTCTGGTGCGCACTCTTCCTGGACGATCAGGAACTTGCTGTCTTCGAAATGCCGTGGACCGCGGCAAAGAGCCTGCATGCAGGGGACTTCGACGACAAGATCGGATTTTCGGCCGCCGATGCCGGCGTTCCTGCGGACTGGAATGCTTGGAACCGATTGCGCTAGCGCCTCATCCTGAGCCCAGCGGGTCACGGCCGCCAGTGGCCAGCCTGAGTATCTCGACGTTGTAGGGGTCAAGCGCCAGCTCGACAACGCGGCTTTCCGTTTCGAAGCAGATCTTCATCCCATGCCCGAATCCGTCTTGTCGATCAGATGCCGACGTTCGCTGAAATGACACGACTTTCGCGGCAACGCGCTCGCACGGCTTGTCGTTGGCCGACATCGCCTTACCCCAATCACTGAAGGACGCTGGATCGCCCTCCATGCTTTTCAACCTCTTGATCATCCCTTTGTCTCCTGAAGGGCGGCGTCGATGGCGGAAACATGGGCGCGATGGAACGCGGCTCTCGCGTTTGTGATGGCCTCGTCGGTGAACACGTCATTTGGGGACCTGTCGTCACCGACCAGGAAGCTGACGTGGGCCGCCAGAGCGCCCTGGAACATCCCCTCGCTCGGTTCGCGCATCGCCTCGATCGCGGCGCGGGCCGCTGGCTCGTACTCCATCCAGAGGAAGTTCTGGCCGTCTCCGCCAAGCGACACATCTGGGTTCATGCCGTGCTTCCAGCAGATCGCCTTCGCCACGCGCTCGATCATTGTGTCGGTCATTGGGTGGGGTCCTTCTGCATGGCCTCACGGTAGCCGCGCACGATCTTGGCAATGTCTTCGCCGAACGATGCCGGGCGGAACCATGCCTGTAAGACCCAGGCGGCGAGCAGAAAGCCTAGAAATTCCATCGCCATCTTCCTCATCCTTCCTATGCTGCGGTGGGTGGGCTGTGGAGAGCATAGAGCTTCGCTGGCGGTCGCTCCTGGCCTCCAGTCTTCGTGTCCTCAGGAAGCGGTCCGCCCATTCGCCAAGCTTTTACCTCAGCTTCAACAGTGTTGGCGTGATGCTCCCGGTCTTGACGCCCCAGGCGCCGATGAAAGCCTCGATGAGCTTTTCCGGAGTTCCATACGCGAACTTCATTTCCTTCTCCCGCGCGTAGCTAAATCCTGACAAGCCTATCAGGATAGAATGCTTGAATCTGAACCTCTTCTGAGAGGTTCAGCAAAGACCAAGGCTCAAGGAAACGGCGCAGTAATCCCAGCGTCGACCGGGCAAATGCCAGCCGCCGGGATTACTGCACCCTCAACTCAGCAAGACCTGAGTATCTGAGGTATCCGTGCATCCCCGCTGCGCCATATGACGGCGCCTATCTCCCGCGGTTCATGGTCCGTTTATTTCGGCCGGAGCGGCCTCACGTGCCGGGATCGGACTCCCGTTGTCGTTGCACGTCCCACTGGTTGTTTTTGCTGACCAGCCAGCTTCACGGACCCCTGTCTACGACGTTTCCAAGGGGCGACAGACATTCCGCACCCTCCCTGCCCTTCTCCGGCGAACCGGATCTGGCAGGACACCATCCATTGCTGGGTAGGCATCCCCTTGGCATCCGCCGCCCTGCCCCGTCGATTCCTCGACACGGCAATGGCGGCGGATTGGCTATGTCTCGCGCAAATCTAAATTTGCGTCAATCGCAATTTTCCGTTTGACAGTTATTTGCGATTGTCGCAATATTCTCTCATCAACACTGGTGAGGGCACCCACCATGAACACGCTGTACCTGCTGATCTGCGAGAACGACGAGACGCCGCGGCTTTCGGCCGGCCGGTCGGTCGAGGGTTCCGAGCAGGATGGAATGACGACGCCGGAACGCGTCGCCGAGGTGATCATGCGCGGCCTCTACAACGGCGAGCGCATCATCGGCTGCTCGAAGATGGACCTCGATACGTTCACGTCGGTTCCGGCCACGATCGAGGTTGCGGTCGCGCTCCAGACCCGGCTCGGCCCCTACCTCCGCGATGAGCGTGAGGAACACGAGGCGGCGATCGATTTCGTCGAGCGTGCGCTCGGCCTCGTACTCGACGGCGACCGCTGGATCCCCGAGTTCGTCGCCGGCGACTGGACCGTGCCCTATGGCGCCGAATGCCAGCGGGTGGCCGCGTGATGGCCGCCTCTCGCAAGCGCCAGGTCGAGTTCATGCGCTCGTTCGGTGACGGCGCGCTGATGGATGCGGTGGCCGCGATGATCCGCCGGCACGGCCCGAACTGGCTCACCGACGAACAAATCGCCGAGGTCGTGTCGCAGCAGGTTTCCGACGCCCGCTGGACCGCCCGGAACACCCGCCGCAACCGGCGCCTCTCCTCCGATCGAAAGGCAGCGTGATGATGGATTTCATCAGCGCCATCCACGCCAGCAACCGCGCCGATTTCGTCGCTCTGGCGGCCATTGCCGTCAGCGCCGGTATCCTGATCTACGTCGCCAAGCTGGCGGTCGTCGGGCTGTACGGAGGCGCCCTGTGATGGCCCTTCCCGGCACCGACACGCTGCTTGCCGCGCTCTGCCGCGATGCGCTGGTCCCTCATGCAGTCCTGCGCTCCCGCACGAAGCCGCCCGTTGGCGGCACCGGCGACGAGACGGCCGACGCCTACCTCGCCGGCATCTTCGGGATGATCTGCGCCATGGAGGGCGAGACAGGCGACCGCGCCAAGCAGGCCCGCTTCGTGGAGCGCGCGATCGAGGTCCAGGAAGACTGGATCGAGAAGCTGCAACAGCAGGGCAGACGCGGGCTGATCGACCTTCCCGCCCAGCGCACGAGTTCGCTGTCGCTTGGTCGGCTTCAGACTTGGCGGGACGAGCTTCGCGCGACCGAGCCCGACCTTCTCGGGCAAGACGTCATCGAAGGACGGAGAGCTTCAGCATGACGTTCTCCAGCAGCGACATCGTCCTTTACCTGGTCGGCGGTCTCGCCCTCTTCACCCTGATCACGATGGTCGTCTTCGAATGGTTGAACCATGAGCCGGACGAAGACCCTTCTGAATTCTCCGCGCACTGGCGCGACGACCGCTAACCGCACTGAGGCACCCCATGTTGGTTGAAGCCACCCCGGCGCCCGACGGCGTCATCACGTCCAAGGGCTGCTATGTCGACCTCGATATCGAGCGCTACCACGGCCAGTGCACCGACGGCCCGAGCATTAGCTCGAGCGGCCTGCGGACCATCTTCATCGACAGCCCGGCGCACTACTGGGTCGGCTCGCATCTGAACCCGGACCGGGTCGACGAGCCGCAGAGCGAGGCGCTGATCCTCGGCCGTGCCGCTCATCACCTGCTGCTCGGCGAGAAGGAATTCGGCCGGCTGTTCGTGGTCCGGCCCGACAAGTTCGATTCCTGGCGGAGCAACGAGGCCAAGGCGTGGAAGGCCGAGCAGGAAGAAGCCGGCATGACCGTGCTGCTTCCCGGCCAGATCGAGACCATCCGGGGGATGCGCGCTTCTCTCCAGGCTCACCCGCTGATCGCCGGCGGCATCCTGGACGGCGCGATCGAGCACAGCCTGCTCTGGCAGGACGAAGAGACTGGGATCTGGCTGAAGGCCCGACCCGACGCGATCCCGACCGCCTCGGGTGATTTTGCCGATCTGAAGACCGCCGCGAGCGTGGCGCCGGAGGATCTGTCCCGCGCTGTCTCCGACCGTCGGCTCGACATGCAGGCGGCGCTCGTGAAGTGGGGCGCCAAGGCCGTCCTCGGCATCGACATGAACGATTTCGCGCTCGTCTTCGTCGAGAAAGCACCGCCGCACTGCGTCGAGGTCCGCGTCATCCGCCCGGATGACATCGCCGAGGCCGAAGGCGACCTGCGCGCCGCGCTCCGCCTGTTCGCCAAGTGCCTGAAGACGAAAACCTGGCCGGGCCCGGGCGGCTCGCTTTCCGACCTCGCCCCCATCGGCCTTTCCGACTTCGCCCGCCGCCGCGCCGCCGACCGCCGCGCCTTCATTCAGCAGGAGTTGGTCCATGCAGCGTAGCAGCCCCGGAACGCCCGTAGCCGAGCGCATTAGGCAGAACGTCGAGGTAGACCCCTCGACCGGCTGTTGGAACTGGACCAAGCACATCAAGCCTGACGGCTATGGGCGGCTCTCTATCGACGGTCGAATGCCCACCGCACACCGGGCGTCCTATGAGGACGCTCACGGGAAGGTGCCTCCGGGTCTGGATGTCGATCATCTGTGCCGCAATCGCCGTTGCGTGAACCCCGCGCACCTCGAAGCGGTCGATCGCCGCGAGAACGTCCTGAGAGGCATCAGTTTCGCGGCGGTGAATGCCGCCAAGACGCACTGCGTCAGAGGCCACCCCTTCAACGAAGCCAACACCGGACATCGAGGCAACGCACGCGTTTGCCGACGCTGCTCAGTGATCCACAGCCTCGCCTATCGCAAGAGGAAATCAGCATGAGCAACGTCGCCACGCTTCCAAAGCGCTCCCTCGTCGATTCCATGGCCGCCAAGTACGACATGGAGCCGACCGCCTTCGTCAACGCCATCAAGGCCACGGTGATCAAGGGCGAGTGCTCCAACGAGCAGTTCGCAGCCTTCCTGATGGTCGCCAAGGAATACGACCTCAATCCGCTGACGAAGGAGATCTATGCCTTCCCGGATCGCGGCGGCATCACGCCGATCGTCTCGATCGACGGCTGGATGAACCTGATCAACTCGCATCCGCAGTTCGACGGCATGGAGTTCACCGACACCACCGGCGAGGACGGCAAGCTGTATTCGGTCGAGTGCCGCATGTTTCGCAAGGACCGCGCGCGCCCCGTCTCCGTCATCGAATACATGAGCGAGTGCTCTCGCCCGACCGAGCCGTGGAAGAAGTGGCCGAACCGGATGCTGCGCCACAAGTCGGCGATCCAGTGTGCCCGCTACGCCTTCGGCTTCTCCGGCATCATCGAGCCCGACGAATACGAGCGCATGGTCGACGTCAGTCCGCGCCCGTCGATGGCCGACCGCCTCCCCGGTGCGCGCCAAGCCGATAGCGGCTTCTCGTCGGCCAACGTTGAGGCTGAGATCGCCACCGCGACCGTTTCCGAGGCGACCGATCCGGCGCCGGCGGAAACGACCATCGAACATCAGTCCGAATCCGCCGAGCTTTCCCTGGTGCCCCCTGAAGGCTCGGCAGACGCGGAAGAGGGGCCGGCCCAATCCCCCCGGGTCGGCCTCTCTTCCGACGATCGCGAACTGCTGCGGCTCTATGCCGACGAGCTCAACGGCGAGCGCGCCGACTATGCCATCGAAGAAGTCCGCACCCGGTTCTGGAAGGGCAAGGGGCTCGAGAAGGGCTCGGCCCTGGCTACCGCCGCTGGCGCCATCACCGACGCGCACCGCAAGCGCGTGACTGGCGATATCTCCATCGACGAATGCGCTCAGCGCTGCCGGGAGGCCACCCGATGACCGCCTTCAAGATCGAACGGCCCGACACGGCCTTCGCCAACGCGCCGGCGAGCGGCCCAAAGCGGAAGCGCGTTACTGACGAAGCGCACCTGCGCTGGATCCGGACCCTGCCCTGCGTGATCAGCGGCAAGCGGCCCGTCGATGCGGCGCACATCCGGTTCGCCGATCCGTCCTACGGAAAACGCGAGACCGGGAAAGCCGAGAAGTCCAGCGACCGCTGGGCACTACCGCTTTTCCCCGCTCTGCACCGCGAGCAGCACGACGGCAACGAGCGCCTGTTCTGGGCCAAGTACGGGATCGATCCGTGCAGGGTCGCGGCCGCGCTCTATGGCGTCTCCGGCGACGACGAGCAGGCCGAGATCATCATTCGCACGGCTCAGGAAACGGCTCGCCAGATGGTGTCCACCCCCTACGCCTCCGAGCGCCTCACTCCCCGCAGCCAGGGGCTGGAGGTGGGGCGTGGGTGACCGTCAGATCCTGTTCTCCGGGCCGATGGTGCGCGCGCTGCTCGCCGGCACGAAGACTCAGACGCGGCGGGTGATCAAGCCGCGCCGGTATTGCAGCCTGTTCGACGGAACATGGAGCGACAGCTACGTGCTAGACCCCGGCAACGCCGAATGGCGCGATCAGGAGGTTTCCTATCACGTTGGCGATCGGCTCTGGGTTCGTGAGGCTTGGCGAACGCAGGACTACGATGACCATTTCCGCCCGTCTCTTCTGGCCGCAGACAACACGCGTTGGCGCTATGAGGCCGATGGAGAGCTGAGCGATCCGGATCCGGTCGCACCCTTTGGCAAGCTACGCCCCGGCATGTTCATGCCCCGTTGGGCCTCCCGGCTGACGCTCACCGTGACCGATGTCCGCGTCGAGCGGCTACAGGACATCAGTGTTGAGGATGCGCGGGCCGAAGGGTGCCCGTTCACACATGATGGCCGGCAGTATGACCCGCCGCCTCCAGAGGTCGACAGTTGGCAGGGATATGGCCGGGCGAGCTTCTGCCTGCTTTGGTCTCAGATCAACGGCCCCGGCTCTTGGGACGAGAATCCTTGGGTCGCGGCCTACACATTCACCGTCGCCAAGCACAACATCGACAGCCCCACAGGTGAAGCATGAGCCCGGCAGAGGACGGCGGGGCGGTGGAGGGGCTGGTCAGGAATTTGTGGGGCGGCTGTGTCACCCGCGAGAAGCGGTGGCCCGGAGATACGTTCTCTGACTTGGGAAGCGGCTGCATAGACGAAAGCGCCACCGACCAGATCATGGCCCGAGCCGCTGATCAAATCATCTCCGACGCCGCCGAGATCACCCGCCTGCGTGCGGAGGTCGAGCAGTTGAGCAAGCCGGAATGGGGCACAACCCCGACCATCGCGGATGTTGCGGCCGCGAACTACCGGGCGAAGGATCTTCAACGAAAGCTCGATGCCGCATTGGCGGAGGTCGAGCGGAAGGATGCGGCGCTGGAGCCGTTCGCGCGACACCTGAATGAGATGAAATTCGACCTGGATTACGAGGGGAACGAGCTTCCCGACGACCAGGCGGTCGGGTGGGTCTACGTGACCAATGGCGACTTCCGTCGCGCCCGCGCAGCCCTGAGCCCCGCAGAATGAGCGCGAAGCTGGTTTGCTGGATCTATCTCGTCGCCGCGCTCGTCACCTACGGGCATGCGGTCTCCGCTCCAGGATGCCCGACATTCCCCATGCGCACACCCGACACGGGATGCGAGGTGACGCGGGGCCTCGTTTCCGGCGCTGCATGGCCGCTCTACTGGACAGGATGGCTGTTCACCGCCGGCCGCGCCGCCCTCGAACAGGAGGGGACGTGAGATGGACGCTGTCGTTCCAGCCGCACGCCGCCGCGCGTCATCCTCCGAGCAGGAGATCCGCGATGCGCTCGTCGACTTCCTTCACCGCGAATTGCCGAAGGCCCGCGTCATCCATGAGCTGGCCACCGGTGGCTGTCGGGCGGATGTCGCCGCCGTCGAGCCCGAGCGGTTGATGCTGTTTGAGATCAAGTCGGCGAAAGACACACTCGACCGCCTGTCGGCCCAGATGAAAGAGTTCCAGGCGGTCGGGCATCACGCCTTCGTCGTCCCCCACGAAAAGTGGTTTGACCGAACGCCGTATGACAACGGTGCGGCTCGCTTCGTCTGGCCACGCGACGAATACCGCTATGACGTCTGGGCATACCCAGAGGACGCCGGGTCTAGCAGCGTGACGCCGTACATGTACCGCTGGCGATTGCCGAAGCCGACGCTTTCGCAGCCACATTCTCGCAATCTGCTCTTCCTTCTCTGGAAAGATGAACTGCTGGCTGAGTGCGCCGAGCATCAGATCAAGGTCAACTCGCGCACGCGAAACCCCGACCTGGTGGATCTGCTCGCATACCGCCTGACCGGCCAGCAGATCGCCCGCGCTGTCTGCCGGCAGTTGCGCGGCCGCCCAATCCTTGAAGCCGATCCGCCAATCCTCACCCCGGAGCCCAATCATGACGACCGCAATTGAGCCGAGCGCCGACGAAATCGATCGGGAGGGGCTGGTGGATAGACTATCTGCCCGCGTTATCAAATGGCGGCTTAACTCCGACAAGGCCCGCATTTCGGTTCCACTTGGTGAAATTAGGGCTTTGTTCGACGCATGGGACGAAGCCCGCGCCGCGATCCTCGCCATGGACCGCCGCGCCGAGGTGGTGGAACAGAAGTTCTATCACTCTGGATGGCCCATGGTGCAGCTGCTGGAAGCTCGCCACGGCGGCATGGTGATAGACGAGGGCGAGGCATGGTTCTACAGCCACACCTCCAAGGACGGTTTTGGCGGCGAGTATGACTTGCTGTACCGCCGCACCTCCCCGCCCGCGCCAGCCGTGACGCCCCAACTATCCGGAAATCCCGGAGAGTTGCCGGACCAAATTGTTGAGCCCAACAAAATGGTCGAGCCCGCGCCAGCCGTGGCGGTGCCGGAGAACTGGAAACTCGTCCCGGTCGAGCCGACCGAAGCTATGGCTATTGCTGGGTGCGAGCAGGACGACCCTCTTGGTGGGCTCGTCGACTGGCGCGGCGGCAATACGACCACCCGAGAAGTAGTGTCCGGGGTCTACCGTGCCATGCTTGCCGCCGCGCCCGAGCCTCCCGCCACCCGGAGCGGAGAGCCGACGGCGATCAAGGGTATCGACAGTCAGGTGCTCGTGGCGGCCCGGACGCTCGACGACGACCAGAAGCGCAACCCAAATTGGCTGTGGTACGCCGACGATGCCAGGGATGTCAGCTTCGGCCGGTGGCATTGCTACCCGCTACAGGCCCCGTACATCAGGGCCGACCTCATCCCCGCCACCCGCCCCGAAGCCGAGATCCGCAATGAGGGGATCGAGCTGGCGGCGAAGTGGCACGATAACGAGGCAGACCAGATCAGGGCAATGACGAGCCTCATGTGCGAGGACGACCACAAGCTCGCGATGGACAAGGCTGAGGCCCGCCACCGCCTAAGCGCCACCGCCATCCGCGCGCTGAAGGAGCCCGGGCATGACCGATAAGCCGTTCGCATCCCTGAAAGCCGGACCTTCCTACGAATTCTCCGCGAACAGACAACCGAAGTGCCCGCATTGCGGGTCGGAGTATGTCATCGAGGATCATGATGCGTGGCAGCTTTACGATGAAAACGACACGCATGATGTCGATTGCGGGCATTGCGGCCGTGAATTCCAAGTCACAAGCCGCGCGTCGTGGACGTTCTCCACCGATGAGCAAGACGCCCTCGATGACGAAGAGCCCGGCCATGAGCACTGAAGCTTGGGAGAGGGCCGTGGAGGCCGGGGCGACTGTTCTGACTACCTACCAAGACCCAATGGAAGCGTTGGACATGCATGGCATTCGAGAGAAGGCCGACCATATTCTCCGCGCCGCCTTCCCGATCCTGGCGGAGGAGTTCATGGCCGCATTGAATGAGGATTTTGACCCGGAATATCCCGAGTATTCCAAGCGCCTCATCCGCGCCCGCATCGAGCAGATGAAGGAGATCACGGAATGAGCGGGTCTTGGTACGACAGTGCGTGGGATCAAATCGACGCCGTGCATGCGACGCTGGCGCCTGACATCCCATTTGATCAGAGGCGCAAGGCCATCAGCGACGCCTACCCGTGGGGCGAGAGACGCATGCACCCCTACAAGATGTGGCTGAAGGCGCAGAAGCGCTATCTGGCGCGGTACGACCCACGTCCGGCTGGCCCGCTTGCGCCCCTCCCCGCCCCTCCGGCTGCGGCACAGGGGGATGAGGGATGAGCACCTCCGAATTTGAAGGCCTGCTCGTTCAGGTCAGAGCGGCTCGCGGGCCGAGCTATGCACTGGAAGAAACCATTGCACGGCTGCTTCAGCCTGTAGCTGACCCCAGGCTGGCCGCCTTCGTGAGCGGCGGCGACTACCCTGGCAACTATACCAGCAAAATCGATGAGGCCACATCGCTGCTGAACCACGTCTTGCCCGGTTGGTGGTGGACCTGCGGCCTCTGCGCACTCACTGGCCACGCCAGCATCGGGCCGGACTACAATTGGCCGGAGCGCGAGCGCCTAGTCCAAGAGTGGCCGCCGGAGATCTATGACCACGGCCAATTCAACGCCGACCTGCCGCCCGGCGATGGCACCCACCGCGTCTGCTATGCGCTCCTCGACTGCATGTTGCAGGCGCTGATCGCCAAGGCCGCCGGCATTCCAGTGCAGGAGGGATGATGGCAGGACTGCGAAAGACCCTCGACAGGCCCGCACGCCGCCTGCTGACAGCGATGGAGGCCGCCGCGTATTGCGGGGCACCGTCTATCGTCAAATGGCGCTCTTCGTGCTCGGTGCGCGGCGTGGCGGTCTACGACGGCCGCGATGGCACGCGCTATGACGTTGCCGACCTTGACCAGTGGATCGAGCGCATGAAAGGCTCGCTTCCCTCAAAGGAAGATTGGCTGGCGAGGCTTGGCAATGACGGTGATCCGATTGAAGGGGGTTAAGCACTACCGTCATCCGGTGAGCCGCATCGACTACTACTATCACCGCAAGAGCGGCACGCGCCTTCTAGCGGCGCCAGGAACGGCCGAGTTCCTGGAGGAGTACAAGCGGGCGGAGGACGGGCTAGAGCCGGCTCTGGAACCGCGCAAGGGCACGCTGGGCCAGTTGATGAAGGCCTACCGTGCCAGCCACTATTTCACCGACCTCAGGTCGCGGACCCGCGCCGACTACGACAAGGTGATCAACTTCCTCTCTGATATGGACGGGCTGCCTCTCACCGATATCGACGGCCCGTTTGTCGTCAGGATGCGCGACAAGATTTACGCGAAGCGCAAACGCAGGTTCGCCAACTACTGCCTGGCCGTGCTGTCGATCATGCTGGAATACGGCGTTGAACGAGGCGACGTGAAGGTAAATGCGGTCAAGGGCGTCAAGAAGGTCCGCAAGCGTGCCGACGCGCCGAAGGTCAACAGGGCATGGACACTCGAAGAGCGCGAGGCTGTCATGGCCGCGGCGCCCCCGCAGCTTCTCCTGCCGACGGCGATCAGCCGCTGGACCGGGCTGCGCCAGGGCGACATCCTGAAGATGCCGCGCACCGTCTATGACGGGGCGTCCATCAGATTGGTCACGAGTAAGGCAGGGATTGCGGTATCGATCCCCGTCGCCGCGCCACTCAAGGCCATCATCGACGCGACTCTGGCAGCCGCAGGTGAAAGCGACAAGCCCACGACCATTACGCTGTGCGCCAACTCGCGCGGCAAGCCATGGACTGAATCAGGCTTCCGGGCGAGCTTCTTCAAGATGATTGGGGAGTTGGAAGCTTCCGGCCGCGTCGACGAAGGGCTGACTTTTCACGGCCTCAGGCACTCCGTGGCGACCGAGCTTCGCGAGGCAGGGTTCGACACCCGGACTATCGCCGACATGCTTGGGCAGAAAACGACGTCGATGGCCGAACACTATTCCAGCGATGCAGACCTCTCAGCGAAGCTGAAAGGCGTGGTTCGGAAACTGGAAAAGAGGAACGCCCGGCGAACAAAAGTGTCTACAAACGGCGGATAAAAGTGTCTACACGCCGGAGGCCCGCACAGGCCCTCTGCAAAAATCCAACAAAATCAATAAGTTGGATGGTAGCGGAGGAGGGACTTGAACCCCCGACACGCGGATTATGATTCCGCTGCTCTAACCAGCTGAGCTACTCCGCCCCAGGACCGGCGCTTGGCGCCGGCTAGGAATGGCCCGCTTATAGGGAGCACGGCCGAGGGCGTCAAGCTTCGACAGCGCTTCAGACACGCTCAAATACGAGCAGTGTGAAAAACCCGATCGGACCGACCCGGCGCCGATCGACCAGACGCAGATCGGCGCGGCCGAGGATGCGGCCGATGTCGAAATCCATGTGCCAGCCGAGCGCGGCGGAAAGCGGCGCCAGCTTGTCGCCGAGCCAACCGCGCCAGCCCTTCTGCTCCGGGAAATGGCTGACCAGCACCACCGCGCCGCCCGGCCGGGTGACGCGGGCGAGCTCGCCCATCACGGCGCGCGGGTCCGGCACCACCGTCAGCACGAACATGGCGACCGAGGTGTCAAAGCTCGCATCCGCCATCTTGAGGTCGCCGGCATCGGCGACTTCCAGCGCGTCGACATGGGGAAGCTTCGCCTCGGCCACCCGCCCGCGCGCGACGTCGAGCATCTCGGGCGACAGGTCGATGCCGGTGATGCGGTGGTCGCGGCTGTAATGGGGCAGCGAAATGCCGGTGCCGACGCCGCATTCGAGAATGCGGCCGGGCGGCAGCTCGTTGACGAAACTGACCGCGGCGCGGCGACCGGAATCGAAGACATAGCCGAACACCCGGTCATAGACCGGCGCCCATCGGGCATAGGTGCTGCGGACGGCGTTCTCGTCGATACGGTTCGACGACCGGCGCTTGCCGGCCAAGGACTTCCACTTGCGGGCGACGTCTTCGAAAAACTCCGGCATTGCTCTCCCTCAGGCTGCGGCGACGGTCTCCGTCGCCATCAGGCGGCGCAGGGCCTGCTCCGCCTCGGCGTTGCGCTCGGCCCGGGCGATCCAGCCGCCGCCGAGCACGCGCGCCCCCTCCCCTTCGCCCGCGTAGAACACGCAGGCCTGACCGGGGGCGACCCCGGTTTCTCCGTCCAGCAGCGACACCTGGATCTCGCCATCCTTGTGGCGGATCTCGGCCCGCTGCGGCGCCCGCGTCGAGCGCACGCGCGCATAGATCTCCAGCCCCTCCGCGCCGGCCGCCTCGAGCGGCAGATCGCCCAGCCAGTTGACGTTGCGCAGCACCAGCCGGCGGGCGGCGAGCGCCTCGCGCGGGCCGACGATGACGCGGCCGCGCACAGCATCCAGATGCGATGACATAAAGCGGCTCGGCGGACGCGACGCCGAGGCCACGGCGCTGGCCGACCGTGTAGTGAATGATGCCTTCATGCCGACCGAGCACGCGGCCGTCGATGTGCACGACCTCGCCGGGCTCGGCCGCGCCCGGCTTCAGCCGCTCGATGACGTCGGCATAGCGGCCGTTCGGCACGAAGCAGATGTCCTGACTGTCATGCTTGTCGGCGATCTCGAGGCCGAGCTCGCGCGGCAATGGCGCGGGTTTCCGGCTTGGTCAGATGGCCGAGCGGGAAGCGCATGAAATCGAGCTGCTCCGGCGTGGTCGCGAACAGGAAATAGCTCTGGTCGCGGTCGAGCGTCGGCGGGGCGGAACATGCCGCGATGGCCGTTTTCCAGACAGCCGGCTCTGGACATAGTGGCCGGTGGCGAGCGCCGCCGCGCCCAGTTCGCGCGCCGTGGTCAAGCAGGTCGGAGAACTTGACCGTCTGGTTGCAGGCGACGCAGGGGATCGGCGTCTCGCCGGCGAGGTAGCTTGCGGCGAAGCTGTCGATCACCGATTCGCGGAAGCGCTCCTCGTAGTCGAGCACATAATGCGGGATGCCGAGCGTCTCGGCGACGCGGCGGGCGTCGTGGATGTCCTGGCCGGCGCAGCAGGCGCCCTTCCTGTGCGTCGCCGCGCCGTGATCGTAGAGCTGCAGCGTGATGCCGACGACGTCATAGCCCTCGCGCTTCAGCAGTCCCGCCACCACCGAGGAATCGACGCCGCCCGACATCGCGACGACGATGCGCGTATCCTCGGGGCGGCCGGGAAGATCGAGGCTGTTGAGCATGATGGGAATGCCTTGCCGGGATGCCGCGGGCTTCATCTCCCGCGGCAGCAGAAACGCATGGGGCGGCAGAGCCGCGTTAAGGGCGGGACTATAGCGGCGAACACGTCATCTTCAAGGCACGAGTTCAAGACAAGAGCGTCGCCGCACCCCTGAATGGGATCGCGCCGACGGGCCGAAACGGTTGCGACCGCCGGCCGCGGCGGTCACGCGCAATGGCGGAATCCATGGCCCGCAGGCCCTTGCAAACCTTACCGAATTGTTGCCGGGCGCTTAGTCAATTTTTAAAGCCGACGTCGTAGTCTCGCTTTCGACAAGGTCAGGTTGAGTGTGTGAGAGTAGAATGACCGATCAAATGCGTCCGCGCGTCAAATATGTCATCGGACCGGACGGCAGTCCGCTTACGATTGCCGATCTGCCGCCGCGTGACACGAAGCGTTGGGTTATCCGCCGCAAGGCGGAAGTCGTCGCGGCGGTGCGGGGGGGCCTGCTCAGCCTAGAGGAAGCGTGTCAGCGTTATACGCTGACCGTCGAGGAGTTCATCTCCTGGCAGCAATCGATCGACCAGCACGGCCTCGCCGGGCTGCGGACGACGCGGATTCAGCAATATCGCCAGTAGATCGCGCGGCCCCGTCAAGGCCACGCAACAAGAACCGAAAAGGCCGGCGCTTCGCCGGCCTTTTCTTTTTTGGTCATTCCGTCGAGCGCTCGCCGTCTCCGGAGGAAACCATCGGGCAACACCGCCATCATCCTGAGGTGCTTCGCGCAGCGAAGCCTCGAAGGAGGATCCAGCCGAGCACTCAGATCCGAAAATCCGCCGCGGGATCCACATCCGTGGCGTTACCTGGAGCCTCCTTCGAGGCCCGGCTCCGCCGGGCGCCTCAGGATGATGGCCGAGTATCGCACACAAGGGCGACAGCGCTATTCCCGCCCCCCTCAGAGCGTCAGCGTTTCGCCGACCTTCGGGACCACGACCTTCGCCTCGGCGCCCTTCATGCCCTCGACGAATTTTTCCGCCGTCGGGTCGATCATCGGGAAGGTGCCGTAGTGGCACGGGATCACGGTGTCGAAATGGAAAAAACGACGGGCCGCCAGCGCCGCCACCTTGCCGCCCATGGTGAAGCGGTCGCCGATCGGCAGGATGCCGATCCTCGGCTGGTAGATCTCGTCGATCAGCGCCATGTCGGAGAAGATGTCGGTGTCGCCGGCGTGATAGAGCGTCTTTTCGCCCGCGGCGGCGACCACCAGGCCGTGCGGATGGCCGAGCGAATGCGAGACGCCGTGCTCGTCCAGCGTGGCGGAGGAATGATGCGCCACCGTCATCGAGACGCGGAAGGCGCCCTGGTCGGTCGTGCCGCCCGTGTTCATCGGATCGACCTTGGCGACGCCCTTATGGGCGAGGTAGCCGGCGAGATCCGCATCGGCGACGACCTTGGCGCCGGTCGCCTTGGCAATCGCGACGGTGTCGCCGAGATGGTCGCCATGGCCATGCGTCAGCAGAATGTGGGTGACACCGCGCTGCCAGGCCTCGGCATGGCCCGGAAAGCTCGGATTTCCCGTGAAGAAGGGATCGATGAGGATCGTGGCGCCTTCGATTTCGAGGCGAAAGGCAGAGTGGCCGAGCCAGGTGAGTTTCATGGGTGCGATCCATCCTTCTGTCGAATTCCCGCTCCAATATGGGCGGCCGGCCAGAATTGGCCAGCCCTGCGGGGCGCATTCTCGCGGCGCGACATCGGCTCCTTGCTTGCCGCGCGGAACGCGATCCGTGATAAGGGCGGGACGAACGACCGGAGGGACTGTGACGGACATGGAAGCAACCGCGCCGAAGGCCGGCCGCAACGGACTGATGAAGCGGCTCTTCGACAGGATCATGGTGCTCTCGGCCGGGCGGCATGCGCTCTGGCTGCTGGCCGTCGTGTCCTTCGCCGAGGCCTCGTTCTTCCCGATTCCGCCCGATCCGATCCTCGCCGCCATCGTGCTGGCCAATCGCCGGCGCGCCTGGCTCGCGGCGCTCGTCTGCACCGTCGCCTCGGTGCTCGGCGGCCTCGCCGGCTATGCGATCGGCGCCGGCCTCTATGAGGCGATCGGCCAGCCGGTGATCAATTTCTACAATCTTCAGGAAGCCTTCCACACCTTCCAGACGCGCTTCGACGAATGGGGTGGCTGGATCATCGTCGCCAAGGGGCTGACGCCGATCCCGTTCAAGCTTGTGACGATCGCCTCCGGCGTCGCGCACCTGAATCTCGCGACCTTCATCATCGCCTGTATCGTCACGCGAGGTCTGCGATTCTTCCTCGTCGCGGCGCTATTCTACGCCTTCGGGCCGCAGGCGCGCGCCATCATCGACCGGCATTTCTCGACGGTGATGATCGTCGGCACGCTGGTCGTCATCCTCGGCTTCGTCGCCGTCATCTATCTGTGAGGGCGGCATGACCGGCACGATCCTGGACCTCGCCGAACTGCAGCGGGCCCTGGCGCCAACAGCGGCGCTGATCGGCCTCGACCTCGGCACCAAGACGATCGGGGTGGCGATTTCGGATCTAGGCCGGCGCATC
Organism: Candidatus Kaistia colombiensis; assembly: GCA_029203105.1. Classification (GTDB taxonomy): domain Bacteria; phylum Pseudomonadota; class Alphaproteobacteria; order Rhizobiales; family Kaistiaceae; genus Kaistia; species Kaistia colombiensis. The sequence goes on from CP119318.1 coordinate 4,727,835, forward strand.
GCCTCGCCAATGGTGCTGATCAACCGGGTGAAGTTCACCCAAGATGCCGAGGCGCTGATCAAGCTGATCGGCGAGCGTCAGGTCGCCGGCATCGTCATCGGCCTGCCGCTCAACATGGATGGCTCGGAAGGGCCACGCGCCCAGGCGACGCGCGCCTTCGTCCGCAATCTGCTGCCCAAAATCGACATCCCGGTCGCGTTCTGGGACGAGCGGCTGTCGACGGTGGCGGTGACACGAACGCTGCTGGAGGCCGACACCAGCCGCAAGCGGCGCGGTGAGCTGGTCGACAAGATGGCGGCTGCCTTCATCCTGCAGGGCGCGCTCGACCGCATGCAGAAAATCGCGCGCGACCTTGAGGACGCGCGCGATCAGGAAGACCCGGATCAGCCCTTCGGGCAGATATAGTCGACAAAGGCGCGCGCATCGAAGCGCGCGTCGAGCATGCCGTAGGTCGAACGCCACGGCTTGCCGAGACGCGATTCCAGGAAGGCATCGGCGACCACGGCCGGGAAACGGCGGCGCATCGCGGCGGCGGCGACCGTCATGGCGAGCTGCTCGACCAGGATGCGGGCCGAGCCCTCGTCGGCCAGCGCCACGGCGGTCGCCGCGCGCAGCACGTTGAGGGTCGAGCGGGCCGCCTGTCCGAGGCCGTCCTCGATCACCCGCAGCACCGCCTCCAGCGAATCCGACGACCGGCGCAGGATGCGCAGCACGTCGAGGCAGAGCACGTTGCCGGGGCCATCGGCGAGCGCCGGCGCCAGCGCGTCGCGATAGAGCCGCGCCAGGTGGCTATCCTCGACGAAGCCGTTGCCGCCGGTGCATTCGATCGCCTCGGCGACCACGGACGGCGTCACCTTGGTGATCCAGTACTTGACCACCGGCGTCATCAGCCGGGCGAAGGCGGCCTCGACCGGGTCGTCATGCGAGCGGTCGACCGCCTCGGCCAGCCGGAAGGCGAGCGCCGCCGACGCGGTGACGTCGAGCGCCATGTCGGCGAGCACGCGGGTCATCAGCGGCTGGTCGATCAGCGGCGCGCCGAACGCCTTGCGATGCCTCGCATGATGCACGGCTTCCGCCAGCGCCGCGCGCGAAATGCCGGCAGAGGTCAGCGCGCTGTCGACCCGGGTCAGCGTCACCGTCTCGTTGATGGTGGCGACGCCGCGCCCCGCCTCGCCGACGAGGAAGCCGGTCGTGCCGGGGAATTCGACCTCGGCGACGGCGTTGGAACGCGTGCCGAGCTTGTCCTTGAGTCGGGTCAGGCGGATCGGGTTGCGCTTGCCATCCGGCAGGAAGCGCGGCACCAGGAAGAAGGAAAGCCCCTCCAGCGTCTGCGCCAGCACCATCAGCGCGTCGCTCATCGGCGCCGAGACGAACCACTTGTGGCCGACAATGCGGTAGCTGCCGTCGCCCGACGCGTCGGCGCGGGTGGAATTGGCGCGCAGATCGGAACCGCCCTGCTTCTCGGTGGTGGCGAAGGCGAACAGCGCGCCGGTCTTCTGGGCGGCGGCAATGACGCGCGAATCATAGCGGCGCGAACGGATCATCGGCAGCCAAGTTTCGGCGAGCTTCGGCGCATGCGCCAGCGCGGCCGCGCTGGCACTCGTCACCGACATGGCGCCGACATGGCCGGCCTCGACCTGCGCGGTCATGTAGATGCGGGCGGCGCGCGCCACGGCACGGACACTGGCCTCGTCGCCGCTGGCGTCCCAGATCGACGCCTGCAGGCCGGCGGCGACGCTGCGCCGCATCAGCGCGTGATAGGCGGGGTGAAACTCGACCAGATCGGCGCGGCGCCCGGCCGCGTCATGCGTCTTCAGCACCGGCGGCACGGCATTGGCGAGCCGCGCCAGGTCGGCCATCTCGGCCGAACCCCATTGCTGACCATGGGTTGCAAGCCCGTCGACGACCGGCCGCGGCAGCCCCTCGACGAGGGCGGCCAGCACCGGGTCGGACGCATAGAGGCTCGCGCCCACGCGGAACGCGACCTGGTTGTTGACTTCGTGCGTCTCGTAATCCGGCGAAACCATGCGTCTCCTGCCCCGTCCTCGGCCCGCGCCTCTTATGGCCCGCCAAGGTTAATAGGGGCAAAAGGCGCCGGTGTCTTGCCTCAAGGATTTGAGATTTTTCTACCGCCGCTTACCCCCCGGCCGGCCCCGGAACGCGCCGCCGGCCGGACGACCGCCCCGGCCACGGAACTCGCGCTCCACGACCTTGCGTTCACCCTTGGGAAGCATCTTGCCATCGGACATCAGTTCGAAGCGGAGCGCGCCGGCGACTGGCGCCACCTCGACCAGCTTGACCTCGACCGAGTCGCCAAGGCGGAAGCATCTCGCCGGTGCGCGCGCCGATGACGGCCTGGCGCGCCTCGTCGAACTGATAGTAGTCGGAACCGATCGAGCCGATCGGCACGAAGCCATCGGCGCCGGTCTCGTCGAGCTTGACGAACAGGCCCGCGCGGGTGACGCCGGCGATACGACCGAAGAAGTGCGCGCCGATCCGGTCGGCCAGCCAATGCGCCATCAGACGGTCGATCGTCTCGCGCTCCGCCGCCATGGCGCGGCGCTCGGCCGCCGAGATCTCCTGCGCGATCGCCTCCAGATCCTCTGTCGTACCGTCCTGCAGGCCGCCCTCGCCCAGCTCCAGCGCGCGGACCAGCGCGCGGTGCACGATCAGGTCGGCATAGCGCCGGATCGGCGAGGTGAAATGGGCGTAGCGGCGCAGGTTGAGGCCGAAATGGCCGATATTCTCCGGGCTGTAGATCGCCTGGCTCTGCGAGCGCAGCACCACCTCGTTGACGAGCGCTGCGTGCTCGCGTGTCCTTCACCTCGCCGAGGATGCGGTTGAACGTGCTCGGCCGCAGTTGCCGCTCTGCGGCAGCTTCGATGCTCGATCGTGGCGAGGAACTCGCGCAGCGCCTCGAGCTTCTGGCGAGCGACGGCGCGTCATGGCACGCGATAGACGAGCGGCGTGCCGCTTGCGCTCCAGCGTCTCGGCCGCCGCGACATTCGCCTGGATCATGAACTCCTCGATCAGCTTGTGCGCGTCGAGGCGTCGCGGCACGATGACGCGGTCGACGGCGCCGTCCGGCTTCAGACCAGCTTGCGCTCCGGCAGGTCGAGATCGAGCGGCTCGCGCTGGTCGCGGCCGCGCTTCATCACGGCATAGGCCGCCCAGAGCGGCTTCAGCATCGGCTCCAGCAGCGGCCCGGTCTTGTCGTCCGGCGGCCGTCGATGGCCGCCTGCGCCTGCTGGTAGGAGAGCTTCGCCGCCGACCGCATCATGATGCGGTGGAACGAGTGGCTCTTCTTGCGCCGTCCGTTGACACGCATCCGGACGGCCAGCGCCGGCCGGTCCTCGCCCTCGCGCAGCGAGCAGAGGTCGTTGGAGATGCGCTCCGGCAGCATCGGCACGACGCGGTCGGGGAAATAGACCGAGTTGCCGCGCTTCAGCGCCTCGCGGTCGAGCGCCGAATTCGGCCTGACATACCAGGCGACGTCGGCGATCGCGACGGTGACGAGGAAGCCGCCGGGGTTCTCCGGGTCGGGTCCGGCTCGGCATAGACGGCGTCGTCATGGTCCTTGGCGTCGGCGGGATCGATGGTGACGAGCGGAACCTGCCGCCAGTCCTCGCGACCGCCGGAAAGCTTGGCGGGCTTCGCCGCCTCGGCGTCTTCCAGCACCTGCGGCGGGAAGATGTAGGGGATGTCGTGCGCGTGGATGGCGATCATCGAGACCGCCTTCTCGCTCGACATGTCGCCGATGATCTCGACGACCTTGACGCGCGGCAGGCCGTAGCGCGACATCCGCTTCGCCTCGACCGAGACGAGATCGCCGTTCTTGGCGCCGTTCAGGTCGCCGGCCTCGACTTCGGCTTCCTTCTGCTTGCGGTCGACCGGCAGCACATGCGCGCCACCGCCCGGCAGGATCCGGACGACGCCGAGGATCGAGGCGGCCCGCTTCTCCAGCACCTTGATGATGCGGCCGGTATGGGCGAAGCCCGTCTCCTCGAGGTCGGCGGCGTCGACATGCGACAGCACGCGGTCGCCGATGCCAGGTGCGGGAACCAGCGGCTTGCCGCGGTTCTGGCGGATCAGGACGCGCGGCGCATTGCCCTGGTCCGTGTCCCAGTTGGCGGGCTGGGCGACGAACTCACCATGCTCGTCGCGCTCGATGATCAGCAGCACGGTGACGGGCGGAATATCGCCCGGACGCGTCAGCTTCTTGCGATGCTTCTCGACGAGACCGTCCTCGCTCAGTTCCTTGAGCGTGCGCTTCAGCGCGATGCGGGCGCCGCCGGAAATGCCGAAATGCTTCGAGATCTCGCGCTTGGTCGCCTTGCCGGGATGCTCGGCGATGAAGGCGAGGATGGCCTCGCGCGACGGCATGCCGTTGGCGGGCGGCGCGACAGGGGCGACCGGCTTGCCGGAAGCCTTGGCGAAGGCGGCGGAACGCGTCGCGGATCTCGCGCCGGGCGTCCGGACCTTGGCGGCTTTGGGGGGAGTTTCTGGCTTCTTGGCCAAGTAGATGGTGTCCAATTCGGAAAAGGGGTGCGGTCGGGAACGAGGCCCGTCCTCTCCCAGGGGGAGAAATGAGAATGGCCGGCTGCGCCTGTTCTGGCAACAGCCGGCCTCGATTGTGTAGTCGGCGGCATTCGTCTGGGGCAAGATCCAGTTGCCAAGTCTGCACTTCCTTACCTCTCCCTGAGGGAGAGGTCGACGGCGCAGCCGGCGGGTGAGGGTTTATGGCCTCACCGGATGGTTCCCTAAACCCTCACCCGGACCTGCCGGTCCGACCTCTCCCTCCGGGAGAGGTGAAAAGTTAGAGCCCATCCACATGGGTCCTGCTCTAGTCGGCTTCGACCTCGGCTTTCTTGGGCGCGGCCTTCTTCGCGGCCGGCTTCTTGGCGACAGCCGTCTTCTTGGCCGGCGCCTTCTTGGCCGGCGCGTCTTCCGACATGTCGTCGCCGTCAGCGGCCTTGGCGGCGGCCTTCTTGGCCGGTGCCTTCTTGGTGGTGGTCTTGGCCTCCGCCTTCGGCTTCGCCGCCGCGCGCGTCTTCTTGACCGGGGCCTTGCCCGCCTTTTCGGCGATCAGGGCGACGGCTTCGTCGAGCGAGACGGTTTCCGGCGGCAGCGCCTTCGGCAGCGTGGCATTGACGGCGCCATGCTTCACATAGGGGCCGTACTTGCCGGCATGCACGGTGATCGGCCCGCCCAAGGTCGGGTGATCGCCCAGCGTCTTCAAGGGCTCGGCGCCGGCGCGAGCCGGCCGCCCGCCCCGCGCCTGCTTCTCGGCAATCACCGTGACGGCGCGGTTGATGCCGACGGTAAAGACTTCATCGACGCTTTCGAGATTGGCGTATTTGCCGTCATGCAGCAGGAACGGCCCATAGCGGCCGATGCCGGCCTGGATCGGCTTGCCATCCTCGGGATGGATGCCGACTTCGCGCGGCAGCGACAAAAGCGCCAGCGCCTTGTCGAGATCGAGCGTCGCCGCCTCCCAGCCCTTGGGCAGCGAGGAGCGCTTCGGCTTGTCCTTGCCTTCCGGCTCGCCGAGCTGGACATAGGGACCGAAACGGCCGGTGCGCAGCGTCACGTCGAGACCCGTCGCCGGATCCTTGCCGAGCACCTTCGAACCATCGGCGCCGAGCGCCGAACCGTTCTCGCCGTTCTCGCCAGGCGTCGCATCGTCGCCCGAGGCGACGAGCTGGCGGGTGAAGCGGCATTCCGGATAGTTCGAGCAGCCGATGAAGGCGCCGAACTTGCCGAGCTTCAGCGACAGGCGGCCGGCGCCGCAGGACGGGCAGGCACGCGGATCGCCGCCATCGGCGCGGGCCGGGAAGATGTGCGGACCGAGCAGGTCGTTCAGCGCATCGAGAACCTGCGTGACGCGCAGTTCCTTGGTCTCGCCGACATCGGCGGCGAAGCGCTGCCAGAATTCGCGCAGCACGTCCTTCCAGGCAATCTCGCCGGCCGAGATCTGGTCGAGCTTCTCTTCCAGATCGGCGGTGAAATCATATTCGACATAGCGGGCGAAGAAGCTCTGCAGGAACGCCGTGACGAGGCGTCCCTTGTCCTCGGGAACGAGGCGCTTCTTGTCGAGGCGGACATATTCGCGGTCGCGCAGCACGGTCAGGGTCGCGGCATAGGTCGAGGGACGGCCGATGCCGAGCTCTTCCATGCGCTTCACCAGCGTCGCCTCGCTATAGCGCGGCGGCGGCTCGGTGAAATGCTGGGTGGCGGCGATCGCCTTCTTGGTCAGGCTCTCGCCCTTCTCCATGCGCGGCAGGCGGCCCTCGTCCTCGTCGCCCTCCTCGTCCTTGTCCTCATTGTAGAGAGCAAGGAAACCGTCGAAGGTCATGACCTGGCCCGAGGCGCGCAGGTCGATCTTGCGGCCGCCGGCATCAACGAGAATGTCGACCGCGGTGCGCTGCATCTCGGCCGATTCCATCTGGCTGGCGACGGTGCGCTTCCAAATCAGCTCGTAGAGGCGGGCCTGATCCTGGTCGACATAGCGGGCGACCTCGCGCGGGCGGCGCGTCGGATCGGTCGGGCGGATTGCCTCGTGCGCTTCCTGGGCGTTCTTCGCCTTGGTCTGGTAGCGACGCGGGGCGGCCGGCAGATGCTTGGCCGAGAAATCCTGGCCGATCACGCCGCGAACGGCCTCGACCGCCTCCGGCGCCATGTCGACGCCGTCAGTACGCATATAGGTGATCAGACCGACCGTCTCGCCGCCAATGTCGACGCCTTCATACAGGCGCTGCGCCAGCTGCATGGTGCGGTTCGGTGCGAAGCCGAGCTTGCGGCTCGCTTCCTGCTGCAGGGTCGAGGTGGTGAACGGCGCGAAGGGATGGCGCTTGGCCGGCTTCGACTCGATCTCGGCGACGGTATAGCGGCCGGCGTCGAGCGCGCTTCGGAAGGCTTCCGCCTCCTCGGCCGTGCCGACGTCGAGGCGGCTGATCTTCTTGCCGTCGGCGCCGACCAGGCGCGCTTCGAATTCGTCGCCGCGCGGCGTCGCCAGCGTCGCCAGCAGCGACCAGTATTCGCGGGGGCGGAAGACCTCGATCTCGTTCTCGCGGTCGCAGACGAGGCGGAGCGCCACCGACTGGACGCGACCGGCCGAGCGGGCGCCCGGCAGCTTGCGCCACAGCACCGGCGACAGCGTGAAGCCGACCAGATAGTCGAGCGCCCGGCGCGCCAGATAGGCATCGACCAGCGCTTCGTCGATCGGACGCGGATTGCGCATCGCCTCGAGCACGGCCTGCTTGGTGATCGCGTTGAAGACGACGCGCTCGACCGGCTTGTCCTTGAGCGCCCGCTTCTGCTTCAGGACCTCGAGAACGTGCCAGGAAATGGCCTCGCCTTCGCGATCCGGGTCGGTTGCCAGGATGATGCGATCGGCGGCCTTGGCGGCGGCGGCCATGTCGACGAGACGCTTGGCGGACTTCGGGTCCGCCTCCCAGCTCATCGCGAAATCCTCGTCCGGCAGCACCGAGCCGTCCTTCGACGGCAGGTCGCGGACATGACCGTAGGACGCCACGACGTGATAGTCGGAGCCGAGGTACTTGTTGATCGTTTTCGCCTTGGCAGGCGATTCCACGATGACGAGATTCATCAATGCCATTTACGAAAAAGGCCGGACGAGCCACGAAACCCGGTCCGACGGGATTTGGAACAAGGCGGAAAACCCGCCGGCCCACGGAGGTGGGCGCATTCGGGCTGGACAATCCCGGAAAGCACCCTGACTGTCAATGAAGGTGGCCAGACCAAACGCGCTTGCACTTAAAGGTTGCGCTTGATTGCAACTGCAACTATGTGAGAGTTAGCCTGGTCTCCCAACAACCGAGGTATGGATATGGGGTGGCAACCGGAAGATACCAGCGACAATGGTGGGGCGGCCAAGATCGCCGGCGTGCCCCTGCAGAACGAGCAGGCGGTCTACATTGCCGACATGACGAAGGAATTGCGTGGCATGGCTGCCGGCGCGGGGCTGGAATTCCTCACCTATCTCCTCGCCATCGCCGAGGAGGAAGCCCGCGAGCAGAGCCGGCACAGGCGCTATCCCGGATAGCGACAAGCCGCATGCGGGCCTTCCGAACCGCCTCATCCTGGATGGCGGTTCCGACCGGTCCCTATTCGAGCAGGGAGACCCGCTGGCCGGCGTGATGCTCGATGCGGCCGGCAAGGTCGAGCTCCAGGAGCAGCCCCTGCACAAGCGCCGCCGGCAAGTTTGTAAAGCGAATCAGGGCGTCGATTTCCGTTGGAACCGGCCCGAGCGCCTCGATCAGCCGCTCGCGCTCGCTTTGCGTCGGCTCGGAGGGCGCCGACGCGGATGGCTCCGAGTCGCCCTCGCCCGATCCGCTCGCCCCGTCCGCGTCGAACATCCCGGTGAAGAACGCCGCACCGTCGAACGCCCGCTCCGCCATGCCGTCGTCACGGGCGGCCAGCCAATCGGGTGGCGGCGCGAAGGCGCGGCCGAGCATCGGCGCGACGATCTCGAGCACGTCGCCGGCTTCAGTGACGAGATGCGCGCCCTGCTTGATCAGTTGATTGGTGCCGGCGGCGCGCGGATCGAGCGGCGAACCCGGCACGGCGAACACCGCCCTGCCCTGCTCGCCCGCCAGCCTGGCCGTGATCAGCGAGCCGGAGCGCTGCGCCGCCTCGACCAGCAGCGTGCCGGACGCCATGCCAGACACCAATCGGTTGCGACGGGGAAAGTCGCGCGAGCGCGGCTCCCAGCCGAGCGGCATCTCGGACACATGCGCGCCGCCCGCCTCGAGGATGCGGGCGGCGAGCGCGGCGTTTTCCGGCGGATAGAGCCGGTCGAGGCCGCCGGCGAAGACGGCGACCGTGCCACCGGCAAGCGCCGCCTGATGCGCCGCCGCGTCGATGCCGCGCGCCAGCCCCGAGACGATGACGAAGCCGGCATCGCCGAGATCGCGCGCCAGCCGCTGTGCCAGCCGGCAGCCGACGACCGAGGCGCTGCGCGCCCCGACGATGGCGATCATCGGCCGAGCCAGCACATCGACGGTGCCGCGAAGAGAAATCAACGGCGGCGCCGCGTCGATCGCCTTCAGCCAGGCCGGATAGGAACGCTCGCGGATGGCGACGAACTGGCCGCCGAGGCGGGCGAGCTGTTCGATCTCGCGTTCGGCCTCGGCCCGGCCGGCGACGCGGACCCGCCGGCCGCTGCGCGCCGCGAGCTCGGGCAGCCCTTCAATGGCGGCTTCGGCGGAGCCGAAATGGCGGATCAGTTCGCGAAACGTGACGGGACCGACATTCTCGCTGCGGATCAGTTGCAGCCAGGCCAGCCTTTGTTCGTCGGTCAGACACTCGTCGTCCGTCCGGCTGGCGTCGCGGGGAGGATCGCTGGCCCCGCGCACCATCGTCTCAACCCTTCTGGCCGATACGGCTCTCGGTGCCGGCCATCAACCGCCCGATATTCGCCCGGTGCTTGATGAAGAGGATCAGCGCCAGCACCGCGAACAGACACCCCTTCTGCAGGTCGCCGGCGACCAGAAGCACGACCGGCACGACGAGGCTGGCGATCAGCGCCGCCAGCGACGAATAGCGCGTGACATAGGCGACCGCGATCCAAACGGCGGCGAACAGCAGCGCGATCGGCCAGGCAAGGCCGATCAGCACGCCGAGATAGGTGGCGACGCCCTTGCCGCCCTTGAAGCGCAGCCAGACGGAAAAGATGTGGCCGAGAAACGCGCCGAGGCCGGCGAGGATAGCCGCCTCCGGTCCCCAGAAATGCCCGGCGATCAGGACGGCGGCGGTGCCCTTCAGCGCGTCGCCGACCAGCGTCGCCGCGGCCAGCTTCTTGTTGCCGGTGCGCAGGACGTTGGTGGCGCCGATATTGCCGGAACCGATCGAGCGGATGTCGCCCAGACCCGCCAAACGCGTCAGGATCAGCCCAAACGGGATCGAGCCAAGGAGATAGCCGAGCACCAGCGCCGCCACGACGAGCGACGCACTCAGATCCCAGCCGACCGGCTGTGGCAGCATGGCAGGATTCCCCCAAAACTCAGACTACGCACGATGCCAGTCGCTTGGGCCGCACATCGTCAAAAAAGACCCCGTCAATCGGCAGCGTATGCGTAGACGGTCCGGCCCGCAACGATTGTCCGGAGCACCCGGCCCTCGAAGCGCGCGCCTTCGAACGGCGTGTTCTTCGAGCGCGAGCGCAGCTTCTCGCCGTCGCAGATCCAGGGCATGGCCGGGTCGACCAGGATGATGTCGGCCGGTGCGCCCGCCGTCAGCTTTCCGCCCGGCAGGCCGAGCAGTTCCGCGGGTCTCGTCGACAAAGCGCGCGCGACCGTCAGCAGGTCGACATCGCCATTGTTGACAAGGCGGAGGGAGGCGGCGAGCAGCGTTTCGAGGCCGACCGCGCCATCGGCGGCTTCCGCGAAGGGATGGCGCTTGGTATCGACATCCTGCGGATCGTGGCTGGAAACGATGACGTCGATCGAGCCGTCGGCGACGCCCTCGATCATCGCCTGGCGATCGTCTTCCGAGCGAAGCGGCGGCGACAGCCGGAAGAAGGTGCGGTACGGCCCGATATCGAGCTCGTTCAGCGCCAGATGCGTCGCCGAGACGCCGCAGGAGACGGCAAGGCCCGCCCTCTTGGCGCGACGGATGATCTCGAGCGATTCCGCGCACGAGATCTGCGCCGCGTGATAGCGGCCGCGCGTCAGCGCCGCGAGGCGGATATCACGCTCCAGCATGATGATCTCGGCTTCCTTCGGAATGCCGGAAAGGCCGAGCCGGGTCGCCGTCTCGCCCTCGTTCATCACGCCCGAGCCGGTCAGGTCCGGATCGGCCGGGTGGTGCATGATCAGCGCGCCGAAATCGCGCGCATAGGTCAGCGCCCGGCGCAGCACCAGCGCATTGGTGATCGAATGCCGGCCATCGGTGAAGCCGACCGCGCCGACATCCTTGAGGAGGCCGAACTCGGTCATCTCGCGGCCCCTAAGGCCCTTGGTGATAGCGGCCATCGGCATGACGTTGACCAGCGCGGTGTCGCGCGTGCGGCGGGCGATGTAATCGACCAGCGCCACATCGTCGATCACCGGATCGGTGTCGGGCATCATGATGACGGTGGTGACGCCGCCTGCAGCGGCCGCCTGGCCGGCCGAGGCGAAGGTCTCGCGATGTTCGCCGCCGGGCTCGCCGATGAAGACGCGCATGTCGATCAGGCCGGGCATCACGGCAGCGCCGCGGCAATCGACGATCTCGGCGCCTTCCGGGAAGGAGACGGCATCCGCTTCCGGTCCCGCCGCGACGATCACGCCATCGGCGACAATCACCGTGCCGCGGGCGTCCAGCTTGCGGGACGGGTCGATGACGCGCGCATTGGTCAGGACCAGCGGGCGCTCTTCATTGTTCAGGCGATCCGGCATCTTCTCGCCCTCATCCGTTCGGAAGGTTCTGGGCGAGTGCTTCGAGCACCGCCATACGCACCGCGACGCCCATCTCGACCTGATCGCGGATCAGGCTCTGCGGCCCGTCGGCGATGGCCGAGTCGATCTCGACGCCCCGGTTCATCGGGCCCGGGTGCATGACCAGCGCGCCAGGCTTGGCAAAAGCCAGCTTCTCGGCATCGAGGCCGAAGAAGTGGAAATATTCGCGCACCGACGGCACGAAGGAACCGTCCATCCGCTCGCGCTGCAGGCGCAGCATCATGACGATGTCGGCGTCGGCGAGGCCCTTGCGCATGTCGGTGAAGATCTCGACGCCGAGACGGTCGAGCCCCTTCGGCAACAGCGTCGACGGCCCGATGCAGCGGACCCGCGCGCCGAGCGCATTCAGGAGCATGATGTTGGAACGGGCGACGCGCGAATGCAGGATGTCGCCGCAGATCGCGATCGTCAGATCGTGGATCGGCCCCTTGTGACGGCGGATCGTCAGCGCGTCGAGCAGCGCCTGGGTCGGATGCTCATGCGCGCCGTCGCCGGCGTTGATCACCGAACAGCCGACCTTCTGCGCCAACAGATGCACCGCGCCGGCGGCGTGATGGCGAACGACCAGGATGTCGGGGTTCATCGCATTCAGCGTCATCGCCGTATCGATGAGCGTCTCGCCCTTCTTCACCGAGGACGAGCCGACCGACATGTTCATGACGTCGGCGCCAAGGCGCTTGCCGGCGAGCTCGAACGAAGACTGCGTCCGGGTCGAGGCTTCGAAGAACAGGTTGATCTGGGTGCGGCCGCGCAGAACGGCCTTCTTCTTCTCGACCTGGCGGCTGACTTCGACAGCCTCTTCGGCGAGATCGAGAAGGGCGATGATCTCCGCGGGCAGGAGACCTTCAATGCCTAGCAGGTGGCGATGCGCGAACACTGCGGCGGGACTGGCTTTGAGCTCATTCATTGAAGCGACCCCTATATTGACTTCCGCCCCCGGCGACAAGACCGGCGGCCGGGTTCGACGGGTGTTTTGCACGCCCGCCGGCCCGACGCCACCCGATCGTGGCCGTCATCCGCAATACGCGCCGGCCCGAGGCGGGCGGGACTGACGCGGTGGATTGCCGCGTCGGCTTGTATCACGGGACCGAGGCGCGATATTAGCCGCGTCAAGGAGAACGCGATGGACCAGTGGATCAGCAGTTCTGAAGCGACCGCGCGGCCCCAGCGTTCGTTGTGGCAGGCGATGTCGCGCGGCTTCTTCTGCCGCTGCCCCGCCTGTGGCAAGGGTCGCATGTTCAACGGCTACCTGACGGTCGCCGATGCCTGCAACACCTGCGGCGAGGACCTGTCGCACCAACGCGCCGACGACGCCCCGCCCTATTTCACCATCACCATCGTCGCCCACATCGTCGTGCCGCTGATGCTGATCGTCGAGATGGCCTGGCATCTCTCCAATACGACGCATCTGGCGATCTGGCTGCCGCTGACGGCGATCCTGACGCTCGGCCTGCTACGGCCGATCAAGGGCGCCATCGTCGGCCTGCAATGGGCGCTCTACATGCACGGTTTCGATCCGGACGGCGACGCCGACGACCATGCGCCCGAGGCCTGGCGGACGGATTCCGGCTAGGGCCGGGTCCAAATCCGCAAAAGCCGGTTTTCGGACAAAGTCCGGCCTCACCCTCATGCAATTCGCAGTGCAGGCTCAGTCCGCCATTGGAACTCCGCCGCTCCTCACCCCTCCCTGAGGGAGAGGTCGACGCCCAAGGGGCGGCGGGTGAGGGTTTACGGCCTCACCGGATGGTTCCCTAAACCCTCACCCGGCTCTTCGAGCCGACCTCTCCCTCAGGGAGAGGTGAAGATCAAGTTTGAGCCCATGAACCCTGCTCCGGCTCCCGACCCAACCCGGCCCGAACCGGCTTCCCCCTCTCGACCCCAGCCAGCGCAGCGTCTAGAACGGCGCCGTCCTTCAGCGACGCAGCGCTGCAATTCCGTATCCGAGGCGAATACATGACCATGGCATCCGAGCGGCGGACCGATGGCGGCGGCACGATTGGCCTCGTCGCGGCGATCGGATCGGTCGCGGCTGTCGGCCTCGGCTTCTCGATCACGCTGCCGCTCCTGGCGCTGACGCTGGAAGACCGGGGCATCTCCTCGACCTGGATCGGCATCAACACCGCCACCTGGGGCCTGGCTGCGATCGCCATCACGCCCTTCGTCTCGAAGCTGGCGGCGCGAGTCGGCACCGCGCAATTGCTGGCGTTCGCGATCCTCGTGCTCGCGGCGGCCCTGCCGCTCTTCTATGTGTCGCCGTTCTGGGTGTGGTTCCTGCTGCGCCTCGTCGGCGGCGCTGCCGTCACCACCACCTTCGTGTTGTCGGAATTCTGGATCAGCTCGGCCGCGCCCCCTGCTCGGCGCGGCATCATCATGGGCATCTATGCCTCGGTGCTTTCCGGCGGCTTCGCGCTCGGGCCTGTGATTCTGTCGCTGACCGGCACGCAGGGCATGCTTCCCTTTATCATCGGCTCGATCGTTCTGGCGCTCGGCATCATTCCGGTGCTGTGCGGCATGCGGGTAGCGCCGAAACTCGACCGCCGCGAGAAGCATTCCTTCGGCCGCTTCCTGTTCCTGGCCCCGGCCGCGACGGGCGCCGCGCTGCTCTTCGGCACGATCGAGACCGGCGCCTTCGCGCTGTTGCCGATCTACGGCCAGCGCGTCGGCCATACGCGGGACCTGGTGATTCTGCTCGGCATCGGCGTTACCATCGGCAACATCCTGCTGCAGATGCCGATGGGCATGCTGTCAGACCGGATGGACCGTCGGAAGCTGTTGATGATCATCGCCGCCTTCGGCCTGCTCGGCGCGGCGATCCTGCCGCTGGTGGCGGCGCATTTCTGGCTGCTGATGGTCGCGCTCGCCATCTGGGGCGGCGTCATCGGCTCGCTCTACACGGTCGGCCTCGCCCATCTCGGCTCGCGCTTCACCGGCTCCGACCTCGCCGCCGCCAACGCCGCCTTCGTGTTCTGCTATTCGCTCGGCGGGCTTGTCGGCCCGGCGACGCTCGGCGTCGCGATGGATGTCTGGAATCCGCATGGCTTCGCCATCGGAATCGGCCTGTTCTTCGCCGCCTATCTCGCCATGCTCATCATTCGCATGGGACTGGCCCGTCTTCCCAAGAAGGTTTCTTGACTTTCATTCCTGAATCCGTAGGGTGCGCGCACAAAGGCGCCGGGCCAGTTCTTGCTACGCTGCGCGCAACAATTTTGAGGTTTGACCATGGCCAAGGCCACCACGATCAAGATCAAGCTCGTGAGCTCCGCTGACACCGGTTTCTTCTACGTCACGAAGAAGAACTCGCGTACCATGACCGAGAAGTTCTCGGCCAAGAAGTACGACCCGGTCGCGCGCAAGCACGTCGAGTTCCGCGAAGCCAAGATCAAGTAAGATCGGTTTCGGCAGTTTCGAAAAAGGCGCCGTTTCGGCGCCTTTTTTGTTGCCTGAATGTCGGGTCGGTCGGGAACCATCGGGACCCGGCCGGGGACGGGTCTTGGAGGAGGCCACTCTCGCCGCTCCGGCCGGGCCGGCCCCGCGGACCCGGGAGATGCGGCGAACCCGGTCACTCCGCAGGGTTTTCGGAACGTGGCGCCGCCTGCTGTCGCTTTCGCTTATATATGGGGCGCGTCGGCCCGAGCGGCCATGGGCGGCGGAGCCGAGAGCTCAGGCGTCGCCGAGATAGGTCTTCACCGTCTCGATGAACTTGGCGACCGAGATCGGCTTGGAGAGATAGGCCTCGCAGCCGCCCTGCCGGATCCGCTCCTCGTCGCCCTTCATGGCGAAGGCGGTGACCGCGATGATCGGGATGCGCTTCAGGTCGTCGTCCTCCTTGATCCACTTGGTGACCTCGAGGCCCGGAGACCTCCGGCAGCTGGATATCCATCAGGATCAGCGTCGGGGCGGTGCGTCCGCGCCAGATCGAGCGCTTCCATGCCGTTGCGGCGTCTGGATGATGTCGCATAGCCATGCGCTTCGAGCAGATCGTTGAAGAGCTTCATGTTGAGCTCGTTGTCTTCCACGATCGAGAACCGTCTTTGCCATTCGTCCCTTCTTGCAGCCCTCGATCCCGTCGACGGCGTCTACTAGATGGTATCGGTCTGGAATTTAGCGAAGATTCGTTTCGGAAAGGCAAATGCATGGTCCGGCAAAAGGAGCCGCCGCTCGATATCGAGGGCGCGGAAAGGCTGGCAATCGAGGGATTGGCCTTTCTGGCGTCCGAACCGGAGGAACTGGGCCGCTTCCTGGCGCTGGTCGGTCTCGGACCCGAGACGCTGCGCGATGCGGCGGGCGATCCGGGCTTCCTCGCCGGCGTGCTCGAATATTTCATGGAGAACGAGGCGCTGCTGCTGGTCTTCGCCGCGCGCGCCAACATCCGGCCGACGATGATCGCAGCCGCCCGCTACCTGCTCGACCGGGAAATCACGGAATGACCGAAACGATCGCGCTCGACCTCGACGGCTATACCGACCTGCCGCCTGGCCGGATCGCCAATGTCGTCACCTATCTGGAAATGACGGACCGCCCTGCCCTAGCGACGGATGCGGCCGGCAGCGACCGAACGGTCCGCCATGTCGAAAAGCCGGATCTCGACACCTATCGCGACCTCTACCGCCGCATCGGCACCGACTGGCTGTGGTTTTCGCGCGCCGTCATGCCGGATGACGACCTGCGCGCCCTGCTGGCGAAGCCCGCGACGGAGATCCATTTCCTCGAGCAGGACGGCAAGCCGATCGGACTGGCCGAGCTGCATCGCGGCGAAGGCGGGCCGGCGAATGTCGAGATCGCCATGTTCGGCGTGGTGCCGGAAGCGACCGGCACGGGCGCGGCGCGGCAATTGATGAACGCGGCGCTTGCCGTCGCCTGGGACGGCGGCACGGAGCGCGTCTGGCTCCATACCTGCTCGTTCGACCATCCGGCCGCCCTGCGCTTCTACAGGCGATCCGGCTTCACGCCGTTCAAGTTCGCGATCGAGGTGTCGACCGATCCGCGCCTCGACGGCCACCTGCCGCGATCGGCAGGCCCGCATGTCGCGTTGATCGATCCGAGCGCGGCCGGCTGAGGCCGGCATCGGCAATGGTGGGTTAACAACACGCTACCAGCGGTGCGCGCTGGTAGCTCCTACCAGGACCGCCGCTCGGCCGCCGCGGAACGAGCGGGACGCCGCGCCGCCGCGAGTTCGACCGCGGCGCCGCGCTCCTGGTCGCGCGCCGCCATCTGCTCGGCCTTGCGCAGATCGTCGAGCGCCAGGTCGAGTTCGGCCTGCGCCGCCGCGAGCTGCGCCTCCAGATCCTGTGCCGACGCACGCAGATTGTCGCGCCGGGCCATCGCCGCCTTGGCGAAGGTCGGATAGGCGAAATGCGAGGTATCCCGAATGCCGGCGCGTTCCTGCTCGACATTGATCTGGTCCTCGAGGTCCCGCGCCATGCGCTCGAACTCGGCGACCATGGTCTGGATCTGGTTGACCTGCCGACGCTTTTCCTCGGCCTGGAAACGCTTTAGCCGAATGATGCTATCACGCGACTTCATACTCGTTACTCCCTGAACACTGAGACGTAGACGCACTGCGGTGCCAACGGCCTCGGGGACGGTTTCGCCGCCGCTGTGGTTAACGGCCGTCAAACTTGTCAAAACCTTAAGCCGAGGACCTCGCGCTAACCTTTCGTTTACGTCTCGCGTTAATCATGGCGCAGGAGGGCTTAAGGGCGGGTAAACCCATCCTGCGGTGCCTTCATCCTAATTCCGTGAGTCCGACCAATTGGTTACCGGATTGCGTGCAATCGGGCGAAGAGGTGCAATCCACACCAATTCGCTCGGAATCTCAAAGAGCTTGGGCGATTTCCGAATAATTCGCCTGAACCCCTTGTGAGCACGAATCAGAATTTGTTAACCATTAAGCGTTAGCCTTCGAATCGGGGTGAGCCGTTTTCCAAGCACCGGTTTTCGAGGCCGGAGCGCCAAGCCCAGGATAGGCAATTGAGGGGATTGGTATGCGAGTTCTGCTGATCGAGGACGACAGCGCCACGGCGCAGAGCATCGAGTTGATGCTCAAGTCCGAGAATTTTAACGTCTACACGACGGATCTCGGCGAAGAGGGTGTCGATCTCGGCAAGCTCTACGACTACGACATCATCCTGCTCGACCTGAACCTGCCCGACATGTCCGGCTACGAGGTTCTGCGGTCGCTGCGCGTCGCCAAGGTCAAGACGCCGATCCTGATCCTCTCGGGCCTCGCCGGCATCGAGGACAAGGTGCAGCGGCCTCGGCTTCGGCGCCGACGACTATCTGACCAAGCCCTTCCACAAGGACGAGCTGGTCGCCCGCATCCATGCGATCGTGCGCCGCTCGAAGGGCCATGCCCAGTCGGTCATCAGCACCGGCGACCTGATCGTCAATCTCGACACCAAGACCGTCGAGGTCGATGGCAGCCGCGTCCACCTGACCGGCAAGGAATACCAGATGCTGGAGCTGCTCTCGCTCCGCAAGGGCACGACGCTGACCAAGGAGATGTTCCTCAACCACCTCTATGGCGGCATGGACGAGCCCGAACTGAAGATCATCGACGTCTTCATCTGCAAGCTGCGCAAGAAGCTGGCCAACGCGTCCGACGGCCACAACTACATCGAGACCGTCTGGGGCCGCGGCTACGTGCTGCGCGAGCCGGATGAAACTCAGATGCGCGCGAGCGCATAGCCGGACCTCCCCCGGCTGAAACTCGAAAAACCCCGCTCCGGCGGGGTTTTTTCTTGGCCGTTTGCCCGGCGCTGGCCGTTTGCCCGGCATTTGGCCGACGGCACGGCGCTTTGATTGCCTGCTGCAACGGCCACCGGCGGTCGGCCTTGCCGCCCCCCCTCGCCTGCGCGTCGCCCTGGCCAAAAACAAAAAACCGCGCCGATCACTGGATCGGCGCGGTTGCGCATGCTTCGGTCGGACGCGCCCGGCGTCCGGAAAAATCAGGCCTGGCCGGTGGTCTCCGCCACCACCGCCTCGGCGACAGCCTCGGGGGCGTCCGCCAGCATCGTCTCGGCAGCGGGCGTCTCAACCACCGGCGCGTCGACCGGCGCCGCTTCGACGGCCGGCGCCGCGACGCTCGACCGCGCGGTGATGATCACGTCCGTGCCGTCGAGCACGGCCGCGACCGTCATGCCGCAGCTGCGCGCCAGCAGGCCGGCGTAATAGGGCTGCACGGCATGGGCGTCGATATTGACGTCGACGATGGTGCCGGGAATGAGCTTCTCGAACGCGGGCGGGATGCGGGCGCTGGGGCCGGAGCAATGGAAGGTGACGTCCGGCTTCGTCGGCTCACCCTCGACCGTCACCTTGATCGAGCCGCCACGCGGTACGGCGGCCGTCGCCATCAGCACGAGGTTCAGGATCAGCTTGACCTGGTTCTTCGGCATCAGCGCGCGCGGCGCCGTCCAGGAGAACTCGGCCTTTTCGCCGTCCATGTAGCCGCGCGCCACCTTCTCGGCGTCACCAATGTCGATCTCGGCGCCGGCCGAACCGGCGGCGCCAAAGGCCAGCCGGGCGAACTGCAGCTTGGCGGAAGCCTGACGGGCGCTCTTGCGGATCAGGTCGAAGGCGAACGCCTTCATTTCCTCGCTCGTCTCTTCGTCGAGCACCTCGAGGCCGTTGTTGATGGCGCCGACCGGCGAGATGATGTCGTGACAGACGCGGCTGCAAAGCAGCGCCGCGAGATCGAGGGCTTCGAGTTCGATCTCATGGGTCATGACGGGTCCCCCCTGATTGGCACGAATCAACGCAGTGAAAAAGGCGCTTCGGGGATACACCGGCCCAGCCATGCTGCCAACCGCCAGCCGGGCGCGCCACGGCGGCGGCGCGGCGCACCGCGTGCCCAGATGCCGCCCCTTTTTGATTTACACTCCTTGCAGTGATTCGCGCGCCTACTGCCGGTTTCCGCCCATCGGGGATCGGGTCCGTGCCATGACAGCCGCCACGACAAGGAGCCGACCGACATGACCCGCAGCCTGCGTCTTTCCCTCTTGCTCGCGCTGGTCGCCCTGGCGGCGCCCCTCCTCGTTCTTCGCCCAGCCTATGCGCAGAGCCAGCAGCAATATTCCTCGGACGAGCTGGTCAACACCGGCCACAAGTTCTTCGGCGAGGTTTCCGGCAGCCTCGCCACGGTCGTCGAGCACGCCGTCTCGAAATATGGCCAACCGAACGGCTACATCCTCGGCGAGCAGGGCTCGGGCGCGCTGTTCGCCGGCCTGCGCTATGGCAACGGCACGCTCTACACCAAGAATGCCGGCCAGCATCAGGTGTTCTTCCAGGGCCCTTCGCTCGGCTGGGACATTGGCGGCGACGGTTCGCGCGTCATGATGCTGGTGTACAATCTGCCGTCGATCAACGCGATCTACTCGCGCTTCGGCGGCGTCAACGGCTCGGCCTTCCTGGTCGGCGGCGTCGGCATGACGGTGCTGTCACGCGACGACGTCTTCATCGTCCCGATCGTGTCCGGCCTTGGCGCCCGCCTCGGCCTCAATATCGGCTATCTGAAGTTCACCGACCGCCAGACCTGGAACCCGTTCTGACCGGCTCTCCCAACCTCAATGTGACCCGGATCACGGCGGTGGGGCCGCACCGGCGCTAGAACCGGCACGGCATGGCACCGACACGCGCTTGTGGCTGGACTCTCGGCTTCGGACAATGTCATCTGGCAGGCGTGCGCGCGGGCTGGCGCTGAAAGGCCGATGTCTGCGGAGCGGTTCTCGCCGGGCCCTCCTCGGGCGCAACCGACATCCGGAGACGGTGCGTTGATTGAAGCTCTGATGTACTTCGCTCTCGGCTTCCTGTCGGCGGGCATCCTTGCCTTGATCGTCATGCCGCCGCTCTGGCGCCGCGCCGTCCGTCTCGCCCGTCGCAACATGGAACGCACGCTCCCAATGACACGGGCGGAGATCCAGGCCGAGAAGGACCAGATCCGCGCCGGCTTCGCCATGTCGACGCGAACCCTCGACCAGACGGTCGAACGCCTGAAGGCGCAGGTCATCGAGCAGCTGATCGACATCAACCGCAAGCGCGAGGTCATCACCCACCTGACGGCGCAGGGCTCGCTTTCCGCCGATGACATCGTTGCGCTGGAGGCGCGCCGGGCCGAGCTGGAGGTGCGGGTTGCCGACGCCGACCTCGCCGTCGCCACGGCCGCGACCGACCGCGCAGAGAACGAGAAGCGACTGGAAAAGATCCGGCTCAAGCTGGCCGAAACCGAGGAAACATTGCGCGAGGCGATCGACGAACGCGAGGCGCAGCGCCTTGAGATCATCGCCCGCGACACCGAGCTCGACAATGTGCGCGACGCGCTGGCCGCCCTGAAGATGTCGACCACGGGCGACGAAGTGGCGAATGCCGGCATCGAGAGCGAGATGTCGACACTGAAGGCCAATCTGGCGATCGAGCGCCGTCGCATCGAGGAGCAGAGCGAGCGCGAGGCGGTGAGCGAGACGACGATGCGCGTCGCGATCGCCGAATTGAAGCTGCGCGAAACAGAGCTCGAGGAGACGCACGCCAAGATCAAGGACCTGTCGATCCGCCTCGTCGAGGCGGAGACGGCCGAGATGGGCGCGCTGGCGCTTCAGGACCAGAAGCGCGAACTGGAGCAGCGCATCGCCTCACTCGAAAGCCGGAACGCCAGCCTCGAAACCGATATCGGCGCGCTGAAACTCAGGACCGGCACGGCGAGCGCCGAGGAAACGGCGCTGCTGCGCGGCAAGCTGATCGAGTTCGGCGCCGCCGTGGCGCGGCTCGCCAGCGAGCGTGGCGACGGACCGAGCCTCGTCACCCTGCTGCCGCCGCCCCCCGAAGAGACGGCGGCGGCGCCCGCCCAGGGACTGGCCGAGCGCATCCGCGCCTTGCAACACGCCGGAACCGGCCTCTGACGGCCGCTCAGCGGGCCGGCGCGGCCGGCAGCGAGCCCATGGCGGCCAGCGTCGTGCGTAGCGCATCCGGCAGCGGCGTATGCGGCTCGCGGCCGAGGAAGGCGAGCAGCTTGCGATTGTCGAGCTCCAGCCGCTCCTTCCAGAGATAGCGCATCTCGATCAGTTCGCGGAACATCTCGACGAAGGGCGCGCCGAGATAGACGGCGAACCACGGGAAGCCGCGGATCTTGCTTGCCGGCCGCCCGACCGCCGCCGCCACCCCTTTCGCGATGTCGACGCCGCGCTCGAAATAGTGGCCGCGGAAGTGAAACACTGCGAAGGGCTCCAATTCGTCGGCGCGCTCGACCAGTTCCACCATCGTCTCGGCCAGGTCCGGCAGATAGGCCCAGTCATGGCCAACGTCGCGCCAGCCGGGATAGCGGATGGTCGAAGCCGGCGTTCCCGGCCGGACGATGCCCGCCGCGAACCAGTTGTTGCCGGCATGCGGGCCGAAGAAGTCGCCGGCGCGCACGATCAGCACCGGCGTTCCGCCAGCGGCCGTCTCGCGCAGACGCTCTTCCATGGCGACGCGGATCCTGCCCTTGCGGGTCGTCGGCCGCTGCGGCGCGCTTTCGTCGACCAGCGGCCGCGCCTCCGGACCGAAATTATAGACCGTGCCCGGGAAGACGATCCGCGCGCCGACCGTCTTCGCCGCGGCGATCGTGCTCTCCAGCATCGGCAGGGCCAGGCCCTGCCAGTTGCGATAGCCGGGCGGGTTGGCGCCATGGAACAGGATCGAGGCGCCTTCCGCCGCCGCGATGACGTCGGCAGCGTTCATGGCGTCGCCCTTGACCCATTCGATGCCATCGCCGCCGGGCTTGCGGCTTGCCGTCGCCGGATCGCGATGGAGCCCGCGCACCTTCCAGCCGCGCGCCAGCAGCGCCCGCGCCACCGCCCCACCGACGCCGCCCGTCGCGCCAATCACCAGGGCAAGTTTCTGTTCCGTCATGATCCGCTCCTTCATTCTGCTGGAGCGAGGATCGCGCGACCCGCCTTCATTTTAAATTGTTGATCTTCGGATGCCAGTCATACATTTTTCTATGATGACACCCTCCTGGGACCATTTCCGCTCCTTCCTCGCCGTGCTCGGCGACGGCAGCCTGTCGGCGGCGGCGCGCAGCCTGCGCCTGACCCAGCCGACGCTGGGCCGGCACATCGACGAGCTGGAGCAGGCGCTTGATGTCGTGCTGTTCACCCGCTCGCGCGCCGGGCTGACGCCGACCGAAGCGGCGCTCGAACTCGCGCCGCATGCCGAGACGATGGCGGCCGCCGCCGAGGCTTTGGTGCGCGCGGCGTCGGCCGAGGCGGCGGAAGATCGCGGCACGGTGCGGCTGACGGCGAGCGAGGTGGTCGGCACCGAGATCCTGCCGGCAATCCTGCGCCCCTTCATGGAACGGCATCCGGGCATTGCCATCGAGCTGGTGGTTTCCAATCGCAACGAGGACCTGCTGCGGCGGGAAGCCGACATTGCCGTCCGCATGGCCCGACCGACCCAGGGCGCGCTGCTCGCCCGCCGCATCGGCACGATCGACATCGGCCTGCATGCGCATCGGGACTATCTGGCGCGACGCGGCACGCCGAAGACGCTGGCCGACCTGACGGGCCACACCCTGATCGGCTACGACCGCGAGTCGCCGGCCATCCGGGCGCTGCAGCAGCTCGGTCTGCCGCTCTCGCGCGACATGTTCAGCCTGCGCACCGACAGCGACACGACCCAGCTCGCCGCGATCCGCGCCGGCCTCGGCATCGGCGGCTGCCAGAGCCCGCTGGCGGCACAGGATCACGATCTGGTCCACCTGGTGCCGGAAGAATTCGCCTATCCGCTCGAATGTTGGGTCGCCATGCACGAGGATCTCGGTCAGGTGCGTCGCATGCGGCTCGTCTTCGACCATCTGGTCGCCGGGCTTGGCGGCTATGTCACCGGCAAGCCGCGACCGAGTTAAGGCAGATCAGTTTTCAGTCTGGGGAGGTGCAAATTTTGGTACGCCCAAGGGGAATCGAACCCCTGCTTTCGCCGTGAGAGGGCGACGTCCTGACCGCTAGACGATGGGCGCACATCCGTTTGCTGCGGATGACGGCGATATACCGGGTGATCGGAACCTTGGCAAGCCACCTCGCCAAAGTTCTTTGAAACTCCCTGTGCAGAACTTTCGGCGTTGGGGAGCGAGTTGGCCGAAACGCGCGGTGGGCGCTACGGCGCGGCGGTGCCGAGGCTGATGTTGCGCAGCACCTTGCCGGTGTTGATGTTGAGGATGACGACGCGCGTCGCGCCGCCGACGTCGAGCGTCAGCGCCAGCTGGTCGCCGTTCAGCGACGAGGATACGACGCGACCACCGGCCGGAATAGCCTGCTCGATGCGGAGTTCCGCCGACGACGGCGTGAGACCGGACTTGCTTCCGCCGGGGCCGATCCGATAGATGACGGCGAACAGCACGGCGACGAAGCCGAGCAACACCGTCAAACTCGATACCAGGATCAGTCGTCTCAGCTTCTGCCGGACGCGCTCGACGGCGGGATCGAGGGGCGTATCGCCGCCGGGCTGCGCGCCCGGCTGGTTCGAAGAGGAAGTAGGGTTGACCATGGATCAGTTTCCGGATGACGGCGAGGATATCGTCGACCTCGTGGTCGAACCGGACGCGGCAGGCCGTCGCCTCGACGCCTATCTGGCCGCCGCGATCGCCGAGCTTTCCCGCAGCCGCCTCAAGGCCTTGATCGAGGCCGGCCACGTTTCGATCGGCGGCGCGACCATAATGGAGGCCAAAAAGGCGGTCAACGCGGGCGACGTCATCCGCGTCGCCGTGCCGCCGGCCGTCGCACCGGAGCCGGAAGGCGAGCCGATCCCGCTCAACGTCGTCTATGAAGACAGCGACCTGCTCGTCATCGACAAGCAGGCGGGCCTCGTCGTCCATCCGGCCGCCGGCAACTGGTCCGGCACGCTGGTCAACGCGCTGATCGCCCATTGCGGCGACAGCCTCTCCGGCATCGGCGGCGTCCGCCGGCCGGGCATCGTGCATCGGCTCGACAAGGACACCACCGGCCTGATGGTGGTGGCCAAGAATGACCGCGCCCACAAGCGCCTCGCCAACCAGTTCGCCGACCATGGCCGCACCGGCCCGCTCGAGCGCGGTTACCGGGCGATTGTCTGGGGCGTGCCGTCCCTGCCCTACGGCCTCGTCGACGCGCCGATCGGCCGCTCGCCGGTCAGCCGGCTGAAGATGGCCGTGCTGAAGACCGGCGGCAAGGAAGCGATCACCCACTACACCGTGCAGGAACGCTTCGGCGACCCGAGGAACCCGATCGCCAGCCTGATCGACCTCAGGCTGGAGACCGGCCGCACCCACCAGATCCGCGTCCATATGGCGGCGCTGTCGCATCCGCTGATCGGCGACCAGGAATATGGCAAGGGCTTCCTGACCAAGATGAGCCTGCTGCCCGAACCGGTTCGTTCGGCCGTCGCCGCATTCCACCGTCAGGCGCTGCATGCCTGGCTGCTCGGCTTCGAGCATCCGACCACCGGCGAAACGCTGCATTTCGAAAGCGAGCCGCCGGAAGATCTGGCCCATCTGATCGAGGCCTTCAACGGACTGTGATCGAGCCGGGCCAATCGGTCCTGTTAAACCTGTATTTCGTGCCTATATATACCCATGCGGGCCAACATGGCCGCGATCGGCGTTGGCTTTCGGGGAACGCCGACAAGAATGGAGGGGGCACAAATGGCTGCCAGAGCAAGTCTTCCTGTCATCGCGTCCGGCGAAGCCGGGCTTTCGCGCTACCTCGACGACATCCGCCGCTTTCCCATGCTCGCGCCGGATGAAGAATATATGCTGGCCAAGGCCTACAAGGAGCATGACGACCGCAGCGCCGCGCACAGGCTCGTGACGAGCCATCTGCGTCTCGTGGCCAAGATCGCGATGGGCTATCGCGGCTACGGCCTGCCGATCGGCGAAGTCGATCTCCGAAGGCAATGTCGGCCTGATGCAGGCCGTGAAGCGGTTCGAGCCCGAAAAGGGCTTCCGCCTCGCGACCTATGCCATGTGGTGGATCAAGGCCTCGATCCAGGAGTACATCCTGCGCTCGTGGAGCCTGGTGAAGATGGGCACCACCGCCAACCAGAAGCGCCTGTTCTTCAATCTGCGCAAGATGAAGAGCCAGATCCAGGCGCTCGAGGAAGGCGATCTGAAGCCGCATCAGGTCGAGCAGATCGCCACCAAGCTCGGCGTCACCACCGAGGACGTCATCTCGATGAACCGTCGCCTTGGCGGCGATGCGTCGCTGAATGCGCCGCTGCGCGCCGATACCGAAGGCGGCGAGTGGCAGGATTGGCTTGTCGACGACAGCGACAGCCAGGAGACCATCCTCGCCAACCAGGAAGAGGCCGACAACCGCCGCCAGCTGCTGCGCGACGCGATGGGCGTGCTGAACGAACGCGAACGCCGCATCTTCGAAGCGCGCCGCCTCGCCGACGACCCGATGACGCTCGAGGAACTCTCGGCCGAATTCGGCGTCAGCCGCGAACGCGTCCGCCAGATCGAAGTGCGCGCCTTTGAAAAGGTGCAGAAGGCCGTCAAGCGTGGCGCTCGGGATCTCGAGCGCAATCACGGCGACGAGGAATTGGCCGCCACCGACGCCTGACCCCGGTCAGGTGCCGGTTTTGTCGCGTTGCGCCCTTTCTGGCTACGCGATGCACTTTCGACTTTCCCGACAAACGAAACCGTTGCGAAACCAACGGCGATGTTGTATCCGGCGAGTAAGGGCATGCCGCAGCGGAAGCTATGGCTGGCCGCGTCGCTCATACAACCCGGTGTCGAGGAATCACCATGGCGCGCCCGCGTCGTCGACTGACCGTCATTGCTGCGCTGGACGTGGTCGGCTACTCGGAGCTGATCCAGCGTGACGAGCTCGGCGCCATCCGCGAAATGCGCGCGATCTATCGCAGCCTCGTCCGCTCGACCATTCCCCGCTATGGCGCCCATATCATCAAGACGATGGGCGATGGCGGCCTGATCGAGTTTCCCAGCGTCCTCGACGCGGTCGAATGGACGATGGCGTTCCAGAACGGCATGGCGGCGCGCAACGCCACCCGCGGCCGCCCGCCGATCGAGGTCCGCGCGGCGATCGTGCTGGCCGATCTGATCCTCACCGAGGACGACCGATTCGGCGCGGCCATCGGCTTCGCCATGCGGCTGCAGGCGGCGGCGCCGCCCGGCGGCATCGCCATCACCCATTCCGTTCGCTGGCAATTGCTCGGCGACCCCGCCGCCGCCTTCAAGCCGGCCGGCTTCCTGTCGCTGCGCAGCATCCCCTATCCGGTCGAAGCCTGGTTCTGGATGCCCGAGGGCAAGCCGATGCCCCGCCTGGTCCCGACGGCGGGCCAGACCCTGACGCCGGGCAGCCTGGCGGTTCCTCCCTTGAAGCCGGTGGAACAGCCGGATCTTCGCCCGCTCACCGTCGTGCTCCCCTTCGACGACCTGTCGCCGCGCAGCGACCACGAGGCGTTTGCCGACGGCGTGGTCGAAGAGATGACCGCGACGCTGTCGCGCGTGCGCGACATCCGCGTCGTCGCCCGCAATTCCGCCTTCACCTACAAGGGCAAGCCTACCGACGTCCGTTCGCTCGGTCGCGATCTCGGCGTGCGCTACGTGATCGAAGGCAGCGTCCGCCAGGCCGGCGAGGTGCTGCGCGTGACTGCCCAGTTGGTCGAGGCCGAGACGGGCGCGCATCTCTGGTCGGGCCGCAAGGACGGCACCGTCCACGATCCGCTCACCCTGCAGGACGAGGTCGCCACGCTGGTCGCCGGCGCGCTGCGCCCCGCCATCCGCGCGGCCGAAATCGAGCGGATCAAGCGCAAGGCGGCGGAAACGCTGAAGACGCACGAACTCGTGCTGCAGGCGATGCCGCATTTCTGGGCGCATCGGCGCGAAGACAACGCGGCCGCCCTGGCATTGCTGGAGAAAGCGCTGGCGACAGAGCCGCGCTCGGCCGCCGCCCTCAGCCTGAAGGGCTGGTGCCTCAGCCAGCAGATCACCTATCTATGGTCCGACGATCCAGCCCGCGAGCGCGCCCAGGCAATCGCGCTCGCCGAAACCGCGGCCGAGCTCGGCGAGCCGGATCCGCTCGTTTTGACCGCGATCGGCGCCACCTTCTCAATCCTCAACACGGACCAGTCGCTGGCGCTACAGTTCATCGAGCGGGCGATCGCGCTCGACAGCACCTTCGCCTGGGCCTGGACCCGGCTCGGCTATGCGCAAGCCTATTCGGAGCGGCCGGAAGTGGGCATAGAGAGCTTCGAGAAGGCGATCGCGCTCAGTCCGGAAGATCCGATCCAGTTCAACGCCTTCGCCGGCATCGCCACCTGCCACTTCCTGCTCGGCAATTATGCCGAGGCCGCGCATTGGGCCGCGCAGTCGCTGCATGGCCGTCCCGGCATGGTCTGGGCCTATCGCCTGCTGGCGACCTCGGCTGCCCTGGCGGGCCAGGCATCGCTGGCCCGCAACGCCGTGCGGCGGCTCCTGGGCGAGAACCCGACGCTGACGCTCGCCGGCGTCCGCGCCGGCATCCAGAATCTCGCCGGCCCGCCGCTCGACCGCTACATGGAAGGCCTGAAGCTGGCCGGTTTGCCGGAGTAGAGCCCAACCTCCCCCGGTCCGGGAGAGGCTGGGGCCTTCGTAAGGAGCCTATCGCGGCGCGATGGCGTAGCTGTCGATCGGCGGGATCGAATCGAGCAGCCCCCTCGCCTTCATGAACGCGGCGAAGCGGTCATAGCGGCCGATATCGAGAGCGGCCGGACGCTTGGCGAAGCGCGGCAGCGTCGCGAAGAAGGAATCCCGGTTCAGCTTGTCGTCGAGATCCTTGTGCGATTTCAGAAACATCGCCAGCGCCTCGTCCGGATGATTGGTCAGGAAGATCGTCGCGTCCTCGACCGCCGCCAGGAAGCGGACCATGCGCGGATCGTCGCGAAGCTCGTTGCGGGTGACGTAGATCAACTCGTCATAGGCGGGCACGCCGTGCTCCTCCAGGTAGAAGGCGATTCCCGGCTTGCCCTCGATACCGAGCTGGATCAGCTCGACATTGCGATAGCCGTCGATCACAGCATCGACCTGGCCGGACATCAGCGAAGTCGAGAGGTTGAAATTGACATTGACCATCTCGACGTCCTTTTCGGACAGGCCGACCGAGCCGAGGATCGTGCCGATATAGGCATTCTGCAGGCTGGCGACCGAGTAGCCGACCTTCTTCCCCTTCAGGTCGGCGAGCGTCTTGATCGGCCCGTCCTTGAGCGCGATCAGCGCATTGAGCGGCGTCTCGATCAGCGTGCCGATGCGGGTGAGCGGCAGCCCCTCCTTCACCTGCAGCATCAGGTCCGGCTGATAGGTGACGGCGATATCGGCCTGGCCGGCGGCGACGAGGCGCGGCGGCGCCGAGGCATCGGCCGGGGCAATCATCTCCACATCGAGGCCGTGCTTCTCGAAGAAGCCGCCCTCCTTGGCGATCACCAGCGGCGCATGATCGGGATTGTAGAACCAATCAAGCAACACGGTCAGCTTGTCGGCCGCCTGGACCGGGCCGATGGTCAGTGCCGCCGCCAGACCGAGCGCTGCGAGCCGGAGGAAGAGTTTCATGGAATTTTCCTTTGCAGATCTAGGGATTTAGCGGAGGGTCTCGGGCGCCCAGGGCGCGATGTGGCGGGTGGCGATCTCGACCGCGGCGCGCACCAGCACGGCCATGGCGGCGAGAAGCGCCAGCGCGGCGAAGACGACGTCGGTCTGCGCCCGGCCGTTCGCCATCAGCATGGCGTAGCCAAGCCCGGACGAGGCGCCGACCCATTCGCCGATCAGCGCGCCGACCGGCGCATAGACGGCGGCGACGCGCAGGCCGGACGCCAGCGCCGGCAGCGCATCGGGAACGCGCAGATAGAGGATTTCCTGCCAGCGCTTGGCCCGGTACAGCCGGCTCAAATCGATCAGGCCGGAATCGGTGCGGGCCAGCCCGTCATGGAAGGCGGAAGCGACAGGGAAGAAGATCGCGATCGTCGCCATGACGATCTTCGAGCCGATGCCGAAGCCGAACCAGAGCACGAGCAACGGCGCGATGGCAAAGACGGGAAAGGCCTGGGTGACGATCAGGAGCGGCATCAGGATGCGTCGGATCGCCGGGACGAAGGTCATCACCAGCGCCAGCACGATGCCGGCGAGCGCGCCGGTGACAAGGCCCGAAATCGTCTCGATCAATGTGGTGACGGCATCGCGCCGCCAGAGATCAGGCCGCTCCACCAGGGCGCGCCAGACGCGCGAGGGCGGCGGCAGCATGAAGGGCGGCGGCGCGAAGACGAGGATCACCAGCTGCCAGATCGCCACCAGGACGACGGCGACAGCAAGCCCCCGCGCCAGGCCGCCGGTCCAGCCCTGCCGTCGAACGGCCCCCTCAAACTCTGCCCTTGCCACCATGGCGAAGCCACTCCTCCGAAGATCGGACGAGGCCATGCGCATAGCGATGGAAACGAGCAGACGTCGTGAACCAGCTTCCCGTCCCTTCGCCGGCATGACCCGGATCAGGTTCGAAGGGTTCGGCCCCAGGCCATCTCAGCTCGCGTACGCGAACACCCCTCGGAATGGCCGGAGCATGGCCGAGGATGCTTCGCCGTGCAAGAGGCCAGCGGAGCGGACCAGCTATGCGGTGCCGTTGAGCGGGGTGCCACCAAGGTGGACGCGAAGGGAGGCGTGATGACACCCGGCGCGAAAATGCCGCGTCTTCACCGGCTCGCCGTCGAGATTGACGTGCAGCGCCTCGTGCGAATCATATTCGATCCAGGCGCTGCGCGTCGCGCGCCAGTTCACCCGGTAGGATGAGCTGGAACTGGCTCATCCTGCCGGATCGAAGTGCGGCTAGTTGTTACCCCAGGCGGTCAGGGCCTTGTCGAAGACGCGCTGGCCTGGCGTGCCCTTCTCGAAGGTCAGGATCGCGCGCTGATCATTGTTGTAGACGATCGGCAGGTCGATCCAGTTACGCTCCCGCAACAGCGCCACGTTCTGCGCCATCGGCTGGGCGTCATTCGAGAAAGCGATCCAGAAGAAACCGTCCGCCACCTTGGCCGCGGCGCCGTCAAGCGGCTGGCCGCGCGATTCCTCGGTCGGTTTCATCACCAGCGCCGGCACCGACTTGACGCCGCCGCCCGCGAAATTCGCCGGCGTGTCGACGACGATCTCGACCAGATGGCTCGCCGGCAACGCGGAATCATTGTTCTTGCGGATGTTCAGCATCACCTTCATGCCCTTCTCGGGCACTTCGAGAGTGGCCTGGATCTCCGGGCCATTCGGCGAGTTGGCGTTGAACTTCCACGTCACATTGGCATCGACCACCTTGACGCTCTGGCTGCCATCGGTCGGCTGTTCGTAAAGAATAGCCTTCTGCGCGACCAGCGATTCATCGGCGCTTCCCGCAGTAGCGGGCGCCGCGGCGGGTGCCGCGGCCGTGCCGGAATTGGCCGGCTCGGCCGCCGGCGCGGCCGTGGAGGCGACGGGGCCGGTGCCTTCCGGCGTCATGACGCCCGCGAGCGGGTCCGCCTCTTCACCGCCCGTCGCAGGCTGCGCTTCGACCGTGCGCACCGATTTCGGTGCCTCTTCCGGCGCGCCGCCGAGGCGGTCGGAATTTTTGCTGCTGGCGGGCGCCGAAGCGATCGGCGCCGAGTCCTCGCCCAGCGACGGCTTGGCGCCACTATCGTTCGAGGAGATCAGATCGCCGATCACATCCTTGACGACGCTGCGCTGCGACCAGGCAAGGGCGGCGATGCCGCAGAGCATCAAGGCGATCAGGGCCAGCAGGATCAAGGTCGGCCAGCGCGACGGCTTCGCCCGCTCGACATAGACGGCGGGGCGCTCGGTGTCGCGATTTCGCTCGCGGCGCGACGGACGACGCTCGCGCGGCTCGTCGAAGTCCGCATCGGACCCCATCGGCGAAGCCCGCAGGGGCTCCGGCGCCCAATCGGCATTGCCGCCGAAATGGCGACCGTCATCGAGATCGGCATCCGCATCGAAACGCGGTTCGTCGATCGGGTCCGCCGCCATCATCGGCGGCTCCCGGCGTCCCTGCGGCGCGGCACGATCGTAGAAGGACGGCTTGGTTGGGGAAACCTGCGGCCATTGCGACTGGACGGAAGGCTGTTGCCGCGAAGGCCTCTGCGGCTCGGGCTCCGGCTCGTGCCAGTCCAGCTCGGGCTCATGCACTTCGCCGCCATCGTCGTCGAGATACTCGTCCTGCGGCGGTTGCGGAGCCGGCGCGGGAGGCGCCGGCGTCGGGGCCGGCGGCGAGACGGGAGCACGCACCGGCTCGGCGGCCGGCCGCAGCCGCGGCGCAACCGGCAGCTGCGGCGGTGGTGCAGGCTGAGGCGGCGGGGGCGGCGGCGCCACCTCCGCTTCCAGTTCTTCCTCGAGCTCGTCGGCATATTCCGGCTCGGCCGGTGGCGCCGGCTCGTCCGGGACGGCAAGCGCCTCGGCGACGGCCGCCGCAGCGCTGACGCGAACCGGGGCCGGACGCACGGCGCTGGCCTCGCGTTCGACCTTGCGGATCGCCTCTTCCAGCTCCAGGCGCTGGCGGGAGATTTCGGACGTAGTCAGGGGCGGGTCGATGGACTTCAGCTGTCCGATCAGCGCCGTGCGCGCCTTGTCGTAAACCGAACGACGCGCGTCGCCGGATTCGCTCTCGAACCCGGAAACCGCCTTTTTCAATACCGCGTAATAGTCGGTCATCGTCCCATTCTACTAACTACGTCCGAACCGGCGCCTGCGATCGACAACCTCAGTCCTGAAACGGATCCTGAACCAGAATTGTATCGTCACGTTCCGGGCTGGTCGACAAGAGCGCAACGGGCGCGCCGATCAGTTCCTCGACGTGACGGACATACTTTACGGCCTGCGCCGGCAGATCGTTCCAGCTACGGGCGCCGGCGGTGGAATCCTTCCAGCCTTCCAGCGTCTCGTAGATCGGTTCGACCCGGGCCTGCGCCGCCTGGGATGCCGGAAGATAATCGATCTCACGGCCGTCGAGCCTATATCCAACGCAAATCTTGATTTCTTCAAGGCCGTCGAGAACATCAAGCTTCGTCAGCGCGATTCCGGTGATGCCGGAGGTGCGGATCGTCTGCCGGACCAGCACGGCATCGAACCAGCCGCAACGACGCTTGCGCCCCGTCACCGTGCCGAACTCGTGGCCGCGCGTGCCGAGGAAATCACCGACTTCGCCGGTCTGCTCGGTCGGGAACGGGCCTTCACCGACGCGCGTGGTGTAGGCCTTGGTGATGCCGAGCACATAGCCGACCGCGCCCGGACCGACGCCCGAGCCGGTCGAGGCCTGGCCGGCGACCGTGTTGGACGAGGTGACGAACGGATAGGTGCCGTGGTCGATGTCGAGCAGCGCGCCCTGCGCACCCTCGAACAGGATGCGCTTGCCGGCGCGACGCTCGCGGTCGAGCAGCTGCCAGACCGAATCCATGAAGGGCAGAACCTTGTCGGCGACCGAGGCGAGCTCCTCGTAGAGCGTCTCCACCGCGATCTCTTCCTGACCGAGGCCACGGCGCAACGCGTTGTGGTGCGCCAGCAGCCGCTCGATCTTCTCGCGCAGCGCCGGCAGGTCGGCGAGATCCATGACGCGGATGGCGCGACGGCCGACCTTGTCTTCATAGGCCGGGCCGATGCCGCGCTTGGTGGTGCCGATGCGGGTGCCGGAATTGCTGTTCTCGCGGAAAGCGTCGAGCTCGCGGTGCAGCGACAGGATCAGCGCGGCGTTCTCGGCGATGCGGAGGTTTTCCGGCGAGACGGCGACACCCTGAGCCGCCAGGCGACCGATCTCGGCCACCAGCGCATGCGGATCAACGACGACACCATTGCCGATGACGCCCATCTTGCCCGGGCGCACGACGCCGGACGGCAACAGGCTGAGCTTGTAGGAAACGCCGTCGATGACGAGCGTATGGCCGGCGTTATGTCCGCCCTGGAAGCGCACGACGATGTCGGCGCGCTCGGAGAGCCAGTCGACAATCTTGCCCTTGCCTTCGTCGCCCCATTGCGATCCGACGACGACTACATTCGCCATTGAGACTTCCCTTTTCGACGTCCTGCCACAGCTTGTGCCGCGATCCGCGGCGCGCGATAGGCTTCATCCCGGCAAGCTGCCAGGACGAAGCGCGCGGACTATATAGACTCCCTCTCCCCGGCGCGACCCCCGCCGGAGCATGTCAGACCCTCAATTCTCCCAGAATACGTCCTGATCCGCCGGCCAACGCACGGAGAAGGCGTTCAGGATCTCTTTTGTTTCGCCGGCGGCATAGTCATAGCGCCACGCGACGACGCCACGCGTGCCGTCGACGG
Source organism: Candidatus Kaistia colombiensis (assembly GCA_029203105.1). Lineage (GTDB taxonomy): Bacteria > Pseudomonadota > Alphaproteobacteria > Rhizobiales > Kaistiaceae > Kaistia > Kaistia colombiensis. Next base: position 4,761,582 of record CP119318.1, read on the forward strand.
CGCTCTGCGTCGGCGGCGTCGCCTCCGTCAGGGGCTGCACAGTGATGGCCGTTGCCTCGGAAACCGGCAACTGGTCGAGCACCACGATCGACATCGGTCGGGCATGCCGGTTCTCGACCTTGATGCGATAGCGCCGTTCGTCGGTCTTCTCCGACGAGATCAGCCCGCGCTCGCCGGTCTTGCGGCCGAGCGTCGTGCGGGCGACGCTCACCTTGTCATCGATGCCGAAGCCCAGCGTCAGCTCGGCGTTCGGTGCGACGAAGGCGAGCGGCACCGTGCCGGCGAAGGCGCCATCGCGATAGAGCACGGCATTGCCGCCGACATAGGGCGCGCCGGACTGGTTCTTGAAGCGCGCGGTCAGGAACGCGGCATCGCTGACCGCCGGCACCGCCCGCACCTCGATCATCGGCGTCAGGTTCTCCGTGGCGATCCGCACCGAGCGGCTGCCTTCGCCCGAAACGATCGAAACCGGCTGGGCGATCCGGTACTCGGCGCGAAAATCGCCGAAATCGGCGACCGCCTCCGCCTGCACCACCGCATCGGCGGCCGCGCCGCCCCCGGCCTCCTTCTTGTAGGACGCCATCGGCGCGGGGGCCGGCGGCGCCATGGCGAGCGATTCGCGCGCCGTCTCCTGGACAAAGCGCGGCGCAAAGCGAACGACGCTTTCATAGAGACCCGGCGGCTGCGTGCCCTCGGCCGGTCGCGTCGTCGACAGCGTCAACGCGACACCCGACCAGTCCTCGCCGGTTTCCTGGTGCAGTTCGGCCCGGCGGATCAGTTCCAGCTTCGGCTCGGCCGCCGCCTCGCCCAGCGCCAGCGAGATGTCATAGGCCGGGCTCCAGCCGGCGGACTGGGTCCGGTAGCCAAGCGTCAGCTGCCCCGTGGCGGGCTGTTCGGCCTGCAGCTCGATCCGCGCCGTCAGCTTCGGCAAGGCCAGCGGCAGCGCATCCATCGCCCGCTGCCGCTCGCCGATGGTCTTTTCCACGCCGCGCTTGTCGATGCGAAGGGCGGTGCGCTGGCGGTCGATCTTCTCGCGCTCGAGCCCAAGCCCTTCGGCGGTCTCGACCCAATCACCGATCGGCTTGCCTTCCGCCATGCCCTTGGCGAGCCCCTGCGGCACGCTCTCCGCCAGCTGGTCGATGAATTTCACCCGCAGATCCAGCGCCGCGAGCCGGTCGTCGAGCGCGGCGAGCTGGTCGCGCAGCGCTTCGATTTCGGCGGCGACTGCCTGCCGGGCCGGGTCGACGTCGGCATCCGCCCTGCCGGGACGCGTCTCGACCGAGCGGATGATGACGCCGCCGGCGGCCAATCCCTTGACCCGCAGGCTGTCGGCGATCATGTCAGCCGGCAGGTCGTCCGCCACCAGCACGCTGACGCCGGCCGGCACGGAGAACGTCGCCTCGCGCAGCACGGCCGCGCCTTGCGGATGCACGGTCACGGCGGAGATACGGCTGCCGAGCGGCAGGTCAGCGGCGAAAGCGCTTGCGCTACAGGCGGCAAGCGCCGCCACGGACAGAGCGAGGATCTTCATGGCCGTCTGGCTTCCCTGCATGATGAGTGCCGCCAGCCTGAGATCTGCTGGCGGGCTTCCAGCCGGATAACGCACGATTGTGGTATCGCCGCGCCACAATTGCACGAATCTACAAAATATGGCCGGTCGCCAATCCGGCGATGCCGCCTTCTTCCACCGCGCATGAGCGCGCGCGTTGGCGGCCACGCAGTTCAGGGCTTGGCAGCGGTGCCCCCGCAGGGCTATCCAGACGGTCTGCTGACCGGGGCCAGTTCATGTCATTGCTTTCGCGGGCCTTCGCCTGGTTGTTCAACCGGCCCTATCTGCTGCTCGCCCTCACCTTCCTGTTCTGGGCGATCAACATCGTGCTTGGCCGCTATGTTGCCGGCACCATCCCGCCGGTGGCGCTGGCGCAGGTACGCTGGGCGGGCGCGTCGCTGATCATCCTGCCCTTCGCCTGGCCGCATCTGAAGCGGGACTGGCCGGCGATTCGCGGCAGCCTCGTCATCATGTTGCTGCTCGCCGCCTCCGGCATCGGCGCCTACAACACGCTCGCCTATTACGGGCTGCAATATACCGAGGCGCTGAACGGGCTGTTGATGCAGTCGATCGCCCCGCTCGTCATCGGCATCTGGTCGCTGATCCTGTTTCGCGACCGGATGACGGCGCCGCAGATCACCGGCGTCTGCCTGTCGCTGTGCGGCGTCATCCTGATCATCTGCCGCGGCGATCCGGCCGTGCTGCTGCATATGACGCTGAATGTCGGCGACATCATCATGCTGGTGGCGATCAGCTGCTACGGCTTCTATTCGGCGCTGCTGAAGAAGGGGCCGCGCATCCACTATCTGTCGATGCTCGGCTTCACCATTCCGGCCGGCGCGGCGATGATCCTGCCCTTCTGGGTCTGGGAAATGGCGTCCGGCAAGGTCATGCACGCGACGCCGCTCACCTTCGCCGTGCTCGCCTATGTCGTCGTGATTCCGTCCGTCGTCGCCTACATGTTCTTCAATCGCGGCGTCGCGCTGATCGGTCCCAACCGCGCCGGACCGTTCTTCCACCTGCTGCCGGTGTTCGGTTCGATCATCGCCATTCTCTTCCTCGGCGAACAGCCGCGCTGGTATCACGGCGCCGGTTACGCGCTGATCCTCGGCGGCATCGCCCTGGCGCAGCTGAGCCTCGCCCGGATCCGCGCCTTCGGGCGGTAGAGCGCCGCGCGGCAGCCTCGTCTTGGTCCGATCTCGCCCCGCCCTCGCCGTCATCCCGGGCTTGACCCGGGATCCATTTCCGCCGAATTGCCGGCCGCGCGAAACGCCCAATGGCGAGGCTGCATGGATCCCTGCTTTCGCAGGGATGACGGAGACTTCTGATCGTACGGTCATCCCCTGCCCCCCGCCGAGCGGAAACGAAAAAGAAAAAGGGCGACGGTTGCCCGTCGCCCCTCTTCATCCTGGCATGAAGCCTTGTCTCAGAAGCTCAGGCGCTTGGCCTGGACGACGCCCTCGAGCGCGCTGACGCGGTCGAGCACGCTGTCGGAAATCGCCTCGTCGACTTCGATGAGCGCGATCGCATCCTCGCCGGCGGCCTTGCGGCCGAGGTTGAAGGTGGCGATGTTGATGCCCTCGGCGCCGAGCAGGCTGGCAAAGCGGCCAATGAAGCCCGGCTTGTCCTTGTTGGTGACGTAGAGCATGTGGGGGCCGAGCTCGGCCTCCATGTTGATGCCCTTGATCTGGATGATGCGCGGCTTGACGTCGCCGAACACCGTGCCAGCCACCGAACGTTCCTGGCGCTCCGTCGTCACCGTAAGGCGGATGTAGTTCTCATAGGCGCCCTGCTGCTCGCGACGAACCTCTTCCACCGCGATGCCGCGTTCCTTGGCGACTGCCGGAGCCGAGACCATGTTGATGGTCTGCAGCTGCGGACGCAGCACGGCGGCGAGCGCCGCCGCCGTCAGCGCGCGGACGTTCATCTCGGCGACGTCGCCCTCATACTCGATCTTGATCGCCTTGATGCCCGTCTCGGTGAGCTGGCCGGCGAACGAGCCGAGCTGCTCGGCAAGCTTGACGAACGGCGTCAGGCGCGGCGCTTCCTCGGCGGTGATCGACGGCATGTTGAGCGCGTTGGAGACCGCGCCCTTGACCAGATAGTCGGCCATCTGCTCGGCGACCTGCAGCGCGACATTCTCCTGCGCTTCCGTGGTCGAGGCGCCGAGATGCGGCGTGGCGACGACGTTGGGCAGGCCGAACAGCACGTTCTCGGTCGCCGGCTCTTCCTCGAACACGTCGAAGCCGGCGCCGGCGACCTTGCCGGACTTCAGCGCTTCGGCGAGATCCTTCTCGACGACCAGGCCGCCGCGGGCGCAATTGATGATGCGGACGCCGTCCTTCATCTTCTCGATCGCCTTGGCGTCGATGATGCCGCGGGTCTTCTCGATCAGCGGCGTGTGCAGGGTGATGAAGTCCGAGCGGCGGAACAGCTCGTCCAGCTCGACCTTCTCGACGCCGAGATCCACGGCGCGGTCGGGCGACAGGAACGGGTCGAAGGCGATGACGCGCATCTTCAGGCCGACGCCGCGCTCGGCGACGATCGAGCCGATATTGCCGCAGCCGATGATGCCGAGCGTCTTGCCCGTCACCTCGACGCCCATGAAGCGGTTCTTCTCCCACTTGCCGGCCTGGGTCGAGGCATTGGCTTCGGGGATCTGACGGGCGGTCGCGAAGATCATCGCGATGGCATGCTCGGCCGTGGTGATCGAATTGCCGAAGGGCGTGTTCATCACGATGATGCCCTTGGCGGTCGCGGCCGGGATGTCGACATTGTCGACGCCGATGCCGGCGCGGCCGATGACGCGAAGGTTCTTCGCCGCGGCGATGACCTTCTCGGTCACCTTGGTATTGGAGCGGATGGCCAGACCATCATAATTGCCGATGATCTCGAGCAGCTTCTCCTTGTCCTTGCCGAGGTCGGGCAGATAGTCGACCTCGACGCCGCGATCCTTGAAGATCTGAACGGCGGTCTTGGAGAGCTTGTCGGAAATGAGAACGCGCGGTGCCATGCTGAATGGTTCCTTCGGGTTCGCCGCCATCACCATCGGTCGTCATCCCGGACGAAGCGAAGCGGAGATCCGGGATCCATTCAGCCCAAGCCTGGGGCTGTATGGATCCCCGCTTTCGCGGGGATGACGCCAGAGGGAAAAGCTGGCGCATCAAACGGGGAATGGGGATGTTGGCCGGGGCGAGACCCCGGCCAGAAAGCGCTATGGATCAGGCGGCCTGGAGGGCGGCCTTCTGCGACGCGAACGCCCAGTCGAGCCATTCGGTGACGATGGCGAGATCCGAGGCCTCGATCGTCGCACCGGCCCAGATGCGAAGGCCGGCCGGCGCATCGCGATAGGAACCGATGTCATAGGCAACGCCGGCCTTGTCGAGCGCGGTCGAAACCGCCTTGGCGAAGGCGGCCTGCGCCTTGTCGTCGAGCGCCTTGATCGCCGGATCGGTGATGATCAGGCAGACCGACGTGTTCGAGCGCGTGTTCTCGACGACAGGCAGGAAGTCGATCCAGTCGGTCTTCTCGACCCAGCCGGCCAGAACCTTGAGGTTCGCGTCGGCGCGTGCCGCCAGAGCCTTCCAGCCGCCGAGCGACTGAGCCCAGTTGAGCGCGTCGAGGTAATCCTCGACTGCCAGCATGGACGGGGTGTTGATCGTCTCGCCGACAAAGATGCCGTCGATGAGCTTGCCGCCCTTGGTCATGCGGAAGATCTTCGGCAGCGGCCATGCGGGCTTGTAGGTCTCGAGCCGTTCGACGGCGCGGGGCGACAGGATCAGCATGCCATGGGCGCCCTCGCCGCCGAGAACCTTCTGCCAGGAGAAGGTCACGACATCGAGCTTGTCCCAGGCGAGATCCTGCGCGAAGGCGGCCGAGGTGGCGTCGCAGATGGTCAGGCCGGCGCGGTCGGCGTCGATCCAGTCACCGTTCGGAACGCGGACGCCCGAGGTAGTGCCGTTCCAGGTGAAGACGACGTCGCGGTCGAAATCGACCTTGTTCAGATCGGGGAGCTTGCCGTAGTCGGCGCTGAAGGTGCGGACGTCCTCGAGCTTCAGCTGCTTGACGACATCGGTGACCCAGCCTTCGCCGAAGGATTCCCAAGCCATCATGTCGACGCCGCGGGCACCGAGCATCGACCACAGCACCATCTCGACGGCGCCCGTATCGGAAGCCGGCACGATGCCGATGCGATAGCCGGCGGGAACGCCGAGCACGTCGCGGGTCAGGTCGATGGCTTGCTGGAGCTTGGTCTTGCCGATCTTGGCCCGGTGGGATCGGCCGAGAGCCGCATCCTTGAGCGCATCGAAGGTCCAACCAGGACGCTTGGCGCAGGGGCCGGAAGAATAGTTAGCGTTCACCGGCCGGCGGCCGGGCGTGGCGAGATCTGCCATAGTCTATCCTCACAGATAGTAAGCGCCTCGTTGGGGAGGCGTGTCCCGCCGACGCGTTTACGCCTGGGCCGGAGGGAATGCAAGAGAGGACGATGGCGAAACGGAAAAGGCGCGCCGAGCTGTCGCGGCGCGCCTTTGGATTCAGGACGGAAAGATCAGTTGAACAGGTAGCGAATGCCGAAGTTCACGTCATGCGAGGTGATGTTCTTGAACTTGAAGCCGTCGTTCGGACGCGAAGGCCAATTGGGATCGCTGTTGTAGGCCGTGTCGGTCTTGGCGTTGCCGAGATCGACATAGCTGTAGCCAAGATCGAAGATCAGGTTCTCGGTCACCTTGAAGCCGAGGCCGGCATGCAGCGCCCAGGCGAAATTCCACTGCGACTCGCTGCCCGCATAGCCACCGCCATTCAGCTCCGTATTCACGTCGCGAAATCCGGAGATGGTGTTGCGCGACGTACCGATGCCGGCGCCGACATAGGGCGTGATGCCGTGATAGGTGCCGAGATCGACATAGCCGTTGGCCAGGAACAGCCACTCCGACTTACGGGCCGTGTAGTCGTCGCTGAAATATTCCGGCAAGTCGGAATTGTTCAGATTGTGCACGCGCTGCGTGGCGGAAAAATCGGCCTTGCCGCGATATTGCCCGGTCAGATCGGCGCGGAACCAGTCGTTGAACTGATAGCCGGCGCCGAGGCTGAAGGTCGGGGCCGACGAGAAGTCGCCCTCGTTGATCCAGTCGGTGACGTAGCCTGGCTCGTTGAAATACGCGTATTCGAGGTTGCCGAGGCGCTGGTTGCTCATGCCGATGGCACCGCGAAGGTACCAGCCGCCCGTCGCCAGCGGCACCGGCTCGACATAGGGCAGGTCCGCCGCGACGGCCGCGCCGCCGGAAATACCGCAGCCAAGGCCGGCCGCGATCGCGAGGGCCATCATCCGAGATTTGGTCATCCTATCCCCCATCGAAGGTCGGACCACGGCGCGCGCGATCCCGAAACTCACATGGGAGAGGATTTCAACCGGAACCCTTTAACATCGGATTAACTACAACTCTTAACCACAACCTTTCCGATGCAACGGAAGGTTAAGCATAATCGCCCGTACTCGGCATGCCTTCCGCAAGGCAAGACAGGACTATCCGCGCCACCGTCTTGGCCCCGCAAAGTACAGGCGGAGGGATCGCGAGATCTCAGCCAGAAGCACGCTGGGGCGGCATTGCCCGCCGCCATCCGGAAAATGCATCGGTCCGCGTTCAGGCGACCTGCTTGAGCGCGCCGATGATATCGTCGACCACCGCCTCGACCAGGGCATGATCGTCGCCCTCGGCCATGACGCGGATCAGCGGCTCCGTGCCGGAGGGACGAATGACCAGCCGGCCGGACTGGCCGAGCCGCGCCTGGCCTTCGGCGATCGCCGCCTGCACGCTCGCGACCTCGAGCGGCTTGCCGCCGCCGAAACGGAGGTTCTTCAGGATCTGCGGCACCGGCTCGAAGCGCCGGCACACTTCGCTGACCGGCTTGCCGGTCTTGCGCACGACGGCGAGGATCTGCAGCGCCGAGACGAGGCCGTCGCCGGTGGTCGAGAAATCCGACAGGATCAGGTGGCCCGACTGTTCGCCGCCGACATTGAAGCCGTGCTGGCGCATATGCTCGACGACATAGCGGTCACCGACCTTGGTGCGGGCGAGCGACAGGCCGAGCGAGCCGAGATAGCGCTCCAGGCCGAGATTGGACATGACGGTGGCGACGATGCCGGGCTGCGACAGCAGGCCGTCCTCGGCCCAGGACTGGGCCACGACGGCCATCAACTGGTCGCCATCGACCACCTCGCCGTTCTCATCGACGATGATGACGCGGTCGGCGTCGCCATCGAGCGCGATGCCGATATCGGCGCGCACCTCGTGGACCTTCTTGCGCAGCGCGTCCGGCGCCGTCGAGCCGACATCGAGGTTGATGTTGAAGCCGTCCGGCTCGGTTCCGATGGTGATCACCTCGGCGCCGAGCTCCCAGAGCGCATCGGGCGCGACCTTGTAGGCGGCGCCGTTGGCGCAATCGATCACCACGCGCAAGCCGGTCAAGTCAAAGGCCTTCGGCATGGTGCGCTTGGCGAACTCGATATAGCGGTCGCGCATGCCGTCGATACGCTTGGCGCGACCGAGATCGGCCGAGGCGGCCAGTCGATCGGAAAGGTCCTCCTCGATCAGCGCTTCGATCTTGGCCTCGGTCTCGTCGGAAAGCTTGTAGCCGTCCGGACCGAACAGCTTAATGCCGTTATCCTCATAGGGGTTGTGCGAGGCGGAGATCATGACGCCGAGATCGGCGCGCAATGACCGCGTCAGCATGGCCACCGCCGGCGTCGGCATCGGACCGAGCAGGAACACGTCCATGCCAGCGGCCGTGAAGCCCGCCGTCAGCGCCGGCTCGATCATGTAGCCGGACAGGCGCGTATCCTTGCCGATCACCACGCGATGCCGATGGCCGCCGTTCCGGAACGCCAGCCCCGCCGCGATCCCGACCTGCAACGCCAGTTGCGGCGTGATCGGGAAGGCGTTGGCCTTGCCACGAATGCCGTCGGTGCCGAAAAATTTGCGTGCCATGCGTCGAATCCGTCTCCTGAATCGCCGGCAGTCTTAGCCCAGCATTGCGGCGAAACAGTTCAAAATTCATGAGCGGTTGTTACACGCTCCCCAGAGCGCAGCCTGGACGCGCAAGGGGGACCGACGCGGAGGCGGCGAGCCGGTCCGATATTTTTACCGTAAGGTACAGAATTGATTGGAGAATTCGGATTCCTGCGCCCGGCGCCTCGTTCGGGCGTCGAATATTTCAGCGCGACACGCAAAGTGCATTTCCCCCCGCCGGAACGGATGGCAAGGGGGCTCTCCCCTTTCCCAAGCGGAGCCCATCATGAAGGCCCTCATCATCGTCGACATGCTGAACGACTTCTACACCGGCGTGCTGCAGAACGAGGCGCATGCCTCGAAGATCGTGCCGGTCATCCGCGCGCTCATCGACCATGCGCGCAGCCGGCCGGACTGGGTGGTGGTGTATTCCAACGACGCCCACCGCGCCGATGACGCCGAGATCGCCGTCTGGGGCCCGCACGCCATGGCCGGCACGCGCGGCGCCGACGTCATCGACGCGATCGCGCCGGTCGGCGCCGCCCGCGAGATCGTCTCGCCGAAGCGCTTCTACGGCGCCTTCGACGAGACCGGCCTCGACGAGATCCTCAAGCGCTATGGCGTCACCGACGTGGTGGTGGTCGGCCAGCACACCCATTGTTGCGTCCGCCACACCAGCTACGGCGCCTTCGTCCGCGGCTATGGCGTCGAGATCCCGACCGACGGCGTCTGCGTCTTCGACGGCGTCGACAATGCGGCAGCCATCGAATACCTGCGCACCATCTATGGCGCGACGATCACGGACTCGGCCGCGATCCTGGCCGCCGACGCCCGCAAGGCGGCGTAGCCCGGCCCGGCCCGACACCGCGCAAACAAAAAGGGCGGGACCGTGCGGTCCCGCCCTTTTTCATTCAATTCGCCGCCGATCAGACCTGCGGCTGCGGCTCCAGGCCGGTGTCGCCCTTCGGGCGCGGACCGCGCGTGGTCGGCACCACCGACGGACGCGACGGCGGAACATCGTCGCCCGTGTCGCGAATCGGCGGTTGGCCCTCGAGCAGGTTCTTGATCTCCTCGCCGCTCAGCGTCTCGTATTCGAGCAGCGCCTCAGCGACGGCGACGAACTTGTCGCGGTTCTCGGTGATGAGACGGCGAGCCTCGCTCTCACCTTCCTCGATCAGCTTGCGCACTTCCTCGTCGATGATCTTGGCCGTCTCGTCCGAGATGTTGGTCGACTGCGACACCGAATGGCCGAGAAAGACCTCCTGCTCGTTCGAACGGTAGCGCACACGGCCGAGGCGTTCCGACATGCCCCACTCCATCACCATGGAGCGCGCCAGGCTGGTCGCCATCTGGATATCGCCCGAGGCGCCGGTCGTCACCTTCTCCGGACCGAAGGTCAGGATCTCGGCCTCGCGACCGCCGAACAGCATGATCAGGCGCGACTTGGCCTTCTCATAGGTCCAGTTGTAGCGATCGGATTCGGGCAGCGTCATCACCATGCCCAGCGCACGGCCGCGCGGAATGATCGTGGCCTTGTGGATCGGGTCGATCGTGCCGGCGAGCAGCAGCGCGATGATCGCGTGGCCGGCCTCGTGATAAGCGGTGTTGCGCTTCTCCTCGGCCGTCATGGCCATGGACTTGCGCTCGGCGCCCATCATCACCTTGTCCTTGGCGTCCTCGAACTCCGCCATGGTGACGATGCGCTTGTTGCGGCGAGCCGCCAGCAAGGCACCTTCATTGACCAGGTTCATCAGATCGGCGCCGGAGAAACCGGGCGTGCCACGGGCCAACGTCCTCAGGTCGACGTCGGGCGCCATCGGCACCTTGCGCGCATGCACCTTCAGGATCTTTTCGCGGCCGACGACGTCGGGGTTCGGGATCATGACCTGGCGGTCGAAACGGCCGGGACGCAGCAGCGCCGGATCCAGCACGTCGGGACGGTTGGTCGCCGCGATGATGATCACGCCTTCGTTCTGTTCGAAGCCGTCCATCTCCACGAGCAGCTGGTTCAGCGTCTGCTCGCGCTCGTCATTGCCGCCGCCGAGGCCGGCGCCGCGATGACGGCCGACCGCGTCGATCTCGTCGATGAAGATGATGCAAGGCGAGTTCTTCTTCGCCTGCTCGAACATGTCGCGCACGCGGGACGCGCCGACACCGACGAACATTTCGACGAAGTCGGAACCCGAGATGGTGAAGAACGGCACATTGGCTTCGCCGGCAACGGCGCGGGCCGTCAGCGTCTTACCGGTACCCGGAGGACCGACCAGAAGGACACCGCGCGGAATCCGGCCACCGAGACGCTGGAACTTCTGCGGGTCGCGCAGGAACTCGACAATCTCCTGCAGATCTTCCTTGGCCTCGTCGACACCGGCGACGTCGTCGAAGGTGACGCGGCCATGCGCTTCCGTCAGCAGCTTGGCCTTGGACTTGCCGAAGCCCATCGCCTTGCCGCCGGCGCCGCCCTGCATCTGGCGCATGAAGAAGATCCAGACCGCGAGGATCAGGAACATCGGGAACCACGAGATCAGCACGCCGATCAGCGAGGTGCCGCCTTCGGTCGGCGGCTTCGCGGTGATCGAGATGTTCTTGTTCTCGAGGCGCTTGACCAGATCCGCGTCATTCGGCGCGAAGGTCTGGAAACTCGCATTGTCGGTGTAGCTGCCGGAAATCTGCTGCCCGGCGATGACGACGCTGCGGACGCGGCCGCTGTCGACGTCGCTCAGGAACTGCGAATAGGCAATATCCTGGCCGGCGGCACGCGGTCCCGGGTTCTGGAACAGGTTGAACAAGGCGATCAGCAGCAGGCCTATGATGACCCACACTGCGAAGTTGCGAAAATTCGCGTTCATCAGAATCCCTTCAAGGGCAGGTTTGCGGCCGAGATGCCGCCCATTTGAAAGCTAAGATAGGTGGCCCGGCCGCTGAAGCCAATATGAGCTATGGCAATCAAAGCGCGGAAAATGCGGCAATGGTTTAGATCCGACCGCTCAATCGGCGGACCGGACCGGCTCCAGCATCCGCGCCGCAACCAGGGATTTCACCTCGAAGGCGACGCCGAGCGCCGTCTCCGCCGCCACGCAAAGCCCCGGAACCGCAACGATTTCGCCATTCCGCCGCAAGGCCGGCAGCGCTTCGATGGCGCGCGGCATGCCCTTCGGCACGCAGATGGCAAATTGTCGCCGTCCCTCCGGTCCCAGCGCGCCGATGGTAAACGTCCCCGCTCCCGCGAGGGTGAGCCAAACCGCGAAGCGACCGTCCCAGACGCCTGCCAGGCCGCTATCGGCCGGGATTTCCGCCAGGCCCTCCCGCCCAAATTCGCGCTGGAAGCGAAAGGCGCCCTGCCGGTGGTCGATCACCACGCCGGCGAGCGTGCGCGCCAGCTTGCCGCCGGGCTCGCCCGCCGGAGCCTCCGCGGCGAGCCGCATCCCGGCTTCCAGCCCCTCCAGGCTATCCAGGCGCGGCACATAGGCGGCGCCACCAACGGCGCGCAGGATGCGGGCGAGCGCCCGTAGCCGCACCTCCTCAGGTTCGCCGCGCCAGGCCTGCGCGTCGAGCCGGACGGCGCCCGTGGCGTCGACCGTCGCCGCCTGTCCGAACAGCTTCCCGACATAGGCGTCGAGCGCCGCGGCGGCGCGTCCGAGCCGGCGCGCCGTGGCGGCCAGCGTCGCGGCGTCGAGCCCCTCGGCCGCCAGCACCGGCATCAGCCGGCGAAGGCGAACCCGGTCGAAGCCCGGATCGGCATTGTGGGGATCCTCGACCGGCTCGAGGCCGGCGGCACGAACGACCGCCACCAGCCGCTCATGCGGCACGTCGAGCAGCGGGCGGACGAGGCGGACGCCGTCGCGCTCGACGTCGGCCGCCATCGCGGCGAGGCCATAGACGCCGGATCCGCGCGCCAACCGCATCAGAAACGTCTCCGCCTGGTCGTCGCGATGATGCGCGGTGGCAAGATGGGTCGCGCCGGCCGCCCGCGCCGCCTCCAGCAGCAGCCCGTAGCGCGCCGCGCGGGCCGCCGCCTCGACGCCGGAGGCAGGCACCGGGCCCTCCCAGCGCATCGACCGGAAGGCGAGCCCGTAACGCTTGGCGACGTCGCCGACAAAGGCCGATTCGGCGGCCGATTCGGGACGAAGGCCATGATCGACATTCAGCACCAGCAGATCGGGGCCGGCGGCGCGAGCCGCGCGCCATCGCTGCGCGAGAAGAAGCAAGGCGAGGGAATCGGCGCCGCCGGAGACAGCAAGGGCCAGTCGCTTCACCGCGGCAAACGGCGCGAACCACGCTTCAAGCGCCATGTCGGTCGGCGCCATTGACGCATCAGCAGCTGGCACTGGCCTGTTCTTGCTTGACCCGCTGTAGCAGCGCATTCGAGCTCTTCGGGTACTGCTTCAGTACCTCCGCAAAAGTGGCGCAGGCGGCTTCCCGCTGCTTGAGCCCGGCGAGCGACATGCCCAGCTTCAGCAGCATGTCCGGCGCCTTGCCGCTCTTCGGATACTGCTTGTAGCCGGAGAGGAAGGCATCCGCCGAGCCACGATAATCCTGACGAGCGAAAAGGCTCTCGCCAAGCCAGTACTGGGCATCGGCCGCCAGTGCATCGCGCGGATATTGCTGCAGGAACTGGCGGAACGACGTCTCCGCCACATCATAATCACCCTTGAGCACAAGGCCATAGGCGGCGTCATAGTCCGCGCGCGCGCTGCCGGTAGGCGGCGGGGCCGCTCCGGCCGCCGCGCCGCCGCCCTGCGACAGGTCGATCGGCGCGTTCGGGTCGAGCGTCAATTGGCCGAGCGCGCGCGGCGGCGCGCCCTGCCCTGCCGGCACGGCGCCTTGCATCTCGCCATCGGTCGATCCGATCGCCTGACTGATCGGATCGCCGCCCGTCGCCGGTGCCTGGGCAGCGGCCGGCGCCGGCATGCGCGCCCGAAGCGGCGGGGCCTCCGAGCGCTTGCCCGCGGCATCCGCGGCGCCCTGGCCTCCCTGGGCCCGGTTCAGCTGCTCCTGCAACTGGCGTACCTGGAAGGTGAGCTGCTCGATCTGCCCGGTCATCTCGCGCATCTGCTGTTCGATGCGGTCCATGCGCAGGCCGGTCTGGCCCTCGTTCTGGCCCGGCTGCGCCGGCTGATATCCGCCGTCGCCGACATTGCCGGGCGGGGCCTGCTCTTCGGAGCCGCGCTTCATCCGGTCGAAGAGCCCGGCATCGGCCGGCCCCGTCGAGGCGAAGCTCAGCCCGACGGCGAGAAGCATCGCGGTCAGGATCGGAAGTCTCTGTTTCATGGCCCATCCGTTGAGGGATCGTCGCGGCTTGCCCCACCGCATTGCATCTCGGTCTATCTGATGGGCTTGAGTTCGGCCAAATTGCGGCGTCGCACAAACAGAAACGGCGGCCCGAGGGCCGCCGCTTCCGTCAAACCGTATGGTGGACAGCGATCACGAGCCGGCGTTGTTCAGCACGGTGACGGCACGACGGTTCTGCGACCAGCAGGAAATGTCGTTGCAAACGGCAACAGGCCGTTCCTTGCCGTAGGAGATCGTGCGGATGCGGGCCGGATTGATGCCACGCGACGCCAGATAGTTCTTGGTGTTGGTGGCGCGACGGGCGCCGAGTGCAATGTTGTACTCACGCGTGCCGCGCTCGTCGGCATGGCCTTCGACCGTGACCTGGTAGCGCGGATACTGCTGCAGCCACTGAGCCTGCTTGTCGAGGGTCGCGCGGTTCGCGGCCGAGATCTCGGTCTGGTCGGTCGTGAAGAAGATGCGGTCGCCGACATTGACGACGAAATCCTGGGCGCTGCCCGGGGTCGCCGAACCGATGCCGCCGGAACCGTAACCGCCGGCGCCGCCAGCGCCACCGGCGCCGGGCTTGTTGGCGCAAGCTGCCAGGGCAAGCGCTGCACCGAGGAACACGACGAACTTGGCGCCGCGCAAAATGGGGTGAGTATTCGTCATGAAGATAACTCCTTGTCCACCATACTCGGACATGACGCGGTCTTAGCAGCCCGTTGGTTAAGCACGGGTTCAAAAACGTGGTTGAGAGGAGGTTAACGCCGTTGCCGTTCGAGCCAGACGGTGCCGGAAAACGCTAGGCCACACCTGGATTCCCACATGCCTAACGAGGGGCGGGAACATGATTACCGAAATACGCACGGCGATGAAAAAAGCCGCCGGCGCGGGGCGCCGACGGCTTGGAAACTACCCACTCGATCTCAGTTGATCAAGGGCGACCAGGCGGGATCCGACCCGAAAGCGGGGGTCGGCACCTTGAACTCGTTGTAGCCGGTCAGATCGACCGACCAGAGCTGCGGCCCGCCATTCGCGCCAGGCGTGTCGCGGAAGAACATCAGCACGCGGCCGTTGGGCGACCAGGTCGGGCCTTCGTTGTGAAAGCCTTCCGTCAGAATGCGCTCGCCGGAACCGTCCGGCTTCATCACGCCGATGGCGAAACCGCCGGACGACTGGCGCGTGAAGGCGATCAGATCGCCGCGCGGCGACCAGACCGGGGTCGAGTAGGAACCCTGGCCGAACGAGATCCGCTGCGGGTTGGAGCCGTCGGCGCCCATCACGTAGATCTGCTGGCTGCCGCCGCGATCCGAGGTGAACACGATGCGCGAGCCATCCGGTGCGTAGGAGGGGCTGGTGTCGATCGAGGCCGAATTGGTCAGCCGCGTCGTCCGGCGCGAGCGCAGGTCCATCGCATAGATGTTGGCGTTGCCCTGGTCCTCGAAGCTCATGACGATGCGCTGGCCGTCCGGCGAGAAGCGCGGCGCGAAGGTCATGCCCGGGAAATTGCCGACCAGCTCGCGCTGCCCGGTCTCGATGTTGAGCAGATAGACCCGCGGCTGGTCGGAGCCGTAGGACATGTAGACCACTTCCTGCGCCGAGGGATTGAAGCGCGGCGTCAGCACCAGGTCGTTACCGCGCGTCAGGTAGCGCGAATTGGCGCCGTCCTGGTCCATGATGGCGAGGCGCTTGACGCGCTTGTCCTTCGGGCCGCTCTCGTCGACATAGACGACGCGGCTGTCGAAATAGCCCTGCTCGCCGGTCAGACGCTCATAGATCGCGTCGGCAATGATGTGGGCGACGCGGCGCCAGTTTTCCGGCGTCGTGTAGAACTGCTGGCCCGCCATCTGCTGGCCGGCATAGATGTCCCAGAGGCGGAACTCGGCCCGCAGACGGCCATCCGACTGGCGGGTGACGCCGCCGGTGACCAGGCCCTGCGCCTTGATCACCGTCCAGCTCTGGAAGTTCGGCGTCTGGTTCGGGTTGCTGATCTTCTCGATGAACGAGGCCGGATCGAGCGGCAGGAAGAGGCCCGAACGCTTCAAATCAGCCGCGATGACGCCGGAGACGTCGGCCGCGAGCTGCGCATCCTGCGGCGTACCGCCGATGAAGGTCGGGATGGCGATCGGCAGCGGCTGGACATTTCCCTGCGTCACGTCGAGCTCGATCAGGGCCTCGGCGCGCTGGGTGAACGGGACAGTCGCCACCACGAAGGCAGCGGCGAAAAGCAGGGCCGCTCCGAAGGACATTCGGGCTAGGCGGCGCGGACCGGCCGCGGCGCCTTTGTCGGGGGCGTGAACCGTCATGGTGCTGTTCCTGTAATCCAAATCTTCTGTGCTGGTTCGGTTGTGACCGAAGATAACGGCAGAGCAGTGACGACGGCGATTCTCATCCTTGCGGGGAGAATCGCATCTGCACCTCGCTCCAGAGATCATACTTCTCGACCGGCAGCTGATACGGACCGCACTGGAGAACGGCGCCGACCGCTCTATCCGCTGCGACCGTGCCATACTGGCTGGCCGGATATTGCTGGATCGACGGCACGCCGTTGACGGTACCGTCCTGGTTGAGCTTGAAGCGGATCGTCACCGTCACGTCCTTCGGATCCGTCCAGCCGACCGGAATGTTCCAGCAACGCTGGATCTGCGCACGCAGCGCATCGATCTCGCTCTGCGTCATCGTCGCGCTCGGATTGCGCGCCTCTTCCGCACCGAAGGATTCCTGTTCCTGGCTTCGCGTCTCGCCGCCGGTCGGCTTGGACTTGTCCAGCAGCGCTGCGATGCGGTCCGGATCGAAATCGGACGGCGTCGTGCTCTGCGACGGCTGCTTGGCGGGCTTGTCCGGCTGCTTCTTCGGCGCTTCCGCGGTTTCAACCGGCTTCGGCGGCTGCGGCTTTACACGCGGCTTGGGCGCGGGCTGAGGCGGCGTGGCCTCGGCCTCCTTCGGCGCCGGCGCGGCATCCGGAGTCGGCTCGGGCTTCGCCTCGGCCGGTGCCGGCTTGGCGGGCTCGGGCTTCGGCGGCTCGGGCGGTGCCGGCGTCGGCTCAGGCGGCGTCGGCGCGGGAGGCGTCGGTTCCGACTTGGGCTGCGGCGGTGGTGGCGGAGGGGGCGGCGGCGTTGCCGGCTGCGCAGGCTTGGGCGGCGTCGGCGACGGCTTCGGCGTCTCCTTTTCCGAAGGCTTGTTCGGAGAAGGCTTGTTCTTGACCTCGGCGGTCTTCTTGCCCTTCTGCAGGCTGGTCAGCTCGGCGATCGGCACCAGTTCGACCGGCATCGATTCAACCATGGTCGCGTCGAACGGCTTGTTGTCAGGCAGCCCAAAGAGCCCCAAGGCGAGGATCGAAAGGTGGGCAGCGGCGGAAAAGGCGAGCCCGACGCGCATGGATCAGCCGTCCGTCGCCTCGGTGACGAGACCGATGTTGCGATAGCCGGCGCTCGAGATGGCGCCCATCACCCGCATGATTGCGCCGTAATTGCTCGTCTTGTCGCCACGCACGAAGATGCGCTCCTCATAGCCATTGGCGGCGATCGCCTTCAGCTTCGGCACGATCTCGTCGAGCGGGATTTCGGTCTCCTGCAGGAAGATCTTGCCCTCGGCATTGATGCTGACGGAGATCGGATCCTTGTCGGCGGTCAGCGCCTTGGCCTGGCTCTGCGGCAGGTCAAGCGGCACGCCGGCCGTGAGCAGCGGCGCCGACACCATGAAGATGATCAGCAGCACGAGGATCACGTCGACGAAAGGCGTGACGTTGATCTCGCTCATGACGCCGGTCGAGCGCCGACGCCGGCGTCCGCCGCGTCCTCCGCCTCCCGACCGTCCGCCGACCGACATGCCCATGGTTCAGGCCCTCTCGTCGATCTGGCGCGACAGGATGGCGGAGAATTCGTCCGCGAAGCCTTCCAGGCGCGACGAGATCTTGCCGGCCGAGCTTGCGAGCTTGTTGTAGGCGATAACCGCGGGAATGGCGGCGAACAGGCCGATCGCGGTTGCCATCAGGGCCTCGGCGATACCGGGCGCCACGACGGCGAGCGACGTGTTCTTGGAAGCGGCGATCGCCTGGAACGACGACATGATGCCCCAGACCGTGCCGAACAGACCGATGAACGGACCGGCGGCGCCGACGGTGGCGAGGAACAGCAGGCGGCTTTCGAGCCGTTCGGCCTCGCGCGACAGCGTCACGTCGAGCACCTTGTCGATGCGCATCTGCAGGCCCATCGGCGAGCGGGCGCCGGATTCGAACGAGCGCTTCCATTCGCGCATCGCGGCGACGAAGAGCGCCGCCATCGAGGTGGCCGGACGGGCCGAGATCGAGCGATAGAGCTCTTCGAGCGACTGGCCGGACCAGAACACCTTCTCGAAGCGGTCCATCTGGCGACGGACGCGGCCGAACAGCAGCACCTTGTCGATGATGATGGCCCAGCTCCAGATCGAGGAGACGAGCAGACCGAGCATCACCAGCTTGACGACGATATGCGCCTGCCAGAACAGGGACAAAAGCGACAGACTTGCCGGCGCGTCGAGCGCTACCTGGCCCACGTCGACCGGATTCATTCGCTTTACAACCTCTCGGAGTTGATCTCTCGCATCTCGCAGCAAGCGAGGACAGGACGCGGTACCTGGCGACGATCCCCGCCTCGGAACAAGTCCTTGCAAGCATCGGGCCGGATACAACAATCCGATTGGCTGTCTCGCCCTCAAATTTGTTCATTTGAGGGCGTTTTGGCCAGTTCGCCCATGCTGTCGCGACGCCTTCTCTATAGCGTCGGCATGGTTAAGCAATGGTTATTTTGGTGCCGTGGCGAAGCGCTGCGCGAGGCTGTCGGGGATTCGCTGCGCCCGGCCGGCCCGATTGACCAGGACCACCGTGACGACCGCCTCGATCAGCACTTCCGAGCCGCGCCGGATGGTCTGCGACAACAGGATGCGCGCCCCGCGCACCTCCTTGGGCCGGGTCAGCACCTCGACGACGTCGTCGATCCGCGCCGGTCGCTTGAAGTCGATCTCCATGCGGTGCACGGCGAAGGCGATCGGCTCGCCCGTCTCGCCGGCATCGAGTTCGCTGTGATGCACGCCGAGCAGGCGGACATAGTCGCTGCGTCCACGCTCGAGGAAGCGGACATAGGAGCCGTGATAGACGACGCCGGAGAAGTCGGTGTCCTCGAAATAGATCCGCACCGGCAGGACGTGGCCGTCGGGCGTGTGCCGGCCGGCGAGATGGGGATAGTCTTCGGGGATGCCTGCCTGGCTCATCGATCCTGGCTCCTGTCTATGCTGCGGCGATGCCCTCCGACGGCGACGGTCGCCGCAGAGGGTCTATGCGATCTAGTCGTCGAGATCGAGCAGCGGCGCGTCGGCGATGGCGCTGTTCGGCACGGCGAGACCGAGATGCCGGAACGCGTGCGGCGTCAGCAGGCGGCCGCGCGGCGTGCGCTGCACGAAGCCCTGCTGGATCAGATAGGGCTCGACGATCTCCTCGATCGCGTCGCGCGGCTCGGACAGCGCCGCGGCGATCGTCTCGATGCCGACCGGCCCGCCGCCGAAGGACACCGCGATCGTCGACATGTAGCGACGATCGAGCGAATCGAATCCCATGCTGTCGACCTCGAGCCGCAGCAACGCGCCATCGGCCACTTCGCGGGTGATCGTGCCGGGTCCCTCGACCAGGGCAAAATCGCGCACGCGGCGCAACAGCCGGCCGGCGACGCGCGGCGTGCCGCGCGAGCGGCGGGCGATCTCGGTCGCGCCGTCCGGCGTCATGCCGATGCCCATCATCTTGGCGCCGCGCGACACGATGTGTTCGAGTTCCGGCACCGTGTAGAACTGCAACCGGACGGGAATGCCGAAGCGGTCGCGCAGCGGCGTCGTCAGCAGGCCGAGACGGGTTGTCGCAGCGACCAGCGTGAACTTGGCCAGGTCGATCTTCACCGAACGCGCCGCCGGCCCCTCGCCGATGATCAGGTCGAGCTGGAAATCCTCCATCGCCGGATAGAGGATCTCTTCCACCGCCGGGCTGAGGCGGTGAATCTCGTCGATGAAGAGGACGTCGCGCTCTTCCAGATTGGTCAGCAGGGCGGCGAGATCGCCCGCCTTGGCAATGACCGGCCCGGAGGTCGCGCGAAAGTTGACGCCCAGTTCGCGGGAGACAATCTGGGCCAGCGTCGTCTTGCCGAGGCCGGGCGGGCCGACGAACAGCACATGGTCGAGCGCTTCCTTGCGGCTGCGCGCCGCCTCGATGAAGACGGAGAGGTTGGCGCGCGCCTGCTGCTGGCCGACGAAATCGGCCAGCACCTGCGGCCGCAACGTGCGGTCGAAGTCTTCACTCTGCGATTCGGGGGCAACCAGGCGGCTGTCGCTCATCGTTCCTCCTGCGACAACACGGGCCGCGCAAATGGTCGGCTCAGTCCGTAGCAGACGAGGCCGGCAAGGACCACGCTGACGAACGCCCGTCCCCCGATCGCCAGTTGCGCGCCCAAAGGCGGCGGCGTGAAGACGAAGAGGTTGCGGGCAAAGAAGATGGCGGTGGCGAAGCCGAGCCCGGCCGACAGGATGGCGATCCAGCGGCCGGAGGCCTGGCCGCGCGAATCACGCCAGGCGACCAGCGCACCGACAAGGCCGGCCGGCAGCGCGCCCAGGACGAACAGAAAGCGCGGCACGAAGAACACGTCCTCGACGATCCAGCTCCGCAGCCGGGCGATCGTCAATCCGGCCTCCTGGCTCACCTGCTCGAGCGCCATGTCGGCAAGCATGAACAGCAATGGCCCGAGCAGCGCGAAGATCACGATCGTCGGCCAGCGCTTCAAAAGCGCCGCGCGGAGCCCGGTCACGGCCAATCTACCCTCATGAGGACGCGGGTCATCGCGCCAGTTCCTTGAGGCCGAGCCGGATCAGCGTCTCGGTCGTCGCCGCCTCGCCGGCGGAACGCGCCGCCGCGGCGACGGCGGCGCTCGCCTGCAACTGCGCATAGCCGAGATTGGTCAGCGCCGATACGGCGTCGGCCACCGGCTGCGGCGCGCGCTTGTCGTGCAGTTCCTCCTGCAGGGCGACGAAGGTCGGGTCGGCGGTCGAGAACGCCGGCGCCTTGTCGCGCAGTTCGGCGATGATGCGCGCCGCCACCTTCGGCCCGACGCCGGGCGCGCGCGAAACCTGCGCCTTGTCCTGCAGGGCGATGGCGGTGGCGAGATCGGCCGGCTTCAGGATGCCGAGAATGGCGAGCGCCACCTTCGAGCCGACGCCCTGCACGGTCATCAGCAGGCGGAACCACTCGCGCTCGACATCGGCGCCGAAGCCAAACAGCTTGATCATGTCCTCGCGGACATAGGTCTCGATGGCGAGCTGGGCCGCCTCGCCCGGCGAAGGCAGCGCCTGCAGGGTTCGGGTCGAGCAATGCACGAGATAGCCGACGCCGCCGACGTCGAGGATCACCCAGTCATCCCCGAGCGTATCGACGATCCCCTTGAGCTTGCCGATCATGCCTGCATTTGCCTCCGAAAGCGGGAAACCGGAAAGCAGCGGGCCTTCCGGATCGGTTCTTGCGTCGCGTCCAGCGTCAGCCTGCCGCGCGCATCATGCGCGCGAGCGAAACGCGGTGATGAACGTGGCAGATCGCGATGCCGAGCGCATCCGCCGCGTCATCAGTGTCGAACTCCGCCTTCGGCAAAAGCACCTTCACCATCATGCGGATCTGCTCCTTGCCGGCATGGCCGGCGCCGACGATCGTCTTCTTGACCGAGTTCGGCGAATATTCGGCGACCGAAAGGCCGGCCAGCGCTGGCACCAGCAGCGCGATGCCGCGCGCATGGCCGAGTTTCAGCGTCGCGCCGGCGTCCTTGTTGACGAAGGTCTGCTCCACCGCAGCCTCGTCGGGCTCATACCGGCGCATCACTTCCGTCAGCCCCTCATGCAGGGTCACCAGCCGATGCGCCAGCTCGCCGTCGAGTTGCGCCTTGACCGTGCCGGACGCGATAAAGGTCAGCGCATTGCCCCGGCTCTCGACGATGCCCCAGCCGGTGCGACGGAGTCCGGGGTCGATGCCGATGATGCGAATCGTGTGTGTCATGCCAAAGGCCTAGCCGACCCTCGCGCACTTGTGAAGAACATTCGGGGAACATCGGCGGACAACCGGGCCGTCCGCCGACCCGGCCTGTCGCGTCAAAGCGGCTTCACGCCGTCCTTTTCGGCCTGCACGCCGCGGGCCGACAGGCTGCCATCGGCGGCCTTGGTGACGAAGACCGAGACGGCGGCGCCCGGCTTCAGCAGCGAGCGGTCGCCCGGGATGATCGCGACGATGCGCGCCTCCGGCCCGACATCGATATCCTGCTCGCCGCCCTTGTAGGTCAGCCGCAGCGTCTGGCGCTCCGGCGCGGCGATCACGGTGGTGACGGTGGCGTTGGTCATCGAGCGATTGGCGCCCGACATCGGCCGCTGCCCCTCGCCCGTGCCGCGCATGCTCTCGGCGAAGATGTGCACTTCCTGCGCGTGCAGCTTGCCATCGGGCCCCTTCACGGCGGCGGAGCCGACAAAGTCGCCGGCCTTGATGTCACTGAGCTTGCGGTTTTGCAGCGCGGTGACGTTGACGGTGGGCGGCACCCGAACCGCCTCGGTCTTGCCGTCGGCGGTCTTCATCGTCAGCACGTCGCCCTTGAAGCTCTCGACCGTGCCGCCGACGCGGTCGGGCATGGCTCCCTGCTGCGCCAGCGCGGCAATGGAACCGAGGGTCAGGAGGCAGGCGGAAGCAACCGGGATCAGGCGCATGGTTCGCTCCGAGGCAAGACGGCCGGACATGGCCATCGCGAAGGAGCAACTAGGGCGCGCCAAGGCGCTGTCGAGCGCGCCCCGGCAGCGGCGGGAGGCCGGCCCGAGCGCGTCGGGCCGGCGGGGTGGGAAACGCCTCAGGCGGCCGTCAGCTTCTGCATGACTTCGTCGGAGACTTCGAAGTTGGTGTAGACGTTCTGGACGTCGTCATCGTCGTCGAGCGCGTCGATCAGCTTCATGACGCTGACCGCCTTCTCCTCGTCGACCGGAACGAGGTTCTGCGGCTTCCAGATCGCCTTGACGGATTCAGCCTCGCCCAGCGTCTCCTCGAGCGCCTTGGAGACGTCGCTCAGGCTTTCGAAGGCGGTGATGATCTCGTGGCCTTCCTCGCTGCTCAGCACGTCATCGGCGCCCGCCTCGATCGCGGCGTCGAGCACCTTGTCGGCCGAGCCGACGGTCGGCTTGTAGATAATCTGGCCGACGTGATCGAACATGAAGGAGACGGCGCCGGTTTCACCCAGCGCACCGCCGGAGCGGGTGAAATAGGAGCGCACCGCGCTCGCCGTGCGGTTCTTGTTGTCGGTCAGCGCCTCGACGACGACGGCGATGCCGCCGGGACCGTAGCCCTCGTAGCGCATCTCGTCATAGTTCTCGCTATCGGCGCCGGCGGCCTTCTTGATGGCGCGGTCGACAACGTCCTTGGGCATGTTTTCGGCGCGGGCGTTCTGGATGGCCAGACGCAGGCGCGAATTCATCTTCGGGTCCGGAAGGCCGAGCTTGGCGGCGACCGTGATTTCACGGGCCAGCTTGGCGAAGGCCTGCGAGCGCTTGGCGTCGGCCGCACCCTTGCGGTGCATGATGTTCTTGAATTGGGAGTGTCCGGCCATCTGAGGCGTCCTACTTGAAGCAAATGGGCGGCGCGGCGCCGCGCGATCGCCCCGCTTATAGGGGCAAGAAGGCCCGAAATAAAGTCGGCTCAGTGGCCGGCGGGCCAGCGTTCCGCTGCGATCTCGGCCGCCTTGCGCTGGCCCTCGGGCAGCCTCTCGACGAAATCGTCGAGCCACTCATCCTTGGCGCCGCGCTTCTCGGCGATCAGATGCCACTTGGCGGCGGCGACCGGGTCGGGGTCTGCGCCCATGCCGCTGGCGAGAATTCGGGCATAGCGGTTCTGGCCGACGGCATTGCCGGACTCGGCCGCGCGCTGGAACCAGCCCGCCGCCGCGATGATATCCTTGCCGGCGCCGATTCCGTTGAACAGACGGATGCCATATTCGACCGCCGCGTCAGGATGGCCGGCCTTGGCCGCCTTGGCCATCCACATCGTCGCGATGCCGTCGTCGAGCACGACGCCCTCGCCCTCGGCATAGAGCTGCGCCAGAGCGAACTGGGCGTCGACATTACCTTGGCCGGCGGACTTGCTGAACAGCGAAGCCGCCTTCTCGGCGTCCCGCGGCCGGACCGTTCCTTCCAGATAGAGCAGCCCCAGATTGTAGAGCGCCTGCGGTTCGTTCCATTCGGCCGCCTGCTCGAAGGCGTCGGCCGCCTTGGTGCGATCCTTCTTCACGCCGCGTCCGTCGAGATAGAGCAGGCCGAGCGCCAGCTGCGCATTCGGATCGCCGCCGAGCGCCCCCTGCTGATACCAGGCGGCGGCCGCTTGGTCGCTCTGCTTGACGCCGAGGCCCTCGCCATAGAGCCGGCCGACCAGCGTCGCCGAGGCGCCGTCGCCGCGCTGCGCGCGGCTCATGGCGATCTGGAAGGCGGTGAGGTACAGGCCGCGCTGGAACGCGCCGAAGGCGATGTCGCCCTCGCCCTCATCGGTGAGCGCCCGGCCGGACCGGATCAGGTCATCGGCGCTCGGCATCAACCCGGCGGCGGGCGGCGGAACGCCAAGCGTGCCGGCCGAATCGAGCACCGGCGCAACCCCGATCGACTTTTCGGCATCCGGCGACGTCGTCGAGCCGGTGGTCGCCGGAGCCGCCTTGTTCGACTGGGTCGCCTTGGTCGGGACGGATACAGTCTTTTCGGCCTGCGCCGGCAGCGCGACAGCGACAAGAACGACGCCAAGGATCGCGGCTCTCATCGGGTTCGCGCCTCGCCGAATCATTGCGTCGCTTCGGCCTGGCGCGCGGTGATCAGCCGGTTCGCCTCGGTAACGGCGGCGACGGGGCCTTCCGGATGGTTCCAGATCGCCGCGCGCAGCGCCACGAACTCGACATGCGCATCGACGGCCGGCTCGACCGAAAGAAGGCTGTTGCCGCCCATGACGACGGCGGGAATCTCGAACATCGCCGACCACCAGGCCGCCAAGTCGAACGCCTTGTCGAAACTCATCTCATCGGTGTCGCCGTCGAAGCGGCCGAAGAAGATGTAGTCGCAGTCCGTCTCGGCCGCGAGCATCGCGTCATGTCGCGTCGTGATGCCGCCGGCGCCGACGATGTGGTCGGGCCGCAACGCCGCGACGGCGTCCTTGAGATCGCCGATGCCGGTATCGACATGCAGGCCGTCGGCGCGCGACCGGCCGAACAGGCGCGTGTCGCTCGGCACGATCGCGGCAACGCCATTCGCCTGCGCCACCGGCACAAGCGCCTCGGCGATGCGCTGCAGTTCGGCTGCGCTCGACGTTTCCGAGACGATGAACAAAGTCGCGACGTCGCCAGCCTTCAGCACTTCGTCGAGCAGCGGCGCGAACGCCTCGGGGTCGAGGCCGGCCGGGGTGACGAGGCAGAGGCGCGCAAACGGCTCCGGCGGGGGGGCTTTTTTCTTTTTGGCCATGATCGCTTTCAACTACGCATCCGAAGACGCCACAGCCTTATGGCGAAAGCACGACGGCATTCAAGCCGTCGCGCACAACCGCGGCGGCGGTCAGCCGCGACCGTTGGTCAGCGCCGTCAGCAGCCGGCCCTGGATC
This sequence comes from Candidatus Kaistia colombiensis, assembly GCA_029203105.1. GTDB lineage: Bacteria > Pseudomonadota > Alphaproteobacteria > Rhizobiales > Kaistiaceae > Kaistia > Kaistia colombiensis. The sequence continues at coordinate 4,787,068 of CP119318.1, forward strand.
TTCTCGTTACCGGCGCAGATGCTCTTGGTCTCGATCATCTTCTCGCCGCCCCACAGGTCGGAGCTCTTGCCGCCGGCCTCGCGCACGAACAGGGCGCCGGCTGCGATGTCCCAGGGCTGCAGGCCTTCCTGCCAGAAGGCGTCCAGGCGACCGGCGGCGACCGAGGCAAGCTCGAACACCGGCGAACCGCTGGAGCGCATGCCGGCCACCTCGATCATGACGCTCTGCAGCTTGCGGATCGCGCCGGGATGGTCGGGCGTGCCGAGATGCGGGATGCCGGTCGCAACCACCGTATCGGCGAGCGCCGTGCGGCCGGCGACGCGCAGCCGGCGGTCGTTCAGGAACACGCCGCTGCCACGCTCGGAGACGTAGAGGTCGTTGGTGACCGGATTGAACAGCACCGCCGCGACGATCTGCTCTTCCCGCTCGAGCGCCAGCGAAACGCCGAAAACCGGGATGCCGTGCAGGAAATTGGTCGCGCCGGCGAGCGGATCGACGATCCAGCGATGCGTTTCGTCGGTGCCGGCGAGCACGCCGCGATCCTTGGTCAGAAAGCCATAGCCCGGACGCCCCTTGGTGAGCTCCGCCACCAGCGCCTGCCCGGCCTTGCGGTCGGCGGCAACGACGAAATCGGCCGGGCCGCGCATCGAGACCTGCAAGTTTTCGATCTCGCCGAAATCACGGGCGAGGGGGCGGCCGGCCTTGGTGACGGCGCTGACCATGACGTTGAGAAGGGCCGAGCGGGCCATGGGCGAAACTCCTGCAGCATCGTCCGGCGGTATCGAGGCGAACCGCGCCCGGACGGAGCAAATCTGAAATGGGGGAAGCGTTTGCCTCTCCCATCACGGAATGACGACCGGCGTCAACCCCAGAAGGTCGGCAACCGCTCCTCAAGCACACCGCCGATCGCCAGCGGCGCGACGGAGCGGGCCAGCCCGGTTGTGTCGTCCACATCGACGGCCAGGCCGCAGAGCGTCGCCGGGCCGCCGGACGGCTGGAACCGCCCGGACGGGATCTTGGTCAGGAAGCGACGCACCGGCTCGTCCTTCTCCATGCCAAGCACGGAATCATAGTCGCCGCACATGCCGGCGTCCGACTGGTAGGCGGTGCCGCCCGGCAGGATCCGGCAATCCGAGGTCGGAACATGCGTGTGCGTGCCGACGACAAGGGTGACGCGGCCATCGAGATGGTGGCCGATGGCCTGCTTCTCGCTGGTCGCCTCGGCGTGGAAATCGAGGACGATGGCATCGGCCTGCTCGCCGAGCGGACAGGCGGAAACCTCGCGGTCGATCGCGGCGAAGGGATCGTCGAGCGCATCCATGTAGATCCGCCCCATCGCATTGATGACGAGGACGCGGGCGCCGTTGCGGGCAACGAACAGATTGGCGCCGCGGCCAGGCGTGCCGAGCGGATAATTGACCGGGCGGAGGAATTGCGGCTGGCGTTCGGCGAAGACAAGCGCTTCGCGCTGGTCGAAGGCGTGGTTGCCCGTCGTGATGACATCAGCGCCGGCATCGAGCACGTCGCGCACGATGTCCTCGGTGATGCCGAAGCCACCGGCCGCGTTCTCACCATTGATGACGACGAAATCGAGCTTGTAGCGATCGATCAGGCCCGGCAGCCGCTCGATCACGGCATTCCGTCCCGTCCGCCCCACGATATCGCCCAGAAACAGCAGTCGCACGCAAACCCCCTTGATCGGTCAGCCAAGCTTTGGCGCAGCGATCAGTTCGTCCTCGGTCAGGATGTAATCGAGGGGGATGTCGTGCGGCTCAAAGGGGACTTTGTCGACCTCCTGCACCGCGAAGGCAAGCCCAACCAGCAAAGGTTGCGCGCCGGAAGCGACCAGGCCGGCGACGGCGCGATCGTAATGACCCTTGCCGTAACCGATCCGATGCCCGCGCCGGTCGAAGGCGGCGAGTGGCAGGATGACGATGTCGGGAATGACGAAAGGCGCGGCGACAGAAGGACCGACCGTGCCGAAGCCGGCCGGCTCGAGCACCGCCCCCACCTCCCAGCGCCGGAACAGCAGCGTCTCCGCATCGAGCAGAACCGGCAGCGCGATCGCCGCGCCGGCGCGCCGCGCCCGTTCCAGCAGTGGTCTCGGATCGGCCTCGCTGCGGATCGGCCAATAGCCGGAAACAATGCGACCCGGCTGGTCGAACAGCGACCCGGCGTGGCGGAGGATCCGGCCGCCGGCGGCGGCGCGCGCAGACAGATCGACCGCGTCGCGTCGGGCAAGGGCGGCGGCGCGAAGCTGATTCTTGTTCGTCACGGCAACGCAAAGGCTGGAAGGAAGAAGAGGTGGCGAGCCACGATGGGCCGATGGAGTGATCGATCCCGGGAACCTACAGCGTAGGTGGGCGCCGTATGTCCGGAACCAGGGCTCCGGTCAGGGACAGCTCCCTTTTGGATCGATAAGGCCCCGGGGAATTGTGAGCTCCTGTCGCACCGCGCAGCCTCGCCGACAACAAATATAGGGGAGCGCGAGCCGCTTAGCCAGCAATCTCGACGCGATGTGCGCAGGAAGATTTCCTGCGACCGGTCTTGCGGCCGCGACCGCACCGGATCAGTCGCGCTTGTCGACGGAAACGAGCTTCTGGGCCAGGGTTTCGAGGCGGCCGGCCGCCTGGTCGATGGCCCGGGCGATGCTCGCCTCGGATTCCTCGAAGCGGGAGACCACGGCCGTCTTGGTCTCGTTGACGGCGGCGAGTTCCGCCTCGAGCCGACGGATGCGGCGATGCGCCTCGGCCAGGTCGTCGCCCATGGTGATCGCCGCCATGACGGTCAGGCGCTGGTCGCCGATCTCGCCAAAGCTCTGGCGCAACTGGCCGATGATCTCGTTCAGCCGGTCGGCCAGGCCCTCGAGATGGGCCTCCTGGCCGTCGTCGCAGGCCATGCGGTAGGTTTTGCCGTTAATCGTTACATTGACCTGCGGCATTGTTTCTCCCGTCGGGCCCGTTCACCGCTTCCGTACATCGGCGAACGACCCTAGCTCCTTGGTTGATCGCGTTTTCTTCACGCGAACCGGTACCCACTCGCTCGAAAACGCGTCAGCCGTCGTGCCGTTCGAGCACGGAGCGAATCGTTTCCATGGCGGCGACGAGTCGGCGGGAAACTTCCTTGTTGGCCTCTTCCAGCCGTTCGGAGCGGGCTTCCGCCGCGTCGACGGATTGCGCCAGCCGCGAGCGATCGAGGCCGATGCGCTGCATTTCGGTTTCGATCTCGCCGAGCCGCGCGCCGGCGTTGAGCCGGCGGTCGACCGCGCCCTCCAGCCCGTCCAGCGCCGCGCTCAAGCGCCGCAACGCACCGTCAATGGGCGACGCCCCTCGCATTGTGGCGGAATCTCCCTGATGCAGCCGGCCAGAAATTGTCCCGGACATTAGGCAGGCCCGAAACAGGGCGTCAATGGCCTATCCGGCAACGGGCATTTTCCGCGAATTTCCGGGGCGCGCGCCGGTTGTGCGGCGTGGTCACGAGATTGACTCACCAAGGTGGTCTGTTATTTGTCGCAGCGCCTTTCCGCGACGGTCGGCGGCCGGGTACAGACCCCCACAAAACAACGAGGCCGCTCGCTGCTCGACCAGTGAGCAGCGGTCCGGCCCACAAGCGTGGAAGCAGATATGACAGCTCCTGAGACTCACAAGCGCATGGCGAACGCCATCCGTGCGCTCGCGATGGATTCGGTCGAAAAGGCCAAGTCCGGTCATCCCGGCATGCCGATGGGCGCGCCGACGTCGCCACCGTGCTGTTCACGCGCTTCCTGAAATACGACGCCGCCGATCCGCGCTGGCCGGATCGCGACCGCTTCGTCCTCTCGGCCGGCCACGGCTCGATGCTGCTCTACGCCCTGCTCTATCTCACCGGCACCAAGGCATGCACGCTCGCCGAGCTGCAGAATTTCCGCCAGCTCGCTCGAAGACGCCGGGCCATCCCGAGAACTTCGAGACGCCGGGCGTCGAGACCACCACCGGCCCGCTCGGCCAGGGTCTCGCCACTGTCGGTCGGCTTGGCGCTGGCCGAGCGCATGCTCGCCGCCGAATATCGGCACGAGCTCGTCGATCACCACACCTATGTGCTCGCTCGCGACGGCGACCTGATGGAGGGCGTCAGCCAGGAGGCGATCGCGCTCGCCGGCCACCAGAAGCTGAACAAGCTGATCGTGCTCTGGGACGACAACGGCATCTCCATCGACGGCCCGCTGACCTCTCCGACATCGTCGACCAGGTCGCGCGCTTCAAGGCGCTGCGGCTGGAACGCCGAGCGCGTCGACGGCCATCGATCCCGAGGCGATCGCGGCCGCCATCCGCGCGCGCCCAGAAGTCCGAACGCCCGACCATGATCGCCTGCAAGACGATCATCGGCTTCGGCGCCCCGAAGAAGGCCGGCACCTCCAAGGCCCATGGCGAGCCGCTCGGCGCCGAGGAACTCGCCGCCGCCAAGCAAGGCGCTCGGCTGGCGGCCCCGTTCGAGGTCCCGGCCGACGTGCTCAAGCCTGGCGCGCGCCGGCAAGCGGCCGGCGCCCGCTGCCAGGACTGGACGAAGCGCTTCGCCGCCTCCGACGCAAGCGCGGCCGAGTTCGAGCGCCGCCTGCCCACGAGCGTCCCGGCCAAGCTCGACAAGGCGCCTCGCGCCACAAGAAGGCGCTGTCGCCGAGCCGCCGACCGTCGCCACCCGCAAGGCCTCGCGAACTGGCGCTCGAAGGCATCGCGCCGTGGTGCCGGAGCTGGTGATGGCTCGGCCGACCTGACCCCGTCGAACAACACCCGCACCAAGGCCGCGCCGACTTCACGCCGAAGACCCCGAAGGGCCGCTACGTCCGCTACGGCATCCGCGAGCATCGGCATGGCGGCGGCGATGAACGGCATCGCGCTGCATGGCGGCTTCATCCCCTACGGCGGCACCTTCCTCGTCTTCACCGACTATGCCCGCCCGCCGATGCGCCTGCGGCGCTGATGGCATGCCGCGTCGATCTACGTCATGACGCATGACTCGATCGGCCTCGGCGAGGACGGCCCGACCCACCAGCCGGTCGAGCACCTCGCCGCGCTGCGCGCCATGCCGAACATGCGCGTCTTCCGCCCGGCCGACGCCGTCGAGACGGCCGAAGCCTGGCAGATCGCGCTGGAGCGACCGACGGCCCGACCGTGCTGGCGCTGTCGCGCCAGAACCTGCCGCCGCTGCGCACCGACGCATCCGAGAACAAGCTCGGCCAAGGGCGCCTACGAGCTGCCGGCGCCGAGGCGGCAAGGCCGGTCACGCTCTTCGCCTCGGGTTCCGAGGTCGAGATCGCCGTCGCCGCGCGCAAGCGCTCGCCGAGAAGGGCGTCCGGCCCGCGTCGTCTCGGTCCCGTCGCTTCGAGCTGTCTCTGAGGCAGGACGACGCCACCAGGCGGCGATCATCGGCATTCGCCCGGTGCAAGATCGCGGTCGAAGCCGGCCATCCGCTTCGGCTGGGACGCGTGATCGGCCAGACGGCATCTTCATCGGCATGAACGGCTTCGGCGCCAGCGCGCCGGCCGACAGGAGCTCTATCAGCATTTCGGCATCACGGCGGAGGCATGCGCCGAGCCGCGCATGGAGCCAACGGCTGATATCGGCAGCCGGAACACGAACTTGCCCGCGGCCTGGCGCGCGCCCGGCCGACATTGACGCAGGTCGCGGCTACGCGCCTCAAGGAGAGGAGATATGACGGTGCAGGTTGCGATCAACGGCTTCGGCCGCATCGGCCGCAACGTCCTGCGTGCGATCGTCGAGTCGGGCCGCAAGGACATCGAGGTCGTCGCGATCAACGATCTCGGCCCGGTCGAGACCAACGCCCACCTGCTTCGCTTCGACTCGGTCCATGGCCGCTTCCCGCGGAGGTGACCGTCGACGGCGACACGATCGATGTCGGCCACGGCCGATCAAGGTCACCGCGATCCGCGACCCGGCCGAGCTGCCGCACAAGGAGCTCGGCGTCGACATCGCGCTCGAATGCACCGGCATCTTCACCAGCCGCGACAAGGCCGCCGCCGCATCTGACGGCCGGCGCCAAGCGCGTCATCGTCTCGGCTCCCGCGACGGCGCCGACCTGACCGTCGTCTTCGGCGTCAACCATGACGGCTGACCAAGGACCACCTGGTCGTCTCGAACGCTTCCTGCACCACCAACTGCCTGGCGCCGGTCGCCAAGGTGCTGCATGACGCCGTCGGCATCGACACGGGCTTCATGACCACGATCCATTCCTACACCGGCGACCAGCCGACGCTCGACACCATGCACAAGGACCTCTATCGCGGCCGCGCGGCGGCGCTGTCGATGATCCCGACCTCGACCGGCGCCGCCAAGGCGATCGGCCTCGTGCATCCCGGAGCTGAAGGGCAAGCTCGACGGCTCCTCGATCCGCGTGCCGACCCCGAACGTCTCGGTCGTCGACTTCAAGTTCGTCGCCAAGCGCACGACCACGGTCGAGAGATCAACGAGGCCATCGAAGGCGCGCCGCCGGCCCGCTCAAGGGCATCCTCGCGGTCACCGACCAGCCGAACGTCTCGATCGACTTCAACCACGATCCGCATTCGTCGACCTTCGCCCTCGACCAGACCAAGGTGCATCGACGGCAACTTCGTGCGCGTGCTGTCCTGGTACGACAACGAGTGGGGCTTCTCGAACCGCATGGCCGACATGACGGCCTATTTCGCCAAGACCATCTGACAAGCGGTCGGATCGTCCAAAGACGATTTGATCCGGCGAAACCAGATCAGCTAGAAATGGATGGCCCGGACGCGTTCCGGGCCATCTGCACATTGGAGGGCGATCCCGCCCTGTAGGAGAGAGCGCGCATGTCGACCTTCCGGACCCTCGATACCGCCGACATCAAGGGCAAGCGCGTCCTGGTCCGCGTCGACCTGAACGTCCCGATGAAGGACGGCATGGTCTCGGACGACACGCGCATCCGCGCCATCCTGCCGACGGTCCGTGACGTGTCGAAGCGTGGCGGCAAGGCGATCCTGCTGGCGCATTTCGGCCGCCCCAAGGGCGAGCGTGTGCCGGACATGTCGCTGGCCCCCGTCGTGCCGGCACTGGAAACCCTGCTCGGCCGCCCGGTCGCCTTCGCCAATGATTGCATCGGCGACGACGCCGCGCAGGCGATCGCCAAAATGTCGGACGGCGACGTGCTGCTTCTCGAAAACACCCGCTTCCACAAGGGCGAAGAGAAGAACGATCCGATCTTCACCGCCGCGCTCGCCGAACTCGGCGACATCTATGTGAACGACGCCTTCTCGGCCGCCCACCGCGCCCATTCCTCGACCGAGGGCCTTGCCCACCAGCTTCCCGCCTATGCCGGCCGCGCCATGCAGGCCGAGTTGGAGGCGCTGGAGAAGGCGCTGACCAGCCCGCAGCGGCCGGTGATCGCGCTGGTTGGCGGCGCCAAGGTTTCGTCCAAGATCGAGCTGCTGGAAAACCTCGTCACCAAGGTCGACGCGCTGGTGATCGGCGGCGGCATGGCCAACACCTTCCTGCATGCCGAGGGCTATTCGGTCGGCAAGTCGCTCTGCGAGAAGGACCTGGCCGACACCGCCCGCCGCATTCTGATCAAGGCGCAGCAATCCAACTGCGCCATCATCCTGCCGGTCGATGCGACGGTCGCCTATCACTTCCAGGCGCACACCCCGACCCAGACCTATGGCATCGACGCGATTCCCGAGGACGGCATGATCCTCGACGTCGGCGGCCTGTCGATCGAGCGCATCAACGCCGCCATCGACGAGGCCTCGACCCTGGTCTGGAACGGTCCGCTCGGCGCCTTCGAGATGGAGCCTTTCGACCGCGGAACCGTCGAGGTGGCTCGCCACGCGGCCAAGCGCACCAAGGCGGGCAACCTGCTGTCGGTCGCCGGTGGCGGCGACACGGTGGCGGCACTCAACCACGCCGGCGTCGCCGACGACTTCACCTATGTCTCGGCGGCGGGTGGCGCCTTCCTCGAATGGCTCGAAGGCAAGCCCCTGCCCGGCGTCGAAGTGCTGCGGCAGAACGGCTGAGTATCCCGCATCGCAACCAAGCAATTCGCGCTAACGTTGCGATAATTTGATCGGTAAAATTAAACAACTTCCGAGTTTTGACGACTCGGAAGGGTTTAATTTTGCAGTGCAAAACCTATCCTGACGCGCTATGCAGCCCCGGACGGCCTGGACGGTCCAGGACCGCGTTTGGAAGAGATCGCACCGCATGACCGAAAGCCTTCAGGATATTGCCCGTCGTCTGGTCGCACCCGGAAAGGGCATCCTCGCGGCTGATGAAAGCTCGAGCACGATCAAGAAGCGGTTCGATACCATCGGGCTCGAATCGACGGCTGACAATCGCCGCGACTATCGCGAGATGCTGTTCTCGGCCGAAACCGCGATGCGCGAGCATATCTCCGGCGTCATCCTGTTCGACGAGACGATCCGCCAGTCGGCGCGCGACGGCCGGCCGCTGGTCCAGCTGATCCAGGCCAACGGCTCGATCCCCGGCATCAAGGTCGACATGGGCGCCAAGCCGCTCGCCCTTTATCCGGGCGAAACCGTCACCGAGGGCCTCGACGGCCTGCGCGAGCGTCTGGTCGAGTACTACAAGCTCGGCGCGCGCTTCGCCAAGTGGCGCGGCGTGATCACCATCGGCGAGAGCCTGCCGACGCCGGGCGCGCTCTCGGCCAATGCCCATGCGCTGGCCCGCTATGCGGCGCTCTGCCAGGAAAACGGCATCGTCCCGATCGTCGAGCCGGAAGTCCTGATGGACAATCCGAACGCCACCCACACGATCGAGACCTGCCAGACGGTGACCGAGGCGACGCTCGCCGCGGTGTTCGAGGAACTGGAGCGGGCGCGCGTCGACCTGACCGGCATGATCCTGAAGCCGAACATGGTCGTCCCCGGCAAGGATAGCGGCCAGAATGCCTCGACGACGGAAGTCGCCGAACGCACCGTCGCCGCCTTCCACGCCACCGTCCCGACCAGCGTTCCCGGCATCGCCTTCCTGTCGGGCGGCCAGTCGGACGTGCTGGCGACCGAGCATCTGTCGCGCATCAACCAGGTTCCGAACCGTCCCTGGACGATCACCTTCTCCTATGGCCGCGCGCTGCAGGCAGCGGCGCTCAAGGCCTGGGGCGGCAAGCCCGAGAACGTCGCCGCCGGCCAGGCCGCCTTCCTGCATCGCAGCCGGATGAACGGTCTCGCCGCGCTCGGCAAGTGGACGCCGGAGCTTGAGCGCGAGATCGCCTGACGCCGTCGGACGGCAGAGACGGAAAGTCCGTCATGACGCACGCATGCGTTAAGGACTTTCTATCCTCTGTCAAATCACGCTAAACCTTGATCCTCGGAACGCGGCGCGGCTCGATCGCGCCGCGTTCCGGAACAAGATTTGGCACTCTCGAACCGGACTCGGCGCGTCACTTCGGCCAACTGAAACCGATCTGGCCAGGGCGTGCGAGGGCGAAACGAGACGCAGCGTGATCCGGCGGAAAACGATGGCAAGAGACTTCGACCCCTACAAACTTGCCAGCCCGCAGGTCTATCTCTGGCGGATGATCGTTTTCCTGATCATCGCGGCCTTCGTGGCGATGATCCTCTACCGCCAGGTCTACAGTTCCTTCCTCGCCAACCCGGCCCTGAACGGCGTCATCATCGGCGTGCTGGTCATCGGCATCCTGCTGGCCTTCCGGCAGGTGATCCGCATCTTCCCGGAAGTCCGCTGGGTCAACGGCTTCCGCAATGCCGACCGGCTCGATCGAGCTCGGAGCGCGCGCCGGTGCTGCTGGCGCCGATGGCGGCGCTCCTCGGCGACCGCCTCGGCCGCATGTCGATCTCGACGCCAGACGATGCGCTCGGTGCTCGACTCGATCCTGCACCCGCCTCGACGAGGATCGCGACACGTCGCGCTACCTCACCGGCCTGCTGATCTTCCTCGGCCTGCTCGGCACCTTCTGGGGCCTGCTCGAGACGGTCGGCTCCGTCGGACGTCATCCCAGCCGCTGCGGCACCGGCGACAGCCGGCGTGCTCTTCGAGGAGCTGAAGAGCCGGCCTCTGCCGGGCCGCTCGCCGGCATGGGCACGTCGTTCTCGTCCTCGCTGTTCGGCCTCGCCGGCTCGCTGATCCTCGGCTTCCTCGACCTGCAGGCCGGCCAGGCGCAGAACCGCTTCCAACGAGACTCGAGATCTGGCTCGCGGCACCGTCACCGCTCTACGACGCCGGCGCTCGCCACCTGCGCGACGGGCGCCTCGCGCGGTCGAGGATCCCGCGTCGCCGTCGAACGCTCGACCGCTGCGTGCATGAGCCGAGCGGCGGCTCCGGCAAGGCCGCGCCGCGACCGCGCCATCCAACCTCGCCGAGGGCATCCAGGGCCTGGTCAGCACATGCGCTCGCGAGCAGCAGCTCGATCCGCGACTGGGTCGAGGCGCAGGCCGCCAGCAGCGACGAAATCGCGACGCCTGCTCGAGCTGCTCGCCAGGACCACTCGAGCAACCGGCGGACGAATACGGGATGGCGCTGTGCCCGCCGCCGCGCAGGCCAGCGAGTCGATTCTGGCCCGGCTTCGTCGACGCGCTGTCGACGCTGCTGCTCGGCATCATCTTCCTGCTGACCGTCTTCGTGCTCGGCCAGTTCCTGCTCGCCGCGAGATCACCGGCAAGGACACCGCGCTGAAGCGCCTCAACGGCAGATCGCCGAGCTGACCGACCTGCTCGCCTGGAGCGGTCCGGCAACCGTCCGCCAGGACGAGCTCGCCACTCTGCAGGCGAGCCTGCCCGCGCCGAGGCGAGCGCGACCGCCTGAAGGCGCGGCCGATCGACGGCCAGCCGCCGCTCGGCCGAGCGGCCAGATCGCCATCGCACGCAAGGCGCTCGACAGCGAGAAGCAGCTCGTCAGCCCGGGCGCAGGCGCAGGTCGAGCTCGTCAACCAGCAGATCGCCGCGCTCCGCCGCCAGATCGCGCGCGCTGGAAGAAGCGCTCGCGGCTTCCGAGAAGCGCGACACGCGAGAGCCAGGCCAAGCATCGCCGATCTCGGCTCGCCGCCTCAACGTGGCGCTGGCGCAGCGCGTGCAGGAGCTGCGCGCTACCGCTCCGACTTCTTCGGCCGCCTGCGCAGATCCTCGGCACCGGCCCGACATCCGCGTCGTCGGCGACCGCTTCGTCTTCCAGTCCGAGGTGCTGTTCGACGTCCGGCCAGGCCGAGCTCAAGCGAGAGGGCCGGGCGAGCTCGACAAGCTCGCCGACGCGCTCGGTGCTGGAAGGGCGAGATCCCGCCGACATCCCTGGGTGCTGCGCGTCGACGGCCACACCGACGCCCGCCCGCTCCGGTCCGGCCGCTTCCGCACAACTGGGACCTGTCGTCGGCGCGCGCCATCGCCGTGGTGCGAGTTCCTGGTCGTCAGGGCGTGCCGCCGACCATCGCGTCGCCGCCGGCTTCGGCGAGTTCCAGCCCCTGGTCCAGGGCAATGACGACGCCGCCTACTCGCGCAACCGCCGCATCGAGCTGAAGCTGACCGAACGGTAGTACCCTGGACGGGATGACGCCCTCTGCCGTCATCCCGGACGCATCGAAGCGGAGATCCGGAATCCATTCGGCCGGATTCTTGGGAGGCTCCACATCTTGCGCTTCGGCTGGATGGATCCCGGGTCAAGCCCGGGATGACGGCGCGCGCGGGGCAAGCGCAGCCGCTACATTTCGTGACATCGTCGCCGCCTGAAGCTCAGGCGGCGTCCTCGCGGAACTGCAGCCGCGCCAGCCGCGCATAGAGGCCGCCCTGCCGCACGAGGGAATCATGCGTCCCCTCCTCGACGATCGCGCCGCCATCCATGACGAGGATGCGGTCGGCGCTCAGGATGGTCGCCAGGCGATGGGCGATGACGATCGTCGTGCGGCCGGCCATCAGCGGGTCGAGCGCCGACTGAACCGCCACCTCGCTCTCGGCGTCGAGGGCCGAAGTCGCCTCGTCGAGCAGCAGGATCGGCGCATCCTTCAGGATGGCGCGGGCGATGGCGATGCGCTGGCGCTGACCACCGGACAGCGTCACGCCGCGCTCGCCAAGCTCCGTCTCATAGCCTTGCGGAAGCGTGGACAGGAACCCGTCGGCATGGGCGGAGACCGCCGCCTGCTCGACCGCGGCGCGATCCGCGCCGGGCCGGCCGATGGCGATGTTCTCGGCGGCGCTGGCGGCGAAGACCACCGTATCCTGCGGCACGATGGCGATGTGACGGCGCAGCGCCAGCGGATCGAGATCGCGGATGTCGACGCCGTCCAGCGTCACGCGGCCATGCTGCGGATCGTAGAAGCGCAGCATCAGGTTGAAGAGCGTGCTCTTGCCGGCGCCGGAGGGCCCGACGACGGCGACCCGCTCGCCCGGCTCGACCCGGAAACCGACATGGCGGATGGCGGCGCCGCGGCCGCCTTCCGGATATTCAAAGCCGACATTCTCGAAGGCGAGGCCGCCGCGGACCGGCTCGGCGAGCCGCGCCGGCCGGGCCGGAGCGGCGATCGACGGCTGCTCCGCCAGAATCTCGGCCAGCCGCTCGGCCGCGCCGGTGGCATTGGAAATGTCGCCCCAGACCTGCGAAAGCTCGCCGAGCGCGCCGGCGCCGATCACCGCATAGATGAGAAACTGGCCGAGCGTTCCGGGCGTCATCCGGCCGGCGAGCACGTCCTGCGCGCCCCACCACAGTACCGCCACCATGCTGGCGAAAACCATGAAGATGCCGAAGCCGGTGAGCGCGGCGCGGGCCACCGTCGAGTTACGGGCCGCGACGAAAGCGCCCTCGACGCTGCCGGCGAATCGGCGCGCCACTGTCGCCTCGGCCGTGAAGGCCTGGACGATGCGGATCGCGCCAATGGCTTCCGAGGCATAGGCGGAGGCATCCGCCAGCATGTCCTGCGCCCTGCGCGAGCGCAGCCGCACCCGGCGGCCGAAGCCGACCAGCGGCAGCACGACGATCGGCAGCGCGATCAGGACCAGGCCGGAAAGCTTCGGGCTGGTGACGATCATCATCGCCACGCCACCGAGGAACATCACCAGATTGCGTAGCGCGATCGAGATGTTGGCGCCGGCAACCGCCTTGATCTGGGTCGTGTCGGCCGTCAGCCGCGAGGCGATCTCGCCGGAGCGGTTGCGGTCGAAGAAATCGATGCCGAGCGCGGAAAGATGGCGGAAGACGTCGGCGCGGAGGTCGGCGACCACGCGCTCGCCGAGCCAGGTGACGAAATAGAAGCGCAGGCTGGAGGCGGCCGCCAGCACGGCGACGACGCCGATCAGCGCCATGAAATAGACGTTGATGGCCCCGGCGCTGTCGGCGGTGAAGCCGTGGTCGATCATGCGGCGCACGGCCAGCGGCACCGTCAAGGTCGCCAGCGCCGCCATGACGAGCGCGAGGATGGCCCCGACCAGTTGCGGTTTGCGGCGCAGCACATAGGGCAGCAGCATCGCCAGCGGCCGCAGCGAACGGCGCCCGTTTCGTGCAGCGTCAGGGGCTCTTGCAGCGCCTGCGGCGTCGCTCGGTATTGCGTCTCGGTCCGCCATCGGCACCCGTCTCAGTCATTCGCGGAGGCGATCGCCTCGATGGCGCCTAGATGCACCGATGGCGGCGGCGTTTCAAGGCAAGCCGCCTCTTGTGCCGACCGGAACGCTGGGCTATATCGTCGCCCCACAGGACGGCCCGTCGCAAGCAGCCGTTTTCCCCATTGATCAGGACGGCGCTTTCGCTTTGGCGGGCGACGACCAGGCGGTCCAACGGACCGAGCCGCGAGGACCAGACAATGAAGAATGGCATTCATCCCGACTACCACACGATCAAGGTCGTGATGACGAACGGCACCGAGTATCTGACCAAGTCCACCTATGGTGAAGAAGGCGCGGTCATGAATCTCGACATCGACCCGACGACGCACCCGGCCTGGACCGGCGGCAACCAGACCCTGCTCGACCGCGCCGGCCGCGTCTCGCGCTTCAACAACAAGTTCAAGGGCTTCATGGGCGGCTAATTCGCCCGTTCGAAGCGCGGACAAGAAAAAACCCCGGTCTCTGGCCGGGGTTTTTGTTTGCCTGGAGGTGGGGTGGCGGGACGCGAGGCCGGCGAAGGCGCGACGCGCTCCGGACCCTGCTCCGGTCGCGCTTGCATCGCGCGAACCGGTGTCCACTCGCTTGAGAGCGTCTTACTCGCCGCCCGAGCCGAAAGCGCGCGCCAACTGACCGAGCTGGCGGCTGACCGGGTTCTCGGCCGGCTCGTCGGCATTGGCGGCGTTGTACATGGCATCGTCGAGGCGGATGACGCGCTCCTGCAGCCGCACCGAATGCTCGATCAGCTCGCGCAGCCGCAGCGGCAGCTCCTCCCAGTTCGGCCCCTCGGTCAGCGTGCCGAAGCCGCGCAGCCGCACCTTGGCCTTTTCCGTCCCCGCCTGCTCGAAGGTCATCTCGCCCTCGTTGACGGCGCGCTGCAGCAGGAGCCAGGAGGCGATCTGCATCAGCCGCGTGGTCAGGCGCATCGATTCGGTGGCGTAGGTCAGCGACGCGGCGCGCGCGAGGTCGCGCGAATCGGCCCGGCCATCGCCATCGAGATAGGCTGCCGTCTCCTCGACAAGCAGCATCCCTTCCCGGAAAAGCCCCCGGAAAGTATCAGAAAACGCAAACCGCCTGCCGAAAACGACCGGCGCATCGATTTGCCCAGGGCTATCGTCTGTCATGAAGCCATTCCGCTGCGCAGCCGCGCTCGCCCACCAGGGTGCAAGCGGGGCGCAAGTTTTCCGGATTTTGACGCTTGCGAGGACGGAAGTCAAAAAAAGAGCCGCGATGAACGGCTCTTATAGGCGACAGAGGGAGGAGTCCAACAAAGGCATATCACTCACATCCGGATCGCCGGATCCCGCCATTAAGGCTCTCGAAACCTTAACGGATCGTTAATGCCGGCCGGAGCGCCGCGGCGCTCACGTCTTGAAGAAGGACGAGGCGGCGTCCCGCGAAGCCGCCTTGGCCGTGATCGCCTCGCGGAGCCGCAGGACCTCCGCCTCGAGCAAGGCGATCCGATCGGTGAGCTCGTCGATCGAGAGTCGCCCGAGATCCTCGCCGATCCGGTGCGGAGCCGGCTTTTCCACCGGTGCGTCGTCGAAGAGAGCCATGATGCGCTCCATCTCGTTTTCAGGTCCCGTCTGGTCCAAAGATAGCAAGATCGAATCGGCCTTTGCCAGTCAGGGCGCCGAAGCCGCAGGAGACACCGATGAACGCTGTTCCCGAAACCATGACCGCCATCGCCATTTCCGAACCGGGCGGGCCGGGCGTCCTGCAGCCGACCCAGCGCCCGGTGCCGCATCCCTTCGAGCACGAGATCCTGATCAAGGTGGCGGCCGCTGGCGTCAATCGTCCGGACGTCGCGCAGCGCCAGGGCCATTATCCGCCGCCCAAGGGCGCCTCCGATCTGCCGGGGCTGGAGGTAGCCGGCCATGTCGTCGCGCTCGGCCGCAATGTCTCCGGCTTCGCGATCGGCGATGCGGTGACGGCGCTCGTCGCCGGCGGCGGCTACGCCGAATATGTCGCGGTCCACGAGACGAACGCCCTGCCCGTGCCGAAGGGCCTCAGCCTGATCGAGGCGGCCGCCCTGCCCGAGACCTTCTTCACGGTCTGGCACAATGTCTTCGAGCGCTGCGGCCTGAAGGCGGGCGACGTGTTTCTCGTGCATGGCGGCGCCTCCGGCATCGGCACGACGGCGATCCAGCTGGCGAAGGCGTTTGGCGCGACGGTGCTGGCGACGGCCGGTTCGGCGGAAAAATGCGCCGCCTGCGTCGAGCTGGGGGCGAGCCGCGCCATCAACTATCAGCTGGAAGATTTCGTCAGCGTCGTGAAGGAAGCAACCGAGGGCCATGGCGCCGACGTCATCCTCGACATGGTGGGCGGCGACTATATCGAACGGAACTTCGACGCCGCCGCCTTTGACGGCCATATCGGGCAGATCGCTTTCCTGAACGGGCCGATCGCCGACGTCAATTTCACCCGCCTGCTGGTCAAGCGCCTGACGCTGACCGGATCGACGCTGCGCCCGCGCACGGTGGCCTTCAAGGCGGGCATTGCCGACGCGCTGCGGCAGAAGGTGTGGCCGCTGATCGAGCGGGGCGAGGTGCTGCCGCGCATCGACGCGACCTTTCCCCTGGCGCAGGCGGCAGAAGCGCATCGCCGGATGGAGAGCTCCGGCCATATCGGCAAGATCGTCCTGACGCTTTGAACGCTGCCCCCGCCCCATGGCCGCGCTATATGCGTGTCCGATGAAACCAGAACGGGTGAACGCCGTTGCCCTTTCGGGCCCGGACGAAGTTCCGACGCATATCGCAGCGTAACATTCGTCCGTTCCCGTCGAGATCCGCTGGATAGAGGCTGAATTTCGCGCGCCGCGCCCGAAAGCGCGGCCTGGAGCCAGTAGATTTCGAGACCGCACGAAACGTAACCCATCGTTTCCTCTTCGTGGAATGGGTCGATTCGATGTAAGATTGCAGCTGTCGGTGCAGCACGCACCCCGGAGGACAACATGCAACGCCAAAATACTTGGGTTTGGGTCGTCGTCGTCATCATCGTTCTGGTGATCGCCTATTTCTGGTGGAAGTCGCGCACGCATGTTGCGCCGCCGGCCCCCACCGCTGTCGAGAAGTCGGCGCCGGCCCCTGCTCCGGCCGCCCCGGCAGAAACAGCAAAGCCGGCTGAACCGGCCAAGCCGGCCGAGCCGGCAACGCCTGCTCCGGCTGCACCCGCCACACCGGCCGAGCCCGCCACGCCCGCTCCGGCGGCCCCGGCTACGCCGGCTGAACCGGCCAAGCCCGCTCCGTAGGCGCGGACCACGATTGCAGCAACGCCGGATGCGACCCTGCTCGCATCCGGCAGACGCCCGCCGGGCGTCGACGGATGGGCAACGCCACGCCGCCGCCTCGGCAGGCGCGAAGCATTGTTTGCGTCGCCGCGGGCAGCGGTCTATATATCGGCCCATTCCCGTCATTCAGACGAATTGCTCTGCTCCTCCGGCCGACCACCGGGCGAGCGACCAGGAGAGAATTATGTCGACTATCCCGCTGATGCCGAAGGCAACCGCCGTCTGGCTCGTCGAGAATACCTCTCTCGGCTTCGACCAGATCGCCGATTTCTGCAAGCTGCACCCGCTCGAGGTGAAGGCGATCGCGGATGGCGAGGCAGCGCAGACCATCAAGGGACTCGATCCGATCACCACCGGCCAGTTGACGCGCGAGGAAATCGACCGCGCCCAGAGGGATCCGAAATATCGGCTGAAGATGGCCGAGACGCGCGTCCGCGTGCCGGTGCAGAAGCGCAAGGGTCCGCGCTACACGCCGGTTTCGCGCCGTCAGGATCGTCCGAACGCCATCCTCTGGCTGCTCCGCAACCATCCGGAGCTCAAGGACGCGGCGATCATGCGCCTGGTCGGCACCACCAAGCCGACGATCGATTCGATCCGTGACCGCAGCCACTGGAACTCCGCCAGCCTGACGCCGTCCGACCCGGTCATGCTCGGCCTCTGCTCGCAGATCGATCTCGATTTCGAGGTCGAGAAGGCCGCCAAGAACGCGCCGCCGCGCGAGCCCGGCGCCGAGGGCGAGACGCTGCTGCCGACGGAAGAGACGACGGCCGCCGACGCGCTCGCCTCGGCCGCGCTGCGCTCCTATCGCCACGAGGAGCCGAAGCAGGACGAGCTCGACGCCGACGCCGTGTTCGCCAAGCTGAAGTCCCTGAAGGGGCCGGTCGACGAAGACGACGAGGATTGATCGGCCGGCGGCGCTTGGGAGCGCCGCCGCCGCGCTTCCGTCCGGCACCATGCCGGAACCAGAACGAAAGGCCTCGCCATCGGCGGGGCCTTTTTCGTGCGGGCAGGCCGAGTCCGCCCGCTGTCGTGATCGCCGATAGCGACTCGGTCGCGAAGAATTGTTCCCTCCGCCCGATTCCGTTTGAATTCACCGCCTCGCCGCCGGTGGCACGCCCGAATTTCGCCCGAGCGAGTGGAGATCACGGACAGAAAAGGCACACCAAACCGGCCAAAACCAGAATTTCCCTTGTTTCGGCGGCGCATCGCTTTGACATCACCTCGCCGCTTCTGCTAAGAGAGCGACCACAATTGGGACGGTGTTGATAAGCGGCTTTTGTCGCCCTGCCTCGTCTCCCCCGCGATTTCATCCGGACCGGATCAAGATAGGACGCTCCCGCGTGCAGGTACTCGTTCGCGACAATAACGTCGATCAGGCGCTCAAGGCTCTCAAGAAGAAGATGCAGCGTGAAGGCATCTTCCGCGAGATGAAGCTGCGCAATTTCTATGAGAAGCCCTCCGAGAAGAAGGCCCGCGAGAAGGCGGAAGCCGTCCGCCGCGCCCGCAAGCTGGCGCGCAAGCGCGCTCAGCGCGAAGGCGGTCTCGTCGCGGCTCCCAAGCCGAAGCGCTGATAGCTGAGGCGATGACGGCCGGGGCTGTCTCGCCCTGCTTTCGCCCATCTTTTCGCTTGAAGTTCCAAGGTAACGAGCCCGTTCATTCGGGCTCGTTTCCTTTTGTCGTCTAGCGCCCGCTCAATCGCCATGGGCGCCCTTACGGGAGCAATGCCCATGGTGGCGCAGCATCGCCTTTCGCTCGCGGGTCCGGTCTCGAACGGCACGGCCCGACCGACGCGGGTGCTGCTGCTGGGCTCCCTCCTCGGGGCGCTGGCTCTGGCCGGATGCCAGACCGCCTCGAACGTCCATGATTTCGACGACGTCGATCGCGCCATGGGTTCCGAGGCCAACATCTCGTCGCTGAGCTCGGTCGTCGAGCGCAACCCGAGCGATGCCTCCGGCTACAATGTGCGCGGCACGGCGCTCGGCCGCGCCGGGCGCTACGACCAGGCGCTGGCCGACTTCAACCGGGCGATCGAGATCAATCCGGGCTTCTACCAGGCCTATTCGAACCGTGCCCTGGTGCAACGCAAGCTGAACCAGAACGGCCAGGCGCTGGCCGACTACAATCGGTCGATCGAACTCAATCCGAGCTACAACGAGGCTTATGTCGGACGCGGCAACCTCTATCGCTCGCAGGGCCAGATCGACATGGCGCTCGCCGACTTTTCCAAGGCGATCGAGCTCGAGCCGACCGATCCCAAGGCCTACAACAACCGCGCGCTGATCTATCAGGGCCAAGGCCGCCACGACGACGCCATCGCCGATTTCACCGCGTCGATGACCTACGCGCCGAACGCCCCTGCCCCGCATCTCGGCCGCGGTCTCTCCTATCTCGCGACCGCCGACTACAAGGCGGCGCTCGACGATTTCAATGCCGTTGTCCGCCGCGACAAGGAAAACTATCAGGGCTGGACCAACCAGGGTCTGGCGCTCGAGAAGCTTGGCGAGCGCGACGCCGCCTTCGCCGCCTTCAACCGCGCCCACACGCTCAATTCCGGCTACGCCCCGGCCCGCGACGGCATGCGCCGTACCGCCCCCGGCAGCTGAGGCACCCGTCAAGCACGGATCGCTGAAGCACGGACCGACATCCGGCCCTTCGTTCCAGCACTTCGGCCGAAGTCAGCCCGCCGGCGACGTCGCAGGCGTATCGGGCTATTCGGCCAGGTCCAGCGACAGCAACACCTCGTCATAGAACGCGTCGTCGATGCGCAGCGCTTTCGACAGCGTGCCATAATGCCGGAATCCGAGGCTCTCATAGAGCCCCCGAGCCGAGTCGTTGCCGCTGGTGACACCCGCCTCCAGCACGAGGACGTGCTGCCGCGCATGCGCGACGATCTGCTCGACCAACCGCCTGGCAATCCCCCTCCCCCTCTGGTCCGCCTCGACGAAGACGCCCCAGAGCAGGCCGCGATGACGCCGCTTCGGTCCTGACAGGGCGGCGAAGCCGGCCATGCCCACCATCTCCTCGCCGGCGAACGCCGCGAAGACGGCGCTGGGTGCCGCCACGAGCCGCGCCCGCAGCATCTCGTCGGTCAGGGCGGCATCCTCCTCATAGCTGGAGGCAAACGCCGTCGGCGCGCTCAC
Organism: Candidatus Kaistia colombiensis; assembly: GCA_029203105.1. Lineage (GTDB taxonomy): Bacteria > Pseudomonadota > Alphaproteobacteria > Rhizobiales > Kaistiaceae > Kaistia > Kaistia colombiensis. The sequence continues at coordinate 4,807,058 of CP119318.1, forward strand.
CAGCGCCTTGAGACGGAGCGCCCGAAAGCCGCCCGCATCCTCGGCCCCGAGCTGGCGGATCGTCACCGCTGGCTGCCTCATCATCGTGCTTTCCTCTCCTCGTCCCGCCGCTTCCCGGCGGCTTCGTTCACGAAAAAGGCCGCCCGGAGGCGGCCTTTTCCAACTCGCGCAGGGCGCCGGAATTCAACCGAGCGACTTGACGATGCTTTCCACCATCTTCTTCGCGTCGGCGAAGAGCATCATCGTGTTGTCCTTGAAGAACAGCTCGTTCTCGACGCCGGCATAGCCGGAGCCCATGCCGCGCTTGATGAACAGAACCGTGCCGGCCTTCTCGACGTCGAGGATCGGCATGCCGTAGATCGGCGAAGTCGGGTCCGTCTTGGCGGCCGGATTGGTCACGTCGTTGGCGCCGATGACGAAGGCGACGTCGGCCTGGGCGAACTCCGAATTGATGTCCTCGAGCTCGAAGACCTCGTCATACGGCACGTTCGCTTCGGCCAGCAGTACGTTCATGTGGCCCGGCATGCGACCCGCCACCGGATGGATGGCGTATTTGACCTCGACACCCTCTTCCTTGAGCTTGTCGGCCATTTCGCGCAGCGCGTGCTGGGCCTGGGCGACCGCCATGCCGTAGCCCGGCACGATGATGACCTTCGACGCGTTCTTCATGATGAAGGCGGCATCCTCGGCAGAGCCCTGCTTGACCGGACGCTGCTCGACCGCGCCGCCCGCTGCGGCGCTTGCCGTCTCGCCGCCAAAGCCGCCGAGAATGACGGAGATGAACGAGCGGTTCATGCCCTTGCACATGATGTAGCTACAGGATCGCGCCAGACGAGCCGACCAGCGCACCGGTGATGATCAGCGCGGTGTTGCCCAGCGTGAAGCCAATGCCGGCGGCGGCCCAGCCCGAATAGGAGTTGAGCATCGACACGACGACGGGCATGTCGGCGCCCCCGATCGGGATGATGATCAGGCCGCCGAGAACCAGCGAGACGATGACGATCAGCCAGAAGATCAGGTGGCTCTCGGTGAATACCAGCGCGATGACCAGCGCAACCAGCAGGATGGCGAGGCCGGCGTTCATCATGTGCCGACCCGGCAGCAGGATCGGCTTGCCCGACATATTGCCGTTCAGCTTGGCGAAGGCGATGACCGAGCCGGTGAAGGTGATCGCGCCGATGGCGACGCCGAGCGACATCTCGACCAGGGCCTGGGCGTGGATGTGGCCGATTTCGCCAATCCCGAACGCGGCCGGCGCATACATGGCAGCGGCCGCCACCATAACGGCGGCGAGGCCGACGAGCGAGTGGAACGCGGCGACCAGCTGCGGCATCGCCGTCATGGCGATGCGGCGGGCGATGATCGCGCCGACGCCACCGCCAATGGCGAGGCCGAGGATGATCATGCCCCAGGCGACCGGGCTCTTCGGCGCAGCGAGAACCAGCGTCGTGAGGATCGCGATCCCCATGCCGACCATGCCGTAGAGATTGCCCTGGCGCGACGTCGCCGGGCTCGACAGGCCCCGGAGCGCCATGATGAACAGCACACCGGAGACGAGGTAGAACAGCGCCGTGATATTTGCGGTTGTCATCGGCGCGGCCTCACTTCGTCTTTTTCTTGTACATGGCGAGCATGCGGCTGGTGACGAGGAAGCCACCGAAGATGTTCACGCTGGCAAGGATCAGGGCGATGAAGCCGAAACCCTGCGCCCAGGCATGCCCCGAGGCGGCCACCGCATCGGCGGCAGCATCGACGCCAACCGCGAGCAGCGCGCCGACGACGATCACCGAGGAGATCGCGTTGGTGACCGACATCAGCGGCGTATGCAGCGCCGGCGTGACCTGCCAGACGACGTAATAGCCGACGAAGATGGCGAGCACGAAGACGGAAAGCTGGAAGATGAAAGGGTCGATCGCGCCACCGGATGCCGCGTGCGCCGCGGCGCCGACGACATGGCCGAGGCCGCCGGCGGCCTGTTCGGCATAGATCTGGGCGGCGGCGGCCGCTTCCTGCGCGGCGCTGGCGGCGGCACTCGCCGCGTCGGCGGCGGACTTGGCGGCGCTGACGGCCTGCTCGGGCGTAAGACTTGCCATGATCAGTTGGTCCCCTGCTCGGCGACGAGGATTGGCTTGGGCTCGTCCTTCGGCTTGAAGGCGGGATGCACGACGGCGCCGTCGCGCGTCAGAACCGTCGCCTTGACCAGCTCGTCGTCCCAGTTGACGGCGACCGACTTGGCGGCCTTGTCGATCAGCGTCTCGACGAAGGCGTAGAGGTTCTTGGCGTAGAGCTGCGAGGCGGTCGCGGCGATGCGGCCGGCGACGTTCAGGTGGCCGACGATCTTCTTGCCGTCGACGCGCAGCGACTTCGCCGGGCTTGGCGCCCTCGACATTGCCGCCGCGCTCGACCGCGAGGTCGACCAGCACCGAACCCGGCTTCATCGAGGCGACCATGGCGGCCGAGACCAGGCGCGGCGCGGCGCGGCCGGGGATCAGGGCCGTCGTGATGACGATGTCCTGCTTGGCTTGATGTGCTCGGCGACGAGGGCAGCCTGCTTGGCCTGATACTCGGCCGACATCGGCTTGGCATAGCCGGCGGCGGTCTCGGCCTGCTTGAACTCGTCGTCCTCGACGGCGACGAACTTGGCGCCGAGGCTCTCGACCTGTTCCTTGGCGGCCGGGCGCACATCGGTGGCGGTGACCACGGCGCCGAGGCGGCGGGCGGTGGCGATCGCCTGCAGGCCGGCGACGCCGGCGCCCATGACGAAGACGCGGGCGGCCGGCACGGTGCCGGCGGCGGTCATCATCATCGGCAGGGCGCGATCATATTCGGAGGCCGCGTCGATCACCGCCTGGTAGCCGGCGAGGTTCGCCTGGCTCGACAGCACGTCCATCACCTGGGCGCGCGTGATGCGCGGCATGAACTCCATGGCGATCGCGGTGACCCCGGCGCCGGCCATGCCGGCGACCGCGTCCTCGTGGCCATAGGGATCCATCGTCGCGACGACGAGCGCGCCCTTCCTGTAGAGCGGCAGTTCGTCGGCAAGCGGACGGCGCACCTTGAGCACGATGTCGGCGTCGCGGACGGCGTCGGCGGCGTTCGCCGCGATGGTCGCGCCAGCGGCCGCATAGTCGGCGTCCGGAATGCGCGACGCCAGGCCGGCGCCGGACTGAACCGACACCTCGGCGCCGAGCGCGATGAACTTCTTCACGGTTTCAGGCGTCGCGGCGACGCGGCTTTCCAGCCCGTCAACCTCCGCCGGCACACCAATCTTCATGGCGTATCCCTTTGCACGGCGGGAGTCATCGGCACACCCGCGCAGTCAAGTCACTCGGGTATTGCTGCATCCGGAGAAGTCGCGACCGGATGGCCTCGATCGGGAACTCAGAGCAGGAAGATCGCCATGAGAACGAGGATCACAATGCAAGCGATCGTGCCGTATTTGGTGAGGCCGGTGAAGAAAGAGTAGGTTCTCTCGTGCTCAGCGTAGTCCATCGGGCTATCGGCCATCTTGTCTCAATCCTCCAGCGGAACCAAACGTGTTCGGCGTTTACAACACTTGGCGGAGACGGGCAATCCGGCATCGGCGCACGGCGGCAGGACGCGGCAATCCGGCGCTGCGGGCGCCCGCCCCGGCCGCTCTCCACTTAGGCCAGCCCGACGCCGGCGAGCGCCGCGTTCTGGCGGTATCCGAGCAGGTCGCGGTCGAATCCCTCGATCGTTTCGGCGAACAGGCGATGGAAATTCATCTCCGCCTTCAGGTGCAGAAACACCGAGCCGAGCCCCACGGCGGCGCGGTCCATGAAGACGAATTCGCGCGGAACCGTCACCGGCCCCTTCTCGCGCAGCACCTGATGCACCTGGAACGCCTCGCGCCTTCCATATGCCGACGGTGCGACGCCATCGGCGATGGTGCGGACGCGATCGTCGATCAGCGGCCCATAGATGAAGCGCGCCCAGATGTTCAGCGCCTCGATCAGCTCGTTCGACAACCCGCCGAAGCCCCAAACCTCATAGGCCGAGACGATCCGGTCCCGATCGTTCTCGCGCAGGCCGTGGAACAGGTCGACGACGCCGGCGACGAACGGCGCCGGGAAGACCCGGACGCAGCCATAGTCGAGCAGGTTGATACCGGCCGCCTCGCTGGCGCCGTTCTCAAACACGGTGTAGTTGCCGAGATGCGGGTCGCCGTGGATGACGCCATAGCGCGCGAAGGGCGACCACCAGGCGTTGAACATGGCGGTGGCGATGCGGTTGCGTTCCTCGAGCGGACGGTCGCGATAGTCGAGCAGTCTTCTGCCGTCGAGCCATTCCAGCGCCAGCAGGCGGTTGGTCGACAGGCGCGGCTCCACCTCCGGAACCCGGACCAGCGCCTCGCCGTCGAGCATGATCTTGTAGAGCAGCGCGTGCCGCGCCTCGCGGCCATAGTCGAGCTCCTCGCGGATGCGGTTGCCGATTTCCTCGTAGATCTCGCTGGTGTCGATCGCCCTGTCGATGCGGCGATAGACGGAAAGCAGGATCTTCAGTTGCGCGAGGTCGGCTTCGACGGCCGACTGCATGTCCGGATATTGCAGCTTCATCGCCAGCGCCTTGCCATCCCTGGCGATGGCCCGATGCACCTGGCCGAGAGAGGCGGCGGCGGCCGGCTGGCGCTCGAACAGCTGGAAGCGCCGCTCCCAGCTCGGGCCGAGTTCGGCCTGCATGCGCCGCTTGACGAAGGACCAGCCCATCGGCGGCGCGTTCGCCTGCAACTGCGACAGCTCCTCGGCATATTCCGGTGGCACCAGGTCCGGCACGGTCGAGAGGATCTGGCCGACCTTCATCAGCGGCCCCTTCAGCCCGCCGAGCGCGGCGGCCAATTCCGATGCGTGCTTGCCCTTGTCGAGCGAGGTGCCGAACAGCCGCGCCCCCGCCACCTTGGCCGCGACGACGCCCACATTCACGCCGACGCGGGCATAGCGCGACAGGCGGCCGGTGAGACGGTTGCGTTCGGAATCGGACATGGGGTCAGGCTCTTTCGGATATGTCGCCCTAAGATGCGGTCGCGGGAGCCGCGCGCAAGGCGCAAGTCTAAGCGGATGCCGCGTTAGTCTGTCGCTGTCGGAAGGTTGTCGCGGATCCAGCGGGCCAGCGCCTCTTCCGAAATCTCGCCGGCAGCAAGGCCGAGAATGGCGCTGGTCGCTTCAGCCGGAGACGGCGCGAAGCGAACGCCGTTGAGGCGAAGGAATAGCATCATCGCGATGAACGCCGCGCGCTTGTTGCCATCGACAAAGGGATGGTTGCGCGCGATTCCATAGGCATAAGCAGCGGCGAGGCTGGCCAGTTCCGTTTCGCCATAGGCGAACTTGTTGCGGGGACGGTCGAGCGCCGACTCGAGCGCACCCTGATCGCGCAGTCCAGCCGGGCCACCGAATCTGGCAAGCTGGCGCTCATGCGCGACTAGGACTTCCTCAAGCGTGAGCCAGCGCGGCTCCTTCACTTGGCCAGCTCTTTGAGAGTGTCGCGATACTCGACCATGATTTCATCCACGATGCTCATCGCCTCGGCGAAATCGGGATCGAAGGGCGAAAGGCGTATCGAGCCGTCGGCGTTCTCCGTGACGTGAAGCCACTCGCCTTGCTTCAATGCAAGCCTGTTTAGCAATTCCTTCGGCAGGATCAGACCCGTCGAGTTGCCGATCTTCTTGATCTCGAGCTTCATGGCGCGCACTCCGTTGTACATTCAGTATAACGGAGGGCCGCGCGCTCGACAATGACGGCGAACTAGGCCTCCATCGCCTCCAGCTCGCTGATGAAGCCTTCCAGCACTGAGAGGCCCTTCTGCCGGATGGAGGGGTCAGTGGCACCCCCGATGCCGAAAAGCCACGACTGCCCGGTTTCGGACGGCCCGGCATTGCCGGGCCCCGTCGGGCGAGGTCATAGTGCCGGCTGGTTCAGCAAAAACCCGGGAGCATCCGATGAGAACCCTCATGTCCAACCACAAAGGATCCTTTGAAATTCACCAGGACATGAAGCTCCATGCATATCCGTTCCCCGGAACCGCAGACCCGCGACGACGCCTCTAGCGTCAGCGACCTCCCCCCTTCTCCGCTGACACCTTCCGCCGCGAAGGCCGAACGCGCCGGATCGCTATCGTCGGATCCGACCGATCCTGCCACGCCGCGGCTGACGCGGGCGCGGCTCGCCCGGCTGCTCGGCTACTACCGGCCCTACATACCCCTGCTGCTGCTGGACCTTGCCTGCGCCGTGCTCGTCTCGGCGACGGCGCTCCTGCTGCCGCTCTGCGCCAACTATGTGACGCGCCTGCTTGTCGGCGCGGAGGATCCGTCGACGACGCTTCCCGCCATCTACGCCATGGGCGGGCTGATGCTTATCGTCCTCGCAGTGCAGGCGCTGGCAACGCTGTTCGTCGACTATCAGGGCCACATGATGGGGGCGAAGATGGAAGCGGCGCTGCGGCGCGAGCTGTTCGCCCACTGCCAGAAGCTCTCCTTCGGCTTCTATGACCGCCAGCGCGTCGGCCAGCTGATGAGCCGCATCACGCATGATCTGTTCGAAGTCGGCGAGCTCTATCATCACGGACCCGAGGATTTCGCGATCGCGATCCTCAAATTCGTCGGCGTGACGGCGATCCTCTTCGTCCTCGACGTTCCGCTCGCGCTGATGATGCTCGCGCTCATTCCCCCCGCGGCCGTCTATGCGCTCCATTTCAACAACCGCGTCAACGCGGCGATGCTGCGGGTGAAGGAGCGGGTCGCCGGCGTCAGCGAGCGTGTCGAGGATTCGCTCGCCGGCATCCGCGTCGTGCAATCCTTCGCCAATGAGGCGCTGGAGAACCGGCGCTTCGAGGTCGCCAACGGCCGCTTCCTCGAGGGGCGGCGGATCGGCTACCGCAGCGAGGCCTATCTCTGGGCCGGCACCACGGTCTTCCCGCAGCTGGTGACGGTCTTGGTGATCGTCGCCGGAGCGGTCCGGGTGGCGCAGGGTGCGCTCGGCATCGCCGAGCTGATGACTTTCCTGCTCTGCATCGCCGTGCTGGTCGACCCGGTCAATCGCCTCGCCAACCTCGCCCGTCTCTGGCAGAGCGGCTTCACCGGCTTCGTCCGCGTGATGGAGATCTTCGAGACCGAGCCCGACATAATGGACAAGCCCAGCGCGCTCGCCATCGACCGCGCCCGCGGCGCGATCGCCTTTGAAAGCGTCAGCTTCCGCTACGAGGAAGACGGCCCGCATGTGCTCCGGAACCTGTCGCTTTCGATCCGGCCGGGCGAGTTCGTGGCGCTTGTCGGCGCGTCGGGGGCCGGAAAAAGCTCGCTCTGCGCGCTGATCCCGCGCTTCTACGAAGTGACGGAGGGATGCATCCGGCTCGACGACACCGACATCCGCGACATCCGGCTCGACGCGCTCCGGCGCAACATCGGCATCGTCCAGCAGGACGTCTATCTGTTCGCCGGAACCGTGATGGAAAACCTCCGCTACGGTCGGCCCGACGCCAGCGACGCCGAGGTCGAAGCGGCGGCAAGGGCGGCGAACGCGCATGACTTCATCGTGGCGCTGCCGGACGGCTATGCGAGCGACATAGGCCAGCGCGGGGTCAAGCTCTCGGGCGGGCAGAAGCAGCGGCTGACCATCGCCCGCGCCATCCTGAAGGATCCGCCAATCCTGATCTTCGACGAGGCGACCAGCGCCCTCGACAATGAGAGCGAGCGGGCCGTGCAGCAGGCGCTGCTGGCGCTGGTTCGGTCACGCACGACGTTGGTCATCGCCCACCGCCTATCGACGGTGCAGCGCGCCGACCGCATCCTGGTTCTGACGGAGGCGGGCATCGTCGAGGAAGGGAGTCACGACCAGCTGATCGCGGCGAATGGCGCCTATGCGAGGCTCTACCGGGCGCAGGCGAGCCTGTAGACACAACGAAAAAGCCCGGCGGCATCGGATCGCGACGCCACCGGGCCTTTCTGGAAAACGACGACGAAGAGGCTTAGGCCTCCATCGCCTCCAGCTCGCTGATGAAGCCTTCCAGCACCGAGAGGCCCTTCTGCCAGAAGGACGGGTCGGTCGCGTCGAGGCCGAACGGCGCCAGCAGCTCCGAATGGTGCTTGGTGCCGCCGGCCTTCAGCAAGTCAAAGTACTTCTCCTGGAAGCCGCTCTCCGACTGCCGGTAGACGGCATAGAGCGAGTTCACCAGGCAATCGCCGAAGGCATAGGCGTAGACGTAGAACGGCGAATGGATGAAGTGCGGGATATAGGTCCAGAACGTCTCGTAGCCGGGGCCGAGGCGGATCGCCGGGCCGAGGCTCTCGACCTGCACCTCCATCCAGATCTCGTTCAGCCGGTCCGAGGTCAGCTCGCCCTCGCGGCGGGCGATGTGGACCTTGCGCTCGAACGAATAGAAAGCGATCTGGCGCACGACGGTGTTGATCATGTCCTCGACCTTGGAGGCGAGCATCGCCTTGCGCTGGATCGGGTCAGTCTGGCTGTCGAGCAGGGCGCGGAAGGTCAGCATCTCGCCGAACACGCTGGCGGTTTCGGCGAGCGTCAGCGGCGTCGGCGCCATCAGCGCCCCCTGCGGGCCGGCGAGCACTTGGTGCACGCCATGGCCGAGCTCATGCGCCAGCGTCATCACGTCGCGCGTCTTGCCCTGATAGTTGAGCAGGACATAGGGGTGCACCGACGGCACCGTCGGATGGGCGAAGGCGCCCGGCGACTTGCCGGGGCGGACCGGCGCGTCGATCCAGTTCTTGTCGAAGAAATCCCTGGCGATCGACGCCATCTCGGGGGCGAAGGCGCCATAGGCGGAAAGCACCGTGTCGCGCGCCTCGGTCCAGGGAATGGTCCGGCCCGGCACCTTCGGCAGCGGCGCGTTGCGATCCCAATGGTCGAGCGCATCCTTGCCGAACCACTTTGCCTTCAGCTTGTAGTAGCGGTGCGACAAGCGCGGATAGGCCTCGCGGACGGCGGCGACCAGCGCATCGACCACTTCCGGCTCGACCCGGTTGGCGAGATGGCGCGAGGCGGCAACGTCCTCGAAGCCGCGCCAGCGGTCCGAGATCTCCTTGTCCTTGGCGAGCGTGTTGGTGACCAGCGTGAACAGGCGGATATTGTCCTTGAACGTCGCCGCCAGCGCGTCGGAAGCCGCCTTGCGCTTGGTCTCGTCCGGATCCTGCATCAGGTTCAGCGTCGGTTCGAGCGTCAGCTCCTCGCCGTTCACGTCGAAGCGGAGCGAGGCCATCGTCTCGTCGAACAGACGGTTCCAGGCGCCGCGGCCGGTCACCGACTTCTCGTGGAAGAGCTGCTCGACGCGATCCTCGAGCTGGTAGGGCTTCTCCTTGCGGACGTCCTCGATCCACGGCCGGTAATGCGCCAGCGCCGCGTCGGCCTGCATCGCTGCCTCGAGCACGGCATCGTCGACGCGGTTCAATTCGAGCGTGAAGAACAGCAGATGCGTCGAGGCGTCGGTGATCTTCTGCTGCACGTCGCCATAGAACTTGGCGCCGATCGGATCGGTCGTGTCGCCCGAATAAACCAGACCGGCATAGGAGATGATGCGGCCGAGCAGCTCGTCGAGCGCCTCATAGGCGAGGATCGCCTCGACCAGTCCGCCGTCGCGGGCGAGCTTTTCCAGCCTGCCCTTATAGGCCGTCTCGAAGGCGACCGAATCGGTCAGCGCCCGGGCAAGGTCGGCAACCAGCGCCGGCGACTCCATGCCGGGATAGAGATCGGCAAGGTTCCACTCGGGCAATGCGCCGAGCGCCGCGTCGGCGGGCTGGGTGGCAAGAGCGGAACTCTTCAAGATCGCGGAGGTGAGGGACATGGGGGATCCGATAGCGCGAGAAGGATGGCCCATACTTAGGGGGCCACCCCCATCGGGATCAACCCATCGGATCCCGCACCACGGGAAGGGGTGGAGATTCGGCCGCGGCAAGCCACAGGGGTAACAGCACGTTAACGCGGCGACCCGATCATGCCCCGACTGGCGCTGCCGGCGATGCCCGGCGCCATGCTGTCCTCCCGCCGAAAGTTCGTGAAGCGACGTCATGCCCGCAGAGATCCTCATCGTCGACGCCGACCCCGCGCAACGGCAGCTTCTGGCTGCGGCGGCAAGCCGGCTCGGCCACGACGCTGTGCTGCTCGCGGATGGCCGCTCGGCGCTCGAACGTCTCGCGGCCCCGGATGGCGGACGCTTCGATCTGATGATCCTCGATCTCGTCCTGCCGGAGCTGGACGGCCTCGGCGTGCTGGAACGCCTGCCGCGAACCGGCCGGTCGCTGCCGGTCATCGTCCAGGCCAAGGAAAGCCGCATCGACCAGGCCACTGGCGCGATCCGCGCCGGGGCGACGGATTTCCTGCTGAAGCCGGCCGCGCCGGAACGCATCGACATATCGATCCAGAACGCGCTCCGCCTGCGGGCTCTGGAAAGCGAGCTCGCACGCGCCCACCGTTCCGCTGCCGGCACGCTCGATTTCGGCGACATCGTCGCGGCGAGCCCGGCGATGGACCGGGTGATCCAGCTCGGCCAGCGCGCCGCGCGCACCGCCCTCCCGATCCTGATCGAAGGCGAGAGCGGCGTCGGCAAGGCGCGGATCGCCCGCGCCATCCATGGCGCCGGCGACCGGAAATCGAGGCCGTTCGTCGCCGTTTCCTGCGGCACGCTGGCCCAGCCGCTGGCCGATTCGGTCCTGTTCGGACGGGAGACGGGCCGATCGACCCGCCATCCCGGCAAGCTGCAGCAGGCCCAGGGCGGCACGCTGTTCCTGGACGAGATCGGCGACCTGCCGGCGGACGCTCAGGCGCGGCTGCTGACCGCGCTGCAGGACGGCGAGATCGAGCCCGTCGACGCGCGCCGCCCAGTCCGGGTCGATTTTCGCCTGATCGCAGCGACCGAGCGCGACCTGATCGCCCTCGTCAAACAGGGACGGTTTCGCGAGGACCTCTATTACCGGCTCAACGTCTTCCCGATCCGCGTGCCGCCGCTGCGGGACCGCCGGGACGATATTCCCGAGCTGGTAGCGCAATTTGTCGCCCGCTTCTCCGCCGAAGAGGGTAAACGCGGATTGCGCGGCGCTGAGCCCGAAGCGCTCAGCCTGCTGACGGAGCAGGCCTGGCCGGGTAATATCCGCCAGCTCGAAAACGCCATCTTCCGCGCCGTCGCCCTGACGGACGGGCCCATGCTGACGCCGGACGAATTCCCGCAAATCGCAGGCCATGCCGGAACTACCCCGAAAACTGCGGTCGCCGTCGAGGCGCCCACGGTATTCCGTTTCGAACGCCAGAACCCGGCCGCCGCGCCGCCGTCCCTGATGGCGCCACACGACGACAATAAGGTTCTCGCCATCGATGCCGGCGGCGATGTCCGACCTCTGGTCGAGATCGAGGCGGAGGTGATCCGGCTGGCGCTCGATCGCTACCGTGGCCGCATGGCAACGGTGGCGCGGAAACTCGGGATCGGCCGCTCGACTCTCTATCGCAAGCTCAAGGAACTGGGCATTGCCGAGGCGGGCGAGAAAACGGCCGTCGGGAAGATCGCGGCAGAGTGACGTGGATCGCAGCGCGGTCGCCGGAATTGATGTCTATGGGTGCCAAGGCACCAACCGTGACGGGATCGCTCCGGTACGGCTCGAAAGGTTCGGAAGTCATGAAGGGTTCGAGCAAGATGACGTTGAAGGCGAAGGCTTTCCTGACGGGGGTGGCTCTGATCGGGCTGTCGGTCGGCTCGGCCCACGCCTATCTGCCGGAAGGCAAGACCTTCCGCGAGCGCGCCGGCAGCGCCGCCAGCCTCGCCCTGGCCGATGTCGCCAGCGACCCGGCCGCCCGCGCCCTGAAGGCATTGCTCGCCGAACCCCAGGCCAAGGCCACCTTCGCAGACAAGCGCGATCGCGCTGCCTTGGTCGAATTCTATGCCGAACGTGACTATCAGCCTGTCTGGATCGTTGATGGCGTCTATACGGCCCAGGCCCGCAGGATCATGGATCGGATTGCCGCCGCCGCCGAGGACGGCCTCGACCCCGCCGCCTACAGGCTGCCTCCGGCCGCGATCGGTGCCAGCACGCCGGCCGGCCCCGACATCGTCGCCTCCGTCGATCTCCTGCTCAGCAAGGCGGTCCTGACCTATGCGCGCCAAGCCTATGCCGGACGCCTCGACCCGTCGTCGATCGGCCAGCTGATCACGCTGAAGCCGCTGCTGCCCGATCCGATCGAGGTGCTGACCACCGTGTCATCCGCCACCGATGGCGCGGCGGCGATCGCGGCCTACAATCCGCAGCACGAAGGCTATCTGCGCCTGAAGAAGGCGCTCGCCAAGGCCCGCGGCGGCGAAAAGGCCACGGTCCATGCGCCCGTGCCGGAAGGCAAGTCGATGAAGGTCGGCCTCGCCGATCCGCGCGTACCGCTGCTTCGGGCGCGGTTCGAGCTGCCGGCGCCCAGCAAGGCGCCGGAGGTCTATGACGAAACGCTGGCCGAGGCGGTGAAGTCCTTCCAGGCCGACAGGGGCCTGAAGGCGGACGGCATCGCCGGCAGCGCCACCGTCGCTTTCATCAACGGCGCCCACAAGTCGAACACAGCCGAGATCATCGCCAATATGGAGCGTTGGCGCTGGATGCCGCGCGACCTCGGCGCGTTCCACATCGAGGCCAACATCCCGGAATTCATGGTCCGGGTCGTCGATAACGGCAAGGTCATCCACACCACCCGCACCGTGATCGGCAAGATCACCAACCAGACCCCGATCTTCTCCGACGCGATGGAATCGATCGTCGTCAATCCGAGCTGGAACGTGCCGGCTTCGATCACCATGAAGGAAATGCTGCCGGCCGTCCGTCGCGACCCGAGCTACATGGCGCGCAAGGGCTATCAGGTGCTGGCCAATGTCGACGGCAAGTACCGCCCGGTCGATCCGCAGATGGTCGACTGGAGCAACGTCAACCCCCGCCAGATCATGATCCGTCAACCGCCCGGCGACGACAATGCCCTCGGCAACGTCAAGTTCCTGTTCCCGAACGAGCACTCGGTCTATCTGCACGACACGCCATCCAAGAGCTTCTTCAAGCGCGACGCGCGCGCGCTCAGCCATGGCTGCGTCCGCGTTCAGGATCCGCTGGAGTTCGCGGACGTCCTGCTCGCGCATCAGGGCGGCTGGTCGCCGCAGCGGCTTCGCAAGATGGTCGGCGGCAAGGAAAAGTGGATCAATCTGCCGAATCGGATCCCGATCCACCTGACCTATTTCACCGCCTTTGTCGACGATGACGGCGTGGTCCAGACCCGCCCCGACATCTATGGCTACAACGCCCGGGTGGAAAAAGCGCTCGGCCTCTGAGCCCCGAAACTGGCTCCGCGCCTCGCTTGGCGGGGCGCGGTGTGCGCAGATCGACCGATTGAATGTGCGAAACCGCGCAGGAAAGCCGCCTGCGCGGTTTTCTTTTTGCCCCTCAAATGCCACGATCGTCTTCGAATGTTGCGAAATGACAATGCCGTGATCGGCAGGTGAGCCCCATAGTAGGGGAGCAAAAAAGGTCGATTACGGTAAATGCTGATTAACTCTCTTCAAGCATTCTGCCCTGTACGGGGGCCCATTTCGGGCAAGGACGCAGAAGCACATTGATTAAGCAAACCGATCCGTTCGAGCGAGACCGCAGCCTGCTGCAACGTTGCAGCACCGCTATGCGCATGCTCCTCGCAACAACCGTCGTTGCCGGCTCAATGGTCGTCACGGCGTCGGTGGACGATGCTGGTGCTGCCGCGGGTGACCGCGCGCTCAAGCTCCACAACGGCCACACCAACGAAACCGCGACCATCGTCTTCAAGCGCAACGGCCGATACGACCCGGCCGGCCTGAAGCAGCTCAACGTATTCCTGCGCGACTGGCGCAAGAACGAGCCGACCAAGATGGACCCGCAGCTCTTCGACCTGATCTGGGAAGTGTACCAGCAGGCCGGATCGCGCGTTCCGATCACCGTCGTCTGCGGCTATCGCTCGCCCGCCACGAACAGCATGCTCCGTTCCCGCTCGCGCGGCGTCGCCAAACAGAGCCAGCACATGCTCGGCAAGGCGATGGATTTCTACATGCCGGACGTTCCCTTGGCCAAGCTCCGGGCCATCGGCCTGAAGATGCAGGTCGGCGGCGTCGGCTTCTACCCGACCTCGGGCTCGCCCTTCGTCCACATGGACACGGGCAGCGTTCGCCACTGGCCGAAGATGACGCGCGAGCAGCTCGTCCGCATCTTCCCGGACGGCAAGACGCTGCATGTGCCGTCCGACGGCCGGCCGCTTCCCGGCTATGAACAGGCGCTCGCCGCCTACAAGGCCCGCAAGGCCGGCGGCGGTTCCGTCATGATGGCCAGCGCCTCGACCGGCAAGGGCAAGTCCTGGTTCAGCCGCCTGACCGGCAACGACTCCGCCGACGAGGACGATATCCCCGCCGCCGCCGCGGCGCCCGCTCCGAAGCCGGGCAAGGCGCCGGCCGTGGACGCCGACGCCGATGCCGTGCAGGTCGCTGCTGTCGCCAAGACTGCCGAGCCGGAAGCCGAGGCTGTTCCGTTCGCAACGGCATCCGCGCCGCTGCCGCGCCCTGCCCCGAATCGCGAGCCGGAAGCCGTCGTCGTCGCAGCCGCCGATGTGGAGGCCGATGGCGCCTTCCCGCCGGCGCCGCGCCGTTCGCCCGTCGTACGGCCGGTCATGGCGCTTGCCAGCGTCGCGCCGATCCCGCAGGCATCCCCGATGCAGCCGACGCCAAGCTATGGCAGCGGCATCAGCGATACGCTGGCGGCGCTTGACGCCACCACTTCGGCCAAGGCCAATGGCCAGGTGGCTGGCCTCCGCGGTACGGCGGCCGACGCCATCGCCGAGGCTGTCGGCAAGGGCAAGCCGGCCAGCGACGCGATGATGGCCTATGCCGCACCGCTGACTTTCGACGATGGCGCAACAGCGCATATCGACGCCACGACCGGCGCCATCGTCGCCGGCCGCGCGGCCAAGCCGGTCGCCAAGGCTTCGGTGACGGGCAGCGCCAAGCTCGCTTCGCTGGGCGCCGCCCGCGGGCTGCAGGATACCGCGTCGACGGCCGCGAGCGACCCGCTCGCCCGGCTGATGCCGGTTGCCTACGAGGCCGCGACCATCGAGCTCGTCACACGTACCGGCTCGACCCGTCAGCGCACCTACGCCAACCTGCAGATGCCGACGCCCTTCTCGATGCCGGAACTGTTCACGGCACCGGAGCGCTCGATCCGCCTCGGTTTCGGCCGCATCGCTTATGAAGGCCTCCGGACCGACCGCTTTGCCGGCCCGCTGGTGCATCAGCTCGGTACGCAGGAATTTGCCTCGCTCGAGACGATCGGACGGACGGCGTTCCTGAAGCGCTGACCGCGCCCGGGATTACAGACATCCAAAAGCGCCGCGGCGGCAAGCCGCGGCGCTTTTTTTTGTTGGGCCACTGCGGCGCCGGCGAGACGGGTCCCGCCGGACAAGACGCGCAAGCGACCGGCCAGGCGGCCGCGATCACGACATGTCGGCCTAACGTCCGTTCGCACGGAATTGGAAGATTGAAGAATGTGCCGGCCGCGGCGGGACGAGGGGAGCGGTAGCCTCAAAAAGGGCCGCGGACCCTGTCGATATGGACGCCGGGCTGGTATAGCCTTACGCCATCCCCCCATGAGGAAGCGTGCGCCATGACCGAAACGACCGACCGCTTCAAGAAGTCCCCCCGCCGGGCCAAAACCCCGGTGAAACGGGTGTCCCTGTCGGCCGAAGCCCGACAGGCCTATGAGGATCTGGTGCGCACCCGCGACGAGCGCGAGCGCGCCTACGGCCAGCATCTGCCGGCCGACAACAAGGGCAAATAGCCCGTCTGCGAACCCGGCGACGTGCGATCGGAGCGGTGCTCCGATCGACCCGTCAGGCGACCCGGCTGGTCAGACCATGCCGAGCGCGTTCTTGTAGAGTTCGAGGATCGCCTCTTGCTCTTCGCGCTCGTTGGCGTCCTGCTTGCGCAGCGCCACGATCTTGCGCAGCGCCTTGGTGTCGTAGCCATTGGCCTTCGCCTCGCCATAGACATCCTTGATGTCGTCGGCGATTGCCTTCTTCTCTTCCTCGAGCCGCTCGATCCGCTCGACAATGGACCTGAGCTGGGCAGCGGCTATGCCCTGGACTTCATCTTCAGCCATGGTGGGGAACCTCAAAAGATTGGCGACAGGCGAGCGTGAGTGCCCGACTTAGCCGAATGGGTCAAGTGCGCAGGGGATGTGCCGGCGCGTCAATGATCGGGGCGATTGGTCGCGAAGGCCGCCTTTTGCTCGGCCGTGGCCTCGCGCTGGTTGCGCTTCTGCCACTCGGCATAGGGCATGCCATAGATGATCTCGCGCGACGCATCCTTGGAGATCTCGATCCCCCTCGCCTCCGCCGCCTCGCGATACCAATTCGACAGGCAGTTGCGGCAGAAGCCGGCGAGATTCATCAGATCGATGTTCTGCACGTCGCTGCGCTCGCGCAGATGCGCCACGAGGCTGCGAAACGCCGCCGCCTCGAGCTCGGTCGTCGTCTGCGGGTCGAGATTGGGGGCCGGAGTTGTCATGTCAGCAAGCCTTCGAAAGGGGGGCGACGAAAGCCCGGTTAGGAATCGGCCAACGAGCCGAAAAACTGGACCCGGTGCGGCGCCTCGCCGATCTTGAGATCGAGCAGCACCTTGGCCAGGCGATCGGTCCATTCGGAGACACCGGCCGGATCGGCGATCAGATCCTGGCGAATCTCGACCAGCGCATGGGCGAGGCCGCGCTGGGTCGCATGCCGATAGAGCGTGTCGCCCTTGAGCGCGCCATGATAAGGCTCGTTGTCGCCGACGGCGATCGCCGGATCCCCGGCGAGACCGGCGATCAGCGGCCGCGCCAGACGCGGATCGGCATCCCAGAGAATGCCGGCGTGCCAAGGCCGGGGAACCCCCTTCCAGAGCGGCGTGAAGCTATGGATCGACAGGATCATCGGGATCCGGCCGGTCGCCATTCCGGCCTCGATCGCGCGCGTCACCGCGTCGTCATAAGGCCGGTAGAAGCGCGCGATGCGGCGTTCGCGCTCCGCCATGTCGATCCGCGCGTTGCGCGGGATCACCGCACCGTCGGAAAGCCGCATGATCAGGGTCGGATCGTCCAGGCCGCGATTGGGATCGATCAGCAGCCGCGAGAAATGCGACAGGACCGCCGGAATGCCGAAGCGCACGGCAAGCGCCCGGGTCAGCGCCTCGGCGCCGATGTCATAGGCGATGTGGCGCTCAAACTCGGAGGGCGGCAGGCCGAGCGAGCCATATTCGTCCGGCACATGGCTCGAGGCATGATCGCAGAGCAGGATCAGCCCGGCAGCGGCGTCGCCCGCAACGATCTCGAAAGCGGCCTCGGCCGCGCTGTCGCCCGCGAGCGTGGGATTTAAAGCGTCGTGCATGGCTAAATGATAGTGACCCGGCCGGGCCGCTGCCATAGGAATGTGCTCCCCTTCCCCATCGAGATCGCCTTGTCCTCCCCTCCGTCCACGCCGCCGCCCGCCTCCGTCGCCGCCTTCGCCATCCCGGCCCTCATTCTCGGCGCGATGGCGATGGGCATCTCGCCGATCTTCGTCCGGCTGACGGATGTCGGCCCGTTCGCGAGCGCCTTCTGGCGCGTCGGTGGGGCGCTGCCGTTGCTGTTCGCCTGGGCGCTGTTCGAGGCGCGCCGATCCGGGGCGCCGATGGCCTCGATCTGGAAGGTCGACGGCGCGATCCTCGCGGCCGGCGGGCTGTTCGCCTGCGATCTGCTGTTCTGGCACCTGGCCATCCTGAAGACGAGCGTCGCCAACGCCACCTTCCTCGCGACCATGGCGCCGGTCTGGGTGGTGCTGGGGTCCGGCTTCTTCATCGGCGAGAAGGTCGGCCGCAGCGTGCTGGCGGGGCTGGCGCTCTGCCTGCTCGGCGCGACCTTCCTGATCAGCGTCAGCTGGCGCATGCGGCCGGAGCATCTGGATGGCGACCTCTACGGGATCATGACGTCGTTTTTCTTCGGCGGCTATTTCCTCGCGGTGCGCGCGGCGCGCCGCCGCTCTTCCGCCGGCAAGATCACCTTCCTGTCGACGCTGATCACCGCGGCGGTTCTGTGGGGCGTCGCCCTCCTTACCGAACCGCGCATCCTGCCGGCGACGGCCGAGAGCGCCGCGTCGCTCGCCGGGCTCGCCTTCATCAGCCATGCCGGGGGCCAGGGCCTGCTCGCCTTCGCGCTCGGCCATCTGCCTGCCGCTTTTTCGGCGCTGGTAATCTTCCTGGAAGCGGTCGCCGCGGCCGTCGCGGGCTGGCTGTTCCTCGGCGAGGCCGTTTCGCTGCCGCAAATGCTCGGCGGCGCCTTCATCCTCGCCGGTATTTTCATCGCCCGCCCGCAACGCGGCGGTTGATGAAAGGGTTTCAGCCATCATGCCGCCGTGTTTAATTTGAACATCACAAAAATGCGATTCATCGAACTGAAATCGGCGGCCAGCCCGCATCGGACGCGGGCCTTGCCACCGCCCGTTTCCCTCGCGCCAAGGTTGACAGCCGGAAAGCCGCAGCGTCATAAAGCTGCCTCCTGCGTCAACCGGTTCGCGACCTCATCGATGCGATCACATGAGCTTCGACATTGGCCGCGCTCGGCCCTCCTCGGCGGCCTCGTCGCGCTGGCGGCCCTGTTCCTGCAATCCGCGCCGGCCGCCGCCGATCTGCGCCTCTGCAACAAGACGCCCAGTCGGGTCGGCGTCGCCATCGGTTACAAGGACAAGAAAGTCTGGACGACCGAAGGATGGTGGAACGTTCCCGTCAATAGCTGCGAGACGCTCGTCAGCGGCACGCTCGTGTCACGCTACTATTACGTCTATGCGGTCGACTACGACCATGGCGGCGAGTGGAGCGGCAAATACGTGATGTGCACGAAAGACAAAATGTTTACCATTGAAGGCACCGAAGATTGCGTGCCGCGTGGTTTTAACCGTTCCGGTTTCTTCGAAGTCGATACCGGCGAACAAACCAGCTGGACGATCCAGCTCAACGAACCCGCACAGCAAGGAGCGCAACGCAAATGAGACGGTCGCGCAAGGTCAAGATTCTCGCGACCCTGGGTCCGGCATCTTCCGACAAGAAGATGATCGAGTCCCTGTTCCGGGCCGGCGCCGATGTGTTCCGCATCAACATGAGCCACACGACGCATGAGAAGCTGAACGATCTCGTTCGCATCATCCGCGCCGTGGAGGCCGATGTCGGCCGGCCGATCGGCATCCTCGCCGACCTTCAGGGGCCGAAGCTCCGCCTGGGCACCTTTGCCGACAAGGCCGTCGATATCACCGTCGGCCAGAATTTCACGCTCGACAGCGATCCGACGCCCGGCACCAACGGTCGCGTCTTCCTGCCGCATCCCGAGATCCTCGAGGCGCTCGAGCCCGGCCATCGCCTGCTGATCGACGACGGCAAGGTTCGCCTGCGCGTCATCTCGACGGACGGCAAGAGCGCGCTGACCACGGTTGAGGTCGGCCTCAAGCTTTCCGATCGCAAGGGCGTCAGCGTCCCGGATTCGACGATCAAGACGGGCGCACTGACCCCGAAGGACCGCGCCGATCTCGACGCCGCGCTCCAGGCCAATGTCGACTGGATCGCGCTCTCCTTCGTGCAGCGTCCGGACGACGTCGCCGAAGTGCGCAAGATCGCTGCCGGCCGCGCCGGCATCATGTCGAAGATCGAGAAGCCGCAGGCTGTCCAGCGTCTGGCCGAGATCATCGAGACTCTCCGACGCGCTGATGGTGGCGCGTGGCGATCTCGGCGTCGAGATGCCGCTGGAGCAGGTTCCGGGCATCCAGAAGCAGATCACCCGTGCCTGCCGCCGCGCCGGCAAGCCGGTGGTCGTCGCCACCCAGATGCTGGAATCGATGATCACGCGCGCCGGTCCCGACCCGCGCCGAGGTGTCCGACGTCGCCACCGCCGTCTATGAAGGCGCGGACGCCGTCATGCTGTCGGCCGAATCCGCCGCCGGCGCCTTCCCGATCGAGGCCGTCGCGACGATGGACCGGATCGCCACCCAGGTGGAGCTCGATTCGAACCACAAGAACATCATGCACGCCCAGCGCACCGAGCCGGAGGCGACCGGCGCCGACGCGATCTCGGCCGCCGCGCGCCAGATCGCCGAGACGCTCAACCTCGCCGCGATCTGCTGCTACACGGCCTCGGGCTCGACCGGCCTCCGCGCCGCGCGCGAGCGCCCGCAGACCCCGATCATCGCCCTGTCGCCGATCGTCTCGACGGCGCGGCGCCTGTCGGTCGTCTGGGGCCTGCACTGCGTCGTCAGCGACGACGCCTACAACCTCGACGACATGGTGAACCGCGCCTGCTTCATCGCCAATCGCGAAGAATTCGCGAAGCCCGGCGACCGGATCATCATCACCGCCGGCGTGCCGCTGCGCACGCCGGGCGCGACCAACATGCTGCGCATTGCCTATGTCGGCACCGGCGCGGAAGAAGGTCGCCGCTAAGGCATTTCCTCGCTCCCCGGAGCGAGACAGCCATCATCGACGGGGCGCGCCGCTCGGCGCGCCCCGTTTTTTTTGGAGGGCACTCGGGCCGCTTCCGGCAACTGATAGGCGATATCAGCCCTGCCCCGAGGACAATCTGGGCACGACAGTGGTCGCCCTTTGCGGGGGCGCTGGCCTCATTCGAGATGTCGGAGAAAACGTCCTAGATCTCGCGACCATCAATCTGCGGTTCGAGCGTCTTGATGGCGTCGCGGACCTGATCGTCGAGATACGGGTCGATGGCGATTGCCTTCTTCAGCGCCAGAAGCGCTTCCTTCTTGCGGTCGATCTCGTTCAGGATCATGCCGAGGCCGGCCAGCGCACCGAAATGGCGGGGCTCCAGCGCCAGGACCTTGTCGAGGTCGGAAAGCGCCTTGCCATAATCATTCTGCAGGAAGAACAGCGTCGCACGACGGTTCCAGCCCTCGACATAGTCGGGCCGCATCGTCGTGACGGCGTCGAGATAGTCGAAGGCGCGGGGGAAGTTCTTGGTGGCGATCGCTTCGGTCGCCCACTGCATCAGCAGATCGATCGTATCGCTGCCGGAATCGCGCCAGCGGCGCTCCAGCTCGGCTTCGATGGCCGAACCAGCCGTCTCGTCGCCGGGCTTGGCCAGCGACGTGAAGAGCTGGTCGAGGCTCTGGTCGGCGAGGCCGTCGTTCTTCGACGCGGAATCGCCAGCGCCCGGCGTCGCCGCAAGCGACACCGACGAAAGCGCAACGAAGGCAAACAACGAAATGACAAATGCCCGCATGGTGGCAATTTAAGCCTTCATGCGGGCATCGTCAAAATCGGATCCGGATGGCGCGCCAGAGCGCACCCGCCAATCAGCCCTGACGGGCCTTGTAGCGCGGATTGACCTTGTTGATGATGAAAACACGGCCCTTCCGGCGCACGAGCCGGTTGGCGCGGTGACGCCCGAGAAGGGACTTGAGCGAGTTCTTGATCTTCATGGCGCGACGCTCGCGAAAGGGTTCTGGGAACGACACGAGCGCCAGAGGCGCCCGCTCGAAAATTCGGCCGGACCATAGGCAGCGCACCCCCGCCTTGTCAACACGAACGCGCCAGAATCCCGAGATTACGGGCCGCGACGTAACGTTATGCGGCAAAGTTCGGAACGATCGCCGGGCTGAAGGGTTTGTTACCCGGACGGGGTTCATCGGAGTGAGTGAGATGCCCAACAAAGACCAACGCGGCGGATCTGGCAGTTCTGCCAACGACCCGAAACGAGCTTCCGAAATGGGCAAGAAGGGCAGCGAGCAGGCGGGCCAGCGCCAACAGAGCCAGGCGTCGGAGAAGGCGCATCAACAAGGATCTCAGGGATCTCAAGGGTCCCATGGCAAGGATCGCGATCCGCACAAGGGCGGCCAGCGCTGAAGCGCGCCGCCTTCGTGGCACTGAATTGGACCCGCCCCTCCCCGGGCGGGTCTCTTTTCGCCCGTGTCCACGCCCTGATCGCCTGCCCCCAGCCGGCCGATTCGGCAGGCTTCGAGTCGCCGCTAGCCCGGCCGGCGCTTCGACAGCACGTTGCGGATGGCGAAACTCGAATGAATGCGGGCGACACCCGGCAAGGCCGACAGAATCTCCTTGTGCACCCGCTCGAAATTCGCGGCGCTGTCGACCTCGACGCGCAGGAAATAGTCCGAGCCGCCGGTCATCAGGAAACACTCCCGGATTTCGGGATATTTTCGCACCGCCGCCTCGAAGCGGTTCAGATATTCCTCGGTCTGGCGGTCGAGGGTGATCTGGACGATGACGGCGATCCCCTCCTCCGCCCCGGTGCCGACCAGCGCCGTATAGCCGCGGATGACGCCCGTCTGTTCCAGGATGTTGACCCGGCGCAGGCAGGCGGAGGCCGACAGGCCGACCGCCTCGGCGAGCTTGGCGTTGCTGATGCGCGCATTGAGGCGCAGCAGGCGGATGATGTTGCGGTCAATGGCGTCCAGACCCGACATGCAGACTGTTCCAATTCTTCGCAGAAACGTTCAATAAGAGGAATTTTATCGCAATATCGTGCGTGCTTCGATCGGAAGTTCGCATGATGACGCAATATGCTGAACTCCTGCGAGGGGGATCGGTGCGCCATGAACGAGACTGTCAGGCTGGAAACCGCAATCGGCGTCGGCGCGGCCGCGGCCGGCGGCATATTGACGATCGACCTCGCGGCGCTGGCGGAAAACTACCGGATTCTCTGCCGAGCCGACGCGCCGACGCGCGTCGCCGCCGTGGTCAAGGCGGATGCCTATGGCCTTGGCGCCGCCCGGGTCGTTCCGGTGCTGCATGCGGCCGGCTGCCGCGATTTCTTCGTCGCCCATCTCGTCGAGGCGCAGCGGCTCGATCCCGTCCGGCCCAGGGATGCGCGGCTCTATGTGCTGAACGGCCTGCTGCCCGGGAAGCGAAGGCCTTTGCGCCGATCTCGGCGCCATCCCCGTGCTGAACTCGCTCGACCAGGTGAAGAGCTGGTCGGCGCTCGCCGCCGCCCGCGGCGTCGTGCTGGAAGCCGCCCTACAGGTCGATACCGGCATGGCCCGGCTCGGCCTCTCCTTCGCCGAGCTGCAGGCGCTGGCAGCCGCGCCGGCGCCACTCCAGGGAATCAAGCTGACCCTGGTCATGAGCCACCTCGCCTGCGCCGATGCGCCCGGGCACGAAGCGAACCCCGCCCAGCTCGACGTGATGCGGGCAGCCAGCGCGCTCTTTCCCGACGTGCCCGTTTCCTTCGCCAATTCCGGCGGCGTGTTTCTCGGGCCGGACTATCGCGGCGACCTGGCCCGGCCGGGCATCGCGCTCTATGGCGCCGCGCCGACGACGGGCGTAGCCAATCCGATGCGCCCCGTCGTCCGGCTCGATATTCGCGTCATCCAGACCCGCACCGTTCCGGCCGGAACCGCGGTCGGCTATGGCGGCACCCATGTCACGACGCGCGAAACGCGGATCGCGACGCTGGCGGCCGGCTATGCCGACGGCCTGCCGCGTTCGCTCGGAAATCGCGGCGCCGCCTGGCTCGGCGGCGTGCGGCTGCCGATCCTCGGTCGCGTGTCGATGGACAGCCTGATGGTCGACGTCACGGCGCTGCCGGCGGAGGCGCTCGCCCCCGGCGCGCTGGTCGAGCTGATCGGGCCACACCAGTCGCTGGAGGCGATCGCCGCCGACGCCGGCACCATTTCCTACGAAATCCTGACCGGTCTCGGTCAGCGCTACCATCGGCACTACGCATTTCCGGCAAGCCGCGCGAGCGGACAGGGGCACTCATGAAGATCACCATTCTCGGCGCCGGCGTCATCGGCGTAACGTCCGCCTACTATCTCGCCAAGGCGGGGCACCAGGTCACGGTCATCGACCGCCAGCCGGGCCCAGCGCTGGAAACCAGCTTCGCCAATGCCGGCGAGATCTCGCCCGGCTATTCCTCGCCCTGGGCCGCCCCCGGCATCCCGCAGAAGGCGGTGAAGTGGGTGTTCATGAAATACGCGCCGCTGATCATCCAGCCGATGCTCGACGCCGATACTTGGCGCTGGGTGATCGCCATGCTCGGCAACTGCACCTCGGCGCGCTATGCCGTCAACAAGAGCCGGATGGTGCGGCTCGCCGAATATTCGCGCGATTGCCTGATCGAGCTCCGGAACGACATCGGCATCGAATATGACGGCCGCGCCAGGGGCACGCTGCAATTGTTCCGCACGCAAAAGCAGCTCGACGGCATCGGCAAGGACATCGCCGTGCTGAAGAGCGACGGCGTCCCCTTCTCGGTGCTCGACCCGGCCGGCTGCATCGCGGCGGAGCCGGGCCTCGCGCATGTCAGGGACAAGATCGTCGGCGGGCTGCAGCTGCCGCATGACGAGACGGGCGACTGCTTCAAGTTCACCAGCGAACTGGCCCGGCACGCCGAGGCGCTCGGCGTCACCTTCCACTATGGCGTCGACCTCCTCGGCGTCCGCACCGAGGGCAAGCGCATCGTGGCGGTGAAGACCTCGCGCGGCGAGGTCGTCGCCGATGCCTTCGTCGCGGCGATGGGCAGCTTCACGCCGCAATTCCTGAAGCCGCTCGGGCTGCGCGTGCCGGTCTATCCGGTCAAGGGCTATTCGATCACGGTGCCGATCGTCGACGAGACGCGCGCGCCGGTTTCGACCGTGATGGACGAAACCTACAAGATCGCCATCACCCGGCTCGGCGACCGCATCCGGGTCGGCGGCATGGCGGAGATCGCCGGCTTCAACCGCGACCTGCCGCCAGCGCGCAAGGCGACGCTGGTCTATTCGGTCGAAGACCTGTTCGGCGGCGCCGGCGACCAGACGAAAGCGACGTTCTGGACCGGGTTGCGCCCGATGACGCCGGACGGCACGCCGGTGATCGGCCGCACCGACTATGCCAATCTCTATCTCAATACCGGCCACGGCACGCTGGGCTGGACGATGGCCTGCGGATCGGGCCGGCTGCTCGCCGACCTGATCGGCGGCCGCAAGCCCGATATCCAGTCCGATGATCTGGGAATGACGCGCTACGACGCCCGACGGGCCGCCTGACGCGCATCAGGCGGCAACCTCCTGGGGGACGGTCGGGGCATCCCCGCCGTCCCGTGTACCCGACGGGCGAAGCCGGAAGCGTCGAATGCCAAAGCGCTCCGACACTCCGGCGCCGTTGCCGGCCGCGCAATCACTACGCCGACCGGCATCCACTCAGCACGCGATGGCACGCTAGTAGCTGGTACCACCCGTCGAACCGGCGCCCTGCGGCGTCATCGTGCCGCCCTGCGGCGTCATGGCACCGTGTGACTTCATCGTGGTGTGGTTCTTCAACGGCTCGCACCGCCAGACATGCCGCCCCTTCTCCATCACCCGCATTGGCTCCGAGCCCGACTTGCAGGTCAGGCCATGTCCGGACGCCGCCGAGGCCATCGGCGCGGCGGCGGTCAGTGCGAAAAGCGCCATCGCCGAAGCGGCGGCCAAAGCAAAATGCCTGTTCATGGTGTCCTCCATTGTCCGACGCGGCGGTCAAGCGGAGATACGCGATGCCGCGCCGTCACGGACGATAACTGGCGCGCGGCGGCGGAAAGGCAACGTCCGGCGGGTGCCACGGAAGCCGGTGTCGGGGCCGCTCCGGCCGGTAGCCCAGCGGCCGAACGAGGCAGGAAGGCCGCCGCACCAACGGGTTGCAGCGCCCGCGTTCCGAACGGCTCGGCTGGGGCGCCTCGACGATCGCCTTCGGATCAAATTCGCGGGATCGGCGCGCTGGAGCCGGCCGGGCTAGCGCGTCTTCGAGCGAAGTGGGTACCGGTTCGCGTGAAGAAAACGTGATCAAACAAAGAGCTAGCGGCGCGCCGCCTCGCGGCCTGAAAGCAGCAGCAGGGCCAGGATCAGCGTGCCGAACAGGATGCTGCGCCAGCCGGGCGAAGCGTTGACGACCGTGATCAGGGCGGTGATCGTCACCAGCAGGATCGCGCCCGGGATCGACCCGGCATAGGTTCCGAGGCCGCCGAGGATGGACGTGCCGCCGAGCACGACGGCGGCGATCGAGGCCAGCAGATACGGGTCGCCGATGCCGACATAGCCCTGGCCGTTCATGCCGAGCACGAGGATGCCGGCGAGCCCGGCCATGAAGCCGCTGATGCCGTAGACGGCCATGGTCGTGCGCGCGATCGGCACGCCGGAAAGCTTGGCGGCGAGCGGCCCGGCGCCCATGGCGAACAGCCGCGCCCCGAACGGCGTCGCATGCATCACCACCAGCACGACGACCGAGACGACGACCCAGACGAGGATGCCGGCCGGAACGCCGAACGGCCGCGCATTGCCGACCCAGGTGACCAGCGGGTTGGAGGCGGTGACCGCGCTGCCGCCGGCGATGATGATCAGGAGCCCCTGCAGGAAGGTCGCCATGGCCAGCGTCATGATCATCGGATGCACTCGCAGCAGCGCCACGCCGAGCCCGTTGACGAGACCGATCGCCGTCGTCATGGCGAGCACGGCGAGGATCGGCGTGAGGCCGGTCGGGTCGGCGTCGATCGCGAACAGCGGCAGGCCGACAGCGGCGACGGTGACGATCGCCGCCACCGACAGATCGATGCCGCCGGCGATGACGACGAAGGTCTGCCCCGCCGCGACGAGGCCGATGACAGCAGCAAGCTCGACCAGGTAGCGCAGATGGCCATACGCGCCGAAGCCGCGCGAGACAAAACTGGCGACGATCCAGACCAGCGCCACGATGGCAAAGGTCAGGAACGGCCGGCTGGTGACAACCGCGAGAATGCGGGATCGGGACAATAGTCCGGCGTCGCGAATGCTCATCGGGCCCTCATGCGGAATTGCGGGATGGCGACGGCGCCGATGATGATCAGGCCCTGCGCCACATATTGCGCCACCGGCGTGAAGCCGAGAAAGAACATCACGGAGATCATCAGGCTGAGCAGCAGGCTGCCGGCGAGCGCGCCGCGCATGGTGCCCTGGCCTCCAAGGAAACCGATGCCGCCGAGCACGGCGGCGGCGATCGAGTTCAGCGTGAACGAGTTGCCGATGATCGGGTCGCCCGAGCCGGTCTGCGCCGCGACAAACAGCCCGGCGCCGGTGCAGAGCAGGCCGCTGATGGCATAGGCGGCGATGCGGGCGGCATCGACCGGCACGCCGGAGCGATAGGCGCCGACCGGGTTCTCGCCGGCCGCGTAGAGGCTGAGGCCGAGTGGCGTCGCCAGATAGAGCTTCCAGAGCAGGACGACCACGACCAGAACGCCGAAGGCGGCGGGCGTGTTGCCGGCAAGCAGGTCCGACAGCCAGGGCGGCATCGCGCCGCCCGGTCGCGGCAATACCAGCAGCGCCGCGCCGGCGATGATGAAGGATCCGGCGAGCGTCACGACGATGGCGGGAAGGCGAAGGCGGACGACAATGATGCCCGTCACCGCGCCGATGCCGAGGCCGGCGAGGCAGACCAGCGCCGTGCCGCCGGCGACGCCGAGCGGTCCGGTGATGGTGGTCGCGGCCAGCACGGCGCCGAGGCTGACCAGCGCGCCGATGGCAAGGCTGATGCCGCCCGTCAGCATCAGGATCGCCTGCGCCATGGCGACGAGCGCGAGCGGGAACCAACTCTGCGTGAACTTGGCGAAGCCGGAGCCGGTGAAAAGGCCATGGAACAGGAAGCCATAGGCGACCATGAAGCCCAGCACGACGAGGAACAGCCCGCGCACGCCGATGTTACGCTTGGCCTGGATCGCCCAGTAGAGCGAGCCGGACCGGGCCGGCGGGGAAAGGGTGGTGTTGCTCATGCCGCCTGCCTTTCGCGCTCGGCGCCCATCGCCGCGGCGACGATCGCTTCCTCGCTCAGTTCTCCGCGCTCCAGCAGGGTGACGATCCTGCCGTCACGCACCACGGCAACCCGGTCGCAGAGATGCACCAGTTCCGGCGTGTCGGAACTGAGCAGGACCACCGCCTTGCCGGCGGCGGCGAAGCCGCGCAGCATCGCGTAGATCTCCCGCTTGGTTTCGACGTCGACGCCGCGCGTCGGATCATTCAGCAGCAGGACGGAGGGGTTGAGCGGCATCCATTTCGCCAGCGCGACCTTTTGCTGGTTGCCGCCGGAGAGCGCCTGCGCGGCGCGGCCGAGATCGCCCTTGATCGCAAATTGCAGCGCCAGCCCCATCGCCGTCTCGCGCTCCTTGGCGCGGCTGCGCAATTTCAGCGCCGGCATGCGGGCGAAGGACGGCAGCATCAAATTGGTGACGATCGGGTGGATCAGATGCAGGCCTTCGCGCTTGCGATCGGCCGGGACGTAGGCGAGCCCGCGCTCATTGGCCTCCGGCACATTGCCGGGCAGGCCCGAAACGCCATGGATCGTCGCCGACGCGACCTTGGCGGGAATCGCGCCATAGAGGCCGAGCAGCAGATCTTCCTGCCCCTGCCCGACCAGGCCGCCAATGCCGACGACCTCCCCGGCGCGGACGTCGAGATCGACATCGCGCATCAGTCCGGCCGAGAGCTTACGGACGGCAACCGCCGTCCGGTCCATCCGGGTACTATCCCAGCGCGGAAAGAGGTCGCCCGGATCGCGGCCGACCATCAGCCGCACAAGCCCGGCGGCGTTGACGCCCTCGAGCGCACGATCCGCGGTGCAAGCGCCGTCCTTCAAGACCGTGACGTGCTGGCAGAGCTGCATCACCTCGTCGAGGCGATGCGAGATATAGAGAATGGCGATGCCCTCGCCGCGCAGCTTTTCCAGGAGCGCGGTCAGGATCCGCGTCTCGGTGGAGGAGAGCGACGAGGTCGGCTCGTCGAGGATCAGCACGCGCGGCTTGCGATAGAGAGCCTTGGCGATCTCGACCATCTGGCGGCGGCCGAGCGACAATTCGCCGACCGGCGTCGACAGCGGCTCGTTCAGCCCGACCAGATCGCACGCCGCCTTCGCCCTCGCGGCAAGCGCCGGATAATCGACGAGGCCGAAGCGGCGCGGATAGGCGCCGAGGCCGATATTCTCGGCGATCGACAGCGAGGCGGTCAGGCTCAGTTCCTGCTGCACGACGGCAATGCCGGCGCGCCGCGCGTCCGCCGGGCTGTGGCGGCTGACCGCCTTGCCGTCGATCTCGATGGCTCCACTGTCCGGACGCAGCGCGCCGGACAGCAGATTGATCAGCGTGGACTTACCCGCGCCATTCTCGCCGAGCAACGCATGCACGCGCCCCGGCATGAGGGCAATGGAGACGTCCCGCAGGACGGGGTTGCCGAAGAACGCCTTCGACACCCCGCGCGCGGCGAGGATGGGAGCGGGCGATGCCACGAGGACGGACCCTACTTCTGCGCCAGCAGCTTGGCGAAAAGCTCGCGGTCATAGGGCGAATAGATATAGCCGTCGGCCGGGAAATCCTTGGCCCGGGCGAGATACTCGTCGATATTGGAATTGTCGATGATCGGCAGCGGCACCTTGACGAAGGCCGGCACGTCCTTGCCTTCCAGCGCCTGCACGGCGGTGTAGGCGGCGAAGGCGCCGAGCCAATTCGGCTGCATCGTCGCCCAGCTCTTCAGGCCCTTTTCCTTCCAGAGCTCGAGGAACTGGCGCGCATTCTCGCCGGTGATCGGCACCTGCTCGCGGCCCTGCTTGTCGAGCGCCAGCACGGCGCCGGCCGAGAGCGCGCCGCCGAAGGAGAGGATGCCGTCGATCTCGGGATGGGCGAACAGCAGGCTGGTCACCGCCTCCTGCGCCGGCGCGACGTTATAGGCCGTGTTGGTCTCGGCCAGGATCTGGATATTCGGATTGGCCTTCAGCAAGTCGTTGCCGCCGGCGCGACGGTCGTCGCTGACGGAGACGCCGGCCGGGCCGTTCAGGATGAGGATCTTGCCCTTGCCGCCGAGCGCGTCGACCATGAACTTGGTCGCCTGTTCGCCCCACTGGTGCGAGTCGGTATTGACCTTGGCGGTGACGTCCTTGGTATCGACGAGGCTATCGAAATTGATGATGGCGATACCCTTGGCGCAGGCATCGGCCAGCACGCGGGCCGGCGCGGTCGAGGAGCCGGCGATCAGGATGATGGCATCGACATTGGCGTCGATCATCGACTGGATCTGCTGGATCTGGACGTTGGAATCGCCCTGCGCGTCGGTCACGACGAGCTTGTCGACCAGTCCTTCCTTCTTCAGCTGCTCGACTTCCGCCTCGATCGTGCCCTGGGTCTGCTTCATCCAGGTCGGCACCGAGTAGATGTTGGCCCAACCCAGCGTATAGGGCGCCTTTCGGTCGCCCTTGATGCAGTTGGCGGCGGCGTCTGCTTGCGAGGCACCAAGAACGTTCAGAAGGATGCCGAGGCCGAGGACGCTTGCGGACGCAAAAAGCGATGACTTCTTCATGTTGTTCCCCTGGAAGGTTGTGCCTCGACGCGCAAGAAAACGACAATGCAGTACACCGCTGTCGCCAAGACGCGGCCTTGCTGCCGATCGCCGTGAACTCTCCGCCCGGGCCCCCATTTTTGTCCGATATACTAGACTGCGTGACTGTATATCGGACAAAAGGTAGGCTAGTCTGAGCCGAGACATCTTTCAAGGGCCTTGAACCGCCGCTGATCTGCCCCGGAGACCCAGGACTTTCATGACCGAATACGAGATTTTGGAAAGAACCGCGCCGGAAGCAGCAACGGCAGCTGGCGGCGAGCGCAAGCGCGGCATCGACCGTGTCATCATCCTGCTCGAAGCCTTGCTGCGACAGCGCGCGCCGATGCGCGTCGGCGACATCGCCCGACTGATCGGCGCGCCACGCTCGACGACCTACGAGATCGTCAACCGCCTGCTCGAAGCCGACATGCTGGAGACGGTCGGAACCGACGGGCACGTCTATTTCGGCCGCGCCATGCATCTGTTCGGCTGGGCCTACAGCCACCACAACGCCCACTACCCGCGCATCATCGAGACACTCGACCGCCTGGCGGCGGAATCCGGCGAGACGGTGCAGCTCTGCGGCCTGCGCGGCAACAAATATGTCGTGCTCGACAGCCGCGACTCGGTCGGTCCGTTCCGCATCTCCAGCCAGGTCGGCGTCGAAGTGCCCATCCCCTGGACCGCGTCGGGACGCCTGCTGCTCAGCCACATGGACGATGACGCCGTCCGCGCCTTCATCCCGGCCGAGGATTACCGGCTGCCGGATGGCCGGTGGCTCCCGCAGGAGGATTTTCTCGCCGCCATCGCGCTGGCGCGCCGTCAGGGCTACAGCGAGAGCGCGGCTCTGGCCGACCGCTTCACCTGGTGCCTCGCCGCGCCGATCCTCGACGGACGCGGGGCGATGACGCTGACGCTCTGCTTCGTGCTGCCGGTCGACACGCCGGAAGCCCGGCGCATCGAACTGCTGGCGCTGCTGCGCGAACGCGCCATGGGCCTCGGCCTCGTCGGCGACTGAGGCCGGCGACAGGGCGAGGCGTCTCCCTCGGCAAGACTGCGAACCGCCAGTCGAAAGCGACCGCGCGATGACAGTTGCGGCGCTGGCAACGACAGCCTAGAACGATATTCGTAAATCGTTTTTTCAGGTGCGCCGCGCATCCGTGCGCTTCGGCTTGGCCATGAGGTGCCGTCCCATGTCGGACAAGCCGATCTCGATTCGCGACGTCGCCGAGCGGGCGGGCGTCTCGCCCGGCACTGTCTCGAACGTTCTGAACGGCAGCAAGCCGGTCAATCCGGCGCTGGCGGCGCGGGTGCGCGAGGCGGCGCGGGAGCTCGGCTACCAGGCGGACCGGGCCGCGGCGCTGCTGCGCACCGGCAAGGCGCGCATCATCGCCATATTGGTCCCCGATCTCGACAATCCGTTCTTCACGTCGGTCGTTGCAGCGGTGGAAGGCTGCCTGAGCGATCAGGGCTACGAGATCATCGTCGCGAGTTCCAACGGCGACGAGGCGACCGAGCAGTCGCGGCTGGCCGCCATGCTGGCCTGGCGGCCGGCCGGGCTGGTCGTCATCCCCTGTTCCGACGAATTTCCCGCCCGCGCGCTTATCGAGCGGGCGAAGATCCCCTATGTCGTCGCCGACCGAATCACGCGCGATCCGACCGCCGACACCGTATCCGTCGACAATGTGAACGCCGGCACCATCGGCACGGAGCACCTGGTCGAACTCGGCCATCGCAACATTCTCGTCGCCGCCTCCGAGCTCAAGCTCGGCAATATCCGCGAGC
This sequence comes from Candidatus Kaistia colombiensis, assembly GCA_029203105.1. Taxonomy (GTDB): domain Bacteria; phylum Pseudomonadota; class Alphaproteobacteria; order Rhizobiales; family Kaistiaceae; genus Kaistia; species Kaistia colombiensis. The sequence continues at coordinate 4,839,202 of CP119318.1, forward strand.
GCTGCGCCGGCGTCGCCGACACGCTGGCGCGCCAAGGCATACCGGCGCCGGCTCTTCTGGAGACGGGCAGCCATTTCGAGCTGGCCGCCGCGCGGATCTCGCAATGGCTGGACGAAAACCCCTGGCCGACCGCGATCCTCGCGCTGACCAATTTCACCACGCTCGGCGCGCTGGCGGCGCTGGCCGACCGGCAGATCGCCATTCCGCGGCCGATCTCGCTGATCGGCTTCGACGACTATGCCTGGATGCGGGCGCGGGCGACGCCGCTGACCGCCATCCGCCAGCCCGTGCCGGAAATTGGCGCGGCCATCTGGGCAAGACTCAAGGCGCGGATCGAGGGGGACACCTCGCCGCCGGCGCATATCCAGCTCGAATGCAGCCTGAAGGTCAGGGCCTCCGCCGCCCCGCCTTCGCCGCAGGACGGGATTTCAACAAGCCCGGGCTGAGCCCGCATCCAACAAGGGAGGAAGAACCATGAAGAACCGATTGGGCGTCCACGCGCAGGTCTGGGTCGGCGGCTGGAGCCATGAAGAGGCGGCCCGCGCCATCGCCAGCACGGCGTCGCTCGGCTACGACTATATCGAGGCGCCGGCGCTCGACCCGTCGTTGATCGATATCGACTTCACCCGCAAGGAACTGGAGAAGAACGGGCTCGGCATCACCACCTCGCTCGGCCTCGATGACAGCTGCGACATCTCCGCCGGCGATCCCGACAAAAAGGCGCGCGGCGAAGCGCATCTGATGAAGGTCGTCGCGACCACGCGCGATCTCGGCGGCACGCACATCACCGGCATTCTCTACTCCGGCTTCCAGAAATACTTCACCCCGGCAACCACCGAGGGCGTCGCCGGCGCGGTCGAGGTGCTGCGGCGCGTCGCCGAGGAGGCGGCCAAGAGCAACATCACGCTCGGCCTCGAGGTGGTGAACCGCTACGAGACCAACGTCATCAACACCGCCGCCCAAGGCGTCGAGCTCTGCAAGCGCGTCGGCATGCCCAACGTCAAGGTTCACCTCGACTGCTACCACATGAACATCGAGGAAGCCGACGCCGAGCGGGCGATCATCGAGACCGGCGACTATCTCGGCTATTTCCACACCGGTGAATCGCATCGCGGCTATCTCGGCACAGGCTCGATCGACTTCACCAAGATCTTCCGCGGCCTGGTCAAGGCGAACTACCAGGGGCCGATCTGCTTCGAATCCTTCTCCTCCGCCGTCGCCGGCCAGCCGCTTTCCGGCATTCTCGGCATCTGGCGCAATCTCTGGACGGACTCAACCGATCTCTGCCGCCACGCCATGCAGTTCACCCAGGCGCAGATGAAGGCGGCCGAGGAAGCCCAGGCCATCCGCACCGGCGGCGACTGGTAAGCGGTTCGACGACGAGGTCGGCGCGCGAAGTCCCCGCGCCGGCCCCCGATCGACGGCCGCGCGGCATCCGCCAGACGCGCCGATGCGAGGCCCTCGAGAAGCCGCTCCATCCGGCCGCGAACGGACCGTCCGCTCATCCCGCCTCAAAGGCGCACAGCCACCCGCCGAATGGTCACGCCCTCTGCATGACGCAAGGTAATATCAATACAGAATCCGTGTTTCTTGTCTTACTCGCCTGCTGTCGCGGACATCTGGCCCGCTCGGCGAAATCGCCACTGCGGCACAAATTGGCGCTGCAATCGGATATTTCGAAAACATCTTGACTCCAAGATACGATTGCTTAGCCTAAAAATGGTAAGAATTTTTAAGTATCGGGGCCAGCTATCTATTCATCCCGTTGGATCGCTCGACGCAGACCGAGCTTGACGTTGCATGCCTGAATGACTGACAGGGCAAGGAGTTAGAGCAGTTCAACGTTTCCAGGAGACGCAGAACTGATCTTGCTCGAACTGGCAGAGGCCGCTCTCAAACAATCATTCCGCTGCAGATCACGACAGCACAGCCAGATCTCGTGAATGCCCTCGGGAGCTTTACATGATGATCATGACACCGAGAACCGGACAGGCGCCATGCGCCCTTGGTCGCGCCTCATGCGACCAGCCTCTACCCGGACGGCGGCGCTCCGCGGCGCGAGCGAACCGGGGCCGATCTCCCGACGATGTTTATTCCGGCATCCGGGCCGCAGCATGACCGCTCCGCGCCCCATCCTGGTGACGGGAGGCGCAGGCTTCATCGGCAGTCACGCCTGCAAGCAATTGGCGGCCGCCGGATATCTTCCCATCACTTTCGACAATCTTTCGCGCGGCCATCGCCGCGCCGTCCGCTGGGGGCCCTTGATCGTCGGCGATATTCGCGACTCCGCAGCCCTCGAGTGCGCGATCGCCGAGTATCGGCCGGAAGCCATCCTCCATTTCGCGGCCCTCGCCTATGTCGGCGAATCGGTCGCCGACCCCTCTCCCTACTATTCGCACAACGTCGCGGGGACGCTGGCCATCCTCGACGCCGCCCGCGGGGCCGGCATCGACCAACTGGTTTTCTCCAGCAGCTGCGCGACCTACGGCGTGCCGGACACCCTCCCCGTCTCGGAAACGGCGCCGCAGCGCCCCGTCAGCCCTTATGGGCGCACGAAGCTCTTCTGCGAGCAGATCATCCAGGACTATGCGGCCGCCTATGGCCTGCGCTACGTGATCCTGCGCTATTTCAACGCCAGCGGCTGCGATCCCGACGGCGACCTCGGCGAATGGCACACCCCCGAGACCCACCTTGTGCCGCGCATCCTGATGGCCGCCAACGGCATCATCCCCTCGGTCGAGATCTTCGGCAGCGACCATGCGACACCGGACGGGACCTGCGTCCGCGACTTCATCCATGTGACCGATCTCGCGCACGCTCATGTCCTCGCCCTCGACTACATGTCCAGCGGCGGCAAGAGCCTTGCCGTCAACATCGGCTCCGGTCAGGGCGTATCGGTTCGGGACATTCTGGATGCCGTCAGCCGCAATACCGGCAGACCGGTTCCGACCGAGATGCGACCGCGCCGCCAGGGCGACCCGCCGATCCTCTATGCCGACCCCGCGCTGGCACGACGCACGCTCGGCTTCTCGGCCCGACTGTCGAATATCAACGTCATCCTCGGCACGGCCGCAGCGGCGTTCGCATCGCCAGCCGCGACCGGCGCCGCCGAGGGCCGCGGATGGCAGCCCACGCCGTTCCACGCCGATCGGTCTGGAATCACAGCCAAGCTTGAACCATAGCCAGCCTCGAACGTGTCGCGCAGGTGAGTGATGGATCGGAATCCGGAAGCGACGGCAAACCGACCAACCGGTCGCGCGGCAGGCGCCGGGCCGGGCCGGACCGAACGACGCCGGCGGACGACAGGCATTCGGCAATACCCCTTCAAGCGCAGTCTGGACCTGGTCACCGCGACGACGCTGATCCTGTTACTGCTGCCAGTCGGCGTCGTGATCGCCGGACTGATCAGCCTCGGCGGCGGACCGATCTTTTTCAGCTCGACGCGCGTGGGAACGGGCGGGCGGCCATTCCCGATGTACAAATTCCGCACGATGGTTCCGGACGCCGAGCGGACGCTCGAGACCTGGCTGGCAAAGGATCCCCTGGCCCGTCTTGACTACAGCAACCGGTACAAATTGCGGGAAGATCCGCGCGTCACGCCGCTCGGCCGCTGGCTGCGCCAGTTCAGTCTCGACGAACTGCCGCAGCTGATCAACGTTGTCCGAGGCGAGATGAGCCTGATCGGCCCGAGACCCCGCCTGCCTCGCGAGATTGCCGACACTGAACGTTACAATTCGCGTCACTTCGAGGCGTATTATCTCTGCCGCCCCGGCATGACGGGACTTTGGCAGGTCTCAAACCGCTCCGACGCCAACTATCACGCCCGCGTCCGGCTGGATGCGCTCTATGTGCGACAGATGAGCCTCACGCAGGATCTGGCCATCCTCGCAAGAACCGTTCCCGTGGTCCTGCTGGGCAGGGGCGAGTACTGAACCCGCATCGCCACCGCCCATCCGGCACGACCGTCCGCGAGGGCGGCACGAGCCCCCGAGCGACGCCGCCGCTCGAGGTCCACGACAGGCCAATTCCGCGAGCAGGTCGAACCTTCCGACCGAATCTACGACGCCGAGATCTTGAGACCGACCAAGCCGAGGATGATGAAAGCGACGCTCGCAATGCGCAGCAACGTCGCCGCTTCGCCAAGAACGAAGATGCCGACGCAGAAAGCGCCAACGGCGCCGATGCCGGTCCAGATCGCATAGGCGGTGCCGAGCGGCAGCGACTTCATCGCAACCGCGAGAAGGCCGAAGCTGACAATCATCGCAACGATGGTGATGATCGACGGCGTGAGTTTGGTGAAGCCATCCGAGTATTTCATCGTCGAAGCCCAAACGACTTCGAAGACACCCGCCAGAACAAGATAGATCCAGGCCACCGGGCCCTCCATCAAAAGGGCCGGGCCGTCCCGGACATTGTTCCCGATATGGGGAGGTCGTTCCTCTGGCGGGTTATATATCCCTGCCCGCGCACCCGAACAAGGCAAGAACGCCTCCCGCCCGGTTCAACCGAGCGCGTGCCGGATCGCCTGAAGCCAGACCACGACGGCCTCCGCTCCCGGATCGGGAACGCCGATGACGCGGGCGCCAAGATAGCTGGAACGCCCCCGGCGCGAGGCGGTCGCGGACGAATCCCGGACGCCGCGCCGGGCGGCGGACACAGCCTCGTCGAGCCAGGCACCGGCATCGCCAGGCGACTCTGCCTCCGCCTCCAGCACCGCCACCGCCGGAAGCAGGGCGTCCAGCATGGTCCGGTCGCCGATCCTGGCGTCGCCGAGCTCGGCAATCGCGCGCGCCCCCTCACCGAGCGCCCGCGACCAGTCGTACCGATCCGGGACATCGCGCGCCTGAAGCGTCGTCGCCGCGCGGAGCAGCCCGGCCGCATAGAGAGCGCCGGAGGTGCCGCCAACCGTCCGGCGGGTGATGGCCGAAAGGCTGCGCAACAGATCGGCCGGATGCTGACCCGCGAGATTGTCCAGTTCGGCCTCGATCGCCTTGGCGCCCCGCGCCAGATTCAACCCGAGATCGCCATCGCCGACCTGCTGGTCCAGTCCGGTCAGATAGGACTCGGCCTCGACGAGGGCGCCGATGACCGCCTGCAGCGATGCCCGGATCCGCGGATCGCCCGCCGTCGCCCCACCGCGATCCGGTACGGACACGGCCTGCTGGGCGGCAACGCGCCGAACGACGCCCGCCCCCGCTCCCGCCCCCGGCCAGGCCGGCGCGGCAGTGGGCGTGCGCAGCGCCTCCAGCATCGTCGGGCGAAGCTTCAGCGCGGTAATCGAGCATCCGGCCATCTCGATCGCTGTCAGGAAGCTTCCGACCCAGATGGCGTCGACGACCAGGCCGCGCCGCACCGCCTGGTCCAGCGCTTCCCGGGCGACGATGGCCATCTCCATCGCCGGGGTGGCGCCGAGATTGTTGATCAGGAGCGCCACGGGATCGCCGGGCGCGAGCCGTAGCGAATCGAAGACCCGCGCGCACAGCCTTTGCACGATGTCGGACGCGTTGGTGAACGGCTCGCGGGTGACGCCCGCCTCGCCGTGAATGCCGAGGCCAAACTCGATCTCGTCCTCGGCCAGCGTGAAATTGGGCTTTCCGGCGGCCGGGACAATGCAGGGAGACAGCCCGACTCCCATCGTCGCCAGGTGGTCGATCGCCTGCTGCGCGGCCAGGCTGACCTCACCGAGCGACAAGCCGGCCTCGGCCGCGGCGCCGGCGATCTTGTGCACCAGCACCGTTCCGGCAAGGCCACGCCGGCCGGCCGTCTCCGACGCTTGGGCCAGCGCCACGTCATCGGCAACCACCACCATCCGCACGTCCAGCCCCTCGGCGCGGGCGAGCTCGGCGGCGAGGCCGAAATTCAGGCGATCGCCGGTATAGTTCTTGACGATCAGGAGCACCCCGGCCGGACCGCCGACCGTGCGAATCGCGGCGAGGACCGCGTCGGTGGAAGGCGACGTGAACACATCGCCGCAGACGGCGGCGGTCAGCATGCCCTGGCCGACATAGCCGGCATGAGCCGGCTCGTGGCCGGACCCGCCGCCGGAGATCAGCGCGACCTTGCCGGCGTCGCGCAGCGCCGCAAAATCAGAGCGAACAACGACGCGCGCCCCCGCCAGCATCGCCAGGCGATCCGACGTGGCGACGATGCCCTCGATCATCTCATCCACGACGGACGAAGTGGAATTGATTAGTTTCTTCACGTCTTTTGTCCTCCGGCGCGTTCCCGGCAGCCACCGCCTATCGTCGCCGCGGCGCCCCTTGCCCCATCATCAAAACCGCAACCGGCCACCGGAGACCAGAGACTGAACGAGATTCCCTATGGGAATGTTGTTGCCCGCCAAGGTTCGGCATGCCTGAATAGGTCTGTTCGTTGTCACTTTGGAGGTCAACATGAGCGGCGCTGGCGTAGGCTGGATTGCGGCAATCATCATCGGCGGTATTGCCGGCTGGATTGCCTCGAACATCATGAAGAGCGATACGGGCATACTTACCAACATCATCCTCGGCATCGTCGGTGCAGCCGTGGCCAGCTTCCTGCTCGGGCTGGTTGGCGTCGGCTTCGCGGGATGGCTTGGCTATCTGATCGCGGGGCTGGTGGGCGCCTGCATCCTGATCGGCGTCGTCAGGGCCATCCGGCGCTGAGCCCCGACTTGCAGGCATCCTGAAGACAAGGGTGGCCTATGGCCGCCCTTGTGTGTCATCGCCCGGAACCTCGAACCCAATAATTGTTCGCGGCGCGGCGGAACACGTCGCATCCGCGGCCGGAGAATCTCCCGGAGCCTTGTCGAATTCCGGTTCGGCCGTTCGTCGATTTGGCGCAGGCAGGACGCGGATCCGTCCCGGGACCGCCGAAGGAGGAGCCATGACACGGTATCTGGTTTCGATTCACCACCCGGACACCTACGACCCGTCGGTCGCGGAGGACGAGGCGATGTCGCGCGACATCGACGCGCTCAACGACGAGATGAAGGCTGCCGGCGTCCGGATTTTCGTCGGCGGACTGCACCCGGCAAGCCGGGCGAAATCACTGCTAGCGCAGCCCAATGGCGACGTGCTCATTGCGGACGGGCCGTATCTGAAGACGGAGGAGCATGTGGGCGGCTTTTGGGTGCTGGAAGCCGCCGACCTGGACGAGGCGCTGGGATGGGGGCGCAAGGCCGCCGTCGCGTGCCGGGCACCGGTCGAAGTGCGACCAATTCACTGAGGCGCAGGAAGCGATGTCATTTCGGGGAGGGGAAGAAAGGATGGTGGGCGTGACAGGGATTGAACCTGTGACCCCTACGATGTCAACGTAGTGCTCTCCCGCTGAGCTACACGCCCATCCTTCTCAGCGCGACCGGCGGGACCGGCGGCGTGAGCGAGGGTATACAGGGTGATTTCCGAAGCTTCAAGCCTCGCATTTCCGACCCTGTTGAAAACTCGTTCAGGCGGCCAGCAACCGCTCCACCTCATTGACCAGGTCGCGCAGGTGGAACGGCTTGGACAGCACCTTCGCATCCTTGGGCGCGTTCGAATCCGGATTGAGGGCGACGGCGGCGAAGCCGGTGATGAACATCACCTTCAGTCGGGATCGAGTTCGGTGGCGCGGCGCGCCAGCTCGATGCCGTCCATCTCCGGCATGACGATATCGGTCAGCAGCAGGGTGAAGGGCTCTTCGCGCATGCGTTCATAGGCGCTGCGGCCATTGTCGAAGGAAACGACATCATAGCCGGCATTCTGCAGCGCCTTCGCCAGAAAGCGGCGCATGTCATTGTCGTCTTCGGCAAGCAGGATGCGGTTCATCAGGGAATCCATGGCTGGACGGTCGATCTCGTTCGCATGCGGAGCGACGGCGATTGGAGGTCGGGCTCCGGGCACATTGGCGATTTGGTTATTGAATTACGGCCGAACGAAGTAAAGATCGGGTGAATGAGCGCAAACTTCCCTGCCCGAACCGCGCCGGACTGGTCTTCAGCTGGCGCAGATGCGCACGGTCCGCCACCCCTTTCCCGCCCGGAGAACCGCCATCGACGCCGCGCCGAGATTTCAGAAGCGCTGCCCTTCGAGGTTGTGGCTCCGGCCGACAGCGCATACCCTTCGTGTTCAATTCGCCGCATAGCGGCCGCGTCTATCCGACCGCCTTCCTGGAGGCGTCGCAAGCTCGACGAGCGCACGCTCCGCCGCTCGGAGGACACTTCGTCGACGCGCTGTTCGCTCGGTCGTGCCGCTCGGCGCGCCGCTGATGCGGGCGCATTTTCCCCGCGCCTGGCTGGACGTGAACCGCGAGCCCTACGAACTGGATCCGCGCATGTTCGACGGCGACGTGCCGTCCTATGCCAATGTCCGCTCGCTGCGGGTCGCCGGCGGCCTCGGCACGATCGCCCGCGTCGTCTCGGAAAATGTCGAGATCTATGCCGAGCCGATCCCGGTCGCGCAGGCGCTCCACCGTATCGAGACGATCTACAAGCCCTATCACGAGATGCTGCGCCGGACGCTGGCGGCGACGCATGAGCGGTTCGGCTATTGCGTGCTGGTCGATTGCCACTCGATGCCGTCCTCGGTCGGACGCTGCCCGGCCGGGCCGGCGCCGACATCGTGCTGGGCGACCGCTACGGCACCAGCTGCGCGGCGAAATCTCGGAAGCGGCCTATTCGATCCTCACCGACGCCGGCTATGCGCGTCGCCCGCAACAAGCCCTATGCCGGCGGCTTCATCACCGAGCATTACGGCCGCGCCCGGCCGCGGCATGCATGCGCTGCAGATCGAGATCAATCGCGGGCTCTACATGAACGAGCGCACGCTTGCAGCCGAATGCGGGCTATGACCGGCTCGCCGCCGATCTGGCGCGCTTCGCGGCGGCGCTGTCGAGCCTGCCGGATGCCCCCTTCTACCCACTCGCCGAGGCGGCCGAGTAGCCTGTCCGGGGATGGCGGCGGGCGAACCGCCGTCGCCGCCACAGGCAGAAAAAAGGGCCGCTCGTATACGAGGCGGCCCAAGTCTAGGGAGGAAACGCCCAAGAAGGGCAGCGGTAGGTCGACGCCAATCGACGTACCGCACCGCAATAAATTGCGCTTGCACTGCAAAAAGATCAAGAGGCTTTGCGTCGCGGCCAATGGCGCACCCCTTCCGAGGGCGAGACGCCATCGCGCGTCGGCGCGGCCGGCCTCGGTGCGATAGAAATAGACATTCAGAATCAACCTGTTAGATATCCATCTCCGAACATGGCGCGGCCATGCGCACGACGCATGGCTCGCATGCAAAGCCTGGAGTGCCCGTATCATGACCGCAGTCCGACTTCGGCGCCTTCCTCGACCGGCTGGCGACTCTGCCGGGAAAGCGATCCTGCCGCATTCTTCGCGCACTCGCATTCCGACGGAGAGACAAGTCGCCGCGGCGGCGTGTTCGATCCCGTGACCGAGGGCGACCGCGCCGGCGAATCGGTGATGCGCCACATGATCAAGCGGCAGTTTCCCGGCCCATGGCGTGCTCGGCGAGGAATTCGGCAGCGAGAACACCGATGCGGAATATGTCTGGGTGCTCGATCCGATCGACGGCACGCGCGCCTTCATCTCCGGCCTGCCCGTCTGGGGGACGCTGATCGGCCTGACGCGCGGCGGCGTGCCGTCTACGGCATGATGCACCAGCCCTTCACCGGCGAGCGCTTCTCCGGCGATGGGCGCGAGGCGCGCTATGAGGGGCCGGGCGGCCCGAAGAAGCTGCGCACGCGGCCCGACGACGGACTCGCCACCGCGACGCTGATGACGACGACGCCGGCCCTGTTCAAGGGCGACGGAGCCGAGGCCTTCGCCCGCGTCGAGAGCGAGGTCCGGCTCTCGCGCTATGGCTGCGATTGCTACGCCTATTGCATGGTCGCCGCCGGCTTCGTCGATGCGGTCATCGAGGTCGGGCTGCACCCCTATGACATCGTGGCGCTGATCCCGGTGATCGAAGGCGCCGGCGGCCGCGTCACCAGCTGGGACGGCGGCTCGGCCGCGTCCGGCGGCCGCGTGGTGGCGAGCGGCGACGCCCGCCTGCACGACCAGATCCTCGAGAATCTGAACCGCGCCGGCTGACGGCACAGGCCGATTCTTTCACCTCTTCCTGAGGGAGAGGTGAAAGGTCGCCCCCGACGAGCGCCGTTATCCTATTATGGAAAACGGCGCTCGTCGGGGGCTCAGATCGATTGCAGCAGGCCGCCGTCGACGGCGATCGCCTGGCCGGTGATGTAGCTGGCACGCTCGGAGGCGAGGAAGGCGGCCAGCGCCGCGAACTCCTCCGGCTCGCCGATGCGGCCGGCCGGGATCTTGGCGCCCATCGAGGCGCTGGTGACGCCGACTTCCTTCATCCGGTCGGTATTGGTGTAGCCGGGCAAGAGCGCATTGACGGTGACACCATGGGCCGCGACGTCGCGGCTGATCGCGTTGACGAGGCCGAGAAGCCCGGCGCGCAGGCCGTTGGAGACGACAAGGCCGGGCTGCGGTTCTTTGGCCGCGACCGAGGTCACGGCGAGAATCCGGCCGAAGCCCCTCGCCTTCATCGCCGGCAGCGCCTCGCCGACACTTTCGACAAAACTCATCCAGAGATTGTCGAAACCCGCCTGCCAGGCGGCATCGCTGATCGCCTCGAAATTGCCGGGTGCCGGACCGCCGGTATTGGTGACGAGGACATCGGGGCCGCGGCCGAGTTTTTCTGCCGCCTGGCGGACGAGAACACGGCTGGCGCCGGGCTTCGAGACATCGCCGGCGATGCCGATCACACCGAGTTCCGCCGCCGTCGCCGCGACCCGGGCGGCGTCGCGGGCGACGATCACGACCTTGGCGCCCTCCGCCGCCAGCTCGGCCGCGATGGCGCGGCCGAGCCCGCGCGAACCGCCGAAGACGAGGGCGGTCTTGTCGTTCAGTTTCAGATCCATGGCTCTACGCTCTCTGTCTTGCGAAATCCGCCTCTCACCTCTGCCTGAGGGCGAGGTGAAGGACGATGCTTGTTCTTCAAGGTGAACCCGACTCTAGACGGCGCCGGCACGATCAAGCTGCTGGCGGGCCGAGAGATAATTCTCGATGGCGCGCGCCAGCCGGCGCACGCCATCGGCGATCACCTCGGGCGAACTGCGGGTGAAATTGACCCGCATGGCGAAGCGGTTCTCGCCGGTGAAGTCGAAGACGCTGCTCGGCACATAGGCGACCTTTTCCTCGACCGCGAACTTGTAGAGCGCATCGGTATCGATCGTACCGCCCTTCGAACGCATCCAGACGAACATGCCGCCGACCGGCACGTCCCATTCGAACCAGTCGGACAGCCGCAGTGCGGCCTCGCGCAGAAGTGCGTCGCGGCGCTCGCGATAGACCGGGACGATGGCGCGAGAGTGCTGGTGGTCGAACTCGCGCTCCATCAGCTCGAGCGCGATCGCCTGGGTCAGCAGGCTGCCGCTCAGATCGCTCGCCATCTTGGTAAGCGCGAGGTTCTGGATCATGCCGGCCTCGGCGATCACCCAGCCGACGCGCAGGCCCGGCACCAGGCTTTTCGAAACCGTGCCGAGATAGATCACCGGGCCGTCATACGGGCCCGGGCTGGTCTGGCGGGCGACCGAATGGCTCAAGATGCTCGGACCGGGCGAACCGTCGAGCTGGATCGAGAGATAGGGATCGTCCTCGACCAGCCAAGTGCCGGCGGCCAGCACCTTGTCGAGCAGGGCGACACGGCGCTGCTGCGACACCAGCACGCCGGTCGGATTGGAATAGTTCGGCACCGAATAGACGAATTTCGCCCGCGCCAGCGTCGCGTCGAAATCCGGATCGGCCAGATCCCAGTCGAGCGGCCGATAGCTCGGCGTGCGCGGGCGCCAGGCGTCGAGGGCGCCGAGATAGGTCGGCGCCTGCGCGACGATCAGCTCGCCCGGATCGACCAATACCTTGCCGATCAGGTCGAGCGCCTGCATCGAGCCAGTGGTCAGCAGCACATTGGCGGCCGTGAAGACGCCGCCAGTCTCGGCCGAGACGCGCGCCGCGATCAGCTGGCGCAAGGCCGGCAGGCCTTCGACCGGGCCATATTCCAGGATCGCCGCGCCGTGGCGGGCCATCGCCGCCTGCGCCGCCGCCTGCACGTCGGCGAGCGGATAGAGCTCGGCCGCCGGCAACCCGCCGGCGAGGCTGACGACATCCGCCCGCCCGCCAAACGCCAGGAATTGCTGCGAGATATCGTTGCTCGACCGGAGCCAGGCCGCAGTCTGCGGCCGGGCCTTGTCTATCTTGGCGCTCGCCATCGTCATGAAACCTCGAAAGTTCGAAAAGTCGGAAGGCAGAGCGCCGAAGAAAGCATCAGAGCCGAGGATCGGGATCCTCGGTGTTGCCGCGGCTTTCCTGCACGATCATCCGGCCGGTCGAGGCGGCATAGCGGAACTGGCAGGCCTCGACATAGTCGGGATCCTTGATCCAGGCGTCGACATGCGCCTTGCTCGGGAATTCGAGGATCACCATGCGGTCGGTGAAGGGCGTGCCCTCGGCGGTAAACACCTCGTCGCCGCGCGTCAAAAACCGGCCGCCATGCCGCTTGACGATCGGCGGCGTGCGGTCGGTGTATTTCTTGTAGGTCACGGGGTCGTGGATCGCCATCGTCGCAATCACATAGGCCGGCATTGTCGTCTCCCTTGTTTGCCGGACAATAGCGCTCGAATGGCGAGCGAATCCGTGCAACTTTCCACATCTAGGCGAGCATTCTTGCAAGAATTCGCTCCAAAACGACGCTTGGGTAGGGAAAAGGATCAATGGTCGAACTGGACTCGATCGATCGCCGGATTCTGGCCGTCCTGCAGGCCGACGGACGCATCTCCAACCTCGAGGTCGCCGAACGGGTCGGCCTGTCACCGACGCCGTGCAGCCGGCGAATCAAGCGGCTGGAGGATTCAGGCGTCATCCAGGGCTATGCGGCGAAGATCAACCCGCTGGCGCTCGGCCTGTCGATCTGCGTCGTCGTCAGCGTGCGCCTCGCCAAGCAGACGCCGGACGCCGCCAGCCAGTTCCTGAGCGCCATCGAGGACCGGCCGGAAATCACCGAATGCCTGCTGGTCACCGGCAGCGTCGATTATCTGCTGCGGGTCTGGGTCAAGGACATCGAGGCGCTCCGGCAGTTCATTTCGGCCGCGCTGCAGGCCATTCCGTGCGTCGCCGAGACCTCGACCATGGTGATCCTCGACACGACGAAATCGAACGGCCTGTCGACGGCCGACGCCGGCGCCCGTCCCGGTCGCTGACGGAATTCAGGCCTCGGAGCCGGGGATGAATGCGTCGAAGGCGGCCCAGAACAGGCCGCGCATCGGGTCACGCTCCATCAGGATCTCGTGCCGCGCGCCAGGGATGACGATCTGCGAGCCGATGCGCATCTCGCGCGCGAAGCGCTCGATCGCCAGCGGCGACACCACCTTGTCCTCGCCGGCCGCGATCATCAGGGTCGGGATGCGGATTTCGGCGGCAAAGGCCGGATCGGAAGCGTCGTTCATCGCCCGGCATGCGGCGTGCAGCCAGGCGATGGTCGGCGAGCCGACGGCCAGCTCCGGCCGTGCCTTGGAGATCGCCACCGTCCGATGGAAGCGGCGCGAATCGCTGGTCAGCGGGTTGCCCTTGAAGCCGCGCTCCTCGACCTCGGCGATCCGGGCGCCGGGCGGTAGCGCATCGCCGAGACCGAGCAGCGAGAAGGCGCCGGCGGCGAAGTTGATGAAGCCGCGCGACGGCGCGAAACCGCCGAAATCGAGCAGCGGCGACACCAGAACCATGCGGGAGAAGGCCTGCGGCCGGCGGCGGGCGAGGCGAAGGCAGATCAGGCCGCCGGTCGAATGCGCCAGCGCGAAATAGGGCGGCGGGCAATCCGGCAGCATCACCTGCTCGATGAAGGCCTCGAGATCGCGCTCATATTCGGAAAAGTCGTCGACATGCCCCTTGCGCGGGTTCTGCAGCCGGCGATCGGAAGCGCCCTGCCCGCGCCAGTCGAAGCTGGCGACGGCGAAGCCGCGCTCGAGCAGTTCGGCGACGACTTCATAATATTTTTCGATCGCCTCGGCGCGGCCATGGACAATGCAGACCGTCCCCTTCCAGCGTCCGGCGGGCCGCCAGACGGCCGCGCGCAGATTGACGCCGTCGGCGGTCGTGACCGTCTGCTCGGCGGCGCCTGCCGGAACGGGGTTGTCAGGAAAGGATTGCAGACTCATCCGCCGCGCAGTTCCGCATTCGAGCATCGCATCGTGGGCCATCCGGTCTTAGCCGAGCAACCGGGAAGCGACAAGCGACGGCGTCGCCGCGACGGGGCCCGAAACAGGGAAACCGGCGACATCCGGAGGGATGTCGCCGGCTGACAGGCCGACCTCGCGCGGGGGGCGGATCGAGATCGGCCAGCAGATCAGGACGCCGGGCGCTTACCAGCGGCGCCAGTCATTGCCCCAGCCACCATGCCAGCCGCGATCGCCGCGCCAGTCATTTTCGATCACGCGGCGGCGCAGGATCTCGCCGGACCAGGAATCCACCACCAGGATGACGTCGCGGCCACGCGGACCGATGGCGCGGACGATATAGGCGTCGCCACGGCGGTTGAGGATGTCGATGCGGGCGTAGCCCTGGCGACCGAGCACGCGGTAAATCTGGCGGGCGTCGAGCTGGCGACGCGGCGGCGGCGGACGGCGGTAGTCGCGATCGTCCCGATAGCCGCGGTCGTCATTATAGCCGCCGCCGCGCCCGCCCTCGAAGCGATAGTCCTGAGCCTGCGCCGCAATCGGCAGGACCAGGGCGCCGATCAGTGCGGAGGTGGCGAGAATGGCCTTGATCATTGAAGTCTCTCCAGCGGATGGGCCGAGCGATCTGTTCATCGCCGGTATTGATGATGAAGCTATCCGCAGTCGCCTGAACACCATCCGAACTGGTCGTTCATGTGGCGTTCAGCCAAGACCGCCCTGCCCTTGAACAGTTTTGGAGATATCCCCACATCCAATGTGCGGATGCCGATACCGGGTCCGCGCCTGAGACACGCGGTCCGGCCATCCGTGGCGGAGCCGACGTGAACTTTGAACCCGTCGCTCCAAGGAGGACACCTATGCGTACGTTTGATCTGAGCCCGCTCTATCGCTCCACCGTCGGTTTCGACCGGCTCTTTTCCCTTCTCGACCAGGCCTCCGGCGTCGATGGCGGCGTTCCGGGCTATCCGCCCTACAACATCGAGCGCACCGGCGAGAATGCCTACCGCATCACCATGGCGGTAGCTGGTTTCGGCGACAGCGAGCTGTCGATCGAGTCGCGTGAGAACACGCTGACCGTGAAGGGCGAGAAGAAGCCCGAGGAAGGCAAGGATTCGGAAGTGCTGTATCGCGGCATCGCCGGACGTTCGTTCGAGCGCCGATTCCAGCTTGCCGACCACGTCGAAGTGAAGGGCGCCAGCCTCGAAAACGGCCTCCTGCATGTCGATCTCGTCCGCGAGATCCCCGAGGCGATGAAGCCGCGCACGATTGCGATCACCAGCGGCAAGACATCCAGCCAGCAGATCGAGGCCAAGGCAGCCTGACCGGCGCCAGCCCACTCCGATGATCGGGCGCCCCACACCAGTGGGGCGCCTATATTTTAGGCATCAATTGCCGAAAGTGTTTGCACGAAGCGGTCAACTTCGTCCGGCTGCGTCCGAAAACTCGTCACCAGCCGCACAAAAATCATCTCATTGTCCAAGGGTGCGGCAATCAGTCCTGCCGGCGGCCATTCGTAATAGACCGCGCCCGCTTCCCGCAGTCGCGCGTCCGCCGCTTTCGAGATCGCCGCGAAGACTTCATTACCGTCCGGACGCAGGGCCACGACCGCCCCGGCAACCGCCGCGATGCTGGCCGCCAAGCGCCGTGCCATGGCATTGGCATGGGTCGCCATCGCCAGCCAGTGATCGCCCTCAAGATAGGCCGAGAACTGGGCGGAAACGAAACGGCTCTTGGAAAAGAGCTGCCCGGCGCGCTTGCGGTGAAACTCGAAGCCGCGCGCACGCGCCGGGTCGAAGAAGATGACGGCTTCGGCAGCGAAACAGCCGTTTTTCGAGCCGCCGAACGACAGAACATCGACGCCCGAGCGCCAGCTCGCCTCCGCCGGCGTGACGCCAAGCCCCGCCACGGCATTGCCGAATCGGGCACCATCCATGTGCAGCGGTAGGCCGGCCGCGTGCGCGACAGCGGCAAGCGCCGCGATCTCCGCCGGCGCATAGGCAGTTCCCGCTTCGGTCAGTTGGCTGATCGACACCGCCGCCGGCTGGCCATGGTGAATGGCCTCGGCCGGATAGGCGGCGATCGCGGCAGCGAGATCCGCCGGCAACAGCTTGCCGCCCGGGCCATCGATGCGATGCAGCCGCGAACCGCCGCCGAAAAACTCCGGCGCGCCGCATTCGTCGACCGCGATATGCGCATCGCGATGACAGAAAACCACGCCGCCGGGCTTGGCAAACTGCGCCAGGGACAGTGCATTCGCCGCCGTCCCGGTGGCGACGAAGAAGACCGCCACCTCGCGCTCGAACACCCGCGTGAACGCCGCCTCGACGGAGGCTGTCAGCGGATCGTTTCCATAGGCGGGGGCATGGCCCGCCGCCGCTTCGACGAGCGCGGCCGCCACACGGTCGGACGCCCCCATCCAGTTGTCGCTTGCAAAGATCATGGCGCCATATCGCGGCGACACGCCTCCGCGCGCAAGCCCCTCGTCGACCAGAGGCGGCCCGCGGCGACGAAATATTTTTTCTCCCGTCCGCGATCCGGTCCGAGCGGGGCGAAAACGAGGCGTTCCGGGCACGAAATGCCTTGCCGGACCTGCCGTCGCGTCCCGTCATGTTCCGCAATTTTCTTGCGTAACCAAGGTTGATTCATCACCTAAAGTTTTCTGGCCACACTCCTTTCGAAACAAACATAATGCGTGATCAGCGAGGCGCTTGTCGGACCGCGAGAGTTCTGGCATTTTGGCGCGCCTTGAAATAGGACAGTCTTGCTGTCCCATTTCGGTGCTACGACATGGCGTTTTTGCGAATTGCAAAAGCGGGCGGGCAGGTTCGGAATGAACCTTGCTTGCGGATGGATGCGGCCGGACGGCCGGGGTTGCGAACGCCGGTCGGCGAGACGCGGCGGTTTGGACGCGATGCGTCTTTTAGTGAATGCGGCGGTGCGCCGGTTGCTGATCCAAAGGTCCCCAGGGACCGGCGGGCGAGCGGCCGGTCGGATCGTCGAATGATGAACCATCGAGGATGAGAGGGCACTCAGATGCCAAAGGTCTTGCGCGAAGCGGAAATGCAGATGGCAGCAGCGGCGACGGCCCGCGCCGCCAAAAGCACCGCCGCACGCAACAAGGCCGGCGGCATAGGCGCCCAAGGCCTCTACGATCCGCGCAATGAACACGATGCCTGCGGCGTCGGCTTCATCGCCAATCTGAAGAACGAGAAGTCGCACCGCATCGTGCAGAGCGGTCTGCAGATCGTCCGCAACCTCGAACATCGCGGCGCCGTTGGCGCGGATCCGCTGATGGGCGATGGCGCCGGCATGCTCGTCCAGATTCCACACCGCTTCTTCGCCGCCGAGGCTGACCGGCTCGGCTTCGCCATCGGCCAGCCCGGCACCTACGCCGTGGGCTTCCTGTTCCTGCCCCGGGACGCGAAGGTCCGCGCCGGCATGGAGAAGATCGTCGAGGAGGTTGTCGCCTCCGAGGGACAGGTCCTGCTCGGCTGGCGCGATGTGCCGGTCGACAATTCCTCGCTCTCCAAGGCGCCCGACATCGCCGCCACCGAACCGCATCATCGCCAGGTCTTCATCGGCCGCGGCAAGGGCATCGAGAGCGAGGACGCGTTCGAGCGGCGGCTGTTCATCATCCGCAAGGTGATCTCGAACCGCATCTACGCCGCCTATTCCGGCCTCAACAACGACTTCTATGTCGTGTCGCTGTCGGCGCGGACCATCGTCTACAAGGGCATGTTCCTGGCGGAGCAGCTCGGCGCCTATTATTGCGACTTCCACGACGAGCGGTTCGAGAGCGCCATCGCGCTCGTGCATCAGCGCTTCTCGACCAACACCTTCCCGTCCTGGCGCCTGGCGCACCCCTATCGCATGGTCGCGCATAATGGCGAGATCAACACGGTGCGCGGCAACGTCAACTGGATGGCGGCGCGGCAGGCCTCGGTCGACAGCGAGCTCTACGGCAACGATATCTCGAAGCTGTGGCCGATCTCCTATGAGGGGCAGTCGGACACCGCCTGCTTCGACAACGCGCTCGAATTCCTGGTCCAGGGCGGCTACTCGCTGCCGCATGCGGCCATGATGCTGATCCCCGAGGCCTGGGCGGGCAACCCGCTCATGGACGAGCAGCGGCGCGCCTTCTACGAATATCATGCCGCCCTGATGGAGCCCTGGGACGGGCCGGCCGCCGTCGCCTTCACCGACGGCGTGCGCATCGGCGCCACCCTCGACCGCAACGGCCTGCGCCCGGCGCGTTACCTCGTCACCGAGGATGGCGACGTGCTGCTCGCCTCCGAGGCTGGCGTGCTGCCGATTCCGGAGGAGAAGATCGTCACCAAGTGGCGGCTGCAGCCGGGCCGCATGCTGCTGATCGACCTCGAGCAGGGCCGCATCGTCTCCGACGAGGAGATCAAGACCGAACTCGCCACCAAGCTCCCCTACCAGGAGTGGCTGGCGCGCACCCAGATCGTGCTGGAAGACCTGCCGCCGGTGCCGCCGCGCGCGCCGCGCACCGACGTGACGCTGCTCGATCGCCAGCAGGCGTTCGGCTATACCGGCGAAGACCTGAAGCTCTTGATGGCGCCGATGGCCACGACCGGCCAGGAAGCCGTCGGCTCGATGGGCACGGATACGCCGATCTCGGTGCTCTCCGACAAGTCGAAGCTGCTCTACACCTATTTCAAGCAGAACTTCGCCCAGGTCACGAACCCGCCGATCGACCCGATCCGCGAGGAACTCGTCATGAGCCTCGTCTCGTTCATCGGGCCGCGGCCGAACCTGTTCGACCTGCAGGGTGCCGGCCGCCGCAAGCGGCTGGAAGTCCGGCAGCCGATCCTGGAGAACCCGGATCTGGAGAAGATCCGCGCCATCGGCGAGCTGGACGACAACCCGTTCCAGTCGAAGACGCTCGACATCACCTATGCGATCGCGCAGGGCGCCGAAGGCCTGGCCGACGCGTTGGAGCGGCTCTGCGAGCGCGCCGAGGCGGCGGTCCATGGCGGCTACAACATCATCATCCTGTCGGATCGCATGGTCGGACCGGACCGGATCCCGATCCCGGCCCTGCTCGCCACCGCCGGCGTGCACCATCACCTGATCCGCAAGGGTCTGCGCACGTCGGTCGGCCTCGTCGTCGAGACGGGCGAAGCGCGCGAGGTGCATCATTTCTGCGTGCTGGCCGGCTTCGGCGCCGAGGCGATCAACCCCTATCTCGCCTTCGAGACGCTGACCGACATGAAGAAGGACTTCCCCGAGGAGGTCGACGACGAAGAGATCGTGCATCGCTACGTCAAGTCGATCGACAAGGGCATCCTCAAGGTCATGTCCAAGATGGGCATCTCGACCTACCAGTCCTATTGCGGCGCGCAGATCTTCGATGCGATCGGCCTCGCCTCGGAATTCGTCGACCGCTACTTCTTCGGCACCGCCACCACCGTCGAGGGTATCGGCCTCCGCGAAATCGCCGAGGAGACGGTTCGCCGTCACACCGCCGCCTTCGGCGACGGTGCCGTCCTGCGCGAAACGCTCGATATCGGCGGCGAGTACAACTACCGCATCCGCGGCGAACGCCATGCCTGGTCGCCCGATTCGGTGGCGACGCTGCAGCATGCCGTCCGCACCGGCTCGTGGGAGCGCTACGAGGACTACTCCAAGGCGATGAACGAACAGTCCAAGGCGCTTCTGACGCTGCGCGGCCTGTTCGAGATCAAGATGGCGGAGGATGTCGGCCTGACGCCGGTCCCGCTCGAGGAAGTCGAGCCGGCGGCCGAGATCGTCAAGCGCTTCGCCACCGGCGCCATGTCCTTCGGCTCGATCTCGCGCGAGGCGCACACCACGCTCGCCATCGCCATGAACCGGATCGGCGGCAAGTCGAATACCGGCGAAGGCGGCGAGGAGGCCGAGCGCTTCCTGCCCATGGCCAATGGCGACTCGATGCGCTCGTCGATCAAGCAGGTCGCGTCGGGGCGCTTCGGCGTGACGACCGAATATCTCGTCAATGCCGACGTCATGCAGATCAAGGTGGCGCAGGGCGCCAAGCCTGGCGAAGGCGGCCAGCTGCCCGGCCACAAGGTCGATGCCACCATCGCCAAGGTCCGGCATTCGACGCCGGGCGTCGGCCTGATCTCGCCGCCGCCGCACCATGACATCTACTCGATCGAGGATCTGGCCCAGCTGATCTTCGACCTGAAGAACGTCAACCCGCAGGCCGATGTCTCGGTCAAGCTCGTCTCGGAAGTCGGTGTCGGCACGGTCGCCGCCGGCGTCGCCAAGGCGCGCGCCGACCACATCACCATTTCCGGCTTCGAGGGCGGCACCGGCGCTTCGCCGCTGACCTCGTTGAAGCATGCCGGCAGCCCGTGGGAGATCGGCCTGGCCGAGACCCAGCAGACGCTGGTGCTGAACGGCCTGCGCTCGCGCATCGCCCTGCAGGTCGATGGCGGCTTCCGCACCGGTCGTGACGTCATCATCGGCGCCCTGCTCGGCGCGGACGAATTTGCCTTCTCGACGGCACCGCTGATTGCGGCCGGCTGCATCATGATGCGCAAGTGCCATCTGAACACCTGCCCGGTCGGCGTCGCCACCCAGGACCCGGTTCTGCGCAAGCGCTTCAAGGGCACGCCGGAAAACGTCATCAACTTCTTCTTCTTCATCGCCGAGGAAGTGCGCCAGTTGATGGCCGCCATGGGCGCGCGCACCCTTGTGGAACTGATCGGCCAGTCCGACCGGCTCGACAAGGTCGCGGCGGTCAACCACTGGAAGGCGGCCGGCCTCGACTTCACCAAGCTGTTCCACAAGGTGGAGGCCGGCGCCGAGGAGATCCGTCACACGCAGTTCCAGCAGCACCCGATCGAGCATGTTCTCGACCGCAAGCTGATCGCCGAGGCGCAACCCGCGCTCGCCACCGGCAAGCCCGTCAAGATCGAGGCGGCGATCCGCAACACCGACCGCTCGGCCGGTGCGATGCTCTCGGGCGAAGTCGCCAAGCGCTATGGCAATGACGGCCTGCCGGATGACACGATTGCCATCACGCTGCGCGGCACCGCCGGCCAGAGCTTCGCCGCCTTCCTGGCGCGCGGCGTCGCGATCGACCTGATCGGCGAAGGCAACGACTATGTCGGCAAGGGCCTGTCCGGCGGCCGCATCGTCGTACGCCCGCCCGAGACGACCCGCATCGTGCCGGAGCGGTCGATCATCGTCGGCAACACCGTGCTCTACGGTGCGACCGAGGGCGAGGCCTATTTCCGCGGCGTCGCCGGCGAGCGCTTCTCCGTCCGCAATTCGGGCGCGATCGCCGTCGTCGAAGGCTGCGGCGACCATGGCTGCGAATACATGACCGGCGGCATCGTCGTCGTCATCGGCCAGACCGGCCGCAACTTCGCGGCCGGCATGTCCGGGGGCATCGCCTATGTGCTGGACGAGGATGAGACCTTCGCCGAGCGCTGCAACCTGTCGATGGTCGAGATCCAGCCCGTCCAGGAAGAGGACGATTTGCTCGAGAAGCTGCACCACCATGGCGGCGACATCGAGCACAAGGGCCGGATCGACATCACGTCGAACATGAACCGCTTCGATGACGAGCGCCTGCATCGCCTGATCTCGCAGCATCTCCACTATACCGGCTCGACCCGGGCCAAGGAGATCCTGGAGAACTGGGACAGCTATCGTCCGAAATTCCGCAAGGTCATGCCGGTCGAGTATCGGCGCGCACTGATCGAGATGGAACGCGCGCGCTACGGCGTGGCGGCCGAGTAAGGGGGAAAAAATGGGTAAGGTAACGGGTTTCCTCGAGATCGACCGCCAGGACCAGAAGTATCAGCCGGCCGCCGACCGCGTCCGGCACTTCCGGGAATTCACCCTGCCGCTGAACGACCAGGACGTCATCCGGCAGGCGGCGCGCTGCATGGATTGCGGCATTCCGTTCTGCCATGGCGACACGGGCTGTCCGGTGCACAACCAGATTCCGGACTGGAACGACCTCGTCTATTCCGGCGACTGGCAGGAGGCCGCGCGCAACCTGCATTCGACCAACAACTTCCCGGAGTTCACCGGCCGCATCTGCCCCGCCCCGTGTGAGGAAGCCTGCACGCTGAACCTCGAGAACACGCCGGTCGCCATCAAGACGGTCGAGCAGTCGATCGCCGACAAGGCCTGGGACGAAGGCTGGATCAAGCCGGAGATCGCGGCGGTGAAGACCGGCCGCAAGATCGCCGTCGTCGGCTCCGGCCCGGCCGGCATGGCGGCTGCCCAGCAGCTCGCCCGCGCCGGCCACGACGTGCATGTCTATGAGCGCGAGGCGAAGGCCGGCGGCCTGCTCCGCTACGGCATCCCGGACTTCAAGATGGAGAAGCACTTCATCGACCGGCGCATCGCGCAGATCGAAGCCGAGGGCGCGACCTTCCACTACGGCCAGAACATCGGCGTCAACAAGCCGATGGCCGAGCTGGTCGCCGAGCACGACGCCGTCCTGCTGACGGGCGGCTCGGAAGCGCCACGCGATCCAAAACTGCCGGGAGCGGAACTGGAGGGCGTGCATTACGCCATGCCGTTCCTCGTCCAGCAGAACCGTCGGGTCGGCCGCGAGGAGATCCACGAGGAGCCGATCGTCGCCACCGGCAAGCGCGTCGTTGTCATCGGCGGCGGCGACACGGCGTCGGACTGCGTCGGCACCTCGTTCCGCCAGGGCGCGCTCGCCGTGACCCAGCTCGACATCCGTCCGATGCCGCCGGTTCGCGAAGACAAGCTGACGGTCTGGCCCTATTGGCCGACCAAGTTCCGCACTTCCTCCTCGCAGGCCGAGGGCGCCGAGCGCGAATTCGCCTGCGCGACGCTCGGCGTCGTCGGCAAGAACGGCAAGGTCACGGGCGTCGAATGCGCCCGCGTCGACGAGAAGCGCCGGCCGATCGAGGGCACGGAATTCATCATCCGCGCCGATCTCGTCTTCATGGCGATCGGTTTCGCCCATCCCCTGCACGAGGGCATGCTGGCGGAGCTCGGCGCCGATCTCGACAAGCGCGGCAATCTCGCGGCCGATACCAAGAGCTACCGGACCTCGGTCGACAAGGTGTTCGCCGCCGGTGACATGCGCCGTGGCCAATCGCTCGTCGTCTGGGCGATCCGCGAGGGCCGCCAGGCCGCCCATGCGATCGACAAGGCGCTGATGGGCGCGACCAACCTCGCCTGGTAGGTCTCGTCCCGGACGGCAATGAATCAGCCCTCCCCGCGCGCGGTGGAGGGCTTTTTCATGTCCGGATAGAGGGGGACCTTGAGCGCCACCACCGGTGCCGGGCCTGAAGGTCTCCTTCCAGCACAAGGCTGAGCATTCTCTTTCACCTCTCCCTGAGGGAGAGGTCGACGGCCGAAGGCCGGCGGGTGAGGGTTTACGGCCTCGAAAGCCACACTCCCTGCGTTGCAGTGCTCGATCCTGAGGGTTCCCTAACCCCTCACCCGGAGCTTCGCTCCGACCTCTCCCGCCAGGAGAGGTGAAAAACAGGGCATCGCATTGATGCTCTGCGTTCTTTTCCTAGCGCGTCCGCTCGATCAAGCCGGGCCCCGCCTACTGGACGGCGGGCGCCAGCGTCGGCATGGCGGCGGTCGGCGCCGGCAGGATGACGATGCCGTCGACGATGCTGGAGGACGACGCGGCGGCGCTGTCGTCCTCGGCATGCGGCGGCTTCCAGGCGAAGTCGTCGACCCGACCCGGCTGCGCCGCCGGCGCCTGGCCGCGGACGGTCAGCTTGTATTGCAAACTGTCGGCGGCAGGACCCGGCCCGGCCTGGTTGGCGGCGCCGGCCAGCTTGGCGCTGGCCGAGCCCGGCTCCGGCTCGGTCAACGACACCACCGGCCCCACCTGGCGCTCCTTGCCGTCCGGTCCGATTTCCATCGTCGCATTGGGGTTGGTCGGCGTGATCGAACTCATCGGCAGGCCGAGGCCGCTGCTTTGCCGAATGTCCCGCTCGACGAAGAAGGCGAGCTTGCGCTTGCCCGCCTTGCTGAAATTGATGCCGTCGCTCAAACGCAGGTTCCGCGTCTGGCCGTCGACGTCGGGTCCCCGCGCGATGAACTTGCCGCTCTCGTCGGCGAAACCGTCCCAGACATCGATGAAATGCGCCCCGACCGCGTCGGCCCGCGCCTTGAACAGCTGGTTCAGCTGCGCCATGTCGGCCGAGGCCTCCGGCGAGCGCAGCGGCGGTGCGCCGACCCAATAGACGGGCTTGCCATAGACCTTCAGCGCGAGCAGGAAACGCTCCACGCGCTGCTGATAGGCCTTGTGCCATTCGTCCGAGCCGGGTGACAGCCGACCCTCGGCGGTCTTGATCTGCTGGCGGTCATTGGCACCCATCTCGACCACGACCATGTCCGGCTTCTCGGCATCGAGCAATTCGGAAATCCGGCCTGCCCAGTCGAAATAGTCTTCGCGCACGAAGCCGGACGAGCCGTCGGAGCGATCGATGATCGCCAGTCGCGGCTCTTCGGCAAAGGCCTGATCCAGCCCCCAGGCGAGGCCGCCGGCGACGAAATCGCCGACGACGAGCACCTTGCGCGCGTCGGGATTCTTCGGCTGGATCTCGAGCGCCGGATAGACCGGCTCGGACGGCGCGGCCGGACGCTTCTTGCGCACCGGCGGCGGCTGCTCGTTCGACTGGCGCGGCGGACGCTGCGCCGAGGGCGGCCGGCGCCGCCCAAGCTCTTCGGGCGGTGTGGGAATCTCGACCGGCGGCGGCCGCTGGATGCCAAAAAGGCGGTCAAGGAAGCCCGCCGGCCCGCCGCGGAACTGCGCGGCAGCCGGCTCCGCCGCGCCAGCCAGCGCGACGGCGACCACGAAAAGAGCGCCAAATCTGCGAAGCACACGAACCAGCATGACGACATCCCGCCACAGGGTCGCCTGCCCTCGCGACCTTCCCTAAAGGAATGATCTTACCTGCCGGAGCGCAATTGCTGCAACAGCCCCGTCGAGGCATAGCCGTCCGGAATGTCGCCGGCCGAGGCCTGGAACGAGCGGATGGCCTGGCGGGTACCGGCGCCGATCTTGCCATCGACGGAACCCGAATAGAAGCCACGCCGCCCCAGCAAAGCCTGCAATTCTGCCCTTTCGGACGCTGCCAATGGCCGCACGTCGCGCGGCCAGCCGGAGACGAAATCGCCGCCGCCACGCAGCCGGTCCGACAGATGCCCGACGGCGAGCGCATAGGCGTTCGCGTTGTTGTAGCGCTTGATCACCTGGAAGTTATGCAGCAGCAGGAAGGCGGGGCCGCCGGCGCCGGCCGGGGCATAGAGCGTCGCCGTGTCGTTCGAGGCCGGGAACGGCCGGCCGGCGACGCGGTGGACACCCAGCTTGCGCCATTGGTCGAGCGACAGCGCCTTGCCGGAATCGGAATGGCGCCAATCGAAGCCCGCCGGCAGCTCGACCTCGTAGCCCCAGGTCTGACCATGCCGCCAGCCCATCTTGGCGAGATAGTTGGCGGTCGAGGCGAGCGCGTCGACCTCCGAAGTCCAGACATTGCGCTTGCCGTCGCCGTCGAAGTCGACGGCATAGGCCTGGTAGGTGGTCGGAATGAACTGGGTGTGGCCCATGGCGCCGGCCCAGGAGCCGACCATGTGACGGGCGTCGACATCGCCGCGCTGCAGGATCTTCAGCGCCGCGATCAGCTGCTGGCGGCCATATTTGGCGCGCGAGCCGCCCTGATAGGCCAGCGTCGCCAGCGAGCGGATGGTGTTCTTGACGATCTTGTCGTTGGTCAGGATCTGGCCGTAGGACGATTCCATGCCCCAGATCGCCACGACGACGCTGCGGTCAACGCCGAAGGTCTGCTCGATCTGCTGCAATTGCCGGCCATATTGGCGCATCGCCTCGCGGCCGTTCTCCAGCCGCTTGGCGGAAACGGCGCTATCGAGATAATCCCAGAGCGGCTTGACGAATTCGGCCTGCGAATCCGCCTTGGCGAGCACGTCGGGATCCGGGGTGAAATTGCCGAGCGCGCTGTTGTAGACGCTGCGCGAGATGCCGGCCTTCTGAGCTTCTGGCCAGAAGCTCGCCACCCATCGCGCGCCTGCCGCATCCGCCATGGCCGGCAGCAGACCGGCCAGAAGCATCAGGATCAGCAGCGCGACGCGGGTTCCGGCGGCCGCGAACGGCCGTGCGGCGGAAACGGGCGGGCTCAAAAATGCCATATCTCGGAAGTCTCCTCATATCAGTGCCAATGCAGATCCGGGCCCCCGTCCGGCTTGTCCTCACGCTTCGACCGGCTCGCTTCCGGTCCTTCTCCACTCAGTCGCGCTGATTGCGTCGACCGAGCGCCTCCTCCCAGGCCAGCGCCGTCGCGACGCATTGGTCGAGATCATCATGCATAGGCGTCCAGCCCAGTGTGCTGCGCGCGCGTGTCGAATTTGCGACCACGGCGGGAACGTCGCCGGGGCGGCGCTCGCGTTCGATGACACGGAAATCCCGGCCGGAAACGCGCCGAACCGCCGAAAGCACCTCGCGTACTGAGTAACCATGGCCGTAGCCGCAATTGGCGACCAGGCTTTCGCCGCCGGCGCGCAGATAGGCGAGCGCATCGGCATGGGCGTTGGCGAGATCGGCGACATGGATGTAGTCGCGCACGCAGGAACCGTCGGGCGTGTCGTAATCGGTGCCGAACAGCTCGATCTCGCTGCGCTTGCCGAGCGCGGTCTCGCTGGCGACCTTGATCAGATGGGTCGCGCCGCGGGTCGACTGGCCGGTGCGGCCGCGCGGATCGGCGCCGGCGACGTTGAAATAGCGCAGCGCCACATAGCGGAAATCATACGCCCGCGCCGCATCCTCCAGCATCATCTCCGTCATCAGCTTCGAGCGGCCATAGGGCGATTGCGGCACGGTGGCGGCACTCTCCAGCACCGGCTCGGTGCCGGCATCGCCATAGACGGCGGCGGTCGAGGAGAAGATGAAGTGGCGCACGCCGGCGCGGATCACGGCCGCCATCAAGGCGCGTGATGCGACGGTGTTGTTGAAATAGTAGCCGAGCGGGTCGGCAACCGATTCCGGCACCACGATCGAGCCGGCGAAATGGATGACGGCGTCGATGGCATATTCGGCGACCAGTCGCTCAACCAGCGCTTCGTCGGCGATGTCGCCCTGGACAAAGGCAGCCTCCGGCGCCACCGCCCATTGAAAGCCGGTGGACAGGCGATCGAGAACCACCACTGCCTCACCAGCGTCAACAAGACGCCACACCATATGGCTACCGATATATCCGGCTCCACCCGTCACCAGAACAGCCACTTTGAAACTCCAAGCATATTCGGATTGTTAATGAACTATGAATAGGTAAACGAAGTCTTGATGACGTTCGAAACATTGCCTTTTCATTGGAGTTCTTGTTAGGAATCTGTCGATATGCTGTCCGTACCGATGCATCTGTGAGGCGTCCATGAACCCGAAGATTCGCAAGGCCGTATTTCCTGTCGCAGGCCTTGGCACCCGCTTTCTTCCCGCGACCAAAGCCATGCCGAAGGAAATGCTGACGGTCGTCGATCGTCCGCTGATCCAATACGCCGTCGATGAGGCGCGCGAGGCCGGCATCGAGCACCTGATCTTCGTCACTGGCCGCAACAAGGCGGTCATCGAGGATCACTTCGACGTCCAGTACGAGCTCGAGGCGACCCTCACCGACCGTGGCAAGAAGGAGGCGCTCAACCTGCTCGCCAAGGACCTGCCGAAGCCGGGTTCGACCAGCTTCACCCGCCAGCAGGTTCCGCTCGGCCTCGGCCATGCCGTCTGGTGCGCCCGCGAGATGATCGGCAACGAGCCGTTCGCCGTGCTGCTGCCGGACATGGTGATGAAGGGCGAGCCGGGCTGCCTGAAGCAGATGGTCAAGGTCTACGAGGAATGGGGTGGCAACGTCCTCGCCGTCGAGGAATGCGACCCATCGCAGACGCACCAGTACGGCATCGTCGGCATCGGCGCGGAAATCGGCGGCCCGGCCTTCCGCATCAACGCCATGGTCGAGAAGCCGAAGCCGGAAGTGGCGCCGTCCAACCTCTACATCAACGGCCGCTACATCCTGCAGCCGCAGGTCTTCGACTTCCTGTCGAAGCAGGAGCGCGGCGCCGGCAACGAGATCCAGCTGACCGACGCCATGCTGAAGCTGATGGACCGCCAGTATTTCTACGGCTGCCGCTTCGACGGCCAGACCTATGATTGCGGCAACAAGGTCGGCTTCCTGGCGGCAAACGTCGCCTTCGCGCTGGACCGGCCGGATATCGCGGACGAGTTCCGCCCCGAGCTGGAAAAGCTGCTGGCGCGCTAAGGCGTCGGCACTGGTCTTCACCTCTCCCTGAGGGAGAGGTCGACGGCCGAAGGCCGGCGGGTGAGGGTTTAGGGAACCATCCGGTGAGGGCGTAAACCCTCACCCGGAGCTTCGCTCCGACCTCTCCCTCAGGGAGAGGTAAGGAGCCAGGGCGGATATGGCTCCCCGCGCCCCCAGAACGATCCCGACAAAGAAAAACGGCAGCCCCTCGGAGCCGCCGTTTTTCATTCAACCCGGTCGCGCCTAAAGCCTGCCGATCTTGCGGCTGACCTTGGCGAGATAGCTCGCCCGGCTCTCCGGCGTGGAACTGTCCATCTTGTAGTGCGCCATGTAGCTGGTCCGGCACAGCGGATGGCAGAGCGTGCGGATGCCGCGCAGCAGGATCCGCCGTCCCGGCTCGCCGATCACCTTCGACAGCGTCCAGCTGGCGCCGCAGGTCGTCACCACGGCGAGCTTGCGGATGTTCTTCATGCCCGGCCGCGAGCCGCGCGTCGCCGTCGGCATGATGAAGGTGGCATGCGGCACCCAGACCCGCTCCAACCAGCCCTTCAGCATGGCCGGCGGGCTGAACCACCAGGTCGGATAGACGAAGACGAGGATCTCGCACCATTTGATATGGGCGAGATGCTCGGCGATCGGCACCTCGTTGACGACCGGATCATTGTAGACGCGGCGCTCGTCGGCGCCCATGACGGGGTTGAAGCCGCACGCATAGAGATCGAGCAGCCGGACCTCATGCCCGGAGCCGCGAAGCGCCGCGATTGTCGTGTCGCGAAGAGCGGCGCCGAAACTTTCCGGCACCGGATGAGCGAAGACGACGAGCGCGCGCACCTAGCGCGCTGCCGGCTTGGCGAGGCAGAGGGCGAGAGGGCGAGCGCCCATCTTAGCCAACGGCCTTAAGGCCGGGGAACAGGAAGGTCTTGGTCGAGGTGAAGTCGAATTCCGGGTCTTCCCAGGCGATCATCTTGCCCGGGTTGAGAAGCCCCTTCGGATCCGCCTCGCGCTTGAAGGCGAGCTGGCCCAGGTCGGTCTGCTTCATGCCGCCCTCCTCCAGCGTGTAGCGGTGCGGATTGAAGATCGGGCAGCCATGTTCCTCATGGATGCGGATGATCTCCTCCAGCCGCGCCTCGGTGGTGTAGCGCACCATCGGCAGGCCCATCGGCGTGATCTTGCCGTCGAAACGGACGAATTCGAGATGGCCGGGCACCTCGTCGCCGAACAGCTTGGTCAGCGCCTCGATCTTCTCGATGTGGTGCGGCGGCGGATACATCGACTGCAGATAGGTGATCGAAGGATCGACGCGCAGCGCCCTGAGCGTCGTGTGGTTCCAGCCGAGCTCGTAGTTCGGCGGAATGCCCTTCAGGTCCTCGGCGGTGTCGGAGCGGAAGACGATCTCGCCCTTGCTGCGCGCGGTGAAAGCGAGGAAGGCGTCGACGGCGTGCGGTGCCAGCGACACGATCGCCAGCGACTGGCCGGGCTTCAGGAACTTCTGGTGGCGCAGGAAATAGTCATGGGGAATCGGCGCCGCGACGGTCGCGAGTTCCTTCAGCAGCAGGCCGTCGGCATTGCCGACGCTGTCGGCGTAGCGCACCGCGTCCATGTAGTCGTCGAAGCCGACGAGGATATCGACCCAGTCATAGGCAGTGGTCAGCGGCATCTCGACTTCGGTGATGATGCCGTTGGTGCCATAGGCGTGCATCACCTTGTGCAGTTCCCAGCCGGTCAGCTCGAGGATGCGCGGCTCGGCCTCCATGGTGACGACGCGCAGGCGCAGCACGTTGCCGATGTCGCGCAGGCCGCCCCAGCGGATCGAGCCGACGCCGCCGGAGCCGCCGGCGATGAAGCCGCCGATCGTCGCCGTCTTGGCGGTCGAGGGATGCAGGCGAAGCTCCTGGCCGGAATGGGCCCGCGTCTCGGCATCGAGCTGGGCGACGACGACGCCCGGCTCGGCGATGACGCGGCCGGGATAGATCGCCTTGACCTTGTTCATCTCGGCGAGATTGAGGATCAGCCCGCCGGAAAGCGGCATCGCCTGGCCGTAATTGCCGGTGCCGGTGCCGCGCGGCGTAACGGGAACGTCATGCTTGAAGGCGGCCTTCAAGATGCGGATCACCTCCGCCTCGTCCTTCGGCGTCGCCACCAGATCGGCGGTGATGTGGTCGAGCTGCGCCTTCAGAACGGGAGAATACCAGAAGAAATCGCGGCTCTTCTGCTTCACCAGCGCCGGGTTCTCCTCGATGGCGATGCCGTCGAGATCGGCCTTCAGCGCTTCGAGGTCGTTTCTGAATTGGTGAGCCATGATCAGTGTCCAAACAGGGAATCGAGTTCGCGATAGTCGGGCAAGGTCCGGTCGATCGCATTGCCATAGCGCAAAACGGTGCGATCGGACTGCGGCCGGGACAGGAATTCCGACCAGGTCCTGGCGCGGAACAGCACCAGATCGGCCGGGTCGCCGACGCGGATTCGGCCGACATCGGAGCGGCGCAGGATGGCGGCGGGATTGGTGGTGACGACGCGGGCGGCGCCATCGAGCGGATGGTCGAGATGCAGGATCCGCACCGCCTCGCGGAAAACCTCGACGGCGTCGAGATCGCCATAGGCGTAGAACGGATCGCGCGTGTTGTCGGAGGCGACGGCGGTGCGGATGCCGCGCTCCTCCATCTCGGTCAGCAGCGTCACGCCGCGCCAGCGCGGCGTGCGGTCGGGGTGGCGATCCTGCAGATAGAGATTGCACATCGGCAGCGAGACGACGGCGAGGCCCGCCTCTGCCACGAGATCCATGGTGCGATCGGCCTCGCTCTCGTCCTGCCGGGCGATCGAACAGCAGTGACCGACCGTGACTTGCCCCTCATAGGAGGCGCGGATCGCCGCCTCGGCGATCGCCGCCAGCGAACGGGCATTTGGGTCGGCGGTCTCATCGACATGCAGGTCGATATCGAAGCCGTTCTCCGACGCCATGGCGAAGAGATGATCGAGCGCCGTCTCGAGGCCCGGCGTCATATAGGTGAAGCCACCGAGTACGCCGCCAAAGGCCGCCACCGTCTCGGTCAGGCGCGTGCGCACGGTCTCGTCGAGATAGAGTTCGATCGGCGACAGCGCCACGCCCTGCAGGTCGACGCGTCCGGCCCAGGCGTCGCGCGCTTCGGCGAAGGCCGGCCAGGAGGCGGGAAACTGCGGCGGCACACAGTCGATATGCGTGCGGATCAGCTTGGTGCCGTGCGCATAGGCGGTGCGAAGCGCGAACTCCATCCGCGCCCGGACATCCTCGGTCGTCCAATGCGCGTTGCGGTCCTCGTCGACCGCCGCCAGCGCACCGGCGAAACTCCCCGATGGGTTCTCGCGGCGCGACCAGATGTGGCCCTTGTCGAGATGGGTGTGCATGTCGACGAAGCAGGGCCAGACCTGGCCCTTGTCGAGGTCGACGACCGGCACATCGGCGACGCTGCCGGCCGGGCGCAGCGCCTCGATCTTGCCGTCGGCGACGACGATGTCGGCGCGCATCAGGCCTTCGCCGACATCCGCCCCCTCGAAGCCGTCGACCGTGACGGAGGGCAAGGTCGCATTGGCGAGCACATAGCGACCCGCCTCGGGACTTGCGGCGAACCCCTTGGCCATCTCAGTTCTCCCGTCGGATCGCGCTCTCATGCCAGCGGCGCAGGGCCAGGTGCGAGATCAGGCTGGTGACGCCATAGATCACGACACCGGTCGCACAGAGCAGGATGAGGGCGGCGAACAGGCGGGGAATGTTGAGACGATACTGCGATTCGAGCAGGCGGAAGGCGAGGCCGGAGCCGGCGCCGGCGGAGCCGGCCGCGAACTCGGCCACCACGGCGGCGATCAGGGCGAGACCGCCGGCGATCCGGAGGCCGGCGAGAAAATAGGGCAATGCGGCCGGCAGCTTCAGGTGAATCATCGTCTGCCAG
Source organism: Candidatus Kaistia colombiensis (assembly GCA_029203105.1). GTDB lineage: Bacteria > Pseudomonadota > Alphaproteobacteria > Rhizobiales > Kaistiaceae > Kaistia > Kaistia colombiensis. Next base: position 4,871,606 of record CP119318.1, read on the forward strand.
CGGCTGGCGCCATAGAGCTCGAACAGGTTGAGCAGATTGTGGTCGGTGCTCTTCAGGCCCTGCGTCGTGTTGGAGAGCACGGGGAAGAACGCGACGATCCAGGCGCAGATCAAGAGCGCCGCCTGCGTCGACGGCGCATAGATCAGGATCAGCGGTGCGATGGCGACGACCGGCGTCACCTGCAGGATGACCATGTAGGGCGACAGCGCCAGCTCGACCCATTTCGACGAGGTCAGCAGGATTGCCAGCGCGACACCGCCGACCAGCGCGATGGCGAGCGCGGCGAAGGTGATCTTCAGCGTCACCAGAAGCGCCATGCCGAGGATCGGCCAGTCCTTGATCAGCGACTGCACGACGAGGTCGGGACCCGGCAGGATGTATTTCGGGATGTTGTAGGCGGCGACATACCAGGCCCAGAGGCCGATCAGCATCGCCAGCATGACGAGCGGGATGAGGACGCGCAGGATGCGCTCGCTGACGGGCATGGTCGGCGCGGGCGCCGCGGCGGTGTCCTGGTGCGCGGCTTCATGTACGGCTTGGGCCGCCACGGGGCCCTGATCGATGCTGGTCATAGGTGGTCGGCCGCTCCGATGGCGGAAAGAAGGGATTCCGAAGCGCGGCGGCAGTAGTCGCCATAGGCCTGCGAGGTGCGGAAGCCGATGCCGCGCGGATGCGGCGCATCGACAGCGATCTCGTCGATGACGCGGCCCGGACGGGCGGCCATGACGACGATGCGGCTCGACAGGTAGACGGATTCGAATACCGAATGGGTGACGAAGACGATGGTCCAGCCAAACTGCTCCCAGAGCCGGAGCAGATCGTCATTGAGCTTCTGGCGGGTGATCTCGTCCAGCGCCGCGAAGGGCTCGTCCATCAGCAGGATGCGCGGCCGGGTCACCAGCGCGCGGGCGATCGAGACGCGCATCTTCATGCCGCCGGAAAGCTCGCGCGGATAGGAATCGGCGAACTTGTCGAGGCCGACCATCTCCAGCGCTTCCATGACGCGCGGCCGGGCGGCGGCCTGCGAGATGCCCTTCAGGCGCAGCGGCAGCCAGACATTCTTGAACACGGTGGCCCAGGGCATCAGCGTCGGTTCCTGGAACACGAAACCGATCTCGCCCTCGCCCTTGTCGGCGGCGGCCTTCTCGGCCGCATCCGGCCAGACGATCTTGCCCGAGGACGGTTCGCCCAACCCTGCCAGCATCCGCAGTGCCGTCGACTTGCCGCAACCCGACGGGCCGAGCAGGCTGATGAATTCACCGGCGCCGATCGACAGCGACATGTCCTTCAGCGCGATCGTCCCGTTCGAAAAGGTCTTCGAGACATGCTCGAGACGCACGATGGGCCGTCCGGGCGCGGCGGATGGCGGGCTGCTGGTTGCGAGAGACAAGAATACCGTTTCCTCAACTGAGTGGCAGAACGCGCCACCATTTAACAACGGCATTGCCGGGACAAGCCCGGCAATGCCTGGAGCCGCGCGGCTCCATATCGGTTCTGACGACCTACTTCTTCAGGTCCATTCCGACCTTCTTGCAGACGAACTGCGTCGTGTAATACTTCGACAGGTCGAGGTCAGCCTTGATCACGCCGGCCTTGACCATCTTTTCCTGGAAGTCCTTCACGCGCGCATCGGTCATGCAGCCGATGCCCTTTTCGAGGGAGTCGCCGGAATCGACCAGGCCATAGTCCTTCATGGTCTGGATCGAATAGGCGATCTGCTCATCCGTGAGTTCCGGATTTTCCTTCTTGATCAGATCGTTGGCGGCCTTGTTGTCGCCGTAGAGATAGTTGTTCCAGCCCTCGATCGAGGCGTCGACGAAACGCTGGGTGATGTCGGGATTGGCGGCGACGAACTCCTGCGTGCCCTCGATCAGCGTCGCATAGGTGCTGAAGCCCTGGTCCGCCAACAGGAACAACTTCGGCTTGAAATCGGCCTGCTTGGCGATCTCGAACGGCTCGGAAGTGATATAGCCCTGCTGGGCCGACTTCGGATCGGCCAGGAACGGCGCCGGATTGAAGGTGTAGGGCTTGAACTGCTCGTCGCGGAAGCCCGGATAGGCCGACTTCATCCACTGGAAATACGACGCGTAGCCGTCCTTCGACAGCAGCAGCGTGTCGAGCTTGGCCAGATCCTCGAACTTGTCGACGTCCGGGTGGGCGATGATGACCTGCGGGTCCTTCTGGAAGATCGCAGCGACCTCGACCAGCGGGATATCCTCGGCGGCGGCCGCGAAGGTCTCGACCATGTTGCCGGCCATGTTGAAGGTCGTCTTGCCGGCCAGCATCAGCTGGCGGTTGGCCGCCTGCGGGCCGCCCTGCACGATCGTGACCTTCAGGCCGTGTTTCTCGTAGGTACCGTCGACAACGGCCTGGTAGAAGCCGCCATGCTCGGCCTGGGCCAGCCAGTTGGTACCGAAGCTGACTTCGTCGAGCGCGAAGGCCTGGCCGGAAAAGGCCACGGCAGCCGCGCCGGCCGCCAAACCGATGAACTTGGTCCTGATGGATGTCATAAGCACTCCGCCTTTCCCCTTGTCGCGACAGCCCCCGCGGTCGCCAAACGAGTTTTCCCGAGCCGATTGATCGGCCCACGACCTTCCTGACTCGATATCGAGCTTCCCAGTCGCAAGACACATGCCAAACGCGCCGCATCCAGCGCCGGAGCCCGCCGTCCGCCATGTCATCCGCCCGATGTCGGGAAGTGGCGGCATATTATGCGACGAATGATGCTCAAGATAGCGCCAGCGGCCAGGAAATTGAGCGCTTCCGTCAAAAACGCCATGCCGGGTGGTGCGAAACCCGCCTCGCCCGGCCTTGCCACCGAGGACACCCGCCCCCTACCCTTGCAGATCCTCATGCCGACCCGGAGCTTCCACGGTGAACCAGCCGCTGACCCCCAAGGACATCCGCCCGCCCTTCGGCCGCTACAGCCACGGCGTCGAGGCGCCGGCCGGCAGCCGCCTGATCTTCACCTCGGGCCAGCTCGGCATCCGCGCCGATGACAGCGTTCCCGACAGCGTCGAGGAGCAGGCCGAGATCTGCTTCGAGAACATCCGCGCGATCCTCGCCGCCGGCGGCATGGCGCTTTCCGACATCGTCCGCCTCAACGCCTTCGTCACCAAGCGCGAGGACATGCGCCGCTACATGAACGTGCGCGATCGGTATGTCGGCGAGCCGCTGCCGGCGTCCACGCTCTACATCGTCACCGGTTTCACCCGGCCGGAATTCCTGGTCGAGATCGAGGCCGTCGCGGCGAAGGCGGAGTGAGGCGGGCGCGCCGGCGCCGCGCACCGGCCTCGCCCGGCACGACGGCGACAGGACCATCATCAGGCTTCGCGCGGCTTCCCAGAAGCGCTATGAACGACGGCGTTCTTTCGGACGGCCGCCAGGCCGCCCCGGTCTCGACAGGGTGGGCGCGGCCTCCAGCCGCCTCGCCGCACCGAAACAACCCTTGAAAGAGATTCTCGGAATGACCCTTCCCCGCCCCTATTGGCACGAAATGCAGGCCCCTTCCTTCCTGGGCGGCGAAAAGGACTGGATCGCGGTCCTGCCGGTATGCGCCATCGAGCAGCACGGCCCGCATCTGCCCGTCTTCACCGATGCCTGCATCGGCGAGGGCATGATGAAGCGCGTGGTCGAGATGCTGCCGCCGGGGCTGCCGGCGACCTTCCTGCCGCTGCAGTCGATCGGCAAGTCGAACGAGCACATCTCGTCCCCCGGCACGCTGACCTTCGGCTGGGAGACGGCGACCCGCATGTGGATGGAGATCGGCGACAGCATCGCGCGGGCCGGCGTCCGCAAACTCGTCATCGTCACCTCGCATGGCGGCAACGTCCCGGTCGCCGACATCATTGCCCGCGAGCTGCGCATCAAGCACGAAATGCTGGTCGTCTCGACCAGCTGGACCGCCGTCGGCGAGCCGGAAGGCATGGTGCCCGAAGAGGAATATCTCTACGGCATCCATGGCGGCGACGTCGAAACCTCGATCATGCTGCATTTCCGGCCGGACCTGGTCGACATGTCGAAGGCGGAGGATTTCCGCTCGACCCAGCTCGACCTGCTGAAGGAATTCAAGCGCCTGCGCTTCCATGGCGCGCCGGCGCGCGCCGCATGGAAGGCGCAGGACCTGAACCCCAAGGGCGCCGTCGGCAACGCGGCGCGCGCAACTGCCGAGCGTGGCCGGCAGATGGTCGACTACCAGGCGGCGGCCTTCGTCGAGCTGCTGGAGGAAATGGCGCGCTTCGACCTCGGCCGGCTCTGGAAGGCGCCCGTCTGAAACTGCGAAATTCGACCGAGAACACCCGGGAAAACGCTTGGGAATGTCCCGCGTCTGTTGCTAGCATGCCGGCACAGCGCGACAGCATCTGCCTGAGCGTATGTCCCGGGGGCGGGCGTGGTCGACATCGTCATTTCCGAGTTCATGCACAAGAACGCGGTCGCGGACCTCTCCCGCGACTTCGAGGTTCACTATGAGCCGACGCTCGGCAGCGATCTGCCGGGCCTGTCGCGGGCGGTGCGCCACGCCAGGGCGCTGATCATCCGCGACCGCACGGTGGTCGACATCCCGCTGATCGCCAAGGCGCTGCGTCTGCGCGTCATCGGCCAGATCGGCGCCGTCTCCGACAATATCGACATGCTGAGCTGCGAGGCGCGCGGCGTCGCCATCGTCCGCGCGCCGGACATGATAGCCGACGCGATCGGCGAATATGTCGTCGCCAGCGCGATGACGCTGATGCGCGGCACCTTCTTCGCCACCCGCGACGTGATGCAGGGCAAATGGCCGCGCGGCCATCTCGTCGGCCGCGAGATCAACGGCCGGACGCTCGGCCTGATCGGGCTCGATTTCGGCGCCCGCGCCGCCGCCCTGCGCGCCCAGGCGCTCGGCATGCGCGTCATCGGCTGGGATCCGCTCCTGAAGCCGACCCACCCGGTCTGGAACGACGTCGAGCCGGTCGAGTTCGATGCGCTTCTCACGGAGTCCGACGTCGTCAGCGTGCACCTGCCGGCGCGGCCGGAATTCGTCGGCCGGCTCGGCACGGCCGCGCTGGCGCGGCTGAAGCCGGCCGCGGTGCTGATCTCGGTCGGCGGCGGCGGTGTCGTCGACGAGGCCGCGGTCGCCAACATGCTCGCGATCGGCCGCCTGCGCGGCGCCGCCTTCGACGGTTTCGAGACCGAACCGCTGACCAGCGAAGCCGGATCGATCTTCGCGGCTGTCCCCAATTTGATCCTGACGCCGCGCATCGCCGATCTGACGTTGGAATCCCACCTCCGTTCCTCGGCGGCGATCGTCGCCAAAGTGCGTGGAGCCCTCAATCTTTGATCAACCGGCCAAAATCCCTCTTGCAATAGCGCCCCGGCTCGGCTCGACTGCAGCTTTCCCGCCATACCGAGGTTCCAGCAAGGAACCCAGCTGCAGGGCGGGCTGAAAGCGCTTTGAAAAGGCGCGTGCCAGGGGAGTTCAGGAATGAAGATCTTTGCCCGCCTGTTGGCGGCAACCATGCTCGTCGCCGGCGTCGCTTCGGCCGCCGAGGCCAAGACGCTGGTTTATTGCTCGGAGGGTAGCCCCGAGAATTTCAATCCGCAGATCAACACGACCGGCACCTCATTCGACGCCGCCCGGCCGGTTTTCAACCAGCTCGTCGAGTTCGAGCCGGGCACGACCAAGATCCGCCCGGGCCTGGCCGAGAGCTGGGACGTGTCGCCCGATGGCATGGAAGTGACGTTCCATCTGCGCAAGGGCGTGAAGTTCCATTCGTCGAAAACCTTCAAGCCGACGCGCGACTTCAACGCCGACGACGTTCTGTTCTCGTTCAACCGCATGTGGAAGGAAGACAGCCCCTACCACAAGGTCTCGGGCGGCGCGTATGACTACTTCAACGACATGGAGATGCCGACGCTGCTGAAGTCGATCGACAAGCTCGACGACTACACCGTCAAGTTCACGCTGAACAAGCCGAACGCCCCCTTCCTCGCCAATCTCGGCATGGACTTCGCCACCATCCTGTCGGCCGAATATGCCGATGCGATGCTGAAGGCCGGCAAGCCCGAGATGGTCGACCAGCAGCCGATCGGCACCGGCCCGTTCACCTTCGTCGCCTACCAGAAGGACGCGGTCATCCGCTACAAGGCCTTCCCGGACTTCTGGGGCCCGAAGGCCAAGATCGACGACCTCGTCTTCGCCATCACCAAGGACCCCACCGCGCGCTGGGCCAAGCTGCAGAAGAACGAGTGCCAGGTGATGATCGGGCCGAACCCGGCCGATCTCGACGCCATGGGCAAGGACCCGAACGTCAATCTGCTGTCGCAGCCGGGCCTCAACATCGCCTATCTCGCCTTCAACACCACCAAGCCGCCCTTCGACAAGAAGGAAGTGCGCCAGGCGCTGACCATGGCGATCGACCAGCCGACGATCATCAAGGACGTCTATGGCGGCGCTGGCCAGGCGGCGAAGAACTTCATCCCGCCGACGATCTGGAGCTACAACGACAAGATCGAGCCGTACAAGTACGACCCGGCCAAGGCCAAGGAGATGCTGAAGGCGGCCGGCGTCCAGGAAGGCTTCGAGAGCGATCTCTGGTGGATGCCCGTCACCCGCCCCTACAACCCCAACGCCAAGCGCGTCGCCGAGCTGATGCAGGCGGATTTCGAGAAGGTCGGCATCAAGACCCATCTCGTCTCGTTCGAATGGGGCGAGTACCGCAAGCGCATGCAGGCCGGCGAGCACCAGATGGGCCAGCTCGGCTGGAGCGGCGACAACGGCGATCCCGACAACTTCTTCTTCCTGCTCGGCTGCGAAGCCGCGCGTCCCGGCGGCCAGAACATCGCGAAGTGGTGCAACAAGGACTTCGAGGACCTGTTCCAGAAGGCCAAGACCACCTTCGATCTGGCCGAACGCGCCAAGATGTACGAGCAGATGCAGGTGATTGCGCATGAAGAGGCGCCGGTCTTCAACATCGCGCATTCGGTCGTCTACGAGCCGATCCGGAAGAACGTGACGAACTATAAGGTCAGCCCTCTCGGACGGCGCGAATTCGCGGAAGTCGGTCTCGAGTAGCAAGCGACAGACGAGGACGGAGGCGCACCACACCTCCGTCGTTCCGGGGCAAGGTGATTGCCAGGACCCCGGGATTCACCCGGCCCGACAGGGCCGGGTGAATCCCCGCTATTTGCGGGGATGACGGCAGTGACCCGGCTCCCTGCCTCGCCTTCCAGGCGGTAACACCATGATCAGTTTCATCATCCGGCGCGTGCTTCTGGTCATTCCGACCTTTGTGGCAATCGCCTTCTTGACCTTCGTCGCGATCCGGCTCGTGCCGGGAGATCCGGTCGAGGCCCGTACCGGCGAACGCGGCATCTCGCCCGAGCGCCTTGCCTATTTCCGCCATGAGCTGGGTCTCGACCAGCCGGTATGGAAGCAGTTCCTCGACTATCTCTGGCAGATCGCCCATGGCGATTTCGGCACCTCGATCTCGACCCAGACGCCGATCCTGACCGAGTTCACGACGCTGTTCCCGGCGACGCTGGAACTCGCCACCTGCGCCATGCTGTTCGCGACCATTCTCGGCATTCCGGCCGGCGTGATCGCCGCTACCCGGCGCGGCACTTTCGTCGACTACACGCTGATGGGCGCGGCGCTGACCGGCTTCTCTATGCCGATCTTCTGGTGGGGCCTGCTGCTGATCCTGTTCTTCTCGGTCGATCTCGGCTTGACCCCGGTCTCCGGTCGCATCGACCTCCTGTATTATTTCGAGCCGGTCACCGGCTTCATGCTGATCGACAGCTGGCTTTCCGGCGAGGAAGGCGCCTTCGCCTCGGCGGTGTCGCATTTGATCCTGCCGACCATCGTGCTCGGCACCATTCCGCTCGCCACCATCGCCCGCATGACCCGTTCGGCCATGCTGGAAATCCTCGGCGAGGATTACGTCCGCACCGCCCGTGCCAAGGGGCTGTCGCCGTTTCGCGTCGTCGGCATCCACGCGCTGCGCAATGCGCTCATCCCCGTCGTCACGGTGATCGGGCTGCAGGTCGGCGCGCTGATGGCCGGTGCGGTGCTGACCGAATACATCTTCTCCTGGCCCGGCATCGGCTCGTGGCTGATCGAATCGATCCAGCGCCGCGACTATCCGGTTCTGCAGGGCGGCATCCTGCTGGTCTCCGGCATCGTCATCCTGATCAACATTTTCGTCGACCTGCTCTACGGCGTGCTCAACCCGAGGATCCGCCATGCCCGCTGAGAGAACCGCCGCCATCGCCGCGCCCAAGGCGCCGCCGGGCCCCTTCGCCTCGTTCTTCCGCGACTTCTCGGAAAACCGCGCCGCGCTCGTCGGGCTGATCCTGCTGGGACTGCTCGTCTTCATCGCGATCTTCGCCAACCTGCTCGCGCCCTATTCGCCGATCGAACAGTTCCGCGAGTTCACCCGCATTCCGCCCGCCTGGGTCGAGGGCGGCAATCGCGCCTTCCTGCTCGGCACGGACGAGATCGGCCGCGACATGCTCTCGCGCCTGATTTTTGGCGCACGGCTTTCGCTGTTCATCGGCCTCTCCGTCGTCGTCGCCTCGATGGCGGTCGGCATCGTGCTCGGCCTCGTCGCGGCGTTCGCGCCTGGCTGGCCGTCGATCGTCATCATGCGGGCGATGGACGTCATCCTGTCGGTGCCGAGCCTGCTGCTCGCCATCGTCATCGTCGCCATCATCGGTCCGAGCCTGACCAACACGATCGTCGCGATCACCGTGGTCTACCTGCCCTATTACGTCCGCCTCGTGCGGGCGTCGGCGCTGCAGGAAAAGACGCGCGACTATGTGACGGCGGCCCGCGTCGGCGGCGCCGGCACGTTGCGCATCATGTTCCGCACGGTGCTGCCCAACTGCATGGCGCCGATCATCGTCCAGGCGGCGCTGACCATCTCCAACGCCATCCTCGAGGCGGCGGCGCTCGGCTTTCTCGGCCTCGGCGCCCAGCCGCCCTCGCCGGAATGGGGCGCGATGCTCGCCTCGGCGCGCGAGTTCCTGCAATCGGCGCCCTGGATCGTCACCGAACCCGGCCTCGCCATCCTGATCACCGTGCTCGCCATCAATCTCGTCGGCGACGGTCTGCGCGACGCGCTCGACCCGAAGATGCGGAGGAGCTGACATGCCGCTTCTCGAAATTTCCGAACTGAGCGTCGATTTCAAGACCGGATCGGGCCAGTTCCGCGCCGTCGACGGCGTTTCGCTCACCGTCGATCGCGGCGAGATCCTCGCCATCGTCGGCGAGAGCGGCTCGGGCAAATCTGTCGCCATGCTGGCGGTGATGGGGCTCCTGCCCTGGACCGCCACTGTCACGGCCAAGACGCTCGCCTTCGACGGCCGCGACCTGCTGACGCTCTCGCCGCGCGAGCGGCGCAAGCTGGTCGGCAAGGACATGGCGATGATCTTCCAGGAGCCGATGTCGAGCCTCAATCCGTGCTTCACCGTCGGCTACCAGATCGGCGAAAGCCTGAAGGTGCATCTCGGCCTCACGAAGAGCGAGCGCCGCCAGCGCTCGATCGAGCTCTTGAATGCCGTCGGCATTCCGGATCCCGAGCGCCGGCTGTCCGCCTTCCCGCACCAGCTGTCCGGCGGCATGAGCCAGCGCGTGATGATCGCCATGGCGCTCGCCTGCCGGCCGAAGCTGATCATCGCCGACGAGCCGACCACGGCGCTCGACGTCACCATCCAGGCGCAGATCCTGGAACTGCTCGTCTCGCTCCAGCGCGAGACCGACACCGGCCTGGTGCTGATCACCCATGACATGGGCGTCGTCGCCGAGACGGCGGAGCGGGTCTCCGTCCATTATGCCGGCCAGAAGATCGAGGAGCAGCCGGTCGGCCCGCTGTTCTCCGATCCGCACCACCCCTATACGGCGGCACTTTTGGCCGCCCTGCCCGAGCGGGCCAAGGGCAAGCATCTGCCCTCGATTCCCGGCGTCGTGCCCGGTCAGTTCGACCGGCCGCCGGCCTGCCTGTTCGAGCCGCGCTGCCGCTTCGCCACCGATCGCTGCCGCACCAAGGTCCCGCCGCGCCAGGGCGCCATCGCCGGCTTCGCGCTGTGCCACTATCCGCTGACGCATGGCCGGCCGATCGGCCATCCCAATCCCGAAGGCAGGGAGGTCGCGGCATGAGCGCGCCCGTCATCCTGGAAGCCAGCAAGCTGGCGCGCTACTACTCGGTCAGCCGCGGCGCCTTCAAGCCCGCCGCCACCGTCCGGGCCCTCGCCGAGGCGAGCTTCACGCTCGAGGCCGGCAAGACGCTGGCCGTCGTCGGCGAATCCGGTTGCGGCAAGTCCACCCTCGCGCGCCTTGTCACCATGATCGAGGAGCCGAGCGCGGGCCAGCTGGTCATCGGCGGTATCGACATCGTCGGCGCCGACAAGACGGCGCTGAGGAAACTGCGCACGGAAGTGCAGATCGTCTTCCAGAACCCCTATGGCTCGCTCAATCCGCGCCAGAAGATCTTCGATGCCCTGGCCGAGCCGCTGATCATCAACCGCAAGGAGATGAACGCCTTGCAGCGCAAGTCCGCGGTACTCGACATGCTGAAGCGGGTCGGCCTCAGCCCCGAGCATGCCGACCGCTATCCGCACATGTTCTCCGGCGGCCAGCGCCAGCGCATCGCCATCGCCCGCGCGCTGATGCTGAAGCCGAGGATTCTCGTGCTCGACGAGCCGGTGTCGGCGCTTGACGTGTCGGTGCAGGCGCAGGTGCTCAACCTCTTGGTCGAGCTGCAGGAAAGCCTCGGCCTCTCCTACCTCTTCATCAGCCACGGCCTGTCGGTCGTCCGCCACATGGCCGACGAGATCCTGGTGATGTATCTCGGCCGCGTGGTCGAACGCGCGCCACGTGAAAAACTGTTCGAGCAGCCGATGCATCCCTATACGCAGGCGCTGCTCTCGGCGACGCCGATGGCCGATCCCGAGCGCCAGCGCGAGCGGATCCGCCTGAAGGGCGAGCTGCCCTCGCCGTTCAATCCGCCCAAGGGCTGCGCCTTCCATCCGCGTTGCCCGCTCGCCTTCGACAAATGCCGCGTCGACCGGCCGGAGCTGCGCTTCCACGGCGAGACGGAGGTCGCCTGCTGGGCGGTGGAGCGGGACAACAGGGTTTCGTAGGTCGCAGGTCAGGTCTGCCTTGAAACACCAGCGCTTTGCTTCACCTCTCCCTGAGGGAGAGGTCGACGGCCGAAGGCCGGCGGGTGAGGGTTTACGGCTTTTCCGGAGAGTTCCCTAAACCCTCTCCCGGACCTTCGGTCCGACCTCCCCCTCAGGGGGAGGTGAAAGGCCCAACCCTCTCCCGCGCGCGGGAGAGGGAGCCCGCCGTGCCCAGCCTCTCCCGAACATCACGCGGGAACGAAAGAGCCCTCGCCCGCTCGCGGGAGACGGCTGGGTGGGTGCCTCGCTTTCTGGCTTCCCCATCGCAATCGGCGCCGACATCGCCTATATCAGGCAGCAACCTTTCCCCTTTTGCGCGGGCCGACGTTCCGCGCCGGAGACATTTCATGACGGAAACCCAGATCCCGGTCACCGTGCTCACCGGCTATCTCGGCGCCGGCAAGACGACGCTGCTGAACCGCATCCTCTCCGAAAACCACGGCAAGAAATACGCCGTCGTCGTCAACGAGTTCGGCGAGATCGGCATCGACAACGACCTCATCGTCGGAGCCGACGAAGAGATCTTCGAAATGAACAATGGCTGCGTCTGCTGCACCGTGCGCGGCGATCTGATCCGCGTCGTCGAGGGCCTGATGAAGCGCCCCGGCGGCTTCGACGGCATTTTGGTCGAGACCACCGGCCTCGCCGATCCGGCCCCCGTCGCCCAGACCTTCTTCATGGACGACGACGTGCGCGCCAAGTCGCGCCTCGACGCCGTCGTCACCGTCGCCGACGCCAGAACCTGGCTGACGCCGGCTCGAAGGACGCGCCGGAGGCCGAAGAACAGATCGCCTTTGCCGACGTGATCCTGCTCAACAAGACCGACCTGGTCGAGCCGGCGCAGCTCGCCGCCGTCGAGCGCCGCATCCGCGAGATCAACCCGCATGCGACGATCCACCGGACCGAGCGCTGCGCCATCGACCTCTCCAAGGTGCTCGATCGCGGCGCCTTCGATCTCGAGCGCATCCTGACGCTCGACCCGGAATTCCTCGAGGGCGAGGATCACGACCATGATCACGTCCATGACGAGAATTGCGGCTGCGGTCACGACCACGACCACGACCACGACCACGACCATCATGGCCATGATCACCACCATCATCATGACCATGATCACCATCATCCGCGCCACGACGAGTCGGTGTTCAGCGTCTCGCTGCGCGGCGGCACGCTCGATCCGAACAAGTTCTTCCCCTGGATCCAGGAGATCACCCAGGTCGAGGGTCCGAACATCCTGCGCCTGAAGGGCATTTTGGCGATGGATCAGGATCCCGACCGCTATGTCGTGCAGGGCGTCCACATGATCATCGAGGGAACGCACCAGCGTCCCTGGGCCGAGGGCGAGAAGCGCGAGAGCCGCCTCGTCTTCATCGGCCGCAAGCTGAACGAGAAAGCCTTGCGCGAGGCTTTTGACGCCTGCCTCGTCGCCGCCTGAGGCCCGGTTCTCAGAAAAGGGCGACGCAATCCGCGCGCCGGCCCGAAGGCTCGTCATCCCGGCTCCGTCCGGGATGACGCGCTCGACATCCCCACGACCGCCATCGACCGGAACCGTCTCTTGCCCACCATCCAGTCCTTTCCCCTCGGCGCCTATGTCGTCGCCGCCGACTTCCTCGGTCACGAGCCGGTCTTCGCGCTCGGCGACGGTCATGTCGCGCGGGTCGATGGTCCTGCCGCGGAAAAGCTCGCTGTCCATTCCGGCGGCCTGCTCGCCGCCGCCCGCACCCAGGACGGCAACCGGCTGATCACCACGGGCGATGACGGCCGCGTCATGGCGATCGACGCCAGCGGCAAGATCGACGAGATCGCCGTGCAGCCGAAGAAGTGGATCGACCAGGTCGCCTGCGGTCCGGACGGGACGATTGCCTATGCCAGCGGCCGCCAGGTGTTTGTCCGCTTCGCCGATGGCAAGGAGCGCGTGCTCGAGCATGAGCGCACCGCCGCCGGCCTCGCCTTTGCCCCAAAAGGGCTTCGCCTCGCCGTCGCGCGCTACAATGGCGTCTCGCTCTGGTGGATCGGCACCGACGCCAAGCCGACCTCGTTCGAGTGGAAGGGCTCACATCTCGACGTCACCTTCTCGCCCGACGGCAAGAACGTCATCACGACGATGCAGGAGAATTCGCTGCATGGCTGGCGCGTCGCCGATGGTGGCGGCCACATGCGGATGTCGGGCTATCCGGGCAAGGTGAAGTCGGTGTCGTGGTCGGCCAAGGGCCGCTTCCTGGCGACGTCGGGCGCGGAGATGGCCGTGCTCTGGCCGTTCCATTTCAAGGACGGCCCGATGGGCAAGCAGCCGCTGCAACTCGGCACACGCGACCAGATCGTCACCTTCGTCGCCTGCCATCCGACCGAGGAGGTCGTGGCGATCGGCTACAAGGATGGCATGGTTCTGGCCGTGCGTTTCGCCGACAGCGACGAGGCGATCCTGCGCAAGCCGGCCGAGGGCGGCCCGGTCAGCGCGCTCGCCTGGGACAAGAAGGGCGTCCGCCTCGCCTTCGGCACCGAGGGCGGCGAAGCCGGCGTCATCGACCTCGCCGGGTGACATCTACAAGGTCTTATATCAACAGAGCAAAGCACTCCTTCGCCTCTCCCTGAGGGAGAGGTCGACGGCCGCAGGCCGGCGGGTGAGGGTTTACGGCCTCACCCGGAGAATTCCCTAGACCCTCACCCGGAGCTTCGCTCCGACCTCTCCCTCAGGGAGAGGTAAAGCAAGCGCTCGGGCGGCGCCCGCTCACGGAAACCGTGAGAGAACGGTCAAGGGCTGGACCTTAAGACGCGCTCGGACCTTCAGCGCGTGCTGGGTATCGGGCGGAAGATCGAAACCGCGAACAGGACCATGCCGATCAACGTGATCAGCGATCCGAGGATGACGATCCCCTCCCCGGAGGGCGAACCGCGCAGCGTCAGCACCAGGCCGGGGATCATGATCCAGAGGCCGATCGTCGAGACCCAGAACTGGATCAGCGCCAGCCGGCTTGCGGCCTTGGCGGGATTGGCGTTGTAGTAGAAGCCCATCAACGCCAGCGACACCCAGCCGATCAGGTTGAGATGCGCATGCGCGGGCGCCAGGGTGAAGTCCTGCTTGGCCCCCATCATGATGCCGCCGATCATGCCGATGATCACATAGATTACGGCGGTTCCGATGAACATCTGGCTGATTCTAGGCATGTCGAACCCCTCCGATGAAATGGGGCCGACTCATTCTTGGCTCTGGCCCCCTTCTCGCGGTTACGACGTAACGGAAGCCAAGTCAAAATCATTCTAAACAGGCCTCTCCCAGTATAATTGGCGGTTTGCGCCGGGCCGCGACATTTCGAGGCCAGCGAGGCGAAACGATCGCGACTCAAGCGTCCGGAGATGCCGACTTCGGGCCGACAGCCGGGCGACTTTGGGAGATGCGCTTGCTCATGCTGACGCGCGGCTCGACCTGATATCCGGCTCCCTCATAGAACCGAACAACCGCCGCGTTACTCGCGACGACCTGCAGATTGATCTTGAGACAACCAAGCGCCGCCAGGCGCTCTTCTGCTTCGAGGAGCAGTGCCTGTCCGATCCGCTTGTGCCGATGCGCGCGCAGGACGGCGATACGGGAAATCCACCCGCGATGACCTTCGTATCCAGCCATGACCGAGCCCACCACCAGCGGACCTTCGAGCGCCACCAGCATCAGGCCCGGTTGAAAGCGCATCTTCTCCGGAATGGCGACCGAAGCCTTGTTCCACGGCGCGTCGTTCGGAAACGCCTCTTCCCAGAGCGCTTCCACGCCAGCGAAATGCTCGTCGCGAAACTCCGAAATCATCGGCAAGGCCCCCAGCCCGAACATCGGAGGCGGAGCTTATAGCAGGCCGTCTATCGGGCCAACGGTCGCGCCGGCCGGGCCCCGATGCGGGGCGCATCGATCGAGACAAACACGGCGTTGAAAAAAATGACGCCGGCGCGCGACCGGGAGCCGAAGGAGGAGGCTCAAAACTCGGTCGCGTCTGCCGGCGTCTGACGCATGGCGTCCAATAGGAAACGCCCGTCGGGGAGGAGGTCGACGGGCGTTTTGAAGGTGGCGCGTTGCCGGGGAGGAGGTCAGCGCGGCGCCGATCGCAGGGGCTTGGAGGGGAGGATCCCTGCGAATTCCTTGAATTCGTAGTCCGTGTCGGAAGTCTTAGTAACCGACAGCCTGCTTGGCAACCCGCTCGATCTCGCCGCGGTGAATGCCGAGGTCAGCAAGCTCACGGTTGTTGAGGCGGGAGAGCTCGTTGTAGGTCTCGCGGAACTTGCGCCAGGTCTTGTAGGAAGCGAGGATGTTCATAGCCATTTTCGGATGTCCTTTGAAGTCGGTGTGATTTCTGTCGAACTGGCGCCGGATTTCTCTGTCGCCGTTCTTGTTGACGCTGATATAGGCTGCTGCCACCAGATTGAGCAGTACGTAAAAGCTCATGCCAGCGATGCGTGTAGCGCAGAGCAGCATTAATTCTACTGTCATATTGCAGCGCAGCATTAAGGGGCGCGGCCGGGGTGCGGCCGGATTGCGGCGGCAACGGGCCGAAAACCGTCATCCGGCGGGCGTCGCAGCCGCGTGACATGCTCGTGACGCATAGCGGAGCCGGCGAACCGGGTGCTCAAGACCGCGGCATACCCCCACACGAGCGCCCTGCCCCGGCAAGCGCCCAAAAAAAGACCGGGCCAAAGCCCGGTCTCGTTTTCTTGCAGACTTTCGTCTGGCTCCGATCAGCCCGCCTGGTGGACCAGCACGTTGCGGAACTGCCAGGGATCGCTGTCATCGATGTCTTCCGGGAAGAAGCCGGGACGATCGGTGAGCGGCGTCCAGTTGGTGTAAACGCCCTCGACGGTGCCGAGATAGGGACGCTGCGCGGTCAGGCAGACGTCATAGTCGAGCTCGTCCGACTCGACGATGCCGGCCGCCGGGTTCTGGAGCGCCCAGACCATGCCCGCCATGACGGCCGACGTGACCTGGAGGCCGCTCGCATTCTGGTAGGGAGCGAGCTGGCGCGCTTCCTCGATCGTCAACCGCGAACCGTACCAGTAGGCGTTGTTCGCATGGCCGTAGAGCAGCACGCCGAGCTCGTCGCGGCCGTCGAGAATCTCGTCCTCGGCCAGGATGTGATGCTTCGGCTGGTACTGCGGCTGCGCGGCGTAGCCGAACATCTCGTGCAGCGACAGCAGCGCGTCATTCGCCGGATGATAGGCGTAGTGCACCGTCGGACGGAACGTCACCGTGTCGCCGTCGCGCGCCGTGAAATAGTCGGCGATGGTGATCGCCTCGTTGTGCGTGACGAGATAGGCGAGCTGCGAACCGGGCGTCGGGCACCAGCTGCGGACGCGGGTATCGGCCCCCGGCGTGAGCAGATAGATCGCCGCGCCGCTGCCCGTCGCATGAGTGCGTCCGAAGCTCGGCATCCAGCGCTCATGCGTGCCCCAGCCGAGCTCGGCCGGCTGCAGCGCCTCGGCGATGAAGCCTTCGACCGACCAGGTGTTGATGAAGGTGCCCATCGGCTTCGGGCTCAGGGCGCGCTGGGTATCGCGCTCGGCGATGTGGACGCCCTTGACGCCCGCCGCCTTCATCAGCGCCGCCCATCCGGCCTGCGTCTTCGGAACCTCGTGCTCGATGCCGAGATCGGTGGCGATGTTGAGCAGCGCCTGCTTGACGAACCAGGACACCATGCCGGGATTGGCGCCGGAGCAGGAAACCGCGGTCGGACCGCCCGGATTGGCGCGCTTGGCCGCCAGCAGCGTCTCGCGCAGCGCATAATTCGAGCGCGCCGCCGCGTCGACGTCGCCGGCATCGTAGAAGCCGGCCCACGGCTCGACGACCGTATCGATGTAAAGGCTGCCGAGCTCGCGCGTCAGCGTCATGATATCGACCGAGGAAGTATCGACCGACAGATTGACGAGGAAGCCCTGGCCTTCGGAGGCGGTCAGCAGCGGCGTCAGGATCTCGCGGTAATTGTCCGGGGTCAGCGCGGCCTGGACATGCGTGACGCCCTCGCGTGCCATCAGCTCGGCGAATTCGCCCTTCGGCTCGATGACCGTGATCTGCGGCTGGTCGAGAGCGAAATGGCGCTTCAGTAGCGGGAGGAAACCGCGTCCGATCGAACCAAAGCCAATGATGACCACGGGGCCATTGATGCGACCGTAGACTGGCCAAGTCGTCATAGCGAAACACTCCTGAAAGTCGAAATCAACAAGTGGGGTACCGTACCCTTCCTTCGTGACAAACAAAAAGCCGTGGACGGAAGGGCTTCACCCCTTCCCTCCACGACCCGTTCGAAGCAGGAAACTAGCGACTTGTGTCGACGAGGTCGAGCCCGGACGGGCTTGCGACCAGCGGAAAGTCCGGCGCGGAGAGCGGCGGGACCGACCAGTCGCCTGTCGCGACCAGCATGCCGGAGGCGTCGTCGAGCGCGCCTTCCTTGAGTTCCAGAGCCAGGAAGCGCTTGCGCTCGACCGGCCCCGGCATCATCAGGCTCTGCGTCGCCGCAGCCGAAAAACCGAAGCGCGCATAGTACTCGGCATCACCGACGAGAATGACGGCGCCATGGCCGAACATGGCGGCGCGGTTGAGCGCGGCGCGCATCAGCTTGCCACCGATTCCCTCGCCCTGGCGTTCCGGTGCGATCGCCAGCGGACCGAGCAGCAGCGCGTCGCGGCCGCCGGCCGAAACGTTCCAGAGCCGGACGGAGCCGATGATCTCGTCGCCGTCGCGGGCGACGAGCGCCAGGCCGGAGGCCGGCAGGCGGTTCTCGCGCAGGCGCTCGGAAGTCTTCTGGTGACGGTCCGGACCCATGGTCCGGTCAAGCAGCATTTCCCGGGCGCCGGCTTCACCCGGCGCCTCCACGTCGATCTGAATCATCGATGGACTTCCTTCAGATCACGAAGGCTTCGAGCGGCTTGAAGCCGTTGAAGGCGACAGCCGAATAGGTCGTCGTGTAGGCGCCCGTGCCTTCGATCAGCACTTCGTCGCCAATCGAGAGCGAAACCGGCAGCGTGATACGGCGTCTTCTCGTAGAGAACGTCGGCCGAGTCGCAGGTCGGGCCGGCGAGCACGCAGGGCGTCTGCTCGTCGTGGTCGTGCGCCGTGCGGATCGGATAGCGGATCGACTCGTCCATCGTCTCGGCGAGGCCGCCGAACTTGCCGATGTCGAGATAGACCCAGCGCACGTCGTCGGTCTCGCTCTTCTTCGAGATCAGAACGACTTCCGTCTTCGATGATGCCGGCATTGCCGACCATGCCGCGGCCCGGCTCGATGATCGTCTCGGGGATGCGGTTGCCGAAATGCTTGCAGCGCCGGAAGATCGCGCGGCCATAGTGCTGCACGCCCGGAATCTCCTTCAGATAACGCGTCGGGAAGCCGCCGCCGAGATTGACCATCGACGAGCTGGATGCCGCGCTCGGCGCAGTCCTTGGAAGATGCCGGCGCCGATGCGAGCGCGCCGTCCCACGCTTCACGTTCGCCTGCTGCGAGCCGACATGGAACGAGATGCCATAGGCGCGCAGGCCCGAACGCGTGGCGCATGCTCGAGCACGTCCGACGGCCATTTCGGGCTCGCAGCCGAACTTGCGCGACAGCGGCCATTCGGCGCCGGCGCCGTCGCAGAGGATGCGGCAGAACACGCGCGCGTGCCGGGCGCGGCGCGGGCGACCTTGTCGACCTCGGCCTCGCAGTCGACCGCGAACAGGCGATGCCACGCTCGATAGGCGCGCGCGACGTCGCGCTCCTTCTTGATGGTGTTGCCGAAGGAGATGCGGTCCGGCGGTCGCGCCGGCGGCCAGCGCCATGCTCGATCTCGACGACCGACGCGCAGTCGAAATTCGAGCCGAGCGAGGCGAGCAGCGCCAGCACTTCCGGAGCCGGGTTTGCCTTCACCGCGTAGAAGACGCGGGTGTCCGGCAACGCATGCGCGAAGGTGAGATAATTCTCCCGAATGACGTCAAGATCGACAACGAGGCACGGGCCGTCGGGACGTCGGCTGCTGAGGAAGTCGATGATGCGTGCGGTCATGGAGGTCTCCCCGTTGGCCTGCCAGGGGCCAGATAGCGTTGCGAAGCGATGACGAAACCGGAACGAAATCGCCGCGCCGAGCGCTATGGACGCGACCGGAACGTTGACGACGAGCCGTTTTTGCCGGGGTGAGCCGGCAGTTTTCGCGGGTAGCAGTCGCGGGACGAACGACAAGCGTTCATCATGAGCGCTGCCTTCGCTTGGAACGGGAGACCCGATCCGCACGCCCGGCAAGGATGTAGTGCCTCTTCAGTGACCACGGCCGATGGAGAGCCGTCTGAGACCAAAAAAGCCCGCTACGTCGTTGCTTCAAGTCGCGTCCTCCGCGGAGACGGAGTTCACCGGTTTCGCTTTCCGGCTGCCGACCTTCTCGGGATCGCTCCCGAACTCCTGGGACCCTCCTTGCGGAAGATCTTGGGCGTCGCTTCGGCCTCTTGTCCGAAGCCCCACCGGTCGGCACGCAACCACAGGCACGTGCGATAATTGGGCGAGGAGGTAGGTAGGCCGAACGCGGTTAACATTCAAGCGGATTTTGCCTTCCCGGCCCAAAATTGATGCCAGCGCCGCCGACGAGGCGCCGACACGGCGGAATCGCTGCATTCCGGTGTCGGTTCATGCGGTTGGCGAGGACCGCGCCGGCCACGGTCCGGGCGCCCCGACAAGCTTAACACGCCCCCGCGTGGACGGTGATTCGCGCTTCCGGCGGCACGTGCTTTCGCCTATGCAGGTCCGGCAACAGGAGCAGAGCGCGTGAGCGAAACGGTCGTCGGCGAAAAGGGCATGGTCGTGGCTCCCCACCGGGCCGCGGCAGAGGCAGGGGCCGAGATCCTGCGGGCGGGCGGCAATGCGATCGAGGCGATGATCGCGACCGCCGCCACCATCGCCGTCGTCTATCCGCACATGAACGGCATCGGCGGCGACGGCTTCTGGCTGATCCGCGAGCCGGGCAAGGAGCCGCGCTATCTCGAAGCCTGCGGCGGCGCCGGCGCCGGCGCCACCATCCGCGCCTATCGCGAGAAATACGACCGCATCCCAACGCGCGGCCCCGACGCGGCGCTGACGGTGGCCGGCGCGATGTCCGGCTGGAATACCGCCTACGAATTGTCGCAAAGCCTCGGCGGCCGGCTCGATCGCCCGACCCTGCTAGCCAATGCGGTCGAGCATGCCAAGCGGGGCATCGCCGTCACCCGCTCGCAGGCCCGGCTGACGGCGCAGCATCTGGCCGATCTCTCGGCCGCGCCCGGCTTCAAGGATGTGTTCCTGGTCGACGGCAAGCCGCCCGAGCTCGGCGCGACGATCCGGCAGGAACGCCTCGCCGATACCCTCGACCATCTGGCCCGCGCCGGCTTCCTCGATTTCTATCGCGGCGACGTGGCGAACGAGATCGGCGCTGACCTGGAACGCTTCGGATCGCCGGTGACGCGGGCCGATCTCGCCGCCCATGAGGCCCGGCTGCGGCCGCCCCTCTCCGTCCGGCTCGAAGGCGGCACCGTCTACAATGCGCCGCCGCCGACCCAGGGCGTCGCCTCGCTGCTGATCCTCGGCATCTTCGAGCGCCTCGGCGTGAAGCGCGGCGAGAGCTTCGAGCATGTGCACGGACTGATCGAGGCGACCAAGCGCGCCTTCCGGATCCGCGACAAGCACGTCACCGACCCGATCTTCGCCGGCGACCTCTCCATGCATCTGTCGGCGCGCGTGCTTGAGCGCGAGGCGGCTGCGATCGACATGAAGCGCGCCGCGCCCTGGCCGGATGAAGCCAAGAAGGGCGACACGGTCTGGCTCGGCGCGATCGACGCGTCAGGCCTTTCCGTCTCCTACATCCAGTCGA
Source organism: Candidatus Kaistia colombiensis (assembly GCA_029203105.1). Lineage (GTDB taxonomy): Bacteria > Pseudomonadota > Alphaproteobacteria > Rhizobiales > Kaistiaceae > Kaistia > Kaistia colombiensis. The sequence goes on from CP119318.1 coordinate 4,892,600, forward strand.
TCTTCTGGGAATTCGGTTCCGGCGTCGTGCTGCCGGCGACCGGCATCACCTGGCAGAACCGCGGCGCCAGCTTCTCGCTCGACCCGCACGCGCTGAACCCGCTCGAGCCCGGCCGCAAGCCGTTCCACACGCTGAACCCAGCCATCGCCCGCTTCGACGATGGCCGCATCCTTTGCTATGGCACGATGGGCGGCGAGGGCCAGCCGCAGACGCAGGGCGCCGTCTTCACCCGTCACGCGCTCTACGGCATGGATCTCGGCGAGGCGATCGCCGCGCCGCGCTGGCTGCTCGGCCGCACCTGGGGATCGGACCACACCAATCTTCGCGTCGAGAACCGCTTCGATCCCGACATCGTCCTGGCGCTGGAGCGGGCCGGCCACGAGGTCGCCGTGCTCGACGAGGCCTATTCCGACACGATGGGCCATGCCGGGGCGCTGCTGCGGCGCAAGGACGGCCGCATCTTCGGCGCCAGCGACCCGCGCTCGGACGGCGCCGCGATCGCCGCCTGACGCCGCGCATTGCGTCCTCTTTGGCAAAGGTCGCAGAATAGCGCTATGAATTTCGATGCAACGCGACGTCGCGCCGGCGTCGTTCGGATATCCCACAAGGAAGTCGATACAAACGATGCTTCTCGCCAATGATCCGGTCCGTGCGTTCGTCGACTATCCCGCCGTCGAGGTGCCGTCCTCGTCAACCGGGCCGCTTGCCGGCCTCACCATGGCGATCAAGGACCTCTACGACGTCGCCGGCTACCCGACCGGCGTCGGGCATCCGCTGAAGCGCGCCGAAAGCGGCAACAAGACGCAAACCGCGCCATCCGTCCAGGCCCTGCTGGACGCCGGCGCCCGCTTCGTCGGCAAGGTCCATACCGACGAGTTCGCCTATTCGATGAACGGCGAAAACTTTCACTACGGCACGCCGGTCAACGTCCGCGCCCCCGGCCGCATTCCCGGCGGATCGTCGTCGGGCTCGGCGACCGCCGTCTCCGGTGGCCTGGTCGATTTCGCGCTCGGCAGCGACACCGGCGGTTCGGTGCGCGCGCCGGCCTCCTATAACGGCCTGCTCGGCATCCGCCCGACGCATGGGCGGATCGACATTTCGCGGGTCGCGCCGCTGGCCGTGACCTTCGACACCGTCGGCTGGTTCGCCCGCGACACCGATACCTTTGCCCGCGTCGGCGCCGTGTTGCTCGGCGAAGATGCGACCGACACGCCGCTGACCCGCTTCCTGGTCGGCGACGACATCCATGCCCTTTTGCTCGGCGACCTCGAAGAGGCCGCCGTGCGCTCGGCCGCGCCCCGCATCGCCGCCCATCTGGAGCCGGCCGGCGCCGTCATCGTCGCCCCCGACGGGCTTGCCGCCTGGCGCATGATCTTCCGCACCATGCAGGCCTATGAGGCCTGGGAAGCCAATGGCGAATGGATCGAGAGCCGCCAGCCGACCTTCGGCCCCGGCGTGCGCGAGCGCTTCGAATGGGCGAGCCACGTCACCCGCGAGGAGTACGACGCCGCCGCTCTCCGGCGTGCCAAGGTCCGGGAACGCCTCACCGGCCTGCTCGGCGACGACACCGTGCTCGCCATTCCGACGACGCCCGGCATCGCGCCGCGCCTCGGGCTCGGCGGCGACGAACTCGAATCCTATCGCAACCGGGCGCTTTCCATGCTGTGCACCGCGAGCCTGACCGGACTGCCGCAGATCAGCCTGCCGCTCGCCGAGCATGACGGCTGCCCGCTCGGCGTCTCGCTGATCGCGCCGGCCGGCCGCGACCGCGCGCTGATCGAGCTTGCTACCAAGATCATGGCCGGCTAGGCGACGCCATGGATACGCTCACCCGGATGAAGACCTTCGTCGAGGTCGTCGAAGCCGGCGGCTTCTCCGCCGCCGCGCGAAAAATGGGCCGCTCGAAGGCGCTGATCTCCAAATATGTGCGCGAGTTGGAAGACGAGCTTGGCGCCCGTCTCCTGAACCGCACGACGCGCACCCTGTCACTGACCGAGGTCGGCCAGGGCTATGCCCGCGACGCCACCGAGATCCTGCAACGGATCGAGGATCTGCAATCCTCCGTCGGCGACGCGCATGCCGCGCCGCGCGGCCGCCTCAAGGTCTCGGCGCCGCGCACCTTCGGCGATGGCGAGCTCGGCCGCGCCATCATGGAGTTCGTCGTCAGCGAGCCGGAGATCTCGCTCGAGCTGCATCTGGAGGATCGCTTCGTCGATCTGGTCGACGAAGGCTTCGATGTCGCAATCCGCATCTCGACGCTGACGGATTCGAGCCTGATCGCCCGCCGCCTCGCCTCGTTCCGCATCGCCATCGTCGCGAGCCCGGCAACGCTGGCCGCACATGGCACGCCGGAAGGTCCGGAAGACCTGATCGGCAAGCCCTGCATCGTCGATTCCAACGTCGGCTATCGCACCAACTGGCCGTTCATGGTCGAGGGCGAGAAGATCGCGGTGCCGGTCAAGGGCCGGGTCGAAGTCGACAGCCCGAACGCCGCGCGCCTCGCCGCCCTCGCCGGCCTCGGCTTCGCCATCGTGCCGCATCTGGTGGTGAAGGACGATATCGAAGCGGGCCGGCTGGTCGTCGTGCTGGAATCGTTCGAGCCGGCCAGCGCCGCCATCCACGCCGTCTATCCGCACCGCCGCCATCTCTCCGGCAAGGTGCGCAGCTTCATCGATTTCCTGGTGAAGTGGTTCGATAAGAACGGCCCGCACGGCGGCAATTGCTAGCGCGTTTTCGAGCGAAGCGGATACCGGTTCGCGTGAAGAAAACGTGATCAAGCCAAAGAGCTAGAGTCGTTCCGTGTTTCCATGAAACACGGAACGACTCTAGAGCGCGACACGGCGCCACTGCGCACCGTGCCGACTTCCGCGGCGCCCGACACGATCTGGCCGCACTTGTCGGGCCCCCTGCCGAACCGTCCGCCGCAAAGACCGTCATTCCATGATCCGCTCCCTGATCGCCTTTGCCTTCATCGCCCTCGCCGCCACCGCCGCGCAGGCTCATCCGCACGTCTTCATCGACGCCAAGGAGGAGATCGTCTTCGACGCCGAGGGCAAGATGACGGCCGTCCGCCATATCTGGCAGTTTGACGCGGCCTTCACCGCCTTCGCCGTGCAGGGGCTGGACGCGAATGGCGACGGCAAGCTGTCGGACGAGGAACTGCAGCCGCTCGCCAAGGTGAACATCGATTCGCTGAAGGACTTCCACTATTTCACCCGGCTCAAGGTCAACGGGCGGCGCGCGCCGGTCGAAGCGCCGTCGGAATACTGGCTCGACTTTCACGACAGCCGGCTGACGCTGTTCTACACGCTGCCGCTGAAGACGCCGACGGCCGTCGGCCCGGATACGGTGCTGGAAGTGTTCGACCCGGAATATTTCGTCGCCTTCAAGTTCGTCCCCGACCAGGCGATCACGCTCACGGGTGCGCCGGCGAACTGCAAGGCGCACTACACGCCGCCCAAGGAACTGGATGACAAGACGATGTCATTGCTCGCCGCAATTCCAGCCGACCAGCCCAATCTGCCGGACGATCTCGCCGACGTGGCCGCCAGCCTTGCCAGCCTGATCGTGGTGAAATGCCCTTGATGCGGCGCCTCTCCGCCCGGCTCGCAGCCGCGTTCGCAGCGCTCGCGCCCGCCATCGCCCTCGCCGCGCCGAGCCCGTTCGGCATCGCCACGCCCGATGGCGGCGGCGTCGTCGGCTGGGCCGGTCCGCTGGCACCGTTCTTCATCTGGATCGCGCGCCAGCAATCGATCTTCTACCGCGACCTGACCGACGCGCTCGCCAACCTGACGCAGAGCGGCCATGCCGCGGCGATCCTGATCGCGCTGTCCTTCGCCTATGGCGTATTCCATGCCGTCGGCCCCGGCCACGGCAAGGCCGTGATCGCCTCCTATCTGCTCGCCACCGGCGACCGCCTGAGGCGCGGCATCGTCATCTCCTTTGCCTCGGCCCTGGTGCAGGCGCTGACGGCGATCCTCGTCGTCTCGGTCGGCACGCTGATCCTCAACGTCACCGCCATGACGATGACACGGGCGACCGATGCGCTGGAGATCGCCAGCTACGCCCTGATCGCGCTCTGCGGTGTCTGGCTGCTCTGGATGAAATTTTCCGGCCGCGGCGAGCATTCTGATGCGGCAGCCCTTGCCGTCGACCACGACCCGGCGACCTGCAATCATCCCCACCACAGGCTCGGCCGAAATCTCGCCTTCGCAACGCAGGGCGCTCCGGCCGGCCTTGCCAGCGCAGGCTTTGCCGCCACCTCCCTTGCCGGCAACGGTCAGGCGCGGCTTGCGGCTGGCCTGTCCTGCGATTGCGGCCACTCGCATGCGCCCGACCCGGCCCAGCTCGACCGGCCTTTGACGGTGGCGCGGGCCTGGACGGCGATCCTCGCGGTCGGCGTCCGGCCCTGCTCCGGCGCGATCATCGTGCTGGTCTTCGCCGTGTCGCAGAAGCTCTACTGGGCCGGCATTCTCTCGGTGCTGGTGATGGCGCTCGGCACCGGACTGACGGTCTCGGCGCTGGCGACGCTGGCGGTCAAGGCCAAGGACCTGGCGCTGCGCTTCTCCGGCGGCGAGACGCCGACGCAGCTGCGCGTCGTCAACGGCCTGCAGATCGTCGCCGCGAGCGGCATTCTCATCTTCGGCCTGCTGATGCTCGGCGGTGCGCTGGCGGCGGTCTGAGTCCTCCCACCCTTCCCTTCACCTCTCCCTGAGGGAGAGGTCGACGCACGCAGTGCAACGGGTGAGGGTTTACGGCCTCGGGAGTCGGACTCTGGCGGAGCGGGGCTCTATCCTGGTGGTTCCCTAAACCCTCACCCGGAGCTTCGCTCCGACCTCTCCCTCAGGGAGAGGTGAAGCAAGCACAAAGCAAGCCCCCTATTCCGCCGCCGCGAGCAGGCCGCGCGACGCCGCCCGGGCCCGCATCGCGTCGCCGAAGGCGCGGAACAGCCGGCCGGACGGCGCGTCGGTCGTCACCCAGTATTCCGGATGCCACTGCACGCCGACGGCGAAGCCCGGCGCATCGCGGACGCTGACCGCCTCGATCGTGCCATCGGCCGCCACCGCCTCGACGAGAAGCCCTTCCGCCAGTTCGCCGATCGCCTGCCGATGCAACGAGTTCACCTCGATCTCGTCGCGCTCGAGAATGCGCGCGAAGCAGCCGTCGGGAACAATATGGACCGGATGGCGGATGGCGAAGCGCTCGTCCGCCACTTCGGAGGCCGGCGAACGGTGGTCGTGGCGCCCCGGCAGGTCCTGCACTTCGCAGATCAGCGTGCCGCCGAGGGCGACATTGAGCTCCTGCTGGCCGCGGCAGATGGCGAGCAGCGGCACGCCCTTGCGCAACGCGGCGCGGATCAGCGGCAGACTGGTCGCGTCGCGGGCCGGATCATAGGGCTCTGTGCGCGGATCCGCCGTCTCGCCATAAAGCGTCGGGTGGACATTCGAACGGCTGCCGGTGATCAGCACGCCATCGACCCGATCGAGCAGCGCCTCGATGTCGATTGCGTCGCCCAGCGACGGCACAATGACCGGAATGCCGCCGGCGCCGGTCACCACCGCCTTCACGTAGGACTCCGGGGCCGCGTGCCACTGGTATCCGGCGTACTCGCGGACATCGGCCGTAACGGCGACGAGCGGCATAAGAGTCTTCAAATCCGTCATGATCCAGATCGCTTGCTGTGAGGGCCCGGGCCTGCTTTACACCGGACCATGGCAAAAAGCCGTCTTTTCGCCAACTCTGCCCGATACGAGCCCAGCCTCCATATAGGCATCGAAGCGGATACCGGCAGCCCCGGATCGCCGAGCAGCGCCAAAAGGCGACGCGCCCGGCCCTATATCGGCGTCATCATCGAACCAGGAACAGACGATGGGCTCGAAACGCCTCGACCGACGCACGCTCCTCAAGGCCGCCGCGATGACCCCCGCCGTCGCCGTGGCGGGCAACGGCGCGCCCGCCCTGGCCGCGACGGCTGTGGTGGCGGACCTGCCGGACATCAGCTGGCGGCTGCAATCGGGCTTCCCCGCGGGGCTCGACGCCATCCATGGCGGCGCCGAGGCGATCGCGCACTCGGTCGCGATCCTGACCGGAGGCCGCTTCCGTATCGAGATCGGCGCGCCGGGCCATTTCGTGCCGGCCGAGCGGTCGTTCGAAGCCGTCCAAGCCGACACGATCCAGGCGCTGCAGACCTGCTCCTATTATTACATCGACAAGGATCCGGCCTTCGCCTTCGGCACCGCCCTGCCCTTCGGCCTGAACGCCCGCATGCAGAATGCCTGGATCACCGAGGGCGGCGGCGCGCCGCTGCTCGACAGCTTCTATGCCCAGTACGACCTGACCGCCCTGGTAGCAGGCAACACCGGCGCCCAGATGGGCGGCTGGTTCCGCAAGGAGATCCACAGCCTGCCGGAGATCGCCGGCATGAAAATGCGGATCGCCGGCCTCGGCGGCACCGTGCTGGCCCGGCTCGGCATCCAGCCGCAGGAACTCCCCATCGAAGCGACCTATGCGGCGCTTGAGGAAGGCACGATCGACGCGGCCGAATGGAGCGGTCCTTATGGCGACGAGACGCTCGGCTTCTACCGGGTCGCTCCGTACTATTACTATCCAGGCTGGTGGGATGGCGGCCCGTCGATCCACCTGCTGGTCAACCGCCCCGCCTTCGAGGCGCTGCCGGAAAGCTACAAGATGGCGTTGCGGACCAGCGCCGCGCAGGCCGCGCGCCAAATGATGGCCCGCTACGACGTGCGCAACAACGTCGCCATCCGAAGCCTGATCGACAAGGGGGTGCAACTGCGCCCGTTCCCCACCGATCTGCTGGAGGCCGCCTACAAGGCGTCGTTCGAGCTCTATGAGGAGCTCGCCGCCGCGCATCCGCGCTTCAAGACCCTCTACGAACCCTGGAAGACGTTCCGCGACCAGATCTACCAGTCGTTCCGGGTCGCGGAATTTTCGTTCGAAAGCTTTGGCTTCGCCCAGCAGGCCAAGGGTCTGTAGGTTTCAAGCAAGCCCCTCACCCAACCCTCTCCCGCAAGCGGGCGAGGGCTTTTTGGGCCGCTTTACCGAACCGACCGAGATCGTCTCGACCGGCTCAGCCGGCCCCCCTTCATCGATCTGCAAACGACATGACACGCGCAGGCGATCCCCCTCTCCCGCGAGGCGAGCGGGAGAGGGTTGGGGTGAGAGTTTTTGCGCCCTTACTGGAACACGATCCGCCCCTCGGGCTTCGGCGCGATCGTCTTCTGCGCGGTCACCAGGTCGATGACGTCGCTGGCGATCAGCCGGGCGTCGACGGCGCTGATCAGCCGCGCAGCATCCTTGAAGACCACATAGCCGTCGCCGCCGGCCGCGAGGTAGTCGTTGGTGGCGAGCGTGTATTTGCGCTCGAGGTCGAGCGGCGCGCCGTTCACCGCGACGCTCCGGACCCGCATGCCGGGCAGCTGCTTCAGGTCGACCTCGACGGCCAGGCCGGAAACCTGCGGGAAGCGGCCGGCCGCCGCCTCGGTCAGGCTGAAGCCGTTTTCGAGCGCCGCCTTGAGCGCCTTGCCGGTGACGACCAGCTTGACCGTCTTGTTGCCGAACGGCATCTCGCCGAACATGTCGGCTCGCGTCAGCGCGGTTCCGGCCGGATATTGGCGGTCGCCGCGAATGCTGCCGCCATTGACGAGCGCGATCTCGGAGCCGACGGAAGCGCGCATCGCGTCTGCGATCAGATTGCCGATCGCCGCCTCCTCGCCGCGCACGGTGGCGCGGCGGCTGTCGAGCGGCGTCTGCGTCGTGCCGATCGCGACCTTCAGCTCGGAATCGAGCTTGTCCTGATAGGACTTCACCACGCCGGCGATCTTCGGGTCCGGCGTGACGGTGGCGCTGTCGACGATCTCGAAATGCGGCCGCCAGGCGACCTGCGTCTTGCCATCCTTCTCGGTCTTGTCGATCGTCACTCGGGTGATGATGATGTCTTCCGCCTGCGCTCCCGATTCCGTCAGCGCCGTCTTGCCGTCGAAAAAGGTGAGCAGATGCTCGTCATGGCCGGACAGCACGAGGTCGGCGGCGCGGTTGCGCACCAGCGACATGTCGACGGAAAGCGGCGTGTGGACGACGGCGACGACGAAATCGGCTCCGGCCTCGCGCAGCGCCTTGCCCTTCGCCTTGCCAGTCTCGATCGAGGATTTGAAGACCGTGTCGCCCGCCGTGGCGACGACCGGCGTATCCTCCGTCGTCAACCCGTAGAAGCCGATCTTGACGCCGCCGATCTCGACCATCCGCTCGTCGACGGTGTTCTTCGGCTGGCTGCCGTCCTTCTCGCGGATGTTGGAGGTCACGACCGGAAAGGTCGCTTCGCCAATCCGCGCGTGAAAAACGTCTGGTCCGAAGTCGAATTCGTGATTGCCCGGCGTCATCACATCGACCTTCATCTGGTTGAGGATATCGATGATGTGGACGCCCTTGTCGATGCCGGAGAGCAGCGACGGCGAGATGGTGTCGCCGGAGTGGACGAAGAAGGTCGGCCCCTTGGCGCGCTCGGCCTCGACGACGGCGGCGAGCCGGGCAAAGCCGCCGCGCCCGTCCAGTTCCTCCATCCGGTCGATGTCGTTGGTCTGCACGAAGCGGATGGTGACCGGCTCTGCGAATGCGGGCACGGCGACGAGCGTCGCGAGAGCGAGAAGGCCAAACCGCAGGCTGCGCTGGCGTCCGAACATGAGGCGATCTCCGGTCAGGGATTTGCGAGGGGCGTGGGGGGAAGAATTCCATCCGGATGTTGCAACGGCATGGCGCTGTCGAACAAGAGGGCACAGGCCTGTCCCGCTGCGACAACGCGCAACGGATGAAAATGCACCCTGCCCCTTCGCGTTCGGGCGGACTGCGGCTAAGTTCCGGCACGATGACCAGCCAGACCGCCGATATCGCCGCCGCCGTGGCCAAGCCTGCCGACCATCCGCCGATTTCAATCGGCCGCGTCGGCGTGCTCCTCGTCAATCTCGGAACCCCGGATGCGACCGACTACTGGTCGATGCGGCGCTATCTGAAGGAATTCCTGTCCGATCCGCGCGTCATCGAGGTGCCGAAGCTGATCTGGTGGCCGCTGCTGAACGGCGTCATCCTGACGACGCGGCCGCAGAAGTCCGGCAAGAACTACGCCTCGATCTGGAACAACGAGCGCAACGAATCGCCGCTCCGGACCATCACCCGCTCGCAGTCGGACAAGCTTTCGGCCGCCTTCGCCGGCAATGGCAAGATCGTCGTCGACTGGGCCATGCGCTATGGCACGCCGTCGATCGCCGAGAAGATTGACGGGCTGAAGCGGGCCGGCTGCGACAAGATCCTGATCGCGCCGCTCTATCCGCAATATTCGGCGACGACGACGGCGACGGTGAACGACAAGGCCTTCGACAAGCTGCGCACCATGCGTTGGCAGCCGGCCGTGCGCACCATGCCGTCCTATCACGACGACCCGGTCTATATCGCGGCGCTCGCGACTTCGGTCGAACGCTCGATCGCCGCCCTCGATTTCGAGCCGGAGATCGTGCTCGCCTCGTTCCACGGCCTGCCGAAGCGCAATCTCGAGCTCGGCGACCCCTATCACTGCCATTGCCTGAAGACCGCCCGCCTGCTGCGCGAACAACTCGGCTGGCCGCAAGACAAGCTGCGCGCCACCTTCCAGTCGCGCTTCGGCAAGGCGGAATGGCTGCAGCCCTATACCGACAAGACCGTCGAGGCGCTGGCCAAGGCAGGCGTCAAGCGCATCGCCGTGGTGACGCCCGGCTTCTCGGCCGATTGCGTCGAGACGCTGGAAGAGATCGCCGGCGAGAACGCCGAGATCTTCAAGCACCATGGCGGCGAGCACTTCGCGGCGCTCCCCTGCCTGAACGACAGCCCGGAAGGCATGACGCTGCTCGAGCATCTCGTCCGGCGCGAACTGCTCGGCTGGGTGTGATGTCCGTCATTTGCATCAGGTTGAAAGACGCCCGGACGTGATCTTCACCTCTCCCTGAGGTGACCTCACAACAACCGAACGAGCCAAGACTCGTCGCCCCGGCGAAGGCCGGGGCCCATGAGCACAGGCTTGACCTGATCTTAGCTCAGCCCTTTCGGCCAGAATCTGTGTGTATGGATCCCGACCTTCGTCGGGATGACGACCTGAAATGCACGGTCTGCGCAGGTCGAAGATGTTCTGCAAAGGTCTCCCGAGGGAGAGATGAAGGGCAAGAAAAGCCGCCTCACGCCACGCCGATGCGCAGCAAATCGTGCATGTGCAGCACGCCGACCGGCTTCCCGTTCTCGACCACAAACAGCACCGTGATCTTGGCGCCGTTCAGCCGGTCGATGGCCGCCCCCACCAGCATGTCCGGCTGGATCGTCTTCGGCGAGCGCGTCATCACCTGATCGACCGTGCGCGACAGCAGGTCCGGCCCGATATGCCGGCGCAGATCGCCATCGGTGATCATGCCGATCAGCACGCCGTCGCCATTGACGACGCCGAGACAGCCAAGCCCCTTCGCCGTCATCGTGACGATCGCCTCGGTCATCGGCGCGCCGGACGCAGCGACCGGCATCGACGCGCCCTTGTGCATCACGTCGCGGACGAAATGCAGGCTGGCGCCAAGCTTGCCGCCGGGATGGAACAGCCGGAAGTCCTGCGCCGTGAAGCCGCGCGTCTCCAGCAGGGCGATGGCGAGCGCGTCGCCGAGCGCCAGTTGCATCACCGCCGAGGTCGTCGGCGCGAGGCCATGCGGGCAGGCTTCCTCGGCCTTGGGCAGCGCCAGAACGTGGCTCGCCTGACGGCCGAGCGTGCTGTCGGCATTGGAGGTGACGGCAATCAGCGGCGTGCGGAAGCGGCTCGCATATTCGACCACGGCGCGCAGCTCCGCCGTCTCGCCCGACCAGGACAGCGCCAGGATGATGTCGTTGCGGCCGACCATGCCGAGATCGCCATGGCTCGCCTCGGCGGCGTGGACGAAGAAGGCCGGCGTGCCGGTCGAGGCCAATGTCGCGGCGATCTTGACGCCGACATGGCCGCTCTTGCCGACGCCGGTGACGACGACGCGGCCGCCATGGGCGCGGATCATGTCCACAACTTCGACAAAGGGCACGGCGAGCGGACCGGCAAAGGCGGTGGCGAGCGCCTCCAGCCCGGCGCGTTCGCTTTCCAGCGTCCTGAGCGCCGAGGCCACCGATTGGCCCGCCAATTCCACGCCCACCTCGTCCGCAACCGCCATTGTTCACTCCGCGTCTGTCTGGTGGCGGGCTTTTATCACGCTCCGCCCTCCGGCGCCGCCGGAAAACGCGTCGCGCCCGGCCGGTGCGACAACTTTCTCTTAACCAAGGGCGTTTACGGTTCGGAAACCATAGGGCCCGGCTTCGTCGGACCCTGCCCGTTCATGCGCAAAGGTCACGGCAAGCGGCAATGCAATTCCCTGTCCGGCTCTTCCTGTCGGCGGCGCTTGTTTCGGCGCTCGCTTCGACGACGGTCGCCCGGGCCGAGGATGCCTTGCCGGCCGATCTGCTCGACGATGCCGACGCGTTCGGCAGCCTGCGCGGCAGCGACGGGCAGGCATCCGTCGACCTGACACTGCCGACCGAAACGCCCGGCACCGGCCGCGACGAGCCGCTCGGGACCAGCCGCGCCGTACGCACCGAACGGATCGCGCCGATCATCGCCGAAGAGGACGAGCCGGTCCGGCCGCGCGCCCGCACCGCCGGCGCGCTCGACGCCTCGAGCTACGATCCGCTCGGCATCCGCCTCGGCAGCTTCGTCGTGTTGCCATCGGTCGAGCTGCGCGGCGGCTATACCAGCAATGCGGCCGGCTCCTCGACCGGCGGCCCGTCCGGCGTGCTCACCGTGGTGCCGGACCTGATCGTCAAGTCCGACTGGAGCCGACACGAGCTCGGCTTCGCCTTCCACGGCAATCTCGACTATTTCTCCGACGGCTCGGTGGCGCCGCAGCCGAACATCAATGCCGAGGCGAACGCCCGCCTCGACCTGCCGCGCGACTGGGCGCTGCGGCTGCGCGCCAACTACAATTACCAGACGCAGTCGCTCTCGAGCCTCGATTATCCCTCCGGCGTCGAGAACCCGCCCGGCGTCAACACCTACAATGCCGGCGCGACGCTGGACGGCACGGTCGGCCGGGTCGCGCTGCAACTGCGCAGCGGCGCGACCTATACCGGCTACGAGGATGGCAAGGGCGCCAATGGCGAGATCATCCCGCAGGGTGACCGCGACAACACCTGGGTGAGCGCCGCCACCCGCGTCGGCTACGAGGTGACGCCGGCCCTGACGCCGTTCGTCGAGGCCGAGGTCTCGGATCGCAGCTTCCGCCAGAAGTTCGACCAGAACGGCTTCAATCGCGCCAGCCAGGGCGTCACGCTGCGCGGCGGCATCGCCTATTCGGCCGATCCGGTGCTGAAAGGCGAACTCGCCATCGGCTGGCACCACGAACGCTATGACGACACCGCCTTCCAGCCGCTCAATGCCATGACCATCGACGGCAACGTGCTGTGGGCGCCGACCGAGCTGACCAATTTCACGTTGCGCGCCGCCACCTATGTCGATCCGACGACCGATCCGAGCTCGGCCGGCTCGATCGTCTACGATGTCGGCCTCAAGGCCCAGCACGCGCTGCGACGCAACCTGACGCTCGATGCGGACCTCGGCTGGCAGTACCAGAAATACGAGGGAATCAACGCGGCCGACGTCACCTACGAAGCCGGCTTCGGCGTGACGTGGAAGATTAACCGCACGGCCTGGGTTGTCGGCCGTTTCCAGCAGGAATACTACAAGAGTGCGCAGCCGGGCGGCGACTATCCGACCAGCACGGTCACCGTCGGATTGCGTCTGCAACGCTGAGTTCGGACGATTTCGTTTGCCGTGTCATCAACCCGACACGTTCACCCGTTATGCGGAAGATCATGGCCTTCAACCACCGCAAAACGATCACGTTCCGCCTCGCCCAGACAGCGCGTGCCGCGCGTGGGCGTTCAGGTAGCCATCTGACGCGGATCGGGCTGCATCCCGGCCAGGACAGCGTCTTGAAGACGCTGTCCGAGCAGGATGGGCTGTCGATGAGCCAGCTGGCGCAATCGCTCGCCGTGCAGCCGCCCACCGTCACCAAGATGGTGAGCCGCCTCGCTGCCCAGGGCTATGTCGAGCGCAAGGCCTCCATGGGCGACGGACGCCAGGCGCATGTCTATCTGACCGAGCAGGGTCGCGGCGCCATCGTCGACATCGACAAGGGCTGGAAGCGCCTCGAGAAGGAGGCGCTCGCCGGCCTCGACGACAAGGACGTCAAGCGCCTGCGCAAGCTTTTGCGCCAGATCGAGCGCAACCTGTCCGCGATTCCCGAAAATGGCGAGGACGACGTCGTCGACGAGCCGGAGGCCGCGCCGGAAACGCAGGTGGAAGGCGCAGAGAAGACCGAAGTCGTCGCTTGAGCAAGGTCGCGGCCTGAGCGAAGGCGTGGCTTGGGTGAGTGGTGACTTGGGTGAAGTGGCTTGAGCCGGGCGGCCCGATCTGATTGACTGGCGGGGGCCGATCGTCGATAGCGCCTGCCCTCCCCGGGGCATCATCTCCCGACTGACTTCCCGGAGCCCGGATGTCCTCCCCGTTGCCGACCGCCGATGCGGAGGCCCCGCTGCGCCTGCGCGGCATCGCCCTTTACTCCCTCGCCATGTTCCTCTTCGCCGGCACCGACGCCTGCGCCAAATATGCGGGCCAGTTCGTACCGGTCATGCAGGTGGTCTGGCTGCGCTTCCTCGTGCAGGTCCTGCTCGCCATTCTGGTGTTCCAGCCCTGGCGGGCCATCGCCCTGTACCGGACCCGGCGGCCGGTCATGCAGTTCGTGCGCGGCATGTTCCTCGCCGGCTCGACGATCTTCAATTTCCTCGCCATCCACCAGCTGCAGCTCGACCAGACCATGTCGATCGGCTTCTCGGCGCCCTTCATCACGGCGGCGCTGGCCGGGCCGCTGCTCGGCGAATGGGCCGGACCGCGCCGCTGGGCCGCGATCCTCGTCGGCTTCGTCGGCGTGCTCGTCATCACCATGCCTGGCTTCGGATCGCTGAAGCCGGCGATCTTCCTGTCGCTCGCGGCCGCCTTTTCGAATGCGTTCTACATCCTCTCGACCCGGCTCCTGACCCGCACCGAGAGCAGCGCCGGCCTGCTGCTCTATTCGGCGACGATCCCGATGCTGCTGATCGCGCCGGTCGCGGTGCCCGTGATGGCCGTGCCGCCGACGCTTCTGATCGCGCTCTGCCTGTTCCTGACCGGCGCGCTCGGCTTCGCCGGTCACTGGTGCCTGGTCCGCGCCCACCAGCAGACCGCCGTGCCGGTGCTGGCGCCCTTCATGTATACCGGCCTGATCTGGATGATCCTGCTCGGCTATTTCATCTTCCACGACGTGCCGGAGCCGCGCACGCTGGTCGGCGCCAGCATCATCATCGCCAGCGGCCTCTATCTGCTCTATCGCGAACGGGTGAAGGCGCCAGACCGGCAGGCGCCGGTCGACGTGCTGGATGGGTGACGCGGACGCCGCGGGCCGACGCGACAGAATTGCCGCTATCCCCGCCACGAAAACGCGTTAAGAGAGCGGGTCGCTTCGCCTGAAGGTCGAGCGGCCCAGGACGTGCCTTCCCCGGATTCCCTCATGGCCCTACCCGCCAACCGTCAGGCGCGCTTCTTCGTCGCCCTTGCCATCATGGTCGCGCTGCTGAACAGCACCGCCGCGTCGCCGCTCTACACGAGCTACCGGATGATGTGGTCGCTCGGCGCGTTCACGGTCGCCTTCATCTTCGCGATCTATGCCTTCGGCACGCTGTTCGCGCTGTTGGTGCTCGGCCGCCTGTCCGATCGCCTGCCGGACCGGCGGCTGCTGATCATCCTGTCGCTCGGCGTGGTGATCGCGGGCGCGCTGATCTTCGGCTCGGCCGGCAATCTCGCGACGCTGCTCATCGGGCGCCTGCTCGCCGGCATCGGCACCGGCGGCCTGACGGGCATCGCCAATGCCGCGCTGATCGAGCTCGACCCGAAGGCCGACGCGCGCGCCAACGCGGTTCTGGCGACCGCCGTCTTCACCGGCGGCTGCGCGCTCGGCCCGGTCATCAGCTCGGCCGCCCTCCAATTCGACGCCTGGCCGCTGCAGCTCCCCTTCATCCTGATCGCGGGCCTGGCGGCGGTCGCGATCCTCGGCCTCGCCACTGCGTCGTGGCAGCCGGCGCCGCGCGTCGCGCGGGCGAGAGAGGCGGTCGCCGCCAATGACGTGCCCGCAGGCCGCTACGCCGCCTTCACCGTCGCCGCCGGCGCGCTGATCATTTCCTGGGCGGTCGGCGCGACCTTCGCCGGGCTCGGCGTCACCTTCGTGCACGAATTGCTGAAGGTCGACAGCCAGGCGGCGTCCGGCGTCATCGTCGCCGCCTTCCAGCTGGTGGCCGGCATCAGCCAGCTCGCCAGCCAGCGGCTCGATTCGAACCGGGCGATGGTGCTCGGCACGACGCTGATCGCGCTGGCGATCCTCGCCTGCGCCCTGTCGATCTGGATCGGTTCGCCGCTCCTGTTCGTGCTCGGCACGGTCGGCAGCGGCATCGGCTATGGCGCGGCCTTCGTCGGCGCCGCCGGCGTGGTCAACCGCATCGCGCCGCCGGACCGGCGGGCGACCTGGGTCTCGACCTTCTACATCACCGGCTATCTCGCCAACGCGCTGCCCGTGCTGGCGCTGGGCTTCCTCGGCGACCAGCTCGGACTGTTCGGCGCCTTCCTCTGCCTGACGGTCTTCACCGTTGTCGGCACCCTGCTGGTCAATGGCGCCGCCAAGCTGATCCTCCCGGCTCGGAGCAGGCGACGGTAAGGTCCCCTTTCACCTCTCCCTGAGGAGACCTTTGCGCAACATCGTCGACCTGCGCAGACCGTGCATTTCAGGTCGTCATCCCGACGAAAGTCGGGATCCATACGCACAATTCCTTGGCCAAAAGGCTCAGCTACGGCCACATTAAGCCGGTGTTCATGGGCCCCGGCCTTCGCCGGGGCGACGAGTTCTGGCCATGCGGTGTAGAACGCGTGACGACATCAGGTGTTCTGCAAAGGTCTCCCTCAGGGAGAGGTGAAGGAAGGGGCTTCCCGCGACACGGAATTCCGCAAGCAAGCCTCTCAAATCCCCGCATACCATTCATAGCCGCGGTCCTCCCAGAAGCCGCCCTGGCCGCCGTCGATGTCGGCGAAATCGGTGACCGCCTCGATGCGCATGACGTATTTCGCCATCTTGTAGCCGAGCTGGCGCTCGACCCTGAGCCGCAGCGGCGCGCCATACGGGACGGTCAATGTCTGGTCGTTCATCTCATAGGCCAGGATGGTCTGGGCATGGTTGGCGTCGGCCAGCCCGAGGCTCTCATAATATTTGGCGCCGCCGGTCAGCGTCTCGTCGAGCGTATCGGCGCAGTAGAACACGATGTAGCGCGCCGCGGGCTTCAGCCCGACCTTGTCGAGCAGGACCTTGAGCGGCACGCCCTTCCATTTGCCGATGCAGCTCCAGCCCTCGACGCAGTCATGCCGGGTGATCTGGGTGCGCGAGGGCAGCGCGCGCAGCTCGGCCAGGGACCATTCCATCGGCCGCTCGACCAGGCCGCCGACCTTGAGCTTCCAATCCTGGAAGCCGTTTGCCGAAAGCGCGAGATAGTCCTCGTCCTGCGGGTCGGTGCTGCCGTTCGCCTTGAAATCGGGCGAGATGTCCGCCTCGGTATATTCGTGCGCCATGACATCGGGCCCGAGGATGGCGCGCTGCGCCGTCCGCGTCAGGGTCTCGGCCCGGAATAGCAGGCGGCGGAAGCTCTCGGAGCCGGAAAGCTGGTCGCAGCCGGCCAGCAGCAGCGTCGTGCCGAGCGCGAAGGTCCGGGTCAGGAAGCCGCGACGATCAAGGCCGTTCTCAGCGCGCATCGGGCTTCTCCTTCGGCTCGATGGCGTAGTTGCCGGTGATCATCGAGCGCAGATTGTTGAAGACGCCGGACACCAGCACCATCACGACATGGACGACGACGAAGAGCGTCACCAGCGTCGCGCAGATGAAGTGGATGGTGCGCGCCGTCTGTCGCCCGCCGAACAGCTCGACCAGCCACGGAAAGGCGGCGTCGATGCCGGGCGACATGGTCAGCCCGGCCAGCACCAGCAGCGGCAGCACGATGACGACGATGCCGAAATAGGCGAGCTTCTGCAGCACGTTGTAATGCCGCGCCTCGTCGCCTCTCGGGAAGCGGAGCCGCATATGCTCCCAGATCGACCCGCCGATATGGCGGAGCTGGTCCCGGCTCGGCACCAGTTCGCGCAGATGGCCCGTCGTCAGGCTCCAGGCGAGATAGACGAGGCCGTTGGCGACGAGCAGCCAGGCGAAGAAGAAGTGCCAGCGCCGGCCGGTGGCCAGATCCTGGTAGCTCGGCAGCGTCGCCCAGCTCGGAAAGCCGCGCTCGACCAGTTCGCCGTTCTCGCGCGAGACGCCGAGGACCCCGGTGGTGGTGAAGTCGTGGCCGAGGATGGTGGTGATGCCGACCGGGTTGTCATCGCTGTCCGGGGCCTGGCTCATGGCAAGCACGGGATGATCGAAATGCGACCGCTGGCCGAGATAGAGCGCGGGGTGGGCATTGAAGATCTGCATGCCGCTCATCAGCAGCACGGCGATGCAGAGGACGTTGACCCAGTGCGTGATCCGCACCACCAGGCGGTGGCGGTAGATCAGCTGGCGTCGAGGGACACCTTCCTCCGAGATCGCAGACATGGCCGGGCTCCGCCGGCCCGGCACGCGGTCGACATGGCCGCCCTCTCTCCGGGCCCGACCATTCTACGCCCAAAACGCCCGCGAAGTTTCGTCGATGACGCTTCGCGGGCGCGAGGTCCCGATCACTCTTCCGACAGGCGGCGGCCTCAATCCTTCAGCTTGGTGCCGTTCTGCGCGGCGATGAAGTCCGACAGCATCGGCACGAACTTCTCCGCCTGGCCGGAAGCGGCCATGGCGGCGAAATTGTTCTTCACCGCGTCGCCGAGCGTGTTCACCACGCCGACCGAATCCGCCATCGACGTCAGATAGCGCAGATCCTTGTAGGCATTGGAGATCGTGAACGGATGGGCGTTCTCGTTGCGGTTGATCACGT
Organism: Candidatus Kaistia colombiensis; assembly: GCA_029203105.1. GTDB lineage: Bacteria > Pseudomonadota > Alphaproteobacteria > Rhizobiales > Kaistiaceae > Kaistia > Kaistia colombiensis. The sequence goes on from CP119318.1 coordinate 4,910,726, forward strand.
AATTCATGAAGGTGTCGTAGAAGCCGCAATGCATGCGGCCCTTGCTGATCACCGAATGGAACGTGTCCGGCGTGATGCCGACCTTCTGGCCGATGGCGAGCGCCTCGGAATAGAGCGCGGCATAGCCGAGCGACAGGAAGTTGTTGATCAGCTTCATCTTGTGGCCGGCGCCGACCGGGCCGACATGCACGATCGTCGACGCCCAGCAGGCGATCAGCGGCTGGACCGAGGCAAACACCTCGTCGGAGGCGCCGACCAGCGCCTGCAGCGTGCCGGCCGCCGCGCCCGCCGGCGTGCCGCCGAGCGGCGCGTCGACCAGCGTCACCCCGGCCGCTTCCAGGCGGCCGGCGAGGCGCAGGGTCGAGGTTGGCTCGGCGGTCGAGCAATCGATGACGATCAGCCCCTTGCGCGCGCCGGCCAAAATGCCGTCCTTGCCCTCGATCACCGCCTCGACATCGCGCGAGCCGGTCACGCAGAGGAAAATCACGTCGGCGCCGCGCGCCATCTCGGCCGGCGTCTTCACCTCGCTGGCGCCCTTGGCGAGCAGGCGTTCGACCGCCTCGCGGCGGCGATTGGCCATGACGAGCAGCGGATTGCCCTTGGTGAGCAGGTTGGTCGCCATCCCCTCGCCCATGAATCCAAGCCCGATGAAGCCGACGGTGCGGTTCGACATTGGCGCAACCCTCCCTGGGTGTTTGCATTTGATTTCATTCGCAGATTAGAGTGCGAAACCGCCTCAGGACAAGGCAAACCATCCGCCGGTCCCAGGAGAAACACCCACCGGATCGGATTGTCGGGACACCCCGCCCAATTCGGTCGCCCGAAGAATGTTAGCGATCACACCCGATCCGTCGCGGGCGACGCACCCGCCGGAATCGCGCACCAGCCAGCCCCAAGGAGCCTCCATGTCCCGGCCCGAACTGCTCATGCCCGGCCGCATGCAACAGAACGTCAACGATGCACTCGACGCCAGATTTACCGTGCATCGTCTCTACGACGCCAAGGATCCGGCCGCCCTGCTGGCCGAAGTCGCGCCCCGCATCCAGGCCGTCGCCGTCGGCGGCGCGGTCGACGCGGCGCTGATGGACAAGCTGCCGAAGCTCGAGATCGTCGCCTCGTTCGGCGTCGGCTACGACCTCGTCGACGCCAAGCACGCCGCGACCAAGGGCGTCATCGTCACCAACACGCCGGACGTGCTGACCGAAGAAGTCGCCGACACGGCGCTCGGCCTGCTGCTGATGACCGTTCGCGAGCTGTCCGCCGCCGAGCGCTATCTGCGCGCCGGCAAGTGGCCCTCGGGCAATTTCCCACTCAGCGGCTCGCTGCGCGACCGCACCGTCGGCATTGTCGGCCTCGGCCGCATCGGCAAGGCAATCGCCCGCCGTCTCGAGGCCTTCGACGTCAAGGTCGTCTACCACAACCGCCGGCCGGCCGAGGACGTCTCCTACAAGTACTATGCCGACCTGACCGAGATGGCTCGGGAAGTCGACACGCTGCTCTCCGTGCTGCCGGGCGGCGCCTCGACCGAGAAGGTGATCAATCGCGCCGTGCTCGACGCGCTCGGCCCGCAGGGCGTGCTCATCAATATCGGCCGCGGCACGGTCGTCGACGAGCCGGAGCTGATCAAGGCGCTGCAGGAGAAGCGCATCCTGGCCGCCGGCCTCGACGTATTCGAGAAGGAGCCGCAGGTTCCGGCCGAGCTGATCGCGCTCGAAAACGTCGTACTGCTGCCGCATGTCGGCTCGGCTTCGGTCTACACGCGCAACGCCATGGGCCAGCGCGTCGTCGACAACCTCTCCGCCTGGATCGACGGCACGCCGCCGCTCAGCCCGGTTTCAGAGACGCCGTTCACCGGCTGGAAGAAGTAGGGCTCCGCCCTTTTCGCCCCTCTCCCACTTGCGGGAGAGGGGCTGACTTCACCTCTCCCTGAGGGAGAGGTCGACGGCCGCAGGCCGGCGGGTGAGGGCTTACGGCCTCGCCGCGCCTGGCATTCCCGCGGCTGGCGCTTTATCCGGATGGTTCCCTAAACCCTCACCCGGAGCTTCGCTCCGACCTCTCCCTCAGGGAGAGGTAAAGAATGCACCGGGTCGCTTTCCAGCCTTGCGCGCCGTCATCGTCCCACGCTTGCCGTCATCCCGGCCCCCGAGCCGGGATCCATTCAGCCGAAGCATGGGAGGTTTTCACGCCTCGGAACCCGGCTGCATGGATCCCTGCTTTCGCAGGGATGACGGGGAGGTCAAACCTCACGCCGTCTCCCGTCTGCCCGCCCCTAGAGCGAGAAGCCGCCGTCGGACAAATAGACCTGGCCGGTGGTGTAACGGGACTCGTCCGAGGCCAGATAGAGCGCCAGCGACGCGATTTCCTCGGCCGTGCCGAGACGGCCCATCGGCTGGCGATCGATGAACTGCTGGCGGATCTCTTCCACCGTCTTGCCCTGCTTGGCCGCCTGCTCCTCGATCCGGCCGTCGAGCGACGGCGACTGGATCGTGCCCGGCGCGATCGAATTCACGCGGATGCCCTGGCGGATATAATCGGCGGCGACCGCCTTGGTCAGGCCGACGACGGCGGCCTTCGAGGCGCCATAGGCATAGCGGTTCGGAATACCGCGCACCGAACTGGCGCCCGACGAGATGTTGATGATCGAGCCGTCGCCCTTCGCCAGCATACCCGGCAGGAAAGCGCGGATGGTGCGGTGCATCGCCTTGGCGTTGATGTCGAAGGAGAGATCCCAGTCCTCGTCCGACGTCGTCAGCACCGTGCCGTGATGCACGAAGCCGGCGCAGTTGAAGAGAATGTCGACCGGCCCGACCTGGCTTGCCAGCGCATCAACCGCCGCCGTCGAGCGCACGTCGAGCGCGTGCACTTCTGCGACACCGCCGGCCTTGAGGTCAGCCATCAACTCCGGCTTCAGATCCGTGGCGATGACATGAGCGCCCTCGGCCGCGAAGGCGAGCGCCGTGGCATGGCCGATGCCGGCCCCTGCCGCCGTGAGAAAGGCGCGCTTGCCCTTGAGACGTCCCGTCATATTTGCTCCTCCCGAGCGTGATGGTTGGTTGATCTGGATCGATCAACCGTTGGATTGAAGATGGCGCAGCATATGCACGATGCGACGATCGCCGAGATCCTCGATCCACTCGATCGAGAAGCCTTTGCGGCCATACCACGCGACATTGCTGCGATAGAGTTCGTTGGTCAGCAGCCGCACCGTCGAGCGGCCGAGATGGCCCGCGCGAAGCGTCGCGGCTTCGAGCAGACGATTGCCAAGCCCGCCGCCCTTGCAACGGGGCGCGACCGAGACGCTCTCGATGTAGAGGTCCTCCGGCCGAAGCTGGAGGATCAGCGCGCCGGTGAGACCCGCCTCATCCTCGGCAAGCCAGACCTCCCAGTCGCGCAGGACGTCGGCGTAGTCCCACCGCAACGGCAAGGGCAAACGGCCAGCGACGATGCGGTTCGGCTCGTAGGCCGCTTCCTGCATCGCAACCAGCGCGACGCGATCCGTCGCCACCGCGCGGCGCAGGCCCGGCAGATCGCTCACCGGGCGACGTCCGGCGTCAGCGCGGCGAGGCTCTGCTTCTGCCGGCCTTCGGCGTCGAAATTGGCCGGATCGAGCCAGGCCTCGAAGGCTGCCTTCACGCGGGGCCAATCGCCGTCGAGCATGGCGAACCAGGCCGTGTCGCGGTTGCGGCCCTTGACGATCATGTGCTGGCGGAACGTGCCCTCGTACTGGAAGCCGTAGCGCGCGGCCGCGCGCCGCGACGGCGCGTTCAGATCGTTGCACTTCCACTCGTAGCGGCGATAGCCGAGATCATCGAAGACGTGGCGCGCCAGCAGATACATCGCCTCGGTGGCGCCGATCGTGCGCTGCAGCGGCGGCGTATAGAGGATGTTGCCGACCTCGACGACGCGGTCGGCGGCGGCGATCCGCATCAGCGCGGCATGGCCAACGGCGCGACCGGTCGCCTTGTCGATGATAGCGAAGAGCAGCGGATCGTCCTTCTTCGCGGCTTCCGCGTAATGGGCGGCGAAGCTCTCATAGTCTGCGAAGGGCCCCTGCCAGAGATAGGGCCAGAGCGCCTCGTTCTCCGGCCCGCTCGACGCGTCATAGATGTCGCGGCCATGCGCGGCGAGGTCGAACGGCACGATAGAGACGAAACGCCCGTCGAGCGTCACGCGGCCGGGCCTTGGACCTGGCGTCGGGTCGAGCTCGATACCGATCGGCGTCGTTTCGGTCAATGTCACGATTGGGTACCTCTGGCGAAGGGCGCGAAAACGCGGTTCAGTTCGGCGCCCGGCTCGGCATGGGCGAGTTCGGTCAAGGTGCCGGCGCCGGCCACTTCCCGCGCCAGCCGCAGGAATCCGCCATAGGCGGCGCGGGCGAGGCCGGTCGCGAGCGAGATGCGGCGCACGCCCCGCGCCGCGATCTCGGCGATCGGCTGGGCCGGATCGAGCGCGATGACGTTGATCGGCTTGCCGCCGGCGGCAGCAATGACGGCAGCGGTGGCAGCGACATCGAGCTTGCCCGGCACGAACAGCACGTCGGCGCCGGCCTCGGCAAAGGCAGCGATGCGGCGGCAGGCTTCGTTCAGCGCGTCGGGATGGCCGACCAGCAGCGCCTCGCTGCGCGCCGTCAGCAGCACGTCCTGCCGCGACGCACTGATGGCGGCGCGCGCCGCGCGGATCCGGTCGACGGCGTGCTCGAAGCCATAGAGGGAACGGTCGGACGCCATGTCCTCGACGGAGAGGCCGGCGACACCCGTGTCGACGCAGAGGCTGACATTGGTGGCGACGCCTTCGGCGTCATCGGCGAAGGCATTGCCGAAATCGGCATTCACCGGCAGGTCCGCGGCTTCGACGATCTCGGCGACATGCGCCAGCATCACGTCGCGCGACACGGCGCCGTCGGGCAGGCCGCGGCTGAAGGCGAAGCCGCCGGATGTGGTCGCCAGCGCCTTGAAATCGAGCCCGGCCAAAAGGCGCGCGCTGCCGACGTCCCAGGGATTGGGAATGACGAAACAACCCGTCTGGTGCAGCCTGCGAAAGGCGGCGCGCCGCTCCGCGATCGATGTCATGTCCGTCCTCCCCGTCGACCGCAGCGATCCTAGAGCGTTTTCGAGCGAAGTGGAAAGCGGTTCGCGTGAAGAAAACCCGATCCAACAACGAGTTAGATCGAGCGGCCTGTCCTGGCGGGATGCGCCTCCGTTGCGAGGCGTCGGCGCTTCGATCCCGCATGGCGCCGGCTCTTCGAGCCCAAGCCGAGAAAGTGGGCGACCGCCGCAACGATCACCGTGGGCGAAACGCCACGCGACGCGCGGGTCGAGCGGCGTCGAGTTGGGCGGCTCGGAGGCACGCCAGACCCGGTTGAGCTTGCGCGCTGCCCCTCGCCCGCGTCAGAAGCGCGCCTCGACTTCCCACTCGTCGCCCAGTTCCTCGCGGATGGCGGCGGCGAGGGCACGCCCCTCGGCCAACCAGGCCGCCTCGGCCTGCGGTGTCGGGAACTGCGACGCCTTCGGATCGTCCGAGTCGAACAGGGCGTCGAACACGTCGTTCCAGACCTCGATCCGGTCGAGCAGATCGTCGGAAAGGTCGAGATCGTCCGGCTCGATGGCAAAGGCGGGCTTGTTCTCCGGCACGAGCCAGAACAAAGAACCGATGCCTTCCGGCGAAATCCTGAGATGCGGCAAGGGAGCCTCCATGCAAGGGCGCAAACGATATTTAGGGCAAGATCCGCCGGGATGGAATCGTTCCCTTTGCCTTTCGCGCCGCAGCGGGCCGACCTCCGCCGGGATGACGACAGAGGGACCACGGCAGGATTGGGCCGGCATCCTTCACCTCTCCCTGAGGGAGAGGTCGGAGCGAAGCTCCGGGTGAGGGTTTAGGGAACCATCCGGATGAAGCCCGATTGTCCGGAGCCTGACTTGGCGAGGCCGTAAACCCTCACCCGCCGGCCTGCGGCCGTCGACCTCTCCCTCAGGGAGAGGTGAAGAACGGGCCAATCTGGAGAGCTTCCCTCCAAAAACGACATGACCGGCCGCGAGGGCCGGTCATGCAGGTCTCGAAACGCCCGGAAAGCCGAGGCTTTCCGGAGAGGCTTAGTGGTTGTCGCGCGGGATACCGTAGGTCTGGTGGACCTTCTGGTACTTGACCGCCGGCTTCAGGACCATGCCGTCGGCGAGCTGGTCGGTCAGCGCGCGCTGGATTTCCTGCCACGGCGTCTGGCTCGGCGGCACCGGGAAGCCGCCGGCCGCGTTCAGTTCGACGCGACGGGCAGCCAGCTCTTCATCCGAGATCAGGATGTTGGCCGAGCCCTTGTTCAGGTCGACGCGGACGCGATCGCCGGTCTTCAACAGCGCCAGACCGCCGCCGGCGGCGGCTTCGGGCGAAGCATTGAGGATCGACGGCGAACCCGACGTGCCCGACTGGCGGCCGTCGCCGATGCAGGGCAGCGAAAGGATGCCGCGCTTGATCAGGGCTGCCGGCGGCTGCATGTTCACGACTTCCGCCGCGCCCGGATAGCCGATCGGGCCGGTGCCGCGGATGAACAGGATGCAGTTCTCGTCGATCTCGAGCGACGGATCGTCGAGCCGGTGGTGGTAGTCTTCCGGACCCTCGAAGACGATGGCGCGGCCTTCGAAGGCCTCGGGATCGTTCGGGTTCGACAGGTAGCGGTCGCGGAACTCCTTCGAGATCACGCTGGTCTTCATGATGGCGCTGTCGAACAGATTGCCGCGCAGCACGATGAAGCCGGCGTCCTGCACCAGCGCCGTCTCGAAGGTGCGGATGACGTCCGGCAGCTCGATCGTGGCGTTGCGGCAGTTGTCGCCCATCGTCTTGCCGTTGACGGTCATCGCATTCTCATGGATGAGGCCGTGCTTCATCAGCTCGGAGACGACGGCCGGCACACCGCCGGCATGCTGGTAGTCCTCGCCGAGATACTTGCCGGCCGGCTGCAGGTTGACGAGCAGCGGCACCTTGTGGCCGACCGTCTGCCAGTCATCGACCGAGACGTCGACGCCGATATGGCGGGCGATGGCGTTGATGTGGATCGGCGCGTTGGTCGAACCACCGATCGCCGAATTGACGACGATGGCGTTCTCGATCGCCTCGCGGGTGATGATGTCGGAAGGCTTCAGGTCTTCCCAGACCATCTCGACGGCGCGCTTGCCGGTCTCGTAGGCAATCTGCTGGCGCTCGCGATACGGCGCCGGAATGGCGGCCGAACCCGGCAGCTGCATGCCGAGGGCCTCGGCGAGCGAGTTCATCGTCGAGGCCGTGCCCATGGTGTTGCAATAACCGGTCGACGGCGCCGACGAGGCGACGATCTCCATGAACTCTTCATAGTTGATCTCGCCGGCGGCAAGCCGCTCGCGCTGCTTCCAGACGACGGTGCCGGAGCCGGTGCGCTCGCCCTTGTACCAGCCGTTCAGCATCGGGCCGACCGACAGCGCGATCGCCGGGATGTTGACGGTGGCGGCGGCCATCAGGCAGGCCGGGGTGGTCTTGTCGCAGCCGATCGTCAGCACGACGCCGTCGAGCGGGTAGCCATAGAGCAGCTCGACCAGGCCGAGATAGGCGAGGTTGCGGTCGAGCGCGGCGCCCGGACGCTTGCCCGTCTCCTGGATCGGATGGACGGGGAATTCCATGACCAGGCCGCCCGCCTCGCGCACGCCTTCGCGCACGCGCTCGGCCAGCACCAGGTGGTGGCGGTTGCACGGCGACAGGTCCGAACCGGTCTGGGCGATGCCGATGATCGGCTTGCCGGACTGCAGTTCCTTGCGCGTCAGGCCATAGTTCAGATAGCGCTCCATGTAGAGCGCGGTCATGCCGGGATTATCCGGATTATCGAACCAGGACTGGGAACGAAGCTTCAGCGGCGTGTTGGACGACATGGTAAGAGGGCTCCCGGAAAATCGGATTTGATTTTGGCCTGAGGATGCGCTGAAACATCATACGAAATCAAGGATCGTGTGATCCCGGCGCGTAACAAAATCAGCCGCCGCAATGACATACCCAGGGAGGCTACACATGTTCCAGACAGTCGCCAATTTCGAGCGCATCGGCGAAGAGAACGCTTTTGCCGTTCTGGCGCGGGCGACCGACCTTGCCCGGCAGGGTCGCGACATCATCAATCTCGGCATCGGCCAGCCGGATTTCAAAACCCCGGAGCACATCGTCGAGGCGGCCGTGAAGGCGCTGCGCGACGGCGAGCATGGCTATACGCCGGCGACCGGCATCCTGCCCCTGCGCGAGGCGGTCGCCGCCGACGTGACGAAGCGCACCGGCGCGCCGGTCTCGCCCGACAATGTCGTGGTCGTGCCGGGCGGCAAGGTGACAATGTTCGCGGCGATCCTGATGTTCGGCGAGCCCGGCGCCGACATCCTCTATCCCGACCCCGGCTTCCCGATCTATCGCTCGATGATCGAGTTCACCGGCGCCAATCCGGTCGCCGTGCCGATCCGCGAGGAAAACGGCTTCGCCTTTTCGGCCGAGGAGACGCTGGCGCTGATCACGCCGCAGACCCGCCTGATCATCCTGAACTCGCCCGCCAACCCGACCGGCGGCGTCACGCCGAAGGCGGAGATCGACAAGCTCGTCGCCGGCCTCGCCAACTGGCCCAACGTCGCGATCCTGTCGGACGAGATCTACGGCCAGATGATCTATGACGGGCTGGAGCACACCTCGTTGCTCTCCTATCCGGAGATCCGCGACCGCGTCATCCTGCTCGACGGCTGGTCCAAGACCTATGCCATGACCGGCTGGCGCATGGGCTATTCGGTCTGGCCGACGGCGCTGATCGACAAGGTGCGCAAGCTCGCCGTCAATTGCTGGTCCTGCGTCAACGCCCCGGCGCAGTTCGCCGGCCTTGCCGCGCTGACCGGCCCGCAGGATGCCGTGCATGCGATGGTCGCCGAGTTCGACCGCCGCCGCGCCGTCGTGGTCGAGGAGATGAACAAGCTCTCCGGCATCAGCTGCGCGACGCCGAAGGGGGCGTTCTACGCCTTCCCGAACATCAAGGCGACGGGCTGGAAGGCCAAGCCGCTCGCCTCGGCGCTCTTGGAGCAGGCCGGCGTCGCCACCATCGGCGGTCCGGATTTCGGCATCTATGGCGAGGGCTATATCCGCCTCTCCTACGCCAACTCGACCGAGAACATCCGCAAGGCGATCGCCCGCATCGACGAATTCCTGCAGGCGAACGTCAAGGCAGCGTGATATCGGCGGATCGCTGAAACAGAAAGGGCGCGGAACCGACCGGTTCCGCGCCCTTTCTGTGTGGATCAGGAGATCAGCCTGCCGCGGCGGCGACGGCCTGCTCGATCGACGTCTTCAGATTGGCATCAATGCCAAGCCGCGCCGCCAGCATGTCGAGATAGCCGCGCTCGGCCGGATGATCGGGATTGATCGCCAGCAGCGACGCCGCATAAAGCTGGATTGCATGCTCGGGACCAGTCGCCGAATCCACCACCTTGTTGATGTCGAGCGGGCCATTCATCTCGCGGCTCAGGAAATCGCGCTCCTCCGCCGTCAGGCCGCCCTCGCTGAGCTTGCCCAGGATCTTCTGCCGCTCGTCCGCATCGATCGTGCCGTCCGCCTTGGCGGCGGCGATCATCGCCGTGACGATGGACATGGCGACCGCATCCTGCCCGCCGGGCGCATTGGCCGGGTGGAAGGCCGAATCCGCCGGCGGCAGGGCTGCCGGCGTGCCGACCGGCGGCGAGGATGCGGGCGCGCCGGGATTGTTGATCTTGTATTGCTGGAACGCCTTGTAGGCGAGCGTGCCGATCGCGGCGAGACCGCCAAGCGTCAGCGCATCGGCCTTCAGTTTCGGCCCCTTGCCGCCGAACAGCACGGCGGCGAGACCGCCGGCGCCCGCCATGGAAAGACCGGGGTTCTGCTTGGCGTATTCCGTGACCTTGCCGATCACGTCGCCAAGGCCGCCGCCGGTCGAACCGCCCGCGGAAGCGGCCTGGCCGCCGCTATTGCCGCCGAGCATGCCGCCGAGGAGGTCGCCGAGACCGCCGGCGCCGCCGCCCGGGCCCTGGCCGCCCGCGCCGCCGAGCATGCCGCCCAGCAGGTCGCCTAGACCGCCGCCCGCGCCAGATGACGCCGGCTGGCCGCCGCCGCTCCCGAGCGAGCCGCTCATCTTGCTGAGATCACCGAGGCCGCCCTGTCCCTGGCCGCCGCCTGCCCCGGATGCCGCGCCGAGTAGCTGGTCGAGAATGCTCTTGCCGTCGATCATCTCACTCTTCCCTATGATTGAAACCGTGCGAAACGCATTGGGGAAGTAGTGAGCACCGCCTGCCGCGACAAGGCAAGATGCCGTCTGGAAGATCGAAATCATTCCGGCGCGATCGATCGCCCCGAACGAGCCGGGCCGATCGGCAATGCGCACAGGCGGCCGGGCCAATCCCTTCCGGTCCGCCGCGCGCCAAAATAGTTTGCCAACGAAGACTGCGCCCCGCCGCAATCCGGCGAGGCGTTCGGGACGATCGGGTTCAGGCGGCGCGCAGCGCGAACGCTTCGCGCGCCAGCGCGGTGATCGCGGCCCAGTCGCCGGCGGCGATCGCGCTGGCCGGCGCCACCCAGGAGCCGCCGACGCACATGACGTTCGGCAGCGACAGGTAGCTCTGCGCGTTCTTCAGGCTGACGCCGCCGGTGGGGCAGAACATCAGCCCCGGCAGCGGCGACGACAGCGCCTTCAGATAGGGCGCGCCACCGGCCTGCTCGGCCGGAAAGAACTTTGCCGCGCCATAGCCTTCCTCGAGCAGGGACATCGCCTCGCCGGCCGTGGCGACGCCCGGCAGCAGCGGCACCGGCGAGCCGCTAGCATGGGCAATCAGCTTCGGGCTGGCGCCGGGGCTGACGAGGAAGCTCGAGCCGGCGGAAACCGCTTCGTCGAACTGCTTCGGATTCAGGATGGTGCCGGCGCCGATATTGGCGCCTTCGACCTCGGCCTTGATGGCTCGGATGCAATCGAGAGCGGCCGGCGTGCGCAGCGTCACTTCGAGCGCCGTCAGGCCGCCGGCGACCAGCGCCCGCGCGAGCGGGACAGCGGTCTTGACGTCTTCGATGATGAGCACCGGAACAACCGGCGCGGCTTTCACGATCGGGAGAAGAGCGGAGAGGTTCTGGGTCATGAGCGTGTTTGTAGCCAATGGGTTCGCGGAGCGGAAGAGCGATCTCGCCCTTTCTAATCGGACACCGAAAAAAGTGGTTGTTTGGATGCTGACCTGAGCGGCGCGTAAGTGTCCTTCACCTCTCCCTGAGGGAGAGGTCGGAGCGCAGCTCCGGGTGAGGGTTTAGGGAACCATCCGGATAGAGTTCCCCGCGCCGGGAGCCTTTTCTGCGAGGCCGTAAACCCTCACCCGCCGGCCTACGGCCGTCGACCTCTCCCTCAGGGAGAGGTGAAGAACCCTCTCGCCCAGCCCGCGGGCGGAATCCGATCATTCCGGCAAGCGTGGATATCTTGAAGACGCCCGAAAAAACGGCGCATCCTAAAATCCGGCCCGCTGTCGAAATCGAGCCTCGTCGTTCGTCGATGCTTCATCGGCGGCCGGCGAAATCCGCCGCGCCAGAAATCCTTCGGGAGGGGTTCGCAGCATGACCAATTTCAACCGCTGGCTCGTCGTCTTCGCAGGCGCCCTGATGGGCTGCGTCGCCGTCGGCACGATGTTCTCGCTCGCCGTTTTCCTCGAGCCGCTATCGGTCGACACCGGCTGGTCGCGTGCCGGCATATCCAGTGCGATGACGCTGAATTTCATGATCATGGGCGTCGCCGGCATCGGCTGGGGCATGCTGAGCGACCGCTTCGGGCCACGCGTGGTGGTCCTGACCGGGACACTGCTGCTCGGGCTGGCGCTGGTGCTGGCCAGCCGGGCGACGTCGCTCCTGATGTTCCAGCTCACCTTCGGCATTCTCGTCGGCCTGGCCTCGAGCGCCTTCTTCGCCCCGGTCATCGCCGCCGTGACGGGCTGGTTCACCACCCATCGCAGCCTCGCCGTCTCGCTGGTCTCGGCCGGCATGGGCATGGCGCCGATGACGATCTCGCCCTTCGCCCGCTGGCTGATCTCCGCCTATGACTGGCGCTTCGCCATGCTGGTGATCGGCATCGGCGCCTGGGTGATACTGCTGCCGACGACCCTGCTGATCCGCCGGCCACCCGCGACCGCGCCGGCCGACGCCTCCGCCGAAGACGCCGAGGCGGGCGGCATGACGATGCAGGACGCGCTGCGCTCGCCGCAGTTCTGGATCCTGGCGCTGACCTTCTTCGCCTGCTGCGCCGCCCATTCGGGGCCGATCTTCCACATGGTGAGCTATGCGATCGTCTGCGGCATCTCGCCGATGGCGGCGGTCAGCATCTACAGCGTCGAGGGGCTGGCCGGGCTTGGCGGCCGGATCCTGCTCGGCATCGGCGCCGACCGGATCGGCGTCAAGCCGGTGCTGGTGGCGGGCCTGCTGGCGCAGGCGGTCGTCATCGCCGCCTACAGCGTCGTCAGCGAACTCGAGCAGTTCTATCTGCTGGCGCTCGTCTTCGGCGCCGCCTATGGCGGGGTGATGCCGCTCTACGCGGTGCTGGCGCACGAGTATTTCGGGCAGAAGAATCTCGGCGCGGTGCTCGGCGCCGCCACCCTGCTGTCGAGCCTCGGCATGGCGCTCGGCCCCTGGATCGGCGGCTGGATCTTCGACACCTTCCAGAACTATGCGTGGCTATTCATCGGCTCGTCGATCGTCGGGCTCGGCGCGGTGGCCATCGCCCTCGCCTTCCCGCCACTACCGCGCCGACAGGTCCAGCCCGCCTAGAGCGTTTTCGAGCGAAGTGGGTACCGGTTCGCGTGAAGAAATCGCGACCAAACAAAGAACTAGAGCCGATCAGCGTTTCCGTGAAACGATGAACGGCTCTAGCTCCCGGTTGGACGGCGGTCCCAGTTCAATGCAGCGATACGGGGATCGGCCTCGAACGCGTCCGGCGGGAATTCCACCGCCTGGCGCGGAAACTCGCAGAGCGCCTGCACCCCGCTGGCGCTCAACCGCATGCGCCAGGTCTGGCGCTCGCCGGGGACCGGGCGGCCAAAGGCGCGGCACATCAGGATGGCGAGATTGCCGCCGCGCGCCGGATCGCGCACCGACTGATAGCGGATCACCTCAGCGTCGACCTCGCGGGCGGCGTCGGCGAAGGCCTGGCAGCCCTGATAGTCGACGCGGTCTGTCCAGAGATCCGCGTCGGCCACAAGCGGCGGCTCGGTCAGGTCGAGCAGACGCTCAGTCGCGACCTCGGCGGAGAAGGCCGTGTATTCGGCCGCATCCCTCGGCCACGGCGTCGCCGGTGACTCGGCGAAGAACAGCAGCCGATAGAACGCCATCTCGGCCACCGCCGTCCTCGGATCCTCGGCGGCGTAGTAGACGCCGAGCGTGCGACCGGCGCGGCGGAAACGCGAGCCATAGGGGTAGATCGCGCCATAGCGAAACGGCGTCGCGAGCAGGAAGTCGAGATGCCGGCACTCCGGCGGGATCGCCGGCTTGGCATCCTCGATCAGGTCTTCCAGCAGCGCCTGCTCGGCCAGCGTGTCGGTGAGCTTGAGCGTCGAGACCCGATGCTGCGCCTCGACGAGACGCCAGCACGACCCGCCGAAGCGCTTGAACTCAGACGAGAGCGCGACGCGCGTCCAGATAGGCGATGACATCGACCAGCCCGCTCACGGTTTGCAGCTTCTCGATCGGCCGGGCGTCGAGGACGAGATTGGGATTGTCGAGCCAGGCCTTCGCGACGGCGCCATCACCGCCGACGATCGCATCGAGCGAACGGAACAGGCGAATGAACAGGACGGCGAGCTCGAACGGCTTCGTGCCCGGCTCGAGCCGAAACTCGTCGCGCCGCATCCGCGACACGGTCGCCTCGCTGACGCCGAGGATGGCGGCGAGCACCCGCGCGGTCAGGCCCAGCTGGTCGGCGGCGCGGACGGCCGCCTTGGTGATGACCGGTCCGGCCTCCGGCCGGGTAGCGGGTTGAAGCTTCTGCATAGACCTATCCTTTCCAAGGAAAATATAGGTCACATCTCTTTCCAAGGAAAGAGGTCGGTTTTCACGCCGCGCGCGAGGCGCCGCGACAATTGACCCGGCGCGTGACAGCCTCTATCGCATTTGGAAGCTGGCAGAGCCGCCATCCATGCGATTCCGGAGCCGTCCCTTGTCCTACACCGAAGAAAGCCGGCTCGCGGCGGTCGCCATCTCTTCCGTCCGCGTGGCGCCCTTTCCGGAAGGTCCGTTCCGCTTCTTCGCCCTCGATGTCGAAACCGCCAACAATCACCGCGGCAGCATTTGCCAGATCGGCGTTGCCTGCGTCCGCCCGGACAATAGCATCGAGACCTGGACGACCCTGGTCGATCCGGAAACCAGGGTCTGGATCTGGAGCGGTCTCCACGGCATCACGGCCGAGATGGTCCAGGGCGCGCCGACCTTCGCAGACGTGCTGCCGGTGCTGGAAGCGGCGCTGAGGGACAACACCGTCTACCAGCATTCCGGCTTCGACCGCAGCGCGGTCGCCGCCGCCTGCGCGGATATCGACGTCGTGCCGCCTTCCTGGCTATGGCGCAACAGCGTCCAGGTGGCGCGCGCCGCCTGGCCCGAACTGAAGGGCAATGGCGGGCACGGCCTCGCCAGCCTCAAAATTCATCTGGAACTCCAGTTCAACCACCACGACGCGGGCGAAGACGCGCGCGCAGCGGCGGAAGTCGTGCTGCGCGCCGAAGGCATTCGGCCGACAAACGATCGCCTTTCCCGCGAACCGACCGACACGACCGACTGAGCCGGACCGCCCGCGACAATTGACCCGGTGCACCGTAGCCTCTATCGCATGCGGCGACGCACAATCCGCAAGCGGGGACGCTGAACCTTCCATGATCGTGCTCGAAGCGGTCAGCCATGACTTCGAGGACCGGCCCGTCCTGGCCGAGATCGACCTCGCATTGCCCGAGCGGCGCATCGGCATCGTCGGCGCCAACGGTTCCGGCAAGAGCACGTTTGCGCGCCTGCTGAACGGGTTGGTGCTGCCGAAGCAGGGCCGCGTGCTGATCGACGGCGTCGATACGGCCAGGGACGTCAAGGCGATCCGCCGCAAGGTCGGCTTCGTGTTCCAGAATCCCGACCACCAGATCGTCATGCCGATCGTCGGCGAGGATCTGGCCTTCGGCCTCAAGGCACGAAAGATTCCGAAGGGCGAAATCGACACCCGCATCGATGCCGCGCTGGCGCGCTACGATCTCGGCCATCTGCGCGAACGGCCGGTGCATCTTCTCTCCGGCGGCGAAAAGCAGCTGGTGGCGCTGTCGGCCGTGCTGGTGACCGATCCCGAGATCGTCGTGTTCGACGAGCCGACCACCCTGCTCGACTTGAGGAACCGCAACCGCGTCGCCGCCGCCATCGACGCGCTGCCGCATCCGGCAATCGTCGTCAGCCACGACCTCGAGCTGATCGCCGGCTTCGAGCGGGTGCTGATGATCGAGGATGGCCGCGTCGCCGCCGATGGCCTGCCCGGCGAGGTGCTGCCGTTCTATCGCGAGCGGATGCGATGACGATCGGGCTCTATCATCCCGGCCAGTCGGCGCTGCACCGCGCATCCGCCGGCGCCAAGCTTTCGGCTCTGGTCGTCGTTTCGCTGGCCCTGTTCGTCGCTCCGTCGATCTGGGTGGCGCTCGCAAGCGTGCCCATCGCCTTCGCGGTCTATCTCGCGACCGGCGCGCCGTTCCGGCGCCTGATGGCGCAATTGCGCGGGCCGGCGATCCTGCTCGGCCTCGTCTTCGTCTTCCACCTGGCGTTCGGCTCGGTGGCGGAAGGCGTACTCGCCGTCACCCGCTTCGCCACCCTGATCCTGCTCGCCAGCGCGGTGACGCTCTCGACGCCGGTGTCGGAAATGGCCGAACTGGTCGAATGGGGGCTCGGGCCGCTGCGTCCGCTCGGCGTCAATCCGGAGAAGGTCGGGCTCGCCATCGCGCTCGCCATCCGCTTCGTGCCGCTGATAGCAGAGGAATTCCGCCATATCCGCGAGGCGCAGGCGGCGCGCGGCCTTGCCGCCAATCCGCTGGCGCTGATCGTACCGCTCGTCATCCGCACGCTGAAATCAGCCGACGAACTCGCCGACGCCATCGAGGCGCGCGGCTATGAGCGCTAATACTGACTGTGCAATCGGGATAGGGGATCCAAACCAATGACCAAGGACGTATCGACCCGCGACATCGTCTATATCGCGCTGTTCGCGGCCCTGATGGCGGCGATCAATCTGGTGCCGGCGATCCAGATCGGCTTCCTGCCGGTGCCGATCACGGCGCAGACGCTCGGCGTCATGCTGGCGGGCTCGCTCATCGGCGCCAAGCGCGGCGGCCTCGCCATCCTGCTCTTCGTGCTGCTGGTCGCCCTCGGCCTGCCGCTGCTTGCCGGTGGCCATGGCGGCCTGTCGGTCTTCTTCGGTCCGACCGCCGGCTTCATCATTTCGTGGCCGATCGCCGCCTTCGTCACCGGCTGGCTGACCGAACTGAACTGGCGCCGGATGAACACGGTCTGGTTCTTCGTCTTCTCCGCCATCGGCGGCATCGGCATCGTCTACCTGATCGGCATTCCCTGGCTCGCCATGGTCGCCAAGCTGTCGCTCTGGGATGCCACGAAGGGTTCGATGATCTTCGTGCCGGGCGACCTGATCAAGGCCGGCGTCGCCGCCGTCATCGCCGAGACGGTGCGGCGGAGCTACCCGCTGATGCAGGCCGCGCGCTAACGAACCGCTACCGGATCGTTAACAGGATCGGCGCTGTTAACCGGCGCCGATCGGCTTGTCATCGCCCGACCGTCGACGGTCGGGCGATGACAAGAACGACAACGTCTTAGCGCGCAACGCGGACGCCGATCGAGATCGGCTCGTCGAGCAGGCTGGTCTCCGAGACAAAGCCCTCCGGCTGGTCGTCGGTCGGACGCAGCGTTTCGGCCAGCGTCTCGGCGCGGATCGTCTCGGCATGGTCGACGAGCACGTCGCCAAGGCCGTTGGCGACCTTCACCTCGATATGAATGCGGTCCGAAACATTGAGACCGGCATCCTTGCGCGCCACCTGCACCAGGCGGATGAAGTCGCGCGCCACGCCTTCGCGCTCGAGCGCTTCGTCGACATGCGTATCGAGCACGACCACGCCAGCGGCGCCGTCGAAGGCGACCGCGTCGAGGCCTTCATTGGCCTTGAAGCGCAGCTCATATTCGCCCAGCTCGATCGTCTGGCCGGCCACCGCATAGCGACCGCCGCCGAGATCTTCCCACTCGCCGGCGCGCGCCGCGTTCAGCACGTCCTTGAGCCCCTTGCCGAGCCGCTTGCCGATCTTCGGATCGACGGCGAGCACGACCTGGCCGAACTCGGACGGATCGACCGCCAGCACGACTTCCTTGACGTTGACCTCGTCGGCGATGACGTCCTTCAGCAGCGCCAGCTTCTCGAAGCCCGGATGCGCGACGGTGAGCCGGCGCAGCGGCAGGCGCGTGCGCAGGTTCTTGACCGTACGGATCGAGGCCGCGGCAGAAGCAACGGTGCGGGCGAGATCCATGCGCTCGACCAGCGCCTTGTCGTCGACCAGCGCCGAAGCATCCGGCCAGTCCGCCAGATGCACGCTCTCGCCGTTCACCAGCGCACGATGGATGTGCTCGGTCAGGAACGGCAGGAACGGCGCCAGCGCCCGCGTCATGGTGACCAGCACGGTGTAGAGCGTGTCATAGGCCGCCTGCTTGTCGGCATCCTTCTCGCCCTTCCAGAAGCGCTCGCGCGACCGGCGGATGAACCAGTTGTTCAGCGCCTCGATGAAGGGCGGGAACGCACTGGTGGCGCCGGCGAGATCGAGCTTCTCCATCGCCGCGTCGATGCCGCGGATCAGATCCGCGGTCTTGGCGAGGATGTAGCGGTCGAGTTCCGCCTCGGCGGTCGTGACCATCCGGCCCTTGATGCCGTCGATATTGGCGTAGAGCGTGAAGAACGAATAGGCGTTCCAGATCGGCAGCAGCACCTGGCGCACGGTCTCGGCGATGGTGCGTCCGTCCTTCGGCATGGCGAGATCGCCGCCGGAAAGCAGCGGCGACGACACCAGATACCAGCGCAACGCGTCGGCGCCGAAGGTGTTGAACACCTCGATCGGGTCCGGATAGTTCTTCAGCCGCTTCGACAGCTTCTGCTTGTTCTCGTCGAGCACGACGCCGTGGCAGATGACCGAGCGGAACGGTGCCTTGTCGAACAGGGCCGTCGACATCACCATCAGCGTGTAGAACCAGCCGCGCGTCTGCGCGACATACTCCACAATGAAATCGCCGGGGAAGTGGCTCTCGAACCAGTCCTTGTTCTCGAACGGGTAGTGCACCTGGGCGAACGGCATCGAGCCGGATTCAAACCAGCAATCCAGCACGTCCTCGACGCGCCGCATCACCGACTTGCCGGTCGGATCGTCCGGGTTCGGGCGGGTCAGGTCGTCGATATAGGGCCGGTGCAGGTCATGCGGACGCACGCCGAAATCGCGCTCGATCTCGTCGATGGAACCATAGACATCGAGGCGCGGATAATTCGGATCATCCGACTTCCAGACCGGGATCGGCGAACCCCAGAAGCGGTTGCGGCCGATGTTCCAGTCGCGCGCATTCTCCAGCCACTTGCCGAACAGGCCGTCCTTGATGTGGCCCGGCACCCAGTCGATGCCCTGGTTCAACTCGACCATGCGGTCCTTGAAGGCCGAGACCTTCACATACCAGGAGCGCAGCGCCTTGTAGATCAGCGGCTGATCGGTACGCCAGCAATGCGGATAGTTATGGTCGTAGGTCTCGTGACGCAGAACGGCGCCCTGCGCCTTCACGTCACGGATGATGTCCTTGTTCGCCTCGAAGACGTTCATGCCGGCATAAGGCGGCGTCAACTCGGTGAAATTGCCGGCGAAATCGACCGGGTCGACGACCGGGATGCCGTTCGACTGCGACAACGCCATGTCGTCCTCGCCGAAGGCAGGGGCAATGTGGACGACGCCGGTGCCGTCAGTCATCTCGATGAAGGCGGCGGCATGCACACGGAAGGCGCCCGCTTCGCGCTCGCCGGCGAAGAAGGGGAACAAAGGCTGATAGGTGCGGCCGACGAGGTCGGCGCCGGAAACCGTCGCGACTTCGGTGTAATCGGCCAGTTCATGCGCATAGTTCGCCACCAGCGGCGCGCCGAGGATGACCCGCTGGCCGGCCTTCTCGAGCACGGCGTAGTCGGCATCAGCCTTGATCGCTAGCGCCATGTTGGACGGCAAGGTCCAGGGCGTCGTCGTCCAGGCGAGCAGGCGCGTCGGCACGGTCTCGCCGGCAACCGGATCGAGCAGGAAGCCGACCGTCAGCGCCGGGTCCTGGCGCATGCGGTAGGAGTTGTCGAGACGGGTCTCGAAGTTCGACAGCGGTGTCTGGGCGGCCCAGCTATAGGGTACGACCCGGTAGCCTTCATAGATCAGGCCCTTGTCGTGCAGCTGCTTGAACGCCCACATGGTGCTCTCCATGAAGGAGAGGTCCATCGTCTTGTAATCGTTCTTGAAATCGACCCAGCGCGCCGAACGGGTGACGTAGTATTCCCAATCCGACGTGAACTGCTGCACCGAGGTGCGGCAGTGCTCGTTGAAGCGCGCCATGCCGTATTTCAGGATCTCGAGACGTCCCGAGACGCCGAGTTCCTTTTCCGACTGCAGCTCGGCCGGCAGGCCATGGCAATCCCAGCCGAAACGGCGATCGACGACCTTGCCGCGCATCGTCTGGTAGCGCGGCACCAGATCCTTCACGAAGCCGGTGACGAGATGACCGTAATGGGGCAGGCCGTTGGCGAAGGGCGGACCGTCGTAGAAGACGAATTCCGACGCGCCCTGCTCGCGGCGCTGCTCGATCGAGCGTTCGAAAATCGTGTTCTCCTTCCACCAGGCACCGATTGCTTCCTCGATCTTCGGGAAGGACGGCGACGGCTCGGCGGCGGGATAGACGGTCTTCGGCTCTGTCATGGCGAATGTCTTTGTTCTGGGCGGAAAACTGGATGGAATTCCGGGACGGAAATCGGCGCCTTCGATAGCGCCTTTGCGGCAAGCGCGCCACCCCTTGGGGGCTAGCGCTGATATGGGAGGCAGTGCCGGAACTTGAAAGGGCCGGCACCCGATGGCGCTGCGGTGGAGCGAGAAGCAGCAAGGAAGCGCCTCTCCCATCCCTCCCGCCAGCGGGCGGGGGCTATTTTCCGCGTCCGCCAACTCGGCGTCGACGCCCCCTCTCCCGCTTGCGGGAGAGGGTTGGGGTGAGGGTCTTTCGACCTAGCCGACCTTCGGAGAAATCCGATTGACGTGGCCCATCTTGCGGCCCGGCCGGCTTTCGGCCTTGCCGTAGAGATGCAGCCGCGCGCCGGGCTCCGCCGCAAGCGCCGCCCATTCGTCGGCCTCGGCGCCGATCAGATTGGTCATCACCGCGTTCGAATGGCGCTCGGTCGAGCCGAGGGGCCAGCCGGCAATGGCGCGGATGTGGTTCTCGAACTGCGAGACGATGCAGCCATCCTGCGTCCAGTGACCGGAATTGTGCACGCGCGGCGCGATCTCGTTGACGATCAACCTCGCGCCGCCCGCCTCCTCGACGACGAACATCTCGACCGCGAGCAACCCGACATAACCGAGCGCGCTCGCCACCTTGGCGGCGATGGCCCGGGCAGCGTCCGAGGTAGCCGCGGAAAGCTGCGCCGGCACCGTCGACGTCGCGAGGATGTGGTTGCGGTGGATGTTCTCGACGATGTCGTAGACCGCCGTCTCGCCGCCGCGGCCGCGAACCACCAGCGCCGAAACCTCGCGGGCGAAGGCGACGAACCCCTCCAGCACGGCCGGCTTGGCGCCGATCGTCGCCCAGGCGGCGGCCGCGTCGTCGCCGGGTCGGAGCGCCACCTGGCCCTTGCCGTCATAGCCGTAGCGGCGGGTCTTCAGGATCGCGGGCCGGCCCAGCGTCTCGAGCGCCGCTTCGAGCGAGGCGAGATCGTCGATCTTCGCAAACGGCGCGACCGGAATATCGAGGCTCTGCATCAGCTCCTTTTCGGAGAGACGGTCCTGCGACACGGCGAGCGCATGCGGTCCCGGCAAGACGTCGACCTGCTCGGCCAGGAAGGCGGCGGTGGCGGCCGGCACGTTCTCGAACTCATAGGTCACGACATCGACGGAGCCAGCGAAAGCCGCCAGCGCCGACTGGTTCTCATAAGCCGCCGTGGTACGCGCCGCGACCACGTCGAAAGCCGGGCTTTCGCCATCGGGACAATAGACATGGCAGCGAAAACCGAGCTCGGCAGCGGCCGTGGCCAGCATCCGGCCCAGTTGACCGCCTCCGAGAATGCCGATGGTTGAGCCGGGCGGCAGCATCTTGCTAGACGTCATCCGAGGGGCTTTCCGCAACCCGCGCCGCCTGGGCAGCGCGCCAATCATCGAGACGCGCGGCCAGAACCGCGTCATTGAGCGCCAGGATCGCGACGGCGAGCAGCGCGGCGTTGATCGCGCCGGCCTTGCCGATCGCCAACGTGCCGACGGGAATTCCGCCCGGCATCTGCACGATCGAGAGCAGGCTGTCCTGGCCGGAAAGCGCCTTGGATTCGACCGGCACGCCCAACACCGGCAATGGCGTCATTGCCGCGCACATGCCGGGAAGATGCGCCGCGCCACCGGCGCCGGCAATGACCACCTTGAAGCCCTTGTCGCGGGCGGATTTCGAGAATTCGATCAACCGATCCGGCGTCCGATGCGCCGAGACGATCCGATCGTCATGCGCGACGCCGAGGGCGTCCAGGGTTTCGGCCGCGTGCCGCATCGTCTGCCAATCGGATTGGCTGCCCATGATGATGGCGATTGGCGCCGTAGTCTCTGCCAAGCTCTCGTCTCCGACATTGCGGGAAGGCGTGAATTATAGAGAGGGAAGCCTCCGCCGCAAGGCGCGGAAACAGCCTTACCCTCCGTTAACCAGAATTGAACCAAGCGCGGGCAAAATCGCGCCATGTCCAGCGCACCCGTCCTCAAGCCGCAACACCCAGCCGCAACCGGATCCGATCCGAGGCCGATCGCGCGCCGTCGCGAAACCGAGGACGGTGGTGGGGCCATGGACCTGCCGGTCGAGCAGCGCTCGCTGGTGATGCGGCTTTCGGAAGAGGTGGCGGCGTTGCGCCGCGCCCTCGACGCCAGCCAGCACCGCATCGCCGCGCTCGAGACAGAAGCGTCCGAGGAGCCGATCTCCGGCCTGCTCAACCGCCGCGCATTCCTGCGCGAGATCGAAAGGGCGATCGCCTTCCAGACGCGCTATCCGATGACATGCGGCATCGGGCTCTTGGACGTCCACGGCCTCGACGCCATCCGGAACGCGGAAGGCCAGAGCGGCCTCAATCAGGCGCTGCGGGTCGTCGGCGCGACGTTGCGCGCCGGCATCCGCTCCTGCGATATCGCGGCGCGAACCGGCAACGAGCAGTTCGCCGTCGTGCTCTGGAATTCGACGCCGGCCGAGTGCTGCCATCGCATTCATGGGCTTCAGCGCGCCATAGCGGGCGTAGAGTTCCCGCCGGTGCCGCTCGCTTGCCTCGCCAGCCGTTCGTCGGTCGTCATGATCGAGCCGGGTCCGACGGCCGAAGAGATCGTCGCTGCCGCCGACCGGGGATTGCTGGAAGCGATCTCGTCCGGTCAGGCGATGATGTCCGGCAGGAGCTGATCCTCCAGCGAGACGATCCGGTCCTTCAGCGCCAGCTTGCGCTTCTTCAGGCGCTGGATCCGCAACGGATCGATCTTGCCGGTATCCGACATGACGGAGATCGCAGCATCCAAATCGCTGTGCTCCTGCCGCAATCGCGCCAGCTCAAACCGGATTTCCCGCTCTTCTTCCTCGGTCATACGCCCCAACCTTGCCGAGTTCCGTCCAGCCAATCACGGCGTCGAGACGCGACGATACATGCTCGGGTCGGCGCGCGCGAGCACTCTATCGCATCCCCCCTCTTGAACCCAACGGCTTGAGGCCACAGATCCAGAGGGTGTCGGGCCGCAGACAGATTCCCGTCTGCGATCTGCCCCGGTTCACAGCAACCCGCGTCTGTGGCACGATCCAGTGCCGTCATCGATCACGAAGGGAGGCAATTTTAATGTCCATCGATTCGCATCTTGCCGAGCTGGAGCGCCGCCACGAGGCTCTCTCCAGGGAAATCGACCAGGCCATCAGCCATCCGAGCGCCGATACGCTTGAACTGGCGGCCCTGAAGAGGCGCAAGCTGCAGCTCAAGGACGAGATCGCCCGACTGAAGGAAAGCAAGACCGTTCACTGATTGATGACGAAAGGGTCATGCGAGGCGCCGCGATCGATCGCGGCGCCTTTGCTTTGTGCGGATCACTCCGCCGCGACGATACGGGAAGGCGCGGCGGCCCGATTACCGACCTCGGGCGCCGGACGCGATCTGGGCGTCGTGCGGGTCCAGTCGAGATACCAGGCAAGCGCGAACAGGACGCAAAGCCCCGCGCCGATCAGCGCCGTATCGAGCAGCATGCCGAAACCGGTAAAGGTCGGATCATTGGGCAGCCCGAAGACACTTTCGCGAATGATGTGGCCGGTGACGCTCAGAAGCGTACCGGCCCAGAACACCGGCAGGGTGTGGCGGCCAAGCCGGACGATCGCGTTGTTCTCGTCGAGCCAGCCCTGCAATAACGCCGGCAGCGGGCTGTAGATCACGACATAGGCGATCGCCAGAACATGCAGCAGGCGGAAGACGCCGACCCAGCTCTTGTTGAAGCCGGAGAGCCAGACCCATTCCGGCAGCGCCGGGAAATAGTCCCAGAGATGGGCGAAGACCAAAATGGCCGATGCCAGCAGATACGCGATAGCCAGCCCATAGAGCGGGCGCGAGACCGGAAATCGGTCGCCCCGGCGCAGCATGACGCCACCAACGAAGCCGATCGCAAACAGGATCTGCCAGGTGAACGGGTTGAAATACCATCCCCCCTCCCCCGGAAAGCTCGGCAGCGTGACGCGCCAGACATTGGCGATCGTCCAGAGCGCGGCGCTCGCCACCAGCATCAGCGACAGGCGCACCCGGGCGAGCAGCATCATCGCCGGCAGCATGGCCATCATGACCATGTACATCGGCAGGATGTTGAAGTTGCCCGTCTGGTAGCTGAGCATTCCCATTCCTGCGAGCGCTTCGACCGGCTTCTCGACGATCCAGTGCCGTTCGTCGGGAAGCATCAGGCCCGGCTGGTCAAGCCAGAGCGACGCGCCGGCATAGATCGCGAAACCGCAGGCGATCGAGGCCAGATGGGCGACATAGAGCGTACCGATGCGCTTGCCGACCCGGCCGATCGCCTGCCCCGCCTGGCCGGACACGAAGCGCGGATAGTAGGCGAGCGCCGCCGAGATGCCGGCAAGTAGCACGAAGATCTCGGCCGCGTCCGACAGACCGAAGTTGCGGTGCGTAAAGTTCGAGTACAAGTTCCCGGGAATGTGGTTCACGAAGATCGAGATGAGCGCCAGACCCCGGAAAAAGTCGATCCGATAGTCGCGCGGCATGGAAGTCGACAATGCTCGATGCACCCGGGAGCCTCAGTTTACAGGAACCGACAAGAACCACGCCGCCTAGCCGGCGAACAAGGCGAGCGTGCGGCGACCGACGCCGGTTTTCAATGCATGAAAAGGGACATGGCTCCGTCCCAGGTCAATTTTAGCCCGATGACGAAGACGAAAAGATAGGAAAGTCCGTAGAACAGCGTTTGGTCGATCACCCGGACGATCCAGATTCCGAGGATCGTTGTCAGCGCGGCCAGGGGGAACAGCGCCGCCGCCGTGCTGAGATTGGCGGCGTCGAACTGACCGAGGAAGAAGTAGGGAACGAGCTTCACGGCGTTGGTAACGGCGAAAAAGATCACCGAAGTGCCGACGAAGACCTGCTTGTCGAGCCGGAGCGGCAGCGCGTACATCTGGAAAGGCGGCGCACCGGCATGACTGACGAACGAGGTAAAGCCGGCCAGCAGGCCCCAGAACGTCCCCTTGGCGCCATTCGGCTCCGCCGGCTTGGCCCGCAGCCGGTCGCCGAACCAATAGTTCAGCGCGAAGAGGATGGAGATCAGCCCGACGAGCAGGCGGACGAAATCCTCTTTCACATAGGCGGCGGTCATCCAGCCGATGCCGATCCCCACGACAGAGGCAGGAAGCATCACCGCCAGCGTCCGCCTGTCGAAGATCCGCCGGTAGAAATACAGGCTGATCGCGTCCATCACGAGCAGGATCGGCAGCATGATGCCGGCGGCCTGAACCGGCGAGATCACAAGCGCCAGCACCGGAACGGCCAGCATGCCCATTGCCCCGCCGAAGCCGCCCTTGGACAGGCCGGCAAGTGCCACGGCGGGGACGGCCGCGGCATAAAAGGCAAGTTCGGTGTGCATGGGAGATCGATCGAACGAAGGGTATGGCGGGCTGAATCGATTTATCCTGCTTCGCCGGCAAAATCCAGTATATCTCCAGTGCGCCCTCCTTGCGGAGCCCCAAACTCACATTGCGTCATATGCGCTAGCTTATTATATAAGAGCCATGAATACTCCGCCCTCTGAGAAACATCTCGGCTTTCTGATCAACGACGTGGCCCGGCTGGTCCGTCGCGCGTTCGATCATCGGGCGCAGAGCTGCAGCCTGACGCGGGCGCAGTGGCAGGTTCTGGCCTATCTCTTCCACAATGAGGGGTCGAACCAGGCTTCGGTCGCGGAAGCGCTGGACGTCGAGCCGATCACGCTTTCCCGCCATATCGATCGGCTGGAAGCGCTGGGCTACGTCGCGCGCGTTCCGGACCCGGCCGACCGGCGAGCCCGCCGCCTGCATCTGACGGAGAGCGTTCGCCCTCTCCTGGACGAGATGAAGATCATCGGCAACGAGGTGATCGACACCGCGCTCGAGGGCATCACCGAGGCAGAAGCGGAGACGCTGATCTGCCTGCTGAGCCGAATTCGCTACAACATGGCCAGCCGGGGCGTTGAACCGGCCGCTGCGGACGCTATGAACGAGGATGCCGTCAAGGATATGGCGCCGAAGAACTTGGTGTCCAAGAACTTGGCATCCAAGAGCGTGGCGCCCAAAACCGCAACGCCGAAGACCATCCCGAAAGTCCCGCAGAAGGCTTTGATATGAGCGCCGAGCCCGTCGCGCGCGAGACGGCAGAGTCGAGCAAGGACCTGCCCCGCGTCCCACAGCTGACCGTCGTCGAGACGCCGCCGAAGAAGAAGCGCGGCGGTCGATTCCTGCTGATGCTGGCGCTGCCGGTCGTGCTGGCGGTCGGTGGCGGCTATCTCTGGCTGACGGGCGGGCGCTATGCCTCGACCGACAACGCCTATCTCGAACAGAACCGCGTGACCATCACCGCCGACCAGTCGGGCCGGATCGTCGAGGTCGCCGTCGGCGAGAACGATCGCGTCAAGAAGGGCGACCTGCTCTTCCGCATCGATCCCGAGCCCTACAAGCTCGCACTCCGCCAGGCCGAGGCCGCGGTCGCCGTGGCCAAGCTGCAGGTCGAGCAGTTGCGCTCCAGCTACCAGCAGGCGCTGGCCGAGCAGCAGTCCGGCGAGGACAGCCTCGCCTATCGCCAGAAAACCTTCCAGCGCCAGAAGGACCTTTTGGCGCGCGGCGTGACCTCGAACGCGGATTTCGACACCGCCCAGAACAATCTCCGCCTGGCGGAACAGGTTGCGGCGCAGGCGCGCGAAAAGACCTCCGGCGCGCTGACCGCGCTTGGCGGCGACCCGAACATCCCGACCGAGCAGCACCCGACCGTCATGCAGGCGAAAGTCGCCGAGGAGACGGCGGCGCTGGCGCTCAAGCAAACAAGCGTCTACGCGCCGAGCGACGGCATCGTCTCGCAGACCGACCGCCTGCGTATCGGCCAGTATGTCACCAATCCGGCGATGGCGCCGACCGCGCTGATGAGCCTTGTCGAGACGTCGACCAGCTATGTCGCGGCGAATTTCAAGGAAACCGACCTGACCCATATGAAGCTGGGCCAGTCGGCGACCGTCACTTTCGACACCTATCCCGACCGTCCTTTCGCCGCGCATGTCGAATCGATCGATGCCGGCACCGGCTCGGCCTTCTCGCTGCTGCCGGCGCAGAATGCCTCGGGCAACTGGGTGAAGGTCGTGCAGCGCGTCCCCGTTCGCCTGCGCATCGACGATCCCGTCGATTTCTCGACGCTGCGCACGGGGCTGAGCGCCACGGTCGAGGTCGACACCGAATACAAGCGGACTCTGCCGGGCTTCGGCCATGCCGTGGCCGCCAGCACCCAGGTGCCAGCGGAAGCTCCCGCAACCCACTGAGCCGCGGGCACCGGAGAGCCGCCAGAATGAACGCGCCCGCCTCGCCGACCGCCGTTCCGCATCGCGGCCTCATCACCGTGTCGATCATGCTTGCAACCATCATGCAGGTGCTCGACACGACGATCGCCAATGTTGCGCTTCCCTCGATGCAGGGCTCGCTCGGCGCCGCGCAAGACACGATCACCTGGGTCCTGACCTCCTATATCGTCGCCGCCGCCATCGCGACGCCGATCACCGGCTGGATTGCGGATCGCATCGGCATCAAGCGGCTGTTCATGAGCTGTGTCGCCGGCTTCACCATCGCCTCGATGCTTTGCGGCCTGTCCGGCAGCCTGGCGCAGATGGTCGGCTTCCGCGTCCTGCAGGGTCTGTTCGGCGCGGCGCTGGTGCCGCTGTCGCAATCGGTGTTGCTCAACATCAATCCGAAGGAGCGCCACGGCCAGGCCATGGCGATGTGGGGCGCCGGCATCATGGTCGGCCCGATCATCGGCCCGACGCTGGGCGGCTGGCTGACCGACGCTTTCAACTGGCGTTGGGTGTTCTTCATCAACCTGCCCGTCGGCATCATCGCCTTTCTCGGCATCGGCGCCTTCCTGCCGGAAGGACCGCTGCGGGCGCGCAAGTTCGACTTCTTCGGCTTCGCTTTCCTCAGCCTCGGCATCGGCGCGCTGCAGATGATGCTCGACCGTGGCGAGCAGCTCGACTGGTTCTCGTCGCCGGAAATCCTGATCGAGCTGGCGCTGATGGCGACCGGTTTCTGGGTGTTCGCCATTCACATGGCGACGGCGAAGAACACCTTCATCGATCCGCACATCTTCAAGGATCGCAATTTCGTCACCGGGCTGATCTTCATCTTCATCATCGGCATCATCCTGCTGGCGACGATGGCGCTGCTGCCGCCCATGCTGCAGAATCTCTACGGCTACCCCGTCATCACCACCGGCATGATCCTGGCGCCGCGCGGCGTCGGCACGATGGCGGCGATGATCGTGGTCGGACGATTGATGGGGAAGGTCGATCCGAGGGCGCTGATCCTGATCGGGCTCAGCCTGACGACCTGGTCCCTCTACGAGATGACAACCTGGGCGCCGGAAATGGATTCGTGGCCCTTCATGACGACCGGCGTCGTCCAGGGCTTCGGCCTCGGCTTCGTCTTCGTGCCGCTGTCGACGATCGCTTTCGCGACGCTGCCGGCACATTGGCGCACCGACGCCGCCAGCCTGTTCAGCCTCGTCCGCAATCTCGGCTCCTCGATCGGCGTGTCGCTGGTAGCGACGCTGCTGTCGCAAAACACGCAGATCGGCCATCAGGCCCTGGCCGGCCATGTGACGCCGTTCAATCCCGCCCTGCCGGCCGACGCCGCCGCCGGAAACCTCGAAACGCTGGCGAAGATCAACGCCGCCATCAACCGCGACGCCGCCTTCATCGCCTATATCGACGATTTCAAGCTGATGATGTTCGTGACGCTGGCCACGATCCCGCTGCTGGCCTTCATGCGCTACCGGCCGCAGAAGGGCCCCGCCCAGCACGTCGCGCTGGACTAAGGGGTGGGAATGTACCGGCGGTGCCCTGGTCCGCCGGTACGCCTGTCCGCCGGCATTTCGCCGGCTCGCGCCTTTCTCGCACGAGCCGGCATCGACAGCGCCTAGTGCGCCTCGATGAAACTCAGCGTCGCGCCGACCATCTCATCCAGCGTGGCCGGGCCGGCGACGGCGTCGAAGCCGTGGTCGGTGTCGAGCACCATCAGGCCTGCCTCGCCGTTGTGATAGTCGAGGAAGAGTTGGCCGGCCGCCGGCTGCGGCGTCACCACGGTGTCTTTCGTCCCGACGATCACCAGCAGCGGCCCACCATATTGCGCGATCGCCGCGACCGGATCGGTCGCGAACAGCGACTTGAAGAACGACACCTTGAGCGACGTCTTGGCGCCCCAGGGCAAGGTGCCCTCGATCAGCTCGTTCGGGTCCTTCGATGCCAGCGCCTTGTTGACGGCCTGCTGGCCGAGCACGACGCCGAAGCTGAAGGCGGGATTGGCGACCGGCGCCCAGAGCGTCGCGGTATCGACCGGCCGGACGGCGGCGAGATGGGATGCCACCAGGCCGCCGAGGCTCCAGCCGATGACATGGATCTTGGCTGCGTCGATATTGTCCTGCTGCTTCAGCCAGTCGAACGCCGCGACCGCATCGACGATCTGGCCGAAGGTGGTGGTGTCTTCCCACTTGCCGGAGCTCTCGCCCGACCCGACGAAATCGATCCGCAGGCTGGCGATGCCGCGCTCGGCCAGAAGCCGGGCCGTCCGCGAATAGACGCCCTCCTCCGTTCCGGCGATGGCAAGCTCGTCGCGCTTGCCGGTAAAGCCATGCAAGAGCAGCACGACCGGGGGCTTCTCGACGCCCTTCGGCAATGCCAGCGTGCCGACGATCGTCTCGTCGCCACCCATGATCTTGACGTTGCTTTCGACAACCGCGCCGGCTGGCCGGGCCAGCGCGATCTTCGATGCCTCCCGCATCTTTGCCGTCACGTCGTCGGCCGCAGCCGGCGCAACGATCACGGCCAACATAACGGAGGCGAGCAGCCATTTTCTCAGCATGAAATTTCCCCTGGAAGCACGAAGTCTATGTCGAAGATCTCGGGTCGAAACAGCCGGAGCCGCAAGAAAAAGGCCGGCACAACGGCCAGCCTCGACACTATTGATGCTTTCTGAGCCGGCAGCAATATTGCCGGCGAAGCTTCTCAGCCGCCGATGATCCAGCCGGCCCCGGCCGCCGCGATCACCACCACCCAGGCCGGCAGGCGGGCGACGACGAGCAGGCCGTAGCACACGACGGCGAAGGCCAGATCGCGCGGGCGATGGATCGCCGTGGTAAAGACCGGATCATAGAGCGCCGCCGCAAGCAGCCCGACCACCGCGGCATTGACGCCGCCGAGCGCCCGCCGGATCGGCGCGACGCGGCGCAGCGACCGCCAGAACGGCAGCACGCCGACGACGAGCAGGAAGGCCGGCGCGAACAGCGCCAGCGTCGCCAGGATGCCGCCGAGCCACGGCGACGGCAACGCCGCCGCCACGCCGATATAGGCGGCGAGGCTGAAGAGTGGCCCCGGCATGGCCTGCGCCGCGCCATAGCCGGCGACAAGCGCCGATTCCGGCACGAAGCCGGCGGCGGCGATGCTCTCCTTCAACAGCGGCAGCACGACATGGCCGCCGCCGAAGACGAGCGCGCCGGCGCGATAGAGCCCCTCCAGAAGGCCGAATACCGGAGTCCCCGTCGCCCCGGCGAGGACAGGCAAGCCGAACAGCAGGAGCGCGAACAGCGCCAGCGCGGCGCCGCCGAGCCAGGCCGGCGGCATATGCCCCTTCGTCGGCACGGAGGCTGTAGCAGCCGGGGTGCAGGCTGCATCGACCCCGCCGACGGCATAGCCCACGAGCCCACCGACCAGCAGGACCTCCACCTGCGTGAGGCTGCCGGGCAGCAGCAGCGCGGCGACGAGCGCCGCAAGCGCGATCGCCGCGCCGGCCCGACTCGTTACCAGAGACCGTGCCATGCCGCGCACTGCCTCCGCTACCACGGCGACGGCGACGATCGCGAGCCCGGACAGGATGCCGGCATCGATCGACCCGCGCGCCGCGCCGATCCCATAGGCAAAGAGCGCCATCAGAATGGCGGATGGCAGGGTGAAGCCGAGAAAGGCGGCGATGGCGCCGCGCAGGCCGGCCAGTTCGAGGCCGATGCCCATGCCGACCTGGCTGGAGGCCGGCCCGGGCAGGAACTGGCAGAGCGCGACGAGATCGGCGAAGGACGCCTCGTCCAGCCAGCGCAGCCGGCGCACGAAGGCATCGCGAAAATAGCCGATATGCGCGACCGGGCCGCCAAAGGACGTACAGCCGAGGCGCAGAAAGACCAGGAAGATCCGGCCGACCGAGGGCCCCAGACGCTGCGCCTCGACCGAGCCGGCGGAATCGGTTCGCTCCATCATCGGCCGATGATGCGCGGTCGACACGACAAAAAGAAGAAGGCGGCGCCCGCGCGGGCGCCGCCTTCCTGATCGTTTCCAGCCGGACCGGCTCAGTGCGCCGGCTTCGGCTCCGCCGCCGCCGGCACGGCCGGCGCGTCTTCCTCGTCCTCGCGCTTCGCATGCGCGCTCGACAGGTAGGTATAGAACATCGGCACCACGAACAGGGTGAAGATCGTGCCGATCGACATGCCCGTCGCGATGACGAGGCCCATCGAGTAGCGCGCCTTCGCGCCGGCGCCGACGGCGAACAACAGCGGCACCACGCCGAACACCATCGCCGCCGTCGTCATCAGGATCGGACGAAGGCGGACGCGGGCCGCCTCGACGATCGCTTCATTCCGGCTCAGTCCGCGCTCCTCGCGCAGCTGATTGGCGAACTCCACCATCAGGATGCCGTGCTTGGTGATCAAGCCCACGAGCGTGATCAAGCCCACCTGCGAGTAGATGTTCAGCGTCGCCAGTCCCAGATTGAGCGGGATCAGCGCGCCGAAGATCGAGAGCGGCACCGACATCATGATGATGAGCGGATCGCGGAAGCTCTCGAACTGCGCCGCCAGCACCAGGTAGATGACGACGATCGCCAGTGCGAACACGATCAAGAGCGAATTGCCCGTCTCAAGCTCGGTGCGCGACTGGCCGGCATATTCGATGAAGTAGCCAGCCGGAAGAACCTCGCTCGCGATCTGCTGCAGGGTCGAGAGACCTTCGCCCGACGTCACCGTCGGCCTCGGCAGCGCGGCCAGCGTCGCCGAATTGAGCTGGTTGAACTGCTCGATCGCCGGCGCAGACCCTTCCGTGTTGATCGTGACGACCGAGGACAGCGGCACCATGTCGCCGGCCTGCGACCGCACGAAGAAGGTCGCCAGGCTTTCCGGGTTGAGCCGGTACTTCTGCGGCACCTGCGTGATGATGTCGTAGGCCCGCGCCTCGCGGTCGAACTTCGAGATGCCGTTCTCGCCGACGAGCAGGGTGAGCGTATTGCCGATATCGGACACCGCGACGCCAAGCGCGGCGGCGCGATTGCGGTCGATCACCACGTTCACCTTCGGCGTATCGAAGGAGAGCGAATTCTGCACGACGATGAACTTGCCCGACGCCATGGCGCGGTTCTTGATCTCCTCGGCTACAGCATAGACGCGGTCGGCCGGCTCGGTCGACTGCACGACGAACTGGATCGGCAGGCCGCCGCCGGTACCCGGCAGCGACGGCACGGCAAACACAAAGGCCTGCACGCCCGACACGGTATTGAGGCGGCTCTGGACCTCCTGCTGCACCTGGGCCTGCGAGCGCGTACGCTCGGCCCAGGGCTTGAGCACGAGGCCGGAAAAGGCCGAATTGGCGGAGCCAGAGCCGGCGATCGAGAACAGCGCCTGACGTTCCGGGATATCGGCCGTCTTCTGCGCGATCTCGTCGACATAGAGCTGCGTGTAGTCGATCGTCGCATATTGCGGCGCCGTGATCAGCGTAAACATCGCGCCCTCGTCCTCCTCCGGCGCCAGCTCCGACGGCGTATGGAGGAAGAGGAACACCATCGTCCCAAGCAGCGCCGCGACCATGACGAGCGTGATCGGCCGTACCTTCAAGGATCCGCTCAGCCGACGCGCATACCAGTTGCTGAAGCGGTCGAAGACGCGATCGATGAAGTGCTGGATGCGGCCGCCACCCGGCTTGAGGATGCGGGCGGACATCATCGGCGATACCGTCAATGCCACGAAGCCCGACAAGATCACCGCGCCCGCGAGCGTCAGCGAAAACTCGCGGAACAGCGCGCCGGTGACGCCCTGGGTAAAGGCCATCGGCGCATACACGGCCGCCAGCGTGATCGTCATCGTGATGACGGCGCCGGTGATCTCCTGCATGCCGACGATCGCCGCCTTCATCGGCTTCAGCCCCGCCTCGATATGGCGATGGATGTTCTCCACCACCACGATCGCGTCGTCGACGACGAGACCAATCGCCAGCACCATGGCCAGCAGGGTGAGCGTGTTCAGCGAATAGCCGAGCGCCCACAGGATGAAACAGACGCCGATCAGCGATAGCGGAATGGTCACGATCGGAATGATCACCGACCGGAACGAGCCGAGGAACAGGAAGATCACCACGACGACGATCGCCGACGCCTCGAGGATCGTGTGCAGCACTTCGTCGATCGAGGCGCTGATCGCTTCGGTCGAATCGTAGACCAGCTCGATGTGCATGCCCTCGGGCAGCGAGGCGGCGATCTTCGGCAGCTCGTTGCGCACGCCGGTGGCGACGTCGAGCGGGTTGGCGGACGGGGTCTGGTAGATGCCGAGGAAAACACCCGGCTGCCCGTTGAACCGAACCTCAGTGTCCGTCGAAGCGGCCGCCAGCTCGATGGTCGCGACGTCGCGCAGGCGCACGATGTCGGCCCCGTTCGAACGAAGCGGCAGCGCCCCGAAGGTTTCCGGATCCTGCAGCGTCGTCTTCGCCTCGATCGAATAGGCGTAGAACTCGTTCTTGGTCTTGCCCGGCGCCGACAGGAAGTTGGAGCCCTTGATGGCGGCGAGGACCTCGGTCGCCGTCACGTTGCGCGAGGCGAGCGCGACCGGATCGATCCAGACGCGCATCGCGAATTCCTGCGCACCGAGGATCTCCGCGTTGGCGACGCCATCGACGGTGGCGAAGCGCGGCTGGATCACGCGGATCAGATAATCCGTCAGCTGCTGCGCGTTCATCGTGTCGCTGCGGGCCGCCAGGTACATCAGCGCGAACTGGAAGCCGGTGCCCTTCTGGATCACCGGATCCTCGGCCTCGTCCGGCAGCTTGCCGCGCACCTGCTGGACCTTGGCGATGACTTCCGTCAGCGCCTTGTCCGGATTGGTGTTCAGCCGCATGTACACGGAGACCGTCGAGACGCCGAGCGAGCTCTTCGACGTGACGTAGTCAACGCCCTCCGCGGAGGAGACCGACTTTGCGATCGTCGAGGTGATGAAGCCCTGGATGACGTCGGCGCTGGCGCCCGGATAGACGGTGGTCACCGTGACGACCGTCTCGTCCACCTTGGGATACTGGCGGATCGACATCGAGAGGATGCCCTGCGCGCCCAGCAACAACATCAACAGACTGACGACCGTTGCGAGCACCGGCCGACGGATGAAGAGTTCCGAGAAACTCATGACTTGGAAGCCCCTGCATTGCCGGTCGCGCCCGGAATCGGCTGGACCGAATTGTCGATGGCGACCGGACTTCCGCTCGAGAGCTTATTCTGCCCCGACGTCACGATCCGCATGCCCGGCTCGACTCCCTCGACGATCTCGATGCGGTCACCGGAGCGACGACCGACCTTGACGAAGATCTGCTTGGCGACGAGGTCCGGCGCCGCGCCATCCGCGGGCTTGGCGCTATCCCCCTTCGCCGGCGCAGCCGTCCCGGCGGCGGCGGGGGCATCCTGCACCGCATAGACATAGGCGCCGTAGAGGCTGATCGTCACGGCGGTTTGCGGCAGCGCGATCACATCCTGCTCGACCGGAAGATCGACCCGGACTCGAATGAACTGGCCCGGACGCAGCGTCTGATCCGGATTGTCGAGCAGCGCCTGCACCGCAACCAGTCGCGATGCCGCGTCGATCTTCGGATCGATGCCGGTGATCTTGCCCGAGAAGTTCAGCTTGTCCTCCTTGAGGCCGAAGCGCACGGGCTGGCCGATCTTCAGCGAGGCGAGCTCTTGCTCCGGCACGGTAAAATTGACCTTGATCTGGTCGAGATTCTGCAGCGTCGCGACGACGGTCGACGGCTGAACGTACTGGCCGACATCGATCTTCGGAATGCCGATCGTCCCCGTGAACGGCGCCCGGATCGCTTTCTGGTCGAGTGTCGCCTCAAGCTGAGTCAGCGCGCCCTTGGCCTTGTCGAGATTGTTCTGCGCCTCCTGCAGCGACGCGACCGTGCTGACATTGCGCTGCAGCAGCGCCTGGGCACGGCTGAGCGCATCCTGGCTGACGGCAACGGCCGTATTGGCGCTGACCAGACCGGCCCGCTCGACGGCGTCGTCGATCTGGACGAGCAGCTGCCCCTGCTCGACCTTGTCGTTGGCCTTGAACAGGATCTTCTCGACGATGCCGCCGGCCTGCACCGCAACGTCGACGCCCTCGGCGGCCGCCACGGTTCCGACCGCGTCGATCCCTGGCGTCCATTGCGCCGGCTCGACCGCGATTGCCGATATCGTGACGACCGGCGCCTTCATGCCGGCGAAGAACTGCTCAATCATCTTGTCGCGGAAAAAATTGAACCAGATCAAGCCGCCGCAGATCGCCACGACGACGACAAGCAGGATCGTTGCAAGGATAAACCGCTTCATGATTGGCAATCCGATGAGCGCCAGAATGCCGGGCACGGCTGGCGCATGGCAAAAACAAAGACAGAGGGGACACGCAATGCGCGCGTGCACCCCAGGTCAGCAGGGCGAAAGTAGTGTACTCCGTACACATATCTGTCAACGCGCCCATGACGCGACGGGACGCTTCGCTCCGAACTCGTGCCAACTCGGCAACACAGACCGATTGGATATGCGCTCGCGCGCAGCTTGAGTCCCGACCCGCCTCCTCGCAGCCTCGCGCGAACGGATGCTGCCGCTGACGGTCGACGCCGCCTGAGGCCTTCGGGGTCGCCGGTCGGTTTGGGCCCCCC